>NZ_CP073720.1:582500-5538726 GCF_025137375.1 Dactylosporangium fulvum
GCATTTAGGTGCAGCGTTGCGTGTTTCTTGCCGGAGGTAGAGCACTGGATGGCCTAGGGGGCCTACAAGCTTACTGAAGTCAACCAAACTCCGAATGCCGGTAAGTGAGAGCGTGGCAGTGAGACTGCGGGGGATAAGCTTCGTAGTCGAGAGGGAAACAGCCCAGATCACCAGCTAAGGCCCCTAAGCGTGTGCTAAGTGGTAAAGGATGTGGGGTCGCATAGACAACCAGGAGGTTGGCTTAGAAGCAGCCACCCTTGAAAGAGTGCGTAATAGCTCACTGGTCAAGTGGTTCCGCGCCGACAATGTAGCGGGGCTCAAGCACACCGCCGAAGCTGTGGCATTCACGCATGTACCCGGCCAATGGTTCGCCGGCGGTCCAGGTGTGTGGATGGGTAGGGGAGCGTCGTGTCACCGGTGAAGCGGCGGAGTGATCCAGTCGTGGAGGTGACGCGAGTGAGAATGCAGGCATGAGTAGCGAAAGCAGGGTGAGAAACCCTGCCGCCGGATGACCAAGGGTTCCAGGGCCAGGCTAATCCGCCCTGGGTGAGTCGGGGCCTAAGGCGAGGCCGAGAGGCGTAGTCGATGGACAACGGGTTGATATTCCCGTACCCGCGTAGAAGCGACCATGCTGAACCTGCTTGTACTAACCTTATGAAGACGGAGGCCTTTCGGGGTTGATGTTGGAGTTTGGGAACTTGGGTGGTAGTAGGCAAGCGATGGGGTGACGCAGGAGGGTAGCTGGGCCCGGCCGGTGGTTGTGCCGGGGCAAGCGTGTAGCCCGCAGCATAGGCAAATCCGTGCTGCATTGAGGGTGAGACGTGAAGCGGAGCCGTTTCAGGTGAAGTCAGTGATCCCATGCTGCCGAGAAAAGCCTCTAGCGAGTTTCGAGCGGCCCGTACCCCAAACCGACACAGGTGGTCAGGTAGAGAATACCGAGGCGATCGGGCGAACTGTGGTTAAGGAACTCGGCAAATTGCCCCCGTAACTTCGGGAGAAGGGGGGCCACCGATGGTGAGACCACGTGCTGGTGGAGCGGTTGGTGGCCGCAGAGACCAGGGGGAAGCGACTGTTTACTAAAAACACAGGTCCATGCTAAGTCGTAAGACGACGTATATGGACTGACGCCTGCCCGGTGCTGGAACGTTAAGGGGACCTGTTAGTCTTTCGGGGCGAAGCGGAGAACTTAAGCGCCAGTAAACGGCGGTGGTAACTATAACCATCCTAAGGTAGCGAAATTCCTTGTCGGGTAAGTTCCGACCTGCACGAATGGCGTAACGACTTCCCCACTGTCTCAACCACAGGCCCGGCGAAATTGCACTACGAGTAAAGATGCTCGTTACGCGCGGCAGGACGGAAAGACCCCGGGACCTTCACTATAGCTTGACATTGGTACTCGAATTCGATTGTGTAGGATAGGTGGGAGCCGGTGAAGCAGTCACGCCAGTGGTTGTGGAGGCAAGCTTGAAATACCACTCTGTTGGATTTGGGTATCTAACTTTGGGCCGTGAGCCGGTTCAGGGACAGTGTCTGGTGGGTAGTTTAACTGGGGCGGTTGCCTCCTAAAATGTAACGGAGGCGCCCAAAGGTTCCCTCAGCCTGGTTGGCAATCAGGTGTTGAGTGCAAGTGCACAAGGGGGCTTGACTGTGAGACTGACAGGTCGAGCAGGGACGAAAGTCGGGACTAGTGATCCGGCACTGGCAGGTGGAAGCGGTGTCGCTCAACGGATAAAAGGTACCCCGGGGATAACAGGCTGATCTTCCCCAAGAGTCCATATCGACGGGATGGTTTGGCACCTCGATGTCGGCTCGTCGCATCCTGGGGCTGGAGTAGGTCCCAAGGGTTGGGCTGTTCGCCCATTAAAGCGGTACGCGAGCTGGGTTTAGAACGTCGTGAGACAGTTCGGTCCCTATCCGCCGTGCGCGTAGGATACTTGAGAAGGGCTGTCCCTAGTACGAGAGGACCGGGACGGACGAACCTCTGGTGTGCCAGTTGTTCTGCCAAGAGCACGGCTGGTTGGCTACGTTCGGAAGGGATAACCGCTGAAAGCATCTAAGCGGGAAGCTCGCTTCGAGATGAGGTATCCCACCCCTTGAGGGTTAAGGCCCCCAGCGAGACCACTGGGTTGATAGGCCGGAAGTGGAAGCCTGGTAACAGGTTTGAGCTGACCGGTACTAATAGGCCGAGGACTTGACCTCAAACACTCCCGCTTCGGGTGGGAGGGCTTTGAAAGTGTTGACGCATCCACTGTGTGATTCTGAACCAACACCGGTCGCACCCCACATGTTGGTGGGTGTGCGGGGTTGTATAGGTTCATAGTGTTACGGCGGCCATAGCGGAGGGGAAACGCCCGGTCCCATTCCGAACCCGGAAGCTAAGCCCTCCAGCGCCGATGGTACTGCACCCGAGAGAGTGTGGGAGAGTAGGACGCCGCCGGACAAACTTTCGCTCAGGGGCCCACCAAATCTGGTGGGCCCCTGACGCGTTTCAACAGACGTTTTGCGCCGCGCTTTTACTATGCCGCGCATGTCCTACGACGACGATCTCCCCGGCCTGTCCGAGCGCCACGACGCGGCCTCCGGTCTGCTGCCCGCCCATTTCGACGACGACCAGGCGGTCGCCGGGCAGAAGCGTCTCCGAAAAGTGCTCCGAGCTCTGGGCGCCCGCGTGGCCGGCAAACCCGCCGGCTCACCGACCGGGCCGACGTACAGCCTGGTGATTCACACCAGCGACCACAACTACGAGAGCACCCTGTACGCCGTGCCCGACGAAGCGGTCACGCCGGCGCTTCGCGCGGCGCTCCAGGTGGCGCCCGATTGCTTCGCCGCGCCCGACGACGCGTACCTCAAATGCTGGGGCGACATCCTGCGGCTGCTCGCGGTGTGGGGGCTCGCCGGGCTCACCGCGGCGCAGTTCCACGATGTGATGGTCGAGGACTTCGGCGCCGGCCACGGCCACACGGACCTTCCGGACCTGGACGAGCTGACCGCGCTGGCTGGTGCTTGGGCACCGTACGTGGTCGCGTCACTGGACCAGGCCGGAACGACCGCTGTGGACGGCGCCGCGCCATGGCTGAGCTACCGGTACCGGAGCATGCACCTGTTCCGTCAGAGCATGTGAGAGAAAGAGACTGACCCCTCCCAGAGCGTCGCGGGCGGGCCACGGGGCAGCCCGCGACGCTGGAACCCTGCCCTGCGAACGAGGGTCAGCCGCCGAACGCCTTGGCGCGGCTCGGCGCGGTGAAGTCCTCCGCGGGCACGCCGGCGAGGGCGCCCTTGAGCGTGTACGCGACCGCGTTGTTGATGACGGGGTGCGACATCGTCTTGTTGGTCTGCGGGTTGTCCGGGTCGGTGACGATACCGGCGACCGCGAGCTGCTTGGCCGTCACGACAAACGTCGCGCTCTTCTCGCCGTCCGTGGTGCCGGTCTTGCCGGCGACAGGCCGGCCGACCTGGCCGTGGACGGCGGCGGCCGTACCACCGTCGGGGCAGGCGTTGAACGCGGACTGGTCGCCGACCGGGCAGCGGGCCATGTCCACGGCGGCGCGGGCCACGTCCGGGTCGACGACCTGCTTGCACTGCGGGCTCCCGGCGTCGATCCGGTTGCCGTTGAGGTCCCGGATCTCGACGACCGGGGTCGGGGTGCAGTACTTGCCGTCGGCGGCCAGGGTGGCGTAGGCGTTGGCGAGGTCCAGCGGGGTCGTGTCCGACACGCCCAGCGTGAACGCGCCCCACAGGTGGGCGTCGGCGGCCCGCTCGGCGTCGTCCGGGGCCCGGAACTGGATGCCCAGCCGCTGTGCCACGTCGACCACCTTCTCCGCGCCGACCCGCTGCTGCAGCGGCACGAAGTAGGTGTTCAGCGACATGCCGAAGCTCTGCCACATGTTGAAGTCGCCGGCCTGGTCACCCGAGTTCTTCGGGCAGTAGTGCGCCCCGTTGCAGGCGGTGGGGCTGCTCGGTTCGACCGGATAGTCGGACACGAACTGTTTCTGGACGTTTTCGGTGTGCGACAGCGGCAGGCCCGCCTCCAGCGCGGCGACCGCGGAGAAGATCTTGAACGACGATCCGGCCTGGTAGCCGGGGACCTCGGGGCCGCCGGTGATGAGCGGGACCGTCGTGTTGGGGTAGTTGCCCTTCTGCCCCTTCTTCGACGGGTTGGTGCTGGGCCCGTTGTGGGTCTGGTCGTTGCTGAAGTTGCGGTTCGTCGCGAGGGCCTGCACCCGCCCGGTGCCCGGCTCGATCGCGGCGAGCATGACCGCCTCGGAGTCGCCGATCTTGACGGAGTTACCGGCGTCCGGCTGGTCCTGGGCGTACTTGAACGCGGCTGCCTGGGCCTGCACGCTCATCGAGCTGATGATGGTGTAGCCGCCGGAGCGCAGTTTGTTCTGCCGCTCGTACGCGTCGGCGCCGAACGCGGGTTGCTCGAGCCACCACCGGCGCAGGTAGTCGCACATGAAGCCGGCGCCGAGGTCGGGGCGCTGGACGGCCTCGCAGCCCTCGGGGGTCCGCTTGCCGACGATCGTGAGCTTGGTGGCCACCGCCTCGTCGGCCTGCTGCTTGGTGATGTAGCCCATCGTCACCATCTGGCTGAGCACGTACTTCTGCCGGTCCAGCGCGCGTGGCAGGCCCTCGGCCGTGGCCGGGTCGTTGGTTGTCGGCGCCTTCACCAGGCCGGCGATGAGCGCGGCCTCCGGCAGCGTGAGATCCTTCGGGTCCTTGTCGAAGTAGACGTGCGACGCGGCGAAGATGCCGTACGCGCCGTGGCCGAATGACGAGATGTTCAGGTACCGCTCGAGGATCTGCTCCTTGGAGAGCTTCTTCTCCAGCGCGACCGCGAGCTTCATCTCCCGCACCTTGCGGGTCGGCGTCTTGTCGGTAGCCTCCACGACCTCCTGCGGTGTGCGCGCCGAGTAGGCGGCGACCTGCCGCACGTACTGCATGGTCAGCGTCGAGGCGCCCTGCTGGTCGCCGCCGTTCTGGTTGTTGACGAACGCGCGGGCCACACCCTTCAGGTCCACGCCGTGGTGCTGGTAGAACCGCGTGTCCTCGGCGGCCACGATCGCCTGCGTCATGACCGGCGCGACCTCGGTGATCGGCACGTCCCGCCGGTTCTCGTCGTACATCATCGCCAGCAGTGTCTTGCCGTCGTTGGCGTAGACGTACGAGATCTGCGGCGACGGCAGCACGTCGAAGGTGGTCGGCAGGCCCTCGAAGGTGTCGGCGCCGGTCTTGGCGGCCAGGCCCGACATGGCCAGTGTCGGGAACACCGCCGCGGCCACCATCACACCGGCGACCAGCCCGCACAGCAGCAGAGACGAAACGGCGGACAGCACACCGTGGCCACGCAAACGCATACAGGCACCCCAGGGTTTCGCCGGCTACGCAGTCTCAAACCCTTCAAGTCGTACCCAATCTGACGCTGTGCGACACGTGACACTTTGCACATGAAGGCGGTGATGTCCACTGTGGACTGATTTGGTGGTGTTGACGGCGTACCTATCCTCGGCGGGGTGCGCCGCTTCGACGTCCGGGACCACATCGCTCAGCTCGATCCGGTGCGCGACTATGCCGAGATCACGCGGCTGCTGATGTTCCGGGAGTTTCCGTGGGACGTGCGTATGGCGGGCCGGCTGATGATCTGGCACCTGTACGCCAACCCGCCGGTCGCCACGGTCGTGGGCAGCACCGGTGCGCTCGCCGTCCGGGCCGAGGTCACCTCCCTGGCGTTCGGGGACCTCGTCGAGCACGGGTTCGACTCGCGGCGAGGGCGGGAGGTCGTCCGGTTCGTCAACCGCGGCCACCGGGGCACGCCGGTGACCGCCGCGCACAACCGGTTTGCGCTCGCGGCACTGACGGTGACGCTCCTACGCTGGCTCGACCGGTACGGTTGGCGTCCGGTCACCGAGGGTGAGCGGATCGCGGTGATCACGTTCTACGCTGAGCTCGGCCGCCGCATCGGCGTGCGGGACCTGCCGCGGACCTACGACGCGCTCACCGCCTACCTCGCCGGGTGCGAGGCCGGGTTCGCGCCGTCGGCGGCCGGCGAGCTGTGCAGCGAGCGGACCCTGGCGATGGCGCGCGGCCGGGTGTCCCCGCTGCTGCGGCCGCTGGTCCGGCCGGTCGTCGCGGCACTGCTCGACCCGGGCGTTCGAGCGGCTGTCGGCCTGCCGCCGCCCGCCGGGCCGGTGCGGTTCGCCGTCCGTGGCGTGCTGCGCCTGCGGCGCCGTGTGGTGCGCCTGCTCCCGCCTCGCGCCGAGGCGACCACTCCGCGAACCCGGCGCGGAAACTCTCATCGCTGAGTCGCTCCGGGGGACGAACAACCGCCGACTTCGACTACGGCAACGACCTGCGTCAGATCGCCTGAAGGTTCGCTCTGCCACCAAGCATGGGTCAGCGCTTCGGGTCGGCTGCGTCGCCTGGGCGGATCAGGCCTGTTTCGTAGGCGAAGATGACCGCCTGGACGCGGTCGCGGAGCTGGAGTTTCGCCAGGATTCGCTTCACGTGGGTCTTCACCGTCGACTCTTCCACGCCCAGCAGATCGGCGATCTCCGTGTTGGTGCGGCCGCGGGCCGCCGCCTCCAGGACCTCGCGCTCGCGTGGGGTCAGTTCCAGCAGGCGGCGGGTGGCGGCCGGGTCCGGTTGGGGTTGGTGGGTCATCCGGTCGATGACCGTGCGGGTCACCGCCGGGGAGAGCAGGGACTCGCCGGACGCGATGGTGTGAATGGCGGCGATGAGCTGCTCCGGCTGGGTGCGCTTCAGCAGGAAACCCGAGGCGCCGGCGCTCAGCGCGCCGAACACGTAATCGTCGTCCTCGAACGTCGTCAGGATCAGGATGCGGGCCGGTGAGCCGCTCGCCACGATCTCCCTCGTGGCGCCGATGCCGTCCAGGTGCGGCATCCGCACGTCCATCAGCACGACGTCCGGTTTCGCGCGCTTTGTCTGCTCGACGGCCTCGCGACCGTCGGCGGCCTCGCCGACCACGAGGATGCGGTCGTCGCTGGACAGCACCGCTCGCAGGCCGGCCCGCATGAGGTCGTCGTCGTCGACGACCAGGACCCGGGGTCCGCTCACGCCGTGACTCCGGCGCGGCCGGCGAAGTGCGGCAGGCAGGCGGACAGCTCATACAGACTCCCGGAAGCCTTCGCCTGCAGCGTGCCGCCCAGCAGGACCGCTCGCTCGCGCATGCCGACGATGCCGTGGCCGCCGGTGGTCGGCGGGGTGGCGGTGGTGCGGGTCGGGTTGGTGACCGTGATCTCGACGGCCTCGGGAGCGAAGCGCACGGTCACGTCGGCGCTGCCGTCGCCGTGGCGGGTCGCGTTGGTCAGCGCCTCCTGCAGGATCCGGTACGCCGCCGAGGCGACACTACGCGGCACCGCACCGGGGGAGCCGACGATGCGGCTGGTCAGCGCCAGCCCGCCCGACCGGAACCCGTCCAGGAGGTCGTCGATCGCGGCCGGGCCGGCCGGCGTCAGGTCGCTCTGCCCGTCCTCACGCAGTGCCCGGACCAAGCGTCCGATCTCGTCCATCGTGCCGCGTGCGACGTCCTCGATCGTGGCCAGTGCCCGCTTGGAACGCTCCGGGTCGCGCTCGTGCAGCAGCCGCGCGGCCCCGGCCTGCACGAGAATGACGCTGATCGCGTGACCGGCCGAGTCGTGCAGCTCCCGCGCGATGCGGGTGCGCTCCTGCGCGGCGGCGAGCCGGTGCTCCCGCTCCACCTCGCGCTCGGTCCGCGCGGCCCGCTCCTCCAGCGTGACGATGCGCTCACGGCGCAGCCGGCTACGGTCGCCGGTGATCCAGATCGCGACGAACATCACCGCCAGAAAGGTCAGTTCGACCGAGATGCGGGTCAGGTCGTCACCGGCCAGCTGGTAGGAGACCACCAACAACGGACCGAACCCGACCACCGCGGCCAGCGCGGAACGCCGCACCAGATCGGAGCCGCCGCTGTACCGCACGGCGACGCCGTACCCGCCGATCGCGGCGCCGAGCGGGAAGTCCAGCGGATAGTTCAGCATCATCAGGGTGAGGGAGGCCACGCCGACGACCACGTAGACGGTCACCGGGGCACGCTCACGCAGCGCCAGCGGCACCGACGCCACGACGGCGAGCACGACGCCGAGGGCGTCGAGCGGCGTGGACTGCGGGCTCGGCGTGCCCAGCCCGCCAACGGCGAGGGTGCTCACCGCGATGGCGAGCGTGATCGCCGCGATCCCCCCGTCCACCAGCATCGTCCGCCTGTCCACCCTGCCAGCGTAGAGAGCCGGCCCGGCGGGTGAAACGCTCCGCGGGGGGATGCCGTATGCCCCTACGGGGGGACACAAAGATCCCTTCAGCGAGCGTTGTCCCGAAGTACCGCCGCTTCCTAGCGTTCTCCGTCGGGCAATCCGGCCGACGCCAGGGGAAGGCGGCGCACGATGGCACAGACCACGCAAACGGAACACACGACGAGCACCAGCACCGTCTTCACACGGCTGGCGGCCCGCTCGTATCGGCACCGGTGGCTCGCGCTCATCGCCTGGGTCGCCGTCCTGGTGGCCGTCACCGTCGCCGCGCAGGTCGTCGGCAGCGACTACCGCAACGACTTCTCGCTGCCCGGCACCGACTCACAACGCGCCTTCGACATGCTGCGGGAGCGGGCGCCGGAGCAGGCCGGCGCGACGGCGCAGGTGGTCGTGCAGCGCGCGGACGGTCTCGCCGCGAAGCCCACTCGGGACCGGATCGAGGCCATGCTCCGCGACGTGCGCGAGCTGCCCCGGGTCGCGGAGGTCCGCAGTCCGTACGAAGATCCCAGCGCCATGTCCCGCGACGGCACCATCGCCTACGCGACGGTCGTGTTCGACGCACCCGCCGAGCAGGTCCCGAGCGAGGACGTCCGCCGGGTCATGGACACCGCGCAGGCCGCCCGCAGTGACGGGCTGCGCGTCGAGCTCGGCGGCGACCCGATCCGCAACGCGCAGGAGAGCGCGGGCGGCGCCGCCGAAGGTGTCGGGATGCTGGCCGCGCTCGTGATCCTCGTGCTGCTCTTCGGCTCGCTGCTCGCCGCGAGTCTGCCGATCGTCATCGCGGTGTTCGCGGTCGGCAGCGCCATCGGCGTCGTCGCGCTCGCCTCGCACCTGGCGACGATCGCCGACTTCACGGTGCCGCTGATGCTGCTGGTGGGGCTCGGTGTCGGCATCGACTATGCGCTGCTGGTGTTCTCCCGCTACCGCAGCGAACTGCTCGCCGGTGCCGACCGGGCCGCCGCCACCCGCACGGCGCTGGACACCGCCGGTCGCACCGTCTTCTTCGCCGGCTGCACGGTCATCGTGGCACTGCTCGGCCTCATCGCCCTCGGCCTCGGCTCGTTGCAGGGTGTCGCCGTCGCCATCGCGGTGACCGTCCTCGTCACGATGATCGCGTCCCTGACACTGTTGCCGGCCCTGCTCGCCGTCGTCGGTGCCCGCGTCGAGCGTGGGGTCCGCAAGCGGGCGTCCCGCGCCACCCGACGCGAAGGCGATCGCTGGCGGTCCTGGTCGACATTGATGCAGCGCCGGCCATGGGCAGCGTTGGTACTGGCGGTGGGCGCCCTGCTCGCACTCGCCTGGCCGACCCTCGACATGCGACTCGGCTTCGCCGACGCCGGGACCGACGCGCCGTCGGCGACCTCCCGCGCCGCATACGACCTGCTGGCCGAGGGCTTCGGCGCCGGGTTCAACGGCCCGCTCGTCGTCGTGGTCCGCGGTGACACCGAGGCGGCGGCAACCGTCCAGCAGGCGCTGTCGACCACAACCGGCGTCGCGGCCACAACACCGCCACTACCCTCGAGTGCGGGCCTGTCAACCATCATCGTCTTCCCAGACGCCGGACCGCAGGACGCCCGCACCGCCGAGCTCGTCGACCGGCTGCGCTCGCAGACCCTGCCCCCGCTGGCCGCCAGCAGCGGCGCGACGCTGCTCGTCGGCGGCAGCACCGCCGCGGTCGTCGACTTCGCCGACGCGGTGAGCGGACGGCTGCCGATCTTCATCGGCCTGGTCGTCGGCCTGTCGGCGCTGCTGCTGCTCGTGGTGTTCCGCTCCGTGCTCATCCCGATCAAGGCCGCGCTGCTCAACCTGCTCAGTGTCGGCGCGGCGATGGGCGCCATCACGCTGATCTTCCAGGACGGCAGATTCGGCGTGCAGCCCGGCCCCATCGAGGCGTACGTCCCGGTCATGATCTTCGCGATCGCGTTCGGGCTGTCGATGGACTACGAGGTGTTCCTGCTTGCCAGGATGCACGAGGAGTGGCAGCGCACGCGCGACGCGCAGCTCGCCATCCGGGAAGGGCTCGCGACCACCGGCCGGATCGTCACCGCCGCGGCGGCCATCATGGTCCTGGTGTTCGGCTCGTTCCTGCTCGACCCCGGCCGGATGCTCCAGCAGTTCGGCCTCGGGCTGGCCGTCGCCGTCCTCCTCGACGCCCTTGTCATCCGGTGCCTCATCGTGCCCGCGGTCATGCGACTGCTCGGCACCCGTGCCTGGTGGCTGCCGCGCTGGCTCGACCGGTCGCTCCCGCACGTGGCGCTGGAAGCAGGCCCGGCGGACCAGCGGGTCCCGCGGTGAGCGCGGCGCTCGACGGCTCGTGCGGAGTCCACGAACCTTCGTGGCAGTTCTTCGCGAAGGGCAGGGCCGGCCGGAATCGAACCGGCGTCCCCCGCCCCGTCAAGGCGGTGCGACGACCTCTGCGCTACGGCCCTGCCGCGTCGCAGTCTAGGCGGTCATCCCCACAGCCGGAGGTCGGCCTCCCGGAGAAAGTCCAGATCCCGCCGGGTCGTCCAGGCGGCCATGCGCGGGTACGAATGGTTCGACCTGGCCCGCGGGTCGGCGCCGGCGGCGAGCAGCGCCCGGACCAGGTCCGGCGTGCCGTGGTCGACAGCGGCGTGCAACGGTGTCTCGCCGTTCTCGTCGCGGACGTCGATGTCGAGCCCGGCGTCGAGCAGCCTCGGCAGCAGGTCCACATCCGACAGCCAGGGCATGAGGTGCAGCAGCGTCCGGCCCTGCTCGTCACGCACGTGCGGGTCGAGGCCGCGGTCGAGGGCCGCCGCTACGGCCGAGCCGTCGCCGTGCCTGACGATGGCCATCAGCTCGGCGCGCAGGCCACGCATCCGGCGCGGCATCCGTACCGCCGGATCACGCCAGCCGTCGTGAGCGGCGACGCAGCCCTGCACCTGGCCGCCGAGCGCCCGGATCATCAGCTCCCGCTCGACCTCGACGGGCGAATGCGGCATGACCACCACGCCGTCGCGCATGAGCACCTCGTGAGTGGCACGGTTGCAGCGGACGCGGATCGTGTCCCGCAACACCGGGGGCGCCACCGGCAGCGGCGCCGGCCGTCCCGGGAAGAGGGCGGCGTGGACGAGCGGGTGCAGCTCGTCGGGGTGCACGTCACTGTTCATCAGGGCGGTCAGCTCGGCCGGCCGGCGGGCCAGCACGTGCGGGATGCGCGGGACGTGCGCGAGTTCCAGCCCGAACGCGGCCACCTCGGCGCGCCGCCGCGTCTCGTCGACCCGGCCGTACGGCACGCTCGCCACGAGCCGCGCCCGCGGGCGTTCGCTGTCCAGGCGGTCGAGCACGATGCAGCGGCCCCGCACGTCGATCCGCATGAGGCCGGACCGGTCGTCGACGTCGACGGGGCCCGGCATGACCCGCCGGATGTCCTGCCTGGCTACGAGATAGCCGCTCGGCGTGTACCTGAGGGAGGGCAGGGGAACCCGGTCCGAGGGGGCGTTCCGGCGGCAGTCGGCCACGTGCGCGGCGGCGCGGCGGGCGGCGTCGGCGAGTGCCGTGTGGACGGGGCGCAGCCAGGCGAGCGAACGGTCGACCGCCGCACGGCGAGCATTGGCACCGCGTTCCGCGTCGAACGCGGCAGGGTCGATGCGGTCGCGGCTCCACTCCGGGTCGAACAGCAGGACCTCCAGGTCGAACCCGGCCGCGGTCCAGGCCTCGGCGTGCCGGCCCGACTCGTCCAGCCGGACGACCCGCTCGACGAGGCCCTCCGGGCCCGCACCGGTCAGCCGCTCGCCGTCGGTGCCGAAGAACGGCAGCCGGGTGACGCCACCGCACCGGGCCAGCAGCTCGGCAGTACACCTCGAATCCCAACGGTCGCGTCGGAGCAACAGGGTGTCGTCCCGCACGCCCGTCATCGCGGCGTCGTCCAGCGATTCGAACCGCAATGTGATCCGCTGCGGCAGATCGATCCGGCTCGGCGAGTGGGCGACGAGCGCGTGCGCGTCCGGGAACAGCGCGAGCGGAGACCACAGCCCGCTGTGCAACAGCCCGTCACCGGGGCGGCGGGGCAGGTGCCAGCGGAGCAGGTCGGGCACGAGGTGGCGCAGCTCCTCCTCGACCCGCGCGGCGACCTCGGCACCGTGGTCCTGCTTGATCGCGGCCAGGTCCACGTCGACGTCGACGCCCGCGGCGGCACACGCACCGCGCCAGTCACCCGCCAGCCGGCGCTCCGTCGCGCGTCCGATCATCCGCGGCGGTACCGCGGACGGGTGCAGCGGCAGCAACCGGTCCTCCTTCGATCCGAAAGGGCAGTCTAGGCGTTAGGTTCAGACGGTGTACTGGTTCCACATCCGGCCGGAGTTTCGTGAGTTCACCGCCAACCGGCCCGGTGTGAACGCGTTCTATCAGCACGTGGAAGGCCGCATCGACCGGGCGCTGCTCGGCCCGGAGTGGTTGCGGCGGCGGTTCGCGGCGGTCGACAGCCTGGAGCTCAGGCCGCGGCTCACGGACGTCGACCGGCCGCGGATCGACGCGGTCGAGGTGAAGCGGGGCGGCCACAACAAGCGGGTCCTGGCCGCGGTGTCGGTGCCCGGGGCGTGGTTCGCCGGGCGGCTCGACGGGCTGGTCGGCTACCGCCTGACGCTGATGGCGCTGGACGTCGTCGACGCCGTCGGCGAGCAGTTGGGGCTCGGCGCGTGCGAGCTGCGCCGGCCGCGGCAGGACCGGGGCACCGACGAACTGCCGCTGTTCGGGCCGCGCGACGACACACACGACGGCGAGCTCGCCCGGCGGATCGCGGCCGACCTGGCGGGCCGACCGCCCGGCGCCTGGGTGGTGACCGGCGCACCGTGGCCCTCGTACGAGCGGTGGTACCGCACCGTCGTCGACCGGCTCGACGCCCGGCGCGTCGACCAGCCGCTGCCCACACCACTCGTGGTCACCGAGGAACTGGTCCACCTGGAGGTGGGCCCGGGCTGGCCCAAGGGCGCGCTGCGAACGGCGCACGACACGGCCGAGCACTGGCTGCGGCAGTGGTCGGACTTCGCCAGCTCCGCGCTGCGGGAACCGGCCCGTCTCGTGCTGCTCCAGGATGACGGATCCGGCATGTCGGTGGCGCTGCCGCCCGCACCCGCGCCGGGGACGGTTCTCAGGGAATGCCTTCGCAAGCTCGTCGATCTGTGCGCCGCCGACCCGCGACCGGACTCGATCGAGGCCCACGTCGCCACGGCCACCGATCGGGACGCCGACGACGTGGCCGCGGCCGGTCTCGACGAGCTCGCCGAGGGGGAACTCGCGGTCGTCACTCGCATTCCTCCGGGGGACGACAGCCTCGACGAGACGCTCGAACGACTCGAGCAGCGCCTCGACGGCATCGCCGACGTGGGCGAGTCCGAGTGCCGGCCCGAGTTCGCCTACTGGATCGTCACCCCACGCGAGTGACAGCGAGGGCAGGGCTGGCCGGAATCGAACCGGCGACCCTCCGCTCCGGAGGCGGATGCGACGACCTCTGCGCTACGGCCCCGCCGCCGCACAGCGTCGTCTGGGACACCCATATCGACGAGTCGATCTGATCCACCCGCGCTGTTCCGGCAGCCACGTGGCCGCCGAGCTCACCGCTCGGCTGTCGGCCGCGTTCCGGCGGTATCGCTGAGCCTGTCGGCGTTCTCCGCGTATGCGGCCAGGCTGACCCGGGAACTGATCGCCAGTTTCCGGAAGATCTGCCGCAGGTGGTAGTTCACCGTGTGCGCGGAGATGCCGAGCCTCCGGGCGATCTGCTGGTTGGTCAGTGCCTGTCCGACCAGCTGCGCCACGGCCCGCTCCCGGTCGGTCAACCGTTTCCAGCCGACCGGGCACGGTGCCGGTGGCGGGTCCTCGTCGACGACCGCGACGACCATGACCTCGCCACGCACGTCGTACAGCACCACGGGCCGCAGACCCGACGCCCGCAGAATGTGCAGCAACGCATCCAACGACGAGATCATGGCTAGCTCCACACGTCCAGCACCAGTTCGATGACTCGAACCAGCAGCACCAGAGCCCACCGGCCCAGCCCGCCCACCCGGCTCGTCGCGCCCGGCTCCGCTACTTCCGTCGGCTCGTCGAACCATCGACGAGTGTTCACCGCGACCACCTCCGCCTGCGCTGTTCCCTCTGCGCTCGAGCATCGGTCGCCGCGGCGCTCCGTCCGCCGGATCACCGGTGTCCGCGAACGTCCGCGGTGGCCCGGCGCAGCCGGACACGGGACAATCGACGCAGGACGACATGGGAGGCGGCGTGACGCTTGGCGAGTTGGAGCCAAGGCCCGGCACGATCCACACCGTCGAGGACCTGGTGCGGGAACTGCGCCGGCTGCGGCGCCGCGCCGCGCGCCCGGGACAGGTGCAGGTTTCGATCCGGGAGCTCGCCGCCCGCATCCACCGGGCGCCCAGCACCCTGGAGCCCTATCTCAACGGCAAGCGGCTGTGCCCCGCCGACGTCTACGAGGACATGCTACGAGCCCTCGGCATCACCCCCGACCAGCTGCGGCCCTGGCTCGACGCGTGGGAACGGGTCGCCGACGGGGGTCTCACACAGGTTCCGTCGCAGCGGGGCGGCCGGCAACGGCTCCTGTCGCACAGCAGCACCGTCCGGTACCGGACGGCGTCGGGCCGCACCGTGGGCGTCGTGGCCGGTGATCTCCGGCGGGTGACGGGCGTGGACGTGTGGGTCAACTCGGAGAACACGGACATGCGGATGTCCCGCTTCGAGGAGTACTCCGTGTCGGCGATCATCCGGTTCGAAGGTGCCGTCCGCGACGAGACCGGCCACGTCCTGGACGATCGTGTCGCCGACGAGTTGGAAGCCAGAGTCGGCGGCCGTCGCCCGGTGGCGGCCGGCACCGCGATCGCCACCGGGGCCGGCGCGCTGACCGACCACAACGGCGTTCGGCACATCATCCACGTCGCCGCCGTGCGTGGCGAGCCCGGCGAGGGCTATCGCCAGGTCGCCGACATCGGTCGCTGCGTCACCAACGCACTCACCGAAGCAGAGCGGCTCACGGACGTCCGTAGCATCGTGTTTCCGCTGCTCGGCGCCGGTGTCGCCGCCGGGGTGCTCGAGCCCACCGTTGACGCCATGGTCGGCGCCGTCACCGACCACTTCGTCACCCACGGCCCCGAGTGGTCCGGCCTGGACACCGTCTACCTGCTGGCCAGCACCGCCGAGGAGCTCGACGCCTGCCGCCGCGTCCTGGACGCCACCCCGGATCTGGCTCCAGAGCACTGAACCCCATGACGCGGCGCCTTTCCCGGGCCGCGGTGTCGGAAAGCGACCGGATTGTGCCACCGGGTAACGCCCGGCGTCGATGCGACGCTCCTTCGACAACGTCGCACCGCATTCCTACGGGGGATGCGGTGCAACGGCAAGCCCGGCGGGCTCACTCGTTGTGGAGCACCTCGGCGATCCGCAGCCGCGCCGCGCGCCGGGCCGGGACCAGTGCGCCGACGAGGGCGATCAGCACACCCGCGGCGGCCAGCAGCACCAGGGTCGGTGCGTGCCACACGTCCAGCACGGCCGCCGGGATGCTGACCAGGGCCGCGTCGGCGGTGCGCGGGACGATGTAGGCGACCGTGAAGACCCACGTGGCGCGGATCTTCGCCAAGCTGGAGCTGCGGGACCGGGCCCAGGCGGTGGTGCTGGCCTACGAGACCGGCCTGGTGAGCCCGGGCGACACGGAGATTCGTCGCATGCGCGAGCTGCACGTGGAGGACAAGCGACAGCCCTGAGGGGTCACCGGCGCTTCTGCCGGAGGGCGTGGAACACCAGGGACATCACGCCGGTCACCAGCGCGACCACCGACAGCATGGCCACAAAGCCGCTCCAGCGGTCCGGGTGGCGCAGGGCGTCCACCAGGTTGACCACGAGCATGGCCACGCCGATCGGACGTTGAGCCTAATCGGGGGAGACACAGGCCGCTGATCAGCGCATAATCATCGCCGTTCACACCTCACGAGGGAATGGCACACATGAAGACCACCATCCGCGCGGCCCTCTCGGTCGGGCTGCTCGCCGGGTTTTATCTCCTGGCCGTCGGGCTCATCGGCGGGCTCGGGTGGCTGACGGTCTGGCTGTGGCGCGAGCATCCGGGCGCGGCCGCCGGCAAGCTCAGCTACCTCACCATCGCCGTCGCGATCGGTCTCGTCGTCGCCTTCTGGAAGATCCTGCGGGCCAAGCCCGAGGAGCCGGGCGGGTTGCTGCTGGCGCCGCACGAGGCGCGTGAGCTGTGGGACACCGCGCACGACCTGGCGCACCAGGTCGGCACCAGGGCGCCCGACGAGATCCGGCTGGTCCCCGACGTGAACGCCGCCGTGGCCGAACAGACGAGGTTCATGGGTCTCGCCGGCGGGCGGCGCATCATGTACGTCGGGATGCCGCTGATCCAGGCGTTCTCCGTCGCGCAGCTGCGCTCCGTCCTCGCCCACGAGCTCGGCCACTACTCCGGCAGCCACACCCGCATCGGGGCACTCGCCCACCGGGGCCGGATGGCCATCGTGCAGACGATCGTCCAGATCGGACCGTCCACACTGGTCGGTCGCATCTTCCGGCTCTACGCGCGGATCTACATCCTCGTCGAGCAGGCCGTCAGCCGCCGCATGGAATACGAGGCCGACGAGTTCTCGGTGCGTGTCGCCGGGCGGGCGGCGGCGATCAGCTCCATGCGGGACATCCCCGTCATCGACTCGGCGTGGGACTTCTTCGTCAACCAGTACGTCACCATCGGCTGGGACGCCAAGCTGGCGCCGCGCGACGTGTTCGGCGGGTTCGGCGAGCTGCTGCGCGGCCGGGCCGAAGAACTGGCCCGGCTGCGCACCGAGGCGCCGCCGAGCGAGAAGTCGCGCTGGGACTCGCACCCGCCGATCGCCGACCGGATCGCGGCGATGTCGGGCATGCCCGAGTCCGGCGCCGCCGTCGACGACCGGCCGGCCACCGTGCTGCTGAACAACGCGGCCGAGCTGGCCGCGCGGCTGCAGCACGAGGCGCTTGCGATCGAGGGCCGCACGCTGCTGCCGTGGGACGAGCTCACCGACACCGCCATCGCGGCCAACGCGCAGCGCGACATCGACGTGCTGTTCCGCGCCGCGGCCCGGCTCGGCGGCGCGCCGCAGGGCGACCTCGGCCTGGTGCTGAGCCTGGTGGAGCAGGGCCGCGCCGCCGACCTGGCCCGTGCGGTCGCACCCCACGCCGACGCCGACGAGCTGCTGCCGGCGCTCGCCGCGGAGATCGGCGGGGCCGTCGCGATCGCCGCTCGCGCCGAGGGCATCGGCAGCTGGCGGCACTCCTGGAGCAGTGGCGCGGACTTCGCCAAGGCGGACGGCAGCCCCATCCCGATCGGTGAGGTCGCCCGGCTCGCGGTCGACCCGGCGACGGTCGCCGAGGCCCGGCAGCGACTCGCCGGGCTCGGCATCAACGTCGCGGCGGTGCGCCAGCAGTCGGCCGGCGCGACCGCCACCGGCGCCGAGGTGCTGGGCGGGATCGCGAACATGAAGTCCGGCAAGCAGCACTTCGACGTGTTCATCCTCAGCAACGGCCTGCTGCTCGTGCCCGGGCCGAAGAAGACCGACGACGGCAAGCAGCGACTCATCACCGTGCTGCGCTCCGCGCCGGTCGAGGAGCTGGCGCGGCAGCACCGGTTCCTCGCGTTCGAGGACATCGCCGCCGCCACGATCCTCAAGCTGGTGCCGGTGCGGGTGGCGATCACGCTGCACAGCGGCGAGACCGTCGAGCTGCACCAGCCGTGGACCGGCGAGGCCCTCGACAAGAACGACGACGACCTGCTGCGCGGTGCGCTGGAGCCGTTTGTCGTCGAGCCGCAGAACGCCTGACGTAGACCCACCCACCGTGCGCCTGGCCACCGGCTCACCCCATGTCGGTTACGTCGGCGGGTGACGCCGGTGGATGTCAGCGGGTGGTGCCTGCGGTGGCTCGGGAGTCCCGTGGCCGAGACAGTGTCCGTCGGAGGGCATCTCTCCGTGGTGCAGCGCGTCCGGCTCGCCGACGGGCGGGACGTCGTCGTCAAAATGCGGGAACCGCAGGAGCGGCTTGTCGCCTGCACCGCTGCGCAGCGGCATCTCTGGCTCGCCGGGTTTCCCTGCCCAGAGCCGCTTGCCGGGCCGCATCCGCTCGGACCCTACGCCGCCAACGCCGAGGCCGCCGTCGAACCCGACGGGGTCCAGCCGGTGCTCGACGCCGGGGCGTTCGCGGGGCTGCTCGCCGAGCTCATCCGGCTGGGGCCGGAGGCTCAGGCCGTACCAACCCTGGAACCACCGCCGCCGTGGGCCTGGTGGCGTCATGACGCCGGCGCGGTGTGGCCGCCGCCGGACAACCGGGACGCCGGCCTCAACGCGCACCCGGAGACCGCGTGGCTCGACGACCTCGGCACGCGGATCCGGCGGCGGCTCCACGACGCCGTTCGCGGCCTGGAACCCGCCAAGAAGGCGAGCCTGGACGGGCTGGACCGGCTGGACCGGGCCGAGGCCGCCGAACGCTCCCGCCGCGCCGGCCTGCGGTAGACGGGAATCAGCCGATGCTGCCCATCGACCACGACGAGACCTCCGAGATGCGGCCCCGCCAGGTCAGCGAGTGGTCGGCCGGCACCAGCACGTTGCCGACGAACATGGACGCCCTGATCAGGTGCACGTAGTGGTAGGAGACCTCGTCCGCCGGCTCCTCGAGGTCGGCGTCCAGGAAGGTCGAGTGGATCCCGCGACCGATCGACGCGGCCGCCTCACCGGCGGGTTCGAGCGCCCTCGTCATCTCCGCCGCCCAGGTGACGCGGCTGACGAGCAGACCCGTGACGACCAGCCCCTGGACGTTCAGCGTGATCGCGAGCTGGAAGCCCGCGTGCCGCTGCACCAGCCCGACCAGGAGGTTCAGGACCGGGTCGGCACTGACGTCGACGACCTTCTGCTCATCTGCCATCGGCAGAGGGTAGACGAGCCGCTCTGGCGCGTCCGTACTCGGCCAGGGCGTGGAACGCGGCCTTGGGCTCCCACGGCAGCCCCGGGTACGTCGTGCCGGTCCGCCCGTGCGCCAGGACCTTCACGACGCCGAAGCTTCCCCTGGTCCGCGGCCGGACCGGTGCCTAGAGCTTGGCCAGGAAGTCGAGGTTCTGCCAGCCGTTGCGGCTCCGGGCGACGTAGCTCGGGTATGCGCCGTGCAGCGTCTCGGCGCGCGGATCGGCGCCCGCGGCGAGGAGTCTGCGCATCAGCTCGGGCGAACCGCCGTTCATGACCGCCAGGTACAGCGGGGTCCGCCCGGCCCGGTCCCGCGTGTCCACCGGCAGCCCGGCGTCCAGCAGCACCGGCAACACCTTCTCGACGTCGACCCACATCGCCATGTGCAGCAGCGACCAGCCGTGGTAGTCGCGCATCTGCGGGTCGATCGCCCCGCGGTCGAGGCCGTCGAGCAGCCAGTCGATGTCGCCGTGCAGCATCCGGTGCGAGATCGCGCGCCGCTGGGCCTCCAACGCCCACGGCACGCGCGCCGCCCCGGTCGTCCATCCCTGTTGGACGGCGAAACAGCCGGAACTCTGCCCGCCCAACGACCGCAGTGCCCGCTCCCGCAGCTGCTCCGTGTCGTCGTGGTCGTGCAGCCGCAGCGCCCCGTCGACGACACCCACCCTGTGCCAGACGCCCTGGCAGCGCACGCGGGCCGGCCGGGCCTCGGCGCGCGGCCGTGACACGACCGGCGCGGACGGGAAGGCCACACCGGGGAACAGTGCCTCCCGCATCAGCGGGTGCAGGTCCGCCGGGCGTTGCCGGCCTGCCGCGATGAGCACCAGGTCGATCGGCACCGGCGCGGTCGCGACCCGCACGGGCACCTCGAGGTATTCGCTGAGATCCGCCGCCTTCGCCGTCATGCCGTCGACGGTGAGGTCGAGCGTGGCGCCGTACAGCGTGTTGACCTGCTCGACGCCGAACGCGCGGGCGGCCGCCCGCGCCTGGTCGGCGACGCCGATCGGGCAGGTCGGTGAGGCCGCTTTCCGTTGCAGGGACTCGGTTTCGACGTCGCTGACATCGACCCCGCATGCCTGCCAGGCGCCGATGAGGTCGCCTTCCGCGAGCTGCCGGTACAGCCGCTCGGTCGCCGCCGCCCGGTCGTCACCGACGCCGAGCTGCTCCGGCGGCAGCGGCCGGCCGTCGCGGGTGAGCAGCGGCATCCGCTCGTCCGAGCCACCCCACGCCGCCCGTAGGGTCTTCGCCTCGCGGACGTCCCAGGTGTACCTCGGGGCGACGTACCAACGCTCGTCCGCCAGCTCGGCCATCGTCGTGACGCTGACCTGGAGCCGCTGCGGCCCGGTCGGCGATTTCGGCAGCCGTACCTTCACCAGCGGCGCGCTGTCGGCTCCTGCCGCCGGCGCGAGGATCGCACTCACCCGCGCCTGCAGGGTCGTCATGCCGCCCTGGTGGCGGGGCAGGTGCCACCACAACAGGTCGAGGCAGAGGTGCCGGAGGTCGTCCTCGACGGCGAGTGCCGCCCGGTCCCCGAACCGGCGGCGGACGTCGTCGAGGTCGACGTCGACGTCGGTGCGGGCGATCTCCGCCGCGCGCCGCCAGTCCCCGGCCGCTCTTGCCGTCGCGGCCGCCTCGACCGCGTGCATCGGCAGAGCTTCGGCGCGGATCCGCTGCCACTGCGGAAGGTCACGGCGCAGGACGGTGAGCACTGGGGACCTCCGCGGTGGGGCTGAGGCGGTAGGCCGACCGGATTCGAACCGGCGTCTTCCATCTTCGCAAGGTGGTGTGACGACCTCTGCACTACGGCCTACCGCGGGTGAGCTTAGCGGTCGGGTCAGCAGGAGCGGCAGCTCAGGGCGTCGTGTCGAGATAGACCTCCACGTCGTACAGCAGGCGGATCGGGTCGCCGTTGGTGACGCCGACGAAGACCGGCTCGCCGGCCGGGGTGCGCCCGCGGCGCCAGACCTCGTCGCGGGCGGCGTCCAGGGAGTCGCGATGGACCTTGCCCGCCCGGTGGAGGTCCAGGACCCGGCGGGCGATGGTGCGGTCGGTGTCCAGTTGTATCCGCATCAGGGGCATGGTCGGCACTTCCCTCCGCACGCGGAAGTTAACGATGGTCAGGTGACTTAACAGCGTTAAGTCACCTGACTACTGTACTAGAGTGGGGAGGGTGACAGTATGGCTCCGGGAGACACCC
The DNA here is from genome assembly GCF_025137375.1 of Dactylosporangium fulvum. Lineage (GTDB taxonomy): Bacteria > Actinomycetota > Actinomycetes > Mycobacteriales > Micromonosporaceae > Dactylosporangium > Dactylosporangium fulvum. The sequence continues at coordinate 603,932 of NZ_CP073720.1, forward strand.
GACCGTCCGCGTCGCACGCCCCCGCTGAGCCGGGAGCGCATCGTCGACGCCGCGGTGGCCCTGCTCGACGCGCACGGCATCGAGGGGCTGACGATGCGCCGGCTCGCCCAGCAGCTCGACGTCACCTCGACCGCGCTCTACTGGCACGTGCAGACCAAGGACGACGTCCTCGACCTGGCCGTCGACCAGATCTTCGGCGACGTGCGCATCCCCGACGGCTCGAAGGACTGGCGGGACGACGTGCGCACTTTGGCCCGGGACTGGCGCGAGGCCATCCTCCGCCACTCCTGGGCGGCAAGGCTGATCGGGCGCCCGATGCTCGGCCCCAACGTGCTAGCGCGCACCGAGTTCCTGCAGTCGGCACTGGTCCGCGGCGGCCTTGACGGCCTCCAGCTGGCGGTGGCGACCCGCGTCATCGCCAACTACGTGATCGGCGCCGCGCTCACCGAGGCCACCTGGCGCCAGACGGCGGACCCGCGGGAGCGGGCGGAGGCCCGGCGACACATCACGGCGAGTCCGGCCGCCTATCCGACCCTCAACGCCTCGGGCCATCTCGACGACGCCCGGTGGAGCGACGACGAGCTGTTCGAGCGCGGCCTCGACGCCATCCTCGTCGCCTGACCGGTCCGGAGCGGAGTGGGCGAGGTTCCTCACCTCGACCCCGCTGTGGGCCGCGCTGCCGGCGGTGCCGGGCCTGCTCCGGGTCCGTCGCGCGGAGACCGGCTGACCTCCGTGCGGCCCGCCGGCTCGACCAGCTCCTGATCCTGCGGCTCCGGTGCCTGCGCCGGTGCGGGCACGGTGGGGACGACGGGAGCGGGCAGCGTCTCGTCATAGCGGCGCTCACTGCGAACCGTGGTGAGCGCCGCACGGGTGAGCAGTCGCAGGTCGAGGCGCACGCTCTGGTGCTCGATGTAGGCGAGGTCCTTTTCGAGCCGCTCCTGCGGCGCCATGTGGAACTTCTCGATCTGCGCGATGCACGCGATCCCCGGCCGTACCGTGTGGCGCTCGGCGTATCCGGGCACCGTCTGCAGGTGGGTGCGCACCAGCACGGTCCGCAGCGGCCGCGGACCGACCAGGCTCATCGTGCCGCCCAGGACATTGATCAGTTCGGGCAGCTCGTCGAGGTGCCAGCGGCGCAGCCACCGACCGACCCGGAGCGTGCGCGGATCCCCCGCGGGCGAGGCCACCGGCCCGGTGAGCCGCTCGGCGCCGTACTCCATGCTGCGGAACTTGAACTGCCGGAACGTGACACCGCCACGGCCCACCGAGTTCTTCGTGAAGAACACCGGCCCCGGCTCCTCGAACCAGATGAGCAGCCCGATGATCGGCCACAGCGGCAGGGTGAGCGCGAGACCGAGCAGCGCGCCGGTGACGTCGAACAGCCGCTTGCCACGCGGTGTCGGGCGCAGCCGCACCGCCACCGCACTGTGGTAGGCGAGCACATCCCGCTGCACCTCCGCCGACGGCGGCGCGTTGTCCTCCACGATCCCGGCGGTGGCGGCGCTGAGCACGATCCCACTCGCGAACGCCGCCGTCACCAGGATCAGCGCCGCCCGCGCCGGCACGTCGTGCCCGAGATGCAACCAGACCCACGGCGCGACGATCAGCCCCACCGTGACGACAAAGGCCAGCCGGCAGGCCCACGCCCGGGCCGGCTGGGAGAACGACGACGTGAGCACGACGGCGGGCAGCAACGCCAGGAACAGCGTCACGAGCAGAATCCAGTAGTTCAGGATCTCGTAAATCACCAGCAGTACGCCTTCTCCTGCTCGGCCCACATCGTGAACAGCAGCAGGATCCAGATCTCCCGTGCGTGTTCCGCCTGGCCGCTCAGGTGTCGATCGACGATTGCCTGCACTTCGTCGAACCGGAGGTAGCCCTGCCGCTCCAGGACCTCCCGGCTCAGGTACTCCTGCACCAGCGGCCGGTACACACCCCGCAGCCACCGCGGCAGCGGGGCATTGAACCCCTTCTTGCGCATCGCGACGATCTCCGGCGGCAGGATGCCGCTCATCGCCCGGCGCAGCAGCCACTTCGGCCGCAGCCCCGGCAACTTCAGCCGGCCCGGCAGGCCGAACGCGAACTCGACGAGCGCGGTGTCCAGCAGCGGCACCCGCACCTCCAGCGAGTGCGCCATGCTCAGCCGGTCGACCTTCGCCAGCACGTCGTCCGGCAGGTAGACGTGGGTGTCGGTGTACTGCGACCGGGTCAGCTCGTCGAAGCCGGCGCCGGCCCGGTGGTGCGGCTCATGCGTGTCGTACGTGTCGGACAGCTCGGCGAACAGCTCCGGCCGCAGCAGCCGCGCCTTGGCCCCCTCCCCGAACACGACCCGCCACAGGTAGTGGCTGCGGCCGGGCTCCTCCAGCGCGTTCGCGACGAACCGCCGCGCCTTGAAGTCGAAGCTCGCCCGGGCACTCGACCGCGGCAGGAACCGCAGCAGGGCCGGTGCGACCCCGGCGGTCACCGCGCGGGGCAGGTGCCGGTAGTGGCGGGCCAGCTTGTCCGCCTGGTACGTCGGGTATCCGGCCAGGATCTCGTCGCCGCCGTCACCGCTCAACGCCACCGTCACGTGCTCCCGGGCCAGCCGGCACAGGTAGTACGTCGGGACCATCGACGGGTCGGCGAACGGCTCGTCGAACGCGGGCAGCAGCCCCTCCGGCAGGTCCTCGGCGCGCGGCTCGACGACGAGCTCGGTGTGGTCGGTGCCGAACCGGCGGGCCACCAGGGCGGCCTCGCGCCGTTCGTCGTAGGAGCGGTCGGCGAAGCCCACCGAGAACGTCTTGAGCTCGGCGTCGGGCCGCACCCGCCGGGCGGCGGCGACGACCGTACCGGAATCCATGCCACCGCTGAGGAAACAGCCGAGCGGCACGTCGGCCATCAACTGCCGGCGGACGCTGTCGAGCACGAGTTCGCGCAACCGCTCGCCCGCCTCGCCGGCGGTCAGGTCGTCGTCCCGCGGCACGTCGGCGAGCGCCCAGTAGCGCCGGACGGTGTGCGTGCCGCCCTGCCACACGAGCGTCGTGCCGGGCTCCAGCTTGCGGACCTCGCGGTACATCGTCCGCGGCGCCGGGACGTACATCAGCGACAGGAACGCGCTGAACGCCTGCAGGTCCGGCGTACGGTCGGCGACCGCGGACAGCACCGCCTTGATCTCCGAACCGAACACCAGGCCACCGGAGCGCTCGGCGTAGTGCAGCGGCTTCACGCCCACCCGGTCGCGGCACAGCACCAGGCGGCCGCGGGCGTCGTCGAACAGCGCGACCGCGAACATGCCCTCCAGGTGGCGGGCGAAGTCGGTGCCGTACTCCTCGTACAGGTGCGGGATGACCTCGGCGTCACTGCCGGACGCGAACGTGTGCCCGCGCCGGGCGAGCTCACGCCGCAACTGTCGATGGTTGTAGATCTCGCCGTTGCAGACCGCGTGCACGGTGCCGTCCTCCGACCGCACCGGCTGCCGGCCGTGCTCGACGTCGACGACCGCCAGCCGCCGCACGGCAAGGCCGACGGGGCCGTTGACGTAGAAGCCTTCCTCGTCCGGGCCGCGGTGCACGAGGGCGCGGCACATGGCACGCAACCGGTCCTCGTCGACGTGGTGCTCGTTACCGCCGATCACCATGCCGGCGATGCCACACATCCGGTTCTCCCGTCTCAGACCGGCGGAAGTTCAGCCGGCCGGTGGGCGGCGGGCCCCGGTGCGGACGGTGTCCACAGCCGCGACGCCTGAGCGGCCAGCCGCAGCAGGTAGCGAGGGCCGAGGACGAGGTACCGGTGCGCGAGCCGGCGCGGCTCACCGGCCAGCCGCCACAGCCACGCCAGGCCGGCGCGCTGCATCCACCGCGGCGCGGGACGCAGGAGGCCGGCGTGATAGTCGAAGGCCGCACCGACGGCCAGAATCGGCATGTCCAGGAACGGCCGCATCGCGTGGGCGAACGACTCCTGCCGCGGACAGCCGAGTCCGACCAGGACCAGCCGCGCCCCCGAACCGGCGATCCGCCCGGCGATCTCGACCTCCTCGCCCGGCAGCGCCGCACGGAACTTCGACGGTTCCGTACCGGCGATCCGCAGCCCCGGTATCAGCAGGGTCAGGGCCGCCGCCAGCCGGTCCACGGTCCGCTGGGTCGAGCCGTAGAGGTACACCGGAAGGTCCTCGACGGCGGCGCGCCACAGCACCCGCAGCATCAGCTCCGGCCCGCTCACCCAGTCCCGCAGGCCCGCCGCGTGCAGCAGATTCAGCGCCCACCGCACCGGCTGCCCGTCCGGCGCTACCACGTCGAAGGCGTTCAACCTGGCGTTGTGCCTCAGGTCGCCGACCCCGGTCATCACCCCGTGCACGGCCAACGCCGTGAGGATGAACGGCCGCCTGCGCACCGCCGCTTCGACAACCCGGTCGACGGCGGCGTCGTAGTCGATGACGTCGACCAGCACTCCCAGGACGTTGCGTTTGCCGCCACTCGGGCTGACCGTCAGGTCGATCGGCACAACATCGGTGGCCAACGCCGTTCCTCCGTATCGCCCCATGGGAGCACCGCGCATCGACTGCCCGGCACGGGGTCGAAACGTCGGGTGCGAACGTCGCGGCAGGACGTCCACGGCGGCTGTACCCGAGCCGTTGCGGATAAACGCCGTCCCCGAGGTGGCTGCAGAGGTGGCGGAGGACCGCTCAGTCGATGGCGAGCTCCGTGAAATACGGCTGCATGGCCGGGTAGTAGTCACCGAACTCGGGCAGTGACGCGCCGTCCCGGGCGGCGACCAGCATGTCCAGGTAGTACTCCCAGCCGGGGCCGATCTCGCCGATGCCGTCGGTCGTGTCGAGGTGGTGCACGAGCCGCAGTTCGGTGCGGCCGTCGGCCTCCGACAGCAGCAGCTCCAGCCGCCACTTGCCGGCGTCGTCGACGGCCGACACGGCCAGCCGGCGGGGTGCTTCACACGCGTCGATGTGCAGGTCCATCCAGGGCTGCTGCTCCTCGAAGGCCATCTGGACCTTGACGGTCCGGCCCGGGCCGGCGTCACCCTCCCACGGGCCGAACCACCTGGCCGTGCGGTCGGACTCGGTGACGCTGGCCCAGACGTCCTCGATCGGCGCGCGGAACGTGCGGGTGTGGACAAGGTCGGCGCCGGTGGCTGTGGGAAACAACCGGGCCATAGGCGGTCGGGTCATGCGGTGCGCTCCTCTGCTTCATCCGTCTCGACCGCTGATTCGCGCCGGCGGCGCTCGCGGCGGGTGCGGTAGACCTCGGTCTCCAGGGCGTCGAGCCGGTGCTCCCAGCCGGAGACCTGCGTGAACTGCGCGAGCCACTCGGTCAGCTCGGTGAACGGGGCGGTGTCGAGTTCGTAGTAGCGGCGCCGGCCGATCAGCGTGTCGCGCACCAGTCCGCACTCCCGCAGCACCCGCAGGTGGCGGCTGACGGCGGGCCGGCTGATCGCGAAGCGCTCGGCGATCTCACCGGCGGGGATCCGCTCCGCCCGCAGCATCACCAGGATGCTGCGCCGCACGGGGTCGGCGATGGCGGCCGCGACGTCGTCCACATCGTAAAGCGTAACCAGTGTGTTACGTGTTCTCAAGGGATACTGAGCGGATGGACCTGATGTTCCGCCCCGCCCGCAGGTCGGATGTGCCCGCCCTCGTCGCGCTCGTCCAGTCGGCGTACCGCGGCGACGACAGCCGGGAGGGCTGGACCACCGAGGCGGACCTGCTCGGAGGGCAGCGCGCGGACGCGGCGATGGTGGCCGAGGCGGTCGAGGCCCCGGCCGGCGTGGTGCTCGTCGCCGAGACCGGCGGCACACCCGTGGCCTGCTGCCAGCTGGAGCGCCGCGACGGCTACGGATACTTCGGCATGTTCGCCGTCGCGCCCGGGCACCAGCGCGGCGGACTCGGCCGCGCGGTGCTGGCCGAGGCCGAGCGGTTCGCCCGCGACGAGTGGGGCGCCGGGGAGTTGCGGATGACCGCCATCGTCCAGCGCGAGGACCTCATCGCCTGGTACGAGCGGCGCGGCTACGTCCGCACCGGCGAGTTGTCCCCGTTCCCGTACGGCGACGAGCGCTTCGGCGTGCCGCTGCGCGACGACCTCGCGTTCGAGACGCTGACGAAGAAGCTCGGCTGAGAACGACGATGACGCCGACCGGCTCGGATTTCGTGGGCCGCCGGAGAGGCGGTCGCGCTCGCGCGGCAAGGCCACGAGCCGGGCGGGTTGGGCGGGGGTGTCACGTCGTGCGGCGTGCGGCGAGCGCCTCGCGGAGGCCCTGCGCGGCCAGGCGGTCGGCCCGCTCGTTCTCCGGATGTCCATTGTGGCCTTTGACCCAGTGCCACTCGACCTGGTGTCGCGCCACCGCGGCCTCCAGGCGTTGCCAGAGGTCCACGTTCTTCACCGGCTGCTTGCCGGCGGTCTGCCAGCCGTTGCGCTTCCAGCGTGGGATCCACGCCGTGATGCCGTTTTTGACGTACGAGCTGTCCGTGTACAGGTGCACGACCGCCGGGCGGGTCAGGGCCTCCAGCGCGCTGATCGGCGCCATCAGCTCCATGCGGTTGTTCGTCGTCGGCGTCGCCTCGCCGCCGCACAGCTCCTTCTCCCGCGCGCCGTACCGCAGCAGGGCACCCCAGCCGCCCGGGCCGGGGTTGCCACTGCATGCGCCGTCCGTGTAGATCTCGACCACCGTGTCCGCCACGGCGACCAACCTACCTACACCTTGTGCCACTTCTGGTTCGCGCCACCCGAGCACTCCCACGCTCGCCCGAACTTGTCACGCGGCACTGACCACCAGGCGGTCGATCGCGGGCGCCCGGTCGTCGGGATTGCCGATCGTGATCGTGTTCGGGCCCTTGGCGAGCTCGATCCGGGTTGTGGCCCGCGAGCAGCAGGCCAGCCCGGCCGAGGTGTCGACAGAGGTCGTGGCTCCGCCCGCCACACTGACGACGGCGGTACGGGATCCGCCGAGCCCTTCAAGCGCGACGTACATGGTCAGCGTGTACGTGCCGGCCTGAGGCGCGGTGACGGCGAAGGTCAACGTTCCCGACTTCTTCGCACCCGGCCCCTGCCGGCCCAGGTGGTGCACGATCCGGCCGCCGGACGCGCCGACGTACGACGCGGGCTCGGCCGGCCCGTTGAGCTCCGCGGCCTCGGCCTCGAGCTCCACGGTCTGGAACGCCGCCGGGCTCGCCGGCCGCGACGGTGACGGCGACCGGGACGGCGACGGGCTGACGCTCCGGCTGGGACTGGCGCTGGGATCGGCGGAGGGCTCGCCGCTCGTCGGGACGACGGCCGGGACGACGTCGCCCTCGGGGTCCCGTCGGGCCTGCTGGTCGGCCGGCCGCGAACACATGGCGACCACGAGGACGACCACGGCGAGGATCGCGACGGCGGCGCCGACGCCCCACCAGACTCCCCGCCGCGGCGGCTCCTCGTCGCCGTCCACGGGCGGCACGGGCGTGATCTCGACGGTCATCTGTTGGGGCACGGCCGACGGAGGTCTCTGTTCGCCGGACGCCGGATAGCTTTTGTCCATTGGCGTTGCGCCGGCTGGCTCCGCGCCGCCTTGCGCGGCCGGCGGTCCATGGACCGTCGGCTCGGGCAGCCAGGGGCCGGTCCGTAGCCGGCTGGCGTCGCCGTCGTCACCGGTCATCTGGGGGTTCCCTCCGCTGCCCTGCGTCCGTGCCGGCACCAGTATCCGCAGAGCGACATGTCGGAGACGACGCAGGGCAGGCTGAGGGTCAGCGGGTGCGGTGCACGCGGTGTGGCGTGCCGGGAGGTGGCTGTGGAGCCTCATGGTCGCCAGGGCAACCATGAGGCTCCACGCTTGCCGGTTCGGGCGGAGCGGGTGCGGATCGCGGGCGTTGTCGGATTAGGGGGTCGGGCGCAACGGCTTGATGGCGCCGGCCAGGAGGGTCGCCACGCCGAGCAGCACCGCCACCGCGGCCAGTGCGCGGACCACCGTCACGTGGTCGCCCAGGAAGCCGATCAGCGGCGGGCCGCCGAGGAACGCGCAGTAGCCGATCGATGCCACCACACTGACCCGGGGTGCGGCGAGCTTCGGGTCGTCGGAGGCGGCACTCATGCCGACCGGGAAGCCCAGCGACGCGCCGGCGCCCCACAACAGCGCTCCCGCGAACGCCACCGGCGTCGACGGGCCGAACACGAACAGCAGCAGTCCGACCAGGCTGACGACCGCCAGCGTGCGCACGACCGCGACCCGGCCGTAGCGGTCCAGCAGCGTGGGGCCGAACCAGCGGCCGACCGTCATCGCCGACATGAACACCGCGAACGCGAGCGTGCCGACCGCGGCCGGGGCGTGGTAGTCGTCGATGACCGCGACGGCGATCCAGTCGATGCCCGTACCTTCAGCGAAGGCGAAGGCCAGCACGAAGACGCCGACCAGCAGGGTGCGCGGCTCGGTCCAGAATCGCAGCGTCCGGCGCATGCCGCCCTCCGTCGACGGCTCCGCCGAGGGGCCGTCGGCGACGAACCGCCGCACCGCGACCGCAGTGGCCGCACCGGCGGCGATGGCCATCACGATGAGATGCAGCGTCACCGGTACGTGCAGTGCGACCGCCGCCGTGCCGAGGAGCGCGCCTCCGACCGTACCGACGCTGTATCCGGCGTGGAAGCGCGGCATGATCGACCGGCCGAGGCCCTGCTCGACGACCGCGCCCTGCACGTTCATCGCCACGTCCCAGGCGCCGTTGGCGAACCCGAAGAGGAACAGGCCGACGATCACCGGCACGACGCCGAGGTGGTAGCCGAGCGCCACACCGCTGAGTGCGAACACGAGCAGGACGGCCATCGCGGTGACCGTGCGCCGCGAACCGAACCGCGACACCAGGTGCCCGGACAGCACGAGCGACGTGATCGAGCCACCGGCGATCGCCAGCAGGACCAGGCCGAGCTGCGACGGGCTGAGCCGCAGTTCGTCGCGGATCTGCGGGATGCGGGTCGCCCAAGTGGCCATCGCCACGCCGGCCCAGATGAACGCGGCGTAGGTGGCGCGGGTGGCTGCCCGTAGGTCGAGCTCGGTTTTTTCGAGGGTGGTGGTCACTGCGGTGCTCCGATGGCGCGGGCGACGATGCTGCGGACCTGTTCCCGCGGCACCGGCGAGGTGGAAAGGGTTTTGTGCATGACGAGGCCCTCGATCAGCGCGTCGACGCCCCGGGCGGTGGTGGGGTCGACGAACCGCTCGAGGACGGCGCGGCTGGTGCGCATCCACCGCTCGGTGACGGCGCGCAGGGCGGGGTCGCGCAGGGCGGCCAGGTACAGCTCGTAGGCGATCGCCCAGTCGTGGATATTGGCGCCGGCGTCACCGTGGATGAGGTCGGTGACGGCCTCGACGAACTGCTCGCGGGTCGCCACCCCGTCGAAGTGCGCGGCGTAGGTCACCGACATGCGCTCCGCGTGCCGCTGGAACGCCTGCGCGCGCAGGTCTTCGAGGCTGCTGAAGTGATAGGTCAGTGAGCCGAGCGGCACGTCGGCCGCGGCGGCGATCAGCCGGTGGGTGGTGCCGGCGACGCCGTGCTCGGCGATGACCTCGATGGCGGCGTCCACGATGCGGTCCTTGCGGTCCGGATCGTGGCGGCGCTGCCGCATCACAGCTCGCGGACGACGCGTGCCGGGGAGCCGACGGCCACCACGTCGGCCGGAAGGTCCCGCACGACGACCGAGCCGGCGCCGACGACGGTGTTTTCGCCGATCGTCACGCCGGGGCAGACGATGACACCGCCGCCGAGCCAGACGTTGTCGCCGATGACGATCGGCTGTGCGGCCTCCCACTTGTCCCGCCGCGGGCCGGGCTCGATGGGGTGGGTGGCCGTGAGCAGCTGCACGTTCGGGCCGATCTGCACGTCGTCGCCGATCGTCACCGTGGCGACGTCGAGGCTGATCAGGCCCCAGTTGGCGAAGCTGCGGGCGCCGATGAAGGTTTGGTACCCGTAGTCGCACTGCAGCGGCGGGCGGATCTCGCTGCCTGCACCGAACGCGCCCAGCAGCTCGGTCAGCAGTGCCCGCCGCCGCTCGTGGTCGGCCGGGTCCATCGTGTTGATCTGGTGCGTGAGCCGTTGTGCGCGCACCGAGTCCCGGGCGAGCTCGGGATCGTCGGCGATGTACAGCTCACCGGCGAGCATGCGCTCGCGCATGCTCTTCGCTCTGGCGGTCATGTGTACAAAAGTACATTCGATGTGTACGTCTGTACACAAGGTTCTCTCGGTGACGGCGAACAGGGTCTGGTACCCGTAGCCGCATTGCATCGACGATCGCTAAAAGATCTTCGCAACCCTGCCGTCCCAAGGGGCGTGGAGTGAGCACGGGGGACGCGCAAGGTGACCCCACTGCTGACAGGGAAGGCATCGTGATCGCATTGACGGAAAGAGGCGCACCGGACCGAACCGTGCGTTTCGACCGCTCCGGCGTCCGGGGGCCCACCGCCGGACGCACCGAATTCGAGGAGCTGTACGCAGGCCATTTCCGCGGGCTGACATTGCAGATCAACGCGTACGTCGGCGACCTCGCCGAGGCGCAGGACCTGGTCCAGGAGGCGTTCACCAGAGCGGTCGCCCGGTGGGACCGGATCGCGAAGTACGACGACCCGGCCGCATGGGTCCGCAGGGTCGCCTGGAACCTCGCGACGAGCCGCTGGCGCCGCCGGCGGGTCGCCGCGGCGTTCCTGCTCCGTCAGCGCGAGCAGCACGTGGCCGGGCCGAACCCGGACCGGGTGGCGCTGACCGCCGCGCTGGCCACCCTGCCACCTGTGCTGCGCAAGGCATTCGTCCTGCACTACATCGCGCAGCTGAGCATCGCGGAGATCGCCGAGGAGGAGGACGTGGCCGAAGGCACCGTCAAGTCCTGGCTGCACCGCGGGCGAGCGCTCGTCGCCGCACAACTGACCGACCCACGAGAGGGGAACTGACATGTCCGACTTCGACCTCGACAACCTGCTGGCCGGTGCCGTGGACGACTACCGCGAGCACACCGTGCCCCAGATCCAGCCTGCCGGTACCGCCGCCGCACGCACCACCGCCACACGGCGCAAGCGGGTGCACGCCATGGCCGTGAGCGCGCTCGCACTCGTGGTCGTGGGGGTGCCCATGGCGGTGTACGCGGCCGATAACCACCACAACGGGCCGCCCAACATCACCGGCTCGCCGGGCAACAGCGCCCCTCCGGAGACGTCCGCGCCGCCGTCCGCGGCGCCATCCGAGACCGTCAAGGCCGCACTGCCGCCCGCACCGGTCACGGAGCAGGACATCACCAACGGCACGCTGGACATCCCCGCCTGGCCCTCCAAGCTCTGCGTCCACGGCAAGGTGACGGTCCGCGACGGCAAGGTCGCCGGCACCGCCGACCTCCGCGTGGTCAAGATCGCGACGGTCGACCTCGACAAGAACGGCTCGGCGGACGCGGTTGTCATCTTCCGGTGCAATCTGGGTGACCCGCCAACCGACATGGCCGTCGCGTTCCGCCGCGCGGCGGACGGCTCGATCGAGACGATGGGCACCGTGGCCCGCGGCATCAACCAGTTCCGCGACGTCCGGGCCGGTGCCGCCGGCACCGTCGAGCTCCAGGTCAGTGACCAGGGTGGCAGTGATGACATCGCGGTCGTCGGGCAGGTCGTGCAGTGGCGTACCTACGGCTGGACGGGCACCCGGTTCGACCAGGCGGACGGCCCGACGGCCTTCAACGTCGCCATGCCGAAGTTCACAGCCACGCTGTCCGACCTCACCTTCGAACCGGCGGTCAACGGCCAGCGGAACGGCACGATGACGGTGACGCTGCACAATGGGGGCAGCACGACGATCTCGGACGCCTCGATCGTGTACCAGATGGAGTTCAAGGTGACCTCGCCGAAGTGCGACATGCCGATACCGGGCAGCACCGGCGACCCCCTCTGGAACCGGGCTGGCCGGTGCCGGGTCCAGCCGATCGCGCCCGGTGCCACGGCCACGGTGACGTTCCAGGTGACGGCCTCCGACTCGAGCGTGTCGTCCTACCAGGGCCAGCACTTCAACATGCAGTCGAACAACATGATCCTGGTCCAGCTCCGGGTCGGGGAGCGCCGCCTGGCGACCCAACCGGCGCTGAGCAACCTGGTCGTGAAGTAGCCGAGGAACAATGAGGCCCGGTCCGCGGTCGCGGGCCGGGCCTCGTCCGTGGTGACGCCGGTCAGGCGGCGGCACCGGGCGGGATGACGTGGGTGGCGCCGGTGCCCAGACGCTGGACGGCCAGCTCGGCGATCTCCGGGGTCAGGTTCCGGGCGTCGGCGACGTTCCACCCCTCACCGGCGGCGTAGGTCGCACCCCGCCAGGTCGGGTGCAGCACCGGTACCACAGCCTCCATGACCGCCGCGAACGTCTCGCCGTCGGTCGCCTTGTCGAAGGTCGTGATCGTGACGACCACGCCGTTGATGGTGCAGGTGCCCTGGTCGCGGTACGTGTAGACGGCGTCCGTGTGCTTGGCTGCCTGCGTGTAGCCGGCGCAGCCCAGGTCGGCGGCGACCGTGGCCGCGTCCACGCCCAGGTACGGCGGCCTGGTCAGCTCGTCGACGACCCGCGGGGCCTGCCAGCCGGCCACACCCGCGACGGCCGCCAGCGCGACGGCGCCGAAGACCAGACGGCTCTTGCGGCCGCGTGCCGGCGGTTCGTTGGAGATGACGTCGACGGTGAGATCGCCGGCGGCGTGTGTCTCGATCGTGGTCAACTCGGTCCCCACTTCATATCGCCCCATGTCGTACATATCCAAACTAGGTGCAAATTCGGTGCAGTTCTGTCCCCTGACCGGCCGCAACTCGACCCACCCCCTACCCGCCCCTGCCCTGCCGCGATCTTGGAGTTGTGGTCCTGGACTTGTGCCGATATTTCGGACATTCCCTGGACCACAACTCCAAGATCGCGCGGGATGAGGGTGGGGGGTGGGGAGGGGGATGGGGCTACATCGATGACGCTGGGACGAAGGTGTAGCCGGTTGCCTGGATGCCTTCCACCGTGGCCTGGAGGTAGCTCAGGTCGACGTACGGGTGGAAGAAGAAGCTCGCCACGCCGTCGCGCACGGCCAGGTTGAGCTGCGCCGACTTGACGATGTCGGCCGGCAGGTGCGCCGGGTGGTTGTTGAACGGCTCCAGCTCGATGTTGCCGACGTTCTCCGGCACCGTGACCACGCCGTAGATGTCGCGCACCGTGTACGGGAAGAACTGCCCGATGATCCGCGTGTAGTCGAGCGTGCCGCCGCGCAGCGCGCCCACCGGGTACAGGCCCCGGTCGTAGCGGGTCTTGAAGTTGGCGGCGACCGCCCGGTTGTCCGCGTCCGAGCCGGCATAGTGCGGGAACTCGAAGATCGTCGGCTTGTTCAGGCCGGCCGCGGCGAACGCGGCGAACGCCGAGTCGATCCGCGACTGTGCCCAGGCCTGCGAGTCACCGGGGACCGGGCCGTCGTAGATCACGCTGTCGTTCTCGTTGACGTGCGCCATGTAGAACTCGAAGTCGTCCGCGCTGACGCCGTTGTACGGGTTGATCGCGCTCTCGAACTGGTGCGTGTACCCGTGCATCAGCAGGGTGCCGCCGTGCGACTGCATGTACTTCAGCTCGGCCACCACCAGCGGCCGGTCCGCGAGCGTGTAGTCCTCGGCCACGCCGCCCGACAGCGCGCCGTTCGGGTCGCGGTAGCGCGAGTAGACGGCCACCGTGAACGGGATGCCCTTGCTGTACAGGTAGTTCGTGATCCGCCGCAGCTCCGCCGGGTCGGCGTCCGGCCCGACGTCCTCGATGCGCACCAGAGCGCGGTGCCGCTCGGTCGTCTGCGGGGCCAGCACGTCGTAGAGCAGGTCGGCGAAGGCGACGTACCGGTCGTCGGCGCTCATGTAGGCGTAGGGGACCTCACCGAGGTACCAGAAGTTGCCGGACCGCACGCCCCACGGCAGTGTGCTGGAGTCGTTCCGCACCGCGTCAGCGACGACACTCACCTTGCTCGCGTCGTAGATCGTGGTGCCCATGATCCCGGCGCCGTTCTGCGGGTCACGCGTAAACGTCCGGCCCTTGTAGTTGACCTTCGCCACCTGCGAGACGTCGAAGCTCGTCCAGGTGAAGCCGCGGGTCGTGCCGAAGTTCGGGTCGCGGGCGGTCAGCTGCCAGATGTTGTCGTAGATCCACACAACCGGCTTGGTCGTGGCGGTCACGTCGTCGAGGAACGCGGTCGGCAGCGGCTCGTCGTACGTCGAGCCGAGGTAGATCACGGCCTGGTACGCGTCGAGGTCGCCGGCCCGGTAGTCGACCACCGGCTGGGCGGTCCAGTCGCCGAAGTGCGACGCCAGGTTGGCCGTGACGATGGCGTACTGCTCACCGAGGAACCCGTACGGGCCGGTGGTGTCGTAGAGGAGCAGCGTCTTGCCGGTCGAGCCGGGGATGCCGGTGCCGTGGGCCGCGTTGACCAGCGGCCGGGCCGGCGTCGTGACGCTCACCGGCGCGCTCGGCGCCGAGACGTTGCCGGCGGCGTCGAGCGCCTCGACCGTGAACGTGTAGGCCGTCTGCGGCGACAGCCCGTCGATCGTCACGTCGGTCGCGGTCGCGGTGACCACCTGCGGGCCACCCGTGACCCGGTAGGCGACCACGCCGGTGTCGTCGGTCGACGCCGCCCAGCTCAACGCGACGCTGGTGGCGGTGACGGTACCGGCGACAGGCGTGCCCGGCACCGAAGGCGCGGTCGTGTCCGGCGGCGGCGGAGGGGTCAGCGTGGTGAACTCGACCGGCGCGCTCGCCGCGGAGACGTTGCCGGCCGCGTCGACAGCCTTCACCGTGATCGAGTGCGCGGTCGCCGGCGTCAGGCCCGACAGCGTGGTGCTGGTCGCCGGCGGGGCGCCGGTGAGCGTGGCGATCGGGGCACTGCCCGCGCCGCTGAAGATCTGGTAGGCGGAGACGCCCACGTTGTCCGTCGACGCCGACCAGGTCAGGGTCGCCGACGTGGTGGTCACGTCCGTCACCGTCGGTGTCCCCGGCGCGCTCGGCGCGGTCCGGTCGGCGACGCCGGTCGTGAACGCCCAGATGTACGGGCTGCTCAGCACCCCGGACGTGTCCTTGACCTTGACGGTCAGCGTGTACCTCGTCGAGTCCGCGAGCGCCGCGCGCGGCTTGAAGGTGAACGTGTGCGTCGGGGCGTCGTAGGTGTAGTACGCCGGGACCGCGGCACCGCCGGCGGTCTTGACGAACGAGTACCGCAGCGACGCCGGGTCGGTGGCCTCGTTGAAGGTGATCGTCGGTTGTGCGGTGACCGGTACTCCCGTCGCCCCGTTCTTCGGGGTGACCGCGGTGACGGCCGGCGCGGCGGCGTGCGCCACGGTCCCGAGCCCTCCCGCGACGATGGCGCCGACGACCGCCGACCCCACCAGCTTCACCACAATGCGCACGTTGCTCTCGCTTTCTTGGGGGAAGGGCCCCGGGCCTGCTCCGGCCGGGGCCCTTCGCGGGGATCGTCAGTTGGCGCAGTAGACGAACGGGACGACGGTGGCGTTGGACGAACCGGACCGCGAGAACGTGAAGGTCCAGGTGCGGCCGGACGCGTCGGTCTCGTCGCGGCGCGACGCGGTCTGGTTGATCGCGCCCGCCGTCACGTTGAGCCCGCCGCCGACGACGGTGCCGGAGGTGCAGGAGAACGTGATGGTCCGCGACGACGAGTTGTTCGTGGTGACCGGGCTGCTCGACGTCAGCTTCACGTAGCCGGCGCCGGCCGGACCCTGCGCACCGGTGTCACCCTTGTCGCCCTTGGCACCCGCGGCGCCGGTCGCGCCCTTGATGTTGCCGGTGTTCGTCCAGGTGGCGGCGGCGGTCTTCTTGTAGATCGTGTAGTCGGCGGTGTCGAGGTACATGTCGCCGACCGACCCGAGCCCGGCGGCCGGAGCACCCGCGCCGGTCAGCCAGGTCGCGCCGTTCGCGCCGTCGGAACCCTTCGCACCCGTAGCACCCGCGGCGCCGGTGGCACCCGTCGCGCCGGCCGCGCCGGTCGCGCCCTTGTCGCCGGTCGCGCCCTTGAGGGAGGCGAGCCACTCTTCGGGCGTACCGGTGAAGAGGCCGCTGTCGAGCGCCATCTGGTACGCGTCCTTGCCGTCGGTGCCGTGGCCGACGAGCGACTGCAGCCACTCCTCGACGGTGCCGATGGTCGGGTCCGCGGCGAGCGCGATGTCGTAGGCGCTGGCGCCGGGCATGCCCGGGAGGCCCTGCGCGCCGGCGTCGCCCTTCTCGCCCTTCTCGCCCTGGGCGCCCGTGTCGCCCTTCTCGCCCTTCTCACCCTGCGGGCCGGGAGCGCCGTCCTTGCCGTTGACGCCGGGGATGCCCTGGATGCCCTGGTCCCCCTTGTCGCCCTTCTCGCCCTGAGCGCCGGTCGCGCCGGTCTCGCCCTTTTCGCCCTGGGCGCCCGCAGCACCCGCCGCGCCGGTGTCGCCCTTCTCGCCCTTCTCGCCCTGGGCGCCGGTCGCGCCGGCCGCGCCGGTGTCGCCCTTGTCGCCTTTCTCGCCCTGAGCGCCCTGGGCGCCGGCCGCGCCGGTGTCGCCCTTCTCGCCTTTCTCGCCCTGAGCACCCGCGGCACCCGCCGCGCCGGTCGCGCCCACCGCGCCGGCGTCACCCTTCGGGCCCTGGGCGCCGGCCGCGCCGGCGTCGCCCTTCTCGCCCTTGGGACCGGTCGCGCCCGCCGCGCCGGCGTCGCCCTTCTCGCCCTTAGGGCCGGTCGCGCCCGTGGCACCCGGGGCGCCGTTCGCTCCGGTGGCACCCTTCTCGCCCTTGGCGCCGGTGTCGCCCTTCGGGCCCTGCGCGCCGGCGTCGCCCTTGGGGCCGGTGTTGTTCCACTGGATCCGCTGCTCACCGCTCGTGCAGCGCTGGCCGCCCTGGTAGTCGATGACCCGCAGTGCACCGGTGCTGGTGTTCCGGCAACCGGTGATGACGCCCGTACCGCTGTCCGGCACGGCAGCGTATGCAGCGGCGCCGACCCCGACCAGCACGGCGGCGGCGGTCGCGCCGATCGCGGCGATCTTCTGCTTCTTGGACTGGAACACGAGCTCTCCCGATTCTCGGTGGTGAATCTGTGCTACTTGCTGGTGACGACGACGCGTTCGGACGGCTTGAGCTGCTGCGGCGGCGGCGGAGCCGGCACCTCGCCGTCTTTCGGTGGCCGGCTCTCGGCAGCCGGCGTGCTGCTCGACGAGCTCTGGTACACGGCGAACCCGACTCCCAGCGCGAGCGAGAGCGCCGCGAACACCGCGGCCACGCCGAGGGCGACCTTCTTCTTCACGTCGACTCCTAAGCCGGAACTTGGGCAGGAAGCAGCGCCCCTGGAACCGCGAAAAAGCGGCGCAGGGCGGAGTGGTTACGAGAAATTCGTGAGGGTCAGGAATGCGATGCGAAACGCTTGGCTTGGCCCACCGGATCTCCCCTGGAAACTGAGTCGTTCGGGGCCGGTTTCGCCACTGGCTCCCCGCCGGGCCGATTGGCGACCAGATGACGCCCGGCGGATCCTTGCCTTCCCGACAGCCCGTTGCTGGGCTGGTGCACATACGGTAGCGGCCCGGGTGCAGCCGCGTTGTCAGGCAACGAGGGACGCAACATTCGAACGGCCGGATGACACGCCGGCCGGCCGCACACCGTTACCCTGGCGCCACGGTCGGGACGGGTGCTGTCCCGCTGCTGCACGACTCCGGCGGCCCCAACTACGTGACGCCGCCCTGAGCGCCGATCAGACGTGCCCGGGCGGGTTGTGGTCCGGCTTCTTGACACCGGGGCTGGGGTTGCCCGGCTTCGGCGTCGCCGGGTTCGACGGCTCCGCCGACGAGGAGCCGGGCCGCGGGGTCGCGGACGGTGCGCCGACCAGCTTCCGGCAGTAGTCGGTGATGCCGGAATCGCTGCCGGCCGCCCGGGCCAGTTCCCGCCGGTCCGTGCCGGTGACGGGGGCCGAGCGCGGATCGGCCTGGAACACCAGCCAGGCCCGGCACAGGTCGACCGGCCCGGTCACGCCCGGGCTCGACGTCGTCCCGGTCCGGCCGGGCGACGGCTGTTGCGACGGCGAAGGGGACAGGTTCCCGGTTTCCTGGTCGTCCGGCGCGGGCACCCCGACGCCGGACAGCAGCGAGTGGACGGTCCGCTGGATCGGGTCCGGCAGCTGGCCGGTCCCCGCCGCGTACGCCGTGCCGCCGATGGGCACGAGCACCGCGGTCGCCATCGCGACGAGGGCGATGCACCGCCGGCGCCGGACGGTCGGCCGGAACACGCGCCGGTAGCCGGCGACCGCTGCCTCCTCGCCGGCGAGCTCGTGCGGCCGGGCCGGTGCCGTGGCCGCGGCCAGCAGCACGGCGACGGCGGCGTGCCGGCGGTCCGGCAGCCGGTGGAGGTCGAGCAGCCGCTCCGCGTCCTCCGGGCCGAGGTCGGTCATGGGATCGGTCATGGATTCGTCACCTCGTCGGCGTCATGGCCGACGCCAGGCCCGTGCGGGCCATGGCCTGCCAGCGTTGCCGGCCGCCGAGCAGGGCCGCGACCGAAGACTGCACCACCACCAGATAGAGCAGCTGGCGGTACACCACCTGTTGCAACGGTACCGTCCACAGCGGACCCATCGGCTCCCGGTCCAGCCGCAACGCGTAGGCGGCGGCGAGCACCTGCAACGCGGTGAACCCGCACCACACCGCCGCCACCTGCGCCCACGGCAGGAAGGCCAGCCCGTAGACGGCGTAGACGTCGACCAGCGGGGCCGTCAACGGCAGCAGCATCTGGAACAGCACCAGGTAGACCAGCCCGCGCCGGCCGAGGCGCCCGCCGCCGCCGCGCTCCAGCACGGCCCGCCGGTGCTTCCAGGCGGCCTGCATCGTGCCGTAGCACCAGCGGTACCGCTGCCGCCACAACTGCCGCAGGGAACCCGGCGCCTCCGTCCACGCGACCGCGTCGGGGGCGTAGACCACGCGCCACCCGGCCCGCAGGACGGCCATGGTGAGATCGGTGTCCTCGGCGAGGGTGTCGGCGGGCACCCCGTCGACGTCGAACAGCGCCTCGCGCCGGAACGCGCCGATGGCGCCGGGGATCGTCGGCATGCAGCCGCCGAGGTCGAACATGCGCCGGTCGAGGTTGAAGCCGACCACGTACTCGAGATGCTGCCACCGGCCGAGCAGGCCCCTGCGGTTGGCGACCTTGGTGTTGCCGCTGACCGCGCCGACGTCGGGGTCGGCGAACGGCTGGACGAGCTGGCCGACGGCGTCGGGCTCGAAGACGGTGTCGCCGTCGACGAGGACGAGCAGGTCGCCGCGCGCCGCGGCGATGCCGGTGTTCAGCGCCGCGGGCTTGCCCGCGTTGGGCTGGCGGATCACACGGACCGAAGGCAGGCCCAGCCGGCGCACGATGTCGGCGGTGCCGTCGGTGGAGCCGTCGTCCACGACGACGACCTCGATCCCCGGGTAGTCGTTGGCGACCAGCGAGCGTACCGTCGCGGCGATGTTCGCGGCCTCGTTGTAGGCGGGCACGATGACCGACACCCGGCCCCGGTACGCACGCCCGTGCCGCAACCGTCGGGCCAGCCGGGCGTGCCGGCGCGCGGCGGCCACCTGCACCGCCAGCCGCAGCAACGCGAGGGCGGTGCTGAGCACGATCAGCCACCACATGGCATCGCTCAGCCAGGCGGCTGTCGTCTGGGTCCAGCGCAGCGCGAGCCCGCGCGCCTTGGCGCCGGTGCCCGCGACGTCGGTGGCGGGCAGGCCGACCCCCTCCGACACGGTGACGAACCGGAAGCCGCGGGTCTCGGCGAGGATCCGCCAGGTCGCCTCGACGGTCTGCGACCGGTCACCGCCGCCGTCGTGCAGCATGACCACCGCGCCGGACGTCGCCCTCGGCTCGGGCCGCGCGGCGCGCACGATCGCGTCCACGCCGGGGCGGCGCCAGTCCTCGGTGTCCAGGTCGGTGAGGACGGTGAGGTACCCCGCGTCCGCCGCGGCGCGGACGGCGGCGAACTCGTCGGGTGCCAGCGCCGATGGTGTCGACGAGTACGGCGGCCGCATGAGCCGCACGGTCCGGCCGGTCGCCGCCGCGATCGCGTTCGTGGTCAGCGTCAGCTCCAGCCGCTGCCGCCACACCGGCACGGACACCAGGTCGGGATGGGTGAAGGTGTGTACGCCCAGTTCGTGCCCCTCGGCGAGGATCCGCCGTGCCAGTTCGGGGTGCCGGTTGACCTGCGAACCGACCACGAAGAACGTGGCGCGGGCATGGTGTTCGCGCAGCGCGTCGAGGATCCGCGGCGTCCAGCGCGGATCCGGGCCGTCGTCGAAGGTCAGCGCGATCGCGCCGGCCGGCACGGCCGCGGCTGTCACCCCGCCGGCCCGGTCCACCCGCAGCACCGGGCCGGCGGGGTCGGTGAGGGCCGACCCGACGTGCGGTGCCGGCGTCCCGGACTCGCCGGCGGACAGCTCGACGTAACCGTTGAAGCACAACTCGGCCAACAGCACGAGGCCGCCGAGCAGCAGCAGGATCCAATGCGCCCGAGGCGTGCGGTGGGCGGCGTGGCGGGCCATCGACTATTTCGTCCGGCTCGGCTTCGGGTTGCCGCCGTTGCCGGGGTGTGACGTCTTGCGGTTGCCCGGCAGATCCGTCGGGACCGGCACGGCGGTGGCCGGTGTGGTGGCGGCCGGCTGTGTCGCGCTCGGGGCCGGTGTTCTGGTGTTCGGCACCTGTGCGGGCACGAGCCGGCTGGGCGCGGGGCTCACCCCGGTTTCGCCGCGGTACAGGCCGCCCTGACCGCTCTCGGGCAGGCCGGGCAGCGGCACCGGGGACGACCCGAGCAGGCCGGCGATCAGCAGCGAGCAGCCGCCGGCGAGGAGCACGCCGAGACCGGCGCCGAGGCCGGTGAACAGCCGCCGGCGCCGACCCGTGCGATCCACGAAGACCGGTTCCACATCCCGAAGAAGCGGGCGGGGCGCCAAGGTCGTTACAACTGTGGCTCGGGTAACGCATTCGGCCCGTGCAGCGCTCCTTCCGCCAAACGACGAGAGGAAGCGCAATGCGACAACTCATCGCGCTACCCGTGGTGGCGCAGCTGGCCGCGCTGATCCCCGGCCCGCCGGCGCACGCGGCGGTCCCCGACACCACGGTCGACGCCGCGCAGCGGCTCTACGGCACCGCGGCCGCCCAGGCGACCCGGTCCACGTTCGAGGCGCGCGGGTTCATCTGACGCCCGCACCGGCTCCTGCGGTGAGGTTGTTGGCGGCCGGCCTCACCGCAGGCTCTCGATCAGCAGGGTCAGCGATCGCATGAGCTCCTCGGCGCGCTGCGGGCCGAACGCCGCCTCGACCGTCCGGTGGTGCGCCGTCGCGGCGTGGTCGAGGCGGTCCACGAGCAGGGTGCCGCTGTTGGAGAGGTACACCGCCACCCTCCGCCGGTCGTTGGGGTCCTGGCGGCGGTAGACCAGCGCGGAGTCCACGAGCCGGTCGACGGCCTTGGTGAGCGTCGGGTGCGGCATCAGGGCCGCCTCCGCCAGATCGCCCATCGAGTGGCCGCGCCCGTCGGAGAGGGCCCGCAGGATGCGCCACTGCTCGACGGTCACGCCTTCTGCCTGCAGCGCCGTGGACAGTCCACGGTTCACCGCCCGTTCGGCCTCACTGAGCACGTAGCCGAGGTGCGATCGTAGCCCGACGGCCTCCACGTCATCACCCTCTTCTCTGCCGACTGCAGATTGAAGATACTCGGTGCGTGGAAGAGGTCAGGATGATCTCGGACCCGCTTGAGGCCCGGCTGCTCGCCCCCGAGCCGGGTCACGTGGTGCGCGTGGGCCTCGCCGTGCCGGTGTCGGGAACGCTGGGCATGATGGGCCCGGCCGTCCTCAACTGCGCCGGCCTGGCGGTCGCCGAACTGAACGCCGCCGGTGGCCTGTTGGGTCTTCCGGTGGAGTTGGTACTGGTGGACGCCGGCCGTGAGCCCCGAACCGTCGCCGCCGAGCTGGCCGACCTGGCCCGTTCCGGGGCGATCGCGGGTGTCGTCGGTGCGCACGCCAGCGACGTGCGCGTCGAGGTCGTCAGGGTGCTCGCCGGCCAGATCCCGTACGTCTACACCCCGCCGTACGAGGGCGGCGAGTCCGCGCCGGGCGTGTACCTGCTCGGCGAGACGCCCGGCCGCCAGCTGCGCCCCGCCCTGGACTGGCTCGTCACCAACCGCCGGGCCCGCCGCTGGGCGCTGATCGGCAACGACTACGTCTGGCCCCGCCGGCTCAACCGGGCCGCGACGGCGTACCTGCGGGCCGTGCACGCCACGGTCGTCGCGTCGCGGTACGTCCCGCTCGGCGACCTCGACCCGGAGCCGCTGCTCGACCTGGTGGCGGCGAGCCGGGCCGACGCCGTCCTGCTGACACTGGTGGGCAGCGACCTGGTGCGGTTCAACCGCGCGTTCGCCGCGACCCGGCTCGACCACCGGGTGCTGCGGCTGTGCGCGGCGCTGGAGGAGAACGGCCTGCTCGGCGCGGGTGGTGACACCAGTGGTGAGCTGTACGCCACGATGGGCTACTTCGGCAGTGTCGCCACCGACACCGGCCTGGACTTCGTCGAGCGGTACACCCACCGGTACGGCTGGCAGGCTCCGGTCCTCAACGGCCACGCCGAGGCCTGCTACGACGGCGTCCGCCTGCTCGCGGCCCTGGCCGGGCGGGCCGGCAGCCTCGACCCGGCGCGGATCGACGCGACCTCCGACGGCACGACGATCACCGGCGGCCGGGGCCGCCTGACCGTCGCCGCCCGCCACGTCGACCAGCCGGTCTACCTGGCCCGCGCGGACGGCCTGGACTTCGACGTGCTCCGCGCCTTCTGACCGCCGCACCCCTAGCGGTGGTCGGGGCTGTTCCGGTCGCTGTCGGAGCCGTCGCGCTGGCGCGGAATTAGCGGGCCCTCGATCCTCGGGATGATCAGCGTCGCGCCCACGTCCTCGTGAGGCTGGCCGGCCTGGCGCGCCTTGAGCCGCTCCTCCAGCAGCGCCCGCGGGATCTCCATCGTGATGTCGCCGGCGTGATCCGGGGTGCCGGCCTGGTGGACCTGCGGTTCCTGCGCGGCCTTGCCCGGATCCTTTCGCTGCCGGTAGACCAACCTCGAGTCGAGGCGCCACAGGATCAGCGGCGCCAGGCACACGAGCAGCGCGACCGAGGGCCACAGCAGGGAGGCCACGGCCGCGTACTCGCGCACGAACGACACGACGATCGCGGCCGTCAGCAGCACCAGCCAGCCGAGATGGTTGCGGAAGGTATGCAGGCCGTCACGGCTGATGCTCTCGCCCTTCGGCGTGACGACGAACTTCGCCGGACGGCGGCCGAGCGTGCTGAGCAGTTGGACCGCGTAGATCGGTGCGGCGATCACCGACATGAGCATGCCCTTGATGCCGCGCGAGTCCGGCGGCTCGTAGGGGCTCACGTTGTACTGGCGGTTGTTGATGTAGAGCCACAGGGAGAACGCGGTCGCGTCGGTGTAGAGCGCGAACCACAGCTGCGGCGAGATCGTCATGCCGCTCACGCCGAGTGCCAGGAACAGCACGGCGTTGACGATGCCGAGCAGCCAGCCGATCGCCATCGACGGATAGAACGTCGTGATCAGCGTGTAGTGCAGCATGCCGCCGGGGGAGAGGCGCCAGAACCGCCGCCAGAACGTCTTCGTCAGGATCTCGAACGTGCCCCGCGACCAGCGCCGCTGCTGGCTGAAGTAGTCGTTCCAGCTCGACGGCCCCTCGCCGGCCGAGAGCACGTCGGGGGTGTAGACCGACTTCCACCGCCGGCCCGTGGCCGGGTTGCGGGTCGTGTGCAGCGTGAGGCCGGTCGCCATGTCCTCGGTGATCGAGTCGCTCAGCCCGCCGATGCTCTTCAGCGCCGAGATGCGGATCGCGTTGTTGGTGCCGACGAGCATCGACGTGCCGTAGCGGTTCGCGGCGCGCTGGATCACGCTGTGGAACGGGAACTGCTGAGACTCGGCGGCCCGTGTGACGAACGCCTCACCGTTTTTGTAGCACTGCGGCCCGACCGCGAATGCGACGTCGGGGTCGCGGAAGTAGCCGACGATGCGTTCGGCGAAGTTGGCCAGCGGCACGTGGTCGGGGTCCACGGAGAGCAGCACGTCGTAGTTGTCACCGTATGCGTCGACCCACGAGTTGTAGTTGCCGTGCTTGGTCCTCGCCCGGAACGGGCCCTTCGCCTGGTTGTACCGGTCGATTCCCTTCCGCGTGAAGTGCCGGATGCCCAACTCGTCGCACATCGCCTTGACCGCGTCGTCGTTACCCTCGTCGAGCAGCCAGATGTCGAACACGCCCCGGTGCCGGATGCGCTTCGCCGCCCGCAGGGTGTCCCGCACGACCGCGATCGGCTCCTTGCTCGGCACGATCGTGGTCAGGAACGCCAGGCGCAGCCGGGCGTCCGGGGTGACCGGGATCGGATCCCGCGAGGTGATCGACGCCAGCGACAGCGACAGCACGTTGATCAGCCGGAGCATCTCGACGACGGCGATCGAGCAGATGACGAACACGTTGGCGTAGGCGGCGGCCTGGGCGATTGGACCCGGGTTGGTCTGCGCGAAGTGGGCCGGCTGGAGCAGCCACACGCAGAAGAGCACCTCGAAGCTGATGTTCAGCACCGCGATGAGGATCGAGCCGACGAGCCTGCGGTTGCCGTCCAGCTTGCGTTGATTGCGGTAACGGACCTGATACGGACCGTCGGCCGGCGGAGCGTTCAGCGGCCCGGCGAGCCGGCTGAAGCTCTCGAGCCGAGCCCAGGAGCGTCCATAGACGGGGATCTCGAATGGCTCCGACACTGGTCCCCTCGTTTGCTGTAGTGCAATCACATCAGCCAGGCAGGCAGCATAGCCACCTTCGGCGGGTGACGGACTGGGTTAGTCTCCCGCAGTGACGAGAGCGGTGACGAAGCCGGTGGCGAGACCGGTGACCGGAATGCTGTGGATCGCACTCGCGGCCACCCTGATGTCCGCCTGCGGGTCCGGTGGCGGCTCTGCCGCCGATGACCCTACAGCAGGTCACGAGCCGGGCCGGGCCGCGCAGAACGCCCAGCCGGCCGACGTGCTGGCCGGCCCACCGGCCCCGGGCAACCCCCTTGCCGGCAAGCCGTTTTTTGTCGACTCGAGCGGGCCCGCCGTGGTGCAGGTGGCCCAGTGGGAGGCGCAGCGCAAGGCCGACGCCGATCAGATCCGCAAGATCGCGGACCGGCCGGTCGCGCTGTGGATCGGCGGCGGCTCCGGTGCGGTCGACGCGAAGGTCGACGCCATCATCGGCCGGGCGGCAGCCAAGGGGCAGTTGCCGATCCTCGTCGCCTACAACATCCCGCACCGCGACTGCGGCAACTTCAGCGCCGGTGGCGCGGCGTCCGCAGACGAATACCGTGCGTGGATCCGATCGTTCGCCGCCGGCATCAAGGGCCGCCCGGCGGTCGTGATCCTGGAGCCCGACGCGGTTCCGCACGCTGTGGAGGGCTGCGCCGACGGCCCGGACCGGCTCGCGCTGCTGGCCGACGCCGTCGGCGTCCTGAAGGCCGCCGGTTCGGCGTCGGTCTACATCGACGCAGGCCACTCCCACTGGATCACCGACGTGAAGCGGCTCGCCTCCGCCCTGCAGAAGGCCGGCGTCGCCTCGGCCGACGGCTTCGCGCTCAACGTCTCGAACTTCATCGTCACCTCGGAGAACCTCTCCTACGGCAACCGGGTCTCCGACGCCCTCGGCGGCAAGGCCCACTTCGTCATCGACACCAGCCGCAACGGCGCCGGCCCGCTGCCCGGCACCGGCGACGTCAACGGCGGCCCGCGCTGGTGCAACCCGCCGGGCCGCCTGCTCGGCCAGGCGCCGACGGCCGACACCGGGCAGCAGCGGCTCGACGCCCTGCTGTGGATCAAGCGTCCCGGCGAGTCCGACGGCGCCTGCCGCCCCGGCGAGCCCGAGGCCGGGCAGTGGTGGCCCGACTACGCTCTCGACCTGGCGAAGCGCTCCTGACCGGCTACCCAACCTGGACCCAGCGCGCCTGCGACGGCACGCCGTTTTTGTCCACGAGGAACAGCATGTAGGGCCCCGGCGGCATGAGCGCCGGCGAACTCGGCACGGTGACGGTCACCGAACCCGCGCCGGCCTCGACGTCGAGCGCCACCGAGCGCTGGTCCGTGTTGAGCATGTGCGTGGCCGCGCTCGGCCGGATGAGCCGGGCGCTCCGCACGTTGTCCGGCAGCAGCGTCGTGAAGGTGGCCTGCTGCCCGTACCGCACTGTCGTCGGCCCCTCACCGATCACCGGCCCCGAACCGCGGAACAGATACGGCGGGGTGTAGATCTCCAGCCGCTGCTCGAACGTGCCGCTGATGGTGTTCTTCTTGTCCCGGAACAACGGGTCGGAGCCGACCGTCAGCACCCGGCCGTCCGGCAGCAGCACCGCGGCGCTGTGGTAGTTGCGCCCCACGTGCGGGTCGGCCGCGACCGTCAGCGTGTTGCTGTCCGGGTGGTAGATCCGGGCGGTGTGGTTGTCCGAGCCGTTGCGGCCCCGGTAGTTGCTGGAGCCGTTGGTGATGAGCACCGTGTCGTCGGGCAGCTGCACCAGGTTGGGGTAGCGCGTGCCCTCCGGCAGGTCAGGACCCCGCTGGAACCGCGGTGACGCCTCGTTGAGCTTGATGATGTCGATGCGCCTGCTCGACTTGCTCGACTCGCCGACCCCGCCGCCGCCGACGACCATCACGGTCTGGTCCTGCACGGGACCGGCCCAGGTCGACATGCTCGTCTCCAGCAGGTCGGCGTCCCGCAGCCCCGGCACCGCCTCGAAGCTGTTGTCGGCGAGGTTCCAGAAGCCGGGGTCGCGGCCCTTGTCGGCGGGACCGTAGCCGGCGTTCGAGCCGGAGTAGAACAGCACGCCGGCGCGGTCGGTCTGGAACAGTGCCGGATACGTCGGGAAGTATCGGTCGAGATCCCGGCGCACCGTCCACTGCTTCGTCTTCGGGTCGTACACCTCGTTCTGCGTGCCGTCGACCACCTCGCCGCTGCCGTCGAGGCCCGACACCGCGAGCACCGAGCCGTCCGGCAGGCCGGTCAGCGTGGGATACCACCGCTTCTCGTGCATGTCGGCCACCCGCTCGTATTGCTCGGTGAACGGGTTGAACTCGTAGGTCTCCTTGCGTCCCTGGTAGTCCTGCTTCTCCAGGTCGATCTTGTCGGCGATGCCGTAGATGTTCTGCGCGTCGACCCCGGTGAGGCCGTCGAGGTGATACTGCGCGTGGCCGGTGCGGACGTGGCCGGTGCCGTCCTCGGCCGCGTCGACCCAGACGGCCGTCTGGCCGGCGGTGACGGTGACCGACGTGTGGCCGCCGTTGCGGCCCTTGATCTCCGTCTTCGTGGCTGACGGCACGACGAAGTCGTCGTTTGCGATATACCGCTTACCGTCCGTGGCGACGAAGGTCGTGCCCTTCGGGAAGGACCGGTCGCCGTCGGGCGACTCGTTCTTCACCGTCATCGTGCCGCCGGCCCGCTTGACGGCGGGCTCGAGCAACTCATAGCGCAGTGTGCCGCCGGCGACGAGGAGCTTGCCGTCGGGCAGGAACGTGTGGCCGGCGCAGAACAGGTCGGTCGGGGTCGGCACGAACTTCGTCGCGCCGCTGGCCGGGTCGAACACCAGCGTCTTGAACGTGCCGGCGTCGAACTGCGCGCGGTCGTTGCCGGAGCCGGCGATGAGCAGGATCTTGCCCGACGGCAGCAGCGCCGCGTGGATCGCGTTGACCCGCTGACCCTTCGGCAGCTCGACGACCTGCCAGAATCCGTGCAGTTCCTTGTAATTCGCACTGTTGATCAGCCGTTCGTGCTGCCACTGCGTCACGGCCGACCACAGCGGCGGGATGTTGGCTCCGCCGAGCACCGCGGCCGCCGCGACGGGCAGTATGACCTTGCGACGAATCCAGTGCGGAACGAGAGGCGTCAACGCGAGAGCTCCTGCAGTCGGGGGGACCGAAAGAACGGTAGACGGAGCCTCGGGGGCCGCCAAATCGTTCTTGTGGCCGTTCACGCTCCGCCATCGGCTGAATACGCCGACGGCGATAACTGTTGATCCCCGGCCCGTGCGCAGGATCAAGTTGCCGGATGAGGCGCTCCCCCTACTGGCCGGTGGTCAGCCATCCCGTCCTCCGCCGGGTCCTGCCCGGCCTGGCGGTCTCCGCGCTCGGTGACGGCATGTCCGTCGTGGCCGTGAGCTGGCTCGCGCTGCAACTCGCCCCGGCCGGGCAGCGGGGCGTCTGGGTGGCGGTCGCGGTGGCGGCCTACTCCCTGCCGAGCGCGGCCGGCGGGGTGTTGTTCGGCCGGTTCCTCGGCGGGCGTCCCGGTGCACAGCTGGCCGGGTGGAACGCGATCCTGCGCGCCGCCGCGCTCGCCGCGATCGTGGTCGCCTACGCCGCCGGTGGCCTGGGCATCGGCCTCTACGTCGCCCTGCTCGCCGTCTCGTCACTGCTGGCCGCCTGGGGGTCCGCCGGCCGCTACACGCTGATCGCCGAGGTCCTGCCCGCCGAGCACCATCTCGCGGCAAATGCGGTGAACACGACGATCGCGGAGTTTGCCACCATTGCCGGCCCGCCGCTCGCGGGCCTGCTCATCGCCTGGACCAACCCGGCGGTCGTGATCGCGCTCGACGCGGCGAGCTTCGCGGTCCTGGCGCTGACGTACCGCCTGGCCGTGCCCCGGTCCGCGCAGCGGCCGGAGGCCCCGCGGTCGGGGTGGGCCGGCTTCGCCGCCATCCGGCGCGACCGCACCCTACTCGGCCTGCTGGCGCTGTCGTCCGGCTTCTTCTTCCTGTTCGGCCCGTTCTACGCGGCGATGCCGATCCACGTCGCCGACGACCTGCACGCCGGCGCCGCGCTGCTCGGTGTCTACTACACGGCCTTCGGCGTCGGCGCGGTCGCCGGCGGTCTGGCGACGGGCTACCTGCACCGCTGGCCGCTCTGGCCGACCACGATCGGCATCGTCGTCGCGTTCGGCGCCGCGCTGCTGCCGCTGGGGCTCGGTGTGCCGGTCGGCGTCTCCCTTGTGGCGTTCGCGGTCGCCGGTCTGGTCTGGGCGCCGTACCTGTCGACGTCGATGGCACTCTTCCAGCGGGTCACCCCGCCGGAGCGGCTCCCGCAGGTCCTCGCCGCGAACGGCTCGATGACCGTGCTCGCCGTGCCGCTCGGCACGGTCCTCGGCGGACCGCTGGTCACCGCGGCCGGTGCTCGCGGGACGCTGTTGCTCTGCGCCGTTGCCATGGTCGCGCTCGGTGCCGTCGCCGCGGCGGTCATGACCTTCAGGAAATGAGATCTTTCCAGATTCAAGTATTGGGCCCGCGACCGGCAGCTGCCGTCCTTCCCGGCCCGCAACTCGCCGCGACCACCTTTGTCGTGGCGGGCGGTCTCGGCCTCGACATGTGGTCGCGCGACGGCGGCATCACGCTGCTGTCCACATTGGTCAACCTCGGCGCGATGACCGCGTTCCTGGCGCCGCACCGTGCGGCCCCGGCGATGTCCTGCGGGTGTCCACAGAGGATTGATTCGGCGGCAGGGTGCGCGGCACTTCGGCGCGCTGCAGCCTCCGATCGGGGAGCGGATGTGGTGGTACGAGCTGACGCGCGAGACGAACACCGTGCGGTTCCCTGGCTCGCAACAGCGACTTCACCGTCGACCTGCCGATGGACCCCATGCGCGGGACCGCCGGGGTGGCACCGGCGGCGTTCGAGGCGAAGATGACCATCACCCCGGACACCCCGACACCGTGGCCACGGCTGGAGTCCGACGCCTTCCGCATCAGCCGGCTCGACCTGGTCACCTGGGGCCTGGATCACCTCGACGCCTACCAGTTGGTGAGCCAGGCGGGTGAGGCGCCGGCTACACGATGGTCGCGACTCGGCGCGGCCGCTGTTTACGAAGGGGTCCACGATCGTTTGCGGCGGATCGCGGCGGCGCTGTGAATCGGCGCGTTAGGTTTGGGGCATGAAGCTGGGTCTGCACTACTGGAACTTCTCGACCCCGGCGGAGCCGACCGCCATCGCACCGACCCTGCGCGAGACCGCTCAGATCGCCGAGCAGGTGGGGGTGGACTCGTTCACCGTCATGGACCATTTCTTCCAGATGGATCAGACGGCTCCCGCCGAGGAGCCGATGCTGGAGGGCTACACGACACTGGGCTACCTCGCCGCGTCGACCTCGCGGATGACGCTCGGCCTGCTGGTGACCGGGGTGATGTACCGTCACCCCGGCATCCTGGCGAAGACCGTCACCACGCTCGACGTGCTCTCGGGCGGCCGTGCGCGCCTCGGCATCGGCGCGTCGTGGTATGAGCGCGAGCAACGCGGCCTCGGTGTGCCGGTGGTGCCGGTCGCCGAGCGCTTCGAGCGGCTGGAGGAGACGCTGCAGATCTGCCTGCAGATGTGGAGCGACGACAACGGCGCCTACGAGGGCCGGCACTACCAGCTCACCGAGACGCTGAACTCGCCGCACGTGCTGAGCCGCCCGCACCCGATGATCATGATCGGTGGCGGCGGTGAGAAGAAGACGCTGCGGCTCGTCGCCAAGTACGGCGACGCCTGCAACATCTTCGGCACCAGCATCGAAGAGGTGGAGCGCAAACTGGCTGTGCTGCGCGAGCACTGCGCCGCCGAGGGCCGCAACTACGACGAGATCGTGAAGACCGCACTGATCCCCCAGCCGCCGCTGGTCGACCCGGACGCGTGGCTCGCCGACGTGGAGAGCTTCGCCAAGCTCGGCATCACCGAGGTCATGACGATGCCCGACCGCCACCCGGTCGAGTTCGTCAACGGCCTCGCCGAGCGGATCGTGCCGCGACTCAAGTCGATCGGCTGAGCGGAACAATGCCGGCCACCGTCCCTTGCCGGCCGGCATTGTTCCAAGCGTGTCGCTCGTCCATAGTGGACCAGCGGGGCGGAGCGCCGATCAGTATGGCGCGGGCTGGAGTCGGTCTCGGCGTCACCACCGGCCGGTCGTGCTCCAGCGACGTGGTCGTCGGGGGTTGATCCTCCGGGTCCCGCAGGCCGGCGCGAGGGAGCCGGCCTGCGGGACCGCCTCGAGCTCCTGCTTTGCGGGGCGGCCCCGGCTGCTGGCGACGTTCGGCGGGCGTCGTCTGGTGCTCCTTGTCAGCTCGAACTGCTGGGAGGTGGGTCGGCTCGGGCCCGTTGGGCGTTCCGTCGCCCCGCTGCTGGCCGCCGGGCTGAGGGGCTGGCTCGAGCCGCTGGGCCGTCGTCCGTTGGTCGCTGTCAGTTTTGTCGGGCTCAGGGGCAGATCGGCCGGTCTGCCGGTTTGCTGAGCTGCCGGGCGGCTGGAATGCCAGTCTGTTGGTCTGTTGGTCTGTTGGTCTGTTGGTCTGTTGGTCTGTTGGTCTGTTGGTCTGTTGGTCTGTTGGTCTGTTGGTCTGGCGGGCCGGCGGACTGCTGGTCTGCGGGTGTCTGTGGCTGGATTGCCAGGCTGCTGGGCTGCCGGATTGCTGGGCTTCCGGGCGGTCGGGCGGCTCGGATTGCTGGGCTGCCGGGGCGTTGGCCGCTGCCAGTCGTGGGCTGGTGCGGCCGGGGAGGGGGCTGATTCGCTCTCGGTGTCCCGCGACGTGGCCGCGTCTTGGCTGTCGGCACGCAGAGGGGCGAGCTCTCCATGCTCGTGAAGGGTTGTTGTACCTCTGGAGCCTGTTGCGCAATTCGGATCCCTCGCGCGTCAACCCCAACAACCGCGCCGATCTTGGAGTTGTGGTCCTTGACAAACCCGGACAAATTCGGAGGTTCATGGCGCCACAACTCCAAGATCGGCGCGTAGTTGGGCCGCCAACGCTGTCCCGGCGAATTACGCAACAGGCTCTCTGGGTGTCGCAACCCTTCAGGATCATGAGGTTCCCAGCGGAGAGTCCGCGATCATGAACTTGGGCGGCGGGTTTCATGATCGTGGACGTTTTGCGCGTCTCAGCCCACCGAAACGTCCGCGATCATGCGCCGCGTCCGGGTGGCCCGCGGCCCGCCCGCCGCTTTGGCCGCTGGGCCGCTTGCCGCTGGGCCGCTTCACTCGCTGCCCTGCCGCTCGGCCCGCCGCTCCGCCACCCGTCTCCCGGGCCGGTGGCCACTCGTGAACTCCGCTGCCGGGTTTGCCGTGGTCAGCGGCTCCAGCCGTCCCGCCGCTGCGTCAGGACAACAGGGCCCGGAGGGCAAACCGACCGGCCGACGAAATCGCACCTTTGGTCCGAAAAGTGGATAATGCGTTACCACCGGCCGGGAGTGCGCGTTGAACTGCAGCGATGAGAGTTCTCGTAACCGGCGGCGCCGGGTTCATCGGCGGGAATCTGTGCCGCGAGCTGGCCGCCCACCCCGGCGTTGATGAGGTCGTCGCCTTCGACGATCTCACCACCGGTACCGAAGGTAACCTCGAAGGCGTCGACGTCAAGCTTGTCGTCGGCAGCATCCTCGACCGGCCCGCGATCGACGCCGCGGTGTCCGGCGCCGACGTGGTCATTCACCTCGCCGCCCGGCCGTCCGTGCCGCGGTCGGTCGCCGACCCGCTGCGCAGCCATCTTGTCAACGCCACGGGCACCATGCACGTGCTGGAGGCTTGCCGGCGGGAGAATACGCCGATCATCACCGCGTCCTCGTCGTCGGTGTACGGGCCGACCCGCACCCTGCCGAAGCACGAGGAGCTGCCGACCCGCCCGCAGAGCCCGTACGCGGCGAGCAAACTCGCGGCCGAGTCGGCGGTCCTGGCCTACGGTGCCACCTACGGGCTGCCGGTGCTCGCGCTGCGGTTCTTCAACGTGTACGGGCCGCTGCAGTCGGTCGGACACGCCTACGCCGCCGTCATCCCCAGCTTCGCCGACGCGGCACTGCGCGGCCGGCCCCTGCACGTCCACGGCGACGGCCTGCAGACCCGCGACTTCACGTACGTCGGGTCGGTCGCCCGGCTGCTCACCGACGCCGCGGTCCGCCGGGTCACCAGCCCGACGCCGGTCAACCTCGCGTTCGGCACCCGCACCTCGCTGCTGGATCTCGTCGACCGCATCCGCGGGCTCGTGGGCCGGCCGGTCGAGGTCGTGTTCGACCCGGCCCGCCCCGGCGACGTGCGGGATTCCCAGGCCGACTCGCAGCGGCTCAAGGAGCTCTTCCCCGGCCACGGCCCGGTGCCGCTGGACTTCGGGCTGCGCGAGACGGTCAGCTGGTACGCGCAGCAGATAGCGTCGGCACGTCGATAGCCGGCACCGGCAGGACGCACAGGTCCGCCAGTTGGCCGGTCAGTGTCGCCGGCGGCGCTGAGGCGGCCAGTGGCCGCACCAGTGCAGGGTCCAGCGGCGGCACCGAGACGTGCGAGATGAGCGGGTGCAGGGGCCGCAGGTCGGTCTCGCCGGCGCCGAACAGTTCCTCGTGCAGCTTCTCGCCCGGCCGCAGCCCGGTGTAGACGAACTGGACCGGCCGGTCGGCGAGGGCGGCGAGCTGGTGGGCCAGCTCGTCGATCCGTACCGGCGAACCCATGTCCAGCACGAGCGCCTCACCGCCGGCGCCCAGCGCCGCGGCCTGGATGACCAGCTGGACGGCCTCCTGGACGGTCATGAAGTACCGGGTCACCTCGGGGTCGGTGACGGTCACCGGTCCGCCCGCCGCGATCTGCGTCTGGAACGCGGTGATCACCGAGCCGCGGCTGCCGAGGACGTTGCCGAACCGGACGTTGAGGTACGTGCCGGTGGTGACCGTCGAGCGGTGCGCGGTGAGCCGCTCGGTGATCCGTTTCGAGTAGCCCAGGACGCTGACCGGGTCGGCCGCCTTGTCGGTCGAGATGTTCACGAACCGCTCGACGCCGGTCGCGGCCGCCGCCTCCAGCACGTTGAGCGTGCCGATCACGTTGGTCTGCAACGCCTCGCCGGGGTGGCGCTCCAGCAGCGTCAGGTGCTTGAGCGCGGCGGCGTGGAAGACGACCTCCGGCCGGCGCTCGGCGAAGACGGCGTGGATGGCGGCCGCGTCCCGCAGGTCCGCCAGGATCAGCTCCGGGCTGTCCAGCAGCGCCCGCCCGTGGATCGACAGCTGCACGGCGTGCAGCGCCGACTCGTCGCGGTCAAGCATCATCAGCTCGGCCGGCCCGAAGCGGTGCAGCTGCCGGCACAGCTCCGAGCCGATCGACCCGCCGGCCCCGGTGACCAGCACGCGGCGGTCGGTCAGGTAGTCGCCGATCGTGGCCAGGTCGGTGTCGATCTGGCGGCGCCCGAGGAGGTCCGTGAGCCGCACCTCACGAACCTCCGCCACGCCGGCGCCCAGGGTCTCGTCGAGCGACGGCAGCACCTTGAGCCACCGCTCGGTGGCGGTGACGAGGGCTCGGACCGAGCGCAGCAGCGCGCCGTCGCCGCCGCGGATCGCGAAGATCACGCCGGCCGCGTCGGTGCGCTCCAGCGCCGCGATGAGCGAGGCGCGCCCGCCGAGCACCGGCACGCCCTCGATACGCAGGTTCTGCTTGGCGGGGTCGTCGTCGATCAGCCCGACCGGGCGGAAGCGGCAGTGCGGGTCGTGCAGCATCGAGCGCAGCAGCCGGTGGCCGGCCGCGCCGGCGCCGTAGACGACGACGGGCTCGGCGGCCTCGCGTTCGGCGCGCTGGCGCCGCTCCCGGCGTAGTCGCCCGGTGCCGCGCACGGCGACCATGGCCAGCAGCGCGGTCATCGCCGCCACGACCGGGATCCCGGCGGGGACGGTCGGCATCGGGTTGAACGCGTAGAGCAGCGCGCCGGCCGCGGCGACGGTGACCCCGAGCGCGCGCAGCTCGTCGAGCGTGCCGTGGTCGTAGCGGCGTCGGTAGAGGTGCACCGGCCAGGCGATCGCCGAGTGCAGCGTCACCGCGAGCAGGATCGTGCCCGCCGCGTGGAGCAGGGGCGGCCGCTCCGGCGCGATGGTGATCGCGAGTGCCAGGCCGCCGGCCCACGCACACAGGTCGGCCGGCCAGTCACCGGGTCCGGCAGGTCGGTGGTGGTCCATCCAGATCCCCCCGCAGAGTCGGATGGCGATCATTCTTCATGATTCGCGGGAGGAATGTCGCTTAAAAACCTTATCGGGGAAATCGGACGGTTTCATCGCTTACGGCCCCCCGATCTGTAACTCTCTGTAGGTAAGCGGTTACGGGGAGGTCATGGCGTATGGAACTGCGCGACTACGTCAGCGCGGTCCGCAAACGCTGGTGGCTGGTGGCCACGACGGCCTGCCTGGCACTGGCCGCCGCGGTGGTGGTGACCGCGACGGCCGCACCCACCTACGCCGCCTCGGTCACCTTCTTCGTGAGCACGCCGAGCAGCGGGGTCACCGACGCCTACCAGGGCGGCCTGTTCTCCCAGCAGCGCGCGCGCTCCTACGTCACGCTCGTCACGAGCGACCGGCTCGCCCGCGCGGTGGCCGCCGATTCCGACGTCGGGCTCGACGCCGACGAGATCAAGGGCCGCCTCTCCGCGCGTACCGTGCCCGACACCGTGCTGCTCGACGTCACCGTCGTCGACACCGACAGCGGGCGCGCGCTGCGCATCGCTCAGGCCGTCGCGACGGAGTTCGCCGAACTCGTCGCGGTCATCGAGACCCCGCCGGGCGGCACCGCCCCGACCGTCCGCGTCGACGTCGTCACCGGACCCCGCGTCGGCGCCGAGCCCGTCAGCCCGCGCCCGGTCCGCAACTTCGGGCTGGCCCTGCTGCTCGGGCTGATCGTCGGGGCCGCCGCGGCCGTGCTGCGGGACATCCTGGACACCACGGTCCGGTCCGCATCGGCCCTGCGCCAGGCCGCCGGAAAGGCCATCCTGGCAGCGGTACCGCTGGATCCCCGGGCGAAGGACGAGCCGCTGCTGCTGGAGGACGCGGCCTGGTCGCCCCGCGGCGAGGCCATGCGGCACCTGCGCACCAACCTCCAGTTCGTCGACCCCGACCGGCGCGCCCGCTGCGTCGTGGTGACCAGCGCGCTGCCCGACGAGGGCAAGTCCACGATCGCCTGCAACCTGGCGATCGTGCTCGCCGAGGCCGGGCACCGGGTGCTGCTCGTCGACGCCGACGTCCGGCGGCCGAAGCTCGCCGGCTACCTCGACCTGGAGGGCGCGGTCGGGCTCACCAACGTGCTCGTCGGGCAGGTCGACCTCGAGACCGCCGTGCAGCGGTGGGGCGACCGCGACCTGTGGGTGCTCGCCAGCGGCTCGATCCCGCCCAACCCGAGCGAGTTGCTCGGCTCGCAGCAGATGGCCCGGCTGCTCGCGACGGTGAGCGAGTCCTACGACTACGTCGTCGTGGACACCTCGCCGCTGCTGGTCGTCACCGACGCCGCCGTGGTCGCCAGCCGCGCCGACGGCGCCGTCCTGGTGACCAGGGCCGGCAAGACCACCGTCGCGCAGGTGCAGTCGGCGGTCCTCGCGATCGAGGCGGTCTCCGCCCGGCTCTTCGGCTGCGTGCTCAACGCGGCGAAGGGCGGCGCCGGCGACGGCTACAGCTACGCGTACTACGGCACGCGCGACGCCGAACGACCCCGCCCCGCCCTGCGCCCGCTCACAGCCGAGCCGGCCAGGAAGGCGGTCGACAAGCCGTTCACCGTCGAAGCCGGCCGGCGAGGAGGCTGAGGATGCCGCTGATGGTCGTGGCGCAGTCACGGAAGCCGTCGATCGGCCCGCCGAACGGATCGGTCAGGTCGTCGTCGGCCGGCGAGCCGGGCTGCAGCCGCCCGCGCACCCGCCCGATCCCCGCCAGCAGTTCGGCCGACGTCGCCGGCGGACCGTCCGGCAGCGCGGCGAGGTACCGGCCGAACTGGCGCAGCGTGAAGGTCCGCCCGGCCGTCGGCGGCGCGAGCGTCACACACCGCGCCCGCTCCGCCCGGGTCGCGGTGAGCACCAGGCCGGCACCGGTGAGCGCGGCGGCATCCACGCGACGGCTGCGGAAGCCCGCCGGGTCGGCGCCCAGTTCGGTCAGCACCGTCCGCGCGTGGGACGGCATCTCCAGGCCGGGCACCGCGTGCGTGCCCGCGCTGGCGGCGGCCAGCCCGTGCCACGCCGCGAGTCGCTCGGCCATCGCCGACCGGCACAGGTTGGCCCGGCAGACGAACAGCATCACGGGCATCTCCGGCGGGGGCTGGTCACGGTGAACACACGGGTCTACCTCTCCCCGCCCGACATGTCGGGGACCGAGGAGCGCTATCTGGTCAACGCGCTGCGCTCCGGTTGGGTCGCGCCCGTCGGGCCGGATCTCGACGCGTTCGAGCGGGAGATCGCGCAGCGATGCGGCACCGCACACGCCGTCGGTGTCTCCTCCGGGACCGCGGCGCTGCACCTCGGGCTGCTCGCGCTCGGCGTCAAGGCCGGTGACGCGGTGGTGGTACCGACGCTGACGTTCGCGGCCACCGCCAACGCCGTCGTCTACACCGGCGCCGAGCCGGTCTTCGTGGACAGCCGGGCCGAGGACGGCAACGTCGACCCGGACCTGGTCGAGCGGGCCGTCGCCGACCTGCGCCGGGAGGGGCGCCGGGTCGGCGCGATCGTGCCGGTCGACCTGTTCGGCGCCTGTGCCGACTACGGGAGGCTGGTGCCGCTGGCGGAGGCACTGGGCGTACCACTGCTGGAAGATGCGGCCGAGGCACTCGGTGCGACCCGTGACGGCCGGCCGGCCGGGTCGTTCGGGCGGGCGGCGGCGCTGTCGTTCAACGGCAACAAGATCATGACGACATCCGGCGGGGGCATGATCGTCACCGGCGACGCGGCCCTCGCCGCGCGCTGCCGCCACCTCGCCACCCAGGCCCGCGAGCCGGTGCCGCACTACGAGCACGCCGACATCGGCTACAACTACCGGCTCAGCAACCTCCTCGCCGCGGTCGGCCGAGGGCAGCTGTCCCGGCTCGACGAGATGATCACCCGGCGGCGGCAGCTGCGGGAGCGGTACGCCAAGACGTTCGCCGGCGTGCCCGGCGTCCGCCTGCTCGGCGACGGTGACCCCGGCGCCAACTGCTGGCTGACCACGATCGCCGTCGAGCCGGACCGGGCCGGCTGGACGGCGGCGGAACTCGGCGCACACCTCGGCACGCACGACATCGAGACCCGCCCGGTGTGGAAGCCGATGCACGCCCAGCCGGTGTTCCACGGCCGCCGGGCCTGGCTCACCGGCGTCGCCGACCGGCTCTTCGCGACGGGGCTCGCCCTGCCGAGCGGCTCGGCCCTGCGCGAGCCGGCCCAGGAACGTGTCTTCGGCGCGGTCGGCGAGTTTCTGGAGGGTCGGTGAACCGCGTCCTGGACCTGGTAGGGGCGGGCGTCGCGGCCGTCGTGCTCGCCCCGGTGATCGCCGGCACCGCGGTCTTCGTGCGGCTCACGATGGGCTCGCCGGTGCTGTTCCGCCAGGAGCGCGCCGGCCGGCACGGCGCGCCGTTCACGATGGTGAAGTTCCGTTCCATGACGGTGCACGACAATCCCGGTGACCCCGACCCGCGCCACGACGGCGCGCGGCTGACCCCGGCGGGCCGCTTCCTGCGCGCCAGCAGCCTCGACGAACTGCCCGCGCTGTGGAACGTGCTGCGCGGCGAGATGAGCCTCGTCGGCCCCCGGCCGCTGCCGGTCGCCTACCTCGGCCGGTACACACCCGACCAGCGCCGCCGGCACGACGTGCGGCCCGGCATCACCGGCCTGGCCCAGGTCCGCGGCCGCAACACGCTGAGCTGGGAGCAGAAGTTCGCCTACGACCTCGAATACGTCCAGCGCCGCAGCCTCGCGCTCGACCTGCGGATCCTGGCCGCGACCGTCGGCGCCGTCCTGCGCCGTGACGGGATCGCCGAGGCCGGCGTGGCGACCGCTCGCGAGTTCCAGGGCAGCGCGCGATGAGGAGCGGGCTTGTCATCGTCGGGTGCGGCGGCCACGGGCGGGAACTGCTGATGATCGCCCGGGCCGCCGGGATGCCGGTGCGCGGGTTCGTCGACGACAGCCCCAGTCAGCGCAACCTCGACCGGGTCGCGGCGCTCGGCGTGCCGTTCCTGGGTGCCACCGACCGGCTCACCGACGAGCGCCCGTCGATCGGCTACGTCATCGGCATCGGCGACCCGCGCGTGCGCGCGGCGGTCGACGAACGGCTGCGCCCGCAAGGGATGCCGGCCGCGACGCTGATCCATCCGGCCGCCACCGTCGGCTCCGACGCGGTGATCGACGAGGGCTTCGTGGCGTTCCCCGGTGCCCGGGTCACCACCGACGTCCGCATCGGCCGCCACGTCCACCTCAACCAGAACTGCACCGTCGGCCACGACACCGAACTCGGCGACTTCGTGCAGGTGAACCCGCTCGCGGCGATCTCCGGCGACTGCCGGATCGGCCCCGAGGCGCTCATCGGCACCACCGCCTGCGTGCTCCAGGGACTGCGGGTGGGCGCGGGCGCGACGGTCGGCGCCGGCGCCTGCGTGACCCGCGACGTGGCGCCGAAGACCACGGTGAAGGGAGTGCCCGCGCGATGAGGGTGGCCATGGTCATCAAGACGGACGAGGGCGGCCGGTGGACCCTGCCGCACCTCGACGCGCTGCGCGAACGCGGCCACGAGGTGGTGGCGGTGCTGCCGCCGGGCAACGAGGGCCGGTTGCGCAAGGCGCTGCACGACCGGGGCGTCGAGGTGGTGCAGTCGGCGTTCGACTTCCGGTTCCGGCCCCGGCCCTCGACGCTGCGCGGGCTGGTCGGCCTGCGCCGGCAGCTCCAATCGATCGACCCCGACGTGCTGCACTACCACCTGTACGCCTCGGCGCTCGCCTGCCGCTTCGCCGGTCTCGGCTGGCGGGTGCCGAAGGTGCACATGGTCGCCGGGCCGCTGTTCCTGGAGTCGCCGCTGATCCGGGCGGTCGAGCGGGTCCTGTGCCGGCTCGACACCGTGGTGATCGGCGGCAGCGAGCACACCGAGGCGCGGTACCGGCAGTTGAAGGCGCCGCGAACCACCGCGATCCCGTACGGCGTGGACGTCGAGCGGTTCAGCCCGCCGTCGCCGGCCTACCGGGCGGCCTGCCGGGCCGCGCTCGGCGTCGGCGAGGACACGTTCGTGGCCTGCATGGTCGCCTACGTCTATCCGCCGAAACGGCTCACCCACCGGGGCCGCGGCATCAAGGGCCACGACGTGCTGCTCAAGGCCTGGCGGGAGTTCGAGCGCGACCGCCCGGACGCACGGCTGGTGCTGCTGGGGGGCGGCTTCGACGCGGCCGGCGAGGAGTACAAGCGGCGCCTCGAACGGCACAAGACCGCAACCGTCGACTGGTACGACTCGGTGCTCGACGTCCGCGACTGCTACGCCGCCGCCGACGTGAGCGTCAGCCCGTCGCTGTCGGAGAACCACGGCGCGGCCCTGGAGGCCGGCGCGATGGGCGTGCCGAACATCGTCTCCGACGCGGGCGCCCTGCCGGAGACCGTCGACCCGTCGACCGGCTGGGTCGTGCCGCGCGACGACGTGGCCGCGCTGACCGCGGCACTGCGGGCGGCGTACGCCGAGTTCCGCGCCGGCACGCTCACCGCCAGAGCGGCCCGCAGCCGGACACGGACCGTCGCGCGGTTCGCACAGGGCCCGGCGGCCGGAGCGGTCGCCGACGTGCTGGAGCGGGCAGTCTTGCGATGACCGCCATCAGGCACCGCGCACCGGTCACCCGGCCGTCGTTCGCCGGAAACGTCGGCTGGGCCGTGTTCGGCAACGCGGCCTACGCGCTGTCCCAGTGGCTCGTCCTCGTGATCGTCGCACGCCTCGGCACCCCGTCAATGGTCGGCGAATACGCCCTCGGCCTCGCCGTCGGCGCCCCGGTCGTCCTGCTGGCCAACCTGTCCCTGCGGACCGTGCTGGTCACCGATCCGCACAGCGAGCACCCGTTCCGCCGCTATCTGCGGGTGCGGCTGGCCGCCATGGCCGTCGCGCTCGCCACGATCGGCGTCGTCGTCGTGCTCTTCGACCTGCCGCCCGCGGTGGTGCTGCTCGTCGGCGCCGCCAAGGCCTTCGACGGCGCCGGCGACATCTACCTCGGCCTGCTCCAGCGCCACCACGACCAGCGCAGCGTCGCCCTGGCGCAGCTGGCCAACGGCGGCCTCACCATCGCCTTCACCGCCGCGCTGCTCGTCGGCACGAGCAGCGTCGCCTGGGCCGCGGCCGGCTCGGCCGGCGCGTCGCTCATCGTGTGGCTCATGGTCTGCGCCCCGCTCGCCGGCCGCCTGCACCACCACCACCACCCCGACCCGGTGGAACGCACCCTGCGCCGCCATACCCACCGGGCCGCCGGCGGGGTGGCGGCCCTGCTGTGGACCGCGCTGCCGCTCGGTGTCGCCTCCGGCGTCACCTCACTCACCGCCAACGTGCCCCGCTACGCCCTCCAGCACGAATCCGGCGCGGCGGACCTCGGCGCGTTCGCCGCCGCCGGCTACCTGGTCCTCACCGGCACCGTGCTGTGCTCCGCCGTCGCGCAGACCCTGCTGCCGCGCCTCACCGAGCTGCACGCCGCCGACGCCGCCGCCCGCTTCCGCGCTCTGGTGCGCCAGTCCCTCATCGGCGTCGGCGGCGTCGGCGCGATCGCCGTCTGGGCCGCCTGGCTGTTCGGCTCGACGGTGCTCACCACGGTCTACGGCCCGGAGTACGCCGGACACGGGCCGACCCTCACCGTGCTCACGCTGGCCACCGCGCTCGGCGCCGCCTGCTTCATGCTCGACGCGGCGCTCTCCGCGGTGCGCCGCTTCGCCGGCCAGCTCGCGGTCAACGCCGGTGTGCTCGCCGTCGCCGTGGCCGCCGCGCTGGTGCTGGTGCCCCGCTACGGCGTGGCCGGCGCGGCCTGGGCGACCGCTGTCGCCGCTGCCGTCCACTGTGGACTGAAGTGGGAGGTGCTGCGGCGTGTCCGTTGACCCCTGGTACGCGGTGGCGCTGGCCGGGCTGACCGTGCCGGTGCTCCTGCTCGTCAGGGGCCGCCGCGACCTGCTCGCCTACCTGGCGGCCTACTTCTTCGTGTTCGGCTTCGGGCCGGTCGTGAGCTACCTGCTCGGCGGCTCGATCTACTTCGGCACCAACACGATGCTCATCGGCCGGGCGAGCCTCGGGCTGCTGCTCGCGTTCGCCGGTGTGCTCGCCGCCGGCCTGCTGGTCCGCCAGCGCACCGACCTGTCGGATCCCGCCAAGGGAGCCGCGGAGCATCATTTTCCGCTGGTACCGGTGGTGCTCGTGGCCCTGTCACTCTACGCGGCCGTGGTGCTCGTCCTCGGCGGCAGCGGCTTCCTCGCCGGCACCAAACTCGACCGCATCGGCGTCGCCGGCCCCGGCCACTACGACTACCTGCTGCTCGAAATGCTGGCCTGCAGCCTGTACTTCATGGCCGCCCGCACCAGCGTGGGCCGTTTCGCGTACCGGCTGAACCTCGCCGTCTACGTCGTCTACTGCGTCTCGACCGGCGAACGCGACTTCGTGTTCGTGCTGTTCGCGCTGATCCTGCACCGGGAGCTGGTGTCCGGCCGCGGCTTCACCCGGCCGGTCGTCTGGGGCCTGGCGCTCCTGCTCGGCGCGACCGCCCTGTTCAGCCTGCGCGGCGGCGGACCGGCCGACGCCGGCCAGGTGCTCAACCAGGGTTCGGTGCTCTTCGTCGACACCTGGGTGATGACCCACGTGCCGTCCGTCGACCCGTACGCGCACGGCGCCACCTACCTCGACGCGCTGGTCAACCTGGTGCCGGGCCACGCGCAGGTGCCGCTGTCGCAGTGGCTCGTCGACCGGTACGCACCCGGCAGCGACTCCGGCTACGGCTTCTCGCTCACCGGCGAGGCGTACCTCAACTTCGGCCTCGCCGGCATCCCGGTCCTCTTCGCCGGGCTCACGCTGGTGCACCGCCTGCTGGTCAACCGGATCGACCGGGCGCCCGTCCACGCCTACGCCAGCCTGCTGTTCACGATCGCGTGGATGTACGGCTTCCGTGGCGAGAGCGCGTCGATGCTCAAGACCTGCGTCTACGGTCTCGTCTTCTACGGCCTGATCCGCCTGGTCTCGGTCTCCGTCAAGGACCGCTCGCCCGAGGAGGTGCTCCGGTCGTGCGCCTAGTCGTCACCTCCGAACAGCGGTTCCTGCGCTCGCCGGACGGGCGGGTCTGGACCACCACCGGGGCCGCCAACGACTTCTGGCAGCGGTACCGCACCGTCTTCGACGAGGTGCTCGTGGTCGCCCGGGTGGACGAGCGGCCGGGGTGGCCCTCGGATGCGCGGCGCGTCGACGGCGACGGGGTCGCGGTGCACGCCGTGCCGCACTACCTGGGGCCGCTGCAGTATCTGCGCCGGCTGCGGCGCGTGCGGGCGGCCCTGCGCACCTGCCTCGCGCCCGGCGACGCCGTCCTGCTGCGGGTGCCGTCGGCACTCGGCTCCCTGCTGCACCGGCGGCTGCGCCGGGGCCGGCGCCCCTTCGGGCTGGAGGTCGTCGGCGACCCCTTCGACGTGTTCGCCCCGGGTGCCATGCACCATCCGCTGCGGCCGCTGC
This sequence comes from Dactylosporangium fulvum, assembly GCF_025137375.1. Classification (GTDB taxonomy): domain Bacteria; phylum Actinomycetota; class Actinomycetes; order Mycobacteriales; family Micromonosporaceae; genus Dactylosporangium; species Dactylosporangium fulvum. The sequence continues at coordinate 647,335 of NZ_CP073720.1, forward strand.
TACGCCGCTGGTTCACCGCCCGGCTGCGGGCCCAGTGCCACAGCACGTCCGCCGTCTCCTACGTCACCGAGCGGGCACTGCAGACGCGCTACCCGGCCGCCCACGGCGCGGTCACCGCCGCCTACTCCAGCATCCAGCTCGACCCGGCCGCGTTCGCCGACCGGCCACGGCACGGCACGCCCAAGGTCGCCGTCCGGCTGGTCTCCGTCGGCTCGCTCGAGCAGCCGTACAAGGGCATCGACACGCTCATCGAGGCACTGCCGATGCTCGTCCGGGCCGGGCTGGAGGCGCACCTGGTGCACCTCGGCGACGGGCGGTGCCGGGCCGACCTGGAGCGGCTGGTCCGCGAACGGCGGCTCGGCGGCCGGGTCGCCTTCGCCGGCGCCGTCCCGCCCGGTGCGCCCGTGCGGCAGTTCCTCGACGACGCCGACCTGTTCGTGCTGCCGTCGCGGACCGAAGGGCTGCCCCGCGCGCTGATCGAGGCGATGGCCCGCGGGCTGCCGGCGATCGGCACCCGGGTCGGCGGCATCCCCGAACTGCTCTCCGGCGCGCACCTCGTGCCGCCCGGCGACCCCGGCGCGCTCGCCTACGCCATCACCGCGCTGGTCGCCGACCCGCAGGCGATGGCGGCCGCGTCGGCGCGCAACCTCGCCCGCGCCGGCAACTACGCCGCGGACACCCTCGCCAAGCGGCGCACCGCCTTCTACCGCGCGCTGCGCGTGCTCACCGCCCCGGACCGAGTCGAGGAGGTGGTCGGCGGTGCCGACTAGACGGAAGGCCGTTGTGGCGGCCGTCGTGCTGGTGCTGATCGTCGCCGGTCTCGGGCTGCGGCTGCTGACCGTGGCCTCGTCGGCGACCGGGCACCTCCAGCGCGCCGCGACGCTCGTCGAGGACCTGGAGCGGCAACTGCGGGCCGGCGACCTCGACGGTGCTCGCCGTACCGCCGCCGACCTGCGCCGCCAGGCCGGCGAGGCGCGCGACGACACGCACGGGCCGAGCTGGTGGCTGGCCAGCTCCCTGCCCGCCGCGGGCGACGACCTCGCCGCGGTCGCCGCCGTCGCTACTGCCGTGGACGCCCTCGCCGACCGGGTGCTGCCCCCGCTGCTCGACGCCGCCGACGGGATGGCCACCGCGGTCGGGCGGGGCTCCGGCGGCGACGACGGCGCCGAGGCGTTGCAGCGCGTCCGGTCCGTAGCACCCCGGATCGCCGAGGCCGCCACCGTGGCCCGGAACGAGCGGGCCCGCCTCGCCGGGCTCGACCGCGGCGGGCTCGACCCGCGGGTGCGGACCGCCGTCGAACAGGTCCTGTCCGGACTCGACCGGGTCGTGCCGGTGCTCGAACCGGTCGCGCGCGCGGCGGCGCTGCTGCCCGGGCTGCTCGGCGTCGATGGGCCGCGGACCTACCTGGTGCTCTTCCAGAACCTCGCGGAGGTCCGCGCGACCGGCGGGATGCCGGGCGCGTTTGTCGTGCTGCAGGCCGACCGCGGGACGATCGGCATCGTCGAGCAGGGCACGGCGGCGACGACGCTGGGCACCTTCCCGGCCCCGGTGCTACCGCTCGACCCCGACCAGGAGGAGCTGCACACCGACCGGCTCGGGCGCTTCCCGGCCGACGTGAACCTCACGCCCGACTTCCCGACCGCGGCCATCCTGGCCCGCGAGATGTACCGGGTGCGGTCCGGCCGGACGGTCGACGGGGTGCTGGCCACCGATCCGGTCGCGCTGTCGTACCTGCTGCGCGCCACCGGCCCGGTGCCGGTCCCGTCCGGGCCGCCGCTCACCGCCGAGAACGCCGTCAAGCAGCTGCTTTCCGAGGTGTACCTGACGATCGCCGCCGAGCCGGCCCAGGACGCCTACTTCGCCGGCGCCGCGCGGGCCGTCTTCGACCGCCTGGTGTCCACCACCGCCGCCGACCCCGACCTCTACCGCGCCCTGTCGCAGGCCGTCGCGGAACGGCGGCTGCTCGCCTGGAGCGCCCATCCTGAGGAGCAGCAGGCGATCGCCGGCACCGTGTTCGCGGGGACGCTGCCGGAGGACGACGGCGACCGGCCGACCGTGGGCGTGTTCCTCAACGACGGCACGGGCGCGAAGCTCGGCTACTACCTGACCCGTGCCGCCGAGCTGACCGTCGGGCCCTGCCTGGAGGACGGGACCCGGCAGCTGGGCCTGACCGTGACGCTGGGCTCGAACGCGCCCCGGACCGGGCTGCCGCGCAGTGTGCTCGGCCTCGGGCTGGCCGGGGAGTACACGATCCGCACCAACGTGATGGTGTACGCGCCGACCGATGGGATGCCGGTGGCCGTGGTACAGGACGGCAAGGCGGTCGAGTTCGGCACCGGGATGGACAAGGGGCGCGCGGTCGCGGTCATCCCCGTCGACCTGGCGCCGGGCGCGCGCAGCACGGTCAAGCTGGCCCTGATCACCGGCCCCGTGCGGAACGGCGCGCTGACCCCACGCCTGGTCACCACGCCCGGTGTCGCGCCGTGGGCGTTGCAGGTGCGGTCCGGCGCGGCGTGTTCGAGGTGAAGACTTCTCGGACATAGTCCGAATCGCCCATATCGAGTGGGTTTGCGGTCTAACGTGAAACCCGGGGAGACGAGAGGGAGAGCCAGCAATGCGAGCTCGAACAGCATCCGCACTGACCTCGGTCGCCGGCGCCATCATCGCGGTGGCCGTGCTCGGCGCGCCGACCACCGCACAGGCCGCACCTGAGAACCACGGACAGGCCGGAGCTCAGGCGGCGGCCTACCCGGCGCCGGAACCGGCGGTCCGGGTCAGTTCGGCCTCGATCAGCACCGGCAACACGGTTCGCGTCACCGGGCGCAGCTTCAGCCCCGGCGAACCGATCGCCATCAGCGTGTCGTACCGCATCACCCCGAACTCGGGCACCTACCACAACCCGTGGGGCGTGAGCATCAAGGGCGACCAGCGGGCCGACGCCGACGGCAAGTTCGCCGCGAAGGTACGGCTGAGTGTGCCCGGCTACGCGCGGATCAAGGTCACCGGCAAGAAGTCGCACAAGTCGGCGGCCGTCACCGTGCGTGTGCTCGCCTGGCGCAGCGACGTGTTCGGCGGCGACGACTTCTTCGCGGGCACGCCGCTCGGCGCGCCGGTCCGCTGGGACGACCGGAGCGACACCGGCGCCGGCCGCGTCTTCGGCCCGCACAGCGGCGGCTGGAGCCCGTTCCGCCTGTCCGGCAACGAGACCACGGTCGCGGGCGCGACCGTGCGCACCGAGGAGCACAAGACCTACGGCGGTGACGTGGTGGCCGGCCTGCTCGGCCTGACCGCGCTCATCGGCAGCGGCTTCGTGGCGCGTCGCCGCCGCACCTCGTAACGTCCGCACCGCGTTCGACCCGCCGGATCAGCTTCGCCGGCGGGTCGAGTGTTCCCACCCTTAGGATGATCATGGGCAAAGTCGTCATCATCGGTCAGGGCTACGTCGGCCTGCCGCTGGCCGTCCGCGCGGTCGAAGCCGGCGACGACGTCGTCGGGCTCGACACCGACACCGACCGCATCAAGTCGCTCGGCGCCGGACTGTCCTTTGTGGAGGACATCTCCGACGAGCGGCTCGCGCGGGCGCTGGAGACCGGCAGGTACCGGCCGAGCGACGACTACGCCGACGCGACGGGCTTCGACGTCTGCGCCATCACGGTGCCGACCCCGCTCACCGACGGGGTGCCCGACATCAGCCACATCGAGCACGCCGCGCTCCAGATCGCGCCATACCTGCGGCCCGGCTGCACGGTCATCCTCGAGTCGACGACCTACCCCGGCACCACCGAGGAGGTGCTGCGGCCGCTGCTGGAGCACGCCAGCGGCCTGCGCACCCCCGACGACTTCCACCTCGGCTACAGCCCCGAGCGCATCGACCCGGGCAACCGTACCTGGCACCTCGACAACACCCCGAAGCTCGTCTCCGGCATCGACGCACGGTCGCTCGCCGCCACGATCGGCTTCTACCGGCGTTTCGTCCAGCGGGTGGTGCCGGTCTCCGCGCCGCGGACCGCCGAGCTGACCAAGCTGTTCGAGAACACCTTCCGCCACATCAACATCGCCCTCGTCAACGAACTCGCGATCGTCGCCAACAAGCTCGGCGTCGACGTGCGCGAGGCGATCAGCGCCGCGGCGACCAAGCCCTTCGGGTTCATGGCCTTCGAGCCCGGCCCCGGCGTCGGCGGGCACTGCCTGCCGATCGACCCGTCGTACCTGTCCTGGCAGGTCAAGCGGGAGGTCGGCCAGCGGTTCCGGTTCATCGAGCTGGCCAACGACGTCAACGAGGGCATGCCGCGCTACGTGGTCCAGCGTCTGGTCGCCGGGCTGAACACCCGCTACAAGCCGGTCAACGGCAGCCGGATCCTGCTGCTCGGCCTGGCATACAAGAGCAACGTGGGCGACCTGCGCGAGTCACCGGCCCGCGCCGTGGCCGAGCTGCTCGTCGACCTCGGCGCCGACGTCCGCGCGGTCGAGCCGCACGCCGCGCCGCGGGACATCGGCACGCTGGGCGGCGTGACCCTGGTCGACCTGACCGCCGTCGAGGTGATGGCCGCCGACGCGGTGGTCGTGCTCACCGATCACGACGACTTCGACTACGCCCTGATCGAGGAGCACGCCCAGTACGTCTTCGACACCCGCAACCGCTGCCGCGGCCGGGTCGTCGAGCGCCTGTAGCGGTTTGTAGCTTTTCGCCTCTGGGCCTTACCGTTGCCCAGGTGCGGAACTGGTTTCCCATCGGCCTCACGATCCTGCTCGTCGCGGGTGTCGCCGGGCTGCTGACGGTCGCCGTGCGTGGGGCGCTGCACGACCGCGACCAGGTCCGGGGCACCGTGACCGTGACCGGTTGCACCTTCGAGGCATACGGCCGCCACGGCGACACCTACCTGTGCCGGGGCCGCTTCGCCGGCCCCTTCGACATCCCCGAGGTCACATTCGCCAACCTGGGGGAGCTCACCGCCGGCACGACCGTCGCGGCGGCGGTCTCCGGGCCCGGAGACACCAGCGCCGACCTGGTCAGCGAGGGTTACTGGCGGTTGGTGGTCACGATCGGCGGTTCGATCGCCCTTCTGGTCATCCTCGTGCTGGTATGGCGGACCCGGCGGCACTCAGCCCGGTCGGGTAGCTTGGCGCGGTGATCGTCGCACCGGCCCGCTCCGCGTTGATCCGCGCCGGCATCGTGGTCGGCGGGGTGGCGGTGCTGCTGGTTGAGCTCCTGTCGGCGCTCGGCGCGCTGCACCGTCTCTGGATCGTGCTGGCCTGGCTGCTCGTCGCGTCCGGCGGCGCGCTGCTCCTGCACCGTCGCCGCGCCGTCCCGCCGGCCTCGCGGTCGTGGGCCTCGTGGGCCTCGTGGGCGCGGAAGTCCTGGGAGTCGGCCCCGCTCGCCGAGCGGCTGACGGCGGGCGCCCTCGGCGTGCTCTTCCTCGCCGACCTGCTGGTCGCCCTGCTCGCACCGCCGAACAACTTCGACTCGCAGACCTACCACCTGCCGAAGATCGAGCACTGGGTGGCGCGAGGCGAGGTCGGCTTCTACCCGACGATCATCGACCGGCAACTCGCCATGGCGCCCGGCGCCGAGTATCTGCTGCTGCACCTACGGCTGCTCACCGGTGGCGACGGGCTCTACAACCTGGTCCAGTTCGCCGCGGCGGTGGGCGGCGCGCTGATCGCCTCCCGGATCACGGCCCAGCTCGGCGGCGACCGGCGCGCCCAGCTCCTGGCGGCCCTCGTCTTCGGCACCACACCGATGGTCCTGCTCGAGGCCACCAGCACGCAGACCGACCTCGTCGTCGCCCTCTGGGTCGGCAGCGTCGCCACGCTGGTCCTCGACGAACTGCGGCGGCCGACTTCCTGGCTCTCGATGCTGATGCTCGGCCTGGCCGCCGGCCTGACCCTGCTGACCAAGGCGACCGGCCTGCTCGCGGTCGGCCCCCTGCTGGTCGTCTGGTTCTTCGCCCAGCTCCGGCTGGGCCGGTGGCGCGCCGTCGGGCGGCCACTGCTCGGCACCCTGGTCATCGTCTTCTGCATGGCGGCGCTCGCCGGGCCGTACCTCGCACGCGTCCAGACCGCCTACGACCACCCGCTCGGCCCCGACCACCTGCGCGAGTCGATCTCGATGCAGCGCCACGACCCGGCATCCGTGCTGATCAACGCGCTGCGCATCACCGAGACCGCGCTCCAGACACCGCTCGGGCCGGTCGGGTCGGGCGCCATCAAGAGCCTCGCTTCGTCGCTCGGGGTCGACCCGTCGGCGCGGGACATCACGTACTGGAACTCGACCTATCCGTACACGTCCTGGCCGCCCGACGAGGACCGGGTGTCCTTCCCGGTGCAGGGGGCGCTCGTGCTGATCGGTGCGCTGGTGCTGCTCGCACGCCGTTCTCGGGCGGTGGTACGGCTCTACGCCGCCCTCTTCTGGCTCGCCGTCCTCGCCTACGTCGTCATGGTGAAATGGCAGCCCTGGGGCAACCGGTTGATCATGTTCCTGCTCCTGCTGGGCACCCCCTTGGCCGCACTGTGGGTGAGCAGCGTCCTGCACCGGTCCGCCGACCGTCGGAGGGCGGTGAGCTGGTCGATGGCGGCCGTCCTCGCGGCCGGCACCCTGGCCGGCGGTTTCGCGCTCGCCTACGGTTGGCCACGCCGTCTGGTCGGCCACGGCTCGGTCTTCACGACGAGCGAGCTGGACCAGCGGTTCATCCGCCGCCCGGAGTGGCGGGCGGACTATGTCTGGGCGGCTGACGCGGTGAAGGCGGCGGGTGCTCAGCGGGTAGGCCTGCTGCAGGGCTACAACACGTGGGAATATCCGTGGTGGGTCCTGCTTCCCGACCGGTCGATCGTCTCGCTGCAGTCGCTGCAACCGGACCTGCCAGCGGCCACGCTGGACGACGTCGACGCCGTGCTGTGCGTGTCCCCGCCGAAGCCGTGCGAGATCTACATCCCACCGTCCTGGGCCCCCAAGCGCCAGGGCGAGGTCGTCTACGCCTTGCGCCCGTCCCCGTGATCCACGGTCGTTCTGCGTCGTCACCGGCCTGAGCGGAATACGCTGCGGAGGGTATGTCCGTCCGCCCGGCAGGAGGGCGCTCCCCTCGACGGGGAGGCGGGGTTCGAAGGATCAGGAGACGGCGGGCTCGGCGGGGGCCGGGGTCTCGGTCACGGCAGGGGGCTCAGACCACAGCACCGCGCGGGCCTCGCCGGCCAACAGCAGCAGCCAGATCGCGCCGTTGGTGCCGCCGATCAGCCAGTCCTCCGTCGCGATCGTCGGGACTATCGCGGCGGCGCCGACCGTGAACCATGCCGCCGGCATCGTCCCGTCCGGGCGGCGGCGAGCCGCGTGCCACAGCAACAATGCCAGGCCCACGCCGAACGCCGCGGCGCCGAGGACGCCGCCTCTGCGGAACGCGCCGACCGCCGCGTTGTCGGTGTTGAGCTGGCGGCGCGGGCCCTCCGGTGGGGCGCCGTCGTCGAGGCGGGTCACCACCGCGCGGGAGGTGCGGGCGTCGCCGAACGCCTTTTCGGCCCAGCCGGCGTCGCGCCAGTCCACCCAGACCTGCCGCCACGTGTCGGTCCGGCCGCTGGTGACGTCGCCGCCGCCGTCGTTGAACCGGTCGCGGAAGATGAACTGGCTGCCGCCGCCGACCGTGAACACGATCGCCAGCACGACAAACGGGGTGGCCATCGCGATCCAGGCGTTGCGGCCGCGCGAGTCGACGTCGGTGTGCCGGCGCCAGAGCGTCACCGCGGCAAAGGCCACAGCGGCGGCCGTGGCGAAGACGAAGCCGGTCCGCGAGTCGCTGATCGACAGCACCAGCGCGGCGACCGCGGCCACGCCGAAGCGCTGCCAAGCGGCGATCGCCCGGTCGAAGCCGATCCGGATGCCGGCGATGACCACCAGGCCGGCCAGGGAGTTCGGGTGGTAGAACAGGCCGGGGCCGCCCCAGAAGCGGTCGCGCATGATCGTTGCCGACGGGCTGTCCGGGGTGACGTGCTGCGCGTCGAAGAGGCTGCCCGAGCCGACCAGCAGCAGGGCCGCGATGCCCAGCAGGATCGCGGCCGCCATGCCGATGCTCAGGTCTTTGCGCTGCTTGGAGGTGATGGCGACAACGGCCAGCACCGCCAGGGTGAAAACCGCGGCGTAGGCCACCCGCTGCCCGGCCACCTTCAGGTGGACCACCAGGAGGGCGCCGAGAATGCCGAAGAACCAGTAGGTCAGGCCCAGCCAGGCGGCGCCGAGGCGGGGCAGCGAGCGGCTGTTGGCCAGCCAGGGCCAGCCCCACACGGCGAAGACGACCACTTCGACGGCGAGCACCGCCCAGATGACGATCGGCCGATCGGTCGAGGTCCACGTGAGCATGCCGGCGAGGACGAACAGCCCACCGATCACGCCGCCACGCAGCGACAGGCCCGGCAGGCTCAGCGCCAGACCCGCGACCGCCAGGGCGATCAGCGCCGCGGCGAACGCGGCTGCGGACTGGCCGAAAGAGTCGGTGCGGCTGTACTCCAGGCCGGCGGCGCCGAACGCGACGAGCACGGCCGCGATCAGCAGCAGCGGCAGGTAGCGGGACCGAATCATTGCGCCGGCGCCTGCGCTTTGCTGCGCTGGCGGCTCAGGAAGAAGTCCCGGACGACCCGTCGCGGTCCGGCCGGCACGAGCCACACCTGCAGGAACGTCACATAGTCGGTGAAGCCGGGCTTGCCGTGCTTGCGGGCCTCGCGTAACAGGTCGAAGAAGACCCGCGGGCTGCGGCTGGCCGCCGCCATCGAGCCGACGACGCTCATCGCGAGTGCCGCGTATGCGCGGGGCGTCACCCGGGGACGGGTCTGCTGCAGCCACTCCAGCGACTGCTTCCACGGCGCGTCGAAGCTGATCCGCGGGCGGTTCTCGTCGGCATACCAGATCACCAGCGGCTCTTCGGCGTAGATCAGGTCCACACCCTCCTCCTGGAGGCTCCGCAGGGTCCAGTCGAGCTCCTGGAGGCGCCGCAGGCCGTCGGCGAAGGGCACCTTCCGCAGCAGGGCGGTCGGCGCCATGATCGTCGAGGTCTGGATGAACCCGTCGCCGTGGAAGAACCCGTGCCGCACGGCGAGATACTCACTGATCGGCTCGCCCGGCGCCGGGATGCGGCGCGGCATGATCAGCTCGGCCCGCGGGGTGCGCATGAAAAGGCGGCTGCCGACGATCGGCAGCGGCACCCCGGACGCCTTCGCGCGGGCGAGTTGGGTGGCGAGCTTCTCCGGCAGCCACTCGTCGTCGTCGTCGAGGAACGCGACCCAGTCGGCATGGGCGGCGTTGACCCCGTGGTTGCGGGCCGCCGGCGCGCCGCCGGACGCCTCCAGCTCGATCGGGCGGACCCGCTCGTCACCGACCGCGCGGAGCGCCTCTGCCGTGGCCGGGTCCGGGCCGTCGATGACAACGACGACCTCGATCTCCTGCAGGGTCTGGGCCAGCGCGCTGTGCACTGCGCGCAACACCAGCTCGGGCCGGTTGCGGGTGGGAATGACGACGCTGACCTCGGGTCTTTGCACGATGACCAATCCGTCTCGGATTCAGTGCTCTTGAGCCGGTGACATGACACCGAGTACTACGGGTTTGCTGGCGTAGCGTACACGACCTGCACTTTCGTCGGATATTTCGCAGCTAGCAGGCGTGCGGCCTCGATGTTCGACGGTGCGAGCGGGTCGCCGAACGCTACCGGCAACGGCTGTCCTGGTCGCACGTTGGGGCGGTTCGGGTGCTCTACGTCGACAACGAGCAGGCTCGCCTGCGGGTCGTGGACGAAGAACCGCACGGTCACCGGACTGTCGATCACCAGTTGCTCCATGTCGGCGTACGTGCCGCCCTTGCCGGCCGGGTACAGCAGGTCCCGCCAGCCGGGGAAGTGACGGTACTGACCCTGGAGCGCCGCGGCACCGAGCGTCCCCGACCAGTTACGCCACGGGCTCCCCATGAGATCGACGTTCACCGCATTGCCCCCGTCGGGGAACATGCGGGCCATCAACAGTGCGTCGCGGGCCGCTTCCGGTGAGCCACGGTCCTTGCCCAGTGCGAGCTTCACGCCCGGCGCCACCGGTGTCGTGTGCCACTTGCCGCCGGCGACCGCCATGGCGAGCACGACGGGGAGCGCGATCACCGTCTGTGCCCGCATCGGCACGCGGGCCAGACCGCCGAGAGCGCACAGGGCGACCACGATCAGCAGGTGGAGCAGCTTGTCGAAGTAGTAGACCGGCCGGCCGATGGTGGCGATCTGGTACAGGCCGATGCCGGCCGCGAAGGCGAACGCGACGCCGCCGGTGAACAGTGCGGCGCGGTGACCCGGCGTGCGCAGGCCGTTGCGGGCGGCGAGTGCGAGCACCGCCAGCGTCACCAGGACCGCGGTGGCGGGGCGGTCGACGACTCTGGCCGTACCGTTGAGGAGGAGCTGCTCACCGCTGGAGGCGGCCATGGCGGTCAGCGGGCCGATCGCGGACACCGCCGCCGTGAGCACCGCCGCGAACCAGCCCCACCAGTGGCGCCACAGCCGGGCGCGCCAGATCCACCAGAGTGCGGCGACACCGGCGTAGGGCAGGAAGAGCGGGTAGCTGAACGACACCCCCACCAGGAGTAGCGCCACCGTGACGGTCTGCTCGCCGAGCCGCGTCAGCGGGCGGGCGACGATCGCGGTCAGGACCGCCGCGCAGGCGAGGCCGGCCAACTCGTTCGGGTAGCCGCGGGCCAGCACCGTCACCGGGTCGCCCAAGACCAGCCAGGCGGCGGCGATGAGCAGCACCGGCAGCGTGCGGGCCGGGCTCGCGCCGGGGCCGGCGATGCGCCGCGCCGCCCAGAGCACCGCGAGCGCGAGCAGCAGAAACGTGCCGACGAGCAGCCAGACGAAGATGTCGACGGCGGTGCCGGGCGCGCCGCTGCCGCCCGACGAGCGCACGAAGCGGTCCAGCACCGCGTAGGCGAAGTGCAGCCCCTGCGGGTAGTTGGCGATGCCGCGCCATTCTCCGTCCGGTACGAACGGAAGCAGCGCATCCGGACGCATGAACAGATAGCCGCCGGTGCGGCCGATCACGTCGTACAGCAGGTAGTGGCGTGCGATGTCCTCGCCGGCCAGGGGCAGTCCGAGGCGTCCGCCGAGGTCCCTGACCGCATACGGCACCAGGGAGACCAGCGACACCCCGGCGGCGGCCAGCGCGAGGAGCCAGTCGACGCGGAGCCTGCGCTTCGGCTCGGTCTTCCGCGGGGTCCTGTTCAGGCGGCCGGTCGCGGCGGCGATCAGCACCAGGACGGTCAGCGCCACGCCGCCGATCAGCGTCGGGTGCAGGTGGCCGGGCCACAGCGTGACGGCCAGGCCGAAGAGGCAGGCCGCGCCGAAGAGTTGCGCGCATGCCAGCACCAGCCGGTCGAGCAGGCCGACGCTGCCGCGCTGGATCGCCGCCGTCCCGGCCAGCACCACGAGCGGCAGCAACACGTCGAGCTTGATCGGATGGGTCGCCAACGGCAGGAGCCAGGCCAGTGCGAGCCCTGCCGCGATCTTCGGCACTGATCTTCCAGTAGCCGAGCCTTCGCTGGTCCCCTTCGGGATCACCGTCACCACAAGTACTCTCCGTATCGACCGGGGCACTCGGCATCGTGGTGCGCCACCGGGACGTGACGATATCGCGTCGTCCGGGTACCGTGCAGAAGGCTTCCGGGGGCCGACCTTCATGACTGAAGGTGACTGCCGAAGACTACTGGGGAGTGGAGGCGTTGGCGAAGGGTGGCGTGGCACGGCGGAAGGGCCGTGGCCGGCGAGACCCTCTGTGGGCTCGCATTCTTGTTGTGGTCGGCTCGTTGCTCATGATCAGCGCCGGCACCACCTTCGTGCTGAAGGACGTGGTGTTCGGCTACGCGACGCGCAGTGTCAAGAAGGAAGACCTGCTGCCCGCCGAGCAAGGCAAGCACGCAAGTGTCAATGGCGCCAAGAACCTCCTGCTTATCGGCATCGATCCGCGCCCGGATCAGAACCCGAACGACGCCATCCGGTCGGACTCGATTCTCATCCTGCACATTCCGGCATCGCACGACATGGCGTTCCTGATCTCGATCCCCCGTGACACGTGGGTCTCGATCCCGAAGTACAACAACGGGAAGCGCACGTTCAACGGCGGCAAGGACAAGATCAACGGGGCCTTCGCCGAGGGCGGCCTCGGGCTGACCGGCAAGGACCAGCGCGGGCACGGCACGAAGCTGCTGGCCGCGACCATCCGGCAGAACTGGGGCATCACCTTCGACGCGGCGGCCATCGTCGACTTCGTCGGGTTCCAGGACGTGGTGAAGGTCGTCGGCGGTGTCGACATGTATGTCGACCAGCGCACCGTCTCGGTCCACAACGGCACCGACGCGCACGGCAATCACAAGGTGCCGTTCGACCAGCGGGACAACGGCCGCGGCGGCACCGACCTGATCCCGATCAAGGGCGTGACGCCGAAGGTCTACGAGGTCGGCTACCAGCACCTGGCCGCCTGGGAGGCGCTCGACTACGTTCGCCAGCGGGAGACGCTGCCCAACAGTGACTACGACCGGCAGCGCCACCAGCAGCAGTTCATCAAGGCGCTGCTGAAGAAGATCGCCAGCAAGGAGGTGCTCGGCAACCCGAGCATGCTCAACAAGGTGCTGGACGTCGTCGGCCGAGCCGTGACGATCGACACGGGCAGCGTCGGCCTCGACGACTGGATCTTCGCGATGCGCAACATCGACGGCGACCGGATGCTCACGCTGAAGACCAACAACGGCGGCTTCCACCAGTCACCGGAGAACCCGGGCGCCGAGGCGCTGGACCAGACGACGCTCGAACTGCTGGCCGCCGTGCGAGCGAAAAACGTCCCCGCGTTCGTCTCCAGCAACCCGTCCCTCGTCAGCTCCAGCTGACCGCCACGCGCGCCTTGGTGGGTCCCGGTGACCAGGGCCACGGATAGGTCAACCTGGACACCGAACCCTGGGCTGAGCACGCGGGCGGCCCCGGAACCGCCGTAGCGGGCCGGGCCGCCCAGGTGCGAAAGGGTCAGTCGGTGAGGGCCGTCAGCTCCGAGCGCAGGGTGCGCAGGGCGCCGGCCAGGAGGCGGGAGACGTGCATCTGGGAGATGCCGAGCTCGGTCGCGATCTGGGACTGGGTCAGGTTGCCGTGGAAGCGCATCGCGATGATCTTCTGCTCGCGCTCGGGGAGCTTGGCCAGCAGCGGCCGCAGCGCCTCGCGGTTCTCGACGTTGCGCATGTCGGGGTCCTCGCCGCCGAGCAGGTCGCCGAGGCCGGCCGCGCCGGGGTCGGTGCCGTCGCCGGCCGGCGCGTCGAGCGACAGCGCCCGATACGCCTGGCCGCAGTCCAGGCCCTCGATGATCTCCTCCTCGCTCACCTCGAGCCGGGCGGCGAGGTCGGCGACCGTCGGGGAGCGGCCGAGGTCCTGGGCCAGGTCGCCGGAGACCTTGCTGATCTCCAGCCGCAGTTCCTGGAGCCGGCGGGGGACGCGGACGTCCCAGCCTTTGTCGCGGAAGTGGCGCTTGAGCTCGCCGACGATCATCGGGATCGCGTAGCTGGTGAACGCGGCGCCGCGGGTCGGGTCGTAGCCGTCGACGGACTTGATCAGGCCGAGGTTGGCGACCTGGACGAGGTCGTCGAACTGCTCGCCGCGGTTGCGGAAGCGCCGGGCGAGGTATTCGGCCAGCGGGATGTACAGCTCGATCAGCCGAGCCCGGACGCGTTCGCGGTCGGGACCGGCGGGGAGGTCGGCCATCAAGGACAGCAGCGCCTTGGCCTGCGCGTCGGTGGCGCGCGTGGGGTTTGCGGCCGCGCCGTTCCCGGCGGCGCCGGTGGGCGCGGCGGAGGCGAGAGCGCGGTTGATGGCGTGGTCGACGGAGATGGTCACGGGAACAGACCCCTTCTGGTGCGGGTGACCGGACGCGGTGACGGCGCAGACGTCCGCTGCGCGGGGGATGAGGAGACGTCACCGGCCAGCACTCGGGAGCCGCTGGAGGGCACACTGGGCTGGCGCCGGTCGGGAATCGCTCTCAGCGCCCGTTTCTTGAGCGCCGGTGCAAGACCTGCGAGGCTCACCGGGGGCGATCCGCCGCTGCTGGACGGGACCCCAGGTCCGTGGGCCGCTGATTTGGGCCGTTCGGACGAGGTGAACGGAGCCGAGCGTACTAGAGATCTCACCAGAACGCGAGGCGAGCGCTCCCATTGGGTTTGAAGTTGGTCGCTATATCACCGACTGTTCAGTAGAACAATACGCTGAGTGTTCACAAGGATTGCTTGTGCATTTCAGTTTGGTAGTCGATCAGGTCCGTATCGCGATACCGGGGCTGCGTTTTTGCAGCGCGCAAGCTACCGTCTCCACCGTGGCGTGCGCCTGTTTCAACATTGACTCGTGAGGTGCGGGTCGGGGCGTCGTCGCTAAGGAGTTACACGTGGCATCAGGCACGGTGAAGTGGTTCAACTCGGAGAAGGGCTACGGCTTCATCTCTCAGGACAACGGCGGCCCCGACGTGTTCGCGCACTACTCGGCGATCCAGGCCACCGGCTACCGTGAGCTGACCGAGGGTCAAAAGGTCGAGTTCGAGATCACGCAGGGCCAGAAGGGGCCGCAGGCCGACAACATCCGCGCGGTCTGACACACCCTGAGTCGTAGGCCGAGACCCGCTTCACGGCCGAAGGAGTAGCAAGCCCCCGCACGAGACATCTCGCGCGGGGGCTTTGCAGTGTCCGGACAGGGTCTGGCGCGGGCCGGCTCAGGTGAGGGCAGCCCGCGATTCAACGAAGATCTCCGGAGTGCAGGACTTGGCGTACGCATGACGGATCATGCGCAGCGCCCAGCCCATTCGCGTGGTCGCCGTCTCCGGATGATCGCCGAACTCGGTGGCCATGCAGGCCGTGCAGCCCTGCACGCCGATCATGCGGAGCGTGCAGGTGACAGCCGCGCGGACGTCCGCGTCAGCCGGGTTCTGGGACATCTGCAACGTGGAGGCGAAGAGCGCTTCGGCGCGAACCGCTTCAAACGTTGACTCCATCGTGTACCTCCTGCTTGCAACTCCCTGGCTTGTGGCACGGCCGGCGCCGGATCCGGGCGCCGAAGTGATCACTGCTCGGCTGCCAGTTGCCCCTCGGGCAGCCCGAACACATCCAGCAACCCGGTCAGTTGAAGGAGCCGGTGTACCGCAGGGCTGGTCCCGGTGATGCGCAGGCCTCCCTCGACGTCGGAGTTCGCGGCGACGAGCACTTGGATGCCCGTCGAGTCCATGAAGGGGACCCCGGACAGGTCGAGGTCCACCCGTGGGGGCGTGTGCCGGCGGATGGCGTCGCGCAGGACCTTGATCAGCTCGGGGGCGCTGGTCACGTCCAACTCGCCGGTGGCGGTCACGGTGAGCGTTCCGTCCGCGGCGGGCGTGGCGAGTGCGGCGAAGGCGGTCATGGCCTCTCCCCACGCCGGGATGTCGCGGCGGTTCGGGCGCCGTAATGCCGATTCGCGCTCTTCATAGCTTCTTCGTCACCTTCACGAGCAGGCCGTCGCGGTCGACGTCCACCGAGTCCGCCAGCGTTGAGACGACCCGGAGGGAATGTCCGGAGGAGGTCAAGGCGTTGACCACATCAGAAGCCTGGTCGCCGGGATTCGTGACCTCAATCACACATTGTGCTTCATTCACCGTGGCCCGCACCTGAAACGCGACGCCGACGCGCACGTGAGTGATCACGTTGGCCCAGGTCTCGCTGATGATCAGGCCGATGTCCGCTCGCGGCTGTTCGGCGACGCCGAGGCCCGCGAGGGCACCGTCCAGCACGTGCCGGAGAGTGCTCATGCGATCGAGGTCACGCGGCAGGTCGACGGTCAGGCGAAGGTCCACACCTGATCTGTTACCGCAGCGGCCGGATGGGAAACACTCAGCCTGCGTACGCGAACTCACGGGAGGCGAGATCCTGGTAGGCGGCGCGTACCATGCCGAGCGCCCACGCCATGCGGTTGGCGGCGGTCTCCGGGTGCTCACCGAACTCGCCGGCGACCCGGGCGGCACAGCCGTTCACACCGAAGCGGCGCAGCGTCGTGGTCACCGCGGCCCGCACCTCTACCGGCGAGGGCTCCTGCGAGGCCTGGAGCGGGGAGGCGAACAGCGCCTCGGCCCGGACCGCGTCGAACGTGGTGTCCATGTCAACCCCCCGGTTGGTGTGCTCCTTGACACCCACAAGAAAACCGGCGGCGCGGTGCGGCCCAGGATTCCGAACGGTTGCCGGACGGTAGCGACCGACGGGAAGGCCCCGGCGGAACGGACCCGACCGCCGCGCGCCGCGTGCGACACGGAGGTGGTAGGACTTGCCCCCGACCTCGGCACGGGTTACCGTCGAGCCAGTCCCGCGGATGTCGGCAATCTGGCCGCCCGGGGACGGCCTTCGTCACCGCGTCTCACGCTCTCGCACGAAGCCAGCGGCCACCGCACACGCAGCGCCACTGCCCGCCCGGTCACACGCGGATCCGATCCACTGTTAGTTCTTCCGGCCGCACAGTCCCTTAGGAGGACGCCCATGGCCCCAACCAATGTGTTGGAACGCAACACTCCCAAACAGACCCCACCCGGCAAGACCCGCCGGACGCGGTCGGCTCAACGCAACCGCGACCGCAGCCGCCCGGGCAACCAGCCTCAGCCGCCCGCCTCGGGCGAGGCGCGTGACGTCGCCGGCATCGTCGACGTCGTCCGCGACAAGATGGTGCTCCGGGTCGACAGCTACCTTCCCGGCCCCGACGACGTCTCGATCCCGGTCGCCATGGTCCGGAAGTACGGGCTGCGGCACGGCGACGCCGTCACCGGCAGCGCCAACGGCGCCACGCTCACCCGGCTCGACACCGTCCACGGCGGCGACCCGGAGTGGGCCCGCAACCGGCCCGAGTTCAGCAAGCTGACCGCGCTGTTCCCGCAGGAGCGCCTGCGCCTGGAGACCGGGCCGCGGCAGCTCACCACCCGCCTCATCGACCTGGTCATGCCGATCGGCAAGGGCCAGCGGGCACTCATCGTGTCGCCGCCGAAGGCCGGCAAGACCATGGTGCTCCAGGCGATCGCCAACGCCGTCACCACCAACAACCCGGAATGCCACCTCATGGTGCTGCTCGTCGACGAGCGACCCGAGGAGGTCACCGAGATGCAGCGGTCGGTGCAGGGTGAGGTCATCGCCTCGACCTTCGACCGGCCGGCCAACGAGCACACCGGGGTCGCGGAGCTTGCCGTCGAGCGGGCCAAGCGCCTCGTGGAGCTGGGTCACGACGTGGTCCTGCTGCTCGACTCGATCACCCGGCTCGGCCGGGCGTACAACAACTCGGCGCCCGCCTCCGGCCGCATCCTGACCGGCGGCATCGACGCCAACGCGCTCTACCCGCCCAAGCGCCTGCTCGGCGCGGCACGCAACATCGAGAACGGCGGCTCGTTGACGATCATCGCCTCCGCGCTCGTGGAGACCGGCTCGACCGGTGACACGGTGATCTTCGAGGAGTTCAAGGGCACCGGCAACGCCGAGCTCAAGCTCGACCGCAAGCTCGCCGACAAGCGGGTCTTCCCCGCCATCGACATCGACGGCTCCAGCACCCGCCGTGACGACGTCATCCTCCACCCGGACGAGCTGCTGGCAGTGCAGCGCCTGCGGAAGGCCCTCAACGGTCAGGCGTCGACCGAGCAACTCCTCGACCGGCTGGCCAAGACCCAGTCGAACGCGGAGTTTCTCACCCTGCTGTTACGCGGTCAGGCCTGACGGCCCCGGAGGCGGGCCTGCGGCGTGAGACGGACCAGCGCCTCGTCCGTCGACAGCACACCGAGCGCCGACGCAAACGCCATGTCGCGACCCCACGACGCGATGTCGGCCGGCGCCAGGTCGGCCACACCGTCGACCGCCACCAGGTGCGCGCGGTAGGCCAGCCAGCCCTCCATCGAGGCCAGCCCCTCCGGTGTCGTCTGGTCGCTCCAGCCGAAGTCGACCACGAGGTACAGCACGATGAAGAGCCCGATGGCGGCGAGCGTGGCGCCGCTGATCTGGTCGGCCAGGTTGGCGTTGAGCTCCACGGCCACCCAGAACCAGGTGACCCACATGAGCACGGCCGGCACGATGGCGCTCAGCAGCAACGAGCGCGTGGTCTTCCGTGACAGCCGACGCACGGACAGGCCGCGGTTGCGGGCCTCCTCGATGACCGCGCGGTAGAAGGCGCCGCGCCACCGGCGAGCCTCCGACCAGCTGCCGAACGCCAGGCTGCTCAACGACGTCTCGCCGTTGGTGGACAGCCGGTGCACGCGGTCGAGGATCTGTTGCTCATACGGCGTGAGGCTGCGCCCGTCCCCCTTGCGCAGCCGCACGGTCGTCTCGGCGGGATCCTCACCCGGCTGACGCAGCTCGAGGAACCCCCGGGCGGCCAGGTCGAGCAGCGTGCTGTCGATCGCGTCCTCGTCGGCGCGCCAGCGGTTCACCATCAGGCTGACCACCGCCGGCGGCTCGTCGCCCGGCGGCTCGGTGCGGGTCGCGCCCGGCTCGGGCAGCCGGGAACGGGAACGCCACAGGGCGACAACCGCGAACACGACCCACACGGCCAGCGTCAATGGCACGCTGAACTGGAGCAACGGAGGCCAGTCCACGGGGCGGTCCTTCCCAGGGGGCTTCGGAAGTTCGGCAACCACCCTACTGGCCGGAGCTCAGAAACCGGCGACCACCACTTTGCCCGTCATGTGCCGGTCTTCCACCATTTTGTGAGCTTGACGCAGATGCTCGGCGTTGATCGGCCCCAGCCGGGTCGTCATCGTGCTGCGGATCACGCCCTTGTCGGCCAGTTCCGCCACCCGGTCGAGCAGTTCGTGCTGCACCACCATGTCCGGGGTCTGGAACAGCGGCCGGGTGAACATGAACTCCCAGTGGAAGCTGATGCTTTTGGACTTCAGCGGCAGCAGGTCCAGGACCTCCGGCTCGTCGATCGCGGTGATCGCTCCACCCGGACGGAGGACCCGCGCATAGTTCTCGATCTGTCCCGCCGTGTGCGGCGAGAACACAAAATCCACCCCTTCGGGGAGGTCGTTGTGGTCGACGACCCGGTGCGCGCCCAGGTCCAGGGCCCATTTCCGCGACTCGGGCCGCGACGCCGTGCCGATCACGGTCAGCCCGGTCAGCGCCCGCGCCAGCTGGATCACCATGGACCCGACCCCACCGGCCGCACCCATGACGAGCAGTTTCCCGGTGCTCTCCGGCCCCAGCCGGAACCGGTCGAACAACGCCTCCCACGCGGTGATCGTGGTCAGCGGCAGCGCGGCCGCCTCGGCGAACGACAGGGAGTGCGGTTTGTGTCCGACGATCCGCTCGTCGACCAGGTGCAGCTGCGCGTTGGTGCCGGGCCGGTCGATCGAGCCGGCGTAGTACACCTCGTCACCCACGTCGAACAGGGTCACCTCGCTGCCGACGGCCTTCACCACCCCGGCCGCGTCGTAGCCGAGGACCTTGATCTCGCCGCCCGGGTCGCTGCCGGCACGGACCTTGACGTCGACCGGGTTGACCGAGACGGCCTCCACCCGGACCAGCAGGTCCCTCGGGCCCGGCGTGGGCGTCGGCAGCTCGACGTCTTCGAGGCTGGCCGGATCGTTGATCGGGCGCGGTGATCGGTAGCCGACGGCTCGCACGCTCTGCTCCATGACCTGGACGCTATTCGTCTGCCCCTAGTTACCTGCAAGGGTCATTGATTCCCATCGGGTACTGTCACCGCGTGCCCGACGACGTCTACGCCGCCTGCTGCCCGTGCCGCGACATGCTCGACCTGCTGGCCAACAAGTGGAGCGCCCTCGCGCTCGGTGCGCTCGCGGCCGGCCCTCAGCGGTTCGGCGCGTTGCGGGGCCGGTTGCAGGGCATCAGCCCGAAAGTACTCACGGTGACCCTTCGCAAGCTCGAGCAGCACGGGTTGATCACCCGGGAAGTCTTCCCGGAGGTCCCTCTCCGGGTGGAGTACGCGCTGACCGCGCTCGGCCGCGACGCCAACGCCCCGCTGGCGCACCTGCGGGGCTGGGTGGAGGCCAACATCCACCGGTTCCCGGAGCCGGCGTCACCATGACCGGTCCGGAGCGCAGCGGAGGGGCCGGTCATCGTGAGCACAGCCTGGAGGTCGGGCGGCCGGAGCGGAGCGGAGGGCGCATGACCGGTCCGGAGCGCAGCGGAGGGGCCGGTCATCGTGGGTTCAGTTTGGAGGTCGGGCGGCCGGAGCGGAGCGGAGGGCGCATGACCGGTCCGGAGCGCAGCGGAGGACGCCTGGCCGTGCCGCTGCTGCCAGAGCTCACCCTGGAGTTGGCGGCCGAGGACGTGGGCCTGTTCGACGCGACCGGCGGGTACCGCAGCGACACCCCGCCGCCGTTCTGGTCCTTCGCCTGGCCGGGCGGGGTGGCGCTGGCGCGGTTCCTGCTCGACCATCCGGCGCACGTCGCCGGCCGCTCGGTCGCCGACCTGGGTGCCGGCTCGGGGCTCGTGGCGATCGCCGCGGCCCGGGCCGGCGCGGCGCTGGTGACCGCCGTGGACACCGACCCGGCGGCCCTGGCCGCGGTGCGGCGCAACGCCGCGCTGAACGGCGTGCCGGTCGAGACGTCGCCGACCCTCGTGCCGGCCGACGTGCTGCTGGCCGGCGACGTGTTCTACAGCGGCGAGGTGGCCCGCCGCCTGCTGCCGCTGCTGCGCGCCCACGGCGGGACGGTGCTGGTCGGCGACCCCGGACGCGGCTACTTCCCGGAGCGCCTGTTCGAGGAGCTGGCCGCCTACGACGTGCCGGTGCGCCGGTCCCTGGAGGACACCGAGACGATGCGTGCCCGGATCTGGCGCCTCAGACCACGTTGATCTTGCAGTTGTGGTGCCTGACAAAACCACAACTGCAAGATCAACACGGGAAGGACTGGGGTTACTTCTTCTTCAGGCCGTCCAGGCCCTTGTCGAGGCCGGCCCGGCGCAGCGCGTCGGCCAGCGCGCCGCCCTGGAACGAGTCCCGCTGCGGGCGCCCGCCCCGGGAGTCGCCGCGGCCCCGGCCGCCCTGGCCGCCACTCTGGCCGCCGCCGCCCTGGCCACGGCCCGAGCCGCCCTGGCCACGGCCGCCACCCCGGGCACCGGGCTCGCGCTGGGCCGGGGTCGCCTCGTCCTCCAGGCGCAGGGTCAGCGAGATGCGCTTGCGCGGGATGTCGACGTCGAGGACCTTCACCCGCACGATGTCACCCGGCTTCACGACCTCGCGCGGGTCCTTGACGAACGTGCGGGACAGCGCCGAGACGTGGACCAGGCCGTCCTGGTGGACGCCGACGTCGACGAACGCGCCGAAGGCGGCCACGTTGGTCACCACACCCTCCAGGAGCATGCCCGGCTGGAGGTCGGAGATCTTCTCGACGCCGTCGGCGAAGGCCGCGGTCTTGAACGCCGGGCGCGGGTCGCGGCCCGGCTTCTCCAGCTCCTTGAGGATGTCGGTCACGGTCGGCAGGCCGAACGTGTCGTCGACGAAGTCGGCCGGCTTCAGCCTGGTCAGCACCCGGTTGTTGCCGATCAGCGACTTCACGTCGCTGTCGGTCGCGGCCAGGATGCGGCGGACGACCGGGTAGGACTCGGGGTGGACGGAGGACGCGTCGAGCGGGTCGTCACCGTCGGGGATGCGCAGGAAGCCCGCGCACTGCTCGAACGCCTTCGGGCCGAGTCGCGCCACGTCCTTGAGCGCCTTGCGGTTGCGGAACGGGCCGTGCGCGTCGCGGTGCGCCACGATCGCGTCGGCGAGGCTGCCGCCGATGCCCGACACCCGGGTCAGCAGCGGCGCGGAGGCGGTGTTGACGTCGACGCCGACGCCGTTGACACAGTCCTCGACGACGGCGTCGAGCGAGCGGCTGAGCTTCGACTCCGACAGGTCGTGCTGGTACTGCCCGACGCCGATGGACTTCGGGTCGATCTTGACGAGCTCGGCGAGCGGGTCCTGGAGGCGGCGGGCGATCGACACCGCGCCCCGCAGCGACACGTCGAGGCCCGGCAGCTCTTGGGAGGCGAAGGCGGAGGCGGAGTACACCGACGCGCCGGCCTCCGACACCATCACCTTGGTCACCTTGAGCTGCGGGAACTGCTTGAGCAGGTCGCCGGCGAGCTTGTCGGTCTCGCGGGAGGCGGTGCCGTTGCCGATGGCGATCAGCTCGACGTTGTGCTTCTGGCACAGCGCGGCGAGGATCGCGATCGACTCGTTCCACTTGTTCTGCGGCACGTGCGGATAGATCGTGTGCGTGTCGACGACCTTGCCGGTGGCGTCGACGACCGCGACCTTGACCCCGGTGCGGAAGCCCGGGTCCAGCCCCATCGTCGCGCGGGTGCCGGCCGGCGCGGCCAGCAGCAGGTCACGCAGGTTGGCGGCGAACACCCGCACCGCCTCTTCCTCGGCCGCCTGCCAGAGCCGCATCCGCAGGTCGATGCCCAGGTGGACCAGGATGCGGGTGCGCCAGGCCCAGCGGACGGTGTCGTTGAGCCACTTGTCGCCGGGGCGGCCCTCGTCGCGAACGCCGTAGTGGGAGGCGATCGTCGGCTCGAAGAGCGAGACGTCATCGTCGGCGCTCAGCGGGTCGAGCACCAGGTCGAGCATCTCCTCCTTCTCGCCGCGGAACATCGCGAGGATCCGGTGCGAGGGGAGCTTGGTGAACGGCTCGCTGAAGTCGAAGTAGTCGGAGAACTTGGCGCCGTCGGTCTCCTTGCCGTCACGGACCTTCGACACCAGGCGGCCCTGCGTCCACATCTTCTCCCGCAGCTCGCCGATCAGGTCGGCGTCCTCGGAGAAGCGCTCGACCAGGATCGCCCGGGCGCCGTCGAGCGCGGCGGCGGCGTCGGCCACGCCCTTCTCCGGGTCGACGAAGACGGCCGCGGCGGCCTGCGGGTCGACGGTCGGGTCGGCGAGCAGCCCGTCGGCGAGCGGCTCCAGCCCCGCCTCGCGGGCGATCTGCGCCTTGGTACGCCGCTTGGGCTTGTACGGCAGGTAGATGTCCTCCAGGCGGGCCTTCGAATCGGCCGCCATGATCTGCGCCTCGAGCGCCTCGTCGAGCTTGCCCTGGCTGCGGATCGACTCGAGGATCGCGGCCCGGCGCTCCTCCATCTCGCGCAGGTATCGCAGCCGCTCCTCCAGCGTGCGGAGCTGAGCGTCGTCGAGCATCTCGGTCGCCTCTTTGCGGTACCGCGCGATGAACGGCACCGTCGCGCCGCCGTCGAGCAGGTCGACCGCGGCGGCCACCTGCCGCTCCTTGACGCCGAGCTCTTCTGCGATCCGCTGGTGAATGGAGGTTGTCACGAGACGCATTCTGCCCCACCAGCCCCACGACTGACTCAGGCGCCACAGGCCAACTGCCGAAAACGGGGACACCGATCCGAGTCGTGCTCACCTATGCTCACGCGTCGTGATCGACTTCGACCTCGCGGGACCCTTCCCCGAGCTGCGGCAGTTGCGGCAGGCGGTCAACGAGCGGAACTGGCCGGCGGTGGTGGCGTTCTTCGACGGCCGGACCGATCCCGACGACCGGACCTACGCGACCACCCTGATCGCCGAGATCTCCGGAAGCGAGCGTTTCCTGCAGCCGGTCGTCGACTCCGACGGCGGCACGCTGGCGCGGACCCTGCTCGCCGAACGGCTCATCGTGGTCGGCTGGGAGGTCCGCACCTCCGCCCGGGCCGAGCACGTCAGCCGCAAGCAGTTCGCCACCTTCCACGAGTACCTGCGCCGGGCCGAGCGGCTCCTGATCGACGTCACCGCGCTCGAACCGGCGAACGCGCCGGCCTGGGTCGCCCGGCTGAAAACCAACCGGGGCCTGCAACTGGGCCTGGCAGAGGCGCGTCGCCGCTATGACCGGCTCAGCCGTCACGTGCCCCACGTCTACGCCGCGCAGGGCTCGCTCGTGCAGCAGTTGTGCCAGAAGTGGGGCGGGTCGGACGAGCAGGCGCACCGGTTCGGCCTGGAGTGCATGCGCGGCGGTCCGGACGGGTCGCTCGCGTCGCTGGCGCTCGTCGAGGCGCACATCGAGATCGGCATGGACTGGGACGACGATCGGAAGCTCGTCGCCTACCTGCAGCGGTCCGACGTGCGCGCGGAGCTGAACGAGGCGGCCGACCGGTCGGTACGACACTCGGCGTTCCGCCGCGACGGCTACCACGCGATCACCGCCCACAACCTGTTTGCGCTGGTGTTCAGCAAGATGGGCGATTTTCGGGCGGCCGCCGAACACTTCCGGTTCGTCGGCGACCACGGCACCGGTTTCTGGGACTACTTCGGCGACGAAAAGGTCGTGTTCTCGGCCATGCGGTCCAAGACGTTGCAGGCGGCACGGGCATGACCATGCGGCAACTGGAGGTCGACGGCGTCCCGGCGCTGCTCGTCCCGCACGACGGTCCGATGATCGCCGGGCTGACGTTCCGCGTCGGCCAGGTCGACGAGACCTTGTCGTACCGCGGCATCACCCACCTGCTGGAGCACCTGGTTCTGCACGACCGCGGGCTCACCGACTACCACTACAACGGCTCGACCGGCGCCATCGCCACCAGCTTCACGATGCAGGGCGGCGAGGACGACATCGTCGCCTTCCTCGGCGGGGTCTGCGCGGCGCTGCTCGACCCGCCGCTCGACCGGCTGGAGACAGAGCGGTCCATCCTGCGGGCGGAGGCGAACGGCCGCGGCGCCGGCGTCAACGAGCGGCTGCCCCTGTGGCGGTACGGCGCTCGCGGCTACGGCCTGGTCAGTTACGACGAGCTGGGCCTGCCCCGGATCGCACCTGACGACCTTCGCCGCTGGGCCGAGACCTGGTTCACCCGGCAGAACGCCGTGCTGTGGGTGGCTGGGGGCCGGCTCCCCGAGGGCTTGCGGCTGCCGCTGCGCGACGGGGCGCGCCGGCCGGTGCCCGCGCCCTCCTCGGCACTGCCGGCCACACCCGCGTATTTCCTGGGCGACGGGGACGCGGTCGTCTTCGACGGCATCATGGGCCGCAGTGTGACCGGCGGCGTGCTCGCCGGGGTCCTGGAGCGCGAGCTGTTCCGCAGCCTGCGCCAGGAGGACGGCAACTCCTACACGGCCAGCGCCTCCTACGATCCGCGCGGCGACGGCCTCGCCACGGTGACGGCGTTCGCCGACGCGGCGCCGGGCAAGGCGGGCGCGGTGCTCGGCGGGTTTGTCGACGTGCTGGCCAAGCTCAAGGTCGGCCGCATCGAGCAGGCGGACCTCGACGCCGTGCGGGCCAAGGCGGAGGACTCGCTCGACGGCTCGGCCGTCGCGGTCGGCATGCTGCCCGGCCACGCGCTCAACCTGCTCACCGGCCAGCCGATCCTCCCCGTCGAGGAGCTGCGGTCCGAGTTGCGCGCGGTGACCGTCGCGGACGTGCACTCGGCGTTCCTGGAGGTGTACGGCACCGGCCTGTTGCAGGTGCCGGACGGGCACGGCGCCGACTGGGCCGGATACGTCGCCGCGCCCACCACGTCGGAGCGGGCGGTCGACGGCCGCAGGTACGAAAACCTCGTCGTCGGCGCCGAAGGGGTCAGCCTGCGGCACGGGGACCACTCGGCGACCGTGCTGTTCCAGGAGTGCGCGATCTGCCTCGCGTACCCCGACGGTGGCCGCCAGCTCATCGGCAACGACAGCATCACCGTCCGTGTCGAGCCGACGGTGCAGCACGTACCGCCGGATGTCATCCGGCAGATCGACGAGGCCGTCGCGCCGGTCACGGTGTGGCTGCCGGCCCGCGACCCGTCGAAGATCCCGCAGCCGGGACAGTCGTCGCCGTCGACCGGCGCCCCGGCCGGCCAGGCTCAGCCCCGGATCGGCACCGGCCGGCTCGTCGGTGCGGTGATTGTCCTGATGCTGTCGGTGATTGCGTGCGGCTGCAGCGGCCTGTGGACCTGGGCCGTCGCCGACAACAGCGACCCAGAGCTCGACGTACCGCTCGACGCCGGTACCGGTCTGCTCATGGGGGTCCTCTGGGCCGCGACGGTCGGTCTGGTGGTGCTCGGCATCTGGCTGTTGCGAGGTCGTAGCCGAAAGTAGTTTTCCGGAACCTGTTATTGACCGTGCGTGGCCGCGTCTCCTGAATAGTCCCCTGAACGGGTCCGACGGGAGGATGCGGATGAGCACGGCCACGGTGATCGCGGCGCGAGCCGGTGACCAGCGGGCACTCGATGCTCTGGTCGGTGAGTACCTGCCGCTGATCTACAACATCGTCGGGCGCGCGTTGCAGGGGCACGCCGACGTCGACGACGTCGTCCAGGAGACGATGTTACGCATCGTCGATGGGTTGCCCCGGCTGCGTGAGCCGGAGAGCTTCCGCTCCTGGGCCGTCGCGATCGCGATGTCCCAGGTCCGCGACCGGCACCGACGGCAGGTCCAGGCACCGCTCGTCGGCGACTGGGCCGACCCGACCGACACCGCCGATCCCGGTGCGGACTTCGCCGACCTGGCGATCACCCGGCTGCGCCTGTCCGGCCAGCGGCAGGAGGTCGCCGAGGCCACCCGCTGGCTCGACCACGACGACCGTGAGCTGCTGTCACTGTGGTGGCTGGAGGCCGCCGGGCAGCTCGACCGCCAGGAGGTCGTCGAGGCCCTGCACATCACCCGCCAGCACGCGGCGGTGCGCATCCAGCGGATGAAGGCCCAGCTCGACGCGGCCCGCGCGGTGGTGCGCGCACTGGCCGCCCGCCCCCGCTGCCCCGAGCTGCAGGCGGTCGTGAACAGCTGGGACGGCCGCCCCAGCGCCCTGTGGCGTAAGCGGCTGGCCCGGCACACCCGCGATTGTCAGCGCTGCGACCGGGCCTGGATCGACATGGTCGCCGCCGAGCGGCTGCTGGCCGGGATCTCGCTGGTGCCGGTGCCGTTCGTGTTCAGCGCCGCCGCGGCGAAGACCGGCGCGTTCGCGACCGGCGCCACGGCCACGGTCAAGGCCGGCGGCGGTATCAAGACCCTCTTCGCCGGCTGGTTCGCCGCACTCAAGCCGGCGATGGTCGGCGTGGCGGCGACCGTGGCCATCGCCGGCGCGGCGGGTGCCGTCTACGTGACCACGCAGGGCCACGACCGGCCCGACCAGGTCGTGGCCGCGGCGCAGAGCCCGTCGGACGAGCCGGCGGCGGCGACCGCGAGCGCGGCACCGCCCAGTTCGCCGCCCCCGCCGTCCAGTGCCGCGCCGTCACCGAGCAAGACGACCGTCGCGGCCGCACCCCCGGCCGTGCGGACCGCCAAGAAGGGGGTGAGCACCTTCAACTTCTCCGGCAACGGCCAGGCGCTGCGCGACGTGAAGGCGTCCTGGTACTACAACTGGTCGTCCGACCCGAGCGTCGCCGCGATCTCCGGCGTCGAGTTCGTCCCGATGATCTGGGGCGGTGCCTCGGTCAACACCGCCACCCTCAACAAGGCGAAGGGCAACGGCAAGGTGCTGCTCGGCTTCAACGAGCCGGACCTCAAGGAACAGTCCAACATGTCGGTCCAGCAGGCCCTCGACCTGTGGCCGCAGCTCCAGGCGACCGGCATGCGGCTGGGCAGTCCCGCGCCCGCCTACGGCGCAGACACGCCTGGCGGCTGGTTCGACCAGTTCATGAGCGGTATCAAGGCGCGTGGCTACCGGGTCGACTTCATCGCCCTGCACTGGTACGGCGGCGACTTCTCCACCGCCGCGACCAACCAGCTCAAGAGCTATCTCCAGAACGTCTACAACCGCTACAAGCTGCCGATCTGGCTCACCGAGTACGCCCTGATGCGCTTCGACAACGGCACCGTCTATCCGACGGCGGACCAGCAGATCACGTTCGTCAAGAACTCCACGGCGATGCTGCAGGGCCTGTCCTTCGTCGAGCGCTACGCCTGGTTCTCGCTGCCCAGCAGCAAGTCCGGCGATACCGGCCTCTACAGCACCGGCACCACCCCGACGGGGGTCGGCGCCGCCTATCGCGCAGCAGGAGGAGGATGACATGCAAGGTCAAGCGCCGAAGGCGTCGACCGGCAAGGAAGAGATGAACGCACGATCGGCGGGCGCGGCGACACTACTGGGCGCGCTCAACGACGCCTGTGAGGATTTCCAGCGGTACGGCCAGCAGGTCGCCGCCACGCACGGGCCGATCCACTGGGAGCTCATCGGGCGGATCGGCCCGGGTGAGGCACCGTTTGCGCTCGTCGGGGTCGTGCTGCGGTACGACCGCACGACCGTCGACCTGGGCGTCGACCTCTGGGTCCGGCAGGGCGGGTTCGAGGTCAGCGGATATGGGACCGTCGACGGCCGGCGGCTGCTCGTCGACCTGCCGGACGTGGTCACCGAGGACATCGACGAGGCGATCCGCGTGCTCCGCGAGTACACCCGCCGCCTCTGCTCCTATCGCAACGTGCTCGACGACGTCGCCTGAAGCCGACGGCCTGCACGAGCGGCGCGCCGAGCAGCGTGCCCAGCGGGGTGGAGACCACCAGCACCGCACCGCGCGGCGAGCACCGTCCGGCGTAACCGGCGCCGCACGGGGTATCCGCCGGGCATGGTGAACTTCGGCTACACACTCATGTGCGAACAGAGCGGACCCACCGAACTCGTCGACAACGCCGTCCGTGCGGAGGAGGCCGGCTACGACTTCGCGGCGATCTCCGATCACTTCTCCCCATGGCTGACCGAGCAGGGGCACTCACCGTTCGCCTGGTCGGTGCTCGGCGCCGTCGCCTACGCGACGCAGGATCTCGAGCTGATGACGATGGTCACCTGCCCCACGCGGCGGTACCACCCGGCCGTCGTCGCGCAGCAGGCCGCGACGATCGGGACCATGTCGCAGGGCCGGTTCACGCTCGGCGTCGGCGCGGGGGAGAACCTCAACGAGCACGTCGCGGGCGCCTGGCCGCACCGCACCCAGCGGCACGAGATGCTCGCCGAGGCGCTGGAGATCATCAACCCGCTGCTCGACGGCGAGACGGTCCGCCACTCCGGCACGTACTACGAGGTGCCCGAGGCGAAGCTCTGGGACCGGCCCGAGGAGGGCGTCCCGGTGGTCATGGCGGTGTCGGGCCACGACTCGCTCGAGGTGGCCGCGTCCCTGTCCGACGGCGTCGTGGCCGTCCAGCCGGACCGGTCGCTGCGCATCCCGGACAAGCCGTTCTACGGCCAGGTCGCGATGTGCTACGGCCCGGACGAGTCGGAGTGCCGCAAGCGCGCGCTCGACCAGTTCCGCTGGTTCGGCCTCCAGTGGCCGGTCATGGCGGAGTTGCCGGACCCGCGGGCCTTCGACGCCGCGTCGTCCTTCGTCACCGAGGACGACGT
Organism: Dactylosporangium fulvum; assembly: GCF_025137375.1. GTDB lineage: Bacteria > Actinomycetota > Actinomycetes > Mycobacteriales > Micromonosporaceae > Dactylosporangium > Dactylosporangium fulvum. The sequence continues at coordinate 676,585 of NZ_CP073720.1, forward strand.
GGCGTCGGCGATCCCCTGCGGCCCGGATCCGGACCGACACCTGCAAGCGATCCGCGCCTACATCGACGCGGGGTGCACCCACATCGCGCTGCTCCAGATCGGCGGCGACTTCCAGCGCGACTTCCTGGAGTGGTCCGAGTCGACCCTCCTCCCCGCGCTGCGCTCCTGAGCCCTCTACACGCCGCCGGGGCGGAGGCGGGGGAGGCGGGAGTCGACGTCCGGCACCGAGTAGCCCAACGCGCGCAGGCGGGCGCTGACGTCCTCGATCGGCTTGCGGGTCTTCTGAGCCGCGGCCAGCAGATGGTTGAGCGGCACCGGCTGCGCCGCGTCCAGCCAGGGGCGCGAACCGTCCAGGTCGGTGCTCGCCAGCAGGAGGTCGTTGGGCTTCACCGAGTCGACCGCGATGCTGCTCAGGTCGACGTCCACGTGGTATCCCAGCGTCTCCAGCCGGGCCGCGATCTCGTGCACCGGGCGGCGGACCCGCCGCGCGGCCTGGAGCAGGTGCGGCAGCGGCACCTGCTCGTCGAGGTCCAGCCAGGGCTGCGAGCCGTCGAGGTCGCGGCTGGTGATCAACAGGTCGTCCGGCTCCACCTGGTCCAGCGACGGGCCGGCGCCGTGCAGGCTTACCGCGTAGCCGAGGAACGTCAGCCGGGCCGCGATGTCGTGCACGCTGCGCCGGGTCCGCTGCGCCGAGCGCAGGATGCGGATCGTCGGCACCGGCTTCATCGGGTCGAGCCACGGGTCGGAGCCGTCGAGGTCCTCGCTGGTGATGGTGAGGTCGTCCGGCTCCAGGTGGTCGATGAGGATGGCGTCGGGATCGACGTCCACGCGGTAGCCGCAGGCCGCCAGCCGCGCCGCCACGTCGCCGACCTCCCGGCCGGTCGACTCGGCCGCGCGCAGCAGGTGGATCAGCGGCACCGGCCGGGACGAGTCGAGCCACGGCTGCGAGCCGTCGAGGTCGCGGCTGGCCATCTGGAGGTCCTCCGGCTCCAGCTTCACGACCTCGATCGCGTCGAGGTCACCGCCGAGCGTGAACCCGAACGAGCGCAACCGCGCCGCCACGTCCTGCACCGGGCGTGCGGCCCGCTCGGCCGCGCGCAGCACGTGCACCGGCGCGACCTCCTCGGACGGGTCGAGCCAGGGCGAGGCGCTGTCGAGGTCCCGCGAGATGAGCACAAGGTCGTCCGGCTCGGTGACCAGCGACTCCCAGCCGGCCTCCAGCGCGTATCCGAGCAGGGCCAGCCGCGCCGCGGTCTCCTGCGCCGGCAGGTTCACCTTGTGCGCCGCGCGGATGAGGTGCAGCCGCGTCACCGGCTCCCGCGGGTCGAGCCACGGGTGCGAGCCGTCGAGGTCGCGGCTGGCGATGGTGAGGTCCTTCGGCCCGAACTGCTCGATCGGCAGCACCTCGATGTCGACGTCCACGTCGAACCCGAGCTGCCGCAGCCGCGTCACGACCCGGTCGACCGGCCGGCCCGACCGGTGCGCCGCCCGCAGCAGATGCACGAGGTGTACGGGCTGATCCGGCTGCAGCCACGGGCGCGTCCCGTCGACGTCGCGGCTGGTGAAGATCAGGTCGTCGGGGTCGACGCCGACGGACTCCGCGCCCACCGACGGCTCGAACCCGAGCGCGTCGAGCCGGGCGGCGACCTCGGACGCGCTGCGGCCGGTCTTGCGCGCGGCGCGTACCAGATGCACCAGCGGCACGATGTCGACGGGATCCAGCCAGGGACCGGTCCCGTCGACGTCCACGCTGAGCAGCAGCGCGTCGGACGGGCGGGCCCGCAGCGCCCGCTTCCAGTCGGCGCCGGGCTTGAGCACCTTGCGGTACCGGCCGCCGGCCGCCAGCGCCGTCAGCCGCCACTCGACAAGCTCGTCGGGGCCGCCGACCGGGCCGTCGTTGGCCACGAAACAGCCGGTCACGGACGCGTCGACGGTCTCGCCGTCCATCTCCCACCGGCCGTGGCCGCGCTCGATCGCCTGCTCGAAGATCAGGTCGGCGACCAGCGGCCGCGCCGGGGCGAGCCGGCACAGCCAGTCGTACCCGAGCAGCGTCGTCCCCGGCGCCGTCAACGCCGGGACGGCCTCCCACAGCAGGCGGTCGACGTCGTCCTCGCGGAACGCGAGGATCTTCGTCCGGTCGACGGAGAGTCGTGGGGCGAGGTCACGGTTGAGGTTGACCACGGCGCCGAAGATCTCCTTGCCGGCGTAGAGCCCGTCGGCGAGCAGCGCGCCGTTGCCCTTGCACCACCAGACCCGCGCGCCCTCGGCCACCACGACCCCGGCGCCGACGCCCTCCTCGTCCTCGTCCTCGTCGTCGACCGCGCTCGCCGCCTCCGACAGCTCGCCGGGCGCCCAGTGCTGGCTCTGCACGCCGTCGGTGGCCTCGGTCGCGAACTCCGCCACCCACAGCAGCTTGCGCAGCTCCTCGACCGAGGAGACAGTCACGCCCTCCCGCAGGTGCAGGCGGACCGTCGTGCCCGACTCGGTGCCGGGGCCGAGATCCTGGATGCGGAACAGGCTGCCCGGGCCGGCGATCGACACCCGCAGCCGGTCGCCGGCCTGGCCGTCGCGGCCCATCCGGCACGTCTCCACGGTCAGCTCGTCGGCCAGCATGAAGTAGCTCAGCACGCCGATGCCGAAGCGGCTGTTCGGGAACAGCTGGACCGGCGGGTCGAGCCGGGCCCACTCGGCCTGCTCCTCCAGGAACTCCGGCAGGTCGGCGAGGCGCACGCCGGCCTGGGAGAAAACCTCGCTGAGCTCGCGCACGCCCATGCCGATGCCGTTGTCGACGCAGTCGAGATACGGCCGGCCGTCGGCGTCCACACCCTGCTCGAACCGGATCCTGCCGTCCCAGGGGAGCGTCCGGTCGTGGGCGCGGGTGAGGTACTCGGTCCGCGCCTCCCGGTAGCGACAGGCGTCCAGCGCGTTCTGGTACAGCTCGCGGATCGCGAGCGCCGGGTCGCCGTAGAGCTGCTCGCCCATGAGCAGCTCTCGGACCCGGTCCTCGGCGAGCCGGAAGCGCACCCCGGCGGACTGGTACGCCGGGACTCCGTCGACCTCGGCTGGGCCGACGTCGTCGGTCGCCGCGCGGTTGGGCAGGTGGCGCAGCGGCAGCAGCGACTCGTCGCGGGCCGCGGCGCGCTGTGCCTCGGCGAGGAGCTGGTTGAGCGTGTCGATGTGCGTGCGCAGAGCCACCTCGATGGACGGATGCGGGCAGGCGGCGCCGAGGACCAGCGTCGCGCCGCGCGGCTCCCAGCGGCTGCCGTGCACCGTGTCCAGCACCTGACGCGCGGTGACCGGATCGCCGATGCCGAGGTGCTCGCCGACGACCTCGGGAAGCACCGTCGCCTCGACGGCGAGCCCACGGGCGATGGTCAGCAGGAACGCCACCAGGCGCTCCCGGACGCCGTCGTGCTCGCTCACCAGGGCCTCGGGCCGGTCGTGGCGGTTGAGGAAGGCCGGATCGGCGCGGATCGCGCGGATGAACTCGGCCGTGCGTGCCTCGTTGTCGCGGCCGGTCAGCGCCTCGATGGTCGCCGCCTGGTAGGCCGCCGGGCGCCGGCCGATCCACCGGTGCAGCAGCCACCAGCCCAGTTCGGCGGCCGTCGCCCGCTTGCCGGCCCGTGTCGCGGAGAGCGCCCGGCGATACGGCTGGGCGTAGGTCTGCGCGAACCGCTCGAAGGCCGCGCGGTCGCTCGTTGCGTCCTGTGACGGCTCGAGATCACCCGGCTGGACACCGCGCTCGGCGGCCGCGATGCCGGCCCAGAGGGCGTCATGCAGCAGCGGCACGGTCACCAGCAGTTGTGCCTCCGCACCCGAAAACCGCACGTCGTCCGGCAATGCGTCGATCAGGTGCTCGACCTGGTGCGACATCCGCGCGGCGAAACCGGCGTCCTGCCATGGGTCGTCGCCCAGTTGCGCACTTGAAGCGTGTTTTGTCGTGGCGAGCCGTCCGGCGAGCGCCACCGCCCGGTCACGGTGCGCGTCCGCTTCCTCGACGCGCCTCCACACCGTGTGCTGCGCCGCGATCGTTGCCCAGTTCTCTGGCACCATGCGGGAAAACTTACCGGCCGATGGCAATCGGATGCCCACGATGGCCGGTGTGGGCGTGTTCGTGGCTCGCCCGGCCTTTTGCGTCGGCCGATTGTGACGGGCATCGGACGGATGGCCGGTAGAGCTTCGTTGCTCATGCAAGCTACGGTGCACCGGGCGGAACTGGGCATCGGAAGGAGCAAGGCGGCATGACCGTCGCTGGAGACGGCAACGACGCGGGCAATCCGGACAAGCGAGAGCCTTCCGCGCGCCGTGTCCGTCACCGTGTGCCGCCGGCCGCTTCCGGTCCGGTGAACATGCCGGCCCTGCCGGAGCCCTTCAGCCCGGCGAAGCCGACGTTCCCGGCCGTGCCGCACCAGCGCCGGCGCAACGGGCCGACCGCGATAGCGACCGCCACGGTGCCGGCCATGGAGGAGGACGCCGCGGTGCCGGCCGATCCCGAGGGCGACCCGGATCCTGCGACGGTGGGCACGCCGGCCGGGCAGGCCCGGGCGAGCGCGGCCGTCAACCTCGACATGGAGCCGACGGTGGGGGAGTTCGACGCCGCGCCGACGCAGGGGCTGGAGTTCATCGTCAGCCTTCCGGGCGCGCCGGCTGTCGAGGAGGAGCCGGCGGATCCGCCGACGCCTCCCGCGCCGTCCGACTCCGACGCTGCCGCCTCTTCCGATGCATCCTCTTCTGCAGAGCCGGCCACCTCCGCTGAGGACGCCCCGACTGAGGAGCCGGCCGCGCCGGCCGTCGGGGCGGCGCCGGTGCCCGCGATCACGGTGGCGCCGGACGACTCGCCGACGGTGGCCGACTACGTCCCGCCCGCCTTCGCGATCGTCACCGACGAGCCGCACGACGAGGACGGCCCCGACTACCACGGCAACCGGCGGAAGCTCGCCGCCTGGCGCCGCTACCCGGTCGGCGCCGTCGCGGTCGCGGTGGTCATCCTGCTGATCACCGGCGCCGTGGTGGCCCAGCTCGTCCGCGGCGACAGCCCGGAGACCCCGTCGGGTGACCGCATGCCGCAGAAGGTCCCCAGCGTCAACGGCCTGCCCGGGGTGCCGGTCACCGAGTCGCCGTCCCCGTCGACCTCGGCCGCGTCGAGCCATTCGGCCAGCCCGTCCGCGAGCCGCTCGCGCACGACGGCGTCCCAGACGGCCACGGCCTCGGCGTCCCATCCGGCCTCACCGTCACCCGCGCGGACGACGACCGCACCGCCACCGGCGCAGCTGTCGAGCGGCCGGGTCGTCGGCGTCGCGTCGAACAAATGCATGGAGTACCGCGCGAGCGATCGCAACCGGGTCGTGCTGGACACCTGCGATCGCCGCAGCAACCAGCGCTGGACCATCCAGGGCGACGGCACGGTGCGCGCCGACGGCAGCTGCCTGGACGTGATGAACGCGGGCACCGGCAACGGCACCCCGGTCCAGCTGTACAGCTGCAACGGCACCCCGGCCCAGAAGTGGACCGTCCGCGGCGACGGCACCTGGCAGAACCCGAGCTCGGGCCGCTGTCTGGACGCCGTCAACGGCGGCACGGGCGCCGGCACCCCGCTGGTCATCTGGGACTGCTCCAACGCCGCCAACCAACGCTGGACCGTCCAGACGTTCTGACGCCGGTGCGGTGTCCTCAGGAATAGTTATTCCTGAATAGTTATTCCTGAGCGGAATGCCACAATAGGTACCACTGTCTCGCCGGCTCCGCGTCGAGGGTCTCACTGTCAAAGCCACGGTTCGGGCGAAGGGTGGAAACGCGACTTAGTGCGCGTTCAGGCCTCGGGAGGGCTGGACCCTTCCCTTTGGCGCAGCTTAAGCGCTAGTTTGTTCGGCAACGTAATTAACCCTACTGACCCCGGGTCGGTGTTCTCCTCGGCGGGAGTCCACCGGGCCAGTTCCACCACCAGCTCAGCGGTATCGGCGACCGTTGCGCGAAGCCACCTCGTGTCTGCACCCCGCACAAGGAGCTCCGTGTTCAACGTTCGAAAGCGCGCGTCTCGCGCGCTGCTCAGTGGTGCAGCCCTACTGCTCTCCTCCGGAGTTGCCGTAGCGCTGCCGTCAACAGCCCATGCAGCCCCCGCCCAAGCACCGGCAGCACCTACCGTCCCTCAGGTCCAGGTTGCCGCCGACCCGTTCGACGTCCTCGTCTTCTCCAAGACCGCCGGCTTCCGCCACGACTCGATCCCGGCCGGTATCACCGCGATCCAGCAACTCGGCGCGGTGAACAACTTCACCGTCGACACCACCGAGGACTCCGCGTTCTTCACCGACGCGAACCTCGCCAAGTATGAGGTCGTCGTCTGGCTCTCCACGACCGGCGACGTGCTCAACGCCGAACAGCAGGCGGCTTTCGAGCGGTACATCAAGGCCGGCGGCGGTTACGCCGGCGTGCACGCCGCCTCCGACACCGAGTACGACTGGGCCTGGTACGGCGAACTCGTCGGGGCGTACTTCAACAGCCACCCGTCGAATCAGAACGCCACCATCAAGGTCGAGGACCCGGCGCACCCGTCCACCAAGGACCTTCCCCTGCAGTGGGGCCGGTACGACGAGTGGTACAACTTCCGCTCCAACCCGCGCGGCAAGGTCCACGTCCTGACGAGCGTCGACGAGACCAGCTACACGCCCGGTGCCGGGGCGATGGGTGCGGACCACCCGTTCTCCTGGTGCCAGGACTACGACGGCGGCCGCTCCTGGTACACCGGGGCCGGTCACACCCAGGAGTCGTACTCCGACCCGCTGTTCCTCAAGCACCTCCTCGGCGGCATCCAGTCCGCGGCCGGCGTCGTCAAGAGCGACTGCGCCGCCACGCTGACGAACAGCTTCGAGAAGGTGACGCTGGACAGCAACACCAACAACCCGATGGAGCTGGCCATCGCCCCCGACGGGCGGGTCTTCTACATCGAGCGCGACGGTCGCGTCCAGATCATCAAGCCGGACACCCACACGACCGTCACGGCCGCCACGATCCCGGTGTTCACCGGCAACGAGGACGGCCTGCTGGGTATCACGCTGGACCCCGGCTTCGCGCAGAACCACTGGGTGTACCTGTACTACGCACCCAACGGCGGCGCCCCCCGCAACGTGCTCAGCCGCTTCACCGCCGTCGGCGACACGCTGGATCTGGCCAGCGAGAAGCAGGTCCTGCAGGTCGACACGCAGCGCAACACCTGCTGCCACGCCGGCGGGACGATGACGTTCGACAGCAACGGCAACCTGTACCTGGCCACCGGTGACAACACCAACCCGTTCGAGTCGAGCGGCTACTCGCCGATCGACGAGCGGGCCGGCCGCCAGGACTTCGACGCCCAGCGCACGTCGGCCAACACCAACGACCTGCGCGGCAAGGTCATCCGGATCAAGCCGCAGGCCGACGGGACGTACACGATCCCGGGGGGCAACCTCTTCCCGCCGGGCACGGCGAAGACCCGCCCCGAGATCTTCGCGATGGGCTTCCGCAACCCGTTCCGCATCGGCGTCGACCCGCTGACCAACACGCTCTACGTCGGCGACTACGGCCCCGACGCGAGCCAGGCCGACCCGAACCGCGGCCCGGGCAACACGGTCGAGTGGAACATCGTCTCGCAGCCGGGCAACTACGGCTGGCCGTACTGCACCGGCAACAACGTGCCCTACCGGGACTTCACGTTCCCGTCCGGCCCGTCCGGCCCGGCCTTCGACTGCGCCGCGCCGGTCAACAACTCGCCCAACAACACCGGCCTGACCAATCTGCCGCCGGCCATCGCGGCGACGGTCGACTACAACTACGCCGGCAACTCGCGCTTCCCCGAGATCGGGGGCGGCGGCGCGCCGATGGGTGGCCCGGTCTACCGCTACGACGAGAACTCCACGTCGGACGTCAAGTGGCCGGCCTACTACGACGGCAAGGCCGTCTTCGGCGAGTGGAACCAGAACAAGCTCTACACGATGCAGGTCAGCGCCGACGGCAAGTCCCTTGTGGACATCAACCAGCTGCTGTCCGGCATGAGCTTCAAGCGCCCGATGGACATGGAGTTCGGCTCGGACGGCGCGTTCTACCTCATCGAGTGGGGCACCGGCTTCGGCGGCAACAACGACGACTCCGGGATCTACCGGATCGACTACGTCGCCGGCAACCGGGCACCGATCGCCCAGGCGGCGGCCAACCCGATCAGCGGCACGGCCCCGCTCACGGTGAACTTCTCCAGCCAGGGCTCGCGTGACCCCGACGGGCAGGCGATCACCTACGCGTGGACGTTCGGCGACGGCGGTACCTCCACCGAGGCGAACCCGACGCACACCTACACCAGCAACGGCAACTTCACCGCGCAGCTCACCGTCACGGACCCGGAAGGCCGCAGCGCCACCGCCAACGTGCTGGTGACCGTCGGCAACACGGCGCCGACCGTGACCATCACGGTGCCGCCGAACGGCGGGTTCTACGAGTGGGGCGACCAGATCAACTTCACGGTCACGGTCACCGACCCGGAGGACGGCCAGATCGACTGCTCGAAGGTCCAGGTGCAGTACCTCCTCGGCCATGACGAGCACGCCCACCCGCTCAACCAGCTGACCGGCTGCTCCGGCACGGTCCAGACGTCACTCGCCAGCGGCCACGGCGCGGAGGCCAACGTCTTCGCCGTGATCGAGGCGTCCTATGTGGACAAGGGTGGCGCCGGCGGTGCCGCGCCGCTCACCGGGCGGTCGCTGATCCAGCTGCAGCCCAAGCGCAAGCAGGCCGAGTACTTCACGGCGACCGGCCGGGTGCCCGGTGTGAACTCGGGCGGTACCCCGGGTGTGCAGCGGGAGACCACCGGCGACCCGCTGGGCGGCTTCCAGAACATCGGTTTTGTCGAGGAGGGTGACTGGTTCTCCTTCGACCCGACCAACCTGACGGGCATCACCGGCCTGCGGATCCGGGCCGCGAGCAACAACGCCAGCGGCGGCACCATCCAGATCCGCACGGGCGCACTCGACGGGCCGATCGTCGGCTCGGTCGCGGTGCCCGGCACGGGCGGCTGGCAGACCTACGTCAACCTGGACGTGCCGATCTCGGCCAGTACGACATCCGGTCCTCTGTTCTTCATCGCCACCGGATCGGGTGCGGGCTACAACATCAACTGGGTCGACTTCATCGGCCGCGGCGTGACCGACAACGCGCCGCCGGTGGTAACCGCCACCGCCACGTCGACGTCGGGCACGGCACCGTTCGCGGTCTCGTTCACCGGCTCGGCGACGGACGCCGAGGGCGACAACCCGCTGACCTACGCGTGGGACTTCGGTGACGGCGGCACGGCGACGACCGCCAACGCCACCCACACGTACACGGCGCCGGGCAGCTTCACCGCGACGCTGACCGTCACGGACGCCCGCGGCGCCAAGGGCTACGCGACCGTCAACATCAAGGTCGAGGCGCCCAACACCTCGTGCTTCGGCGCGCGGTCGGACGACTTCCTCGGTTCCGAACTGGACCGTACGAAGTGGACGGTCGTCCGGGAGAACCAGACGTTCTCCGTCAGCGGCGGTTCGCTGCTGCTGCCGACCGCGGCCGGTGACCTCTACGGCGGCACGAACGGCGCGACGAACCTCGTCGTGCAGCCCGCACCGGCCGGCGCGTGGCAGGCCACCGCGAAGGTGACCCTGCCGGTCACGGCGAACTACCAGCAGGCAGGCCTGATCCTCTACGGCGACGACGACAACTACGCCAAGGTCGACCTGCTGTACTCCGGCTCGCGCCGGGTGGAGTTCATCCGTGAGACGGCCGGCACCCCGCGCAACGAGGCCGCCGACTCGATCGCGGCCCAGGCGGGTGACACGTTCTACGTGCGGCTCATCTCCGACGGTACGAACCTGACGGCGGCCTACTCGGCCGACGGCACCACGTTCGTCCCGGTCGGGCGGGCGGCGGCGCTGGCCGGCATCGCCAACCCGCGGGTCGGCATGTTCGCGCTGAACGGCAACACCACCGCACCGGTCGTCAACGCGGCGTTCGACTGGTTCCAGTTCTCGCCGGACGAGGCGCCTTCGGGCATCGAGCCCAGCGACGAGTTCACCGGTCCCACGCTGGACCACTGCCGGTGGAACGCCATCGTCCGCGAGGACTCGAGCGGTTACCGGATCACCAACGGCGCGCTGCAGATCGACGTGCCCAGCGGTGACATCTACGGCACCGGCAACACCGGGCCGAAGAACTTCATCCTGCAGAAGGCCCCGCAGGGTGACTGGACGATCGAGACCAAGGTCGACGGCTCGCTGTTGAACGAGCAGTACCAGCAGGGCGGCCTGATCGTCTACGTCGACGACGACAACTACGTCAAGATCGACTACATCGCCGACAACCAGCCGGGCCAGGCCCTGGTCCGGCGGATCGAGTTCCGTAGCGAGATCGGCGGCGCCGTCCAGGACCCGCAGCCGAACGTGGGCAACCTGACCTCCGGGGTGTGGTACTTCCGCATCACCAAGGCCGGCAACGCCTACACCGGCAGCTACTCCGCCGACGGCACCAACTGGACGACCATCACCACGCTGACCAACGCGGCGGTCGGTACCAACACCAAGATCGGCCTCTACACCCTGGGGGCCGGGCAGACCGCGTCGAAGCCGGCGTCGTTCGACTACTTCCGGCTGTCCACCGCTGCGGTGGACAAGGAAGCGCCGACGGTGACGGCCTCGGTCAGCGGCACGCCGACCGGTGGCTACTACACCGGCCCGGTCGAGGTCACGCTCACGGCCACCGACAACGCCGGCGGTTCGGGCGTGGACAAGGTCGAGTACCAGCTCGACGCCGACAGCACCTGGACCGCCTACACGGCACCGATCGCGGTCAGCGGTGACGGCACCCACCAGGTGCGGTACCGCGCGAGCGACAAGGCCGGCAACGTGTCCACGCCGGGCACGCGGGAGGTGAAGATCGACGCCACCGCGCCGGTCACCACCGCCGCCTTCGCCCCGGCCTCGGACGCCGGCTGGCACAACGGCGCGACGCCGGTGACGCTCACCGCCACCGACGCCGGGTCCGGGGTGTCCAAGGTCGAGTGGTCGCTCGACGGCGGCCCGTGGACGCCGTACACCGCGCCGGTGAACGTGACCGGCAACGGCCAGCACGAGCTGCTCTACAAGTCGACCGACGCGGCCGGCAACGTGGAGACGCTCAAGTCGGCGATCCTGAAGATCGACGGCACCGCACCGACGGTCATCGTCGCGGGCCTGGCCGACGGCCAGCTCTACGGCGACAGCCAGGACGTGCGGGTCACCTGGCAGGCGATCGACCCGACCTCCGGGATCAAGTCGGTCGTCGGCTCGCTCGACGGCGCGCCGTACCAGACCGGCACGCTCCAGGCGATGTACGAGCTGAACCTCGGCATGCACCAGTTGACCGTGGTCGGCACCGACAACGCCGGCAACACCACGACGAGCACGGTGACGTTCTTCGTCACCACGTCGTTCCGGGACATGCAGAACCTGCTGGACCGGTTCAAGGCGACCAGCCGGCTGACGAGCAAGGCGTACAAGGATCTGTCCGACACGCTGTCCAAGGCCCGCAAGGCCGAGGCCGCCGGTGACGACAAGAAGGCGCTGAAGGAACTGGCGAAGTTCCGTGACCTGCTCACGGCGAAGCTGGTCCCCGAGGCCGAGGTGCGCGACACGCTGATCCGCGACGCGGACGCGATGACCGTCCGGCTGGGTGGCACGCCGCCCAACAACGCCGGCGTCAAGGCGAACTCGGGCAATTCCCTGAAGGGCACCGGCCGGCTCGACGAGGACCCGAACCGGTTGAAGAAGAACGGCAAGCTGTGAGAAAGGTGCTCCTCCTGGTCGTGTTGCTCGTGCTCGGGTTCGCCCCGGGCACGGCACACGCCGACGTTCCCGGCGACCTCAAGATCGAGGTCGCCGGGGACGGCGCCACCGGGGTGACCGTCCACGCCCAGCGCGCGGACGGCCGCCCGGTCGAGACCGACGTCCGGCTCGTCCTCACCGCCACGGCGGAGGGCGGCCGGTCCGTCGGCCCGATCCAGCTCAACCCGGCGGGGGAGGGGCGCGGCTTCTACTCCTCCGGGCCGGTGCTCACGCCCGGTAGGTGGACGGTGGTGGTCACGGCGCCGTCGCCCAGCGCGGCCCGGGCCGAGTCCGTGGTGGAGGCGCGCGCCGCACAGGCGCCGCCGTCACCAGCGGTCACCGCCGCCGCGCCGCCCTCCCGCCCCGAATCCTCGAACCTGTGGATCTGGGGGCTGGTCGCGGCCGCCGCGGCCGCCGCGTTCGCGGTGACCACGGTGGTCCGGCTGCGCCGGTCGTCCTGACCGTCCGGGCCGTCGTGGCCCCTCTCGGCGGTGGCCAGTGCGGCCACCGCCGAGAGCAGGAGCAGCGCCCCGGTCGCGGAGAGCGGGGTGAGCGGCTCGTGCAGCACCAGCACGCCGAGGGCGACCGCGGCGAGCGGCTCGACGAGGGCGACCACCGACGCGGTGGTCGCCCTCACGACGGTCAGGCCGGTGAAGAACATCGCATACGCCAGTGCGGTCGGCACGGCACCCAGGAACGCGAGCAGGCCGACCGTCCCGGCGAGCCCTTCCCGGGCCGGGAGGAGCCCCTCCAGCAGCGCGAGCGGCAGGAGCGCGACGATGCCGACCGCGAACCCGCCCAGCGCGGAGTCGAACGCGTCGTCCTTCGTCGCCCGGTTGAGCAGCGTGACGGCGGCGTACCCGGCCGCCGACAGCAGCGCTACCGCGATCCCGAGCAGCGGATGCCGGCCCGTGCTGCCGCCCTGGGTCACGAGCAGCACCAGGCCGACGAGTGAGACACCGACCGTGGCGAGACCGGCCCGGCCGAGCCGCTCGCCGAGGAGCAGCCGGGCGCCGATCGCGATCAGGATCGGCCCTGAGCCGAGGGTCACGACGGTGGCGACGGCGACCCCGGCGAGGTCGATCGCGACGTAATAGGTGGTCTGGTACAGGGCCATGCCGAGCCCGTTGACGACCATCCACCAGCGGCCGGCCTGCCAGCCGCGCTCGCCCTTGGGCTTGAGCAGGGGACGGAGGGCGGACAGCAGGGCGAGGCCGCCGAGGTACCGCCAGAAGGTCACCGCGATCGGGCCCAGGTCGCTGTGCCGGTAGAGGATCGCGGCGACGAACCCGCCGACGCCCCATGAGGCGGCCGCGAACGCGATGAAGAACAGGCCCCGCCCGACGGGCAGGGCACGAGACTGTGCCATGTGAACGGATCTCCCGAGTGTTCGGTCGTGTTGAAGGACGCGAGCAACGCGGGCAGCCGTCACCGCCCCGGCGGGTCAGCCGGGGTGCGGCAGTGGGTGTCGCCTGCCCGCTAGCGAACGGGTGGCGACAACACGACGCGAAGGCACATGGCGGGCACGTTAGCGATCCTCCCGCCGAGGGACATCCGAATTACCAGTCTTGATCACGATGTGGTGACAAGTCGCCGACATCGGCGTGTCGACAGTGGTGTACGGCCTGCGTGGAGACCTCGATGACCTGCGGTTTTCCGGAGGTCGTGACGACGCGTGGCTGATCCTTCATGGAATTGTCACCAGTCGATGGGATGTCCGGGGTGGCCAAAGGCCCTTACGCTGAAGCGACACGCACAGCCGGAGGTCGCGCCGTGGCACTTTCCGCACCCGCAACCCTGGGGTCCCCGCAGGCGGAGATGCCGTGGACGCTCGACGGAGGGCGGGGCATCCTCGGCCTCGACCCGGTCAAGGGCGCGGTGGTGCTGTGGCTCGCGCTGATGGTCTTCATCCTGCTGTTCATCCTGATCGCGGCCGTGCTCTCCCGCTGGAACCTGCACCGGCTCAACCGCGCCGACCGCCGCGCCGCCGTCGAGGAGGCCCAGGCGAGTCTCAGCCCGGCCGAGCGCGCCCGGCTGCGCACCGAGGCCGGTGAGCTGATCCGCCAGGCCGCCGCGACAGCCGCCGCCGCCAAGCGCGCGCAGATCGTCGCCGCCGAGGCCCAGGTCCGCTGCGGCGCCACGCAGGAGGCCCGGGAGGCGGCGTGGGCCGTCTTCGACGTGGCCCAGAAGGCGTATCAGGAGGCGCTGACCGTGGCGACCGAGCAGGCGACCGCGGCCGCGACCCCGGTCACCGACTCCGACGACGCGACCAAGCGTGAACTGTCCCGGGCCGCTCTCGACGCCTTCAAGCGCGGCGACATCACCGTCGACGCGCTGGAGCACGTCTTCAAGGGCGTGAGCGGCGCCGACCCGCTGCAGGAGCTCCAGGCGCGCGAGGTCGAGCTGCGCCGCTCGGCCGAGAGCCGGGCCCGGCGGCTGTACGAAGCGGCGGCCGCGGCCGAACGCGCGGCGCAGAAGGCGGCGGACGTGGCGGCTGTGGCCGCGCAGGCGCTGGCCGAGGAGGCCGCCGAGGTGGCCGAGGAGGCGGCGGAGCTGCGCGACACGCTCGACGCGGCCCGGCAGGCCGGCATCACGGCCGCGATGATCGACAAGCAGGACCGGATCCCGCGCCAGCGCACCAAGTCGACCAACACCAAGGCGTCGCGGGCGGAGCGGCCGGCGCTGACCGAGGCGTGACGTCAGCTGGCTTCGCGGACGTCGTCCGGCGGCGTGAAGTGCATCGCGTCCAGCGCCGCCCGCAGGCGGGGGAGGTCGGTCTCGGGCAACTGGAACGACGCCCGGCAGATCTTGTCGACCCACAGCGACACGACCACCGTGCCGCGGCTCGGGTGACAGGTCACCCGCATGGTGCGGTCGTTGCCCCGCACATCTTCGAACACGTCGCCCGATTTGGGCAGCGCTACCAGCTCACCCATACACTTATGCTGCGGCACTGAACGCTCGTTCGGCAAGGCGTTCGCTCCCGGCTCCCCCGCGCCCTCCTCCCGCGGTCCGGCTGTGCGCACCGTCCACCCGACGGGTATGTCCCCGTCCGGAGCCACGGCGGCACGCTCAGCCGGCGCCCGCGAGATCGCTCAGGAGACCGGGACCACGACGCTCGGTGACGGGTGTTCCACCACGACCCGGGCCGGGTGCGGCACCCCGGAGGTCTGATCCAGTTCGAGCAGCGTCACCGTGTCCGAGTGCTGGTTCGCCACGCACAGGGCGCCGCCCAGCAGGGTCACGTGCCGCGGCCAGGTGCCGCCCGTCGACACCTCGTCGATCGGGAGCAGCCCGTCGTCCTCGACCGAAAACGTCGTGATCGTGTCGTTGCCCCGGTTCGCCACGTACAGCCGCCGGCCGTCCGGGGACAGCACCAGCTCGCTGGGGAAGTTGTCGCCGACCGGCTGCACGAGGACCGACGGGCGGACGTCCAGCAGTTCGAAGCCGGAGGTGTACGTCGAAACGGTCGAGTTCAGCTCGTTGGCCACGAACACCCGGCCGGTGGGGTGGAACACCAGGTGCCGCGGGCCGCTGCCCAGCGGCTGCACCGTCGTGGTCCGCATGTGCTCCAGCGTCCCCGCCGGGTTGAGCCGGTAGTGGACCAGCGCATCCATGCCCAGGTCGACGACGTGGACCATGTGATCGCGGACCGTCACCTGGTGGGCGTGCGCGGACTCCTGGCGCTCGGGATGCACGCTGCCGCCGGCGTGCTGCGTCAGGTCGGTACGCCGGTCCAGGCCGCCGTCGGGCCGCAGCGAGAACACCGCTACGCTGCCGCCACCGTAGTTGGCCGCCAGGACGAAGCCGGACGTCACCGCGAGGTGACACGGGCTCGCACCACCGGTGGGCAACGTGTTGATCAGCTCGCCGTCGGGCGTGAACGCGGACACGCCGCCCTCGTCCCGCTCGTTCACCGCGTACAGCACCCCGGACGGACCCACGGACAGAAAGCTGGGCGCGGGCGTCCGGATCGGCGCGGCCAGGGGTTTGAAGTCGTCGTCGTACGTCGAGATCTGGTCTGCGTAAGAGCCGATGAGCACTGGCACCCGTCAAAGCCTAGGCTGCCGCCCAGGGGTGCGCAGCGCGGGCGCCCGCACCGTCGCGGCGGCGACCCCGGCCGCCTCATGGGTCCCCCGTAGGGGTGGGGCCTGCCCCACCGTGAAGAGCAGTGCTGGCCGGTTCGATCGCCAACCGCAAAATCGCGACGCTGAACTGTATGACAATCCTGGCAGACGCCGAGAAGGCCACCGACTTCGCCGTCCTGTCCCAGCGGATCCGCGCTGCCGGTCTGCTCCGGAGACGCCCGGGCTACTACGCCGTCCGGCTCACCCTGGTGACCGCCCTCTACGTCGGCGGCTGGGTCGCCTTCGCCACGGTCGGCGCCTCCTGGTGGGTGCTCGCCGTCGGTGCCGTCCTCGCGGTCGCCTACGCCCAGGTCGCGCTGGTCGCCCACGACCTCGCGCACAAGCAGGTCTTCAAGACCCGCCGCTGGTCCGAGGCGCTGGGCATGCTGGCCGGCAACGCCGGCATCGGCATGAGCTACGGCTGGTGGATGAACAAGCACACCCGCCACCACGCCAACCCCAACCACGAGGACCACGACCCCGACGTCGCGCCCGACATCCTCGTCTGGTCCACCCGTCAGGCGGAGAAGGCGACCGGGCTCGCCCGGCTGATCGGCGGGCACCAGGCGCAGCTGTTCTTCCCGCTGCTCCTGCTCGAAGGCTTCAACCTGCACGTGGCCAGCGCCCGTGCCATCCCCGGTGTCAAGCGCCGCGTCCTCGAGGGATTCCTGCTGTACGGCCACTTCGCCGCCTACCTCGCCACGGTCTTCCTGCTGCTGCCGCCCGGCATGGCCCTCGCGTTCATCGCCGTGCACCAGGGGCTCTTCGGCCTGTACCTCGGCTGCACGTTCGCGCCCAACCACAAGGGCATGCCGGTGCTGACCGCCGAGGACGAGCTCGACTACCTGCGCAAGCAGGTGCTCACCTCACGCAACGTGCGCGGCGGGGTCTGGGTCGACGCGCTGCTCGGCGGCCTGAACTACCAGATCGAGCACCACCTGTTCCCGAACATGCCGACGCCGAACCTGCGCAAGGCCCAGCCGATCGTCGAGGGGTACTGCAAGGAGATCGGCGTGTCGTACCTCTCCGCCGGCTTCGTCGACTCCTACGCCCAGGCACTGCGGCATCTGCACGCGGCGGGAGCACCCTTGCGCGGGTAGTTTGCGAACACGTGGATGCACTTTCGCTCGCCGACTTCCGGGCCCGGGTCGCCGCCATGTATCTGTCCGACGCGGACGTGGTGGAGTTCCGGGCCCTTCGCGACAGGCTGTTCGCCACCCACCCGCAGTCGGCGACGCCCGGGCACCCACGGCCGCGGCGTCGAGCTGCAACCGGACGGCCGGGTGAAGCTGGACTTCAACTACAGCTACAACCCGAGCTGCGCTTACGACGACGCGTGGGCGTGCCCGCTGGCGCCGTACGAGAACCGCCTCGACGCCCCGATCCGGGCCGGCGAAATGACCTATCACGCCTGAGCCGGAACGGGACGCCGAGGCGGGCGCGGTCAGCCGCCGAGGAGGTTGCCGACCAGCGGGAGGCCGTTGCCGCCCAGCAGGGGGAGGTTGCCGACGACGGGAAGGGCCTCGGTCTGGGCGTGGCGGGGGCTGTACGTCGCCGAGTGCTTCGGCGCGTACGCCTTCTCGGCGACGAGCGGCAGCTGGCTCGCGACCTGGGGGAGCGCGCCGGTGGTCGGCACCAACCGGTTGGCCACCGCGGTCGTGCTGATGCCCGGGGTCGGGCCGATGCCGCCGATCACCGGTATGCCGGTCACCGAGTCGTTCTTCAGCACGTCGCTGCCGCCCAGCGGCACCTCGCCGACCAGC
Organism: Dactylosporangium fulvum; assembly: GCF_025137375.1. GTDB lineage: Bacteria > Actinomycetota > Actinomycetes > Mycobacteriales > Micromonosporaceae > Dactylosporangium > Dactylosporangium fulvum. The sequence continues at coordinate 694,327 of NZ_CP073720.1, forward strand.
GGGAGCCCGTCCGCCTCGGCGGCCCGCCCGGTCCCGCCGAGCGGGATGCCGAAGTCGTCGACCGGCTTCAGGGTGCCGCGGATCGGCAGGCCGTTGCCGAGCAGCGGCAGGTCGCCGACGAGCGGCAGCGCCTCGGTGGCCCGGGGAGAGGGGGTGCCGGGCAGCGCGGTGCGCGTGTTGGCGATCGAGGTGCCGCGCAGCGTGTCCGTGCCGGGCAGGCCCAGCGCGTCCAGGTCGCCGAGGCCGCCGACGAGCGGCAGGCCGGCGAACGAGTCCTCCGCCGGGAAGGCCCCCGAAAGGGGGACGTGCAGTTCCAGGCTGCCCGAGGGCGCGAGCAGATCGTCCAGCTGGCCGGGCGCCAGTGCGGTGTCATCGGCGTGTGCGGCACCGGCACCGAGCAGCAGCATGCCGCCGGCTACACCGACGGTGCCCACCGCCCGGCGAAACCACGTGTTCATCCTCGAATACCCATCTGGTCGACAAATCGGATCGAGGGGTTCAACGATGGTCGCGGGCCATCGGGTACTGGTGATCTTCGCTAGGATCGGCCGATGGCGTCCGAGTCCTGGCTGATGAGGCGTCTGCGCGGCGGTCTTCCCCGTGTCCAGGCGATCACCCGTCCGTGGTCGATCGAGCAGCCCGACGACGCGCACCGACCCCCGTTGCACGCCCCGGCGAAGCGCGTCGTGGTCTGTGGTGACGACCCGATCGCGCACCGGCTGATCGAGGAGCTCATCCAGCAATACGGGGTGCAGGTCACCGCCATCATGCCGAGCGTCCGGCGCCGGCACGGCCCGGAGATCGCGCAGCTGCTGGCCGACCACGGCGGCCGGATCGTCGAGGCCGAGCGGCCCGACACCGACGCGTTCGTGCGCGCCGATCTCGCCGGCGCCGACGCGCTCGCGCTGGTCAAGCAGGACGACATCGGCAACATCGACGCGGCGCTGCAGGCTCAGGAACTCGTCCCCGGTCTGCGGCTCGTCATCCGGATGTTCAACCTCCGGCTGGGCGGCAGCGTCCGGCGCAACTTCGCCGACGTGCGGGTGCTCTCCGACGCGCAGATGGCGGCGCCCGCGTTCGTCTCCGAGGCGCTGGGCGAGGTCGCGCCGGTGCATGTGCGGGTGGCGCGGCGCACGCTGTTCGTGGCCCGCCGCGGCGAGGTGCGCACCGAGGACATCGTCTGCGGGCTGGCCCGGACGGCCGGCGACGGCGAGCCCGAGTTGCTTCCGGAAGAACAGGACACCGCGGATCTGGTACTGGCTGTGGCGACCGGCGAGCGGGCCGCCACGGTGATCCACCGGGACGAGCGGACCGAGGAGGCCCGGCGCGAGCGCGGCCGGCTGCGCCGCTGGTGGCGCCGGCAGCGGCACAAGCCGCTCGGCACACTGCGCAGCCTGGTCAGCCGCAAGCTGTGGGTGACCGCCCTGGTCCTGCTCGCGCTGCTGGCGGCCGGCACCGCGATCATCGCCCACTACCGGCACATCAGCTGGTGGGACGCCGCCTACGTCACGCTGCTGTCCGAGCTGGTCGGCGCGAGCCCCGAGCTGGAGGCCCACTGGCCCGAGAAGGTCGTCACGACGCTGCTCAGCCTGGTCAGCATCGCGCTGATCCCGGTGATCACGGCCGCCGTCGTGGAGGCGATCGTCAACGCGCGGCTGGCGATCGCGCTGGGGCGGCTGCGGGAGCCGCTGTCCGACCACGTGGTCGTCGTCGGGCTGGGCAACGTCGGCACCCGGGTCATGCACTCATTCGTCGATCTCGGCGTGCCGGTGGTCGTCATCGACCGCGACGAGAACGCCCGTGGTGCCCAGGCGGCCCGCTCGCGCGGGGTGCCGTTCATCGTGGGCGACGCCAGCAACCCGGAGACGCTGCGGGCCGCCTCGGTCGACACGTGCCGCGCCCTGGTGGTGGTGTCGACCGACGACCAGGCCAACCTCGAGGCCGCCATCGAAGGGCGTGAGCTCAAGCCCGACCTGCGGGTCATCCTGCGACTGTTCGACGGCGCATTCGCCGACCGGGTGCAGCGGGCGTTCGGCATCACCGCCTCCCGCAGCGTCTCGTACCTCGCCGCGCCCGCGTTCGCCGCCGCGCTGCTGGAGCGCGAGGTCATCGGCACCATCCCGGTCGACCGGCGGGTGCTGCTGCTCGCCGAGGTGCCGGTGTGCGGCGAATCGGAGCTCGACGGCCGCCCGGTCGCCGCCGCGCAGGACGTCGGTGACGTCCGGGTCCTCGCGGTGACGACCGACGGCGGCCGGCAGACCGTCTGGGCGCCCCCACCGACGTACGTGCTGTGCGCCGACGACCTGCTCACCGTCGTTACCACACGGCTCGGCCTGGGCAACCTGTTGGCCCAGACCGGCGGGACGATCGACGCCGCCCGGTGACCGGCCGGCTGATTTCGCGCTCCCTTCGCCCCCGATCGCTCGTTGTATGGGCGGATCGCCCGATTTACCCCTAACAGTCCGGGCGCTCCCTTCTGCGGAACATTGGGAGGACGCGCACATGCGGCGTAGGGCGTTGCTGGTGGCAGGGGTCTGTACCCTGCTCGGACTCACCGGGGCTGGAGTCGCGGCGGCGACCTCGTTCGCCCCCGCACGACCGCGGATCGCGTCCGTCGCCGCCCCGCAGATGCCGGTGCAGCACCGGGTCGGCGTCACCGAGCCCGGCGCCGAGCCGACCGGCGTGCTCGAAGCGGTCACCGGCGGCCTGATCGAGTGGACCACGAGCCGGACGTTCACCTACCCCGGGGCCGACTACGTGAAGGTCCACTTCGGCGAGCTGCGGCTCAACCCGGGCGACAAGGTGCGGGTCACGGACGCGAGCGGGGCGGAGCACTACACGTACACCCTGGAAGAACTGCGACTCGCGGACAACTGGTCGATGTCGGTCTCCGGCGATCGGGCCGTGGTCAGCGTCGAGCGGGCCGGCGACGACGCGCTCGGTCTCAAGTCGAAACTGGCCGGGCTGGGTGTGACTGTCGACCGGGTCGCGCGTGGCCGGACGCCGGACGAGCGCGCGGCGGCGCTGGCGGCGAAGCGGGCCGCCGAGGCGCGGCAGCCGCGCGAGGAGAGCATCTGCGGGCGCAGCAACGAGACGGAGAACGCGGCCTGCTACAAGTCGTCGGACCCGGTCGCGTATGCGAACTCGAAGCCGGTGGCGAGGATCCTCATCAACGGCGTCGAGCTTTGCACCGCGTTCCGGATCGGCACACAGAACCGGATGATGACCAACCACCACTGCCTGACGACCACGCGCGAGGCCCGCAACACCGAGGTCTGGTTCAACTACGAGTGCGCGCGGTGTGACGGCGGCCCGACGCTGCGCCCGACAAAGGTCATGGGCGACCAGGTCATCGCGACCGACAAGATCCTCGACTACACGCTGTTCAGCGTCCGCAACTTCGAGGCCGTCCAGCGCTTCGGCTACCTGCAGATCGACGACCGGGCGCCGGTGCGCGGCGAGGAGCTCTACATCCCGCAGCACCCGCGCGGCGCGCCGACCGTGATCACGATGCAGGACACGACCGAGCGCAGCGGGAACTGTGCGGTGTCCGATCCGTCGTATGACGGCTACGCTGCGAAAACGGACATGTCGTACTATTGCGACACCGACGGCGGCTCCTCCGGCTCGCCGGTCATCTCACGCCGGACGAACAAGGTCATCGCGCTGCACCACTTCGGCGGCTGCCCGAACTCGGGCGTCCGGATGGACCGCATCGCCGCCCACCTGCGCGGCGAGATGTAGAGGTTTCGGGAAGGTCCGGGTCGCGGCCCGGACCTTTTCGCGTCTTCGGGTACCGTCGTTCGGCGTGCGCTTCGTGTTACGCCCGGTCCGCCCGTCCGGCTGGTGGTTCGACGGGGTCCTGCTGTCCGGCTTCGTCGTGCTGACGCTCGCCCTGGTCTGGCGCTCGCCGCTGCTCGACGTGGACCTCGCGGTCCGCGACTTCGTCGACGCGCACCGCCCCGGCTGGGCCGACACCACGCTGCGGGTGTTCAACAAGCTCGGCCAGGGCGGCCAGGTGCTCACGCCGCTGGCGGCCATCGTGGCGTTCCTCATGACCCGCCGCCGCCACACGGTCCGGCCGTTCCTGCTGGTGATCGGCGCGTTCGCGCTGACCTACGTGACGATCGGCCCGCTGAAGCTGTGGACGGACCGGCTGGCCGCGAGCAACAAGCTGGACCCGCACCCTGAGCTGCTGTTCCACGCCGCGGAGGGCATGTCCTACCCGTCGGGCCACGTGGTGAACGCCATCGTCTGGTACGGCGTGCTGGCGGCCCTCCTGACAGGTGTCTTCCGCCCGGGCGTGGTCCTGGCGATCCGCTACGCCGCGCCGCTGATCCTGCTGTTCACGACGACATACTTGAGCTTCCACTGGCTGACGGACGGCTTGGCGGCGATCCTGCTGGGCCTGCTCCTGGACCGCATCCTGCAGCGCATCCCGTGGGACGCCGTCCCCCTGGGCGGCCGGTTGGATCGCGCGAACTGGGCCGGCCCGTTCTTCGAGCAGCCAAAGTTTGCTGAAATCCCGAGTTTGCGGTAGCAGCAAACTCGGGGCGGCAGCAAACTCGGCTGGTGACTACGACTGCCAGGCGCCCGCGCGCATGACTCGCTGAACCTGGAGGGCCTCGTCCAGCAGGACCAGGTCGGCGCGCAGGCCCTCGCGCAGGGCGCCCACCTCGTCCGACAGGCCGATCGCGGCCGCCGGGGTGGTCGAGGCCATGCGGGACGCGTCGGGCAGGGAGATGCCGGCGCCGACCGCGCGGCGGAACGCCTTGTCCATCGTCAGCGTGCTGCCCGCGATCGAGCCGTCCCGCGTCAGCCGGGCCACGCCGTCCGCCACGTCGACGCTCTGGCCGCCCAGGTCGTACGAGCCGTCGGGCATACCCGCCGCGGCCATCGCGTCGGTGATGAGCGCGGCGCGGGCCGGGCCGGTCACCGACGTGGCGAAGGCCAGGGTGCCGTCGTGGAGGTGTACACCATCGGCGACGAACTCGCACGTCACCGTCGCCGCGCCGAGGAGTGCGAAGACCGGGCCGGGCTGGCGGTGGTGCGGCGGGCGCATGCCGTTGAATACGTGGGTGCCGACCGTGGCGCCGGCCTCGACGCCGGCCAGGGTCTCCTCCCAGGTCGCGTCGGTGTGGCCGAGTGCGGCGACGACACCGCGCTCGACGAGCAGGCGGATCGCGTCGAGGGCGCCGGGCAACTCGGGGGCGATCGTCACGAGCCGCACAGCGCCGTTGCCGGCGTCGATCAGCGCGTTGAGCTCGTCCAGCGACGGGTGGCGCAGGTGGGCCGGGTTCTGGGCGCCGCAGCGGGCCTGGGAGAGGTACGGCCCCTCGAAGTGCACACCGGCCAGCACACCCTCGTCGACCAGCGACGTGAAGGCCTTGGTGGCGCTCATCATCAGTTCGGGCGGCGAGGTGACCAGGCTGGCGAGCATGGTCGTGGTGCCGTGCCCGAGGTGGTACGCCGCTGCCTTCCGCGCCTCGCCCGCGTCGCCGGTGGTGAAGGTCGCGCCGCCGCCGCCGTGCACGTGGATGTCCACGAAGCCGGGGACGACCGTGTGGCCGGTGTGTGCGGCCGTCGGCTCGGCGCCCACCTCCGCGATGCGGTCGCCCGAGATGCGGACGAAACCGTCCTCGATGACGCGGTCACCCGCGATCACCCGGACACCGGACACCACCGTCATCGCGTGCTCCCATTCGTCGCCAGATTGTCGAGCGCGAGCAGCGCCGCGCCGAGGCATCCGGCCTCGTCGCCGAGCGCGGCCCGGGTGATCGTGGGTTCGCGGTGGAACGTGACCCGCGAGTGGGCGGCCTCCCGCAGCGGGGCCAGCAGCGCCTCGCCGGCCTCGGCGAGGCCGCCGCCGAGCACGATGACCGCCGGGTCGAACAGTGCGACGCCGGTCATCAGCCCGTCGGCGAGCGCGTCGATCGTCTCGCGCCACACGGCGATTGCGACCGGCTCGCCCTCGGCGGCGAGGCGGGCGACCTCTTCCGCGGTGGCCTGGCGGCCGGCCTGTTCGGAGTATCGCCGCCCGACCGCCGACGCCGAGGCGATCGACTCCAGGCAGCCCCACTGGCCGCAGCCGCACAGCGGGCCGCCGGGCCGGACGACGATGTGGCCGATCTCGCCGGCCGCGCCGTGCGAGCCCGTGTAGACCTGCCCGTTCACCACGTTGGCGGCGGCGATGCCGGTGCCGATCGGGATGAAGAGCACGTAGTCGTGACCGCGTCCGGCGCCCAGCCTGGCCTCGGCGAGCCCGCCGGCCCGCACGTCGTGGCCGAGCGCGGCGGGCAGCCCGAGGCGCTTCTCCAGAAGATGCTTCAGCGGTACGTCACGAAAGCCGACGTTCGCCGCCCAGACCGCGATGCCGTTGGCCTCGTCGATGACCCCGGGCACGACCAGCCCGGCGCCGACCGGCTCGAGGCCTTCGGCGCGGGCGGTGGCGGTGAGCCCGTCGGCGATGTCGAGGATGGTCGCCACGACCGCCTCCGGGCCCCGCTCGCGGCCGGTGGGGTGTCGCTCGGCGTGCTGGACGGTGTGCAGTGCGTCGCCGTCCGCACCGACCAGCGCACACTTGATCCCGGTTCCGCCGACGTCGAGGGCGATCACGGTCTGTGTCATGTGGCTGTTTGTCCTCGACTGATCGTTTTGGCGACAAACCCGGTTGGTTCGCGCATCATTGCGCACCGGCGGGTCGGCTGGCAACCATACCCCCGCGGGTTAGTCCGATCAGTTGCCTTTGCGTTTACCCACTGTTTCGCGCATTATTGTGCACACATCTCGCACCGTGCGCGCAAAGGAGGGTCGCATGGACCGCTATGCGCGCTGGAACGCGCTCCTCGAGATCCTCACCGACAGCGGCCGGATCAGCGTGGAGGAGGCGGCCGAGCGGCTCGACGTCTCACAGGCGACCATCCGCCGCGACTTCGACCAGTTGGCCCAGCAGCAGATGATCACCCGGACGCGCGGCGGTGCCGTAGCCAACGGCGTGTCGTATGACCTGCCGCTGCGGTACAAGACCGCGAAACATGCCCCGGAGAAGCAGCGCATCGGCGCCGCGGCCGCCGCCCTGGTGTCCCCGGGCATGGTCGTCGCCCTGAACGGTGGCACGACGACCACCGAGGTCGCCCGCGCGCTCGCGGTGCGCCCCGAGCTGACCGGCGGCGTGGACGACGCCCAGCTCACCGTCGTGACCAACGCGCTGAACATCGCCAACGAGCTGCTGGTCCGCTCGCGGATGAAGATCGTGGTGACCGGCGGGGTGGTCCGGCCGCAGTCGTTCGAGCTGGTCGGCCCGCTGGGCGGCAACATCCTGCGCGACGTCACGCTGGACATCGCGTTGCTGGGCGTCGACGCGCTCGACGTGACCCTCGGCGCCGCGGCCCACCACGAGGGCGAGGCCGCGATGAACAGCCTGATGGTCGCCCGCGCGCGCCGCGTGGTCATCATCACCGACAGCTCCAAGCTCGGCGGTCACGCGTTCGCCCGGATCTGCCCGGTCGACCGCATCGACACCCTGGTCACCGACTCCAACGCCACCGAGGAGACCCTGGCCGCGTTCGCCGAGGCCGGCGTGAAGATCGTCACCGCCTGACCCGTCTCCCCTGCCGCGCTGCGGGGCGGGCGGGGTGCGAGGGCGGGGATAGGGTGGAGGCCGTTCCCCCGATCCCCTGGAGCGACGATGAAGCGCGAGGACGTCGACGACTTCCTGGACGGCGACCTCGCGGATGACAACTCGGCCGACGGCGACCTCGCCGCCGCCGAGGAGCCCGCGGAGCTGGACGAGCGCGACCGGCGGATCCTCGCCTTCGAGAAGCAGTGGTGGCGCCGGGCCGGCGCGAAGGAACAGGCCATCCGCGACACGTTCGGCCTGTCGGCGACCCGCTACTACCAGCTGCTCAACACGCTGCTCGACAGTCCGCTGGCCCTGGCGCACGACCCGGTGGTCGTCCAGCGCCTGCGTCGCCTGCGGGCGTCACGATCCCGCCGCCGCTGAGGTGACCGCCGGTCAGCGGGCCCTCTGCTGCTCGGCGTAGCTGGCGAGCCACGCCACCTGGGTCGGGTCGAGCGACGGCCGGACGCGCTCGCGGGCCAGCGCGACGTGTGCGGCGGTCACCTCCGTCGCGTCGAGCGACTCGCGCATGGCCGCCAGGGCCGACTCGCGGACCAGGGCCGCGCAGTCCGCGGCCGAGAAGCGGTCCAGCGACCCCGCCAGGGCGGGGAGGTCCACGTCGGCGGCCAGCGGGACGGACTTCGCCGCGGCGCGGAGGATCTCGGCCCGGGCGTCGGCGTCCGGCGGGGGCACAAACACCAGGCGCTCCAGCCGGCCCGGGCGCAGCAGCGCCGGGTCGACCAGGTCGGGGCGGTTCGTCGCGCCGATCACCACCACGTTGCGCAGGGCCTCGACGCCGTCGAGCTCGGTGAGCAGCGCGGCGACGACGCGGTCCGTCGTGCCGCCGTCGGTCGCCTGGCCGCGGGTCGGTGCCAGGGCGTCGACCTCGTCCAGGAAGACCAGTGTCGGCGCGGCCTCCCGCGCCCGGCGGAACAGCTCCCGCACCGCCCGCTCGGACTCACCGACCCACTTCGACAACAGCTCCGCGCCCTTGACCGACAGCACGTTGGCCTTGCCCGTGCCGGCGATCGCCTTGACCAGAAACGTCTTGCCGCAGCCCGGCGGGCCGTAGAGCAGCACGCCGCGCGGCGGCTCGACGCCCAGCCGGGAGAACGCGTCGGGATACGACAACGGCCACAGCACCGACTCGGTCAGCGTCTGCTTGACCTCGACCATGTCGCCGACGTCATCGAGCGTGACCTTCGCCAGTTCCAGCGACGACTCCGCCATCGACGTGGGCCGGACCACCTCGAGTGCGGCGTCGAAGTCGGCCATCACCACGCGGGCGCCCTCGGCCTCGCGGCGGTGGCGCAGCGCAGCCCGTACACCTGCCTCACGCACCAGCGCGGCCAGGTCCGCGGCGACGAAGCCGGGCGTGCGGGCGGCCACGTCGTCGAGGCGCACGTCGTCGTCGAGGGGCACACCCCGGGTCAGCACACCGAGCTGCTCGCGGCGCAGGGCGGCGTCCGGCAGCGGCAGCGCGATCTCGTGGGCCAGCAGGTCGGGGGAGTGCAGCGCCGGGTCGACCGACTCGGGGCGGCTGGTCGTGCAGACCACCGCCTCGCCCTCACGGATCAGCTCGCCGAGCAACTGCCGGAAGACCGTCGAGAGCGGTCCCGGCTGGTCGCGCGGCGCCAGGGCGTCGACGTCCGAGACCAGCAGCACCGCGGGCCCGGGCGCGCGCATCTCGTCGGCGGCCTTGCGCAGGCGGGCGGCCGCGTCGTTGTTGGTCAGCGCCGCGATCTCCGGCGCCCACAGGGGCACGACCTGCGCCTCCACGCTGCCGGCGACCGCGTGCACCAGCGCCGACTTTCCCGAGCCGGCCGGGCCGGTGATGAGCACGCCGAGCGACATCGTCGTGCCGAGCTTCGACAGCACCTCGCCGTGGTGGAAGCCGAGATCGAGCAGCTCGATCAGCTGTTCCGCCTGGGCGCGCAGACCCGGCAGGTCGTCGAGCGTCGGCGCGGGCGCGGCCGGCGCGGTCGATGCGGGTGCGGTGGTCGCCGGGGCGAGGACCGTGCCGGGCGCGTGCGTCGCCTGGCCGTGCTGCCAGCCCACCGTCGTGTCCATCGTGACCAGGGCGCCCGGGTCCGGGTCGGCGGTGACGACGGTCAGCAGGGCGCTCGTCCACGCGTATCCGACCGTGTTCGACAGGCTCTTGCGGGCCGCCTCGACGAGTCCTTTGTCGACCATCACCGTGGCGGCCGTCGGCGCCGTCGGCAGGGTGCCCAGCGAAACGTCCTGCGGCAGCAGCGACACGTTGTCGCCGACCGTGACCACCTTGCCCAGCAGCGCGAGGCGCAGCATCTCGGGCGACACGACCGCGACGATCTCGGGCGGCCCGGCGAGTGTCACGCTCTGCGCGGCGCGCAGCGGCGCGGCGGCTACCGTGACCTGCCCGCCGTCGCGGATGCCGAGGTTGCCCAGCACCAGGTCGTCGGCGTAGACCAGAGCGCGGCTGGCGCCCGCCCCGGCGACCGCGACGATCCCGGCGGACGCGCGGCGCCCGGTCAGCGAGATCGGATCGCCCGGGCGCAGCCCGAGCGCGGTGAGCACCTCGGGATGCAACCGCACCACGCCCCGGCGGGCGTCGAGCGCGGCTGGGCGGAGACTGGCAGTGAGCGTCAAGGTCGCCGACACGCAACGAGAGTAACCGTTGCTGTGAAGGGGCTGAGTGTTTCGACATTGTGCAACATGCGGTGCGTACTTTTTAGCAATGCGACTTCGCGTCACGCGCCGCCGGCTCATCACCGGCTCCGCCGTCGTCCTGCTGGTGGCGGGCCTCGTCGGCTGGGCAGCCGTGCCCGAGCCGGCCAGCTACCGCACCATCGAGCAGCAGATCACGGTGCGCACCGGCCCCGACGACGCCACCGAAGTCACCCTGGACACCACCTTTTACCTGCCGAAGTCCGCCACGGCGAGCCGCCCCGTGCCGGCCGTCCTCCTGGCACATGGCTTCGGCGGCACCAAGCAGAGCGTCCGGTCCGACGCCCAGGACTTCGCCGATCTCGGCTACGCGGTGCTGACCTGGACCGCCCAGGGCTTCGGCCGCTCGACCGGCGAGATCCACCTCGACAGTCCGGACTGGGAGGTGAAGGACGCCCAGCGGCTCGTCGACTGGCTCGCCGCGCGGCCGGACATCCAGAAGACCGGCGACGACCCGAAGGTCGCGGCGGTCGGCGGCTCCTACGGCGGCGCGCTCGCGCTGCTGCTCGCCGCCCAGGACCCGCGCATCGACGCGATCGTGCCCATGATCACCTGGAACGACCTGTCGAACGCCTTCTTGCCGGGCGGCGTCTTCAAGAAACAGTGGGCCGGCCTGTTCTTCGGCAACGGCAGCACCGACCCGCTGAACCCGGCCCAGCAGCAGACCGGCGGCGATCCGCAGTGCGGCCGGTTCGCCAAGGACGTCTGCCAGGCATACCTCAAGATCGCGACGACCGGCGCGGCCGGCCCCGACGAGATCGCGCTGCTGCGCAGGTCCAGCCCGGCCCCGGTGCTCGACCGGATCAAGGCGCCGACACTGCTGATCCAGGGCCAGGTCGACACCCTGTTCCCGCTCAGCGAGGGCGACGCCAACGCGCGCGGGATCGCCGCCACCGGCACCCCGGTCCGGGTCGCCTGGTTCACCGGCGGCCACGACGGCGGCACCGGACCGCAGTCCGAGGTCGACCGGCTGCGGTACCTCACCGCGCAGTGGCTCGACCACTACGTCAAGGGCAACGGCGCGGCACCGGCCGACAGCTTCACCTACTCGCGGGTGTCGGGCCTCAACGCGCGGGGCCGCGGCGTGGTCACGACGGCGTCGTCGGTCGACGACTACCCCGGCCTCAACGGCGCGGGCCGGACGTTCGACCTGCAGGGCCCGACGCAGCGCATCGCGAACCCGCCGGACGGCAACCCGGCGGCCATCTCCTCCCTGCCGATCGCCAACATCGCCAGCCTCCTCGACTCGGGCGTCTCGGCGGAGATCCCCGGCCAGCACGCCGACTTCGTCTCGGCGCCGCTCACCGAGGTGTTCGACGCCGCCGGTGCGCCGACGGTCCGCATCCGCGCCGCGTCGCCGACCGGCGAGGCCGTCCTCTTCGTCAAGCTCTACGACGTGCCGGCGAAGGGCGCACCGTCCATCCCCGACGGCCTCATCGCGCCGGTCCGCCTGACCGGCCTGCCGACCGACATCGCCGACGCCCAGCCGGTCACGGTGACCCTGCCGGCGGTCGTGCACCGGTTCGAGGCCGGCAGCCGGATCCGCGTCACCGTCGCGACGGCCGACACCGCCTACTGGTCGCCGCCGGACCCGACCGTCTACCAGGTCGCCGTCGACGGCGCGATCAGCCTGCCCACCATCAACGGCACACCGATCGCCAATCCCGAGGTCATCTGGCGGTACGTGCTGGTCGGCCTCATCGCCGCCATCGCCGTCGGCCTGGCGATCGTCCTGCTGCTCGCCCGCCGCCGGGCGAAGCGGATCGACCGCAGCATCGACACCGAGCACGTCGACACGCCGCTGGTCGTGCGCGGCCTGCGCAAGGAGTACAAGGACTTCGTCGCGGTGTCCAAGGTGGACTTCACGGTCCACAGAGGACAGGTCGTCGGACTGCTCGGCCCGAACGGCGCCGGCAAGACCACCTCACTGCGGGTACTGATGGGGCTGACCCGCCCGACCGCGGGCGAGATCCTGGTGTTCGGCCACCGGCTGCTCCCCGGCGCCCCGGTGCTGTCCCGCGTCGGCGCGCTGGTCGAGGGGCCCGGCTTCCTCCCGCACCTCACCGGGCTGCAGAACCTGGAGCTGTACTGGCGGGCGACCGGCCGGCCCAGGCAGGACGCGCGCTTCGAGGAGGCCTACGAGATCGCCGGACTCGGGACGGCCGTCAACCGGCGGGTCAAGACGTACAGCCACGGCATGAGGCAGCGCCTGGCCATCGCGCAGGCGATGCTCGGCCTGCCCGAGCTGCTGGTGCTCGACGAACCCACGGACGGGCTGGACCCGCCGCAGATCGCCGAGATGCGCAAGGTGCTGCGCCGCTACGCGACCGGCGGCCGGGCCGTGCTGGTCTCCAGCCACCTGCTCGCCGAGGTCGAGCAGACCTGCACCGACGTCGTCGTCATGCACAAGGGCGAGGTCGTCGCGGCGGGGCCGGTCGACGACATCGTCGGTGACTCGCCGACGGTCCAGCTCGACGTGTCCGATGTGGACGCGGCCGAGAAGGTGCTGGAGGAGTTGGGCGTGCGGTCGGTGGCCTGGTCCGGCGGGCGCGGCCTGGTCGTCGACGTCGACGGCACACCGCGCGCCGAGGTGGTGGCCGCACTGGTCAAGGCGGGGGTCGGCATCGACCGGGTGGTCCCGCGCCGGCGGTTGGAGGACGCGTTCCTGTCGCTCGTCGGCGGGGACACCAAGGCGAGCGGAGAACGGTGATGACCTCGACTGAGATCGTCGGCGGCGCGACCGGCTACCGGCCGGGCGCCACCCTCTCGCTGTGGACGGAGATCCGGCGCCAGGCGTCCCGCCGCCGCACCCAGCTCGCGCTCGGGTTCATGGTGCTGCTGCCGCTGATCATCCTGACGGCCTTCCAGCTGGACAACGGCGGCGACGACAACGACGGCGGTCGCGGCGAGTTCTCCCGCCTGTCGGACCTGGCGACCTCCGGCGGGGCCAACTTCACCCTGTTCACCCTGCTGGTCTCGGCCGGCTTCCTGCTGGTGGTCGTGGTGGCCCTGTTCTGCGGCGACACGGTGGCCAGCGAGGCGAGCTGGGGGAGCCTGCGGTACCTCCTGGCGATGCCGGTCCCGCGTGCCCGCCTGCTCGGCATCAAGGTCACCGTGGCGCTCCTCTACAGCCTGCTCGCGATCCTGATGCTGGTCGGCACGGCGCTGCTGGCGGGCACGCTACGCTACGGCTGGGCCCCGCTCACCGCCCCGATCGGCGGCGAGATCTCCGGCGGTGCCAGCATCGTGCGGCTGCTGGAGATCGTCGGCTACCTCTGCGTGTCACTGCTGGTGGTCGCGTCGCTGGCGTTCCTGCTGTCGGTGTTGACGGACGCCCCGCTCGGCGCCGTCGGCGGCGCGGTGCTGCTCCAGATCCTGTCGAGCATCCTCGACCAGATCACCGCGCTCGGAAACCTGCGCAACGTGTTGCCGACGCACTACAGCGACGCCTGGCTGGGCCTGCTGTCGACCCCGATGCAGACGGACGACCTGGTGAAGGGTTGCATCGCGGCGCTGGCCTACGCGACGGTGTTCTTCTCCCTGGCCTGGTGGCGCTTCCTCCGCAAGGACGTGGTCAGCTAGGCCGGAAATCCAGCCGCGGCCACTGCAAGGCTGGTCGACGTCGTCAACGGGGGTGGGTCGGGCGGAAGTGGGACTACCGGCCGGTAAGGTGCCGGTCCATGCGTATCTCGGCCCTCGGCGCGGCGTGCCTGCTTGTCCTCGGTCTCGCCGGGCTCTCCGGGGCTCTCTACTACGACCAGGCGCACATCACCGAGTGGACGCGATTCTCCCCGTCGGCCAACGCGATGAACGGGCCGGCCGAGGTCCTGACCGCACAGGTTTTCACGCTTGTCGGGGCGATCGCGGCGGGCTTCGGGGCCCTCGTGGCGGGCGGCAGCGCGCTGCTCGCGGTGATCGGGCCCGTCGTGGGTCGATGGGCCCTGCGGCTCGTCTCGGTGGTCCTGCTGGTGCTCATGCTCCTGGTCGCCGCAGCCCTGACGGTCGGCGCGCTGACCGGCGACGAGCCGGCCGCGGTCATCGACACGCCGGTCTGGCTGCTGTCGGCGGAGCTCGCCGCCCTTGCGCTGGCCGTCGTCGGTGCCGGCGTGGCGACCACGAAGCTGTGGAGCTTCACCGCCGAGTCCTCGTCGCGGTAGGCCGACCGTAGCCGTCGACGGTGACCATCGGCGGGCGGTCGGGGAGCGAGATCTCGGTCACATGAGGTACCACCGCCGAATCGTGGCGCTCGAACTGCGTCAGCGTGGGCCAGATGGAGTGGCTCGGGGTGAGCCTGTCGTTGATCGTGTGGACGATCGTCGCCGCCATCCGGCCCAACGCCGCCGTGTCCTGGTGGCCGTGGGTGCGCTGGCCGAGGTCGACCTGGGCCAGCGCGTCCAGCCCGGCCGCGCGGTAGGTGTCGATGAGCAGGCCGGTCTCCACGCCGTAGCCGTAGGCGAACGGCAGCGTCTCCAGCAGGGAGCGGCGGGCCGCGTACTCGCCGGCGAGGGGCTGCACCACCCCGGCGAGCTCGGGGAAGAACGCGTTGAGCAACGGTCGGGCGGCCAGTTCGGTGACCCGGCCGCCGCCCGCGGCGGAGACGTCGAGCAGCGGCCGGTCGTAGAACGCTTTGACCATGAGCGTCGCCGGGTCGGTGAGCAGCGGGCCGAGCAGGCCGGTGACAAAATGCGGGCGGAAGTCGGTGAGGTCGGCGTCGACGTACACCAGGATGTCGCCCCGGGCGACCGCGAGTGCCTTCCACAGCACCTCACCCTTGCCGGGCCGAGAACCGACGGACGGCAGGATGTCGTCGCGGTGGTGGACGGTGGCGCCGGCGGCGGCGGCCACCTCGGCGGTCCGGTCGACCGAGCCGGAGTCGACCACGATCACCTCGTCGACGAGCGGGCCGAGGGTGCGCACGCCGGTGACGATCTCCCCGACGGTCGGCTCCTCGTCGAGGGCCGGCAGGACGACGGAGATCCGGGTGTCGCCCTTCGCGGCGGCGAGTGCGTCGGGGGTCCAGTCCCGCCAGGTGGATGTGCGTGCGGCGAACCAGGAGGTCGCGGACGGGTGCATGAGTGAAACGGTAGTCAGGTCCAAGTCGTGAGATGACTCATACGGCTGCGGGCGTGGTGGCCCTTACACTGAAACCCGCACGACACAACTACATACCTCATCCAGAGGGGCAGAGGGACACGGCCCGATGAAGCCCCGGCAACCCCTGCGACGACGACTCGATGACGAGGGCGCGCGCGGTAGGTGCCAAATCCGTCCCGGTGCGCAAGGCCATGCACTTGGGAAAGATGAGAGGACGGCCTCGCCATGACCTCGACGCTCAGCGTCTTCGCCGACTCACCCGCCCGCCACCTCGTCTGCCGTGGCTGTGGGGCCACGTTCGAGCTCGCCGCGCAGCACGCCTGTTACGAGTGTTTCGGCCCCCTCGAGGTGGGTTACGACGCTGAGGCGCTCGCCAAGGTCACGCGCGAGCAGATCGAGGCCGGGCCCAAGAACATCTGGCGCTATGCGGCGCTGCTGCCGGTCGGCACCGACCCGGCGACCCGCGTGACGCTCGACCCGGGCTTCACCCCGCTGGTCAAGGCCGACGTGCTCGGTGCCGAGCTGGGCTTCACCGCGCCGCTGTGGGTCAAGGACGACTCGGCCAACCCGACGCACTCGTTCAAGGACCGGGTCGTCTCCGTCGCGTTGACCGCGGCCAAGGCGCTCGGCTTCACCCGCTTCTCCTGCGCGTCCACGGGCAACCTGGCCAACTCGGTCGCGGCGCACGCGGCCCGCGCCGGCGTGCCGTCGACCGTGTTCATCCCGTCCGACCTCGAGCCGGGCAAGGTGCTCATGACCGCTGTCTACGGCGGTGACGTGGTCGCGATCGAGGGCTCCTACGACGAGGTCAACCGGCTCTGCTCCGAGCTCACCGAGACCGACGAGTTCGAGAACACCGCGTTTGTCAATGTCAACGTTCGGCCGTTCTACGCCGAGGGCTCCAAGACGCTGGGCTACGAGGTTGCCGAACAGCTCGGCTGGCGGATCCCCGCCCAGGTCGTCATCCCGATGGCCAGCGGCGAGCTGCTGACCAAGGTCGACAAGGCGTTCACCGAGCTGGTCGAGATCGGCCTGGTCCCGCCGACGGAGTGGAAGGTCTTCGGCGCCCAGTCGGCGGGCTGCAACCCGATCGCGACGGCGCTGCACAAGGGCACCGACGAGATCGTCCCGGTCAAGCCGACGGGCATCGCCAAGTCGCTCAACATCGGCGACCCGGCGGCGGGCCTCTACGCGCTGGAGTCGGTGCGGCGCACCGGCGGCTGGATGGAGTATGTCGACGACGACGAGATCCGCGCCGGCATCCAGCTGCTGGCCCGCACGACGGGTGTGTTCGCCGAGACCGCCGGCGGGGTCACCACCGCGGTGCTGAAGAAGCTCGTGGAGACCGGCAAGCTCGACCCGGCCGCCGAGACGGTTGTGTTCAACACCGGCGACGGACTCAAGACCCTCGACGCCGTCGCCGACCGGGTGGGCTTCACGCACCGGGTCAAGCCGTCGCTGAAGTCGGCCCGTGAGGCCGGTCTGCTGGGATGATTTTTGGCTCCTCCTTCAGGGGTGGCGCGATTACGCCGGGTCACGGTGGAGAGAGCGCTTCCACGCTTGGACGAGGGCGCTCTCGTCCGATTGGTGGAGGGGTTCACGACTCAGCGTGATCACCCTCGCGCCGTGCGTTTCGGCGCCCCTCCGCGGGGGACTTGACGTCACTTGGCGTGCGAGCCAGGATGCTCGGTGCGGGAGGACGTGTCGCCGCGAGGCTCGGGCCGTTCAGGCTCAAGTCCGCGACCACAACACCGGAGGTGTTGGCGAGCGTCCTCTCGACCATTTCCGGCGCAGGTCCCCGTCGGCCGGAAAATTTGTTGCCGGTCATTCGCCGGTCGGTCACCCTGAGTCGCATGACGCAGGAGCTCTCCGCGCTCAAGATCGTCGAACTGCGCGCCGATGACCCGGCGGCGGTCGACGCCGCGTATCGCATCGTCAACGAGGTCCCGACCGCCCACGTTCCCGACCTGCCGCCGTGTTGCCGGTATGAGCACGACATGCGCCTGCGCGTGCCGATGCCGGGCAACGAGCGCCACACGTTCCTCGCGTACCGCGACGGGGAGGTGGCGGGCTCGGTCCAGGTCGACCTGCCGCGCCACGACAATCTCGACAAGGCACACCTCGACGTCCTCGTGCTGCCCGAGGCGTGCCGGCAGGGCGTCGGCCGGGCGCTGTTCGAGCACGCCGCGGCCTTCGCCCGCGGCAAGGGCCGCACCTCCGCGCTGGGCTTCAGCCCGTTCGACACGGAGGGCTTCGCGCGGTCGATCGGGTTCGAGCCGAAGCTGACCGATGCCCGCCGCCGGCTCGACCTGTCGACCGTCGACGAGGCCGAGCTCGACCGGCTGCTCGCCGAGGGCCTGCCGAAGGCCGCGGGGTATTCCGTCGTGCGCTGGTGCAACGTCCCGCCGGAGGAGCTGATCGAGGACCTGGCGGCGCTGGACAGCTCGTTCCTCGACGAGACGCCGATGGGTGACCTCGACTACGAGGCGGAGAAGATCGACGCCGAGCGGTTCCGGGTGACGTCCGAGACGCGGGCGCGGTATGGCGGCCGCATGTACCACACCGGCATCGTGCACGACGCGAGCGGCCGGCTCGTCACGTGGAGCGCCCTGCGGGTGGCGAAGACGATCGACTGGCACGCGTGGCAGCTGATCACGCTCGTACATCCGAAGCACCGCGGCCATCGGCTCGGCATGATCTCGAAGATCGAGAACCTGCGGTACATGCGCGCGAACGAGCCGTCGGTGCGGATCATCGACACGTTCAACGCCGAGGTCAACTCGCACATGATCGCCATCAACGAGGCGATGGGCTTCCGCTTCCGCGAGCGGTGGGCCAACTGGCAGGGCTCAATCGCGTGAGGGATCCTCGTAGAGCGCGAGGAAGATCGAATACGGCCGGCCGGGGCCACCGCGGCCTCGCGCCGCGTATTCGTCCATCAGCTCGGAGAACCGGTCCTGCAGCTCCTGCCACTCCTCCTCGGTGAGGCGCAGCCCCAGCCGGGCGAAGTTGGCCGGCCGGTCACCGAGCAGCGCCAGCTCCTCCTGAAACGCCTGGAGGATCGCCTGGCTCGGGTCCTTCTCCTCGCCGACGGTGAGCTCCCACGACTTGCCCGTCGACAGATAGGGCACCTCGCGCGACCCGCGCGGGCCGCGGCGCGCCTCCTGCGGCACGAGGAACCCTGCCGAGACCAGCGTGCGCACGTGATGCAGCGCGGTTGCCGGGTTGAGGTCGAGCCGCTCCGCGATCTCCTTGTTGGTCAGCGCCCGGTCCAGGCACATCCGGATGATGCGCAGCCTCGTCGACGAGGCGAGTGCCTTCGCCTCCGCCTCGGTCGCCGGCCGCCGGTTTGAGCCCACGGCGCAATCTTACCGATTGACTTTTCCCAATCAGTTCGTGACAGTGAGCCGGTGAGGTCCGGACTGCTCCGTGAGCACGACTTCCGCCAGCTGTTCGCCGCTGACACGATCAGCCAGGTCGGCACCCAGGTGAGCATGCTGGCGCTGCCGCTCGTCGCCGTGCTGACCCTGCACGCCACCCCGCTCGAGGTCGGTGTCCTCACCGCGTTCGAGACGGCCGCGTTCCTGCTCGTCGGCCTCCCCGCCGGCGCGCTGGTCGACCGGCTCCGCCGCCGCGGGACCATGGTCGTCGCCGATCTGCTCCGGGCGGCGCTGCTGGCGTCGGTGCCGATCGCCTGGTGGCTGGACCTGCTCGAAATGCCGCAGCTGTACGTGGTGGGCCTGCTCACCGGCGCCTGCACCGTCTTCTTCGACGTGTCCTACCAGAGCTATCTGCCGTTCCTGGTCGGCAAGGAGCACCTCGTCGAGGGCAACTCCCGGCTGGAGCTCGTGCGCTCCACCGCCCAGATCGGCGGCCCGACCCTGGCCGGTCTGCTGGTCAAGGCGATCGGCGCGCCGTTCGCCCTGGCCGCCGACGCGGCGAGCTACCTCGTTTCGGCGTTGTTCCTGGGCCGCATCCGCCGGCGCGAGCCGCTGCCGGAGCGGCGGCCCGACGCGCACCTCGGCCGCGAGATCATGGAGGGCCTGCGGTTCGTCGTCGGCAATCCGCTGCTGCGGGTCATCGCGGCGTGTACCGGTACCGCCAACTTCTTCGGCGCCATCGTCAACGCCACGCTCGTCGTGTTCCTCGCCCGCGAGCTGGCCCTGTCGCCCGCGCTCATCGGCCTGTACTTCACCGTCGGCGGCCTCGGCGCGCTCGCCGGCGCCTTTCTCGTCAGCCCGTTCACCAGGCTGGTCGGCCAGGGACCGGCCATCTGGCTCGGCATCCTCGTCGGCGGCCTCGGTGGCCTGCTCGTGCCGCTGGCCGCCCCCGGCTGGCGGCTCTGGCTGGCCGCCTTCGGCACGATCGTCTTCGGCATCGGCGTGATCGTCTACAACGTCAACCAGGTGAGCTTCCGGCAGGGTCTCACCCCCGACGAACTGCTCGGCCGGATGAACGCGACGATGCGGTTCATCGTCTGGGGCACGCTGCCGCTCGGCGGCGTCGTCGGCGGTGCGCTCGCCGGCTGGATCGGCGTGCACGAAGCGCTCTGGGTCGGCGCGGCCGGGTCGCTGCTCGCGGTCGTGCCGGTGCTCGTGTCACCCCTACGTGGCATGCGGCAATTGGCTGTCACCACCTCCGCGGGCACGGAGACGGTGACGAAATAGCCGGTCTTGCGGTTGTGGGTGATGCTGCCGTTTCCAGTCACGGAAGCTCGACACAACCGCGAGACCGGCGCTTCGGCGGTGGCAGGATGGCGACATGGAGAACTCACACCCCATGTTCACCAGCCACGCCGACACGCTGGAGCGGGCGCTGACCGCGATCGCCGAGCGTTCGTACTGGTCGGCCTACCCGGAGTCGCCGAGCCCCCGTGTCTACGGCGAGCACGCCGCCGCCGAGGGTGAGGCCGCCTTCCGGGCGTACCTCGGCAACGACTTTCCCCTCAAGGACCAGCCGGCCGTCACCGACTGGGTCGCGACCGAGCGTTCGCCGTTCGGGATCAGCCTCGACGTGCGCTACCCGCACCTCGACCTGTCCTTCCTGGACGCCATGGCCGCCGCCATGCCCTCGTGGCGGGCCGCCGGGCCGCAGACCCGCGCCGGGGTCTGCCTGGAGATCCTCACCCGGCTGCACGCCGCCTCCTTCGAGCTCGCCAACGCCGTGCACGCCACCACCGGCCAGGCGTTTGTCATGGCCTTCCAGGCCGGCGCGGCGCACGCCTTCGACCGGGCGCTGGAGGCCATCGCCTACGCGTACCGGGAGATGACCCGCACCCCGGCCACCGCCGACTGGGAGAAGCCCGCCGGCAAGGGCCAGACGCTGCACATGACCAAGACCTTCCACGTCGTGCCGCGCGGCATCGCCCTGGTCATCGGCTGCAACACCTTCCCGACCTGGAACTCGTACCCGGGCTTCTTCGCCTCGCTCGCCACCGGCAACCCGGTTGTCGTCAAGCCGCACCCGCGCGCCGTGCTGCCGCTCGCCATCACCGTGAAGATCGCCCGCGAGGTGCTGGCCGACGCCGGCTTCGACCCCAACCTCGTGGTCCTCGCCCCCGAGGCGCCCGGTGAAGGGCTCGCCAAGACGCTCGCGCTGCGGTCCGAGGTCCGCATCATCGACTTCACCGGATCGACCGAGTTCGGCGACTGGCTGGAGGCCAACGCCCGGCAGGCCGCCGTCTACACCGAGAAGGCCGGCGTGAACACCGTCGTGGTCGACTCGACGGACGACTTCGCGGGGATGTGCCGCAACATCGGCTTCTCGCTGGTGCTGTACTCCGGGCAGATGTGCACCACGCCGCAGAACATCCTCGTCCCCGTCGGCGGCGTCGCGACGGACGAGGGCCACAAGAGCTTCGACGAGGTCGCCCGGGGCATCGCGGCGGCCGTCGGGAAACTGACCGCCGACCCGGCACGCGGTGTCGAACTCACCGGCGCCATCGTCAACGACGGCGTGCTGCAGCGGCTCGAGAAAGCGACCGCGGTAGGCGAACCGGTGCTCGAATCCTCAGACGTTTCGCATCCGTCGTACGAGGGCGCCACTGTGCGTACACCGCTCATCCGGAAACTGGGCGCGGGTGACGCCGAGACGTATGGCACCGAGTGGTTCGGCCCCATTTCGTTCGTTGTAGCCGTCGATTCCACTGCGAGCAGTTTGCGGATCTTCGCGGATACCGTAGGCCGGAAGGGCGCATTGACCGCTTCGGTCTATTCCACTTCCCCGGATGTGCTCGACGCGATGGAAGAGGCGGCGTTGCTTGCCGGTGTGCATTTGTCAGTCAACTTGACCGGTGGCGTCTTCGTGAACCAGTCGGCGGCCTTTTCCGACTTCCATGCCACCGGCGCCAATCCGGCGGCCAATGCCGCGCTCACCGACGGTGCGTACGTGGCCAACCGGTTCCGGGTGGTCCAGTCGCGCCGTCACGTCTAGTCGCCAACACGTAGTCGCCGGGCGATGTTTGACTCTGCAAGGAAAACTGCGGAGAAGGCATGCTCGGCGACCTTTTCTTTCTGCATGATTCGTGACCTTGCTGTCCGATTTGGGCCTGTCGGGGGTCGGCGGAACTCGTGTACCGTGCGTTTCGGTCGTCGTTCCTTCGCCGGTGCCACCCCCGGACCCGGCGTCATCGGTCGAAGACCCGCCGGCTGGTCCCCACAGCCAGCCGGGTGACTTAGAAGGACCGAAGCAGAGGAAGTGCACCGTGGCACAGGGCACCGTCAAGTGGTTCAACGCCGAGAAGGGCTATGGCTTCATCGCGGTCGACGGGGGACAGGACGTGTTCGTCCACTTCTCCGCGATCGAGATGGACGGCTACAAGTCCCTCGAAGACGGACAGCGCGTCGAGTTCGAGATCGCGCAGGGTCAGAAGGGTCCGCAGGCGGAGAAGGTTCGGCATCTGGCCTGACAACGTCCCACATACACCCCGCCGGGGCACCGTCCTCATCGAGGAGGAACGGTGCCCTGCGTCTTTTGGTGACCATTTGTTCACGGCCGGTCCTCAGTGGACACGTGGCTGCGTGATCGCTGGTTGACCTTGGTGGGTTTTCGTGGCCCTGACCACCAAAATCGACCAAGGTCAACCGGGGTCGGGGCGTCGGCCGTGACGTCCCTGATGCCCCGTCACGTCCTGGCGCCCCGTTGTGGCGGTCGCCTGCCGTGGTTCGTGTGTGGCATGAGTGTGGCCTCGTGATGGCCGTTCGGCACCGCGGATCCGTGGCCGGCCCGGTGGGGACCCGGGCCACCTTGACCGTCACCCGGGCTTTGCTTGCACTCGACCAGCCAGAGTGCTAAACAAGGTGTTGGCACTCACAACCGGTGAGTGCCAATGGTCGGGGCGGTGCAGTCCTCCGGTGCGCAAGCGTCGAGAGGCTGGTCGTCGCGGGCTATTCCGGCCCGACCGCCGAGAATCCGCTGGGGTTCTCGAAGGTGCGAAAGCAGGCGGTGAGCCGCCGGCCCCACGTGGGTCGAGGCGAATCGTGAGTGTCCAGGAGGACAACGCCGAATGGCCAAGATTATCGCGTTCGACGAGGAAGCGCGCCGCGGCCTCGAGCGGGGGATGAACACCCTCGCCGACGCTGTCAAGGTGACGCTGGGCCCGAAGGGCCGCAACGTCGTCCTCGAGAAGAAGTGGGGCGCGCCCACCATCACCAACGATGGTGTGAGCATCGCCAAGGAGATCGAGCTCGAGGACCCCTACGAGAAGATCGGCGCCGAGCTGGTCAAGGAGGTCGCCAAGAAGACCGACGACGTTGCCGGTGACGGCACGACGACGGCGACCGTCCTCGCCCAGGCGCTGGTGCGCGAAGGCCTGCGCAACGTCGCGGCCGGCGCCAACCCGATGGCCCTGAAGCGCGGCATCGAGGCGGCTGTCTCGTCCGTCGCCGACGAGCTGGCCAACCTCGCCAAGGACGTCGAGACCAAGGAGCAGATCGCCTCCACGGCCTCGATCTCCGCCGGTGACACCACGGTCGGCGAGATCATCGCCGAGGCGATGGACAAGGTCGGCAAGGAAGGCGTCATCACCGTCGAGGAGAGCAACACCTTCGGCCTCGAGCTCGAGCTCACCGAGGGCATGCGCTTCGACAAGGGCTACATCTCGCCGTACTTCGTGACCGACACCGACCGGATGGAGGCCGTCCTCGACGACCCCTACATCCTGATCGTCGAGTCGAAGATCGCCGCGGTGAAGGACCTCCTCCCGGTGCTGGAGAAGGTCATGCAGTCGGGCAAGCCGCTGGCCATCATCGCCGAGGACGTCGAGGCCGAGGCCCTGGCGACCCTGGTGGTCAACAAGATCCGCGGCACGTTCCGGTCGGTCGCCGTCAAGGCTCCCGGCTTCGGTGACCGCCGCAAGGCCATGCTGACCGACATCGCGATCCTGACCGGTGGCCAGGTCATCAGCGAGACCGTCGGCCTCAAGCTGGAGAACGCCGACCTGAGCCTGCTCGGCCGCGCTCGCAAGGTGGTCGTCACCAAGGACGAGACCACGATCGTCGACGGTTCCGGCGACGCCGACGCCATCAACGGCCGCGTCGCGCAGATCCGCGCCGAGATCGAGAAGAGCGACAGCGACTACGACCGCGAGAAGCTGCAGGAGCGCCTGGCCAAGCTGGCCGGCGGTGTTGCGGTCATCAAGGTCGGTGCCGCAACCGAGGTCGAGCTCAAGGAGCGCAAGCACCGCATCGAGGACGCCGTTCGCAACGCGAAGGCGGCCGTCGAGGAGGGCATCGTCCCCGGTGGTGGCGTCGCGCTCGTGCAGGCCGGCAAGACCGCGTTCGACAAGCTCGACCTGGTCGGCGACGAGGCGACCGGTGCGCAGATCGTCAAGGTCGCGCTCGACGCCCCGCTGCGCCAGATCGCCGTCAACGCGGGCCTCGAGGGTGGCGTTGTCGTCGAGCGGGTCCGCAACCTGGAGGCCGGTCACGGTCTCAACGCGGCGACCGGCGAATACGTCAACCTGCTGGCCGAGGGCATCATCGACCCGGCCAAGGTGACCCGCTCCGCGCTGCAGAACGCCGCCTCGATCGCGGCGCTCTTCCTCACCACCGAGGCTGTGGTGGCGGACAAGCCGGAGAAGGAGAAGGCCCCGGCGGGTGCGCCCGGCGGCGGCGACATGGACTTCTGAGTCCGTCTCTGCAACAGAGCGGGCCAGGCACCGACACGGTGTCTGGCCCGCTTCTTTTGGTTCTTCACGGCTCGGGTCCGTGCAACGCGCGACCGTCGCTCCCGCCAGACAACGGCGGATGGCCCGCTGCGCGGGCCGGGCGCCTGCCATCGCCGTCGTGCCAAGGGCCCGCGGCCTGCGGCCGCGACAGGCTAGGGCCTGTTTCGTACCTGGGGTCGGAGCGAGGCGGAGTCCAGATTTCGTCTGGCGTCACCCCGCGGAAGTCCGGCTACCGGTGTTGTAACCGGGCTTTCGCGGGGTGGCGCCAGGCGGAATCTGGGCCCGCCGCAGCCCGGCCTCAGTTACGAAACAGGCCCTAGCTTGATCTTTAACCTGTGCGGCGCGGTCGGGGGTTGACGGATTTCTTCTTCGTTGGTTGCGGTTGCCAAGTGTCGCCGCTGCTGGCGAGATGGACCTGGTAGCGGCGGGCGGGATGGGTGTTGCGGCGGCCGGGTGGCCGTCCGGGGCCTGGCCGGGTGGGTTTCGGTGCCTGGGCTGGACAGGTGGTTGTCGGGCGGAGGTGCCGAAATCCGCGCCGGACCCGGGCTGGGCTGAGCCTGTCCGGTGGTGTGGGCTGTTCCCATGGCCGGCGTAGGTCGGCGGCGAGGGGCCGGGCGAGGCGCAGTTGGGTGTAGGCGGCGATGAGCAGCCAGGTCCAACGGTCCGCAGCGTCCGGGCTGCGCAGTTTCGGGGTGGTCCAGCCGAGGGTCTGTTTGAGGAACCGGAATGTGTGTTCGATGTCGAAGCGGCGCAGGAACGCCTGCCACAGCAGGTTGACCGTGGCCGGGTCCGGGTTGTGGTCCGCGCCGCTGGAGTACCACAGCCACACCGGTTTCGCGGTCGCGCCGGACGGCAGCCGCTCGACGTCGAGGCGGATGACCGTGCCGGGCAGGATGGGCAGGTCGGGGCAGTCGGCCCAGGCGGCGCGACGGGTTAACCGGGGGTGCAACTGGTGCCAGGCACGGGCGATCGCCGCGCCGTAGAGGCGTGTCTCGGTCACCGTGGCCACGTCCGGGGCGCCCCAGCTGGTCGGGTCGGCGAAGATGAACTCGCCGCCGTGGCGGCGCCGTCGGCCCAGCGTGCCGGGCGTGTGCGGGGGTGCGGCCCGGCGCAGCACCCGGTCCGAGCGCAGCCGCGCCAGGACCCGTACCGGCAGGTCTCGCAGCAGATACGCGAGGCGGGACGCGTCGTAGCCGGCGTCCATCACGACCCAGATGTCGGCATCGCCGGGCTGCCGGTGCCCGGCGGTGATGAGCCGGGCCACGACGTCACGCAGTTGCACGGCGGTGACCGCGGCCAGGTCCGCGCCCGCGCGAGACGGACCGCGTCCAGCGGCGCGGTCCACGACGTTCGACCGGTCTGCAACGCCACCACGAACGAGTACGGCCAGCCCGGGATCATGATGTGCTGGTCCTTGCCCCGGCCGTAGGTGTGGCACAGGATCCGCTCCGGTGCGGTATGCGCCTCCGGCCGTAGCCAGCTGGTGACATCCACTGCCAGGACGATCCGGTCGTCCGCTGCCCGGGGTATCGGCGCGGCGGTCAGTGCGGCGCGCAGCCGGCCCACGTCGATGCGGCCTTGCGCGAGGGCGTCGTACGACGCGCCGTGCCCACGCCGATGCTCGGCCACCAGCGACAACTCAGCCAACGAACGCACTGGCCCGTCGGCGCACAACACCGCGTCGGTGAGCTCGAACAACGCGTCACCACGGCCGGTCAGACACCGGTAGACCTCACGCCGGAACGCGGCAAGGTCCCCGGCCGCATCCACCGGCCGGGCCTCAGGCACACTGATCATGGACAGCCCTTGGTTGTGGTGTTCTTCCCTAGACAAGAGGAATGATCACCCAAGGGCTGTTCCCATGATCAGCCGGGGTCGATGCCGACCCGCGGAAGGTTAAAATCCAAGCTAGCCGCAGGTGTCGCGCAGGACCCGCAGGGTGTTGTCCCAGCCGAGCTTCCGCAGGTCCGCCTCGGACCAGCCGCGGGAGCGCAGTTCCTCGAACAGCCGCGGATAGGCGGAGACGTCGGGCAGGCCGTCCGGCAGCACCTCGGTGCCGTCGAAGTCACCACCCAGGCCGACGGCGCCGACCCCGGCGACCTCGCGGATGTGCTCGATGTGGTCGGCGACGTCACGGACGCCGGAGGGCGGGCACGGGTTGGCGGTGATCCAGGCGAGGTGTTCCCGGTGGAACTCGGGCGTGCCCCACTCGGCCTCGATCGAGTCCTCGACGCGGTACAGCTCGTCGCCCCACTGCCGGCACGGCTCGTTGAGGAAGAACGGCACAAACGCCACCATGACCACGCCGTTGCTGTCGCGGACCCGCTCGAGCACGTTGTCGGGGACGTTGCGCGGATGGTCGCAGAGCGCCCGGGCCGAGGAGTGCGAGAAGAACGCCGGCGCGGTCGAGGTGTCCAGCGCGGCGTGCATGGTGCTCGGCGCCACGTGGGAGAGGTCGACGAGCATGCCGAGGCGGTTGAGCTCACGGACCACCTCGTGCCCGAACGGCGACAGCCCGCCGACCGCCGGCTCGTCGGTCGCACTGTCCGCCCATGCTGTGTTCCGGGTGTGGGTGAGCGTGAGGTACCGCACGCCGAGCCGGTGCAGCGCCCGCAGTACCGCCAGGGAATTGTCCAGGCAGTGACCGCCCTCGGCGCCGAGCAGCGAGGCGATCCGGCCGGACGCGGCGATCCGCTCGACGTCGTCGGCGCAGGTCGCGATGGCGAGGTCGGCGGGGTGGCGGGCCACCAGGCGCCGGACCAGGTCGACCTGCTCCAGCACCTGGACGGCGGCCTTGGACTCGGCCCGGTCGCAGGGCACGTAGACCGACCAGAACTGCGCTCCGACCGCGCCCTTGCGCAGCCGGGGCAGGTCCGTGTGCAGGCCCTCCGAGCTCAGGTCCGAGCCGATGTCGAGGTGCTCGTGGGGGTCGCGGACCCGAAGTCGCCACGGAAGGTCGTTGTGTCCGTCGATGACCGGAACGACAGTGCTCATGAGTAGACCTTAGGGCGCGGCGATATGCGCGTTTTGCCGCCATGATGCGAGGCGTCCTCATATGGTGAAGTCGGCCAACGTGAGGGGGAGCCATGGGCCGGCAGACCTCGACGCAGGACAAACGGGGCAACCTGCCGGACCGGTAGCGAGCGGCGTCGACGCCCGCGAACTGACGGGGGATCCCGGGTGTCGGCGGCATGTGTGCGGGACGGGCGATCGTGGCGAACCCACGGCCCGCCCCGCACGCGTCACAGCGACTTGGTGTAGATCCAGAAGATCCGTTCGATGCGCGCCGCGATCGTCTTCGAGTAGAAACCGATCGGCCCGGCCCAGCCGATCTGCGCCGTCTCCAGCCCGGCGGCGTGCTGGTCGGCCAGGCAGCGCCGCAGCAGCACCCGCCCGACGCCCAGCCCCTCGGCGGCCGGTGCGGTCCCCATCGGCCCGAACCAGCTGGGCCGGTTGGCGCCGTATGCGGCGAACCCGAGGATCTCGCCGTCCCGGACCGCGACGTAGCAGCCGGCGCCGGCGCGGCCGATCGACTGCCCGACCTCCCACGCCCACCCGTCGCCCCAGATGCCGCGCACCCACTCGGCCGTGCCGGCCTCGGCGGGCAGCACCTTGACCCCGGCCGCGGCCAGTCGCGCCTCGTCCGGCTCGGCGCCCTGGCCGGCTGTCCGCAGGTCGGCGGTCATGTTCGAGGCGGTGGCGCCGACCTGGTACCCGGCGCGGAGGGCCAGGCAGACCGCGGGTGTATACCGGACGTCGATGCCCGGCCACACGTAACACGGCGGATTCCCGCCCAGCCGCACCTGCTCAGCGCCGAGCTCCGCGAGCCGCTGCTCGGCCGCGGCGAGCAGGGAGCGGCCGATCCCGTGCCGCCGGTGCTCGGGCCGGACGGCCAGCAGCTCGACGTGTCCGAGTTTCGGGTCCTTGTCGCTGATCGACCCGAAGACGACCCCGGCGCCGTCGCCGGTGGTGAGCCGGAAGCCCCGCCGCCCGGCCGGCGGCCTGCTCAGCCGCTCGACGACGGTGGCCGCCTCGCCGGAATCCTCGGGCAGGTCGAGGGCTTCCGCGCAGATCGCACCCGCCCCGGCGACGTCTTCAAGCTCCACGATCATTTGGCAAACGTACCTAACTGTTGCACCTGATGTCCGGCGGCTACTTCATCACGACTTCGGCCGGGAAATCCTTTGACCAAGGGGAAACATTCGGTCGCCCCGACGGCACGAAGGTCCCTGGATCATGGGCGAAACGGTCAGCTTGCCGGGCGGGGAGCGGCGGCCGCCACGGCGGCGAAGGCGTCGACCAGGCCGGCGCCCACCACGTCGGCCGGGGTGCCGCAGGACTTGCCGGACGGCTGGGCCGGGCGGGCCGTGCGCTCCAGGATGGACCGGGTCTCCTCGATGTTGCCGATCAGCGCCGGATTGGCCGACCACATCAGCGCCACCACGCCCGCGACGTGCGGCGTGGCCATCGACGTGCCGCTCAGGTAACCGTAGCGGCCGCCCGGCAGCGCCGACAGGACGTTGACACCGGGGGCCATCAGGTTCGGCTTCGTCAGGCCGTCGGGGGTCGGGCCGCGGCTCGAGAACGACGCCACCTCGCTGACCCGGTCGACCGCGCCGATCGTGAACGTCGACGGATACAGGGACGGCGGATCGGTGATCGTCTCGCAGCGGGGGCCTGTGTTGCCGGCCGCGGCGACGAAGAAGATGCCGGCCGCGGCGAACGCGTCGACGGCCGGGCGCAGCGACAACAGGTCACAGCCCTCGACCGACGGGCAGCCCCAGGAGTTGGTGAGGACCTGCGGGGCGCGCTCCGGACGGCCGGCGTGCCAGGGGTCGGCGCCGGACGGATACGGCGCCAGCATGAACTGCAGGCAGGTCAGGTAGTTGGCCATGCTGCCGAGGTTGCGCGGGAGGTTTTCGCAGGCGATCCACTGCGCGCCCGGCGCCACGCCCACCTTGGCGCCGACCGCGGTGGCGAGCGTGTGGGTGCCGTGCCCGTTGTTGTCCGTCGGGGTCGCGCCCCCGCCGTACGGATCGAGCCACGAATCGTCGCCGCCGCGGAAGTTGCCGCGCAGCGCCGGGTGGGTGCCGTCGACGCCGGAGTCGGAGCTGCCGACCACGATCCCCTCGCCGGTGCCGAACCGCTGCCAGACCGCGTCAGCGCCGATGAGCGTGAGGTTCCACTGCGGTGACGTCGGCGCGTCGACCGTGCCGCGCATCGGCGGCGCCTGCGCGGGCAGCGGCCGCAGGCGCGGGTTGAGCAGCACCTTGGCGACGTCGGACCGGCTCTCCAGCCACTGCCGCACGACCGGCCCGGCGTCCACCTCGACGCCGTTGACGAGGTAGAACGGGGTGAACTTCAGGCCCTTGTCGCGCAGCGCCTTGCGCAGCGGGGCCTGCGAGCGCTCGGCCGTGCCGACCAGTCGCTGATACGTCTGCCGGACGCGCGCGGTGCGGTCGCCCACGCCGCTCAGTCCGCTCAGGTCGGCCTGCTCCTGCATGACGACGAACAGCCGCTCGCCGGCGAACCCGGGCTGGCCCACCGCCGCGTAGATCACCGCGCCGCCGATCGCCACCACCGCGGCGGTGACTCCGGCGGCCCAGACGTGCCACCGCGCACGGCGCAGCGCCACCAGCACCACGACGGCGACGACCAGCGCCACCCCGAGGGTCGCGACAGCGCCGACCAGCCCCCAGAACAGCGCGTCGCGCAGGCCGAGGATCAGCGACGTCTCGTCCGGGTCGATCATGCCCAGCGGCCCGAAGATCGCGGGGGTCAGCAGCGCCACGATCGACGGCCGCCCCTTGCGGTGCAGCGCGGCCAGCGCGAACGCGACCGGCGGCACCGCCAGCAACGCGAGGAGCTGGACGGCGGGCAGGCCGACGCCGGCGGCCAGCGCGGCGAGCCCGACCCCGATCACCAGCCCGCCGACGATCGCACCCACCCAGTTGTTGCGGAAGTGCACGGCGATCGCGGCGAGCGCCGACAGCGGCCGGGTCGCGAGCCAGCTCACCGCGAGCGCGGCGAGCAGTGCCAGCACGGTCTCCAGCTGGCCGCCGAACGAGCCGACCCACAGCCACGGCAGCAGCATGAGCAGCCCGACGGCCAGCGACAGCCAGAACAGCCAGCCGTCGGCGTGCTCGCGGCGCCCGGTCACGGCCCTGTGGACGGCCGCGACGATCGCCGCGGCGATCGCGAGGACGGCGAGGTAGAGCTCGTGGTAGGTGTTCGGGATCAGGCGAGCGGCGCCGAGCAGCCCGCCGAACAGCGTGAGGAGCAGCCACTGCCGCCCGGCGAGGCGGGCGAACCACATCCGCGACAGCAGGCTCAGCAGCAGCGCGGGCACACCCGTCAACAGCGTGGTCAGCGCGGCGCCGAGCAGCCAGAACGGCAGCGGCATGGACAGCCCGCTGATCACCAGCGTGTCGCCGACCAGCCAGAGCGCCGCGTTGACCACCACGACGACACCGACGGTCCACAGCCCCACCAGGATGGTGAGCGCCACCGCCCAGCCGCGGCTCGGCGGCTTGGACGGCCCGGGCGGCACGGGGAGGGGCGCGGAGACCTCAGCCATGCCCGGACTCTACGACGCCCGTACGACATTCGCGGGGGAGCGCGAAGGTGGGCCGGGGCGGGCAAACTGAGAGCATGACGGAGACGGTCGACGCAGTCGTCGTCGGTGCCGGTCACAACGGACTGGTCGCCGCCAACCTTCTCGCCGACGCGGGCTGGGACGTCGTGGTGCTGGAGGCCACCGAGCACGTGGGCGGCGCGGTCCGCTCCGGCGAGATCCTCCCGGGCTTCGTGAACGACCTGTGCAGCTCGTTCTATCCGCTCGGCGCCGCGTCGCCCGTGCTGCGGCAGCTGGATCTCGAGTCACACGGCCTGCGATGGAGCCACGCCCCCGAGGTCGTCGCCCACCTCTTCCCCGACGGCCGCGCCGCGGTGCTCAGCCGGGAGCTGGACCTCACGGCGGAGTCGCTGGACGCCTTCGCGCCCGGTGACGGCGGGCGTTTTCAGCGGTTGTACCGCCAGTGGCGGCGCCTCGCGGACGACCTCGTCCCGTCGCTGCTGACCCCGTTCCCGCCGATCCGGTCGGGCGCCCGGCTCGTCGCCCGGGCCGGGCTCGGAGGCGCGCTGCGGCTGGGCAGGCGGTTCCTGATCCCGGCCCGGGCGCTGGGTGAGGAACTGTTCCGGGGTGACGGCGGCCGGATGCTGCTCGTCGGCCTGGCCCTGCACACCGACCTCGCCCCGGACGACGCCGCGAGCGGAGGGTTCGGCTGGCTGCTGGCGATGCTCGGCCAGCAGCACGGCTTCCCGGTCCCCGCCGGTGGCGCGCAACAGCTCACGGACGCCCTGGTCCGCCGCTTCGACGGGGTCGTGCACCGCCGGGCGCTCGTCGACCGGGTGATCGTCGGTGGCGGCCGGGCGCTGGGTGTGCGCTGCGCCGACGGCCGCCTCTTCCGCGCCCGCCGGGCGGTGCTCGCCGACGTGCCGGCGCCCAGCCTGTACCGCAGCCTCGTCGATGCCGGCGACCTGCCACCCCGGCTGCTGGAGGATCTGGAGGGCTTCCGCTGGGACAACCCGACGCTGAAGATCGACTGGGCGCTGTCCGGGCCGGTCCCGTGGATCGCGCCGGAGGTCGGGCGGGCCGGCACCGTCCATCTGGGCGCGGAGCCGTACCGGTACGCGGCCGACCTCGCCCTCGGCCGGCCGCCGGAGGAGCCGTTCCTGCTCGTCGGGCAGATGACCACGGCGGACCCGACCCGCTCGCCGGCGGGCACGGAGACGCTGTGGGCGTATACACACCTGCCGCCCGGCGTCCGGCCCGACGAGGTCGACGCCCAGGTGGGCCGGGTCGAGGACACGCTGCGCCGGCACGCGCCCGGCTTCGGCGACCTGGTGCTGGAGCGGCACGTCGCCGGCCCCGCCGACCTGGAGGCGAAGAACCCGTCACTCGTCGACGGAGCGATCAACGGCGGCACCGCCAGCGCGTACCAACAACTCGTCTGGCGCCCGGTGACCGGACCCGGCCGGGCCGACACCCCGATCGACCGGCTGTTTCTGGCGAGCTCCAGCGCCCACCCGGGCGGCGGCGTGCACGGCGCGGCGGGCGCGAACGCGGCGCGCGCGGCCCTCGCGCGGCACCGCCCGCTGCTCGGTGACGTCTACGCCACCGGGATGCGGGCCGCGATGCGGGCGATCTACCGCTGAACGGGGCGGTGCTCGGCCAGGTCGGCCAGGCGCCGCAGCGCCTCGGCGTTGCGATAGTGCAGGACCACGTCGCCGATCTTGTTCCGCACGCCGATCATCGGCCCGCCGGTGAAATGCTCCTGCATGGTCACCCGGGTCGCCTCTTCGTCGAGCGGGTCGAGCGTCATCCGCACGTAGCCCGCGCCGAACGGCCACAGCTGCACCTTGAGCAGCAGCATCCGTCCCGGGTCGCAGTCCACGGACTCGCTGCGGTCGTTGACCGACACCGGCCACGGGCCCGCCTTGTGGTGCAGCCGGGTGCCCGGCTGCGGCCAGCCGGTGTCGACGTCGCGGACGTGTGCCGTGCCGACGACCCAGTCGCTGTAGGCCCAACCGTCGGACAGGACCGCGTAGACCTGGTCGGCCGGCGCGCGGATGATGCGTTCGGTGATGGACACGACCCTGTGATTCCCGCCGGGGCTCATCCCACACCAACACTCGAAAGCCGCGGCTACCGTATGAGGGTGCGTCGTGAACCCTCCACGTCCCGTTTCGAGGCCGGCCGGCTCTCACCCGCCCGCAGAGCGGCAGACGTCGCGCGGCTGCGCCGCGAGCGCTTCGACGTGTTGATCATCGGCGGCGGGGTCACCGGCGTCGGCGCCGCGCTCGACGCGGCGTCCCGCGGGCTGTCCGTCGCGCTCGTCGAGGCCCGTGACCTGGCGTCGGGCACGTCCAGCCGGTCGTCGAAGCTGATCCACGGCGGCCTGCGGTATCTCGAGCAGCTCGAGTTCGGCCTGGTCGCCGAGGCACTGCAGGAGCGCGGCCTGCTGGCCACCCGCCTGGCGCCGCACCTGGTCCGCCCGGTGCCGATCCTGGTGCCACTGCCCGCGCACCGTGGTCTCACCGGGCTCGCCCAGCGCGTCTGGCAGCGGGCCTACTACGGCACGGGCGTCGGGCTCTACGACGCCTTCGCGTCCGTCGCCCAACTGCGCGGGTCCGCGCCGCGGGGCATGCCGCTGCACCGGCACCTGTCGCGCACCGAGACGCACCGGCGCTTCCCCTCGCTGCGCGAGGACGCGATCAGCGGCGCCATCCAGTACTTCGACGGCCAGGTCGACGACGCCCGCCTGGTCGCCACCGTCGCCCGGACCGCGGCGAGCCTCGGCGCCGCGATCGTGCCCAGCGCCCGGGCCGTCGGCCTGCTGCGCGACGCGCGGGAGGTCACCGGCGTGCGGGTGCGCGACCTGGAGAGCCGCGAGGAGTTCGAGGTGCACGCCCGCACCGTCGTCGCGGCGACCGGCGTGTGGATGGACGACATCGCTGGCCTGCTGTCCGGCGAGGGGCCGCGTGAGTCGGCCGGCATGCAGGTGCGCTCCAGCAAGGGGGTGCACCTGGTCGTGCCGCGCTCGGCGATCACCGGCGAGGCCGGCCTCATCCTGCGCACCCCGACCTCGGTGCTGTTCGTCATCCCGTGGGGCGGGCACTGGATCATCGGTACGACCGACACGGACTGGACCCTGGACCGCGGCCACCCGGCGGCGTCGGCGACCGACATCTCCTATCTGCTGGGCCAGGTCAACGCGGTCCTCGACCGCCCGCTCAGCACCGCCGACATCGAGGGCGTCTACGCCGGCCTGCGCCCACTGCTGTCCCGCGAGGCGAAGCAACGCCAGCCGCACAGCCGCGACGAGCAGACCTCCGCCCTGTCCCGGACCCACGCGGTCGTCGAGCCGATGCTCGGCCTGATGCTGATCGCCGGCGGGAAGTACACGACGTACCGCGTGATGGCGGCCGACGCCATCGACCGGGTCGCGCACCGGCTGGGCGGCCTGCGCCGCCACGGCGGCCGGGTGCACGCCTCGCGGACCGCCGACCTGCCGCTGCTCGGCGCGGACGGCTACCATCCACTGTGGACAAACCGGGCGGACCTGGCCCGGCGTCACGGCGTTCCGGTGGGCGTGCTGGAGCACCTCCTGGAGCGATACGGCTCGCTGGCCTTCGAGGTGCTGGATCTCGACCCCGAGCTGCGGCGGGCGCTGCCGGGCGCGCCGGAGTACCTCGCGGCCGAGGTGGCGTATGCGGCCATGGCCGAGGGGGCGCTGCACCTCGAGGACGTGCTGACCCGCCGCACCCGGATCTCGTTCGAGACCGACCATCGGGGCGTCGTCTCGGCGGCCGAGGCGGCCAGGGTGATGGGTGACGTGCTCGGCTGGGACGCGGCGACCCGCACCCGCGAGGTCGACCACTACCTGGCCCGGGTCGCGGCCGAGCAGGAGTCGCAGACGATGCCCGACGACCTGACCGCCGACGCCGCCCGGCTGGGTGCCCCGGACGTGCGCGGCTTCATGGCCGACCGCGCCGCCGTGCACTAGCGCCCCGTCAGAAGACCTTGCCGGGGTTCAGGATGTTGTCGGGGTCCAGGGCGGCCTTGATCGAGCGGTGCGCCTTCAGGCCCGTCGGGCCGATCTCGCGCGCCAGCCAGTCGCGCTTCAGCAGCCCCACGCCGTGCTCGCCTGTCGACGTGCCACCCAGTGACAGGCCCAGCGACATGATCGCGTCGAACACCTTCTGGCCCTGCGCAAGGTTCACCGGGTCGCTGCGGTCGATGACGATGACCGGGTGCAGGTTGCCGTCGCCGGCGTGGCCCACCGTCGCCACCACCACGCCGTGCTCGGCGGAGATGCCCTCGATGCCCTCGATCAGCTCCACCAGTCGGGTCCGCGGGACGGCCACGTCGTCCACCATGATCCCGCCGCCGCCCGGGAAGAGCTGGGCGGCGAAGTGCTCCAGCGCCGGGTGGGCCAGCCGTCGAGCCGCCAGCAGGGCGTCGGCCTCCGCCTCGTCCGAGGCCACGTAGACGTCGCTCGCCTGGGCCGTGCGGCACATCGCGGCGATCCGTGCCAGATCGTCGGGGGCCCGGCCGCCCGAGTCGACGGACGCGATGAGCAGGGCCGCCGCGGTGGTCGGCAGGTCCATCGGCCGATACGCCTCGATCGCGGTGAGCGCGACCCGGTCGATGACCTCCAGCATGCTCGGCTGCATCCCGGAGCCGACCACCGCGGAGACGGCGGCACCGGCGGCGGCGAGCGTGTCGAAGACGGCCACCAGGGTCAGCGCCGGCTCGGGGGCCGGGCGCAGCTTGACGGTGATCTCGGTGATCACGCCGAGCGTGCCCTCGGAGCCGACGAAGAGGCTCGTCAGGTCGTAGCCCGCCACGCCTTTCGCGGTCCGCCGGCCGCAGTTGAGCACCTCGCCGCTGGCCAGCACAACCTCGAGGCCGATGACGTGGTCGCTCGTCACGCCGTACTTCACGCAGCACATCCCGCCCGCGTCGGTCGAGACGTTGCCGCCGATCGTCGACTGCTCCCACGACCCCGGGTCGGGCGGGTAGTACAGCCCCTCGGCGGCCACGGCGCGACGCAACTGGGCGTTGACCACCCCGGGCTGCACGACCGCGATGCGGTTGGCGGTGTCGATGTCGATGATCTCGTTCATCCCGGTCAGCGAGAGCACGATGGCGCCCTCGATCGCGTTGGCCCCGCCGGCGAGCCCGGACCGGGCGCCCTGCGGAATGACGGGGATCTTGTGCCGGCTCGCCG
Organism: Dactylosporangium fulvum; assembly: GCF_025137375.1. Lineage (GTDB taxonomy): Bacteria > Actinomycetota > Actinomycetes > Mycobacteriales > Micromonosporaceae > Dactylosporangium > Dactylosporangium fulvum. The sequence goes on from NZ_CP073720.1 coordinate 730,706, forward strand.
CGCGGAGGACGGCGGAGACCTGGCCGGTGGTGCGGGGCCGTACGACCACGGAGGGGGTGCCGTACGGGACCAGGTCAGCCTCATCGTGCTCGTACGACCGGAGAAGGTCGGGATCGGTGAGCACGCCGCCCTCGTAGGGCAGGGCGCCGAGAAGCTCCTGGACGAGATCCGTGTTGAGATCCATGACTGGCACGCTAGTGGGTGTGCTCTACATCGACACGCCGCGGTGGCCCGCTCATGGCCGGCTCTGGGCCCATCTGATCAGCGACGTGTCCGTCGCCGAGCTCCACGCGTTTGCCGAGCTGCTCGGCGTGCCGCGGCGCGGCTTCGAGCGGGACCACTACGACGTGCCGGCCGACCGTGTCCAGACCGCCATCTGGCTGGGTGCCCGGTGCGTGACCTCGAAAGAGATCGTCGCCCGCCTGGTTGCTGCCGGTTTGCGACGACCACGGCATTTGTCCCGTCGAGATGCCGTCAAATAGCTGGTCAGGGCCTTGTACAACCGGGTCGGTTAGGTCACCCTTGCTTAGGCAAGCCTAAGCAAGGAGTTCGACGTGTACGTCTGCATCTGCGCCCGCGTCCGGGAGTGTGAGATCCGCCAGGTCATCCAGGCCGGCGCCCGCACCGAGGACGCCGTCGGCGACGAGTGCGGGGCCGGCACCGGCTGCGGTACCTGCCTCGATCGCATCGCCGATCTGATCGACGCGGAAGTTCCTGGAAGCGTCTTGCCCGCTTTGGCATAAAAAAGGGACTACCCTGCCCACATGCAGGGGGATGCACGAGTCATCGAATTTCTGAATGAGCAGCTGACAGCCGAACTCACGGCGATCAATCAGTACTTCCTTCACGCCAAGATGCAGGAGAACTGGGGCTACACCGTTCTCGCCAAGCACACCAGGCACGAGTCGATCGACGAGATGAAGCACGCCGAGGTGCTCACCGATCGGATTCTCTTCCTGGAAGCGCTGCCGAACTACCAGCGCCTGCTCCCGCTCCGGATCGGCGAGACCGTCCCGGAGCAGTTCAAGTGCGACTTGCAGGTCGAGATGGAGGCGGTGGACCGGCTGCGGCGCGGCATCGAGTACATGCGCTCGATCGGGGACGTGACCTCGGCGAACATCTTCGAGGAGATCCTCGCCGACGAGGAGCACCACATCGACTACCTCGAGACGCAGCTGGGGCTCATCGAGAAGCTCGGCGAGCCGCTGTACCTCCAGAACGTCACGGAGCACCCAGAAGCGTCCTGATCTCCCGGCGCAGGTTCTCGTGCGCGCGGGCGGTCCACTCCGCCCGCGACGGCACCGCACGGAACAGCGCCGGCAGGTCGAGCAGCTTCTGCAGGATCGCCGCGCGGCCCGGGCGGAAGACCTCGTCCGGCACCGCGGCGTACTCGGCGCGCACCGCGACCGTGTACCGCTCGTAGGCCGCCGCGTCGGAGGCCAGGACGGCCAGATCCGCGTCAGCCAGCAGGGCGCCGTTGCGGTCCCCTCCCGCGACGGCGTGCCCGGCGGTGAGCCGGACCAGCCGCACCACTTCGTCGATGCGCCCGGCCGGGACGCCGAGCGTTCCGAGCCTGGCGCGGGCGAGCTGCGCGCTCTGTTCCTCGTTGTCCGTGGCGAACGGCGAGTAGACCGCGTCGTGGAACCACACCGCCAGCCGCACCGCGTCCGCGTCGTCGGCCAGGTCCGCGTGCTCGTCGACGACGCGCAGCATCGCCGCGAGATGCTCCAGTGTGTGGTACCGCCGGTGGGGCTCCGAATACCGCTCGACCAGCTCCCGGCCGACGGTGTCCTCGCCCGGGAAGAGCTGCTGCCACTGCTCGATCACACGCTCGACACTAAGCCCTTGATGCTCTCCACGATGTGGTCGAGGCTCACCGTCCGGCCGGCGGCGCGGTCCCGCTGATACGCGGCGAGCAGCGGCAGGGTGGAGGACCGCAGCGTCTGCGCGTCGGGCGGGTCGGCGAGCCGGTGGCGGGAACGCAGCGCGTCGGCCGCACCGATCAGCCGCGCCGCGTGGGCCGGATCCTCCGCGACGAGCAGCGCCGCCACCACGTCGAGCGAGATCGCGAGGTCCAGCCGGTCGCCGACCTCGTGCCGGGTCGCCAGGGCGGCGACCAGCAGCCGCAGCGCCCCCGCCCGGTCGCCCTCCAGCCGCGCGGCCAGGCCCAGCTGGTGCTGCGCCATCGCGGCGCCGAACGCATCGCCGATCTGGCGGCTCAGGGCCAGGCTCTCGTCGAGCGCCGTCCGCGCCGCCGCCACGTCACCACGGGCCAGCATGACCTGCCCGACGCACTCCAGCGCCAGCAGGATGCCGCGGGTGTTGCCGGCGGCCCGCTCCAGGTCGAGGCACTCCCCGGCGAACCGCTCGGCCGCCGCGACATCGCCCCGGCTCAACGCGACCTTGCTGAGGTTGCCCAGCGAGGCCGCGACACCCTGGGGCACGTCCAGCTCCCGCCAGATCGCCAGGCTCTCGCCGAAGTGCGCCGTCGCCGCCGCGTGGTCGCCGCCGCCGATCGCCGCGATGCCCATCGCGTTGTGGGCGTGCCCGACCGTCGCCTTGTCGCCGGCCGCGGTCGCCCGCTCCAGGCTCTCCCGGCCGTACCGGCAGGCGGACTCGTGCTCGTCCTGCGTCGCCGCCAGGATCGCCGCGGCGTGCAGGAGCCGCGCCCGGGTGCCGTCGTCCAGCGACACGGCGGCCTCCAGCACGCGGGCCAGCCAGTCGCGGCCCTCGCCGATGTGGGCGCCGTTGCGCCAGTACCGCCACAACCCGAGGCAGATCCGGGTCCTGACGGCCACGCGGGCATGGCCGAACGCGGCGCGCACGTTCTGGTAGTCGGCCTCGACGCGGCCGGTCCACTCCACCTGCTCCGGCCCCGACAGTCCGGCCGCCGACGCCTCCGCGAACGCGGCATAGAACTCGGCGTGCCGGTCCGGCGGCGCCACCGCGTCGCCCAGCCGGTGCCGCGCGTACGAGCGGATCGTGGAGAGCAGGCGGTACCGGCCCTCGCCGTCGTCGCGCACCACGAGGTTCTTGTCCGCGAGCGCGTCGAGCCGCTTCAGCAGCAGGTCCAGGTCGCCACCCGGCGAGGTCACGGCGAGCGCCGCCGCTCCGGTCCAGCCGCCGGCGAACACCGACAGCTCGGTGAGTAGCCGTTGCTCCTCGGTGTCGAGCAGCACGAAGCTCCAGTCGATCGCACCGCGCAGCGTCTGCTGGCGGGCCGGCAGGTCCCGCGGCCCCGATCCGCCCAGCGAGTCGAGGTCCCGGTCCAGGTGCTCCGTCAGGTGGTCGAGCAACTCGTCCGGGGTCAACCGGTCGATCCGGGCCGCCGCGAGCTCGATCGCGAGCGGCAGGCCGTCGAGCCGCCGGCAGAGCGCCGCGACCGGCAGGGCGGTGTCGATGGTGATCTCGAAGTCGGCGTCGACCGCCCGCGCCCGTTGCTCGAACAGCGTCACCGCCGGCGAGTCGGCCAGCGCGGGCACCTGGTAGACCTGCTCGCCGTACAGCGAGAGCCGCTCGCGGCTGGTGACCAGCGCGCGCACCCCCGGCGCGGCCGCCAGCAGGTCGCTGACCAGCGCCGCGCCGTCGTCGACGACCTGCTCGAAGTTGTCGAGCACGAGCAGCAGGTCGGCCTCGGCGAGGTGGTCGAGCACCGTGTCGAACAGGTGCTGGTCCGGCAGTTCGACGACGCCCAGCGCCTGGGCCAGCGCGGCGGTCACCAGCTGCGCGTTGTTGGTGTCGGCGAGCGGCACGAAGACGGCGCCGTCGGTGAACTCGCCCGCCACCGTCGTCGCGGCCGCCAGCGACAGCCGCGTCTTGCCGATGCCGCCCGGGCCGACCAGCGTCACCAGCCGCCCGTCCCGGACCAGGCCGGCGATCCGGGCGGTCTCCCGGTCCCTGCCGACGAGCCTCGTCATCGGTACGGGCAGCCGCCCGCGCCGCCGCTTCGGTTGCTTCGGCGTGACGGTCCAGGTGCCGTCCCCGGCGGCGACCAGCTCTCCTTGCGCGCGCAGCCGCTGCAGCTCCGCCTCGGCCCGCGCGGGCAGGCCGCCCGAGCGCTCCATGAGCCGGTCGGCCAGCGCGGTGCTCGGCTCGCCCACGAGCGCGATCCGCAGCCAGATCCGCAGCGTCGCCGGCGACCACGGGGTCAGCTCGACCACCGTTTCCGGCAGGCCGGTGCGGCGCGGGTCGTCGGCGTGCAGGCCGGTCGTGGCGTAGACGATCGCGGCCGCGTCGCCGGGGTCGGGCACCGGGTCGGTGACGTCCGCGAACAGGATCGGGTTGTCCGGGCCGAACCCGCGCAGGCGGGCGATCTGTGCCACCTCACGGAGGAACCGCGTGTGGCCGGCACCCTTCGGGCCGACGATGCGCAGCGCACCCCGTACACCTGCGGAAACCCGGGTCAGGAACTCCTGTGTGCCGCTCAGGGCCGCGTCGCGCTCCCAGAGCCGGGACGAGCCCGCACCCGCCTCGTTCGCCGGCGCCTCCGCGTCGTCGCCGACCGCCTGCCCGCGGCCCCGGCGCTTGGCCAGGTAGTTGCGCCGGTCGGCGACGGCGATGAGGGTCTTGCCGTCGGTACCGTCGGCGGGGCTGCTCGCCACGCCGAGGCTGATCGACAGGTGCAGCGGCGGCGTGCCGGTGAACTCGCGGGCGCGGATCTCGTCGGTGAGCCGGATCGCCAGCCGCAGCGCCTCGTCGGGCCGGGTGTGCGGCAGGAGCAGCACGAACTCGTCGCCGCCGTACCGGAACAGCCGGTCGTCGGTGCGGATGAGGTCGCCGATCCGCTCCGCGAGCTGGCGCAGGAGGATGTCGCCGCGCAGGTGGCCGAAGGCGTCGTTGACCGTCTTGAAGTGGTCGACGTCGAACAGCAGGAGGCTGGCGCCCTCGACCAGCTCGGGACGGCGCAGCGCCTCGTCCAGTGCGGCGCGCGTGAACACACCGGTGACCGGATCCATGGTCACCGGTGCGGGGCCGCCCTGCATGCTCATCGCCAGCCTGATCGGCGCAGCGCGGTCTCCGCTGAGATGTTCGGGCGCAAATGGCACTTCGGGGGACACGTGTCGGGTCCCCGGTGTCCGGTGGTTGGATCATCCTCCGCTGCCGTTCGTCTCTTTGCGTCTCCATTAGGTGACGATCGGTAATGACTCCTGCATGTTTGGTGGATCGGGCCGGACCCCAGGAAAGGAGCACTGGTGGCAGCTCCGGACCAGGTGAAGGCGTTGCTGAAGAGCACCGCCACCGCGCTGCCCGGCGGCGTCGGGGAGATCAACCTGTCCGCCGCGCTCAAGGCCACGACCCCGGCTGCCGCACAGACCGGCGCCCAGTCGGCTGGCGTCGGCTCGCTGGAGTCGTCACGCGGCAGCGACCATGTGGTGCACGACAACCAGCAGCTGATCGGTGAGTTCGACATCTTCGGCCCCTTCAACGCCGCGGTGTGGGCGCAGCAGACCAAGGCGCTGACCGCCTGGAACGGCGGCGTGTGGATGGACCGCCGGATGGCCGGCGACGGCTGGACCGGCACGTCGTGGGCGTCGAGGACGTGGGCCGCGGCGACGTGGTCGGGTGACAGCTGGGCCGACCAGGCCTGGTACGACGACACCTGGTCCGGCCACTACTGGTCGGCCGGCAAGTGGTCCGGGCACTACTGGAGCGGCCACTACTGGAGCTCCAGCACCTGGTCCGCCAAGCGCTGGGGGAAGTAGCTCCCCGCCCCGGGTCCGGCCGTCAGGCCGGGCCCCGGAGCGCTTTCAGGTCCTCCACCATGCCGGCGAACATCGCCTCGCGGTCGTCGGCGCGCAGCACGGCAGACGGGTGGATGGTGGCGACCAGGACGGCCTCCGGGGCACCGTTGAAGTCCTCGGGCCGGTCCGCGCTGCTCGGCCAGGGCAGCGGCACACCGTGCTGCTTCGTCACCCGGAAACTCGGCCCGAGCAGCGCCTTGGCGGCCGTGGCCCCGAGCGCCACCACCTGGGCCGGCCGGACGACCTCGAACTCCGCGACCAGCCACGGCCGGCAGGCGACGATCTCGCTGCGGTCGGGCGTCTGGTGGAGCCGCCGCTTCCCGGCCGCCGCGGGGCGATGCTTGAAATGCTTGACGGCGTTGGTGAGATACATGGTCGTACGGTCGAGGCCCGCCTCGGCGAACGCCCGGTCGAGCACCTTCCCGGCCGGCCCGACGAACGGCCTGCCCCGCCGGTCCTCGACGTCCCCCGGCTGCTCACCGACCACGAGGATGCGCGCGTCCTCGGGCCCTTCGCCGAAAACCGCCTGGGTGGTGTCCTGGTAGAGCCCGCAGCCGCGGCACCCTTGGACCGCGGTGCGCAGCTCGTCAAGACTCCCGTGATCGGGCACGAACTCCGCTGCCGTCATGCCCGCCCGATACCCGCCGGGTGAGGTCCCATGCAGGCATTACCGGTATCCGGCTGCCGACCTTTTCGCGCATCGATCTTGCGGTTGTGGTGGAGCGTCACAGCTCGGCCAGCGCCAGTCGAGCCCCGGCTGCTCCTTCGGCGAAGTGTCGGGGCTTCGGCGTTGGTCGCTGTCCATTTCTGGTCGTCGTCGCGTTGGCTATGTTCGGTCGGAGGTTGTGACGGCGGTATAGATGGTTGAACGTGCGACTTGGCCGATGGGCCGACGAAGCCCGTGACTGTCACAACTGGCCTGTGGCCGGGCAACGAATTGCGCGAAGGTATGGCGAGGACCCATAGCTTGTGGTCGTGACGCAAGTAGTGTGGGGTCCCGAGGAGATCTATCGAAAACAGACGATCACGTGAACGAGGAGGGGCAGATGAGACGATCGCGCAAGTTTGGGCTTGGCCTCAATGTCGGTGTCCTGGCTGTCGCGGCGGTGGCCATCGGCGTCGTGCCGGTTTCGACGGCTTCTTCCGGCGGGCGTGACGCTGATTTCAAACGCGTCGGCAACGACGGTGTCAAGGAATACCCGAATGGTCTGGTGGGCAGGCCTGCGCCCGACGCCCTAAAGGCGCGTGCAGCTGTCGACGCCAAGGCCGCGGTTGACCGGACGCGGAATTCAGGCTTCGGCCCCGACATGACGCCTGGCACGCCGCAGGTCGAACTGCGGCTGGTCTCCATGCAGCACAAGAGCCAGGACGAGTCGCTGAAGAAGCAGGACTTTACGGATGTCCTTGAGTGGGTTGTCACGTACGAGGGGACACGACCAACGGTCCATGGCCCGTTGTACCTCGATCCGCAGGTCCGGGCGGCCGCGATGAACCTGAAATGCGACGTGGTGTTCTTCGTCGATGCGGTAACCGCCGAGCTGTTGCACGGGGTGTTCCAGGAATGCTGATCGTGTTGGACAGTCGGGTCGGCGGGTGCTTCAGGTGTCGTACTCGCCGTCCCAGGGCTCGTGGAACCCGAGTCTTTGAGGGTGGAGCTCGGCCCATGGACCGCCGTGGCCCTCGTATGGATCGTCGGTGGTTTCGTCAATGAGGCCGAAGACGACGTTGTCGAAGTCGGCCCGGAAGGGCCGGATGGTGATGTCGCAGTAAGTGACCGGCCCGATGTCCGACAGCCAGCCCGACAGCACCTGCTCGGCTCTTTCGACGGCTGCAGGACTCTCGGCCCTGACGCCGGCGAACCATATGTCCGAACCCACGTGATGCCCGCCGTCGTCGAAGCGGTGGAGAACCGCATAGATCCGCTGCTGGTGACGCCAATCGTGCCCCGGGGTGACACCTTCTTGGTATGCGCCGGTGATGTCAGCGAAGAACTGTCCGCCAGCATGCCGACCGATGCGGTCGGTGCGATAGTCGGGCAGGTACTTGATCGGGATGACTTCTGGGAGCCGCACAGCGCGGATCGTAGCCGCCCTGGCGACGGCGTGACTGGGCAGCGTGGCCATGGTGGCCCGCCGCAGCGCTGGGGTTCCGGACGAGTACGTGTGCAGACTCCAAAGACGAGCTTCGACGTGTTCCTGCAGCAGTTCGGTGACGCCTGTTCGTCGGCCTCCGGGTACACCGGAATTCCGCGACGCCGGCCTTGGCGCGGACGAACGGCAGCGCCGTCGCCGCGCGGACGCCGCGGTCGACGGCGGCCGCGATCTCACGTCTCCGTGATGCGCCCACAGCTCGATCCTGTTGAGCGTCACTTCCACGGGTACCGATACGGTTCGGGAATGCAGCCCGGCGGCACGCGACAACCGTTGGTCTTTCTCGATGTCGACGGCGTGCTCCTCCCGTTCCGAGGCCGGTCGGCCCGCCCGGATCGCCCCTGGGTCGAGGCCGACGACGGCTCCGGCAATCCTCTCCTGGATCGGCTCGACCCCGGTGACGGGCGACGTCTCCTCGCTCTATCGGGCGAACTGGTCTGGGCGAGCACGTGGATGGCGGAGGCGAACGAGGTCATCTCGCCACGGCTCGGCCTTCCGGTGCTCCCTTTCGTCGACTGGCCGGACCCCGACGAGCAACCGGAGCGCGGCCTGCACTGGAAGACGGCGTTCCTCACTCGATGGGCGGCAGGACGCCCATTCGTCTGGCTCGATGATGAGACAACCGATGCCGACCGGCGATGGGTCGCCGCACGGCACCCGTGGCCGGCGCTGCTGCATCGCGTCGACCCATACATGGGACTGACCGACGCGGACTTCTCGGCAGTGCGTCAATGGCTCGGGCGGCGCAACGAACCCGCTTGATCGGCCACTCGCTCATGCCGCCGAGGAGTCGCTACGCAGCGTGACGCGATCGTGCCGATGTCACTGCATCCGACCATGGCGCCATGCGACAAGGTGCAGCTCGCCGACCGCGAAGCGGCCTCGCCGGATCGAATCTGCTTAACGCTTGCGTCACATCGGATTAACATCCGTTACACATGCGATGGCTAATTTCGCCGTCAACGCCTCCGACGGAGGTAGTCGCCTAGGGTTCCGCTCGCTGCGAGGCCTGGACCGAGGGGCGAACCGGTTCGCACACCGGACACCTGGGGATAAAAGCCCGGCAGGACTTGGGAGCTCGACCGCTCCGTACTTGTGGAGAGCGCCCATGTGCGTCCTATCACTGACCGTTTCGGCCATCAAGTACCGTGCGGAGCGCGGCGCGTGAAGTGGTCGGAGGCGAATTCTCGGCAGCTAGCCGCCGCGCGCCTACCCGAACGCGTCGGGCTCGTTCCCGTCGGCGCGACGGAGCAGCACGGGCCGCATCTGCCCACAGACACCGATACCCGCATAGCGGTCGCGCTCTGTGACGCCGTCGAGCGCAGGCGTGAGGCCCAGGTGATCGTTCTCCCGCCGATCACCGTTGGCTGCAGCCTCGGGCACGGTACCCGGTTCCCGGGCACGCTGTCGTTGTTCCCGGAGGAACTGACCCGCCTGGTCGTCCGCTACGCCGAATGGGCCGCGGTGAGCGGGCTCACCCGGCTGCTGTACGTGAACGGTCATATGGGGAACACCAACTCCATCGCCGCGGCGACGGACCTGCTGCGGTTCCGCAGGCCGGACATCCAGTCAGGCTGGGTGAATTGGTGGAATGCCGATCCTGACATCGCACGCATCGTCTGCGAGGACGGCGAAGACATTCACGCGAATCGCGCCGAGACGTCGGTGATGCTGCACGTGAGCCCCGACCTCGTCGATGTCGATGCCATGCGGACCGCGGACGACATCGACCGCACGGCGGGGCTTGCCTTCCGCTACACCGCCGAGTCCCTGTCGACCAACGGGGTGACCGGCCGGCCGTCGGCCGCGACGAAAGAGCTCGGTGCCGAGCTGTTCGAGCGGATCGTGGCGGTGGCCGAGGCCCGGGTCGAGTCAGGCCTTCGCGAACGTGCGCCGCTGTCGCGGCCCGCTGCGTCACCAACCCTTTCTTGGATCTAGGAAAGAGCAGAACATGAAGACCGCATACGAAATCGACGCCGCCCATTTTCAGCTGGCCGAGAAGTTCACCGATGCCGGCGTCAAGTACGCGATGGGCGCCTGGATCGACATCCACGGACGCTCCAAGGCGAAAGTCGTTCCCATTGACCTGCTTTCGGACCTGCTCGCGGGGTCGGAGCGCTACACGCCCCGCGGTATCACGGGCCTGGGATCGATGGAGCCGCACGAGGACGAGGCGGTGGCCATTCCGGACGTCAGTACCGCGCGGGTTCTGCCATGGGATCGCCGGTTCGTGTGGATGGCGGCGGACCTGCTGCGCGAGGGGGAAGAGCCCTTCGATCAGTGCCCGCGCAGCATCCTCAAGCAGCAGTTGTCGCGGGCGCGCGAGCTCGGGCTGGACTTCAAGCTCGGTATCGAAACCGAGTTGTTCGTCTTCCGGCCCTCCGACGACCCGCGCAGCTCCTACCTCGCGCCGGTCGCCCGCAGCGGCGGCCTGAAGCCGTGTCCCGCCTACGACGCCGAGGCCACCCTGGACGCGGCCGACTTCCTCGATGATCTCGTCACCGCGATGCAGGAGACCGGATTCGGCGTCTACAGCTTCGACCAGGAGGGCGGCGACGGGCAGTACGAGTTCGACTTCGCGTACGACGGCGCCCTGGAGATGGCGGACAAGATCTCCTTCTTCCGCACGATGGTCCGCCAGATCGCGAAACGTCACGAGCTGGCGGTGACCTTCATGCCCAAGCCCTACACCGAGGCGTGGGGGTCCGGACACCACTACAACATGAGCGTGGTCTCCGCCGACGACGGGCGGAACCTCATGACGGACGACGAGGACCCGAGGGGAATCGGGTGGAGCAGGCTCGCGTATTCCTTCGCCGCGGGGATCATGCGCCACGCCGATGCCCTCGCCGCCGTGGTCACGCCGACGGTCAACTCCTACAAGAGACTGAATCCCCGCCTGGCCGACGGCACGGCGTCGTGGGCCCCGGTCTGGTCCGCCTACGGCGTCCAGAATCGTTCCTGCATGCTCCGGCTGCCCCGCAACCGGCCGGCGATCGAGAACCGGGTGGTGGACTCCGCGGCCAACACCTACCTCGCCGCGGCGTTCCTCCTCGCGGCCGGCCTCGATGGAATCCGCGACAGCCTCGACCCGGGCGACCCGGTCGAGGTGGCCCTGGTGGACTCCCGGGACGCGGGGAAGAGCAACGGCGTACGGCTGCCGCGGAACCTGCTCGAGGCAACGGACGCCTTCGCGGCCAGCGAGCTCGCCGCCACCGTCTTCCCCGCTCGGTTCATCACCGAGTACGTCGACATGAAGTACGCGGAGTGGGAGTCCTTCCACGCCACCGTGACCGACTGGGAACGCGACCGCTACCTCTACAGCCTGTGAGCCGCGGCCGATGAACGGCAACACCTCTGTCGCATCCACGCGCTCAGCCCACCGGCGGGCCGCCGTGGTAAGAGCGGCGGCGAACGTGATGCGCCGCCGCGGCATCGACGCGCTGACCCATCGAGCCGTCGCCGAGGAAGCCGCGCTGCCACCGCAGACCGTGCGGGCGCATCTTCCCACCAGGGAAGACCTGTGGTGCGCGGCGCTGCAGTACACGCTGACCGGCTGGGTGCGGCGAGGCGAGGAATTCATCGATCGCCTGCCGGAGCCGCTCACCCTGGAGCAGGCGGCCCGCGCGATCGTCGAGGTCGCCACGGTACACCCGGCCGAGCACGCCGACACCACGCGAGCGACCATCGCCGGGGTGTACGAGCGATACATCCAGTCCGGGCGGCATCCCGAACTGCGGCCGCTCATCGGCAGGTACAACGTCGAACTCACCGGTCTCGTCGCCCGCGTGCTCGCGCGTCACGGGCGTCACGTCCAGCCCGAGATCGCGCGGGCCGTGCTCGCGGTCGTCGACGGCACCGTGGTCTACCGACTGGCCGAAGGGGAGACCCCCATCCCCGCGGCCATCCGCGCCCTCGAGGTCGCCATCCCGCTCCTGTGCCCCTTCCCGAACGACACCTGAAGGTCCCCGCGATGCCAACTGACAACCAGATCATCGACATGAACCGCGGCCCGCGATCGGAGCTGGTGGAATCCGCATCGATCGAATGGATCCCCCTCGACCTGCGCAAGGGGAACGCGTGGAGCATCACGCCGTTCTTCTTCGTCGCCAACTGGAGCTTCTTCACCATCGCGCTCGGATTCACCGGGCCATCGCTGGGTCTGTCGCTCGGATGGACGCTCGTGGCCGGTGTCGCCGGCATGGTGTTCGGGACCTTCTTCATGGCGTTCCATGCCACGCAGGGCCCACACATGGGGCTCCCGCAGATCATCCAGTCCCGTGCGCAATTCGGCTTCTACGGCGCCTCAACCGCCCTGTTCATGGCCGTCGCCTGTTACATGGGCTTCGGCGTCGTGTACACCGTCCTGACCACCGGGGGCCTGCACAGCCTCTTCGGGTGGTCACCACTGCTCGTCGGCGTGGTCATCAACGTCGGCGCCGCGGCTCTGGCCGTCCTCGGCCACCACGCCCTGCACCAGTTGAGCCGCATCATCTTCTACATCTCGCTCCCGTTGTTCGTGGCCTTCAGCGCGATGATCGTCCTCGGCCACGTAACGGCACCGCACGGCTCCGGCCCGGTCGGGTCCACGGGCTTCACGGCCAGCGCCTTCGTCACGCAGTTCGCCGTCGCGGCGGCGTACAACATCGCGCTCGCCCCCATCGTGTCCGACTACACGCGATACCTGCCCGAAACCACCAGGCCAGGGCTGCTGGTGGCCGCCGTCTACACCGGAACCGGGCTGTCGGCGACCTGGCTGATGGCCATCGGCGCCTGGCTGGCCTCGAAGTTCGGGGCCGACGACGCGCTCACCTCGCTCGCACACGCCGGCGACTCCGTGTTCTCCGGCTTCGGCGTGATCCTCGCCCTGGTGTCCGTGGCGACCCTGGTGGTGTGCCTGGGGTCGTTCTCCTACAGCGTCGCCCTCCAGGTGCTCACCGCGGCCGACATGTTCGGCGTGCGCGGCGGCAAGCGTGGCCGCCTCTGGATCGGCCTGGCCGCCGTCGCGATCTGGTCCGCGATCGCGATCCCGTTCGGCGACAACGTGGTCGGTGTCGCGGGCGGGGCACTGTCGTCGATGCTGTTCCTGCTGGTTCCGTGGACCGCGGTCAACCTCACCGACTACTTCCTGGTCCGAAAGGGCAGCTACTCGATCGCCGACATCCTCGACAAGAACGGGCGGTACGGGCTCTGGTCGGTGCGAGGACTCGTGGCCTACGGTGCGGGATTCGCCTTCATGGTCCCGTTCGCGGTTCTGCCGTACTTCCACGGCCCGATAGCGAACCTGATCAACGGTATCGACGTGTCGTTCCTGGTCGGCCTGGTCGTCGCCGCCGCGACCTACTACCTGTGGCCGGCGCGCCAGCAGCAGCCGCGAAGTGCCCCAGTCGTGCCCGCGGCGACGACGGTATCGGCGAACGGCCCCGGCCACCACGACGACAGGCCAACGCGGGCCGCGGTGTAGTCGCATCCCGCAGTGCCGCCAGCCGGCCGTGACGAACCTGGTTGCCCGCAGGGGTTTACGGGGACGGTTCAAAACGGCATAGAAAAACGTAAACGCCCCGACCAGGTTTCCCCTGGTCGGGGCGTTTGCTCTGTCGGGGTAGCCGGATTTGAACCGACGACCTCTTCGTCCCGAACGAAGCGCGCTACCAAGCTGCGCTATACCCCGAGCGTGCCGAGTAATCGTAGCCCACCCTCGCCGCCCCGCAAACTCGGTATCCCCCGTGGCGGGTGGGACGGGTGGTGACCTGGGATTACAACGACTTCAAAAAGGACCGGAGCGCCGACTCGTAGGCCACCGGGTCGAGGTTCCAGCTGCGGCAGTGACCGGCCTCACGGGTCTCCACCAGGGTCACCAGCGGGGAGGCGGCGGCGAACTCGACCGTCGGCCACGGGGCCACGGTGCGGTCGTCGTGGTCCACATACACCAGTGTCGGCACGTCCAGCTTGCCCGCCACCGACCGGTAGTCCAGGTCCGACGCCCGCACGCCCAAGCGGCGCTGGATGAGCTTCAGCGCCGTCCACGTCCACGGTGGCGGCACGTTGAGCTGCCGTGCGTTCATCTGCAGGGTCGCGGTCCAGTCGACCACCGGGCAGTCGAGCACGACACCGCGCAGGAAGCCCCCGTGGTCCCAGGAGCGCAGCAGGTTGAGGATCGCCGCGCCGCCCATGGACCAGCCGACCAGGATCACGTCGCGGGCGCCCGCCGACCTCGCGTATTCGATCGCGGACATCACGTCGTGCGACTCGGTGTGGCCGAGGTGGAACCGGTGGTCCGACGACGGCGGCGCCTCTGGGTCGTTCCGGTACGTCACGACAAGCGTCGGATGGCCGCTCTCCGCCAGCGTGGGCAGCGCGCGCAGCGCCTCGCCGCGGGGTGCGCCACGACCGTGGACGGCGATGATCCAGGTGTCGTCCGGCCCGATGGTCGGCGGCACCAGCCACGCCGGCAGCGGGCCCAGCTCACCCTGCACGATGACGTCCTCGAACGGCAGGCCGCGCGCCGACATCGGGTCGCCTTCAAAGACGTATCCCGAGGTGTACCCGCGGGCGCCGGCCACCAGCGAACCCCGTGTCACCTCGGCGACCTCTCGCGTCACCGACGCGCGGTCGAGCGTCACGACCGGCCCGAGCCGCGCGTGGCCGTCCGCCCAGACGAACGACAGCGGGATCGACCGGGCGGTGTCCGGCGTGCGGGTCAGCGTGATGCGGTTGTCCGTCACGGCACGGACCCGCACCGGGTAGTACCTGGCCCCGCCGTTGACGTTCAGCACCTGGCCCGCCAGATACCAGCCCGCACCGGCGGTGCCGGTGGGCAGGAGCACCGCCAAGCCGGCAGCGCCCGCGATGCCGGCGTAGGCGGCACGGCGGGGCCAGCGACGCGGGGCAGGGCCGGAGATCGGTGCGGGGGTCGCCGTCATCGTGGGACGAGCGTCAGGATCGAGGCTTCCGGCGGGCAGGAGAACCGCACCGGCGCCGTCGGGTGGGTGCCCAGGCCGGCCGAGACGTGGAGGTACGAGGCCGAGTACGGCCAGCGGTGCAGGCCCTTCGCCATCCGCCGGTCGAGGCCGCAGTTGGTGACCAGCGCGCCGTAGAACGGCACCGCCACCTGGCCGCCGTGCGTGTGGCCGGCGAGCAGCAGGTCGAAGCCGTCGTCGGCCATGCGGTCCAGGATGCGCGGCTCCGGCGAGTGGGTGAGGCCGATGCGCACGTCGACGTCGATCGAGGCGGGCCCGGCGACGGCGTCGTAGTCGTCGCGGCCGATGTGCGGATCGTCGACACCGACCAGCTCGACGGTCCGGCCGCCGGCCTTGATCGTCGTGCGGGCG
Source organism: Dactylosporangium fulvum (assembly GCF_025137375.1). Taxonomy (GTDB): domain Bacteria; phylum Actinomycetota; class Actinomycetes; order Mycobacteriales; family Micromonosporaceae; genus Dactylosporangium; species Dactylosporangium fulvum. The sequence continues at coordinate 745,928 of NZ_CP073720.1, forward strand.
TTGTTGAGGTCCGCCCAGCCCGAGCCGGTCAGCACGTCGCGCAGTTCCTCCGTGGGGAGTGCGGCGCCCTGCACGTACGGCCGGTTCTTGCTGAAGTAGCCGAAGGGGTTCTTGAACACGGGGCCGCGGTAGTCGTTCGAGCCGAACACGAACGCGCCAGGACGGTCCAGGAGCGGGGTCAATGCCCGTACGACCGCTGGAACCGCATCGACGTGGGCCATGGTGTCACCGGTCACCACGACCAGGTCCGGGTCGGTGCCGGCGAGCTCGGCGATCCAGCGCTGCTTGCGATGCTGCCCAGGGGTGAGGTGAAAATCGCTGAGGTGGAGGATGCGCAGGGGCTCCGCGTCCGCTTCCAGGATCGGCACGTCGAACCGGCGCAGGGTGAACATGTTGCGCTCGACGAGCGAGGCGTAAGCAAGGGCGGCGGCGCCGGCGGCGACGGCACCCGTCGCGAGGCGGAAGACTGTCTTCGAGCGCATTGGATCAGCGTACCGGCCCTTTTGCAACGCAATATGAGCAAGATCGGACGGATAGACTTCGTTCATGTTGAAGGCACGCCTGGAGTCCGACCTGCGCGACGCCATGAAGGCTCGTGACGAGCTGGTGACGTCGACCCTGCGGATGGCCCTCACCGCGGTGCGCAACGCGGAGGTCGCCGGCAAGTCCGCCCGTGAGCTCTCCGACGACGAGGTCCTTTCGGTCCTGACCAAGGAGGCGAAGAAGCGCCGCGAGGCCGCCGACGCGTTTGCCGACGCAGGCCGTGAGGCCCAGGCCGCGAAGGAGCGCGCCGAGGAGGAAGTCCTCGCCGCTTACCTCCCGAAGCAGCTCTCCGAGGAGGATCTCACCGCGATCGTGCGCGACGCTCTGTCCGCCGCCGGCCTGAGCGGCATGTCGAGCATGGGTCCGGCCATGAAGGCCGCACAGGCGGCCGTGGCAGGCCGGGCGGAGGGCGGCCGTGTCGCCGCCGTGGTCCGCGCTCAACTGGCGTCGGGCTGACTCTGGCGAGGGCCCGCTGACCCTTTTTGCGTGATTTGTCGGGCGGTCCTGGACGTGGCACGCGGCACGCGGGCCGAGACACAAAAGACGGCGGGTGGCCTCGTCATAAGGCCGCCCGCCGTCTTCGTGCGGTCAGTGGGTCAGCAGACCCACGGGATCGGGCAGTCGTCGCTCGGGCGTCTGCCGTTCCCGTTTCCATTGCCGTTCCCGTTGCCCTGGTTGCCGGTGTACGGCGGGGCCTGGGCGCCGGGGCCCTTGCTGATGATCAGGGAGACCGGGCCACCCTTGACCGTGGCGCCGCCGGGCTCGGTGCGGGCCACCGTGCCCGCCGGGCACTCCGACGCCACCTGCTGGTTCGAGACCGACACGCTGAAGCCGGCGTTGCGGACCTTGGACCGCGCCTGGTCGACCGAGAGGCATTTGACCGACGGGATGTCCACCAGCTTGCCCTGCGCCTTGTCCTTCGTCGGGGCCGTGAAGCCGACCACCGGCTTGCCGGCCAGACCGTCCCGCAGCACCGCCAGTGCGGCGTAGTTGACCGGCGGGTGCTTCATCTCCTTGTTGGTGTCGGGCCAGTCCGGGTCGGTGAGGAAGCCGGAGACCGCGAGCTGCTTCGTCGTGACGACAAACGTCGCGTTCTTCTCCGAGTCCGTCGTACCGGTCTTGCCGGCGATCGGGCGGCCGACGAAGCGGCGGCCGTAGGCGGCGGTCGAGCCGGCGCACTTGCCGGTGGCGGACTGGTCACCGACCGGGCAGCGGGCCATGTCGATGGCCGCGCGGGCGACCTCGGGGTTGACGGCCTGCTGGCACTTCGGGTCGAGCCCCTCGACCTTCTTGCCGTCGTTGTCGAGCAGTTCGACGATCGGCGTCGGCTCGCAGTAGAGGCCGTCGGCGGCGAGGGTGCCGTAGGCGTTGGCCAGTTGCAGCGGCGTGGTGGCGCTGACGCCGAGCGTGAACGAGCCCCAGCCCTTAGCTCTTTCCGGCTTATTAGCACGGTCGGCGTCTTCCGACGCGTTGAACTGGATGCCGAGCCGCTTGGCCACGTCGACGACCTTGTCGGCGCCGACCTGCTGCTGGAGCGGCACGAAGTATGTGTTGATGGAGCTGCCGAACGCGGTCCACATGTTGTAGGGGCCGGACTGCCCGCCCGCGTTCTTCGGGCAGTAGTACGGGCCGTTGCAGGCGGCGGGGTTGTTCGCGTTGAGGGGGTAGTTCGACCGGAACTGCTTCTCGGTGTTGATGGTCGTCGCGAGCGGGAAACCCGCCTCGAGTGCCGCCACCGCGGTGAATATCTTGAACGTCGAGCCGGCCTGGTAACCCGGGATGTCGGCGTCGCCGGTGATGATCGGGACCGTGGTGTTGGGCCAGTTGCCCTTCTGGCCCTTCTTGCCGGGGTTGGTGTTGTTGCCGTTCTTCGACTGGTCGTTGCTGAACGTGCGGTTCGTCGCGATCGCGGTGACCCGGCCGGTGCCCGGCTCGACGGCGGCGAGCATCAGCGCGTTGGACTGGCCCAGCTTCACCTGCTGGTTGCCGGCCACATCCTTCGGTTGCTGGTTCGCGTACTTGAACGCGGCCGCCTGGGTCTGGACGTCGAGCGCGGAGATGACCGTGTAGCCGCCGGCCCGCAGACGGTTGGCGCGCTGGTACTGGTCCTCGCCGAACATCGGCTGGGCGAGCCACCAGCGGCGCAGGTAGTCGCAGTAGAAGCCGGCGCCGAGCTCGGGACGCTGAACGAATTCGCATCCCTCAGGGGTGCGCTTACCGATGATGGTCAGCTTCGCGGCCACCGCCTCATCGGCCTGCTGCCTGTTGATGTACCCCAGGCTCACCATCTGGTTGAGCACGTACTTCTGCCGGTCCTTCGCGAGTGGCAGGCCCGTGGACGTGGCCGGGTCGTTGGTCGTGGGCGCCTTCACCAGGCCCGCGATGAGCGCGGCCTCGGCCAGTGTCAGATCCTTGGGATCCTTCTCGAAGTAGACGTGCGACGCCGCGAAGATGCCGTATGCGCCGTGACCGTAGGACGCGATGTTGAGGTACCGCTCGAGGATCTCGTCCTTGCTGAGCTTCTTCTCGAGATCGATGGCGTACTTCATCTCGCGGAGCTTGCGCGTGGGCGTCTTGTCGGTCGCGTCGACGACCTCTTGCGGTGTCTTCGCCGAGTAGGAGATGGCCTGGCGCACGTATTGCATCGTGAGCGTCGACGCGCCCTGCTCGGTCTGGCCGCCCGCGTTCTGGTTCACCACGAAGGCACGCGCGACGCCCTTCACGTCGACCCCGCGGTGCTGGTAGAACCGGTTGTCCTCGGCCGCGACGATGGCCTTGCGCATGACGTCGGCGACGTCGCTCAACGGGACGTCGCGGCGGTTCTCGTCGTACATCATCGCCAGCAACGTCTTGCGGTCGGATGCGTAGACGTAAGAGATCTGCGGCGAGGGCAGCACGTCGATGTCAGTGGGAAGGTTGTCGAACGTGTCGGCGCCGGCCTTCGCGGCCAGTCCCGACATCGCGACCGCAGGGAACGCGGCCGCAGCGACCACCAAGCCTGCCAATAGCCCACAGAGCAGCAGAGAGGCCGCATTGGGCAGCAGGCCGTGCTCGCGTTTGCGCATCCAGGTCACCGCCTCAGACTACGTGACGACGTCATGAGGCCGCGTCCTGACGGCGACGGTCCTCGTTGTCCTAGACGCGTGACACCGAGCGTGAGGTTGACCCGTAGCCGAGTCTGATGCACGGATCACTGTCGTGTCGGCATTTTGGGCAAAACGCACCCGGTCGTGACGCGCGGGTAGCACGCTTCGGCCCTTTGGTGGATTACAAGGGGCCGGTTAACCTGGTGCAACAACGTTGCGTAACTGGACGATTACAGAGCATGATGTTCCGGAAAGCTCCTCTCGGGGTTCCCGTGGCCGGGGACCCTGCCGTCGCGCCGGGCAGACCGGCGAACTGCACTCGAAAGCCATGGGGGGACGTGGTTTGGGTGCTTTTCGCTGGGGCAAGCACGGCGGATGGACCCGGGGGGAGTCCAAGGGGGGAAGAGGAAATATGAGCATGGTCGTCGACTGGCCCAGCATCGCCGCGTGCCGCAATGGCGACCCGGACGCACTGTTCGTCCAGGGCGCCGAGCAGAACGTGGCGAAGCGGATCTGCCGCAGTTGCCCTGTGCGGTACGAGTGCCTGGCGGACGCCCTCGACAACCGGATCGAGTTCGGGGTCTGGGGCGGCATGACCGAGCGCGAGCGCCGGGCGTTGCTGCGCCGCCATCCGCAGGTGCCCAGCTGGCGCAAGATGTTCGAAGCGGCCATGGACCGCAACGAGAAGGACAACAGCACCAAAGAGTTGGTTCCGACCGGCTGAGGCGCCGGGAGGGCTATTCGAACGTCGAACCGATAGCACGCAGCCCGTCGAGGTCATGGACGTCGGCGGGCTGCGCGGGGATCCGCACCACCGGCACACCCGGGTGGGCGTGCAGGAAGCGGCCGGCGACCTCCGCCTGCCGGTCGTGCAGCTCGGCGAGCTCGGCGTGGACCCGCAACACATCCGCCGTCGACGGGTGCCCGCCCACCTCGTCGAGCCGGGCCGCCGCAGCCCGCGCGTCGTCGGCGGACAGGTGCGGTGCCGCCACCGGAACGACCCGGTTGAGCACCAGCCCCGCCAGCGGCATCCGGTCGGCGGCGAGCCGTCCGGCGAAATACACCGCCTCGCGCACGGCGTCGGGCTCGGGCGCCGCCACCACCAGGAACGCGGTCTCGGGCGCCTGCAACACGCGATACGTCTGCTCGGCCCGCTCCCGGAAGCCGCCGAACATCGAGTCCAGCGCACCCACGAACCCGGACAGGTCGGAGAGCAGCTGCGCACCGAGGATCTTCGTGACGGTGCGGCTGAACAGCCCGAACGACGCGGAGACGAGGTTGAACACGCTGCGGCCGCCCGCGCGGGCCGGCGCCAGCAGCAGCCGCAGCATCTTGCCGTCGAGGAACCGCGACAGCCGGGCCGGCGCGTCGAGGAAGTCGAGCGCCGAGCGGGACGGCGGCGTGTCGACGACGATGAGGTCCCATTCGTCGCGCGCCCGCAGCTGACCCAGCTTCTCCATCGCCATGTATTCCTGCGTGCCGGAGAACGTCGAGCTCATCGCCTGGTAGAAGGGGTTGGCGAAGATCTCCTCGGCCTTCTTCGGGTCGGTGTGCGCGAGCACGACCTCGTCGAAGGTCCGCTTCATGTCGAGCATCATCGCGTGGAGCTCGGCCGAGTCCGGCTGCAGACCCTTGACCTGCCGGGGCGTGTTGTCGAGCTCGGTCAGGCCCAGCGCCTGGGCCAGCCGGCGGGCCGGGTCGATGGTCAGCACCACCGTGCGCCGCCCGTGCTCCTCGGCGGCCCGCAGCGCGAGCGCCGCCGCGGTTGTCGTCTTGCCGACACCGCCGGATCCGCAGCACACCACGATGCGGATCGCGCGGTCGGCGAGAATCTCGTCGACGTCCAGATCCGGGGCTGCCGCGTTCACTCGCACCTTGCGAGCGTATCCGCTACGGGCGCCCCGAAGCAGACGCACGTTCGTCAGCGCCTGTGAGCAACAGATCACCGAGATGGTCGAGCGCCTCCGGGGTGACCTCGGGCAGCAGCGGCAGCTCGACCAGCGGCCGGCCCAGGTGCTGCAGCTCGGCGCGCAGCGAGGCCTCGGCCGCGATCCGGGTCTGGTAGGCCTTCGCCTCGCCGACGAGCCCCGCGAGCGTCTCCTTGTCGGGGGAGAGCCCGGCGGCGGTCAGCCCCTTGCGCAGATCGGCCTGCGTCAGCCGGGCGCCCGCCAGCACGGCCGGCCGGGTCGCGTTGACGATGACGGTCCCGATGGGAATGCCCAGCCTCGTCAGCTCGTCGATGGCGTCGGTGGTCTCCTGGACCGGCATCTCCTCCAGGAGGGTGACCACGTGCACCGCGGTCATCGGTGAGCGCAGGATCGCCGCCACGCCCTCACTCTGCGTCTTGATCGGGCCGACCTTGGCCAGTCGCGCGGTCTCGGCCGTGACGTTGAGGAACCGGCCCACCCGCCCGGTCGGCGGCGCGTCCAGCACGACCGCGTCGTAGACCCGGCGGCCGTCGGCCGTGCGCGTCACCGCCTCCTTGATCTTGCCGGTGAGCAGTACGTCACGCAGGCCCGGTGCGATCGTGGTGGCGAAGTCCACAGCGCCGATCTTGCGCAGGGCCCGGCCGGCGACGCCCAGCCGGTAGAACATCTCGAGGTACTCGAGCAGGGCCTCCTCGACGTCGACGGCCAGGGCCCGCAGCTCACCGCCGCCGCGCGCCGTGGCGATGCGCATCTCCCGGTAGGGCAGCGGGTCGCGCTCGAACAGCTGGGCGATGCCCTGCCGCGCCTCGACCTCGACGAGGAGGGTGCGCTTGCCGTCCCGGGCCAGGGCGAGTGCCAGCGCGGCGGCGACCGTCGTCTTGCCGGTGCCGCCCTTCCCGGTGACCACATGCAGACGGGCAGGCCAGCCGTAGCTGCCCCGCCCGTCTGAGGACTCGCGTGACGTCACGCTTCCGACGCTACCCGACGCCGGTTGTGGATCACGCCGCCGTGATCTCGCACACCCACCAGCCGTTGTCGTTCGTCGCGAGGAACTTGTACTTCATCTCCGCGACCTTCTCGTCACTCGTCGCAACCTTGACCGGCACGATGAGCGTCGCGGAGTTGTTCTCCTGCTTGTCGACGGTCGGCGTCGGCCAGGTGTAGGTCGGGCTGCTCAGACCGGCGTCGTACTTGCGGATGTCGTCGACCCGCTGGGCCAGCTTGTCCTTGTTGCGCGACGACCCGCAGACGAACTTGAGCGCCTCGTCGGTGTTCTTGTCCTTGTAGACGGCCTTGAGGAAGCCGTTGACCGCCTCGACGGCGCTGGACTGGCCCTTGCCCTGGTTGCCCTGGACCACGAAGTAGGCCGCGGCACCACCACCGCCGCACAGCACGAGGACGACGGCGAGCACGATCAGCGTGATCGTCAGGCCCCGCTTTTTCGGCGGTGGGGGCATCGGCTGGTATCCCGGGAAGCCCGACGTCGGTGCCGGCGGGCCGGAGAACGGCGGCACGACCCCGGTCTGCATCGGCCCGGTGGGGAACTGGCCGGTCGGCGGCGGCGGGAACTGGCTCGTCGGCGGGCCGAAGTGCCCCGTGGGCGGCGGCCCGGCCGGGAAGGGACCGGTCGGCGGCGGCGCATGTGGCGGCTGGTTCGGGTCCGGGTATGGCTGTCCCGGCTGTCCGACCTGGTAGAACGGCTGGCCGGAGGTCGGCGGCGCCGAGGTCGGGGGCGCCGAGGTCGGGGGCGCCGAGGTCGGGGGCATGAAGGGGTCCTGCACCGGCGGGGGCGGCCAACCCTGCCCAGGCGGGGCCTGCGGCGGCTGACCGGGCGTGGCGTAGGGATCGCCCGGCTGGCCTTGATACTCCGGCTGACCCGGGTACTGGGGCGGTTGCGTCATCTCTCCCACCTCTGTGCGACGCCTCGATGCCCGCCTCTGTGCGGCGGCGGCCCTCACAGTAGCGGCCCGGGGCACGTTACGGGGGACACCGATATCAGGCTGTGCCCACCGGCCGCCACCCCACCGAACGCTACTGTCGCCACATGCAGAAATGGGAGTACCTGACCGCACCGCTGCTGGTTCACAACACCAAGATGATCCTGGACAACTTCGGCGAGGAGGGCTGGGAGCTCGTGGCGATCGTGCCCGGCCCCAACCCGGAGAACCTCGTCGCGTATTTCAAGCGGCCGAAGGCGGGCTGACATGGCCGACGTCTACGCCCGGCTCGAGGAGCTCGGGCTGCGGATCCCGCCGGTCGTGCCGCCGGTCGCCGCCTACGTGCCGGCCGTGCAGACCGGCAACCACGTCTACGTCTCCGGCCAGTTGCCCCTCGTCGACGGCAAGCTGCCCGCCACCGGGCTCGTCGGCGCCGACGTCACCCCCGAGCAGGCGAAGGACCTCGCCCGCCAGGCCGCGATCAACGTGCTCGCCGCCGTCGAGTCGCTGGTCGGGCTGGACCGTGTGGTCAAGATCGTCAAGATCGTCGGATTCGTCGCCTCGGCGCCCGGGTTCACCGGCCAGCCGGGTGTCGTCAACGGTGCCAGCGAGCTGTTCGGCGAGGTCTTCGGCGAGGCCGGCAAGCACGCCCGCAGTGCCGTGGGCGTCTCCGCGCTGCCGCTCGACACGCCCGTCGAGATCGAGGCCATCGTCGAGATCGCCTGATGGTGTCACCCGGCCGGCCGATGCGGGGTGACTCCCATGGCCGGTCGGGTGACGTGTCGGAGGAACCGGCCCGCCGTACGATCACATCGTGGTAAGCCACGTCACCGTCCCGGCCGCCCAGGTCCTCACGACGTTGCCCGACTGGGTGACGCTCGTCCGCGCGCCCAATCCCGGGCCGATGACGCTCGACGGCACCAACACCTGGCTGGTGCGCGCCCCCGGTGGCGGGTCCGTCGTGATCGACCCGGGCCCGCTCGACGAGGGGCACCTGCGTGCGGTGGCCGACCATGCTCCGGTCGCGGCGATCCTCGTGACCCACGGCCATGAGGACCACACGGAAGGTGTCGTCCGGCTGGCGGAGTTGACCGGGGCGCCGGTCCACGGGGCTCCGGTGCGGGAGAACGTCGACGTCGACGGGGTCCACGTCGAGTCGCTCGCCACGCCGGGGCACACCAAGGACTCCGTCTGCTTCGTCGTGCGGTACCGCGGCGAAGAGATCGTGCTGACCGGGGACACCATCCTCGGCCGGGGCACCACCGTGGTGGCCTGGCCGGACGGGGACCTCGGCGACTATCTCGACAGCCTCGGCCGGCTGGCGGCGTTCGACGGCCGCCCGGCGCTGCCCGGCCACGGCCCCGCGCTGACCGACACCGCCGTCGCCGCCCGCTTCTACCACCGGCACCGTGAGGCGCGGCTGGCCCAGGTGCGCGAGGCCCTCGACGCCGGGGCGGCCGACGCCGCCGAGGTGGTCGCCCGCGTGTACGCCGACGTGGACCGCAGCCTGTGGCCCGCCGCCGAGTGGTCGGTCCGCGCACAACTTGCCTACCTGAGGCGGGAATCACACCTACCTCCGGACGGGTTGGACGCAACGTGACCGGCGTGACCGGTCCGGGGCGCGCTGGAGGGGCCGGAGCGCAGCGGAGGTGACGACGTGACTTGCTCGGTGTGTGGGACCGTCGCCGTGCCCGGCGCGCGGTTCTGCCACCATTGCGGCTCCGCGTTGCCGGCCGCCGCCACCCTCCCGGCGGCCGAGCGGCGGATCGTCACCGTCCTCTTCGGCGACCTGTCCGACTTCACCGCCTGGTCGGAGGATCTCGACCCGGAGCGGGTCGGCGCCGTCACCGACCGGGTCCTCGCCGCGCTCGCCGGCGCCGTCAAGACGTTCGGCGGCCACGTCGACAAGCTCACCGGCGACGGGATCATGGCCGTGTTCGGAGCGCCGGTCGCCCACGAGGACGACGCCGAGCGCGCGGTCCGCGCCGCCCTGTCGATGCAGCGCGCCGTGCGGCGCGTGCTCGACGACGAGCGCGGCGGCGGTGCCCCGCTCGGCCTGCGCATCGGCCTGAACACGGGCACGGTCGTGGCCGGCGTGCAGGCCGGTATCGAGTACACGGTGATCGGCGACACCGTGAACACCGCCGCCCGGCTGGCCGACGCGGCGGCGATCGGCGCGGTCTACGCCGGTGACCGCACGTCCTCCTCCACCCGCCGCCTCGCCTCCTGGCGGGCGCTGCGCCCCTTGCGGCTCAAGGGCAAGCGTGAGCCGGTCGAGGCGTTCGAACTGCTCGGCCTGCTCGACGCGCCCGGCACCCGGTCGGGCCTCGGTGATGAGGCGCCGTTCGTGGGCCGCGAGGCGGAGTTGGGCCGGGTCTCGGGCCGACTCGCCGAGATCGCCGACCGGCAGGAGCCGCGCGTCCTGGTCTTCACCGGTGAGGCCGGGCTCGGCAAGACCCGGTTCGCGGGCGAGATCGAGCGGTTCGCCGCGGGCTACCTCGGCGGGGCGGGATACACGCCCAGCGCCGGCTTCGCGCCCGGTGGCGGCGCCCGCGTGCTGTCCGTGCACTGCGCCGCGTTCGGCGAACGGCGCCGCCTCGCCCCGCTCGCCGACCTGGTCCGCGGCGCGATCGGCCTGCCGCCCGACGTCGGCGTCCTCACCCGTGAGGCGGTCGAGGAGCGGCTGCGCCGCCTCGCGCAGCGGCTCGCCCGCGCCGCCCGCGGCCGGCCCGAGCCGCCGAGGTTCGCCAGCGACCTGCTGCTCAGCCTGATCGGCCTCAGCGAGGCCGTCGGCGACACCGCCTGGGTCGCACCCGGCGGGAAACCCGACGAGCTCGACCTGGACGCCATCCCCAACGCGGTCGCCGAGCTGCTGTCCGGCCTGGCCGCGGAGACGCCGCTCGTCGTCATCGTCGACGACTCGCACGACGCCACGCCCGAGACCCTCGACGCGCTCGGCGCCACCATCGAGCGGCTCACCGGTCCGGTGCTCATCGTGCTGCTCGGCCGGCCGGAGCTGGTCCGCTCCGCCGGCGTGCTGACCCGCATCGCCGACGCCGAGGTCGTGCCGGTCCCGCCGCTGCGCGGCGCCGACGCGGCCCGCCTGCTCAGCGCCTACCTGGGCGGCGGCCGGCTGGCCCCGCCCGACGAGGACCGGCTGCTGGCCACCGCGCAGGGCAACCCGTTCTACCTCGCCGAGCTGGTCACGCTGCTCCAGGAGCGCGGCGCGCTGACCACCGTGGCCGGCGGCGAGCCGCCCGGCTGGCGGCTGACACCCGGCTCGCTCGGCGGCCGCCTGCTCTCCCGCGACCTCGCCGCCGTCCTCGCCGCCCGTATCGACGCGCTGCCCGCCGACACGCGTGCGGTCCTGCGCGACGCGGCCGTCATCGGCGACAACGTGCCCGCCCGGGCACTGGAGGCACTGCGGTTCAACCCGCCCGGCCAGCCGACCCGGCCCGCCGTGGTCGCCGCCGTCGAGCTCGAGCGCGCCGTCGAGGAACTGCTCCAGCGCCGCATGCTGCGCCGCGGCCGGGGCGGGTTCGCGTTCGCCACGCCGCTGCTGCGCGAGGCCGCCTACGCCGGGATCGGCAAGGCCGACCTCGCCGAGCGGCACGCGGCGCTGTCCCGGTGGGCGGCCGCCGCCGTGGCGAACCACCTGACCGCCGGCGGGACCGGCAACGTCCCCGGGCTCAACATGACGCTCGGCGCCGCCGACGCCTTCATCGCCGAGCACGCCGAGCGGGCCGCCCAGCTCGCCGACGTGGTCGGCCTGCGCCCCGACTCCCTCGCCCGCTCGGCCGGGCCGCTCGGCGTGCAGGCACTGGCCCGGACCGCCCGGGCCGCTCTCGCGACCGGCGAGCCGGCACAGGCCGCGCAGGCCTCCGAGCGCGCCGCGAAGCTCGCCGGCGGCGCCCTGGTGGCCGCCGACCGGCTCGTCCACGCCCGCGCGTTGCTGCAGCTCGGCCGCGCGGCCGAGGCGCTCGCCGACGCGGAGAAGATCACCGCCAACGCCGGGGACGACACGGTGGTACGGGTGGGAGCCCTCCTCGTCGCCGGGCGCGCCTACCGGGCGACCGGCGACCACCGGCGCAGCTACCAGACGCTGACCGAGGCCCTGGCCACGGCGACCGAGACCGGGCTGGCCTACGAGCGCGGCGACGCGATGCGGCGGCTCGGCATGGCCGACTTCCTCGAAGGCCGGCTGGCCGAGGCGGGCGGGCGGTTCGCCGAGTCGTTCCAGATCGCGGTGACCGCCGGGGACCGGCGGGCCCAGGCGTGGTCGTTGCAGCATCTGGCCTGGGTGACCACCACCCGCGGTGACTTCACCGGGGCCGACGCCGCGCTCGGGCGGGCCGCCCGCCGCTTCGCCGAGCTCGGCGACCCGGTCGGCCGGGCGTGGCTGCGGGGCACCACGGCGTTCGTGCGGCTGCTCGCCGGTCGGCTCGGCGAGGCCCGCCGGCTGGCCAAGGCCTTCCTGCCCTTCGGCGAGCGGGTCGGCGACGCGTGGGCGGTCGGCACGCTGCGGGCCGTCGAGGCGTTCGCCGCGGCCGAGAGCGGCGACCTGGCCGAGGCCGACCGGGAGGCGCGCCGCGCGTACCGCGACTTCGCCGCCGCGGGCGACGACTGGGGCCGCGGGCTCGCGCTCGTCGTCCGCGGCGTGGTCGCGCGCGGGCTCAACGAGCTCAACCACGCCTACGACCTGCTCTCCGACGCCACCGAATACGGCGAGAAGACCGGCCACCCGCTGCTCATCGGCATGTCGCGGACGATTCGCGGCTTCGTCAGCCTCGACCGGGACGACGCGGTGGCGGCCGAGGCCGACGCCCGGGCGGTCCTCCAGGTCGTCGAGACCCACGACGTGCTCGAGGCGGCCAAGGTCGGCCCACGGGTGCTGTTCGGCCTGGCCCGGCAGGCCCAGGGCGACCTGCCGGCGGCGCTCGAGGTGCTCGGCTGCGTGGCCGCCGACCGGCCGGGGCCGTCGGTGATCTTCTCCCGCCGGCACGCGGTGGCGGCCTACGCGTCGGCGCTGCTGGCCGCCGGGCGCCACGCGGAGGCCCTCGACTGGGCCCGGCAGGCGCAGACCCTGGCTGGTGAGGACGTCCGCAGCCGGGTCTATGCGGCGGGTGTACTGGCTGAGGCGCTCACGGCGAACGGCCGGTGTGACGAGGCCGAGGCGGTGCGCTCCGCCGCCGACACCGTGCCGGTCGCCGACCTGCCGTCTCCGGCCCTGGCCGGACCGCGCGCACCGGTGGCCGCCGAGGTGCCCTCGTCGGCTGTGGCCGATGCGTGACGGAGATTGTCGGACCCCTGTCGTACCGTTCTAGCCGTGACCGCATCGCCTCCGCCACCCATGGTCCCCGGACTGACCGGGCTCAGTGTGCTGGCCCGGGGCGGCTATGCCACCGTCTACCGGGCCGAACAGGAGTCCGTCGGGCGTGGCGTCGCGGTCAAGGTGGAGAACCGCACCCTGGAGACCGAGCGCGACCGGCGCCGGTTCCTGCGCGAGGCCCGGGCCGCCGGCCGGATGTCCAGCCACCCGCACGTCGTCGACCTGTTCGACGCCGGCGTGACCAGCGGCGGCCACCCCTATCTGATCATGGAGCTCTGCGACGGCTCCTATGCCGAGCGCATGCGCAACGCCCCGCTGAGCGTCGCCGAGGCGCGTGACGTCGGGTTCAAGATCGCCGACGCGCTGGCCGACGCGCACTCCCTCGGCGTGCTGCACCGTGACGTCAAGCCGGCCAACATCCTGTTCAGCCGGTTCGGCGAGCCGGCGCTCGCCGACTTCGGCCTGGCCATCCTCGCCGAGTGGCGCGACGTGTCGATCACACTCGACGTGCTCACCCCGGCCTATGCGCCACCGGAGACGTTCCGGCACGCCCCGCCGGCGGCGTCGGCCGACGTCTACGCGCTCTGTGCGACGCTCTATGCGCTGATGCGGGGCCGCCCACCCCGGTGGCGCGAGGATCAGATGCCCAGCCTGCTGTCGCTCGTCGACATGTTCAACGAGCACATCCCCGACCTGCCCGGCTGCCCCGACGACCTGATGGCGATCCTGCGTGCCGGCATGTCCAACGACGAGTCGGCCCGCCCGACCGCCATCGAGCTGCGCGACCAGCTGATCGGTCTGCGACTCGAGCCGGTGCCGCAGGTTGTCGTGCCGCCGCTGGGCTCGCCACCGATCGAGCCCGTCTACACCTCGCCGCCGTCCCCGCCGCCCGCTCCCGGCCGCCTGCTGGCCTCGCCGTTCCTGGTCGGCGCCGACCCGGAGCAGACCGTGGCCCACGGCCCCGCCGGGTCGCGCAGCGCCGCAGTGCCCGGCGACGTCCACGGCGGGACGCCGGTGGCGCCGCCGGCCGATCCCTTCGCCGGGCCCGTGGACAAGGCGCCGGTCAACCGCAGAGGGCTGGCCCTGGTCGTCACCGGCGCCGTGCTCGTCGTCGCGATGCTGGTCGCGGTCGGCATCGCCTACGGGTTGAACCGGGACACCCCGGCGCCCACGCAGTCGCAGTCGGCGACACCCGTTCCACCGACCAGCGGGTGCGGACCAACCGCGCCGCAGACCGCCCGCTGCGCCGACGTCGTCGAGTGCTACGACGCCGACCTGCGGCCGGTCGGCTGCGGCGGCCGGCACACCTGGGAGGTCTTCGCCTACGGAGAGCTCCAGGCCGGCAGCAAGGTCCGGAAGCGTGAGGACTCGCCGGTGGTCCGCGAGGTCTGCGCCCTGCCGACCCTGATCTCCGTCGACATCCGCGCCGCGAACTGGCAGATCGAGGTGCTCCTGCCCAGCCTGGCCGACCAGCAGGCCGGGCCCACGACGTTCCGCTGCCTGGCGGGCCGCGGCAAGAGCGCCCTCGACGGTCAGCAACTGCGCAAGAAGTAGCCCGGGGTCAGTAGGACTTCTCCTGGCCCAGCAGGTGCTGCGCCACGAAGTTGAGGATCATCTCCCGCGACACCGGCGCGATGCGGCCGGCCCGGACCGCGCCGAGCAGTGTCGCCACGCCGTATTCGGTGGTCATGCCGTTGCCGCCCAGCGCCTGGATCGCGGTGTCCACGGCCAGCGCCGCCGCGTCCGCCGCCGCGTACTTCGCCATGTTCGCCGCCACACCCGCCTCGAGGTCGCGGCCGGCGTCGTAGAGGGCGGCCGCCTTCGCCACCATCAGCCGGGCCAGCTCCACCTGGATGTGGGCGTGCGCGAGCGGGTGAGCGACGCCCTGATGGCTGCCGACCGGCCGGCCCCACACCGAACGGGTCGCGGTGTATGCCGAGGCGCGCTCCAGCGCGTACCGCGCGATGCCGCACCCCATCGCGGCCACCGTGATGCGCTCCGGGTTCAGGCCGGAGAACAGCGCCGGCAGTCCCGCCTCGACGTCGCCGCCGATGAGCGCGCCGGCCGGCACCCGCACGTCGTCGAGGAACAGCAGGAACTGGTTCTCCGGGGAGACGATCTCCATGTCCAGCTTCGACGCTGTCAGGCCGGGCGCGTCCGTGGGCACGAGGAACAGGGCCGGCTTGAGCTTGCCGGTCCGCGCGTCCTCCAGGCGGGCGACCACGACGATCTGGGCGCACTCGTCGACACCCGAGATGTAGACCTTGCGGCCGTTGAGGACGTAGCCGTCGTCGGTCCGGCGGGCCACGGTCGCGAGCTTGTGGAAGTTGGAGCCCGCGTCCGGCTCGGTGATCGCGAAGCACACCTTCAGCGAGCCGTCGGCGAACCCGGGCAGCAGCGACGCACGCTGGTCGGGGGTGCCGTGGCGGTTCACGATCGTCGCGGCGATCGCGGGGGAGACCACCAGCAACAGCAGCGGAGCGCCGGCGGCGGCCAGCTCCTCGCAGACGATCGCGAGTTCGGTGATGCCGCCGCCACCGCCGCCGAACTCCTCCGGCACGCTGACGCCGAGGTAGCCCAGCCGGCCGGCCTCCTCCCACAACTCGTCGGAGTGCTCGCCGGCCTTGGCCTTGCGCACGAAGTACTCGTGGCCGTACCGCTTGCCGAGTTTGGCCACGGCGTCGCGGAGGTCCTGTTGTTCGGGGGTGAGATCGAAGTCCATGAGGGGAGGACCTTTCTATGGAGGCGTCAGTACCGCCAGCAGGGCACCCGACTCGACCTGCGAGCCGGCCGCGACCCGCAGGTCGCTGATGACGCCGTCGGTGGGGGCGTGCACGGGGTGTTCGAGCTTCATCGCCTCCACGGTCAGCAGCAGCTCGCCGGCGGCGACCCGCTGACCGGGCGCGACGAGGACGCGGCCGACCGCGCCGGGCAGCGGCGCGATCAGGGAGCCTTCGGGCTGCTCGGCGCCGGGCAGCGGGTACCGCGGCAGTTCGGTCAGCGTCACCGAGCCCTCGGGGCTGTCGACGAACGACACCCCGTCGACCTCGTGCACCCCGAACTGGAGCCGGACCCCGGCGACGTCGAGCACGACCCGGTCGCCGGTCGCGGAGAGGATCGCCACCGGTGGGTGGTCGGGCGCGCCCGCGGGGTCGAGGGCGGCGCCGGGGAGCCCGATGTCCTCGGGGTCGATCCGGCGGACCGCCCAGGCGGCGAGGTCGTTGGACCGGTCCAGCCGGTAGCCCACCTCGATCGTGCCGGTCGGCCCCTCGTACACCACCGTTTGCAGCACGCTGGGAACGTTGCGCCAGCCGGACGGCAGGCCGGGCAGGAGGGCGCTCTTGGCCCGCCGGGCGGCGCCGGCCAGCGCGGCCGCGAGGCACGACAGCCGGACCGCGTCGACCGACGAGAGCAGCGGCGCGAAGACCTCGGGGTGGCGGTCCAGGAAGGCGGTGTCGGTGCCGCCGGACAGGAACGCGGCGTGCCGCAGCACCCGCACCAGCAGGTCGCGATTGGTCGTCACGCCGTGGATCCGGGCCCGCGCGAGCGCGTTGGAGAGCATGCGTGCCGCCTCGGCCCGTGTCGGCGCCCAGGCGATCACCTTGGCGAGCATCGGGTCGTAGTGCACGCCGATGACCGAGCCGTCGGCGACACCCGAGTCGAGCCGCAGGCCGGGCGTCGGCATCGGGCCGAAGGTGTGGCCCACGCCCGGCACGTCGAAGCGGTGCAGGGTGCCGGTCGACGGCATCCACGCGTACGCCGGATCCTCAGCGTAGAGGCGTACCTCGATCGCGTGGCCCCGCAGCGGCGGCGGGCCGCTGAACGGCAGCGTCGCGCCCTCGGCGACGGCGAGCTGCAGTCGCACGATGTCGACGCCGACCACGCACTCGGTGACCGGGTGCTCGACCTGCAGGCGGGTGTTCATCTCCAGGAAGAAGAACTCGCCGGACGGCGCGAGCAGGAACTCGACCGTGCCGGCGCCGACATAGGAGACCGCCCGGGCGGCCGCGATCGCCGCCTCGCAGAGCTTCTCGCGCAGCTGCGCGTCGACCGCCGGGGACGGCGTCTCTTCGACGATCTTCTGGTGGCGGCGCTGGATCGAGCACTCGCGCTCGCCCAGAGGCACGACGTTGCCGTGCGAGTCCGCCATGATCTGGACCTCGATGTGGCGGGCGCGTTCGACGTACCGCTCGCAGAAGACGGTCCCGTCCCCGAACGCCGACGCAGCCTCACGACGGGCCGCGGCCACCGCCTCGGCCAGCGTCTCGCGGTCGCGGACCACCCGCATACCCCGGCCACCGCCGCCCGCGGACGCCTTGACCAGCACGGGGAACGTGTCGACCTGCTCGGGCTCGACCGCGGTCGGCAGCATCGGCACGCCCGCCTCGGCCAGCAGCGCCTTCGCCTCCAGCTTCGAGCCCATCATCGCGATGGCCTTCGGCGACGGCCCGACCCAGGTCAGCCCGGCGTCGATCACGGCGCGGGCGAAGTCGGCGTTCTCCGACAGGAAGCCGTAGCCGGGGTGGACCGCGTCGGCGCCGCACTTGCGGGCGGCCGCGATGAGCAGGTCGCCGCGCAGGTACGTCGCGCTCGGCGCGCTGCCGGGCAGGTGTACGGCGTAGTCGGCCTCGGCGACGTGCGGCGAGTCGGCATCCGCGTCGGAGTAGACGGCGACGGTCTCGACACCCATGGCGCGGCAGGTGGCGAACACCCGGCGTGCGATCTCGCCGCGGTTGGCGACAAGCAGCCTGCGAATCACGTTGTACCCCTAGTGTCGGAAGACGCCGAAGTGTGCCGGATCGCCGGCGCCGACGAGCGCCAGGCACATGCCGAGAACGGTGCGGGTGTCGCGGGGGTCGATCACGCCGTCGTCGTAGAGGCGGCCCGACAGGAACAGCGCCGCCGACTCCTGCTCGACCTTGTGCTCGACCATGAACCGCATCGTGCGGTCCTGCTCCTCGTCGTACGCGTGGCCCTTGGCCTCGGCGGCCTGCCGGGCCACGATCGACAGCACGCCGGCCAGCTGCTGCGGGCCCATCACCGCGGACTTGGCGTTGGGCCAGGTGAACAGGAACCGGGGCTCGAAGGCCCGCCCGCACATGCCGTAGTTGCCCGCGCCGTAGGAGGCGCCGATGTTGACCGTCAGATGCGGGACCCGCGAGTTGGCCACCGCGTTGATCATCAACGCGCCGTGCTTGATGATGCCGCCCTGCTCGTACTCGCTGCCGACCATGTAGCCGGTCGTGTTCTGCAGGAACAGCAACGGGGTCCCGCTCGCGTTCGCGAGCTGGATGAACTGCGCGGCCTTCTGCGCCTCCTGCGAGAACAGCACGCCGCGGACGTTGGCCAGCACGCCGACGCGGTGGCCGTGGATCGCTCCCCAGCCGGTGCACAGCGCGGTGCCGTAGGCCGGCTTGAACTCGTCGAACTCGCTGCCGTCGAGGATCCGCGCGAGGATCTCGCGGGGGTCGAACGGCACGCGCAGGTCCGCGGACGGGATGCCGAGGAGGTCGTCGACGTCGAACTTCGGCTCGGACCCGTATGTGCGGTTGGTGAACGGGGCGAAGTTCCGGATGCAGGAGCGGGCGAGCCGCAGCGCGTCCCGTTCGTCCTCGGCCACGAAGTCCGCGAGGCCGGAGCGGGTGGCGTGCATGACCGCGCCGCCGAGCGTCTCGTCGTCGACCGTCTCGCCGGTCGCCATCTTCACCAGCGGCGGCCCGGCCAGGAACACCTTGGCCCGGTCGCGCACGAAGATCGTGTAGTCGGACATGCCGGGGACATAGGCGCCGCCCGCCGTCGCGTTGCCGAAGACCACGGCGACCGTCGGGATCCGCGCCGCCGAGAGCCGGGTCAGGTCGCGGAACGCCGCGCCGCCCGGGATGAAGATCTCCGCCTGCTGGGGCAGGTCGGCGCCGCCGGACTCGACCAGGTTGACCATGGGGAGCCGGTTCTCGCGGGCGATCTGGTGGGCCCGCTGGGTCTTCTTCAGGGAGTACGGGTTGACGGCGCCGCCACGAACCGTCGGGTCGTTGGCGACGATGACACACGGCACGCCCTCGACGATGCCGATGCCGGTCACCACGCTCGCCCCGACCGGGTAGTCGGTGCCCCACGCCGCGACCGGGCACAGCTCCAGGAACGGCGCGTCCCGGTCGACCAGGAGCTCGATGCGCTCCCGGGGCAGGAGTTTGCCGCGCGCGTGATGGCGGGTCACGTACTTCTCGCCACCGCCGCCGCGCGCCTGCCGCAGGGCCGACTCCAGCTCGGTCAGCCGCTCGAGTATGGCCTCGCGGTTCTCCCGGTAGACCGGTCCCCGTGGGTCGAGGTTGCTCGTCAGGATCGGCATGCCTCAGACCCCCAACTGCTTCGCGATGATCTCGTTCATGATCTCCGTGGTCCCGCCCCCGATGCCCAGGATGCGGGCGTCGCGATAGTGACGCTCGACCTCGGCGTCGCGCAGGTAGCCGAGGCCGCCGTGCAGTTGCACGGCCTGGTCGACGACGTGGTCGCAGGCCAGTACGGCGGTGTTCTTCGCCATCGCCACCTGCGTAACGAGTCGCTCGCCGCTTGCGACACGCTGGGCGACGTGCCGGACGTACGTGCGGGCGGTGTCGACCTGCCGCGCCATCTCGGCGAGCCGGTGCCGGACCAGCTGGCGGCCGGCGAGGGGCCGGCCGAACGTGTGCCGGTCGCGGACCCAGGCGAGTGTGAGGTCGAGGCAGCGCTGCGCGGTGGCGTACGCCTGCACCGCCAACGAGATCCGCTCGGTGGCGAAGTGGGTCATCAGCTCGGCGAACCCGCCGACGCGGTGGCTCACCGGCACGCGGACGTCCACGTAGGACAGTTCCGCGGTGTCGGAGCAGTGCCACCCCATCTTGTCCAACGTTCGGGTGACGGTGAACCCGCCGTCGACGACAAGCAGCGCGAAGCCGTCACCGGTCTGCACGGCCGTGGTCGCGAAGTCGGCCCGGGCGCCGCTGGTGATGAACGTCTTCGTACCGTTCACGACGTAGTGGTCACCGTCGGTCGTCGCCTTGGTGCGGATGCCCGCCACGTCGGAGCCGCCGTCTGGCTCGGTGATCGCCAGGCAGCCGATCTTCTCGCCGGCGAGGGTCGGCCGCACGTACCGGTCGATGAGGTCCGCGTTGCCGCTGCCGACGATGTGCGGGAGCGCGATGCCGTGCGTGAACAGCGCCGCGACCAGCCCCGACGACCCGCCGGCCTGAATCAGCTCCTCGGTGATCACGACGGTGTCGATCAGGTCGCCGCCGGATCCGCCGACCTCCTCGGGAAAGCCGACGCCGAGCAGCCCGACCTGTGCGGCCTTGCGGTGCAGCTCGCGCGGCACCTCCCCGGCGTCCTCCCACGCCCGCAGCTGCGGCAGGACCTCCTTGGTGACGAACGCGCGGGTCAGCTCGCGCAGTCGCCGGCGCTCCTCCGTCACGAACAAATCCGTCATGGCAGCAGCTCACTCGGCAGATCGACGACCCGCGAACGCAGCCATTCGCCGAGCGCCTTGCCCTGCGGGTCGAACCGCGTGCTCGCCGCGACCCCCTCGCCGAGGATGCCGTGGACGACGAAGTTGACCGCGCGCAGGTTGGGCAGCTCGAACCGCTCCACCGTCAGGTCGCGGGTCTCCGGCAGCAGCGCCTTGAACTCATCGGTGCCGAATCCGCGCAGCCACGCGTAACCGGCGTCGTCGCGCGCCCAGACGCCGACGTTCGCGTCGCCGCCCTTGTCGCCCGAGCGCGCCCCGAACAGGGTCCCGAACGGCGCCCTTGTGGTGGGCCCCCGGTAGGACCCGGTCTCCGGCGATTTCGCCGGCGGCGGGTCAGCGGTCTTCGCCGGCGGCGTGATGGGACGGCGCGTGCCGTCCGGCAGCACCGCGACGTGTTCGACGGCCTCATGCGGTACGAACCGGGCCGAAAAAACGCCGAAGGGCGTGGCGTCGCCGGGCGGGCCGGTCAGCGTCAGGCCGGGGTACGAACTCAGCGCCAGCTCCACAGCCGCCTGCGAAAATGTGCGTCCGGCCCGCTTCGGGTCCTGGCTTTTGAGGTGTACGGCCAGCAGCGCGCTCGCCGCCTGCTCGTCCTCGGCGTCGGGGCGGTCGGTCCGCGCGAGGACGAACTCCAGCCCGTCGCCGCCGACAGCCGCCTCCAGTTGGTCGCGCACCAGCGCGGCCTTCTGCTCGATCTGCAGGCCGCAGAGGACAAACGTCATCGAGTTGCGGAAGCCGCCCAGCGTGTTGACACCCACCTTGAGCGTCGGCGGCGGAAGGCTGCCCCGCACACCCTGCACGAGCACCCGGTCCGGGCCGT
The DNA here is from genome assembly GCF_025137375.1 of Dactylosporangium fulvum. GTDB lineage: Bacteria > Actinomycetota > Actinomycetes > Mycobacteriales > Micromonosporaceae > Dactylosporangium > Dactylosporangium fulvum. Next base: position 767,069 of record NZ_CP073720.1, read on the forward strand.
CCGCACGCAGCTCGATGGTGTCGAAGTGCGTGACGACGTCCGGCCCGAGGTAGGCCGGCGCGCCGATCTCGTAGAGCAGCTGGGCGGTGACGGTCTCCACGGTGACCGCGCCGCCGGTGCCGGGGTGCTTGGTGATGACGGCGCTGCCGTCGGCGCGCAGCTCGGCGAGCGGGAAGCCCGGGCGGCGCCCGCCGTCCGGCAGCTCGGTGAAGAAGGCGAAGTTGCCGCCGGTCGCCTGGGCACCGCACTCCAGGATGTGTCCGGCCACCGTGGCGCCGGCGAGCGCGTCGAGGTCGTCGCGGGTCCAGCCGAAGTGCGCGACGGCCGGACCGACGACCAGGCTCGCGTCCGTGACCCGGCCGGTGACCACGATGTCGGCGCCTTCGGTGAGGCACTCCGCGATCCCGAAGGCGCCGAGGTAGGCGTTGGCGGTCAGCGGCGTGCCCAGGCCGAGCGCGGCGGCCCGCTCGGTGACGTCGTCACCTGTGACATATCCGACGCGGACGTGCAGGCCGAGCCTCTCGGCGAGCCGCTCGACGGCTTCCGCGAGGCCCGCCGGGTTGAGGCCGCCGGCGTTGGTGACCAGCTTCGTGCCGCGCTCCAGTGCGGTTCCCAGGACGCCCTCGAGCTGACGCAGGAACGTTTTCGCGTAGCCGGTGGCCGGGTCTTTCATCCGGTCGCGGCCGAGGATCAGCATGGTCAGCTCGGCGAGGTAGTCGCCGGTCAGGACGTCGAGCCGGCCGCCGTCGAGCATCTCGAGCCAGGCGCTCGCGCGGTCGCCGTAGAAGCCGGAGGCGTTGCCGATCCTCATCGCGCGGTCGCCTCCCCTTTCTGGGGCTCGCGCTTCTGCCCGGGCGGTCCGGCGAACGCCTGCGCCAGGGTCAGCCATTCCCCGGCCTCGTCCCCGGCGGCCTGGAGCGCGAGGTCGGCGGGGTTGCGGCGCTGGGTGACCAGCAGGCAGAAGTCGAGCACCGGGCCGGCGATGCGGTTCGGGGCGCCCTCGGGACCGTACGTCCACAGTGCCCCGTCCACCGTGGACAGCTCCACGCGGAACGGCTGCACCGGCGCGGGCCGGCCGTGGCTGGTGAAGCTGTGGCCGATGGTGCGGAAGCCGAGATGGGCCACGTGCCGCAGCCGGTCGGTCGGCAGGCGGTGGGCCCGGGCGAGCTCACTCTCGCCGGCGAACGTGTCGGCGATGTCCTGGCCGTGCGCCCAGGTCTCCATCATCCGGCCGGTGGCGCTGGACAGCGGCGACATGGCGGTGCCGAACCAGGGCAGCTTGCCGCCCGGCGGCACGGCGGCGAGCGCCGCGGCGAGCGCCGCCCGGCCCTCGCGCCACCGGTGCAGCAGCTCGTCGGGCGGGGCGAGCCCTTCGGCCGCCGCCCGGTCCACGAAGCCGTACGGGTCGTCGAGGGTCGTGCTCAACCGCTCCAGGAACTCCTGCGGATTCGTCGCCGCGCGGGTCGCGACCGAGTCGGTCCAGTGCAGGTGCGAGATCTGGTGGGCGACGGTCCAGCCGGGCGCCGGGGTCGGGCGGCTCCAGTCCTCGGTCGGCAGGGAGCTGACCAGCCGGTCCAGTGCCTCGGACTCGTCGTGCAGATCCGCCAGTACCTCGGACAGCGCCACCATGCGCGTCCCCTCCCTCAGATGATCGTGATGAGCTGTTGCTTCCAGGCGGCCAGCAGTTGGGCGCGGCGCGGACCGTCGTCGGTGAGCAGGTTGGCCACGCCGAGCCCGCGGAGCAGGTCGAGCGTGGCCTGCACCCCCTCGCGGACACCCGGCTTCGACTCGTCGGCGCCGAGCACGTCGACGGTGAGCCGGTGCATCTCCCGCCCGACGCGGGCCTCCAGCGGCACCAGCGCGTCGCGCAGCTCGGGGTCGGTGCGGGCGGCGACCCACACTTCCAGGGCGGCGACGAAGAGCGGGCCGGTGAACGCGTTCGCCAGCAGGTCGAGCACCTTGTCGACGCGCTCGTGGAGGTCACCGGTGAGCGTCGCGGCCTCGGTGCGGATCTCGTCGGCGCGCCGCTCGGCGAGGTGCTGCACGGCGGCGAGCACAAGGGCCGCCCGGGTGGGGTAGTGGTGCAGTTGGGCGCCGCGGGAGACGCCGGCCCGCTCGGCGATGACGGTGGTCGTGGCGCCGGACCAGCCGTAGCGGAACAGGCAGTCGACGGTGGCCTCAAGCAGGCGCTGCTGGGTGGCGCGGCTGCGCTCCTGCTGCGGCTCCCGGACGGCGGTCATGTGCTCAAGCTTGCGCTCGGGCAAAACAAACAGTCAAGACTGACTTTTTTGTGGGTACAAGCTGAGCCGTCCTGTCGGACAGCTCAAGGCTTGGGGTGTTTTCGGGGGTGATGACGGGGATTCCGAGCGCGGCGGGGACGAGCTCGGATCTCTACTGCTCAGGTGGTTCGTGCTCGGTTCTTCGCCGCTCGACCGGTTCGTCACCGTTCAGACGGTTCGTGCCTTTCCTCGGGTGTTGTTCTCCCGGCTTTGCTCTCGACCCTCCGGTCAGACACGCGCGCGGCGGGCGAGGCGCTCCGGGTCCATGATGATCACGCTCTTGCCGTCGAGGCGCAGCCAGCCGCGCGAGGCGAAGTCGGCGAGGGCCTTGTTGACCGTCTCGCGCGACGCACCCACGAGCTGGGCCATCTCCTCCTGGGTCAGGTCGTGGTTGACCCGCAGGACCCCGCCGTCGCGGGTCCCGAAGCGGCCCGCCATCTGCAGCAGCGTCTTGGCCACCCGGCCCGGGACGTCCGTGAAGATCAGGTCGGCCAGGGCGTCGTTGGTGCGGCGCAGCCGGCGGGCCAGCACACGCAGCAACTGCTCGGCGATCTCCGGACGGTTGGTCAGCCAGGGGCGCAGCGCCTGCTTGCGCAGCCGGGCAAGCCTGGTGTCGAGCACCGCCGTGGCGGTGGCCGTGCGCGGACCCGGGTCGAAGAGCGAGAGCTCGCCGACCATGTCGCTGGGACCCATCACGGCAATGAGGTTCTGCCGGCCGTCCGCCGCCCGGCGCCCCACTTTGATCTTGCCGGACAGCACGATGTACAGGCTGTCACCCGGCTCGCCCTCGCTGAACACGATTTCGCCCTTGCGAACGTCGATCGTTTCCATCTCTTTGGCGAGGGATTCCGCAGCTTCGGGCTCGACTCCCTGGAAAATTCCGCTGCGCGCCAGTACCTCGTCCATCGCGTCCACCTCAAATCCGTCGGCGCGTCGCCCGCTATGAGCGATCACGCGAACGTCAGTTTATGCACACAGAACCCTGTGGCGAGCGTCGGGCAGCATGCAGACGGTCCGGGCCGACCTGCGGCGCGGCCCTTCTCCACACAGCTCAACCCGGGTGTCGACCCGGTGCGCTCACGAGGGATCCGGGCGATGGTAACGCATTGGAATCGGACGGATACACGGTCGAGGGCGTGCGATATCTTCGCCGGGAACATGACGGCGGAGGTTGGGGTGGGGATCGCATGACGGTATACGGAGGACCGTCGCGCTGGCCGGATGAGCCGGACGGGCGCGACGACCGGACCGGCTATGGCCCCCCGTCACACGATCAACCGACCGGAGGCGGCCAAGGTTACGGGCGCCCGCCGTTCAACGGTGGCGCCTCCGGGAGCGCCCGGGTGGCTGGACCGGGAAGTCCTGGTCAGGGTCCTGGTCAGGGTCCCGGTGATCCTGGGTTCGGCGGCCCTGGCTCTGGTGGTCCCGGGTTCGGCGGCCCTGGCTCTGGTGGTCCCGGCTCCGGCGGCCCTGGCTCCGGCGGCCCTGGCTCCGGCGGCCCTGGCTCCGGCGGCCCTGGCTCCGGCGGTCCCGGGTCTGGCGGTCCCGGGTCTGGCGGCCGTGGGTTCGGCGGCCCTGGTTCCGGCGGCCCCGCGTTCGGCGGGCCGGGTGAGCCGACCGGTTCCATGTTTGGCGGCCCTCGCGAGCCCACCGGTCCCGTGTCCGGCCCTGTCTACGGCGGCGGCCGTGATGCCACCGGGCCTGTGTACGGCCGCGGCTCCGAGCCCTCCGGGCCCGTGTTCGGCGGTGCTCCCGACTCCACCGGTCCGATGTACGGCGGTCCGCGTGACACCACCGGGTCGTTCAACGGTTTCCGTGAGCCGACCGGACCGCTGTATGGCGGGTCGCGCGACCCGATTCCCGGCCCGACCCGTCCCGAGGACCTCTACGCCGCCCAGGCCTATCAGCCCGAGGAGCGCGCGGGCCGGCGCAAGCTCCCGCTGCCCGGCGAGCCCCCACCCGAGGGCGGCCGTGGCCGCGGCCGGCGCACCGCGATCCTCGTCGGCATCATCGCGGTGCTCGTCATCGGCGCCGGCACCGCGGGGGCGGCGACGCTCCTCGGCGGCGGCGACGATCCCGAGCCGAGGACCAACCAGTCCGCGGCGCCGCAGGCCGCCGGCGGCGGTTCGCCCGCCGGGTCCCCGGCCGGCCAGGGTGTTCCCGGCCCGGCCGAAGGCATCTCGATGACGGCGACCGGCGACATCGTCATGGGCATGGCACCCAACGGGCTGCCGCCCAACGGCGGCAAGGGCTTCTTCGACCCGGTCCAGCAGTTCCTCGCGGCCGACTTCCAGATGGGCAACCTCGAGCAGGCGCTCACCGACGACACCGGCGTCGGCAAGTGCTCGGCCGAGTCGGCCGGCAAGACGTGCTTCGCCTTCCGGACCCCGCCGTCCTACGTCAACAACCTCAAGGACGCCGGCTTCCACATGGTCACCATGGCGAACAATCATGCGTACGATTTCGGCGAGCAGGGGTACAAGAACTCGCAGAAGGCGCTCGACGGGGCCGGGATCAAATACACGGGCTGGCCGGGCATGATCTCGGTCGCCGAGGTCAAGGGCCTGAAGGTCGCCGTGGTGGGTTTCGCGTCGTACAGGTGGTCGAACCTCTGCAGCGACCTCGACGCCGCGGAGAAGATCATCAAGGACGCCGCGAGCCAGGCGGACCTGGTGGTCGTGCAGGTCCATCAGGGCGCCGAGGGCTCGGACAAGACGCGCACCAAGCCCGGCACGGAATGGTTCCTCGGCGAGAACCGCTGCGACACGATCGCCTTCGCGCACAAGGTCATCGACGCCGGCGCCGACCTGGTCGTCGGGCACGGTCCGCACGTCATGCGGGCGATGGAGTTCTACAAGGGCCGGCTGATCGCCTACAGCCTGGGCAACTTCGCCGGCTACCGGGCGCTGAGCTACAACGGCGTGGTGGGCATCGGCGGGGTGCTCAGGGTCCAGTTGGCCGGCGACGGCACCTGGAAGAGCGGCTCCCTCACCGCGACGTACATGGTGGCGCCCGGCCTGCCGAAGCCCGACCCCAAGAAACAGGCCATCCCGTTCGTCTCCAACCTGACGAAGCAGGACTTCCCGACCACAGGCCCGAAAATCGACGCGGACGGCACGATCACTCCTCCGGCGGCCGGCTGACGCCTGCTCCGGCTGGTGCTTGCTTCGGCTGGTGCTTGCTCGGTTGGCGCTTGCTTCGGCTGGCGGTCGGCTCGGGTTGCCTTCGATGCCGGTGGTGAGAACCACCTCATCGACGCCGGGGTGGACGGCCAGCACAGTCCTGGGCGACGCATTCTCACCTTCGGGCGCACCTTCGGGCGCACCTTCGGGCCGAAGGTGCGATTTCGTCGCCCGTTCGGTTTGTTCTCCGGGTTCTGTTCGCCTGATGCGGCGGCGGGACGGCTGGAGCCCTTGGGCCGCGGCGAACCCGGCGGCGCAGTTGACGAGTCGCCGCTCACGCCACTCGAGCACTCCGTGGACCCGCCAGCGGGTGCGCCGGCCAGCAGGGCGGCCAGGCCAGCAGAACGGGGCAGCAGGTGGGGCAGGCCAGCAGGCCAGCAGGCCAGCAGGCCAGCAGGCCGGCAGACGCGCAGGCGTGGGCAGGCCGGCAGGCCGGTGGGCTGCTGGGCGGGCAGACGTGCAGGCGGGCGGACGCGCAGGCGTGGGCAGGCCGGTGGGTCGATGGGCTGGTGGGCTGGTGGACCGGCGGTGGGCCGACCGGTGGGTGGGGCAGGCCGGCTGGCAGGTGGATGGGTCGGCAAGCAGCCCAGCAGGCAAGCGGCCGGCCCGGCGGCCCGGCGGCCCGGCGGCCCGGCGGCCCGGCGGCCCGGCGGCCCAGCGGCCCAGCGGCCCAGCGGCCCAGCGGCAGGCTAGCGGGCAGGCCATCCGGGTGCAGTGCATGATCGCGGACGTTTCGGTGGGCTGAGACGCGCAAAACGTCCACGATCATGAAACCCGCCGCCCAAGTTCATGATCGTGGAGTTTTCCTCGGGGCCAGGACTCCGAAGAAACTTCACGATGATGGACTCTCCGCTGGGAATCTCATGATCCTGAAGGGTTGTGACACACAACGCCGTTGTCTTGGTGGATGGTGGCTGCGCGATGAGTGCCTGTGCAGGCGATGACCTCATTGGTCGATGCCGGGGTGCTGCGCGAGTGCGGTCGGCCATAGTGAGGAGCGGCTTTCTGGCGTTATGAGATGGTGCCGTACGCCAAGTGGCAGGATCGCTCGATCGGGTCTCGTCACCCTCCGACGTATTGTCGGTGCGTGGTTCGTATCGAGCGACGGGCCGCTCTTCAGGAGCAGAGCGAGGGGACGACGTGACCGAGACTGCGTTGGGTCTGAAGCGGAGGGCCCGCCGGATGGCGCGCGCCCTGGCGCACATCCACCCCGACGCTCACTGCGAACTCGACTTCACCAACCCCCTCGAGCTTGCCGTCGCGACCATTCTGTCCGCGCAGTGCACCGACGAGCGGGTCAACCAGGTGACGCCGAAGCTGTTCGCACGGTGTCCGACCGCGGCCGACTACGCCGCCGCCGACCGCACGGAGATGCAGGAGCTCATCCGCCCGACCGGGTTCTTCCGCAACAAGACCGACTCGCTGATCAAGCTGGGCCAGGCGCTGGTCGAGCGGCATGACGGCGAGGTGCCGGGCACGCTGACCGAGCTGGTGGCCCTGCCGGGCATCGGCCGCAAGACCGCCAACGTCATCCTCGGCAACGCCTTCGACGTGCCGGGTATCACGGTCGACACGCACTTCAAACGGCTCACGCAGCGGTGGAGATGGACGACCGAGACCGACGAGGTGAAGATCGAGTTCGCCGTCGCGAAGTTGATCGAGCCGCGCGACTGGACCATGCTCTCGCATCGCGTGATCTTCCACGGCCGGCGGGTCTGCCACGCGCGCAAACCGGCCTGTGGCGCCTGCACGCTGCGCAAGGATTGCCCGTCGTACGGCATCGGCCCGACCGACCTCGAAACCGCCGTCAAACTGCTGAAGGGCCCGCGAGCAGCCGAACTCGCCGAGTTGGCGATGGCATCATGACGATGCGGACCGCCACCCGGCCGCTGGCCGGCCTCCTCACCGGAATCCTCCTCGCGCTCGCCGGCTGCACCGCAAACGCCACGGCTCCGTCCGACGACCCGGCCGTGATCCCCTCCGGCCCACGTTGCATCGAACCCGCCCCGGCGGCCTCCGGCCCGACAGGCAGCACGGCCCCCGCCCCAGCGGCCTCTGCCCCGGCCGACAAGAGCCGACCGGCGCTGCCCGCCATGGCCTTGCAGTGCTTCAACGGCGGCCGGTGGACCTCCCTCTCCGACCTCGTCGGCACGCCGACGATCATCAACCTGTGGGCGTCCTATTGCGAGCCCTGCCGCACCGAGCTTCCAGCCATCCAGCGGGTCGCCACCGCCGGCGCCGGCAAGATCCGCGTGGTCGGCATCGTCACCAAGGACCGTACGGAGGCTGCCCGATCCGTCATCGACGCCAAGGATCTGACTTTTCCGATGCTCGAGGACAAGGGTCAGCAGTTCGCCATCGCGGCCAGCCCGCTGGTTGACAAGGCCCTCGTGTCGCTCCCGGCCACGCTGTTCGTCACCGCGGACGGTCGGATCGTGTATGCCTACCAGGGCCCGGCGCTCGACGAATCGAAACTGCGTGACCTCACCGGCCAGTACCTCGGTGTCACGGTGCCGGCATGAGCGCAACCGTGGAGGTGGCATGACCGACCCCGAAGCCGAGGCCCTCGGCGCGCACTCGGCCGGCGGACCCACCCCGCCGGCCGACATTCCCGGCTGGTTCGAGCCGCTCCTGACCCGCCTCCGGCAGACCGACGCCAGCGACTTCACGCGCCTCCCGACCCCGGACGGCGAGGGCCGGCGGCAGAGCGCGGTCCTGATCCTCTTCGGCGAGCAGCCCGAGGTCGGTCCCGACATCCTCGTCCTGCAGCGCGCCGCCACGATGCGCAATCACGCCGGCCAGCCGGCTTTCCCGGGCGGCGCCGTCGACCCGGGCGACGCCGACAGCATCGCGTGCGCGCTGCGTGAGGCGGAGGAGGAGGTCGGCCTCGACCCCAGCACGGTCGACGTGGTCGCCACACTGCCGACGCTGTGGATCCCGGTCAGTAACTTCCTGGTCACGCCGGTGGTCGCCTGGTGGCGCAAGCCGCACCCCGTCGGGCCGGTAGACCCGGCCGAGGTGGCGCGCGTCGAGCGGCTTCCGATCCGTGAACTGGTCGATCCGGGCCATCGTCTGCGCGTACGACACCCGAGCGGATGGATCGGGCCGGCGTTTCGGATTCACGACATGTTGGTGTGGGGTTTTACCGCCGGCGTGCTGTCTACGCTGCTGGAACTCGGCGGTTGGGCGGTGGAGTGGCCGACCGGCCGAGTAGAGGAACTGCCGACACCTGGTGCCGCACCCGTACCCTGAATGCGTGTCCGGCAGCGTGATCGATATCGTCCTGTTACTCCTCGTGGTGATGTTCGCAATTAACGGTTACCGCCAGGGGTTTCTTGTTGGTCTGCTGTCATTCATCGGGTTCTTCGGCGGCGCGCTGCTGGGACTCCAGCTGGGACCGCTGATCGCGGAGCGGTTCGATGACGACCCGGTGCGGGTCGTCATCTCGTTGTCGTGCGTGTTCGGCCTGGCCGTCGCAGGTCAGGCGCTCGCCAGCTTCGTCGGCAACCGGCTCCGCAGTGCGATCGTCAGCCGCAACGCCCAGGCGGTCGACAACGCCGGTGGCGCGGTTGTCTCCGTCTTCGCGGTGCTCGCGGTCGTCTGGCTGGTCGCCGCACCGCTCAGCTCCTCGTCGCTGCCCTGGCTGGCCCGCTCGGTCAGCAACTCGATCATCCTGAACGTCGTCGACAAGGCCATGCCGGCGCAGGCCGACGCGCTGTCCGAGGCGCTGCGTGACACCGTCGACACCCGAGGCTTCCCCGACGTCTTCGACGGTCTCTCCCCGACGCGGGTCAAGGACGTCTCGCCGCCGGACCCGGCGCTCGCCGGTTCCGAGCTGGTCAAGAACGCCAAGAAGTCGGTCGTCAAGGTGCTCGGTACCGCTCCCAGCTGCTCCCGGCGGATCGAGGGCTCCGGCTTCGTGTACGCGCCGCAGCGGGTCATGACCAACGCGCACGTGGTGGCGGGGACCAAGAGCGTCAACGTGGAGGTCAACGGCTCGCAGAAGAAGGCGGTCGTGGTGGCCTACGACCCGGAGCGGGACCTGGCGGTGCTCTACGTGAAGGACCTGAACGCCCCGGTGATGCAGTTTGCGACGAAGAAGGCCGAGACCAACGCCGACGCGATCGTGATCGGGTATCCGCTCGACGGCCCGTACGACGCCCAGTCGGCCCGCATCCGCGACCACCGCAACATCACCGGTCCGGACATCTACGACGACGGCAAGGTCACCCGCGAGATCTACACGATCCGCGCGCTGGTCCGCAGCGGCAACTCGGGCGGCCCGCTGGTCGCCGCCGACGGTCAGGTGCTGGGCGTCATCTTCGCCGCAGCGGCCGACGACCCCCAGACGGGCTTCGCCGTGACGGCGGAGGAGGCCGCGGTGGTCGCCGACGCCGGCAAGACCCACAACGACCCGACGAGCACCGGCAAGTGCGCGTGAGTCCGTCCGCGAGTGGTCAGAGGACGGACTGGCGGCGCAGCCTGCGGCGGTGATGCACGAGCACACCGGCCGCGCCGCAGATCATGATCAGGAACACCGCCACCAGGCCGATGGCGACACTGGAGCCGACCTGCCGGCTGTCGGCGAGCTGGTTGATCCCCGGCAGTGCGGCGCTCGTGGCCGGCAGCGGCGCCGCGCCGCCCTCCCGTGGTGTGGCCGGCACGCTCGGGGAAGCGCTGCGGACGACGGGCGGCGCGGACCTGGCCGGCGCGGCGGTCAGCGGGTTGACCGCCACCTCCGGCACCGGCGCGCGCAGTGCCGCGACCGGGTTGACCTCGCCGAACCCGAACCGGTCGTCCCGACCCTCCGGTCCGAGGTCCGTGGCGGTCTCGATCAGCCGGTTGATCACGTTCGCGGCGCTCATCCTGGGGTACCGCGCGCGGACGAGTGAGGCGGCCCCGGCGACGAGGGGCGCGGCGAAGCTGGTGCCCTGCACCTGCCAGTACCCACCGCCGGGTTTGGCTCCGGTGAGGTTCACGGCCGGCGCGGTGAGCACCGTCTCGGGGCCGGTGAGCGACCCGGACCAGAGCGCGTCCGACCCGCCGGTGCCGCCGCTGGTCTGGCCGGCGGGCGTCGGGGTGGCCGACGCCGGATCGTTCGCCACACCGGCGTCCAGCCCGGCGACGGCGACGACGCCGGGCTCGCGGGCCGGGTACCAGACCTCCTTGATCGAGGGGTCGGTAGCGATGTTGCCGGTGCAGGCGACGACGATGACATCCTTGGCGGCGGCGTACCGGAGTGCGGTGGCGATGGCCTCGCTCCGCGTCGCCCCGCCGAGCGAGAGGTTGATGACGTCGGCCCCGTGATCAACGGCCCACCGCACGCCCTTGGCGACGATGGCCGGGTCGTCGTACTTGTTCTGCTGGTCGAGCACCCGGACGGGCAGGATCTTGGCACCGGGCGCGATGCCCACGACCCCCGAGCTGTCCTTGTTGCTTCCGGCGATGAGCCCGGCGACGGTCGTCCCGTGCCCGACCGGGTCGGTCCCGCCGGCCTTCGTGCTGGTGACGGAGGGCCCGGGATCCGCTTGAGCATCGGTGGTACCGCCAGCAGCGTCCGCGACAAGATCGATGCCCGGCAGCACCTGCCCCACAAGATCCGGATGCGTCGCGTCGACCCCGCTGTCGATGACCGCGACCACAACCCCTTTGCCGGTCGACAACTTCCAGGCATCCCGCACGTCGAGCGCCGCAAGCTGCCACTGCTGCCTGCGCACCTCGTCGGCATGGGCAACCCCGGCGGTCCCGCCGACCGCAGCCGCACAGCTCAACGCCGCCGACAAGGCCAGGGTGAAGGCACGGGCGGCGGCGCGGGTGAGGGAGGTAGGCGCGATGGAGCCCATTCTGAACCGTGTTGGCCCGATCTGTCAGGCCCGTTCGACGACCTCGCCGAAACGAGAACCCTCGGGGTGATGAACGCTTCGTGCTGCGGTGCCGCCTGGCGCGCCGCGGTGCCACGGTGCCGCCTGGCGTGCCGTCGGTAGCCGCGCCACGTTGGCGTGGCGCTGCCACGGTGGCCTGGCGCCGGCCCGGCGCGCTGGTCGGCGCTGGCGCGGTGGTCTGGCGCTGCCACGGCGTGGTGGTCGGCGCTGGCGCGGTGGCCGTTCGAGGCGGAGCCCGCGCGGTGTTTCGCGATCGGGACTCGTCACGTCGCCGGTAGGTGGGCCACCTGGATCAGCCGGGCCTCCTCTCTCCTCGTGACCAGCCAGCCGCGGCCAGGGGGCAGCGGGCCCGGCCGGACGGTGCCGAGCAACACGCCCTCGTCCCGGTCGCCGGACATCACCAGGCCCGGCGACGACAGCTCGCGCAGGCGCTGGATCACCGGCTCGTACAGCGCTCGGGACGCGCCACCGCTCCGCCGCGCGAGCACCAGGTGCAGGCCGATGTCGCGGGCCTGTGCCAGGTAGGGCAGGAGCGGCTGCAACGGGTTCGCCGGACCGGTCGCGACAAGGTCGTAGTCGTCGACGAGCACAAAACACTCCGGGCCGGTCCACCAGCTCCGTGTGCGCAGTTGGTCCTGCGTGACGTCGGGTCCCGGCAGCCGCCGCTCCATGTAGTCGGCGACCGACGCGATCAGCTCCTCGGTCTGCTGCGCCCCGGTGCCGTACCCGATGAGGTGCTCCGTCACCACCGCCCCGAGCAGGCTCCGGCGGTGGTCGATCAGCACGATCCGTGCTTCGTGCGGCGCGAACCTCGTGCTGATCGTCGTCGCCAGCCCGCGCAGCGCCGTCGACTTGCCCGACTCGCCCTCGCCGAAGATCAGGAAGTGCGGATCCCCGGCGAAGTCGATCCGGACCGGGCGCAGATCGCTCTCGGCGATGCCCAGCGGCAGGGCGAACCGATTGGCAGGATCGGCGTCCTCGGTGATGTCGGCGAACGGCACGACCGCCGGCAGCAGCCGCACCCGAGGCGCCGGTGCACCCGGCCACGCCGCCGCGATCGCCGTGACCAGGTCGGGCGGCTCGGCGCTCGCCAGCCGGGGCTGTGCCACCAGCAGATGCAGGCTCTCGGCCGTGATCCCCCGTCCCGGCGTCTGTTTCGGCACATTGGCGGCGGCCCTGCGCGACACCAGGGAGTCGGTCTCGTCGCCCAGTCGCAGCTCCAGCCGGGATCCGAGCAGGTCACGGAAGGCCGGCCGGAAGTCCGTCCACCGCGACGCCGACGCCACGACGTGAATCCCGTACGACAGGCCGCGCGTGGTGATGTCGGTGATGGCCCCTTCCAGGTCCTCGTACTCGCCCCGCACGGTCGACCAGCCGTCGATCACCAGGAACACGTCGCCCCATGGGTCGTCCGCCGCCGTGGTGCCGGCCGTGGCGCGCTGTCTCCGGTACGTCGTCATGCTGTCGATCCCGCCTGCCGCGAACCGTCGCTCCCGCTCGGTCAGCAGCGTCGCGATCTCGCCGACGGTGCGCCGGACCGCCGCCGTGTCGAGCCGGCCGGCGACCCCGCCGACGTGCGGCAGGTCGCGTAGCCCGGTGAGCTGGCCGCCGCCGAAGTCCAGGCAGTACACCTGAACCTCGGCCGGCGTATGGGTCAGCGCCAGTCCGGTGATCAGCGTCCGCAGGGCGACGGACTTGCCGCTCTGCGTGCCGCCCACCACGGCGACGTGACCGTCGGCGCTGCCGAGGCTGAGCCACATGACGTCGCGGCGCTGCTCTACCGGCCTGTCGATCAACGCCAGCGGCACCTGCAACGCGCTGCGCAACTGGGGGTTGACGACGGTCAGTCCGCGCACCGGGTCGACGACAACCGGCCCGAGCAACTCGTCGAGCGGTGCCGCGCTCGACAGGGGTGGCAGCCACACCTGGTGTGCCGGCACGCCCCGCCCGACGAGCCGCTCGACAATGACGTCCAGCAGGCTTTCTCCGACGGGCGCCTCAGCGGATTCGGGCGTGGCGGCAGGCTTTGGCGGCAGCGGTACGAACTGAGTCCCGTATTCGACCACCTGCCACCCGCCGGACACACCCGGCACCGCCGGCGATCGGCCCGGTTGGTGGTGCACACCCGACACGTATGTCGCCTTGAACCTCGCCAGCGGCTCGGTGCCGGACTTCAGATAGCCGTGACCGGGGGACCGTGGCAGTTCGTATGCGTCGGGGACACCGAGAACGGTGCGCGACTCAAGCGACGAGAACGTGCGCAGGCCGATCCGGTAGGACAGATGGGTGTCCAGCCCGCGCAGCCGTCCCTCCTCCAGCCGCTGCGAGGCCAGCAACAGGTGCATGCCCAGCGACCGGCCGACCCGGCCGATCTGCAGGAACAGGTCGATGAAGTCCGGCTTGGCCTCGAGCAGCTCGCTGAACTCGTCGCAGACGATCAGCAGGCTCGGCAGCGGCGCGAGCGGCGCCCCACCGGCGCGGGCCCGTTCGTAGTCGCGGACCGAGTCGTAGTCGCCGGAGCGCCGCAGCACCTCCTGGCGGCGGATCACCTCGCCGTTGATCGCATGGGTCATCCGGTCGACGAGCGGCAGCTCCTTGCGCAGGTTGGTGATGAACGCGGCCACGTGCGGCAGCCGGTCCATCCGCGCGAACGTCGCACCGCCCTTGAAGTCGATGAGGACGAAGTTGAGCGTCTCGGAGGAGTGCGTCGCAGCGAGGCCGAGCACCAGCGTGCGCAACAGTTCCGACTTGCCGGATCCGGTCGCGCCGATGAGCAGGCCGTGCGGCCCCATGCCGTCCTGCGCCGACTCCTTGAGGTCGATGTCGACCGGCTGACCCTGCTGTCCCACGCCGATCGTCACGCGCAACCGGTCGCGGTGCGGTCGTGGCGCCCACGCCGTGGTGACGTCCAACGACCACGGGTCGCCCAGGTTCAGCAGGGTGGTGAAGTCCGCGCCCGCACTGGGATTCCTGCCGCTCGCCTTCCCCTCGGTGCCTGTGCTGACCGCCAGCCGCAGCGGTGCCAACCGGCGGGCGACGGCCTCCGCCTCCGCCGGGTCGAGCGCGTCCGGCACCCCGACCGACGTCTGCGTGTCGCCGGACTCGGCGTCGGCGGACACGGTGGCGAGCCTGCCGTCCGACGGGTCGAGCACGATCGCCGAGCGGTCGAGCAGCCGCGGCGGCTCCCGGTCGAGGTCGATCAGCGTCATGCCCTCGATGCCGCCGTCGGTGCCGAGGTGGCCGCTCCCGGACAGGTCGCCGCCGTCGAGGACGACCACGAGATGCGGCCCGGCCGGCTTGCCGACACCGCGCTCGGCGTCGAACCGCCCGCGGCTCGCCAGCAGCTCGTCGAGGCGCTCCTCCAACTCCTTGGCGGTGTCGGCGACCAGCCGGACCGGGCCGATGGCGTCGGTGCGGGTCGGATGCAGCGAGTGCGGCAGCCACTTGGTCCACTCCCACCAGGCGCGCCGGCCCGGTGCCACGCAGACGGCGATCAGCAGATCGTCCGGCGCGTGGAACACGGCGAGCTGCGCCAGCATCGCCCGCACGAGGGCACGGGCCGGATCGTGTGCGCCGCTGATTCCGGCCGGCATGCTGCGGGCCGTGCTCGCCGGTCGCACGTGGATCCGTGCGAAGCTGCGCAGCGAGATCGCCACCGGCAGGTCCGGGACCACCGAGTAGGCGTCGAGGAACCGGCGCAGCGCCGCCGCGGTCATCGGCTCCAGATCCTCAAGTGGCCGGGTCATCGGCGGTATCAGCGGTGTTGCCAGGGTCTGCGGCCCGACCGCGACCCGCACGATCGCGAAGTCGCCGTCGGTCGGCCGGCGTTCCCAGAGCCGATAGCTGTCCACCGTGGACCACAGCGCGTGCGGGTCGGGGTGGCGGTAGTGCAGGCCGGTGCGCTGCTTCGCGGCCGTCTCCCGCACCCGGCGGCGCAGCCCGGCGAGATGCCGCAGATACTCGCGGCGCGCCGCGATCATCTCCGCCTTCCTCGGTGCGCCGCCGCCCGTTGAGGTGAGGAGCATGCCGAGCGTGGAGAAGCCGAAGATCGCACCGATGACATAGGTGTAGGCACCGCCGTCGCGGCCCGCGAAGAGCAACGCGGTGGCGATCGTCCCGGTGAGCATCGGCACCACCTGCACCAGTTGTTGCCAGCGCGTCGACGGCACCTGCGGTATCTCCGGAGGTGCCTGCACCAGCAGCTCCCCGCTCGGAATCTCCGGTGCGGGGCGCCGCGGTGATCGATTGACGACGGTCGTGCTCACGCGAGGCACTTTAGGCGCTCGGTACGACAGTCCGTGAGCCCGTTCCACCGTGAGTAGTTGAATTTTCGCATCACGTGAGCGGACCGGTGAGGGGCGAGACGGAGATCGGTGGATCGTGATACGTCTGAGCCCATGCCCGCAGCCTCGACCGGTTTCGCCCGCGTGACGATCAACGCCCCACAGCGGCGCGTCGACGTCGCGATACCCGACTCCGTGCCCCTGGCCGAGCTGTTGCCGGAGCTGCTCCAGCACGCCGGAGCCGGTCTGGCGGACGACGGCGAGCGGCACGGCGGATGGCTGCTGAGACGCGCCGACGGCACGACGCTGTCGGCCGCTGCCGGGCTGGCCGGCCAAGGCGTCCACGACGGCGCGATCCTGCATCTTGTGCCGGCCCGGACAGGCTGGCCCGAGCTCGAGTTCGACGACGTCGTCGAAGCGATCGCGGCCGGGGCGCGGCGCCAGGGCGTCCCGTGGAGTCCGGCGGCGACACGTGCTACGGCACTGGCCGCTGCCGGTGTGGGCCTGGTGGTCGCGTTCGTGGCGGCGTTCCGGTTCGACGCGCCGCTGATCGCAGGCGTGCTCGCCGCCGTTCTCGTCCTGGTCGGGTCGGCCGCGTCGCGTGCCTACGGTGACTCGCTGGTCGGCGCGGTTCTCGCGACCTACGGGTTGCCGTTCGCCGGTGTCGCCGGCTGGTTGTCCGCGCCCGATCCGGCCACCGGCGCGGGCCGGGTCCTGATCGGCGGGGTCGCGCTGCTGCTGGCGTCGTTCGTCGCCGCGGTCGGAGTCGCGCACCAGCTGCGGCTCTTCGTCGCGGGCACGACCGCGGGCCTGCTCGCCGCCGGGGCGGGAGCACTGGCGATCGTGACCCGTCCGGCGGCCGCCGCGGCGGTCATGCTCGCCGCGCTGGTAGCAGGCGTGGCCGGATTGCCGTTTGTCGCCATCCGCCTGGGAAAGCTGCCGATGCCGATGATCGCGCTGCCCGCCGACCTGGCGCCCGGCGGGCGGGTCATCAGTGCGCCGCCCGACCGGTCCCGGATCTTCGCGGCGGTGGCGAGGACCGACGAGATGCTCACCGGCATGCTGATCGGCTGCGCTCTCGCGGTCGGCGGCGCGGCCCTGGTGCTCGTGCGGTCCGGCGACGTCTCGGGGACGATCCTCGTCGCCGTGGCCGCGACAGCGTTCCTGTTGCGGGCGCGGATCTTCGTCACCGTCCGGCAGCGGCTGCCTCTGATCGGGGCCGGGCTGGCCGGGCTGGCCCTGTTGGCACTGTTCCTGTCCAGATCGGCGATCGAGGGCGTCGCGCTGGTCTCGGCGGCCGCGGTGATCGTCGCGCTCGCGGGCGTGCGGGCGGCGGCCCAACCACCCTCACCCTACGTGGGCCGGGCCGCTGACCTGCTCGACGTGCTCTGCCTGATCTCGGTCGTGCCGCTCGCCTGCGCCGTGCTGGGCCTCTACGGGCTGTTCACCTGACAGGCGAGCGGAACAAGGACTGGCTACTCGGTCGGGTGCGCGTTGGGCGCCACGCCCGGGTCGTGATACGTGCCCGCCGCGATGGCTTCCTGGTAGCGGCGGCGGGACGCGGCGATCTCGGCCTCCGCCTCGACCCGGCCGACCCACGTCGCACCCTCGACGCTCTTGCCGGGCTCCAGGTCCTTGTAGACCTCGAAGAAGTGCTGGATCTCCAGCCGGTCGAACTCACCGAGGTGGTGGATGTCCCGGAGGTGCTCCAGCCGCGGGTCGTCGGCGGGGACGCACAGCACCTTGTCGTCGCCGCCCTTTTCGTCGGTCATGCGGAACATCCCGATCGCGCGTGAACGGATCAGGCAGCCCGGAAACGTGGGAGACTGAACCAGCACGAGCGCGTCCAGCGGGTCCTCGTCCTGGCCGAGCGTGCCCTCGATGTAGCCGTAGTCCGCCGGGTACTGCGTGGAGGTGAACAGTGTCCGGTCGAGCCGAATGCGGCCCGTCGCGTGGTCAACCTCGTACTTGTTGCGTTGACCCTTTGGGATTTCGACCGTCACGTCGAAGTCCATCTGATGACTCCTCACCCTCGCACCGCTGCGCCGACCATTAGTCTCGCGTACAGCACCGTGACGCTGAACGGGGAGGGTCGGGTGGCGAGGGAAACACCACAGAGCGGAGGCCGCGCCGGCGCGGTCACCGCGGCGGCCGTGCTGGTCGTCGCGCTCGCCGTGGCATTGACCGCCGTGTTCGCCGGATCCGACGTCGTGCGCGTGCTGGGCCTGGGTGACAGCCGGTCCACGACCTGGAAGGCGGGCACCCCCGCCGAGCCACCGCCGGTCGTGCTGGCGGCCATGGACAGCCAGGCGCCGATGCCCAGCCAGGCCGGAGTCACCGCGGTGCTCGCCCCACTGCTCGCCGCTCCGGCGCTCGGCCCGCACATCACCGCCTCCGTCGTCGACGTCGCCACCGGGCAGGTGCTGTACTCCTCCGAGCCTGACGCCGCCATGACGCCCGCGTCCACCACGAAGGTGGTGACCGCCGCCGCGGTGCTCGCCGCGCTCGGCCCGGCGTACCGCATCAAGACCCGGGTGGTGGCCGGCACGCAACCCGGCGAGGTCGTGATCGTCGGTGGCGGTGATCCGACCCTCGCGGTGTTCCCGACACCGTTCTATCCGGGCGCGCCACGGATGGACGATCTCGCCGCACAGGTGAAGGAGGCACTGGGCGGCACCGTGCCGACGCGGGTGATCTACGACGTGTCGCTCTACACCGGCTCCGGCATCGAGCCGGGGTGGGACTCCGACGCGACCACCGGTGGTTCGGGCGCCGTGATCACCCCGCTGATGACCGAAGGTGCGCGGCGCAACCCGACGCGGTACTCGGCCCGCTTCCCCCAGCCCGACGTCCAGGCCGCGCAGTCGTTCGCCAAGGCACTCGGTCTGCCGCAGAGCGCGATCGCCGCCGGAACGGCGCCACAGGGCACCAAGGAACTCGGCAAGGTGGAGTCCGCGCCGCTCGTCCGGCTGGTCGAGACCATGCTGCTGGAGAGTGACAACGTGCTCGCCGACGCGCTCGCCCGCCAGGTGGCCATCGCCAAGGGACAGCCGGCCTCGTTCGAGGGCGCGGCCGCCGCCATGAAGACCGTGCTCTCGGAGCTCAACCTGCCGGTCACCGGCTACGGCCTGGTCGACGGCAGCGGCTTCTCCCGCAACAACCGGCTCTCCCCGGCGCTGCTCACCGGCGTTCTCGCGATGGCTGCCCGGTCGGACCGGGCCGAGATGCGCGGCATCTTCAGCGGCCTGCCGGTCGCGGGGTACTCCGGCACCCTCGCCACCCGGTTCACCAAGGCGCAGGAAGGCGCGGCGGCCGCCGGGCTGGTCCGGGCGAAGACCGGCACCCTGACCGGGGTCAACTCACTGGCGGGGATCGTGGTCGACGCCGACGGGCGGGCGCTGGCCTTCGCGTTCATGGCGGACCAGACCACCGACGGTGGGCAGGCGGTGGTCGCGCTCGACCGGGTGGCCGCGGCGCTGGCAACCTGCGGCTGTAGATAGTCCGGATGCGGAGTGTGATCAGGGTTCACTCGGGGTAGTCAAGGCGGCCGGTAGTGGTCCGACGCGGGTACGGTGGGGACATGGCGCAGTTCGTCGATTGGGATCTCGCCGCAGCCACGGCAGCGGCGCTGGGCAAGAGCGGCCCCGCCGTTTCCTACGAAGAGGCCGCAGCCGCCGTCGCCGACCTGCGCGGGCTGGCGAATGAGGCGGCCGAGCACGTCACGGCCTTCACCGGCCTCCGCGCCATGGTCCAAGGGCCACCGGTGCGGGTCGTCGACCGGCGCGACTGGGCCGCCACCAACATCGAGGGCCTGCGGCAGGTCATCCAGCCGCTGGCCGAGCGGCTCGCGGGCGGCAAACAGCCGGGTGCGGTCGTCGGTGCCATCGGCTCGCGGTTCACCGGCGTCCAGGCCGGAACCGTGCTGGCCTATCTCTCCGGCAAGGTCCTCGGGCAATACGAGGTCTTCGCCGCCGACCCCGGCCAGTTGCTCCTCGTCGCACCCAACATCGTCGAGGCCGAGCGCAAGCTCAACGCCAACTCGCGCGACTTCCGGCTCTGGGTGTGCCTGCACGAGGTGACCCACCGGGTGCAGTTCACGGCCGTGCCCTGGATGCGGGGCTACTTCCTCGGTGAGGTCGGCGCGTTCGTCGACGCCTCCCAGCTCAACCAGGACCAGCTCGCCGAGCGGATGCGGCGCGCCATCGGCGCCCTCGCCGACGTGGTTCGCGATCCCGACAGCCGCGTCTCGGTCCTCGACCTGGTGCAGACCCCCGGTCAGAAGGCCGTCCTCGACCGGCTCACGGCACTGATGACGGTGCTGGAGGGCCACGCCGAGTTCGTCATGGACGGCGTCGGCCCCGAGGTGGTGCCGAGCGTCGAGGAGATCCGGTCCAAGTTCAACCGCCGACGCGAGGCCGGCAACCCGCTCGACCGGGTGCTGCGCAAGCTGCTCGGTGTCGACGTGAAGCTCCGGCAGTATGCCGAGGGCCGCAAGTTCGTCCACGCGGTCGTCGAGCGCGTCGGTATGGACGGGTTCAACAAGCTGTGGCAGTCGCCGCTGACCATTCCGCGCCTCGACGAGCTGAGCGACCCCGAGGCCTGGATCGTGCGCGTGCTCGGCGCGAGCGCCCTGAGCCGTCCGGCGCCGGTGCAGGCCGCGCCGGTCACCGAGGCGCCGCCCGCCCCCGTGCCGACCGTTCCCGAGCCGACGGACACCGCTCCGGCAGAGGCCGGGGTCGCCGAGTCGACCGAGGTGGCCGGCCTGGCCGCCGAGACGCAGCCGGGTGTGGTCGCTCCAGAAGGTGGAAAGGCTGAGCGAACCCCTGCCGACCCGGTGTCGGCCGGTGCGGTGCCCGCCGAGGTCGAGCCGCCCGTCGGTGGACCGGTCACCGCGGCACCCCCCGCCGAGGACGTCGATCCCGCCGCTGCCGAGGCGGCACCGGCCGAGGTCGAGCCCGCCGCAGAGGACACGCCGGCCAAGACGCAGGTCACGGCGGCAGAGGACAACGAGGCCGAGAGCGGCAAAACCGGGAGCGCCGCGGCCGGGGATGTCAAGGCGGGGAACGCCGCGGCCGAGGCCGAAGGGGCGCCGCCGGAAGTGGCGCCCGAGCCGCGCAGTGCCTTCGACGCGGGCGAGTCCAGCACGACGATCGAGGCCGCCGAGGCTGACGGACACCGGCCGGCCAAGCCCGCCGGCGCCTGATCGGCATGGCCGCGCTGGCGCCGGCCGTCGCGGCCGTGCGGACCGCGGTCCGGAGGAGCCTGGCTGCGGTCGAGCCGGCGCTCGTGCCCGGTGACACGGTGCTGGTGGCCTGTTCCGGCGGGGCCGACTCGCTGGCGCTGGCCGTCGCGGCGCGGTTCGTCACCCACCGCATGCGCGTGCACTGCGGCATGGTGACCGTCGACCACGGCCTGCAGGACGGGTCCGCCGAGCGGGCCGCACGGCTGGCGGGCTGGGCGCGCGAGCGGGAGTTCGCTCCGGTCGACGTGCGCAGTGTGAAGGTGGCCGGGTCGGGCGGGCCGGAGGCGGCGGCGCGTGACGCCCGGTATACCGCGCTGGCCGCGGCCGCCAAGGCCCACCGGGCGGGGCTCGTGCTGCTCGGGCACACCCGCGACGACCAGGCCGAGACCGTGCTGCTCGCGCTCGCCCGCGGCTCGGGGCCGCGCGGGCTGGCGGGCATGCCGGAGCGGCGTGAGCGGCACGGGGTGCTGTTCGTGCGGCCGCTGCTCGACGTCAGCCGCGCCGACACCCGGCTCGCCTGCGAAGCCGACGGCCTCGTGCCGTGGGACGACCCGCACAACAGCGATCCGGCATATGCCCGGTCGCGCATCAGGCCACTCGTCGAGGCGCTCGGAGCCGGTGTGGTCGACAACCTGGCGCGCACCGCCCGGCTGGTCGCCGCCGACAACAACCACCTCGACGAGCTGGCCGCGGACGCACTGGAGAAGGCGCTCGACGGGCCGGCGGCGCTGTCCGTCACCGCGCTCGAACGATTGCCCGCACCCGTGCGCACCAGGGTGCTGCACGCCTGGGTGCGGCGGCTCGGGGTGCCGGGCAGCGCCTTGTCGTATCGGCACGTGGTGGCCCTCGACGCACTCGTCGTGGACTGGCACGGGCAGGGACCCGCCGCGCTGCCCGGTGGCGTGAGCATCGCCCGGCAGGACGGCAGATTGCACGGGCGTCATTGACGCCGGCGGATGCACGGCACGTCTCGTACCACCTAAGATCATTCGGTGTCGAAAGACCTTCTTGCGCGCAAGCCGTTGTTCGCGCCCCGCGGTGTCGTGGCCACGAGTCAGCCGCTCGCGGCGTCCGCCGGGCTGGCGGTGCTGCGCCGCGGTGGCAACGCGATCGACGCGGCGGTCGCCACCGCGATCGCGCTGACGGTGCTCCAGCCCGGCTCGAACGATATCGGCAGTGATCTGTTCGCCCTGGTCTGGGACGGTTCGCGGCTCCATGGTCTGAACGCCTCCGGCCGGTCTCCCGCCCTGCTCACGCGGGACCTCGTGCTGGACCGGGAGCCCGCCGCGCTCGCGTCGGCCGCGCTGGGTGGCACCCAGGCGACCGCGACGCAGGTCATGCCGGCACGCGGCTGGCTGCCGGTGACCGTCCCCGGCGCCCCGGCAGGCTGGCGTGACCTGCACGAACGCTTCGGTTCGCTGCCGTTCGCCGACCTGTTCACCGACGCGATCGCCTACGCCGAGCACGGCTACCCGGTGTCACCGACCGTCGCCCACCACTGGGGCCGCGCCGCCGAGGTCGTGCACGCCGACCTGGTCGGACCCGAGTTCATCGAGTGGGCCCGCGTCTTCACGCCCGGCGGTCGCGCGCCCAGGGCAGGGGAGCGGTTCCGCAATCCGGACGCCGCCCGGTCGTTGCGCTCCATCGGCGGTACCGGTGCCGTCTCCTTCTACCGCGGCGAGCTGGCCGAGGCGATGGTCGCGCACGCCGAGCGCACCGGCGGCCTGCTCCACGCCGACGATCTGGCGAGCCACGAGTCCACGTGGGTCGACCCGATCTCCGTGCGGTACCGCGGGCACGACGTGTGGGAGCTGCCGCCGAACGGGCAGGGCATCGCCGCCCTGATCGCGCTCGGCGTCCTCGACGGTCTTCCGGCGTCACCGTCGCTGCACCAGCAGTTGGAGGCGATCAAGCTCGGCTTCGCCGACACGCACGCCCACGTGGCGGACCCGGCGTTCCACGCCCACCCGGCGGAGCTGCTCGATCCGGCGTACCTCGCCGGCCGCCGCACGCTGATCGGCGAGAACGCCGCCGAGTACCCGACCGGCGACCCGCTGCGGGGCGGCACCGTGTACCTGTGCACCGCCGACAGTGACGGGCGCATGGTCAGCCTGATCCAGTCCAACTACATGGGCTTCGGCTCCCACATCGTGGTCCCGGGCACCGGGTTCAGCCTGCAGAACCGCGGCGCCGGATTCGTCCTGGACCCGGTTCACCCGAACGTGGTCGCGCCCGGAAAACGCCCTTTCCACACGATCATTCCGGGTTTTCTGACCCGGGACGGCGCGGCGGTCGGGCCGTTCGGCGTGATGGGCGGGCACATGCAGCCCCAGGGCCACCTCCAGGTCGTGCTCTCCACGGTCGACGACCTGCTCGATCCGCAGGCCGCGCTCGACAGGCCGCGCTGGTACTGGCACAAGGGGCTGGAGGTGCAGGTGGAGCCCGGACTGGCCGGCGCCGTCGACGAACTGCGCCGCCGCGGTCACGACGTGACGGTGGTCGACGCGCCGGGTGCGTTCGGCTACGGGCAGGCCATCTGGCGCACGGACGCCGGCTATATGGCTGGCTCCGAACCGCGCGCAGACGGTGTGGCAGCAGGATTCTGAGTGCGACGCGGGTCTCCTCGGGGGTGACCCGGCGTCGATCCGGCTGGACCGATAGGGCAGGCTAGGCCTATGGCCGACGGCAACACCTGGCATTCGTCCGACATCGACCACGTGATCGTCAGCGAGGAGCAGATCCGCGAGAAGACGGCGGAACTGGCCAAGCAGGTGGCGGCCGACTATGCCGACGTGGAGTCGGTGCTGCTGGTCGGGGTGCTCAAGGGTGCCGTCATGTTCATGGCCGACTTCGCGCGGGCGCTCGGCCGCTCCGGCCCGCCCGTCGAGATGGAGTTCATGGCCGTCTCGTCCTACGGGCAGGGCACCACGTCCTCCGGGGTCGTTCGGATCCTCAAGGATCTGGACCGCGACATCGCCGGTCGCCACGTGATCGTCGTCGAGGACATCGTCGACTCCGGGCTGACGCTCTCCTGGTTGCTGAAGTACCTGGAGAGCCGCTCGGCCGCGAAGGTCGACGTCGTCGCCCTCCTGCGCAAGCCCGACGCGCTGCGCGTGAGTGTTCCGGTGCGGTATGTCGGATTCGACATTCCCAGCGAGTTTGTGGTCGGATACGGCCTGGACTACGGGGAGCGGTACCGCGACCTGCCGTTTGTCGGAGTGCTCAAACCCTCCGTATACGGGCGCGGCTGACCTGGGTTTCCTGAGAGTCTGCTGAGAGCACCTCCTACCCGGCCGACGCCGATCCGCGACTGCCGGTGCCACGGTGTACCGTCAAATGGTCGCGAGCGTCAGCGAACCCACCATGCGGACGTTCTCGACATCGCGTCGGCACAGTGGGTCCGGCGTGGTTGACGGCCTTACGGATGGAGGGGCCGGGCGCTGCGTGCGCCCGACGACAACATGGAACGTACCCGTTTGTTCCGCCGGCCGGTGGTCTGGATCCTTTTGGTGATCATCGGTGCCATCGTGCTCAGTTCCTTCTTCACGTCCGGCCCGAGCTACACGAAGGCGGACACGTCGCTCGTGTTCGATCAGCTCCGGTCGGGCAACGTCACGAAGGCGGTGATCCAGGACAAGGAACAGACGCTCAACCTCGACCTCAAGAACAAGGTCAAGGTCAAAGGCAGCGACACGAACAAGATCCAGGGTCAGTTCTCCTCCCAGAGCGCGGACGAGCTGCAGAACGAGCTCTCCGAGCTGAAGTCGCAGGGCAAACTGCAGGACTACAACGTCAATGTCACCCAGGACAACATCTTCATCAGCCTGCTGATCAACCTGTTGCCCATCGCGGTGCTCGTCGTCCTCCTGCTCCTGTTCATGTCGCAAATGCAGGGCGGCGGTTCCCGCGTCCTCAACTTCGGCAAGTCGAAGGCGAAACTCATCTCCAAGGACACGCCGAAGACGACCTTCGCCGACGTCGCGGGCTCTGACGAGGCCGTTGAAGAACTGCACGAGATCAAGGACTTCCTGCAGGCACCGGCGAAGTACCAGGCGCTGGGTGCGAAGATCCCGAAGGGCGTCCTGCTCTACGGCCCGCCCGGCACCGGCAAGACGCTGCTGGCCCGCGCGGTCGCCGGCGAAGCTGGCGTACCGTTCTACTCGATCTCCGGCTCCGACTTCGTCGAGATGTTCGTCGGTGTCGGTGCGTCCCGGGTCCGCGACCTGTTCGAGCAGGCCAAGGCCAACGCGCCGGCCATCGTGTTCGTCGATGAGATCGACGCCGTCGGCCGCCACCGCGGCGCCGGCATGGGCGGCGGTCACGACGAGCGTGAGCAGACGCTCAACCAGCTGCTCGTCGAGATGGACGGCTTCGACACCAAGGGCGGTGTCATCCTGATCGCGGCCACCAACCGGCCGGACATCCTCGACCCGGCGCTGCTGCGCCCGGGCCGCTTCGACCGGCAGATCGCCGTCGACCGGCCCGACATGGAGGGCCGCAAGGCCATCCTGCGGGTCCACGCGAAGGGCAAGCCGTTCACGCCCGACGTCGACCTCGACTCCGTCGCCCGGCGCACGCCCGGCTTCACCGGTGCCGACCTGGCCAACGTCATCAACGAGTCCGCGCTGCTGGCCGCCCGCAACGACAAGCGGGCGATCACCAACGACTACCTCGAAGAGGCCATCGACCGGGTCATCGCCGGCCCGGAGCGGCGCACCCGCGTCATGAGCGAGCACGAGAAGAAGGTCACCGCGTACCACGAAGGTGGCCACGCGCTGGTCGCCTGGGCGCTGCCCCACTCGGCGCCGGTGCACAAGGTGACCATCCTGTCCCGTGGCCGCTCGCTCGGGCACACGCTGGTCCTGCCGACCGAGGACAAGTACACGCAGACGCGCTCGGAGATGATCGACACCCTCGCCTACGCGCTGGGTGGGCGGGCCGCCGAGGAGCTCGTGTTCCACGAGCCGACCACGGGTGCCGGCAACGACATCGAGAAGGCGACGGCGCTCGCCCGGGCGATGATCACGGAGTACGGCATGAGCGCGAAGCTCGGCGCCGTGAAGTACGGCACCGGCGAGGGCGAGCCGTTCCTCGGCCGGACCATGGGCCACGAGCGCGACTACTCCGAGAAGGTCGCCGCCGAGATCGACGGCGAGGTCCGCTCGCTGATCGAGATCGCGCACGACGAGGCGTGGGAGATCCTGGTCGAATACCGTGACGTCCTCGACACCATCGTCGAGGAGCTCATGGAGAAGGAGACCATCTCTCAGAACGACATGGCCCGCATCTGCGCCCGTGTCGTGAAGCGGCCGCCGATGGCGCCGTACAGCGTGAACGGACGCCGCCGGCGCGCGTCGATCGAGCCCGGTGCCAACGGCGCCGAGGTCGGCCAGCCGGTGAGCGTCACCACCGACGGCGATCACGTGCGGATCGTCAGCGGTGGAGAGACCCCGGACGGCTCCAACTGAGCGAGATCAGCAGCACCGAGCCCGACGTCGACGGTGACGGCGCCGGGCTCGGTGCTGAACTGGACCAGGTCGTGCTGGACCACGTCGCAGCCCGGCTGGTGAGTGGCAAGCTGGGCGGGGTCGAGGTCGAGCGCAACGTCGACCTCAAGCGCATCGAATCGGCCGTACGGGAGATCCTCATCGCCGT
The DNA here is from genome assembly GCF_025137375.1 of Dactylosporangium fulvum. Taxonomy (GTDB): domain Bacteria; phylum Actinomycetota; class Actinomycetes; order Mycobacteriales; family Micromonosporaceae; genus Dactylosporangium; species Dactylosporangium fulvum. Next base: position 793,592 of record NZ_CP073720.1, read on the forward strand.
CGGCGAGGACCCGGATCGCGACGGTCTGCGCAAGACACCCGCCCGGGTCGCGCGCGCCTACGCCGAGCTGTTCGCCGGCCTGCGCGTCGACCCCTCCCAGGTGCTCACGACGACCTTCGAGGCCGACCACGAGGAACTGGTCCTCGTGCGTGACATCGAGGTCATGTCGATGTGCGAGCACCACCTGCTGCCGTTCCACGGGGTGGCCCACATCGGGTACATCCCCGGGCACGACGGACGGATCACCGGCCTCTCCAAGCTGGCCCGCCTCGTCGAGGTGTACGCGCGGCGGCCCCAGGTGCAGGAGCGCCTCAACTCGCAGATCGCCGACCTGCTGATGACCCAGCTCAACCCGAGGGGTGTCATCGTCGTGATCGAGTGCGAGCACATGTGCATGTCGATGCGCGGCATCCAGAAGGGCGGTTCGCGCACGATCACGTCGGCGGTGCGGGGGCTGCTCCGCGACGACGCCAAGTCGCGCGCCGAGGCGATGTCGCTGATCCTGCGCGGCTGACACGATTGGCGGGGCGTCGGGTTTCGGCCCGGCGCCCTTTTTGTGGGTCGGCTTTACGGCGTCAGCAGCAGGACGCCGCCGAAGACCAGCAGCGGGATCAGGGCCAACAGGCTGATCACCATGCCCAGCACCGGGGTTCGTGACGTGGTGTGCCGGGTCATCGCGCCGATGGTCAGCCAGCCCAGGCCGAACGCGATGGCCGGAAGCACCAGGGCGCAGGGCAGCGCCACGATGCTGACCTGGCTGCTCCGCTCGCCCGCGAGCAGGGTGGGGATCTGCACGATCGCGGCGAGGATCGCGAAGCAGAAGTAGACCGCGGCGTTGAGCCAGACCCGCCGGGCGGAGGCGGCCTGCCGCCCGGGCGCCGACAGCGCCGCCTCAGACTGCTTCAGACCGGCCGCAGCGACCCGCAGGGCAGTGGATACCCTCCCGGGCACCGATTCGGGCGCTGGAGGGCTTACAGGGCGCACAGCACCGGTTCCGACGGCCCCGCCGCCCCCGGTCGCCGGTGTTCCGCTGACAGGGATCCGCGGGATGGAACCGGTCGTGTGAGCGTTGTGGGCCATCGGTACGGCCCCCGGCACCCGCGGCCCGGCCGGGGTTCCGGGCATCGCGGCGGCGGGCCGCCCGTGGATCGCGGCGGGTGTTCCCGGCATGGCGGTGACGTGTTGTCCGCGGATGGCGGCGGGTGTTCCCGGCATGGCCGCGGTGTGGCGTCCGTGGGTCGCGGGTGCCTGGCCGGACGGCGTCCCGGGCATCGCGGCCGGCGGCATCTGCGGTCCGGCCGGTGTCCCGGGCATGGGCGCGGCGTGCCGTCCGTGCGCCGCAGTTCCCGCCGGGGTGCCCGGCATGGCGTGCTGCGGCATCACCGGGGCGGGCGGAGCGCCCGGTATCGGGCCGGTCACCGGCATCCCGGGGATCGTGCCGGTGTGCACCCCGGGCGTTCTGCCTGTGTGCATGCCCGAGGCGGCGGTGTGCGCGGCCGATGCCGGCAGGCCGGACACGCGGGGGGCGGCCGGGGTGCCCGGAGGCAGCGGCGGAGCGGAGATCGGGGGCGCGCTCACCGGAAGGGTCGCCGTTCGGGTGCCCTGCTGCCAGCCCATCGCCGGGCCGCCGCTCGACGGCGGCGGGGGAGGGGCCATGGGGGCTCCCCGGCCCCTGCCCGCCGGCTGCTGAGCGCTCGTCAGCGCGGCGCGGGCCGCCTGGGTCTCCTGCCACGAGGGCTCGTACTCGATCGGGCGCCCGCCGGCCTCACCTGCCACCTCGGCCAGGAACGCGCGGTGGTGTGCGAGCTTTGCCCGTACTGCTGCCAAATCATCACGGGCGGCCTTGAGCGCTGCCTTGTGCTCGGCCACGACCGCGATCACTTCGCGGCGGACGACGTCGAGCCGTTGGGCGGCGGCGACGTATTCCAGCCAGGCGGTCCGGCTCGGCTCACCCACCGGCGTGGGCGGCGTGTTCCACGGGCCGCCGAGTTCCGCGCAGACGCGGCGGACGAGTTCGGCCGGCGGGTCGGGGTCGAGGTACACGGGCGCGTTGAGGCGGGCAGGGGCGACGCCGGTGCCGGAGAACGTGGTGCCCGGCGGATCACCGACCCAGGCATGCGGGTTGCGGATCGCGATCTGGGTCGCGTGCGGCAACGGCGCCTGCGTCGTCTCGGCGGTCAGTGGCGGCGGCGGCCAGCCGGCGGCGATCAGGTGCAGGCGGCCGGCCGGTCCGGCGTGCGCCAGGCCGGCGATCCGGGCCAGGTCGCGCCCCTCGGTGAGCTCGGGCAGCGAGGCGATGACGATGAGCAGTGTCGGTCCGGGGCCGTCGGTGCGGGACGCGAGCCACTGCTCGCCCTCGTCGAGCACCGCGCGGAGCCCTTCGGCGTCCGTGGCGGGCGGCGGCATGATCGACTCGATGCCGGTGAACCAACTGAAGGTCGCGCCTTCGACGGCGTCGATGGTCCGGATGCGTACCGAACCGGGCGGTGACGACGCCAGCAGACGCAGCACGAGGCTTCGGAGCAGCCCGGCGACCCGGCTGTCCCGTGCGTCCGCGTCGACGGCGATGTGTCCGGCCCGCAGCAACGGCACGACGACCGGGAATCGGGCGTCGTCGAGGGGGTGTGCCTGCCCGACGCGCACGAAGGTCGGCGGCAGCGGCCCGCCGAGCGGCGTGGCCGGCGCGAGCGCGTCGAGCCGCGCGCCCAGCCAGCCCGGGGCCAGCAGCGCGGCGTCGGAGCGCAGCCCGGCTGCGAGGTCGTGCTGCTCGGCATACTGATCAACGGGTGCGGCGGTTGGGGAGTATTTGTCGAGGATCGGCCCGGCGGCGGCGACCAGCGCAGCGGTGTGCCGATGCTGCGCAGCCGCTCGCTCGATCCGTGACCGCAGGCGTGCCACCGTGCCCCTTCCGATCCAAGCCAGATGCGGGAACGGTAACGCAGTCCGGTGACCGAGTCAGCAGGCACACTGGTGGCTTCACGTTCGTGCAGGTGACCGGCCACGTCAGGTGGCACTCTCTTCCTTTTGCCACCTGCCTTCGTTCCCAGGTTTGCTCCCCTCGCTCGTCACCTTCCGCTCCTGTCTGCTTCCTATGGCGGCTCTCCTGAAGGTCCTTCTCTGCGGGTCTCCCGGCTTCTTCTGCAGGTCTTTCCCGGCTCCTTCGGTTCGTCTTCGCTGTTCGTCGCCGTTTCTTCGCTCGGCTTCGTTCGTGTTCGGGCTTCATCGGGCTTCTTCGGGCTTTCCGGGCTTCTTGGCGCGGCTTCGGGTTTCTCCGTGCGGCTTCGGCTGCTTCGCACGGCTTGTTCGCACGGCTTGTTCGCACGGCGCGGGAGTGTGCCGGTCTGGCGGCGGGCGGATAGCCTCTGGGACGTGGACCCATCGAAGCCGAACGAGCCGGAGATCGATCAGAGCAGGCCGATCCCCAGATCCCGTCCGGGTGGCGAGGAGGTCCTGGAGGGCGAGATCATCGGACGGGATGTGCCGCTGGGACGGTTGCGGCCCCCTCCGTCGAGCCCTCCGGGCCCAGCGAGCAAACCGATGGGGGTCCGCAGGACGCTACTTTTGGTGCTGGTGTCGGTGACAGCGCTGGTGTGCTTGGCAGGTTCGCTGACGGCCTATTTCTAGTACGACAAGGCCACGACGCCGGAACGAGGCACGCCAGCTGTAGCACTGGAGCAGTACATCTCGACGAAGTTCTCAAGTCGAGATGAGGCGCGTGCACGACTGTTCGTCTGCTCCGATCCCACCTTGGATGCTGTCGAAGATTTGCTGAGGCAAATCAAGGAGCGGGAAGCGCAAACGAAAGCTGGATTTACGGTGACTTTGTCAGACCTATCCGTCGTGCAGGACAACTCCTCAGCGACAATCGAGACGAATCTCAACATTGCCGCAGGCGAGGTTGGTGGCGCCAGTTCGCTCGCCATCCAGCGATGGGAGTTCAAGCTGGTGGAATCAGACGGCTGGCGCGTTTGCACCGCGAAAAAACTGTCCTGACCTGCTTATTCACTCCACCCACAGGAGGTGTATCGGGACCTCCAGGGTTTTTGGTGCCTGGCCGCTCCACGCCCACCGGTACCAGTCCAGTTCCCGGCACACCCGGATGCAGATGTCGCCCTCCGTGCTGTTGTACGGCTCCGTCACCGCTCTCAGGTCACGCTCATCCGACGCCGTCTTGTCGTCCGGGCCGGCCACCCGTACGACTCGCGAACCCGTCACGGCTATGACGTCCTTGGCTCGGCGTGGGGGGCGCGGGGGCGGGGCGTCCAGCGAGACCAACCGTGCCACGAGGTCGGTCGCCTCAGTCTGGGTCACCGCGGAGGATGTGCGCTCGACCCACACCCGCTCCAACGGTACCAACGGTGCAAAAACCTCTGTCTGCTCGGCCTCCGCGCGGTACCACTCCTGCTCCGGCAGCACCGGGACGTACGTGCGGCTCGCCTGAACCACCGTGTCGTCGATCCGCAGATCGTCGCGCCAGCCCAGGCCCGGCATCCCGATCACCGCGCGGCGGCCGCGCAGCTCGCGGATCGCTCCGGCGGGCACGTATTCGATGCCTGCCGGCACCCGCTCAGCATTGCCCGCGAGGAGGTCCCAATCGGGCAGGTCGTCGGACGGGAACTCGGTCACGGCTCGACCCCCAGCGGCGCGCCCATGCGTTGCATGAACTGGACCGGATCCACCGCGCCGTTCTTGCTCGAATCGTTGTTGATGTGCGTTTCGAAGTGCAGGTGCGGGCCCGACGAGTGGCCGGAGGTGCCGGAGACGCCGATCTCCTGACCGGGCGCGACGCTCTGGCCAACCACCACACTCGGCCGTTTCACCATGTGGCAGTACCTCGTGATGATGCCGTTCGCATGCCGGATGTCGACGTACCAGCCGCAGCCGCGCACGCTCGGTGAGCCGTCGCGGTCACAGCCCCAGTCGGCGCCGTTCGGGCCGATCGCGTTGCACCGCGCCTTGATGACCTGGCCCCCCGCGGCGGCCCGGATGATCGTGCCCCTGGGGACGATGATGTCGACGCCCTGGTGGGTCGGGCGGGAAGCGGTCCGGAAGCCGGAGCCGACCTTGCCCTTGACCGGCGCGATCCAGCCGGACGCGGCCATCTGCCCGGCCGCGACGCACCGCAGGTCGAACTGGTTGCCCACGGCCCGGGCGGCGCCGCCGGTCAGCGAATTGACGACCGTCGTCGCGGCCTCTTCGTGTTTCGCGTACGCGTTGGGGTACGCGCTGCGCTGCACCCGCTGCGCGGCCCGCGTCAGCGACATCGACTCCCAGCCGCGAACCGTCAGGAGCTTCTCGTAGAACTTCCGGGAGGCGTACTGCGGATCCATGATCTGTTCCGGCGTGCCCCAGCCGGTGCTGGGACGCTGTTGGAACAGTCCGAGCGAGTCGTGGTCGTTGCGGCTGCCCAGGTGGGGCAGGTTGCGCAGGCTCGACTCCTGCATCGCGGTCGCGACGGCGATGACCCAGCCGCGCGGCGGCACCTTCATGTCCTGACCGACACGGACGATGATCGCGGCGTTGCGGACCTGCTCGGGGCCGAGCGATCGGTGCGTGGGCAGCTTGGCCGAGGCGTCGACGAGCTCGCCGTTGCCGCATCCGGCCGCGTAGTCGACCGTGTTCCGCGCCGCGTCCATGAAGAACGAAACCACCCCGCCACTGCAGCACACCAGGATCAGTACCGTGGTCAGCGCGATCAGCAGGGCCGGGCGGATCGTGCGCCTGCCGCCACCCTCGTCCAGGCCGTCCGTGGCCTCGAGATCGCTCACGCAGCCTCCCAGTCCAGCCCCGTGACCTGCCAGCGCCCGTTGACGATCTGCAACTCGAGCACGATGGTCCCGCCGTCGGCGGGGAACCGGGCGGTGACGTCCTGGCCGAAGTTCTCCATCGCGACCGGACCGGTGATCGCCGAGGCCGGGACGTCGTTCGGGTCGGTCTCGGCGAGCTCGGTCATCAGCTCCGCCGAGGCGTGCGGCTTGAGCCCGGCCCGCCACTGGTCGCCCGACTGTCCTGGTTTGCGCAGCCAGGCGTTGGCAAACCGGGTGGCCACCGTCGTCGCGTCGGGCGCATCCTTGCTCAGCGAGGGCGCGACCGAGCCGGGCTCGTCGTCGACACTGTCGTCGCCGACCGAGCTGAACGGGTCAGGCGTCGTCTCGACGGGCGCGACGGTCGGCCCGAGCGCGTCGTTGGGCGGCCCGTCGGTGCGGCTGTCGAAGATCGTACGACCGAAGCCCACGACGGCGAGGACGATGACGACGAGGACCAACGCGATGCCGTACCGCGTGCCGAGAAGACGCAGGACCGTCCGCATCGCCCGTCACCCCGGCAGGCTCGCCGACTCCGGCCGCCGTGCCGGCCCTCGGTCGGCACGGGTACGGTCCGAGTCTGGCCGGTAGATCGAATAGGACGGTGCGTTCTCAGCCGGCACGTCAGGCTCTTCCCAGCGCGGCTCCCGCCGCTGGCGCTGCGGTGCGTCCTGCCGGCTCGACCGCTCCTCGGGCTGCTCGCCGCCGTCGTGCCCGGACCGGCTGGTGCCGCTCCCGACGGCGAGCGAATCCTCGGTCCGCGACTCGGGTCGCTGCTGTGTCTGCACGCTTTCGCCCCGCCGCTGGCTCCGAGGCTCGTCGGTACCTCCGGCGTCAACGATCTTCAACGCCGCAGCTTGGCGGACGTCCCGCAGGAACAGCCGGTGCCAGCTGCCCGCGGAGGTGATCGCACGGGTGGAGTCCTTGCCACCGAGTTGGGTGATTCGCCGGTACGGCCGGAGCAGCAGCCAGCCGACAACCCCGGTGAGCCAGATCAGCAGTACCTGGAGCCACCCCGCCAACGACGCCGTTCCGAGAATCAATGTGACGGCAAAGAGGTATATGGCCGACCCGGTACCGAAGATGATGATGTTGAAGATCGCCGCGATGACAGCGTTGCCGAGCCGCCGCAGGCCGGCGTTGGCTGGCCGCAACAATCCGACGGTTCCCAAGATCGGCGCCGCAATGACGGCCCACCGGAAAATCAGGAAGCCGAGGATGACCAGAACAGAAGCGGTGATGTCAAAGAGAGCAAAGAAGAGGGCGGACAGAATAGCAAGGAATCCCGCCCCGATCCGGTCCATTCCTTTGCTGCCCTGAAGGTGCTCATAGGCTTCTGGGTCCTCGGTCTTGATTTGCTCGGCAATCCGCATCCACCGCCGTTGCTTCTCCTCCTGCTTGACTTGTCGCATTTTCGACTCGATCGGAGGCCCCGGCCGCTTCTCGCGGATCCGCTTCTCCTCGTCGTCCCTCGCGCGCTTCTCGTCGGCCCGGATGAGTTCGATTTCCTCCCAGCTGAACGACTTCGCATCATAGAGCGCTGGGCCGTACTTCTTCGCTGTCTCGCTGTCTGCTGACCCCAGGGTGCCTCGCAGCCAGTTCTTGTAGAGCAGTCCTTCAACCACTGTGTCGCTCGCGCGGACCGCCGGCGGTCGCGTGTCTATGCAGCCTTCCGGCTCCAGGTTGTTGCAGCGTTCGGGTGACACGGTCGCGTCCGGAGGGCCAACTGCGTCGTGAATTACCCCTAGGCTGGAGGTAAGGGTCTTGTCGGCGAGACCAGCAGACCAAGTGGGCCACGCGGCGATGCCGGTGATCAAAACCATCACGAAGATTGCCCAGCCTGCAGTGGTTACTGCACCGGATAGGTCTGATTGACGCGACCGCCACAGCAGATAGAGGCCGACCACGGTCAGCGTGACCGCGCCAAAGGCGGTGAACACCTTTGCGTAGATCGCACGCGTGGCCTGCTCTACGAGTGGGTCTGCCCATCCCCACATGTAGCTTGGATCCCAGGCGCGCTCTCGAATCGCATTTGAAGCACCGAGAACGGCTGTTGCGAACGAGAACTCGCCGTTGGCCATGGTGTTTTCAAACTCTGCGCTTGGATTGGTTACCGTTGAGACGCACTTGAGGTCATAGGTCTTGAAATCGTAGCCGGCATAGCCGTAATCGCTGTACTTGAACCGTAGGCCAGTCTTCTTCGACGATTCCGGTTGCTGGGCGAACCAACCCGCCATGCCGGAGTCTGGAGCACTCGGGGTTGGGGCGTCCAAGCAGCTCACCTTGGATTGGATGTCCACCTGGAGGCGGTTGGCGCAGTTCTCGAAGTTGGTCGGGACCCGCCACTCCTCGACGGTGCACAGCGGGTCGCCTGGGGCCTGGGGCGGCGGGGCGGCCGAGGCTGGGGGAGCGAACCCGCCGAACAGCGTGGCCATCGCCGTCACGATGATCACGGCCGCGTACACGGGAAGGCGTCTCACCGATCGTCCTCCGGGTCGTCGTCGTGGACGTCCACGACCTCACCGCCGACAGTGTTGCCGGACGGTGCACCCCCCGGTGTCGTGTCCAGGTAACGCAGCAGGTCTCGAACGTACGAGACGTCGACGCGGACCTTCTGGACGCGTCCGTCGACGTCGCGCATCACGAACTCGCGGAACCCCAACCGCGAGGACGAGCTTGTGTCCACCTGGGACAGTGCGGCCAAGGTCTGCTCGTAACCCACATCTGTCGGGACGCGGAGCAGGCGGAGCGCCTCGGCGGCGATTTCGGAGTCCTCGGCGATCCGGCCCACGAAGACCGTCGACACGAGATTCTGCACGTCGAGCCCGAGGATGTCCTTCGGGTTCTGGGAGGCCACCAGCGCCGCGAGGTTCCACTTCCGGGAGTCGCGGGCGAGCCGGACCAGGAACGAGCGGCCCGAGCGCCATCCCTCCATGAAGTGCGCCTCGTCCAGGCCGACCAGCTTGCGCTGGGTCATGTCGCCGCCGTAGCAGCGACGGACGGCGAGCCGGTGCGCGGTGTGCAGCATCGGCAGGGCGAGGGACTCCTCGGCCGACCAGTACTCGCGCTCGATCTTGAGGTCGGGCAGCCGCAGGCCCGCCATGGTGATGACCGTGAGTGCGGCGTCGGCGCCCAGCAGCCCGGCCGGCGGCGAGCCGAAGAACAGCATCGCCAGCGGCATCTCCGCGGTGTCGAGCAGCAGGTTGCCGAGCTCGAGGGCCTCGTGGTCACCGGTGTCCCGCAGCGAGCGGATCACGTCCTCCAGGGTCGAGGACTCCTCCGCCGGCACCTGCCGGACCGCGTGGCGCAGCATCGTGGCCGTCGACGCCTCGCGGGCGACCTGCGGCGGCACCAGCATCATGCAGATGTCCTGCACCAGCATGCGGCGCTCGGCGCGGGCGTTGGACACCGCGATCTCGAACTCGCGGTCACCGCCGCCGCCAGCGGCGTAGTGCGACCGCTGCGGGGTCGGGATCAGCGAATACGGCGCGAGCGTGCCCTGCTCGGAGCCGGTCAGGTTGAGCACCCGTGCGTAGGGCGCCAGCTCCGGCATCGCGCACAGCCGGGCGAGCGGCCCGGACGGGTCCAGCAGCGTGACCTGCACGCCGCGGCGGGCCGCGAGGTAGCCGAGGGCGCCCATGAGGGTCGACTTGCCGCCGCCGGGCTCGGCGACGAAGACCGCCAAGCCGGAGCGCTCGCGGACCTCCATCGGGAAGTGCAGGTCGAGGAAGACCGGACGGCGGGAGGTGCCCGCCGTACGACCGATGAGGTCACCCCGGCGGTCACCGACCGTCGACGCGGCCTGCGGCAGGCCGGCCGCGAACAGCTTGACCGGCATGCGCCGCACGTAGCCGGTGTTGGCCAGCGGCTCGCCCGGGATGAACTCGCGGGCCAGCCAGTCCTGGTTCTTCGGGTGCTGGAGGGCGAGCCGCATCTCGCGCGAGTACATCTGTGTGACCCGGCGGGCCCGCTCGAGGCACTCCTCGCGGGTGCGGCCGCCGACGGCGATGCGGTGCCAGCCGTGGGCGCGGGACGAGTCGACCGGCAGGCCGGTGCTGATCTCGTCGCCGATCGTCAGGGCTCGCTTGGCGAGCCGCTCCAGCTCCGGCGGCGCGTCGATGCCGTGCTCGCTGTAGTCGGCCTGCTGGGAACGGATCAGCCGGAGCCGGTGCTCAAGATTGCGGAACGAGTCGCCCGGGCCGAGGATGTCGATCCGCGACGAGAGCTCCATCGGCCAGGGCAGCCGCTCGTGGAAGTGCAGCCACGGCTCGTGCCGCTCGGGGATCTCCAGGGGCTCCATCCGGCCGACGGTCAGGACGGCGACGTGCCGCTCCTCGCCACTGACGCGGTTGACGAGCTTCACGGTCGAGCCGTAGGGCGTGCGGTACCGCTCCACCTGCTCCGTCAGCGCCAGCAGGTCACCACGGTCCCAGCCGCCCTCGAGCGTGGTGATCTGCCCCGGCGGCGACATGCACAGTGCCACCGACCGGTACAGCAGCCACTCCAGCTCGAACGTGGTCACCCGCCGGCCGCGCATGCCGAACGCGCCGAGCACCTCGTCGAACTGCTCGACAGTGCGTGCCATCCGGCGCCGCTCGGCGTCGGCGACACCGCGCTTGAACAGGGCGCCGATCCGCTCGGCGAACGTGTCGCCGAGCGTGCGCCGGGCGAAGGCGATGCCCAGGTAGGTCTGGCCCTCGGCGTGGTTGATCGACAGCAAGTGCTTCTGTGCGGCGACGAGGTGGTCGGACCAACTGGGGGCGTGCGGCACCGAGGGCAGCGGATGCGGCGTGTTGCCGTCGACGACCCGCGCCCACTGGTCGGCCGGGAACGGCCGGGTCGTGCGCCGCAGGTGGAGCCGGAAGCCGGCGAGGCCCGCATACTGCTCGGAGATCGCCGACAGGAGCGCCTCGCGCTCGGCATCCGGCCGGAACGCCCACCGCACCTCGGGCAGCCAGTACCACGCCGTCACCGTGTTGGGCGTGAAGGTCAGGTGCCCGGCGATCTCGGTGATCGCCAGGTCGACGGCGGCGGAGCGGTCCTTGTGCCGCGGCTTCGGGGTCCGGTCCAGTGGTGTCTTGCGTCCCCGGCTGGGCGGCGGCGTCATGCGCGGCGGCCGGGGTGGCGGCAGGGTCCGGCCCGGCGCCTCGGCGGGCGTGCTGCGGGTGGGGACACCGCGGGCGGGCGGCGGTGGGGTGCGCCGGGCAGGCGGCGGCACGAGCTCACGGCCGGGCGCCGACCTGAGCCCTTTCGGCGGGGCGCCCTTGGCGGCGGGCGCACCCTTGGCGGCGGCGGACGGGCCGGCACCCAGCGCGGGACGCGAGCCGACCCCGTTGGTCCGGGTGCTCTCGGTGACCGGCGTCCGGGGCGCGACCCGCTTCGGCGCGCGCAGATCCTCCGGTGCGCGGGGTGGTCCGGAGGCGGGTGCGGCGGAGATCGGAATGCCGGAGATCGGCCGCTCGACGCCGGCGGGTGGCGCGCCCGCGGTGGCGCCGCCGGGCCCCAGCGCCCGCAGGCGATCGCGCGGCCGCCCGCCGGGTGGGTCGTCGAAGAGGCCCAGGAACGGCGAGTCGACGTCGGCCGCGGGCTGTGCGCTCACCGGCCGATCGGCGGCTCTGCCCGTGCCGTTGCCGTTGCCGCTTCCTGTGCCACGGAACATCGCCACGCGACCGTTCTCGGCGGCCGCGCGCAGGCCGCCATCGTAATCAGTTGACTGCGTAGCGTCGTCATCGAGGTCGGGCCGGTCGGAGTGCCCGCCGGTCCGGCGCGGCGGCGGATTGGTCATGCGAGATCACCGGTGAGTTCCGGCCGGATGCGCACACGGGTGGCGACCAGTCGGGCGTCGCGCTGCTCCGTGCTCGGCTCCCGGGTATGGCGCCAGTCGGTCAGGGCGGTGCGGACCACCATCCGCGCGGGGCGGTCGGGGTCGACGTACCGGAAGATCAGGGAGGTCGCGACGATCGCGAGAGCGATCTCGTATGCGGGGAAGTAGTCGACCTGCAGCGTGATCAGGTAACGGATGAACATGAACAGCGGCACGAGCAGTGCGAACACACCGTACTGCGCGTAGGGCAGCTGAATCGGCAGGGTGTAGCCGGGCGGCCCGAGATAAACCAGGCGGGCCCGGTAGATGTCGTCGTCTGTACGCAGCCGCATGGTTGGCCCGGCCTACTTGAACAGCAAGTCGATCAGCGATCCGCCGAAGAAGAACAGCGAAGCGGCGCCGGCGACGAACGCCAGGCCAATGATCGCGATCGCCGAACTCGTGAGGACCCGGGAGACCTCTCCCTTGCTGGCCCTGCCGATGAAGATGACACCGAGAGCCGCGAGCAGGATCGGTACGATCTTGGTCGCGAAGAAGTTCAGGATGCCGTCAGTGTTGATCTCCTTCGGTGCCGGCGCGGGTGTCGGCGCCAGGGCGATCGCATCCATGGCGCGTGCGGCGTCGCCCCACATCGCCTGGCCGATCTCCAGCAACATCATCAGACCTCCCCGGAGGCGCGGCGGGCGTGGTGCACGTCGCGCGTTAAGCCTCGCCGAAAAGACGACCCGGTGGTACAACCCCGGCTGCTGTGTCGCCCTCCGGCGGAACCTTATCCAGGCGTTTGCCCTGGTAATTGCCCATTGTCGGGTTTAACGGTCCGAATAACGTTCACTTGCAGAGAGTACGTTGCGGCCCCCTATCCAACAAGCTGACCGGTCCGGGGTCTGTGTGCACAGTGTGACTGCTGTGACGACCCGGACGCGGGCCGTCAAAGTTGTCGCAGGTCGCCACCCGACACCCGGATTGAGTTGAGTACCTTCATTCAAGTGATGCTCTTGCGACGTCCCCCGCCCGTGGTGATGGGCGTGCTGAACGTGACCCCCGACAGCTTCTCCGACGGCGGTCGCTACGCGGACCTCGACGCCGCCGTGTGCCATGCCCTGCAGATGCGCGACGAAGGCGCCGACGTCATCGACATCGGCGGCGAGAGCACCCGGCCGGGCGCGGACCGGGTCGACGCCGAGACGGAGCTCCGGCGGGTGCTGCCGGTGATCGGCACCCTCGCGGCCGAGGGCGTGACGATGAGCATCGACACCACCCGCGCCGCCGTCGCCGCCGCGGCGATCGAGGCCGGCGTCGAGCTGGTCAACGACGTCTCCGGCGGGCTCGCCGACCCCGACATGGCCCGGGTGGTCGCGGACGCCGGCTGTCCGTGGGTGCTCATGCACTGGCGGGGCCACTCGCGCCGGATGGCGGACCTGGCCGTCTACGACGACGTGGTCAAGGAGGTCTGCGCCGAGCTCATGGAGCGGGTCGATGAGGCCGTCGCCGCCGGGGTCGCACCCGACCGGCTGATCCTGGACCCCGGCCTCGGCTTCGCCAAGAAGCCGGAGCACACCTGGCGTCTCGCCGCCCACCTGCCCGACCTGATCGCGCTCGGCCATCCGGTCCTGGTCGGGTCCAGCCGCAAGTCGCACCTCGGCCGGCTGCTCGCCGACCCCGGCGGCGACCCCCGGCCGACCGAGGAACGGGAGGCCGCGACCATCGCGACCACCGTGCTGTCGGTCGCCGCCGGTGCGTGGGGCGTGCGGGTCCACGAGGTCCGTGGCAACGTTGACGCGATCAAGGTGTGGCAGGCGACGAAGGCGGCGGGATGACGACGGACCGGATCTCGCTGTCCGGATTGACGGTCCGCGGCAACCACGGCGTGTTCGACTTCGAGCGCCGCGACGGCCAGGACTTCGTGATCGACGCGGTGCTCGAGCTCGACCTCGCGCCGGCCGCGGCCTCCGACGACGTCGCCGACACCGTGCACTACGGCGAGCTGGCCGAACGGCTCGCGGAGGTGGTCGGTGGCGAGCCGGTCAACCTCATCGAGACCCTCGCGCAACGCCTCGCCGACGTGTGCCTCGCCGACCCGAGGGTACGGGTGGCAACCGTGACCGTGCACAAGCCTCAGGCTCCGATCCCGTTGCAGTTCGCCGACGTGGCCGTGACCGTGCGTCGGTCCCGGTCATGACCCGCGCCGTGCTGTCGCTCGGCAGCAACCTCGGCGACCGGGAGGCCCACCTGCGCGGTGCCGTGGCGGGTCTCGGCGAGACGGTGATCGTGGTCTCCGGGGTGTACGAGACGCCGCCGTGGGGTGATCCGGACCAGCCGCACTACCTCAACGCCGCCGTGCTGGCCGCCGACCCGGCCGCCGGTCCGCGGGACTGGCTGGCGACCGCGCAACGCCTCGAACGGGCGGCCGGGCGCGTGCGCGACCCGGAGCGCAGGTTCGGCCCGCGTACCCTTGACGTTGACGTGATCGCCGTGTGGGACGACGACGGCCAGCCGGTGACCACCGGCGACCCGGAGTTGACGCTGCCGCATCCGCGGGCCCACCTGCGGGCTTTTGTGCTCCGGCCGTGGCTCGACATCCAGCCCTACGGGCAGTTGCCGGGTCACGGATGGCTCAACGACCTGCTGCGCGCCGACCCGGTCGCCGGCGACCTCGCCGACCTGCGCCCAAGAGCTGACATCCACCTCGAATCGTGATCTGGAGCGGAGACGATGGCCACGCCGCCACCCGACGATCCCAACGCGAACGGTCCGAAGGGCCGGATGGAGCCGACCCGTCCGGCCACGCTGGCCATCGCGGCGCTCGCCATGACGGCGCTGTCCTGGATCGGCATCAGCAACCTGTGGAACGACATGCCCACGCTGCCGTGGCTGCCCCCGCTGACGCTCATCGGGCTCGCGATCTTCGAGGGTTTCGAGGCGTACTCGACGCGAAACCGGATCCTGCGTAAAGCGGGCGCGGGTCCGCTGCAACCGCTGGTCATCGCCCGGTACGCCGTCCTCGGCAAGGCCTCGGCGCTGGTCGCGGCCCTGTTCGGCGGCATCTACATCGGCATGTCCTCGTGGCTGCTCACACAGCGTGGTGTCCTCGCCAAGGTCTCCGAGAACCTCCCGCAGGCCCTGCTGGGCGTCGCCGGTTCGATCGTGCTGGTCGCCGCGGCGTTGTGGCTGGAGCGCTCCTGCCGCGTCCCTCCGGGCCGGCGCGACACCGACCTGCCCAGGCAGGGCCGCAAGGACGGAGCCGACCGGGCCGAGGACGACCAGGTCGCGTAGCGCCGGTCCGGATCGATCGACGACCGTAACAACATCATGGTCTTCCGGCCTGGGGACTGTCGCTGGTCACGATCCGCGGTTACTGTGCGACCCGTACGGTCCGGTTGGCAGGAGGCGCACCGATGGCGTACGACGACTCGCGGTTCCGTGGCGAGCCCGGGTTCCGCGAGGAGCCAGACTTCCGCTCCGGCGGCGTCCCCGAGGACGCGCCCACGCTCGGCGTGGCCAACCAGTCCGTCTACACGCCCGGTGCCTATCCGGCCTCGTCCGACTACAGCGTGCCACCGGGCGAGAGCACGCTCGGCCTGGCGGCCCGGCGGGCCGCGCCGAGCGCGGCGCAGCTCGACGACGTCTTCGACGACCCGGAGCACGGCGAGCCCGGCCGCGACCGGATGGCTGTCCACGCGCTGTGGGAGATGGTCCTGCTCCTCGCCGCCGCCGCGCTGCTCTACCTGCTGCGCGACGCCCAGCCGGCGGCTCTGCGCGGCGACGAGTTCGAGTCGCTGATGCTCTCCGTGGCCGAGTTGGGCCTGGTCGCGGTCGCGATGGGGCTCACGCTGCGCGCCGGCGCGGCGAACCTGGCCATCGGCCCGATCGCCTACGCCGCGTCGCTGTTCTTCGCCGGCAACTCCGATCGTGGCCTCGCCATGACGGCCGGCATCACCGCACTCGTCGCGCTCGGCGTCGGCGTGGTCGTCGCGGTGCTCGTCGTCGGCTTCCACGTCCCCGGCTGGGCCGTCAGCCTGGGTGTCGCGCTGGCGCTCATGGCCTGGATCGCCGACCAGAACGGCGCGAAGGTCGTCACGGGCGCCTACGACCCGCACGACCACGCGCTGTGGTGGCTGCTCGCCGTGGCGGTCATCGCCGTCGCCGGCAGCCTCATCGGCCTGGCCCGGCCCGTCCGGCGCGCGGTCGGCCGGTTCCGTCCGGTGTCCGACCCGGCCCGGCGGCGCGGCGGCGGTGCCGCCACGATCACCGGCCTGGCGATCGCCGGCTCCGCACTGCTCGCGGCCGTCGCCGGGGTCCTGACCGCCCTCGACACCCGTGAGATCGTCACGAGCCAGAGCGGCATGTCCGCCGCAGGGCTCGCGACGACCGGCCTGGCGCTGGGCGCCGTGCTGGTCGGCGGCACCTCGGCCTATGGCCGGCGGGGCGGCATCTTCGGCACGATCCTCGCGGTCGCCGTGATCACGCTGCTCCTGCGCTACTCGGCGGCCGAGGAGTGGAACGTCGCGCCGCTGGCCGTCGCGGGCGGCGCGATTGCGATCGGGCTGGTCGTCACCCGCCTCGTGGAGACGTTCGGCCGGCCGAGCACGGCCGCCGACGAGCCCGACGACGCCTGGACTCCGCCGCCGGTGACGCTGCCGGTGGAGCGCGACGAAGAGGCGTGGTCGTCGTCGCGGACCAGCGGCTGGACGAGCCAGTTGCCCGCCCGTACGACCGACGACGGCTGGGGCGCCGAAGAACGCTGGGGCACGCGCTGACCGGACATACCGGGCCGGAATCGTTGACGAGCGCTACGCTTTGGTCATGACCGACACCCGCCTGGCCGAGCTCGACGCGCTGTCCACCGAGGAATTGCGGGACCGCGCCTTCAGCCGGGCCCGCCAGCGGCGTGACCTGAAGTTCTTCTGGAATCTCTTCACGCTGGTGACGCAGAGCGACAAGGACACCCAGGACGGCTGGCTGGGGTCGCTCGACGCGACGATCGACGACGCGGTCGCGCTGTGGCGCGAGGCCACCGACCACAGCTACGGCGAAAACGAGCCGCTCGTCCGGGCCGCGTTCATCGACTACCTGATGTCCAACCCGTGACCTTTTGCGAATGACATTCAGGCAGTTACCTGCTTCTGTTTAGGATTTTTGTTTCCCGGGCCTAATCCGGGGCATGGCAGTTACCCGATCGCGCTACCGCACCGCGACAGGCGCCGGCACCTTGGTGGCCTTCCTGCTGGTGCTGATCTTCGGCAGCCCGTGGTATGTCGACTGGGTCCAATCGGGCAACCGGGGCCTTTTCCTGGAAACCCTCGCCTGGCCGGCGTGGAGCTTCGACACCGACGCCTCGGTGCGCGACCTGCTCGCCGCCGACCTCAAGGCGATCCTGGTGGTCGTATTCACGGCGCTGTTCATCACGCAGCTCGCCAGCGCGCGCGGCACCGTCTCGGCGATCCTGACCGGCTGGGCCGCATACCTCTTCGCGGCGGCACTCGCCGCCCTCGTCACCGCGTTCATCCTGGCCAACGCCTCGGTCGCCTCCGCCGTGGTGGCGGCGACCGGCGGTGCCGGCTACGGCCTCATCGTCGGCTGGATCGTCGGCCTCGCCTCGATGGCCGCGCGCCGCCCGTAGTCAACCCGCGTCGATCATGCAGTTGTGCTGGCCGACAAACCCGGATATATCGGGAGTATTGCGGCACCACAAACTGCATGATCAACGCAGTGCTGGGGGTGCGGTGTCGGACTCGGCCAGCACCACCTGGACATCGGCGGCCGTCAGTGCGCCGATCGGGGAGTCGGCGTCGGTGACCACCACGGCGCCGTTCCCGGCCGCGAGCATCGCCCCGAACGCCTCCCGCAGCGTCGCGCCGGCCGGCACCCGCGGGGCGTTGTCGCCCACCTCGGTCACCGGGCGCAGGCGGTCCCGCGGGATCGGGGTCACCGACAGGCGCATGATCCCGCGGTCCTCGCCGACGAACCGCTCCACGAACTCGTTCGCCGGTTTGGCCAGCAGCTCGGCCGGCGTCGCGTACTGCTCCAGGTGCGCGTGATCGGAGAGCACCGCGATGCGGTCGCCGAGCTTGACCGCCTCTTGGAGGTCGTGCGTGACGAGGATCGTGGTCTTGCGCACCGCCTCCCGCAGCCGGAGGAACTCGTCCTGCAGGCGGCCCCGGTTGATCGGGTCGACGGCCGAGAACGGCTCGTCCATGAGCAGCACCACCGGGTCGGCGGCGAGGGCACGGGCGAACCCGACCCGCTGCCGCTGCCCGCCGGACAGCTCGTGGGGATAGCGTCCCGAATACTGCCCCGGCGGCAGGCCGACCAGTTCCAGCAGCTCGTCGGTGCGCTCGGCGATCCGCTTGCGGTCCCAGCCGAGCATCCGCGGCACGGTGCCGACGTTGGTGCGGACCGTCTGGTGCGGGAACAGGCCCACGTTCTGGATCACGTAGCCGATCGTCCGGCGCAGCCGCACCGGGTCGGCGCGGGTCACGTCCTCGCCGCCGACCAGCACGCGGCCGCCGCTCGGCTCGATGAGCCGGTTGACCATCCGCAGCACTGTCGACTTGCCACAGCCCGAAGGGCCGATCAGGACGGTGACGTCACCGCCGTCGACGTCCAGGCTCAGCTCGTCGACCGCGACGGTGCCGTCGGGGTACACCTTGCGCAACCGATCGAGCGTGATCGGCGTGGCGCCGGGCTTCGCGGTACCGTCCACGCATGTCC
The DNA here is from genome assembly GCF_025137375.1 of Dactylosporangium fulvum. Taxonomy (GTDB): domain Bacteria; phylum Actinomycetota; class Actinomycetes; order Mycobacteriales; family Micromonosporaceae; genus Dactylosporangium; species Dactylosporangium fulvum. Next base: position 811,931 of record NZ_CP073720.1, read on the forward strand.
TTCCTGGCTCGCGGTGAGGCGGGCAATCCCTGGTTCTCCTGGCCTTATGTCCGGGACAACTACGAGACGATCCGCGACGCCCTCGTCGACCACCTGGTGATCACGGTCTCGACGATGGCGATCGCCGCGGCCATCGCCATCCCGCTGGCGGTGCTGGCGTACTGGGTGCGCCCGCTCGCCACGCCGATTCTGACATCAGCCGGCGTGCTTTACACGATTCCGTCGCTCGCCCTACTGGCATTCCTGGCCCCGTTCCTGGGGACCGGACGCACCCCGGTGATCGTGGCTCTGGTGCTGTACGCGCTGATCATCCTCATCCGCAACTCGCTGACCGGCCTGATGCAGGTGCCCGGTGACGTGCGCGAAGCGGCGACCGCGATGGGCTACGGCAAGGTGGCACGGCTGTTGCGTGTCGAACTGCCACTCGCGCTGCCCGGCATCCTCACCGGCCTGCGGCTGGCGACGGTCTCGACAGTGGCGTTGGTCACTGTCGGTGCGGCGGTCGGCTCGCAGGGTGGGCTCGGCGGGCTGATCCTCAGCGGCTTCCGCAACAACTTCTACAAGGCCCAGATCGCCACCGCCGCGCTCGTCTGCGTCGCGCTCGCGCTGGTCCTCGACGTCCTGCTGATCGCGCTGAGCCGGGCGCTGACCCCGTGGACGAGGAGCCGCGCGTGAACGCCATCAATGCGATGTTCGTCTGGTTCAACGACCCGCTGAACTGGACCAACCCCGACGGCATCCTGGTCCGGCTGCGCGAGCACCTGGAGATCTCGTTCCTGGCGGTGCTCTTCGGCTGCCTGATCGCCTGGCCGCTCGGCATCTGGCTGGGCCGGCGCGGCGCCGCCTCCGGCGTGGTGGTCCTGCTGTCCAACCTGACCCAGGCCGTGCCGGTGATCGCGCTGCTCACGATCCTGTCGCTGAGCCCGCTGGGCATCGGCAAGCCGGCCGTGGTCGTCGCGCTGGCCGTGTTCGCGCTGCCGCCGCTGCTGGCCAACGCGCACACCGGCATGCGCGAGATCGACCCGGAGGTCCGCGACGCGGCTCGCGGCATGGGGCTGCGCGAGTCGGAGATGCTCTGGCGGGTGGAGTTGCCGCTGGCGGTGCCCTACCTGGCTACCGGCCTGCGCATCGCGACGACTCAGGTCGTGGCGACCGCCGCCCTGGCGACACTGGTCAACGGCGGCGGGCTCGGCAACATCATCTCGGCCGGGTTCGGCCTCGGCCCGGGCCGCGGCGACGCCCAGATCCTGGCCGGTGCGGTGCTCGTCGCAGGGCTCGCGCTGCTCATCGACGGGCTGATGGCGTTGGTGGAGCGGAAGATCACACCGAAGGTCCTGCGGCAGGCGGCGGGCCGTACGTGAGCGCTGTCATGACAGGTCGTTACGAAAACGTGCCTGCTTGCGGTTGCCGATTGCCCATCGGCGGAGTTGCCTATTCGGAAGCGGGCGGACTTCATTGCCGATAGCGCCGTCCGTCGGACACGCGGCCGGTCGACGTGATCGCGCCGGGACACGGAAGGCGGGCCATTTTGCAAACTGCCATGCGCGCCACGCTCGGGGTCCTGCTGGGCCTCGCCGCGATGGGCCTAGCTGCCTGTGGCGAGGAGGGCTCCTCGGGCACCCAGGCGCCGCCGAGCGTGAGCGGGGCGGGCTGCGCCCCGGTTGCCGGGGACAAGCTCGTCGTCCTCGACGACGACAAGAAACTCCAGACGGCGGACAACATCATCCCAGCGATCAACGCGGGTGCCGCCGATCCGGCCCTCGTGGCCGCGCTGGACAAGGTCTCCGACGCCTTGACGACGGAGAAGCTCATCCAGCTCAACAAGGCGGTCGACGTCGACCACAAGACCTCGAAGGTGGCCGCCGAGGACTTCGCCAAGGCGGAGAACCTGACCACCGGGATCGAGAAGGGCAAGGGCGGACCGATCAAGATCGGCGCCGCCGACTTCTCGGAGAGCGCCACGCTCGGCGCTCTCTACGAGATCGCTCTCGACGCCGCGGGCTTCGACGCCACGGTGCAGACGATCGGCAAGCGCGAGGTGTACCTCGGGCAGCTCACCAAGGGCGACGTCCAGGTCGTCCCGGAGTACGCAGGAACCCTGACCGAGTTCATCAACGGCCAGGTCAACGGGGCCTCCGCCGCGCCACTCGCGTCGGGCGACCTGGACAAGACCGTGGTCGCGCTCAAGGACCTGGGCGCGAAGCAGGGCCTGGCCTTCGGCAAGGCGTCGAAGGCGGCCGACCAGAATGCGTTCGCGGTGACGACGGAGTTCGCCAACAAGAACGGCGTGAAGACGCTGAGTGACTTCGCCACGAAGTGCTCCGGCCAGGCCACCGTCCTGGGCGGTCCGGCGGAGTGCCCGCAGCGGCCGTTCTGCAAGCCGGGCCTGGAGAAGACCTACGGCATCCAGTTCGGCAAGGTGCTGAGCCTCGACGCCGGCGGCCCGCTGAGCAAGGAAGCATTGAAGAAGGGCAACGCCTCGATCACGCTCGTCTTCTCCTCGGACGGCTCGCTCGGCTGACCCTCGCAAGCAGGCGCATGCCCGTCCGTCCCCTCGCCGGAAGTGGGGATGGACGGGCATTTCGCTTGTGCTGAAGACTGGGTAAGGTCTGTGCTCATGCCGGCCGCGGAAACCACCGGGGGACTGCGGAGCGCCAAGCTGCTCCAGATTCTCTTCTGGTCTGGGGTCGGCCTCACTCCGCTGGCTGCATTGCTCCTCCTGATCGGGGACGGCTTTGTCCTGCAGGTGGCGGCGGTGCTGGCCGTCCTTGTCGTCCTCCTCATCGGACTGTCGATCGCGCTGCGCCGCGACAACGACTCGGTGCGCGGTGAGGTTGAAGAGCTGCTCTACGAAGAGGTCGACACGCTGCGTGACAACATCCGCGGCGACATCACCCACGCGGCGCGGCAGACCCACGGCCAACTCGTCGAGCGCATCAACGTCCTGCACGAGACCGTCGACGCGCTGCGCAACCAGGTCGACGTGATGCGCGGCCAGATGGAGCGTGCCGCGCAGCACCCGCAGCCGCCGCACCACACCGGTTCCGCGTCGGTGCCGCAGGGCGTTCTCCGGCACACCGAGACCGTGCAGGTCACCACCAAGACGATGGTCGTCGATCCGACCGATCAGCGGCGCGACGGCACCGTCTACGGCGCCCGGCCGCAGATTCCGCAGATTCCCCAGCAGCGCCGGCCGGACCGCTCGGAGCGGGAGCGCGGCGACTGGCCCGAGCAGGGCAGCGCAGAGCGGGGCGCGCGGCAGGAGCGCGGCGCCGACTCGTCCGGCGAGTGGGACGACGAGCGCGGCGGCCGTGGCGAGTGGGCGGACCGGGCGGACCGGCCCGAGCGCGGCCACGGCGTGCGCGGCACCGGTGATCCGGCGGTGTGGGCCGCTCGCGGCGGGCATCCCGATCGTGAGCCCGACCGTGGTGAGAGCCGCGGCGGCCACGGGCGCGGCGAGCCGGGCCGGGCCGAACGAGGTGAACGGAGCGACCGGACCGGTCGCGGCGACCGCAGTGACCTGGGTCAGCGTTCCGAGCGGATCAGCCGGTCCGAGCGCACCGAGCGACCCGGCCGGACCGATGCGGCGGGCGAGGAGTCGTGGTCCGGACGGGACGACGCCTCCGGCGAGGAGTCCTGGACCGAGCGGCTCATACACGAGCGGATGGCGCGCGGGGATGCCGACCGGCCGGAGAGCCAGTCGCGTGGCGGCGGGCGACGGCGGGCGTACGACCCCGACGACGAGGGCAACGTGACCGGCGTGCGGACAACGGACCGGTGGGCGTCGGTGCACAGCGACGAGCGGGGCGGCCGCGAGCTGCGCATGGGTGAGCGCCGGGCGGCGGTGCACAACGACGAGACCGGCACCCACGTCCGGATCGAGGACCGCTGGGCGACGGTACGGCACGAGGAGTTCTACGCCGGCGACGACCGCGCCGAGGAGTCGCGCCGGGAGGGCCCGCGCCGCTCGGCGGCCCGCCGCGAGCGCGAGCGCGACTGGGCGTCGGGCGAGCACGAGCGGGCAGGGCGCCACGGCACCGCCGACGCGGGCACCGACTGGGCCGAGCGCACTGCGCGTGAGCTGGCCCGCGACACCGGGCGGTCCGGCGGGCACCATGCCCGCGAGGACGGGGCGCACTGGTCGGAGAGCAGCTACGAGGAGGCGCGGCGGGACGACAGCGGCGGCACGCGCTGGTCGGAGGTCCGCCGCGAGCGGCATGGCCTGCCGGGCGCCGCCGCCGCGCTGCCGGCTGCGCCCGCCGAGCCGGCGTCGCGCTGGACCCCGAGCCTGGCCAACCCGGCGCGGGACGAGGAGCGGGTCTCCCGCCGTGCCGGCCCGTCGGACGACGACGAGGAGTACGGCTGGAACGGCGGCCGCGACGAGCCGCGCGGCCGGGCGACCCGCCAGATCGTCGACTTCGAGGGCAACGACGACCGCTGGCGCTGACCGGCGCTACTTGTCGATGTCGCCGACCACGAAGAACATCGAGCCGAGGATCGCGATCAGATCGGGGACCAGCGTGCCCGGCAGCAGCGTCGACAGGGCCTGGACGTTGGAATACGAGGCGGTGCGCAGCTTCAGCCGCCACGGCGTCTTCTCGCCGCGGGACACCAGGTAGTAGCCGTTGACGCCGAGCGGGTTCTCCGTCCAGGCGTACGTGTGCCCCTCCGGCGCCTTCACGACCTTCGGCAGCCGCACGTTGACCGGCCCGGTCAGCTGGTCGACCCGGTCGAGGCAGGCCTGCGCGAGGTCCAGCGACACGTAGACCTGGTCGAGCAGCACCTCGAACCGGGAGTGGCAGTCGCCGGCCGTGCGGGTCACGACGGGGACGGACAGCTCGCCGTAGGCCAGGTAGGGCTCGTCGCGCCGCAGGTCGAAGTCGAGCCCCGACGCCCGCCCCACCGGACCGGAGGCGCCGAACGCGGCGGCGTCGGCCGCCGACAGCACCCCGACGCCGACCGTGCGGGCCAGGAAGATCTCGTTGCGGCGGATCAGGTCGTCGAGGTCGGGCATGCGGCGGCGGACCTGGTCGATGGCGGCCCGGGCGCGGGTGGTCCAGCCGGCCGGCACCTCCTCCTTGAGGCCGCCGACGCGGTTGTACATGTAGTGCATCCGGCCGCCGGACGCCTCCTCGAGGACCGCCTGGATCGTCTCGCGCTCGCGGAACGCGTAGAACATCGGTGTGATGGCACCGATCTCCAGCGGATAGGAGCCGAGGAACATGAGGTGGTTGAGCACCCGGTTGAGCTCGGCGAGGGCGGTGCGCAGCCAGACGGCGCGCTCGGGGACATCGATGCCCATGAGTCGTTCGACGGCGAGCACCACGCCGAGCTCGTTGCAGAACGCCGACAGCCAGTCGTGCCGGTTGGCCAGCATGATGATCTGCCGGTAGTCGCGCACCTCGAAGAGCTTCTCGGCGCCGCGGTGCATGTAGCCGATGATCGGCTCGGCGCTGATCACCCGCTCGCCGTCGAGGACGAGCTTGAGCCGCAGCACGCCGTGGGTCGACGGGTGCTGTGGTCCGATGTTGAGCACCATGTCGGCCGTTTCCAGCCCGGTGCCGGTCCCGACCGTCAGCTCTGAGGTCATGCTGCTGAGTCTACGAGCGCCACTCGTGTCACAGGTCCTGCAGGATGCGCAGCGCGCGCGAGACGCTGTGCATGGTGCTGGTGTCGGCCACCGCGACCCGCTCGACGAACCAGCGCTTCAGCGGCGACGACAGCCGGTCGGGCATGACAACGAGGTCGTCGAGCTCGACCGCGAGCGGCGAGTCGCGCAGCTCCTCCCGGTCGGTGACCTCGGCGACGATGACCACCGGCACGTCGGTGCTGTTGAAGACGTCCGAACTGATGATCAGCCCGAGCCGCTCCCGGGCACCCTTGATGAGCCAGACCTCACCGCGCCGCACGGCGCCCGCTGAAGATCTCGGCGTCGACGAGCGCGATCTCTTCTTCGTCCGCGAGCGCGGTCGCCTCCAGGTCGAACTTCGCGTGGCGCACCGCCTCCGCGTGGGCGGAGAAGACCTCCCGCAGCACGCGCTCCTGCGCCGCCCGGTCGATCCAGGCGCTGAGCGACACGCCCTCCCGCTCGGCCCACTGCCGCGCGTCGGCGATGGTCTGGTCGGAGAACGACAGGGTCACCTTGGCTGTCATAGGTATTAACGGTACTGCTGGTATGACTATTTGTCACACCCAGCGCAACACCCAGGAGTGCCCGCCGAGGCCGGCCGGGTCGGTGAGCTCGGCCGCCGCGCCGGCCCGGGCGAGCGCGCGCACGTAGGCGACCGGGTCCGACGAGGCCAGGGCCAGGGGCGGCCGCCCGCCGTCGACGCCCAGCAGCCGCAGCGCGGTGCGCTGGTCGAGCACCATGTGGTGCTCCAGCGAGTCCAGTGCCACGGCCACCGTGAGGTCGCAGCTGCCGTCCGGCACCGGCTCGACCTCCCGGCCCTCCCGGAACCCGGTCAGCGTGCCGAAGAGCGGCCGGCCGGCGCGAACGTGGCCGTAGTCGACGGCGAGCGCCAGCCCGCGCTCGACGCCGGCGACGGCCGACGCCCAGGCCGCGTCCCGAGGGCCGCCGATCTCGGCCCGCGCGCCCGGCGGCGCGTCGTCGAGCGGCCACCAGCGCTCGAGCCAGGCGGCGTCGGCGGGATCCAGCGGTTCGCCGGACGTCGCCAGCGTGTCCAGCAGATACCGCGGGCGTCCCGACGGATCCACCTCCACGATGTCCACCGGGACGTTGTCGAGCCACTCCGTCGCGATCAGCAGACCGTTGACGCCCCCGGGCGGCGACGCGGCCCACGCGATCGCGGGCGGCAGGTCCGCCGGGCGCGGCGCCATCTCCACGCCGACCGGCGCGACCCGCCGCGCGACCTGCGCGGGCAGCGCCGCGAGGACACCTTGGAGCAGTTCGCCGCGACCGGCACCGACGTCGACCAGGTCGAGCGGGTCGGGCCGGTCGAGGGCGGCGTCGAGCCGGCACAGCAGCGTGGCGATCGCGCCGGCGAACAGCGGCGACGCCAGCGCACTGGTCCGGAAGTGGGCGGCGGGTGCGGCACCCGGTCGGACGAAGAAGCCCTCAGGGCCGTAGAGCGCCGACGCCATCGCCTGCCGCCATCGGATCACAGGAACACTCTGCCCTCACCGCGGTAGGTCGGCACCACGTCCACGATCGTGTCGCCCGAGACGAGGTGCACCTCGTTGACGTGTTCGCACAGTTCGCCCGCCTTGGCGTGCCGGAAGTAGACGCGGTCGCCGACGCGCAACCCGGCCGCACCCGGACCGGTGAGCGGCGTCTGCACCTCGCCGGCGCCCTCGGTCCCGATGAGCCGCAGCCCCTCCGGCAGCCAGGGCAGCGGCTGACGGGCCGGCGACGTCTCGCCCGACGCGATCCAGCCGCCGCCGAGGGTCGTGGCGTGCCGCGGGTCGGGCCGGCGCACCACCGAGAGCGCGAAGAACGCGGCGGGCTGCGGGCGCCACCTGCGGTACCCGTCGAAGAGCCAGGGGCCGAAGAGCCCCGATCCGGCGGCCACCTCGGTCACCGCCGGGTCGCCGGCCGTCGCGGCGACGCTGCCGGTCCCGCCGCCGTTGACGAACTCCAGCTCGGCGTGTTTGCGCACCTCGGCGACGACGGCGGCCCGACGGGACACCAGCTCCGGGAACGAGCGGGACTGGATCAGCCGGATCAGCGCGCCGCGCACCGGCCGGCCGGGTGGCGCGTCACCCAGCCCGGCGATCTGCGCCTCGTACGACATCACGCCGACCAGCCGGAAACCGGGCCGTCCGGCGACGGCGGCGGCCAGCTCGCCGGCCTGGCGGGCACTGTGGACGGGCGAGCGCCGCACGCCGATGTGGACGCCGCTCACCGGACGCCAGGAGGCGTCGAGGTCGATGCACACCCGCACCGGGGCGGCCCGCTCCGCGGCGGGGATCGCGGCGTCCACCAGGTCGAGCTGCGCGGTGCTGTCCACCATCACGGTGACGGTCGCGGCGAGCTTCTCGTCGGTGGCCAGCCGGCGCAGTGCCGCCCGGTCCGCGGTCGGGTAGGCCACCAGGACGTCGTCCGCCGTCCCCTGCTCGGCCAGCCAGATGGCCTCCGGAAGAGTGAACGCCATGACACCGCGCCAGCCCGGCCGGGCGAGGGTCCGCTCGATGAGCGCGCGCACCCGCACCGACTTGCTGGGCACCCGCAGCGGCTTGCCGGCCGCCCGCGCGACCATGGCCGAACCGTTGGCGTCGAAGGCATCGAGGTCCACGATCGCGAACGGCGGATCGAGGTGGGCGGTGGCCCGGTCGTAGCGGGCCTGCTGTGCGGCACGTGAGCTGGACACGACTCACCGTACCGAGCCCCGAACTAAAGTGAAAGAACCTCGCGTACACCGGTGCGGCAGGACACGGCCGGCCGGAACGTGTGCCTGTAGCGTGAGAGCCGTAGGTACGACGGAGGAGGTGTCGTCATCGCCAGCAGTGACCTGTCCGGCTTGGGGGAGCTCAAGGCGGTCCTGCGTATCCGGGCGTTCCGCCGCCTCTGGGCGGTGCTCGGATTCTCCTCCCTCGGTGACTGGCTCGGCCTGCTCGCCGCGGCGACGTTCGCCGCGGCGCAGGTGTCCAACTCCACCGCGCAGGGCGTCGCCTTCGGCTCGGTGATCGCCGTCCGCCTTCTGCCGGCCCTGATCCTGGGGCCGGTCGCCGGTGTGTTCGCCGACCGGTTCGACCGCCGGTACACGATGGTCGTCTCCGACCTGCTGCGATTCCTGTTCTTCGCCTCCATCCCGGCGGCCGCGCTGATCGTCGACGACGGTGCGCTCGTGGTCGCGTGGACCGCGATCGCGACGTTCGTCATCGAGACGGTCGCGATGATCTGGACGCCGGCCAAGGAGGCGGCGGTGCCCAACCTGCTGCCCCGGGCCCGCCTGGAGACCGCCAACCAGCTGACGCTCGCCACGACCTACGGCCTCACGCCGGTCGCCGCCGCCACCGTGCTCATCGGCCTGCAGTGGCTGGTCGCGGCCCTCTTCGGCGCCGACGGGCCGCGCTGGGCGGAGCCGAGCAACCTCGCGCTGTGGTTCAACGCGCTGACGTTCCTCGCGACCGCGCTCACCGTGTTCTTCGGTATCAAGGAGATCAGCGGCCGGCGCACCGCCGGCGTCGAGCGCAGGCCCGGCATGCTGCGGGAGTTCAGCCAGGGCTGGGCCTTCGTCAGCCGCACCCCGCTCGTGCGCGGGCTCGTCCTCGGCATCTTCGGCGCCTTCGCCGGCGGCGGTGTCGTCGTCGGGACGGCCAAGTTCTACGCCGTCTCGCTGAGCGCCGGCGACGCCGCGTTCTACCTGCTGTTCGGCGTGCTCTTCCTGGGCCTCGGCATCGGCATCGCGGCCGGGCCGCGGCTCGTCGGCGCGCTGTCCCGGCGCCGCTGGTTCGGCCTGTCCATCATCCTGGCCGCCGGATCCGTGCTGATCCTCGCGCTGGCCACCCACCTCACCATCGCCGTCGCGGGCGCGCTGCTCGTCGGCGTGGGCGCGGGCATGGCGTTCCTGTCCGGCACCACGCTGCTCGGCGGCGAGGTCACCGACGCCATGCGCGGCCGCGCGTTCGCCTTCGTGCAGACCGGCACCCGCGTGGTGCTGATGCTGACCATCTCGCTGTCCAGCGTCATCGTCGGCGCCGGCGGCACCCGCACGCTCAACCTCGGCATCACACAGGTCGACGTCTCCAGCACCCGTCCGCTGCTCGCGCTCGCCGGCGTGTTCGGCGTGATCGCCGGGGTCTTCGCCCTGCGGCAGATGGACGACAAGAAGGGCGTGCCGATCGTCGCCGACCTCATCGGCTCGATCCGCGGCCGCCCGCTCAGCCCCGCCGAGCCGAAGGCGGCGCAGGGGCTGTTCATCGTGTTCGAGGGCGGCGAGGGCGCCGGCAAGTCGACCCAGGTCCAGCAGTTGGCCGACGCGCTGCGGAAGATCGGCCGGGACGTGGTGGTGACCCACGAGCCGGGCGCGACCCCGGTGGGCTCGCGCATCCGCAGCCTGGTCCTGGACCCGCCGGAGCGGAACGGCGACGTGGTCACCCCGCGGGCCGAGGCGCTGCTCTACGCGGCCGACCGGGCGCACCACGTGGCGTCGGTGGTCCGCCCCGCCCTCAACCGGGGCGCGGTGGTCATCAGCGACCGGTATGTCGACTCCTCGCTGGCCTACCAGGGCGCCGGCCGCACGCTGCCGGTCGACGAGGTGTCGTGGCTGTCGAAGTGGGCGACCGGAGGGCTGAAGCCGGATCTGGTCGTACTGCTCGATCTGGATCCCGCGATCGGGCTCGAGCGGGCCGGCAAGCGCGGCGCGGCCGACCGGCTGGAGAGTGAGTCCCTGGCGTTCCACGAGCGGGTCCGCTACGCGTTCCTCGACCTGGCGTCCGCCGACCCCAGCCGCTACCTGGTCCTCGACGCCACCAATCCGGTCGACGCGCTCGCCGCCGGGGTCCTGCAACGCGTGCGGCACCTGATGCCCGCCGTGGAGTCGGAGCTGGAAGAGGTGCTCGAGGACGTCGCCGAAACCGTGACCGCGCTGACCGGCAGCGAGCTGACCGGTCCGGAAGAGCGGGGCTCCCGGGTATGACCCCGCCGATCTTCGCGGAGCTGGTCGGTCAGGACGCCGCCGTGGCGACGCTCAGCCGCGCCGTGGAGGCGGCCGACGCGATCGTCCGCGGCGAGCCGCAGGACGGGCAGGGCATGACCCACGCCTGGCTGTTCACCGGCCCGCCCGGCTCCGGGCGGTCGGTCGCCGCCCGCACGTTCGCGGCCGCGCTGCAGTGCCCCAACGGCGGCTGCGGCGAGTGCCAGGCCTGCCACACCGCGCTCACCGGCACGCACGCCGACGTCCGGTTCGTGGTGCCGGAAGGGCTCTCGATCGCGGTCGGCGAGATGCGCGCCCTCGTGCTGCGCGCGGCCAGCTCGCCGACGCAGGGCCGCTGGCAGGTGCTGCTCGTCGAGGACGCCGACCGGCTCACCGAGGCTGCCGGCAACGCCCTGCTCAAGGCGGTCGAGGAGCCGCCGTCCCGCACGGTGTTCCTGCTGTGCACACCGAGCACGCACCCCGACGACATCTCCGTCACGATCCGGTCGCGCTGCCGTGTCGTGTCGCTGCGGCAGCCACCGGCCGAGGCCATCGCGACCGTTCTGTGCCGCCGGGACGGCACCGACGAGCAGACCGCCGCCTGGGCCGCCGCGGCCTCCCAGGGACACGTCGGCCGGGCCCGCCGGCTGGCGCGCGACCCGCAGGCCCGCGCCCGGCGTGACGCCGTGCTGGCCGTGCCGCGCCGGCTCACCGGCATCGGCGCCGCGTTCGACGCCGCGAGCGCGCTCATCGAGGCTGCCGAGGCGGAGGCCGCCGCGTCCGTCGCCGAGACCGATGCCAAGGAACGCTCGGCGCTGGAGACCGCGCTGGGCGTCGGTGGCACCGGCAAGGGTGCGGCGGGTGCCGCCCGAGGGTCCGCGGGCCAGCTGAAGGATCTGGAGCGCCGCCAGCGGTCCCGCGCGACCCGGGCGCAGCGCGACTCGCTGGACCGCGCGCTGGTCGACCTCGCCGGGTTCTACCGCGACGTGCTGGTGCACTCGTTCACCGCACGGGTCGAGCCGGTCCACGGCGACACCGCCGAGCTGGCCGCGGCGGCCGCTGAGAAGTGGACTCCGGAGAGCACGCTGCGCCGCCTGGAGGCGGTGCTGGAGTGCCGGACCGCGATCGAGGTCAATGTCAAGCCGCGCATCGCGGTCGAGGCGATGATGCTCGCGCTCTGGCGCGGCTGAGTTATCCACAGGTTCCGATCCGGTCTTTCGCCGTAACTGTGTGGTGCCGTACGGTCACCCGGGGAGGCGACATGGGGCGCGAGATCGACGAGTCGTGGATCGAGGAAGCGGTGGAGCGGTATCGCCGCATCGACGCGCTGCTCGCCGAGTTCGACCGGGCGGTCAGGTCCGTCGAGGTGTCGGTGCGGTCGGCCGACGGCGCCGTCGAGGTGGTGGTCACCGCCGACGGCACGATCCGCGACGTCCGCATCGAGGAGCGCCCGCAAGGTCGCGTCGCCGACGTCTCCCGCTCGGTCCGCGAGGCGGTCACCGCTGCCGCCGACGCGGCCGTCTGGGCGCGGCAGAAGCTGCACGCCGAGACGTTCGGTGACTACCGGTCGCTTCACGGGGGGACACATGAGGCTCGATGACCTCGCCGGTCGGCTCGAAGCCGCCGGTGACGAGCTCGCCGGGGCGAGCACCACGATGGGACTCATCGACCCGGGCGCCCGCACGCTCGGCGGCGACGGGGCCGGCGGCCTGGGTGAGCTGGGCCGTGCGCTGCACCGCCAGCTGACCACGGCGGTGACCGCCCGGGGGCGGGAGGCCGCGGAACACGGCGCCCGTCTCGCCGACACCGCCCAGGCGGTGCGCCTGGTCGCGAGCGGCTATCGCGGCGCCGACGAGGAGGCCCGCTCCTGATGGACGCCCTCGAACGCCTCTCCGGCGTGGGTGGCGACCTGCTGCGGCACGTCGACGCGGCCCTCGTCGAGGGCGGCGCACCCGCCGACGACCAGATCTGGCCCCTGCTGCGCAGGGTGGGTGCCCTGCCCGGCGACGCCCTCGACTTCGCGCTGCGCCTCGACGCCCCGGCGTTGCGGATCGCGGCGGGGGAGCTGCGCGCGATCGCCGACCGCTTCGCGCACGAGCGCGACCGCCTGACGGCCGACGTCGGGCGCAGTGCCTGGGAGGGCACCGGCGCCGAGGCGTTCGCCGCGGTGTGGCGGTCGCTGTCCGTCCACATAGGACCGGGCACCGATCCCGCGACGATCTGCGGTCGCCTGCTCGCCACGGCGTCCTATGTGGACGGCCTGGTCGACTGGGCGGTCCACCTGCGAGGGGAGATGGCCGAGGCGGTCGCGCGGGCCGTCTCGTCGGCGGAGGCGGTGACGCTGCGGGCGGCGGCCGGCGCGGCGTTCGCGGGCGGCGCGGGGTTCGCGGGCGGCGGTTTCGCGGCGGGTGCGGCGGTTGCGGGCGGCGCGCTTGTGGGCGGCGGTTTCGCGGCGGGTGCGGCGGTTGCGGGCGGCGCGCCGGCCGGCGGGCTTGCCGGTGACGGGCGTCCGCCGGTGTCGGCGGTCGTCGAGGCGGCGGCCCGGATCGGTGCTCGGATCCTGCGACCGGCCGCCGACGCCGTCACGGCCGCCGAGGCGCTGCGGTCGCGGTGGTCGCCGGAGTTGGCCGAGCTGGTGTACGCGGCGCCCGAGGTGCCGTCCGGGCACTCCTCGCCGACGGTGACCCGGGTCGAGCTGTGAGCCGTCCCAACGGGGCGCCGCCCGGGCAGCCGATGGGGGTGGCTGCACGGGCGGCGAAGGGGTTGGGGGTGGTCGGTTCCGGGACCGGCGCCGAGCGGAGCGACGCCGGGACCGGCGTCATGCGTTGCGGCGCCGAGACATGATCAGGAAGAAGCGGCCGGCGACGAGGAGCAGCAGCCCGGCGCCGAGGACGATGCCCACGCCCGGTCCGGTGACCGGCAGTGTGCCGCCGCCACCGTCGCCGCCACCGACACCGCCGCCACCGCCGTAGCCGTCGTCATCGTCGTCGTCGCCGTAACCGCCGCCCTTCGGCGCGGCCGCGGCGGCCTCCAGCGAGCACACGCCCAGGTCGAGGACCGTCGCCTGGTCGACCTTCGGGCGGTCGTTGTTGCCGTAGCCGTCCGAGGCGCTCTTCCACTTCGTCCGGACGATGAGCTTGACGCGCACCGAGGCGGCCTTCGCGTACACGCCGGTGGCGCTGGTCTGCTGCTCCACCTTGCCCAGCTCGACCCGCAGGACGACCACCTTGGCCGGTCGCGCCGACGTGCTCTCGGTGGGGCCCTGCACCGACGTGCCACCGCCCAGGACGCCCGTCAGCTTGCCCACCTCGGGCAGGCCGGGCAGGTTCAGCAGCACATCGGGCACCGTGCCGATCACGCCGCCCAGCGAGCCCGTCAGCGTGCTCGTCACGCCGGTGAGCAGGTCCAGCAGCGGCAGCCCGGCGACCGGCAATCCTTCGGCGCGGCCCAGGTCCTCGGCGGCCGCACGACCGGCGGCGTCGACGGGCACGACCACGTCGATGTGCGAGCCGGCGGAGGAGAGCCGGACGGGGGAGCGGCCGGGCGCGGTCACCTCGAGGACCGGCGCGGTGTAGTCGACGGTCTTCTTGTTGCCGGCGACGACCTTCAGCTGGGGCGGGCTGACGACCCGCACGCCGATGCCCGACGTGCCGCTCGCGAGCAGCTGGAAGTCGGCGATCCCGCCGGTCGCGGTGGCCGCGGCGCCGCTCTTGTCGACGCCGGTGACCGTCGAGCTGTGCACCGCGCCGAGCCGCACCAGGGCCCGGCCGCCGCGTCCCGGCAGCACGGTCAGGCCCGCGAGCTCGGCCTCCGCGGTGGACCGGGGGCCCGCCCCCGGGTCGCACTTGCCGGCGTCCTTCCAGGTCGCGTGGGCGCTCAGCCCGCCGGTACCGACCGACAGCGCACCCAGGTCGACGCCCCGCATCGGCACCGTGGCGGGCCGGTCGTTCGGCGGCGGCGCCTGCTGGTAGGCGACGGGGCTCAGAATGCCCGCGGGCAGGATGCCCTGGACGTACCGGGCGTCGGCCGCGGCGCGGGCCGGCCCGCCGGCGAAGCCCGAGTGGGCGGTCGCGACCCGCAGCTCCGGCAGCCGCGGAAGGTTGATGCCGAGACCGCGCAGGTCGATGCCGCCGAGCGCGATGGTGTTACTCGCGGCTGTGGCGCCGAAGCCGTCGGGGCAGCCCGCATTGGCCGGTGCCGCTGCCGCGGGTGCCGCGAACGCGACCGGGCTCAATGCGCCGACGATCCCCAAGGTGGCGAGGGCGGCGAGGTACCGGGCTGTTTTTGGGCGCGCGAAAGCAACAGGTTCCGTCATTGCGTGAGGTCCTCCGAGACCGGGAGTGCGGGGGTGCTCGCCGTCGGGCGTGCCACTGCTGCCCCCAACGAGCCTTTTCCGGCCGGAGTTACGCCTACGTTTGCAGTCCCATCCGCACTAGTAACGACGAACCCTCTGGAATGGCAACGGGGTACACCAAAAGTGTCGAGTCGGACTTAATAGCTTTTTATCGGGCAAGCAACGCAGGCCATATGGGACTGCCCGTGACCCGCGTTACTGTGATCGCCATGGGCATGCTGTGCGCGGTGAGTTTCAATCGCTACGGACGGCTGTTCTACTTCGACCCCGGTGACCTTCGGCCCCAGGTGGGTGACCGGGTCCTCGTCCCCACCGACGACGGGCCCGAGGTCGCCGAGTGCGTCTGGGCCGCGCAGTGGGTCACCGAGGAGACCGAGGGCTTCCCGCGGCTGGTCGCCATGGCCGGCGACGACGACCTGCGCCGCGACGAGCTGCTGCGCAAGCGCAAGGCCGAGGCGAAGGTCGCCGCGAAGAAACTCATCCGCGAGCACGAGTTGCCCATGAAGGTCGTCGCGGTGGACCACGTCCTCGACGCCTCGGGCGGCCAGGGCGCACGGACGACCATCTACTTCACCGCGCCCCACCGGGTGGACTTCCGCTCGCTGGTGCGCGATCTGGGCGCCACCCTGCACTGCCGGGTGGAACTGCGCCAGCTGTCGGCGCGCGACTCCGCACGGGTCCAGGGCGGCATCGGCTCCTGCGGCCGCGACCTGTGCTGCGCCACGTTCCTCAACGACTTCGAGCCGGTCACCATCCGCATGGCCAAGGACCAGGACCTCCCGCTCAACCCGCTGCGGATCTCGGGCGCCTGTGGCCGGCTGATGTGCTGCTTGAAGTACGAGCATCCGCTCTACCAGCAGTTCCAGGCCACCGCCCCGGCGGTCGGCACGCGGGTCAGCACCCCCGACGGCGAGGGCCGGGTCGTCGGCCACAGCGTGCCCCGCGACTCGGTCATCGTCCGCATGGACGCCGACGGCTCCCGCTGCTCCTGCAGCCGCGCCTCGGTGTGCGGCTCCCGCCAGGCGTACGAAGAGCGCCACGGCTGAACCTCACAGAGCGCCACGGCTGAACCTCAGAGCAAGTCGGCCACCGTCACCGGCACGTGGCGGAAGCGCCTGCCGGTCGCGTTGTGGATCGCGTTGACCACCGCGGGCACCACACCCACGAGCGCGACCTCACCCAGGCCCTTCACGCCCACGTCGTTGAGCATCGGGTCCGGCTCGTCGACGAAGTCGACCTCGATCTCGCCGATGTCCGCGTTCACCGAGATCGGGTAGTCCTCGAAGGTCGAGGTGATGAAGCCGCCGTACCGCTCGTCCACCTCGAGCCGCTCGCGCAGCGCCGCGCCGAGGCCCCACACCACGCCGCCGCGCACCTGGCTCGCCGCGGTCACCGGGCTGGCCACCCGGCCGCAGTCCGCCACGCTCACCACCCGCGGGACGCTGATCCGGGGCACGTTCGGCGCCACCCGCACCTCCACGAAGTGCGCGATGAAGCTGAAGGCCGTGAACGCCGGATACTCCGGGCCGCTCAGCGCCACCACGCCCGCCCGGGCCCGCTCCAGTGCCTCCGGCGGCTGCCCCCGGCCCAGGTGCACGGCGCTGGCCTCGACCGTCTCCCGGCCGCTCGCGGCCACGGCGCCGGCGACGTCGACCGGCCCGACACCCGCGGTCCCGAGCACCTTGCGCAGCTCCTGCAACCCGTGCTGGACGGCCGGCAGCGCACTCGCCGTGCCCCACGACCCCGCGGTCAGGTGCTGCGGCGCGACCCGGGTGTCGCCGATGACCACCGTGACCCGGTCGACGTCGATGCCGAGGTCGTCGGCGACGAGATAGGCGATCGCGGACCGGATGCCCTGGCCCATCTCGTGGGCGTCCACGCCGACCAGGACCCGGCCGTCCGCGCCGGCCCGCAGGTGCGCGACCGCCGGGGTGGTGTGGGCCGGATACGCGCCGATCGCCACGCCGTGACCGATCCGCGAGCCGTCCTCGGCGACCGCTGCCCCCGGTACCGGATTCCGGCGCGACCAGCCGAACCGCTCGGCGCCCCGGCGCAGGCACTCGGCGACGTGCCGGGAGGAGAACGGCCGGCCGGTGACCGGGTCGGTGGCCGTGTCGTTGGCGAGCCGCAGCTCCACCGGGTCGAGGTTCAGCCGCTCGGCGAGCTCGTCGATCGCCACCTCGAACGCGAACGCGGCAGGCGACTCGTACGGCGCCCGCATGTACCCGGGCGTCTGTGTGTCGGTACGGACCAGCCAGTGCGGCCCGTGGAAGGCGGGAAAGCCGTAGAGGCGGGCGGTCATGTCCGCGTACGCGGCCGGGAACAGGTCGTGCCGCGACGTCTGGTGCTCGGCCTCGTGGATCGCCGCGGTGAACCGCCCCGACGGCTCGGCGCCGAGGCGGATCCGGTGCCGGCTCGCCGGCCGGAAGCTGCCCTGGTGGAACGTCTGCTGCCGGGTCAGTGTCAGCCTCACGGGCCGGCCCAGCTGCCGTGCGGCGACCGCCAGCGGCGCGATGTGCGGCTGGAGCGCGTTCTTCTGGCCGAACCCGCCGCCGGTCAGCGGGGAGATCACCTGCACCTGGTCGCGGTCCATGCCCAACTGGTGGGCCAGTCCGCCGCGGACCGCGCCCGCGTTCTGGGTGCCCTCGTGCACGACGAGCCGGTCGTCCACCCACTCGACCGTGCTGCCGAGCAACTCCATCGCCGTGCTGTTCTGCGCCGGGTGCGTGTAGACGCCCTCGACCCGGACGGGGCTCGCCGCGTAGGCGGCCTCGGCGTCGCCGACGACGACGTCGGCGGTGACGGGCAGCGGGATCGCCTCCTGCTGCCGCACCCGGTCCGGCGCGTCGAGCGTGACCTCGACCGGCTCTTCCGCGTAGCGGGCCGTCACCAGCAGCGCCGCCTCCGCCGCAGCGTGCGGGGTCTCCGCGACGACGAGCGCGATGGGCTGGCCGCGATACGCGATGCGGTCGTCCACCAGCGGTTGCAGGCCCTGGAACGAGTAGCCGCCGCCCATGATGAACCCGGGGGAGGCCACGTCGGCGTGGGTCAGCACGAGCAGGACTCCCGGCACTTCCGACGCGGCCGCCGTGTCGATGGACAGGACCCGGCCGCGCCCGATCGTAGCCGCCGCCAGCGCCGCGTGCGCCACGTCCGGCGGGTTGCGGTCCGCGCTGTACCGCGCCGTGCCCGTGACCTTCGAGACGGCCTCCACCCGCAGCCGGTTCATGACGCTTCCCGCCCGGCGGCGATCCGTAGCGCCTCGGCAACGGTGCGGATGCCCAGCTCGATCTTGAACCCGTTGTGCCGGCCCGGCCGCGCGCCCAGGAACGCCAGCTCACCCGCGCGCCGGGCGGCGTCGTCGGTGAGCGGCTGCCCGACCAGCGTCCGCTCGGCGTCGGCGGCGCGCCACGGCCGGGTGGCGACCCCGCCCAGCCCGATCCGGCAGTCCAGCACCGTGCCCGTCCCGTCGCAGGTGAGGCCCACCGCCGCCGAGGCGAGCGCGAAGGCGTACGACTCCCTGGGTCTGATCTTGAGATAGGTCGAGGCCCGCATGACCGGCGCGAGCGGCACCCGGATGCGGCGGATCAGCTCCTCGGGCGCCAGGGTGTGTTCACGCTGCGGCTCGGTGCCCGGCCCCACGTGCAGCTCCGCCATCGGCACCGTGCGGGTGCCGTGGGGCCCGACGACGTCGACGACCGCGTCGAAGGCGATCAGCACGACGGCCAGGTCACCCGGGTAGGTCGCGATGCAGGCGTCGCTGCCGCCGAGCACGGCGTGGGCCGTGTCGACGCCTCCGATCGCGTCGCAACCGCTGCCCGGTTCGCGTTTGTTGCAGCGGTACTGGCTGCCGCCGCGGAAATAGCCGCACCGCGTCCGCTGCAGGAGGTTGCCGCCCAGCGTCGCCATGTTGCGCAGCTGCGGCGACGCCGCCTGCCACAGCGACTCCGCGAGCGCCGGGCACGCCGACCGCACCGCCGGGTGGTCGGCGGCGTCGGCCATCCGCGCGCCTGCACCCAGTACCAACTCCTGGGTTCGATCGTTCCTGGCGATCTCCGTCAGTTCGGCGACGCGGTGGATGCCGACGATCGCCGCCGGCGTCTCGACCTCCAGGCGCATCAGGTCGTAGAGCGTCGTGCCGCCCGCCAGCGGCCGGGCGCCCCGGTCCAGGGCGGCCAGCGCCTCGGGCACCGTGGTCGCGGCGGTGTAGGCGAACGGGCGCATCACGCCACCTCGCGGATAGCGGCGACGATGCCGGCGTAGGCGCCGCACCGGCAGAGGTTGCCGCTCATGTACTCGCGGATCTGCTCGTCGTCGTCCGCGTGCCCCTCGGCGATGCAGGCCAGGCCCGACATCACCTGACCGGGCGTGCAGTACCCGCACTGCAGTGCGTCGTTGGTGACGAACGCCTGCTGGAGCGGGTGCAGCTCGCCGCCGCCCGGCGCGATCCCCTCGATGGTGGTGACCTCCTGCCCGGCCACCTGCACCGCCGGCGTCAGGCACGACACCACCCGGCGCCCGTTCAGGTGCACCGTGCAGGCACCGCACTGGCCCTGGTCGCAGCCCTTCTTGGTGCCGAACAGGGTGAGCCGTTCGCGCAGCACGTCCAGCAGCGACTCGCGGGGATCGAGGGTGAGGCGCGTGGGCGCACCGTTGACGGTGAACGCGACGGTCAGCTCGTTCATCACGCCTGTCACGATGCCCGTGTGAGGCGGGGCTTTCCGGCGACCTCGCCCGCCTACTCCTTGATCTCCCCCGCTGCCGCGATACGGATGGGTGGTTCCATGAGCCGCAGCCGCATCGGCTTGCCCGACTCGAACCAGGATGCGTCGGGCCGGGTGGCCGGGGCCGCGCGCCACCGGCGGCCCGTCCGGTCCACGCCGACCGGATAGATCGTGAGGCCGCCGTCCGCGGTGAAATGCAGGCGGAGGAAGCCCTTGTAACCGGTGATGCCCTGGCCGGCGAACAGCTCGTTGACGTTGACGCTGACCTTCGAGGCGAGCAGCAGGTACAGCGCGAAGAGTTCGCCGCCGGCGAGTGCGGACAGCGGGAGGTACAGGACGATGGCCAGCAGCAGCGGCACCGGCCAGGTCAGGTCGACGAACGGCAGGTTGAGCCACGCCCAGGTGCCGAGGACCGCGAGCCCGACGAACGCGGCGCCGTGCAGCAGCCCCAGTGCCCAGTGCCGTGGTCTTCGCTGGCCGGCGCTGCGCGGCATGGCGAGCAGGCAGGCGCCCAGCACGTCGATGACCACCATCAGCGCCGCCGGGACCGTGACCAGGCGCTGCTCGACGCCCGCGACGACCCGGTCGGCGGCGTTGACGAACGCCAGCATGGTCAGCGTCTGGAGCAGGCCGAGCAGGCCGAGGAACACCGGGTTTCGCCACGGCAGGCGCCAGAACACGCCGAGCGACAGGCCGCGGGAGCGGGCCTTCGTCGGGTAGGTCGCGGCGAGCGTGAACTCGCGGCTCGGCGAGGGATTGCGCACCAGCGACCTGCGCGGCGGCACCTCGATCCGGTCCGGCAGCTCGTGCGTCGGGTAGAGATACGCGCCGCCGCCACCGCAGGTGATGAGCTGCCGTTCGGGTCGCTCGTACCGCGCGTAGTGGTGCAGGTCGCCGGAGAGCATCAGCCGGACCTCGGCCCCGGTCGGCGCGACGACGGTGCGCACGAAGTAGTCGAGGCTGTCGTACGCCTTGCGGTCGTCGGTCGATTCCACCCAGCTCGGCGACGGCGGGCAGACGATGATCTTGTCGCCGGGGCCCATCCGGGCCGCCGCGCGGGTGAAGTACCGCAGCTGAGGATCGTCGATGTAGGCGCCCGCCTGCACGTCGATCCCGAGCAGCCACCACCGGTTGGGCAGCTGGATCGCGAAGTAGGAGCGCGACTGCCGGGTCCGCCAGCCGCCGACGCTGCCCTCGTTGCCGCGCACGAACAGGCGCAGGAACGCGGTCAGCCCGTCGTACCAGTCGTGGTTGCCGGGCACCGCGTACATGCGCGGCTGGACCCCCTCCGGCGCCACCGGCAGCGCAGCGCGGAACGGCCCCTTGAACCGGTCCTCGTACTGTTGCCCGCTGGCGGTCGGGTACACCTGGTCGCCGCCGAGCACCAGCACCTCACCGCGGGGCAGTTCGTGCCCGTCCACGGTCAGCCGCGGCTGGGCGAGCAGGTAGGCCACCGAGTAGGTCGCGTTGAAGCCGTCGCCGGTGTCGGCGACGAAGTCGAGCCAGAGCTCCCCGTCGTCGGGCCACTCATCGTCGGTGAGCTCCCCCGTGTACCCCCGACCCTCGCGCAGGATCCGCCCGGGCAGGGCGTCCTGCAGCTCCCGCTTGTCCAGGTAGGCGCCGAAGAGGTCGGCGAGCACGACCCGGACCGCCGTGCCGCTCAGCAGCACCGGGCTGAGCCACGGCACCGCCCGGCGGGGCGTGAACCCCATCTGGTCCGGGTCGAGCCCGGTGGGCCGCGCGTCGCCGG
This sequence comes from Dactylosporangium fulvum, assembly GCF_025137375.1. Lineage (GTDB taxonomy): Bacteria > Actinomycetota > Actinomycetes > Mycobacteriales > Micromonosporaceae > Dactylosporangium > Dactylosporangium fulvum. The sequence continues at coordinate 833,354 of NZ_CP073720.1, forward strand.
TCTCCAGCGGCGGCTCCTCGGGCAGCGGGAGCAGCGGATCGCCCGGCTCGGCGGTCAGTTCGCCCGGCGCCGCGGGCATGTCGTCGGGGGGCATCACGCGCGGGACGTTACTCGCGTGCGGGCACACCGGGAAACCCCTCGCGCACTGCCCGGGAGCGTGCCGTACACTGGTCCACTGTTGCCGCCTTAGCTCAGTCGGCAGAGCGATTCACTCGTAATGAATAGGTCGACGGTTCGATTCCGTCAGGCGGCTCCAAAGCCCTGACCAGGGCAGACGAAGGGCCCGGGAGATCTCTCCCGGGCCCTTCGCCGATCTGTTGGTCACCTGTGTGCCAGGCGCCCCGGCCGGTTCTGGTGGCCGTGGGGTGAGCGGCAGAGTGATCATTGTGGTTGGGGGAGCGGCGGTGCGGCCCTGGACCAGGTGTGCCGCAGCGCTCAACATTGGTGGGACGGATCTCGAGGAGGAGGCCGCATGCCCGCACCGCTGGACCCGGGGGCGATCGCGGCCGCGGCCGCGCCCTTCGGCACCTCGCTGACCCTGCCCGGCGCCGCGTACACCGACCCGGACGTCTACGCCTGGGAGCTGCGCCATCTGTTCGCGGGCGCGTGGACCTGTGTCGGCCGGGTCGAGGACCTGCGCGGGGAGGACGTCAGCCAGCGGGCCCTCGCCGTCGGGGACGTCGGGGTGCTGCTGACCTTCGAGGGGACCGGCGACGGTGTCCGCGCCTTCGCCAACTTCTGCCGGCACCGCGGGCACGAGCTTCTGCCGCCCGGCGGCACCGCCACCCGCGGTGCGGTCGTCTGCGCGTACCACGGCTGGGCCTTCCGGCTCGACGGCACGCTCACCACCGCCACGGGGATGCGCGAGGTCACGGACTTCGATCCCGCCGAATACGGGCTCGTAGAGCTGCCCGTCGTGGTCTGGCAGGGCTGGGTGCTGGTCAACGCGGCCGGCGGCGCGCCGCCCTTCATCGGATACGTGGGTGCGCTCGACGGTCTGCTCAGCCCGTACCGCTGCCGCGACCTCAGACTCGGTGCGCGCCACCGTTACGACGTCGCCGCCAACTGGAAGGTGATCGTCGAGAACTACCAGGAGTGCTACCACTGCCCGCTCATCCACCCGGAGCTGTGCCGCGTCTCGCCGCCGGCCTCGGGCGACAACTGGGACCTGCCGGGCGCGTGGGTGGGCGGCTCGATGGACCTGCGCGACCACGCCGAGACGATGTCCTTCGACGGCTCGGGCAGCGGTGTCTTCATCGAGGGCGCGCCGCGTGACGTCGTCAGCTACGTCGCGCTGTTCCCGAATCTGCTCGTCTCCGCGCACCCCGACTACGTGATGACCCACCTCCTGGTGCCGGTCGCACCGGGGCGGACGGAGATCGAGTGCAGCTGGTACTTCCCGGCCGGCGGCATCGACCCCGCCTACGCCGTGGACTTCTGGGACCTCACCAACCGTCAGGACTGGGCCGCCTGCGAGTCGGTCCAGCGCGGCGTCGCCTCACCGCACTTCGTCCCGGGTCCGCTCGCACCCCGGGAGGACGCCGTCCACCAGTGGATCTCACTCGTGGCCCGCGCGTATCTCGACCCGGCAGCCGCGTTCACCGCCGCGTGCGCCGACAGCTAAGCGGGCCGGCACGGGCGGCGGGTGCGGAGCGCGGCGGCGAACGCCAGGGCCGTCGACGCGACCCGCTGCGCCCCGGTGATGGCCTCCTCCCAGCTGCCGCACAGCCCGGAGCCGAACTCGACCTGCACGTCGCCGTCGTCGACCAGCATGATCAGGTCGTCCTCGTCCTCGGTGACGACCGCGTTGATCGCACGCAGGTCCAGTGTGACGACCGGCGACAGCTCTTCCCGCTCGGTGTTCATCGACCACCTCCGGTTTCCGGCTCGGCGAAGGGGTGCGGCGCTGCGCGGCTCGCAGCGTCGTAACGGCGCCGCACCCCGGTTCGGCCGGGTGCGGCGCGGCGCGGACCGTGGAGCCGCGGGCGGTGCCGCATCCCCCTCGGGTGTGTCGCGCGCCGTGGCTCACGGTGCCGTTGCCGGCGCCGCACCCGGTGTTGGTCGGCGCGGCACCGTGGCGTGCGGTGCCGCGCCGAGGTGGTCGGGCCCGCGTCGTCGCACGGTGCCGCAACCGGTGCGGGTGCGTGCCGCCTCGCCGTGCGGGTCAGCACCCTGGTCTGATGCGCGGGTCGTGCCCTGGACCGGGATGGACGGCCGCACCGCCGAGCGGTGCGGCCCCGGTGCCGCGGCACGCACGTTCTGCATGGGTGGCGCGAAGCCGGACCGCCCAGCCCGGCCCCGCGCCTGGGGTCGACTATACTTCTAGTAGCCCTAAGGCCACAAGGTGGCCCGTCGATAGACCTTCGTATGGTCTCGGACATGATCTCCCGGAGTTCCGGTCTGTCGCTCTACCGGCAGGTCGCGGACGCGATACGGCAACAGATCATCGATGGTGAGCTGCCGCCGGGCAGTCTCCTGCCTTCCGAGAAATACCTCGCTGAAGAGCACGACGTCGGCCGCGACACGATCCGTGACGCCATGGCCTATCTGCGCGGCGAGGGACTCATCGAGAGTAAGCGCGGCTACCGCAGCCGTGTGCGTGCCGTCGTCCCGCGTGAGCGCATCTGGCTGCACTCGGGCGAGGTCGTCTCGGCCCGCATGCCCACGCCGGCCGAGCGTAAGGAGCACGGCATGCACGAGGGTGTGCCGGTGCTCGTCGTGGGCGACAAGGCCTACCCCGCCGACCGGTTCGAGTTCGGCCGCGAATAACGCGCCACAATGCGCCGAGTGACGCACTTGTGGCAGCGCGCTCAGTAACACGCATCACCCGGTATTCGGTTGAAGTCTCCTACTCGCCGAACCGATGCTTGTGGCAAGCAAGTATCGGATCGCCGGGGAGCGTAACGTGCACGACGACAGCGAACATGCCGCCATCGCGCGGCAGGTCGGCCGGTTCGTCCGGCTGTCGGAGCGACTCTTCGCCACGCTGAAGTTCCACGAGGCCGGCCGTGGCCTCGAGCGCCCCGCCTACATGCTGTTGAGCCGGATCGCGATCGACGGGCCCTTCCGGCTGTCCGCGCTGGCCGCCGATGTGAGTGTCGACCTCTCGACGGTGAGCCGGCAGGTGGCCGCGCTGGAGAACGCCGGCCTCGTCCGGCGCGCATCCGACCCGTCCGACCGGCGGGCCAGCCTTGTCGAGGTCACCGAGCTGGGCTCCGAAGTGTTCGCCGAGAACCGGGAGCGGTGGCTCGCCATCTGGGACGAGCTGCTCGGCGACTGGACACACGAGGAACGGCAGATCTTCGCCGACCTCTTCACGCGACTCAACCGCTCGCTCGCCGACCGGTTGCCTGGAACCACCCCGGAAAGGGACGCACGATGACCACCACCGCGCCGGAGCAGACCCGGCCCACACTCGCCCATCGGCAGATCCTGCTGCTGATGGGCGGCCTGATGACCGGAATGCTGCTGGCCGCGCTCGATCAGACCATCGTGGGCACCGCGCTGCCGACGATCGTCGGTGAGCTCGGTGGGCTCGACCACTACTCCTGGGTCGTGACGGCGTACCTGCTCGCCTCCACCGCCTCGACCCCGCTGTACGGCAAGATCAGCGACCTCTACGGCCGCCGCCCGGTGCTGCTCTTCGCGATCTCGACCTTCCTGGTCGGCTCGCTGCTCGCCGGTCTCTCCCAGGACATGACGCAACTCATCGTGACGCGCGCGGTGCAGGGCATCGGCGCCGGCGGCCTGATGACGCTGGCCTTCACGATCGTCTCCGACGTGCTCCCGCCGCGGGACCGGCCGAGGTACCAGGGGCTCTTCGGCGCCGTCTTCGGCATCTCCTCGGTCGCCGGCCCACTGGTCGGCGGCTACTTCGCGGAGAACGACTGGCGCTGGATCTTCTACATCAACGTGCCGCTGGCCGTGTTCGCGCTCTACGTCTGCAGCCGGGTCCTGCGCCTGGTGCCCCACCAGCGCCGTGACCACCGGATCGACTACCTGGGTGCGGCGCTGATGGTCGCCGCCGTCAGCGCGGTGCTGCTCGCCCTGTCGTGGGGCGGCAACGAGTACGCGTGGGGCTCGCCCACGATCGTCGGCCTGCTCGTCGCCGGCGCCGTGCTCACCGTGCTGTTCATCGTCGCCGAGAGCCGCGCCGAGGAGCCGATCCTGCCGCTGCGCCTCTTCAAGCGGGCGACGTTCTCGCTGGCCAACACCGCGACGTTCATCCTCGGCTTCGCGATGTTCGGCTCGATCATCTACGTCCCGCTGTACCTGCAGATCGTCAAGGGTGCGACGCCGACCAGCTCGGGCCTGCTCATGCTGCCGATGATGGGCGGCGTCATCGTGACGTCGATCATCGCCGGTCGCCTCATCAGCCGGCTCGGGCGGTACAAGTGGTTCACCGTCGCCGGCACCGTCGTCATGGGCGCGGGTCTGCTGCTCTTCACGACGCTTCAGGTCGACACGCCGCTGTGGCAGGCGTTCATCTTCATGACGACCATCGGCGTCGGGCTGGGCCTGGCGATGCAGCCGCTGGTCCTGGCCGTCCAGAACGCGGTCGACCTGCGTGACATGGGTGCCGGTACCTCGGCCGCCACGTTCTTCCGCTCGCTCGGCGGTTCGGTCGGCGTCGCGGCGCTGGGCGCGGTGATGACAAACCGGCTGACCGAGCAGATGCGGGGCAACGGCATGGCCGGCGTGTCGATCAACGCTCCGGCCGAGGTCCGCAAGCTCCCGGCCCAGATGCTCGCGGCCGTCGAGCACGTCTTCGTCAATGCCCTGCACCCGGTCTTCCTGTCGGCCGCGATCGTCGCGCTGGTCGGCACGCTGGTGACGGTGGCGCTGCCGAACAAGCCGTTGCAGGGTGCGGCCCCGGCCGACCCGGCGAAGGCCTCGACGGCGGAGGACGCGGCGGCGGAGATGGAGGCCAAGGTGGCCACGTTCTAGCCCGCCGCGCCACTGCGAAATTTCGGGTCAATCCAGGCGCCGCAACTGCAAGATCGACGCGATTGGACGGGGTGGCGGGGGTGGGCGGCGGAGGCTACTGCCGGGTAGTCAGCGGGGTTCCCATGTGGCGTAGCGCACATTACCGTGCAGGCTATGCGCAGCACGATGATGAAGACACCCCTCCTGGTCTCCCGCATTCTGCAGCACGGCTCCACCGTTCACGGTGACTCCGAAGTGGTGACGTGGACCGGCGACGGGTCGCGTCGCACCGGCTACTCGGAGGTCGGCCGGCAGGCCGCCCGCCTGGCCAACGCCCTGCGCGACGAGCTGGGCGTCACCGGGGACGAGCGGGTCGGCACCCTGATGTGGAACAACGCCGAGCACCTCATCGCATATCTGGCCGTGCCCAGCATGGGCGCCGTGCTGCACACCCTCAACCTGCGGCTGTTCCCGGAGCAGCTGATCTACATCGCCAACCACGCCGAGGACCGGGTCGTCATCGTCGACACGACGCTGATCCCGCTGCTCGCCGGGGTGCTGCCGCACCTGACGACCGTCCGGCACATCGTGGTCGTCGGGGGCGGCGACACGGAGAAGCTGCAGAAGGACGGCGTTTCCGTGCACCGCTGGGAGGAGCTGCTCGACGGCCGGTCGGAGACCTTCGACTGGCCGGCCGTCGACGAGGACGACGCCGCCGCGCTCTGCTACACCAGCGGTACCACCGGAAACCCCAAGGGTGTCGCGTACTCCCACCGGTCGATCTACCTCCACTCGATGGAGGTGTGCATGGCGGAGAGCTTCGGCCTCGGGCCGCAGGTGCGTGACCTGTGCATCGTGCCGATGTTCCACGCCATGGCCTGGGGCCTGCCTTACGCGGCGCTCATGAGCGGGGCGTCGCTCATCATGCCGGACCGGTTCCTCCAGGCCGCGCCGCTCGCGCAGATGATCGCCGTGGAGAAGCCGACCTTCGCCGGTGCGGTGCCGACGATCTTCACCGACCTGCTGGCCTACCTTGACGCCAACCCGACCGACACCTCCTCGTTGAAGGAGGTTGTCATCGGCGGCTCGGCCTGCCCGCCGGCGCTGATGCACGCGTTCAAGGACCGCTACGACATCGAGGTCATCCACGCCTGGGGCATGACCGAGATGTCGCCGCTCGGCTCGGTCGCCCGCCCGCCGTTCGGCGTGGAGGGGCCGGAGGCGTGGGCCTTCCGGTACACCCAGGGCCGCGTCCCGGCGGGTGTCGAGGCGCGCATCGTCGGCCCGCTCGGCGAGGTGATGCCCAACGACGGCAAGGCGGTCGGCGAGCTGGAGGTGCGCGGCCCGTGGATCACCGCGCAGTACATCGGCGAGGACGGCCCGGACCCGGAGAAGTTCGAGGACGGCTGGCTGCGCACCGGCGACGTCGGCACGCTGACGCCGAACGGGTACCTGACCCTCACCGACCGGGCCAAGGACGTGATCAAGTCGGGCGGCGAGTGGATCAGTTCCGTCGACCTCGAAAACGCGCTGATGGCCCACCCGGCGGTGCTCGAAGCCTGCGTGGTCGGTGTTCCCGACGACAAGTGGGGCGAGCGGCCGTTGGCGACGGTCGTACTGCGTGAGGGCGCGACGGCCGACGCCGAAACCCTGCGGGAGTTCCTGTCCGGCAAGGTCGCGCGGTGGCAGTTGCCGGAGCGCTGGTCGTTCATCGAGGCGGTCCCGAAGACGAGCGTCGGCAAGTTCGACAAGAAGCGGGTCCGGGCCAGCTACGCGGACGGTGGACTCGAGGTGGTAGAGATCAGGGCGTGAATCGCTCCGCCAAGATCGCTCTGCTCGTTGCGGCCGCGACGGCGAGCTGTTTCATCGCGGTCTGTGGTGTGGCCCTGGCACTCCGTGACTGGGTGCCGGGGCTTGCCGGTTGTGAGGACAACGGCAAGCCCACGAAGACCGCCGTGATCACCGAGAAGCTCCGCATCGAGCAGATGTGGCCCCAGCTGAAGCCGATCGTCTCGGTGCACTGGCAGGAGCGCGAGGCACGGGCCCGCAGTTGCCCGGAGATCGGCCCGATGGACTACGTGATGACGGGCTTCGCGGTCGTCACGGCGGAACGGGCCGCCGCACTCGCTGCCGAACCGGCGAAACCGGGCACCGCGCCCGACGTCGGCACCGACCTGCAGCCGTTCGCGCCGCCGGACCCGGCCTGGCTGGAGATCGACAACGCCCTCCTGCTCGACAAGGCATCGGCGACCGTGTACTTCACGCGCACCACCACCTAGTGCTGCATGATCCCGAAGACTTGGTGTCGGCTGGGAGCCTGTTGCGCAATTCGCTGGGACGGCGTTAGCGGCCCAACTACGCGCCGATCTTGGAGTTGTGGCGCCATGAACCTCCGAATTTGTCCGGATTTGTCAAGGACCACAACTCCAAGATCGACGCGGTTGTCGGGGTTGACGCGCGAGGGATCCGAATTGCGTAACAGGCTCCCACGCAGCCACAAGTCTTCGGGATCATGGACGCGTCAAGGGTCGTCAGGCGGACTTCTTCGCGGCCGTGGTCTTCTTGGCCGGGGTCGCCTTCTTCGCCGCCGCCTTTTTTGCGGTCTTCTTGATCGGGGTCGGCTCCGCGGCCTCCTCCTTCTCCACGGCGGCTTTGGCGGCCTTCGTGGTCTTGGTGGCCTTGGTCGCCTCGGCGGGCTCCTCGCCCCGGGCCGCGCGGGCCCGCTCCACCGACGCCCGCAGCGCCGCCATCAGGTCGACCGCCGCCGCCGGTGCCTCCTCGGTCTCCTCCGGCTGCACCACCTCACGGCCGGCGACCTTGGCGTCGATGACCTCCTGGAGGGCCTCACGGTAGTTGTCCGTGTACGACAACGGGTTGAAGTCGGCCGCCATCGACTCGATCAGCGAACCGGCCATCGCCAGCTCGGCCGGGCGGGCCGTTACGTCCTCGTCGAGGATGTCGAACTTCGCGGCGCGGACCTCGTCGGGCCACAGCATCGTGTTGAGCACCAGCACGTTGTCGCGCACGCGCAGGGTCGCCAGCTGCTCGCGCTGGCGCAGGGCGACCTTGACGATCGCGACGCGTTCGGTGTTGGTCAGCGCATCACGCAGCAGCGCGTACGGCTTCGCCGCGGTCTGGTCGGGCTCCAGGTAGTACGCCTTGTTGTAGAGAATCGGGTCCACCTGCTCGGCCGGCACGAACTCGAGCACCTCGATCGCGCGGCTGGTGGTGAGCGGCAGCTCGGCGAAGTCCTCGTCGGTGAGGATCACCATCTCGCCGCCGCCCAGGTCGTAGCCCTTGGCGATGTCGTCGTAGCTGACCTCGTCACCGTCGATCGAACAGACGCGCTTGTACTTGATCCGTCCGCCGTCCTCCCGGTGCACCTGGTGGAAGCGGATGTCCTTCTCGTCGGTCGCCGAATAGAGCCGGACGGCGATCGACACCAACCCGAAGGAGACCGCGCCCTTCCAGATCGCGCGCATCATATCCCTTTCCGCAGCTTGTCGACCTTCCTCCATCAGCTTCGCATCGTTTCGACATGTACGCGAGGAACCCCGCGGGGATCTATGGTGAGCAGATGGGAGGGGGTCCGCCTGCGCCGATGCTTGCCTCCGCCGGCGTGCTGCCGTCCGGGCCCGGCTGGACGTACGAGTTCAAGTGGGACGGCATCCGCGCGATCGCAGTGATCACCGGCGGCACGACCCGGTTCTTCGCCCGCAGCGGGGCCGAGATCACGGCCGCGTATCCCGAGCTGGCCGGGATCGGCCGCGGGCTCGACGACTCGGTGCTCGACGGTGAGGTCGTGGCCATGGACCCGAGCGGGCAGCCGTCGTTCCAGGTCCTCGCCGAGCGCATGCACGTGCGCGACCCGCACCGCGCCGCCCGGCTCGCCGCCGCCGTGCCCGTGACCTATCTGGTCTTCGACGCGTTGCGCATCGAAGGTGCGGATCTGCTGCTCAGCCCGTACCACTTCCGCCGGGAACGACTCGAAACCCTGACCCTGGGGTCCCGCGCCATCGTCCCTCCGTCGTTCGACGACGGCCCGGCGACCGTGGCCGCGAGCCGCGAGAACCGGCTGGAGGGTGTGGTGGCGAAGCGGACCGACTCGCTGTACCACCCGGGGCTGCGCACGACCGACTGGGTCAAGGTGAAGCAGGAGGAGAGCTGCGAGTTTGTCGTCGGGGGCTGGCGGCCGGGCAAGCGCGCGCTCGGTGCGCTGCTGGTCGGGGTGCCGGGGCCCGGCGGGCTGGCGTACCGCGGCCGGGTCGGCGGCGGCATCTCCGGCGAGTCCGAACGGGCGCTCCTGGCCGCCCTGCAGCCGCTGACCGCGATCCGCTCGCCGTTCGGCGCGGAGGTGCCCCGCGAGGACTCCCGCGGTGCCGTCTGGGTGCGGCCGCACCTCGTGGTCGAGGTGCGGTTCAGCCACCGCACCCGCGACGGGCGGCTGCGGTTCCCCCGCTTCCAGCGCATCCGCCCCGACCTCTCGCCGGAAGAGGTGCGTGATGCCTGACCGGGTGCGCGTGGAGGTCGACGGCCGGCAGTTGGAGATCTCCAACCTCGACAAAGTGTTGTACCCGCAGGCAGGGTTCACCAAGGGCGAGGTCATCGACTACTACACCCGCGTCGCGCCGACCCTGCTGCCGCATCTCGCCGGGCGGCCGCTCACCCGGGTCCGGTACCCCAACGGTGTCGACGGCGACAGCTTCTTCGAGAAGAACGCACCGGCCGGCACCCCCGACTGGGTCCGCACCGTCCGCCGGCCGGTCCCCGGCTCGACCAGGAAGCGCGAGCGGATCGACTTCATCGTCGTCGAGGAACTGCCCACCCTGGTCTGGCTGGCCAACCTCGCGGCCCTCGAACTGCACACGCCGCAGTGGCAGGTCGACGAGGAGGGGGAGGTGCTCGACCCCGACCAGCTGGTCGTCGACCTCGACCCCGGCCCGCCCGCCGGCCTGCCGGAGTGCTTCGAGGTCGCGCTCCTCGTCCGTGACCAGCTGCGCGTCGACGGGCTGACCTGCTGTCCGAAGACCTCCGGCCGCAAGGGCATGCAGTTGGTCGCGCCGCTGCCCGGCGACGAGACGGCCGACGAGATCAGCGCGTACGCGAAGGCGGTCGCCGAGCGGCTCGCCCAGCAGCGGCCGGACCTGGTCGTGGCGAAGATGGCCAAGCAGCTGCGCCCGGGCAAGGTGTTCCTCGACTGGAGCCAGAACAACGCGTTCAAGACGACGATTACGCCGTATTCCCTGCGGGCCGGCGCGACGCCGACCGTCAGCGCACCGCTGACCTGGGCGGAGGTCGAGGCCGGCGAGATCACCGCCGCCGACCTGACGCCGGCGACGGTGCTCGACCGGGTCTTACGGCTGGGCGATCTGCTGGAGCGCGTCGAGTAGGCGCTCGATGTGCTCGTGTGTCGTGCCGAGACCGACGCTGGCCCGGACCGCCTGGGTCGGTGCCGCCGTCGTCCCGAGGCGCTCCGCGGCCTCGGTGAGCAGCTGCCGGGTCAGCGGGTGCGCGCAGAACAGCCCCGTGCGGACCCCGATCCCGTGGTCGCGGCCCAGCCTGACGGCGAGGTCGCCCGGATCGGCGCCGAGCACCGCAAACGACACGATCCCGACCCGCGGCGCGTCCGCCGGGAACAGCCGGAGCTCCTCGACGTTCGGCAGTTCGGCGAGCCCGGCGCGCAGCCGTCGCACCAGCGCCTCCTCGCCCCTGCGGTGGTCAGTGCCGGCGAGCGCGCGCAACGCCGTGGCCAGCGCGACCGCGCCCAGCAGGTTGGGGGTGCCGGCCTCGTGGCGTGCCGGTCCGGTGGCCCAGCGCACCGCCCCGTCCGCGGCCACGTTGGCGCTCGCACCGCCGCCCGCCAGGTACGGCGGCGCGGCGTCCAGCCAGTCCGCACGCCCCACCAGCACCCCTGCGCCGAACGGCGCGTAGATCTTGTGGCCCGAGAACGCCACGTAGTCGGCGCCGAGCTCGGCCAGGGAGACCTGGGAATGCGGGGCCAGCTGCGCCGCGTCGACCGCGATCCGGGCCCCGAACCGGTGCGCGATGTCGGCGAGCTCGGCCACCGGCCACAGCTCGCCGGTCACATTGCTCGCCGCCGTGACGCTGACGAGCACGTTTCCGCCGAGGTTGTACAGGCTGTGCGTCAACGCCTCCACCGCCTCACCGGCGGACCGGGGCGCGGGGAGGCGCACCGTGCGGGGCCAGGGCAGCAGGTTGGCGTGGTGCTCGGCGTCGAACGTGACCACGGTGGTGTCCGCCGGCAGGGCCCGGGCGAGCAGGTTGAACGAGTCCGTGGTGTTGCGGGTGAAGACGACGGTGTCGCCGTCCGCGCAGCCGAGCAGGTCGGCGACCGTCTCGCGGGCCTGCTCGTATTCCCGGGTGCACCGCTCGGAGAGCGCCCCGGCCCCGCGGTGGACGCTGCCGTAGTAGGGCAGCAGTTCGGCCACGGCGTCGGCCACGACCCGCAGGCACGGCGCCGTGGCGGCGATGTCGAGGTTGGCGAAGTCGACGGTGCGCCCGTTGCGGAGCTTGACGTCGCCCGGCGAGAGGACGGCGGACGACGGGACGGCAGGGGGCAGGGCAGGGCTCACGGCACAGGCCTTTCGCTCGCGCTTGCCCGCCACACCGCGCGACGGGCCGGGTCATCACCCGGGGCACCCCGCCGCGAACGCGAGGGTTGCCGGCCAGCAAGCCGGGGCTTGTGCGCTGGCACTCATGACCTCCGGAGACGATAGCGCGGATAGAGTTGCGGCATGAGCGAACTCCCGCCGAATGGGACGCCGTCCGAGCCACCGGCCGAATCCCCGGCGGGACGGTCACCGGAGCCTGACGCGCCCTCGCAGCCGGACGCTCCCTGGACCCCGCCCTCCGCCCCGGCTCCGCCTTCCGCCCCGGCCCCGGCTCCGGCTCCGCCTTCCGCCCCGGCTCCGCCTCTCGCCCCGGCCTCACCCTCTGCCCAGGCCCCAGGTGCTCCGTGGGCCGCCCCGGTGCCCTGGGCCTCGCCCGGGCAGCCGTCGGCGCCACCTGGCACGCCGGGCGCCCCCGACGTCTCTCCGTGGGCCCGACCGGCGCCTCCTGGCTCGCCCGAGCATTCCCCCTGGTCATCGCCCGCCGGCCTGGCCAACCCGGTGTCCGGCCCGGCCGCGTCCGGCCCGGTGCTTCCCACGTCCGGCCCGGCCGCCCCGGTGTCCGGCCCGGCCGCCCCGGTGTTCGGTCCCGCGCCCGGTGGGTCCGGCCCCACGTTCGGCCCTGCGTTCGGTGCGCCCGGCCCCGCGTTCGGTCCGCCCGGCCCTGCGCCCGGCCCTGCGTCCGGTGCACCCAGCCCCGCGCCTGGTCCGCCTGGTCCGCCCGGCCCTGCGCCTGGTCCGCCTGCTGCCAATGGCGCCGTGTCCGGTCCGGCCACGGCGCAATCCGTCGGCCCGCCGGTGCCTTCGCCATGGCCGGCCGTCCTGCCGGCCGTGCCGGGTGCGCCCGGGAGTTGGACACCCACGGCGGACGCCTCCTCCGTCGCCGTTCCCAACGTCACCGAGGCGGCCGAGCCCGCCGCCTTCGAGCGGGAGTACCCCACCGCCGCCCTCGCGCTGGCCGCGGCGCCGCCCGCGAAGCGCTCCGACCGGCGGCGGCTGCTCACGCTCATCGGGGTCATGGGGTTCATCGCCGCCTGCGGGGTGGCCGTCCTCGCGTTCTTCGGCTTCAGCGGCGGCTGGACCGCCCTCGTCGTCGGCGTCGGATCCGCCGTCATCCCGGTGCCGCTGCTGGTCTTCTGCTTCCTCTGGCTGGACCGCTACGAACCGGAGCCCGTCAAGTATCTGGTCTTCGTCTTCGGCTGGGGCGCATGTGTGGCGACCGGCGTCGCGCTGGTCGTCAACACCACCGGCAGCGTGCTCGCCGAGCGCGCCGGGCTGTCCGACTCGCTGGTGGCCGTACTGCTCGCGCCGCTCATCGAAGAGAGCATGAAGGCACTCGGCCCGATCCTGCTGTTCTGGCGGCGCCCCCGGGCGTACTCCGGCCTCATCGACGGCATTGTCTACTGTGGATTGTCGGCGACCGGCTTCGCGATGGTCGAGAACATTCTGTACCTGGGCTTCAAGGGCTACGGCGACACCGCGAACGAGTCCGGGCCGGCGCAGGGCGCCGTCGCGCTGATCGCCATCTTCGTCGTGCGGATCCTGATGACCGGGTTCGCGCACCCGCTGTTCACGTCGATGACCGGTATCGGGCTCGGCGTCGCCTCGCGGACGTCGACCCGGTCGGTCCGCTTCCTGGCGCCGATCGCCGGGATGCTGGTCGCCATGATGCTCCACGGCGCGTGGAACCTCATGTCGGTCACCGCCACGACCAGCGCCTGGGTGCTGCTCTACGGCTACTTCGCCGTCATGATGCCGATCTTCCTGGCCATGGTCGGGTTCGCGCTGTGGCTGCGCTCCAACGAGGGAAGGCTCACCGAGCGGGTCCTCACCGAGTATGCGCACGCCGGCTGGTTCTCCCCGCCCGAGGTCGCCGCGCTCGCCACCCTCGGCCGCCGGCTGTCCGCGCGGCGCTGGGCCAAGCGGGTCGCCGGCGACGCGGGCGCCAAGGCGATGAAGGCGTTCCAGTTCGACGCGACCCGCCTGGCGCTGCTGCGTGACGGGATGCGGCGCGGCCTCGACAGCGAGCCGAATCGCCGGATGGAGACCCTCGCGGAGGAACGCCAGCTGCTCAACGCGCTGGCGGCCTACCGCCAGGTGTTCGTCGGCCGGGATCCGCAGGCACCACGCGCCGTGTGGGACGGCCAGCGGTACCACATCACCTTCCCCGACGGCATGGTGCGGGTGCTGGACGCCCCGCCGACCCCGGTTGTGCCGGTGCCGGTCGTCCTCGGTCCGCCACAGCCGGTGCCGGTCTACGCCGCCAACCCGTATCCCTACAGGTAGAGGCCGGTCGAGTCCGGCTCGACCCGGCGGGCCGCGACGGCGTGCACGTCGCGCTCGCGGAGCAGCACGTAGTCGCGGCCCTGTAGCTCCACCTCGGAACGCTCCTCCGGGTCGAAGAGGACCCGGTCGCCGGCGACGATCGACCGCACGTTCGGCCCGACGCCGACAGCCGTCGCCCACGACAGTCGTCGCCCGACCGACGCCGTCGCCGGGATCACGATGCCGGACGCGTGCCGGCGTTCCCCCTCCTTGCCCTCGAGCCGGACGAGCACCCGGTCGTGCAGCAGGCGGATCGGCAGGCCGGCGTCGATGTCGTCGCTCGGCGGAGTGGTGGCGGGCTGGGCTGTCACGCTTGCGACGCTACCGCCTTGATGCGTGCCATTGCCGCTCGGCCCGGTCTACGGTGAGAAGACCGTTCGGATCGCCGGGCGTCGCCGAGGAGGATTTTTTGTGGGCCGGTTCGATCAGGTGCGCGCCAATCTGCGCCGCGCCTACCTGCAGCGGCTCGAGAACGCCCGTGCTGAGCGGGCGGCCGCCGACGCGGCGGAGGCCCTTGACGGGGTGCCGGTGCTGGAGGAGTTCGAGCCGGAGCTCGTGCCCGGCCACCCGTCGACGATGAGCCGCGACGACGCGGAGGTTCCGCACGGCCTGCGGATCGCCGCGGCCTGGTCGTGGCGGCTGCTGGTGCTGATCGCCGCCGCTGCCGTGCTGCTGTGGCTGATCGGCCGGCTCAAGACGGTCCTCATCCCGCTGAGCATCGCGCTGCTGCTCTCGGCGCTGCTGGCGCCGATGATGGGGGTCCTGCGCCGCCGGATGAGGCTGCCCCCGTCCCTGGCCGCGTTCCTGGTGCTCATCGCCGGCCTGGCCGCGGTCGCCGGGGTGCTGACGCTGGTGGTCAGCGAGTTCGTGGCCGGCTTCCCGGGGCTGTCCGACAAGGCGGCTGCCGGTGTGCAGCAGATCCAGGACTGGCTCACGGCCGGCCCGCTGCACCTCAGCGGCCGCCAGCTCGACGCGACGTTCGACGCGGCGACCACCTGGCTCAGCGAGAACCGCGGCAGCCTCACCGACAGCGCCGTGTCCACGGCCACGGCGACCATCGAGTTTCTCGCGCTGCTGTTCCTGGTCCTGTTCGTGACGTTCTTCTTCATGCGCGACGGCAAGCGGATCTGGTACTTCCTCACCGGCGTGCTGCCCACCCCGGCCCGCGACCCGATCCGCCGGGCGGGCGAGGCGGCGTGGCTCACGCTGGTGGCCTACGTCCGGGCGACGGTCCTGGTCGCGTTCATCGACGCGCTCGGCATCGGCCTCCTGCTGGTGATCATCAACGTCGACTTCTGGTTTCCGCTGGCGACCCTGGTGTTCCTCGGCGCCTTCGTCCCGATCGTGGGCGCCACGGTCTCCGGCGCGGTCGCCGTGCTCATCGCGCTGGTCGACGAGGGCCCGATCGCCGCGCTGGTCGTGCTCATCGGCGTGATCGCGGTGCAGCAGCTCGAGGGCCACGTCCTCCAGCCGCTCATCATGGGCCGCGCGGTGTCGGTGCATCCACTGGCCGTGATCGTGGCGATCTCGGCGGGCGTGGTGCTGGCCGGCATCATCGGCGCCCTGGTCGCGGTGCCGCTGGTGGCGGTGCTCAACACGGGCATCCGCCACCTGGTCAGCCACCGCCACGAGCCCCCGCCCGACGCCGTGGTCGTCTCCTCGGACTAATTAGCCGATCATTTGCGGCCTGCGACGGACCCCGATGCCGCGCCCAAGCCGGCCGGCCCAGGCAAAATCTGGGCTCCGTCTCGGCTGGGCATGATCGGCAGGGACAGGGCTGGCTACGACGCCGAGAGCCGGCGCAGTGCGCCTCGGACGAGTTCGGACTTTGTCGTGTACCAGAACGGGGGGAGTGACGCGCGCAGGTAGGCGCCGTAGCTGCGCGCGGTCTCCAGTCGCGAGTCGAGCACCGCGACCACGCCCTTGTCGGTGCGGGAGCGGATCAGCCGCCCGACCCCCTGGGCCAGCCGCACCGCCGCGATCGGCACGCTGACCGCCGCGAAGCCCGAGCCGCCTGCGGAGTCGACCGCCGCCGACCGGGCTGCGGCCAGCGGCTCGTCGGGGCGCGGGAACGGCAGGCGGTCGATGACCACCAGTTGGCACGCGTCGCCGGGCACGTCGACGCCCTGCCACAGCGACATGACGCCGAGCAGGCAGCTGTTGCGGTCCTCACGGAACTTACGCACCAGGATCGGCAGCGCTTCCTCACCCTGCAGCAGGATCGTGATGCCGGGCGTCCGCGCCCGCAGCACCTCGGCCGCCCGCTCGGCGGCCTTCCGCGACGAGAACAGGCCCAGTGCCCGCCCGCCGAGGGCCTGGACCAGCTCGACCATCTCGTTGGCCGCCGGCTCCGACAGGCCCGAGGTCTGCGGCCGTGGCAGGTGCGCCGCGACGTAGAGGATGCCCTGCTTGGCGTAGTCGAACGGGGACCCGACGTCGAGTGAGTTCCACGCCAGGTCGGCGGTGTCGCGGGCGGCGTCGGCCCGGATGACCGCCTCCCGGGCCGCCTCGGCCGGCGATTCGGCGACGGGCGGCTTCTCGACGGCGACCGGCAGCCCGAGCGAGCGCGCCAGCGTGTCGAACTGCCCGCCCAGCGCCAGGGTCGCCGACGTCGCGACCACCGTGCGCTCGTGGAACAGGTGGATGTTGAGCGTGCCGGCGACCGACAGGGGAGCGATCACGACGGCCCGGCGGCCACGGTCGTCGCGCTCGATCCAGATGACGTCGTGCTCGGCGTTGGCGATCATCCGCTGTGCGATCTTGGTCAGGTCGCTGACCATGGCCTTGGCCTGCTGCTTGCGCACCGGGTCGTGATCGTCGGACTTGACCTCGCCGATCCCGTCGAGGGCCTTGCGGCCGCCGGCGTCGAGCAGGGTCAGCGCCTCGCCCAGCACCGTCGGCAGTGCCCCGGTGAGCCGGCCGGCCGGGGCGTCGGCCAGGGCGACGGTGAGCGTGTCGCCCGCCTCCATGAGTCGGTCGGCCACCTCGTCGTCGACATAGGGCCGGCAGCGGCGCGCGGCCCGCTCGAGCAGCTCCGGGGTCAGCTCGGCCTGTGAGGCGGAGCTGACCCGGTCGGCCAGCTCGTGGGCCTCGTCGATGACGAGCAGCTGGTGCGGCGGGATGATCTGGCGGCCGGCCAGCATGTCGACGGCCAGCAGGCTGTGGTTGGTGACGACGATGTCGGACTCGCGGGCCCGGGCGCGGCTCGCCTCGGCGAAACACTCCGCGCCATACGGGCAGCGCTGTGCCCCGACACACTCCCGCGCCGGCATCGACACGAGCTTCCAGGCGGAGTCGTCGACGCCGGGGTCGAGCTCGTCACGGTCGCCGGTCTCGGTCTCCATCGCCCAGTCGCGCAGCCGCTCGACCTGCTTGCCGAGCCGCCCGGCCTCGCCGAGCCAGCGGGTCGGCTTGCTCTCCCCGACGTCGAACAGCGCGTCGTCGGGCTCGTCGGCCGACGTCCCCTCCAGCCGGGCCAGGCAGACGTAGTGGTGGCGGCCCTTGAGCACGGCGAACGTCGGCCGGCGGCCGAGCACCCGCTCCACCGCGTCGGCGAGCCGTGGCAGGTCGTGGTCGACGAGCTGGGACTGCAGCGCCAGGGTGGCGGTCGACACCACGACCGGCCCCTCCACCAGCAGCGAGGGCACCAGGTAGGCCAGCGACTTGCCGGTGCCGGTGCCGGCCTGGACGAGCAGGTGCTCATCCCGCTCGACCGCCGCCGTGATCGCCTCGGCCATCTTCTGCTGGCCGGGCCGCTCGGCACCGCCCGGCACCGCGCCGACGGCCGCGGCGAGCAGATCGGAGACATGGGGACGGGCGCGCTGGACCGGGGCGGTGGCTGTCACGCCAAGGCACGCTACCCCCTACCTACGACAGAATGTGCTCATGACCCAGGTACGCGTCGTATACCGAAAGTTCGACGGTTCGCTCCACTGGAACTACGAGACCCGGTTGCTCGGCGAAGACGATCACGGCATCTGGGTCGGCGCGGACAGCGGCACGATCGTCCACCGTGGACCGGTCCGGACCGGTCCCGTCGAGGGCCCGCACGTCCTGCTCTTCCCGCGGCAGTCCTGGTGGACCGCCTGCTTCAACGCGGCGCCGCACCGCACGGAGATCTACTGCGACATCACCACCGTCCCGCACTGGCTCGGTGCGGAGGAGGTCACCGCGATCGACCTCGACCTCGACGTGCGCCGCCGGCGGACGGGTGCGGTGGAGCTGCTCGACGAGGACGAGTTCGCCGCGCACCAGATCAGGTACGGCTACCCGCCCGAGGTCGTCGCCTCGGCGCAGGACAGCGCCGGGTGGCTGTTCGGCGCCGTGTCCGAGCGGGTGGAACCGTTCGGCACGCAGTACCACCAATGGCTAGATCTTGTCTCCTAGTCCCTGCAGCTTCGCCGGGTTCAGCTGGTTGTAGACGCCGGTGACCAGCCCCTCGGGGCTGACCGCGAGGCTGGAGACGACGAGCGCGTCGGGCGGCAGGCCCTCCCACGCGGCGTTGTGCATCCGCACCACCACGCCGACGTCGCCGTTGACCAGCACCGGATGCATCTCGAAGCCGAACTTCTGCACCTGTCGGAACAGGCCGAGGAGGAATCGCGCCACCGGCAGGGCGCCGACGACGGGCCGCCGCGCAGCCGGTCCGATCCCGCCGCCGTCGCCGAACGCCACCACGTCGGGCGCCAGGACCTTCAGCAGTGCGTCGAGGTCGCCGCCGGAGGCCGCCGCGGTGAAGGCGGCCATGACCTCGGCCTGGCGGGCGCGGGAGGTGGTGTGCCGGCGTTCGCCCGCCGAGACGGCCCGCCGTGCGCGTGAGGCCAGCTGCCGGACGTTTTCGGTGGTCGTACCGAGTGTGGCCGCGACCTCGGCGAACGGCACCCCGAAGACGTCGTGCAGCACGAACGCGACCCGCTGCTCCGGCGTCAACGTGTCGAGGACCAGCAGCAGGGCGATGCTCACGCTGTCGCTGAGCGCCACCGTCTCGCCGGGGTCGGTGCCCGGGTCGGGCAGCCGCTCGATGAGCGGCTCCGGCAGCCATGGCCCGACGTACGCCTCGCGCCGCACCCGGGCCGAGCGCAGCGTGTCGAGGCAGATCCGCCCGGTCACCGTGGTCAGCCAGGCGCGCAGATCGACGATGGCGGCCTGATCCGCCGCCGCGTATCGCAGCCAGGCCTCCTGCACGACGTCCTCGGCGTCGGCCCGGCTACCCAGCATCCGGTACGCCACCCCGAACAGGTGCTCCCGATGCGCGCTGAACGCGTCCGTCACGGCTCAATTCAACCAGCAATTGCCCGTCGGGTGATTTGGGTGTTAAGTACGATTTACGAATGAGTAATGGTCTGGCCACGGTCGCCGGTGGCCTCGTCGGGCTGGCGGCACTGGGCAGTCTCGGCGCGGCCGCGGCGGCGCGGGCCCGCAGGGGCCGCCCCTATCTAGCGCGGGGGCTCTACGTCGCCGTGGACGGGCCTGTCGACCCGGCCGTCACCGCGGCCCGTCACGGCTATGCCGCCGTGGAGGTCGGTGTCCGGCTCCACGCCGGCGTCCTGCGGCTGACCTGCACGGTCCCGCCCGGTCAGGAGCCGCCGACGTTCGAGCAGGCCGTGATCGCGCCGCTGGCCAACCGGGTCGCGGCCAATCCGCTCGGCCGGGTCCATGCCCGCCGGGCCGAGCCGTTTCTGCTGCTGGTGCGCTCGGCGGAGGGCTCGCCGTACGAGGCCGTCGACCGTGTCCTGCGTCCGCACGCTGCGATACTCACCACATTTCTCGGCGGCCGCGTCGTCCCGGGCGCGATCACCGTCGTGCTCACCGGCCCGCACTGGTCGCGGGCCGACGTGCTCGGCGCGTACGAGCGGCACGCCTTCCTGGAGGGCCGCTTCAGCGACCTGGAGCCCGGCGGGCTGCCGGTGTCGGTGGCGCCGTTGATCTGTGAGGCCCTCGCCGCGCGGCTCGATTACGACCCGCTCGAGGAGTGGCCGGAGTTTCCGGCGGAGGCCCGCCACATCGTCCGTTCCCTGGTCAGGGCCGCGCACGAGGGCGGCAGGCAGGTCCGGTTCGTCGATGTTCCGGAGGCGCCGCGCCAGGTGCGGACGGCCTTCTGGCGGGAGTTGCAGGCGGCCGACGCCGACCTGATCGGCAGTCGTCACCGTGCGGCGCTCGCCAGGTTCCTCCGCCGGCCGGTCCGCCGCGAGTACAAGCACCGGGCGGCGCCGGTTCGATACGCGCCGGAGCGAGCGCCCAGTCCAAGGTGAACTAGCGGTGAACGGCAAGTGAACTACCTGCTGGTGGGGGCTGGCCGTTCGGCGACGATCAAGCCTTGCCCTACGATTCCCTGCCGAGAGGGATGTCCGGCGCTTCATTTCCGAGGTATCGAGGTCATAGCTGTGCGGTTGAGGCTGCGTCCTAGCGACGATTCGTTCTACGAGTTCTTCAGCCGTGCGGCGCAGAACCTCGTCAAGGGCACCGACCTGCTGTCCGAGCTGGCCCTGCCGGGCACCGACGTGCAGTCCGTGAGCGAGCGGCTCGTCGAGGTCGAGCACGACAGCGACGCGATCACGCACGAGCTGTATAAGAAGATCAACTCGAGCTTCATCACGCCCTTCGACCGGGAGGACATCTACCGGCTGGGCTCGCTGCTCGACGACGTGATGGACCACCTGGAGGCCGTCGGCAGCCTGCTGTACCTCTACGGCCTCACCAAGCTGCCGGCGCTGCCCCGCGAGCTGCACGAGATCGTCAAGGTCCTCGACCAGCAGGCCCGGCTCACCGCCGACGCCATGCCCCGGCTGAAGACCATGAAGGACCTCGAGGAGTACTGGGTCGAGTGCAACCGGCTGGAGAACGAGGGCGACAGTGCGTATCGCATGGCGCTCGTCCGGCTCTTCTCCGGTGAGTACGACGCGTTGACCGTACTGAAGATGAAGGAGGTCGTCGACGAGCTGGAGGCGGCCTGCGACGCGTTCGAGCACGTGGCGAACACCGTCGAGACCATCGTGGTCAAGGAGTCGTAGCCATCGACGCGCAATTCGTGGCGGTGTTCGCCGTCATCGTGGTGGCTCTTGTCTTCGACTACACCAACGGCTTCCACGATGCGGCCAACGCGATCGCCACCTCTGTCTCGACGCGTGCCCTCAGTCCGCGCACCGGCCTGCTGATGGCCGCGATCGGCAACTTCGTCGGCGCCCACCTCGGCGGCCAGGTGGCCAAGACGGTCGGCAGCGGCATCGTCGACCTGCCGACGGGCATAGCCAGCCTGGGCATCGTCTTCGCCGGCGTCGTAGGTGCCATCTCCTGGAACCTCATCACCTGGTACTTCGGGATCCCGTCCTCGTCGTCCCACGCGCTCTTCGGCGGTCTTGTCGGCGCCACCCTGGGCTCGATCTGGCTCGGCCACGACGGCGAGGTGCTCTGGACGGGCATCCTCGAGAAGGTCATCGTGCCGATGGTCGCTTCGCCGCTGGTCGGCTTCCTGCTCGGCGGCGTCATGATGCTGGCCATCATGTGGATCTTCCGCCACGGCAACCCGCGCAAGCTCAACCGCGGCTTCCGCTACGCCCAGACCGTCTCGGCCGCCGCCATGTCGGTCGGCCACGGCATGCAGGACGCCGCCAAGACGATGGGCATCGTGGTGCTGGCCCTGTACGCCGGCGGCTACCAGGACAACACGACGCACATCCCGGAGTGGGTCTTCCTGGCCTCGTCCACGGTGCTGGCGCTGGGCACCTACTCCGGCGGCTGGCGCATCATCCGCACGCTGGGCCGCAAGGTCATCGACCTCGACCCACCGCAGGGCTTCGCCGCCGAGACGGTGGCGTCGGGCGTCCTGTTCACCACGTCGCAGCTCGGCCTGCCGATCTCGACGACGCACACGATCACGTCGGCGATCATGGGCGTCGGCGCGACGAAGCGCCTGTCGGCGGTCCGCTGGAGCGTGGCGGGCAACATCGTGGTGGCCTGGATCCTGACCTTCCCGGCGGCGGCATTGATCGCGGTGGTCTCGTATCTGGTCGTCCGCCCGCTGTTCTGACCGCCGTTGCCGTCCAGGGCCGCGCTCGATCCGAGCGCGGCCCTGCTGCTTCCGGCGCCGCGCCGTGGTGGAGCCTCCCGGCAGCCGGCCAGGTCCGAGCCCGGCCGGAACGCCGGCCCGGCACGCTCAGCGGATCAGCAGCTGGCCGTGGAGGTGATCACCAGCTTGCCGTCGCCGGTGCGGATCGAAACGCCCGCCGTGCCCGCGCGGTAGGCGAACACCTTCGGGTCGTCGAGGACCACGGCGGCCGGTGGAACCGTCGTCCGGGCCTTCGCGGCGTCGCCCGGCGCCGTTGCCTCCACCGTCCACAGGGCGCCGCCCGACGGGCACGTCAGCCTGTGCGTCGACCAGGATTCGGCACTCTGGCCCAGCGTGTCCAGCACCGCCTGGACGGGGGCACGGTTGGCGCTCTCCGACGGCGGGGTCGTCTCCGTGACCGCCTTGTCCTGCACCCGGCAGCCGGTGTCGACCGTGAACCGCACCGTCCCCGGCGCGGTCACCCCGCCGCGCATCGCCACGAAGTTGCCCGCGTCGGCGTTCAGCACGTGGGAGGACGCGGTGTGGGTCACGCTCGCCCCGTAGCCTGCGGGGAGCGCCGTCTTGACCCGGTCCAGCACCGCCGGCTCCTGGTCCTTTTTCGTGTAGACGATGAGCACCCGTTCGAAGCGGGTGCCCTCACGGGCCGACGTCACCCGGCAACTGCGCTCCGTGCGTGTGTACCCGCCGAGGACACCCACCGTCGTGGCCGGGTCGAGCGCGGCGTAGACGTGCCCGAGCGCTGTGTCCATGGTCGGCAACGCCTCAGCGATCGTCGTCTGGTCACGGGACGTCGGACGGTCGTTGCGGTACGAGTAGTAGGCGAGCCCGCCTATGACGAGCGCCCACGCGGCCACACCGGCGACGATCCAGTGACGACGTTTCACCGCTCCATCCTCGCAGCCGGAAAGCGTGACGCCGCCAGCCGGGGTTGGGCCCGGCGGGCGGCGTCACGTTTCCAGGAAAGGCGAACTCAGCCGACGGAGACGGCAACCTCGTTGATCCCGCGGTCCGCGGCGAGGGTGGCGTCGCCGTTGCCCTGCCGGGACAGGGCGCGCAGCGTCCACGTCCCGGGGGCGGCGAAGAACCGGAACTGCCCGGCCGCCGAGGTCACGACCTCGGCGGTGAACTCGCCGGTGGAGTCGAGCAGGCGCACGTACGCACCGCCGACGGGCCCGTCACCGGAGTTCACCACGCCGGTGATCACCGTTTCCTTCTCGACGTCCACGCTGGCCGGGATCGGGGCGCTCTGCGAGGGCGCGCCGCAACTGTCAACAGCACTCATGATCTCAAACCTCCGGCGATGATCAGGCCTGGCCGGGCTCGTCGCCAAGGGCGACGGGCACGCCGACCAGCGAGCCGTACTCGGTCCAGGAGCCGTCGTAGTTGCGCACGTCGTTGTGGCCGAGGATCTCCTTGAGGACGAACCAGGTGTGGGACGAACGCTCACCGATCCGGCAGTACGCGACGGTCGGCTTGCTGTCGTCGAGGCCGGCGGCCTTGTACAGGTCGCGCAGCTCGTCGTCGGACTTGAACGTGCCGTCCTCGTTGGCCGACTTGCTCCACGGCACGGACAGCGCGGTCGGGATGTGGCCCGGGCGCTGCGCCTGCTCCTGGGGCAGGTGGGCGGGGGCGAGGAGACGGCCCGCGAATTCGTCGGGGGAACGGACGTCGACCAGGTTGGCCACGCCGATGGCCTTGACCGCGTCGTCGCGGAAGGCGCGGATCGACAGGTCCTGGTCGTGGGCGGCGACGTAGGTGGTGGCGGGGCGGCTGACCTCGTCCTTGTTCAGCGGACGGGCGTCGAGCTCCCACTTCTTGCGGCCGCCGTCGAGCAGCTTGACGTCGCCGTGGCCGTACAGCTTGAAGTACCAGTACGCGTAGGCCGCGAACCAGTTGTTGTTGCCGCCGTAGAGGATGACGGTGTCGTCGTTGCCGATGCCCTTGCTCGACAGCAGCGCCTCGAACTGCTCCTTGTTGACGAAGTCCCGGCGGACCTGGTCCTGCAGTTCCGTCTTCCAGTTGATCTTGACTGCGCCGGGGATGTGCCCGCCGTCGTAGGCGGTCGTGTCCTCGTCCACCTCGACGAAGACGATGTTGTCGGCACTGATGTTCTGCTCGGCCCAGTCGGCCGTGACCAGGGCGGACTCTCGACTCATAGGTGTTTGCTCTCCCAGGGAACGATGTGGAGTGGGTCGAGTCGACACACGGGTCGGGGTGTACACCGCGCCGCGCGCGACCCATTTAGGACGGATCACGGTTTCGGCGACGGGTCTGAGAAGCCGGCGAAAACGGCCCAAACCCATCGGTCTGGGGCGCCGCTGCCTCGAGCCGTTAAGAGAGCACGCTGCGCGGCCGCACCATCAGGAGCGGCAACACAGGCAGGTGGCCACGCGGCACAGGTCGACCGCGCGCCGCCGAGTGAGCAGCATGCTCATGGTCTGGGAGCCTAGCATCGCCGAGCGTGTCGGCCCAGGGTCCGTCAGGTCACTGTCCGCTGAGCTTGACGTTTTCGGCCGACGCGCTGACCAGCAGGCCGGTGTCGGTCGTCTGCACGTTATTGACGACCAGGTTGTACGGCAGGCCCGGCAACCGCACGCTGACCTGCAGGCGGCTCTGGTTGGCCCGGATGAAGTCGTTGACGTACTTCGGCAGGTTCCCCTGCTCGGAGGTCACCTCGTCGAGCTTGAACCGGACCTTGCCCGTCTCGACCACCATGCTGCCCCGGGCGATCAGGGTCACGTTGATGCCCTGGTAGGACAGCGGGATCCGCATCTCGATCCGGTTGTCGACCACCTTGAGGTCGACCTGCGACGGGTCGATCTGCGACGGAAGCCCGGCGAGCTCCAGCAGTGGACGCACGTTTTCCCAGCTCATCGAGGCTGTCCCGGCCACGACGCCGGCCACGACGTCGCCGGTGCCGTTCATCAGGTCGCGGGCGTCGGCCTGCACCGACCGCGCCTCGATCGTCAGGTCGTTGAGCTTGACGTTGTCGATCTGCGGCTGGGTGAGGGAGATCGTGATCTTCTTGTACTCCCCGGCGACGACCTGGGTCAGGAAGGGGAACCCGGTCACGTCGACCCTGGGGTCACCCTCGTACTTCACGGAGTTGGCCGCCAGTTGGTTGCGCGTCTCCTTGGTGATCCGGTCCTCGGCGACACTCGCCGCGACACGGTCGACGACAAAGAGCCCGCCGCACAGGATGATCGCCAGAACGATCAGCACAATGCCGATCTTGGCTCTTCGAGTCGTCGCCACGACGCTCCTTTCAGCTGCCTGCCAAGACGATGAGGTATGCCATGCCGACGTACCCAGACACCAGGATTTCGTACCCTGGCAACCTCACTGCGACCTATAAGAGCAGTAGCCAGCTGGCAACGTACGCGGCCGGTGCGGCGAAGGCGAACGCGCCGATCGGACCCTGGATGTGCTGGGCCAGCCAGAGGGCCGGCTCGTCGCCGTCCACCCGGCGGCTCGCCTCGGCGTAGCCGACCGACAGGTCGACCATCACCGCCACGATCGCGGTGACCAGGCCGGCCAGGGCGCTGGGCAGCGGGCTGAGCCCGTCGAGGTAGTTGCCGATCGCGCCGGCGGCGCCCGTGCCGACCATCGCGCCGAGCACCACGCCGGCGCCGCCCCGGGGCACCTGCGGTGCGATGCGGGGCAGGGCCGCGACGGCGTCGGTGAACCTGGCGACGAACAGGGCGATCCCGGCCGCCGCCAGGCACGCCACGATCGCCTGGGTGCCGTGCGGGATGCGGCCGAGCACCACCAGGCTCGCGAAGGACACCACACCGAGTGTCACCACGAGTGACGAGCCGAGCGACTCGGTGACCCGCTGCCGGCCGGCGGGGCGGGTCAGCTGGCCGACCACCCCGACGATGAACCCGGCCGCGGTCACATAGGCCAGCGGCGCGAGCGACGCCGGCCGGGTGAACACCGCGGCGACATCGGTGCCGATCGCCACCGCGAGTCCGACACCGCCGACCACCCGCGGCGCCGGCGGCTGGCTCGCGATGGTCCACACGCCGACGAAGAGCGCCTGCACACCGAAGATCACCACGGCGTACGACTCATGGGTGGTCTGTGCGCCGACCACGAGACCGACGGTCATCAGCAGGGCGAAGCCCGCGATGCCCAGGGAGAGCAGCCGGCGGACGGGCGGCAGCGGCGCCATCTGCTCCGCGGAATGCTCGGCGGAGTGCTCGTTCTCCGGGTCGCGGGGGCGACGGCGACGGGGCGCCGGCTCGGTGGCCGGAGGCCAGGCTCCGTGGTCCTCGGCGGGCGGCGGGGTAGCGGGCACGCCCCGATGGTGCCAGAACACACGCTCCGGGGCCCGTGCGGGATGACCGGAAATCGACAGTGGGCCGTGCCGTGGGCGGGGCGGTTGACTGGAGCGCTCCCACAATCGCATATCATGTTGACGGAAACGGTGGGGTGTGGCTCACCCAACTGTCTCGAACAACGGTCGGACAGGTCGCAAAACGCGAATACTCCGATATTCTCGTGCGGGATAGACCTACAACGCCCGCCAGAGTTGCCGGGACGACATGGAGCCGCCGCCCTTGCCGTTGGGCGCTACAGCGCCCGAGTGCGGAGGCGCGCCGCGGCGACGGAGGTGACTCGTGGAGATTCTGCTGCTGACCGCGGCTCCCGCGGGCCAGGTGGTGCTGCCAGGCCTCGACCTGCTGCCCCACACTGTGCGTACCGCACCCCGAGACGTCCGCACCCTGGTGAGCGGCCCGAGCCCCGACGCTGTCGTGGTCGATGCCCGCACCGAGCTGGCCGACGCCCGCGCCACGTGCCGCATGCTGCACGCCACCGGCCTGGGTGTCCCGCTGCTCGCCGTGGTCACCGAGGCCGGCCTGGTCGCTCTGCACGCCGACTGGGGCCTCGACGACGTCATCCTGGCCACCGCCGGTCCCGCCGAGATCGAGGCCCGGCTCCGCCTGGCCGTCGGCCGGCTCAACTCCGCGGCCGCCGCGAGCGGCGGGATGATCAAGGCCGGCGAGCTTTCCATCGACCCCGACACCTACGCCGCGAAGCTCAAGGGTCGCCCGCTCGACCTGACCTACAAGGAGTTCGAGCTGCTCAAGTTCCTCGCGCAGCACCCCGGCCGGGTCTTCACCCGGGACCAGCTCCTGCGCGAGGTGTGGGGTTACGACTACTTCGGCGGCACCCGCACCGTCGATGTCCATGTGCGGCGGTTGCGCGCGAAGCTCGGCTCCGAGTATGAGTCGATGATCGGCACCGTGCGCCAGGTGGGGTACAAGTTCGTGGTCCCGCCGGCCCGCCCGCTGCACGAGTCGGAGCCCGTAAGAGTCTGACCGGCCCGGCGCCAGTTACATTTAGGCCGTGCTGCGACGTTCCGACCATCTCTCCGCCGACCAGGTCGAGCAGGTGCTCGCATTGATGCGGGCCGCCGGCGACACCGACGGCGCATTGCCCCTCTCCGAGCACGTGGTGCTGCACCTGCGCCACGGCGGTGCGGCGCCGGCCGTCCATCTGCTCGCCGAGGACGGCGGCATCGTGGTCGGATACGCACACATCGACACCACCGACGCCGTCGAGGGCGCCTCCGCCGAGCTGGTCGTGCATCCGCTGCACCGCCGCAAGGGGCTGGGCCGTGCGCTGGTGACCGAGGCGATGCGGGTCGCCGACGAGCGCGCCGACGGCCGCCTGCGGTTCTGGGCGCACGGCGACCACCCGTCCGCGTCGGCGCTCGCCATCCGGCTCGGTTTCGACCGGGCCCGCGTCCTGCTGCAACTGCGCCGCTCGCTGGTCACACCGCTGGACGAGGTCGTGCTGCCATCGGGTGCGCGCCTGCGCGCGTTCCGGCCGGGCGCGGACGACGCGGCGTGGCTCGACCTCAACGCCGCCGCCTTCGCCGACCACCCGGAGCAGGGCAAGTGGACGCTCGACGACCTGCACGTCCGGCTGCGGGAGCCGTGGTTCGACGCCGACGGCTTCCTGCTCGCCGAGTCCGAGGACGACGGGCGCCTGCTCGGTTTCCACTGGACGAAGGTCCACGGCGGCGGCGCCGGGGAACAGGAAGCCCACGAGCCGATCGGTGAGGTCTACGTGCTGGGCGTGGCGCCCGGCGCGCACGGCGGCGGACTGGGCCGGGCGCTCACCCTCGCCGGCCTCTGGCACCTGCGGGGCCGCGGCCTTGCCCAGGCGATGCTGTACGTCGACGAGAGCAACACCCGGGCCGTGCGGCTCTACCAGCGCCTGGGTTTCGTCCGTTGGTCGAACGACGTTTCCTTCCAGAGGACGCTCTGAGGCATCTGACCTCGGCAGTGCAAAAAGGGCACCATGCATCTCCGCTGGGCAGTTCACCCAACGGCCAACTGTCCTCCGACCAGCCGTCATCCAGGACCAAGGACCTGTTCACCCTCCGTTCACTCACCCCCGGAGGGGTAGTTACCTGCCGCTCTTAGCGTCGCCTTCAGTCGACGACCTGCGTCGGCCTTCCGACCGACCTCCCCAGGGCAATCGGAAGACGGAAACATCCCGACGAAGGGACCGCAGTGAACTTCAAGCGGCACGGCCTCATCGCCGGCATCGCGCTCACCGCGACGCTCGCGCTCGCCGCGTGCGGCTCGGACAACGAAACCCCCAGCGCTACTGGCAGCAGTGGCTCCGCCGGCGCCCCCGGTGGCATCAGCTGTGCTAGCGGATCGCTTACTGCTCAGGGTTCGTCCGCCCAGAAGAACGCCATGGACGAGTGGATCAAGGCGTATCAGCTGGCCTGCTCCGGTGCCAAGATCGACTACCAGCCGACGGGCTCCGGTGCCGGCATCACCGCGTTCAACGGCGGCACGGCCGACTTCGCCGGTTCCGACTCCGCTCTGAAGGACGGCGACGAGACGACCAAGTCGACCGCTCGCTGCGGTGGTAGCCCGGCGCTGAACCTGCCGATGGTCACCGGCCCGATCGCGATCGCCTACAACCTCGACGGCGTCAAGGACCTGCAGCTCAAGCCCGAGACGCTCGCGAAGATCTTCTCCGGCGCGGTCAAGACGTGGGACGACGCGGCCATCAAGGCGGACAACCCCAGCGCGACCCTGCCGTCGACGCCGATCCTGGCCGTCCACCGCTCGGACTCCTCCGGCACCACCGAGAACTTCACCGACTACCTGACCAAGACCGCCGCCAGTGCCTGGACCTTCGGCAAGGACAAGGTCTGGAAGGCCCAGGGTGGTCAGGCCGAGAAGGGCTCCGACGGCATCGCCGGCGCCGTCAAGAAGTCGGCCGGATCGATCGGCTACGTCGAGTGGTCGTTCGCCAAGGCCAACTCGCTGAGCACCGCCAAGGTCTACAACGGCGCCGGTGAGTACACCGCGCTGACCGGTGCGGCCGCCGGCAAGACCGTCCAGGGCGCGAAGGTCGTCGGCACCGGCGACGACCTGAAGCTGTCGATCGACTACGCCACCAAGGAGGCGGGCGCCTACCCGATCATCCTGGTGACCTACGAGATCGTCTGCAGCAAGGGCACCCCGGCCGACAAGCTCCCGCTCGTCAAGAGCTTCCTCGGCTACACCGCCAGCGCCGACGGTCAGAAGGCCCTCGACAAGCTGGGCTACGCCCCGCTGCCCGAGTCGGTCCGCGCCAAGGTCGAAGCCTCCATCAAGAACCTGGCCTGACAGGAACTCTCCTTGAGTCAGCAGACCATGCCCACCACCTCCGCCGGTTCGCCCGGCGGAGGTGGCGGTCTTCCTCCGCGCAAACGCTTCGGCGGAGACGTCGTCTTCCGCGGCACCGCGACGGCAGCCGGCTCGATGGTGCTCGTCATCATCGCGGCCATCGCCGTCTTCCTCGTCGTCAAGGCCATCCCGGCCATTCAGGACGACACGGCCAACTTCTTCACCTACAAGGAATGGTTCACCGACGGTGACCAGCCGAAGTTCGGCATCGCCGCGACGGTGTTCGGCACGATCCTGACCGCCGCGCTGGCGCTGCTCCTGGCGGTGCCGGTCGCACTGGGCATCGCGCTGTGCCTGTCGCACTACGCGCACCGCCGGGTGGCCACCACTCTGGGCTTCGTCATCGACCTGCTCGCCGCCGTGCCGAGCGTCGTCTTCGGCCTCTGGGGCCGCGACTACTTCTACGAGCCGGTCACCAATCTCTCGAAGTGGCTCCATGACACGTTCGGCTGGCTGCCGATCTTCGGCGGTGACGGCCCCTACGGCAAGTCGATCCTGCTCGGCTCGATCGTGCTCGCGATCATGGTTCTGCCGATCATCACCTCGTTGTCCCGTGAGGTCTTCATGCAGACCCCGCCGGAGAACCAGGAGGCCGCGCTCGCCCTCGGCGCGACGAAGTGGGAGATGATCCGCACCGCCGTGCTGCCCTACGGCAAGGCCGGCATCATCGCCTCGGTCATGCTCGGCCTCGGCCGCGCGCTCGGCGAGACCATCGCCCTCGCCCTCACGCTGGGCAGCGTGTTCACCATCAGCTTCAACCTGCTCGACCCGGGCGGCGTCACGATCGCCTCCAACATCGCCAACCGGTTCGGCGAGGCCAACGACCTCGGCCGCGGTGCCCTCATCGCCTCCGGCCTGGTGCTGTTCGCCATCACGCTGGTCGTCAACATGGCCGCGCGCGCCATCGTGTACCGGCGCCGTGAGTTCGTCGGGAGCGCATGATGAGCGTGGAAACCCCCGTTCGCGTGGCCGTCTCGGACGCGCACCAGTTGCGGGTGAAGTCGCTGCCGTCGTGGTCGCCGTGGGCGGCCGCCGTGGCGGCGATCGCCGTCGCGTTCGTGCTGATCTACCTCACCTCGTACGGCGGGACGGTCCTCACCGGCGTCGTCGCGGCGATCCTCTTCGTGATCTTCATGGGCATCGCGGCGGCCGTCGTCGAGGGCCGCCGGTCCGCCCGCAACCGGATGGCCACCATCCTGATCTACGGTGCGTTCATCCTCGCGCTGCTGCCGCTGGTCTCGGTGGCCTGGACGCTGATCAGCAAGGGCACCGCCCGGCTGGACAGCAACTTCTTCCTCACGTCGATGAACAACATCGGCGCGTTCGATGAGAAGGGCGGCGCCTACCACGCCATCGTGGGCACCCTGGAGCAGGCGGGCATCGCCACCCTGATCACGGTGCCGCTCGGCATCATGGGCGCGGTCTACATCGTCGAATACGGCCGCGGCTTCCTGGCCAACGCGATCCGGTTCTTCGTCGACGTCATGACCGGCATCCCGTCGATCGTATCCGGCCTGTTCGTCCTGTCGTTCTGGGTCTTCACCGTCACCCCGCTGTTCAACAACGGCCGGGCCGGTTACTCGGGTTTTGCGGCCGCGCTGTCGCTGAGCGTGCTCATGCTGCCGACGGTGGTCCGCTCGACCGAGGAGATGCTGCGGCTGGTGCCCGGCGCCCTGCGTGAGGGTGCCTACGCGCTCGGCGTGTCGAAGTGGAAGACCATCACCAGCATCGTGCTGCCGACCGCCGGCCCCGGCATCGTCACCGGTGTCATGCTCGCGGTGGCCCGCGCCGCGGGCGAGACCGCACCGGTCCTGCTCGTCGCCGGTGGCCTCAGCTCGATCAACTTCAACGTGTTCAGCGGCAACCAGTCGTCCCTGTCCCTGTTCGTCTTCGAGCAGGCCGGGGTCGCCTCGGAGTTCGCGCCCGGGCGTGCCTGGACGGCGGCCCTCACCCTGGTCGTGCTCGTCCTGGTACTGACCATCGCGGCGAAGCTGCTCGCCCGCCGCAACAAGCTCGCCCGATAATCACTGGAGCCCCCCATGGCCAAACGGATCGAAGCCCACGGCGTCACGTCGTACTACGGCTCGTTCAAAGCGATCGACGGCGTCTCGATGACGATCGAGCCCAAGTCGGTCACCGCGCTGATCGGCCCGTCCGGTTGTGGCAAGTCCACCTTCCTGCGGTCGATCAACCGCATGCACGAGGTCCTGCCCAACGCGCGGATCGAGGGTCAGCTCCTCATCGACGGGCAGAACATCTACGACCGCGACGTCGACGTCACGGCCGTCCGTCGCATGATCGGCATGGTCTTCCAGCGGCCCAACCCGTTCCCGACCATGTCGATCTTCGAAAACGTCGTCGCCGGCCTGCGACTCAACGGCGTGAAGAAGAAGTCGGTGCTCGAAGAGGTCGCCGAGAAGGCGCTGCGCAGCGCCAACCTGTGGAACGAGGTCAAGGACCGGCTCAACCGCCCGGGCGCCGGCCTGTCCGGCGGTCAGCAGCAGCGCCTGTGCATCGCCCGGACCATCGCGGTCGAGCCGCAGGTCGTGCTGATGGACGAGCCCTGCTCGGCCCTCGACCCGATCTCGACGCTCGCGATCGAGGACCTGATCACCGAGCTGAAGAACCAGTACACGATCGTGATCGTCACGCACAACATGCAGCAGGCGGCCCGTGTCTCGGACCGCACCGGGTTCTTCTCGATCGACAAGACGGGTGACCCGGGCCGGCTCATCGAATACGACGACACCGCGAAGATCTTCACCAACCCGTCGGTGAAGAAGACCGAGGACTACATCACCGGCCGCTTCGGCTAGGGCCGGGATCAGGCGATGGGGTGGATGGCGTCGGCCGGGTCCCGGGTCGACGCCGCCGCCAGGGCCGCCTCGATGCCGCCCGCCTCGGCGAGCTCGGTCAGCGTGGAGACGGTCGGCGGCAGCATCGTGTAACGGCCGTCCGCCGCCTCGGCCGGCGTGCACCAGACCGTCGCGTCGGCCTCCCCGCCCACGTCGCGGGTGAGCTGCCCCTTGGGTAGCGCGGCGAGGAAGAAGTACGTGTCGAAGCGCCGGGGTTCGAACTCCGGCGTGATCCACCGCGACCACGGCACCAGCAGGTCGCTGCGCAGCACGAGCCCGCGCCGGCTGAGGAACTCGGCGAACCCGAGCTCCCGCGCGATCAGCGCGATCCGCGCCTCCTCCCACTCCGGCCCGCTCACGTCGCCGACGACGGCATCGGCCGACGGCCCGGCCAGCAGGACGCCGGACTCCTCGAAGACCTCCCGCACCGCCGCGCACACGACGGACCGGGCCACCGACTCCTCCAGGCGCAAGCGCCGGCCCCACTCCGCCGGTGCCGGGCCGGCCCAGCCGGGCTGCACGGCCGCGTCCCGCGGATCCACGCTCCCGCCCGGGAAGGCGTACATCGACGCGGCGAACGCCATCGTCGCCACGCGCCGGATCAGGTAGGCCTCGAACGGCTCCCGCAGGAGCACGACCGTGCTGGCGAGGCGGGGCTCAGCCGGTACACCACCCTCTGCCGCGAACTGATGAGCGTGCTCCGCAAGGTCGGGCGGCAACCGGTACTCCATGAAGACACGTTAAGGCAAGCTCTGCGGCGTGGCCTCGTGGCCCGGCGCGCCGTGGGTGCGACGTCGCTCCTTCATCTCGACCTCGTAGAGGTGGCGGCGGCCCTGGACCAGCTCGTCGCGGGCGTCCTTGTCGATCTGCCGGAAGAGTGTCCAGTAGGTGTCGTCGAACTCCTCGACCAGCTGAAACGTCCAGCGGCCCGCGATCACGTTCCGGCCGATCAGCTCGGTCGAGATGCGGTCGGCGAGCGCCGTGTGGCCGGCGTCCTTCAGGATCTCCACGGCCTCGTCGAGCATCAGGTCGGCATGGCCGATGAGCTGGTGCAGGTCGTAGAGCCGCCCGCGGGCGCGTTCTACGCACTCCAGGGCCTCGCTGAGTTTGCCCAGGCCCTCCACCGTGCGGTCGGAGACGCCGTCGGGGCGGCGGTGGCGGGGGTCCGGGCGGTCGGTTTCTGCTGTTCCCACGGGCTGACCGATACCCCGTCGATCATGGGCCCAACCGCGGAAAACGCTAGGCTCGGCGGCATGGCCGACCGCATTCGTTGGGGCATCCTGTCCACCGGTTCCATCGCGAGCAAGTTCGCCGAGGACCTCCGCCTGCTGCCGGACGCGGAGCTCGCCGCGGTCGGCTCCCGCAGCGCCGAAACGGCGGAGCGCTTCGCCGAGCGGCACGGCGTCGCCCGGGCGCACGGCTCGTGGCAGGCGCTGGTCGAGGACCCCGAGGTCGACGCGATCTACGTCGCGACACCGCACACGGCGCACTACGAGGCGACGCGGCTCTCGCTCGGCGCCGGCAAGGCGACGCTGACCGAGAAGCCGTTCACACTCGACGTCGCGTCCGCCGAGGCGCTCGTGGAGACCGCCCGCAGCAGCGGTGTGTTCCTCATGGAAGCCATGTGGATGCGCTGCTTCCCGGCCATCCGCCGGATCGCCGGGCTCATCGCCGACG
The DNA here is from genome assembly GCF_025137375.1 of Dactylosporangium fulvum. Lineage (GTDB taxonomy): Bacteria > Actinomycetota > Actinomycetes > Mycobacteriales > Micromonosporaceae > Dactylosporangium > Dactylosporangium fulvum. Next base: position 867,534 of record NZ_CP073720.1, read on the forward strand.
GCGCCATCGGCGACCTGGTGAGCGTTCACGCCGACTTCGGCATGGAGGGCCCCGTCGAGGAGACGCACCGGCTGCGGTCGCGGGCGCTGGGCGGCGGTGGCCTCTACGACGTGGGGATATACCCGGTGACGTTCGCGCACCTGTTCCTCGGCGCCCCGACCGAGATCCAGGCGTGGGCCCGGATGAGCCCCGGCGGCGTCGACGAGAACACCGGCATGCTCTTCGGCTTCGCGTCGGGTGCCGTCGCGGCGCTGACCTGTTCGCTGATCGGCGACAGCGCCCGCCGGGCGACGATCACCGGCACCACGGGCCGCATCGAGGTGCCGCGTAACTTCTTCTGCCCGTCGGAGTTCACGCTCTGGCACGGTGAGCAGCCGGAGCGCTTCGAGATGCCGTTCGAGGGCTGGGGCTACCACTTCGAGGCCGCCGAGGTGCAGCGCTGCCTGCGCGAAGGGCTCACCGAGAGCCCGCTGATCCCGCTGTCCGAAACATTGGAGATTCTTCGTGTTTTGGATGTTGTACGGATAAAGGTCGGTCTTGACTACACGGCCTGATCGGGACACACGCCGCGTCCCGGCGCGGCTACCCTGCGCCGTATGGCGAAGGAGATCCGGGCCGATCCCGACGCGCTGATCGAGCTGGCGGCCGTGAGCCTCGAAGCCGCCGATCGTGTCGGCCGGGCGTACCGCGACGACTTCCGGCACCTGCCGATCGCGGATACGGCCTTCGGCGACCTGCCCACGGCGGCCGACGCGTACCGCACCGCCGACGGGCTGCTGGCCTTCGCGCACGACGCGATCGCCGGGCTGGCCGCGGTCCTGGAGGGTGACGCCGACCGGCTGCTGCGGACCGCGTTCGCGTACCGCGCGGCCGACCGGGCGGCGGACGTCCGGGTCGGCGGCTCCCGCGGGGCGGGCCTCTGATGACCCCGGTGATCGAGTCCGTCGACGACCTGTGGAACCTCCACGCGGAGCCGGCGACACTGGCCGCCGCGGCGGTGACCTGGCGGGCGGTCGCCGGCGACGCCCGCGCCGCTCGTGACCGGCTCGACCGGGCCGCGAGCCCGCTGTCCTGGGCCGGCGACGCCGCCGAGAGCTACCGCTGGCACCGCGGCCGGCTCGGCGGCGACCTCGACCGTCTCGCCGGCGTCGCCGGCGAGACGGCGGTCGCGCTCGACGGCCTCGCCGCGTTGCTGCGACACGGCCAGGCCCAGCTCGACGACGCCTGGTCCCGGATCCCGGTCCCACACGCCCGCCAGGGCGGCGCGGTGCTGCTGGAGCAGTCCGACGGCGGCCGGGCGGCGGTCGCGGAGGCCGCCGCCATCCGTGCCGACGTCGACCACGGCCTGTTCCGCGGCATGTCGGCGCTGGCGCGCTGCCGGCAGGACTGGGCGCTGATCGCCCGCGGCTGGGCGCAGGTCGCGACCGGCGTGGTCGAGGGCTGGCTGCCGCCGGCCGACCGCGGCGGCCTCGACGCCACCCTGTCGGGCGGGCGGTTCGTGGTGAGCACCGGTCCCGGCGACAACACCGTCGAGATCCGCGGTGACACCGTGACCGTCGACGGGACGACGCTGCACGTGCCGGCCGGCGCCCGGCTGGTCGTCCGGACCGGCGCGGGCAACGACACGGTCCGCGTGGTGGACGGCACCGGCGACGTGACGGTCCTCTCCGGCGCCGGTGACGACGTGCTGCTCGGCGGCGCCGGTGACGACGTGCTGATCGCCGGAGCCGGCCTCGACACCGTGCTGGCCGGCGACGGTGACGACCGGGTCAGCCTCGGCCCGGCCGGCACCGGTCCCGCCGGCGCCGGTCCGGAGCGCGCCTACCTCGGCGCCGGCCGCGACCGGCTGTGGGGCAGCACCGGTGCCGAGCAGGCCGACGGCGGCGCCGGCGACGACCTGCTCTTCGGTGGCGCCGGCGACGACGACCTCTCCGGCGGCACCGGCGGGGACACGCTGAGCGGCGGCCAGGACTTCGACCACCTCACCGGCAACGAAGGGGACGACGCCGTCTTCGGCGGCAGCGAGCGGGACTACACCGACGGCGGGGCCGGCGACGACCTGGTCGACGGCGGTACCGGTGACGACACCCTCTACGGCCTCTCCGGCGCCGACACCCTGCGCGGCGGCGACGGCGACGACTACCTCGAGGGCGGTACGGGCGACGACGTGCTCTTCGGTGGCGCCGGCGACGACGTCCTGTCCGGCGGCCGCGGCGACGACCTCCTGGCCGGCGGCGCGGGCGACGACACCCTGAACTCCGGCGCGGGCGCCGACACGGTCGACGGCGGCGCCGGCGACGACCGGCTCTTCGGCCAGCCCGAGGACACCGCCACGGGCGTCGAACGGTTCACCGGCGTGCAGATCAGGGACGACCTGGGCGGCTTCATCACCGTCGAAGGCAACGCCGAGTTCGTCGACCGGGTCCAGTCGGATCTCGACCTGCTGCGCGCGTCGCCGACCGGCCAGCAGATGCTCGCCGGACTCGAGGAGGGGCACGCGCGGAGCAGGCACTGGGGGTACGGCGGCGACGGCCTCACCATCGGCCGGACCTTCGACGACAACGGGTACGCGCAACCGAACAGTTCCGGGCCGCACCAGCACCCGTCGATCGGCTACAACCCCGCCTACGACCGGCTGCGCTCCGACACGCCGCCGGTCGTGGTCCTCTTCCACGAGATGGCCCACGTCTACGACATGGGCCACGGCACGGCCGACCGCCGGCTCTACAACGGCGCCGACGGGCGTGACGTCATGCCGGACGGCAAGCCGGTGAGCAATGCCGAGCGCCAGGCGGTCGGCCTGCCCATCGACCACGACGGCGACCCGGCCACGCCGAACCGCATCGACCCGGCCCACCCGCTGCGGTACACCGAAAACGGCCTGCGCGCCGAGCTCGGCCTGGACCAGCGCGACCGCTACGGCCAGCCCTAGGGCCTGTTTCGTACCTGGGCCCGCCGCAGCCCGGCCTCAGCTACGAAACAGGCCCTAATAGACGAGCGCCTGGGCGTCGTCCTGGAGGGCCTCCTCGACGAACGTGGACGCGCCGGCGATCCGGATCCCCGGGATCACGTCGTCGGGGCCGATGCCCCGGCGCACGGCGCACTGTGTGCACAGTGTCACAGTGCCGCCGGCCAGGATCGCCTCCAGCAGGTCGGCCAGTGGCGCCGCGTGCTCGAGCTCGAAGGTGGCGGCCCGGCCGGGCAGCGCGAACCACGCCGACTCGCCGGTCAGCCACAATGACGTGGCCACACCACCGGCGACAGCGGTCGCGGCCACGGTGAAGGCCTGGGAACAGCGCTCGGGGGCTTCCGTCCCGGAGGTTGCCTTGACGACGAGAGAACGTGCCATGCCTCGCAGCATAGGATCGGAGGGATGGTTACGGAGATCGGGTTCGTGAGCCTGCTGGTCGCCGGGATGGGCGCGCTGGCGGGCGGCCTGATCTACCTTGCGGTTCGGGTGTCGAGGGGGCGTTGGTGACTGACGTGCAGCCGCCGCCGTGGGCCGGTCTGGCCCCGGTCGGTGAATACCCGTATGAGGAGACGCACGACCTGCGGACGGGTCCGGACCTGCATCCGGCGCTTCTGGGGATGCTGCCGCTGGTCGGCGTGTGGCGCGGTCGCGGCCAGGGTGACTACCCGACGATCGAGGGCGACGGCTTCCACTACGGGCAGGAGGTCCGGTTCAGCCACGACGGGCGGCCGTTCCTGCTCTACGAGTCGCGGTCGTGGGTGATCGACGTCGACGGCAACCCGATCCGCCCCGCCAACCGTGAGACCGGCTGGTGGCGGCCGGTGCTCGTCGACGGCAAGCCGACGGACGAGATCGAGGTCCTGCTCAGCCAGCCGACCGGGATCATGGAGCTTTACATCGGCCACGCCAAGGGCACGACCCAGTGGCAGATGGCCACCGACGCGGTCGTGCGCACGGCCACGGCCAAGGAGGTCCGGGCCGCCAAGCGGCTCTACGGCATCGTCGAGGGCGCTCTGCTCTACGCGATCGACCTCGCGGCCATGGGCCAACCCTTGCAGCCCCACCTGTCGGCCCGCTTGGAGCGAGTCGCGGGCTAGCCTTATCCCGTGGAACTGGCGGAGGTGCTCCGGGCGCGCGGGCTGCGGTTGACCGCTCCGCGCCAGCTTGTGCTGGAGGCGGTTTACCGGTTGCGGCACGCGACGCCCGATCAGATCCATGCCGACGTCGCCGAGCGGGCCGCCGGGGTCAACATCACCACCGTGTATCGCACGCTCGAGCTCCTCGAGGAGCTCGAGCTGATCACCCATGCGCACCTCTCGCACGGGGCACCCACCTACCACCCCGTCGGTGAGCATGCGCACGCCCACCTGGTGTGCCGCGGTTGTGGCACGGTTGAGGAGCTGCCGGAGAAGGTGCTCGCCGGGCTGGACGGCGAGTTGCGCGAGACCCGCGGCTTCCGGCTCGACATCGGGCACGTCGCCCTGTTCGGGCTCTGTGGCAGCTGTGCACCCGAAGGAGAACCATGCTGAGCGCAGTCACCGTCGCCGCTCTCGACCCCGACGCCCCCGACGCGGGCGCCGTCGCGCACTACGGCGACCCCAATCGGGAGCAGCGCATCCTCGACACGGAGGTGGGCCTCGTCGACCGGTCGCACCGCGACGTGCTCGCGGTCCCCGGCGAGGACCGCCTGACCTGGTTGCACAGCCTCACCACGCAGCACCTGACCGACCTGGCCCCGATGACCGGCTCCGAGCTGCTCGTCCTGTCGCCGCACGGGCACGCCGAGCACCACGCGGTGCTCACCGACGACGGCACCACGACGTGGCTCGACCTGGAGCCGGGCGCGGGTGCCGGGCTGCTCGACTTCCTCAACCGCATGCGCTTCCTCATGCGGGTCGAGCCGGCCGACGTGACCGCCGACTGGGCGCTGCTGTCGGTGGTCGGCCCGCAGACCGATGAGGCGCTCGTCACGCTCGGCGTCGGCCCGCTGCCGGCGCCCGACGTGGTGCCGGTGCCCCCGGCGAAGTTCGCCACCGGCACCCTGCCGGGCCGGCCCACGATCCGCTACTCGGCGGCGCCGCTGCCCGTTTTCGGCGGCTGGGTGCGCCGGATGGCCGGCAGCGCCGACCTGCTCGTCCCGCGAGCCGCCGTGCCGGACGTGATCGCCGCCGGCGGGCTGCCGCTCGCGGGCATCTGGGCGTATGAGGCGCAGCGGGTCGCGGCCCGCCGCCCCCGGTTCGGCTTCGAGACCGATCACCGCACGCTGCCGGCCGAGGTGGGCTGGACCGCCGCCGCGGTGCACCTGGAGAAGGGCTGCTACCGCGGCCAGGAGACGGTCGCCCGGGTGCACCACCTCGGCCGTCCGCCGCGCAAGCTCGTACTGCTCCATCTCGACGGCATCACGACCGACGAGCTTCCGGCCCGGCACACGCCGGTCGAGGCTGGCGGCCGGGCGGTCGGGTTCGTCGGCACCGCTGTCCGGCATCACGAGCTGGGCATGGTCGCCCTCGCGGTGGTGAAGCAGAACGTCACCCCGGAGACCGAGCTGCGGGTGGGACCCTCGACGGCGGCCGTCGACCCGGCGTAGACCTGGGCAAACATGGCAGGATCAACTCCGTGATGACAACGACGTTGATCACGGTGGCTCCCACCGGTGCGGAATCCCGCAAATCCGACGTGCCCGCCCTGCCGGTGACCCTGGCAGAGCTGGTCACGACCGCCCGAGAGTGTGCAGCGGTGGGGGCGAGCGTGATCCACGTCCACCTCCGCGACGACAAGGCCGAGCCCACGCTCGACCTGGGCCGGCTCAAGGAGGCCGTCGCCGCGCTGCGCGCCGAGACCGGCCTGATCGTCCAGCTCTCCAGCGGCGGCGCGGTCACCGATCCCGAGGAGGACCGGCTCCGCGTGCTCGACGCCGAGCCGGACATGGCCTCGTGCACGATGGGCACCGTCAACTTCGGCGACGATGTCTTCCTCAACCGCTGGGGATTCATCGTCGACCTGCACACCCGCATGCAGGAGCGGGCGATCGTCCCCGAGTACGAGATCTTCGACCTCGGCCAGCTCGCCGCCCTCCAGCGGCTGCTCGACCGGCATGGCCTGCCCTATGGCGGGCACGTCCACCTCGACCTGGTGATGGGGGTCCCCGGCGGGATGCCCGGCACGGTTCCGGCCCTGGCCGCGTGCCTGCAGGCGATGCGCGACCTGCCGGAGGGCGCCACGTTCTCGGCCACCGGCATCGGCCGCAGCACCCTGCCGGTCCTGCTCACCTCGCTGGCCGCCGGCGGTCACCTGCGGGTCGGCATGGAGGACACGATCACCTACGCGAAGGGCCAGCCCGTCGAGAGCAACGCCCAGCTCGTCGCCCGCGCAGCCGGTTTCGCCCGCCTCGCCCAGCGCCCGCCGATGCCGGTCGCCGACGCCCGTGAGCTGCTGGGGATTCGTCATGGCTGACGTCTACCTGGGTGGCGAGCCGCTCGCCGAGGTGGTCCGCAGCGGTTTCGTGGAGAGCCGGCACAACGGCTCGGTCGCGGTGCTCGGCGCCGACGGTGAGGTCGCGGCCTGGGCCGGCGACGTGATCGGCACGATCTTCCCCCGCTCGGCCAACAAGCCCCTCCAGGCCGTCGGCATGTTGCGCTCCGGGCTCCGCGTGGGGCCCGCGGACCTCGCCGTGGTCGCCGCGAGTCACCGTGGTCAGCCGTTCCATTCGGCGGCGGTACTGCAGGTGCTGGGCGAAGCCGGCATCCCGGCCGGCGCGCTCGGGTGCCCGCCCGACTACCCGCTGTCCGAGGACGCCCGCGACGAACTCATCCGAGCCGGCCACGGCCGGGAGGCGCTGTTCATGAACTGCTCGGGCAAGCATGCCGGCATGCTGCGCACCGCGGCGGCGAACGGCTGGCCGCTCGAGTCCTACCTCGACCCGGACCACCCGCTCCAGCAGCGGATCATGGCCGCGGTCGAGGACCTCTCCGCGGAGACGGTCCGGGCCGTGGGTGTCGACGGCTGCGGCGCGCCCCTGCTGGCGCTGTCCCTGCGCGGGCTCGCCGGCGCCTTCCGGCGGCTGGTCGAGGCGCCGGAGGGCAGTCACGAGCGGGCGGTGGCCGACGCGATGCGGGCGCATCCGGAACTCGTGTCCGGCGACGACGCCGGCGGGGACGACACGCACCTCATGCGCGCCGTTCCGGGCCTGCTGGTCAAGAGCGGTGCCGAGGGTGTGGTGGCCGCGGCGCTGCCCGGGGTCGGTGCCGTGGCGCTGAAGATCGACGACGGTGCGATGCGGGCCCGCCTGCCGGTCCTCGCCGCCGCGTTCGAGCGGCTGGGTGTTTCTGTCGGTGACCTGGCGGAAGTTCCGGTGAACGGCGGCGGCCGGCGAGTGGGTGTGGTTCGCTCGGTTTGGTGCAACCTGGCCTCGTGACCGGGTTCACGCTAGCCAGAGCTAGCACTTTGCTTGCAACAGTTAGCAGCCGGGGATACCGTCGAAACCATGACCGAAGACGAGCCGCGCGACCTGGGTGCGTTCATCCGTGACCTGCGCCGCAACGCGCGCATCTCGCTCCGCCAGCTCGCCGAGCAGGCGGGGGTCAGCAACCCATATCTCAGCCAGATCGAGCGTGGCCTGCGCAAACCCAGCGCCGAGGTGCTCGCCCAGCTGGCAGGCGCGCTGCGGGTGTCGACCCCGTTGATGTACCTGCGGGCCGGGCTCCTTGAGCGCGAGGGGCACGACGTCCTGGCTGCGATCGCTGCGGACAGCGACCTGACGGTTGCCCAGAAGCAGTCCCTCACGCAGATCTACGAGACGTTCCGCCGGGAGAACGCGCGAAGCGCGGCGGAGGCACCAGTGGCGCCGGACGAAACCGAGGCCTCGGGGGCGGGGCCCAAGCCGGTCACTGGTGTCCCGGATCCCGACTAGCTCCACCGAACGCTTCCTGACAAGGAGTCGCCATGCCCACGAACATCACCACGAAGACCACCACGCGCAAGATCCCGACCCCGCTCTACGCCGCTGCCGGCGCCGGTGACCTGGCCTACGAGCAGCTGCGCAAGCTGCCCACCACCGTGGCCCAGATCCGTGCCCGGGTCGGCGAGCTGCGCCCGGTCGTGACCGAGGCGGTCTCCTCCGACCTCGACCGGCTGCGGGTCGTCGCCCGCCGCAACGCCGTGAACCTGCTGTCCAACGCACAGGCCGGCGCCCAGGTCGCCCAGCACCGGGCCTTCGAGGTCTACACCGACCTGGTCGCCCGCGGTGAGAAGGTGGTCAGCACCGCCCGCGGCGCCGAAGCGAAGATCGAGATCGAGCCGGTCGGCAAGACGGTGACCGCCGAGGTCAAGGCCACCGAGACCCCGGCCCGCACCGCTCCGGCCCGCACAGTCCCGGCCCGCACGACCCCGGCCCGCACCACCACGGCCGCGCCGGCGAAGAAGACCACGGCCAAGAAGACCGCCGCCAAGAAGTAACGCGGAGTTTCTCGGCAGCCCTCCGGCACCGTCTCGCACGGGCCGGGGGGCTTCGGCATAAGCTCAGAGGATGGTGAGTGCGGTGCCGATCTTCTACGCCTCGATTGAGCATTACATCTCGGTCGTGGTCTGGCTCTTCTGCCTCGTGCTCGGTGCGGCGTCCTTCCTGCACTGTGTTGTGCAGCGGGCGGACGCGTTCCCGGCGATCGGCACGATGTCCAAGGGCGTCTGGCTGGCCATGATCGGCGGTGGTTTGCTGCTCACCGCGCTGTCACCCGGCATCGGCCTGGGCTATCTGGGCATCTTCCCGCTGATCGCGGCGGGCATCTTCGCGGTGTACCTCCTGGACATCCGTCCGACCCTGCGTGATGCCGTCGACGGCCACGGCTCCTGGTAGGCGGCATGGACTTTCGCTGGCCACCCCCGCCTGACGGACGGCCCGACCGCTTCCGCCCGCCCGTCACCCGGGGACCGCAGACCGGCCGCCCCACTCTCCCCGCGCCACCGACGGAGCAGATCGCCACTCCGCACGGCGTCGAGCTGGAGTGGCTGGTCACCGGCGACGGTGAGCCGGTGACCGTCTTCGCGCACGGCCTCGGCAGCGGCATCGCCGAGACCCGCCCGCTCGGCAGCGCCGTCAACGGCCGGAAGGTCTTCTTCCACTTCCGTGGCCACGGTCACTCGGCGGCCCCCGGCGGCACGTGGACCTACGCCGACCTGGCGCGGGACCTGCGCGCCGTGGCCGATCTGTCCGGCGCCACCCGGGCGCTGGGCGTCAGCATGGGCGCCGGGGCACTGTGCCGCCTGCTGGCCGACAACCCGGGCCGCTTCGACCGGGCGGTGTTCTTCCTGCCCGCGGTGCTCGACACGCCGCGGCCGGCGGCCGCGCAGGAGCGCCTGTCCGCCCTCCTGGAGTCGATCGAGGCGGGCGACGCGGCAGCCGTTGCCGATGTGATCTCCCAGGAGGTCCCGTCGCAGATGCGCAACACTCCGGCGGTCTGGGCCTTCCTCCGCCAGCGCCTCGATCAGCTCATGCGTGACGGGCTGGCCTCCGGGCTGATGTCGTTGCCCGAGCAGTCCGCGATCGGCGACCGTGAGACTCTGTCCGCGGTGACGGCGCGATGCCTGGTCATCGCCTGCCGCGGCGACGACCTCCACCCTGCCGCGGTGGCCGAACAGCTGGCGGAGTCCCTGCCCGACGCCGAGCTGCACGTCTACGACCGCCCGGGCGTCGTCTGGACCCAGCGCACCGACCTGCGGTCGCGCATCTCCACGTTCTTCAACTCCTGACCGGACGGTCTGTATCACCGAGGCGGCGGAGCGGTCCGTCCTGCATGGACGGCCTGAGCACCCGATGGTGTGAACCTACCCAGGGCAAGCATGATGGAGACCTGGCGCAGGAGCGGGGGATCGCCCTGCGCGCCGCGTTCGCCGGCCTTCCCGAGCGCTGCCGACGGCTGTTGTCCCTGCTCTTCGCGGACCCGCCCACGCCGTACACGGAGGTCAGCGAACGCATCGGCATCGCTGTCGGCGCGATCGGGCCCAACCGGCAGCGCTGCCTCGACCGGCTCCGCCGCGACTCGGCGCTCGCCCCGCTGCTCGACGGAACCGAGGTGGCGCGATGAACGACGACGAGCAGCTCTTGCGGGAGCTCGGCGCGGCAGTACGGGACGCCGCCCGGGTGCCGGACTCGTTCCTCGCGGCGGGTCGGGCCGCGTTCGCGTGGCGCAACGTCGACGCCGAGCTGGCCTCGCTGACGCTCGACGCCGAGCCTGCCGCCACCCGCGCGGAGCCGGCACCCCTGCGGGCGTTCACGTTCGCCGCCCGCGAGATCGCCATCGAGGTGGAGGTGGCCGAGGACGCCCTCCTCGGCCAGATCGTGCCGCCCCGCCCGGGCCGCATCGAGCTGCGCACCGGCGACGGCACCACCCGGGCCACGGAGGTCGACGAGGTCGGCTGGTTCACGTTCCGCCCCCTGCCGACCGGGATGTTCCGGCTGTACTTCCAGACGCCGGACGGCTCGCAGGTCCTGACCGAATGGGTGAGCCTGTGAGCGCATCAGCGACGCCCCGGCGCGCCTCTTACAGGTATGGAAAAGAAGCTCCTCCGCTGGGCCGGGCCGACCCGGCGCTGAGGCGGTCCGGGTCTAAAGTCGCCAGGTATGGGTGTCACGCATCACGGCCGCACGTACCGTCTTGACCTCGCCGATCCGACCCTTCGTGACTGGACGTGCACGGTCCTGTCCTCGGACGCCGAGGAGGGCATCGTGCTGGACCGGTCGGCGTTCTACCCTGGTGGTGGCGGCCAGCCGCCGGACCACGGCATCCTGCTCTGGCAGGGTGTGCAGACCCGGATCGTCGGCACGCGCAAGGCCGACGATCTGTACCTCTTGCCGGCCGAGGGCGACCCGATCCCACCCGCCGGCACCGAGGTCGTCGGCGCGGTCGAGGACGACCGGCGGACCAAGCTCATGCGCACCCACTCCGGCCTGCACGTCCTGGGCGGGGTGGTCTTCCGCGACTTCGGCGCCCTGGTCACCGGCGGTTCGATGGAGCCCGCCGAGGCGCGGATGGACTTCAACCTCCCCGAGGTGCCTCCGGACTTCAAGGCGCGGCTCGAAGAGCTGGTCAACGCCGAGGTGGTCGCCGACCGCGAGGTGGTGACGAAGGTCCTGCCCCGCGACGAGGCCCTGGCGCTGCCCGACATCATCCGGACCCAGTCGAACCTGATCCCCGCGGACGAGCAGGAGATCCGGATCGTCGACATCGTGGGCCTGGACGCGCAGGCGGACGGCGGCACCCACGTGGCGTCGACGTCCCAGATCGGCCGCCTTCAGGTGGTCAAGGTCGAGAGCAAGGGCAAGGCCAACCGCCGGGTGAGGGTCCGCCTGGTCGACTGACCACCCCGCCCTCCCTGGCCGGGGTGGTGCGGCTGCGGTTCGTAGATCAAGGGAAACTTCGGGTTGTCTGGGCAGCCAGACGTTTCCGACGATCAAGGAACCCGGGTCAGGGCAAGCGTGGAGCACGGCCGTCCCGCGCCACGGGGTCACGGACGCCGTGCGGCCCGGCACCGCTTGACACGATTCTTTACATGATCACGGAGACTTGGTGCACCCGTGGAGCCTGTTGCGCAATTCGGATCCCTCGCGCGTCAACCCCAACAACCGCGCTGATCTTGGAGTTGTGGTCCTTGACAAATCCGGACAAATTCGGAGGTTCATGGCGCCACAACTCCAAGATCGGCGCGTAGTTGGGCCGCCAGCGCTGTCCCAGCGAATTACGCAACAGGCTAAAGCGCGCAGTTGACGAGCACCGGTTCGGGGTGGAGGACCACGCCGAACCGGGACTCGACGCCCTCGCGGATCTCGCGCGCCAGGTCGAGCAGCGCCGCCGTCGAGCCGGTGCCGCGGTTCGTCAGCGCGAGCGTGTGTTTGCCGCTCAGCGCCACACCCGAACCCTCCCGGCCGTAGCCCTTGCGGAAGCCTGCCCGCTCGATCAACCAGGCCGCGCTCAACTTCACCGTGCCGTCGCCGCCCGGCCAGGACGGGGGCTCGCCGAACTGCGCCGCCGCCCCGCGGACCCGCTCGAAATCGTCCGGCGACACCACCGGATTCGTGAAGAACGAGCCTACTGAGTATGTGTCGCGGTCCGCGGGATCGATGACCATGCCCTTTCCGGCGCGCAGCTTCAGTACCGCATCCCGCACAGCATCCAAGGGTGCCGTCGCACCCGGCTCGACACCCAGGGTGCGGGCCAGCTCGGCGTAGCGGATGGGCGTCGACAGCGGCGACGCGAGGAGACGGAACGACACCGAGAGCACCACGAACCGGTCGTTGTGTTTGAAGACGCTGGTGCGGTACGCGAAGCCGCAGTCACCCGCCGGCAGAGAGACGACCTCGTCGCGCTGCCGGTCGAACACACGGACCTGCGTGATCGTCTCGGCCACCTCCTGGCCGTAGGCGCCGACGTTCTGGATCGGCGTCGCGCCGGCCGAGCCGGGGATGCCGGACAACGACTCGATGCCCGACCAGCCGTTGACCACGGCGGTCTCGACGACTTCGTCCCACGGGTGCCCGGCGGCAACCGTCAGGGTCACGGTGCCGTCTTCGTTGTGAACGTCGATCCCGCGCTGGCGCAGCAGCACGACGGTGCCGGGGAACCCCTCGTCGGCGACGACGACGTTGCTGCCACCGGCGAGGATCAGCACAGGATCGGCCGACCGCACGGCGGCGAGCGTCTGTTCCTCGTTGGTCACCTCGACGAGGTGTCGGGCGGTGCCGCCGAGGCGGAGCGTCGTGAACGTGGCAAGCGTGGCGGGTTCGGACACCGCACCAGAGTAAGCGGTGCCCTAAGGTTGGAGTGCGGCGTCGGGTCGGGGAGGGATGGCGATGAGCAAGCCTCAGCTCACGAAGGACTTCTGGTTGGCGTCGCTGCGCACGGAGGGTGACGCGTTCCGCGCGGCCCTCGGCAGTGGCACACCGCTCGACGCGCCGGTGCCGAGCTGCCCCGGGTGGAGCCTGGGTGATCTCGCATGGCACGTGAGCCAGGTGTATTCGTGGGTGAGCGGCCACGCCGGCCGGGGCGTCACGGAGCGGCCGGGGGGCCGGCCGGACACGCCGCTGCCCGCCGGCGTCGACCCGGTCGTCGCGTGGACCGACGCGTTCACCGAGCTCGTCGCGACCCTCGACGCCGTCGAGCCGGACCTCCCGGCGTGGAACTGGGCGCCCCAGGCGAAGAAGGCCGCCTTCTGGCACCGGCGGATGGCGCACGAGACGTCGATCCACCGGTGGGACGCGCAGATGGCCGGAGGGCTCAGCGAGCCGATCGACCCGAAGCTCGCCGGCGACGGCGTCACCGAGGTCCTTGACACCTGGCTGCCCGCCGGGCGTCGGAGTGGCCCCACCGACCGGGCCGGCATGATCGCGCTCCACGCGACCGATGTCGACCAGGTGTGGTACGTGCGGCTGCGCGGGGCCGGCGTCGCGCTGCTGGACACCGACACGCTGCTGGACACCGACGACCACCACGAGCGCGCGACGGCCAGCGGCCCGGCGAGCGACCTGGTGCTGGCGCTGTTCGGCCGGGTGCCGTTCGACACGCTGCTGGTGAGCGGCGACGTGACCCTGCTCAGGGGCCTGCTGATCTGATCTGCTCGGCGATCCGCCGCAGCTGCTCGTTGAAGAGCACCAGTCGCACCTCGCCGTCGTAGGGTGCGGCGTCGAAGGCGGCGAGCGCTTGCCGTACCGCATCCTCGGCGGGCCAGGCGAAGGCGCCCGACGAGACGAGGGGGAACGCGGCCGACGCCGCCCCCAGGTCCGCCGCGACCCGCAGGGCGTTCGTGTAGCAGGCGCGGAGCGTTGCCGAACGGTCCTCTGTGGCTTTCCAGATCGGGCCCACCGTGTGGATCACCCAGCGGGCCGGCAGGTTGCCCGCTGTTGTGGCCACGGCCTCGCAGGCGGGCAGTCCCTTGGGGAGACGGTCCCGGCGCAGCGCCCGGCACTCCTCGAGGATGGCGGGGCCGCCGGCGTGGTGGATCGCCCCGTCGACCCCGCCGCCGCCCAGCAGCGTGGTGTTGGCGGCGTTGACGATCGCGTCGACCTCCTGCCGCGTGATGTCACCGCGTAGCAGTGTCAGCCGCATGCGGTTGCTCCTCCGTCGACAGGCCGAGGACACGGCGGGTCAGCAGTGTGCTGCCGACGACCGCGGCAGGGACGACGACGATCGCGGCCAGCGGGATCAGCAGCAGCAGGAACACCGGGATGCCGAAGCCGAGCGCCAGCGGCCGGTGCGCCCGCAGCATCTGCCGGCGGTCCTTGAGCCGCAGGCCGCGCCGGTTGAACGGGATGCCGGTCAGCTCGACGGCGATGAGCCAGCCGCCGACGATCGCGTTGAGCACCGGTACCACCGTCTGGCCGACGACCGGCACGAAGCCCAGCAGGAACAGCGGGACGGCGAACGCGATGCCGAGCAGGATGAGCCGGATGGAGTCGGCGAGGTTCTTGAAGAAGGTCCGGTACCACGGCAGGTCGGTCTCGCCGGGCGTGCCGCCGAGCTCGGTCTCGATCCGCTCCGAGATGACCTCGTAGAACGAGTCGCCGATGAGCAGTGTGAGGGCGGTGTAGGAAATGACCGACAGCAGGACGCCGACGGCGAGGATGCCGGCGCCGGCCCCGAACCGGACGACCCGGCGCCACGTCGACGACCAGTCGTCGGCGAACCAGGTGGCGGCCGCGGCGAGGTCGTCGATGTACAGGAAGAGGAAGAACCAGGCGACGCCGAGCAGCAGCAGCGAGATGACGGCCGGGATCATGCCCAGGAAGAGCAGCCCGGGACTCCGCCCGTACCGCGCGAAGCCCCGCCCCAGCAGCCGGAACCCGGTGACGAACTCGTCCCACGTCGACGTCATCTGACCCACGGCCATAGGTTACGGGGCCACGGCGGCGTAGCGGACGGTCAGCTCACCCAGACGCCAGCGGGCCGGTCGGTCCAGCACCGGCCAGCCGGCGGCCTTCGTCGCCTCCACCGCCCGCCGCCAGCGCTGCCGCGGGCCGAACGTCGACAGCGGGGCCGCATCCCGCCAGGCGTTGTCCAGTGTGGACAGGAAGGCGTGGACGGGCTCACCCGGCACGTTGTGGTGGATCAGCGACTTCGGCAGCCGCTCGGCCAGCGTCGCCGGGGCGTCCAGCGTGGACAGTCGCGCCGCCAGCGTCAGCGTCTGCGGGCCCTCCGGGGACACGGTCACCCAGCTCGCGATCCGGCCCAGCTCGTCGCACGTGCCCTCGACCAGGATCGCGCCGGTCGCGGTCATCGCCGCCCACGCGCCGTCCACCTCGGATTCGTCGTACTGGCGCAGCACGTTGAACGCCCGCACGAGCGTGGGCCGCAGGCCCGCCAGCTCGAAGCCGCCCCGGCGGAACTCCAGCTCCGGCGGGTCCGCGAACGGCTGGGCGGACGCGACCCGCTCGGGGTCGATCTCCAGGCCGATCACCCGGACGCCGAGCCGGGCGCGGAGCTCGACGGTGGTCACCGGGGACGCGCCGTACCCCAGGTCGACGACGAGCGGGTCCGGCGCCCGGCGGAGCAGCCCACCGAGCGTCGCCCGCATCCAGTTGTCGACCCGTCGCAGTCGGTTGGGATTTGTGGTACCCCGGGTGATCGAGCCGTGAAAAGCCGAGCCGGCCGACGCCTTCGGCGCGTGACCCGACCCGGCCTTCATCAGAGGACCCTGTGGACCTTGTGCTGGGCGGCCTGGGCCAGTGGACGGACCACGAGCCGGTCGATGTTCACGTGGTGCGGCCGGGTGGCGGTCCACACGATGCAGTCCGCGATGTCCTCCGCGACCAGGGGAAACTCGACTCCGGCGTACACGGCTGCGGCCTGCTCGGCGTCCCCGCCGAAGCGTTTGACAGCGAATTCATCCGTTTTGACCATACCTGGGTCGATCTCCACGACTCGGACCAGCCGGCCGTTGAGCTCCAGCCGCAGCGTCTCGGCGACCGCCGTCTGCGCGTGCTTGGCGGCCGTGTAGCCCCCGCCGCCCTCGTACACGATCAGGCCCGCCGTCGAGCTCAGCACCACGATCGTGCCCCGGCCGGACCGCTCCAGCAGCGGCAACAGCGCCTTGGTGACGCGGACCGTGCCGAGCACGTTGACGTCGAACATCCACTGCCAGTCGCTCAGGTCGGCCGACTCGACCGGGTCCGCGCCGAGTGCGCCGCCGGCGTTGTTGACCAGCAGTTCGACCGATCCGTCGAGCCCGGCCACCACCTCCGACAAACGGGATACATCGGCGTCAGAAGTGACATCCGCGACCACCGCGGTCGCCGAGGACAGCGACGTCACCAGCGACTTCAGCAGGTCGGCCCGGCGTGCGACCGCGACCACGTGGAAGCCCGAGGCGTCGAGCTGACGGGCGGTCGCCGCGCCGATACCGCTGGAGGCGCCGGTCACCACGGCGATGCGGGAGGTTGCGGCGTGAGGAGAAGACATAGCGCAATCCTGCATGATGCGTGAACACCGCCACATGGCAGTGACCAACGCAACGGTGGGTAGACGGCCACCCGCGAGGGAACATGGACGGTTGGGAAGATGTAACCCTCCGGCAACAGACAAAAGGAGCACCGACGTGGCGCGGGTCGACTCGCTGCACAGCCACACCCCGCACTCCCGCCGTTCCCTCCCGAGGCGCGTCGCCACGCTCTCCGTCCATACCTCACCCCTGGACCAGCCGGGCACCGGCGACGCCGGTGGCATGAACGTGTACATCGTCGAGATCGCCGAGCGACTCGCCCGCGCCGGCGTCGAGGTGGAGATTTTCACCCGGGCCACGAACAGCGACCTCCCGCCGGTGGTCGAGATGGCGCCGGGCGTTCTCGTCCGGCACGTCATCGCCGGCCCGTTCGAGGGGCTCGCCAAGGAGGACCTGCCGGCCCAGCTGTGCGCGTTCACCGGCGGCGTCCTGCGGGCCGAGGCCGCGCGTCCCCTCGGCTGGTACGACCTGGTGCACTCCCACTACTGGCTGTCCGGCCAGGTCGGCTGGCTCGCCAAGGACCGCTGGGGCGTCCCGCTGGTGCACACCGCGCACACCCTGGCCAAGGTGAAGAACCAGCTCCTCGCCGACGGCGACAAGCCCGAGCCGATCGCCCGCGTGATCGGCGAGGAGCAGGTCGTCGCCGCCGCCGACGGGCTCGTCGCCAACACCCCGGCCGAGGCCGCCGACCTCATCGAGCTCTACGGCGCGGATCCGAAGCGCGTCAGCGTCGTGCCGCCCGGCGTCGACCTCGACACCTTCGCCCGCCGGCCCCTGCGGCGGCACGCGGCCCGGCAGCGGTTCGGCCTGCCCGACGACGCGCACGTGGTCGCCTTCGTCGGCCGGATCCAGCCGCTCAAGGCGCCCGACGTGCTGCTGCGCGCCGCCGCCGAGCTGCGCGAGCGGGACCCGCGCCTGGCCCGCAAGCTCATCGTCGTGGTGTGCGGCGGCCCCAGCGGCTCGGGCCTCGACCGCCCCACGGCGCTCATGGACCTCGCCCGTGATCTCGGCATCGCCGACTGCGTGCGGTTCGTCGAGCCGCAGCCGCGTGCGGCCCTCGCCGACCTGTTCCAGGCCGTCGACCTGGTCGCGGTGCCGAGCTACAACGAGTCGTTCGGCCTCGTCGCGATCGAGGCGCAGGCGTGCGGCACGCCTGTCGTCGCGGCGGCCGTCGGCGGCCTGGTCACCGCGGTCCGCGACGGCGTCTCCGGCGTCCTCGTCGACACGCACGACCCGGGCGACTGGGCCACGGTCCTCGGCAGGCTGCTGGCCGAGCCGGCCCGCCGGGCGGCGCTCGCGATGGGTGCGGTCCAGCACGCCGCGGAGTTCTCCTGGAGCCACACGGCGAGCGGACTGCTCGCCGCCTACCGAGAGGCCCTCGACGCGCACAGGGAGGTCATGGCGGCATGAACCGGGATGAGGTTGCGGAACTGATCAAGAAGGTTGCCGTGGACCGGGAGATTCCGTGTGAGGCGACCGGTGACCACGCCTTCGTGGTCACGCTGCCCGGCACCCACAAGCAGAAGACGAACTGCAACCTCATCGTCGGCGAGCACACCCTGCGCGTCGAGGCGTTCGTGATGCGCCACCCCGACGAGAACCGCGAGGTGCTCTGGGAGTGGCTGCTGCAGCGCAACGCGCGCATGTACGGCGTCGCGTTCGCCGTCGACACGGTCGGTGACGTGTACCTCATGGGTCGCCTCCCGCTGCACGCCGTCACCGAGGACGAGCTCGACCGCCTGCTCGGCGCGGTCCTCACGTATGCCGACGAGAGCTTCGACCCGATGCTGGAGATCGGCTTCGGCTCGGCGATCCGTCGCGAGTGGGAGTGGCGCGTCAAGCGCGGCGAGCCGCTGGACAACCTCCGCGCGTTCACGGCCTTTGTCAATCGCGGGGCGTAGATACCCTGAGCGGGTGATCGACAGACCACCCCTGGCATGGAAGCCCGTCAGCGCAGTGGCCGGCGGGGCAGCCGTGGCGCTGCTGCTCATGATCACCCGGTACGACTACCACCGCGACGAGCTGTACTTCCGCATGATCGGCGCGCACCCCAAGTGGGGCTACGTCGATCAGCCACCCTTCACCCCGCTGCTGGTCCGCGCCTGCATCGAGCTCTTCGGCGACACGGTGTGGGCGATCCGACTGCCCGGCCTGCTCTTTGTCGCGGCCGCCGCGTTCCTGCTCGCCGCCATTGCCCGTGAGGTCGGCGGCGGACCGGTCGCCCAGGCGCTGGCGGCCACCGGCGTGCTCACCACGTTTCCCCTCTTGGCCGGGCACCTCGCGCTGACCACCGGGCCCGACCTGGTGATGTGGCTGCTCACCATCCTGTTCATGATGCGGGCGCTGCTGCGCGGCGCGGACCGGTACTGGCTCGCCGCCGGTCTGGCCGTCGGGCTCGCGCTCTACAACAAGCATCTCGTGGTCTTGTTGCTGCTGACGGTCGCGGCGGGCCTGCTGATCCTCGGCCCGCGTAAGGTCCTGCTGTCGCCCTGGCTCTGGGGCGGTGCCGCGATCGCGATCGTGGTCGGCCTGCCCAACCTGCTGTACCAGGTCGCCAACAACTTCCCGCAGTTGTCCATGGCGGAGGCGCTGACGGAGAACAAGGGCGACGAGGCGCGGATCACTCTGCTTCCGCTGCAGTTGGCGTGGCTGGGCCCGATCTTCGTGCCCATCTGGATCAGCGGGATCGTCACTCTGCTGCGTGATCCGCGACTGCGGCCGGTGCGGGCGTTCGGCCTGGCCTACCCGCTGATGCTCGTGCTCCTGTTCATCGTCGCGGGCCAGCCGTACTACAGCTTCGGGCTGCTCGCCGCGCTCTTCGCCGTCGGTGCCGCGCCGACCGGGCGCTGGCTCACGACCGCCCGCCGGAAGGTACTGCTGACCACCGGGGTGGTGGTCAACTGCGGACTCGCGATCCTCACCTCGCTGCCCGTGCTCCCGGTCGACGTGGTGGGCAGGACCCCGATCCCGGCCATGAACCAGGGCATCGCCGACGAGATCGGCTGGCGGCGATACGTCCGCCAGGTGGCCGACGTCTATGCCGCCCTGCCGGCGGAGGACAAGCCGCGCACCGTGTTCGTCACCGGCAACTACGGCGAGGCCGGCGCGCTCGACCGCTACGGCAAGCCCATCGGCCTGCCGGATGTCTACAGTGGACATAACGAGCTCTGGCGCCTCGGCCCGCCGCCCGAGTCGGCGACCGTCGTGGTGCTGGTCTCCCAGGGTGACCCGACCCGGTCCCCGGCCTTCGGCTCCTGCGTGGAAATGGCCAGACTGGACAATGGTTACGGGGTGGAGAACGAGGAGCAAACAGCTCGCGTATTCGTCTGCCGGGACCGCCGGGGTACCTGGGCTGAGCTGTGGCCTCAGTTCCAGCATTTCGATTGATTTCGATTATTTCCATTGTGTGAGGGAGCCGACATCCCGTTTACTTGTCGCTCGATTCCCGAGCCGCGTACCGTCATTCTCGGATCCGGCGATTCCTGAAGTTGGGGAGCGACGGGGGTGTTCAGGGCCGTCAAGGCCCTCTCGCAGTGATGTGTCCGGGCGGGGCGCGTCGCTGCCAACCGGCGGCACGCGCGGTCGAAAGGCCGCAGCGGAGCGGGTGTCGTGGACTGGGGGTGCACGTCACCCGCTGCCGCCGGTGCGAGCCGCCAAACTTAATCCGGGCATAAAGACGCACGGCGGTTGCTGCCCGTAATTTTCCTCGCATGCGAAGCGTGCGGACGCCGCTGGTTCCCCGTGTCCTCGCCGGGCTCCTGCTGGCCCTGATCCCGGGTTCCGCGCTCGCCGGGTGCGGTGGCGCACCGGGTCCCTCGGACGCCGGGGCCGCCCCCGACTCGTCCGAGGACGCCTCCGCCGGCGATCCCGGGTCGGCCGACCCGGCACAGAGTGGCACCGGCGTCCTCGGCGCCGCCGCGAAGCCGAGCGGGACCGCGACGAAGCCCGCGACCGTCACCGCGCCGACGCAGACCTTCGCCGTCGGCGTCAGCCAGTTCACCTTCAGCCGCTCCGGCCGCACCCTGCGCACACTGGTCTTCTACCCGGCGACCGGCAGCGCGGGCGGCGCGCCGAAGAGCAACGCGGCGGTCGCCGCCGGGCGCTTCCCGCTCGTGCTGTGGAGCCACGGCCTCCACGGCTCGCCCGAGGGCTATCAGGGCGTGAGCGCGAAGATCGCCGCCGCGGGTTTTGTGGTGGCCGCCCCGGCGTATCCCTTCACCAACGACAAGGCCAACCCGTTCAACCAGGGCGACATGGCCAACCAGCCGGCCGACGCCTCCGCCGTGATCACCGAGGTCCTCAAGCTCGACACGAAAGCCGGCGCGGCGCTGGCCGGGCACATCGAGACGGCGCGCGTCGGCGCGGCCGGTCACTCGGCGGGCGGCTACACGACCGCCGGCATGCTGTCGGGCTCGGCCCGTGACACCCGGCTCAAGGGCGGGATCATCGTGGCGGGCGGCGGTATGGGCGGCAGGTTCAGCGGTGCCGCGACGCCGGTGCTGTTCGTGCACGGCGACAAGGACGGCACGGTGCCGTACAGCAGCGGCAAAAGCCTCTACGACAGCTGCACCTGGCCGAAGGGCTTCCTGACCCTCCTCGGCGGCGACCACGGCGCCGCCCTGTGGGGCACCACCCCGGCGGCGCAGGCGGTGTCCAAGACGATGATCGACTTCTTTCGGTACACCCTGTACGGCGATGCGGCGGCCCACGGCAGACTGCGTCAGGACGCCACGGTGAGCGGCGCGGCGAAGTACGACGGCAACCTCTGAGCCCCGATGCTCAGGTGCGGCCTCACGTCAGGGCGAAGACGTCCAGGAGGCCGGTCAGCTTCAACTGGGCGTACGCCAGGGGCCGCGGGTTGCGCAGGGTCAGCGTGCAGCCGGCGCCGTTGGCGAGCTTCCAGCAGCTGACCAGCGCGCCGATGCCCGCCGAGTCGAGCACCGTCACCTCGTCGAGGTCGAGCACCAGCTCGCCCGGCTCGAAGGCCGGCAGCACCGCGCGCACCGCCAGCACGACCTGTTCCCGCGTGGCCAGGTCGAGTTCCCCGGCGAGGCGGATGACGACCGTGCCGGGATCCGTGGCATCCAGGGTTGCAGACAGCCCGTCGTCCACATGCGCCTCCCGCCGTATGAAGGGCAGGGACTACCCGGCGACGGGGACGGCAAACCTTTCGGCTTCCAGCTGTTTGGCCACCCGGCGCTCGCGGGCCGGCTGGATCAGCAGGTGCCCCGCCGCCGCCGTCAGGCCGAGCACACCGCACAGCACCCAGTGCCAGTTGCCGAGGTGCTCCAGGCTGGCCCCGCCGGCCGCGGGCGCGATGAAGCTCGCCGCCGGGAAGACCAGGTAGAAGACGCTCTGGTACCTCGCGCGCAGCGCCTCCGGCGACAGCTCCGCGATCACGGCGGCGTTCGGCGGCGCCGCGATCATCGAGCCGACGGTCCAGATCGTCGCCGCGACGACGTACCCCGCGACGTCGTCGGCCAGCGCGACGGACGCGAAGCCCAGGCCCAGGAAGACGTTGGCGACCGCGAGCGAGGTGCCCTTCCGCCAGCGGCCGATGAGCCGCGGCACGAACAGCTGGCCGAGGACGATGAGCAGGCCCGCGTACGCGACCACCGAGCCGTAGACGGTGGGCCGCAGCCCGTCGCCGGTGATCGCGAGCGGCAGGATCGTCGAGCTCTGCAGGGTGACGATGGAGAGCAGCAGCGAGAGCCCGACGAACAGCATGAACGACGGGTCGGTCAGCGCGGTGTGCAGGCCGCCGGACGCCCGCACGGTGGTGGCGCGCCGCGGCCGGGTCTCGTGCACCTTCCACAGGATCAGCAGCGCGGTGACCAGGGTGGCGGCCGCGTCGACGGCGAACAGCAGCGGGAAGCTCACCTCGGCCAGCAGGCCGGCGGCCAGCGAGGCCACCGCCATGCCCAGGTTGAACGCCCAGAACTGGAGGTTGAACGCCCGGCTGCGATCGTCGACCGGGGTCACGTCGACGATCGCCGCGACGAACGCCGGCCCGGGCATCGAGTGCATCAGGCCGAGCAACGCGGCGAGTGCGGCGATCACCGGCAGATCGTCGGTGATCGCGAGGCCGGCCAGGAACACGACCGCGCCGAAGTGCGCCAGCAGCAGTGTGGGGCGGCGGCCCCAGCGGTCGGCCAGGACCCCGCCGAGCAGGACACCGCCGATGCCGCCGATGCCGTACCCGCCGACGACCAGGCCGGCGACGCTGAGCGACAGGTGCTGTGCCGACGTGAGGTACAGCGAGAGAACCAGCGCGACGAAGCCGCCTACTCGATTGATGAGCATGCCGGTCCAGAGGTACCAGTACATTCGTGGAAGGCCGCCGATGGTGGACCGGTACCACTTGCGCACGTTGCAGCTCTCTTCGGATTGTTAGGTAAGTTTACAGTTAGATTTTAACCGGCTCGGCTTCGGGCTGGGCGGCAGCCAGCGCGGCCACCCGCCGTTCGCGTGCCGGTGCGGCGAGCAGCCCCCACACGCCGCCGACCACGCCCAGCCCGAGGCAGCCGAGCCACAGCGTGGTGTTGTCCGCGTTGTCGCGCACCGCGCCGCCGAGGGTGGGCGCCAGGAACGACGCCACCTGCCAGGAGAGGGAGAACCCGCCCTGGTAGCGGCCGCGCATCGTGACGGGGGAGAGGCCGGCGAGCAGGGCCGCGTTCGACGGGGCGTTGAGCATCTCGCCGGCCGTCCAGATCAGCACCGTCACGCCGTACCAGACCGGGGTGTGCGCAAACGCGGTGAGCCCGAAGCCCAGCCCGACCACAACCGAGGACACCGGCAGCACGAGGGCGGGGCGGCGCCGGGCCAGCAACCGGGTCAGGGCGAGCTGCCCGACCACGATCATGACGCCGTTGAGTGCGATCACCACTCCGAACGTGCTGCTCGACAGGCCGTCGTCGATCATCGCCAGCGGCAGCATCGACATGTGCTGGAGGAGGATCAGGGCCAGCAGCAGGTTGCAGGCGATGAATCCGAGGAACACCCGATCCCGGAACACGGTCCGCAGGCTCCCGGCCTGATGCTCGTGCTCGACCACCTCGGGCCGGGTCTCGCAAACCTTCACCACGATGAGCCCCGCCGCCACGGCGGTGGTCACCGCGTCGGCGAGGAACAGCGTGAGATAACCGGCCTGCGTCGCGAAGCCCGCCAGGACCGCGGCGATCGCGAAGCCGAGGTTGATCGCCCAGAAGTAGACGTTGAACGCGCGCATCCGGTCGGCCTCGGGCACGATGTCGGTGATCATCGCGGCGAGCGCCGGCCGGGCGGACTCGGCGGCCAGGCCCAGCGCGGCGGCCCCGACCATGATGGTGATCCGGTCCTGCGCCAGACCCAGGGCGACCATCAGGGCCGACGCCGAGAAGAGGGCGAGCAGTGCGGTCGGCCGGCGGCCCCAGCGGTCGGCCAGATGGCCGCCGGCCGTGACGCCGATCGCGCCGCCCACGCCATACAACCCGATCACCAGGCCGGCGGCGGACTCACTGAAGCCACGCTCTTTGGTCAAATAAATCGTGAGGAAGATGATCACGAAGCTGCCGGCGCGGTTGACCAGGGTGGCCACCCACAGCACCCAGAACTGACCCGGTAAGCGTTGCCCCGTAATGCACGCCACGGTCCGGCATCCTTACATCCGGGCCGCTGCGCTGTCGAAGGATTAAGTGCGGGAGGATGGTTTCATGAGCGAAGTCGGGACACTGGTGCTCTTGCGGCACGGTGAGAGCGAGTGGAACGCCAAGAACCTGTTCACCGGCTGGGTCGACGTGGACCTCAGCGCCAAAGGAGAGGCCGAGGCCCGTCGGGGCGGCGAGCTGATCCGTGAGTCCGGTCTCCTGCCGGATGTGGTGCACACGTCAGTGCTGCGCCGTGCCATCCGTACCAGCGAGATCGCCCTGCACACCGCCGACCGGCACTGGATCCCGGTCCAGCGCAGCTGGCGGCTCAACGAGCGGCACTACGGCGCCCTGCAGGGCAAGAACAAGAAGCAGACGCTGGAGGAGTTCGGCGAGGAGCAGTTCATGCTCTGGCGCCGGTCCTACGACGTGCCCCCGCCGCCGATCGCCGACGACGACGAGTGGTCGCAGGCCGGCGACCCGCGGTATGCGACCCTGCCGCCGGAGCTGCTGCCGCGCACCGAGTGCCTGAAGGACGTCGTGCAGCGCATGCTGCCGTACTGGTACGACCAGATCGTCCCCCAGCTGCTCGCCGGCAGGACGGTCCTGGTGGCGGCGCACGGCAACTCGCTGCGCGCGCTCGTGAAGCACCTCGACGGCATCTCCGACGAGGCGATCGCCAAGCTCAACATCCCGACGGGCATCCCGCTGCGGTACGACCTGGACGCCTCGCTCAAGCCGATCACGCCGGGTGGCACCTACCTCGACCCGGAGGCCGCGGCCGAGGCAGCCGCCGCGGTGGCGAACCAGGGTCGCTGACCCCAGTACGAAGCGGGAGGGGCACCGGCCCCTCCCGCTTCGTCGTGTCACGGCCTCACTCGGCCGGCTTGGCGTCCCTGGCGTCCAGCGCCTCGCCGGTGACCAGGAACACCACGTGCCGCCCGGCGTTGACCGCGTGGTCGGCGTACCGCTCGTAGTAGCGGCCCAGCAGCGCCGAGTCGACCGCCGCCTCGGTGCCCTCGGTCCAGTCCGGGCCGAACATGATGCCGAAGAGGCTGGTGTGCAGGCGGTCCATCTCGTCGTCGTCGCGATCCAGCTGGCCCGCGGCCACCACGTCGGAGGCGGAGATCGCCCGGGAGATCTTGCCGGCGATCCGGTCGGCGACCGAACCCATCTGCTCGAACGTCTCGACCAGCGGCCCAGGCACGGCGACGTTGGGGTGGCGGCGCAGGGCGGTCTTGGCCACGTGCTCGGCGAGGTCGCCCATCCGCTCCAGGTCGGCCGCCAGGTGCAGTGCGGTCAGCACCACACGCAGGTCGGACGCCACGGGTGCCTGGCGGGCGCACAGGTCGTACACCTTGTCCTCGACGAGCCGGTAGAGGGCGTTGACCTCGGCGTCGCGGGCGATGACCTCTTCGGCGTCGGTCTGGTCGGCCTTCAGGAGGGCATTGGTTGCCCGGTTCATGGCGCTGCGGACGGCGTCGGCCATCCACACCAGCAGCCGGTTGACCTGCAAAAGATCCGCACGGTATTCGTCGCGCATGGTGCTCCTATCGTGTCGAACCTCACGGTAGGGTTCCACCCCCACGCCGGACGTGAACTTCACCCCGCGAGGGGGTGAACACTGGACGACGTGAGCCCGTTTCGTGCCTCCGCGTGCCGTCGGTCGGGTAAGAGACCTCCTACCATCGAGCCGTGGAGTGGAAGTTCCGGCAGCAGGCGAAAGCCGAGGGTCCGGCAATGACCGAGATCCTCGACGCGTTGCTGGTCGGGGTGCTCGTGCTGGACGAAGACGATCGCCCGGTGCTCGCCAACGCGGCGGCCCGTGAGATGGGCCTTGTGCGGCAACGTGGCGGTACGACCGTCGACGAGGCGCACACGATCGTGCGGACGCTCGCGGGTCAGGTGCGGCGCGGCGGGGTAACCCGGGTCGTCGAGCTCGACCTGCCCCGGATCACCCATGGCGATCCGCTGGGTGTCAACGTGCGCGCCGTCGCGCTCGACGGCGGCCGGGTCGCGATCGAGGCCACCGACGTCACCGAGGCCCACCGGGTCGCCCGCGTGCGGCGCGACTTCGTCGCCAACGTCAGTCATGAGCTGAAGACCCCGGTCGGCGCGCTCCAGCTGCTCGCCGAGGCCCTCCTCGACGCCACGGACAAGGACCCCGCCGCCGCCATCCGGTTCGCGGAGCGGATCAAGCACGAGTCGTCGCGACTCGGCCGGCTCGTCTCCGAGCTGCTGGAGCTGTCCCGGCTGCAGGGCGCGGAGCCGCTGCCCGAGCCGGAGCCGGTCGACGTCGACAAGATCATGGCCGAGGTGCTCGACCGCACCAAGACCCCGGCCTCCGCGAAGGAGATCGAGGTGAGCTTCCAGGGTGTCCGGGGCCTGACCGTCTACGGCAACGAAAACCAGCTGGTCACGGCCGTGGTCAACCTCATGGAGAACGCGATCGCCTACTCGCCGGAGTCGACGCGGGTCATCGTCACCACGTCGGCGAGCGAGGACGGGTTCGTCGAGATCGCGGTCGCCGACCAGGGCATCGGCATCGAGCCGCGTGACCTGGACCGGATCTTCGAGCGGTTCTACCGCGCCGACCGGGCGCGCTCCCGGGCCACCGGCGGCACCGGCCTCGGCCTGGCGATCGTCAAGCACATCTCCACCAATCACGGAGGCTGGGTCACGGTGACCAGCACCGTCGGTGTTGGCTCGACGTTCACCTTGCGGCTGCCGTCGCGTCCGACGGAGGCCGCATTGGCGCTACCGCCGTCAGTTGAGATCGGAGGGGCCTCATGATCGTTATGCAACAGCAATCCCGCGGTTCGCAGCGCAGTGCGGTTCCCCGGCAGCTACGAAAGGACAGCACGTTGGCGCGCGTACTCGTGGTCGAGGACGAAGAGTCGATTTCCGACCCGTTGTCGTACATGCTCCGTCGCGAGGGTTTTGAGGTCTCCATCGCGGCGACCGGCACCGAGGCCCTGACCGAGTTCGACCGCACCGGCGCGGACATCGTCCTGCTCGACCTGATGCTCCCCGAGATGTCGGGCACCGAGGTGTGCCGGCAGATGCGGCAGAAGTCCAACGTGCCGATCATCATGATCACGGCTCGGGACAGCGAGATCGACAAGGTGGTCGGGCTGGAGATCGGCGCGGACGACTACGTCACCAAGCCCTACTCGCCGCGCGAGCTGGTCGCCCGCATCCGCGCGGTGCTGCGGCGCCAGGTCGACGCCGTCGGTGACCTCGCGCCGCCGACACTCTCGGCCGGCCCGGTCCGCATGGACGTCGACCGGCACGTCGTCACCGTCGCCGGCGACGCGGTGCAGTTGCCGCTCAAGGAGTTCGAGCTGCTCGAGCTGCTGCTGCGCAACGCCGGCCGGGTCCTCACGCGGGGCCAGCTGATCGACCGGGTGTGGGGCGCGGACTACGTCGGCGACACCAAGACCCTCGACGTCCACGTGAAGCGTCTGCGGTCGAAGATCGAGCCTGAGCCGTCCGCGCCGCGGTACATCGTCACGGTGCGCGGCCTGGGCTACAAGTTCGAGCCGTAGCCCTCGCGAAGGTGGACGGGGTCAGCCGGCGTTGGCGACCGACTCGCGACTGCGGCGGCGCTCCTCCATCTCGCGGCGCAGCACGTAACCCCGGATCGCCCGGCCGACGAGCTCGGTCGTCTCATACGTGATGATCACGTCGAACGTCCCGTTCTTGTGGTCCCGGCGGACGAACAGCACCGTGCCGTTCAGCGGGATCGTCTGGTCCTCCAGGGCGATCCGCAGCTCGACCCGGTCGTCCCGGTCGAACTTGTCCTCCAGCATCCGGCAGCGGATCCCGCCCTCGGACAGGTCGATGACACGGCCCGCGTACGCGGTGCCGCCCATCGTCACCTCGACCGGCTCACCGCCGCCGCCGCGGACGTAGTTGCGGCGGGTCTGCAGCCGGATGCTGCCGATCGCCTCCAGCGACCAGCGCGGCGGCTGCTCGTTGCTCAGCGCCGTCAGCCGCACGTCGATCGCGTGCCGCCGGTCGCCCGCGACCCAGGCAAGCTCCAGCGACGTGCCGACCTTCGGCATGTCGGCAGTGTTCACGCCGAACGGCGCGGCCACGGTCAGGCGCTTGTCGGTCACGTCCTCGACGCGGGACTGATAGGCCTCGCCATCCATCAGGACCACGTCGACCAGGGTGTTGATCGCGGGCAGACTGGTCACGCCCCCACGTTCGGCCCGGACCGGGCCGACTTGAGGATTCAGGAGTCGAGTGCCGCGCGCCACTCGTACGGCTTGGCGAAGTGCCCCGGCGCGCACACCAGCTCGTCGATCTTGCGCTTCTCACGGGCCGGGCTGCCGGCGACCACGGTGTCCGGCGGCACGTCACGGGTGACCACCGAGCCGGCGCCGACCAGTGCGCGGGCGCCGATCCGGACCCCGGGCAGGATGGTCGCGTTGCCGCCGATGGATGCGTCGTCGTCGACGGTGGCGCCGCCGACGCACTCGTCGTACCGCGGGCAGGGCGGGTGCGGGTCGTCGGTGAACACGACCCCGGGGCCGAGGAACACCCGCAGGCCGAGGGTCACGTTCTCCAGGAAGCAGTGCGAGTGGACACGGCTGCCGTCGCCGATCCGGTTGCCGGGCTCGAGCACGGCGTTCGTACCGACCGAGCAGCCGTCCCCGATGATGTTGTTCTCCCGGATCATGGCGCCGTGTCCGGACTGGAACCGCTCGCCGATCACCGCACCGGCGTAGATCACCGTGCCCGACCGGATGCGGCTGTTGGCCCCGATGACGGTCGGGAACTCACCCGGCTGCGCCCCCCGCGGCGGTACGCCGATCCGGGCCCCGGGCTCGACAACAGTGCCTTCGCCGAGCTGCACCCCGGGAAAGATCTCTTCGTTCACCGCCTGAACCTATCCGGGTGGTGGGTTCCCCGGTTGTCGCACACCGGACACCACCCTGACCGTACCGTTGCGATTGGTGCGAACGTTCAACACCGGCCCGGCCGGGATGCTCTTGATGCTGGTCGGCGTGATGCTGGCGGCCAGTTCGGCGTGGACCGCGATCGGCGCGGCCACCTGGTCCGAGTCCCTCCCGAGCATCTTCATCGGCCTGTCACTGCTGGCGGTCGGCTATTCGCTGCTCGCCAAGGCCCGCCGCCAGCAGCACACCCAGCAGGAGGAGGACTGACCCGTCAGACGGGGCGGATCGGGATGAGTTTGCGGGCCGCCACCGTGGCCGGGTGGGGGGCGATCATGCCCTGCTCGACGCGGGCCACACACAGCTCGGCGAGCCTGGTGTAGGCCGCCTTGCCGATCAGGGCCGTCAGCTCCGGCTCGTACTCCTGGTAGAGCCGCAGCGCGCCGACGTGGGCCTCCGGGGACGACGTGCACCACCAGTGCAGGTCGTGGCCACCCTCGCCCCAGCCGCGCCGGTCGAACTCGCCCAGCGTCGAGACCAGCACCTTCGTGCCGTCGGGGCGCTTGCGCCAATCCTGGTCACGGCGGACCGGCAGCTGCCAGCACACGTCCGGCTTGTACTCCAGCGGGTGCACGCCGTCGCGGAGCGCCTGGCCGTGCAGGGCGCAGCCGCCACCCCCGGGGAAGTCGGGGTCGTTCTGGAAGACGCAGCCGGCGCCGGGGCGGGTGGCCGTGCGCAGCGCGGGGTTCTCACCGTCGATGGTGTCCGTCTCGGTGTAGTTCTTGAACCCCTTGCGGTAATACTGCCAGTGCTCCGGCGAGAGCCGCTTCGCCGCCGCGCGCACGCGCTTCTTGTCGTCGTCGTCGGTGAAGAAGGCGCCGTGCGAGCAGCAGCCCTGCTCCGGCCGGCCTTCGACGATGCCGTGGCAGCCGTTGCCGTAGACACATGTCCAATTGGACAGCAGCCACGTCATGTCGGCCCGGATGAGGTGGTCGGCGTCATCCGGGTCGGTGAACTCCAGCCACTCGCGTGGGAAGTCGAGGTCGACCTCGAGGTTGCGCGGGTCGTCCGGGCCTTCGACCTCGACGTGAATCTCCATTCGACGAAGCGTACGCCGTCGGGTTCGCCCCGCCGAAGCGTGACGCGACTACGGTGAAGCGATGCGCCTCGGTGTCCTCGACGTCGGCTCCAACACGGTCCATCTCCTCCTTGTCGACGCGCACCACGGTGCTCACCCGTGGCCCGCCCACTCGCAGAAGGCCGAACTGCGCCTCGCCGAGCGGATCGGCAAGGACGGTGAGCTCAGCAAGGCGGGTGCCGACAGCCTCGTCGCGGCGGTCGCCCAGGCACGTGACGCCGCCGCGGCGCTGGAGACCGACGACCTGCTCGCCTTCGCCACCTCCGCCGTGCGAGACGCGAAGAACTCGGCCCGCGTCCTCAAGCGGGTCCGTGAGGAGACGGGCGTCGACCTGCAGGTCCTCGCGGGCGAGGCCGAGGCGATCATGACCTTTCTGGCGGTACGGCGCTGGTTCGGCTGGTCCGCGGGCAGGCTGCTGGTGATGGACATCGGCGGCGGTTCGCTGGAGCTGGCGGCCGGCATCGACGAGGAGCCCGACGTGGCGCTATCCGTGCCGCTCGGCGTGGGCCGCCTGACCCGGGAGCGGCTCGACGGCGACCCGCCCTCGGCGGCGGCGGTCGCCGCCCTGTGCGAATACGTCGAGGCCGAGGTCGCCAAGCCGGTGAAGAAGCTGGCCGACAGTGGCTGGGACCGGCCGGTCGCGACCTCGAAGACGTTTCGCACGCTGGCCCGTCTCGCCGGGGCGGCGCCGTCGAGCGCCGGGCCGCGGGCGCCCCGCAGGCTGACCCGGGTCGGCCTGCACCAGGTGCTGTCGTTCATCCGTCGGATGCCGTCGGCGGCGCTGGCCGAGATCGACGGCGTGAGCCCCGGGCGGGCGCATCAGATCCTCGCCGGTGCCGTGGTGGCCGAGGTCACCATGCGCAGCCTGGGCATCGAGGAGGTCGAGATCTGCCCCTGGGCTCTGCGCGAAGGGGTGATTCTTCGCCGGCTGGAGGTCCTCGAGTCGAGTTGATCGACAGGAGACGTTACCCGGCGAGGGCTAGCCTGGTGTTGTGAGTCGTCAAGTTCCGGTCCTGTTGTCCACCTCCTCCGTCTTCCCCGAGCCGACCGCCGCAGGTTTTGAGATGGCCGCCTCGGTCGGATACGACGGAGTAGAGGTGATGGTCTGGTCCGACGCGGTGAGCCAGGACGCGGGGGCGCTCCTCGGACTGTCGAAGCACTACGGCGTGCGCGTCGGCTCCGTGCACGCACCCTGCCTGATGGTCACCCAGCGGGTGTGGAGCCCGGACCCCTGGGAGCGGCTGCGCCGCGCCGCCGAGCTCGCCGACACGCTCGGCGCGCCGACCGTGGTCGTCCACCCGCCCTTCGCCTGGCAGCGCGACTACGCGCGGACCTTCCAGTCCGGCCTGCTCAAGCTGGGCCGACAGTTCCCGGGCATCCGGTTCGCGGTCGAGAACATGTTCCCGCTGCGTGGCGTGGGCCGCGAGTTCGTGCCGTATGCGCCGGGCTGGGATCCGACGCTGATCGGGTTCGACGCCTACACGCTCGACCTGTCACACTGCGCCGCCTCACGGACCGATGCGATCGCGCTGGCCGACACGATGCGCGGCAACCTGGCTCACGTCCACCTGGGCGACGGCACGGGCAAGGGCCGCGACGAGCACCTCGTGCCCGGCCGGGGGACCCAGCCCTGCGCGGAGCTCCTGGCGTCGCTGGACGGGCGCGGCTTCACCGGCTCGGTGGCGGTGGAGGTGGGCACCCGGAAGGCCCGCAGCCGTGCCGACCGCGAGGCCGACCTGGCCGAAGCGCTGCGGTTCGCCCGCCAGCACCTGGCCACCCCGTCCCCGGTCGCCTGATCATCCCGGCGTCCGGCTCCGTGCCCCGGCCCTCCGGCGCCACCGATCCGGATCAGGTGGCGCAGGCGTCCGGTTCAGCAGCCGCCGGCCTTCGGCTCAGGGGCCGTCCGCCCCTGGCCGAAGACGCAGAGACCTGCCCCCGGCGCGTTCGGTCGCGCCGGGGGGCGGTGAGCCGGCGGTCAGATCTTGCGAACGGACTCGGCCTGAGGACCCTTCGGGCCCTGCTTGATCTCGAACTCGACCCGCTGGTTCTCGTCGAGGCTGCGGTAGCCCTCCGAGACGATGGCGGAGAAGTGGACGAAGACGTCGTTGCCGCCGTCGACGCTGATGAAGCCGAAGCCCTTCTCAGCGTTGAACCACTTCACGGTTCCCTGGGCCATGGTGCTGTTTCTCCTTCGTAGGGCGTTGTGATCCGGTGACCTACCCGGTGTCAGGGGCCGCCAACAAAAATGAACGGTCCCGCATCGCCCAAGCCCGCAGATCCGACTTGTCGGACGCGCGGTGAAGCGAACCACATGACGCAAGATATGCCGAAGTGCCCGGCCCCGGAGGCGGTTTCGGGTTCTCGAACCCGACCCGGCCGACCCCCGGCCGGGTCGAGTCCGCTCGGCAACCTATGCGGTCACGACCGCCCGGTCGGTGTCATCCGTGGTGACCTGGGCCTGCGCGAGCGCGGCGCCGGTCTCGGCGGCCCGCTTGCGCGCCCGGTGCGCCGCGACGTGGGAACGGGTCGCGCACCGCTCGGAACAGAACCGGCGGCAGCAGTTCGACGAAGTGTCGAGGTACACGTTGCCGCAGCGCTCGTCCGCGCAGACGCCGAACCGGGCGCTGCCGTGCTCGCACAGCCACACCGCCAGGCCCCAGGCGGCGCCGGCCAGCAGCTCGGAGCTCACCGAGGAGCCTCGGCCGGTCACGTGCATGTGCCAGTCGTGGGTGTCGTGCCCGGAGATCCGCGGCTGCATCGGATAGGCCTCGAGCAGCGCGTTGAGCTCCGCGACCGCGGCCACGTCACGGCCGGCCGAGCCGTGCTCGAACACATCCCGGAGCCGCTTGCGGGCGCGCCGGAAGGCGATCAGGTCGCGTTCCGTCGCCTCGGCGGTCTGCCAACTGTCCTCGCCGAACAGTGCGACGAGGTCTTGCATGCTTTCGAGCGGCGCGTTGACGATGTCGACGGCGGTCCGCGCATACGCGTCGAAGTCCACCCGACCAAGGTAGTCAAGAAATGCCACACTGGCGACCACGCGTCACCGGACCCGGCAGGATCTGTCTACGCTCGGCACATGCTCAGATCGGTCATCCTCGCCGCCGCCCGCTCAAACAGAGTCGAGCGGCTTGTCGAATCCGCTCCGGTCAGCCGCGACATCGTGCGCCGGTTCATCGCCGGCGAGCACGTGGACGACGCGCTGGCCCGCACCCGCGAGCTCGTCGCCGACGGACTGGCGGTGACGATCGACCACCTCGGCGAGGACACCACCAATCCGCAACAGGCCGAGGCGACCCGCGACGAGTACCTCAAACTGCTCGACGCGCTGCAGGCCGCCGAGTTGACCCCCGCGGCCGAGGTCAGCCTCAAGCTCTCCGCGCTCGGCCAGGTCTTCGACGAGAAGGTCGCCTACGAGCACGCCCGCGCGATCTGCGCCAAGGCCACCGAGGCCGGCACCACGGTCACCCTCGACGCCGAGGACCACACCACCACCGACTCGACGCTGGAGGTGCTGGCCCGGCTGCGGGAGGACTTCCCGACGACCGGCGCGGTCGTCCAGTCGTACCTGCGCCGCACCGAGGCCGACTGCCGCGAGCTGGCGGTCAGCGGCTCCCGGGTCCGGCTGTGCAAGGGGGCGTACAAGGAGCCCGAGTCGGTGGCCTACCAGAGCCGTCTCGACGTCGACAAGTCCTACGTGCGCTGCCTCAACGTGCTCATGTCCGGCTCCGGCTACCCGATGCTCGCCACGCACGACCCCCGCCTGGTGGCCATCGGCGAGGACCGCGCGAAGTGGTTCGACCGCTCGACCGACGAGTTCGAGTTCCAGATGTTGTACGGTGTCCGCCCCGACGAGCAGCGCCGCCTCGCCGAGCTGGGATACACCGTCCGGGTCTACCTGCCCTACGGCACCCAGTGGTACGCCTACATGATGCGGCGGCTGGCCGAACGGCCCGCAAACGTCGGCTTCCTGGCCCGCGCCCTGCGGTCCAAAGGCTAGCGACAGGTCCTAATGCCGCATCTCGTCCATACGGGCGACGCGGCTGCTTGACCGGGTCGCGTACGGTCCGGCAGTGATGGATGGGGGACGGCCGGACGCGACGGGGTTCGCGCGGGAATCGAACCGGCCGCCGTTGCCCCACCCGAGGCCGGCGGAGTTCTACCATTCGCCGCCGCCGGTGCACTATCAGCAACCCTATCCGCCGTATCCGCCGCCTGTCCCGCCGAAGCGGGTCAACGTCCTCCGGGTCGCGCTGCTGGTGGCCCTGGCCGTGCTGCTGCTGGCGCCGGCGGGCGCGATCGCCTTCGAGGCCACCCGCCAGGACCGCACCGCGACGCTGGCCGGGCAGGGCCTCGGCACGGCCGGTGATCGGCCGGTCGGCGAGTCCAACGGCGGCGGCGCGAAGGGCGGGTCGGGCGAGACGAAGGGCGCGCCGCCCACGACCGTGGACGGCAAGGTCCGCCGCGCCCTGTCCGACCAGGGCGCGGCTCTGGTCGGCGGCGACCAGGCCGCCTTCCTCGCCCCGGTCGACCAGACCGCCACCAAGCTGCGCGACGATCTCGCCCGGCGGTTCGGCTCGCTGCGCCAGTTGCAGGTCAAGGTCTGGGAACCGACCGTCGTCGACAAGGTCAAGGTCGTCGGCGACGGCACCGCGACCGCCAAGGTCTACGTGCGGTACTGCTTCGTGGTCGAGACCTGCGACCCGATGAACTTCCAGACCGCCACCCGGTGGAACGTCTCCGGCAAGACCGTCACGCTGCTCGAGTTCGGCGTCTCCGACGACCTCGGCCCGCGCCCGTGGGAGGCCAGCGAGCTGCGGACCGCGGTCGGTCAGCGGGTGGTGCTGTCGACGACCCCGAAGTACGCCTCCCGCCTCCCGTCGATGCTCGCCAGCGCCGAGAAGGCCGCCGCGCTGACCGACCGCTACGCGAAGTGGGGCCCGCCGCCGTCGCGCTACACCGTGTATCTCGCCGGCCCGGACGAGTGGTCGTCGTGGTACGGCATCAAGCAGGAGAACTGGGTCGCCGGCTTCGCGCTGCCGCTCACCCCGAACGCGACCGAGATCGTCCTGAACGCCGCCCGCGTCGACGCCAAGGAGACGCTCGACGTGCTGCGCCACGAGTTCACCCACGTGGTGACGCTGGCCGGCGTCGACCGCGCCTATGACAAGACCTGGTGGCTGGTCGAGGGTCTCGCCGAATACGTGCGGGTGAAGGGCGAAGGCAAGCCGTTCAGCCAGATGTCCGACGTGCGGGCGTATGTCCGCAGTGGACACTGGAAGAACGAGATCGCGATGGACGACCCGCCGGAGGGGGCGAGCACGAGCGACGTGAGCGGGCGATACGGCATCGCCTACCTGTCCGTGCAGCGCCTCGCCGACCGCTTCGGCGAGGAGAAGATGCTCGACTTCTTCGACCTCACCACCCGGCAGGGCATGAGCCTCACCGACGCCGCACCGAAGGCACTCGGCATGAGCTGGGACGACGTCGCCAACGACTGCGTGAGGAACGTCAAAGCCCGTACATAGAATTGCGTGCGTGTATCGCGTCCCCCCGCGAGTGCAGCTGACCGTCTCCGTGGCCCTCCTCAGCCTCGTCTCGCTGACGGCCGCCTCCTGCGACGGCGAGAACAACGACATCGGCCTGGGCAACGCCGGGCGCGCCGACGTGATCGAGGTCGTCGACGCGCCGGCCACCATCACCGCCAGGGCCGCCGCGACCCTCACCGCGGCCGCCGACGGCACGCTCGTGTCGCTGTCGGTCAAGCCGGGTGACACCGTGGCCGCCGGCCAGGTGCTTGCCGTGATCGACTCGCCGTCCGCGCAGCAGCGGCTCACGGCGGCCGGTGAGGCGCTCGACGCACTCAAGGGCGCCGGCGGGGGAGGAGGCGGGACCAAGAACCTCTCGGCGACGCAGAAGAAGACCGACGACGCGGCGGCGAAGGCGTTCGCCGACGCGCGTGGTGCCGCACAGCAGATCGCCGATCAGGCGGTACGGGCAGCGCTCCTGCACCAGATCGACCTCGCCGAGCGCACGTACCAGGAGGCGGCGGCGTCGGCCCGGGCACTCATCACGGCGGTCCAGCGCGGCCTGGCGAGCGTCAACCAGGCGATGTCCGCGCTCACCGCGGCACAGCGGGCCCAGGCGCAGGCCGCGTACGACCTGGCGAGGTCCACGGTCGACGCGCTGACCCTGCGCGCACCGGTCGCCGGCGTCGTGCAGCTGGGCGGCACCTCGGCGGCCAGTGCGCCGTCGATCACCGACCTGCTCGGTGCCGCCGCCGGGGCCACCGGCGGGGCGGGCGCCGCAGTGGACGTGCCGCAGCAGCCCGGCCCGGGCGTCGACCCGGCGGTTCCGGTCGGTGGCAGGGTCGCCGCCGGTGCCGCGATCGTCACCGTCGTCGACGTCTCCGAGCTGGGCCTGATGGCCGAGGTCGACGAGACCGACGTGCTGCTGGTCCAGCCTGGCGTCACCGCGCGGGTCGAGCTCGACGCGGCGCCCGGCGCCGTCTACGAGGCCACGGTGACCTCGGCCGACGTGTTGCCCACCGCGTCGGCGCGCGGCGGCGTCTCGTACCGCTCGCGGCTCAAGCTGGGCGTCGGACGCTACGACGACGGCCGGCTGGCGCCGACCCCTCGCCCGGGCATGAACGCCGTCGCCCACCTGGAGGTTCGCTCGATCCGCGACGCGGTGACCGTGCCGGCGGCGGCCGTGTTCAACGTCGGCGGCAAAGACGTGGTGTGGCTGGTCCGCGACGGCAAGGCGGTCCAGACGCCGGTCAGCATCGGCGTCTCGGGTCAGGACCGGGTGCAGGTCCTGTCCGGCGTGGCGGACGGCGACCGGCTGGTCGTCCGTGGCACGGACAAGGTCAAGCAGGGCATGGACCTGCAGCGATGACCGCCGCCCTCGTCGCCGAGCAGGTGAGGCGGGACTACGCGCTTGACGGGGTCACCGTGCCGGCCCTCAAGGGGGTCAGCTTCACCGTCGAGGCCGGCGACTACGTGGCGATCATCGGGCCGTCCGGCTCCGGCAAGTCGACGCTCATGCACCTGCTCGGCGGCCTCGACCGGCCGACCGCGGGCAAGCTGCTCATCGGCGGGCGGGACGTCGCCGGGCTCGGTCCCGAGGATCTCGCCCGGCTGCGCAACGAGACGATCGGGTTCGTCTTTCAGTCGTTCCACCTGCTCGCCCGTACCAGTGCCGTGGAGAACGTGGCACTGCCGCTCGTCTACCGCGGAATGCGGGCGGCCGAGCGGCGGCGCCGGGCGATCGCCATGCTGGAGCGCGTCGGACTCGGCCACCGGCTCGACCACCGGCCCAACCAGCTCTCCGGCGGTGAGCAGCAGCGCGTGGCGATCGCCCGGGCCCTGGTCACCGACCCGCAGGTGCTCCTGGCCGACGAGCCGACCGGCAACCTGGACACGAAGAACGGCCAGGCCGTGCTCGCCCTGCTGGAGGCGCTGAACCGGGAGCAGGGAGTGGCGCTGGTGATCGTCACCCACGACCGTGAGGTGGCGGAGCGCGCCGACCGGCAGATCGTCATGCGCGACGGGGAGATCGTCAGCGGTCCGGAGCGGAGCGGAGGGGAGGGCGCGTGAGGTTCGCGGAGGCGTGGCGGGTTGCTGTCGACGCCCTGCGGGCGAACCGGCTGCGCAGCATGCTGACCATGCTCGGGGTGATCATCGGGGTCGCGGCGGTCGTCGTGCTCGTGGCCATCGGCACCGGTACCAAGCAGAAGATCGAACAGCAGGTGGAGGGCCTCGGCTCGAACCTGCTCATCGTCGTGCCGGGGCAGGTCAACATCGGCTCGGCGCCGTCGGTCTCGCGAATGGACCTGTCCGACGTCGACGCCGTGTCGAAGATCGTCGGCGACCGCAACCGGGTGGCGGTGAGCGTGGCGTCGGGTGAGACGGTCGCTGCCGGCAACGTCGACACGTTCGCCACGATCAACGGGGTCATCGAGACGACGCCGCAGGTCTTCGTGCGGAGCCTCGCCCGCGGCACGTACCTCAGCCGCTCCGACGTCGACACCCAACGCCGCGTCGCCGTGCTCGGCTGGAGCGTCGCCCACGCGCTCTTCGGCGACCGGGACGCGGTCGGCCAGCAGGTCACCATCGCAGGCGTGCGGTTCCGGGTAATCGGCGTCTTCGCGCAGCTCGGCCAGAGCCTCGGCATCGACCGGGACAGCGAGGTGCACGTACCGATCACGACCGCACAGCGTCTGCTCGGCACCAACCGGGTCGACGGCATCGCGATCAAGGCCCCGAACCGCGACGAGATCGACGAGCTGAGCGCCCGGATCATCGCCGAGCTGAGCCGCCGCCATCCGGGCACCGAGTTCAGCGCGGTCACCCAGGAGCAGATCCTCGGCGTGCTCGGTGACATCCTCGGCGTGCTGACCGGCGTGCTCGCCGCGATCGCCGGCATCTCGCTGCTGGTCGGCGGGGTCGGGGTGTCCAACATCATGCTCGTGTCGGTCCGCGAGCGCACCAAGGAGATCGGGCTGCGCAAGGCCGTGGGCGCCCGGCCGCGGGACATCGGCGTCCAGTTCCTGCTGGAGGCCGTGCTGCTGACCACGCTGGGCGGGTTTGCCGGGATGGCACTCGGCGTCGTGGCTGCCCTGGTGGTCGCCGCGCTGTCGCCGGTGCCGGCCGCGATCACCTGGTGGTCGTTGGCGCTGGCTTTCGGGGTGTCTGCCGGCGTCGGGATCATCTTCGGAGTGGTACCCGCACAGCGGGCCGGTCGGCTCGATCCCGTCGTGGCCCTGCGCACCGAGTGACGGCGTGTCGACCCGCCCGAGTTGATGTTGAGAGGAAAGATTCCGACGAAGCCGGGGCGCAAGTCACAGCAGTACCGTTACCGTACTGATAACACGCTGATGGTGGGTGTACGGCGAGCGCTGGTCGGAGGTTGCGATGTCGAGTAATCCACATACCACCGAAGGCCGGCTGGGAGAAGTCAGGTTCCTGACCGTCGCCGAGGTGGCCACCCTGATGAGGGTCTCCAAGATGACCGTCTACCGCTTGGTGCACGCCGGTGATCTCACCGCGGTCCGCGTCGGTCGGTCGTTCCGGGTGCCGGAGCACGCGGTCGACCAATACCTGCGCGAAGCGTTCCGTGAGACGGCATAGCGGGGTCGTTTTCCGATCAAGCAGCGGTGCGGCTACCCTGGAGCCGCTAACCATGTCTTTGGCGTGCCAGCGATGGCACGCGTTCCGCTGTATCGAGGAGATACCCGTATGGGCTCGGTGGTCAAGAAGCGCCGCAAGCGTATGGCCAAGAAGAAGCACCGGAAGCTGCTGCGCAAGACCCGCGTCCAGCGTCGTCGTCTCGGCAAGTAGTAGCGCTTCGGCGGTCCGCCCCGGCCCCAGGCCCGCGCTGAGCGCGGGTGCCGTCCGGGGGCGGTCCGCTTGGAACGGAGTCGCGTGACCACGCCGCCAGCGCCACGGGTTGTCCTGGTGACCGGGGTGGGCCGCTACCTCGGCGCGCACCTGGCCGCCCGGCTCGCCGCCGACCCGCGCATCGAGCGGGTCATCGGCATCGACGCCGCAACGCCGTCCGGTGAGTTCGCCGGGGTGCTGGGCGACGTCGACGTCCATCAGGTCGACCTCCGGACCCCGGGGGTGCTGCGGGTGATGGTCGACGCCCGGGTCGAGGCGGTTGCGCACCTCGCCGTCGCCACCGCGGCGGACCAGCAGGGCGGCCGGGCGGCGATGAAGGAGCTCAACGTCATCGGCACGATGCAGCTCCTGGCCGCCTGCCAGCAGGCGACCCGGCTGCGGAAGCTGGTCGTCCGCTCGTCCACGGCTGCCTACGGTGCGTCGTTCCGCGACCCCGCGATCTTCACGGAGGACACCGAGCCGCGGGAGATCCCGCGCGGTGGCTTCGCCAAGGACGTGCTCGACATCGAGGGCTACGTGCGGGGCTTCCGCCGGCGCCGTCCCGACGTCGGGGCCACGGTGCTGCGGTTCGCGCCGTTCATCGGCTCGACCGTCGACACCCGGCTGACCCGCTACTTCGCCCAGCCGTTCGTGCCGACCGTGTTCGGACGCGACCCCCGGTTGCAGTTCCTGCACGTCGAGGACGCGTTCGAGGTTCTGCACCGCTCGGTCGCCGAGGCGCATCCGGGCACCTTCAACGTGGCCGGGGCCGGCACGCTGACCCTGTCGCAGGCGGTCCGGCGGGCCGGCCGGGTGACGGTCCCGGTGCTGGAGCCTGGGCTCAACGCGCTGGCCGGCATCGGCCGCGCCGGGGTGTCGCTCGACCAGGTCGACCTGTTCGTCCACGGCCGGGTGGTCGACACCACGCGCCTGATCCGCGAGTTCGGCTTCACCCCGCGCACCACCGCGGAGGCGTTCGCCGAGTTCGTGCAGAGCCGCCGCGACGGTGAGCTGCTGCCCGCGGATACGATTCGCTCGGTCGAGCAGGCACTGCTCGAAGGATTCCGCCGGACCCGTGCGGCCCGCGCCGCGTTGGAGAGTGGGCATGACTGACCCTGGTCTCCCTGATGTGTGGGACGACCGGGTCGCCGGTGCGCTGGCCTTCCTTCGCGAGCGCCTCACCGGCGACTACGAGGTCGACGGTTTCGGCTTCGACCGCCACCTCACCGACAGCGTCGTCCTGCCGGTGCTGCGCCCGCTGTACAAGCAATGGTT
Source organism: Dactylosporangium fulvum (assembly GCF_025137375.1). Taxonomy (GTDB): domain Bacteria; phylum Actinomycetota; class Actinomycetes; order Mycobacteriales; family Micromonosporaceae; genus Dactylosporangium; species Dactylosporangium fulvum. The sequence goes on from NZ_CP073720.1 coordinate 908,306, forward strand.
CCGCACCGAGGTCTTCGGCGTGGAAAACCTGCCGAAGGAGGGCGCCGCGCTCGTCGTGGCCAACCACTCCGGCACGCTCGCGCTCGACGCGATGATGCTCTCGGTGGCCGTCCACGACGAGACGCCCGCCCGGCGCCACCTCCGCCTGCTCGGCGCCGACCTGGTCTTCCGCATGCCGGTCGTGTCGGAGGTGGCCCGCAAGTCCGGCGCCACGCTGGCGTGCAACCCCGACGCCGAGCGGCTGCTGTCGGAGGGTGAGCTCGTCGGCGTGTTCCCGGAGGGCTTCAAAGGCATCGGCAAGCCCTTCGCCGAGCGGTACAAGCTCCAGCGCTTCGGCCGCGGCGGCTTCGTCTCCGCCGCGCTGCGCACCGGCATGCCGATCGTGCCGGTGTCGATCGTCGGCGCCGAGGAGATCTACCCGCTCCTCGCCAACATCCGCCCGCTCGCCCGGCTGCTCGGCGCACCGTACTTCCCGGTGACGCCCACGTTCCCGTGGCTCGGCCCGCTGGGGCTGGTCCCGCTGCCGAGCAAGTGGCTGATCGAGTTCGGCGAGCCCATCTCCACCACGGAGTATGCCGACTCGGTCGACGACCCGATGGTGGTCTTCAACCTCTCCGACCAGGTGCGCGAGACGATCCAGCAGACGCTCTACAAGCTGCTCGACCGCCGCCCGGACGCGTTTTCCGCCTGACGTCCTTCTTCCTGCCGGGCCGTGGTCGTGCCGGGCCTCGCGACGCCGTCAACCGGTGGCCGGTCAGGCCTGCGGCGCGGTGTCCGGCGTGGGTTGGGTCGGGGTGCGGCGGCGGCGCTTGCGCATCGCGGTCGCCGTTGCGAAGCCGCCGATCACGACGCCGGTGGCGAGGGCCGTCGGGATCGCGATTTTCGCCGCCTTGCGGCCGGTGCGGAAGTCGCGGATCTCCCAGCCCCGCTTGCGGGCCTCGCGGCGCAGCGCCGGATCCGGGTTCACCGCCACCGCATACCCCACCGTCGACAGCATCGGGGTGTCGTTCACCGAGTCGCTGTACGCCGCGCAGCGTGTCAGGTCCAGGCCCTCGGCCAGCGCGAGCGCCCGGATCGCGGACGCCTTCTCGGGACCGTGCATGAGGTCGCCGACCAGCCGGCCGGTGTAAACGCCCTCCTTGACCTCCGCCACGGTGCCGATCGCGCCGGTCAGGCCGAGCCGCGCGGCGATGATCCGGCCCAGCTCGACCGGTGCGGCGGTGACCAGCCAGACCCGCTGACCGGCGTCGAGGTGCAGCTGGGCCAGGGCCAGCGTGCCGGCCCAGATCCGGTCGGCCATCAGCTCGTCGAAGATCTCCTCGCAGAGCCGCTCCATGTCCTCGACCCGCCATCCGGCGATGAAGGCCAGTGCGGTGGACTTGGCGTTGGAGACCGTGCCGGCGTGTTCCGAAGCCAGCAGGCGGAAGCGCGCCTGCTGGTATGCGAAGCGCAGCAGATCGGTGCTGGTGAAGTACTTCCGCTTGGCGAGACCGCGGGCGAAGTAGTAGATCGACGCGCCCTGCATCATCGTGTTGTCGACGTCGAAGAAGGCCGCGGCGGCCGGGTCTGCCGGAACCTCGAGCGCAGCCTCCACCTCGGCCGCCGCCCAGCCGGCCGCAGACGCCACGACCCGGCCTGGCGACCGTTTGCGCCGTAACGCCGAAGGTCGGATCGGCATGCGTCTGCTCCCTTGTCTGTTCTCGACGGTCTCATCCAACTGACCAACGGTACCGGCCCTGAACGCCGACAGGGCCCGGTGTCGTCCACCAGGCCCTGTCATGTTCTGGAAACTGAAGTCAGCCGAACAACAACGTCAGCCGAACAGCCAGTCGAGTAGGCCTTTCTGGGACTTCGACGGCGACGGTGACGGCTGCGGACTGGGCGAGGCTGAAGTCGACTCGGTGGGGGAGCTGCTGACGACCACGCCGTCGCTGACCGTCGCCGCCGGCCGCTCGCCCGTGGTGGTGTCGTTGTGACTCGCGTTGCTCGGCTGCGGCGCGCCGGGTGGCTGGACATTGTTCTTCTGCCCGCCCGACTTGCACGCCGAGCTGTTCGGCACCGGGCCGAGTTTGTCGGCCGCCGACGTGGCATTCGAGCCGCACTTGAGCAGCGGGCGCAGTGCCTTGGACCGGCGGTCGATCTCCTCGAGCAGCGTGACCGACTGGGTCACCCGGGTGCGGGCGTCGCCGCTGCTCGACGTGAGCAGCTTCTCGGCCGTGGTCCGCTGGGCGCCGGTGAACGACTCGATGGCGTCGAGCGCCGCGGCCTCCTTGCGGGCGGAGGCCGCGGTGGTCAGCAGCCGGACGCCTTCCAGCGTTTCGTTGTCCATGTCGTCGAGCACCGAGGTCAGGCCGTTCGGGTCCTTGACCGCGTGGGCCTCGTCGAGCCGGGTGCGGGCGAACTCGAGGTACAGCTGCCCGCGGCTGATGTCCGAGCCGGCCAGCGCGAGCTGGGCCTTCTCGGTGGAGCGTTTGACGGTGTACAGAGCGTCGCCGGGGATCGCGTCACCGCTGGCCGCCGACATACCCGACAGGGCCAGCGTGCCGGCGGCCAGGCCGACGACGATGGCACCGCGGGTACGGGTACGGCGGCTGACCGCAGGGCGGCTGCCGGCGGGCCGGCGCAGCGAGTGGATGCCCGCACGCCGGGCGGTCTCGGGTTCCGGGTCCTTGGCGGTGACCCCGATCCCTTCCCGTTCGGCCGTGGCCATCAGCATGGCCCGCAGGCCGTCGCGGAACTCCTGCTGAGCCTCGACCTTGACCGGCATGTCGGAAAGTCGCTGGCCGACCGACACCAGGTCGGCCAGGGAGTCGTCGAACGTTGACCTCGTACGGTGCCGTCGGGCCCCCGCAGCCTCGTCCAGGAGCTGAGCGAATCGCTCAGCTCGCCGACGATGGAAGACGGAGCCAATCACCTGAGGCACCCCCCTTCGCTGATCGCGTCACTCAGGCGCGGCAGGGCAGCGGGATGGTGGGCCACCGCGTCCGCCGTGCGCCATGCCGACGGTCGCACCAGAACCAACGGTGCAGAACGGAGGCTGGTTACGGCGCCGCGGGCGACACTGTAACCGAAGGTGACAGGGGTCACGGCTGGAATCCGTCGGGCAGGAGCCGCGCGAGCGCGCGCACCGCACGGTACTGCAACGCTTTGATCGCTCCCTCGTTCTTGTTCATGGCCTGCGCGGTCTCCGCGACGGAGAACCCGTGCAGGAACCGCAGCACGATGCACTCCTGCTGCTCGGGGTTGAGCTGTTTGACGGCCTTGAGCAGGTCCACGTTGGTGATGTGGTCGATGACCGCCGCCTCCGGGCTGCCCTCGGGGCCCCGGTCGGGCCGGTCGGCGTCGAGGACGTCACCCGTGGTGACCTCGAGCCGGTACCGCCCGGACTTGAAGTGGTCGGCGACCAGGTTGCGCGCGATGGTGACCAGCCAGGCACCGAGGTCACGGCCCTGCCAGGTGAAGCTGCCGATGCGCTTCAGCGCGCGCAGGAACGTGTCAGCCGTGAGGTCCTCGGCGAGTTGCCGGTTGCCCACCCGGAAGTACACGAAGCGGAAGACCGTGTCGAAGTACCGGTCGTAGAGGAGACCGAATGCCTGCCCGTCACCGGCCTGGGCCCGCTCGATGAGCGCCCACACCTCCGACGCGGGATCGCCGCGGTCGGGCCGCGGTGGCGGTGGCGGCTCGCTCGGCCCGGTCTCGGTGAGCGTGCCCGTGCCGGCGAGCACGGCCGTCGGGAGCGGCACCGTGTCCTCGCCCAGCAGGCCCGCACCGGCACCGCCGGCAGGTCTGCCGTTCAGCCCACCGTTGGGTCTGGCGTTCGAGGCCGGACCCGGGCGGGCCGGTGCCTCGTTGGTGTGTGGGCGCCCGCGGGTTCGTGGGACGCTGCCGCCTTCGCCGCGGATCACCGTGGTGAACATGTCGTGCATCGAGTCCCGCAGCATCGACAGCCCATCGGCGAGTGCGTGCTCGGCGTTGAACACGTGCTGGTAACCGCTCATGCTTCGTAAGCCAGACGATTAGGCTTATTCGGCGCGATCACGGGCACTTCGGCCTCCTCGGGGTGAGGGGTATCAACTCGCAACAAATGGGGTGAGTCGACTTGGGTGATGATAGGTCCGGCGTCACCCGCGTGTGGTCGCCTCCTGGCGTGGAGGCACAATTCTTCCCACGGATCGGTGTGCGACCGGCGCACATGCTGTCCGTCAGGGTGCCGCGACACGCCGTACGACACGCCGAAGAAACGGCGAAACGGGTCGTAACCGCCTCGCTATTGCTTGGGCGCGACGCGCGCATTGCACACGAACGAGTGGACCGTTACTCAGTCGGCGTGTTGCCGGTCCGGCGCCCCGCTCGACTGCGTTAGGCACCATGCCATGCGACAGGGTGATTGGTGACGGGTGATCTCTCAGACGTTCGCGCATCACCCTTCGGGGCTGTGTCAGACTCAGCGACCGTGCAGGACGTTTCCAACTTCGCGGATCTGGTCCGGCGTGCGGCCACCGAGAACGGCGACCGGCCGGCCCTGCGGTCGCACGACACGGTCGTCTCCTGGACGGAACTCGACCGGCAGGTCGACGCCGTAGCCGCCCACCTCGCCGCCCTGGACCTGCCGGCTGACCAGCACGGACGCCCCCGCGTCGCGATCGTGCTGCCCAACGTGCCCGAGTTCGCCGCCGTCTTTTTCGGCGCGCTCCGCGCCGGCCTCGTCGCCGTGCCGGTCAACCCCGCCTACACCCCGCGGGAACTGGCCCATGTCCTCGCCGACTCCGGCGCCGCCGTCCTCGTCGCCACGCAGTCGGTGTCCGACGCCGTGGGCGCCGAGGGCCCTTCCCACCGGTACACCATGGGCCGGAACCTCGCCGAACTGCTCGCCGGCGACGCGGCGGTGACCAGCAGTGGCGCGGCTGGGCTGGGCCGGCCTGGACGAGGCGAGGACCTGGCGGTGCTGCTCTACACCTCCGGCACCGGCGGCGCGCCGAAGGGCGCCATGCTGCCGCACCGCGCGCTGCTGGCCAACCATGAGCAGCTCGCACAGCTCGACCCGCCGCCGGTCACCGGCGACGACGTGCTGTTGCTGGCGGTGCCGCTCTTCCACGCGTACGGGCTGAACTCCGGCCTCGGCGCGGTGGCGTACCACGGCGCGTGCGGTGTGCTGGTCGAGCGCTTCGACCCGGCCGACGCGCTCGACACCATCACCCGGCACGGCGTGACCGGCGTCGTCGGCGTGCCGCCGATGTTCGTCGCCTGGTCGCTGATGGGTGAGCCGCTCACCCGCGCCTGGGCCGGGGTGCGCCTCGCGGTCTGCGGCTCGGCTCCGCTGGACCCGGCGGCCGAGCGGCGATTCGCCGAGGCGACGGGGAAGCCGGTGTATCAGGGGTACGGGCTGACGGAGGCCGCGCCGGTGCTCACGAGCACCCTGGCGAGCCCCGCCGGCAAACCGGGATCCATCGGTCGGGCGATCCCCGGCGTCGAGCTCAAGCTCGTGGACGCCGACGGCGCCGAGGTGCTGCTCGACGAGGACGACGAGGTGCGCACCGACCCCGGCGAGATCGTGGCCCGCGGCCGGAACTTCTTCCTGGGGTACTGGCCGGACGCCGCCGGCGGACCCGGCGCCGACGGCTGGTGGTCGACCGGGGACGTCGCCTACGCCGACGAGGACGGCGACCTGTTCATCGTCGACCGGCTCGGCGAACTGATCCTGGTCAGCGGCTTCAACGTCTACCCGCACGAGGTCGAGCTGGTGCTCGAGGCGCACCAGGCCGTGCTGGAGGCGGCCGCGGTCGGTGTGCCGCATCCGTACACCGGGCAGACCGTCAAGGCCGTCGTCGTGCGCCGGCCCGGCTCGCAGGTGACCGCCGAGGAGCTCATCGCACACTGCGAGCGGAATCTGGCAAGGTTCAAGTGCCCGACAGCCGTCGAGTTCGTGGCTGAGCTGCCGCACTCGGCGACCGGCAAGATCCGGAAGGCGGCACTGCGATGAGGCTCACCCTGTTGACCCGGCCCGGCTGTCACCTGTGTGACGTGGCCAAGGAGGCGATGGGGCGGGTCGCCGACGCCACCGGCGAGGAGTGGACCGAGGTCGACATCACCGGTGACGAGGCGCTGGAGGACGAGTACGGCTTCCGCATCCCGGTAGTGCTCCTCGACGGCAAGGAGCACGGCTACTGGCGGGTCGAGGAGGACCGGCTGCTCCGTGACATCCGGCTATCCTCACCCGGGTGAAGCACCTGGTTTGGGACTGGAACGGCACCCTTCTCGACGATCTGAAGCTTGTGGTCGACGCCACCAACGTCTGCCTGGCGACCGTGGGCGGGCCGGTGATCACCGCCGAGGACCACCGGCGCGACTTCCGCCGGCCGATCCTGGACTACTACACGCACGTGCTCGAGCGGCCGGTCGACCAGGTCGAGTTCCAGTTGCTCGACGACGCCTTCCACGACGCGTACCGGCTGGGTATGCGGCACGTGCAGCTCGTGCCGGACGCCCTGGAGGCGATGGGCAGGTGGTCCGGCACGCAGTCGCTGCTGTCGATGTTCTTCCACGACGAACTGCTGGTCGAGGTGGAGCGCCACGGGCTGAACGCCCGCCTGGTCCGGGTCGACGGCCTTCCCGGCACGGTCGGCGGCCACCGCAAGGCCGTGTATCTCGAGCGGCACCTGGCGACCCTGGAGATCGACCCGGCGGAGGTGGTGCTCATCGGCGACTCCGTCGACGACGGTGACGCGGCCCGCTCGGTCGGCGCCTCGTGTGTGCTCTATGCGGGCGGCTTCACCGACACCAGGCTGCTCGAGGCCACCGGGCTGCCGGTCGCCCACTCCCTGCTCGAGGCCGTGGACCTGGCGCTTTAGCTCTGCAGGTAGGCGAGGACGGCGAGCACGCGGCGGTGCTGCTCGTCGTCCGGTGGCAGGTCCAGCTTGGTGAAGATGTTCTTGACGTGCTTCTCGACCGCGCCGTCGGTGACTACCAGCTTGCGGGCGATCGCCGTGTTGGACCTGCCCTCCGCCATCAGCCCGAGCACCTCCCGCTCCCGCGGGGTGAGGCTGCGCAGCGGGTCGTCCCGGCGCCGGCGGACCAGCAGCTGGGAGACCACCTCGGGGTCGAGGACGGTAGCCCCGGTGGCGACCCGCCGCACGGCGTCGAGGAACTCCGCCACCTCGGAGACCCGGTCCTTGAGCAGGTAGCCGACGGCGCCCGCGCGGTCGGCGAGCAGGTCGTCGGCGTACGACACCTCGACATACTGCGACAGGACGAGGATCGGCGTCCCGGGCACGCGGCTGCGCGCCTCGACGGCGGCGCGCAGCCCCTCGTCGGTGTGCGACGGCGGCATCCGGACGTCGACGATGGCGACCTCGGGCCGGTGCTCGACGATCGCCTCGACCAGGCTGGGACCGTCCCCGACGGCAGCGACGACGGTGTGACCGCTCTCTTCGAGCAGCCGCACGAGACCTTCTCTGAGTAGAACCGCATCATCCGCGACGACAACCCGCACGCGCAGATCCTATGCGCACGCGTATCCGGCCGTCGGCGCGCATGTTCATGCGGACACTTCGATGGTTTGGTAGGCCCGGCCGTGACGTGGCTTCGGTGGCCGCCGATCGCGGCCGTGGCCTGGCGGCACCGACCGGTGACAATCCTTCAACGGCATTCCGCTGGTGAATAAATATTCACCAGCGGAATAGACGGATCATCCTCTCCCGCGCTTGCGAGGCCGGCTTCCGGCCTCCGCCGGGGCGGTCAGGCCGGCAGGATCGCGGTCAGCCTGGTCCCGCCGTCGACAGGGCTCGTCAGGCTCAGCTCGCCGCCGGCGGCCTTGACCCGGTCCGTCAGGCCGCGCAGGCCGTGGCCCTTGGCCAGGCTCGCCCCGCCCACGCCGTCGTCCTCGACCGTGACCAGCATTCCGTACGCCGAGCGCTGGAGCGTCACCTTGCACTCGGTCGCGTGGCTGTGCTTGGCCACGTTGGTCAGGGCCTCGGCCACGACGAAGTAGGCCGTCGTCTCGACGCTCTCCGGCAGCCGGCCGATCTCCGGCAGCTCCAGGTCGACCGGCACCGTCGACCGGCCCGCCAGCGCGGTGAGCGCGGCACGCAGGCCCCGGTCCACCAGGATCGGCGGGGCGATGCCCCGGGACAGGGACCGCAGCTCCTCCAGCGTCTCCCGGGTCTGGCTCAGCGCCTCGGCCACCGTCGCGCGTGCCGCCGACGGGTCGGAGTCGAACTGCAGGTCGGCGCGGCCCAGGTCCATGGCCAGCCGGACCAGCCGCTGCTGCGGGCCGTCGTGGATGTCCCGCTCCAGCCGGCGCAGCGCCGTCGTCTCGGCCGACACCGCGGCCTCCGTCTGCGCGCGGGCCGCGTCGCGGCCCGCCTCCGCCTCGGCCACCCGCTCGCGCAGCTCGGCGACGCCGCTGAGCAGCGCCCGGGCGAACTGTGCCTCCAGGAGGGCGGCGCCGCGCACGACCGGCATCAGCGTGAGCGCGAAGAAGATGCCGATCGCGGTGTGGAAGAGGAGCCGGATGCCGGTGCCCGAGCCGAGCCCGAGCAGCTCCGGCAGGTCGGTGTTGTCCGGCCCACGGGGGATCGCCCAGTCCCACAGGGTGACGGTCAGGCCGCCGATCGCGCCGAACCACCAGGTCACCACGAAGCAGAAGGCGATCGTGCTCGGGATGAACCGGATGATGCCGTGCAGCAGGTCCATCCAGGACTGGCCGTCCCCGAGCGGGACGAGGGTCCGGCGCCAGAAGCCTGCTCCGGGTTGCGCTTTCCGGTAGTACGGATGTGGCAGTCGCGTCCGTAGGACCGGCCCGATGCGGGCGCGTTCCACGGTGGCGAAGCCCCGTGCCTGGAACAGCGTGGCCACCAGGATCGGGAAGCCGACGACCGTCACCAGCAGCCCCACGCCGAGCGCGAAGCCCGTGAGGAACACGACGACGGTGATGATGCCCAGGGGGAACCCGAGAAGGACGTACTGCGTGTCGACGCCGAGCTGGCGGAAGATGCGGGAGATCCGGCCGTGGCCGAGGGCGGGGGTGATGGTCGTCGTCATGTCATCGACGCTAGGCATCGCGCACCCCGCATCCCATCCCGTCGCCCGGCCACTTGGTGGTAGGGGCAACCCTACTGGAAACGTGTAGGCTGGCTACCGGTTCTCATGTGAACGTGCGCGTCTGCGTGTCGGTGGGGTAAATGCCTGAATTGTGGTGATACTAGCCACAGCGCTCGCCCGCTGTCGGACGCGTCCGAGGAAGGGGGCACCAGGTGCCGCGGGGGCGTTTCTCGCGTGCGTGGTCCACACGGGCGGGCGCTGACCTCGATGTGGTGAGCGCGGACGCTTCAAGATCGCGATTTGTGCACGGCTTCACAAGCGCCTACTCTGTTGCAACGACGAACCCCGTTAGCACAGGCGGTCACCGCCATCGCCAGCGGCCTCGCATACCGTCGTCGTCACGGAGACTCATGAGCCAGCAGCGCACCGGCCCAACGGACGGGCCGGATTTTCCGGACCTTCCGGAGGCGACCGTCGCCAGGCTTCCGGAATACCTGCGCGCCCTGCATCACCTCGCGGAACAGGGGCACGACACGGTTTCCTCGGAGGGTCTGGCCGCGGCCGCGGGCGTCAACTCCGCCAAGCTTCGCAAGGACCTGTCCCACCTCGGCCGCACCGGCACCCGGGGCGTCGGTTACGACGTCTCGCTCTTGATCGATCAGATCGAGCAGGTGCTCGGCCTGACCCACCGCCGGGCCGTCGCGCTCGTCGGCGTGGGTAATCTCGGTCACGCTCTGGCCGGCTACGCGGGCTTCGGCAGCCGCGGCTTCCGCATCGTGGCGCTCTTCGACGCCGACCCGGGCCGTGTCGGCGAGCACATCAACGGCCTGGTCGTCCGGCACATCGAAGACCTGCCCGAGGTGGTCGAGCAGGAGTCGATCTCCATCGCGGTCATCGCGACCCCGGCACACGCCGCGCAGCACGTGACCGACCGGCTCGTTGCGGCCGGCGTCACCAGTGTCCTGAACTTCGCACCGTGTGTCTTGAACGTTCCCGAGGGCGTCGACGTGCGTAAAGTCGACCTGGCCATCGAACTGCAAATCCTGTCCTTCCACGAGCACCGCAAGTCGGCGCTGACCGCGCTGCCGCCGGTGCAGAAGCCCGGGCGGGTCGGCGTGGCCAACCGGCTCGGCGGGGAGGCGGTGGGGTCGTGAACCTGCTGGTTGTCGGAATGTCACACCGGACCGCCGGCATGTCGCTGCTGGAGCAGGTCGCCCTGATCGGCAGCGAGGCGGCGGACGTGCTCGCCGAGCTGGTCGCGCAGCCCTACGTCGACGAGGCCGTGATCCTCTCGACGTGCAACCGGGTCGAGGTCTACGCGGCGGTCAGCGCCTTCCACGGCGGCCTCGCCGACATCGGCGGCGTCCTCGCCAAGCGGGCCGGCCGGCCGGTTCACGAGATCGCCGCGCAGTTCTACGTCCACTACGAGGTCGACGCCGTCCGGCACGCCTTCCGGGTCGCCTCCGGGCTCGACTCGATGGTTGTCGGTGAGGCGCAGATCCTCGGCCAGCTCCGCGACGCCTACGGCGTGGCCGGCGATCAGGGCACCGCCGGGCGGCTGCTGCACGAGCTGATGCAGCAGGCCCTCCGGGTCGGCAAGCGGGTGCACGCCGAGACCGGCATCGACCGGGCCGGGCAGAGTGTCGTCAGCGCCGCCCTCGCATACGGGCAGGGCGCCACCGGGCCGGTCGAGCACCGCCCGGCGCTGGTCATCGGGGCCGGCGCGATGGGCGCCCTCTCGCTTGCGACGCTCAAGCGCTCCGGCGCCGGCCCGCTGTTCGTCACCAACCGCAGCCACACCCGCGCCGAGCGCCTTGCCGAGCTGCACGGCGCCACCGCAGTGCCGTTCGCGGAGCTGTCGTCCCTGCTCGAGCGGGTCGACGTCGTCGTGAGCGCGACCGCGTCGCCCGAGCCGGTGCTCGACGCGGCCCTGGTGGCCGGGGCCGGGCGTCCGTTGCTGGTGCTCGACCTGGCGCTGCCGCGTGACGTCGCGCCCGGTGTCGGGGATCTGCCCGGCGTCACGCTGGTCGACATCGAGCTGCTGTCCGAGTCGCTGTCCACCACCGCCGACGCGGAGGAGCGGGCCGCCGAGGACATCGTCGTCGCCGAGGTCGAGACGTTCCTGACCTGGCTGCGGGGCGCCGACGTCGCGCCGACGGTCGCCGCACTGCGAGCGCGTGCCGACGAGGTCGTGGGTGCCGAGCTACGCCGTCTGGCCCAGCGCTGCCCCGAGATGACCGATGAGCACCGGGCCGAAGTGGCACACAGCATTCACCGGATCGTCCAGCGTCTGCTGCACCAACCGACGGTTCGTGTGCGGCAGCTGGCCGCCGCGCCCGGTGGTGAGGCTTATGCTCAGGCGCTGCGTGAGCTGTTCGACCTGCAGATCCCGACGTCCGAGATCAATCCCGCGGCCGCTGGGGAGGTGCACCCATGACACTCAGACTTGGAACCCGGGGCAGCGCACTCGCGATGGCCCAGTCGAACACGGTGGCCGAGGCCGTGCGGCAACGCACCGGGCGTGAGGTCGAACTGGTGGAGATCGTGACGCCGGGTGACCGGTCGAGCGCCCCCATTCAGCAGCTCGGCGTGGGCGTGTTCGTCTCCGCGCTGCGTGACGCACTGCTGGCCAACGAGATCGACTTCGCCGTCCACTCGTACAAGGACCTGCCGACCGCACCCGCCAAGGGTCTCGTGGTGGCCGCCATCCCCCAGCGGGAGGATCCGCGCGACGCGCTCGTGGCCCGTGACGGCATGATGCTCAACGAGCTGCCCGAGGGTGCCCGCATCGGCACCGGCGCCCTGCGGCGGATCGCGCAGCTCAACGCCCTCGGTCGGCGGCTGCAGCCCCAACCCGTGCGGGGTAACGTTGATACGCGGCTCCGCAAGCTCGCCGAGGGGCAGTTCGACGCCATCGTCCTGGCGCGCGCCGGGATGGCTCGGCTCGGACGGGCCGCGGAGGTGACCGAGGTCCTCGACCCGCTGTTGATGTTGCCCGCGCCTGCGCAGGGCGCACTGGCGGTCGAGTGCCGTGAGGACGATGTCGAGCTGCGTGGGCTCCTCAGCGCGCTCGACGACGAATACACCCGCGCGGCGGTCACCGCCGAGCGGGCGCTGTTGGCCGAGCTCGAGGCGGGCTGCTCCGCCCCGATCGCGGCACTGGCCGAAGTCGCCGAGGGCGACGAGGGGCCGGAGATTTATCTGCGCGGTGCTGTGTTCAGCCCGGACGGCGGCTTCGCCCTCCGGCTCTCGCGCACCGGAACGCTCGCCGACGCCGCGGAGGTGGGCCGAGCCCTGGCCCGCGACCTGCGCGAAGAAGGCGCCGACAACGCACTGGGAGTGCAGCATGACCCGCACCCGTAAGGGCAGCACCGGCCGGATCGCCTTCGTCGGGGCCGGCCCCGGCGATCCAGGCCTGCTGACGCGTCGCGCCCACGAGGCGCTGGTGACCGCCGACCACATCGTCTACGACCGCAATGTCCCCGAATCGCTGCTCGGCGTGATCCGCGCCGAGGCCGACCCGGAGGCCCAGTTCAGCCCGGCCGAGGGTGCACCCGGCGACGTGGCCAAGGTGCTGCTGTCCGCGGCCCGATCCGGGCTGCGCGCCGTCCACCTGGTCGGCGGCGACCCGCTGGCGCACGACACGGTGCTCAAGGAGGTGCAGGCCGTCGCCCGCACCGCGGTGCCGTTCGAGGTCGTGCCCGGCATCGGCCAGGCCGCCGGTGTCGCCACCTACGCCGGCGTGCCGCTGCCCGGTGTCCGGGTCACCGCCGACGTCGACGACGTGCAGTCGGTCGACTTCGAGGCCATCGCCGCCGCCGTCGCGCGCGGCTCGTCGGCGCTCGCGGTCGACGCGGGTGACCTCGCCGCGGTCCGCGACGGCCTGCTGGCCGCCGGCGTCGACCCCAACACGCCGGTCTCGGTCACCGGCGACGGCACGGGCGAGACGCAGTACAGCTCCGCCTCCACCGTCGACAGCATGGTCGCCGCGGCCCTCGGCTTCGCCGGCCGGGTGGTGCTCTGCCTGGGCTCCGGCGTTTCGCAGCGGGAGAAGCTCGGCTGGTGGGAGAACCGGCCGCTCTACGGCTGGAAGGTCCTGGTGCCGCGGACCAAGGAGCAGGCCGGCGTGATGAGCGAGCGGCTGCGGGCCTACGGCGCGATCCCGTGCGAGGTGCCGACCATCGCGGTCGAGCCGCCGCGCACCCCGGCGCAGATGGAGCGGGCGATCAAGGGCCTGGTCGACGGCCGGTACGCCTGGACCGTCTTCACCTCCGTCAACGCCGTCCGCGCCGTGTGGGAGAAGTTCGCCGAGCACGGCCTCGACGCGCGCCACTTCGGCGGGGTCAAGGTCGCCTGCATCGGTGAGGCGACGGCCGAGGCCGTGCGTGGCTTCGGCATCGTGCCCGAGCTGGTGCCGGCCGGCGAGCAGTCGTCGGAGGGCCTGCTGGCCGAGTTCTCGCCGCACGACGAGATCCTTGACCCGGTCGGCCGGGTGCTGCTGCCCCGCGCCGACATCGCGACCGAGACGCTCGCCGCGGGCCTCACCGAGCTCGGCTGGGAGGTCGACGACGTGACGGCCTACCGGACCGTGCGCGCCGCGCCGCCGCCCGCCGAGATCCGTGACGCCATCAAGTCCGGTGGCTTCGACGCGGTCCTCTTCACCTCGTCGTCCACCGTCCGCAACCTGGTCGGTATCGCCGGCAAGCCGCACGCCCGCACGGTCGTCGCGGTGATCGGGCCGAAGACGGCCGACACGGCCGTCGAGTTCGGCCTGCGTGTTGACGTGCAGCCGCCGCACGCCTCGGTGTCCGACCTGGTCGAGGCGCTCGCCGGCTACGCGGTCGAGCTGCGCGAGAAGCTCGCCGCGATGCCCGCGAAGCAGCGCCGCGGCTCCAAGGTGCAGGGCCCGACCGCCCTGCGGTTCCGCTAGAGAGGGTCACACCCTATGGGGTTCCCTGAGGTTCGTCCGCGCCGTCTCCGGCGCACGCCGGCCATGCGCCGGCTGGTGTCGGAGACGCACGTCCAGCCGTCCAACCTGATCCTGCCGATGTTCGTGAAGGAGGGGCTGACCGAGCCGCGGCCGATCACGTCGCTGCCCGGGGTGGTCCAGCACTCCCGCGAGTCGCTGCGCAAGGCCGCCACCGAGGCGGTCAGCGAGGGTGTCGGCGGCATCATGCTCTTCGGTGTGCCGGAGCGCCGCGACGAGACGGGCTCCGGCGGCATCGATCCCGACGGGATCCTCAACGTCGCGATCCGCGACGTCGTCGCCGAGGTCGGCGACGACACCGTGGTCATGGGCGACCTCTGTCTCGACGAGTTCACCTCGCACGGGCACTGCGGCCTGCTGGCCGACGACGGTTCGGTCGACAACGACGCCACGCTCAAGCAGTACGAGCTGATGGCCCTGGCCCAGGCCGAGGCCGGCGCCCACGTGCTCGGCCCGTCCGGGATGATGGACGGCCAGGTCGGCGTGGTCCGGCGGGCGCTGGACAAGGCCGGGCACACCGACGTGGCACTGCTCGCCTACGCGGTGAAGTACGCGAGCGCCTTCTACGGCCCGTTCCGCGAGGCCGTCGAGTCGGCGCTCGTCGGCGACCGCAAGACCTACCAGCAGGACCCGGCCAACGTGCGGGAGGCACTGCGCGAGGTCGCCCTCGACGTCGAGGAGGGCGCCGACATGGTCATGGTCAAGCCGGCGCTGCCGTACCTCGACGTGCTGGCCCGCGTCGCCGAGATGGTCGACGTGCCGGTCGCCGCGTATCAGGTCTCCGGCGAATATGCGATGGTCGAGGCGGCCGTCGCCAACGGCTGGCTGGAGCGCGACCGGGTCGTCCTGGAGACGCTCACCTCCATCCGCCGGGCCGGCGCCCAGTTGATCCTCACGTACTGGGCGAGTGACGCGGCTCGCCTCCTGCGCCGCCTGTAGTTCGCTCCTCCGGTCCTCGCGCCTGCCGACGTCGACAGCGTCGGCCGGCGCGAGGGTCGTTGATCAGCCAGGACAATGTGGCGATCAGACTGGGCGGCGACGAGTTCGCCTTCTTCCTGCGGACCGACCTGACGACCGCGGCGACGCCCGACGAATGCACCGACTTGACCGCGCCGCCCTCGCCGAGCGTCCGCGCTGCGCTGCCCGCTACCCGCCCGCGCCGCCCGCGCCGTCCGCGCTGTGTCGCGCTGGGGCCTTTCGACAAAGCAGACACCGATGCTCCCAAGAGGGGGACTTGTCGGACAAACAGGGCGTGTCGGCGGATTTTCGCACCGCGCCGGCCGCAGAATGGTTCTCCCTGGTCAAGCGTGGGTTACGGGATCCATCGGGGGAAACTTTCGGCCGAGGTCGGTGTCAGCAACACGACAGTTGCCCGATTCGATGGGATAAACCCTCGTTGCCCCCATCGTGAGATGGCTCGTTACCGGAGGCGCCGGGTACATCGGCGCGCACGTCGTCACCGCCCTCAGCGAGTCCGGCATCGAATCGGTCGTCGTCGACGACCTGTCGACCGGCCGCGCCGCGCGGCTGCCCTTCGGCGTGCCGCTCGTGCGCGCCGACGTCCGCGACGCCGCGATGATGCGTGAGCTGTTCCGCCGGCACCGGCCCGACGGCGTCATCCACCTTGCCGCCCGCAAGGACGTCGCCGAGTCGAACGCCTTTCCCCTGCGGTACTACCAGGACAACCTCGACGGCCTGCACGCCGTGCTGGACGCGGTCGCCGCCAGTGGTACCAGATCCGTGCTCTTCTCCTCCAGTGCCGCCGTCTACGGCACGCCGCGCCGGTCGCCGGTCCGGGAGCAGGACCGCACCCAGCCGGAGAACGCGTACGGACGGACCAAGCTGATCGGCGAATGGATGCTGCGCGACGCCGCCGCGAGCGGGGCCTTCCGGTGGGCCGCGCTGCGGTACTTCAACGTCGCCGGTGCCGGCGCGCCGCACCTGCGGGACCACGGCGGCACGAACCTGGTGCCCCGCCTGCTGCGGGCCGCCGCGCTGGGAATCCCGGCCACCGTCTACGGCACCGACTACCCGACCGCCGACGGCACCGCGGTCCGCGACTACGTCCACGTCGCCGACATCGCCGACGCGCACGTCCGCGCCGCGCGCGCCCTGCACTCCGGCGAACTGCGCGACGAGGTCCTCAACATCGGCCGGGGCGAGGGCGCCTCGGTCCTCCAGATGATCGCCGCCGTCTCACGGGTGCTGGGCCGCGCGCTGCCGTTCGACGCGGCGTCCCGGCGGCCGGGTGATCCCGCCGCGGTCGTCGCGAGCCCCGCCCGGATCCTGGCCCGCCTCGGCTGGCGGACCCGCTTCGACCTCGACGCCATCGTGCGCAGCGCGGCCGTCGAAGCGGTCATCGAGGACGCCGCGGAAGCCGCCCTGAAAGCCGCGTGACAGCACCCGAAACGTGAACCGCCGCCCGACGTCCCCCCGAAGGAGCAGCACGTTGAAGATCCGTTCCCGCCGCCGGTTCATCGCCGGCGTGGTCGCGCTCTTGGGCCTCGCCGGTCTCGCCCTCGCGACACCGGCCCTGGCCGCCGCGCCCAAGCAGCGCATCGACCTGCGTGTCCTCGTCCTCGACGACGGCAGCCCGGGCATCGACATGCTGCGCGGCCAGCTCGACCGTGAAGGCGTCCCCTACGACACGGTCGCGCTCGGCACCGACGGGCGCCAGCGGCTCACCCCAGCGTTCCTCGCCGACTCGGTCGGTGGCGTGCGCCGGGCGAAGTACCAGGGGGTGATCGTGCCGAACGAGGGCGCCGTCACCGGCGCGGAGGCCACCGCCCTGGCCGACTTCGAGCGCGAGTTCAAGGTCCGGCAGCTCGACGCCTACACGTGGGCGAACCCGAACGTCGGCCAGGAGCTGACGTGGAGCGGTGTGCTCGACGGCGCCACGATGACCGTGACCGACGCGGGCAAGGCGGCCGGCTTCGGTTACCTGACCGGGAAGGTCACCATCGACGACCGGGACCCGAACGTCATCGAGTCGTACGGCTACCTCGGCAAACCCGCCGCCGGCGCCACGTTCACCCCGCTGGTGACCGCGACACCGCCCGGCGGCACCACGACCGGCTCGCTGATGGGCGTCTACACCCACGACGGCCGGGAGGAACTGGTCGTCACGCTCGCCGCGAACCGCTACCAGACGCATGCCATGGAACTCGGCCACGGCTTGATCACCTGGCTCACCAAGGGCGTCCACCTCGGCTACACACGGAACTGGTTCAGCGTCCACATCGACGACGTCTTTCTGCCCGACGACCGTTGGGACACCGTCCACAACTGCACGGTGGGCGACGACTGCAACCCGCAGCGGGACCCGACCGTCCAGCCGTACAACACGCCGATCCGCATGACACCCGACGACGTCCGGGCGCTGATCGCCTGGCAGAAGGCCAAGAACGTCAAGCTCGACATCGTCTTCAACGGCGGCGGCAGCGTCGAGGCCGGCGCGAGCGACCCGCTGACCGCCGCGATGGTGAACAACAAGGGCCAGTTCCGCTGGATCAACCACACCTACGAGCACCCGTACCTCGGCTGCGTCCAGGACTTCTCGGTGTCGCCGTGGCGCTGCGCCGCCGACGGCTACGGCAGGACGCGGTGGATGTCGCAGGCCGACGTCACCGCGCAGATCAAGGACAACATCGCCTGGGCCAAGAGCAAGGGCATCCCGCTCGACGCGAGCGAGCTGGTGACCGGCGAGCACTCCGGCCTCAGGACGCTGCCGCAGATGCCGGCCGACAACCCGAACCTGGCACCGGCGCTGAACGCGACCGGCATCAGGTACATCGCCTCGGACGCCTCCCGCGAGCAGACCGCCCGACCGGTGGGCAACGCCGTCACCGTGCCCCGGTTCCCGATGAACATCTACTACAACGTGGCCACCGTCGCCGAAGAGGTCGACGAGTACAACTGGATCTACACCAGCCGCGCCGACGGCGGCAGCGGGGTCTGCGAGAGCAATCCGGCGTCGACGTGCATCAAGCCGCTCGGCTCGCGTGGCTTCCAGGACTACATCGTGCCCATGGAGGCCCGGATCGCCTACGACCACGTGGTGTCGGCGAACCCGGCACCGCACTACGCGCACCAGTCCAACCTCGCCGAGGACCGGATCCTCTACCCGGTGCTCGACGCGATCCTGGCCCGCTACCGCGCCACCTACACGAGTGCGACGCCGGTGCTCAACCCGAAGTTCGCCGAGGTCGCGAAGCAGAACCAGCGGCTGGCGGCCTGGCAGGCGGCGCTGCGGAACCGGTCGGTCGAGGCGTACACGCTGGACGGGCGGGTGACGGTGGTGAACAAGGGCAACGCGGCGCTCGAGGTGCCGATCACGGCGCCGAACGGGACGAAGCTCGTGACGATCTCGGTGCTCGGCATCGAGGTGGGCGGCGGTACCTTCGGCGAGGCCTACGGCGGCGAACGATCCGCCTGGCGGTCCGTCGGCCGCCACGGTCAGCAGCTGCTGCGCCTGTCGAGCTGAGGCGCCGGCCGTGCGCGTCGTGCTCGTCAACGAAGGCACCTACCCGTACGTGACCGGCGGGGTCAGCACCTGGTGCGACCAGCTGGTGCGCGGACTGTCGGAGGTGCGGTGGGACCTCGTCGCCATTGTCGGCACCGAGCCCGACCGGCCCGCGACGGAGCTGCCCGGCAACGTCCGGTCGCTCACCGCGGTGCCGGTCTGGGGCGCACCACGGCCGGCGCGCGGCCGGCCGGAGCGGGCCGCCGCGCGCCTCTGCCGGGGCATGCTCGGCAGCACCGCGGCCGACCTGGTCATCTTCAGTGAGGGGCTGCGCGAGCTCGCGGCGCTCGCGCAGGAGAAGAAGGCGCGCTTCGGGCGTGGTGCCGGCCGGCATCCGCTGGCCGGCGCGCCGCTGGCCGACATCCTCCTGGACGCCTGGGCGCGGGCCCGGCTGGACGGGATCGCCCTGCCGCGCCTGACGCTTCGGGACGCGGACGAGGCGGCGGTACTGCTGGAGCACGCCCTCCGCCCGCTCGCCGCAACCCTGCCGGCCGACGCGGACCTGGTGCACGCCAACGCCAACGGCCTGTCCTCGATGGTCGCACTGGCCGCGAAGTGGCGCCTCGGCGTGCCGTTCCTGATGACCGAGCACGGCGTGTACCTCCGGGAGCGGTACCTCGCGGCCGGCGAACAGTCGGCCGGGGTGAAGACCGCGCTGCTGCGGTTCCACCGTGCTCTGGCCCGGCTCGCCTACTGGGAGGCCGACCTGGTCACGCCGGTCAGCGCCTTCAACGCCCGCTGGGCGGTCCGCCACGGCGCCGAGCCGGCGAAGCTCACGGTGATCGGCAACGGCGTCGACCCGGCCCGGTTCCCGCCGCTGGTCGACGAGCCGGCCGAGCCGGTGATCTCCTGGGTCGGGCGGATCGACCCGCTCAAGGACCTGGAGACGCTGATCCGGGCGCTCGCGATCGTGCGGCGGAGCGTCCCGGACGCCCGGCTGCACCTGGCCGGTCCGGTGCCGGCGGGCAACGAGGACTACGCCGCCGCCTGCCGCGCGGTCGCCGCCGAGATCGGCGTCGCCGGGGCGGTCACCTGGGCGGGCCCGTGCGCGTCGAGCCGCGAGGCGTTCGCGGTCGGGCAGGTCGCGGCCCTGTCGAGCATCTCGGAAGGCATGCCGTACACGGTCCTCGAGGCCATGATGTGCGGCCGGCCCACCGTGAGCACCGACGTCGGCGGGGTGGCCGAGGCGGTCGGCGACGCCGGGTTCGTCGTCCCGCCCCGGGACCCGGCGGCGTTCGCGGCGGCGTGTGTGTCGCTGCTGACCTCGCCGGAACTGCGCGCCACCACCGGCCACAGCGGACAGCGCCGGGCGATGGCGGAGTACACGCTGGACAGATGTCTGTCGGCCTACCGCGACCGGTACTTCCGGATGCTGACGCGGTTCGTCGCGCCGACCCGGATCTTGGTAACCGCATGAGCGCGGACTCCCTGCTGGTGGTGCCCGCGCAGCGGCGGCCGCCGCTCAGCGGTGCGCCGTTGCGGTTCGTCGGCCGGGTCACCACCGACCCGGTCGCCGCGCTCGCCGACCGCATGCGGGACGACTGCGTGGGCGCGGTCGACGTCGACGAGATCGCGGCGATCCTGGAGGCCAACGGGATCAACGATCGCGTGGCCCACCGCGAGTACGGCGAGCCGTCGGTGTTCGCGCTCGCCGGCCGGGTGGTCGCCCGCACGTACGACAACGCCGAGACCCTGACGTATCGGATCACCGCGGCCGACGGCCCGAGCACCCGCAAGTCGGTCGTGGACACGCTCGTCCGGGCGTTCATCTACCTGACCCCGCTCGCGATCGGCCTCGGCGCCTCGTCCGAGGTGGACGGTGTCGGCGACCTCGCCACCACCGGCACGCTGCTGCTCGGCTGGGGCGGCGGGCAGGCCCTCTCGTACCTCGGCTACCGCGCGCTGTCCGAGCGCGGGGGCACCGCCGCGGCCCGGCTCCTCGGCACCGGCTTCACCGCGCTGGCCGCGCTGTGGGCGCTCGTCCTGGTGCAGCAGGGCGCCCGCGCATACGCGGTGGCGGCGGTCCAGCTGGCGCTGTTCGCCGTCGCGTCGGTCGCCCTCGTCACCAACCGGGAGCGGATCGTCCTCGCCGCGGCGGCGCCCTGCTGGCTCGCCACCACGGGCATCGCGGCCGGCGCCGGCGGCCCGGCCGTGGTCGCGTTGCTGTGCGGGGTGGTGCTGGTCGTCGCGGTCGCCTACTGGCCGGTCGTCCGGGCCGACCGCACCCGCACGACGTCCCGCCGGCGGTGGCGGTCGTGGCGGTACGACATCGGCTACGCGGCGCTCTACGGGCTGGTCGGCACCGGTCAGGCGGCGCTGCTGCGGACCGTCGCCCTCGACGGCGTCGCACCGGACCGCCTGCCGGTCGAGGCGGTGCCGCTGCTGGTCGGGGTGCCGCTGATCGAACTGACCCTGGTGTGGCACCGGCGGCGCATCGCGCATGCCCGGGCGTCCCTGGCGGACCGGTTCGCGTTCGACCGGCAGCTCGCCGGGATCAGCGCCGGCACCGTCGCGGTGCTCGGCGTGCCGGTCGTCGTCGGCGCGCTGATCGCCGGCGCGGTGTGGCTCGGCACCCCGCCGCCGGGTGGCCAGGCGCTCGCCGCCGCCGTGCTGCTCACCGGCGTCTACGCGCTGTGCCTCGTCCTCGCCGCACATCGCCGGGCCGGCACCGCCGCGATCGTGGTGTGGTGGCCGACCCTGCTCGTGGCCGGCGTCGGACACTGGGCTCCGGCCCTGGTGCACGTGGCGCCCGCCTTCACCGAAACCCTCGCCGTCGCGACCCTGCTCGGAGCCGCCCTGCCGGGGCTCGCCGTGGCGGCGCTCGTCCTGCGCGACCCGGAGAGTTACCGATGATGCTCCTGCCGTTGTACGTCCACCCGCTCGCCGACCCCGGCGCGTGGGACGCCCTGTGCCGTGGTGGCGACCGGCCGACCGCGATCGTCAACGTCCACAACGGACCCGGTGCCGGCCGCGACGAGGTCTACACGGTCGCGACCGCGCGCCTGCACCGGTCCGGCGTGCGCATGCTCGGCTACGTGGACCTCGACTACGGCAACCGCGCCAACGGCGAGGTCTGGTGCGACATCGTCGGCTGGTCGCAGTACCCGGTCGGCGGGATCTTCTTCGACCAGGTGCCCGCCGACGCGGCCGGCCTGCGGTACGTGACCCAGGTCGTCCGGGCGGTTCGCGGCTCGGTGGTGCTCAACCCCGGCACCCGCTGCCTGCCCGGATACGCCGCGCTCGCCGACGTGGTGTGCACGTTCGAGGGTCCGTGGGAGTCGTACGTCGACGCGCCGCCCGCCTACGGGCTGCCGGACGGGCGCGACTGGCCGAACGCCGCGCACCTCGTCTACGGGGTGCCGGCCGAACAGCTCGGCACGGCGACCGCCCTGCTGCTGTCCCGCGCCCCGCACGGGCTGGTGACCGACCTGCGGGCGCCGCTGCCGTACGAGGGCCTGCCGAGCTCACTGCGCGCGCGGGCGGCCGTGCGATGACCGACCGCCGCCTGCGGTTCGTCCTGTGTGGACTGGTGCTGGCCGTGGTCGTCTACGCGGCCGCGTGCACCGGCGGCGGCCGGCAGGTCGACCCGTCCCGCCGGGCGCCGCAGACCGCCGGGGTCGGCCCGTCCGGCGTCGACGGCCTGGGCTCGGCCGGGCCCTCGGCGTCGTCGGCCTCCCAGGCCGCGGGTGCCCAGGCGGCCGGCTGGTGGCGGCCGACGGTTGGGCTGACCTGGCAGTGGCAGCTCACCGGCCCGCTCGACAAGGGCGTCGCGGCCGACGTCTACGACGTGGACGGCGCGAACACCTCGGCGGCCGACGTGGCGGCGCTGAAGGCGGCCGGACGCCGGGTCATCTGCTACGTCAACGCCGGCGCGCACGAGGACTTCCGCGCCGACGCGAAGAACTTCCCGGAGTCGGTACGGGGCAAGGGCCTGGACGGCTGGCCGGGGGAGCGGTGGCTGGACGTGCGCCGCTGGGACGTTCTCGAGCCGCTGCTGACCGCCCGGTTCAAGACCTGCAAGGACAAGGGGTTCGACGCGGTCGAGCCGGACAACATGGACGCCTACGCCAACAACAGCGGCTTTCCGCTGACCGCCGGCGACCAGCTGACCTTCAACCGCCGGGTGGCGGACCTGGCCCACCGGCTGGGTCTCGGCGTGGGGTTGAAGAACGACGTGGAGCAGGCGGCGGCGCTCGTCGGCTCGTTCGACTTCGCGGTCAACGAGGAGTGTGCGCGTTACGACGAGTGCGACGCGCTGAAGGTCTTCGTCGACGCCGGCAAGCCCGTCTTCCACGTCGAGTACGACGTAGCGACCACCACGTTCTGCCCGAAGACCCGGCAACTCCGCTTCTCGTCGATGAAAAAGAAGCTGGACCTGGACGCCTGGCGCGATCCCTGCTGACCTCTCCTCAACGGGAAGAGGTGTCGGCGAGGCCGCTGCGCTCGGCGATCGCCCGCATCGCACGCATGACGCCGTCGCGGCCCGGCGGCGGCGCCGCCCGGGTGGCGCTCGGCGCACGCAGGCCGTCGAGCATGAAGCTCAGGTTGCGCTGCCACGCGGCCGCCGCGGTGCGGGCCGTCCGTTCCAGCAGGCCGGCGTTGGCCATCAGCACCAGCACCACGTCCTCGTGCTGGAAGTCGGCCCGGAGTTCGCCGCTGGCCTTGGCCCGGTCGATCAGCTTCATCAGGCCGGCGTAGGCGCGGGCGCGCAGCCGCTCGACCTCGGGCATCTCGGCGACGCTCGCGGTCAGCAGATCGGCGAACGCCCGGTTCTCCGCCTGCCGGCCGCACAGGAACATCATGTGTCCGGTGAAGGCGTCCCAGGGGTCGGCGACCTGGAGGGCGCGCTCCGTCGCCATGACAACCTCGTGCAGCGTCTCGACGAACACCGCCGCGACGAGCTCGCAGCGATTCGGAAACCGCCGGTAGAGGGTGGCGTTGCCGACCCCCGCCCGGCGGGCGATCACATCGAGTGGCGCCTCCAGCCCGCGCTCGGCGAAAACGACCCGTGCGGTGTCGACCAACTGCCGGCGGTTGCGCTCGGCATCTGCTCGCAAACCCACCGTCCCCATGGGGACAGCATAAGCATCGAAGCGGGGACAAATCCCCGAGTCGGTGGCCAGGCGGTGGTCGAGTGCTGAACTGGCGAGATGCCGTTGTGGGGTCGGGTCGGTCGGTGAGTGACGGCTTTTGGCGGTCCGGGCAGAACTTTCTGCCGAGCCATCGAAAAATATGGACACATCGATCTGAGGGTCCTAGTGTGTCCACCACAACACTGGAGTGTTTCATCAATGTATCTGCTCGGCGCGGATGCGGAGATGGCAGCAACGGAGGTTGAACCGCAGCATCCCGCTACGGGCTCCGGCGCGGCGGCGCGCGCCCTGCCTGGCATGTTCAGTCAGGAGGGGACACAGTGGACCAGCAGCCCTCACGTCATCGATGGCAGCCAATGCGCAGGATTCTTGCCGCGGCGGGCGCCGCCATCGCCCTCGCCGCGTGCACGCTCTACGCGTCGCCGGCCGTCGCCGCCGACGCACCGTACGACGTGCTCGTCTTCTCCAAGACCGCCGGTTTCCGGCACGACTCGATCCCCGCCGGCATCCAGGCGATCCGCGATCTCGGCGCCGCGAACAGTTTCACGGTCACCGCCACCGAGGACGCGGCCGCGTTCACTACCGTGAACCTCGCCCAGTACGAGGCGGTGGTGTTCCTGAGCACCACCGGAGACGTGCTCAACGACACGCAGCAGGCGGCGTTCGAGTCGTACATCCGCGGTGGTGGCGGTTACGTGGGCGTCCACGCCGCTGCCGACACCGAGTACAGCTGGCCCTTCTACGGCCAATTGGTCGGGGCCTGGTTCGCCTCTCACCCGGCGATCCAGCAGGTCAACTCGAAGACCGAGAACCGGGCCCACCCGGCGACGGCGCACCTGCCGCAGACCTGGACCCGCACCGACGAGCTGTACAACTACCAGTCCAACCCGCGTTCGTCGGCCCGGGTGCTGGCGACGCTGGACGAGTCGTCGTACTCCGGTGGCTCGATGGGCGCCGACCACCCGATCACCTGGTGCAAGACCATCGACAGCGGACGCTCGTTCTACACCGGCTTCGGCCACACCCAGCAGTCGTTCACCGAGGCGAACTTCCGCAGCCAGCTGCTCGGCGGCATCCGCTACACGGCCAAACGGGCCAACGCCGACTGCCGGCCCGAGACGGGGTACACCACCCTCTACAGCGGCTCGACGACCGGCTGGGCGCAGTCCGGACCCGGCTCCTTCAGCAACTCCGACGCCACGCCGACGTCCGTCGGCGGGATGGGCCTGTTCTGGTACAACGCCAAGCAGTACACCTCGTACTCGCTGAAGGCGGACTGGCGGCTCACCGGGGACAGCAACTCCGGCATCTTCGTCGGGTTCCCCGACCCGGGCAACGACCCGTTCGTCGCGGTGAACCAGGGCTACGAGATCCAGATCGACGCCACCGACGCGGCCGACCGCACCACCGGCGCGATCTACGCGTTCAAGTCCGCCGACATCGCCGCGCGGGACGCCGCGCTCAACCCGCCGGGGGAGTGGAACACCTACGAGATCCTCGTCGAGGGCCAGCGGATCCGGGTGTACCTCAACGGCACGCAGATCAACGACTTCACGAACGCCGACCCCAACCGCAACCTCGACGGGTACATCGGCATCCAGAACCACGGCAGTGCCGACACCGTCGCGTTCCGCAACATCCGGATCAAGGAGCTGGGCGCGCCGCCGACCGGGGTCGGGCCGATCAAGGGCCTCGCGGGCAAGTGCCTCGACGTGCGCAGCAGCGGCACGGCCGACGGTACGCAGATCCAGCTGTACACGTGCAACGGCACGGGTGCGCAGACCTGGACGCGTAACGGTCAGACGCTGCGGGCGCTGGGCAAGTGCCTGGACGTGTCCGGTGGCGGCAGTGCCGACGGCACGAAGATCCAGTTGTGGACCTGCAACGGCACCGGGTCGCAGAACTGGGCGCCGAACGCCGACGGCACGCTGCGCAACCCGCAGTCGGGCAAGTGCCTGGACGTGTCGGGCAACAACTCCGCGGACAGCACGATCGTGCACCTGTGGACCTGCATCGCCGGCGCGGCGAACCAGAAGTGGACGCTGCCGTAACTCCTTGCGCAGGGCAGCGCCGAGCACCCCGGCAGCACTAGGCTGCCGGGGTGCTCAGGGTGCTGATGGTTGGTGTTCTCCTGCTCGGCGTGACCGCATGCGGTTCGTCATCCGACAAGTCGGACTCGGCCGCGGCACCGAGCGTCGAGACGCTGCCGTCGGTCACCGACTCGCCCGAGGCACCGCCGTCGCCCTCCGCGTCGCCGTCGCCGAGCGCCAAGCCGTCCAGCAAGAAGCCTGCTCCCAAGCCGTCGGCCACCCTGAAGAAGCCGGTGAACGCGGGCGGTGACACCGGCGGTGCCAAGCCCGTCAACCCCGGTGCCGACGGCGTCCCGATGAACGGCGCGGGCACCTTCACTGTCGCCTCCGGTGGGACCGAGGTCGTCGGTAGTGGTGCGACTCTGGTGAGGTATCGGGTGGAGGTTGAGGACGGTATCCAGTGGGGTGGCAATCCGGTTTGGACGCCGGTGAAGACCGCTGCCGAGGTCGAGCGGGCGATCGGTGCTCCGCGTGGCTGGACGCTGTCTGCCGAGCATCCGGTGACCTATGGCCCGAATAAGTTGGCCGATGCGAGTTGGTCGTTTCAGCGGGTGAGTGGCAACGACTACAGTGTCCGTCTGCGCCTGGCGACGCCCGGCACGGTGGACAAGTTGTGTGCCTCCGTCGGTGTCAGTACGCAGGGTATCTATTCGTGCCGTTACGGTCAGACGATCCTGCTCAATCTGCGCCGCTGGTTGAAGGGCATCGCCGGTCACCCCGGCGAGGACTTCCACGCCAACACGATCAACCACGAGATGGGCCATTTCCTGGGTTTCGACCACATGAAGTGCCCCGGCTCCGGCCCTGCCCCGATCATGCAGACTCAGACGATCGCGCTGAACGGCTGCACGATGAACTCGTTCCCGTTCACCGCCGACGGCACGTTCGTCCAGGGCCCCTGGGCCCCGTCCTGATCCTGACCTTTGCGCCCTAGGCCTTCAGGCGGCGCAGGAGGTCGATCACGTCTGCCTCGTATTCGCGCCACTCGCGGTCCGGCTTGAAGCCCAGCTCCGCGTTGACCTGCAGCAGGGGCTCGTTCTCCAGTGCGTTCCACGTCTGCACGTCGAGCAGGCCGGGCTCCGCCGCCCGCAGCTCGAACAGCATCCGCGCCTTGATCGCCCGGCTGATGCCGTAGCCGCGGTGGCTGGGGACCTCGATGGTGTCGTACTGGTCGGCGCGGGTCGGGCGCTGCGCCGGCACGACCACCTCGGTCAGGCCGGCGATCGTGTCCGTCGACTCGTGGACGGCCAGGACGATGTACGGCTTGAGGCCACGCGCGTGCAGGGTCGCCAGGCTCGCCCGCAGCCGCTCCGCATCGTACGAACTGGGGCGCAGTTCAAGATCTTCCACGACGGAGGCGCGGGCCGCCTCCTTCGCCGCCGCGTAGGCCGCGTAGTGCGACTCGGGCGGGCCGCCGGGGTGGTATTCGATGCGATATCCGGCGCTGATGCCGGCCGCCATCTCGCCGAGCCGCAGCCAGTCGACGCCGTTCAGGTCGAGCAGGTTGCGCATCTCGATGAACGCGCACTCGAAGCCGTGCGCCTCGAAGAACTTCACGCTCGGCGTGCCGCCGATGACCTCGACGCCGACCGACTCGAACCCCTCCTCGGCCGCACGCCGGGCGACGGCGGCGAGCAGGGCGGTGCCGACGTGGCTGCGCCGCGCCGACGGGACCACCGACAGCTCCAGGACGCCGATGTCCTCCAGCGCGAGCAGGCTGGCATGGCCCAGGATCTCGCCGGACTCCTCGATGGCCAGCCAGGACGTGCGCCGCTCACCCGGCATGGTGACCGAGAGATACTCCCGGAACATCGTGCTGCGCCAGGGCGGATCCTCGGGCACGTCGACCGCCACGATCTCGTTCAATGCCCGCAGCACTGCCTCGAGCTCGGCCGCGGACGCGGTCGCTGGGTCCCATTCGCGCACCCTCACCGCTTAAGCTTGCCCACCTTTGTGGCTGAGCGGAAGTACCAGAGCGCAGAGCGTGGCATTGATCTACCCGATCTGTCCGTGATCTCCCGGTCCGTCCGGCCTGCTGTCCGGCCTACTCCGTCCGGTCCCGGCGGCCGTAGTCGTTCGCCGCGTTGAAGACCGCCGCGCGGTACTCCTCCGGCACGTTGTATGCGTGGATCGCCGCGTTCCAGCCCTCCAGCGTCGAGAGGTCGCGCCCGTTGGCGCACAGGTAGACGGCGGCGGTCAGGGCCGCGTCATCGATGTCGTTGATGTCGATCACGCCGTCGTTGTCGGCGTCGACGCCGTACTGCTTCCAGGTGCTCGGCAGGAACTGCATCGCCCCGACGGCCCGATCCCAGGTGCGGTCGGTGTCGAGCTCGCCGTGGTCGGTGTCGGGGATGCGCTGGCGGTTGCTCTGGCCGTCGAGCGGCGGTCCGACGATGGTCGGGACCGACTTGCCGTCCTCCTGGAGCAGGGCGCCGTTGAACCGGCCGTGGTTGGACTCGATCTTGCCGATGCCGGCGAGGGTGGTCCACGTCAATTTGCATCTGGGCGTCGTGCGGGCGGTGATGAGCTCCGCATACCCGTACGCCTGCATCGCCACGGGTGGAATCTCCAGTTTCACGGCCCGCGGGGCGGCCCATGCGGCGAGCACGTCGGCCGGGCGCTCCTTGACGCCCGGGGGCGGGCTGAACGACGACGAGGCGGACGGCGCGTGGGGGATCGGTGCCCCACCCGTCTCGGGGCCGCTTCCGCCGATGTTGGTCCCGGAGGCCGTCGCCGACGCGCCGGCGCGCGGCTTCGCGGTGGCGGGCACGATGAACCGGCCGCCGACCCAGGCGACGCTGAGCGTCACGAGGATGATCAGGCCGCCGACGGTGATCCGGCCGGGGGGCCGGGCCGCCCAGAGCCGCACCGCCTCCCGGACGTCGGAGAACCGTCCCTGTTTCGACTCCAGAACGTAGCCGGGTGACTCTGGAGCGGCGTGCTTGGGGACGTGCGGCTGGCCCGGAACCTTCGGAGTTCCCGCACCCGGGCCGCTGTCCGGGACCGGAGGGCGGATCGTCGTCACGGAGAGTGTGTCCATTGTGGACGTCTGGTCGACCTCGGCGGCCGCTTCGTCCTTCGGGTCGGGAGCGCGGTCGTCGTTGCGTGCCACCGGTCGAGTATCCAGGATTCCCGCAAGCGTGTCACTGTCGCCTAACCTGTGAGAATGCCTCGTTACGAGTACCGCTGCCGGGCCTGTGGGGACACCTTCGAGGTCCAGCGTCCGATGCGTGACGCCAACGTGAAGACCGCCTGTCCCGCAGGCCACGACGACACCGTGAAGCTGCTGTCGACCATTGCGGTGGGTGGTGGCGGCGGTGGTGCGGCCGCGCAGCCGCGCCCTTCCGGCGGCGGTTGCTGCGGCGGCGCCTGCGGTTGCTGAAACATTGTTACAAATCGGTTTCGCATTTCGTCGGAGTCATTGCTCCGTACGGCTTTGATGTTGTGGCCTGTCGTGCCACAACCGTCTCCGCCGTGTTGTCGTTACGTCACGCGAAACCCACTCAAACTTTTCCCTCCGTTGCCGCTGACCTGCTCATACACCCGCCGTAAGGCGGGCTGGATCGACCTTGAGGGCTGACGGTGGGGGCCGTTTCTACGATGCGCGTGCACCCGGGGTGGGGAAATATGGGACACGCCTGAATAGGGGGAGGCGGAGGTTTCACGTGTCGGGGCGGACGCACCTGCCCAGCGGGCTGGTGACTTTTCTCTTCACCGACATCGAGGGCTCGACACGATTGGCCCAGATGCTCGGTGCGGGATACCGGCCTGTGCTCCACGAGCACCGGCAGGTGATTCGCCGCGCACTGTCCGAAGCGGATGGTGTCGAACTTTTCACAGAGGGTGACTCTTTGTTCGTCGCCTTCGCCGATGCCGCCGCCGCCCTTACCGCCTGCGCGGAGGCACAGCGCGCGCTCGCCGCCCACGACTGGCCGTCGCCCGAGGCCCGGCCCCGGGTCCGGATGGGCCTGCACACCGGTTTCGCCGAGCCGTACTGCGGTGAGTACACGTCACCGGAGGTCCACCGTGCCGCGCGAGTCGCCGCCGCCGCACACGGTGGCCAGGTGCTGTGCTCGGCCGCGACCGCCGCCCGCGTGGGGCTCGCCGAGACCCCGATGGTCGACGACGCCTGGCTGCTCGACCTGGGCCTGCACCGGCTGCGCGGCTTCGACGGCTGCGAGCGGATCTTCCAGCTGGTCGCGCCCGGCCTGGAGCGGCAGTTCCCCCGGCCGCGCACGATCGACGCGCCGGCACACAACCTGCCGGTGCAGACCACCCGGTTCATCGGCCGCGCGGCCGAGCGGGCCGCGGTCCGCGACCTGATCGGCCGGCACCGGCTGGTCACCGTCGTCGGGGCCGGCGGCGCCGGCAAGACCCGGGTGGCCGTCGAGGCCGCCGGCGAGCTGGTCGAGCAGTTCCGCGACGGGGTGTGGTTCGTCGACCTCAGCACCGTCGCGACCAGCGACCTCGTCGACGTCAACGTCGCCGCCGCACTGGGCCTGCGCCCCGAGCCCGGCCGCCCGGTCATCCAGACCGTCATCGACCACGCGCGCGGCCGGCGTTTTCTGCTCCTGCTCGACACCTCCGACGCGCAGCTGCCCGCCGCCCGCCGGCTGGTCGCGCGACTGCTCGCCGCCGGACCCGAGATCGCGGTGCTGGCGACCAGCCGCGAACCGCTGGGTCTCGCCGGCGAGGTCGTCTGGCGCATCCCGCCGCTGTCGGTCGAGGCCGCGAGCGGCGGCGGGTTCAGCGACGCCGTGGCCCTGCTCGTCGACCGGGCCGCCGCGGCCCGTGGCGGCCGCCCGGTCGAGCCCGGCGACATCGCCCAGCTCACCCGGGTCGCCGAGGCGCTGGAGGGCCTCCCGCTGGCGCTGGAGCTGGCGGCGGCCCGGCTCCGGCTGCTCACCGCCGCGCAGCTCGCCGAGCGCATCGACGACGTCCTCGGGATCCTCGACGCGGGCTCGGGCGGCGACATCGAGGCGTCCGACCGGCATCGGACCATGCAGGCGGCGGTGAGCTGGTCGTACCGCACCCTGGACCCGCGTGCCGCCCGGCTCCTGCGCTGGCTGTCCGTCTTCGCCAGCCCGGTCGACCTGCCCGCCATCGAGTGGCTGCACGACGGCGACCCGCTCGACCCCCTGGCGACCCTCGTCGACAAGTCGCTGCTGCAGGCCGAGGCGGGCGCGGCCGGCGCGACGTACCGCATGCTCGACCCGATCCGCGCCTACGCCGCCCGCCTGCTCCTCGACGCCGGCGAGGAGCAGGCCGCCCGCGAGCGGCACGTGGCCTGGTGCCTCGAGGCGGCCCACGACGCCTACCTCGACGCCGACGGGCGGCCGGTCACCCTGTCGCTCTACACCCTCGACCCGATCGCCGACGAACTGCGCGCGGCCCTGCAGTGGACCGTCACCCGGGGCAGCGCCCGCCAGGGACTGGCCCTCGCCGGGACGCTCGACCAGTGGTGGCGGGAGCGCGGGCTCGTTCGGGAAGGCCGGATGTGGCTCTTCCGGCTGTACGAGCGGATCAGCGCGACCGGCGAGCCGGTGCCGGACGCCGAGCTGGCCGCCGCGTACCACATGCACTCGCTGCACGCCGGCGCCGACGGCGAGACGGTCGAGGAGCTGCGGTTCTCCCAGCGGGCCGAGGCGGCCGCCCGCCGGGCCGGCGACCCCGGCCTCATCGCGCGCGTGCTCGCCGGCCGCGGCGCGCCGCTGCTCGACATGGGCCGCGTCGAAGAGGCCGAGCGCACCTGCCGCGACCTCATCGCCTGGGCGGAGGAGCAGGGGGTCGAGGCCGAGGCGCTGTTCGCCGTCTACGCCCTGGCCCAGATCCTCTGGCACCGGGGCGCTCTGGACGAGGCTGCCCACCTGCTGGCCGGCGCCCGCCCACTGGAGAACGGCCGGCCGCTGGAGCGCGGTCGCCGCACGGTCGACATGATGCTCGGCATGGTGGCGTTGTCCCGCGGCGACCTGGTGGCCGCGCACGACCACCTGATCGTGGCCCTGCGCTCGCGGATGGGCTACGGCTTCCATCTGCGGGTCTGCGAGACCCTCAGCGCCATCGCGGTCCGCTGCGCCCTCGGCGGCGACCACGAGACGGCCGCCCAGCTGTTCGGGGCAGCCCAGGCCGCTCGTGTCCGCCTGCGCTGCTCCGCCGGGGCGTTCGGCGCCTACTGGACCGAGCAGCAGGCGGCCCTGCGCGCGGCGATGGGGGATGCGGCCTTCGACGCGGCCTACGCCGCGGGCGGCGCGTTGAGCCTGGAGGAGTCGGTGGCGACGGCCCTGACGATCGAGCATCCCGATCTGGTGGCCGGCTCGATCCGCTTCTCCGCGGTCGAATAGGAGCTCCTGACCCAAATGGGGTGGCGGTGTCCGAGGGGTTACCCCGATTCGCCGCCACCCCACCTCAGGGAGGGCTCGCCGGCCGTGGCCGGTTCGCGTGGTACTGCCGTTGAGACGCGTCAGTCCGCGCGAAGGTTGCCTCAGTCCTCCTCGGGGTCCTGATTGGCCTCCGCACCCAGCACATACGCCTGCATCGCCAGCTCGTCGCCGGACGGCCACACGAACGTAGGCAGCTCCGCCGGCCCGAGATCGCGAACGTAGCTCCAGAAGATGCGCACCGCCTCGGCCGGCGTGGCCGCCTCGATCGGCAGGTCGACACTGACCAGCCAGGTCCGCCGCTCCGTGCCGGCCGGCCGCACCCGGGAGGTCACCGAGCTGTATGCGGCCTCGTCGAGCGGGTGGACCCCGACCGCCAGCTCCGCAGGGGGCGTCTGGGGGAAGGGGATCGGGGCGTCGAGGAGATTGACCGTGTACTGCAGGGTGCCGGCGCCGTCGGAGCGGGCCAGCCCGAACACCACCGGCTCCTCGGCGGCCGCCACCAGCAGCGCCTCGTCACCGGCGGGCAACTCGCCGGCCGCCCCCGGCACGGTGAGTGCGTCGGCGCCGTAGAGGCGCTCCGACTCGTACTGCTCGGGGGAGACCACGACCGTCCATTTCGCCATGACCCAATTCCATCACGGCGTCAGCGGTGCTCCACGGTCCATCCGTACTGGTCGGCCCACTGCTCCGCGCGATCGAGCATGTCGAAGATGAAGTCGGTCTTCGCGCGGGTGTAGCCCTCGCGGTCGTCGGCGAAGCGGATCGCCAGGCGGCGCTTCACCTGGGCGTAGGCGTCGACGGCCAGGTCGTGCGCGCGCAGGAAGTCGACGAACAGCAGCTGGACCCGCTCGTGGGACGAGCCGCTCGACGTCACGTGCACGTGCCTGGTGCGCGGCGGGGTCGCCGGCCGGAAGAACGACCAGCGGGCCGCCGCGTCGCGGTGTGCGAGCGCCATGCCGGTCGACTCGACGCCCGGCCGGTAGACCTCCTGGTCGTGCTCGTCGGCGACGACCACCAGGATGTCGATGACGTTCTTCGCGGCCAGCCCCGGCACCGCCGTGGAGCCGATGTGCTCGATGCGCAGGGCGACCGGGCCCAGGGCGTCGGCCAGCTCGTCGCGGTAGTAGGCGAACTTCGCCGGCCAGCTCTGGTCATAGTCGACCAGGTCGAGTGGGCCGCCGTAATCCGCGGCGAACTCGGCGGTCATCTCGTTTCACACTCCAGTCGCCCAGGTGCAGCACCGGCTCATCGTCCGTCGGGATCATGGCTGCTCGAGCTGCACAAAACAAGAGGCGACATGATCGTTGACCATGCCGGTGGCCTGCATGAGGGCATAGGCGGTGGTCGGGCCGACGAACCGGAACCCGTGGCGTTTCAGCTCTTTCGCCATCGCCTTCGATTCCGCGGTCGTCGCCGGAACGGCGGAGAAATCCGCAGGTCGCGGGCGGGGTGGATCGGGTGCGAACGACCACAGGAGGGCCGCGATCCCGCCGGGCAGCTCGGCCGCCGCGCGAGCGTTGGCGATCGCGGCCTCGATCTTCGCCCGGTTGCGCACGATGCCCGCGTCGGCGAGCAGCCGGTCGACGTCGGACTCGCCGAATGCGGCGACTTTTTCGATCTCGAAGCCGGCGAAGGCGGCCCGGAACGCGGTGCGCTTGCGCAGAATCGTGATCCACGCCAGGCCCGACTGGAACGCCTCGAGCGTCAGCCGCTCATACAACCCGTTGTCGTCCCGGATCGGCCGACCCCACTCGGAGTCGTGATACTCGAGATAGTCGGGCGTCGAGCCCGCCCACGCGCACCTGGCCAGCCCGTCGGTGCCGACCACCACATCACCCATGCCTCGGAACCTACTCTGCGGCTACGACAGTTCTTCCGCTCCGGGTGCGCCGGTCCTACGACAGCTCGCCGTTCTCCACCATGCGGGCGAAGCGGCGCAGCGCGCCGGTCAGGCCGGCCTTGGAGCCCGGCCACAGCAGCGGCCAGGCGACCTTGCCCGCCGGGCCGGCCGGCAGGTGGAACCACTCGTGCCAGACCACCTGTGTCCGGTCGGTGCCCAGCGGCGTGCAGCGCAGCACGCCGGGGCCGCGCAGCACCTTGCCGTGGTGCACGACCCGCACCTCGAACGGCGGGTCGATCTTCACCACCCGCATGAGGTCACGCAGGACCGCGGGGCCGACCTGGGTGACCGCCTCGATCTGGCTGCCCTCACCCCCGTCGCCGGACAGCACGTTGACCTTCGTGAACGGGATCCACTCGCTCTGCCGCGGCCAGTCGACGAGCGCGGCGAAGACGACCTCGGCCGGTGCGTTGACGATCACCGTGGCGGTGACCTCGCCGGTGCCCGGCCGTTCCGCTTCGCTATAGGTCACTTCACCACCGGGGACGGGTGGCCCCAGGAGTCGTCGGCGGAGACGCCCCAGCTGTTGCCGTCGGCGTCCGGCCGGTCGTCCGCCGCAGGCTCGTCGAAATCGGCTACTTCATCAGTCTTGCCGGTTTTGTCGTTCTTCTCGGACTTCTCGGACTTCTCGGCTTTTTCGGCCACGGCCGTCCCGCCCGCGCCCGACACGGCCGCCTCGCGCGCGTCGCGCAATGCGTCGGCGTCCTCGGTGCGGCCCTCGCGGAGCGCCTTGATCTCCGCCTCCAGGACCTGGATCAGCTCCTCCTTGTAGCCGATGTCGTAGCCGGCGCGCCGCAGCGCCGTGTCGACCTGGGCCATCCGATAACCCCGGATCGTGGTGTCGAACCGCAGCTGCCCGACGTCGCCCTCGACCAGCGGGCGCGACGACGGCAGGGGCACCGCGCGTCCGTCGGGCTCATGTCCTTCGATCCCCGGGTCGTCACCGGTGATCAACAGCGACACGCCGAACCCGATGGCCCCGACGACCACAGCGGCGATCAACACCAGGAGGAACTCAGCCATAGGGGGAATCGTGGCACGCTGAATGAGCCTGGGCGACCCCGGCACACCCATCTGAAGGAAACGTGGAGGCCATCAACGATGTTTCGGCTGGGCAGCAGGCAGTTCGCGGACGGCGACTATGCGGTGATGGCGATCGTGAACCGGACACCGGACTCGTTCTTCGACCGGGGCGCCACGTTCGCGGAGGACGCCGCGCTGCGGGCGGTCGAGAACGCGGTCGCCGACGGCGCGGACATCATCGACATCGGCGGCGTGAAGGCCGGCCCGGGCAACACGGTCGACGCGGCCGAGGAACTGCGCCGGACGCTGCCGACGGTGCAGGCGGTCCGGCGGCGCTTCCCCGACGTGGTCATCTCGATCGACACCTGGCGGGCCGAGGTGGCCCGGGAGGTCATCGCGGCGGGCGCCGACCTGATCAACGACACCTGGGCCGGCGCCGATCCGGCCCTGGCCGAGGTGGCCGCCGAGACCGGCGCGGGACTGGTGTGTTCCCACGCGGGCGGGCTGACCCCGCGCACCCGTCCCCACCGGGTCGCGTTCCAGGATCCGGTCGAAGATGTCGTACGGACCGTGACGTCCCTGGCGGAACGTGCCGTCGCCCTGGGCGTGCGTCGTGACGGCATCCTCATCGACCCGGCGCACGACTTCGGCAAGAACACCCGCCACTCGCTGGCCATCACCAACCGCCTGGGGGAGTTGACCGCGACCGGCTGGCCCGTGCTGGTCGCGCTGTCGAACAAGGACTTCATCGGCGAGGCCCTCGACCTGCCGGTCGGTGAGCGGCTGGAAGGCACGCTCGCGGCGACCGCGGTGTCGGCGTGGCTGGGTGCCCGGGTGTTCCGCGCGCACCAGGTGAAGGAGACCCGCCGGGCCCTCGACACGGTGGCCGCGATCCGGGGCGATCGCCAGCCCGCGGTGTCCCGCCGCGGCCTGGCCTGAGCGCCGCGGCCGGCATCGTCCGGGGTCGACGTCGGTGCCATTGCCGCGAATGGCGGCCTACGTCCACCTCAGGATGTTCTTGCGCCACGCGTAGAGAATGCCGAGCGCGAGCACGGCGACGAAGATCGCCATCTCGATGACGACCGCCGCGCCGTATTCCGGCCGGTCGAACACCATTGCCCAGGGGAAAAGGAAAACACTCTCAACCGCAAACAGTGCGTACAAATAGGCATACACGTAGTAGCGGATCTGTGCCTGTGCCCAGTCTCCGCCGACCGGGTCGAGCCCGCACTCATACGTGTCGTACTTGCCGCTCTGGGTGGCGATGCTGTCGGCTGTTCGGCGTGGACCCAGCACCCGGTTGGCTGCGAACGCGACGACGAACACCGCGGCTCCCACCAGAAGCAGGAGGCCGAGCGTCGCATAACCGCCCAGATATCCACTCACAATACGTACCGTACACGCGTCATCACGATCTCCGACATGCCGAAAATCTGAACTCTCTAGATAATGGGCTTTCTTGCCGGAGTGCAACGAAGTGCCCCGGCCGTCACTGAGACGAGACCAGAAGGACACCCCCTTATGGAAGCACCCGCGGGCCACCGCACCCGGTGGCGGCTGCGTGCCGGCTCCCTCGTCGTCCTGGCAACCGTCTGCTCCCTGGTCTTCGTCGCTCCGGCGCACGCGGAACCG
Organism: Dactylosporangium fulvum; assembly: GCF_025137375.1. Classification (GTDB taxonomy): domain Bacteria; phylum Actinomycetota; class Actinomycetes; order Mycobacteriales; family Micromonosporaceae; genus Dactylosporangium; species Dactylosporangium fulvum. The sequence continues at coordinate 944,972 of NZ_CP073720.1, forward strand.
GGAGCGGGCGAGTCGAGCTCGCCACCGGCGGAGGTCCCGACGTCGGATCCACCGGTGACCGAAGAGCCCACCACCCAGGCGCCCACGTCGGATGCCCCGACCTCCCAACCGGCCACCCAGGCGCCGCCATCGCCGGTGGTCGTCCACGCCTTCAAGATGTACGTCAGCGACGTCGAGGTCGGCGACGCCTACTGGCAGGGCGACGGCGCGGCCGAGATGGTCATCGCGGTGCAGAACGTCGGCAGCAACGTCGGCGACGACATCATCACCGGCTACTACGTCTTCCCCGGCGGGACCCAGGCCACCGGGGCGTACGGCACCGACGGCTGCCAGGTGAACAACGGTGCGCTGAGCTTCCGCTGCAGCCTCGGCGAGCGCAAGATCGGCAGGGTCGTCGTCAAGGTCAACGTCGACCCGGGTGCCTGGAAGCTGGCGGGCAGCGGCTCCGTGACCGCCGCCGTCGCCGGTGCCCCGGCCAAGACCCGCAGCTTCGCGATCGTCTTCAAGAGCCAGCCGCCGACGCCGGGCATCGCGCTGTCCGCCTCCCAGCCGCAACTGCCCGCCGTGGCCACCCCGCAGGCCCAGACCGCCCAGCTGCAGGTCAAGCTCCGCAACACCGGCGCAGCCAAGGGCTCCGGCGCCGTCGAGCTGGTCACCCCGTCCGGCGTCGACCTCACCTCGTTCCCGTCCGTCTGCCGCACCCGCCGCAAGCTCGAGAACAACCGCTACCGCTGCGAGTTCGGCGAGGTCGCGGCCGGCAAGGAGATCACGGCCGGGTTCGGCCTGTCGGTCAGCGCCGAAGCCCGGGAGGAGCTGCCACTGACCGGTGCCGTCCACGGCTACCTGGCCCCGATCGGCCAGGACACGATCGAGACGCGCGCCAACTACCGGATCAGCGCGCCGCCGGTCGCCGGCGAGTCGCCGCTGCCCACCGACGTGCCCGCGTCGCCGCTGGTCGCTCCCGCCGCGGCCGGCGGGAAAGCGGACGCCGGCGACGGCGGCTCGGGCGGCGACCTGCTCTCCGGCGTCCGACTGTCCAGCGCGCCGGTTCTCGGCGGCATCATCGGGCTGGTCGCGCTGCTGGGCTTCCTGGTCGTGTTCTCGCTGCGCCGGCGCATGCGCGACGACCGCGACGAGCTGGCCGCCGACGAGGTCGAGGACGTGGTGCTCGTGCCCGCGGGCGGTATAGGAGAGGACCGCACCCCGCTGTTGGCGCCGCGGTCGCCGGTCCCGCGCGCGCTCACCCTGCCACGCCTGCCGTCGGGCCCGATCGCCGGCTCGGGGTTCCGGTCCCGTGACGAGTCCCGTGACGATGGCCGCGACGGTTCCGAAGACTAGGGATGTGTCCGAAAGGGCGGCCGGTTCGCCCGGTCGCCCTTTGACACTCGCCCGTCCGCCCGAAATATGCTGATGGGCGACCCGTGCACCTTGCCGGCGACGATGCGGTGAGCGAAGCAGCGGGATCTGCCCCACATCAGAGACCTGTGTCGCAGGCGACAGGCCCCGGCCGACGTACCCTCTGGATGTAGGTAAGCTCCACCCCCGCCCCGCCGGTTCAACAGGGAGGTCAGCTCACGTGACCAAGCAGGTCCGCCAGCTGGATCGAGTGGTCATCAGGTTCGCTGGCGACTCCGGTGACGGTATGCAGCTCACCGGTGACCGGTTCACCTCGGAGACCGCCCAGCTCGGCAATGACATCTCGACGTTGCCGAACTTCCCCGCCGAGATCCGGGCCCCCGCGGGCACGCTGCCGGGTGTCTCGAGCTTCCAGGTGCACTTCGCCGACTTCGACATCCTCACCCCCGGTGACGCCCCGAACGTGCTCGTGGCGATGAACCCGGCGGCGCTCAAGGCCAACCTGGCCGACCTGCCGAAGGGCGCGTCGATCATCGTCAACACCGACGAGTTCACCACGCGAAACCTGGCCAAGGTCGGTTACGCCGCCAACCCGCTCGAGGATGGCTCGCTCGACGGCTGGTCGGTCGCCCCGGTCGGGCTGACCTCGATGACCGTGAAGGCGCTCGAGTCGTTCCAGATCTCCAAGAAGGACGCCGAGCGGGCGAAGAACATGTTCGCGCTCGGCCTGCTCTCGTGGATGTATTCCCGGCCGCACGAGTCGACGCTCTCCTTCCTGGAGCGCAAGTTCGCCGCGCGTCCTGAGCTGGTCGCCGCCAACGTGGCCGCGTTCAAGGCCGGCTGGAACTTCGGTGAGACCACCGAGAACTTCGCCGTCCGTTACGAGGTGAAGCCGGCCCGCATGGTGCCGGGCAACTACCGCAACATCACCGGCAACGCGGCGCTCGCGCTGGGCATCGTCGCCGCGGGTGTACGGTCCGGGCTGCCCGTCTTCCTCGGCGCCTACCCGATCACCCCGGCCTCCGACATCCTTCACGAGCTGTCGAAGCACAAGAAGTTCGGCGTGACCACCGTGCAGGCCGAGGACGAGATCGCCGCCATCGGCGTGGCGCTCGGCGCCTCCTACGGCGGCGCGCTCGGCGTCACTACCACGTCCGGCCCGGGCGTCGCCCTCAAGGGCGAGACGATCTCCCTCGCCGTGGCGCTGGAGCTGCCGCTGGTGATCATCGACGTGCAGCGCGCCGGCCCGTCGACCGGCCTGCCGACCAAGACCGAGCAGGCCGACCTCAACATGGCGCTGTTCGGCCGGCACGGCGAGGCGCCGGTCGCGGTGCTCGCCCCGCGCTCACCCGCCGACTGCTTCACCACCGCGCTGGAGGCGGCGCGCATCGCGCTGACCTACCGCACCCCGGTGATCCTGCTGTCCGACGGTTACATCGCCAACGGCTCCGAGCCCTGGCGGCTGCCGGAGGTCGCCGACCTGCCCGACCTGCGTGTGGAGTTCGCCACACAGCCCAACGCGGAGGACGGCAAGACCTTCCTGCCGTATCTGCGCGATCCGCAGACCCTGGCCCGGCCGTGGGCCGTCCCGGGCACGCCCGGGCTGGAGCACCGCATCGGCGGCCTGGAGAAGGCCGACAAGACCGGCGACATCTCGTATGACCCGGCCAACCACGACTTCATGGTCCGCACCCGCGCCGCCAGGATCGAGAACATCGAGGTGCCCGACGTCGAGGTCGAGGACCCCGACGGCACCGCCCGCGTCCTCGTGCTCGGCTGGGGCTCGACCTACGGGCCCATCGGCGCCGCCGCCCGCGCACTGCGCCAGCGCGGCCTGCCGATCGCGCAGGCGCACCTGCGGCACCTGTCGCCGATGCCGAAGAACCTCGGTGACGTGCTCAAGTCGTACGACAAGGTGGTCATCCCGGAGATGAACCTCGGCCAGCTCGCCGGAGTGATCCGGTCGAGGTTCCTGGTCGACGCGATCGCCTACAACCAGGTCCGCGGACTGCCGTTCACCGCCGCCGAACTGGAAGGCGTGCTCGAGGAAGTGGTCAAGAATGCCTGACACCCCTGTCGCGCTGAAGCTGACGGCCAAGGACTTCAAGTCCGACCAGGAGGTCCGCTGGTGCCCCGGCTGCGGGGACTACGCGATCCTGGCCGCCGTCCAGTCCTTCATGCCCGAACTCAACATCCCGCGTGAACGGATCGTCTTCGTCTCCGGGATCGGCTGCTCCTCGCGGTTCCCGTACTACATGAACACCTACGGCATGCACTCGATCCACGGCCGCGCGCCGGCGATCGCGAGCGGCCTGTCGGTGTCCCGCCCCGACCTGTCGGTCTGGGTCGTCACCGGCGACGGCGACGCGCTGTCCATCGGTGGCAACCACCTGATCCACGCCCTGCGCCGCAACGTCAACCTGAAGATCCTGCTGTTCAACAACAGGATCTACGGCCTGACCAAGGGGCAGTATTCGCCGACCTCGGAGATCGGCAAGATCACGAAGTCGACGCCGGCCGGCTCGGCCGACTCGCCCTTCAACCCGATCTCGCTGGCGCTGGGCGCCGAGGCCAGCTTCGTGGCCCGGACCATCGACTCCGACCGCAAGCACCTGCAGTCGGTGCTGCGTGCCGCCGCCGAGCACCGCGGCTCGGCCTTCGTCGAGATCTACCAGAACTGCAACATCTTCAACGACGGCGCCTTCGAGGTCCTGAAGGACGCGGGCACCCGCGACGACTACATCATCCGGCTCGAGCACGGCCAGCCGATCACGTTCGGCAAGGACGGCGAGTGGGCGGTCACCCACCCGCCGGGCGGCTTCGGCCTCTCGGTGGTGCCGACGGCATCGGTGAGCCCGGACGAGATCGTGGTGCACGACCAGACGGTTTCCGAGCCGGCGTATGCGTTCGCCCTGTCCCGCCTGCCCGGCCTCGACCTGCGCAACACCCCGATCGGCGTGTTCCGCTCGGTCGACCGCCCCGCCTACGACGACCTGGTCCGCGAGCAGCTCGAGACCGCGAAGTCCAAGGCGAAGGGCACCCCGGAGGAAGAACTCGGCGCGCTGCTCACCAGCGGCGACACCTGGACGATCCTCTAGCCAACTCACCGGCCGCGCGGCCCGACCCGCATCACCGGGAAGGCCGCGCGCGCCCCGCTTATGCGCCGAACCGGCCCTGGGCACAGCCTGGGGCCGGTTCAGTCTGCAATGACCATCGCGCCGGCTCGGCTCGGCCTGGCTCGGCTCGGCCTGGTCCGGCCTGGTCCGGCCTGGTCCGGCTCGGTCCGGCTCGGCTCGGCCTCACGGGCTGGTCCCGGCTTACGGGCTGGCCCCGGTGGCCCTTGTGGCCCGGCGGCTCCAGGTGGCCGGTCGGGTTGGTGCGGTGACTGGCCTGGTGGCCTCATTGGCTGCCCCGTACCGGCACGGTGGCCTTCATGGGCGTCGGGCTGGCTCGGCGGAATAGGTCGGTCGGGCTGGCGTGGTGGCCTCACAGGCCGGTCTGGTTGGTGCGGTGGTCGGGCCTGGTTGGCCTCACCGGCCAACTCTGCTGGCGCAGAGGTCGGCCTGGTGGTCTTGCGGGCCGACTCTGCTGGCGCGGTGGCCTTCACGGGCGCCGGGCTGGCACGGGTGGCCTTGCTAGCCGGTTGGACAGGCGCGGTGGCCAGTCTGGTGGCCCTCCTGGCCGACCCCGCCGGCGCGGCGCCCTCACTGGCCGGCGCACCCTGTCCGGCCACCCAGCGCTTCGCTGGTCAGCTCATCCCAAATGGCCACCCCGACGCTTCGGCGACCCCGCTCGGCCCTCATGCGGCCATGCCGGCGCTCGCCGGCCCAGTCCGGCCCCTTGCGGTCTCGCCGACCGGCTCGGCCCTCATGCGGCCACGCCGGCGACTCGGCGGCCGGTCCGGTCCCATGCGGCCTCGCCGGTCAGCTCGGCGACTCGCCGGCCGGTCCGGTCCGTGCGGCCATCCGGCCGGCGACTCGCAAGGCTGGCTCACCGTCAAGCGGCCACGCCGCCGCCTGAAGGGGGCGCCGATCGCACGGTCGACCCCGCTGCGGGTGGCCTACGCGGACGCGGACTCCAGCCAGCGGGTCAGCATCCGCACGCCCCAGCCGGTCGCGCCCTTCGTCAGTTCGCCGTCTGCCGAATCGGCCCAGGCGGGTGACGACATGTCGAAGTGGACCCAGTTGTTGCGCAAGGTGCCGGTGAACTCGCGCAGGTACAGGGCCGCCAGCAGGGAGCCGGCGCCGATGTCGGTCGAGTTGACCAGGTCGGCGATGTCGCCGTCCAACTCTTTGGCGTAGTCGTCGAGCAGCGGCATCCGCCAGACCGCCTCACCCGCGGCCGCCGCCGCGTCGGTGAACTCGTCGGCCAGGGTGTCGCTGTGGCTGTACATCGCCGCGGTGCGCTTGCCCAGGGCCACACCCTGCGCGCCGGTCAGTGTGGCCAGGTCGACGATGACGTCCGGCCGGAGCCGCCGCACCGCGTAGGCCATCGCGTCGCCCAGCACCAGCCGCCCTTCGGCGTCGGTGTTGAGCACCTCGCTCGTGATGCCGCCATAGTGCTGGATCACGTCACCGGGGCGCATCGCGTCGGCGCCGATCGCGTTCTCGGCCAGCGGCGCCAGGGTGGTGATCCGCAGTGGGAGCCGCATCGCGGCCGCGGCCAGGGTCGCACCGACCACCGCGGCCGCCCCGCCCATGTCCTTGCGCATGAGCTTCATCCCGGACAGCGGCTTGATGCAGACGCCGCCGGTGTCGAACGTGATGCCCTTGCCGATCAGCACGACGTGCCGCCGTGCCCCCCGCGGGCGCCAGGACATCTCGACCAGCCGCGGCCCGCGCGTCGAGCCCCGCCCGACCGCCAGGATCGCGTTGAAGCCCTGCTCGGCGAGGGCTGCCGGGTCGCGGACCGACACCGTCAGCTGCGGCACCCCGGAGGCGGCCTTCTCGACCCGCCTCGCCAACCACGCCGGGGTCTTCCGGTCACCGGGTGTGTTGGTCAGGTCCCGGGCCAGCATCGTCGACACCGCGACCGCCCTGGCCCGCTCCAGGGCCTCGGCGTGCTCCTCGGAGGCGTCCAGCACCACCGTGACACGCCGAAGCTCGGCTGGTGACGAGGTCGACAGCTCGTAGCGGTACGACGCCAGCCACAGCCCCTCCGCCAGACCACGCACAGCGGCGGGCGGCAACTCAGCTGGTACCACCACGATCAAGGCCGGCTCGGAACGCGCCGACTTGGCGAGTGCCGCCCCCGCCGAGCGCCAGCCGGCCTCGTCGCCGTCGCCGATCCCCACGAACAGCAGCCGCGACGGCTGCCGGCCGGGGCGGGGCAGCCTGTGCACGGAGCCGGCCGACCCGGAGTGCTCGACGTCCTCCAGGAACGCCGTGCACTCGTCCAGGTCGGCCGGGCCGAACCGGAGCTTCGGAACCGAGCCGAGCAGCGAGACCGCCGTGGAGGGCTCGCCGGACGGCACGACGACAGCCACCGCGGCGGAGGCGCTACGGGCTGCGGCGAACCTGATGTCCAGCAAGGAAACCCCCATTGCAGAGCGCACACTGAAGGGAGCGACCACCGGGGCCACTCCGACACACCTCAAGTGGAAGACTCAGCCGGTGGCGGTCTTCAACGCCTCACTGAGCTCGTTGGCCTCATCCTTGGTCATCTCGACGACAAGCCGCCCACCACCCTCAAGCGGGACCCGCATGACGATGCCGCGGCCCTCCTTGGTGACCTCCAGCGGACCGTCGCCCGTCCGCGGCTTCATGGCCGCCATGTTGTCTCCCTTCGCTTCCTGATGTCCCAGACATCAGGTGGCACAGCCGTCCCCGCATGCGCGCGCGCCTGCTCACGGGGCCCGACCAAGACCCGTTGGCTCCGTGACGAACGCACCAACCGATGATTTTCCCTGATGATGGCCCCAAGACCCAAACCGGGACGCGAACCTTGTGACAATTCCTGGCGGGAAATGCCGGTCAACTGTCACAATAAGCGGCCATGCAGGCCCGGTCCGCCCTCTTCGACCTCTATGGCGACCACCTTCGCCCACGCGGTGGGCGGGCCGCCGTCGCGGCTCTCGTGCGCCTGCTCGCTCCCCTCGGCATCGCCGCCCCGGCCGTGCGCACTGCGGTGTCGCGGATGGTCCGGCAAGGCTGGCTTCACCCTCTACGCTTACCGACCGGTCCCGGCTACGGCATCACCCCGAAGGCGGCACGGCGCCTGGACGCGGCCGGTGCCCGCATCTACCGCACCGGCAACGAGCACGGATGGGACGGGCACTTCGATCTCATCATGCTCGAACCGCCGCAGCACCGTGGCGCGCGGGCGAGACTTGTCGCGAATCTCGGATTTCTTGGCTACGGCTCGATCGATGGCTTGACCTGGATCGCCCCACGTCCGGGTGAAGGGGTGGACACGCTGCTCACCGAGGCCGGTGTCCGGTTCGACCGGTTCCGCGCCGCCCACGTCGGCGGCACGGCCGGCGCCGCCGGGTTGGTCGAGCGCGCCTGGGACCTGACCGCCATCGCCGCCGCCTACTACGAGTTCGTCGATCGGCTCACCCCGCTGGTCGCGAGCGTCGGGCCGGGCACGTCCGACGAGCAGGCCTACGCGGTGCGGTTCACGCTCGTCCATGCCTGGCGGGCGTTCCTGTTCCGCGATCCGCAACTGCCCGCCGACCTGCTGCCGGAGAACTGGGCGGGTATCACGGCCGCGGCCTTCTTCGACCGGCATGCCAGTCGCCTCCGCCCGGCCGCCGACCGATACGTTGACCATTGCCTGAGTGTGTGAGAAGGGGTACCTGCCATGACCGACGTGCTGCTCGTCGACCGTTCCGACACCGGCGTCGCCACGCTGACGCTCAACCGCCCGGACGCCCTCAACGCGCTCGACATCGCGTTGAAGGTGGCGCTGCGGGAATCGTTGGAAGAGCTTTCCAACGATGCATCGGTGCGGGCTGTGGTCCTCACCGGCGCCGGACGCGCGTTCTGCGTCGGGCAGGACCTGCGTGAGCACGTCGCCTCGCTGGAGTCCGGTGAGGGCTCGTCGCTGTCGACCGTGACCGAGCACTACAACCCGGTCGCCGAGCTGATCGCGGGCATGCCCAAGCCGGTCGTCGCCGCCGTGCGCGGGATGGCGGCGGGCGCCGGCGCGTCGCTCGCGTTGCTGGCCGACCTCCGCGTCGGCGGCCCGAAGACCGGGTTCCTTATGGCATTCGCGAACGTCGGCCTGGCCGGCGACACCGGCGTCTCGTGGGCACTGCCCCGCCTCGTCGGCCACGCCAAGGCGACCGAGTTGCTCCTGCTGGCCGAGCCGGTCGACTCGGCGACGGCGCACCGGCTGGGCATGCTCTCCCGGCTCGTGGACGACGACGAGCAGGTGCTGCCGGCCGCGCTGGAGCTGGCCGAGCGGCTCGCCGCCGGCCCCACCGTCGCATACGGCCAGATCAAGCGCGAGCTCGTCGCCGGCGCTGCCGGGTTGCTGGCCGACGCGCTGCGGGTCGAGGCGGAGGCGCAGGCGGTATGCGGCCGCACCGACGACCACCACAATGCGACCGCCGCATTCGTGCGCAAGGAGAAGGCGACCTTCAAGGGAGCCTGAACCGCGCTTTACATCACCCGAACACTTCGGGCCTAGCGTGGGCGCATGGCCGATCGGGAGAAGGTTGCACACCTGCTGCGCCGCGCGACGTTCGGGCCGACCGCCGAGGAGGTCGACGCCTACGCCTCGGCGGACCCACCGGCGATCGTCGATGCGCTGACCTCGCCGTCCGGCACGGACACCGGCGCGGCCCGCACCCCGCTGCCCAAGCTCGGCCCGATCATGAACGACCGCACCGATCGGGCCGAGCAGATCCGCACCGTCACCCTGTGGTGGCTCGACCGCATGGTGCAGGCCGATCACCAGTTCCACGAGAAGCTGACGTTCTTCTGGCACGGGCACTGGGCCACGTCCGCGGACAAGGTGAGGTCCGGTCCGCTCATGCTCGGCCAGCAGCAGACGCTGTTCCGGACGGCGCTCGGCGACTTCGGCACGCAGGTCCGCGCCATGCTGCGCGACCCGGCCCTGATCCTCTGGCTCGACGGGCAGAAGAACACGGTCAAGGCCCCGAACGAGAACCTGGCCCGCGAGCTGATGGAGCTGTTCACCCTCGGCGTCGGCCACTACACGGAGCGGGACGTGCGCGAAGGAGCCCGGGCACTCACCGGCTGGGTCGTCGACACGAAGTCCGGCACCGCCACCCTCAACCCGAAGCGCCACGACGACAAGCCGAAAACCATTCTGGGCGAGACGGCGAACTTCGACGCCGACGGCTATGCGGCCCTCCTGCTGCGCCGGCCGGCGAGCCCGGAGTTCATCGTCGGCCGGCTGTGGCTGCGGTTCTGCGCCGAGGCCCCCGTGCCGCAAGCCGCGCTCGACGCGGCACGGACCCAGCCGACAACCGTCGCCATGCTGCGCGCCCTGCTGCTCGCCGACGGCCACACCGAGCTGGTCAAGCAGCCGGTCGAGTGGATGGTCGGCGCGCTGCGTCAACTGGGCATCCGCCCCGGTGCCCTGGCGGAGAACCAGCGCCGGCAGCTGCTGACCGGGTTGAACCAGCTCGGTCAGGTGCCCCTGCGCCCGCCGAGTGTCGGCGGCTGGCCGTCGGGGGCGGCGTGGCTCACCACATCGGCGACCCAGGCTCGGCTCAAGGTGGCGCAGTCGCTGGCCGCTCGCGCATCCTCGGCGGTGCTCGACCGCCTGACCGCGGTGCCGCAGGCGCAGCGCCCCACCGCCCTGGCCCGGCTCCTGGTGGTGGACGGGTTCACCGACCGCACCACCGCGGCGCTGTCGGCCGTCGCCGGCGACCCGCGCAGGCTGCTGGCGCTGGGCCTGGCCAGTCCCGAATACGCCATCTGCTGACCCCCCGAAGCCCCGGCCCGGACTTTCGGACGCTCTTCCCGGGGGCCGCGGCGTGGACCTCGTGACGCTCTTCTTGGAGGGCTCGACATGGACATCGTGACGCGGCGCAGGTTTCTGCTCGCCAGCGGCGTGGTCGGCGGCACGGCCCTGATCGGCGGCGGCGCCTGGACCCTGCGCGACCTGTTCGACACGGCCGGCTGGGACGACCGCCCGGGCGACGCGAAGACCCTGGTGCTCGTCACCCTTTACGGCGGCAACGACGGCCTCGCCAACGTGATCCCGTTTGCCGCGCAGGGCTACCGCGACGCGCGCAACGAGCTCGCATACGACGCGGACGAGGTGCTCAAGCTCAACGACGAACTGGGCCTGAACCCGGCGCTGGCCGGCCTCAAGCGCATGTTCGACGGCGGCCGGCTCGCCATCGTCCGCGGCGTCGGCTATCCGAAGCCCGACCACAGCCACTTCCGGTCGATGGACATCTGGCAGACCGCGCAGCCGGACCGCCCGGGCAACACCGGCTGGCTGGGCCGCTGGCTCGACACCTTCGGCGGCGACCCGAGACACGCCGTCTCCTTCGAACCCGTCCTCCCTCCGCTCCTGGCCGGCGCGACGACGGCCGGCGCCGCGATCCCGGTGACCGGCCTGGCACTGCCCAACGGCGTGGACCGGGCCACCCTGGCCAGCCTGGGCCAGGCGTCGGCCGGTGAACCCCCGCTCCAGGCCCGCGCGGCCCGCGCGTTCGCCGACCTGGTCGGCGTGGACGACCTCATCCACAGCGTCGACGAGTCCGGCGACGCCGACGAGAGCTCGACGTCGACCGGCACGGGCACCGGCGGCCGCGCCGATCTGCAGCAGCAGCTCGACCTGGTGGCCCGATGTGTCGAGGCCGGCGTGGCCACGAGGGTCTACTCGGTGTCCCTGGGCGGCTTCGACCTCCACGCCGACGAACGCACCTCCCAGGAGAACCTCCTCAAGCGCCTCGACGCGGCCCTGACGACGTTTGCCGAACGCATGGCGAAGTCCGAGGCCGGCCGCCGCGTGGTGGTGGCCGTCTACTCCGAGTTCGGCCGGCGGGTGGCCGCCAACGGTTCGGACGGCACCGATCACGGGACCGCCTCCAACATGTACGTCCTGGGCTCCCCGGTGAAGGGCGGCCTCTTCGGCGAGCAGCCGAGCCTGTCCGACCTCGACAACGGCGACCTGAAGTTCACGACCGACTTCCGTGCCGTCTACGCCTCCCTGCTGCGCAACGTCCTCTCCGCCGACCCGGAGCAGGTGCTCGGCTACAACAAGCCCCTGGAGGGCCTGTTCTAGCCTGCTGTGGCCGTCCATCGGCCGCTCCTTTCAGTCCGATCAACCGGCTCTGATCAACAGGTCGGGCCAGGCCGCCGGGCCGCCGCTCACCGGCGGGCGGCCCGGCAGCCGAGCCCGGGTCAGGCGGCTGCTCGCACCAGGGAGCGTTGGAGGGCCTTCTCATCCTGGTCCAGCCAGCTGAGGGCTGTCCGGCTGGTATAGGCCCACCAGCCGATCCACGGCCCATACCTGGACCGGAGCTCGGCCGGGGTCGGAGTCGGCTCGCCGTAGAGATCCAGGGCCGTCTTGCGGAACTGGGCCAGCTCCAGCGGCACCGCGTCGGGGCGGCCCAGGACCCGCAGGAGCAGCGCGTGGGCGGTGAACGTGCCGATGCCCCGAACTGCCAGCAGGGCGGCGCGCACCTCCTCATACGGCCCGGTGCGCAGCCACTGCTCGTCCAGCTCGGCGACGCCGGCCAGCACCGTCGTGAGGCGCTCGGCACGGGCACGGCTCCCGGCATACGGCAGGAGATGGTCAGGGGCCATGGCGGTCAGCAGCGACAGGTCGGGGAAGGCGGTGAGGACCTTCTGGCCGACGACGCACCGGGGGCCGTGGTCGTCGACCAGGCGGCGCTTGCGGGCGGTCGCGAACCACTGCGTCGAGCGCTGCGTCAGTGTGAAAAATGTCGCGCCCTCCGCCAGCGACGCGAACCGGACCTGGTGCAGCCCTTCGGCCGCGGCCAGGACCCGGGCCATCGCCGGGTCGGCGCGGGCGACCGCGAGGAACTCGGACCGGTCGTCGCCGAGGCTGAGCCACTGCGCGACCCGCCCGGCGACGGCGGCCACCTCGAGCGGGTCGAGCAGCTCGTCGCTGAACACGGTCAGCCCGACCCCGGGCGCCCCGTCGTCGCGCCCGACGACCTCGGCCACGACGGCGCGGGCCGGGTCGGTCGGGTGCCGGAACGCCTTGCGGACGCGGCCGTCGGCTATGAACTGGTCGCCGGCGCTGGGCGTGAAGCCCTTGATCGCGCGTAGCGAGCAGGCCAGGTCGAACGGGGCGGTAGCGGTCAGGACGGTGTGGGCGGTGCTGGTGAGTTCGGTCATGCGGAGAGTCTCGAACTCGGGTACGACAACTTTTACGTCGCCCGCGCCGCCAGTAGCAGACCGTCACCGAGTGGTAGCAGCGCGGGCACCCATGCGTCGCTGTCCCGCAGCGCCTTCACGGCCTCACGGAGAAGTACTGTCTCCGCGTCCCGGATCGTGGGATCACTCACCCGGCCGCCGGCCAGTGCGTCGCTCAGCGCCAGCGTGCCGCCCGGCCGCAGCAGTCGCTCCGCGGCGGTCACCACCGGGCCGTACTCGCTCGGGTCATGGTCGACGAACACCAGGTCATAGGCGTGGTCGGCCAGCCTCGGCAGCACGTCGAGCGCGCGTCCGGTGATGATGCGTGTACGGGAGGGAGGGTTCCCCGCCGCGGAGAACACCCGCCGTGCGATCCGCTGATGCTCGGCCTCGTAATCGATCGTGGTCAGGACGCCGTCGCGGCGCATGCCGCGCAACAACCACCCACCGCTCACCCCGGTGCCGGTGCCGACCTCCACCACCGCCTTGGCGTTGCTCACGGCGGCGATCACCCGAAGCGCCGCCCCGCAGCCTCGGCTGACCGCCCGGATGCCCAGTTCAGCGGCCTGCTCGCGGGCAGCCGTGAGCACCGGGTCCTCCAGCACATACCCGTCGACGAAGTCGGCGAACTGCTGCGCGCTTCTCGCGGACGCGGTGATGGGACACCTCCAGGTGAGTCGATTCCGGGCAAGCCTAGGAGACTCGCCCGCGCGTGCGGGATGCCGGAGCGTGCAATGCTGGATGCGAAACGGACGGAGGAGCCGATCGTGACAGACGGTTCGGCCTGGCGACAGCCGGGCCACGGCGTGTCCAGCCAGGGTGGCTGGGCGACGCCCGTGCAGGCCACTGCCGGCCGCCCGCAGACGCAGCACGGGACGGCGCCGCAGCCGGCGAGGGACAGTTGGTGGTCCGACGCGCTCGCCGACCCGTGGCGCGACCCCGACGCCCCGGTCGTCGTGATGAAGACGCCGGTCGACGAGGTGCCGCCCCTGGAAAAGCCGCCGCCGCCGAACCCCGGCCCCCGGGTCGGGCTGGGTCTCGTGCTGATCGTGTCGATCGTCACCGCCCTGCTCGCGGGCGCGCTCGGCGGCACGCTCGGCTACGTCTTCGCCGTCGGAGGCGGAGGCGGCCTCGGCGGCACCCGGCTCGGCAGCGACCCGCCGCTCAACGCCAGGCCGCCGGAGACGGTCGCCGCCCTGGTCAAGAAGGTTCTCCCCAGCGTCGTCACGATCAGCATGCGGGTCGGCTCCGGCATGTCGCTCGGCTCCGGCTTCGTGGTGTCGTCCGACGGGCACGTCATCACCAACAACCACGTCGTCGAGGGCGGCACCGGCAACGCGACCGTCCGGTTCAGTGACGCGACGGTGGTGCCGGCCAGCGTCATCGGCGGCGACGACGAATCCGACGTCGCCGTGCTCAAGATCGACACGTCCGGGCTGCCCCACGGCAAGATCGTGCCCGTCGAGTTCGGCGACTCCGATCGGTTGCAGGTCGGCGACCCGGTCGTCGCCATGGGCGCGCCGCTGGGTCTGACCAGCACGGTGACGTACGGCGTGGTGAGCTACCTCGACCGTCCCATCCGCACCAGCGAGGGCGGCACCGCCCGCTACTACTCGGCCATCCAGACCGACGCGGCCGTCAACCAGGGCAACTCGGGTGGCCCGCTGTTCGACGCCGCCGGTCGTGTCGTCGGCATCAACTCGGTGATCGGCACGCTGTCCGAGGACCAATCCTCGGCCGGTAACGTCGGCCTGGCATTCGCGATCCCGATCAACCATGCCAGGCGCATCGCCACCGACATCATCAACACCGGCAAGGCGCGCCGCACGGTCATGGGCGTGCAGCCCGATCCGTCGTACCGCAACCCGGCCGGCGGTGCCCGGCTCGCCTCGGTCGAGGCCGGCGGTCCCGCGGCGGCGGCCGGCCTGAAGAGCGGCGACGTGATCCTCGCCGTCAACGGCAAACCGGTCGAGGAGTTCTGGGACCTGACCGCGCTCGTCCGCAAATACGCGCCGGGTGACACGGTCGAGATTTCCTATCTGCGCGGTACGACCAGGGAGAAGGCGTCTGTGACCCTGGTCGCCGACGCGAAGTGACCGTCGGGCCCTCCCCGTTCGGGGCCGTGGGTGACTAGTCTTGCGGCTGAGAGCAGGGGAGGGCCGGCAACATGGGCTTGGAGAACATCGGCGGCTGGGAGTTCATCCTGATCATCCTGGTCGGGCTGTTCATCTTCGGTCCCGACCGCTTGCCGAAGGCGATCAGCGACGGACTGCGGATGCTCCGCAACGTGCGGCAGATGGCCCGCAACGCCACCGGTGACCTGAGCCGTGAGCTCGGCACCGACATCCAACTGGAAGATCTTCACCCGAAGACCTTCCTCCGCAAGCACCTGCTCAGCGAGGCTGACGAGGCCGCCCTGCGCAAGCCGCTCCAGGGCATCTACGACGACGTCCGGGGCGTGGCCGACGGCGTGAAGCGCGACGCCCAGGCGGCCGCGAACAGCGTCACCTCGCCGTCGACGACGCCTGCCGCGTCCACGCCGCCGCCCGCTCAGTCGGTCGCCCCTCGCGCTTCCTGGGACGACGTCACCTGAGAACCGCAGGGCCCGGTGCCTCCCGGGTCACGGTGCAGCGCCGATTCCGCCCGTTCTGCACGTTTTGTCCGGCCGCGGTTGACGCCCACCCCTGGCCCTGGCTCGCCCAGGGCGGGACACCTTTTGCTGGCGCCCACCCTGCCTGCGGCGCGCTCCGGAGCGGAACCCCACTCGCTGGGGGCCATCCCGGCTCATGGCGCACGCGACGCGGCTGTGTGAGGCCGGTTCGCCTGGTTCGCAGGCGGCTCGGGCGCGGTCACGGCCACGTGGAAGCTCCTGCCGGTCCTCCGGCCGCCGAATTTCGACACGATTTGTCGCTTTTCTGCGCCAATCGACTCCTGTGTCATGTCCGACCGCATGGCGGCGGATCGCACGCCCGGGTTACGGCCGAATCAAGTTGACCTTGGTCGATTTCGGCGCCCAAGGCGACCAAAATCGACCAAGGTCAACTTGGCGATCGACATGCATGACCGATTTGACCGGAAATATCGGGGCATGGCCTTGCGATAGCCGCCGATCGTCGCGCTCAGCGAGAGGCCGAGGTGCCTACCGGCCGGCGGGCTTCAGGCCCAGCGGCTTGCCCACCAGGCTTTCCCGGCGGACGGCCAGCTTGTCGGCCACCGTGTGGAGGGCGGCCGCTGCCGGGGCGTCGGGGGTCGCCAGGACCAGCGGCAGGCCCGTGTCGCCGGCCTCGCGGAGGCGGGTGTCGAGGGGGATCTGGCCGAGCAGCGGCACCTGGGCGCCGACCAGGCGGCTCAGGGAGTCTGCCACCGTCTGGCCGCCGCCGGCGCCGAAGATTTCCATCCGCTCGCCGGTCGGGAGCTCCAGCCAGGACATGTTCTCGACCACGCCGACGATGCGCTGGTGGGTCTGGAGGGCGATCGACCCGGCGCGCTCGGCGACCTCGGCGGCGGCGGCCTGCGGGGTCGTCACCACCAGGATCTCGGCCGACGGCAGGAGTTGCGCCAGTGAGATCGCCACGTCGCCAGTGCCCGGCGGGAGGTCCAGGAGCAGCACGTCGAGGTCGCCCCAGTAGACGTCGGCGAGGAACTGCTGCAGCGCCCGGTGGAGCATCGGGCCGCGCCACACGACGGCGGCGTTGCCGGGCGTGAACATGCCGATCGAGATGACCTTCACACCGTGCGCGGACGGCGGCATGATCATGGACTCGACCTGGGTCGGGCGGCCGTCGGCGCCGAGCATGCGGGGGACCGAGTGGCCGTAGATGTCGGCGTCGACCACGCCGACCGACAGGCCGCGGGCGGCCAGGGCGGCGGCCAGGTTGACCGTCACGCTGGACTTGCCGACGCCACCCTTGCCGCTGGCCACCGCGTAGACGCGGGTCCGCGAGCCGGGCTGGCTGAACGGGATGACCGGCTCCTGCACGTCGCCGCGCAGGCTCGTCTGGAGATTCTTGCGCTGCTCGGGGGTCATGACGCCGAAGTCGATCTCGACCCCGGTGACGCCCTGGACGGCGCCGACCGCGCGGGTGATGTCGGTGCGCAGCTTGTCCTTCAGCGGGCAGCCGGCCACCGTGAGCAGGATGCCGATCAGGGCGACGCCGTCGGGGCGGAGCGCGATGTCACGCACCATGCCGAGGTCGGTGATCGGGCGGCGGATCTCAGGGTCGTCGACGGTCGCGAGCGCAGCGGTGATCGCGTCCTCGACGGTGGTGGCCGGGGCAGACATGGCTGCCATGGTACGTCGGGACGGCCGTTCACCTGGCACGGTGAGCGTTCCCGAGGAACACGTCACAGCATCGGCGAGACCGCCCGAAATAGGGATTTTGTCGTCGGTGGGGGTTGTCGTCGTACCGCAGCCGGTGGGACGATCGTTAGCACGCCGCGCGCCTAGCCCCTTGAGGCGCGCGGCGTGATGCTTCAGTGCGATCTGGACCGGCGTCGCGGCGGTTCCTGCGGCCCGTCGGAGTCCACCGCGTCGTCACCCTCGTCGAGCGGCTCCTCCAGCCCACCCGGTGCGGCCAGCGCGGTCGCTGTCTTCTTCGACTTCTTGCGCTCCAGCTTCGCCCGCCGCTCCGCGGCCTCGTCCAGCTCCTCGCCCATCCGTGCCAGCTCGGAGCGCAGGAAGTCGCGGGTGGCCGTCTCGCCGACCGCGATCCGGAGGGCGGCGATCTCGCGGGCCAGGTATTCGGTGTCCGCCTTCTGTGCCGCGGCCCGCCGCCGGTCCTCGTCGGATGCGAGCCGGTCCCGGTCGGTCTGCCGGTTCTGGGCCAGCAGGATGAGCGGCGCCGCGTACGACGCCTGCAGCGACAGGATCAGGGTGAGGAAGGTGAAGGTGTACGGGTCGAAGCGCCAGCTCGGCGGGGCCAGCGTGTTCCAGGCCAGCCAGGCGACGATCACGATCGTCATGTAGACGATGAACTTCGCCGTCCCCATGGACCGCGCGAAACCCTCCGACCACCGGCCGAACGACTCGGGGTCGAACCTCGGCAGCTTGATCCGGGCGGCGCGAGGCTGGTCGAGCCGCCGCCGGTCAGCCACGGCCACCACCCTGGAGCGTGATCGGCTCGGCGTGGTCGCGGTCGCGCCAGTCCTCGGGCAGCAGGTGGTCGAGCACGTCGTCGACGGTGACCGCACCGACCAGCTTGTCGTTGTCGTCGACCACCGGCATCACCACCAGGTTGTAGGTCGCCATCCGGCGGGTGATCTCGGCCAGGGTGGTGCCCGGGGCGAGCGGGTCGATGTCGTTGTCTACCACGCCGCCGAGCAGGGCCGACGGCGGTTCGCGCAGCAGCCGCTGGAAGTGCACGACGCCGAGATAACGGCCGGTGGGCGTGGCCATCGGCGGTCGCGTGACGAAAACGCCGGCGGCGACCGCGGGGGAGAGCTGCGGCTCCCGGATGCGGGCCAGCGCCTCGGCGACCGTCGCGTCCGGCGCCATGACGATCGGCTCGGAGGTCATGACCGAGCCGGCGGTGCCGGGCAGGTAGTCCAGCAGCGCACGCACCGGCGATGCCTCGTCGGGCTCCATGAGGTCGAGCAGGACCTCCTGCTCCGGCTTCGGCATTTCGGAGAGCAGGTCGGCGGCGTCGTCCGGGTCCATCTCCTCCAGCACGTCGGCCGCCCGCTGCGGCTCGAGCGCCGTGATGATCTCCAGCTGGTCGTGCTCGGGCAGTTCCTCGAGCACGTCGGCGAGGCGCTCGTCGTCCAGCGCGGCCGCGACCTCGACCCGGCGGGTCTCGGAGAGGTCCTGCAGGACGTTGGCGAGGTCGGCGGGGCGCATGTTGTCGAGCACCGCCAGCAGTCCGGCGGTGCCCTGCTCCTCGGGCGTCCCGGTCAGCCCGCCGACCTCGTTCCACTCCAGCTGGTTGAGGTGACCCCGGCGGGTGAGCCGCCTGGTGAACTCGCGGACCGCCACCCTGGTGAGTGACCACTCACCGGTGCGGTCGGCCTCCATCGCCACGTCGACCACGGTGCCCGTGCGCTCGCTGGCGTTGATGGTGACGTGCCGGTCGAGGAAGTCCTCGAGCACCAGCAGCTCACCGGGGCGCTTCTCGAACCGCCGCAGGTTGAGCGTGCCGGTGTTGAGCACCACGGCGTCGGGCTCGATCGCGGTGATCCGCCCGATCGGCAGGAAGATCCGCCGCCGCATCGGCATCTCGGCGATCAGGCCGACGACCCGGGGCGGCTGGTTGCCCGTCCGGGCACGCGCGACTACGTCGCGCACTCGCCCGACCTGGTCACCGTTCGGATCGAACACGTTCAGGCCGGCGAGGCGCGCCACATAGACTCGCGGCGCAGTGCTCACAAGGCTTAAGCCTACTGATTAGGCTTCGTTCCATGAGCATGGTGCGGTACTCAGTGGTCGACGTCTTCACCGACCGCCCGTTCACCGGCAATCCGCTCGCGATCGTGTTCGACGCCCAGGACCTCGCCGGCGAGCAGATGCAGGCGATCGCACGGGAGTTCAACCTTTCGGAGTCGATCTTCGTGCTCCCGCCGACCATGCCCGAGGCCACGTATCGGGTGCGCATTTTCACCCCGCAGACCGAGTTGCCGTTCGCCGGCCACCCGACCGTGGGCTGCGCGGTGACCCTGTTCCGCAACGGCGTGATCAAGGATCAGGACGTGGTCCAGGAGTGCGGCGCCGGGCTGATCCCGATCCACATCGACGACGTGCATCACAGTGCGGTCGTCACCGGCGGCCGGCCGACCGTCGGCGCGCCGCTCGACCCGGCGCCGCTGCTCACCGCCGTCGGCCTCACCGCGGACGACTTTGTCGGTCCGGCGCCGCGAAAGGCCGGCTGCGGGCTGGAGTTCACCTACCTCTCGGTGACGGACGAGGCGGTCGGCCGGGTCGGCCTGCACCGGCCGGTCGACAACGTCAGCGTCTTCCACTGGGACGCGCAGGACCGTCACGCGCACGCCCGGGTGCTGGTGCCCGACGTGGGTGTCCCCGAGGATCCGGCCACCGGTTCGGCGGCGCTGGGCCTGGGCGTCTGGCTGGTGAGCTCGGGTCTGCTGCCGGGTGACGGGCTCAGCAAGTACCACATCAGCCAGGGCCTGGAGATGCACCGTCCGTCGTCGTTGCAGTGCTCGGTGACCGCGCGTGGCGGGGAGGCGGTCTCCGCGACCGTCGCCGGTCACGTCGTGCCGATCGCCTCCGGCGAGATGACGGTGCCGCCGTTCGTCGGCTGACCCGGTGCGGACGGCCCGGGCGGCTCGCCGGGCTTGCGCCAGCGCGTGCCGAGCACCACGACCGCCACGCCGGCCAGCAGGATCCCGATGCCCGGCAGCGTGCGCGCGGCAGGCAACTGGTCGAGGAGGAGCCACGCGATGATCAGCGCGCCGGGGACCTCCAGCAGGAACAGCACCGCGACGGCGGTCGCCGAGACCCGCCGGAGGGCGTAGTTGACCAGCGTGTGCCCCAGCAACTGCGGCCCGAGGGTCATGCCGGCGATCGCCAGCCAGGTCCGCGGGTCGTAGCCGACCAGGTCCGCGCGGGTGACGAGGCAGGTGGCGAGGAGCAGGACGGCGCAGATCGAGTAGCAGATCGAGGTGTACGTCGTCGTGGCGATGCTGGCGCGGGCGCGCTCGCCGAAGATCGTGTAGCCGGCCGCGGCGATGCCGCCCGTCAGCGCCAGGCCGTCGCCGAGGAGTGCCCGGCCGGACAGGTCGGGATCGACGCCGGTGGCGAGCGCGACGCCGGCCACCGCGAGCCCGATGCCGGCCCAGGTGCTGCGGGGAACGTGGATGCCGCGAACCGCCGAGATCAGCGCGGTCCATACCGGCGTCGTGGAGACCAGCGCGACGGACATGGCGACGCTGGTCAGCTTCGCGCTCGGCACCCAGGTGCCGAAGTGCACGGCCAGGCAGAGCCCCGAC
The DNA here is from genome assembly GCF_025137375.1 of Dactylosporangium fulvum. Taxonomy (GTDB): domain Bacteria; phylum Actinomycetota; class Actinomycetes; order Mycobacteriales; family Micromonosporaceae; genus Dactylosporangium; species Dactylosporangium fulvum. The sequence continues at coordinate 965,578 of NZ_CP073720.1, forward strand.
AGGGCGCTGATCCCGAGCGTGCGGCGGCCCGCGCCGGGACGCAGCAGGTCGCGCACCTCGAGCCGGCGGCGGGTCAGCGCCACCGGGGCCAGGCCGGCGACCGCGATCGCGTTGCGCCAGAAGGCGATCGCGAGCGACGGCGCGGCGGCGAACGCGATCAGCGGCGCCGACGACGAGATCGCCACGATCGATACCACAAGAGCGACGATGGTGGGAAGGCCGACCTGGCGCATGCGTGAGATCTTGTCACTTGATGAAAACTGTCGTTGATCCGACACTTATCGACCCCTGTTGACAGGTAAACCGGATGTCATCCGTTCGGTTGATATGATGGGGGCCGTTTAGGTGTTCCGGGCTGTCTGTTTTGACTACTTCAACACATGTACGGCGGCTGTTCGTCGAGGTGAGGACCACCGGCGCACCGCGGAGGTGCTCGGCGTCGACCCGGACGAGTGGATCGCGCTGCTCGACCGGACTTTCGAGGAACGAGCCGCCGGCGGCTACGGCAGCGACTCGATGACGGGCCTGTGGCAGCTCTGCAACGAGCTCGGCGTGGAGCCGACCGAGACACAGCTGTGCCACGCGGTCGACTTACGCCTGGCCGCCCTCCAGGCCGACGCGCCCTTACGTCCGGCCACGATTCCGGTGTTGCGCGCGCTGCGATCCGCAGGCCTGGGCATTGCGATCGTCAGCGACTGCTGGTTCGAGCTGCCCCATTTCCTGCCCCGGTCCCCGTTGGCGGGCCTGTTCGACGCGGCGGTCTACTCGTCGGAGATCGGGCACACCAAGCCGCACCCGGCGATGTACCGCACCGCGTGCGCGCTGCTCGGCGTCGAGCCCGCCGACTGCCTGTACGTCGGTGACGGCGGCAGTCTCGAGCTCACCGGCGCCGGCGCCTGCGGGCTGACCGCGGTCCGGCTCGCCGCCGGCGACCTCGGCGACCACCTGACCTACAACGACGAACCCGGCTGGTCGGGTCCGTGCATCGAAAATCTCAACGAGGTCTTGGAGCTCGTCGGGGCGCCTATGCTGGTGGCGTGACGGCGGCATTGTCGCTGACGGATGGCCAACTGCTCGCCCGCCTCGCCGCGGGCGCCGTCCGCGCACGGCTCGCCGGCGACCGTCTCGTCGCCCGGCTGCCCCAGGACGGCGCCCTGCATGCCGACGGCGCGTCGTTCGTGACGCTGGAGCGAGCCGGCACCCTGCGCGGCTGTGTGGGCACCCTGGAGCCGGTCCGGCCGCTGCACCGTGACGTTGTGCGCAACGCGCTGCGCGCCATGACCGACCCGCGGCTGCCCCCGGTGGCCGGCGACGACTGGCCGCTGCTCGACGTGAAGGTGTCGGTGCTCGAGCGTCCCGTGCGGGTGCCCACGCGCAGCCGCGAGGAGCTGCTGACCGTGCTGGTACCGGGCGAGCACGGCCTGATCCTCACCGACGGGCGGAGGCGGGCCACGTTCCTGCCGTCGGTGTGGTTGAAGCTGCCCGAGCCCGAGCGGTTCCTGTCGGCGCTGCTCAGGAAGGGCGGGTGGCCGTCCGACGGCTGGCCCCCGGAGGCGACGGCGTGGCGCTACGCCGCGACCGAGTTTTACGACCGGTCCCCGCGCACGCCGTTGGGGCCTGACTCCTGATTGGATGGAGTTATGGACGCCCTGGTCGAAGAAGCCGTCAAGAAGGCCGCGGTCGCCTGGCTCACCGTGCCGGGCGCCGGGCCCGCCTACCTCGTCTGGTGCGCCTGGCTCGGCGGCTCGCTGCTCGTGGTCAGCGGCCCGGGCGAGCAGTCCGCACCCGGTCTGGCCGAGACGCCGACGGCGGACGTCACCCTGCGCGGCGACCACGGCGGCCGGATCGTCACCTGGCCGGCCACCGTGACCAGGATCGATCCCACCTCGGAGGAGTGGGCCGAGCTCGTGCCGCAGCTCGCCGCCAAGCGGCTCAACGGCACCACCGACCTCGCCACCACCTGGGCGGAGCGGTGTGTGGTCAGCCGCCTGATCCCGGCCGGCGGCACGCACGACCTCCCCGACGACTCGCAGGCGGCCCCGCCGCGGCCGTCCAGCGCGACCCGGGTGCCGAAGCGCCCGTTCCGCCTCCACAAGGTCCGCGGCGCCACCAAGCGCTGAGCGTCGATCACCGCCAGCCGAGGCCGACGGCGTCGAGGCTCGCCTCCCACAGCTGGGCCGCCAGTTGAGGGTCGCTCGTCCGCGCGTTGGGCGCCGACAGTTTCCGCTTCACGTAGTAGCCGCCCGACGTGAGCTGCACCGCCGGCGTCGCCGCCAGCCAGACGAGCGTGTCCGCGCCCTGCTGGGGTGACTTGGCGAACGGCGTGATCCGGCTGGCCAGGCTGACCCCGATGCCGGCGCCGAACCGGGTGCGGACCCAGCCCGGGTGATACGACGCCGACATGATGTCCGGCCACCGGCGTGCCGCCTCGGCCGCGAAGAGGATGTTCGCCTGCTTCGCCGAGCCGTAGCGCCGCCACACTCCGGCCTTGCCTGCTCCGCGCAGGTCCGCCGGGTCGAGCGCGCCCATCGCATGGGCGCCGGACGCCGTGTTGATGATCCGCCCGTTGCGCAGTTGCTCCCGGAGCAGGTTGCTGAGCAGGAAGCCGGCCAGGTGGTTGGTCTGCAGCGTCGCCTCGAACCCGTCCTGGGTGACCACCCGGCCGGACACGACACCACCCGCGTTGTTCGCCAGAACGTCGATCCGCTGGTACCGCTGGCGGAGATGATCGACGAGGACGTGGACGTCGTCGAGACGGGCGAAATCGCTGCGGTACGCCGGGGGAGTGCGCCCGCCCGACGCGTCGCGCACCGCGGCGACGGCGGCGGTCAACCGGTCGGGATTGCGGCCCACAAGCACGACGTGGGCACCCCGGCGGGCCATGTCAACGGCGGCGGCCAGGCCAATTCCGGAGCTGGCGCCGGTGACGACAACCGTACGGCCGGTGAGATCTCCCACAGGGGCGTTCTGCGCGCTCACGCGACGAGGTTACCGTGGCGTAGCTTGCCCTGAACCAACGCTAAGGCCAGCCAGACACCGATCGCTCGGAGCAAAGGAGCCCCGCCATGGCCGCCCTCGGACGCCCGCGTCGCTCGTGCCTCGCCGTTCCAGGATCGAGCGTGAAAATGCTCGACAAGGCGCAAGGGCTCCCCGCCGACCAGGTGTTCCTCGACCTGGAGGACGCGGTCGCGCCGCTGGCGAAGCCGGAGGCGCGCAAGAACATCGTGGCCGCGCTCAACGACGGGGACTGGACCGGCAAGACCCGCGTCGTGCGGGTCAACGACCTGACCACCCAGTGGACGTACCGCGACGTGATCGAGGTCGTCGAGGGTGCCGGTGAGAACCTCGACTGCATCATGCTGCCGAAGGTCCAGTCGGCCGGTCAGATCGAGTGGCTCGACCTCACGCTCACCCAGATCGAGAAGACGATCGGCCTGCCCGTCGGCAAGATCGGCATCGAGGCGCAGATCGAGAACGCGGCCGGGCTGGTCAACGTCGACGCGATCGCCGCCGCCTCGGAGCGGGTGGAGACGGTCATCTTCGGCCCGGCCGACTTCATGGCGTCGATCAACATGAAGTCGCTGGTCGTGGGCGCGCTGATCCCCGACTACCCGGGCGACCCGTACCACTACATCCTCATGCGCATCCTGATGGCGGCCCGGATGCACGACCTTCAGGCGATCGACGGCCCGTTCCTGCAGATCCGCGACGTCGACGCGTTCCGCGAGGTCGCCAAGCGCAGTGCCGCACTGGGCTTCGACGGCAAGTGGGTGCTGCACCCCGGCCAGATCGACGCGGCGAACGACGTCTACAGCCCGGCGCAGGAGGACTACGACCACGCCGAGCTCATCCTCGACGCGTACGACTACTACACCTCCGAGGCGGGCGGGAAGCTCGGCGCGGTCATGCTCGGCGACGAGATGATCGACGAGGCCTCGCGGAAGATGGCCCTGGTCGTCTCCGCGAAGGGACGGGCGGCGGGCATGCGGCGTACCACGTCCTTCACCCCGCCGGCCTGAGAAAACGCGCGTCGCATTGCCCGGTGGTGGATCCGGCAGGCAGGATTTGCCCTATGGCACCCGATCTACGTTCCAGCGGACCCGCCGGCAAGGGCGGCCGGCGCGACGCGAGCCGGCCGTCCTCGGCCCGGCGCACCCTGCGAGCCGTTCCGTCCAGCGGTCCAGAGCTCGCCGACGACCCCGCGGGTGAGGAGTCCACGACGGCCGAGCGGCTCGACGGCCGGGTCGCCCTGGTCACCGGGGCCGGCAGCCCCGACGGCATCGGCTACGCCACGGCCCGCCGCCTGAAATCGATGGGTGCCGCGGTCGCGATCGTCTCCACCACCCGCCGGATCCACGACCGCGCCAGCGAGCTGGGCGTCATCGGGTTCGTCGCCGATCTCACCGTCGAGGCCGAGGTCGGCGCCCTGGCCGACGCGATCAGCGATCAGCTCGGCGGGGTCGAGATCCTGGTCAACAACGCCGGCCTGGCCAGCAAGGCGAGCCCCGAGGTGCTGCGCCCCGTCGCGCAGCTCACCTACGAGGAGTGGCGCGCCGAGATCGACCGCAATCTCACGACCGCGTTCCTGGTCAGCCGAGCCTTTGTCGGCGGCATGGCCGAGCACGGCTGGGGTCGCATCGTCAACCTCGCCGCGACCGCCGGCCCGGTCAACGCCCTGCCCGCCGAGGCGGGATACGCGGCGGCCAAGGCCGGCGTGGTCGGCCTGACGCGGGCTCTCGCGATGGAGCTCGTCGCCGACGGCATCACGGTCAACGCGGTCGCTCCCGGCATCATCCACACCGGCGCCTCGACCCTCGTCGAGCTCAAGCAGGGCTTCGGCACGCCGATGGGCCGCCCCGGCACGCCGGAGGAGGTCGCCGCCACCATCGCCTTCCTCTGCTCGCCGGGCGCGTCCTACATCACCGGCCAGATGCTGGTCGTGGACGGCGGAAACAGCGTCCGCGAGGCCCAGTACCGCTGACCCCACGTCCGACCCCTTCGCGTTGATCTTGCAGTGGTAGTGCCTGGCAAGCCGGATATCGTAGGAGTGTCGCGGCACCACAACTGCAAGATCAACGCGGGAACGGTGGCGGTCAGACGCCGAGCAGCACGATCGGGATGCCGCAGAGGCAGAGCAGTTCGGCGTAGCCGACGATCAGGGCGGTCAGTGCCAGCCAGCGGCCGGTCTCGCCGGTCCGCTTGATCTGGGCCCACGCGATGTGTCCCATGACGATGCCGAAGGGCGGCAGCAGGACGGCGAAGATCAGCGCTGCGATCGCCATCGTGTTGACGCCGGGAATCCGCTGCCGGTCGGTCGGGACCTCCTCCACCTGAGAACCATTTCACAGGGTGATGTGGTCCGCTCACATTGGCCGGACCCGCCGACGACCGCGATACTGCCTGCATACCCGCCGGTAACTTGCGCTGACCAACGGAGGTCGACCATGGCCCGCCTTGCCCAGACACCCGGTCTGACCGACGTTCAGCGGTCGATCCTCGAGACCGTGCGGGAGTTCGTCGACAAGGAGATCATCCCGCACGCCCAGCGGCTCGAGCACGACGACGTCTATCCGGCCGACATCGTCGACGGCATGCGTGAGATGGGCCTCTTCGGCCTGACCATCCCCGAGGAGCACGGCGGGCTCGGCGAGTCGCTGCTGACCTACGCCCTCGTCGTCGAGGAGCTTTCCCGGGGCTGGATGTCCGTCTCCGGCATCGTCAACACGCACTTCATCGTGGCGTACCTCGTCAGCCACCACGGCTCGCCCGAGCAGAAGGCGGCGCTGCTGCCGCGGATGGCCGCCGGCGAGGTGCGTGGTGCGTTCTCGATGTCCGAGCCCGGCTGTGGCTCCGACGTCGCCGCCATCCGCACCAAGGCCGTCCCCGACGGGGACGACTACGTCATCAACGGCCAGAAGATGTGGCTGACCAACGGTGCGTACTCGTCGGTCGTCGCCACGCTGGTCAAGACCGACCTCGGCGCCGAGTCGGTGTACGGCGACATGACGACGTTCCTGATCGAGAAGGAGCCCGGCTTCGGCGAGACCGCGCCCGGCCTGACGATCCCCGGCAAGATCGAGAAGATGGGCTACAAGGGCGTCGAGACGACCGAGATGGTCCTCGACGGCGTGCGGGTGCCCGCGACCGCGGTCCTGGGCGGCGCCGAGAAGGCCGGCCGCGGCTTCTACCAGATGATGGACGGCATCGAGGTCGGCCGCGTCAACGTCGCCGCCCGTGCCTGCGGCATCTCGATCCGGGCGTTCGAGTTGGCCATCGCGTATGCGCAGCAGCGCCAGACGTTCGGCGCCCCGCTGGTCAAGCACCAGGCGATCGCCTTCAAGCTCGCCGAGATGGCGACGAAGATCGAGGCCGCGCACGGCCTGATGGTCAACGCCGCCCGGCTGAAGGACGCCGGACAACGCAACGACGTCGAGGCCGGCATGGCCAAGCTCCTGGCGTCGGAGTACTGCGCCGAGGTGGTCCAGGAGGCCTTCCGGATCCACGGCGGCTACGGCTACTCCAAGGAATACGAGATCGAGCGGCTGATGCGCGAGGCGCCGTTCCTGCTCATCGGCGAGGGCACCAGCGAGATCCAGAAGACCATCATCAGCCGCGGGCTGCTCAAGGACTACGGGGTCCGCTGATCGCGTGCACCGCGCGGATGACGGCGATGCAGGTGTTCTCGAGGAAGTCGACCCCGGCGGCCTCGGCCAGCGCCCGGCCCTCGGGCGAGAAGATGTCCTGCTGCAGCCAGATCGCGGGCGCGCCGATCGCGAGCGCCTCCTTGACCACCTGTGTGGCGTCCTTCGACGGCCGGAACACGTTGACGACGTCGACGGGCTCGGGGATGTCGGCGAGCGTCCGGTAGGCCTTCACGCCGAAGATCTCGTCGGCGAACGGGTTGACGGGGATGATGCGCCATCCGTGGCGCTGGATCGAGAGTGGCACGGAATGTGCTGTCTTCGTGCGGTCCCGCGATGCCCCGACGACAGCGATGGTGGTGGCTTCCCGCAGGATCTGTTCCGCGCTGCGCATGAGCGAAACGGTATCTCGGGCCGGCGCCGATCCGCCCTTGCCGGACCTGGGGTGTGTCAGTTCACTCCCACGGCGATCGGCGTCGGGCCGCCGTTGAGGCCGGCCGCCAGTCGCGCCTCGAGCAGCACGCCGTGGATGTGCCGCGCCTCTTCCGGGTCGCCGATGGCGCCGCGCCGCTCGGGGTGTGACCGGTAGTACCCCATCAGATCCAGGAGGAACAACAGGTTCGCGTCGACGCCGGACGGGCGCAGGCTGACCGGCTGGCGACGGTCTTCGATCAGCAGGTCGAGCCGGGGGTTGAACCGGTCGCCGTTGAGCTCGAGGCCGCGGAGGGCTTCCCAGTGGTACTGCCGGGAGCCGACCTCGACGCCGACCGGCGTCAGCCGCACGGCGGGTGTGCCGCGGAGCAGCCTCATGACGCGCAGGCCTCCCAAGCCGAGCGGCAGCAGCGCGACGGCGGAGGTGACGGCCAGCGCCACCGGCTCCATGGTGACGAACACCATCGCGAGCACGACGAGACAGGCGCCGGCGAGGTCGCGGCCGGCCTGCGCGGCGGCGAGCCGGAACGGCGGCTGGAACTCCCAGCCGGGTCGGGCCGGCGGTTCGGGGCGCCGCCGCAGGTCGTTGACGAACTGGTTGACGAAGCCCCCGGCGAGCCCGAACAGCGCGAAGGGGACGAAGCCGCGCGGCGTCAGCAGATGCACACCCAGCCCGGTGGGCAGCACGAGGACCGGCGGCACCGGCACCCAGAGCCAGTTCAGCGAATTCCGGTCGGGCGACGCCATGCTCAGACCTTAGGAGGCTCCATACTCGGACTGCGTCGGTTGATCGGCTCCACCCTTCCCGCCCAGGTGATGAGCTCAGGTGAACTGGCGGGTGAGCGCGCCGCGCAGGCGGTCGAGCTCCTCCGGCGTGCCGATCGCGGCCCGGTGCTCGGGGTGCGCGAGATAACTGTGGATCGACAGCGACAGGAACCACAGCGACACTTCGAGCGGCACCACCTGCCCCGGCTGGAAGGCCTTGATCCGCCGCCCCCGCACCAGCTCCGGCCGGGCCAACGTCCATTGCGGACTGTCGGGCCCGGCCTCGAGCGCTGCCCACGGCACAAACGTGCGACCGCCGTCGATCGCGATCCCGTCGGCGGTGAGCAGCAGCGGCCCGCTCCGGAGCATCCGGTGGAGCATCAGGACCAGCGCGGTCGCGTTGAGCACCAGGATCGCCCAGGCCATCGCCGGCACGACCCGCCCCGGCACCCGCAGCCCGGTGACCGCCATCAGCACGAGCGCCGCGCTGAGCAGCCCGTTGAACAGGCACTGCCGCCGGAAGTTCGGCCGCACCGCAAAGGCCATCCGCCCGTCGTGCCCGACCAGCCGAAACGTCGACGGCCCCCGGTTGCTGCGGGTCAGCTGCACCAGCCCGAGCACGATCCCGAGCGTCGTCAACGGCTGCAACACGATCAGCAGTGGCAGGAACGCCTCCGGGGAGTCGGCCATCACGACCACACCGACGGCCGCCCCAACGGCGACCGGCGGCCCCAGAAGCACCAGATAGTCGCCGGTACGCGCCCCCATGCGGCGAACCCTAGCCAACGAAGCTGACCGTTAGCTGACCGTAAAGCTTCGGTTTCACAGCAATGACAACTGCTCGTGCGCCGCTCGCTCATCTGTGTGTGATGCCCGCCCGGTCGTCCGTGTCGCTTGCCCGCCCGAGTGTTTTGACTGGTCGGCCGGGTGCGCATCCCCGGCGTCCACGCCCGTGCCGCCGCTGGTCGAGGGCATGCGGGTGGTCCCGGTGCCGCCGGTCGGCACGCCGTGGCGGCGCGCCGCGAGCCGCACCCGCGCGGCGAGCTCTCGCTGGTACGCCTGAGGGGTGTAGCTCCCGTCGCCATACAGCTCCTGGTATCGGGGCCCCAGACGCGGATGCTCCCGCGCTAGCCAGGCCTGATACCACTCCCGGGCGCCGGGCCGCAGGTGCAGGGCGAGCGGCACGATGCCGGCCGCCCCCGCCGAGGCCAGCGCGGCGACCGTGGCATCGATCGCCTCGGGTGTGTCGGTCAGGCCGGGCAGGATGGGCGCCATGAGCACGCCGACGGAGAGCCCGGCGTCGGTGAGGCGGCGCACCACGTCGAGCCGCCGGCGCGGGCTGGGCGTGCCGGGCTCGACCGAGCTCCACAGCGTCTCGTCGAGGAAGCCGACCGACATCGAGATGCTCACACTCGTCACCTCGCGGGCCTGCTGGAGCAGGTCGAGGTCGCGGGCGATGAGCGTGCCCTTGGTCAGGATCGAGAACGGGTTGGCGTGGTCGCGCAGGACCGCCAGGATGTCGCGCATCAGCTGATATCGCCCCTCGGCGCGCTGATAGCAGTCGACGTTGGTCCCCATCGCGATGTGAGCGCCGGACCACCGTTTCGACGACAGCTCCCGCCGCAGGACCTCGCCGGCATTGACCTTGACGACGATCTGTGTGTCGAAGTCGTGGCCCGCGTCGAGGTCGAGATAGGTGTGCGTGTTGCGGGCGAAGCAGTTGTGGCTCACGACCCCGTTGGCGATGAAGTCGCCGGTGCCGGTGGTGATGTCGAACATCGGCACCTCGACACCGAGCGGCTCGATGGCCGTGACACGCAGCGTTTCGTCGCCGCGAACCAGGTCGCCGACGGCCGTGCCGGTCGCGGCGGCCGGGGCGAACAGCAGCCCGAACCGGACCCGCTCGCGGGTGCTGCCGAGGACGCGCACGCCGTCCAGCCCGACGTCGTCGACGCCTGAGGCGGGCCGGCCTGAGCGGTCGGTCGCGAAGCCGAGGACCGCCAGGCACTCGACCAACCAGTCGACGACCACCTTGTCGACGGCGTGGAACCGCGGCATGCCGTCGACGAGCGCACCCACCGCGTCGAACAGTCCGGCGACGAACCCCTGCCGCCACGCACGGGTCGGCACCTCGGGCCAGTCAAGGACGGCGCTGGCATCGCGGACGCTCGCGCCCGCATACTCCCGGTCGTCGGCGGCCATGGCGTGCAGCCCGCCGCACTCGGCGGCGTATCGCTGCGCCCGCCGCGACGCCTCGTCGGCGACCGGGCCGACGTGGCCGTCGCCGTTGACGAAGCCGCACAGATAGCCCCGGCGGTATTCGGGACTCTCCGCGGGCCGCTCGGGCAGTGCGCCGAATCCGGTGAGCCGGTTGGCGGTGGTGAGGTGCGGGCGGCGGCTGCGCCCGTGCCGAGCTCCGGTGACGTGCTTCCAGCCGCGGTCGGAGAGGAACCGGTGATCGCCCGACGCCACGAGCGTGGTGCCGTCGGCGAGGGTCACCCGGTGCGCCGGCTTGACGGTCGACCAGTGGGCGAGGACCCGTGTCGTCACATATCGGCGGAGGCGGCCGTCGCGCACCGTGCCGACGACCTCGTCGCCGACCGCCAGCTCGGCCAACGGCCTGGTCGTGCCGTCGGCCATGAGGATCGAGGTGTCGCCGGTCAGGCAGTAGACACACGCGTGTGAGCAGCCCCGGTAGGGGTTGATCGTCCATTCGAACGGCACCCGGGAGGTCCCCGGCACGCGGTTGACCAGGGACTTTGCCTGCACCTCATAGAACGTGACGCCGCGGAACTCCGGCGTGTCGAAGGTGCGGGCGACGGCCCCGGGCAGTGCGAGCGGAAGCACTCGCGCCTGCCCGGTGTCACCGGTGCCGGGACCGCCAGTCGCCTTCAGGTTGTCCCATCGCACGGATTCATTCGAACATGCGTACGAAGAGAACACAAGCGCCCTGAGCCGAGCCTGACTCAGGGCGCTCGAACGGTTACGCTTCGGCGGTCTCGGTGGCGGCGGCCTCGGCGACCTTCGCGCGGACCTCGTCCATGTCCAGGTCACGCGCCTGCTGGATCAGGGACTCGAGCGCCTGCTCGGGCAGCGCGCCGGGCTCCGAGTAGAGCGCCACGCCGTCGCGCACGATGAGCAGGGTCGGGATCGACCGGATGTTGAACTCCATGGCGAGCTGCTGCTCGGCTTCGGTGTCCACCTTGCCGAAGGTGATGTCGGGGTTCTTCTCGGACACCCGCTCGTACACCGGGGCGAACCGCTTGCACGGGCCACACCAGTCCGCCCAGAAGTCGACGAGGGCGATCCCCTCGCCACCGACCTTCTCGGCGAAGTTCTCAGCGGTCAGGTCTACGGTTGCCATGCTTCCTGCTCCGATCCTTCTGGGGCATCGCGTCGGGTACGCACCGTTGTAACCACGTACCCCTTACCGGCATTCCCAACCGGTGGCCGGGCTCACCGTGGCGGCGCGGGCCGGATGATCCATGATTGGCATATGGACCGGCCGACCTTTCTTTTTGACGGTGACTGCGCCTTCTGTTCATCATGCGCCCGCTTCATCGAGAAGCGCATCAGGCCGGACGCGGATGTCGTGGCGTGGCAGTTCGCCGACCTCGACGCGCTCGGGGTGACCGAGGAGCAGGTGAGCTCCGCCGTGTATTACGTGGCCGCCGGTCGACCGGTGACCGCCGGCCCGGTCGCCATCGCCGACCTGCTGCGCCGCGCCTCGGCGCCGTGGCGCCTTGCCGGCGGGCTGCTCGGACTCCGCCCGGTCAGCGCGGTCGCCTGGCCGGCCTACCGCTGGGTGGCCCGCAACCGCCACCGCATGCCCGGCGGCACCGCGGCCTGCGCGCTGCCTCCGAATCACCCGGCCCGAGCGGCCTGAGCGGCCTGAGCCCGGCCCGAGCGGCGGCCTCGCGCGTCGGCCGGCAGTTCCGGGCCGGTCTCGGCCAGCGTCAGGCAGACCGACCTGTCGCTAGACCGCTTCCTGCGCGGGCTCGGACGCCGGGGCGGCTGCGGGGCGGCGGAACAGCCGGCGGACCCACACGACCGGGGTGACCTTCTCCAGCGGCAGGAAGCTCGCCATCGCCACCTGGTGCGGGATGAACGAGATGGTGATCAGGCTGAACGTCATCAGGTGGAACAGGTAGAAGCCCGCGACCATCGCATACCGCATCTTGGGCTTCAGCACGAACACCAACGGACTCAGCAGCTCGAAGCCCATGATCCCGAACTGGCTGACCACCGTGAACCCGGGAATGCCGAGCAGCCAGTGGGCCAGCGCCGTCCCGCGCCGGATGAACGACCTGGTCAGCGTGGCCCCGGTAAACCAGGCCAGCCCGCCGTCGCGCAGCTTCGCGACCGCGGCCAGGAAGTACGTGCAGATCACCCCGATCTGGGTCATCCGCAGCGCGAATCCGCCGGCCTCGGTGGTCTCCGTGTCGCCGTGGCGCGCCCGGCCCGCCGTCGGCAGTGCGGCCAGCGCGATGAGCAGACCGAACCGGTCGTGGTCGATCTTGCCGTAGCTCATCGCGATGACCATCCACTCGAAGTACAGGACGAAGACCGTCCAGCCGAGCAGGCGGTGCGCACGGCCCGTCGCCGCCAGCAGCGACAGTGGGATCAGCGCCCAGAAGACGGTGTTGACGATGAGATGGGTCGGCGTGGGCAGGTGCAGGAGCTTGCCGACCTCGAGCGGTTGGTACAGGTTGCCGGGAAGGTCGCCGTGCGAGCGGATCCAGCCGCTGAAGAAGGCCACGTCCAGGGCGACGAACCCGTAGATCAGCGTGCGGAACGCCGCGATGCGTCCCTTCGGCACCGGCGCGAAGAGCCACTTTGTGATCACGGCCGCCACCTCGCCAGTACCACTTCCGTGATCTCCCCCGTCGGTTGAGCGTTGCGCAGGTGGTGCTGCTCCTCGACGATGTCGACCTCGACCAGCGGAGGTTTGCCGGGGTTGCGCGCCGCATAGGCGTCCTGGATCGAGCGCAGCAGCGACGGGTCGGCCTTGAACCGCTCGATCTGCGACTCGATCTCGGCCCGCCGCACGCCGGCGTTGCGCTCGTTGAGCTCCATGCGCCGCCCCGTGGCGTCGACGCCGTCGGTGCGCAACACCAGGATCGGCTCGTCGGGCGGGTCGGCGTTGGAGAACTGGCGCATCGGTGCGAACGGGAACCACCAGTCGTTGCCCACGGTCGAGCCGAGCAGCGTCAGGGCGCCGAAGACCAGCGCGGCAACCAGCCGTGCCACGCGTCCCCGTGTCGTCAACCGTTCCATCGGCGCCAGACTTTACCGTCCGGTATCAAATGAGGAAGTCCCCAGCCCGCGAGGCCACTCACGCTCTGTAGTGAGATGGGGACCACAATCCGTAACGACAGCGCTCAATGGAGATCTCGTTTCGGTAACTGTGACTTGCGTCTCTATACGGAGCGTTGCCAAGGGCGGAAGAGCGGACCAAGATACTCAATCACAGAGCGTGGGCGGCGGGCGCCAGGGAGGGCCCCGCCGCTTGCTGCGTTTTCTCACACTTGCCGGCTTTCCCTATCCCGCCTCCCGTTCGGGCCTGCATGCTGCGGACCAACGACAAAGCTGTCTTGGAGGATGCGAGATGCAGTTCGGCCGGTACTTCGAGGAGTTCGACATCGGCGCGGTCTACCGGCACTGGCCGGGCAAGACGGTCACCGAGTCGGACGACCATCTCTTCTGCCTGCTGACGATGAACCACCACCCGCTGCACCTCGACGCCCACTACGCCGAGACGTCGACACACTTCAAGCGCAACGTGGTCGTCGGCAACTACGTCTATTCGATCCTGCTCGGCATGTCGGTGCCCGACGTGTCCGGCAAGGCGATCGCCAACCTCGAGGTCGAGTCGCTGCGACACACCGCACCGACCTTCCATGGGGACACCATCTACGGCGAGACTGTGGTGCTGGACAAGCGCGAGTCGGAGTCGAAGGACGACCGCGGTGTGGTGACCGTGGAGACCAAGGGCTACAAGCAGGACGGCACACTCGTCTGCGTCTTCCGGCGCCGGGTGATGGTGCCGAAGAAGTCGCACGCGGGTCCGGAGCTGCCGAGCTTCCCGGAGCCGAAACCGTAGTTCGTCAAGGAGGACGACTGTGGGGTTGCTCCGCAAGCTGCTGGGGCGGGAACAGGCGTGGGCCGAGCGCTGGGCGGTGTACCCGGGCGAGGTCGGCGGCCATCTCGCGATGTACAACATCGACCTCGGCGCGGTGGAGGCTGCCCCGGTGGCGCGGCTGCCGCAACGGCTGGACGTCGAGTTCCGGTACAAGGGCAAGGGCGCCACCGGCATGCCCGACGTCTCGGAACTGGCTTCCATCCACGCTTTGGACGAGGCGGTACGTCAGGTGCTGAAGTCCGTCCGCGGCGCGCTGGTCGGGCGGGTGCTGTCGGGCAACACCGGCCGGATCACCGGATATCTGCCCGAGGGAGCCACCCCGCCGCCGCTCGCCGAGGTGCCCGGTCTGACTCCGGAGTCGTCTCTCGTTTCCGACCCGGGCTGGACCCGCGTCCGGGAGGAGCTGACCCCCGACGCGTGGCAGCGCAACGTCATGGACGACAACCAGGTGGTGCAGGAGCTGGAGGCGCACGGCGACCGGCTCAGCTCGCCGCGGCCGGTCGAGTTCCTGGCGTACTTTCCGGATCTGGAACGTGCGGAGGCCGCCGCGGAGGAGTTGCGCATCGACGGCTTCGCGGTCACGGTGGAGCGCGGCGACGAGGGAGACTTCGTGTTGCAGGCGATCCGCCGTGACCCGGTCGAGCCGCCGGCTCTGCACGAGGCGACCTGGAAGGTTCGCGGCATCGTGGAAGGTCACGACGGCCTTTATGACGGCTGGGGCTGCATGGTGCAGGCCTGACCGGTCGGGTCAGTCCATCATTTTCCGTTTATCGGAGGATTTTTCGGCATAGGCTCGGTGTGGGAGGTCGCCATGCCCAGCAAGCCCGCGCCGAGTCCCGCGACGCCGAGACCCGCGACGACGCGCTCCGCGACGTCCGCCCCGGCCGACCCTGCCACCAGCCCCTCCGTCAACCCCGCCCCCAACCCTGCCACCCGCCGCTCCAGATCCGCCACGCCGGCCGGACCGGCTGCGGATCCCTCCGGGTCCGCCGCCGACATGGCCGCTCGGGTCGGATCCGCTGCGGACCCCGCCGGCTCCGCCGGCTCGGTCGGTTCCCCGGCCGGCTCCGCCAAAGCCGCCGCTTCGGCCGAATCGGCTGCGGATTCCGCGAGGTCTGCCGCTGACATGGCCGCTCGGGCCGGATCCGCTGCGGACCCCGCCGGCTCGGTCGATCCCGCCGCGCCCGGTTCTCGCACGACCGGATCCGCCAGGCCGAGCAGCGCGTCACCGGATCTCAGTCCGGCCGGAGGCGAGCCGCACACCGCAGCGTCCGAGCCCGCTCCGGCCCGTTTCACGCCGCCACGGCCCGCCGTCACCTCGGCCGTCCCACGGCACGGACCCGTTCCGCAGCCGGTGACCGCCGGGGTCGGGAGGGCCACGGCGCGTTCCGCCATGCGGATCGATCTGCCGCTGCGGCGGTGGGAGTGGGACCTGCTCGTACGACTTCCGAGAAGTGTCCTGCTCGCCGCCTGCGCCGGGCGGGCGGACGTCGACGCGGTGGCCGGGGTCGAGGCAATCGCCGCGGGGCAGCGGTCCCGCGCGGTGCTCGTGCGCGGGGTCGTCGCGGCCATCTTCGCCGAGCAACTCACCGACACCGACCTTGCTCCAGGAGCTTCGGACCAGGCGAAAGCCCTGGCTGACTGCACCTTCGCCATCCGCCTCCTGGTCGATCGGCTGGGTGCGGACGTCGCCCTCGCCTACGGCGAGTGGCTCATGGACATCGCCGCCAGCGTCGGCCGGATCGCCTGGTATCCGGGTGTCATCCGGCTCGGCGGCGTCACCGTGCTCCTCGCCGAGCGTCGTTTTGTCAACGAGATCGGCCACGAGCTGGCACGGGCCTTGCGCCGCTGAACCCCCGGCGCCGGGCACCGCCCCGCGACGCCGGCCGGGTGGGCTGGTCAACCCTTCTCATCCGGCCGGCCTCCAGCAAAGGCCGCAAGGTACCGTCACCGGAAATGGACGCGGACATCGAGCTCGCCGTGGGCATGGGGCCCTGGGAAGGCCCCTGGCCGTCCGAGCCGCACTACGACCCGCAGCTGCTCGCCGAAGGCGACCGGCGCAACGTCGTCGACCGGTACCGCTACTGGCGCCTCGACGCCATCGTGGCCGACCTCGACACGCGGCGCCACGGATTCCACGTCGCGATCGAGAACTGGCAGCACGACCTGAACATCGGAACCGTCGTGCGCAACGCCAACGCGTTCCTCGCCGCCGAGGTGCACATCGTCGGGCGGCGGCGGTGGAACCGGCGTGGTGCCATGGTCACCGATCGCTACCAGCATGTCCGCCATCATGCGACCGTCGAGGAGTTCCTGGACTGGACGCGGGCGCAGGGGCTGCCGCTTATCGGCATCGACAACCTGCCCGGCGCGCGGTCCCTGGAGCAGGCCTCGCTGCCCGAGCGCTGTGTGCTGCTGTTCGGGCAGGAAGGGCCAGGTTTGTCCGAGCCGGCCCGGCTGGCCTGCGACGCCGTGTACTCCATCGCGCAGTTCGGTTCGACGAGGTCCATCAACGCCGGCGTCGCCAGCGGCATCGCCATGCACGCATGGATCCGGGAGCACGGCGCACGAAACCAGTAGCCGAAGGTGCTCCAACTGGACCGGATTGCCCTTACCGTGGGTATATGGGCGTCGCAGTCAGCTGTCCCCGTTGTGGCGGTCCGGTGCGGCCGCCGGACCTCATGCACTCGGAGTGGCGGTGCGACGACGACGGGGCCGTCCTGCCGTTGCACGTGGCTCACCACATCGGACCCGAGATCGTCGAGACGGCCCGCGCGAAACTCCTCGCCGCGGCGCAGCGCGCCGGGGCCCGTCCGACGCCGCTGTGGTGTCCGTGGCCGCTGCCGAGCGGCTGGACGGTCACCGGGGTCGGGCTGGTGGGTGACGATCGGTCCGGCGTGCGTGCGACGGCCGTGGCCTGCAGCGGGCCCGGCCCGGTCGAGCACGGCCCGGCCGACTGTGTGATCGTCGCCGAGGAGCCCGGTGTGGGACTGGGCAACCGGCTCGCCGGCATGCCGGGCACCGATCCGGGGCCGTTCTTCGACGGGGACCTGGCGACCACAACCGCACACGCGAAGGTCCGCGCGGCCGGCTGGCCGACGCCGCTGTGGATGACCAAGTCGCCCGAGGACCGCACCGCCTACGTCGGCGAAGCGATGGGCATGTGGCTCTACTTCGTGACCTGGCCGGCCGCGGCCGGATTTCTCCTGGAAGAGGAGATCGACCTGCACGATCTCACCGAGGATGTGCCAACCCATCTCGTTTTCGGCGCGCCGTCGCCCTATCTTCACGGGAAAGCGTAGACGGGCGCGACTAGGATCAAGGTCCGAGTCGATGTCGGCGCGGCATAGCTTAACCCTATGCCGCGCAACTGATACGCTGAGTTCGCCGCGACGCGGTTGCGCGACGTCGCGGGGAGGGGATTGACGGCGATGCTAAAGAAGGTCCTCACCTGGGGAGGCATAGCCTTCCTCATCTTCTTCGTGGCATATCGGCCCCAGTCGGCGGCTGAGGTCTTCAAGTCCATCGGCGGCGGGATCATGGACATCGCCTCCGGGTTCGGTGACTTCTTCTCCAGCCTGGTTGCCTGACCGCTATGAGCACCGGCCCCGAGCCGCCCGAGGGCGAATCGAGCTCCCGCCGCTGGCAGGACCGCGACACGGAGCCGATCCCACGCGCCCGGCCGAGCGACGCGCCCCCGCCGCCGGCGCCCGACTACGAGCCGGCTGACAGCTACGCCGAGGACTCCTACGCCGACCCGCTCACCGACGGTGCCTACGCAGGTCGGGCCACCTACGACGCGCCGCCGTCGTTCACGCAGGACGAGTTCGCGCGGCTCCAGAGCGGTGACGGCGGCCCGTCCGTGCCGCGGGGCAGTCGCATGGCGCCGCTCGACGAGGAGGCCAGCCGGCACGCCTCGCGGTATCTGTTCCCCACCGAGAAGTTCCGCGGTGAGTGGAAGCGGCACTGGATCCAGCTGGCCAAGGAGGGCGCGATCGCCGTCAGCGCCACGATCGCGATGGGGTATATCGCCGGCTGGCTGACCAAGCACAACCAGACCCAGTTGCGCACCGCGGTCCTGGTCGTGTGGGCGCTCGTGATCCTGTGGTGTGCATGGCGGGTCGCGGATTGGTGGTATGACCGGTTCATCCTGACCAACAAGCGGGTCATGGTCGTTTCCGGAATTTTCACGCGCAATGTGGCCATGATGCCGTTGCTGCGGGTCACGGACATGAAATACGTCCAGTCATTGACCGGTCGCATGTTCGGATACGGTCATTTCGAACTGGAGTCCGCGGGTCAGGACCAGGCATTGCGCAATATTCGCAATTTGCCCAATCCGAATGAGCTTTATCTGCGGATCGTCGAGGAGATGTACGAACCGGAGGCCGTCGAGGCCCGGCTGGGCCGCGCCGCCGGTGGCGACGAGGACGGCACCTGAGAAAAACCTTCCGCGGGAGTGCAACCCGTGGCCCCCTCCGTCGCGTCTTGCCACGTGGGCGGAACGGGGAGGGAAGTGACGGTGCCGGACGAGGCAGGCTTCCGCGAGGACGCATTTCGTGAGTTCGTCACGCAGCGGTCGGGTGCATTGCTGCGCACGGCGTATCTGCTTGCCGGAGACTGGGCGACCGCCGAAGACCTGTTACAGATCGCGCTGACCAAGACCTACCTCGCCTGGAAACGGCTCGGCCATATCGAGGCCGTCGAGCCGTATGCGCGGCGCGTGCTCGTCAACACCTCCACGAGCTGGTGGCGGCGGCGCTGGCACGGCGAACGCCCCACCGAGATCCTTCCCGAGAGCCCCGCCGCCGATCAGCTCGAGGAGACCCTCGAGCGCGACGCCCTGTGGCGCCACGTGCGTGCGCTGCCCAACCGGCAACGTGCCGTGCTGGTGTTGCGGTTCTACGAGGACCAGTCCGAGGCGGAGACGGCCCGGCTCCTCGGCGTCTCGGTCGGCACCGTGAAAAGCCAGGCCTCCCGAGCGCTCGCCACGCTCCGTCAGCGGCTCAGCGCGGAAGGCGTTGAGCCGGCCGCTCGAGTACAGCCCTCGCGCCCACCCACCGTGACGCTCAAGCGGCCCGCACCAGCGGCCGCGGCGAAAGCGGCCACAACGTCGGCCGCCGCGGCCACGGCTGCGGCATCGACGGAGGAGGAGACGGCGGAAGAGGCGCCGGCGGAACTCGATGAGCCAGTGGAAGTGGGACTGGGGACGTGACCATGCTCGAAGACGCTCTCCGCGATACGTTCGCGGCCAAGGCGGGCAATGCCCCGCCCGGGTCGCTGGACGGCGTCGCCGACGCCGCCATCCGCGGCGCCGCCCAAATCCGGAACCGCCGCAGGGCGATGGCCGGCGGGCTCGCCGGCATCCTAGCCTTCGCCGTCGCCGCGATCACCGCGTTGCAGGTCGTGATCCCCGGCAAGCCTGCCGAGCAGGGGCACACGGCCGACATTGCCGGTCCGCCGGAGATCGCGGCCGAGTCGACCCAGACCGGCAGGCAGACGCCGCCGCCGCAGGCGCCCACCGCGGTCGACGCGATCGGCGGAACGGCGCAGCCGACCAAGAAGGTGCGCCTCCAGTTGCCCGACAAGGGCACGGTCGCCGCCGCCTACCAGGCGAAGGACGGCTACCTGGTCGTCAACACCCAGCCCGGCGGCGACAAGCAGCAGCTGGTCCTGCAGAACGACAACAACCAGCAGCAGGTCCTCGTCGACGGTGCGAACAACATCACGGTGGACAAGGACGGTGGCCAGGTCGCCTGGGTGGACCAGGGCAAGGTCACCGTCGGCTCCCGTGCCGGGGACGCGAAGAAGGTCACGCAGAAGTTCACGACCAACGTGCCGAGCGACGCGATGCCGGTGGCGTTCGTCGGCTCCGACCTGGTGCTCGGGCGCACGGACGGCAGTGCGTTCGACGTCTGGTACCCGAGTCGCAAGTACACCGAGTCGTGGGACGAGTCGGTCCTGCGGGTGTTCGGCGCCCACCCCGACGGCAAGAGCCTGTACGCCGAGGTGAAGCCGGTCAACCAGGAGAAGTCGATGTGCCTCGCGTGGCTGCAGCTCGACCAGCCCTTCAAGGTCTTGAACAAGGTCTGCGGCCTGCCTCTGGCGGAACGCAACGGCAGCCGCGTGTCCCCCGACGGGCACTGGCTCGCCTACCCGGTGAACGGCCGGAAGCAGGTCGCGATCGTCGACCTGACCACGGTCTTCACCGACGGCAAGTCGCGGCTGTTGAATCTCAACGTGACCACCAAGACGGTCTGGCTCAACGCCACGACGTTCGTGGTGGACAACGGTGACACGTTCCAGGCGCTGAGCCCCGACGGCAAGATGGAGACGCTCGGCGTGGACAGCAACGGCGTGGTGCTGATCGAGCCGCTCTACGCTGGTTGAGTGCGGATCGATCTCCACACCCATTCGACGGCGAGTGACGGCACGTCGACCCCGGCGGAGCTGGTCGCTGAGGCGGCCGCCGCCGGGCTCGACGTCATCGGGCTGACCGACCACGACACGACCTCCGGCTGGCCTCCGGCGATCGCCGCGCGCCCGGCCGGGCTCACCCTCGTGCCGGGGGCGGAGCTGTCGTGCAGGTGGCACGGCGGTCCGTGGCCGATCTCGTTGCACCTGCTCGCGTACCTCTTCGACCCGACCGAGCCGGCGCTCGCCACGGAACTCGCGCGGGTGCGGATGTCCCGGGAGACCCGCGCCGAGCGCATGGTCCACCTGTTGCGAGCCGACGGCATCGACGTGACCTGGGACGAGGTGCTCCAGCACGCGGCCGGCGGCACCGTCGGCCGTCCGCATCTGGCGCAGGCGCTCATCCGGCGCGGCCTGGTCGGCACGGTCTCCGAGGCGTTCGAGCCGGAGTGGCTCGGCCGGCGGTATCGGGTGCCGAAGGATGATCTCGACGTCTTCGTCGCGCTGCGCCTGGTCCTGGCCGCGGGTGGCGTGCCGGTGTTCGCGCACCCCCGCGCGAGCGCCCGCGGGCCGATCGTCCCCGACGAACTGATCGTCGAGATGGCCGCGGCCGGCCTGTTCGGCCTGGAGGCCGACCACACCGATCACGCCCCGGAGGAGCGGGCACACGTGCGGGACCTGGCCGCGCGCCTGGGCCTGGTGGTCACCGGCTCCAGCGACTACCACGGGCACAACAAGACGGTCCGGCTCGGCGCGCGGACCACGGATCCGGCCGTGTACGAGCAGATCGTGGCCGCCGGCTCCGGAAGCGACGTGGTCGGGTGACCACCGAGTACAGCGGGTCCGGCGATCCGCGGCGCAGCATCGAGCTGTTGTGGGGGACCACCCCGGCCCCGAAGCGCGGGCCGAAGCCGAAGTTCACCGTGGCCGGCATCGTCACCGTCGCCGTCGCGCTGGCCGACGCGGAAGGCCTCACCGCGGTCTCGATGCGGCGGGTGGCCGAGCAGCTCGGCGTGACGGCGATGTCGCTGTACACGTACGTGCCGAGCAAGGCGGAACTGCTCGACGTCATGGTCGACGTCGTCTCCGCGGAGGCCGTCCGGCCCGCCTACGAGAGCGACGGGTGGCGGGCGCGGCTCCACGAGGTGGCCCGGATCAACTGGGAGCTGTACCGCCGGCATCCCTGGCTGCTCCAGATCGCCACCACACGGCCGGTGCTCGGACCGAACGTCATCGCGAAGTACGACTTCGAACTGCGCGCCTTCGAGGGTGCCGAGGTGCCCGACATCAACACCGACATGCTGCTCAGCCTGGTGCTCAATTACGTCGCCGGTGCGGTGCGCGCCGTGGTCCAGGCGGATCAGGCCGCCCAGACGACGGGCATGACCGAGGAGGAGTGGTGGGGTGCGTACGCACCGCTGCTCGCCGAGGTCCTCGACGCGTCCCGCTTCCCGACCGCAGCCCGGGTGGGCCAGGCGGCCGGCGAGGAGTACGGTGCGGGCGACCCGGTGCGCGCCTACGAGTTCGGCCTGGAGCGGGTCCTGGACGGCATCGACGCGATGCTGTCCCGCTGACGCCCGCCTGTTCGCGCCGATCTTGCAGTTGTGGTGCCTCGCAAACCGGGCTTTCCGGGAGCTTCCTGGCACCACAACTGCAAGACCAACATGGTTGGGAT
Source organism: Dactylosporangium fulvum (assembly GCF_025137375.1). Lineage (GTDB taxonomy): Bacteria > Actinomycetota > Actinomycetes > Mycobacteriales > Micromonosporaceae > Dactylosporangium > Dactylosporangium fulvum. The sequence goes on from NZ_CP073720.1 coordinate 987,647, forward strand.
CAGCGGAGCGTCGCGTAGATCGTCTTGGTGAGCGTGCCGTTGGCGTCGTCAGCGTCGAGCGACCACATCATCGCGCCGCCGTAGCCGGAGAGCCGGATGAACAGCGACTTCTGCGCGACGGTGATCGGGTCGTCGAAGGTCCAGAAGGTCGTACCGTTGAACAGCCACGCGTGGCCGGCGAGCAGGTCGTGGTGGACCTGGTAGCCCTGCTTCGGCAGTGTCGCGAGGACCTTGTAGTCCTCGTTGCCGGCCGCCCAGGTGCCGGGCGCCGGGCCGGTGGCGGGCTGGAAGAGGCCGCGGTTGGCGTTGGTGACGCCGGTCCAGCCCTGTCCGTAGTAGGGAATGCCCAGCACCAGGGCCTTCTTCGGCGCGCCCCGGTCGGTCCAGGCCTTGAGCGTGCTCGCCCCGCTGAAGTCCGGGGTGGTGGGGTTGTTCCGCGGCACGAACAGCGCGGACTGCTGGTTGGTGAGCGGCTCCCACGTGCCGTGGAAGTCGTAGCCCTGCACCGTCGCGAAGTCGAGGTACTTGAAGATCTTGTTGACCTCGAACCCGGCGTCGATCTTCGCCGGTGCGGCGGGGACAAACGCGGTCAGGATCGCCTTCTTGCCGAGTTGCTTGCGGAACTCGGCGACCATCAGCGTGAAGTTCTGCTTGTCCTCGGGCCGGATCACGTTGCCCGGGTTGGCCTCCGAGCCCGGCCACTCCCAGTCGAAGTCGAAGCCGTCGAACACGCCGGTCGACCAGAACGTGTCGATGCACGACTGCACCAGGGCCTTGCGGGACGCGTCGGTCAGCACGGCGTTGGAGAAGTTGGCGGAAAGGGTCCAGCCACCGAGTGACAGCAGGACCTTGAGGTTGGGGTGCTTGGCCTTGAGCTTGCGGAGCTGGTTGAAGTTGCCGGCCAGCGGCTGGCCGGGCTCGTCGGCGACGCCGTCGACGCTCTCCTCGGCGGACACCGGGCGCTGCCAGTCGGCCCACGGATCGGAGGAGGCGCACTTACCGGAGGCGTCGACGTCGCCGAACGCGTAGTTGATGTGGGTCAGGCGGGAGGCCTGGCCGCTGGTCTCGAGATTCTTGACGTAGTACTGGCGGCCGTAGATGCCCCACTGGATGAAGTACCCGACCCGCTTGTACTGGTCCTGGTGGGGCGAGCTGTGCGCCGACGCCGTGCCAGGCGTGACGGCCAGCGTCGCAAGCGTCAGTGAAACCGCTACCCCGGCCAGGATTGAGCGTCTGCCCATGCACCCTCCATGACTGTTAGGAAAGTTAGCTGTTTACGGCAAGGTAGGGGCATGGCTCGATGTCGTCAAGGCTTTGTCAGCGACGACGGTTGATCGAGGACAATTCGCCCGTGGATCTGAAGCTGTTCGGGGAAGTCTTCGTCACCCTGCTCGTGATCCTGGATCCGCCGGGTGCCGTGCCGATCTTCCTCGCGCTGACCGGCTCGATGTCCCGCCAGCACCGGAACCGGGCGGCCCTGCAGGCGGTCGCCCTGGCGTTCGGGGTGATCGTGGTCTTCGCGCTCGTCGGGCGGCAGATCCTCGCATACCTGCACATCGACCTGCCCGCGCTGCAGGGCGCCGGCGGCCTGTTGCTGCTGCTGGTCGCACTCGAACTGCTGACCGGCAAGACCGACGACCCGCGCGACCAGGTCACCACCAATGTGGCGCTCGTGCCGCTGGGCACCCCGCTGCTGGCCGGGCCGGGTGCGATCGTGGCGACGATGCTCTTCGTGCGGCGTACGGACGACTTCTCCGGGTATCTGGCGGTGGCGGTCGGCATCGTCGCCGTGATGATCATCGTGTACCTCGTGCTGCGGTTCTCGGGCATCCTGGTGCGGATCCTGCGCCCGAGCGGCATCGAGGTGCTGACCCGCATCGCCGGCCTGCTGGTGGCCGCCATCGCCGTGCAGCTGCTGGCCGACGCGATCGGCGCCTTCGTCACCGAGTACCTGAACTCGCCCCACTGATTGGGTTTTGTCGTACCTCGGTGGCAGGATTCGGACGTGGACAACGAACAGCTCGGCCTCTTCGCCCCGCCCCGGCGGCTGTTCACCTGCACGCCCAGCAAGCTCGGCAGCTACGAGGACTGCCCGCGCCGTTACCGGTTCTCCTATGTCGACCGCCCGGCTCCGCCCAAGGGGCCGCCCTGGGCGCACAACTCGCTCGGTGCCTCCGTGCATACAGCCCTCCGGAGTTGGTATGGGTTGCCGGCCGACCGCCGCGCCACCGCCGCCCTGCCGACACTGCTGAAGGCGACGTGGGTCCGGGAGGGGTATCGCGACGAGGAGCAGGAGCGCGAGGTGTTCCGCCGCGCGCTGGGCTGGCTGGAGTCCTATGTGGACGGACTCGACCCGGACGAGGAGCCGCTGGGTGTCGAGCGCACGGTGGCCGCCCGCACCGAGACGCTCGCCCTGTCCGGCCGGGTCGATCGCATCGACCAGCGCGGTGACGAGCTGGTGATCGTCGACTACAAAACCGGCCGCACCGGCCCGGGCCCCGACGACGCCCGCGGCTCCCGTGCCCTGGCCCTCTACGCGATCGCCGCCGAGCGCGTGTTCCGCAAGCGCTGCCGTCGCGTCGAGCTGCACCACCTCCCGACCGGCACGGTCGCCGCCCACGAGCACACCGACCAGTCCCTCGAGCGCCACCTCCGCCGAGCCGAGGAGACGGCCGCCGACATCGTGGCCGCCGAGTCCGCGATCGCCGCCGGCACCCCACCCGACGAGGCGTTCCCGGTCGCCGCCGGACCGTGGTGCTCGTGGTGCGACTACCGCAAGTCCTGCCCCGTCGGCCAGCAGGCCGAGGCGAAGGACCCCTGGACGGCAGTGGACCGCCAGCCCCGGGGTTGACCCTCGGTGGGTTTTCCGCGGTCCTGGGCGCGGGGAACGACCGAGGTCAAGCTGTGGGCGGGGGCGGGAAGGCGGCCGCGAAGCAGGTCTCTACCAAGGTGGTGAGGTCCTCGGTGGCGTCCGACTCCACCCACCGGGTCAGAGCTGTGTCAAAAGCCGCGAACGAGACTGCCACGATGATGGCCGGCCGCACGTCGGACGACGGGTCGACGTGCATTCGTCTCGCCAGCTCCGCCGTCAGTGTCGCCTTCCAGCCGGCCTGGCGCTCCAGGTATCTCGCCAGTAGTGACGGGGTGCAGATGGTCACCTCGGCCAGGCGGCGGGACTTCTCGGGGTGGTCCCAGAACGTGTCCGTGAACACCCGCAGGGCATTCTGCACCGCCAGCTCCGGCGGCTCCGACTCCGGACGGGCGGCGAGTGCGTCGCTCAGCTTGCGGCCCAGATCGCTCAGGAACTCGATGATGACGTCTTCCTTCGACTGAAAGTATCGGAAGAACGTCCGCCGCGAGACGCCCGCCGCCGCGGCCATCTGGTCGATCGTCGTCTCCTCGAAACCCTGGAAGGCGAGGAGCTTGAGGGCGGCCTCGGTCAACTCGTCGCGGACGAGCTGGCGTTTGCGTTCGACGAGGCTCACCTGCGCATTCTATGCAGCCCATCGCCAGGATGGCACATCAAGGCATGGTTGACACTGAGTGCCAAGCGCGGCATGCTGGGTCGTATGAGGTGGACTACCGAACAGATCGCCGATCAGAGCGGCAAGACGTTCCTGGTGACCGGGGCCAACAGCGGCCTCGGTCTCGTGACCGCGCGCGAGCTCGCTGCGAAGGGCGGCCACGTCATCATGGCCGTCCGAAATCTCGGCAAGGGCGAACGCGCCGCGGCCGGCATCCGGGGGAGCGTGGAGGTCAGGCACGTCGACCTCGCTGATCTCGACACCGTCCGGGCGCTCGCCGCGGACCTCCACGCCGGCCCCACCGGCATCGACGTCCTTGTCAACAACGCCGGGATCATGATGCCGCCGCGGCAGCTCAGCGCACAGGGGCACGAGCTGCAGTTCGCCGCGAACCATCTCGGGCACTTCGCGCTCACGCTGCTGCTGCTCGACCTGATCCGGGAGCGGGTCGTCACCGTCAGCTCCACGATGCACAAGCGCGGGAGGATCCACTACGACGACCTCGACGGCGGGAAGAGGTACTCGCCCATGGCCTTCTACGCGCAGTCCAAGTTCGCCAACGTGCTCTTCGGGCTGGAGCTGCACCGGCGGCTGCGACAGGCCGGCGACGCACGGCGCAGCCTGATCGCGCACCCCGGCTACTCCGACACCAACCTCCAGACCGCCGGGCCGACCGGTGTGGCGAAGGCGTTCATGCGCATCGGCAACAAGGTGTTCGCCCAGTCGGCGGAGCAGGGCGCGCTCAACCAGCTCTACGCGGCGGTCGACCCGCGCGCCGAGAGCGGGCAGTTCATCGGGCCCGACGGCTTCGGGGAGAACCGTGGCTGGCCGACCGTGGTCCAGCCGATCAAGCCGGCCGAGGACGAGGCGGACGCGAAGCGGCTGTGGGAGTTGTCGGAGCGTCTGACCGGCGTGCGACTTTCAAGCGCTGACCTGCGTCGATAGAGCTTGGGACCGGGTCGGCCGGCGCGGCCGCATGATCAACGCGGGGGAGGGGTGGGGCGCAGGCGATAGATCGCCACCGTGCCTTGCTGCCAGGCCAGGTCGGCCAGGTCGGCCAGGTGCGGGGACTCGGTGCCCTGCGCGCGGTCGACCACGATCCAGCGCACTCGCTGGGACCAGAGCCAGGCCAGCCGCTCCGGGGTCGAGTTGTAGATGGCGGCGTCGTTCGCGGCGAGCCGGTCCGGGTCCCAGTACACGAGTGAGGGGCCCAGCCGGTGCCGGGCCGACTGCATCTCCGCCGACTCCGGCGAGTAGCCCCAGCTGCCCAGCAGCACCCGCCGCTCGCTGTAGGCCGAGATCCAGTACGCCAGGCTCTGCCGTGCCTGCTCGCCGCTGCCGACGCGGTGCACGTTGGTCGCGACGTACTCGGCCGGCGTGCTGTGGTCGCGCAGCCAGCGGGCGCCGGCGGCCTGCTCCGGCGTGACCCGCACGTGGTAGCGGACGCCGAGGTTGGCGCTGGTCGCCGCGTCGTGCGGGAGCCGCGCACCGCCGGCGAACAGCACCACCGCCAGCGCCGCGAACGCACCCGTGCCGCGCAGCGCCGCGTGCCGCCGGCCGGCGAGTGCCAGGCCGGCGCCGACCGCGAGTGCCGTGAGCAGGACGACGCCCCCGAAGACGTACGTGGGCAGCGGGACACCCCAGCGTGCGGGCACCTGAGGTACCGGGACCACCAAGGCGAAGACCGCCAACGCCACCGCTGCGGGCAGGGCGACGGCGACCGCCACCCGCGTCCCGGCCCGGTCGGGGATCCGGTCGGCGAGCAGCACCAGGCCCCATGCCGACAGGATCGCGCCGAAGGGCCAGCCCGCGATGATGAAGAAGTGCTGGCCCCACGACACGTGCCAGACGGTCAGCGACCCCACGACCCCGGCGGCGAGCGCGCCGGCCAGGAACAGCTCCACGTCGCCCCAGCGCCGGAGCGGGAACACGATCCCGGCCAGCCGGGCGCCCATCGCGATCGCGTACGCGCCGAGCCCCCAGACGATGAGCGGGAGGTCGGCGGGCGTCGTGCCGGTGTACTGGTCGCCGACGAAGTCCAGCATGATCGTGAACGGCCCCCAGGACAGCCCCTGGCCTCCGAAGCCGTAGAGGACCGACACCGCGAACACCTCGACCACCGCGAACGCCCCACCGAGCAGCCATGGCGTCCACGACGGGCGCCGCCGCAGGAGGTGTACGGCGCAGACGAGCGCCACGCCCACCCCCGCCAGTGGCAGGACCGTGGACTTCGCGCCCGTGGTACCGGCGGCGAACAGCACCGCGAGCAGCCACGTCCGCCGGTCCGCCTCCCGGCGCAGCACGGCCACCGCCGCCGCGATGAACGGCATCGTGAGCGCCGCGGCGTAGAGGATCGACCGGCTCGACCAGCTGTAGTACGCGGTGATCGTGCCGAAGAAGGCGGGCGCCTGAGCCGGCGGCACCGCCTCACCGACGACAAACATCAGCGCGGCGGCCACCGGCCCGGCCCAGGCGCGGCGGGTCACCCGCCAGCCGGTCACCGCGAGCAGGCCCACCGTGAGCACCGCGAGCACCGGCAGGTCGAGCCGGAACCACAGCACCGGCAGGTCGATGCCGGTCGAGAGGCTGCCCGCGGCGAGGTGGCCGTAGGCGAACCAGTGGTACCGCAGCGGCCGGTCGCCCTGCTCGGGCACGGCGAGCGGGAAGTGGTGCTTGAGATCGGCGGCGACGGCGAGCAGGTTGAGCTGATCGATCATGTACTGCCGGGGCCCGTCGACGGGCACCGGAACGTTGACCGCCAGGAACGCGACGGTGAGGTACCCGAGGAAGAACAGCGCGATCCCGGCCACGGTCCACGACCAGACCGCCGACGGCCGCTCGGGGTACCGCGGCATCCGCCAGTGCCGGCGCAGCCGCGGGACGGCCAGGAACACGGCGATCACGAGCAGCGGCCCGATCCACACCAGGCCGCGGAACGCGACCAGTGCGACCGTCTCGGCCAGCAGACCCACGACGGTGCCGAAGGCGACGTCCTCGAGCAGGCTGTGCGGCCTCGACCGCAGCGACCGGTAGAGCAGCATGCCCGGCAGGACCACGCCGAGCCCGAGGTAGGCGGAGTAGCGGGCCACGTCCGGTGGACTCGTGCCCAGGGCCAGGAGGAGACCCGCGACGGCGACGGCCACGGTCAGGGCGGGCGCCCAGGCCGACCGGCGCCGCGGCGGCAGCGGCGTTGCGACGCGATCGGGGACGATGGTGGCCGTCGCCATGGGGAGCCTCCGCGTCGGTGTGGTGTCGGGCAGACACCAGGTTGAACGCGGGCGACGCCCGTTATGTCACGCGTTACCGGTTCGACCGGCTTCCGTCAGGCGGCGCATGGCTTCCTTGCGAGCCGGGGACTCGATCCACTCGATCGGAATGGTGCGCAGCAGGCTGCCGAGCACGCGCGCGTTGACCGAGGCGAGCCGGTCGGTGCCGGGGAGGCCAGGCAGCCCGTACAGCTTCCGGGCCCACGCCGGCAGCATGCCGATGGCCAGCGCGGACACGCTGAACGCGGCGCCGCGCACCGGAGTGAGCCCGAGCCCGAACGGCAGCGGCGGCAGGGTGAGGAACAGGCCGGTCGCCGCCGAGTCGACGGTCAGCGCGAGCTCGGGGCGCATCCGTTCGTAGTACGCCTCCACCGCGGCGGCGGTGTCCGGCACCGTTGCGGGGTCCAGCCCGACCAGGGCGGCCGCCCTGGTCTGCTCGCGGTAGTAACCGTCGATCTCCTCCGGCTCGAGCCGCAGCCCGCCCCGCAGCGCCGAGTCCAGGAACGACTCGACCTCGGTCACGTGAACCCAGCGCAGCAGCTCCGGCTCGTCGACCCGGAACCGCTCACCGGTGCGCGGATCGGTGGCGGTCATCCGGCTGTGGACCGCCCGGACCCGCCGGCCGGCCCGCTCGGCCTGCTCGGTGGTGCCGTAGACCACGGTGGTGACATATTCGGCGGTGCGCTGGAACCTGCCCCAGGGGTCTTTGCGGTAGCGGCTGTTCTGCTCGACGCCGGCGACGGCCCTCGGGTGCAACGCCTGGAGATACAGGCTGCGCAGGCCGCCCACCGTGATGATCGGCTCGCTGTGCACCCGCCAGGTGACCGAGTCGGGACCGAAGAGCCCGAGGTCTGTCACTGGTCGTCTTCGCGGTGCTGCTGCTGGCAGGCCGGGCAGAGGCCCCAGAATGTCACTTCCGCCTCGTCCAGCACAAAGCCATGGGCCTGCGAGGGGGTCAAGCACGGCGCCTCGCCGACCGCGCAGTCGACGTCGGCGATCTCGCCGCAGCCCCGGCACACGATGTGGTGGTGATTGTCGCCGACCCGCGACTCGTATCGTGCCGGGCTTCCCGCCGGCTCGATCCGCCGGGCCAAGCCGGCCCGCGAGAGGGCGCTGAGCACGTCATACACCGCTTGGGTCGACACCGAGTCCAGGCGTTGGCGCACCTGGGCCGCGATCTGGTCGACGTCGAGGTGCCCCTGCGACGACTCGAGGATCTCCAGCACGGCAAGCCGGGGTCGCGTCACACGCAGACCCCGGGAGCGCAACAGATCCTCACCCGACACAGCTCCAATAAGACCACGCTGCCTGGAACCCATCAAATGTTTCTGGACTCTTGAACCGCAGATCTTTAGCGTGCGTACACCCCCGTCGGGGGAGGATCGTCTGTCGAGGAGGCCCCGTTGTTCGATCGAGTGCTCGGCCTGCCGGCCCATCCGCTGTTCATCCACGCGGCCGTCGTCCTGGTGCCGTTGCTCGCCCTGGTCGGCGTCCTGTACGCGGTGTGGCCGGGCAGCCGGCGCCACATCCGGTGGCCGTTGATCGCCCTGGCGATCGCCACACCGGGTGCCGTCTTCTTCGCGAAGGAGTCCGGCGAGGCGTTCAGCGAGAGCCCGAACTTCGCCGCCGGTCCGATCCAGGAGCAGATCGAGCAGCACGAGGACCTCGGCAACACGCTGTTCCTCGTGGTGCTGGGCCTGGCGATCGTCGCGCTGGTCATGGCCTTCATGGTCAACGTCACGGCCGGGTCGGTGTCGCTGATCAAGGCCCCGGTCGTGGTGCACTGGGTGGTCGTCGTGGCGGTGGTGGCCCTGAGCGTGGCCGCCTTCTACTACGTCTTCCGTGCCGGTGACACCGGCGCCCACATGGTGTGGGAAGGCTTCTGATACGGGCCCTAGAAGAGGGCCCGGCCGCAGAGGACGAGGAGCAGGACGACCAGCACGGCGCCGGCGAGCAGGCCCATGCCCTTGGTCAGGATCGTCGCCGCCTGCTCCTCGCGGTCGATCCGGTCGCGGTCCTGCCCGGGGAGTTTCCGCGGCGGCCGCGGGTTTTCGAGGGTCGGCGGGCGCCAGCCGCGTGGGGGCGGCGTGCTGCGCGGGGCGCCGGAGTAGGGGACGCTCGCCGAGGCGCTGGGCTCGGGCGGTGGCGGCTCGGTGCCCTCCGGGGGGCGCCGCCAGTAGGCGTCGTCACTCACGCCACGAGCCTACCCACGCAACGCCCGGGACGCGGCGCGGGCGCGTTCTTGATCGGCGAGCTCCGGGTTTCGGCCGGGGCGGGCGGGGAGGGCGCCCGCCCCGGGCCGGGGTGGTCAGTCGCTGTTGAGGAGGTCGGCCAGCGACATGGGGCGGGTGGCGTCGGGATCGTTCGCACGGTCGGCCGCGCGGCCGGATCCGTCGAGCCGCAGGGTCTCCTGCTCGTCAGCGGTCACCGCGTCGATCGATGCCCGGCCTGTCGCGACGGGGTGAGCCCCGGAGGTGGATTGCGTCATGCCGCCGAGTGTGACCGGTATACCGCGAAGGCGACTGTCGTCATTCGGCCACTTTCTCGCAAACTGGCCGGAGTACGCTCGCTGCTGTGGCAGGTGCGAACGGGTGGGCTACCACCGATGATCAGCGTGAAGTGAGCTTCGAGGACTTCGCCGACGAGTTGGTTGTGCTGCCCGACCACACGACCGACGACACGGACGCGGGCTGGGGCGAGCGCGCGTCGAACAACGACGACCGCCTCCTCGCCGACCGCCCGCCGCACTGGGACTGACGCTCGGCCTGTCGGCACCTCATGCGCGGCCGCTTCCTTGACGACGGCTGCCGCTTCGGCCTACCACCGGGCTCAGGCCCGGGCACGACAAAGCACCCGGCCCGCGGGCCGGGTGCTTTGTGTTGCGTATGTCAGGCCGCGGAGGCCGACGACGAGGAGGAACCGGCGCTCGAGGTGGCCGCGGGCTTCGACTCCTTGGCCGTGGTCGACGTCGTGTCCGACGAGGACTTCTCCGAGGACTTCTCCGAGGCGGACGTCGAGGACGTGGACTTCGACGTGGACGACGAACGCGAGTCGGTGCGGTAGAAGCCCGATCCCTTGAAGACCACGCCCACCGCGGAGAACTGCTTGCGCAGCCGGCCCGCACACTCCGGGCACTCGGTCAACGGCTCGTCGGTGAACGACTGCACCGCCTCCAGCTGGTGACCGCACGCCGTGCAGGCGTACTGGTAGGTAGGCACCGCTCAGCCTCCATCATTGGCACTCGACTGCTCCGAGTGCCAATGGTGCTCTATCGCACACCCTTTCGTCCAGTGGAGGTGGGGCTCCTCATACCCATCAGGCTCAGTTCCCACCAAAGCCCCACAAATGCGGCGATCATGCGGCTCGGCGGGCACCGAGACGACCAGTTCACCCGGATAGAGCGGTGCGATCGTCGGCGCGGTCACCCGGGGCAGGACCCGGTCGTACGAGCCGCCGCCCTGACCCAGCCGGACCCCGTCGCGGGACACGGCGAGCGCCGGGAGCAGCATGAGGCCGACCGTGGCCACCGCGTCGACGCCGAGACGAGGGCCGGTCGGCTCGATCAGCCCGAAGCGGCCGGCGGCGAACCCGCCGTCGTGGAGCGCCCAGTCGAGGTCCAGATCGTCCAGCAGGACCGGGAGCAGCAGGCGCGGTGCCGCCTCGGCCAGCGCCGACACCAGCTGGGGACCGCCCGGCTCGGAGAGCATGGGCACGTATGCGGCGACCGACGTCGCGCCTGCGGCTCGTACGACCCCCACCGCCGCGGCGACCAGGGCACGGTCCGCCGCCGCTCGAACCGCCGCCGGAAGCGCCCGCCTGGCGGACCGGATGTGCGCTCTGAGCTCTGATTTGGCGGACACCCTCGGCGGCGCCGCTCCATCCCTCGTCATCTGTGACAGCATCGCATCAACCGACGTACGGGAGGACGGACGTGACGCTGCGCGCGCGGCTCACCGCTGCCTTCCTCGCCGTGGTGCTGGGCCCGGTCCTGCTCGGTGCCGTCTTCGTCGGCTTCGCCGTCGCGGCCGTCAGCGACCAGCGCGCCGCCGAGCGGCTCGACGCGGGCGCCGAAAACCTGCGGGCCGCGCTCGCCGTCACCTGCCAGCGCCTCCGGCTCGCGGCGGAGACCACCGCCCTGCTCAGCGTCGACGGCAACCGGCCCGCCGCCGCGCAGGACGCCATCACGCGCGGCCTGGCCCGCGCGGTCGAGGTCACGCGCACCGACGGCGCCCTCGTGACCACCGCCGGGCAACTGCCGACCAAACCGTGGGCCGACTGCGCCGCGCCGACGCCGGCCGCCTACAGCGCCATCTCCGCCGCCGTCGACGTCATCGACGCGAACGGCCGGCGGATCGGGCGCGCGTACGCCGTCGAGCCGGTCGACTCGACACTGCTCGGCTGGCTGGCCGAGGCGAGCGGCGTGCGGATCAACTCGCTCGCCGACGACCCGCAACCGTCCGAAGAGGACAAGGGCATCGCCGCCACGGCCCGCGGCCTGGTCGCCGGTGCCACCGGCACGTCCACCGACGGCCGGCTGGTGCGCCGCCTCGACCCGCGGCCGGGGCAGCCGCTCATGCTGGCCATCAGCGTGCCCGCCCCCGAAACCCAGGGGCTTTATGCGGTACTCGTGGCCGTCGTCGTCTGCGCGGGCCTCGTCGCCATCAGCGTCGCGTGGTGGCTCGCCCGGTCGACCACACACCCGCTGACCGAGCTGGCACAGGCGGTGGAGCGGGTCGCCGACGGCGACCTGAGCGCCCGCGTCCCGGTCCGCAGCCAGGACGAGGTCGGCCGGCTGGGCCAGACGTTCAACCGCATGACCCGCGAGATGCAGGGGTACGTCCAGGCGCTCACCGCCAGCCGTGACCAGCTCCGCGGCCAGCTCGGCGTGCTCGGCGACACGCTGTCGAGCACCCACGACCTGCACCGCATCCTGCAGGTCATCCTCCAGACCGCGACCGCCGCCACCGGTGCGCAGTCCGGGGTCGTGCTCATGGTCGACCCGGCCAGCGGTGAGCTGCGCGGCCAGGTCACCGAGGGACCTGTCGGGATCGACGTCGCCGAACTGCGGCTCCACCTCGGCGAAGGGCTGCTCGGCACCGTCGCCGCCTCGGGCGAGCCGCTGCGCGGGCGGATCGAACGCGACGGGCCGGTGCTCTCGGCCGCCGAGCCGGGATGTGTGACGTACGTCGCTGTGCCGATCGCCGCGCCCGGCGTCGGGCCGACCACGGGCCTGGAGCAGCCCCAGCCGGACCGGCCGCCAGCCGCCCGGGGGGTGCTGGCCCTGTACGACCGCCACGGCTTCGACGAATTCGACGACGCCGACCTCATCACGCTGCGCACGTTCGCCGGTCAGGCCGCGGTCGCCGTCGACAACGTGCGGGTCCACGAGGAGGCTCAGCGGCTCTCCCTCACCGACCCGCTGACCGGCCTGTCCAACTACCGCTACCTGCGCGAGTCGCTGCGCCGCGAGGTGGAGCGGGCCAGCCGGTTCGGCCGCAGGCTCGCCGCCCTCGCGCTCGACCTGGACCGGTTCAAGGAGGTCAACGACACCTACGGCCACGCCGCCGGCGACGCCGTGCTGGCCGAGTTCGCCCGCCGCCTGCGCGCCGAGATCCGCGAGGTCGACTTCGCGTTCCGGCAGGGCGGCGAGGAGTTCGTGGTGCTCCTGCCCGAGACGGACGCCTCCGGTGCCGCGGTGCTCGCCGAGCGGCTCGGCGAGGCCGTGCGGCGCAGCCCGGTCATCGTGGTGTCCTCGACCGTCGGCCAGCCGCCCCGGCGCATCCCGGTGACCGTGTCGATCGGCATCGCCGTGTATCCCGACCACGGCTCGACCGGCCAGGCGGTGCTGGAGGCGGCCGACGACGCGCTCTATGCGGCCAAGGCCGGCGGCCGGGACACGTTCCGGGTCGCCGGCGGCGTGACCAGTGTCAAGGGGAGCGGCGAGGTGACGCCCGGCGCGCCAAAGGCGGCACAACCACCACGACAGAGCCGTGGCGGATAGCCTTGCGACATGCCTGACACGACTCCTCACCAGCCCGCGCAGACGCGCCAGCGGGCTGTCAAAGCCGTGATCCCGGCGGCGGGGCTGGCCACCCGCTTCCTCCCGGCGACCAAGGCCGTGCCGAAAGAACTGCTCCCGGTGGTCGACCGGCCGGTCCTGCAGTACATCGTCGAGGAGGCGGCCACCGCCGGCATCAGGGACATCCTCCTGGTGACCGGGCGCGGCAAGACCTCCATGGTGGACCACTTCGACCGACGACCGGATCTGGAGGCCCGGCTCGCCGAGAAGGGCGACGAGGAGCGGCTCGCCGCCGTCAAGCGTCCCAGCGAGCTGGCCGAGATCTACACCTGCCGGCAGGGGGAGCCGCTCGGGCTGGGACACGCGATCTCCTACGGCGAGTCGCACGTCGGCAACGAGGCGTTCGCCTGCCTGCTCGGCGACGAGTTCGTCGAGGAGACCGAGCCGCTGCTGCCCGCCATGCTCGACCTGCAGGCGCAGACCGGCGGCATCGTGCTCGCGTTCATCGAGGTCGAGCCGGAGGAGTGCAGCCGCTACGGCATCGCCTCGGTCGAGCCCTCCGACCTCAGCGTCGACGGGGGCGAGGTGCTCCGCGTCACCGGCCTGGTCGAGAAGCCCAAGCCCGAGGAGGCCCCGAGCAACCTCGCGGTCATCGGGCGGTATGTGCTGCCCCCCACCCTGTTCGACGCCATCCGCCGGATCGGGCCGGGCGCCGGCGGCGAGATCCAGCTGACCGACGCGATGGCGCTGCTGCTCGCCGAGGGCACTCCTGTTCACGGAGTCGTCTATCGGGGAACCAGGTACGACACCGGCATGCCCCTCGGGTATCTGCAGGCGGTCGTCCAGCTGGCGGTGAAGCGCGACGATCTCGGTCCGGCGTTCAGCCAGTGGCTGACGCAGTTCGTGGAGAAGGATCTGCGCGGGTGACAGCGGTTCCAGCGACGGGCTCCCACCACGACGCCTCGCGTGACGCGGGCGTCGGGCCGAACGCGCGCGTCCCACTCGCCGACTACCTGGCCGGCGTGCTCCGAGGGCTGCGCCCGTTGCCCCCGCTGGACCTGGAGATCACCGCCGCGCACGGCAACGTGCTCGCCGAGGACGTGGTCGGACCGGGTCCCGTGCCCGCGTTCGACCACGCCGCCATCGACGGCTACGCCGCGCGCTTCGACGACATCAGCGACGCTCAGCCGGGCCGCCCGGTCCGGCTGAGCGTCGTCGGCGACCTGGTCGCCTCGAGCTGGCGCCCGGTCCGGCTCACCCCGGGCACCTGCTTCTCCGTCGCCGCCGGTGCCCTGATGCCGGTCAGCGCCGACGTGGTCGTGCCGCCGGGGATGACCGACCAGGGCATGGCCGCGGTCGAGGTGTACCACCCGACGAAGCGCGGCCACGGTGTCCGGCGGGCCGGCGACGAGCTGCCCGCCGGGGCGGTCCTGGCACGCGCCGGCGCCTACGTCACGCCGCCCCTGGTGTCGGTACTGGCCGCGAGCGGCATCGGCCACGTGGTCGTCCGGCCGAGCCCGCGGGTCGTGGTCATCGCCACCGGCGACGAGCTCGTCGACGTCGGCCGGGCCAGCCAGCCGGGGCAGGTCGTCGACGCCAACTCGCACGCGTTGACGGCGGCCGCCGCCGAGGCCGGCGCCCACGCGTACCGCGTCGGCATCTGTGACGACGATCCCGAGGGCCTCCGCGGCCTGCTGGACGACCAGATGCTCCGGGCCGACCTGATCATCACCACCGGTGGCACGGGCACCGGCCCGGGCGACATGGTCCGCCGGATCCTGTCCCGCCAGGTTGTCTTCTCCGACCTGTCGGTCTACCCGTGCTCCTCCCTCGGCTACGGCATGTTCGGCGGCTCCAACGGCGTGCCGATCGTGTGCCTGCCCGGCGACCCGGGCGCCGCCCTCATCGGCTTCGAGGTCCTCGCCCGCCCGGTGATCCAGCTGCTCGCCGGCGCCGACCCGGTCTTCCGGCCGAGCGTGCGCGCCCACCTGCTGGAGACCGTCAGCTCGCCGTCCGGCATGCGGGAGTTCCGCCCGGCGTATATCACCGAGCGCCGCGGCGGCGGCTACACCGTCGCCCCTCTGGCGGGAGGGCCCTACACCCTGTCAGGATTGGCCGACGCGAACGGGCTCATGGTGCTCGGCGAGAAGGTCATCAGTGCGGCCGCCGGGTCCACCGTTGACGTCCTACTGTTGGATAGGCGGCGATGAGTCAGCCAGGTTGGCCTGCGGTGCTCTCTGACGGCCCGGTGATGCTTCGGCCCTACCGCCGTTCGGACGCGCGCGCCTGGGCCGAGGTGCGCCGGGCCAACGAGCAGTGGCTGGCCAAGTGGGAGCCCACGCCGTATGGCACCTGGTACGACCTCAACTCGCCGGCCGCCTTCCGCGCCGTCCACGCCGACCTGCGGCGGGCGGCCCGGCAGGGCAGCGCGATGCCGTTCGCGGTCTGCAACGACGGCACGCTCGTCGGCCAGATCACCCTCGGCAACATCGTTCGCCGCGCCTTCTGCTCCGGGTATGCGGGCTACTGGATCGACGCCCGCTTCGCCGGCAGGGGCATCATCCCGACCGCGTTGGCGCTCGTCGTCGACCACGCCTTCAGCGTCGGCGGCCTGCACCGCATCGAGGTCAACATCCGGCCGGACAACCTGGCCAGCCGCCGGGTCGTCGAGAAGCTCGGTTTCCGCCAGGAGGCCTACCATCACCGGTACCTCCACATCGACGGCGACTGGCGTGACCACCTCGGATACGCGATGACCACCGAGGACCTCGCCGGCGAGAGCGGGCTCCTGGCCCGCTGGCACAAGCTGTCGGCCGCCGCCGCTTAGCTGCTTTTTGCGTTACTCAGATCGCATTACCGGTTTACTCCTGCGTGTTGACGTGGTGATACGCCGCTCGGGCCGTACTGTCTGAGGCGGAGTTACCGCGTTGTAACTTCCACAAACTTGGATGACTCGACGCGCCTGGGGGGACTGGCGCGACGAGGTGGGAACAGGAGGAGTGAGGGTGCCGACCTCGGTGCTCCTCGCCGTCCTTGCCGCTGCTGGGCTACTGGCTCTGGCGCCCGCGTTGGTGCGCCGATACGACGCTACAGAGCGGCTGGTGGCGGAGCGAGCGTTGTCGACCGCACGGGTGCTGACCCGTGCGGATCGTCGGCGCCGCACGATTCCGGGCCGCCGCCCGGTCAACCCGCCGCGCATCGTGGTGCCCCGCGTCACATCGGGCACCGCCACCCCGCAGGCCGTGCGTGACGCCGCCGCGCGTGCCTCCACGGCGGCGGCCGCCGCGTCGGCGTCGGCTCGGGGCTCGGCCGCGGCCGGGGCGGCTTCCGGTGGCCGCCGGCCGCTCAAGTCGGTGCCGTCCTCCGCCCGGCGGCGCCGGGTCCAGCGCCCGCCGCGTGCGATCTACCGCCGCCGCCGGGTGCTGCTGGCGCTGGTGCTGCTCAACCTGGTGGAGTTGTGCGGGGTCGCGCTGGTCGGCCCGGGATTCTGGGTCAGCACCGCGGTCACCGGCGTGCTGCTCGTCACCTACCTGGCCCACCTGCGGACCCGCGCGCTGGCCGACCGTCGCCGCCGGCGGCGCGAGGCGCAGTACGCCGCATGGATCGCCCGCCGCCAGGCCCAGGTCCGCCGCGAGCAGCTCCGCAGGGCGGCCCAACGGCGCGAGGCGGTGGCCCGCCAGCTGGCCGAACGCGACCGCGCCCGCCGCGAGGCCGCCCGCCTGTCCGCCCTGCGTGGCCGCCCGTACGACACGAAGGCATCGGGCCAGTGATCTGATTCGCGTGCGGGTCTGGGGACCTGTTACTCTTAGCGCCGGTTCGCTTGGCGGGCCGATTGGGGTTGTGGCGCAGTCTGGTAGCGCACCTCGTTCGCATCGAGGGGGTCAGGGGTTCGAGTCCCCTCAACTCCACCACAAAGCAGTAGATCAGGGCTGATTCCTCCGCAGGGATCGGCCCTGAATGCGTGTACGGCCGCTTCCGGGCCGGGTGGAAACCGTCATGATCAATTCTGCTCCCGCAGGAACGTGGACACGGTGCCGACGGACACGTCGGCCCCGCAGGCAACGTCGATCGCCTTCTCCGGACCTCGCTTGAGTGACCGCCCACTCCGCTTTCCCCGATCACGGCGCCGCGCCGCTGTCTGAGGTCGGCCTTCATGGGCGATCGGGCAACGTGTGCCGCATGCCGTTCGATCATGGACATCGCTCGGATATGGTCCGGCGGTGGGCACCGACAACGTGGTCTGGGATCGGCTGTTCCATGCCTACGGTGTCGCAAGCTCGGCTCCTGTGTATCTTGCGGCACTGCGCCGCGATGAACTGGCCGAGGTGGCTGTCGACTCGACGGATTACTACCCGGCGAAGGGCGTTCCGTACTCCTACCTGTGGAGTGCGTTGTACTGCGGCGGCCGGCTCACCCCGGCAACGGCAGCCGCGCTGCCCTTGCTGGCGCGGTGGATCGGCGAGCCGGGCTTTGGCGCCGACAACCCCACGCTGCGGGAAGGTGTCATCTGGTTCTTCCGCGAGGTGGCCCGGACCGTGTGCGGCGAGCCCGACATGGAGCTGTTGCGTGAACTTGGCCGCATACGCGACAACCCGGTGGTCGCCGCCTGGCTAGACGAGTACTTGATCGAGCGCCGATCTGTCTTCGACTGGACCGACGCCGACGAGCCGGGCAAGGCGTTGCTGGCGGCTGCGGTGATGGACTGTTTCGACCTGCTGCCGAAGCTGTTCGCTGCGGTCGAGCCCATGCTGCATCACAGCGCCCGCGAACGGACCCGAACGGTCACGGCGAGCGCGGCCGTGATGCTGGTGCGGCATCCTGCCCTGAGAGTGCGGCGGTCTGAGCTATTGCGGGAACTGTTGCGGCAGGCGGCTTCAGCGGAAGATCCGTATTGCCGGGCGTCGTTGCTGCTCGATGTCGGCGATCTCGGCGGTGATCCGCGGGCCTGGCTGGGTGATCCGCACGTCGGTGTCCGGCTGTGCGCGGCTCTCGCTCCCGCGCACAGTCTGGTGGCGCTGGCCGCAACCTCGAATTTTAGCGGCGTGAGCTGGCCAAACACTTGGCCAGCGGAGTTCCGACCACGATGATCGTGCCGTTCGAATGGTGCATCGTCCGCTCCACCGGTGCCGCCACCTGCGTGTACGCCCATCGGCGCGGCCCGCTGCTGGTGGGGGCTCGCAGTGTGTACATCGGTCTGGCTACCGCGTCGGCTGGATCAAGGTATGGAGCCTTTTGGTGCGACCCAGTCGACGGGTTGCCCGGTCACCGCAGCGATGTGGTCGAAGTCGGCGTCGTAGTGCAGGACGGAGGCGCCGTAGTGCTCGGCGGCGGCGGCGGTAAGCAGGTCCATCACGCCTGCGGCGCGGTGTTGACTTCGGGTCGCCATGAGGGCCTGAACCTCGCGTGCCCGAAGGGCGATCTCGTCGACGGAGGCGAGTTGGACGAGTTGACCACGAATGCGAAAGATCCCTTGATGCTCGGCGGGGGTGCGCGCCGAATAGCCCAGTTCGAGGTCAACGGTGACGAAGGTGGCCAGCGTTCCGTCCGCCGCCAGCGTCCTGAGCCGGGTCTCGGCCGCCGATGATCGACGCGCAACCATGTACGCAGAGGTGTCGGCGAGGAACAGCGTGGTCAACGCCGGGCGCCACGCATCACATCTGGGTCGGTCAGGTCGGACCCGCCGAGGAAGAACGGATCGTCAAGGACGGCGCGCGATCGTGCCTTGCGCTCAGCCACGTAGCGCAGCGCCTCGTTGACGGTGTCCTTCTTCGTCGCGGTCCCCAACTCGGATTGAGCGGCCTCAAGTAGTTCGTCGTCCACGTCGATGATGGTTCTCACGACACTGATGATATCAGGAAGCCGTCGCTGTATACATGGCTCGCCGTCGCGTGCTCGGTCCGTCGGCGCTTATCCGGCGCACTGTGACGTTGCGCGGGCGGCGCCGCAGCGTGAGCCCGAGTAGGTCAATGCCTGCGACCCGCGTTGACGGTCGCGGCCGGCAGGGCGAGGCCAGGAATCATGATCGAGTGGTTCGCATGGTGCATCGTCCGCTCCACCGCAAGCAGTAGATCAGGGCAGATTCCTCCGCAGGGATCGGCCCTGAATGTGTGTAGGGCCGCTTCTGGGGCGGGTGGAAACCGTCATGATCAATCCTGCTCCCGCAGGAACGTGGACACGGTGCCGACGGACACGCCGGCCCCGCAGGCAACGTCGATCGCCTTCTCCGGACCTCGCTTGAGTGACCGCCCACTCCGCTTTCTCTGACTACGGCGCCGCGCCGCTGTCTGAGGTCGGCCTTCACGGGGGCAGACCATGCGGGGCTCCCCGGTTGGTCGTTGGGGCGATCAGGGACGGCTGAAAGACTCGTACTGACCCTCGGATGCCTCTTCGACCTCCGCGGCAGGCGGGGCGGTGATCGTCACCGTCTTGCCGGACACGACCGGGACAACCAACGCGGCTGTCGTCGCCGCACCCTGAGGTGGCTGAGCGTGCGCATCGGTGCCCCCGTGGCGCCGATGCGCACGCAGCTCACTGCTGGCTGTACAGGGCGGCGGGTGCCTCGACCACCTTCGAGCCGGTCGGCTTCGTGATGGTGACCGGCGAGCCGAAGTCCGAGAACTTCAGGTTGTACTCGCCGTCCTTGCCGTCGGCGATGTTGGGCAGCGTGGCGTCGAACTCGGCCAGGTAGCCCTGCTCGTTGACCGACGCGGTGAACTTCACCGCCTTGGCCCGGTCGGCCGCGGCCGCCAGCACGTAGTCGAGGAACTTCCGCGAGCCGGGCGTGGCGCCCTGCGCCTTCGTCAGGTCCAGGGTGCCGGTGAACGAGCCCGGCGCGGTCAAGCTGACGTCCTTGACGCCGGTCAGCAGGGTCAGCGGCGTGAGGACGTCGGCGAACATGGCGAGCGGGCTCTTCGCGTCGAGCTTCGCGATCTTCAGGTGCATGGTCTTGCCCTTGAAGTCGCTCAGGCCGGCGAGGTACAGGTCGTCGGGAGTGGCGATGATCGTCATGCGATCGGTGCCCGATGCCTGCGCGATCGACCCGATTTTGTGCGTCGCGTCGTAACTGCCCGTCACGTTCTCCTCGGCCTTGTCGCCGGCGAGGACCACCTTCAGGTTGACCCCGGCGGTCTTGGCGACCGCGGCGGCCAGCACCGTCGCGGGTTCCGGCGCCGGAGACGCCGCGGACGAGGCGGGCGCGGCCGTCGACCCGCCGGCCGAGCAGCCGGTCAGCGTGGCGATCAGGGCGGTGCCGAGCACCGAACCGACGATGAATCTGGACAGCATTCGTCCCTCTCATGGATCGTTCTCACAGGCGACCGTCGGCCGCCGACACATCGTCAAGGAACCCGCTGCCGATTGACTGCCGTCGCGCTGCCGGGCACTGCGATCGCACTGCCGTCGGCGCGTTGTACCTGGTTGGGGGTCAGCCGGGCCACCCGTAAACTGTCCGGCGGCACAGGGAGGTCGGGGTGGCCAGGACGCCGGACGGGCAGGAGTTGCCGCGTTTTGAGATTCTCGGGCCTGTGCGCGCCTGGCGGGGTGAGGCGGAGCTCGACCTCGGGCCGGCGAAGCAGCGGGCAGTGCTGACCGCGCTCCTGATCAACGCGAACCGGTCGGTCCCGACGGAGCCGCCGGAGAACGGCGCGAACGTGGTGCAGAAATACGTGGCCGGGCTGCGGCGGGTGCTGGAGCCCGACCGGTCGCCGCGAAGCCCGGGCAGCCTGCTCGCCTTGACCGACGCCGGATACCAGCTCTCGGTCGGCCCGGAGCGGCTGGATGCCGACGTCTTCCACAGCCATTTGCAGGAGGCGCAAGCCGCGCGAGCGGAGGGCCGGCTGGCCGACGCCAGCGGGCTGCTGCAGCGCGCGCTGGGACTCTGGCAGGGCAATGCGCTCGCCGGGTTGTCCGGCGCGCTGTTCGACGCGACCCGGGACCGGCTCGCCGAGAGCCGGGCGACCGCTCTGGAGTCCTGGGCGGCGCTGGAGATGGAGCGCGGCCACCACGCCCAGCTCATACCGAGGCTCGCCGAGCTGGTCGTCGAGTTTCCCTTGCGCGAGGAGCTGCGGTACCTGTCGATGCTGGCGCTCTACCGGTGCGGTCGGCAGCCGGAGGCGCTGGCCGCATTCCGCGACGCCCGCCAGCTGCTCACCGAGGAGTTCGGCGTCGAGCCCAGCGAGCGGCTGCAGGAGCTGCACCGCGGGATCCTGCGCGCGGAGCCCTCACTGGCCGCGCCCGAACCGCCACGTCCGGCGGTCAACGGCCACCGGCACCAACCGCCGGCCCCGCGCCCGCCGACCGCCGTGCTGCAGCCCACGGTGTTGCCGCCCGCTGTACTGCTGCCCGCCACGCCGCCGCCCGCCCCACCGCAATACGACTTTCCGGTCTGGCTGGCCGCCGCCATCGCGGGCGCCATACCGCTGCTGACGTGCGGTTTGACGAGCTGGGCGGTCGTCGGCGTCCTCGCCATCCGCTACCGCAGCCGGATGTTGGGCCTCGTCGCGGCGGCGTTTCTCGCGCTGCTCGTGTTCTTCGTCATTGCCATGGAGCTGGACGGGCCGTCATACGAAGGCGGGCCTTGGGCAGGCGTAGGGGTGCTTGTCCTCCTCGTGGCGACCGTGGGTGGCTCGGTGGCCGGCGCACTCATCATCATCCGCCCGCCTGGCCGCCCTCCGGAGCCGTCCGCGGCGGTCGAGCTGACCCAGAGGGTACGACGGGAGCAGGCGCGGCAGCTCGTCAACTACCACCCGTCGATCGCGCGTGAGCTGCGCATCGGGCGACCCGACCTGTCGCGCACATTCGACGACGGCGGCCTTGTCGACATCAACACCGCGCCGGAGACCATTATCGCGTCGCTGCACGGGATCGGGCCGGACGACGCCCGGCGGATCGTCGCCGACCGATACCTGCGCGGCCCGCTGGCCTCGGTCGACGAGCTGGTCACCCGGAACCTCGTGCACTGGTCGGTGGCCCGGGCGCTGGGCGAGACCCTGGTAGCGGTACCGCCCGGCTGACCCGGCCACCCGACGCGCCCGCGCTGAACGTGTTCCGCACCACCGCACCGCCGCCGGGGCTGGCATCGTCAGCCCCGGCCAGAGGCCGCTGCTGAACAGATCATGCTTGCCGAGTCGGGCGACGGCCGCCTCGACGGCACTCGGCTCGCGCGTCATCGGGCTCACCACCCTCGCGTGACCTGCGCTTGTGTGGTTCGCGTGGTGACGCCGTATGCCGGCTTGGCTCGGACCCTTGGGGTTGCGTCATCGTGGCAGGACCGGTCTCTTGATCACGAGCTTGACGCGGCGTATCGCCGTCGAACAAGTGGTCTTGTTCGACGGCGATGCGCTCTTGGGGTGGTTTGTTATGGGTGGTATGCGCGGATCTGGGGTTGGCCGGTCAGGGGGATCGACAGGCTTTCCTGGTTGCCGGGGCGGTTGAGTTCCACGTCTGTCGAGGTGTCGGTGATTTTGATGCAGAAGAGGCGGTCGGTTCCGGTGAGGATGATCTGGATCGATCCGTTCGGGGGTGGGGTCCTGCCGAGGTCGACTTCTTTGCCGGTGGTCAGGTCGACGATCTTCATCGCGTTGCGGACCGTGCTCGGGTCGCTGTTGTGGTAGCTGACGCCGACGTAGCGGCCGTCGTTGGAGATGCTTTGGACCGAGAAGCCGCCGGTGCAGCAGTTGATGTCGTAGGGGACTCGTTTGGTGACCGTGCCGGCCGCGGTGGCGACGACGATGTTGTCTTGCTCTGCGTAGGCGACGTAGGCGCCGTTCGCTGACCAGGCCAGGTAGTCGCCCCAGGCCGCTGGTGCGGCGGTGGTCGCGCCGGTGTTCACGTTGACGATGTTCACGTCGGCCTTGTTTCCGTGTGCCGTGCTCACGATCAGGCCACGCGAGTCGGGCATCCACTTCGGGCCTGATCCTCCGTCGCATCGGACCGGACCGCTCGTGACGACTTTCTGCCCGCCGTCGTGCAGTGATGCCACGACGAGCGTTCCGCTGTTGGACTGCTGGTTGCCGCCTTCGACCCATGCCACCGAGTTGCCGTCGGGTGAGAACACGATCGACTGGCGTGCGCAGCCGTATTGTCCTACCGGGCCCCGCAGTGTCGTCGTGCGTAGGATGCCGCCGGCCAGCAGGTTGATCTTGATTGGTTCGGTGCTGCCGGTGGTCGCGCCGGTCAGGTAGTACAGCGTGCCGGGTAGTGACTGCTTGCCGCTGGACGTCGTCCACGGGCCCAATGTGAGTTTGGCCGACACGTTCGACGTGCCTGACGTGTCCGACGCGGGTGCGCTGCTGGGTGCTGTCGAGCCGGTGGGTGTCGGGGGCGTTTCGGGGCTGGTGGTGTCGGTGCTTGAGACGGTCGGTACCGAGCCGGGCTCGGTGCTGTCGTTCGAGCGTGGCGCCAGGGCGAAGGCGGCGCCGCTGGCCGCGACGATCGCGAAGGCCGCGATCGAGACGAGGGCTGTCCGGCGCTGCGACTGCCGCTTCGAACCATGCAGCACTCGAGCGTGCAGGTCTACCGGCGTGGCAAGGTCCGCGATCTCGGCGAGATCGGCGTGGAACTGCCGCGAGTTGACACTGTTCATCGGGCTACCCCCGTGAAGTAGAGCTCGTTCAATTCGGGTGCGATCGTGCGGAGCCGTGCCAACGCTTTCGCTGTCTGGCTCTTGATGGTGCCGACCGAGACTCCCATCAGCTCGGCCGCCGCAACTTCGCTGCGGTCCTCGAAGAAGCGCAGCACCAGGACCGCCCGCTGGCGGTTGGTCAGCCGCAGCAGCGCTGCTTGCAGGGTGACGCGCACTGCCGTGGCGGTCGCGTGGTCGCCGGTGTCCGACGCGTCGCGGCGTGTGCCTCGCAGTGTTTCCGTCACGTCCTCGGTCAGGGACTCCACGACCTTGCCTCGCCGCCACCAGGCGACTTGCAGGTGGTACATGATCTTTCGTGTGTACGCCTCGGCATTGCCTGTGTGGTGCAGGCGTCGCCAGGCCTGATGCGTGCGGATCAACGCGTTCTGCACCAGGTCCTCCGCAAGGTGCTGGTCACCCGTGAGCAGGAACGCTGACCGCAGCAGTGACGGCGTGCGGGATCGCACGAAATCACCGAACTCGTCGGCCAAGGAATCCACGCCGACCAACCTCTCTGTGCCCGAATGAGCCGATTCAACAGGAAATACGCCTGCTACGACCGACGACGACACCTCCACCACGATCTCCTTCCCCTACGTCGATGAATGGTGGGCGCCGGCCGGCATCCCCGTGATGCGTGTTGATAGATGCAGACCGAACCGGCCGACGTTGCCGGCATCGGAGAGCTATTTTTCGAGGGCCGGTGTCCGGAAACTGACGCCGATCGCCGCACGCTGCCTGCCGGGTGGCAGCAGCGGAGCGCTACCGCGACTGCACGCCGCGACCGTGCACCGGCGTGCGTGGCGGCCAATCCTTCGACCCGGCCGGCTTCCGGAGATCCGCGGCCACGTCACCGAGGTCCACTCGGCATCGAGGACGTCGACCTGCCATAAGGCGGCGACTGTGGACCGCCGCCGAAGCGCTGACCATCACCGTCAACGGCGGCGACGGATCACGCGTGGCAGCCGCGTATCGCGCCGGCACGATCTCGACAGATCTATATGCATCGACAAATGCGCGGAACTGTGCGCAGTCGATCGGATGATGCTGTGGCCAGCGTTGTACTGCGAATCTTGTGGGGGACGATGGCAACGGATACGCGCACCGGATCAAGGATGTTGCGGGCTCTCGTCGGCCTGACCTCGTTGGCGGTGAGCCGTCGGCGCGGCCGCGCCGACGGCGACCGGCCCGCGCGGAGCCTGCGGCTCGGGTAGCGGCGAAACCGATTGTGTACTGCGAGTGTACTGTCAGCTGCCAGGCTTCGCGGGTGGCCAGTGGTCCCGATTTCCGGCACGTGCCGGATCAGAAGAGCACGTTGGTACGGCTTCGGTTCAGGCTTCTCGGTCCGCTTCAGGTGTTCGTCGGCGAGCGACCCTACCCGCCACCGGTCGCCCGGCAGCGTACGGTGCTCGCACTGGCCCTCCTGGATCCCCGATGGTTCGTAGCCCGGCGCAAGCTGGTTGCCGAACTGTGGGAACACACGGTGCCGCCGTCCGCCGCCGCCAACCTCCGCAACAGCATGTCGACGCTACGGCGCTGGCTGACCGGCGCCATCGGGCTGAGCCTCGACGACACCGCCAGCCCGCTGACCGCCGTTGACGAGGGCTGGGCGCTGAGTTTGCCCCCCGGCGTCCTGGTCGAGACCGACGTCGCGGAGTTCGATTCGTGGCTCGCGACCGCGCGGAGGCATCTGGCGCGGTCGGACCACGACGGCGCGGTCATGCCGCTGGAGCAGGCGCTGCAGCGCTACCACGGCACTCCGTTCCAAGGCATCCCGCTCGGGCCGGTGCTCGCCGCCCGGGCGGCCGACCTCAACCTTCGGTGGAAGGCGGCAGTCGAGGAGTACGCGACCGTGTTGCTGCGCCTGGGCGCCTATGAGCAGGCCTGGCACGTGCTGCTGGACTTCCTCCGCCAGCACCCGGAACGCGAGCGGGCTTGGGATCGGCTGATGCGCGCGCAGTACGGGATGGGCGACGCGGTAGCCGCCCTGCAGACCTATCAGCGGGCCCGCCAGGTGCTGGCGGAGCGGTTCGGCATCGAGCCGGGGCCGGAATTGGTGAACACGCACCGGGCAGTGCTGCGCCGGACCCTCGACACCGTGCCCTGACCGAAGCGCACGATCTCCAGTCCGGCCGGGCACCTTGGTCGTGCGGTTATGGCTTCGGCCCCGCTGCCCAGGCCGGTCGCTGAGCACCAGGCGGCCGGTCACCCGGGAGGGTGACCGGCCGTTTTTGGTTGGTCGATGTTAGTTGGAGGCCACGCCCAGTTCGCCGGCGTTGCCGTGGAATTCGGTGCCCGTGGCGAACGAGGAGTTGATCTGCTGGCGCAGGGCGTCGATCTGTGAGAACTGGGAGTCGTTGGCCGAGACGCTGCCGTCGGCGGCGAAGATGTGGTCGGTGGAGGCTTCGTCGTGGCTGTAGTTGGTGAAGTCGGTCTCGGAGTAGCTGGCGCCGTTGCCGTCGGTCCATTGGACGCTGTGGCCCTGCTGGAAGTCGGTCGACTCGGCGTTGGCGCTGTCCTGCTCGTAGACGTTGAAGTCACTGTTGTAGGACGAGTCGCTGGCGTCGACCTGGTGCAGCTGGTCGAGCTCGCCGTGCTGCTGACCGGCCTCGTAGTGGCCGAAGTCCACGTCGCTGCCGCCGTCGTAGCCGGTGTCGCCGGTGTCCCAGTCGCTCATGATGTCTTCCTTCGAGAATGTCGCGTTGGTGTGTTGCCAAGAACGTTAGGCGGACCGGCGACCACTCGAATCCCGGAAACGTGCCACCCGCTCCGGCGGCGTCCGCGTCCCAGACCCGGCGACAGCGGCGGCCCGCTCTTCGCCGGCACCGTCGGCATCGGCATCACGTCGGGCGGCAGCGGCTCCTGCACGACCGGCGGGACGAGCTACTACGCACCGGCGGGCCGGGCGGCCGGCGCCTACGGCGTCAGCGCGTACTGAGCCGGGCCGCTCACCGCAACACCTGCCGCAGCTGCGCGG
This sequence comes from Dactylosporangium fulvum, assembly GCF_025137375.1. Classification (GTDB taxonomy): domain Bacteria; phylum Actinomycetota; class Actinomycetes; order Mycobacteriales; family Micromonosporaceae; genus Dactylosporangium; species Dactylosporangium fulvum. The sequence continues at coordinate 1,014,054 of NZ_CP073720.1, forward strand.
GCGGGGTCGAGCGCTTGCCCCACTCGCGCGGATATCCGACGGACACCTCCTCGAAGCGCACCCCGTCGTGCCAGGTCGTGCGCGGGATGTGCAGGTGGCCGTAGACGACGGCGGCGGCGCGGAACCTGGTGTGCCAGTCGGCCGTGAGCGTGGTCCCGCACCAGAGCGCGAACTCGGGGTACCACAACACATCGGTCGGCTGGCGGACCAGCGGGAAGTGGTTGACCAGCACCGTCGGCAACTCGTCGGCGGCGGCGCGCAGGCGCGGCTCGGTGGCGGCGACGCGGGCTCGGCACCAGGCGTCACGCCCCTCGAACGGGTCGGGGTGCAGCAGCACCTCATCGGTGCCCACGATGCCGGCGGCGCGCGCGATCTCCAGCGCCTCGGTGGTCGACGTGGCGCCGGCGGGCCAGAACGAGTAGTCGTACAGCACGAAGAGCGGCGCCACGATCACCGGGCCGCCCGGCCCCTCCCACACCGGGTAGGGGTCCTCCGGCGTGCGGATGTCGAGGTCCCGACAGGCCGCCACCAGCAGGTCGTAGCGCGCCTGGCCGCGGGCCTGCTCCGGATCGTTCCGCGGCGTCCACAGCTCGTGGTTGCCGGGCGCCCAGATCACCGTCGCGAACCGCTCGCGCAGCGTCCGCAGTGCCCACATGACGTCGGCGAACTGCTCCGCGACGTCCCCGGCGACGATCAGCCAGTCGTCGTCGTGGGTGGGGCGTAATTGCTCGACCAGGGCCCGGTTCTCGGCATACCCGACATGGAGGTCACTGATCGCCATCAGTCGCCCGGTCACGACGACGAGCCTACGGGCAGTTGCGCTCCGATGGTCAAATTGCGGGATGAGCGAGGGTGTCGAGCGGCTGCGGGCCCGTCTGGCGGCCGCCGAGAGCGACCGCCAGACCCTGCCCGGCCTGGGCTGATCAGGCGCGATCCATCAGCTTCTCGACCTCGGCGAGCTGGGATCCGGTCAGCGGTCCGTGGGCCAGCGCGCCCGCGTTCTCCTCGACCTGGGCGACCGTGCGGCAGCCGGGGATCGGGACCGTCCGGGGGCTGTAGGCCCACAGCCAGGCCAGCGCACCCTGGGCCAGGGTCCGGCCGCCGGACGTGAGGACCTCGCGGATGGCGGCGATGCGGTCCAGGAACTCCGGCGTCGGCCGGCCGTCCGCGAAGTAGGTCATCCACTCCGGGGTCCAGCCGCGCACGTCGTCGGCGGGGAGCTTGGAGTCGGCGGTGTACTTGCCGCTGAGCAGGCCCATGGCCAGCGGCCCCCGGATGATCACCCCGAGGTCGAAGCGGTCGGCGACGGGCAGCACCGCGAACGAGCCCCGCAGCACGGACAGGTCCGCCTGGATCGCGGTGCAGTGGACACCCGCCTCGGCGAACGCGGTCGCGCGCTCCGGGAAGTCGGTGCTCCAGCCGTACGCCCTGATCAGCCCCTGATCGACCAGATCCTCCAGCACCGGGATCAGATCGAGCGCCTGCGGGATCGGCAGGTCGTTGATGTGCAGCTGGTAGAGGTCGATCCGGTCGGTGTTCAGGCGGCGCAGCGACTCCCGCACGGCCCGCTTGAGCCCCTCGGGCGAGCCGTCGTTCGGGCCGACCTGGCGGGTGCTCTCGTCGAAGGTGGAGCCGAACTTCGTCGCGATGACGGCCTCGTCGCGGTGGCCGGCGAGCGCCTCGGCCAGCACGACCTCGCTATGACCGGCGCCGTAGACGTTGGCGGTGTCGAAGAAGGTGACGCCGAGGTCCAGCGCCCGGCGGATCGCCCGGATCGACTCGTCGTCGTCGACCTCACCCCAGCCGAACGGCTGGTCGCCGGCCCAGAACGGACCGCCGATCGCCCAGCAGCCGATCCCGAGGGCACTGACCTCGATGCCACTGCGGCCGAGCGGGCGGGTCACGCTTGCGTCATTCGTCATGGCCACCAACCTGCCACCTGGAGTGCGCTCCAGGTCAAGGGACAGATCAGATGAGTCGCGCCGGGTCGAACAGGCCGATCGGGTGCGCGTCGGGGGTGTTGGTGTAGAGGCAGGTCTTGCCGCGCAGGAACCGGCCCGGTGCCGCCGGCACCCGGGGCGCGAGGCGACGTCCTCGACCTCCTCCGCGACGGCGGGGAATCGCGGAAGTTACCGGCTGTAGAACTCCACGACGAGCTGCTCGTCGCAGAGTACCGGCACCTCATGGCGCACCGGCATCCGGATCAGCCGGGCGCTGAGGCCATCCAGGTTCACGTCCAGGTACGGCGCGGTGCGCTCGCCCGCGTGCGCGCCGGCGGCGGCGATCACGAACGGCGTCTTCTGCCGGCTGCGCTCGGCGACCTCGATCACGTCACCGGGCCGCAGGCGCGCCGAGGGCCGGTCGACCCGCTTGCCGTTGACGACGACGTGCTGGTGGGTGACGATCTGCCGGGCCTGGTAGATCGTGCGGGCGAAGCCGGCGCGCAGCACCAGCGCGTCGAGGCGCGTCTCCAGGTCGACGATCAGCTCTTCGCCGGTCTTCCCGGGGCGCCGGACGGCCCGGTCGAACGCGGCCCGCATCTGGTTCTCCCGCAGGTTGTACTGCGCCCTGAGCCGTTGCTTCTCCATCAGCCTGACCTTGTAGTCGCTCACCTTCGGCCGGGCTCGGCCGTGCTGGCCCGGTGGGAACGGGCGGCGTTCGAAGTACTTCACCGACTTGGGCGTCAGTGGGATGCCGAGTGCGCGGGCCCGCCGAACCTTGGGTCGTGACTGGTTCATTCTCGACCGCCTTCCTAGTAAGGTAAGCCTAACCTTAGGAGATTGGATGCCCGTGATCAAGCTCCCCACCGCAGCAGAGCGCCTGCGCTCCCTGCTGACCGCCGCGTCGTCGCTGACCCTGAACGTGCCCGGTCACCGGTGCGATCTCGTCGGCCGCCACCGGGTCGACCGCGCCGGCCGGATCGTCCTGGAGCTGCCGGACGAGAGTCATGTGGCGCATCTGGTACGGGCTGAGCCTGATCTCGCCGCGGCCATCGAGCTGACGGATCTGATCGCTACGCCGGTCCGGGTGTACGCCGGCGTGAGCCGGGTGCGGGCCCGGGCGACCTTCTCCGGCTGGCTGACCCCGACGGCCACCGAGGCCGGCGAGCTGCTCGCCGTCATGGAGCTGGGCTCGGCCACGCTGCTGGAGCGCGGCTTCGGCGGGGACGAGGTCGACGTCGAGGCGGACGAGTTCGCCGCCGCCCGGCCCGACCCGCTCGCCGAGGCCGAGGCCGACATGCTGTGTCACCTGGCGACCGCCCACCCCGACGCGGTCGAGCGGTTGTCCCGCCTGGTGCCGCCGCATCACCTGCACGGCGTCCACCGGATCCTGCCGGTTCGCCTGGACCGGTTCGGTGTGGTGCTGCGGCTGGAGTTCGCGAGCCGCGCGCGGGACGTACAGCTCCCGTTCCCGGCTCCCCTCGACCGGGCAGAGCAGGCGGGGGAGCGGATGCAGGAGCTGTTCGCCAGGGCCCGCTGCTGCCGCCCGGGCCACTGAGGGCGCCGCGGATTACACGCTGAATCGGCCGACCAGGCCGCGGAGGCGGCCGGCTACGGCGGTCAGCTCCTCGGCGGCGCGGTTCGACGCGGCCGCGGCCTCGGTCACCGCCTGCGCGGTTGTCGCCAGGTGCGTGATGTTGCTCGCGATCACCTGCGTGCCGGTCGCGGTCTCGGCCACCGACCGGTTGATCTCCGCCGTGGTCGCGGTCTGCTCCTCGACGGCCGAGGCGATCGTGTTCTGGTAGTCGTTGATCTCGTCGATGATCGCCGTGATCCGGCCGATCGCCTCCGTCGTCGCGCCCGTGTGGGTGCGGATCGCCGCGATGCGGTGGCCGATGTCCTCGGTCGCCCGGGCCGTCTCCTGCGCGAGATCCTTGACCTCTCCGGCGACGACCGCGAACCCCTTGCCGGCTTCGCCGGCGCGGGCCGCCTCGATCGTCGCGTTGAGCGCCAGGAGGTTGGTCTGCGCGGCGATGCTGCTGATGGTCTTGAGCACCTCGGCGATCTCGCCCGACGCCGTGCCCAGCAGCCGCACCGTGCTCGACGTCTGCGCCGCGGTGTCGACGGCGCTGGTGGCGACCTGCGCCGCGCGGGTCGCGTTCTGCGAGATCTCGCCGATCGCCGCGGTCATCTCCTCCGACGCCGTTGCCACGGTGTTGACCCCGGCCGAGATCTGCTCCGCCGCGGAGGCCGTGGTCTGCGCCTGGAGGTTGGAGTCGGCGGCACCGCTCGCGGTGTCCTCGGCGGTGCGTGACAGCGCGCCCGCGGTGTCGGTCAGCGTCGTCGCCGTCGAGCTGAGCGCGGTGACCGTGTCGCGCATCGCCGACGTCGCCTCGTTCAGTGCGCGGCCCATCTCGGCGAGCTCGTCCCGGCCGCGCACCGCGACGGTGCCGGTGAGGTCGCCCGCGGCGACTCGGGTCAGCGCGCCGACCGCCGAGCGCAACGGCCGGACGATGCCCCGGACGATGACGGCGGCGACGGCCGCGACCAGCAGGATGACGGCCGCCGGGATCGCCACCGCCAGTACCGTGCCCCGGGAGACCTGGCGCTCCCCGTCGGCGGTCGCCGCGTCGATCGTGGCCGTGTTGCGGTCCTCCAGCTTGGTCAGCCCAGCGAAGATCCGATCCTCGAGCGGGCCGAGCACCTCGTTGGAGCGGATGTTCGCCTCGGCGGTGCGCCCGCTCGCCATCAGCGCGATGACCTGCTGTCCCTCGCTCTGGTACCGGCTGTCGGCCGCCGCCACGTCGTCGAGCACGGCCCGTTCCTCGGCGGTGTTGTCCAGGGCGCGGTACCGGTCGAGCCACCGCACGAACTCGGCGTGGTCGTCGTGCCACTCCTGCACGAACCGCTCGTCGCCACTCGCGATATAGCTGCCGAGGTCGTCGGCCTGGCCGGTCTTGGCGAGCTCCATCTCCAGCGCCGCCCGTATCGACGGATGGTCCCGCTCGGCGACCTCGGTGAACCGGTCGCCGAGGCTGACGAGCAGCAGGCCGAGCACCGCGCCGGTCGCGGCGATGCCGATGGCGGCCAGCAGGATGAGCCCCGTGAGCTTCCGGGCGACCGTGATCCTCATGACGGGACCTCCTCATCCGTGCTATTCGGCGCACGGGCGGTCGTGCTGAGGGTTCCACCGGGTCGGCGTCGGCGGCGAAGAGCGCCTGCCGCAGTCGCATCGCCATGTGTCCGCCGGGCCGCCGCCGACTGACCTTCGGCGACGGCCCGGCGGAAGTCTCGGGGCGGTGCGCGCTAACTGTAAAGAAAGTTAAGCGATGCTCAAAAGGTACAACATCGTCGATGTCAGAGCAAGCACCCCCCCGCGCCGGATGGACAGGGGTGGCCGCCTCGGCCTGCTGCGAGACGGTGCTCGTCTGCTGTTCGTGTGCGGTACATCCGGTGGCCGCACGGCGCCCCTAGGGTGCGCTTGGCGAAGCCGGAGGTGCTCTGGTGACGTATATCGTGCTCGCCTCCGCGGGCGGGACCCTGGTGATCGTGGCGGCGGTGCTGCTGATGCGCCGGCCGCCCCGTCGTGCCGCGCCAGGGCCGCCGGTGGAGCCCGCCGGCATGGCCGACCTCGCGTTCCGCCGCGGCTGGCGGTCGCTGCCCAGCATCGACGAGACCCTGCGCTACCAGCCCGCCGGACCGCCCGCGGACGTGACGCGGGAGATCCGGTGGCTCTGGGCGGCCTACCACCTCGGCGGGAACCCGGACGCCGCTGCCCGTACCGGCATCACCTGGTCGTACGGTGGCCTGGCCGGCGGCCTTCCGGTGTTCGTCGGCGACACCACGATCAGCGTGGACGGGCTGGACCTGAGCCGCTACCCCGGCGGCGGGCTGGTGGTCTCGCAGCTCCCCGCGGTCTACGGCGGCCCGGTGCGGATCATCCGCCGCCCGAGCGGCCTGCTCCCCGTCGGGGCCTGGCGCAGCGGCGTGACCGCGTTCGACGAGTGGTTCCGGGTCGACGCGCCGACCCCCGGCACCGCGACCCACCTGCTGAACCGCCAGATCGTGACGGCTGTCGCGGCCCGCGGCGACTGGAACTTCAGCGTGCACCGCAACTGGCTGATCTGCCTGCTCACGGCCCCGTTCGGCACAGCGGGCCAGGCGGCGGAGACGGTCGACGCCGTGGCGGCGCTGGCATCGACGCTGCCGCGCCCCATGCGCCACGGCGTCGGAGCCTGACGAGGGTTTTGGCGGAGGCTGCGACACTCGTCGGATGACACGCAGCGGGGCAGTCGACGTGCACTACCCGGACGAGGGCGGTGCCACGGCGGCCCTGGTCGTCGCCGACTCCCCGGCCTTCTCGACCCTCATCGAGGAGCGCGTCCACCGGCTGGACGAGGTGGCGCCGTACGAGCCGGGCAGCTTCTACAAGCGCGAGCTGCCGGCCGTCCACGCCGTCCTCGCCGGCACCGCGCCGCTCGACCTGCTGGTCGTCGACGGCTACGTCGACCTGGACCCGCACGGCCGGCCCGGGTTGGGCGCGCACGTCCACGCCGAGACCGGCATCCCGATCATCGGCGTGGCCAAGACGGCGTTCCGGAGCGCGACGCACGCGATCGAGGTCCGCCGCGGCGGCGCCGAGCGACCGCTCTTGGTCACCGCCGCCGGCCTCCCGGTGGACCGGGCCGCCGCGATCGTCGCCGGGATGGCCGGCCCACACCGCCTCCCGGACGCCCTGCGCCGGGTGGACGCGCTCGCCCGCGGCCGCGCCACGGTCGACGAGGCGCTCACCGGTCGAGCGCACGGTCCGGCCTGAGTGCGTCACCCGCCGCGGGGGTGCGGGGTGAGCAGCGGGGGCGCCGACGGCGAGTGGAACGGCGGCGGATCGTCGACCCCGGCGGCGCGTTTGAGCAGCCCGACGAGGCCGGCACGGGTAGCGACGACGATCATCGTCTGCGTGCGGTCGAGCGTCCGCCAGCGGTTCTGTTCCGGTGCCCAGAACGTCTGCACGCCGACGCCCATACCCTGCCGCCCGGTCTGCACAGCGACCAGCCGGACCAGGCCCGGCTCGCTGACCTCGCGGAAGTACCGGCCCTCCAGCTGGGAGCCGGCGCCGACCGGCACCTCCGCGACGAGCAGCACCCGGCGGCCGACCGGGATCGTGTCGATGACCTCGCTGCCCACCATCGACGCGGCGAACGCGGGGGCGGCCAGGTAGGAGACGCTGCGGGACAGGTTGATGTCGAACGCCGTCTTGATCCGTCGGGCGAAGTCCTCCTCGAACAGGCGCAGCACCACCCGCAGCTGCCGGTCCGGGTCCGCACGGCGGCAGAGGTCGCGGCCCAGCAGCGCCGCCTCCAGGTTCGTCACGTCGGCGGTCGTCACGACCACCAGGCAGCGAGCGGTCGCGACGGAGGCCGCGCGCAGCGTGTCGGGGTTGGTGGCGTTGCCGATGATCAGCGGGATGCCCAGGTCGCGGGCCACCTGCACGCCGCGGGCCTGCTCGTCGCGGTCGACGGCGACCACCCCGATGCCGAGGTTGTGCAGCTCGCGCAGCACCCGCGTGCCGATGTTGCCCAGCCCCACCACGACCACGTGACCCTCGACCGGCTCGGTCAGGCCGCCGGCGGCGATCGTGAGCCGGGCCTTGACCACGATGCCGACGACGGCCGCGGTCAGCGCCGGGATGACCGCCGTGCCCGCGACGACGAGCAGCAACTCGACGGCCTGCGCGGGGGACGACCCGTCCAGGTCGGTGTCGGGGCCGCCGAGCGCGGTCATCACCGTCAGGTAGAGCGCCCGCCAAGCGCCCACGTCCCGCACGGTGGCCACCGCGACGGTGCCGGCGGCGAGGATCCCGGCGGTGACCAGCAGCACCCGGCGCAGGCCGCCGCTGAACAGCAGCCGGGACGCGCGCAGGGGGTGCCGGCGGGGCCGGCGGCGCTGCGTGATGTCGGTCTGCCCATACGTGCTCACGAGCACGAGATCGGCGCGCTCGTCGTCGGCGGGCAGGCTCTCCGCCTCGGCCGTCACCGCGAGGCCGCACCGGATGTCGGACGGGTTGGCCTCGGACCGGTCGATCGCCATCAGCCGCTGGCCGTCGGTCAGCTGGATGGACGTGGGGGTGTTGTCGCCGAGCGCGGCGGCGACGAACGCCGGTGCCGCGATCTCGGACGCGGACAGGACCGCGCAGTTGGCCAGCCGCTCCACCACACCGGCGCCGAGCACGGTGTTGAACATCCGTAGGACCACGCGGATGCCGGGGTCGACCTCGCGGGCGATGAGCGCCGCGTCGACGTTGGCCACGTCGTCGGCGTCGACAAACGCGATGGCGTCGGCGTCGGTCAGGTCGGCCGCCTCGAACACGGCCGTCGTGAGCTTGCGGGCCGCGATGAGCACCGGCCGGTGTGCCGGGTCGTCGTCGGCCCGGATGTCGGCGATCTCGGGCGCCTGGTTCTCGGTGAGCGCCGGCACGATGACGGTGACCTGCGCGCCGTACGTGTTGATCAGCTCGCCGACGAGCCGCCGGGCGAGTGCGTTGTCCCCCCAGACGACGAACTTGCGCACGCCGTGAATCGTATCGATATGGCGCCACTAACAGGGTGGCGGAAAGTTCGCCAGGAGATTGACGTCGTACAGCAGGACCGCGTACTTGCCGAGGTCGTGGCGCTCGACCGGCGGGCCGAACTGAGCCGTGGCCTGTTCCGGCGTGCCGTAGAAGGGCCGGTCCAGCTCGAGCACCACGAAGCGGGCGTCGTGGCTCGCGTCGTACATGCTCCGCTTCGACTGCCAGCAGAACGGGACCAGGCGATCGCCGCCGCCGGTGACCGGCGCCACGGTCACCTTGCGCTCGGTCGTGACGGTGATGTTGTTCGACGCCCAGTAGGCGCCGATCCCGTACCGCAACTGCCGCTGCTCCAGGAAGTCGGCGACCTCCTGGGCCTCCGAGTCCGGGGCCTTCGGCGGCGCGTAGGCGACCAGGCTCAGGGTCAGGGCGGCGAGGACGCCGACCAGGATCCGCCGCCCCCATCGCTGGGCCTTCGCCGGCTCGGCGGCGGCGAGCCAGGGCCCGACCACACGCGCGGCCAGGACGGCGCTCATCGGGAGCACCGGGGAGATCTGGCGGGCCGCCATCAGATCGATGGACAGGGTGGAGACGATCTCGGCGCCGAGGTCGCAGGCGATCGCCACGGCGAGGATCGAGTCGACCCGGTCGGCGGTCCCGCGCACCATCCGCCGCGCCGTCACGAGCACCGCGACCAGCGCCACCAGGAACCCGACCGCGTGCAGCGCGGACAGCGCGAGCTCCAGCGCCGGCGGGTGCCAGCCCGGGCGGTGGGTGCCGAAGATGACGCCGAGCATGCGGGCCGTCATGTACGCCCGGTGCGGCCACTCGGACACCGGCGACAGTTCGATGGGCGGGTGCGGCGTGTTGAACCCGCCGAGCCGGTTGAGCAGCGCCATCGCGCCGCGGGACAGGACGACCGACACCAGGCCGGCGGCGACCAGCAGCAGGTCCTGGACCCGGTCCGCGCCCCGGGCGCGCAGCGCCCGCACCGCGGAGACGAGGACCAGCGGTACCGCACCCACGAACGTGACCATCGGATCGCCCACGGCGCCCCAGGCCAGCACCACCGCCACGATCGCGGGCATCCACCGCTTGTCGCGCAGGCGGTCGGCGACCCACCACGCCAGCAGCATCGGCACCGCGGTGCCGGTGTGGTTCGGCGAGGAGAGCAGCGTCTGGTAGCCGGTGCCCGGCACCGGCACGAGCAGGATCATGAGCACCACGCCGACGCGCAGCCAGGCCTCCGGGCCGGTGGCCCGGCCCCGCGCGAGCCCGGCGGCCACGAAGATGATCAGCACGTAGGTGATCGCGGCGGTGACGTGCACCTGGTCGGCTGTGACGCCGGTGAAGAACTGGACCAGCCCGTACTGGATCAGCTCGGTCGAGTAGAACGAGACGTCGGAGAGCGTCCAGCCGCGCAGCAGCGGGTTGCCGTGGAACATGTCCCACGCCTGCAGCGCGTTGCTGGCGCCGTCGCCGTTGATGGGAAACGCGCGGGCCATCCGGAGATAGGCGAAGAACAGTCCGACGGCCGCCGCGGCGGCGCCGACTCCGATCAGCAACTTCCGGTAATCCGCACGCACCCGGGCAGGGTAGCGGAGGGGCGCGGTACTACTCGAATTCGTCGGCCAGGTCCCGATATGCGGCAAGTACGGTCTCCGTGCGTTCGGTGAGCGTCCCGACGGGTTCGGTGCCGCGGTCCGGGCGGGTGGCGATGGAGCCGAGGAGCGCGTCGGCGGCGGTCACCCGCATCCGGGCCCGGTTCTGCGCGGCCCGGTGGTCGAGGAACTCCTGGCACAGCTGGGCCAGCTGGCGTAACTGCCCGGTGCGGCGCCGGACCTCGGCGTCGACCTCGGTCAGCCGCCGGGTGATCTCCGCCTGCCGGTCGGTGACCGCGGTGAACAGGCTGCCGGCGCCGATCGGCTCGCCGACCGACTGCCGCAGGGTCCGGTCGACGGTGCGCAGCTTGCCCCGTTCGGAGAGGGCCTCGGCCAGGTCCCAGAGCGCCCGTTCCAGGATCTCGGTCGGGTCGGTGGGCTCGCCGAGCCGCTCCAGGGCCGGCCACGTGAATCGGATCTGGTCGGCGTCGGCGGAGGCCGTCTCGAACGCGGCCCGGTCGCGCGGGTCGGTGAGGAACTGCCGCATCGCCCGGCCGCGCCGGGTCGGCACGCGGACCAGGGCGTATCCGGACACCAGGAAGATCGTTGCCGCGATCGAGGCGAGCAGGCCCCGCGCGAACGACGGCGGCGCCAGCCAGTTGATCGCCAGGGCGACGATCGCGGCCGCGGTGAGGCCGGCGCCGTACAGGACGTGGACCCACGGATCGGCGGGCCAGAACGGGCCGCCGCGGGCGCGCATCGTCTCGTCGCCGACGGCGCCGAGTGCGCGCTCGATCGCGGTACCCCCGCGCCGCAGCACTCCGATCCGCCGCGACCGCAGGTACTCGATCACGGCCCCCACCACGCCCCGCCACCATGTTGATCATGTATCGGTGGTGCCGGGACACTCCCTGAATGTCGGTATTTATCGGGCACCGCAACTGCATGATCAACACGGTGGAGGAGGGTGGACAGGGCGCTGGAGGTCACCACCGCGACCAGGGCGCCGAGGATGCCGGCCAGGGCGCCGCCGAACAGCACCGCCGCGGCGAGCGCCGGGATCGACAGCGGGCCCAGCCAGCCGGGCAGGCGCTGGGCCGAGACGCCGACCAGGGTCATGAACGCGGCCGTGGCCAGGCCGAACAGCGGAGCGAAGGGCTGCTGGACGGTCGCGGCGAGCACCGCCGCGAGCAGGACGCCGAGCAGTGGCCCCAGCCACGGCAGCACGGTGAGCAGCCCCACCGCGACGGCCGCCGCCTGGGCGTGGCCGACGCCGCTGACATGCAGCGCCACCCAGGCGACGGTGGCGGCGAGCGCGCCCCACACGCACCGATGAGTGGCCGCGGTCGCCGGGCCCGGGCCGGGATCGACGACCCGGACCAGCGCCACGCGGGTCACAACAGCCGCAGTTCCCGCGCGCGCTCGACGGCTTCGCGCCGGCGGCCGGCGTGCAGCTTGCGGTAGATGTTCTTGACGTGGGTCTTGACCGTGTTGACCGACACGTAGAGGGTCGACGCGATCTCCAGGTTCGACATGGTGCCCTGCAGGTACCGCAGGACGGTCAGCTCCCGCTCGGTCAGCGGTTCGACGAGGTTCCCGTCGCCACCGCCCCGCGAGCCGCCGGCCAGCGGCGACGAGCCGGCCGCCAGTTCCGCGGCGAGCGGGTGGTAGACCGGCAGGAGCGGGGCGAAGTTCGCCAGCAGGTCCCGCACCGGGTGCCCGCCGACCAGGAACGGACGCCGGAAGCTCTCCTCCTCGGCGATGTCCAGCGCCGTCTCGAGCCCTCGCAGGACCCGGTTGCGGTCGCCGAGCGCGCGGCCGGCGAGCGACGTCAGGATGGCGGCGTGGACCGTCCAGGTCAGCGCGGAGTCCGTGGACGGCGTCGCGTACTGCGCCGCGGTCGACGCGGCGGCTGCGGCCTTGCCCTCCACGAGCGCCGCCGACGCGTCGACACAGGCAGCCCAGCCCGGGAAGACGTCGGGGTCGCCGCCGGTGGCGACGAGCCGCCGCGCCGCGCCCAGGTCGCCGCCGCTGATCCGCAGCTCGGCCTCGGTCAGCGCGAGTGCCCGCTCGACGGCCGGCGCCAGCGGGGCGCCACCGAGCTCGCGGCGCGCCGAGTGCAGCACCTCCAGCGCCGCGGCCAGGCGTCCGGCGCCGTGGCGCAGCCTCGCCCGTACCGTCGCGATGGCCACCAGCAGATCCGGGTCGCCGGCGGCGAGGTCGAGCCCTTCGTCGAGCAGCCGGTCGGCCTCCGCGATGCGGTCCCACTCGCCGTAGACGCTCGCGAGGGCCATCCGCACCCAGCCGAGGTCGGTCGCGTCGGTGATGCCGAAGCGGTCGGCGGTCACCAGCGCCTGGCGCCCAAGCCGCGCGGCGGCACGCAGCCGGCCACGGGTCGACTCCAGGACGGCCAGCTGGCTGGCCGCGCAGACCTGCGCCTGCGCCATCCCGGCACGCTGTGCGAGGACCAGCGCGCCGTGCAGCGGTGCGCCCGCGGCGGCGAGCTCGCCGAGCCGCAGCCTGGCCTCGCCCTCGTCGAGCAGCGCCAAGGCCCGCACCTCGTCGGTGTTCGGGTGCAGGTCCGGCAGCGCTGCCAGCGTGCGCCGGGCATCGCCGGCGAGCCACGCCTCGGCGGCCGCGAAGCCGGCCAGCATCGGGCTGCCGCCGTCGCGGTCGCTGCGGCGCAGGAAGTCGCGGGCGCCGTCGAGGTCGCCGACGCGGAGCCGCTCGGCCGCGAACGCGAGCACGAGGTGCGGGTCCGCCGCCTCCTCGACACCCGGCGCGTGCGGCGCCGCCTCGTGCGGCCGGTCGTAGCGGACCCCGCCGACGATGTCCGGCCAGTGCCGGTCGAGCACCTCGACCGCGCCGTGCCAGTCCTCGGCGAGCAGTGCGTGACGCAGGGCCTCGGCCGGGATGCCGTAGGTCGCGTGCCAGGCGGCCGCCCGCCGGTGCAGCTCCGGTACCCGTTCCGGGTTGCGGCGCAGCAGTTCGGCGTGCAGCGTCCGGGCGAAGAGCGGATGGAAGCGGTACCACCCACCGGGGCCCGCGTTGCGCGACAGGAACGCGTTCGACCCCTTCAGCTCCGCGAGCACGCGGGCGCCGTCGTCGCGGCCGGTGATCGCCTCGACCAGTCCGGCGTTCAGGCGCGGCGCGACCGCCGTGTCGAGCAGCAGCTCGCGGGTGTCCGCCGGCAAGGGGTCGATGACCTCGCCGGTGAGGAAGTCGCCGACGGCCGTGCTGAACCCGCCGCCGTCGTCGAGCACCCGCTCCGGCTCCGGGTGGCCGCGCATCGCCATGGCGGCCAGCCGTACACCGGCCGGCCAGCCCTCGGTGATCGAGTGCAGTGCATACAATGTCGAGCCCGGCAGCACCACGTCGTGGGCCGCGAGCAGTTGTGCCGTCTCCGTGATGGTCAGCGACAGGTCGTTCGTGCGCATCTCCGTCAGCGAGCCGTTGACCCGCCAGCGGTACAGCGGCAGTGCCGGGTCGCGGCGGCACGACAGCACCAGGTGCAGTTGGCCCATCCCGTGCCGGACCAGCGACTCCAGCTCCGTCAAGGCCTCCGGGTCGCTGATCTCCCGGACGTCGTCCACGACCACGATGTGCGGCCGATCTAGCGCGTCGACGGCCTTGAGCAGGTCGTCCTCGTACCACTCGCCGGTCTTGTCCAGTTCGTCGTCCGGCTGTGTCGAGAGTGCGCCGAGCAACTGTCCCGGAACGTCGGCGCCGTGCGCCGAATGGGACGTCACCCATCGCACCACTGGAGCCTCGTTGCCGTCGCCGAGGCGTGCGGTGCGGGCCCAGGCGACCAGCGCGGCCGTCTTCCCCCATCCGGCGGGAGCGGTCACCAGTGTCAGTGGCGCACGCACCGCGGCGTCCAACTGTGCGACGACCCGATCCCGCATCACATACCCCGGCGGGAGATCCGGCACCGCCAACGACGACGGTGCGAATCCACGGCGATCCTGCTGTACCAACGCTTGTGCCACCCGTGCCCCCCGATTTCGCTGCCCCGGGTCTTGCTTTCGGCCCTCCCGGTCAAACGTGACGAGCAAAGCACCGCGTGATCGCTGAGGGCCTCACCCTCCCTGGGTGGTATTCCCGCACGAACCAGCCCATTTGCCTTGCGTAGCAAGGGTTCCATCGACGCAGTTGCACCGGCGAGCCGCCCGCCGGAGGCTCACCCGGAACGGATGACGCGCGGTCACCACACCGGTCGGCAGCGTTCCCGCTATCGCCCGTTGCGAGAACGGGCCGAGGAGGGGGATGAGCCAGGATGAGCGCGCTTGTCGGCGAGATCGAGCTGCGCCCCGAGAACGGCTTCGAGCTGAGCCTCCGGGGCTACCATCGCGCCCAGGTCGACCGGTACATCGCCACCTTGCAGATGCGCCTGACGACACTGGAGACGGAGCTGGCCTCGGCGCGATATCGCGAGCAGCAGCTCGCCGGGCGGGTGGAGCGACTCAACACGGAGCTCAAGCAGTGTACCTGCGGCGACGAGAAGTCGAAGGCCGTGGGCGGCCGGATCCAGCGGATGATCGAGCTGGCCGAGGAAGAGGCCAACGCCCTGCGGACCCAGGCGGAGCAGGACCTGGAGCAGGCCCGTACCGCAGGAGAGGCGCTACTGGCGGACGCGCGCCGGCACGCCGAGGACGCGATGCGCGACTTCCAGACCGCGCTCGCGCAGCGGCGCAGCGAGGAGGCTCGCGCGGAGGCCGCCCGGCGGGCACAGTGGGACGCCCGCCGGCAGCGCCAGCGTGAGGCCGCCGAAAACCTCCTCGCCACCACCCGGTCGGTCGGCGGCGACAGCCTCCGCGTGACCCGCCGGCTGCTCGACGCGCTGACCGAGGAACACACCAAGCTGGTCGCGGAGGTCGAGCTGGCGGAGAAGGAGCTGTCCAACCTGTCGTCGACGTGAACGCGACCGCCCCGCCCCGGGCCCGGGTCCACTATGGACTCGGGCCCGCCTCTTTCCGTTGCGGCACAAGGCTTGCGGCGTGCTGGTTGTGAGGAGCGGCGTGCAGGTTCTTCACCCGGCCCGGGTGACGACGCATCACTCGGACAGCCAGCAGGATTCTTGCCATGACGAGGCGAACGACCACTGGGCGGCGGGCCGCATGACCGCGACGCTGCCGGTGCTCGAGCCCGAACTGCGGGCGGATCTGACGGTGACTGCTGCGCCGTCCACAGCGGTCCGCCCGTTCCCGCCAGCCGCGGGCGTCACGTCGTCGGTGGTCCCCGACGTGACGACCCAGCTGGGTCGCTCGGTGAAAGCCGTTGAGCAGGGGGTACTCAACGGTCCAGGAGACAGCGGTGAAATTGGCCCGCGTCCTGAGCACCGGTCGGCCTTCAGCGAGGGCGGCGGGAGCCGATGGGTGGGCGGCTGATCCGGAGGAGGCCGCCCACCCATCGCAAGTCGCAACCTGACCTTTCGCACCACCGCATCCTGATCGTCTGAACCATCGTGAAGACGGCGCGTCGGCGCCGGCGCGCTCCCAGGCCCGCGTCGGCGCCTTTCGCGTCCCCGCCATCTGTCGTGGGTGTCCCCCCCGTGTGTATGCGCATGGTCACGGCGGTTGGTGGCACCCCGGTTCCGGCTGGTCTTCCCGCACGCAGACGACACCGGCGACAAGGTCGATGCGGTCATGGAAAGCGCCAGGGGAAGGCATGCGGGCACTCTGGGTGGTCGCTGCTGGTCCTGGGCCGCCACCGCCGCCTGGTCGCGATCCTGTCCGGTGCTCAAGGCACAGCGCGGGAGAGGTGTACCGGCGCCTCATGGACGCCGTCGACCCGGCCCTGCTGTCACGAGCCGAGTGGGGGCGGCTGCGGAGACCGATCTCATGGGTGGCCGGCGACCTCGCACTCGTCCGGGGCTCACGCGATCGCCGTCGGGGCCGAGCGCCGCCTGCCGCACGCGGTGCCCCGGCTCGCGGCGGCAACGGGTGCATCCCGACCCGCAGGGGCACCCACGCCCATGCGGATCTGGACCACCATCGATCTTCCGTGTGGCGTGTCAGACGGCGCCGGTGCCGTAGCCGGAGGTGGGTGCGGCATGGGTCGGCGAGCCCGGCTGGCCGGGCGCGTAGGGGCCGGCGTTCGGACCGCGCTGCCCGGTCCCGCGGGGCTGTTGTTCCGTCCCCTGGTGGATCGAGCCGGGCGGCATGGAGGCGTGCATCGGCCCGGGCTGGATGGGTTGCCGCTGGTAGGACTGCTGCTGGTAGCCGCTCTCGGGCTGCTCCGGCGCCGCGTGGGCCGGTGCCTGGTGTCCGGGTGCCTGCTGCGGGGCCGGTGCCTCTTCCGGTGCGGCGTGCGCCGGGACACCACGGCCGGCCGCCGGAGCGTTCACCGGGAAGCCCCCGGCCCGCGGCTGCGTGTCGCGGTCCATCCGGTGGGTGCCGCCCGCCAGCTGCGGCTCGGGCTCGCGGGCGTCCGCCCAGTGCACCGTGAGCGCGAACAGGACGATCACGTCGAGCGTGATCATGAGGAGCGACCAGACGGGGTACGCGCCGAGGGAGCCGATCTGCGCCAAGGCGTGCAACGCGACAACGACGATGGCGACGATCCGCGCGATGCTGTTGCGGGCCAGCAGGCCTATGCCGGACGCGAAGAGCAGCCCGCCAAAGACGATCATGACCACGCCGAGCCCGGTCAGGTCGACGACGACGAGACTGCCGCCGTCGATGAACGTCACCTGGTTCTGCAGCAGGGCGACAAGTCCTTCGAGGACGTTGAGGAGCCCGATCACGACGAGCAGCACGGCGGCGAAGGTCACCCAGCCGAACCACATGGTCCTGTTCCTGGTGGTTCTGGTCTCAGCCATGGCCTCTGTGTTCCTTCCTCTCCTCTGCGGGACACCGGCTCCTCTGCGGGGCCGGCTCCTTCCGGGGGATGCCGGCGGGCCTCTTCGGGCCTTCGGGACACCGGCGGACCTGTCAGGACGACCAGGGAAAGGGGGCGGCAGGTGAGCGGGTTCGTCGTCCGGCCGCGGCGGACAAGAGAGGAGGCGCCGCGGCCGGATCCGGCGAAGCTCGTGTGGCGACCTCCCTCCCTTACGGATGCGAACCGGTGCTTTTGGAAGCGATGGTTCGGCCGCCACGGATGACGGGACATCACCCGCCCGGTGTGAAAGCCGATTGACCATGGTCATCGGCGTCGCAGTGCGCTGCGACAGGTGTCCGGCCGGGTCCGGAACAAATGTTGGAACTTAGCGCGCCACCTGCGAGAACGCCACACGGCACGCCGTATCGCGCGGGTCCTCACCCGGACCGGGTGAGGACGGGTCACCCGACGCCGCCGCCACAATGCGGTCGTGGAGATGGCCTGGATCCCCGGCGGCACCTTCGCCATGGGCGCCGAGGGCTTCTATCCGGAAGAGGCGCCGGTGCGCAAGGTCACCGTCGATGGCTTCTGGATCGACTCGCACTCGGTGACCAATGCGGAGTTTGCCCTCTTCGTGCAGGAAACCGGATACCGCACCGTCGCCGAGCGCCCCGCGGACCAGGGCCCCCCGGGCTCGATGGTCTTCGTCCAGCCGCCCGGTCCGGTGCCCTTACGCGACTGGCGGGTGTGGTGGGAACTGCGGCCCGGCGCCTCCTGGCGCCACCCGTTCGGCCCCGAGTCGTCGATCCGCGGCAAGTCCGCCCACCCGGTGGTCCACGTCGCCTACGAGGACGCACTCGCGTACGCCAAGTGGGCCGGCAAGGACCTTCCCACCGAGGCCGAGTGGGAGTTCGCGGCGCGCGGCGGCCTGGACGGCGTCGCCTATCCGTGGGGCGACGAGCCGGAAGCCGGCCGCGCCAACATCTGGCAGGGCATCTTCCCATGGCTCGACCGCTCCGAGGATGGCCACGGCACCAGCCCGGTCGGCGCGTTCGCGGCCAACGGCTACGGCCTCTTCGACGTCGTCGGCAACGTGTGGGAGTGGACCTCGGACTACTACCGCTCCGGTAACGCCCGGTTCGACGCCGGCGACGACCCACTCACCCCTGTGGGTGATGTCGCGGAGAATCCGCGTGTCGACACGCCCGCGGGTGCCGCCGTGTTCGCCAGCCGGGTGGTGAAGGGCGGTTCGTACCTCTGCTCCACCGGCTATGACCACCGCTTCCGGCCGGCAGCTCGACAGCCTGAAGCCATTGATTCTGGTAGTTGTCACGTGGGTTTTCGATGCGTGCGTAGGCAGGCGCTCCAGGCGGGGTGACCACGCACCGTCATTTGTTCACCCCCTACGGGTGAGGCGACATCACCTCTTGTCGCCCCACAATCCCGTGGTCATCCGCCGTGCTGCGGTGGGTGGGAGGGGGCGAAATACGTTGGGGCAGAAAACGCTCGTTGACACCATCACCCGTCCCGCACTGCATTTCGCAGTGCCCGAGCCGCCCCGCTATCACGTGCCGCGACCGCGTCTGCTGGACGCTCTCGATCGAGCCGTAGCGGGGCCTTTGACATTGATCTCAGCTCCGGCGGGGTGGGGCAAGACCACACTGCTGGCCGAGTGGGTGGCGGCGGGTCGGGTGCCCTGGCCGCTGGCGTGGTTGACCGTCGAGGCGCACCACGGCCCACGCTTTTGGGAGCACGTGCTGGAGGCGGTCTCCGCGTCGACCGCCGAGCACCAGGTGACCGACACCGTCGACGGTGACGGCGGGGCGCTCGAGGAACTCGTCGCCCTGCTGCGCCGACCCGGTCCGCCGGTGGTGCTCATCCTCGACGACCTGCAGGAACTCTCGGTTCCGCGGGTCTGGGGTGAACTCGAGACGCTGCTTTCCCAGGCGGGTGACCGCCTGCGTCTCGTGATCGCGTGCCGGACCGATCCGGCGCTCACGCTGTACCGCTTCCGCATCCGCGGCGCGCTGTCCGAGCTGCGCACCGGCCCGCTCGGCTTCACGCTCGACGAGACGGCGCAGATGCTCGTCGCGCACGGTGTCCGGCTCGCGGAGTCGGCCCTGGTCGAGCTGCACGCGGTGATGAAAGGGTGGGCCGCGGGCCTGCGCCTCGCCGCGCTGGCGGTGCAGGGTCATCCCGAGCCCGACAGCCTCGTCCCGCGCTTCGCGCTGCAGGACCGGGCGCTGGGGGAGTACCTGGTCGGTGAGGTCTTCGACACGCTGCCGGAGGACGTCCGCGAAGTTGTCCTCTGCACGTCGGTCCTCGACCAGGTGAGCGCCGAACTGGTGGAGGCGCTGACCGGCCGCGTCGACGGCGCGCGGATCCTCGCGCAGCTCGAGCACTCGAACCTCTTCGTCGTGCAGGGCAGCGGCAACGCCGGGATGTACCGGTGCCATCCGCTGTTCGGGCTGATGCTCTACGACGAGCTACGGCACCGCCGGCCCGAGCAGGTCCGCCAGCTGCACCGGCGGGCCGCGGACTGGTTCGCCGCGCACGACCAGCCGGCCGACGCGCTGCGGCACGCGCTCGCCGCCCGCAACTGGGGCCAGGCGGCCGAGCTGCTCGCCGAGAGCTGGCAGGAGCTGGTGCCGGGCGCGCGGCTGCGCACCATCAAGGAACTGGTGCCGCCGCCTCCGCAGGAGATCCGCAACGACCCGAAGCTGGCCCTGGCGTTCGCGGCCGAACGGCTCGACGCCAGCGACCCGCAGGGTACCGAGACCTTCCTGCACCTGGTCGACCGGTCCCAGCACACCCTCGTCGACTCGGCCCGCGCGCAGCTGCGCCCGATCGTCGACAGTTTCCGGATGGCGGAGGCACATCAAAGCCAGAAACCGGAGCTGGTACTGGCAACCGCCCCGCTCCTCCTGCGTGAGGACACCGGCCTCGACGACCAGGACGCCGCGCGCATGCGGGCGCTGGCGCTCGTCGCCGTCGGCGGTGCGCGGCTCATCCAGGGCGACCTCCAGGCCGCCGAGCACGCGCTGCAGGAATCGCTCAACCTGGCCCGCCGCAGCGGCGGCGTCCAGTCGCAGCTGGCCGCTCTACGACAGCTCGCCCAACTCAACGCGGCACGGGGCAGACTCACCGCCGCGATGCGTTACGGCAAGGAAACGCTCGCTCTGGCCGACCGCGAGGGCCAGACCCAGGGCAGCGACGTCGTATGGGCACAGCTGACCGTCGCCGAGGTCTGCTACCTCCAAGCCCGGGTGCGTGCAGCCGAGCATTACCTCGACCGTGCACTCGACGGAGGCGGCCTCGCCGACCCTGCGTTGGTGGCGGTGGCGACCATGTCCCGTGCACACATCCGCGCCGCGGCGGGCGACGCGCGCGCGGCGTGCACGGAACTGGCCGCCATCCGCCGCCAACTGGCCGACTGGCGGTACACCCCGAAGCTCCAGCACTGCGTGACCCTTGCGGAGGCGGAGCTGCGGTTGTCGGCGGGCGACGTGGAGGCGGCGAAGCGCCTCCTGAACCTCGAACCGGTCGAGATGCTCGCACCTTGGCACGGCGTGGTCCGGGCCAAGGCGCACCTCGCGGAGCGTCGCCCCGCGGCGGCCCTCGGCTCCGTCCAGCCCTATCTCGAGCCCACGACGGGCTCGCTGGTCTGGACCGTCGACGCGAACCTCACCTCGGCCCGCGCCCTGCGTGCCCTGGGCGATCGGTCGAAGGCCGGCCGGGCGCTGGAGCAGGCGCTGCGGTTCGCCGACGACGAGTCGATCCGCTGGCCGTTCGTCGCGGGTGGCCAGCCGGTGCGTGAGCTGCTCGTGACGTACCTGCCGGCCGGCAGCGGCTTCCGCGGCCTGGCCGAGGACATCGCCACCGAGCTCAACGGCTTCGGCCGTCCGGCGGCCGCCGCCGGCGAGCTGGCGGAGCCGCTCACGGAGCGGGAGCTGGCCGTGCTGCGATACCTGCAGGGCACGCTGTCGGCAGGCGAGATAGCGTCGATGCTCTACGTTTCGGTGAACACGGTGAAGACCCACATGAAGAACATCTACCGCAAGCTGGGCGTGGGTCGCCGCCGCGAGGTGATCGAACGCGCCCGCGAGCTGAACCTCTTGTAGAAGTCGATTTTTCGCAGAGCGCGGCGGTCTTCGGACCTGCCGCGCTTTGCTGTTTCCTGGGCTCGGCCGGGCTCTCCGGCCGGGGCTTCCCGCTTGGGGCTGGTGGCTTCCGCCCGCACGAGCCCCGTCCGAGGATGTTGTGGTCATCCCCCTTCGCCCGGAACACCCCGTGCGGACAGCGCCCACCGCCACGGCCCGCGTGGTTTGCAGCGGCCCAGGAGAGGCTCTGCCGAAACAACAACAGCGGCGGCGTCCATCATGGACGCCGCCGCTGTTCGGCGGTGAAACAGGGAGTCAGCGCACCACGTACGGGCGGGCGCCGATCGCGGCCAGCTCCTCCGGAGCGTCGTCCAGTGTGGACACCCGCGTCGTTGCGGGCTGCTCCTCCAGGATCATCGGCAGCGGGTCGACCAGCGGATCGAAGGCGGCCCGTTGCACCGGGTCCTCGTCCACCCGGACCGGGACCGTCGCGTGGCCGATCGCCCGCACCCAGGTCGTCTGGGTGTTCAGGTCGGGCTCGACGAGCTCTGCGTCGACCGTCTCCGACGGCACGGCGTGCGGGTCCACCATCAGGTCGACCAGGATGATGTCGCTGTTCTCGGCGCTGTGCCGCACCAGCGGGCGGCCCGCCTTGTGCCGTGCCCGGTATGCGTCCGACCGGCTGTTCCGGCGCAGCGCCAGTTTCGCCACCGGGGCCGACGCCGACATGGACTCGTCGACGGCCTCCCGGTTGCGCGGCACGGTCAGGATGAAGATGATGATGACGTCCAGCGTGATCATGAGCAGCGACCAGGCCGGGTAGGCCCGCAGCATGGCCAGCTGTGAGATGGTGTGCAGCGCCACGATGCTCACCGCCGCGAACCGCGCGCTGCTCTTGCGGGCGCGTAGCGCGATGCCCGTGAGCGCGAGGAGCACGCCCAGCGTCACCGTGGCGGCGGCCCAGGTGCCGGCGCTGGTGAATGCCACATCATCGCGGTTGAAGCCGACCCCGCCGCTGGCGAACCCCACCAGCAGACCCTGTGAGACGTTCAGCGTGCCCACGAGCGTGAGCATGGTCGTACCGAACGCCGTCCATTCCTTCACCGCACCGCCGTTGCGCATCCGCCCCTTGTCTCCCTTGCCTGAGTCAGAAAACCGTTGAGGCCGTGCCGGCCCCGGTCGAAACCGAGACCGGCACGGCCTATTTCCCCCGTTACTTGTTCCCCCCGGAACAGGCGCGACAAGTGGTGTTCCGATCACGCCGCCCGCGTGACCGAACCACCGGCGCAGACCCCTCCGTGCCGGTTACCGGGAGGCGGTTGACCCATCCCGCGGACGTGGGTGGATCCCCCGGCCTCCCCAGTTTCCGGACATCGGCGCCAGCCGAAGTTCGGCAACGTGTCGTGCCTGGTGACATGATTCGAACGACAGGGGTGAGTAGTAATCACCCTCGATGGGTGACCAGGCGGGTGGCCACCCGGCAGATAGCGTTACACCGGCTCCGCGGCGAGGAGGCAGGCGTCGTCGTCGGGGTTGCCGCGGCGTGCCTGGTCGATGGCGTTGCGCAGCCGTTCGCCGGGCGCGGCGGTGCGCATCGCCAGGCGGACGTCCTCGGCGAGGTCCTGCACACCTTGGTCGATGGCGCGGTCCCGCTGTTCGACGACGCCGTCGGTGTACATGAAGAGCATCTCGCCGCCGGCGAGACGCACTGTCGCCTGGGAGTACCGCGCGGCGGGATCGACGCCGAGCGCCATGCCCGGCGGCTGGAAGAGCGGCGACACACCCTCGGACGTGGCCCGCAGGATCGGCAGGTGCCCGGCCCTGGCCCAGGTGAGCGTGCGGTCGGCGGGCCGGAAGCGGCCGCAGACCGCAGTGGCGAGCATGGTGGTGTGCCGGCGGCACAGCATCCGGTTGAGGGCGGCGAGCACGGCACCCGGCTCGTCGCCGGCCAGCGACAGCCGGGTCATCACGGCACGCAGCTGGACCATGGTGGCTGCGGCGGTGCGGCCGTGGCCCATGACGTCACCGACGGCGAGCAGCACGTCGCCGTCGGGGAGGGCCATGCTCAGATACCAGTCGCCACCCACGTTCGCCGTGCGATCGGCCACCTCGCACCGCACCGCGACACGGACGCCGTTGATGTCTCCTTGCAACGCGAGATCGTGCACAGCCAGAGCCATCACGCACCACATCCTCGGCCCGGGGTCCGCCGCCGGTCGGAGCACCGGTGACCGCAATATCGTGGCCTTCGGCGCAGGGTGGGCGGCTCGCCCGAACCGGGTGGTTCACCGCAGGCCGGCGCCCACCCGAGCGGGGTGAATCAGATGAGGCTGAGCTCCCTCGCCCGGCGGACGGCGTCGCGGCGCCGGCTCACCCCCAGTTTGCGGTATACGTGCCGGACGTGGGTCTTGACCGTGTTCGACGAGACGCTGAGCACGGTCGCGATCTCGGCGACCGACAGCATGCTGCGCAGGTACTGCAGCACGAGCGCCTCCCGCTCGGTGAGCGGCTCGGTGATCCGGTCGTCGCCCGTCGGGACCGGGAAGGCCGCGCTGGGCAGTTCCGGGCCGGGAAGCCCGGGCGCCGGGGGAGCCGAAGCAGGGTGCGCGGTGACCGGGGGAGCGGAGGTCGGGTGCGGCGATGCCGGGTGAGCAGCGCCGATCTGCAAGGTCGCGACCGGCCGGGCCGACGCCGCGACGACTTCCGTGCCGGGCGGCAGCGAGCGCTCCGCCGGTGACTCCAGCAGCTCCGAGATCCACGCTCCGTGCCCGAGGAACGGCCGCCTGATGCTTTCCGGCCCGGCCAGCCTGAGCGCCCGTTCGACCTGCTCCGCGGCGCCCGGCAGGTCGCCGAGCTGCCGCAGTGCCTGAGCCAGCAGTACCGTCGCCGAAACCGTCGTCACGAGGGACAGCGGCTCGTCGGCGAGCACCCCCTCCAGGGTCCGTACCGCCGACGTGGAGCGGCCCTCCGCGATGTTGCAGCGCGCGTTCGCCAGGGCCACCTCCGGCGTGCCGGGCCACTGCCGGCTCAGGTCGTCGAGGATGCTGCGGGCCTTGTCGAGGCGCCCGTCGAGCAGGCAGAGGTCGGCGTGCAGCACGCGCACCGACACGTCGGCCGTCTTGGGCATGCCACCGCTCCGCCAGCCGAGCAGCGGCTCGAGCGCCTCCGCGGCGCCTGTGTGGTCGTCGCGGGCGAACAGCAGGAGGGCGAGCGCGATCGAGCTGGCCGGCGAGCCGTTCGCGTCCGGCACGGCGTGCACGCTGATGCTCTCCTCGAGGTGGTACCGCGCCTCGTCGAGCTGGCCTCGTTCACGGGCGACCGCGGCCAGGGCGAGCCGGGCGTAGGTGATGGTGCGTGCCTCGGTGATGCCGGCGTCGCGGCAGCCGTCGAGCACCCGCCGCGCGTACGCCGCCGCCGCGGACAGCCGCCCCCGGCGCAGGTGCAAAGCGGCCTGATGCCAGTTGGCCTGCACCGCGAGCAGGCTGAAGCCCGACTTGCCGGCGAGCTCCGCCCCGCGCTCCAGCGCCAGGTCGGCGTCCTCCAGGTCGTTGACGGCGAGGGCGGATCCGGCCAGCCCCAGGTACGCGACGGCGCGGGCGGCGTCGGTCGAGTCGGCGTAGATGTGCTCGTCGGCCGCCTCCTCGCTCCGCGCGAGCAGCCGCACCGCCGCGTCGCCGATGCGCTCCACGTCCTCGATCGCCACCGCCTCGGCGAGCCGCACCGCGGCCAGCATCTCGGCCTGGGCCGCCGACGGCGACTCGCCGAGGGCGCGCTCACCCAGCCGGATGAACCCCGACATGCCGGCGATGTCGCCGCTGTCCCGGCAGCAGATGGCGAGTGCGAAGGCGAGCAGGGGCCGGTCCGCGATGTCCTGCGGCGGGTGCGGACCCTCGCGCGGCGGCATGGCGCGCGGGCCGGAACCGGTCAGCTCGGGCCAGTACTGGAAAAATAATCGTTCGGCGGTGATCCAGTCGCCGCCGGCGGCCGCGTGGGTGAGGGCGTCGCTGGGCAGCCCGTTCGCGGCGTACCAGCCGGCCGCGGCGCGGTGCAGCGTGCGCTCCTCGGCCGGCAGCACGGTGCGGATCTCGGCACGCAGCACGGCACGCAACAACCGCCGGTAGCGGTACCAGGAGTGCGAGCCCCCGTAGAACGTGGCGAGCGCGTTCGCGCGGCTCATCTGGGCCAGCAGCCGGGCGCCGCCGCGGCTGCCGGTCAGCGCCTCGACCAGACCGGGGCAGACGGTCTCGAGGATCGACGTGCGGAGCATGACCTCACGGACGTCGGGGTCGAGGTGCTGGAGGATCTCGCTGCGGACGTACTCCGTCAGCCCGACCTCCTCGTTCAGCCCGGCCTCGCCGAGGATGAGATCGGTGACGACGCGCTCGGGCTCGTGCCGCCCGACCATCGCCGCGAGTGTCACCGCCACGGCGGCCGGCCAGCCCTCGGTCACGTGCCACAGCGCGTAGCGGAACTGCTGGGCCAGCCGGACGTCGTAGCCGGCGGCAAGGCCCGCCACTTCCTCCTGCGTGAACGAGAGGTGATCGGTGCGCAGCTCGGTGAGCTGCCCACGGACCCGCCACCGGTAGAGCGACAGCGGCGGCTCGCTGCGCGCCAGGATGAAGAAGCTGATGCGGTCGCCGAGCCGGGAGATGAGCCGCTCCAGCCGGCGCAGCACGGTCTGGTTGGTCACGTGGTGCACGTCGTCGAGGACCACGACGGCCCGCTCGTTCCGCTGGGCGTTGTGCCAGGCGTAGGTCGCCGGGTCGACGGAGATGCCGGCCGCGGTGAGCGCGATCGTGAGCTGCCGCCAGGCCGCGGTGCCGCAGTTGGGCTCGAACCGCACGTATGCGGTCCGGCCCGGGGCGCGGCCGGCGCGGATCCACGACGTGGCGAGGACCGTCTTGCCCCAGCCGGTGGGCGCGCAGAGCAGGGTCACCGGGTGGGCGATCGCCGAGTCGAGGTGCTCCAGGAGCCGCTCCCGGGCGAGATGGACCCCCGGCAGGTCGGGAGCGTCGCTGACCGGCCGCCATGGCGAGGGCCGCGATTCCGCGGGCTGCGGCCGGCCCTCCAGGGGACGGATCGACGGGTTCCAACCCGGTCCGCCGAGGAACCGCTCGGCCGCGTCGTTGTGCGCCAATCGGTCAAGAGTGCTCTCGCGTGGAACGCTGTGGTGACTCGTATGCACCGTCACTCCCGAAAGCCGCGGATTTACGACGTGCGTTCGGACCTTCCCAGTTCGTGAATGGTCGACCTTCCAACGCGGACCACCATAGAACTGACGCCGCTCCGAGCGGGAGTCCAATATTTACCACACTCGATTTTTATGAGTGTGGAGGCGGCCCCACTTCCCCCGATTTATCAGTCAACAAATAGAAGTATATAAATATGTTGCAGTCGTGCAGTGAACACCGCGTGCGCATGGCACCCAGGCGAACGGAGACTTTTGTCCAGTTTTACAATCGGTAATACTTGTGCCGGACCGCAGTCTCATCACGCAGCGTGAGCCCGGCCGAAGTGTCGATGCGGGGTATTGGTCGAACACTGACGGTTGTGGGGTGACTGCACTTCCGTCACGGTGATCACGGCGTCGTGTGGATCGCAATCTACCCAAGTCGTCGGCGTGTCGACATGCGATCTACTCAATATAGATGCTCTTGATGCTCATCGGACGCCCGTTTCATCCGGATTCAAGGGTGTAATTACAATGGTGTAAATAGCAACCCTCTCTCTAGATGGCGGACTGGTTACTCAATCACGTGCCAATCTGCAAATTGCACTTCGCAGGATGCCGTAATTCAGTACAACTCGGACGGCCGGGCAGGGCCGTACCCGTACCGGAACCGTTGCGCCCGGCCCCGGTTGTTGGTTTCGTTGATTCATTCCGACAAGATCTGACGGGCAGGACGCTGCGCGACCGGGTGCTGTCGGCGGAGATTCCGGTCGGCCAGGACGGGGCCTAGCCGGCCAGCTGGCCTGGCTGGGCCGCGGAGTCCTCGGCCACCGGCATGCCGGACGCGCGCGCGAACGCCGAGAGCCCCTGTACCAGCGCGGCCCGGTCGTCCGGTGCCATCCGCCGCAGCACCGCCGCGATCGTCTCCTGCCGCTGCCGGCCCAGGCCGTCGAGCAGCCGGCGCGCGGTCGGCGTGAGCACGAGCCACACCTCGCGGCGGTCCCGGTCGTCGGCCGTGCGGCGCAGCAGGTCGGCCGCCTCCAACCGGTCACACAGCCGGCTCGCCGAGGACGGCGCGGTGTGCAGGGCGATCGCCAGCTGGGTCAGGTTGATCGATCCGGCCTGGTCGACGACGCCGAGCACGCGCAGCTGTGCCGCCGAGACCCCGGAGTTGTCGTTGGCGGCGCTCGTGGCGACGACCAGTGCCTGACCCGCGGCGTCGACCACGACCGCAGCGGTCAGGGCCGCGTCGTCACTACCAGACGGGTGCGGTGAGGGTCTGCTCCGCACGATGTCCTCCGGGTGTCGCGGGGGTCACGGGTCGGCTCGGGGCGACCAGTCTAGGCAGATGATCAGCGCGTCGTCGGCTAGCTCGGCACCCGCGTGGAATTCACGAAGGCTCCGCATGACGCTACTGATCGCCTCGGCCGGTGGTTGCAACCGCGTCGATCGTATGGCACGACTCAAGTCCCGCTCACCGTACGTCGGTTCATTCGGCCGACCGGCCGCGTGCACGCCGTCACTGACGATGAACAGGCGATCGCCTCGGCGGAGCTGTTCGCGTTCCTCGACGTACCTGGTGTCGCCGAACATGCCGAGCGGCAGCTGCGGATCGAGGGCCACGTCCCGCACCTGGCCGCCGCGGACCAGCAGCATGCGCGGCGATCCCGCGTCGATCATCCGCAGTTCGCCGGTGGCCGTGTTGAGCGACAGCAGGAGGGTCGCCACGTGGCGGGTGCCGCCGTACTGCGAGTAGATCGCGTCAGCGGCGAGCACCGCCTGGTCGGCGAGGTCGCCGGGGCTGCTCTGCCCGGCCGGGATGGACCGGCGGGCGTTGCGCATCGCGTTGACCGCCAGGGTGGTCAGCAGTGCCGCGTCGAGGCCGGTGCCCATGCCGTTGAGGGCGGTCACGGTGAGCCAGTCGCCGTTGACGGCCCAGTCGAAGTGGTCGCCGCCGACCGCGTACGCCGGCTCCAGCTGTCCCGCCAGCTTCACCCCCGGCTGCTCGAAACCCCGGGCCGGTAGCAGGTCCCACTGCATCTCGGCGGCCATCGTCAACCTGCCCGAACGCCGCCGGTCGAGATGGTAGCGGTCGGTTCGCCGGTAGGCGGCGGAGATCGCGACCGCGAACGTCTCGGCCAGCTCCCGCAGGCGCGGCAGCTCGGTCGGCGCCCGCTCGGCGTCGAGCCCGACGCTGAGCACGCCCACCCGTTCGCCCCAGTTGCTCACCGGCAGGTGCAGCCGGGCGAAGGCATGCCCCTCACGGGACTCGATCACCGGGGTCTGGCTGGCGAACGCGCGGGTGGCCGGGGCCAACTGCTCCTCGAGTGCCGGGTCCTGCTCGATCCTGGACGGGGTCAGCGTCGTGGTGCGGTAGTCGGCCAGCCAGAAAGTGCTGCTTTTCGCGCCGTGGTTCGCGCTGAGGTACGCGTCGAGGGTCTCCACCAGCCGATCCGGCGGAGCCGTGCGCAGTGCCTTCTCGATGGAGCCAACGCCGGACATGCGAGCCTTTCGCCAGCCTTTGCTTGCCGTGCGGCAAATAATACAAGGCAGTGTCGTCGGCTCTGGTGATACCCAGTCGCGGTGTGATTGCTACACCCAGCGAGATCCGAGCCACATCCGGGAGAACCACTCTGCGTACGTAATGTTCATTCCGCTGTAGATCGGATAGAAGTACGCGAAACAGGCGGCGACGAGCAGGATGTAGGCGCCGGCGATGATCGAGCCGACGAGCCGCTGGTCACTGTCGGGTCGCAGGTGGCGGGCGGGGCCGATGATGGCGCCGAGGACGTAGACGACGGCGAGGACGAGGAACGGTTCGGCGGGCAGGGCGTAGAAGTAGAACATGGTGCGGTGTTCCGGCATGTTCTGGAACCAGGGCAGGATGCCGGCCAGTGCGCAGGCCATGATCAGCCAGGCGCGGCCGTCGCGGCGGGCGACGGCCAGCCAGCCGAGGGCGATCAGTGCGGGCAGGAACGACCACCACAGCAGCGGGGTGCCCAGCAGCAGGATCTCCGAGGCGCAACTGCTCGCGCCGCACGGGCCGGCGTTGTTCCAGTGGAAGGCGACCGGTCGGCCGAGCAGCAGCCACTGCCAGGGCCACGACTGGTACTGATGCTTCGTGCTCAGGCCGGTGTGGAACTTGTACGCCTCCTGGTGGTAGTGCCATAGGTTGACCAGGGGGTCGATGAGGCGGTCGTGTGGCAGGCCGTTGGTTGCGGCGTACCAGTGCCGGAAGTAGCCGTCGTCGGAGGCGAACCAGCCCCACCAGGTGCCCAGGTAGGTGACCAGCACGATGCCGGCGATCGCGGCGCTCCAGCCGATCCCCTGGGGGATGCTGTCGGTGATCCAGTGTCGCGCGCCCGCGCTGCGTCGTGTGCTGATGTCGAACACGAGGGCGGCGATCGCGAACAGGATGACGTACCACAGGCCGCTCCACTTGACGCCGCAGGCGAGTCCGAGTGCGACGGCGCAGGCGAGGCGGTAGTAGGGCACGCCGAGTTTCGGTCGCCGGTTGGGGTCGGCGCCGGTTTCGAGCAGGTGCAGCCAGCGGGTGCGGCGCTGTTCGCGGTCGAGGACGAGGAAGTAGAACGCCACGACGATCCAGAACATCAGGAAGATGTCGAGCAGGGCGGCGCGGGAGAGCACGAAGTGCATGCCGTCGAGTGACATGAGCAGGCCGGCGGCGCCGGCCAGGATCGTGGAGCGGAACAGTCGCCAGGCGGCCATCGTGATGAGCAGGACCGCGGTCATGCCGGCGATCACGGCCATGATGCGCCAGCCGAACGAGTTGTAGCCGAAGAGTTGCTCGCCGAGCGCGATCATCCATTTGCCCAGTGGCGGGTGGACGACGTATTGGGGGGTGTTGTCCTCGGGGTTCCACTCGACGCCGTGTTGTAGCAGGTCCCATGCCTCGTTGGCGTAGTAGACCTCGTCGAAGATCGTTTCTTTCGGGTGTGAGAGATTCACCAGCCGCAGCACGAGCCCGATGCCGGTGACCAGGATCGCGGTCAGCCAGAAATTCGGCGTGAATCGGCCCGGCCCGGCGAGCCGGCGGCGCACGATGTCGGGCACCGGATCGGTCCCGGCGGTCTCCGCCTTGCTCGTTTCGGTCAGCACACCCGAGGTCATTGGGCGATCGTAGGGTGCGGGATGCCACCATCGCACATGTGCCATTGATTCTCCTTGGGGCGCCGCTGGGCAACCCGGACGACGCCTCGACCCGGCTCCGTGAGGTGCTGGCCACCGCCGACGTGGTGGCGGCCGAGGACACCCGGCGCCTCGGCCGTCTCGCACAGCATCTCGGTGTCACCATCTCCGGCCGTCTGGTCAGCTACTTCGAGGGCAACGAGGACCGCCGGACCCCCGAGCTGGCCGACCTGCTCGAGTCCGGCGCGACGGTCGCCGTGGTGACCGACGGCGGCATGCCGAGCGTCTCCGACCCCGGGTTCCGGCTCGTCCGGGCCGCGGTGGCGTTGGGTGTACCGGTGAGCGCCGCCCCCGGGCCGAGCGCCGTCACCACCGCGCTCGCCGTCTCCGGTCTGCCCTGCGACCGGTTCTGCTTCGAAGGCTTTCCCCCTCGGAAGCCCGGTGAACGTCGAACGTACTTCTCGTCCCTGTCGGATGAGCCGCGCACCATGGTGTTCTTCGAGTCCCCGCACCGGGTGGCCGACACGATGCGGGACATGGCGCTGGCCTTCGGCGAGGACCGTCCGGCGGCGCTGTGCCGCGAGCTGACCAAGACGTACGAGGAGATCCGCCGCGGCACGCTCGGCTCCCTGGCGGAGGACGCCGACACGGCCCGCGGTGAGATCACCCTCGTGGTCGGCGGCGCGCCGGCCGTGCCGGCCGAGCGCCCGTCGGACGTGGTGCTGGCCGCCGAGGTGGCCGCCCTGGTCGCGGCCGGCACCGACCGCAAGCAGGCGACGCACGAGGTGGCGCTGCGCCACGGTGTCCCCAAACGTGATGTCTACGCGGCGGTGGTGGCCCACAAGTAGGTCGGTGGCCGGCCGGTCAGTAGGAGGCCAGGACGATGCCGGCGGCCAGGACGAGCGGGGCCGCCGTCGTCAGGGACCACGCCGCCAGCCGGGTCCGCAGGCTGCCCAGGCGCCACGCGCCGGTCAGCCAGGACAGCGCCAGGCCGCAGAGCGCGACCAGCCCGAGGCCGACCGCCCAGCGCACCCGCAGGCCGGACGGGCTGCCGGCGTAGGCGATCCGGCCGTCGGGCACCATGCGCGCCGCCAGCGCGGCGCCGGGGGCCTCGTCGGCGCCGACGAGCGAAACGCCGTCGACCGGTTCGCCGGCTTCCGACCCGGTCGCCGTGAAGGCCGCCACGCATCGGCGCAGGACGCCCGAACCCTCGCACGACGTCACCGTCGCGGTGCCGCGGACGGCGTGCCCCATGTCCAGCCAGAACGGTTCGGCGCTGGTCCACGCGAAAAACCCCGCGAGCAGTGCGGTGAGCAGCATCGACACCAGCCCGGCGGCCGGGTTGCGGGGCTTGCGGACACGCCGCGGTTTCCGGGACGGCGACGGCCAGGGGGACGGGCGCGGCTGCCGCATCACCCGCATCGCCGGTGCCGGCCACTGCTCCGTCCGGCCGGCCAGATGGTCCTGGACGGCCGTCGCGCCGGCCAGCCGCGCCGCCTTCTGCTCCTGCGTGGTGCCGGCATCCTCCACGGCGACGGCGCTCTCCACGGCGGCGGGGACGGGTGAGGCGACCGTCACCGTCGTGGTGGTCGGCCGCAGCGGGAAGTCGTCGGGGCGTGGGCCGGGCGCCTCGATCCGCGCGACGGGGCCGTCATCGAGCACCGGTGAGGGGGTCGTGGACGGTGCGGGCGGGATCCCCGCCGCCTCGCCCCGCCACCATCCGGCGGCCGGGCTCGGCGCCGGCCAGGGACGCTGCGTTGGCTGGTCACTCACGTTCTGTATTGGACAACGGACGATGGCCGACACTTCGGATGTCGGGTCGCGTGTCGGGAGAAATGCCGAAGAGCGAAGCCATTCGCCGAAGCGCTCGGAGGGTCACTACGCTTGCAGGTCATGAGTCGTGTTCTCGCTGCGGTCGCCTGGCCTTATGCCAACGGACCGCGCCACATCGGTCACGTGTCCGGATTCGGGGTGCCCTCCGACGTCTTCAGCCGCTACATGCGGATGGCCGGCCACGACGTGCTGATGGTGTCGGGCACCGACGAGCACGGCACGCCGATCCAGGTCCAGGCCGACGCCGAGGGGGTCACCCCGCGCGAGCTCGTGGACCGCTACAACCGTGTCATCGTCGAGGACCTGCACGGCCTCGGCCTGTCCTACGACCTCTTCACCCGCACCACGACCGGCAACCACTACCAGGTCGTGCAGGAGCTGTTCCAGGGGTTGCACGACAACGGCTACATCATCGCCAAGACCACGCTCGGCGCGATCTCGCCGTCGACCGGCCGCACGCTGCCCGACCGGTACATCGAGGGCACCTGCCCGATCTGCGGCTACGACAGCGCGCGCGGCGACCAGTGCGACAACTGCGGCAACCAGCTCGACCCCGACCAGCTCATCAACCCGCGGTCGAAGATCAACGGGGAGACGCCGGAGTTCGTCGAGACCGAGCACTTCTTCCTCGACCTGCCGGCCTTCGCCGACCAGCTCAGCGCCTGGCTCGACACCCGCGACGGCTGGCGGCCCAACGTGCTGAAGTTCTCCCGCAACCTCATCGACGACCTCCAGCCGCGGGCGATCACCCGTGACCTGGAGTGGGGCGTGCCGATCCCGCTGGACGGCTGGCGGGACCGCGACGACAAGCGCATCTACGTCTGGTTCGACGCGGTGATCGGCTATCTCTCGGCGTCGATCGAGTGGGCCCGCCGCTCCGGCGACCCCGACGCGTGGCGCAAGTGGTGGCAGGATCCCGAGGCCCAGGGTTACTACTTCATGGGCAAGGACAACATCGTCTTCCACTCGGTGATCTGGCCGTCGATCCTGCTGGGCTACTCCTCGCCGAAGGCCGGTTCGCTGGGCGCCCTCAACCTGCCCACCGAGGTCGTCTCCTCGGAGTATCTGACGATGGAGGGCCGGAAGTTCTCCTCCTCGCGCCGGGTGGTCATCTACGTCCGCGACTTCCTCGAGCGCTACGACGCCGACGCGCTGCGCTACTTCATCGCCGTCGCCGGTCCGGAGTCGAACGACACCGACTTCACCTGGGCCGAGTTCCGTCGCCGCAACAACGACGAGCTCGTGGCCGGCTGGGGCAACCTGGTCAACCGTTCGATCTCCATGGCCGCCAAGAACTTCGGCGAGATCCCGGCCGTCGGTGAGCTGACCGCCGAGGACGAGCGCCTGCTGGCGGCCGTCCGCGCCGGCTTCGACAGCGTCGGTCAGCTGCTCGGCAAGCACCGCCAGAAGGCGGCGATCACCGAGGCCATGCGGATCGTCGGCGAGGTCAACAAGTACTTCTCGGATCAGGCGCCGTGGAAGCTCAAGGAGGACAAGGCCCGCATGGGCACGGTCCTCTACGTGGCGCTCCAGGCGGTGCGGGACTGCAACACGCTGCTCACCCCGTTCCTGCCCCACTCGGCGCAGAAGATCCACGAGCTGCTCGGCGGCACCGGCGTCCACGCCCCGATGCCCGAGATCGTGGAGGTCGAGGACCTCGACAACGGCCGGACCTATCCGGTGCTCAAGGGCGACTACACGGTGGGCGCGAAGTGGGAGCACGTGGCGATCGAGCTCGGCACGCCGCTCGCGGCCCCGACCCCGGTGTTCCGCAAGCTCGACGAGTCGATCGTCGAGGAGGAGCTGGCCCGCCTGCAGTCGTAGCACCCGCACGGCAGGCTCGGTGGGGTTCCTGATCGAGGGAAACTTCACGTCGCCCTGGCGACACGAAGTTTCCCTCGATCGAGCTCAGAGTTGGTACCAGTGGTCGCTCTCGTGTCCGTCGGTCACCTCGCTGGCCGGCGCCCACGCCTCGTAGACGCCCCGCTCCACGCAGTGCGCACCCAGGCGGGCCACCTGGTCGCCGTCCGGGCGGGCCAGCCGCAACCGCAACCAGTCGCCCTCCTGCCGGATGACCGTGCAGCGGGCGTCGCGCCAGGTGGCGCGGGGCACCCGGCGGGCCAGGGCCTCCAGCGGATAGCGGGCCGCGCGCGTCTTGGCCGCCACCCGGAACTCGCCGGGCGGGTCGACGATCGCGTCGAACATGTTGTCGCGGTACTTCCCGATGTACCGCGACAACGGCGGCGTCACCGGGAAATACTCCTGGTCCGACGCGTCGGGCAGCAGGTGCCGCCACTGCGGGCCGTGCATCCGCGACCAGGCGCGCTGCTCCGGCAGGTAGGTGTAGAGCGTCACCTCGGTCCCGTCGCCGGTGTAGGCGACCAGCGACGTGTTCGCCGGCACCGGCAGCTCGGCCAGGTCCGCGGTCACGAACTCGGGGACGATGTGCCGCCCGCTCGCGGCGAAGCCGGTGCCGATGACCGGCGGGCCGAGTCGGTCGTGCGGCGGCATCGAGACCAGGCCGCCGTAGGAGCCCGCCAGCGGCACGTCGTAGTCGGACGGATCGACCGCCCGCCAGCGCATCGCGAACACCACGTCACCGATCTGCTCGCCGACCAGGATCGCGAGGTCCTCCGGGGTGCGTAGGTGCGCGACGTCGAAGGCCCGGTAACAGAAGCCGCTGATCGGCCAGCCGCGCAGATAACCTGCCAGCTGGCGGCCGGAGAGAAACTTGATCATGCGGGTGCCGCGCCGCACCACGGCGGTCCGCCGGATCGGGGCCACATTCGCGGCCGCCGACGGCGTCTGGGTCATCCGGTGGATCGCGGCCCAGTCGAGCGCCCGCGTGACGGGCATGAGCAGCGGCTCGTCCTCCAGCCCGTCGAGCGCCGAGGTGACCTCGGTGGCGTGGACGAAGCGGCGGTACGGCCACCGCGCCCCCGGACGGGGATTGGGCAGGAAGCCCGGCGCCGGTTGGGTCGAGTACACCTCGAACGCCGCGCCCTGCGCGATCTCCTCAGCGGGGTATGCGACCCCGTCGATCGTCACGCTGTGGGTCGCGGACCCTTCGGTGTGCCCGATAACTGTCACTTTCGCGACGCTAAGGCCGGGTGGTGTGCACAGAGTGAACAAATCGTGAACGCCGGACCGGGGGTGGCATGCTTAACGCCGATGAGCGCGAGAAAACCCTACCGGCAGGGCACATTCCCACCCGCACCGGATCCGTTGCCGGTCCCGGTGCTGGACAGCCACACCCACATCGACATCACGCTGCAGGAGGACGGTGACGGCGGACCGGCGACGGTCGCCGAGGCCGTCGCGGCGGCCCGCGCCGCCGGCATCGACCGGCTCGTCCAGGTCGGCTGCGACGTCGAGTCGTCGCGGTGGGGCGTAGAGGTCGCCGCGCAGCACCCGGCCGTGGTCGCCACCGTCGCGCTGCACCCCAACGACGCGCCGCGCGTGCCGGACCTCGACGCCGCGTTGCGCGAGATCGAGCGGCTGGCCGCCCACCCGCGGGTCCGCGGCATCGGCGAGACCGGCCTCGACTACTTCCGCACCGGCGAGGGGGACGCACGCAAGGTTCAGCACGAGAGCTTCCGTGCGCACATCGCGATCGCCAAGCGATACGGCAAGACGCTGGTCGTCCACGACCGCGACGCCCACGACGACATCCTGCGGGTCCTCGACGAGGAGGGCGCGCCCGACCAGGTGGTCATGCACTGCTTCTCCGGTGACGAGACGTTCGCGAGAGAGTGCCTCGACCGGGGCTACCTGCTGAGCTTCGCGGGCACCGTGACGTTCGGCAACGCGGCGCATCTGCGGCGTGCGGCGGCGGTCACCCCGCTCGACGGACTGCTGGTGGAGACCGACGCGCCGTTCCTCACGCCCACGCCGTACCGGGGCCGCCCGAACGCCTCGTATCTGATCCCGGTGACGGTCCGCGCGCTCGCCGACGTCACCGGCCATGACCTCGACGCCCTGTGCGCCGCCGTCTCGGCCAACGGCGACCGGGCCTTCGGTGCCTGGCAATGAGCCTCCTCGGTCCGGCTGAGGTCCGTGAACTCGCGCACAAGCTCGGCATCCGCCCCACCAAGCAACTCGGGCAGAACTTCGTCCACGACCCCAACACCGTCCGCCGGATCGTCCGCGCGGCGGGGCTCGCACCCGACGAGTCGGTGCTGGAGGTCGGCCCCGGGCTGGGTTCGCTCACCCTGGCGCTGCTGGAGCACGCCTCGCAGGTGCACGCGATCGAGATCGACCCGGTGCTCGCCGGGGCGCTTGGCGACACCGTCGCGCGGTTCGCGCCGGAGCACACCGGGCGTCTGACGGTGATCGCCGGTGACGCGCTGCGGGTCTCCCTCGAAGGGGCCGCGCCGACCGCGCTGGTCGCCAACCTGCCGTACAACGTCGCCGTCCCGGTCGTCCTGCACCTGCTCGGCACCGTCCCGTCGCTGCGGCACGGGCTGGTGATGGTCCAGAAGGAGGTCGCCGACCGGCTGACCGCCGGGCCGGGCAGCCGGATCTACGGCGTGCCGAGCGTGAAGCTCGCCTGGTATGCGGAGTCGCGGCAGGCGGGGAAGGTCCCACCGAGCGTCTTCTGGCCGGTGCCCAACGTCGACTCCGGCCTGGTGGCGTTCACCCGGCGGGAGGAGCCGGCCGAGGACCGGCGGGCGGTCTTCGGCGTCGTCGACGCCGCGTTCGCCCAGCGCCGCAAGACGCTGCGGGCGGCCCTGGCGGGCTGGGCCGGCGGCCCGGACGCGGCCGAGCGGGTGCTGCGCGCCGCCGGGGTTGATCCCGGCGCCCGTGGTGAGCAGCTCACGGTGGAGGACTTCACCCGGATCGCCAGCCAGCAGCGAGCGCGCGTAGCGGACCCGGGTAGGGTGCAGCAGTGACCGAGCCGCTCTTCTCCGAGGACGAGGAGTTCGACCGGCCGCGCCTGGCCGCGCACGGACCGGTCCGGGTGCGTGTGCCCGCGAAGATCAACCTCCACCTGCACGTCGGCCCCTCGCGTCCGGACGGCTTTCACGAGCTGACGACGGTGTATCACGCGATCGGGCTCTACGACGAGATCACCGCGCGCCGGGGCGACACGCTCACGCTGACCATGGAGGGCGAGGGGGCCGGCGAGCTGTCCCTCGACGAGGACAACCTGGTCATCCGGGCGGCGCGTGTCCTCGCGGCGGAGACCGGGCACGAGCCGCACGCCCGGCTGCACCTGAAGAAGCAGATCCCGATCGCCGCGGGGCTCGCCGGCGGCAGCGCCGACGCGGCCGCCGCGCTGGTCGCCTGCGACCAGCTGTGGGGCACCGGCATGTCCCGTGACGACCTGGCCGCCATCGCCGCCACGCTCGGCTCCGACATCCCGTTCCTGGTGCTCGGCGGCACCGCGCTCGGCACCGGCCGCGGCGAGTTGGTCAGCCCGATCCTGACCGGCGGCCACGCGTGGCACTGGGTGCTCGCGGTCGCCGAGGAGGGCCTGTCCACGCCGACGGTCTACAAGACGTTCGACGAGATCGGCGCGCAGACCAACGCCGGGCCGCCCGACGGGCTGCTCGCCGCGCTGCGCCAGCGCGACCCCGAGGTGCTCGCCGCGGAGCTCGCCAACGACCTGCAGGCCGCGGCCCTGCACCTGCGGCCCGAGCTGCAGGGTGTGCTCGACGCCGGCCTCGACGCGGGCGCGCTCGCCGGCCTGGTCTCCGGCTCCGGCCCGACCTGTGTGTTCCTTGCCGAGGACGCGCGCCACGCCGCCCTCGTCGCCGCCGAGCTGGAGGCCCGCGACTGCTGCCGGGCCGTGCGCACCGCCGTCGGCCCCGTCCCCGGCGCGAGAGTGCTCTGAATCATGGCAAACATCGTCAATCTGGACAAGGTCTCCAAGACCTACCCCGCCGGGCGCATCTTCGACGAGGTGTCGCTGGGCATCGACGACAGCGACCGGATCGGCATCGTCGGGCTCAACGGCGCCGGCAAGACCACGCTGCTGCGCATGCTGAC
Organism: Dactylosporangium fulvum; assembly: GCF_025137375.1. Classification (GTDB taxonomy): domain Bacteria; phylum Actinomycetota; class Actinomycetes; order Mycobacteriales; family Micromonosporaceae; genus Dactylosporangium; species Dactylosporangium fulvum. The sequence continues at coordinate 1,052,222 of NZ_CP073720.1, forward strand.
CAAGGCGGAGGAGCCCGACGCCGGCCGCGTCACCCACCGCCGCGACCTGCGGGTCGCCGCCCTGCCGCAGACGCTCGACCTGCCGCCTTCGGCGTCGGTTCGAGACGTTGTGGTCGGCACGGCCTGGCTGCCGGCCGGGTTCGCGGCCGAGCACGAGTGGGCCGGCGACGCGGGCGTGCGCACGGTGCTCAACGGGCTCGGCATGCCGCACCTCGGTCTCGACGCGCCGGTGGGGCCGATGTCCGGTGGTGAGCGGCGCCGGGTCGCGCTCGCCGCGCTGCTGGTGCGCGAGGCCGACCTGCTGATCCTCGACGAGCCCACCAACCATCTCGACGTGGCCGGCATCGCCTGGCTGGCCCGGCACCTGCTGCAACGGCGGGGAGCGCTCATCGTCGTCACGCACGACCGCTGGTTCCTCGACGCGGTCTGCACTACGACCTGGGAGGTCGCCGACGCCACCGTGCGCTCGTACGAGGGCGGTTACGCGGCCTGGACGCTCGCCCGGGTCGAACGGGCGCGGGTGGCCGCCGAGGTCGAGGCGCGGCGGCAGAACCTCCTGCGCAAGGAGATCGCGTGGCTGCGCCGCGGCCCGCCCGCGCGGACCAGCAAGCCGAAGTTCCGCATCGACGCGGCCAACGCGCTGATCGCCGACGTCCCGCCCGCGCGCGACACCGTCTCGTTGCAGCGCCTCGCCGTGACCCGGCTGGGCAAGCAGGTCTACGAGCTGTCCGGCGTCGAGCTCAAGGCCGGCGACCGCACGCTGCTGTCCGGGGTCGACTGGCTCGTCGGGCCGGGCGACCGCGTCGCCGTCCTGGGCGCCAACGGCGCCGGCAAGACCACGCTGCTGCGGGTGCTGGCCGACGTCCGTGAGCCGGACGGCGGCCGGGTGGTGCGCGGCAGCACGGTCCGGCCCGCGTTCCTGTCCCAGGAGCTGCGGGAGCTGCCGGGCGACCTGCGCCTGCTGGAGGCGGTCGAGGAGGTCGCCAAGCGGGTGAAGCTGGGCGACCGTGAGCTGTCCGCCGCGCAACTGGCCGAGGTGTTCGGCTTCACCGGTGCGCGGGTCTGGACCCCGGTCGCCGACCTGTCCGGTGGCGAGCGGCGCCGGCTCCAGCTGCTGCGGCTGCTGGCGACCGAGCCCAACGTCCTGCTGCTCGACGAGCCGACCAACGACCTCGACATCGACACGCTCGCCGCGCTCGAGGACCTCCTCGACACCTGGCCGGGCACCCTGATCGTGGCCAGCCACGACCGGTACCTCGTCGAGCGGGTCGCCGACACGGTCTACGGCATGTACGGGGACGGGCGGCTCGTCCACCTGCCCGGCGGCGTCGACGAGTACCTCGACACGATCGTCGCGGACAGTGGCTTCGCGCCGGCTGCCCCGAAGCCGGCGGTCGCCGACCGGGGGACCGATCTGCGGGCGTCCGAGAAGGACCAGCGGGCCGCCCGGAAGGAGCTGGCCAAGCTGGAGCGCAGCATCGACCGCCTCACGCAGAAGGAGGAGGCCCTGCACGCCCAGCTCGCCGAGCACGCGACCGACTACGAGAAGATCACCGCGCTGGACGCGGAGCTTCGTGAGATACAGGCCGAGAAAACGCGGATCGAGGAGCAATGGCTCGCCCTGGCAGAGATCGCCGGATGACTCGGTCCTAGAATCTCGACCATGGCCGCACATTTCCCGATCAACCACCACCTCCGGCCCCTTTACCGGCTGCTTGCCGGCATCGCGGGCCTCTACATGCTGGTCTTCGGCGTGGTCGGGTTCATCCAGACCTCCGGCGCGAAGTTCTTCACGCGCGACGAGGCCGAATGGGTGCTCGGCCTGCGCACCAACCCGGCGTTCGCGCTGCTCTCGATCGTCGCCGGGGTGGTCGTGCTCGGTGCCAACCTCGTCGGGCGCAACCTCGCCCACTTCATCAACCAGCTCGCCAGCGTCGTCCTGCTCATCGTCGGGATGGCGTCGCTGGCGGTGATGCAGACCGAGGCGAACGTGTTCGCCTTCTCGATGAGCAACGTCATCGTGACCTTCATTCTTGCCAGCATCGTCGGCACGGCGAGCCTCTACGACCGGGTCGGCACGCCGGCCCAGGCCTCGGCCGAGGAGGACTTCCGCCACGGGCCGCGCACGGCCTGACGACTGCAGCTCCGGACGCGAAAAGGCGGCGCGATCGCGCCGCCTTTTTCATTTGCTCTGCCGGGTGACCAGTGTCGGCTTGCCCTTCATGTTCGACAGGCCGTTCCAGGCCAGGTTGACCAGGTGGGCCGCCACGACCTCTTTCTTCGGCTTGCGTACCTCCAGCCACCAGCGGCCGGTCAGCGCGACCATGCCGACGAGCGCCTGCGAGTAGAGCTCCGCGAGCTTCGGGTCGAACCCGCGGCGCTTGAACTCCGAGCCGAGGATGTGCTCGGCCTGGTGCGCCACGTCGTTGAGCACGCTCATGAAGTTTCCGGTCGGGGACATCACCGGCGACTCGCGGACCAGGACCCGGAAGCCGTCGGTCTCCGACTCGATGTAGTCCAGCAGCGCCAGGGCGGCCTGCTCAAGCAGCTCGTGCGGGTGGCCGGCGGTGAGCGCGTTGGTGATCCGGTCGAGCAGCGACCGGACCTCCCGGTCGACCACCACCGCGTAGAGCCCCTCCTTGCCGCCGAAGTGCTCGTAGACGACCGGCTTGGAGACCTTCGCCCGCGACGCCACCTCCTCGATGGAGGTCGCATCGAAGCCGCGCTCGGCGAACAGTGCCCGGCCGATCGAGATGAGCTGCTCGCGTCGCTGTGCGGAGGACATCCGTACACGCGACTTCGCCGAGGCCGATGGCGGCGGTGCCGGAGGTCGCAGGTCGTCTTCGTCCAGGCGGTCGGTCACCCGTTCATCGTGCCAGCCGCAACGCGCTTGGCGTCGAGGCGGTCGGTCTTGGGCCAGCGGACGGCGGTCGCCCAGCCGAGTTTCTCGAAGATCCAGATGAGCCGGGCGTTGATGTCGATCTGTCCCTTGTCGACCCCGTGGCGGGCGCAGGTCGGGTCGGCGTGGTGCAGGTTGTGCCAGCTCTCGCCGAAGGACAGGATCGCCAGCGGCCAGAAGTTGCTGGCCCGGTCGCCCTCCCGGGTCTCGAACGGGCGCTCGCCGTAGACGTGGCAGATCGAGTTGATCGACCAGGTGACGTGGTGCAGCAGGCCGATGCGGATCAGGCCGGCCCAGAAGAACGCGGACAGCGCGCCCTGCCACGACCAGGTGACCAGGCCGCCGATGATCGCGGGCAGGGTCGCCGACAGGATGACGATGACCGGGAAGAGCTTGTCGATGCGCCGGATGTCCTTGTCGGCCATCAGGTCGGGGGCGAAGCGCTCACGGTTGGACAGTTCGCGGAAGAACAGCCAGCCGACGTGGGCGTAGAACAGGCCCTTGACCAGTCCGCCGAACGACTCCCCGAAGCGCCACGGCGAGTGCGGGTCACCCTCGCGGTCGGAGAACGCGTGGTGGCGGCGGTGGTCGGCGACCCACTGCGTGGGGTTGCCCTCGATGGCGGTGCTGCCGGCGATGGTCAGCGCGATCCGCAGCCCGCGGTTGGCCTTGAACGAGCCGTGTGTCAGGTAGCGGTGGAAACCGGTCCCGATGCCGAGCCCTCCGATGACGTAGAAGGCCAGGCCGAGGACCACGTCCAGCCAGGTCAGCCCCCAGCCCCAGGCCACCGGGACGGCGACGAGCAGGGCGACGAAGGGCAGCGCCACGAAGCCCCACAGTGCGATGAGGATGCCGACGCTCTGACGGCCCTCCGTGAGTGGCTTGGGCGAGCGTGCGGTGGCCTCATTAGGCGCTGGATCAAGGACCGACAGGGACATGGCACCTCTCAAGATTTTTTCGTCGCCGGGCGGGGGCTACGCCTACGTCACCGTAACTTACGGGGCCGTAGGTTCGCCATGCGGAGCTCGTGTCAAGTCAGTTACCCCATGTCTTGTGTGATCTTCCCGCCACCTTCCACGGCACGATCGGCTGTCTCGGCGGCACCGTTAGGGGAAGGTCCTGTCGCGGTGGCCCGGCGAGGAAACGGATTGATGCGCAAGCTAGGCTCTGAATGCGGTATTTGGGGTGTGGGGTAACGGCAGCCCGCAGGCCTTTGGAGCCTCGCAGTCCTGGTTCGAATCCAGGCACCCCAGCGCTGCCACCGCCACCCGGTTCGGATCCGGGGCGGTCGGTGGCCTGACTACGATGAGGCGCACCGACACCGTCGAGGAGCGCGCCCGTGCGAAATGTGATCATCCTGGCCGCCGGCGAAGGCAAGCGGATGAAATCCGCGGTGCCCAAGGTCCTGCACCCACTGCTCGGCCGCACCCTGGTCGGCCACGTGCTGGCCGCCACGCAGGAGTCCCTCGGTGGCGGTGCCGTGACCGTGGTTGTCGGCCACGGTGGTGACCAGGTGCGCGACCATCTCGCCCGGGTCGCTCCCGACGCGGTTCCTGTTACCCAGGCCGAGCAGCGTGGCACCGGTCACGCGGTCCGGATCGCTCTGGAAGCCACCCCGGACCTCATCGGGACGGTGGTCGTCCTCAACGGTGACATCCCGCTGTTGCGGGCCGAGACGCTCGCCGCGCTCGTACACACCCATGAGTCCACCAAGGCGTCGGCCACGGTCCTGACCGCCGAGGTCCCGGACCCGACCGGTCTCGGGCGCATCGTGCGCAACCGGGGCGGCGAGTTCGCCGCGATCGTCGAGGAGCGCGACGCGACACCGGAGCAGCGGGCCATCCGTGAGATCAACTCCGGGGCGTACGTCTTCGAGGCGGCCGCGCTGCGCGAGATGCTCGGGAAGCTCTCCACCGACAACGACCAGGGTGAGGAATACCTCACCGACGTCATCGGCATGCTCGCCGCGGCCGGCGCGCCGATCGTGGCCCACCGAGCCCCCGACGCCACCGAGACGCTGGGCGCCAACGACCGTGCCGAGCTGGCCGGCCTGCGGGCGATCATGCGCGACCGGATCAACGACGGGTGGATGCGTGCCGGGGTTGCGATCATCGACCCGGCCACCACCTGGATCGACGTGACGGTCTCCCTGTCGCGTGACGCGGTCGTCGAGCCGAACACCCATCTGCGCGGCGCGACGAGCATCGGCGAGGGTGCCGTGGTCGGCCCCGACACCTCGCTCATCGACGTGGTCGTGGGGGAGGGTGCCTCGGTCGTCCGGACCCACGCCGTCTCCTCCGAGATCGGGCCGGACGCGTCGGTCGGGCCGTTCGCCTATCTGCGCCCGGGCACACGGCTGGGGCGCAAGTCGAAGATCGGCACGTTCGTCGAGACGAAGGCCGCCTCGCTCGGTGAGGGGGCGAAGGTGCCCCACCTGTCGTATGTCGGCGACGCCGAGATCGGGGAGGGCACCAACATCGGCGCCGCCACCGTCTTCGTCAACTACGACGGGATCAAGAAGCAGCGCTCGGTGATCGGGGCACACGCCCGGACCGGCGCCGACAACATGTTCGTCGCGCCCGTGCACGTCGGCGACGGCGCCTACACCGCCGCGGGCAGCGTGATCGTCAAGGACGTCCCACCCGGCGCGCTCGGCGTGTCCCGCGCCAACCAGCGCAACATCGAGGGCTGGGTGGAGCGCAAGCGCCCCGGCACCGCCTCGGCAGCCGCTGCCGCGGCCGCGGCCACGGTTGATGCAGCCGATGCTGATTCGGTCATTGTGTTTCGGGAACGTGAAGAAGACCACGTCGGCCCCGGTCAGGTGGCCGAGTCCGGTCCGCCCGACCAACAATGAGCGCAACCACGAGATCGGGAGCGGGCGACCCAATGGCCAGCATCAGTTCGGAGAACCGCAAGAACCTCATGCTCTTCTCCGGCCGCGGATTCCCCGCGCTCGCCGAGGAGATCGGTGCGGTGCTCGGGGTCGACCCGACCCCCATGGACGCGTACGACTTCGCGAGCGGCGAGATCTTCGTCCGGTACCGCGAGTCGGTCCGTGGCTCGGACGCCTTCGTCGTCCAGTCGATGGTCGCGCCGATCAACGACTGGCTGATGGAGTCCCTGATCATGGTCGACGCGCTGAAGCGCGGTTCGGCCAAGCGCATCACCGTCGTCCTGCCCTTCTACCCGTATGCGCGGCAGGACAAGAAGCACCGCGGGCGCGAACCGATCTCGGCCCGTCTGGTGGCCGACCTGTTCAAGACCGCCGGTGCCAACCGCATTCTCACGGTCGACCTCCACACGGCGCAGATCCAGGGCTTCTTCAACGGTCCCGTCGACCACCTGTTCGCGATGAACACGCTGGCCGACCACATCGAAGCCAAGTACGCGGGCCGGCCGATCACGGTCGTCGCCCCCGACTCGGGCCGGGTCCGGGTGGCGGAGCGCTGGACGGACCGGCTGGGCGGCTGCCCGCTGGCGTTCATCCACAAGACCCGTGACCCGCTGAAGCCCAACCAGGTGGTCGCCAACCGTGTGGTCGGCGAGGTCGAGGGCCGGGTCTGCCTGATCGTCGACGACATGATCGACACCGGTGGCACGATCGTCTCGGCCGCGGACATCCTCTTCAACGAGGGCGCGGCGGAGGTCGTGGTCGCGGCCACCCACCCGGTGCTGTCCGACCCGGCGTGCGACCGCCTGGCGGCGAGCCGGATCAGCGAGGTGGTGGTGACCAACACGCTGCCGCTCCCGGCTGACAAGAAGGTCGACAAGATCACCCAGCTCTCGATCGCGCCGCTTTTGGCCCGCGCGATCCGCGAGGTCTTCGACGACGGCTCGGTGACGACGTTGTTCGGCGGCCTCTCCTGACGTTCGCGGCGGTGGCCGCCCCAGCTGGGGCGTTCGGGAGTGTGGTGGCGGGACGTGCGCCGGGGTGGCCGTCCCGTCCAAGCCCGTCCGTCAGTTCCTGAGCCTCCTCCCCGCGTCGCGCGCCGGGTTGCTTCGCGGCCCGGCCACACCACTTGCCGGGCCGCCCGCTTCTCCTCCTCGGCTCCACCCCAGGTCATCACCCTCCTCGCCCCGTTTCGGCCCACACGCACCTCGTCTTGCCGGGTCAGTGATCTCCTCCCCGGGCTTCTGATCCTGGAGCGGTCCGGTCACCGGGCCGGATCGGTGCCCGTCGCTCGGTTCGGTGCCCGGCTGGGTGGTTTGGCGGCTTTCCGCACCGGTCGTGCGGCGCACCCGCGTGATCTGCACAACCGGGCGGGGAGGGTGTGAAGGGCCCCCGATGGCTCGGGTAAGCTAGTGCGGTTGCCACGGCGAGGGTGCTCCAACGGGCCGGGCGTGCGGTTCATGCGCATCGCGCAAGACAGCATGACGGCTGAGCGAGCTCCGTGATCGACGCGGTGCTCCGGGCCTATGCCCCGTGCGCCCCCTCGCCCGAGCACCGCACCTAGACAACTGTTACCGGTCGCGCCGGCCGGTGCCCGCCGCACAACCGCATCAGGAGTTTTTGTCGTGTCCGAGGTAAAGATCAGCGCCGAGCCCCGCACCGAGTTCGGCAAGGGTGGTGCCCGCCGCACGCGCCGGGCCGGCAAGGTGCCCGCCGTGCTGTACGGTCACGGCGAGAAGCCCCGCCACATCGCACTGCCCGCCCGTGAGTTCGCCGCGGCGATCCGCCACGGCGGCATGACCCAGGTCTTCAACATCGAGATCACCGACGGCAGCGCCGCCCTGGCCCTGCCGAAGGCCATCCAGCGTGACCCGATCAAGGACACCTTCGACCACGTCGACCTCCTCGTGGTCCGGCGCGGCGAGCGGGTCACCGTGGACATCCCGGTCCAGCTCGTCGGCGAGGCGGCCCGCAACACGCTCGTCATGACGGAGAGCAACACGCTCTCGGTCCTGGCCGACGCGACCCGGCTTCCCGACCACCTGGAGGCGTCCATCGAGGGCCTGGAGCCCGGCGGCCATGTCACCGCGGCCGACGTGAGGCTCCCGTCCGGCGTCGAGCTCGCCGCCGACGCCGAGCTGGTCATCGCCGTGGTCGCCGCCGCGCCGACCGCCGAGGCCCTGGGGGCCGAGACCGCCGAGGCTGCCGAGGCCGCGACCCCCGAGCCGGCCGAGGCCTGATCCGACCCGCGGGCCGGTCTCCGCGCCCGACCCGGCACCGGGTCAGCGCGGACCGGCCCGATCCGGGATCGGCTCGGATCGGCCTGCCGGTGGCGTGCCGCCCTGGTCAGGACCGGTTCGACCCGGCCCGCAGGGCTGTGTCGGGCCGGCTCGGTCCGGGGCCTGTGTTGCGACCGGCCCCGGATCAACTCGTGGCCGGCGCCGGGTCGGCGGTGGTCCAGCCGGGAGGCGGGCCGGAGCCGCGCCGCCCTGCCGATCGCGGATCGGCGGACAGGTTCGACAGAAGGTCGCGGGCCGCCGGGATGGTGCCCGCGGCCTTCCTGCATGAGGAGACACCGTGCCGGACACCGCGCCGTGGTTGGTCGTCGGGCTGGGAAACCCCGGACCCGAGTATGCGCGCCACCGCCACAACGTCGGCTTCATGGTGGCCGACCTGCTCGCCGATCGGGCCGGGCTGCGCTTCAGCCGGCATCGGCGGGTCATGGCCGAGGTGGCTGAGGGCCGGCTGCGTGTCGGCGGGCCGCGGCTCGTCCTGGTCAAGCCGCTCACCTACATGAACCTGTCCGGCGGGCCGGTCGCCGGCCTGGCACAGTTCTACAAGGTGCCGGTCGACCAGATCATCGCCGTGCACGACGAGCTCGACGTGCCGTGGACGCAGTTGCGCCTCAAGCAGGGCGGCGGCGAGGGCGGCCACAACGGGCTGCGCTCGATGTCGAGCTCACTGGGGAACAAGGACTACGTCCGGGTCCGGTTCGGGATCGGCCGGCCGCCCGGCCGGCAGAACCCCGCCGACTTCGTGCTCTCGGACTTCTCCAGCGTGGAGCGCAAGGAGCTGGACTTCTTCGTCGACCGTGCCGCGGATGCGGTCGAGATGGTAATCGACCGCGGTCTCGAACCGACCCAGAACCAGTATCACGGGACATAACGTCCCGGTTGTCCATGGTCCGTTTGTCCTGATCTGCTCCTGTCGTCCCGTGCGGCGCCGTGACGTATGTCCGGGTTGCACGTTGTACTCCAGGTCGCACCTTTTGTAGAGGCGGACTGAGGAGGCGGACGATGGCGGTCGACAGCGGACGTACGCGGGACGGCTTCCACCGCCCTGCGCACCTGCGCCGCGAGGACCGCCCCGGCCGTCAGCGCCGTGAGGACCACGCCGGCCGTCAGTCCCGCGAGGAGCGTCCGACCGATCAGCGCCGGGACGCCGCGACGCGCAACGTCCGCCAGGACGGCACGGCGACGAGCCCCCACGGAGAGCACGGCGCCCAAGAGGACGCCCCTGGCGGCGGGCCGAGTGATCCCCACGAAGAGGCCCCGGCACGAGGCGGCCGGTCGGTGGATGCGGACGGGCAGGGCGGCGAGCACCGGACGCCGAGTTTCCGCCGCGACGGGCACCGCCCGCTGAATGTCCGCAGCGACGAGCGCTCGACCCAGGTCCGCCAGGGAGACGCAGGGCTCCGCCAGGGAGACGCGGGGCTCCGCCACGGAGACGCGGGGCACGAAGGCGTGGGCGGCGAGCGTGTGCCGCGGATCCGGGCCGAGCGCCCGGGACGGATCCGGCGGCCGAGCCCCATGCGGACCACCATCCGGCACGGGCGACCGGCCGGCGACGAGGATGAGTCGCCCCGTGCGCGGGCCTCCACCGCCCCCGTGTCGCCCGCACCGGGTCCGCCGGTCCCGCCCGCCGAGGTGTCGCCGCAGCTCGCCGCCGAGGTCGAGGACGCCGTCCGCGGGGCCGCCGCGTTTGTGCCCGCCGGGGCGCCCGTCTCGGCGCCGTCGGAGCCGGGCAACCGCACCGCCCGGCACCGGGCCCGCTGGGCCTGGGAGGGACGGTACCTGCGGACGCTGCTCGTCCTCGATCTTGTCATCGGGTTCTTCGCCGGCTTCGTCGCCTTCGAGGTGCGCTTCGGCGTCGGGCTGACCAGCTACAACCTGCGGTACGCGCTGCTGAGCGCTCTCGTCCCGGTCGCGTTCACCGCCGCGCTCGCCGTCAACCGGGCGTACGAGAAGCGCTACCTCTTCGTCGGTACCGATGAGTATCAGAGGGTCCTGCGGGCCGGCCTGTCACTGACCGCCGTCACGGTCTTCGTGGCCTACGCCGCGGAGTTCCAGATCGCCCGGGGCTGGTTCGTCGTCGCGGTGCCCCTGGTGACCTTCTCGTGCCTCGGCGGGCGGTTCGTCCTCCGGCAACTGCTCCACCGGGCCCGCAAGCAGCGGGGCTCCTGCATGCGGCGGGTGGTGGTGGTCGGCCACGAACTCGCCGTCGAGGCGATGACCCGCCAGCTGTGCCGGGAGCGGTACCACGGCCTGAAGGTCGTCGGCGCCTGCCTCGCCGCCGAGGGCACCGTGCCCGGCGTGCCGGTGCTGGGGACGTTCGACCAGATCGCCGCCGCGGTCCGCACGGCGCGGGCCGACACCGTGCTGGTGCTGTCGTGTCCCGAGCTGGACGGCCACTTCCTCAGAAGGCTCGCGTGGCACCTGGAGCGCGACGACATCGACCTCATCGTGGCCAGCACCCTCATCGACGTGGCCGGCAGCCGGACCACCATCCGGCCGGTCGACGGCCTGCCGATGCTCCACGTCGAGCACCCCACCCTGACCGGCGCCCGACGCCTGGTCAAGGCCGTTTTCGACCGGATCGGGGCACTCCTGCTGCTGATCCTCGCGTCACCCCTTCTGGCTGGTCTCGCGCTGGCGGTTCGCGCCGATTCAAAGGGGCCGGTACTGTTCCGTCAGGTACGTGTGGGCAAAGACGGTCGCGAGTTCGTGATCTTCAAGTTCCGCACGATGCACGTGGACGCCGAAGCCCGCCTCGCCGAGCTGCGGCACCTCAACGAAGTCGACGGCGCGCTGTTCAAACTGCGCAACGACCCGCGGGTCACTCGCGTCGGACGGCTTCTGCGCAAGTTTTCACTTGACGAGCTGCCACAACTACTCAATGTGCTCGGCGGCAGCATGTCACTGGTCGGGCCCCGCCCGCCGCTGCCGGAGGAGGTCGCCGTGTATCCGGACGACGCCCGGCGCCGGCTGGCCGTGCGGCCCGGGATGACCGGCCTCTGGCAGGTGTCCGGCCGGTCGGACCTATCGTGGGACGAAGCGGTCCGCCTCGACCTGCAGTATGTGGAGAACTGGTCACTGTCACTCGACCTGGTGATCATGCTGCGGACGTTGAGCGCGGTGACCCGAGGGGCTGGAGCGTACTGAATGACCGATCTGCCACCCGCCACGGACGGCGGGTTCGCCCGCTGGCTCGCCCAGCGAGCCGGGGACCTGCTGCTCAAGCTGCGCGAGGAGATGGGGTACGCCGACCCTGACGCGCTGCGTAGGGCCGGTGACCGAATGTCGCACGAGCTGCTGATGGAGCAGTTGGAGCGGTGGCGCCCGGCCGACGCGGTGCTGTCGGAGGAGGGCGCGGACAGTGCCACCCGGCTCGGGGCGGACCGGGTCTGGATCGTCGACCCGCTGGACGGCACCCGCGAGTTCGGGGAGGAAGGCCGGGCCGACTGGGCCGTCCACGTGGCGTTGTGGGGCAGGTCCTCGACGGCGCTCGACAAGGGCGCCGGCCGGCTCGTCGCCGGCGCGGTCGCGCTCCCGGCGCAGCACTGCGTGCTGGGCAGCGACGCGCCGCCGCCGTTCCCGCCGATGCCGGGCGTGCAGGGCGAGCCGATCCGGCTGGCCGCGAGCCGCACCCGCCCGCCGGCGCTGCTGAGCGCACTCGCCGAGAAGCTTCCGATCGAGCTCGTCCCGATGGGTTCGGCCGGCGCCAAGATCGCCGCCGTTATCGACGGGGCGGTCGACGCCTACGTGCATGCCGGCGGCCAGTACGAATGGGACTCCGCCGCCCCGGTTGCTGTGGCGGTCGCCACGGGTCTGCACGCTTCCCGTATCGACGGGACTACGTTGGAATACAACCAGCCCGACCCACGGCTACCCGACCTGGTGGTGTGTCGGAAGGCATTGGCGCCGCAACTGCTGGCCGCGATCAACAGCTGAAAGGTCTCCGCCAATCATGAGCCGCGCGCCCTACCGCGTCTCCCACCTGGACGCTCTCGAGGCCGAGAGCCTGTTCGTCATGCGCGAGGTGGTCGCCGAGTTCGAGCGGCCCGTGCTGCTGTTCTCGGGCGGCAAGGACTCGATCGTGATGCTCCGGCTCGCCGAGAAGGCCTTCGCGCCCGCCCGGATCCCGTTCCCGGTCATGCACGTCGACACCGGGCACAACTTCCCCGAGGTCCTCGCCTACCGGGACCGCCGCGTCACCGACCTCAACGTGCAGTTGATCGTGGCGAGCGTCCAGGAGGCGATCGACAGCGGGCTGGTGCGCGAGTCGAACGACGGCATGCGCAACCGCATCCAGACGCCGGTGCTGCTCGACGCGATCGAGAAGTACCGCTTCGACTCGCTCTTCGGCGGTGCCCGCCGGGACGAGGAGAAGGCCCGGGCCAAGGAGCGGGTCTTCAGCTTCCGCGACGACTTCGGCCAGTGGGACCCGCGCAACCAGCGGCCCGAGCTGTGGGCGCTCTACAACGCGCGGATCGCGCCCGGCGAGTCGATCCGGGTGTTCCCGCTGTCCAACTGGACCGAGCTGGACGTCTGGCACTACATCGCCCGCGAGGGCATCGAGTTGCCGTCGATCTACTACGCCCACGACCGCGAGGTCGTCGACCGGGGCGGCATGCTCTACGCGATCAACGAGTTCCTGCCGCTGAAGGCCGGCGAGACGCCGTTCGTGGAGCGGGTGCGGTATCGCACCGTCGGTGACGCCTCGTGCACCGCTGCGGTGCGCAGCGACGCCGACACGATCGACAAGGTCATCGACGAGGTCGCCGCGACCCGCATCACCGAGCGCGGCGCGACCCGCGGCGACGACAAGGTGAGCGAGGCGGCGATGGAAGATCGTAAGCGGGAAGGGTACTTCTAAGGTGACCGCTGTTCTGGAGACGCCGCAGCAGCGGCAGATGGACCTTCTCCGCTTCGCCACCGCGGGCTCCGTCGACGACGGCAAGTCGACGCTGATCGGGCGCCTGCTGTACGACTCGAAGGCCATCTTCGAAGACCAGCTGGAGGCCGTCGAGGCCACCTCCCGGTCGCGCGGCGACGAATACACCAACCTCGCGCTGCTCACCGACGGCCTGCGTGCCGAGCGTGAGCAGGGCATCACGATCGACGTCGCCTACCGCTACTTCGCGACCCCGCGGCGGAAGTTCATCATCGCCGACACCCCCGGGCACATCCAGTACACGCGCAACATGGTCACCGGCGCCTCGACCGCCGACCTCGCGCTGATCCTGGTCGACGCGCGCAAGGGCCTGGTCGAGCAGTCCCGCCGCCACGCGTTCCTGTGCTCGTTGCTGCGCGTGCCGCACCTGGTGCTCTGCGTCAACAAGATGGACCTCGTCGACTACTCGCAGGAGGTCTTCGAGCGGATCGCCGACGAGTTCACGTCGTTCGCGGCGAAGCTCGAGGCGCCCGACCTGACCGTCATCCCGATCTCCGCGCTGCACGGTGACAACCTGGTCACCCGCAGCGAGAAGATGCCGTGGTACGAGGGGCCATCGCTCCTGCACCACCTGGAGCACGTGCACATCGCCTCCGACCGCAACCTGGTCGACGTGCGTTTCCCGGTGCAATACGTGATCCGTCCCCAGTCGACCGTCGTGTCCGACTACCGCGGCTACGCGGGCCAGATCGCGTCCGGCGTCATGAAGCCGGGCGACGAGATCATGGTCCTGCCCTCCGGCTTCACCACGCGCATCACGCACATCGAGACGGCCGACGGCCCGCTCCAGGAGGCCTACCCGCCGATGTCGGTGACGATCCGGCTGGCCGACGAGATCGACATCGCGCGCGGCGACATGATCTGCCGCCCGAACAACGCGCCGGCGGTCGCCCAGGACATCGAGGCGATGGTCTGCTGGATGGACGAGACCCGCCCGCTGACGGTCGGCGGGAAGTACGCCATCAAGCACACCACCCGCTCGGCCCGCACCGTGGTCCGCGGCCTGCAGTACCGGCTCGACGTCAACACGCTGCACCGCGACGAGTCCGCGACCGGGCTGGCCCTCAACGAGATCGGCCGGGTGCGCCTGCGGACGACGGTCCCGCTCCTCGCCGACGAGTACCGCCGCAACCGGACCACCGGGGGCTTCATCATCATCGACGAGGCGACCAACCGTACGGTCGGCGCGGGGATGATCATCGAAGCGGCTTAGCGCCGCATGCAAGGTGGGCCCGCTCTCCATGCGTCCGTAATAGCGGAGGCGATGGATGGACGAGTCGACGGAGCGGGAGTTCACGGAGTTCGTGGCGACCCGCGGGTTCGCGTTGGTGCGGATGGCGTATGCGCTGACCGGTGAACAGCACGCCGCCGAGGACCTGGTGCAGACCGCCCTGGCCAAGGCGATGCTGCGCTGGTCGCGCATCCGCGGCGACGCGGAGTCGTACCTGCGCAAGGTCATGTACCACGAGCACGTCTCCTGGTGGCGCCGCCGCTGGCGCCGGGCGGAGCTGAGCACGGCCGACCCACCCGAGCGGTCGGCTGTGGACGACGACCCGCACCTCCGGTTGGCGATGCGCGCCGCCCTGGCGACCCTCCCGCCCCGGCAGCGCGCGGTGCTCGTGCTGCGGTACTTCGAGGACCTCAGCGAGCAGCAGGTCGCCGACCTCCTCGGCATCTCGACCGGCACCGTCGGCAGTCAGGCGTCCCGGGCGCTCGCCGCCCTGCGCCGGCGGTTGCCCGACCTCAACGGGACGGAGGTGCGCCGGTGAGCCCCGATCTCGACCTCGACCGGCTGGTCCGGGACACCCTCGACGACCTGGCCGCCGACGCCCGGCCGGCCCCGCTGCTGGCGGAGGCGATCAGGCGGGCCGGGCAGATACGGCGCCGGCGGATCGCGGCGACCGCGGCCGCGGCGGCCGTGCTCGTGGTGCTCGGCGTTGTAGCGCTGCCCTTCGGGGCCGACCGTGAAGACCGGCCGGAGCCGCTGCGGTCCGTGCCGTCGGCCCCGCTCAGCCCGAGTCCCACCGCGAGCCCGTTTGCGGTCGGGCACGCGCCGCCTTCGCTGCTCCCGCCCGAGCTGCCAGGGCAGTTCACCCTCACGGCCCTGCCGTTCCACGACGACCAGACGTGGGTGTTCGACCGGAGCACCGGGAGGTATCTCACGGTCCCCTTCGCCGAGGTCCAGCCGGCGCCGAAGGGGAACCTGGCGCTGAGCGCGACCGGTGACGGCCGGCTGCTGCTGCTCGACCTCGCCGAGGGGGTCGCCGTCAGCCTGCCGTCCGGCCCGGTGGGCGGTGACATCGAACCCTGGTCGCCGGACGGAAGGATGCTGTTGCGGGCGCAGCAGCCGACCGGCCTCGTCCGGGTCGAAGAGGTTGTCGGCGGCACCGTTCTGTCGCGCGGCGTGCCCTACGACGCCGCCGCACTGGGCTGCGAACGGACCGGGTGTCGCGTGACCTGGGCGCGGAGCCCGACGGAGCTGGCGGTCTCGGTGATCGACCCGGCGACGGGCACGCAACGGGCGCTCCAGCTGATTTCGGTCGCCGACGGGAGGCCGACGCGCCGGCTGCCGGTCACCGGCCAGGTCAGCGGGGCGTGCTCGTGGTCGACCGACGAGCGGTACGTGCTGAACGAGCGCCTCACGCCGACCGGCTCCGCCGGCTGGGTCATCACCGACACGACCAGCGGCGCGACGGTCGGCACGATGACCGCCGAGACGCTGCCCAACCCGTCGTCGGTCTGCTGGGCGTCGCCGACCGAGTTGCTGGTCGGCGCCATCGGCGAGGTACTGGTGGTCAAGCCCGACGGCACGGTCCGGCAGCGGATCGATACGTTCACCGGGGCCGGCAACGGGCCGTACTGGGTGCGGATCGGGCATCGCTAGGTGGGGGAGCGGGGCGGCGGGATCGGCCGGGCGATCGACACCCGCGACACCCGCCGACCCTCCACCGTGTTCACGTGCAGGTGCCAGCCGTTGTGGCGGACCGAGTCGCCGGCCTTCGGCACCTTGCCGAGGCGGGCCATCAGGAATCCGGCCACGGTCTCGTAGGGGCCGGTCGGCAGTGTGAGGCCGGTGCGTTCGGCCAGGTCGGCGAGGTTGAGCCGGCCGTCGACCTCGTCGATGCCCGGCCGCTTGGCGGCCGGCGGCGGGGGAGCGTCGTACTCGTCGTGGATCTCGCCGACGAGTTCCTCGATCAGGTCCTCCAGGGTGACGATGCCGGCCGTTCCGCCGTATTCGTCGACGATCACCGCCAGGTGGTGGCCGCCGCGGCGCATCTCCGACAGGGCCTCCAGCACGCGCTTGCTGGACGGCAGACGGTGCACCTCGCGGGTCAGGTGCCGCAGCGTCAGGCCCGGGTCGACGGAGGGCGGCAGCGTCAGGTCGCGCACGTGGACGAAGCCGAGGACGTCGTCCTGGTCGCCGTCGATGACGGGGAAGCGGGAGTGCCTGGCGTGCCGCACCAGAACGATCGCCTCGGCGACGGTCAGCTGTGCGTCGAGGAAGACCACCTCGGTGCGCGGGACCATGACCTCGCGGACGTGTCCGGTGCCGGTGTTGGCCGCGATGAGGGAGCGCAGCTCGGCCTCGCTGATCCGGAGATCCTCCGGAGTAGCGTGAAGACGGCTTGCCCAACGGTTCAAGAGGGCAGCAACAGCCTGCCGTATGGTTCCGGGGGCAGGCTCCGGCATGGACGAATTGTAGGCATCCGGCTCCCGGTCGTTCACCGGCGAAGTGTAAATTTGTTGGTTCTCGATGACTTTTGTGGAGGTGGGCGTGAAACTGCTCGTGACCGGTGGTGCCGGCTACATCGGCAGCGTCGTGACCGCGCTGCTGCTCGACGCCGGGCACGACGTGACGGTCCTCGACGATCTCTCGACAGGTCATCAGGAGGCAGTACCATCCGGCGCCGCCTTCGTCCGTGGCCGCGTCCACGAGGCGATCGGTGACGTGCTCACGCCCGACTTCGACGGCGTCCTGCACTTCGCCGCCTTCATCGCGGCCGGTGAGAGCGTGCAGAAGCCGGAGAAGTACTGGGACAACAACGCGGTCGGCACGCTGAAGGTGCTCGACGCGATGCGCGCCGCCGGGGTCCGCCGGCTGGTCTTCTCCTCGACGGCCAACGTCTACGGCGACCCCGACGAGGTGCCGATCCCGGAGACGGCGGCGGTGCGCCCGCCCAACCCGTATGCGACCTCGAAGCTCGCCGCCGACCACGCCCTCACGGGCGAGGCGATCGGCCACGGCCTGTCGGCGGTCAGCCTGCGGTACTTCAACGTGGCCGGAGCGCTGCGCCGCGAGGACGGCTCGATGATCGGCGAGCGGCACGACCCGGAGACCCACCTCATTCCGATCGCGCTCCAGGTCGCGGCCGGCCGGCGGGAGAAGCTGCAGATCTTCGGCGACGACTACGACACGCCGGACGGCACGAACATCCGCGACTACATCCACGTCGCCGACCTGGGCGCCGCCCACCTGCTGGCGCTCGGCACGATGGACGGCCCCGGCCACCGGATCTACAACCTGGGCAGCGGCACCGGCTTCTCCAACCGCCAGGTCGCCGACGTGGTGCACGAGGTGACCGGCCACCCGATCCCGGTGGAGATGGCACCCCGCCGCCCCGGCGACCCGGCCCAGCTGGTGGCCTCGTCGGACAAGGCCAAGCGCGAGCTCGGCTGGCGTCCCCAGCACGTCGAGCTGGCCACGATGGTCCGCGACGCGTGGGACTTCCTGCGCCGCTGACGCTACTGGGCGTCGAGCTTCTGCCAGGTGGAGCCGTCGACCGAATACGCCGTGTAGATCGTTGACATGTTGTAGGCCACGTAGCCGGCCTGTGTCCGCGCCAACCGGAGCGTGTGGTGCAGGCCGGTGACGCGGTGCCAGGTCGCGCCGCGATTCTCGGACACCAGCCAGTTGCCCTGGCCGTCGACGATCAACAGCCTGCCGTCGAGCAGCGGCACCGGGTCGCCGCCGATGGTGGCCTGGCCGACGGTCGGGTGCACCGGGCCGAACGTCGCGCCGTCGTTGTCCGACGATGCCACGCCGAGCAGCGATTCCGGGCTCGTCGACGGATCGACGATCACGGCGAACACGTTTCGGCCATGCATCACCATCCGCGCCTGGCTCGAACCGGTGAAAGAGCCGGTGAAGACGTGCGGCTCCCAGGTGGCGCCGTCGTCGCGGGAGACGGCCAGGGCCGGGCTGCCGCCGGACCGGCCGCCGACCCACCAGGAGCCGTCGCCGCCGCGGACCGGGGCCGTCCAGCAGACCTCGATGTCCGTCGGCTGCCGCGGCGGCGCCACGATCCCCTCGGGGGTCACCGCCAGGACCCGCTTGCCGCACGTTTTTGAGGCCGGCTCGAAGCCGGCCTCGAGGCCGGCCTGGAACAGGTGCGCGGTGCCCGGCAGCGGCGCCGTGCCGTCGCCGGCCGGGAGCGTCTCCCGTCGGCTGTTCCACGTCTCGCCGTCGGCGCTCGTCGACCGCAGCGGCGAGGTGCCCGCGCCGAGCAGTGTGATCTGCGGGCCGGTCACGACCAGCGTCGGCAGCGCGTCGGCGGCCGCGGATCCGAGCGCGCCGGGCGCGGCCTGCGTGCGCCAGGTCCGGCCGCCGTCGGCGGTCGCGCTGACCCAGGTCGTACAGCTGGCGCCCTTGCACTCGACACTCAGCAGAAAACCGCGTTCCGGGTCGAGGAACTCCACGTCCCGTACCGTCCCCGGGAGGTCCGTCGGCAGGTGAGGCAGGCCGTTGACGGTGATGTCCTCGGCGCTCCAGACGCCGGCCGGGTCGCTCGCGGCGGGCTGATTCGGCACCGGGCGGTCGTCGCCGGTGACCGTCACCGTCACGGCGAGGATCGCCAGCGCCGCGACGGCCGAGGCCGCGCCGGCCCGGGCGAGCCGACGGCGGCGGCGCAGCACGCTCGCCCGAGCGGTGATCACCGCGAGCGGCGGCTGCTTGATGTCGAGCCGGTCCCGCTCCGCGTGCAACCGGAGCTCCAGTCGGTCAGGCACTGGTCACCTCGGCTCGGTACCCGGGCAGCAGCGCGGCCAGCGCCGCCCGCCCGCGGGACAACCGCGACTTCACGGTGCCGGACGGCACGTTCAGCGCGGCGGAGATCTCGTCCACGCTGAGGTCGGCGTAGTAATGCAGCACGATGACCTCCCGGTAGTTGCGTGGTATGGCGTCGAGCGCCTGGGTCAGGTCGGTGCGATCGGGCTCGGGACCGGTCTGCGTGAGCGTCGCCCGTTCCCGCAGCAGGATCAGGTCGAGCACCTTGCGCCGTCGCCACCGCCGCCGCACGACGTTGAGCGCGACGGTGCGCAGCCAGGCCTCGGGGTTGTCGATGCCGGTGAACCCGCCGGGGCGCGCGACCGCCCGCGCGAACGCCTCCTGCACGACGTCCTGCGCCTCGGTCAGGTCCGCGGTGAACGCGTACAGCTGCGTGACCAGCCTGCGGTAACAGGCGTGGTACACCTCTGCCACGTTGCTCACGCTGTTCACGATCCCCCGGGTGGCTCCCCGGTTCCCGTCAGTTCGGAAGAACAGTTGCCGACAGGGTGGCCTCCTGCCATTTGCGTGCGTCCTGCGACACCCATGCCAGTTCGCCGAGGGTCGCGTAGCCGTTGTCGAGCGTGGTGAGCGGGCCACCGGGTCCGGCGATGACGTTGAAGTGCTCGCCGTCGATGCTCTCCAGGTAGACCGTCTCGGTGTTGCCCTGGATCCACATGAGCACCGAGCGGTCCGGACGGACCAGTGCGCCGAAATCGCGGTCCTTGAGCGCGTTGTCCGCATTGAGCGGTGCGGGCAGCTCGATCCTGGTCTTGGACTCGGCCCAGCTGAGGCCGCCGTCGGTGGTGCGGAAGAGCCGGATGCCCTTGGCGTGCCGCACGACGGCGTACGCCGTGCGGCCGTCGAGCGTCGCCAGCGTCGGCACGTCGAGGTCGGCCGGCCCGTCGAGCGCACGCGCGGTCCAGGTGCGACCCTGATCGCGGCTCACCGAGACGCTGGGTGCGCCGGTGCGCAGGTCGGCGCCGGTCACCCACCAGCCGGCAGCGGTGGACAGCCCGCCGACGACGGTCCGCCGTGCCATCGGCGGCTGACTGGCGAGCAGGCTCAGCGCGCCGTCGTTCTGCCGCACGCCGAAGAGATCGCCGTACTGCACGAGCTGCACCGCGCGGTCCGTGCCGCTGAGCGGGAGCCGCTCGCTGGGACCGATCACCGGCGCGGTGGCGGTCTGCTCAGGCAGCGGCGCCGCGGACGCCTCGTCGAGCTTGAACCGGACGGCGGTGCGCGAACCGCCGCTCACCTCGCCGCTGAGCATGAACGTCGTGGGGGAGACGCGGATCAGTTCGACGCGGTCGAGCTTGTCCAGCGGGCTCTGCCGGAGCGCGTCGAGCACGAACGGAGTACGCCGTTCGGCCGAGTCCTCCCGCAGCATGACGACCTGCAGGCTGCACCGGCGGTTCTGCGGTGCTTCCATGCAGACGTCGACCGCGGCGACCACCCCGTCGGGCAGGTCGCCGGCCGCGGCGCGCACCGTCGTCGTCGACGTGGAGCGGCTGGTGGCCGGCACCGAGGTCGACGGGGGGACCGACCACGGGTCGGCGAGATCGGGGTTGGGCCCGAGGACCGCCGGGGTGGGCCGGCCGAACACGCCGGCCAGCGCGACCGGCGCGAACACGGCGAGCGTGCCGACCAGCGCCCCGACCACGGCCATTCGGTCGCGCATCCGCACCCGGCCCGCGCGGCGGTAGAGCGCGCTGAAGTCGGGGAGCCAGGTGGCCGCCTCGACCTGCGTGCGGAGTGTGCGGAAGTCCAGCTCAGGGCGCATCGCGCACCTCCTGCTGGACCCGTTCGGGCTCCGGGACGACCGGTCGGCGCCGCGGCGCCTCGGGCACGTTCTCGGCGTCGCTGAGCAGCGTGGCGAGCATGGCGCGGCCCCGCGACAGGCGTGCCTTGACCGTTCCCACGGGCACACCCAGCGCGTCGGCAACCTCGTGCACCGACATGTCGGCCAGGTGGTGCAGCACGATCGTCTCCCGCGTGGCCTGCGACAGCTGTTGCAACGCGGCGACCAGGGCGACCCGGTTGGGATCGACGCCGGGCACGCTTTCCACCGGACGGGCGACCCGGCCGCTGCGCACCAGTGTGTCGAACAGGCGGCGGCGCCGCCAGCGGGTCCGTGCCAGGTTCATCGCGACCGTGCGCAGCCAGGCCTCCGGATCGGCGACGTCGAGGAACTGCCGCGGGCGGGCGAGTGCCCGCGCGTACGCCTCCTGGACGAGGTCCTGTGCCTCGGCGTGGTCGCCGGTGAGCGCATACAGGGCGGCGACGAGCCGACGGTAGTGCGCCTGGTACGCATCGCGCACCGCTTCGCGCGCTTCCAGCTCCTCGCCCACGCCGTGCCACCTCCCCTGTCGGTCACGCTAACCAGACAGACGCCTGTGCGGCGCTTCCGGTTGCGCCTGACAGAATGGCCGACATGTCGTCTCCCGCCCGACCGCGCGTACTCTCCGGGATCCAGCCCACCGCCGATTCGTTCCACCTGGGCAACTATCTCGGTGCACTACGCAACTGGGTCGCCATGCAGGAGACCCACGACACGTTCTACTGCGTGGTCGACCTGCACGCGATCACCATGGGTCACGACCCCGCGCTGCTGCGCAAGCGCACCCGGGTCAGCGCGGCGCAACTGCTCGCCCTGGGCCTCGACCCGGAGCGCTGCACGCTGTTCGTACAGAGCCACGTGCCCGAGCACGCGCAGCTCGGCTGGGTGATGGGGTGCATCACCGGCTTCGGCGAGGCCAGCCGGATGACGCAGTTCAAGGACAAGTCGCAGAAGCAGGGCGCCGACCGCTCCAGCGTCGGCCTGTTCACCTACCCGATCCTGCAGGCCGCCGACATCCTGCTCTACCAGGCCGACGCCGTGCCGGTCGGCGAGGATCAGCGCCAGCACCTGGAGCTCACCCGCGACCTGGCGCAGCGCTTCAACACCATGTTCGGCCAGACGTTCACGGTGCCCGCGCCGTACATCATCAAGGACACGGCGAAGATCACCGACCTGCAGGAGCCGACGGCGAAGATGTCCAAGTCGGCGTCGACCGCCAACGGCCTGATCGAGCTGCTGGAAGACCCCAACAAGGCGGCCAAGAAGATCAAGTCGGCGGTCACCGACACCGGTCGCGAGATCATCTTCGACCAGGCGAACAAGCCGGGCATCGCCAACCTGCTCACGATCTACGCCGCGCTGACCGGCCGGACGATCAACGAGCTGGTCGAGGCGTACGAGGGTAAGGGCTACGGCGACCTGAAGAAGGACCTCGCCGAGGTGGTCAGGGACTTCCTCCGGCCGATCCAGGAGCGGACCAACACCTACCTCGACGACCCCTCGCAGCTCGACAAACTGCTCGCGATCGGCGCGGAGAAGGCCCGTGCCGTGGCGGGGCCGACGCTCAAGGCCGTGTACGACCGCATCGGGTTCCTCGCGCCCGGTGCCGCACACTGAGGTGGGCAAAACCACCATCGGTGTCGCGATCGACATCCCGGACCCGTGGGGCGGTGAGCTGACCGCCGCCCGGCTGGCCGCCGGGGATCCGGTCGCCGCCTATGTGCCCGCCCACGTCACGCTGCTCGGCCCGACCGAGATCGCGGCCGACGACCTGCCGGCGATCGACCGGCACCTGGCCAAGGTCGCGGCCGAGCACAAGGCGTTCACCGTGCGGCTGCGCGGCACCGGGACGTTCCGGCCGGTGACCCAGGTGGTGTTCGTCGCGGTCGCGGCCGGGATCAGCGAGTGCGAGCAGTTGCACTCGGCGGTGCAGTCGGCCGACGCGATCCAGGCGACGGTGCGGTTCCCGTACCACCCCCATGTGACGGTCGCCCACGACGTCGCATCGGACCAGCTCGACGCCGCCTTCGCCGAGCTGACGGGGTACGAGGCGTCGTTCGCGGTCGACGGGTTCACGCTGTTCGAACACGACGACGGGGGACGGTGGCGCCCCTATGCGGAGTACCGCCTCGCGGCGGACGATTGAGGGGTGAGCCTGCTCGACCGGCTGGAGGCCGGTTTTGATCGCGCGGTGGCCGCCGGGCGGCGCCGCTCGCAGGTGTTCGACCATGTCTGGCGGGCGCAGCAGCGGTACTTCGACGTGGACGCCGCCCGGCTCGCTGCCGCGACGGCGTACTACGGCTTCTTCGCCGTCTTCGCCATGGTGGTCGTGGCGTTTTTCATCCTGGGCCGGGTGCTCGGCGGCAACCCGGCGGTCGTCGATCGCGTCCAGGTGTACCTGCAGGCCAACCTGCCGCAGCTGCACGCCGACGAGATCTTCGCCGGCAGCCAGCAGATCGGCATCATCGCGCTGGTCGGCCTGATCATCGCCGGCGTCGGCTGGGTGGAGAACCTGCGCTCGTCACAGCGGGCGCTCTGGCAGCTGCAGGAGCATCCCGGCAACCCGATCGTGCGGTGGCTGGTCGACCTGGGCGTGCTCGTGGCGCTGGGCCTGCTGCTGCTCATCTCGGTCGGTATCTTCGCCGGCGTCCAGGAGCTGCTGTACTGGCTGGCCGGCGACTTCGGGCAGGACCCGGTCCGCGTCGCGCTACGCGGCACGTCGACGCTGCTGTCGGGAATCGCCGACCTCATTCTCGGCGCGGCCCTGCTGGCCGGCGTGCCCCGCCTGCGCATGTCGCTGCGGCGGCTGTGGCCGTCGGCGCTGCTCTTCGCCGTCGGGCTCGGGCTGCTCAAGACGGTGGGGAAGCTGTACATCACCCGCGTGGAGCACAACCCCGCGTACCAGCTGGTCGCGGGCACGATCGGGCTGCTGCTCTACATGTACCTGCTGCACCAGCTGCTGCTCTTCGCCGCGGCGCTGGCCGCGACCAGCCCGCACGGCCGGGTCAAGGATCTGGCGGGTGGCGAGCCGCGCGGCGACGTGAAGGCCGCGGCGCGCGCCGCTCAGCTGGTGGAGGAGGCGGCGGAGACGACCGAACGGGCGGCGGAGACGGTGCGTTCGGCTCCCTCGTCGACCGCGCCTTCTTCCTCTCCTTCCACCGCGCCTCCTGCCGCCGCGCCTTCCACCGCGGCCGCTCGGCCTGCTGCGGCTGCTTCTTCTGCTGCCGCCGCGGCGGCAGCAGAGATGGCACGCCGGATCGTTTCTTCCGGCGGTTCGACGCCGACCGAGCGCCGCGACCCGTCATGATGGGCGCCGTGGGTGCACTCGTGACTTTGGACCTGCCGGCCGACGCGCCGGCGCTGACCCTGCCGTGGATCATCACCTTCGGCCCGCTCGACGACGAGGAGGAGTGGGAGCCGGTCGTCTGCGGCCCCTACGAAAGGGCGCACGCCCTGGCGCTCGCGGAGGCGGTGGTGGCCGACGAAGACCTGATGGCCGTCGTCGAGCCGCTCCAGCCGCACGTCACGGTCGCCCAGATCCAGGGCGACATCGCCGCGGCCCGGATGGCCGCCGAAAACGAGGACGTGGAGACGGCGGCGCTCGACGCCGAGCTGGCGGGCGCCGATTACCACGACCACGACCACGAGCACGGCGAGGACGAGGACCACACGCACGAGCCGCCGTCGGTCGACGACATCCGTGCGGGCTTCGCCCGGATCGCCGCCAAGCTCACGTCCTGACCGTCGTCCCGCGGGACATCGCCGGTCTCAGCCGGCGGTGTCCCGCGGCAGCCACACCGTCGTGTCGGGCGGCAGCAGCTCGTCGACCGGCGAGCTGGCGAGGATCGGCGGGCCGGGCAGCGGCACCGCCGACCCGCTCAGGTTCGCCGCCACCAGCAGCTGCTCGGTCTCGAAGCACAGCACACCCTCCGGCGCCGGCCGCCAGGTCAGCCGGTGTGCCGGACGGCGCAGGCGGAGCGCCCGGCGGTAGAGGTTGAGCATCGAGTCGGGATCGTCCCGCTGCGCCTCGACGGTCGCCGCGGCCCACTCACGGGGCATCGGCAGCCAGGTCTGCTCCGACGGTCCGAACCCGAACGGCGGCGCGTCACCCTCCCAAGGCAGCGGCACCCGGCAGCCGTCCCGACCCGTCAGCTTGCCCCCGGAGCGGATCCGCTGCGGGTCGAGCCGCAGCTCGTCGGGCAGGTCGAGCACCTCGGGCAGCCCGAGTTCCTCACCCTGGTAGATGTACGCCGAACCGGGCAGCCCCAGCATCAGCAGCGCGGCCGCCCGTGCCCGCCGCAGGCCGACCACCCCGTCCCCGAAGCGCGTGACGTGCCGCTGCCGGTCGTGGTTCGACAGCACCCAGGTGGCGGGTGCCCCGACCGGCCGGGCGGCCTCGATCGAGGCGTCGATGACCCGCCGCAAGGTCTCCGGCTCCCACGGCGCCTCGAGAAAGTCGAAATTGAACGCCTGATGCAGTTCGTCCCCGGCGACGTATCGCGCCACCCGCTCCGGCGTGGAGTCGAACACCTCGGCGACGGCCATGCGCTGCCCGGGGTAGGAATCGAGAATCCTCCGCCAGCCGCGGTAGATCTCGTGCACCTCTTCCTGGTCGAAGTACGGCAAGACGGCCTGTCCGGCGACGTCCGGCAGCCCGTCGGCCTTGACCATTCCGTGTGCCACGTCGACGCGGAATCCGTCGACGCCGCGGTCCAGCCAGAACCGGAGAATGGCGTCGAACTCCTTGCCGACCTGGGGATTTCGCCAATTCAGATCGGGCTGGCCGGGGTCGAACAGGTGCAGATACCAATGCCCGTCCGCGACGCGGGTCCAGGCCGGCCCGCCGAACAGCGACTGCCAGTCGTTGGGCGGTCCGTCCCCGCGCCCTTCGGCGAAGATGTACCGGTCGCGCAATCCTTGCTGAAACCACGGGTGCCGGTCGGAAGAATGGTTCGGGACGATGTCGACGATGACGCGCAACCCGACGCGGTGCGCCTCGGCGAGCAGGTCGTCAAAATCGCGCAGGGTGCCGAAGACCGGGTCGACGTCACAATAATCGGCGACGTCGTATCCTCCGTCGACCATCGGCGACCGGTAGAACGGCGACAGCCAGACGGCGTCCACCCCGAGGTCCGCCAGGTAGCTCAACCGGCCGGTGATGCCCGGAAGGTCCCCGACACCGTCACCGTTCGAGTCCGCGAAACTGCGCGGATAAATCTGGTAAATCACCGCACTTCGCCACCACTCCACGCCAGCCACGCTAACCCGTACGACCCATCGCAGAAGGCCCTTCGTGCCTCGTTCCCGCGGGTGACGCCACTCCGGTCGCTGGCTCGCCTGGGCGGGCTTTGGCTTGCCGGCTGCGTCAGCGGCCTGGTCGCGGTGCCGTTCGCTTGTCCGCGCTGGCTGCTTGTCTGGATCGCTGGCCCTGCTCGGTGGAGTGGCCCCGATCTCGGCCGGGCTCATCATGATCCCGAAGACTTCGCGCCGAATAGCAGCGTCAAGTCTTCCGGATCATGGGCGTGTCCGAGGTTGGCGTGCTCCCGTTGCTTGCTCGGCGCGACCAGGCCGGCGATCGGGGCCGGCGAGCCTTCCAGGGAAAGTCGTCGAACGGTGCTGAGCATGGTGAGCCTAGGCTACCGATGGGCGCGGAGGGCTGACAGGAACCAGGACCACCGGTGTGTTGTCGTCGGTATCGGGGGCCAGCCGTTGATCACGGCCATCAACTGCCAGTACCGCTCGGCCCGAGGATCGATCGCGAGCTCCAACCCCTCGATCGTCTCCGCCCGATAGCCGGCGTCATCGGTGCGCCCCAGTGCCGCCGCCCAGCGTGACATCACCTCGGACACGACCGCCGCCGCCGATGGTGCCTCCGGAGTTGTGCCGCGGTCCATGGCCTCGGCGATGAGTGTCGTGAACCAGTCGATCTCCGCGGTGTCCGTCGGCGCGATCGGCTTTTCGCCGGGGGCGAAGGACCGCCGGCTCATCTCGCGCAGCCGGGCCCGGAAGTCGGGCTCCCGCAGCATCTCCGCCAGCTCGATCCACGCGTCGACCTGCTCGTCGGTGGGATCGTCGGGCAGGTCGGGGGAGGCGCTGCGCATACGGGCGGAGAACTCGGCCGCCTCCGGCGACGGTGGCATATCGGTGAAGATGCTGTCGAAGAACTCGTCGATGACACGTTGCCGCTCGTCGGCACTGGCCTGGGCGATCCTCGTCATCCGCTCGAGCTCCTCGGGCGAGGGGTCGCGCCGGGCCACCGCGCGCAGGGCCGCACGGCGCAGGCGCAGCACCCGGATCTGCACCCCGATGGCCTCGGCGTGCGCGGCGGCGACGCTGGCCAGGTCGACGCCGCGGTCGAGGACCCGGCGGATCGTCGCGATGTCGAGGCCCAGCTCGCGCAGGGTGCGGACGAACTCCAGCCGAACGAGGGACGTGTGGTCGTATCGCCGGTAGTTGGCCCGCGACCGCTCCGCCTCCGGCACCAGGCCGACGTCCGAGTAGTACCGGATCGTCTTCACCGGCAGCCCGGTCAGGCGTGACAGCTCCCCGATGTTCATATAGCCCAGAGTGGACCCTCCAGTAAGGGGAGGGTCAACGAGCCGCTACGTTGCGGTGGTGGAACCTCTCCGGCTGATTCTCCTCTACGCCCACCTGATCGGGTTCGCGCTCCTGCTGGGTGGCGCCGTCACGCAGTACATGTCGAAGCACATCCGCATCAACAGCGCCATGGTGTGGGGTGCCACGATCCAGGTCGTGACCGGGATCGCGTTGGCCGCTCCGCTGCGGGGCGGCGGCGATGCCGAGCCGGCGCCGGCCAAGCTGATCGTGAAGGCTGTGATCGGGATCGCGATCTTCGCGATGGCCTTCTTCTCCCGCAAGCGTGAGGTGGTCAACAAGGGCCACTTCATGGCTCTCGTTGGATTAACGCTCGTTAATGCCGCGGTTGCGGTCTTTTGGAAGTAAACCGCAGGTTACAAGGTTGATCACAGTAGGTCGGCGCGACCGCTGGCACGTCACGGCCATATAACGCACCGCTCCCAACCCGGGCGCAAACTGCAGAACTGTCGGTCCGAGGGCGTACGCTCCCGCCGTTGGGTTCACCGCGTTGGGGCGGTGCTTTGGGAAGGGAGACCGTCTTGCGCCGAGTGCGTGGGATGAAGGTTCTCGCGGCCGCCGCCGTGGCGATTGTCGCGTTGAGCACAGCCGCTTGTGGCGATAACAAGGACAGCGGGACGGGCAGCGACGGCAGCGCCCCTGCGAAGCAGAACGTCAAGGTGGGCCTCGCCTTCGACATCGGCGGCCGGGGTGACAAGTCCTTCAACGACTCCGCCGCCGCGGGCCTCGACCGGGTCAAGAGCGACCTCAACATCGAGGTCAAGGACCTGGCCGCGGTCGCCGGCGAGAGCGAGAACGACAAGTACTCGCGACTGAAGCTGCTCTGCCAGGGTGGCTACAACCCGGTGATCGCCGTCGGCTTCGTCTACGACGGCGCCGACGCCAAGAACGGCCCGCTCGCCCGTGCGGCCAAGGACTGCCCGACCACCAAGTTCGCCATCGTCGACGGCGGCACGACCGCCGACAACGTGGCCGACCTCGTGTTCGCCGAGGAGCAGGGCTCCTTCCTGGTCGGCGCCGCCGCGGCCCTGAAGACCAAGACCGGCACGGTCGGCTTCATCGGTGGCTGCCAGGTCGACCTGATCAAGAAGTTCGAGGCGGGCTTCACGGCCGGCGCCAAGGCCGCCAAGGCCGACATCAAGGTCCTGACCAACTACCTGTCGACCCCGGCCGAGGCCTGCAAGGGCTTCAACGACCCGACCGGCGGCAACACCGCCGCCAGCGGCATGTATGACCAGGGTGCCGACATCATCTACGCGGCGGCCGGCGGCTCCGGCACCGGCGTCTTCGAGGCCGCCAAGGCCAAGAAGACCCTCGCCATCGGTGTCGACTCGGACCAGTACAACACCGTGACCGACGCGTCGCTCAAGACGGTCATCATGACGTCGATGCTCAAGCGGGTCGACAACGCCGTGTTCAACTTCGTCAAGGACTACGCCGCGGGCAACTTCAAGGCCGGCGCGACGGTGTTCGACCTGAAGGCCGACGGCGTCGGCTACGCCACCTCCGGCGGCCAGGTCGACGACATCAAGGACAAGCTGGACGCGTTCAAGGCCGACATCGTCTCCGGCAAGATCACGGTGCCGACCAAGTAGTAGTAGACATCCGGTGTCTGGCGGGGGACTGTGATCCGGTCCCCCGCCAGCGCGTGTTAGGAGCCTCTGGATGACCGCGGAACCACCCGCCGTCGAGCTCAAGGGGATCACCAAAAGGTTCCCCGGCGTTGTGGCGAACTCCGACGTCAACCTCACCGTCCGCAAGGGCACGATCCACGCGATCGTCGGTGAGAACGGTGCCGGCAAGTCGACCCTTATGAAGATCCTCTACGGGATGCAGCCCCCGGACGAGGGCGAGATCCTGATCGAGGGCCGCCCGGTGCGGTTCTCCTCACCGCAGGGCGCGATCGAGGCCGGCATCGGCATGGTGCACCAGCACTTCATGCTGGCCGACAACTTCACGGTCGCCGAAAACGTCGTGCTCGGGGCCGAGAAGCTGCACGGGATCGGTGCGCAGGCCAGGACCAAGATCAAAGAGATCTCCCAGCGGTACGGGCTGGGCGTCGACCCCGACGAGCTCGTCGAGGACCTCGGCGTCGGCGACCGCCAGCGCGTCGAGATCCTCAAGGTGCTCTACCGCGGCGCCCGCATCCTGATCCTCGACGAACCGACCGCGGTGCTGGTCCCGCAGGAGGTCGACGAGCTGTTCGGCAACCTCCGCGAGCTCATCCGCGAGGGCCTGACCGTGCTGTTCATCTCGCACAAGCTCGACGAGGTGCGCTCGGTCGCCGACGACATCACGGTCATCCGCCGCGGCACGACGGTCGCCTCCGTCAAGCCCGCCGGCGTGAGCGCCCGCCAGCTGGCCACGCTCATGGTCGGCAGCGAGCTGCCCAGCCCCGAGGCCCGCGAGTCGACCGTCACCGACGTGCCGGCCCTGGTCGTCAGGGGCCTCACCGTCACGGGCGCCGACGGCCGTCCGGTCGTCGCCGACGCCACGTTCACGATCCACAAGGGCGAGGTCGTCGGCATCGCCGGCGTCGAGGGCAACGGCCAGGCCGAGCTCGCCGAGGCGATCATGGGCATGCGGCCCGCCACCGGCACCGTGCTGCTGGGTGACACCGACGTGTCCGCCTGGACCACGCGCCGCAGGCGCGAGGCCGGTATCGGCTACATCCCGGAGGACCGGCACCGGCAGGGCCTGCTGCTCGACGCGCCGCTCTGGGAGAACCGTATCCTCGGACACCAGACCCAGCGGCCCAACGCCCGCGGGCCCCTCATCGACGTCGGTGGCGCCCGGCGCGACACCACCCGGATCGTCGCCGAGTACGACGTCCGCACCCCCAGCATCGACGTCGCCGCCGTGGCGCTCTCCGGCGGCAACCAGCAGAAGCTCATCGTCGGCCGCGAGATGAGCCACGCGCCCAAGGTGCTCATCGCCGCACACCCGACCCGTGGGGTCGACGTCGGCGCCCAGGCCGCGATCTGGGACCACATCCGTAACGCGCGCATCGCCGGGATGGGCGTGCTGCTGATCTCCGCCGACCTCGACGAGCTGATCGGTCTGTCCGACTCGCTGAAGGTCATCTATGGTGGGCGGCTGGTGGCCGACGCCGACCCCGCGACGGTCACGCCCGAGCAGCTCGGCGTGGCCATGACCGGCGCGACGACCGACCCGACCGCCGCCGCATCCGGACCGCAGGAGGCCACCCCATGACCGCCGCCGTAGGCTCCCGGCGGATCGACCTCGGCAAGCTGCTACCGCAGCTCGTCGCCCCTGTCGCGGCCCTGGTCATCGCCGCGGCCATCTCGTCGATCGCGTTGCTCATCAGCGACAAGGATCCGCTGCTGGCGTTCCAGCACATGTACGACTTCGGCATGCTGCCCGACTCGCAGGTCGAGATCCTCAACAAGGCCAGCGAGTACTACATCGCCGCCGTCGCGGTCGCCATCGGCTTCAAGATGGGCCTGTTCAACATCGGCGTCGAGGGCCAGTCGAAGATCGGTGCGTTCATGGCCGGCGCGCTGGCCAGCGCCTCCTTCATGAGCTGGGTCCCGGGTCCGGTGCGGATCGTGCTGATCATCGTCGTGGCGATGATCGTCGGCGGGCTCTGGGCGCTCATCGCGGCGCTGCTGAAGACCCAGCGCGGGGTCAGCGAGGTCATCTCGACCCTGATGCTCAACGCGATCGGCGGCCTCGTCGTCACCTGGCTGCTCAACGATCACTGGGGCGTGCAGGAGCCGGGCGCGCAGATCAAGACCACCGGCATCCTGCCCGAGAACTCGTGGATGCCCGGCCTGCCGATCGTCTCCGGCACCGACCAGAAGGTGCTCGGCTTCCTGGTGATCGCGGTGATCCTGGGCGTCGTCTACTGGTTCGGCATCGGCCGCACCCGCTTCGGCTTCGACCTGCGGGCCACCGGCTACAACCCGAGCGCGGCGGTGGCCAGCGGCGTCGACGCCAAGCGCATGGTGATCGTCGCGATGCTGATCTCCGGCGCGATCGCCGGCATGGTCAACCTGCCCCGCATGCTCGGCGAGAGTCACACCTACACCGAGGGCTTCGGCGGCATCGGCTTCACCGGCATCGCGGTCGCGCTGCTCGGCCGCAACCACCCGGTCGGCATGGCGCTGGGCGCGATCCTCTGGGGCTTCCTGGCCCGCTCGCAGCTCATCCTCGACCTCGACGGCATCCCCAAGGAGATCGTCCTGATCATGCAGGGCGTCGCCGTCCTGTCCGTGGTCATCGCCTACGAACTGGCCGCCCGCATCGGCCGCCGCGCCCAGCAGAAGCGGGTCGGTGTCGCGACCGCGGCCCCGGCCGGTTCTGCCCCGCTGGCCGCGGCCGGCGTCCCCACGGGCGGCGCCGGCGGCGCGACCGCCCCGGGCACCACCGCGACGGAGACCCAGGCCAAGTCCGGTGACACCGGCACGGAGGAGTCGAAGTGACCGCCGACACCATGCTCTCGACCGCTCCGGCGGCCCCGGCGGGCAAGCCGAAGTCACGGCGGATGACCACGCCGAAGATCCTGCTCATCATCGCCGGGGTGCTGGTCGGCCTGTCGCTGGTGCACCTGCTCACCGGCGCCGACGACGTCACCTCGCAGGGCGCCGTCCAGGCGGCCCTCCAAGCCGCGATCCCGCTCGGCCTGGCCGGCCTCGGCGGCCTGTGGTCCGAGCGGGCCGGTGTCGTCAACATCGGCCTCGAAGGCCAGCTGATCCTCGGCACGTGGTTCGGCGCCTGGGGGAGCATCGAATTCGGCCCGTGGATCGGGCTGCTGCTCGGTGTCCTCGGCGGTGCCGTCGGCGGGCTCCTGCACGCGGTGGCGACCGTCACCTTCGGCGTCGACCACATCATCTCCGGTGTGGCGATGACGATCCTGGCGCCGGGCGTCGCGCGGTACCTCTCTTATCTCGCGTGGAGCGGCACTCCCGGCGCCGGTTCGACCCAGTCGCCGACCGCGCCCCGCCTGCCCCGCGTCTCCGTGCCGTTCGTCGACGACCTGGCCGGGCTCGAGCGCAAGCACTGGTTCCTGATCAGTGACGTCGCCGGGGTGCTGCGCGGGTTGCTGGTCGAGGTGTCGATCGTGACGATCCTGGCCGTACTGCTGATCCCGCTGACCTGGTGGCTGCTGTGGCGCACCTCGTTCGGCCTGCGGGTCCGCTCCGTCGGCGAGGACCCGCACGCCGCCGGGAGCCTCGGCATCAACGTGTACCGGTACAAGTACTACGGCGTGATCATCTCCGGCGCGATGGCCGGCCTGGGCGGCGTGTTCCTGTCGACGGTCAGCTCGGCGATCTACCGCGAGGGCCAGACCGGTGGCCGCGGTTACATCGGTCTCGCCGCGATGATCTTCGGCAACTGGCGGCCGGGCGGCCTGGCGCTGGGCGCCTCGCTGTTCGGCTACACCGACGCGCTACAGCTGCGACGTGGCAGCGAGTCGGTGCACGCCCTGCTCATCCTCGTGGGGGCACTCCTGCTGGCGCTCGCGGTCTGGGAGTTCCGCCGCCGCAACCGCGTGGTGGCCATCTCTTCAGCCGTCCTGGGCATCCTGTCCTACGTATTGTTCTTCTCGGTGGACACGATCCCGACGGCACTCGTGCAGGCCGCGCCCTACATCACGGTCCTCGTGGTGCTGGCGCTCGCCGCACAGCGGCTCCGACCGCCTGCCGCGGACGGCAAGCCGTACAGACGTGGAGGATGACGGGTGGACGTCGACTGGGCCGCGCTGCGAAGCGCGGCCATCACGGCGATGGGGCGTGCCTACGCTCCGTATTCGAACTTTCCGGTCGGCGCGGCGGCGCTCGTCGACGACGGCCGGGTGGTGGTCGGCTGCAACGTCGAGAACGCGTCGTACGGTCTGGGTCTGTGCGCCGAGTGCGGGCTGGTTTCCAACCTCCAGGTGACCGGCGGCGGCCGGCTCGTGGCGCTCGCCTGCGTCGACGGTGAGGGCCGCCCGCTCATGCCGTGCGGCCGCTGCCGCCAGCTGCTGTGGGAGCACGGCGGCCCGGCGCTGCTCATCGACCACGCGAGCGGGCCGCTGTCCATGACGGCGCTGCTGCCGTATGCGTTCGACGACACCGACCTGGAGCGGTTCGCGGCCGAGCGGGACAAGCAGCCGACGGTCCCGGCGGCGCTCGCGCTGAAGGTCGGCAGCGGCACCGTCTTCGTCCATCCCGAGATCGCCGCGGGCCAGCAGATCTGGACCGCGTACTGGGAGCGCTCGTCCGGCACCGGCGACGACGAGCGGACGGGCATCCTCGAGGAGGGCCCGACCTGGGACACCGCCGCCGAGGCGGTCAACTGGGGCCGGATCCGCACGCCCCGTGTCGTCGTGATCGACGCGCAGGGCACCGCCAGCTGGGCCGGGGACACCCCCCGACCGGCCGGCATCGAGCATGACTGGAGCACCTGATGAGCTTCGCGGCCGTGGACGTCATCCGCACCAAGCGGGACAAGGGCGTCCTCAGCGACGAGCAGATCGACTGGGTCGTCGACGCGTACACCCGCAGTGCGGTCGCCGACGAGCAGATGTCGGCCCTGGCGATGGCGATCCTGCTCAACGGCATGACCGCCGCCGAGATCGCCCGCTGGACCGCCGCCATGATCGCCTCCGGCGAACGGCTGGACCTGTTGACGGTGGGGCGCCCGACCGTCGACAAGCACTCGACGGGCGGCGTCGGCGACAAGATCACTCTGCCGCTGACGCCCCTCGTCGCCGCCTGTGGTGCGGCGGTACCGCAGCTGTCCGGCCGCGGTCTCGGCCACACCGGCGGCACGCTGGACAAGCTGGAAGCCATCCCGGGCTTCGGCACCAAGCTGACGAACGAGCAGTTCGTCGAGCAGTTGAGCACCGTGGGCGCGGCCATCTGCGCCGCAGGCGAGGGCCTGGCCCCGGCCGACCGCAAGCTCTACGCCCTGCGTGACGTCACCGGCACCGTCGAGGCGATTCCGCTGATCGCCAGCTCGATCATGAGCAAGAAGATCGCCGAGGGCACCGGCGCGCTGGTGCTCGACGTGAAGTTCGGCTCCGGCGCGTTCATGCGCGACGTGGCCGACGCCCGCGAGCTGGCCCGGACGATGGTCGAGCTGGGCAAGGCACACGACGTGACCACGGTCGCGCTGCTCACCGACATGGAGGTGCCGCTGGGCCGCGCCGTCGGCCACTCCGTGGAGGTCGAGGAGTCGCTGGAGGTGCTCGCCGGCGGCGGCCCGCAGGACGTCGTCGCGCTGACCATGGCGCTGGCGCGGGAGATGCTCGACGCGGCGGGCCTCGCCGACGCCGACCCGCGGGCCGCGATCGACGACGGCCGGGCGATGGACTCGTGGCGGGCCCTGGTCCGCGCACAGGGCGGCGACCCGGACGCGCCGTTGCCCGTCGCCGACGAGGTCGAGCGGATCACCGCCGACCGGGACGGCTATGTCGCCACCATGGACGCCTACGCCGTCGGGGTCGCCGCCTGGCGGCTCGGCGCCGGCCGGGCACGCAAGGAGGATCCGGTCAGCTCCTCGGCCGGGATCATCCTGCACCGCAAGCCCGGCGCGGCAGTCAAGGCCGGTGACGTGATCATGGAACTGCGCGCGGAGGACGCCGCGAAACTGCCGGCCGCGCTGGAGGTGGCCCGCACCGCGGTGACCGTCGCCGACGCTCCACCGAACCCCCGACCGCTCATCCTGGACAGGATTTCCTGATGCCCGAGCTGATCAAGGCACCCACCCAGATCCCCGTGCCCGGCGGGAAGATCATCGACGAGTACGTGGGCCGGGTGAACTCCGGCGAATCCGCGGTCTCCGTCGCGAAGATGATCGCTCCGGGTGGCTGGACCGAGCCGTTCCAGACCCCGGCGTTCGACGAGTTCACGATTGTGCTCCGCGGCACGGTCCGCGTTGAGTACGACGGCGGGGTTGTCGACGTCTCCGCCGGTCAGGCCGTGGTCACGCGGGCCGGCGAACGGATCCGGTACAGCACGTCCGACGGTGAGGGCGCCGAATATGTGGCGATCTGCCTGCCCGCGTTCGCCCCTGACCTGGCCAATAGGGATCCGGACTGACGCTCGGCTACAGTGCGCGGGTGAGCGTCACGGCGCCGGACCCGCAGCGCGTGCGGGAGGCGAGTCTCGAAGAACTGCACCGCCTGCGGCTTCCCCTTCCACCGCCCAACTTCCCCCTGTGCTGGGAGCCGGGGGACCTGGTGGAGTTGCGCCCCGGTGACGAGATCGAGGCGCGCGCCGCGGTCCTCAACGTGGTGCTCGCCCGCACCGTCGGCATGCCGC
Organism: Dactylosporangium fulvum; assembly: GCF_025137375.1. Lineage (GTDB taxonomy): Bacteria > Actinomycetota > Actinomycetes > Mycobacteriales > Micromonosporaceae > Dactylosporangium > Dactylosporangium fulvum. The sequence goes on from NZ_CP073720.1 coordinate 1,088,012, forward strand.
CGGAGCTCGCGATGGACTGGCTGCTGGAGGCGAAGCTCGTTGACCTGCTGACCCGGCCGGAGTGGCACTTCGTCGCCGAGGACGAAGGCGACGAGCGGTCCTTTGCGCTGCACCTGGAGGCGCTGTTCGCGCTGTCCTGGCTGCTGGGCATCGCGATGGACCTCGACCCGCTGCGCCCGTCGGCCGACGGGCTGCTGGAGCGCCTGCCCAACCTGCCGCAAGGCGAGACGTTCACCGCGTGGCGCTGCCGCACACTCGCGGCACCACGCGACGCGGCCTCGGCGGCGGCGCAGCTGGACCTGTACTACTGCCTGGACTGGTCGTACCTGGAGGCCGAGCGGCGCCGCCTGCCGCTGCCGGGCCAGGTGGACTCCAACGTCGTGGGACAGCGGCGCTGGGCCCTGGAGTGGGCGGTGGTTTTCACCGGCCCGTACCACGGCGCCCCGCCCAACTGGGAGGAAGTGGATCTTTCCACCTAGCGCCGTCGCCACACGGACAGCTCGACCGCCAGGGTGGCCTCGATCGGCTCGGCCAGTTCGGCCAGCCGTGCCTGCACCGCCGCGGCGTCGACATGCCAGGCGCTGGGGCCCATACCGACCAGGGCGGCCGCGTCGGAGCGAGGCAGTCGCAGCGGGGCCGTCAGCACGTGCGCCGACTCCTGGGTGAACCAGCGCTCCAAGCTGCCGGCCAGCCGGGCGGGCTTCTCCGGGTCGACGCCGATCAGGCCCAGCGCCGTCACCAGCTCCGCCAGGTGGTCCGGCGTCGGAGTCACCACCACGAGCCGCCCCGACGGCCGGAGGATGCGGGCGAACTCGGCGCCCGAGCGGGGGGCGAAGACGTCGAGGACCGCGTCTGCCGCGCCGTCGGCGACCGGCAGGCCCTGCCACACGTCCGCCCGCACGGCGCCCACCCGGGGGTCGGCCCGGGCCGCGCGCCGCAGGGCGGGCTTCGACACGTCGACGGCCAGGCCGGTCGCCTCCGGGGCCAGCGCGCGTGCCAGGTAGTGCGCCGTCCCGGCGCCGACCTCGACGACGAACCCGGCCGTGGCGACGCACGAACGCACCGAGTCGGCGATCACGTCGAAATGTCCCGCCGTGAGCAGGGCCGCACGGGCCGCGACCATCTCGGCGCTGTCGCCGGTGTGCACGGTCCGGCCGGCGGTCAGGTCGACGTACCCCTGTTTCGCCACGTCGAACGAGTGCCCCCGCGGGCAGCGCAACGCACGGTCGGCGGGTGAAAGCGGGTCATGGCAGACCGGACAGCGCAGATGTCTGATGACGGCGGCAAGCACCCTACTAGTGTCGTTCCATGGTTGCACCCACCTACGACGAGATCCGTCGCGCGCCGAAGGCTCTGCTCCACGACCACCTCGACGGCGGACTGCGCCCCGCCACCATCCTCGACCTCGCCGCCGGCATCGGGCACGACCTGCCCGCCGCGACCCCCGAAGGGCTGGCGGAGTGGTTCGTCGCCGCCGCGGACTCGGGATCCCTGGAGCGATACCTCGAGACGTTCTCGCACACGGTGGCGGTGATGCAGACGGCGGAGGCCCTGCACCGGGTGGCGCGGGAATGCGCCCTCGACCTGGCCGCCGACGGGGTGGTCTACGCGGAGGTCCGCTTCGCGCCGGAGCAGCACCTGGAGAAGGGCCTGACCCTGCCGGAGGTGGTGGAGGCGGTGCTGGACGGGTTCCGCGACGGTTCGGCCGAGGCCGCCGCCGCCGGCAACCCGATCCGGGTCGGCACCCTGCTGACCGCGATGCGCCACGCGGCCCGCTCGATGGAGATCGCTGAGCTGTCGGTGCGGTATCGCGACGCCGGCGTCGTCGGGTTCGACATCGCCGGGGCCGAGGCCGGCTTCCCGCCCACCCGCCACCTGGACGCCTTCGAATACCTCCAGCGCGAGAACTCGCATTTCACCATCCATGCCGGCGAAGCGTTCGGCCTGCCGTCGATCTGGCAGGCCATCCAGTGGTGCGGCGCGGACCGGCTCGGACACGGCGTGCGCATCGTCGACGACATCGGCCCGGACAACTCCCTCGGCAGGCTCGCCGCGTATGTGCGGGACAAGCGCATCCCGCTCGAGCTCTGCCCCTCGTCGAACGTGCAGACCGGCGCCGCCGCCTCGATCCGGGAACACCCGATCGGGCTGCTGCGTGACCTGCGGTTCCGGGTCACGGTGAACACCGACAACCGGCTGATGAGCGGCACCTCCATGTCCCGCGAGATGGCGCTGCTCGTCGAGGCGTTCGGGTACGGCTGGTCCGAGTTGCAATGGTTCACGGTGAATGCCATGAAGAGTGCGTTCATTCCGTTCGATGAACGGCTGGCACTCATCAACGATGTGATCAAGCCCGCCTATGCAAAGTTGGCCTGACGGGTGACCGTGATGTCCGTCTTTGTCCCCGATGATCATCTGGGTGTATCGGGTAAATCGCCCAGCGTAGGCGGACGATCGGCGGATATCGCCACCAATCGAACCTTTCTTTCAACCTGGTGCATAAGGTGCAGCGGCGGGACTGGGCTTTCTTCTTGAGACGCAACATGGTGGAATCTCGGAGGTCTGGCCCAGTAGGGTCGGCCGGTCGCGGGCGCCTGCTGTTTCACAGGGCGCCGGTTCGGAGGGCGGTGAAGTGAGCAAACGGCCAACGACGCGAGAGCCCGTCTCTTCGCGTCTACGTTTCCCCGTCGGCCGGCTCCGAGACCTGCCGATCTGGTCGAAGCTCGGCCTGATCATGATCGTGCCCGTCATCGCGACGGTCGTGGTGGGCACCAACGGCCTCGTCGGCAACATCGGCGAGGCGAACGACGCCGATCGTGCCCGCACCCTCTCCGGACTGTCCGCCCAGGCATCCGCGTTGGTCCATGAGTTGCAGAGCGAGCGCGCCAATGCGGCGCTGCTGCTCGGCGTGCTCGGCCAGCCGGCCGACGTCGAGGCCCGCGCCGTCTTCGAGCGGCAGATCCAGAAGACCGAAGACGCGAGCAAGAACTACCGGCTCACCCGGTCCGGCCTGGCCGACCCGCCGGAGGACTTCCGGCGGAAGCTGGCCGCAATCGACACGCAGCTGCTCGACCTGCCGGGCATGCGCAAGCAGATCACCGACGGTGGCAAGGAGATCCTGGCGAGCACCGTCGTCAACCGGTACCGCACGCTGATCGACGACCTGCTGAGCATCCGCGACAGCGCCGCCGAGATCTCCTCCAATCCCGAGCTCGGCGCCGACATGCGCGCCGCCGCCGCGATCTCCGAGATGAAGGAGCAGGTGGCCATCGAGCGGGTCGTCGTGCTCCGCGCGCTGACCAGCGGCACCTTCACGCCGCAGCTCCGCAAGGAGTTCGACGCCTCGCTGACCGGCTACGCGCAGGCCCAGGAGCAGTTCCGCGTCGCGTCCGAGCCGTGGCACCGCGACCTGTTCGACAAGAAGATCGCGGGCTCCGACCTGCGCGAGGCCGCCACGTTCGAGGGCAAGCTCACCCCGCTCACCGGCGACAGGCTGCCCCCACCGGCGGAGCTGTTCACCGCCGCGTCGTGGGACAACGCAATGGTCAACAAGGCCAACCTGCTGCGCGGCATCGAGTCCGAGTTCGACGAGCACAACATCGAGAGCGCGACCGCGCACCGCAACGACCTGCAGCAGCAGGTGCTCATCACCGCCGGCGTCCTGATCGGCATGCTCCTGCTGGCGATCCTCTTCGCCTGGATCGTGGCCCGGTCGATGGCACGTGCGCTGCGCGAGTTGCGCCACGGCGCGCTCACCGTCGCGCAGTTCGGCCTCCCGCAGGCCGTGCAGCGACTGCGTGACCCGTCGCTCGCCACGCAGATGTCACCGCACCAGGTGGCGCTGCAGATCGCCGAGCCACTGCCGGTCCGCAGCCGCGACGAGTTCGGGCAGGTCGCCGAGGCGTTCAACGCCGTCCACCTCGAAGCCGTCCGCACCGCGGCCGAGCAGGCCGCCCTGCGGGCCAGCGTCGCGACGATGTTCGTCAACCTCGCCCGCCGCTCGCAGATCCTGGTCGACCGGCTCATCGGCCACCTCGACCGGCTGGAGCGCGGCGAGGAGGACCCGGACCGCCTGGCCGAGCTGTTCCAGCTCGACCACTTGGCCACCCGGATGCGCCGCAACGACGAAAACCTCCTGGTGCTCGCCGGCGCCGACTCCACCCGCATCCAGCGCGAGCCCGCCCCGCTCATGGACGTGCTCCGCGCCGCGCAGTCCGAGGTGGAGCACTACACGCGCATCGAGTTCGGCATGATCGACCGGGACATCGAGATCGCGGCCCACGCGGTCAACGACATGGTCCACCTGGTCGCCGAGTTGCTGGACAACGCCACCGCGTTCTCGCCGCCCGACTCGGCGGTCATCGTCGAGGCCCGGCGCGTCGGCGACCGCGCGGTGCTGCTGGTCGAGGACCACGGCATCGGCGTCTCGCCCGAGCAGTTGGCGGAGCTCAACGACCGGCTCGCCAATCCGCCGATGGTCGACGTGGCCGTCTCCCGGATGATGGGTCTCGTCGTGGTCGCCCGGCTGGCGGCCCGGCACGGCGTCAAGGTCGAGCTGCGCGCCGCCCGTGAGCGCGGCACCATCGCCGACATGACGCTTCCCACCGGCGTGCTCGTGCCGCGGGCGCTGTCCGGGCGGGCGACCGCCGGGATGCCGACCGCCGGCATGCCCGCCGTCGGTCCCGACGACATGGTCGAGGCCCGCCCGATCCCCGCGGCCTCGACGCCGCTGTCGCCGCTCGCCTCGCCGCTGGCGCTGGAGAGCGGGCCCACGACTCCGAGCAGCGGTCCCCGGTTCGGCACGCTCACCAGCAGCGGCCTGTTCGGCTCCAATGGGAACACCGGGGAGCGCCCGACCGTCAACGGCCTCGCCAACGGCGCACCGCCGCGGCCGTCGTTCGGCGACCTGCCGCAGCGGCCGGAGCCGTCCGGGCCGACGCCCTCCTACGGCGACGGAGTTGGCAACGGAGCCGGCAACGGCAGCAGTGCCGGTGGCCGTGGCCTGCCCGCCTGGTCCGACCTGACCGGCGTCAACGGCACGAGCCCGCAGCGGTCCACCCCGCCGAGTGATCTCAACCCGCTGCCCCAGCGGCGTGCGAACGAGAACTGGACGCTCGACGGCGAGGTCGCCGACAACGCCGAGAACAGCGGCCAGATCCCGCGCCAGCGGCCGGAGACCCCGGAGACGCCGGCGGCCTTCGCACCGCCCGCGTGGCCCCCGGCGACCACGCAGGCGCCGGCCCCCGAGCCGTACCAGCCCCAGCAGCCGGCCTTCCAGCCCGAGCAGCCGCCGGTCGACATGACGGCGGAGATCCCGCAGGTCCGGCTCGACTGGGACCCGTCGAACACGGATGGCGACTCCACCGGCGACTCGCGGCAGCGCTTCGTCGACGAGACGATGGAGCTGCCGATCTTCCGGGAGCTGGAGTCGGCATGGTTCCAGACGAAGCGCCCGGGTTTCGACGACCCCGCTCCGGCGGCCCAGCCCGCGCCCACGCCCGCCCCGGCGCCGGAGCGCAACGGTGCCGCAACCCGACCGGTCGAGGTCACCTACAGCGACGCCCAGACTCCGTACGTGCCGGCCCAGCGGTTCGAAACCCGTTCTCCGGGTGAGAGTTCGCGAGGTTCGGCTGAGCGGGGGACAGGCGGTCCGACAGTAAACTGGCACACTGCGGCAGACGAAGGATGGCAAGCGGCGGCGGCACTCGCCGATGCGCAGGAATTTGCTACGACCGACAGAGGTTTGCCTAAGCGCGTTCCGATGTCGCAGCTGGTTCCAGGCGGGGTTGAAAAGAACCCCATCACTGCGCACAAGAGGACGCCGGAGTCCGTGCGCGGCCTGTTGTCGGCGTATCACCGAGGCGTTCAGCGCGGCCGCACGCGGTCCGACGACTCGAAAACCCCGGAGCCGACTTCGGCCGGGCCTCAAAACTCGCAGGTTGGCAAGGAGCAAGAGGCATGACATCTACGCAGGATCTCGGTTGGCTGCTCGCCAACTTCGCGGACCGAGTGCCGGGGGTGGCCCACGCGGTCGCGGTCTCGGCCGACGGTCTGCTGTTGGCCGCCTCTCGTGACCTGCCGCGCGACCGTGGTGACCAGCTTGCTGCGATCGCGTCCGGCTTGGTGAGCCTGACCCAGGGCGCCTCCCGCTGCTTCGAGGGCGGTGCGGTGCTCCAGACCGTGGTCGAAATGGACAACGGCTTCCTGTTCCTCATGTCGATCTCCGACGGCTCGTCGTTCGCGGTCCTCGCGGCCCGCGCCTGCGACGTCGGCCAGGTCGGCTACGAAATGGCGCTGCTTGTCGATAGGGTCGGTGACGCATTGACGCCACCCCCGCGGCCGACCGCGTCAATGCTCGGTTGAAGCTGAACTAGGTGACAGAGCACTACGCATTAGCTGTTGACGAGGCCCGACGAGTGAGGAGGTGAACGGCGAACATGGCCGAGCGCGATGAGCCAACGGGCGCGTTGGTAAGGCCGTACGCCGTCACCCGAGGTCGCACCCGGCCCAAGCTGGAAATTGCGATCGAGGCGCTGGTCGAGACCACCGTGCGTGGCCGTGCGGCCAATTCAAGGCCGGGCGGTGCGCACGGCCAGGAGCAGCAATACATTTCCACGCTTTGCGACGGTCGCTTGCAGTCTCTCGCCGAGATCGCGGCGCGCATGCAGCTCCCGCTGGGTGTCGCCCGGGTGATCGTGGCGGACATGGCTGCCGACGGACTGGTCGCGGTGTACGAGCCGACCTCGCTCGACGAAAACGAGTCGGTGGGCACAGAACTGCTTGAGAGGGTGCTGAGTGGACTTCGGAGGCTCTGACGTGGCGCACCGCCCAGGGCGGGTCACGTCAGCGAAGATCGTCATCGCCGGCGGTTTCGGCGTGGGCAAGACCACACTGGTCGGCTCGGTCTCGGAGATCACACCGCTGACCACCGAGGCCATCATGACCTCCGCCGGTGTCGGTGTGGATGACACCCGAAATGTGCCCGGCAAGACGACGACCACGGTCGCGATGGACTTCGGTCGTATCTCGATCGACCGTGATCTGATCCTGTACCTGTTCGGTACCCCGGGCCAGACCCGCTTCTGGTTCATGTGGGACGAGCTGGTCCGTGGCGCCATCGGCGCGGTCGTCATGGTGGACACCCGGCGCCTCGCCGACTGCTTCGCCGCGATCGATTTCTTCGAGCACCGGCGCCTGCCGTACCTGGTGGCCATCAACTGCTTCGACGGCGTTCAGTACCACAACGCCGACGACGTGCGCGAGGCCCTTGCCGTCTCGAGCGACATCCCGGTGATCTCCTGCGACGCCCGCACGCGCGAGTCGACCAAGAACGTGCTCATCTCGCTCGTGGAATACGTGCTGTCGATGCGGCGGACCCGCGCCACAACGCCTGCCTGATCCCACCCGACACCCCTCAGTCGCACCGCGCACCGAGCAGCCCCGTTGACGGGGTCGCCCGGTGCGCGTTCGCGTTTGACACTTCCTCGGGCCCAGCCTCGGCTCACTGTCATGCCTAACGATGCGACAGGGCCATTTGCCGCCTCCAGGAAGCCGTCTGGCGCGAGTTGAGCCCGTTCTGCTCCAGGGGGCCTCCAGGGCGCTCGCCGGCTCCAGCAGCGTCTAAGGGCCTCGGCGGCGTCGGCCTCCTGCCGTCTCCAGCGCTCCCCTGAACAACGGAAAGGCCGCGCCCAACGGGGTTGGACGCGGCCCTCTCGGTTCGGTGTGTCAGCGACGGGCGGAGCGGTACTCGTATTCGCGCTCCTGGAAGTCCCGGCTCGCCTCGCGGCTGAAGTCCCAGCCGCCGGCCGACTCGCGGCCAGGGCGGCCGCCGACGGCGAAACCGCCGACCTCCTGGCCACGGCGCCAGCCGCGGAAGTAGCCCGTCGTGTGGGCCGCGATCTGAGCCGCGTCGCGGACGATGCGCAGCGGGCGCTCCGAGGTGTTGACCGGGGAGCCGGGGACCAGGTTCTGCTGGGGGACACGCTTGGGAAGGCCGGAGTGGGTCTCGTCGCCGGTCTGCGGTGCACTGGCCCGCTGGGCCGTCTGCCACGCCACGTCGTTCGAGTTTTCCCAGCTGACCTGGGGACGCTCGGTCTCCGGGGCCTCGGTGTCCCAGTCGGTGAACCACGCGGACCGGGCGGCCGCGAAGATCAGGAGGTCGCCGTCGCCGTCCTCCTCTGCCGCCGGCTTGGCTGCGGCCTCCGCACGCTCGGCCGCGGCCCGGCGGCTGCGGCCGGCGCCGCTGCCGCTGCTGCGGGCGGTGGCACGTTCAGCCGCAGGCTCGACCAAACGGAGCGCCGGTGGCTCGAACCGGAACTCGCCGCTGTAGTCGCCACTGAGCTCGTCGCTGTAGGTGTGGGTCAGCGCCGGGTCCGGCACCGGGCCGGGCTCAACCAGCCGCAGGCCCGCCGGCTCGGCCGGCAGGTCACCGGTCTGCCACGGCGGCGGAATGCGGCCCTCACGCTGCCGTGGCAGCTCAACCTGGCGCTCGCTCCGCTCCGACCGCTCCGACCGCTCAGATCGCTCCGACCGGGGCCGCTCGCTGCGCGGGATCTCCGTGCGGGAACGCTCCGACCGGGGAATCTCCGAGCGCGACGACCGCGGGATCTCGGTGCGCGACGAGGCCTCGGCCTCGGCACGCGCCCGCCGGGAGGCCCGGGTCGGCTGCTCCTCGGCCTTGGCCTCGGCTTCGGCCTCGGCCCGGTTGCGCTCGGCGCGGTTGCGCTCGGACCGGCTCAGCTCGGAGCGGCTCAGCACTTCTGAGCGACCGTGGTCCGCGGTGCCCAGGCCGGGGAACTCGCCGGACGGGTCCTTCCGGTCGCGGCTGTGCTTCGCCGACGGGGTCAGCTCCTCGAGATCTGCGGGCGGCGCCGGAATGTCACTGAGCCGCGGCAGGCTGCTCAGCTCCGACGACGCCGCCAGCGGGTCCGAGAAGGAGAACGTCTTTTCCGGCGTCTCCCCGCCGCCGAGCGGCCAACCGGCGCGCGAACCCGGCTCCGGGGCAGCCGCTTCCAGGGTGGGCGGCTCACCGAGCGAACTGAGGTCGCTCAGCCGCACGGTGTTGGAGTCGACCACGGCGGGCGGCACGGAGGCCGGCGCCGGGGGTGCCGAGGACGGCGGCGCCGACGACGGACGCGTGGCCGGGGCGAACGGGTCGTAGCCGAACGAGGGGTCGAACCGCGGAGGCTCCTCGGCGCCGCCGAGCAGCGGGGCGATACCCGGCGGAGGCGGCGGCATGAGCGAGGCGAACTGCGGCTCGGCCGCGGCGGGCGCCGACGGCGGCGGGATCACCGGAGCCGGTGCGACCGGCGGCGGAGAGACCGGCTCGGGTGCCACCGGCAGCGGCGCGACGGGCACCGGCGCCGGTGGTTTCGGCTGGAGCGGCACCGGGATCGACTGCATCGACGCCGGAACCGGCTGCTGCTGGAAGGTCGGCGGGGTCGGCGGCGCCGGCGCGTACATCGGTGTCGGCGGCTGGTACGGCGCGGGGGTATACCCCGGCGGCGTGGAGACGACCGGCGGCGTGGACGTCACGGGCGGCGTCGAGGTCACCGGTGGCGCCGAGGTCACCTGCTCGTAGGCGGCCGCAGGCGTGTAGCCGGGCGGGGTGGAGACGACCGGCGGCGTCGACACGACGGCCGGCGGCCCGGAGACGACTGGCGACGAGGCGGCCGGGGGTGCGGACACGACCGGTGGCTGGGCCTGCGAGGGAGTGGTCTGCGCCCGGCGGCGCCCACCGACGGCACGCGACGCGGCCGACTCTTCGGCGCGCGCGGCCTCGGCGGCCCGGGCCGCGACCCGCGAACGGGCCGGTGCGCTCTCGGCCGAGGCAGCCGAGGCAGCCGGGGCTGCCGGGGCTGCCGAGGCTGCCGGGGTGGTGGGGGCTGCCGGGGCGGCGGCCCGCGACCGGGTGGGCGTGCTGTCGGCCGAAGCGGCCGCGCGTGAACGGGCCGGCGCGGCGTCGGACGCGGTGCGCAGCGGCGCGGCGGGCGCGAGCGGTGACGCAGCACGCTGGCGGCCGGCCTGGGCACGGCTCACGGCCGAGCTCATCTTGTCGGCGAGCACGCCGACGAGGGACGCCGCGGCGGCGTCGCTGGCGCGCACCGCCGCGACCGACTGCCGGATGGTCTCGGCGACGGCGGCGGTGAGTGCCCGGTTGACGCCGGTGCGGCGGGGAGTCTCGGCGATGGCGACCCGCAGGGCGGTGATCGCCTCACTGAGGGTCTTCGCGTCGGCGACACCTGTCTCGGCCAGCTCGGTGACGACCTGGTTGTCACGATTGCGACCGGCGGCGCCGCCGCCGAGGATGCCGGGCTCCGGCAGCGCGTCGAGGACGGCCAGCGGGATCGGCTCGGCCGGGTCCGGGTAGGCCCGCAGCGCCGCCGGGTAGAGCTCGCGGAGCACCTCACGGAGCGTGGCCGCGGCGCTCTGCCGTCCGGCGACGACGGCGGCGTGCGCGGCGAGCACCGGCTTGAGGGTGAGCATGTCGCGCGGCGGGCTCTGCCCGACCGCGGAGAGGACACCGGCCTGCAGCGCCCGGGCGAGGCCGACGGCCCGCCGCTCGGCGGCGTTGGACTGGATCTCCTCGGGGGAGTCGTCGTCGGCGAAGCGCTCGGCGTAGTCGTCCGCCGAGTCGTCGTCGGTGAACGCGAGGTTGCGGCCCGCGGCGGTCAGCAGCTGGGTGACGACGTGGTCGTCGCTCTCGGCCGCGACCGCAACGGCGGACTGGCCGCCGGAGCGCTGCGCCAGCAGCGCGCTCAGCTCGGCGTAACCGCCGGCGTCGTCGCTCACCTCGCAGATGTCGATGAGTCGGCCGGCGTCGTCGACGACCGCGACGGTCAACCAGATGTCGGAACCCGACTGCGGCTCGGCGAGGTCAGCCGACGCCAGACCGCAGTACACCCGAACGAGCGCCACCGCGTCGTCCTCCTCCCGGGACAGCAGTTGAGCTTTCATTCACATGGCGGGAACGTGTCCCGGCGCCCCGCCGTGTGTAGCCGCAGGTCAAGCTGAACGACCTCTAGTGAACAGGTTGCCGGCTGGTGACGCGATCAGCCTTTTCGGTTGAATGCCCCGCTGGCTGATCGTCGTCCACCGCCGCTACCGTCCGGCTGGGGGCCGGGTCGTGCTCGCCGTGCCAAAATGCCCACGGCTTAGATCCTGTCGGTCACAAATCAATCACGCCAGTCCACGGCGGCAGAAATCTTGCCGATTATGGTCCGCCAGCCGAGGGCTGCCTGTTGTGCCCCGATTTTCTTGAGCCGCCGCTTCGCGAAGAAGCCGCCGACGCCGCCCGCAGCCGCAGCTCGCAGCCCTTCGTCGAGGTCGTCGAGCGGGGAGCCGGCGGCGAGAGCGGTGCGGACCGGCTCGAGCCGCAGCGCGTAAGCAAGGTCACGCGCGGCCTCACCGGCGGCGAGCAGCAGGTCGGTGTCCCACGCGTCCTGGCCGCCGCGGAGGTTCTCCACGACGAGATCCAGCTCGTATCGATCCTCGTCCTTCGGGACGACCGCCGACGCGGTGATGCGCGTCTTGAGGCTCTCCCAGGTGTCGAGCTGCTGGAGGTCGTGCTCCGCGTCGGACTTCACGAACTCGACGAGGCCCTCGACGCTGCGGAAGAGCAGGAGCTTGCCCTGGTGGCTGAGGAAGGCGGGGACCTCTTCGGGCTCCGGCTCCTCTTCCTCCTCTTCCTCCTCGATCTCCTCAGCCTCGTCGGCTTCGTCAGCTTCGTCGGCCTCCTCGGCCTCGGCTTCCTCTTCCTCGTCGGCGGAGGCCTCTTCCTCGTCGGCCTTGTCCTTGTCCTTGTCTTTCTTGTCGACGTCCTTGTCTTTCTTGTCGACGTCGGACGCGGAAGTTTCATCCTCGGAGCGCTGCTTCTTGGCGGCGGACGCCTTCTTCGGCGTCGGCTCCTCCTCGGGCGCTTCCTCGAACATCTCGGGGTTTTCGAGGATGACGACCTCGTCCTCGTCCACCTCGTCCTCGCGGCGGCGCAGGACGGCGAAGTCGTCGTCCTCTTCCGGGAGGTCGGTCGGGGTCAGCTCGTTGGACAGCCGGTATGCCCGCAGGGTGTAGCCCACACCCTTGGGCAGTGCCAGCTCGACCGGCTCGATCCGGACGTCGCTCCACATCGCGTCGGCCTGTGCCGAGCGCTCGCTGCCGCCGTCCTCCTCGTCGAAGTCGGCGTCGTCGTCGAGATCACTCTCGTCGACCTCATCGGCGTCGGCGACGTCGTCCAGCTCTTCGACCTCGTCGACGGCTTCGTCCTTCTTGGCGGACGAGCGGGAAGACTGGCGGGCCACTGTGACCTCCATAGTCGGCTCGGCGTGCGGGCACACGTGGCCTCGCGCACAAACACCCTAGTGTGCCCGGTCTGCGACGGTCAGACCCCCTTGGGGTGCCAGACAGTCTTGATCTCCAACATTGCGAGCATTCGGGAAACGCCGGGGTCAGCGGTCCAATCCGGGCTGCTGGGGCGGATCACCCGTTTGAGGTTCTCCGCCGCGGCGACCTCCAATTCGACCGCCAATGTGGTGTCCGTCACACCGGCGAGATCGACGGCATTCACATCCATGTGCGCGGCGAGCCACGGCCCCATCTCGCTGACCTTCCCCGTCAGCACGTTGACCACACCACCCGGCAGGTCGGACGTGGCCAGGACCTCGGCGAGCGAGACGGCCGGCAGCGGCCGGGTCTCGGACGCGATCACCACGACGGTGTTGCCGCCGACGATCGCCGGCGCGATGACGCTGACCAGCCCGAGCAGGGACGATTCGGCGGGGGCCACGACGCCGACCACGCCGGTCGGCTCCGGGGCGGACAGGTTGAAGTACGGTCCGGCGACCGGGTTCGCGCCGCCGTGGACCTGGGCGATCTTGTCGGCCCACCCCGCATACCACACCCAGCGGTCGATCGCGGCGTCGACGACGAGCCCGGCGTCCTTGCGCGAGCCGCCCTCGGCCGCCTTGACCTCGGCGACGAACTGGTCGCGGCGGCCCTCCAGCATCTCAGCGACCCGGTAGAGGATCTGCCCGCGGTTGTACGCGGTGGCGCCGGACCACTTCGCGACCGCGGCGCGGGCCGCCTTGACCGCGTCGCGGACGTCCTTGCGGGAGGCGAGGGCGGCGTTGGCGAGCAGCTCGCCCGAGGCCGAATGCACCTGGTAGGACCTCCCGGACTCGCTGCGGGGGAACGCGCCGCCGATGAAGAGCTTGTAGGTCTTGCGGACAGCGAGGCGCGCCGGCGTCTCAGTGCTCAAGGTAGGCCTCCAGCCCGTGGCGGCCACCCTCGCGGCCGTAGCCCGACTCCTTGTAACCCCCGAAGGGCGAGGTCGGGTCGAACTTGTTGAACGTGTTGGCCCAGACCACGCCGGCGCGCAACTTGTCCGCGATGTCCAGGATGCGCGAGCCCTTCTCCGTCCACACGCCGGCGGACAGGCCATACGGCGTGTTGTTGGCCTTCTCGACGGCCTCGGCGGGCGTGCGGAACGTCAGGACGGACAGCACCGGCCCGAAGATCTCCTCGCGGGCGATCCGGTGCGCCTGGGTGACGCCGGTGAAGATGGTCGGCGCGAACCAGAAGCCGCGCTCCGGCAGCACGCACGGCGGTGACCAGCGCTCGGCGCCTTCGTCCTCGCCCACCTGGGAAAGCTCCCGGATGCGGGCCAGCTGTGCGGCCGAGTTGATCGCGCCGACGTCGGTGTTCTTGTCCAGCGGGTCGCCGACGCGCAACCGGGCCATCCGCCGCTTCAGCGACTCCAGGAACTCCTCGGCGACCGACTCCTGCAGCAGCAGCCGCGAGCCGGCGCAGCACACGTGGCCCTGGTTGAAGAAGATGCCGTTGACGACGCCTTCGACCGCCTGGTCGATCGGCGCGTCGTCGAACACGATGTTGGCGGCCTTGCCGCCCAGTTCCAGGGTGAGTTTCTTGGCTGTGCCGGCGACAGCCCGCGCGATCTGCCGCCCGACCTCGGTCGAGCCGGTGAAGGCGACCTTGTCGACGCCGGGGTGCTCGACGAGCAGCCGGCCGGTCTCCCCGGCGCCGGTCACGATGTTGACGACCCCGGGCGGCAGCTCGGCCTGCTGGCAGATCTCGGCGAACAGCAGCGCGGTCAACGGCGTCGTCTCGGCGGGCTTGAGCACCACCGTGTTGCCGGCCGCGAGCGCCGGCGCGATCTTCCACGCCAGCATCAGCAGCGGAAAGTTCCACGGGATGACCTGGCCGGCCACGCCGAGCGGCTTCGGGTCGGGCCCGAAGCCGGCGTAGGGCAGCTTGTCGGCCCACCCGGCGTAGTAGAAGAAGTGCGCGGCGACCAGCGGCACGTCGACGTCCCGCGACTCGCGGATCGGCTTGCCGTTGTCCAGCGACTCCAGGACCGCGAGCTCCCGGCCCCGCTCCTGGATGATCCGGGCGATCCGGAAGAGGTACTTCGCCCGCTCCCGTCCCGGCATCGGCCCCCAGACGGTGTCGAACGCGCGCCGCGCGGCCTGCACCGCGGCGTCGACGTCGGCGGCGTCGGCCGCGGCGATGTCCGCGAGCAGCTCCTCGCTGGCCGGGTTGATCGACTTGAAGGACTCGCCGCGTCCGTCGACGAACTCGCCGTTGATGAACAAGCCATATGACGAGCGGATGTCGACGATGGAGCGGGACTCCGGCGCCGGTGCGTACTGGAATTCCATCGGGCTAGTCCAGGGTGAAGTAGTCGGGGCCGGAGTAGTGGCCGGTGGTCATCTTGGTGCGCTGCATCAGCAGGTCGTTGAGCAGGGTCGACGCGCCGAAGCGGAACCGGTCGGGATCGAGCCAGTCGGGGCCGGCCGTCTCGTTCACCAGTACCAGATATTTGATCGCGTCTTTTGCGGTGCGAATGCCGCCGGCGGGCTTGACGCCGATGATCCGGCCGGTCTGCTCCCGGAAGTCGCGGACGGCCTCCAGCATCACCAGCGTCACCGGCAGCGTCGCCGCGGGCTGCACCTTGCCGGTGGAGGTCTTGATGAAGTCGGCGCCGGCCAGCATCGCCAGCCACGACGCCCGGCGCACGTTGTCGAGCGTGGCCAGCTCGCCGGTCTCCAGGATGACCTTGAGGTGCGCGTCGCCGCACGCCTCCTTCACCGCGGCGATCTCGTCGTGGACCTCCGCATACCGACCGGCGAGGAACGCGCCACGGCTGATCACCATGTCGATCTCGTCGGCGCCGGCGGCGACCGCGGCGCGCGTGTCGGCCAGCTTGACGTCGAGCGGCGCCTGGCCGGACGGGAACGCGGTCGCGACGCTGGCCAGGTGCACCCCGGTGCCGCGGAGCGCCTCGGCGGCGACCGGGATCATCGCCGGGTAGACGCAGATGGCGGCGGCACTCGGGCAGGTGGCGTCGGCCGGGTCGGGCCGCACGGCCTTCGCGCACAGCGCGCGCACCTTGCCCGGGGTGTCCGAGCCCTCCAGCGTGGTCAGGTCGACCATGCGGATCGCGAGGTCGAGTGCCTGCGCCTTGGCGGTGGTCTTGATCGAACGGGTGCCGAGCATCGCGGCGCGTTGCTCCGCGCCGACCTGGTCGACACCCGGAAGGCCGTGCAGGAAGGTCCGCAGTGCGCCTTGTGAGCGCGCGACCTCGACGGTGAGGGTCATGACGCCGAGTTTAGGCCCTGCCCTGCCGCACCTGCCGGCCTGCGGCGGGGCCTCGGCTCGACAAGAGTGGCAGGGCAGGGCCTACGCTCTCACCCTGTGGACGTACTCGTGGTGGATCACCCCCTGGCCAAGTCGCGACTGACGGCGATGCGGGACGAACGCACCGACAACGCCGCCTTCCGGGCGGCGCTGCACGAACTCACCACGATGCTGGTGTACGAGGCGGCACGCTCGTTCGCGACCGAGCGGTTCCCGGTGCAGACCCCGGTCGCGACGACCGAGGGCACCCGGCTGGCCAACCCGCCCCTGCTGGTGCCCGTGCTGCGGGCCGGACTGGGCATGGCCGACTCGGCACTCGCGCTGTTGCCGGAGTCGTCGATGGGGTTCGTGGGGCTGGCCCGGGACGAGCATACGTTCGAGCCGCGTGCCTACATGGAGTCGCTGCCGCGTGACCTCGCCGGCATCCCGGTGCTCGTGCTCGACCCGATGCTCGCCACCGGCGGCTCGCTCGAGCACTGCGTGCGGCTGCTGGTCGACCGCGGCGCGACCGACATCACCGTGCTGTGCGTGCTCGCCGCACCCGCCGGCATCGAGCGGCTGGCCAACTCGGGCCTGCCGATGCGCCTGGTGACGGCGGCGATCGACGAGAAGCTCAACGAGCGCATGTTCATCGTTCCCGGCCTCGGCGACGCGGGCGACCGGCAGTTCGGCGGCATGCCCCGCTTCTGAAATCCCGCTTAAGAAGCGTCGCCGGATCGGGGGATTGCCGCTGCTCAGGGCTTGCCCGGCGAGCCGGGCGGCGGCCTACGGTGTCCGGCGATGAAGCACCGACGAGTCACCTTCCTGCGGTCCCATCCCGTGCTCGCCGTCGTCGCGGCCGTCATCGGGCTGGCCGGTTCGGGCGCCATCGCGTCGACAGCGTCGATGCGGGCCGAACCGCGGCGTCCGGACGTACCGGCGGCGCAAGAGATCGACAGTCGCCTCGGCGGTGGCGCCGGGCCGGCCGGGGCCGACGCGGTCCGTGCCGGTGGGGCGCCGTCGTCGCAGGCGGCACAGGCGTCACCCGCGGCCGGGAAGACGCGGCGCTGCACGGTCGGCGCGAAGCTCGTGCCGACCTGCGGGCTGCTCTGGGGCGTCGCGCCCGGCGCGTTCACCGACCTGTCGGCCTCCCAGGCGCTGGCCAACTTCGAGCGCACGACCGGCCGCCACGCCGACATCCTGCACTCGTACCACCGCGGCGACGAGGTGTTCCCGACCGCCGACGAGATCGCCGCGGTACGGCAGCCGAAGAAACGGATCCTCTTCGCGAACTGGAAGGTCGCCTGGGGCACCACCTGGGCCGACGTCGCCGCGGGCGGCCAGGATGCGCGCATCGACCGGGCCGCCGGGCGGCTGAAGGCGTTCCCCGGCACGCTGTTCCTCGCGCTGCACCACGAGCCGGAGAACGACGTGCGCAGCGGCGGCGGCATGACCGCCAAGGACTACGCCGCGATGTTCCGCCACACCGTCGAGCGGCTGCGCGCCCGGGGCGTGACGAACGTGGTCTTCGTGCTGGCCTACATGGCCTACGAGCCGTGGTGCGTCCAGCCCTGGTTCGAGGACCTCTACCCCGGTGACGACGTCGTCGACTGGATCGGCATGGACCCGTACCTCTACGCGAAACCGGGCGGCTACGGCTACGGCGACTTCTCGTACCTGGTCAACCGCACGTCGGACCCCGCGAAGTGGCCCGGGTTCTACAACTGGGTCACCCGGACCCACGGCGACAAGCCCCTGATGGTCGCGGAATGGGGCGTGTACGAGCACGCCGCCGACCCGGCGCAGAAGGCGTGGATCTTCTCGACGGTCGGCCGGCAACTCGCGCAGTTCCCGGCGATCAAGGCGCTGGTCTACTTCGACTCGCCGAACGCGCCGAAGGGCGATACCAGGCCGGACTCCTCCGAGCACGCGCTGACCGAGTTTCGCCGCCTGGCCGAGTCCACGGTGTTCTCCGTGACCCTTTAGCGCTTATCGCAGGCCCAGGGCGGCGGCGGTCTCCGTGCGCAGGGCGACGAGCGAGGCCGCCGCGGTCTCCCGCGCCTTGCGGATGTCGCCGCCGACGACCGGCTCCACGACCTCGAGATAGGCCTTGAGCTTCGGCTCGGTGCCCGACGGGCGGACCACCACACGGGTCGTCCCGGCGCGCAGGATCAGCACGTCGGACTCGGGGAGCCGGTCCTCGATGCTCGTCACCGGCTCGTCGAGCAGTGCCGTCGGCGGCCGCCGGCGGATGGTGTCCATCGCCCGTGCGATGTCGGCCAGGTCGTCGACGCGCACGGAGAGCTGGTCGGTGGCGTGCACGCCGTAGCGCTCGGCAAGCTCGTCGAGCCGGTCGGTGAGGGTCTTCAGCTCCGCCTTCAGCCCGGCCGCGAGCTCGCAGACGAGGAGGGCGGCGGTGATGCCGTCCTTGTCGCGGACGATGGACGGCGCCACGCAGTACCCGAGCGCCTCCTCGTAGCCGTAGACCAGGTCGTCACCGGCCCGCACGATCCACTTGAAGCCGGTGAGCGTCTCCCCGTAGGGCAGCCCGCGCTCGGCGCACATCCGCGACAGCAGGCTCGACGACACGATGGTGGTCGCGTAGCGCCCCTCCGTGCCGCGGCGCATCAGGTGATCGGCCAGCAGGACGCCGACCTCGTCACCGCGCAGCAGCCGCCAGCCGCCGCCGTCGGGGACCGCGACGGCGCAGCGGTCGGCGTCGGGGTCGTTGGCGATCGCGATGTCCGCGCCCGACTCCCGGGCCAGCGTGAGCAGCAGGTCGGTCGCCCCGGGCTCCTCCGGGTTGGGGAACGCGACGGTGGGGAAGTCGGCGTCGGGCTCGGCCTGCGCCGCCACGACAAACGGCGCCGGGTAGCCCGCGGCCTCGAGCGTCGTGACGAAGACGTCCCGGCCGACACCGTGCATCGGGGTGTACGCGACGAGGAGGTCACGTGGCACCGCCGCATCGACGACACCGATCGCGGCGTCGACGTACGCCTGCACGATCTCCTCGGTGAGCACCTGGCCGGGCGGCCCGAGCGGCACCTCGGCGAGTGGCCCGACGGCCCGGATCGCCTGCTCGATCTCCACGTCGGCCGGCGGGACGATCTGGGAGCCGTCGCCGAGATAGACCTTGTAGCCGTTGTCCTGCGGCGGGTTGTGGCTCGCGGTGACCATGACCCCCGCGGCAGCGCCGCGGCGCCGCACGGCGAACGCGAGCACCGGGGTGGGCAGCGGCCGGGGCAGCAGCAGCGCCTCGCGGCCGGCGCCGGTGGCGACGCGGGCGGTCTCCACGGCGAACGCGTGCGAGCCGTGCCGCGCGTCGTAGCCGACGACCAGCGGCCCCTCGACCCCGTTGTCGGCGAGCCAGCGCACCAGACCGGCCGCGGCGGCCCGCACGACGGCGAGGTTCATGCCGTTGGGCCCGGCGCGCAGCGGCCCGCGCAGCCCGGCGGTGCCGAAGCGCAGCGGACCGGCGAACCGGTCGGCGAGCTCGGCGCCGCCGTTGCCGTTGTCGAGCACGGCGCGCAGCTCCTCGCGCGTGGCCGGATCGGGGTCGTCGGCCAGCCAGGCCTCGGCTTCCGCACGCAGATCACGCTCCGTGGAGGTCATCTGCCTTTCTTAGCACGGCGTTTCCCCGGTCCGGCGCCCGGACGGTGAGCGTGCTCACTGACCCGCGGCCGGGCCGGTGAGCTTGAACGAGCGGACCATCTCGTTGAAGATCGCCTTGCTTTCGTCGAAGCGGGTGTCGGGCACGGTCACGTAGAAGTGGTACGCCTTGCCGTTGACCACGATCGCGTTCCACAGTGCGTGGCGCTTCTGGTCGCCCGAGCCGCAGGTGTACTCCAAGAGCGCCCCGTCGTGGCCGTCGAGCTTGCCGTCGCCCAGGCTGACCTGCTCATACGGGGTGGCGCAGCTCGGGGTGGACTTGAGCCGGTTCGCAGCGCCTTCCAGGAACGCCTTCGACGTGATGGAGGCCTTCTCGATGTTGACCCGGACGCGGCGGTTGACGTCGTCCGGGTCGGTGATGTCGAAATACGGCGCACTGGCGTTGCCGGCCTGCTTGCGGGTCCAGCCCTTCGGGACGTTGACCGTGATGCCGCCCGGGTGGCTGAACGACTCCACCTCGAACGGCGGCTTGGCCGGCCCGCTCGACGCCGGGCCGACCGGCTGCTGGCCCTGCGACGTGGAGTCGGCACCGGAGAACAGCCCGGACGCCGCGCCGACGCCGAGGAGCAGCACGACCGCGACACCGGCGGCCACCGCGATCTTCGCCCACTTCGGCGCCCGCTTGGCCCGCTCGACGAGCTGGGTCGCCACGTTGCCGGGCGGCGGGGGAGGTGGCGGCGCCTGGGTCCAGTCGGTGCCCAGGGTGTCGGCCGAGAAGCGACTGGCGTCGGTCCGCTCGAGCTCGACCTCATGGGCCGAGCCGGCCACCGGCGCCGGCGCCGAGTGCATGCGGCGCAGCGCACCGCTGACCGTCTCACCCGGGCCGATCATCGCCCGGCCGCCGATCTGGCCGGTCGGTGCCGGCTGCTGCGGGGTCACCACGGTCGGCTGCTGCGCCGGGCGGACCACCGCATACGGGTCGGTCATGTGCGCCGGCGCGTTGCTGGCCAGCGGGCCGGCGAGCAGGTCACGCAGGACGGCGCGGGCGGTCTCGACGTCCCACCGGCGGGCGGGATCCTTCTCGAGCAGCCCGTAGAGCACGCCTGCGAGCGGACCGGCCCGCATGGCCTGCGCCGGAGGCTCTTCGACGACGGCCCGCATGGTCTCGAACGGATCCCGCTTGTCGAACGGCGGACGCCCCTCGACGGCGGTGTAGAGCGTCACGCCCAGCGAGAAGAGATCGCTCGGCGGGCCGAACTTGGCGCCGATGGCCCGCTCGGGCGAGATGAAGTGCGGCGAGCCGAGCACCATGCCGGGCGTGGTGAGCTCGCTGTCGGTGGGCATCCGGGCCACGCCGAAGTCGGTGAGCACGCAGCGGCCGTCGCCGCAGATCAGCACGTTGGCCGGCTTGACGTCGCGGTGCAGCACCCCGGCGGAGTGGGCCACCTCGAGCGCGCCGAGCAGCGCGATGCCGATCTTGGCCACCGCACGGGCGGCCAGCGGGCCGTCCTCCACGATCATCTCGGCCAGGCTGCGGGCCTGCAGGAGCTCCATGACGATCCACGGCCGTCCGGCCTCGGTCACCACGTCGTAGACCTGGACGACCGCGGGGTGCGAGAGTGCCGCCGCCGCCCGGGCTTCGCGCAGCGTCCGCTGATACATCGAGTCGCGGTCGCTCGGGGCCATGTTGGGCGGCAGGATCACCTCCTTGACGGCGACGTCGCGGCGCAGCAGCGTGTCGCTGGCCCGCCAGACGGTGCCCATGCCGCCGTGTCCGATGGCGGTGCGCAGCGCATAGCGTCCACCGATCACGACACCCGGGGCCGCGCGCTGGCCCGGCACGGGTGGCGCGATCGAACCCGGCTCGCGAGGTTCCCGGGCGGTTGTGTTGTTGGGAGTGTCGGAACCGCGCGCAGGATCACGCCCGGCTCCGGCGGAGGCCAGAGCACCGGTGGATGGCAGGGGCTCGCCGTGCCATGTCGGGAGCTGAGTCACAGGCAGTAAACCGTCATGGGAGGGGGAGGTTGACTTCTCGCCCCACTATCTTGCGTGGTCTTGCGCGCTGACGAAAGGTGGGGTCACCTCCTTCACCGTACCGTGACTCTGCTACAGCCCATAGTGCTGATCTTGTAGCGGTCCGAACCTTCGCAGGATTGAATCCGTTCATTCGGGGAACCGAAACGGTGGGATGCAGCGTCTACGCAGGTGACGGAAACGCGTTCGGAACATCCGGACCCTAGTTTTCTGGATTTCACCGCGGCACCGCCGATTGACGGACGTACGGTGCGGTATGAGGCCCCGGCTTCGTGCCACCCTGCGACGTCTTTCGTCACTGTGCGTCGATCGTCGGCAACCGCGGCCACGGCGCCGCTGTGAAAGAGTATCGCGACACCACGTGACCGTGGCGCCTGTCACCCGTTGTAGGAGGTGAGGGGTACTTGTCCGGGGTCGAACCGGCACTCCCGACGGTGCCTGCGACTTTGCGCCTTCAAGGGGATAAAAGTGACGCTCAGCTATCCGAACATCACGAGAATGATGTTGCGCTCCGTCACGTTGGCCCAGTTAGTCTGTCCATGGCACGCATGGGGCGGGCCGCTCCATTAGACCGAAATAGAGAACTCACCGTGACGAGAGCGCTGACGCTGCCCGATCCTGCCGCTGCTGCGGCACGCTCGGTCAGCGAGTTGACGTCGTCCTGGCCCGAGACTCCACCTGGGGCCGATCCGTTGCCCGGTCAGCTCGACCGCTGGCTCGCCTCCCGCGGCGCCGAGCTCGTCGCGGTACGACGTCACATCCACGCGCATCCGGAGCTGTCCGGCCACGAGTTCGAGACCGCGGCGCTCGTCGCCCGCGAGCTCACCCGTGCCGGGCTGTCGCCACGCATGCTGCCCAAGGGCAATGGCGTGATGTGTGACATCGGCTACGGCGACCGGGTGATCGCGCTGCGCGCCGACCTCGACGCGCTGCCCCTGCCCGACACGAAGGACGTGCCCTACCGCTCGACCGTCGACAATGTCTGCCACGCGTGCGGTCACGACGTCCACACCACCGTCCTGCTCGGCGTCGGCCTCGCGCTGGCCCAGCTCGCCGAGCGCGACGAGCTGCCGGGCCGGGTGCGGCTGCTGTTCCAGCCGGCCGAGGAGACCATGCCGTCGGGTGCGCCCGAGGTCATCGCGGCCGGCGGCCTGAAGGACGTCGCCGGGATCTTCGCGTTGCACTGCGCGCCGCAGTTGCCGGTCGGCCTGGTCGGCGTCCGCTCCGGGCCGTTCACCGCGGCCGCGGACAAGATCGAGGTCCGGCTCACCGGCCGCGGCGGGCACACCGCCCGTCCGCACCTGACCGCCGACCTGGTCCACGCGCTCGGCCGCATCCTCGTGGACGTGCCGTCGCTGCTCGACCGCAAGCTTGACGCGCGGGCCGGGGTGTCGATGGTGTGGGGCGCGGTGCGGGCCGGCGAGGCCGCCAACGCGATCCCGATCGAGGGCGTCGCCCGGGGCACCATCCGCGTCCTGAGCCGCGACGCCTGGCGTGACGTGCCCGAGCTGGTCACCAAGCTGGTTCACGACGTCATCGCCCCGACCGGCGCCGACGTGGAGGTCAACTACACCCGCGGTGTCCCGCCCGTGGTCAACGACCGGCTCGCCACCGCGATCATCGCCGGTGCCGCCGGCGCGGCCCTCGGGCCGGACCGGATCGTCGAGGCCGAGATCAGCATGGGCGGCGAGGACTTCGCGTTCTACCTCGACGGCGTGCCCGGCTCGATGATCCGGCTCGGCGTCGGCGTGCCCGGCTCCGAGACCAAGTTCGACATCCACCAGTCGGCCTTCGACGTCGACGAGCGCTCGATCGGCTACGGCGTGCGGGTCATGGTCCACACCGCCCTGGCCGCGCTCAGCGCTGGAGCTTTCTAGGCAGACAAATAGACCGGCATCTGACAGTCCGGCATGCGTGGCCACAGAGTTGCGCGTGCACGGTGTCACCGGCTCGCCCACCGAGGACGTCCTCGGTGGGCCACTCCTGCGCAGGTCGCCGCCCGCGACCGCCTGCTGGAACACGTCGGCGCGGTGCTGGCCCGGCCCGGGACACAGGTTCCCGGACCGGGCCAGCACACCCCCCGTTGGGCCAACCTCTGGCGGAACACCGACCCCATCGGCGGACCGGTGGAGTCGCCGACCGCGAAGGACGTGCGGTTCGTCGACCCGCCGGGCTTTGACGTCCCGCCCGGCGACACGGTGTTTTCCGAAGGTTGACGGCCATTCCGGCTACCAGTCGCAGCCGGCGTTCGGCGCCGCGGTCAGCGGTCTTCCGCAGGACCTCTCGGATCCTTCCGGTCCGCAGGTTCCGCGTCAGTCGGCGGCTCCGCCGACCGAGCAGTTCCCGCAGCTTCCCGCCGGCCCTCAGCCGTAGGCTCGGACCCCCCTGCCTCGTCTGCTTCCGGCGCCGGGGGCGCCCCTGCCCCGGAAGTAGACGCTGAAACCGAAAGCGGCGATGAAACCGACGGCGGGGCGGAAACCGGGCCGGCGCCGGCCTGCGGCGGGACGGGAACCGGAGCGGAGACCGGGACGGCCGGGCCGCCGACGGGCGGTGGGACAGGGCCACCGGCGCCCGGCCGGCCACCCGGGAACGGCGGCGGGATTCGCCCGGGCGGCACCGGGGAACCCGTCGGCGGCACCGGGAAACCGGCCTGCGGCATCGCGGGACCGCCCGCACCGGCCAGCGCCGGGCGCTTCGGCCGGAACCGCCGCAGCAGCCAGATCAGCAGGTAGACCGGGACGCCCACGAGCACGAGCCAGGGCAGCAGCCAGCCGAGCACGGTCAGCGCGATCCGCAGCGAGGTGACGAACGCGGACCAGCCGTTTTCCAGGCCGACCCCGATGCCGAGGTCCTCCTTGTCGACGGCCGCCTCGGGACCGAGCAGCACCAGCGTGATCGTGGACAGCGCGGTCAGCCCGTCGAGCCTGCGCTTGCGGGCCTGCAACGACTCCAGGTCCGCCTCCCGCCGGGACAGTTCCGACTCCAGCGAGGTGATCTCGCTGATGGTCTGCGCCTTGGCCAGCAGCGCGCGGATGCGGTCGACACTCGCCTGGGCGGTCTGCAGCCGCGCCTCCACGTCGACCACCTGGTCGGTCACGTCCTGCGCGGTGATCTGCCGGCTCTCCTCGTTGCCGAGGGACTTCAGCTGGTCGAGCGTCGTGGTGAACTTCGCGGCGGGGACGCGTAACGTCAGCGTGCCCTGCGAGCGCCGGTCGTCGTGGCGGCGGTTGTCCCCGCCGACGAACCCACCCGCGCCGGTGGCGAACGCGATTGCCTGCGCGGCGGCGGCGTCGACGTCCTTCACCCGTACCTTCATCGTGCCCGCATAGATGATCGAGCGGTTCTCGATGTCCAGGTTGTCCGGTACCTTCGCCTGCGAGCCGGCGTCTTCCGCGGGCTTGTCCTGCTTCGGGCCGGCGCCTCCCTGCTGCGCGGGTGCCGCCGCGGGCGCCTCGCCGGAGGTGCCGGCGTTGTCGCCGCTGTCGGCACCGCACCCGCTCAGCGCCATCAGCATGGCGGCGCACGCCGCCGTGAGGAACAGTGTGGTGCGCCTGACTGACATGACGCCTCCTGGGTAGGGTCGATCGGGAGATCCGACTGCACCCTGGGACGCGGCCCGGTGCGGGTGCGGTTCCCGCCGCTTGTGTCACGGTTCTGCCACGAGGAGGTCACCGAATGCGCATCACCAAGTACACGCACGCCTGCCTGCGGCTCGAACACGGCGGCGGGGTCCTGGTGATCGATCCCGGCGTGTTCAGCGAGCCGGAGTCGCTCGACGGCGCCGACGCGGTGCTCATCACGCACGAGCACTTCGACCACATCGACATCGAGAAGCTGCGCGCCGCGGCGGCGAAGCAACCGGCCCTCACCGTCTACACCCACCCCGACGTCGAGGCCCAGCTGGTCGACCTCGACGCCGAGAAGTTCGCGGTCGCGCCCGGCGACACGTTTGTCGCGGCCGGCATGACCGTGCGGGCCCGCGGCGGGCAGCACGCGATCATCCACTCCGACATCCCGCAGATCGTCAACGTGGGATATCTGATCGAGAGCCCCGACGGGCCGATCTACCACCCGGGCGACTCGTTCTTCGTGCCGGAGGACGAGGTCGCCACGCTGTTCGTCCCGGTGTCGGCGCCGTGGCTGAAGCTGGCCGAGGCGATCGACTTCACGCGGGCGGTGCGGCCGGACCGCGCGTTCGCTCTGCACGACAGCCTGCTCGTGGAGGCCGGCCAGCAGATGGTCACCGGCCACATGACCCGCCTGTCCGGCACCCACTACACACGCCTCCAGCCCGGCGAGTCCGTCTGAGATCTTCGTCGGTACATTCCGTGCGTGCCCGAAGGTCATACGATCCACCGCCTCGCCGAGCGGCACCGCGAGATGTTCGCCGGCCGTGCCGTGCGGGTCAGCAGCCCGCAGGGCCGGTTCGCCGCCGGCGCGCGACGGATCGACGGCCGGGTCCTGGAGAGCACCGAGGCGCACGGCAAGCACCTGCTGCACCACTATGCCGGCGGCGACACGCTGCACATCCACCTGGGGCTCTACGGGAAGTTCACCGAAGGTGACGGGCCACCGCCGCAGGAGTGGGGCGAGATCCGGCTCCGGATGGTCAACAACGAGCACTGGCTGGACCTGCGCGGTCCGGCCGCGTGCGAGCTGCTCGATCCCGGCGAGGTCGCGGCGCTCCACGCCCGGCTCGGACCGGATCCGCTCGTGCCGGACAGCGACGGCGACAGCGCGTACCAAATCATCAGGAAGTCCGGGCGGACCCTCATGGGTCTGCTCATGGACCAGTCCGTTGTGGCCGGTGCCGGGCTCATCTACGTGACCGAGGCGCTGTTCCGGGCCGGGCTGCCGCCGACCATGACCGGCAAGAGTCTGTCCCACGCGCAGTGGCAGGAGATCTGGGACGACCTGCGGGCGCTGATGCGCACCGGCGTGGCCGTGGGACGCATCGACACCGTTCACAGTGCACACACGCCGGAGGCGATGGGGCGGCCGCCGCGGGTGGACCGGCACGGCGGCGAGGTGTACGTGTACCGGCGCACCGGCCAGCCCTGCCTGGTCTGCGGCACGCCCGTGCGCACGGCGGTGCTCAACGCGCGCAACGCGTACTGGTGCCCGGTCTGCCAGAAGGCGGCGTAGATGGTCGCCTCCGTCGAGCTGCACCTCGACGAGCGGGCCACCCGGCGGATCCGCGTGCTGTGGGACCTGCTGGAGGACATCGGCGTCCAGACGCTGCGCACGCCGCACAACGGCCGGCACCGCCCGCACGTGTCCCTGATCGCGGCGCGGGCACTGGACCCGGACCGGGTCGCGGAGGCGCTGACCGGGATCGAGGTCGCGGCGAAGCTGCGGCTCAACTTCCAGTTCGCCGGCGTCTTCGTCGGCCGGGTGGTGTTCCTCGGGCTGGCGCCGACCCCGGACCTCATGCACCACCAGTCGGTGGTCTGGCATCGGCTGGTGGTGCACGGGATCGAGAGCCTGCCGCTCTACAACCCCGGCGAGTGGGTGCCGCACTGCACCGTGTCGATGCGCGTGCCGCGCCCGATCCTCACCGACGGCCTGCGCCGCTGCCTGGAGGTGCTGCCGATCGAGGCGACGGTCACGCGGGCAGCGGTCGTCGACTACGCCCGCGACATCTACCGCGAGCTGCCCTAGGGCCTGTTTCGTACCTGAGGCCGGGCTGCGGCGGGCCCAGATTCCGCCTGGCGCCACCCCGCGAAAGCCCGGTTACAACACCGGTAGCCGGACTTCCGCGGGGCGACGCCAGACGAAATCTGGACTCCGCCTCGCTCCGACCCCAGGTACGAAACAGGCCCTAGTTACTCCTCTTCGTGCTGCATGAGCTGGCGGGCGGCCTCGGCGATCGAGCCGGAGATCGACGGGTAGATCGTGATGGTGTGGGCCAGCTGGTCGACGCTCAGGTGGTTCTCCACCGCCATCGCGATCGGCATGATCAGCTCGCTCGCCTTGGGCGCCACCACGACGCCGCCGACCACCAGGCCGGAGGCGGGCCGGCAGAAGATCTTCACGAAGCCGTCGTCCATCCCGGCCATCTTGGCCCGCGCGTTGCCGGTCAGCGGCAGCGTGACCGCCCGCGCCGGCACCTTGCCGCTGTTGATGTCGGACTGGGTGATGCCGACGCTCGCCAGCTCCGGGTCGGTGAAGACGTTGGCGGCGACGGTGCGGAGCTTGAGCGGCGCCACCGCCTCGCCGAGCGCGTGCCACATCGCGATGCGGCCCTGCATGGCCGCGACGCTGGCCAGCGGCAGCAGGCCGGTGCAGTCGCCGGCCGCGTAGATCCCGGGGACGTTGGTCCGCGAGACCCGGTCGACGGTCACGTAGCCGCCGGGCGCGACCTCAACGCCGTAGTCCTCCAGGCCGAGCGTGGACGTCTGCGGCACCGAACCCACGGCCATCAGCACGTGGGAGCCCTCGACCGTCCGCCCGTCGGCCAGCTCGACCACAACGCCGTCGGCGGTGCGGCGGGCGGCGGACGCGCGGCAGTTGTTGAGGATCGTCATGCCGCGGGTGCGGAAGACGCGCTCGATCGCCATCGCGGCGTCGGGGTCCTCGTGCGGCATGACGCGGTCGCGGCTGGAGACCAGGGTCACCTCGGTGCCCATGGCGAGGTAGGCGGACGCGAACTCGGCGCCGGTCACCCCGGATCCGACGACGATGAGGTGCTCGGGCAGCTTCGGCAGGTCGTAGACCTGGCGCCAGTCGAGGATGCGCTCGCCGTCGGGCACGGCGGTCGGCAGCACGCGCGGGGTCGCGCCGGTCGCGATCAGCACTGTCGAAGCGGCGATCACATACGGAGCGTCACCACCCGCAGGGGTCACCTGAACGGTGTGAGTGTGACCGAGCGTGTCCTCTCCGAGGCGCGCGGTGCCCGTGACGAACTCCACACCGGCCTTGACCAGTTTGGCATAGATGTCGCCGGACTGCGCCGCGGCGAGCCTTTTGACCCGCTGGTGCACCGCGGCGGCGTCGACCCGCACGTCAGGCCCGGGTGGGCCGATCACCCCGAACTCCTCCGTGTCGAGGTGCGCGGTGACGACGTCGGAACTCGCGATGAACGTCTTGGACGGAACGCAGTCGTGCAGGACGCAGGCGCCGCCTGCGCCTTCGGCCTCGATCACGGTGACCTCGGCGTCGAGCTGCGCGGCGACCAGCGCCGCCTCGTAGCCCGCCGGGCCCCCTCCGATGATCACGATCCGGCCCACGCTGCCCATCCCTCCTCGAGCTTCCCGGACCATTCTCCCACCCGCCGGCACGTCACCACCCGAACGGTGCACCCCGCGCCGACGAGTGGATTCGAATACGACACGCTCTGCAGTATTCTCTCGTACACCCGGTCGGGTCTATCGTCATCGCCGTGCGTCATTACGCCGCGTATGGCTCGAACCTTGACCCTGCCCGCATGCGGGCCTACTGTCCGTATTCGCCGATGACCGGCACGGGCTGGCTGGAAGGCTGGCGTCTCACCTTTGCCGGCGAGGACATCCTCGGCTGGGAGGGCTCGGTCACCACGATCGTCGAATCACCCGGCGATCGGGTCTTCGTCGCGCTCTACGACGTGCACCCCAACGACGAGAAGCAGCTCGACGAGGTCGAGGGGGCGCTCTCCGGCACGTACCAGAAGCTTCATCTGCGCGTCGCCACGCTCGACGGCGAGGACACCGCGTGGGTCTACGTCTTCAACGGCTACGAGGGCGGCCTGCCCACCGCGTGGTATCTCGCCGAGATCGCCAACGCCGCCGCGAAGGCCGGCGCCCCGGCGGACTACCTGGAGGAGCTGCGCTCCCGGCCGACCAAGACGGCTATGCCGTGACCTGCCGCTCGTACATGTCGGCGGCGAACGTCACGGTCATGCCCACCCGGGTGTAGAGGTCGTAGGCCCCGGTGGGGTTGGTCAGGTCGACACCCAGGCCGGCCGACGTGCGGCCCTTCGCCGCATACGCCGCGAAGGCCGTCCGCAGCAGTGCGCCGCCGACGCCGGCCTTGCGGTGCGGGCGGAGCACGGCCAGGTTCTTGACCCAGCCCTCGTTGTGCTCGACCGCCTGGTCGGCCGACTGGAGGACACCGACGACCTCGCCGTCCGCCAGGTGGACGAACCACTCGTCGAAGCTCACCGACGGCAGCCGGCGCAGCGCCTCACGCCAGTCGTCGTACGACGTCGGCTGGTAGTCGGGCGTGTCGGCGAACGCCGACTCGAGCACCTCGTGGAACCGCCGCATCTCGGCGTCGTCGCCGGCCAGCACGGGACGGATGTCGAGGCCCTCGGGCGCCTGCTCCTGCCCGGTCAGCACGCGGCGCATCCGGGCGTGCCGTTTCACGAACCGGAACCCCTTCTCCTGCAGTACGGCCACATAGGCGGTCTCGACGGCGAGTGTCCCCGCCCGGAGCGTCACCTCGGCGTGCCCGGCGTCGCGTGCCCGCTCGGCGACGCGTGGCAGCGCCAGGTCGAGCAGCGGGCCGTAGGCGGGCCACCCGCGCTCGGGTGTGCCGTAGACCTCGACGTTGTCGCGGGTGCCGCGCTGGGGGTTGTCGACGTACGCCCACGCGACCGCCTCGCCGGACGGGTCGAAGGCCAGCCACATGTCGACCGCGGGATCCTGGTTGGGCGCCGTGAGGGTCGTCACGATCTCGTCCTCCGACCAGTCGGGCTCGCCGAGCGCGGCGATGTCGCCGGCCCTGGTGATCGCCAGGATGGCGGGGACGTCGTGCAGCGAGCACCCACGGACGGTCCAGCCGGGCAGCCCCTGAAGCCCCGTCATGACGGCAATGCCTCCTTCACCGACGTCACCGCCGCGTCGAGCAGGTTGACGAGTTCGATCCGTTCGGCCGGGCCCAGCGCCCGGAACGCCTCACCGGCGATGCGGTCGGTCAGCGCCTCGGCCCAGCTGCGGCGGCGTACCAGTGGCTCATACGCGGGGTAGGGCGGCTGCCACCCGAACGCGGTCGCCCCCGCCTCACCCTCGGGCCCGGCGATGATGGCCTCCAGCGGGCTCAGGCCGCTGGCCCGGATCGCGAGCAGATGAGCTGCCCCGCGGTGCTCGCGCATGAGGTGGGCCAGCACCGCGGCCCGGGCACCCGGCGAGTCGTCGGGCAGCGGCATGGCCCGCCAGGCGGCGAACAGCGGCATGCCGGCCGTCTCGGCGCTCACCACGACCCGCTCGGCGAGCTCGACCAGCTTGGGCAGTGCGTAGAAACTCTCGAGGTGCTCACGCCCCCAGCGGCAGCACTCGTCGAGGTTGTCGGCGGCGATCTGCTCGGGTGGGGCGACCTTGCGTGCGGCGTCCCAGCCGTCCTGCACGGCCTCGGGCGCGATGAAGCCCAGCGCGGCCGCGACGGTGTCGGCGCGCACGTCACCGAGGGCGCCGCCCCGCCCGGCCACGTAGAAGGCCCAGCCGGTCAGCCCGATCTGGCGGGCCCGGCGCATGGTTTTGGGGTCGTCACTGAAAGCGCCGCCCAGGACCAGCACCGCCTGCTTCGCCGCCGCGGCCGCCTGCTCGGGAGTCACCGGGCCATTCTGCCCTCCCGTATGGATCACGGTGAAGCCACTCGTTCGTGGCACGCTGTAATTTATCAAGGTCAACGGGCGGGGGGACCAAGGTCGGACAGTGCGGCCTGGGCCAGCGCCACCCGCTTCTCTGCCAGCGCTATCGCCTTCGCCGCCGCCGCCACCTGCTTCTCGGCCTCCGATTTTGCCGTCTCGGCGTCCGACAGCTGTTGCAGCGCGGTCATCAGCTCGCGACGGGCCTGGCGGACCACCCGGGCGTGTTCCTCCTCGGCCTGGCGGCGCTCCTCCTCCTTGCGGCGGGCCTCGGCGCGGCGCTCACGCTCGTCGTCCGTCGGCGCCGACCGGATCTGGCGAACAGTGGCGGAAGCGGGAGCGGCGTCGCCGGAGCCGTGCACCAGCCGGAGCTGTGGACGCGGTGTCTCGCCGAAGCCGGTGTACTCCAGGGCCTTGGTGAGGCTTCCCTCCCGTACCGCCGCTGCCACCTCGGGATCCGCGAGCGCCGCCGCGAACGTGTTCTCCACCTCGGTCAACGGCAGGTTGCCCCGCCCCGGGCCGGCCAGTTTCGCGGCCTCCCGGGCCAGCGCGCCGACGGTCGCCCGGCGCCGGGTCGACAGCTCCCGCAGCTCGGCACCCCGCAGCTCGCGCTGGGCCGTGCGCAGCTCCTCGGCCAGCTCGAGCAGCTCCTCGACCAGGTCCGGCCGCTCGTGCGCCACGAGGTTGACCAGCCACGCGGCGACCGTCGGCTTGCGCAGCTTGGCGATCGCGGCGGCCAGCCGCGTGTCACGGGCCTTCCGCGCGCGGGCGACCTCCTCGGTGCGCAGCGCGACGAAGTCCTCCGGGGGCGCCGCGTACAGCCGGGCCACGACGGCGGCGAACGAATCGTCCACGACTCCGATCGTAGATTCACGTATGGTCACCGTGTGCGCGCCGACGTCTACTTCTCCCTGGATGTGGAAGCCGACGGCCCGATACCGGGGCCGTATTCGATGGTGAGCGTCGGGCTCGCGGTCGCCGGGCGCTTCGACGGCACGTTCACCGCCGCCGACCCGGCCGCCGACACCTTCTACCGCGAGCTGCGCCCGATCAGCGACGACTTCGTGCCGGAGGCGCTGGCCGTGTCCGGGCTCGACCGGGAGACGCTGCTGCGCGACGGCGCCGACCCGGCCACGGCGATGGCCGAGCTGACCGCCTGGGTCTCCCGCACGGCGGGCGCCGACCGGCCGGTGATCGTGGCGTATCCGGCCGTCTTCGACTGGATGTTCCTCTACTGGTACCTGCTGAGGTTCACCGGCGAGAGCATCTTCGGCCACTCCGGCTGCCTGGACATGAAGACGTTCTACGCCGTGCGCGCCGGCGTGCCGATCGGCGCCGCCGTCAAGGGGCGGATGCCCAAGCACCTGCTGTCGAAGCGCCGGCACACGCACCACGCCCTGGACGACGCGATCGAGCAGGCCGAGCTCTTCGCCAACCTGATGGCCTGGAAACCGTAGCGCCGCCGGCGCTGCGCCGCGCTATTCTCGACGCGTGAGTCGTAGCGCACGGTCCACCTTCATGGTGACGACGACGCCGGGCCTTCCCCGGCGGCGCTGACGCATTTCGTTTCAGCTCGTGCTCCGGGGCGCTGCGCTCCGGAGCTTTTTATGCCTGCCGTCGCGCGCTCCCCGAGGTACGACATCCTCTGGAGGAGCTTTTTATGCAGGACCATCGAAAACTCGGCCGGGAACTCGGGCTTTTCCACTCCGACCCGCTCGTCGGCGCAGGGCTGCCGTTGTGGCTGCCGGCGGGAGCCGCGGCCCGGCGCGCCGTCGAGGACTACGTGCACGGACTGGAGCGCCGCCACGGCTACCAGCACGTGTATTCACCGCCGCTGGCCAAGGTGGAGATGTACGAGCGGTCGGGCCATCTGCCGCATTTCGGCGACGACATGTTCCCGCCGATGGCGGTCAGCGAGCACGACGTGTTCGTGATGCGGCCGAGCCTGTGCCCGCACCACGCGGCGGTGTTCAACGCGCGCGGGCGGTCGTATCGGGAACTGCCGCTGCGGATCGGGGAGATCGGGGGCATGTACCGTGCCGAGCGCTCCGGTGTGCTGGGCGGGCTCTCGCGCGTACGCGCCATCTCGCTCAATGACGGGCACGTCTTCTGCGCCCCGGAACAGGTGCTCGACGAGGTGGTCGCCGCGCTGCGGCTGATGCGGGTCGCGCACGCGGCGCTGGGTTTCGTGCCGTCGTCGTACCGGCTGTCGTTGCGCGGCGACGGCGACAAGTACGTGGACGATCCGCCGATGTGGTCGCGTGCGACCGCCGTGCTGCGCGACGCGCTCGCGGCGGCCGGAGTGTCCTATGTGGAGGTTCCCGGCGAGGCGGCCTTCTACGGCCCGAAGATCGACGTGCAGCTCGTCGACCACGCCGGACGCGAGGGCACCCTGGCGACCGTCCAGGTGGACCACTTCCAGCCTGCCCGGTTTGATCTGTCCTATGTGGACGCCTCCGGCGAGCGGCGGCGTCCGGTCATGGTGCACCGCAGCGCCGTGGGCAGCATGGAGCGGCTGTTCGCCCACCTCATCGAGGTGCACGACGGGGCGTTCCCGGCCTGGTACGCACCCGTGCAGGTCGCGGTCCTCCCGGTCGGGGACGTGTCGAGCCGGTCCTTCGCCGACCGGTGCCGTGCCCTGGATCTGCGGATCGAGGAGTCGTACGGCGGAAGCCTCGGCGCGCGGATCCGCGCGGCCCGGAAGGTGCCGTTCGTGGCCGTGATCGGTGCGCAGGAGGCCGCCGACGGGACCGTCTCGCTGCGGTACCGCGGATCCGGCGCGGTGCGGGTGCTGCCGGTCGCCGAGGCGCTGTCGGTGCTGGCCGCCGAATGCCGTCCACCGCTGGACTAAATACTTCGGTGCGGTGGGGGCGTCAGTACGGGTGTGAAGATCGTTCGGATCGGTGGTGTGGTGCTGGTGCTGCTGCTGGCGGCCTGCTCCACATCACCGTCCTTCTCCTCGTCCCCGCCGACCGCCGCCTCCTCCTCTTCGCCGGCTCCCGTCTCCTCCATGCCGGCTCCCGTCCCCTCCGTGGAGGTGTCCTCGGCTCCGCCGGAGATCCGGTACCCGGCGGCCGGCAGCGGGCGGTTCGACTTCCTGGCCACGGCCGGGCCGGTCGCCGGTGCCTCCGGCCGGCTGCTGGCCTACCGGGTCGGCGTCGAGTCGGACATCACCGGCGTCTCCGCGGCGGAGTTCGGCGCCGCGGTCGCCGAGATCTTCGCCGACCCGCGCGGCTGGACCGGCACCGGGCAGTGGCGGCTGCGCCGTGCCGGTGCGGGGGAGCGATACGACTTCACGATCTACCTAGCCACCCCGGCGACCCGCGACGAGCTGTGCGACAACGGCTACGACCGGTACACCTCCTGCCGCAACGGCAACGGCGTCATCGTCAACGTGGCACGCTGGGCGCGCGGCGTGCCCGACTTCGGCGGTGACCTGACGGCCTACCGGCAGTACGTCGTCAACCACGAGACCGGCCACCGGCTGGGCCGTGGGCACGAGCTCTGCCCCGGGCCGGGCCGCCCCGCGCCGGTGATGCAGCAGCAGACGCTGGGCATGCACGGCTGCCTGCCGAATCCCTGGCCGATCGTCGACGGCCGGCCCTACAACGGGCGCTCCGGGCAGTACGACGATCCGACTCCCAAGGACCCATAAACGCCGGGGCCACGTGGGCTCGTCTACCCGGGTGGAGGGGGTTGTGCATGCACATCGACTTCGCGGAGTTCGTGGTCAGCCGCACGGCCGCGCTGCTGCGTTTCGGCTATCTGCTCACCGGCGATCGCCACCTTGCCGAGGACCTGACGCAGGAGGCGCTGGTCAAGGCACACCGGCGGTGGGGCGGCATCGTCGGTGACGCCGGCCCGGAGCCGTACGTGCGGCAGGCCATCCTCCGGCAGTTCCTGTCGTGGCGGCGCCGCCGCTCGTTCACCGAACGGCCGATCGCCGAGCCGCCCGACGTCCCGCTGGCCGGCGACCTCTCCGACCGCCTGGCCGACGCCGACGAGATGTGGTCGCTGCTCCGCACGCTGCCGCGGTCGCAGCGTGCCGTGATCGTCCTGCGGTACTACGAAGATCTCCCCGACGCCGAGATCGCGCGGCTGCTCGGCTGCTCGCCTGCCACGGTGCGGGTCCATGCGTTCCATGCGTTGCAACGACTCCGGGCGGCGCTCACGCCCGTTCGACTGCCGGGAGGGCAGACATGAACCACGACGTCGAAGAGCGCCTGCGCGACGTGCTGCAGCGCCACGCCGACGACGCGCCGGCGGGCCTGGCCATGCTCGCGGCGGTCGAGACCGAGTCGACCCGCCGCCGGCGCCGCCGCCTGGTGGTCGCGTCCACGGCCGCGGCGATCCTCGTCGCCGCCGTGCCCTTCACGCGGGCACGGGACGCGACCCCGTCCGCGGTGAGCGCCCCGCCGCAGACCCAGCAGACGCTGGTCGACTCGACCGTGCCGGCCACCGTCACGTTCCCGTTCACCCCGCCGACGAGCGACGGCTACAGCGACCCGACGGTCTGGCGGGCGGCCGGCCTCCCGACGCTGCGCCAGCAGCTCGACGGCGGGGACGGCGCCATGGCCACGCTGACCGTGAGCCCGACGAGGCCGCAGCTGCCGCCGGGAACGACGGCGACGTCCGGCCCGGCGACGGTCCGCGGCCACGCGGGAACGCTGATCGACTGGACCTGGGACGATGTCAACGCCGGACCACAGCGGTCACTGGTGTGGCAGGAGGACGCGTCCACCTGGGTGGAGCTGCGCACCGAGCCGAGGGCCGTGGCGCCGGACCGCCTGCTGGCCTACGCCGAGGCGCTGCGCGCCGACCCGCTGGCCGCGCCGGCACCGTTCACGTTCACGCTGATGCCGGCCGGCTACACGGTCGACAACATCACACCGGGTGTCGTGACATTCTGCCCACCGGGTGTCCCCGCCGGCCACGCCTTCACGGACAAGATCGCCGTCATGCTGGATGCCGTCGAGGCCGGTTCCCCGCCGTCGGGGACGGCGGTCCGCGTGGGTTCGCGCTCCGGAAGCCTGGTGAAGACCGCGGAGGCCACGACGCTCCAGGTACGGCTGGACAACGGCCGGTCGCTGGTGATCCAGTCCGGAGGCGCGGCAACCTTGAGCGACGCGGACCTGTTCCGCTTCGCTGCGGGCATCACGCCGACGTCGGCAGCAGAGCCAGGCCGCGGCTGACCCAGCCCGGACCCAGCCCGGACCCAGCCCGGATCCAGCCCGGACCCAGCCCGGATCCAGCCCGGACCCAGCCCGGATCCAGCCCGGATCCAGCCCGGACCCAGCCCGGACCCAGCCCGGACCCAGCTGACGTGGTCCGGCGTGGTCCGGCGTGGTCCGGCGTGGTCCGGTTGGCTCGGTTGGCTCGGTTGGCTCGGCTGGTCCGGCTGGCGCGGTCTGGCTTGGTCCGGCGGGCTCGGTCCGGCGGGCTCGGCCGACCGGGCTTCGGCGCGCCGGCTAGTCAGTCTTGATCGTTGGAAGGACCTGGCTGCCCCGGCAAGTGACCCTGGCCGTGGGCTTCGACCAAGACCGACGTTCTTGGTCGCGTCCGCCACGGCGGCGACCGACGTCGACCGCTGCGCCCCTACAGGGGAATCAGCACACGTGATCGCGAACTTGCCGCAATCATGGCCAAGCGCCGGGACGAAGCGCGCGGGACCGAGCGGCCAGTTTCATGATCGCGGAGCGTTTGTGCACCCCTGGAGCCTGTCGCGTAATTCGGATCCCTCGCGCGTCAACCCCGACAACCGCGCCGATCTTGGAGTTGTGGTCCTTGACAAACCCGGACAAATTCGGAGGTTCATGGCGCCACAACTCCAAGATCGGCGCGTAGTTGGGCCGCCAACGCCGTCCCAGCGAATTACGCAACAGGCTCCAGGGGTGCACCAACGCTCCGCGATCATGAAGCGGTGGCCGAACCGCCCGACCGCGCCCAGCCGCGGCACTCGCGATTGCGGTCGCGGCGGAGCCGGGACTGTCACGAGTCCCGCGGAGCCTCCGCGATCATGAGCGATGGGTTGTCGTCGTCGGTTCCGGCCGGTTTGTGGCCGTGATCGCGATCCGTTCGCGATCATGGGTGCGGCGGTTGAGTCTGGCCGGGGTGGTGTGGCTGCGGTTCGTAGATCGAGGGAAACTTCGGGCTGCCTGGACAGCCAGATGTTTCAGATGATCAAGGAACCCGGGTCGGGCCAAGCGCGGAGCGCGGCCGGCCCCGCACCGCGGGGCCACGGACGCCGCGGCCCGGCTCTGCGGCCCGGCACCGCTCGACACGAGTTCCAGCCGCGGACCGCCATTCAAGTCGCCCTTCCGGCCTGCGTCAGGACGGGAAAACGGGGCATCCATTCTCCAGCACTGGACGAAGAATCGGGTGGTTCCGCCTAGATCCACACGTAGCCGTACATATATGCATACAGTTTATTCGTGCTGGTTGTTACCACTGAAGGGCTCCCCGGATACGAGATCACCACGGTGCTCGGCGAGGTACTGGGCGTGGTGGCGACCTCGCGCAACCCGTTCGCGGCCGGCATCCGGTCCACCGAAGGCGGCCCCGGGGCGGACATGTCGCAGTTCCTCGTGCAGACGCGGTCTCGCGCCGTCGGGCAGATGGTCGCGGCGGCCGAGCACCGTGGTGCCAACGCCATCGTCGGCATGCGGTTCGACCACCGGGACGTCACCAACACATGGGTGGAACTGTGTGCATACGGCACCGCGGTGGTCGCCGTCGCCCTGAACGTGCGGACCGGCGCCCACGCGGCCTGATGCCTACTTGATCTCGGTGATCACCGCGCCGGCGGAGACGACCTCGCCGACCTTGGCGCTCAGGCCGGTCACCACGCCCGCCTTGTGGGCGTTCAGCGGCTGCTCCATCTTCATCGCCTCCAGGACGACGATCAGGTCGCCCTCCGCGACCGTGTCGCCCTCGGCCACCGCGATCTTGACGATCGTGCCCTGCATCGGGCTGGTCAGCGAGTCCCCGCCGGCGGCGCCGGACTGCTTCTTCGAGGCCGACCGGCGACGCGGCGCCGACTGGGCGGGGGCACTGGTCGTACCGAAGCCGGAGGGCAGCGTGACCTCCAACCGCTTTCCGCCGACCTCCACCACGACCGTCGAGCGGGGCTCGGGCTCCTCGGCGGCCTGACCCGCGCCGGCGAACGGCGGCACCTCGTTGACCCACTCCGTCTCGATCCAGCGGGTGTGGACCCGGAACGGAGCATCGGTGAACGCCGGGTCGCGCAGCACCGCGCGGTGGAACGGCAGCGCGGTCGCCATGCCCTCGACGACCATCTCGTCCAGGGCGCGGCGGGCGCGCTCGATGGCCTGGTCGCGGGTCTCGCCGACGACGATGACCTTGGCGAGCAGCGAGTCGAAGTTGCCGCCGATGACGCTGCCCGACTCGATGCCGGTGTCGACGCGGACACCGGGGCCGGTCGGCAGGGTCAGCGTCGTCACCGTGCCGGGGGCGGGCAGGAAGTTGCGGCCCGGGTCCTCGCCGTTGATGCGGAACTCGATCGCGTGCCCGCGCGGCGTCGGGTCGGCGTCGAAGCGGAGCTTCTCGCCGTCGGCGACGCGGAACTGCTCGCGGACGAGGTCGATGCCGGTGGTCTCCTCGGTGACCGGGTGCTCGACCTGGAGGCGGGTATTGACCTCGAGGAAGGAGATGGTGCCGTCGTTGCCGACGAGGTATTCGACGGTGCCGGCGCCGTGGTAGCCGGCCTCCCGGCAGATCGCCTTGGCCGACTCGTGGATCTGGGCACGCTGGGCATCGGTGAGGAACGGCGCGGGCGCCTCCTCGACGAGCTTCTGGTGGCGCCGCTGCAGGGAGCAGTCGCGGGTGCCCGCGACGATGACGTTGCCGTGCTGGTCGGCGAGGACCTGGGCCTCGACGTGGCGCGGCTGGTCGAGGTACCGCTCGACGAAGCACTCGCCGCGTCCGAACGCCGCGACCGCCTCCCGGGTCGCCGACTCGAACAGCGCCGGGATCTCCTCGAGCGTGCGGGCGACCTTCAGGCCGCGCCCGCCGCCGCCGAACGCGGCCTTGATCGCGACGGGCAGACCGTACGTCCTGGCGAACTCGAGGATTTCGTCGGCGTCCCGCACCGGTTCGGGGGTGCCGGGCACGAGCGGCGCACCGGCGCGCTGTGCGATGTGGCGGGCGGTCACCTTGTCGCCGAGGTCGCGGATCGCCTGCGGGGTCGGGCCGATCCAGGTCAGGCCGGCGTCGATGACCGCCTGGGCGAAGTCCGCGTTTTCGGACAGGAAGCCGTAGCCGGGGTGGACCGCATCCGCGCCGGACTTCCGGCAGGCGTCGATGAGCTTGTCGATGCGCAGGTAGGAGTCGGCCGCGGTGTCGCCGCCGAGCGCGTATGCCTCGTCGGCCAGGCGGGCGTGCAGGGCATCGCGGTCCGAGTCCGCGTAGACCGCCACGCTGCCCAGGCCCGCGTCGCGGCAGGCACGGATGACGCGGACGGCGATCTCGCCTCGGTTGGCGATGAGAACCTTGCGCACGCTGAACGCTCCCTTGGGTCAACCCTCCGGCGCAGTCTAAGCCCTGGTTCGGCACCCGGCCTTGCCAACAAAGTCACTGCGAGGCGTTAGTCAAGTTTTCCTATTACGCTTGTGTCGTGTCGAATACGCGTCTGATGATCCTGGGGCTGGTGTCGCAACTCCAGCCCGTCCACGGCTACGACATCCGCAAGGAGTTGACCAGTTGGAACGTGGAGAGCTGGGCCAACGTCCAGCCGGGCTCGATCTATCACGCGTTGCGCAAGATGGCCGAGGAGGGCCTCCTGGAGGAGGTCGACACCGAGCAGGTCAACAACCGCCCCGCCCGCACGCGGTACCGGATGACCAGGGACGGTGAGGTCGAGTATCAGGCGCTGCTGCGCAAGTACTGGTGGGAGTACCGGGAGCCGGTCGACCCCTTCCTCGCCGCGTTCTCGTTCCTGCCGTCGCTGCCGCGGGCCGAGGCGGCCGGCGCCCTGCGGGCCCGCGCGCGCCTGCTCGAGGGTTGGTCCGCGACCTATCGCGACCATGGCGAGGAGTGGTCCGCGAGCAAGCCGCCGCACGTCGGCTGGCAGTTCGAGCTCACCATGCTCCGCTGCGAGGCGGAGGCCCGCTGGTGCCACGACATCGCCGCGCGGATCGAGGCCGGCGAGGGTATGCACGTGAACGAGCTGCCCGAGGGCGACTACAGCGAGGAGTGGCGCAAGAGCCTCCGGGTGCAGTACGGCGATCCGGTCGACGATGAAGATGAGTAGTACGCGACATATTAAAACTTGACCACGCGATTTATATCGCGTTACGGTCTCCTTGCTGATGTGAAGACAGGGAGACCGACATGATCGAGACCAAGGGGCTGCGGAAGTCGTTCCGCTCCCGCGCAGGTCGGGAGACGAAGGTCGTCGAAGCGGTCCGCGGGGTGGATCTCTCCGTCAAGGAAGGGGAGATCTTCGGGTTCCTCGGCCCCAACGGCGCCGGCAAGACCACGACGCTGCGCATGCTCGCCACGCTCATCACGCCCGACGGCGGCGAGGCCGAAATCGCCGGCGCCGACCTGCTCAAGGACCCGGGTGAGGTCCGGCGCCGGATCGGCTACGTGGCCCAGGGCGGCAGCACCTGGGACGAGAGCACGGCGCGCGAGGAGCTGGTCCTCCAGGCCCGCTTCTACGGCATTCCCAAGGCGGAGGCCCAGCGGCGGGCGGCGAAGGCGCTCGACGCGTTCCAGCTCACCGACTACGCGGACCGCCGCACCAAGACCTACTCCGGCGGCCAGCGCCGCCGGGTCGACATCGCGCTGGGCATCATCCACGAGCCGAGGATCGTCTTCCTCGACGAGCCGACCACCGGCCTCGACCCGCAGAGCCGGGCCCACATGTGGGACGAGATCCGCCGGCTGCGCGACGAGGGCATGACGGTCTTCATCACCACCCACTACCTCGACGAGGCCGACGCGCTCTGCGACCGCATCGCGATCATGGATCACGGCGAGATCGTCACCGAGGGCACCGTCGACGCCTTGAAACGCGAGGTCGCCGGCGACGTCGTGACGGTGGGGGTCAACGGATCCACCAGTTTCGCCGCCGACCTGCTGCAGAACCAGGACTACGTGCGCAGCCTGGAGCAGAAGGCCGGCCAGTTGCGCCTCTACGTCGACGAGGGCGCCGTCGCCATCCCGCACATCCTGCGGCTGCTCGACCACGCGGGGGTGACGCTCGGCTCCATGGAACTGCACCGGCCCAGCCTCGACGACGTCTTCCTGATCAAGACCGGCCGCTCGCTGCGAGAGAGCTGAGGAGACCAGCGATGAAGTTCCTCCGTGACACCTGGCTGGTGTTCCAGCGCCAGATGCAGCTCATGCTGCGCAACCCGGTCTGGCTGATCGTCGGCGTCATCCAACCGCTGTTCTACCTGCTGCTTTTCGCCCCGCTGCTCAAGCCGGCGCTGGGCGTGGACAGCAACGCCGAGGCGTACAAGCTCTTCGTCCCCGGCCTGCTGGTGCTGCTGGCGATGTTCGGTTCGCTGTTCACCGGCTTCGGCCTGATCGCCGAGTTGCGCGCCGGGGTCATCGAGCGCAGCCGGGTCACGCCGGTCAGCCGGCTGGCGCTGCTGGTCGGCCGCTCGCTGCGGGATGTCGTGTCGCTGTTGTTCCAGGCCCTGCTCATCGTGCTGATCGCGGTGGGGTTCGGGCTGAAGGTCAACGTGCTCGACGTGATCGCCGCGTTTGCCCTGATGGCGATCATCTCGCTGATGCTCTCCGCGTTCTCGTACGCCATCTCCCTCAAACTGCGCAGCGAGGACGCGCTCGCCCCGCTGCTCAACACCATCTCGCAGCCGCTGCTGCTGACCGCGGGCATCCTGCTGCCCCTCACGTTCGCTCCGCGCTGGCTGAAGGTCGTCGCCGACTGGAACCCCTTCTCGTGGGCCGTCGACGGGGTGCGTGCGCTCTTCGCCGGCAACCCGGGTGCCGACTCGGTGTGGCAGGCCGCACTGGTCATCGGCGGATTGACCGTGATTACGGTGATCTGGGCGTCGCGGGCGTTCGCGAAGGGCGTCCGCTAGCTGTACCGGTAATGGCCGTCACTGTCATGGCCTCTTCCACCCGGGAAGGGGCCATGACACCGTCGGGCGGTGCCCCGTCTCGTCCGTGACCGCCTCACCTGGGTCATCTATCTCCAACTGGCCATCTGGTGCTACTTCCTCTACGGATTCGGGCCGGTGGCCCCGTTGCTGCGGGACGAGTTGCACATCAGCCGCACGCTCGCCGGCCTGCACGGCACCGGATTCGCGGTCGGCGGCATCATCGGCGGCGCGATCCTCCCGGCCCTGACCCGCCGCCTCGGCCGGCACCGGCTGATCTGGCTCGGGATGGCCCTGGTCTGCGCGGCCGCGGTCGGCATGTTCGGCGCGCACCATCTCGCGCTCACGCTCACGTTCGCGACACTCGGCTCGTTCGGCGGCGCGCTGGCCGTCAACGGCATCAACTCGGCTCTCACCGACCACCACGGCGCCGCCGGCCCGGCCGCGATCAGCGAGGCCAACGCCGCCGCGGCCGTCGTCGGGCTGATCGCGCCGCTGATCGTCGGGGCCAGCTTCAGCGCCGGCCTGGGCTGGCGGACCGGGCTGGTGGTCATGGTGGTTCCCGTGATCCTGCTGGCGTTCTTCGCACGTGTACGGGCACCCGAGCCGATCCCCGTCGAAACGACGGACGGCCGGCGGCACCGGCCCCTGCCGCGGACCTACTGGCTCGCGTTCGCGAGCCTCTGCGCCACCGGGTCGATCGAGGTCTGCCTGACGCTGTGGGGCAGCGACGTGCTGCGCAGCCACGCCGGCGTCTCCGCCGGTGTCGCGACCGCGGCCGTGTCCACGCTGATCGCCGGCATGCTCGCCGGCCGGCTGGTCGGCGGCCGGATGCTGCTGATCTTCCGCCCCACGCGGGTGCTGCTCGCCGCGCTGGCGATGTCGCTCGCCGGCTTTCTGATCTTCTGGGGTGCGACGGTCCCGTGGCCGGCGATGGGCGGGCTGTTCGTCTGCGGCCTGGGTGTCGGCCTGCACTACCCGCTCGGCATCGGGCTCGCCCTAGCGCACTCCGACGGCCAGCCCGACCTCGCCGCCGCGCGGGCGTCGTTCGCGGTCGGCATCGCCTTCGCGGTGGCGCCGTTCGCCCTGGGCGCGCTGGCCGACACGGTGAGCCCGCACAAGGCGTTTCTGCTCGTCCCGGTCTTCGTGGCGGTGTCAGCGGTGGCGGTGTTCCGCCTGGACCGCGCGACCCTCCCCCCTCCTCGTGTTGATCCTGCAGTTGTGGTGCCTGACAAACCGGGACGTGGCGGGAGTGTCGAGGCACCATAACTGCAAGATCAACGCGGTTAGCGGCGGCGGGCGATGGTCAGGCCGTCGGCGATCGGCAGGAGCATCGACTCGACCCGGTCGTCCTGCAGGACGAACCGGTTGAACTCGAGGATCGCGATCGTCGCGGCGTCGGACGGGTCGGGATCGAGGACGCGGCCGTGGCGGAGCACGTTGTCGACCAGGATCAGGCCGCCCGGGCGCATCCGCGGCACGACCTCCTGCCAGTAGCCGAGATACCCGGTCTTGTCGGCGTCGATGAACACCAGATCGAGGTGCGGCTCGGCGGGGAGCGTGGCCAGGGTCTGCGCGGCCGGGCCGAGCCGCAGCTCGATCCGGTCCTCGAGGCCGGCGCGCTTCCAGTACCGCCGGGCGATGCTCGTGAACTCGTCGGAGACGTCGAAGCAGATCAACCGGCCGCCGTCGGCGAGCCCGCGGGCGATGGCGATCGACGAGAGGCCGGTGAAGGTGCCGATCTCGACCGCGTTCCGCACGCCCGCGATCTTCGTCAGCAGGGTGAGGAACGCCGCCTGCTCCTGGGCGATCTGCATGCCCTGGTCGGCCGGCAGGACCCGGGCCGTCTCGTCGATCAGGTCCCGGACGAGCTCGTCGGGCTCGCTGCCGTTGGCGACGACGTAGGCGAGCAGTTCGTCGCTGAGTGAGAGCGATTTCTTGGTCATACCACCATGCCTACCAGAGCGAGGTGACCGGTACGCCGACCGAGGCGAGCAGGTTGCGCAGCGTCGGCAGCGACAGCCCCACCACGTTGCCGTGGTCTCCCTCGATACCCTTGACGAACAGCCCGCCCAGCCCGTCGATCGTGAACGCCCCGGCCACCTGCAACGGCTCCCCGGACGCCACGTAGGCGGCGATCTCCTCGTCGGTCGGCTCGGCGAAGTGCACGGTCGTGCCGACTGTCGCCGACGCCTCCCTGCCGGTGGCCGTGTCGATCAGGCAGTGCCCGGTGTAGAGGATCCCGGACCGGCCGCGCATCGCCTTCCATCGCCGCGTGGCCTCGTCGGCGTCGGCGGGTTTGCCCAGGATCTCACCGTCGAAGGCGAGCACCGAGTCGCAGCCGAGGACGAGGGGCCCGGCGAGCGGGGTGGCCACCGCGCGGGCCTTGAGCTCGGCGAGCGTGCCGGCGAGGGTGGCCGCGTCACCGGCGGCCACGGCCGACTCGTCGACGCCGCTGACGATGACCTGTGGCGACAGGCCGGCGGACCGGAGCAGCTTCAGCCGAGCGGGGCTGGCTGAAGCGAGAATGAACGTCTTCACGGGTCAGAACGCTAGCGCTTCGTCCGTACCATCGCGCCATGCGGAAGCTCTGGGCGGAGTTCAAGGCGATCGCGATCGGCGGCTCGGTCCTGGACCTGGCGCTCGGGTTCATCATCGGGTCGGCCTTCGCCACGCTCATGCAGTCGTTCGTGACGAACCTCTTCCTCCAGGCCGTGGCCGCCGTGGTGGGCGAGCCCGACTTCCAGGAGCTCCAGTTCACCGTGCACAAGACGCCGATCAGGTACGGCGTGTTCCTCAACGACCTGCTGCAGTTCCTCCTGCTGGCCGTGGCGCTCTTCGTGATCATCAAGTTGATGACCTGGATCGGCGTCGAGCGCGGGCGGTCGCTGGACCAACGGCCTTGCCCGTTCTGCTACGACCGGGTGCCGGTGGCCGCGCTGATGTGCCGGTCGTGCGGCCAGCAGTTGGTCGCCGAGGTGCCGTCGCTCGCCGACGCCGAACGGAT
Source organism: Dactylosporangium fulvum (assembly GCF_025137375.1). Lineage (GTDB taxonomy): Bacteria > Actinomycetota > Actinomycetes > Mycobacteriales > Micromonosporaceae > Dactylosporangium > Dactylosporangium fulvum. The sequence goes on from NZ_CP073720.1 coordinate 1,132,941, forward strand.
GCTCGCCGAACGGGAGGCCCGCCGCTGGCCGGTCCTGCCGCCGATCACGATCCCGCGCCGCCGCGGTGGTGCGGGCACGGAGGAGGCCGCGACTAGCGCCAGCGCGGACGGGCACCCGGCAGAGCGCTCTCCCGCCACCGGGAACGCGCCGGACGGGCCGGGGGAGCGGTCGGCGCGAGACTGAACAGCGCGCCCACGATCGCCGCGACCTCTTCGGCTGTCGGAGTGCCCCGCACGACCCTGAACAGCGGCTCCTCGCTCACGCGACCTCCCGTACAAATTCCCGAAACGTTGGCGTCCTGCGAGCATACGCACACCTGAGCGGCGCATACTCGGGTGGAACGGGAGTCGATGGCGAATTGGGGGGCGCATTGACAAACGTCCGGATTCGCGCTGCATCGACGTTGTTCGTCGCGGCGCTGTTCGCCGTACTGCTGCCCGCTGCGCCGTCGAGTGCCCGGGAAGGGGAGTCGCCCGCGTCGATCTCCGCGTCGCTGCACTATCTCGTGACGTTCGTCGCGCGATCCTGCGACAGCTTCGCCGGCGTGATGGGCAACCGCGTCCGCGACGACCGCGTGGAGTCGCCGTCGGCGCCCGGCCGTGACAACGCCTACCGCGACGGCCAGGCCGTCGACCCGGCGGTCGAGGCCGCCAACAGCGCCGGCTGCGCGCCGCTGAACGGCTGGCACTTCTCGCTCGGCGCCGGCCACGAGAAGAAGGGCCAGCTGTCGGCGGTCACCACCCCTGCCGTCGACTCCGGGGCCACGGCCGCCGGTGTGCCGCTGCTCGACGGCAACGGCCAGCGGACCGACACGATGATCGACGGCGCGGTGACCCTGCGGCTGACCGACGACCAGGCGCGGGCCGCGGCGCGGCGGCAGTTGTGGGTCCAGGGCGGCACCCCCGGCGACCCGCTGCTCTCCGCGACGCTGCCCGGATACGGCTTCGGCGCGCTGCGCTGCGCCGCCGACGGCCGCACCGGCGGAAACGTCCAGTGGCTCGGCTTCCCCAGCGGCGTCCGGCACGTTTTCTGCTACGCCTACTACGTCAAGACCGCCGCGGCACCTGGCATGCTCGTCGTGCGGGCCCGCACCGCCAAGGCCCCCGGCTACCCGCAGCGGTTCGCCTTCGACGCGAGCCCCAGCTACACCGCCGACAAGCGGATCTCCGTCGACACCACCACCGATGCGACCTTCGTGCGCAGCTCCGGCGGCCAGCCGGCCACGATCGTCTCGCGTACTCCGGCCGGTTGGACGCTCACCGACCTCGGCTGCGGCAAGAGCGGTGCCGGGCGCAGCCTCACCACCACCGACCTGCCCACCGCCACGGCCACCGTCACGCTCGCCCCGGGCGAGATCGTGACGTGCACGTTCACCTACACGCCCCCCGCCGCACCGCCCGGGCTCACGCTGCGGCTTTTCGGCGACAATCCGGGCGGCGCGTTCGGCCTCGCGGTGGCCGGTGAGGGCGGCATCCGGCAGTTGACCGCGGCGCCGACCGGCGACGGCTCGGCGACGGCGGCAACGGGTGCGGACCTCGCGACGCTGCTGCCGGGCGCCTATCCGGTGACCGTGACCCCGCCGCCCGGCGAGGCTGCCTTGTGGAGCCTGACCGGCGTCGGCTGCGGCGAGACCGAGCTCAAGCCCGAGGGCATGACGGTGACCGTGGTCGTCACCACCGGCACGCCGACCGACTGCACGCTCCGCGTGAGCCGCAGGATCGGCGGCCTGGAGCTGCGCAGTGTGACCGTCGGCGGCACCGGCGCGGCGTCGTTCGCCGTGGCACCGCTCAAGCAGGGTGCGCCCGGCTGGTCCGGCGTCGCGACGACCACCGGTCCCGGCGTCGCGGCGATCGCGCGGGGCGACGTGCCGCAGGCGCTGCCGTTCGGCGAGTACCTCGTCACCCCGATCCCGCCGGTCTCCACAGTGGACGGCAGTTGGCGGCTCAGCTCGTTCGCCTGCGATCCCGGCCGGTCGCAGGACATGCCCGACGTCGGTGCCGACGTCGTGCCGCTCTCCGCCGGTGAGCCCGCCGCGAAGTGCACCGCCACCTACATGTTCGAGTCGGCGCAGCGGTTGCAGGTGACGCTGCGCTTCGCGGGCAGCGTCGACGGGCGCGCCGGTGCCGTGGTCCTCGACGTCAACTGCGCCGACGGCTCGACCGGCCGCGCCGTCCTGAGCGACGGCGACAACGGTGAGGCCGCACTGCCGGCGCCGCTGGGTTTCCTGCATCCGACGAAGTGCACGATCGAGCGACCGGTCGCGCCGGCGGCGAAGGACGCCACGGTGTCGGTGACCGGCGCACTGGACCCGGTGCCGGGCAACGCCCCGTTGGCGATTCCCGGCACGGTCGACATCGGCGGCGACGTGGAGCAGTACACGGTGGTCGTCACGGTCACGTTCGAGGCCACCGTCGAGGCGCCCGCGCAGCAGAAGGTGCTCGACACGTTCCGGGTTCTCCCGATTGCGCTGATCGGTGCCGGTCTGGCGGGAATCGGCCTGGTCATCCTCTTGATCATGGTGGTTCGGTCGCGCGGTTACCGGGAAGAGTGATCACTGCCGGAACCGGACTGTCTCACACGAGCTTGGGTTGGGTAACTTGCTAGTGATGACCCAACCCAAGTCCCTGGTAGCCGAGCGGTATCGATTGATCGAGTTGCTCGGTGCGGGCGGTATGGGCCGGGTCTGGCTCGCCCGCGATGAGATGCTGCGCCGCGACGTGGCGATCAAGGAGGTCATCCCGCCCGGCGGGCTGACCGCCGAGGAGCGCGACGAGTTGCGGTTGCGCACACTGCGCGAGGCCCGGGCGGCGGCCCGGCTCAACGACCCCAACGTCGTCCGGATCTACGACGTGGTCCAGACCGAGCAGGCGCCGTGGATCGTCATGGAATACGTGCCGTCCCGGTCGCTGCACCAGGTGATCACCGACGACGGCCCGCTGCCGCCGGAGCGGGTCGCGCAGATCGGCCTCGCGGTGCTCAGCGCGCTGCGCGCCGCGCACGCCGCCGGGGTGCTCCACCGCGACGTCAAGCCGGGCAACGTCCTGCTCGCCGACACCGGCCGGGTCGTCCTGACCGACTTCGGCCTGGCCGTGTTCGAGGGCGGTGACGGCGCCGTCACGCGGCCCGGGCTGATCCTGGGCTCCCCGCAGTACATCTCCCCGGAGCGCGCCCGCGAGGGCATCTCCGACCCGGCGTCCGACCTGTGGTCCCTCGGTGCCACGCTCTACGCCGCCGTCGAGGGCCGCTCGCCGTATGCCCGCTCCACCACCTATGCCACGCTGACCGCCCTGGCGACCGAGGAGCCCGACCCGCCCACGCGGGCCGGCGTGCTCAAGCCGGTGCTCAACGCGTTGCTGCGCAAGGATCCGCGCTCCCGTGCCGCGATGGCCGAGACCGAGCGGCTGCTCCTGCGCGCGGCCTCCGGCACGCACCGGGGCTGGCCGTGGACGCTGCCGGCGCTGCCGCGCCCACGGCGGTCCAAGGAAGGGCACGTGACCGGCCTGCGCAGCCCGTCCGGCGGCGGGTCCCGCGGCTCTGGCGGCCCGGTCCACCCGGTGACCGGCAGCGACGCCGTCACCGCGGTCCCGGTCGCCCCGGTCAGTGGCCCACCGGACGGCGGCGAGCCGGTCAGCGCGCCCCCGGCCGGCGGGTCGGAGGGTTCGTCCACACCCGAGCCCGGCGGGCCGCGCATCGACTTCCCGGGCCGGGCGGTCGAGATCAACCTCGACGAGGAGGCGCCGGCCCCGGCGACCGGTGACGAGCGCCGGAAGCGCTGGACGGTGCTCGCGGCCGCCGTCGCTGTGGCCGCCGTCGTGGTCGCGGCCGTCCTCCTCATCACCGGCTCCGGCGACGAGGAGCCCGGCAGCCGGCCGACCGGCCTGCCGTCGGCGATCGAGACGACCGCCCAGCCGGCCCCGCCCGGCGACAACGCATCACAGAGCCCGGCCCCGAGCCGGTCGCCGCAGGTGGAGGGCTCGTTCGGCAACGACGTGCTGCAGTTGCCGGCCGGCTACCACTATGAGACCGATCCGACCTGGGGCTGGACCGTCGCGGTGCCCGACGGCTGGATCCGCACGCCGCACGAGTCGTCGAGATCGATGATCTACTTCGTGAGCAACACCGACCAGCGGATGCGGATGGGTATCGACACCACCGACAAGCCGTCGGCCGACCCGGTCGCCGACTGGACCGCGCAGGAGGCCCAGCGGCTGCGCGGCCGGATGTACGCCAACTATCAGCGGGTCAAGATCGAGCCGGCCCAGTTCATCGGGAACTGCGCCGACTGGCAGTGGACGTATGACAGCTCGCGGGGCGGCCGGATGCACGTGTCGAACCTGGGTTGCCGCATCCGGCCGGACCTGGGCCACGCCATCTACTGGGAGGTCCCCGAGGACCTCTGGGCCAGCCAGCCGGTGACCACGATGTACGGCCTCATCCGCGTCTCGTTCCGGCCGAAGCCGGCCTGAGCTACAGCGGGATGTTGCCGTGCTTCTTCGGCGGCAGCGTCTCCCGCTTGGTCCGCAGCAGCCGCAGCGCCCGCACGACCTCGACGCGGGTCGTCGACGGTGGGATGACCCCGTCGATGTAGCCGCGCTCCGCCGCGACGTACGGGTTGGCGAGCGTGTCCTCGTACTCCTGGATCAGCTCGGCGCGCCGCGTGGTCGGGTCCTGCGCCTCGCGCAGTTCCTGCCGGTAGAGGATGTTCACCGCACCCTGCGCGCCCATGACCGCGATCTGCGCGGTCGGCCACGCGAAGTTGAGGTCCGCGCCGAGGTGCTTGGAGCCCATGACGTCGTACGCGCCGCCGTACGCCTTCCGGGTGATGACGGTCACCTTCGGTACCGTCGCCTCGGCATAGGCGTAGATCAGCTTCGCGCCGCGCCGGATGATGCCGTCCCACTCCTGGCTCGCGCCGGGCAGGAAGCCCGGGACGTCGACGAACGTCAGGATCGGGATGTTGAACGCGTCGCAGGTCCGCACGAAGCGCGCCGCCTTCTCCGAGGCGTTGATGTCGAGGCAGCCGGCGAAGTGCATCGGCTGGTTGGCCACGACGCCGACCGGGTGGCCCTCGACGCGGCCGAAGCCCACGACGATGTTCTGCGCGAAGAGCGGCTGGACCTCCAGGAAGTCCTCGACGACCGCCTCGATGACGGTGCGCATGTCATACGGCTGGTTCGCCGAGTCCGGGATCACCGAGTCGAGCACCAGGTCGTCCTGGTCCACCTCGAGCGTCGCGGGCGCGGGCACGACGGGCACGTCGTCGAGGTTGTTCGACGGCAGGTACGACAACAGCGCCTTGACGTACTCGATCGCGTCGTCCTCGTCGGAGGCCAGGTAGTGCGCGTTGCCGGACTTGGTGTTGTGCGTCCGGGCCCCGCCCAACTCCTCGAACTCGACGTCCTCGCCGGTCACCGTTTTGATCACGTCGGGGCCGGTGATGAACATGTGTGAGGTCTGGTCGACCATGACCGTGAAGTCGGTGACCGCGGGGGAGTAGACCGCCCCGCCCGCGCAGGGCCCCATGATCAGCGAGATCTGCGGGATCACGCCCGAGGCGCGCACGTTGCGGAAGAAGATCTCGCCGTACAGCCCCAGGGAGACGACCCCCTCCTGGATGCGCGCGCCGCCCGAGTCGTTGATCCCGACGATCGGGCAGCCGATCTTCATCGCGAGGTCCATGACCTTGACGATCTTCTCGCCGAACACCTCGCCGAGGCTGCCGCCGAAGACCGTGAAGTCCTGGGCGAACACGCAGATCTGGCGGCCGTCGACGGTGCCGTAGCCGGTGACCACCCCGTCGCCGTAGGGCCGGGTCCGCTCCAGGCCGAAGTTGGTGGACCGGTGCCGGGCCAGCTCGTCGAGCTCGACGAACGACCCCGGGTCGAGCAGCATCTCGATCCGCTCACGGGCGGTCTTCTTGCCCCGGGCGTGTTGCTTCTCGACGGCCCGCGCCGAGCCCGCGTGCACCGCCTCGTCGGTGCGCCGCCCGAGATCCGCGAGCTTTCCGGCGGTCGTGTGGATGTCGGTCCCGGCTCCAGCGTCGACACCAACCTGCTCAATGGTCACGCTGGGCATGGTAATCGCGGGGCCTTAGGGTCGAGCTGTGAACATTTACACCGACCTGGAGCGCCCTCCGCTGCGCCCGGCCGCGTTGCGGCGCGCATTGGTCGTTCCGGGCGGGTTCTGGACCGATCTGCAGGTGGTCGAGGAGACCGGATCCACCAACGCCGACGTGGCCTCGGCCGCGCGCGACGGCGCCGCCGAGGGGCTGGTGGTCGTCGCCGAGCGGCAGACCGCGGGCCGGGGCCGGCTGGGCCGCGAGTGGCAGTCGCCGCCGCGTGCCGGCCTGGCGTTGAGCCTGCTGCTGCGCCCGACGGTCGCGCCGACGAGGCTGGGCTGGCTGCCGCTGCTCACCGGGGTGGCGCTCGCCGAGGCGGTCCGCCGGGTCGCGCGGCTGGACGCCTACCTGAAGTGGCCCAACGACCTCCTCCTCCAGGGTGACCGCAAGACCGCCGGCATCCTCGCCGAGGCCGTCGGCGACGGCGCGATCGTCGTCGGCGTCGGCCTCAACACCACGCTGCGTGAGCACGAGCTGCCGCGCCCCGACGCCACCTCGCTGGCGCTCGCGGGGGCCGCCAGCGCCGACCGCGACCCGCTGTTGCGAGCCTTCCTGCGGTCTTTCGAGGAGTGGTACGAACTGTGGCGCGCGGCCGACGGCGACCCGTCCGCCTCGGGACTGCACGAGGCGTACCTCTTCCACTGCGGGACGATCGGCCGCCGCGTGCAGGTCCAGCTGCCCGGCGCCGAGACGCTCGTCGGCACGGCCATGGGCATCGACGACGACGGAAGGCTGCAGGTCGCGGACCGGTCGGGGGCGGTGCGGGCGGTGGCCGCCGGCGACGTGGTCCACGTCCGTCCGGACGCGCCCGGCAATACGGCCGGGTAGGCGGTGCCGCCGGGGACACCGAAGGGTCTAGCCTCACCTCGACATTCATGAACGAGGAGGTTGGCGTGGGGTTCCCGGAAAGCGTCCTCACCAAGGACGAGCAGGTGGTGCTGCACCTGCACCCCCACTGGAAAGCGCTGTTCCTGCCGGTGGTCTGGTTCGTTCTCGCCCTCGCCGCGGTCATCGCGGCGGTGATCTTCACCGACTGGGGCATGATCCCGTTGCTCATCCTGGGCGGCATCGCGCTGGCGGTGGTGCTGGTGGTGACCGGGTGGCCGTGGATCAAGTGGCGGACCACGCACTATGTGTTCACGAACGAGCGGGTGATCATGCGCAGCGGCGTGTTCTCGCGCAGCGGCCGTGACATTCCGCTGGGCCGCGTCAACGACGTGTCGTTCTCGCACACGCTCTTCGAGCGGATGCTGGGCTGCGGGACGCTGACGATCGAGTCGGCCGGCGAGCGGGGCCAGGTCCAGCTCACCGACCTTCCCCAGGTCGAGAAGACCCAGAGCGTGCTGTACGAACTGGTGGACGCCGACCGCCAGAAGTACACCTTCGGCGACGACGACCGCGACGCCCTGGTGCGGGAGATCAAAAGCGAGTAGCCCCTCTTCGGCTCCCCCTCGCGTCGATCTTGCACTTGTGGTGCCTCGGCACTCCCGCGATGTCCGGGTTTGTTAGGCACCACAACTGCAAGATCGACGCGGGTCGGGGCGGGGCGATCACCCGGCCGCGCGGACGGCCCTAGCGGTGGCCGGCCGGGGTTTCCATGTCGTTGAGGCGGAGGTCCTTGTCCTCGGACTGGCGCGGCGCCGGCGCGACGGAGACATCCGTGAGGGCGACCTCCAGGGCCTCGACCTCGGCCTCCAGCCCCTGCTCGGCGGTGGCCGGCGTCTGCTTGAAGACGAACGTGCGATACGCCCAGAAGCGGAACACCATCGCCAGCGCGATGCCCACCGCGTTGGCGATGTTGAACGCCAGCCGGTCGTCGCTGTTGTGCTCGCTGAAGTGCAGCCCGTACTTCGCGACGGCCAGAACGGCACCCTGGATGAGCAGGCCGACACCGTTGAGGGCGAAGAACAGGGTGTATTCGCGGCGGATGGTGCTGCGGTCACGGGACTGGAACGTCCACTGACGGTTCAGCACGTAGGAGACGGTCGTGGCCACGACCGCGGCGACGATCTTCGCCTTCAGCGGGCCGATCGACAGCAGCACGTTGAGCACGGCGTAGTCGATGACCGTGTTGACCCCGCCGACTGCGGCGAACCTGAACAGCTCTGTGACGAGCGACCGGTAACGCTCGGGGACGAACCGGTCGCGAAGGTTGCTGGCAAGGCGCACCGTGCAACCTTACGGTAGGTGGCCAAGCATCGTGGTCCATACACCGGGGAGTGCGTGGCAGGTCACCCGGACCTTATCCCCTTTGCAACCACCCTGTTACCGGACACTCGGGGTAACGCTGAGTTTACGACTCGGCCGGTGTCCTGCGGAACACGATCTGGCGGTACGACCAGAACCGGAACGCTGTGCCGAGCGCCATGCCGACAAGGTTCTTGGCGATGTTGTCCGCCAGCTTGGTCTCGAAGAAATGCCACGCCGCGCCGAGCACGTAGTGGCTGAACCACAGGCAGACCAGCGCGATGACCAGGCCGCCGACGTTGAAGAGGAAGTACAGCGAGTATTCGCGGCGGAGGTTGGTCCGCTCGCGGTCCCGCCAGGTCCAGAACCGGTTGCCGACGAACGCGACGGTCGCGGCCACGACCATCGAGACGGTCGCGGCGAGGAGGTTGTTGACCCCGCCGAAGAGCAGCACGTTGAAAATCGTGAAGTCGACACCGAACGCGACGATGCCGACCGTGCCGAACTTCCCGAGCTCGTGGACAAGGTGCCCGAAGCGGGCGTAGAGACCGCGCAGCCCGCCCGGACGTGTTTCCGGGCCGGACGTCCTCGACTGCAACTCCGTCACCTCGCAGAGGGTACGGCACCGCGCACCCCGGTGGGCCCCTGCGCCGCAGACCGTACGGTTTGCGCGATGATGCGCGTTCGGCGAAAAGTTCGCGCGAAATTCTGCGAATCGGCACGAGATTATCGTTGACTTGTGCAGCTTTTCACAAGCTCTCGCGATGCCCCGGCCGGGCTGCCGGTTTAGTCTGAGGCAAATCAGTTGGACGTTTCCACGGCGCGCTGGCTTCATCGCGTGCCGCGTTCCGGCATACCCCGGAACTGCTGGGTCACTGTCGACCACGAGGAGTTCGTCATGTCCGCACCAACCACGATCCCCGGCCTCGATCAGGCGCCGACAGCACATCCCCGGCTGCTCGCCTGGATTCGCGAGGTCGCCGAGCTCACCAGACCCGAACGGGTGGTGTGGTGCGACGGTTCCCAGGACGAATGGCGGCGGATCACCGACGAACTGGTCGAGACCGGTGCGCTGGTGCGTCTCGACGAGGCGAAGCGGCCGAACTCGTTCTGGGCTCGCACCGATCCGTCCGACGTCGCCCGCGTCGAGGAGCGCACCTTCATCTGCTCGGTCGACGAGGCCGACGCCGGGCCCACGAACAACTGGATGGCGCCCGACGAGATGAAGCGCCGCATGACCGAGCTCTACGACGGCTGTATGCGGGGCCGGACAATGTACGTCATCCCGTTCTGCATGGGGCCGCTCACGGCCGAGCGGCCGATGTTCGGTGTTGAGGTCACCGACTCGCCCTACGTGGTGGCGTCCATGCGGATCATGACCCGCATGGGCACCGCCGTGCTGGAGCGGATGGGCGCCGACGCCCCGTTCGTGCCCTGCCTGCACTCGGTCGGCGCGCCGCTCGAGCGCGGCCAGCAGGACGTCGCGTGGCCGTGCAGCGACACGAAGTACATCTCCCACTTCCCGGAGACGCGGGAGATCTGGAGCTACGGCTCCGGCTACGGCGGCAACTCGCTGCTGGGCAAGAAGTGCTACTCGCTGCGCATCGCCAGTGTGATGGGGCGCGACGAGGGCTGGCTCGCCGAGCACATGCTCATCCTCAAACTCACCTCGCCGGACGGGGTGGTGAAGTACGTCGCGGCGGCGTTCCCGAGCGCCTGCGGCAAGACCAACCTGGCCATGCTGGAGCCGACGATCCCGGGCTGGAAGGTCGAGACGCTCGGTGACGACATCGCCTGGATGCGCTTCGGCGAGGACGGCCGGCTCTACGCGGTCAACCCGGAGTTCGGGCTGTTCGGCGTCGCGCCCGGCACCGACTGGAAGACCAACCCCAACGCGATGCGCACGCTCGCGCAGGGCAACTCCGTGTTCACCAACGTGGCGCTCACCGACGACGGCGACATCTGGTGGGAGGGCATGGGTGAGCCGCCCGCGCACCTCACCGACTGGAAGGGCCGGGACTGGACGCCGGCGTCCGACCAGCCGTCGTCGCACCCCAACTCGCGGTTCTGCACGCCGATCGAGCAGTGCCCGATCCTCGCCGACGAGTACTCGGATCCCAAGGGTGTGCCGATCGACGCCATCCTTTTCGGCGGCCGGCGCAAGACGACCATCCCGCTGGTCACCGAGGCTCGCGACTGGGTGCACGGCGTGTACCTCGGCGCGACGCTGTCCAGCGAGACGACCGCCGCCGCCGTCGGGCAGGTCGGCGTCGTGCGCCGCGACCCGATGGCGATGCTGCCGTTCATCGGGTACCACGGCGGCGACTACTTCCGGCACTGGATCGAGATGGGCAAGGGCGTCGACGGGGACCCGTCGAAGCTGCCACGGATCTTCTACGTCAACTGGTTCCGCCGCGGCGAGGACGGGCGCTTCCTCTGGCCGGGCTTCGGGGAGAACTCCCGGGTGCTGAAGTGGGTCGTCGAGCGCATGGAGGGCACCGCGGACGCCGTCGAGACTCCGATCGGCCAGGTGCCGACCCTGGAGTCACTCGACGTGACCGGTCTGGACCTCTCCGCTGATGATCTCGCAGCCGTGCTGCGGGTCGACGTCGACGAGTGGCGCGCGGAGGTGCCGCAGGTGGCCGAGTGGTTCGAGAAGTTCGGCGACAAGCTGCCGGGCGTGCTCTGGGCCGAGCTCGACGCGCTCAAGGCCCGCCTCGGGCTGGTCTGACGGCTGAACGGCGGCCGATCCGGCAGCGGGCCGGCCGCCGTTCCACACCGAATCTGCACTGTCCGGTCCCCGGCTGACGGTGTTGTTTTGCCCGGTAGGTCGCTAGTCTTCTCTGCCGTGGGCCTGCGTGACCTGGTTTACTCGCTGTACGAGAAGCGTCTCGCCCGAAAGCTGCACGGCAAACCCCAGCCGGGTCACGTCGGGGTCATCGTCGACGGCAATCGCCGTTGGGCGCGGGAGATGGGCTACGTCGATCCCAACGACGGCCATCGCGTCGGCGCCGAGCGGATCAAGGAGTTGCTGCGCTGGTGCGATCTTGCCGGCGTCAAGCACGTGACGCTGTGGCTGCTGTCGACGGACAACCTGTCCCGGCCGGCGCAGGAGCTCGACCCCCTCCTGCGGATCATCGAGAACCTCGCGGCGGAGCTGGCCGACGAGCGTAACCCCTGGCAGCTGCGCATCGTGGGCGCGCTCGACCTGCTGCCGATCACGAGCGCCCAGGCGCTCAAGGCCGCCCAGGAGAAGACCGTCGACCGCACCGGCGGCGCGCAGGTCAGCCTGGCGGTCGGCTACGGCGGGCGGCGGGAGATCGCCGACGCGGTCCGGTCGCTGCTGCACGAGCATGCGAAGGCCGGCACGACGATCGAGGAGCTCGCCGAGATCCTCGACGTCGACCACATTTCCGACCATCTCTATACGCGCGGCCTGCCGGACCCCGACCTCGTCATCCGCACCAGCGGTGAGCAACGGCTCTCCGGCTTCCTGCTGTGGCAGAGCGCACACTCGGAGTTCTACTTCGCCGACGTGCACTGGCCGAGCTTCCGGCGCACCGACTTCCTGCGCGCCCTGCGCTCCTACGCCAACCGCCAGCGCCGCTACGGCGTCTGAGCCAGCAGCCGCTCCAGCAGCGCCGGGACGTCCTCCGGGCCGTCGACGTGCAGGTCGGCGGCCTCGATCAGGGCCTGGCCGCTCTCGGCGTTGGCGACCGCGACACGCACGGCCAGGAAGTCCGGATCCGCCTCAGCGCGCGCGTCAAGGGCGGCGAACGCGCGCAGGTCGGCCACGTCGTCGCCGAAGTACCAGGCGCAGCTCAGCCCCTCGGTCTCCTCGCGCAGCACGCTGCCCTTGTCACGCTGGCCCGGCGGCTTGAGCTCCAGCACCATCCGGCCGCTCTGCAGGCGCAGCCCCAGCTCGTTGGCCCGCTCCTTGGCCCACTGCTCCACCTCGGGGCCCAGCTGCGGGGCCGTGCGGTAGTGGACGGCCACCGAGATGCGCTTGTACTCCACCAGCGTCCCGGCCGGCAGCTCGGCCCGCGCGCGGTCCGCCAGGTCGCGCATGACGTGCACGAACGGCGCGGCGCTGGGGTCGGTCTCGACCGGGCCGCCGGCCCGCTGGACCTCGAGGCCGTAGAGGCCGAACACCGCCACGTCGGGCAGGTCGCTGAAGCGCTGCCGGAGGAACCCGGCCGGCCGTGCGGAGACGATGACGACCTTGCCGAGGCGTTGGCTGACCTGCGCCAATGTGTCGATGATCCCGGGGGCCGGGTAGACCGATTCGGGGTCGTCCTGAATCGGGGCGAGCGTGCCGTCGAAGTCGAAGAAGAAGGCGCAGCGGCCGGCCCGCTCCGCAGTGGCTTTCAAGATCGCATCGCTGTCGGGGGCGCCCATGGTTTCACAGCGTACTGGCGATTTCTCCCTACGTGCGGGTAGCTTCGCGTACCTCACAAGGCGGGGGTTCGCTGGGAAAACTCGACCCGATCTAGTGGATTTGGTCGGTACCGGTTAGCGTCTGTGCTGTGGCAGGGGTTTTCCCGGCCATCCGAGGCCCGGACCGAGCGACCATGTGAAGCCACGGGGCCAAGCACCCGACCCCGTGCGGGCGTCGGAGGACGCGAGTGCGGGCGGCGAGGTGCCCGTCCCCGGAGATCCCGTGACCGTTCGCCGTAGTCCCTCCGCTTCCACCCCCACTCCCCGCGGCCGTGCCGCGAAGGCGGCCGCAGCAGAAGCCGCCGAGCAGTCGGTCAAGGCCGTCCGGCGCACGCGGAAGCGTGCCGAGACCGAGTCCGTCGAGGAGCGCGGCCGGCGCACCTTCGTGCTGGACACCTCGGTTCTGCTGGCCGATCCGGGCGCCTTCCTGCGCTTCGGGGAGCACGACGTGGTCCTGCCGCTGGTTGTCATCTCCGAACTGGAGGGCAAACGGCACCATCCCGAACTGGGCTACTTCGCTCGGCGCTCCCTGCGCTTCCTCGACGAGTTGCGGGCCAAGCACGGCCGCCTCGACGCGCCGCTGCCGCTGACCGACGCGGGCGGCACCCTGCGGGTTGAACTCAACCACGCCGACCAGCACGTGCTCCCGGCCGGCTTCCGGGCGGACACCGACGACGCGCGGATCCTCGCGGTGGCTCTCGCGCTGGCCGCCGAGGGCAGGGACGTCCTGCTGGTCACCAAGGACATGCCGCTGCGGGTCAAGGCCGGCTCGGTCGGCCTGGCGGCCGACGAGTACCAGCCGGGGCCGGCCTCCGACCCCAGTTGGAACGGCATGGTCGAGCTGGGGGTCGGCGAGACCGACGTCAAGCGGCTCTACGCCGGTGAGGCGGTCGAGATCGACGGCGTCGGCGACCTGCCGGTGCACACCGGCCTCGTGCTGACCTCGCCCAACGGTTCGGCGCTGGGGCGGGTCGGCACCGACAAGTCGGTGCGGCTGGTCCGCGGCGACCGTGAGGCCTTCGGTGTCCGCGGCCGCTCGGCCGAGCAGCGGATCGCGCTCGACCTGCTCCTCGACGAGTCGGTCGGCATCGTCTCGCTCGGCGGCCGGGCCGGCACCGGCAAGTCGGCTCTGGCCCTCTGCGCCGGCCTGGAGCAGGTCATGGAGCGGCGCAAGCACAAGAAGGTGATCGTCTTCCGCCCGCTGTATGCGGTCGGCGGCCAGGATCTGGGCTACCTGCCCGGCAGCGAGGCCGAGAAGATGTCGCCGTGGGCCCAGGCCGTCTTCGACACGCTCGGGGCACTGGTGCACGACAACGTCATGGAGGAGGTCGCGGCCCGCGGCATGCTCGAGGTGCTGCCGCTGACGCACATCCGCGGCCGGAGCCTGCACGACGCCTTTGTCATCGTCGACGAGGCGCAGTCACTCGAACGGGGCGTCCTGCTCACCGTGCTCTCCCGGATCGGGATGAACTCACGGGTGGTGCTGACACATGACGTAGCACAGCGTGACAACCTCCGGGTGGGTCGGCACGACGGTGTGGCCGCGGTGATCGAGGCACTGAAGGGCCATCCCCTCTTCGCGCACGTCACACTCACCCGTTCGGAGCGTTCGCCGATCGCCGAGGTCGTTACGGATCTGCTGGAAGACTTGCCGTTCGAGCGCTGATCGCCGCCGGAGTTGAGCAAAAGCGTCCGTATTGTCATGTGATTAACATCACAGAAGGCGGCGTTCGGGTTCTCACCCCAGATCGACCTGGGCGATGGTGGGGGCCGAGCGCGTGACGCCAGGCTAGTCGGCATCAGGCGCTCACGGTGCGTTAGCGGCCGGGGCGGGCAGGGCTTCTCAGTCAGGCTCGCCGACCCGTCCCGGCCCCGCGCCGTGTCCTTGTCCCCGACGAATGGATATCTTCGTGATCCGGCTGTGGCACCGGGTCGGCACCTTCCGGGCAGTCGCCGCGCTTTCCGTGCTCCTTGCGGCAGTGGTGGCAGGCCTCGTGATCGCCGGCCAACAGACGCAGCACGAGACGTCGGCCGATCCGGTGCATGCCGCCGACGCCGCCGCGCTCCCGCAGAGTTCGACCTTCTCGTCCACGCCGTCCGCCACCGCCGCGCCGGGCAGCGCGCAGGCCGAGGCGCAGACCAAGGCGCAGGACGCCGCCTCCGCAGCCGCGGCCCAGGCGAAGGCCGCCGAAGACGAGGCGCGCCGCAAGGCGGAGGAAGAGGCGAGCCGGAACAAGGCCCGCACCACCACCAGCCCGACCAACTCCGCGCCGAAGTATCCGGTCCCGTCCTCGTGCGACGTCTACACGGGGAACAAGAAGATCGGGTGCGCCGTCCTGGTCGGCACCGGCTTCGGTCTCGACCAGATGCCGTGTCTCGAGAAGCTCTGGCAGAAGGAGAGCGGCTGGAACCACACGGCGCAGAACCGGAGCAGCGGCGCCTACGGCATCCCGCAGGCGCTCCCCGGCAGCAAGATGGCCACCGTCGGCGCCGACTGGAAGACCAACCCGGAGACCCAGATCCGCTGGGGCCTCGGATACATCAAGGGCCGGTACAAGACGCCGTGCGCCGCCTGGTCGCACAGTCAGTCGACCGGCTGGTACTAGACCGCAGTCCCACCGACGCCACCGAGTGCCCGGCCTCCCCGCGGAGGCCGGGCACTCGGCATTTCGGGCATATGCCCGGACTGACTGGCGGGGTTGGCGCGGACCTGTTACCACAGTGGCGTGACCCTCGACGCCACCCGGCAGTCCGACCCGATGCGCTTCGGCACCGAGGCCTTCTACGCCTCGATCGGCCGCGCATTCGTCGCCATGTGCGCGTTTGTCCCCCTGCTGTTCCTGATCGAGTTCCTCGACCGCCTGACCGGCAACCGGCTCGACCAGGACGGCGGCATCAAGCCGCACCGGCTCGACGGTCTCGACGGCATCCTCTTCTCGCCGTTCCTGCACGCCGGTTTCGCCCATGTGCTGGCCAACAGCATTCCGCTCATCCTGCTCGGCACGTTCGTGCTCGCGGCCGGGACCGCGCGCTTCCTGCTGACGACGGCGTTCATCGCCCTCTTCGCCGGTGTGGGGGTCTGGTTCATCGGTGACGACGGCACCGTGGTCGTCGGCGCGAGCGGCGTGATCTTCGGGTACCTCGGCGTGATCCTCATGCGCGGCGTGGTCGAGCACAGCTGGTGGCACATCGCCGTGGGCCTGCTCATCGGGCTGCTCTACGGCTGGCAGCTCTTCGGGGTGCTCCCCGGCGAGGAGGGCATCAGTTGGCAGGGGCACCTGTGCGGGTTCATCGGCGGCCTCCTGGCGGCAGTGCTGTTCCGCCGCCGGCGACCCAGGCCGGTCGAGCACGCCGACCCGCCGGCCCTCGACTCCTGAGAAAGAAGTGGTTGTCGGGTGCGGTGGCGGCGCCGTACCGTCACCGGCATGCGGGAAGTTGACCTCGCCATCGTCGGTGCAGGACCGGCGGGACTGTTCGCCGCCTACTACGCGGGCTTCCGTGGCCTGTCCACGGCGGTGATCGACGCGCTGCCCGAGCCGGGCGGCCAGGTCACCGCGATGTACCCGGAAAAGATGATCTTTGACGTCGCCGGCTTCCCGGGCATCCGGGGCCGGGACCTCGTCGCCAACCTCGTCGAGCAGGCGGCGCAGTTCAACCCCAACTATCTGCTCGGTGTGCGGGCCGACAAGCTGTCCTATGTAGACGAGCGGCCGGTGCTCACCCTGTCCGACGGTCAGGTGCTGCACTGCGGCGCCGTGCTCGTCACCGGCGGCCTGGGCAGCTTCACCGCCCGCCCGCTGCCGGCCGCCGCCGACTTCGCCGGCGAGGGGCTGGTCTTCTTCGTGCCGCACCTCGCCGACCTGACCGGGCACGACGTGGTGATCGTCGGCGGGGGAGACTCGGCGTTCGACTGGGCACTCGCGCTCCAGCCGATCGCCAAGTCGGTGACCCTGGTCCACCGCCGCGACAAGTTCCGTGCCCACGCCTCCACGGTCGGGAAGGTGCAGGCCCTGCCGATCGAGATCGTGGTCAACGCCGAGGTCACCAGGATCGTCGGCGACGGCCGGTGCTCCGCGGTCGAGGTCACCGTCAAGGGACAGCAGCCGCGCACGCTGCCCGCCGACTCGATCGTGGCCGCGCTCGGCTTCACCGCCGACCTCGGCCCGCTCGCCGACTGGGGGCTCGACCTCGACAAGCGCCACATCAAGGTCGACTCGACGATGGCCACCAACCAGCCGCGGGTATTCGCCGCCGGGGACATCAGCGAATACCCGGGGAAGGTCCGGCTGATCGCCGTCGGGTTCGGCGAGGCGGCGACGGCGGTGAACAACGCCGCGGTGATCATCGACCCGTCCGCCCACCTGTTCCCGGGACACTCCTCCGACAACGGCTGAGCACCCGCCGAACCGCTGCCGCAACTTCTCAACCCTCGCGCCGCACCGCCGATCTGGTAGGCGTGGTGGGCGTCCGTCTCCAGGTCACCGGTGTGGTGCTGCTCGGCCTGCTGGCCTCCGGCGGGCTGGGGCTGCTCATGCACCGGGTCGAGCGGGACCACGCCGGGCAGGTGCTCGACCGTCGTGTCGCCGCCGCCCAGGACGCCGTCGTGGCGGCCGGCCAGCGGTATGTCGACGTGTTGCGGCTGACCGCCGGCGCCCTGGAGGCCCTGCCGGAGGTCGACGCCGACGGGTTCACCGTCGCCACCGCCCCGGTCGGACAGCTGTGGCTGCCGGGTGCGGCGTCCGTCGACTTCGTGGCGGCGGTGCCCGACTCCGGCGTCGCCGCGGCCCAGGCCGACTGGCGGGAGCGAGGAGTGCCGGGACTGATGCTGACCCCAGCGCAAGGGCTCGTGCGGCACTACTTCCCGGTGCTGCGGCGGACGATCGACGCCACCGCGGCCGGCGCGGCCCCGCCGGGAACCGACCTCGGCGCGTCGAGCCAGGTGACGGGGGCCGTGGAGCGGGCGGAACGGGTCGGCCTGCCGGCGGTCTCCCAGCCGTTCGCCGAGGGCGGCGAGGAGCGGCCGGTGGTCATGCTCCAGCGGGTGCTCGACCGGTCCGACGGCGCACTGCGCGGCTTCGTCGCGATGACCGTCCACCTGCCGGCCTTCTTCGCCGGCACCATGCCTGAGCCGTCGGGCGAGCTGCGCGCGATGACCCTCGGCGTGCTCGACGGCAGCGGGCTCCGCCCGGTCGCCCGGATCGACGGGACCACCGGAGGGGACGATCTCCGGCGGTCCGTCGCCGTGCAGGTCGCCGACCAGCGGTGGCAGCTCGACGTGGTGGCCGGCGGCGAGGGGTACCTCGACGAAGGCATGTTCCTCGCCGGGCTGGCCCTGACCCTCGTCACGGCGCTGCTGGTCTCCACGCTCGCCACCTCGCGGCGACGGGCCGAGGAGCGGGTGGCCGAGGCGACGGCCGAACTGCGGGTCGCCGGCGCCGTCGCCCGTCAGCAGGCGACGCTGCGCGGCGCGGCGATGGACACCATCGGCGACGGCGTGCTGGTGATCGACCGGCACGGCAAGGTGCTGTGGCTCAACCCGACCGCCCGGGCGATCCTCGGGCCCGAGGCCGCCGGACACCTCGCGTCGGAGTGGCCCGAGCTGCTCGACATCCGCGAGATGGACGCCGCCACGCGGCACCGGCTGCGAAACCTCCTCAACGCCGGCCGTGAGTCGCAGGTCGAGTGCGTGATCCGGGGCCGGCGCATCGACGTGCGGCTGCGCTCCCTGGTGCAGGACGGCGAACCGGCCGGCGCGGTGGCCGTGCTGCGCGACGTGACCGACAGCAACGCGGCGGCCGAGCAGCTGCGGGCGTCGGAGGAACTGCTGCAGGTGCTGCTCGACGGCGCGCGGGACTACGCCATCTACCTACTTGATCCGCACGGCGCCGTGGTGACCTGGTCGGCGAACGCCGAACGGCTCATGGGGTACCGCAGCGAAGAGGTCATCGACGGGCCGTACGACCGCTTCTTCACCGCCGAGGACGCCGCCGAGGGACTGCCGCGGCGGCTGCTGGCCGAGGCCGCGGAGCGGGGGCGGGTCGAGATCGACGGGCCGCGGGTGCGCAAGGATCGCAGCGTCTTCTGGACATACGGCCTGATCACCGCGGTGCGAAACACTGACGGCTCGGTCCGCGGGTTCGTCAACGTGAGCCAGGACGTGTCCAACCGCAAGGCGGCCGACCTGGTCATCGAGCGGCTCAACGCGGATCTGGAGCAGCGGGTCGAGGAACGCACCGCCGACCTGGAGTCGTTCTCGTACAGCGTGTCGCACGACCTGCGGGCACCGCTGCGGGCGATCGACGGGTTCGCCAAGATGCTCGCGCTGGAGCACGGTGACGCGCTCGACGAGCAGGGCCGGCGGTACCTCGGCCGAATCCGTGCCGGCGCGCAGCGGATGGGCGAGCTGATCGACGGGCTGCTCGCCTTCTCGCGGCTCCAGCGGCAGGAGCTCACGAACCAGCGGGTGCGGCTCGACGACCTGGTCGCCGATGTCTGGGACGAGCTCACGATCGAGCGCGGCGACCGGGACATCGTCCTGACCGTCGGCGAGCTGCCGGACGCGCTCGGCGACCCGCGCCTGATCCGGCACGTGGTGGCCAACCTGCTCGGCAACGCCGTGAAGTACACCCGGGACGTGTCGTCCGCGCGGATCGAGGTCGGGCACAAGGTCACGGCCGGTGGCGACGCGACGTATTTCGTCAGGGACAACGGCACCGGCTTCGACATGCGGTACGCCGACAAGCTCTTCAAGGTGTTCCAGCGGCTGCACCGCGCCGAGGACTACGAAGGCACCGGCATCGGGCTCGCCCTGGCGCACCGCATCGTCCAGCGCCACGGCGGGCAGATCTGGGCCGACGCCACCCCGGGCGACGGCGCGACCTTCTACTTCACCCTGCCCGCCGACATGCCCGCGCTCGAGGTGGTGTCGCCGTGAACCGTGTCCTGCTCGTCGAGGACGACCCCGACGACCTGGAACTCGCCCGGCTCGCGTTCGCGCGCGGCGACTTCAGCAGCTCGATCGACGTCGCCCGGGACGGCGCGGAGGCGCTGGACTACCTGCTGAGCCCGGATCGGGAGCCGCCGCAGGTGGTGCTGCTGGACATCAAGCTGCCGCTGGTCGACGGCATCGATGTGCTGCGGCGGGTGAAGGCCGACGAGCGCACCCGGCACATCCCCGTTGTGATGCTCACGTCGTCGGCACTCGACCGGGACCTGCACGCCTGCTATGAGCTGGGCGCCAACAGCTACATCGTCAAACCCGTCGACATGGAGCAGTTCATGGCTGCCGTCAACAACATCGGTGTGTACTGGCTGAGTCTCAACCTCACCGAGACGCACTCATGAGGATCCTGCTGCTCGAGGACAACGCCGACGACGCCGAGGTGCTCGTCTTCGAGCTGCGGCGCGCCGGCTTCGCGCCGGCGTGGGAGCGCGTGGACTCGCGGGCCGGGTTCCTGGCCGCGTTGACGTCGGTCGACGGCCCGCCCGAGGTGATCCTCGCCGACTACTCCCTGCCGCAGTTCAACGCCCTGGAGGCGCTGCAGCTGGTCCGCGAAGGGGAGTACGACGTCCCGGTCATCGTGGTGAGCGGCGCGATGAGCGAGGAGGCATGCGTCGACGCCCTGCGCCACGGCGCCGTGGACTATCTGCTCAAGGATCGGCTGAGCCGGCTCGGCTCGGCGGTCGGACACGCGCTGTCCCAGCGGCGGCTGACCCACGACCGGCGCCGGGCCGAGGAGACGTTCCGCGCCGCGTTCGACCACGCTCCCGTCGGCATGGCCGTCACCGATCTGGCCGGCCGGGTGCTGCAGGTCAACCAGGAGCTGTCCCGGATGACCGGCCTCCAGGTCGAGGGCCTGCTGCTGGACGCGATCTGTGAGGAGGACCGCCCGCACGTCGCCGATCGGATGAAGCGCCTGGTCGCCGGGGAGGCCGACAAGGTCAGCAAGGAGTTGCGGCTCTGCCGGCCCGACGGATCGCAGCTGTGGGGGCAGTACTCCGCCGCGCTCATCGGCGGCGCCACGTCAGTGGTGCACCATGTCGCCGACGTCACCGACCGCCGCCGCACCGAGGACGTGCTGCAGCGCCAGGCGGAGAAGCTCGCGCGGACCAACAGTGAGCTCCAGGAACTCGACCGGCTCAAGAGCGAGTTCGTGGCGACCGTCTCGCACGAGCTGCGCACCCCGCTGACCAGCATCCGCGGCTACACCGAGATCCTCGCCGACACCGACAGCACCACCCTCGGCGCCACCGAGCGCAGGATCGTCGGCATCATCGACCGCAACGGCCGCCGCCTCCTCGACCTCATCGAGGACCTGCTGACGTTCTCCCGCATCGAGTCGGGGACGCTGACGCTGACGGTCGGCCCGGTGCGGATCCGGCAGCTGGTCGAGGCGGCCGGTGAGGCGATCCGCCCGGCGGTCGAGACGGCCGGTCTGGTCGTGATCCTCGACGTCGACGAGCACATCCCCGTCGTCCAGGGTGACGGCGACCAGCTCGAGCGGGTCGTGCTGAACCTCTTCGACAACGCGGTGAAGTTCTCCGACCCGGGCGGCACGATCACCGTCACCGGCCGCGAGCGGGACGGCGAGATCGTCGTGTGGGTCCGCGACACCGGCGTCGGCATCCCGGAGCACGAGCAGAGCATGCTGTTCACCCGCTTCTTCCGCACCGCCGACGCGCAGAAGCGGGCCATCAAGGGCAGCGGCCTGGGCCTGGCGATCAGCAAGGCCATCGTGGAGGCCCACGGCGGCTGGATGGCACTGGAGTCCACCGAGGGCGCCGGCACCACGGTCGGCTTCGGCATCCCGATCGTCTAGGTCTGGAACGTCCTGCGCATCAGAACGCGTTGCCCGCTGAGGCCTTCCCGGCGGGCGTCGCGCATGATCTCGCCGCTCATCAGGACAGCCCTACGTATCGGGCCTGGGCGAGCATCTGGTGCGCGAAGAATGCGTCGCGGGCCTCGATGGAGTTGCGCAGCTGACCGAAGATCTCGAAGCTCACCTGGCCGAACAGCGTCACCCAGGCGGACAGTGCCCGTATGAGCACGGCCTCCGGCACGTCCGCGGCGATGGCCGCGCCGATCCGGCGGACGTCCTCGGCCACCTCCGGCACCGGGAGCGGGTCGTCGGTGCTCGCCAGGGCGCCGGCGACGGCGGCGTCGTGCAGGACCCGCCCGATGACGATCACCGCACGGGTCGCCGCCGCGACGGTGTCCTCCGGAGCCTTGTAGCCGGGCACGGGGCTGCCGTAGATGAGCGCGTATTCGTGGGGCCGCTCGAGCGCCCAGTCGCGGACCGCGTGGCAGACGGCCAGCCAGCGCTCGGTGGACGCTTCCCGAGGTACCGCTGCCTCGGCTTTCTCAACGGACTCACCGAGGGAGTTGTACGCGTCGAGGATCAGCGCGGTCAGCAGGTCGTCGCGGCTGGGGAAGTACCGGTAGATCGCCGACGACACCATGCCGAGGTCGCGGGCGACGGCCCGCAACGACAGGTTGGCGCCGTCGGTGGCGAGGTGCCGCCGGGCGATCGTCTTGATCTCGTCGGTCATCTCCGCGCGGACGCGGGCCCGGATGGAGGTCGCCTTCATGTCGTCCATGTTCGCATGCTCTGTTGTGTGAGCACTGCTCTCGCTATATGCTCTTATTCGAGAGCGGTGCTCTCTAAAGTGATCGTTGGTCTCAGGGGGTCGCCATGCACGTTGTCGTCGGATCCGGATCGATCGGTACCGCCATCGCGTCGTCGCTCGCCGAATCGGGCGTTGCGGTGCGAATCGTCACGCGGAGCGGCGGAGGGCCGAAGCATCCGCTGATCACCCGCGTGGCGGCGGACGCCTCGGACACGGCCGCGTTCCGCCGGGCCGCCGCCGGGGCGGAAGTGATCTACAACTGCGTGAACCCGCCGTACCACGCCTGGCCGACGGACTGGCCGCCGATCGCGTCGGCGCTGCTCGCGGCCGCCATCGAAAACGACGCGGTGCTGGCGATCACCGGGAACCTGTACGGCTACGGGCCGGTGGACCGGCCGATGACCGAGGACATGCCGCTTGCCGCGCGGACGGTGAAGGGTCGTGTACGGGCACGGATGTGGGAGGAGGCGCTGGCGGCGCCCGTCCGGACGTTCGAGGTGCGGGCGTCGGACTACATCGGCCCGCGGTACACGGTCATCGAGATGGCGCTACCGGCGCTACGGGCCGGGAAGACGGCGTGGCTGCCGGCATCGGTGGACGTGCCGCACACCTACACGTACACCGGTGATGTCGCGCGCACGATGATCGCTCTGGCCGGCGACCGGCGCGCCTGGGGCTCCGCGTGGCACGTGCCGTCACCGCCGCCGATGACCGGCCGGGAGCTGCTCACCCGGGTGGCGGAGATCGGCGGGATGCCGGCACCGCGGCTGCGCACGTACCCACGGGCGGCCGTGCGCGCCGCAGCGCTGTTCGACAAGTTCACGAAGGAGTTCCTGGAGGTGCGATACCAGCACGATCGCCCGTTCGTGCTGGACTCCTCGCGGGTGTCGGCGGTGTTCGGGCTCACCGCGACGCCGGTCGACGAGGCGATCCGAGCTGTCCTACGGCTCAGTGAAGTTGCCGTCGAAGTCCACCAGTGAGTAGGCCCGCAGCTTCTCCAGCCGGTGGAAGGAATCGATCCACCGGATCGTCCCCGAGCGGGACCGCATGACGATCGACTGGGTGTGGGCGCCACCCGAGCGGTAGCGCACGCCCTTCAGCAGGTCGCCGCTGGTCACCCCGGTCGCGCAGAAGAACATGTTGTCACCCTTGACGAGGTCGTCGGTGTGCAGCACGCGATCGAGGTCGTGTCCGGCGGCGATCGCCTTCTCCCGCTCGGCGTCGTCGCGGGGCCACAGCTTGGCCTGGATCGCCCCGCCCATGCATTTCAGCGCGACGGCGGCGACGATGCCCTCGGGCGTGCCGCCGATGCCCATCAGCACGTCGGTCTCGCTGCCCTCCCGCGCGGCGCTGATCGCCCCGGCGATGTCGCCGTCGGAGATGAACCGGATCCGCGCCCCGGTCTGGCGCACCTTCCGCACCAGGTCCTGGTGGCGCGGCCGGTCGAGGATGCAGACGGTCAGCTCGGATACGCTCGACCGCTTGACCTGGGCGATGCGTTTAAGATTCTCTTCGACGCCGGCCTCGATGTCGATGACGTCGGCGCACTCCGGCCCGACGGCCAGCTTCTCCATGTAGAAGACGGCGCTGGGGTCGAACATGGCGCCGCGTTCGGCCACCGCCAGCACCGCCAGGGCGTTGGGCATACCTTTGCTCATCAGTGTGGTGCCGTCCACCGGGTCGACCGCGACGTCGACCTCCGGCCCGGTGCCGTCACCGACACGCTCCCCGTTGTACAGCATGGGAGCGTTGTCCTTCTCGCCTTCGCCGATCACCACGACGCCCTGCATCGGCACCGAGTTGATCAGGAGGCGCATCGCGTCGACGGCCGCGCCGTCGCCGCCGTTCTTGTCCCCGCGGCCGACCCACCGCCCGGCGGCCATCGCCGCCGCTTCGGTGACCCGTACCAGGTCGAGGGCCAGGTTCCGGTCCATCTCACGGCTCATGTTGCACTCCTCGCGCATCGTTGCGTGGGCGTGTTGGATGCCCGTAATCGTTCCAGGGACACCCCGGTGAACGCTCGTTCGGCCCGCAGCTGTGTGGCATCTCTCGTACCGGCGCCTGGTTGCAGGCGGCTTTACCGCTCCCTGCAAGCGCTTCCTGGCCGCCCGTCCGCCCTTTGCCCAGCGCCTTTCTTGCCGGCTCGTCGCTTGCTCTGGGCCCTTTTGCCCGGCTTGGTTTTCCCACCTTCCTCTTTGTCCTTTGTCAGTTCCCTCCCGTCCTTCTCTTCCGTCTTCCATCTTTGCCCGCCTGGTCTGCTGCCTGGTCTGCTGCCTGGTCTGCTGCCTGGTCTGCTGCCTGGTCTGCCCTTCGTCGAGCGCCTGTCGCCTGTGTCCGGCCCGGTGTGCGCGGCTCCCAGCGCCTGCCCTCCGCTTGCCCGGGCTTCCTCCCGTGCTTGCCGCGGCGGCCCGTTCCGGGTGGGTGGTTGTGGCGGAGCGGGGGCGATCGGTCAGGATGGGAGGGTGGAAACCGCTGCACCCTCGCCTACCACGCCGACTCAGTCCCAGCGCGGAGGCCGCCGCCCGCGGGACATGGCCCTGTCCATGATCGTCCTGCTGGTGCCGGTCTTCCTTCTCGTGGTGTTCTATCGCTTCCTGGGCAACGAGGAGCCCCCCGCGGTCGACACGACAGAGGTGTACGGCTCGGTGCAGCGCGCCGACCAGTTCACCGCGCTCAAGCCGGAGGGCCTGCCGTCAGGCTGGCGGATCGCCTCGGCAACGTTCACCGACGGCGTCCTCCGGCTCGGCGTGACCGCCCCCGACGACGGCGCCATGCAGGTGGTGGAGAGCACCAAGCCCACGTCGGTCCTGGTCACCGACGTCATCGGCCCCTCCGCCAAGCCGGGCGAGACGATCACCGTCAACAACCTGTCCTGGCAGCGCTACTCCGAGGGCCGCCCGGGCGAGCACGCACTGGTCCAGGTAACGGACCACCGCACGATCATCGTCGTGGGCCACGCCACAGACGCCCAACTCCAACGCCTGGCCGAGTCCCTCCGCTGACCCTCACCCGCACCCGGCCTGCTTCGCCTGACCGCGCTCGCCTGACCGCGCTCGCCTGACCGCGCTCGCCTGACCGCGCTCGCCTGACCGCGCTCGCCTGACCGCGCTCGCCTGACCGCGCTCGCCTGACCGCGCTCGCCTGACCGCGCTCGCCTGACCGCGCTCGCCTGACCGCGCTCGCCTGACCGCGCTCGCCTGACCGCGCTCGCCTGACCGCGCTCGCCTGACCGCGCTCGCCTGACCGCGCTCGCCTGACCGCGCTCGCCTGACCGCGCTCGCCTGACCGCGCTCGCCTGACCGCGCTCGCCTGACCGCGCTCGCCTGACCGCGCTCGCCTGACCGCGCTCAGCTCACCCGCCGCGCCCGGCCCGCCCGGGCTGGCGAAGGCCGCGGCGGACTTCCGCACCGAAGGCCGCTGCGGTTGTCGGCGCGGACGCCAACGACGCCTACGACGGCGTGAGGCGGGCCCGCGCGGTGTCGAGCCAACGCTGGCAGATCACAGCCAGCTCCTCGCCCCGCTCCCACAGCGCCAGCGACTCCTCGAGCGTTGTCCCGCCCGACTCGAGCTTCTCGACCACGGTGGCCAGCTCCGCGCGGGCCTGCTCATACGACAGCTCGGGCCGCTCCGCTTGCGGTTCGCTCACTACGCCTACTCCTTCGTCAGGAACAGCACCGAATCGGTGCGCCGATAGCCGACCCGCGCGTACACACGCTCCTGCGCGTCGCCAGCCGGGGTCAGGTAGACCAACGACGCCCCAGCCGCATGCGCGGTGCGCGTCAACTGGAGGGTCAGTGCCCCGCCGATGCCGCGCCGCTCGTACTTCTGCCGCACTCCGATGCCGGCCACCTCGCTGATCCCGTCGCGGACGGCGACCGCCACCCCGCCGCCGGCCGGCTCGCCGGACGTCGCGTCACGGGCGAACAGCGCGATCTGCCCGGCGGCGGACCTGCTCCGCGCCGCGGCGAGGTGCTCGGCGGACGGCAGCGGCTCGCCGAACGCCTCGTGCTGCGCCGACAGCATGCCGATCAGTTCCTCGTCGGAGGCGGGGGTGACGAGCTCGATGCCCTCGGGGACCGGCTGGTCGACCTCGGCCCCGGGCGGGCACTCCATGAGCGGCAACCGGTCGCTGACCACGAAGCCGGCCGCGAGCAGCGCCGGCTCGACGGCCGGGGCATGGCCGGGCAGGTACTCCAGCCGCGGCGTCCGCGACCTGCTGGTGAACGCCTCGACCAGCGCTGCGACATCGTCGGGGCCGGGCATGGCGCCCGGGTCAGGGATGGCGTAGTTGAGGTAGACGTTGGGGTCGTGACCGGTGATCGTCACCGTGAACGGTCCCGCCCGGACCACTTCGCGCCCATGGCTCGCGCTCGCGAGCATGTACTCCTGGATGCGCTGCGACAAAAGAGATCGTCCTTTCACCCGTCGACGGTGGCGGCGAGCTCGCCCTCGGCGAGGCGGATGCGGAGCTGGTCCTTGACCGACACGTCGGCCGGCGATCGCACGACGGTGCCGTCCTCGCGCTGGACGATGGCGTAACCGCGCTGGAGGGTCGCCGACGGCGACAGCGTGCGAAGCCGGGCGAGGGTGTGGGCCAGCTCGGTGCCGGCCCGGTCGAGGCGGTGGCTGAGGTTGCGTGTGGCCCGGTCGCGGAGGGCGACCACCTCCGCCGCCCGGGTGTCGACCATGGTGAGGGGTCGGGCGATCGACGGCCGCGACCGCAGCGCGTCCAACCGGTGCTGCTCGCGGTCGAGCAGCCCACGAAGGGCGCGGTCGAGCCGCTGCTTGGCCTGGCCGATGAGGCGCAGCTCGTCGTTCAGGTCGGGCACGATGCGCTTGGCGGCGTCGGTCGGCGTGGATGCCCGCACGTCGGCCACGAAGTCGACGAGCGGGATGTCGGTCTCGTGCCCGACGGCCGACACGACAGGGGTGCGGCAGGCGAACACCGCCCGGCACAGCGCCTCGTCGGAGAACGGCAGGAGATCCTCGGTCGAGCCGCCGCCGCGCGCCAGCACGATCACATCGATCGTCTCGTCACGGTCGAGCACCGCGAGCGCGTCGACGATCTGCGGGACGGCCGACGGCCCCTGCACGGCCACGTTGATCACCCGGAACTCGACGGTGGGCCACCGGCGGCGGGCGTTGGTCAGCACGTCGCGCTCCGCCGCGCTGGCCCGCCCGGTGATCAGCCCCACCCGGCCGGGCAGGAACGGCAGCCGCCGCTTGCGCGCCCGGTCGAACAGCCCCTCGGCTGCCAGCAGCTTCTTCACCTGCTCGAGGCGGGCGAGCAGCTCACCCAGTCCGACTTGCCGGATCTCGTCGGCGCGCAGGCTGAGCGAACCCCGTGCCGCATAGAACTCCGGCCGTGCGTGCACGACGATCCGCGCGCCGTCGGCCAGCCCCGGCGCTCCGAGATCGACCACGTCACGATTGGTGGTCACGGTCAGGCTGAGGTCGGCCGACGGATCGCGCAGCGTCAGGAAAACGGTGTTGGTGCCGGGGCGGCGGGTGATCTGTGCCACCTGCCCGTCCACCCAGATCCAGCCGAGTTTGCCGATCCAGGCGCCGATCTTCTGGCTGACCACACGCACCGGCCACGGCGCGTCGCTCGTGGATGCTGGCTGTTGTGGCGTGGTCATAGCGACACCCTACGCACCCTGACTGACATTTTTCTCAGCCCCGCAGATACGCCAACACGGCGCGCACCCGCCGGTGCTGGTCGTCGTCGTCCGCCGGCAACTCGAGCTTGGCGAACACACTGCCGATGTGCTTGGCGACCGCCGCATCGCTCACCGACATCGTGCGCGCGATCGCAGTGTTGGACCGCCCCTCGGCCATCAGCGCGAGCACCTCCCGCTCCCGAGGGGTCAGGCGGGACAGCGGATCGCGGCGACGTCCGAGCAGTTGCGCCACGACCTCCGGGTCGACCACCGTGTGCCCGGCGCCGACCCGATCGACCGCGTCGACGAACTCGGCGATGTCACCGATACGGTCCTTCAACAGGTATCCGACGCCTCCGCGCCGCCCGGACTCCAGCAGTTCGGCGGCGTAGGTCTGCTCGACGTACTGACTCAGCACCAAAACCGCCAGCTTCGGATCGGCGGCCCGGAGCTTGATCGCCGCTTGGAGGCCCTCGTCGCTGAACCCCGGTGGCATGCGGACATCCGTCACGACGAGGTCCGGCTGGTGGGCACGCACCTCGTCGATCAGCGCCGGGGCGTCACCAACAGCGGCGACGACCTCGTGCCCGAATCGTTGCAGCAGTCCCTTGATGCCCTCGCGGATGAGCACCCCGTCCTCGGCTATCACGACCTGCACGGAATCTCCACGTGCACCACCGTAGGACCGCCGATGGGGCTCGCGAACGACACCTTGCCCTCCAGCGCGGCGACCCGGTCGGCGAGCCCGGTCAGACCGGTGCCCCGCGCAGGGTCGGCGCCTCCCTGCCCGTCGTCGCGGATCTGCACGCTGAGCCGGTCGAACCTGACCGACGCCGCCACTCTGGCCCTTCTGGCCCCGCTGTGCTTCGTGACGTTGGTCAGCGCCTCGACAACGGCGAAGTACGCCGCGACCTCGACGGACTGCGGCAGCCGGTGCGGGATGGCCAGGTCCAGGTCGACCGGCACGGTAGCCCGATCCGCCACCTCGCGCAGCGCCGCGTCGAGTCCCCGATCGGTGAGGATCTTGGGATGTACCCCGCGGATCAGTTCCCGCAGATCCGTGAGTGCCTCCTTGGTCAGCCGGTGCGCACGCTCGACCGACTCGGCGGCGGGTGACTCGTCGGGTAGTTCCATGCGCGCTATGCCGAGTTCCATGCTGAGCGCCAGGAGCCGTTGCTGGGCCCCGTCGTGCAGGTCGCGCTCGATGCGCCGGCGCTCGATCTCGAACGCGTCCACCAGTCGGGCCCGCGACTGAGTCAGCTCGACCAGCCGGGGGTCGTTGTCGTCCATGCGGGGAGCCAGGATCGCTCTGGCCATTGCCGCTCGCACCCCCGCCCACCCCGCCAGCGGATACGCCGACGCGACGGCCAGGACGAGACCGGCCATCGACAGGAGCGACGTCAGCCAGAGTGGAACCTGGTCGATGTAGGCCGGGCCGAACATCAGCGATGTCACCACTGTGGTGACCCCCGCGATCACGATCATGTCGACCCAGCACAGGATCGAGATCATGAGCATGGTGTAGCCGAGCTCGCGCCACGTCACCCCTTCTTTCAAACGGAAGTAGACCCACGGTCGGACCCCAGGCTTGTCCGGCGTCCGGTGCGGGTCGGTCACCCCGTTCTCGTCGACCAGGCCGAGCCGCCATCGTTCGATCCGCGCGACAGGGATGCCGGACAGCGCCACGGCCACGATGCTCGCGAGCCCCACCAGAACCACGCTGAACAGCGCACCCAGCACGATGACGGCGACCAGCACCGCGATGGTGGCCAGCCCGAGAACCCCGCCCGTGCTGAGGTACACGAAAGAGCGCCACGGCCACCGCGAAGAGAGGAACTTCGTCGGTGGCATGTGGACTGCTTCGAGAACTGATCGGACCGGCACAGGGGCGACGGTACCGGCGGCGAGGCCCACGCACAGTAGAGCTGGGTATACCTCAAAGTGTCGACCCTGCGTGACTGTGCCCGGCCGCCGGAGCCGGTTTGCTCGACGTGTGACGACGACGCTGCAGATCCACCATGCGGTCGAGTTGTGGTCGGCGACCCGGCGCTACGGCGCGGGGGAGCAGGCCGTGACAGCCCTCGACCAGGTATCCGTCGGGTTCGCCCCGGCGAGCTTTACCGCTGTGATGGGCCCGTCCGGCTCCGGCAAGTCCACACTGCTGCACTGCGCCGCAGGCCTGGACCGGGTCACCGCAGGACGGGTGCTCATCGACGGCGTCGAGTTGACGCCACTGTCCGAGAAAGCGCTCACCCGCCTGCGCCGCGAGCGGGTCGGCTTCGTCTTCCAGGCCTTCAACCTGGTCGGTGCGCTCACTGCCGAGCAGAATGTCGAGCTTCCGCTCCGCCTCGCCGGGCGACGCGCCCAGCGTGGGCAGGTCCGCGCGATGCTGCAAGAGGTCGGGCTGGCCGACCGGGCAGGGCACCGGCCGAGCGAGCTGTCCGGCGGACAGCAGCAGCGGGTGGCGATCGCCCGTGCACTCGTGACCCGCCCAGCGGTGCTCTTCGCCGACGAGCCCACCGGGGCGCTGGACAACACAGCGTCGCGCGAGGTGCTGCGGCTGCTCCGTTCCGCCGTCGACAGGCACGCACAAACGGTTGTCATGGTCACCCACGATCCCCTCGCGGCCGCACACGCAGACCGGGTGCTGTTTCTAGCCGACGGCGTGATCGTCGACGAGTTGCGGGAGCCGCGCGGCGCCGAGCAGATCGCGGCCCGGATGGCCCACCTGGAGACGAGGGACGTTTGATGAGCCTTGCAAAAGCCATGGTGCGGTACCGGTGGGCAAGCTTCATCGGCACCTTCGTCGCGCTCCTCCTCGGGGTGGCCGTCATCTCGGGCAGCCTGGCGCTGTGGGCCTCCGCGCAGCCCCGGGTGCCGGCCGCGCTCTCGGCCGCGGAGGTGCTGGTCGCCTCGCCGCGATACGACCCGCCGGAGGGCGGTATCCCGTCGTACCGGCCTTGGTCGCCGGACGAGCTGGACCAGTTGGTCGAGCGGCTGGGCCGGATCCCGGGCGTGGACTCGGCGGTGCCGGACCGCAGCTTCTATGTGCAGCGACTGGTCGACGGAAAGCCGGTCGGTGACGCCGGTGATGCGGTCCACAGTGGACGCGGATGGGCGTCGGCGGGCCTGGGGCCGCATCAGTTGAAGAGTGGAAGGCCGCCGGAAAGATCCGACGGTGTCGTGGTGGACGCGGCGCTCGGCCTGCCGGTCGGCGCGACCCTTCCGGTGGTGACGGCCGCCGGCCCGGCGACATGGATGGTGACCGGGACGATCGACGGTCCCGGCTTCTACGTCGACGATGCGACGGCCCGCTCGCTGGCCGGCGGTGTTCGTGTCATCGGTCTGCGACTCGCACCCGGCACGTCGCCCACGGAGGTCGCCGACCGGCTCGATCTCGGTGCGCTCGGCACGCCGTTGACCGGTGCCGCTCGGTCCGCGGTGGAGCCCGAGCGGGACTCACGGACGCGGTGGATCGGCGCGCAGCTCATCATCGCGACCGTGCTGGTCGGCGGGTTCGTTGCGGTGTTCGTGGTGGCCTCGACGTGTGCATTCAGTGCGTCGCAGCGCCGCCGCGAGATCGGGCTGCTGCGGACGATCGGTGCGACACCCGGCCAGGTGCGCAGACTGCTGCTCGCCGAGGTGGTGCTGGTCGCACTCGGTGCCGGTGTGCTCGGTTCCGTGTTCGGGGCGCTGCTGGCTCCGCTGCTGGAGGGGCCGCTCGTGGCTGTCGGGCTGGAGCCGACCGGGTTCCAGGTCGGGTTCTCCTGGTGGGCGGTCGTCGTGTCGCTGCTGACGGGGCTTGTCGTGGCGGCGCTCGGGGTGTGGCTGTCGGCGCGGCGGGCGAGCCAGGTGCCAGCGCTCGACGCATTGCGCGAAGCCGCCGTCGAGAAGCGGCCGATGACGCTGTCGCGGTGGGTGTTCGGGCTGCTTGCCGTGGTCGTCGGTGGCGGGCTTGCGGTGCTGGTGCCGGGGTCGACCGCGGAGCAGAAGCCGACGGTCGTGCTCGGTTCGGCGATGGTGCTGCTGGTGGCGGCGGCCCTCTTGGCGCCCGTTGTCGTGGTGCCGTTGGTCCGGCTGGTCACCTGGCCGGCGCGCCGGGGCGCGACCGGCATGCTGGTCCGCGAGGGCACCCTGGTCGCGGCACGGCGGGTGGCGTCGACCGCAGCGCCGGTGCTGGCGGCGGTCGGATTTGCGGTGCTGCTGGTCGGCACATCTCAGACCGCTCTCGAGGCGGTAGGCATTGAGGACACCGCGAAGATCCCGGAGACGGCGGTCGTCGTGCCGGCATCGGCGCCGGGCCTGTCCGAGGCGGCGGTGGTGGCGCAGCAGGGCCGGTCGGAGTTGGTGAGCACGGTGTTCCTCACGTCAGGCAAGCCGATCCGCGCCGCCGGTTCCCCGACGGCCGACGGGCTCTTCGCGGCGCCGTCGCTCGGGTGGAACGCCGGACAGGCCGTGCCTTTGCGGTTCGAGGACGGCACCGTGCAGACGATGACCGTTTCGGCCGTGCGGGACGACGCGCTGATCGACACGGTGGTGCTGCCAAGGGCACTGCTCCGGGCGCACGACCCGACGGCATTGACCGAGGTCGTGTACCTCGCGGGGTCGTTCACGGCGACACCCGGCGCCGAGCAGGTGACCGCGCGGGAGTACGTCGAACGGGAGGCCGGCGAGGAGGGCGACCTGATCAACCTGTTCTTGGCGGTGCTGCTGGGGATCTCGGTGGGCTACACGGGGCTGGCGGTGGCCAGCACGCTGCTCATGGCGACGTACGGGCGGCGGCAGGAATTCGTCACACTGCACCGCACCGGGGCGACGGCCGGCCAGGCGGTCCGCGTCGTGGTGGTCGAGGCGCTGCTTGCGGTGCTGACTGGCACGTTGCTGGGGCTGGCGGTCGCGGTGCCGGCGCTGTTCGAGGCTCGAGCGGGGCTGCAGGACGAGATCGGCGCTGAGGTGACCCTCGTCATGCCCTGGACGACACTCTTCGCTGTGGTCGGTATGTGCGCGGTGCTGGCGGTGCTCGCGGGCACGCTGCCCTTCCTGCGGCGAGGCGGGTTGTCGGTGGGGACACGTACCATGGCGGGGTGACTGGTTCGAAGCGCGTCCTGCTCGCGAAGCCCCGTGGCTACTGTGCTGGTGTGGACCGTGCGGTCCAGACGGTCGAGGAAGCGTTGAAGCTCTACGGCGCGCCGATCTACGTCCGCAAGGAGATCGTGCACAACAAGCACGTGGTCAGCACGCTGCAGGCCAAGGGCGCGATCTTCGTCGAGGAGAACGAGCAGGTGCCGGAGGGCGCCACGGTAGTGTTCTCCGCCCATGGCGTAGCGCCTGAGGTGCACGAGCAGGCCAAGGCCCGCTCGCTCAAGGCGATCGACGCGACCTGCCCGCTGGTCACCAAGGTCCACCAGGAGGCCCGCCGGTTCGCTGCCGACGACTACGACATCCTGCTCATCGGGCACGAGGGGCACGAAGAGGTCATCGGCACGACCGGTGAGGCCCCGGCGCACATCCAGCTCGTTGACGGGCCGGACAGCGTCGACAAGGTCGCCGTCCGTGACCCGTCCAAGGTGGTCTGGCTGTCGCAGACCACGCTGTCGGTGGACGAGACCCTTGAGACCGTGGCCCGGCTGAAGAAGAAGCTGCCGCTGCTGATGTCGCCGCCGAGCGACGACATCTGCTACGCGACCTCCAACCGGCAGGACGCCGTCAAGGTCATGGCGCCCCAGTGTGATGTCGTGCTCGTCGTCGGCTCGCAGAACTCCTCCAACTCGCAGCGCCTGCGCGAGGTCGCCGTCGATGCGGGGGCCAGGGCCGGCTACCTGATCGACTTCGCCACCGAGATCCAGGAAGAGTGGCTGGCCGGAGCGACCACGATCGGCGTCACGTCGGGTGCCTCGGTGCCGGACGAACTGGTGATGGAGGTGCTCGACTTCCTGGCTGAGCGCGACTTCACCGACGTCGCCGAGATCACCACCGCGCAGGAGAAGCTGGTCTTCTCGCTGCCGCAGGAGCTCAAGCGAGACATGAAGGCCGGCGCCGCAGCCCGTGCCGCAGAGGTCGCCAAGACGTTGAGCTGAGCGCGGAGGGCGTCGCCGTCATCGTGATCGCCCGGTGGCGGCACGCTGCCTTGCCGCTGTCGGACGGTTTGTCCGCCTGCTCGCCGCTCGACGCCTTTCGGCCGGCCGTCTTTCGGCCGGTGACATGCTGACCGTGGACGCCGATTCGTGTCGGTTCGGCCCGGTTCGGTACGACTCGATGACGCCAACACCCTCGAACTGGCATGCCGCGCAGCACTGCCCGGCGTGCCCGTGCCGGCCTGGCGTGGGTGACCATGCTTGTCCGGCCCCGTTGGGCGAGTTGTGGCTCCTCCCGCGTTAATCCCGGCGGCGACGGCATCGTCAAGCAGGGCGTGCCGGACGATCTGGTGGCATGAGAGTCGGTGCGGCTAGCGCGCGGTGGCGATCACGCTGATCGGCGGATCACCGTGGCTGTACAGCGTGTCGACGACGACCTTCAGTCCAGGGTTGGCCCGGACACGGTCGTACGCTCGAAGCTTGATCTGGTCGCGGTCGAAGTCGATTCGGTCCGGCTTGCCGGGCTGGTACCGCACCCAGGTCTCCTCGCCGATCATCGGCCCAGCAGTGCCGCGCAGCTGGACGTTGATCGACGCGACGAACGGCGCGGCGTCGTCGGGGAAGACGTTCACGTGCACCGTGTACCGCGACGCGCGCGTGTTGCCATGCGAGTCGACGTTCTGCAGGCCGAATTCGACGTGGGCGATCTCCCCGCGTGCGGTGATCGCGTTGGCGCCGGGTTTCCGGCCGAGTCCGAACATGCCGGGGACGCTAGGGCGTGGCGCGCCGAGTTGCGATCATGTGTGCGACACAGTCGTGTACGTCCCCCGACACCGGCTTGCGAGCCAGAACCGGACATTTGGCCTACTTCCCGACCAAGTCAAAGCTGATCGTGGAGTTCTTTGGTGCCCATGGCAACCAAAAAACTCCACGATCAGCTCATTCGACCTGGGTCGATCGCCGCAGATTCGCTGATATATCCGATAAATCGGGCGCGAAGGCGATGTCCATGGTGGTGTGGTGAGCTTCGCAGTGGGCTTTTCGATGGCGTTTGCGGTGGTGGGCGTTCCCAGCGGCGGGTTGGGCTTGCAGGGCTATCCGGTGCCCGTGGGCTTGCGATACCTGCGAGCTGAAGAACAATCTGCGGCTGGATGCTGGGTCGTGTCAGCCCCCGCCGACGCTACTTGCGCGGCTCGGTCGACCTGGTGGGTTGACCTTGGCGGATTTGCGTGGTCCAGGCCACGGAAAACGACCAAGGTCATCGCGCTCGAGCCCGGCCGCGCGCCGAAAAATGGATGTTCCGCAAGTGGCGTCCGGAGATCGCGTCGGCACCGAACACGGGCCCTCGGTGCCCGCAGGCGGTGCAAGAGAGTGTGGCTGACGCCGCCCGCAGTGGTGCAGAAGAGGCACGGCGGTGCAAAGGAAGAAGCGGCTGGCCAGGCTCGCGGTGGTGCGGGGGAGATACGGCTCGCCAGGCCCGTGGTGGTGCGGGGAGACGGGGCTGGCCAGGCCCGTGGCGGTGGGAGGGGGTACGGCTCGCCAGGCCCGTGGCGGTGCGGGGGCGACGCGGCTTACCAGGCCCGCAGCGGTGCAAGGGAGACGCAGCTGGCCTCTGCCTGTGGCGATGTAGGGGAGATACGTGCCTGTGGGCGATGTAGGGGGAGGCACGGCGGTGCGGGGAGAGGTGGCTGGATGGGGCCTACGGCGGTGTGAGGGAGACGCGACTGGGCGGTGTGGGCCCCGCCCGATACGTTGCGGCGATGCCCGGCGGCCACGCTCCAGCGGCCGGCGCGACCAGGTCGCCGTGATCCTGGTGGTCCCAGGCCCGGTGGCGTCCTTCCGGCTGTTCCGAGCGGCTCGCACGCGGCGGCTCGCACGCGGCGGCCGGCGCTGCGGCGGTGGCGGGCGCTGCGGTGGTGGCGAGGGCTGCGGCGGTGGCGGGTGCGGGAGTCGAGTGGTCAGGGCGCGCCGGGTCCTGGACGGCGCGTCAGCACGCCAGTAGGAGCCATGGCCGCAGCGGCGGCGAACGGGGGAGCGGAGGCAGGGGGTGGATGCGAAGAGGAGGCGAACAGGGCGGCGCTACTGGGGAGGGTCGTCGCGCAGGGCGGCCAGCAGGAGGGCCTCGTATTCGCTGTCGACCAGCTCCGGGGACTGGAGGTTGCGCGGGGCGACCTCGACCTGGGACGGGGTCGGGAGGTCGTCGGGGCTGATGCCGAGCTCGGCCAGCTTGCGGGCGCTCACCAGCACCCGCGACTCCAGCGAGCCGACCGCCCGATTGTAGGAGGTCACGGCGCCGCTCAGCGCCGTGCCGACCTTTGCCAGGTGGTCGCCCATTGTGGACAGTCGCGCGTAGAGCTCGCGGCCCGTGCGGTGGACGGCCAGGGCGTTGTGCGCCAGCGACTCCTGCCGCCAGCCGTAGGCGATCGTACGCAGCAGGGCCACCAGCGTCGCCGGGGTCGCGAGGACCACGTTGCGGGCGAACGCGTGCTCCAACAGCGCCGGGTCACGCTGCAGGGCGGCGTCGAGGAAGGTGTCCGCCGGCACGAACAGCACGACGAACTCCGGCGCCGGCTCGAACGCCGCCCAGTAGGCCTTGCCGGCCAGCGCGTCGACGTGCGCCCGCAGGTGCTTGGCGTGCTGCGTCAGCGCGGTGTTGCGCGCCGCCTCGTCACGGGCCTCCATCGCCGACAGGTAGCCCTCCAGCGGCGCCTTCGCGTCCACGACCACCTGACGCCCGCCGTGCAGCCGCACCACGAGGTCGGGCCGCTGCGTGCCGCCGTCGGTCGTGGCGGTCACCTGCTCCTCGAAGTCACAGTGCTCCAGCATGCCCGCGGCCTCGACGATCCGCCGCAGCTGGTGCTCACCCCACCGGCCGCGGACCTGGGGCGTGCGCAGCGCGCTGACCAGCTGTCTGGTCTCGGTGCGCAGCTCGCCGGAGACCTGGTGCATGGCGCGGACCTGCTCCCGCAACGACTCGTAGGCACCGACCCGGTCCCGCTCGAGCTCGGCGACCCGTCGCTCGTAGCGCTGGAGTGTCTCGTGCAGCGGCGCGACGGCGTCGGCGACCGCGTCCTGCGTCTGTGCCCGGGCCTCGAACGTCAGCGCGCGCAGCGAGCTCTCCAGTCTCGCCTCGCCGTCCCGCGTCGCCTGCAGGGTGGCCTCCAGCTTGGCCAGCTCGACCGTGGAGCGCGACCGGGCGGCGAACCAGCCGAGGGCGGCACCGACAACAAGACCGACGAGGACGAGGAGGAGTTCCACGCCCATCAGCATGCCGTAGGGGTATGACAGAAACGGTACCGTCGAAGCATGGGTACCTGGATCGTTGTCGCCGTCATCGTCATCATCGCCGTCGGGCTGGTGGTCGTGGTCGGCAACGGGCGCAAGAAGCAGGCGGCACAGCAGCTCGCCGACGCTCGCGAGGACGCACTGCGCTGGTATGAGCGCCTCGGCGGGCAGGTGATGAATCTCTCCGGTGACGCGCCGGCGGTCAAGCAGGCACTGGTCGACGCCGGGGAGCGTTACAACGCGGCCGGCTCGCAGCTCGAGCGGGCCACCTCCGCTAAGCAGTACGAGCTGGCCCGCGAGACCGCACTGGAAGGCCTCGCCTACGTCCGGGCCGCCCGCGTGGCCATGGGCATCGACCCGGGCCCGGACCTGCCGCCGCTGGCCGGTTCGCGGGCCGGGCAGATCACCAGGGAGCGCGAGGTCGACGTGCAGGGCCACACGTTCCGGGCCAGCCCGACGCCCGGCAACTCGACGCCCTACTACTACCCGGGCGGCCGGGTCGCCGGCCGTGGCGTCCCCGCCGGCTGGTATTCCGAGCCGTGGTGGAAGACCGCACTGGTGGCAGGTGCCTGGGGTGTCGGCTCGCTGCTCGTCTTCGACGCCCTGTTCAGCCCGGCGTGGGGCGACACCGGCTACGACGCCGGGTTCAACGCCGGCTTCGACCAGGGCTATGACCAGGGCTTCGATCAGGGCAACGACGGCGGCGGGGACTTCGGCGGCGACGGTGGCGACTACGGCGACGCGGGCTTCGGCGACGCAGGAGACTTCGGCGACTTCGGCGGGGACTTCTAGCCGGGATCAGTAGCGGTGCGTGCCCTGCGTCCCCCGTAGGGCACGCTCGGCGAGGGACAGGTCGGAGGCAGCCGCCCGGGCGAAGGGGCTGTTGGCGCCGAGCAGCTGGGCATAGACCGACTGCGCCGCGCGATACTCGGTGACCGCCTCGTCCAGCCGGCCCAGGTCGTGGAGCACGCTGGCGAGCCGGTGCCGGGACACGGCGGTGTCGAGGTGGACCGGCCCGAGCAGCCGCAGCCGGCTGCCGAGGACGGCCCGGTGCTCGCCCTCGGCCTCGCCGAGCCGGCCGGCGTGGTGCAGGGCCGAGGCCAGCAGGCTGCGGCTCATCAGCGTGTCCCGGTGCTCGGGGCCCAGGAGCCGCGCGCGGGCCCGCATGACCGTGCCGTGCTCGTCGATGGCCCGGTCCAGCTCGCCCATGTCCTGGTAGACCTTGGCGAGGTTGCTCCGGCTGATCAGCGTCTCCTGGTGGTTGGCGCCCAGGACGCGGGTGCGCGACTCGAGGACGCGCTGGTGCTCGGCCTCGGACCGGGTCAGGTCGCCGAGCTGGTGGTAGATCGTCGCCAGGTGACTGCGGCTGGTCAGCGTGTCGGGGTGGTCCTCGCCGAGGATGCGCATGCGGGCGGTCAGCACCTCGTCGCACTCGACGAGCGCCTCGGCCAGCCGGTCGAGGTCGCGCAGCACGGTGGCGTGCTGGTCGCGGGCGGTCAGCGTGTCGGGGTGGTCCCAGCCGAGGGCGTGTGCGCGGGCGTCGACGATCTCGCGGTACGCCTCCTCGGCCTCCTGCAGCTGGCCGCGCCAGTGCAGTTCCGTGGCGTGTTGCCAGGTCGCGGAGTCGTCGTAGACGCGGGGCGCGGGGGAGGGGCGGTGCCGCGGCTCGGGCGCCGGCCAGTCGATCGGGTCGGGCTCCGGCTCCGGCTCGTCGACCGGCTGACCGTAGACGGTGGAGCTGGTCGCATACGTGGGCACACCGTAGTCGTCGAGGTGGCCCGGCTGCTGTGTGGGGATCGGCGACGGGTGC
This sequence comes from Dactylosporangium fulvum, assembly GCF_025137375.1. Taxonomy (GTDB): domain Bacteria; phylum Actinomycetota; class Actinomycetes; order Mycobacteriales; family Micromonosporaceae; genus Dactylosporangium; species Dactylosporangium fulvum. Next base: position 1,172,140 of record NZ_CP073720.1, read on the forward strand.
TGGACGGGCCGGGTCGGGATGCGCACCGGCTGGGGCTCGAACGGCTCGAACGGCTCGAACAGCTCGTCGGGCTCCTCGACGAAGGAGACGACGTCGGGCACCTCGATCGGCGACTCGAGCGCCCGCCGGCGCAGCTCCCGCTTGAGCGAGACGATCGCGTCGGAGATGCGGTCGGAGGGGTCGCCGAGCCGCCAGGCGACGGCCGCGACCGGCCGGTCGAGCAGCGTGCCGAGCTGCCGCACCGAGGACAGGATCGACTCGTCGGGTGCCGCGTTGACGATGACCAGGGCGGCCTGGAACGGTGCGGTGGGCCCGACCAGCAGCGCCTGGTAGGTGGCCTGCATGCGCGCGATGGAGAAGCCGGTGCCGGCCCGGATGTCGACGATGATGTGCAGCTCGGACATCGCGATCGGGCCGAGGAAGTAGCCGAACACCGGCTGGAGCTTCTGCCCCTCGCGCCCGGCCGCCTCGTAGAGCGCGGCGTTGGCGCCCTCGTGATAGGCGATGGCCTGCGGCGCGTGGCCGCGGATCAGCTGGACGAACCGGTCGTATGCGCCCTCGGCGTCGCCCTCTTGCTGGGCCTTGCCCGCGGACGCGAGTCGCTCCTCGCGGTCGCCGGAGCGCACCACGATGGCACCGCCGGACAGTCCCGCGAGTCCGACCAGGACACCGGCCGCGACCAGGGCGGCGGCACCAGCGGTGCTGCGGAACTGCACGGTCGTGAGCACACCCAGGCCGACCAGGGTGATCCCCACGAACACGACGGTGAATCGGGTCTGGCTACTCCATCGTCCGCCAGTCATCGGTCCTCTTCTACGCGATGTTGCCATCACTGCGGGCGACAAGCCCAGATCCGTAGCGTGACGAGAATCTTCCCACGAACCAGCCAGTCCACGATAGATCGACCGCGTGAACCCCGCCATTCATCCGTGGATGAACTCAAAAGTGTCAATTACCTGACAATCAAAGGAGTGAATCACGCCATTGTGTGTGCAGTTCGGCGTAATGCCCGCCACCCCGGATGAGTGACGACGGCGGCCCGTCCTCCACGATCCGGCCGTCGGCGAGGACGAGCACCCGGTCGGCGATCTCCACCGTGGACAGCCGGTGCGCGATCACCAGTGCCGTGCGTGACGCCAGGATCGTGCGCAGGGCCTCCTGCACCAGCCGCTCCGACGGGATGTCCAGCGACGAGGTCGCCTCGTCGAGGATCAGCACCGCCGGGTCGGCCAGGAACGCCCGGGCGAACGCGACGAGTTGCCGCTGCCCGGCCGACAGGCGGCCGCCGCGTTTCCGCACGTCGGTGTCGTAGCCGTCGGGCAGCGCGCGGATGAAGGCGTCCGCGCCGATCGCCATGGCCGCGGCCTCGATCTCGGTCCGCGACGCGCCCGGACGGCCGAAGCCGATGTTCGCCGCCACGGTGCCGGAGAACAGGTAGTTCTCCTGCGTCACCATCACCACGGCCCGGCGCAGGTCGTCCTCGGCCAGCGACCGCAGGTCGACGCCGTCGAGCAGGACCGCGCCGGACGTGGGGTCGTAGAACCGCGCCACGAGCTTGGCGATCGTGGACTTCCCGGCGCCGGTCGCGCCGACCAGGGCGACCGTCTGCCCGGCCGGCACGTGCAGGTCCAGGCCCGGCAGCACTACGGACGAGGGGCGGTAGGCGAACGACACCCGGTCGAAGGTCAGCGCGCCGCGCGCCTCCGGCAACGGCACCGGCCGGGTGGGCTCGGGGACCGCGGGCGGCTCGTCGAGTACCGCTGCCAGCTTTTCCAACGCCGCGGTCGCGGACTGCAACGTGTTGTAGAACTGTGACAGCTCCTGCATCGGCTCGTAGAACCGGCGCAGATAGAGCAGGAACGCGGCGAGCACCCCCACCTCGGCGTGGCCGTGCAGGACCCGCCAGCCGCCGTATGTGAGCACGATGCCGATCGATACGTTGCCGATCACCTTGATGGCGGGCGAATAGGTCGCGACGAGCCGCTGCGCCGTCAGGCTGGCCTGCCGGTAGTCGTCGTTCACCGCGGCGAAGATCTCGTCGTTGCGCCGTTCCCGGCGAAACGCCTGGACGGCGCGGACCCCGCCGAGCGACTCCACGAAGTGGATGATGACCAGCGCGATCGTCTCCCGCGTGCGGCGGTACGCACGGGCGCTCGCCCGCTGGAACCAGCGCGACAGCCACACCAGGAACGGGAACGACGCGAGCGTCACCAGCGCCAGCGGCGGGTCGAGCCACAGCAGGATCCCGGCGACCGAGAGCACCGAGAGCCCGGCCAGCACCAGGTCGTCGAGCGCGCCGTCGGTCAACTCCGCGATGTTGTCGATGTCGCTGGTGAGCCGCGCGATGACCCGGCCCGAGGTGAACCGTTCGTGGAAGCCGATCGACAGCCGCTGCACGTGGTTGTACACGCGGGTGCGCAGGTCGAGCAGCACGGCGTTGCCGACCCGTCCGGACATCGCCAGGAACCAGCGCCGGGTCAGGAACTCCGCCGCCGTGGCGACACCGAACAGCACCGCGACCTCGATGAGCACCGTCGGATCGCTCCGGCCGCCGGTGAGCGGCGGGATGCCGCGGTCGATGCCCAGCTTCACCAGATACGGCCCCGCCATCCCCGCGAAGTTCTGGGCGAGCAGCAGAAGAACAAGAACAAGGATCCGGCCGCGGTACGGCCTGAGCAGCGACCCGAGCAGCCGCCGGCTGGCGACGCGCACGGTCGGGTCGGGCTCGTCGGTCGCGGTGCCGCGCCACCGCTGCACGTCAATGGCCACGCAGCACGTCCCGGTACCCGGCGTGGGACGCCATCAGCTCGGAGTGCGTGCCCACGGCGACGAGCCGCCCGTCCTGCAGGAGCGCCACCCGGTCGGCGAGGGCGACGGTCGACGGCCGGTGCACGACGAGCAGCGCGGTCGTCCCGGCGAGCACGGTCGACAGGGCCGACTCGACCAGGGCCTCGGTGTGCACGTCGAGCGCGGACAGCGGGTCGTCGAGGACCAGCACCCTGGGCCGGCCGACGACGGCGCGGGCGAGCGCCAGGCGCTGCCGCTGGCCGCCGGAGAGCGACAGCCCCTGCTCGCCGACGCGGGTGTCGAGGCCCCATGGCAGGTCGTACGCGAACCGGGCCTGTGCGATCTCCAGCGCCTCGGCGATCTCCTCGTCGGTGGCGTCGGCGCGGCCGAGTGTCAGGTTCTCCCGGACGCTCATCGAGAACAGCGTCGGGTCCTCGAACGCGGTGCCGACGATCCGGCGCAGCGAGTCGAGCGTCAGGTCGCGGATGTCGTGGCCGTCGATGGTGATCCGCCCGGCGTCGACGTCGTAGAGCCGTGGGACCAGCGAGACCAGCGTCGTCTTGCCGCTGCCGGTGAGCCCGACGACGGCGACGGTCTCGCCGGGCGCGACGTCGAGGTCGACACCGCGCAGGACGGGCCGCCCGGGCTCGTAGCCGAACTCGACGCCCTCGAAGCGCAGCCGGCCCTTCACCGTGGTCAGCACGGGGGCGCCGGGACGGTCCACGATGGACGGTTGCGTGTCGAGGACCTCGTAGATCCGGACCGAGGCGCTCATCGCCTCCTGCGCGTTGGCGATGATCCAGCCGAGCAGGTCGATCGGCCACACCAGCATGACCTGGAGCGCGACGAACGCGACCAGCGCGCCGATCGACAGCTCCCCGCGCGCGACCTGCACCGCACCGACCACCAGCACGACCGCGAGCGTCACGTTGGGAACGAGGTCGAACTGCGACAGCGTCCGGGCGATCATCCGGGACTTGCCGACGCCGAGGTCGTGGACCCGGCGGGCGCCCTCGGCGAACCGCTCGCTCATGTGCTCGTGCCGGCCGAACGAGCGGATCACCCGGATGCCCTGCGCCGACTCCTCGATCCGGGTGGTCAGGTCGCCGAGCTCGTCCTGCAGCTCGCGGGAGGCGGCGAAGTATCGGCTGGTGAATCGCCGGCTGATGAGGAACAGCGGGACCGCGCTGAGCGTGACGAACACGCCGAGCGGCCAGTAGAGGTGGATCAGCAGGATCGAGACGGCGACGTACGTGCCGAGGTTGAGCACGAAGAAGAACAGTCCGAACGACAGGAACCGCCGGATCGTGGACAGGTCGGCGGTTGCCCGCGAGAGCAGTTGCCCGGACTGCCACCGGTCGTGGAACTCGATCGGCAGGCGCTGCAGGTGCGCGTAGAGGTCCTGGCGGAGCTTCGCCTCCATGCCGACCGACGACGCCGACTGTGCCCACCGCCGGATGAAGCTCAGCAGCCCCTCGAACAGCCCGAGCGCGACCGCCAGGGTGCCCAGCAGGAACAGTCCACGGGTGTCGCCCCGCCGCACCGGCCCGTCGACCACCCGCTGGATGAGGATCGGGATGGCGAGGCTGGCAGCCGTGGAGGCGATGGCGGCAACCATCGACCAGGCGGTCAACGCGTAGTAGGGCCGAAGGTAGACCCGCATGCGCCACAGTGCCCTGGCCTTCGCCGGTCGCCCTGTCTCTGTGGACACGGCGACCGGCGACATCACTCCAAGTTACTTGGCAGCTACATCGACGCCAACCCATATTCCGGCTATGCGGCAGCCTCGAAGTCCAGCAGCCAGCGCTTCACCGGCAGGCCCCAGCGGAACCCGCCGAGCGTGCCGTCCAGACGCAGCACCCGGTGGCAGGGCACGAACAGCGCGGCGGCGTTGCGGGCGCACGCCTGGGCGGCCGCGCGGACCGCCGCCGGACGCCCGGCCCGGACGGCGAACTCGCTGTAGGTCACCGGCTCGCCGGCCGGTACCTCCCGCAGCACCTCCCACGCGTGGTTGAGGAACTCCCCGCCGCTGTGCTGCCGGACTGGCACCGCGTCGACGGCGGTCAGGTCACCGTCCAGATAGGACAGTACGGCCTTGGTCGCCGGTCCGACGTCGGCGCGCCGCTCGGCGGTTCCGGTCACCTTCGCCAGCCGGGTCAGCTCACCGACGTCGGTCGTCCAGCCGCTGGCGAGGACGGTGCCGTCGGTGTCGACGACGGTGGTGAACGGGCCGGCCGGAGTGTCGGTCGTGGCGTAGTACATGGTCATTGCAGTCTCCAGAGTCGGATCACGGCGTACGAGCGCCAGGGGCGCCAGCGCTCGGCGTGTGCGGACAGGGCTCGTGGGTCGTCGGGCAGCCCGGCGGCGCGGGCGCCGCGCAGCACACCCAGGTCGGTCGGGAGGAAGGCGTCGGGGTCGCCGAGGGCGCGCATCGCGGTGTACTGCGCGGTCCAGTCCCCGATGCCCGGCAGCGCCTTGAGCCGCTCGACTGTCTCGTCCCGGCCGCCACCGTCGAGGTCCAGCTCGCCGGCCGCGACCGCGGTGGCGAGGGCGCGCAGCGTCCGCCGGCGCGCGTCGGGCATGGCGAACGCCTCGTCCGGCAACGCCAGCAGTTCCTCCGCCGTCGGGAACGCCTCGCCGACCAGCTTCCGCAGGACGGTCCGGGCCGCGGCCACGGAGATCTGCTGGCCGACGACCGCGCGGACGGCGATCTCGAAGCCGTCGGTCGCGCGCGGTACCCGTACCCCCTCTTCCTTGAGAACGAGCGGGGCGAGCGCCGGATCGGCGGCGAGCACCGCGTCGACGGCGGCCGGGTCGGCGTCGAGGTCGAACAGCCGCCGGCAGCGGGCCACGGCCGGTGCGAGATCACGCAGGTCGGCGAGGTAGAGCGTGGCGGCGACGTGCCCCTCCTTCGGCAGCAGCGTCACCCGCCCGGTGCCGTGCGGCAGGCGCAGCACGCGGTGGTAGCCGTCGGCGTCGACCTTGTCGATGCCGTCGACCGCGCGCACCTCGAGGAACGACAGCAGTGCCTCGGCGTGCAGCGGCGCGCGGAACGGCAGCCGCACGGAGACCACACCCTCGTCGTGCTCGGGCAGGCTGCGGCGGGCCCGCAGCTCCGACGGCGTGCGGCCGTAGATCTCCCGGATCGTGTCGTTGAACTGCCGGACGCTGCCGAAACCGGCGGCGAACGCGATCTCGGCGAGCCCGAGCCGGGTGGTCTCGATGAGCACCCGAGCGGTCTGCGCCCGCTGGGCCCGAGCGAGCGACAGCGGCCCGGCGCCGACCTCGGCGGTGAGCATCCGGTGCAGGTGCCGCTCGGTGTATCCGAGCCGCCCGGCAAGCCCCGGCACCCCGTCGCGGTCGACCACGCCGTCGGCGATCAGCCGCATGGCCCGGCCGACGACGTCGCCACGGATGTCCCATTCGGGGGACCCGGGCGCCGCGTCGGGCCGGCAGCGCAGGCAGGCCCGGAAGCCTTCCCGCTGTGCGGCCGCCGCAGTGGGCAGGAACCGGACGTTCTCCGCTTTCGGCGTGATGGCAGGGCAGGACGGGCGGCAATAGATGCCGGTCGACCTGACGGCCGTGACGAAGACCCCGTCGAACCGGGCGTCACGGCTGGTCGCCGCATTGCGGCAGGTGTCGAAGTCGAGCTCCATGCGCTCAATCCTGCCCCGCCCGGACGGTCCCGGCTGGCGGTTTTCGGACGCGAGTGTCGGCGTCACTCAGGTATCGGTCGGATACCGGCCGGCCGGCTCCGGGCAGGTGTCCGTTAGCGGACGCTCTGCTGGCACGTTTGCGGGAGTTCCCGGGGTGATCCGTTGTCTAGGTTGGTCTCACCAGCGAGCCGAAACCCCCTGATTTGGAGACAGCACCATGAGTGAGTACGACACCGCCGGCGCCGCCGAGGCGGAGCAGGCCGGCGCGGGATACGGCGACCCCGAGGTCACCGTATCCGAGGGTGAGGACGGCTCGGTCATCTACGCGGTCGACGAGAACCACGACGGTGTCGCGGAGTCGGTCGTGTACGACCAGGACGGCGACGGCGTCGCCGAGGCGGTCGCGATCGACACCGACGGTGACGGCAGCCTGGAGACCACGGTCGTCGACCTCAACAGCGACGGCGAGTTCGACGCCGTGTTCGTCGACACCGACGGCGACGGCGCCCCGGACGTCGCGGCCCTGGACCGTAACGGCGACGGGCTGATCGACCGCGTCGTCGCCGACACCGACGGTGACGGCAAGGCGGACACCGACGTGCGCGACGACGACTTCGACGGGGTCGCCGACTCGGTGGTGCGGGACACCGACGGCGACGGCGACAAGGACGTCACGGTCACCGACAAGGACGGCGACGGCACGTTCGAGACCGTCACGTTCGAGGACCCGAGCACCAACCCGCTGGCTCAGGCCTGACGGGAGGCGTCATCACGGGGGTCGGCGGGCAGTGGCCCGCCGACCCCGTGTTCGTAGAGTGCGCTGTGCGCTCGACGACACGGAGCTCCTGGAACCGGCCGAACAGCAGCCATACCGGCTGTTGGGACGCCGGGGCTCGCGTGGGCCGGTGTGGCCGTCACGCCGCCGCACAGCGGACCTGTCAGCGCACTCGTGACGACAGCCAGCGCGCGCCGAAGTCGACCAGGTCACGCTGGCGCATGAGCCGGGCGGTGCCGGCGCCGGCCGGGCCCACCAGTTCCTTGCCGGTGACGGTCGCGAAGTCCGCCGCGATCAGCTTGAACAGTGACGTGTCGTCGGCGAGCTCGCGGTATTCGACCCAGCGGCGCTCACCGTCGACGGTCACGGGCGAACCCTGGCGCAGGTACCGCTTCGGCGCCTTCGCCCGGTACTCGGCCAGGTGCAGCGAGGTGTTGTTGTCGTGGCCGACGCCGAGCAGGAGCACCCAGGCGTCCAGCTCGTACAGCCGGGCGAGCGGTGAGCCCTCGCCGAGCCCGTCGTCGAGCGTGTGCCCGGCGGTGATCCGCTCCGCCAGCGGCCCGAGCGCGGCGAACGAGACCGTCGGGTGGTTGCTGCGCAGCACGCCCGGGAAGCGCCGGAAGCACTCGACGACGGCACCCATGAAGTACGTCGGCGTGACCTGCGGGTCGAACGGCGGCGTCTCCCGCCGGATGACGTCCCACCACGACTCGGGCACGGGCGGGTTGCCCCAGTCGGCGGGCTCGGTGAGCTGGCGCGAGTGGGTCGGCATGACGAGCGTGCCGTCCGGCCCGAGCGCGTCGAGCAGCGCGAGCACCACGGCCTGCGCGCCGCCGGCGACCCAGCCGAGCCGCGACAGCGAGGAGTGGACGATCACCGTCGCGCCCCGCGGCAACCCGAGCTCGGTGAGCTGCCGGGAGATGCTGCCGACGGTGCCCGGCGACGCCGCCTGTCGAACCGCGTCCGCTTCCACGTCGAGCCACCATACTGTCCTCCACGCGGCCACCGGACCCGGTGCCTGTGGGAGGTGTCGGAGCAGCTCACGGGAGCGCCGTTCGAGCATTGCGTAAGCTGACATGTCGTGGCACTCACCATCGGCATCGTCGGCCTGCCCAACGTGGGCAAGAGCACCCTGTTCAACGCCCTGACGAAGGGTGACGCGCTCGCCGCGAACTACCCGTTCGCGACCATCGAGCCCAACGTCGGCGTGGTCGGCCTGCCGGACGCCCGCCTGGCGCGGCTCGCCGAGCTGCACGACTCGCAGAAGATCGTCCCGGCGCCTGTGTCGTTCGTCGACATCGCCGGTCTCGTGCGAGGCGCCTCGAAGGGCCAGGGCCGCGGCAACGCCTTCCTCGCCAACATCCGGGACGCGTCGGCGATCTGCCAGGTGGTTCGGGCCTTTTCCGACCCCAACGTGGTCCACGTCGACGGCAAGGTCTCGCCGTCCGACGACATCGAGACGATCAACACCGAGCTGATCCTCGCCGACCTCCAGACCATCGAGAAGGCGCTGCCCCGGCTGGAGAAGGAGGCCAAGGTCCGCAAGGACCGGGCCCCGGTGGCCGCCGCGGCGAAGGCCGCCGCCGAGCTGCTCAACGAGGGCACGACCCTCTACGGCGGCCGGTTTGACACGTCGGAGCTGGGCGAGCTGCACCTGTTGACCGCCAAGCCGTTCCTCTACGTGTTCAACGTCGACGAGGCCGGCCTGGCCGACGAGGCGTTCCTCGACGAGCTGCGCTCGCTCGTCGCCCCGGCCGAGGCCATCTTCCTCGACGCCAAGATCGAGTCGGAGCTCACCGACCTCGACGAGGAGGAGGCGCTGGAGCTGCTGGCGTCGATCGGCCAGCCGGAGCCGGGCCTGCACCAGCTGATCCGGGTCGGGTTCCGCACGCTGGGCCTGCAGACGTACCTGACGGCCGGCCCGAAGGAGACCCGAGCCTGGACGGTCCCGATCGGTGCGACGGCCCCCGAGGCGGCGGGTGTGATCCACTCCGACTTCCAGCGCGGCTTCATCAAGGCCGAGGTGGTCAGCTTCGACGATCTCATGGCGGCCGGTTCGCAGGCCGCCGCGAAGGCCGCCGGCAAGGTCCGCATCGAGGGCAAGGACTACGTCATGCAGGACGGCGACGTGGTCGAGTTCCGCTTCAACGTCTGAGATGACCCCGGGCCCCGCTCTGGGATGCCGCGTCCCATCCGAGTGGCGCGAGCCGCCACTCGGATGGGACGCGGTGCGCGCTAGGCCCTGGGGTTTGCCGTATTTGTCGTTACTTGCCGTATCCGGGGGCCGCACGCCGCTCTATGGGTGGCCGAATCGTTACCTAAAGTTGCGCCGCCGCTTGCGGAACACTCAGAACGGGCCTAGCCCGGATCAGGCCGCACCGGCAATGATGGTCTTGTACATGTCCTCGATGCGGGCGGCCAGCGTCACCTCGCCCGGGGACAAATCCGTGGTGCCCGGAATGCGGAGGCGGATCTGGGTGCGGCCGTCCAGGCGGCGCACATCGGGACGCACCTGCAGGGCGTCCGCGACCACCTTCATTCGCTCCGTCAGTGCCGCGTGTTGGGAGTCGTCGAGATGGAGTGTCCGGCGGATCTCGCCGCCGTCGTGTGTCCAGCCTTGCAGCAACGCCAGTGCGTCGCTGAGATAGTCGCGGTGATCGTCGCTCCACCGGGCCCGCATGTCGACCTACCCTCCATCGGCATCGTTGCCGGCTTGTGGCCGTTTCGAAGCCTGCCCGTCATCAACGGTGTCTGCAAGTGTGCCGAGCAACCGGTGGATCTGTCCACGGTCACATTTCCCTCGTCTGGTGAACAACAGGGCAGAGCCCGCCACCGGAACTTCATTTCGATCTGGCACCCTGGATGCCCGTGCAGACCGAACGGTTGATGCCAAGGATCATCGTCGGCGCCGCGATCATCTCCGACGGCCGCGTGCTGGCCTGCGAGCGCGCCCAGCCGCCCGAAATGGCCGGAAAATGGGAGTTCCCGGGCGGCAAGGTGGACCCCGGCGAAACCGAGGAGCAGGCCCTGGTCCGTGAGTGCCAGGAGGAGCTCGGGGTCGAGATCGAGGTCGGCCAGCGTGTCGGTGCCGACATCTCGATGCTGAACGGCAGCGCGATCCTGCGGGTGTACCTCGCGACGCTCGTCAACAGGGCTCAGCCGGTACCACTGGAGCACAGTGACCTGCGGTGGCTCTCTCACGACGAGTTGGACAGTGTGCCGTGGCTGCCCGCCGACGCGCCCATCGTGGCGGCGCTGGGGCCGTTGCTACCGTCGTCCGCGTGACCGTGACCTATCCCGAGGTCGGCGCGACCCGCGAAGGGCCGATGCCGCCCGGCTATCTGCACGTGACGCGCCGGGTGCGGCTCGGGTCGGGGCCGGATGTCTTCGCGGCCGCGAAAGCAGGCCTGGCGCACTGGCAACCGCAGCGCGGCGCCGGGCTGCGCGTGCGCACCGACGCCGAGACCGCCGGGCCCGGGGTGGAGTTCGCCACCGGCATCGGGATCGGACCGCTGCGCCTGTGGGTGCCGTGCCTGATCGTGTGGGTGGTCGACGAGCCGGACCGTTACGGGTTCGGGTTCGGCACGCTGCCGGGGCACGTGGAGACCGGCGAGGAGTCGTTCCTGCTCTCGACCGACGGGGCCGGCGACGTGTGGTTCGACATCCGGGCGTTCAGCCGACCGGCGAAGTGGTGGGTGAAGCTCGGCAACCCCGTTGCGAAACTTGTCCAGTCGAAGGTCACGGACCGCTACGCCGCCGCGATGCAGCGAGGGCCCCTGCCGTAACGGCAGAGGCCCGATCGCCACAGTGTCGGTCAGCGGTGCCCGTGTGCGTCCCCGTCGGGAGCCGACGGGTGCTGGTAGCGCAGCTTCTCCGGCGGCAGCGGGAACTCCTGGTCGTCGCCGAACGGCGAGGCGGCCGCGGCGCGGTCGAGGTAGAGCTCGGCGACCGTGAGCTTGCCGTCGGGGCCGACGGGAGCGGCCTGCGGCAGCGGGCCCTCCTGGTGCCAGCCCGCGCTCGTGTCCGCGGTCGCCGGATCCCCGGACCGGGTCGCCACGCTGGTCCCGGTCGCCGCGGCGCGCCCGGCGGTGGGGTCGTCGAGCTGGTCACGGCGGAAGATCTTGCGCCCAAGCCAGGTCACGGGGTCGTACCTCCGATCGACAACACGTTCCTTCATGGGGATGATCGCATTGTCAGTGATTTTGATGTGCTCCGGGCACACCTCGGTGCAGCATTTGGTGATGTTGCAGTAGCCGAGGCCCTGCTCCGCCTGCGCCAGCTCCTTGCGATCGGTGCGCGTGTCGAGCGGGTGCATGTCGAGCTCCGAGGCCCGGATGAAGAACCGCGGGCCGGAGAAGGCCGGCTTGTTCTCCTCGTGGTCGCGGATCACGTGGCACACGTTCTGGCACAGGAAGCACTCGATGCACTTGCGGAACTCCTGCGAGCGCTCCACGTCGACCTGCTGCATCCGGTACTCGCCGGGCTCCAGGTCCTTCGGGGGCGCGAAGGCGGGCAGCTCGCGCGCCTTCTGGTAGTTGAAGTTCACGTTCGTGACCAGGTCACGGATCACCGGGAAGGTGCGCAGCGGGGTCACCGTGACGGTCTCGTTGTCGGCGAACGTCGACATCCGCGTCATGCAGCCCAGCCGCGGCTTGCCGTTGATCTCCATCGAGCACGAGCCGCACTTGCCGGCCTTGCAGTTCCAGCGCACGGCCAGGTCAGGCGTCTGGGTGGCCTGCAGCCGGTGGATGACGTCGAGCACGACCTCGCCCTCGTTGACCTCCACCTGGAAGTCCTGCAGCGATCCCCCCGTGTCGTCGCCGCGCCAGACACGGAAATGGCGCTTGGTGCCCATTACAGCTCCTCGTCGGTCATGTACTTGGCCAGTTCGCTCCGGTCGAACAGACCCTGGAGCTCGGGGCGCATCACCGGCAGCGGCTTGCGCTCCAGCCGGACGTCCTCGCCGTCGAGCGAGCAGACCAGGTTGACCCGACGCCAGTTCGGGTCCATCTTCGGGAAGTCCTCACGGGTGTGCCCGCCCCGCGACTCGGCGCGCTCCAGCGCGGCCTTCGCGGTGCACTCGGAGACGATGAGCATGTTGCGCAGGTCGAGTGCGAGGTGCCAGCCCGGGTTGTACTTGCGGCCGCCGCTGACACCGACCTTCTTGACCCGCTCCTTCAGCTCCGCGAGCCGGCCGATCGACTCCTGCAGCTCGCCTTCGCGGCGGATGATGCCGACGAGCGCGCCCATGATCTCCTGCAGCTCGTGGTGGAGGGTGTACGGGTTCTCGCCGCCCTCCCCGCGCGTGAGTGGCGCCAGCGCAGTCTCGACCGCGCCCTCGACCGCCGCCGCGCTCGGCTTGCGCCGGCCCGCCTCGGTCGCGTAGTTCGCCGCGAACTCGCCCGCGCGCTTGCCGAAGACCAGCAGGTCGGACAGCGAGTTGCCGCCGAGCCGGTTGGAGCCGTGCATGCCGCCGGACACCTCACCGGCCGCGAACAGGCCCTGCACCGCTGCCGCCGTCGAGTCGGCCTCGACCTCAACGCCACCCATCACGTAGTGGCAGGTCGGCCCGACCTCCATCGGCTGCTTCGTGATGTCGACATCCGCCAGCTCCTTGAACTGGTGGTACATCGAGGGCAGCCGCTTGCGGACCTGCTCGGCCGGCAGGCGGCTCGCGATGTCCAGCAGCACGCCGCCCGCCTGGGTGCCCCGGCCGGCCTTGACCTCGCTGTTGATCGCGCGGGCGACCTCGTCACGGGGCAGCAGCTCCGGCGGGCGCCGGTTGTTGTCCGGGTCGGAGTACCAGCGGTCCGCCTCCTCCTCGGTCTCCGCGTACTGCTTGCGGAAGACGTCGGGGACGTAGTCGAACATGAACCGCTTGCCGTCGGTGTTGCGCAGCACGCCACCGTCACCACGCACCGACTCCGTCACCAGGATGCCCTTGACGGACGGCGGCCAGACCATGCCGGTCGGGTGGAACTGGAGGAACTCCATGTTGATGAGCGTCGCGCCGGAGCGCAGGGCCAGCGCGTGGCCGTCGCCGGTGTACTCCCAGGAGTTCGAGGTCACCTTGTACGACTTGCCGACGCCACCGGTCGCCAGGACGATCGCCGACGTCTCGAAGAGCACGAACTCGCCGGTCTCGCGGTAATAGCCGAAGGCACCCGAGATCGCGCCGTTCTCGACGAACAGCTCGGTGATCGTGCACTCCTGGAAGACCCGGATCCGGGCCTCGTAGTCGCCGTGCTCGGCGAAGTCCTCCTGCTGCAGCGAGACGATCTTCTGCTGCAGCGTGCGGATCAGCTCCAGGCCGGTGCGGTCACCGACGTGCGCGAGGCGCGGGTACTCGTGGCCGCCGAAGTTGCGCTGGCTGATCTTGCCGTCCTTGGTGCGGTCGAACAGCGCGCCGTAGGTCTCCAGCTCCCAGATGCGGTCCGGGGCCTCCTTGGCGTGCAGCTCGGCCATGCGGAAGTTGTTGAGGAACTTCCCGCCGCGCATGGTGTCGCGGAAGTGGACCTGCCAGTTGTCGTTGGCGTTGACGTTGCCCATCGCCGCGGCGGCGCCGCCCTCGGCCATGACGGTGTGCGCCTTGCCGAACAACGACTTGGAGATGATGGCGGTCTTCTTGCCCGCGAGCCTGGCCTCGATCGCGGCCCGCAGGCCGGCGCCGCCGGCGCCGATCACCACGACGTCGTAGGTGTGTCGCTCGATGTTCGTCATCGGGGGCTTCCTAGTTGAAAATGCGGAGGTCGTTGAACAAGCCGGCTGACACGGCCATGATGTACGCGTCGGTCAGCAGGACCGTGAACAGCGAGGTCATCGCGAACGTGCCGTGGCGGGTGTTCAGCTTCGAGATCAGGGTCCACAGCTGGTACCGCACCGGATGCTTCGAGAAGTGCTTGAGGCGCCCGCCCATGACGTGGCGGCACGCGTGGCAGGATGCCGTGTAGCCGGCGAGCGCGGTCACATTGACCAGGATGATCAGCGAGCCCAGGCCGATGCCGAACCCGCCGTCGGCGCCCTTGAACGCGTGCAGGGCGTCCCAGATGTTGACCAACAGGATGACCGCGGCCAGGTAGAAGAAGTAGCGGTGCGAGTTCATGAAGACCAGCGGGAAGCGGGTCTCGCCGCTGTACTTCTTGTGCGGCTCCTGCACGGCACACGCCTGTGGCGACATCCACAGCGAGCGGTAGCCGCTCTTGCGGTAGTAGTAGCAGGTCACGCGGAATCCGGCGACGATCGGGAACGCGGCCAGGCCGAGCGGGAGCCAGGCCGGGAACTCCCCGAACGGCGTGCCGAAGTGCGACGATCCCGGCACGCACGAGTCGCTGAGACACGGCGAATAGAGCGGGGTCAAGTAGCCGTAAGGCTCGACGAAGTACCACTTCGCCATGAAGATGCGAATCGTCGAATAGACGATGAAGAACAGCAGAATCGCCGCGATGGACAGCGGGGAGACCCGCCACCCGTCCGTCCGCAACGTTTTTGCGCTGATCGCGGCGCGCGGCCCGGCGCCAAAGGCTGACCGAGGCCGGGTAGGCGTGGTCGTCATGGTGAGTGCTCCCTGGACGGGCTAGGGTCTTGTGGAAGATTTCTCCGATGTACCGATCTGTAGTCGGTGCACACGTTACGCCCGATCACCGCAGCGTCGTGCGTTGGGAGTCTGGCGTGTGTCGGCTCGATGACGAAAGACCTTCCGGATATTCCGTCGTCCGTTGTGGAGAACTTCACTCCAGCCCCAGGGGACACGCTGCCGGACCGACCCTCGTGCGATGACGCCGCGCCCGCTACCAGGGCGGGTTCAGCGCCCGCTGCCGGGACCGTCGGGCGGCGGATTCGGGCACGGGTGGCTGGTTCATGTCTCTGCACCGGCCGCGGAGCCGCTTCGGGGCTTTGCCGGCCGGGGTGTCGTTAGCGGGTCGGCGGTGTGCCTGGTGCTGGTCAGGGCCCGGTTTTGGGTGCCTCCGGTCGCTCGACCGCCGCCGTCCCTCGGCTCCGGCCGTCCCTCGACCTCAGCCGGGGATCGACCCTCAGCCGCCCCCTCGACCCCGGCAAGGCGTCGGGCCCAGCAGGGCCGCTGCTTCCGGTAGCGCGCTCACCCAGCTCGCCGAGCACCCGGGGCCTTCGGCGCAGGACACCGCGGAGGCGCACCCCGTGCCGGTCAGTGCGCCTCCGTCCCCGGTCGTTGCCCGGCGGCTCTCCCGCTGGTCAGCCCGAGGCGCCTCCGGTGTAGTTCCATGACGCGAGCCGCAGCGCGGGCGCGATGAATCCGGCCTCGCTCCACGGTCCCGGCAGCTCAATGGCGCGCGTGCCGATGCCCAGCACCGCACCCGGAGCGAGCGCCTGCGGGTAGGACTGGGTGAACCGGAAGTTCCGCACCGGGGTGGTGATCACGCCGTTTTCGATGAGCCAGACGCCGTTGCGGGTCAGCCCGGTCACCACCAGCGTCCGTGGGTCGAGCACCCGCGTGTAGTGGTTGTCGGTCACCAGCAGCCCGCGCTCGACCTCGGCGACGAGCGTGGAGACGCTCGAGTCGGCGGCCGGCCCGTCGACCTCTGTCGGCGCAGGTCCGTCGGTCGGCAGCAGCCGCATGCTCGACGGCACCGCGCCGAAGCTCGCCCCGCCCGGGATGGCATGCCCCGTCGACTCCGCCACACCGCCGGCGCGCGCCGCGGTCCGCCGATCGTGGACCACCGCGCTCGACGTCCCGCCGTCGACCAGCACGACCCGCCGTCGTGGCGTGCCCTCGATGTCGAACGGCAGTGCCGTCGAGTCGGGCGCTGTGGCGTCCTCGACCACCGTCACCGAAGGGTCGAACTGCGCCTTGCCCAGCTCCAGGAACGACTGCCGGTCGAGCACCATCTTCGCGTTGAACCCGTACACCCCCAGCATCTGCAGCACATCGGCGACCGCCGTCGGCTCCAGCACGACCTCGTAGCGCCCCGGCGGCAGTTCCACCGGATCGGCACCCGCCCGCGCCTTGGCCGCCGCCCGCGCGCCGAGGACCGCGCCGTCGATGTCGGCGAGCCGCACCGACGCCAGCCGGGCCAGCCCGTCCGAGGTTCCGGTCCGGGCGATGCCGTCCATCGCCGCGCTCGTCTTCGCACCGCTCACGTGCTGGCCCGCCGAGTTCGCGTAGACGATCCGCGCCGCGGCGGTGCGGCAGTAGCCGGCCGCCTCCATCCCGGCGGCCTGGTCGACGAACGCGCGAACCCGGGCCGCCCGCTCGTCCGGCGAGGCCGTGGCCGTCTCCTCGTCGACGTTGCCGCCGAAGGTCGTCGGCGTTGACGGGGTCAACCCGGGCCACGTCGGGTCGGCCGGCGCTTGGCGCATCGAGGCCAGCGTTCGCCGCACCAGATCGTCGAGACCGTCCAGCACCGTCGTCGCGGTTGTCGCGGTCCGGCCGTCGGCGTGGAGCCGTAGCCTGATCGTCGTGGTCTCGTCGGTCACGTTCTGGTGGATGTACGAGTTGGCGAACCGGGTCAGCGCCAACGCCGCGTGCTCGACCACGACCTCGGCCTCGACGCCGCTGTCGACCAGCTCCAGCACCCGCTGCGCCAGGTCGGTCTCCGACACCGTCGCGCTCATCCCCGCACCCCCACCCGCACGTTGGTGAACCGGGCCGCCGCGGCCGGGTGCCCGGTGTGCCCGATCTGGCCCGGCTGGCCCTTGCCGCAGTTGGGTGTGCCCCACGCCGTCACGTCCGACGACAACATGTCCATCGAGCCCCAGAACCGGGGGCCGATGCCGGTATACGTCGGGTTGCGCAGCATCCGGCCGAGCTTGCCGTTTTTGATCTCCCAGCCGATCTCGCAGCCGAACTGGAAGTTGAGCCGCTTGTCGTCGATCGACCAGGACCGGTTGAAGTCCATCAGCACGCCGTCGTCGGTGGCGGCGATCATCTCTTCGAGCGTGTGCGGCCCGGGAGCCAGTCCGACGTTGGTCATCCGCACCATCGGCAGGCGCGCCCAGCCGTCGGCCCGCACGCTGCCCGCGTAGTCCAGCCCGGCGACCGCTGCCGAGTCACGCCCGGCCAGCGTGCCGACCCAGATCCCGTCGCGGACCGCGAACCGGCGCTCGGCAGGCGTCCCCTCGTCGTCGTATCCGAACGAGCCCAGGGCACCCGGGATCGTCGGGTCGATGGTGATGTTCATGAGCTCTGACCCGTACCGAAGCTGGTTGAGCTTCGAAAGCTCCAGCCACGACGTCCCTGCGAACGCCGCCTCCCAGCCGAGGATCCGGTCCAGCTCGATCGCGTGCCCCACCGACTCGTGGATCTGCAGCGCCATCTGCTCGCTGCCCAGGATCAGCGTCGTCTCGCCGGCCGGGCAGTGCGGCGCGCTGAGCAGCGCCCGCGCCTCCTCGGCGATCCGCGCGGCGTGCGCCTGCAGGTCCAGCTCGTCGACCAGCTCCCAGCCGCGTGTGCCGTATTGCCCCCGATACGACGGATAGGACCGGCGCTGCGTCTCGCCGTCGCCGATGACCGTCGCCGAGATGCCCGCGCCCGACTCTCTGATGTGCTGGTCGATCCGGTGCCCCTGCGAGGACACGAACCACTTCCGCGTGTCCCAGATCTGGTAAAGCCCTTCGGCGATGTCAGCGCCGGCCTTGTGCGACTCGGCCGTCGCGCCCGTCAGCAGGTCGCCCTTCGTCGACAGCGCCACGCCCAGCGGGTCGACCTCGCAGGCACTCGCCCACGAGTCCGTCCGTGCCTCGACCTCGACCAGGTCGACCGGCGGCCCCGGCACCCTCACGGAAGCCCGCGCGATCGCCGTCGCCCGCTCACCGGCCTGTCTGGCGGCGTCCCGCCCCAGATCGGGAACGGCGAAGAACCCCCAGCTCGAACCGATCAACGCGCGCACACCGACGCCGGCGTCCTCGTCCTGGCTGAGCTCCTCGATCTCCCCGTTTCTGGCGGTCATCGACTCGGAACGCCGGTGCATCACACGCGCGTCGGCATATCGCGCCCCGGCGGCCAGTGCAGCCTCGACCGCCGCGGTCGCCACGTCGAAGTGGGTCATGGTTGGACAGTACCGAGGGGGTGTGACGTTTTGGGCGCGGACAACCCTCGGTGCATGGAGTGACTACCCGATAAGGTCGTTGATCTGCCGGGCGAGGGTGATGTCCTTGTCCGTCACCCCGCCCGCCGAGTGGGTCGACAGCCGGAAGGTGACGGTCCGCCAGCGGATGTCGATGTCCGGGTGATGATCGGCCTGCTCGGCCACGTGCGCGACCTCGGCGACGAGCCGGATACCGTCCAGGAAAGAGGGCGCGGTGACGGACCGCTCGATCCCGTCGGTGTCACCGGACCACCCGGCAAGGCGAGCCAGTGCGGTCGCGACATCATCACTGCCGAGCACGTCAGCCATACGAGCACGCTACCCCGCTGACGGGCATGCCGCCGCTCGTCCTACCGGTGATCACTCCCGCCGATCCCTGCCGATGGGCGGCGGCAACGGCCGAGGGTTCCACTCGGGCCGCACCGCCCGTCGCCGCCGGCTGAGCAGGATGAATACGAACACGACAGCAACAAGGACACCCGCGACAGCGACGAACATGCCGCCCCGACCGCCACGCGAGTCACCCTTCGGCGCCGCCGCAGCAGTTGTACTGGCAACAGGCGCGCCGGCGGAGGCGGGAGGAACATCGGCGGTGAGCGCCGCGACGAGGTCGAGGACGCCGTACCCGTATTGGTCATCCCGCCCAGGAGCCCCCCGGTCCTGCGCGGTGGCAGTGAGCCGCCGAACCACCTCGGGCCCGCTGAGCTGCGGATACTTCGAGCGAACGAGAGCCGCCGCTCCGGCCACGATAGCGGTGGCATCACTGGTTCCAGTGGCCGTTCGGTACCGCTGACTGGCCCCTATCGAGAGAATATCGACGGCCGGAGCCGCGATCATGACTTCCGGCCCAGTGACGGAGACCCCCGCATGGTTGCCTTGTCGATCAACTCCTCCGACGGCAAGCACGCCGGGTAGCCGAGCAGGGTAAGCGACCCTCTTTTCGTTCGGTGTGTTGCCAACACCAGCGATAACAACAACATCGGCGGCCAATGCTTTCTGTACTGACGCTTCAATGGTTGGCTCTTCGCTTGTGCTGAGCGAAATCGAGATGACCTTCGCGCCATGGTCAACCGCCCAACTGATGCCTGCGCCAAGCGCTGCCGGATCGCCGGTGAAGACACGCAGTGGCAGGATCGTCGACTTCGGCGCGATTCCGAGCGCCCCGTCACCGCCATTTTTTCCTCGTGCGGCGATGAGAGCGGCCATAGCAGTGCCGTGACCGTCAGTGTCCGTTCGCCCGTCGCCGCCGTCTTTGTCGAACTCGCCTCCGACGATCACTGCCGACGCCATTTCGGCCGAACGGGGATCCACTCCAGTGTCGGCGACACCCACCAGAACTCCGTCGCCTTGGCTCACCGTATGGGCGGCTGCGGCGTTCAGGAACTGCAAATGCCACTGGCGGTTTCGGACCGAATCTGCGTGGGCAGCCTTAGAAGGTGTGGTAGCGCTCAACAGCACCACGACAGCCGCGGTGAGGACAACGCGACGCGAGATCACCGATCAAGGCCAATCACACCAGGGCCCGCGTCGTGAGTGTTCCTCAATCGCGGTGCATCGAGGACGGGGGCCACACCCTGCTCAACATGCCAAGGATTCTCCCCATCATCGTCTTGACGTTCACTGAGTTCGGCGTATCGCTCGAATGATCTGTCTTGCCAGCCTCCATCAGACGTCCGAGAAGGGCTCGTCGAGCCTCTGCTTGTTGTCACAGCCTGCGGGAGAGAACGGTTAGGTTGAGGCGGGATGTGTGTTGAATCCGCTCGTATCGCGCCATTGCTGCCGGCATATGGTGTCCGGCGGGCTGAGCCGGCGGTTCCGGAACCGCCTATGACACCGTTTGCCGGCAGACCACCGCGAGACGCGGATCCGGTCGGCATAGGTTGACCGCCGATGACACCTCCCGGCGGTAACGCGGTCCCTCCACCCGTCTTGGTGTGCCAGTTTGGCTTTGGTGCGTACGCAGGTAGGCCAGTGGGCGGCACGCCGATGGCTGATTCCGGGACGGTGAATGAGCCGAGGTTGCCGGGCGCGACCGGATCGGACATGAGAGGCAGCGGTGTGGATGCGCCACCAGCCAATATCGGCATGCCGGCTTCCTGTGCAGGGAAATCGAGTTGCGTCAGGGCCGAGACGCTCGACGGGGCAGGGGGATTGAACACTGGCGCCGGCACGTATCCGACTCTGCTAGCAACGCGGCCACCCGAGCCCTGCGCTGATCTGATCTTCAGGTCGTATTGCTGGCCGACGTCGATCCGGACCAAGTTCGGAAAGTCCTTAATCATTGGGTTAGCTTCGTCGACGCGGATGTCGGCGGCGCGCATGATGGCGCGCGCTTGCTCGTCGAGTCGCTCTTGATGCTGCCGCATCGCCAGCCCGTCCAGTCCGGGTATGGGTGCGAGTGACCGATCTGGGTTCAGAGGGTCAGGCAGCATTGGGAATGCACGCTTGTTGAATTCGTGTGTCGCGGCGCTGCTATCGTCGTACTGCGATTTTAGTGCCTGCAGTTCCTTCTTTGTGTCGGCGATGGCATTAGTGATGTGACCTAGCCCCGACCAGATCCGCGCTGCTGATTCACTAGCGGTGTCGATTAGCGCGATGTGGATCTTCACTTGGTCGATGAATGCTTGTGCGGCTTCGCTCTTCGCGGGGTCCCAATGAGTGGCCAGGTCCGCGACGAGGGACTCAAGCTTCTGTTTCTGTGACAACAGCAGGCTGTGCTTCTGCTCCCACGCCTGGAGGTGGGCAGTAGCGGACGCGTCGGTGTCGTTCTCGACCATCGTCAGGAGTTCGGGAAGCCGCCACCGGTCGTACGTGCCGCTCATCGGGCCGTCCCGCCGTGCTGGCGCATGAACGACTCTTCGGCTTCGGCGGCCTCCTGCTCGGCCCGTACGCGTGCTGCTTCGGCTGCCTGGGCTGCCTCGGTAACCCTTGTCGAAGCGCCTCCGAGAACGACCTGAATGTCGGCTGCCGAAAGCTCGTCGCCTTTCCGGTAGGCAACCACCACGTCTTGCGCCGCCTGGGCCATCACACCCGCGTTGTGGATCAACGTGTCCAGGAAGGTCATGGCGGCGTTGAGTTGAGCGTTGTACTTCACCGCTGCCGCCTGGACCGCTGGACTGCCGCTCCTCGCGCCGAATGCGGGGTACCACGTCAGGATCTGTTTGATGCGGTCGCTCGTCGGCGCAATGTCCTTTTCGACGTCTGCCTTCAGTTGCGCGCCGAAAGCCGTCACGCCGGCTGTGTTGATCTCGAAACCCTGTCCGTTGCCCACGGTCCCTCCCGTCCCCCGCGCATTGACGAACCTCAAGGTAGCGGACCGGCGGTAGTCGTGGCGTCCCTGTGTGTCACGGTCCTGTGGTGTTCGGCCCGGGAAGGGCGATACAGCCGCCGGCGAATGGCAGTACAAAGGACAGCATGTCGATCGACGGCGTCACCCGGGAACTGCTTGTGCGCTATCTGGACACGTGGGCGCCCGGCAGCCTGCACTCGGCGCACGGCGCGACCTTTCTCTACGCGTCGGGGACCGCGCTCGACCACGCGACCGGCGAGGCGGCTCTGCGTGCGCTGGCCGAGTTTGCCGACCGTCTCCGCGGCCGGCGGCTTTCGCTGCTGTTCGTCGCGCCCGACGTCGAAGGTCTCCAGGTCCGGCTCCAGCAGGCACAGCGCGAGCTGAAGACCCCCGCCGAGTTCGCCGTCCACGTCGTCCCCGGTGTCGCGGTCGCGCCCGTGCTCAAGGCAGCGGGTGCGGCGGCCGGACCTCTGCTCGCGATGGTCGACGACGACATTCCAAAAGCCTTCACCGCAAAACCGGCCGAGGTGCTGGCAACAGCCCCCGCCGGCACCTGGTCCTCCCAGCGGCGGGAGCTGCAGGAGCAGGGCTTCGAGCTGACCGCCGGCGTCGAGCTGATCGAAGGGGCGAACGAGCTGCTCGTCGCCTTCGGCACCCGTTCGGCGAAGAGCCTGGAGGCCTTCAAGAACGAGATGTGGGCCCTCGACGAATTCGCGGGTGTGCAGTATCGCGACCCGGGAGACCCGGAGGGCCACCTCATGGACATCTCGCTCGAGCCGAGCCCGGGTGCCCTGCGTCGCGAGCTCCTCGACGTCCTGCGCGCCGGGCCGAAGACGGTCACCGAGCTCAAGCGGTTTGCTCTGACCGACACCGTGTATCGCGCCGCCGACGCGCAGAAGGTGGTCACGGCGCTGCTGCACACGGGCGCCGTGACCAGAACCCCTGAAACTGGACGCCTCGGCGGCGACGTCGTCATCCGACTGCCCGGCGGATGAAGTCGAGCTCGAGGCGCAGCAGCTTTTCGGCGAGCCCGCCGGCCGCCATGTGCGTCGCGCCGGTCAGCGGGATCATCGAGTGCGGCCGGCCGGAGGCGAGCAGTGCCGCCGAGAGCCGCAACGTGTGCGCGGCCACGACGTTGTCGTCGACCAGGCCGTGGACGAGCAGCATCGGCCGGGCGTCGTCGGGCCGCACCGGCGGCTCGGCCGCCAGTTCGACGAGCGAGTTGTGGGCGTAGACCTCGGGTGCGTCGGCCGGCAGCCCGAGATACCGCTCGGTGTAAGCGGTGTCGTAGAGGCTCCAGTCGGTGACGGGCGCACCGACGACCGCGCAGTGGTACACGTCAGGCCGGCGCAGCACGCCGAGCGCGGACAGCCACCCGCCGAACGACCAGCCGCGGATCGCCACCCGCTCCAGGTCGAGGTCGGGATGCTTGTCCGCGAGCGCCTGCAGCGCGTCGACCTGGTCGGCCAGGATGACGTCGGAGAACCGCCGGTGGATCGCCTTGTCGAAGCTGGGCGTCACGCCCGG
Organism: Dactylosporangium fulvum; assembly: GCF_025137375.1. Lineage (GTDB taxonomy): Bacteria > Actinomycetota > Actinomycetes > Mycobacteriales > Micromonosporaceae > Dactylosporangium > Dactylosporangium fulvum. The sequence goes on from NZ_CP073720.1 coordinate 1,195,234, forward strand.
CGTGCCGCGGTTGTCGATCGACACGACCGCGAACCCGGTGTCGGCCCACCACTGCTTCTCCTGCCACCGCGCCCGCGCGGCGACCACCTCCTGGTGCCCCGGCCCGCCGTAGATCGACACGAGCACCGGCAGGCGGCGCCCGGACACGTGTCCGCGCGGATAGAGCACCCCGGTGGGGAGACGCCGGTCGGTGACCCGTTCGAGCGCGGGTCTCGGCGCATATGGGGGATCGGCCGCGAGCGACGAGATCTCGCCGATCACCTCGTCGTTGTGATGGATGTGGTACCGCCAGCCGTTGTGCTCCAGCGTCTGTGAGCCGATGACGAGGGTGCGACCGGCAGCCTGTGCCAGATGCCACCCCGGCTCCGTCGAGAGCCGCTGTGCCTGGGCACTCGAATGGGTGACGGGAATGCGGAAGATGTGCTGCTCGCTGGGCTCCCCTTCGCTGGCTTCGACGACGAGGTCGCCGTCGAAGCGGCCGGCGACGCGTCGTACGTACAAGTTGGGGGGTGTTATCAGACTGCCGTCGGCGAAGAGGCAACGGGCGTCGTAACCGTCATGGGCGAGCTCGCCGCCGACCAGCACGCGCCCGTCGTTGAGGTGAGCGGGCGTGCCCGGCACAGGTTCCACCCAACGCGGATCGGCCAGCTCGGCGTGCACCTGCGTCTCCCCGGTGCGGGGGTCGACGGCGATGACGAGGCCGTGCTGCTGGAGGCGGCGCAGCACCGTCAGCAGCGGGCCGCCCGACTCCGACCAGGTGGCGGCGACGAGATACGGATAGGTCTCCCGGTCCCAGTGGACGTCGACCCAGCCGCCGTCGAGGTCGAGGACGTGCAGGGTGACCTTGGCGTTGGTCGACCCGGCGTGCGGGTAGGCCACGGTGGTCGGCGGCTGCTCCGGCATCGACGGGTCGTGCAGATGCCAGCGGGGCACCCTCGACTCGTCGACCCGGGCGGCCAGGATGCTGTGGCCGTCGGGGGACCACCAGTATCCCCGGAAGCGGTGGAACTCCTCGGCCGCGATGAACTCCGCCATGCCCCACGTGACGCCGTCCTCGCCGGCGAGCAGGGCGTCGGTGCCGTCGGGCTCGATGACGTGCAGCGCGCCGCCGGTGACATAAGCGATCCGGCGCCCTGTCGGGTCCGGCCTGGGGTCGACGACCGGCCCCACGGTGGGCAGCTCGGCAACATCACCGGTGGCGAGGTCGGCGCGGAACAGCCGGCCGCCCAGTGGGAAGACCGCGATCACGCCGGCACCGTCGAGCGCGAACGAGCCGATCCCGCCCGCCGACAGCCTCAGCCGCTCGCGTAACGCGCGCTCTGCGGGCGGCAGGTCGGTCTGATCCTCTTGTAACAGCGTGGCCGGGTCGGCCAGCCGGCGCTCGGTGCGGGCGGCGACGTCGTAGACCCACAAAGCGTCGCTTGGGTCCTCCGGGCCGGAGGAACGCAGGAACACCACCCGCGCACCGTCCTGGGTCACCGTGACGGCCCGGGGTGCGCCATAGGAGAAACGTCGGGTACGTGCGGCCAACTCCGGATAGTCCACCCCGGAATGTTTACTCGATCGCGGCGGATTGTCATGTGACCGAACCGGAAGGTGACACAGAGTTGTCGCACTATCACGCGACTGGTGGCCGCGGGCAGAAGTGTCGGCCGGACGCCGTAGAGTTGCTCGCGTGAGTGCTCGGAGCATCCTTTTCGTCCACGCGCACCCCGACGACGAGTCGATGGGGACCGGCGCCACGATGGCGCGCTATGCGGCTGACGGTGCCCACGTCACCCTCGTCACCTGCACTCTCGGTGAGGAGGGCGAGATCCACGTGCCGGCGCTGGCCGGGCTCGCCGCCGCCGAGGCCGACCAGCTCGGCGGTTACCGCATCACCGAGCTGGCCGAGGCGTGTCGCCTGCTCGGGGTCACCGACCACCGGTTCCTCGGCGGGGCGGGGCGATACCGGGACTCCGGCATGATGGACACTCCGGCCAACAAGCATCCCCGGGCGTTCTGGGGTGCTGACCTGGATTCCGCCGCCGCCGAGCTGCTCGAGGTGATCCGCGAGGTGCGCCCGCAGGTCGCGGTCACCTATGACCCCAACGGGTTCTACGGTCACCCCGACCACATCCAGGCCCACCGGGTGCTGATGCGTGCCGTCGAGCTCGCCGAGGCCGAGGGGATCGCCCCGGAGAAGGTGTACTGGACGGCGGTGCCGTGCAGCGTCCTGGAAGCGGGCATGCGCGAGTTCCGCGATTCGTCGGACAACCCGTTCGCCGACGTCGAGCGGGCGGAAGACCTGCCGTTCGGCTCTGCCGACGAGGACATCGCCGCCCGGGTCGACGCACACGAGTTCGCCGAGGAGAAGACGGCCGCGTTGCAGGCGCACGCGACGCAGATCCCGCAGACGTCCTGGCTGTTCTCGATCGCGGGCAACTTCGGCGCCGAGTTCATGGGTGTGGAGTATTACCAGCTGGCGCGCGGCGAGAAGGGGCCCGGCGTCGGTCCGCACGGCTGGGAGGAAGACCTGTTCGCCGGCCTGGACGTCGACCCGTCGAGGACCCCCGGCCCGCGTGAGGGCGAGGTGGTGGCGGCGGAGGCCGGCGCATCACTGGAGACCACGGCATCGTGACCACGAAGCGCAGGAGCCCACCCCGCCCGGGCGGCCGGTCGCAGTCAAGGAACAGCGCGGCATTGGCCGAGCCCGGGACGAGCGCGGCCGACGACCTGCCGAACGGCCAGGAGGACGGGGAGGCCGCGGAGCCGGGTCCCGCGCCGGGGGAGGTCGCCGTGACATTCCATGACGGGGCGGGTGACGAGCCCCAGCGGGTGCGCCGCGAGCTGCCGCCGCACTGGGCGAAGCGGCTCGACGTGGGCATCACCGTCGCGGGGCTGGTCGTGGCCACGCTGCTGGCGTTGGCTCTCGCGATAGTCGAGGCGTTTCTGGCGCCGCTCCGGCTGAACGGTTCCGGCATGCGGTTGCCGATCTCGCTCGTGCTGGCGTTGGTGACCAATCCGCTGCTGGGGTGGTTCGCGTTCGTGACGACCGGGAAGCGGCTCGCGGCGCTGCTGCCCGCCGGCGCCTGGTGCGCGGTGTGGATTCTGGCGGCGGGTCGGACCTCCGAGGGGGACCTGCTGATCACCGACAACAACTGGGTGGGTCTGCTGACGCTGTTCGCCGGGCCGATGGCGTTCGCGATCGGCATCTACGTGACGGCGCTGAGAAAGCGCACGGCCATGGTCGGGGCCAGAACGAGAGGCGGCGCACCGGGCGGCACGGCCAGCGATGGCCAGGCGGGCAACACGCCGAACGGTCAGCCGGACGGAGCGCCGAACGACCCGAACGGCGGCGACCCGGCCGGCGACGACTCGGCCGGCGGCGACCCGGCAGCCAGCAGACCGTAGCTGGCCGGGCCCGCGACCCACCAGGCCCCGCGGCCCGCCGGGGGAGAAGTTGATCGTGGAGTGTGGTGGTTGCCTGGGCAGCCATAGATCTCCACACCCAGCTGGCTCGGGCACGCCGCCGGAAGTCCGGTCAAGGATGACGCCTGTCGATGACTGAACGGAGAACTCGCTGGCGGGTTCGGCCGGTGGCGACCCGGCCAAGCGAGACCCAGCGAACTCCAAGGCGGCAGGGCCTTGCGCCATGGAGCGTGGACAGGTAGACACGTTCCCTGCGTAACGCCGAACGTGTCCGTTGCGTGTGCACGGCGCGGGATTGATCACGGGGCGAGTAGTGACGGAGGCTTGCGATGAAGGAACGGTGGCTGCCGGCCAGCCTCGTTGCGGGGGGCCTCTTCCTGGTCAACATCATCGCGCGGCTGGTGGTGCGGTTCGCCGCCGGGAGTGACGACGACAAGCAGATCACGATCGGGTTGTGGGCGTTGTTCGCGGTCGGGGCGATCATGATCCCGATCGCGTTCTGGTACGGGCGGCGGCACCCGATGCTCCGGGTCGTCGGCGATCTCGGGCTCGCCGCTGTGGTCGCTTGCCTGCTGGCGGTGCTGGTCGGGCCGTTCGTGTCGGGCGTGGCGCCGTTCAGCAGCGGGGTCGGTCTGGTCTTCCGGCAGTTCTCCTACTTCGTCGGGCTCTCCGCGATCGGCGCGGTGTTCGGACTGCTCGCGCTGATGACGATGGGGCTGGACTATCGCTCGCAGTCCTGGAAGCGATACATCCAGCGGGTCGGCACCAAGCCGCGCAAGAGCGTCCGACGCTAACGGGGAAGGCGCCAGCCGGAAGGGGCAGCGGGGAGGCGCTGTCCGGACGAACCGGCTGGAAGACCAGAAGAGGGGTTAATCGGTCAACAGGCGCCGCGACGAGTAGGTGTGGTGCACCGCGAAGCCCAGCCGTTCGTACAGCGCCACTGCCGGGGTGTTCCGCTGCTCCACCTGCAGGTAGCAGTCCTGCGCACCCAGGTCCGACGCCCATGCTGCCAGCGTCCGGACCAGGCGTTTGGCCAGGCCCTGGCGGCGGAACCGGTCGTCCACGCCGATCAGGGACAGGCCCAGCCAGCGGCCGTCAGGATCCGCCACGCAGCCGCGGGCGGTGGCGCGGAGGGCGCCGCCCTGGTCGTACCACTCCCCGAATCGGACCTCGGGGACGTCGGTCAGCACATTGCGCGCGGCCGGAGGCAGCGGGCCCTTGCGGCCGGCCACCGTCGTCAGCCACTCCTCAGAAGGTGACGTGGCCAGGATGATCTCGCCGTCGATCGAGGGCGAGAGGTCGGCCAGGCGCGCCACCATCACCTGGGTCACCGGCATCGCCGTCCAGCCGCGCCGCGCCAGATCGTCGTCCAGGCGTTGGAACAGCGGCACCGGGACGCTCATCGCCGGTGGGAGGCCACGTTCGCGGTACCACTCCTCGACAAACGCGATCGCCTCGTCCTGCGGCAGGTCGGGAGAGCCGATCGCCAGTGCCGAGTTGCCCCGCTGCGTCCAGCCGTCCGTCGCCCGCAGCATCCAGTCGCCGAGGGTGGCGAGCTCCTTCGGCCGCCAGCCCGCCGCGGCCGCGTGCTCGATCGCCTCGGTCGGCGTGAACCGCCGGCGGGCAGGCACAACCTTCGCTCGCGCGATCTCATTAGTTGGTACCCGCACCGCGCCCGTCCGCGCACGCACTGTGAGATGCGTCTCCGTAGCTTCGACGAGGTAGCCTAGAATGTCGGAAAACACCGGTCGTGCGTCACGGATGCCGGCGAAACGACGCACCACAACGCGTTGTCCGACATGTTGTGGCCCGAGCACGATCGACCTCCCGTGAACCTGGATACTAGGCTCGTACCGCCGCGGTAGGGATGCGGCGGGGCTCGCCAACCACGTTGGCAGCCTCAGGCGCGAAAGAGGGCGACCCGTGACATACATCATCGCCGAGCCTTGCGTGGACCTGCTCGACAAGGCCTGCATCGAAGAGTGCCCTGTTGACTGCATCTACGAGGGCAACCGCATGCTCTACATCCACCCGGATGAGTGCGTGGACTGCGGTGCCTGCGAGCCGGTGTGCCCGGTCGAGGCGATCTTCTACGAGGACGACGTCCCGGAGAAGTGGAAGGACTTCGTCGGCGCCAACTACACGTTCTTCGACGAGCTGGGCTCGCCTGGTGGCGCCTCCAAGGTGGGCAAGATCGAGAAGGACGCGCCGTTCGTCGCAGCCCTGCCGCCTCAGGAGCACGACCACTGACCGGCATCGTCCCCGCACAAGCCCGGCGCGCACTCGCGGCCGGGCTGCCGGACTTTCCGTGGGACCGGCTCGAGCCGGCCAAGGCAGCCGCTGCCAAGCATCCCGACGGGCTGGTCGACTTGTCGATCGGCACGCCGGTCGACCCCGTGTCCGCGGTCATCCGCGCGGCACTGGCCGACGCGTCCGACGCGCCCGGCTATCCGCTGACCGCCGGCACACCCCGGCTGCGCGAAGCGATCCGTGACTGGGTGACCCGCTGGTGCGGGCCGGCCGGTGACGGGTTCGGCGTGCTGCCGACCATCGGCTCGAAGGAGCTGATCGCCTGGCTGCCGACGCTGCTCGGGATCGGCCCGGGCGACACGGTGGTCATCCCGCAGGTGTGCTACCCGACGTATGAGGTCGGCGTCCAGCTGTCCGGCGCCACGGTCGTGCGTGCCGACTCGCTGACCTCGGTCGGCCCGGCCCGGGTTCGCCTGGTCTGGGTGAACTCGCCGTCGAACCCGACCGGCCGGGTCCTGCCGCCGGCCCACCTGCGCAAGGTTGTCGACTGGGCACGCGAGCGCGGCGCGATCGTGGCGAGCGACGAGTGTTACCTGCCGCTGCCGTGGGAGTCGTCGCCGGTGTCGATCCTGTCCGTCTGCGACGGGTCGTTCGACAACGTCCTCGCCGTCCACTCGCTCTCGAAGCGCTCCAACCTCGCCGGGTATCGCGCAGGCTTCGTCGCCGGTGACCCAGCGCTGGTCGACGAGTTGCTGCAGGTGCGCAAGCACTCCGGCATGATCGTCCCCGCCCCCGTGCAGGCCGCCATGGTGGCCGCCCTCGGGGACGAGACCCATGTCGAGGAGCAACGGGAGCGGTATGCGCGACGCCGGGTCATCCTCCGCGCCGCCTTCGAGCGTGCCGGGTTCACGGTCGAGCACTCCGAGGCCGGCCTGTATCTCTGGCTGACCCGGGGCGAGGACTCCTGGTCGACGGTCGACTGGCTGGCCGAGCGCGGCATCCTGGCCGCTCCCGGCGCCTTCTACGGCCCCGTGGGGGAGCGCCACGTGCGGGTCGCGCTGACCGCGAGCGACGAGCGCGTCGCGGCGGCGGCCACCCGTCTGTAGCGAGCACGGCTCCTTCTCGCCGCAACGATCATGCGGTTGTGGTGCCTGGCAACCCGGACATTCCGGGAGTGTTGAGGCGCCACAACCGCATGATCAACGCGCAAGGGGTGGGGCAGGTCAGTCGTTGGCGTGCAGCGCGGCGTTCAGTTCGATGCCGCGGCCCTGGCGCTCGCGGACCTCCAGCCGCCCGCTGACCGAGTCGCGGATGAAGAGCAGGTTGCTCACGCCCGACAGCTCACGCGCCTTCACCACCCGGCCGTCGGGGAGCGTCAGCTTCGAGCCGGCGGTGATGTAGCAGCCGGCCTCAACCACGCAGTCGTCGCCCAGCGAGATGCCGATGCCCGCGTTGGCGCCCAGCAGGCAGCGCTCACCCAGGCGGATCGTCTCCTTGCCGCCGCCGGAGAGCGTGCCCATGATCGACGCGCCGCCGCCGACGTCGGTGCCGTCCCCGACCACCACGCCGGCCGAGATGCGGCCCTCGACCATCGACGTGCCCAGCGTGCCCGCGTTGAAGTTCACGAAGCCCTCGTGCATGACCGTCGTGCCGGGGGCGAGGTGGGCGCCGAGACGGACCCGGTCGGCGTCGGCGATCCGCACGCCCGGCGGCGTGACGTAGTCGACCATCCGCGGGAACTTGTCGATGCCGAACACGTTGAGCCGGCGACCGGCGAGCCGCTCGGCCAGGCGCAGCTCGTCGACGCGCTCGGGCGGGCAGGGGCCGGCCGAGGTCCACGCCACGTTGGCCAGCAGGCCGAACTGGCCGTCGAGGTTGGCCTGGTGCGGCTGGACCAGGCGGTGGGAGAGCAGGTGCAGGCGCAGGTAGACGTCGGCGGTGCTGGTCGGCGCGTCCCCGAGGGACTGGATCCCGACGCGGACCGGCTCGGTGCGCAGGCCGGGCAGCGCCCCGCCGGAGGGCGCGGACAGGTCGGGGACATCCGAGGGCGCGTCGCCCAGGCCCAGGTGGCCGGCCGGGAACCAGACATCCAGCACCTGGCCCGATTCCGTCACGGTAGCCAGGCCGGAACCCCAGGCGGGCGAGTCGATGTAGGCGGTCGTCACGTGATCGAACGCTACCCCATCTACCGTGGACGACATGCTCACCCGTGATGTGCTCGCCGATCCCGTCGCCCTGACCCGGGCGCTCGTCGACATCGAATCGGTCTCCGGCAACGAGGCCGAGATCGCCGACCGCGTCCAGGAGGTGCTGCCCGAGTGGCTCCGGACCGAACGGTTCGGCAACACCATCGTGGCCCGGACCGAGCTGGGCCGGCCGCAGCGGGTGGTGCTCGCCGGGCACCTCGACACAGTGCCGCTGCACGACAACTGGCCGTCCACTGTGGAAGGCAACCTTATGCACGGCTGCGGCACCTCCGACATGAAGTCCGGCACCGCGATCGCGCTCCACCTGGCCGTGACCGAGCCGGAGCCCCGCCACGACGTGACCTACGTCTTCTACGAGTGCGAAGAGGTCGACTCCGCCCTCAACGGGCTGAAGATCCTGGCCGACGTCCGGCCGGAACTGCTGACGGACGCCTCGTTCGCGGTACTGCTCGAGCCGACGCACGGCCTGGTCGAGGCGGGCTGCCAGGGGACGCTACGGGCGCTCGTGCGCACCAGCGGCAAGCGCGCCCACTCCGCGCGGTCCTGGCTGGGTGACAACGCCATCCACAAGGCGGCACCCGTCCTGCAGAGTTTGCAGCGGTACCGCGAGCGCATCGTCACGATCGACGGCTGTGAGTTCCACGAAGGGCTGAACGCCGTGCGCATCTCCGGCGGCGTCGCCGGCAACGTGATCCCGGACGAGTGCGTCGTCGAGGTCAACTTCCGCTTCGCGCCGGACCGCTCCGAGGCCGACGCGCAGGACCACGTCCGCGAGGTGTTCGAGGGGTTCGACGTGGAGGTCGTCGATTCGGCACCCGGCGCGCTGCCGGGTCTCGACGAGCCACCGGCGCAGGATTTCCTGGCGGCCATCGGCCGCCCGCCGCGGGCGAAGCTCGGCTGGACCGACGTGGCCCGGTTCGCGACGCTGGGCATCCCCGGGCTGAACTACGGGCCGGGCGACCCCAATTTGGCCCACAAGCAGGACGAGCACGTCGAGATCGACAAGATCGTCGAAGGTGCGGCGGTCGTGCGCCGCTGGCTGAGCAGGTAGTTACTCGGCCGGCTTGTCCGAAGCGTCGCGCGGCGCGTCGGGCAGGCTGGCCATCATCCGCCGGACCGCGAGCACCTCGCGGATCCGCCGGTTCATCTGCCGCTTGCGGCGATCGTGCTCGGTTCGCGTCATCGCGGTCACCCCCCCACACCGTGCACCCAGGTATACCGGGTACGACGCCGTGGCAGGCGGAAACGTTGCACTCTGCACCTGATTTCTTACCGAACCGCGACATTCGGTCCGGCCGAAGGGTGTTCAGCGGGGTGCGCGCGGTCCGGTGACAAACGTCCGGCCGTCCGGATACGGCCACGGATTGGCCACGCAGCCCTCCAGGCCGAACGTCTGCCGGGCCATCACCGGGGCCGGCGCACCCTTGCGTGGGCAGATCGCGTGACCGTTGCCGAGGAAGTGGCCGACCTCATGGTTCATGACCATGTCCCGGTAGTCGGAGAGCTGCGGATACCAGGCGACGCCGAGCAGCCACCGCTTCAGGTTGATGATCACGTCCCGTCCACCCCGGCAGGACACCTCGCCCTGGGTGCGCACACCCCGCCGCGCGCACATGGTGTCGGTGGTCGAGGGCGTGGCCAGGTGCACGGTCAGCTCGCTGGGGGAGCCGGACGGCACCCGCTGGAACGACCACCGGCCGGAGGCGATCCAGCTGCGCGGGTCGCTGAGCGTCTCGTGGACCGCAGCCGCGAACACCTCGGGGTCGACGCCCGAGCCCTCCTCGGCCGCCACGACGTACCGCACCAGGTGGCCGGCGGTGCCGGCCCGGTCACCGCCGGTGGCCGAGAACTGGAAGCGGCCGGTCCCGCGGGCCGGGACGGTGACCGGCGTCGGTGACAGGGACGGCGTGGGTGACGGGGACGCCGCGGGTGACGGCGCGGCCGGGGACGCGGCGGCGGACGTGGCGGACGGTGCCGGGTCCGACGGCGCGGCGAGCGGCGGTGGCGCGGGGGAGGACGAGCTCAGGCCATACCACACCAAGGAAGAACCCAGCAGCAGGACGCAGACCGCCGCAACCACCATCCACCACCGGCCCGCCATGGGTGCATTGCTATCACGTGCCGGCGGGCTGGTCGGCCCCGTCTTCTGTGATCCACGTACCGTGGCACACATGACCGACGCAGAGAGCAGCCAACCCCGGGAGCGGCATCGCGGCATGGTGACCCTGCGGCGTGACGCGATTCCGCCGAGCACCGCCGACGAGCGGCTGCTCGACTCGCGTCTGCGCCACGAGTGGAAGACCAAGGACGCGTGGCGGGCGTTGCGCATCCTCAGCGAGTTCGTCGAGGGCTTCGACACGCTCGCCGACCTGCCGCCGGCCGTCAGCGTGTTCGGCTCCGCGCGCAGCAAGCCGGACAGCCCGGAGTGGAAGCTCGGCGAGGAGCTCGGCGCGGCGCTCGCACGGGCGGGATACGCGATCATCACCGGCGGCGGGCCGGGCGTCATGGAGGCCGCCAACAAGGGCGCCACCGAGGCCGGTGGGCTCTCCGTCGGCCTGGGCATCGAGCTGCCGTTCGAGCAGGGCCTCAACCAGTGGGTCGATCTCGGCATCGACTTCCGGTACTTCTTCGCCCGCAAGACGATGTTCGTGAAGTACGCGCAGGCGTTCGTCGTGCTGCCGGGCGGCTTCGGCACGCTCGACGAGCTGTTCGAGGCCGTCACGCTGGTCCAGACCAGGAAGGTCACCCGGTTCCCGGTCGTGCTCATGGGCCGGTCGTACTGGCAGGGCCTGCTGGACTGGATCCGTGAGACCATGATGGCCGACGGCAAGATCGGTCCGGAGGACCTGCAACTGCTGTTCGTGACCGACGACGTCGACGAGGCGGTGCGGCACATCGTCGAGGCCGGGGAGCACCTCGACGAGGTCCAGTCGGCGTCGGCGCGGCGTGCGGCGCGTGAGGCGGGCGACAGCTGATGGCGTCCATCGGCGTGTTCTGCGCCTCGTCCCAGCGGCTCGACCAGCGCTGGCTCGATCTCGCCCACGAGCTGGGGCTCGAGATCGCGCGGCGGGGCCACGAGCTGGTCTCCGGCGGCGGATGCGTCGGCATGATGGGCGCCGTCGCGGACGGTGCCCGGGCGGGCGGCGGCCGCACGTACGGCGTGATCCCCCAGTCCCTCGTTGATCTCGAGGTCGCCGACACCAAGTCCGACGAGCTCGTCGTCACCGACGGCATGGCCTCCCGCAAGACCATGATGATCGAGAAGTCCGACGCGTTCATCACGCTGCCCGGCGGCCTCGGCACCCTCGACGAGCTCTTCGAGGTCTGGACGACGGGGATGCTCGGCCTGCACCGCAAGCCGCTGCTGCTCCTGGACGCCGACAACTTCTACGGCGGCCTGCTCTCCTGGTTGGGCACGCTCGCCGACCAGGAGTTCGTCCGCCCCTCGGCGCTGGCGTTGCTGATGGTGTCGCGCGGTGTCGGTGAGTCGCTGGACCTGATCGAAGCGTCGTTGCTCGGCGCATGACGGTCCGGAGGGCAGCGGAGGCCGCATGACCGAAGAATTGTCGGTCGGTCATGGTTCGATAGCCGCGTGACCGCGACAGCTTCCCCTGTGGGGCCGCGCCGTGCCTATCGGCTGGTGCGACGGCCCACGATGGCGGTCGCCCCGGTCGGCGCCGATCCCTGGCAGCGACTCGTGGTCGAGCACACCGCCGGCCCGCTGCTCGTCATCGGTGGCCCCGGCACCGGCAAGACCTCCACGCTGGTCGAGGCGGTCGCCGCGCGGGTCGCCGACGGCGTCGATCCGGAGCGCATCCTCGTGCTGACCTTCGGGCGGCGTGGTGCCGTGCGGCTGCGCGACCGCATCGAGGCCCGGCTCGGGCGCGCCGCCGGCCTCCGCACGACCGCGGAGCCGATGGTCCGCACGTTTCACGGTTATGCGTTCGGCCTGCTGCGCCGGGCGGCCGTCGAGCGGGGCGAGCCGTCGCCGCGCCTGCTCACCGGCCCCGAGCAGGACCTCGTCATCCGCGAGCTGCTCGCCGGCGGCACCGTGGCCTGGCCGGAGTCGCTGGAGGGCGCGCTCGGCACCCGAGCCTTCGCCACCGAGCTGCGCGACCTGCTCTTGCGCGCCGTCGAGCGCGGGGTGGGCCCGGCCGACCTGGCGCGCCTGGCGACGATCCACGGCCGTGCCGACTGGGCCGCCGGTGCCCGGTTCTTCGAGGAATATCTCCAGGTCCTGGCATTGCGCGACGCCACGACGAGGGGTTCCGTGGCATACGACTACGCCGAGTTGGTCCGTGCTGCCGGGGCCCTCCTGCTGGACGCGCCCGACCTGCTGGCCGCGGAGCGCCGCCGGCTGTCGTTCGTTTACCTCGACGAGCTGCCCGACACCGACCCGGCACAGATCGAGCTCCTGGAGCTCATCGCGGGCAACGGCGCACACCTCGTCGCGTTCGCCGACCCCGACTCGTCGACGTTCGCCTTCCGTGGCGCCGACCCCTCGATCGTCGGCGAGTTCCCGTCCCGCTTCCCGACCTCGGCCGGCGCGCCCGCCCCGCAGGTGACGCTGCCGCACTCGCGGCGGCTCGGCGAGGGCCTCCTGGCGCCGACCCGGCGCGTCGCGGTGCGCCTGCGCGGCCCTTCCAGGCACCGCCTCCTGCGGCCGGCGCACCCGGGCGGCACCGTCGAGACACGCACGTTCGCCTCGGAGACCGCCGAGGCGGCGTTCCTCGCGCACCGCCTCCGCGAGGCGCACCTGCTGCGCGGCGTGCCCTGGTCCCGGATGGCCGTGATCGTGCGGTCCACGGCCCGGCAGCTCGCGCCGTTGCAGCGGGCGCTGCACTCGGCGGGCGTGCCGACCGTGACCGAGTCCGAGGACCTCCCGCTGCACCTCCAGCCGGCCATCGCGCCGCTGCTGCTGCTCCTGCGCTGCGCCCTCGACGAGGCCCGGCTCGACGAGGACGCGGCGATCGCGCTGCTGCACTCGCCGTTCGGCGGCGCCGATCCGCTGGCCGAGCGGCGGCTGCGGCAGGGCCTGCGGGCGCTCGCCCTGGCGGCCGGCAGCCGGCGGCCGTCGGGCGTGCTGCTGGTCGCGGCCCTGAAGGACCCTGCCGAGCTGGCCATGGTCGAGCGGCGCTGGGCGGCACCGGCGCGGACGGTTGCCCGGCTGCTCCACGAGGCCCGGGACGTCGCGGCCCGGCCCGGCGCCACCGCCGAAGAGGTGCTGTGGGCGGTCTGGCACGCCAGCGGCCTGGCCGACCGCTGGTCCATGATCAGCTCGCGCGGTGGCCACCGGGGCGCCGCCGCCGACCGCGACCTCGACGCGGTCGTGTCGCTGTTCGACGCCGCGGCCCGGTTCACCGACCGGCTGCCCGGTGCCGGGACCGAGGTCTTCCTCGACCACGTCGAGGGCCAGGACCTGCCGGCCGACTCGCTCGCCCCGTCCGCTGACCGGGGTGACGCCGTGCGCATCCTCACCGCGCACGCCGCCAAGGGCCTGGAGTGGGACGTCGTCGGGGTCGCCGGCGTGCAAGAGGGCGTCTGGCCCGACCTGCGGCTGCGGGGCAGCGTCCTCGGCTCGGAGCTGCTGGTCGAGGTGCTGGCCGGGCGCACGATGGAGACGATGGGCCGGCTGTCGGCGCTGCTCGACGAGGAGCGCCGGCTGTTCTACGTCGCGGTGACCCGGGCCCGCGAGCAGATGCTCGTCACCGCCGTCGCGTCCGGCGACGGCGAGGAGCAGCCGAGCCGGTTCCTCACCGAGCTGTCCAGCGACGAGGAGCTCGACGGGCAGGCCACGTTCGAGACGCCGCGCGCCCTCACACTGCCGACGCTCGTCGCCGAGCTGCGGGTCGCGCTCGTCGACCCTGACGCCACCGACGCCGAGCGCGTGGCGGCCGCCGAGGTGCTGGCGCGGCTCGCCGTCGAGGGTGTGCCGGGCGCCGATCCCGACACCTGGTGGGGGCTGTCGGCGCTCTCCGACGACCGGCCGCTCGTCGACCCGGGCGAGCCGGTCCAGGTCACCCCGTCGACGGTCGAGAGCGTCGACCGGTGCAGCCTGCGGTGGCTGCTGGAGCGGCACGGCGGATCGCTCACCCCGTCGCCCGAGCAGTCGATCGGCAACCTCGTCCACGCCGCGGCCATGCTCGCCTCCGACGCGACCGTCGACCGGGCGCAGCTCGTGGCCTACGTCGCCGACCGGTTCGACGCCATCGAGCTGTCCGCGCGCTGGTTGGCCGGGCGTGAGCGGGAACGCGCCGAGACGATGCTCGACAAGCTCATCGGCTGGTTGGCCGGCAACCCCCGCCGGCTGGTCGCGATCGAGCAGGACTTCCTCGTCGAGCTGGCCGACCCGGAGGCGCCGGTCGAGATCAAGGGCCGGGTCGACCGGCTGGAGCTCGACGACCAGGGCCGGCTGGTGGTCGTCGACCTGAAGACCGGCAAGACCATCCCCGCCAACGCCAACCTCGCCGAGCATCCGCAGCTGGCGGCCTACCAGGCCGCGATCGAGCTCGGCGCGTTCCAGGAGTCCGACGTCGCCGGCGGCGCCGCGCTCATCCAGCTCGGCGGCGACACCAACACCGCCCGCGAGCAGGTCCAGGCGCCGCTCAGCGAGGCCGACGACCCCAACTGGGCGCGTGCGCTGGTCCAGCGCACGGCGAAGACGATGGCGGCGTCGACCTTCAGCGCGGTCGTCAACAACAAATGCCGGGTCTGCCCGGTGAAGACCTCGTGCCCGGTGTCCGGCAAGGGCCGCCACGTGACGGGCACGGACACATGACCGGGCCGGAGCGGAGCGGAGGGGAGGACGCATGACCGCCGCCAGCACGTCGCCCAGGGTCGAGGTCGGCCCGCGGTATACACCCGTCGAGCTGGCGAAGCTGCTCCGCCTGCCGGCGCCGACCGTCCAGCAGACCGCGGTGATCGCCGCGCCGGTCGCGCCGCTGCTCGTCGTGGCAGGTGCCGGGTCCGGCAAGACCGAGACGATGGCGGCCCGCGTCGTCTGGCTGGTCGCCAACACCCACGTGCGGCCGGAGCAGATCCTCGGCCTCACCTTCACCCGCAAGGCCGCCGGCGAGCTGTCGCACCGCATCCGGCAGCGCCTCGGGCAGCTGGTCCGCCGCCTCGGCCGCGACGATCTCATCGCCGGCGAGCCGACCGTCGCGACGTACCACTCGTATGCCACCCGCGTCGTCCGCGAGCACGGTGTGCGGGCCGGGTTCGAGCCGTCGACCCGGCTCCTCACCGAGGCCGCGTGCTGGCAGCTCGCCGACGCCGTCGTGCGCGCCTACGACGGCGACATGACCGCCGTGGCCGCGGCCCCCACGACGGTCGTCGACGCCGTGCTGCACCTCGCCGGGGACCTCGCCGAGCACCTGCGCGAGCCGGCCGACGTCGCCGCTTGGACCGGCAGGTTCTTCGCCGAGATCGGCGGCAAGACGGGCAAGATGGCCAAGCCGGTGCGTGACGTCCTCTCCCGCCAGCAGGCCCGGTTGCAGCTGTTGCCGTTGATCAGGCAGTACCAGGAGAAGAAAGCGCTGCTGGAAGCCATGGACTTCGGCGACCAGCTGTCCAGGGCGGCGCGGGTGGCGTGCGACCACCCGGAGGTCGGGGCCGTCGAGCGCGACCGGTTCCGGGTCGTGCTGCTCGACGAGTACCAGGACACGAGCCACGCGCAGGTCGTGCTGCTGCGCGCGCTGTTCGGCGAGGGGCACCCGGTCACCGCGGTCGGTGACCCCTGCCAGTCCATCTACGGCTGGCGCGGTGCCTCGGCCGGCACGCTCGACCGGTTCCCGACGGAGTTCCCGGCCGCACCCGGTGTGCCGGCACCGGAGCTGTCGCTGACCACGAGCTGGCGCAACCGGCCCGAGATCCTCGACGTGGCCAACACCCTGTCCCAGCCGTTGCGGGCGCACGGCGCGCGCGTCGCCGAGCTGGCACCGGCCGACCGCCTCGCCGAGCCCGCCTCGACCGCGACCGTCCACTGCGCACTGCTCGAGACGTTTGCCGAAGAGGCCGCGTGGATCGCCGACCGGGTGGCCGCCTCGTGGCGGCTCGCGGCGAAGGTCGATCCGGACACGTTCCCCTACGACATCCCGATCGAGGACCGGCCGTCGACCGCGGTCCTGGTGCGGACCCGCGCGCAGATCCCCGCCCTGGAAAACGCGCTGCGCTCCCGCGGCCTGCCGGTCGAGGTCGTCGGCCTCGGCGGCCTGCTCGACACGCCCGAGGTCCGCGACGTGGTGAGCACCATGCGGGTCCTCGCCGACCCGGCCGAGGGCGCCGCGCTCCTGCGCATCCTGACCGGGCCGCGGTGGCGCATCGGGCCGCGTGATCTCGTGGCGCTGTACCGGCGGGCGCGCGCCCTCGCCGCCGCGCGCCGGGCGTCCCCGGACGACGAGCCGGACCTCGCGGACCGGCTGGACGAGGCCGTGCTCGTCGAGGCGCTCGACGACCCGGGCGACGCCGAGGCGTATTCGCCCGAGGGGCACCGCCGGTTCGCCGCCCTCGGGCTGGAGCTGCGCCGGTTGCGCCGCCGGCTCGACCAGCCGCTGCCCGACCTGGTCGCCGACATCGAGCGGGTCACCGGTCTCGACGTCGAGGTCGCCGCCCGCCCCGGTGACGCCGGCCTGGCCCGTGGCCACCTCGACGCGTTCAGCAACATCGCGGCCCGGTTCGCCGCCGAGTCGGAGGGCGCGACGCTGAGCGCGTTCCTGGCGTTCCTCGCCGCCGCCGAGAACGAGGAGCGCGGTCTCGCGCCCGGCGAGGTCGAGGTGGTCGAGGGCGCGGTGCAGATCCTGACCGCCCACGCGGCGAAGGGCCTCGAGTGGGACGTCGTCGCTGTGGCCGGCCTGTGCGTCGACGTGTTCCCCGGCGCGAGCAACTCCGGCGACCACTGGCTGCGGGGCCTCGGCGTCCTGCCGTTCCCGCTGCGCGGCGACCACGCCGGGCTGCCCTCGCTCGACCTGTCCGGCGTGGCCGACATCAAGGGTGTGGTGGGCCGGCTGGACCTGTTCAGCCGCGAGTGGCGCGAGCACGACGTGCGCGAGGAGCGGCGGCTCGCCTACGTGGCGGTGACGCGCCCGCGGCGGCTGCTGCTCGCCAGCGGGTACTGGTGGGGCGAGGGCGTGAAACGGGCCCGCGGCCCGTCGGTGTTCCTGGAGGAGATCCGCGAGCGCTGCCTGGCCGGCGCCGGTGTGGTCGACGCGTGGGCGGGGGCGCCGGCGCAGGACGCGCAGAACCCGACGGCCTCCGAGGTTCCCAGCGCGAGCTGGCCCGCCGACCCGCTGGGCGCCCGCCGGCCGCTGCTGGAGACGGCCGCGGTGATGGTCCGTTCGGCGGCGTCGGCGCTGGCCGCACCGTCGGGGGAGGGCACCGCCGGGGAGGAGCCGCCCGCGCCTGCCGAGGGTGGTGCCCGCGGGTGGTCCGACGCGGTGCTGCGGGATGCCGCCGGGCGGAGGTGGGCGGCCGAGGCCGACCTCCTTCTCGCCGAGCGAGCCCGGCTGACCCCGCACTTCGACGGGGCCGTCGAGGTGTCGCTCCCCGGCCACCTCTCGGTCTCGCAGCTCGTGGCACTGCGGCGGGACCCGCAGCGGTTCGCCCGGTCACTGCGCCGGCCGCTGCCGTCCCGCCCGGACCCGTACGCCCGGCGCGGCACCGCCTTCCACCACTGGCTCGAGCAGCGGTTCAAGGCCGAGCGCCTCCTTGATCTCGACGAGTTGCCCGGCGCCGCCGACGAGGGGGCCGCACCCGACGAGGCCCTCGCCGACCTGCAGACGAAGTTTCTGGCCAGCGAGTGGGCCGACCGGGTGCCGCTCGACGTCGAGGTGCCGTTCGCGTCCGTGATCGCCGGGGTGGTGATCCGCGGGCGGATGGATGCCGTCTACCGGTACCCCGACGGGCGGTACGACGTGGTCGACTGGAAGACCGGCGGCCGGCCCGGCGGCAGTGACGCGACGGCGGCGGCGGTGCAGCTCGCGGCGTACCGGCTGGCGTGGGCCGAGCTCCGTGGCGTCCCGCTGGAGCAGGTCGGGGCCGCCTTCTTCTACGTCCGCGACGGGGTGACGGTCCGCCCGGCCGACCTGCTCGACGAGGAAGGTCTTCTGGCGCTGATCACCCGGCTCCCGGTCGGCCGGGCTGTCGACGCTCAATGATTTGGCAAAGTTCCGACACCTTGCTGTCGTGGGAACCGATTCCTCCTGAAAGCTGTCCTAGGTGGCATGCGAGGGGGTGTGCGCACGATGCAGGTATCGCAGATGCGCGAGGTCGCCGTGGTCGTCGGGGTTGCCACCGCCGGGGTGGTGACCGTCGCACTGATCGTCCTCGGGCCGCTCGCCGCCGCCGACGGGCCCCGGTATCCGCAGGTGACAGAGCTCCACCCGCCGCCACAGCCGCGGCCTTGAGGAAGCTTTGGCAGTCCGGGCATCGGGCTGCGACACTGACTGTGAGATGACCGAGCAGCGTTCGCCCTGGGCCGAGCCCGACACGCAGATCGTGGTCGAGCCTGTGCGTCCTTCGCCGGCCGTTCAACGGCCGGTGGACGAGCCGCGCGCCGCGTCGGGGTATCGGTCCGGAAATGTCTCCGGTCTGGGCGTGCCGCCCGTGGTTCCGCCGCCCGACGTGCTGATCGGCGGGCCGGACGACGACGACCCGATCCGGCGCAACAAGCGGATCATGAAGTGGCTGGGCGGCGGCGCGATCGCGGTCGTCGTCATCGGCCTGGTCATCGTCCTCGCCTTGGTCATGACCAACAACGCGACGACGCCCGGCGGGATCTTCGCCGACAAACCCGACTCGCCCAGCGACACGCGCCCGGAGCTGGCCCGCCGCTGCCCGCCGCCGAGCATCCCGCCTGAGCGGCCCAACCAGCAGGTGCCCCCGGCCCCGGCCGGTCCGCGGACCGTCGACGAAGAGGCGGGCATCTCCTACAAGCAGTACGGCAACCCGTGGTCACCCTGGGACGCGGCCTGGGTCGACCGGGGTGAGCTCAAGGTGACGTACCGTGTCGGCCAGCACTTCGTCACCGAGCCCAATTACGGTGGGGGCGGCAGCGACTACCACGCCACGATCCTGTCCGGGCACGTCCCGGCCGCGGTCAACGACGGCCTGGTGCTCGACCTCAAGTGCATCGGCGACCAGATCGCCGCCGACGTGCGGGTGAGCTTCTACCCCGACAACAACCAGCTCGAGCCGATCGAAGCGAAGGATCTGGAGCTCGGCGGCCGCCCGGCCCGGCTGATCAAGTTCCGCCTGCACTTCTCCCAGCCCGGGCTCAAGGCCAAGAGCGAGCTGGTCTCGATCGCGCTCATCGACGTCGGCCGGGTCGAAGCCGCGATCCTTTACGTGTCGATCCCCGACACGCACCGTCAGTTCGACCAGGTGGCGGACGAGGCCCCGGAGAGCATCCGGCCGATCTAGCCTGACCTCGTCAAGTGGCGTCACTTGCGTCGATCCGGCACGCTATCGCGCATGAAGCAGCCGCTGGCCCTCGCGGTGGCCCTCGGGACGGTTGTCGTGCTCGGCGCCGGCAGTCCCGCAAACGCGGACGTCATTCGTGACGATCAGTGGCACCTCCAGTACCTCAAGGTGGCCGAAGCCAACCAGAAGAGCCGCGGCGACGGGGTGACGGTCGCGATCGTCGACAACGGCGTCGACCGCAGCCATCCCGACCTCGCCGGCAGCGTCCTCGACCCGGTGTTCGTCACCGAGACGCCCAACACGAGCGGTGTCGACGACGACGGCCACGGCACCGCCCTCGCCGGCCTCATCGCCGGCCAGGGTCACCCCGACGAGCGCAGCGGCGACGTGCACGGCGCCGGCGTGATCGGCGTCGCGCCCGGCGCGCGCATCCTGCCGGTGGTCATCGGCCGCCCGGCGATCCCCGACCCGAACGCCGGCGTCGGCCCCGACCAGCTCGCCGAGGGCATCGACCTGGCCGTCCGGCGCGGCGCGAAGATCATCGTGGTGGGCTACTCCGTCGGCGCGAGTGAGCGGCTCCGGCAGGCGGTCCGCGACGCGCAGGAGCAGGACGCCATCGTGGTCGCCTCCGACGGCAACCAGCCCAGCCGGGCCTTCGAGCCGTATCCGGCCGCGTACGACGGCGTTCTGGCGGCGGTACCGCTGAACCGTGCCGGCGACGTCAGGGTCCAGTCCGACAGCGGACGGAGCCTGGGCTTCGGGGTGCCCGGCGCCCAGATCATGACCACGAACAGCGGCGGCGGCTATCGCGTCGACGACGGCAGTGCGTCGGTCGGCCTGCTGGCCGGGGCGGTCGCGCTGGTGCGCTCCGCCTACCCGGGGTTGTCCGCCGCCGAGATCGTGCGCCGGCTGACCCTGACCGCGGTCGACGCGGGCGCCAAGGGTCCGGATCGCGAATACGGGCTCGGCCGTCTCGACCTCGTGCCGGCGCTGACGAGGAATCTGCCGGCGCCCTCGCCGTCGGCCAGCCCGCGGCCGAGCGTCAGCGCGAGCCCGTCGCCCGAGCCGCAGGTCACGCCGACGCCGCCGCGCTCCCGTGGCCAGCACGGATGGCTGCTCAGCCTGCCGCTTTTCACCGTGATCGTGGTCCTCGCGCTCTACGCGGTGCGGGGCGAACGCCGAATCCGCGCCTCCGCGACAGGAATGGAGAGGGACGGAACGGAACCGGACCAGATAGATTCGGTGCGTGCCTCGTCGTAGTGCCGCTGTGCGGATCCCGGCTTCCAAGTATCCTGTCGAGCGCCTCACCCTGCCCAACGGCTTGCGGGTGGTGCTGACTCCCGACCGTGCCGCCCCCGTCGTCGGCGTGGCGGTGGTCTACGACGTCGGCATCAGATCCGAGCCCGAAGGGCGCACCGGCTTCGCGCACCTGTTCGAGCACCTGATGTTCCAGGGCTCGGAAAGCCTCGAGAAGCTGGCCCACTTCCGTCACGTGCAGGGCTCCGGCGGCACGTTCAACGGCTCGACGCACTTCGACTACACCGACTACTTCGAGACGCTGCCGTCCAACGCGCTGGAGCGGGCACTCTTCCTGGAGGCCGACCGCATGCGGTCGCCGCGCCTGACGGAGGAGAACCTCCGCAACCAGGTCGACGTGGTCAAGGAGGAGATCCGGGTCAACGTGCTGAACCGGCCGTATGGCGGGTTCCCGTGGCTGCGGCTGCCCCCGGTCATGTTCGACACGTTCGCCAACGCGCACGACGGCTACGGGTCGTTCGACGACCTCGAATCCGCGACCGTCGCCGACGCCGCCGACTTCTTCGACCGCTATTACGCCTGTGGCAACGCCGTTCTGGCGGTCTCCGGCGACTTCGACGTGGCGACGGCGACCGAGTTGATCGAGCGGCACTTCGGTGACGTGCCCGCGCGACCCGCCCCGGTGCGCCCCGACTTCGCCGAGCCCGACCTGACCGCGGAGCGCCGCTCCTCCTACGAGGACCGGCTGGCGCCCCTGCCGGCGGTCGCGGCGGCGTGGCGGATCCCGGACCCGGTCAATGACCTGCGGGCCTACCTCCCCTATGTCGTCCTGGCCGAGGTGCTCACCGACGGCGACGCGTCCCGCCTCGTCGAGCGCCTGGTCCTGCGGGACCGCTCGGTCACCAGTGTCGGCGGCTACGTCGGGTTCATGGGCGAGCCGTTCGCGGTGCGCGACCCCACCGCCCTGATCCTCCAGGCCCACCTCCCTCCGGGCGGCGACATCGACAAGGTGCTGCGCAGCATCGAGGAGGAGTCCGCGCGGATCGCCACCGACGGGCTCGCGCCCGACGAGCTGAGCCGCACCCAGGCCCGCATGGCCACCCATCTGCTGCGCGACACCGACGCGGTGCTCGGCCGCGCCCTGCAGATGGCCGTCCTCGAGCAGCAGCGCGGCGAGCCGGAGCTGCTCAACCAGCTGCACACACTGATCGGTGAGGTGACCGAGGAGCAGATCGTCGCCGCCGCGGCCGAGCTGGTCCCGTCCCGCCGCGCCGCGGTCGAGGTCATCCCCGGAGGAGCCAAGTGACTGTCGCAACCCCCGTCCGGACCCTTCCGGTGCTCGGGCCCAACCGCCCGCTGAAGCTGCCCAAGACCGTCGAGCAGACGCTCGACAACGGGCTGACCGTCATCGCGCTGCGCCGCTCGTCGGTGCCGCTGGTGGAGATCCGGCTGCGGGTGCCGTTCGCCAAGGCGAACCTGGCCCGGGCCGCGATGCTCACCCAGACGGTGCTGTCCGGCACGTCGACGATGTCGACCGTGGACATCGCCGCCGAGCTGCAGAAGGTCGGCGGCGGCCTGTCTGCGGGCGCCGACCCCGACCGGCTGCTCATCTCCGGCAACGCGCTCGTCGGCGGGCTCGACCGGCTGCTCGACATCCTCGCCGAGGTGCTCACCGACGCCAGCTACCCGGCCGACGAGGTGGGCACCGAGCGTGCGCGCCTGGTGGACCGGATCCGGGTGGCGCAGACCCAGCCGAGCCACCTCGCCCGGGTCGCGCTGCTCAAGCGGATGTACGGCAAGCACCCGTATGCCGTCCAGACGCCCACGCCGGAGCAGGTGGAGGCGGTCACCCCGGCCGGTCTGCGCACCCTGCACGCCGATCGGCTCCACCCGGCCGGCGCGACGCTGGTCATCGTCGGTGACATCGCGCCGGAGAAGGCGATCGCCGCCGCCGAGCGCATGCTGTCGAAGTGGGACGGCGGCGGCAGCGAGATCGAGCTGCCACCGGCGCCGTCGCTCAAGCCGGGGCCGCTGACGCTGGTCGACCGTCCCGGCTCGGTGCAGTCGTCGCTGCGCCTGGCGCTGCCGGCGGTGTCCCGCAGGCACCCGGACCACGCCGCGCTGCAGCTGGCCAACCTGGTCTTCGGCGGCTACTTCTCGTCCCGCTGGGTGGAGAACATCCGCGAGGACAAGGGGTACACGTACGGGCCGCACTCGCTCGTCGAGCACGCCGTCGCCGGCTCCGCCCTGGTCGTCGCGGCCGAGGTGGCGACGGAGGTGACCGGGCCGGCGCTGCTCGAGACGTTGTACGAGCTGGGCCGCCTCGCGAGCCTCCCGCCGAAGGAGGACGAGCTGGAGCAGGCACGGCAGTATGCGCTGGGCACCCTTCAGCTGGGCATGTCGACGCAGGCGGGCCTGGCCGGCCTGGTCTCGACGTATGCGGGTTTCGGGCTGCGGCTGGACTACCTGGCCGAGCACGCCGCCAAGCTGGCCCGGGTCAGCCGGGACGAGGTGGCCGCGGCGGCGACGGAGTACCTCGCGCCGGCGAAGGCCGCCGCCGTGGTGCTCGGTGATGCCGAGCAGATCGAAACGCCGCTCAGCGCCCTGACCGCCGTGACCCGAGCGGCTTCATGACGTCGGTGGAGCCTGCCCGGTCCGGCCCGCCGCTCGCGCGCGGCACGCTGGACCGGGCGGCACATCGCCGTACCGATGCCGCCTGGTTGTCCGAAGCGTGGTCGCGGGCGCGCGTCGTCGTGGTCGACGACGGCCACGTGCTGGTCCACCCCGGCAACCCGCCGGAGCTCGTGCTGATCGGCCCCGCCGAGGCACCGCAGGGCGAGCGGTTCTTCCTGGGCGAGGAGCCCGACGGCACGGTGTATTTCGCGGTGGCCGCCGACGTCTCGCCGATGCCCGGCACGCGCCGGGTCGACCTGCGGCAGGTCGGCCACTCGCTGCCCGACCTGCCGGCCGGGCTCTTCATCTCCGCGGTCGCGCTGGCCAACTGGCACTCCCGCCATCCGTACAGCCCGCTGAGCGGCAAGCTGACCACACCCGCGCAGGGCGGCTGGGTGCGGACGACCGAGGACGGCACCGAGACGCTGTGGCCGCGCACGGACCCGGCGGTGATCATGCTGGTCCACGACGGCGTCGAGGGGCCGGAGGGTCGTTGCCTGCTCGGCAGCAACGTGCAATGGGTCAACGTCGGCGGCATCCGGCGGTACTCGACCCTGGCGGGCTTCGTGGAACCGGGGGAGTCCGCCGAGATGGCGGTCGCCCGTGAGGTCCTCGAAGAGGTCGGCGTGCGGGTCGGCGACATCCGGTATGCCGCGAGCCAGCCCTGGCCGTTCCCCGGCTCGCTCATGCTCGGCTTCCACGCCACGGCGCCGGTCGGTGCCGAGGTGCACGCCGACAACGAGGAGATCCTCGAGGCCCGGTGGTTCACGCGCACGGAGATCGCCGCGGTGCTGGAGGGCCGGTCTCGGGACTTCGGGCTGCCGTTCCCCGCGTCCATCGCGCACTACCTGATCACGTCGTGGCTCGGTTGAGCGCGGCCGCGTGCCACCTGGTGCACCAGGTGTCGAGCACGCCGGCCGCGTGTGCCGAGGTCACCTCGCGGATGTCGTAGTCGATCTTCGGTACGGACAAGGCGTTGGTCGGATGCCACGCCATGTCCCGCCAGAGGGCCTCCTCGGTCACGTCCCCCGCCGGAGTGACCGTCCTGCGCAGCAGGGACAGCGGCGCGTCCGGCGTCGATTCGTCGTCGACGCGGACGAAGTACGTGATGAGCAGCCGCGGCCGGGGCGGCGGCCCCGATCGCCAAGCGGCGAGCGCGTCCTCGGTCAGCCGTGTGTCGGGCGGTGGCGCGGGCGCGCGGAAACTCCGGGCGTGCATGTAGACGAGAAGATCCGGCTCCGGCGCGAGCCCGCGCTGGAGGATCTCGGTGACGAACAGCTCGGGCCACAGCCACACGCCGTCGGTGTGCAGCACGTCGGGGCCGTGGCCACGGCTGATCGTGGTGCCGCCGGACAGATAGTCCGCGATGCGCCGCCGGCGGTCCGGATCGGCCACCCGCGGCCGCTCGGGCGCGTGGTGCGGCCGGGGACCGCCGACGGCGAAGTCGCGTGCAACCCGCATGGTGGGGGCCTCCCCAGGTGTCCCTGCCAGCCACCGTAGCGAGTTGACGCCGCTTCGTGAAGGGTCAGCTACGGACTGCTTCGGCGAGTTTGGCCTTCACCTGGACGATCGTCGGGTTGGTCATGGCGGTGCCGTCGTCGAAGCGCACCGTCGGGACCGTCTGGTTGCCGCCGTTGACGCTCTCGACGTACTTGGCCGCCTCGGACTCCCGCTCGATGTCCACCACCTGGTACTGGATGCCCTCGCGGTCGAACTGCGACTTGAGTCGGTGGCAGTACCCGCACCACGTGGTCGAATACATGGTGATCATGAGCTTTGTTCCTCCCGGCGGGTTGGCGTCACGACGTTGCGCTCGCGATAACGTCGTACCCGGCTGAGATGATGCCGGGTTGTGGCGGATTCCTCAGACATCTTGGCGGGGCTCGACCCGGAGCAGGCGTCGGCGGTGACGGCGCCCGCCGGGCCGCTGTGCATCCTGGCCGGCGCCGGCACCGGAAAGACGCGGGCGATCACGCACCGCATCGCCCACCGTGTCCGTTCCGGTGCGGTTCGTGCCAGGCACGTCCTCGCCGTCACGTTCACCGCGCGCGCCGCCGCCGAGATGCGCGCCCGCCTCGGCCAGCTCGGCGCGGACGGTGTGCAGGCCCGCACGTTCCACTCCGCCGCGCTGCGCCAGGTGCGGTATTTCGCACCCCGACTCTTCAACGGCCGCGAGATGCCCGAGCTGCTCGACAGCAAGGCCCGGCTGGTCGGCCTGGCCGCGACCCGCGCCGGGCTGAAGACCGACCGTGCCGCCGCGCGTGACCTCGCCAGTGAGATCGAGTGGGCCAAGGCGTCACTCGTCGAGCCCGACGACTACGCCGTCACCGCGGCCAAGGCGCTGCGCGAGCCGCCGTTCGACGCGGCGAAGGTCGGCCAGGTGTATGCGCACTATGAGCGGATCAAGCGGGCCCAGGGCGTCATCGACTTCGAGGACATGATCCGCGCCGCGATCTGGGCGCTCGAGGAGCACGAGGACGTCGCGGCGCAGATCCGCTCGCAGTACCGGCACTTCGTCGTCGACGAGTACCAGGACGTCAACCCGATGCAGCAGCGCCTGCTCGACGCGTGGCTCGGTGACCGCGACGACGTGACCGTGGTCGGCGACGCCAGTCAGACGATCTACTCGTTCACCGGGGCCAGCGCGGCATACCTGGTCGACTTCAAGCGCCGCCACCCGGACGCCAGGGTGGTCCGGCTGGTGCGGGACTACCGCTCCACCCCGCAGGTCGTCGGCCTCGCCAACGCGGTCATCTCGCGGGCTCGCGGTGATCTGGCGAAACTGCGCCTGGAGCTGGTCGGGCAGCGCAAGCCCGGCCCCGAGCCGACCGTGCGGGTGTTCGCCGACGAGCCGGAGGAGGCCGCGGCCGTGGCGGCCCGGTGCGCCGACCTCATTGCCGCCGGCACGCCACCGCGCGAGATCGCGGTGCTGTTCCGCGTCAACGCCCAGTCGGAGGTGTATCAAGAGGCGCTCGCCGAGGCGGGCGTGCCGTATGTGGTGCACGACGCCGAGCGGTTCTTCGACCGGGCCGAGATCCGCCAGGCGATGGTCGCGCTCCGCGCGGCGACACGGACGGCGCCCGGCCGGGAGACCGCGCTTGTCGACGTTGTCGTCCACGCCCTGGAGGGCGTCGGATGGCGGCCCGACGCGGCGCCGGCCGGCGGGGCGATGCGTGAGCGGTGGGAGGCGGTGGCCGCGCTCGTCGCGCTCGCCGAGGGCATGCCGGGACACAGTCTCGAGGAGTTCACCGAGGAGTTGTCGCGGCGGGCCGCCCTCCAGCACGTGCCGACCGTCGACGGGGTGACACTGTCGTCGCTGCACTCGGCCAAGGGCCTGGAGTGGGACGCGGTGTTCCTCGTCGGCCTCGCCGAGGGCACGCTGCCGGTCATCCACGCCCGCACACCCGACGCGGTGGAGGAGGAGCGGCGGCTGCTCTACGTGGGGGTGACCCGAGCGCGGCACACGCTCTGGTTGTCGTATGCGGCGGCCCGCTCACCCGGCGGCCGCGTCCGGCGGCCATGTCGCTTTCTGCCCGCGCTCGACCCGTCCCGCCCGGCGGCACCCGCACCCAAGGGCGCGGTGGCCGGCCGGGTGAAGCGGGTCATGGCGGTCTCCTGCCGCGTCTGCGGCACCGGGCTCGTCAACGGCGTCGACCGCAAGCTCGGCCGCTGCTCGACCTGTCCGTCGGATCTCGACGAGGAGCTGCTGGGCCGGCTGGTCGACTGGCGTGCCCGCCTGGCAGGGGTCCAGAAGGTTCCCCCGTTCGTGATTTTCACCGACGTCACCCTCGCCGCGATCGCCGAGCGGCGCCCCGCCCGGCGCGAGGAACTGGCCGTCATCGCGGGCATCGGACCACGCAAGCTCGGCCTCTACGGCGACGACGTCCTCGCGCTGGTGGGCGGTGCGACAGTCGAAGATCTTGCAGAAGTCGATGGCTAGAAAAAGACAAGGACTTTCTCCGGAAATTCGATTGCCCTACCGTCGAGGGACGGCATAGCCTGCGAACACGACGCCGGAGGACCGGCGGTCGACACGTGACGAGCGCAGAAAGTAGGTGGCCCCGGTGAAGCTCTATCTGAACAGAGAGCGTCAATCGGCGCTGCTGGCTGTCTGCCCGTCATTGACCGTGTCGGCGCGCCGTGTCGCGCCGCAGTCGGTCCCGGCTCCGTGGCATGAGTCTGCCCTTGGCGGCGTCGCCGTCGAGCAGACCCCGGTTGCGGTGGTCGTCCCGGTTCAGGCCTCGGTCCCGGCCGTTGCCTCCCTTGTTCCCGTCTCCGCCCTGATTCCGTCGGCATCCGTTGCGGCGCTGGCTACCAGGTCGGTCCGGGTCGGCGGGGCGGTTCGGATCGACGGACTGGGCGGCGACATGGTCGACGCGGAGCGCGGGGCTGCGGATGCGCAGCTACTGGCTCAGCTCGGCGGGCGTGGAATCCAGGTTCAGGGGACCAGTGGATTCAGCGCCAAGCACGACATGACGGCTCCGAAGCCTAATGGCGGAGTCCGCGGCATACCACCTCGAGGCAGGCCGGTCTAAAAAGACCGTCTCCGGCTCACCTCGAGGCCGCGGAACCCGACACCGGGATCCGCGGCCTCATTCATTTACACCGACGATCACACCAAACGATCGACAAACAGAAAGGGGTGACCGGGATGAGCCTGGCCTTGGCATCGATCGACGTGAGTGTCGAGTCGGCCTCGGACGAGCGTCTCCGCGTCGCTGCGCGAGGCGTCAAGTCCGACCTGCCGTGCCGCACCTTCGACCCGGACCTGTGGTTCGCTGACTCGCCGGCCGAGCTCGAGCTGGCCAAGTCGCTCTGCGTGGAGTGCCCGCTCCGTGCCGAGTGCCTTGCCGGCGCGATCGAGCGCGCCGAGCCCTGGGGTGTCTGGGGTGGCGAGATCTTCGAGCGCGGTGCTGTGGTCCCGCGGAAGCGTCCGCGGGGTCGTCCGCGCAAGGAGGACGTCGCGCGCGACGCCGTCCTTCGGGTCGAAGTTGCTGCTCGTACCGCGGCTGTGACCGCGGGAGTGGCGGCCTGACATGAACGCACATCTGTTGCCAGCCAGCCGAGGTCTGCGGAACACGCGGCCGACCCGGCTCCATCACACCGACCTTCGCACCAACCGACCCAGGAGCATCGTCATGTCCTTGCAACTTCTCCACGAAGCACTATCACGTGCGCGAATGCGTCGGCCTCAGGCTGTCCAGCACGCTGAGGCTCACCCGTCCGCCCGTCAGATCGCCATGCGCGCCCGGCGCGAGCAGGAGCGTCTGCTGAGCCGACACTGATTCCGGTTCCTACAAACACGGCGGGCCCTTCCCCGGTCTGGGGAGGGCCCGCCTTCCTTACGCCTGTCGTCAGGCTGCGTCGTCGGCGGCCTTGCGCCGGCGCGGCTGCTTCGGCGGCTTCGCCACCGTGGAGATCTTCCTCGTCGGCTCGGGCTCGGTGCCCGGCTCGGCGAAGCCCGGCAGCCAGCGCTCGAGGATCGCACGGTACTGCGCCTTCGCCTCCAGCTGACACAGCACGCCGATCGAGCCGAGCGTGACCCGGTGCGTCAGCATGTACGACGGTGGGAGGTTGAGCTGGCGGCTCAACGTATAGGCCGGGCTCTTCGGGTTGGCCAGCCGGCCCGCCTCGGCCCGCAGCCAGGCCCGCGTGAAGCGGAACTCCGGCTCGGCGATCGGATCCAGCATCGGCCTGATGTAGGCCAGCACCGCCTCGGCGTCGATATCGCCGCCGTTCTTCAGGAAGCCCTCGCCCTGCAGGCCCTCGAGCACCGCCTGGGCATCGCCGGACAGGGTCAGCCGGGTCAGCCGGCCGATGATCTCGGGGTGCCCGCCGGGCAGCCGTGCGACCGCACCGAAGTCGAGGACGCCGAGCCTGCCGTCGGGCAGCACGCGGAAGTTTCCCGGATGGGGGTCGGCGTGCAGCAGTTCGGCCCGCGCCGGCGCGGAGAAGTGCAGCAGCGCCATCAGGCCGCCGGCGTGGTCCCGCTCCTCCTCGGTGCCCGAGGCGATGATCGTCGACAGTGGCGTGCCGTCGACCCACTCCGTCACCAGCACTCGCGGCGACGAGATGAGCACCTCGGGCACGAAGATGTCGGGGTCGCCGGCGAACGCCGCCGCGAAGGCGGTCTGCGAGCGGGCCTCCAGCTCGTAGTCGAGTTCCTCGGTGACCCGGTCGCGGATCTCCTGGACGAGCGGCTTCACGTCGAGGCCGGGCTGGATGGCCTTGAACAGCCCGGCGAAGCGGGCCATCTGGTTGAGGTCTGCGCGCAGGGCGTCGCCCGCCCCCGGGTATTGCACCTTGACCGCCACCGGCCGGCCGTCGGCCCACACGGCGCGGTGGACCTGGCCGATGCTCGCCGCGGCGGCCGGCTTGTCGTCGAACTCGGAGAACAGGTCACGCCAGTCCTTGCCGAGCGACTCGGACAGGACCTTGTGGACGCTGGCGGCAGGCAGCGGCGGTGCGGCCTCCTGCAACTTGGTCAGAGCGGCTCGATATGGCCCCGCGAGCTCCTCCGGCAACGCTGCCTCGAAGACGGACAGCGCCTGCCCCATCTTCATGGCACCGCCCTTGAGCTGCCCGAGCACGCTGAACAGGTGCTCGGCGGTGCGACGCTGGACATCGGCGGAAACCACGTCGGCGGCCATGCCGGTGACGCGCTTGCCGAGGCCGAGCGCGGCACGGCCGGCGAGCCCCAGGGGGAGTGACGCCAGCCGTGCGGTGCGGGCGACTGCGCCCCTAGGGATCTCGGTCACAAGTCATTCTTACCCGGTCGAGGCGCTCCGACGACGGCGACGGCAGTCACAGCGTGGATGCGGCGCCCATTCTCGGCGCCGAAACTCGCCGGCACGCGGAATTTCCACGATCGCCGCCTCGGTGCGCGGGGCGGTCCCGTCGAGGAACGCCAGCACCTCGTCGGCGGCGAACGCGGCCCCGGCGAGGGCGGTCGTCGAGGCACATGGCTCCCCGTCGCGGACCGGCGTGGTGGCCAGCTGCGCGGCGAGCACGGGCCACGCCGGGTCGCGATCGCGCCGGTGCAGGTCGAGGCAGCGCCGGCAGGGCGAGCCGGTCGGCCGGACCAGCGGGCCGACCAGAACGGTCCCGAGGCGCACGGTCACGTCGAGCCGGGGCAGCGTGCTGAGCCGGACACCCCGCTTCGCCAGGGCCGACGGCTGGCGGTCGCCGACGCGCACCACGAAGTCGACGGCATCGGCCCGCACTGTCGAGACTTCGGTGTTCGGCGCGAACCGGGCGATCGCCGTAGCGGTGGCGATCGCCCGCGAGCAGTCGACGTCTTCGCTGCTCAGCCCGCCGACCAGCACGTCTGGCGCGGCCGTGACGCCGTCGACGGCCGGGTCCACGTGTCCGACCCCGGCCGCGGCCAGCACGGCCGCCAGCGGGGCGACCAGCGGCCCGTCACCGGCGACGACGACCTTGGCCGCATGCCGCCGCCGCAGCACGTCGGCCGGGCTGCGTCGTGCGCTGCCGCCGGGCTGGGTGCGCAGCCTGAGCCCGATCGCCGCCGCCTCGACGCTGAGGAGGCGGTGCGCCTTCGCCGGGAGCCCGGCGGGGACGAGCGCGTGCGCACCCACGACGAGGCCGGCCGCCTGCAGGGTGTGGACGAGGTCGAAAACGTCGCACTCGTCCAGCCCGAGCGCGTCCGCCGCGGTGCGCAGGGCCCGCTCGGTGTGCGAGCCGTCGAGCAGGTCGAGGACACGTGCCAGCTCGGGCTGACGGAGCTCGAGGATGACCGCGGTGGCGGGATCGGTGCCGAGCTGGACCGTGCGCTCGTCGCGCCAGAGGCGTCGCAGGTTGGGCAGTAGCGTCGGTCGCATGGCGGCGAGCCTGCCAGAAGGCGGCCCTTGCCCGGGTCGGTTGTCCACAGGCCTGTCCACTGTCTTCCGGGGTTATCCACAGTAATTCACCGAGTTATCCACAGTGAACTGTGTAAAAGCCGCAGAACGTGCGGGTCGAGTTGTGTTCTGGTGCGGCTTTGCTGCGCAGCCGCCCGGCTTGGGGTCTGGGTCGGCCGCAGCCGGGCAGCGGGCCGGAGCCGCCGGTCTCGAGACGCTGGACATGACCGGCACGCAGTGGTCCGGCGCTGGTCAGGGCCTGGGTGGTTGCCCTGCGCCCATCGGCCCCATCGGTCGGGTTGGTCGTGGTCCGGGCGGTTGCCCGCACCCGTCGCCCCGGCGGCCGGGTTGGTCGTGGCCAGGGCGGTTGCCTGCGCTCGGCGCCCCAGCGGCCGGGTTGGCCGCGCCGTTGGACGGGAACGGAGCGGCCCCCCTCAAGTGGACCGTGGGCGCGCTGGATCAGGCTGTGGCGGACGCCACTGCAGGACCCGGGACGGCCTTGTCAAGCCTTGACGGAACGGGGCCGTTCACACTGATCAGGCCGGCCGGCGACATGGCAGGGCACGGCCGGTTGGTCGCAGTTCCAGGCGGCGGCCGTATCGAGCGGCTGCAGCCCGCGTTGCGAGGCGATGAACCACCGGGCGGCCGTCGTGGTCCAAGCCGGCATGCCGTGATTCGGCGAACTGCCGTCCCCGGTTCGACCCCCGTTGTTCCCCCCACGGGCGGTCCACGCAGCCACACCAGGGCCACCAGGAACACGCCACCGAGCCTCGGCCCGTACAACCCCCTGATTCCTGCCGGGCCGGACAGAGCTGGCTGGACCGGTGAAACGCCGGCCAGCCTCCCCCCGAAGCCGCTGAGTGCTTGTCAGGCCTTGCCGAGGATCCGGTTGACCGTCGTGCCGCAGACCGGGCAGGCGCCCTTGGCCATCTTCATGCCGGTCTTCGAGATCGCGATCTCGCCCTCGAAGTCTCGCTTCTCCTTGCACTTGACGCAGTAGCCGTTGTAGGTCTCGGCCACGATGCCCTCCTCATCTCGTCCGGCACGCGGCGCGCACCGGTGCTGACCAGCTAGGCCAACGTGGTGAGTGTGCCTTGTCGGACACTCGGGGAAAGTGCGGTTACACGGGACACGCCGAGCGTAATCGGAAGATCTTCCTCCAACCGCACGGTACACACTATGCACAGCCTGGGGATAACTGTGTGGGTAACCCTGTGGGTAGCGGTGGATGAAATGCCCCGAGCGGCTGTCAACAAGCCCGACGACCGGTGGAATCTTTCCGGCGGAACCCCACGAATGGGTGACTTACGGACCCGCTCCGAGAGATTGGGCCTTGCGAAGGCATGGCCGCCTACGGCTAGCGTTCCTCCGTGAGCGGTACCCGGATGGGGCCGGCATGACACGGAAGCCGGTCATCGAGGTGCGGCGCAGCAAGCGCCGCCGACGCACGGTGTCTGCCTACCGCGATGGTGAGCGGGTCGTCGTGCTGATCCCCGCGCAGTTCTCCCGTGCGGAAGAGCGCGAGTGGGTCGATCGAATGCTGGAGCGCCTCGCCGCCCGTGAGCAGCGCGCCCGCCGCACCGACGTCGAGCTGACCACCCGCGCGCAGCGGCTGGCCGCCCGATATCTGCCCGACCACCCGGCGGCCTCCCGTCCGGCCAGCGTTCGCTGGGTGCAGAACCAGAACGGACGCTGGGGATCTTGCACGCCGGCAGACGGTACCATCCGCATTTCTCACCGCGTGCAGGAGATGCCCGACTGGGTCATCGACTACGTACTGCTGCACGAGCTGTCGCACCTGGTGATCCCGAGCCACAGCAGCGCGTTCTGGGCGCTGGTCGCCCGCTACCCGAAGTCCGAACGGGCCCGGGGGTATCTTGAGGGGGTGTCAGCGGCAGCCGGTCTCGGGATCACCGAATGACAGTGGCGGTGGTCATCGCGCTCCTGGCCCCCGTGGCCTGGTCGCCTCCGGGTGCCGACCCGGAGGCGTGGCGTGCGGCCCTGGCCGAGGACGTGGTCGACCTGCTCGCGCCGCTGCCGCAGATCCAGCCCGCGATCGCCGCGACCGAGCCCGACCTGCCACTGGCGGCCAAGATCGCCTGGCCGTCGACGAGGATCTACCAGGTCGAGACGCCCACCATCCGGGCCGCTCTGCACGCCGCCGCCCTCGACGGTCACGACAGAGCGGCGGTCGTGCTGGCTGATGCGCCCGACCTCCCCGCCATGTTGATCGGCAAGCTCATCCGCCCGCTGTCGACCCGTGCGCTGGCGGTCGCGCCGGCCCACGACGGCGGGCTGCTCGGCGCGGCCGCGCGGCTGCCGGTGCCCGAGTGGCTGCCCGAGCTGGACGCCGAGGCCGGCGACGTCGCGACGGCCCGCCGGGCCGCCCCGGAGCCGACGATGGTGGTGTCGGCGCCGGGCTGGCACCGCCTCCGCGGGCCGCACGACCTGCGCCGCCTCGATCCCGGCCTCGACGGCTGGGAGGCGACGCGCTCGCTGCTCAGCTAGGGTCGGTCGGCTTGTCCGGGCCGGTCTCGTCGTTGAACCCGAGATCGCCGAGGTCCAGCTGGGTCCGGGCGAACATGTCCGGATCGGCGAAGGCCTCTTCGTCGGGCAGCAGGTCGGGGTGGCCCCAGAGGGCGTCGCGGCCGCTGATGCCCCGGTGCTCGGTCAGCGCGTTCCACAGCGCGGTGGCCTCACGGAGGCGGCGCGGCCGCAGCTCCAGGCCGACCAGCGCGGCGAACGTCTGCTCCGCGGGGCCGCCGGCGGCGCGGCGGCGGCGGAAGGCCTCCGACAGCCGGACCACGTCGGGCAACCGGTCACCGGCGGCCCGGTCGACGACGTGGCAGACCCAGCCCTCGACGAGTGCCAGGGCGGTCTCCAGCCGGGCGAGCGCGGCCCGCTGCTGCGGCGTGTCCTCGGGCGTGAAGATGCCCTCGAGCACCAGCTCCTGCGGGTCGCTGCCGAGTGTCGTCGGGTCGAGCCGGCTCATCGCCTCCTCGATCGCCTCGCGGTCGACGTG
The DNA here is from genome assembly GCF_025137375.1 of Dactylosporangium fulvum. Classification (GTDB taxonomy): domain Bacteria; phylum Actinomycetota; class Actinomycetes; order Mycobacteriales; family Micromonosporaceae; genus Dactylosporangium; species Dactylosporangium fulvum. Next base: position 1,229,325 of record NZ_CP073720.1, read on the forward strand.
GATGCCGGCCGCATACGCCTCGACGGCCGCGAAGACGTGACCGCGCAGCCACGGCACGTGGCCGAACAGCCGCTGGTGGGCCGCCTCGCGCAGTGCGACGTAGAGCCGGACCTGGTCGTCGGGGATCTCCAGGCCCTTGCCGTATTCGGCGATGTTGGCGGGGACCAGCGTGGCCGTGCCGGCGGGGCCGAGGGGGAGACCGATGTCGCCGGCGGAGAGCACCTCGGCGGCGAGCGAGCCGAGCGCCGTGCCCAGCTGGCCGCCGAGCAGCGCGCCGCCCAGGGACGCCACCATCGAGGTCATCGGGCCCATCTGGGCGCGCATCTCCTCGGGCACGAGCTCGGTCATCGCGGAGACCATGCGGGCCGCGACCGGGTCGCACAGCTTCTTCCAGACCGGCAGCGTCTGGTTGAGCCACTCGCCGCGGCTCCACGCGGACGTCGAGCGCACGCCCGAGGGCAGCGCCGACTCCGGTTCGAGCCACAGGTCGGCGATGCGCAGCGCCTCGATGACCGCCGCGCGCTCGACCGCGGTCACCGCGGGGTCGCCGACGGGCTTGGTCGCGTCAGTGTCTGCCTCGGCGGTCGGCACCGGGGTGCCGGGCATCGCGAAACCCACCGGGAACTGCGCCATGCCGGCGGCCGGGCCGCCGCCGGTGAGGTGGGCCTGTGCCAGCTGGCGGGCCAGATCCCAGTTGACCGGGCCACCGCCGGGCGTGGCGAACAGCTGCTGCAGCTGGCTCAGGAACTGCTGCATCTGGCGCGGATCATTGGGATCCGGCACGTCGCCGCCGGGCGGACCGAAGCCGAACGGGATGTCTGCGGGCATTCCACAACGGTACTCGCTTCCTGGTCTTGCCGGTCGGGAGCGCTAGGCTCGCCGCCATGAGACGTCGTGGCATCACCGTGTTGTTCGGCGCGCTGCTGCTATTGGTGTTGTCCTGGCAGGCGACGGTGGTCAAGGTGCCGTATGTCGAGATGGGTCCCGGTCCGACCTACGACACCCTGGGCACCGACACCGGCAAGCCCGGCGGCAAGCCGATCATCAACGTGAGCGGCGTCGAGGCCACCAAGTCCAAGGGTCAGCTGCGGATGACCACCGTGTCGGTCCAGCCCGAGCTGACGCTGCTCGACGCGATGGTCGGCTGGTGGCAGGACGACCGCGCCGTGGTGCCACGCGAGCTCATCTATCCGCCCAACCGCACCCAGCAACAGGTCGATGACGACAATGCGCGCGACTTCCAGGAGTCGCAGACCTCGGCGGAGACCGCCGCGCTGCGCAAGCTCGGCTACCCGGTGCAGGTGACCGTCAGCGAGGTGACCGAGGGCTTCCCCGCGCAGGGCCAGCTCATGAAGGACGACGTCATCAAGTCGATCGACGGCACACCCGTCACGTCGGTCGGCAAGCTCACCGAGCTGGTCCGGACCAAGCCGGCCGACACGCTGCGGGAGATCGAGTTCACCCGCGGCAGCGAGACCCGCAAGGTCAGCATCGCGACCAAGAAGGGCGACGACGGCAACCCCCGCCTCGGTGTGGTCGTCACCTCCAAGCAGCCCCACCCGTTCGAGCTGAGCATCCAGCTCGACCGCATCGGCGGCCCGTCGGCCGGCCTGATGTTCACGCTCGGGATCATCGACACCATCGAGAAGGACGATCTGACCGGCGGGCTGATCATCGCCGGCACCGGCACCATCGACGAAGATGGCAAGGTCGGACCGATCGGCGGCATCCCGCAGAAGCTCGTCGCGGCGAAGGCCGCGAAGGCGAAGTACTTCCTGACCCCTGCGGCCAACTGCGCCGAGGCTGTGGACAACGCGCAGCCCGGGCTTCCGTTGGTCAAAGTGGACAATCTGGACCAGGCGCTGGACGCGCTGACGGCGCTCCGGGCAGGTCAGACGCCGACGCTGTGTAGTCAATGACTACGCTGGACGAGTTTCCATACGCGAACGGGCGGAGTCGACCGTGGTAATGCGGAACCCGATGACCAGGGTGAGCCGGCGTGGCCGGGTCACGATCGCCGTGCTGGTGGTCGTCTTCCTGCTGTTCACAGTGTTCGACCGGGTGGTCGGGGCATGGGCTGACTACCTATGGTTCTCCGAGGTGAAATACACCCAGGTCTTCTCCGGGGTGCTCACGACACGCCTCTGGATGTTCCTGATCTTCGGGGTGGCGGTGGGGCTGGTCATCGCCGGCAACCTCTACCTCGCCTACCGCACGCGCCCGCTGCTGCGGCCGCACTCGGCGGAGCAGCACGCGCTCGATCGGTACCGGTTGTTCCTCCTGCCGCACATGGCCGGCTGGATCATCCTGGCGGCCGCCCTCATCGGCCTGTTCTCCGGGCTCTCGGCCCAGGGGCACTGGCAGGAGTGGATGCTGTTCAGCAACAGCACCCCGTTCAACAAGACCGACGACCAGTTCCACGTCGACCTGTCGTTCTACGTCTTCGAGTACCCCTTCTGGCGCTACCTCCTCGGCGTGGCATTCACGACCGTCGTCTTCTCGCTGCTCGGTGCGCTGGCGCTGCACTACCTCTTCGGTGGCGTGCGCCTGCAGGGCGCCGGCGAGCGGATGACCGCTGCGGCCCGCGCACACCTGACCGGCCTGGTCGCCGCGTTCGTGCTGCTGAAAGCCGCCGCGTACTTCCTCGACCGGCGGGGCCTGCTGCTCGACAAGTTCCCCACGCAGGAGCTCTACGGCGCGGGGTACACCAACGTCAACGCCCTCCTGCCGGCCAAGGAGATCCTGGCGTGGATCTCGATCGTCGTGGCGATCGCGATCCTCGTGTTCTCCAACGCGTTCATGCGCAACCTGGTCTGGCCGGGCCTCGCGCTGGGGCTGCTCGCCCTGTCCGCGGTGGCGGTCGGCGGCATCTACCCGGCGGCGGTGCAGTCGTTCACGGTCAAGCCGAGCCAGCTGCAGAAGGAGTCCGAGTACTTCGACCGCGCCATCAAAGCCACCCGTGACGCCTACGGGCTCAACGTGGTGGAGATGAGGGACTACGCCGCGGACAACCAGAATCCGCCGGCCGACCTCGCCAACTCCAAGGACGAAACGGTCACCAACATCCGGCTTCTCGACCCCAACGTGGTCGGGGAGACGTACACACAGCAGCAACAGGTCCGCGGCTTCTACGAGTTCAACCCGAAGCTCGACATCGACCGGTACACCATCGACGGCAAGACCCAGGACTACGTCGTCGGCGTCCGCGAGATCCGCTACGACCAGCTGCAGCAGAACAACTGGCAGAACCGGCACAGCGTCTACACCCACGGCTACGGCTTCGTGGCGGCGCCGGCCAGCGAGGTGGTCTGCAACGGCCAGCCCTTCTACGTCTCCGGCTTCCTCAGCGAGCAGGACAAGCCCGGCGACCAGGGCGGCCAGAAGTGCGCGTCGGACACCGACCTCATCCCCGTCAAGCAGCCGCGGATCTACTACGGCGAGCAGATGGGCAACGTCTACGCGGTCGTCGGGCGCGCCAGTGCCAACGAGCGCAACGCCGAATACGACCGGCAGACCGCCGGTGAGGACCAGTACTCGACGTACGACGGCAGCGGCGGCGTGAAGGTCGGCTCCTTCTGGCGTCGCATGCTCTACGCCGCGTACTTCCGCGAGACCAACTTTGTGCTGTCCGGCGTCCTCAACGACAACTCCAAGGTGTTGTACGTGCGGGATCCCGAGTCGCGGGTCCGCAAGGTGGCGCCGTTCCTGACCCTCGACAGCGACCCCTACCCGGCGGTCGTCGACGGCAGGATCCAGTGGATCATCGACGGCTACACCACGTCGGCGACGTATCCGTACGCGCAGCGCATCAACTGGAACACCGCGATCCAGGACTCGTCGACCAGCGGCCGGCTGTTCCCGGAACCGCGCCAGGACGTGACGTACCTGCGCAACTCCGTGAAGGCGACGGTCGACGCGTACACGGGCGAGGTCGTCCTCTACGCCTTCGACGAGTCCGACCCGGTCCTCAAGACCTGGAACAAGGCCTTCGGCGGCAAGATGGTCAAGCCGCGTTCGGAGATCTCGGCCGACCTGATGAACCACCTGCGCTACCCGGAGGACCAGTTCAAGGTCCAGCGTGACCTGCTCAGCCGGTTCCACGTCACGACGCCCGAGGGCTTCTTCTCCGGTCAGGACTTCTGGGAGGTCCCGAAGGACCCGGCGAACTCGTCGGCCGACCAGCCGCCGTACTACATCGTCGCGAAGCTGCCCGGCCAGGAGACCGCACGGTTCCAGCTCACGGCCGCCATGGCGCCGCGCAAGCGGGGCAACCTGGCCGCGCTGATGTCGGCGTCGTACGTCGACGGCAAGCCGAAGTTCGAGGTGCTGGAGCTACCGGCCAACACGGCCATCCAGGGCCCCAACCAGATGCACAGCGTCATGACCGGTATCTCCGACGCCCGGCGTGACCTGACGCAGTTCACGTCGAGCAACTCAGACGTGATCTACGGCAACCTCCTGTCGCTACCCGTCGGCAACGGCATGCTCTACGTCGAGCCGATCTATCTGCGGACGAAGAACGACAAGACGTTCCCGACGCTGCAGAAGGTGCTGGTCGCGTACGGACCGCAGTACAAGGCCTACGCCGACAACCTCACCGCCGGCCTCGAACAGCTGGTCAAACAGGTGAGCGGCCAGGTGCCGGTGCCGCAGACGGACAACAACACGGGCCAGCCGGCGAGCCCGCAGACCGGCAACCAGCCGGGCACCCCACAGGTGCAGGAGGCGATCGCCGCCATGAACAAGGCGGTCGCCGACCTCAAGGCCGCACAGCAGTCGGGTGACTTCGAGGCGTACGGCCGGGCGCTCAAAGCCCTGCAGGACGCGATCGCGCGGTACGAGGAGGCGGTGAAGGTGGCCGGGGCGACCCCGTCGGCCAGCACCTCACCGGGCGCCTCACCGGGAGCCTCGCCGAGTGTCTCGGGGTCACCGGGCGCCTCGCCGACGGTGAGCGTCGCCCCGCCGGGCTGACGGCTCGGACATCGGCTGCCGAGGCCGGTGCGCACGCTCGCACCGGCCTCGACCCAGCCTTAGGGTGATCCACGGCACGCCACCGTCCGGCGATTTGGAAGTCGGGACGATCGTGCGCTAATCTAAACAAGCCGACGCGGGGTGGAGCAGCTCGGTAGCTCGCTGGGCTCATAACCCAGAGGTCGCAGGTTCAAATCCTGTCCCCGCTACAAAGAGAAACGCCCCCTCAGGGATCACCTGAGGGGGCGTTTCGCATGTGGATGTAACCAGGAACGTAACCAGCGGGCCGCTAGATGCCGGGGGCGGTATGGCGTACGACGCCGGACAGCCGCACGCGGATCGAGCTGGTGACGTCGGATGCCTGGAACCCGCGTTCAGGTGCCTGATGTCTCGGCCGAGGCCAGTTCCTTGCTGGCGGTAACGCTCATATGCATCACCGGGTTCGGTCGGTCGGGCCGCCAGCCTTGGCGGAGCGCTGCCCGGATGGTGTCCGCAACCTCGGCCGGACGAACCGCCTTCCCTGAGGACACGAACCAGTTGTCCGGTCGCAGGGAGTCGGTCGTGACGACGAGTACCGAGCCCGGATCCTGCTCCAGCTCGACGGCGTAGGTCAACGCTGTCTCGGCCAGTCCTTGGCCCCATGTGGGCTTCGGGCGGATCCTCCAGCGATAGGTGATGCCGTCGACCGAGATGAGGCGGCTGCCCTTCTTCGGAATGGCCATGGATTTTCTCCGCTCAGGTGGTTTCGGGCGTTGCCGAAAGGCGTCGAGGTCGACCAGGAAGGCGTCGTACTCGTCGTTCGACTCGAACAGGTCAGGCCGGGTGAGGTCGTCAACGGAGGTAATCCCTGGCGACTTGGCTACGGCTTGCTTCACGCTGGGGGCGTTCTGGGGTCACGATCCCGGGTTCTCGCGGTCGGAGAGGTAGCATCGGCGCATGAGCGCGGAGGCTGTTGGCAGGCACATGCCGGCCATCATCACGCTCGACGACCTGGCCGCCATGATCTCTGCGGACACGCACGGCCGGCGGTATGAGACCAGTCCCGAGGGAGTTCTCTCAGTCGTGCCGCCTCCGGACAGTGAGCATGCTGTCATCGCTACCCGCCTGATGGCCTGGTTGATCGCTGCGGGCTGGCCGCTCGAGCAGATCATGCAGGTTGCGGGCATCCGCATTCCCGGCCCCGAGGGGGATGGTGGACGCATCCCGGACCTCACCGTGTGGTCGAAACCCCAGCCCCGGGCCGTCTGGCTGGCTGTCGCCGATCTGGTGCTCGTCATCGAGATCGTGTCGCGCGGCTCCGAGGCGATAGATCAGGGCGCCAAGGTGTCGGAATATGCGGCGGCCGGTATTGCGCAGTACTGGACAGTGGCGCGGGACGCGGCGCAGACGGTGACGCTGCACCGGCTCGGCACGGACGGCACCTACGAAGTGACGGCCAAGATGCCGCTGGCGTGGCTGCTGCAGACCGTGCCGGCCGACCACATCGGCGGCTGACCGCGTCGATCTGACGCGGGCGCGGCTGTAGCCAAATATGGTCAGCGGGTCAGGTGACGGCCGCCCGCAACGGAGAGGACCTCGCCGTTGACGTGGCCGTTCGCCGCTGAGCCCAGGTAGGCGACCGCGGAGGCCACGTCCTCCGGGGTGCAGATCCTTCCCGTGGGGGTCTTCGCTCCCTCGGAGTCGATCGCCTCCCTGCCGAAGCCCGGAGTGGTCAGGGCCCGCTCGGTCAGGGTGAAACCCGGCCGCACGACGTTCGTCAGGACGCCGTGGCGGGCCTCCCGCACGGCCAGAACTTTTGCGGCCGTCTCCAGGGCACCCTTGGCCGCGGGATATGCCACACCGGCCGGCATCGGCTGCTCCACCACGTCGGACGAGATGAACACCAGCCTGCCCCAGCCCGACGTCCGCATGCCGGGGAGGACGGCTTCGACCAGTGACAGTGTGCCGGTCACGTTGGTGGTCAGGCCGTCGGTCAAGGTCTCCCGGGTCTCCGGGTCCCACGTCGGCCAGGAGACGGCATTCGCCACCAGCACGGCGATCTCGCCGAGCGTCTGCCCGACCTCGCGCACCGCCGACGATGTCGACGCGCTGTCACGCTGGTCGATCCGCACCGCCATCGCCTTGCCGCCCGCCCGGGTCGCCCTGTCGACCACGGCCTGTGCCCGATCCTGGTTCCCGTGCCAGCCGGCCGCGACCAGCGCGCCCTCGCGCGCGAACGCCTCGGCGATCGCGCCGCCGATGTCGCCCGAGGCGCCGGTCACCAGCACCACCCGGCCGTCGATTCCCAGATCCATCCATGGCTCCCAAATACTTAGCCGACTACTTATTAGCCGACTATACATCGGTACGATGGCAGCGTGGAACCGAGCGAGGTCATGCGGGTCAACCGGGCGCTGAACAAGATGAGCAAGCTCTACCGCGCCGCCAAGGCCCGCAAGCTCGCGGCGCTCGGCCTGCACCCCGGCCAGGACGTGCTGCTGTGGCTGCTGGCTCAGGAACGGGACGGCATGACCGTGTCGGAGCTCGCGGCACGGCTGGGCGTCGAGCCGCCGACCGCGACCCGGAGCCTGGCCCGGCTGGAGAGCGGCGGCTGGTTCCGGCGCGAGCCCGTCCCGACCGACCGCCGCCAGGTCCGCATCGTCGTCACGGCCGCCGGCCGTGAGCTGGTTCCCGACATCGAGCGCGCCTGGGCGGAGCTGGCCGAATACGCGGTCGGCGGCGTGAGCCCGGAGCACCGGGAGATCGCGATCAGTGCACTCGAGCAGGCCAACGACCGCCTTCGCACACTGGTCGGCGAAGGCCCGCTGACCGAGGAATGAGCCGGGCCGACGGCGACGAGCTCCCCGTCATCCGAGATCGGCGCAGCTCGACTCGTGGGGGAGCAGCGGACGGAACGAGACGCTCCACGAGGAGCCGCCTGAGGTCCACGGGGTGCGGGCGTTCGCCGATCCCGCCGCCGCCAGGATCTCGGTCACCTGGGCGCCGGTGGCGGTCACGCAACGCACGTCCGGGTGGTCGCCGGCCGGTTCGCCGACCGGTTCGCCGGGCAGCGCGGGGCCCGGCCAGGCCACCGCCGACGGATCCTTGAGCACCGGGTCGTCCGTCGGCTGCCACGGCATGGCGACCACGGCCAGCACCGTGGGCACGTAGGCCGCCGACTGGTCGATCGCACTCGCACCCAGCGTCTTCGGCAGGTCGGTGAGGTCCTCCACCAGGCGCTGCAACTGCTCGCGGGCGGCCCGCTGTGGCTCGGTCAGCTCGTCGGTGGAGCCGATGCCCAGCGCCGGCGCCGAGGTCCGCTGCAGTCCGGCGGCGGTGCGGACCGTGATCTCCGTGGTGGGCGCGTCGGCCACGTTGGGCATGCCGAGGTCGCGGTCCATGCCCACGCCGGCGTCGACCGCCAACTTGGTCAGCTTCGCGATGTCGGCCTGGCTGATGTGCCGCACCTGCACGTTCGGCAGGGCGGGGCCGGGATAGATCGCCGGCACGGGACCGGTGGTGATCACGCGCCCGTCACCGTACACACTCAGGGTTGGCAACTCGGTCACCGCGACGGCGACGGGCACGAACCCGCCGCCGACGCTCACCTGCAGCACCATCTCGCCGGGCGGGAACGAGGCGGTCGGCGCTGACGGGGACGACTCCCCAGCGCAGCCGCCGGCGGCGAGCAGGGCGGTGACGATCAACAGGCGCAGCGACTTCATGCCCGGTCTGACGCAGCGGCACCGAAGACGGTTCCCGCACAGGGTTGAATCGGCGAAGAGCGGGAAGTGCCGCCCCCATGCCTGCCAACAAGAAGAAAGCCACCGGGCCGGTGGCCGACGAGAGCCAGCCGTGGCTGCATCAGCACGGCCGGGAGATCCAGCGCTTCGGAACGATGCGGCAGTTCCCGGTCGCGCTCTCCATGGACGCCCGGGCGTACTCCTGCGAGCGGCTCAACCAGGTGCTCGCCGACACGCAGATCCTCTACTCGCTGTACAAGAAGCACCACTGGCTCATGCGTGGGCCGACCTTCTACCAACTGCACCTGCTGCTCGACAAGCACGCCGGTGAGCAGATCGAGCTCGTCGACGCACTGGCCGAGCGGGTGCAGACGCTGGGCGGCATCGCGGTGGGCGACCCCCGCCACGTCGCCGAGCTGACCCGCGTGCCGCGGCCGCCCGACGGGGCCGAGGAGGTGCCGGCGATGCTGTCCCGGCTGTTGGAGGCCCACGAGATCGTACTGACGGAGGCGCACGACGCCGCCGCGCGCGTGGCCGAGATGGGGGACGACGGCACCAACGACCTGCTGGTCTCCGAGGTCATCCGTACCGGCGAGCTGGAGGCGTGGTTCCTCGCCGAGCATCTGGTCGACACGCCGCTGGTGCACACCGAAAACGAAGTGAGGGCCGTGGCCGGGGCCGGCGCCAAACGTTGATGAGAGGCGCTACCGTGTCGACGTGACGAGGCATAACGAGTCGCAGCTGGGCGTCGACCTGGGCACCACGCACACGGTCGCCGCATTGACCGCCGCCGACGGTCGCAGCCAGCCGTTACTGTTCGACGCCAGCTTCCTGCTGCCGTCGTCGATCTACGCGGAGGTCGACGGGCAGCTGCTCGTCGGCAAGGACGCCGAGCGCAGTGCCCGGCTCGATCCCAGCCGGTTCGAACCCAATCCGAAGCGCCGCGTCGACGACGGCACCGTGCTGCTCGGCTCGCGTGAGTATGTGGTCTCCGACCTGCTCGCGGCCCTCCTGCGGCGCACCGCCGACGAGGCGGCCCGGGTGCTGGGCATCATGCCCGTGCGCTCCGTGCTGACCTACCCGGCGAACTGGGCGACGCACCGCCGCTCGGTGCTCGCCGACGCGGCGGCCCGCGCCGGCATGCCTGCGCCGATCCTGGTGCCCGAGCCGATCGCGGCCGCTGCCTACTTCACCTCCGTCCTCGGGCGCAACATCGCCCCGGGCGGAGTGCTCGTCGTGTACGACTTCGGCGGCGGCACGTTCGACACGACGGTGCTGCGCCGCCGCCCCGACGGCGGCTGGGACGTGCTGGCCAGTGACGGCCTGCCCGACGTCGGCGGCGTCGACCTCGACGCGGCGATCGTCAACCACCTCGGCCAGTCGCTGACCTCGAGGTCGAGCGCCGCGGGCGTCGACGGGCCCGGGGAAGGACTGTCCGACGGCGACCGCTGGCGGCAACTCGTCGAGCCGGGCGACGAGGCGGCCCGGCGCCGGAGCCTGCTGCTGCGCGAGGACGTGCGCCAGGCCAAGGAACAGTTGTCGCGCACCTCGTCGGCGGGCATCCACGTGCCGCTGTTCGACATCGACGTCCACCTCACGCGGTCGGAGTTCGAGCAGCTCGCCCGGTCGTACCTGGAGCGGACCGTCGACCTCACCGTGAGCACCCTCCAGCGGGCCGGCGTGCGGCCGGACCAGATCGGCGGGCTGTTCCTGGTCGGCGGCTCCAGCCGGATCCCGCTGGTCAGCACGCTGCTGCACCAGCGGCTCGGGGTGGCGCCGACCCTGATCGAGCAGCCCGAGCTGGTGGTCGCGCTCGGCAGCGTGCTGGCCGTCATGCCGAGCCGGCCCGCCGCGTTCCCCGCGGGTCCGCCCGGACCGCCACGCCCGCCGGTGATCGCCGGCCCGCCCGGTGTGATGCCAGGGGGCGTACCTCCGGTCGCGCCGGTCTCCGGGCCGAGCATGAGCGGTTCGGTGCCCGTCTCCGGCCTCGGCAGTCCGGGCGTCGGCCCGGTGACCCCGGTCTCGATACCGGCCCCGGGTGCGTCACCGGTGTCGCCGGCCGTCGGCCCGGTGACCGCACCCCCGACCGGCCCGATAGGGGCGCCGCCACCCGTGCCCGGGACGGGGCCGATGGCATCTCCGGTCGCCGCACCGTCCTCGCCTTCGGCGTGGGGCAGCGCCGGCCCGCCGGTGTTGGCACCGCCGGGACCGGGCCCCCACCAGACCGCCATGTTCGGTGCCCCGGGTGTGCCCGGCCTCCCGCAGCAGCAACGCCCCGGCGGCTCCGGTGGCAAGCTTGCCCTGCTCGTCGGCATTGTCGCGGTCTGCGTGCTGCTCCTCGGCGTCGGTGGCGTCGCCGCCTGGAACGCCGTCAGCGACAAGTCGCCGAACACCCAGCGGACCAGCGGCGCCAACCGGGAGGCCGGCACGGGCGGCGGCACCCAGGGCGCCGCCAGCACCAAGGACGCCAGGCCCGGCGCGGAGCAGCAGACCGTCGACGTCGGCAAGACGGTCTGGTACGGGCCGTACAAGCTCAGCTTCGGCAAGCTGACCTACGACTTCAAGGCCGAGGACAACAAGCTCTCCACCGAGGTGCGGGTGGAGAACCTCGGTGAGAAGGACCAGACGCCCTACATCAAGATGATCTTCAACGTCGGCGGCCAGCAGTTCGCCGGCTCGTTCCGGGAGAACACGACGGTCGCGGCCGGTCAGAAGAGCGACTACCACGTCGACTTCCCGGTCTACAAACCGCTCCAGGACAGCATCGCGAGCGGCGAGTTCATCATCGGCGAGGGTGACGAGTCGCAGGCGAAGATCCCGCTGGCCGGGGGTGAGATCGTCGCGTACGAGCCGGTCAACGTCCTCAAGGACAAGAAGGTCAGCATCCGCGACCTGACCGTCACCTTCACCACCTGCGACCTGCGCGGCGGGTTCTTCGACTACAACGGGCAGGTGACGAAGGGCTACCGCGCGCTGACGTGCAAGGTCGACATCCAGTACACCGGCAACAGCAGTCACTACGTCGGCGGCGACAACTTCCGCCTGGGCCAGCCGGACGAGACCGAGGTGGGGCCCACGGTCGCGCCGAACGAGGCGCTCTACAACACCAAGGTCGCGCCCGCCACCAACCTGGGCTTCCAGGTGAAGGCGGACGCGCCCGGCACGTACAAGCTGCGCCTCGTCGACGCGCACGACAAGACGCGGACCGCGGCCGACGTGGCCGAGGTCGACGTCGTCCTCAAGTGATCAGCGCGCGCCGCCGTTGACGTAGAGGGTCTGCCCGGAGACGTACGAAGCCTCGTCGCTGGCCAGGAACGCGATGACGGCCGCGACCTCTTCGGGCTGCCCGACCCGCCGCAGCGGCGTGCGCTCGGCGACCTGCGCCTGGTGCTCCTGCGGCGTGCTGCCGACGCGCTCGGCCGTGGCCGCCGTCATCGGCGTCGCGATATAGCCGGGCGCGACGGCGTTGACGGTGATGTTGTACGGGCCGAGCTCGATCGCGAGCGTCGCGGTGAGCCCCTGCACGCCCGCCTTCGCGGCCGAGTAGTTCGCCTGGCCCCGGTTGCCGAGCGCGGAGCGGCTGCTGAGGTTGACGATCCGGCCGTACCGCGCCGGGACCATCACCTTCTGCGCCGCCTGACAGCAGAGGAACATGCTGGTCAGGTTGGTGGTGAGGACCGCGTTCCACTCGTCGAACGGCATCTTGAACAGCAGGTTGTCGCGCGTGATGCCGGCGTTGTTGACGAGGACGTCGATCCGGCCGATCCGCTCGAACACGGCGTCGACCTGCTCCTTGTCGGTCACGTCGCAGCCGTGGCCGACCGCGCCCGGGATCTCGCCGGCCACCTTCCGCGAGCGGCTCTCGTCGAGGTCGAGCACGACCACCGTGGCGCCCTGCTCGCCGAGCATCCGGGCGGTCGCCGCGCCGATGCCCTGCGCGCCGCCGGTGACGACGGCTGTCCTGCCTTCGAATCGCACGTGGCTCACCTTTCCACCAGTACCGCTGAACCCTGACCCACACCGACACACATCGTCGCCAGCCCTCGCGTGTCCCCGGTCCGCCGCATGCGGTGCAGCAGCGTCGTCAGGATGCGGGCACCGGAGCAGCCGAGCGGGTGCCCGATCGCGATCGCGCCGCCGTCCGGGTTGACGATCTCGGGGTCGATGCCGAGCTGGTCGACGACGGCGAGCGCCTGCGCCGCGAACGCCTCGTTGAGCTCCGCCTGCTGCACGTCGCCGAGCTTCCAGCCGGCGCGGTCGAGCACCTTGCGCGTGGCGGGGACCGGCCCGATGCCCATGACGTCGGGGTGCACACCCGCCGACGCGCCGGCGACGTAACGGCCGAGGGGTTCCAGGCCGCTCCTGCGCAGCGCGTCCTCGCTCATCAGCACCAGCCCGGCGGCGCCGTCGTTGAGCGGCGACGAGTTGCCGGCCGTGACCGTGCCGTCCGTGCGGAAGACCGGCTTGAGCTTGGCGAGCTTCTCGAGGCTGGTGTCCTGGCGGATGCCCTCGTCGGCGCTCACCCCGTCGACGACGACGATCTCGTCGGCGAAGTGCCCGCCGTCCCGGGCCGCCGCGGCCTTCTGGTGGCTGCGCAGCGCGAACGCGTCCTGCCGCTCCCGGCCGACGTGGTAGCGCGCGGCGACCTCCTCGGCGGTCTCGCCCATGCTGAGCAGGCCGTGCAGCTCCTGCATGCGCGGGTTGACCAGCCGCCAGCCGAGCCGGGTGTCGGCGATGCTCATACTGTTGGGCAGCCCGTCCTCCGGCCGCGGCAGCACGAACGGCGCGCGGCTCATGGACTCCGACCCGCCGGCGATGACGATCTCGGCCTCACCCGACGCGACGGTACGGGCGGCGATCGTCACCGCCTCCATACCGGATGCGCAGAGCCGGTTGACGGTGGCGCCGGGCACGGTCTCGGGCAGCCCGGCGAGGAGCACCGCCATGCGGGCCACGTTCCGGTTGTCCTCGCCGGCCTGGTTGGCGGCTCCCCAGTAGATTTCGTCGACGGTGGCCGGGTCGATGGCGGTCCGCTCGACGAGATCCTTGACGACGGTGGCCGCGAGATCGTCGGGCCGCACGTGTGAGAGAGCCCCGCGCAACTTCCCGATCGCCGTCCGCCGTGCGGCGGCAAAGTACACGGTTCGCATGGCTCAAAACTAACACCGTTAGTTGCCGAGCCGAACCCCCTTTGTCGATGCGGTATCCACCAACGTTGACCGGTTTCGCCCTCGTCGATCTTGCAGGTGTGGTGCCGGGGCCGTCCCTGAATGCTCGGCTTGTAGGTGCCACAACTGCAAGATCGATACGCAGCCGGCTGGCGAACGTCAGTGGACGCCGCGCTCGGGCGTCAGGGCCGTTCTTTCCAGCGCTGGGGGCCATGATTGTGAACCTGTCGCGATCATGGGGTGGGGTGTGGTGGTCGGTGCGTTGCCCGATCGCGAAGGTGGGTGACTCGGACCTGATGTGTCGGAAATTTCCGGCGAGCGGCGGCGTTTTGGCCTCCCCTGAGTTGACCTTGGAAGATTGTGGTGCCTATGGCAACCGAAATCTTCCAAGGTCAACTCGTCGCCCGACCTCGCCAGGTGTGTTTAGGGGGAATGTCGGGAATGTCGGGCAGGCAGAAAGTGGCCAGCGGCCAGGAGTAGCGGGTAGGAGCGGCGGCCGGGAGTAGTGGTGCGGGCAGGGGCCAGGAGCGGCGGGTGAAGCGCTGGCTGGGAGCGCTGGCTGGGAGCGGTGGCCAGGGGCGGTGGCCAGGGGCGGTGGCCAGGGGCGGTGGGCCGGGAGTGCTGGCCGGGTGTGGGTGTGGGTGTGGGGGTGGGGGCGGTGAGTGACGAACGTGGGGTGGCGGGCGGGCGTGGGTGGCGGTTGTGGCGGGCGTGGGTGGGTGGCGCGGGTGGGAGCGGGTGGGAGCGGGACGTGGCCTGCGCGGAGCGCTGGGTCAGGTGGGTTCGGCGCCTTGGACGGCTCGCCAGAGCCAGGCACCCGACGGGCGGCGGGACAGCAGGCCCGTCACGCGGTAGGGGAACGTAGCCACGGCGCCGTCGGGGGTGTGCTCCGCGCCGTCCGCCTCGGCGATCACGAACGCCGAGCCGGGTAGCGAGTGCACGGTCGCCGACGTTGTTTGCCAGGAGTATGCCGCCGGGCGGGAGAACAGTTCGGTCAGCAGGTCCCGCACCGCGGAGCGGCCCGTCGCGGACTCGCCCGCCTCGGAGCCAACGTACGTGATGTCGTCGTCCGGCACGAAGCAGGCCAGCACCGCGTCGACGTCCCGGCTCAGGAACGCCGACCCCAGCCGGTCGACCATCTCTACCGGATCGCTCACGACGTCACCACCTGCTGGCGGGGTGAGCGCATGCCCGGGAGGTAGAGGAAGGCGAAGGTCACGACGGAGCCCAGCACGCCGGCGCCGATGAGTGTCTCGCGCACCCCGATCGCCGAGGCGACCGGTGCGGCCAGCGCGTACGACAGCGGTACCAACGCGATCGAGATGAACCAGTCCACCGAAGATACCCGGCCCATCAGCTCCTCCGGGACCAGTCGTTGCTTCGCAGTCGCCCAGGCGATCGTCCCCGCCGCCTCGAGCCCGTTGACGAGCGCGCACGCCACCGCGAGGTGCCACGAGGACGAGGCCACGCCGTAACCCGCCACCGCCAGTGTCGCGAGGGTCCACGAGACGTAGATGAATTTCATGTACTGCCGTGGCACGCCCCGCTGACCGACGATGAGGGCGGCGGCGATGGCGCCGATGCCGCCGCTCGCCAGTACCAACCCTAGATCACCGGCGGTGCCGTGCAGCTCGTTCTTGACGACGAACGGCAGCAGAACCTCGGTGGGGCCGATGAACAGCAGGTACGCGAATGTGGCGGCGACAAACGTGCCCCACAGCCAGACGTTGCGGCGGACGAAGCTCATGCCCTCCTTGAACTCGCTCCAGAGTGATCCCGCCTCGTCCGGATCACCCATCTGCAGGGGCCGCATGAGCAGCAGGCAGGTGGCCGAGATCGCGAACGTCACGGCGTCGATGGCGAAGGCCAGCCCGCTGCCGCCGAGGGCGATGAGCACGCCGCCCAGCGACGGGCCCGCCATCTGCAGGGCGGTCGGGCGGACGAACTGGTCGAGCGCGTTCGCCTGCACCAGTTCGTCGGAGGGCACCAGCCGCGGCACGAGCGAGTCGAACGCCGGTCCGAAGAAGCCCGACCCCGCGCCGTAGACCGCGACCAGTGCCACGATGTGCCAGATCTGGATGGTGCCGGAGAGGCTGAGCGCCGCCAGAACGGTGAGCACCGCGCCCCGCACCAGATCGGTGCAGAGCATGATCTTCCGCTTGTCGAACCGGTCGCTGATCACGCCGCCGAAGAGCAGCGTGACGACCTGGGGCAGCGAGAGGGCGAACCCGACGACGGACATCGCCGCCGGGGCGCCCGACAGCGCGTACACCTGCCAGGCCAAGGCGACGAGCAGGATGCCGTCGCCGATCAGCGAGGTGCTCATCCCGGTCCACAACAACCGGAAGTCCCGGCCGCGCAGCGGGATGAGCAGCGCCGGAAGCTCGCGCGGGGCGCGGTGCCGTCCCATTACGCCGCGTCTCGCAGCTGCTGGCCGGCGGCGAGTTCGGAGAGCACCGCGTTGAGGTCGTCGAGCTCCTCGTCGGTGTTCGCGGCCGTCACCTGGATGCGGAAGCCGACCTGATCGCGTGGCACCAGCGGATACGCGGCAAGGGTCACGTAGACGCCGCGGTCCCAGAGGAACTGCCCGACCTGCTGGATGTCCTGGCCCTGCGCGAGCGGCAGTTCGATGATCGGGGTGGTGCCGGTGTTGGGCGTGTAGAGGCCCAGCGCGCGCACGTGGTCGAGGACCTTCATCGTTTTGCGGTACAGGTCGGCGCGGATCTCGTCGCCGCGCTTCTCGTTGACGTCCAGGCCGGCCATGACGGTGGCGAGGGAGGCCGTCGGCGAGGGGCCCGAGTAGAGGTACGGCGGGGCCGCCACCTTGAGGTGGTTCTTCAGCCAGGTCGGCAGGGCCAGGAACGCCATCAGCGACGAGTACGCCTTGGAGAAGCCGCCGACGAGCACGATGTTGTCGTACGTCTCGCCGGCGTACTTCACGATCGCGTTGCCCCGGGAGCCGTACGGCGACGTCTCGTCGGGTGTGCGCTCGCCGATGACGCCGAAGCCGTGGGCCTCGTCGACGTAGAGCAGTGCGTCGTTTTCCCGGCATACCTGGGCAAATCGGGCCAGATCCGGAGCGAGGCCGGTCATGCTGTTGACGCCGTCCATGGCGACGAGGCGGGCGACGCCCTTCGGTGCGGCCTTCAGCAGCTCCTCGAGGTGGTCCGGGTCGTTCGCGCGGAACCGCTGGACGGTGGCGCCGAGGCCCTTCGCGTACATGCAGCCGTCGTAGATCGTCTTGTGCGACTGCGAGTCGAGGAAGATCATGCCCTTGCCGGCGAGCACCGGGATCACGGACATGTGGATGTGCGTGATGGTCGGCAGCAGCAGCGTGTCGGGCGCGCCCAGCAGTTCGGTCAGCCGCTCCTCGATCTCGATGTACGGCTTCGGGTTGCCCAGCAGCCGCGACCAGCTGGGGTGGGTGCCCCAGGTGCGGACGTACGGGTCGACCGCGTCCATGATCTCCGGTTCGAGGTCGAAGCCGAGGTAGTTGCACGAGGCGAAGTCGGACAGCCAGTGGTTGCCCACCCGGATCCGGCGGCCGTTGATCTCCTCGATCGTGGCGTCGTACATCGGGCTGCTCATGCGCAGCCGTTCCAGGTCGTCCCAGCGCCCGTCACGCCGGACGTAGGCGGCCTTGGTGCTGTGCAGCGGGTGGACGGTCATTCGTGGTGCCTCTCGGGTTGAAGGGTGGTGTGCGACTTCACGCCATGGCGGCGAAGGGTGCGGCTTTCGGGATCAGCGCGAACGCGTCGGGCTCGGACAGCGGCCGGGCGAAGAGGTAACCCTGGCCGTACGGGCAGCCGACCTGCCGCAGGGCCTCCCGCTGGCCGGGTTCCTCGACGCCCTCGGCGACGACGGCGAGGTCGAACGTCTGCGCCAGCTGGACGATCGCGGTCACGACCGCCCGCTGCTGGGCCGACGAGAGCATGTCGTCGATGAACGACTTGTCGATCTTCAGTACGTCGATCGGCATGTGCTGGAGGTACGACAGCGACGAGTAGCCGGTGCCGAAGTCGTCGATCGCCAGCCGGATGCCCATCGCGCGCAGCGCGTCGAGGTCGGCGCGCACCTGGTCGTCGTTGCGCAGCAGCAGGCTCTCGGTGATCTCCAGCAGCAGCGTGCCGGGCTCGACGCCGGAGGTGCGCAGCATCTGCCGCACCTCCTCGACGAAGCCAGGCGCGCGGAACTGCCGTGCGGAGACGTTGACGCTGATGTACCGCAGGGCGCCCGGCTCGGTGGCGTGCTGCCAGCGGCCGGCCGTGTTCAGCGCCTGCTGGAGCACGATCCGGCCCATGGGCACGATCAGGCCACTCTCCTCGGCGACCTCGATGAACTGCCCGGGCGGGATCATCCCGCGGGTCGGGTGGTTCCACCGCACCAGCGCCTCGAAGCCCAGCGGCACGCCGTTGTCCAGGTCGACGATCGGCTGGTACTGCAGGACGAACTGGTGCTCCTTGATCGCCTGGTCGAGCGCGGCGCGCAGCTCCAGCCGCTCCAGCACGGCGGTGTGCAGGTCCGACTGGTAGCGCCGCCACTGGCCCTTGCCGGCGCCTTTGGCGACGTACAGGGCCAGGTCGGCCTGGCGCATGAGCTCCTCGGCGGTGCCGGCGTCGACCGTCGTCGACAGGCCGATGCTGCTGACGCCGTTGACCACCTCGCCGGCCACGTTGAACTCCTCGGCGAGCGCCGCGACGATCCGTTCGGCGGCGAGCTCGAGGTCGGCCATCGAGGCGGTCTCGATAAGCGCGGCGAACTCGTCGCCGCCGAGGCGGGCGACGGTGTCCGTCGAGCGCAGCTGGTTGATGATCCGCTCGCCGACGGCCTTCAGCAGCGCGTCGCCGACCGCGTGGCCCAGCGTGTCGTTGACGATCTTGAAGTCGTCGAGGTCGATGAAGAGCACGCCGACGAGGCTGCCGTCGCGCCTGGACCGCGCCACCGACTGCTCCACCCGGTCCTGGAAGAGCACCCGGTTGGCCAGCCCGGTGAGCGAGTCGTGGAACGCCTGCCGGATGAGCTGCTCCTCCAGCTGGCGGCGCTCGGTCACGTTGCGCACGGTCAGCACCAGGCCGCTGACGGTCTGGTCGTCGCGCAGGTCGCGGCAGTCCAGCTCGACCAGCAACTCGCTGCCGTCCACCCGCTCGGCGCGCGCGTCGACCATGGTGTGCAGCTGCAGGCCGCCCCGCACCTGCGCCAGCAGCTCGGCCAGCCGGGCGCGCTCGTCGCGGGCCACGAACTCCCACAGCTCGTAGCCGGCGAGCCGCTCGTCACCGAACACCGCGCCCGCGGAAGGGCTCGCGTACTGGATGACGTCGTTCTCGTCGATGATGAGGATCACGTCGGACGTGTTGTGGATGAGCGTACGGAAGTACGCCTCGTTGCTGCGCCGGTTGACCTCCGCCGTCAGCGTGATCCGCTCCAGCGCCATGGCGGTCTGCGATGCGAGCACCTCGAACGTCGGCTGCAGCGCCTGGAGGGCCTCGGTGGATGCGCCGAGGTACAGCATGTCGGCCTCGCTGCCGAGCGGGTGGCGCAGCGCCGAGCTGAACTCGCGCAGGTCCGCCCGGACCTCCGGTTCCAGGCCCGAGACCCGGACCAGTCCGGGCTCGTCGGCGCGCTTGGCGTGCACGAACACGACCTTGTGCGAGGTGCCGTCGGGCAGCAGACGGGCGAGTGCGTGCCGGACCGCCGCCATCGCCTCGGTGGCGTCGGCCGCGGAGACCAGCGTCGTGGTGGCCTCGCGCAGCTCCCGCTCACGGACGATCGACTGGCGGTGGTTGGCCATGACGCCGGCGAGGCGGGCCAGCACCAGGACGAACATGACACCCGAGCTCGCCGCGATGACCGCCGCGTCGTGGACCCGGCCGAGGCTCGCCTCGATGAGCAGCACGGCGGGTGCGATCAGCGAGGCGGCACCCAGCAGGGCGATCCGTCGCGCGCCGAGGTCGGCCGACGAGGCGCGGGTCGGCTCGGTCAGCTGGACCATCGACGGGTGGAGTGCGGCCGCGGCCCAGCCGGAGTAGCAGATCACCCAGCCGAGATCGGTGGGGCCGCCGACGTGCCAGGAGCCGTTGAGCTGGATCAGGCCGTAGACCACGTCGGCGACGAGGAGGCCCGCGGTGCCGAGGCCGAGTATGTTGATCGAGGGGTTGCGCCGGACGCCGCCGGTCAGCAGACGGGCGAAGACCGCCAGGGTCAGCACGTCCCCCAGCGGGTAGGCGATCGACACCAGCTTCTGGATCAGCGTGAGCTCGGTGCTCTGCACGTACGGCTCGATCAGGAAGATCCAGGACAGCAGCGCCAGGCCGATCGTGAGGGTGGCCGCGTCGAGCAGGCTGTCGCGGTTGCTGCGGCCGGTCCGCGAGCGGATGAAGCCGAGCAGGCCGCCGGCGACGAGGGGGTACATCGCCAGGTACAGCGCGTCGGGGAAGGACGGGAACGGGTTATCCAGGCCGAACACGTCGGTCAGGAGGTTGTAGAGGAAGTCGCCGGCCCCGAACATGAACAGCGCGGCGGCGAGCAGCAGCCACGGCCAGCGGCGGCGCGGTTTGTGCACCAGGACGCCGACGACCACGCCGGCGGTGCTGGACAGCCCGATGGCGCCCCACCAGAGCATGTGCATGTCCGGCCAGAGGTAGAAGGCCACGGTGAGCAGCGCCATCCACGCCGCGAACCAGGCACTGAGGGTGCGTGTCAGCACGGTGCCGGCCCCCTTCCGCTCGCGATCCGCCTCTGCGAGGGTCCAGATCGGTCAGACGGAAGAGGTCTGAACGAGAACGAAGGGTGCGGCTCGGGTCCTCCGAGTTGCCGGGCGGGTCACCCGGACGGTTGACGGCGGCAGTCCGCGCCGGATCGCCTACTGACGGTGGCTGGCGTGCATCGGCTCGAGGTGTTTCGGCGCCCGGTGGGCCGGCTCCGGTTTGACCTGGTGGTGGTGCTGCGGCTCGGCGTAGAAGCTCAGTCCGAGCACACTGCCCAGGGTCACCACGAACCCCAGTCCCACCAGCCACTCACGGCCCGGCCAGACGCCGTCGCCGAGCACCAGCAGGCCGATCAGCGCGGCGGGCACGGCGCCGGCGGCGTCCATGGCGGCGACCGCGGCGGTCGTCGAGCCGCGCTGCATCGCCAGGCCCAGCAGCAGTTGGCCGACCAGCGAATGGGCGATCAGAAGGTACGACAGCGGATCCGTGCCGAACTCGGTGAGTGAGCTCGCCGAGGCGAGGGGCCGGGACGCGACCGCCGCGGCGCCGAACGCCACGCCGGAGAGCGACCCGAGCACCACGGATCCGGGTGCGCCGTGCAGCCGGACGGCGAAGAAGCCCACCACGCCCAGCGCGACGAGCACCAGGACCAGGCCCAGCACGCCGCCCGCGCCGAGTTGGCGCGACGGTGCCGGTTTGGCGGCCAGCACCAGCGCGGCGATGCCGACGGTGAGGGTCAGGAGCAGCGTGATCTCGGTCCGTGGCAGCCGCCACTTGAGGATCAGCACCCCCAGCAGGGTGGTGACGCCGAGCCCTGCGGCCATGGCGGACTGCACAAGGAAGAGCGGCAGGTCCCGCCGGGCGAAGAAGGCCAGTGCGAAGCCGCCGAACTGGCAGACGATGCCCACCAGATACGACTTGTGGCGGCCCAGGCGCAACAGCAGCATCGGGTGGAAGCCCTGATGCAGGTCGGTGCGGGCGGCGGCTACGGATTGGAGCAGGTTGGCCACGCCATAGGCGGCGATCATCGCGCCGAGGAACAGCCAACTCCAAGATGCCACCCGAGGAGGATAGACCGCCCCGGAGGGCAGAGCATACGGACCTTTCGGTTCAGCCGGACAATCCGGATAATCTGGTGCTGACCAAACGGGTGAGCACGTCTTCGTGCAGATGGCCGTTGGTCGCAATGGCGCTGCCACCGCCCGGACCAGGGTTTCCTTGCAGGTCGGTGAACGTGCCGCCGGCCTCGGTGACGATCGGCACCAGCGCCGCCAGGTCCCACAGCGACAGCTCCGGCTCGACCATGATGTCGACCGCACCCTCGGCGAGCAGCATGTAGCCGTAGAAGTCGCCGTACGCCCGCTGGCGCCACGTGCGGCGCATGAGGTCCAGCATGCTGTTGAGCCGGCCGGCCTCCTCCCAGCCGCGCAGCGACGAGTAGCAGAACGACGCGTCGGCGAGCCGCCGCACGCCGCTGGCCCGGATCGGTGTGGCCGCCGCGGTGTGCCGGCCGGCATACGCCCCGTGGCCGATCGCGCCCCACCAGCGCCGCCCGAGCGCCGGCGCCGACACCAGGCCGACGACCGGCTGGTCGCCCTCCATCAGCGCGATCAGCGTCGCCCAGATGGGCACGCCGCGGACATAGTTCTTGGTGCCGTCGATCGGGTCGATGACCCACTGGCGGCTGCCCGGCCCGGCGGCGGCCTCGGTCGCGCCGTACTCCTCGCCGAGCACGCCGTCGCGCGGGCGGGCCCGGGCGAGCGTGGCCCGCAGCGCCTTCTCGACCGCGGTGTCGGCCTCCGTGACGGGGGTCAGGTCCGGTTTGGTGGTGACGTGCAGATCCTGCGCGCGGAAGCGCGGGACCGCGATCGCGTCCGCGGTGTCGGCGAGAAGATGAGCGAGGGCCAGATCGTCCGCGTAGCGCGCCATGCGCGGAAACTTAGCCGACGATCGCCACCCGATGGCAGTACTGTCGCCGTTTGTGACCCCGTCCCCTACAGCACTGTGCGGCCTGCTGGCCGAGGAAACCCGGCTCCGCGTGTTCGCCGCCGTGGTGCTCGGCGCCCGTTCCCCCAGCACGGTCGAGGAGGCGTCCGGGCTGCCGTCCCGGACCGTGGAGGGCGCGATCCGCCGGCTCCAGCAGGGTGGTCTCCTGGCCGTCGCGGACGGCGCGCTCGTGCCCCTCGTCGACGCTTTCAAGGATTCCGTACGGTCCGCGGCCGCCCAGGCCCCGCCGGCCGAGCGGCTGGACCCGGACCGCCAGCGCGACCAGGTCCTCCGCACGTTCATCGTCGACGGGCGGCTCGCGCAGATGCCGGCCGCGCACGGCAAGCGGCTGGTGGTGCTGGAGCACATCGCCGCGTCGTTCGAGCCCGGCGTGCGATATCCGGAGCGCGAGGTCAACGCCGTCCTGCGGGCCTGGTTCGACGACTACGCCGCCCTGCGCCGCTACCTCGTGGACACCGGCTTCCTGAGCCGCGTCGACAATGTCTACTGGCGCTCAGGAGGCGCTGTCGACGTCTAGGGTCCCTTCCTTCGACGCGAGCAGCCGCCGGAACGACTCCAGGCGTCTCGGGTCGGCGCCGCCCTCCGCGACCAGCTTGTCCAGGCCGCAGTCGCCGCCCGCGCCGGTGTGGTCGCAGTTCGGCGGGCAGCGCGTCGACGCCTCCACCAGGTCGGGGAAGCCGTGCAGCAGGCTGTCCGCCGAGACGTGCGCGAGCCCGAACGACCGGATGCCCGGGGTGTCGATGATCCAGCCCAGGTCGCCCGGCAGTTGGAGGGCCAGGGCACTCGTCGACGTGTGGCGGCCCTTGCCGACCGCGCTGACCGTGCCGACCGCCCGGTCCGTCCCCGGCACCAGCCGGTTGACCAGCGTCGACTTGCCCACGCCGGAGTGCCCGATCATGACGGAGACCCTGCCGCTCAGCTCCGCGACCAGTTCGTCGAGCGGCCGGTCGGGGCGGGTCAGCACGTAGGGCAGGTCCAGCTCGGCGTAGTAGTCGAGGGTCTCCTCCGGTCCGGCGAGATCGCCCTTGGTCAGGCACAGCAGCGGGTCGATCTCCGCGTCGTACGCCGCCACCAGGCACCGGTCGATGAACCCGGTCCGCGGCAGCGGGTCCTGCAGGGAGCTGACGATGACGAGCTGCTCGGCGTTGGCGACGACGACCCGCTCGAACCGGCCCTCGGTGCCGCCCTCTTCGTCGTCGGCCGTTCGCATCAGCACCGACTTCCGCTCGTCGATGCGGACGATCCGCGCGAGCGTGTCCGGCCGGCCGCTGACGTCACCGACGATCTGCACGTGGTCGCCGACCACCACCCCGTGGCGGCCGAGCTCGCGGGCGCGCATGGCGGTGACGGTGGTCCCGGCGCCGGCGGTGTGGCAGGTGTACCTCCCGCGGTCGACCGCGACCACGAGCCCCTCGACGGCATCGCTGTGCTTCGGCCGTTGGCGCGTGCGAGGGCGCGAGGAGCGGCCCGGCCGGATCCGGACGTCGTCCTCGTCGTATTCGCGCTTTCGCCTCAGTCGGTCCCTCCAGTGCCACCGTTGCCGCCCTGCACCATGGTCGACCATAGCCGGGGAAAGCCCGGCAGCGTCTTTGCGGTACATGCCACGTCGTCGAGCCGCACGTCGCCGACGGTGAGCCCGATGACCGCGGCGGCGTGCGCGAGCCGGTGGTCGTCGTGGGTGCGGAACGTCGCGCCGCGCAGCGGCCGCGGCCGGATCCGCAGCCCATCGGCGTCCCCGGTCACGTCGGCGCCCAGGGCGGTCAGCCCGGTGACCAGCGCGGCGATCCGGTCCGGGCCGAGCCCGACGCCGTAGAGGTGGGACGGCGCGTCGGCGACCGCCGCAAGCGCGGCCAGCACCGGGGTGGCCTCGGTGACGCCGGACAGGTCGGCGGTCAGCCCGTGCACGCCGCCCGAGCCGCGCATCACCAGCCCGCGGGGCGTGAGCGCCGGTTCCCCGCCCATCCGCCGCAGCACGCCCAGCAGATGGCCGGCGGGCTGACCGGTGGCAGGGGGCCACCCCTCGATCGTCACGGCGCCGCCGGTGACCATTGCCGCGGCCAGGAACGGGACCGCGCCCGACAGGTCCGGCTCGATGTCCCACGCCCGCCCGGTCAGCCGCCCCGGCTCGACCGCCCACACGTCCGGCCGGCTGTCGTCCACGCCGGCCCCGGCGGCGCGCAGCATGTGCACCGTCAGGGCGATGTGCGGCTTCGGTACGGGCGGGCCGACGTGCCGCACCACCACCCCGCGGTCGAACTCCGTCGCGGCGAGGAGCAGGCCGGACACCAGCTGGCTCGACGCGGAGGCGTCGATGGTCACCGTGCCGCCCCTGACGCGCCCGATGCCGCGGACCGTCATCGGCAGGGTGCCGCCGGTCGCGTCGATCCGCACCCCGAGCGCGCACAGCGCGCCGATGAGGGGCGCCATCGGCCGGCTGCGGACCCGCGGGTCCCCGTCGAACGTCACCTCCCCGTCGGCCAGTCCGGCGACCGCCGGCAGGAACCGCATGACCGTGCCCGCCGTCTCGACGTCGATCCGGGCCGGTCCCCTGAGTGGACGCGACCGCAGCAGCCAAAGGTTGTCGTCGACCGTGGACACGTGGGTGCCCATGGCCCGCAACCCACCCGCCATCAGTTCGATGTCCCGCGCCCGCAGCGGGGCGCGCAGCGTGCTGGCGCCGAGGGAGAGCGCGGCGAGCACGAGCGCCCGCGCCGTCATCGACTTCGATCCGGGCAGGCGGATCACGGCCCGGATCGGCCCGCTTGCGGTCGGTGCCGTCCAGGGCAGGTGGACACTTCCGTATGGCACGCGTTCAGTGTGCAGGCCGTTTCGGACTGTAGCGAAAGATGTGATTGTCTCCGCATTTTTGTCGGTGGTGGTCGGTACGGTGGCGGTATGTGTGGGAGGTACGCGACCAGCCGCAGCAACGTCGACCTGAGCGCTCTGTTCGAGGCGGCCGACGAGACCGACGGGCTGGAGCCGGACTACAACGTGGCCCCGACCGACCAGGTCCCCGTCGTGCGCGTGTCGGCCTCGGCCGGCGGCCGGGTCCTCAGTGAGGTGCGCTGGGGGCTGGTGCCGGCGTGGGCGAAGGACCCGAAGGTCGGCGCCCGCATGATCAACGCCCGGGCCGAGACGGTCGCGACGTCCAACGCGTTCGCGCAGTCCTTCACCCGGCGGCGCTGCCTGGTCCCGGCCGACGGCTGGTTCGAGTGGGTCCGCGGTGAGGGCAAGGCCAAACAGGCCTATTTCATGACACTCGGGGCGGACGAGCCGTGTGTGTTCGCCGGGATCTGGACGGTGTGGGGGCAGGACGAGGGTCGGTTGCTCACGTGCAGCATCGTCACGGCTCCGGCCGTCGACGATCTGGCACTGGTCCACGAGCGCATGCCGCTGCTGCTGCCGCGGGAGCGCTGGGAGTCGTGGCTGTCCGGACCCGCCGACGCCGCGTTGCTCGAGCCGACCCCGTCGTCGCACGTCGCAAGGTTGGAGCTACGTCCCGTAGGGGCCCGGGTGGGCGACGTGCGCAACGACGGACCTGGATTGCTCGACCGGGTGGCCGCCCCGCCGCTCCGGCCGAGTGATGTCAAGCCGATCGATCTGACCCTTTTTTAGGCTGAAAGTCCGAATGCAAGTCCGGCAGCTTTTGCTGATCGGCGTGAAACTCTTGTAATTGCAGTCGATTGTGCGATACAACACAGCGCCGGTGGGTCTATGTCGGATGGGGGCATCCCGACATTCACCCGCTTTGCATTCGTTTGACCCACGGGGGAGGTGGGTGTATGACCAGGGCGCGGATGCCACGCCCGCACGAGGTTGCTGCGGCTCGACGAGACCCACGACTGCTGCGAGCCTTCAACGAACAACAGGGCGACGGTGCCTGGCGCACTCGCGGCGCATGTCAGACAGTGGATCCGGAGACGTTTTTTCCGGCTCCGAGCGAGCCGGCCGACGCGGCCGTCGCGCTCTGCCGCACCTGCGACGTCCAGGGAGCGTGTCTTGCCTGGGCGCTCGAGGTCGGTGACTGCCACGGTGTCTGGGGAGCCACAACACCGCGCGAGCGGCGTGCGATGCTCGTCGCATGGCGCAGCGAAGTGCCGGCGGCGGTGATCTCCGGCCCGGCGACCGGTCCGGACAAGCGACTCGGCGCGGTGGCCTGCCTGCCGCTGTTGCCGATTCCACGGCCTCGTCGGGCGGTCGACCAGCCGGACCCGGTGGGCGCCGGCACCACCTGAGCCACCCGCCGATCCACCCGGCTCCGGCCGGTCGGCATGATCGCAAGCCGCCATCGACGTCGGCTCCTGCGGCCACGCCTTCGTCCGGCAAGCCCCTGCCGGACGCCGGTCAGCCGGGCAAGCCTGCGCCTGGCGGGCCGCGGTCCACAACGACCGCCGCCCGCAAGGCCGCGGCTGCGAAGGCGACACCCACCAAGGCCACGGCCGCTAAGACCACGGCCGCTAAGGCTGCGGTCGCCAAGGCGGCCGCTAAGGCTGCGGTCAGCACGGTTGCGGCCGGTTCCAAGACCACCCGCACCACCGCGAGCAAAGTGGCTGCCAAGGCTGCAGTAACCAAGGCGGCGGCCGGCAAGGTGGCGCCGGGCAAGGCGGCTGCTAAGGCTGCGGCCGGCACGGTTGCGGCAGGTTCCAAGACCGCCCGCACCACGGCGGGTAAGGCCACGGCGGGCAAGGTGGCTGCCAAGGTCACGCCCGGCAAGGTCACGCCCGGCAAGGTGGCTGCCAAGGCCACGGCGGGCAAGGTCACGCCCGGTAAGGCAACGGCCGCCAGGGCCACGGTCGGCGGTGCGGCGGTCAACGCCCCGTCCGCCGGCACAGCGGTCGGCCTGTCGCCCGTTCGGGTCACCGCCGCGGCGATCAAGGCCGTCCGCGGGCTGTCGCTGGCCGGTCAGGAGGTCGAGACCCCGTACGGACCGGCCCGGTACTCGCTCGACGTCCCCGGCGCGTACTCCGGCACGCTGCTCGTCCTCGGCCACGGGGCCGGGGGAGGCGTCGACGCCGTGGATCTGGTGGCGGTGCGGGACGCGGTGCTCGGTGCCGGGGCGGCGGTGGCGATGGTCACCCAGCCGTACCGGGTCGCCGGCCGGCGCGCGCCGGCGCCCGCCAACCAGCTTGACGCCGCCTGGCTCACCGTGATCGCCGAAATGCGGGGGCGGGTGCCGGTGAAGAACCTGATCGTCGGTGGGCGGTCCAGCGGGGCCCGCGTCGCCTGCCGTACCGCCGTGGCCGGAGGGGCGGCGCGCATCCTCGCGCTCGCGTTTCCGCTGCACCCGCCCGGCAGGCCGGAGCGGTCGCGGGCCGACGAACTGAACACCGGGCTGCCGACCCTGGTCATCAACGGTGGTGCGGACCCGTTCGGTGTGCCCGAGCCGGGGCCGACCGTGCTCGTGGAGGTGCTGCCGGGGGAGACCCACGCCCTGTCGAAGACGCCGGGAGCGGTGGCGGCGCTCGCCGTACCGTTTGTGACCACCTGACGTGTGAATTGTGTTGCCGCTGGCGTCACCCGGTGTAGACGGGGTCGTTGGGTCAGGTGTGACCGGTGCAAATCGGACACTCTCCACACCGCAGATCGCTCAGATCCGCAACCTCCCAGGCCCTTCCTGTTCCCGGTGGCCGGACCGGTCCCAACCTCTAGGTCGGCCACCGGGGCAGGCGGGGGTCACCAACCCCGGACCCCGCCATCCGGAATGATCGCTGGGCCCCCGTTGTTGCACGGGGGGTGCGACGCTGCCGAGGCGTCGCTGGTGGAGGGAAGACAACAGCGTGGCAACACTCGAGCGTGAGGACCGGCGAGTCCGCGAGTTGCTGTTCAGCCCGGCGTGGCCTGCAGCGACGGACGCGGAGCCCGATCCGAACTGGCAGCCCATCACGCGTGAGCAGTTGACGGGCGCCACAAACTCAGAACTCGCTCAGCAACTCGGCGTATCCTCGGCGGGACGGTCGAGGGTGGGAGTCGCACGAGTGGTGAGCAGCGAGAGCACGGAGCAGCAGCGTGTGCGGTTCGAGCGCGACGCGTTGCCGTTCATCGATCAGCTTTATGCGGCTGCTCTGCGCATGACGCGAAACCCGTCGGACGCAGAGGACCTTGTCCAGGAGACGTTCCTCAAAGCGTTCGCGGCGTTCCATCAGTTCGAGACGGGCACCAACCTCAAGGCCTGGCTGTACCGCATCCTCACAAACACCTATATCAACTCCTACCGTCGCCGGCAGCGGCAGCCCGTGCAGGCGCCGACCGAGGAGATCACCGACTGGCAGCTCGCCGAGGCTGAGAGCCACACGTCCAGCGGTCTGCGTTCCGCCGAGACGGAGGCCCTCGACCGGCTGCCCGACTCCGACGTCAAGGAGGCGCTGCAGTCGCTTCCGGAGGAGTTCCGCCTGGCCGTCTACCTGGCCGACGTCGAGGGCTTCTCCTACAAGGAAATCGCCGACATCATGAACACGCCCATCGGCACCGTGATGTCGCGACTCCACCGGGGGCGGCGCAACCTGCGCCGATCGCTTGAGGCCTATGCTGCCGATCGGGGATTCACCCGCACGCCGTCTGCTGAGCCGAGCGAGGTCTGAAACCGATGAGCTGTGGAGACCCGCACGAGACCGACTGCAGTGACGTCCTGGCCGAGGTATACCTGTATCTCGACCTGGAGTGCTCCGACGACCGTCGGCTGACGATCCGCGAGCACCTCGACGAATGCTCGCCGTGCCTGCGTGAGTTCGGCATCGAGCAGGAGGTCAGGGCGCTCGTGGCCCGGTGCTGCGGCTCGGATCTCGCCCCCGCCGAGCTCAAGCAGCGGCTCAGGACGAAGCTCAGCGAGCTCGTCCTCAACGCCGAGACTCGCGAGCTGCGTCCGGACTAGACTCCGGACACGAGAATTCGGCCCGGCACGACAGGCTGGCCCCGGGGCGGGGCCCGGCCGCCGGGCTCGGGACCTGCCTGTCCGGGCGCCGGGGAAGACGCCCGGACAGGCAGTTGGACGCCGCCGGCGCCTGAGGCGCCGGCGGCGTCTTATTGCAACCGGAAGACCGGGGCCCGGGTCGGAAACGGCAGCTGCGCCGACGCCGGCATCAGGAACGCATGCGTGCGGCGGACCCGGACCGGGTCGCACTCGCCGTCGGTGATCACCAGGATCGGCGCGTCCGGCGGGAAGTCCTCGGCGCGTTCCAGCAGCCGCACCCCCGGCTGCAGTTGTGTGCCACCCCGGCCCTTGACCCGCACCCGGCCGGCGATGTCGGCCACCGGCAGGTAGCCCGCGTCGTAGGCCGCGGCGTCGCAGAACACGACCCGCGCGGCCGGGACGTCCCGAGCGGTGGCGTATGACGCGATCGCGCCCAGCGCCTTGCCCAGCAGGGTGCGGTCCATCGAGCCGGACGTGTCCAGCACCACGCCGAACGTTGACCGCGCCACCTCCTCCTCCGGCCAGTGCCATCCGGGCCGGGGGATGCGCGGGGTGGCGGACTGCCGGCGGGAGGCGCGGGCGTACGTCCGGCGCCGCTCCGGCACGCGGACATGCTCCTCGAACCACCTCGCCAGCTGTGCGTCCCACGGCAGCGGCGGCTGGTCCAGCGCGCGGATCTCCTCGACCAGCCCGGCCGGCAGGGATCCGCGCTCATGCGACTCGTGGAACGCGAGCCCGGTGGCGAGCGCCCGCCGGTAGAAATCGTCGAGGTCGGTGCCCCGGTGCGGCACGGCGGCGTCGCTCAGCACGTCGCCGAGGCCCCGGCCGCGCAACGTCCCCAGCCGGCGCAGCCGGCGCAGGTCGCGGGCGATCAGGTCGTACACCTCCTCGGCCCCGGCACCCTGGAACAGCGGGTCGAAGAGCACGCCCTCGGGCAGGTCCCCGACGCGCATCTCGACCAGCCACCCGTTGATGACGTAGTCGGTCGCGACGTTCCACAGGTACGGGTCACGCGGCCCGACCCGATCGGCGTGCCGCAGCGCGGCGTGCAGCATCTCGTGGGCGATGACGAACCGCCGTTCCTCGGCCGTCAGCTGCGCGAAGGGGTTCACGTAGATCTCCGCGAGCGCGGGATCGACGGCCGCGATGCCGATCGAGAGGCGTCGGATGATGTCGTACGAACTGACGAGCGTGAACCCGGCGGCGAGCCCACCCAGCAACGGGTAGGACGACACGAACCACTGCCTGGCCCGCTCCCACCGCGCGTCGACGCTCCGTTCGGCGGGCTCCCGGAGCCGCCCGGCGTCGGCGACGGCGGAGGCGGCCGCGGCGCCCAGCCCGATGGCGAGCCGGTCCGGCCAGCTCATCGGCGTCGGCGCGGTCGCCGGCCGGACGCACCGGTCCGGCGGGACCGGCGCCGGGTCGACGTCGCCGGCCGAACCCCCGGCGGAGCAGCCGGCCAGGTCGGCGGGGATGCCGGAGACCCGCCACCGCTCGGCGAGCGGCTCCTCGGGCGCCTTCGGCAGCTCCGGCAGCAGCATGGGGGAGTGCCCGAGCCGCAGCTCGTTCTGGAACCGCGCCACGGCGACGCACCGCGCGAGCGCCAGGTGGGCGTCGGGCAGCGGAGATCCGGGCTCGAGGTGGCCGAAACCGAGGTGGAGTGCGCAGTGGGCGAAGACCCAGCGCCACTCGTCCAGCGCCAGCGGGGCCTGCTTGTTGGCGACGACCAGCCCGTCGGCCCGGACGCGGGCGTAGCCGCGGGCGCGGATCAGGTCCGGGTCCTCCACCCAGTCCAGGCGCAGCGTCGGCAGCCCGCTGTGCGTCGGGTCGTCGCTCAGGCCGCTGAACATCGGGCTCTGCGTCACGGCCCGCCAGGCCTGCAGGACCGTCTCGCGCCGCGGGTCGAGGCGCTTCGCGGCCGGCTTCATATCCGGGCGGCGACGAGCCGGGGAAGGTCGCGGGTCACCTCGACCAGGAACCACGCGGGCAGGACCGGCACGCCGTCGTCGTCGGTCGCGATGACGAGCTGCGCACACTCCAGCGAGATCTCCGCCAGCTCGACGAGCAGTGACTTCGCGCGCACGGCGAACCGGCGCACCGTGGGCGACGCCTGCTCGCGGCTTGCCGGCAGGTCCCGGATCAGCCGGGCGCGGAACGCCTCGGCGAAGAAGTACAGCAGGTCACGGTCGGTCGCGGCGCGCGGCCACGACGCGTCGCCGCGCACGATCGCCTCCAGGCCGTAGCGGTGCCGGAGCGTCTTGACGTAGGCGCTGAAGGCCGATGCGTGCGAGGGGGAGAGGGTGCCGGAGGCAAGCACAGCCAGTACCTCCGCCGCCAGATCGTCGCCGAACGAGTGCAGCGCGTCGCTCAGCATGTGCCACGACCGGGGCGTCGAGAACGGCTCCTCGGTCTTCGGCGGCTTGGCCCACAGGTGGTCGGGGCGCTGCGTGAGGTAGTCGACGATCCAGGGGTGCACGCCGGCGCCGGCCGCCCACCGCAGCCAGTCGTCGGCGTTGGCCCGCAGGTGGACGTGGATGAGGCGGTTGAGCAGAGCGGACGCCATCGGCCGTGCGAGGGCGTTGTCGCTGGCGCGGTTGCCCGCACCGATCACGATCGAGCCGGCCGGCAGCTCGTACGCGCCGATCCGCCGATCGAGGATCAGCGAGTAGAACGCCTTCTGCACCTCCGGCGAGGCGGCGTTGAGCTCGTCGAGGAACAGACAGTACGGCTCGTCGCGGGCGATCGACTCCGGCGGTGCGAACCGGCTGCGCCCGTTACGCAGCTCGGGCACGCCGATGAGA
This sequence comes from Dactylosporangium fulvum, assembly GCF_025137375.1. Classification (GTDB taxonomy): domain Bacteria; phylum Actinomycetota; class Actinomycetes; order Mycobacteriales; family Micromonosporaceae; genus Dactylosporangium; species Dactylosporangium fulvum. The sequence goes on from NZ_CP073720.1 coordinate 1,261,605, forward strand.
TCCTCGGGGGCGAGCTGCGTGCCGATCAGCGTGACGCACTCCAGCCCGAGCGCGGCGGCGAACTGCCGCACGAGCGAGCTCTTGCCGATGCCGGGCTGGCCCCAGACGAACACGGGTCGGACGACCGCCAGGTGCAGGAGCACGTCGGGCAGGGCCGCCGGGGTCACCGTGATCGTCGATTCCATCGCGGCAATGATGCGTTCGTCCGGTGGTACCGCGCGACCGGGTTTCCCACCGATATGCTGCGGAACGCAAGGAGCAGCCACGAAGGAGACCGGGATGGCCGACGAGATTCGCGCCGAGATGGTGGCAAACGTCTGGAAGATCACCACTGAGGTCGGTGCCGAGGTCAGCGAGGGTGACACCCTGGTGATTCTCGAATCGATGAAGATGGAGATTCCCGTCATCGCCGAGTCCGACGGCACGATCAGCCAGATCGCCGTCAACGAGGGCGACGTGGTCCAGGAGGGCGACCTGATCGCCGTGATCGGGTGACGTCACACGATGTCGTCGTCCGGCTGATCGAGCCGGACGACTTCGCCGCGGTCTCGCGGCTGACGGTCGCCGCCTATCGCGCGGACGGCCAGCTCGACGAGGACCACGGCTACGGTGCCGTGCTCGCCGACGTGGTGTCGCGTGCCGAGGCCGCCGAGGTCCTGGTCGCGGTGGACGGGGCGGCCGTTCTCGGCGCGGTGACGTTTGTGCTGCCCGGCACGAAGTATGCGGAGGTGTCCGGCGACGACGAGGCGGAGTTTCGCATGCTCGCCGTCGATCCCGCGGCCCAGCGGCGCGGGGTGGCCCGGCGGCTCGTGCGGGCGTGTGTCGACCGTGCGCAGGCCCTGGGGTGCACGTCGCTGACCATCTGCGTGCGCGAGGGCAACGCGGCCGCGTTCGCGCTCTACGACCAGTTCGGCTTCGCGCGTGACCCGAGTCTGGACTGGTCACCCGCGCCCGGCGTCGACCTCCTCGGAATGCGTCTCCCGCTCCAGGTGCTCGCGCAGTAGCGCCGCGATCAGGCCGGGCTCGATCAGCTCGGCGGCGACCTGTGCGGCGCCGCTCATCAGGTCGAGCGCGACCTCCAGGGCGGCCTCCCGCCGCTGCTCCGGCGTGGCGCCGCGCTCGCGCAGGATGAACCAGCTGGCGTGGATCGAGAAGATCGCCATCGCCCGGCGCAGCTGCTGTGCGACCGGCTCGGCCGGGTCGATGAGCAGGTCGAAGACCCGTTCCATCTGAGCGCGCATCTGCTTGCCGGCGGGCATCGTGTTGATCAGTGTCTGGTTGCGCTCGAAGAACCTGATGACCCTCTCGTTGGGCATCAGGTCGTGCACCGTCGCATACCGCCGCACGAACTCCAGGCGCATCCGCTCGTCCCGCGGCTGCGTCTGCGCCCACTCCAGTAGCTGCTCGATCGCCGCCATGCGCTGGTCGATCAGGCTGCGGACGATGTCTTCCTTCGTCGGGAAGTGGTAATAGAGGGCCGCCTTGGTCACGCCGAGCTTCTCGGCGATCTCCCGCAGCGACGTCTTGTCGTAGCCCTCCTCGATGAACAGGTCCAGTGCCACGTCCTGGATGTGGGCCCGCACGTCGGTCCCTTCGCCGAGGTCTCCGACGCGGATCCGATTGCGGCCCCGCACCACACGTGCGGCAGCGGCCTGGTGTTCGTCCATCGCCCCACATCCTACTTGACGACCGGCTAGGAACCAGCTTACCGTCCGGCTAGTAAGTTAACTAGCCGGCCGACAAGTAAGCAGAGGCGAGAATGTCGGAGAAAACCGTCCGGGCGGTCCTGCCCGGCCTGCTCATGGCAATGCTGCTGGCGATGCTCGACAACGTCATCGTCGGCACCGCGATGCCGCGCATCGTCGGTGACCTGGGCGGCGTCGACCACCTCTCCTGGGTGGTGACCGCCTACGTCCTCGGTATGACCGTTTCGACCCCGATCTGGGGCAAGCTCGGCGACCTCTACGGCCGCAAGGCGGTCTTCCTGATCTCGATCGGGCTGTTCCTCGCCGGCTCGGCGCTGTGCGGGGCCGCGCAGAACATGCCGGAGCTGATCGGGTTCCGCGCCTTCCAGGGGCTCGGCGCCGGAGGCCTGATGGTCGGCGCGATGGCCGTCCTCGGCGACCTGGTGCCGCCGCGGGAGCGGGGCAAGTACCAGGGCCAGTTCGCCGCCGTCATGGCGGTCGCGATGGTCGGCGGCCCGCTCGTCGGCGGCTTCATCACCGACCACGCGAACTGGCGCTGGGCCTTCTTCGTCAACCTGCCGCTCGGCGGCGCCGCGCTGGTGCTGCTCGCGCTGCGGCTGCACCTCCCGAAGCGGCGGACCGAGCACCGCATCGACTGGGTCGGCGCGTCACTGCTGTCCGTCGGGGTGACCGCGCTGGTCCTCGTGACGACCTGGGGCGGCAACCAGTACGCGTGGGGCTCCGTGCAGGTCCTCGGCCTCGTGGCACTGGCCGTCGTCACGCTCACGGCGTTTCTGGTCGTCGAGCGGCGCCACCCGGAGCCGATCGTGCCGCTGGGCATCTTCCGCAACCGCAACTTCGCGCTGATCTCGGTCGTCGGCTTCCTGGTCGGCTTCTCGCTCTTCGGTGCGATCACCTTCCTGCCGCTCTACCAGCAGATCGTCCAGGGTGCCTCGGCGACCAACTCCGGCCTGCTCCTGCTGCCGATGATGGGCGGGTTGCTGGTGACCTCGCTGACGGTCGGCCGCATGATCACCAAGACCGGGCGGTACCGCGTGTTCCCGATCATCGGCGGTGCGGTGATGGTCCTGGCGATGGTGCTGCTGGCGCAGCTGGACGCCGACACCTCGAAGGTCGAGTCCGGCATCTACATGGCGGTGCTCGGCCTGGGCATGGGCTTCCTCATGCAGACCTCGATGCTCATCGCGCAGAACAGCGTCGAGCTCAAGGACCTCGGGGTGGCCAGCAGCACGGCGACCTTCGCCCGCTCGATCGGCGGCGCGTTCGGCGTCGCCGTCTTCGGTGCGATCTTCAACCACCGGCTGCACGACCTGCTGGGGGAGCGGCTCGGCACGCGGGCCGCGGACGAGCTCGCGAGCGGCGGTGGCGGCGCCACCATCGGGCCGGAGACGCTGGGGCAACTGCCGGCGCAGGTCCGCACGGCGGTGGTCGACTCGATCGCCGGAGCGACGTCCAGCGTGTTCCTGTGGTCGATCGCGGCGACGGTACTGGTCCCGGTGCTGGCCCTGTTCATCCGCGAGGTGGCCCTGCGCGGGAGCGGGAGCGACGAGAAGCCCGCTGAGAGCACCCTGGTTGCGCGGGAAGGCTAGTTTCGCGCAAGGTCTGCGCGAAATTGTGCCGGAAACTGGCGTGTGGTGCGCGAAACTGCAACACTATGAGCAGGATCGCGCACCACGCCTACTGAAGGAGCACGCCGTGACCGAGCAGCCCGGTGCCGGGATGAAGGCCGACATCGCCGAGCAACCGGAGGTGTTCGCCCGCCTGCTCGACGAGCAGGCCGACCAGATCGCCGCGGCCGCCGCGCGGATCGCCGAGTGGCGGCCGCGCAGCGTCGTCTTCACCGCCCGCGGCACCTCCGACCACGCCGCCCTCTACGCGGCCTACCTCACCGAGATCCGCCTCGGCATCCCGGCCGGGCTCGCGTCCCCGTCCGCGATGACCGTCTACGGCGCCCGGCCCGACCTGCGCGACACGCTCGTCGTCGGGGTCAGCCAGAGCGGCGGCTCGCCCGACCTGCACGAGGTGCTGCGGGTCGCCAAGGAGCAGGGCGCGCACACGCTCGCCGTCACCAACAACCCGTCGTCGGCCCTGGCCGAGGTCGCCGAGCTGCACGTCGACGTGGCCGCCGGCCACGAGATCGCCGTCGCCGCCACGAAGACCTACACCGCCGAGCTGCTCGCCCTGCTGATGCTGGTCGAGAGCGTGAAGGGCGGCGGCACACTGCCCGCTGACGAGCTCGCCGAGCTGCGCAGGCTGCCCGGCCACGCGGAGCGGGTCCTGGCCGACGACGCGGCGGTCGACCTCGCCGCGCGCTACCGCTTCGCCGACCGCCTGGTCACCACCGGCCGCGGTTACGCCTACCCGACGGCGCGCGAAACCGCGCTCAAGCTCATGGAGACCTCGTACGTGGCCGGTCTCGCCTTCTCCGGCGCCGACCTCCTGCACGGCCCCCTCGCCATGGCCCAGCCCGACGTGCCGGTGCTCGCCGTCGTCGGCTCCGGCCCGGCCGGCACCTCCATGCGGGACGTCGTCGCCCGCCTCGGCGAGCGCCGCGCCGACGTGGTGGTCGTCGGCCCGTCCGACGTCGACGGCGCCGAAGCCCGGATCGCCACCCCGGACGTCGACGAGCGGTACGCGCCGCTGCTCGACATCCTCCCGCTGCAGCGGCTGGCGCTGGCCCTCGCGCTGCACCGGGGCGAGAACCCGGACGCGCCGCGGGGCCTCAAGAAGGTGACGGCGACGCTGTAGGGCCCGCGGGCCCGTCGACCGGCACGACGGCCTCTTTGCCCTCGCGGAGCGGCTTGGTCTCGAACGACTGCGGCGGCCGGTCGGCCACCTGGATCCGATAGGTCGGCCGGCTGCCGGACAGGTTGCTCAGCTCGAAGCCGAAGTTGCAGTGGAAGCCGTCCGGCGTCGCGGCCAGCACGCCGCCGCCGAGCGACGTGACGGCGATGACCTTGCCGTCGGCGTCGGCCGCCCGGACCGGCGCGCCGGCCGCGATGTCCGACGCCGACGGCGGTGCCAGGCACGGCGTGCCGCCGGTGCCGGCCGCCGCGCCGGCCACGCTCACGTATCCGTGCAGCAGGAACCCGTCGGGTTTGCTCTTCTCGTCGTGGCGTCCGGCCCAGCCGCAACCGCCGAGCGAGAGCGTCAACACCAGGGCAAGTACAAGGCGCCGCACGGGCCAACCTTAGTCTTGTCTGCGTGTCGACCCTGCGTGACCTCGTCGAGGAGCACACCGCCCTCGAGCCCGAGGACATCGAGCACCTGCACCGCCTCGCCGGCGACTGGCAGATCGTGTCCGACCTGTCCTTCGCCGACCTGCTCATGTGGGTGCCGGTGGGTGACCGTGGGGAGTTCCTGTGTGTCGCGCAGGTCCGCCCGACGACCGCGCCGACCGCCTACCAGGACGACCAGGTCGGGCGGATCGCCGGCGGCCCCGAGGTCGCCCACCTCGCGATCGTGCGGGCGCAGGGGCGGATCTGGCGGGAGGGGGATCCGGTCTGGTACGGCGACATGCCCGCCCGCCATGAGGCGGTCCCCGTGCGCCGGCGCGGCCAGGCGAAGGTCATCGCCGTGGTCGGGCGTGACACCAACCTCAGCACCGCGCGGACCCCGGCCCAGCTGGAGCTCAACTACCTGACCACCGCCGACGACCTGGCCCAGATGATCGCCGACGGCAGCTGGCCACCACCGCGCCACCCGGGCGAGACCACGAGCGCGCCCCGGATCGGCGACGGGCTGGTCCGCCTCGACGCGACCGGCAAGGTGACCTACGCCAGCCCGAACGCGCAGTCGGCGTACCGGCGGCTCGGCCTCGCCGCCCACCTTGTCGGGGAGAGTCTCGCCGAGCTCACCGGCCGGCTCGTCGACGACCCGCTGGAGGGCGCCGACGCGACCGAACGCGTGCACGCCGCGCTGCGCGGTGAGGCGCCGGCCCGCAAGGAGCTGGAGGCCCGCGGCGCCACGGTGCTCATGCGTGCGCTGCCGCTCATACCGGCGGGCGTGCCGATCGGGGCGCTCGTGCTGGTCCGGGACATCACCGAGGTGCGGCGCCGGGACCGGCAGCTGATGACCAAGGACGCGACGATCCGCGAGATCCACCACCGGGTCAAGAACAACCTCCAGACCGTCGCCGCGCTGCTCCGCCTGCAGGCCCGCCGGGTGGGTGTGCCGGCTGCCCGGCACGCGTTGGAGGAGTCGGTACGACGTGTGGCCTCCATCGCGCTGGTCCACGAGACCCTGTCCATGTCGTCGACGTCCGAGTCCTCCGACGAGGCCGTGGAGTTCGACGGCATCGTGGACCGGGTCGCCGCCGCCGCGGTCGAGGTCGGCGCCGCCGGGTTCAAGGTCGCGCTGCGCCGCGAGGGCGACTTCGGGGTGCTCCCGGCCGAGATCGCCACCCCGCTCGTCATGGTGCTCAACGAACTGTTGCAGAATGCCGTCGAGCACGCGTTCGAGCCGGCACCGGTCAAGTCGCCCGAGGTTGTCGTCTCGGTCCACCGCTTCCGCAAGCAACTGCACGTGACCGTCGCCGACAACGGGGTGGGCCTGCCCGACGACTTCGACCTGGACGCCAGCGAGCGGCTCGGGCTCCAGATCGTCCGGACGCTCGCCACGGGGGAGCTGCGGGGCACGATCGAGCTGCGCGCCCGTGCGGAGGGTGGGACCGAAGCGGTGATGGTGGTCCCACTGGCGAAGCGGTGAACCGACCGCACTGTGGGACTGTGCCCGGTCGGCCCCGGTTCGACGGGCGATTCTCGGCGACAACTCCTATCGAGTGAGTCGTATTTCTGTTACATGCCGATGAAATCGCTTTGAGAGAACCCTCACGCGAACGTGGCGTAAGGACCGGTTCTCGTGGAAGACTGCACCCCATGCACGCTGCTTCTCTGCGGCTCGTTTGCCGCCGACACGTCGACTACGGTCGCGTGCGCAGCGCTATCTGTCCGGCTTGCTGAACGCCGCCCGTCGAATTTTTCCCGGGTGCGCGACTTCGTGCCGGAATTTCTTATGACATCGACGTCATCCATCTCGGCATTGCCGTGATCGGCCGGCGCTCAGTCGCGTGCTCTCGATCCTGAGAGGACGCCGCCATGACGGTGAACACCGTCCCGGCTGACAACGCCACTCCAGCTCCCCGTCCCGCCCGTGGACGCGGAGCAGCCGGTGGGCGCCCTCGTGGTGAAGGGCAGTGGGCCCTCGGTCACCGCGAGCCGCTCAACCCCAACGAGCGCAGCAAGAAGGACGACAACCCGCTCAACGTCCGGGCCCGGATCGAGAACATCTACGCACGCGGTGGCTTCGACTCGATCGACCCCGCCGACCTGCGTGGACGGTTCCGCTGGTACGGGCTCTACACCCAGCGCAAGCCGGGCATCGACGGCGGGCGGACGGCCGTGCTCGAGCCGGAGGAGCTCGACGACCGGTACTTCATGCTCCGCATCCGCAGCGACGGCGGCCAGCTCGACCTGGCCCAGCTGCGCACGATCGCGTCGATCGCCCAGCGCTTCGCCCGCGACACCGCCGACATCACCGACCGGCAGAACATCCAGCTGCACTGGATCGAGATCGAGAACGTCCCGCAGATCTGGCAGGAGCTGGAGGCCGTCGGCCTGTCCACCACCGAGGCCTGCGGCGACACCCCGCGCGTCATCCTGGGCAGCCCGATCGCCGGCGTCGCCGAGAGCGAGGTGCTCGACCCGACCGAGGCGATCAGCGAGATCAACCGGCGGTACATCGGCGACCCGGCCCTGTCGAACCTGCCGCGGAAGTTCAAGACGTCGATCTCCTGGCTGGCGGACACGCCGTACGAGGCCAACGACATCTCCTTCGTCGGCGTGATCCACCCGGAGCACGGCCCCGGCTTCGACCTCTGGGTCGGCGGCGGCCTGTCGACCAACCCGATGCTCGCCCAGCGCCTCGGCGTGTGGGTCCCGCTGCACGAGGTGGCCGACGTCTGGCTCGGCGTGGCCCAGGTCTTCCGCGACTACGGCTACCGGCGCCTGCGCACCCGCGCCCGGCTGAAGTTCCTCGTCGCCGACTGGGGCGTGGCCAAGTTCCGGGAGGTGCTCGAGACCGAGTACCTCAAGCGGCCGCTCATCGACGGGCCCTCGCCGGAGCTGCCGGAGAAGCCGATCGACCACGTCGGCGTCCACAAGCAGTGGGACGGCAAGTTCTTCGTCGGTGCCGCACCCGTCGCGGGTCGCAGCTCCGGCACGCAGCTCGCCAAGGTCGCCGACCTGGCCGAGGAGCACGGGTCCGGGCGGGTGCGGCTCACGCCGTACCAGAAGATCCTGGTCCTCGACGTCGACGAGGAGCGCACCGAGTCGCTGGTCCAGGGGCTGCAGGCGGTCGGCCTCGAGCCCCGGCCGTCGGGCTGGCGGCGCAACACGATGGCGTGCACCGGTATCGAGTTCTGCAAGCTGGCGATCGTCGAGACGAAGGCCCGCGCCGCAGAGCTGGTCGAGCACCTGGAGAAGAAGGTCGCCGAGCTCGACGCGGACATCTCGATCCACCTCAACGGCTGCCCCAACGCCTGCGCCCGCACGCAGGTCGCGGACATCGGCCTCAAGGGCATGCTCGTCCGCGACGACAGCACCGGCGAGATGGTCGAGGGCTTCCAGATCCACCTGGGCGGTGGGCTGGGCATGGCCGCCGGGCAGACCGCCGGCTTCGGCCGGAAGCTGCGCGGCCTCAAGACCACCGCCGCCGAACTGCCCGCCTACGTCGAGCGGGTCACGCACCACTACCTGGCCGGGCGCGAGTCCGGCGAGTCCTTCGCCCGTTGGGTGATGCGCGCTCCGGAGGAGGAGCTGCGATGAGCGAGCGCATGGCGCCGCTGTACTGCCCGTACTGCGGGGACGAGGACCTCAGACCACACGAAGAGACCCACGGCGCATGGGAGTGCCGCAGCTGCGCACGGGTCTTCTCCTTGAAGTTCCTGGGACTGGCGGCATCAGCGTTGGAGGCGAAGCGATGAGCACAGCCACAGCCACTACCCGTACCCGTGAAGAGATGATGGCGCTGGCCAAGGACGCGTCGGCGCGTCTGGAGAACCAGCCCGCGGAGAAGATCGTCGAGTGGGCCGCCGGCGAGTTCGGCGAGCGGTTCTGCGTGACCAGCTCGTTTGCCGACGCGGTGCTCGCGCACGTCGTGTCGAAGGTTGTGCCCGGCGTGCCGGTCATCTTCCTCGACACCGGGCTCCACTTCGCCGAGACCCTCCGGGTGCGTGAGGTCGTCCAGCGGACGCTTCCGGTGACGGTACGGTCGATCCGTCCCCGTCAGACCGTGGCGGAGCAGGACGCGGAGTTCGGCCCGCGGCTGTACGCCCGCGACCCCGACGAGTGCTGCTTCCTGCGCAAGATCGAGCCGCTGGAGCGCGCGCTCGCCGACTACGACGCCTGGGCCGCCGGCCTGCGCCGCGACGAGTCGCCGAGCCGGGCGAACACGCCGATCGTGAGCTTCGAGCAGGCCCGCGGCAAGATCAAGGTCTCCCCGATGGCGCAGTGGACGCAGGCCGACGTCGACGCGTACATCTCGCGCTACAACGTGCCGGTCAACGCCCTGATGCGGCAGGGGTACGCCTCGGTGGGCTGCTGGCCGTGCACCCGCCGGACGCCTCCGGGCAGCGACCCGCGCGGCGGTCGCTGGCCGATGTTCGACAAGACCGAGTGCGGTCTGCACACTGCATGACCTCTGCGGTTCTCCTAGTCGCGCACGGCTCGTCCGATCCGCGGGCGGCGGCGACCACCCGGGCTTTGGCCCGCGCGGTCGCCGCCCAGCGCCCCGGCCTCGACGTCCGCAGCGCGTTCCTCGACCATGCGGGCCCGCGCCCCGACGAGGTGCTGTTCGCGTTCTCCCGGTCGGGTCACCGGTCGGCGGTGGTCGTACCGCTGCTGCTGACCGCCGCGTACCACGGCCGTGTTGATCTCCCGGCCGTGCTCGACCGGGCCCGTTCCGACGGCCTGCGCCTGGACGTCTCGGTGACCGACGTCCTGGGCCCGGTCGCCGGCGCCGTGTCCCCGCTCCTGCTGGCGTCGTTGCGGCGTGCCCTTCCGGCTGGGCTCCAGCACGACGGGATCGCCCTGGTCGCCGCCGGCACCCGCGACGACCTGGCCCGGCACACCGTCGACCAGGCGGCGTCGGCCCTCGGCGCCACCCTGGGCGTGCCGTGCCAGGCCGGCTTCGCGTCCGGCTCCCCGGTGACCGGCGCCGTGGCGGTGTCCCGGCTGCGCGAGGCCGGCTGCTCGCGGATCGCGATAGCTTCGTACTTCCTGGCGCCCGGCCGCCTGCACGACATGGCGGTGTCCTCGGCGCTGTCGGCCGGCGCCCTGGCCCCGGCGGCCCCGCCCCTGGGCAGCAACCTGGACCTGGCAAGGCTGGTCGTCGCGCGGATCGCGGCGGTCTCTCCCGTTTCAGCGGCGCTCACCGCCGCGTGACACCCGCACGTGGTGCGTGACGGTTACCGTAGACGGATGCAGATGACATGCCCGAAGTGTCGCGGTGAGATGCGGCAGTACGAGCGAAGCGGCGTCACCGTCGACCAGTGCCTGGAGTGCCGGGGCATCTTCCTGGACCGGGGCGAACTGGAGCGGCTCGTCGACGCGGAGAACTCCTGGAACCGCAACCGCCAGGGCGCGCAGCAGCAGGGCTACCCGCCGCAGCAGCACCAGAGCTACCCGCCGCCGCAGTCCTACCAGCACCAGAGCCACGGTTACGGCCACTACGGCCACCACAAGCGCCACAAGCGCCACCACCGGGACAGCTTCTTCGGCGAGCTGTTCGACTGAGAAGTATGCTTCCCTCGCAGTTGTGGTGCCGCGACGCTGTTTCGTCGGGCACCACAGTTGCGAGAGGCGGCGTCTCCGCCCCGGCGCGCTCAGCCCTCGTTTCACTGCTGATTCCCGAGCTCCAGCTCAAGAGGGTGGACGCTTGGCGGCGCGCGTCGGACGGCCCTGCATGATCACGGAACTTTCGATGGCCTGTGCCCCCGCAAAAGCTCCGTGATCATGCGCGGCCGAGGCCCGAAGCCCGCACTGGGCAACCTGCGCAGCGGCGTCGAGCCCGGGGCGCTATTTGTGCAGGTTGCCAGCGGGTGTGACTGCCGGTGCAGGACCGAACGGCACGGTTGGCCGCAGCCGACGGATGACCGTCGGGCCGGTCGCTGGTCGCCTGGTCGGGCTGGTCGGGCTGGTCGGGCTGGGGGCTGGTCGGGCTGGTCGCCTGGTCGGATTGGTTGCTGGTCGGGCTGGTCGCTTGGTCGGGCTGGTAGCGAACCGGGGCCGGGCGCCCGTCGGGTCAGTTGGGCCAGCGGACGGGTCCGGTGCTCAGAGCTCGCTTCGGACTCGGCGCGACCGACCTGTTGACCTTGGTGTCGCCGATTTTTGAAATTTGACCCCTTTTGGGTTCCGGAATTTTGACCCCTCCGGTGGTTGGTCAGTTGTGGTTGGTGCGGTTGTCTTTGTTGAGGAGTTCGCGGCGTTGGCGGGTGCGGTAGGAGTCGCCGGTGAGGGTGAGGACCTCGGCGTGGTGGACGAGTCGGTCGATCATGGCTGCGGCGACGACGTCGTCGGAGAAGGTCTCGCCCCAGCGTCCGAACGGCAGGTTCGAGGTGACCATGACGGAGCCTTGCTCGTAGCGGGATGCGATGAGTTGGAAGAACAGGTTCGCGGCGTCCTGGTCGAACGGGATGTAGCCGACTTCATCGATGATGATCAGTTTGTAGCGGCGGATCTTCTTCAGTTCGGCTTCGAGACGTCCGGCGTGGTGGGCCTCGGCGAGGCGGGTGATCCAGTTGCTGGCGGTGTCGAACAGGACGGAGTGCCCGGCCTGGGTGGCTTTGACGCCGAGGGCGATGGCGAGGTGCGTTTTGCCGAGGCCGGGTGGTCCGAGCAGGATCACGTTCTCGGCTTTCGCGACGTAGGTGCTGGTGGCGAGGTGGGCGAGGACGTCGCGGCGCAGTGAGGGCAGGTGGTCGAGGTTGAAGTCCTCGAGGGTTTTCACGGTTGGGAAGTGCGCGGTGCGGATGCGCATGACGGTGCCTTTGGACTCGCGGTCGGCGACCTGGCGTTGCAGCAGCGCGGCCAGATATTCTTCGTGGGACCAGTTCTCGTCCCGGGCCTGACCGGCGAGTTCTTCCCAGAACGCGCCGATGGTGGGGGTCTTCAGGACCCGGGTGAGGTAGGCGATCATCGACGGCATCCCGTCCTTGATCCCGCCGCCGGGCCCGTTTCTGGGGCCGGTGGGCTGGGCTTGCTGGGATTTCGTCTTGGTGGTGGTCATTCGCTGCTCGCTCTCGTTGCTGTGCTGGTGGTTGGGTTGAAGTCGACGCCGAACAGGGCGTCGTAGTCGTGCAGGGCCCGCAGGGTGACCGGATGCCCGTCGCCGTGGTGGCGGGTGGCCGCGAGGCGTCGTTGGCGGTCTTCGGCGAGGGCGTGGCGCATCAGCTTCGCGGTCGCGGCGTGGCCCGGGTCGGTGATCACGCCGTGTTTGGCCCAGGACCGGTCGTGCCGGGCCACGACGGTGCCGTCGCAGGACACCGTCACCAGATGCGCCGTGGCGGTGACCTCGACGAACCGGCCGATGAAACGCGGGTCGACGGAGTAGTCGACGGTGTCGACCCGCACGTAGTAGTCCCGGCCCAGCCGGATCCGTTGCTGCAAACCGACTTGCGGCCCGACCGGTGGCAGCGGCAGCATCGCCGGGCGGTCCGTTTCGAGGAGGTCCACGGGCCGGCCATGGATCGAGCGGACCGTGCGGGTGTTCGCCGTGCTCCCCAGCCAGTCACCGAGCTGGGTGTTGAAGTCGGTGGGTGAGGTGAACCGCCTGCCGGGCAGGAACGACGTCTCCAGATAGCCGTTGGCGCGTTCCACCATGCCCTTGTATTCCGGGTCGCGGGGCGGGGCCAACTGGATGCGGGTGGCGAGGGTCCCGGCGAACGCCGCCGCCGGGGCGCTGACCCTGCCGGTCCCGCCGATCGCGGACTCCCGATCCCAGACCAGGGTCCGGGTGACGCGCCCGATCCCGCAGATCAGCAGCCACATCCCGGACAGGATGTCCCCGGCCTGCCGGGTCGGGATCATCGTCGCGGTCATGAACCGGGAGAACCCGAGCGTCATCACCAGCACCGGCAACACCCGGTCCTGACCCGCAGCGACCGGGATCCGCGGCTGCGGGAACCACAGATCGCACTGCGTGATCTGCCCCGGCTCATAGACGACCCGGTCGACCGGGTCGATCCCCACGTACTCCGGCCGGATCTGCGCCAGCCGCTTCTTCAACGGCGACAACGAATACGGCCAGCCGATCCGCTGCGCGATCACCGGAACCGGCATCCGCGGCCACTCACCCAGCAACACCCGGATCCGCGGCTCGAACGCATCCACCACCGACCCACGCGCCGGCCGCTCATACCGCGGCGGCCGATCCGACGCCAACGCCGCCCGCACCGTGTTCCGAGCCACCCCCAACCGCCGGACGATCTCCTTGATCGGCACCCCCTCCGCCCGGTGCAAACGACGGATCTCTGCCCAGTCCTCCACGCTCAACACCCTCCAAGATCATCAGAACGGAGGGGTCAAAATTCAAAGATCCACCGGGGGTCAGTCTTCCGGAAGCTGCGACACTTGGTGATTCTCCGTGGTCAGGGCAACGAAAATCGACCAAGGTCAAGTTGGCTGGAGGCTGCCGGCCAGCATCCGAGCCACGGAACGAAGCTCGAAATGCTGGGCGTCTGCCGTGTCGGTCACGACGCGGCTGGCCGATCTGCACTGCGGCGTCGAGCCGGCGCTGTTTGTGCAGGTAGCCGCCGCGTATGGCCGCCGATGCGGGACCGAATGGCACCACGGTTGGCGCAGCCGACGGACGCTGGTCGAGCTGGCCGGTTGCCAACTAGGCCGGTCGCCAGTCGTGCTGGCTGCTACCCGGGTTGGTTGGCGGCGCGGACCGGTCGCGAGCTGGGCTGGTTGTTGCCCGGGCTGGTCGCCAGTCGTGCTGGCTGCTACCGGGGTTGGTTGGCGGCGCGGACCGGTCGCGAGCTGGGCTGGTTGCTGCCCGGGCTGGTCGCCAGTCGTGCTGGCTGCTACCCGGGCTGGTCGCCGGGTCGGGCTGGTTGCCAACTGGTCGGCAGCGCGGACCGCTCGCCAGCTGGACCGGTCGCCAGTCGGGCTGCCCACCTTGTCGGGTCGGTCGCCAACCGGACCGGTCGCCAACCGGCTGGCCGCCAGGTTGGGTCGATCGCCAGTCAGGCTGGTTGCCAACCGGGCTGGTCGCCGGGTCGACCTGGTTGCCAACCGGGCTGGTCGCCAGTCGGGCTGCCCGCCTTGTCGGGCCGGTCGCCAACTGGGCCGTCCGCTCGTCGGGCTGGCCGCCGGCCGGGGTCAGCCGGCCCAGCGGATGGGGTCGGTGGTCGCGGCTCACTTTGGACTTGGTGTGGTCGACCTGTCGTTGACCTTGGTGGATTGCCGTGGTCTGGGCCACGCAAATCGACCAAGGTCAAGTTGATTGGAGGCTGTTCGCCGCCAGAGGACACCAAAACGCCCCGGTCGTCCAATGGACCGGGGCGTTTTCGTCTTGGAAGGGGTCTAAGCGGAGTGAGCGCGGACCCGGAGGCCGCCGCGACGCTTCATCAGGCGCCGCTCGTCCTCGCTCATTCCGCCCCAGACGCCTGCATCCTGACCTGAGTCGAGCGCCCACTGCAGGCACTCGCTGGTCACGGAGCAGCGCTGGCAGACTGCCTTCGCCTGCTCAACCTGCAGCAACGCGGGGCCGGAGGTCCCAATGGGGAAGAACAGCTCCGGGTCCTCGTCGCGGCAGAGGGCATGGTGGCGCCAGTCCGACATGGCGGCAACACTCCTTGGTTTTCGCGGATCGTTGTTGGTGATTCCCCTATATGCATCTCGTGTGACGGTTCGGCTAGGCGGAGCCTGAAGATCCGTAACACGTGTGCGGGCAACGCTCAGTGGTCGTTTCGCTTGTGAATGCTTTCACGAACTACCGCGATGTCAAGGGGTCCAAACCAAAAAAATCCAAGTCGGTGAGCAAGCTCACGCGCCGTTTGTCCGATTTTATGGTAGCTGGTGACCCTGGATCGCAACAGTCAGTGACCAATGTAGTACGTGTTGGTCAACGATCGAAGGGCTTTCGGAGATGCGGTCGCGGTGTCTCTGTCGCGACTCTCTGCAACGTTCTCCCCCTTCAGTGGTGAACTCCGGGGGTGACTCAACACACTACGCGTAATGCCCCCGGCACGGACGCGAAATCCAGCTTGTCGCACTCCCCGAGGTACTCTCCGTCAACCTGGAAAGCGATCGGTTTGGCGGCGGTCAGCGTGAAGCCGGACAGATCATGCATCCGCACGACCTGCTTTCCCTTCGGTTCATGGCGGTTCGACAGGATCTGCGTCACCGTGCGCACGGTGCTCGCGACCTGCAGCTCCCGAAGGCCCAGCACATCGAGCCCCGTGTCGAACGAGGCCCGCGGATTCGGATCCACCGGCCGCTCGCCGATGTAGGTCCACGGTGCGGTGTTCTGCACCAGCATCCACGTTAGCCCGGACTGTGCTGGTTCGCCCGGAAGCTCGAGCGTGAGCAGCGGCACCCTGCGGTTCGTCGCGGCGAACTGCGCCGTCGTGGCGCGGAAGTACAGCCACGGCGTGGACGTCGAGCCCTTGTGACGGGCCTGGTCCACACGCCGTACCACTTCCGCGTCGATCCCCATGCCCGCGCAGAACGTGAAGTAGCGGTCGTCCGCCCGGCCGAGTCCGATGATCCTTTCGCGCCGGTCGCGCAACGCCTCCAGGATCGCGCCGGTGCCTTCCGCCCAGTCGCTCGGCAGCCCCAGGGCACGGGCGAAGACGTTGGTCGAACCGCCGGGCACGACGGCGAGGGCCGGACGCTCCTGGGCCCGGTCCGGAGCCGGCCCCGAGTCGAAGGTCATGAGGCCGTTGACGGCCTCGTTGACCGTACCGTCGCCGCCGAGTGTGACGACCAGGTCCAGACCCTCGCGGGCTGCTTCCCGCGCGAGGTCGGCGGCGTGGCCCCGCCGCTGTGTGTAGGCGACGTCGAGGTTGACCTGACTCCGCAGGGCCCGCACGAGGATGTCCCGGCCGCGTTCGGTGGTGGTCGTCGCATTGGGGTTGACCACCAAGAGCGCTCGCATGGGCGGCACTGTACCCGCTCGGGGGCGCGATAAGGTTGCTCTGCGCACAACGCGTGACACGGACTTCCACCAGGAAGGACGTGCACTCAGGGCCAGCCGCGGAGCGGAGGAAGCGTGGGCGGAAACGCCGCCGGGACTGACACGGTGCCCGATCGGGCTCCGGCCACCCTCCGTTGGGCCGTCCGGCTGCTGCTCCTTGAGGGCGCCGGGCTCGCCGTGCTCACGCTGGTGCTGCTCTACCAGGACTTCACCGCCGAATACACGGCGATCGAGATGGCGCTCTCGTTCACCGGCTACCTTGCGCTGATGGCCGCGGCGTTCATCGGCATCGGTGTCGCGCTGCACCGCCGCCGGCGCTGGGCGCGCGGGCCGGGGATCGTCGCGCAGATGCTCCAGATGCCGATCGGCTGGACGATGCTGACGGGCGGCCAGCCGCTGATCGGCGCCCCGCTGTTCCTGCTGGGGGTCGTCGGCGCGGTCCTGCTGTTCGCCCCCTCGACCCGGATCGCGCTCGGCGTCCGCTGATCCGCCGGTTGCGGCAACCACGGACACTCTGCGTGTTCTACGCTCGAAGGTCGTGACGGTCGCTCCCGCCTACCAGGTCCTCGCCGACCGCATCCGGGTCGAGATCATGTCCGGTCAGCTGCGTCCCGGCGAGCGCCTGCCGACCGAGCCGCAGCTGTGCGAGCAGTCCGGCCTGAGCCGCTCCACGGTCCGGGAGGCGCTGCGCCTGCTCAGCAGCCAGCACCTGATCGTCACCACGCGCGGGGTCAACGGCGGCAGCTTCGTCGCCGCGCCGGACGCACACATCCTCGGCGAGTCGCTGTCCGACGGGGTCGGGCTGCTGCTCGCCAACGGCGTGGTCAAGGGCGACGACTTCCTCGAGGTGCGCCGGATGCTGGAGGTTCCGGCCGCCGGCCTGGCCGCCGTCCGCCGCGAGCCGCGCCACCTGGCGGAGCTGGAGCGGGCCATGTTCGACCCGGACCGCGACGACCTCGACCGCCGGATCACGGCGCACGCCGAGTTTCACCTGGCGGTGGCGGCCGCCTCCGGCAACACGCTGCTGAGCCTGGTCGTGCGCCCGCTCTACACCGTCGTCGACCCGCAGGCGGTGGACCGGGTCGCACCGCTGTCGATGTGGCGCGAGATCGACCAGGACCACCGCGAACTGCTGGCGGCCATCCGGGCCGGCGACGTCGAGAGGGCCATGGCCGCCGCCAGGGTGCACATCGATCATGTACGGCCCGATCTCCCGCCCGAGCACACCAACTTCCCGGTCCTGGGGGTGGCGCAGCTGTAAGGGCGGCGTCAGGCGGGACGGCGTTTCGTCAGACGGATGCTCGCCTGGTGGCCGTCAACCGTGGCCGACACCTCGTCGGCCAGGGCGCTCAGCACCTGCCAGGCGAACGACTCGCCGCCCGGCAGCCGCTCGTCCGGCGAGCCGAGCGGCACCGTCGTCTCCACGGCCAGGGCGTCGGTCGTGACCGTGAAGCGGCAGGAAAGTTCGACGGTGTCACCCAGTTGGGGGGTCTCGCTGGCCACGGCGAGGAGCATCGCGCACGCCTCGTCGACCGCGATCCGCAGGTCCTCGATCTCGTCGAGCGTGAACTGGAGCCGCGCCGCCAGGCCCGCCGTCGCGGTGCGCAGCACGCCGAGGTAGGCCGGCGATGCCGGAACGGCCAGCAGGACGACGTCGTCGCCGTCGGCACCCGATCTCTTCGATACGACCTGTGTCACGCGATGAACCCCCTCGCGTGCGACTCTACGACGTCACCGCACTCGACGACGCGGCGAGTGCGGCCAGCGGCGCACCCGACAGCCGGTACGGCAGCCAGTCGGACTTGTGCCCCGCGCCGAGTGCCTCGTAGAACCGGCGCGCCGGGTTCCAGTCCAGCACCGCCCACTCCAGCCGCGGATAGCCGCGCTCGACGCAGATCCGGGCGAGTTCGGCCACCAGCGCCTTGCCGGCCCCGGTGCCGCGCGCGGACTCCTGGACGTACAGATCCTCGAGGTAGATCCCGTGGACGCCCTCCCAGGTGGAGAACGTCAGGAACCACAGCGCCATGCCGATCGGCCGGCCGTCGTCGACGGCGACGTGGCAGTACACCCGCGGATCGGGGCCGAACAGCGCCGTCGTCAGCTGCTCGGCGGTCAGGTGGCACTCGTCGGGGGCGCGCTCGAAGACCGCAAGCTCATGCACCATCGCCACGATGGCGGGAACGTCATCCGGGACAGCCGGACGGATCACCGGTACCTCCAGACAAAGAAGGCCCCCCATCCCGCACGGAGGCGGAATGGGGGGAACAAACGCGACGGCTCAGGCCTGCTTGGTCTCCCAGAAGATCTTTGCGATCTCATCGATCTTCGCGAGCAGCTGCTCGGCGACCGCCGGGTCGGCGGAGCCCTTCGCACCGGAGGCGCCCGCGAGCTTCGTGGCCTCGTTGAAGAGGGTGTGCAGCTGCGGATACTTCTCGAAGTGCGGGGGCTTGAAGTAGTCGGTCCACAGCACCCACAGGTGGTGCTTGACCAGTTCGGCGCGCTGTTCCTTGATGATGAGCGCCCGGGTGCGGAACTCGGGATCGCTGTTGGCCTGGTACTTGTCGGAGATTGCCTTGACGGACTCGGCCTCGATTCGGGCCTGGGCCGGGTCGTAAACACCACACGGCAGGTCGCAGTGGGCGCTCACCACGGTGCGCGGAGTGAAAAGCCGCGACAGTCGCATCGAACCCTCCTGGGTAATTTGCGATGATCCTCGTTCCTGACCCTACTCCTCTCCATCTCCAGGGAATTCATGCGCCTGCCGTGGTTTGCAGCACTTGTCTCCGGGCCCTCGATGGTGCCGACGTTGCGCGCCGGTGACCGGGTCATGGTGCTGCGCACGACGAAGGCCAGGCCGGGTGATCTCGTCGTGGCGACGTTCCGGGCCCGCCCCGGCCTGTTGGTGGTGAAGCGGGTGATACGCAGGGACGGCGACGGGTGGTGGATCGAGGGAGATAACCCCTTCGGTGGTGATGATTCCCGGACGTACGGTCGGGCCGACCTCGTCGGTCGTGTGACATTTCGCTGGTGGCCACGACCGGTGTGCTTCCGGCGGACGCGGGCGTAAAGTGATGCGGATACGGGAGACCCCCGCCGCGTTCTTTGTCGCGCTTTCTACCCGCGCCGCGCGTCCTTCCTGCAACATCAGCCGTGGCAAAGGAGCCCCCGTGCCTGCAACCGTGTCCGATCCTGTCTTCGATCTCCACAACGGCGGCAAATTGGCCGTCCAGTCGACGGTTCCGCTGGCCACCCGCGAGGACCTCTCGCTCGCCTACACGCCCGGCGTCGCCCGGGTCTGCGAGGCCATCGCCGCCGACGAGTCGCTCGTGCACCAGCTCACCTGGGTCGGCAAGGCGGTCGCGGTGGTGACCGACGGCTCGGCGGTGCTCGGACTGGGCAACATCGGCCCGCGTGCCGCGATGCCGGTCATGGAGGGCAAGGCCGTGCTGTTCAAGCAGTTCGGCGGGGTCGACGCGGTGCCGATCTGCCTCGACACGCAGGACACGGACGAGATCGTGCGGATCGTGACCGCGCTGGCGCCGTCGTTCGGCGGGATCAACCTCGAGGACATCTCGGCGCCCCGCTGTTTCGAGATCGAGCGCCGACTGGTGGAGACGCTGCCCATCCCGGTCTTCCACGACGACCAGCACGGCACGGCGATCGTCGTCCTGGCCGCACTGCGCAACGCCGCGCTCGTCCTCGACCGCAAGCTCGCCGACCTGCGCGTTGTCGTCAGCGGCGCGGGCGCGGCCGGCGTCGCGGTGACCCGGATGCTGATCAACGGCGGCGTGAGTGCCGGGGACATCGTCGTCCTCGACTCGCGCGGGTGCCTCCACAGTGGACGGACGGATCTCAACTCCGCGAAGGCCGCGCTGGCCGCCGGGACCAACGCCGCCAAGGTCAGCGGCGACATCGCCGCCGCGCTGCGCGGCGCCGACGTGCTGATCGGCGTCTCCGGTGGCACGATCCCGGAGGAGGCGCTGGCGGGCATGGCGCCCGGCGGTGTCATCTTCGCGCTCGCGAACCCGACGCCCGAGGTGCACCCGGAGATCGCCGCGCGGTATGCGAGCGTGGTCGCCACCGGCCGCAGCGACTTCCCCAACCAGATCAACAACGTCCTGGCCTTCCCGGGCATCTTCCGGGGCGCGCTGGACGCCGGCGCGACGCGGATCAGCGACGGCATGAAGGTCGCCGCCGCGACCGCGATCGCCGAGGTGCTCAGCGCGAGTGAGCTGGCGACCGACACGATCGTGCCGAGCGCCCTCGACCCGCGGGTCGCTCCCGCCGTGGCCTCCGCGGTCGCCGAGGCGGCCCTCCGCGACGGCGTGATCCGTTAACCACCGTTAAGGTCGACAGCATGCGTGCCGCCTTCGCGACCAGCTTCAACGACGCCGACCCGCTCGCCGCCCTGACCATCGGCGACGCTCCCGAACCGACTCCCCGCGACGGCTGGGCCGTGGTCGAGGTGCGCGCGAGCGCCCTCAACCACCACGACCTCTGGTCGTTGCGGGGCGTCGGCCTGCGGGAGGACCAGCTGCCGATGATTCTCGGCTGCGACGCCGCCGGCATCGGCCCCGACGGGAACGACGTCGTGGTCTACCCGGTCGTCTTCACCGAGAAGGGCGACTTCTCGATCCTGTCCGAGCACTACCAGGGGACGGTGGCCGAGCGGGTCACCGTCCCGGCGTACAACCTCGTCCCGAAACCCGCCGAGCTCTCCTTCGCGGAGGCGGCGTGCCTGCCCACCGCGTGGCTGACCGCGTATCGGATGCTGACGACCCGCGGCCGTCTGGAAGCGGACGGCGCGGTGCTGGTGCAGGGCGCCGGGGGCGGGGTCGCCACCGCGGCGGTCCTGCTCGCCACCGCTCTCGGCGCGCGGGTCTACGCGACGAGCCGCGACGCCGCCAAGCGGGAGCGGATCGCCGCGCTCGGTGCCACCGCCCTGGAGCCCGGTGCACGGCTGCCGGAGCGGGTCGACGTGGTCGTCGAGACGGTCGGTGAGGCGACGTTCGAGCACTCGATGAAGGCGGCCAAGCCCGGCGGGCGGATCGTCGTCTCCGGCGCCACCAGCGGTCACCTGCCGCAGGTCAACCTGCGCCGGATGTTCGCGCTCCAGTTGGAGATCCTCGGCAGCAGCATGGGCACGCCGGAGGAGCTCGCCGACCTCATGGCCCTGATGGCGAAGACCGGCGTCCGCCCGATCATCGACTCGGTCGTCCCGTTCTCCGCGGCCCGGAGGGCGTTCGAGCTGCTCCGTTCGGGTGACATCTTCGGCAAGGTGGTCCTCGACCACACCAGCTAAAGATGGGAGTCCAGGTCGCTCGTCGGCTCCAGGGCCTGGCGGGCGGCCTGGTCCCCGTAAAGCTCCAGGCGCAGAAACGCCAGCGTGCTCGACGTGACCGTCTGGTAGGCCGCCGACCCCGGCGTCAGGTACGGATCGCCGTGGTTGCCGCCCTCGATCGTCAGCATCGCCTTGGACCACGGCACCGCGTTGTAGGCGGCCTTGCCGGACGCGTAGGAGATCAGCGGATCCGCGTTGCCGTGGATGAAGAACAAGGCGGCGGGTGTACCGCTGAAGTCCGTGCCGACGCCCAGCCCGCTGCCGGCCATGATGATCCCGGCGCGCAGCCGTGGATCGCGCCCGGTCGTGAAGAGGCCGACGGTGGTGATGGCCCCCGCCGAGTGCCCCGCCGCCGCGATCCGGGTGGTGTCGATCCGCTTGCCGAGCGGCCCGGACAGCACCTGGCCGAGCACGTAGCTGGCG
The DNA here is from genome assembly GCF_025137375.1 of Dactylosporangium fulvum. Taxonomy (GTDB): domain Bacteria; phylum Actinomycetota; class Actinomycetes; order Mycobacteriales; family Micromonosporaceae; genus Dactylosporangium; species Dactylosporangium fulvum. Next base: position 1,283,274 of record NZ_CP073720.1, read on the forward strand.
TCGGCGGGCTGGTTGAGCACGTCGTAGACGTCGAGCTTGGCGGTGCCGCGGGTGGTGTTCGGATATGCCGGCGCGATGACCACGAACCCCGCCGCGGCCCAGGTCTGCAGCAGCGGTGCGAAGGCCTCCGGGCTGCCGTTGAGCCCGTGGCTGAACAGCACCGCCGGTGCCTTGCTCATCCCGTCCGGCGTCCAGATCACCGTCCGCAGCGTGCGGCCGCCCCGCGAGTACGTCACCTGCTGCGACGACACCGAAACGGGGCCGCTGGGCAGCGCGAGCGGCGGCGGTGGCGCGACCGCGGCGAGCTTCTGCAGCGTCGACACCGCGGGGGTGGGGGAGGGGGTGGCCTGGCGGGACGGTGCCTCGCCGACGGAGCAGCCGCCGAGCAGCAGCGACGCGAGCGCGATCACGGCGAGCAGGCGCTGACGCATGCCACCAACGGTACGAGGAACATCGCGGATCACCGCTTTCCCAGAGGGCGAATTCGGGCTACGTTGCCGCGCACGGCAGTCGTCGGGGCGACGCTTTTCAGCTGCATCACCGGCAGCGTGTACCACAGCCTCCTCGCGAACCCGTCCAGCCCGTTCTTCATGGCGGACCCCGGCCGCCACACGGTGCACAACCTGCTGCTGCACACGGTGACACCGCTACTGGCCGCGGTCACCTGACTGCTGCTCATCGGCCTCGGCGCGGCGGTGCGCCGGGTGCTGCCGGCGCGTGGCTCAGATGAGCACACCCGGGTTGAGGACCCCGCGCGGGTCTAGCGTCCGCTTGGCCGCGCGCAGCGCCTCGGCGAACAGCGGCGGGCGCTCGTCGTCGTACCACGGCCGGTGGTCCCGCCCGACGGCGTGGTGGTGCGTGATGGTGCCGCCGCTGTCCACGATCGCCGCGCTGACCGCGGCCTTGATCTCGTCCCAGATCGCCACCTCGGCACCGCGCCGGGCCGGGGTGACGATGGTGAAGTACGGCGCCGGCCCGTCCGGGTACACGTGGGTGAACCGGCAGGTGACGACGGCGACGCGGGCCGGTGCGGCGGCCTGCGCGGCGGCGATGACGGCCTCGTGCAACTGCTCGAACCGGCTCCACGTGCACGCCGTCTCGACGGTCTCGACGACCAGGCCCAGCCGGATCAGGGCATCGCGGGTGTACGGGGCGCGCAGGAACGTGTCGCGGAACGTGCCGTCCTGCACCTCGTCCGTGACGCCGCCGTGGGACCGGCAGATCTCCAGCGCGTCGTCGAGCAGCCGGTCGTACGGGCCCTCGAAGCCGAGCAGCAGTCGCGCCCGGCCGTCTGTCGCGCCCGCGGTGAGCATCGCCTCGACCGGGTCGAGCAGCCGGCAGTTGCTGGGGCGCAGGCCCGCCTGCACGATTTCCCTGACGGCGGCCACGCCCTCGCCGTACACATCGAACCGCACGCCGGCGGAGGACTTCCGCTCCGGTCGTCGCGTGACCCGCAGCCAGGCCTCCACGATGACCCCGAGCGTGCCCTCGGAGCCGAGGAACAGGCCGGCGACGCTCGGGCCGGCGCCGCTCGCGGGCACGCGCAGGGACTCGACCGGTCCCTGCGGGGTGACCACCCGCACTCGGACGGCGTGGTTGACCTCGTCGATCTCCGCGATCCGGTTGAGCCGGCTCAGGTCGAGGGAGATCCAGGGGCCCTCGCCGCGGTACTCGACGCCGCCGACGACCGACGTGCCGCCGCCGTACGGCACCACGGCCGCCCCGACGGCCTCGGCCCAGTCGAGCGCCGCCACGATGTCGTGGGTGGTGCGGGGATAGCAGATCAGGTCGGGCGGGTGCCGCAGGTCGCCGTGCAGGGCGCGGACGACGTCGCGGAAGGATTTGCCGTACGTGTGGGCGGCGCGCGCCATCGAGTCGGCGGCGAACGCCTCCGCCATCATCGACGGCGGGATCAGTCGCGGCGGGTCGAGCAGGGGGTCGAACGGGATCGGGAGGACCGAGCCGTCGATCGGCATCCACGGGCGCAGCGCCCGCTCCGCGAGCTCACGGCAGGCGGCGTCGTCGAGGCCCTCGTCCGCCCAGCCCCAGCCCCACCAGGACTTCTCGCGCCACCGGTACGTTCCACCCATCGGGGGAGACTGCCACAATCCGACACTGTTCGGCCACTGTCAGGAGTCGCGGCATCGGTAAGGTGTCGACCATGCCCGATGAGCGCATTGACCCAAGTCAGAACACTCAGGCATTTCAGGCATGGGTGGACAATCGGGGCGATCAGCCCGCGGGGCCGGACCGGTCCAAGGCCTTGGCCTGGGTCGTCGGCATCGTAGCCGTGGCCGTCGCCGTGGGGCTGGTTGTCGTCGCGCTAGCCGCGTTGGCATAGATCCCGACCGACTCGAAGCTCGTGATTCCGACGAGCGTGGCGTCCTGCTCGAGCCGGAGCCGGGCCGCGTCGTCGCCGTTGAGCGCCCAGTCGAGGAAATCGAGGATCGTCGTTATCGCCTGATGGTGACCACGCTCGCCGCCACCGGTCCCCGCCCCGTGCTCGCCGCCCTTGATGGTCAGAAACGCCTTCGGCCACGGGTTCGCCCGGTAAGAGTCGCGGCCCTGGCTGTAGGCGACGACCGGATCCTTGTCGCCGTGCACGAACAGCAACGGCACCGGCGAGCCCTGATAGGTGGTCGTCGGGCGACCCGCGAGCATCACGCCGACCCTGAGGCGCGGGTCGCGCTTGCCGGTGAACAACCAGTTCGTCGTGGTGCCGCCGCCGGAGTGCCCGATCGCGCCCATGCGCTGCGCGTCGATGGTCGCCGCGAGCGGGTTGCCATGCTTGAGCATCTGCGTGATGACGTACGACGCGTCCACCGCCTGGTTCGGCACGTCGTACTTGTTGAACTTCGGCGCGTCCTTCTTGGTGTACGGATACGTCGGCGCGACGACCACGTAGCCGGCCTCGGCGAGAAGCTTGATCGTGTGCTCCTGCATCTGCGGGTTGCTGTAGAACCCGTGGCTCCACAGCAGCAGCGGATACTGCCCGGTGGCCGCTGCGGCGTCGAGCTTGACGTGGCCCTTGGAGCGGCGGCTGGAGCCGCGTGCCGGATACCAGACCGTGGTGGGCAGCAGCCGGTCCTTGCCGCGGGCAAAGTTGAACTTGCGCATGCCGAGGGCGAAGGTTGTGGAAGCGGTGGAGACCTGTGCCGAGCCCGCAGTCGCCCTGAACGATGCGTCGTCCGACCCCGAAGCAGAAACAGCGCCGCCCAATACGAGCAGGGCGGCGGTCAGTAGCGACACGGTTGCCGTTCGGCTGCGACGCGGAGGCACGTTCAGAATGTAGGTGCGATCTGCGGTATCCCGTTATCACCCGAGTGGTGACATTCGATTACCGTCCTGGCCTACACCTTTCTTGCACGTGAACGACCCATTTGGCGGACGCGAATGACGGGGTGTGGGTCGGATCTCGCAGATGTTTCGCCCGCGAACCGCCTTTGGCTGGGGCGGCCGGCATGGCATTGATTGGATTTGTCGGAAATATCTGGGCGAATCGACGCCGCGATGGAATCCGGCGCCGTGGTGGCTGTGAGCTCGGCTGGTTGGCGGCTCGGCTGGCTGCGGGCTCACCTGGCTGTGGGCTCGGTTGGTTGGTGGCTCGTTGGTTGGGGGCTGGGCTGGTTGCGGGCTCGTTGGTTGCGGGCTGAGCTGGTTGGCGGCTCGTTGGTTGCGGGCTCGGCTGGCTGGTTGGGGGCTCCGCGGCTCGGCGGTTCGTGGCTCGATTGCGCCGCTTGGTTGGCGCGCGCCGGCGGCGGTTCGGCTGGCTTTGTCGGGGGATGCTTGCGCAAGCGTCGGCGCGTTCGGTCGTTGGTCAAGGGGCCGCCTCATGCTGGCGGTTCGACGAACTCCTCAGTCGGAGTGCGGGCTGGCGACCGGGAGGGGTCATCGGTTCCTGCACTCAACGGGCGGGCCAGTGGCTGGCGTCATCGCACCCGTGGACTAATGGGACAAACCAGGGTAATCAGTGCGTTTCGTCTCGGTTGGACAGGTCAATCATCGGTCAAGACCGCTGGACAAAACGGACACCGTCATGATCCCGAAGACTTTGTGTCGTCTGGGGTACCACAAGTCTCCAGGATCATGAAGACGTCCGAATTCCGCTAGTGGTGCCCATGCCGCCGCAGGAACGGCTCGGAGGACCCAGCGCGCGGCGGGTCAGCGCCCGCCAAGACACTCGGCGCTGGTTTCAACTCCTGCACCGCGTCGACCAGCGTGGCCCATCCACGCCGTCCTGCGCTCGACCCCGCCTGCGCTGTCCTGGGCTATCGCCCGCATGACGGCACTCGTCTGCGCCAGCCCGGTTCTTGCCTTGTGATGCCCGTCCGCGCCCGCCAGCTTTGCCCCACGCCGGACTGGTTTCTCGCCCGTCCGCGTGAACCTGGTTCCGGCCCGCTCGCGCTGTCCTGGGCTTCGGCTCACCTGGAGGCTGGTACCCGCCTTTCTTGCCCGGCGCCAGCCCGGTCCGCCCGTCCACACTGGCCTGGGCTTCCGCACGTCAGTGCCGGCCTGGGTTTCCGTCCCGTTCGCGCTGGGTCTGGGTTCCCGTCCGTCCGTGCTGGTTTGGGTGTCCGCTCGTCTGTGCCGGCCTGGGCTTCCGCCCTGTCCGCGCTGGGTCTGGGTTCCCGTCCGTCCGTGCTGGCCTGGGCTCTGCCCATCCAGCGGCGGCGTCGGCCGCCCATGCCTGGCCGCTGGCCCCGGCCTCGTCCACGTGCTGGCCTGGGCTCTGCCCGCCCGGCGGCGGCGTCGGCCGCCCATGCCTGGCCGCTGGCCCCGGCCTCGTCCACGTGCTGGCCTGGGCTCTGCCCGTCCGTGCTGGCCTGGGCTCTGCCGCCCGGCGGCGGCGTCGGCTGCCCCTGCCTGGCCGCTGGCCCCGGCCTCGGCCACGCGGGCTGGCCTGAGCCGTGCTCACCCGGCGCCAGCCGAGAGATCAGCGCCGCCGGCCCCGGTCACCCCGCGAACCGTGGACCAAGCGGTCGAGCGAACGACAAGGTCGCCGTGATCAGCCAGCGGGAGCGGTCGGCCTGCGCAGTCACTGACGGCGCGGCGCGTGTGAGCGGCTGAGCCTCAGTCGTCGTCCTCGTCGTCCAGTCTGGCCAGGTAGACGGCCAGGCGCTCGATCGGGGTCTCGAACTCCGGGTTCTGGTCGACGAAGTCGCGGAGGCGTTCGGCCAGCCACTCGAAGGTGACCTCCTCGTTGCCCCGGCGGTCGGCCAATTCTTCGATGCCGCGGTCGGTGAAGTACACGATCATTCTCCAGAGAGCGCGGAGGGCACGGCAGCTGCCGTGCCCTCCGACGGGGTGAACGGATCAGCGCTTCGGCAGCGCTGCCTCGATCAGGGCCTGCTGCTCGGCGTCGTGCAGCTTGGTCGAGCCGACCGCCGGGGCGGCCGCGGCCGGCCGGGAGATCCGGCGCAGGCCGACACCCTGCAGGTGCTCCAGCAGGTTGAGCGCGATGAACGACCAGGCACCCTGGTTGGCCGGCTCCTCCTGGACCCAGGCGAAGTCCTCGGCGTTCGGGTACTGCTCGAGGGCCGCGCGCAGCTCCTCGATCGGCATCGGGTACAGCTGCTCGACCCGGATGATCGCGGTGTCGGTGATGCCGCGGTCGCCGCGGGCCTGGAGCAGGTCGTAGAAGACCTTGCCCGAGCAGAGCAGCACCCGCTTGACGGCCGCCGGGTCCAGCGCGGTGCCCTTGATGCCCGGGTCCGCCACGACCGTCTGGAACGTCCCGCCGGTGAAGGCCTCCACCGGCGACACGCACAGCCGGTGCCGGAGCAGCGACTTGGGCGTGAAGACGACCAGTGGCTTCTTCTTCGGCGACAGGGCCTGGCGGCGCAGCAGGTGGAAGTGGTTCGCCGGGGTGGTCGGCACCGCCACGCGCATGTTGTCCTCGGCGCACAGCTGGAGGTACCGCTCGAGGCGACCGGACGTGTGGTCCGGGCCCTGGCCCTCGTGCGAGTGCGGCAGCAGCAGCGTCACCGCCGACCGCTGACCCCACTTGACCTCGCCGGACGACACGAACTCGTCCACGATGGACTGCGCGCCGTTGACGAAGTCGCCGAACTGTGCCTCCCACATGACCAGCGCGTCGGGGTTCTCCACCGAGTAGCCGTACTCGAAGCCCATCGCCGCGAACTCCGACAGCAGGGAGTCGTAGACGAAGAGCTTGCCGCCGTTGTCGATCAGCGCCGACATCGGCATGTAGTCGGCGCCCGTCTCGGCGTCGACGATGCTGGCGTGCCGCTGCACGAACGTGCCGCGCCGCGAGTCCTGGCCGGAGAGGCGGACCGTGAGGCCGTCGTGCACCAGTGAACCGAACGCGATGACCTCGCCGAAGCCCCAGTCGATGTCGCCCTCGACGGCCATCTTGGCCCGCCGGTCGAGCAGCTGCTGGACCCGCTTGTGCGGTGTGAAGCCCTCGGGCAGCTTGACGTGCGCCTCGCCGATCGCGCGCAGCACGCTCTCGTCGATGGCGGTCTCGACCACCGGCTCCGGCTCCGGCTCGCGCAGGCGGGTCAGCCGGGAGGCCGGGGTCGACGACGCGTCGCGGGTCGCCTTGAACACCGTCTCCAGCTGCTCGTGGTAGTCCTTGAGCAGCGCCTCGGCCTCGGTGATCGGGATGTCGCCGCGGCCGATGAGCTCCTCGGTGTAGATCTTTCGCACCGAGCGCTTCTGGTCGATGATCGCGTACATCAGCGGGTTGGTCATCGAGGGGTCGTCGCCCTCGTTGTGCCCGCGCCGCCGGTAGCAGACCAGATCGATGACCACGTCCTTGTTGAACGCCTGCCGATACTCGAACGCCAGCCGCGCCACGCGCACGACGGCCTCGGGGTCGTCGCCGTTGACGTGGAAGATCGGCGCCTGGATCATCCGGGCGACGTCGGTCGAGTACAGCGACGAGCGGGAGTACTCGGGGGCGGTGGTGAAGCCGACCTGGTTGTTGACAACCACGTGGACGGTGCCGCCGGTGCGGTAGCCGCGCAGCTGCGACAGGTTCAGCGTCTCGGCGACGACCCCCTGCCCGGCGAACGCCGCGTCGCCGTGGACGAGCAGCGGCAGCACCGTGTAGCCCTCGAGCTTGAGGTCGATCTCGTCCTGCTTGGCGCGCACGATGCCTTCGAGCACCGGGTTGACCGCCTCGAGGTGGGACGGGTTGGCCACCACGGACACCGTCGTGGCGTGCTCACCGTCGGGCGTGGTGAACTTCCCGGTCATGCCCAGGTGGTACTTCACGTCGCCGGACCCGTGCGCCGACTTGAGGTCGAGGTGCCCCTCGAACTCGGAGAAGATCTTCTCGTAGGGCTTGCCGACGATGTTGGCCAGCACGTTGAGCCGGCCGCGGTGCGCCATGCCGATGACGACCTCGTCGAGGCCGTTGACCGCGGAGTTCTGCAGGATCTCGTCGAGCAGCGGGATCAGCGACTCGCCGCCCTCCAGCGAGAAGCGCCGCTGGCCGACATACTTGGTCTGCAGGAACGTCTCGAACGCCTCGGCGGCGTTGAGCCGGTTGAGGATGTGCTTCTGCTCGTCCGCGTCGGGCTTCTGGTAAGGCTTCTCGACCCGCTCGGCGATCCAGCGGCGCTCCTCCGGGTCCATGATGTGCATGTACTCGACGCCGACCCGCCGGCAGTAGGAGTCACGCAGCACGCCCAGGACGGCCCGCAGTTTCATCTTCTGCTTGCCGGCGAACCCGCCCACCGGGAAGACCCGGTCGAGGTCCCACAGCGTCAGCCCGTGCTCGAGGACGTCGAGGTCGGGGTGGCGCCGGATCCGGAATTCCAGCGGGTCGGTGTCGGCCATCAGGTGGCCGCGCACACGGTACGCGTGGATGAGTTCGACGACCCGCGCGGCCTTGTCGATCTGTCCCTCGGAGGTCCGCGCGACGTCACGCACCCAGCGGACCGGCTCGTAGGGGATCCGCAGCGCGGTGAAGATCTGGTCGTAGAACCCGTGCTCGCCGAGCAGGAGCTCGTGCATGACCTTCAGGAACTCGCCGGACTGCGCGCCCTGGATGATCCGGTGGTCATACGTGCTGGTCAGCGTGATGATCTTGCTGATGCCCAGGTCGGCGAGCGTCTCGTCGGACATGCCCGCGTAGGGCGCCGGGTACTCCATCGCGCCGACGCCGATGATCGTGCCCTGCCCGGCCATGAGCCGCGGCATCGAGTGCACGGTGCCGATACCGCCGGGGTTGGTCAGCGAGACCGTGGTGCCGGCGTAGTCGTCCATGGTGAGCTCGCCCCGGCGCGCACGCCGCACGATCTCCTCATACGCCGACCAGAACTGGCGAAAGTCCATGGTGTCGGCAGCCTTGATGCTCGGCACGACCAGCGTCCGGGAGCCGTCCGGCTTGGCCAGGTCGATCGCGATGCCCAGGTTGACGCGCTCCGGCTGGACCAGGTTGGGCTTGCCGTCGATCTCGGTGAAGGAGTTGTTCATCTCCGGGTGCGCGGCGAGGGCCTTGACCAGTGCGTAACCGATCAGATGCGTGAAGCTCACCTTGCCGCCGCGACCGCGTGCGAGATGGTTGTTGATCACGATACGGTTGTCGGACAGCAGCTTCGCCGGGACGGCGCGCACGCTGGTGGCGGTCGGCACCTCCAGCGAGGCGTCCATGTTCTGCACGATGCGAGCGGCGACACCACGCAGCGGGGTGGTCTTGGCACCGCCGGCAGGAGCGGGGGTCTCCTTGGTCGGCGCGGGCTTCGTCGCGGGGACTGCGGCCTTGGCGGGGGCTTTCGTCTCGATCGGCTTCTCGACCGGCTTCTCGGCAGGCTTCTCCGCCGGCTTCTCGACCGTCTTCGCTGACGCCGGCTTAGCCGCTACGGCGGGCGCCGCCTCTGCGGCGGCGTCCGGGCTGGGCTTGTAGTCGGCGAAGAAGTCGTGCCACGCGGAGTCCACGCTGGCCGGGTCGGCGAGATACCTCTGGTACATGTCCTCGACGATCCACTCGTTCGGGCCAAAACCCGCCAGCGGGTTCTCCTGCGAGTTGGTCGCTTGGGTCGACACGGCTCTTGATCGCCTCTTCCAAACGCGAGTTCTAGGGGTTACGGATTCCGGGTCAAGGCTACGCGCTGCCGAACGATCGTTTGTCGGCGACGCGGCCGGAGTGACCATGTAGACGACGGCATGCCGCCCGCTCATACAACTGTGGCCGCCAGACGGCGGCCACAACTGTCCTAGATCTTGCTCACATCTTGCTCAGGAGATGTCCCGCTTTCTGGTGATCAAGGTGCCGATGGTGCCGAGGACGGCAGCCCAGGCGACCAGCACGACCACACCCGCCCAGCGCGGCGGGAGGTCCGTCTCGCCGATCTGCTGCGCCAGCGACCCGACCACATGCTGGGACGCGAGCGGCGGGATGTAGACCGCGCTCTCCATGACCCAGTCCTCCTTGATGAGGTACTCGCGGATCAGTGCGAGCACGACGAGTGCCGCATACGTGCCGATCGTGTAGAGCACCGCGGCGGTGATCGTGGCGCCGATCTGGCTGCGGATCAGCACGCCGATGCCGACGCCGAAGATGGCCCACAGGACGTAGACGAGCAGGTTGAGCAGGATCGCCTGCTGTGGTGCCCAGACGCCGAGGCTGGTGGTCACGCCCTTGCTACTGAAGAAGATCGCACCGACGGCGACCGAGATCACCGTGGCGATGAGCCAGAAGCCGACCGCCATGAGGGACGCGGTGATCAGCTTGGCGACGATGACCTTGGTCCGCTTCGGCGTCGCGAGGAACGTGGCCGTCGCGGTCTGGTGGTAGAACTCGTTCGTGATCACCAGGATCGCCAGCAGCATCACCATGAGCAGGCCGAAGAACTGCCCCGAGGTGTAGATGTTGACGGCGAACTTCGCCAGGCCGGCAGCGCTGCGCACCTGGGCGACGCGGGCCGCCTCCTCCTGCTGGTAGTGCTCCCAGTCCGCCCGCTGACCCTCCGTCAGGTCCGGCGGGGGCTCCTGCTGGACGAACCGGTTGTCCAGCTCCGAGTCGGCCTGAGCGGTGTTGAGCAGCAGCGCGATGCCGGTGAAGGCCACCGAGCAGAGCACGAAGATCCACCACATGTTGGTGGTGCGCAGCTTGATCAGCTCGGCGCGGATGAGCCGCGTCATCGGATGGCCGCCCTTCCCTGGGTCAGTTCGAGGAACACGTGCTCCAGGTCGGGCCGCTCCGCGACCAGTTCGTGCAGCTCCACGCCGGCTTGCAGGGCCAGCTTGCCGACGGCCGGGGCGTCGAGGCCGGTGATCAGGTGTGCGCCGCCGCCGTTGGGGTTGATCGTTCCGCCGGCGCCGCGGACGGCGGTCACCAGTTCGTTGATGTCGGGCGTGCGGACGCGGATCTGCGGCCCGGTGGTCGTGGCGCCGATGATCTGGTCGACCGGCCCCTGCGTGATGAGCTTGCCGGCCGCGATGATGACCACGTCGTCGGCGAGGATCTCCATCTCCGACAGCAGGTGGCTGGAGACCAGCACCGTGCGTCCCTGCTGGGCCAGGCCCTTCAGCAGCCCGCGCATCCAGCGGATGCCCTCCGGGTCGAGGCCGTTGGCCGGCTCGTCGAGGATCAGCACCTGCGGGTCGCCGAGCAGCGCCTGCGCGATGCCGAGCCGCTGCTTCATGCCCAGCGAGTAGCCCCGGAACTTGCGCTTGGCGGCCGGTGTCAGCCCGACCAGTTCGAGCATCTCGTCGACGCGCGCGGCCGGGATGCCCGCGGCGGCGGCGACACAGCGTAGGTGGTTGCGCGCGGTGCGGCCCTTGTGCGCGGCCGACGCCTCGAGGATCGCGCCCACGAGCCGCAGCGGTTCGACCACGTCCGCATACCGCTGACCGCCGATGGTCGCGGAGCCGGAGGTCGGACTGACCAGGTTCAGCACCATGCGAAGCGTGGTGGTCTTGCCCGCGCCGTTCGGACCGAGGAACCCCGTGACGCGGCCCGGCTCGACCACGAACGACAAATTGTCGACGGCTCTGACGTTGCGGTACTGCTTCGTCAGGCCGGAGACGACGATCTGTCCGTTGGACAACGTGCCGCTCCTCCCTCTTGAGAAGAACTCGAGCGAAGTAAGCCGTCAATATGGCATGCCACGGCAACGTCGACAGCCCCGGCCCGCCGGCGTGATCGGGCATACGCAAAGAGTGTTGCTACCGGTCGGAAACCCGGATCACGTGCTTCAGGCCGGACCACGTCTCGTCGATCGCGCACACCTTGACGTCCACTCGGCCGTTGGCCAGGGCGTATTCGCGCACGACGTTCTCGTCCAGGTCGGTCGCCACGCCGGAGGAGCGCTTCGGCCACGCCACCCAGAGCGCGCCGGACGGCGGGGTGAGCCGGTGCAGCACCCGCCAGCGGCGCCGCAACCGGGCCTGGTCGGGACAGAAGCACACGATGACGTCGTAGAGGCCGGGCGTGCTGCGGCGGTGCAGCACCACATCGGAAGGCAGTTCACGCAGCTCGAACGCCGCGGGTGCGCCGTCGAGCAGTACCCGGTGCCCGGCGTGCACGCCGAGCTTCTTCGGTAATGGTGTCCCTGAATATCCCGCCATGGCTGACCACGGTATCCACAGTTCACCCACGCGCCATGCAGGCAACCAGTCATCGTCAGCCATCCGCAGGGCTCGACCTTTAGACCGAACTCATGACGATTCTCGCCGTCGCCGCCGGCCCGCAAGAGCTGGGCGACTTGCAGCGCTACACCCTGCTGGTGGCCACCGACGGCGACCAGGTCCGAGCCGCACAACGGCTCCGCCACGAGGTCTTTGCCGACGAACTGGGCGCCACCCTGCACAGCTCCGAGCCGGGACTCGACGTCGATCGGTTCGACGAGTTCTGCGACCACCTGATCATCCGCGAGGAGCTCACGGGCGCCGTCGTCGGCACGTACCGCATGCTCCCGCCGGGGCGTGCCGCCGAGGCCGGCGGGCTCTACGCCGAGACCGAGTTCGACCTGGCCGGGCTGGCCCCGCTGCGCGGCGACCTGGTCGAGACCGGCCGCTCCTGCGTCCACCCGGACCACCGCAGCGGCGCCGTGATCAACCTGATGTGGGCCGGCATCGCGCGGTACATGCACCTGCACGGCCACCGCTGGCTCGGCGGCTGCGCGTCGGTGCCCCTCGCCGACGGCGGCGCGACCGCTCTCGGCGTGTGGGACCTGGTCGAGCGCAAGCACCTGGTGCCGCAGGCCTGGCGTGTGCGGCCCCGCAACCCCTGGGTCGCGCCGGAGTCGCTGGCGCCGCCGGCCAAGATCGACGTTCCGCCGCTGCTCAGGGGGTACCTGCGACTCGGCTCCTGGGTGGGTGGCGCGCCCGCGCACGACGCCGACTTCGACTGCGCCGACTTCTACGTGCTGCTGTCGCTCGACCGGGTCAACCCGCGGTACCTCCGACACTTCCTCGGGCAGGGGTGACCTCGATGGCTGTCATGGACAGCCTCTGGCTGCCCCGGTCGACGTGCGGGGCGGAGTGCCTCTCGGACCGCCCCGCCGGCACCGTTTCCCGTCTCGTCATGCTCAAGCGGATCGTCTGCACCGGCGCGGTCCTGCTCGTCGCGGCGCTCTCCGTGCCCGTCCTGGCCCTGCTGCCCCAGCGCCGGCTGGTCGCCGCGCAGCGCGGTCTCGCCCGCGCGGTGCTGGCCGGCCTGGGCATCCAGCACTCCGCGACGGGCCGGATTCCCCAGCGAGGTGCCCTGCTGGTGGCCAACCACGTGTCGTGGCTGGACGTGATCGTGATCCTGGCGCACACGCCGGCCCGCCTCCTGGCCAAACGGGAGGTACGGTCGTGGCCGCTCATCGGCCGCCTCGCCGCCACGCTCGGCACGGTGTTCGTGGACCGGTCGAGGCCCAAGAGCCTGCCGGTCACGGTGGCGCAGGTGCGGGCGAACATCGCGGACGGCGGTGTCGTGGCGGTGTTCCCCGAGGGCACGACGTGGTGCGGCCGGATGGGCGGCGCCTTCCGGCCGGCGATGTTCCAGGCGGCGGTCGACGCGGGTGTTCCCGTGGTGCCGGTACGGCTGACGTTCGCCCAGGGCGGCTCGGCGTCGACGGTGGCGGCGTTCATCGGCGACGAGACGCTGATGGCCTCGCTGAAGCGCGTCGTGGCGGCGCGTGACCTGTCGATCAGCCTGCGGGCGCACCCGAAGCTGCACCCGGCTCCGTGCGAGTCGCGCATCCACTCCCGCCGTGTGCTGGCGCGAGCGGCGACGGCCGTGATCGCCGTCTGATCGGCCCCCACGCAAACCGGCCTTGGTCGAACATCGGCCGAGGCCGGTTGCTGTTGCTCACTGTGTCTCGAACGACAGTCGCGATGTATCGCGTTTCGCGCTACGCTTTTCCGCACGGGAGTGAACGAGGAAAGTGGGCGCTATGACCGCTTGGAAGGTCACCGAGCCTGAGCGGCTCGCGATGGAGGACGAGGTCAAGCAACTCAAGGTCAGTCTGGTCGCCGGGCGGCTCAACGTCGTGGGCGCCGACGACGGGCCGGCCCGCGTCGAGTTCTCCGCCGTCGGCGACCGGCCTGTCGACGTCACGCTCGACGGCGGTGTCCTCACCGTCGCTCACGAGTTCCCCAAGAAGTGGCCCGGGTTCTTCTGGTGGCTCTTCAGCGGGCGATACAAGGTCGACGTTTCCGTCGTCGTGCCGACCGGCACGCTCGTCGCCCTCACCGTCGTCGCCGGGACCGTCATCGTGTCCTCGCTGCGTAACGGCGCCGCGGTCGACGTCACCAGCGGCCGGATCACCCTGCTCGGCATCGACGGCGCGGTCGCCGGGAAGATCGTCTCCGGGTCGATCGAGGCGCTGACGCTCGGCGGCGAGGTCGAGCTCGAGACCGTCTCCGGCGAGATCGTGGTCGCCGACTCGACCGCCCGCCGGGTGTATGCGAAGACGATCTCCGGCTCGGTCACCTGCGACCTCGACAACCCGCCGGCCGACACCGACGTCCAGCTCGACACCGTGTCGGGGGAGATTACGGTGCGTGTTCGCGAGGACAGCGACCTGCGGGTCAGCGTCAACGCCGTCTCCGGGCACGTCATCAACGCGTTCTCCCAGCTCGACCAGGCCGGTCGCGGTACCGTGACCGGCCGGCTGGGTAGTGGCACGGGCGGGCGTCTCGCCGCCAACGCGACATCTGGCACGATCTCCGTGTTGCGGCGACCAGTAGACGATGAGGAAGCAGACGCATGAGTGCGGTCTTCAGCCACGGCCGGCTCCGGCTGTACCTGCTGAAGCTCCTCGCCGAAGGCCCGCGCCACGGCTACGAGCTGATCCGGCTGCTGGAGAACCGGTTCCACGGGCTCTACGCCCCGTCGGCCGGCACCATCTACCCCCGGCTGCAGCGGATGGAGGCCGACGGCCTGATCAGCCACACCGCCTCCGGCGGCCGGAAGGTGTACGAGATCACCGACGCGGGTCGGGCCGAGATCGGCCAGCGGGCCGGTGAGCTGGAGTCGCTCGAGGCGGACATCAACGCCTCGCTCGCCGACCTCTCGACGCTCGCCGACGAGGTCGAGCAGGGTGTGCGCGGCTCGGTGCGCGACCTCAAGAAGGAGCTCAAGGAGGCCAGCCGGCAGGTGCGCAGCGCGCCACCCGGCCCTTCGCAGTTCGGCTGGGGATACCCGCCCCGCCCGGGCGCGGCCCGTCCGAGCCCGCCGCCGAGCGACGTGGTCACCGAGCTGGAGGAGAAGGCCGCCCAGCTGCTCTCCGAGGTCCGCCGTCTCGCCCGCGCCGGGCGGGCCAGCCAGGAGACCATGCGGGCGACGTTGGTGGTGCTGGACGGCGCGATCGATCAGGTACGCCGCCTGCTGCGCTAGCGTTGAAGCAGGGGAAACGGGCGTTCAGGTTCTTCCCAGGTAAACATCAGCCCTACTCCAGCGGAGGGCGGCAGCATATGCACATGGGGGTACGAGGCGGCGTCGCACAATCCGGGGGTGCATCGTCGCCAGGCGTGGCGCAGGCTGAGGCGAGACTGCTCGTGGTCGAGGACGATCCGAACATCCGCGAGCTCCTCTCGGCCAGCCTGCGTTTCGCCGGCTTTGCGGTTGACGCGGTGACCACCGGTTCCGAGGCGGTCACCGCGGCCCGCGAGGCCAAGCCCGATCTTGTCGTGCTCGACGTCATGCTGCCCGACCTCGACGGCTTCGAGGTGATCCGACGGCTGCGCGAGGGCGGCATCCGGCTTCCCGTCGTCTTCCTCACCGCTCGTGACGGCACCGAGGACAAGGTGCGCGGCCTCACCCTGGGCGGCGACGACTACGTCACCAAGCCGTTCAGCCTCGAGGAGCTGACCGCCCGCATCCGGGCCGTCCTGCGCCGCACCAACGGCGACCCCGGACCCAACCGGCTCGTCTTCCACGACCTTGAACTGGACGAGGAGACGCACGAGGTCAGCCGCGCCGGCCAGACGATCGCGCTGTCCCCGACAGAGTTCAAGTTGTTGCGATATCTCATGCTGAACGCGGGCCGGGTCCTGTCCAAGGCACAGATTCTCGACTTCGTGTGGAACTACGACTTCCGGGGCGACGACAGCATCGTCGAGTCCTACATCTCCTACCTGCGGCGGAAGGTCGACATCACCGAGCCGCGCCTGATCCACACCCTGCGTGGCGTGGGTTACGTGCTGCGCCTTCCCGTCTGAGCCGCCGCATGGTGCGGTTCATCGCCGACGTTCCGCTGCGCGTGAAGCTGATCGCGGCGGTGCTCACCCTTGTCACCATGGCGCTGCTCGTCATCGGCGTGGCCAGCGCGCTCGTCATGCGCAGCTCGATGATCGACAAGGTCGACCAGCAGTTGCGCACGCTGGCCGACACGGTCGAGATCAGCCGGCTGCAGCAGCGCGCCGGGACCGACTCGGTGCTGCCCAGCAACTACTTCATCCTCTGGGCCACCATCAGCCCCAACGGCCAGTTGGAGTACGGCTACGTCGGCACCCGCGACCCGGCGGCCCAGCCGCCCCCGCCCTCCTCACCGGAGGAGCTGGTGTCCCGGATCGGCGAGCCGTACACGGTGACGACCAAGGCCACACACGAGCGGTGGCGGGTGCTGATCACCCAGCGCGGTTCGACGCTGCTGGTCATCTGCGAGAGCCTGTCGATGGTCGACAACGCCGTCGACGAGCTGGTCGCCGCGGAGCTGTTCGTCGGCGCCGGTGTCCTGGTCGTGCTCGCCGCGGTCGGCGTGACGATCGTGCGCACGAGTCTGCAGCCGTTGCGCGAGATCGAACGTACCGCCGCCGCCATCGCCGCCGGGGACCTCACCAAACGTGTGCCGGAGAGCCCTCCCGAGACGGAGATGGGGCATCTCGCCGCCGCGCTGAACACGATGCTCGCCCAGATCGAGGGTGCGTTCCGAATACGGCAGGCGTCTGAGGAACGGATGCGGCAGTTCATCGCCGACGCCTCCCACGAGCTGCGCACCCCGTTGACGACGATCCGGGGTTTCGCCGAGTTGTACCGGCAGGGCGCGGCCCGGGAGCCCGAGGAGACGAGCGCGCTGCTGCGCCGGATCGAGGACGAGGCGTCCCGGATGGGCCTGCTCGTCGAAGACCTGCTGCTGCTCGCCCGGCTCGACCAGGAGCGGCCGCTCAGCCTCGCGGACATGGACCTGCGGGTCATCGCCAGCGACGCCGTCGCGGCCGCACGCGCCGTCGCACCCGATCGGGAGATCAGCCTGGAGCTGGAGCGCGACGAGCCGGTCGAGGTCAACGGCGACGAGGCCCGCCTGCGCCAGGTCGTCGGCAACCTGATGACCAACGCGCTCACCCACACTCCGGCCGGGACGCCGGTCGAGCTGCGGCTGCGCCGGGACGGCACCGACGCCCTCATCGAGGTCGTCGACCATGGCACCGGCCTCACCGACGAGCACGCCGCGCGGGTGTTCGAGCGGTTCTACCGGGTGGACAAGGCCCGCACCAGACGGCAGGCCGGCGGCGCGCACAGCGGCAGCGGGCTCGGCCTCGCGATCGTCGCCGCACTGGTCGCCGTGCACAGCGGCACCGTGTCGGTGTTCGTCACGCCGGGTGGCGGAGCCACCTTCCAGGTTCGGCTCCCCCTCACAGCCGGTTCCCAGGCCGCACTAAGTAGTCCGCCAGCCGCGGTGGGGAAGCTCAAATCATGAGCGAACAGCAGGGATGGGCGCCGAAGCCGGCCGACCAGCAGCGTTGGACGCCGGCTCCGGCCGATCAGCCGGCTCCGGCCGATCAGTCGGCTCCGGCCGACCGGCCGGCGCAGGCGCCCGCTTCGGGCAGCCAACAAGCATGGCCGCCCGCACCGGCACCCGCGCAGGGTGACCGCCCGGCTTCAGGACCGGTGTCGAGTGACCACCCGGCCTCGGGACCGGTGTCGGGTGACCGGCCGGCGCCGGCACCTGAGCAAGGTGGGACGCCCGCGCCGACCGCCGGGGACCGGCCCGGGTGGCCGGCCGCGCCGCCGCCGGTGCCGGGTGTCCACGGGTGGCAGGCCGCGCCGGGTGGCCACGGGTGGCACACCGGGGCACCCGCGTCGGGTGGCCAGCCGGGGTGGACGGGGGCATCCGGGGACCAGCAGTTCCGGCACGTGCCGTCGGCGCAGATGCCTCCGCACGTGCCGCACATGCACCGGCCGCCGCAATGGCAGTCGCCGTTGCTGGCGCCGGCGCCGATGCAGCCGGCCACGCCGGCCGCGCTGTCGAAGCGGCGGCGGGTGGGGCGTGTCGCGGCGGCGATCGTGGCTGCCGTCGGGCTCTCGGCGGTCTCCGCGTTCGGCGGCGGCTACGCGGCCCTGGAGCTCCGCCCGTCGACCAACCACACCGTGGTCAGCGCGCAGAACTCCGCAGGGTCCGGCAGCACCTCAACGCTGTCGAACGTCGCCGCGCAGGTGCTGCCCAGTGTCGTGTCGATCAGCACCGGATCGGCCGTCGGCTCAGGGGTCATCATCACCACCGACGGCGCGATCCTGACGAACAACCACGTGGTGGCGACCGCTCGCGGCACCACGGTCCAGGTCACGTTCTCCGACGGCAAGTCCGCCATGGCCTCGATCGTCGGCACCGACCCGAGCACCGATCTGGCGGTCGTCAAGGTCCGGGCCGGCGGCACGTACACCCCGCTGGCGTTCGGCGACAGTTCGACCGTCCACGTGGGTGACACCGTCCTCGCCGTCGGCAGCCCGCTCGGCCTCGACGGCTCGGTGACCTCGGGCATCGTCAGCGCCCTCAACCGTACGATCGACGAGGGCCAGGACGGCCGCACCGGCGCCACGAAGATCACCGGCGCGATCCAGACCGACGCCGCCATCAACCCCGGCAACTCCGGCGGTGCGCTGGTCAACACGTCCGGTCAGCTCATCGGCATCAACACCGCGATCGCCACGTCGGGCGACACGGCCGGCAACATCGGCGTGGGGTTCGCGATCTCCAGCAACACCGCAAAGGCCGTCGCCGACCAACTCCTGGGCTGACAAGGACTGGTTTCCCCTCCCAGAAAGGAAGGCGGCGCACCTGGCGAGGTGCGCCGCCTTCCGCATGCCGTGCCGGCGGCGCCCGCCGGTCAGACGGGGTGGGGTCAGTCGGCCCAGCCGAAGGAGCGTTCCACGGCGCGCAGCCACAACGCGTGGCCGCGGTCCCGCGTCCCCTGGTCCATCGACGGCTCCCACCGCCGGTCGACGTGCCACTTCTCGCGCAGCGTGTCCGTGTCCGGCCAGAAGCCGACCGCCAGCCCGGCCGCGTACGCCGCGCCCAGCGCCGTCGTCTCGGCCACCGTCGGGCGCACGACCGGGACGTCGAGCACGTCGGCCTGGAAGGCCATCAGCAGGTCGCTCGCGGTCATGCCGCCGTCGACCTTCAGCGTCTCCAGCGGTACCGCCGACTCCGCCATCATGGCGTCGACCACGTCCTTGACCTGCCACGCCGTCGCTTCGAGGGCCGCCCGCGCGAGGTGTCCCTTGGTGACGTAACCGGTCAGCCCGGTGATCACACCCCGGGCGTCCGGGCGCCAGTGCGGCGCGAACAGGCCCGAGAACGCCGGGACGATGTAGCAGCCGCCGTTGTCGGAGACGGTCGCCGCCAGGTCGTTGATCTCGGGCGCCGAGCGGATGAGGCCCAGGTTGTCGCGCAGCCACTGCACCAGCGAGCCGGTGATGGCGATCGAGCCTTCCAGCGCGTACACCGGATCCGCGTCCCCGATCCGATAACCGACCGTCGTCAGCAGGCCACGCTCGCTGGCCACCGGGCGGGTGCCGGTGTTGAGGAGCAGGAAGGATCCGGTGCCGTACGTGCACTTCGCCTCACCGGGCGCGAAACACGCCTGGCCGAAGAGTGCGGCCTGCTGGTCGCCGAGAGCGCTGGCCACGGGGACGCCGTGCAGCATGGTGCGCGCCTCGCCGTACACGTAGGACGACGAGCCGATCTCCGGCAGCATCGCCCGCGGGATGCCGAACTCGGCGAGCAGTTCGTCGTCCCAGTCCAGGGTCGTCAGGTTCATGAGCATGGTGCGGCTGGCGTTGGTCACGTCGGTGACGTGGCGACCGGTCAGCTTCTCGATCAGCCAGGTGTCGACCGTGCCGAACCGGATCTCGCCGGCCTCGGCGCGGGCACGCAGGCCCGGCACGGTTTCGAGCAGCCAGACGATCTTCGGGGCGGCGAAGTAGGTCGCGAGCGGCAGCCCGCACCGGTCGCGGAACCGGTCGGCGCCGGCGGAGCCGCCGATCGACCGGATCAGCGCGTCGGTGCGCGTGTCCTGCCAGACGATCGCCGGATGGACCGGCTCGCCGGTCTTGGTGTCCCACAGGATCGTGGTCTCGCGCTGGTTGGTGATGCCGATGGCGGCGACATCGGCCCGGGACAGGCCCGCCTGGTCCAGGGCGCGGGTCGACACCGCCTGGACGTTGTGCCAGATCTCGACCGGGTCGTGCTCGACCCAGCCGGGGCGGGGGAAGCTCTGGTGGTGTTCGCGCTGGTCGAGCGCCACGATGGCGCCGTCGGAGTCGAACACGATCGCACGGGAGGAGGTCGTGCCCTGATCGATGGCGAGGATGTACACGGTGCCATCTTCGCCGAATCCCTGTCACGTTCGGGACGGAACCTACCCGTGGCGGTCCGGGCCGCTTACATTGCCCTGGCTGGATTCATCCTGTACAGGAGCGACAGTGTCCGTCGTCGAGACGCGTATCAGTGTCTGGGAGGCTCTCGCGGGGCGGGCGCCGGGGGTGCCGCTGGGCCCCGCCGACGTCGGCCTCTGGCACGCCGTTGCCGATCGGCTCAATCCCGCGCGGGCCCGTCCGGTTCTGCGCGAGGGTGTCGAAGCGGTCACGCTCACCTCGGCCCGTGGCGTCGACTACGTGATGCTCCGCTCACCGGACCGTGGTGAGTCCTCCTACCTGCGGCTCACCCCGGAGGAGTGGCAGCTCGCCCAGGCCATGGACGGCAGCCGCACGGTCGCCCGGCTGGTCGCCGAGTTCGCGCGCATCTCCGGCCGGCTCGCTCCGGACCAGGTCACCCGGATCGTCGCGGACCTCGCCGGCAACCGCATGCTCGCCGAGCTGCCGGTCGACGCGTTCCACCGCCTCCAGCGCGTGCACCGCCGGCCGTGGCCGATCCGCCTCGGCAAGGCGATCCTCGCGACCGCACAGGGCCGGCGGGTCGTGCTGGCCCGGGTCGACCCGGTCGTCACGTTCCTCTACAAGGCCGGCGGCCGCCTTTTCTTCACCCGCGTCTTCGCGGTGCTCGCCGGCCTCGTCGCGCTCGCCGGACTCGGCGTCTTCGTCTGGAACTGGTTCCGCGCCGACCAGTCGGTGTTTCTGACCGGCGACTCGTACCTCACCGGCGCCCTCGTGCTGCTCGGCCTCAACGTCTTCGCCCTCGCCTGTCACGAGCTGGGCCACGCCCTGGGCGCGAAACACGCGGGAAGGCGCGTCCCGGTCGCGGGCTTCCTCGTGTACTTCGGGATCCCCTCCGTCTTCGTCGACACCACCGACGTCTGGATGGCCGGCCGCCGCGCCCGCATCGTCACGACCGTCGCCGGCCCGGCCACCGGCCTGATCCTCGCCGGCGCCTGCCAGCTCGCCGGCCTGTTCTATCCCGAGCTGCAGCCGTGGACGTTCAAGCTCGCCTTCGCGTGGTACCTCAACGCGCTGTTCAACCTCAACCCGTTCATGGCGCTCGACGGCTACTACCTGCTGATGGACTGGCTGGAGGTGCCGAACCTGCGGGCCCGCGGCCTGGCGTGGGTCGTCGCCCGGCTGCGCCGCCGTCCGCCCCGCTTCGGTGAGCTCGACCGCGAGGGGCGTCTCGTCGCGTTGTACGGCATGCTCGCCGTCGTCTGGCTCGCGATCGCGGTCAACCTGATGTACCGCGTCTACACCGACCGCGTCGCGGGTGTCTTCACCGGCCTCTGGCAGTCCGGCTGGCTCGCCCGCCTCCTGCTCGTCGTCATCGTGGCCGGGCTGCTCGCCCCCGTCGTGTACCTCTGCCTCAGCTGGCTGCGCCGCCGCGCCCGCCGGCTGCGCGCCCGCCTCGGCGAGCGCAAGCTCCTGCGCGACGAGCCCCGCCGGCTGGCGGCACTGCGCACGTCCGCCCTCGGCGAGCTTCCGCCGCCCGCGCTGACCCGGCTCGCCGAGGACGCCCGCTGGGTACACCCGCGCACCGGCGAGCAGCTCGTCTTCGCGGGCTCGGTGCAGCCGGCGGTCTACGTCGTCGTCGACGGCGCCCTGGAGGCCCGCCGTCCGGGGGACCCGACCGGCACGGTCCGTGAGCGGGTCGGTCGGGGTGGCGTCGTCGGGCTCGCCAACGCGCTCACCGGCGCGCCGGCCGTGCTCGGCTGGCTCACCGCCGGTACCACCCTCCTCGCCATTCCGCCCTCGACCGTCGCCTCCGCGGTCGGTCCGCTGCCCGGCCCGCCGCCCGTCGAGTGGGCGGAGCTCGAGCAACTCGTGGGGGAGACGCCGGCGCTCGCGTCGCTCAGCCCGGACGACCGGCTGGGCGTGCTCAGCCGCGCCCGTCCGATGCAGTTCGCCCCCGGCCAGCCGGTGGTGCTGGACGGCGGCAGCGACGCGGTCGTCGTCGCGTCGGGCTCGCTGAGCCTGCCCGACGGGGTGCAGCTGCACCGCGGGTCGATGATCGGGCCGTACGGCGACGGCTCGCCCGGACAGGTCGCCACCGCCCGGACACCGGCCCGGGCCTGGCTCCTGCCGGCCGTCGCCGGCCTGCCGCTCATCCTCGGGCGAGCCGTGGACGTGGCACCGTCCGGCGGCCGTCGACCGGCGTCGGGCGCGCACCCGGTGGCCGACTACCCGCCGCTCGCGGCGCCGCCCGGCCCGCCACCGGAGAAGGCCGACGACAGCGTCGACCGCCGCTTCGAGCGCAAGCTGTGGTGGCTGCTCGTCCTCCTGCTGCTGTTCGCGCTGTTCCTCACCGGCAGCAACCTCTTCGCCGGCCCGGTCTGGGCGGAGATGCCGACCGACCGCGCGCTGGTCACCGTCACACGCGGCACCGCGAGCGTCCGGATCGGCGGCGTCCAGCGCACGATGCACCGGGACGCCAAGATGTACGTCCAGCTGGGCGACTCGATCACCATCGGCGACCGCTCGACGGCGACGCTGACGTTCCGGGGCGGCAGCGTCACGGTCCTCTGCGCCGGCTCCACACTCGACGTCGGTGAGCTGGTCAGCACCCCGACGACCCCGATCCGGCCCAACGGCGCGTTCCGGCTCAACGGCGGCAGGATCCTGGCCGACACGACCAGCACGACGACGGCCTTCAAGCCGCTCAAGCTGGACGTCACCGGCTCGGGCGTGCCGATCGTCACCGACGGCCCGGCCCGGTTCGCGCTGACCGCGGGCGGTGCCCCGGAGGTCGGCAAGGGCGCGGTGCGCCAGGACGGCGGGTTGCTGCCGGTGGACCCGCAGGCCGACCTCACCTGCGGCGACGGCGTGGCGCTGCCCAAGCCCGGCGGCTCGCCCAGCATGGTGCCGTCCCCGTCCGACACCCCGTCCGACACCCCGTCGGAGTCCCCGTCCCCGTCTCCGTCGCCGTCCCCGTCCGACTCCGCGTCGGCATCCCCGTCGCCGTCGGCGACCCCGACCCGCACCAGGTCCGCGACCCCGACGCGGACGACGGCGGGGCCGACCACCGGGGCGCCCACGACGTCGCCGCCACCGCCGCCGGACACCACGCCCCCGACGTTCACCCGGGCGAGCGTCTCGCCGGGCACCATCGCGCAGATCTACAACGGCGGGCCCTGTACCAGCTACGGAACCTCCGTCAACGTCGCCGTCATCGCCGCCGACGCGCCGAATCCGCCGAGCACCGTGAGCGGAAGCTTCACCTACCAGTACCCGGGGGCGAGGTCTCCGGTCACCGTCACGCTGAAGCCGTCCGGAACCAGCCTGGTGGGCGGGTTCTCCGCGCCGAGCTATGGCAGCGTGACCAACGCCGGCGGCACCATCCCGGTGGTGATCACGATCCGTGACGCCGCCGGCAACACCGCAGTCTCCCGT
This sequence comes from Dactylosporangium fulvum, assembly GCF_025137375.1. Lineage (GTDB taxonomy): Bacteria > Actinomycetota > Actinomycetes > Mycobacteriales > Micromonosporaceae > Dactylosporangium > Dactylosporangium fulvum. The sequence continues at coordinate 1,306,729 of NZ_CP073720.1, forward strand.
CACTCGGTCACGCTCGACGCGTGCTACATCATCGGCTAGGAGTCACTGTGCTTTGTTGGTTCTGCGCCAAGGCGGCGCGGGGGGCGTGCCGGTTCTGCGGCCGAGGGCTGTGCGAGGACCACGCGAAATTCGGCCCCTACCTGCTGGAGGTGCACCGGTCGCAGCGCCGCGACCGGGCCGAGGGCCTTGTCGTGGAGGACGCGGTGCAGTGCGGGACCTGCCGGCCGCGGCCACAGCCGGTGCCGATGCCCGAGCTCGACTGAACCGATCTCACTGGGAGAGTTTCCGATGTCCGACTTCGACGACGTGCTCGAGCGCCTGCTGACCGACCCGGGCTTCAAGGCGCGGCTCGCGGCCGACCCGGCGTCCGCGCTGGACGGCTACCGCCTCTCCGCGGAGGAGTTGGAGGTGCTCGGTGCGCAGGTGGGCTTCGACCCCGGCGCGCAGTCGCGGGTCGAGCAGCGCACCAGCAAGGCGAGCATGTTCGGCCTGTTCTCCTCGCTGGGGGCCGACATCGGTGACGTCGTCGGCGGACACGGACCCGGCCACGGCCTGGGCGGCGCGGTGGGCGTCGCCGGCCAGCACGCCGAGCACGTCGCCGAGCAGGCGGGCGGCGGTCGCCACCCGGCGGCCGCCTTCGGCGCAGCCCCTTCACCGGGCGACAGTGAACATGGTCTCGGCCGGCACCTGGGGGCCGTGGAAGACGCGCAGGGCGGTCGTCACGCGGTGTCGGGCCAGGGCGAGGTCCGAGCCGAGGCCGGACCCGGTGGGGTGTACGCATCGGCCGGCGGCACAACGGCATACACCTCGGGCGGCGCCGCGTTCGCCTCCGCGCAGCCCGACAGCGCCAACTTCGGCGAGGCGCCGCCCGACAGCGCGGGCTTCGGCGAGGCGCCGCCCGACAGCGCGGGCTTCGGCGAGGCGCCGCCCGGCAGTGCCGGCTTCGGTGAGGCGCAGCCCGAGGCCGCTCCGGCGGGCGACCACGGGCCCGATGGCATCGCGGAGGCGGTCAACCGGGGCACGGTCTACCGCTCCGGCTCGTACGACTCGGGGCTGGCCGGCATGATCGGCAACGACGTGCAGCCGCAGGCACCCACCGACGGGTACCACACCCGCGTCGACTGGGACGGCGACGGCAAGTGGGACCGGCACACATACGTCGAGCGCCCCGACGGCGGCGTCGACATCGTGGTCGACGCCGACGGTGACGGCCGGCCGGAGTTCATCGGGCACGACACCGACCGCGACGGCCTGATCAACTCCGCCGACGTGGACACCAACCGTGACGGCGTCATGGACGCACGGTACGAGGATCTCAACGGCGACGGCTGGCTCGACCGCCGTACCCGCTGAAGCTTCGCCTGGTGGACATCAACGTTTCTCAAAGTATTGCCATGCGTCGCGTCTACTGATGCGCATGGATGAACACACGCATCAGCACGGCCTCGGCCGGCGTGGAATGCTCGCCGGCGCGGGCGGCCTCCTGCTCCTCGCGGCCGCGCCCGGCCGGGCGAACGCGGCCGAGACGCTGCGGGCCGAGACCGCCACGGCGGCCACCGTCGGTGCCACCTCCCTCGCCGGGGCGTCGCGCGCCTCGGCGATCACCCAGGGCACGACGCTGGTCCACGCCGACATGCACAACCACACCGTGATGTCCGACGGCGACGGCGATCCGAACCTCGCCTTCGCCTCGATGCGCTCCGCCGGCCTCGACGTCGCCGCGCTGACCGACCACACCACACTCTTCTCGATCAACGGCCTGTCGCGGTCGGAGTGGGACCGGACCGGCACGCTGGCCAACGCCGCCGACGACCCGGGCCGCTACACCGCCATCCGCGGGTTCGAGTGGTCGCACCCGCTGCTCGGCCACGTCAACGTCTGGGGCACGACCAACTTCACCGATCTCGGCGGCTCCAGCAACATGGGCGGCCTGTACAACTGGATCATCGCCAACGGCGGCATCGCGAGTTTCAACCACCCGGGACGCGAGGCCGCACGGTTCGGCAACTTCTCGTACAACGCCCCGGCCCGCGACGCGATGGTCAGCCTGGAGATGTTCAACCGCGGCGACGACTACCTGTTCGACGGCTGGAGCGAGGGCCGCACCAGCGCCCTGAACGCCTGCCTCAACGCCGGTTGGCGCACGGGTCTGAGCGGCGTCTCGGACGAGCACGGCACCGACTGGGGCTTCCCCGAGGGCAAGGGCCGGATGGGCCTGTGGGTCACCGAGAACACCCGGGCCGCCGTCTTCGAGGCCATGCGCGCCCGCCGCTTCTTCGCGACCCGCGTGTCGGGCCTGCGGGTGGACGCGACGGCCACGACCCCGGCCGGCGCGACGGTGCGCATGGGCGGCGTCCTGCCGCTGACGCGCGGCGACGTCACGTTTCGGGTCGACGTCAACCGGGGCCCGGAGTGGGACGGCAAGCCCCTGCGGATTCAGGTCCTGCGCCCGGGGAGCAACGCGCCGACGGTACCGCTGGTGGTGGACACGGTCGCGAACCAGGTGGTGACGTTTACACTGCCGCTCGACGTGGCGGCCGGCAACTGGGTCGTCCTGCGCGTCTCCGACCCGACGCAGGCCAACCCGAGCCCGGGCCCGAACGCACACCCGTGCAACGACTTCGGCGTGGCCTACACCAGCCCGTGGTGGCTCCAGCCGTAAGGATCCCGGCTGACCGGTCGTGGCACGTTTCGGGGAGTGGGACTTGTCGTGCGGCGCCTAACGTTCTAGAGGTAGCCGAACCGACCGGGAGAAGTCATGAGCGACTTTGAGATCGACTGGGGCGAGGACGGCCTCCACGTCGACCACGACGGTGGAGTCGACCATGCCTTCGCCGATCACCAGTATGAGGATCACCATGGAGGATTCGACGGTACCGACGGTGCCGACGACCTCACCGACATCGAAACCGTCGACGCCGTCGAAGGGGATCCCGGCGACGAGCCCCTGCACCTCGACGACCTGGACCTGCCCGACTGGCAACTCGACCCCGACTTCACCGACGGACAGTTCGACCTCGTCGGTGCCGATCCGCACGAAGACGACCTTTGGTCGCAGTTCATGACGGACATGCACGAAGAGATCAATCCGTACGCGGCCAACTGAGCGGTCAGAACTTGAGGGCGGCGGCGGGGCCGGGACTCGCGTAGTACCAGCCCTGCGCGGTGTCGCAGCCGAGGGCCTGGAGGCGGCTGGCCTGCTCCGCCGTCTCCACGCCTTCGGCCGTGACGCTCAGCTTCAGGGTGTGCGCCAGCCCGATCACCGCGGCCACGATCTGCTCGTCGACCGGGTCCGGCCGTTCCGGCGGGCGCAGCCCGGCGACGAACGAGCCGGCCAGCTTCAGGCTGTGGACCGGCAGGTTCCGCAGGTATGCGAAGTTGGAGTAGCCGGTGCCGAAGTCGTCGATGGCGATGCGCGGGCCCAGGTCCGCCAGCGCGTTGAGCGCCTCGATCGGCTCGCCGCCGGCGCCCATGATCGCGCTTTCGGTGAGCTCCAGCTGGAGCCGCTCCGGGGCCAGGCCGGTCTGCTCCAGGATCGTCCGCACGTCCCGGACGATCGTGCGGTCCCGCAGCTGCCGCACCGCCAGGTTGACGCTCATCAGCGGCGCCTTGTCCTTGACGGTCCGGTGCCATTCGGCGGCCTGGCGGCAGGCCTCGTGCAGCACCCAGCGCCCCAGCGGCACGATGAGCCCGGTCTCCTCGGCCATGCCGATGAACGTGTCGGGGCCGAGCACCCCGAAGCGGGGATGCCGCCAGCGGACCAGCGCCTCGACGCCCATGATGCGGGCGTCGCTGAGCCGGACGAGGGGCTGGTACTCGACGAAGAACTCCCGCCGCTCCAGCGCCGCCGGCATGCTCGCGGACAGCTCATACCGCGTCACCTCGCGTGCGTGCCGCTCGGCGTCGAACAGGGCGAGGCGGTTGCGGCCGTCGGCCTTGGCCCAGTAGAGGGTGGTGTCGGCGGCCTTCATCAGCTCGCCCGTGCTGGTGCCGCGCAGCGGCTGCTCGACCACGCCGATGCTCGCCGAGATGCTGATCTCGTGGCCGCCGACGTGGACCGGCGCGCGGACCGTGTCGAGCGCCTTCTCCGCGACGGTGACGACGTCCTCGGTGCTGGCGGAGCCTTCGATCAGCACGACGAACTCGTCGCCGCCCATCCGCGCGACGAGTTGGCCCTCACCGTTGATCGAGCGGGCCAGCCGGCGGGCGACGGTCTGCAGCAGTTGGTCACCGACGTCGTGGCCGAGCGTGTCGTTGATGACCTTGAAGCCGTCGACGTCGAGGTAGCAGACGCCGACGCGGGCGTCGCCGTTTTCGTCGGCGCCGGCCAGCATGGCGTCGAGCCGGTCGAAGAACAGCGTGCGGTTGGGCAGTTGGGTCAGGGGATCGTGGAGCGCCTGGTGCCGCAGGCGGACCTGGAGGAGATACCGCTCGGTGATGTCCTCGAACATCGCGACGAGCCACTTCGGCCGGTCTTCCTCGTCGCGGATGACCGATGCCACCAGATCGGTCCAGACCCGGTGCCCGTCCTTGTGCACATACGGCTTCTCGATGCGGAACTGGTCCTGCTGACCGACCAGCAGGTCGTTGAACATCGCGGCCGCGGACGGCGGGTCCTCGGGCAGCACGAAGTCCTCGAACGACATGGCGAGCAGCTCGTCGGCGGTGTAGCCGAGCATGTCGCACAGCGCCTGGTTGACCTCGACGACCTGGCCGTCGACGGTGCTGACACTCATGCCGATCGCCGCGCCGGCGAAGATCGCGCGGAACCGCGCGTCGCTGACCCGCCGGCCCTCCTCGGCCCGGGCCTGCGACCACAGCGCCGCGGTGCGGATCTCCTCCTGCTCGTCGAGCACCCGGTCGCGCAGCGCCAGCGCGTAGCCGGCCGCGAGCGCGCCTTGGATCTGGGCGATTCGCTTGGCCGGCGCGTTGCCGAACTGCTCGCTGAGCACCGCCATGGTGCGCTCCAGCGTCATCGGCTCGGTGAAGTGCGCGGCAACCAGGGTCGAGCCGACCTCGCGCACGTCGGCCGGGTCGAAGACCTCGGACGTCAGCGCGTGGATCAGCCGGGTCGACAGGCTGGTCAGGAAGTCCTGGACCTCGAGACCGTTCATCGACACGTAGCTGGTGCCGGCGACGGCCAGCGACCAGGCGCGCGCGAGTCGTTCGGCTGCGCGGTGCGGGCGGTCCCACGAGGTCGGCGTGGAGCTGAGGGCGGTCATGGTGGCCGGCGCTAATCCTTGCGGGCGACGGCCGCGCAGCCGAACGCGTCGCCCTCCGGGGCCGCTTCGTCGTCCGGCCCTGGCCGCCACTCGTGGGTCGCGACGACGCCCGGCTCGACCACCGTCAGGTCGCCGAACAGCGCCGCCACCTGCGCCCTGGTCCGCAGGATCAGCGGGGTGGGGGACTTACGGTACATCTCCCATGCCGCGTCCTCGGCGGGCGTGGGCTGGCGTTCCAGCCCGGCGTGGGACAGCACGACGTAGCTGCCGGGGACGCCGGCGGCCGCGTATCCGGACACGATGTCGGCCGGGCGCTGCTCGTCGGGGACGAAGTGCAGCACCGCGACGAGCAGGAACGCGATCGGCTGGTTGAAGTCGAGCACGGCCCGCACCTCCGGCTCGGCGAGCAGGTCGGCGGGGCGGCGGAGGTCGCCGGCGACCACGGCGGTGCCCGGCACGTCGGCGAGGATGGCGTGGCTGTGCGCGACCGCGACGGGGTCGTGGTCGACGTAGACCACCCGGGCGTCACTGATGCCGGAGTCCGCGATGACCTCGTGGACGTTGCCGACGGTGGGGATGCCGGAGCCGAGGTCGAGGAACTGGCGCACGCCCTGCGCCGCCAGCGTGCTCACGGCGCGGCGCAGGAAGGCGCGGTTGCTGCGGGCGAGTGCGGCGACCACCGGCATGACCTTCAGGACCTGCTCGCCGAAGGCGCGGTCGGCGGCGAAGTTGTGCGAGCCGCCGAGGTAGTAGTCATAGACGCGGGCAACGCTCGGGCGATCGAGGTCGACGTCTGCGGGGGCCCAGCTCGGTCGCTCCACAGATCAACACTCCTCGACATCGATGACACGTGGCACTCGGGCGTTGCGAGCATACGTGTGGGCGAGCGGGAGCAAAACCCGCCGCCCGCCCACACGAGCACTGATCAGGCAAAATTCGCGATCAGGCGACGCGCGTGATCCGGTTGCCCGGGCCGGGCGCGATCGGTCCGGTGCCGAGGTGGGCCACCAGCGCGTCCACGTCGAAGCCCGGCGCGGTGACCCGGCCGGTGCCCTTCGCCAGGTTGGTGAACCCGTCACCGCCGTTGGCGAGGAAGTCGTTCGTGGTCACCAGGTAGGTCGCCGCCGGGTTGATCGGGGTGCCGTTGAGCGCCAGGTTGCTGATCTTCGACCCCGGCACCGCGGAAGCACTGTACGTGTACGTCAGGCCGCCGGAGACCTGCAGGATCCGCTGGGTGGTCTGCCCGCCGAAGCCGACGAACTGCTGCTCCAGCACGTCCTTGATCTGGGCGCCGGTGAACGACTGCGTCACGACCAGGTTGTTGAACGGCTGGACCGTGAAGCACTCACCGTAGGTGACCTGGCCGGGAGCCTCGCCGCCGGGCGAGTTGGCGTAGGTCAGCGGCGCCCGGATGCCACCGGGGTTCATGAACGCGATCTGCGCACCGGCCGACTTGGTGTAGGCCAGCTGCGCGTCCGCGATCACGTCACCGAGCGGCGTCTCGCCCGCGGCGGTCGCCGTGGTCGTGATGTCGGCGGTGATGCTGCCGACGATCCGGTTGGCGATCGGCGCGACGGCCGTGCGGTACTTGTCCGCGATCTTCTTGATCTTCGGGTCGACCAGGTCGGGGTTGCGGACCGGGACGCCGTTCTCCGTCTTCCAGGTGCCGTCGGCGTTCTTCACACCGTTCTCGACGATCACGTTGGTGGCCGACGCGTCGACGAACTTGCGGGACTTCTTGTCCAGCGTGACGCGGATGTCCGTCACCAGCGTGCCGGCCGTGCCGGCGCTCGTCACCAGCGAGTCGGCGCCCGAGGAGTTGGGCAGCTGGCAGGTGTAGAAGCGGTGCGTGTGGCCGGAGACGACCACGCCGTACGCCGGGTTGAGCCCCTTGACGATGTCGGTGATCGGGCCGGCGAAGTTGGCGCAGCCGGACGGGTCCAGCGGCGCGGGCGGGCTGCTCTGCATGCCGCCCTCGTGGATCACGAGCACCAGCGAGCGGACGCCGAGCCAGCTCAGGACGGTGGCGTACTGGTTGGCGGTCTCGACCTCGTCCTTGAAGTTGACGTTCTTGATGCCCGCCGGGTTCACGATGCCGGGGGTGGCCTCCAGCGTCATGCCGACGTACGCGACCGGGACGCCGTCGTAGAAGCGCAGCGTGAAGGGCAGGAGGATCGGCAGGCCGTTGGACTTGTTGGTGACGTTGGCGGCGAGGTACGGGAAGTTCGCACCCGAGAAGCCGTCGCCGTCCTGGCAACCGTCGACCGGGTGGCAGCCGCCGAACTGGATGCGCTTGAGCTCGTCGACACCCTCGTCGAACTCGTGGTTGCCGACCGACGAGATGTCGACGCCCATCCGGTTGAGGACCTCGATCGCCGGCTCGTCGTGGAAGGCGGCGCTCACCAGGGGTGTGGCCCCGATGCTGTCACCGGCGACGACCGTGTCGCTGTTGCGCACGCCGTTGTTCGCGGCGTCGTTGCGCAGCTTGGTCAGCCAGGTGCTGAGGTATTCGGCGCCGCCCGCGGGCGTGCCATTGATCAACCCGCCGCTGCCGGTCGGCGGGTCGATGTTGCCGTGGAAGTCGTTGAAGCCGAGCAACTGTGCCGTAGTCGTCGGGCCGGCCTTCTGACCGAACGAGACCTTGGCCGGGGTGAGCGGCGTCCACCGGTCGGTTCCCTCGGCGGTGCCGGCCTTGGCCAGGGGTAAGAGGGCGACGACCGCGACGGCGAGTGCCGGCACCGCGAGGTGCTGGGCGATCCGCCAACCGCGTGCGCGGGGCTGGGCCATGATCTCTCCTTTTGGAAGGACACATGCGTCGATGGCCATCCTTCCGTGGTCGTCGATCCGGCGCGAGCACCTGTTGTGAACAGATAGGTGACCTGCGGGTAAAAGCGAGGGTCCGGCACGGGGCGGCCGCCCGGTGCCGACGTTCCGCGGTCCTGCGCATCCGCAAGGTATCGGGTAGGTTGCCGGAAAGGACAGCGTCTTTCCGGAGGCGTGCGCATGCTGAGGCGAGCCGCGGCCGTGGTGGTCGTCGTCGCGTCCATCACGTGCGTGTCCCCGGCCCGGGCGGATGCCGCCGACCCGCCGGGCTGGACGCCGGTCTTCTCCCAGTCCTTCGACGACGCCGGCGCGCTGCCGTCGGGCTGCTCCGCCTACGACGGCGCGCCGGACGGCACGCAGGCCGGCTACTTCCGGCCCGAGGCGGTCACCGTGTCCGACGGGCGCCTCCGGCTGGCGCTGCACCGCCGCGCCTACGGTGGGAAGCCTTACGTCACGGGCGAGGTGCGCTGCCTCGGCGCCACCCAGCAGTACGGCCGCTACGAGTTCCGCGCGCGGGTGCCGACCGGCGCGGGAATCGAGTCGGTGGTCATGCTGCGGCCGGTGGACGGCCAGGCCCGCGACGTCTCGCAGCTCGCGATCTTGGCTCGGCCGGGCGACGAAACGGCCGTCGTCAGCAACGGCAACGGATCCGGTACCTCCACGAAGATGCTGCCCGGGACGTTCAGCGACTGGCACACCTACGTCATCGAGTGGGCGCCGTCGGGCTTCCGGATCTCCGTCGACGGCAGGGAGCGCTCCGCCGACCCGGCGGTCTCCACCCAGCCGCGCTGGTTCGGGTTCGCGGTGACCACGGGCGACAAGGCCGGCACCCCGACTGCCGCAACCGCGCTGCCGGCCGAGTTCGAGGTGGATTACCTGCGGATCTGGGCGTTTGCTCCGGTGTCCTCGGCGCCCGCGGTCGCGTCGTCACCGACCACAGTGGAAGGTGCACTGCCCCCGGGCGGCGCTCCTCCCCGCCGCTGGTCGCTCTGGCTGGCGGTGTCAGCGATCGTGATGTCGGGGCTGGCGCTGTTCGTGCTGGTCGTCCGCAAGACCCGCCCGCGCCGCCCGCCGTCGTCCCACCGAATCTGACCAGCGGCTCCGGCGTGGGTTCGCCGCCCATGATCCCGACGACCCGTGGCCGGAGTTTTCGTTCTCGGCGGATCCGCTTCTGGTGAACAGCGGTTCTGGTCCGGTTACCGACACCCCAGGATCGAGCGATGAAGATCCTTGTTCTCGGTGGCACCGTGTTCCTCGGCCGTGCCGTGGCCCGGCAGGCCCGTGACGCCGGCCACGACGTCGTCTGTGCCGCCCGCGGCTCGTCCGGCCGACCGGTCGACGGCGTCCAGTTCGTCCGCGTCGACCGGGACGACCCGGGCGGGCTCGACGCCCTCGACGGCGCGTTCGACGCCGTCGTCGACGTCGGCCGCCGCCCCAGCCACGTCCGGAACGCCGTCGAGGCGCTTCGTGGGCGGGTCGGGCACTTCACGTTCGTCTCGAGCGGGTCCGTCTACGCCGACACCGCCACGCCGGGGCAGACCGTCACCGACGCTCCCGTCATGGAGCCGGCGCCGCAGGGGTTCGACGACCCGTTCGCCGACGCCGAAGCGTACGGCCGGTGCAAGGTCACCTGCGAGCAGCTCGTGGCGTCGGTCGCCGACCGGGTCTTCGTCTGCCGCGCCGGGCTCATCGTCGGTCCCGAGGACCCGACCGGGCGGTTCGACTACTGGGTGCGCCGCGCCGCGCGCGGCGGTGAGATCCTCGCGCCCGGTGAGCCGGACGACCTGATCCAGTTGATCGACGTCCGGGACCTCGCCGACTGGATCGTCCGGGCGGCCGACCGCGGCCTGGCCGGCACGTTCGACGGCATCGGGGCGCCGCTTACCCGTCGCGAGTTTCACGCTGGGTTGGCCGAAGGGGCGCCTTCCGTGCATACCCTCACGTGGATTCCTCAGAGTTTCCTGACAGTTCGCGAGGTGGCGCCGTGGTCCGGGCCGCGATCGCTGCCCCTTTGGCTGCCTTTGCCCGAATACGGAGGGTTCCTCAGTCGTGACGCCACGCCGTCGATCGAGGCCGGTCTCCGTGTTCGCCCACTTCGTGAGACGGTCCGTGACACACTTTCCGGGTTGAGTGAGGTATCGCACAACACCGGGCTTTCGAACGAGGAAGAAGCCAAGCTGTTGCGGGAATGGAACTCCCGGTAGAGGCGCACGGTGGCCCGGTCGGCATTTCGACAGGTGGCGCCGTGCGTCAAGCCCCCAACGAGGGAAGCCGATTTCTCATCCTTCAGAGCGTTTTGCCTGTCGTCTGGCCGACTGTTGCCGATGAACACCGGTGACCCCGATCCCACCAGCCGCCGTTCCCAGGGAACTCACAGCGAGTTTAGGCGTCTGACGGGCAGGAATACCACGTATCACTTGTTGCAACCGAAGCGAACCGGAGCAGCCTCTAGAGCGTCTAGGTAAGTGGTGCAACTCTCAGGGGTCGTCACCGAATCGCCCCTGAGGGCGGAATTCGGAGGGCGTGCTGGGTGTTGTGCAGGGGGCATACCCGGGGGGCGCCCGTTTTAGCAGGGTGAAAACGGGGAAGGCGAAGGATGGACGGGGAGGGGCCCGAAGGTGGAGAACGTGAAAGTGGAGATGCGATCCGACACAGGTGCCGAGGAGCGGGACCTCGTCGGAGTCTACCTGCATGAGATCTCCCGCACGCCGCTGCTCGACGCCGCTTCTGAGGTCGAGCTGTCCAAGGCGGTCGAGGCCGGGCTCTACGCGGAGCACCTGCTGGAGTCCGACAAGCTTCCCGAAGGCGTGACGGAGGCCGAGCTGCAGCGCCTCGTCGTTGAGGGCGAGCGGGCGAAGGACCGGTTCATCCGGGCCAACCTGCGACTGGTGGTCTCGATCGCCCGTCGTTACGTGCGGTCCGGCATGCCGATGCTCGACCTGATTCAGGAGGGCAACACCGGCCTGGTGCGTGCCGTCGAGAAGTTCGACTACGTGCGCGGATACAAGTTCTCGACATATGCGACGTGGTGGATCCGCCAGGCGATCAGCCGGGCGATCGCGCAGCAGGAGCGGACGGTCCGGCTGCCGGTGCACCTCGTCGAAGACGTCAACCGGATGCGCAACGTCGCGCGTCAGCTGACCCGTGAGCTGGGCAACGAGCCGGAGCCGGAGCAGCTGGCCACCGCGCTCGGCGTGCCGGTCGAGCGGGTTCACGAGCTCATGCGGTGGTCGCAGGACACGGTGTCGCTCGACACCCCGGTCGGTGACGACGGTGACACCAACCTCGGTGACCTGGTCGCGGACTCCGACGCCCCGTCGCCGGAGGACGTTGTCCTCGCCGCCCTTGAGCGCCAGCGGATCGAGGGTCTGCTCAACCACCTCGACGACCGTTCAGCCGGCATCATGCGTGCCCGCTACGGTCTCGAGGACGGTCGTGAGCACTCCCTGACCGAGGTGGCGACCCGGTTCTCGCTCTCCCGCGAGCGGATCCGTCAGCTCGAGATCCAGGCGCTCGGCCGGCTGCGTGAGCTGGCCCGGGCCGAGGGTCTGCAGGCCGCATAACCCCAGCAACACCCCTGAGAGACGCGAGAGGCCCCGGCACGGCGACCGGGGCCTCTTTCGCGCGATCATGCAGCAAGAGGTCAGCGCAGCGTGAGCGGGTTGCCGCAGACCTTCCAGTCGCCGCCTTCCTTGCGCAGCTGGAACCTCTCGTTGTCGGACGAGCCGTCGGTGAAGGTGACGTTGCCGGTGATCGCGGCGGTCTCCCGGCCGTTGGTGTTGTCGTACGAGCCGCCCCAGTCCAGGTCGTGCGACTTCGGCTGCCGGGCCTTGATCTTCTCCTCGAAGGTCGGCTGCTCGAACTCGCTCTTGGTGTCGGCGCACAGCCGGTTGTAGGCGGCGGTGTAGTTGCCCGCCTCCAGTTCGTCCAGGAACGCCGAGGTCGCGGCCTTCGGGGCCTTCGTGACACCGGTGAACAGGAAGTAGAACCCGGCGGCGCCACCGCCGCAACACACGACGATGACGATGGCAAGAATGATCAGCACGATCTTGAGCGTGCTGCGACGGCGAGGTTGAGTCACCCGATCAGGCTAAATTCGCTCACCGGGGCGCACTGTAAGCCAGCCGACGCAGGTCAGGGTCGATGCGCGACGACGAACAGCCGCGGGAACGGCAGGATCGTGCCGAACGGCTCGCGCGGGTAGGCCGACCGCAGGCGGGCGGCCACCTCGGCGCGGAAGTCGGCCAGGTCCTGGCCGGAGAGCGCGTCGAAGTAGGGCCGCAGGCCCGTCCCGCTGAACCATTCGAGCACCGGATCGTCGCCGGGCAGCACGTGGTGGTATGTCGTCTGCCACACGTCGACCGTGAGGCCGGCACCGGCGAGGATTTGCACGTACTCCTGCGGGGTGAGGACCGGACTGTTCGAGCGCGGCCCTGTCGACTCCAGCGCGGCCGAGAGCAGCGGCGCCCACCGCGGCGCCGAGACGACGTCCTCGATCGCCGTGAACGTGAAGCAGGGCACCTGGAAGGCGAGCGTTCCGCCGTCGTCCAGCGCGGCGGCCCAGATCGGCAGCAGCGTGGCGTGGTCGGGCACCCACTGCAGCGCGGCGTTGGCCACGATGACGTCGACCGAGCCCCGCTGCGGCCGCCAGCCGGCGACGTCCCCGAGCTGGAACCGGAGCTGGGCGGTCTGCAGGGGTCCGGCCGCCGAGATCATTGCGGGGGAGGAGTCGATGCCGAGGACCGCCGCGTCCGGCCAGCGCGCCGCGAGCGTCGCGGTCATCGTCCCCGGACCGCAGCCGAGGTCGACGACGGCCACCGCGTCCTTGGTCGGGATGCGGGCGACCAGCTCGTGGAAGGGCCGGGCGCGCTCGTCGGCGAACCGGTTGTACTGCTCGGGGTCCCACGACGTCATGCCCTCAATGATGAGGGGCCGCACCGCCGAAGCGGCACGGCCCCTCATCGGACGTGGTGTGGTCAGGCCTTGACCCGGCCGTATCCGTAGATCTTGTTACCCATGTCGACCGATGCCTCGGTCACGGTCCGGCCGCTGGTCGGCGCGTGGATGACCTTTCCGCCGCCCTCATAGATGGCGACGTGGCCGAGGTTGTTGTAGAACACCAGGTCACCCGGTTGCAGGTCGCCCCGCGAGATGTGCGCGACCACGCCCCATTGCTGGGCGGCACTGTGCGGGAGGCTGACGCCGGCTGCCTTCCAGGCCGCCATCGTGAGCCCCGAGCAGTCGTAGGCATTGGGACCGGCCGCGCCGAACTTGTAGGGATCGCCGATCTGGTCGTAGGCGAACTTGACCGCGATGCCGGCCTTGCCGGACACCGCCGGTGGCGGACCCTTCGGCGTGGCCGGCTTGTTGACCTTCTGCTTGAGCTTGTCGAGCTGGGCCATGTCTTTCTCGATCTTCTTGCGCTTGGCCTCGATCTCCGCCTTCTGTGCGTTCTGCGCGGCGATCGTCTCGTCGTAGCCCTTCTTCTGTTCTTCGAGCGCGGTCTTCGCCGTTCGGAAATCGTCGATGTGCTTCTGCTGCTGGCGGGTGATCTCATTCAGCATGGAGAGCTGATCCACCAGCGTGTCCGACGAGCCAGCGTTGAGCACGACGGACAGGTTGCGCAGGTTGCCCGAGGTCTTGAAGGCGTGGATCGCGGCGCTCTGCACACTCTCGGCGGACGCGGCGACGGCGTCCTCCAGCGGCTTGAGCTTCGTCTGCAGATCGGCGACCTTCGCCTGGGAGTCAGCGAGAGCGACGTTCATCTGGTTCCACGCCTCGACCGTCGCCTCGAGTTCCTCGCCCGACTTCTGGAGCTGGGCCTCGATCTCTGCGAGCGTCGGATCGGCATGTGCGACCGTCGCTGGCGCCAACACACTCAGTGACACGGCCCCGATCAGCAGGGTCCGCAGCACCGAGCGGCGAGCGCGGTGTCCAGTGGACAAGGAAAGGACCCTTCTTCACCGACCGCCTACCGGGTTAGCTGACGGGTTCGGGCGAGAAGAGGAGAGCGCCCTACCGCGACCATCCTTGGCCAGCGGATTCACCCCCGAGATCGGGGTCCCCGGCTCGATGCGCGCCGCAGCGCGCGAAGCTCGATTCGGCGGCGCTTGCCCGGCGCCGCCCGGGGTGGGCGACGGACTGCCGAGCAGGCCAGGCCTAACCTAACGTCACCGACGAGATCGCGAAACCCACCCGTCGGCCTCAATATCTATTACCCCAAAAGTCCGGATTACCGGCCGTTGTGAGTCCACATCGGACGGTTATGTCGAGTTGGCCAACAGTGTTGACGGACACATATTTGGGGCTTGATTCTTTTCAGAGAGCAGGTTAAATGCACCTAACTTTATTCACCAACGATGCACAAAGTTTGACCCCACCCCAGATCGCGGGGAGCCGCCAGTGTTACAGGTTCAGAACCTTGAGGTCGTCTACGACGACGTGATGTTGCGTCAGCCTGGCCGTGCCCCCGGTCGGATCGTCGCGCTGCTCGGTGCGAACGGCGCGGGCAAGACCACCCTGTTGCGGGCCCTGCTCGACGTGCACGACGGCGCGGTCACCGGGTGCCGTCACGCTCGACGACCGGCCGATCCACCGGCCGCGTCCGGCCGCGATCGTGCGCTGCGGCGTCAGCCAGGTCATGCAGGGCCGGCGCACGTTCGCCGAGCTCGCCGTCGTCACCCCGACAACCGCGCTGATCTTGGAGTTGTGGTGCTTGACAAATCCGGACAAATTCGGAGGTTCATGGCGCCACAACTCCAAGATCGGCGCGTAGTTTTCGGGGTCATGAAAAAGTCGGGCGTCGGAGGTGGCAAGGCCGGCGACCAGGTCCCGGTGCTGCGTGAGTCGGTGCGTCGACCGAACGGGTGGTCTTTGTCACCACGCGGATCGAACGGTGTCCATTGTGGAGTAGTTCGATCCGGATCATCCGGATCATGGTCGGAAACGCGACAGTTCTTCGCGTCCTGGTGGTCGGTAGGCTGGCGCAATTTCAGCGGGTGCGGGGACCCCCAGACCCTCCCGCTGCCTCGGCCTCACCCTCAGGAGGGGACGGTCCATGTCGATGCGTCGACAAACCCTGCGCACGTTCCTTGCCGCCGCGCTCATGGCCAGCGTCATCACGCCGATCGCCGGTGGGCAGCCGGCCGCGGCGGCGACGATGCCGACCGGCTTCCAGGAACAGGTGGTCTTCAGCGGGCTCAACAACCCCACGAACATCGAGTTCTCCCCGGACGGCCGCGTCTTCGTCGCCGAGAAGCGTGGCGTCATCAAGGTCTTCGACAGCCTGGCCGACCCGATCCCGGACACGTTCGCCGACCTGCGCACCAACGTGCACGACCAGTGGGACCGCGGCCTGCTCGGCCTCGCGCTGGCGCCCGGCTTCCCGGCCAACCCCTGGGTCTACGTCCTCTACACCTACGATGCCCTGCCCGGCGGCACCGCGCCGCGGTGGAACGACGTCTGCCCCGACGCCAACAACGGTACCTGCGTCGTCACCGGCCGCCTCTCCCGTCTGCAGGCCGCCGGCAACCAGATGACCGGCAGCGAGCAGGTCCTCATCACCGACTGGTGTCAGCAGTTCCCCAGCCACTCGATCGGCGACCTGCGCTTCGGCGCCGACGGCGCGCTCTACGCGTCCTCCGGCGACGGCGCCAGCTTCAGCGCCACCGACTACGGCCAGTTCGGCAGCCCGGTCAACCCGTGCGGCGACCCGCCGGGCGGTGCGATGAACCCACCGACCGCCGAGGGCGGCGCGCTGCGCTCCCAGGACGTCCGGACCACCGGCGACGCGACGCAGCTCAACGGCACGATCATCCGGATCGACCCGAACACCGGCGCCGCCATGCCGAACAACCCGCTCGCCGCGTCGGCCGACGCCAACACCCGCCGGATCGTCGCCTACGGCATGCGCAACCCGTTCCGGTTCACCATTCGCCCCGGCACCAACGAGGTCTGGAGCGGCGAGGTCGGCTGGAACGCGTACGAGGAGATCAACCGGGTGGCGAACCCGACCGGCACACCGGTCGGCAACTACGGGTGGCCGTGCATCGAGGGCCCGAACCCGCAGGGCGGCTACCAGGGCGCGAACCTCAACCTGTGCACGCCGATGTACGGCGCGAACCCGTCGGTACCGAACGTCCAGCCCTACTACTCGTGGAACCACAACGCGAAGGTGGTCGCCGGCGAGTCGTGCCCGAGCGGCAGCTCGTCGTCGTCCGGCGTGGCGTTCTACCCGTCCGACACCGGCCCCTACCCGGCGGCGTACCGCGGCGCCATGTTCTTCTCCGACTACAGCCGCGACTGCATCTGGGCGATGATGCCGGGCACCAACGGCCTGCCGAACCCGTCGAACATCATCACGTTCGCCGCCGGCGCCGCGAACCCGGTCGACCTCGCCGTCGGCCCCGGCAACGAGCTGTACTACGTGGACCTGGGCGGCACCGTCCGGCGGATCCGGTACTTCGACGGCAACCAGCCGCCGGTCGCCGCGATCACCGCGGACCGTACCGCCGGCGGCACCCCGCTCACGGTGAACTTCGACGGCTCGACGTCCACCGATGCCGACCCCGCCGACCAGGGCCTGCTGAAGTACCAGTGGGACTTCACCAACGACGGCACGTTCGACACCGGCGCCCCGTCGGCGACGCCCACCGCCACGTACACGTACACGACACCCGGCACGTACACGGCCCGCCTGCGGGTCACCGACACGCTCGGCGTCACCAACGACAAGACCATCACGATCACGGCCGGCAACGACGCGCCGACCGCGATCATCGACAGCCCGGCGAGCAGCCTCACCTGGGCGGTCGGCGACACGATCAACTTCTCCGGGCACGCCACCGACCCGCAGCAGGGCACCCTGCCGGCGTCGGCGCTGAACTGGACGATCGTCCTGCACCACTGCTCGTCGCCGGGCGTGTGCCACGAGCACCCGATGCAGACGCTCACCGGCGTCGCGAGCGGCACGCTCACCGCACCCGACCACGAGTACCCGTCGTATCTCGAGTTCCGCCTGACGGCGACCGACGCGGGCGGGCTGACCAGCACCACCACGGTCAACGTGCAGCCGAAGACGGTCGACCTCACGTTCGTGTCCAACCCGGCCGGCCTCCAGCTGACCGTGGGCGCGACGAGCGCGACGGCGCCGTTCACCCGTACCGTCATCCAGGGCTCGACCAACACGGTCAGCGCTCCGACGCCACAGAACCAGAACGGCGTCCCGCAGGCGTTCGCGAGCTGGTCGGACGGCGGCGCGCAGACCCACGTGGTGACCGCACCGACGACCGACCGGACGTACACCGCCAACTACACCTCGTCGTGCGGCGACAGCTTCGGCTACACCTGCTCGGCGAGCGCGCGGACGTTCATCCCGGCCGAGGGCACGGTGCTGCCGCTGACCGGCGACGACAACCTCACCCAGATCACGCTGCCGTTCGGCTTCAAGTTCTACGGCACCACGTACAACTCGGCCTGGGTCGACACCAACGGCCGGCTGAGCTTCGCCAACCAGGGCACCTCGACGATCGCGCACGGGGCCATCCCGTCGACGTCGCTGCCCAACTCGACGATCTACGCCTACTGGTCGGACATGGTCGTCGACGGCTCGGCGAGCGTGCGCACCGCGCTGATCGGCACCGCGCCCAACCGGCAGTTCGTCGTCGAGTGGCGCAACGCCTACCAGTACGGCTTCACGTCCCGGCGGATCAACGCCGAGGCGGTGCTGTACGAGAACGGTGACGTCGTGACCAACTACTCCGGCATCGACAACACCGCGGAGGCGGGTGCGTCGGCGACCGTCGGCATCGAGAACGCCGCCGGCACGGTCGGCATCCAGTACTCGAACAACACCTCGGCCCTCCAGAACGGCATCGGCGTGCTGTTCAAGGCGCCGGGTGGCGGCGAGGAGCCACCGCCGGTGAAGGGCACGATCACCGGCACGGTCACCAACCAGGGCACCGGCACGCCGGTGTCGGGCGCGACCGTCACGCTGTCGCCGGGTGGCGCCACGAAGACGACGGCCGCGAACGGCACGTACACCTTCACCGACGTCACGGCGGGCAACTACACCGTCAGCGCGTCGGTCGGGTCCGGCGGGGCCTGCGGCGGCGGTGGCGCGAGCGCACCGGTGACCGTCACGTCCGGCACCTCGACCGTGAACCTCGCGCTGACGCAGGGCGCCGACGCGTTCGGCTACACCTGCGCCGACGGCACCCGGGCGTTCATCGACGCCGACACGCCGCTCACCCTGACCGGTGACGACAGCATCGCCCAGCTGACGTTGCCGTTCCCGGTCAAGTTGTACGGGCAGAGCTACCTGTCCGCATGGGTCGACACCAACGGCAAGGTCAGCTTCGTGGACCCCGGCGCTGCCAACGCCGACCACACGACCCTGCCGACGACCGCGGCCCCGAACGCGACCGCGTACCCGTTCTGGTCCGACCTCGTGGTCGACGGCTCGGCGAGCGTCCGCACCGGGCTGACCGGAACGGCGCCGAACCGGGCGTACGTCGTCGAGTGGCGCAACGTGTACCTCTACGGCAACACGTCACGGCGCCTGACGTTCGAGGCGGTCTTCTACGAGAACGGCGACATCGCCTTCGCGTACAAGGACCTCGACAACGCCTTCGAGCAGGGCAGCAACGCCACGGTCGGCATCGAGAACGCGGCCGGGACGATCGCCTACCAGTACTCGAACAACCAGCCGACACTGCAGAGCGGCAAGGGGGTCCTCTTCCACCCGCCTGCGTGACGGTCCACCGGCGTGCATGACGCCGACCGGTGCTTCCTACGGGCATCGGCCGGCGTCATGCGTCAGCCGCCTTTCCTTTTCGCGTTGTGGTCAGCCGCGCTTCAGCTCACCGGCGACCTGCCGCATGAAGTCGATCGAGGCATCGTGCGCCAGGGCGCGATCGGCCAGCCGGCGCAGCACCTCCCGGTAGGTCACCACCGCGTCGGGTTCCTCCCAGAGGAGCCCCTGGCGGTAGAGCACACCGTCGTCGGCGCCGAACTCGAGCAGCGTGAATTCGCCTTCCCAACCCGGGTGGTATCCCATGTTCAGCGGGGCGATGCGCACGTCGGCGTACGGCCGCTGGGCGAATTCGATCGCGTGCTCGATCTGGTCGACGAGCAGCGCCTCGTCGTTGTGGACGGGCTGGCGACGCAGCACCGACTCGTCCAGCACCGTCAGGACCCGCGGCGGCTGCTCACGGGAGAGCAACTCATCCTGCCGCCGCATCCGGAATTCGACCCGCCGCTCCGCGACGGGTGAGTCGCCGTTGTGGTCGACGACGCTGGTCGCCGACGCGTAACGCCGGGTCTGCATCATCGCCGGGAACATGATCGGCGACCACTCGCCGATGGCGACCGCCTCGGCTTCGAATCCCACGTAGGTGAGCATTTGCGAGGGCACACTCGCGCGGTACTCGTCCCACCACATCCGCCGCTTCGCCGCCCGAGCGAGCTCGAGCAGGTCGTCGACCATCTTGGTGTCGTGGACGCGGTAGTAGGCCAGGAGGCTGCGCAGGTCGCTCACCGAGATGGCGACGGTGCCGTTCTCGATGCGGATGAGCTTGGACAGCGACCACTCCATGTCGGCGGCCACCTGGTCCTGGGTCAGTTCGCGCTCGCGCCGGAGCCGCCTCAGTTCGGCCCGGAGGCGGCGCTTGCCCACGATAGGCCCGCTCATGGCCATCACCCCAATCGCGTACAAATGGCATCGCCCCCGTCGAGGGCTCCGCGTTTCTACCCGATTTGCGGCAGATGCACCCAGCGCTTTTCGTCGGTTCTCGACCTCACCGCGGGGTGTGGGCGGCCAGGAACATCTTGGCCATCGCGCTGGCCAGGCAGGTTTCCGCGACCTGTCGCATCGCCTCCCGCCGGGGCGCCGCCGACCGGTCGTTCACCGGCCCGAAGGGCAGCAGCGATCCCGGCGTCAGCCGCAACCACGCGCCTGACGCCGGGATCCACGTGCCGAGCGGCTACTCCGGCAGCTCCGCCTGGGTACGGGCGGGTCCCGGCGGGGTGATCCGCACCCGGCTGCAGCCGCCGATCTCGGTGCCGATGTCCTTGGCGGCCCGCTCCACCACCGGTGCGGTCGTGCGCAGCACCGGACGGTCGTTGCAGGCGGCGCCGTGGGCACCGGCGCCGCGCCGCGCCAGGTTGAGACCGACCAGCACCCCGGCGGCAACGGCGAGCGCGACGACGATGATCCCGATCGCGATCCACCATGCGGTGGCCGAGGATCGCCGCTCGGGCGGCCGGACCGGTGGGGGCTGTACCGGTGGGGGCTCATACGGCTGCCGTTGCGTCGGGATCCGTTGCGGTGGCCAGGCTGCTGCCGGCTGGTGTGGCCAGACTTCGTCCTCCGGCTCCTCCTCGTCCTCGTTGTCCTCCTCGGCGGGTGTCCAGCCGGGCGCCGGCGTGTAGTCCGGCGGAGCATCGGGCGGCTGGGACGTGCCCGGTTCGGTCGGTGCTTGTGGCGCCCAGGGGGAGGGGGCGCCGGGATGAGCTGATTGCCCGGGCGATCCGGTCGGCTCAGACCGGGGGCGTGGCATCTCACGCGGGGGCGGGACGTAAATCCCGTCTTCCGTGTGGTCGTCGTCGGGACGCCGGTGATGCCGGCCCTCCGTCATTGCATCCCTTTCTCTCTGTGCTCAGGTCTCCCCGTGCTCGGGTTTCTGCTTGCTGCTCTTCCGCGGGCTCCCTGTGGCCACCGCTCGGTGCTCGCTACGCTCCGCGAAGCCCGGAAGGCGCACAGCGGCCAACCTAGCACTGGAAGATGTCGATGTGTGACCGCCTGGCTACGTATTGATCATGCTCTGCTGTGCAGTATCTGGCGACTGTGGCAAAACCGCCCATTTCTCCAGAACGCCTCAGCTCAGCCTGGTCCCGGCCGAACTCCAGGCACGTCCGTCCCGTTCCGGGCGATGGGGGAGAGGCGATGTCGGTGGATGCCCGGCCGTTGCGCTGGTCTGTCGCGCTCGCCGTGCTCAGTGTCGGCTGGCTCGTCGCGCAGTGGCCGCACGTCCTGATCCACCCGGCCATCGGCTGGCTGCCCGCCCCCGCGTCCGCGATCATCTCCGCGGTCGCGTGCTTCCGGACCGCCGCGGGCGCGCACGACCCGAAGACCGGCCGGTTCTGGCGGCACCTCGGGATCACCCTGCTGGTCCTCTTCGCCGCCGTGCTGAGCAGCGCCTACGACGCCCTGGCCGGTCCCGGCGCGCCGACGCAGCGCGCCAGTTCGCTCTCGATGCTGTTGTACGTCGCCGCCGTCCTCGTCCTGCTCTGGGGACTGCTCCGGCTGCCCATCCGCCGCCGGAGCGGCCACGACCTGCTCACGTTCGGGCTGGACATCACGATCGTCATCGCCGCCGCCGGCCTCATGACGTGGTTCGTCGCCGTCCGGGCGTCGATCGAGCTCACCCGGGCGACCGGCACGCTGTGGACCCTCTTCGGGATGTTGTTGATCGTCATGGCGGCGCTGGTCGCGATCGCCAAGGTGGCCCTCGCCGGAACCGGGGGCGTCGACCGCCGCGCGCTGTGGATCCTGGGCGGCACCCTGCTCGCCGGGGCCGTCGCCGGCGGTGCCGCGCCGCTGCTGACCGGCAAGCCGTACCTGAACGACTGCCAGTTCTCGATCCCGGTCTGCTGCGTCGGCGTCGCGTGGGCCGCGCTGACCCAGCGGCGCGCGCTGCCCCGCTCGGCGCCCGACGCCGGCAGGTCCCGGCCGTTCAGCATCCTGCCGTACGCGGCGATCGTCATAGCCGACGGCTTCGTCCTCGCCGGCATCGGCGACAACCCGGGCGACACCCGCGTCCTCGTCGGCGGCTCGGTCCTGCTCACCCTGCTCGTCGTGGCCCGCCAGCTGATCTCCTTCTACGAGAACACCCTCCTGCTGGCCCGCGTCGACGCCAGCATGTTCGAACTGCGCCGGCACGAGCGCCGGTTCCGTTCGCTGGTCCAGAACTCCTCCGACATCTTCGCCATCACCGACGAGCGCAACATCGTGACGTACGGCAGCCCGAGCCTCCTGCGGTTCACCGGACGCTCCTCGGTCGTCGGCATGACCCTGCTCGACCTCGTGCACCCCGCCGACGCGGACGAACTGCTGCGCACGTACAACGGCCTCTCCGCGCCCGGCGCCACCGTGACCGTGCAGCTGCGCCTGCGCCATCCCGACGACACGTGGCGCTGGTTCGAGGTCGTCACCACGAACCTGCTCCACGACACCAGCGTCCGCGGGGTCGTCATCAACGGCCGCGACATCACCGAGGCGCGGCGGTACCAGGACCAGCTGAGCCACCAGGCCTCGCACGACGCGCTGACCGGCCTGGCGAACCGCGCCCTGTTCGCCTCCCACACCGCCCAGGCGGTCCGCGAGGCCGTGTCGTCCCTGTCCGGCGGCGACCTGGCCCTCGCGCTGGTCGACCTCGACGACTTCAAGGCCATCAACGACCGCCTCGGCCACGCGGTCGGCGACGCGTTGCTGGTCGAGGTGAGCGAGCGGTTACGGACCTGCGTCCGGCCCGGCGACGTGGTGGCGCGGCTGGGCGGGGACGAGTTCGCCGTACTGCTCCCGGACGCGACGGCGCAGGACAGCGCCCGGATCGTCGAGGCCTTCATCGACGCCCTGTCGGCCCCGGTACGCGCGGCCGGCTACGAACTGCTGATCCAGGCGAGCATCGGCCTGGCCCGGCACACCGTCGACTGCGACGCGAGTGACCTCCTGCGCCGCGCGGACATGGCGATGTACGCGGCGAAGGAACTCGGCAAGAGCCGCTGGGTCGAGTACGGCCCGGAGTTGGACGCCCACGCGGTCGAGCACGCGCAAATCGCCGCGGAACTGTCGCAGGCACTCGACCGTGCCGAGCTGCGGGTCGTCTACCAGCCGATCGTCGGCCTGCCGGACGGCACGATCCGCGGCGTCGAGGCCCTGGTCCGCTGGCACCACCCGACCCGGGGCCCGGTCTCACCGGCGTCCTTCGTCCCGGTCGCGGAGCGGACCGGTCTGATCGTGCCGATCGGCGCATGGGTCCTGCGGCAGGCCTGCCTGCAGGCGGCAGCCTGGTCGGCACAGCTCGGTGCCGCCGCCCCCGGCAAGATCAGCGTGAACGCTTCGGCCCGCCAGCTGCTGGAGCCGACCTTCGTCGAGACGGTGGCGTCGACGCTCGAGGAGTCAGGCCTCGACCCCGCGCGGCTGACAATCGAGATCACGGAGACCGCGGTGTTCGGTGGAGGCCGGGCGCTGGACACCGTACGGTCGCTGCACAGGCTCGGCGTGAAGATCGCGCTGGACGATTTCGGCACAGGCCACTCATCATTGGGCCTCCTGCGGTCGTGTCCGGTCGACGTGTTGAAGGTGGACAAGTCCTTCGTGGACGGCGTGACCGGCACGGTGGAGCAGGAGGCGATCGCCACCTCGATCAGCGAGATCGCCCAGGCGCTCCGGCTGGAGGCGGTGGCCGAGGGCGTGGAGACCGCGGCCCAGGCGACGAGGCTGTTGGAGCTGGGATACACGCTGGCCCAGGGCTTCCATTTCGCCCGCCCGCTGCCTCCGGACGAGATCCCGCCCCTGTGCGCTGCTCCCCAGTCCCTGGAGCCAGCTCACCTGTGACAGTTCAGCAAGACGTTGGAGTATTTCGGCCCCTCTGACGGCCACAACTCTCCAAGACCAAAACCCGCCTCGGTCGGCTCGGCCGCCTCGGTCGGCTCGGCCGCCTCGGTCGGCTCGGCCGCCTCGGTCGGCTCGGCCGCCTCGGTCGGCTCGGCCGCCTCGGTCACCGCCTCGGTCACCGCCTCGGTCGGCGGCTTGGTCGGCTCGGCTCGATGAGCGCCTCGGCCGGCTCAAGTCTGCGGTTTGGTCTGCGCTCGGCCGGTTTGGTCTGAGGCTTGGCCTGTGGCTCGGTTGGCTTGGTCGGCTCGGCCAGCTTGGTCTGCGGCTTGGTCGGCTTGGTCGGCTCGGCCAGCGCCTCGGCTGGCTCCCGGTTGGCGCTTGTTTTCGGCTGGCGGCTGGCTCTCGGCCTGAAGATCGCGAACTAACCGCGATCATTGGCCAAGCAACTTGACCTTGGTCGATTTCCGTGCCCCTGGCCACGGATTTTCACCAAGGTCAACGTTGTCGACTACGGCCGAGCCCCGACACTCCGCCTTTTGAGCGCTGGGCGTCCATGATCGCGAACCTTTCGCAATCAGTTGTGGTGCCGCTGGCGGCACAAAGTCTTCGCGATCATGAGGAAGCGGCACGGACGGATGCGGAGACGATCGATGTGTCGGCCTCGGCTTCCCGTGTGCACACTGATGCGTTCTGAACCTCGGCACCAAATCCGCACGCGACGACCGTCCAGCCCGACCTTTCCGGCGTGGCATGGCCGAGCCTGGCGGAGCGCGACGGTGCCGGCGTGAGCGCGGGGGTGCCGGCGTTACGCAGGAGCGAGGCGGGTCGTGAGGGCGGCGGCGCCTGCGCCGGACAGCTGGGGGAGTGCGGCCAGGCGGCCGGCCGAGACCAGGGCGAGCGCGGCGATCGGGCCCCGGATCTCCGGGCCCGCTGCGACCGTCCACGGCACGTCGGTGGCGGTCGAGCGTGGCGGAGTCGAGCGTGGTCGAACTGGCGGAGTTGGGCGTGGCGAAGCCTGGCGCAGTTGAGCCTGGCCGAGCCTGGCCGGGCCGAGCCTGGCCGGGCCGAGCCTGGCCGGGCCGAGCCTGGCCGGGCCGAGCCTGGCCGGGCCGAGCCTGGCCGGGCCGAGCCTGGCCGGGCCGAGCCTGGCCGGGCCGAGCCTGGCCGGGCCGAGCGTGGCGGAGTCTGGCGTGGTCGAGCTGGCGGAGTTGGGCGGATTGAGCCTGGCCGGTTGAGCCTGGCTGGGTTGAGCCTGGTCGGGTTGAGCCTGGTCGGGTTGAGCCTGGTCGGGTTGAGCATGGCCGGGTTGAGCATGGCCGGGTTGAGCATGGCCGGGTTGAGCGTGGTCGAGTTGGGCGTGGTTGACGCTGCAACTCTGGCCGTCGCCGCAGGGGCAGCCGAGGGTCCGGACGTCGTCGCGCGCCCTGTTCGACACGGCGAGCCACGCGGACAAGCCCGCAGCCATGACCGCATTCCGTGCAGGCGGCCGAACGCGGCACTGCCCGTTGTTGTGAGCGCGGTGCGGGCCGGCCCGCTGAGCCGGTTTGAGGGCGGGTGCGAGAGGTGCGCGGGAGCGGGCAAGGCTGCCGGGGGAGGCGCGCCTTGCCCGCTCCCGCGAGGGGGGAGTTAAGCCGTCGCGCCCCACATGGCGGAGAAGGCGGCCGCTTCGCCGGCCAGCCAGCGTTCGACTTCCTTCGGCTTGACGGTCGGGTCGGGTCGGAGCACGTCGCCGCGGCGGATGTCGACCAGGACCGGGGTGGCGTTGGGCAGGACCAGGTCCATGTGGCGGGTCATCAGGTGCAGCGTGGCGACCGCGGCCTCGTCCTGGGGCGGGTCCTCGTCGAAGTGCAGGCGGACCGCCTCGCCGCGGCCGTCGGCATATCGCAGGCCGAAGTGCGGGTTGATCTTGACCGGAAGCGAGCCGACCATGCCGAGCGTGTCGCGGGTCGGGGTGACCTCGACCGGGGTGTCCAGCGACTCCAGGTATTTCAGCGCGCCGGGCACCACCGACTCGTAGAGCGGCTTCCAGCGGGCGTTGACCTGCTCGACGACGGCGTTGAGATAGGTGCCGCCGGTGCGGAACTGGATGTCGGCCTTGAGGGCCTTGACCAGCTGCCCGTGCGGGTTGAATCCGGAGCCCGACTCACGCTGCCGGCGCAGCCCGCCGACGAAGCTGGCCTTGCGCGGGCCGGTGCGCCCCACGTAGCGGGTGAAGCTCAGCAGCGTCGCATAGGGGACGGATCCGGGCGGGGTGGTGGGGACGGTCACGGGCGCTCTCCTCCCAGGTCAAGAGCAACTTTCGTACACACATTCTAATAGATTTTGGCCGTGATTCCCACCTACCAAGAAGGTGGGTAAAGTGGGATTCATGACTGCGTACCACTGGTTTCTGCCCACCACCGGAGACGGCGACCAGGTCGGCTCGGCCACGGTCACGGCCGGAGCAGCCGCCCACGCCCGGCAGCCCACCGTCGCCTACCTCTCGGAGGTCGCGCGTGCCGCGGAGCGAGCAGGATTCGGGTCGGCCCTGACGCCGGTCGGTGCCGGCTGTCTGGACCCCCTGGTCATGTGTACCGCGATCGCGCAGCACACGACCACGTTGAAGCTGCTCGTCGCGTTCCGCACCGGGTTCACGCTGCCGACGCTGCTCGCCCAGCAGGCCGAGGCGTTCCAGTGGATCTCCGGCGGCCGTCTGGCCCTCAACGTGGTCACGGGCGGCGATCCGGTGGAGCAGCGGGCGTATGGCGACTTCGTCGACCACGGCGGGCGCTACGCCCGCACCGAGGAGTATCTGCAGATTCTGCGAGAGGCGTGGACGGGCGAGCCCTTCGACTTCAAGGGCGACTACTACCACGTCGAGTGCGGCGGGCTGGCCAGGCCGCTCGACGACGTGCCGCCCATCTACTTCGGCGGGGCGTCACCGGCCGCCGAGGACGTCGCCGCCCGGCACGCCGACGTCTATCTCATGTGGGGCGAGCCGCCCGCCGCCGTCAAGGAGCGGATCGAGCGGGTCAAGGCCAAGGCGGCCCGTCCGCTCAGGTTCGGCCTTCGCGTCCACGTCATCGTCCGCGACGACGCCGACCAGGCCTGGGCGGAGGCCGACCGCCTGCTCAAGGGCATGGACCCCGACCGGATCGCCGCCGCGCAGGCCCGCTTCAAGCGGATGGACTCGGTCGGCCAGGCGCGCATGACCGCGCTGAACCGGGGGCGCGACCTCGTCATCGGCCCCAACCTCTGGGCCGGCATCGGGCTGGTCCGCGAGGGTGCCGGCACGGCGCTCGTGGGGGACCCGGCCGAGATCCGTGCGCGGCTCGACGAGTACAGGGCCGTCGGCGTCGACGAGTTCATCCTGTCCGGCTGGCCCCATCTCGAGGAGGCGGAGCGGGTCGGTCAGGTGGTCACAGCAAGTCCTGCACCGGTCCCAGCATGAGCCGCACGCCGAAGGCCAGCGATCCGAGGCAGACCAGCACGAAGAACGCCACGTAGACGATGGCCGGGACGCGGGTCAGCCGGGCGATCTGGTCCGCGTCCGAGTTCGGGGCCTGGCGGCGGAAGCGGGACTGCTGCAGCTCGAACACGGCCCGCACGCCGCCGAGCAGCATGAACCACGCGAAGGCGTAGGCGAACGCGCCCTGGATCTCCGCCGAGGCGAACCACGAGACGGCGAAGACGATCGCGCCCGCCGCGACGATCGAGATCACGCCGTAGACGTTTCGGATCATGATCAGCATCAGCACCAGAAGTACCAACAAGATCCAAAGCAGGATCGTGAGCCTTCCGGCGCCCAGGATCGCGGCCGCGGCGAGTCCCAGCAGGGACGGTGTGATGTAGCCGGCCAGGCCGGTGATCACCATGCCCGGGCCGGTCGGACGGCCGCGGGACAGGGTCAGCCCGGACGTGTCCGAATGCAGCCGGATGCCGGACAGCCGGCGGCCGCTCAGCACTGCGGCGAGGGCGTGGCCCCCCTCGTGTGCGATGGTCACGAAGTTGCGCATGACCTTCCAGACCGGCCGGAAGAGCACCGCGAGCAGTGCGAGCACCGCCGTCGCGATGACCACCTCGCGGCTGGGGGACGGTTGGCGGCTGAATGCGTCGTTCAACACGTCGAACACGAATGCAGAGCCTGCCACCTGACGTGTTGAATGAACAGCGTGGAGATCCGGCGCTTTGTGGACACCGACTGGCCAGGACTGTGGGACGTGTGGCACGAGACGGTCGCGGCCGGTGAGAGTTACGACAACGACCCGGACTCCACCGAGGCCGACGCGTGGGCGCATTGGCTGCTCGCCCCGCCGTTCGAGATCTGGGTGGCGGTCGAGGACGGCGAGGTGCTCGGCACGTACAAGGTCGGGCCCAACAAGGGCAAGCTCGGCGCGCATGTCGCCAACGCGAGCTTCATGGTCTCGACCCGGGCGCGCGGCCGCGGCCTCGGACGCACGCTGGGCGAGCACTGCCTCGACCGGGCTCGCGAGCTGGGCTACACGGCGATGCAGTTCAATGCCGTGGTGTCGACCAACACCGTCGCCGTGCGGCTGTGGCGCTCATTGGGGTTCATCATCGTCGGCACCATCCCCGACGGCTTCCAGAGCACGAAGCACGGGTTGGTCGACTTTCATATCATGCATCGGTACCTGTAAAGCTGTTGAACGCGCGGCGGGTAACCCTCTAGGGGCGTCTTCCCTGGTACAGGTTGTGACCTTCATCTTGCATTCTGTACCAATATTTCGATGCGTACTCCCCCCGAAGCGCGCCACCACACCGAGGATCAACTGGAAGATCAGTCCGGTGACCTCACGGGTTACCGGATCGGTGACGCATACGAGCTGATCGAGCCGATCGGCGGTGGCGGGACGGGCACCGTCTGGCGGGCCCGGTCCCTCAGCGGCGACGAGCAGGTCGCGGTCAAGCTGCTGCGTGAAGACCTGATGGCCGAGCCGAAGGCCGTCAACCGGTTCGTCCAGGAGCGGGCGATCCTCCTCATGCTGCGGCATCCGCACATCGTGCGCGTGCGCGACCTGGTGACCGTCGGGACCTCGCTCGGCCTGGTCATGGACCTCGTCGAGGGCGGGAGCCTGCGCGACCACCTGCAGGAGCGTGGCAGCCTGCCGCCGTCCGAAGCGGCCCTGCTGGTCGCCCAGGTCGCCGAGGCGCTCGCGGCGGCGCACCGGCGCGGCATCGTGCACCGCGACCTCAAGCCCGACAACATCCTGCTCGACCGGGTCGACGGCAGGCTGCACTGCCGGCTGACCGACTTCGGCATCGCCCGGATCCTCGACACCCCGAGCATGACCACGCCGGGCGCGCTCGTCGGCACGGCCAACTACGTCGCCCCCGAGACGGTCTACGGCGGGCGCCCGGCACCGGCGGCCGACGTCTACGCCCTCGGCGTCGTGCTCTTCGAGCTCACGACCGGCCGTCCCACGTATGCGGGCGGCCCCGCCTGGACGATCCTGCGCCGCCACGTCGACGAGTCGCCGCGCCCGGTCGAGGGCATGCCCGAGGCGATCTGGCACGTCATCCAGCAGTGCATGGACAAGCGCCCGGGCCGCCGCCCGTCGGCGAAGGACCTCGCCGCGATGCTGCGGCTGGTCGCGAAGCGTCTCCGCCACCTTCCGGCGATGCCGCCGCAACCCGTCGACGACGGCCCGACCACGCCATACCCCGTCGTGCCGAGACCCCGGTCGGCGCCGTCCCGTTCCCGAGGGCCATATTTGGCGGTGGTACCTCTGGTGCTCGCGATCCTCGCCGTCCCCACCTGGTTTTTCGTCGTCCAGCGGCCGGACGGCGGCACGGGCGCGACGACCCCTGGAGCCAACGCGACGGCGGCGTCGGCGACCGGCTGGAGCGGCAGCAGCATGCCGGGCGTCGGCCCCACGTCCAGGTCCAACCGCACACACGGTGTCCTGAAGCCGGACAGTACCTCCGCCGAAGCGTCCAGCCGGAGTGTGGTCACGGCCGAGGCGACGGACGCGTGGGGCCCGTGGGAGTGCGCCAACAGCGACACCCGGGACCTCGGCCACCCGGCGCTGGCCCAGCCGTGCCACGCGACCAGCGCCGACGCGGTGCGGATGATCGGCCACATGAAGGCGCTGCCCGGCATCCAGGCGGACGTGACGATGTCTGTTCTCAACGCCGACACCGGCGCCGTGGTGGACGGGCCGCGCCGGTGCGCCGGCCTGATGTTCACCGACTTCGCCCCCGAGCACGACTGCGGCCCGTTCGAGATGCGCCTGCCCCGTGGCCACCGGTACGTCGTGGTCCAGAAATGGGTCTACCTCGGCCGCGGCCTGCTTCCCGGCGGTGAGGTCCGCGGCAAGGAGTTCGCCTGGTAGGAAAGCCGCGGGTTTTTGTCGTACCCGTGTGGTGAGGTGGTGGGCATGATTGTGGCCGGCCCGCCGGGCTTCGAGGAACTGCTCGAGGAGCATTGTCCCGACATCAGCGCCCTGACCCGCCACCTGCGCGACGTCATCCTGGCCGCCCGCCCCGAGCTCGCTCAGCGCGTCTACCGCGGCTGGCACGGCCTCGGCTTCCACCACCCCGAGCGCGGCTACGTGGCCGCCGTCTTCCCCGGCACCGACGCCGTGCAGGTGGGTTTCGAGCACGGCGCCGACCTCCCCGACCCGCACGGCCTGCTCCAGGGCACCGGCAAACGCCTCCGCTACCTGCGCTTCACCCCTGGTGCCTCCGCCCCGACCGACGAGCACCTGGTCGAATACCTCGACCTGGCCATCTCGTAGCCCGCCCCCTCCGTGGCGTCATGCCTACCGAGCGTCCGTGGCCACCGGCAGGGCGTCCGAGCGCAGGGCCTGGCCGTCCTCGGTCACCACGGCGCTCTCGTGGCCCTCGAGGGTGGCCAGCCAGTCGATGCCCGGCAGGCCCATGGCCAGGGCCGCCGTGGCGTAGGCGTCCGCCGTGCCGAGGTCCGGGCCGACGACCGTCACCGAGCGCAGCGCCGTCGCGGGCTTGCCGGTGAACGGGTTCAGGACGTGGGGGCCGCGCTCGTAGGTGCCCGAGGTCGCCACCGCCCGGTCGGTGATCTCCAGCACCCATGCCACCGACAGGGCCTCCCAGGGGTGGCGGATGCCGATCCGCCAGCGTTCGCGGCCGCTGGGAGCGCCGCGGACGAAGAGGTCGCCACCGGCGTTGAGGCAGTGGTTGGCGGAGCCGTCGGCGAGCAGCCGGTCGCAGGCCCGCTGGACCGCCCACCCCTTGACGTAGCCCGACGGGTCCAGTGTGCCGCCCGCGTTCACGTCGAAGTATCCGTTCGTCTCCCGCCACAGCTCGGCGCACCGGTCGAGGACCTCGCCGACGACCGGTGAGCAGTC
This sequence comes from Dactylosporangium fulvum, assembly GCF_025137375.1. Lineage (GTDB taxonomy): Bacteria > Actinomycetota > Actinomycetes > Mycobacteriales > Micromonosporaceae > Dactylosporangium > Dactylosporangium fulvum. The sequence goes on from NZ_CP073720.1 coordinate 1,337,715, forward strand.
GGAGCGGCGCAGATCGCCCCGGCCGAGACGGCTGATCTCGCTCTCCGGCTTGTACGTGCTGAAGATCGTGTCCACCACTCGGAGCCAGTCGAACACACCGTCGGCGAGCCGCTCCAACTCCGGCAACGGCAGGTCGTCGGACAGGTCGAGGCTCACCGCCATGCCCATCACGTGCTCGACGCGGACCAGGTGCGCCATGGCTACGACTGGTACGCGCGGTCGATCGCGGACTGGAGCGACAGCTTGTATCCGGAGCTGGTGTAGGTGGCGCCGGAGACGGAGTCGATGTCCGCGTTCTGTGCCGCGAGGGCCTCGGCGCGCAGCTTCGGCAGCGCACTGTTGTTGATCTGCACCGACCGGGAGTGGTCACTGGGCGAGTCGAGCACCTTGATGTCGGTGATCTTGCCGCCGGAGACGACGATCGACAGCTCGACGTTGCCGTACTCGACGTAGACGGCGTTGCCCTTGAACGTGCCGTCCTTCATCGTCGTGCGCGGCGGCTTGGGCGCGGCCGTCGTCGGCTTCGGCTGGCCGGGCGCGGTCGTCTTCCCGGTCGTCGGCGCCGTGGTCGTGCCGGTCGACGCGCCGGGCATGCCGGAGGCGACGGGCTGCGGGGCGGCGGAGGAGTCCGGGGGAGCGGAGCCGCTCGGCGTCACGCCCGGTGGCGGCTCGTTGGCGGCCGGCTTCATCGCCTGATCGGACGGGCTGCTGAAGCCCGCCTTGGCGCCGACCAGCAGGATCGTGCCCGCTGCCGTGCCCATCAGGGCGATCATCGCGCGTCGCACCGCAGTACCAACTCTCTCAGAACTCGAAGGGGTCCAGGTGGATCTGCCGGCGGGGCACCCGCAGGCGGCGCAGCACCTTGAGCGACTGTTCGACCAGGCCGTCGGGCCCGCACAGGTACACGTCGCGCTCGGTGATGTCGGGGACGAGCTCGCGCATGCCGCCCGGCGTGAACAGGCGGCGCGGGCCGGGATCACGCCGGTCGCCGACGACGAACCACAGGTCGGCGTGGCGCAGCTCGGCCAGGTGCTCCAGCTCGTGCCGCAGGTGGAGGTCGTGCACGGCGCTGGCCCGGTAGATCACCACCGCGCCCGCCGGCAGCTCCTCCAGCAGCGCGCGGATCGGGGCGATGCCGCTGCCCGCCGCGATGAGGACGGCGCGCGACTTGACCCGGCGGCTGGCGGTGAAGTCGCCCCAGGGGCCCTCGACGAAGATCCGCACGCCGGGCCGCAGCCGGCGCAACTGCTGGGTGTGGCTGCCGACGGTCTTGACGGTGAGCCGCAGCCAGCGGCCGTTGGGTGCGGCCGACAGCGAGAACGGGTGTGCCTGCCACCAGTACCCATGGGCGAGGAACCGCCAGCGGAAGAACTGCCCGGCCCGGGCGTCGAGGTCGTCCAGCCGCTGCCCGGTGATGTAGATCGACACCATGTCGGGGCCCTCGGTCACCACGTCGGCGACCTGCAGTCGGTGGCGCAGGTTGAGCCGGAGCGGCGCGACGATCCGGCCCCACACCACGGCGGCCACGGCAACCGCGTAGAAGACGATCCAGACGGTTCGGCCGAAGCCCGGTCTGAAGAGCTCCTGCCCGTTGGAGAACTGATGCGCGAAGCCCAGCAGCAGCGCGAGGTAGGCGGTCAGATGCAGGAAATACCACAACTCATACGGCAGGGCGCGGCGCAGCCCGCGGATGCTCAGCAGACCGATGCAGACGAGCATGCCGGTGGCGAGGAAGGCGGTGACCATGTCCTCGTACTCGGTCAGGATCGTGCCCAGCTCGCTGATGAACCCGACGCGGTCGGCATAGGAGTAACCGACCGTGATCAGCGCCGCGTGCGTCAGGATCATGACGAGCACGGCGCCGCCGAGCTCCCGGTGCCACAGGCCCAGGTGGCGCGCGCCGATCCACCGCTCGAGGAAGTCCACCCGGCTCATCAGGACGACCTGGATGAGCAGCAGATAACCGGCGACGAGCCCGGTCACCCGCCCGGCCGACTGGAACAGGTCGGCGGCGGTGTCGATCGAACCGGTCTCGGTCCCCAGCCACCACGGCAGCAGGGCGACGGCCAGGCCGCTCCAGAAAAGGGTGCGGAGCAGGAACCGTCCGGAGCTGTTGTGCTCCACGGGCCGCGCGGCCGGTGCCGCGAGCTGGCTGGCGGGGCGCTGCCGAGGGACGGTCATGGTCGACTCTGCATACAGAGGTGCATGTGGTTCCACTGCCATGGTGATATCAGGGCCCGCGGGCCGCCGGCCACGGGCTTAATCCGGTTTTCAACTTGCCCACAAGCTGAGGGCGGGCGGACATGGTCGCATGCCGGTCCGACAGTTTCCGTCCGGCTGTCCGGCCCGCCCGCTGGCCTAGACTGTCGCGATGCAGCGCTTGTGGCGAATTGTCCTGGTGTCGGCGGTTGTGCTCGTCGGCGCCACGGCGACCGTGCTGGGCGTCCTGTACTCCGTCGGGGTGTTCGCCGAGCAGGGCCGGTTCAAGGCTGTCCCCGGCTGCGCGGTGCTCGACGCCACGACGGTCGCGCCGGTGCTGCCGAGTGCCCAGCTCGAGGCGTCGGGGGAGAACTGCACGGCCACCGACGGTGCGACGCAGATCAACGTCGGGTTCACCGTCGTGTCCAAGCAGGGCCGGGTGGGCGGGCCGGAGCTGGCGTCGCGGTCCCTCGACGCGATCGCGGTCACCGGCGGCGGCACCGAGCGCCTGCAGGGCGTCGGTGACCAGGCGATCCGGCAGCGGACGGAGGCGATCGGCCGGCCGCAGATCATCACGATGCGGGTGAGCAACCTGATCGTGGTCGTGTCGGTGGCGAACCTGAACGGCGGCGACCTTCCGGCGGCTGTGGACGACGGTCTGGTGCAGGTCGCGAGGGCTCTGGCGGTCCGGCTGGCGGGCTAGGATTTCGCGCCTTCTGAACGAAGTCGCATTTCGGGGAAATCCGCTCCAAGGCCGCAGTTGCCCGCAGGCGCGGGGCGCGCGAGACCGGCACCGGCCGCGGTGGGGTGAAGGCCGGCAGCGACCGGCTACGGGAGCTGGCGCAGGAAGCGGCCGGCGGCGTCCGAACGGTCCCGGTAGCCCAGTGCCCGGTAGAACGCGTGGGCGCCCTCCCGGCTGCGCAGGCTGGTCACCTCGACGCTCGAGCAGCCACGCATGAGCCCGAACGTCTCGGCCGCCGCGACGAGGCTGGTGCCGATGCCCCGACCGCGTGCCGACTCCGACACGGCGAGGGCGACGATGCGCAGCCAGGCGCCGTCCTTCTCGAAGGACGGGATGATGTGCGCGGCGACGACGCCCAGCAGGCGGCCTCGCTCGTCCCAGACGAACGAGGCGCCGTCGGGGTGCTCCACCCAGCGCTGCAACCGCTCCGCGATGTTGGTCTCAGCTTGCGGGTAACCGAGCCGTTCCAGCAGCTCCGCCACCTGCTCCGTGTCGTCGGCGGCCAGGCGCCGGACCCCACGGGCGACCTGCATCCGGTAGCTGTGCAGCACGTCAGCGCTCATAGTGAGCAAGGGTAGAACCGGGTGGTCGATCTGCGCCCGCCGAAAAGCAGTCATTCACGTTCACCGGTGCACATGCGAACGTTCCTGCCTCTTGACTGTGTGTCCGCCCGGCCTATGATTCGCACCCGCATCTGCACGTGCGATTCAGATGGCGCACGAGTCGTCGTCGCACGAGCCGGCGTCGGGCGAGCCGAGCACGGTCAGCGACGACTGCTGCAGCGCCTGCTGGAAGACCTCCAGCGGCTGGGCGCCGGAGACACCGAGCCTGCGGTCGAAGACGAAGAACGGCACGCCCGTGATCCCGTACGCCCGGGCGGTCGTGATGTCCTCCTGCACCGCGTCGGCGTAGGCACCCTCGGCGAGTGCCTGCTTGGCCGCCACCTCGTCGAGCCCGACCTCGCCGGCCAGGCCGGCCAGCACCGCCTGGTCGCCGACGTCGCCACCCTCCGTGAAGTACGACCGCATCAGCCGTTCCTTCAGCTCGCCCTGCTTCCCGTGGGCCTTGGCGAAGTGCAGCAGCCGGTGTGCGTCGAGCGTGTTGGCTGTGCGGACGCGGTCGAAGTCGTACGCGAGGCCCTCCTCGGCGGCGATCCGTGTCACGTGCGCGAACATCTCCCGCACCTGCGTGGGCGACAGGCCCTTGCGCACGGCGAGGGACTCGGCGACCGGCCGCGGGTCGCCGACCGGGGTCGACGGGTCGAGCTGGAAGCTGCGCCACTCCACGGTCACCTCGCCGGTGAAGTCGGAGAGGGCCCGCTCCAGGCGCCGCTTGCCGATGTAGCACCAGGGGCAGACGATGTCCGACCACACCTCGACCTGGATCATGTGCGCGCTCCCTACTCGTTGATGCTTCAACTATAGCGCGCGATGGCCGGAGGGAGCGGTGCACCGCCCCCTCCGGTCCCGTTCACCAGTCGGAGTTGGCTCCTCCGGTACCGAGGATCACCTGGTCGAACGTGTTGCCGTCGTTGTCGTCGGTGTAGACGACGCTGAGTTCGCCCCAGTTCGACACCGCGACGGCGATCTGCTCCTGCCGGCCCGTCGTCACCTGACTCAGGATCTGTGCGGGGAGGCGGCCGGTGCCCGTACCGTCGGCGTTGAAGCCGCGGACCCAGACGTCCGGATCGGCGCCGGCGACCGACCAGCCGACGACCGAGTTCGTCTGGCCGTCGATGCCGATGACCGGGTCGGCGCCCCCGTTCGCGACGAGCGCCTCAGCGCTGCGGGCCACGGCGCCGGCCCCGAACGACCGGGTCCATACGCCGGCGGTCCCGGTGTGGTCGGACTCCCAGGCGACCGCGAAGTCGCCGTTGAAGGTCGCCGCGATCGCCGGGTGCCGCTGCTGGCCGTCGCCGAGGCTGTTCGCGGTGCGGCGGGACAGCGTGACGGCCCCGTTGGCCTTGGCGAGGCCGACCAGCCCGATGTTGTAGAAGCCGTTGCCGTCGCCGTCCTCGTCCCACACGACCAGCGCGTCGCCGGACGCCGAGACCGCCACGTCCGGCCGGTGGTGCTGGCCGGTCGTCTGGCTGGCGAAAACCTCGTACGCCTTCGTGGCCGCGGCGGTGTAGCCGGCGGCCTTGACCCTGTACGTCGTGCCCTGCACGTCCTCCCAGACGACGGTGAACGCGGGCGCCGCCGTCGACGGAGCGCCGTCCGGGTCGACCGCCACCTTCGGCAGGATCTGGTCGCCGGCGGTGTCGGCGTTGGCACGGCCCGACGCGAGCACGGAGCCGGCCGGCGAGACCACGCGGTACTGGATGTTGAACACCCCGTTGCCGTCCGCGTCCTCGGCCCAGACCACAACCGCGTTGCCCTTGTCGTCGAGGCCGACGTCGGGGCTGATGTGCTTCCAGTTGGTACCGCTGGTGCCGCCGGCCGACAGTTTCAGCTCGTACGTGGCCGTGCCGTTGGTGAACAGGCGCAGCCAGACGTCGGAGTGGTTGTTGTTCGCCGGGTCGGTGCTGTCCCGGTCGTCCTCCCACACGACGGCGACATGGCCGTTGCGGTTCGCGGCGATCGCGGGCACGTCCTGGTCGCCGGTCGCGACGCTGTTCGCGGTCGTCCACGTCATCGACGTGGCGGCGAGTGCCGCGGCGATCGCGGCGGTGGTGAAGGCAGCCATGTGCGCAGGTCCTCCTACAGCGCCTGAAGGCCGGGGCGGCCGTCGAGGATCGCGAACGACTTGAGGGTGGTGGCCGCGGCGCCGTGCTCGGTGACCGACGCGAGACCGCGGAAGTCCGCGGTGATCTGCGCGCGGGTGATCCGGGTGCGGACGTAACCCCGGCGGTTCGAGTAGAACTTGATGTGCGGGTTCGTGGCGCCGTTGGGGATCGTCGTGGTCGCCGAACCGTTGCCGCCCGAGGTGATCGAGGTGCAGACCAGCTCGGTGCCGATCGTCGCCGAGCTCTGGTTGGCGTAGTCGGCCTTGAGGTCGTTGCCCCAGCTCGCGTGCACGTCACCGGTGAGGACCAGGGGGTTGCGCACCCCGCGGTCGACGAAGCCCTGCTGGATACGGGACCTGGAGGCGCGGTAGCCGTCCCAGGCGTCCATGTTGCTCGCGCCGCCGGAGTCGTACTGGCGGGCGAAGAACACCTGCTGACCGATGATGTCCCAGTTGCTCAAGCGCTGGCCGAGCCCGTCGAGCAGCCAGTTTTCCTGCGCGGTGCCGGGCAGGCTGCGGCTGGCGAGGTCGGCGTCGGCGCAGACCTTCCAGCCGTCGCCGCAGGCCTGGTCGTTGCGGAACTGCCGGGTGTCGAGCATGTGGAACGTGGCCAGCTGGCCCCAGCGGACCCGGCGGTACAGCTGGATCGTGTTGCCGCTGTTCTTGTTGGCCGGCCGCAGTGGCATGTTCTCGTAGTACGCCTGGTAGGCCGCGGTGCGCCGGGCGGTCCACTGCGCCGTGGTCAGCGCCGGGCTGCTGTCGGCGCGCACCATGCCGGCGTAGTTGTTCTCGACCTCGTGGTCGTCCGGGACCACCAGCCAGGGCGCGACGGCGTGGGCCGCCTGGAGATCGGGGTCCGACTTGTACTGCGCGTAGCGTCGCCGGTAGTCGGCGAGCGAGACGATCTCGCTGCCGAGATGCTGCCGCACCCCGGACGAGCCCGCCCCGCCCTCGTAGATGTAGTCACCCAGGTGCAGGATCAGGTCGGGACGGTCGTCGGCCATCCGCCGGTACGCCGTGTAGTACCCCGACTCGAAGTGCGCGCACGAGGCGAACGCCATCGTGAAGTCGCGCCCGAGCGTGGTCACCGCCGGGGCGGTGCGGGTCCGGCCGACCGGCGAGATGTGGCCTTGCGCGCGGAACCGGTAGTAGTACTCGGCGTCCGGGTCGAGCCCGCCCGCCACGACGTGGACCGAGTGCGCCTCGGCGTAGCGGGCCGTCACCGTGCCCGACGCGACCAGCGAGGCGAAGGTTTCGGTGGTCGAGACCTGCCAGTCGACGGCGACGTCGGCGGTGCCCATGCCGCCCTGCCCATCGGCGTTGAGCGGGGAAGGTGCCAGGCGGGTCCAGAGGACGACGCTGTCGGCGTCCGGGTCGCCGGAGGCGACACCGAGCTTGAAGGGGTAGGGCACGGCAGCCAGAGCGCTCTTGGAGACCGCGACGGCTCCGGCGGTGGCGAGCCCACCGAGGACGAATGTGCGGCGGCTGAGCCTGTTCATGGGCTCACCCTCGGGCTCGCCCATGAACACCGTGTGTCCGCATGTTGTATAGATTGATACGAATACGTTTGGACCTATGGACGTTCGTCGACCACCCGCAGGCCGGACCGGTCGGCCTCCAGCAGCGTGGGCACCAGCTCGGACGGCTGGACCGGCGACTCCCGCACGATCCGGCCGAACGCGGCGGCGGGCGGACTGCCGGCCGCGGCCACGAGCAGGTTGTCCGGGTCGGGGATCGCGACGACGATCCGGTCGGTCTCCAGCAGCTGCATCATGCGCTGCGGGAAGTCCGGCAGGGCGACGGCGGACGAGACGAACATGCCCTCGCGGCGCAGCGCGAGCATCCCGTTGTCGAGCGCGTCCACCCGCAGGCCCCGCGTCAGGTTGCCGAACGACTCCGCCAGGCGATCGCCGAACCCGTCACGCTCCATGACGTGGCTCATGCCGATCGTGCCCCGCTCGGTCATCGCCACCATGGCCAGTGCCACGACCAGCCGGCCCGGCACGACCTCCTGGAACGGTAGCGCGTTGGCCATCGCACCGTTCGGCGCCGACAGGCTCCACAGCACCGGCAGCAGTTCGCCGTTGCTCTCGGCGTGGCGCACGTTGCGGTCGAACTCGGCGGAGGCCATCGCCCGGTGAGCCTCGGCGAGGGCGGCGTCCCAGTCCCCGGTCTCAGGGCGGGAGAAGGAGTACGTCAACCGGGCGCTCGGGAACTCGTCCTCGATGAACGCGAGGTCGGCCGCCGACGGCTCCCACTCGCTGTAGAGCTCGACGACGTCGACGCCGGTCGCGCCGTGTGACCGCTGGACCTCCCGCCAGGCCTGCCGGACGGCGTCGTCGTCACGGGTGCGGCCACGGCCGACGGCGGGGTGTTCGTCCTGCCGCAGCCGGAACGCGACCAGATTGTTCGATGGGTCCTTGTCCATCCGGGGCAGGCTACTCCGCGGGTGACCGGTTCGCTGGCCTCTGCGTGGCACGTCGCGGCGTTGTCCACAAGGGCTCCGTTGTCCACAGAAACGCCTTGCGGCCCGAGCGGCGGGTGGGTGGTATCACGCAAGCTCCCTCCGAGCCCCGAGGTGGAGGGAGACGAGGATGTTCGAGACAACGGTGACGGTGGTGGGCAACGTGCTCAATCCGCCGGACGCCCGGCGGCTGGTGGAGAGCCAGGCGCTCGTCACGCATTTTAAGGTCGCGACGACGTCGCGCCGGTTCGACAAGGTCAACGAGCGCTGGGTCGACGGGGACAGCCTGCGGGTCCGGGTGAACTGCTGGCGGCAGCTCGCCGAAAACGTGGCCCGCAGCGTCAACGTCGGCGACCCGGTCATCGTGACCGGCCGGCTCTACAGCCGCGACTGGGAGGGTGACGACCACGTCAGGCGGGTGAGCTACGAGCTGGACGCGTTCTCGGTCGGTCACGACCTCTCGCGCGGCCGGGCGAAGTTCGCCCGGGTGAAAGCCAACACGTTGACCAGCGCGGTCGACGACGAGCTTTCCGACAAGCGGATCGGCGGCGCGCCGACCGTTCCCGCGCCGGAGGTCAACGAGCTGCCGCGGCGCCGGAAGTACGACGCCGAGCTCGGCGGATTCGTCACCCTGGTGGACGAGCACGTGGTCGACCGGGATCCGTTCGCCGACGAGGTGCTCGCCGAGCTGGCAGGAGAGTTCGCCGCCGACTCGGCGTCCGTCTTCGCCGGCGCGGGGGAGCCCGACCCGGAGGAGGACGACGAGGGCGACGAGGCCGTGGAGTCGGTGGACTCGGTGGACGTGGTGGACCCGGACGAGGACTCTCCGGTGGCGTCCGGTCGCCGGAAGCGGTCGCGCCGGGTGCCGGTGCCTGCATAGTTGCGGCCCATTCGGGTAGGCGGGCCCGGGTGGAAAGCTGCCGTGGCCGGGTCGGTTCCAGCCCGTCTTCCGACGGGGTCGGCGCCGGCCCGGCCGCTTACCGGAGAACATCGACGACCGGCATCGTCTGGGGCGGCTGTCGCGGGTGACCGCTCAGGCCGACCTTGATTGGACGAATGGATCATTCCCCGACCCGTTGGGCAGGATTGCGGAATGGTTACCGATACGTCTTGATCTGGGGTTCGTCCGCTGACATTGGCGACGTCGGCTTAGACTTCGTCACGTAGAGCAGCGTTGCTCGTTGACCTCGATTGATTGACTGCTGTCGGCGGTGAGTCCTAAAGTCTGCGCGCGCGCTGTCGCACTGCAGACGGCCGATTGAGACCGAATAGTCCACGACCCGTCTGCCCATCGGGTTTGCTCTTGATCTGGAGGGCGGCATGGTCGCACCGGCCACGCTACGTATTGACGCCGACGAGCTCAAGTCCGTCGAGTGGACGATCGAGCGCCTTGCCGACGAGTTCGACACCGTCGAAAGTGAAGCATTCCTCCGCGCGGTCACCCTCGCCTCCCACGAATTGCCGGTGCGCATTCGTGCGGAGTTGCTGGACTTCAAGATGCTGGAGCCCAACGGCGCCCTGTTGATCCAGGGGCTGCCGGTCGACGACGCCGCCATCGGGCCGACCCCGTTCGGCCACGGCCAGCCCGCCGACGAGAAGGCCACCCTCTGGCACGACATCGCGTTCTTCCTGTTCGCGTCCTGCCTCGGCGACCCGATCGGCTGGGAGACCTATCAGCAGGGCCGTCTCCTGCAGCACGTCGCGCCGCGGCCGGGTCACGAGGCCGATCAGACCAGCACCGGGTCGGTCACCAAGCTGGAGTGGCACACCGAGGAGGCGTATCACCCCTTCCGGCCCGAATACCTGGGCCTGATGTGCCTGCGCAACCCCGACAACGTGGCGACGACGCTCGCCCAGATGGCCGACCTGCGGCTCAGTGCGGAAGACCTGGCCCTGTTGTGCCAAGAGCGGTTCGTCATTCGCCCCGACGAGGCGCACATCCTGCGTCGCGACGAGGTGCCGGGTCTGGCCGGCCGCATGACCAGCTTCAACCGGATCGACCGGATGAACGCGGCGCCGGAGCCGGTCGCGCTGATCTTCGGCGCGGAGGACCGGCCGTATCTTCGGGTCGACCCGTATTACATGGACATGCCCGAGCAGGACGAGTTCGCCGCCGCGTTCGCCAAGCTGTGCGCCGAGATCGAAACGCACCTGCAGGACGTGGCCCTCCAGCCCGGCGAGATCCTCTTCCTCGACAACTGGCGGACCGTCCACGGCCGCAAGGCGTTCCGCGCCCGTTACGACGGCCGTGACCGCTGGCTCAAGCGCCTCAGCCTGACCCGTGACCTGCGCAAGTCCCGCAGCATGCGGGCCTCGGTCAACGGCCGCAGCATCGGCTGATCCAGGCCGTTTCGCAGAACCCTGTTGCCGCCCGCAGCGACGCGTGTTGTCCTTGGCACAGCAAATCCGGCTCCCCGTAAGCAATTCCGCCCGGGGTGGCGGTAGCCTGTGCGACGACATGCGCTCGTAGCTCAGTGGATAGAGCAGGGGACTTCTAATCCCAAGGTCGTAGGTTCGAGTCCTACCGGGCGCACCACTGTCAGCGCCGCCAGGCGCCCATACAGCCAGCCGTATAGCCTAAGCGCCGAACAGGCGCTCAGCGGCGTCGTCCACGGCCGTCCGCTCGATCTCGGGCAGGACGTGAGCGTACGTGTTCATGGTCAACCCGATCTGGCTGTGCCCGAGGACCTTCATCACCGTCCGGGGCGAGGCGCCCGACGCTAGAAGGAACGTCGCGCAGGCGTGCCGCAGGTCGTGCAGCCGGCGCAGGCCGACGGTCAGCGCGCACACGTAGAGCGCTTCGAGCCGATGCCCCTTCAGCACCGCCAGAAGGCGTTTCGCCTCTTCCATGGTCAGCGCCCGCCGCTCCGCCTGGTGCACCAGCTCCTCCCGCTCGGCGTCGCCGAGGGCGTTGCGGATCAGTCCGTGGATGTGCCGCACCAAAGCTCCGCGCGGCGCTGGGACGGCAACGTTCGGCGTCCGAGCCGGTCAGTCTTGCTTCTTTGGGCTACCGCGATGTCCGTCGTGGTCCGGATCGTCGCTCCCGCGGCCTCGCCCTCCGCGTACAGTTGCGCTCTTTGCCTCCGGCGCGACCGTGGTCCTTGCAGTCGGAGTCTGGCAGCCACCAGCGCGATCGCCAAGCAGAGGCGTGGGGCAGACGGGGCTTGAACCCGCGACCGACGTCTTAGAAGGACGTTGCTCCCACCGCCTGATGCGTGGGCGCCCACCAGCAGTCACGCGGCAGAGCCCAGCCGCCCGCCGCCCCAGCGCGCCATGCCGCGGCGGCACCGTCCTCCTGCCGGCGCTGTCCTCCTGCCGCCATGGCCTCTTGGTCGGTGCAGCGTCTTGGCAAGCTCGGCCCCTTGCCGGCGTGGCTCTTCGGCTGGCGCTGTTTTCCGCCGACGGGATTTGTCGGCCGGCGTGATCCCTTTGGCCAGCGAGGCCCACGGGTCGGTCAGCGAGGCCCGTGGGTCGACGCGGGGTGCTCGGGCGAGCATGGGCGTTCGAGTGACATGTGCCGTCGGGCAGGTGGTCGTGGTCAGCGGGGGCCTTCGGCCGGTGCAGCCGGTGTCCGGCGCGAGTGCTCCGTGGAGGGCGCGGTCGTTCGACCGACGGTGATCTTCGGGCGGCGTGGCCCTTCGGATCTCTCGTCGGCGCGGGACGGCGGTGCCGAGCGTCCTGCCGTGCGTCGCTGCGCTGGCGTCGTGTGGGTCGGTCCGTTTTTGCGTTCGAGTGCCCGGAATGGTTCGGTGGGCGTTGGTAATGTTCCAGGTGCCTCACGGTCGTAGGGTTGAGTCGTGACCGGGCGCACCACAGTTGCCAGAACCCAGCGACCAGCCGAGGCAGATCGTTGAATGAGCGCCGGCGCGAGGACACGCGCAACGCCATCGGGGTGTTGACCCTGCTCTTCCAGTCGCCGCTGGACACCGAGACACGCAGCGAATACCTCCAGCAGATCATCGGCGACGACGACGCCGTGGTGGACATCGGCCGTGCCTTCACCGGGATGACCAACCTCGCGGCGCTCATCCTGATCGAGCACAGCAAGGCCACCGGCCGGCCCGCCACCGAAGTGTTGCAACGGATCGCGGCCGGCCTCGCCGCCGACGAGGCCTCCTGACGGCCGTGCCGTTCGCCGGGGCAGGCGACCGGCACGCCAGGTCCCCGCGAGCGACGACAGGGACCTGGCATCAGGCCGGGCGTTTGCTGGCATGCCGTGGAGGGCTGTGATCAATCAGGTGGCGACCGGACGCGGGGTGCGCTGGAAGTGCCGGCCGGCGGACGGGACGAACATCAGGGGAACAGCGCCCCACACCGCTGCCACGTGGACGGTGCGTGCGACCGCGATCAGCCACCATGCTGTGTCGGCGTCGGCCAACTGGGCACCGACCGAGTTGCCGTCGAGGAGCCAGCCGATCGGCTCCATGACGAGCGACAACGTGCCGATGATGCCCAGCATCAGGGCCAGTGCGAGCCGGGCCCAGCGCTTGCCCGCCCGCATCCGCAATGCGGTGACGATCACGGCGGCGTAGACGACGCAGCGGATCGCGACGCCGGCGACGGCGCCGTCGCCGGCTTCCCGCTCGCCACGACCACTGCGGTCTCGAATGCTCCCGCGCCGACGGCCAGGAGCCACAGCCCGAACGCGGCCCGGACCGCGGCGGGCGCTGCAACGGTTGTCATGCCCTCACTGTCGTTCGGCGCGCTGCCCCGCTCGCGCCCGCTGGCCACCCGGTTTCGGGTATGGGCAGCACCACCGGCGGCGACCGCCCTCCGAGTTGCCGCAGTCTCCGCCTGTTGCCGGTGTCCGCCATCGCCGCCCCCTTCCCGCGTCCGGGAAGAGCTTGCGTCAGACGGAGCCACCGCCGCTCGCACCGGCGGTCGAATCTGTGGACAACCGCCGACTTGTGGACAACTACACGAAGCCGTGCTGTGCGCCGTCGAGGGCGGGCGCGGGCCGTACATCTGCGAAGAGCTCCCAGATGCCTCGACGGCGAACCAGCAGTTTGCGTGACAGCAGGTGGCGGTCGCCGGCGTAGAACACGCGGTCGACGGCCCGGCGGACCTTGGCGAGGCCGGGCGGCGAGTGGGAGCCCGTCACGATGACCACGTCGCGGGCCGGCACGCCCACCACGAGCTCGCCCGGGACGGACTGCTCGAGCCCGGCCCAGAACGCCTCCGCGAGCAGCAGGGTCGACGCGATGCCCTCGAAGTTGAGCATGAGCGCGGGCGGCTGCCCGTGTACGGCGGCGACGCCGAGGCGGGCGTCGAGATTGTGTGCGGCCTGGCGGCGCAGCGCGCGTCGAGGCATTTCCATGCGTTGCAGGTCAGCCCAGGTGACGAGGCGCTGGTCGAACGGCGGGCCGTAGCTGTAGCCGACACCGAGCCCGCCCATGAAGTCGTCGATCACGGGCGAGTGCGCGTCGTCGCGGCGGATGTCCCGCAGCGGCACAAGAACGGGCAAGAGCACGAGCTGCACGAGTGCAAAATAAGACGGTGATGGATATGAGGCAAGCTCTTGTTTTTGCGCCATCTGCTTGCTAAGGCAAGGTGCCCGGAGGGTGGCTCGAAAAATTGTCAGTCGGTCTCTGTAGGTTCTGGCGCATGGTTCGACCCAGGTATGCGGCGGACGCGGCCGGCATCGTGCTCGGCGCGCTCCTCGACGTTGTGTTCGGTGATCCGCGCCGGTGGCATCCGGTGGCGGGGTTCGGGCGGTTCGCCCTCATGGTGGAGCGGCGCACATACGCGGACGACCGTGTCGCGGGGGCCCGGTTCGCCGCGGTGGCCGTCGGTGTGCCCGTCGCCGCGGCCGCGCTCGCGGGACGGCTGACGCGGCGCAGACCGCTCGCCCGCACCGCGCTCGTCGCCGCCGCGACCTGGGCCGCGCTGGGCGGCACCAGCCTGGCGCGGGAAGGGCGCGTCATGGCGGACCGGCTCGAGAGCGGCGACCTGTCCGGCGCGCGGGCCCAGCTGCCCAATCTGTGCGGGCGAGATCCGTCGGCGCTCGACCCGCCGGAGTTGGCCCGGGCAACGGTCGAGTCGGTCGCCGAGAACACGTCGGACGCCGTGGTGGGGCCGTTGTTCTGGGGTGCCGTGGCCGGGCTGCCGGGCATCGTCGGCTATCGGGCCGTGAACACGCTCGACGCAATGGTGGGTCATCGTTCTGCCAGATACGCCCGGTTCGGCACGGTCTCCGCGCGCCTCGACGACCTCGCGAACCTGGCGCCGTCGCGGCTGACCGGGGCGCTGACCGTCGCCGCGGCGCCGGTCGTCAGCGGTGATCCCGCGCAGGCGCTTCGCGTCTGGCTGCGGGACGGCAGCCGCCACCCGAGTCCGAACTCCGGCCAGTGCGAGGCGGCCGCCGCCGGTGCGCTGGGGGTGCGGCTCGGCGGGCGCAACGTCTACGGTTCGCGGGTCGAGGAGCGTCCGCACCTGGGCGACGGCGGGCCGCCGGCACCGCTGGACGTGCGGCGCGCGGCGGCGCTGTCGGTGACCGTGGGCGCCGCGGCCGTCGGGCTGGCCGCAGCGGCACGCTGGTGGCGAGGGCGGCGATGAGCCCGGAGCGGGGGGTGGGCGCATGACCGGCCCGGAGCGAGGTGGAGAACGCGTGACTGGTCCTGAACGAAGCGGAGGACGTATGGCCGGAAGGGGCGGGCTGCTCGTCGCGGGGACCACGTCGGACGCGGGCAAGAGCATGCTGACGGCCGGGATCTGCCGCTGGCTGCGCCGACAGGGAGTCGACGTGGCGCCGTTCAAGGCGCAGAACATGTCGAACAACTCGGCGGTGGCGATCGAGCCCGACGGCACGGGCGGTGAGATCGGCCGGGCGCAGGCACTACAAGCGGTCGCGTGCGGGCTGGCGCCGAGCGTCCGGTTCAACCCGGTGCTGCTCAAGCCCGGCTCCGACCGGACGAGCCAGGTCATCGTGCTCGGGCAGGCGGTCGGGCACATCGGCGCCGCCAACTATGCCGAGATCAAGGACCGGCTGCGCGCCACGGTGCTGGAGACGCTCGACGACCTGCGGGCTCGGCACGACGTGGTGATCTGCGAGGGTGCGGGCAGCCCGGCGGAGATCAACCTGCGGGCCACCGACCTGGCCAACATGGGCCTGGCCCGCGCCGCCGACCTGCCCGTCGTCGTGGTGGGCGACATCGACCGAGGCGGGGTGTTCGCCGCGCTGTATGGCACACTCGCCCTGCTCGACGCCGACGACCAGGCGCTGATCGCCGGGTTCGTGATCAACAAGTTCCGCGGTGACGCCGGGCTGCTGCGGCCGGGGGTCGAGTCGCTCACGGAGTTGACCGGGCGGCCGACGTTCGGGGTGGTGCCGTGGTCGTTCGACCTGTGGCTGGACGCGGAGGACTCACTGGCCTACGACGGCCGGGTTCTGGGACGTCCGGCGCCGGCGCGGGGGAGCCAGTGGCTGCGGGTGGGAGTGGTGCGGCTGCCGAGACTGTCCAACGCCACCGACGCCGAGGCGTTGGCCTGCGAGCCGGGTGTGCAGGTCCGGCTCACGGTCGAGCCCGCCGACCTGGCCGACGTCGACCTCGTGGTGCTGCCCGGCAGCAAATCCACAGTGGACGACCTGGCCTGGCTGCGGGAGCGGGGGCTGGCCGACGCCGTGCTGCGGCACGCCGCGGCGGGGAAGCCGGTGCTGGGGATCTGCGGCGGGTTCCAGATGCTGGCCGAGCGGATCCATGACGACGTCGAGAGCCGCCGCGGGGCGGTGCCGGGACTGGGACTGCTGCCCGTCGACATCACGTTCGCGGAGCGCAAGACGCTTGCGCTGCCGTCGGGCACGGCGTTCGGCGGGGTGCCCGTCAAGGGGTACGAGATCCATCACGGGCAGGTTTCGCGACCGGCTGGTGACCCGTTCATCCGGCTGCCCGGCGGGGCCGGTGAAGGGGCGGTCGTGGGCAACGTGTTCGGCACGCACTGGCACGGAGCGTTCGAGACCGACGGGTTCCGGCGGACCTTCCTCGCCGAGGCGGCCCGGCTCGCGGGGCGGCACGGGTTCGTGGTCGCGCCCGACACGTCGTTCGCGGCGCTGCGCGAGCGGACCGTCGACGTCCTGGGCGACCTGGTGGAGGAGCACCTCGACACCGACGCGCTGTGGCGGCTCATCGAGGGGGGCGCGCCGGGTGACCTGCCGACGATCGTGCCTGGCCTGCGGGTGACCGAGCCGGCGACGGGCGTGCGATGACAGCGGCAAAGCGAGCCTACGCCGCGCTCGCGCGGACGGTGATCGAGCGGCCTCCGCGGCTCGGGCCGGTGCGGCTCGTCGCGGTCGACGGGCGGGCCGGCTCCGGCAAGACGACGTTCGCGGGGCGGCTGGCGACCGCGCTGCGGGCCGAGGGGGTCGCGGTCGCCGAGCTGCACACCGACGACTTCCTCGACGGCTGGGCCAAGCTGATGGCCTGGCAGCCACGCCTGCGCGAGTGGGTCTTCGAGCCGTTCCGGGAGGGGCGGGCGGGTGCTTTCCGGCGGTACGACTGGGCGGCGGAGCGGCTGGTGGACACATGGACGCCGCTGGAGGTGCCGCACACGCTGGTCGTGGAGGGGGTGGGCAGCGCGTCAGCGGCGGTTCGCCCGGATCTCACACTGGGCGTTTTTGTCCGGGCGCCACGGGAGTTGCGGCTGGCGCGCGGCCTGGAGCGCGACGGCGAGCAACTGCGGCCGCAGTGGGAGCGGTGGATGCTCGACGAGGACGCCCACTTCGCCGCCGATCCGACCGCCGACGCCGTTGACGTGCGGGCGGACGGAGCGCCATCGGTTGAACACGATCCGGAAATTGAGTACATCATGGCCGCGAACGGGTAGACGCCCTGCGTAAGACTGGGAGACGATCCGGTGAGCGGCTCGGAGCGGGCGACCGCGGCCGGAGAAACGGCAGACGGGGAGGCGGGGCGAATGAGCACCGATGAGGCGCAGGGCGGCAACCCTCCGGCACGACGGCGGGTGGTGCTGACCGGGATCAGCTCCCGGGCCTGGGAGCATCCGGCGGACCGGGGTGCCCTGGTGGCGCTGCGCGAGCTACGCGGGTTTGACGACGTGCTCAAGTCGCTGCACGCGCTGTGGAACGAGCGGGCCTGGCGCCTGCAGTTCCTGGGCAACGCGATCCGCGTCGACCACCGGCAATACCCACGGGTGCACCGGCTGCTCGCCGAGGCCGGCGCGTCGCTCGACCTGGTCGAGCTCCCCGAGCTCTACGTGCAGGCGGACCGCTCGATCAACGGTATGTGCATCGGCATGTCGAAGCCGTTCATCGTGGTCAACAGCGGCGCGGTGGAGCTGCTCGACGACGAGGAGCTGCGGTGCATGCTCGGGCACGAGCTCGGCCACCTGATCAGCGGCCACTCGGTGTACCGCACGATGGTCCTGATCCTGACCGACTGGGCGGTCCGGCTGGCCTGGCTGCCGGTCGGGTCGATGGTCCTCCGGGCGATCATCGCCGCATTGATGGAGTGGTGGCGCAAGGCGGAACTGTCCGCCGACCGGGCGGGGTTGCTCGCCTGTCAGGACCCGGCTGCCTCGCTGCGGCTCGCCATGAAGCTGGCCGGCGGCGGCGACCTGTCCGAGGTCGACACGACCGCGTTCCTGGAGCAGGCGGCGGAGTTCGACCGGGCCGGTGACCTGCGTGACAGCCTGATCAAGATCCGGATGGTGACGGCGCGGTCGCACCCGATGCCGGTCGCCCGGGCCGCCGAGGTCCGGGCCTGGATCGACAGTGGGGAATATCAGCGGATTCTTTCCGGCGACTACCCGCGCCGCGACGGCGACGGGGACGCCTCGGTCAGCGAGGAGATCAAGGCCGCGGCGGCGTCGTACCGGCAGGCGTTCAACCGGTCGCAGGACCCACTCGTGTCGCTGCTGCGCAAGCTCGGCGACGGTGCGTCGGACGTCGGCGAGTGGGTCGGCGCCGGTGCCGGCCGGATGCGTGGCTGGATGCGCGGCAACGGCTCCGACGGGTCCGAAGGCTCCGGCCGCAGACCGGCGGAGTGAGAACGCGGGACGAGAGCGACGGCACCGGGCACGGGGAGGCGGCACGGAGACGTGAGCGGCACAGTAAGTTCGACGGCATGACAGCGCTCACCGAGGAAGAACTCCGTGCCGCGATCCGGCGGGAGATGTCAGGGGTCAGGGCCGACCTGGAGCGTCTTGTGCGCATTCCGGGCATCGCCTTCACCGGGTTCGACCACAGCCACGTCGAGCGGTCCGCCGAGGCGGTCGTCGAGCTGTTGCGTGGTGCCGGCATCCCCGACGTCCGGATCGTCCGCGATGGCGGCCAGCCGGCCGTCATCGGCCGCAGACCCGCGCCTCCCGGTGCGCCCACCGTCCTGCTGTATGCGCACCATGACGTCCAGCCGGTCGGCGACCTCGCGCAGTGGAAGAGCGACCCGTTCGAGCCGGTGGAGCGCGACGGGCGCCTCTACGGCCGCGGTGTCGCCGACGACAAGGCCGGCATCATGGCGCATATCGCCGCGCTACGCGCGTTCGGTGACGACCTGCCGGTCGGGGTGGTGCTGTTCATCGAGGGCGAGGAGGAGTTCGGCTCCGAGTCGCTCGAAGACCTCCTGCGCGAGCACCGCGACGACATCGCCGCCGACGTCATCGTCATCGCCGACTCCGGCAACTGGGACATCGGCCAGCCGGCGCTCACCACCGGGCTGCGGGGCATCGTCAACGGCTTCGTCGAGGTGCGCACGCTGGAGAACGCTGTCCACAGTGGCATGTTCGGCGGTGCGATCCCCGACGCGCTGATCACACTCTCCCGGCTGATCGCCACCCTGCACGACGACAACGGCGACGTCGCCGTCGAGGGGCTCGTCCGCACGCAGTCAGCGCCGCTGGACTACCCGGAGGACCGGTTCCGCGAAGAGGCCGGAATGCTCGAAAGTGTCTCCTTCATCGGCACCGGCAGGCTGGTCGAACGGCTGTGGACGCGGCCGTCGATCTCCATCCTCGGCATCGACGCCCCGCCGACCGCCGGTGCGCCCAACGCCCTGGTGCCGGTGGCGAAGGCCAAGTTCAGCGTGCGGATCGCACCCGGTGACAACGCGCAGCGGGTGTACGACACGGTGACCGCCCACCTGCGCAAGCATGCTCCGTGGGGCGCACAGGTCACGGTCGAGCTCGAGCAGCTCGGTGAGCCGTGTGTGATCGACGCGACCGGCCCGGCCTACGACGCTGCCCGAGCGGCGTTCACCGAGGCCTGGGACGGCGCCGAACCGGTCGACATGGGCGTCGGCGGCTCGATCCCGTTCATCGCCACGTTCCAGGAGCTGTTCCCGAAGGCCGCGATTCTGGTCACCGGCGTCGAGGACCCGGAGACCAGCGCGCACGGCCCCAACGAGAGCCTTCACCTGGGCGAGTTCGAGCGCGTGTGCATCGCCGAGGCGCTGCTGCTGGCCAAGGTCGCGCGACTGAGCTGAGCTACGGAGCCCCGCGCGGCCCCGGCCGCGCGGGAGAGCTTCTGTGCGGCTGAAGGCCCTGAACGGCGCTCAGCCGCGCGGGGGGAGCTTCACGACGCTGACGAAGAACTCGTCGATCTGGCGCACCACGGCGATGAAACTGTCGAAATCCACCGGCTTGGTCACATACGCGTTGGCGTGGAGCGAGTAGCTGCGCAGGATGTCCTCGTCGGCCTGGGAGGTGGTCAGCACGACAACCGGGATGCGGCGCAGGTCCTGGTCCTCCTTGATGACCTGGAGCACCTCGCGGCCGTCCACACGCGGCAGGTTGAGGTCCAGCAGGATCAGGTCGGGGCGGGTCGCGTTGGTGTGCTTGCCCTCCCGGCGTAGGTAGGCCAGGGCCTCCTCGCCGTCCGGCACCACGTTGAGCTTGTTGCGGACCTTGTGCTCCTCGAACGCCTCCTGGGTCATGAGCACGTCGCCCGGGTCGTCCTCCACCAGGAGCACCTCGATCGGCAGGGATGCTTCCATGGGCGCGGTCATGAGACGGACTCCTCGATCGGGGACGGGCTCGCGGCAGCCTCGGCGGTTTGATCAGGCACCGGGAGCGTGAACCGGAACAGCGTACCTTCGCGGTGCGAAGGGTCGATCCAGATCCGTCCCCCGTGGTACTCGACGATTTTCTTGGCGATCGCGAGGCCGATGCCGGTGCCGGGGTACGTCTCCTTGGCGTGCAGCCGCTGGAAGATCACGAACACCTTGTCGGTGAACTCGGGCTCGATGCCGATGCCGTTGTCCTCGACGCTGATCTCGTATTCGCCGTCGACGCGCTGACAGTCGACCACAACCCGCGGGGCCCGGTCCGGGTGGCGGAACTTGAGCGCGTTGCCGATGAGGTTGCTGAACAGCGCCCCGAGCAGCGGCTCCTCGCCGTGGACCACCGGCAGCTCGGCGAACACGATCTCGGCGCCGGTCGCCTCGCGCTGCGCGTCGAACTGCGCCGCGGCGTCGACGACCACCTTGTTGAGGTCGACGTCGGTGAACCCGTTCGTCAGCCGGCCGATCCGGGAGAACGCCAGCAGGTCGTTGATCAGCCGCTGCATACGCTGGGCGCCGTCGACGGCGAACCCGATGTACTGGTCGGCCCGCTCGTCGAGCTGCCCCGAGTACCGCCGCTGGAGCAGCTGGCAGAAACTCGCCACCTTCCGGAGCGGTTCCTGCAGATCGTGGCTGGCGACATAGGCGAACTGCTCAAGGTCGCGGTTGGACCGGGTCAGCTCGGCGGCCTGCTGCTCGAGCATCCGGTTGGCCTCCTCGACCAGCCGGCGGGCCTCCAGGACGTCGGTGAGCTCGGCGTTGATCCGGCGGCGCATCGTGTCGACGTCCTCGGCGAGCGCCGACAGCTCGGGCGGGCCACTGCTGCGGATCTCGTAGTCGTAGTCGCCGGCCGCCACTCGCCGCACCTCGCTCGCCAGGTTCGTCACCGGCCGGGTCACCAGCCGGCGCAGCAGCAGCGCGAGCGCGACGCCGGCCACGACGACCACGACGGCGGCGAAGACCAGCAGCAGGATCAGCACCGCGCTGGTGCCACGCACCCGTCCGGCGACGTCGTCGCGGCGGCTGCCGAGCGCCTGGTTCAGCGCGTTGATCCGGTTGGAGGCAGCGATGTACACCGACCGGGCCTGGTCGGTCGGTGCGGCACGCTCCGGGTCCGGCCCGGTGGCACGGGTCTGCGCGATCAGCGGTTCCGTGACCTCGCTGCGGTACCTCGCCGTGGCGACGCCGACATCGCGCACCGCGGCCACGAGCGCCGGTTCTTCGGCCACGAGCCGCACGGTGTCGGCGAGGATCTGCTGCTCCTGGAGCTGCGCGTCACGGTACGCATCGAGGTCCGAGTCCCGCCCGGTGAGCAGGAACGTGCGTGTGCTGGTCTGCTGGCGCAGCAGTTGTGAGTACAACCGCTCGGCATTGACCAGCGCGGGGGTCAGCCGGTCCATCACCTTGTTGGTGTCGGTCCGGTTGGCGGCGGCGGTGATGGTCGCGCTGACCGCGACCATCACGAGCAGGCTCGCGACCACCGAGCAGAGGGCGATGATCCGCCGCCAGAGCGACCAGGAGGCTGTAGTCATGACGTCCTCGGGTCGAAGGTGCGCGGGCTGAGCACCAGCACGGCGATGTCGTCGGACACCGGACCCCCATTGTGGGTCTCCACCTGCACCGTCAGCCAGGCCGGCAGGTCCCGCGGCTGGGCGCGGTCGGGGCTCGCCAGCACCCGGCACAGCCCGTCGACGCCGAGCCGCTCGCCGGCGACGGAGCCCGGGCCGGCACCGCCCTCGATCAGGCCGTCGGTGTACAGCAGCAGTGACCAGTCCGCCGGCCCGAACGAGACCTCGGCCGCCGGCCGGCGAATGCCGGGCAGCACGCCGAGGACCAGGCCGGGCTCCACGTCGCACGGCACGGCACGACCGTCGGCCAGCAGGATCGGCGGTGGATGTCCGGCGAGGCGCATGCGGGCGGTACCGGCAGTAACGTCGACGGTCACCACCGCGACCGTCGCGAACAGCTCGTCGGAGCGCCGTTCGCTGACCAGTACCTGCTCCAACGAGGGGAGGACATGGTCCTCCGGCACACCGGCGAGCACCAGCGCCCGCCAGGCGACCCGCAGCGCGACCCCGAGCGGGGCCTCGTCGACGCCGTGGCCGCAGACGTCGCCGATGAGCAGGTGCAGCTGACTTCCGTTCGCGCCGTCCACGGCGACCGCGTCGAAGAAGTCGCCGCCGAGCAGCGCCCGGTCGCGGCCGGGGCGGTAGATGGAGAAGAGGTCGGCCGAGACGTTGCCCATCAGCGGCTGGGGGAGCAGGCCGCGCTCCAGCCGGGCCGACTCCGCCTGGCGCAGCTCGGACTCGCGCAGGAGCCGGGCGTTTTCGTCGGCGCGCTTCCGCTCGACCGCGTAGCGCACGGCGCGGGACAGCGAGGCGCCGTCGACCGTGCCCTTGACCAGGTAGTCCTGTGCGCCCTCCCCGACCGCGGCGATGCCGAGATGCTCGTCCTCCAGGCCGGTGAGCACGCAGACCGCGGCGCCCGCCGCGTCCTGCAGCACCTGCCGTAGCCCGTCGAGCCCGCTCGCGTCCGGCAGGCCCAGGTCGAGCAGCACACAGTGCACCTCGCGGAGCTGGGGGCGCGCCTCCCGCATGGTCTGGGCGATCTGCACGTCGAAGGGGGCGTCCGCCTCGGCGAGCAGCTCACCGACGAGGAATGCGTCGCCCGGATCGTCCTCGACGAGCAGCACGCGGATCCGCTCCCCGGCGAACGGCCCGAGCCGCCGGTTACGCAGGTCCACGGTCGTGCTCACGTCGGCCATGCTCACACCCACCCATTGGGCACAGGTATTTGTCGCGCGGCACACATGAGGACGATCCTCCCCTACGTCACGGCTTGTTGCACGTGCGGATGAAGTCTCTCAGGAGTGGAACCGACCCCGCACGGGACGGTCGCCGGGCGCGTTCGTGCCGGTGACGCGTGGTGGGGATCACGTCGCTCCCTCTCGATGGATCCGCTGGATAGGCTTCGCCCGTGCACGGGCTGGAAAACGTCGTCGGACTGATCGCGGTCGTGGTCGCCACCTCCGTGGTGGCCCGCAGGATCGGTGTGCTCTCCCCGATCCTGCTGGTCATCGTCGGCATCGGCATTTCGTTTGTTCCGGGGCTGCTGGAGATCGAGCTCGACCCCGAGGTGGTGCTGCTCGGCATCCTGCCGCCGATC
Organism: Dactylosporangium fulvum; assembly: GCF_025137375.1. Taxonomy (GTDB): domain Bacteria; phylum Actinomycetota; class Actinomycetes; order Mycobacteriales; family Micromonosporaceae; genus Dactylosporangium; species Dactylosporangium fulvum. The sequence continues at coordinate 1,361,017 of NZ_CP073720.1, forward strand.
CTTTACGTCGCGGCGCTGGAGACCTCGGTCCCGGCGTTCAAGTTCAATCTGCGGCCTATCCTGCTGCTCGCCGTCGGACTGGTCCTCTTCACCACGGCCGCGGTCGGTTTCACGTTGAATGCGCTGCTTCCGGGCGTACCACTCGCGGCGTGTCTTGCTCTTGGTGCGGTGGTGGCGCCGCCGGACGCTGTCGCGGCCACGGCCGTCGCCCGGCGCATCGGCCTGCCCAGGCGGGTGGTGACCGTCCTGGAGGGCGAGAGCCTGATCAATGACGCTACCGCACTGGTGACGCTCCGTGTCGCCGTCGCTGCGGCGGTCGGCGGGGCGATGGATTCGGTGTCGATCACCGAGCAGGCGCTGGTCGCCGTCGTCGGCGGTATCGCGATCGGCGTCCTCGGCGGGATCGTCGTGATCTTCGTGCACAAACGGGTCACCAACCCGCTCATCGACAACGCGGTCTCGCTGCTCACGCCCTGGGTCGTGTTCCTGCCGGCGGAGGCGATCCACGCGTCGGGGGTTGTTGCGGTCGTCGTCACCGGCCTCGCGCTGGGTCACCGGATGCCCACGCTGATGTCCGCGGCGTCCCGGCTGCAGATGGACGCCTTCTGGCGGATGGTCAAGTTCCTGCTCGAAGGGGTCGTCTTCCTGCTGGTCGGCCTGCAACTGCGGACGCTCATCGCGAATGTCGAGCGCAGCTTCTGGTTCACGACCGGCGCCCTCGCCGCGGTGATCGGTGTGGTCATCGTGGCGCGGATCGTGTGGATGTTCCCGACGACGTACGCGGCGCGGCTCATCCCGCGCATCCGCCGCCGCGACCCCTCGCCGCCGCTGGCCATGCCGGCCGTCATCTCCTGGGCCGGCATGCGTGGAGCGGTGACCCTGGCCGCCGCGCTGTCGCTGCCGGAGGCCCTGGCCGACGGTGCCGAGTATCCCCGCGGCCTGTTCGTCATCCTGGCTTTCGGGGTGATCGTCGCGACGTTGGTACTGCAGGGAGCCACGCTGCCCACGGTGGCGCGATGGCTGAAGGTGCCGCCGGACGACCAGAAGGAGGACGCGCTCGCCGAGGCGTCGGTCCAGCACGAGGCGTCACGGGCGGGCAAACAGCGACTGGAGGAGGTGGCCGCGGACGCGCCCGAGGGTGTCATCGAGCGGCTGCGGCAGGTCGCCCTGAGCCGGTCCAACATCGCGTGGGAGCGGCTGGGCCGCGCCGACCGGGAAACCCCGTCAGCGGCATATGCCCGGCTTCGGCGCGAGATGCTGAACGCGGAGCGGGAGGTTTTCCGGCGGGCCCGCGACAGCGGGAGGATTCCCGAGGAGACGCTGCGCCAGGCGCAGCGGGACATGGACCTGGAAGAGTCGCTACTGGAGCGCGAGGACCATTCGTGACCTGTGTGCATATCGAGGTGGCCGAGAAGATCGAGCCGCCCGTCGTCGACGGCTGCCCGGAGTGTCTGGCCATGGGGTTTCATGACTGGGTCCATCTGCGGCAGTGCCTCACCTGCGGCCACGTCGCCTGCTGCGACTCCTCGCCGCGACGGCACGCGACGCAGCATTTCCTCACCAGCCGTCACCCGGTGATGCAGTCGATCGAGCCCGGCGAGTTCTGGCGCTGGTGCTTCATCGACGAGACCGTAGGGTAGCCCGTCCCACCTGCGGGTATGCGTGTTCTCAGCGCTTTCTAAGGAGACACGGGACACAATCATGCTCAGTTGGGCATGCAGTCGGTGGTGACCGTGTTGGCATGGTCAACGGGGAATAGTTCTGCCGACGGGGTTAGGGGCGGGCCATGGCGAGCTCGAGATGGTAGACGCGATATTGGGCCTGGTGGCTGCGCCGGGCGTGCTCTACGCAGTGGTCCTGGTGCTCCTCACCCTTGACGCGTTCATCCCGGTCGTGCCTGCCCAGGCGCTCATGATCGGTGGAGGCATTCTCTCCGCGACCGGCCATGTCGAGCTCGTGCTCCTCGTCGCAGCCGGCGCCGTCGGTGTCGTCGCCGGCGACCTGCTCGCCTTCCTGGTCGGCCGGCGCCTGGCCCACCGCGACTCCACGCGGCTCGCCCGGCGCAAGCCCCGGGCGATCACGCTCCGCCTGACCGAGGCGATGCGCAAGCACGTCTTCCTTGCCGTGCTGTTCTGCCGGTTCGTGCCCGCCGGTCGCATGATCACCGCTGTGTACGCGGGCCGCAGCGGTGTGTCGACCCGCCGTTTCGCGACGTACGACGTGGTCGCGGCGACGCTCTGGGCCTCCTACGGTGCGCTGCTCGGCCACTTCGGCGGCGAGGCGATCGCCGACTCGTCGTGGCTCCCGCTGGCCCTGGTCGTCGCCGCCGCCCTGCTGTTCATGGCCGGTGCTCCGCTGCTCGGCCTGATCGGCAAGCTGCGCCGCCGCGCGGTCGCTGTCGCTCCGGCCCAACTCCGCCGCCGCAGCGCGGTGGAGACCCTGGCGGCTGCTGAGCCGCTGGCCGCGATCGAGGTGATGGTGGCCGCCGAGGCCGTCGCGGCCGCCGAGTCCGTGGTGGTCGGCGTCAACGGCCTCCAGGCCACCGCTTAGTTCTCCTTCGTTTGTCGGACCTTGGAAACAGTCAGGGGCGCGGCCCGGAAGCCCGGGTCGCGCCCCTGACTGATGGTCCCGTCTGGCTTACCTGTTGATCTGCTGACCGTTGTCGTTCCAGGTGTTGTTGCTCCACTCGGGCAGCGTCGACGCCTGCATGGCCTGGGGGCCGTAGTAGCCGCCCTTGGGCCAGAAGCCACCACCGGAGGCCCGCATGAACTTGTTGTTCGTGACCTTGCCGTTGGTGATCTTGTAGTTGGCGTCGTACCAGTAGAAGGAGTATCCGCCGCCGTTCATCAGGTTGCTGTCGACGACCACGTCGCTGATCGGGCCGAGGTCGGCCTTGAGCAGGATGCAGGACGTCTGGGTGTGCTGGTTCTCCAGCCGGTTGTGCAGAATGCGGATGTACTTCGCGTTGGTCGACTGGATCACGTCGTTGTGCTGGGACGAGCCGGTCCCCTTGGGGTCGTGGAGCCAGGAGTCCTGGACCGTGCCGCGGCCGTCGATGCGGAGGATGTCACCGGAGCCGTGGGCGTTGACCCGCAGAAGGGTGAAACCGGTCCGCCCGATGAGGGCGATACCACCGGCCGACGCGTCCTTGCCCTGGCCGTCGATCTCCGTGTCCTCGATGCGGAGGTTGGCGTCGTCGGCCGTGGCCGTGACGGCCTGGACGTTGGCGACGCGGATCCGGCTGTTGCGGATCGTCACGTTCTTCGCCTTGATCTCCAAGTGGCCGTTGATGTCCTTGCCGTCGATGACGGTGCCGTTGACCGTGATCGTCATCGGGCCCGTGTACGGCGTGAGGGTGACCTTCTTGCGCGTGTCGCCGGGCAGGCCCTGCGGGTAGCCGGTGTTGTGCGCGGCCGGGAAGCCGGCCACGGTGTACGTGGGGTTGCCGCCGCCGGCCGGCTTCGTCGGCGTGGTGCTCTTCGTCGGCGAGGGGGATGCCGAGCCGGAGGGTGAGCCGGAGGGTGAGGCCGAGGTGACCGGGGCAACCGAAGGGCCACCCAGACCGGCGGAGGCGGACGGATCTGCGCCCGTGCTCTCGGAGGCGCCGGGCAGCGCGCCGGTGTCGGGGAGGTTCTTGCACGCGGTCAGGCCGCCGGTGGCGAGCAGTGCCGCCGCCACGATGCCGACGCTCGTCCGGCGCAGCGCGCTGCGTCCGACGGTGGAGTGCGAAGAAACCTGGGTGGAGTGGAGCGGGGAGTCGTCGGCGGTGGGGTTGGGGAGTCCGCCGGCGAGATCGTTTGAGCTGTTGTGCGGGTTCATGCTGTGGGAATCCTCCCGGTCAGTCGACATCCGTCAGTCGACGGCCATTGGCCTGTCGGAGCTTTTCGGCGTGAAAGTCGGTTGGGGTTCCACTCCTAACTTCAACTTCCTATGTCTGCGGGAAACGCGACTGTCCATTCCGGAAAAGACCGAAATGGACTGCGTCATGATCGGCATTTCTGCCGCCCGAGACCTTGCCGTAACCATTCCGGTCGAAAGCATGCCACGGCTCGGCGGGGGAGTGAAACCCTGAGGGCCAGATGAACCGCTACCTTTAGCATTCTTAAGTTGCAGCTAAGAGACAGTACGACTAAGAAACCCCACGTAAACCCCGGATCGGGCAAATCGGCGTCGGCTCGGAGTGGCTCAGGTCACGCCTAGGGGTATGGTGCGGAATGACGATCTTCGCCGTCTCCGCGATGCCGTGAACCATACAGCCACGTAGCCGTTTGGCCTAGTGGTGAAGGGTGTGATCTAGTTCGCCATCGATCCGTTGCTGGCGGTTGGCCTTGTGGTTTCTTGCTATGTCCATATAAATCGGACAAGGTGGCGGGGCGAGGATTGCGCGGAAGGGCGGAAGTGGCGCACGGCGATGAGCGTCGGCGACCCGGATGCGCACCGTTTGGATGTGGTGGTAGGACGGCTCGCGCGGTGGTGCGGCAGCACCGGTTCAGGGCCCGTGGTGCAGCGGATCGTGGAGACCTGGCGGGGCTGGCCGGCGTGGCATCCGGCCGCGCGCTTGTGCAACGGATCCCGGGGTGGCGTGGCGTCCAGCCGCGCGCTTGCGCCATGGATCCCGGGTGGCGTGGGCTAGCCGCGCGCTCGTGCAGCGGATCCCGGGGTGGTGTGGCGTCCAGCTGCGTGCTTGCGCAGCGGATCCCGGGTGGCGTGGGCTAACCGCGCGCTTGCGCAACGGAACCCGGAGCGGCGTGGGCCGGCGGTGCGGTGGCGCAATGGATTCCGGTGCCGGGCCGTGTCCAATCATGCTGTGGTGCAACGGATCGCGGTGGTGAAGGACCGGCCGGAGTGACTGCCGGGATGCGTCTCCGGCCGTCCCGCCATCGGAATCCGCCGCATCGCCACCCGGCCGGACATGCCGGTGGAGCGTCAGTGGGCGGCGCATTGGCCATGTGGTGCGACGGATTCGGTCGTGAGGATCGTTGCGCGGCTCGCTGGAACAGTTCTCGCAGGTACGCCGCAAGGCCGAATACGTGAAGGCCGTACGGCGGCGTTGAAGATCGCCGATGTGGCCTGCGTGGCGGTTGAAGAACCGGCCGGTGATCGCGCGACACCGCGGGTCCTGAGCGCTGCGGAAATGTGGGCCCGCAGGGTGCGAAATGCGAATTCTGCCAGGCCGTGAAACGGGTCGCGGCGGTAGCGAAGTTTGTCGATTATCCGCGAAACGGGTCGTGTTCCGTAAGGATCTTGTCGAGCCTTGCCTGGTCGACGCGGTGCACCACCGACACGGTTTCCTGGTGGTCACGGATGCATTTGGCGAGGGTGAAGGCCGACGTAACGGTGTAGAGCAGGCCGATGCCGAGAAAAGCACGCATCCATGCGTTCACCGGCAGATACGCGATGCCGACGCCGAGGCCGACGAGCGCCACGCCGAACGAGACGGCGGACTGCATGAAGAATGCCGATGTGGTCTTCGGCGGGACTGGAGCGGTCATGAACAGAGTCTCGGCGACCCGTGCGCGGCTCGCCTGAGTACACCTACTCAATCAGTGTCCGACGTGGACCCCGGGTGGGTTGTGCGCCGGGACGGGCAGCTCGATCCTGTGCAGGCGCTCCCATGCCTCGACGACCGGGCCGGTCACGTGGGCCCGGAAGTAGTCGTTCGCGCTCAGGCGGCCGGTGACGGGCTCCTCACCCTCGGCGAGCAGGCTTGCCGGCACGAGATGGAGACCGCTCTGCACCGCGGCACTGAGCCGGCGGTGACCGTCGATGACGAAATAGTCGGGGCCGGAGTGCCCGATGGTCAGCGGCTCCATCGTCTCGGGCGTGTCCACCTCGCCCGTCGGCGCAGGGAACTCGATCTCGCGGGTCGGGTACACCCGCATGGGGTCGAGCAGGAGCAGCGGCGGCTTCTCGCGCAGGATGTCGGCGCCGAGCCGGCCCTCGAACGCCGCCTGCACCAGGTCGACGATCTCGCCGGGCCGCGCCCGGGTGCTGTCGCACACCAGGTCGTAGTTGCGCAGACGGTACTTGTCCGCGCCGTACCGCGTCAGGAAGCGCATCCGCTCGCTCTCGCTGCGGCTGCGGAGGTTGGTCTTCGCCTCTTCGAGCGACGAGTAGTTTTCCACCTCGCTGTGCGGGCGGGCCAGCACCCGGCGGGCCGCCTCGTTCGGCTCGGTGATGAGGTGCACCTTGAACGCCTCGTGGAAGAAGAACCACGCCAGGCGGCTGTCGACGATGAGCTGCTCGCCGGACTTCGCGATGTCACTCTGCAACTGGTCGACCGCGCTGTCGATGGCGTCGTCGAGCTCGGCGTGCAGGTTGAGCTGCAGGGTGGTCATGCCCCGCCGCTGGGCCATCTCCCGGTACATGTCGCCGACGCTGATCCGGCGCAGATTGAGTCGGCTGGCCAGCTCGACCGAGACCGTGCTCTTGCCGCTGCCCAGGTCGCCGTTGATGACCACGGACCGGTGATTGCTCATGTGCAACTCTCTACGTAGTGGGGCCCTGACCATGAGCTACGCCCACCCGGGCCAGTCCAGGGCTGGAGCCTAACACGCCCTGGTTATGCCCCTTTCCGAATGCAAGCCCGGCAAACCAAGCGCTGATCTTGCTGCGATGATTCCGCATTGTACTGAAATATGCAGGTCAAACGGACAGCACAAATGCAAGATCAACGGGGCGGCGGTCAGCGGGCCGGGCGGGACGGCACGGCCGGAGTCACACGGGAGAGTGGCGCGCGACGCCCCAGGCGGCCCGCCCGGGGCGCATCGCGCTCAGGTGGTAGGAAAACTTGGCCCATAGCCCCAGTTTTCCTACCACCTGGCGGCGCGCAGTTGGCCGGGAGCGGAGCGGGCCGGGAGCAATCGCCGTTCCGCGACACGGTGTAATCGTGCCGAAACATCGGGATGGAAACATCCGGCCACCACCGCCCGGACGGGAGGTCCATCGTTTGTTCCTGACCCGCCATGAGCAGGAGCGCCTGTTGATCCACGTCGCCGCCGACGTGGCCCAGCGCCGCAAGGATCGCGGGCTCAAACTCAACTATCCCGAGGCCGTCGCCATCATCACCGCGTTTCTGCTCGAAGGTGCGCGCGACGGACGGACCGTGGTCGACCTGATGGAGGCCGGCCGGCATGTGCTCGGCCGCGACGACGTGCAGGAGGGCGTGCCCGAGATGCTGGTGGAGGTACAGGTCGAAGCCACCTTCCCGGACGGCACCAAGCTGGTGACCGTCCACCACCCGATCCCGTGATCCCCGGCGAGATCGTCCCGGGCGACGGGCCGGTGGTCATCAACGAAGGGCGGCCGGAGCTGCGGCTGGCGGTCGACAACACGGGGGACCGCCCGGTGCAGGTCGGCTCCCACTACCACTTCGCCGAGGCCAACGACGCCCTCGAGTTCGACCGTGCGGCCGCTTGGGGGCACCGGCTGGCCGTGCCGGCGGGCACCTCGGTGCGGTTCGAGCCGGGAGTCGCCCGCGAGGTGGTGCTCGTCCCGCTCGGCGGCAACCGGATCGTGCCGGGCCTGCGCGGCAAGGCTGGAGGACCCCTGTGACGGAGCTCGACCGGCGGAGGTATGCGACGCTCTTCGGCCCGACGACCGGCGACCGGGTGCGGCTGGCCGACACCGACCTGTTCATCGAGATCGAGCAGGACCACTGCGTCGGCGGCGACGAGGCCGTCTTCGGCGGCGGCAAGGTGATCCGCGAGTCGATGGGCCAGTCGCGGGCGACCCGCGCCGAGGGCACCCCCGACACGGTCATCACCGGCGCGATCGTCCTCGACCATTGGGGCATCGTGAAAGCCGACGTCGGCATCCGCGACGGACGGATCGTCGGGATCGGCCGTGCCGGTAACCCCGACACCATGGACGGCGTCGACCCGGCGCTTGTGATCGGGCCGTCCACGGAGATCATCGCCGGGAACGGCCGGATCCTCACCGCCGGTGCGATCGACTGTCACGTACACCTCATCGCACCGCTGATCCTCGAAGAGGCGCTCGCCAGCGGGATCACCACGATCGTCGGCGGCGGCACCGGGCCGGCCGAGGGCAGCAAGGCGACGACCGTCACCCCGGGCGCGTGGCACCTGGCCCGGATGTTCGAGGCGCTGGATCCGTGGCCGGTCAACGTGCTGCTGCTCGGCAAGGGCAACACGGTCTCGGCCGAGGCGATGTGGGAGCAGTTGCGCGGCGGGGCCGGCGGCTTCAAGCTGCACGAGGACTGGGGCACCACGCCCGCGGCGATCGACGCCTGCCTGCGGGTCGCCGACGAGTCCGGCGTGCAGGTGAACATCCACACCGACACGCTCAACGAGGCCGGTTTCGTCGAGGAGACCCTGCGGGCGATCGCCGGGCGGTCGATCCACGCGTACCACACCGAGGGTGCCGGCGGCGGGCACGCGCCCGACATCATCACGGTCGCCTCGCACCCGAACGTGCTGCCGTCGTCGACGAACCCGACCCGGCCGTACACCCGCAACACCCTCAGCGAGCACCTCGACATGCTCATCGTCTGCCACCATCTGAATCCGAGCGTGCCCGAGGACCTCGCGTTCGCGGAGAGCCGGATCCGGCCGTCGACGATGGCCGCCGAGGATCTGCTGCACGACCTGGGCGCCATCTCGATCATCGGCTCCGACTCGCAGGCGATGGGCCGGGTCGGCGAGGTTGTCCTGCGCACCTGGCAGACCGCGCACGTGATGAAGCGGCGGCGGGGTTCCCTGCCGGGTGACGGGCGGGCCGACAACGAGCGCGCCAAGCGGTACGTCGCCAAGTACACGATCTGCCCCGCCGTCGCGAGCGGCATCGACCACGAGGTCGGTTCGGTGGCGGTCGGCAAGCTCGCCGACCTCGTGCTGTGGGACCCGGCGTTCTTCGGTGTCCGGCCGCACGTCGTCGTGAAGGGCGGCGCGATCGCCTGGGGCGCCATGGGCGACGCGAACGCCTCGATCCCGACCCCGCAGCCGATCCTGTCCCGCCCGATGTTCGGCGCCTACGGTGCCGTGGCCCCGGCGACCAGTCTGGCGTTCGTCGCGCAGGCCGCGATCGACGACGGGCTCGCCGACCGGCTGCCGGTCCGCCGGAGGCTCGCCGCGGTCGCCGACACCCGCGGCCGGGGCAAGGCCGACCTGCCCCACAACGACGCGCTGCCCAGGATCGAGGTCGAGCCGGACACGTTCACGGTGCGGATCGACGGCGAGGTGGTCGAGCCGGATCCGGTCACCGAGTTGCCGATGGCCCAGCGGTACTTCCTGTTCTGAACCCGACCGTGCGCGCATTCACCCAGCTGCTGATCCTGGCCGACGGCCGGTTCCCGTCGGGCGGGCACGCGCACTCGGGCGGGCTCGAGGCGGCCGTCCACCACGGGCGGGTGCGCGACCTCGCCGATCTGCGGGCGTTTCTCACCGGGCGGCTGCGCACCGCGGGCCTCGTCGCGGGCGCGTTCGCGGCCGCCGCCTGCGCACGACCGTCCACGATGGACGAATTGGAGGAGGAGCTCGACGCGCGCACCCCGTCGCCGGCGCTGCGGCTCGCCACCCGGCGGCAGGGCCGGTCGCTGATCCGGGCCGCACAGGTGGTCTGGCCGGGTGAGCACGTAGCCCGAGCGGCGCGGGCGAAGGTCTCTCAGCCGGTGGCGCTCGGCATCGTGGCCGACGCCGCCGGGCTCGTCCCGGGCGAGGCCGCGCTGATCAGCATGTACAACTCGATCTCGGGCCCGGCGAGCGCGGCTGTGCGGCTCCTCGGGCTGGACCCGTACCAGGTCCACGGGATGCTCGCCGCGCTCGGGGACGAATGCGACGAGACGGCCCGCGAGGCCGCAGCGTTCACGCGTGGACCCGCGGCGGACCTGCCGGCGGCATCGTCGCCGCTGCTGGACGTGTCCGCCGAGGACCACGCCACATGGGAGGTAAGGCTCTTTGCCAGCTGAACACGAACACACGCATCCGCATCCGCACGAGGATCCGCACGCCGCGCTGCCGAAGTCCGAGCGCGCGGTGCGGATCGGGATCGGCGGGCCGGTCGGCTCGGGCAAGACCGCGCTCGTCGCGGCGCTGTGCCGCAGCCTCTCGACCGACCTGCGGGTCGCGGTCGTCACCAACGACATCTACACCACCGAGGACGCCGACTTCCTGCTGCGCAACGGGGTTCTCCCGCCCGAGCGGATCCGCGCCGTCGAGACCGGTTGCTGCCCGCACACCGCGATCCGCGACGACATCTCCGCCAACCTCGACGCCATCGAGGAACTGGAGGAGAGCCTCGGCCCGCTCGACGTGATCCTCGTGGAGAGCGGCGGGGACAACCTCACCGCGACGTTCAGCAAGGGCCTGATCGACCAGCAGATCTTCGTCGTCGACGTGGCGGGCGGCGACAAGGTGCCCCGCAAGGGCGGCCCCGGCGTGACGAGCGCCGACCTGCTGGTCATCAACAAGACCGACCTCGCCCCGCTGGTGGGCGCGGACCTCGGGGTCATGGAGCGCGACGCGAAGGCCCGGCGCGGTGACCTGCCGACCGTGTTCCTGTCGCTGGTGGAGGACCGGACCGCCGCACCCGTGCGGGACTGGATCCGAAGCCTGGTCAAGTGAGGGCCGCGGCGCGGGTGGTCGCCGCGGCCGACGGCGACCGTACGGCGCTGGTGGTGCTCAAGGGCGAGGCACCGCTGCTGCCGCGCCGTACGGGGCCGAACGAGGTGCACTTCGTCGGCGGCGCGGCCGGCCCGCTCGGCGGCGACGAGCTGCGCATCGAGATCGAGGTCGGCGCCGGCGCGGTCCTCCACGTCCGCACGGTGGCGGCGAGCATCGCGCTGCCCGGCCGCGACGGTGCCTGGTCGCGGCTGGCGGTCCATGCCTCGGTCGCCGCGGGCGGCACGCTCGTCTGGCTGCCCGAGCCGCTGGTCGCGGCCGCCCGCTGCCGGCACCGCGCCGAGTCCACTGTGGACCTCGAGCCCGGCGCCACCCTTGTCTGGAGGGAGGAGCTGGTCCGCGGCCGCCACGGCGAGCCCTCGGGCGAGGTCGAGCTGTCCACGACCGTCCGTCGCGGTGGGCGGCCGTTCCATCGCAGCGACCTCGTGCTGGACGACAGTCCCGCCGTGCTCGGCGGCGCCCGCGTCTTCGCCACGCTGGTCACCACGAAGGAGATCGATCTCAAGATCCCCGAGATCATGCCGCTGGCCGCCGGCGGCACGCTGGTCACGGCACTCGGCCGCGAACTCGCCGAGACCCGCGCGATCACCGACCGGCTGGTTACACCGCCGCAATAGTCGAGCAAAGCGGCAGTAACCGCCGGGGCGTCTACTCGCATCGACTCACCCGATGGTGAGGCGCGCCTAGGGTTCCGCGTCCGGCGACGGGCGGCTGGTCCGAGAGGCGCAGGCGCCCTGCGGAAGGGGGCGTTCCACGGCGGGACAAAAGCCCGGGAGACAGCCGACGCGTCCGGCTGCTCTGTGGCCGGACAGCCAACCCGAGGGGACTGTCTGTGGGTTTGTTCCACAACCACTACGGACCGGAGGCCCGCTACGCCGTCGAGCGCGAGGCCGAACTGCCCACCACGAAGTGGGAGGAAGAGGTCGCCCGCGGCCTCGAACTCGGCCTGCCCGGCGCGGACTCCATCGTCGACAAGCGGATTCCGACCTTCTCCCGCGGCGAGCTGCCGCACTTCGCCGGGATCAACACCTTCCTGAAGGCGCCCTACCTCGAAGACGTGCGCCGATGCGGCGAATATGACGTGGCGGTACTGGGCGCGCCGTTCGACGGCGGCACGACGTACCGCTCCGGCACCCGGTTCGGACCGCAGGGCATCCGGAAGATCTCGGCCCTCTACGGCCCCTACAGCTTCGAGCTCGGCGTCGACCTGCGGGAGTCCATCACCATCGCGGACCTGGGCGACGTGTTCACCATCCCGGCGAACATCGAGAAGACCTTCGACCAGATCTCCAAGGCCGTCGCCCACGTCTACGAGTCCGGTGCGTTCCCGGTGGTGCTCGGCGGCGACCACTCGATCGGCTACCCCACGGTGCGCGGTGTCGCCCAGCACCTCCAGGGCAACCTCGGCATCATCCACTTCGACCGCCACGTCGACACCCAGGAGACCGACCTCGACGAGCGGATGCACACCACACCGTGGTTCCACGCCACGGACATCCCCAACGTGCCGCCGAAGAACCTCGTGCAGATCGGCATCGGCGGCTGGCAGGCGCCCCGCCCCGGCGTGAAGGTCGGACGCGAGCGCGGTACGACCATCATGACCGTCACCGACTGCGTGGAGATGGGCATCGAGGCCGCCGCCGAGCGCGCCCTGGAGGTCGCGTGGGACGGCGCCGACGCGGTGTGGCTGTCGTTCGACGTCGACTGCCTCGACGCGGCGTTCGTGCCGGGCACCGGCTGGCCCGAGCCCGGCGGCTTCCTGCCTCGCGAGGTCCTGAAGTTCATCCAGCTGATCGCGGAGAAGCCCCTGGCCGGCATCGAGGTCGTGGAGTGCTCGCCGCCGTACGACAACGCGGAGATCACCTCGCTCATCGCGACCCGCGTCATCTGCGACACCCTCGGCTGCCTGGTCCGTGCCGGGCACCTTCCCCGGAGGACTTCATGAAGCGACGTTCGCTCCTGATCGGCGCCGCAGGCGCCGCATTCCTCGCCGCCTGCGGCGCCGAGGACCCGGGCGGCGCGGCCTCGGGTGGCACGGTCACCCTCGGCTTCAGCGCCTGGCCGGGCTGGTTCCCCTGGCAGGTCGCCCAGGAGAAGGGCCTGTTCGCCAAAAACAACGTCACCGTGGAGCTGAAGTACTTCGACAGCTACACCGACAGCCTCAACGCCCTTGGGACCGGCAACCTGACCTGCAACAGCCAGACGCTCAACGACACCCTGTCGTCCGTCTCCGGCGGTTCCAAGCAGACCATCGTGCTGGTCAACGACAACTCCACCGGCAACGACCAGATCATCGCCGCGCCCGGCATCACCACCGTGGCCGACCTCAAGGGCAAGAAGGTCGCCGCCGAGCAGGGCACCGTCGATCACTACCTGTTGCTGCTGGCACTGGAGAAGGCCGGGCTGTCCGAGAAGGACGTCAGCTTCACCCCGCTGCTGACCGACGCCGCGGCGGCCGCGTTCGTGGCCGGGCAGGTCGACGCGGTCGGGGCGTTCGCGCCGTTCACCACCACCGCGCTCGGCCGCTCCGGCAGCACGGCGATCGCCACCTCCAAGGACTTCCCGGGCGCGATCCCCGACACGCTGTCGTTCCAGGCGCAGTTCGTCAAGGACCACCCCGACCAGGTGCAGGCGGTCGTTCAGACCTGGTTCGACACGGTGGCCTGGATCAAGGCCAACCCGGCGGAGGCGGTGAGCATCATGGCGAAGAAAGGCGGCGTGTCCGACGAGGACTACAAGACGTACGACGCCGGCACGACCATCTTCACCATGGAGCAGAACCTGGAGGCATTCGAGCCCGGCTCCGACGCGAAGCACCTCGACTTCCAGGCGAACAAGATCGCCGAGTTCCTGGTGAGCACGAAGCTGGTCGACACCAAGCCCCCGCTGGACGGGCTCTTCGAGCCCAAGTTCGTGAAGGCCGTGCGGTGACTGTGACCGCCGCCAAGCCGTCCACCCGGGCGTCCTGGCGGCCGTTGCCCCGCCGGCGACCGGTCCGGCCGCCGCGGGCGGCGTTCGCCATCCGGGCGCCGCTGCCCGGCCGCACGCGGACCGTGCTCGCCGTGCTGTCGGTGCTGCTGCCGTTGGCCGCCTGGCTGGTGCTCGGCGCGACCGACGCGGTGCCCGCGCGGTTCCTGCCGGCCCCTGACACGGTCTGGCAGGCCGGGCTCGACATGGCGCGGAGCGGGCAGCTGTGGACCGACACCTGGGCGACCGTGCAGCGCATCGTCTACGGCTTCGGCCTCGCGATCCTGGTGTCGGTGCCGCTGGGCGTCACGATGGGCAGCTTCACCGCCGCCAACGCGGTGCTGGAGCCGCTGAGCGGGCTGCTGCGGTATCTGCCCGCGGCCGCGTTCACCCCGCTGCTGCTGATCTGGCTGGGCATCGAGGAGCAGCCGAAGATCGCGCTGATCTTCCTGGGCACCGTGTTCTTCAACATGCTGATGATCGCGGATGTCGTACGTCTGGTGCCGCGCGACTTCCTCGACGTGTCGTACACACTGGGTGCGCGGCGCTGGGAGGTGCTGTGGAAGGTCATCGTGCCCCACTCGCTGCCCGGCATGATCGACGCGGTGCGCGTGAACTTCGCCGCCGCGTGGAACCTCGTTGTCGTCGCCGAGCTGGTGAACAGCGACACCGGTCTCGGCAAACGGATCCTGCTCGCCCAGCGGTTCACGCAGACCGACCGGATCTTCGCCGTCCTCGTGGTCATCGCGGTCGTCGGGGTCCTCACCGACGTGCTGCTGCGGCTGGCCCGGAACCGGATCGGACGGTGGGTGTGAAGCTGACCCTGACGGACGTCGGCCGGACGTTCGGGCCGAAGGTGGCGCTGGAGGGTGTCTCGCTCACCGCCGACGCCGGCCAGTTCCTCTGCGTTGTGGGCGCCAGCGGCTCGGGCAAGTCGACGCTGCTGTCCATCGTCGCCGGCCTGGTGCCGCCGACCACCGGCACGGTGACGCTGGCCGGTGCGCCGGTCACCGGTCCCGGCCCGGAGCGCGGCCTGGTCTGCCAGTCCGGTGCCGTGTATCCGTGGCGGACCGTCGAGCGCAACATCGCCTTCGGGCTGGAACTGCTGGGCCTGTCCCGGGCCGAGCGGAAGGCGCGCGTCGACTGGTACCTCGCGGAAACCGGGCTCGAGCTGTTCCGTCATGCGCTGCCGAAGCAGCTGTCCGGCGGCCAGCGCCAGCGGGTGGCGATCGCGCGGGCGCTGGCGTGCGAGCCCGAGGTGCTCCTGCTGGACGAGCCCTTCGGCGCCCTGGACGTGCAGACCAAGGAGGACATGCAGGTCTTCCTGCGTGACGTCTGGCGGGACACCGGCACGACGGTGCTCATGGTGACCCACGACGTCGAGGAGGCGGTGTTCCTGGGCCAGCGGGTCATCGTGCTGTCCAGCGACCCCGGGCGGGTGGCGGCCGACGTGCTCGTCGACCTGCCGGCCGACCGCGACCTGACGGTGAAGCGGACCACGGAGTTCCTGCGGACGCGGGCGGAGGTGGAGGATCTGGTCCGCACCTACCACCGCCGCCACGCGGGGACCACCCCTTCGCGATGATCACCTTCTAGGGCACGGGGTCGTGCGTGCCCCGCGGTGTCGACGGGTTGCAGCGCTTGATGCGGGCCGCGGTCAGGCGGGAGCCCTCCACCAGGCCGTACCGCTGGACGGCCTGGTGGCCGTAGCTGCTGCACGACGGGATCTGCCGGCAGCGGGTCGGCAGATGAGGGGACAGCCATCGCTGGTATCCCCGGATCGCCGCCATCCCGGCTCGGCCCGGCCCGCTCGCCGACCTCCGCGGCGGGCGGGTCGGCGCCGCCAGCGCCATCATGCCGAGGATCGAGCCCAGCATGAACGGGTTGCAGTCGCAGAAGTCGAAGTCACCGCAGTCGCACGAGTCACGCTTGCGCTTGCGCTTGCGCTGGTGATGCTGGTGCGCCCGGCGCTGCTGGCGGCGGTGCCGCCGGATCGCCAGGAGGTCGCCGAGTCCGATGCCCATGGCGGGATTGTGTGGCCGCCGAGCAGGGGTGATCAAGGACCGGTCGGAAGCCGGACAACAGGAAAACGCACCCGGATGGCCGACTTCGTTCGGGCGGCCGGGAATGTCCGGACAGTCCCGGACGCCCGAACGAAGTCGAACAACCGAGTGCGTCTGCTGCTGTGTGGGGACTCCGGCCGACGGGGCTGAGCCGCCGGCCGGGCCTGAAGCCACACCATGAGCTGCGCGCCGTTCTTACTTGGCCGTCAGCTCGCCCGCGCCGCCGCGGAACTCCGTGGCGTCGACGAACGCGGTGTCGAAGCGCTCGCGCAGCGCGTCGAACTCGCTCCACTCCGACGCCTCCACCGACTGCGAGCCCGAGGCCGCGAAGATGTGGTCGGTCTCGGCGGCCGAGTGGTTGTAGTTGGTGTAGTCCGTCTCCGAGTAGCTGGCGCCGTTGCCGTCGGTCCACTGGACGCTGTGGCCCTGCTGGAAGCTGGTGTTCTCGGCGGCGGCGTGGTCCTGCTCGTAGACGTTGAAGTCCTCGTTGCGGCTGTACTCGCTGCCCGAGGCCTGGTGCAGCTGGTCGAGCTGGCCGTGCTCCTGGCCGGCCGAGTAGTCCGCGTACTCGACCTCGTTGCCGCCTTCGTAGGTCTCGATGTCGCTCATGGTGCGCTCCTTCTGGGAAGTTGTTGGTGTGGCCTTGCGATGGATATGAAGGTACGGTCCGCCGCAGACCCCCGAATCCCAGAAACGTGCCACCCCGTCAGAGCGCTTTCAGAGGCCCCTCAGCGCCTCCGCCGTCGCCGGTCGCCGCTCCCGCCACTCCCTGAGCATCACCCCGACCGGCCGGCTTCGACGTGGTGACGCTGGCCCCGGACGGCCGCATCAACCAGATGTTCGGCTTCCTGGACCGTGTGCCGGCCTGACCGGAGATGTCGCGCGGGCAGGTCGGCACGGCAGACCTGCCCGCGGGGTGCGCCGGGGTGGCAGACTTCGGTGCCGTGGACAGCGAAACTTTCTGGTCGATCATCGACGGTGCCCGGTCCGCCGCGGGCGACCGGGTCACGCCGGGCTTCGCGGAGCGGTTCACCGCCGCCCTGCGCATGCGCCTGGCCACCCTGGACAAGAGCGAACTGCTGGACTTCGACGCCCGCCGCACGGAGCTGCAGGCCCGCGCCAACTCGTCCGCCATGTGGGCGACGGGCCGGGTCGTGGCCCGGTTCGCCGACGCTTTTGTCGACGGCCTGATCGCCCGCGGCCGTGACGTCTACGAGCGGGCGGTCGCCGACCCCGACAGCCTCGCGGACGACCCGGTGATCCGGGCGGTGGCCGCGGGCGGGCTGCCGGCTCATGAGCTGGCCCCGCGCGAGGTCGAGGACCTGGCCGAGGAACTGTACGGCGAGACGGACGACTACCCCATGCTGTTGCGCGCCCGGACGGGCCAGGTGGCCCCGCTGGTCGACGACGACTGGGACGACGAGGACGACTCCGCCGTGCGCAAGCACCTGCCGAAGATCTCCGCCCTGTTCCTGTCCTGAGCGACACCCCCCAGCCGCAGCCCGCGCGCGTTGACCTTGGTCGCTTTCCGTGGTCCAGGCAACGGAAACGACCAAGGTCAACCAGGTGGCCGGGCGGAAGGAGTTGGCAGCGAGGCGAGCCGGGGTGGAGAGCCGAGGTCAGGCCGGGGCGGGGAGGGCTGCGGCGCGGATGCAGCGGAAGCCGGAGTAGACCATCCAGGCCGGCAAGGCGGCGGTGATCGCGGCCGAGGCCATGTCGAGCGGGGTCGCCCCAGGGACGGCAGTGTGCCAGGCCGGGCTGAGCAGCGACAGCACCGCGCCGCCCAGGAGGAAGAAGCCGACCACCGTGATGGCGGCTATGCCCGTCGCGTGAGCGAAGGGGCGGCCCACCACGAGGAAGCGGGTGCCGATGCCGCAGGTCGCCGCGGCCAGCAGGGCGCCGGCGAAGACGACGTAACTGGCGTAGTCCACCGTGTTCGCCAGGATCGTGTAGAAGCGGTCCGGCTGCCAGGACCAGGTTGTCGCCGCCGTGCGCCACGCGATCTCGGAGACGATGGTCTGGGCCGCGACCGCCAGGGCGACCAGCAGCGCGGTGCGGCGGGCCTGCGCCAGGGCGAGCTCACGCTGGTAGTCGGGGGCGAGCTCGTGCACGTCGCCGAACTCGTCCACCGCCAGGCGCTCGGCCTCGGCCCGGTCGAAGCCGTCCTGCTCGTAGTGCTCGGCGGCGTCGAAGAGGCTGTCGCGCGCCTCCCGCACCAGGTCGGCCTTGGCGCCACGGGGACCCCGCAGGGCGCCGCGCAGCGAGGCGACATATGCGTCGATCGGACCACCAACCATCACCACCCGATCAGTATGCCGACCCCGCCGCCTCGATGAGTGGGGGTTGACCCTGACCTTTCCCCGGGTTGTCGGTTCGGGTCTGGCGAGCGGCATCGAGGACAAGAGAGACTACATGTAGCTGCGCTACCTATGAACGAACGAAGAAGGGAACGACCGTGCGTAAGTGGCTCCTGGGCGGCCTCGGCCTGCTGCTTCTGCTCTGCGGAGGCGGGGTCGCCGCGATCACCTGGTCCTTCACCCGGGCCGGGATCGACACGACCGGTAAGGTCGAGTTCGAGCGGGCGCTGCGGATTCCGCCCCTCGCCCAGTCTACTGTGGACAAAGACGGCCGGCGGGTCTTCGAGCTGCGCGCGCAGGCCGGCGAGAGTGACCTGGGGCACGGCGCGACCCGCACGTGGGGCTACAACGGGTCGTATCTCGGGCCGACGCTCCGGGCCGAGCGCGGCGAACAGGTCGTGGTGAACATCCGCAACGGCCTCGGCGAGTCGACCACGGTCCACTGGCACGGCATGCACCTGCCCGCCCAGGCCGACGGCGGCCCGCACCGCCCGATCGTGGCCGGCGGCTCCTTCCAGGCGGCGTGGAAGCTGGACCAGCCGGCGGCGACCCTGTGGTACCACCCCCACCCGGACCAGCGCACGGAGGCGCAGGTCTACCGGGGGCTCGCCGGCATGTTCATCACCGACGACCCGGCCACCGACAGTGCGGCGCTCCCGCACGAGTACGGCGTCGACGACGTGCCCGTGATCGTGCAGGACAAGGACTTCGACGGCAGCCAGCTCAGCATGAGCGGCCGGTTCGGCAGCGACATCGGCGTGCTCGGCGACGAGATCCTCGTCAACGGCACCCCCGGACCGTATCTCGACGTGCCCACCGAGCTGGTCCGGCTGCGCCTGCTCAACGGCTCGACCGCCCGGATCTACAACTTCACGTTCTCCGACGGCCGCCCGTTCGCCCTGGTGGGCACCGACGGTGGGCTGCTCGAGGAGCCGTATCCCATGCGGCAGCTGCGCCTGTCGGTCGGCGAACGCGCCGAGATCGTGGTGGCGATGCAGCCGGGCGAACGGGTCACGCTGCGCAGCGTGAAGCCGCTGCCGGAGTTCGACTTCGGTAACCGGAAGTTCAACGGCGGCGATGACTCGTTCGACGTGCTGCAACTGCGGGCCGCGCCGGCCCTGCGCAAGTCCACCGCGCTGCCGAAGACGCTGGTCGCCACGCCCCGGCTGGACCCGAAGCAGGCGGCGAAGACGCGCGACTTCACGTTCTCCGACCGTGAGATCAACGACGACCGGATGGACATGGAGCGGGTCGACGCCGTGGTCGTCAAGAACACGATCGAGGTGTGGAACGTGCGCAACGGCCACGACACCCCGCACAGCTTCCACATCCACGACGTGCAGTTCCAGGTGCTGACGGTGGACGGCGCCGCACCGCCGCCGCAACTGGGCGGCTGGAAGGACACGATCTTCCTGGAGCCGCGGAAGCGCTACTCGGTCATCGCCCGGTTCTCGGACTACGCCGACCCGACGACCGCCTACATGTTCCACTGCCACGTCCTGAAGCACGAGGACGAGGGCATGATGGGCCAATTCGTGATCGTGGAGAAGGCGGGCGACAAACCGCGGCTGGCGCACGGGTGAGGTAATTCGAGGTGCCGGGCCCCCCGTGGCGGCGCGGGGCCCGGCACGTCTCGCAAGCGTTCCGTCGTCCCCGTGTGCGTCGGCCCTGCGGCGGTGGCAACCCAACGAGAACAGCTTTGTGACGGGCATGACACATCGATCAATGCCCCCGTGTCAAGAGTCAGGTGTCAGGGATCACCGTGGCGCACCGAGGTGTCGGCGCAGCGCGACCGGAAGATCTCCCTCGGTGTCGGTCCAGGCCGTGTGGCCGTCGGGGCGGACCAGGACGCGGGTGCCGGAGGGCGCCGCCAGCAACCGGTCGGCGTAGCCGGACGGTGCCTCCGCCGGGCCGAGCAGCACGTGCCGTCCGGCGCGCAGCAGCTCGTACAACCGCTTGCCGGACGGCAGGGTGACGTCGGGCTGGCGTGGGGCGTCCGGGTAGCCGATGCCGATGCCGGAGACCGTGCCGGCGGCCTTGCGCATGACGGCCGGCACGCGCAGCAGCGCCCCGCCGAGCAGGTCACGCCCGGCCCGGGCGGCCCGTGATCGGAGCATGGCCATCCGGATCAGCCCGCCGCTGCTGCGCAGCACCAGCGCGCCCACCGGGTGCCGCTCGTCGTGGTACGTGTCGAGCAGCCCGTCCGGCGCCCAGCCCTGCGCGACGGCGGCGAGCTTCCAGCCGAGGTTCGCGGCGTCCTGCAGGCCGGTGTTCGTAGGCAAACATCCGAAACGATGTCAACGCTCGTTGAAATAGCGATCAAGGCCACGTCGGGTTGACCTGAAGCCCACTTGAGATGCGACGGTCAGCACGTGCAGAACAGACGTGCCCTCACCGTCGGCATGGTCACGCTCGTCACGTTCGTCGCCTTCGAGGCGGTGGCCGTGACTGCGGCGATGCCGACCGTCGCCCGCGCCCTCGACGGCGTCCCGCTCTACGGGTTCGCGTTCGGCGGGCCGCTCGCCACGAGCCTCATCGCGATGGTGCTCGCGGGAAGCTGGAGCGACCGGCGCGGGCCGGCGCAGCCGACGGCGATCGGCGTGGCCCTGTTCTGTCTCGGACTGCTCATCGCCGGGCTCGCGCCGGACATGTGGACCTTCGTGGCCGGCCGGCTGGTGCAGGGCTTCGGTGGCGGGCTGGTGACCGTCGCGCTCTACGTCGTCGTCGGTCGTGCGTACCCGAACGAGCAGCATCCGCGCGTCTTCTCCGCCCTCGCCGCGGCCTGGGTGCTGCCCGCCGTCGTCGGGCCGGCGGTCGCCGGGCTCATCGTCGAGCACATCGGCTGGCGCTGGGTCTTCCTGCTCGTGGTGATCGCGTCGGTACCGGCGATGCTGCTGATCTGGCCGCAGGTGCGCACGGTCACCGTCCCGCCCGCGGAGCGGACCGTCAACCGGCGCGTCCCGTGGGCGGTCGGCGCCGCCCTGAGCCTCGGGCTGCTGTACTTCGGCGGCCAGCACGTGGACCTCGCCGCGCTGGTCTACCTCGCGGCCGGCCTGGTCGGCGTCGTGGTGTGCGCGCCGCGCCTGCTGCCCAGGGGTACCCTCGCCGCGCGGCGCGGCCTGCCGAGCGTCGTACTCCTGCGCGGCCTGGCCGGCGCCGCGTTCGTGCAGACCGACGTCTTCATCCCGCTCATGCTGACCCGCGAGCGCGGCCTCAGCCCGTCGCTGGCCGGGCTGACCCTCACCGCCGGCGCGCTCTTCTGGTCGGCCGGCTCCTGGGTGCAGGCCCGCCAGGCGCAACGGCTCACCCCGGCGACCCGGCTGCGGATCGGCCTGGCCGCCATCGCGGTCGGTGTGCTGTCGGCCGTCGCGCTCGTCGTGACCACCGCTCCTGTCGCCGTCGTGCTGGTCGGCTGGGCGGTCGGCGGCTTCGGCATGGGCCTCGCGTACCCGACGATGTCCGCGCTGGTGCTGAGCCTGTCCAAGCCGGGCACGCAGGGCGCCAACAGCTCCGCACTGCAGGTCGGTGACGCGCTGCTGACCACTACGGTGCTCGCCGTCGGCGGCTCACTGTTCGCCGCGCTCGTCGACGGGCACGGCCCGGCCGCGTACCTGGCGGCCTACGGCATCGCCTTGGTTCCGGCCCTGCTCGGCGTCTGGGTGGCGGGCCGGACGGCCCAGCCGAAGGTGGGCGAGGAGGAGGGGGAGGACACCCACCGGATACCAGAGGAGGTCGGTGGCGTCGAACGCCACGCCGAGGGCCAGCCGCGCGAGAACGCTGTGCGCGGATAGCCTCGCTGGAACGTCGGTGAGCTGGGCAAACTCCACGAGCCAGCACCAGCCGAGCGCGACGGCGCCGGTGCCGAGCGGCTTCATCCGTGGCCATACGACCAGCAGCCCGGCGTAGACCATGGTCGCGTAGAGGGCCGTGCCGGAACGCTGCTCCAGGGCGTTGTTGCTCTCCAGGTAGCCGCCGCTGAGTGCCCGGATGCCGAACGCGAGGCCAATGGCGGCGACGACGGTCCCGAGCGCAAGCCCTCGAAAGGTCCGTGGCCGGATCGACATTCCCAGGATGGTAGCCAGCGCTCGCCGGCCGCCGCAGGGTAGCGTCTCGATCATGACAGAGCGGTCTGTTCGCAGTCTGACCCGTGCCGAGGCCGAGCGTCGTGCCCGGTTGTTGCGGGTCCGCTCCTACACCGTCGACCTCGATCTCACCGGATCGGCGGAGTACGTCTCCTCGGCCGTCATCGACTTCGCCTGCACCGAGCGGGACGCCGACACCTTCGTGGAGCTCAAGGGCGCGCGACTCGTCAAGGCCGTCCTCAACGGGCAGCCGCTCGACCCCGCGCGGCTCGACGGCAACCGGCTGCCGCTGACCGGCCTGCAAGCCGAGAACCGGCTCGAGGTCGAGGCCGTCGCGTCGTACTCGCACGGGGGCGAGGGCATCCACCGCTTCGTCGACCCGGAGGACGGCAAGGTCTACCTCTACGGGCAGGCGCCGCTCGACGACGCCCAGCGCATCTTCGCCTGCTTCGACCAGCCGGACCTCAAGGCGCCCATCACACTGACGGTGACCGCACCTCCACAGTGGACGGTGCGCGGGAACGCGGCCGGGGCGCAGGTCGCACCCGGGCGGTGGGAGTTCGAGGCCACGCCGCCGCTGTCGACCTACCTCTTCAGCCTCCTCGCCGGCCCCTGGCACGTCCGGGCCGCCGAGCACGACGGGATCCCGCTCGGGCTGCTCTGCCGCCGCTCGCTCGCACCGCATCTCGACGCCGACGCCGAGGAACTGTTCTCGGCCACGGCCGCCGCCTTCGACCGCTACCACGCGCTGTTCGGCGTGCGGTACCCCTTCACGAAGTACGACCAGTCCTTCGTCCCCGAGTTCTCGGGCGGCGCCGTCGAGAACCCGGGCCTGGTCAACTTCCGCGAGGAGTTCCTGTTCCGCACCGTGGCCACCGGCAGCGAACGCCTCCGGCGGTTCGTCGTGATGGCGCACGAACTGGCCCACATGTGGTTCGGCGACCTGGTGACCCTGCGGTGGTGGGACGACATCTGGCTCAACGAGGCGTTCGCCGAATACATGGGCTGGCGGGTCGCCGGGGAGACCGGCCGCCACCCGGCCGCGCTCGCCGACTTCGCGATCTGGCGGGAGCGCTGGGGGCACCTCGCCGACCAGCGGCCGTCGACGCACCCGGTCGCGCCCGACGACGTCACCGACACGGCGCTGGCGATGCTGAACTTCGACGGCATCTCCTACGCCAAGGGCGCCGCCGCGCTGCGCCAACTGTCCGCGCTCATCGGCGACGACGTGTTCCTGACCGGCATCCGCGCGTACTTCGACCGCTTCCGCTTCGCCAACGCCACCCTCGCCGACCTGCTCGCGGTGCTCGGCGAGACGGCCGGCCGGGACCTGACCGGCTGGGCCGAGCTGTGGCTGCGCAGCACCGGCGCCAACACCCTGCGACCCGTGGTGACCCGCGCCGCCGACGGCACGCTCGAGACGCTGGCCGTCGAGCAGTCGGGCCGGCCGGTGCGGCCGCACAGCACAGCGGTCGCCGCCTACGCCTCCGACGGTTCGGTACGGCGTGTGCCGTTCACCATCGACCGTGACACCATCCTGCTGGACGGTTTCGCGGGCTCGCCGACCGGCACCGTGTTGCTGCTCAACGACGGCGACGGGACGTACGCGAAGGTCCGCCTCGACGACGGCAGCCGCGCCGCGCTTCCGGCGGTGCTGCCGGACCTGGACGACGCTCTGGCGCGGGCGGTGATCTGGACGGCGGTCATCGACGCGGTCCGCGACGCCCTCATGCCCCCGGCCGAGTTCCTCGGCCTGCTCGTGGCGGCCCTGCCGGCCGAACGTGAGGAGGGTGTCTTCGACGAGGTGCTCGCGTTCGCCCGGGACGGGCTGGCCCGGCGCGGGCTGATCCCGTTCGCCGCGCTGGCCGAGGTCTGCGCGACCGCGCTCGCGGGTGCCGCACCGGCGAGCGGCCGGCAGCTCACCATGGCCCGCGCCCTGGTGAGCGTCGCCGATGCCGGGGTGCTGCGGTCCTGGCTGGCGGGGCAGGACCTGCCCGACGGGCTCACCGTGGACGGCGGGCTGCGGTGGGCGCTGCTGCTGCGACTGGCCGTCCTCGGCGCGGCCGGCGAGGACGACATCGCCGCCGAGGAACTGCGCGACCCGAGCGCCGCCGGGGCCGAGCGCGCCGCCGCCTGCCGGGCCGCCCTGCCGACGGCGGCGGCGAAGGCGAAGGCGTGGGACGTCCTTGTCGGCGACGAGCGGCCCCGGATCGCGATGGCGACCGCCGCGAACTTCTGGCAGCCGGGCCAGGAGAAGCTCACCGACCCGTACGTCGAGCGCTACTTCGCCGACGTGCCGGCCATCCTCGCCGGACGGTACGCGCTGGCCGGGCTGCAGGTCGTCCGGTTCAGCTTCCCGCAGTACGACACCCGGGCCCTGCCGCTGGCGGACGACATGCTGGCGCGGGCCGACCTCGACTCCTCGCTGCGGCGCGAGCTCGGCGACGGCGCCGACGAGCTCCGCCGCTGGATCCGCCTCGCCGAAAATTCTTCCGGGGCCGTTGTCGAAGCAACGGATCGCCGTTCGACGCGTTGATGAAGGCTGGTGATCCTGCCGGCCACGACGACACAACGTCACAGGGAGACCGATATGCGTTACATGCTGATGCACAAGTTCGACGACAAGAACCCGGCCGCCTGGTCGCCGACCCCCGAGTTCATCGGCCGGATGGGTGCCTTCATCGAGGAGGCGGTGAAGGCCGGGGTGTTCCTCGCCGGCGAAGGGCTGCGGCCGACCTCGGCCGGCGCCGCGAAGATCACCGTCAAGAACGGCAGCACGACCGTCGTCGACGGGCCGTTCGCCGAGGCGAAGGAGGTCATCGCCGGCTTCGCGATCCTCGACGTCCGGGACCTGGCCGAGGCCGTCGAGTGGAGTACCCGGTTCGCCGCCCTCTTCGAGGACACCGAGATCGAGATCGAGGTTCGCCGGGTCTCTGAGTTCGAGTAGCGGTCCGTCCCCCGGCCTGGCGCTATGTTGGGCCGGTGACGGCAACCGACACGAACAAGGCGATCGAGGCGGTCTGGCGGATCGAGGCGGCGCGGGTCATCGCCGGCGTCGCCCGGCTCGTCGGCGACGTCGGGCTGGCGGAGGAGGTCGCGCAGGACGCGCTCGTCGCGGCGCTGGAACAGTGGCCGTCAGAAGGCGTCCCGCGAAACCCCGGGGCGTGGCTGACGACCACCGCCAAGCGGCGAGCCATCGACCAGATCCGCCGTCGGCAGCGGTTCGAGCAGAACCTCCCCGAGCTTGTCCATCCGGAGGAGGCCGACACGTCCGACTTCGACGCGGTCCTCGAAGAGGAGTCCATCGAGGACGACCTCCTGCGGCTCATCTTCACCTCGTGCCACCCGGTGCTGTCGCCGGAGGCGCGGGTCGCACTCACCCTGCGGCTGCTCGGCGGGCTGTCCACCGACGAGATCGCCCGGGCGTTCCTGGTCCCGTCGCCGACGATCGGGCAGCGGATCAGCCGCGCCAAGAAGACCCTGGCCGACGCGCACGTGCCGTTTGAGTTGCCGGTCGGGCAGGACCGCACCGAGCGGCTCGCCTCCGTGCTGGAGGTCATCTACCTGATCTTCAACGAGGGGTACTCGGCGACGGCGGGCGACGACTGGTTGCGCCCCGCCCTGTGCAAGGAGGCGATGCGCCTCGGCCGGGTCCTGGCGAGCCTGACGCCGGCCGAGCCGGAGGTCCACGGCCTCATCGCCCTGCTCGAGATCCAGGCGTCGCGCAGCGCGGCCCGCACCGGCCCGTCCGGCGAGCCGATCGTCCTGCTGGAGCAGGACCGGCGCCGCTGGGACCGGCTGCTGATCAGCCGGGGACTGGTCGCACTGGAGAAGGCCGAGGCGCTCGGCGGCGGGCTCTATACCCTCCAGGCCGCCATCGCAGCCTGTCACGCCCGGGCCCGCACGGCGGAGGAGACCGACTGGGTGATGATGGCCTCGCTCTACCGCCGTCTGGGTGAGGTCTTTTCGTCGCCGATCGTGGAGCTGAACCGCGCCGTGGCGGTGTCCATGGCCGACGGCCCGGCGGCCGGCCTGGCGGTGCTGGATCCGCTGCTGGACGAGCCGGCGCTGCGCAACTACCACCTGCTGCCGTCGGTCCGCGGCGACTTCCTGCTGAAACTCGGCCGCAGGACCGAGGCGAAGGAGGAGTTCGAGCGGGCGGCGTCGATGACGCGAAACGAGCGCGAACGCACGCTGCTGCTCGGTCGCGCCGCCGCCTGCTGACGGAGCCGGCCGCGCGGCGGCCCGTTCCACCCCTGGACCGCGAACCGCCGCGCGTATCGGAGGACACGGGCGGGCCGGCACCGTGGTCCGGTGCCGGCCCTGTCATGAACAGGTCAGATCAACAGCGGGTCAGCAGGCGCCCAGATCTTCCCAGTTCGCGGTCCAACCCGGTTCGGAGCCCTGGGTCCACCACTTGGCCCGCCAGAGGTGCTTGCCCTGGCCGGACGGGGGGCCGTTCGGGTCGCCGTACTTGCTCTTCTCGTGCTTGACCGTCTGGCCGGTGGTGTAGGCCGTGCTGATCGTCCACTCCGGCGCCTGGTTGCAGTTGGTCGCCGGAGGCGTGGACACCGACGGCGACGCCGAGGGTGAACTCGACGGGGACGCCGACGCCGAGCCGGACGGGGTCACGCACGGGCCGGCCGAGTCGACCGTGTCGACGAACGAACTGCCCGCCGAGCGGTACGCGGCGGCCTGGCTGGTCACCTGTGCCGGCGTGAGCACCTGGTTCTTGGCGTGCAGCACCCAGTCGACCTGCTGGATGTATGTGCTGAGGCCGCCCGTGTGGGCCGCCGTGTCGATGAACCACAGGTTCCAGTTGATGGTCATCGTCTGACGCGGGTAGAACTTGCCGGAGTGGTCGCCCATCTGGACGCCGTCGATGTAGTAGATGACGTGGCCGTCGGCGACCGTCACGACCAGGTCGTGCCAGCCGTCGAAGCTCTGCCGCTGCGACGAGTGCACGTTGTCGGCGTACCACGGCTCGTTGCGGTACGTGTACCAGGTCGTCTGGTAGTTGATCGGCCCGGTCTCGCCCCACCCGCCGTTGGGTAGGTACTCGGAGATGTCCAGCTCGCTGTAGGTCGGGTCGAGGTCGCCGTTGAGCGGGGTGATGGTGAAGAAGGTCTCGTTGATGTGGTCACCGTCGTTGCCGCTGACCGGCGTGTCCGTGAAGCGGATCCGGCTCGCGTACGTGCCCTCGAAGTACCGCTTCTGCGCCGAGTACAGCTCGGCGTGGTTGGTGCCGGAGCCCGTGCCGTCGGTCGACGCGGTCAGCTGCATGACCTTCTGGCCGCCGGAGGTCGGGAAGCTGATGCTGTTGGCCGACCAGGTGGCACCGGGCACGCCCGGACCGCCGGAGTAGGTGCGCGGCACCCAGCCGTGGCTGGTGAGCAGGCTGTCGCTCGACGAGCTGTAGTTGAAGTCGTCGAACAGGTAGCCGCAGCTGTTGGGTGCGGCACTGGCGGTGCCGACCGTCGCCGCGGTGATGGCTGCCGCGCCGATCGCGCCGAGGAGCGCGATGCCCGACACCACCGCCAAAGATCGATGTTTGTCGATTTGCATGGGTGGAGTCCTCCTAATGCGAGGGGATGGAGGGAGTTACTTGACCGCGCCGGCGGTCATTCCGGCGCGGATGTGCCGTTGAAACGCGACGTAGGCGATGAGCACCGGCAGCATGGCGATGGTCAAGCCGGCGAACAGTCCGCTCCAGTCGCTGCGATAGCCCTGGCTGACCGACAGGGCGGCCAAACCCTGCGCCAGGACGTACCGGTCCGGGTCGGGGTTGAGAACCAGCGGCAGGAGGTACTGGTTCCAGAGCCCGAGGAAGTTGAAGATGCCGACGGCCACCAGGCCGGGGCGGGCCATCGGAAGCATGACGCGGAAGAACACCGCGCCGTGCGAGCAGCCGTCGAGGAACGCCGCCTCGGCCACTTCGCCGGGCAGCGTGCGGAAGAACGAGTGCAGGAAGAACACCGTGAACGGCACCGCGTAGGCGGCGTACACCAGGATCAGCCCGGGATAGGTGCCGAGCAGGCCGAGCTGCTGCACGACGAAGAACAGCGGCACCAGCGCGAGGAACACCGGGAAGAACATGGCGGCGACGAACGTGTAGTAGATCAGCCGGTTGCCCCGGAACTCGTACCTCGCCAGCGCATACGCCACCAGGGCGCCGAGCAGCATGGTGAGCAGCAGCGCGCCGCCCACGACGATCAGGCTGTTGAGGAAGTACCGGCCGATGCTGGCCTGGCCCCACGCGCGCGACCAGTTGTCGAAGTGCGGTGTCGCCGGCAGCGACCAGGGGTCGGTCAGGATCTCCTGGTCGGTCTTGAACGAGCTCAGCACGGCCCACAACAACGGCAGCGCGGTGACGACACCCCAGGCGAGCATCGCGAGATGGGGCAGGACCTTCCTCATGCCAGCTCCACCCGTTCCTTGCGCCCGGCCCGCAGCGCCAGCAGGGCCAGGGTCAGCGTCGCGAAGAACAGCGCGACGCCCATCGCCGAGGCGTAGCCGAACTTGCCGTACGTGAAGGCGTTGCGGTACAGCGACAGCCCGATCACCTCGGTCGCGCCGTCCGGGCCGCCGGGCCCGACGGACATGACCTGCACGACCGCGAAGCCGTCGAGGGCGGCGATCCCGAGGTACACGAACGCCACCTGCACGGTGTCGCGCACCAGTGGCAGGGTGACCGACCGGAACGTGGCCCAGCCGCTCGCGCCGTCGAGCAGTGCCGCCTCGAACAGCTCCTTCGGGATCGCGTCGATGGCGGCGCTGAACAGCACCATGTAGAAGCCCACCGACGACCAGATCAGCACCGCCATCACCGCCGGCAGCGCGAGCGCCGGCTCGGCCAGCCAACTGCGGGTCAGCCCGTCGAGGCCGACCGCCCGCAGTGCCCCGTTGAGCAGGCCGTTGGTCGGGTTGTAGACGAACTGCCACAGCACCGCGACGACCACCAGCGACAGCAGCTGGGGGAAGAAGTACACGATCTGGTAGCCGCCCGCGCCGGCGATCCCGCGCCGGCCGTCCCGCCCGCCGAGGTGCAGCATGCTCGCCAGGAACAGGCCCAGGGCGATCGTCACCAGCGGTACCGCGGCGAGCATCACGGCGTTGTTGCGCACCGCGTCGAGGAACAACGAGTCGCCGCCGAGGCGGGCGTAGTTGCCCGCCCCGACGAACCGCGCCTCGCCGGCCACCCCGGTCCAGTCGGTCAGCGACAGGTAGAACGCCTGCCCGTACGGCGACAGCACGAAGACGACGTGCAGCACCAGTGCGGGCAGCAGCGCACCGACGAGGAACCGGAGCCGACCGTGCTTCATCAGCGGGTGTACTTCTTGACGCTGGAATCCTTCGCCAGGGCGTCCGCGGCCTTCTGGATGCGGTCCGCCCACTCGGCCGCGGTGGCGCGCTTGTTCACCAACTCGCCGGTGGCGTCGTCGACGGCCTTGGCCAGCGGCGCGTACCAGGTGCGGAAGCGGTAGGTGAACGCCTCCTTCCCGGCCGCCGTCACCGCGTCGCGGACCGAGCCCAGGCCGCTCGACAACGTCAGCCCGTCGGTGGCGCCGGCGACCGCGGGCAGTGTGCCGACGCTCTCGGCGAAGCCGCGCGCGGACTGCTTCGAGAACAGGATGCGCAGGTACTCCATGCCGCCGGCGACGTTCTTCGCCTTCGCCGGCACCAGGAACGACTCGCTGCTGGCCGCCTGGACGGCGCCGCCGCCCATCTTGTCGCCGCCGGTGCGGGCCGGCACGGCACCCATCACCATGTCGAATCCCTTGGGCGCGACGTCCTTCTGCTCGCTCTCCAGCCACGAGCCGCAGGGGATGAACGCGGCCTTGCCCTGGCACCAGGCGGCCTGTGACTCGGTGTGCGACAGCGCCTCCGAACCGGCCATGATGTAGCCCTTGCCGGCCAGTTCGGCGAACGCCTCGGCCGCGCTCTTGAGGCCGTCGGCCTTCCAGGCGTTGGGCTCCAGGTTGTCGACCGCCTTGACGAGGTCCGTCCCGCCGGTCTTGGCGGCCATGGTGAGCAGCGGGTCGTTGATGTACTCCGGGTATTTGCCCTGGTAGGTCCACGGCGCGATGCCGGCCGCCTTGATGGTGGCGCACAGGGCGAGCATCTCGTCCCACGTCTTCGGATACGTCCAGCCCTTGCTCGCGAAGAGCGGCTTGGAGTACCACAGCCCCCAGACGGTGTAGGTGAAGTTGAGCGTCAGGACGGCCTTGTCGAACGTGCCGTCCTCGACCACACCCGGCAGCAGCGTGTCGCGCACCTTGGTGTTCGCGTCGTCGAACGACGGCGCGTCGAGCAGTTCGGCGAGGTCGGTGAGCTGCTTGGCGCCGACCAGCGTCGCCAGGTCGAGCCGCCCGGCGCCGGTGTTGTCGACCACGTCCGGCGGGGTGTTGGCGACGAACCGTGGCTGCAACGCCTCGCCGACCTTCTGGATGCCCTTGTGGTCGATCGTCGCCTTCGGGTACTTCTGCTTGTAGAGGTCCTCGGCCTTCTTGGCGTAGTCGTCGCCGTAGCCGCCCTTGAAGATGACGACTTCGAGCGGCGCGTCCTCCTTGACGCCCAACGGGTTCTGCGCGCTCTTGGCGCCGGTGTTCGCGGCCGGCTTGTCGTCGCCGCCACCGCTCGTCACACAGGCACTCAGCAGGGGCGTCGCCGCGAGCGCTTTGAGAATGCTCCGGCGTCTGGGGTAGGTTCGAACGGAGGGTGAGGGGTTCATAAGGGTGGCCTTCTCTCCTTTATGCGGTACGCCGGATGCGCCCGGCGTACCGCGCTTCGAGTGCTGCGTTGTGCTCTCGCCCACCTGGCACGTTGTCGGACAGGTAGACCGGTGGCGCGACCCCCGCGGCCAGCAGACGCGCCACGACTTCCGTGACGATCTGCTGGGCCAGCAGAGCCGCCGTGATCGAGGAGACGGCGCCGACGGCACCGCCACCCGGCAGGGGCAGCGACGCGTCGCCGTAGGGTGCGCCGTTGTCCAGCACCACGTCGGCGAGGTCGCCGAGCTTGAGCCCGCTCTCGTGGCGCGAATCGACCCGGGACGAGTGCTCCAGCGAGGTGATCGCGATGAGCGCGTGACCGCGCTGCTTCACCAGGTGGGCCATCTCGACCACGGCGCCGTTGACGCCGGAGTTGGAGGCGATGACAAACGTGTCGTCGGGCTTGATCGGGGCGAGGTCGTAGAGCCGGTGCGCGACGCTCGGCGTGCGCTCCAGCTGCGGGTCGGCGAGGGCGCTCATCGGCTCCCCGCCGTAGAGGACGATGTCGCGCAGCGCGATCCGGTTCGTGGGCACCAGGCCGCCCGCCCGGCCGGCGATCTCCATGGCGAGCGCCTCGGAGTGCCCGCAGCCGAACGCCTGGATCACCCCGCCCGCCTGGATCGTCGCGGTCAGCAGATCGGCGGCGTGCGCCACCCGATCGTCCTGGGTGGTGCCCACGCGCTCGATCGCGGCGCGGATCACCTCGGCGTAGTCGGCACTTCTGATGGTCACAGCGGCTTTTCCCTCCGTGGTCGCTTGCGGTTGTTGGTCGTGTCGGGCACCCGGTGCGCGTCGACGGCGCGCACGGTCAGCTCGAGGGCCTCGGCGGTGCGCTCATAGGTGCGCTGCGCCACCGCGACGTAGATGAGGTCCAGGACCAGCAGTTGCGAGTGCAGCGCGGAGAGGGCCGCGACCCGGAAGGTGGTCTCGTGGACCGACGTGGTGAACACGACGTCGGCCACCTCGGCCAGCGGTGAACGCCCGAACGACGTCACCGCCACCGTCAGTGCCCCGTGGTCGGCGGCCTCCGCGAGGGTCTCGATCACCTCGCGGGTCCGGCCGGAGTGCGACAGCCCGATCGCGATGTCGCCGGGCCCGAGCAGCGCCGCGTTGGTGAGCGCCGTGTGGGAGTCCGACCGGTACCACACCGGGACCCGGATGCGCTCGAGCCGGAACGCCATCTCTCGCCCGGCCGTGCCGCTGGAGCCGAGCCCGAAGATCTCGACCCGCCCGGCGTCGGCGATCGCGGCGGCGACCCGCTCGACCGCCGCGACGTCGAGCCCGGCCGCGGTCGCCTGGATCGCCCGGGTGTCGGCCGCGGTGATCACCCCGAGCACCCCGTCGAGCGGGTCGTCGGGCGCGATGTCGCCGCTGATGTCGGTCTCCCAGCGCGCCTGCTCGGCCCGCCCGGTCTCGGTCGCGATGGCGACCCGCAGGTTCGCGTAACCCTTGAAGCCGAGCGTCCGGCTGAACCGCGTGACCGTAGCGGTCGACGTGCCCGACCGCTCGGCGAGATCGACGATGCTGGCATGCGCTGCGGTCTCCGGATCGCTGAGGATCGTCTCGGCGATGCGGGCCAGCGCCTCCGGCATGGTCGGCCCCTCGATGCGGAGCCGCCCGAGCAGCCCGCCACTCTCACCCGTCACTACGGTCATCCTTTTCATCGACTCGCTATGGCGATGAAAATTACGACCACTTCAACTTCTAGTCAACAAGAACTTTCTATGCTTCGATCATCGCCATGGCACACGTGTTGGGGGTGGATGCCGGCGGCACCGCATCAAAAGCCGTGGTCACCGACCTGTCGGGGGTTGTCCTCGGCCGTGGTGCGGCCGGCCCGGGCAATCCCTCGGCCGTGGGCACGGCGGCCGTGACCGCCATCGGGTCGGCGGTCCGGTCGGCGTTGGGCGCCCTCGCTCCAGGTTCAGTGGTCGCGGGCGTCGCTGGGGTTGCCGGGGTCAGCGCGCTCGCTGACCCCGGCATCACCGCCGCGTTCGCCGCGCAGTGGGCGGCGCTCGGCCTGACGTGCGACATCGCGGTGGTCGGTGACGCGGTGACGGCGTTCGCGGCCGGCGGCCCGTGGTCCACGGGTGCGGTCCTGGTCAGCGGCACAGGCGCGGTCGCGGCCCTGGTCGACGCGGTGCGCATCGTCCGCACCGCCGACGGCCTGGGCTGGCTGCTCGGCGACGAGGGCTCGGGCATGTGGCTGGGCCTGCAGGCGGTCCGCGCGACGGCACGGCACTGGTCCGCGGGTGGGCTGGCAGCCAAGATCGCGGCACATGCCGGTGTCGCCTCGGCCGACGACCTGGTCCACTGGGCGGGCCGCCTGCCGTTCGCCTCGTTCGCGGCCCTGGCGCCCGTGGTCTGCGAGCAGGCCGACGCCGGCGACCCGGTCGCCGCCCGGATCGTCGACGAGGCGGTGCACCGGCTGCTCGTCACGCTGGACGAGCTGGAAGCGCCGGACAACCCGGTCGTCCTGGCGGGCGGCCTGCTCACCAACAACACCCCGGTCCGGCGCGGCGTGCTGGACCTCCTCGCCGCCCGGGGCGCCGAGGTCGGCACCGCGGCCGACCCGGCGCTCGGCGCCGCCCGCCTGGCGGCCTCCGCACGATCCCGTTTCCCGGCAGGCTCGTGACCGGCCGGTCCGCTGCGCCGGACCCGGTCAGGACGTGGTCGTGCCGGGTTGGTCGAGCCGGACGGCCGCGTCAGGGCCGAGCTGCAGGAAATCCAGGAGGCCGGCCGCCTCGTCGAGGACGGCGGAGGCGTCGGTGTCGGACAGGCGGCGGAACGGCGTGATGCGCAGCGTCGACTGCTCCACCGCCCAGATGCCCGCGACAAGACCCTCGACGAGGAACGTCGGGTGGACCATCGAGTATCCCGGGCAGACCCGCGCCCGGTCCGCGTCAGCGATGATCCGGGTCCGGTCGTCGTGGCTCAGCACCAGGTTGTCGAACTCCGGCAGGAAGCGCACCGGCGCCGGCTCGTCCGGGTCGGCGATCGGCAGGTCCGGCAGGTCGAACAGCTCGCGACCGTCCTCCGTGCGGTACACCCGCAGTGCCGGGCGCAGGGCCTCGACCTCGTCCCGCAGCCGGCGCAGTCCGGCCCAGTTCTGCAGGTCGGCGTGAGTCGCCGGGCCGCACGACAGCAGGTACCGCTCCACCAGGGTTTTGATCTTCGGCTCTTTCTCCAGCGGCCGACCCAGCCAGTCTTCGGCCAGGGCCACCGACACATGCCCGCGCCGGCGCCAGACACCGGTCGGCGGCGGGTGGATCAGCGCGAGCTGGTGCTGCGCCGCCCACGCCAGCGGGAGCGCGTCGCGCCCGGGGAACCGCTCGCCGAGCAATTTCGCCAGCTTGGGCCGGGTCATGACCTGCCCCCGGAGGATCTCGCGGCCGGCCGCCGCCAGCTCGGCCAGGTCGAGACCGTCGAGCTGCCGGCGGAACGCGGACAGCCCGCCCCGGCCGAGCCGCTCCCTGAGAAGCGGCCGCAGCCAGAGATAGTCGTCCCCGGTGGTGATGTGCTGCGTGCCGCGCAGCAGGCCGCCGCGCACCAGCCGGCGGTCCTCGAGCGCCTCGCTGAGCTGCTCGTGCTTGAGGCCGGCCATCCGGGTCCAGAGCCCGACGTACGGGGCGTCGACCTCCTGCGCCTGCACCGCCACCAGATGCGCCACCACCTCGTCGACCGGTCGGGGATCAGGGTGAAGGAGGAGCTGCCGTTGCAGGTAGGTGCGGTTGAGCTGCCGCGTGGAGAGCTTCACGCCGTCGACCGTACGGCCGGATGCGGTCAGGACCGGTCCTCATTCTCCGGGGACGGCGCGGTGCCGGACCACCTTCTCCAGAGCGACGGTCCCGTCCGTGTTCTCCCCGGCGGGTGCGTAGCCGGCGGCACGCAGCGCGGCCAGCGTCTCGGCCGGGGGCAGCACACTCACCAGCACGGTGGGCGCGAGCGCCGTCAGGCCGAGCCGGGCCAGGCTCTTCACGCGAAGGATCTCCTCGAGCAGCATCGGGTCATCGCTGTGCACCACGCATCCGACCTGCCGGACACGGATGTTGCCGTGCCGGCGGGCGAGGTCGGTGACCAGGTACTCCAGCGGCTGCGGCACCCGGCCCGCGTTCGCCGCCTCGCGCAGCGCGACCAGCAGCTCGTCGGCGGACGAGCCGGCGTCGAACGCCCGGCGCACCGACGCCTCGGAGAACCGCCAGGTGTGCGCGCCGCCGCGGGACTCCCGGTCGGCGGCCAGGTCGAGGAACGCGGTCAGCTGCGCCGACGGGGGGCCGGTCGCGACCGCGGTGAGGTCGCTCTGGAGGATCACGGTGCTCTGCGCCGCCGGCAGGAACCGGCTCAGCACGTCGGTGATGCGCTCGAGATCGCCGGCGACCAGCGCCCGGCCCAGTGCCGTCGGCGCGAGGTGCGCGCCGACCCCGAGCAGTTCCGCTTCCCGCCAGAAGGCCAGCGCGCTCGCCAGGGCCTGCTCCGGCTCGCTGACGATGAGCGGCTGCGCGAACATCAGGGAGCCGCTGAGGACGTCGACGTTCGCCGCTCCGCGCCCTTCCGGCAGGTCGGCGAGCAGCATGACGAAACTCTGCCGGATCAGCGCCGCGCCCTCGTCACGACGGCTGCGCAGGAGCGCGGCCGTGTCCAGGGCGAGCAGCGGCGCGGCGTCCATGCCGATCCAGCAGTCGAGGAGCCAGCCGTACTGCCCGGCAGGGTCGAGCTTCAGCCAGCTGTCGTACTCCACGCTGGGCGCGACGCGGTCCCCGGTGAGCCCGATGAGGCCGCTCAGCCCGGCCAGCACCAGCCAGAGCCGCACGTCGGTCTCGTCGCAGCCGAGCAGCTTGCCGAGCCGGCGCAACTCGCGGACGCCGACCCCGCCGTTCTTGAGCGTCGGGACGGGTTCCCGGCCGCACTCGTCGAGCAGCGCGGTCATCGTGGCCAGCGCCGCGCGTGTCGCGGCGCTGCCCTCCCGGTCGACCAGTTCCGTGCTCACCTCGACCGGCGCCAGGTGGGGCGGTTCGGGATCGAAGGGGGCACGGAAGCCGTCGCGCAGCACCACCCCGACCTCGCTCGGCAGCATCGCGGCGCCACCGGCCGGGTTCCAGACCATCAGCCCGTGGTCGACGGCCCAGCTCAGCGGGGTCCGGCGCGCGGTGCGCAGGGCGGCCATCTGGCGCGGGTCGTAGAAATACGGCTCCGTGCCGACCAGGTCGAGCAGGAGTTCCCTGGTGTCGCCGGGTGCGGCCGCGAACTGGGCCCGCACCACGTCGGCGTCCGAGAGCGCCGCGACGATCCCGCCGACCAGACCGGCGCGGTCCCGCCCGACCGGCGCGCCGAGCTCGTACGCGATCCGCTGGAGCTGGCCCACCGGCACGAATTCCAGTGCCGTCACCGCCGACGGCGCGAACCCGAACCCGCCGTCGATCACGCTGTGCAGCGGGACGGAGCTGATCCAGTCGCCGTTGTCGTCGGGCCAGGCCAGGCTCCACTCCTCCAGAACCGTCAGGGTCCTGTCGAGCCCGGGGTCGTCGGTCGGCACACCCACGGCCGCCGCCAGGTCCCGGCGCCGGGTCCCGCCCGCGCGTAGCGCCAGCACCTCGGCCAGTTGCAGGGCGGGCAGCGTCTGGAGCGTCAGCGTCCGCACGATCGACTCGTAGGTCGACAGCTCAGCCGCGAACCGGCGCAGGTCCGTCGGCGGCCCGTCCGGCAGGTGCAGCGCGGCGAGGTCGGCCAGGCGGCCCGGTGACAGACCGCGGAGGTGGTCGAGCAGCGTCTTCACGCCAGCGAGGTCTCCACCGCAGCGACCCTACTCCCCGGCGGCCGGCGGGCTCCTACCGGCCGCGCGGGTGCGCGGCGCGGCCCGTCGGCGGACCGGCGGGCCGCGCCGCTCACAGGTGGCGGTCCAGGAACTCGACGACCTCACGGGTCAGTGCGACGCGGTGATCGGAGAACGCGTGGTCGGTCGGGAGGACGACGTGGCGGAACCCGGGCACCGGCTGCGCCGCGTACGCCGCGACGAGCGGCTCGTGGTGCAACGGCGGCGGGGTGACGGTGTCCCGCCCGCCGGCCAGCAGGAGCACGGGCCGCTCGGCGAACCGTGGCGCGAGCGCGGCCAGGCTGAAGCGGTCGCCGGCGGTCTCCATCTCCGCCAGCAGCGCCGCGCCGCTGGTGCCCCGCAAGGGAAGCAGGTCCTCGTCGAACATGGCGAGGTGGCCGGCCCGGACGGCGGGATCCGCCTGGCCGGCCCGGGCCGCCGCGCCGAAGTCGAAACAGGCGACAGACGCGACCGCCCGGACCGCCGGATCGTGCGCCGCCGTCATCAGCGCGGCGAAGCCGCCGAGGCTGTGCCCGACCACGCCGAGCCGCGACGGGTCCAGCCGGTGCGTGGACACCAGCGGCTCGGCACGGACGGCGGCGACCACGCAGGCCGCGTCCTCCAGGACGGCGCCCCATGAGTACGTGCCGCCAACACCCCACGAGCCCCGGTAGTGGAACACCAGCGAGGCGTACCCGGCCCGGCGGAGCGCCTGCGCGAGGTCGAAGTTGCGCTCGTTGCCCGGGAAGCCGTGGAGGAGCACCACCACCGGGTGCGGGCCCGGGCCGCCGGGCACGTGCAGCACGCCGAGCAGCGTCTCGCCCTCGCTGACGATCCGGACCTCAGGCGTGCGGGCCGGCGGATCCAGGTCGGGGGAGGGGTCGGCCATCCAGCGATCGTTCATGGCGCCAGCGTATCCATCGATCTCGGCCCGCTACAGCGCCCTGGAGTGCGCAGTCAAGTCAAACCTAACGGATTAGACGGACAATTCGAGGATGACCGAGAAGCCCGTGAACCTGACCGAGGCCCTCGCCTCCTTCATCGACGTCTACAGCCCGCGGATCGTCGCCCGCATGAACGACTACGACGTACGGGTCGCACACACCAGGGGTGAGCACGTCTGGCACACGCACACCGACACCGACGAGTTCTTCCTCGTGCTCGACGGTCGGTTCGACATCGCGCTGCGCGACACCGACGGACACGAGCACACCGTCGTTCTGCACCCTGGCGACACGTTCGTCGTTCCCCGCGGTACCGAACACAAGCCCTCGTCGCCCGGAGGATCCATTCTGATGTTCGAGCCGTCCGGGACGCTGTCGACGGGGGACCGGCACGACGGTGACATCCCGGAATACGTCGACAGCACGACGGGCCACGACCTGTCGTCGTGATCCCGTTCCGGACCGAGATCGACGGCCTCGGCATCCACGGCATCCACGCCCGCTCGCCGCACCCGGACCTGCTCGTCGCCGAACTGCGGCAGAGCTTCAGGCTGATGCGCTGAGGTGGCGCTCGACGCTCGCGACCTTCGCGTCGAGCGCTCCGGTCACGCCGTCGCGCCAGTCGACCTTGATGACGGTGCTCGTGCGGGGCGAGCGGGCGTGGACGGCCGCGACCGCGGCTCGGACCACCTCCATCACCTCGTCCCAGGTCTCTCCCTCGACGGTGGTGAACATGGCATCGGTACGGTTGGGCAGGCCCGACGCGCGCACCACCCGCACGGCCTCGGCGACCAGCTCCCCGACGTCCTCCCCGACCCCGAGCGGCGTGACGCTGAACGCGACCAGCACAGACATGCCCCCGACCCTACCGCCGTGCCGGCACCGCCGGACCCGGGGTCGGTGGACACCGCACCAGTGGTGTCAGGCGGTTCGAAGGCGATAGACGCGGCGGGCGTTGTCCGTGCCCACCGCTCGGGTCAGGTGCTCGGCGTCCGCGGCGGACACCGCGCCCGCGGCCAGCCAGGCGGACAGCAGATGGGTCAGTGCCCAGCGGAACTGGGAGGCGCCGACCAGGAACAGCTCCGCCAGGCCGAAGGCGTCGGAGGAGTACAGGATCTTGCCGAACGGGGCCAGCTCGAAAAACTCGCCCAGCACCGTCGTCGCCTGGGCGCCGACGTTGCCCAGCGTCAGGCCCACGTCGACATACACGTTCGGATACACCTGGGCCAGCCAGCCCGCCTGGCGATGGAACGGGTAGCAGTGCAGCAGCACGATCGGCACGCCGGAGGGCTCGGCCTGCTCGTACCACCGCCGGAGCAGCGAAGGATCGGCGCGCGGCAGTGCCAGATCGCGGTCCCCGAAGCCGGTGTGGAGCTGGATCGGCAGGCCGGCGTCGACGGCGCACCAGAGCAGGTGCCGCAGCAGCACCGGGTCGGTGAGCCGCGCGGTGCCGGAGCGCAGCCAGCCGCCGGCCGACACCGTGACCTCCTGCGCGGACGGTCGGGACGGGTCGATGTCGAAGCCGTGCCGGTAGGCCAGCACCGACTTGACGGCCACTGCGGCGCTCGTGGCGTCGGTGAGGGCCGCGGCGAACGCCGGCGCGAAGCCGGCTGCCGTCACCCCCGATGCCGCGACCCGTTCGGCCACCGCCTCCAGCCGCACCACCTCGGTGACCCGGGCACCGGCGGCCGCGGCGAGACCGTCGCCGTCGAGCCAGCGGTCCGCCGGGCCACGAATCCCCGTGTCCACCAGCAGGTCCGTCAGCCTCGCCGCGCGCAGCAGCAGCCGGCACGCCCGCTCGGCGCCGAGTTCCGCCCGGCGGGCCAGATAGTCGGCTACCGGGGTGTGCACGGGCAGGTCGAGCACCGGCGCGCACCAGCGGCGGATCGCCGATCCGATCGGGCCGTCGAGGTACGAGACACCCGGCGGGGCCGGCACCGACGCCTCGGTCGACAACATCGCGAAGGCGTCCGCGTCGAGGGGGCCGCCGACGACACCGTGGCAGTGCCCGTCGACGAGGCCCAGGCCGTCCAGCAGATCGTCCACTCAGTACCGCCAGCGGGTGGCGGCGACGATCTCCTCCGGCTTGCTGTCGGCGAACAGTGCGACCTCGCCACGCCGTACCGCCAGGAACGCCTCGAACAACGCATCACCCAGCGCGGCCCGGAGACCGGAATCGGCCGCCAACCGGTCGATCGCCTCGGTCAGGGTCGTGGGCAGGCGGGGCGGCTGCTCGCCCGGATCGAGGGTCGCCGGGTCGACGGTGACCTCGGGCGGCAGCCGCAGCCCCGCGTCGACCGAGTCCACGACGACGGCGCAGACCGCACCGACCATGAGGTACGGGTTGGCGGCGCCGTCGCAGGCCTTGATCTCCGCGTTGGCCGTCCGGTCGCCGGTGCCCGCCACACCGGTGACGAACCGCAGCGCGGCCTCCCGGTTCTCGTGGCCCCAGCACTGGTACGCACCGGCCCAGTGCTGCGGCACCAGGCGGAGATAGCTGGCCACGCTGGGGGCGCCGATCGCGCACAGCGCCGGCAGCCGGGCGAGCACCGCGGCGAGGGCGGACTCGCCGCGCTCGGTCAGGCCGTGCGGGCCGGGACCGCCCGCGAACAGGTTGCCCTGCGCGTCCCGCACGGAGAAGTGGAGGTGTGACCCGTTGCCGACCTGCCAGGCGGTGACGACCGGCGCGAACGACACCCGCAGCCCGTGGCGGGCGGCGACGGCGCGGATCGTCTGGCGCACCAGGACGTTGAGGTCCGCGGCGCCGACCGGGTCGGTGGCGGCGACCGAGAGTTCGAACTGGCCGGGGGAGTACTCGGGGTGGAACTGCTCGACCGCGACTCCCTGCGCGGCGAGCGCGCCGAGCAGGTCGTCGGCGTAGGCGGACAGTTCCACGACGCGGATCATGCCGTACGCGGGGCCCTCGCACGCCGGCCGCGGCTCCGAGTCGTCGGCACCGATGAACCACTCCACCTCGAACGCCATCCGCAGCGTCAGGCCGGCCGCGGCGGCCCGCTCGACCATGGCGCGGGCGAACCGTCGCTGGCACGGCTGGTACGGCTCGTTCTCCTGCGTCCACCGCTCGACCGGTGCCCAGGCCCACCCGGGCTGGGCGGCCAGCACGGTCAGCCGCTCCAGGTCGGGGTGGAGCCGCAGGTCACCGACCGGTCCGCCGATGAGCCGGCTGGTCGTGACGGAGTCGTCGACGAGGAACACGTCGAACACCGGCGACATGCCAACGCCCGTGGCGACGACCTCGGGCAGCCGGTCGACGGGCACGGTCTTGACCCGGGTGATACCGGCGTTGTCGACCCAGGTCATGGCAACCGCGTGCACACCCCGGGCGGAGAGCGCAGCGGTCGCGTCGCGCGCCTGCATGCCCCCATCCTGGCCGAATCCGAATGATCGGCGGGGCGAATCCCGGCCCGCCTTCACCCGTCGGCTCACCCTCCGGCGGGTGCGGGTCGGAGTAGCTTCTGCTGTAGGCCTACGAGACGTGCGGGAGAGCCCAACTGGATGACAGTTGAGCTGAGAGGCTGAACGACTGAGAGGTCGAACGGCGATCCCCAAACACCTGATCCAGGCAATGCTGGCGAAGGAAAACCGCCTCGTAGGTCTTTATCGTGCCTGCGTTTCCCGCGTCTGTACCTCCGTGAGGCTCACGAACGGAATCGGGCAGTCCGAGCAGGTACAGTTCGTCAGGCTGTCGCAGCGGGCCGCCACCACCTGTGACAGCACGGTCCGGATCTCGGTCAGGTCGGCGATCTTCGCGTCGATCTCGGCGATCTTGTCGACGGCGCGCTGCCGCAGGTCGGGCGCCGGATGCCTGCGCCGACCGGCGGCGAGCAGTTCCGCCACCTCGTCCAGCGTGAAACCGAGACGCTGGGCGGCCTTGATCACGACCAGCAGCGCCACGGTGTCCGGTGGGTACAGGCGGTGCCCGCCGATCGTCCGCGCCGGTTCGGCGAGCAGGCCGCGGCGTTCGTAGTATCGCAGGGTCTGGATGTTGACGCCCGCCTGCTCGGCGACCTCCCCGGTGCGCAGGCCCGCCGTCACGGCGCCCGCCCGATCAGATCGGCGCGGCTGTTCGGCGGTGGGCAGGGGCCGGCATCGGGAATCAACCCTCGACGGTAAACCCGCACTCGGGTACAGGATGCAAGCCACTCATCGACCCGGTCGCCCGGATGGGCCGTGGGCCGGTGCAGCCTTTGCACAATGCCGAAGTCGTCCGGCACGCCGGCGACCCTGCGACAACTTCCGCTCGTTCCTCACCCCGGACGAACGAAGCCCTGGGCCGCGTTTGCGCCGGCACCAGGGTTGTTGGAGAGACGTGCCCCCGGCAGGATTCGAACCTGCGCTCCCGCCTCCGGAGGGCGCGTGGTCTTAGCGGCACCGTAGTGCTGTGACCTGCACTTTCACGGATGCATGGCAGAGAGGGCGAGCCAATTCGGCGCTCATTTGGCGTGACGTTAGGCGCCGGCAGTTCACCTTGAACCGCCGAAGCCGTGCGCCCTGGAGGGTGAGTCGCCCTCATGGCCCTCGGTTCGAGTACGCGGCATCCCGGTTCCCTAGGCGAGCGCCGGTTCCTTTTAGTTGTGCCGATGCGGGCGGTTGGTCCGGCTCGCCGTTGGCAGCGTTCCAGCTTCGAGCAGCCTACCGTCGACGCGGCCCAGTCTTTCGTCCAATAGGTGCCGCGACCGATGCAGTCGTGGCGTCGCCGAGGTGGGCGGGCTTGGACGTTCGGTCAGGCCAGTATCCGGCCACTGAAGGCCTGGAACGCGCAGAGGCGGTCCACTAGCATCTAGTTGTGCCTCCTGCAGATGAACGTCAAATCACGGCAATGCTCAATGAATACCTAGAGCCGGTCGATCACTCGGCGAAAAGCGTCACCAAGTATCGAGGCATGGAACAATACATCGGCCAACTCGTTGACGTTCCTTCTGAGCAGGTATACGCAGCCTACATTTCCAAGGCAGGCAACGTATCCGTCAGGTTCGATCAATCAGAGCGCTCTCGCGGTGCACGGCTGCTGGTGGCGATATTGGATCCTCCGGAACACGAGCCGTTCTCCCGGTCTGTTGACGCACTTCGGTCCTATTGCATGCGAAAGCGACCGGGTACAGAAGCGTTGGTACTGATGCTTGTCAACGACCTCTGGTCTCCGCAGACTGTAATTTTGCCCGCGCCGGAGGGTGATCAAGGATTTGCTTTGCTCCAGCCGGTTGTGGACATCTGGCCGGAGATCGAGGTCTTGGAGTATAGGACCTCTGCAACGCAGACTCTACGCAGCAAAAAGCGTCAAGCTGTTCGGTTCATCGTCGCGGACGCTCGCCAGCACATCCCAACCGCAATGGAGTACCCCTTCGTCCGTTTGATTAACGACAACTGGGACGATTACAAGTTCAAGACAACCTTCCACGCGGAGCTCTGTCTCTCTCCCAAGGAGACAACGCAGCTTGGAGAGCTAAAGGTCCTTCAGCGCAATCAGCACGGCGGCCGAACCCTGCTTCCGGAGGGTGTATTCGACAGGCTGGGGGCGGAATACTGCTCGTTGGGTCAAAATTTTGAATATTACGAGACGCTCAAGCAGTTTCCCAAGCAGGTCTACGATCCGATTCTGCGTGGCTTGCGGGACGTAGTTCGAGACGAGCGGATTCTTTTTGCCTTCGAACAGGAGGAGGGTTTCCGACTGTCCCTTATGAGACATGGGTCGGCGGCTCGTGCCCTCCAGGATGCCCCCGGATTGTTTGGGTTCAACGAGGAAGAATCAGGGGACGGACTGCGGTTCAAGTTCGTCACCAACGTTGGCGGGGAGTCCTTCAATATCGTCCTCGGATTCAATCAAGTAGAGGTACTTCCTGACAACATAAATGTCGTTATCGGGTACAACGGGACCGGGAAGACGCAGCTGCTTGCGAATTTGGCGCTAGTTGCAAGCGCTGACTCGACGAAGCGCGAGGAGCTTCGAGGTTCCGCCGGATACTTCTCCGACTCCAATGATGTGCGGTTCGGTGCGGTCATCTGCATTTCCTACAGCGCCTTCGACACTTTTGCTTTGCCGGAGTCGTTTCTTCGTCGAAGTGAGGTTTCGACCGGTACGCAAAGACTGAAAGACCGCGGCGAAATCAACGACTACACATATTGCGGCTTGCGGAAGCGCGCCGACGAGCAACAGCTGGATACGCGGGAACCGCGTGGTCTCAAGACAATCGATGAGGTCCACGGGGATTTCCGGAGAGCTCTAAAGCGAGCGAGGTCAGCTGATAAGAGGGCCGCACTGATTGCAGCGCTCTCTATCATCGGGCGTGAGCCGTCATTCGGTCGAATTGGACTAGAGCCGCATATGGCCTACTATGACCAAACCTGGCACACTTATTTCGAAAAGCTCAGCACGGGTCATAAAATCGTACTTAATATGCTCGTGCAGATAATTGCACACGGTAGACCGCGGTCGCTCATCCTCATCGACGAGCCGGAGTCTCATCTTCACCCCTCCTTGTTGGCCGCCTTTCTGAGAGCGCTGAACGGGACTCTTCGGCGATTCAACTCGTATGCCGTGATCGCCACCCATTCTCCAGTGGTGCTGCAAGAGATGCCGCGTAATCAGGTTCGCATCCTGACTCGATTCGGTAGCCGAACGATAGTCCAGCACCCGCTCTCTGAGACATTCGGCGAGAACGTTGGGTATCTAACAAGCAATGTCTTCAACCTGGACAACACCCAAACGGACTACCATTCTGTGTTGAAGCAGCTTGCGGAGAACGACGATCTGTCTATGGATGACATCGAAGAACTGTTTGAC
The DNA here is from genome assembly GCF_025137375.1 of Dactylosporangium fulvum. Classification (GTDB taxonomy): domain Bacteria; phylum Actinomycetota; class Actinomycetes; order Mycobacteriales; family Micromonosporaceae; genus Dactylosporangium; species Dactylosporangium fulvum. Next base: position 1,405,452 of record NZ_CP073720.1, read on the forward strand.
GGTGAACTTAGTGGTCAAGCGCGCGCATATGTTCGTAGTCTTAGAGCAATCGCCAGGCAGGCGCGGTGACCTACAGCATTAGAAGGCCCATTCGCAATCCTGAGTCTGATTACGATACTGCTGGCGTAAGCCGCCAGAAAATCGTCCACCGGCGTATCGTCCAGTCTGTGCGAGATCAGGTCTTGGCTGCGTATCAAAAGTATGAGACTGCAGCCGGCCAGCCGACGTTGATCAGTCCGATCAAGCTAAGTAAGGAGACCCGAGCTGTATTGCGTGACAACTATGATTTGACATATGGTGTCAGCTTAGGGTCGTTGCGGGCCGAGACCTTAGCTTCAGCGTCTCGATGGATATGTCCGATGTGCAGTAAGGGCGCCGTCGGGTTCTTAGATCATTACCTGCCGAAGGACAAATACCCTGAGTTCTCGATCTTATGTTTGAACCTAGTGCCTGTTTGTTCGCCATGCAACTCGAACAAATCCAACATTGTTGGAGACGCGGTCAGGGGGAGATTTCTGCACGCGTATTTCGATCAATTACCCAGCGATATGCCGTTGTGGAAAGCCGAAGTACGTATTGAGAGGCAATCGGTTGTCACGGAGTTCTTCGTGAACGAAAGCCTTCCAGAGCCAATCTTGAGCAACGCAAGGTTTCATTTTGAAAAGCTTAAGCTGAATGAACAGTATGCTACGGGGGCAGTGCTGGAGCTATGGGAGAAGTTTGAGAATTGGAATTCGGAGTTCAACCTAGGTGGCGCGGAAGGTGTTCGTATCGAGGGCTTGAGGCTGGCTGGACAGATGCGACGGCAGTTTAGCCCTCATTACTGGAAGTTCGCGTTACATGAGGCCGTGGGCCGGAGTCCGGACTTCTGCAGCGGCGGATTCAAGTTTCTCATGTAGGCCGATTGCGGATAGGCGGTCCGATACCTCGATCGCGACGGCAGCGGCAAGTAGCTGGGGCCTTAGATCGCTGAGAACTTAGTGTCGTACTCGTTGGCCATGCGAACGATCATGCTTGAGTAGTGGAACTGATCACCAGCTTGCGGCGCGGGGGGCTCCCTCACCAGGTCAACTGGACCGCCGTCGTTCCGGAAGTTCAGGACCGTCACGCCAATGCCATCGAAACCGGTCTCGGAGGACGCTGATCTTCTAGGAATTTCAGCTATCTTTTGTAAGACCCGCACGGTGCTCTCCGGCTGCCGGTGAGTTGTAAACTGCATAGTGCCTGGTTCGAGCGGTCGGTTGTTTACGATCGGGGACGCGAATTCCGTTGATGCGTTTACCTGAACATAGGCAATGGCAAGAGCTCGCCTTGATGCGCCGTGTACGCACAAATGCGATGAGTTGAGCTCGTCGTACAGGCGAGGTAGAGCTTTGATATGGGCAGTCATGCACGCTTTCGCCTCTAGGGCAACGAGTGCGGCGCCTACGGGTCCGGAGCGAAGCGCTGGCAAAGTGCCTAGTACGCTTTCTTCGTCTGCGGACAGCTTAATGCCATATTTCTCGGCCAGATCTTGGAAGGTTATGGTGCCTGGTGTCACGGGGCTGGCAGGCCGGGCAATCACCAAGTCTAGATCTTTTTTCCGATTTGTAGCGAAGTCCCGCATTGTGTGATTTATACCAAGAATGATCTTGCCCTGCTCAGCGTGTCGTCGGAGTAGGGCCGATGTCGCAAGCAGGTCTAGGGCGATCCCCCAACATCCGACCTTGGAGTGACGGTCGGAGCGAGAGTGATACTGCCAACGATTGCCGTATTTGTCCGGCTCGGCCGGTTGCCGAAGGTATCGGGCGAGGATATCGGGACCGAACATAGTGCGGTTGACCTTAGCTTGTCACTCGCGGCCGGGGGGCGGCGGGAGGGTCGCGGTGCTAGCGACCTCGACGTGTTCGGCGATGTCGGCGCGGAAGCCGGAGTGCCGGCCTAGGTTCCCCTCCTGCAGGCGACTCCAGAAGCCGTTCGCAGCCCGATGTGACAGAGGTCGTGCGTTGTCAACATCTAGGAGCTCCAGCAGGTGCGTATACGGCTCAAGCCGGGGGAACTCGGTGAGCTCGACTTTCCAGACCGCGTCACCGTCCCCCCATGCCGCAGTCGGCCAGCCGCCCTTGCGTATCCAGGGGATGGACTCGCCATCGAATACGCCAGGAGTCAAGATCCGCTCACCGACCCACTGCGCAACGCCGACGGTGACGGCGTTGCCCACGAGCTTCCAGCGAGGACCGTTGCGCCGGCCTAGATCGGCGGCAGCCGTCCAGCCCCTATCGAAGCCCTGCAGGGCTTCGCCGTCTTCAACGCAGGGAACGACGATCTTTCGTCCAGGTTCTGAGCTGGGCAACCACACCGCTGGCGGTGATGGGATACCCACGGTTGACCCGCCCTTGAAGGTCGGTGTGGCGTCTCTTGCCCATCCGAGGCCGCCGCGTCCTTCAGTCCAGTAGAACCCGAAGGCATCATCGCGGAGGCTGCTTTCGTCGAGCCCTGGGGTGTCGTCCGCAAACAGGACCGCTCGGGGATCCTCTGTGCGAGAAGCAAGCAGAAGTACCCGTCGGCGTCGCTGGGGAACACCCGTAAACCGAGAGTCAACCACTCGGTAGGCCCATCGGTAGCCGAGGTGCCCAAGTTCCTTGACCAGGTACGCCATCGCTTCGCCGCGGTCGAGTGTGAGCATGTTCGGCACGTTCTCAATCAGCAGCCAGGGCAGGCGATCGCCGCGCTGATCCGCGAGACGCAGAACGTCAAACAAGTGGGCAACGAGGCCGGACTGTGCACCACGGATGCCAGCGGTTCGACCGGCCTGGGACAGGTCGGTACAGGGGAAGCCCGCGGCGACCAGGTCAAGGCGCTCGGGGAGGCAACTCAGCGAAGCGACGTCCGGCTGTAGCTCCACGTCGGGAAAGTGAGCTTCGAGTACCTGCTGTGCTGGTGTCCAAGACTCGCATAGCATGACCGTTTCCATCTGGTCGCCTGCAGCGCGTCGCAGCCCAGTCTCGATACCGCCGATGCCTGCGAACAGGCCAGCCACTCGAAACCCCCCGGACAAAACTCACCCCTCCGCACGTCTTGGCGTCTGCAGACCACAGACGATACAAGCCGTCGCCGGAAAACTCGAGCCACGCAGCGTGCGTTTCCGCACACTCAAAGCATCGAGGCCAGCTTTCCAGGACGGGACGTGGTAGACGCCGCCAGCCGCCTCAGGTCCCGCGTGTATGAGGAGCTACCGCAGCTAAGACGCTGTCCATCGACGTCACCACCACGTCTGCTGCCCTGAAGGCATCGATCTTCCATGGCCTATTGGCATACGCGATCACACGGATGCCCGCGGCTCTGGCTCCCTCGACGTCGGCCGGGGAGTCGCCGACGAGCACGCAGTCCTTCAGCTCAGCGCGCAATGCCTGGACCGCTGACAGGATCGGCATCGGGTTGGGCTTCATGAGTGCCGGATGTGCGTACGCTCGTCCGACGATTGGGGAGATGTACTGAAGTAGGCCATGCTTGGACAGGTACGCGGCCACGGCGCCGGCCGAGTTGTTGCTCACGATCGCTGTCGGGATGCCCGCACGCGACGCTTCGCGAATCACCTCGTGTCCGTACGGCGTCGGTGATGCGGTCGCGACGGCGCGGATTTCTGCCGCGCAGAGCTCGTCCTCGACAGTGACGACAAGGGCTGGCGGGCAGCTTGCGTCAGTCCAGCGGAGGACCTCCAGTGGATCGGCTTGCCCGACGATCGACGCTGGCGGGGCGACGCCCTCGGCCTGGAGGAGGCTGACGAGGTGCTGAGCGACTTCCGGCGCTGGGTAGCCAGCGAAGATGCTGCAGACCGGTCCGTCGAAATCAAGCAAAAGCGGGCCGCGCCCAACCAAGTCGGCGGGGGTCACTGCTGGTACTCGCGAGCGACGCTGTTCCACACCGAGTCGAACCACAGGCGCGACGACTCTACGAATTGCGTGCCGTGCGACGCGTCGTCGTCGTCCACTGCATAGTGGAACAGGGTTGCGTCGCGACCCATGAGGTCGAAGATCTCGACCTGCTCGCCGCCGACGGTGACCTCGCGGGGTACCACCGGGTAGTAGCCGAAGAACGCCTCGCGGTTGTTGAGCATGTAGAGCTTGAACGTCGGCGCGAGGCCGTGCACGCGGACCTGTACGGTCGCCGACTTCACGAGGCCGAGGTCCGCCAGCTCGTGGACCTGGTCGATGATGCCGTCGGCGGATCGCCGGGTGATGCGGTCGGCGCGCCGCCGGACGGCCGGGTCGTCGGCGCCAGTTGCGGCCAGTGCTGGCAGGGCCATCGGCGCGGACATGTCCGAGAGCATGACGCGGATCGCGATTGACTCCGGGGCGCTGCGGCCGGCGCGAACCATGTCTAGCGCCTCGGCGAGCGCGTCCCGCAGCGTCTCGCCGGAGAAGCCCGCGAAGTCGATCGCGACGTGCGCGTGTTCGAACGCCGCCTCGATCAGCGGGCGAAGTTCGACCGGTCGTTGGGTCTGGGCGCGGACAAACGCGCCGCTGCCCTGTCGGCTGACGATGAGGCGCTCCGCCCGGAGCGTCTCCAGCGCGCGCTTCACCGTCTCGCGCGCGACGCCGTACCGGCCGGCCAACTCCGGCTGAGACGGCAGCTTGTCGCCCGGTGCAAGCTTCCTAGTCAGGATCGCGGCCCGCAGCACGTTCGCGATCTGCTGCGAGGCCTGTCGAGGGTCATCGGGGTCGAGGTCACCGAGGAAGTCAAGGTTCGCGGTCACCGCTGCACCCTACCGCTGACTAGCCAAGTTAGGGAAGTTCCTCCCTATCTCTTGACCTGGCTAGCCAGGTCGGCCTACCGTCAACGCATTGGACCTGGCTAGCCAGGAACGACAAGCAAGACGGAGTTCGCGGGAATGGCGGCTTGTCGCTGCGCGCCTGCGGATCGCCGTATGTGCGGGTCCATTGAGAACTGAATCGGGCTGCGCCTCCCTCGGGATACCGGAAAAGGTTGCCGCGCAAGGCATTCGGTCCTTGCATGCACGTCCGCCCGTGCTGAAACGGGCTCCACACAACGCCTTGCCGCCCGGACGGGACATCCCGGCCGGCAATCCTTCTCGATCTCACAGGAGAGACCGTGAACAACGACCGTGACGAACCGACCCCCGCCGACCTGGCCGCCATCGAGGCTGAAATGCCGCTGATCGAAGCCGAGATGCAGATGCTCGACGCGGAGATCCGCATCCTGTTGGCCGACCCCGAGCCGACCGCGCTGGACTGGCACCGCATGCGTCGCGCCGAGAAGCTCGTGATGCGCGAGCTGGAAAAACTGCACTCCCGGCGGCCCGCCAAGCGGCCCGCCGCGCGTCGCCTGCGGGCGGCGTGAGGGCCTGGCCGTGAGCCGCATCCGCGCTCGATACCTCGACCCCGAGGGCAAGCGGTACGGCCTGCCGACCTGGTGGTGGCAGGGCGCACCCGACGGCTACGCCACCCGCCGCCAGCTCCGCGCTCGTGGTCTGCGGCCCGGCGGTCAGCCGGTTGCCGGGCAGATCCTCTGGCGCGGTGTCGGCGGTGAACGTGTCGCTCTGCTCTACCGCCTCGATCTGGCCAAGCCCAAGCGCACCGCGACCGCCGCGCAGCGACGCGCGATCGGCCGGGCGCTGCTGGCCCGCCGGACCTGCTCCACCTGCCGCGAAGTGCGGCCGTACTACATCCGGCGCTCGCTCGGCGAGTGCCTTTCCTGCGCCTATCCCGAGGAGTACTCGTGACCATCCGCACCTACAGCGCTCGCGACCGCGGCGCGGTGACGCTCGACATCCGCATCAACGTCGGCAGCGTCCGGCTGATCGTGGAGGACCGCAACTACGCCGAAGTGGTCCTGACCTGCCCCGACGGCAACGACGCCGCCGCCCGCGCGGTTCAGCGGACCACGATCGAGGAGTACGACGACTACCTGACGGTCCGGGTGCCGAACCTGGAACCGACCACGGTCCGGCAGCACTTCGACGGCGTCACGCAGGTGGTCGGACACAACGTCGGCGTGGTCGTCGGCGTCGTCTACGGCAGCATCGTGACCGGCGTCGGCGGCGCGGTCATCGGCGGCATGACGGCCGGCGGCATCGGCCCGGGCGTGGACATCGCGGTGCGGCTGCCGCTGGGTAGCTCGCTGATCGCCGAGACCATCAGCGCGTCCGTGGACACCTCCGGCGCCCTGGTCCGCGCGGTCACCGAGTCCGTGTCCGGCTCGGTCCACCTCGACACCGTCGCCGCGCCGGACCTGTCCACCATCTCCGGCCGCATCACCATCGACCACCTGATCGGCGACGGCTACGCCAAGACCACCTCCGGCGCCATCACCGCCGCCGCGACCGACCGGTGCCATCTGCGCGCCGAGTCCGTGGCCGGCTCGATCCGGGTGACCGGCCCGATCAACCTCAGCGCGCACACCGTCTCCGGCCGCGTCACCACCTCCTGAAAGGAACCCCACCGATGACCACCGCGACCGCCCCCAGCGCCTACCCGCCGCCGATCGAGGCGCTCATGCCGCAGGCCCGCACCCTCGCCGACCAGACCGGCGACATTCCCTCCCGCAACGCGCTGATGAAGGAGTTCCGCATCGGCGCGCCGAAGGCCAACGCCATCCGCGAAGCGCTCACCGCAGAGCGCACCGACGTCGACGAGATGCCCCCGGCCCGCGCGCTGCACATCGTGCCGGACCTGGCCCCGGACACAGAGCCGGACACCGACACCGCCGAGTCCGCCGAGCCGACCGACGCGCCGCCGGCCGCTGAGGTGATCGAGACGGCGCCGCTGGCCACGGGTGACGGACACCCGGACACCAACATCACGATGACAGACGCCGAGGGGCCGCGCGCCGCGCTGTTCAAGCGCCTCCGCAACAAGCGCTCCCACGACGAGCTGAGCGCCACCACGAACCCGGCACCGCGCCGGACGCGCAAGCCGCGCTCGTGGCCGGTCTGGGTCCTCGCGATGCCCGCGTTCGTGGCCATCTGGTCCGGGTGGGTCGGTCTCGGTGAGCTGACCGGGTTCGGTGTCATCCATCCGCTGCCCGGCATCGCCGACGGGCTCAGCCTGAACACCGCGATCACCCTCCCAATCGGTGTGGAGGCCTACGCCGCGTACGCCCTGGCCGTGTGGCTGTCCGACGTCTACGGCGCGTCCGTGCGCAGGTTCGCCCGCTGGTCCGCGATCGGGTCACTCATCTTCGGCGCCGCCGGACAGGTCGCCTACCACCTGCTCACCGCCGCCGGAGTCACTTCCGCGCCGTGGCCGATCACCACCGCCGTCGCCTGCCTGCCCGTCGCCGTGCTCGGCATGGGCGCCGCTCTGGCGCACCTGATCCACGCCAACCGCGACTAGCTCCGCCCGGTGCGCGGCCTCTGGCCGTAGGAAGCTCGGCCGCGCACCGGTCCCTATCCCTCCATCAGGAGTCAGGAGACCCCGTATGACCACCGATGCCGGCACTTTCGCCGCCGTCTTCGCCGCCCTGTACGCCGCTCACCAGGTCGCCGACCACTGGATCCAGACCCAGCATCAGGCCGACCACAAGGCCGACGCCGGGTGGCGGGGGCATCTCACCTGCGCCGGCCACGTCGCCACGTACACGCTGACCGCCGCCGTCGCCCTGGTCGCGGTGCTCGCCGTCACCGGCGCCGAGCTCCACATCGGCTGGACCGTCGCCGGGCTGACCGTCTCGGCCGTCACGCACCACATCGCCGACCGGCGGGCGCCGCTTCGGCGCATGGCCGACGCGCTCAAGAAGTCCCCGGCGTGGCTGGAGCGCGGCGGCGGCCTGTACGCCCTCGACCAGTCCTGGCACGTCGGCTGGCTGTTCGTGTCCGCGCTGCTCATCCCCGCCTGAGACGGAGGACTTCATGGACGACGACGCCCTTGACCTGATGACGGTCCGCAGCGAGCTGCGCGACCTGCACAACGCCCTCGGCGAACTGGCCCGGTGGGGCGATCAGCACCTCGACACCGATGCCGACCGGCAGTACATCGCCGAACACCTCACCGGATCACTTGCCGCCCTGCTCGACGGCGGCCCCCTCCCGCACGCCCCGTTCTGACCTCAGCAGAGGAGAACCGTCATGCCCGGATCGCTGAAGAACAAGGTGCTGAGCGGCCTCCTGGCCCTGCTCGCCGCGTACTTCGTCATCACCAACCCGACCGGTTCCGCCCACGCGGTCACCGTCGTCGCCAAGGGCATCCTGGCGTTCCTCGCCGCCCTGGCCAACTGACCCCACATGTTCCGCCCGGTGCGCGGCCTCTGGCCGTAGGAAGCTCGGCCGCGCACCGGTCCCCAAACCTCCATCAGGAGTCAGGAGACCTACAGCATGACGAGCAACAGCGCGGACCGCGAGCCCTCGGAGGGGTTCGACTGGTCCAAGTACGAGACCGAGTTGGGCGACCCGGAAGAGGTGGCCGGCACGGCGAACGTGGTCGACCTCGGCGCCGCCCGCGACCGACGCAACCGCGTCGGCGACGATGACCAGGCCGACGCCGACGACGTCCAAGACGACTTCGATGTCGACGCCGAGTCGGTCGACGGCGGCCCGGCCGCCCTGGGTGGGCTGGTCGACCAGGCCGACGACATCCCGGCCGAGATCCTCGACCGGCAGCAGCAGCGTCAACCGATCCTCGCGGAGTGGGCACGGTCCGGCCGGGCGTTCCGCGCCGCCGTGCGGCACGCGCTCAAGGACGCCGGGTACGTCGCGGCGTACCACGCGGTCCGCACCCCGAAGTACGTCGGCAAAGTCCTCATCTGGGCGCCCGTCGGGCTGGTCCGTGGCCTCGGCCGGTCGCTGCACTGGGCGAGCGCGGAGGAAGGCAACTGGGAGCTGCGGCAGGCCGCCGCGAACAAGGGCGACGCCGAGGTGTGGCTCAAGCTCGACGCGCGTCGCCAGCGTCAGTCCCGGTGGCGCTGGTGGGTCCTCGGCGCCGCCGCCGCCGCGACGACGACCGGCGCGGTCATGCTCACGCTCGGCCCGACCTGGTGGCGCTACGCCGCTGTCGCCGCGACGTTGCCGGTCCTGGCCAGGATCGGCCGGCCGGCGGACAAGCCGCTCACCGACCGGGTGTCGCACGGCAACCGGTACCGCAAGCTCACCGCTGAGCTCGTGCGCCGCGCGTTGACGTCGTTGCAGATGCCCGCGATCAACGGCCCGGTCGCCAAGGACCCCAACGCCATCTCGTTCCCGGTGGAGATCCACCGCGACGGGCCGGGGCACCTCGCCGTGGTCGACCTGCCCTACGGCGTGGAGGCCACGGAGGTTGTGGCCCGCCGGGGCAAGCTCGCCTCCGCGATGCGGCTCCCGCTCGACCAGGTCTGGCCGGACGTCGCACCGGGGCACACCGGCCGGCTCGCCCTGTGGGTCGGCTACGAACCGGCGTCGGTGATGAAGCAGCCCACGTGGCCGCTGCTCAACGCCGGACAGGCCGACGTGTTCAAGTCGTTCCCGTTCGGGACCACACCCCGGCTCGACGCGGTGCACGGCACCCTGACCTCGCGGAACTGGCTGATCGGCGGCCAGCCCGGTTCCGGCAAGACGTTCGCGTTGCGGCTGCTCGTGCTGGCCGCCGCCCTCGACCCGCGTACCGAGATCCGCGGCTACGAACTCAAGGGCGTCGGCGACTTCGCCCGGATCGCACCGGTGATGACGGAGTACGGCAACGGCTTCGATGACGACACCCTCGCCGCGTGCTTCGCGTTCATTGAGTGGCTCTACGAAGAGTGCCGCCGCCGGTCGCAGCGCATCGCGCACTACGCCAAGCTCGGCAAGGCCCCCGAGAACAAGGTCACCCCCGAGTTGGCGTCCCTGAAGGGCTCCGGCCTGCACCCGCTCGTGGCGTGGATCGACGAGATCCAGGAACTCATGACCTCCAAGTACGGCAAGGACGCCGGAGAAATCCTGGAGAAGGTCATCAAGCTCGGCCGCGCCCTGGGCGTGATCCTGCTGATCGGCACGCAGATCCCGGACAAGGACAGCCTGCCGACCGGCATCACCCGCAACGTCAACACCCGGTACTGCCTGTCCGTGGCCGACCAGACCGCGAACGACATGATCCTCGGCACGTCGGCGTACAAGAACGGGTACCGGGCCACCGTGTTCGTCCCCGGCGACGACAACAGCCCCAACGACGCCGGATGGGGCATCCTCCGCGGCTTCGGCGCCCCGGGCTCGGTGAAGTCGTACTACGTCAACACCACCGACGCCGAACGCATCGTGCAGCGGGCAATCGCCGCGCGGGTCAAGGCAGGCACCATGCCCAACCCCGAGGAGCAGACCCGCGACACCGCGCCCGTGCACGACCTGCTCGGCGACCTCGCCCGCGTCTGGCCGGACGGGGAGAAGGCCGCATGGAACGAGACGCTGTGCGCGCTGCTCGCCGAGCTGCGCCCCGACGTCTACACCGGGTGGGAGGCAGCACAACTCACCACCGCACTCAAGCCGCACCCGGCCGTGAAGGTCGGCGACGTCGGCCGGCGCATCGACGGCAAGGCCACCACCCGGCGCGGCATCAAGCACGCCGATCTCCTCGCCGGTATCACCGAGCGTGACCGGAAGCGGCCGACGGGATGACCCGCGAAGGGTGCTAGCGCTAGCACCTCGCCCTGCTAGCGCTAGCACCCCCGCTAGCACCCAAACCGATCACCCACCTGGGCTCTAGCACCTAGCAGCCCACGGCCCTTCATGCCCAAAACCGGCCCTGGAGGCATTTCGTGACCCCCCACGCCGCTAGAACTATCGCTCTGATCCTGCTCCCCATTGCCGTCACGCTCGGTTACGCGTTCGCGTGCTGGGTGTGGCCGTTCAAGCCCTGCGGACGCTGCGACGGCACCGGCAAGCGCCGCTCACCCACCGGCCGTGCGTTCCGGCTCTGCCCCCGCTGCGACGGCACTGGCCGCCGCCTCCGCGCGGGCCGATGGATCTACAACCAGTTCAACAACACCCGGCAGGCCGGACGATGAACCGCCTCGCCCGCACCGGCCGCCGCCCCGGACTGCAGCCCGGTCAGCACCCCGACTGGTGCGCCGGCGGCCACCGCTGCAACCTCGGCGAGCACCGCGCCGACCCCCTCACCGTTGACGTCCCCGGCCTCGGCCGCGCCGTGCTCACCCGCGTGCGCGCCGCCGACGGCCGGGAGCACGCCGAGGTCACGTTGACCGTGGCGCTCGCCGCCGCCGAACCGGTCGCCCGTCACCAGCTGCTCGGCCTGGCCCGCGACCTGGGCGCCGTCATCGGCCGCGCCACCCGCGCCAGCGTTAGGCGGGCCGCGTGATGACAGGCCACCCCGAACCGTTGTCCGCCTCGACCATGGGAGGTGCCGATATGGAGCTTCGCTCTGCCTCGGAAGCGTTGCTGCGCAACGCGATCCGCTACGCGGAACACGGCTGGCCCGTGTTCCTGCTCGGCCGCACCAAGCGGCCCTTGGCCAACTGCGACGCTTGCCGGGACGCGGGCAGCGACCACGACCCGGCCGCTTGCGACTGCCTGACGTGCCACGGGTTCTACGCCGCGACCACCGACCCCGATCGCATCGAGGCGATGGTGTCGTGGAACCCCGGCAGCATGCTCGCCATTCGAACCGGCGCGCCGTCCGGCACCGTCGTCATCGACATCGACCCGGGGCATGGCGGTCGGGTGGATCCGGCATTGATGCCTGAGACGGCCTGTGTCGCCACGGGCAGCGGCGGTTGGCACCTGTACTACCTCCACCCCGGAACGGCCGTCCTGTGCAGTCAAGGACGCGTCGCGGACGGTATCGACGTACGGGCGGACGGCGGCTACGTGGTCGCGCCGCCGTCCATCCACCCGCGCACCGGACGCCCGTACCGGTGGACCGGTGGCCGGTCCCTGGTTGAGATGCCCCCCGCGCTGGTCGAGGCGTGCCGGCCGAACGAGACGACGCCGGTGACCGCCTCGGCGAACGTCGCGCAGATGCGCAGCGCGGGGGGCATCTCGTCACCCGAAGCGCTGCTCAAGTCGCACCTCGACGCGGTCGCCAGGGCACCGAAGGGCAAGCGCCGCTCGACGCTATACGGTGCGGCCCGTGGCGTCGCTCGGATGGTCGGCGGCGGAGCGCTCACCGAGGCCGACGCCCTGGCCGCGCTCACCGACGTTGGCTTCGCCGCGGGGCAGAGCGAACGCGAGGTCCGCGGCGCGATCACCGGTGCGTTCCGCGACGAACGCGTCCCGATTACAGGAATCGCGGCATGACCGGCGTCGCGCTGCATGAGCCGCTCAATGTGCTGGAGCTGTTCGCCGGGATCGGCGGACTGTCCCTCGGCCTGCAACGCGCCGGGATGCGCATCGTCGGCCACGTCGAGATCAACCCGTTCTGCCGCGCGGTCCTGCACAAGCACTGGCCGGAGGTGCCCGCCCATGACGACGTCCGTACAGCTATCGCCTGGTGGCGTTCCCAGCCTCGACCGCGGGTCGATGTCGTCGCTGGCGGCTACCCCTGCCAGGGAGAGTCCCTGCTCGGCGAGCGCCGCGGCGCCGACGACCCCCGATGGCTCTGGCCCGCCATGGCCGACGTCATCGCCGACCTGCGACCCCAGTACGTCATCGGGGAGAACGTCCTCGGCCACCGCACCAAGGGCCTCGGCACCGTCCTCGCCGATTTGCGACGCCTCAACTACGCCGCCCGCGCCGGCGTTGTCCGAGCTTGCGCAATGGGCGCCGCACACCCACGAGCCCGCCTGTTCGTCCTGGCCCACGCCGAGGGCGGCGGATGCTCGCCGGGGTTCCTTGACCCCCGAAACCATCGCCCGCAAACGACAGACGCGCAAGAACGGGCTCAGCCTCACCGACGCGATCGGTGGCCGGCCGAACCCCGAATGGGTCGAGTGGCTGATGGGGTTCCCGCCCGGATGGACCGACGCACGGACCGACTTGCAGCCCTCGGCAACGCCGTCGTCCCCGCCGTCGCCGAACACATCGGCCGGCTCATCACCGACGAAAGCAGGTGACCCGATCATGAACATTGACACCGAAGGCCCCGACGGCGCTGCGATCCTCGACCGCCTCCACGCGACCATCACCCGATACGTCGTGCTGCCCTCACCCGAGGCCGTTGACGCTGTGGTCCTGTGGATCGCCGCGACCCACGTTCAGCAGGCATGGGCGCACGCGCCCCGGCTGGTGATCCGCGCGCCGGAGAAACGGTGCGGCAAGTCTCGGCTGCTCGATGTGGTCGAGGGCATGTGCTGCAACCCGCTCATCACCGTCAACGCGTCACCGGCCGCCGTCTACCGGGCCATCGGCACCGACGAGCCGCCGACGCTGCTGGTCGACGAGGCGGACACCATCTTCGGCGGCAAGAACGCCGAGGCCAACGAGGATCTCCGAGGGCTGCTCAACGCCGGCCATCAGCGCAACCGGCCCGCGATCCGCTGGGACAACAACCTCCATCGGCTGGAGAAGATCCCCACGTTCGCCATGGCCGCGCTCGCCGGGATCGGCGCCATGCCCGACACCATCGAGGACCGTGCCGTGGTCGTCCGGATGCGGCGCCGGATGGCGGGCGAGACGGTCGCGCCGTACCGGCACCGGCGGGACGGTCCGGTGCTGCGCAAGGTCGCGATCGAGCTGACGCAGTGGCTGCGCGCTCACCTCGCCGAGCTGGAGCGCGCCGAGCCTGCGATGCCCCTGGAGGACCGCGCCGCCGACACATGGGAGCCGCTCATCGCGGTCGCCGACCTCGCGGGCGGCGAGTGGCCGTCACGTGGCCGGGCCGCCGCGACCGTCCTCACCGCCGAGGCCGAGGACACCGGGCAGGTGTCCAATCGCGTCCGGCTGCTGACCGACATCCGCGCCGCGTTCACCACCCTCGGCGACCCGCCCTCCGCAACCACCGCCGACCTGCTCGCCGCCCTCAACGACGACGCGGAAGCGCCGTGGCAAGGGTTCGGCCCGGCCGGGCTGACCGGCAAGCGCCTCGGCGACATGCTGCGGGAGTTCGGCATCAGCTCCGGCACCATCCGGTTCCCTGTCGGGCAGGCCAAGGGGTACGTCCGCGACGCCTTCACCGACGCGTGGAAGCGGTACTGCCCGGCACCCAAGGAGGGGGCACCCGTACCAAACGTACCAACGTCGTTTTCCCAGGTCATCCCTGGTACGGATGCCGTCCCCGGTACGGATCGAACCGTACCGCAACGCGTCCGTGGTACGGATCAATGCGTACCGGCCAATCAATCCGTACCGGGCCTGAGCAGGCAAAACGAGCTTGGTACGGATGGTACGGATACCCCGGGGCTCAGGGTGGTCGGTGAGGCCCGATGACCATCCGTCGTGCGTCGTCCGGAAGGCACCTCACTATCCCGGAGGTCTGCGACGACCTCGGCATCTCCCGCTCGACTTTCTACGACTGGCGCGCCAAGCGGAAGGCGCCGCCGTGCTTCAAGTTGCCCAACGGCGATCTGCGGATTCGCCGCGCGGACTACGAATCCTGGCTTGTTCGGCTCGAAGAGAAGGCCGCGTAAATGGAAACGACGTACGACGTTCGAATCTGGAAGACAACTGTCTACGAGGGCAAGCGGGGAAGTACGTACTACGTTCGCTGGACCGTTGCTGGTCGGCAGTGGAAGGAGCCGTTCAAGGGATCGGCGCTCGCGGAAGGTTTCCGGTCCGATTTGGTCGCAGCGTCTCGAAAGGGCGAGGCATTCGACATCGAGTCGGGCTTGCCGGTTTCCATGCGGCGGGCGAGCCGTGAAATGTCGTGGTACCAATTTGCGTGCGCGTTCGTGGACATGAAATGGCCACGCGTCGCGGCAACCACCCGCCGCACGCACGCTGAAGCGCTGACGGCGGTGACCACGTCGATGTTCACCACCGAACGGGGAAAGCCGGACGACAAGCTCATCCGGCTCGCACTCAGCCGCTGGGGGTTCAACACCGTCCGCCGGAACGCCGAGAGTTGCCCGGCCGAGGTCAAGGCCGCATTGCGATGGATCGAGAACCACACCCGTCAGGTCTCCACCCTCGGCAAACCGGAGGTGCTCCGGCCCATGCTCGACGGCCTCACGGTGCGGCTCGACGGCAAACCGGCTGCGCCGAGCGTGGTCAGCCGGAGACGGAAGATCCTGAACACCTCGGTGGAGTACGCGGTCGAGCTCAAACTGTTGCCGGCAAACCCCATTCCGGCGCTGAAATGGACGCCTCCGAGGACGACGCATGCCGTCGATCGTCGATCGGTTGCCAACCCTGTGCAGGTGCGGAGCCTGTTGGACTCCGTTCGTGAGCAGAAGCGCAGCGGCCCGCGGTTCGTCGCATTCTTCGGGTGCCTGTACTTCGCCGCGATGCGACCCGAGGAAGCGGTCGCGCTCGCCAAGCACCACCTGGTCCTGCCCGCCGAGGGGTGGGGAGAGTTCAACCTCAACGTCGCCGAGCCGCACGCGGGCAAGGAGTGGACCGACAGCGGAGAGAACCGCGACCGGCGCCAGCTCAAGCAACGAGCGCGCGGCGAGGTCCGTACGGTGCCCTGCCCGCCGGAGCTGACCGCGCTCCTCAACTGGCACATCGGCGAGTTCGGGACGGCGCCGGACGGGAGGCTGTTCACGGGGGAGCGCAACGAGGGCGAGTTGCCCCGGGGCACCATCAACCGGATGTGGCGCAGGGCGCGCAAGGCCACCTTCACGCCCGAGGTCGTCGCTTCGCCCTTGGCGGCGTCGCCGTACGACCTGCGTCACGCGGCGGTGTCGACCTGGCTCAACGGCGGGATCCCGGCGACCCAGGTCGCAGAGTGGGCGGGTCACTCCGTCGAAGTCCTGCTGAAGATCTACGCCAAGTGCCTCGACGGGGGAGGGCAGGAGCTGCGCCGGCGGATGACGGCGGCGCTGGGCCACTGAGCCCCGGAAAACTTGGACGCGTATTGGACGTGACTGGCCGATCAAGGCCGTGAAAGCCCGGTGACAACCGGACATACGAGCGAAGCCCTTGACCGCGTTATCGCTGGTCAAGGGCTTCGTTTTTGCTGGTCACCGGCGCTTTGCGCTTGGTGCCCCCGGCAGGATTCGAACCTGCGCCCCCGCCTCCGGAGGGCGGTGCTCTATCCCCTGAGCTACGGGGGCCTTTCGGACCTCGCAAAGAGTAGCAGAACCCACCGCCCGGTCGCGCATCGGTTCCCGTGTGGCGGCTGTGGCACACGATTCGCAGCTCGGACCGGGACTGTCCCATGATCCAGGGAAAGATCCTGCTGCCATGGAGCCTGTTGCGCAATTCGGATCCCTCGCGCGTCAACCCCGACAGTCGCGCTGATCTTGGAGTTGTGGTCCTTGACAAATCCGGATAAATTCGGAGGTTCATGGCGCCACAACTCCAAGATCGGCGCGTAGTTGGGCCGCCAACGCTGTCCCAGCGAATTACGCAACAGGCTCCATGGCGACCAGAATCTTCCCTTGATCTGTGAGCCTGCCGCCGGAGTCGCGCCGAGGAGCACGGGACGTCGAACGGGAGGGTGCGCCGAAGGGAGGGCGCCGAGGATGGGCGCCGTCGGGCGAGGTGCCGAATGAGGGTGCGCCGAAGGGAGGGCGCGCCGAGTGGGAGGCGCGAAGGCGGGGCGTTGTCGAGTGGGACGCCCACGGTCGAGGCCCGAGGTGTCGACGAGTGGGAGAGGCGAGGCGGGAGGTGTCGGCGAGAGTGAGAAGCCGGGGGAGAAGGTGCCGGCGAGGAGGGTGGCGCCGCAAGGGTGCGTGCCGGCCGAGGCGTGCGCCGAAACGTCATCGGCCAACTCGCCAGCCACCCTTGCCGCGATCTTGCAGAGCCGCCCGCGCCGCCCGCCTCGCGCCGCCCGCCCCGTGCCGCCCGCCCCGTGCCGCCCGGGCCGCGCCGACCCGAGCTGAGTTGCTGTGCGGGATCTTGTGGCGACAGTCGGGCTTCAGGAAGTGGCTTGGCCGTGGAGTCTTGTGGTCGTCCAGGCGACCACAAGACTCCACGGCCAAGGAAAAAGTGGGCCCTGAGGGGGCTACGAGGACAAGGGTTGGGCGCCCAGGTCCTTCAGTTTTTCGGTCAGTGCCGATATGTCGTACTGCTGGGAGACCCGCATCTGCTCGGCGGCGGTGCGGACCTCCGCGGTCTGGGCCTTCTGGGCCGCTACTTCGGCCATGTGGATGCCGCCCAGGTGGTGGCGGAGCATCAGCTGGCACCAGAGGACGTCGAAGTCCTTGCCCGTCGCCGACTTCAGGCGTTTGAGCTCGTCGGTTGAGGCCATGCCCGGCATCCGGCCGTCCGGCTGGAGCGTGTTCTGCCCGTCCGGCATCCAGGACATCGGGCGGTTGTCGGAGTGCGGGAGCAGGTGCCACTGCGTGAGCCAGGTCTGCATCTGGCCGATCTGCCACTGCTGGCTCGCGGCGATGTCGTAGCCCAGCGTGCGGATGTCGTCCGTGCTGCCCAGCCGATAAGCGAACATCGCCATCTCGACGGCCTGCGCGTGGTGGGCGCTCATGTCCCGGGCGAAGCCGGCGTCGATCGAGTCGTTGCCCGGCTGGCGCAGGACGGGGATCAGGTATCCGACGGCGATGCCGGTCGCGAGCAGAAGGACGGCGGCGAGCGCGCCCAGGCTCAGGCGCGCTCGCCGCGACAGTCGCATGAACACGATCGGGTCAGTTGCCCTGCGCCGGCATTCCGCCGCCGGAGTCCTTGCCGAGGTCACGCGGTGTGGAGCCGGTTTCGGTGATGATGTCGCCGCTGGAGCACGGGGTGCCCGGCTCGAGGCTGGCGTTCTGCCGCAGCGCCTTGATGAACTCGTCGACCCGAGCGTCACCGGCGTTGTCGACCTTGAGCTGGAAGCCCCACGCCTGCAGCGAGATCGGCCGGTCCTGGTCCGGGAACGGGCTCATGAGCAGGTAGTCGTTGCCGCGGACCTTCTTGGCCAGCGTCTCGACCTGGTCGGCCGGCAGGTCGGGCCGGTACGTGATCCAGACGGCGCCGTGCTCCATGCTGTGCAGCGCGTGCTCGGTCGCGATCGCGGCCGGGTAGACGTCACCCAGGCAGCGCTGCCAGTTCTGGTTGTGGTTGCCGGCGACCGGCGGGCTCATCGAATACTTCTGCGGGCCCCACACGTGGTCGCGCTGGCCGACGAGCGCCTTGTCGGTCTTGCGGTAGTCCACGAGGCCCTCGATGCGGTCCGCGCGGTCCTGCCAGCTCAGCCCGTTTTCGTAGACCTGCCAGCCGGCGAACCCGATGATGCCCAGCGCCAGGACGCCCACCGTGGTGAACAGCGCGATAGGGCCCCAGGAGGTGCCCTGCTTGACCTTGACCGGGGCGATCTTCTTCCCGGCCGGGCGCGTCGAGCCGGCGGGGCGCTTCGCGCCGCCGGGCGCCGTCTTGCGGACCGGCGCCGACTTGCGCGGGTTGGCCTTGGGGCGCGCCGAGGTGGTCTTGGCGGCCGGCTTCTCCGACTCTTCCGACTCCTCCGACGTCTCCGTCTCGTCGGCCGCAGTGGCGTCGAGATCCTCGAGGTTCTCGTCGCCGCCCTGCTTGGGCTTGGCGCCGGAGACAGCCTTGGTGGACGGTTTGCGGTTGCCGCCACCGTGCTGGGTGCTCATGCTCATCGCGTCGCCTCGCTACGCTCAGCGGTCTGCTCGCTCATCGGGCCTCGTCTGGTCAACGGTCGGGGGGTCAGGGCGGAAAGCGAACGTCCCGGTGTAAATGCCGTCCCGCATTGTGACCAGCACAACGGGCCGCCGCCAAGTACCGGAGTCTACCCCCGATAACATTTGTCGGTGACTCCCGCTGAACTCGCCGTAGCAGTCCTCGAAGCCGCCCGCGCGGCTCTCACCGAGCGTGACCTCGACACGTCCGTTCTCCCGGCGACCACCAGCGTGGAGCGACCCCGAAACCCGGAGCATGGTGACTATGCGTCAAATATCGCCTTGCAACTGGGCAAGAAGGTAGGTCTCAACCCGCGCGAGCTGGCCGCCGCCGTCGCGAAAAACTTGCAGGAAACTCCCGGGATCGACAGTGTCGAGATCGCCGGGCCCGGCTTCCTGAACGTGCGGCTGTCCGCGGCCGCCGCCGGCGCGCTCGCGCGTCTCGTCGTGCAGGCCGGACCGGCCTACGGCCGCAGCGAGACGCTCGCCAAGGAGAAGATCAACCTCGAGTTCGTCTCGGCGAACCCGACCGGGCCGATCCACCTGGGCCACACCCGTTGGGCGGCGGTCGGTGACGCGCTCGGCCGCATTCTCACGGCCGCCGGCGCCGACGTGACCCGCGAGCACTACATCAACGACGCCGGCGTGCAGATGGCCCGCTTCGGCGAGTCGGTCATGGCCGCCGCGCACCATCAGCCGACGCCGCCGGACGGCTACCCGGGTGAGTACGTCCCGGAGATCGCCGCCCGGATCGTCGCGGAGAACCCGGACATCCTGCAGCTCCCCGAAACCGAACAAAAGGTGGCCTTCCAGACAGCGGGCTACCAAGCGATGCTCGCCGAGATGCAGCAGAGCCTGGAGCGGTTCGGCGTGCACTTCGACGTGTGGTTCTCCGAGAAGACCCTGCACGACGGCGGCGCCGTCGAGCACGCCCTCGACGAGCTGCGCAAGCAGGGGCACGTCTTCGATAGCGAGGGCGCCATCTGGCTGCGCACCACCGACTTCGGCGACGACAAGGACCGGGTGCTGATCCGGTCGAACGGCGAGAAGACCTATTTCGCCGCCGACGCCGCGTACTACATCAACAAGCGCGAGCGGGGCTTCGAGCGCTGCATCTACATGCTGGGCGCCGACCACCACGGGTACATCGGCCGGCTCAAGGCCATCGCCGCCTGCGCCGGCGACGACCCGAACCGCAACATCGAGGTGCTCATCGGCCAGCTGGTCAGCCTGCTGCGCGGCGGTGAGCCGGTCCGGCTCAGCAAGCGCGCCGGCACGCTGATCACCCTCGACGAGCTGATCGACGCGGTCGGGGTGGACGCGGCGCGGTATTCGCTGGCCCGCTCGTCGACGGACTCGCCGCTGACCCTCGACATCGAGGTCATCACCCGGCAGAAGAACGACAACCCGGTCTTCTATGTACAGTACGTCGGCGCCCGGACGGCGTCGGTCGCGCGGAACGCCGCCGACCTCGGCCACGAGCGCGGCGAGGACTTCGATGCCTCGCTGCTCGTGCACGAGAAGGAGCTCGACCTGCTCAAGGCCCTGGGCGACTTCCCGTCGGTCGTCGCGACCGCCGCCGAGCTGCGGGAACCGCACCGCGTGGCACGCTATCTGGAGGACCTTGCCGGCGCGTACCACCGGTTCTACGACAACTGCCGGGTGCTGCCCCAGGGCGACGAGCCGTTCACGGAGACCAACCGGGCGCGGCTGTGGCTCAACGACGCTACGCGCCAGGTCATCGTCAACGGCCTCGACCTGCTCGGGGTCTCGGCACCGGAACGGATGTAACAGCGATGCGAGCACATGAGGCCGGAGCGCTTCACGCGGACCTCGGCGGCAGTCACGGCCCGTCGTGGCTCCGCACGCCCGGGGACGTCAACGCGCTTGTCCCAACCCTGTGGCCAAAAACGGTCAAAAGGGATGATCGGACCGGCGCGCTCACCGTGGCGGGCGTCGACATCAACAAGATCGCCGAGGAGCACGGCACCCCTGCCTACATCTTCGACGAGGCGGACTTCCGCGAGCGGTGCAGGCGCTTCAAGGAGGCGTTCGGCGGCGCCGACGTCTACTACGCCGGCAAGGCGTTCATCGCCGCCGCGATCGTCAGGATCCTCGTCGAGGAGGGCCTGTTCCTCGATGTGTGCACCGGCGGCGAACTGGCGGTGGCCCTCAAGGGCGGCATGCCGCCGGAGCGGCTCGGCTTCCACGGCAACAACAAGTCGACCAGCGAGCTGTCCAGGGCCGTCGAAGCCGGGGTCGGCCGCATCATCGTCGACTCCTTCGACGAGATCGGCCGCCTGACCCGGATCGCCCGGGACACGGGGAAGACGCCGAAGGTCCTGATCCGTGTGACCGTCGGTGTCGAGGCGCACACCCACGAGTACATCGCCACCGCCCACGAGGACCAGAAGTTCGGCTTCTCGCTGGCCGGCGGCGCCGCGGAGCAGGCGGTCGAGCGCATTCTCGCCGAGGGTGTGCTCGAGCTGTGCGGCCTGCACTCGCACATCGGCTCCCAGATCTTCGACTCGTCCGGGTTCGAGGTCGCGGCCCGGCGGATCCTCGGCCTGCAGGCCAAGATCCACGAGAAGCACGGCGTCGAGTTGCCCGAGCTCGACCTCGGCGGCGGCTTCGGCATCGCGTACACGACCCAGGACAACCCGGCCGAGCCCGCCGACCTCGCCGGCGACCTGATGCGGATCGTCAAGCAGGAGTGTGCCGCGCTGCACCTGAGCGTGCCGCACCTGTCCGTCGAGCCGGGCCGCGCGATCGTCGGGCCGGCCATGTTCACGCTGTACCAGGTCGGCACGGTCAAGGACGTCGACGGCATCCGCACGTACGTCTCGGTCGACGGTGGGATGAGCGACAACATCCGCACGGCCCTCTACGACGCCGCCTACTCGGCGACGGTCGCCGGCCGCACCTCCACCGAACCGCCGATTCTCGCCCGCGTGGTGGGAAAGCATTGCGAGGCGGGGGACATTGTCGTGAAGGATGAATTCCTGCCGGCAGACGTCCGCGCCGGAGATCTTCTCGCGGTTCCGGGCACCGGCGCCTATTGCCGCAGCATGGCGAGCAATTACAACCACGTGCCACGCCCACCGGTGGTGGCGGTGGCCGACGGGGCGTCGCGGGTGATCGTCCGCCGGGAGACCGAGGACGACCTACTCAGACTGGACGTGGGATGACGATGCCGCAATCGGTCAAGGTGGCTCTGCTGGGCTGCGGGACTGTGGGTTCAGAGGTCGTGAGACTGCTGCATGAGCAGGAGGACGACCTCACGGCCCGCATCGGGGCGCCGCTCGAGCTCGTCGGGATCGCGGTCCGGCGACCGGGCCGGACCCGTGATCTGCCGGTGCCGGAGAGCCTCTTCACCACCGACGCCCTCGGCCTGGTCAAGCGCGACGACGTCGACGTGGTCGTCGAGGTCGTCGGTGGCATCGAGCCGGCGCGCACCTGGCTGCTCGAGGCGCTGCACGGCGGCAAGAGCGTGGTCACCGCCAACAAGGCGCTGCTCGGCGAGGACGGCGCCACGCTGCACAAGGCCGCCGCCGACGCCGGGGCCGATCTCTACTACGAGGCGTCCGTGGCCGGCGCGATTCCGCTGCTGCGCCCGCTGCGCGACTCGCTGCACGGGGACCGCATCACCCGGGTGACCGGCATTGTCAACGGCACCACGAACTTCATCCTGTCGTCGATGGACGCGACCGGGGCCGGGTTCGCCGAGGCGCTCGAGGAGGCGACGGCCCTCGGCTATGCGGAGGCCGACCCGACCGCCGACGTCGAGGGCTTCGACGCCGCGGCGAAGGCGGCGATCCTCGCCTCGATGGCGTTCCACACGCGGGTCACCGCCGCGGACGTGTACCGCGAGGGCATCACCGAGGTCACCGCCGCCGACGTGGCCAGCGCCAAGGCCATGGGCTGCACGATCAAGCTGCTGTGCATCGCCACCAAGCAGGACGGCGCCGTCTCCGTGCGCGTCCACCCGGCGATGATCCCGCGGACCCACCCGCTGGCCGGCGTCGGTGACGCCTTCAACGCGGTCTTCGTCGAGGCGGAGGCCGCCGGCCAGCTCATGTTCTACGGTCGGGGCGCCGGTGGCGCGCCGACCGCCAGTGCGGTGCTCGGCGACATCGTGGCCGTGTCCCGCAACCGGCTCGCCGGCACCCACGCGGCGTCCGAGTCGGCCTACGCGGACCTCCCGGTCGCACCGATCGGGGATGTGCTCACGAGGTACCACATCTCCCTCGACGTCGCGGACAAGGCCGGTGTGCTCGCGGCCGTCGCCGGGGTGTTCGCCAAGCACGGGGTCAGCATCGCGACCGTCAACCAATCGGGTCGCGGCAACCAGGCCGTCCTGGTCATCGTCACGCACGCCGCGCCGGACCGCGCCCTCGCCGCGACCGTCGCCGAGCTGCGGGCACTGGACATCGTTCGCGCCGTGGCGAGCGTTCTGCGGGTCGAAGGAGAGTAGCGCCATGTGGCGTGGATTGATCGAAGAGTTCCGGGACCGGTTACCCGTCGGTCCGCAGACGCCGGTGGTGACGCTGCACGAGGGCAACACGCCCCTGCTGCCGGCGCCGGAGCTCTCCGCGCGCACGGGTTGTGACGTGTACCTGAAGGTCGAGGGGTCCAACCCGACCGGATCGTTCAAGGACCGCGGGATGACGGTCGCCGTCTCCAAGGCGGTCGAGGATGGGTCGAAGGCGATCATCTGCGCCTCGACGGGCAACACGTCCGCGTCGGCCGCCGCCTACGCCGCGCGGGCCGGCATCACGTGCGCGGTGCTCGTACCGACCGGGAAGATCGCGCTCGGCAAGCTGGCACAGGCGCTGGTGCACGGGGCCCGGCTGCTGCAGGTGGCCGGCAACTTCGACGACTGCCTCGCGCTCGCCTCCAAGCTGTCGCTCGACTTCCCGGTGTCGCTGGTCAACTCGGTCAACCCGGACCGGCTCGAGGGCCAGAAGACCGCGGCGTTCGAGATCGTGGCCGGCCTCGGCGACGCGCCGCACATCCACTGCCTGCCGGTCGGCAACGCCGGCAACATCACGGCCTACTGGATGGGCTACAAGGAGGACAAAGCGGCTGGCAACGCGACGCGCACCCCGCGCATGTTCGGCTTCCAGGCGTCCGGCGCGGCGCCGATCGTCAACGGCGCCGTCGTCCGTGAGCCGAGCACCATCGCCACCGCGATCCGCATCGGCAACCCGGCCTCCTGGACGCGGGCCGTCGACGCCCGCGACGAGTCCGGCGGCCTCATCGACGCGGTGACCGACCGGGACATCCTCCAGGCGTACCGGTTGCTGGCCCGCTCTGTCGGCGTGTTCGTCGAGCTCGGCAGCGCCGCCAGCGTGGCGGGCCTGCTCCAGGCGAGTGCCCAGGGCCGGATCGAGCCGGGCCAGACCGTCGTCTGCACGGTCACCGGCCACGGCCTGAAGGACCCGGACTGGGCCATCTCGACCGCCCCGGCCCCGACGACGGTGCCGGCGGACGTGCTCGCCGCGGCGAAGGCGCTGGATCTGGCGTAGTGCTTTTTCAGGGGGCTCGAGTCCGTGCAACTGACGACCGTCGCTCCCGCCAGACAACGGCCGTGCGGTGCCCGGCATCCGCCGGGCACCGCACGCGCCTGCCATCGCCGTCGTCCCAAGAGCCCGCGGCCTGACGGCCGCGCCGTGACGCCCGAGCGGCGCCGGCGAGGTAAGGCAAAGATCGGCGTGGTCGGATGTCGCCTAAGGTGACGTACGTGCCGCCAACGCTTTCGGTCCTTACCCGCAACAAGGACTTCCGCAACCTGTTCACCGCCGACCTGATCGGGCTGGGTGCCGACTGGTTCGTGCTGATCCCGCTGATCAGCCTCCTGCCCCACCTCACCGGGTCGGGGCTCTGGGGCGGGCTGGTGCTGGCGGCCGACACCGGGGTCATCGCGCTGCTGCTGCCCTACACCGGCACGGTCGCCGACCGGATCGACCGGCGGAAGATCATGCTGGCGGCCGACCTGGCGATGGCGGTGTGCACGCTGGCGCTGCTGCTGGTGCGCAGCGCCGACACGGCCTGGATCGCCCTCCTCGCGGTCTCGGTCATCGCGGTGGCCAAGGCGTTTTTCGTGCCGGCGGCCGCCGCGGGCCTGCCGAACGTCGTCGACGAGGCCGACCTGGCGGCCGCCAACGCGCTCAGCGGCTCGGCGTGGGGCACCATGCTGGTCGTCGGTGCCTCGCTGGGCGGGATCGCGTCGTCGCTCGTCGGGCCGTACCCCTGCTTTCTCATCGCGAGCGCACTGCTCCTGCTGGCGACGGTGCAGACCTGGCGGATCCGCCGTCCGCTGCAGGCCGTGACGCCGGCGGTGCGCACCCACCCGTTCGCCGCCGTGGGTGAGGCACTGCGGTACATCCGCCACCACCCCCGTGTCGCCTCGCTCGTCACCGTCAAGTGCGCGGTCGGCCTCGGCAACGGCGTCCTGACCGCGTTTCCGCTGCTGGCCGCGGGGCTCGGCGCCGGGCCGCTGGGCACCGGTCTGCTCTTCGCGGCCCGCGGGCTGGGCGCCCTGATCGGCCCGCTGATCCTGCGCCGGGTGCTCACGCACCGCTCCTGGCTGCTGCCGGGTCTCGCCGTGTCGATGGCGATCTACGGCGTCTCGTACATCGGCGTGAGCCTCCTGACCTGGTTCCCGCTCGTGCTGCTCGGGGTCGTCGTCGCCCACCTCGCCGCCGGCGGCAACTGGATGATGTCCAACTACGTGCTCCAGGCCGAGGTCCCCGACGCGCTGCGCGGCCGGATCTTCGCCACCGACGTCATGCTGGCGACCCTCTCGGTGTCGGTGTCGCAGCTGGCCGTCGGCGCGTTCGTCGACCGGGTCGACCCGCGCCCGCTCATCGCCGCCTGCGGTGCGGTCACGCTGCTCTATGCCGTCGGCTGGGCGCTCGTCACGAGACGTGGAACGGCTGGCACGCCTGAGCTATCGTAGTGATATCACTTCGATAGCCAGGAGGCGTGATGGAGAGACCGGCGTTCCGCATCCCAGGGTTCGTCATGCTCGGCCTGCTGATCGTCGCCACGGCCGCCGTCGTGGCGGTCGTCGCCACGCAGCCCGAGGACACCGCCGGCTGGCTGGTCGCGGTCTTCGTGGTCGTCGCCAGTCCGGTGCTGGCCGGCTTCACCGTGATCAACCCCAACGAGGCCCGCGTCGTGCAGTTCTTCGGGCGATACGTCGGGACCGTCGAGACCGCCGGTTTCCACTGGACCGTCCCGTTCAGCGCCAAGCGGCGTATCTCCCGCCGGGTCCGCAACTTCGAGACCGCCCGGCTCAAGGTCTCCGACGCCGACGGCAACCCGGTCGAGATCGCCGCGGTCGTCGTCTGGCGGGTCGTCGACACGTTCAAGGCGTCCTTCGGCGTCGACGACCACATCTCCTACGTCGCCGTCCAGGCCGAGGCGGCCGTGCGGCACCTGGCCACGAGTTATCCGTACGAGTCGCACGGCGACGGCCGGGCCAGCCTGCGCGAGGGCAACATCGTCAGCGAGGAGCTCACCACCGAGCTCGGGGAGCGGGTCGCGCTCGCCGGCGTCGAGGTGCTCGAGTCGCGGATCACCCACCTGGCGTACGCACCGGAGATCGCCCAGGCGATGCTGGCCCGCCAGCAGGCCAGCGCGATCGTCGGCGCGCGGTACAAGATCGTTGAAGGGGCGGTCGGCATGGTTCAGAGCGCGCTGGAGAGTCTGAGCGCAATGGAGGTCGTCGAGCTCGACGAGGAGCGCAAGGCGCAGATGGTGGCCAACCTGCTGGTGGTGTTGTGCGGTGACCGCAACGTGCAGCCCGTCGTCAACACCGGCTCGCTCTACGGCTGACCCGTGGCCGAGCGCAAGAAGCTGCTGTTGCGGCTCGATCCGCAGGTCTACGACGCGGTTGCCAAGTGGGCCGCCGACGACCTGCGCAGCGTCAACGCGCAGATCGAGTTCGCGTTGCGGCTCGCGTTGCGCCAGGCCGGACGGCCGCCGCGACTCGGCGCCGCAGGGGACTCCGGCACCCCGACGGATTCCGGCGACGCCGCGGAGGCTCCCGAGGACTGAGCGGCGCCGTCCTCATGGTGAGATGGAGGAATGGCCCTGCTGTCCCACCCGGTCGTCGCGCGCGTGCCCGCAACGAGCGCCAATCTCGGCCCCGGCTTCGACGCGCTGGGACTCGCCCTGACCCTGTATGACGACGTCGAGGCGCGGGTGACGGCCGGCGACGTCACGGTCGAGGTCCGTGGCGAGGGCGAGGGTGACCTGCCCGGTGACGAACGCCATCTGGTGGTGCGCGCGATGCGCCAGGCGTTCGAGGTGCTCGGCGAGCAGCCCGCCGGCCTCGCATTGCGGTGCCGCAACCGCATTCCCCAGGCCCGCGGGCTCGGCTCGTCCTCGGCGGCGATCGTCGCGGGGATCGTCCTGGCCCGCGGACTGGTCGAGGGCGGCGTCGAGCGCCTCGACGACGCCGCCGCCCTGGTGCTGGCCAACGACATCGAGGGCCACCCGGACAATGTGGCGCCGTGCCTGCTGGGCGGGTTCACCATCGCGTGGACCGACGGCTCCGGCGCTGCCGCGGTGCGGCGCGAGCCCGCACCCGGCATCCGCCCGATCCTGTTCGTTCCGGAGGAGCGCGGGCTGACCGAGGTCGCCCGCGCCGCGCTGCCGCCGGCCGTGCCGCACGCCGACGCCGCGTTCAACGCGGGCCGCGCCGCGCTGCTGGTCCACGCCCTCTCCGGCGATCCCGACCGGCTGTTCGCGGCGACGGAGGACCGGCTGCACCAGCGGTACCGTGCGGAAGGCATGCGCGGCACGGCGGACCTCGTGTCGGCGTTGCGTGACCAGGGTGTGGCCGCCGTCGTCTCGGGCGCGGGGCCGAGCGTGCTCGCGCTCGCCGGCGCCGACTGGACGCCGTCGCCCGTGCCGGGTTGGCGTGTTCTGCCGCTGGATGTCGATATGGCGGGTGCGCGTCTCGGCGCTGAGCTGGGATGGGGTACGCTTGAACACGCCGAGTGGGACGACCCTGTTGCCGCTGGCTAGCGGAGTTGATTACTCTCTAGTCTTACAGCAGCCGCTCAGTGCGGCGATCTCATGCGGGGCGGCGTGCTCCGAATTCCGTGGCACCCCTTGCGCACGCCCGGCCGCCAACCCGCGTCTCTTGTGGTCGCGCGCACGGCTGGGCCAGGCCGCAGATGGTGGCGTCCAGCCCAACGGCATAGCAGCGCTGCAACACCTCCCGCACCGCTCGCGAGGCGGGAGCACCCGCGGGCCGCCCGGCCACCGTATCTCAGATCCGGGCAGCTCCGGCCTAACGAGGGAAGGAATCCATTGAGCGACACCACCGACGTCACGTCGGATGTCTCGAACGACCGCACCGCGGTCGAGGCCGACGGCGCCGAAGCGGGCGCGACGCGTCGGCGGCGCTCGGGCACGGGGTTGTCCGGCATGCTGCTCCCCGAGCTGCAGAGCCTGGCCGCCTCGATGGGCATTTCCGGCACCGCCCGCATGCGAAAGGGCGAGCTGGTAGCGGCCATTCAGGAGCGCCAGTCGGGTGAGGCGCGACCGGCCACCGCCGCGCGTGCCCGCTCCTCCCGCACCGCCCGCACCGCGACCCCCGAGGCGGAATGGCCGTCCGCCACCGAGGTCACCGAGGCACCAGCCCGCGCCCCTCGGCGGGCCACCCGGGCCGCCGGCCCGCCCGAGCCGCGTGCGGCTCGTGAGGACGCCACCGCGACCGCCCCGGCCGCCGAGCCGACCGAGAAGGCCGAAAAAGCCGAGAAGGCCGAGAAGGCCGCCGAGCGTGCCGAGCGCAACGGCCGTGCCGAGGCGCCGGAGCGCGCCGAGCGTCCCAGCCGGGCCGAGCGCACCGCCGACCGCACGGAGCGGGCTGAGCGCACGGAGCGGGCCGACCGCACCGAGCGGGCCGACCGCACGGAGCGGGCTGAGCGCACGGAGCGGGCCGACCGCACCGAGCGGGCTGAGCGCAACGAGCGTGGGGACCGCGCCGAGCGCGCCGAGCGCGGTGGCGCCGACCGCAACCAGCGTGGCTCTTTCACCCAGCACGACGAGGACTCCGACGACGACGGGTCCGGCCGCCGCAGCCGCCGCAGCCGGTTCCGGGACCGTCGCCGGGGCCGCGACCGTGACGGCGCCGAGACCGGTGCCCGCGGTGGCAACGAGCCGCAGGTCAGTGAGGACGACGTCCTCGTGCCGGTGGCCGGCATCCTCGACGTGCTCGACAACTACGCCTTTGTCCGCACCACCGGCTACCTGTCCGGGTCCAACGACGTCTACGTCGCGATGTCCCAGGTCAAGCGGTATGGGCTGCGCCGGGGTGACGCGATCACGGGTGCGGTCCGCCAGCCGCGCGACGGCGAGCAGCGGCGCGACAAGTACAACCCGCTGGTCCGGCTCGACACGGTCAACGGCATGGACCCGGAGGAGGCCAAGCGCCGCCCCGAGTTCTACAAGCTGACCCCGCTCTACCCGCAGGACCGCCTGCGGCTGGAGACCGAGCCGCACATCCTCACCACGCGCGTCATCGACCTGGTGATGCCGATCGGCAAGGGCCAGCGCGCGCTCATCGTGTCGCCGCCGAAGGCCGGCAAGACCATGGTGCTCCAGGCGATCGCCAACGCGATCACCCGCAACAACCCCGAGTGCCACCTGATGGTCGTCCTGGTCGACGAGCGGCCGGAAGAGGTCACCGACATGCAGCGGTCGGTGAAGGGTGAGGTCATCGCCTCGACCTTCGACCGCCCGCCGACGGACCACGCCACGGTCGCCGAGCTGTCGATCGAGCGGGCCAAGCGCCTGGTGGAGCTGGGCCACGACGTGGTCGTCCTGCTCGACTCGATCACCCGGCTCGGCCGTGCGTACAACAACGCGTCGCCGGCGTCGGGCCGCATCCTCTCGGGTGGTATCGACTCGACCGCGCTCTACCCGCCGAAGCGCTTCCTCGGCGCCGCCCGCAACATCGAGAACGGCGGCTCGCTGACCATCATCGCGACGGCCCTGGTGGAGACGGGCTCGACCGGTGACACGGTCATCTTCGAGGAGTTCAAGGGCACGGGCAACGCCGAGCTGAAGCTCGACCGGAAGATCGCCGACCGGCGCATCTTCCCGGCGATCGACATCGACCCGTCCGGCACCCGCAAGGAAGAGATCCTGCTGGCGCCCGACGAGCTCGCGATCGTCATCAAGCTCCGCAAGGTGCTGCACGCGCTCGACTCGCAGGAGGCGCTCAACCTGCTGCTCGACCGCCTCAAGAAGACCCGCACCAACGTCGAGTTCCTCATGCAGATCGCCCAGACGACGCCTGGCGAGTAAGTTTCCGCACCACGACCCCGACCGCCCCTGCGTGACACGCAGGGGCGGTCGGGTGTTCGACGGACATGCGGCGTGTTCGCGGCCTCCGTGGGCGAGGATCTTCACCGAGGACGGGCCGTACTGGCTGGCGACCGCCGACCACCTCGACGCACACGCCGACCGGTGGACCGGCTAGAAGTCGCCCTCCGCGACCTGGAACACCGTCAGCCCCAGCGAGCGCCACATGCGCACCACCTGCTGGCGGTCGTCGAAGACGCCGACCACGTGGAAGCGGCTGCGGATCTCCTTCTCGAAGATCTCCGCCTTCACCACGCTGTCCCGGCGCTGGTCGCCGAACTGCCGCATGAACAATCCCGAGTACGGGACGCCGACGTGCTCCTCCAGCCACACCGCCGTCTCCTCGCGGCAGTCGTCGCTGCGCCCCGAGCAGAACACGATCTCGTGGCCGGCCGCGTGCATGGCCCGGACGGCGGCGATCACCGGCGCGTTCGGCAGGTCCGTCGACACCCGGCTCATGTCGTACGGGCTGCGCCCGTTGAACAACGCCACGGTGCCGTCGATGTCGACCAGGACGGCCCGCGGCGCGTCCGGCGGCGGCACATACATCTCGCCGTTCGTCGCGTCGAGCACCGGCAACGGCAGCGGCAGGGTGCGGCCCGCGAGGTACCGCTGATGCATCGAGCGGATGGCGTCCTCGCCGACGCGGTCCCCGCCGCTGCGCAGGGCGTCACGGCGGATGCACTCCTCCAGCGGCACGTCGGTGAAGTCGCGCACCGCGAAACTCGCCCCGCACTTCGCGGCCAGCTCGGCGAACTCGCGCACGACCCGGCTGCGCAGGTTGGTGTCGTCGCAGACCACGTGGGCGCCGACGCGCAGCAGGGCCTCGACCGCGGCGTGGTGCGCGGCCGTGACCTGCCGCTCGGCCCGGTTGCGGTGCTCGTCTTCGGCGACCCGGCCGCCGTGCAGCATGCGGCGCAGGTCGTCCCGGTTGACCCGGACGAGGTGGGCCTGCTCCTTGGCCCACGTGGTCTTGCCGGAGCCGGGGAGTCCCCGGGTGATGGTGAGGCTAGGCAACGACTTCCTCCGTGACGGCGACCGACGGGCGCACCTGCTGCCAGAGGTACCTGCTGTAGTCCTTGTCGTCCAGTCGCAGGAACAGGCAGCCTCGCATGGGGTGCCGCGCGACGGCGGCCGCGAAGTCCCGCCGCGCCCAGCCGTCCGGCAGCCCCGACACCACCTCGGCGAAGGCCGCCTCGACCCCGGCCGCGAGATCGTCGACCTCCGCCCGCAGGGACGCGGCGATGCCGGTCGCCCAGGCGTGGAACTCGTCCGGCAGCGGCTCGAGCAGTTCGTCGAGCTCGCCGTTGACGACGGCCTCCCACACCACGCGGGGCGAGAGCCCGGTGACGATGCGGTGCAGGCGCACATATTCGGCGTACTTGATCTTCAGTCGCGTGTCGGGGCCGGTGAAGTGGACGACGAGCCCTTCCCGGTTGGCGCGGGGCGGCGCGGCGAGCGCCTCGGCGAACGTCGAATACGCGAACGACTCGACGACCGGGCCGGGCCAGTCCGGCACGGCCGACGGCCCGTGGCTGCGCCCGGTCGGGATGTCGACGGCACCCAGCAGCACGAGATCGTCGAGCCCCGCGTAGTCCAGCACGATCCGGTTGGCCGGGTAGATGATCTCGAACAGCACCGTGCGGCCCGGCGGCGGCGTGAAGCGGTGCGCGTACCGTGTGCGCCACAGCTGCGTCGCGTGCCGCGCCTGCTCGGAGTCGAACGACCCCCGTGTAGCGATCGCCCAACCGTCCGGCGTCGGGTAGGTCACGCCGAGTGAGTTGTGGACCAGGACGCCGCGCGCGAGGTAGTTGTGCGTCGTCGTGGTGATGTCATACCCGGTGCGCCCGCTCGGAAAGTTTCGCTTTGTCGGCGCCACCGACGTCACGGCGCGAACGAGCACTTCGCGAGCGCTTACGATCTCCCGGCCCGCGGACATCTCGATGTAGGGAACGTCGCGATACTCCGTCGGCAGCTTGTACCGCAGCGATGGGTGGACGTGCGGCGCGACCGCCGCCCACATCACGTGGAGCTGCTGTCGCCGCCCGGAGCTGACGATGAGCCGCAGACCCCGGCCGCCGTCGTCGCTGATGTGATAGCTGACGCCGTACAGTTCGGTCAGGCGGTCCCCGAGCCGGACGATGTCCTCCCTGGGAAAGCTGTTTGCGGCGAAAGCGAGCCGATCGGCCTGTGCCGTGACGTCCTGGCGGTATCCGTCGTCCATCAGCCACTTCGCCACCGCGAAATCGTCCAGCCAGGAGAGGTCGGCGGGCACCCGCTTGGTGCCGTCGTCGGAATACCACTGACGGCGGAGATCGCCGAGCGTGGTGTATTCGCGGCTGCCGGCCCAGATCATGGTGCTTCCATGGCCGGACCGGGTGTTCGTGCGATCGGACGCGCAGTCGCCGAGCGCCTTTCTGAGCGCCTCGACGTAGTCGGCCTGCCTCTCCGAGTGACCTTCCTGATACTTGGCCTGGTCCGGCTTGGTGCTGGAAACCACGAGGCATCCATCGCCGAGGAGGGACGCACGCACGAGGCGTATCACCTCGTCGGAAGGCGTCCACGCCTGTGTGACGACGGTGTCGCCGGGCTTGATCTCCCCGGCGGGCAGGTAGGCGCCGTTCACGTAGATGTGGTGGTTCGTGGTGACACGCAGCCGGTTGGGAAGTCCGGCGGCTCCGGTGGAACACGACACCCGCGCGTCCACCTCGATGTCCAGCCAGTTGTCCTTCCGGCCGTTGTCGTGCCAGTCCGTCACCACGGCGGGCACCAGCGTTCCGTTTTCGTCCATGCCGACCAACGTCACGGACAGCCGGTTGCGCACGACCTTGTCGATGGTGACCGTCCCGCCACCCCACAGATTGAGGGCGGTACCGCGAGGGAAACAGCCGTCGGCCTTGTCGGTGACGCTGACCGGACCGTCGAGATCAAGCTCCGGCGCGCCGGGCTGGTTGTGGTTGAAGAACTTCGCGAACGGCCGCGCCAGCACCTCGCCGGTCGTCGCCGACACGACCAGGCCGCGGCAGGCCAGGGTCGCCGCGTTCCACACGTTCTCGTACTGTGCCTTCTCCGTGTAGTTGTGGATCAGCAGCGGCAGCGAGGGGTGGTGCTGGGTGCGGACGTACCCGCCGCTCACCATGTCGGCGAGCAGCGCGGGATCGCAGAATTCATCGATGTGGAGGCTCATGGCGTGAGCCAGGGTAGGTGAGTTCGGTAACCCGACGCGACAGGCTTTCGGCCGAGGGCACGGTGGCGGGTGGGCCGTCAGTGGGGTGTCGTTCGTCACCGTGGCGGGGCTCGTGACAGATTCGGAACCGCGGGAATGCGGGACCCCCCGCCGGCGTTCCCTACACCGGTTGAGGTGCCGTGACCCGGTCATGGCAGACTTGACCGACGGCCAGGTACCGGTTCACGCCAGCATGGCGACCCGGCGACCGATTAGCGAAAGGACCGCGGCCATGAAGCCGGACATTCACCCGGAGTACGTGACCACCGAGGTCACCTGCTCCTGCGGCAACTCGTTCACCACCCGCAGCACCGCCAAGGGCGGCACGATCCACGTGGAGACGTGCTCCGTCTGCCACCCGTTCTACACGGGCAAGCAGCGCGTCCTCGACACCGCTGGCCGGGTCGCGAAGTTCCAGCAGAAGTACGCGAAGGTCCAGGCCAAGAAGGCCGCCAAGTAGCGACGCTTCCGGCGCCCGCTCCGCCCGTGTGTACGGGACCGGAGCGGGCGCCGACTTCGTTTCACCCGATTTGTTCGTAGGGACCAGAGGGGACATGAGCACCGACAGCAGGCTCGCCACGCTCCTGGCGGAGTATCAGGAGCTCGAGCAGAAGCTCGCCGATCCCGGCATTCACGCCGACCAGGCGCTGGCCCGCAAGACCGGCCGGCGCTTCGCCGAGCTGTCCCCGATCGCCAAGACGGCGGGTGAGCTCGACCAGGCCAAGCAGGACCTCGGCGCCGCCCGTGAGCTGGCCGCCGAGGATCCGGCGTTCAGCAGTGAGGCCGAGGAGCTGGAGGCCCGCATCCCGGCGCTCGAGGAGCGGCTCGCCGAGCTGCTCGCGCCCCGCGACCCCAACGACGCCAAGGACGTCATCCTCGAGATCAAGGCGGGGGAGGGCGGCGAGGAGTCCGCGCTCTTCGCCGGCGATCTGCTGCGGATGTACCTCCGGTACGCCGAACGGCACGGCTGGGTCACCGAGATGCTCGACTCCCAGGAGTCCGATCTGGGTGGTTTCAAGGACGTGGCGGTCGCCGTCAAGACCCGCGGCATCCCCGACAGCGGCAACGGCGTCTGGTCGCGGCTCAAGTGGGAGGGCGGCGTGCACCGCGTCCAGCGGGTGCCGGCCACCGAGTCGCAGGGCCGCATCCACACCTCCGCCGCCGGCGTGCTCGTGACCCCGGAGGCCGAGGAGACCGGCGAGATCGAGATCGACCCCAACGACCTGCGCATCGACGTGTTCCGCTCCTCCGGCCCGGGCGGGCAGAGCGTCAACACCACCGACTCGGCGGTCCGCATCACCCACCTGCCGACCGGGATCGTCGTGTCGTGCCAGAACGAGCGCTCCCAGCTGCAGAACAAGGACCGCGCGATGCGGATGCTCAAGGCCAAGCTGGTCGCGCTCGCCGAGGAGCAGGCGGCCGCCGCGGCCGGTGACGCGCGGCGCTCGCAGGTGCGTACCGTTGACCGGTCGGAGCGGATCCGCACGTACAACTTCCCGCAGAATCGGATATCCGACCATCGGATCGGTTACACCGCGTACAACCTGGATCTGGCCCTCGCGGGTGATCTCGACGGTGTGCTGGACGCGCTGGCCGAGGCGGACCGCAAGGCGCGGCTCGCGGGCGAGGACCAGCTCAGCAGAGGGTGATGCGGGTCTAACGCGGACGTCACATCATCGAAACCGTGCAGCGGGATGCTGGACTCCGGTAGCGTTTCGTGCCGGACGAGTTGTACTGATCGTGATCGCCGCTATTCCATCGACGCCACCCGGAGGGGTGCCATGCCGTCGTCGTCGCCCGTCGACCTGTCCGCAGCCCCACGCGCCGTCGTGAGCACGGCCGCCGAGTTGATCTACAAGGTCGGCCGTTCCGTGCTCGGCGCGGAACGGGTGCCGACGGCGAAGGCGAACGCCTGGGCGGCGGTGTGCGCCGACCAGGAGCGTGCCCGTATCCGCGAGGAGAACGCCCGCGTGTTGCTGTCGCGGGCCAACTGACCCGTCGGTGCTCAGGACGCCGCGCGGGGCCTCGGGGCCTTGGCGCGGAGCATGGCGTGGTCGGCCGCCTCGAACGCCTCGGCCACGCTGTTGAAGTGCTCGCCCGACAGGCCGGCCCAGCCGATGGTCACGCCCACCGGGGTGCCCGGCACCAGTGACTGCCAGTCCTCCGCCGCCACCGCGGCCACGATCCGGCGGGCGATCTCCCTGGCCTCGCCGTCGCTCGTCGTCGGCAGTACCACCACGAACTCGTCACCGCCGTAGCGCGCCACGAAGTCGCCCCTGCGCATCACACGGTTGAGGACCCCGGCGAAGCGCTGCAGGACCAGGTCGCCGGAGAGGTGGCCGTGGATGGTGTTGACCTCCTTGAACCCGTCGAGGTCGAGCACGCCCAGGACCGTGTGGCCACCGGTCTCGAACAGTTTGGCGACGTGCTCCTCGAGGTAGCGCCGGTTGGGCAGGCCGGTGAGCGGGTCGGTCTGGGCCTCGCCGCGGTGGAAGTCGATCCGCCGCACCATGTCCTCGTGGTCGAGCAGCGCGGCGACGCCCTCGACGAACAGGTCGCGGAGCCGGTCGAGCTGCGCCATCGCGACCCGGAACGCGCTGCGGTCGGCGTGGTAGGCCAGCCGGTAGTCGGCGGCGCCCAGGTGTGCCAGGGCGCGCAGGCGGTGCAGCTCGGCGCCGCCGAGAGAGTCCTCGCTGACGTCGGCGGTCTCCAGCCGCGCGACCGCCTCGATCGGGCGGCGCTCGGCGATCGCCTGGCAGACCGCCCCGAGGGTGCGCAGGTCACGGGCCCGGGTCGACATGCCGCCCGACTCGAGCAGCGGCCACGCCTCGAGGCCGGACTGGACCGCGCCCAGCGTGCCCATGCGGGCGATCGCGTAGCCCATGGCGCCGCGGGCGATCGGGCGGAGCCTGTCGAGCTCGTTCTCGTTCTGCTTGCGCTCCAGGTCGTGCACGATGTCGCGCAGGATCCGCTGGCAGCCCTCGCTGTCGCCGCGGTGGTCGAGGTCGACGGCGAGCCGCAGCCGGATCTGCGGCGCGGCGAAGTCGGTGTTGGCGGTCGGCGAGCCGACCTCGACGGCCACCTCGCGGGCCCGCTCCATGGCGGCCAGGGCGTGGCCGTGAAACCCCGTGTACGAATACGCCATCGCGAGGTTGTGCCAGCCCCAGGCGGTCGTCTCGTCGGTGAGCTCGACGGCGCCGAGCGCGCGTGAGCCGTGCACCAGCGCCCGCACACAGCGGTCCAGCGAGCCGGCGCGCAGGGCCACGATGGCGGCCAGGGCCTGCAGTTCGCCGTATTGCGCGGGGTCCTGCACCTGGCGGGCCGCCGCCAGCCCGGCGTCGAGCGCGGCCGGGTAGTCCGTCGATCGGCCCATGTTGATCAGCGCGATCAACCGGAGCGTCAGCGCCTCGACGCGGTCGTGCGGGGACTGGTCGTCGGCCAGCACCCGGTCGACGACCGCCATCGCCTCGCCCAGTTGATCCTGGAAGATCAGCCGGCGGGCGCGCGTCAACTCCGACGTGCGGTCGGCAACCGCCATCGGAACCCCCTTTCAGCGCGCCCCATGATTATGGGGTGCACAGCGTCGAAGATGACATGCCGGAACGTGGGTTGCCCACGCCTTCCGCGGCGATCGCCACCGCGGCCCGCGTCCTGGCCAGCGCCGGTGTCGCCTCGCCACGGGTCGACGCGGAACTGCTGGCGGCGCACGTTCTGGGCATTCCGCGCACCCGCCTCCTGACCGCACCGCGGTTGGCCACCGAGCAGGCGGCCGAGTTCGACCGGTTGGTGGGGCTGCGCGCCACCCGTGTGCCCTTGCAGCATTTGACCGGCGAAGCCCCGTTCTTCGGGTTCGAGCTCGCGGTCGGTCCGGGCGTCTTCATCCCGCGGTTCGAGACGGAGTTGCTCGTCGAGTGGGCGCTGCGGCACCCGGGCCGCACGGTCGTCGACCTGTGCAGCGGCTCGGGCGCGATCGCGATCGCGGTCGCCCGGGCCCGGCCGGACGCGGACGTCTACGCCGTGGAGGCGTCGGCGCAGGCGCTGGACTGGTTGCGCCGCAACGCGACCCGGCTGGCGCCGTCGGTGCGCGTGGTGCACGGCGACGTGACCGACCCGACGGTTTTGTCCGACGTGGACGGTTCGGCCGACTTGGTCCTGTGTAATCCACCCTACGTCCCGGAGGACGCCCCGGTCGACGTCGAGGTGCGCGACCACGACCCGCACGACGCGGTGTTCGGGGGCCGGGACGGGATGGATCTGATGCCCGGCATCGCCCGCCGCGCGGCGGGGCTGCTCCGCCCGGGCGGCGTCCTGGCGATCGAGCACGACGACACCCAGGGCGAGACGCTGCCCGCCCTGCTCCGCGAGGCCGGCTTCACCGACGTCGCCGACCACCGGGATCTGGCCGGCCGCCCCAGGTTCACCACAGCGCGGCTCCCGGCCTGACCGGGCGAGCCGCATCCCGGGAACGCCTGGCAGACTAACGATCGTGATGCTCTACGACTGCAGCCAGCTGGCCGAGCGCGAGCGCGGCGTCGCCGCCGCCATCGAGGCGGTGCAGCGGGGCGACCTGATCGTCATGCCGACCGACACCATCTACGGCATCGGCGCCGACGCCTTCAAATCGTGGTCGGTCACCGCGCTCAACAACGCCAAGGGACGCACGGCGCCGGTGCCGGTGCTGGTCGGGTCGCGGCACACGCTCGACGGGCTGGTGTTCGGCCTGCCGCAGGCGGCCCGTGACCTCGTCGACGCGTTCTGGCCGGGCGCCCTGACCATCGTCGTCGAGCACGCCCCGAGTCTGCAGTGGGACCTGGGCAGCAACGACGGCACGGTGGCCGTGCGCATGCCGCTGCACCCGATCGCGCTGGAGGTGCTGCGCGAGACGGGCCCGATGGCGGTCTCCTCGGCGAACAAGGTCGGCCAGCCGCTGCCGCAGACCGCGGAGGAGGCCCGCGACCAGCTCGGTTACGCGGTGAGCGTCTACCTGAGCACGCCGGCCGAGCTCGACAACGTCACGAGCACCATCGTCGACGTCACCGCGAACCGTGTGCGCGCGGTCCGCCTCGGCGGCATCGACCTGGACCAGCTCCGCGAGGTCGTGCCCGAGATCGAGGACCCGGCCGCGGCCTGAGCGGAGCCGGCCGGGCCCGTCAGCCGGCGACGGCCTCGATCTCCTCGAGCGTCACCGGGCCCTGCCGGAGCACCTCGAAGCCGTCGCCGGTCAGCCGGACCAGCGTCGAGGCCTTGCTGTGGGTGATCGAGGTCTTGTCCTCCAGCACCGGCACGACCTCCTCGCCGGACCAGTCCAGCTCGGGCAGGAAGTTGAAGTCCAGCGGCGCGCTCTCCTCGCCGGAGCGGTTGAGGCTGGTCGCCGTGACGGGCGCGCCGAGCAGGTCGACGACCTGGAGGGTCGCCGGGTGGTCGGGCACCCGCACCCCGACCGTGCCGTTGAGGGTGACGAGCCGGTCCGGCAGGCGACCGCTCTGCGGTACCACCACCGTCAGCGGACCCGGCGTGAACGCCCGGACGAGCCGGTCGGCCACCTCGTCGAGCCGGGCGAACTCGTGGGCCATGCGCAGCGACCCGCACGCCACGTGCATCGGGTTGTCGAGGCTGCGGCCCTTGGCCCGGAAGACCTTCTCGACGGCCCGCTCGTCGGTCGCCATGGCGGCGACCATGTAGCCGGTCTCGGTCGGCAGGACCGCGAGCCCGCCCCGGCGCAGGTGGTCGGCAACCCTGGCGGCGGCGCCGAAGGACAACAGCTTGGCGGGGCTGTGCGTGAGCGCTTCGAACGTGGTCACGGACCGCCATGTTATCGCTGCACGTAGGCTTGCCGTCATGGCGTCACCCTTCAGCGTCCTGTGCGTCTGCATGGGCAACATCTGCCGGTCGCCGATGGCGGAGCGGCTGCTCGTCGCCGACGCGCTCGCACTCGGGGCGTCGTCGGACCTGCTCTACGTGCACGGGGCCGGGACCGGCGGGTGGCACGTGGGGGAGTCGATGGACCCGCAGGCCGCCAAGCAGGTGCTGGCCCGCGGTGGTGACGTCACCGACTTCCGGGCCCGCAAGCTGCTCGCCGAGCACGTCGACGCGTCCGACCTGGTCCTGACGGCGACCGGTGAGCAGGTCGACTTCGTCCGGGAGATGCGGCCCGACGCGGCGGCCCGCACGTTCGTCTTCGGCGAGTTCGGCCGCCTGCTGCAGGAGGTCGACCTGGCCGCGCTCCCGCCGGCCGGGCGCGACGCGGACGGCGTCCACGCGCGCGGGGTGGCGCTCGTCGAGGCGGCCGACCGGGCCAGGGCGGGCCGTGAGCCGCTGCCGGAGGACGACCTGGACGATCCGTGGGGCCGGCCGGACGCGTACTTCAGCCGCGTGGCCGACGAGGTCCACGCCGTCACCCGCCCCCTGGCCGCCGTCCTGCTGCGCTGATCGGCTCCGGCTTGGTCGCGGTCCGGACGATGTTGCGGGCCATGCCGCCGAAGACGAACGCGTGGAACGGTGCCACCGACCACCAGTAGGCGTGCCCGGCCAGGCCCTTCGGCAGGAAGACCGCGCGCTGCTCGTAGACGGTGCCGCCCGAGCCGTCGCCGACCGCGCGCATCTCCAGCCAGGCGCGGCCCGGCAGCTTCATCTCGGCGCGCAGGCGCAGCAACTCGCCCGGGACGATCTCCTCGACCCGCCAGAAGTCCAGCGCCTCGCCGACGTAGAGGCGGTGCGGGTCCCGCCGGCCGCGGCGCAGGCCGACACCGCCGACCGCGCGGTCGAGCCAGCCGCGCACCGACCAGGCGAGCGGGAACGAGTGCCAGCCGTTCTCGCCGCCGATCGCCTCGATGACCCGCCAGACCCGCCCCGGAGGCACGTCGACGCGGCGGGAGCGCTCGTCGCGGTACACGCTGCCGCCCGACCAGTCGGGATCGCTGGGCAGCGG
Source organism: Dactylosporangium fulvum (assembly GCF_025137375.1). Lineage (GTDB taxonomy): Bacteria > Actinomycetota > Actinomycetes > Mycobacteriales > Micromonosporaceae > Dactylosporangium > Dactylosporangium fulvum. The sequence goes on from NZ_CP073720.1 coordinate 1,445,561, forward strand.
GTCGCTCGGCGCGCCCGGCAGGACGGCGTTGGCCCAGCGGGTCTCCACCTCGGCATCCCGGATCTTCCGCAGCGCCAGTTGTACGGCGAGGTCGAACCCGGTCAGCCCGTCGTGCGGATCCGGCACGTACCCGGCGATGTCGTGCTCGCGGCAGACCGCCTCGTGGATCAGGCTGCCGACCAGCGGGCGGGCGATCCGGTTCGGCACCGGCGTCACCAGGCCGACCCAGTACGACGAGAGCCACGGCGTCAGGACGCGGACCGGCAGCAGGAGGCGGCGGCGCAGGCCGGCGACCTTCGCGTACCGCTGCATCATGTCGGCATACGTGAGGACGTCCGGCCCGCCGATGTCGAACGCCCGGTTGACCCGCGGCGGGAACACCTCGGCGGCGGCGACCAGGTAGCGCAGCACGTCGCGGATGGCGATCGGCTGGATCCGGTTGCGGACCCAGGCCGGCGTGACCATCACCGGCAGGCGTTCGGTGAGGTACCGCAGCATCTCGAACGACGCCGAGCCGGACCCGATGATCACCGCGGCCCGGAAGACCACGGTCGGCACTCCGCTGCGCAGGAAGATGTCGCCGACCTCGCCCCGCGAGCGCAGGTGCGCGGACGCCCGCTCGCCGGGCACCGGCCCGCCGAGGTAGACGATGCGCTGGACGTCGGCGTCGCGTGCCGCGATCACCACGTTCAGCGCGCTCTCCCGGTCGACGTCCTCGAACGCGGCCCGGCCGAGGGCGTGCACCAGGTAGTACACGACCTCGATGCCCTGCATCGCCTCGGCGAGGCCCTCGTCGGAGGCCACGTCGCCGGCGACGATCTCGACCTTGCCGGCCCACGGCACGTCACGCAGCCGGCGCGGGTCGCGGGTCAGGCAGCGCACCTCATGGCCCGCGGCCAGCAGGCGCGGGACCAGCCGACCTCCGACGTAGCCGGTCGCGCCGGTCACCAGGCATCGCATGACTTCATGCTTACCCTGAGCGATTGCCACCTAGACTGCGTTTCATGGGCGACACGTACTGGGGTCCGGACTTCGACGCGCTCCGCGATACCGATCCGGAGATCGCCGACGTCGTCCTCAACGAGCTGCAGCGCCTCCGCGGCGGGCTGCAGCTGATCGCGAGTGAGAACTTCACGTCCCCGGCGGTGCTGGCCGCGCTCGGCTCGACGCTGACGAACAAGTACGCCGAGGGGTATCCCGGCCGGCGGTACTATGGGGGCTGCGGCCAGGTGGACCGCGCCGAGGAGCTGGGGATCGAGCGGGCCAAGGCCCTCTTCGGCGCCGAGCACGCCAACCTGCAGCCGCACAGCGGCGCGAGCGCCAACCTGGCCGCCTATGCCGCGCTGCTCGTGCCGGGCGACACGGTGCTGGCGATGGAGCTGCCGCACGGTGGCCACCTGACCCACGGCAGCAAGGTCAACTTCTCCGGCAAGTGGTTCAACACGGTCGGCTACCCGGTGAGCAAGGAGGACGAGCTCATCGACTACGACGAGGTCCGCGACCTCGCGCTCGCCCACCGGCCCAAGATGATCATCTGCGGGGCGACCGCCTACCCGCGGCTCATCGACTTCGCGCGGTTCCGCGAGATCGCCGACGAGGTCGGCGCCTACCTCATGGTCGACGCGGCGCACTTCATCGGGCTCGTCGCGGGCAAGGCGATCCCGTCGCCGGTGCCTTATGCCGACGTGGTCTGCTTCACCACCCACAAGGTCCTGCGCGGCCCGCGCGGCGGCATGATCCTGTGTCGCGAGTCACTCGCCCAGCGCATCGACAAGGCGGTCTTCCCGTTCACCCAGGGCGGCCCGCTGATGCACGTCGTGGCCGCGAAGGCGGTCGCGCTCAAGGAGGCGGCGCAGCCGCAGTTCGCCGACTACGCGCGGCAGGTGGTCGCCAACGCCCGCGAGCTCGCCGCCGGGCTGGCCGCGGAGGGCATGCGCCCCGTCTCCGGCGGCACCGACACCCACCTGGCCCTCATCGACCTGCGTGCGCTCCAGATCACCGGCCGGGAGGCGGAGGAGCGGTGCGACGCGAACGGGATCACGCTCAACAAGAACGCCATCCCGTATGACCCGGAGAAGCCGATGACCGCGTCCGGCATCCGGGTGGGGACCCCGTCGGTGACGACACAGGGGATGAAGGAGCCGCAGATGCGCCGGATCGCTGGGCTGATCGCCGCGGCGGTGCGCGGCGAGGACGTCAGGGACCGGGTCGCCGCCCTGGTGGGGGACTTCCCGGCGTACCCTGCTCTCTCGTGACCCAGCGCCTGCACCACTTGCCGACCGCTCTCGTCGCCTCGGCCGTGCTGCTGGTCGTCGCGGTGGGAGTCGCCTGGCCGATCGGCGACGGCACGGCCTCGCTCGGCGCGGCCGCCGGTGTTGCCCTGGTCGTGCTCAGCTACCTGGTGTCCAGCCTGGTCGTCGTCTGGGTCGACGCGGTGGCCCGGAACCTCCTGCTGCCCGTTGTCCTGCTCACGTATGCGCTGAAGTTCGCCGTGTTTGGCCTGGTCATGTACCGGGTCAGGGAAACGGGATGGGCCGGGCTGCGGGTGATGGGCGTGACCGTGATCGTGGCGACGGTCGTGTGGACCGGCGCACAGTTGTACTGGATCCTGCGCGCCAAGACCCCCTACGTCGAGCCGTAGCCGGTCGCCCTCTGACGGGCCGTGTCGTGGGGGTGGGCGGCGCGGCATTCACCCATGCGTCAGTCGGGAAGTTGACGCCCGGCGGGCCGGGGGCGTAGTAACGTCTACGGCCGCCGGTTGATGGGCCGAAGACGGATGAACCCCCGCGCGTCGAGCACGCGGGGGTCGAGTTAGTGCTGGAATTCCCAGCTGATATCGTCACGGCGTCATGGCGGACAAGCAGCCCCCTCAGCGACCGGACTCCGGCGTCAATGCAGGGTGGGCTGCCCTTGGCACGCTCCTCGGCGGCGTCATCGTTTGGGGCGGTATCGGCTACATGCTGGACCGGTGGCTTGACATCCCCTATCGCCTCGGCCTGCTCATAGGCATGATCGTCGGCATCTGTGGGGCGCTGTACCTGGTAGTCAAGCGGTTCGGTTAACGGTGAAGGGTGGTTCGGTGGGTCAGCAGCCGACATTCCTGGCCGAGGGGTTCCCTCCCGGCGTCAAGGATTTCGACTTCCAAAGCTGGATTCCGTCACTGCGGGGTTCGGAGTGGGGCCTTGCCTTCACCAAGATCACGTTCATGGTCTGGTTGGCGGTCGCGGTCATCATCGTGTACTTCCTGGTCTCCTACCGGAACCCGAAGGTGGTTCCGACCAAGAAGCAGTGGCTGGCCGAGTCGATCTACGGGTTCGTCCGCAACGGCGTCGCCAGGGACGTCATCGGGCATCATGAGGGACTCCGCTTCGCGCCCTACCTCGCCACGCTGTTCTGCTTCATCACGATGACCAACGCGTTCGCGATCATCCCGTTCTTCCAGATCTCGCCGAATGCGCACATAGCCTTCCCTGCCGTGCTGGGCGTCGTCAGCTACGTGCTGTTCATCGCGGTCGGCATCCGCAAGCACGGGTTCGTGAAGTACTTCAAGGCGAACCTTTTCGTGCCGGGCATCCCGTGGCCGATCTACTTCCTCGTCACGCCCATCGAGTTGATCTCGACCTTCATCATGCGCCCCGTCACGCTGGCGGTCCGTCTCTTCGCGAACATGTTCGCCGGTCACCTCATGCTGCTGGTCTTCACCCTCGGCGGCGTGGCGATGCTGAACAGCACCAACATCTTCGTCCAGGGCCTGTCGGTGACGTCCTTCCTGATGGCCATCGTGATGACGTTCTTCGAGCTCATGGTCATCGTCCTGCAGGCATACGTCTTCACGATGCTGACAGCCAGCTACGTCCAGGGCGCGCTCGCCGACGAGCACTGAGCCACGAGCCTCTACTTCCGTAATTTCGCTCCACCCCGTCGTCACGCGTGAAAGTCACGCGCGAACCTCAGGAGGAACCAAAAACATGGACAGCGTTCTCGCCCAGATCAGCGGCAACGTCTCTGTGATCGGCTACGGCCTTGCCGCCATCGGCCCGGCCATCGGCGTCGGCATCATCTTCGCCGCGTACATCCAGGCCAGCGCCCGTCAGCCCGAGTCGGCCGGCTTCAACCGCACCTGGCTGATCTTCGGCTTCGCCGTCGTCGAGGCGCTCGCGCTCTTCGGCCTCGTGCTCGCGTTCGCCCTCAAGTAGTTCTTCGCTGGTAACCACCACGCGACCGGACAGGAGGAGCGCATCATGATCCACTATTTTGCCGCAGAGGGAGAGGATGGCGGCAACGTCATCCTCCCGCACGTGCCTGAGATCATCGTCGGGTCGATCGCCTTCGCTCTGCTCTGCTTCGTTCTGATGAAGTTCGTATTCCCGCGCATGGAGGAGACCTTCCGCGCACGGGTGGACGCGATCGAGGGCGGCATCAAGCGCGCCGAGGAGGCGCAGGCCGAGGCCGGCCGGCTGCTCCAGCAATACAAGGAGCAGCTGGCGGAGGCCCGCACCGAGGCGGCCCGCATCCGTGACGAGGCGCGCGCCGACGCCACGGGCATCCGTGAGGACATCCTCGCGAAGGCCCGTGAAGAAAGCGATCGCATCATCGCGGCGGGCCGGGACGCTCTGCAGACCGAGCGGCAGACCATCATCCGCCAGCTGCGGGCCGAGGTCGGCTCGCTGGCGGTCGACCTGGCCGGCCGGATCGTCGGGGAGTCCCTCGAGGAGGAGGCGCGGCGGCGGGGCACCGTCGAGCGGTTCCTGAGCGAGATCAGTGACGCGGACGCGGCCGATGCCGCGGGGCGGCGCTGATGGAAACCGTCAACCGGGAGGCCTACGGGGCCGCTGCCGACAAGCTCGCCGAGTTCTCGGCGAGCGCTGACGTGCAGAAGATCAGTTCGGTGGCCGACGAGACCCTCGCCGTCGCCGAGCTGCTCCGGCGTGAGCCGCGGCTGCGCCGGGCCCTGGCCGATCCGGCCCGCTCCGCCGAGGACCGGAGCCAGCTGATCAGCTCGATTCTGTCGGGGAAGGTCGGCGACGAGACCCTCACGCTGCTCTCCGCCCTGGTGGGCGGGCGCTGGTCGGGTCCGGGGGCGCTGCTCGACGGCGTCGAGCGGCTCGGTGTCGACGCGCTGCTCTCCGCCGCGGACCAGGCCGGGGAGCTGGCCGAGGTGGAGGACGAGCTCTTCCGCTTCGGGCAGGTCGTCTCCGGAGACCCGCGGCTCGCCGCGGCGCTCGCCGACTCGACCGCACCGCTGGCCTCCCGCCAGGAGCTGGTCCGCGACCTGGTCGACGGCAAGGTCAAGCCGGCGACATTCAGCCTCGCGCAGCTGGCGCTGGCCGGGTTCGGCGGTCGCGGGTTCGACAGCTCGCTGTCCCGTCTCGTCGAGCTGGCCGCCGCCAAGCGCAATCGGTCCGTCGCCCACGTGACCACCGCGGTCGCGCTCACCGGTGAGGAAGAGGATCGCCTGGCTGGTCGGCTCGCAGAGCTGTACGGTCGAGAGGTCTCCCTGAAGATCGACATTGATCCGCGCATCATCGGAGGCATGCGGGTCCAGGTCGGTTCCGACCTTTACGACGGCACGGTCGCGCGCCGCCTCGCCGAGGCCCGCACGGCGCTCGCCAAATAATCCAGTCCCCGAAGCTTGATACTCAGATAGAAGGTTGAGGATGGCCGAGCTGACCATCTCCTCGGACGACATTCGGGGCGCACTCGAGCGCTACGTCTCGTCCGTTGATTCACGGATCTCCCGCGAGGAGGTCGGCGTCGTCTCTTACGCCGGCGACGGTATCGCCCAGGTCGAGGGCCTGCCCTCGACGATGGCCAACGAGCTGCTCGAGTTCGAGGACGGCACGCTCGGCGTCTCGCTCAACCTCGACGTCCGGGAGATCGGTGTCGTCGTCCTCGGCAAGTTCGAGGGCATCGAGGAGGGCCAGCAGGTCAAGCGGACCGGCCGGGTGCTCTCGGTCCCGGTCGGCGACGCCTTCCTCGGCCGCGTGGTCAACCCGCTCGGCGAGCCGATCGACGGCCGCGGCGAGATCGCCAACGAGGGCCTTCGCGAGCTGGAGCTGCAGGCGCCCAACGTCATGGCCCGCCAGCCGGTGAAGGAATCCCTGCAGACCGGCATCAAGGCGATCGACGCCATGACCGCCATCGGCCGGGGCCAGCGCCAGCTGATCATCGGCGACCGGAAGACGGGCAAGACCACGGTCGCGCTGGACACGATCATCAACCAGCGGGAAAACTGGAAGTCCGGCGACCCGAAGAAGCAGGTCCGCTGCATCTACGTCGCCATCGGACAGAAGGCCTCCACGGTCGCCGCCACCCGCGGGATCCTGGAGGAGCAGGGCGCGATGGAATACACCACCATCGTCTCCTCGCCCGCGTCCGACCCGGCCGGCTTCAAGTACCTCGCCCCCTACGCCGGTTCGGCCATCGGCCAGCACTGGATGTATGGCGGCAAGCACGTCCTGATCGTCTTCGACGACCTGACCAAGCAGGCCGAGGCGTACCGCGCCGTGTCGCTGCTGCTGCGCCGCCCGCCGGGCCGTGAGGCATACCCGGGCGACGTCTTCTACCTGCACTCCCGGTTGCTGGAGCGCTGCGCGAAGCTCTCCAACGACCTGGGCGGCGGCTCGATGACCGGTCTGCCGATCATCGAGACGAAGGCCAACGACATCTCGGCCTACATCCCGACCAACGTCATCTCGATCACCGACGGCCAGATCTTCCTCGAGTCCGACCTGTTCAACCAGGGCGTCCGACCGGCTATCAACGTCGGCACCTCGGTGTCCCGGGTCGGTGGTTCCGCGCAGGTCAAGGGCATGCGCAAGGTCGCCGGCCGCCTGCGTCTCGACCTGGCGCAGTACCGCGAGCTCGAGGCGTTCTCGGCGTTCGCGTCCGACCTGGACAAGGCGTCGCGGGCCCAGTTGGACAAGGGCGCCCGCCTGGTCGAGCTGCTCAAGCAGCCGCAGTATTCGCCGTTCTCGGTCGAGGAGGAGATCATCACGATCTGGGCCGGCACTACGGGCCAGCTCGACGACGTCCCGGTCTCCGAGGTCCGCCGCTTCGAGTCGGAGCTGCTGCAGTACCTCCGCGGCAACCGCAAGGAGCTGCTGGTCAAGATCGCCGAGACCAAGGACCTCGACGACGAGACGGTCGACGGCCTCACCGAGGCCGTGAAGAGCTTCAAGCAGGTGTTCTCCGCCAAGGCGGACGAGGTGCACCTCAACGAGGCGCCGGCGGAGGCGCTGGAGGGTGAGCAGGCTCGCGAGACCGTCACCCGCCAGGTCCGGAAGTCGGGCTGAGCCATGGCCGGTCAGGTACAAGCACTGCGCCGGAGGATCCGCACGGTCAAGTCGACCAAGAAGATCACCAAGGCGCAGGAGCTCGTCGCCACGAGCCGCATCGGTAAGGCGCAGGAGCGGGTGGCCGCTTCGCTGCCGTATGCCGAGGCGATCACGGGCGTGCTGACGGCGCTGGCGAGCAACACCGACGTCGACCACCCGCTGCTCGTGCCCCGCAGCACGGTGCACCGGGCCGGTGTCCTGCTGGTCACCAGCGACCGCGGACTGTGCGGTGGTTACAACGCCAACGCGATCCGCACGTGCGAGCAGCTGATCGCCCGCCTGCGGGAGGACGGCAAGCAGGTCGCCCTCTACATCGCCGGCCGCAAGGGCGTCGCGTACTACCGGTTCCGTGGCCGCCCGATCGCGGGCAGCTGGACCGGCTTCTCCGAGCAGCCGCGGTACGAGAACGCCAGCGAGATCGGCGAGACGCTGATCCAGGCGTTCGTCAACGGCGCCGACGACTCGATCGACGGCCCGGGCCCCGACGGCATCCTCGGCGTCGACGAGCTCTACATGGTCCACACGCAGTTCCGCTCCCTCATGACCCAGACCCCCGTCGCGCGGATCGTCGCGCCGATGGAGGTCGAGGAGCAGGAGGTCAGCGGGCCGCTGCCGGCCTACGAGTTCGAGCCCGAGGCAGAGCAGCTGCTGGACGCGCTGCTGCCGAAGTACATCAACACGCGGATCTTCGCGGCGTTGCTGGACTCGGCGGCCAGCGAGTCGGCCGCGCGCCGGCGTGCCATGAAGAGTGCCTCCGACAACGCCGACGACCTGCTCAAGCGGTACACCCGCGAGATGAACTCCGCTCGGCAGGCGGCGATCACCCAGGAAATCAGTGAGATCGTCGGCGGCGCCAACGCGCTGGCGGCGGCGGGAAGTGATGTGTGATGACTGCACCAGCAGACACGAAGACCGCGGTCGGCCGCGTGGTCCGGGTCATCGGCCCGGTCGTCGACGCCGAGTTCCCGCGTGACGCCATGCCCGACATCTACAACGCGCTCCACGTCGACGTGACCCTCTCCGAGGGCGCGAAGAAGCTGACGCTCGAGGTTGCCCAGCACCTCGGTGACAACATGGTGCGCGCCATCTCCATGCAGCCCACCGACGGCCTGGTCCGCGGCGCCGAGGTGCGCGACACCGGCGCCGGCATCTCGGTGCCGGTCGGCGACATCACCAAGGGCCACGTGTTCAACGCCCTCGGCGAGGTGCTCAACGCCGACGAGTCGAAGCTCGAGATCAACGAGCGCTGGGAGATCCACCGCCAGCCGCCGGCGTTCGCCGAGCTGGAGCCGAAGACCGAGATGCTGGAGACCGGCATCAAGGTGCTCGACCTCCTCGCGCCGTATGTGCGTGGTGGCAAGATCGGCCTCTTCGGTGGCGCCGGCGTGGGCAAGACGGTGCTCATCCAGGAGATGATCATCCGTGTCGCCCGGAACTTCGGTGGTACCTCGGTGTTCGCCGGCGTCGGTGAGCGCACCCGTGAGGGCAACGACCTCATCCTGGAGATGGCCGAAGGTAACGTCCTGGACAAGACCGCTCTGGTCTTCGGCCAGATGGACGAGCCGCCGGGCACCCGTCTGCGGGTCGCCCTGGCCGCGCTGACCATGGCGGAGTACTTCCGCGACGTGCAGAACCAGGAGGTGCTGCTCTTCATCGACAACATCTTCCGGTTCACCCAGGCCGGCTCCGAGGTGTCGACGCTGCTCGGCCGTATGCCGAGCGCCGTCGGTTACCAGCCGACCCTGGCCGACGAGATGGGTCAGCTGCAGGAGCGCATCACCTCCGTCCGGGGCAAGGCCATCACCTCGCTCCAGGCGATCTACGTGCCCGCCGACGACTACACCGACCCGGCGCCGGCCACCACGTTCGCCCACCTGGACGCGACGACCAACCTCGAGCGGTCGATCTCGGACAAGGGCATCTACCCGGCCGTCGACCCGCTGGCGTCCTCCTCGCGCATCCTCGCGCCGGAGTTCGTCGGCGCCGAGCACTACGCGGTCGCCCGTGAGGTGCAGCGGATCCTGCAGAAGTACAAGGACCTGCAGGACATCATCGCCATCCTCGGTATGGACGAGCTGTCCGAAGAGGACAAGGTGACGGTGGGCCGGGCCCGGCGCATCGAGCGGTTCCTGTCGCAGAACACCTACGCGGCGGAGCAGTTCACCGGCGTTCCCGGCTCGACGGTTCCGCTCAAGGAGACGATCGAGGCGTTCAAGAAGATCAGCGAGGGTGAATACGACAGCTTCCCCGAGCAGGCCTTCTTCATGTGCGGTGGCCTTGAGGACCTCGAGCGCAACGCGCACGAGCTCATGAAGGGCTGACCTGCCGTTCCAGCATCGAGAGAAGGCGTGGACCCGGCGGGGTCCGCGCCTTCTCTCGTTCCGCTGGATCGCCTTGTGCCGAAGCAACACCCGCGGTGGAAAATTTCAGCGAATGCCCACCGTTGCCCGGTGACGTGCGTCACGCTCTGAAGTATTGGAAACTCACTTCGGGTAGTCGTCCCGGTCAATCCCGCAGCATCGCACTTCATCCGTTCCGGAGCTGTTGTGCCAACGTGGCGAGGGCCACTGCTCGACCGCCCGGATCATTGACTAGACTCGTCCAAACCGAATCGCGCACACGAGGAGTAACTAGCGTGGCGAGGCAACTGCACGTCGAGCTCGTAGCCGTCGAGGAAAAGGTGTGGTCCGGCGACGCCGACATGATTGTCGCCCGCACGACCGAGGGTGAGCTCGGTGTGCTCCCCGGCCACACTCCACTGCTCGGCCAGCTCGCCGAGCCCGGCCAGGTGCGCATCAAGCAGTCGGGCAAGGAGATCGCCTTCGACGTCTCGGGCGGATTCCTCTCGGTCACCGCATCCGGGGTGACGGTGCTCGCCGAGAGCTGCGCTCCCGCTTCTTCCTCCGCTGCGGCGCACTAGGCAGAGGCGGCGAAGGTGAGGATCGTCGAGGCAATCGGGATCGGCGTCCTCATCCTGCTCGCCGCACTGGCGCTGCTGTTCCTGCGCCGCATGGTCATCACCCGCCGGGGTGGCACGATCGAGCTCGGCGTGCGGTTGAGCACCATGGTGCCCGGCCGTGGCTGGTCCGCGGGCCTCGCGAGGTTCGCCGGCGACGACCTACGGTGGTATCGCATCTTCAGTTTCTGGCCAGGCCCACGTCGGGTGCTTTCCCGGCGTGGGCTTGCCGTTGACCGACGCCGCGCCCCCGACGCCGCCGAGCGCCTCGTGCTGCCGCCGGACTGGGTCATCGTCCGCTGCGTCACCCGCCGGTCCCCGGTCGAGATCGCGATGGCCGAGCGGGCGTTGACCGGCTTCCTGTCCTGGGTCGAGGCAGCCCCTCCCGGCGAGTCGACCCCGGACACCCGTCCGTACCGCTACCGGGCCGGCTGACGGTCCCGGTGACCGGCTGGGCCAGGCTCAGCGGGAGCCGCCGGGGACCCACTTCACGTCGCCGCCCGGGTTGGCGATCCGGCACAGGATGAACAGCAGGTCGGAGAGGCGGTTCAAGTACCGCAACGCGACCGGGCTCGTCGTGTCCGGCTCCACCTCCATCAGGGCCCACGCGCTGCGCTCCGCACGGCGGGTCACCGTGCGCGCCACGTGCAGCAGCGCCGCGCCGGGGGTGCCGCCGGGCAGGATGAACGAGTCCAGCTTGGGCAGCCGCGGGTTGAACTCGTCACACCACGCCTCGAGCCGCTCGACCTGCGCCTCGGTGACCCGCAGCGGCGGATGCGCCGGCTCCGGCGTGATCGGGTTGCACAGGTCCGCCCCCACGTCGAAGAGGTCGTTCTGCACGACGGTCAGCACGTCGCGCACCTCGTCGGCCAGGTCGCCGAGCGCCAGCGCCACCCCGATGGCCGCGTTCGCCTCGTCAACGTCGGCGTAGGCGCCGATGCGCGGGTGTGTCTTCAGGACCCGGGAGAAGTCCCCGAGTCCCGTCTCGCCGGCGTCACCGGTCTTGGTGTAGATGCGCGTGAGGTGAATAGCCATGCCTTCGACAGTACGGAATGCCCCTACGATGGCGGACGTGGACGTGATCCGTGTTGTGGGCGGCGCTCGGCTGGACGGCGACGTCTCCGTGGTCGGAGCCAAGAACTCGGCCTTGAAGCTCATGGCGGCAGCGCTGCTGGCGACCGGCCGGTCGGTGCTCACCAACGTGCCCCGCATCACCGACATCGCCATCATGGCCGAGGTCCTGCGCCGGCTCGGGTGCGACGTCGAGCAGGACGGCGACCGGGTGATCATCGACGTGCCCGAGCAGTTGGGCGCCGAGGCCGACTACGACCTCGTCCGCCGCCTGCGGGCCTCGATCTGCGTGCTCGGCCCGCTGCTCGCCCGCTGCGGCCACGTGCGGGTCGCCCACCCCGGCGGCGACGCCATCGGCTCGCGAGGCCTCGACATGCACGTGGAGGGGCTGCGCCGGATGGGTGCGGACATCTCCGGTGAGCACGGGTTTGTCATCGCCACGGCGCCGAAGTTGCACGGCGCCACCATCTGGCTCGACTTCCCCAGCGTGGGCGCGACGGAAAACCTGCTGATGGCGGCGGTGCTGGCCAACGGCCGCACCGAGATCGACAACGCCGCGCGCGAGCCGGAGATCGTCGACATCTGCCGGATGCTGACGGACATGGGCGCCGACATCGAGGGCGCCGGCAGTTCGCGCCTCGTCGTGCAGGGCGTCAGTGAGCTGCACCCCGTGGAGCACCGCACGGTCGGCGACCGGATCGTGGCCGGCACCTGGGCGTTCGGCGCGGCGATGACCCGCGGTGACGTGACCGTCCACGGCATCGACCCGGGGTTCCTGGAGATCGCGCTCGACAAGGTCGTCACCGCCGGCGGCGAGGTCACCACCGGTCCGGACTCGTTCCGGGTGCGGATGGCCGAGCGGCCCCGCGCCGTCGACATCGTCACCCTGCCGTATCCGGGCTTCGCGACCGACCTGCTGCCGATGGCGGTCGGCCTGGCGTCGGTCAGCGAGGGATCCTCGCTGGTCACCGAGAACATCTTCGACGGCCGGTTCATGTTCATCAACGAGATGTCCCGGCTGGGCGCCGACATCCGCACGGACGGCCACCACGCCGTGATCCGCGGCAAGCAGCGCCTGTCCGGCGCGCCGGTCACCGCGACCGACATCCGGGCCGGCGCGGGCCTGGCGATCGCCGGTCTGTGCGCGGACGGCATCACCGAGATCCGCCACGTGCACCACATCGACCGCGGCTACCCGAGCTTCGAGTCGGACCTGCGGGGCCTGGGCGTCGAGGTGGAGCGGGCGGTGGCCCCGCCCGACGAGTTCGACTTCTGACGCGGCCCCGGCGGCCGGCTCAGAAGTTGATCATTCGCCTGGCCCGGTCGAGTTCGTCCGCGAAGACGAGCACGCGGACCATCCCGTCGCGTCCGGTGGCGAGGGTGGCGCGCACCCCGTTGTGCCGGAGGCGGTCCCGCACGTCGCGGGCGAACGCCAGGTCGCCGATGACGGAGACGGACCGCAGGAGGCCGTAGTCGTCGGTGGTGGCCGGTGTGAGGGATATGCCACTGGGCGCCCCACTGTGCTTGATCAGTCGGATGATGAAGACGAGCGCGGCGAGCACGCCGGCGGAGGCGGCCCAACCCGCGAGGTACATGAGGGGCACGTGGACAGTTTGCCACCGACGGGTAACGCAGCGTAGCCAGTTGGGTTCAAGAAACCGAGGAGAGAACATGGCGGGTCGTCTTGCGGTCATCGGAGCGGGGCTGATGGGGTCTGGAATCGCCCAGGTCGCCGCACAGGCCGGTTGGGAGGTGACGCTCCGGGACCTGAACGACGAGGCCGTCCAGCGGGGTCTCAGCGGCATCCGCGCGAGCCTCGGCAAGTTCGCGAGCAAGGGCACGATCAGCGAGGCCGACGTCGAGGCCGCGCTCGCCCGCATCCACCCCACCACCGACCTCGACGCGGCCGCGAACGCCGACATCGTGGTGGAGGCCGTGTTCGAGCGGCTGGACGTCAAGCACGAGGTCTTCCGTGCGCTGGACAAGATCTGCAAGCCGAACGCGGTACTGGCGACGAACACCTCCGCCATCCCGGTGACCCAGATCGCGGCGGTCATCGAGCGGCCGGAGCGGGTCGTCGGCACCCACTTCTTCTCGCCGGTCCCGGTCATGAAGCTCTGCGAGCTCGTCCGCGGGTACAAGACCTCCGACGAGACGCTGGCGGCCGTCCGGGCCTTCGCCGAGGAGATCGGCAAGACCTGCGTCGTGGTCAACCGCGACGTCGCCGGGTTCGTCACCACACGGCTCATCGCGGCGCTGGTCGTCGAGGCGGTCAAACTCGTCGAGAGCGGCGTGGTCAGCGCCGAGGACCTCGACCTGGCCTGCAAGCTCGGCTTCGGCCACGCCATGGGCCCGCTGGCGACGACCGACCTGACCGGCGTCGACGTGCTCTACCACGCGACCAAGAACATCCACACCGACACCGACGACCCGAAGTTCTTCCCGCCGGAGCTGCTCGCCCGGATGGTGACCGCGGGTGATCTGGGCCGGAAGACCGGCAAGGGCTTCTACACGTACTCGTGACGCTCGGCACCGTCGTGCGCGCCGGACGGCGCGACGTCCGCCGCCGGGACGGTGAAGCTGAACCGGCTGCCGCCGCCGGGATTGTCGGCGACGGTGATCGTGCCGCCGTGCCGGTCGACGACCCGGCGGCAGATGGCCAAGCCCAGCCCGGTGCCGCCGTACGGCTGTCCCTCGTGCGCCCGGTGGAACGACTCGAAGATGTGCGGCTTGTCCGCGTCCGGCACGCCGATGCCGCGGTCGGCCACGTCGACCCGGATCCAGCCGGGCCGGTCCACCACGGCGCTGATGTCGATCTTCGGGGTCCGGCCCAGGTGGACGTACTTCAACGCGTTGCCGATCAGGTTGTCGAGCACCTGTCGCAGCATCGCCGGGTCGGCATCGACGACGGGCAGCGGCCCCACGTAGATGTCCGGCCGCACGGCGAGGTGGTTCACCCGCTCGGCCACGACCTCGGACACCAGCTCGGCGAGGCTGATCGGCTGCGTGCGCAGCGCCGCGTCCCGGGCCGTGGTGTAGGCCAGCAGGTCGTCGATCAGCCGGCGCATGCGGATCACACCGGCGCTGACCCGGTCGATGCTCTGCAGCGCCTCGCGGGCGTGGTGCGGCGCACCGGACAGCGCGTCGTGCGCCATCTCGGCGTGTGCCGCGAGGACGGTCAGCGGGTTCTTCAGGTCGTGCGCGACGATCCCGGCGAACGCGGCCAGCTCGGCCTCACGCTCGCGGGTCGCGGTCACGTCGTGGAACACGGCGATCGCGCCCCGGCGGCCGTCGACGTCGAACGGGCGGCCACTGACCGAGAGCAGCAGGCCTTCGGGGTGGCCGGGGTTGCGGATGACCATCTCGACCCGGTCCGTCGACTCGCCGGCCAGGGCGCGGACGAGCGGCAACTCCTCGGCGGGGAAGGGGGTGACGCCGTCGGGCCGGTAGATGCCGTAGTGCGCCTGCCAGTTCGCCACGCCGTCGATGTCGGCGTTCACACCGAGCATCGCCTTCGCGGCCGGGTTGTGGACGAGAAACGCGCCGTCCTCGTCGACCACCCCCACACCGTCACTGATCCGCTCCAGGATGCCGTTGAGCAGTGCCACCTGGCGGTGTGCCGACCGCTGCGCCTCCCGCAGCTCGGCGGTGGCGGCCACGACCCCGGCCTCGGCCCGCAGCCGCGCACCGGCGAGCGCCCACAGCATCGCGCCGACCAGCAGCGTGAGCATCGTCCCGCCCACGCCGACCGTCCACGGCAGCAGCGGTGACCCGCCGCTGAGCCCGGCGGAGTCGGCGGTGACGACCAGCCGCCACTGCCGGTTGGCGATCGGGACCGCCACCTCGCGCCGCAGGTCCGGGCGCGTGGCCCGGCCGCGGTGCAGCGAGGCGACCAGCGTCTCCTGGCCCCCGCCGTTGGCCGCGAGCAGGTTGACGTCGACCTGACCGCGGGTCGCCTGGGTGAGCACCCAGCCGGCGAAGTCCTGGCCGCGCAGCCCGAGGATCACCCAGCCCTTGAACATCTGCCGGCCGCTCGAGTCCGGCACGCCCAGGACCGGGGTGGCCATCACGAACGACATCTGCTGCTCCTCGACCGGCAGGTCCCGGTCGCGGAGCAGCACGTACGTGTCCGACACGGCGGGCCCGCCCGCCCGTCGCGACTCGTTCAGCGCCGCCGTCGGCTCGGCCGACTGCGACAGGTCGACGCTGGCCGCGATCGCCGATCTGCCGTCCAGCGGGCGGGAGAAGATCGTGAAGAGGTGCTCCCGCCCGCTGCCCTCGGCCCGCAGCTCGAGGTTGGTCACGCCGCGCTCCCGCCAGTACCGCTGGATCTCCGCGAGCCGCCCGTCCTCCGCGGCGATCGCGAAGACGAGTGACGTGGCGCCGGCGAGCCCGGCGTCGCGCAGCGGTGCCGTGGTGGCGGTGAAGTCGTCGAAGGTGAGGGTCTCGTGCGCGCCGAGCGCCGCCGCGACCGTGCGCAGCGTGTCCAGGTACCGATGGATCTCCGTGCGGACGGCGGCCTCCGCGAGCGACGTGTCGCGGTCCAGCAGGGCGAGCGCACGCGCGTGCCGGCCGTCGCGGATCGACCCGGCCGCGTGCCACGACGCCGCGAGGCCGAGGGCGACGACGAGCCCGATCGCCAGGATACCGGCCGTGCCGGCCTGCCGGATCGCCCTGCGCAGCCGTCCCGTCACCTCGCACTGTTCGGCAACGGTCCGGCAACTCTGAGGATTTCAGCCGCGCGTGATCATGAGCGGTCGGTCCAGCGGAACGTCGCCAGGCACAGCACCAGCCCGCCCACGATCCACGCGGCCAGCACCAGCGCCGTCGTGCCGTGCTGCCAGCCTCCGTCGACCTCCTGCGCGGCGAACGAGTCGGGCAGGAACACCGACCGCATCCCCTGGCACATCCACTTCAGCGGGAACACCGACGCGATGTCGCGCAGCCAGCCCGGGATGTTCTGGTACGGGATGAAGATCCCCGAGATGAACTGCAGGACGATCGCGACCGGGGTGGCGACCGCCGGCCCGCTGCGGCCGCTGCGCGCCAGCGACGAGAACGCGATCCCGCACAGCGTGCAGGCGGTGATGCCGAGCACGGCGACCCAGACGAAGGTCAGCCACTTGCCGGCCGTGGACGGCAGCGGCAGGTCGAACAGCAGCACGGCGGTGGCCAGCAGGAGGATCGTCTCGGCCAGACCGATCGCGAGGACCATGACGACCTTGCCGATGAAGTACGCGGTGCGGGGCATCGGCGTGCCACGCAGGCGCTTGAGGATGCCCTTCTCGCGCTCGATCGGGATCTGGATGGCCAGCGACTGGAAGCCGGTGGACAGCAGGCCGGCGGCGAGCATGCCGGCGGCGAAGTACTGCGTGTACGACACGCCGGGCGCGAGCTCGTCGTTGAAGATCGCGCCGAACAGGACGAGCAGCAGGAGCGGGAACGCGAGCGTGAACACCACCGACTCGCGGCTGCGCAGGAACTGCTTGATCTCCAGCCCGCCGCGCAGGAGGCCCAGGTGCAGAGTGGTCATTCGCCGGCGCCGATCATCCGCAGGTACACGTCCTCGAGGCTGGGTCTGGTGACGGTCAGGCCGGGCACCTCGCCGCCGAACTGCTCGGCGAGCCTGGTCACGACCGCGGTCGGGCTGTCGGTCCGCTCGGACCGGGGCCCGTCGGGGCCGAGCCAGCCGACGGTCGCCGTGCCGCTGCCGCGGTCGCCCAGGCGGTCGGGCGTGTCGACGGCGATGAGCTTGCCGCCGGCCAGCACGCCGACCCGGTCCGCCAGCGTCTCGGCCTCTTCGAGGTAGTGCGTGGTGAGCAGGATCGTGGTGCCGGCGGCGGCTAGGTCCCGGATGAGGCCCCAGAACTCGCGGCGCGCCTCCGGGTCGAAGCCCGTCGTCGGCTCGTCGAGGAACAGCAGCTCCGGCCGGCCGACGATGCCCAGGGCGACGTCGAGCCGGCGCTTCTGCCCGCCGGAGAGCACGCGGGTGCGGTCGTTCTGCTTGTCCGTCAGGCCGACCCTGGCGAGGACCGCGTCGGGGTCGTCGGCCTTGGGGTAGTACTGCGCGAAATGCTGCACGACCTCGCGCGCCGTCAGGTCGTCGAACTCCCCGGTGCTCTGCAGCACGATGCCGACCCGGGAGCGCCACGTCGCGTCGCCGTGCTGCGGATCGACGCCGAGCACCGACACCTCGCCCGAGGTGCGCCTGCGGAAGCCCTCCAGGATCTCGACGGTGGTCGTCTTGCCCGCCCCGTTGGGGCCGAGGAGCGCGAACACCTCGCCGTCGTGGACCTCCAGGTCGACACCGTCGACCGCGACAGCGTTCTTGTAGCGCTTGTGGAGCCCGCGCACGGTGATCGCATCCGACACGGCACTCACACTAACTGCGGTGACAACTTTCACCCACGCGCCATAGTTACCGTTCAGTAAGGTGCACGTATGGTCTCAGAGAGGCTCCCAGAGCGCGACCGCCCGTGGGTCATGCGGACCTACGCCGGCCACTCGTCGGCCGCCGCGTCCAACGCGCTCTTCCGCCGCAACCTGGCCAAAGGTCAGACGGGGCTCTCGGTCGCCTTCGACCTGCCCACCCAGACCGGCTACGACCCCGACGCCGAGCTCGCCCGGGGTGAGGTGGGGCGGGTCGGTGTGCCGATCGCCCACCTCGGCGACATGCGCACCCTGTTCGACGGCATCGATCTCGGCCGGGCCAACACCTCGATGACGATCAACGCGACGGCCATGTGGCTGCTGGCGCTGTACGTGACGTGCGCGCGCGAGCACGACGTGCCGATCGGGTCGCTGGCCGGCACCACGCAGAACGACATCGTCAAGGAGTACCTGTCGCGGGGCACGCATATCTTCCCGCCCGGGCCGTCGCTGCGCCTGACCACCGACACCATCGCCTGGACCGTGGCCAACTGCCCGAAGTGGAACCCGGTCAACATCTGCTCGTACCACCTCCAGGAGGCCGGCGCGACGCCGGTCCAGGAGGTCGCCTTCGCCCTGGCGACCGCGATCGCCGTGCTCGACGCGGTGCGTGACTCCGGCCAGGTGCCCGCCGAGCGCTTCGCCGACGTTGTCGCGCGGATCTCGTTCTTCGTCAACGCCTCGGTGCGGTTCGTCGAGGAGACGGCGAAGATGCGCGCCTTCACGGCGCTGTGGTCGTCGATCACCGAGTCCCGCTACGGCGTCACCGATCCGGCCGCCCGGCGCTTCCGCTACGGCGTGCAGGTCAACTCGCTGGGGCTCACCGAGGCGCAGCCGGAGAACAACGTCCAGCGGATCGTCCTGGAGATGCTGGGGGTGACGCTGTCGCGGGGTGCGCGGGCACGGGCCGTGCAGCTCCCGGCCTGGAACGAGGCGCTCGGCCTGCCGCGGCCCTGGGACCAGCAGTGGTCCCTGCGGATGCAGCAGGTGCTGGCGTTCGAGTCCGACCTGCTGGAGTACCCGGACCTGTTCGAGGGTTCCCACGTGATGGCGGCGCTGGTCGACGAGATCGTCACCGGCGCGACCGCGGAGCTCGACCGGGTGCTGGAAATGGGCGGCGTGGTGGCCGCCGTCGAGTCCGGCTACCTCAAGAGCGCCCTGGTCGCGTCGCTCGCCGAGCGCCGGGCACGCATGGAGCGTGGCGACGACGTCGTGGTCGGCGTCAACCGGTTCACCGAGACCGAGCCGTCACCGCTGATGGCGGCCGGTGCCGCGGCCATCGAGCAGATCGACCCCGCGGTCGAGGCGGCGGCGGTCGCGGCGGTCGCCGAGTGGCGGGCGTCCCGCGGCGACGCGAGCGCCGCCCTGGAGGCGCTGCGGGCGGCGGCCTCGGGGGAGACCAACCTCATGGAGGCCACGCTCGAGTGCGTGCGCGCCGGGGTCACCACCGGCGAGTGGGCGGGCACGCTGCGGTCGGTCTTCGGCGAGTACCGCGCGCCGACCGGCCTCTCCGCCTCGGTGTCCCCGCCGACGGCCGGCGGCCACCTGGAGCGGGTCCGCGAGCGGGTCCGGCAGACCGCGGACGAGCTGGGCAGCGGGCGCCTGCGCATGCTGGTCGGCAAGCCCGGGCTCGACGGCCACTCCAACGGCGCGGAGCAGATCGCGGTGCGCGCCCGGGACGCCGGCTTCGAGGTCGTCTACCAGGGCATCCGGCTGACCCCGGCGCAGATCGTCGCCGCGGCGGTCGAGGAGGACGTCGACCTGGTCGGCCTGTCGGTGCTCTCCGGTTCCCATCTCGCGGCGGTGGCGTCGGTACTGTCCGGGCTGCGCGCCGAGGGCCTCTCCGACGTGCCGGTGGTCGTCGGCGGCATCATCCCGCCCGACGACGCCGAGGTGCTCCGCGAGTCGGGTGTGGCGCGGGTCTTCACCCCTAAGGACTTCGCCATCACCGACGTGGTGAACGAGCTCGTCACCGTGGTGCGGGAGGCCCACAACCTTTCCTAGTCACCATGCAACCCCGTCGGCTTCGACATGCTGCTCCCCGTGGCGACGGCCCTGGCCCGCGAGGTGCGCTGAACGGCGCTTCGGTCAGGACGGTCTGTAGCCCTGGGCGTGGGCCCACTTCGCGGCTTCCTTCTCGGCCTTGCGGCGCTTCCGGCGGCGCAGCAGCCAGCCGAATCCGAGGAAGAGCAGCAGCAGGAACAGCAGGACCAGCACCGGCAGGACGATCGCGATCACCGACAGCAGCACGCTGGCGACGTCCTCGACGGTGCTGGCCACCGGGGCGCCGAAGCCGACCGTCGTGGCGTTGATGACCGGCCGTGACACGGCCTTCATGCCGTGCACGCCGAGTGAGATCGCGCCGCCGACGACGATCGGGATCCATTGATGGCTGCTGAAGAAGTCGCCCGGGTCGGTGACCGTCACCGTCGAGGAACTCGACGCCGCGCCGAAGGCGAGCCCGCCCGCCGTCGGCCGGACGAAGGTCTGGATCACGTCATTGACGTGGTCGACCACCGGCACCTTGTCGGCGACGAACTCGATGGCCAGCAGCACCGCGACGATCGCCAGTGTCCAGCCGTTCTCCATCCACGCCCAGTTGGAGGGCAGGGTGATGAGGTCGGTGTACCGCGCGAGCACGCCGATGGCCAGCAAAGGGATGTACGCGTTCAGCCCCGCCGATGTCGCCAGGCCGAGACCGGTCAATGACTCCAACACGCCCTCAGCATGACACCGGGACGCCAATCCGGCTGGTTCGGGATGCTCCGCGTAGGCTGTCGCGGTGCGTCTTGTCATCGCCAAGTGTTCGGTCGACTACATCGGCCGGCTCACGGCCCACCTGCCGCCCGCGACCCGCCTCCTGCTCATGAAGGCTGATGGTTCGATCTCGATCCACGCCGATGACCGGGCATACAAGCCGCTCAACTGGATGAGCCCGCCCTGCCGGCTGGAGGAGTCCGAGGGCCTGTGGAAGGTCGTCAACAAGGCCGGCGAGGAGCTGCGGATCACGATCGAGGAGATCCTGCACGACTCGTCGCACGAGCTGGGCGTCGACCCGGGCCTGGTCAAGGACGGCGTGGAGGCCCACCTGCAGGAGCTGCTGGCCGCCGCGCCGCAGACGCTCGGCCAGGGCTTCACGCTGATCCGCCGTGAGTACATGACGGCCATCGGCCCGGTCGACCTGCTCTGCAAGGACGGCGAGGGCGCCACGGTCGCGGTCGAGATCAAGCGCCGCGGCGAGATCGACGGCGTCGAGCAGCTGACGAGATATCTCGAGCTGCTCGGCCGTGATCCGCTGCTGGCCCCGGTGAGCGGCATCTTCGCCGCCCAGGAGATCAAGCCGCAGGCGCGGGTGCTGGCCGAGGACCGGGGCATCCGCTGCGTGGTGCTCGACTACAACGCGCTGCGCGGCATCGAGCGGGACGAGCTGACCCTCTTCTGATCGTTTGCCGGCTGTGCCGACCCTTCGTGGTAGGAAAACTTGGCCTATGACCCAAGTTTTCCTACCACCGGGCGGGTCAGCTGTTCTGGTGGGACCGGCCGTGGACCAGGCGGACCACCTTGACGATCTGGGCCATGGTTTTCTCGGTGCGGTCGAAGGTCATGGCGGCCAGGACCGTCGGGCCGCGGCGCTTCACGATCGCCTTCGGGCGGGTGAACTCGCGCAGGCCGTCCTCGCCGTGGATGCGGCCGAAGCCGGAGCCGCCGACGCCGCCGAAGGGCAGTGACGGCATCCCGGCGAACGTCAGCGCCGAGTTCACCGAGGTCATCCCGGACCGGATCCGCCGCGCGAGGTCCACGCCGCCCGACTTGGCGAACACCGCGCCGCCCAGGCCGTATCCGGTGCCGTTGGTCAGCCGGACCGCCTCGTCGGCGTCGCGGACGCGGGTGATCGTCAGGGTGGGGCCGAACGTCTCCTCCTGTACCGCCGCGGCATCCTCCGGCACGTCGACCAGGATCGTCGGGCTGACGAACGGCGGCCGGACCGCCTCGGCGCCGCCGAGCACCGCCCGGCCGCCCCGGGTGAGGGCGTCCTCGATGTGCCGGCGGATGACGTCGATCTGGGACGGCATGGTGATCGGGCCGATGTCGGCCCCGGCGTCCGCGCCGACCTGGAGCTTCGCGGCGCGGGAGACCACCCGGCCGAGGAAGTCGTCGTAGACCGCGTCGGCGACGTAGACCCGCTCGATGCCGACGCAGGTCTGGCCGGCGTTGGTCAGGCCGCCCCAGACGCAGGCCGCCGCGGCGGCGTCGAGGTCGGCGTCGGCGGCCACGATCATCGAGTCCTTGCCGCCGCACTCGAGCAGCACCGGGGTCAGCGACTCGGCGGCCGCGGCCATGACCTTCTTGCCGGTGGCGGTCGAGCCGGTGAACGCGATCTTGTCGACCCCGGAGCGGCACAGGGCCGCGCCGACGTCGCCCATGCCGTGGACGATCTGCAGGACGGGCTGCTCGGGAACCACCTCGGCGAACCGGTCGACCAGCCACTGCCCGACCGCCGGGGTGTACTCGCTGGGCTTGAAGACGACCGCGTTGCCCGCCGCCAGCGCGTAGGCGATCGAGCCCATCGGGGTGAGCACCGGGTAGTTCCACGGGCCGATGACCCCGACGACACCGAGGGGGAGATACTCCAGGTACGACGTGTGCTCCTTGAGCAGGAGCGAGCTGCTGACCCGGCGCCGTCCGAGGACCTTCCGCGCGTGCTGCGCGGCCCACGCGATGTGGTCGACGGCGGCGATGGCCTCGACCAGCGCGTCGGCGGTCGGCTTGCCGCCCTCGCGGTGCATGAGCTCGGCGAGCTCGTCGATGCGGTTGGCGAGCAGGCTGCGGTAGGCGAGCAGTCGCCGCCTGCGACCGGCGAACTCCAGGCCCGCCCACCACGCGGCCGCGTCACGGGCGCGGGCCACGGCGACGGTGAGATGATCAGGGGAGGCGACCGGGAATCGGCCGACCTCCTCGCCGCTGGCGGGGTTGGTCGAGATCAGCGAGCCCTCGTCGATGGCGGGGACGCCGGGAGTTCGCGTGACGGTCATGGCGCGAGTGTAGACCCGGAAATTACTCACAAGTAGGCCGCGGATCCATGTCGAGGACCGAAGTGGCGCTCCGACCGGTTGGCAAACGACGAGCCAGGAGAAACCGATGAAGACCGAGACCCTCACCGTGCCGGGCGCCACCATCTACTACGAGGTCCGTGGCAGTGGGCCCGTGCTGCTGCTGGTCTGCGGCGGCATCTACGACGCGGAGGGCTTCGCGGGGCTGGCCGACGGGCTCGCCGACAGCCGGACCGTCGTCACCTACGACCGGCGCGGCAACTCCCGCAGCCCGCTGGACGGCCCGCCCGCCAGGCAGAGCGTCGAGGAGCACGCCGACGACGCGTACCGGCTGCTCGCCGCGGTCGGAGTGACCGAGGACGAGCCGGCCGAGGTGTTCGGCAACAGCTCCGGCGCGACGATCGCCCTGGAGATGACCGCCCGGCACCCCGAGCTCGTGCGCACGGTCGTCGCCCACGAGCCGCCGAACTTCGAGCTGCTGCCGGACTTCGACCGGTTCCGGACCCTGACGCGACGCGTCGAGGAGACCTACCGGCAGGCCGGCTGGGGCGCGGCGATGGGCGTGTTCGGCGAGGGCATGGGTGAGGGACACCAGGACGCCGGCGAGCCGCCGTCGCCGGAGTTCGCCGCGCGGATGCAGAAGAACGTGGAATTCTTCGTCGGTTACGAGGTGCCGCCGGTCGGCGCCTACCTGCCCGACCTCGACGCGCTGCGGTCCGGCGCCACGCGCGTGGTGCCCGCCGTCGGCGCCGCGAGCACCGGCGAGCCGCCGAACCGGGTCGGTCTGGAGCTGGCCACCCGGCTCGAGACGACCGCCGAGGTCTTCCCCGGCGGCCACGGCGGCTTCGGCGACGCCGCGAACTTCGGCCCGAAGCTCCGCGAGGTCCTGGACCGCGAGTAGGGCGCGGGTGGGGCGTCTTCGCGGTACTCCGCTGGGGGATGCACGCGCTCGCCCGGCGTGTGGGCTCACCGCACAGGCCACCCTCAACGCCGTCGGAGTCGAGGCGATCAACATGGCGGCCTCGGCAAGTGGCGCTGGCCGTGGGTTTCGACGTTCTTCGTCGCGTCCGCTGCGCCCTTCAGGGTTCAGCATCCATGATCGCGAACTTGCCGCAATCATGGCCAAGCGCCGGGGCGAAGCGCGCGGGACCGAGCGGCCAGTTTCATGATCGCGAAGCGTTTGTGTAGCCAGGGGTGCACAAACGCTTCGCGATCATGAAACTGGTGGCCGAACCGCCCGACCGCGCCCAGCCGCGGCACTCGTGATTGCGGCCGCGGCGGAGCCGGGACTGTCAAGATCTTTTACCGTCCCGTGGAGTCTCCTCGATCATGGTCGATGGGGGTTGTTGTCGTGGGTTCCGGCCGGTTTGTGGCCGTGATCGCGATGAGTTCGCGACCACGAGTGCGGCGGTTGAGTCTGGCCGGGGTGGTGCGGCTGCGGTCGTAGATCAAGGGAAACTTCGGGCTGCCTGGATAGCCAGATGTTTCCGATGATCAAGGAACCCGGGTCGGGCCAAGCGCGGAGCGCGGCCCGGCCCCGTGCCACGGGTGTCGCGGCCCGGCCCCGTGCCACGGGTGTCGCGGCCCGGCCCCGCGCCACGGGCGTCGCGGCCCGGCCCCGCGGTGCGGTTTTGTGGCCGGCCTGTGGCGCGGCGCCGCTTGACACGGTTCTTTGCATGATCACGGAGACTTGGTGCACCCCTGGAGCCTGTCGCGCAATTCGGATCCCTCGCGCGTCAACCCCGACAACCGCGCCGATCTTGGAGTTGTGGTCCTTGACAAATCCGGACAAATTCGGAGGTTCATGGCGCCACAACTCCAAGATCGGCGCGTAGTTGGGCCGCCAACGCTGTCCCAGCGAATTGCGCAACAGGCTCCCTGGCTACACCAAGTCTCCGTGATCATGAACTATGACCGGCCGTGCTCGGCGTGATCGCGAACGCATCGCGATCACGAGCCACAACCGGTCAGGACCCACGCGGCAACGCCGAGTCTCCGCGATCACCTGTCCGGCCGGCGGCCTGCGGGGGTGCAGCCCGCGCGACCGGATCTGTCACTGATCAATGATCGTTAGTCCGAGTCGACCGGAAAACTCCGTCCCGGCCGGCACCCCGACAGTCCCGGATGCGCCGTGCGCGAGTTGTGAACCAGGCCTCAGGAAGCGTGCTCCTTGAGGATTCGTTCGGCGACGGCGACCGGCTCGGCGAGCTTGCCCTCGGTGTGCGCATCGACCCACCGCTGCTTGCCGGGGAAGTAGATGCCGGACCCCGCGGCCCGGCGGATGCTCTCCTGCATGCCGGTGTCCATCATGCCCGGGTCGATGTTGACGACGCTGATCCGCTCGTCGTTCTGCACCTGCGAGCCGACGACGTCGATGAACGTCTCGCCGGCGGCTTTTGTCGTGCAGTAGAGCGCCCAGCCGTCGATGATCCGCCGGGCCGCGCCCGAGGAGATGAACAGCACCCGCAGGCGCGCGTCGCGCGGCGCGGCCCGCAGGAAGGTGTTGGTCAGCACGATCGGCGCGGTGAGGTTGACGGCGATCGCGTTGGTGATGGCCTCGGTGGTGAGCTTGCCCACCTCGCCGATCGGGTCGACGACGGCGGCGTTGTGGATCAGCACCGCTTCGTCGGAGCCCCGCAGGAACGAACGCAGGGTGTCGTGGTCCGGGAGCCAGTGCGCGTCGGCCAGATCGGTGGAGAACAGCATGACGTCGGTGGGTCGTTCGTCACGCTGTTCTTGTTGGTCGGGGGTGAAGTGGCGCCCGACCGCCAGGATGCGGTCACCACGCGCGTTGGCCACGTCGAAGAAGGCGGCACCCAGGCCGCGGGACACTCCGGTGATCACGACGGCACGCATGCGGTCACTGTATTCCTGTCGCGGCGGCATTTATACGGCCCGGGCACCGGGGGCCGGTGGCCCCTTCGGCGCACCGGGACAGGTCTCGCCCAGCTTACCTGCGATCGTGCCGAGTGCGTCGGCGAGCGCGGTGGTCTGAGCGCGGTCGAGGTGATCGAAGATCAGCCGGCGCACGTCGGCGAGATGGGCGGGCGCGACCTCGTCGGCGAACCGGCGGCCGGACTCGGTGATCCGGGCGATGGTCACCCGTCCGTCGCAGGCGTCGCCGGTCACCTCGACGTATCCGAGGTCGACCAGCTTGCGCATGCGGTGGCTCAACCGGCTCGCCGTCATGTTCATCTTGCCGGCCAGGTCGGACAGGCGCAGCCCGTCGTCGGCGTTGCTCAACGCCGACAGCAGCCCGTATTCGACGTGGACCAGGCCGTGCGGACGGAACGTGCGCTCCAGTTCGGGGAATCCGACGAGCACGACGGCCAGCAGCGACAGCCAAGCGCGTTGCTCGGTGTCGTCCAGCCATCGCGGCTCGTCGTCGCTCATGCCATCCATGGTGCCTGGATCTTGCCGGGTGAGGCCAATGACGGGTCCGAAACGCGTCAGAAGCGGCCGATCGCGATCACCACGGCGAGGGCGCCGAGGATCACGTTGATCAAGATCACCTGGTACTCCTTGGCGCGCACGTGATCGGCGACGGCAAGGACCATGATGAGCGCGAGGCCGACCGCGGCGAGGGGTGTCAGGATCGTCGCGATCCCGGTGGCCCAGGGCAGGATGAGCCCGAGGCCGCCCAGGA
This sequence comes from Dactylosporangium fulvum, assembly GCF_025137375.1. Classification (GTDB taxonomy): domain Bacteria; phylum Actinomycetota; class Actinomycetes; order Mycobacteriales; family Micromonosporaceae; genus Dactylosporangium; species Dactylosporangium fulvum. The sequence goes on from NZ_CP073720.1 coordinate 1,472,051, forward strand.
GCTCCGTCGTGCCGATGAACTTGACCGTGCCCGGCGTCCGCCGCTCGACCCAGGTCATGTTCTTCGCGAGTTTCTCCTTGGGCTGACTGGCCTTCATGGCGCCGGCCATGATGAAGGCCGCGCCCAGCAGGCCCTGCAGGATCCACAGGAAGACGTTCATTCCGGCTCCTCGTGATTGAAGCTTCAAGTTCTCGGCGCCTCACGATAGGGTGGTCGTACTTGAAGCGTCAAGCATTCTTCGGGTCGACCGACGTCGGGCGCACGCCGTCATGCTCCCGGCCACCCGGCCGTAGGTCACGGGACGAAATGTCCCGACGTCCGGGTGACGGAGGTTCACCCAGGGTCGGCCGACCGTGGCGGCATGGATACCACTTCCAGCTCGATGCGGCAGCGGTCCCGCTGGGTCACCGGCTTCGCCGTCTTCGGCGGCAGCATGATGATCGTCATCGGCATCTTCCAGATCGTGGTGGGCCTGACCGCGATCTTCGAGGACACCTTCTACGTGCTCAGCGACAACTACCTCTTCGGCTTCGACGTGAGCACCTGGGGCTGGATCCACCTCGCGCTCGGCGTGATCGTCGCCGCCGGCGGCGTCGGGGTCCTCGCCGGGCAGGTGTGGGCCCGCGTGCTCGGTATCGTGCTGGCCGCGCTGAGCGCCGTCGCCAACTTCCTATTCCTGCCCTACTATCCGCTGTGGTCGATGCTGATCATCGCCGCCGACGTCGCGGTGATCTGGGCACTGACGAAGTATGGGCGCGACGAGGCCATCGTCCCCTGAGACAGTGTGGCCGGCCCACATGTGACCCGGCGTCACCCGGTGCGAATATGCGGTGATGCACGTCACCACACACGGGCCCATCGACGGTCCACCCGTCTTGCTCATACACGGCAACTGCTCCTCGTCGGGATTCTGGGAGCCGCTGATCCGTCACCTGCCGCCGGGGTGGCGGATCGTCGCGCCCGACCTGCGCGGCTACGGCGCCTCGGAGGCGTTGCCCGTCGACGCCACGCGGGGACTGCGCGACTTCGCCGACGACGTCGCCGGCCTGCTCGACTCCTTCGGCGGCGCCCGGCCGGTCGTCGTGGGTCACTCGCTGGGCGGGGGCGTGGCGATGCAGTTGCTGCTCGACCACCCCGACTCGATCGCCGCCCTGGTGCTCGAGTCGCCCGTCTCGCCGTACGGCTTCGGCGGCACCCGTGACCTGGACGGCACGCCCACCACACCCGACTTCGCCGGCACCGGCGGCGGCTCGGTCAACCCCGACTTCGTCCGCCTGCTCGCCGCCAAGGACCGCGGGACCGACGATCAGGCCAGCCCGCGCAACGTCATGCGGGCGTTCTACGTCGCCGCGCCGGAGTCCTTCGGCGACGACGAGGAGTTTCTGCTCGACACCATGCTGTCCACGGCGACGGGCGAGGACAGTTACCCCGGGGACGCCTCGGCGAGCGAGCACTGGCCCAACGTCGGCCCCGGCACCCGCGGCGTCCTCAACACCTTGTCGCCGCGCTGGTTGAACCTGTCCGGCATCGTCGACCTGCCGGTCAAGCCGCCGATCACCTGGATTCGCGGCGACAAGGACGCGATCGTGTCCGACGCGTCGTTCTTCGACCTGGCACAGTTGGGCAAGCTCGGCCTGGTCCCCGGCTGGCCGGGTGACGAGGCGAGCCCGCCGCAGCCGATGGTGGGCCAGACCCGGGCGGTGCTACAGCGGTACGAGCTGAACGGCGGCACCTTCCGCGAGATCGTCTACGACAACTGCGGCCACTCGCCGCACATCGAGCGGCCGACCGAGTTCGCCGCCGTGCTGAAGGAGGTCGTCGGCGCTTAGAGTGCTCGCGTGGATCTGACCGACAGCAGCTGGCTGGTCTCGTTCATCGCCGGCGCCGCGGTGATCATCGGTGTCGTCGGCGTCATCATCCCCATGCTCCCCGGCCTGGTCCTGTGCTGGGCCGGGGTGATGGTGTGGGCGCTCCTCGGTGGCCACGGCGCCGTCGGCTGGACGGTCGCCGCTGCGGCCACCGTCGTGCTGGTGCTGGGCTTCGTCGCGAAGTACCTCGTGCCGGGGCGCAACCTGAAGCGCGCCGGGGTGTCCAACCTGACCCTGCTGCTCGGCGGCGTCTGCGGCCTCGTCGGCTTCTTCGTCATCCCGGTCGTCGGCCTGGTGATCGGCTTCGTGCTCGGGATCTACGTGGTCGAGCAGATCCGGCAGAAGGATGCGCGCCGCGCGTGGACATCGACCAAACACGCCCTCAAGGCCGCTGGCGTGTCGATGCTCATCGAACTCGTCACCGCGCTGGTCATCGCCGGAATCTGGGTCGCCGGCCTGCTGACGGTGTGACATCTTGCTACGGATTTTGTCGTAGGCGTCTGGCAAAGTGACGGGATGGAGATCGGTCGGCACATCGACGCCTTGGAGCGCGCCGGGCTGGACTTCGTCGACGCAGCGGAGAAGGCCGGGTTCGACGCGCCCGTTCCCACCTGCCCCGAGTGGACCGTTCGAGAGCTGGTGCAGCACGTCGGTTATGTCCATCGCTGGGCCGCCACCTACGTCCGGGAGTGCCGCACGGTGGTGCTGACCGACGACGAGGAGGAGGCCGCCGTCGGCCCGATGCCGGGCGACGCCGACCTCGTCGCCTGGTTCCAGGCCGGACACACCGAGCTGGTCGACCTGCTGCGCGCCGCACCCGGCGACCTCACCTGCTGGCACTTCCTGCCCGCGCCGTCGCCGCTGGCGTTCTGGGCCCGTCGGCAGGCCCACGAGACGACGATCCACCGGGCCGACCTGCAGGGCGCCGTCGGCACGATCGGCGGTGTCGAGGCCGACGTCGGCGTCGACGGCATCGACGAGTTGCTCATGGGGTTCTACGGCTCGCGTGGCGGCCGCCTGCGCGCCGAGGGGCCGTGCACGCTCTCCGTCGGCGTGACCGACGGGGCCCGCTGCGACGGCCCTCACGCGTGGACCGTCCGCATGGGCCCGGAGGGTGCCGAGATCAGCCGCGGCGCCCCGGACGCCGCCGACTGCACGCTCCGAGGCCCGGCCAGCGACCTCTACCTGGCGTTGTGGAACCGGCGCGCCACCGCCGACCTCCACGTCGACGGTGATCCGGCGGTCCTCGATCTCTGGCGCTCGCGGGCCACGATCCGCTGGACCTGATTTTTTGTCGTACTGTCCTGGCACGATCCCGGCCACGGACACAACGCACGACGGTCGCCACGACTTCGACTTCATCTTCGGGTGACGAGTGGCTGGACTTTCCTCGTGACCTCGTCCGCCGAGCCGATCTTCAGCGGGCTCGGGCACGCCGGGTCGGCGGACACGGCCCGCTGGGAGCAGGCGTTTTCCGAGGACGGCGGCGCGACCTGGCGCACCAACTGGATCATGGATCTGACTCGGGTGGTGAGCGGTATCCCACAGGGTGCGCCCGCCCCCTCGGCTCCGGCGGCATGGGAGACTCGCCAGTAACCTGAGCGGTCGTTAGAGAGGTCTTGCGATGGGGCGCGAGTTTGCATCCGTGGGCGTGGTCGGCCTTGGCACCATGGGTGCCGGCATCGTCGAGGTCTTCGCCCGCAACGGGCTGGCGGTGATCGCGGTCGAGATCAGCGACGCGGCCCTGCACCGGGGCGAGGAGATCCTGCGGGGCTCGATCGACCGCGCGGTGAACCGCGGCAAGCTCTCCGCCGAGGACCGCGACACGCTGCTCGGCCATGTGACGTTCGCCGTCGGGCTCGACGCCCTGCGTGACGCCGACCTGGTGATCGAGGCGGTGCCCGAGCACCTCGACCTCAAGCAGCGGATCTTCGCCGAGCTCGACCGGGTCTGCAAGCCCGAGACGATCCTCGCGACCAACACCTCCAGCCTCTCGGTCACCGAGATCTCCGTCGCGACCGGCCGGCCCAACCAGGTGGTCGGCATGCACTTCTTCAACCCGGCGCCGATCATGAAGCTCGTCGAGGTGGTCCGCACGGTCGTCACCGCCGAGGACGTCGTCACCGACGTCGAGGCGCTCTGCACGCGGCTCGGCAAGGTCGACGTGACCATCAACGACCGGGCCGGCTTCATCGCCAACGCGCTCCTGTTCGGCTACCTCAACCAGGCCGTGTCGATGGTCGAGGCCAAATACGCCACCCGCGAGGACATCGACGCCGCGATGAAGCTGGGCTGCGGCCTGCCGATGGGGCCGCTCGCCCTGATGGACCTGATCGGGCTCGACACGGCCTACGAGGTCCTCGACACGATGTACCGGCGGGGCGGGCGCGACCGCCGTCACGCCCCGGTCCCGCTGATCAAGCAGATGGTGACCGCCGGGCTGCTGGGGCGGAAGTCGGGGCGGGGCTTCTACACGTATGAGAAGCCCGGCTCGCCGGTGGTCGTGCCCGACGAGTTCACGCCGCGCGCCGACGCCGAGACGGGCGGCACCGCCCGTAACGTCGCCAAGGTCGGCGTCGTCGGCTCCGGCACGATGGCGACGGGCATCATCGAGGTCTTCGCCAAGGCCGGGTTCGAGGTCGTGTCGGTGACCCGCGGTGCCGAGAAGTCGGCCCGGGTCTGCGAGGCGCTGAAGACGTCGCTGAACAAGAGCGTGGTCCGCGGCAAGCTGACCGAGGAGCAGCGCGACGCGACGATCGGCCGGGTCACCTGGTCGGCGACGCTCGAGCACCTGTCCGACGTCGACCTGGTCGTCGAGGCGGTGGTCGAGGAGCTGTCGGTCAAGAAGGCGCTGTTCGCGTCGCTCGACGAGATCTGCAAGCCGGGTGTCGTCCTGGCCACCACCACGTCGAGCCTGCCGGTCATCGAGTGCGCGGTGGCGACCGAGCGGCCGGCCGACGTGGTGGGGCTGCACTTCTTCAACCCGGCGCCGATCATGGGCCTGGTCGAGGTCGTGCGCACGATCCGCACGTCCGACGAGACGGTGGCGACGGCGGCGGCGGTCTGCCGCACGCTGGCCAAGCACGCGGTGGTCTGCGCCGACCGCTCGGGCTTTGTGGTCAACGCGCTGCTGTTCCCGTATCTCAACGACGCGGTCAAGATGGTCGAGGCCTCCTATTCCACGGCCGACGACATCGACCACGCGATGAAGCTCGGCTGTGGCTACCCGATGGGCCCGTTCGAGCTCCTCGACGTGGTCGGCCTGGACGTGTCGCTGGCCATCCAGCGTGAGCTCTACCTCGAGCTCCGCGAGCCCGGCTTCGCCCCCGCCCCGCTGCTCGAGCACCTGGTGACCGCCGGCTACCTGGGCCGCAAGGTCGGCCGCGGCTTCCGCGACTATTCGAAGCGCTGACCCGGCGATCGGGCGGCAGGTCAAGTTGATCGTGGCGCGTTCTGGTCGTCCTGGCAGCCACAACGCTCCACGACCGCCGCATGATCAGCCAGCCGCGACCACGTGATCGGTACGCTGAAGAGGTGAGCCCCCGTCGCAATCATCCTCGCCGCGACGCCGAGCCTGAGCCGCTCGACGTCGAGCGCATCAAGCGTGGCGTCGGCGGGGTGCAGGCGTGGAGCGACGGAGAGTGGCAGGTGCGCAACATCCCTGCGAGCGCGGCCGCCAAGCCGTACCGCTGCCCGGGATGTGACCACGAGATCGCGCCCGGGGTTCCGCACGTCGTCGCCTGGCCCGCCGACGAGCGCGGCGATCTCACCGACCGGCGGCACTGGCACACCGGGTGCTGGCGCGCTCGCGACCGCCGGACTCCCAACGTCCAGCGGTCGCGGAGCGCGCCCCGCTACGGGTGACGGTCGCCGACCGTTTCTGCCGGAGCGGGAGCCGCCGAAACCGGCGACGGTGACGACTGCGCGGGGACGGTCGGAACCGCGGGTGCCGGGGCGGGCCAGCCCGCCAGCCAGGTCGCCCGCTGCCGCCAGACGTCACGCCAGCCCTTGCCGGCCAGTGCGCGCAGCAGGACGCCGGCGCTCAGCAGGAGCCGGGCCTTCTTGGCGCGGTCGGCCGGCCAGCGCAGCCGGACGTACGTCGTCTTGCCGCGCAGCACCATGATCCGCTTGTTCACCGTGCTCGACGCGGCGCCGCCGACGTGGAGCAGTTGAGCGTCGGGGACCAGGACCGGGTGGGCGCCGTGCTGGCGGGCCCGGGCGCTCAGGTCGATGTCCTCGCTGTACATGAAGTAGTCCGGCGTGAAGCCGCCGAGCTCCTCCCACAGCGGACGGTCGATGAGCAGCAGGCAGCCCGAGACCGCCGGCACCTCGCCGCCGATCGCGCGGTCCAGCGCGGGCAGCTCGTCCGGGTTGAACCGGCCCGACTTGCGGAAGACCGAGGACAGGCCGGTCGCGAAGCAGAGGTACCCCCACAGGCTCGGCAGCGCGTGCACCGAATGCCCGTCGTCGGTCCGGTCCGCGCGCAGCGTCCGGCCCGTGTAGATCCGGTGGTCCGGGTGTGTTGCGGCGAATTCGACCAGGGTGCGGATCACGTCGCCGATCGGCTCGGTGTCCGGGTTGATGAGCAGGATCCAGCGGCCCCGGGCGTGTGCCGCGCCGAGGTTCACCGCGTTGCCGAAGCCGACGTTGGTCGGCTGGCGCAGGACCCGGACCTCCGGGAACGCGTGCTGGATCGCGGCCGCCGAGTTGTCGGTCGACGCGTTGTCGACCACGATCACCTCGATCGGCACCACCGTGCCCGCCTGCAGGGCGGCGAGGTTCTTGAGCGTGTGTTCGCGGGTGTTGTACGAGACGAGGACGACGCTGACGAGCGGGTCCTGGTTACGGCTGTTCACTGCGAGACTCCGACGCTGGTGCGAGTGGATGAGTCGTGGCCCCAGCCGACCTGGCTCCGGCGGGCGGCACGCGAAGCAGCGACGGTCAGTGCGACGTAGCCTACGGCCGCCGGCAACAACCAGGGCCGGGGAAGGACCACGTCGCGCAGCCACGAGGAGCGCGCCGCCGGGCGGGCGGCACCCGCGGCGCGCAGGGCGGCGTTACCCGCACGCACCCGCGCCAAACGTCGAACCAGGTCGGAAGTGCGCCGCGGGGTCTCCACGACCGCCACCACGGTCGGCGTCTCGGCCTTCTCGCCGGGGCCGAAGAGCCCGTCGAGGAACAGGTCGTCGGCGACGACCTCCGGGAACGTGTCGAAGCGGGCGCGTCCCTCTTCGGACAGCATGACAACACCGCGGCCGTAGAGGGCGTCACGGTACGCCGGGAGCCGCCCGTTGATCGCGCTGTGCGCCCGGACGAGCAACGGCCGCTTGCGGGTGTCCAGGGTCCGGTGCGCGGTCGCGGCGAGGAGCCCCGGTGTCGAGGACAGGAAGGACGCCAGCGCGCGGATGTCGGCGGCGGTCAGCGGGATGTCGGCGTCGAGATACACGCGTGGGAAGCCCACCGCGACCGCGTCGCCGGCGTTGAGCGCGGCGGACTTGCCCGGCTCCGGGCGGTCGACGACCCGGACGCCGGGGCGCGCGGCGGCGACCGCGGCCGTGTCGTCGGAGCAGCCGTTGGCCACGACGGTGATGTCGATGTCCGGGGCGAGCAGTCCGTCGAGGCACCGGCCGATCACGGCTGCCTCGTTGTGGGCGGCGATCACGATCGAGATCACTGATGGCTCCAAGAGAGTCAGCGGTTGAGCGCGCCAACCGCCGCGCCGCGGGTGGTGCGCGCCGGGTGTGTGAACCGCCACATCGCGCCTGCGGCGCCGAGTTGCAGGGCGAGCACCACGACGAAGGTGCTGAACGAGAACGAGTCGAACGTCAGACCGGTGAGTGCGGCGATCAGCGGCACCGCGGCGATCGCCGCGCACAGGTGCCGGTCGACCTCATTCTCGGCCCGCCGGAACGCGATGATGGCCAGGAACACGCCGGTGAAATGCAGAACCACCATGGCGGCGATGCCGATGTAGCCGTTGTTCATCAGCGTCATGAGCCACTGGTTGTCGAGGTAGCGGTACAGCTCGGGGATGAACGTGCCGGTGCCCCGGCCGAGCCACGGCCGCTCGGAGGCGTACTGGAAGACGACGTCGTAGTCGTCGGTGCGCCCCTTGATGCTCGGGTCGTCCTTGGCGTTGCTGAACAGCGAGCGCAAGGTGCCCAGCAGGCCGGGCCGCACCACCGAGAGGACCCCGAGCAGACCGGCGGTGACCACCAGGACGTTGAACCGGAAGCGCCAGTTCCAGGCCGGCCACATGCACAGCAGGCCGACGCCCACGGCGAGGATGCCGGTGCGGGACAGCGCGAGCGGGATCGAGCCGGCCATGATCAGCGTGCAGATCAGGAACAACCGGCGCTCGGACTGGCGGGCGGCGAAGCGCGCGTAGTGGATGCCCAGCGGCACCGCGAACGCCATCACCACGCTGAACTCGATGTAGTGACCGGTCGTGCCGGCCACCCGGATCAGCCCGCCGCCGCCGCGGTCGGCGAGGCCGACCAGCTCGCCCTGCAGCGTCAGGCCCGGGATGACGATGTTCTGCGTGAGGTCCTTCTTGGTGATGAACTGCAGGATGCCGAGCAACGAGTTGATCGTCGTGCAGTAGATGAGGACCCGCTGCAGGTCGTCGAGCCGCTCCCGGGTGGGCACGCCGTCGGCGGTCATGAAGATGATGCCCATGAACGCCAGCGCGCCCAACAGGGCGCGGTCGGCGGAGTTGGCCTCGAGGGTCGGCATGCCCCGGAACTGGCCGGCCGCATACGACAGCAGCAGCGACAGCGCGTAGACGACAAACGCCCAGCGCATCGGCTGCGGGCCGGTCATCGCCAGCCGGGGGTGCAGCTTGGACAGCAGCCACCACACCGCGAGGAGCAGACCGACCAGCAGACCGGGCCGGCCGACCGAGGTGAGGTCGGGCACGACGAGCCGGGAGGGCAGCAGTTGGATCAGGACGATGACAAAGACCAGCAGCGACGCCGCGTCGACGTGGCTGCGCCGACGCCGCGAGGCGTAGGTGCCCGCGTCGACGAGGACCGGGAGCAGATCGGGGGAGGGCCGGTAGGCCGCCGACCGCTTCTTCGGCTTGCGCTTGAAGATCCGCAGATCGTCGGACGCCACCGGGGTCGGTGGCGCCTTCGTCCCGCGGGTCTGCCCGGCCATCGTGCTGGAGGTCAACGGTTGCGCGCCTCGGCGTCCGCGTCACGCCCGGCCCAGGGCGTGTTGCCCAGCGGCAGGATGATCGTCGCGTCGTCCGTCTCGCCGCCGCGCCGGTCGCCTTCGCCCTCCACCTGCTTGTACGAGACGGTGAGCCCGGAGCCGTTGGCGTCGCTCATGTTGTGGTTCTTGGCCTTGCCGCCGTGGTTCGTCACGATCGTCGTCGGCTCGTCGGACAGGTTGATCGGCCGCCTCGGCTCCCTGCCGTTGGCCGCCGTCGGTATCCGGCTCCTCGTGACCCGGTCGCTGTCGGCGATGACGTCGGTGCCGCCGTCCGGCTCGAGGTCGTCCGGGCCGGTCAGGCCCGCGGCGCGCCGGCGGGTGCTGGCCCGGCGGCGCAGCAGGTTGTCGCCCACGATCGTGACCGCCGCGGTGAGCAGCAGACCGACGCCGATGATGACGACGGCGGCGCGCTTCACCTTCGAGGAGACGACCTCGATGGTGTCACCCGGGTCGAGCACCTGCGTGGTGATCGCGCGGCCGGGCTGCGGCTTGTATCGCGCCTGCTTGTCCTCGACCTCCTGGGCGACCTGCTTCTCCAGGCGCTGCACGGTGGCCTTCGCGGCCTCCGGTGTCGACGCGGTCGCGGTCACGGTGAGGATGCTGGACCGGTCCTCGGCCACCACCTCGAAATTGGAGGAGAACCCCCCGGCCGCGATCTCCTTCTTCGTGGCGCTGGTGTTGAGCGAGATCGCCACGGCGGTCGCCATGATGTCCTCGCCGACCTCGACCCACGTGTTGGTCGACGCGAGCTCGGCCTGCGTCAGCGGGGTCCGGTTGGCCGGCGGGATGAGCATGATGGTGCCGGTCGACGTGTAGTCGGGCTTGATCGTCACGAGCGCCCACGTGGTGGCGGCCAGCGTCAGCAGGATCATCGGTGCCATCAGGTACCACCGTCGACCCATCAGCTTGGCGAGATCCCAGAGGTCCACGTCATCCCCTCACACAAGCGCGGTCGCTCGTCGATATCACTGTCGGTGTTCTGCCTGGCGGACTTCAAGAGGCTGTTCGCCCGGGCCTGGTTGCCGAACGATTGAAGTCGTTTTGTACCTGGCCCGACGGGTGGACAGCAAGTCATCCCAAAGCCGGACATAGGTCGCCGCCTGGTGTTCCCAGGCGAGCGTGTTACGGAACCGGGCCAGTGCGACATTTCGCATCGACGCACGAGCCACGGGGTCGTCGAGTAGGCGGTGCAGGACGGCGGCAAATTCTTCGGGTGTGCCGTGTTCAACGTAGACGCCTGCGTCACCGGCGCTGCGCCGGGTCTCCCTCATGTCCACGCCGACCACGGGAAGCCCTCGTGCGAGGTATTCCACGGTCTTGGCCATTGTCGACACCTCGGCGTGCGCACTGCGCGGATCTGGCTGCAATCCGACGGAAGCGGTGCGCAACAGCCGGTCGATCTCCTCGACGCCGAGCCAGCCGGTGAACTCGACGACGTCGTCGAGCTTCCGTTCGGTGGTCAGCGCCCGCAGGCTTTCCAGGCACTCGCCGTCGCCCGCGACCACGAGCCGCCAGCCCAGCCGGCCGCGCAGCTCGACCAGCCGCTCGACGGCCAGGATCGCGTTGTCGACGCCGTCCTGCGCGCCGAGCACCCCGAGGTAGACGATCGTGTGGTCGTCGACGTCGTCGGGCGCGCTGTCGACCGGCTTGACCTCGCTCGCCGCGGGGCCGTTGCGGACCACGACGACCCGCGCCGGGTCGCAGCCGCCGCGGCTGATGGCGAGCTCCCGGTAGGACTCGTTGGTCGATACGACCGCCGAGGCCGTGCGCTGCGACCACTTCTCGAAGCGCAGGAGCACCTTGTCGAGGGCCGAGCCGGGCCGGCCGCCGCGTGCCTGGTAGACCTCGGGCGACAGGTCGTGGTGGTCGAAGACCCACGGCCGGCCGATCGCGCGCATCAGGATGGCCAGCGGCCAGAACACGTCCGGCGGGTTGCAGACCTGGGCGGCGACGGCCTTGTCCCGAAGTACCGCTGCCATGAGATGCCAGCCGATGCACAGGAACGACCAGGCGAACTCGACCGCGAACGAGACCGCGCCGCCGCTGGACTCGTACATCTTGTACGAGCGGATCCGCGCGTCGTTGGTGCCGGGCACCCTCGTGAGTTTCTGCTTGCCGCGCGGGCAGATCACCGTCACCCGGTAACCGGCCGCCTCCAGGGCCTTGACCTCACGAATAACCCGCCGGTCGCGCTCGACCGGCAGGTTTGCCACCGCTATGACCACGTGGAGCCGTGGATCTTTTTGTTTCACCGCGCTTCTCCTCCGCTTCGCTCCGGCGAAGCGCCTATACCTTGAACCTCATTGTGAGTGGCCCCTCCGCTGCGCTCCGGACCACTCACCTGGCTACCGATCGATTGAAGACGACGCCGACCGTGCGGAAGAGAATCTTGACGTCGTACCAGAGCGACTTGTTCTCGACGTAGACGACGTCGAGTTCCAGCGCGGCCTTGAAGTCGAGGGTGCTGCGGCCGGATACCTGCCACAGGCCGGTCATGCCGGGCCGGCACGCGAAGCGGCGCTCGGCCTCCGGCGGGAACAGATCGGCCTCCCAGGCGAGCACCGGCCGGGGGCCGACCAGCGACATCTCGCCGCGCACCACGTTCCACAACTGCGGCAGCTCGTCGATGCTGGTGCGGCGCAGGAAGCCGCCGATCGGCGTGATGCGCGGGTCGTTGACGAGCTTGTAGACGCCCTGCTCGCCACCGTCGACGTCGTCGTCGGAGGTGAGCATCTTCTTGACGAACTCGCGGTGCTGGGCGTCGCTGTTCTTGTTGCTCATCGTGCGAAACTTGATGATCTTGAAGGAGCTGCGGTGCAGCCCCAACCGCTCCTGCTTGAACAGGATCGGGCCGGCGCTCGTCCACTTCACGGCGAGCGCGACCACGAGGAGCACCGGTGACAGCACGGCCAGGATGCACAGCGCGGCAAAACCCTCGACCAGTTGCCGCAGCGACCGCTTCGGGATGAGCGAGCGGCCCTCCCGGTGTCCCTGGATCAGGCCCCAGCCGCTGCCGACGACCCGCAGGACGCGCTGCGGCATCGGAATCTCGACGGTGGCGTCGTCGGCGAGTTCGGACACGGGTTGCTTGGGAAGGGACGAGATCTCAACGGTCGCGTCGCCGGTGTCGACGACGGAGTCGGGAACAGCCTGGGGCGCTGTCAACAGCGACACCTCCTCACTGTGCGTTGGTGCGACAACGAACGAGCGAGCACTACAACCGGGGTCGGCTCAGACCGCGGCGATCGCCTTGGCGAGGCTTTCAGCCACGTAGGCGATTTCGTCGTCCCGCATGTGCGGGAAGAAGGGAAGGGACAGGATCTCGGTGGCGGCCTGCTCGGCCACCGGAAGGCTGACGGTCTGATCGGAGATGTAGGCGAGCTGCCGGTGACACGGCACGGGGTAGTGCACCCCGGTGCCGATGCCGGCCTCGTCCAGCAGGCGACGCACGGTCTCACGCCCCGGCACCCGGACGACGAGCAGGTGCCAGGCGCTGTCCACGCCGGACAGCGGTGCGACCAGCGGGATGCTGTGTGCGGCCAGCGCCTCCGCGTAGACCGACGCGACACGCCGGCGCTGTGCGGTGGCCTCCGGGAGGTCGGCCAGCTTGCGCCGCAGCACCGCGGCCTGCAGCGCATCGAGCCGGCTGTTCCGCCCGACGTAGCGGTGTTCGTAGTGGTCGGTGCCCTCGGACCGGCCGTGGTTGGCCAGCGAACGGATGCGGGAGGCGAGTGCTGTGTCGTCGGTGACGACCGCGCCGCCGTCGCCCCACGCGCCGAGGTTCTTGCCCGGGTAAAAGCTAAAGGTCCCCGCGACGCCGTACGACCCGGCCCGCGATTTCTCATCCCCGCCGTCACTCGGGGCGTCGGCGCCGTGGGCCTGCGCCGAGTCCTCGATCACGATCAGGCCGTGCCGCTGGGCGAACGCCAGCACGTCCGCCGGCGGCACCATGTGCCCGAAGAGGTGGACCGGGACGACCGCCTTGGTCCGCTCGGTGAGCCCGGCCTCGAGCGTCGCCGGAGTGACCAGGAGGCTGACCGGGTCGACGTCGACGAAGACCGGCCGGGCGCCGGTGGCCGCGACCGCGGAGGCGGTGGCGATGAACGTGTTGGCCGGGACCAGCACCTCGTCACCGGCGCCGATGCCGAGCGCGCGCAGCGTCAGCTCGATCGCGTCGGTGCCGTTGGCCACCCCGACCGCGTGCCGGGTGTGGCAGAACGCCGCGAAGTCCTGCTCGAAGGCCTCCACCGCCGGGCCGCCGATGAACCGCGAGTTGCCGGCCAGCGCTCGGACCTCCGCGACGACGTCCTCGACGATCGACGCGTGCGGAGTGGCGAGGTCGTTGAACGGGATGCGCACGAAGTGGGGTCCTTTCCAGCAGGAGCGAAGACTACGCCGGCACGGCGTCGGTGGCGATGTCGGTGGCGGCAGAGATCTCGACGGTCCGGCCGGTCGCCATGGACTCCGCCGCGGCCTCCAGGACCTCGACGACGGCCAGCCCGCGGCGCCCGTCGACGGCCGGACGCCGGCCGGTGATGGCCGACTCGACGAAGTCGCGGTCCACCTCCGCGAGCGGCTCGGTCATCGGGATGTGCGGGGAGACGATGCCGCCGTAGCGGTATGACATCGGGACCGTGCCGTCGAGCGGCGCACCCTGGATGCCCTTGTCGTAGATGCGCAGGCGGCCCTCGTCGAGCATGTCGTCGTAGACGGCCATCCGCTGGCTGCCGACCACGGTCACCCGGCGGACCTTCGACGGGTCGAGCCAGCTGACGTGGATGTTCGCGGTGGCGTCGATGGTGCCGTATTCCAGCCGGACGTACGCGACGTCCTCGAACGGCGTGCCGGCGTGCCGGTCGCCCCGTGCGCTCACCGCTGTCGGCGTGGCGCCGAGGACCATGTTGATGATCGAGATGTCGTGCGGCGCGAGGTCCCAGACGACGTTGACGTCGGGCTGGTAGAGACCGAGGTTCAGCCGCGCGGTGTCGAGGTAGTAGATCTTGCCGAGTTCGCCGGCGGCGACGATGTCGCGCAGGTGCTTCACCACGGCGTTGTGCTCGAAGGTGTGGCCGGTGGCGAGCGTCAGGCCGGCCTCGTCGGCCATCGCGACGAGCTCACGGGCCTCCGCCGTCGACGCGGTCATGGGCTTCTCGACCATCACGTGCTTGCCGGCCGCGAGCAGCCGCTTGGCGAGCGGGCCGTGCGAGCGGGGCGGCGTGGCGATGATCGCGGCGTCGATGAGGTCGATGACCTCGTCGAGGCTGGTCACGCACAGCGCGCTGGGGTACATGCGGCGCAGCGGCTCGATCCGCTCCGCCTGGGCGTCGATGGCGACGACGAGTGACACTTCGGGCAGTGAGGAGAGCACGCGGACGTGCTTGGCTCCCCAGTAACCGCAGCCGATGACACCAACCTTCATGACCGCCCCTGACTCTCGAAGACAGATCCCGAAGAAAAATCCATCGCGCACCCCCCACGGGCAGTCGCCTAGGAACCCTCGCGGATAACGCACTCGCGAGGCAAGTAGGCATCGGCACTCTCGCCGTGTCGCATTGTTTACACGCGTCCTTTAACGCGACATGAAATGCCGCCACTGGCGTCGAGTCGCACAATTCTGAATTATTTGCACATTCTTAACTTAAGTAATGAAACGGACAGAAGTGATCTTCTGATCCGCAGGTCAACGCTCGTGTGGCCAATAGCTCGACCGTGTTTCGTCGGCTTGGTGCGCACTCGGTCGTTTTGTCAACCAGGACTAGCCGAACGGTCGAACAAATTCACCTTCAACCGCTGGTTGTCGGATTGATCATAGCCATGCGGGCAATTCCCAAGTCAATTCCTGTCGACATAGTCACAGGGCAGCGTGGCGTGCCAGCCGGGCGCCACCAGCGGCGGCAGTTCGATGGACACGGTGCCGCCGGGCGACTGCGCGCATGCGACCCGACCTGAGTCAATCCCGTCGTCCCACGCCGGGCCTTCCGATCTGGGGTTGGCCACCCGGAAGTTCACTACGCAGACGATTGCGATCAGCACACTCAGTGCCGTCAAAAGCCGGGCGTCGTACTTGGGCAGCACCAGGCTGACCACCGCGACGAGCAGAAGCAGGGCGGGCGCGACGTTGTAGCGGGGCGTGGCGATGCCGCTCAGCCCGACCGGTGCGACGTAGAGGGCGGCGCTGTGCAGCGCCGCGGCGAGCGCGAACCACCACCGTGCCGAGGTCTTCTCGAGCCAGGCCAGCAGCAGCACCGCCGCGATCAGCAGGACGGCCAGCGCGGTGAACACGAGGCTCACGGTGCTCACCCCGGCGCCGACCCACCGCTCGCCGAAGAACGTTGCCGGCACCGCGCGGAAGACGTAGCCGGTGATACCGAGCACCGGGTCAGGCGTGAGCCCCTCGCGCTCGCTCTGACCGGTCAGCAGGCCGAGGACCTGCACCACGAGCGGCACCCCGAACGCGGCGCCCTTGATCCAGGCGTACCGGTCGCGGTGGAACCAGACCACGAACGCCGCCAGCGGCACGTAGACGCCGGTGAGGATGTCGCTGGCGGTGACGAGCACGATGCCGGCACAGGCCAGGACCCGCCCCGCGGTGGTCGCGGGCCGGCTCACCAACAGCCAGAACAGCAGGTACAGCCCGGTCCAGTGCAGGTTGGCGGGGGAGTTGAGCACGTCGCCCTGCGCCATCGGCAGCACGGCGACCGGGACCGACACGACCAGCCGGGCGAGGCGCGACGGCAGGTGTTCGCCGCTGAGGTGGTACACGGCGACCGCGAACACGGTAGTGATCAGCGCGGCCCCGACGGCCAGGACGGCGCCCGCCCAGGCGGCCGGCAGCACCGCGGCGACCGCGGCCACGATCCGGGCGACCAGGTGGTAGTAGCCGGCGTACGACGTCGTGAACGCCCCGGCCCCGTCGCGCACGGCCTGGGTCAGGAAGATCTCACCGTCTTCCGCCCAGATCGTGTTCAGCGCGCCGGGGCCGGGCTGACGCAGCAGGCTCGCGGCCGTGCCGACGACGACGGCGGCCGTCGTCAGCGCGATCGACCTGCCGCGGCCGCGCGGTGGTGTGCCGGTCGCCTCATGTGTGCGGGTCTGCGACGTCAGCGTCATGGAACCGTCCTCAGACGTATGGGCGGAACACCGGCTTCACCGGGCGCCCCACCAGGTAACCCTCGACACCGTCACTGAGCGCCTTCGCGTAGACGGCGAGCGCACCGTCGACCGCCTCGACCGTACGGTCGATGTCCGCGTCGGTGTGCGAGTAGCTCATGACAAACGACGGGGCGATCACCCCGCGGCGGATCATCTCCTGCAGGAACAGCGTCCGGAACGCCTGGGAGCGCTCGCCCTCGGCGTCCTTCGTCATGTAGATGAGGTTGCTGTCCCGGCCGGCGACGCCGAAGAACTCGGCGATCCCGTGCGCCTGCGCGGCCTGCCGCACGCCCTCGGCGAGCCGACGGCCCTGCCGGTGCAGGTGCTCGATGACCGGCTCCTGCTCGTACACGTCGAGCACCGCCATCGCCGCGGCGAGCGTGTGCGTGTCGGCGCCGTACGTCGTGGAGAGCAGGAACACCCGCTCCCGGTCGGTGCGCAGGCCGCCCAGCTCCATCAGTTCCGGCTCGCCGACCAGCGCCGCGATCGCGAAGCCGTTGCCGAGCGCCTTGCCGTAGCTGGTCAGGTCGGCCCGGACCCCGTGCACGTGGGAGGCGCCGCGGACGTGCCAGCGGAAACCGGTGATGATCTCGTCGAAGATGAGCACGATGCCGTGCGCGTCGCACAGCGCCCGCAGCCCGGCCAGGAAGCCCGGCGCCGGCGGCTCGGTGGTCTCGACCTCCTGCACCAGGCAGGCGATCCGGCCCGGGTACGCGGCGATGAGCGCCTCGACGCTCGCGAGGTCGTTGTAGCGGTACTTGACGGTCAGATCGCGGACTGCCTGGGGAATGCCGCCGGGCATGCCGGTCGTACCGATGAACCAGTCGTCGGTCGAGAAGAACGGGTGGTCACCGCAGATCGCCACCAGGTCCCGGCCGGTGGCCGCCCGCGCGAGCTTCACCGCGGCGCTGGTCACGTCGGAGCCGTTCTTGGCGAACTTCACCATCCGGTCGTCCTGCCCGAGCGTGCGGCGCAGCTTCTCCGCCGCGGTCAGCTCGAGCGCGGCCGGGCGGGTGAAGTTGAGCCCGTTGCGCATCTCGGCGGCGGCCGCCGCGACCACCGGGGCGTAGCCGTGGCCGAGCGAGACGGCCCGCAGGCCCATGCCGTATTCGATGAACTCGTTGCCGTCGACGTCCCACACGTGGCAGCCCTCGCCGCGCACGATGAAGCCCGGAGCCTCTTCCGGGAACTGGTCGTCGCCCTTCGCGTACGTGTGGGCGCCACCGGGAATCACGGCGTGCGCCATCGGCCGCAGGCGATTCGACTCCTCGAACTGCAAAACTCTTTCCTACGCTTTCTTCAGCATGGGGCGGATCCGTCCCATGACCATTCCCGACAGGCGCCGGTCGAGCGCGAGCAGCACGCCGCCCGAGATCGCCGTGGCGAGGGCACCGTAGACCACGAACTTGAGCGTCCATGGTCCGCTGATCAGGCCGAAGTGGTCGACGCTCCAGGTGATCCCGAAGCCCAGGAGGCTGGCGAAGAGTGCCGGCACGGTCGGCCGGACGATGCGCCAGCTGCTGACCTTCAATACCCGGTTGAAGGTGATGTAGGCCATAACGATCGTGATCGTCAGCTCCAGGCCCGCCATGCCGAGCGCGATGGCGGCGACCTGCTGACGGTCGTCGGCCGAGCCGTTGAGCCACTGCCCGATGGCGTAGAACGTGACGATGCCGACCGCCAGCTGGGTCCAGGCGAGCGCGGTGTTGATCCCGACCCGCCCGACCGCCTGCAGCGCCGGGCCGAGCAGCACGCCGTAGACGTTGACCGCGCCGACGATGCACAGCAGCTGCATGCCGACACCGGCCGGCGACCACTCCGGGCCGAGCAGCGCGACGAGCGGCTTGGCGTCGGCGGCCAGGATGCCCAGCGCGGGCAGCCCCACGACCGCGGAGACGTGCAGCATCTTGGCGAGCCGGTCGGCGAGCACCTCGGGCTCCCGCTGCAGGCGGGCCAGCTCCGGCAGCGACACCTGCTGCAGCGACCGGGAAGTGACCTCGGTCAGCATGTCGGGCAGGCGTTGCGCGATGCGGTAGAGACCGACGGCGACCGGCCCGAACCACTTCGCCAGGACCAGCACGTCGATCCGGATCGCCAGGAAGACGCCGATGCCGCCGAGCGCGGCCTGTGCCGAGAAGCCCCACAGGTCCTTCCATGCCTGCACGGGGAACCGGAACCGGGGCCGCCAGTCGGTGACCGTCCACAGCACGATCGCGCCGACCACGCCGGTGACGAGCTGCTGCGCCACCAGCGCCCACGCCTGGAAGCCGACGAGCGCCATGATGATGCCGACGATCCCGCCGATCGCATTCGCGATGAGCGTGCGGATGGCCAAGGGACGAAACGTCATCTTCCGGCGCAGGATCGCTTCGGGCACCACGGTCAGGCCCTGCAGCACGATCATCGGTGTCAGCGCGACGCAGACCCAGGTGATCTCCGGCTGGTTGTTGAACGCCGCCCACAGCGGTGCCGCGCCGGCGGCCAGGGCGGTGAGGCCGAGGCTGCCGCCCATGACGACCCAGAAGCCCGCGTCGAGGTGGTCGTCGTCGAGCCGCTCGCGCTGGATGATCGTGGTGAGCAGCGTCTGCTGGAGCAGCATCTGCGTGATCATCACGAACAGCAGTGCCGTCGCCACGACCCCGAACGCGTGCGGGCCCAGCATGCTCGCCAGGACGAACGTGACGATCGTGGTCGTGCCGAGCCGGCCCGCGGTCAGCGCGTACGACCAGAAGATGGCGGACTTGAGCCGTTTCCGCGGCGCCTCTTCGCGCTCAGGCTCCTCGGGTGCCTTGATCTCGACGGTGCGGTCCAGGTCGACGGTCCGGTCGAGCGGGTCGACGGACTGATCGATGGTCTGGCTCATGCGGGCTCCGCTCGCTGTTTCAGGACTGCTGGGAATCTCCCGCCGGCGGCTGCTCCCACGGCGGCGGAGCGATCGGCGTGCGCGTGATGGTCCGGCGGATCCGGCCGAGCTTGGCGCGACCGCGCCGGGTGCCCCACGACGTGAGGAACGCGGCAGTCCCGGCGGCCCGCTGTGTCACCGGCAGCTCGTTGTTGAGCAGGGCCTTGGTGATCTCCCAGGTCATCCGGGTGTGGTGGCTCTGGTCGGTGGCCGGCTTGCGCTTCTTCGACTTCTTCGCGCCCGGCTCCAGCCACTCCAGGACCTCGTCGGTGTCCCGGCTGGCGCCGAACGTGTTGGTGGCGTGCATGCGGCGGAAGAACAACCGCTCCGGCACCTGGACAAACTCGCCGCGCAGCGCCAGCTCGTGCAGCATCCGCACGTCGCTGGACAGGAACGGGCCGAGCAGGCGCGTCCTGCGCAGCACGTCGGTGCGCACGACGCCGAACACCTCGTTGCAGAGGTTCCACTTCCGGGCGTACCACGAGACCCGGCTCCGCGAGCGCAGGTCCGCCGTGTCCATCGCGTCGTCCCACGGGCCGATCTCGTTGCCGTCGCTGTCGATCAGCATCGTCTGCGGGAACGCGAGGATCGCCGACGGGTGCGCGTCGAGCGCGGCGACACACCGGCTGACGAGGGTCGGCGCGGCGAGGTCGTCGTGCGCGGCGAGCCGGAACAGCTCGCCGCGCGCCAGCGAGACGACCCGCCGGAAGTTGCCCGCCTCGCCGAGGTTCTCCGGATTGCGGTAGATCCGCATCCGGTCGTCCTTCTGTGCGTAGGTCTCCAGGATGTCCCAGGTGCGGTCGGTGGAGAGGTTGTCGCAGACGACGATCTCGAAGTCCGGATGGTCCTGCGCCAGCATCGACTCGAGCGCCAGCGGCAGGTATCGCTCGACGTTGTACGTCGTCATGCCGATCGTCACCCTGGGCATGCCCGCACCGGTCATGTCAGGCCACCAGGATCTCTGCGGTCACGCCCAGGTCCGCGAGGGACTTGGCGATCTCGTCCTTGTACGCCGGGTTCGTGATGATCACCGCCTTCGGCTGCAGCGCCGTCAGCGTCGACGGCGGGTCGACCCGGTGTCCGGTGACCGGCAGGAACCGGCCCCATTTGCGCGGGTTGAGGTCGACCACACCGTGCAGGCCCAGTTCGCGGTCGGCGAGCGTGAGGAACTGCACGCCCCGCGATCCGGCGCCCCACAGGACCGGTTTCGCACCCTCCGCGTTGAGCCGCGAGATCGTGCTCCGCCAGCGCTCGCGCTCGGCGTGGTGCCGCTCGGCAAAGCCGGCGATCGCGGCGAGCTGCTTGTCACGGGCCCGCAGCGAGGGCAGTTCACCGGTGTGGGCGACGTGGCCTCCTGCCCGCGGGCGGTTCGCCGAAACCTCGATGTAGCGGAACATCCCGGAGAACAGCGTGCCGGTCGACTCCACCGTCCAGCCCGCCCGGCCGAAGATGCTCGCCAGCGAGTAGGCGTCGAAGTACGACACGTGCGGGTAGATGACCTCCCAGCCGGCGGTGGCGAGGTCGTAGACCGCGTCCGGCACCTCGACGTATCCGAAGACCTCACGGCCCTTGGCCTGCTCACGCAGGTCGACGAGGAACTCGTAGGGGTCGTCGAGGTGCTCGAACCAGTGGCGCGAGGTGAAGAAGTCGTAGTCGGGCAGGCCGCTGCCGCGTGGCGCCAGTCCACTGTGGAACGTGACCGCGCCCTGTTCGCCGACCTCGCCGGCGTACATCGCGTCGTAGCCGACGCCGCGCGCGCCGCCGACGTGGGTCAGCTCCTTGAGGAACTCGCCCTGCCCGCAGCCGATGTCCAGCACGAGCTTGCCGCTCAGGTCGTACCGCTCGCTGAGGCTCTGGACGAGATCGCTGGAGAACCGCTGGAACGCCGGGGAGAAGTGGAGGTTGGTGTCCATCGTCGTGTCGTAGACCAGCAGGTCCTTGTCGAACGCGACATTACGGACGTAGGCGCACGTCGGGCAGTACGCCATCACCATCCTGCCCACCGGTGAGGCGACGGCGTCGCCGTGGGCCTCCCAGTGCACCCCGCACAGGACGGGGATCTCGCCCAGGTCGGCGAACTCGACGAGCCGGTCGTCGCCGCAGGCGTCGCAGATCCGCTGATCGTTGCTCATGCGTTCACCCACCGCAGGTTGTCGTCCAGCTTGCCCTGCTCCGTCAGCGACCGGATGCGCTTGATGCGCTGGTGCCGCTCGCTGCCGAACTGCTCGATGGTCAGCCCGTGCCGCTGGTACTCCTCGACGAGCTGCTCCACGCCCAGCTTCACGGTCCACTTCGGCTGGAACTCGGGGATCTCGGCGGCGATCAGGTCGCACGTGACGCGGTAGTTGCGCAGGTCGGTGCCGGCGCCGGCGGCGAACGTGACCTCGCTGTCCGGGACCACCTCGGCGACCAGGTTGGCCACGTCCCGGATGAGGTAGTTCTCGCTCGAGCGTCCGATGTTGTACGCCTTGGCGTGCACCCGCTCGCGGCCGACCTCCAGCAGCGCGAGGAACGCCGCGGAGATGTCCTCGATGTGCACCAGCGGCCGCCACGCCTTGCCGTCGGACAGCAGCCGCACCTGGCCGGTGAGCAGCGCGTGCGCGGCGAGGTCGTTGACGACGAGGTCACCGCGCAGGCGCGGGGAGAAGCCGTACGCCGTGGCGTTGCGCAGGAACGTGGGGGAGAAGTCGTCGTCGGCGAGCTCCAGCAGGCCCTGCTCGGAGAGGATCTTCGACTCGCCGTAGGGGGTCACGGGCTGGAAGCCGGCCGTCTCGTCCAGCGGCGTGTCGTCGTCGCCCTTGCCGTACAGCGAGCAGGATGACGAGAAGAGGAAGCGCTGCACGCCGGCGGCCTTCGCGGCCCGGGCCAGGCGGAGCGTCGAGCGGTGGTTGACGTCATACGTCAGGTCCGGGTTGAGGTTGCCCAGCGGGTCGTTGCACAGCGCGGCGAGGTGCAGCACCGCGTCGAAGCCGGTGACGTGCTCCGGCTCAACGTCGCGCAGGTCGACGCGGAGCGTCTTGACCTCCTCGGGCGCCGGGCCGAGGACGCAGTCCGCGAAGAGCCCGGTGTCCAGTCCGACCACCTCGTGCCCGGCTTGACGGAGTATCGGCACCAGCACGCTGCCGATGTATCCGTCGTGACCAGTGACGAGTACGCGCATGGCAAAGCTCCCGAACGCTCGGCGGGTGGAAGGCGAGTCTATGAGGAGCCGAAAAGGCCCTCGGTGGTGTGTCGGACTTCTTACTCTGGCGTTTACCGGAAGCCACCGATGACCGCTAGCTTCTTGCCTTGGATTTTGCCTTAGGCTGACTCGTCCACGGCCGCGCCGGGCGTGGCTTCGGATGTGATTCGTCAGTCATTCGCTGGATCGCCGGTTCGTTGGTGGGGAGCCTAGCGCCAGTGACAATTTGGGGGGAACGTATGCCCGTAGTCTCGTGCCGGCTGTGTGGGACCGAGCTCACCGAGACCTTCGTCGACCTTGGGATGTCCCCGCTCTGCGAGAGCTACGTGCCCGCGGAGAAGGTCGACGCCCCGGAGACCTTCTATCCGCTTCACGTGCGGATCTGCGCGGAGTGCCTGCTCGTGCAGCTCCCGGCGTACGTCGCGGGTGAGGAGATCTTCTCCGACTACCTCTACTTCTCCTCCTACTCGACATCCTGGGTGGAGCACGCCCGGCGGTACGCGGTCGCGATGATCGAGAAGCTCAACCTAACGGCCGACAGTCTGGTCGCCGAAGTGGCCAGTAACGACGGATACCTTCTCCAGCATTTTGTGGCCGCAGGTATCCCGGTGATCGGCGTTGAGCCAGCGGGAAATGTCGCAGCGGTTGCCCGCGAAAAGGGCGTCCGCACCGAGGTGTGCTTTCTCGGGCCGGAAACGGGTGCATCGGTCGCGGCGCAATACGGCCGGGCGGATCTGGTGGCGGCAAATAACGTTTATGCCCATATTCCGGACATCATTGGTTTTTCGCAGGGGCTGGCCAATCTGGTCAAACCGGACGGGCTGGTCACCCTCGAGTTTCCGCACCTGCTGCGCCTGATCGAGCGGCGCCAGTTCGACACCATCTACCACGAGCACTACCAGTACCTCTCCCTGCTCACCGCGTCGCGGGCGCTGGCGAAGGGCGGCCTCACCGTCGTCGACGTCGAGGAACTCTCCACGCACGGCGGCTCGCTGCGGGTACACGCCATGCACACGGATCACGCGGGGGAGCCGTCGCTCGCCGTGAAGAACCTGCTGGAGGCGGAGGCGGCCGCCGGGCTGCACACGCTCGAGGGGCACAAGGGCTTCGCCGACGAGGTCTTCACGATCAAGCGCGACCTGCTCGACTTCCTCATGACGGCGCGTCGCGAGGGCAAGCGGGTGGTCGGCTACGGCGCGCCGGGCAAGGGCAACACGCTGCTCAACCACTGCGGCATCCGTGAGGACCTGCTCGAGTACACGGTCGACCGTTCGCCGCACAAGCAGGGTATGTTCCTCCCCGGTACGCACATCCCGATCCACGAGCCGGAGCGCATCGCCGCGGACCGGCCCGACTATGTCCTGGTCCTGCCATGGAACCTGCGCACGGAGATCAGCGCGCAGCTGTCCTACGTGCGCGACTGGGGCGGCAGACTGGTGTACCCGATCCCCACACTCGAGGTAGAGGGGTAGTTCCGGTGAAGGTCGTCCTGTTCTGCGGTGGTCTCGGCATGCGGATGCGCGAGGGTACGAACAACGCGCCCAAGCCCATGGCGATGATCGGTGACCGGCCGCTGCTGTGGCACGTCATGCGGTACTACGCCCATTTCGGGCACACCGACTTCATCCTGGCGCTCGGCTACGGCGCCGCCGTGGTCAAGGACTACTTCCTGCACTACGACGAGACGCTGTCCAACGACTTCACCCTCGTCGGCGGCAACCGTGACGTGCAGCTGTTCTCGACCGACATCACCGACTGGAACATCACGTTCATCGACACCGGCCTCAAGGCGACCATCGGCGAGCGGCTCATGCGCGTGCGCAAGTACGTCGAGGACGAGCCGATGTTCCTGGCCAACTATGCCGACACGCTCACCGACGCGCCGCTGCCCGAGATGGTCGAGCGGTTCCGCGCGTCGGAGGCGGCGGTGAGCATGCTGGCCGTACCGCCGGTGTCGACCCACCACGTCGTCGAGATGAACGCCGACGGGTCGGTCTCCCGGGTCCGGGATTTCCGCGAGCTGATGACGTGGGAAAACGGTGGATACTTCATCATGCGGCCGCAGATCTTCGACGCCCTGCGGGAGGGCGAGGACATGGTGCCGCACGCCTTCGACCGGCTGATCCCCGACCGCAAGCTCCTGGCCCAGCAGTACGACGGGTTCTGGCGCGCGGTCGACACCTTCAAGGACCGGGCGGAGATGGAAGAGGCGTACAACAGCGGCAACTGCCCCTGGATGCTGTGGGACTCCGCACGGCGGCCGGTTGTGCCGGCGCAGCGCTCATGATCGGATTCTCGCTCGCCGGCGTGCGGTCCGTCGTCCTGCTGGGAGCCCACCCGGACGACATCGAGATCGCCGCCGGCGGCCTGCTGCTGTCGTTGCCGGCCGGGGTGTCGGTGGACTACGTCCTGGCGACCGGGGTCCCCGCCCGCCAGGACGAGGCCCGGTCGGCGGCGTCGGCGTTCCTCATGCAGGCGTCGTCCCTGCGGTTCCACCTGCACGACCTGCCGGACGGGCGGCTGCCCGCACACTGGAACGCGGCGAAGGAGATCGTGGAGGCCGCGGCCGGGCTGGGCCGGGCAGACCTGGTGCTGGCCCCGTCCAGGGACGACGCGCACCAGGACCACCGGCTGCTGGGCACGCTGGCGTCGACCGCGTTCCGCGACTCGCTGGTCCTGCACTACGAGATCCCGAAGTGGGACGGCGACCTGTCGCGGCGAAACGTCTACGTGCCGTTGACGGTGGAGCAGGGCCGGCAGAAGGTGGCACTGCTCCACGAGCACTTCCCGTCGCAGAAGGCGCGAGACTGGTGGGACGACGAGGTGTTCCTGGGCTTGGCCCGCCTCCGCGGCATGGAGTGCCGGTCCCACTATGCGGAAGCGTTCACAGTGGACAAGGCAGTCTTGTCATTCTGACCGCACCTGTCGTGCGGCCCCGGCTCGGTGACGGCTTCGACTCCGCGCCGCGTGCAGGACTTGACCTTGGTTGCTTTCCGTGGCCAGAGCCACGGATTTCGACCAAGGTCAACCCCTGCCCGCAGCGCAAGGCTTCATGATTTTGAACTTGTCGCGATCATGAGGAAAAAGGGGGCGCCGGTCCAGGGGTCAGTCGTGGGTCACGGGCTTGGAGGTGTCCAAGTACACGTTGCTCGGCTCCCACTTCACGCCCGGCAGGTCTTCGTTCGAGGCGGGGCCGTAGCGGCTGTTCCGCACGAACACGTTGCCACGGAAGATGACGTTGTCGGCCTTCGTGTCGGGGCGGATGTTCACCGTGTAGTTGCCGCCGGTGAACAGGTTGTCCTCGACCAGCAGGTTGCTCAACGACGGCGCCGTCTCCGAGCCTAGCTGGAACCCCGCATTGAACGGATCGTTCGTCGTGGGGTTGAAGGCCTCCAGCGTGTTGTGCCGCACCACCATGCCCGTGCCGCCGGTCGTCTGCAGGATGTCCTGGTGGTCCTTCTCGTCGGTGAAGACCAGGCCGTGGATCCAGCAGTCCTCGATCACGGCGCCGTCCGAGACGCGCGGGCCCTCGTTCAGCGTGTGCATGTTGACCCGGCGAAGCGTGTAGTGGCCGAAACCTACCCCCAGCCCCTCACCCTCGCCCTGGATCTCCGAGTCCTCGACGGTGAGGCTCGCGTCGGGGACCAGGTCGTCGAACACCCGGATGATCATTCCACCCTTGTTCTTGCAAGTGATCTTCGATCGCTTGATCGTCACGTTCTTGGCCTTGATGT
Source organism: Dactylosporangium fulvum (assembly GCF_025137375.1). Lineage (GTDB taxonomy): Bacteria > Actinomycetota > Actinomycetes > Mycobacteriales > Micromonosporaceae > Dactylosporangium > Dactylosporangium fulvum. The sequence goes on from NZ_CP073720.1 coordinate 1,498,103, forward strand.
CCAGGCAGTCGGTGAGGATCTTCCCGTCGATGACCGTGTTGGGCTCGGTGATCACGTATTTTCCGGTGTACGGCGTGAGCTTCGTCCCGGCGGGAACGCCCGTGTTCTCCGGCCCGGGCCACGGCTTCGAGGCCTTGACGGGGCCGGGGGTGAGGCCGGCGCCGCTGGTCGCGTGCTTCTTGCCGGGCTCCTCGAAGGCGTACTTCGCCTTGTACGGCTTGTCGTCGACCGACGAGTCGCTCACGATGACCGGCGCCGCGGCGCTGTGCGAGAAGCCCGTCGTGCAGCCGTGGACCTTCACCCGGCTCGCCGTGTAGTTGCCGTAACCGACGCCGGTCATGTCCTTGCCGTCGCAGAACACTTCGGTGTTGTCGATGACGGTGCCGGTGAACCCGGCGAACACCTTGATCGCGACCGTTCCGGTGTGGTGGACGGTGGTGTTGGTGACCTTGACGTTGTTCGCCTTGATGTGCAGGGCGCTGGTGAGCTTCTGCCCGTCGACCGTGGCGCCGTCGGTGCTGATGACGGTGGCCTTCTCGGTGGTGCCGCCGTCCGGACCGGCGTCGCTGTCACCGTCGACCAACTGGAGGATCACGACGGTGGCGGCGCCCGCGACGGCCAGGGCGCCGACGATCGCACCTCCGATGATCCACGGGCGGCGTGAGCGGGGTGACGATGGTGGTGTATGGCGACCGGCTCGGCTTCCCCGCACCTGATCAGTGCTCACACCATCTCCCCCTGAACGCGGTCTGGCCACCCGCCGCATAGACCCGCGGACGATACGTGAGGACCATTGCCTCGCTCAACCCGACTGTCAACTTTCGGCGCCCTTCCCACAGGAACTTCCCAGCTCCTGCGGCAAACCGCCCGGCACAAACGCGCGGGGCCGCACACCGAATCGTCGGCGCGCGGCCCCGAGCCGATGTGAACGGTCAGCGCGTGCTGCCGTTGGCTTCCACGGCGACCTTGCCGTTGCTCGGCGAGGCGGCCGTCGTCTTCTCCTGCGTGGCCGCCTCGCGGATGGCCTCGGCGGCCTTCTCGGCGTCGGCAACCGTCTGAGCGGCGCGGTCGGCGGCCTCGGTGCCGGCGGCTGTCGCCAGATCGTCGATCTCCTTGGCCCGCTGCTCGGCTTCCTTGACCTTCTGCTCGGTCTCGCGGAGCCGCTCCTCGGCGGCGGCGGCGAGCTTCGCGGCCGCCTCCTCGGCGTTGGCCGTCTGCTGCTGCAGCTCGGCGAGGCGCATCTCGGCCGCGGTGACCTGGCTGGTCAGCTCGGTCTCCTGTGCGCGCAGCCCGGCCAGCTGGGTGCTGAGCTCCGTCTCCGACTTCGCGATCCGGCTGGTGAGCTCGGTTTCCTGCTCGCGCAGCTCGGCCAGGCGCGCCTCGGCCGCCTCGACCGTTTCGGCCCGCTTGTCCAGCGCGGTCTCCCGCTCGCGCAGCTCGGCCAGGCGCGTCTCGACGTCGGTCTCCTTCGCCTGCACCTCGGCCAGGCGCGCCTCGGCCGCGGCCGCCGACTCCGCGGCCGAGGCCGCCGTCGCGGCGTCGGCCGCTCGCACAAGTGCCTCGGCCTCGGTCTTGGCGGTCGCCCGCAGCTGCTCGGCCTCGGTCTCCGCGGTGGCGCGGGCCTTGGCCAGCTCCGCCTCGGCGGTCGTCCGCAGCTGGGCGATCTCGGTCTCGCGCGCCGTGCGCAGGTCGAGCAGCTCCTGCTCGACGGCGGCCCGTTGCTCGGCCGCCCGCTGCTCGGCCTCGGCGCGGGCCTGGTCGTTGTCCTCGGCGGCCTGCTGCTGGATCTGCGCCGCCTGCTGCCTGGCCCGCTCGGTCACGGCGGCGGCCGACTGCTCGGCCTGCGCGGCGAGCGTGTCCGCAGCATCCCTGGCCTGGGCGGTCACGGTAGCGGCGTGCTGCTCCGCCTGCGCGGCGACGACCGCCGCGGCCTCCTGCGCCTTGGCCGCCACGGCCGCGGCCGCCTGCTGGGCCTGGGCGTTGACCGCCTCGGCCTGCTGCTGCGCCTGCGTGACCAGGGACGTCGCCTGCTCCTGCGCCTGGGCCACGATCGTGGTCGCCTGCTGCTGCGCCGCCGCGAGGTGCTGGTCGGCCTGCGCCCGGACCTGGGCCGCGTGCTGCTCCGCCTCGGCGCGCAGCGCCGCCGCCTGCTGCTCGGCCGACGTGCGCAGGCCGTAGGCGTGCTGCTCGGCCTGCTGGCGAGCCTGCTCGATCTGGGCGGTGCCGGTCTGGGTGATCTGCTGTGCCTCGGCCTGTGCGGCGGCGATGATGCGCTCGGCCTCGGCGCGCGCCTGCGCGCCGCGCTCCTCGATGGCGTGGGCCTCGGCGTCGAGCGACCGGCGACGCTCCGCCACCGTCCGCTCCTCCTCGGCGCGGCGGGCGGCGAGGGCGAGCTCGAAGTCCTCGTTGGCCTGGGCGGCGCGGCCACGGGCCTCGGCGAGGAGCCGCTCGGCCTCGGTGCGCAGGCCGGCGATCTCCTGTGCCGCGCCGGCGCGGATCGAATCGGCCTGGTCCTCGGCGAGGCCGAGGATCTGCTCGACGCGCGGTCCGAGGTGCCGGAAGGAGACCTCACCGTGGTGCGGGGTGCGACGGCGCAGCTCGGCGAGCTCCATCTGCAGGTCCTGCACCTGCGAGGCGAGGGCCTGCACCTGACCCCAGACCTCTTCGTTCTCTAACTTCAGTGCGGCGATCTCGTTCTCGGACTGGGTCCAGTACTTGTCGACCTGGTCCTTCTTATAGCCCCGGATCGCGGTCTCGAAGTCAGGCTCCGAAGAGACCCCGGTCCCCGAGCCGAAGAGGTCGCCGTCTGACATAGCATCCATCCTCACACGCAACGTCCCGCCACGCGCAATTACACACCGCGCATGACGGGACGTGCGATCGAACTCCCCGTGAATGATTCAGGAAGCGGCACATCCGCCGCGACCCACCGTACGTCAGGCGGAGACCTTCTCGCCGTCTCCCGACTTGCCCTTCTTGTCGGAGCCTCCCTGCTGCGGCGGCGCGGCCGACGGCATGATGCCGGCGAGGCCGGACAGCATCTGCCCGAGCTGCGAGGTGACCGCGTCCTTCTGGCGGGTGAGGTCCTCGACCTCGCGCCGGGCGCGCTGCGTGGTCTCCTCGGCCTCGGCGCGGGCCTCGCTGAGCACCCGGTGGGCCTCGGCGCGAGCCTCGTTGACCGTCTTGTCGGCAAGAGTCTTGGCCTTGTCGACCGTCTCGGCGGCGCCGCGCTCGGACTCGACGCGGCGGGTCTCGGCGCGCTGCTCGATCTCCTTGGCGCGGTCCTCGGCGGCGCGGGCGCGACCCTCAGCCTCGGTGACCAGCTTCTGCGTCGCGGCGACGGCGGAGGCGTGGCGGGCGGACTCTTCGCGCTCGGCCTTCTCCTGGCGCTCGGCGATCTCGAGGGCGAGGGACTGCAGGTCCTTGTCGCGCTTGTCGCGGGCGTCGGTGAGCAGCTTGGTCGCCTCGGCGCGCTTCTCCTCCGCCTCACGGGCGGCCTTGGCGCGCAGCTGGGTGATCTCCCGCTCGGCGGTCGCCCGCAGCGTCGCGACCTCACGCTCGACGGTCGCCTTCAGTTCGGCGACCTCGTGGGCGGTGGCGGTGCGCAGCTGCTTGGTCTCCCGCTCCGCGTCGGCCCGCAGCGTGTCGGCCTCGCGCCGGGCCTGCACCCGGACCTCGGCGGCCTCCCGCTCCGCGGCGGTGCGCAGGTTGCCCGCCTCACGCTCGGCGGTCGCCTTCATGGCGGCGGACTCGGCGCGCGCCTTGTCGGTGATCTCGCGAGCCTCGAGCCGCGCCGCGGAGATGATGCCCTCGGACTCCCGCTTGGCCTCGCCCCGGTGGTCGTTGGCCTGCTCCTCGGCCAGGCGCAGGATCTGCTCGACCCGCGTGCCCAGGCCCGACAGCGTCGGCCGGTTGTTCTCTTCCAACTGTTTGTTGGTGTCGCTGAGCTTCTGCTCCATCGTGCCGAGCCGCTGTTCGGCCTGGCGGATGCGGCGCTGGGACTCGGCGAGTCGGCCCTCGGCCTCTTCCCGGGCCTGGTTGGCCTGCTGGAGCTGCGCGTTGAGACGCTGCAGCTTGCTGTCGACCTGCTGGCGGTCGTAGCCGCGCAGGACGACGCTCAGCTCTTCGTGATCCGAGCCGTTCTGGAAGAAGTCAACCGAGGACTGCTGCTGGGGCATTGGCACATACTTGCAGACCACCCGGGGGCCTTCGCAAGGGTGCAGCGGCTAACTTCCTCGGGGCCCGCATGGTCAACTTGCCGGGTCCAGGACACGCCACGGTTTTGTCAGGCTTTCCGGGTGTGTCACCTGACCGCACGGCCACCGAGCCGCACCGGGCCGGTCACGACGCTGTGACCGGCCCGGGGCGGGGTCATGGTGGCCGGCGGATCGGCCTACCGGTCGCGGAACCGGTTGATGGCGTCGGCGTGCCGGGCGCGGAACTCGGGGTCCCGCACGCCAAGGCCCTCCGAGGGCGCCAGGCCGAGCACGCCGACCTTGCCCTGGTGCGCGTTGCGGTGGACGTCGTAGGTCGCCTGACCGGTCTGCCCCAGGGAGTAGGTGCGCGAGAGCGTCGGGTGGATCCGTCCGCGCGCGACGAGCCGGTTGGCCTCCCACGCCTCACGGTAGTTCGCGAAGTGGCTGCCCACGATGCGTTTGAGGTTCATCCAGAGGTATCGATTATCGTACTGGTGCATGTAGCCGGACGTGGAGGCACACGTGACGACCGTGCCGCCGCGCTTGGCGACGTAGACGCTCACGCCGAACGTCTCCCGGCCCGGGTGCTCGAACACGATGTCGGGATCCTCGCCGCCGGTCAGCGAGCGGATCTCCGCGCCGAAGCGGCGCCACTCGGCGACGTCCTGCGTCTGCTCGTCCTTCCAGAAGTGGTACCCCGAACGGTCGATCACCAGCTCGGCGCCCATGCCGCGGCACAGCGCGGCCTTCTCCGGGCTGGACACGACACACACCGGCGTGGCGCCGCCGTTGAGGGCGAGCTGGACCGCGTATGAGCCGAGGCCGCCGGACGCGCCCCAGATGAGGACGGTGTCACCCTGCTTCATCTGTGCGCCGTGGTGGGAGACCAGCTGCCGGTAGGCGGTCGAGTTGACCAGCCCGGGGCAGGCCGCCTCCTCCCAGGACAGGTGCGCGGGCTTGGGCATGAGCTGGTTGGCCTTCACGAGCGCCAGCTCGGCGAGCCCGCCGAAGTTCGTCTCGAAGCCCCAGATGCGCTGCTGCGGGTCGAGCATCGTGTCGTCGTGCCCGGCCGCGTCCTCCAGCTCGACGCTGAGGCAGTGCGCGACCACCTCGTCGCCGGGCTTCCATTTGCTCACCCCGGGGCCCACCCGCAGGACGACGCCGGCCGCGTCCGAGCCGACGACGTGGTACGGCAGGTCGTGCCGCTTGCTGAGGTCGCTCTGCTTCCCGTACCGCTGCAGGAACCCGAACGTCGAAACAGGCTCGAAGATCGAGGTCCAGACGGTGTTGTAGTTGACCGCGCTGCCCATCACCGCGATGAGCGCCTCACCCGGTCCGACTGTCGGCGTCGGGACCTCCTGGACGTGCAGGGACTTGCGTGGGTCCTTGTCGCGGGCGGCCAGGCCGGCGAACATCTCGACCTCGTCGGCCCGGACCACAACACCCCGGTAGCTGTCGGGCACCGGCAGGTCCGCCACGGCGCGGAGTTCGGCCGCGGGGTCGGTGGCCCCTTCCGCCTGCATGATCGCGTCGAGGATGTGCTGCACCGCTACGACTCCTAACGTCCACGATTTCCAAGGGAAGCGTCGCCGGAAGAACGGGGGACGACTATGGGGAACGGCGACACATTCACGTGCGCCGAGGCGGACGTTACTGAACGGTAGCTAAATCAGGAACCGGCCTGTGAAGAACTCCACTGGCCTGCTCAGCCGTCCTTGCGCGAATCCGCGCGGAAGGGCTCCACCAGCTCCACGAGCACGCCGCCGGCGTCTTTCGGGTGCACGAAGTTGATGCGCGAATCCGAGGTGCCGCGGCGGGGCGTGTCATAGAGCAGCCGTACCCCGCGTTCCCGCAATGAAGCGCACGCGGCGTCGACATCCTCCACGGTGTAGGCCAGCTGCTGCATGCCGGGACCGTTGCGGTCCAGGAACTTGGCGATCGTCGACGAGGGCGACAGCGGTGCGAGCAGTTGCAGGCAGCCACCTTCGGTGGTGGGCCCGACGGACAGCATGGCCTCGCGGACGCCCTGCTCCTCGTTGACCTCTTCGTGCACGCATCGCATGCCGAAGACCCGCGCATAGAACTCGATCGCTGCATCGAGATCCGCGACTGCGATGCCGACGTGGTCGATCCGTAGGATGCCGATGGGTGAGATATCCAACTTCTGATCCGAGGTCTCCATGGCGATAGTCTGAACTGATCCATCGTTCAGGTCGCGACGCGGCGGCTGTGAACCATCTCTCGGAGGCCACCCGATGACTCAGTCCGTGATCGTCAACGGCGCCCGCACGCCGATGGGGCGACTGCTCGGCGCACTCAAGGACTTCCCGGCCACCAAGCTGGGCGAGGTCGCTATCAAGGCGGCGCTCGAGCGCTCCGGCGTCGCGCCCGACCAGGTGCAATACGTGATCATGGGGCAGGTGCTCCAGGCCGGGGCCGGCCAGATGCCCGCGCGCCAGGCGGCCGTCGGCGCGGGCATCCCGATGAGTGTGCCGGCCCTCACCATCAACAAGGTATGCCTGTCGGGCCTCGACGCGATCGCGCTCGCCGACCAGCTCATCCGGGCGGGTGAGTTCGACATCGTGGTCGCGGGCGGCATGGAGTCGATGACCAACGCGCCGCACCTGCTGCTCAACCAGCGGCAGGGGTACAAGTACGGCGACGTGGTGGTCAAGGACCACATGGCCCTCGACGGGCTCACCGACGTCTACGACCAGGTGGCGATGGGCGAGTCGACCGAGCGGCACGTCGCCCGCCTCGGCATCACCCGCGAGGTGCAGGACGCGTTCGGTGCCGCGAGCCACCAGAAGGCCGCCGCCGCGCAGAAGAGCGGCCACTTCGCCGAGGAGATCGTCCCGGTGGAGATCCCGCAGCGGAAGGGCGACCCGCTGCTGGTGACCGACGACGAGCAGATCCGGCCGGAGACGACCGCCGAGACGCTCGCCAAGCTCCGGCCGGCCTTCACCAAGGACGGCACCATCACCGCCGCCACCTCCTCGCCGATCTCCGACGGCGCCTGCGCCGTGGTCGTGATGAGCCGCAGGAAGGCCGAGGAGCTCGGGCTCACCTGGCTCGCCGAGATCGGCGCGCACGGCAACGTCGCCGGCCCGGACAACTCGCTGACCAGCCAGCCGTCCAACGCGATCAAGCACGCGCTCACCAAGGCCGGGCTCACCACCGACGACCTCGACCTGGTCGAGATCAACGAGGCGTTCGCCGCCGTGGGCGTGCAGTCGACCACCGACCTCGGCGTCGACCCGGCGATCGTCAACGTCAACGGCGGGGCCATCGCGCTCGGCCACCCGATCGGCATGAGCGGCGCCCGGCTCGCCCTCACCCTCGCCTTGGAGCTGCGCCGTCGCGGCGGCGGGCTCGGCGCCGCCGCGCTGTGCGGTGGCGGCGGCCAGGGTGACGCGCTGCTGCTGCGGGTCCCCAAGCAGTGACGGTCCGCCGCTCCCGAGACGTGCCGTCGCTCGTCGAGAGCGCCCGCGACGGCGACCCCCGGGCGGTGGCGCGACTGATCACCCTGGTGGAGGACGGCGACGAGGTGCTGCCGCAGCTTGCGGCGGCCCTCGCGCCGCACACCGGTGACGCACAGGTCCTCGGCCTCACCGGTGCGCCCGGCGTCGGCAAGTCGACCACGACCAACGAGCTGGTCCGGGCCTTCCGCAAGGCCGGACGGCGGGTCGGGGTGCTCGCCGTCGACCCCTCCAGCCCGTTCACCGGCGGCGCGATCCTCGGCGACCGCGTCCGCATGCAGGACCATGCCACCGACCCGGGTGTCTACATCCGCTCCATGTCCAGCCGCGGCCACCTCGGCGGGCTCTCCGCGGCCACTCCGCAGGCCGCCCGGGTGCTCGAGGGCGCCGGCTGCGACCCGGTGATCGTGGAGACGGTCGGCGTCGGGCAGGCCGAGGTCGAGATCGCCGGCCTCGCCGACACCACGCTCGTCCTGCTCGCGCCGGGGATGGGCGACGCCATCCAGGCCGCCAAGGCCGGCGTGCTGGAGATCGCCGACATCTTCGTCGTGAACAAGGCCGACCGCGACGGCGCCGACGCCACGTACCGCGACATCCAGGGCATGATCGGCCTCGGCGAGCGCGCGCCGGGGCAGTGGCGGCCCCGGGTCGTGCGCTGTGTCGCGGCCCGCGCCGAGGGCATCGACGACGTCGTGGCCGCGATCGACGAGCACCGCGAGCACCTGGAGCGCTCGGGCGAACTGCGCCGGAGGCGCGAGCAGCGGGCCGCGGCGGAGGTCGAGGCGATCGCGCTGGGCACCCTCCGTGCCCGCATGAAAGACCTCCGCAGCGGCACCGAACTGAGCTCCCTCGCTGCGGAGGTAGCGCACGGTCGACTGGATCCCTACGCAGCGGCAGCGGCCCTGTTGGCGCAACTCGACGCGGGTGAGAGGTCTGGCTAAGGTCTGCGCGTCAACCTTCCGCTAGACCAGCACAGGGGGCTCACTTGACGGCCTGGACCGTCATGTTGCGCGGTATCAGGCACCGGGCCGGCCGGTCGTTCGTGGTTTTCCTCCTCGCCGTCACGGCGACCACGGCGGCTGTCCTCGCTCCCACGTACAGTCGTGCCGCGCAGCAGTCGGTGCTCACCGACGGGCTGTCCGCAGCGTCCACCGACGCGACCGGGCTGACCGTCGGCGCCAAAGGCACCGGCGACAGCGCCGCCTTCATGGACCTCGCCGAGATCCGGCTCGCCATGAACACGGCACTCGACAAGGACAAACTGCTCGCCGACCGCCTCGACCTGCCGGTGGCCGCCGTCGACACGGAGGTCACCTTCGACGGGACGGGCGCCAAACTCGCCTATCGCGACAACGCCTGCACCCGGCTCGACATCGACGGGGACTGCCCGGACGGGCCGGGCCAGATCGCCGTCAGCAAGCGCACCGCCGCCGACCGGAAGCTCAAGCAGGGCGACGACCTCACGCTGCACCTCGGCCCGGCGGGCGCCGGCCGGGACAAGACCTTCCGGATCACCGGGCTCTACAGCCCGAAGGACGCCGACGCCGCCTACTGGGGCCGCACCGCGTACTTCAGCGCGGGGACGGGCGGTGCCGGTGAACACGTCGACTCGCTGTTCACGATGACCGAGGAGGACGTCCGCGCCGACGCCGCGGCCACCGTGTCGGCCCGGCTGGAATACCCGCTGCGTCCCCACCTGGTGCACCTCGACGACGTCGCCGGGCTGCGCGACGGCCTCCAGTTCCTCGGCGACCGCCTGCGCGGGCAGGAGCTGGAGGTCACCACGACGCTGCCGGCGGTGCTGCGCGACATCGACGCAGACCAGCGTGCGATCGCCCGCACGGCGCCCGTCGTGGCCGTACCGCTGCTGCTCCTGTGCTGGTTCGTGCTGTTCCTGCTCGTCGCGTCGCTCACGGAGGAGCGCGCGCCCGAGATCGCGCTCGCCAAGCTGCGGGGATACCCCGCCGGGCGGGCGGCGCGGTTCGGTCTCGGCGAGGTGCTGCTGCTGACCGCGGCGGCAGTCCCCGTCGGCATCGTCGCCGGGCTGGTGCTGGTGCAGGTCGCCGCCGGTGCGCTGCTCGCGCCCGGTGTGGGCGTCGAGGTCCGCTGGCCGGTGTTCGCCGCGGCCGGCATCGCGTTCGCCGCCGGGCTCGTCGCCGCCGTCCTCGCCGGGCGGCAGACGCTCGCCAGACCCGTGCTCGGCCTGCTGCGGCGGGTGCCCGAGCGGGGCGGCCGGCGGGCCGGCGTCGCCGAGGGGATCGTCGTGGCGCTCGCCGCGGCCAGCCTCATCGCCGCCGTCAGCGATCGCGGATCCCCGCTCGCGCTGCTCGCACCGCCGCTGCTCGCCGTGGTCGTCGGCGTGGCCGCGGCCCGGCTGCTCAGCCTCTGGTCGGCCGCCCGGCTGCGGATCGTGCGCCGCCGCGGCCGCATCGTCCCGCTGCTGTCCGCGGCCCAGCTGTCCCGCCGCCCCGCCGGCCAGCGGCTGGTCGTGGTCGTCACCGTCGCCGTGGCGCTGCTGTCGTTCGCCGCGACCGCCTGGGACGTCGCCGCGACCGCCCGGCGCGACACCGCCGAGGACTCCGTCGGCGCGCAACGGGTGCTGACGGTCAACGCCCAGCACCCGGCCGCGCTCGCCGAGGCGGTCACGAAGGCCGATCCCGGTGGGCATGCGATGGCGGTCGTACGAGCAAGCCAGCGCTTCGACAACAGCCCCGTCGAGCTGCTGGGGGTCCAGGCCGACCGGCTCGCCGGCGCGGCCGTCTGGCGCGGGCACTCCCGTGAGCAGGTGGCCGAGATCGCCGGGCGCCTGCACCCGGCCGCCCCCGACCCGCTGCGGCTCGGCAAGGACCTCGGCGCCGAGGTGTCCGTCGACACGCTGCCGGCCAAGCCGGCACTGCGCCTCGCCGCGATCGTCGCCGATCCCGGACAGCCGCCCCGGACGGTGACGCTGGGCCCGCTGGCCAAGGGCACCCGAACCTACCACGCGGTGCTGTCCGGCTGCGTCACCGAGTGCCGGCTGGTCGGGCTCGCCGTCGGCCGGGCCGCGGGCGGCAGCGACCCGTTCACGGTCACCGTCGCGGTGCGCGCGCTCTCCACCGACGCCGGCCCGCTGGCGCCCGGCTTCGACCTGGCCGGCCGCTGGCAGGCCCGGCCCGGCACCGGGAGCACCAAGGTGACGGTGCACGCCGGCGCGGCCCTCGGCGTCGACGTCTCCGGCAGCGACCCGGCCGACGCCGTCGTCGAGCACGTCGACACGCCCGAGGCGCTGCCCGCCGTCCTCGCCGGCGGCGCGCCGACCGACGACGCGCGGGCGGCGACGTTCGCGCTGCCCGGCTTCTCCGAGCAGCCGCAGCCCTTCACGGTCGCGGCGCGCACCGACAGCCTGCCCCGGGGTGGGCGGCACGGTGTGCTCTTCGACCTCGACTACGCGACCCGCATGGCCGAGCGCAGCGCCAGCCTTACCGACAACGGCGGCCTGCGGTACGAGGTATGGGCCGGCACCGGTGCGCCCGCGGACCTCGACCAGCGGCTCGCCGCGGCGGGGGTGCAGGTGCTGGCGAGCGAGACCATCGACGGCTATCGCGACCGGCTGGCCCGGCGGGCACCCGCGCTCGGGCTGTGGCTCTATCTGCTGGCCGGGGCCGCGGCGACCCTGCTGGCGATCGGTGTGGTGCTGCTGACCGCATACGTCGGGGTGCGTGCCCGGCTCTACGAGCTGGCCGCCCTGCGGGTCGCCGGCGTGCGCGCCGGTCAGCTGCGGCGGGCGGTCTTCCGCGAGTACCGTGCGCTGCTCGGCCTGCCGTTCCTGGTCGGCCTGGCGGCGGGTGTCGCGGGCGCGTTCGTGATGCTCCCGGGCATGCCGCTGGTGACCGTCGACGAGCCGACCGGCTCGTTCGCCTTCGAGCCGGGCATGGGCGCCCTTCCGGCGGCCGTCGCCGTCATGGTGGCCGGCCTGCTGCTCACCGTCCTGGTGGTGCTGCGCCTGCTCGGCCGCGCCACCCCGCTGCGGCTCAAGGACGGTGCCCAGTGAGCGGTCCGGAGCGGAGCGGAGGGGCCGCTCACCGGTTGGCGCTGCAAGGACTCGCGGTGCCGGAGCGGAGCGGAGGCAGCGTGAGCGGTCCGGAGCGGAGCGGAGGCAGCATGAGCGCCGGCCTTGCCGTGACGTGCCGAGGGCTGGTCTACATCTACCGGCTCGAGGGATACGACGTGGTCGCCCTGTCCGGCGTCGACCTCGACATCTCGGCCGGGGAGTCGGTCGCGCTGCTCGGGCCGTCCGGCTCCGGCAAGTCGACGCTGCTGTCGCTGCTCGCCGGGCTGCTCCCGCCGTCCGCGGGCCGGCTCACGGTCGGCGACCACGACCTGGTCCGGGCCACGCCGGCCGAGCTGCAGACGCTGCGGGCCAAGGACGTGGGCGTGGTGCTGCAGGGTGCGTCGCGCAACCTCCTGCCGTATCTGACGGCGGAGCAGAACGTGCGCTTCGCGCAGCGCGGCGTGCCCGCGGAGCGGCGGCGGGAGCTGCCCGAGCCGCGTGACGTGCTCGCGATGGTGGGCCTGACGGGGCGGGGACGCAACCGGCAGCGCCCGCAGCGACTCTCTCCTGATGAGCGCCAGCGGTTGGCGCTCGCCGTAGGGCTGGCCGGCCGGCCGGGCCTGCTGCTCGCGGACGAGCCGACCAGCCAGCTCGACACCCGGGCCCGCGACGAGGTGCTCCTCACCCTCGACACGGTGCGCCGCTCGGGCACGACCGTCGTGGTCGTGACCCACGACCCGGACGTCGGGCTGCGCATGGGGCGCACCGTCACCATCCGCGACGGCAGGGTCGGCGCGGAAGGCAGGCGCGGAGAGGACTACGCGGTGGTGGGTCGCGACGGTACGGTGCACCTGCCGCAGGAAGCGCTGCGCGTGCTGCCGCCGGGCACGCTCGTGGGCGTCGAGCCCCAGCCCGACGGCACCGTGCTGCTGGTGCCGGCCCGTTCGTCCGACGTGGAGGGTGTGCAGTGAAGACGTTGACGGTCGACGGCGTGACCGTGGCCTACGAGCGGGACCACCCCGTCCTGCGTGACGTGTCGGTCGTCGTGTCGCCGGGGCAGATCCTCGCCGTCACCGGGCCTTCCGGCGCGGGCAAGACGACGCTGCTGTGGGCGATGGCGGGCCTGCTGCGCCCGGCCGCCGGGGTCGTGTCGGTCGACGACACGCCGCTGCGGGACCGCGACCACGCCGTCGCCGAGCGGGTCGTGCTCATCCCGCAGGACAACGGCCTCGCCGCGATCCTCACCGCGCAGGAGAACATCCAGGTCGCGATGATCGCCGGCGGCGCCGCGCCCGCCGACGCCCGCCGGGCGACGGTGTTGTCGCTGGAGCGCCTGGGCCTGGCCGGCCAGGCCGACCAACTGGTCGAGGAGCTCTCCGGCGGCCAGCAGCAGCGCACCGCGATCGCCCGGGGCCTGGCCCTGCACGGCAACGTGGTCCTGGCCGACGAGGTGACCAGCGAGCTGGACGCGACGAACCGCCAGCGGGTCATGGAGATCCTCCAGGACGAGGCCCGCCGCGGCGCCGCGGTCGTCTTCGCCACCCACGACCCGGAGGCCGCGGCCGCCTGCGACCGCGAGTTGCACCTCTCCGACGGCGCCGCCGAACTGATCCGCTGACCGCTCGTTCGAACGCGGCGCACCCGCACCTCTCGGAGTGCGAGTGCGCCGCTCGACGCTGATCGGTGCACGGCTGTCGTCGCGGCCTTCTCGGGCGCCGTTCCGGGCTGCCGTGCCGTTGCCCGCATGGCACCTCCGTGGGGTCGGCCGTCCCGCGGGGCCTTCCTGCGCGGCCGACCTCTTCCGGGTCCGGACAGGCCTCCCGGTGCGGCCCAGCCGCCCTCGCGTTCGGACCGTGCTTCGATCGGCCGGCCTGAACCGCAAGTCGGGGTGTTCAGGGGAGTCCCTTGCCTGGCGGGCCGCGAGTACGCTCGGCGCGGCCTGAGAACAGGGACAGGGGAGAAGCAGACATGACCGAGGCGACGGCGGGCATCCCCGCCCGCACCGATGTGCACGATCCTGACATGACCGGCGAAACGCTCGCCGCCGTCGAGCCCGCCGCGTCGGCCGTCGTCCCGGCCCAGGGCGGCGCGCCGGCCGAGGAGCAGTCGCGCCTGCGTGCCGCTGCCGACGAGGCGGCCGAGCGGGTGACCACGTTCGCCTCCGACGCCGCCGACCGGGTCGGTGAGTTCGCGTCCTCCACGGCGGCCGCGTCCGGGCGGATCGCCTCGCAGGTGGTCGACCGCCTGCGCAACAACGCCGAGCTGGTCGCCGAGCGTGGCACCACCACGATCGCCGACGAGGTCGTCGAGAAGATCGCCGGCATCGCGGCCCGCGAGGTGCCCGGCGTCTACGACCTGGGCGGCGACGTCGCCCGCGTGTTCGCCGCCGTCCGTGACCGCATCGGCCTGGGGGAGTCGGAGGGCGAGTCCTCCGACCGCGGCGTGCACGTCCGCCTGGAGGGTCGTTCGGCCGTCGTCAAGATCACGCTCGTGATCGAGTACGGCTTTGTGCTCTACTCGGTGGCCGAGAAGGTCCGCACCAAGGTCATCGGGGCGGTCGAAAACCTGCTGGGCCTCGAGGTCACCGCGGTGGACATCGTGGTCGACGACGTCCACGTCGAGGACAAGGGCAAGGCGCCGGTCGGCGACGACGAGGCCCGCGCGGCCGACTACCGCCCATGACCGCCGTTGATCTTGTAGTTGTGATGCCTGGCAAATCCGGACATCGTGGGCGTGTTCCGGCGCCATAACTGCAAGATCGCGGCATGGCTGTGCGGGGGAGTTCTCGAGCGTGCGCCTTAGCGATCGTTCAGGTTGCCGATAGCATCGAGGGAGACGGAGAACCCGCCACACCCGAGGAGCGCCGACATCCATGGACGCCCACGAGATCGCCGAGGGACGTGCGCGCTGGCAGCGCCGCTACGACGAGGCCCGCAAGCGTGACGCCGACTTCACCACCCTGTCCGGGACGCCGGTCGAGCCGGTCTACGGACCGCCCGAGGGTGCCGACGTGCCCGGCTTCGAGCGCATCGGCTGGCCCGGCGAGTTCCCGTACACCCGGGGCCTGCACTCCACCGGATACCGCGGCCGCACCTGGACGATCCGCCAGTTCTCCGGCTTCGGCAACGCGCAGCAGACCAACGCGCGATACAAGATGCTCCTCGGCGCCGGCGGCGGCGGGCTGTCCGTCGCCTTCGACATGCCGACCCTGATGGGCCGCGACTCCGACGACCCGCAGTCGCTCGGCGAGGTCGGCCACTGCGGTGTCGCCATCGACTCCGCCGCCGACATGGACGTGCTCTTCGACGGCATCCCGCTCGCCGGCGTGACCACGAGCATGACGATCTCCGGGCCCGCCGTCCCGGTCTTCTGCATGTACCTCGTCGCGGCCGAGCGCCAGGGCGCCGACCTCGGCAAGCTCGACGGCACCCTGCAGACGGACATCTTCAAGGAGTACATCGCGCAGAAGGAGTGGCTGTTCCCGCCCGAGCCGCACCTGCGCCTCATCGGCGACCTGATGGAGTTCTGCGGCACGAACATCCCGAAGTACAAGCCGCTCTCCGTGTCCGGCTACCACATCCGCGAGGCCGGCGCGACCGCCGCGCAGGAGCTGGCGTTCACGCTCGCCGACGGGTTCGGCTACGTCGAGCTGGGCCAGAGCCGCGGCCTCGACGTCAACAAGTTCGCGCCCGGGCTGAGCTTCTTCTTCGACGCGCACATCGACTTCTTCGAGGAGATCGCGAAGTTTCGCGCGGCCCGGCGGATCTGGGCCCGCTGGCTGCGCGACGTCTACGGCGCCACCAGCGAGAAGGCGCTCTGGCTGAAGTTCCACACGCAGACCGCCGGCGTCTCGCTGACCGCGCAGCAGCCGTACAACAACGTCGTCCGCACCGCGGTCGAGGCCCTGAGCGCCGTGCTCGGCGGCACGAACTCGCTGCACACCAACGCGCTCGACGAGACCCTCGCGCTGCCCACCGACGAGGCCGCCGAGATCGCATTGCGCACCCAGCAGGTGCTGATGGAGGAGACCGGCGTGACCAACGTCGCCGACCCGCTCGGCGGCTCCTGGTACCTCGAGGCGCTCACCGACCGGATCGAGGCCGAGGCGGAAGCCGTCTTCCAGCGGATCCGCGACATGGGCAGCGACGGCACCATCACCAGCGGCCTCCTGCGCGGCATCGAGGACGGCTGGTTCATGTCCGAGCTCGCCGAGAGCGCGTTCCTGTACCAGCAGGCCCTGGAGAAGGGCGACAAGCGGGTCGTCGGCGTCAACGTGCACACCGGCTCCGTCACGCGCGACCTCGACATCCTGCGGGTCTCGCACGAGGTGGAGCTGGAGCAGCACCGGCTCCTCGCCGCCCGCCGCACCGGCCGCGACAACGCGCTGGTCAAGGAGCGCCTGGAGCGGATGGTCGCCGCGGCGCGTACCGAACAGAACCTGATCCCGGCGATGCTCGACGCGGCGCGGGCCGAGGCGACGCTCGGCGAGATCTGCGGGGCATTGAAGGACCTCTGGGGCGTGTACCGGGAACCCGCGCGCTTCTGACCCTTCCGCGTTACCGAATCGCAACGCAACCGGACTCTACCCCGGCTGGTCTACCTACGTACGACCTTGACCAACGGGGGAGGGTCCTTGCTGGCACTCGTGCTCGCAGCGTTGCGAGCGAGGCGCGCGCAGGCGCTGACGCTGCTCGTGTTGAGTACCCTGGCCGCAGCCGCCGCGGCGGCCGCCCCGTGGTACGTGTTGGCGTCCACCGAGCGCGTGGCCACACGACACATGGAGACGGCGCCGATCCAGGAGCGCTCCCTCGAAACCATCGCCGAAGGCCCCATCGAGGGCGGTTCGATCGCGGCGCTGCTGGCCGCCGACGCGGAGCTCACCCAGCGCATCGTGGGCCTGGACGGTTTCACCACGTACACACAGGCGTTCATCGGCGGCCAGATCAAGCCTGCGCAACCGACCACGCAGGGTGACGCGCGTGGCACCACCTCGCCGCTGGCGCTGCGCACCGGCGCCTGCGAGCACGCCTCGATCGAGGGCGCCTGCGCGACCGGCGCCGACGAGGCGATGCTCAGCTACCGCACCGCCCGCTGGCTGCAGGTGAAGGTCGGCGACCAGATCGTCTTCGCCAGCCCGAACCTCGAGACACCGGCCGTGCTGAAGGTCGTCGGCATCTACCTCCCCGACAACCCGGGCGACCCGTTCTGGAGCAGCAACGCCCAGCTGCTCGCGGTTGACCTGCCGACCGGCGCGGCACCCGAGATCACCGAGCCGGTCGACGACGCCGTGCTCGTCGGGCCCGCCGTCCTCGACCGGCTCAAGCCCAAGGCCGTGCGCATGATCGTCGACATGGTGGCGCAGCCCGCGCTGCTGGTCGACCACCAGCCGGACGAGGTCCGCGCCTCCCTCAACGCCTCGACGGTCGAGGCCGGCAACAACCGGCTGACGCTCAACACCCAGCTGCACTCGACGATCGACCGGGTCGAGCGGGACCGGCAGCTGGTCTCGCTGGGCGTGCCCGTCGGCGCGTTCCAGCTCCTCGTGCTGTGCTGGTTCGCGCTGTACCTCGCGGTGAAGTACACGGGCGAGGAGCGGCGGCCCGACATCGGGCTGGTGAAGCTGCGCGGCGCGACCCGCGGCCGCACCTGGGCCCTGGTGAGCGGCCAGAGCGCGCTGCCGATGCTGGCGGGTGCGGTGCTCGGCCTGCCGGTCGGATACCTCGTCGCCACCGCCGTCAACGGCTCCATCCGCGATCCCTCCGTGCGGGACCGGGCGCTGACGCTGTCGGTCGGCGCGGTCGTCCTCGCCGTCCTCGGCGCACTGCTCGCGGCGCTGCTCGCCGAGCGCCGGTCGCTCGGGGCGACCGTCGCCGAGCTGCTGCGGCAGAGCCCGGCCCGGGCCCGCGCCTGGCGGGACCTCTTCGACCTGGTGCTCGTGGTCGTCGCGGTCGCCGCGGTCTGGCAGGTGCAGACGCGCGCCGAGGGAGACATCGCCGGCCTCGCGCTGCTCGCTCCGGGCCTGGTCGCCCTGGCCTTCGCGCTCGTCGCCGCGCGCCTCATCACGTACAGTGCCGGCCGCATCGTCGAAAGCGCGCTGCGCCATGGCCGTGCGGCACGCGCGCTCACGGCCATCTATCTGGCCCGGCGGCCGGGCGTGCACCGCCTGGCCGCGCTGATGATCGTGACCGTGGCGCTGCTGTGCACCTCGTTCCTGACCTGGAGCGCGGGGCGGGATCAGGGCCGGGTGCGCGCGGAGTTGGAGGTCGGCGCCGACCGGGTGGTGTCGGTACGCGCGGAGAACCGCCTCGCCCTGCTCTACGCGGTCCGCCGCGTCGATCCCGAGGGGCGCTACGCGATGGCGGCCGTCCAGTCGCTGCGCTCCGGCAACGACCGGGTCCTGCTGGTCGACAGTCCACGGCTGGCGGCCACGGCGACGTGGCGGCCGGAATACGGCATGACCGCGGCGGAGACCGCCGCAGCCCTGCACCCGCCCGCCCCGGACCCCGCCTACGTCACCGCCGACACGCTGACGCTCGACGTCACCAACCACTACACGGTCGCCGACGACCAGCGGGTGGTCGTCCTCGACGTGATCATGGCCGACCCGAAGGGCAACCGGCTGGTCGCCCGGCTCGGTCCGCTGAAGGAGGGCCGGCAGCAGCTCACCGCGTCGCTGCCCGTCTGCGCGACCGCGCCCGGCTGCCGGCTCAGCTCGCTGGGCATCATGCAGAGCACGCTGGAGGCGAAGGTCTACTTCCCGTCCCGCCCCGGCGTCGAGGTGACCGTCCACGGCGTCAGCCAGAGCGGCGCCGACTCCACCGTGGTGGCCAAGGACGCGCTCGCGGACCGCACCCGGTGGCGCCTCGACGTGTCCGGCACGCCGCCGAACCTGATCGTCACCTCGGCCGCCGACGGGCTGCTGCTGCGGGTGGCACCGATCGGCCCGGGCAGCACCGACCCGGGCGTCTACCCGCTCGACTCGCCCGCGCCGATCGCGAGCGTCCGCGCCAAGCGGCTCCTTCCCAAGATCGCCGGTGACCAGCGCGTCAGTTACGGCTCGACGTCACTGTCCGAGCGGGTCGTCGGCACCGCCTCCCGGCTGCCCCGTCTCGGCGACCAGGGTGTGCTCATCGACCTGGAATACGCCGACCGGCTCGCCGCGGACTTCGGCGCCGGCGAGTCGATGCAGGTGTGGCTGTCCGCGACCGCGCCGGCGGACATGAAGGACCGGCTCAGCCGCGAGGGGCTGATCGTCCTCGGTGAGGAGACGATCGACGGCGTCGCCGACCGGTACGGGTCGTTCGGTCCGCCGCTGACCCTGCAGTTCATGCTGCTGTCCGCGGTCATCGGCCTCGCGCTGGCGATCGGCTCGGCCTCCGTGGTCGCGGCGGTGGAGCGTCGGCCGCGTGCCCGGGAGCTGACCGCGCTGCGGTCCCAGGGCGCCTCCGCGCGGCTGGTCAGGCGCGTGAGCGTCGAGGGCTACATCGTCCTCGTGGGCGTGTCACTGCTGCTCGGTCTCGTGCTCGCGGTGCTGATCCGGTTCACGATCGGTGACGTCATGCCCTACTTCGCCGACGGATGGAGCACGCCGTGATCGGGCTGGCCCTGTCGATGATCCGGGCCCGTCCCGGACAGGCACTCACGGCGTTCATCCTGGCCATGCTGGCGATGGCCGCCGCCGTCAGCGCGCCGGTCTACACGACGACCGCCGACCGGGCGGTCGTCGCGAGCGAAGTCGCCGCCGCGCCGGTCGAGGAGCGGGTGGTGCGGGCCCGGCGGGTGTCCGATGCCCGGGACCGCGCCTTCGAGGACCTGGTGCCGCAGGTCTTCGCCATCCCCGGGTTCAGCGGCGTGTTCAGCACCGAGTACGACTCGTACGTGACGACCGCCGACCCGAAGGTCGACCCGGTCGCGCCGCGCCTGGTCTACCGCGACGACGCCTGCGCGCACCTGCGCTTCGTCGCCGGCCGCTGCTTCATCAGCGGCACCGAGATCGTGCTGAGCAAGGAGACGCTCGACCAGCTCAAGCTGCCGATCGGCGAGACCGTCCAGACCAGCTTCGCGGCCTACGACGCGGAGGGCCGCGAGTGGGTCCCCGCCGGGCCGGCGGTCACGCTCACGGTCGTCGGCGCCTTCGAGGTCGTCGACAAGACCGACCAGTACTGGGCCGACTTCGACTACTTCAGCCCCCGCCGCACCGACCGGCTGGTGACCTCCCCGATCTTCGCGAGCCGGCTCACGCTCGAGGGCATCGAGCACAAGCGTGAGCGGCAGGGCCTCGACGTGGTCATCGGCGACCGGGCCATCTCGGGCGACACGCTCGACGGCGTGAACGCGGCGGTACAGGAGGGCAGCAACAAGCTGATCGCCCTGCCCGGCGGCGCGACCGTGCACACCGAACTGCCGGCCCTGCTGACCCGGATCAACGCCAACCGCTCGCTCGTCGGCGAGGTCGTGCCCATCGCCGCGGTACCGCTGGTGCTCCTGTGCTGGTTCGTCCTGTTCATCGCGGTCGCGTCGGCGACCCAGGAGCGCCGCCTGGAACTCGGGCTGTTCGCCCTGCGCGGGGTCAGCGTGCCCCGGCGCTGGTGGCTCGCCGCCGGCGAGAGCATCGTGCCGATCCTGGCCGGGGCCGTCGCCGGCTTCCTGCTGGGCCACTACCTCGTCCGGCTCGCCGCCTGGCTGCTGCTGCACAGCTCGGCGGAGGTACCGCTGTCCGCCGGCGCCAACTGGTGGGCGCTGACCGCGGTCGCCGGCGCGGTCTTCGCGGCCCTGCTCGCCCAGCGGGCCGAGCTGGCGAAGAAGACCATCGACCTGCTGCGCAACGTGCCGAGCCGGCTGTCGCGCTGGCGCAACGCCCCCGTCCTCGAGACCGCGGTGGTCGTGCTCGCCGCCGTCGCCGTGGTCCAGATGCGCCAGGGCGACAACGGGCTGACCGGGTTCGCCGTCTTCGCGCCCTCGCTGATCGTCATCGCCGTGGCCCTGATCGCCGCGCGGGCCGTGCTCCCGGTCGCGGAGCGGGTCGGCCGCCGGGCCATGCGCCAGGGCCGGATCGGTTCCACGCTCGCGGCCTACGCGATGTCCCGCCGCCCCGGCAGCCAGCGGATCCTCGCCCTGTTCGTGGTGGCGATCGCGCTGCTGTGCTTCGCGGCGACCGCGGCCAGCGCGTCGAGCGACACCCGCGACCGGCGGACCCGGGTCGAGCTGGGCGCGCCGCGCGTGCTCTCGGTCGAGCCGCTCAGCCGCGCCGCACTGCTGGCCAAGGTCCGCGCGCTCGACCCGGACGGCGCCTTCGCCATGGCCACCTCGATGGTCCCGGTCTCGGAAGACACGGGTATACCTCCGATGCTCGCCGTCGACAGCTCCCGCCTGCCCGACGTGGCGCTCTGGAACGACCCCCACGTCACCGCACAGGAGGCGGCGGCACTGCTGCATCCCGAGGTCGGCCGCGAGCCGATCATCGTGAACAACAAGGACCTGTCCCTCGACGTCACCGTCGACGCGATGGTCGACGCGTTCCGCGTCCGGTGGACCGCGGTGGTCGTACCGCTGGACGGTTCGGCGACCGGGGAGGTCGACCTCGGCGGGGTCCAGCTGGGCCGGCGCACGTACGTGCGGAACCTGCCGATGTGCGTCGACGGCTGCCGGCTCGTGGCACTGCAGATCGACCAGCCCGAGGGGCGCGGCTTCGACGTCTCGATGACGCTGCACAGCCTGAAGCAGGCCGGGAAGACCATCGCCGACGAGGCCGGCTTCGCCGACACCGACGCGTGGCGGGTGCCCGAGTCGCCGGGGCCGAAGCTGCTCGTACCGACGCTGACCGCGGCCAAGGACGGGCTGCGCGCCGAGGTGGCCAACTACCGGGGCGCCGACGTCGCCGTGCGGATCATGCCGACCGACGCGCCGTCGCCGCTGCCGGTCGTGATGGCCCGTACCGCGGGCATCGGCGACCACATGAGCGGCTTCGACGGCGCGCAGCTGACGATCGACCTCGCGGCCGAGGTCGACGCCGTGCCACGTCTCGGGCCCACGGGCGGGCTCGTCGACTTCGACTACGCCGAGCGGCACTCGACCGACGGCGGCGAGGCGGTGCAGCCGCAGATCTGGCTCGGCGAGCGCGCCCCGGCCAACGTGCTCGACCTGGTCCGCGACCAGGGCCTGACGGTCACCTCCGACCGGCAGCTCGGCCCGCTGCGCGCGCAGCTCGACGATCAGGGGCCGGCGGTCGCGCTGCGTTTCCACCAGCTGGCCGGCGGGTTCGCGGTGCTGCTCGCGGTGGGTGCGCTCTGGCTCGTCTCCAGCCTCGACCGCCAGCGGCGCGCGGGCGAGCTGCGCGCGCTGCGGGCACAGGGTGTGGCCCGGCGGGACGCCGCCGCCAACGGGTACCTCGCCCTCGTCGGCACGGCAGCGGTCATCGGACCCTTCACGGCCCTGGCGAGCTGGCTCCTGGTGCGCGAATATCTCCCGGTGTTCACCGACGACCCGGGTACCTTCGAGGTCTCGTACTGGCCGTCACCGATGCCGGTCGCCGTGGCCTGGCTGGCGGCCGGGCTGCTCCTGACCGGGGCGGCGCTGCTCGCCGGAGCCCGGCTCCGCGCTTCGACTAGGGGGATGCGATGAACGGGTTGGCGGTCGCCTGCCGGCGGGTCGTGCACATCTACCGGGCCGAGGCCGGTGACGTCGTCGCGCTCGCCGGTGTGGACCTGTCGATCGGGCCGGGGGAGACGCTCGCGCTCGTCGGACCGTCCGGCTCCGGCAAGTCGACGCTGATCGCGCTGCTGGCCGGGCTCATGCGCCCGTCGGCCGGCCGGGTCAACATCGGCACCTACGACATGGGCAAGCTGTCCGACAGTGAGATCGCCCGGCTGCGGGGCACCGAGATCGGCGTGGTCCTGCAGGGCGCCGCCCGAAACCTGCTGCCCTACGCCACACTGCACCGCAACATCTGGCTGGCGCAGCGGCGCGCGGCCCGCACCGAAGGCATCAAACTCGACGATCCCGACCGCATCCTCGACCTCGTCGGCCTGCCCGGCCTGGGCCGGGCCCGCATCGACGAGCTGGCGCCCGGCGCCCGGCAGCGCGCGGCCCTCGCCGTCGGCATCGCCGCCGGCCCCGGCCTCCTCCTCGTCGACGAGCCGACCAGCCAGCTGGACACCGCCGGCCGGGACGAGGTGCTGGAGGCGCTCGAGACGGTCAACCGGGAGCGCAACACCACCATCGTCGTGGTCACCCATGATGGTGACGTCGGCACCCGGCTCGGCCGCGCCGTGACCATCCGCGACGGCCGGGTCGGCGCCGAGGGGCGCGACGGCCAGGACTTCGCGGTGGTCGCCGGTGACGGCACGGTGCAGCTGCCGCCGGAGGTTCTCGGCGAATTCCCGCCCGGCACACTCTTCACCGTCGATCACATCGACGGACAGGTCACGCTGGTGGCGGGTGGATCCGACCGGTCACTTGCGGCGGATCACCTGGGGCACGTGCAAAACTAGGGCCATGAGCGACCCACGGCAGACCCAGTCGATCTTCACCCGCGGGGCGGTGGACCTCGGCGCCCTGGCCCGCAGCAACGCGGCCGCCGCGCAGCGATCTGCCCAGCCCACCCCCGCCTCCCCCAGTGCGCACATCGTCGACGTCACCGAGGCGAACTTCCAGAACGAGGTTCTGCAGCGGTCGCTGACCACGCCCGTCGTGGTCGACTTCTACGTCGCCGGCAGCCAGCCGCACCAGCAGTTCTCCCCGCTGCTGGAGAAGCTCGCGGCGGAGAGCAACGGTGCCTGGGTGCTCGCCAGGGCCGACATCGAGGCCAACCCGCGCCTCGCGCAGATGTTCCGGATCCAGGGCATCCCGTTTGTGGTGGCGATCGTCGGCGGCCAGCCGGTCGACGCCTTCAACCAGATGCTGCCGGAGCCGCACCTGCGCCAGTGGATCGACGCGGTGCTCAAGGCCGCCGGTGTCGAGGTCGAGCAGCCGGAGGATCCGCGCCTGCTCGCCGCCGACGACGCCATGGCCGACGGTGACCTGGACGCGGCCGAGGCCGCCTACCGCAAGATCCTGGCGGAGACGCCCAACGACGCCGTGGCCGAGTCGGGCCTGGCGCAGGTCGGGCTGCTCCGCCGCACCGAGGGCGTCGACCTCGGTGCGGTCCTGGCCGCGGCGCAGGCCGCGCCCGGCGACGTGGCGGCGCAGCTGCTCGCCGCCGACGTCGAGGTGCTGTCGGGCGAGGCGGAAAAGGCCTATCTGCGACTCGTCGACCTGATCCGCCGCACGGCGGGCGACGACCGGGAGACCGCGCGCAAGCACCTGGTCTCGCTGTTCGCCGTCGCCGGCCCCGACGACCCCGCGGTCGCCAAGGCCCGCCGGGCGCTGGCGAGCGCGATCTTCTGAGCCGGGCGCACATGCGCCGGATCGCCGTCGTCGACGCACCGAGCAACCTGGGGTTGCGGCCACCGACCGCCACCTCCGTGCCCGGCTGCGCGAAGGCACCCGGCGCCCTGCGCGACAACGGGCTGCTGACCCGCCTGGGCGCCCGTGACGCCGGGTGCATCACCCCGCCGCGGTACGACCCGGCGGGGTGGCAGCCCGGCGACGGCGTGGCCCAGGCGAACGAGATCGTCGTGTTCGTCCGCCGGCTGGCCGACCGGATCGGCACGATCCTCGGCGCCGGCGACTTCCCGCTGGTTCTCGGCGGTGACTGCTCGATCCTCCTGGGCGCGGGCCTGGCGATGCGGCGCTACGCGGCGACGCTCGACGGGCGGATCGGGCTGGTCTACGTCGACGGTCACTCCGACTTCCGGCACGAGGGCAACGCGTCGTACGTCGGCGCCGCCGCGGGCGAGGCCCTGGCCCTGGCCACGGGCCGCGGCCAGGCCAACCTGTCGGCGATCGAGCAGCGGCGCCCGTATTTCCGCGACGTCGACGTGGTGCTGCTCGGCATCCGCACGCACGATGAGTACCGTCTGGATCTGCAGGCGGCGGGCATCGTCGCGCGCGCCGTCCCGGAACTGCGCTCCAACGGCGCGGCGCGTTCGGCGCAGTGGGCCCGCGACCAGCTCCGCGACTGCGCCGGCTTCTGGGTCCACATCGACGTCGACGTGCTCGACCCCGCGGTCATGCCCGCGGTCGACGCCCCCGATGTGGGCGGCATCGCGTACCGGGAGCTGGAGATCCTGCTGAGCGGCCTGGTGTCCGACCCCCGCTGCGTCGGCGCCCAGGTGACGGTGTTCGATCCGGACTACGATCCGGACGGCCGGTATGCGGCGGAGGTGACCGACGCGCTGGTGGCGGGCCTGGAGCCACTGGTGACGTCGTCGGCCCTGGTCGCGGCGGACCTGATCCCTCCTGTGTCGGCTCCTCCTGTTGTGTCCGCTCCTCCTGTCCCGGCTCCTCCGGCGGTCTTCGCTCCTCCGGTTTCTGCGCCTCCGGTGGTCTCCGCTCCTCCGGTGGTCTCCGCTCCGCCGGTGGTCTCGGTGCCGCCTGTTGTCTCCGCTCCTCCTGTGCCGGCTCCGCCGGAGTCCGTCGAGGCTTTGCCGGAACAGGAGGACGATCCTGATCCCGCGGAGCTGGACGGCATGGAGCCCGGGCGGGTGGGAATGCTGAGGCCGGGTGCGCTGGCGGTGCCGTTCGTGCCCGCACAGACGGTCCCGCACCGCGAGGATGCGGACGGGGCGGAGCCCCCGGAGTCGCCGCTGGCCGACGTCGTGCCGGCGGCCCGGACACCCCTCGACGAGGAGGAACCCGAGCCGGCGAGCTGACCGGCTGATCACTGCGCGACGGTTCGAGCGGCGCTGACGGCGGGCGATGCAGCAGGTGCCGTCCTCGTTGACCTGCCGATTTCATGGACCTGTCGCCTGCAACGAACCCGGCGGGATGCCCCGATGGCCTCGAATCCGGTGCGCCCATGCAGCCAGTCCGGTGTCCACTAACGTTCGCCGGTTTGTCGCGCGTCGATCCTGCAGTGGTGGTGTCTAACAAATCGGGTATTCAGGGAGTGTCTCGGCACCACCACTGCAAGATCGACGCTGGCGGACCCGGTCGGCGTTGGGTGGACACCGCATTAGCGCCATGCGAGCCGCACTCATGCGAGCCGCGTCCGCGCAGGTCGCGCCTCGTGTAAGCCGCGCCTCGTGTTCATGTAAGCCGCGCCTCGTGTTCGTGTAAGCCGCGTCTCGTGCAGGCCGCGCCCCCGTGTGAGCCGCGCCCGTTTGGGCCGCGCCTCGTGTGAGCCGCGCCCGTGCGACCGGCGCGCACGGAGCCGCACGCTCGGGCGCCCCGCGCTCACGGAACCCGATGCTTCTCGACAGCCTGGCCCACCTCGGCCGACATTCCGGACATCTTGGTGC
This sequence comes from Dactylosporangium fulvum, assembly GCF_025137375.1. Taxonomy (GTDB): domain Bacteria; phylum Actinomycetota; class Actinomycetes; order Mycobacteriales; family Micromonosporaceae; genus Dactylosporangium; species Dactylosporangium fulvum. The sequence goes on from NZ_CP073720.1 coordinate 1,524,147, forward strand.
ATCGACGTCGGTGCATGAAGGTGCTTTTTCGTGATCGCGAAGACTTTGCGCCTCCCCGGGTGCTCAAAGTCTTCGGGATCATGAAAACTGGGCGTCTAGCCAATCGATGTATGACGATGTCATACCAGTATGTGGGTTCGTGAGGTGCTGAAGGGAAGGTCGGCCCGCAGTGGGGCACCGGACAGTTGTGGCGGGGTGGTGGTCGTCTGCGCGTCCGGCCACCCCGCCGAGATCAGCCGATCGTCTGGAAGAACTTGCCGGCGATCGGGACCGCCGCCGCGGTACTGGCGCCGCCGTTCTCGACGAACACGCAGAATGCGATGTCGCCGCGGTACCCCATGAACCACGAGTGCGTGTGTGCCGGGTCGTTGTCGTACTCCGCCGTGCCGGTCTTGCCCCGCAGGTCGCCCGGCAGGTTCTTCAACTGGTCCGCCGTGCCGACCGTGACCACCTCGCGCATCATCTGCCGCAGTGCGTCCAGCGACGCCTGGTTGAGCTGCGGGCCGTCGGCCGCCGGGTCCTTGGGGGCCGGGTCGAGGACGAGCTGCGGCTGCTTCCACTGGCCGCGGGCGATCGCCGCCGCCGCGCCGGCCAGGATGACCGGGGACGCCAGCGTGGTGCCCTGGCCGAAGGCGGCGGCCGCCTGCTCGGACTTCGAGCCGTTCGCCGAGACCTTGCCGGTGAACACGTCCGTGCCGAGGTCCCACGGGATGCCGATGCCGACCGTCTGGGCGGTCTTCGCCAGGCCGTCGGGGCCCAGCTGCGGCGCCAGGCTGGCGAACGCGGTGTTGCACGACTTCGCGAAGTCGGTGCGCAGGGGGACGTCGCCGAGTTCCATGTCGTGGGAGTTGCGGAAGGTGCGGCCGTCGACCGTCAGGTTCTTCGGGCACGGCACGATCGACTCGCCGGTGAGGCCCTTGTCCAGCGCGCCCAGCGCGGTGATCGTCTTGAACGTCGAGCCGGGTGGTGTCTGGCCGGTCAGCGCGAAGTTGTTGCCGGCCGCGCCGGGACCGTTGGCGACCGCGACGATCGAGTTGTCGCTGATCCGGATCGCGACCAGGGCCGAGCGGCGCGTGTCGAGCGCCAGGGCCTGCTCGGCCGCGTTCTGGACGTTGACGTCGAGCGTCAGTTTGATCTTGGCGCCCTCGGCGGGATCCGCGGAGAAGAGCTTCACATCGGGTGTACCGGTGGGCTTGGGGATGACCACGGAGACGCCGGGCTTGCCCTGGAGGATCGAGTCGTACTTCTGCTGCAGCCCCGACAGGCCGACGACGTCGCCGATCTTGTACTTGCCCGGGTTCTTGTCCATGATCTCCTTCGTCACCTCGCCGGAGGTGCCGAGGAGTGCGCGGGCGAACTGTGCCGAAGGCCCCAGCGACTGCGTCGAGTTGCGGGTGACGACGCCCGGCGTCGAGCGGAGCTTGTTCGCGACCGAGTCGTACACCTCCTTACGGAGCGTGACGATCTCGACGAACGCGTCGGACTTGGCGGACTTCACCCGGTTGGGCAGGTTGGTCAGGTCGACGGACACGTTCGCCGCCGTGAACGCCTCGCCGAGGTTCTTGACGACCAGGTTGATGTCGGTGATCTGACGCGGCTCCACGCCGACGACGACCACGGACTTGCTGCTCACGATCGGCTGGCCGGAGCCGTCGAGGATGCTCCCGCGGGTGCCCGCGGTCTTGCGGACGGCGAGTTTGTCGGTGTCCTGAAGGTCGGGGTGGATCGTCTTCGCGCTGAAGACCACCGTCCACTGCTTGTCGACCCGCCTGGCGTTGACCGTCGTGTCGTACGCCCACGTGGAGCCCGACACCGGCCACTCCACGCTGACGACCGCGCTGCTCTGGTCGTCCTTGACCGCCGGGGCGCCCTTGAGCGCCAGCTTCGGCGGCTGGGCGGCGAGGTCGCCGGCGACTGTGGTCAGCAGGTTCTGGGCCGCGTCGCCACTGAGCGCTTTGCCATCCGGACCCACAAACTTCAGGCCCGCGATGTTGCCCTGCTCCCACGCCCCGAGGAACGTCTTCAACGCGTCGTCCGGCGGCTTGCTCGAACACGCCGGCAACATGCCGAGCAACGCCAGGGCGGCGAAGAGGGCGATGGGGCGACGGAGTGAAACGGCCATGGGGGCGATTCTGCGTCATGAAAGCCAGGATCCGCACGCCCCAAGATCGAACAAGTACGACAATTAGTGCACGGGTGTGTGGTCGATCGGGTAACCGACGGTTGTCGGACGAGGCGGCGGGTCGACATGTCAGGGGTACGTCTTAGGCTGTCCATGGACAACCCACAGCGTCGTGGGTGAGGGGAGAACAACCGATGAACCGGCCTACGGCCACCCGGGTGAGCGAAACCACTGCCGAACCTGCGGTCGAGGACGACGAGTTAGAGCAGCACGTGCCAAACGCGGAGCATCTGGTCGCGGAGGCCGTCGTCCTGGCGACAGCCCAGGACGCCGACCCCGAGTTGGTCGCGCACTACTGGCGCCTCGTGCCCGACGAGGAGCTCGCCGGCTGCAATGTGGCCAAGATGGTCGCCGCTACCCGGTCGCATCTGGAGCTGGCTCAGCAGCGGGTGCCCGGCGAGCTGAAGCTCCGACTCGGCATGAGCGTCGCCGGCGGCACGTCGCTGGAGATCGTCACCGACGACATGCCGTTCCTCGTCGACTCGATCACAAGCGCCCTGTCGTCGCGCGACATCGATCTGAATCTGATGGTCCATCCGCTGGTCGTCGTCCGGCGGGCACCGCTGGGCGCGCTGGAAAAGGTCCGGGTCGGCCTCGAGCCCGAGGACGCCGCACCGGGTGACATCGTCGAGAGCTGGATCCGCATCGAGGTCGACCGGATCCGCGACGAGGCCGATCTCGAGGAACTGCGCAACGACCTGGCCCGAGTGCTCAACGACGTGCGCGAGGCGGTCGAGGACTGGCCCAAGATGCGCATCCAGGCGCTCGCGCTGGCCGACGAGCTCGGCAGTGCGCAGCTGCCGGTGCCGGACAAGGACATCACCGACTCCGTCGAGCTGCTGCGCTGGCTGGTGGACGACCACTTCACGTTCCTCGGCTACCGGGAATACCGGCTGACCAAGGGCGACGACGGCGAGGAGCTGCTGCAGGCGGTGCTCGGCTCGGGCCTGGGCATCCTGCGTGCCGACCAGACGCACCCCCGGGTGCTGAGCTCGATGACCGCCGAGGCCTACGCCAAGGCACTGGAGAAGCGCCTCCTCATCATCACCAAGGCCAACTCGCGCGCGACCGTGCACCGCGCGGCCTACCTGGACTACATCGGGTTCAAGCAGTTCGACGCCGAGGGCAACGTGGTGGGGGAGAAGCGGTTCCTCGGCCTGTTCTCGTCGGCGGCCTACCGCACCAGCGTCCGTGACCTGCCGGTCGTCAAGCGCAAGGTCGCCGAGGTGGTCGAGCGCTCGGGGCTGTCGCCGCGCAGCCACTCCGGCAAGGACCTGCTGGAGACGCTGGAGACCTACCCGCGCGACGAGCTCTTCCAGATCACCACCGACGAGCTCTTCAACGCCGTCATGGGCGTCCTGCGCCTGGCCGGCCGTCGCCAGCTGCGTCTGTTCCTGCGCCGCGACGGTTACGGTCGGTTCATCTCCTGCCTGGTCTACCTGCCCCGTGACCGGTTCACCACTGCCAACCGGCTGCGCATCCAGCAGATCCTGCTCGCCGAGCTCAACGGCATCGGCGTCGACTACACCACCCGGGTCGGTGAGTCGAAGTTCGCCCGGGTGCACTTCATCGTGCGTACCGAGCCCGGCAACCCGCCCGGCGACATCAACGTCGACCGTCTCACCGAGCGCCTGGCCGAGGCCACCCGCCTGTGGGACGACGACTTCCACATGGTGCTGGAGCGCAAGCTCAACGACGAGCACCAGGCCAAACAGCTCCATCAGCGTTACGTGGGCGCGCTCCCCGAGACGTACAAGGACGAGCACACGCCGAACGAAGCGGTGAAGGACGTCGCCAAGCTGGAGCTGCTCGACGAGCCGGGTCAGCTCGTCATGCACGTCTACCGGCGCCGGCGGGATGAGAGCGACATCCGGTTCAAGGTGTTCCGCCACGGCGAGCCGATGATCCTCTCCGCCGTCCTCCCGGTGCTGCACTCGCTCGGCGTGCGGGTCACCGACGAGCGGCCGTATGAGATCGTCCGCTCCGACGGCACCATCTATCTCTACGACTTCGGGCTGCAACTGCCGTCCGACTCGAGGGCGATCGTCGAGGTCCGCCCGCACCTGGAGAACGCGTTCTCCGCCACCTGGCGGGGTGAGGCCGAGGTCGACAGCTTCAACAGCCTCGTGCTGAGGGCCGGCCTGACCTGGCGCGAGGTCGTCATCCTCCGGGCCTACGCGAAGTACCTGCGCCAGGCCGGCACGGTGTTCTCGCAGGACTACATGGAGACGACGCTCCTGGCCTACCCCTCGATCGCCGCGAAACTCGTGGACCTGTTCACGGCACGCTTCGACCCGCGACTGCAGCTGTCGGAGACGGCGCGGTCGGAGTGGTCGAAGGAGATGGTCGCGGCGATCAACGAGGACCTCGACACGGTGACCAGCCTCGACCAGGACCGCATCCTGCGTTCGTTCCTGCACCTGATCCAGGCCACGCTGCGCACGTCGTTCTTCCAGCGTGGTTCGGCGGGGCGCCCCAAGTCGTACACGGCCTTCAAGTTCGACTCGCAGTCGATCCCCGACCTGCCGGCGCCGCGACCGCGGTTCGAGATCTTCGTCTACTCGCCGCGGTTCGAGGGTGTGCACCTGCGGTTCGGCTCGGTCGCGCGGGGCGGTCTGCGCTGGTCCGACCGGCGCGAGGACTTCCGGACCGAGATCCTCGGCCTGGTCAAGGCGCAGATGGTGAAAAACGCGGTCATCGTGCCGACCGGTGCCAAGGGCGGGTTCGTCCTCAAGGAGAAGCCGGGCGACCGCGACGAGGCCGTCGAGTGCTACCAGCTGTTCATCTCGGCCCTGCTCGACGTCACCGACAACCTCGACGGCGGCAAGGTCGTCGCGCCGCCCGAGGTGGTGCGGCACGACCCCGACGACCCCTACCTGGTGGTCGCCGCCGACAAGGGCACCGCGACGTTCTCGGACATCGCCAACGAGATCTCGATGAAGTACGGCTTCTGGCTCGGCGACGCGTTCGCGTCCGGCGGCTCGGCGGGCTACGACCACAAGAGGATGGGCATCACCGCCAGGGGCGCCTGGGAGTCGGTGAAGCGGCACTTCCGCGACCTCGGCGTCGACACCCAGACGACCGAGTTCACGGTGGTCGGCGTCGGCGACATGTCCGGTGACGTGTTCGGCAACGGGATGCTGCTCTCGCGGCACATCCGGCTCGTGGCCGCGTTCGACCACCGGCACATCTTCATCGACCCGCAGCCCGACGCCGCGACGGCGTTCGAGGAGCGGTCGCGGCTGTTCAAGCTGCCCCGGTCCTCGTGGGACGACTACGACAAGGCGCTGATCTCCGCCGGCGGCGGTGTCTACCCGCGGACGGCGAAGTCGATCCCGATCTCGCCCGAGGCGAAGGAGGCGCTGGGGATCCCGGCGTTGATCACCGCGCTCACGCCCAACGAGCTGATGCACGCGATCCTGGCCGCGCCGGTGGACCTGTTCTGGAACGGTGGCATCGGGACGTACGTCAAGGCCACGAGCGAGTCGCACGCCGACGTCGGCGACAAGGCCAACGACTACATCCGGGTCAACGGCCGCGAGCTGCGCGCCAAGGTCGTCGGCGAGGGCGGAAACCTGGGCCTGACCCAGCGGGGCCGGATCGAATACGCGCTCGGCGGCGGCCGCATCGCGACCGACTTCATCGACAACTCCGCCGGCGTCGACTGCTCCGACCACGAGGTCAACATCAAGATCCTGCTCGACCGCGCGGTCCTCGACGGTGCGCTCGCCTCGAAGGACCGCAACCCGCTGCTCGCCGAGATGACCGACGAGGTCGGCGAGCTGGTCCTGAAGGACAACTACGACCAGGCGACGGCGCTCGGCAACGCCCGCGCGCAGTCCCGCTCGCTGCTGCCGGTCCACAAGCGGCTCATCGCCGACCTGGAGCGGCGCGGCCAGCTCGACCGCGCGCTGGAGGGCCTGCCGACCGACGAGGACCTCGACGCGCGCGCCGAGGCAGGGGTCGGCCTGACCTCACCCGAGTTCGCGGTCCTGCTGTCCTACGTCAAGATCGTCCTCGAGCACGAGATCCTCGACTCCAACCTGCCCGACGAGGACTGGACCAACGAGGTGCTCGTCGACTACTTCCCGACCCCGCTGCGGGAGCGGTTCGTGGAGGCGATGGCCGAGCACCCGCTCCGCCGCGAGATCGTCACCACGCAGGTGGTCAACGAGGCCGTCAACCACGGGGGCACGTCGTTCTTCCACCGCGCCGCCGAGGAGACCGGAGCCGGCGCCGCCGACATCCTCCGGGCATCCGTGGTGATCCGGGAGGTGTACGGCCTGGGCGAGCTGCGCCGCGCCGTCGAGTCCCTCGACAACCAGGTCCCGACGGAGGCGCAGACGGCGGTCTACCTGGAGGGCCGGCGACTGCTCGATCGCGCGGTCCGCTGGCTGGTCTCCAACCGTCGCCTGCCGATCGACGTCCCCGGCGAGATCGCCCGCCTGCGCCCCGGCATCTCGCGCCTGCTGCCGCAGCTGGAGACGCTGTTCCGTGGCCAGGAGCGGGAGGCGCTGCACGCCAACACGGCCACGCTGCGGGAGATGGGCCTGCCGGACGAGATCGCGGACACGACGACCCGGATCACGTACGGCTTCGGCCTCCTCGACATCGTCGAGGTCGCGTCGCAGACGGGCCGGGAGGTCAGCGAGGTCGCCACGGTCTACTACGTGCTGTCGGAGCGGTTCCGCGTCGACGACCTGCTCTCGCGGATCTCCAACCTGCCGCGTGAGGACCGTTGGCAGACGCTGGCCCGGATGGCGCTGCGCTACGACCTGTACGCCGCACTGGCCGCCCTGACGGCGGAGGTCCTCAACGCGACGGCGCCGGACGACGCCGAGGCCCGCGTCCACGAGTGGGAGCAGAGCAACGCCACGTCGATCGCCCGCACCCGCAACGCGATCGGCGAGTTCGGCGAGTCCCCGGGCGACCTGGCCGCCATCTCGGTGCTGCTCCGCCAGATCCGCACACTGGTCCGCACGTCCGCCGCCTGACCGCCCATGATCCGGAAGACTTCGCGCCGCTATTCAGCGCGAAGTCTTCCGGATCATGGCGGAGTTATCCACAGGCCGAAGTTGGTCCTTCCGTAGCCGTCCATGCCGCCGTGACGCTTGGCGGGTGCTCGACGAACTGCTCAAGCGACAGGCCGGTGTGGTGACACGGGCTCAGGCACTGGCGGCGGGACTGCGCGCCGACGTGATCCGCCGGAACGTGGACGCAGGGCGATGGGTGTTGGTCTTCCGGGGCGTCTACCGCACGTTCACCGGCGAACCGACCAGGGCTTCGACGCTCTGGGCGGTGCTGCTGCGGGCCGGCAGCGGTGCGGCGCTGAGCCACCGGACCGCAGCCGAGCTCCACGGGCTGGTGGACAAGCCGTCCGACCCGATCCATGTGACGATTCCCGCCGGACGCCGCATCCGCCCGATGCCCGGTGTTGTCGTTCACCATCGGGCCCGCATCGCCGTCCAGGCCGGCTCGCCGTTGCGCCGCACCCGGGTGGAAGAGACCGTGCTCGACCTGTGTGACCTGGCGACGCGGGCCGACACCGCTGTCGGCTGGATCACCACCGCGTGCGGTCGTCGGCTGACCACTCCGGAGCGGATTCTGGATGCCGTCAGCCACCGGAAACAGCTGCGGTGGCGCCGGCTGATCACAGCGGTGCTCGACGACACCGCCGAAGGTGTGCACTCCGTGTTGGAGCGGCGATATCTACGTGACGTCGAGCGGGGCCATCGCCTGCCCCCGGGTCGGCGGCAGGCGAAGCGGAGGGTCGGCGACCGTCACGAATACCGCGACGTCCTCTACGACGGGTTCGGCACCGTCGTCGAGCTCGACGGCCGTGCGTACCACCCGGAGGAGCGTCGCAGCCGGGACCGGCAACGCGACAACGAGTCCGCGGCGGTGGGGGAGCGGACGCTGCGGTACGGCTGGGCCGACGTGACCACGCCCTGTCCTACCGCGAGTCAGGTTGCCCGGGCGCTCCGTGCGGGCGGGTGGCGCGGGCAGGTGCAGCCCTGCAAGCGGCGCGACTGCACAGTGCGGCGCACGGCCAGGCGACGTTTTCATGATCCGGAAGACTTCACGCCGAATAGCGGCGTCAAGTCTTCCGGATCATGAAGGGTGGTCAGGCGGCCAGGCCCAGGGTCTGGGCGGCGGCTCGGCCGTTGGCGTGGCTGGCGCCCCACGTCGTGATGAACGCCTGCGCCTTGGTCGGGCGCCACGACGACGGCCAGCCCATCTCCACCACGGTCACCGTGTGGGTCTCGGCCAAGCCCTCGACCAGCGCGCGGGCGCCTGGGAGGCGGTGGACGTTGCGGCCCACGACGACGATCGGGCGGGTGCCGGCCCGGGCACGGAGCTGGGCGGCGTCGGTCTGGTCGGCCACCACGCGGACCTGCTCGGCGCTGTTGACGTGCGGGCCCAGGCCCCACGGGACGCGGCCGGCGGCGATCGAGGACTCCGACTCCAGCTGGACGATCAGCGGGGGTGTGCCCGCGTCCAGTTTGCCTTCGATGCGCACCGCGCCCAGAGCGGCCGGGTAGCCGACACCGGGCTCCTCGCGGTCGGTGCGGTCGCCCTGGCGGGTCCACTCCGCCAGGGCGGTGACCCGGGCGACGGCCTCTTCCAGGCGTGCCACCGGCAGGCGGCCGTCGTGGACCGCGGCCACGATCTCGTCGACGCAGGCCAGGGTGAGCGCCTCGTCCACGTCGGCGCCGATGCAGAGCAGGTCGGCGCCCGCCGACAGGGCCAGGACGGCGCCGGCCGGGACGCTGCCGGCGTGCCGGGCGGCGCCGAGCATCTCCAGCGCGTCGGTGACCACGACGCCGTCGAAGCCGAGGTCGCCGCGCAGCAGGTCGACGAGGACCGCGCGGCTGAACGTGGCCGGGGCGTCGCCGGTCAGTGACGGCACCCGGATGTGGGCGGTCATGATCGACTTGGTGCCGGCCTCGATCGCGGCGACGAAGGGCGGCAGCTCCCGGCCGCGCAGGACCGACAGGTCGATGTCGACCGTCGGCAGCTCCAGGTGCGAGTCGGCGAGCGTCGCGCCGTGGCCGGGGAAGTGCTTGGCGCAGGCCGCGACCCCGGCGCTCTGGAGGCCGAGGACGGCGGCGGCGGTGTGCGCGGCGACCGCCTGCGGGTCGGCGCCGAAGCTGCGGGTGCCGATGATCGGATTGTCGTCGGCGGTGTTCACGTCGACGGTCGGCGCGAGGTTGAGGTTGAGCCCCAGCTCGTCCAGCTCGGCGCCGATCGTGCGGTAGACGCGGCGGGTAATGGCGGGGTCGCCGAGGACGCCGAGGGCGGCATTGCCGGGATACGGGCTGCCGGAGTGATGGGCGAGCCGCGTGACGTCGCCGCCCTCCTCGTCGATGCCGATGAGGACGCCGTCGCGGGCGGCGTGCAGGCTCGCGCTCAGCGTGGCGAGCTGGCCGCGCTCCACGATGTTGAACCCGAACAGGACATGCCCGGCCAGCCCTTCGGCGAGCAGGTCCACGGCCCAGCGCGGAGCCTGCTCCCCCCGGAAGGCGCTCAGCAGCGTGCCCAGGGCCAGCCTGCGGAGTCCGGGATCAGTCGACACGGTGTCCCCCCTCGGCGCGGACGAATGCTGCACACTCGTCTAATGCGCTATCCACGATCGTAAGAGCTTTTGACCAATTGTGCGTAGGCCGAGTGGGTGACCCGACCGTACGCTTTCGCATTAGGTTGCCTGTGGCACGCTAATAGGAAAGTTTCCTAAATACTAGGGGTGTTCGTCACGATGAGTTCCGCCCGATTGCCCGGCACCCCCAGGTTGCTGCGCGCCCTCAACGACCGTGCCGCCCTCGAGCTGCTCCTGAGCCGTGGACCGCTGACCCGTGCGCAGCTCGGCGAGCTCACGGGCCTGTCCAAGGTCACCGCATCGCAGCTGGTGGAGCGGCTGGAGGAGCGCGGCCTGGTGGCGCGCGTCGGCGAGCAGGCCGGCGGCCGGGGCCCCAACGCGCAGATGTACGCCGTGGTGCCGGAGACCGCGTACGTCGTCGGTGTTGAGGCCGGCCCGCAGCACGTGGTCGCCGGAGTGGCGGACATCACGGGCAAAATCGTCGGTCGCACCGACGTCTCGATCGGCGACGGGGTGGACGACCCCGTCAAGGTCGTCCACGCCGCGGTCGTCGAGGCCGCGAGCGCCGGGGGCGCCCCGATCGAGCGCATCCGCCGGATCGTCCTGGGCACGCCGGGCCTCGTCGACCCGAAGAGCGGCGAGATCACCTTCGCCTGGGACCTGCCGCGCTGGCACCGGGGGCTGTTGCCCGCGCTGAAGGAGGACCTCGGCCGGCCGGTCATGTTCGAAAACGACGTGAACCTGGCCGCGATCGCCGAGCAGCACAGCGGTGCCGCCGTCGGAGTGAAGGACTTCGTGCTCGTCTGGCTGGACCGCGGCGTCGGCACGGCGGTCGTCCTGGACGGACGCCTGCACCGCGGCAGCGTCGGTGCGGCGGGCGAGATCGGATACCTGCCGGTCGCCGGCACGCAGGTGAGCCGCGACGTGTCCCGCCGTTCGAAGAGCGGGTTCCGCACCCTGACCGACGCGGCGGCGGTCAAGGCGATCGCCAAGACACACGGTTTCAAGGCCACCGGGGCCGCCGACGCGATCCGGTCCGCGATCGCCGCCGGCACGGCGGGCAGCCCGTTCCTCGACGAGCTGGCCCGGCGCATCTCGCTGGGCGTCGCGTCGGTCGGCCTGGTCCTGGACCCGGAGCTGGTGGTGCTGGCCGGTGACGTCGGCCAGGCGGGTGGCGCCGACCTGGCCCAGCGGGTGCAGCACGAGGTGGCCGCCATCGCGGTGGTGTCGCCGCGGGTGGTGGCCACGGAGGTCGAGTCGGAACCGGTCCTCCACGGCGCGATCCTGACCGGCCTGGACGCGGTCCGCGAGGAGGTATTCGGCTCGACGGCCTGACGACCGCCGGGCCGTGCGGCGGCCGAGCCGCGAGAGGGTCCGGACGCAGCCGCCGGGCCGTGCTGCTGCCGAGCCGCGAGAAGGTCCGGACGCAGCCACCGGGCCGTGCTGCCGCCGAGACGCGGGGCGCCGAACGGGAAAGGGCCGAGACGTGCGAAGCGGCCGTTTGCCGGCCGCGTCGCACGCACGAACGCGGATCAGTTGGCGTCGCGACGGCGCATGCTGACAAACGCGCCCGCCAGCACTACCGCCACCACCAGAGCGATGATCAGGCCACCCTGCTGCCAGCTCCCGGAGAAGCTCGCCTCCGGGACGCAGCCCCGCACGCGGCAATCGGCGACGTCCACCTCGAAGGTGTAGCTCTTCACCAGCCAGGCCGACACGTAACTCGACAGCCGGTACTTCTCCGAGTAGTCCGTGCCGATCAGCCCGAAGATGATGATCGCCCCGAGCTCGTAGATCAGCAGGTAGGCGACGCCGACGCCGAGGGCCGTCGACGTGTGCCGGCCGATCGAGGCGATGGCGAACCCGAGCGCTGCGCCCGCGACTGCCAGCAGGACGACCCGCACGCCGGTCAGGAGCAGCGACACCACGTCCGAGCCCGACATCTGGCTGACGGTGCCCGAGCCGGCGGCCACGCCCAGGAACGCGCCGGTCCAGACGGCCAGGTACACCGTCGAGACGGCCGCCACCCCGGTACACACGGCGATCAGCTTGGCGGCCAGGACCGACGCCCGGCGGGGCGCCCACAGCAGCAGGTTGACCATGCCGCCAGAGCTCCACTCCACGCCCACGAACGAGGCGCCCAGCACGAACCCGGCCACGGCCAGCAAGATCGCCGCGGCGTAGTACAGGTCGGGCCACTGGCGGTGGAACGAGAAGCCGTAGTCGAGCAACATGTCGGCGGTGGGGCGCGGGCCGTAGTCACAGCCGCGCGGGAACTCCTGGCCCGGCTCCGGCTCCTCAAGACCGCTCTGCACCTTTTCGCAGACCTCGAGGTTGCGGTCGTAGATGGCGGCGGCACTGGCGGCGCGCTCGGTGGCGGTGGCGACCTCGCCGGCCGTCGGGGTGCTGCGGGTCAGCGTGAAGCCGAACGTGAGGAACGCCAGCAGCGTGCCGATGAGCACAAGCGTGACGACCGTGACCCGGCGACTGAACAGCCGCGTCCACTCAGCGGTGAGCAACGAGGTCATGACGACCGTCCGTGTTCCACGACGTCCCCCGTCGGACTGTCTACGAAGTCCTCCTGCGCGGGCCAGTCGGAGTTGTCCACCGGGCGGAACTGGCCGCGCCGCGGGCCGCCGCCGGTCAGGCTCAGGAACGCGTCCTCCAGCTGCGCCACCGGCGTCAGCTCGCGCACCCAGAAGTCGTTGAGGCCGAGCGCCCGCGTCACCCACGCAGCGTCGGCCAGGTCGCGCACGACGATGTGATCGCCCGCGACGGTCACGTCGGCGCCCGCGTCGGCGAGGATCTGCGCGGCGCGGTGGTGGTCGTCGACCCGCACCCGATACGTGCCGCGGTCGGCGACCGCCAGCACATCGGACACCGGTCCGGCGGCGACGGTACGCCCGCGCGAGATGATCGTCACCGAGTCGCAGACCTGCTGGATCTCGGCCAGGATGTGGCTGGAGATCACGACGGTCATGCCCCGGTCGGCCTGTTCGCGCAGCAGGTCGCGCATCTCGCGGATGCCCGCCGGGTCGAGGCCGTTGTTCGGCTCGTCGAGGATCAGCAACTCGGGGTCCTTCAGCAGCGCCGACGCCACGGCCAGCCGCTGTCGCATGCCCAGCGAGTAGGACTTGACCTCGTCCTCCGCGCGGTCGGTGAGCCCCACCTGGTCGAGGACGATCCCGATCCGGTCCTTCGGCACGCCGCCGGCCTTCGCCAGCAGTGAGAGGGTTTTGTACGCCGTGAAGTTGCCGAAGAACGCCGGCGCCTCCACGATCGCGCCGACCCGCGATGCGACCGCCGGCAGCGCCCGTGGCACGGGCTGGCCGAGAATGCGCATGTTTCCGGCGTCGGGGCGCAGCAGTCCGAGCAACGTCTTGAGCGCTGTGCTCTTGCCGGAGCCGTTCGGGCCGAGGAAGCCGTGGATCTCGCCCCGCGCCACGACCATGTCGAGGCGGTCGAGCGCGACCCGCGGCTTGCCGAACAGGCTCTGGTAGGTCTTCACAAGACCTTCGATTTCCAGTGCGGCAGTCATCCCCGCGCACGATACGGGCTCCGCCGACCGCGTGGGGGGCAGGCTCGGACCGCAGCTCGGTTCGTGGTTGGATTGGCATGTGTCAGATGACCTTGTCATCGCCGTGGATCGAGCGACCGTCACCCGCGACCGCACCGACCTCATCCGGTCGGTGAGCTGGCAGGTCGAGCTCGACGAGCGGTGGGTGGTGCTCGGGCCCAACGGCGCCGGCAAGACCACGCTGCTCAACCTGGCCGGTGCGCGCCTCTACCCCTCGCGCGGCTCGGTCACGGTGCTGGGGGAGCGGCTCGGCCGCATCAACGTCAACGAGCTCAAGACCCGGCTCGGCTTCACCTCCAACGGGCTGGCCCTGCCGCCGGACGAGACGGCCCTCGACGTGGTGCTCACGGCGTCGTGGGCGGTGGTCGGCCGGTTCACCGAGCGTTATGACGACGTTGACGTCGCCCGGGCGCGGGGCCTGCTGGAACAGTTCGGCGTCGGCGCACTCGCCGATCGGCTCTACGGCACGCTGTCGGAGGGCGAGCGCAAGCGGGTGCAGATCGCCCGGTCGCTGATGACCGACCCGGAGCTGCTGCTGCTCGACGAGCCGGCGGCGGGTCTGGACCTCGGCGCCCGTGAGGATCTCGTGCGCCGGCTCGGCACCCTGGCCGCCGACCCCGACGCGCCGGCGATCGTGCTCGTCACGCACCACGTCGAGGAGATCCCGCCCGGGTTCACGCACGCGCTGCTGATGCGGGACGGTGGCGTGGTCGCCCAGGGCCTGCTCAGAGATACCGTCACCGCCGAGAATCTCTCGAAGGCCTTCGGCCTGCCGCTGCGACTGTCCACAATCGACGGCCGATATCACGCGCAGGCGGCCTGACGGCTCCGCCGATCCTTCGGTACGGTTCGATGAACCGAAACGGAGGATCGTTGACAGAGCCGGAAGTCGATGCGCCGCCGGAGCCGAGGCGGGTCCACCGGACCCGGCTGGTCCGGCTGGTGGCATGGGTCGTGGTCCTGGTCGCCGTCGTTGTCGTGGCGGTCGTCGTGGTCATCGACGTCGGACCGCCGTCCGAGGCGGAGCTGCGCCGCCAGGCCGTCGGCGGCAAGAGCGACCTGCTCATCGGTGTGAAGGACGACACACCCGGCGTGAGCCTGCGTGACCCGGCGACCGGGGAATACACGGGGTTCGACATCGACATCGCCTACCTCGTCGCCGGTGATCTCGGCTTCCGCCCCGACCAGGTGCGGTTCCTGTCGATCGAGACCGAGGACCGGGCCCGCATGCAGGCCCGCGGCGCCGACGGCCGGTTCGTGACCGTCGATCTCGTGGTGGCGAGCTTCAGCATGACCAAGGAGCGGGCCGAGCAGCCGGGCGTGCGGTTCGCCGGGCCGTACCTGAGCACCCAGCAGTCGGTCGTCACGCTGACCGGGCACAAGAGCGTCAGCAGTCTCGAGGACCTGCGCGGCGAGAAGGTCTGCACGCTCGCGACCTCCACGTCGAGCAACGCGGCGAGGGCCGCCGGCGTCACCTTCTCCGGCAAGAACGAGATCAGCGACTGCGTCGCCGGGCTCAAGGCCAAAGAGTTCGACGCGGTGACCACCGACGCCGCGATCCTCGCCGGGTTCGTCGCCGAGGACGAGGGCAAGACGCTCGCCCACCACGACATCGGGCTGGTCGAGGACGAGTTGTGGGGCATCAACTGCGGCGACGACGAGGCCATGCAGACGCTGGTCAACCTCATCCTGTACCGCTCCGCGCACGACCCGGCGGACCGTCGCTGGGAGGAGGCGTACGACCGCTACCTGCGCAGCGAGCAGCGGTGGAGCCCCAACCAGCAGGTCGCGATCGACCACCAGCCCGCGATCAGCCGGCCGGACGTGCGGCGCTGGCCGTGGGAGCGCAGTTGACCGACCGGCAGTGGCTGCTGCCCTTGCTGCCGGCGTTCCCGCTGGTGCTGCTGGTGCTGCGGTTGTGGTACCTGAGCCGCCAGAACCTCCAGACGATGCTGCTCCTGGTGCAGTACGTCAGCCCGCTCGGCCTGCTGAGCACGCTGACGATCGCGCTGCTCTGGGTCTTCCCGGCGACGATCCTGCTCACCCGGGCCCTCGGCGCGCTGCTGCTCGTCAGCGACCCGCACCGGGCCGCCCAGTCCCGGCTGGCCCGTGTCGCCGGGCGCATCCCCGACTGGGTGGTCGTCGTCGCCGTCGTCGTCGGCGCGCTCACCTGGCAGCTGCGGTTCCTGCCCACGCTGGTGATGGCCACCCTGTCGATCCTCGGCCTGGTGATCCGCCAGCGGGTCGCCAACGTCGGCGCCTACGCCGCCGCGACGGGTGTGGTGCTGCCGTTCGTCGCGGCCCTGCTGGAGTACACCTTCTTCGGCCCGGCGATCGTCGACGCGATCCGGGAGGGCGAGGCGGTGACCGTACTGCTGCTGGCACTGCCGCCGGCGGCGACGCCGCTGCTGACCGGGCCGGTGCCCGCCCGGGCGGCCCGGGCCGTCACCCACTGGCCGGCCGCGTGCGCCGCGTTCGCCACCCCGTTCCTGATCGGCGTGATCTTCCTGCGGGCGCCGATCCTGCCGACGGTCGCGATGGAGGTCGACGACGGTGTGCTCGTCGGCTCCGTCATCACCGTCGACGACCGGATGACCACCGTGATCGACACCGGCGGCGCGGTCCGGTTCGTGCTGAACGACCACGTGCGGTCGAAGACCCTGTGCGACGCGGGCGACCGGCCGCCGGCCAGCCGGGTCACCGTCCACGGCTGGTCGGTCGAGCAGACCGCACTGTCCTGGATCGCCCCGGCCCGGCGGCCGGCGGCCATCGACCCGCGTTGCGAGGGCCGGGCTACTTCCCGGTGAAGGTCGGCTTCCGCTTCTCCACGAACGCGGCCATGCCCTCGGCCTTGTCCTGCGTGGCGAAGAGCGCGGCGAACAGCTCGCTCTCCCACCGCAGGCCGGAGGCCAGGTCCAGGTCCAGACCGCCGTCGACGGCCAGCTTCGCCGCGCGCAGCGCCAGGGCGGGGCCGTCGACGAACCGGCGCACCATCTCCACGGCGGTGTCGTAGACGGCCTCAGCTGGTACGACCCGATCCGCCAGCCCGATCGCGAGCGCCTCGTCCGCCTTGACGAACCGTCCCGTCATGACGAGGTCCTTGGCGCGCGCCGGGCCGACGAGGCGGGCGAGACGCTGCGTGCCGCCCGCGCCGGGGATGATGCCGAGTGTGATCTCCGGCTGGCCGAGCGTCGCGTCCTCGGCCACGACCCGCCAGTCCGCGGTCAGCGCCAGCTCGCAGCCGCCGCCGAGCGCATAGCCGTTGATCGCGGCGACGACCGGCTTCGGGATGCGGGCCACGGCGTCGAACGCGCTGCTGAGCGCGCCCGCCCGGGCGGCCATCGCCGCGTAGCCCATGCCGGCCATCTCCTTGATGTCAGCACCGGCGGCGAACACCTTCGGTCCCCCGTAGAGGATGACCGCGCGGACCGACTCGTTGTCGGTGGCCTCGCGCGCTGCCTCCCGCAGCTCCTCCTGGACCTGAATGTTGAGCGCGTTCATCGGCGGCCGGTCCAGCCGGATCGTGCCGATGCCATCGGCGATCTCCAATTGAACCAGTGCGCCGGCCTTCTCCGCCACCATGTGTCTCCTCAACGTCGTTGTCATTGCCCGCAGCGTATTCCGCCGTACCCTGTGAAGTGCGATGGCCACCACCTACTACCGCGACAACGTGGTGCACGTCAGCTCCGGCGGTGTGCGGGTCGATGACGTCTGGTATCCGCTGGAGACCCTGACGTACATCTGGCACCGGCGGACCGGCAGGCTGCGCCACGGCGGCTACATGCTGCTGACCCGTGGCCTCGGGGTGCTGGTGGTCCTCGGCCTGCTGGTCGGCGGGGGCATCCTGGCCCGGCGGATCGACTTCAGCGGCGAGCAGAAGACGATGTACATCGCCGGCGGCATCCTCGGCGTGGTCATGATCGGCGGGATCGTCGCGTTCAGCGTCGAGGCCCTGCTCGACCTGCTCGACCGGGCGCACGACCACGGCAAGGGCGTCCACGAGATCTGGGTCCGCACCAGCGACGGCGAAACGATGATCTACTCGACGACGGACGCACCGAAGTTCGGCCAGATCTACCGCGCCCTCCAGCGCGCTGTGGAGCAAGCACCGTAGCTCTAGACTCGCCCGCATGGTGGCCTTGGGTGTCGACTTCGGCACGTCGCACACCGTGGCCGTCGCGCGATGGCCGGACGGGCGGGTCCGTCCGCTGCTTTTCGACGGCTCGCCACTGCTGCCGTCCGCCGTCTTCTGCGAGCCCGGCGACGCCGATCTTGTGGTCGGGCGTGACGCACTCCACAGCGCCCGGCGGGAGCCGTCGCTGTTCGAGCCCAACCCCAAGCGCCGCATCGACGACGGATCCGTGCTGCTCGGTGAGCGCGACGTCACCGTGCACGCCCTGCTGACCGCGGTCTTCCGGCGGGTCCTCGCCGAGTTCACCCGCACCGCGGGCGGCGCACCGACGGCCGTGACGGTGACCCACCCCGCCGGCTGGGCCGCCACCCGGCGGAAGGTGCTCAAGGACGCGGCACGAGCCGCCGGTCTCACCGGCGCCGTCCTCGTCCCCGAGCCGGTGGCCGCCGCGACGTACTTCGTGCGGGTCCTGCGCCACATGGTGCCGGTCGGCTCCGCCGTCGTCGTCTACGACCTGGGCGCCGGCACGTTCGACGGCAGCGTCGTCGCGCGGACGGCGGAAGGCTTCGAGGTGCGTGCCGTCGGTGGCCGCGACGACCTCGGCGGCCTGGACTTCGACGAGGCCGCGCTCACCCTGATCGGGCGTTCCTGCCCGGCCGACGGCTGGCAGCGGCTCACGGCGCCGTCGACGGTCGAGGAGGCGCGTGCCGCCCGGCTCCTGCGCGAAGAGGTCAGGGAGGCGAAGGAGCGGCTGTCGCGGACCTCCGCGGTGACCGTCCTGGTGCCGCTGCTGGACGTTGACGTCCCGCTCACCCGCGACGAGTTCGAGGCGGCCGCGCGGCCGCTGGTGGAGCGCTCGGTGCGGGTGCTGGCGGAGACGGTACGGCTGTCGAAGGTCACCTCCGACAGCATCGCCGGCATCTTCCTCGTCGGCGGGGCGAGCCAGATGCCGCTGGTGGCGACCGAGCTGCACCGGGCGTTCGGGCGGGCGCCGGTGATGATCGAGCAGCCCGAGCTGGTGGTCGCCGAGGGCAGCGTGCTGGTCGGCCCGGCGGTGCGCCCGCGGTCCGCCAAGCCGTCGACCGAGATCGTCCCGGCCAGCCCGGCGCCGGTGATGCCGCCGCGTCCGCCGGCTGGTCCGGCGCCCGGCACGCCGGTGCCGTCCGGGCCGCTGGTGCCGCCCGGCACGCCGGTGTCACCCGGGCCGCCGGTCAGTCCCGGGCCCGCGGGGATCGTGCCGCACAGCCCGCCGCCTCCGCAGCGGCGGCCGGTGTCACCGGCGGCCGTGCCGATGATGCGGCCGGGGCCGCCGTTCGTGCCGGTACCGCCGCCGATCCATGTCGTCTATCCGCCGCCGCGGGTGGTGTACGTCCCGCAGTACGTGCTGCCGCCCGTCCCGCCTCCTCCGCGCCGCCGTCCGCCGTGGACCATCCGCTGGCCGGCGCGGTTCATGACGCTGTACGCGGTGCTGCTGTTCGTTTTTGTCGCGCTCGCGCTGCTCGTGCAGGTGGTGCAGCCGGAGAACAGGGACGAGGCCGAGTGGCGCCAGTTGCAGGGTGATGCCCTGCAGCTGGCGATCGCGGGCGCGATCCTGGCGTCGCTGCTGATCCATGCCGCCCGCCGGCTCCGGCAGGGGATGAACGGGCACCTGTGGTACCCGTTGCTGCTCTGCGGCACGCTCGGCGTGGGCGCGGTGGTCACCGGGCTGGGCCACCGGTCGGCGGAAGCGCTCGGCGTCGTGTTCCTGGCCTCGACGGTTCTCCTGCTGCTGCCGACCGCTCGGGCCTGGGTGCGCAAGCCCCCGCGTGCTCCGGAACCGGACACCTCCGAGGGCGCGGAGCGTTAGTGCGCGCCGCCTAGACTTCCAGGCATGCCTACGCCTGGGATCCGGCTCGGTGTCGACTTCGGCACCTCTAACACCGTCGCGGTGGTGCGGTGGCCGGACGGGCGTTCGCGTCCCCTGCTCTTCGAGGGCTCACCGCTGCTGCCGTCGGCCGTCTACGCCGAGCCCGCCGGTCAGATCGTCGTCGGCCGGGACGCGGTGCACAGCGCGCGCCTGGAGCCGGCCCGCTTCGAGCCCAACCCGAAGCGCCGCATCGACGAGGGCACCGTGCTGCTCGGCGACCGCGAGGTGACGGTCAACGACCTCATCGCCGTGGTGCTGCGCCGCGTGCGGGACGAGTGGACGCGCACCGTCGGGGGTGAGGCCCCCGACGTGACCGTGACGTTCCCGGCGTCGTGGGGCGCGACCCGCCGGCTGTCGGTCGCCGACGCCGCTGCCGCCGCCGGGCTCGGCCGGGTGCGGCTGGTGCCCGAGCCGGTAGCCGCCGCGGCGTATTTCACCCAGGTCCTCGGCCATGAGGTGCCGGTCGGCTCGGTGGTCGTGGTGCACGACTTCGGCGCTGGCACGTTCGACGCGTCGGTGGTGGCGCGCACCGCCGGCGGTTTTGAGGTGCTCGCCGTCGACGGCCGTGACGACATCGGCGGCATCGACGTCGACAACGCGATCGTTGCCCACATCGGGTCGATCTGCCAGCCGCAGGACCCGGCGGCCTGGCAGCGGCTGATGAGCCCGGCGACGGTCGAGGACCGCCGGCACCGCCGCATGCTCTGGGACGATGCCCGGGTCGCGAAGGAGCGGCTGTCCCGCCAGCCGTCCGCCGACCTGACCATCCCGCTGCTCAACGTGGACGTCCACCTGACCCGTGAGGAGCTGGAGCGCCTGGCCCAGCCGCTGCTGGAGCAGACGGTCCGCGTCACCCAGGGCGTGATGCGCTGGGCCCAGCTGAGCGAGGGCAGCATCGCCGGCGTCTTCCTCGTGGGCGGCTCGAGCCGTATGCCCCTCGTGGCGACCCTGCTCCACCGCGCCCTCGGCGCCGCCCCGGTGGCGATCGAGCAGCCCGAGCTCGTGGTCGCCGAGGGCAGCATGCTCACCGGCTCGACAGCGATCCCCGCCGGCGCGGCGCCCGCCCCGGGCCCGGCGACCGGCGTGTTCCCTCAGGTGCCGGGCTTCGACTGGCAGCAGCCCGCCCCGGCGTCCGGCCCACCGGCTGGTGCGTTCGGCCCGGCGGGTGCGTTCGGCCCGGCGGGCGTCGCCGGCCCGGGCGCGGTCGGTGGTTTCAGCGGGGTCGGTGGTTTCAGCGGGGTCGGTGGTCCGGGCGGGGTCGGTGGTCCCGGGGGAACCAGTGCTCCCGGCGGGGCCGGTGATCTCGGCGGGGCCGGTGGTTCCGGCGGGGCCGGTGGTTCCGGCGCGCCCGGTGGTTCCGGTGCAGCCGGTGGTTCCGGTGCAGCCGGTGGTTCCGGTGATCTCGGCGGGGCCGGTGGTTCCGGCGCGCCCGGTGCCCCCGGTGCCCCCGGCGGGCCCGGCGGGCCGGTGCCCGGCCAGTCGGCGGGCGTGGGCGCGGTGGGCGCGGTCGACGGGCTGCTGTGGCCCGATCTGGGCTCGATCAGCGCCGACGCGCCGGTTTCCGCGGCCCCGATGTCCGGCATCCCGGCCTCCGGGCCGCCCGGTCCGGCCCCGGCGGGTGGGTTCAGCGCCGGGCCCGCGCCCACGTATCCGGCCTCCGGTCCGCCCGTCACGAGCCCCACCTCGGCGCCGCCGCCCGGCTATCCGACTTCGGCCCCGCCCGCCGGTTACCCGACCTCGGGCACGTCGGCCGGAGGTGCGCCGGCCGGAGGTGCGCCGGCCGGAGGTGCGCCGGCCGGTTATCCAACCTCGGGCCCGCCCGCTGGAGGTGCGCCGGCCGGTTACCCGACCTCCGGGCCGCCCGCTGGGTATCCGACCTCCGGGCCGCCGGTCGGAGGGCCGCCCGCCGATGCGGGGCCGGTCTCCGCGCCGCCGGGGAACACGCGCGGGTCGGGCGGCAACGCCAGGTCCGGGACCTACACGGCCGGGCAGGTGCCGGGGCCGCCGCCGGGGAGCAACCGGCCGGTCTCCGCGCCGCCGCAGCGGCCGGCCAGGGCCGGGCGGGTCTTCGTGTCCGGCGGGGCCGGTCCCGCGCCGAAGGTGGAGCCCGCGACCCGCTACGACGAATACGGCAAACCGGTCCGCCCCGGTGAGGTTCCGCCGCCGCTGCCGCCACGGTCCAGGCCCACCCAGCAGGCCACCCCGAGCCGCCCGCGGCCGGTTGAGGACGAGCACCGGCGGGGTCCCTTCGCCCGCGCCGTGCTCACCTTGTTCACGCTCCTGCTGCTCGTGCTCACGCCGGTCACCGCGGGATACGTCTCGTACTACCTGACGACCGATCACTGGCCGCCACCGGTGCAGGGCTGGTTGGGCGACAACACGAGCCCCTGAACTTGTGAGTAACATTCGCGTATGACGCAGATCGACGGGCACGGCGGAGACCTGGCACTGGCCGCATTGCGGAGCGTCGGGGTCGACGAGATGTTCACCCTCTCCGGCGGACACGTCTTCCCGCTGTACGACGCGGCGAAGAAGGCCGGCGTCCGCATCGTCGACGTGCGCCACGAGCAGTCGGCGGTGTTCGCCGCCGAGGCCGTCGCCAAGCTGCAGCGCCGCCCAGGGCTCGCGGTCCTCACCGCCGGGCCCGGGGTCACCAACGGCGTCTCCGGGCTGACCAGCGCGATGTTCAACGGCGCGCCGGTCGTCGTGCTCGGCGGTCGCGCGCCGCAGTTCCGCTGGGGCTCCGGCAGTCTCCAGGAGATGGACCACCTGCCGATCGTCCAGGCGGTCACCAAACACGCGGAGACGATCTTCGCGACCGACGAGGTCTACGCCCGGCTGCAGGCGGCGGCGCTGACCGCCCTCACCCCGCACCGCGGACCGGTCTTCGTCGACCTGCCGCTCGAGGTGGTGTTCTCGACCGCGGACGGCGTCGAGGCGACGCAGGCACAGCCCGTACCAACCCTGGAACCGGATCCCGACGAGGTGCGGAAGGCCGCCAGCATGCTCGGCGCGGCCGAGCGGCCGGTGATCATCGCCGGATCTGACGTCTGGGCCGGTGACGCGACCGCCGCCCTGCGGGAGGCCGCCGAAGCGCTGCGGATCCCGGTCTTCGCCAACGGGATGGGCCGCGGCTCCCTGCCACCGGACCACCCGCTCGCCTTCGCCCGCGCCCGGAAGGCCGCGTTCGGCGGTGCCGACGTGATCGCCGTGATCGGCACACCGCTCGACTTCCGGCTCGGCTTCGGCGACTTCGGCGGCGCCCGGGTCATCCACGTCACCGACGCCCCGTCACAGAAGGCCGGCCACGTCACACCCGCCGCGGCGCCCACCGGCGACCTCCGGCTGATCCTGTCGGCGTTCGCGAGCCACAGCGGATCCGTCGCCGGCCACGAGGACTGGATCGAGACGCTGCGCGCCGCGGAGAACAAGGCCAAGTCCAAGGAAGCCGCGGCCCTGGAGGCCGACACCGACCCGATCAAGCCCAGCCGGGTGTACGGCGAACTGCGCAAGGTCCTGGCCGAGGACGCCGTGACGATCGGCGACGGCGGCGACTTCGTCTCCTACGCCGGCAAATACCTCGAGCCGGCCCGGCCGGGCACCTGGCTCGACCCGGGTCCGTACGGCTGCCTCGGCACCGGCATGGGGTATGCGATGGGCGCCCGGATCACGTACCCGGACCGGCAGATCTGCGTGCTGATGGGCGACGGGGCAGCCGGCTTCTCGCTGATGGACGTGGAGTCGCTGGCACGGCAGGACCTGCCGGTGGTCATCGTGGTCGGCAACAACGGCATCTGGGGCCTGGAGAAGCACCCCATGCGGATGATGTACGGCTACGACGTGGCCGCCGACCTCCAGCCCGGCCTGCGCTACGACGACGTGGTGAAGGCCCTGGGCGGCGCCGGCGAGACGGTCGAGAAGCCGGGTGACCTGGCGGGTGCCCTGGGCCGGGCGTTCGAGTCCGGGGTGCCCTACCTGGTGAACGTCCTCACCGACCCCGAGGACGCCTACCCGCGGTCGTCGAACCTGGCCTAGGACAGGGCCTGGCTCACTCCAGGTCCAGCACGCGCGGCAGGGAGCCGATCGAGCCGATGACCTCGTGGGCTCCCGCCGCCTGCAGGGCCTGCCGGTCGCCGGCGCCGGTCAGCACGCCGACCAGCAGCCCGGCCCCGGCCCGCTGACCGGCGATCAGGTCGAGCGGGGTGTCGCCGACGACCACCATCCGCCGGACGTCCTCGACGCCCAGCTTCAGCGCGGACACCAGCATGAAGTCGGGGAACGGCCGGCCCCGGCCGGCGTCGGCGGGGGAGAGCACCAGGTCGACCTGGCCCCACCAGCCGAGCGCGTCCATGATCGCTTCCTGCGTGGCGCGGGCGAACCCGGTCGTCAGCACCACCTTGACACCCGCGGCGCGCAGCGTCTTGATCGCCTCGATCGCGCCGGGGATCGGCAGGACCGCGCCCTCGTCGACCAGCAGCCCGTACGCCTCTTCGAACGTCTCGTTGGCCGCCTGCGCCCGCCGCTCGTCGCCGTCGAGCAGCAGCCGGAACACCTCGATGCGGCTGCGGCCCATGGTCTTGCGTACGACAGCCAGCATCCGCTCGTGCTGCGGGGTGCCCGGTGCGACGCCCTCACCCGCGAAGGCCACCGTGAAGGCCTGCTCAACCAGGCCGTCGTCCCGCACCGTCGTGCCTGCCATGTCGATGCAGGCGAGCTGCCACGCTGTCATCGCGCAATCTGAGCACGCGGAAAAGGCGTGACGGTGAACAGCGTGAGACACCGTACAAAACGTCTAGAAGGCTCCCGCTTTGCGCAGCTTCCCGGGGCGGCACACCAGGCCCGGCCGCCGGCCATCCGGCGCGGTGCGCCGTCGTCCGTCCGCACGTTTGCCGGCATGCCCAACTTGGGGAATCAGAGAACATGACCGCCGTGAATACCGCTCACCGGGCCACCGACAGCGGGCTCCTGAAGGGCCTCACCCGCGTGGGCTTCATCGGATACGGGCTGCTGCATCTGGCTCTCGCCTGGGTCGCGGCGCAGATCGCCCTGGGGCAGAGCAGCCAGGAGGCGGACCAGTCCGGCGCGTTCCGGACGCTCGCCGCGCAGCCGTTCGGCAAGCTGTTGTTGTGGTTCGTCATCGCCTGCCTCGTCGCCCTCGCGGTCTGGCAGGCCGTCCTCGCCGCCTGGGGCCACCGGGACGTCCGCGGCAAGGAGCGGATCGCCGAGCGGGTCTTCTCCGGCGCTCGCGTGATCGCCTACCTGGTGCTCGCGTGGTCCGCCGGCAAGGTCGTCACCGGCGCACCGCAGTCCAGCGCCGAACAGCAGCAGCAGGTCACCGCCGGGATCCTGGCCAAGCCGGCCGGGCAGTGGCTGGTCGCGCTGGTCGGCCTCGGCGTGCTCGCGTTCGGCATCGGGCTGATGTGGTACGGCCTGAGGCGCAAGTTCGAGAAGAAGCTGTCCTTCAGCGGCGAGCTGCCGCACAGGGCCCGCCGCGCGGCGATCCGGGCCGGGCAGATCGGCTACCCGTCGAAGGGCGTCGCATTCGGCATCGTCGGCCTCCTGCTGGTGCGGGCCGCGGCCACGAACGACCCGGCGAAGTCCCGCGGCCTGGACGCGGCCCTGCACACGATCGCCGACCAGCCGTTCGGCAAGTTTCTGCTGCTCGCGGTCGCCCTCGGGGTGGCGGCGTTCGGCGTCTACTGCTTTTTCCAGGCCCGGTACCGCAAGGTGGGTACGTGACGCGCTCCGCGGTCATCATCAACCCCTCGAAGGTCGTCGACCCCGACGAGCGTCGCGGGGAGATCTGCGCCGCGCTCGCGGCGGCCGGCTGGCCCGGGCCGCTCTGGCTGGAGACGACTCCCGACGACCCCGGCTGCGGCATGGCCGTGCAGGCGCTCGACGAGGGTGTCGACGTGGTGCTCGCGTGCGGCGGCGACGGCACCGTCATGGCCGTGGCGTCCGTGCTCGCGGGCACCGACGTCGCCCTGGCGCTGATCCCCTCCGGCACCGGCAACCTCCTGGCCGCCAACTTCGGCATCACCCGGGACGTGCGGGCGGCGCTCGACGTGGCGATCAACGGCGCCCGCCGCCGGATCGACGTCGGGGTCGTCGAGGGCGCCGACACGGTGACCGGCCATCCGGGCACGTTCACCGTGATGGCCGGCATGGGGTTCGACGCCGCGATGGTCGGCGAGACGCCGGACGACCGCAAGCGCCGGTTCGGCTGGGTCGCCTACGTGGCCTCCGGCCTGCGGAATCTCCACCGCCGCCGGATGCCGCTGCGGATCCGCCTCGACGGCGGCCGGTGGATGCACCGCCGGGCGAGCAGCGTCTTGGTGGCCAACGTGGGGCGCCTGCAGGGCGGCATCCCGTTGCTGCCCGACGCGGTCCCGGACGACGGGTGGCTGGACGTGGCGGTGCTGACGCCACGTGACATCACGGACTGGGTGCAGCTCGCCTGGGGCGTCGTCCTGCGCTGGGGGCGGACACCGCGGCTGGAGACGTTCCGGGCCCGTCGGGTCGAGGTGCTCACCAGCCACGAGGAGCCGCGCGAACTGGACGGCGACGTGGTGGCCCCGGCCCGCCGCCTGATGGCCGAGGTCGTCCCGGGCGCCCTGCTGTTGTGCGTCCCCGCCGAGCGGGGCTGAACACCGACGACGTCGGCTGGGAACGCGCCCCGGTGTCAGGGCGTCGGGCCTTCGTCCTCCCGGCGCTTCAGGTCCTCCTCCCAGCGACGCAGCAACTCCGCGTCGTTGCGGGACTGCGTCGTGTCGATCCCGCGCAGGAACTCGGGGTCGTCGTCCGGTGCCAGCGGCCGCCTCGGACCGCGGCCGCCGGCCGCCACCCCGGCGTGCTGCTCCAGGGACACCGGCCGCCCGGCGAAGAACCACGCGATCGGCCCCACGATCGGCAGCAACAGGATCACGAAGAACCACACGGGCCGGGGGAGACCGCGGACGTCCTCTCGCTCCGAGGACAGGCAGTCGATCAGTGCGATGAGCGTCGTGACCAGCACGATGATGAAGGGCAGTGCGCGTCCCATGGCGCCATCATGACTCAGTGAACGGGCCTATGACACCAGCAAGAGGGTGCCCGTCACGCAGTACAGGAGGATGAGGACGACCAGCGCCGGCAAGGTCCGCCCGATCGGGGTGGCGATCCGCCGGGTGCGGCGGCGGGTCAGTGCCACCGAGCCGGCCCAGACGAGCGCGATCGCGGCCAGTGCCCAGATGGTGACGGGCGGTGACGTGTGGGTCGCGGCCAGGCGGGCCAGCAGCAGGGCCACCACGGTGAGTGAGACGAGGGTGCGCCGCCAGGACAGGACGGTGCGTTCGATCTGGGCGCCGTCGGGGTTCACAGCAGGGTCGCCACGAGCAGGGCCCCGGCGCCGATGGTGACGACCAGCGCGAGGATCGCCGGGAAGCGGGACGGCGGCAGCGCCTCACCCAGCCGCATCGCCCGTTCGCTGCGGGCCCAGTGGTCGATCGCGCGCAGGGCGACGAGGCCGCCGAGGGCGAGCAGCGACACCGCGATCACCACCCGAAGGCGATGTTCCGGGAGGAACTGGGCGACCGCCAGGCCACCGCCGACGAGTGCCAGGGCGGTGCGGAGCCAGGCCAGGAACGTGCGCTCGTTGGCCAGCGAGAAGCGGTAATCCGGAGTGGTACCGACGGATCGGACCTCATCCGGATCGAACCAACGTCGGATCATTGCCCACAACGACAAGGTTGTCAGACTCCCTCGGTACAGTCGCGCGCGATGCTGCGAACAACTCTTGCCGGACTGCGCGCGCACAAGCTCCGGCTCTTACTGACCGCGACAGCCATCATGATCGGTGTCGGTTTCCTGGCCGGCACCCTGGTCTACGGCGACACGGCCAAGGCGGCCTTCTACGACGACCTGGCCCGGGCCGCCAAGAACGTCGACGCCTCCGTCGGCACCTCCAATGCGGTCAGCTTCGCCGAGACCTCGCGGCGTCTCGACTCCGACGTCGTCGACGAGGTGCGCTCGGTGCCCGGCGTGGCACACGTCGACGGCCGCATGGCGGAGCGGCTGCCGATGCTCGACGGCAAGGGCCGCCTCATCTCCAACCTTGGCCGCATCGGCTGGGCGCTGTCGACGCCGGGTGACGGGCATCTCTCGATGTACGACATCGGGAAGGGGCGCCTCCCCGCGCGCACCGGCGAGATCGCGGTCGACGACACCACCGCGGAGATCTACGGCTTCACGGTCGGCCAGCAGGTCTCCGTCGTCGGACCGGACCAGAAGCCGGTCGCGCTCACCATGGTCGGCGTCATGAACCTCGGCGCCAACAAGCGCTTCGCGGGCCTGACCGTCGCCGCGCTCACGCCGGAGGACATGCGCACGCTCACCGAGGCGAGCGGGTTCGCCGAGGTGGCCGTCTCCGCGCAGCCCGGCGTGAGCCAGCGCCAGCTCGCCGACCGGCTCCAGGAGCACCTCGGCGGCCGGGCGCGGGTGCTGACCGGCGAGGAGGTGCGCGCCGACTACGCGGTCGCCGCCGCGAAGTACGTCGACGGCTTCCTCGTCGTCATCTTCGGCTTCGGCCTCATCGCGCTCGCGGTGTCCGTCTTCGTCATCTACAACACGTTTGCCATCCTGGTCGCCCAGCGGGTCCGCGAGCTGGCGCTCCTGCGCTGCGTCGGGGCCTCCCGGCCGCAGCTGTTCGGCTCGGTGGTGCTCGAGGCGGTGGTCGTCGGCGTGGTCGCCTCGCTCGGCGGCCTGCTCGTCAGCACCGTCGTCGGCGGGGGCCTGCTCATCGGCCGCAACACCGTCGGCAGCGGCGTGCGGGTCGACCGGCTGATCATCACGCCCACCGCCGTTGTCGTCGGGGTCTGCGCGGGCACCCTCTTCACCGTCGTCGCCTCGCTGCTCCCGGCGGTCACCGCGAGCCGGATCCCGCCGCTGGCCGCGCTCCGCGCCACGACGCTGGAAGCGGCCGCTCCCGGCCGCCGCCCGCTGCGCACGGTGGTCGCGGCGGTGCTGGCTGCGGGCGGCATCCTCGTCATGCTCGCCGGCACCAGGGTCCCCGGCTTCAACGGCGTGCCGATCGTGTTCGCCGGCGCGATCGCGGTTTTCACCGGCATCGTCATCGCCTCGCCGCTCATCGTCGCCCGGCTCACCGCCTGGGCCGGTTGGCTGCCGGCGAAGCTTCTCGGCGCGCCGGCCCGCCTCGCGGTGACCAACGCGCTGCGCAACCCGAAGCGGGTCGCCGCCACCACGAGCGCGCTCATGGTGGGCCTGGCCCTGATGAGCGTGTTCAGCGTCCTGCTCGCGACCGCCCGCGCCCAGGCCGAGCAGGAGCTCGACGAGAACTTCGCGGTCGACTACATCATCAGCGGCGTCTACACGCCGGGCGGGCAGACCCGGCGGGTGCCGATCGCGGTCACCGAGGTCCTGCGTTCGCACAGCGAGCTGGCGGCGGTCGCGGGCGCGCGCAGCCGGGACGCCGACGTCGACGGCCGGCGGGCCGAGATCTGGGCGATGGAGCCCGGCGCGCTCGACACCGTGCTGCGCCCGGAGATCACCGCCGGTTCGGCCGCGGCGCTGCGGCCGGGCACGGTCGCGCTCAACCGGTTCTTCGCCGACGCGATCGGGGCGAAGGTGGGTTCGGAGGTCCGGGTCAGGTCGCAGACGCTGCGGGTGGCGGCGCTCTACGACGACGCGCCGACCGGGGGCCAGGCCCTCGTCGACTGGAACGACTACGCGACCATCTTCGGGCCCGGCGACCCCGACCAGGTGCTGGTGAAGGCCGCCGAAGGGGTCAGCCCGGAGGCGTCCCGCGCGGCGGTCGACGCGTCGCTGACGGAGGCGCCGCTCACCCAGGTCTCCAGCCAGGCCGAGTGGCGCGCCCGGATCACCGGCACGCTCGACGAGCAGCTCGGCGTGTTCTCGGCGCTGCTGGGCATGTCGATCGTCATCGGCCTGACCGGCATCGCCAACACGCTCGCCCTGTCCGTCCTGGAGCGCACCCGCGAGTCCGCCCTGCTGCGCGCCCTCGGCCTGTCCCGTGGCCAGCTGCGCGGGATGCTCGTCCTGGAGGCGATGCTCATGGCGGTCGTCGGCGCGGTGGTGGGTGTCGGGTTCGGCGTGCTCGTGGGCGTCTCGGCGTCGGTCGGTCTCATCCGGCAGTACGGTCACGGCAGCCCCGTCCTCCCGTATGGCCAGCTCCTGCTGTATGTCGTGATCGCCGCCCTGGCCGGCGCCGTGGCCGCACTGCTGCCGGCTCGCCGCGCCGCGAAGACGGAGGTGGCGGCCGTCATGGCCGACAGCTAGGCGGTGGACACCCGGTCGGGAAGCCGCAAGGCCGCGTGGTGCGGTCACGCTGTCCAGACGGACCGGACCGTGGCGGAGACGCACGACTCGCGCGGACGCCCGCAGGTGCACAGGTGATCGTCCGGAGCCTCGCGTCTGCGGTGTGTGACCTTTTCCGCAGCGGGGTGTGGCCCGACTGCGGAGCGTGGTTGATCAAGTCGGATTTTTCGGGAATTATGTGCCATTTCGCCCCCCTTTGGGTCCAGGGTGCTCCCGCTGGGTGACGATTTTCACCGCCAAAGCCAACCTACTCACAAGTAACATTCAGAAGGCGAACCTGTTACCACGCAGGTTGCGCCGTAACGTGGGGCGCAAGTCGCCGGCGAAGGTGCGGGTGACTGTCAAGCAGGAGGACCTCGGACAACGATGAAGATCGTCGTACTCGTCAAGCAGGTGCCGGACTCCGGTGCCGAACGGAACCTGCGCAGTGACGACAACACCGTCGACCGTGCGTCGGCGAACAATGTGATCAACGAGATGGACGAGTACGCCATCGAGGAGGCCTTGCGCCTCCAGGAGGCGCACGGCGGCGAGGTCGTCGTCCTGACCGTCGGCCCGGACCGCGCGACGGAGTCGATCCGCAAGGCGCTGTCCATGGGCCCCGACTCGGCCGTCCACGTGGTGGACGACGGACTGCACGGCTCGTGCGCCGTCGCCACGTCGAAGGTGCTGGCCGCCGCCATCGCCCAGCAGAACGCCGACCTCGTCATCTGCGGCGCCGAGTCGACCGACGGCCGTGTGCAGGTCATTCCGCACATGATCGCCGAGCGGCTGGGCATCGCGGCGCTGACCGGAGCGCGCAAGCTCACCGTCGACGGCTCGAACCTGACCATCGAGCGGCAGACCGACGAGGGCTACGAGGTCGTCACCGCCGCCACCCCCGCACTGGTGAGCGTCTGGGACACGATCAACGACCCGCGGTATCCCTCGTTCAAGGGCATCATGGCCGCCAAGAAGAAGCCGCTGCAGACGCTGTCGCTGGCAGACCTCGGCGTCGCCGCCGGTGAGGTCGGCTTCGACGGCGCGACCAGCGCGGTCGTGGAGCACAGCAAGCGGCCGCCCCGCCAGGCCGGCAACAAGATCGACGCGGGTGACGACGGCGGCGTGAAGCTCGTCGAGTACCTCGCCTCCGAGAAGTTCGTGTAAGGGGAGACGGAAACGATGGCTGAAGTTCTGGTCGTGGTCGAGGCCTCCCAGGGCGGGGTCAAGAAGGTCACGCTCGAGATGCTCACCCTGGCCCGCGATCTCGGCGAGCCCGCCGCGGTCGTGCTGGGCGGCGAGGGCGCCGCGGCGCCGCTCGTGGACAAGCTCGCCGAGTTCGGTGCGACGAAGGTGTACGCCGCCGAGAGCGCCGACATCGACGGTCACCTGGTGGCGCCGAAGGCCACCGTGCTGGCGAACCTCATCCGGCAGGTATCGCCGGCCGCCGTCCTCCTGCCCTCCACGCAGGAGGGCAAGGAGATCGCCGGTCGGGTCGCCGTGAAGCTGGACAACGGCCTGCTCACCGACGTGGTGGCGCTCGGCGCCGACGGCGTGGCGACCCAGGTCGTCTTCGCCGGCTCCACGATCGTCAAGTCGAAGGTCACCAAGGGCCTGCCGATCGTGACGGTCCGCCCCAACTCGCTCACCCCGGCGCCCGCGCCGGCCACCGCCTCGGTCGAGCCGGTCGAGGTCGTCGTGGAGCAGCGGGACCTGCTGGCCAAGGTCGTCGAGCGCAAGGTCGAGGCGAAGGGCGCCCGCCCCGAGCTCGCCGAGGCGTCCGTCGTCGTGTCCGGCGGTCGCGGTGTCGGCAGCGCCGACAACTTCAAGGTGGTCGAGGAGCTTGCCGACCTGCTCGGCGGTGCCGTGGGTGCGTCCCGCGCGGCCGTCGACAGCGGCTTCTACCCGCATCAGTTCCAGGTCGGCCAGACCGGCAAGACGGTCTCGCCGCAGCTGTACGTCGCGCTCGGCATCTCCGGCGCGATCCAGCACCGGGCCGGCATGCAGACCTCGAAGACGATCGTCGCCGTGAACAAGGACCCGGAGGCGCCGATCTTCGAGCTCGCGGACTTCGGCGTGGTGGGCGACCTGTTCAAGGTCGTCCCGCAGGCCGCGGAGGAGATCCGCAAGCGGAAGTAGCGTCCGGTATCGCGGGAAAGAGCGCCTCTCGGGGCGCTCTTTTCCGTTGCGGCAGCTTTCCGGTCAGCGGTCGCGGCCGGGTCGACAGCGTCCGGCAGGGCAAGGGATGCGTTTTTTCACACTGCGCGAATTGGGTCCCGGCGATCGGGTAACCGTGACCAGGAGTGACGCAACGGCGCGCGAGTTCGTCGTGGTGGCCCGGGAGATCCACGCCAGGAGCGCGATTCTGCTGGACCGATGCTCCGCGCGGGCCGGTGCGCCGCGAAACACCCTGATCACGTGCGGTGGTCCCGCCAACGTCCGCACCCGGCACTACCGTGGCACCGTGATGATCACGGCACGGCCGGTGGGGAGGTAAGGAGTGGCCGCCCGTTAGGCTTGGGCACAATGTCGTACCTCGACCACGCCGCCACCACGCCGATGCTCCCGGAGGCGCTCGACGCCTTCGTCGCCACCGCGCGCGAAGTCGGCAACGCCTCGTCGTTGCACGCCCCCGGCCGCCAGGCCCGTCGCCGGGTGGAGGAGTCGCGCGAGCAGGTCGCCGCCGCGCTCGCCGCCCGCCCGTCCGAGGTGATTTTCACCGGTGGCGGCACCGAAAGCGACAACCTCGCCGTCAAGGGCATCTTCTGGGCGCGCCGCGCCGCCGACCCGCGCCGCAACCGGGTCGTCGCCAGCGCCGTCGAGCACCACGCCGTGCTCGACGCGGTCGCCTGGCTGGAGCAGCACGAGGGCGCCGCCGTGACCTGGCTGCCGGTCGACGCCGACGGGCGGGTCCGGCCCGAGGCGTTCGCCGAGGCGCTGGCCGGCGACGACGTCGCGGTGGCGACCGTCATGTGGGCCAACAACGAGGTCGGCACCGTCCAGCCCGTCGGCGAGCTGGCCGCGCTGGCGGCGGCGGCCGGCGTGCCGTTCCACACCGACGCCGTCCAGGCGGTCGGCAAGGTGCCGGTCGACTTCGCCGCCACCGGGGCCGCGGCGCTGACCGTCAGCGGCCACAAACTGGGCGGCCCGATCGGCGCCGGCGCGCTGCTGCTCGGCCGTGAGGTCGACTGCACGCCGCTGGCCCACGGCGGCGGCCAGGAGCGGGACGTGCGGTCCGGGACGCTCGACGTGCCGGCCATCGTCGCGTTCGCCGTCGCGGTGGAGCTGTCGGTGAAGACGTCCCGGGAGACCGCCGAGCGGATCGGGCGGCTGCGCGACACGCTGATCGAGCGGGTTCGCGCCGTCGTGCCCGACGCGATCCTCAACGGCGACCCCGTCGACCGGCTCCCCGGCAACGCGCACTTCTCGTTCCCCGGCTGCGAGGGCGACGCGTTGCTCCTGCTCCTCGACGCGCAGGACATCGCCTGCTCGACCGGCTCGGCCTGTTCTGCGGGGGTGGCCCAGCCGTCGCACGTGCTGCTGGCCATGGGCGCGGACGACGCCCGGGCCCGCTCGTCGCTGCGGTTCACGCTCGGCCACACCTCGGCCATGGACGATGTCGATGCCCTGGTCGCGGCCCTGCCGGGAGCGGTGGAGCGAGCCCGCAGGGCGACCGCCAAGTCCAGGTGACCGAAACGGTGGAGGCCGGGACGGGCCGCCGCAGCGCTCGTCAGGGGTCCGGCGGGCCGAATCCCTTCGGGTGAATTCGTCACCGACGCCGGTGAATATCGCCAGGTGAGGCGGATGGCAATTTGGTTACGGGCAATTCTCTGACGTTTTTCGCGCCGTACCGAAGAGAACCTCACCCTATGTTTGCGCGGTGTCTGTCGAAACCACTTCCGCTGATGAGGCCACCGAGGTCATCGCTGCTGACGGCCTGTCGACGCCCGTCTTCGTCGATTCCACCGGCCGTCGCGGACGGTGGATCCGAGTGCTTTTCGGAATGGCAGGTGCAGGTGCGCTCGTCTATGCCGCGCTGGTCGCGACGAGCCTCTCCGGCGGACCTCTGAAACCGCAGCGGTTGCTGCCGTTCCCGGATCTGGTGAACAACATTCCGGACCTGGCGCCGACCACTGCGCCGTCCGGCCCGGCCACGGGCAACACTCCCCAGGAGAAGAATCGCGCCACCGGCACCGCGAAGCGGATCGTCGGCGCCCGGCCGAGCGCCGCGCCCACCTTGCCCGGCCCGCCCGCCGGAGGCGGCCCGGTGACGACCACGGCCGCGCCGTCCGCGGAGGTGACGAGCGCGCCGCCGTCGGCCGAGCCGACGAAGACGCAGCCGCCCCGGCCGAGCGCGGAGCCCACGACCGGACCGACGCTGCCGCGGCCGACCGGCTCGGCGACCGAGGGGACCGCGCTGCCGGCGGAGACGCCCGCCGCGCCGCGGACCGTCGTGGAGACCACCGTGGTCGCGAGCCGGAGGTGAGGCCCGGAGCGACCGCCACGAAGCGCTTCGCGGCCGTCCTGCGCCGCCACAACGTCAACGCCACCTTCTTCGTCGTCGGCACGCAGGTCACCAGGTACGCGGACCTCGTCACGGAGCTGGCCCGCAGCGGTGACGAGATCGGCATCCACAGCCGGGACTGGAGCCGGCCGGGCGTCGACGCGATCATCCGCGGCGCCACGCCGGCCAACGACGAGGGATCGATCGTGCTCATGCACGATGCCGGCGGCGACCGCGCCCAGACCGCCGCCGCGCTCGACCGGTTCATCCCGTTGATGCGGGCGCGCGGCTACACCTTCACCACGGTCTCGCAGGGCCTGGAGAAGGCCCTCGCGGGCCGGCGGGTCGCCGTCGAGGCGCTGGCCGACGGCGTCGACAAGCGGCGCGCTGCCGCGCTGGTCACCGCGGTCGCCGTCGCCGACTGGGTGATGGACACGATCGGCATCCTCTTCCTGGTCGTCGGGGTGCTGACGATCGCCCGTACCGTCGCCCTCTTCCTGCTCGCCGGCCGGCACGCGCGGCGGCGCCGGGCCGAGAGCTGGCGGTGGGGTCCGCCGGTGGAGTTGCCGGTCTCCGTGATCGTGCCGGCCTACAACGAGAAGGAGGGCATCGAGGCCGCTGTCCGGTCCCTTGCCGGGGGTGATCATCCGGGCGGGATCGAGGTGGTGGTCGTCGACGACGGTTCGACCGACAACACCGCGGAGCTGGTCGAGGCGCTCGGCCTGCCGAACGTGCGGGTCGTGCGCGTCCCCAACGGCGGCAAGCCGAAGGCGCTCAACGTCGGGGTCGCCCTGGCCGGGCACGACCTGATCGTGATGGTCGACGGGGACACCGTGTTCGAGCCCGATGCGGTCCGGCACCTGGTGCAGCCGTTCGCCGATCCCTCCGTCGGCGCCGTGGCGGGCAACGTCAAGGTCGGCAACCGCAACTCCATCGTCGCCCGGTGGCAGCACATCGAGTACGTGATCGGCTTCAACCTCGACCGCCGCCTGTACGACATCCTGCAGGTC
Organism: Dactylosporangium fulvum; assembly: GCF_025137375.1. Lineage (GTDB taxonomy): Bacteria > Actinomycetota > Actinomycetes > Mycobacteriales > Micromonosporaceae > Dactylosporangium > Dactylosporangium fulvum. The sequence continues at coordinate 1,559,366 of NZ_CP073720.1, forward strand.
ATGCCGACGATCCCGGGCGCGATCGGCGCGTTCCGCAGTGAGGCGCTGCGGGACATCGGCGGGATCAGCCACGACACGCTGGCCGAGGACACCGACGCGACGATGGCGCTGTGCCGCTCGGGATGGCGGGTGGTCTACGAGGAGCGGGCGTGGACGGAGGCGCCGGGCACCCTGCGGCAGTTGTGGTTGCAGCGGTACCGCTGGAGCTACGGGACGATGCAGGCGATGTGGAAACACCGGCGGTCGCTGGTGGACCGCGGGCCGTCGGGGCGGTTCGGCCGGGTGGGGCTGCCGTTCATCGCCTGCTTCGGCATCGCCCTGCCGCTGCTGGCGCCGCTCATCGACGTGATGCTGGTCTACGGCCTGCTGTTCTCCGGCTGGATGATCACGACCGGCCTGTGGCTGGCGATGTTCGCGATGCAGGTGCTCACCGCCGTCGTCGCGTTCCGGCTGGACCGGGAGAAGCTGCGCCCCCTGTGGGTGCTGCCGCTGCAGCAGTTCGTGTACCGGCAGCTGATGTACCTCGTCCTCATCCAGTCGCTCGGCACCGCACTCACCGGGGCCCGGCTGCGCTGGCACAAGCTGCACCGCACCGGCACGGCTGGGACCAACGCCCCGGCGGAGGTTCCCGGTCCACGCGGTGTCGCCAAGGTCTCACAGTCCGTCGGGGAGGGTTCCTGAGTGCGCCGTACCACCGTCCGCCGCCGCCTCGGCGTCGCGGCCTTCCTCGTCGCCTCGCTGGCGATGGCCGGCCTCGCGACACGCGATCAGGAGCCGCCCGATGTGCGGGAGCCCACGGCGCACTCGACGCCGGCCCACGCACAGGCGCCCGGGACCGACCGGCAGGCCGTCGCCCCGCCAGTCGCCCCGTCACCGGTGGCGTCGCCCTCGAAGCGCTCGGTCACGGTGACCCCCGGCCAGCAGGTCCGTGGCGATCTCTCGGACCCGCAGAAGAAGGACATCGCCATGCGCCTGCTGTCCAGCGCCGAGAACTCCACGCTGGACTGGACCGCGCAGTACGGCTACATCGAGGACATCGGCGACGGTCGCGGGTACACGGCCGGCATCGTCGGGTTCTGCACCGGCACGGGCGACCTCAGGACCGTCGTCGAGCGGTACACGACGGCGGTGCCCCGCAATCGGCTGGCCGCCTACCTGCCCGCCCTGCGGAAGGTGAACGGCACCGACTCCCACGAGGGCCTCGACCCGGGGTTCGTTCCCGCCTGGCAGGCGGCCGCCGCCGATCCGGCGTTCCGGCGCGCCCAGGACGCCGAGCGCGACCGGATGTACTTCAACCCGGCCCTCAGTCAGGGGAAGCAGGACGGCCTCAAGGTCCTGGGCCAGTTCGCGTACTTCGACGCGATCGTGATGCACGGCGCGACCGGGCTGGCGCAACTGCGCCGTGCCGCGGCCCAGGTGGCCCCGCCGCCCGCGAAGGGCGGTGACGAGGCGGCGTACCTGGAGGCGTTCCTCGACGCGCGGATCGCCCTGATGAACACCGAGCGGGCGCACCGGGACCGGAGCCGGATCGAGGACGCCCAGCGGGTTTTCCTCCGCGACCGCAACTTCGACCTGAACCTCCCGCTGCGTTGGACGGTCTACGGCGACGCGTACGAGATCGGGCCTGAGTAGGCTTGTCGTGTGAGAGTGCTAGCGGCGATGTCCGGCGGGGTCGACTCGGCGGTCGCGGCTGCCCGGGCGGCGGAGGCCGGGTACGACGTGACCGGCGTCCACCTCGCGCTGTCGCGCAACCCCCAGACGTACCGCACCGGTGCACGCGGCTGCTGCACGCTGGAAGACTCCCGTGACGCCCGCCGGGCCGCGGATGTGATCGGGATCCCGTTCTACGTCTGGGACATGGCGGAGCAGTTCCACGCCGACGTCGTGGACGACTTCGTGGCGGAGTACGCCGCGGGTCGTACACCCAACCCCTGTCTCCGCTGCAACGAGAAGATCAAGTTCGAGGCCGTCCTCGACCGGGCCGTGGCCCTGGGCTTCGACGCCGTCGTGACCGGCCACCACGCCCGCCTCGGCGCGGACGGGCTGCTGCGGCGCAGCGTCGATCTGGCCAAGGACCAGTCCTATGTGCTGGCCGTGCTCACCCGCGCGCAGCTCGACCGGTCGGTGTTCCCGCTGGGCACCTCGACCAAGGCCGAGGTGCGCGCCGAGGCGGCGGAGCGGGGGCTGGCCGTCGCCGACAAGCCGGACAGCCACGACATCTGCTTCATCGCCGACGGCGACACCAAGGGCTTCCTGGCCGACCGGCTCGGCTCGACACCCGGCGACATCGTCGACGTGACCACCGGCGCCGTGATCGGGCGGCACGAGGGCGCGTATGCGTACACCGTCGGCCAGCGGCGCGGGCTCGACCTGCGGGTGTCGGCGCCGGACCGCACCCCGCGATACGTGCTGTCGATCACGCCGGTGACCAACACCGTGACGGTCGGGCCGGCCGCGATGCTCGATGTGTCCACTGTGGTCGGTGAGCGGCCGGTGTGGATGACACCGTCGTCGTCGGTGCGCTGCGAGGTGCAGATGCGCGCACACGGCGAGACGATCCCCGCCGCGGTCGAGCTGGCCGGCGACCGGCTGGTGGCCCGGCTGGAGCGGCCCGCCCGCGGCATCGCGACCGGGCAGGCCGTCGTCTGCTACCAGCCGTCCCCCGACGGCGACATCGTGCTCGGCTCGGCGACGATTACGGAGACGTCGTGACCTTTCCCTGGCCGGTCGGCAGCGCCACCGGCATCGGCTCCATGCCCGGCACCGACGTCGCCGAGACGCAGCGGATCGTCCTCGGGGAGCTGCCCGACCTGCCCCACCTGCCGGAGTTGCCCGACCGCGGCCCGGGCGCCGACATGATCGGGCGGGGCGGCACCTTCCTGGTCGAGCTGCCGATCGAGTTGTACGCGGCGCGCTGGCGACTCGCGACCCGGCCCGGCCACGACCTGCGGGTGGCCCGCGACTTCCTCGAGCGCGACCTGGACACGATGACCGAGCAGGCGGGGGAGTTCGCCGGCACGTTCAAGGTCCAGGTGCCCGGCCCGTGGACCCTGGCCGCCTCGCTGAGCCTGCCGATCGGCGGTGCCGTCCTGCGCGACCCCGGTGCCACGCGGGACCTGGCCGCGTCGCTGGCCGATGGCGTGCGCGAGCACGTCGCGTCGGTGCGGGCGCGGCTGCCGCACGCCTCCGTGCTGCTGCAGCTCGACGAGCCGTCGCTGCCGGCCGTCCTGGCCGGTCGCGTCCCGACGGAGAGCGGCTTCGGCACGCTGCGCTCCGTGGACGTCAGCGTGGCGCGTTCGGCGCTCTCGCAGGTGATCTCCGCGGCGGAGGTACCTGTCGTGGTGCACTCCTGCGCACCGGACGTGCCGCTGTCCCTGCTGCGCGAGGCCGGGGCGGTCGGGGTCTCGCTCGACCTGTCGCTGGTCCGGGACCTGGACGCGCTGGGCGAGCAGCTGGACGGTGGGATGGGCCTGTTCGCCGGGGTGGCCGGGCGGACCTCTGCCGACCTGGCGTCGTCCGTTCGGGATCTCTGGCGCAAACTGGGCTTTCCGCTCGCCGCCATGGCGGCGCAGGTCGTCGTGACGCCGCCGTGCGGCATGGCCACCGTTGCGGTGTTGAAGGCTGTCCGCGACGCAGGGCGACGGCTCACGGACGACGCGTCGTAGCTTCGATTTTTTGTCGTACGGGGGCGGTAGATTCGGGTCATGAGCGACCTTGATGCCGAGCCCACCCTTGACGCGCGCGAGCGGCACGCCGAGCTCTCCCGCGAGCTGGACGAGCATCAGTATCGCTACTACATCCTCCAGTCGCCGAGCGTCGACGACTCGGTCTACGACCGGCTCATGCGTGAGCTGGAGGCCGTCGAGGTGGAGTATCCGGCGCTGGTCACGCCCGACTCGCCCACCCAGCGGGTCGGCGGCACCTTCTCGACCGACTTCGCCGCGGTCACCCACGCCGAGCGGATGCTCAGCCTCGACAACGCGCTCAACGAAATCGCGCTGGACGCGTGGATCGAGCGCATCGAGCGTGACGCCGGGCAGAAGCCGCGATACCTCTGCGAGCTGAAGATCGACGGGCTCGCGGTCAACCTCACCTACCGGAAGGGTCGCCTCGTCAAGGCCGCGACCCGGGGCGACGGGCGCACCGGCGAGGACATCACGCTCAACGCGCGCACCATCCGGGACATCCCGGAGCAGCTCGCCGGCGACCGGGTGCCCGACCTGCTCGAGGTCCGCGGCGAGGTGTTCTTCACGCTGGCCGGCTTCGAGGAGGTCAACGCGGCACAGGTCGCGGCGGGGGAGCGCCCGTTCGCCAACCCGCGCAACGCGGCGAGCGGCAGCCTGCGCCAGAAGGACCCGCGCATCACCGCGTCCCGCCCGATGCGCATGCTGGTCCACGGCTTCGGCGCCCGCGAGGGGTTCAACCCGGTCAGCCAGTCGGAGGCCTATGAGTTGATGCACGGCTGGGGCCTGCCGACCTCCGAGCGCTGGAAGGTCTTCGACGACATCAAGGGCGTCCGGTCGTATATCGCGGAATACGGCGAGAAGCGGCACAAGATCGAGCACGAGATCGACGGTGTGGTCGTGAAGGTCGACCAGATGTCGATCCAGCGCCGGCTCGGCTCGACCAGCAAGGCGCCGCGGTGGGCGATCGCGTTCAAATACCCGCCCGAGGAGGCGATGACCAAGCTGCTCGACGTGCAGGTCAACGTCGGCCGCACCGGCCGGGTCACGCCGTTTGCGGTCATGCAGGCGGTGTATGTCGGCGGCGTCACCGTGGAGCGCGCCACCCTGCACAACGCGCAGGAGGTCGTGCGCAAGGGCGTCCTCATCGGCGACACCGTTGTCGTCCGGCGCGCGGGTGAGGTCATCCCCGAGATCCTCGGCCCCGTCGCCGACCGCCGCGACGGCACCGAGCACGCGTTTGTCATGCCGATCCACTGCCCGTCGTGCAACACGCCGCTCGCCCCCGAGAAGGAGAGCGACGTCGACATCCGCTGCCCCAACGCCCAGTTCTGCCCGGCCCAGCTCCGCGAGCGCCTGTTCGGGCTGGCTTCGCGCAACGTCCTCGACATCGAGGCGCTGGGCGAGAAGGCGGCCGCGGCCCTGCTCGAGTCGGTGATCATCAACGAGAGCGAGCTCTTCGACGTCACCGCCGACAAACTCCGCCAGGCGCCGTTTTTCGTCAACCAGGACGGCTCCCTGGGCAGCAACGCGCAGCAACTCCTCGCCAACCTCGAGGAGGTCAAGGAGCGCGCGCTGTGGCGCGTCCTGGTGGCGCTGTCGATCCGCCACGTCGGACCGACGGCGGCCCAGGCCATGGCCAACTCCCTCGGCTCGATGGAGGCGATCGCCAACGCCACGACCGAGGAGCTCGTCGCCGTCGAGGGCGTGGGCCCGACGATCGCCAAGGCCGTCCACGACTGGTTCGAGGTCGACTGGCACCGCGAGTGGGTCGACCGCTGGGCCGCCGCGGGCGTCCGCATGGTCGAGGAGCGCGAGGACACCGGCCCGCGTCCCCTGGAGGGCATCACGGTCGTCGTGACCGGCTCCCTGGACAAGTATTCCCGCGACCAGGCCGCAGAAGCGGTGACCTCCCGCGGCGGCAAGGTCTCCGGCTCGGTCTCCAAGAAGACCCACTTCGTCGTGGTCGGCGAGTCCCCAGGCTCCAAGGCCGACAAGGCCGCCTCGCTGAAGGTCCCCATCCTCGACGAGTCCGGCTTCGACGTCCTGCTCTCCGCCGGCCCGGAAGCCGCCCGCGCAGCGGCCCAGCCCACCGAGCCCCCCGCCTGACCGCAGTTGCCGGCGGCGTTCGGGTCGGTCTGGTCCTGGCACCTTCGGCCAGGCTCGTCCTGACCGAAGGCTCGCCCTGACCGAAGGCTCGTCCTGACCGGAGGCTCGTCCTGACCGGAGGCTCGCCCTGACCGAAGGCTGGTTCGCGGTCGCCGCCTGGACTCCGGGCGATGCTTTGTTTCGAGGCCAAGCCTTGCCCACCGTCGACCCCGCGCGGCTCCGACTCCCCAGCTCCGGCTCGGCTCCGGCTCGACTCCGGTCCGGGCGCGGCTCCGGCTCGGCTGGGTTCGGCTTCGGTCTGGCTGGGCTTGTGGTCGGGCTCAGGCTCGGCTGGGTTCGCGGCCCCGGGTTAGGTGGGTTCGCGGTTCGGCCTGGTCAGGGTCGCGGTTCCGTTTCGGCCTGGTTCGGCTTCGGTCTGGCTGGGCTTGTGGTCGGGCTCAGGCTCGGCTGGGTTCGCGGCCCCGGGTTAGGTCGGTTCGCGGTTCGGCCTGGTCAGGGTCGCGGTTCCGTTTCGGCCTGGTTCGGCTTCGGTCTGGCTGGGCTTGTGGTCGGGCTCAGGCTCGGCTGGGTTCGCGGCCCCGGGTTAGGTCGGTTCGCGGTTCCGCCTGGTCAGGGTCGCGGTTCGGTTTCGGTCCGGCTCTGCTCGGGTGGCCTGCGGCTCTGCTCGGCTCTGCTCTGCTCGGCTCTGCTCTGCTCTGCTCTGCTCTGCTCTGCTCGGCCCGGCTCGGCTCGGCCCGGCTCGGCCCGGCTCGGCCCGGCCCGGCTCGGCTCGGCCCGGCTCGGCCCGGCCCGGCCCGGTTCGGCTTCGGTCCGGCTCGGCTCGGCCCGGCTCGGCTCGGCCCGGCTCGGCCCGGCTCGGCCCGGCTCGGCCCGGCTCGGCCCGGCCCGGCTCGGCTCGGCCCGGCTCGGCCCGGCCCGGCCCGGTTCGGCTTCGGTCCGGCTCGGCTCGGGCCGGCTCGGGTGGGCTTGCGGTTCGGCTTTGGGCCGGCTTGGGCTCGTGGTTGGGCTTAGCTCGGCTGGCTACGGCCGCCGTGTCGTTGGCGCAGCCTCGCTTCCGGTGAGAGTTGGCAAGGCCCTGACTCGGCGCGGCTCGGGTCCGGTCCAGCGGCACGGTGCTGTTCGTCGCTCGGTTTGCGATTCGTTGCCCGTCGCGGGCTTGTCGAGCATCAGTCGGCAGGTCTGCCTCATGGCTTGAGCGGCTCACTCACCCCAAGCCGTCTGTGGGGCGCCGGCTTGGAGGGAGTCCGTTCCTTGAATTTCATGATCCGGAAGACTTTGCGCCGCTATTCGGCGTCAAGTCTTCCGGATCATGAAATTCGCGCGCCGCGGACACCGACTTCATGATCATGAAGAGTTGCGGCACCCAGGGAGCCTGTTGCGCAATTCGGATCCCTCGCGCGTCAACCCCGACAACCGCGCCGATCTTGGAGTTGTGGTCCTTGACAAATCCGGACAAATTCGGAGGTTCATGGCGCCACAACTCCAAGATCGGCGCGTAGTTGGGTCGCCGACGCTGTCTCAGCGAATTGCGCAACAGGCACCCAGGGGTACCGCAACTCTTCGTGATCGTGAAGGTGGCGTCCGCGGCGAAGGGTGGTTGTTGCATTACTCGGTGTTTGTGCACGGTGGGTTTTCGAGTCGTTACGCCACAACGACATTCAAGCTGATCTGTCCATAGTGGCATCGCCCGGTCGGTTGAATACCGGGCGACTTCTGCATCGATTCTGCATCCTTCCCGATTCCGGGGCCGCTGAGGGTGCAGGCTCGCAGGGCGCCGACGGGTACCGACGAAACGACACCAAACACCAGTGAGTCGATGATGCCGAAACTGGGGGAACCGATGAAGCAGAGCGCGCTGCGCAATTCGGCGCCTCCCCGCAACGCTTCCCGGTTCGTCGCCTACGTTGCCACCATCACGGTGGCCGCCGTCGGCGTCCTGCTCGTCAGTCTGCCCGGCGGGTTCCCGTCCAGTCTGCCCGCCGCCTTCTGGTGCTTCGCCGCCTTCGCGATCCTCGCCGACACACCCTGGTTCGTGCAGGCCGGGCCCGACGACGTGATGCCCGCGTTCCCGTCGGTCTGCTTCACCTTCGCCGTCATGCTGGCGTTCGGGTTCGCGCCCGCGGTGCTCGTCCAGCTGGGAGCGGTCGCCGTCGCCGCGGTATGGCTCAAGCATGCCGCCTGGCGGGCCGCGTTCAACGCCGGGCAGTACGTGCTCTCCTTCGCCGCCGCGGCCGCCCTCTTCGACGTGGTCCTGCCCGACCAGCGTGCCGACGTGCACACGATCCTCGACGGCGGCATGCCCGTACTGTGGATCGTCGTCGTCGGCGGGTGCTGGTTCCTCGTCAACAACCTGCTCGTGTCGACCGCCGTCTGGCTGCGCTTCGGCGGGCGGTGGCCCGCGGTGTTCAAGACGGCGCTCGGCAACGATGCGCTGCCGACCGGGGCGCTGCTGCTGTCCGCGCCCGGCCTGGTCGCCACGGCATATGTCGACGTGCTGCTCGTCCCGCTGGCCTTGGTGCCGCTGTTCGCCGTGCGTCGGATGACCAAGCTGTCGCTGCAACGGGCGCGGGCGGCCCGGCTCGACCCGCTCACCGGCCTCGGCAACCGTAAGGCGCTGGAGCGTGCCGTCGCCAACTGGGTGCCGGAGCACGCCGAGCGTGCCGAGGGCGGGGCGGACGATCGACGCCTCGCCCTTCTGCTGCTCGACCTCGACGGCTTCAAGCAGGTCAACGAGGCCCTCGGGCACCGGGTCGGGGACCGGCTGCTGGAGGAGGTCGCCGGGCGGCTCACCGGCGCGGCGGGGGCCGGTCTCGTCGGGCGGCTCGGCGGCGACGAGTTCGCGGTGGTCGTACCACATCTGCGGGACACCTTGCAGGCGCGCGAACATGCCGCCGGGATGCTCGCCGCGCTCGCCGAGCCGGTGCTCCTGGACGGGCTCCCGATCGACGTCGGCGGGTCGGTGGGTGTGGCCGTCTACCCCGAGCACGGCGGCGACTTCGAGGAACTGCTGCAGCACGCCGACGTCGCGATGTACGACGCCAAGGCCCGCGGCGACAACCTCGCCGTCTACGCCCCCGAATCGGACCACAACACCCCGGAGCGGCTCAGCCTCCTCGCCGACCTCCGCCGTGCGCTCGAGTCCCCGGAGGGAACCGGGATCGAGTTGTACTACCAGCCGCAGGTCGAACTGGCCACCGGCGCCGTTGTCGGGCTGGAGGCCCTGCTGCGCTGGCGGCACCCCGTCCGCGGGCCGGTCGACCCGGAGGAACTGATCAAGGTCGCCGAGCACAGCTCCGTCATGCGACTGCTGACACTGCGCATCGTCGACGAGGTCATCAACCAGCTCGCCGCCTGGGGCCCGGCCGCCGACGGCGTGCGGGTCGCGGTCAACGTCAGCGTCCGCGACCTGCACACCGGCGAGATCGCCGACCGGATCGCGGCGCGCCTGCGCGAGACGGCGGTGGATTCGTCGCGGCTCGAGCTGGAGATCACCGAGAGTGCGCTGATGGCCGACCCCCGCCGGGTGCTGGCCACGCTGGCCCGCCTGGAGCGTCTCGGCGTCGCGATCGCGCTCGACGACTTCGGTACGGGCTACTCCTCGATGCTGCACCTGCGCCGGCTGCCGCTGGCCGAGGTGAAGATCGACCGCTCGTTTGTGCTGGGCCTCGCCACCGACCCCGACGACGCGGCCATCGTGCGGTCGATGATCGACCTGGCCAGGGCGCTGGGCCTGCGGGTCGTCGCCGAGGGCGTCGAGAACGAGCGCACCTGGCGGCTGCTGGTGGAGGCGGGCTGTGACCTGGCACAGGGCTGGTACTTCGCCCGGCCCATGCCACCCGCCCAGCTGATCGAATGGCTCGCCAGGCGGAACCGGTCCACCGTCGCGCACAGCGCGTGACGCGGACGAAATAGACTCGTCGGGTTGACGACCGCATGTCACGCTGCGTCAAGCCGACGATTGAAGGAGTACCGCGCCGATGGCCACGATTTCCCGCGAGGAGGTGGCGCATCTCGCGCGCCTCGCGCGGCTTGCCGTCACCGATGAAGAGCTCGGCACCTTCGCCGGGCAGCTCGACGTGATCCTGCAGGCCGTCGCGCAGGTAGGCGAGGTCGCCGCGGCCGACGTGCCGCCGACCTCCCACTCGGTGCCGCTGACCAACGTCTTCCGCGACGACGTCGTGGTCCCGTGCCTGCCCCGCGAGGACGCGCTGGCCGGTGCGCCCGACGCCGAGGACAACCGCTTCCGCGTCCCGCGGATCCTGGACGAGGAGGCCTGATCCGATGACTGACGTCACCAAGCTCTCCGCCGCCGAGCTGGGCCGCCGCCTGGCCGCGAAGGAGGTGTCGGCCGTCGAGGTCGCCACCGCGCACCTGGACCGCGTGGCGGCCGTCGAGGCCAAGGTCAACGCGTTCCTCTACGTCGACCGCGACGGCGCCCTGGAGGCCGCCAAGGCCGTCGACGCCAAGCGCGCCAAGGGTGAGGAGGTCGGGCCGCTCGCCGGTGTGCCGATCGCCGTCAAGGACGTGATCACCACCAAGGGCGTGCCGACGACCGCCGGCTCGAAGATTCTCGAGGGCTGGCGCCCGCCGTATGACGCGACGATCACCACCCGCCTCCGCGAGGCCGGCCTGGTCATGCTCGGCAAGACCAACATGGACGAGTTCGCGATGGGCTCGTCGACGGAGTACTCGGCCTACGGCCCGACGTACAACCCCTGGGACACCTCGCGCATCCCCGGCGGCTCCGGCGGTGGTTCGGCCGCGGCGGTCGCGGCCTACGAGGCGCCGCTCGCGATCGGCACCGACACGGGCGGCTCGATCCGCCAGCCCGCCGCGGTGACCGGGACCGTGGGCGCGAAGCCGACGTATGGCGGCACCTCGCGGTACGGTCTCATCGCCTTCAGCTCTTCTCTCGACACACCCGGCCCGTGCGCCCGGACCGTCGAGGACGCCGCGCTCCTGCACGCGGTCATCGGGGGTCACGACCCCATGGACTCGACCTCGATCCCGCAGCCGGTGCCCGACGTGGTCGGCGCCGCCCGGCTGGGCGCGACCGGTGACCTGAGCGGCGTGCGGCTGGGGCTGGTGAAGGAGTTCGCGGGTGAGGGCGCCGAGCCCGGCGTCGCCGCCGCCTACCGCGAGTCGATCGAGGCGCTGGTCAAGCTGGGCGCCGAGGTCGTCGAGGTGTCGTGCCCGAGCTTCAAGTTCGCGCTGCCGGCGTACTACCTGATCGCGCCGAGCGAGTGCTCCTCCAACCTCGCCAGGTTCGACGGCGTCCGGTATGGGCTGCGCACCGGCGACAACGGCGAGCACTCGCTGGAAGAGGTCATGTCGCTGACCCGCGACGCGGGCTTCGGCCCGGAGGTCAAGCGGCGCATCATCCTCGGCACCTACGCGCTGTCCGCCGGCTACTACGACGCCTACTACGGCCAGGCCCAGAAGGTCCGCACCCTGATCACGCGCGACTTCCAGGCGGCGTTCGGTGTCGCGGACGTGCTGGTCGCGCCGACCACGCCATTCGTCGCTTTCCCGCTCGGATCGCGGACCTCGGATCCGTACCAGATGTATCTCGCGGATCTTTACACGATTCCGTCGAATCTTTATGGCGGGCCGGCCATCTCGGTGCCGAGCGGGCTGTCCGAAGGGCTGCCGGTCGGGCTGCAGATCATGGCGCCGACGATGGCCGACGACCGGATGTACCGCGTGGCGGCGGCGCTGGAATCGGCACTGCCGCCGCTGACGCCTCCGGTGCTGTAGACGTGCGAGCCCCGGGGGCTTCGCCCGAAGCCCCCGGGGCTGCCGTCAGCCCCGGCTGCCCTGGCGCCAGGAGAAGGGACCGGGCAGGTCGACGCGGTTCTTCTTGGTGCGCGAGTTCCACGACCAGGGGCCCAGCTTGAAACTCCACGAGGAGAACCCGTCCTGCGTGAAGTGGAAAATGAAGGGGCCGAACTTCTTGCTCTTCCGAAACTGCACCGGCATGACATCGCTCCTCTCGGGTGGTGGCCAACTGATACCCAATGCCGTGCGTGGATACACCAAGGCTGAAAGCAGGCAGACACAATGAGCACCGTGACGCAGTTGTCGTACGACGAGGCGGTGGCCCGGTTCGAGCCGGTCATCGGCCTGGAGACCCACGTCGAACTGGGCACCAACACCAAGATGTTCTGCGGCTGCCCGACCACGTTCGGCGCCGAGCCCAACACGCAGGTCTGCCCGGTCTGCCTCGGCCTGCCCGGCGCGCTGCCCGTCGCCAACCGGGCCGCGATCGAGGCGACGATCCGCATCGGCCTGGCGCTCAACTGCTCGATCGCGCCGTGGGGCCGGTTCGCGCGGAAGAACTACTTCTACCCGGACATGCCGAAGAACTTCCAGATCAGCCAGTACGACGAGCCGCTGTGCGTCGACGGTTACCTCGACGTCGAGGTGGAGGGCGAGCTCGTGCGTATCGGGATCGAGCGGGTGCACCTGGAGGAGGACACCGGCAAGACCCTGCACGTCGGCGGCGCGACCGGACGCATCCACGGCGCGACCGAGTCGCTCGTCGACTACAACCGGGCCGGCATCCCGCTCGTCGAGATCGTCACCAAGCCGGTCCCCGGCACCGGCGCCGGTGCGCCGCATGTCGCCCGCGCGTACGTCACCGAGCTGCGCGACGTGATCCGCACCCTCGGCGTCTCCGACGTCCGCATGGAGCAGGGCTCGCTGCGCTGCGACGTGAACACCTCGCTGAACCGCACGGGCTCGCCATGGGGCACCCGGACCGAGACCAAGAACGTCAACTCGCTGCGCAGCGTCGAGCGGGCGGTCCGTTCGGAGATCATCCGCCAGGGATCGGTACTGGAGGCAGGCGGCTCGATCGTCCAGGAGACCCGTCACTTCCACGAGGACACCGGCGACACGACCTCGGGCCGCAGCAAGGAGACGGCGACCGACTACCGGTACTTCCCGGAGCCCGACCTGGTGCCGCTGGCCCCGTCGGCGGAGTGGGTCGAGGAGCTGCGGTCCGCGCTGCCCGAGCTGCCGCGGATCCGCCGGGCCCGGATGCAGTCGGACTGGGGCTTCTCGGATCTCGACATGCAGTCGGTCGTCAACGCGGGCGCGGTGGAACTGATCTCGGCGACGGTCGCGGCCGGCGCCACGGCCACGGCCGCCCGCAAGTGGTGGCTGGGCGAGCTGGCCCGCCGCGCCAACGAGACCGAGGTCGAGCTCGACGCGCTGGGCGTGACCCCGGCCGCGGTCGCCGAACTCCAGGCACTCGTCGACTCCGGCAAGATCAATGACAAGCTGGCTCGGGTCGTTCTCGAGGGCGTCATCGCCGGCGAGGGCACCCCGGCCGAGGTGGTGTCGTCCCGCGGCCTGGAGGTCGTGTCGGACGAAGGTGCCCTGACGAAGGCGGTCGACGAGGCGATCGCGGCCAACCCGGACATCGCGGCGAAGGTCCGCGACGGCAAGGTGGCCGCCGCCGGTGCCCTGGTGGGTGCCGTGATGAAGGCGACCGGCGGCAAGGCGGACGCCAAGACGGTGCGCGAGCTGATCATCGCCCGCCTGTCCTGACCCCTTCCCGCGTTGATCATGCACTTGTGGTGCCTCGACACTCCCACGATGTTCGGGTTTGTCAGGCACCACACCTGCATGATCAACGCGATGGGAGGGAGGGGCGGGCGCTACGACGACGGGGACGCTGCCGGGGACGTTGCCGGGGGAGCGGTCGGCGACGGGGTGGCCTGAGCCTTCATGTCCTCGGGGACGATGTGGCGCTGGAGGGCCACCTCGGTCAGGCCGGTGCCGCCGACCTGGATGTCGTCGTAGGCGGACAGGCGGCGGTCCTCGTCGAAGTACAGGATGGAGAGCGCCAGCGGGAGGGGCTTTTCGCTCTCGAGGCCGCGCAGGCCGGCGCCGCCGGTTGAGCCCTCCACCATCAGCAGGGTGCGTTCCGTCGGCTGCTTCGGCGGTTGCGGGCTCGCCGACGCGGACGCGGACGCGGATGCCGACACCGACGGCGACGGGGCCGCGACGGCCACCGGGGCCGGCGCGTCCAGGCGGGTGATCGACCGCTGGTGCTTGTGGCCGGCCAGGACCAGCGGGCACACGCCGGCCAGCGGCTGGGCGGCCACCGGGTCGTGGACCAGCGCCACGTCGACCGGCTTGTCGCCGGAGCGGATCTTCTCGGCCAGCAGCTCGCCCGAGGTGATCACCTGCTCGTGCTGCTGGTTGTCGGTCGTGTCGGTCGACTTGTCGGGTGTGAACCGGGGGTCGCCGATGCCGGCGAAGGTCAGGCCCTTGACCGTGGTGATCGAGTTGTCGAGGACGATCGCATTCGGCTGGCGGGCGACCGCCGCCGCGGTCACGGTCGAGTCGTGGTTGCCGCGGATGTAGAGGTACGGGATGCGCAGCCGGCTGATCTCGTTGACGTATGACGCCTCCGGCTCGCTGCCCCAGTCGTTGATGTCGCCCGTGTCGACGATGACGTCGACGGCGAACTGGTCGGCCACCGAGCGGACCACGCCCCAGGCCGCCGGGTTGAGGTGCATGTCCGAGATGTGCAGGACCTTCGTCGCGCTGGTGTTCGGCTCGTAGACGGGCAGGGCGGAGATCGTGCCGTACAGCTTGCTGACGTTGAGCACGAGCTTCTGCAGCTGCGCGCGGTACTCCTCGTAGCGGTCGGAGATCTTGCGCGCGTCACCGATGATGGCGGGCGCGTTGACGAGCAGGCCGCGGTAGGTCGGCTCCTGGATCGCGGCGGGCTTGAAGGTGAACGCGGTCGCGGCGCCGGTCGAGGCGAGCGCGGCGATCACCAGGAAGCCTGCGATCGCCGTCTCCCGCCGCGCCCGGAACGCCAGGCCGACCAGGATCATCGCGCCGAGGATGCCCGAGCCGGCGGTCTGCAGCGCCAGCCGGCGCACGCCGAGGTCGAGCTGGTCGACGGCGTCGTGGCTGATCTGCTCCAGGTTGCCGCCGCCGTCGGCGACCACCGCCCGGGCGCGCGCCTCGTCCAGCGATTCCAGCCGGATGCGCAGGTGGACCGGGCCGTCGTGGCTGTCGAGCTCGAGCGAGCCCAGTGGCGGGATCTCGACCGACGTCTCGCCGTGCCAGGCCGGTAACAGCGACAGCTGCGCCCGGAACGGCCCGATGTCCTGGGTGGTGGAGCCGCCCAGCGTTATGCCGATCAGCATGCCGATCATGGCCACGACGCCGATGAGCGCGCCGCGCAGGACGCGCCGTAGCCGGGCGAATCGTGGCGCGGCCGGGCGTGACGGATGGCGCCTCCGCCCGGCCGCCATGAGGATCGCCCGGCGCTGGACACGGCGGGCGGCCAGGGCGGCTCGTCGATGGAACGGAGACGTCAACTCTTGCCGGCCTCACCGACGTTGCTGATCACGATTCGGAGAAGCTTGTCGTCGTCGGCCTTCGGCGTGCCGCGGCCGTCCTTGTTGGACGTCGAGACCCACACGCTGCCGTCCGGGGCGAGCTGGGCGGCGCGTAGCCGGCCGTGGGCGTCCTTGAGCAGGGCGGTCGGCGCCCCGAAGATGCCACCGGCCTGGGTCACCTGCATGACGTACAGCCTGGCGCCCTTGAGGCAGGACGCGACGAGGTACCCGTCGACGTACGTGAGGCCCGAGCAGGACGCCTCGTCCGTCTTCCACACCTGGATCGGGTTGACGTACTTCGGGTCGCTGCCCTTGCCCTCGACCGCGGGCCAGCCGTAGTTCTTCCCAGCTTCGATCACGTTGATCTCGTCCCAGTTGCCGGCGCCGAACTCCACCGCATACAGCCGCTTGCTGTCGTCCCAGGTGAACCCTTGCACGTTGCGATGTCCGTAGCTGTACACCGCGGTTCCGAACGGGTTACCGGGCGCCGGCTTCCCGTCCGGCTGGATGCGCAGGATCTTGCCGCCGAGGCTGTTGAGGTCCTGCGCGGTCTCCGGCTTGGCGCCGTCGCCGGTCGAGACGTAGAGGAAGCCGTCGGGGCCGAAGTGGATCTGGCCGCCGTTGTGGATGGTCGACTTCGGGATGCCGGTGAGGATCGGCGTCGGCTGCTGGCCGAGCACGAACTTGCCGACCCGGTTGTCGTCCTTCGCCGTGTAGTAGACGAACACGGTCTTGTCGGTCTCGTAGTCGGGCGACACGGCGATGCCCATGAGGCCGCCCTCGCCACCCGGCACCGCGTCGTTGATCTTCTGGAGCTCGGCCACCTGGAGCCCGTCGGACGTCGACTCCTTGCCGACCTTGAGCAGCCGCTTGCTGTCACGCTCGGTGACCAGAGCGGAACCGTCCGGCAGGAACGTGATGCCCCACGGCACCGCAAGACCCTTGGCCAGGACCGTCGTGGCCACCTCGGTCTGGCCGCCGCCCTCGTCACCGCCGGATCCCGAGGCGGTGGGGTACGGCGAGAGCTTCGGCGGTGAACCCAGCTCATCAGGGGGCGGAGGCCCGAACGAGCAGGCTCCCAGGGCCAGAACCGTCACCACCGCGGCGATCAGGCTCAGGCCGATGTGTCGGTACGTCCGGGCGCTCACCCGGCCAAGACTAGCGTCGCCGGACATCATTCCACCTTTCAGTCACGACCAGAGGAGCCACATGGCGCCCGGTGCGTTCCGGAGCCGGCAACGCGCATCATCGAATTCATGACGAACACGACGAAGATCTGGATCTCACACGAGCACGGACCCGACCTTCTCGGCCCGGTGCCCGAAGGCTGCCGTGTCGAGATCATGCCGAGCCCGGACAAGCTGCCGTCCGACCCGGCGGGCGTCGTGTTCTGGGTGCCGCCGTTCCTGGCCAAGCCCGACGTCGTGGCCCTGGCCGAGCGGATGCCGGCACTGCGGGTCGTCCAGCTGATGAGCGCCGGCGCGGACGCCTGGGCCGGTCGGCTGCCGTCCCGGGTCACATTGTGCGACGCGCGGGGCGTGCACGACTCGTCGACCGCGGAGTGGGTCGTCGCCGCGATCCTCGCCTTCCTGCGGGACTTCCCGGTGTTCGCGCGGGCCCAGGAGCGGGGGCACTGGGCGTACCGCCAAACGGGCGAACTCGCCGGGAAACGTGTCCTGATCGTCGGCTCGGGCTCGATCGGGCGGGCGCTGGAGGCCCGGCTGCTGCCGTTCGAGGTGTCGGTGACGCGGGTCGCGCGGCGGCCGCGGCCCGGCGTGCACGGCGTGGCGGAGCTGCCCGGGCTGCTGCCGTCGGCGGACATCGTGGTGCTGCTCGTGCCGCTGACGGCGGAGACGACCGGGCTGGTCGACAAGGCGTTCCTGGAGCGGCTGCCCGACGGTGCGCTGCTGGTCAACGCCGCCCGCGGGCCGGTCGTCGACACCGAGGCGGTCACGGCGGAGGTGTCCGGCGGGCGCATCGGCTTCGCCGCGGACGTCACCGACCCCGAACCGTTGCCGTCCGATCACCCGTTGTGGCGACTGTCGAACGTCTTGATCACCCCGCACGTGGCGGGGTCGGTGCCCGGGCTGTTGCAGCGGGCATACGGGCTGGCGGGGAAGCAGTTGCGCCGGTTCGCGGCGGGAGAGCCGCTCGACAACGTCGTCAGCGACGGCTACTGAGTCTTCTCCAACTCCTTGCCGCTCGCCTTGATCAACCGTGGGAGGTCGTCGGCGCGGACGGCGTTGAGGGTGACCAGGTGGCCGTTGGCCAGCCGGGCCTGCACAGAGCCGCCCTGGGCGACAAGCCCGTCGACGGCGGCCCACGGGAACCGGCGGCTGCCCAGCAGGGCCCGCACGGTGAACCCGCCCTCGTCGACGTCGGTGCCGGCCCGCCACGCCCACACGGTCACGGCCAGCGGGATCAACAGCACGGGCAGGAACCAGAGGCTCTCGGCGAGCAGCGGCACGGCGCCGATCACGGTGATGGCGGCCGCGACGGCGATCGCGGCGCTGCGCCGGAACTTGACCTTGACCTGGTTGCTCACCCTGCCATCCTCCCATCTCCCCGGGCACGGTTTCTGTCGGTGGGTGGGGACATACTGGCGGCCGTGGGGATCCTCTCGCTCGACACGTCCGGCAGGGTTACGCTCGGTGCCGTGTTGGACGAGATCGGCGCCTGTCGGCCCCGGGTGCTGTCGCCGATGGCGGGAGGCTAGGACTTGACGACCGCAAACTCCTGGGCCGCCGGGGTCAAGAGCAGCCGCCGCGTCGGTGTGCGCCCGACCGGGGTGCTCGCCGGTGCGCTGATCGTCGCCGCCACGCTCGTCGCGCTCGTCGTCGCCGGCTGGGGCGTCAAGGAGTTCAGCATCCTGTGGGGCGGCGCCGCCGTCCTGTCGCTCGCCGGCGTCCTCACCCTCACGCTGCGCGGCTTTCCGATCTTCGCCATCCTGACGGCGGTGGCCGGTGCCGTCGCCTGGGGCGCCGCGACCCGCACCTGGCTGCCCGAGGGCTGGTTCGACCTGGTCGGGCTGCTCAAGTTCATCGGCGTCAACCTGGCCTTCGACGTGCCGCTCGTCGGCGGTTTCCTGTCGGCGCTCATGCTCGACGCCCGGCGCCTTTCCCGCGCCTCGATCGACGAGGCCGTGAGCGGCCGCCGCTGGTGGGGCGAGCCCGACGACCACCTGCCGCGGCTCAAAGAGCTGGAGGCGCTGCCGTCTGCCCGGTTCTTCGCGCTCGGCGAGGGCGGCTGCACCCACCTGGTGGTCGCCGGCCGCCGGGTGGCGCTGTTCCTGCCGACGGTCTGGCCGCACGGCGAATTCACGATGGACGCCGCCGGCCAGGTCCTGCGCGGCGGCCGGCTGTTCGTCCCCGGCTCGGAGGACGTCGACGGCCTCGCCGCCGAGGTGCACACCTGGCGCGAGCAACTGGGCAAGGTCGGCGCCGCGGTCCGGGGCTATCTCGTGGTCGCGCCGCCCCGTGGCGACGCGACCACGGACCTCGCCATCTCCGTCGCGCCCGGCGAGCACCTCCAACTGGTCCACGCGCATGAGATGGCGGAAGCGGCGGGGCGCTGGCTGGCCGCCGATCCGTACCGGGTGGACATCGCGGTCATGGAGCGCCTGCTGAAGATCGCCTCCGGCAGCCAGCTGCCCGAGCCGTCGCCGCTGGCCCGCACGTTCGCCCGCGATGCCGTGACCCAGCCCGAGAGCCGCGCCGCGCTGCCCACCGACGCGGCGTTCGCCGCAGCCGCCGGCGAGACCGAAGATGTCGCCGACGAGCGCAAGAGCCCGGTGCGCGCCCGGTTGGGCCGGTTCGCGCGGGGTGCCGACTCCCGCACCCGCGACGAGTCCGGCCCCGCCCCGACCGACGGAGCTTCCGCGCAGGAGCCCGCCGATCAGGACTCCGTCGCGTCCGGCTCCGGCGAGTCGTGGGAGTCCCGGTCGACCCGGGACCTGGTCGGCACCTGGGACAGCGATTCGGCGAGCCGGCTGGCGGCCTGGGCTGCCGACGACTCCCCGCCCACCGAGACGTCCCGGGCCGGTCGGCGAGCCCGCCACGAGGCACTCGAGGACAACCCGTCCTCGCCGGTGTCCTCGTGGTCCTCATCGTCGCCGCCGGCCGACCGGCTGAACACCGGCGAGTTCGCCGTGCCCGCCGTGCCCGCCGAGCCGGCCCGCTGGTCGAACGCCGACGACGGCTTCCCGGTGATGTACGAGACCGAGACCTGGCCCGCGGCGAGCCCCGAGACCAGATCGTCGTCCAGCTGGGAGCCGCGCGTCGACCCGTCCGAGTCCACGCCCCGGGCCGGCCGGCGCCGTGCCCGCTCGGATGAGGCCTCGCCGGCGACGCCGCTGTCGACGGGGACGTTCGGCTACAGCACCCCGGCCTCGCCGCCCACCTCCTCGGCCGACACCGCCACGAGCGGCACACCGTCGTGGTTGGAAGACTGGCGGGCCCGGATCGGCGACGAGTCTTCGGCCGGGGACGCTGCGACCGCGGCGTCGAGTGGGCTGCCGGCGTCCGCCGAGGCCGCGTCGGAGCGCCGGCGGTCCGGGGCCGGTGATGAGCCATCGGCCGGGAGCGCTGCGGCTGGTGAGTTGTTGTCGTGGTCGGAGCGCCGGCGGTCGCGGGGCGACGACGAGTCTTCGGTCCCGGCCGAGCCTGCGGCCGGCGAGGCTCCGGCCGCGCGGCCGGTGCCGCCGCCGGCCGCCGTCCGTCCGGTGGTGCCGTCACCGGCCGCTCGTCCGTCGGTGCCGTCACCGGCCGCGCGGCCTGTTGTTCCGCCGCCGACCGCCCCGCCGTCATCAACCGCCCCGCCGACGGCGGGGCGGCCTTCGTGGAGCGGCAGCCTGTTCGACGAGGTTGCGCCCGATCTGGCCGCCGAGCCGCTCGATCTGCGTCGTTCCTGGGAGTCCGACCCGGCGTCCCGGTCCGCGCGCCGTCGCGAGCAGACCCAGCCGGTCGAGCCGCGGCCGTCCTCCGGCGGCCCCACGCAGGCCACCCCGGATGCGTCGCCCAGCCGCCCGCCGGTGCGCGAGCAGCCGGTGCCGCCGCCTCCGCCGGCCGACGAGGGTCCGGCCTGGTGGGAGGCGGAGGCGGCCAAGCCCGTTCGCGCTCCGAAGCCGGCCGAGAGCGGCGGCAAGCGTTCGCGCTGGGGTCGGACCAAGTCGTCCGACAAGCCCGACAAGCAGGAGCGGGCCGAGCCCGCCGAGCCGGCCAAGCTCGCCGAGCCGGCCACCGCCGGCTGGGCCACGGAGGCCACGACCCGCTGGGACCGCTTCGGTTCGGCGGCTGGACCTGACGAGACGTCCAGCCGGCCGTCGGGCCAGGGGGCGGGCGAGTCGGTGGGCCGTTGGAGCGGGGCCGGTTCGGCTGCGCCCTCTGACGACGCCGCCGGTCGACGGGATCGACCAGGCTCGGCGACACGCTCCGATGAGCCTGCGGACCGGTGGGACCGTCCCGGTTCGGCCGAGCAGGCCGGCACCTCGACGAGCCGGTGGGAACGTCTCGGGTCGGCCGACGGCGGCGATGAGGGGACGGCCCGGCGGGACCGCCCGACGGCAGGCCGGGAGGCCGGGACCGGCCGCCCGGCGTGGGCCACCGAATCGACGTCAAGCTACGAGAGCGACCCGAGCGGCGAGTTCGCTCCCGGCCGCCGGTCGAGCCCCGACCCGGACCGCCCAAGCGACTCCGGCGACCGCGGATCGTTGTCCGGCCAGCGAAAGCGCGACTTCAGCGGCTTCGACGACGACGACGTCAAGCCGCTGGAACTCAACCTCGACGAGGAACCCCGCAACAAGGAAGGCCGCGGCCGCCGCTTCCTGCGCCGGAAGTAGCTCCGGCAGCTCGGACCCGAACGCATGGCCGCGGATTCAGCGCCGAGCCGGAATTGTGGGGTGCCCGGTCGGGTGGGCGGCGCCCGGACTGAGGCGGCTGTGTTTGGTCGGGTGGGCTGCTCGGTTGGGTGGCCGGTGCCCGGGTTGGGTGGCGGAGTTCGGCTGGGGCGGTAGTGCTCGGTCGGGTGTGGGTGCTCGATCGGGTGGGCGGTGCCCGAGCTGGGTGGCGGAGCTCGGTCGCGTTGTGGTGCTCGGTTGGGTCGAGCGGCGTGCCCGGCAAGTTGCAACCTCGGCCAGGTGCGCGTTGGGAGGTGCGCGCTTGGGAGGTGCGCGTCCGGCGGGTTTTCGGTCGTCCGGCTGGTCCGGCTTCGCCGTGGTCATGTGCCTGCCGTGGTCACCTTGCTGACTGGCTTCGTGCCTGACCTGGCAGGCGTCCGGCCGGTGTTGCGGACATTTCGGACATCACGGTGCATCGACACTAGTGCATGAATGGCGTTTTCATGATCCCGGAGACTTGTTGTACCCCTGGCGACACAAAGTCTTCGCGATCATGAAAGACCCGACGGGGGAGGGGGTTGAGCTGCAACAGCGGCCGCCGGAGCAAGGGCGAGGCGGCGAAAGCAGAGCGGCGCGGACCGCCCCGCGGGCAATCCGCGCCGCTTGCGGCAAGGGCTAGTGCCAGCCGGGCATCGGGTAGCCGGCCAGCAGTTCGCGGACCTCGGCGGCGATGGTGTCCAGCACCGCCTCGTCGTCCTTGATGGCCGCGTCGACCGCGCGGGAGATCCAGTCTGCGACCTGGGGCATCTGGGACTCGGTCAGGCCGCGGGTCGTCAGGGCCGGGGTGCCCAGGCGGACGCCCGAGGGGTCGAACGGCTTGCGGGTGTCGTACGGCACCGTGTTGTAGTTGGTCTCGATGCCCGCCCGGTCGAGCGCACGCGCCACCGGCTTGCCGCCGATGCTCTTGCTGGTCAGGTCGAGCAGGATCAGGTGGTTGTCGGTGCCGCCCGAGACCAGGTCGAAGCCGCGCTCGATCAGGGCGTCGGCCAGCGCGCGGGCGTTGGCCACCACCTGGTGGGCGTACGTCCGGAACTCCGGCTTCGACGCCTCGCCCAGGGCGACCGCGATGCCCGCCGTGGTGTGGTTGTGCGGGCCGCCCTGCAGGCCGGGGAAGACCGCCTTGTCCAGCGCTTTCGCGTGCTTCTCGTCCGACATCAGCATCGCGCCGCGCGGGCCGCGCAGGGTCTTGTGGGTCGTGGTGGAGATGACCTCGGCGTGGCCGACCGGCGACGGGTGGGCGCCACCGGCGATCAGGCCGGCGATGTGGGCGATGTCGGCCACGAGCACGGCGTCGACCTCGCGCGCGATCTCGGCGAAGCGCGGGAAGTCGATGGTGCGCGGAATGGCTGTGCCGCCCGAGAAAATGATCTTCGGTCGTTCGCGGAGCGCGATGTCGCGCACCTCGTCGAAGTCGATGCGGCCGTCCTCGCGGCGGACCGTGTACTGCACGGCGCGGAACCAGGCGCCGGTGGCGGAGACGGACCAGCCGTGGGTCAGGTGGCCGCCCATCGGCAGCGCCATGCCCATGATCGTGTCGCCCGGCTTGGCGAGGGCCATGTAAACGGCCAGGTTGGCCGGCGAGCCGGAGTAGGGCTGCACGTTGGCGTGGTCGACGCCGAAGACCGACTTGGCGCGGGCGATCGCCAGCTCCTCGATCGGGTCGATGAACTTCTGGCCCTCGTAGTAGCGCTTGCCGGGGTAGCCCTCGGAGTACTTGTTCGTGAGAACGGTGCCGGTCGCCTCGAGGACGGCCTGGGAGACGTAGTTCTCCGAGGCGATCATCCGCAGGGTGTCGTGCTGCCGCTCGGCCTCACCCTGGATGAGGCCGGCCAGCTCCGGGTCGGCCTGGGTGAGGACGTTCAGTGCGGGGACGTGCATGAGCTACCTCCTGGCGTTCAGCCGATCGGGCACCCAGGCGCGCGGTGCCAGCGATGCAATGGGAGCTCCCCGGTGGTCGGTTCCACCTTGATGTGCGCCAGTCGCAGGTATAGCGCCGATGGTAGTGACTGTGGGCAGGGAAGCGCGAACCGCGACCCGGAAGGAAACGCACGCGGGTCCGGGACACTGTGGGACCCGGACCCGCGCGAGGCAACCCGGCTACGGCACCTTGCGGTACGCTCCGTCGCTCGCGGACGTCGCCATCGAGGCGTAGGCCCGCAGTGCCGCCGAGACCGGGCGGTCGCGGTCGGCCGGGGTGTAGGGGTGTTCGCGCTTGTCCTGCGCCACCCGCCGGGCCTGCAACTCGTCCTCGGACACGCGCAGCTCGATCGACCGGTTGGGGATGTCGATCTCGATGATGTCGCCCTCCTCCACGAGGGCGATCAGGCCGCCGCCTGCCGCCTCGGGGGAGATGTGGCCGATCGACAGGCCGGAGGTACCGCCGCTGAAGCGTCCGTCGGTGATCAGCGCGCAGGCCCGTCCCAGGCCGCGCCCCTTGAGGAACGACGTCGGGTACAGCATCTCCTGCATGCCCGGGCCGCCCTTGGGCCCCTCGTAGCGGATGACCACGACGTCGCCCTCGGTCACGACCTTGCCGAGGATGCCCTCGACGGCCGCGTCCTGCGACTCGAAGACGCGCGCCGGGCCGCGGAAGGTGAGGTTCTCCTCCGGCACGCCGGCGGTCTTGACCACGCAGCCGTCCGGCGCGATGTTGCCGAACAGGATCGCGAGGCCGCCGTCGGCGGAGTACGCGTGCTCCCCGGAGCGGATGCAGCCGTTGGCGGCGTCCGTGTCCAGGGTGTTCCACCGGTTGCTGGTCGAGAACGGCTCGGTGGTGCGGACCCCGCCGGGCGCGGCGTGGAAGAGCTCGATCGCGGCCTCGGAGGCCTTGCCGCTGCGGATGTCCCACTCCGCCAGCCAGGCGTCGAGCGTCGGGGTGTGGACGCTGGAGACGTCGCGGTTGAGCAGGCCGGCCCGGTCCAGTTCGCCGAGGATGGCCGGGATGCCGCCCGCCCGGTGGACGTCTTCCATGTGGTACTTCGGGCTGTTCGGCGCCACCTTGGAAAGGCACGGCACGCGGCGCGAGATCGCGTCGATGTCGGCGACGCTGAAGTCGACCTCGGCCTCGCGGGCGGCGGCGAGCAGGTGCAGGACGGTGTTGGTCGAGCCGCCCATCGCGACGTCGAGGGCGACCGCGTTCTCGAACGCCGGGCGGGAGGCGATCGCGCGGGGCAGGACCGAGGCGTCGTCCTCGCCGTAGTACCGCTTGCAGAGGTCGACGATCAGGGTGCCGGCCTGCTCGAACAGCGCCTTGCGGGCGGCGTGCGTGGCGAGGGTCGAGCCGTTGCCGGGCAGCGCGAGCCCGATCGCCTCGGTCAGGCAGTTCATCGAGTTGGCGGTGAACATGCCGGAGCACGAGCCGCACGTCGGGCAGGCGGAGCGCTCGATCTGGCCGAGCTGCTCCTCGGTGACGGCCTCGTTGGCGGAAGCGATCATGGCGTCGATGAGGTCGAGCTTTTCGTGGACCACGCCCTCGATCGCGACGGTCTTGCCGGCCTCCATGGGGCCGCCGGAGACGAAGACGGTCGGGATGTTGAGGCGCAGGGCGGCGAGCAGCATGCCGGGCGTGATCTTGTCGCAGTTGGAGATGCACACGAGGGCGTCGGCGCAGTGCGCCTGCACCATGTACTCGACGGCGTCGGCGATGAGCTCGCGGCTGGGCAGCGAGTAGAGCATCCCGCCGTGGCCCATGGCGATGCCGTCGTCGACGGCGATGGTGTTGAACTCCTTGGCGACCCCTCCGGCCTCGGTGACCGCGTCGGCGACGATCATCCCGAGGTTGCGCAGGTGGACATGGCCCGGCACGAACTGCGTGAAACTGTTGGCGATGGCGACGATCGGCTTACCGAAGTCGGAGTCGGTCATGCCGGTGGCGCGCCAGAGGGCGCGTGCGCCGGCCATGTTGCGACCAGAAGTAGAGGTCTTGGACCGCAGCTCGGGCATACCTGTCAGCATGACACGGTCCAGATCCTGGGATCGGTTGACTCAGGCCGTGAGATGCGTCAGAGTGGGCACATGTCGTCGAGGTCGCTCCGAGTACTTATCATCTAGCGCGCCGACGCCTGCCGTCAGCGCGCTAGCCCCCCGTGCATCGCACGTGGGGTTTTTTCATGTCCGGGGCCGTGACCAAGACACCTTCGAGCGAAAGTGCGAACTGCGATGACGAGACCGACGCCTGAAGTCCTCGCCCACCGAGCACATCCGACGCCACCGCCCGCCGCCGCGTCGACCGCGACGCCGGCCACGGTCGCGGCCGAGAAGGTCGCGAAGCCGGTAGCCCGCCCGGCGGAGGAGCTCCTCACCGGTGCCCAGATCCTGGTGCGCTCGCTCGAGCAGCTCGGCGCGGATGTCGTTTTCGGCATTCCCGGCGGTGCGATCCTTCCGGCGTACGACCCGCTGTTCGACTCGGAGGCCGTCCGGCACATCCTGGTCCGCCACGAGCAGGGCGCCGGCCACGCGGCGACCGGCTATGCGCAGGCGACCGGCAAGGTCGGCGTCTGCATGGCCACCTCCGGCCCCGGCGCGACCAACCTGGTCACCCCGATCGCGGACGCCTACATGGACTCCGTCGGCATCGTCGCCATCACCGGCCAGGTCGCCTCGGCCTCGATCGGCACCGATGCGTTCCAGGAAGCGGACATCGCCGGCATCACGCTGCCGATCACGAAGCACAACTACCTGGTCAAGTCGGGCGAGGAGCTGCCCCGGGTCCTGATGGAGGCGTTCCACCTCGCCTCGACCGGCCGGCCCGGCCCGGTCCTCGTCGACATCCCCAAGGACGTGCTGCAGAAGCAGACGACGTTCAAGTGGCCGCCGACCATGGAGCTGCCCGGGTACCATCCGACGCTGCACCCGCACGGCAAGCAGATCCGCGAGGCGGCACGCCTGATCACCAACGCCAAGCGCCCGGTCCTCTACGTCGGCGGCGGCGTGATCAAGGCCGGCGCCTCCGAGGTGCTGCGGAAACTGGCCGAGCTCACCGGCGCCCCGGTCGTCACCACGCTGATGGCGCGCGGTGCGTTCCCCGACTCCCACCCGCAGCACATGGGCATGCCCGGCATGCACGGCGCGGTCGGGGCGGTCTACGCGCTGCAGAAGGCCGACCTGCTGATCGCCCTCGGCGCGCGGTTCGACGACCGCGTCACCGGCGAACTGTCCACGTTCGCGCCGAACGCGCAGATCATCCACGCCGACATCGATCCGGCCGAGATCGGCAAGAACCGCGTCGCCGACGTGCCGATCGTCGGTGACGCGAAACACGTCATCGAGGAGCTGGTCTCCGCGGTGGCCACCGAGCACAACGCCGGGCGCAAGGCCAACCTGACCGACTGGTGGGCGACGCTCGACGACATCCGCGACCGGTACCCGCTGGGCTACGAGGAGCCGTCCGACGGGACGCTCTCCCCGCAGTACGTCATCGAGCGCATCGGCGCGATCGTCGGGCCCGACGCGATCTACACGGCGGGTGTCGGCCAGCACCAGATGTGGGCCGCGCAGTTCGTGAAGTACGAGCACCCGGCCACCTGGCTCAACTCCGGCGGCCTGGGCACGATGGGCTACGCGGTCCCGGCGGCGATGGGCGCCAAGGTCGGCATGCCGGACAAGACGGTCTGGGCGATCGACGGCGACGGCTGCTTCCAGATGACCAACCAGGAGCTGGCCACCTGCGCCCTGGAGGGCATCCCGATCAAGGTCGCCGTCATCAACAACGGCAACCTCGGCATGGTCCGCCAATGGCAGACCCTGTTCTACGACGAGCGGTACTCCAACACCGAGCTCGGCACCCACAAGCACCGGATCCCCGACTTCGTGAAGCTGGCCGACGCGCTCGGCTGCGTCGGCCTGCGCTGCGAGAACAAGCAGGACGTCGACGCCACGATCGAGGCCGCGATGCGGGTGACCGACCAGCCGGTCGTCGTCGACTTCGTGGTCGGCAAGGACGCCATGGTGTGGCCGATGGTCGCCGCCGGCACGAGCAACGACGAGATCATGTTCGCGCGCGGCGTCGCGCCCACGTTCGACAAGGACGACGTCTGAGATGACTAAGCACACCCTTTCCGTTCTGGTCGAGAACAAGCCCGGCATCCTGGCCCGTGTCGCCGGGCTGTTCGCCCGGCGCGGCTTCAACATCGACTCCCTGGCCGTCGGCGAGACCGAGCACCCCGAGGTCTCCCGGATGACGATCGTGGTCAACGCGGAGGACTCTCCGCTGGAACAGGTCACCAAGCAGCTCAACAAGCTGGTGCAGGTCCTGAAGATCGTCGAACTCGACGCCAACGCGAGCGTGCAGCGCGAGCTGCTGCTGGTGAAGGTGCGCGCGGAGCGTCCGGTCCGCTCGCAGGTCCTCGAGACCGTGCAGCTGTTCCGGGCCCGCGTGGTCGACGTCTCGCCGGACGCACTTACGATCGAGGCGACGGGGACGTCGGAGAAGCTGGACGCGCTGCTTCGTGATCTGGAGCCGTTCGGTATCAAGGAAATGGTCCAGTCCGGCGTCGTGGCCATCGGCCGCGGTTCCCGCTCCATCACGACCGGCCCGGCGCTTCGCGCCGCCTCTTAGAAACCATTGAAAGGACAAGCAATGCCCGCCGAGGTGTACTACGACGACGACGCCGACCTGTCGTTGATCCAGGGCCGTAAGGTCGCGGTGCTCGGCTACGGCAGCCAGGGCCACGCCCACGCGCTGTCGCTGCGCGACTCCGGTGTCGACGTTCGTGTCGGCCTGCCCGAGGGCTCGAAGAGCCGCGCCAAGGCCGAGGAACAGGGCCTGCGCGTGCTCACGCCGGCCGAGGCCTCCGCCGAGGCGGATGTGATCATGATTCTGGCGCCGGACACGGCCCAGCGGACCCTCTACGCCGAGTCGGTCGCGCCCCACCTGACCGCCGGCAAGGCGCTGTTCTTCGGCCACGGCCTCAACATCCGGTACGGCTTCATCACCCCGCCCGCGGACGTGGACGTGGCGATGGTGGCGCCGAAGGGTCCGGGCCACCTGGTCCGCCGGCAGTTCGTCGACGGCAAGGGCGTTCCCTGCCTCGTCGCCGTCGAGCAGGACGCCACCGGCAACGCCTTCGCCCTGGCCCTCGCCTACGCGGCGGGCATCGGCGGCACGCGTGCCGGCGTGATCAAGACCACGTTCAAGGAGGAGACCGAGACCGACCTGTTCGGCGAGCAGGCGGTGCTCTGCGGCGGCGCCTCGGCGCTGGTGCAGACCGGTTTCGAGGTGCTCACCGAGGCGGGCTACGCCCCCGAGGTCGCGTACTTCGAGTGCCTCCACGAGCTGAAGCTGATCGTGGACCTGATGTACGAGGGTGGCATCGCCCGCATGCGCTACAGCGTCTCCGACACCGCCGAGTACGGCGACTACAGCCGCGGCCCGCGCGTCGTCGACGCCCGGGTCAAGGAGGAGATGAAGCGCATCCTGGCCGAGGTCCAGTCCGGCGAGTTCGCCCGCGAGTGGATCGCCGAGGACGACGCCGGCCGGCCGAACTTCACCAAGTACCGCGAGCAGGGTGCGAGCCACCCGATCGAGGAGACCGGCAAGAAGCTGCGCTCGATGATGAGCTGGGTCGACCGGCCCATCACCGAGACGGCCTGACGCCTGACCAAAAGAGGCCCCCGCCACGGCGGGGGCCTCTTTGCTTGACTCTCCTGTCACTGGAGACTCCACGCTCGTAGACATGACGACGAACCTGACGCCTGACGAGAAGCGCGAACTCTTCGGAGACTTCGACCCCGACCAGCACGCCGAGGAGGCGGAGCAGCGGTGGGGCCAGACCGAGGCGTACCGGCAGTCCGCGCAGCGGACCTCGAAGTACACGAAACAGGACTGGGAACGCATCAAGGCGGAGGCCGCGGCGAACACCGAGGCCCTCGCGGCGGCGTTCACCGCCGGCGTCCCGGCCGGCGACCCGCGGGCCGCGGATCTCGCCGAGGAGCACCGGCAGCACATCAGCCGGTGGTTCTACGACTGCTCGTACGAGATCCACCGCGGCCTCGGTGACATGTACGTCGCCGACCCGCGGTTCACCGCCAACTACGACACGTCCCACCCCGGCCTGGCGCAGTACATCCGCGACGCGATCCACGCCAACGCGGACCGCGCCCGATCGTAGGACCGGGCACGAGCACGGTCCCGGACGTGGGGGAGTCCACGTCCGGGACCGTCCCGGTTGGTCAGAGGAGGCCTGGTCGGGGTCCGGCAGGGATCGACACAAACGGGTGTTGTGATCGCGCTCACGTTGCTGCGGGCAGGGGGTGTCGGAGCCGCGGGCCTACGATCGCGTGGAGGCCGACCCCCGCCCGGCCCCGTCGCCGTCTCTTGTGCGTGGCGTGCAGTGCCGCGCCCACGCATCGACGCCAGCCGCAGCCTGAGAGCCGAGGACCGCCGTATGACCCTCCCTCCTGACCGCCCGGTGGTGCTGATCGCCGAGGAGCTGGCCCCGTCCGCCCTCGAAGTGCTCGCCGACGACTACGACGTCCGTCACATCGACGGCACCGACCGCCCGGCGCTGCTCAAGGCGCTCGCCGACGCCAGCGCGGTGATCGTGCGAAGCGCCACCCAGATCGACGCCGAGGCCGTCGCCGCCGCGCCCCGGCTCAGGGTCGTCGCCCGTGCGGGCGTCGGCCTGGACAACGTCGACGTCCCCGCCGCCACCGCCCGTGGTGTCATGGTCGTCAACGCACCCACCTCCAACATCGTCTCCGCCGCCGAGCAGGCCGTGGCGCTGCTGCTCGCCGTCGCGCGCAACACCGCGGCCGCGTCGGCCGCGCTCAAGGCCGGCGAGTGGAAGCGGTCGAAGTACACCGGCGTCGAGCTGTCCGGCAAGGTCGTCGGCGTCATCGGCCTGGGCCGCATCGGCGTGCTGTTCGCCCAGCGGATGGCCGCGTTCGGCGTCCGGCTGGTCGCCTACGACCCCTATATCCAGCCCGCGCGCGCCGCCGCGCTGGGCGTGCGGCTGCTCGGCCTCGACGAACTGCTGCGGGAGAGCGACTTCATCTCCATCCACCTGCCGAAGACCCCGGAGACGGTGGGGCTCATCGGCACCCGCGAGCTCCAACTGGTCAAGCCCGGCGTCCGGATCATCAACGCGGCCCGCGGCGGCCTGATCGACGAGCAGGCCCTCGCCGACGCGATCGCCGACGGCCGGGTCGCCGGCGCCGGCATCGACGTATTCGCCAAAGAGCCGTGCGTCGCGTCGCCGCTGTTCGCGTTCGACAACGTGGTCGCCACGCCGCACCTGGGCGCGTCCACCCACGAGGCGCAGGACAAGGCGGGCCTGGCCGTGGCGCGCAGCGTCAAGCTGGCCCTCGACGGCGAGTTCGTCCCCGATGCGGTGAATGTCCAGGTCGGCGGCGTTGTCGCGGAAGAGGTACGGCCCCTGCTGCCCTTGGCGGAGAAGCTCGGCCGGGTGTTCACCGCGGTCGCCGGCGGGGTCGCCTCCTCGGTCACCGTCGAGGTGCACGGCGAGGTGGCGACGCACGACGTGTCGGTGCTCAAACTCGCCGCCGCCAAGGGGCTCTTCAGCGGCGTCGTCGCCGAACAGGTCACCTACGTCAACGCGCCGCACCTGGCGGCCGACCGGGGCGTCGAGGTGGCCCTCGCGGTGTTCGCCGAGTCGACCGATCACACAAATCTGGTGACCGTGCGTGGAGCGCTTCCGGACGGCCGGGTAGCCTCGGTGTCCGGCACCTACGTCGCCGGCCCGCGCGAGGCCCTGAAGCTGACCGACATCGACGGCTTCAGCCTCGAGCTCGGCGCCGAGGGGGTGCTGTTGTTCTTCCGATATGTCGACCGCCCCGGCGTCGTCGGCACCGTCGGGTCGATACTGGGAACAGCGGGGGTCAACATCGCGGCGATGCAGGTCGCCCGGCGCGAGGCCGGCGGCGAGGCGCTCATGACGCTGACCGTCGACAACGCGGTCGGGGCGGACCTGCTCAACGAGGCGCAGCAGGCGATCGGCGCCACGGCGGCGAGCACGGTGGACCTGTCCGGCGAATAGCAGACGTTCCTCTCAAAGAGGGCGGGGGGCGTGGCGGCGCTCCCCGCCCTCGCTTTTGTGGTATTTCCTGGATCGTGGGACGGCCGTCCACGAGGTAGGACAAGCGCGTACCGTTATCGGGTCTGAGGAAAGGGGCGCAGTGGTGGCGAAGATCGCGGTCGTGGCCGGCGACGGCATCGGGACGGAAGTGGTGGCGCAGGCGCTGAAGGTGCTGCGTGTCGTCCTGCCGGATGTCGAGACGAACGACTACGACCTGGGCGCCGCCCGCTACAACCGCACCGGCGAGGTGCTCCCCGACAGCGTGCTGGAGGAGCTGCGCGGCCACGACGCCATCCTGCTGGGTGCCGTCGGCGACCCGAGCGTCCCGCCGGGTGTCCTGGAGCGCGGCCTGCTGCTGAAGCTGCGGTTCGACTTCGACCAGTACGTGAACCTTCGCCCCTCCCGGCTGTGGCCGGGCACGACCAGCCCGCTCGCCGGCGTGAAGCCCGGCGAGATCGACCTCGTCGTCGTCCGGGAAGGCACCGAGGGCCTCTACGTCGGCGCCGGTGGCAACCTGCACCCCGGCACGCCCGCCGAGGTCGCCACCGAGGAGAGCCTCAACACCCGCCACGGCGTCGAGCGGGTCATCCGCGACGCCTTCGCCCGTGCCCAGAAGCGCGAGCGGGGCAAGGTGACGCTGGTGCACAAGACCAACGTCCTCACGCACGCCGGTGGCCTGTGGGCGCGGGCCTTCAACGCGGTCAAGGCCGAGTTCCCGGACATCGAGACCGAATACCAGCACGTCGACGCGGCCGCCATGTTCCTGGTGACCAACCCGCAGCGCTACGACGTGGTCGTCACCGACAACCTCTTCGGTGACATCCTCACCGACATCGCCGCCGCGGTCACCGGCGGCATCGGGCTCGCCGCCAGCGGTTCGATCAACCCGGAGCGGGCGTTCCCGTCGATGTTCGAGCCCGTGCACGGCTCGGCGCCGGACATCGCTGGCAAGGGCGTCGCCGACCCGTCGGCCGCCGTGCTCTCCGCCGCGCTGCTGCTCGACCACCTCGGTCACCCCGAGGCCGCCGCGCGGGTCTCCGAGGCCGTCGGCGCCGAGGTGGCGGCACGGACCCCTGGGTCCGCGCTGTCGACCGAGGCGATCGGTGACCGTCTGGCCGCCGCGGTGGCGTGAGCCCATTTTCCGGCAGGCGTCCGCGGCACCGCGGGCGCGGCCGGAAATGTCCGCTATTCCGCGCGCTGGCTGCGATTGAACGTCCGTTCGGGTAAGTTGCAGGCACGGCGCGTAGACTTCGCGTGCCGAGATTCTGGTGTAGTGGAGGCACCTATGAACGGCGGTGAAACTCTCGACTTCGAGATCCGTCCGCACTTGTCGCCGGTAGCCGCCGCGGAGCGGTCCGCGCTGATGGCCAACCCCGGCTTCGGGCGGATCTTCACCGACCACATGGTCACCGTGCGGTATGCCGAGGGCAAGGGCTGGTATGACGCCCGCGTCGAGCCGCGCGCGCCGATCCCGATGGACCCGGCGACCGCCGTGCTGCACTACGCGCAAGAGGTCTTCGAGGGTCTCAAGGCCTATCGGACCGTCGACGGCGGGGTCACGCTGTTCCGCCCCGACGCCAACGCCGCCCGCTTCCATGCCTCGGCGCAGCGGCTGGCCATGGCTCCGGTGCCCGAGCGGCTCTTCCTCGACGCGCTCGAGGCGCTCATCCGCGTCGACCGCGAGTGGGTGCCCAGCGATCCGGAGGGCAGCCTCTACCTGCGCCCGTTCCAGTACGCGAGCGAGGCGTTCCTCGGCGTCAAGCCCTCCTCGGAATACCTCTTCCTGATCATCGCGTCGCCGGTCGGCAGCTACTTCAAGGGTGGCGTGAAGCCCGTCAACGTCTGGGTGTCTCGCGACTACACGCGGGCCGCCACCGGCGGCACCGGCGCGGCGAAGTGCGGCGGCAACTACGCCGCCAGCCTCATCGCCCAGGCCGAGGCGATCGAGCACGGCTGTGACCAGGTGGTGTTCCTCGACGCTGTCGAGCAGAAGTACGTGGAAGAGCTCGGCGGCATGAACGTCTTCTTCGTCTTCGCCGACGGCTCGATCGTCACCCCGCCGCTCACCGGCACGATCCTGCCCGGCATCACCCGCGAGTCGGTGATCCGCCTGGCCCGTGACGGAGGTCTGACGGTTCGCGAGGAACTGTATTCGTACGAGCAGTGGCGTGCGGACGCGGTGAGCGGCCGGCTGCGCGAGGCGTTCGCCTGCGGGACGGCGGCGGTGATCACTCCGATCGGCGTGGTCCGCGACCGCGAGGGCGAGTTCACGGTTGCCGACGGCAAGGCCGGCGAGACGACGATGTCGCTGCGTGACACGCTGGTGGGCATCCAGCGGGGCCAGTTCGACGACCCGTACGGCTGGGTCCACCGCGTCCTGTGACCCGGGTTGATCCCGGAAGGTCCCACGACCTTCCGGGATCGGCCGCGGTCAGGCGGGCCAGCGGCCCAGATTGGCGTTGCGGCCCAGGGTGGTCCTGTTGACCCGCGGGGCCGGCCGGTCGTAGGCCAGTTGCAACGCCTCCTCGGCCAGTTGCGCGTCCGGACAGGGCCAGAACGCCTTGCATTCGCAGAAGTTGTCCGGGCGCGGCCGGTGCGCCTCGTGCAGGGCCCGAGCCACCCGCCACAACAGCGGGTCCGCGCACCCCGACGGAGGGTCGAGCGGTGGCCCGCCCGGGTCGTTCGGAACTCCGTCGGTCATCGTGCCCCCAGGTCCACCGGCATACGTGCTGCGTAACGACCGTTATCGTCGCGATGCAACCTGGCTGTCCGCAACGTGCACATGCGAGTTACACCGCAACGGTCAGCGCCGTCCATCCGAAAGACCCGGATATGCGTACGGGTGCCGGAGCCGCCACTCCGACACCCGTACAAGAGGAAAGCCCCGTTAGCCGAGAGCCGCCTCTGTATCGAGGGTTACCGCCAACGCGTGAACCACCGCGGCGGCGCGCAACACCTCGTCGACCACTTCGCGGGACACCCCTGCACCGTGAAGTGATCTTTCGTGCGATTCCAGGCACACCCCGCACCCGGTAATCGCGGATACTGCCACTGACCACAGCTCGGAGTCGACCATGGGGACCCCGGGCGTGGAGGTCACCTGGCGGCGCAGTCGCGCCGGCAGGTGCTGATACGCCTCGTCACCGATCAGGTGCTTGGCGCGGAAGTAGACGTTGTGGATCGCCATGCGCGACGCCACCGCCTTGGCCGTCTCGGCGACCTCAGGCTTGAGGTGGTCGTCGGCCTCGGCCGCGACGGCGCGGAGGACGAGCGCGCTGCGGGTGGTCATCGCGCAGGCGAGCACGGTGCCCCAGAGCTGCTGCTCGGTGAGCAGGTCGCCGGTGAGCACGGAGTCGAGGTTCAGTTCGAGGTCCCGCGCATACGGCGGCAGCGCCGCCTTCAGCGCCGAGATCGACATCGAACGTGCACCTCCCTCACCAACGGTGACCGTGGAGCCCGCCTCTCGGCGTTCTCCGAACCTGCTCCAAACCTTGACCGATCCGCGTTACAGCTTCGTGACGAACAGGGTGAATCGTGAAGCAGATCACCCGGGTTCTCAAAATCCGGAAACACCTGTCACCCGCGGCGACCGCGTGGCAAGCTACCGAACGTGACTCGGCTCATTATTGGCCCCTAGCGCGCCCAGCATCTGTCCGCTGGCCGCGCAGACCTCTCGCATTTTGCGAGGGGTCTTTTTGTTGGCCCTACCCCCGCAGAGAGTCGAGAGCGCCAAAGCCAGGAGGAGACAAACCATGCAGGTGTACGACACGACACTGCGCGACGGTGCCCAGCGCGAGGCGATCAGCTACTCCGTGGTCGACAAGCTCGCTGTGGCGCGGTTGCTCGACGAGTTCGGCGTCGGGTTCATCGAGGGCGGCTGGCCGGGAGCGTTGCCGAAGGACACCGAGTTCTTCCGGAGAGCGCGGACCGAACTGAACCTCAAACACGCGGTGTTCGTGGCGTTCGGTTCCACCCGGAAGGCCGGCGTCCGCGTGCAGGACGACGCCCAGGTCCGTGCGCTGCTCGACGCCGAGACCCCGGCGGTGACGCTCGTCGCCAAGTCCGACCTGCGCCACGTCGAGCGGGCCCTGCGCACGACCGCCGAGGAGAACCTCGCGATGGTCCGCGACACGGTCGCCTACTTCGTCGCCGAGGGCCGGCGGGTCTTCCTCGACTGCGAGCACTTCTTCGACGGCTACCGGTTCGACCCCGACTACACCGCCAGCGTCGCGGCGGCGGCACTGGGGGCCGGCGCGGAGGCGGCCGTCATGTGCGACACCAACGGCGGCATGCTGCCGTCGCTGATCACCCGCACGGTCGGCGAGGTCCGCGAGCGGCTCGCGGTGGCCCTCGGCATCAGCCCGGAAGAGGCCGTCGCCCGGCTCGGCATCCACTGCCAGAACGACACCTCCTGCGCCGTCGCCAACACCGTCGCCGCCGTCGAGGCCGGCGTCCCGCACTTCCAGTGCACCGCCAACGGCTACGGCGAGCGGCCCGGCAACGCCGACCTCTTCGCCGTCGTCGGCAACCTTCAACTCAAGCTCGGCATGCCGGTCCTACCGGACGGCTGCATCGAGCAGATGGTGCGCGTCTCGCACGCCATCGCCGAGATCGCCAACATCGCACCCGACACCCACCAGGCCTACGTCGGGTCGTCAGCGTTCGCCCACAAGGCGGGCCTGCACGCGAGCGCGATCAAAGTGGATCCCGTGCTCTACAACCACATCGACCCCGTCGTCGTGGGCAACGACATGCGGATTCTGGTAACCGAGATGGCCGGTCGGGCCAGCATCGAGCTCAAGGCGCGCGAGCTCGGCATCGACCTGGCCGGTCATCCGGAAGCCCTGTCGCGGGTCACCAACCGCGTCAAGGACCTGGAGGCCCGCGGGTGGTCGTTCGAGGCCGCCGACGCCTCCTTCGAGCTGCTGGCCCGCGCCGAGCTCGCCGACGGCGCGCTGCCGCGCCCGTTCGCCCTGGAGTCCTACCGGGTGCTCGTCGAGCACCGCGAGGACGGCGCGGTGGTGTCCGAGGCGACGGTGAAGGTGCGGGTCCGCGGCGAGCGGGTCATCGCCACCGCCGAGGGCAACGGCCCGGTCAACGCTCTCGACGAGGCGCTGCGGGTGGCACTGACGAAGCACTACCCCGAGCTGTCCCGCTTCGAGCTCGCCGACTACAAGGTCCGGATCCTGGAGGGCAGCCACGGCACCGGTGCGGTCACCCGGGTGCTGGTGGAGACCCGGTCGACAGGCGAGGACTGGACCACCGTCGGTGTCCACGAGAACGTGGTGGAGGCCAGCTGGCAGGCACTCGTCGACGCGCTGAGCTACGGCCTCTCGCACCAGGTGCGCGTCTGACCGATGCGGTGGGGCCGCCGGACGGCGGCCCCACCGCCTACGGGCACTTGTTCTGCTTGAACGCCGCCAGTTGGGCCGCGTCCGGCTCGAACCGCCACGCGCCGTTCTGGTAGTGGACCGTGCTGGTGCCGGCCTGGCTGTTTGCGCTCCCGGTGGGCGTGTGCGACCACTTGATGGTGGCGGTCGAGTCGTCGACCGGCGTCACCGCGGTCACCAGGTAGTTGCCCTGTTGCGTCGCGCACGTCGACACGAGATCGACGTAGGCGTCCTTGCTGATCGCCGCCTTCGCATGGTCCGTCCACAGGTCCCAGGCTCCCGCCCAGTCGCCGTCGGACAGGCTGTCGAACAACTGCTCGGCGGTGACCTGAGCGGTGGCGGCATCCTGAGGCTGCGCCGTCACCTCGACCGTCGGGCGGTCGTCAGCCGACTCGCCGCCCTCGTCACTCTTGTCCGAACACCCGGCAATGCCCAGGACAAGCGGCACGACAAAGGCGACCGCGAGGCTGCGGAAGGTTCGTGTCACCCATCTGCTCCAACATGGTTCATGTCCGGGCGGTCCGCCCGATCCGTACGTGAAGGTACTCCCGGCCAACGAACCGCGTATAGCCGGAGGTACGCCGGAGTGAGGTCTTCTGCCGGATCCGGCACGAACGGCCGGTTCAGCTCTCGCCCTTCGGCAGCACAAGTTCCGCGTAGACGGCCTTGTGATCACTGCCGGTGATCCGGTGGACCGTCACCTTCCGCACCCCGACCCGCTTGTCGGCGACCACGTGGTCGAGTGTCACGCCCGGGATGTACCACCGTTCGTCGTAGGGCCACGACGTGACGAGCCCCGCCCCGACCACGTCCGCGGCGTCGCGGTAGCCCTTGGCGAGCACCTGGCGGAACGCCTCGTGATCCAGCGTCGCGTTGAAGTCACCGAGCAGGATGTTGACCGGCCCGTCGGGCGTGGCCGCGGGCTGCGCCGCCAGGTCGGCGACGAAGCAGTTGTCGCGGGACCTCGTCGCCGGCGCGCACGGGTGCACCGACTCGACGTGCAGCTCCCGGGCGCCGGGCACGGTCACGCCGGCCTTGGCCTGCCCGAAGTCGGAGACGAAGCGACGGTATCCCTGGTCGGCGATCGAGAAGCGGCTGTACACGGCCGATCCGCTGACGCCCGGCCGCGGGTAGGACACGGCGTTGGGCAACAGGTCGTCGAGACCCGCCCGGCGCAGTGCCGCCTTCGCCTCGTCGGTGTACTCCTGCAGCGCCAGCAGGTCGACCCTGTGGTTGCGGACCAGGGCGACGATCTGCGCGGGGTCGGCCTGCCCCAGCAGCATGTTGACGCTCATGACCCGCAGCGACGGTCCCTGGTCCGGGCCCGGGTCGCTGTCGGCGATCCAGCGCGGCAGCACACAGGCGGCCAGCGCGATCGTGGCGAGCGCGACCAGCAGGGCCGGCCAGATCCGCTTGGTGAGGATCGCGACGATCAACGGGACGAACGACGCGACCGCCACATACGGCGTGAAGGCGATCAGCTGTACCGTCGGGAAACCGCTCTCCAGCCCGAACACCCGGGCGGCCGCCCAGATCACGAACGGCGCCACCATCAGCCACACGAGTGCGGTGAGCCATCGCCGCCGGCGCGGGAGCTCCGGAGGGGCGACGGGCAACGTCTCCTCGGTGCTGACCATCCCGTCAGGGTAGAGCAGCCGCGCCAGCCCCGGGCCCGCGGTGATGTCGGCTCGGCGCCTTTCCGTGCCGTTCCGGGTCGTCTGGCATTAGGCTCGGCAGCCGTGCACCCGGTGATCGCGCGGTTCGGTCCGGTGGCGATCCTCACGCACGACGCATTTGTGGCGCTCGGCATCGGGGTCGCCGCCCTGGTTCTCCTGTGGGAGGTCCGGCGGCGGAAGGCGCAGGACGAGCGGTTGTGGTACGTGCTGGCCGGCGCCCTCGCCGGCGGAGCGCTGTTCGCCCGGCTGGGCACCTGGGCGCAGCACCTCGACCCGCGCGACAACGCGACGCTGATCGAGCAGTGGGCGTACGGCAATCGCAGCATCCTCTCCGGCCTGGTCGGCGCCTACGTCGGCGCGCTCGTGGCGAAGCGGGTCGCGCGGTACCCGTACAAGACCGGCGATCTCTTCGCCCCGGCGGTCGCGATCGGCATGGCGGTCGGCCGGTTCGGATGCTTCTTCGCCGAGCCGCCGGGCACGCCGACGAGCCTGCCGTGGGGTGTCACGCTCGACGCCGGGCAGGCGGCGGCCATGCACGTGCCGGCCGGCGTGCCCCTGCACCCGTCGTTCGCCTACGAGATCCTCTTCCACGCCGCCGCCTTCGTGGCGCTGCTCGCCCTGCGCAAGCGGGTCACCACACCGGGTCGCCTCTTCACGCTGTACCTTGCCGCGTACGCCACGTTCCGGTTCGGCGTCGAGTTCGTGCGCGGCAATGAGATCGTGTCCGCTGGGCTCACCCGATCCCAGCTGTTTCTCCTGGCCTGCGTGCCCCTAGCCGCCGCCCGCTACGCCTGGCGGGCGCGCACCGACCGAGCGGAGACCGTGACGACATGATGCCGCCACCGCCGAACAACTGGACCGTCCCGCCACCGCCCGGCGAGGAGCGCCCGATCCGCGGGAAGAAGGTCTTCGCCGGGATCGGGCTCGCCGCCCTGGGCCAGGTGGCCGCGATCGGGCTCGGCGTGCTCGCCACGTTCCTCTTCGCGATGTCCGAGAACAGCGAGAACGCGCTGCTCGGCATCTACCTCGAGATCCTGCTCCAGGTCCTGCTGTTCATCGCGTGCCTGATCCTCGGCATCGTGTGGATCGCCCAGAAGGACCGGGGGATCGGCCTCGGCCTGATCATCGGCTGGGCGGTCAGCGTTCTGATCTTTCCGATCGCCGGGATCGGCGTCTGCATCGCCATCGTCAACAGCCAGGGAGCGTCATGACCGATACGGGAATGCAGCTGCGCGGGGACCGGATCCACCGGTACGTCAACGCCTTCTGCCCGCACTGCCACGACGAGCGGCCCGACCGGCCACTCCAGGACGTGCGGCGGCTCTCCGGCTGGCTCGCCGAGCGTGACGGCCGGATCTGGCTGGAGCGCGGCTGCCCCAGCCACGGCCTGATCCGCACGCTCTACGACGAGGACCCGGAGATCCTGCGGTACCTCGAGCAGTGGACGGCGCCGACCAAGTCGCACATCCCCGACCTGGCCGGAAACTTCGCACCCGTGCCGTCGGCGTATCTCGACGGGCTGCCGGAGATGCAGACCCAGCACACGTGCATCCTCCTGGCCGACCTGACGGACACCTGCAACCTGCGCTGCCCGACGTGCTTCACCGACTCCTCGCCGGCGATCGAGGGTGTGGTGCCGCTGGCCGACGTCCTCGCGAGTGTGGACACCAAGCTCTCGCGTGAGAACGGCCGCATCGACGTGCTCATGCTCTCCGGCGGCGAGCCCACCCTGTACCCCCACCTCGAAGAACTCCTGCGGGAGGTCGCGACGCGCAACGTCGTGCGGGTCCTCGTCAACTCCAACGGGGTCCGGATCGCCCGCGACGACGGCCTGCTCGACCTGCTGACCGAGCACCGTGAGCGGGTCGAGGTCTACCTCCAGTACGACGGCGTCACCGAGCGCGCCTCCCGCCACCACCGCGGCGCCGACCTGCGCCGGCTCAAGGAGCAGGCGATCGACCGGCTCTCGTCCCGCGGCATCTTCACCACGCTGACCATGACCTGCGCGCTGGGCGTCAACGACGACGAGATCGGCGCGGTCGTCAAGCGGGCCCTCGACACGCCCTACGTCGGCGGGATCTCGCTGCAGCCGCAGTTCGGCTCGGGTCGTTCGGGTCCGATCGATCCCCTCGACCGGCTCACCCACACCGGGGTCCTCGCCCGGCTGGGGCCGCAGACCGG
Source organism: Dactylosporangium fulvum (assembly GCF_025137375.1). Taxonomy (GTDB): domain Bacteria; phylum Actinomycetota; class Actinomycetes; order Mycobacteriales; family Micromonosporaceae; genus Dactylosporangium; species Dactylosporangium fulvum. Next base: position 1,599,700 of record NZ_CP073720.1, read on the forward strand.
CGACCTGGTCACCTGGCGCGACCTCACGGCGTTGCCGTGCTCGCACCCGCACTGCTGCTCGGTCGGATACCTCCTGCGCGACGACGCCGGGCAGTGGCAGTCGATGACGAAGCTGATCGGGCACGACCGGCTGCTGTCATTCCTCGACCTGGCACCGGAGCTGGTGGCCAACCGGATCGCCGACGTCCAGCTCCCGGCGGCGCTGCGGGCGGCGGTGAAGGACTCGTTGCTGGGCCTGCTGTCGGAGCAGTCGTCGCTGTCCCACCCCGACGTCGGTCAGCTGTGGCGCGACATCTGCGAGAACTGCGATCTCGGCATCTCCACCCTCACGACGCTGGTCTCCTCGTCGCTGCCCGGCGGCCGCAACCGGCTGCGCAAGATGCTCGGCGAACGGGTCAAGCGGATCACCGTCAAGCCGTTCATGGACATGCACACGATGATCGAGGAGCGCCTGCTGCAGTGCTGCGTCCACGTGGCGACCCGCGGCGCCGAGGACCGCGACCAGTGCGCGCCGTTCTGTGCGGTGCAGGCGTGGCCGCTGCTGTCGATCCAGCGTCTGCCGCGGGTCGCCGGCCGTGGCTGACAAGCCCTACGACCCGCTCCGGCTCTGCGTCTACGCGACGATCGCGGCCCTCGCCTGGATCCTGGGCCCGATCGCGGTCGTGGGCTTCGCGCTGCTGGGCTTCTTCGGATATCTGCGGGCGCGGCGTCAGGGCCTGACCCGGTCCAAGTGCGTCCTGCGCGACACCCGGCTCGTCCTGACCTACCTGGGTGTCCTGGCCCTCGCGGGGGTGGTCGGCGTCGGGTGGCAGGTCTACGGTTGGCTGCCGTGAGCGACCTGCCGCCCGCACTGAACCGGAACCCGAACGGTTCGCCGAAGCCGGAGAAGCGGCTTGTCAAGAGGAAGAACATGGCGCAGCCCTACCTGCACGAGCACGTGACGTGTGTCGCCGCACCGGCCACCTGGCTCTCGCGCCCGTCCGGCCAGCTCACCGGCGGCGCCGACGGCCTCTACGTCAACGACCGCAGGGTGGTGTCCCGGCTGGTCGTGACCGTCGACGGCGTGGAGCCCGTGCCCGTGGCCGCGCAACGCACGGGTGCCGCGTCGGCGCGGTTCGTGGCGGTACTGCCCGGGCTCGTCGACGACAGCCCGGACCCGACGGTCACGCTGTCGCGGCGGCGGCTCGCCGAGCCGCTCGGCGGCACCGAGACGATCACGCTGACCAACGTCTCCCACACCACGCTGACCGTCGAGGTGGCGGTCGACGCGGCGACCGACTTCGCGAGCATCAGCGCGGTCAAGGACGGCACGGCCGGAGCCGCGGTCTCCGACGGCTGGCGCGCGGCCGACGGCATGGCGGTCACGGTCGAGGCGACCCCGCCGGGCGACGCCGGGCCGCTGCGCTGGCGGGTCACCGTGCCGCCGCGCGGCGAGTGGTCGGCCGAACTGCGCTTCACCCGCACCGACGTGCCGCCGGTCGCGCGCAGCAAGCGGTTCAGCACGCTGCGGGTCGCCGCCGACGACCGGCGCCTCGACGCGCTGATCCGGGCGAGCGTGCAGGATCTCGACGCGCTGCGCCGCGCCGACGGCGAGGACGTCTACTACACCGCGGGCAGTCCCTGGTACCTCACGCTCTTCGGCCGCGACTCCCTCTGGGCCGCCCGGCTCGGCCTGCCGCTCGGCCACGAGGTCGCCGCCGGCACACTGCGCGCGCTCGCCAAGCGGCAGGGCGTGAAGTCCGACCCGGACACCGACGAGGAGCCCGGCAAGATCCTGCACGAGGTCCGGCCCCCGGACGCCGCCTACTACCTGCCGCCGGTCTACTACGGCACCGTCGACGCGACGGCCCTCTTCGTCAGCACCCTCGCCGACGCCTACCGCTGGGGCATGCCGCGTGCGGCGGTCGAGCCGCTGCTGTCCAATGTGGAGCGGGCGCTCGAGTGGCTGGCCGGGCACGACGGTTTCATCGCCTACCGGTCCAGCGGCAAGGGCCTGACCAACCACGGCTGGAAGGACTCCGGCGACGGGGTCCAGCACGCCGACGGGCGGCTCGCGACAGGTCCACTGGCGCTCAGTGAGGTCCAGGCGTACGCGTACCAGGCGGCCGTCGACGCGGCCTGGCTGCTGGAGTCGTTCGGCCGCGAGGGAGCCGGGCGGTGGCGCGCGTGGGCGGCCGACCTGGCGGAGCGCTTCCGCGCCGCGTTCTGGTGCCCCGGCGGCTATCCCGCCATCGCGCTCGACGGCACCGGGCAGCAGGTCGACAGCATCGCCTCGAACATGGGACACCTGCTGGGCACCGGCCTGCTCGACACGGGAGAGAGCACCGCGGTCGCCGGGAAGCTCGCCGAGCTGCGCTCGCCGTTCGGCATCCGGACCGTCGCGCCGTCCTCGGCCGGGTACAACGACCTCTCGTACCATCTCGGCTCCGTCTGGCCCCACGACACGGCGATCGCGCTCCTCGGGCTGGTGCGCGACGGGCACGCGGAGGAGGCGGCGGCCGTCGTCCGGGCGCTGCTGGACGCGGGGGAGCGGTTCGACTTCCGGCTGCCGGAGCTCTTCGGCGGCGACGACCTGCCGACGCCCTACCCGGCCGCGTGCCGGCCCCAGGCGTGGGCCGCCGCGGCGGGTCCGGCGATCCTGACGGCCCTGCTCGGGCTCGACGTCGACGTGCCGAACGGGCGGATCACGTTCGCCCCGCTCGCGCCCTCGCCGGTCGGTGCGTTCCGGGTGCGGGGCCTGAAGATCGCCGACGGCGAGCTCGACGTGAGCGTCGACGCGTCCGGCGCCCTGACGGTCCACAATGGACCCGTCGGCGTGGTGTTCCTGTCGGCCGACGGGTCCCCGGCGCGGATCGGGCCGGCTACTTCGGCGGCGTGAGCCGCAGAACGGTGCCGCTGCCGTCGTCGCTGATCAGCAGCGTGCCGTCGGTGTCGACGGCGGCGTCCACCGGGCGGCCCCACCACTTGCCGTCGGCCTCGACGAATCCGGTGGCCAGGTCCACCGGGTCGCCCGGCCCGGTCGCGGTCCAGGGGATGTACTGAACCTTGTAACCGGCCGGCTTCGTGCGGTTCCACGAGCCGTGCAACGGCACTATGGCCGCGCCGTTGAAGAAGGTCAGCCCCAGCGGTGCGCTGTGCGGGGCCAGGCCGAGGTCGATCGGGTCGGCCTTGGCGCAGTCGGCGTGCTGCCCGTCGCGGTTCAGCTCGTAGTCGCGGTGGAACGGCATGTCGTGGATGCCGTTGTCACTGTCCGGGTTGCAGAACGGCCAGCCGTAGAAGCCGCCGTCGCGGACCTTGATGACCTCCTCCACCGGGTAGTCGTCGACGAACTGGGGCATCCTCTTGCCCTTGTCCGACTTCCCGTCGCCGTCGACGTCCCGGTCGTCCGGCACCAGCGTGTTGTCGCGGTTGTTGACGACGGCCCACAGCTCGTCGGTGCCCGGCCGGAACGCGAGGCCCTCCGCGTTGCGGATGCCGCGGGCCAGCAGCTTGCGGTCGGCGTTGGTACCTCCGGCCGCATACGTGTAGATGGCGCCCCGCTGCGGATCGCTGACCGTGTCCTCGACACACGCGTTGCACGTGGAGGCGATCGACAGGTACAGCCTCCCGTCCTTCACCGCGATGTTCTTCAGTTGGTGGGCGTAGGCGCCGCGCAACTCGGGCGTGCTGCTGTCGGGCAGTCCGTCGACCACCACCTGGCCCTGCTGCGCCGTGAGGTCACCGTTGTCGTACGGATACCGCACGACCCGGTTCGACTCGGCGACGAACAGGAACATCCGCCCGTTCGCCGGCGCGAACACCATGTCGTGCGGCTGCCACAACCCGCCGGCGAACTCCGACACTCGGCCGCCCCGCACGATCCGGATCTTCCCGGCGCCGGGCTGCGACACGAGCAGGTCGCCACTCGGCGTCAGCGCCATGAACCGTGCCTTCTCGATACGCGCGTAGACCGACGCGGTCCAGCCGGCCGGCAGGTTGAGGTATCGCGCCTGGTTGAACGGCGCTGTGGCGAGGCTGTCGGGCACCTGGATCCGCACGCGGGACAGCGGCCCCAGCACGGCGGACGGGCCCGGGCCGGACGACGGCGCCGCGGACCCCGGCTGGGGCCTGGACCCGGCCGGCGCGACGGCGGGGTCCTCGGAGCAAGCGGCCAGGGCCAGCGAACAGGCGAGGACGGCGGCCCAGAGCTTGCGCATGGATGTGACGCTACTCTCCTGTCACGCTTCGCCCGCCCGTTCCGTCCATCCACCATGAACCTGACACTGTGGATCCTGCAGGGCGTCCTGGCCGTCGTGTTCGCCGGCTCGGGCGCCGCGAAGAGCACCATGAGCCGGGAGCGGCTCGTCGCGACCGGGCAGACCGGCATCCAGCTGTTCCCGATGCCGGTCGTGCGGTTCGCCGCCGTGTGCGAGATGCTCGCCGCGCTCGGGCTCGTCCTGCCGTGGGCGACGGGCATCCTTCCCGTGCTCACGCCGCTGGCGGCGACCGGCCTGTGTGTGGTGATGGTGGGCGCCGCGTGGTCGCACTCCCGCCTGGGCGAACCGCGCAGCGTGGCCGCCAACACACTGCTGTTCGCGCTGGCACTCACGGTGGCGATCGGCCGTTTCGCCGGGCTCTGAACGGGCCATAAACTGGGCGGGTGCGCACGCTGACCATGCTCGACCGGTCGACGTGGGAGGCCCGCCGGGCCGCCCACGAGGGCCGGGTCGACGCGTGGATCGTGCCGCACCTGGAGCGGCGCAAGCGGGGACAGAAGCATCCCGTCGAGGACTTCCTGTTCACCTACTACTCGTATCGTCCGGCCCAGCTGCGGCGCTGGCACCCCGGGGCCGGTGTGGGGCTCGAGGGCGACGAGGAGAGCGCCGCCCCGGCCGGGCTCGTCACGCGGCGGCAGCCGGCGATCGCCTGGATCCGTGGACTGCTCGCCGCCACCGCGTCCCGGCCGCCGCACCTGGGCTGCTTCGGGCTGCACGAGTGGGCCATGGTCTACCGCCAGACCCCGGACGAGATCCGGCACAACGCGTGGCCGTTGCGCCTCGGATCGGCCGGCACCGACGCGGTCGTGGCGGCCGGCCGGCTCCGGTGCAGCCACTTCGACGCGTTCCGGTTCTACACCGCACCCGCCCGGCCGCTGAACCTCCTCCAGCCCACCCGCGACGGGCAGCACGCCAACGAGCAGCCGGGGTGCCTGCACGCCAACATGGACCTCTACAAGCACGCCTACAAGCTCGCCCCGCTGGTGCCGGCCGAGCTGGTCGCCGACTGCTTCGAGCTCGCCCGGGACATTCGCACGCTCGACATGCGGGCGTCGCCCTACGACCTCGCCGGGCTCGGCTACGACCCGGTCCGGATCGAGACGGTCGAGGGCCGGTCGCGATACGTCGAGGCGCAGCGGTCGTTCGCCGAGCGCTCCGCGCCGCTGCGCGCCCGGCTGATCGCCGAGTGCGACCGGTTTCTCGCGATGGGGGAGGACCCGTGACCGGCGGGACGCCGTGGGTGCGGGGCGAGTTGCCGTGGCTGCGCTCGGGCCCGCTCTACCGCGTCCACACCGATGCCCTGCCCGAGCTGTCCCGGTTCCTCGACCGCTGGTCCTATCACCGGGTCGACCTCGACGGCCGCGCCATGACCTCCCGTGCCGGGGCACACCGCGCGCTGGCCGCCGTGTTCGGCTTCCCGGACCACTACGGCAACAACTGGGACGCGTTCGCCGACAGCTTCGCCGACTATCTCGCCGCACACGACGAGCGCATCCCGGTCGCGATCCTGTGGCACGACATCGAGTCGGCCGCGCCCGCGACCGCGGCGGAGGCCGGCTGGGCGCTGCTGGAGCACGCCGCCGGCGCACCCATGCCGGTGCACGTCTTCGCCATCGGTGACGGAGACGACTTCGACCGACCGTTCGGACCCGAACATCCACGTTCCTGACGCGGCGATCGGCCCGTACGATCTTGTCAATCCCCCCGACCCCATCCGAAACGAGGACGGACGGCATGAGCGAGGTGCGGCGGCTGCGGCCGTTGCTGGGCCTGTGGGACATGGAGGCGACCGTCGGCGGCGTGGTCACCAGCCGCGGCTGGACGAGCTTCGCGTGGGCCGACGAAGGCGAGTTCCTCGTGCAGCGTGCCGATGCCGGTCCGCCCGGGGAGGACGTGCCGCGGGACTGGCTGGAGAACTCGCCGTTCCCGACCGTATCGGTCATCGGCTACGACGACAGCAGCGAGGCCTTCACCATGCTCTACTCCGACGCGCGCGGAGCCCTGAGGGTGTACGGGCTGAGCCTCGTCGGCCGCGAATGGCGCATGTGGCGCGCCGCCGAAGGGTTCCACCAGCGGTTCAAGGGCGTCCTGAGTGACGACGGCTACAGCATCTCCGCCTTCTGGGAGCGTTCGGGCGACGGCCGCACCTGGCTGCGCGACTTCGACATGACCTATGAGCGCCCTCGCTGAGGGGGCTCACAGCTTCTCTTAGCGCCCCCACAGCATCACCTCGTTAGTTTTCCGCTCGTAGCAGACGCACGGGCGGAAGGACCCTCTCATGATCGAGGCTGTCGGCCTCACCAAGCGGTACGGCGAACGGATCGCCGTCGACAAGTTGTCGTTCACCGTCCGGCCGGGTCAGGTCACCGGGTTTCTCGGTCCCAACGGCGCCGGCAAGTCGACGACGATGCGGATGATCCTCGGCCTGGACGCCCCGACCAGCGGCCGGGTCACCGTCAACGGCAAGGCGTTCGCCGCACTGGACAACCCGATGCGTGAGGTCGGTGCGCTGCTCGACGCCAAGGCCATCCACGGCGGGCGCAGCGCGTACCACCACCTCCTCTGCCTGGCGCAGAGCAACAACCTGCCGCGCCGGCGGGTCGACGAGGTGCTCGACATCGTCGGCCTGTCCGGGGTCGCGCGGAAGCGGTCCAAGGGCTTCTCGCTCGGCATGGGCCAGCGGCTCGGCATCGCGACCGCGCTGCTCGGTGACCCGCGGATCCTGATGTTCGACGAGCCGGTCAACGGCCTCGACCCCGAGGGCATCCTGTGGATCCGCAACCTGATGAAGTCGCTGGCCGCCGAAGGGCGCACGGTGCTCGTCTCCAGCCACCTCATGTCGGAGATGGAGCACACGGCCGACCACCTGCTCGTGATCGGCCGCGGCCGGATGATCGCCGACTGCACGGTGCGGGAGTTCATCGACCGCAACTCCGCGCTCGCCGTCCGTGTCCGTACGCCCGACAGCGCCCTCCTCGCCGAGGTGGTCACCCGCGCCGGCGGCAAGGTCACCGCCGAGCCCGACGGCGCGCTGCTCGTGACCGAGCTGCCGCTGCAGCGGGTCGGCGACCTCGCCTTCGAGCGCGGCGTCCGGCTGCACGAGCTGTCGCCGTTGCAGGCGTCGCTTGAGCAGGCGTTCATGGAACTGACGAGGGACAGCGTCGAGTACCACGCCGCCGTTCCGTCCACCTCCCAGGAGATCCGATGACCGAATTGGTACTGCCTCGTGCCGGCCTCGGCGGCATGCTGCGCTCCGAGTGGACGAAGCTGCGCACCGTCCGCTCGACGATGTGGTCGCTGACCGCGATGGCCGGCATCTCGCTGGGCCTGATGTCGGTGATCGCCTGGGCCATCATGCTGCAGTGGGACAAGGCGTCCCCGGAGGATCACGCCGTCCTGCAGAGTTCCCCGCTCCAGATCGTGATCAACCAGCCGATCTTCATCGCCCAGCTGGTGATCGCGGTGCTCGGTGTCATGGTGATCTCGGCCGAGTACACGACCGGGATGGTCCGCTCGACGCTGCAGGCCCAGCCGCGCCGGTTCACGGTGCTCGCCGCGAAGATCCTGGTCTTCGCGGCCCTGATGCTGGTGGTCGGCGAGATCCTGTCGTTCGCCGCGTTCTTCGTCGGCAAGGCGATCATCGCCGAGCACATCACGCTCTCGCTGAACGACCCGGGCGTGCTGCGCTCGGTCGTCGGCGCCGGCCTGTACACGGCGGTGCTCGGCCTGTTCTCGCTGGCGTTCGGCGCCATCGTGCGCCACACCGCGGGTGCCATCACCGGCGTGCTGGGCCTGATCCTCATCGTGTCGAACCTGACCGCCCTGCTGCCGGGCCGCTGGGGTGAGTACGTCAACGCCTGGATGCCGACGAACGCCGGCCAGCTCGTCTTCCAGCCGACCCTGCCCGACGACCCGCTGCTCACTCAGTGGCAGGGCTTCGCGGTGTTCTCCGGCTGGACCGTGCTCCTGCTGGCGGTCGCGACCTTCCTGTTCGTCAAGCGGGACGCGTGATCCGGCCGACGAGGTCGGCCACCTCGTCGGCGCAGCCCCAGGAGAGGGTGACCCCGGCACCTCCGTGGCCGTAGCTGTGGACGACCCTCGTGCCGCCGGGCAGCGGCACGGGGTCGACCTCGATCCGGGCGCCGCCGTGGCGGGCGGGGCGCAGGCCGGCGGCGTGCCGGAGCACCGCGGCGCCGGCCAGCTCGGGGACGAGCCCGATGCAACGGCGCAGGATGGCCGCGGCCGTCGCCGGGTCGGGGGCGGTGTCCCAGTCGCCCGGCTGGAAGGTGCCGCCGAGCACGACGTCGCGGCTGCGCGGGTGGACGTACGTCATCCCCTCCGGGTGGTCCTCGTCGCGGACCGACGTCACCAGGCCCGGGTTGGCGACCACGACGATCTGCCCGCGGGCCGGGTGCACGGCCGGGTCGCCCGCGAGGGTCCGTGCACCCAGGCCGGTCGCGTTGACCAGGACCGGCGCCTCGCCGGCCAGGTCGGCCAGCCGGGCGATCCGACGGGTGACGATCGTGCCGCCCAGCGCCGTGACGCGGCCGGCGAGCCACCGGAGGTACACCTCCATCTCGGCCGACGGCACCGTGAACCGCCACTCACCGGGCACCGCCGCGAAGTCCGGCACCGCGGCGGCCCACCACGGCGCCGCGGCCGGCGCACGCAGCAGCATGCGGGTCGGGCGGAGCACCACGCCGGGCACACCGCCGGACGCCTGGACGCTCAGTTCGTCGTACGTGCGGCGGGCCCACTCCAGGATCCGCGGGTCGCCTTCGGTGTGTGTCGGGTACCACACCGCGGCGGCCAGGGCCGACACGGTCGCGGCCGGCTCGTCGGCGGTCGTCACGGTCACCCGGGCCCCCGCCTCGAGCAGCCGCACCGCGGACGTCAGCCCGACGACGCCGGCGCCGAGAACGATCACGTCGGTCATGGCTCCATGCAAGCAGTCACCTGCGGTGTCGTCGACATCGGGCTCGCCTGGGCCGAGCGCACAGTGACCCCGGTCGTGCGGCGCCTGCTTCAGCTCGTGCAGAACTCCAGCAGATCGGCGTCGAACGCCCGTTCGTAGTCGCCGTGGATGCCGTGCGGCGCGCCCTCGTACACCTTGAGTGTCGCGTCCTTGAGCAGCTGCACGGACTTCGCCGCCGCGGCCCGGATCGGCACGATCTGGTCGTCGTCGCCGTGCGCGACGAGCACCGGGACGTCGATCCGCTGCAGGTCTCCGGTGAAGTCGACCTCGGAGAACTGCTTGACGCAGTCGTAGGCGTTCTTGAGCCCCGCCTGCATGCCCAGCCGCCAGAACTGGTCGCGGGCGCCCTGGGAGACGTTGGCGCCGGGCCGGTTCGCGCCGTAGAACGGCACGCTGAGGTCCTGGTAGAACTGCGAGCGGTCGGTCAGCAGCCCGGCCCGGATGGCATCGAGCATCTCGATGGGTGTGCCCTCCGGGTTGCTGTCGGTCCTGAGCATCAGCGGCGGGACGGCGCCGACCAGCACCACCTTGGCCACCCGGGCGGTGCCGTGGCGGCCCAGGTAGCGGGCGACCTCACCGCCGCCGGTGGAGTGCCCGACCAGGATCGCGTCGCGGAGGTCGAGTTGCTCCAGCACCTGGGCCAGGTCGTCGGCGTAGGTGTCCATGTCGTTGCCGCCCCACGTCTGCGTGGACCGGCCGTGGCCGCGCCGGTCGTGGGCGACGGCGCGGAACCCGTTGGACGCCAGCAGCATCAGCTGGGTGTCCCACGCGTCGGCGCTGAGGGGCCAGCCGTGGCTGAGCACGACCGGCCGGCCCGATCCCCAGTCCTTGTAGAAGATCCGGGTGCCGTCTGGCGTGCTGATGGAAGGCATCTGCGTCTCCTCGCTGTCGCGGTCCACGAGTGCTGACCGCGACAGCGCCGGATAAACCCCGGAGTCTCAAAAATCGCTGAACCTTAGCTTAAGTGAGAGCGCTCCATCGAGCAAGTTCCATAAAGGTTATTTACTGTTAACAATCCTTCCTTTACATTGGCGGCATCACCCCCATCGCTGGAAGGGAGCGATTGGATGCGAAGAGCATTCACGCTGGTACCTCTCGGGCTTGCGGCCGTCGGCGCGTCACTGCTGGTGAGCGCGTCACCCGCGAGCGCACACGGGTACATCTCCTCACCGCCGAGCCGACAGGCGATGTGCGCGCAGGGGCGCGTCGCCAACTGCGGCGAGATCGTCTACGAGCCGCAGAGCGTCGAAGGGCCCAAGGGCCTGATGAGCTGCAGCGGCGGCAACAGCCGGTTCGCCCAGCTCAACGACCCGAACAAGGGTTGGCCGGCCACCTCCGTCGGCAACAACGTCACGTTCAACTGGGTGATCACCGCCCGGCACGCGACGAGCACCTGGGAGTACTTCGTCGGCGGGACCCGCATCGCGGTCTTCGACGACGGCGGGCGCCAGCCGGCCGCGACCGTCTCCCACAACGTGAGTCTCGGTGGGCGTACCGGCCGGATCCTCGTCCTCGCCCGCTGGAACGTCGCCGACACGGGCAACGCGTTCTACTCGTGCGTCGACCTCCAGGTCGGTGGCGGCGGGGGCAACCCCAACCCCACGCCGACCCAGCCGACGCCGACGCCGACGCGTCCCAACCCGACGCCGACCACGACGACCCCGCCGCCGAACCCGGGCGGCACGTGGGCGGTCGGTACCGCGTACAAGGTGGGTGACCGGGTCACCTACGGCGGCGCGACCTATCAGTGCCGGCAGGCGCACACCGCCATCACCGGCTGGGAACCGCCCAACGTCCCGGCCCTCTGGCTGCGCGTCTGACCGTCATCCGGTGGCGCCCTCTTCTCTGCGGAGGGCGCCACCACCTCCGGGAGGCTTTCGTGAAGCGCTTGTCACTGCTGTTCATCGCTTTCCTGCTGGCGGGCTGTGCCGCCGCCCCGGCACAGCCTTCCTCCGTGTCGGCCACCTCGAAGGTCTACAACGACACCGACGTGATGTTCAGCCAGATGATGGTCGCCCACCACGGCCAGGCCCTGGAGATGCTGCGGCTGGCCCGCACGAAGGCCGTCCGCGAGGATGTGCGCACCCTGGCCGCGGCGATCGAGGTGACCGAGGCCGACGAGATCAAGACGATGCAGGTGTGGCTGGAGTCCTGGGGTCAGCCGCCGACCGCCGCGCCCGGCTCGCACGACGGCCACGGCGGCGCGCACGGCACCGACGCGGCCGACATCGCTGCCCTGGCGGCGACGAGCGGGCCGGAGTTCGAGGAGAAGTTCCTCAACATGCTCGTGGCACACCAGCACAACGCGATCGAGATCGCGCGGATGGAGGTCGGGTCCGGTGTCAACCCCGGGGCGCTCGACCTGGCCAAGCGGATCGACGCGTCCCGCACGGCCGAGATCCAGCAGATGCTGCGGTACGTCAACGAGGCAGGCTATTCGCAGGCGACCCCGTCGCCGTCCCGGTCGAGGTCGTAGACGTCGGGCCCGATGACGGTGATCGGCCCCTGGACGTACTTCGGGCCGTTGCCCCCGCCGCCGGCGCAGTCCACGTCCGACGCGGTCGGCACGCACGGCCGGTAGCTCGGGTGGCAGTTGCTCGCCGGCGGCTTGCCCGTGCCTGCCGCGGCCACGGCGATCCCGCACAGGGCCAGGAGCGCGAACACCCCGGCGGCAACCGCGATCAAGACGCGGTTGCGGTTCTGCTGCGGCGTGCCGAACCGGGATCCGGGCTGGTAGGTCACCGGCGAAGTGTCCCCGCGACCGGATCCGTAAGGCAGTAGCCGATCGGTCGCGTTCGGTGCCGGTCGGCCATCTCGGCCGGGCGGAAATGTCAGTCGCCGGTCATAGACTCGGCCGCACCTGATCGAGGAGGCGGCATGGCCGGGCGGTTGCGGAACTGGGCAGGCAACATCGAGTTCGCCCCGGCGCGGGTGCACCGTCCGAGCTCGGTCGAGCAGGTGCAGGAGATCGTCGCCGCCGCCGAGCAGGTGCGTGTGCTCGGGTCGGGCCATTCGTTCAACCGCATCGCGGACACGCCGGCCGATCTCGTCAGCGTCGCCGGCCTGCCGCAGGAGATCAGCATCGACGCCGAGGAGGGCACGGTCAGCGTGGCCGCCGGCGTGCGATACGGCGAGCTGGCCGCGCACCTCCACGCCGCCGGTTACGCGCTGCACAACCTCGGCTCGCTGCCGCACATCTCGGTCGCCGGCGCGGTCGCGACGGGCACCCACGGGTCGGGCGCCGGCCTCGGCAACCTGGCGACCGCGATCGCGGGGCTGCAACTCGTCACCGCCGACGGCGAGCTCGTCGAGCTGCGCCGCGACGACCCCGCCTTCGCCGGGAGCGTGGTTTCCCTGGGGGCGCTCGGTGTTGTGGTGCGGGTGACGTTGGACGTCTCCAGGGCGTATCAGATCCGCCAAGCGGTCTTCGAAGACCTGCCGCGTGGCCAGTTGGACGCCCACTGGCGGGAGATCTCGACGAGTGCCTACAGCGTCAGCCTCTTCACCGACTGGGCCGGTGACACGGTCGACCAGGTCTGGCTCAAGCGGCTCGACGACGGCGAGCCGGCGCCGGGGGAGCTGTTCGGGGCCAAGCCGGCCGACGGTCCGCGGCACCCGATCTCCGGGGTCTCGCCGGACAACTGCACCGAGCAGGGCGACGTGCCCGGGCCGTGGCACACGCGGTTGCCGCACTTCAAGCTGGAGTTCACCCCGAGCAGTGGCGAGGAGCTGCAGTCGGAGTTCTTCGTGGCGGCAGACGACGCCGTGGCCGCGTTCGCGGCCGTCGAGCGCGTCCGGCACCTCGTCACACCGGTGCTCCAGATCTCCGAGATCCGCACCGTGGCCGCCGACGAGCTGTGGCTCAGCCCGCATTACCGCCGCGGCAGCGTGGCACTGCACTTCACCTGGGTGCCGGACACCGAGGCGGTGCTGCCGGCGGTCGCGGCGCTCGAGGCCGAGCTGGCTGACCTGGCCCCGCGGCCGCACTGGGGCAAGGTGTTCCACCACGCACCGGGATACGAGCGCTCGGCCGACTTCGCCGAGCTGGCCGGGCGGCTCGACCCCGGCGGCAAGTTCCGCAACGCGTTCGTGCGGCGGCATCTGTTCGGGGAGTAGATTTCCGACCGTGCGTATCGCTCGTTTTGCCCACAGCAGTGGCATGTCGTTCGGGGTCGTCGAGGGCGAGCCCTCGGCGGGCCCAGCCGGCCTGACCGTCGCCGAGATCGACGGGCACCCGTTCGGGGAGCTCCGGTTCACCGGCCAGCGCTGGGCGGTCGCCGACGTGCGACTGCTCTCGCCGATCCTGCCCAGCAAGGTGGTGTGTGTCGGGCGCAACTATGCCGACCACGCGGCCGAGCTCGGCAACGACGTGCCGAAGGAGCCGCTGCTCTTCCTCAAACCGTCCACCTCGATCATCGGCCCCAACGACGCGATCCGGCTGCCTTCGCAGTCCCAGCAGGTCGAGCACGAGGCCGAGCTGGCGGTTGTGATCGGTGTCACCGGTGCGCGCCGGGTCGACCGGGCGGGTGCCGCCGCGGCCATCTTCGGCTACACCTGCGCCAACGACGTCACCGCCCGTGACCTGCAGCGCAAGGACGTGCAGTTCACGCGGGCCAAGAGCTTCGACTCGTTCTGCCCGATCGGCCCGTGGATCGTCACCGGCGTCGACGTCGGCGACGTCGAGGTCCGCTGCGAGGTCAACGAGGAGGTCCGCCAGCTGGGCCGGACCAAGGACATGGTGTTCGACGTGCCGACGCTCGTGTCATATGTGTCACATGTGATGACGCTGCTCCCCGGCGACGTGATCCTCACCGGCACCCCGGCCGGCGTCGGCCCCCTGGCGGCCGGCGACGAGGTCGTGGTCTCGGTCGAGGGCATCGGCGCGCTCAGCAACAAGGTCCTGACCTTGGATTAGGCGTGTTGGCGACAACTGATTTGGCGGGGAAGGGGACCTCCGGTAAAGTTCTCTTCCGGCGCGGTAAGCGCCAATGGGGTATGGGGTAATTGGCAGCCCAACTGATTCTGGTTCAGTTAGTCTAGGTTCGAGTCCTGGTACCCCAGCGCCGCAGCAACATCGCGGTGCTGTAGTGTTTCACCGCACGTCAGCACGAAACTGGAAGTACTGGGGCCCCGTCGTCTAGCGGCCCAGGACGCCGCCCTCTCAAGGCGGTAGCGCCGGTTCGAATCCGGTCGGGGCTACCACAGTGCGCAGACCGCGCTCCTCGTTCAGGGGAGCGCGGTTTGTTCGTTCAGGGCCGGCTCCGCGCGCTCAGACCCACGGCCCCTCTCCGGCCACCGGCCCGCCGCACAAGGCTCCTCGGTCTCCTTCGCCACCGGCGTCGTTTTCCGGCTCCGCTCCGCCACCGGCCTCGTTCCCGGGCTCTCTCCGTCGTCGGCTCCGATCTTCGGGTCCGCTCCGCCGTCGGCCGTGCGGCGTGAGGGCTCCTCGGCCGCTCCGGCATCGGTTCCGCTGCGCGAGGGCTCCTCGGCGCCAGTCCGCCGTCGGCCCTGCGGCGCAACGCTTCCGCCGTCGAGTCCGCTGTGCGAGGCCCTCGGCCCCTCCGCCATCGGCGCTGCGGCGCGACGCCTTCCGTCATCGGCTCCACGGTACGAGGCCCCTCGGCCGCTCCGCCGTCGGTTCTGCGGCGTGAGGGCTCTTCGGCTTCCCTCGGCCCCGGCCACGCGGGAAATCTTGCCCTGGCCCACCACCTTGCGGCGGCCCCCGATCGGCCCGCCGGGCGCTCAAAGCTGTCTCCGCCCGGACCACGGCGCCGCGGCCGCTCGGCGGTGCTCCGCCGTCTGACGGGCGCAGGCGGCACGTGGACCGTTGAGCGCCCGGTTGCTGCGGCGAGCCGACTTGTGTGAGCCCGCTCAGGGCCGAGTTGGTGGCTGGCCGGCTGCACGGCTCGCTGTCGTCCACGGGCCCGGTATGCCGGGTCGCACCGCCGCCTTCGGCCGGCGGGCTTGCTGCGCGCCGATCCGCCGAGGAAGCCGGGCGCATCGCGAGCGGGCCGGCCCGGGACCGCTGGTACGGGCCCGGGCCGGCTGCGTCGCGCTGTACGGCTACTTGATCACGATGCGGGCCTGGAACACGGTGTCCGCGCCGTCGTGGCCTGTTGTCACTCCGATCGCCCGCACCGGGCCGCTCTTGCTGAACGCCTGCTTGCCGTCCAGGTACAGCGCTGCGGACGGCTTGGCGACACCGCCGGTCATGGCCTGCTTGAACAGCGGGCTGTCCGCCAGTTTGCCGGTGCCGCCCGAGTACGACTTCGACCGTAGCGACACGTGGGCGTCGCGTTGCTCGCAAGTGGCGCCGGTGAGCTCGGTCAGGTTGGTCAGGTCGCCCTGCAGTTTCTTGGCCGCGGCAGCGTCCGGCAGCTCCACGTCCACGAGGAGCGGGACTCCGCCGGTCTTCTCGTCGACCTTGCCGGCCACCGTGAACGACAGGGTCTTCGCCGAGCTCAGGCCGGCCGTCAGCGCCTTCGTCGACTTGTCCAGGTCGGCCGGGGCGCCCGGCGGGCCGGCGAAGGCGAAGCTGCCGCCGTTTTCGAGGAGTTCCGGGTGCTCCTTGAGGTACTTCTCGAACACCGCTGGGTCGTCGGACATCAGCTCCGGCGGGATCTCGCCCGCGGGGCCTTCGGGGAACAGCGTCTGGCCGAACAGGGTCAGCGGCAGGTACCCGAGATCCTCACCCAGGACCGTCGTCAGGTCGTTCAGCGGCCCGGACAGGACGCCGGCAGCGATGGCGTCCGCGGACAGGCCGCCGATGGCCTGCACGACGTCCGTGGCGGGCGCCGGGGAGCCGATCGTCACGCCGCTCGCCCCGATGAGCCGTCCGCGAACCTCGACAGCGTTGTCGACGGCCTGCGCGCCGACCACGACGATCCCCTTGACCTCCGGGAGCGGCGACGCGCTCGGCAGCGGCCCGGTCTCCTCGCCGATGATCCCGCCGCCCAGGAACTCCTCGGCGAGGTCCTCACCGAGCTTCTGGGACAGCTTGCCGGCCGGCTCGAGGTCGGCCCAGCCGAGCAGCGGCTGGTCCGGCGGCAGCGTCGCGACCGCCGACGTGAACGCGGATGCTTGCGCCAGGCTGCCCCGCTTCGTGGCCGCCGCGGCGGCCGTGGCCGCGGCCTGCGAGCCCTTCTCGCCGACCGCCAGGAGCGCGTATCCGTTGTCGACGACAAAACCCAGCCGGTCGGTACCACTCTTCTGCTGCGCCGTCGTCAACGCCTTGCTGGCCTTGTCGGCGTCCTTGGCGGCGGCCGCGACGAGCGTCACCGGATCGTCCGGGCGCGCGGGATCGGCCCACAGCGCCAGCCCGATGCGGTCGTCGAACCAGGGCGCGACATCGCCGTACGAGATCGGGGCCTCAAGATCCTCGAAGACCTTGCGCTTCATGTCGTCGAGCTGCTGGGCGCCGTTGCCGAGCAACGACTCGAACTTCAGCCGCTGGCCCAGGCCCGGCGACAGGTTGACCCGGGCGAACGCCACCACGGAGCCGGGAACGGCGCTCTCGGGCAGGGTTCCGGTGCTGTCCTTCCAGAGCCGCACCACGGCGAAAGCGCCGCCCGCGGCGATCACCGCGAGCGTGACCCCGACCGCGGTGAGGACTCCCGCGAGCCTGCGCCGTGACGGTGTCGGTACTGCCGTGAGCTGCTGTTCCTGCGGTGTGTCGCCGGACGGCAGTGGGTCGTCGGATGTTGTCATGATCATGCTCCCCCGTTGAGGTCGACCGGGATCGTATCGAGGGAGTGTCATGTGGGTACTCATCCGATTCGGCGCTCTCCGTTGACCGGAGAGCGCCGGATCGGTCGATCTCAGAGCTGGGTCGCGATGCCCAGCAGAGCCGCGATGAACACGAACAGGCCGATCATCGTGGTCATGCAGCCGCCGCGGCCGGTGCCGCTCGGCTGGGCCGGCGGCGCGGGAGCGGTGGGAGGCTCGGGCGCGTCGGGGCCGTCGGGGCCGCCGGTCGACGGGGAGGCCGGGGTGCCGGCCGTCGGCGCGGAGCTCACCCCGGCAGAGGTGTCGGGCGCCGTGGAGTTGCCTTCGTCCGTCGGTTCCGGTGAGGCAGGGGTGGTGGAATCGGGCACTGGCGTTCCTTCCAGCTCATGCATTCCAGGAATGCGCCGAAGGCGCACCCGCAGATGGTAAGTGCCGGATCCGGAGGACGCGTACGTCGATGTCGCCGGGCGTGGCCGCCACCGAGTTTGACCTTGGTGGGTTTCCGTGGCCCTGGCCACGGATTTCGACCAAGGTCACTTTGGAACTGACCGCTAACGGCGGCCGGCGGGCGCGAGCGGCGGGCCAGCGGGCGAACGCGGGCAGCGCGGGCAACAGGCAGGGGCGAGTGGCGGGCCGGGGCAGCGCGGGCAGCAGTCAGGACGCGACCGGCGGCATCGTGGGCGGCAGACAGGCGTGGCGGGCACGAGCGGTGGGCGCGGCGGGCCGTGAGCCCGGGCGGTGCGGGCAACGGACAAGGGCGGGCAGCGGGCCGCGGCAGGAGCGGTCGAGGGCGGGCTGCGGGCAGGAGTGGGGGTGGGCGGGTGCGAGCGACAGGCAAGACGGGCCGCGGGGCGGGCGTGGGTGCGAGCTTTGGCCAGGACTCGCTTCACGGCGCCCGCCTTCGTGATCGCGAACTTATCGCGATCACGGGTCACGTCGAGCCGGGCCGAAGAGGCGGTGCGGGTAAGACGAGGAACGGCCGCAGAGAGCCCGGAATGAACGAGGCGTGGTGCGGAAACCGGCAAAGGGTTCGCACCACGCCTGAGGAACGCGCCTGAGGAAAAGGGGACTACAGGCCGGAGAGGCGTTGGCCCGCTCGAACCACCGCCATCGCGTGGCGGTCGCCAGGGCGGCGGCCCAGGCGCTCTATCGGGCCCGACACGCTGATCGCCGCGATCACCCGCCCCGTGCGGTCGCGGATCGGGGCCGAGACGCTTGCCACGCCCGGCTCGCGCTCGGCCACGCTCTGGGCCCAGCCGCGCCGGCGGACCTCGGCCAGCGTGCGGCCGGTGAACTTGCAGCGGGGCAGTAGCGGCATCACGGCCTCCGGGGGTTCCCACGCCAGGAGGACCTGGGCCGCGGAACCGGCCGTCATCGGCAGCACCGCGCCGATCGGCACTGTGTCACGCAGGCCGCTGGCGCGCTCCGCGGCCGCTACACACAGCCTTTCGTCCGCGCGTCGAAGGTACAACTGTGCACTCTCGCCCGTCGCGTCGCGCAGCGCGGTCAGCATCGGCTCCGCGGCGGTCAGCAACACGTCGGGCGCGGCGTTCGCGAGCTCGCCCAGACGCGGGCCCGGGCGCCAGCGCCCTTGTGCGTCTCGAACGAGTAAGCGGTGGATCTCCAGGGCCTGTGCGAGCCGGTGCGCCGTTGCCCGGGGAAGCTTGGTCCGGTCCACCAGTTCGGCAAGGCTGGCGCCGTCGACACAGGCGGCCAGGATGACCACCGCCTTGTCGAGCACGCCGACACCGCTCATACTGTGTCCCACAGACCGAAACATACCTCCCAAACTTTAGGATGTCCAGATGGTGGGAGACGCACAACAGACGCCACGCACGCTGGCAGAGAAGGTATGGGACGCACATGTCGTACGTTCCGCTGCCGGCGAGCCCGATCTGCTCTACATCGACCTGCACCTGGTGCACGAGGTCACCAGCCCGCAGGCGTTCGACGGCCTGCGCATGGCGGGCCGTCCGGTCCGCCGCCCCGATCTCACGATCGCGACCGAGGATCACAACACGCCGACCGACAACCTGCTGACGATCAGCGACCCGGTTTCCCGCACCCAGATCGAGACGCTGCGGAAGAACGCCGAGGAGTTCGGCATCCAGATCCACTCGCTCGGCGACGCGCAGCAGGGCGTGGTCCACGTCATGGGACCGCAGCTGGGCCTCAGTCAGCCCGGCATGACGATCGTCTGCGGCGACTCACACACCTCGACCCACGGTGCCTTCGGCGCGCTGGCGTTCGGCATCGGCACGAGTGAGGTCGAGCACGTCCTCGCGACCCAGACCCTGTCGCAGGCCCGCCCGAAGACCATGGCGGTCAACGTCGTCGGCGAGCTCGGCCCCGGCGTCACCGCCAAGGACCTCGTCCTGGCGCTCATCTCGCAGGTCGGCACCGGCGGCGGGCGCGGCCACGTGGTCGAGTACCGCGGGCCCGCCATCGAGAAGCTCTCGATGGAAGGCCGCATGACCATCTCCAACATGTCGATCGAGTGGGGTGCCAAGGCCGGCATGATCGCGCCGGACGAGACGACCTTCGCCTACATCGAGGGCCGGCAGTACGCGCCGAAGGGCGCCGAGTGGGACCGTGCCAAGGAGTACTGGCAGAGCCTGCGCACCGACGAGGGCGCCAAGTTCGACACCGAAGTGACGCTCGACGTCTCGCAGCTCACCCCGTTTGTCACCTGGGGCACCAACCCGGGACAGGGCGCGCCGCTGGGTGGCAATGTGCCACACCCCGAGGATTTCGCCGAGAGCGCCGAGCAGATCGCCGCCGAGAAGGCGTTGGAATACATGGCGCTGACGCCGGGCACGGCGCTGCGCGAGATCGCGGTCGACGTGGTCTTCCTCGGCTCGTGCACCAACGGCCGCCTCGAGGACCTGCGCGCCGCCGCCGAGGTGCTGCGCGGCCGGAAGGTCGCCGACAGCGTCCGGATGCTCGTGGTGCCCGGTTCGGCGTCCGTGCGGGCCGCCGCCGAGCAGGAGGGCCTG
The DNA here is from genome assembly GCF_025137375.1 of Dactylosporangium fulvum. GTDB lineage: Bacteria > Actinomycetota > Actinomycetes > Mycobacteriales > Micromonosporaceae > Dactylosporangium > Dactylosporangium fulvum. The sequence goes on from NZ_CP073720.1 coordinate 1,619,652, forward strand.
GACAAGGTCTTCACCGAGGCCGGTGCGGAGTGGCGGTTCGCCGGCTGCTCCATGTGTCTCGGCATGAACCCTGACACGCTCAAGCCGGGCGAGCGCTCGGCGTCGACGTCCAACCGCAACTTCGAGGGCCGGCAGGGCCGTGGCGGGCGCACGCACCTCGTGTCGCCGCCCGTCGCCGCCGCCACCGCCGTCGTGGGGCGGCTCGCGGCCCCCGCCGACCTGAACTGAGACCGGAACAGAGGGACACAGGACCATGGAGAAGTTCACCGTCCACACCGGCACAGCCGTCCCGCTGCGCCGTTCCAACGTGGACACCGACCAGATCATCCCGGCCGTCTACCTCAAGCGCGTCACCCGCACCGGGTTCGCCGACGGCCTGTTCAACGCGTGGCGGTCCGACCCGGCATTCGTCCTCAACAATCCGGTGTACGAGGGTGCGTCGATCCTCGTCGCCGGGCCGGAGTTCGGCACCGGCTCGTCCCGCGAGCACGCCGTCTGGGCCTTGCAGGACTACGGTTTCCGGGTCGTCGTCGCGCCGCGTTTCGGCGACATCTTCCGGGGAAACGCGCTCAAGGCCGGGCTCCTGCCCGTTGAGCTCGACCTGAAACTTGTCGAGATCCTGTGGGCCGCGATCGAGGCGGATCCGAAGCTGCCGGTAACGGTCGACCTCGAGGGTCGCCAGTTGCGCGCCGACGGCCACGAATGGGAGTTCCCGCTGGACGATTTCAGCCGTTGGCGCCTGCTGGAGGGGCTGGACGATATCGGTCTCACCCTTCGCCACGTGGACGCTATCGGCGCCTTCGAACAACGTCGTCCGGAGTGGACACCGGTCGTTCACTAGGCCCACGTTGGGCGTCTCGATGAGCCTTCGGTCAAATCCGTTGCTCCACAACGATTTCTTTTCCGTCATATGTTTGTATCCTGTGTGCGTTGGGATACCTTGCCCACAGGGACTTCATTTCTGGTACGGGAGGAAACGTGAACAAGGCCGAGCTCATCGAGGCGCTCAGCGCTCGCCTGGGCGACAAGAAGTCGGCAAACGCGGCGCTGGACGCGGTGCTGGCCGAGATCCAGAACGCCGTGACCAAGGGCGACAAGGTCGCCATCACGGGCTTCGGGGTCTTCGAGAAGCGCGTTCGTGGTGCGAGAACGGCCCGCAACCCGCGCACCGGCGAAGCGGTGAAGGTGAAGAAGACCTCGGTGCCCGCGTTCCGCGCCGGTGCCGGCTTCCGCGAGATGGTCGCCAGCGGCAAGGTGCCGAAGGTCGCCCCCGCGAAGAAGGCCGCCGCCAAGACCGCCGCCGCGAAGGCCACGACGGCCAAGGCCACGACGGCCAAGGCGACCGCGGTCAAGGCGACCACGGCGAAGGCCGCTCCGGCCAAGACCGTGAAGGCCGCTCCGGCCAAGGCCGCTGCCAAGGCGGCGCCGGCCAAGAAGGCCGCCGCCAAGACCACGCGTGCCGCTGCCGCGACCACGGCGCGCAAGACCGCCACCGCCACCACGGCCGCGAAGACCACGGCCGCGAAGAAGGCGCCGGCCAAGAAGGCCGCCGCCAAGTAACGCACAACATCCACTCACGCACGACAAAGGGCGGCACCGCGATCGCGGCGCCGCCCTTCTTTTCTGGAGAGCGTCCAGATAGGACGTCCGAAGTGGACCCTAGGGCTCCCGGGCGACGGTCAGCGGGACGAGCTTGTCCCGGCCCACGAGGCGGCCGTCGGCGAAGCTGAGGATCCAGCCGGCGCCCTTTCGGGTATGGAAGTTCACGTCGGTCCGGCGGGTCAGCTCGGTCAGCAGGGGCGGCATCAGCTTGCCCTGGCTGCACACCACCGTCACGCCGCCCTGCTTGGCCACCTCGACCAGCGCCGCCGCCGCGGTGTCCGGCGGCTGCTCCTCGTCGAAACGGGCGTCGAGATCCAGCGGCAGGCCCAGCGGCTCCACGGTCTGCCGGCACCGCAGGGGGGTGGCCGACACCACCCGCTCCGGCCGCAGCAGCGTCAGCAGCTCGCTCAAGGCCGTTGCGTCGCGTTCCCCGGTGGCGTCCAGCGGCCGGTCACCGTCCGGGCCGGACCACTCGCGCCGCTTGCCGGCCTTGGCGTGCCGGACCAACGCCACGACGGAGGTCACCCGCGGCAGGTCCAGGAACGCCCGGACGACCCCGCGGTCGTGGGCGTAGCTCAGCAGGCCCTGCACCTCGCCGACCGGCACCCACCGGGCCTCCTCGATCTCGTCGTCGGCCGGCCGGAACGTCCACGACTGCGAGCGCATCGACCAGAAGTCGACGTGCTTCTCCACGCCCGGCTCGCCGGTCAGGTACCGGATGGACGGCAGACGCACCTGCGGTACCGCCGAAACGAGGGTCTCCTCGTAGACCTCACGCACGGCGGCGGCCAGCGCGTGCTCGCCCGGGTCGAGCTTGCCCTTCGGCAACGACCAGTCGTGGTAACGGGGACGGTGGACCAGGACGATCTCGACGGCGCCGCCGGAGACGGTGCGCCACACCACGCCACCCGCCGCGTGGACGACCGCGTTCATTTCAGCCATGCGATGTTCTTTTCCTCCATCACGGCCGCCCACACAGCCGGGAACGTGTTCCGCGACCGGGTGACCGCGGCGCGTTCCCGCTCGAACAGCCGCCCGGCGGTGACGGCGAGGGTGTGGTCGTCGGGATCGGACTTGGCGATGTCCAGCCACGCGTCGGCGGCGATCGCGGCGTCCTGGTGCTCGCCGAGCACATTTTGCGCCTTGGCGATGGCCTTTGCCAGCAGTACCGCGTCCGCGCCCACGATCGGGGCGGCCGCGTCGGCGGCGTAGCGGGCGCGCTTGGCCCGCTTGCGGACCTCGTGCCACTCGTCGTCGGGCAGGTCCAGGGTGAGGCCGCCGGCCGCGGGAGCCGCACCGCCGCCGTAGGCCAGGCGCCGCCACGGCCTGCGCACGATGCCCGGCAGGACCTCCACGGCCCGTGCCGAGGCCAGCGGCGACAGATGCGGCGCCCGGGCCGCCTCGACCAGCGAGTCGAGCAGTGCGACGTACCGCGGCGCGTGCAGCGCCTCGTCCAGCGCCGTCAGCGCATCCTCGTGCCGCGCGGCGAGCTCCGCGTCGATCCGCTCCACCGCGGCGGCGTCGAGCGGCACGAGCGGGTCGCGCGCCGCGGTCTGCCGCAGCCGGGCCCGCAGCACCTCGATGTCCCGGGCGCCGCCGAGTGCGTCGGCGAGCCAGCTCAGCTCCGCCCGGAGCGTGGCGGTCCAGGACGGAACCAGCAGGGCCTGGAAGGTCTGGAGATCGCTGCGCAGCCGGCGGGTGCCGACCCGCATCTGGTGCACGGGGGTGTCGCCGCCGGGCAGCGTCTCGCGCAGCCTGGCGAACGGGTCGTGCCGGACGATGCGCGCCACGTCGCGGCGGATCGCCTCGGTCACCACGTCGCCGGCCCGGGCCTTGCGCCGCAGGGGCGCCGGCGGCGGCACCGCGGGATCGGCCAGCGGCCCGTCCGCCGTGAGCGCGCGCACGTGTTCCGGGACGAAGTCGGAGGCCGTCGCCCCGGCGGTCAGGAGCAGATCCTCCAGCCGGTCGAGGAGCCGGGGCGGCCCCGCACGCAGCTCCAGCGTGATCTCGCGGAACCGGTGGGCGACCTTCCGGCCGTCGAGCACGGTGACGACGTCGTCGGCGACCTCGGCGAGCACCGTGCCGTCCCGGTTCACGACGTCGTGGACGGTCCGCACGGTCCGCAGCACGGCGGCCGGCGCCAGGTCGGCACCGCGCCGATAGGCCGTCACGAGGTCGAGCAGGACCGGCGGGACGACGCCGGGGCGGGTGGCGGGTCGCGAGTGCTCGTGCCGCACCCCGGCGACCGACGACGGCAGGTGCACCGTCCAGGCTTTCGCGGCCGACTCGCCCTTGCGGTGCCGCAGCGAGACCCCGGCCCGCGCGAGCAACCGGTCGGCGGTGTCGTAGTAGGTCGCCTTCAACGTCACCGGGGGACGCACCGCGACTCTGGTCCCACCTTTGCCGGCGGCTCCGAGATCGGGCATCGTGAATTCCTCGGCGACCAGGTATCTGTGGTCTTCCTCCGGCATCCGGTCACCCTAGCGTCTGTTCCACGGCCGCGGCCCGGCCTCGGTCATGGAACAGACGCTACAGGCTGTCACTCCGCGCGGTCGACGATCCGGCGCAGCAAGGCCTCCTGCGGATTGCGGCCCGGGCGCCGGTGCCACTGGCCGTTGCCGGACAGTTCGAACGCCCCGGTGTCGTCGCTCATCATGAGCGTCAGCACGCGGTTGAGCTCCTCGGTCGAGGCCGGGTCGGTCACCTGCACCAGCGCCTCGACGCGGCGGTCGAGGTTGCGGTGCATGAGGTCGGCGGAGCCGATCCAGTACTGCGCCGCGGGGCCCCGGCCGAACCGGAACACCCGCGAGTGCTCCAGGAACCGGCCCAGCACCGAGCGGACACGGATGTTCTCCGACAGGTCCGGCACGCCCGGGCGCAGCGCGCAGATGCCGCGCACGATGAGGTCGACATGCACGCCCGCCTGGCTGGCCCGGTAGAGCGAGTCGATGACCTCCTCGTCGACCAACGAGTTGACCTTGATCTGCACCAGGCCGTCCGCGCCGAGTGCGATCTCGCGGTCGATCCGCTCGATGATGCCGCGGCGCACCCCGTGCGGCGCGACGAGCAGCCGCCGGTAGGAGGTCTGCCGGCTGTAGCCGGTGAGGACGTTGAACAGGTCGGTCAGGTCGGCGCCGACCTCCGGGTCGGCGGTGAGCAGCCCGTAGTCCTCGTAGAGCCGGGCCGTCTTCGGGTGGTAGTTGCCGGTGCCGACGTGGCAGTACCGCCGGATGTGGTTGCCCTCCTGCCGCACGACCAGTGCCGTCTTGGTGTGCGTCTTGAGGCCGACCAGGCCGTACACCACATGGCAGCCGGCCCGCTCCAGCGTCCTGGCCCAGCCGATGTTGGCCTTCTCGTCGAAGCGCGCCTTCACCTCGACGAGCACCACGACCTGCTTGCCCGCCTCGGCCGCGTCGACCAGCGCGTCGACGATCGGTGAGTCGCCGCTGGTGCGGTACAGGGTGAGCTTGATCGCCAGCACGTTGGGGTCGGCGGCGGCCTGCTCGATGAACCGCTGCACGCTCGTGGAAAACGAGTGGTACGGGTGGTGGACCAGGATGTCGTGGTCCCGCAGCCGGGCGAACACGCTGCGCGGCGTCTCACCCTCGGCGAAGTGCGGGTGCGTCGCCGGGACGAACGGCGGGTCCTTGAGGTCCGGCCGGTCGACGCCGTTGTAGATCTGCCACAGCGCGGTCAGGTCGAGCAGCCCGGGCACCCGCAGCACGTCGTGCGAGTCCATGTCGAGCTCGCGGACCAGCAGCTCCAGCACGTGGTCGGAGATCGACGCGGCCACCTCGAGCCGCACCGGCGGGCCGAACCGGCGCCGGGCCAGCTCCCGCTCCAGCGCCTGCAGCAGGTCCTCGTCGCGGTCCTCGTCGAGCTCCACCTCGGCGTTGCGGGTCACCCGGAACAGGTGGTGCTCGACCACCTGCATGCCGGAGAACAGCTGCCCGAGGTGCGCCGCGATCAGCTCCTCGACCGGCAGGAACCGCATCATCCGGGCGCCGTCGCGGGTGACCCGGTCGAGGGCGAAGAAGCGCGGCACGTTGTTGGGGACCTTGATCCGGGCGAAGAGCTCCGGGCCGCCGTCCTTCTCCCGCACCACCACGGCCAGGTTCAGGGAGAGGCCGGAGATGTACGGGAACGGGTGCGCCGGGTCGACCGCGAGCGGCGTCAGCACCGGGAAGATCTGCTCGCGGAACGACGCGCGCATCTTCTCCCGCTCGGCCGGGTCGAGCTCGTTCCACTTGACGATGTGGATGTGCTCCTCGGCCATCGCCGGCGCGATCTCCTCGGCGAAGACCCGCGACTGGCGGGCCATCAGCGCCGATGTGTGCTCCGCGATCTGTTCCAGCTGCTCCGTCGGCGGCAGGAACCCGGGCCGGCGCACCGGCAGGCCGGTCTGCAGGCGCCGCTTGAGGCCGGCGACGCGCACCATGTAGAACTCGTCGAGGTTGCTGGCGAAGATGGCCAGGAATTTGGCGCGCTCCAGCAGCGGCGTCGCCGAGTCCTCCGCGAGGGTCAGCACCCGCGCGTTGAAGTCGAGCCAGGACAGCTCGCGGTTGAGATACCGGTCCTCGGGGAGTGGTTTCTCCTCCGGTACGGGCAGTGCCTCCTCCACCGGCGCTGAGGGCTGCGGCACCGGCCGGTGCTCGGCAGCGGGCGCCGCTTCGGTCGTGGTGTCGGTCGATGTGCTGTCTTCCACCGTGATCTCGTTCACCGTGACCTCGCTCACCGTGGCTGAGTCCGGCGCCGCGGGCCTCGCGACCTTGGTGGCTCGCCGAGCCCGGGCCGGCGTTTTCGCACTGCCGGAACGCGTCGTCTTGGGCGGCGTGCTCGCCGGGTCGGACCGCTGGGTGGTGCTGCGCGGGCGGCTACGACCGGTCGGGCTCTCGTCCACCGGATCATCATGGCCTGTTTGTGCCGGTCTCAACATGAACTTCTCGCTGCTAGAGGGTCACGGGAGCGTCGGGAGCGTGACCTTGGTGACCGTGCCCACATCATCGTGGTCGAGCCGGACCCGCTGACCGAGCCGCAGGTGCCGCAGGCCGGAGGCGTCGAACGCCGCCGCCGGGAAGGACACCTCGACGCCGTCGTCAAGCAGCACCGTGCCGGTGCGGGTCGACTCGTCGAAGGTCGCCACCGTGCCCTGCATGCGATCACGCTACCGTGCAGATGACCTGTCCGGTATGCGTGCCGAGCCCCAGTCTTGCCGCAGCGTCCAAATCCGCCGCCGTGTCGACGTCCCGGCGCAGGCTGAGCCACCTGCCGTCCAGCCGGGCCGCACCCGAGCGCAGATGCGCCGCAGCCGAGCCGGGGCCGAAGTGCGGTGCCAGGGCCGCCCCCGACGGTGCCGTGAGCAGGACGGTGCCGGTGCCCTCCAGGTCGGACACGAACGCCCGCCCACCGGCCCGCACCGCCGCCGCCAGCGCCGACTCCAGGTCGGCGGGGCGCAGCGCGGGCAGGTCGGCGGTCAGCGCCACCACGGGGCCCTCGGCACCGCGGGCGCCGAAGGCGAAGGCCGCGTTGAGTCCGGCGGCCGGGGTGTCCGGCAGGCAGGTGGCGCCGAGCCGGGTCAGCTCGGCGCGGACGGCCGGGTCGTCGCAGACCACGACCACACCGGCGACCACCCCGCAGGCGAGCACCGCGGCGACCGTGTCCCGCGCCATCGCCAGGACCAGATCGGGGTGGACCGCCTCGGGAACGGCGCCGCGCAGCCGGGTCTTGGCGGCCGGCAGCGGTTTGACCGGCACCACCGCCACCCACGTCACCGGCGTGTCCGGAGCCGTCGACCGGCCGTGGCTGAGCATGACCCATCCTGACACGGCGGCGTCGCCGGTCGCAGTGGCATGATTCGCAGCAGAGCCATGAGGGGAGGGTGAGATGGCGCGCCGGAAGCTCGGCTTTTGGCGGCGTTTCGCCGTCATGACCGTGAAACCCATGATCAAGGTGCTGACCCGACGCGCCTGGGCGGGGATGGAGCACATCCCGGCCGAGGGCGGGGTGATCATTGTGGTCAACCACATCTCGCACGCCGACCCGCTCGCCGTCGCGCACTACATCTACGACGCCGGCCGGTGGCCGTCGTTCCTGGCCAAGTCGGGCCTCTTCGAGGTGCCGGTCCTCGGCTACCTGCTCAAGGCGGTGCACCAGATCCCGGTGCGCCGCGGCACCACCGACGCGGTCAAGGCGCTGGAAGCGGCCCGGGCCGGGATCCGCAACGGCGAGGCCGTCGTCATCTACCCGGAGGGGACCACCTCCCGCGAGCCCGACCTGTGGCCCATGCGCGGCAAGACCGGCGCGGCGCGGCTCTGGCTCGACACCCGCGCGCCGATGATTCCGGTGGTGATGTGGGGCCCGGAGCAGATCTTCGACCCGCGCACGAAGAAACTCGACCTGTTCCCGCGGAAGCTGATGCAGATCACCACCGGCGCGCCGATCGACCTGTCCGCCTGGGCGGACGCCCAGCCGAGCGCGCAGACCCTCACCGAGATCACCGACCACATCATGCTGCACCTGCGGGACATGCTCGTCGAACTGCGCGGCGGCACCCCGCCGCCGCTGTGGACCCCCAAACGCTCCAGCCGATCGTCGGAACGATCGTCGGAAGAAGAGCGGGCGGCATGAGCGGTCCGGAGCGCAGCGGAGGGCGCATGAGCGGTCCGGAGCGTAGCGGAGGGGCCGCTCATCATGGGTGCAGGAAGCACAGTTGGCCAATGGCTCACGGCGGCGCCGGAGCGAAGCGGAGGCGGTGGCGGTGGCGTGAGCATTCGTAGGGCAGCGGTACTCGGGTCGGGCTCGTGGGGCACGGCCTTCGCCAAGGCGCTCGCCGACGCCGGGACGCCCGAGGTCACCATCTGGGCGCGGCGGCCCGAGGTCGCCGCCGCGATGCGCGAGCGGCGCGTCAACCCCGACTACCTGCCGACGATGTGGCTGCCCGACGCGGTGACCGCCACCGGCGACGCCGCGGAGGCCATCGACGGCGCCGACCTCGTGGTGCTGGCCGTGCCGTCGCAGACGCTGCGGGACAACCTCGCCGGCTGGGCCGGCCTGATCGACCCCGACGCGACGCTGGCCAGCCTCATGAAGGGTATCGAGCTCGGCACGCTCAAGCGCATGAGCGAGGTCGTCGTCGAGGTCGCCGGCGTCGAGCCGGAGCGGGTCGCCGTGGTCACCGGGCCCAATCTCGCCCCGGAGATCGCCGCGGAGCAGGTCGCGGGCACCGTCGTCGCGTGCCGCGACATCCGCCGGGCCGAGCTGGTGCAGCGGGCGATCAGCACGCGCTACCTCAGGCCGTACACCAACGACGACGTGGTCGGCTGCGAGCTCGGCGGTGCCGTGAAGAACGTCATCGCCCTCGCCTACGGCATGGCCGTGGCGCTCGGGTTCGGCGACAACACCCGCGCGACACTGATCACCCGCGGCCTGGCCGAGACCGCCCGGCTCGGCGCGGCGCTCGGCGCCAACCCGATGACGTTCGCCGGCCTCGCGGGCCTGGGTGACCTGGTCGCCACGTGCTCGTCGCCGCTGTCGCGCAACCGCACCTTCGGCGAGCAGCTCGGCCGCGGCGAGACCCTCGAGCAGGCGCAGGCCGCGACCCGGCAGACCGCCGAGGGCGTCAAGAGCTGCCTGTCGATCCGCGACCTCGCCCGCAGCGTCGGCGTGGAGATGCCGATCACCGAGCAGGTCGAGCTGGTCTGCCACGAGAACCTCGACCCGCTGAAGGCCCTCGCCGCGCTCATGGCGCGCGAGACCAAGCCGGAGCGGCCGGGCGTGCCGTCGACCGGCCAGTAGGGTTGCCGCATGCCTCTCGGTGACGGCACGCGAGCCGTGCACGCCGGGCTGCCCGAGGCGGTGCCCGGCCAGCCGTTCCTGCCGGGCCCGGTGCTCGGCGCGCCCTACCACCTCGATCCGGTCGCCGGCCCGCTGCCGGGCGTGGACGGGTACGGGCGGACGGACAACCGCACGTACCGTGCCCTCGAAAGCGCGATCGGCGAGCTGGAGGGCGGCGAGTGTGTCGTCTTCTCCTCCGGCATGGCGGCCGTCACCGCGGTGCTGCTCACCACGCTGCGCAGCGGCGACACCGTGATCGTGCCCCAGGACGGGTACTACCTGACCCGCGCCTTCGCCGGCGAGCACCTGCCCGATCGCGGCGTGACGGTGGCGACGGCGCGGACCGCGGGGCCCTACCCGTCGTTCGACGGCGTGCGCCTGCTGCTGCTGGAGACCCCGTCGAACCCGGGACTCGACATCTGCGACGTCGCCGGGCTCGCCGCCGCCGTCCACGAGCGGGGCGGCCTCGTCGCCGTCGACAACACGACCCCGACCCCGCTCGGCCAGCGCCCGCTCGACCTCGGCGCCGACTTCTCGGTCGCCTCCGGCACCAAGGCGCTGACCGGCCACTCCGACCTGCTGATGGGCTATGTCTGCACCCGCGATCCGGAGCTGGCCGCCACGATCCGCACCTGGCGCAATCGCACGGGCGCCATCCCCGGCCCGTTCGAGGCGTGGTTGGCACACCGGTCGCTGGGCACCCTCGACCTGCGGCTGACCCGGCAGGCCGCCAACGCGGCGGCCGTGACCGAGCTGCTGGCCGGCCATCCGGCGGTGCGGTCCGTGCGCTGGCCCGGCCGCCCGCAGGACCCCGCCTACGGCCTGGCGCGCCGGCAGATGCGCCGGATCCCGGGTGTGGTGACGTTCACGCTCGCCGACAAGGCCGCCGTCGACCGCTTCTTCGCAGCCTCCGAGCTGATCTTCGCGGCCACCTCGTTCGGCGGCCTGCACACCTCCGCCGACCGGCGCGCGCAGTGGGGCGACGACACGCCGGAGGGCCTGGTGCGGTTCTCGTGCGGCGTCGAGGACACCGCGGATCTGGTCGCCGATCTGCGTCAGGCATTGGACGCAGCGCGGATTTGACTTGTTGGCTAGGGTCGGCGGCGTGGAGACGCCAGAGAAGACCCGGGTCGCCGTCGTGTTCGGCGGCGGCAGCACCGAGCACGCCATCAACAGCGTCGGCGCGGCCGACGTCCTGGCGGCGCTCGACGCCGACGACCAGTTCGAGATCGTGCCGATCGGCGTGACCGGGGAGGGGCGCTGGGTCCTGCCGGCCGGTCCGGCGGCGAGCTCCACCGACCTTGTGCCGGTCACCGGCGACATCACGGTCGTCGACGCGCGCGACGGGGTCGCCCGGCTCACCGGCATCGACGTCGTCTTCCCGGTGCTGCAGGGAGCCTTCGGCCACGAGGGCACCATCCAGGGCCTGCTGGAGATGGCCGACCTGCCCTACGTGGGCTCCGGCGTCTTCGCCTCGTCGGCCGCGCTCGACCACGACCACCTGCGCAAGCTGGCGGTGGCGGCCGGCCTGCCGGTCGCGCCCTACGTGGTGCTGCGCGCGGGCGCCTCCCTCGACGAGGCCGACCGTGCCCGGCTGCCGCTTCCGGTGGTCGTGCGGCCCGCGCGGGGCACCGGCGGGGAGACCGTCGTCGACGACTGGACGGACCTCGGCACCGCCGTCGCCGCCGCCCGTGCGGTCGACGGTAAGGTGGTCGTCGCGACCGTGCCGGCCGGGCGGCGGGTGACGGTCGGCGTGCTCGACACCGCCGGCGATCCCGAGCCCAGCGTCCCCGGCGAGCTCGCCGGGGACGACACCACGGCACCGGCCGAGCTGGACCGCGACGTGGAGCGGGCGGTGCGGGACCTGGCCGTCCAGGCGTTCGTGGCGCTGGACTGCGCCGGTCTGGCCCGCATCGACTTCACCGTGACTCCGGCGGGCGAGATCACGCTCGACCGGATCGACACGATGCCGGCGTTCGGGCCGGGCGCACCGTTCCCGTCGGTCTGGGCGGCGAGCGGGTTGCCGTACGACTCCCTCGTCTCGCGCCTGATCCGGGCGGCGGTGCGGCGGGGGACCGGCCTGCACTGACCTCCGCTCAGAGGTCCTTGCCGAACGAGCGGACGCCCTCGTAGCCCTTGTAGTGGCCGAAGTCCTCGATCCGGAGGTAGCCGGACCGCTCGTACAGGGCGATCGCCTCGGGCTGGGCGGTGCCGGTCTCCAGCCACATCCGCCGCCGCCCGGCCTGCCGCGCGTCGTTCTCCACGGCGACGAGCAGCGCCTTGGCCACGCCCCGGCCGCGGTGGGCGGGCACGACGTACATCCGCTTGAGTTCCGCCGCGTCCTCCTCCTCGGCCAGGGTCCGCCAGCCGGCGCAGCCGATCGGCTCGTGGTCGGGGTCGTAGGCGACCAGGAAGCCGCCCTCCGGCGGGTCGAACTCGCCGGGGAGGATCGGGGTGCTGTCGCCCTCGCCGCCGTATCGCTGGGCAAGCTCCGCCAGTGCGGCGGTCGTCAGGGTATTGACGACCCGCGAACCGTAACGGGTCAGCCGGATGTTGATCTCGCTCACGAGGGTAAAGGGTACGAGCCGGTTTGTGCCTTACCGCATCGGTGGTAGGCGATTACCTGAAGTGATCCCAGCCTGGGGCTCCGCCCGTGTACCGGCGCCCGTCGACCGTCACGCCGTCACCCGCTGTGAACGGACTGGCCGGTAGGACGGAACCGACGACGAGCCACTCGGCGGACAGCTCGGTGTCGGCCGGGAAGGTGGCGGCGAGCGCGTGGTCGTCGCCGCCGGCCAGGATCCAGCCGTAGGGATCCACGCCGAGCGCGGTCGCCGCGTCGCGCATCTGCTCCGGGACCGTGAACGCGTTGCGCCGCACGTCGATGCCGACGTCGCTGGCGGTCGCGATGTGCCCGAGGTCGGCGAGCAGCCCGTCCGAGATATCGATCATCGACGTTGCGCCGAGCCGTGCCGCCAGCGGGCCGAGGTGGTACGGCACCTCCGGGCGCCGGAACGCCTCCACCAGCAGCTTCGGCGAGCGGAAACCGCGCGACAGGATCGTGTATCCGGCCGCGGCGTGCCCGATCCGCCCCGCCACGGCGACGATGTCGCCCGGCTGCGCCCCCGTCCGGACCACCGGCTCGCGCCCCTCCAGGTCGCCGAGCGCGGTCACCGCGATCGTCAGCGTCGGGCTCGCCGAGGTGTCGCCCCCGACGACGACCGCGCCGGTCTTCGCCGCTTCCGCCGCGAGCCCGTCCGCGAGCTCCTCCGCCCAGGAGATCTGGAGATTGGCCGGTGCGCACAGGGCCACCAGCAGCGCGGTCGGCCGGCCGCCCATCGCGGCGATGTCCGCCAGGTTGGCGGCGGCGGCCCGGTGGCCGATGTCGCGGGCGCTGGACCAGTCCCGGCGGAAATGCCGGCCTTCGACCAGCACGTCGGTGCTGGCCACCACCCGGCGGTCGGGGGTCGCGACCAGCGCCGCGTCGTCCCCCGGGCCGAGCAGGACATAGGGCGACTCCGCCCCGAGCCGGGCCGTCACCCGCGAGATCAGCCCGAACTCCCCGGCGGTTGCTACGGTCACCCGTCCTCCAACTTGATGCTCGATTCTGTTGCCGAAGCTGCGTGTCGTGGCATGATCACGCACGGCGGTTGAATTGCTGATTCCCATGGTGCGGTAGGTTCACGCCTGATCAGCGCTCGTGCGGCGCAGGAAGGGGTCGTGTCGTGGTACAGGCATACATCCTGATCCAAACAGAGGTCGGCAAGGCACGTGATGTGGCATCGGCCATTCAGGACCTCGCGGGTGTGGTCCGGGTCGACGCTGTCACGGGTCCGTACGATGTAGTGGTGCTGACGGAGGCCCGCAGCGTCGACGAGCTGGGCAAACTGATTGTGAGCAAGGTCCAGATGGTGCCCGGCATCACCCGTACTCTCACCTGCTCGGTGGTGCACTTATAGATGTCTCCCGCGAAGATCGCGACCCTCACCGCGTTGCCCGTGGCGCTGGTGGCCGGCCTTGTCGTGTTCTGGGTGCTCGGCGGTTTCCCGCAGCAGCCGAAGCCGGCTTCGGTCTCGGCGGTGCGGGTCGAGGCCGCACCCCTCGACCCTGACACGGCCACGATCTGCCGTGCGCTGGTGGCGAAGCTGCCCTCGACGCTGGGCGGCCTCGACCGCCGTCCCGTCACGGCCGGCAACGAGCAGAACGCGGCGTTCGGCGACCCGGCGATCGTGCTGTCCTGTGGGACGACAAAACCGGCAATCCCGCAAAATGCCCAGCTTCTCGGCCTTTCCAACGTATGTTGGTTCCCGGAGGAGCACGGCGACCAGACCGTGTGGCAGACGGTGGATCGCAAGGTGCCGCTCCAGGTGGTGGTACCGAAGGCCGTCGACGGCTCGTGGGTCGTGAATCTCTCAGGCCCGATCACCGAGACCGTCCCCGCCGCCGACCCCGGTCCTGTGCACTGCTGACCCCCTGCCGCCCTCCGCGTGGTCTTCCCCTCGGTTCGGAGTTCTGTTCCGTTCTTCGAGGAGACCACCATGCGCGCAGCACTGGCACTCACGACCGTCGCCGCCGTCGTTTCGGCCGGCGTGCTGGCCGGCAGCCCTGCGTCGGCGGCGCCGCCGACGATCAGCCTCGGGGCGTACCTGACGGGGCGGCAGGAGGTGCCGAAGGGCAGCGGAGACCCGGATGCGACCGGCATAGGGTTGTTCCAGCTGCACCGTGACGGCCGGCTCTGCTACGTCCTGAGGGTGCGCAACGTCACGGGCGACGTGACCCAGGCTCACATCCACGCGGGTCGCGCGGGCCGCGACGGCGACGTCGTCGCCCCGCTGTCCCCGCCGGCCTGGCACGGCTCGGTGGCCGATTGCCGGGGCATCGGCTCGAAATTGGCTCGCAAGATCGCTTCCAACCCGGCCCGCTACTACGTGAACGTCCACTCGACGGACTTCAAGGACGGCGCGTTGCGCGGCCAGCTCCACCGCGCCTGAGCCGGCTCCCGTGGAGCGTTGTGGTCGCCCCGGCAGCCACGACGCTCCACGGCCGGACACAGCAAAAGGCCCCGCGACGTGGTCGCGGGGCCTCGCGCTGGCTGGATCAGCCGCGGACGACCTTGCCGGCCTTCAGGCAGGAGGTGCAGACCTGCATCTTCCGCGTGGTGCCGCCACCGGCCGGGGTGCGCACCGTCTGAATGTTGGGGTTCCAACGGCGGTTGGTCCGCCGGTGCGAGTGGGACACGTTGTGGCCGAAGCCCGGTCCCTTGCCGCAGACGTCGCACACGCTAGCCACGGGGATCTCCTGGGAATTGATTGCGTCTCGGGCTGGAATCACACCCGCACCGCGGGCCGGACTCCAGGCGTCATCCGCTGGACTCCCAGCAGACAACCCAGCAAGGTTACCTGATCCAACCCCGCCACACCCAATCGGCCCGGTCGGGCGCTGCTTCGGTGGGGAATGTCAGTGGTCGCCGTTAGGCTCTGGCCGTGCCCGACAGTGTGGACGCCGCCGCCGTCCGCCGGTGGTGTGCCACCGGCCTCGTCGCGCTGCGCCGCCACGAGGACGAGATCAACGCGCTCAATGTCTACCCTGTGCCCGACGGTGACACCGGCACCAACCTGGTGCTCACGCTGGCCGCCGCCGTCGATTCCCTGACCGCCGCCGCCGAGGACCGAGCGCTCGGCGCGGTCCTGCGCACGGCTGCCCGTGCGGCACTGCTCGGTGCGCGGGGCAACTCGGGCATCATCCTGGCCCAGCTGTTCAAGGGCCTGGCCGAGTCGTTGGCCGACACCGAGACAGCCGGCGGGCCGGAGCTGGCACGGGCGCTCGACCACGCGGCGAAGACCGCCTATCTCGCGGTCGCCGCCCCGGTGGAGGGCACCGTGCTGTCGGTGGGCGCCGCCGCCGCGCGAGCCGCGAACGCGGCGGTCCTGCGGGTCGCTGCCGGAGAGCCGGTCGGCGCCGCCAGCGGCACCGGCGGCGACGGTTCCGCAGGGTCGGCAGGGTCGGTCGGAGCCGCGGGCGACACCGTGGCAGCCGTCGCCCGGGCGGCGGCCGACGGGGCGCGAGCGGCGCTGGCCCGCACGCCGGAGCAACTGCCGGCGCTCGCCCGGGCCGGGGTCGTCGACGCGGGCGGACGCGGGCTGGTGGTGCTGCTCGACGCCCTGGTCGAGACGCTCACGGGAGAGGCCGCGCCGGAGTTCGCCACCAGGGTGCCGACCATCACGAGCAGGCCGGCCGCCGCGGGCCGGGCACCCGGAGCGGGCCGGCCCACCGGAGAGCACCGCCCCGCCGAGATGGAGCGCGAGGCGGGGTCGGACGAGTTCGGTTATGAGGTGCAATACCTCCTGGACGCGCCCGCCGAGGCTGTCGACCGGCTGCGGGATGTGCTCGGCCGGTCGGGGGACTCGCTCGTCGTCATCGGCGACGAGCGGACCTGGCACGTCCATGTGCACGTCAACGACGTCGGAGCCGCCATCGAGGCGGGGATCGAGGCGGGGCGGCCCAGCCGGATCACCGTCACGCGGTTCGCCGACCAGATCGCGGCCCGGCAGGGGCTCGCGCTCATTCCGCAGCAGCGGGAGCGGGCCGTCGTCGTGGTCTGCACCGGGGCGGGGCTGGGAGAGTTGCTCACCGCCGAGGGTGCCACGGTGCTCGGCGGCACGCCGTCGACCGGGGAGATCCTCGAGGCGATCAAGGCGACCGGCGCCGGGCGGGTCGTCGTGCTGCCCAACGACCCCAACGTGCTGGCCACCGCCACCGCCGCCGCGGCCGAGGCGCGGGCCGTCGGCATCCGGGCCGGGGTCGTGCCGACGCGGTCGCCGGTGCAGGCGCTCGCGGCGATGGCAGTGCGGGATCACCACCGGCGGTTCGAGGACGACGTGATCGCGATGGCCGAGGCGGCCGCCCGCTGCCGGTCGGCCGAGGTCACCATCGCCAGCCGCGAGGCGCTCACCGTGGCGGGACGGTGCCAGCCGGGCGACGTGCTGGCGATCGTCGACGGCGAGGTGAACCTCATCGGCCAGGACGTGTGCCAGACCGCCGTCCAGCTGCTCGACCGGATGCTCACCGCCGGTGGTGAGTTGGTGACGTTGATCGCGGGGCAGGGTGCGCCGGCCGAGCTCGGCGAGACGCTGCGGGCGCACGTCGAAGGCGCCTGGCCGTTTGTGGAGGTGCAGTGCTACGAGGGCGGCCAGCCGCACTACCCGCTGCTGGTAGGAGTGGAGTGACGCGGTGACCGAGATCGAGATGGCGACGCCGCTGCAGAAGGTGGTCGGCGGCAACGGGGCGAAGCTGCTCGGCGAGAGTCTCGACCTGCACACGGTCGGCGACCTCGTGTACCACTTCCCGCGCCGCTACGAGGAGCGCGGCGAGCACACCGACATCCGCTCGCTGGAGATCGACACCGAGGTCACGGTGTTCGGGCAGGTCAAGCGGGTCAGCTCGCGGTCGTTCATGCAGCAGCGCGGCGCGACCAAGGGCAAACGCGGCTCGCTGGTCGAGGCGGTCATCGGCGACGACAGCGGCGGGGAGATCAGCGTCACGTTCTTCAATCAGCCCTGGCGGGAGAACCAGCTGCGGCCGGGGCGCTGGGGACTGTTCTCCGGCAAGGTCGGCCGCTTCAACAACAAGCTCCAGCTCAACCAGCCCGACTACCTGCTGCTCGCCGCGGGTGAGGGCGCCGCCGAGGGCGAGGAGGCCGTCGAGGAGTTCGCCGGGGCGATCATCCCGGTGTATCCGGCGAGCGCCAAGGTCCCGACCTGGCGGATCGCCGCCGCCGTCCGCACGGTGCTCGACGTGCTGCCGCCCGCGACCGACCCGGTGCCGGCGACGATCCG
The DNA here is from genome assembly GCF_025137375.1 of Dactylosporangium fulvum. Taxonomy (GTDB): domain Bacteria; phylum Actinomycetota; class Actinomycetes; order Mycobacteriales; family Micromonosporaceae; genus Dactylosporangium; species Dactylosporangium fulvum. The sequence goes on from NZ_CP073720.1 coordinate 1,636,922, forward strand.
GGCGAAGCGCAAGCTGTCCGCGCTCGACAAGGCGCTGCGCGACATCCACCGGCCCGAGTCGCAGCAGGCGCTGCACTTCGCCCGGCGGCGCCTCAAGTGGGACGAGGCGTTCGCGCTGCAGCTGACGCTCGTACAACGCAAGATCCGGGCGGCCGACTGGCCCGCGACACCACGGCCGAGGCGCCCGGACGGCCTGCTCGCGGCGTTCGACGCCGGCCTGCCCTACGAGCTGACCCGCGGCCAGCACGACGTCGGCGAGGAGATCGCCGCCGGCCTGTCGCGGCCCCATCCGATGCACCGGCTCCTGCAGGGCGAGGTCGGCTCCGGCAAGACCCTCTGCGCGCTGCGCGCGATGCTTCAGGTCGTCGACGCCGGCGGCCAGGCGGCGATGCTCGCGCCGACCGAGGTCCTGGCGGCCCAGCACTACCGCAACGTCCTGGACCTCCTCGGTGGCATGGCCCGGGCCGGCGAGCTCGACGCGGCGCCGGAGGCCACCCGCGTCGCGTTGCTGACCGGCTCGCTGGGTGCGGTCGCACGCCGCCGGGTCGTCGAAGAGATCCGCGGCGGCACGGCCGGCATCGTCGTCGGCACCCACGCCCTGCTCTACGAGGGGGTGGACTTCGCCGACCTCGGCCTGATCGTGGTCGACGAGCAGCACCGCTTCGGCGTCGAGCAGCGCGACGCCCTGCGCGCCAAGGCGGAACAGCCGCCGCACGTGCTCGTCATGACCGCCACCCCGATCCCGCGCACCGTCGCGATGACCGTCTTCGGTGACCTGGAGACCTCGGTGCTGAGCCAGCTGCCGAAGGGCCGGTCGCCGATCGCCTCCCACGTCGTGCCGGTGACGGAGAAGCCCGCGTTCCTCGACCGGGCCTGGCGGCGGCTTCGCGAGGAGGTCGCCGCCGGCCACCAGGCATACATCGTCTGCCCGCGCATCGGCGACACGAAGTCGGAGGGTGAGGACCTCGCCGGCGGCGACGACGGCCGCCGCCCGCCGGTGGCGGTGCTCGACGTCGCGCCGGAGCTGGCGGACGGGCCGCTGCACGGCCTGCGCATCGGCGTGCTGCACGGGAAGCTGCCGGCCGACGAGAAGGACGCGGTCATGCGCTCGTTCGCGGCCGGCGACCTCGACGTGCTGGTCGCCACCACGGTGATCGAGGTCGGCGTCGACGTGCCGAACTCCACGATGATGATGATCCTCGACGCCGACCGGTTCGGCGTCTCCCAGCTGCACCAGCTGCGCGGCCGGGTCGGCCGGGGCAGCGCACCCGGGCTCTGCCTGCTCGTCACCGAGGCGGGCGAGGGCACCCCGGCGCGCGCCCGCCTCGACGCGGTGGCGTCCACGACCGACGGGTTCAAGCTGGCCGAGCTCGACCTGGAGCAGCGCCGCGAGGGTGACGTGCTCGGCGCCGCCCAGTCCGGCCACCGCTCCCACCTGCGGCTGCTGTCCCTCCAGCGCGACGCCGAGCTGATCGGCGAGGCGCGGGTCGAGGCGATCGAGCTGCTCGAGGAGGATCCGGAGCTGGAGCGGTACCCCGGGCTGGCCGCCACGATCGCCCAACTCGTCGACGAGGAGCGGGCCGAATACCTGGAGAAGGGCTGACGAGGTGGGTCTTAGGCTGAAGTCGTGACACGTATCGTGGCCGGGACGCTCGGCGGCCGGAGGCTGGTCGTGCCGGGCGGGCAGGGGACCCGCCCCACCTCCGACCGGGTGCGTGAGGCGCTGTTCAGCACGCTTGACACCCTCGTCGACCTCGACGGTGCCCGCTTCGCCGACCTCTACGCCGGCTCCGGCGCCGTGGGGCTGGAGGCCTGCTCGCGCGGGGCTTCGCACGTACTGCTGGCGGAGTCCGACGCCAAGGCCGCCCGGGTCGCGCGGTCCAACATCTCCACGCTCGGCGTGGGCGGCCGGGTCCGGCTCGTCGCCGACAAGGTCGAGCGGCTGCTCGCCGGCACGCCCGACGAGCCGTTCGACGTGGTGTTCATCGACCCGCCCTACGCGGTCACCGACGAGCGGGTGCGTGACGTCCTGCGGGCGCTCGTCGAGCGGTGGCTCGCCCCGGACGCCCTGGTGGTCGTCGAGCGGTCCAGCCGCGGCGTCCCGATGGCCTGGCCCGAGGGCCTCCAGGAGCACGCCGAGCGGCGGTACGGCGAGACGACCCTGTGGTATGCCCGACGCGACGCGGAAGGCTGACGTGGACCCTGCCCGGTCCTTTGGTACGGTCCCCGCTCATGAGGCTTGGGCTGGTGCAATGAGGCGCGCGGTCTGTCCGGGTTCGTTCGACCCGGTCACGAACGGGCACCTCGACATCGTCGGGCGGGCATCGAAGATGTTCGACGAGGTTGTCGTTGCTGTGCTGATCAATCAGAGCAAAGCGGGGCTGTTCACCGTCGACGAGCGACTGGAGATGCTCGCGGAGGTGACCGCGCCCTACGCCAATGTCAGGGTCGACGCCTTCCAGGGCCTGCTGGTCGACTTCTGCCACGCCAACGAGATCACCGCGATCGTCAAGGGCGTCCGGGTCGCCAGCGACTTCGACTACGAGTTGCAGATGGCCCAGATGAACCTGGGGCTCGGCGGCATCGAGACGCTCTTCATGCCGACCAACCCCAAGTTCTCGTTCGTCTCCTCGAGCCTGATCAAAGAGGTCGCCAAGTGGGGCGGCGACGTTTCGCCGCATGTACCCGATCTCGTGGCGAATCGGCTGCAGGAGCGGTTCGCCTCCGGCCGTGATCCGTCGCGAAACTGAGCAGAAACCAGAGTGGCGATGGAGCGGCATCATGGTTTGGGCCGCATGATGGTTACGTCGTTCGACATTGGACAGGAGTGACCGCAGGTGGATCCGCTCGAGAACATCGACCAGATCATCGCGCTGGTTGAGGGTGCACGGTCGGCGCCGATGTCGCGGAGCAACTTCGTGTTCGACCGGGCCGAGATGATCAACCTCCTCGACCAGTTGCGCGCCGATCTGCCGGGTGAACTTCGGCGGGCCACCGCGTTGCTCGAGGAGCGGGACAAGATCGTCGACGCCGGGCGGCGCGAGGCCGAGCGGATCATCGCGGAGGCGGAGGCGGAGCACGCCCGGCTCGTCTCGATCAACGAGATCGTCGTCTCTGCCGAGCACGAGGCGTCTCGGATGATCAACGAGGCGCGCGCGGAGACCCAGCGGCTGCGCGACGAGGTCGACGACTACGTCGACACGGCCTTGGCCAACTTCGAGCAGTTCCTGACCAGGTCGCTCGCCTCCATCGAGCGCGGCCGGGACAAGATGCACGCCCTGCGGGAGATCGGCTCCTTCACCCCGTCCGGCGAGGACGATCGGCCGTTGCCGTTCTGAGATGCGCCCGGGGAAGCGGTAGGGTAGGGGCGATTCGACGGAAGATCTGCCGCTCGGGTAGCCTTGTCCGTCGGCCCTGCCTGGCCGGAGTCTGAAGATGCCACACCAACAGCACCCGCAACTGGATCCCCGGTCGCCGCTGGTCCTCGAGACGAGAGACCTCCCACGCCGACCGGGCGCTCTGCACGCGATCTCGCGGAAGGTGCCGGCCCCGGAGGACCTCGGTCTGGAGCTGATCGGCGTGCCCCAGGGCGCCGAGCTCTACCTCCAGTTGCGCATGGAGTCGGTGTCCGAAGGCGTTCTCGTCTCCGGCACCGTCACCGGCCCGCTGGCGGGTGAGTGCGGACGCTGCCTACGTCCGATCAGTGACACGCTGGAAGTCCCGATCCAAGAGTTCTATGCCTACAAGCACAGCACCACGGACGAGACGACCGACGAGGACGAGGTCGGACGGCTACAGGGCGACCTGATCGACCTGGAGCCGGCACTGCGGGACGCGGTGGTGCTCGCCCTGGCCGCCAACCCCGTATGCCGCGAAGACTGCCCAGGGCTGTGCCCCGACTGCGGGGTGCCGCTCGACGAACTGCCCGAGGGACACAGCCACGAGCAGCTCGACCCGCGCTGGGCCGCCCTGTCCCAGATCAAGACGTCAGAGGAGTAAGACCCGTGGCCGTTCCCAAGCGGAAGATGTCGCGCAGCAACACCCGGTCGCGCCGGAGCCAGTGGAAAGCCGTCGCGGTCTCCACGCAGCCGTGCCCCCAGTGCCGCTCGCCGAAGCTGCCCCACGCTGCCTGCTCGGTCTGCGGCACGTACAACGGCCGCCAGGTCATCGAGGTCTGATCACCGGGTCCGGGTGACGCGATCCGACCGATCGCCGCACGGCGGGGTTTTCCCGTCCGGCGTCGCGCGGATCGCCGTCGACCTCCTCGGCGGGGATGGGGCTCCCGCCGTCGTGGTTGACGGCGCTCTGCGTGCATGCAGCGCCGATCCAGACCTCCACCTCATCCTCGTCGGGCCGCAAGCAGCGGCGGACGAGGTCATCGGCGCGCTCGCGGTCGCAGACCGTGAGCGCGTCAGTGTCATCGTGGTCGAGGGCCACATCGGCATGGCCGATGCCCCGTTGCGCAACATCCGCCGGGAGACGACGGTGCGGGCCACCGCCGAGGCCGTCTACGCCGGCCGGGCACACGGCATGGTCTCGGCCGGGTCGAGCGGCGCTGCCGTCGCCGCGTCCTCGCACGTCCTGGGCCGCCTCCGCGGTGTCCGCCGGCCGGGGCTCGCCGCCGCGCTGCCCACCCCGCACGGCCCGGTCCTGCTCGTGGACGTCGGGGTGACCCTCGACGCGACGATGCTGGAGCTCGTCCAGCACGCGGTGCTCGGCGCCGCCTACGCCGTCGCCGCACTCAAGATCCAGAAGCCGCGCGTGGGCCTGCTGTCCATCGGCAGCGAGCCCGGCAAGGGCGATCGCCTGCGCCGCGCGGTCTCCATCGCACTCTCGGACATCCCGCTGCCGGCCGGCGGTCGGTACGTCGGCCTGGTCCAGGGCCACGACGTGCCGCAGGGCGGCCCGGCCGACGTCGTGGTGACCGACGGCTTCACCGGAAACGTCCTGCTCAAGGGCATCGAGGGGGCCCTGCGGGGCACCCGTGGCCACGAGGCGGCCGCCGTGCTGCTCGGCGTCGTCGGCGACGTCGTGGTCTGCCACGGCTCCGCCACCGGCGCCGACATCGCCGACGGCATCACCCTCGCTGCCCGTCTGCACCGCGACCGCATCATCCCCGCGGTCGCGGGGCTCGCCGACGATCTGCTGACCGAACTCTCCTCGGCCGGCGGCCTCACCATCCGTGACGCACTGGGAGAGCGCTCGTGAAGAAACCGACCCAACTCGAGGCCGCCTTCGGCGTCGACTTCGACCCCGACATGCTGCGGCGTGCGCTCACCCACCGGTCCTACGCCTACGAGAACGGCGGCCTGCCCACCAACGAGCGGCTGGAGTTCCTCGGCGACGCGGTCCTCGGTGTGGTGATCACCACCGCCCTGTTCCACAACCACCCCGACCTGGCCGAGGGCCAGCTCGCCAAGCTGCGGGCCAGTGTGGTCAACATGCGGGCCCTCGCCGACGTCGCCCGCCGGCTCGGCCCGGAGGGCATCGGCCCCTACCTCCTGCTCGGCAAGGGCGAGGAGGCCACCGGAGGGCGGGACAAGGCGAGCATCCTCGCCGACACGCTCGAGGCGCTCATCGGCGCGATCTACCTGCAGTACGGCCTGGACACCACCGCGCAGGTGATCCACAAGCTGTTCGACGGGCTGATGGCGGAGGCCGCGCTCCGTGGCGCAGGGCTCGACTGGAAGACCAGCCTCCAGGAGCTCACCGCCGGCCGTGGCCTGGGCGTCCCCGAGTACCGCATCGACGAGGAAGGGCCCGACCACGCCAAGAAGTTCACCGCCTGGGTGATCGTGGCCAAGCGGCGGTACGGCGGCGCGCAGGGCGGCAGCAAGAAGGAGGCCGAGCAGCGGGCCGCCGAGGCTGCCTGGAAGGAACTGTCCGCACGGCCGGTCGCCGACGAGGGGCAGGCCGACGAACCCAAGCCAGCGGAGACCGAAACCCCCGATGATGACAACGCCGGTCACTGAGGTTGTCCAGCGACACAAATCGATACTGCTGGCGTACCCCCTGGGGCTGTACGCGCTGAGCCGCCTCCTCCAGCTGCTCTTCGTCTGGTGGATGGCGGACGACGGCAAGGTCCGTGACCGGCTGCTCGCCTGGGACGGCGGGCACTTCATCCGCGTCGCCGAAGAGGGCTATCCGACCGGGTACACGTACAACGCCGAGAGCATGCTGGTCGGCAACGGCCTGGCATTCTTCCCCGGCTACCCGATGCTCGTCCGGCTGACGCACTTCGTCACGCGGCTCGACTACGGCACCGCCGCGATCACCGTGTCGTGGATCGCCGGAGGCTTCGCCGCGGTCCTGATGTGCGCCCTCGGCACCCGGTTGTACGACGAGCGGGTCGGCCTGGTGCTCACCGCGCTGTTCTGCGCCCAGCCGATGTCGATGGCGCTGTCGATGGCCTACTCGGAGGCGCTGTTCACCGCGCTCGTCGCCGGCATGCTGCTGTGCGCGCACCGCGGCGACTGGCTCCCGGCCGGGCTGCTCGGGCTCGGCGCCGCCCTGACCCGGCCGACGGGCGCCGCGGCCGCCGTCGCGCTCGCCGTCGCGGCCGGACTGGCCGTCTACAAGGGGCGGCAGGAGGGCGGCACAGACCGTGTCGCCCCGTGGAAACCGGTGCTGGCGGCCGCGACCGCACTGGCCGGTGTGCCCGCCTACCTGCTGTGGGTCGGCATGCGTGTCGGTGATCTCGGCGCGTGGTTCGACATCCAGACGGCCGGCTGGGGCACGACGTTCGACTACGGCCGGTCCAGCCTGATGTTCGTCCGCGACGCACTGCGCGACGGCGAGGGCTGGGTCCAGGTCAGCGTCGCCTGGATGCTCATCGGCGCGGTGATCGCCGCCGCCGTGGCCGTCACCATGAAGGTCTGGCCGCCCCTGACGGTGTACGGCCTGATCGTCCTCGTGCTGGTCGTCGGCCAGGGCGGCTACTACCACTCCAAGCCCCGCCTGCTGGTCCCGGCGCTGCTGATCCTCGTCCCGCCGGCGGTGGCGCTCGGCAGGGCGAAGCCGCGCACGGTGGCGCTAGTCTTGGCGGCCTGCGGTGCGTTCGGGCTGTGGTACGGCTCGTATCTGATCACCGTCTGGCATTACGCGATCTAAGGACTCCTATGCCTGAACTGCCCGAGGTCGAGACCGTCCGCCGTGGCCTCGACAAGTGGGTGTCCGGTCGGCGTATCGCCACCGCCGAGGTGCTGCACCCGCGGGCGATCCGCCGCCACCTGCCCGGCGCGGTCCACTTCGCCGACGTGCTCGCCGGTCGGCGGGTCGGGGCGGTGATGCGGCGCGGGAAGTACCTCTGGCTGCCCCTCGACGACGAGGACGCCCTCATCGGCCACCTCGGCATGTCCGGCCAGCTGCTGCTGCAGCCGGCCGAGGCCCCGCCGGAGACGCACCTGCGGGTGCGGTTCACGTTCGACGACGACGGCCCGGAGCTGCGCTTCGTCGACCAGCGCACGTTCGGCGGCCTCAGCGTGTCGACGGGCGGCGCCGTCCTGCCGGCCGAGCTGGCGCACATCGCGCTCGACCCGGTCGACCCGCTGTTCGTCGACGACGCGTTCGTGGAGGCCATGCGCCGCCGCCGTACGGAGGTCAAGCGGGCCCTGCTGGACCAGACCCTGATCTCGGGCGTGGGCAACATCTACGCCGACGAGGCGCTGTGGCGGGCCTCGTTGCACGGCGTGCGGGACACGTCGCAGCTGACCCGCCCGGCGATCCGCCGCCTGCTGGGCCACGTCCGTGACGTGCTGAACGAGGCGATCGGGCAGGGCGGGACAAGTTTCGACGCGCTTTATGTCAACGTGAACGGCGAAAGCGGATACTTCGACCGGTCGCTGAATGCGTACGGCCGGGAGGGCCTCCCCTGCAAGCGGTGCGGCACCCCGATCCGCCGTGAGGCATTCATGAACCGGTCGTCGTTCTCGTGCCCGAAATGCCAACCCCGTCCGCGCCGCCCTCTATAGGCGGCGGTCGCTGATCCGGCTGTTGTCGGCGGCTTTTGTACGGCGGGCGGTTTTCTCGGAGCGATCAGCCTCCGTTCGCGGCGCGATCTGTCGCGGATCGCCTTTGCGGGCTCAGGCGCCCGCTGCCGGGCCCCATACGGCTGCCGCCGTCGGGGCCGCGTTGAACTGGCGGTGCGGGCGGGGGCGGCGGGGGAGCGGCGTGGGCTTGCTCAGCTCGCCGAGACTCGGGCCCAGGCCGCACCAGGCGGGCAGGTCCGCGTACGGATCCGGGGCGCCCAGGTCCGTCACCAGGCCGAAGCCTGCCCCGCGGGTCACCTGCAGCCGCGCCGCCGTGTCGAGATCCCACGGCGGAACCGCGTGCACCAGGTGCCCGTCGCCGGGGCGGGCCCCCTCGCACGACCAGCGGCGGTACTCGCGCCAGCTGCCGTCGAACACACACACCGGGATGCCCAGGTCGCGGTACGCGTCGTCCGGTGGCTCGCCGGGGTTCAGCACGACGTCCGGCAGGCCCGCGCGGGTCGCGGCCTGTGCGGCGACGGCTACCGGGCCGATCGCGTACGGACTGACGGGCGTGCGGTCGAGGAACACCCCGCGGACCGGGTATCCGGCCCAGCGGTACACGTCGGCGCGGATCTGGCCGACGGGCCGGGTGCCGTAGTCGACGTCGACGTAGCCGAGCAGCCGCGTGCCGGCCGCCTCGAGGCGGCTCATGGCAGCCGTCCACAACGGGTCACGGCCGCTGCCGGGCCCGTGCGCCACGTCGACGACGACGGTGAATGCCGGACCGTGTCCCGCGATGATCTCCCATGCGTGCGGCCGGGCGAGCGGATGCGCCCGCAGTGGCAGGAGCGTCGGAACCCGGTCCACGACCGGACTAACGATGCTGGGCCCCCTCAAGCACGGCCGGTGTCCACGGTCCAGTAAGCCGTGCGGCCGCGCATCGCGGCGCCGACACCGATCGATCTGATGTCGCAGTCGACCAGCACGTCGCGGTCGTTGTCGTTGCGCAGCCAGCCCTTGACCACGTCGCCCGCGTCGCCGCCCCGCGCGGTCAGCTCGTCGGCGAATTCCGAATAGCCGGCCTTTTTTGCGCGTGCCGCCGGATCGCTGCCGTCACTGCCCCTGCTGCCGGTGACGTTGTTGACCGCCATGTCCGCGCTGTGTGCCCGTGCGGTGGTGCGCAGCTGGGCATTCATGCGGACCGGCTCGCATTTCTCCTTCCGCCGTTCATTGTTCACGAGTTGTACGACCCGGTCTTCGTAATTCGCATTGAAATTTGCGGAAACGAGTGTGGGTGCGGCGCTGCTCGGTTTCCCGGCCGGGGACGCGGATTGCGGGGGCGAGGCGGAGATGGGCTCGCCGGCCTGCTCCACGACGGTTTCCGGCGCGGCCGGTTGCGCATTGCTGGTGCTCGGTTCACCGTCGGTGAGAGCGGGAATGATCACCGCACCCATGCCGAAGAGGACCAGCACGCCGGTGGCGATCGCGGCGATGCCGACGGGGCCGAGCCGGTCCACGAGACCGGGCTGCGGCGCTGTCATCGCATGTCTCCCGGTCTGCTCAGCAAGGCCTTCGAATTTCCCCGGAGACGCTACTTCCCAGTGGCGCCGCGGGGCAACCGGTGGCACACTGCCACGATCGAGCGGCGCGGTGCTGATCACGCACCCGGGTGAGTGAGAACACCCTGGCCAGGACGTTTGGCGTGCCAGTTGGCTTGACTAAGTCGCGTGCCCGAAGGAACATAGAGGGGTCGCCAGTCGCGCCCATTCATGCCCTTGTGCTTCGGTCGCGGGTGCTGGGCGCGCGTTTGCCGGAATCAACCGGCTGCGCTATTCAAGGAGACGATATGGCTAAGGCCCTCTTCGGCCACGTAGGCGGTGCGCCCGATCGGCGCCTCGTAGACGAGGTCACTCAACTGCGTGCCAAGGTTCGGGCGCTCGAGTTCGAGGTCGTTCGGCTCCGTGCCGAAAACGACCGACTCGCCGCGGCGGCTTCGGAGACGGATCACCTGGTCCGCCTCGCTGAGCCGGCGATGGCCTGAGTTTTCAGGACGTCGGAAGATCGCCGGCAGGCCGGCGATCCTCGGTGGAACCTACGCAGAACTGAACAGTAACCCGCGCGCCGACATCCATGGGGTCTCGGCGCGCAGTCATGTCCGGGGCCGTTCGGCCCGGACGTCCGGTTGGTGACTCGAGTGGCCCGAGTGGCCGGTGTGCCCACGACACGCGCATTATGGTGTGCGGCGCTGCGGGGTTGGGTAGTCTCCCGGCGGTACCCTCCCGGATGACACAGCCCGGCAAAACACCTCGACCCGTGGAGTTCCGTGCACCTCAAGAGCCTGACGGTCAAGGGCTTCAAGTCCTTCGCCTCCGCGACCACGCTGCGGCTGGAGCCGGGCATCACCTGCGTCGTCGGGCCCAACGGCTCCGGCAAGTCCAACGTGGTCGACGCGATTTCCTGGGTGCTGGGTGAGCAGGGCGCCAAGGCGCTGCGTGGCGGCAAGATGGAAGACGTCATCTTCGCCGGGACCGCGGGCCGGGCCCCGCTGGGGCGCGCCGAGGTCACCCTCACGATCGACAACACCGACGGTGCGCTGCCGATCGACTACACCGAGGTGTCGATCACCCGCCGGATGTTCCGCTCCGGCGAGAGCGAATACGAGATCAACGGCAACCAGTGCCGCCTGCTCGACATCCAGGAGCTGCTGTCCGACTCCGGCATCGGCCGCGAGATGCACGTGATCGTCGGCCAGGGCCGGCTCGACGGCGTGCTGCACGCCCGGCCCGAGGACCGCCGCGCGTTCGTCGAGGAGGCCGCCGGCGTCCTCAAGCACCGCAAGCGCAAGGAGAAGGCCCTCCGCAAGCTCGACGCGATGCAGGCCAATCTCAACCGCCTCGGTGACCTCACCACGGAGCTGCGCCGCCAGCTCAAGCCGCTCGGCCGGCAGGCCGAGGTGGCGCGGCGTGCCGCCGGCATCCAGGCCGACCTGCGCGACGCCCGGCTCCGGCTCCTCGCCGACGACCTGGCGACGCTGCGCACCACCCTCGACAAAGAGATCGCCGACGAGACCGCGCTGCGCGCCCGCCGCGAGGAGGTCGAGGCTGAGGTCGAGGCGATCAATGAGCGGCTGTCCGCGCTGGAGGCCGAGCACGCCGCCGACGCGCCGGTGCTCGCCGAGGCGCAGGACACGTGGTACCAGCTCTCCACCCTCCAGGAGCGCTACCGCTCGCTGCACCAGCTCGCCGCCGAGCGGTACCGCAACCTTTCGGCGGCCCCGGTCGAGGAGCGCCCCGGCCGGGACCCGGACCAGCTCGTCGCCGAGGCCGAAAAGGTCCGCGAGCAGGAGGAGGAGCTGCGCGCCGCGCTGGAGGCGAGCCAGGAGCGCCTGGCCGAGGCCGTCGAGCGCCGGCAGGACCTGGAGCGCCGGCTCGCGTTCGCGGAAAAGGCGATCGTCGCCGCGCACAAGGCCATCGCCGACCGGCGGGAGGGTCTCGCGAAGCTCACCGGCCAGGTCGAGTCCGCCCGCAGCCGCGCGACCGCCGCCGCCGACGAGATCGAGCGGCTCGCCGTGCAACTCGCCGAGGCCGAGACACGCGCCGAGCACGCCCAGGGGCTCTACGAGGAGGCGAGCGCCGGCGCCTCCGTCGCCGACCACGCCAACGCCGACCTGGAGCTGCGCCACCAGGATGCGACCCGCGAGCTGGAGGCGATCAACAACGAGGTGCGCCTGCACAGCGACGCCGAGCGGGCCGCCGAGAAGGAAGCCGCCCAGTGGAAGGCGCGCGAGGAGGCCCTCGCGATGGGCCTGCGGCGCAAGGACGGCGCCGGCACCCTGCTGGCCCGCGGTGACCGGGTGCCCGGCCTGCTCGGCAGCGTCGCCGCCCTGCTGTCGGTCGAGGCCGGCCACGAGGCCGCGCTGGCCGCAGCGCTCGGCGCGCTCGCCGACGCCGTCGCGGTAGCGGGCGTCGAGGGTGCGGTCGCGGCCGTCGAGATGCTCAAGCAGGACGACGCCGGTCGTGCCGCGTTGCTCATCGCCTCGGCGCCGATGCTCGACGCGCCGCCGGTCGAGCGGGTGCCGCTGCCGCCGGGTGCCGCCTGGGCCCTCGACCTGGTGCGGGCGCCAGAGGAGCTGCGTCCGGCGCTGGAGCGGGCCCTGGGTGACGTCGTCTTCGCACCCGACCTGGCGGTGGCCAAGCGCATCGTCTCCTACGCGCCCGGCCTGCGTGCGGTCACCCCGGAGGGTGACGTGATCGGCGCCTATGCGGCCGCCGGCGGTTCGGGCAAGCAGCACAGCTTCATCGAGGTGCAGGCCGCCGTCGAGGAGGCCCGCCAGCAGAAGGTCGACGCCGAGCGGCGCGTCGCCGAGGCCCGTGAGCTGCTCGCGCTGGCCCGCAACGCGGCCGGTGTCGCCAAGCAGCAGGTCGCCGAGGCCGCCGCCGCGAAGAAGGAGGCCGACAGCCAGCGCAACGCGGCCGCGCGGCGGCTCGCCGAGTTCGGCGCCGCGGCGAAGTCGGCCAAGGCCGAGGTCGAGCGGCACGCGGCGGCGAAGGCCAAGGCGGAGTCGGCCCGCGAGTCCGGCCTGACCGCCCTGGCCGAGCTGGAGGAGCGGCTGGCGCTCGCGGAGGAGACGCCGATCGACGAGGACCCGTCGACGCAGGAGCGCGACGACCTCGCAGCCGAGGTGCCGGTGGCCCGCCAGCACGAGATGGAGGTCCGGCTCGCCGTGCGGACCGCCGAGGAGCGCGTCGGCGCGCTCGCCGGCCGGGCCGACGCGCTGCTGCGCCAGGCCGCCGCTGAGCGGGCCGCCCGCGAGCGGGCCGCCGCGCGCAAGGCGACCCGGGCCCGGGGCGCCAAGGTCGCCGAGACCGTCATGTCCGGTGCCGCCTTCGCCCTGGAGCAGCTCGCCACGTCGATCGCCGAGGCTCAGGAGTCCCGCGACACGCTCGCGTCGACGCGGGCCGAGCGCGAGACCGAGCTCACCGAGGTCCGCGGCCGGGCCAAGCAGCTCACCGCCGAGCTGGACCGGCTCACCAACGCCGTGCACCGCGACGAGGTGGCCCGCGCCGAGCAACGACTGCGGATCGAGCAGCTGGAGGCCCGCTCGGCGGAGGAGTTCGGCCTCGACGCCGACACGCTCGTCGCCGAATACGGCCCCGAGGTGCCGGTCCCGCCCACCGCCCCGGAGGTGGCCGCGGCCGAGGCCGAGGGGAAGCCGGCGCCCGAGCCGGTGCCGTTCGACCGGGCCACACAGGAGAAGCGCGCCGCGAAGGCCGAGCGCGAGCTCAACCTCCTGGGCAAGGTCAACCCGCTGGCCCTCGAGGAGTTCGCGGCGATGGAGGAGCGGTACAAGTTCCTCTCCGACCAGCTCGAGGACCTCAAGGCCACCCGGCGCGACCTGCTCACCGTGGTCAAGGACGTCGACGACCGCATTCTCGAGGTCTTCACCAGCGCATACCACGACACGGCCCGCGAGTTCGAGCAGGTCTTCTCGGTGCTGTTCCCGGGCGGCGAGGGCCGGCTGGTGCTGACCGACCCCGAGGACATGCTCACGACGGGCATCGAGGTCGAGGCCCGGCCGCCGGGCAAGAAGATCAAGCGCCTGTCGCTGCTCTCCGGCGGCGAGCGCTCCCTGACCGCGGTGGCGCTGCTCTGCGCGATCTTCCGCGCCCGCCCCAGCCCGTTCTACATCATGGACGAGGTCGAGGCCGCGCTCGACGACGTCAACCTGGGCCGGCTGATCACGCTGTTCGAGCAGCTCCGCGAGCGCAGCCAGCTGATCATCATCACCCACCAGAAGCGCACGATGGAGGTCGCCGACGCCCTCTACGGTGTGACCATGCGCTCCGGTGTCACCGAGGTCATCTCCCAGCGTCTGCGGACGGAAGAGGCGGCGTGATCCAGAAGCCTTCGGCGGTGCTGATCGACTTCGACGGCGTCGTGCGCACGTTCGACCCGTCGATCAATGCTGAGATCGAGGAGCGGTACGGTCTGGAGCCCGGCACGGTCCTCGACACCGCTCTCCAGTGGGACCGCCTCCTGCCCGCGATCACCGGCCGCATCACCCATGCGCAGTGGTTGTCGACCGTCGCCGAGACCCTGGCGGAGAAGGTCGGCGGCCCGGAGCGCGCGGCGGAACTGATGCGCGAGTGGGTGGTCTACCCCGGCCATGTGGCGCCGGAGGTCCTGCGGTTCGTCCGCGACGTCCGCGCGGCCGGCATGCCGGTCTGCCTGGCGACCAACGCGACCGACGACCTCGACCGCGTGCTGGAGTCGTTCGACCTGGTGGGAGAGTTCGACGCGGTGGCGAACTCGTCGGCCATAGGCTTTCACAAGCCGACGAAGGAGTTCTTCGCCGCAGCCTGCAAGATGATCGACACCCCGCCGTCGCGCTGCCTCCTCATCGACGACATCGACCGCATGGTGCGGGGCGCCCGGGTGGTCGGCCTGACCGCGTACCGCTACACGCCCGGCGACGACCTCACCTACCCCCGCCGCGCCCTCGGCGTCTAGCGATCATTTGATCAATGGGCGGAGCCGGTCGTCGGGCTCAACCACGGTCGGCGTGCTGCCGGGCCGGTCGTCGGTCGGACTCGTGATCGCGGAGGCTCGGCGTTACTGCGCGGGTTCCGGCCGATTGTGGCCGTGATCGCGTCCGGCGCGGCGGGTTGGCGCATGATCGAGGGAAACTTCGCGTCGTCCTGGCGACACGAAGTTCCCTCGATCATGAATCGCGCTAGGACAGCGTCGACTCGATCGCCTTGACCACCTCGTCGGACTTCGGCTGGACCTGCGGGGCGAACCGCGCCGTCACCGCGCCGTCGGGGCCGACCAGGAACTTCTCGAAGTTCCAGCGGATGTCGCCCGTGTGGCCGTCGGCGTCGGCGACCGGAGTGAGCAGGTCGTAGAGCGGGTGGCGGCCGGCGCCGTTGACCTCGATTTTCTCCGTCATCGGGAACGTCACGCCGTAGGTGGTGCTGCAGAACTCGGCGATCTCCTCGGACGTGCCCGGCTCCTGCCCGCCGAACTGGTTGCACGGCACACCCAGCACCGTGAAGCCGCGGCCCTCGTACTCCCGCTGGAGCGCCTCCAGCTCAGCGTATTGCGGGGTCAGGCCACACCGCGATGCCACGTTGACGACCAGCACCGGGTGGCCCTGGAACCGGCCCAGATCCAGCGGGTTCCCCTGAAGGTCTGCGATCTTGATGTCGTAGAAGCTCATGCCTTGATCGTAGGCGTGGGCCTTGACTTCGAGGATGCGCCAGGTACATTAACGGCAACCGATCTTACGTTCCGCTGATCGGCCATTACACAACGGCCCCACCCTCAGCCGTTGCCCTCGAAAACCTCGCCGGTCGGCGCCGGCGGATCTCCCCTGCCCACAAGCAGGCCCGAGCCCGCTAGAGCTGCCGCACGAAACGGCCGAGATTCGAGGAGGGGCGTCAGCATGCCCGTTGTCACCGTGCGCAACCCCGGCACCGGTGAGCTGTTGGGTGAGGTGCCGGCACTGGACGCCGGCCAGGTCGCCGCCGTCGTCGACGCCGCCCAAGAGGGGCAGCGTGCGATGGCCGCCCTGCCCGCCTACGAGCGCGAAGCCCTGCTCAGACGGGTCGCCGACCGGATCGAGGCCGAGCAGGAGAGCCTTGCCCGGCTGCTCGCCGCCGAAAACGGCAAGCCGATCACCCAGACCCGCGGTGAGATCGAGGCCGCCGTGCGCATCTTCCGTGGCTACGCGGGGGAGGCGACCCGGCTCTTCGGCCGCCAGATCCCGCTCGACGCGGTGCCCGGCCTGGCGCGGCACCTGGCCGTGACGGTCCGCGAGCCGCTCGGCGTCGTCGCCGCGCTGGTGCCGTTCAACTACCCCGTGGAGCTGTATGCCCACAAGGCCGCCGCCGCGCTCGCCGCCGGCAACGCCGTCGTGGTGCAGCCGCCCGCCCGCTGCCCGCTCGCCGTCCTGCGGGTGGCGCAACTCGTCGAGCAGGCCGGCGCGCCGCCGAACGCCCACCAGGCCGTCGTCGGTGACGTGGCCGTGTCGCAGCAACTCGCCGGGAGTGCCGGGATCGCGGCGATCAGCCTCACCGGAAGTACCGAAGCCGGGAGAGCCGTCGCCCGCCGTGCGGCCGAAACCCTGAAGAAGGTCTATCTCGAGCTGGGCGGCAACGACGCGCTCATCGTCTGCGCCGACGCGGACGTCGAGGAGGCGGCGCGGGCGGTCGTCCTGGGCCGGCTGGCCCGCGGCAACGGGCAGATCTGCTGCGCGGTCAAGCGGGTGTACGTGCAGCGCCCCGTCCACGACGCCTTCGTCGACGCGCTGCTGGCCCAGACGGCGAAGCTGACCGTCGGTGACCAGTTGCTCGAGTCGACCGACGTCGGCCCGCTGATCGCCGAGCCGGCCGCCGAGCGCGTGATCGGCGCGGTGCGGCAGCTCGTCGACGACGGCGCGCGGCTCGTGGCCGGCGGGTCCCGGCGGCAGGCGTTTGTCGACCCGGTGGTCCTCGTCGACGTGCCCGCCGACAGCGCCGCGTTCGCGGAGGAGATCTTCGGGCCGGTGGCCCCGGTCGCGCGGTTCGACGACCCGGACGAGGCGGTCCGGATGGCCAACGCGTCGCCGTACGGGCTGCACGCCGCGGTCTTCACCAGGGACATCTCGCTCGCGTTCAGCATCAGCCGCAAGCTCGACGTCGGTGGTGTTGTCGTCAACGGCTCGACTGCCCTGCGCGCGGAGAACCTGCCCTTCGGCGGCACCAAGGACACCGGCGGCTACCGCGAGGGCATCCACGACACCGTTCTCGACTTCACCCGCCAGAAGACCGTCGTTGTCATGGACGCGTTCCGGTGAGCCTGCTGCTCCGCGGCGTGCGCAAGGCGTTCAACGGTGTCGAGGTCCTGCACGGCGTTGATCTCGAGGCGCGCGGCGGTGACGTGCTCGCGATCGTCGGGGCGAACGGTGCCGGCAAGTCGACGCTCATCAAGATCCTGTCGGGGGCGCTGCCGATGAGCTCCGGCGAGATCCTGATCGACGGGCAGCCCGCCGACCTGCGCTCGCCGCACGACGCCCATGACCGCGGTATCCGCACGGTCTATCAGGAGCTGTCCCTCGTGCCGGAGCTCAGCGTCACCGAGAACCTGCTGATGGGCAACTTTCCCCGCCGGTACGGCCTGATCGACTGGCCGGCGGCCCACCGCAAGGCGCGTGAACTGCTGGAACGGGTCGGCTTCGGCATGATCGATCCGCGTGCGCGGGCGGGCCGGCTGTCGGTGGCCCGCCAGCAGATGGTCGAGATCGCGAAGGCGCTGGTCAGTGAGCCCAAGGTGCTCATTCTTGATGAGCCTTCAGCGGTACTGGCGGGCAGCGACCTCGACGCTCTCTTCGCCCTCGTCCGCGAGCTCCAGCGGCGCGGTGTGCTGGTCGTGTACGTCTCCCACCGCCTCGTCGAGGTGCTCGACCTGGCCACGGCGATCGTGGTCATGAAGGACGGCAAGGTCATCACGACGACCGAGCCGGCGCGCACCAGCGAGGCCGAGCTGATCCGGTTGATGGCCGGCCGGCAGTTGGAGCGGATCTACCCGCCGCGGCGGCCGGTGCCGGGTGAGGTCCGCCTGCGCGTCGACGGTCTCACCCGTGCCGGCGAGTTCACCGGTGTCTCGTTCGAGCTGCGAGCCGGTGAGATCGTCGGGCTGTTCGGGCTGGTCGGCTCGGGCCGCAGTGAGCTCGCCGCGTGCGTCTTCGGCGCTGCCCGCCCGGCGGAGGGCAGCGGCGCTTTCCGCAGCCCGCAGGACGCGATCCGCCACGGCGTCGCCATGGTCACCGAGGACCGGGCCGGCAGCGGGCTCGTGCTCGGCATGACCGTGCGGGACAACATCGGCCTCACCACCTGGCGGTCCACCGCGCGCGGGCCGCTGATCGACGTCCGTCGGCAGCGCCGGGACACCGCCGGCATGATCGAGCGGCTCGCCATCCAGCCGTACGGATGTGCGTCGATGCCCGTGGTCCAGCTCAGTGGCGGGAACCAGCAGAAGGCCGTGCTCGCCAAATGGCTCCTCGTCGACCCGAAGGTGCTGATCCTCGACGAACCGACCCGCGGCGTCGACATGGCGACCCGCGTCGACATCTACCGCATGGTCGACACGCTGGCCCGTGCGGGTCTCGCCGTCCTGCTCATCTCCTCCGACCTCACCGAGGTGCTCGGCGCCACCGATCGGGTGCTGGTGATGAACCAGGGGCGGCTTGCCGGCGAGCTGCGCTCCGAGGGCACGACCGAAGACCAGGTTCTCGAGAAGGCGATCACATGACCACGCTGGCAGTGAAGGTACGCGGGCGCGACGTCACCGTGGAGATCGCCTTCACGCTGCTGATCGTCGCGCTCGTGACGGTCGCCGCGACCACCTCCGAGAGCTTCCTGACCCAGACCAACCTCACCAACCTGCTCAAGCAGATGGTCACCACCGGGCTGCTCGCCTTCGGCATGCTCGTCGTGATCCTCACCGGCGGCATCGACCTCTCGGTCGGCTCGGTCGTCGCGTTCGCCGGCATCGTCACCGCCGGCCTCGTCGCGGACCTGCCGATCCCGGTGGCGATGGTGGTCGGGATCGCGAGCGGCATCGCGTTCGGCGCGCTCAACGGGGTGCTCGTGGCGCGTTTCGAGCTCGCGCCGTTCGTGGTGACCCTCGCCGCGCTGACCACGATCCGGGGTCTCGCGTTCGTCTACTCGGAGGTGCCGATCTCCCCGACGGATCCGGGGTTCCTCTGGCTCGGCTCGGCGATGGCCGGGCCGATCCCGCTGATCACGATCATCATGCTCGCGGTCTTCGGCGTCGGTGGAGTATTCCTGGCCAGGACGCCGGCCGGGCGCTCGATCATCGCCATCGGCGGCAACGCCGAGACGGTCCGCCTCGCGGGCATCAACGTGCGCCGGCACATCGTCCTGGCGTACACGATCAGCGGTTTTTGTGCCGGTCTGGCCGGGGTCATCCTCACCAGCCGGGTCGGCATCGCACAACCGAGCGTCGGGATCGCTTTTGAGCTCGACGCCATCGCGGCCTGCGTCATCGGCGGCGCGAGCCTGGCCGGCGGCCGGGGTTCGGCGAAGGGTGCCTTCGGCGGGGTGCTCGTCCTGGTCCTGATCAACAACCTGCTCAACCTGTACGGCGTGCAGAGCTTCTGGCAGCAGGTGCTCAAGGGACTGATCATCATCGCGGTCATCCTCGTGCAGCGCACGCGGCGGCCGCGCTCCGTGAAGGGACGCGCATGAAGAAGTTATTCATCGGCCTGCTCGCCGTGGGCCTCGCGCTGTCGGGCTGCTCCGACGAGGGCTCCGGCGGCGGCTCCGGCGGCGGCAAGGACGCCTACACCGTCGGCGTCGCCAACTTCCTGCTCAGCGGCCCGTACTTCAGCGGGATGGACGCCGCGATCGCCGCGCAGGCCAAGACCAAGGGCAACGTCAAGATCGTCAGCACCGACGCGGGTGGCGACGCCGCCAAGCTCGCCGCCAACGTCGAGGACCTGCTGAGCAAAAACGTCGACGCGATCATCATCTCCGGCGGTCCGCTGGAGTCGGCACCGGCCGCGCTCAACGCCATCAAGGCGGCGAAGAAGCCGGCGATCCTCGTCGACCGCAAGTTCGCCGTCGGTGAGTACACCAGCTGGATCGGCCCCGACAACGAGGCGATCGGCAAGCAGGACGGCGAGTTCCTCACCAAGCGGCTCACCGGCGGCGGCAAGGTCGGGATCATCAAGGGCGGCCCCGCCGACAACTCGATCGGGCTCGCCCGGACCAACGGCTTCAAGTCCGTTCTGTCGAGCAACTCGAAGTTCACGCTGGTCGAGGCCCCGGACTTCGGCAACTGGGGCTCCGACGGCGGCCTGACGGTCATGGAAGGGCTGCTCGCCAAGCACCCCGACCTGGTCGCGGTCTTCTGCGAGAACGACGCGATGTGCCTGGGCGCCCAGCGCGCGATCGCCGACGCCGGCAAGACCGGCCAGATCGTGCTCGCCGGCGTCGACGGCCAGGCCGAGGCGCTCAAGGCGATCCTCGACGGCACGAACTACGTGGTCACCGGGCTCAACAGCCCGAACGTCATCGGCAAGCTCGCTCTCGACCGCACGGTCGAGGTGCTCGGCGGCGCACAGGTCGAGAAGGACACCGTCGTGCCGTCGCCGCAGATCACCAAGGACAACGCCGCCCAGTACCTCAACTCGTAAGGGGAGCCATGCGAGCGCGCATTCTCGTCGCCGCGACCCTCGTGGCGGGATCCCTCGTGGCCATCCCGCCGCAGGCCGCCGTCGCGGCGCCGACCTGGAAACTGCTCTACTCCGAGAACTTCGCCCAGTCGATCAACAGCAACAACACCCCGTGGGTGCGCGACACCTACGCCACCCCGTTCGACACGATCACCGACGACCCGGGTCAGTGGTACCGCAACGACTACGGCCCGGCGTGGACCACGCAGCTCAACTCGTTCCACACCTACCGCAAGGAGTTCCAGGTCGGCCAGAACGGCTGGCTGACCGCGTCGCTGTCGGCGCGCGACTTCAACAAGGACGGCGTCATCGAGTCGCCGCCCTCGATCACCACCCAGGCCCTCGGCAGCGAGAACGTCGCGGTCCTCAACGTGCCGGAGAGCACCGGCGGGGCGATCTTCCGTCCCACGAACCGGCTGCCGGACCAGTACCGCGTCGAGTACAAGCTCAAGACCGTCAACTTCGGCGGCAAACGCAACGGCACGATCAACTACGACGGCAAGGTCAACGGCTACAGCCCCACCGGCTGCAAGACCCAGCACCCCTGGGGTGAGGGCTCCCGCAGTCCCGGCTGGAGCGGCGACGCGTCGGTGCCCTACTGCGATTGGCAGGACGTGCGGGCCGGACCCTACGGGTACAACGGCTTCCACTTCCTGTCCATCGTGGACTTCGCGAACCCGGCCCCGCGGAACAACCACTTCTGGCACTACCACCGCAAGGTGCTGATGGACCAGTTCGCGCAGCACCCGGACCGGGTCGGCAGCGGCACCGGCGGACGGGTCTGCAACTCGAACACCAACACCTACTACAACTACCGCGACGGCAACTTCAACACCGTCAACATGTGGATCAGCGGCATGCCGAACTGGAACCCGGGCCCCGGCGGGCTGCCCGGCAACTCCCAGTGGTTCATGACCAGCTGCTCCGGCGGCGCCGCCGAGAACCAGCTCTCCAGCGCCGCCGAACTCCAGCCGGAGCTGATGCCGAACGAGTTCTACACGTTCGCGATCGAGCGCGACGCGACCGGCTACACGCTGGAGGCCAGCGGCAACTTCGCCCGCGTCGGCCAGAAGACGCTGCGCTTCCACCGCGACTTCGTGGTCAACAACGTGCCGATCTGGCACTACAACACGCAAGCGTCGGAGTACAACGGCCAGTTCAACGGCACGCTCACCCAGAACGACGCCTTCGGCAGCGCGTCGTGGCCCAACCAGTGGCCGGCCGGCTCGTCCTACCCCGACTACTTCGTCATCGGCGACCTCTACACCAACGTGTACGAGGGCAGCGCGAGCCTGACGGACATCAAGCTGTTCGTGCCGGACACGGCGCCGAACCCGAACCTCGCGCTGAACAAGCCGGCCACGGCGTCGGGCCAGTGCGCGGCCGCGGAGGGGCCGGAGAAGGCCGTCAACGGCAGCTGGACCGGCGGTCTCTCGGACAAGTGGTGCGCGCTGGGCACCGGCAGGTGGCTGCGGGTCGACCTCCAGTCGAACCAGACCGTCGGCAAGGTCGTGCTGCGCCACTCGGCGGCCGGCGGCGAGAAGGCGAGCTGGAACACGCGTGACTTCGACGTCGAGGTGAGCACGGACGGCAACACCTGGACGAACGTCGCCACGGTGCGCGGCAACACCGCGGCCGTGACGACCCACACCTTCACCCCGCGGGCGGTCCGGTACGTCCGCCTGAACGTGATCACCCCGACGAGTGACAGCGACACGGCCGCCCGGATCTTCGAGCTGGAGGCCTACAGCTCCTGACCCTCAAGCGTTGATCTTGCAGTTGTGGTGCCGCGACACTCCGGTGATACCCGGTTTGTCCACCACCGCAACTGCAAGATCGACGTGGCGGTCCATAGGGTGGTCGCCGTGACGGATCAGCAGATCGCGGTCGGCGCCGTGGTGCGCCGGGGCAAGGACGTCCTGCTCGTCAGCGCCCCGCCGGACTGGGCGCTGCCCGGCGGCGCGGTAGCCCGGGGTGAGCCGCTGCTGGCCAAGGTCGCGGCCGAGGCCGGCTACGCGACGGTGCTCGCCGAGCGGCTCCTGTGGATCGCGCGCTACACGGCCCAGGGCGTCGACTACGAGATGCTCGGCTTCGAGGTGACCGGCGTCGGGCCACGCGACGGGGCGGCGGGGGAGTGGGTCCACCTCACCGAGGCGGTGGAGCGGCTGCAGCGCATGTGGTTCGCGCCGATCCGCGAGCCCGCCGTCGCCTATCTCACCGGCCGGGCCCGCGTCGCCACCCTGTGGACGTGGGCCGACCTGGAGGGTGACCCGGTCGCGCACCCGGCCGTCAGTTCAGCTTGAGGGCCGCCACCTCACCCAGCGACTTGTCCGGCCGGGTTCCCTGGATCACCACCCGTGCCGCACGGCCCTCCAGCAACAGCAGCCCCACGGCGTTGCCGAAGTGCGGGCCCGCCAGCTTCTTCCAGCGCACGACCGGCTTGCCCAGGCCCAGCACCCGCGCGAACGAGCGCATCATGCGGGCCGCCGGCGGGTTCCAGCCGAACTTCATCGCCGGCCGGATCAGCTTCGGCATGTCGTTGTGCACCGGCGAACAGGTCAGCTGGTACACCGGCGTGACGACCTCGGGGCCTAGCGACGCCTTCGCCGCGTAGGAGTGATGAACGTCACCCGAGAGCACGCTGATCGTGGCCGGGGCGGGTGACACCCCGCCGTTTCCGGCGCCGATCTGGCTCAGCAGCACGGTGAGCGCCTCGAACGACCGGCCGAACGCGGCCCAGTGTTCCAGGTCGACGGCCTGGCGCAGCCTTTCGCCGAGCCGGCCCACCCAGTCGCGCGGCGACTCGGCGAGCTTCTCGGTGGCCGCCTCCAGGTGGTGGATGGCCGGCGGCAGCAGCCACGGCAGCGAGGAGCCGATCAGCAGGTGGTCGTATTCGCCGGGCAGCTGTTTGGCGAACCATGCCCATTCGCTGTCCAGCAGCATGGCCCGCTTGCCGCGCTCCAGCTCGCGTCCGGCCCGGTTGTCGAGCACCACGAGGCGCGTCCGGTCGATGTCGACGGTGTAGCTCCAGCGGTACGAACCCCGCTCGCGATCCGCCCGCGAGCCGAACCCGTCGAGGATCTCCGTCGCGTCGCCCGCCGCCACCACCGCTGAGTACACCGGGCAATCCGCCAGCGCGCTGGGTGTCAGGTTGCCCAGGTGCTGGTACACCCAGTACGACGACAGGCCCGCCTGTATCCGCTGGTCCCACCAGCTGAGCCGGGCCATCTGCTCGCGCCAGCGCTGCGAGGTGTTCCAGTCGTCGATGATCTCGTGGTCGTCGAAGATCATGACGCTCGGCACGGTGGACAGCAGCCAGCGGATCTCCGGGTCGCTCCACGAGTCCAGATAGAGCTTCGTGTACTCGTGGAAGTCCACCACCTGCGTCGACGGCGCGTCGGCCCGCCGCTTCGCCCGTCTCCGCTGCAACCAGCGCTGGATCTTCTCGGGTGTCTCGTCGGCGTACACCTGGTCGCCGAGCAGCACCATGAGATCGGGCCACTCGGTCGGACCGGCCGACCGGATCGACTCGATGAGCCGGGCCGCATAGGCGTCCAGGGCGTCCGGTGGATAGCGGGTGACGCTCAGCGGGCTGGCCTCCCGGCACGATCCGAACACCAGCCGCACGGGCGCACCCTTCGGCCGGGTCCGGATGACCGGAGGCGGGCACGGGTCGTCCGGCAGGGGCCAGACGTCGACGCCGTCGATCCGCAGGGTGTACTCCGTGACGGCGTCCTCCGGCAGCCCGGAGACCACGACCAGCGCGTAGTGGTGCCCGTGGACCGAGAAGGTCCGGGTGGCCCCGCTCGCGGGCCCGGCGACCACCTCGACCGTCGCGGGCCGGGAGGTCTCGACCCAGACGGTCGCCTGGTCGCCCTCGACCCGGCGCAGCACCGGCCCGAGCATGAGCACGCCCCTGTCGATGTCCAGGTCTGTGGCCGAGGTGTCTGCGTCGGACATGACGGGGGGCCTCCAGGGTGCGGCGGGGGTGGTGCCGGGTGGCTGCGGGGTGCCTTCCGATGATCCTGCCCAGCACGTCTCGGCGCCACCGCAAGCTGTTCGCCGCGGCGTCTGGGAGGATTCCTGACATGGAGTCGTACATCGTCTTCGGCCTGGTACTGCTCGTCGTGGTGATCGGGGCCACTCTGGCGCTCGTCGCGCCGCGCTATCGGAAACCGCCGACACTGCCACCGCCCACCGAAGAGAAGCCTCCGACTCCGGCGCCCACCGAGCAGGCGCCCACGATCGAGAAGGCGCCACCGCGAGCGAAGGCGCCGCCTGCCGAGATCAAGCCGTCGGTCATCGACGCCCCGCCGCCGGTGCAGGCGCCGCCGGTCGTCGAGGCCCCGCCGCCGGTCGAGGTGCCCGAGGTCGAGGTCCCCGCACCGACCGCCGGCCGGCTCGTCCGGCTGCGGGCCCGGCTGTCCCGCTCGCAGAACGTCTTCGGCAAGGGCCTGCTGGCGCTGCTGTCCCGCGACAAGCTCGACGACGACACGTGGGACGAGGTCGAGGAGACGCTGATCGGTGCCGACGTCGGCGTCGCCGCCACCACGGAGATCGTCGGCAAGCTGCGCGAGCGCGCCCGGATCCACGGCACCGCGACCGCGACCGAGCTGCGGGCCATGCTCGCCGACGAGCTCGTGGCCGCCCTCGACCCGCAGATGGACCGCACCCTCGCCGCCAGGCCGCAGGACGGCCGTCCTGCGGTGCTGCTCGTCGTCGGCGTCAACGGCGCAGGCAAGACCACCACCTGCGGCAAGATCGCCCGGGTGCTCGTCGCCGACGGCCACACGGTCGTCCTCGGCGCCGCGGACACGTTCCGCGCCGCCGCCGCCGATCAGCTCGCGACCTGGGCCGGGCGGGTCGGTGCCGAGGTCGTGCGCGGCCCGGAAGGGGCGGATCCGGCGGCAGTTGCGTTCGACGCGGTCAAACGGGGTATTGATGCCGGTGTGGACACGGTGCTGATCGACACGGCCGGCCGGCTCCAGAACAAGGTCGGCCTGATGGATGAGCTGGGCAAGGTCAAACGGGTCGTGGAGAAGCACGGGCCGGTGGACGAGACCCTGCTCATCCTCGACGCCACCACCGGGCAGAACGGGCTGGAGCAGGCCCGGGTGTTCACCGAGGTGGTGGACGTCACCGGTGTCGTGCTGACCAAGCTCGACGGCACCGCGAAGGGCGGCATCGTCATCGCGGTCCAGCGCAAACTCGGCATCCCGGTGAAACTGGTCGGCCTGGGTGAGGGCCCCGACGACCTTGCGCCGTTCGATGCCCGACAGTTCGTCGACGCGCTCGTTGGCACGGACGCGTAACCTCGGACGGTACCTTGGGACCGTAGGTCTCGCCGGTTTGGTCAGCGAAGGACGATCACGTGACGCAGCAGGAGATCCCGCTCCACGGCGGGAACACCTCCGTCGTGGTGCGCTCGGGCGACACGGTGCGCCGCAACGCAGGCCCGTGGACCCCTGCGGTGCATGCATTGCTGCGCCATCTCGAATACGTCGGGTTCACCGGGGCGCCGCGGGCTTTCGGCATAGACGAGCGGGGCCGCGAGGTCCTGTCATACCTGGAGGGCGAGTGCGGTGAATACCCACTCGCCCCCCACTGGGTCACCGACGAGGCCATGGTGACGGTGGCCACGATGCTGCGGATGTTCCACGACGCCCAGGCGGGCTTCCGTCCGTCGCCCAACGCGGTCTGGCGCTCGTTCGGGCCTCCGCCGCCGGACACCGAGGTGATCTGCCACCACGACGCGGCGCCGCACAACGTCATCTGGCGGCCCGACGGCACGCTGTCGCTCATCGATTTTGACCTCGCCTCGCCGGGCGCCCGCATCTACGACGTGGCCTACGCGGCCTGGACCTGGGTGCCGCTGTTCTCCGACCGCGACTCCTACACGCTGGGCTGGAAGCGGCCCAACCGCCCCCGCCGGCTGCGGATGTTCGCCGATGCGTATGGGTTGACCCCCCGCGACCGGCACCGCCTGGTGCGGGTGATCCGCAAGCGGATCGTGGACCACATCGAGGGCATCCGGCGGATGGCCGCCGCCGGCGATCCGGCCTTCGTGCGGATCGTGCACAAGGGACATCTCCGCCGTCCGGTGCGTGATCTGCGCCTGATCGACTATGAGAAGCACACGCTCGAATATGCGCTTCGATAGGCCTCTTTCGTTGTGTGAGCGTTTCTTCACACGCTGGAAACATGACGTGACGCGGTAGAAACCGCGCAGCGCCGGTGCGCGAAACGTGGGACATGAAAGCTCTCGCGCAACCGGCTGAAGGGCAGTGCTGCCTCGAAGGTCGGGAGGGAGGATCTCGACTACTAGGAGGCCAGCGTGCCTGAAGCGACCATCGATACCGGCAACACCGCATGGTTGCTGGTGTCGACAGCGCTCGTGCTGCTCATGACGCCCGGTCTGGCGCTGTTCTACGGTGGCCTGAACCGCTCCAAGGGCGTTCTCAACATGATGATGATGAGCTTCTCGACGATCGGGCTCGTCAGCGTCCTGTGGTTGTTCTACGGCTTCTCGGCCGCGTTCGGCTCGGACTCCGCCGGCGGCCTGTTCGGTGACCTCGGCCAGTACTTCGGCACAAAAACGTACCTCGACCAGTTCTGGGGCGCCACCGCCGAGAACCCGAGCGGCATCGGCATCCCGACGTACGTCTTCATGGTGTTCCAGATGACGTTCGCCGTCATCACGGTCGCCCTGATCAGCGGCGCGATCTCCGACCGGGCCAAGTTCGGCGGCTGGCTGCTGTTCGCGTTCGGCTGGGCCACCCTCGTCTACTTCCCCGTCGCCCACAACGTGTGGGGCGGCGGCTGGATCGCGCAGAAGCTCCACCCGCTCGACTTCGCCGGTGGTACCGCCGTCCACATCAACGCCGGTGCGGCGGCCCTCGGCGTGGCGCTCGTCCTCGGCAAGCGCATCGGCTGGCCGCGCGAGAGCATGAAGCCGCACAACGTGCCGTTCGTCGCCCTCGGCGCCGGCCTGCTGTGGTTCGGCTGGTTCGGCTTCAACGCCGGCTCGGAGCTGACCGTCGACGGCGTCACCGGCCTGGCCTTCGTCAACACGCAGGTCGCGACCGCCGCCGCGGTGCTCGGCTGGATCATCGTCGAGTGGATCCGTGACCGGAAGCCGACCCTCGTCGGCGCTTCCTCCGGCGCGATCGCCGGCCTGGTCGCGATCACCCCGGCCTGTGGTTTCATCGACTCGTGGGCGGCCGTCCTCCTCGGTCTCGTCGCCGGCATCGTCTGCGCCCTGGCGGTCAGCCTCAAGTACCGCTTCGGCTTCGACGACTCGCTCGACGTGGTCGGTGTCCACTTCGTCGGCGGCTGGATCGGCTCCCTGTGGCTCGGCTTCTTCGCCAACCCCGACCTCAACTCGGCGATCACCGACGTGGTCGGCGCCAAGGCAGGTCTCTTCATGGGCGGTGGCGCGGGCCAGCTCGCCGGGCAGGCCGCTGCCAGCGCTATCGTGACGGTCTACTCGTTCGCGATCGCCTTCCTCCTGGCCTTCGTGATCCAGAAGACGATCGGCTTCCGGGTCAGCGCCGAGGCCGAGGTCGAGGGCATCGACATCGCCGAGCACGCGGAGAGCGGTTACGACCTGACTCCGTCGGGCGGCGGCAGCGGCGGCGCGTTCGCGATGGCGGGCGTGGGAACGAGCAAGGCAGCAGCAGCGCCGGCCGAAGCGCCGGCGTCCGAAAAGGTAGCCGGATAGCGTCGAGGGATGTCGGAGGGAATGGGCATGAAGCTGGTGACCGCGGTCATCAAGCCGTACCAGCTCGACGCGGTGAAAGAGGCACTCCACGCACTGGGCGTGGCCGGCCTGACCGTGAGCGAGGTTCAGGGATACGGACGTCAGAAGGGCCACACCGAGGTCTACCGCGGTGCGGAGTACACGGTGGAGTTCGTCCCGAAGATCCGGGTCGAGATCGTCACCGACGAGCTCGACTTCGAGAAGGTCGTGGACGCCATCGTGACCGCCGCCCGCACCGGCAAGATCGGTGATGGCAAGGTCTGGGTCACCTCGGTCGACGAGGTGGTCCGGGTCCGCACCGGCGAGCGCGGGCTCGACGCCCTGTAAGCCGCTGCGATCCCTACTCTGAATCACATGACACAACCGATGGCGCCCGTTCCGGTACTGTCCACCGGAGCGGGCGCCGCCGCGCGTGCCGAGCGCTCCGCCGCGCTCGACGGCTGGCTCGCGAAGGTCTACGCCGAGGCGGGCGGCGGCGCCGACGGCTTCGCGCTGGTCGCCGTCGGCGGCCTCGGGCGCCGCGAGTGCGCCCCGCGCAGCGACCTCGACCTGGTCCTGCTGCACTCCGGCGGCGCCGCGGCCGAGTCGGCGGCGGGCGAGCTGGGGACGCACATCTGGTACCAGATCTGGGACGCGAAGTTCGCCCTCGACCACTCCACCCGCAGCCCGGAGCAGGCGCTCACGCTGGCCCGCGAGGACCTCAAGGTCGCCATGGGGCTGCTCGACGCACGGCTCGTCGCCGGAGACAGCGGCCTGCTCGACCGGCTGCACCAGAACGCCGTCGCCCAGTGGCGGCGCGAGGCCCGTCAGCTGCTGCCCGTCCTGCGGCGGCTCACCCAGGACCGCTGGAAGGCCCACGGCGAGCTGGCGTTCCTCCTGGAGGGTGACGTCAAGGAGTCGCGCGGCGGCCTGCGCGACTTCGGGGTGCTGCGCGGCATCGGCTTCGCCGGGGTCGCCGACGGGCCCCGCCCGGCGGTCCGCGGCGCACACCGCACCCTGCTCGACGTCCGTGACACCCTGCACGCCGTGCGCGGCCGGCGGGTCGACCGGCTCCTGGCGCAGGACCGTGACGAGGTCGCGGAGCTGCTCGACCTGGGCGACCGCGACGAGGTGCTGCGGCGCATCGCCGAGGCCGCGCGGACCATCGCCTACGCGAGTGACGACGCCTGGCGCGCGGTCGAGCGCTGGGCGGCGCCGAGCACCCGCGGTCACACCGAGCGCCGGCCGCTGGCCCGCGACGTCGTCGAGCAGCACGGCGAGGTCGTGCTGGCCCGGACCGCGGTCACCCCGCGCCCCGAGCCGACCCTGCCGCTGCGGGTCGCCGCGGCCGCCGCCCGGGCCGAGCTGCCGATCGCGCACGCCACGCTGGAGTGGCTCGGCGGGTTCGCCGCCCCGATGCCCCAGCCGTGGCCCGCACCGGCCCGTGACGCCCTGTTCACGCTGCTCGGCAGCGGTCCGTCCATGATCGAGGTCTGGGAGGCCTGCGACCGGTACGGCCTGGTCGTGAACTGGCTGCCCGAGTGGGCCCGGGTGCGCAGCCTGCCGCAGCACAACCCGGTGCACCTGTTCACGGTCGACCGGCACCTGGTCGAGACCGCCCGGCAGGCCGCCCGGCTGTCCCGCGACGTCGACCGCCCCGACCTGCTGGTGCTCTGCGGCCTGCTGCACGACGTCGGCAAGGGCCTGCCCGGCGACCACAGCATCGTCGGCGCGCCGATCGCGGCCGGCATCGCCACCCGCCTCGGCCTGAGCCCCGCCGAGGTCGAGCAGATCCAAAAGGTGGTCCGGCTGCACCTGCTGCTGCCCGACACCGCGACCCGGCGGGACCTGTCCGACCCGCAGACGATCGCCACCGTGGCGGAAGCCGTCGGCGACGCCTCGACACTCGCGCTCCTGCACGCCCTGGCCCGCGCCGACGCGGCCGCGACCGGGCCCGCCGCCTGGTCGGACTGGAAGGGCCGGCTCATCGCCGACCTGGTCCGCCACGTCGAGCGGGCCCTCGACACCGGTGTGGTCGAGCCGCCACCCTCGCCGGCCGCCGCGCTGCCGGTGCCGGCGCGGCTTCCGGACGTACACCTCGAGGCGGATTCCGTGTCGGTGACCGCACGGGACCGTCGTGGCCTGCTCGCGGCCGTGGCCGGGTGCCTCTCGCTGCACCGGCTCGACGTGGTGACGGCCGACACGGTGACCCTCGACGGGGTGGCGCGCATGGTGTGCGCGGTACAGCCTCGGTACGGCGGAGAGCCCGACCGGGACGCTGTCGTCAGCGACCTGCGCCGGGCCGTCACCGGCGACCTGCCGGTGGCCGAGCGGCTGGCGGCCCGGGAGCGGTCCGCCCGGCGCAGCACCGCCGCACCGCCCCGCGTCGTCTGGCAGCCGGCCAGCGCGGCCACCGACGCGACGGTGCTCGAACTGCGCGCCACCGACACGCCGGGCCTGCTTTTCCGGGTGGCCAGCGCGCTGGAGGACGTCGGCGCCGACGTGCGCTCGACGCGCATCTCCACGCTCGGCGGTGACGTGGTCGACGCGTTCTACCTGGCGGGCACCTGGGAGGCGGACGCCCGGGCCCGCGTCGAGGCAGCCGTCGTGCAGGCCGCGACGCCGTCCTGACGGTCGCGCCGCCCCGCCGGCGGTCGCGTACCCTTCAAGGGACTCCTACACCCGAGGACGGATCCGTCGTGTTTGACACCTTGAGTGACCGGCTCTCCGGCATCTTCACGAAGCTGCGGAGCAAGGGGCGGCTCACCGACGCCGATGTCGACGCCACCGCGCGGGAGATCCGGCTGGCGCTGCTCGAGGCCGATGTCGCGCTGCCCGTGGTCAAGGCGTTCATCGCCCGGCTCAAGGAGCGTGCGCGCGGTGCCGAGGTGTCGCAGGCGCTCAACCCGGCCCAGCAGGTCATCAAGATCGTCCACGAGGAGCTCGTGGCGACGCTCGGTGGCGAGGCCCGGCGGCTGCAGTTCGCCAAGAACCCGCCGACCGTGATCATGCTTGCCGGCCTCCAGGGCTCCGGCAAGACGACCCTCGCCGGCAAGCTGGCCCGGTGGCTCAAGGCGCAGGGTCATCAGCCGCTGCTCGTCGCCGCCGACCTCCAGCGCCCCAACGCGGTCAACCAGCTCCAGGTGCTCGGCGGCCGGGCCGGGGTCGAGGTCTACGCGCCGCAGCCCGGCAACGGCGTCGGCGATCCGGTCGCCGTGGCCCGCGAGTCGATCGAGCACGCCCGGCGGCAGATGCGCGACATCGTGATCGTCGACACCGCCGGCCGGCTCGGCATCGACACCGAGATGATGCAGCAGGCCGCGAACATCCGCGACGCCGTCGACCCCGACGAGGTGCTGTTCGTCATCGACGCGATGGTCGGTCAGGACGCGGTCGCGACCGCCGAGGCCTTCCGTGACGGCGTCGGCATCTCCGGCGTGGTGCTGTCCAAGCTCGACGGCGACGCCCGCGGTGGCGCGGCGCTGTCGGTGCGCCACGTCACCGGCCAGCCGATCATCTTCGCGTCGACCGGTGAGAAGCTCGAGGACTTCGACGTCTTCCACCCCGACCGGATGGCCTCGCGCATCCTCGGCATGGGCGACGTGCTCACCCTCATCGAGCAGGCCGAGCAGGCGTTCGCCGACGACGAGAAGGAGCGGATGGCCGCCAAGCTCATGGGCGGCGAGTCGTTCACGCTCGAGGACTTCCTCGAGCAGCTCCAGGCGGTGCGCCGGATGGGCCCGATCGCCAACGTGCTGGCCATGATGCCGGGCATGGGGCAGATGAAGGACCAGCTCGCGGAGCTCGACGACAAGCACTTCGACCGGGTCGTCGCGATCATCCGGTCGATGACGCCCAAGGAGCGGGTCAACCCGAAGATCCTCAACGCGTCGCGCCGGGTCCGCATCGCCAACGGCTCGGGCACCAGCGTCACCGACGTCAACCAGCTGCTCAGCCGCTTCGCCGACGCGCAGAAGATGATGAAGCAGATGGGCGGCATGATGGGCCTG
This sequence comes from Dactylosporangium fulvum, assembly GCF_025137375.1. GTDB lineage: Bacteria > Actinomycetota > Actinomycetes > Mycobacteriales > Micromonosporaceae > Dactylosporangium > Dactylosporangium fulvum. The sequence goes on from NZ_CP073720.1 coordinate 1,668,878, forward strand.
CCCGGCGCCCGGCGCAAGGCGACGAAGTCGCCGAAGAACAAGCGCAAGGGCACCAAGGGCGGCAACGCGCGCCAGCCGCGCATCGGTGGTGGCATGCCGATGATGCCGCAGCTCCCGCCGGGCCTCGACCCGTCGCAGTTCGACCCCAACGCCGCCGGCACGCCGCAGGGGTTCCGGCCGCCGAAGCTCGACTTCTCAAAGCTGATGAAGCGTGACAAGGAGTCCTGAGCCCGCGCTGCATGTCCGGGGCGTGCTGCTGCCCGAGGACACGACCGTCGACCTGTGGCTGGTCGGGGACCGGGTGACCTTCGAGCCGGTCCCGTCGGCGGTGACGGTCGCCGACGCGGGGTTCATCCTGCCGGGTCTGGTCGACGCGCACTGCCACCTCGGCATCGCGCCGGGCGGCCGGCCCGCCGCCGGGGTCGGCGAGGCCCGCTCGCTGGCGGTCGTCGACCGCGACGCCGGGGTGCTGGCGATCCGCGACGCGGGGTCCCCGATTCCGTACGAATCGCTCGACGACGACCCCGACGTGCCGCGCCTGGTGCGGGCCGGTCGGCACGTCGCACCGCCCAAGCGGTATCTGCGCGACATCGGCGTCGAGGTGGGTGAGGCGGACCTGGCCGGTGAGATCACCCGGCAGGCCGCCGCCGGCAGCGGCTGGGTCAAGCTGGTCGGCGACTGGATCGACCGCGGTGTCGGCGACCTCGCCCCGGCGTGGGACCTCACCGCCATGGCGGGCGCCGTCAAGGCCGCGCACGCCGCAGGCGCGCGGGTCGCGGTGCACACGTTCGCCGAGGAGTCGGTCGCCGCCCTGGTGCGCGCCGGGGTCGACTCGGTTGAGCACGGCACCGGCCTCGCGGAGGACGACATCGCCGAGATGGCCCGCCGCGGCACCGCCCTGGTCCCGACGATGATCAACGTCGCCACGTTCGGCGGGATCGCGGCGCAGGCCGAGGGCAAGTTCCCGGGGTACGCCCGCCACATGCTCGCCCTGCGGGACCGCTTCCCGTCGGTGGTGCGCGCGGCGCACGAGGCCGGCGTGCCGATCTACGTCGGCAGCGACGCGGGCGGCGGCATCAACCACGGCCTGGCCGCCGAGGAGATGCTCCTGCTGCACCGCGAAGCCGGCCTGTCCCCGCTCGACGTCCTGCGCGCCGGCTCCTGGGGCGCCCGCGCGTGGCTGGGCTTCCCGGGCCTGGTCGAGGGCGGCCTGGCCGACCTGGTCGTCTACGCCGAGGACCCGCGCACCGACCTGACCACACTGCTCCGCCCGGAGCGCATCGTGCTGCGCGGCCGGGTGGTGCGCTGAACGACGGCGGCCGGCCGGTTGGCCGGATCGCGTACGCTGGATCCGTGCCGCTGCGTCCCGGAAGACCGGTCCTGCACCGGCACTTCACTCGTGACACGTTGGTCTGGGCGCCCCTGACGCGGGTGGTCTCCGACGACGAGCAGGGCACGCGCCTCTGGCTCGCCACCGGCAGTCCGCTCATCCGTGAGGTCACGGTCGACGGCGCGGGACCGCGCGACATGCCGTTCGCCGACTGGATCGAGACCCCGAAGAAGATCATCCAGGATGTGTACCGCGGGCCGAGCTGTCTCAAGTTCAATCCTCGCGGCGCCGCGTATTCGGTCTGGTGGCTCTTCGACCCGAAGGGCGGCTTCCGGGCGTGGTACGTCAACCTCGAGGAACCGTCCGTCACCTGGGACGACGGCGAGGTCGCCGGCATCGACCTGACCGACCAGGACCTCGACATCTGGATCTGGCCGGACCGCCGCTGGGGCTGGAAGGACGCCGACGAGCTCGAGGAGCGCCTGGCCTATCCCGACGCCTACTGGGTCGACGATCCGGACGCGGTCTGGGCACAGGGCCGGGCCGTCGTGCCGGCGATCGAGGCCGGCGCCTGGCCGTTCGACGGCACGTGGACCGATTTCCGGCCGCCGGCCGACTGGACCATCCCCGAGCCCGTCGCGGAGGGCTGGGACCGACCGAGGGAGCGCGGTTGAGCGTCGTTTTCACACCCGGCCAGGCGATCATGCACCGCAACGTGCGGCTGGGCCGGATCGGCTGGGTGCGCCCGGCCCGCGTGGTCTCCGACGACGAGCGGGGCCTGCTGTTGTGGATCGCACGCGGCACGCCGGTGGTCAACGAGGTCTCCGGCGACGGCCGGGGAATGCGCACGATGCCGTTCGCGGAGTTCGTGACGCGCGGCACCAGCCTGAAACACAGCACCTGGAGCGGTCCCGGCGTGCTGAAGCTGCACCGGCCCGGCGACCCGGCGCACTCGGTGTGGTGGTTCCGCAACGACGCCGACGAGTTCACCGGGTGGTATGTCAACCTGGAGCGCCCGGCGATCCGCTGGAGCGACGAGAACGGCACCTCCGGGGTCGACGTCACCGACGAGGACCTCGACATCCAGGTGGCGCCCGATCGCTCGTGGAACTGGAAGGACGAGGAGGAGTTCCTGGAGCGGCTCGCGCTCCCCGAGCACTACTGGGTGAAGGACGAGGCGGCCGTGCGAGCCGAGGGTGAACGCGTCGTGAAGGAGATCGAAGCGGGGTTGTTCCCGTTCGACGGCACGTGGATCGACTTCATGCCGCCGCCCGGGTGGGAGCTGCCGACGCTGGAGCCCGGCTGGGACCGCCCGCCGCTCCAGTGAACCCCTGGTTTTTGCGCTCGGTAGCCGGTCTGGCACAATGTTCTGTTGGTATACGGTGCGCGTCCGAGCCCTCTAACCCGGTGTCGTGCCAGTCCAACAGAGCTGCCGACGGCGCCATCCCCACGGTGTCCGGACGGTCGCTCGGCTTCCAACAGATCCAGGAGCGAGCAACCAAGTGGCCGTCAAGATCCGGCTCCTGCGGATGGGCAAGATCCGCAACCCGCAGTACCGCATCGTCGTCGCCGACTCGCGCACCAAGCGTGACGGTCGGGTTATCGAGTTCGTCGGGCTCTACCACCCGAAGGAGGAGCCCTCGCGCATCGAGGTCAACTCCGAGCGCGTCCAGCACTGGCTCTCCGTCGGCGCCCAGCCGAGCGAGCCCGTGCAGGCGATCCTGTCCAAGACCGGCGACTGGCAGAAGTTCAAGGGTCTGCCCGCCCCGGCCGAGCCGCTGAAGGTCCGCGCGGCTGCGCCGGACCGTCGTGCGGCCTACGAGGCGGAGGCGCAGGCCGCCGCCGGCCTGGCCGACGCGCCGAAGGCGAAGAAGGCCGCCGAGCCGAAGAAGAAGGCCGAGGCCGAGGCTCCGGCCGCGCAGGCGGAGGAGCAGAGCGGTGCCGGCGCCGGCGCGGAGGCCTGACGTGCTGCGTCCCGCGCTGGAGCACCTGGTCAAGGGCATCGTCGACAACCCTGACGACGTCCGCGTCCGCATGGTCGACTCCCGGCGTGGGCAGCGTCTCGAGGTCCGGGTCAACCCGGAGGACCTCGGCACGGTGATCGGCCGGGGCGGCCGCACCGCGAAGGCGCTGCGGCAGGTCATCACGTCGATCGGTGGCAGGGGCGTGCGCGTCGAGATCGTGGACGCATACTGAGCGGCATGCTGCTTGTCGTCGGCCAGATCATCCGCGCGCACGGCGTCCGTGGCGAGGTCGTGGTCGACATTCGCACGGATGAGCCGTCAGATCGTTTCGCCGTCGGGTCGGTCCTCGCGACCGACTCGACGGCGGTCCGGCATCTGCAGACTGTTCCCGCCGGTGCCTGGCGGCCCCCGGCGACCGTGACCGTCGAGTCGGTGCGGCCCCACCAGGGGCGCCTGCTCATCGTCTTCGAGGGCATCTACGACCGCAACCTCGCCGAGGACATGCGGGGCGTCCTGCTGTGCGTCGACAGCGCCGACATCCCGCCCAGCGATGATCCGGACGAGTTCAACGACCACGAGCTGGTGGGCCTGAGCGTCGTCGACGCCGACGGTGAGCGGGTCGGTGAGCTGGTCCGCATCGACCATGCGCCGGCGCACGACCTGCTCGTCGTGCGGCTGACCGACGGCCGGACCGGGCTGGTGCCGTTCGTCCGCGAGATCGTCCCGCAGGTTGACGTGCCCGGCGGCCGCATTGTGATCACTCCGCCGGAAGGCCTCTTCGACCTATGAGGGTCGACGTCGTCACCATCTTCCCGAACTACCTCGCCCCGCTCGACCTGTCGTTGATCGGCAAGGCCCGGGCGGCCGGCACGCTCGACCTCACCGTGCACGACCTGCGCACGTGGACGCACGACGTGCACCGCACGGTCGACGACACGCCGTACGGCGGCGGTCCCGGCATGGTCATGCGCCCCGGGCCGTGGGGCGAGGCCCTCGACGCCCTCGCCGGGCCGGAGACGCACCTGATCGTCCCGAGCCCGGCGGGCACCCCGTTCAGCCAGGCAACTGCCCGGGCGCTCGCCGGTGACGCCCACCTGATGTTCGCCTGCGGGCGGTACGAGGGCATCGACCAGCGCGTCCTCGACCACGCCGCCTCCCGCATGCGGGTGAGCGAGATCTCACTCGGCGACTACGTGCTCTTCGGTGGCGAGGTCGCCGTGCTGGTTGTCCTGGAGGCGGTCACCCGTCTGCTGCCCGGCGTCCTCGGCAATGCCGACTCGCTGGTCGAGGAGTCCCATGCCGACGGCGTGCTGGAGGCTCCGATGTACACCAAGCCGCCAAGCTGGCGAGGGCTGGACGTGCCGGAGATCCTCCGCTCGGGTGACCACGGAAAGATCGCCCGCTGGCGCCGTGAACAGGCACTTCAGCGCACAGCCGAGCGCCGGCCGGACCTGATCGCCGCCCTGGAACGTCCCGATCAAGGGGCCTGATTTCAGGTTCGCGGTGTCGATGTGGCAAAGTAGTGAGGTTGCCGCGGGCGGAAAGCCCGCGCGCCCATGATCACCCTAACCCTCGCGCGCCGCGAAATCGGGCGTGCCTTGAGTGACGAGGAACAGCCGCGATGAACACGCTGGACGCGCTGGACGCACAGTCGGTGCGGACCGATATCCCGAGCTTCCGCGCCGGCGACACCGTCAAGGTGCACGCCCGGGTCGTCGAGGGCAACCGGTCCCGGGTCCAGATCTTCCAGGGCGTCGTGATCCGTCGCCAGGGTGCGGGCCTGCGGGAGACCTTCTCGGTCCGCAAGGTGAGCTTCGGCGTCGGCGTCGAGCGCACCTACCCGGTCAACAGCCCGGCCGTCGACCGGATCGAGGTCGTGACCCGGGGCGACGTGCGCCGCGCCAAGCTCTACTACCTCCGCGACCTTCGTGGCAAGAAGGCGAAGATCAAGGAGAAGCGCGAGACCAAGGTCAGCAGCTGACCGCACGGTTGTCCTCAGGGAGGGGCGCGATGCGCACCCTCCCTGAGCCGTGTCCGGGAATGGCGTTTTCGGTCAAGCGGGATCGGACTCCCCAAAGTGGTCTTGTGCATCTAGGCTGACGCCGATGGCAAGCGACCCCTACGGCCGCGATGGTTACGACGATCGCGGCGATGACACATACCCACGTCAACGCCCCCTTGACCAGGAGGGCGGGGAGCGTGGGAAGCGTGGCTTCGGCGGCGTGCAATACCCCGGCCACGACTACTGGGGCGCCGGTGGGCAGCAGCCCGAGGGCCAGGATCAGCGCCGCTACGACGGCGGCTGGAGCCGTGACGACGACCGCGCCGGGTGGAACGCCGGCCGCGGATATGACGATCCCTACGGCAGCCGTGGCCGGTGGGACCGCGACGAGCCGCCACTGGTGCGTGACCGGGCCTTCGACGACGGCTATGCCGACCGCGGCGGCCACCAGCGCGACCACGACGATCGTGGTTACGAGCGCAGCTACGACCGTGGCCGCGGCGCCGCGCGCTCCCGGGGCGGCTACGACGACGAGGACAGCTCGGTCCCGTCGTGGCGCAGCAAGGTCCGTAAGAAGCGCAAGAACATGCCGCTGTGGCAGGAACTGCCCCTGCTGCTCATCGTGGCGTTCTGCCTTGCCGTCCTGATCCGCACATTCCTCGTCCAGGCGTTTTTCATCCCGTCGGGCTCGATGGAGGAGACCCTTCTCGTCGGCGACCGGGTCCTGGTCAACAAGGTCCTCTACGACGTCCGCGAGCCCGAGCGCGGCGAGGTCGTCGTCTTTCAGGGACCGCCCAACTGGGCGCCGGAGAACCAGATCGACAAGGACGCCGGCTTCTTCGCGGAGCTGGGGCGGACGGTCGGCGATCTCGTGGGATTCTCCCAGCCGGGCGAGAAGGACTTCATCAAGCGGGTGATCGGACTGCCCGGCGACACGGTCGCGTGCTGCGACGTGCAGGGCCGGGTGACGGTCAACGGCTATCCGCTCGACGAGTCGTCGTATGTCTACGAGGACTCGCCGCTCGACGCCGTGCCCAACCCGAGGCAGTGCACCGCACGCCGCTTCGATCCGGTCAAGGTCGAGCCCGGCCAGATGTTCGTGATGGGCGACCACCGGGGCGTGTCGCAGGACTCGCGCTGCCAGGGCCAGGTGCCGATCGAAAACGTCATCGGCCGGGCCTTCGTGATCCTCTGGCCGAGCAGCCGGTGGGGGTGGCTGCCCGTGCCGGACACGTTCAAGAACGTGCCGAAGAGCGCCGCGGGACCGGCCGGTCCGCCCGGCCCGCACCTCACCCGGACGCCGCGGATCCCATTGATTCCGGATATGGTGATTGCCCCGCTGGCGATGTCTCTCACGGTTTCGACCCGTTCGGCGCGTCAGGTGCGGTTGAGGCGCCGCCGATGGAGATGAACACGTACCCTTCAGTGCGTGATTGACGAGCAGACCAAGAAGCCCAGTAGCTTTTGGCGCGAGTTGCCGGTGTTGCTGGGCGTGGCGATCATCGTCGCCGTCGTGGTGCGGGCCTTCGTTCTCCAGACGTTCTACATCCCCTCCGAGTCGATGGAGAACACGCTGCTGATCAAGGACCGCGTGCTGGTCAACAAGCTGGTCTACGACTTCCGCTCGCCGCACCGGGGCGAGGTCATCGTCTTCGAGGCGCCGAACTCCTGGCGCAACGACCCGTCGGAAGAGGACTTCATCAAGCGGGTCATCGCGGTCGGCGGGGACCACGTCGTGTGCTGCGACGACAAGCAGCGGATCACGATCAACGGCACGCCGCTCGACGAGACGTATGTCTATACGAACCCGGACGGGCTGCAGGACCTGCCGAGCGAGGAGCAGTTCGACGTCACGGTGCCGAAGGGTCGCCTGTGGGTGATGGGTGACCACCGGTCGCGGTCGGGCGATTCGAGGTACAACTTCATCCGCTCCAAGGATCCGAACCAGGCCACCATCGCCGAGGACAACGTCGTCGGGCGGGCGTTTGTGGTCTTCTGGCCCTTCTCCAGAGCAAAATGGCTCAGCGTCCCGGACACCTTCGAGAAGGTGCCGAATCCAGCCACCGGGTGACGACGCCGTAGGCTCGTCGCTATGACGGAAGGAGTGGGGCTCACCGACCGCTGGGCGGCTCGGGTGCTCCTGCTCGATCCGGCGGGGCGCGTGCTGCTGCTGCACGGCTGCGATCCGGCTCGTCCATCCCACCAGTACTGGTTCACGGTGGGCGGCGGGCTGGAGCCGGGGGAGACCCTGGTCGAGGCGGCGATCCGCGAGACCTTCGAGGAGACCGGGCTGCGCGTCGCGGCGGCCGATCTGGAGGGTCCGGTGCGTAGCGACGTGGTCCGCTTTCCGTTCGACGGCCAGTGGTATACGCAGGAGCAGTCCTTCTTCGTGGTGCGTACGCTTGCATTTGAAGTTGATTTGACGCATTTGGGCGAGTATGAGATCGGCAGCATAGACATAGGTCGATGGTGGTCGATCGATGAGCTGACGGCCACCTCGGAGCGGTACTACCCGGAGGACCTCGTCGCGCTGCTGCGGGAGGTGGGGTGACGATGCTCGCGCCACCGCGCACCGTCGTGCACCGTGCCGCCGGCCTGTGGGCACTGGAGCGGGCGTTGCAGCGCCGAGGCTTCGACCGGGTCGCCGGGGCCGACGAGGCGGGACGGGGCGCCTGCGCCGGGCCGCTCGTGGTCGCCGCGGTCGTGCTGCCGCAGGGCCGGCGCGGCGAGATCGAGGAGCTCAACGACTCGAAGCTGCTGACGCCCGCCGCCCGCGACCGGATCTACGACGAGGTTGTCGCCCGGGCCGAGGCGTGGTCCGTGGTCGTGATCCCGCCCGGTGACATCGACCGCCGCGGCCTGCACGTGTGCAACCTGGCCGGGATGCGCCGCGCGTTCGCCGGGCTGGCGGTGCGGCCCGACTACGTGCTGACCGACGGCTTCCGTGTCGACGGTCTCGGGGCGCCGGGCCTGGCGGTGTGGAAGGGCGACCAGGTCGCCGCCTGCGTAGCCGCGGCCAGCGTGGTGGCGAAGGTCACCCGGGACCGGATCATGCAGGAGCTGCACACGACGTACCCGCAATACGGCTTCAACGAGCACAAAGGCTATTCGACGCCGGATCACACGGCGGCACTTGCGGCGCACGGGCCGTGCGCCGAGCATCGTTTCTCATATGCGAACGTGGCAGCGGTAGAGCGGCCGGGCCAAAGGCGCGGTAACGTCGGCGTGGCGCCCGGCGAGGCCGCACGGGTGCCGGCGCAAGTGGGCGACAATGTGGCTATGGAAGGCGGACCGCGATGAGCGCCGAAGATCTCGAGAAGTACGAAACCGAGATGGAACTCCAGCTCTACCGGGAGTATCGCGACATCGTCCGCCAGTTCTCCTACGTGGTGGAGACCGAGCGCCGGTTCTACCTGGCCAATCAGGTCGACCTGCACGTGCGCAACTCGGACGGCGAGGTCTACTTCGAGGTCGAGATGCACGACGCCTGGGTCTGGGACATGTACCGTCCGGCCCGCTTCGTGAAGAACGTCCGTGTGATGACCTTCAAGGACGTCAACGTCGAGGAGCTGGAGAAGCCCGACATCGCGCTGCCGGACAACGGCTTCGGCAGCTGAGCCCCGTGCCGGCGGCGGGTCCTGTGCGCGTCAGCGCCGGACCCGCCATGGATCGGTGCGCTTGATCTTGTTGTAGAGATACCAGCCGCCGCCGACCACCAGCGCGCCGACGATCAGGTAGAAGACGGCGCCGAACAGCATTTTGATCAGCCACCAGGCGACGATCCCGACGAGGATGAGCGCGGCGGTGGCCAGCAGGATCTTCACGGCGTTCATGTGACCGATGGTCGCACACTTGTCCACAAGGCCCGTGTCGTCCACAGTTCGGGCCGGTGGCGGTTGCCGGGGCCGGGCCGGTTCGGCGAGGCTGCGCGGCGTGTTGAGGCTTCCGCTCAGGCTCCTTGTCATCGTCGCTGTCGCGGCCGCGTCCTGTCTTCCCGGTCTTCCCGGCGGCCTGCCGGCCGTGGCGGCACCTTCCCCGGCCGTGTTCCGGTCACCCATGGCCGGTCCTCTCTCCGTCACCCGGCGGTTCGAGTCGCCGCCCGATCCCTATGCCGCGGGCCATCGTGGCGTCGACCTGGCCGGGACGCCCGGGGCGCAGGTGCTGAGCGCGGGTCCCGGTGTCGTCGCGTTCGCCGGACCGGTCGCCGGGCGGTCCGTCATCAGCGTCGACCACCCCGGCGGCCTGCGGACCACCTATGAGCCGGTCGACCCGGCCGTGCGGGCCGGCACCGTGGTCGCCGCCGGCACGCCGCTCGGTGCTCTGCATGCCGGCCATCCGGGCTGTCCCGCGGCGGCCTGCCTGCACTGGGGCCTGCGCGCCGGCGACACCTACCTCGACCCGCTGAGCCTCCTGCGCCGCGGCCGGGTCCGGCTGCTGCCGCTCACCTGATGAGCTTCGGCAGGCCGTCGGCGAGGCGCTGGAAGTCGTCCACGCGGTTGTACACCTGGGCCGACAGCCGCAGATATCCGCGTCCGTGCCACGCCGCCAGCCCGACCTCGGCGCTCAGCTCGTCGGAGATCCGCCGCCGCAGCGCGACCGCCGACGTCAGGTCGGCGGCGACACCCGGGGGCAGTGGCACCAGCGTCATCGGCAGCCCGGTCGCCGGGAGCACCTCGACGCCGAGGGCGTCGGCGACGAGGCGCCGGCCGTGCTCAGCAAGGGCCGTGTTGTGCCGCCGAACGGTCTCGAGGCCCAGCGACCGGAGCACGAAGAGCCCGGTCGGCGCGGCCAGCCAGGGGGTGTAGTCATGGGCGCCGAGCCACTCGAGGCTCGCCGGGAAGCCGGCCTCCGTCGACCAGGAGAGCACCAGCGGGCGGATTCGGGCGCGCCAGGCGGGTGCCACGGCCAGCAGGGCCGTGCCGCGGGGCGCGTAGGCCCACTTGTGGAGGTTGCCCACCCAGAAGTCGGCGTCGAGCTCGCGGACCGGCTCGTCGAGCAGTCCCGGGCCGTGCGCGGCGTCGATGTGGATCGCGACCCGCTCGCCGTGCGCGGCTCGCACAGCCTCGATGATCCGCCTGACCGGAAACACCTGGGCGGTGGCGGCGGTGATCAGGTCGACGATCACCAGCCGGGTGCGCGGCGTGATCGCGGCCAGCACCGCCGCCGTCACAGTGGCGTCGTCGGCCACCAGCGGCACGGGCGCGACCCGATGGACCGCACCGGTGCGCCGGCAGATCTCGTCGACCGCGAGATCCACAGCGCCGTAGCCGTGGTCCGTGGTGACGATCTCGTCGTCGGCGGCGAGGCCGAGGCTGGACAGCACGATCGACGTGCCCGTGCTGGCGTTGTTGACGAGCGCGCTGCCGTCCGGGTCGGCCCCGACGAAGGTCGCCAGGTGCCGGCGGACGTGGGTGATCCGCTCCTCCAGGCCGACGCTGAAGAAGCGGTGCGGATTGGCTTCCATCTCGTCGCGGAGCCGCTGCTGGGCACGTTGCACGGCGATCGGCACCATCCCGAACGACCCGTGGTTGAGCTGCGCCACGGACGCGTCGTTGGAGAACAGCAGCCGCGCGCCGGGAATCGGCTGCGGTGCGTCAGGCGCGGGGATGGGCTTGTTCATATGCGGCACGCAATCGCTCGATCGACACATGAGTGTAGATCTGCGTGCTCGACAGGGAGGCGTGTCCGAGCAGTTCCTGCACCGAGCGCAGGTCGGCGCCGCCCTCCAGCAGGTGCGTCGCGGCGGAGTGGCGCAGATCGTGCGGTGACGTGTGGGGCAGGCCCGCCGCGCGGGCGTATCCGTCGACGAGCCGCCGCGCCGCCGTCGCCTGCAGCCGGGCACCCCGCGCACCGAGCACCAGCGCGTTGCCGCTGCGCTCGTTCGCGAGGGCCGGGCGGCCGTGCCGCAGCCACGCGGTGAGCGCCTGGTCGGCCGGCAGACCGTAGGGCACGGCACGCTCCTTGTCGCCCTTGCCGACCACCCGCACGACGCGGCGCATCCGGTCGACGTCACCCAGGTCGAGCCCGCACAGCTCGCTGACGCGGATGCCGGTGGCGTAGAGCAGCTCCAGGACGAGGCGGTCGCGGAGTCCGACCGCGTCGGGCCGGGCGTTGGCCGCGGTGACGAGCGCCTCGGCCTGGTCCGCGCGCAGCACGGTCGGCAGGTCGCGGTGGGCCTTCGGACTGGCCAGCCGTTGCCCGGGATCGGTCTCGGTCAGCCCTTCGCGGTGTGCCCACGCGGTGAAGGTCCGGGCGGCGGCCGCGTGCCGGGCCAGGCTCGTCCGCGCGTGGCCGGCGGCCCTGCGCCGGGCGAGCCATCCACGCAGGACGGGGAGCGTCAGCTCGGCCGGCCGGGCGGCACCGCCGCGGGCGGCGTGGTCAAGCAGCGACACGACATCGCCGACATAGGCGCGGACCGTGTGGACCGAGCGGTTGCGCTCGGCGGCGAGATGGCGGGCGAACTCGTCGACCGCCTCGCGCATGGCCTCCGGCAGGGCGGCATGCAGCTCCTGTACGGCCTTCGGCGCGGTCACCGGCGCTGCTGCTCTTCGAGGAACCGCTCGATCAGGCCGCGCACGACGGCGGCCATCGTGAACCCGTGCTCGGCGCACCAGGCCCGCAGCTCTGCGTGCCGGTCCGTGGGCAGCCGAAACGTCACCAGCTGGCTCTCCTCGCCGACGGGCAGCGCGCCACCGAGGGCCTGCAACTGGACCGGCCGCAGCTCAGGCGTGCCGATCAGCGCCCGTCCGCGCAGCTCGGGGCTGGCGAGCAGCTCCGAGTGCCCGGTGGGGCCGGTGCGGCCCAGCAGCCAGACGGTGATCTCCTGCCGGCTCTCCGGCGGCAGGGTCTCGAGCAGTGCGACGAGTTTGTCAGCGGGCCCTGTCATAGCTCCACGATAGCGGCCGCTATCGACACGTCCAGGACCCGAACGCCCTGGATCTCTTCGAGCAGGGCGGGTAGCGACCGGTCGATCACGACGCCGGGCACACTCACGGTGAACTCGTCCGTCGCCACCTGACCGTCCCGGCTCAGCACCCGCATCTGCCGGATGTCCACGCCGAGACGGCCCAGCAGCGTGGTGACCTGACCGAGTGAGCCGGGCCGGTCGGGCAGTTGCACGATCAGCTGACGTAGCGACATGGGGCAAGCCTGACCACCGGGCGTTTCCGGGCAGTTACGACGCCACGTCCCACGGCTTTCCGATTAATCGTTGACGAAGTCAAGTAATCGCATGACGATGTCAATCATGACTATCGACACGGTTGCGGCGGTGCGGCAGTTCAGCCGCTTCTACACGAACCTGATCGGTGTCCTGCGTGCCGGGCTGCGCGACTCGCCGTTCTCGCTCGCCGAGGGCCGGGTCCTGTTCGAGCTGGCCAACGCGCCCGCCACGCTGGACGTCGCCGACCTGCGGCAGCGGCTCGACATAGACGCGGGATACCTCAGCCGGATCCTCGGCCGCTTCGAGGCCGACGGACTGGCGGTCCGCGAGCGTTCCGACACGGACGCGCGCCGGCAACGCATCCGGCTGCTGGAGGCGGGCCGCGCCGCGGCCGCCGACCTGGGTGCCCGCTCGGACACGCAGGTGCACGACCTGCTGTCCACCGTCAGCGAGACCGACCAGCGGCGGCTCGCCGGCGCGATGGGCACGATCGAGTCCATCCTGGGTGGCGCGCCGGCGCCGCGGACGGTCGTCCTGCGCCCGCTCGGCCCCGGCGACCTCGGCTGGGTGGTCCAGCGGCACGGCGTCCTCTACGCCGGGGAGTACGGGTGGGACGATACCTTCGAGGCGATGGTCGCCCGCATCGTCGCGGACTACGCCGAGTCCCACGATCCGCGCCGCGAGCACGCCTGGATCGCCGAGGTCGACGACGTGCCGGTCGGGTCGATCTTCTGCGTGCGCGAGTCGGCGGAGACGGCCAAGCTCCGGCTGCTGTTCGTCGACCGGGAGGCCCGTGGACTGGGTGTCGGAAGCCGCCTGGTCGACGAGTGCGTGCGGTTCGCCACCCGGGCGGGTTACCGCGAGATGGTCCTCTTCACCCACGACGTCCTCGCCGACGCCCGGCGCATCTACCAGCGGGCGGGTTTCGTGCTCGACAGCGAGGAGCGCAAACCCGCCTACGGCCAGGACCTGGTCCACCAGCACTGGAAGCGCCCGTTGTCCACAAGCACCCCGTTGTCCACAGTTTGATCTCCACGGGCCCGCGCCCACCCGCCCCGTTCCGGCACAGTCGCCGCATGACCCACCACAACCAGCTCGTCGGCGGCTATGGCGAGCGCCTCGCCGGTCGATATCTCATGTCTCAGGGCCTGGTCATCCTCGACCGCAACTGGCGCGGCCCGGCCGGCGTCCGCGAGATCCGCGGCGAGCTCGACCTGATCGCCCGGGACGGCGACGACATCGTGTTCGTGGAGGTCAAGACGCGCCGCAGCACGCGGTTCGGCGGGCCGGCCGAGGCGATCGTCCCCAGCAAGGCCCGCCGCCTCCGCAAGCTGGCCACGCAGTGGCTCGCGGCCAACGGCGCCGGCTACCGCGACGTCCGCTTCGACGTGATCAGCGTCTTCCTGGGCCGGACGGCCGCGGTGCAGCACCTGCGCGGAGCACTCTGATGGGCTACGCGAAGGTTCGCTCCGTCGCGCTGCACGGTGTTGTCGGCGAGGTCATCGTCGTGGAGGCCGACGTCGCACCCGGCCTGCCCAGCCTGATCGTGTCCGGCCTGCCCGACGCCGCCCTGAGCGAGGCCCGCGACCGGATCCGGGCCGCCGTCCACAACTCGGGCGCCAGCTGGCCCCAGCAGCGCATCACCGTCAACCTCCTGCCCGCCCACATCCGCAAGCACGGCTCCGGCTTCGACCTCGCGATGGCCGTCGCGGTCCTCGCCGCCGGCGCCGGCCTGCCGATCGGCCGTGTCGTCGACGCGGTGGTGCTCGGCGAGCTCGGCCTGGACGGGACGCTGCGTCCGGTCCGCGGTGTGCTGCCCGCGGTCCTCGCCGCCAGCCGGGCCGGGGTCGGCTCGGCCGTCGTGCCGGTCGGCAACGCCGCCGAGGCGCGGCTGGTCCCCGACATCGAGGTCCGCGCCTCCGACAGCCTCGGTCGGCTCATCGGCTACCTCCACGGCTCGGAGCGCCTGCCCGACCCCGGCACACCACCGGCGCTGCCCGAGCCGGCCTCCCTCGACCTCGCCGACGTCCTCGGCCAGGAGCGCGGCCGACGGGTCATCGAGCTGGCCGCCGCCGGCCGCCACCACATCGCCATGTTCGGACCACCCGGCGCAGGCAAGACGATGCTCGCCCAGCGCCTGCCGGGCATCCTGCCGCAACTCGGCGACCAGGAGGCCATCGAGGCGACGGCCCTGCACTCTGTCGCCGGGACGCTGCCGCAGGGCAACCCGTTCGTCCGTCGCCCGCCACTGCAGGCCCCGCACCACACGGCCTCGGTCGCGGCCCTCGTCGGCGGTGGCTCGGGCCTTGCCAAGCCGGGCGCGATCAGCCTGGCCCACCACGGTGTGCTGTTCCTCGACGAGTGCGCGGAGTTCGCCCCCGGCGCACTCGACGCGCTCCGGCAGCCGCTCGAGGAGGGCGTGGTGCGCCTGCGCCGCGCATACGGCGAGACGGTCTTTCCGGCCCGCACCCAACTCGTCATGGCCGCCAACCCGTGCCCGTGCGCCCGCGAGCAGCAGTCGTGCCAGTGCCCGTCGCTCGTGCGCCGGCGCTATCTGGCGCGACTCTCCGGTCCGCTGATGGACCGGGTCGACCTCCAGGTGGACCTCGATCCGGTCCGTTCCGCCGCGCTTTTCGGCACCGAGGACGCCGAGCCGTCGAAGGCGGTGGCGGCCCGCGTGCTCCGGGCCCGCGCGGCGGCGGTCGAGCGGTGGACGCCGCACGCCCGCTCCAACGGCGAGGTGCCGAGTGCGCTGCTGCGCCATCGCCGGTTCCGCCTTCCGGCGCCGATCCTCCAGCCACTGCGGCAGGCCATGGACCAGGGCCGCCTG
This sequence comes from Dactylosporangium fulvum, assembly GCF_025137375.1. Lineage (GTDB taxonomy): Bacteria > Actinomycetota > Actinomycetes > Mycobacteriales > Micromonosporaceae > Dactylosporangium > Dactylosporangium fulvum. The sequence continues at coordinate 1,684,166 of NZ_CP073720.1, forward strand.
TCGGCGCGCGGGTTCGACCGTGTGCTCCGGGTGGCCTGGACCGCGGCGGACATCGACGGGCGGTCCACACCGGACGCCGGTGACGTCCGGGAGGCGCTGCAGATGCGGTCGCGGAGGATGCGATGAGTGACGACCGGCTCGCCCGCATGGCGCTCGGGTTCCTCGTTGAGCCGGGCAGCCGTGAGCTCGGCCTCCTCGTCCGTGAGGTCGGCGCAACGGAGGCACTGTCCTGCGTGATCGCCGGGCACGCCGTCACCCCCGCGCTGGCCGGGGCGGTTCGTGCCCGGCTGGAGGCGGCCGGCGTGCGGCGCACCGTGGAGGCGGCCGCCGACCTCGTGGAGCAGATGACCACCCGTGCCGACCAGCTCGGCGCCCGGATCGTCACGGCCGCCGACGACGAGTGGCCGGCCGCACTCGACGACCTGGTTCTCGCCAGCCGGGAGGGCAGCATGCTGCGCCGCGACACCGACCCGCCGATGTGCCTGTGGGTCCGCGGCGCGCCCCGGCTGATCGACGCCCTGGAGCGTGCGGTGTCGGTGGTCGGCGCCCGGGCGGTGACCAGCTATGGCGAGTTCGTCGCCTCGGAGTTCGCCTTCGGCCTGGCCGAGAAGGGGTGGACGGTCGTGTCCGGGGGAGCGCTCGGCGTCGACGTGACCGCCCACCGCGGCGCGCTGGCCGCGGGCGGGCTCACGACGGCGGTGCTCGCCTGCGGGATCGACCGCAGCTATCCGGCGGCCAACGCGGGCGTGCTGGAGCGGATCGCCGACGAGGGCCTGGTGCTGACCGAGTGGCCGCCGGGCACCCACCCGCACAAGACCCGGTTCCTGACCCGCAACCGGGTCATCGCCGCCGCCACACGGGGCACGGTGGTGGTCGAGGCCGGCTCGCGCAGCGGGGCACGCAGCACGCTGGGTTATGCGCGGCTTCTGCACCGTTCCCCGATGGTCGTGCCCGGCCCGATCACGTCGGCCATGTCGGTCGGCTGCCACATCGAGCTACGGGTGCAGGGCACGGTGCCGGTCACCCGCGTCGAGGAGATCATCGAGGAGATCGGTCAGGTCGGGGAGCTCGCCGACCCGATCCAGGGCGCCGGCCGGCCCGAGGACGCACTTGACGCGCTGCAGGCCCGCATCCTCGACGCGGTGCGGCCCAGGCTGCCCCGGCCGGCCGAGGAGATCGCGGCGGTCGCCGGGGTGAGTGGCCGCGACGCCCGGCGCAACCTGCCCCTCCTCGAAGAGCTCGGCTTCGTGGTGTCCACCGAGGCCGGCTACCGGTTGGCCCGCCGCCCACCCGGGCCCAGGTCCCCGGAGGAGGAGTGAGATGAGCCGCTCACAGCCGCCGCAGGCGGGCGACGGCTTCGTCCAGGATCTCGTCGCGCTTGCAGAAGGCGAAGCGGACGAGCCGGCGGCCGGCGTCGACGTCGTCGTAGAACACCTGCGTGGGAACGGCCACGACACCGCAGCGCTCCGGCAGGGCGAGGCAGAATTCGACGCCGTCGGTCCCGCCCAGGGGTGTGATGTCGGCCGTGACGAAGTAGGTGCCCTCCGGCCGCAGCACCGCGAAGCCGGCCTCGGTCAGGCCCTCGCACAGGCGGTCGCGTTTGCGTTGCAGGTCGTCGCGGAACTGTTCGTAGTACGACGGTGGCGAGTCCAGCGCCACCGCCACGGCCGGCTGGAGCGGGCCGGCGTTGACATAGGTGAGGAACTGCTTGACGCGGGTCACCGCCGACACCAGCGGGCGGGGAGCGCAGGCCCAGCCGATCTTCCAGCCGGTGCAGGAGAAGGTCTTGCCCGCCGACGAGATCTGCACGGTCCGGTCCCACATGCCGGGGAGGCCGGCGAGCGGCACGTGCGGAGCCGCGGCGTCGGCGAAGACGAGGTGCTCGTAGACCTCGTCGGTGACGGCGTAGGCGTCGAACTCCTCACACAGGGCCGCGACCTGCGCGAGCTCCTCGGCGGTGAAGACCTTGCCGGTCGGGTTGTGGGGCGAGTTGAGCAGCACGAGACGGGTGCGCGGGCCGAACGCCGCCCGCAGCTCGGCCGGGTCGAAGGCGTAGCGACCGTCGACGACCCGCAGCGTCACCGGCCGGCGGACCGCTCCGGCGAGAGCGATCGAGGCCGCGTAGGAGTCGTAGTAGGGCTCGAAGCAGACGACCTCGTCGCCGGGCTCGCACAGGGCCAGGATGGTGGCGGCGATCGCTTCGGTCGCGCCGGCGGTCACCAGGATCTCGCCGTCGGGGTCGTAGTCGAGGCCCCAGAAGGCCTTCTGATGGGCGGACACGGCCGCGCGGAGCTCGGGGACGCCGGGCCCCGGCGGGTACTGGTTGCGTCCTCCGCGAATGGCCGCCGCCGCAGCGTCGAGCATCGCGGCCGGGCCGTCGGTGTCCGGAAAGCCCTGGCCGAGGTTGACCGAGCCGGTGCGCACGGCAAGGGCCGACATCTCCGCGAAGATGGTCGTGCCGAACGGGCGCATGCGGGCGACGAGCGGATCACTCGGTGCGTCAGTCACCCACAGAGTATGCGGGTGAACCCCGGGGATCGGATCCCGGCAGCCGGGGTGCGGGGCAGCGACGCAAATTACAGGGACCTTTTGCCGGGTGGCGGGGATCTTGCCGAGGGCCTACCGTGACGGACCGTGGATGGACGCCGGAATTTCCCGCCGGACCCGGATGCCGAACCCCGCTGGTATCCGGACGACCGTGGATATGACGACCGTGCCCGGGACGAACCGCCCCGTGACGACCGGGGCCGTGACGACCGCGGTTACGGTGACGACCGCGGATATGGCGACGACCGCGGATATGGCGACGACCGGGGATACGGCGATGACCGGGCCGGCCGGGGATACACGCCGACCCGGTATGCCGACGAACGCGATAGCTACCGAGTGCCCGAGCCGCGCGGCGGCCGGGGATACAGCAACGACCCGTTGGACTACGGCGACAGCCCGAGCGGCCAGTTCTCCGGGCCGCTGGGCCGCCCGGAGCAGTACGGGGGCGACGGCGGCTACGGGGCGGACAGCGGCGAAATGTCGGGTGAGTCGGTGAGCCGGTCGCGGCGGTCGGAGGCCATCGACCGCAGCTCTCTGCACCGGCCGACCTCTGGCGGGCCGGCCGCGGTGACCCAGCCGGCCGCGCCCGCGCCGTCGTCCGGGGCTCCGGTGTCGGCGGCTCCCATGTCCGCCGCGCCGATGTCGGGTGCGCCGATGTCGGGTGCGCCGATGTCCGGGGCGCCCATGTCGGCGCCGATGCAGGCCGCGCCGCCGCTGGGCGCGCCGTACGACCCGCAGGCGGCCGGTGGGCCGAGCGTGTTCGCGGCGCCGACGACGTTGACCGCGGCCATTCCGCCGCCGGTCGCGGAGCCCGGTGGCGCTGTGTACCGGAGCAAGCGGCCCGGACTCGCCATCGTCCTCGTGCTGCTGACGATCCTGTTCGAGGTGCCGGTTCTGCGGCTGTTCCTGACCGCGATGACCGCCGACAGGATCGAAGCGGCGGGGACGCTGGCCAGCATCTTCATGATCCTTGGCCTGCCGATGTTCGCCCTGGGCCTGTATGGCCTGATCGGCGGCGCCGCCGCCGCGGCATCGGGCGGGCGGGCGTGGTTGCGGACGCCGCTCGCGTATCTGCCGGTGGCGCTTCTGCTGTTCATCGCTGCCGCGCTGTCGTCCTGACCTCGTTGTTTCTGGCGCCGCCCGCTTCGTGAGCCACGTCGCGGGCGGCGCCACTGTCTCACCGCAGTGGCCGCCCCTGTTCAGGCCGCCCCTGCTCGGCCGCCCCTGCTCGGCCGCCCCTGCTCGGCCGCCCCTGCTCGGCCGCCCCTGCTCGGCCGCCCCTGCTCGGCCGCCCCTGCTCGGCCGCCCCTGCTCGGCCGCCCCTGCTCGGCCGCCCCTGCTCGGCCGCCCCTGCTCGGCCGCCCCTGTTCAGGCCAGCCGGGCCCGCCGACCCGCCGCGCCGACCGATGGGGCAGCCCGACGTGCGCCGCCGTGGGCGTGGGCTGCGGGTGGGCTGTCCGTGGCCGCCGTGCGCCGGCGTGAGCCGCTCTGGGCCGGCATGGTGGGCCCGCACCGTGCGCTGGCGTGCGCTGGCACGGGTCGGCGCGGTGGCCGCCGCGTGTGCCGCGGGTGATGGCCCGGCGTGCGGGCTGCCGTGTCGGGGCCGGTGGCCATGACACCCGCTCACGCAGCGCTGCACCGGCCCGCCAGCAGCCTGCCGAGCACCCCACCGAGCGTCGGCCGCTGCGGTCCAACCGGTGCGACCCGGGCAGGGCGGCGTGGGCCCGGTTTACCCGCAGGCACACCGCACCGGCCGGCCCCCGGTGGCAGCGGGATGGCATCGGTCGCCGGTTGAGGTCCGCCGTCGTGGCGCTTCGCCCTTGACGGCGCCGGCCCTGGGACCCGTTCTCGCTGCCCTCAGTGGCGCCGTTGTGATGTCACTCGCTGTGGTGATGGTTCGTCCTGACAAATACGGTGAAACCGGACCATCTTTCGGCTCTGCCGGGGGGATTCCAGCCCTCCCTCCGACTGCGCGTACACTTTCCACCGGCGACCGCGCCTGCGCGGTCGACCTCGCGCGCCCTCCCACAGTCCGCCGCAAATCCTTCGCGCCGGGCGAGCAAGGGCGGCGGCCGCCCTGGTCCCGATCAGCAGCAGTCTGCACTCGGGTGAGACGGCCGACGACCAGGCGCCAGGACGGCGGACCGACCGGCCCGCCGTGACAACCAGGATCGAAGGGATCCATCAACATGACTGTGACCATGCGTCAGCTGCTGGAAAGCGGCGTGCACTTCGGGCACCAGACCCGCCGCTGGAACCCGAAGATGAAGCGCTTCATCTTCACCGAGCGCAACGGCATCTACATCATCGACCTGCGCCAGACGCTCGACTACATCGAGAAGGCCTACGACTACATCCGCAACACCGTCGCCGAGGGTGGCTCGGTGCTGTTCGTGGGCACGAAGAAGCAGGCGCAGGAGGCGATCGCCGAGCAGGCGACCCGTGTCGGCCAGCCGTATGTCAACCACCGCTGGTTGGGCGGCATGCTCACCAACTTCCAGACCGTCTACAAGCGGCTCCAGCGCATGAAGGAACTCGAGTCGCTCGACCTCACCGGCACCGCGCAGGGGTACACCAAGAAGGAGACCCTGCAGCTGTCGCGCGAGCAGACCAAGCTGAGCCGCACGCTCGGTGGTCTCCGTGACATGCAGAAGCTGCCGTCGGCGATCTGGGTCGTTGACACCAAGAAGGAGCACATCGCGGTTGACGAGGCCCGCAAGCTGGGCATCCCGGTGATCGCCGTGCTCGACACCAACTGCGACCCGGACGAGGTCGACTTCCCGATCCCCGGCAACGACGACGCCATCCGTTCTGCCGCGCTGCTGACCCGCGTGGTCGCCGACGCGGTGGCCGACGGCCTCATCGCCCGGTCCGGACGCGCCACCCGTGCCGACCAGAAGCCCGAGCCGGGCGTCGTGGCCGGTGACGAGCCGCTCGCCGAGTGGGAGCGTGAGTTGCTCGAGGGTGCCAAGCCCGCTGATGCCGCTCCCGCCGCCGACACCACCCAGGCGTAACCCCGAAGAGCGAGAGAGAATCATGGCCAACTTCACCGCCGCGGATGTCAAGCGACTCCGCGAACTGACCGGCTCCGGCATGATGGACTGCAAGAAGGCGCTCGAAGAGGCTGAGGGCGACTTCGACAAGGCCGTCGAGTTGCTGCGCATCAAGGGTGCGAAGGACGTCGGCAAGCGTGCCGGGCGCACGACCGCCAACGGCCTGGTGGCGCACCACGGCTCGGGCCTCGTCGAGATCAACTGCGAGACCGACTTCGTCGCCAAGAACGAGGCGTTCATCGAGCTGGGCCAGAAGCTCGCCGAGCACATCGACGAGACCAAGCCCGCCGACGTGGAGACGCTGCTCGGCTCCAAGCTCGGCGACAGCACCGTCGCCGAGCTGATCCAGACCGAGTCGGCGCGCATCGGCGAGAAGCTCGTCGTCAACCGCATCGCGGTGCTGGGCGAGTCCGTCGCCGTCTACATGCACCGCAAGAGCCCCGACCTCCCGCCGCAGGTCGGCGTCGCGGTCGAGTTCACCGGCAAGAACGACGAGGCCGCCATCGCCGACGCGCGTGGCGTCGCGATGCAGATCGCCGCGATGCGCCCGAAGTACCTCACCCGCGACGACGTGCCGGCCGAGATCGTCGCGTCGGAGCGTCGCATCGCCGAGGAGACCGCCCGCGAGGAGGGCAAGCCCGAGGCCGCCCTTCCCAAGATCGTCGAGGGTCGGGTCAACGGCTTCTTCAAGGACTTCGTCCTGACCGAGCAGCCGTCCGTGAGTGACAACAAGAAGACCGTCAAGCAGGTGCTGGCCGAAGCCGGCATCGAGGTGACGCGCTTCGTGCACTTCGAGGTCGGCCAGGCCTGATCCGACGCAGCCGAGAACGGTAGCGATCGTGCAGAGGGGGTCACGGTGTCCACATGTTGGAGGCCGCGACCCCCTCGTCGTACATGTCAGTAGAGTCCGACCGCTCGAAAGGTGCCCTAGATGACGAACACCGCCATGGAAGCGTCAAGGCAGGCCCTGGCGCCGACCCCGATCGGGACACGGCGTGTCGTCCTGAAGCTCTCCGGTGAGGTGTTCGGCGGCGGCGCCGTCGGTGTCGACCCCAACGTGGTCCGGCACATGGCCCGCCAGATCGCCGCCGTGGTCCGCCGCGGTGTGCAGGTCGCCGTTGTCGTCGGCGGCGGCAACTTCTTCCGGGGCGCCGAACTGTCCCGCGCGGGCATGGATCGTGCCCGCGCCGACTACATGGGCATGCTCGGCACCGTCATGAACTGCCTGGCGCTGCAGGACTTCCTGGAGAAGGAAGGCATCGACACGCGGGTGCAGAGCGCGATCAGTATGGCTCAGGTCGCCGAGCCGTATATCCCGCGTCGGGCGATCCGCCACCTGGAGAAGGGCCGTGTGGTCATCTTCGGTGCGGGCGCCGGCATGCCGTACTTCTCGACCGACACCGTGGCGGCGCAGCGGGCGCTGGAGATCCACGCCCACACGGTGCTGATGAGCAAGAACGGGGTCGACGGTGTGTACACCGCCGATCCCCGCACCGACCCGACCGCGCGGAAGCTCGACAGCCTGACCTTCGCCGAGGCGCTGATGCAGGGCCTGCGGGTGGTGGACCAGACGGCCTTCAGCCTCTGCCAGGAAAATGCGCTGCCGATGTTGGTCTTCGGCGCGGAGGGGGAGGACAACGTCGCTCGCGCGTTGATTGGTGAGAGGATCGGCACGCTCATCACCGCCGAGCCCATCCCGGACCGAGGAGGACAGACCACGTGATCGAAGAGACGCTCTTCGAGGCCGAAGAGAAGATGGAGCGCGCGATCGAGCACGCCAAGGAGGAGTTCGCGGTCATCCGTACCGGCCGCGCCACCCCGGCGATGTTCGGCAAGGTGATGGTTGACTACTACGGCACGCCTACCCCGCTGCCGCAGATGTCCTCGATCGCGATCCCCGAGCCGCGCATGGCGCTCATCAAGCCCTATGACGCCTCGCAGATCGGGGCGATGGAGAGGGCGATCCGCGACTCCGACCTCGGAGTAAACCCCAACAACGAGGGCACCCAGATCCGTATCCTGTTGCCGCAGATGACCGAGGAGCGGCGCCGGGAGATGATCAAGGTTGCCCGCCACAAGGCCGAGGACTCGCGGGTGGCCATCCGCAACGTCCGACGCAAGGGCAAGGAAGAGCTCGACCGCCTCGTCAAGGACGGCGAGGTCGGCGAGGACGAGGGCCGTCGCGCCGAGAAGGAGCTCGACGACCTGACGCACAAGTTCGTGGTGCAGGTCGACGAGTTGCTCAAGCACAAGGAAGCCGAGCTGCTCGAGGTCTGATGGCCCACCTCGACCGAGCACACCGGGCCCCCGGAGACCCGTCGACCCGGGCGCGGCAGGACGTTGCCGCGCCCGAGGCGTCTGCTGGTCTGGTGGAAAGAGCCGAAAACCCGATCCTGGAAGTGGTACCCGCTGTGCCGGCATCCGACGCTCAGCCGTCCCCGGAGCCGGCGAAGCGGAAGAGCCGGGCCGGCCGCAACCTGCCCGCCGCCATCGGGGTGGGGGTCGGGCTCGGCGGGGCCGTCCTGGTCTCGCTGTTCTTCTTCGACAGGTGGCTCTTTCTCGGGCTGGTCGTCGTCGCCGTGATGGTCGGCGCGTGGGAGATGGTCCGCGCCGTCAGCGTGCAGAAGGCCCGGCCGCCGCTGGTGCCGCTGCTCATCGGCGGGCCCGCGATGGTCGGCCTGGCCTGGTTCGGCGGCGCCGACGTCCTGCCCCTCGGGCTGCTGGGCACACTGCTCCTGCTCTTCGTCTGGCGGTTCGCCGGCGGGGTGCAGCACTACCAGCGTGACGTCACCGCCGGTGCGTTGATCGCCGTGTACGTGCCGTTCCTGGGCTCGTTCGCCGCGCTCCTGGCGTATCCGGCCGCCGACGGCAGCGTCCGCGTGCTGGTCACGATCCTCGCGGTGGTGCTGTCGGACACCGGCGGCTACGTCACCGGCGTGTTCCTCGGCAGGCACAAGATGGCGCCGTCCATCAGCCCGGCCAAGTCGTGGGAGGGCTTCGGTGGCTCGGTCGTGTGGACCGCCGCCGGCAGCGCGGTGGCCCTGCCGTTGCTGCTGCCCGACGCGGTCTGGTGGCACGGTGCGGTCTTCGGTGCGGCGGTTTCGATCGCCTCGGTGCTGGGTGACCTCGGCGAGTCGATGATCAAGCGCGATCTCGGCGTCAAGGACATGAGCAATCTGCTGCCCGGGCACGGAGGGCTCATGGACCGGCTTGACTCGATCCTGCTCGCCCTGCCGACCGCATACGCCGTTCTGGCCTTCCTGGTGCCCCCGTCGTAGCTCAGCGTGACGCTCTCACGAGCGGTCTTGTAGGTCACGCGACTCGGCATGGGACACTGGATCCGTCATGACACAACTTCCCGTACTGAACCTCTCATCCACCGCGACCGGCACCACGAGTGACGGCCGGCGAGCGTCGTTGCCCCCGCGCCACCTGGCCGACCTTGATCTCGCCGGCCGCCGCGCTGCCGTGGCCGAGCTCGGTGAGCAGGCATTCCGTGCCGGGCAGGTGTCGGCGCACTACTTCGGACGCCTCATCCGCGACCCCGCCGAGATGACCGACCTTCCGGCGCGCAGCCGGGCCGCGATCACCGAGGCGCTCCTGCCGCCACTGCTACACCCCGTGCGGGAGTTGGCGACCGACAACGGCACCACCCGGAAGACCTTGTGGCGCCTTCACGACGGCTCCCTCGTTGAGAGCGTCCTGATGGGATATCCAGATCGTGTGACGGTGTGCGTGTCGAGTCAGGCCGGGTGCGGGATGGCGTGCCCGTTCTGCGCGACCGGCCAGGCCGGGCTGACCCGCAACCTGTCGACCGCGGAGATCGTGGACCAGGTCGTGTGGTTCGCCGGCCAGGCCGCCCGCGGCGCGCTGCCCGGTTGCCCCGACCGGCTGTCCCGCGTCGTCTTCATGGGCATGGGCGAGCCCCTGGCCAACTACAACCGGGTGATCGCCGCCGTCCGCCGCTTGACCGAGCCCGCCCCCGAGGGTCTGGGCCTGTCGCAGCGGCACATCACGGTGTCCACCGTCGGGCTGGTCCCGGCCATCCGCCGGTTGACGCAGGAGGGGCTGTCGGTGACGCTTGCGCTGTCGCTGCACGCACCTGATGATGATCTGCGCGACACGCTCGTGCCGGTCAACCAACGTTGGAAGGTCGCCGAAGTGCTGGATGCCGCGTTTGAGTATGCGGCTCGCACCGGCCGGCGGGTGTCCATTGAATACGCAATGATCCGGGATGTGAACGACCATCCGTGGCGGGCGGATTTGCTCGGTCGGCTCTTGTCCGGCCGTCTCGCGCATGTCAATCTCATCCCGCTCAATCCGACACCGGGCAGCAAGTGGGACGCTAGTCCTAAGCCGGTTGAGCGGGAGTTCGTCCGACGCCTCCGGGCTGCTGGTGTCGCGACTACGGTCCGTGATACTCGCGGTCGGGAGATTGACGGAGCCTGCGGGCAGCTTGCCGCCTCTTCGGGTGGCAAGGTGGGAGAGCGTCAAGACGGCTTGCTAGCGCGGCGAGCGAACGAGGAGACACAGTGAGTCAGGGTCAGCGGTTCCGGCGCCGTGCGATGCGTCGGGGATACAAGGTCGACGAGGTCGACACGTTCCTCGACCGGGTGGAAGCAACGCTCTCCGGAGACCCTATGGGCGCGCCGGTGAGCGCTCAGGAGGTCCACGACGTGGTCTTCCGAGTCCGCTTCGGTGGCTACGACGAGTGGCAGGTCGACCTGCACCTTGACCGTGTCGAGCGCCAGCTGGCCGAGCTCGAGGAGCGCGGCGGCGGTGGGTTCGGCCGGGCCCTTGACCCCCGCACCAGCGGTGAGATGCGCATGGCTCCCGAGCGCATGCCGGAGCGTATGGCACCGCCCCCCGCCGACCGTATGGGTCCGCCGCCCGTCGACCGCATGGGTCCGCCCCCGGTCGACCGAATGGGACCGCCGCCCATGGACCGCATGGCTCCCGACCGGATGGGTCCGCCTCCGATGGAGCGCATGGCACCTCCCGTCGTCCCGGCGCCCCCGATGCCGACCCGCCCGACCCCGGCGCCGCCCGGCCCGCCGCCGCGCGACCCGGCGTACGGTCGCTATGACGAGCCCACCTACGGCGGCGCGTTCGACGACGACCGCGGCTACGACCCGGCGCCCCGCCAGCCGCGCGGCGACATGACCGCCGAGATCCGGATGGACCGCGACCGGCCCGAGCCGGTCACCTACGGCGGCGGCCCCGGCCCGGACCGCGACCCGTATGGCCCTGGTCCCGGCCCCGACCCGTATGGTGCCCCGGCTGGCGGCGACCCGTATGGTGCCCCGGGTGGCGGCGACCCGTATGGCGCGCCGGTCCAGCACCAGTCGTCCGAGGTGGCCCGCATCGACCAGCTCCGTCGGACGTTCCAGTTGCGCCGGTTCGGCAGCGGTTACGACCGGGCTCAGGTCGACCGTCTCTTCGAGGGCGTCATGGCGTCGCTCTCAGGTCGCGGCGGCCCGCTGACCGACGGCGACCTCGACCCGTCGCACTTCAACCTGGTCCCCGGCGGCTACTTCGAGGCCGAGGTCGACGCGGCCCTCAAGGAGGTCCGCGACATCGTGACGCGCCGCCGCTAGGCCCGCGTCACCCCGGTTCACGGCGCGCCCGACGCCAACCGGGCGCGCCGGCTGCCGCTCCGACCCGGGTCTCCCGCAGGCTGGTGTGATCATGCTCGTGTCCCGTGCGACGGACGCGTGGCCAGCGCATCCCCTCATGCGATGATCTTGCAGTTGTGATGCCTGGCGAATCCGGACAAAGTAGGAGTGTCGTGGCGCCGCAGTTGCAAGATCAACGTGTGTGGCGATGCGACGGCAGGGAGGCCGTCAGGCCTGGACGCTCGCCCATGTCGGGCCGGACCAGGCGCCGACGGTGATTCGGCTGTGGGAATCCGGGTCAGCGCAGGCCGTTGCGGCGCAGGACCCAGTCGCCGACCAGGGCCAGCAGCAGCACGGCGGCGCCGGCGATCAACCAGATGTCCTCGACGCGGCCCTCGTGGTTGCCGATCAGCATGCTCAGCAGCAGCAGCACCGTGACGGCCGCACCGAAGCGGGCCGCGCGCGGGTGTCCCGGCTTGTGCTGGTCGGGGGAGGTCACTGGCTCGTGCTCGGCCACGGTGTGTCCTTTCACTGCTGACGGTCTTCCACAAGTCTGGCATGCGGCACCGGAACCGACGGCTGCGGGTCGGTCGGGTAGCGTCGGGATCGGCGCCACACGTACCAGATCAAGGAGGAACGCGGTGCGTATCACCGGGACCGGCCACGCGAGCCTGCGGATCGACACGGCCGCCGGCAGCATTCTGTGCGACCCGTGGGTCAATCCAGCGTATTTCGCGTCGTGGTTCCCGTTTCCCGACAATTCCCAGCTCGACTGGGAGGCGCTCGGCGATTGCGACTACCTTTACGTGTCGCATCTGCACCGGGACCATTTCGACGCCGAGCACCTCAAGCGGTTCGTCTCGAAGAAGGCGACGGTGCTGCTGCCGGAGTTTCCGACGAGCGAGATGCGTGACGAGCTGACCGGGCTCGGTTTCACGAAGTTCCTCGAGACGAAGTCGGACCAGGTCCACGAGCTCGACGGCGGCCTGAAGATCATGATCCAGGCGCTGACGTCACCGACGGACGGGCCGATCGGCGACTCGTCGCTGTGGGTCGAATACGACGGGATTCGTATCCTCAACCAGAACGACGCCCGCCCGACGGACCTGACGACATTCAACGCGCTCGGGCACGTGCACGCCCATCTGCTGCAGTTCTCCGGCGCGATCTGGTATCCGATGGTGTACGAGCTGCCCGAGTCCGCCAAGCGCGCTTTCGGCAAGCAGAAGCGCGACCGGCAGTTCGACCGCACGTTCCGGTACATCAACGATCTGAAGGCCTCCCACGTGGTGCCGATCGCCGGGCCGCCGTGCTTCCTCGACGACGAGCTCTGGCAGTTCAACGACATCTTCGGTGACGAAGGAAATATCTTCCCCGACCAGTGGGTGTTCCAGCAGGAGTACGCGAAGGTCGGCGGCACCAACTCGATCGTCCTGCTGCCCGGCTCGGTGATGTCGCTTTCCGCCGACGGCGCCGAAACGACGCACCCGGTCGACAGCCTCGAGGATTTTTTCGCGCACAAGCGGGAGCACCTCGAGGAGATGCGCGAGCGGAAGCGGCCGATCATCGAGGCCGCCAAGGCGTCCTGGCGGCACCCCGAGATCGACCTGCTGAAGGAGATGAAGCGGCGGATCGAGCCGCTGCTCGACGAGTCGGTGTATCTCGCGAAGGGCGTCGGCGGCCCGGTGCGTTTTGATCTGGTCGGCTACGACGGCGAGTCCGTCGAGTCGATCGTCGTCGACTTTCCCGGCAAGCAGGTGCGGCATTACGCCGACGAGAAGGTGCGCTACCGGTTCCGCACCGAGCGCGCCCTCATCGAGCACCTGCTCTTCATCGAAGAGGTCGACTGGGTCAACTCGCTGTTCCTTTCCTGCCGGTTCTCCGCGGCGCGGATCGGGCAGTACAACGAGTTCGTCTACTCGTTCTTCAAGTGCCTGTCGGAAGAGCGCCTGCAGTACGCGGAGGGCTGGTTCGACCAGCAGAAGCCCGACGCCGAGGACATCAAGCTCGGCGACTGGATCGTGCAGCGGCGCTGCCCGCACCTCAAGGCCGACCTGACCCGGTTCGGCATCATCGACGGCAACACGCTGACCTGCCAGCTCCACGGTTGGAAGTTCGACCTGTCGAGCGGACGCTGCCTCACGAGCGTCGGCCATGAGCTTCGGTCACGCAGAGCAGGCGCGTCGGCACCCGACGGTGACACCGGCGCGGCAGCGGCGGAAAGTGTCGTAGGGCAGGGCTAGCGTCCCCGGCAACAGTGCGATGGGGGGCCCTGATGCTCGACAAAGTCCGCAAGTTGCTGGCCAAGGCCGAAGATCCGGCGTGCACCCGGGAGGAGGCGGAGGCGCTCACCGCCAAGGCGGCTGAGCTGATCGCCAAATACGGCATCGATCAGGCGGTCCTGGCGGCGGCCGAGGCCGCCGGCCGGCCACAGACGGTGGGCAACCGCCAGCTCGAGCTCCAGGCGCCCTATCTGCGGGAAAAGGCGCACCTGCTGCACGTCGTGGCCGGGTCGCTGCGCTGCCGGTCGATCCGGCTGGAGCGGCGCGGCCCCGACGGCCTGAGCATCTCGATGCACCTGTTCGGGTTCGAGGCCGACATCGCCGGGGTCGAGCTGCTGTTCGCCTCCCTGCTGGTGCAGGCGGCCCGCGGGCTGCTCGCCGAGCAGGTGCCGCCGGGGGAGCAGGTCGCGGCGTGGCGCCGGTCGTGGCTGGTCGGGTTCGCCTCGGCGGTGGCGCACCGCTTCGCCGAGGCCGACCGGCGCAGCCGGGAGCACGAGGAGGCGCGGGCGCCGGGGGTGGCGCTCGTCCTCGCCGATCGGCAGCAGGCGGTCGACCGGGCCGTCGAGGAGCAATATCCACTGCTCACCCGAGGCCGGGCGCGGCGGCTCACCGGCGGGGGATTCGCGGCCGGCAAGGAGGCGGGGCGGCGGGCCGACCTGGGCGGTGCGCGGGTGGCCGCGGCCGAGCGGCACGCCGTCAGCGGGGGGCGTTCTCGACCTGCTCCCGGGTGATCGCCTGCGGGTCGGTGTCCGGGTCCTGGCCGAGTTGCTGGTCGACCGGCACCCGGTCTCCGGCACCTGTCGGTGCTGCTCATGCCTGCTCGAATTCCCGTCGCGGTCATCCGGAAAACCCGCCTATGCTTTGTCCAGCAGCGGGGTGGCGAGTGACGACCGCCGATAGCCCCGCCGGTCTGGCCTTCCGTCATCGAGGCCGAGAGGCCGCGGCGGCCTGCCGCGGTGAAGGTGTGGTGGCACCGCGACCGGCCCCATCGCCCACACCTCCGGGGAGCGGATTCCCCAGGAGGTGCACATGCAACGCATACTGTCCGACCAGCTCGCGGCCCATACGGGTGAGACCGTCCGGCTCGCCGGCTGGGTCCATCGCCGGCGGGTCCTGTCCAAGGTCGCGTTCCTCGTGCTGCGCGACCGCCGCGGGCTCGCCCAGGTGGTGTGCCCGTCGGCCGAGCTGCCGCCGGAGGAGACGGTGGTCGAGGTGACCGGGCGGGTCGCCGCCAACGCGGTCGCGCCCGGCGGGGTCGAGCTGGTGTCGCCGTCGATCACGGTGTTGTCGCAGGCCGAGCCCCCGCCGGTGGAGCTGTTCCGGCCCGCGCTGGGCGCCTCGTTGCCCGCGCTGCTCGACCACGCGCCCGTCACGCTGCGGCACCCCTCCCGGCGCGAGGTCTTCGCGGCGTCGTCGGCGGCGGTGCGGGCCTTCCGGTCGACGCTCGACGAGCTCGGGTTCACGGAGGTCTTCACGCCGAAGATCGTCGGCACCGCGACCGAGTCCGGCGCCAACGTGTTCGCCATCGACTACTTCGGCCGGCCCGCGTATCTCGCCCAGTCCCCGCAGTTCTACAAGCAGACGATGGTCGGCGTGTTCGAGCGGGTCTACGAGGTGGGGCCGGTGTTCCGGGCCGAGCCGCACGACACGTCGCGGCACCTGGCGGCGTATACGTCCCTCGACGCCGAGCTCGGGTTCATCGCCGACCATCGCGACGTGATGGAGGTGCTGACGGCGGTGCTCCGGTCGATGGTGCGGGCCACCGGGGCCGAGGGTGTGCGGCTGCCCGGGACGGTGCCGGTGCTGCACTTCGGCGAGGCGCTGGAGATCGCCGGTGCCGCGCCGGACGAGCCGGACCTGGCGCCGGAGCACGAGCGTGCGATCGGGGCGTGGGCACTGCGGGAGCACGGGTCCGACTTCGTCTACGTGGAGGGGTATCCGATGGTGAAGCGGCCCTTCTACACGTATCCGGAGCGGTCGTTCGACCTGATCTTCCGCGGGATGGAGCTGGTCACCGGCGGGCAGCGCCTGCACCGGTACGAGGACTACGTCGCCGCGCTGACCGCCCGCGGCGAGCAGCCGGAGGCGTATGCGTCGTACCTCGCGGCGTTCCGCCACGGGATGCCGCCGCACGGCGGGTTCGCGATCGGGCTGGAGCGGTTCATGGCGCGGTTGACCGGCGCGGCGAACGTCCGCGAGACGACGCTCTTCCCGCGTGACCTGCACCGGCTCGCGCCGTAATTCGATTGCCCGGCATGCAGTGAAGATCTATAATTGGTACATGCGTACTAACGGGGATGGCGTCTGGGATTCACCGCGATGACGGATGGGCGCGCGGCGGCCGGCGGGCCGCTGCGCGTCGCATCGGCTCAGCTCGCACCGCTGTTGGTCGTCAACTGCGGTAGCGAATGACACCTTGACGGCAGCGGTCGTTCCGGAGAGCTGGAACGACCGCTTCCGACTTTCTGTCTACAAAGGATGGTTACGGTACCGGGCCGGGTCGAGGCCGAGCAGCTCGGCGGCCGAGTCCATCTCGGCGTCGAACATCGGGCCCACGTCGCTCAGCGCGAAGCCGAGGTGGCCGTAGACCTCGAGGGCCACGATGCCGTACATGCGTATCCAGCAGGAGAGGTACAAGTGGGCCGCGCCGATCGGCAGGTCGACCGGCCGTGCTCCCTGCGCGCGCAGCTCGTCGACGAATCCGTGCAGTTGCTCGGCCAGTCGCGGGTCGAGGCCGGTTTCGTCCGGCACCGGAAACGGCGAGTGCTGCCACAGTTCGCCGAACATGTCGGCGAACGAGAGCGCGAACCGGAGTCCCGCGCCGTGCACGCCCGATGTGAGGTTCGTCGTGGGCAGTGGGCTCGCGAACATCAGGTTGAACTCGGCCGGATGCGTGACCGACCATGCCCGGAACGTGCGGCACATCGCATACAGGCGGGCACCGGGGTCGTCGGGGCCCGTCTCGTCGCGGGCCCGCTCGATCTCGGTGCGGCACTCGTCGTAGAACCGCTCGCACAGGCTCGCCAGGAGGGATTCGAGACTGGGGAAGTACCTGTAGAGCGCCGCGGGGGTCATGCCCATCTCGCGGGCGATGGCGCGCAGGGTGACGCCGGCGATCGTGTCCTGGACCAGCAGTCGGCGGGCGACCTGGTGGATCTCGTCCAGCGTGGCGGCGCGGACGCGTTGGCGGCGGGTGGGCGGCTGGGTGGTCAACCGAGGGCATCCTTGACGGCAGTGAATGGCGATGACAAAGTAAACAATGTTAACTCAAGTGAGCATCGGATACTTATCTTAAGTGGGGAAGCCCGTGTTCGCGTGGTGGGGGAACGTCGTCGTCCGTGCCCGATGGCTCGTCATCGCGGGCGGCGCGGCGCTTGTGCTCGCGGGAGTTCTCTGGGGCACCGGCGTGTTCGCCAGGATGACCAGCGGGGGCTTCGACGACCCCGGCAGCCCGTCCGCCGCCGCCCGGGCGCGGATCGAGGCCGAGGTCGGCCGCCAGTCGGTCGACGTCCTCGCGCTCTACTCCTCGCCCGACCGCACCGTGGACGACGCCGGGTTCCGGGATGCGGTCGGCCAGGTCCTGAGCCGTCTCAAGGGCCGCTCCGAGGTGGTCAAGGCGTTCTCGTTCTACGACACGCAGAGCCCCGCGTTCGTGTCCGGGGACCGGCGCGCGACGTATGTCGCGGTGCAGCTCACGGGCCAGCAGGACGCCGAGCTGCTCCACGCGATCGAGCCCGACCTCCAGGCGACCGGCCTGACCACGCGGATCGGCGGCCCGACCGCGATCTTCGCCGACGTCAGCGAGCGGGTCGAGCAGGACATCGTGCGGGCCGAGACGCTGTCCATGCCGGTGCTGCTGATCCTGCTGCTGTTCGTGTTCCGCGGTGTCATCGCGGCGCTCTTGCCGCTGCTCGTGGGTGTCATCGCGGTCCTGGGCGCGTTCGTCGCGACCCGGCTGCTCACCTACGCCACCGACGTGTCGGTCTTCGCGATCAACATCATCACGATGATCGGGCTCGGCATGGCCATCGACTACTCGCTGTTCGTGGTCAGCCGGTTCCGTGAGGAGTTGGCCGCGGGCCGGGCGGTGCCCGAGGCGACCCGCCGGACCATGACCACCGCCGGCCGCACGGTCGCCGTGTCCGGCCTGACGGTTGCGCTCGCCCTCGCCAGCCTGCTGGTCTTCCCACAGGTCTTCCTGCGGTCGATGGGCTTCGGCGGCATGGCCGCCGTGCTGGTCGCGATGCTCGCCGCCCTGACCGTCCTGCCGGCGCTGCTGGCCGTGCTCGGGCACCGGGTCAACGCGTGGCGGCTGCCGATGCCGGTGACCGTGCGGAGCCGGTGGGGCGCCATCGCCCGAGCCGTCATGCGGCGCCCGGTCTGGGTCATCGCCGGCACGCTGGTGGTGCTCGGGGTGCTCGCGTCACCGTTCAGCCGGGCGCAGTTCGGTGCGGCGGACGAGCGGGTCCTGCCGGCCGGCACGGAGAGCCGGGTGGTCAACGAGGTGCTCGCCGCCGAATTCCCCGGCGGGGGCACGTCATCGATGCAGGTGCTGGTCAGTGGGGGAGGCCAGGGCGCGGTGGCCGACGTGGCGGCGCGGATCGGGCAGCTCCCGCGGGTCACCGGCACCGAGGTGGCGGCCGCCCAGGGTGACTCCACCCTGCTGACGGTCACGTTCACCGGCAACGGCAGCGACGAGGCGGCGCGTGAGCTCGCCAGGCAGCTACGCGAGTTGCGGCAGCCGGGGAGCGAACTGCTCGTGGACGGTGCGGCGCCGGGGGTGGCGGACATGCTCGACAGCCTCGCCGACGGACTGCCGCGCATGGCGCTGCTCGCCGGGTTGAGCACGATCGTGCTGCTCTTCCTCGCGTTCGGCTCGGTGCTGCTGCCCCTCAAGGCCGTGTTCATGAACCTCGTGTCGATCGGCGCCTCGTTCGGGGCGGTGGTCTGGGTGTTCCAGGACGGGCACCTTTCGGGGCTGCTGAGGTTCACCTCGACCGGCGACCTGGAGGCGAGCCAGCTGATTCTCATGCTGGCGATCCTGTTCGGCCTGTCCACGGACTACGAGGTGTTCCTGCTGTCGCGGGTGCGCGAGGAGTGGGACCGCACGGGCGACAACACGAGCGCCGTGGTCGCCGGGCTGGAGCGGACCGGCGGGATCATCACGTCGGCGGCGCTGCTGCTGGTGATCGTCGTCGGCGGGTTCGCCACGGGCGGCATCTCGTTCATCAAGATGCTCGGCGTCGGCATGGTGGTCGCCATCCTGGTCGACGCCACGATCGTCCGCGCGCTGCTGGTGCCGGCGACGATGCGCCTGCTCGGCCGGGCAAACTGGTGGGCTCCCGGCCCGCTGGCCCGCCTATACCGCCGCTTCGGCATCAAGGAATCCGACCTCACCCCCGATTCCCCGGCCCGGATCACCGCCGGCGTCTAGCCCGGTCGGCCTCGGGGGATCGACCACTCCGCCGGAATGCGGCTGTTCCGGGGCCGGCTCGCGCCGTGTGCTGCGTGTGCCGTTCCGCCGACCGCCGCCCGTCGTTCGCGCTGCGGCCGCCGCGCCTGCGTCCGCCTTGGCCCATCCATACCCGTCTCACCCTGTCCTCACCTCCGTCGGTCGGCCGTCGTCGACTGCCGGTGGGAGTATCCGGTGGTCGTGGGGGAAAGGAGTGGAGGTTCGGCGCCTGCGGCCGAAGGGCTTCGGGGTGCCTGAGACAATAGGGGACGTGATCCCCCGCGACATCGTCCTGCTCGGCTCGACCGGGTCGATCGGTACGCAGGCCATCGACATTGTCCGGCGGAATCCCGACCGTTTCCGGGTGGTCGCGATCGGGGCCGGTGGCGGCAACGTCGCGTTGCTCGCCCGGCAGGCCCTGGAACTCGGGGTCGACGTCGTCGGAGTGGCCCGCGCCAGTGTCGCTCAGGACCTTCAGCTTGCGTTCTACGCCGAGGCCAAGGCCAAGGGGTGGGCCACCGGGGACTTCCGGCTGCCCAAGATCCTCGCCGGGCCCAACGCCATGACCGAGCTCGCCGAGTGGCCGTGTGACACGGTGCTCAACGGGGTGGTCGGGTCGCTCGGGCTGGCGCCGACGCTCGCCGCGCTGCGCGCCGGGCGGATCCTCGCGCTGGCCAACAAGGAATCGCTGGTCGCCGGCGGGCCGCTGGTCCGCGCGGTCGCGAAGCCGGGGCAGATCGTCCCCGTCGACAGTGAACACTCGGCGCTCGCGCAGGGGCTGCGGGGCGGAACGCGCGGGGAGGTGCGGCGGCTGGTGCTGACCGCGTCCGGCGGGGCGTTCCGGGGGCGCACACGCGACGAGCTCAGGAACGTCACGCCGCAGGAAGCGCTCGCACACCCCACCTGGGACATGGGGCCGGTCGTCACGATCAACAGTGCGACCTTGGTCAACAAGGGGCTCGAGGTCATCGAGACGCACGAGCTGTTCGACATTCCGTACCGGGACATCCAGGTCATGGTGCACCCGCAGTCGGTGATCCACTCGCTGGTCGAGTTCGTCGACGGGTCCACGCTCGCGCAGTGCAGCCCACCCGACATGCGGCTGCCGATCGCGCTCGCGTTGGGGTGGCCCGATCGGGTGCCGGACGCGGCGCCCGGCGTCGACTGGACCAAGGCCCACACGTGGGAGCTGCGGCCGTTGGACGAGGAGGCGTTCCCGGCGGTGGCGCTGGCGAAGGCGGCCGGTGCGGCGGGCCGATGCCGCCCGGCGATCTACAACGCGGCCAACGAGGAGTGTGTGGCCGCGTTCACAGACGGTGATCTTCCATTCCTGGGGATCGTGGAGACGCTCGAGCGGGTGCTCACCGAGGCACCGGATTTCGCCGAACCAGGTACCGTCGATGACGTGCTCGCCGCCGAATCCTGGGCGCGGGCCTATGCGCGCGAGATCATCGCGAACCAGAGAGGGGCCTGATGGAGTTCGCGTTGGGGATCGTCCTGTTTGCCGTCGGCATTCTCGTCGCCGTGGCACTTCACGAGGCCGGTCACATGTGGTCGGCGCGTGCGTTCGGGATGAAGGTCACCCGCTTCTTCATCGGCTTCGGTCCGACGATCTTCGCGTTCAACCGCAAAGGCGTCGAATACGGACTCAAGGCCCTGCCGTTCGGTGCCTTCGTGAAGATCACCGGCATGACGCAGCAGGAAGACGACGTCGACCCGGAGACGGGCAAGCCCGCCTCCGAGCATCCGCGGGCGATGTGGCGCTACCCGGTCTGGAAGCGCACGATCGTGATGTCGGCCGGGTCGATCACGCACTTCGCGCTCGCGCTGGTCACGTTGTGGGTCCTGTTCTCGTTCGTCGGCGTGCCCGACATCACCAAGATCAACCAGCTCCCGGTGCGGGTCGGCGCGGTTGCCGAGTGCATCAGCCCGACGTATGCCTACGACTCGAAGACCGGCGCCCAGAAGGCGTGCGACCCCGCGACCGACCCGAAGAGTCCCGCGGCCCAGCTCGGCCTCCAGCCCGGTGACGTCATCCTCGCCGTGGACGGTGCCCAGATCACGGGCAACCAGACCCTGCGTGACGTGCTGAAGACGGCGGTCGGCAAGACGGTCGAGGTGCAGTACAAGCGCGGCGACCAGACGCTCAGCGGGAACGCGACCATCCCGGAGGCGGAGCGGGTCAAGACCGGCGTCCAGAAGCCGGCCGACGAGATCACCGCCGCCGACCTGGAGCGCGGCGGTCTCCTCGGCATCAACGTGGACCTCCGCTACTCCGACCTGCCGACCCACAGCTACGGACCTGTCGACGGCGTCGGCCAGACGTTCATCGTCACCGGCAACCTGGTCGAGCGCACGTTCGCCTCGTTCAAGGACATCCCGGAGAAGATCCCGAACCTGTTCAACGCGATCCTCGGCGAGCAGCGCGACCCGGAGACACCGGTCAGTGTCGTGGGCGCCAGCCGGATCGGCGGCGAGCTGTTCGAACTGGGCGACTGGGCGTCGCTGCTGTCGCTGTTCGCCACCCTCAACCTGTTCTTCGGCATCTTCAACCTGTTCCCGCTGCTGCCGATGGACGGCGGCCACATCGCGATCGCCTGGTTCGAGCGGGTCCGCTCGTGGATCGCGGCGAAGCGTGGCCGTCCTGACCCGGGTCGGGTGGACTACTACAAGCTGGCGCCGATCACACTTGCGGTGATAGGTGTCCTCGGCGTCTTCGTCCTGCTGACGGTGACCGCCGACTTCGTCAATCCGATCACGCTCAAGTAGGGGCGCACTCCATGACCGCTGTCAGCCTCGGCCTGCCCACCGCGCCGCCGCCGCCGTTGGCGCCGCGCCGGAAGTCCCGTCAGATCATGGTCGGCCCCGTGCCGGTCGGAGGCGGCGCGCCGGTCTCGGTGCAGTCGATGACGACCACCCTCACCGCCGACGTCAACGCCACGTTGCAGCAGATCGCCGCGCTCACGGCGTCCGGCTGCCAGATCGTGCGGGTCGCGGTGCCGAGCCAGGACGACGTCGAGGCGCTGCCGGCGATCGCGAAGAAGTCGCAGATCCCGGTGATCGCCGACATCCACTTCCAGCCCAAGTACGTTTTCGCGGCCATCGACGCCGGCTGCGCCGCGGTGCGGGTCAACCCGGGCAACATCCGGCAGTTCGACGACAAGGTCAAGGAGATCGCCTCCGCGGCCTCGGCCGCCGGGGTGCCGATCCGCATCGGCGTCAACGCCGGCTCGCTCGACAAGCGGCTGCTGGAGAAGCACGGCAAGGCGACCGCCGAGGCGCTCGTGGAGTCGGCGCTGTGGGAGTGCTCGCTGTTCGAGGAGCACGGCTTCCGCGACATCAAGATCTCCGTGAAGCACAACGACCCGGTCGTGATGATCCGGGCGTACCGCCAGTTGGCCGAGCGGTGCGACTACCCGTTGCACCTCGGCGTCACCGAGGCGGGCCCGGCGTTCCAGGGCACGATCAAGTCGGCGGTCGCCTTCGGCGCGCTGCTCGCCGAGGGCATCGGTGACACGATCCGGGTGTCGCTGTCCGCCCCACCGGTCGAGGAGATCAAGGTCGGCCAGGCGATCCTCGAGTCCCTCGGGCTGCGGGAGCGGGGCCTGGAGATCGTGTCCTGCCCGTCGTGCGGCCGGGCCCAGGTTGACGTCTACACGCTGGCCGACCAGGTCACCGCGGCGCTCGAGGGCTTCCCGGCGCCGTTGCGGGTCGCGGTCATGGGCTGCGTCGTCAACGGCCCGGGTGAGGCCCGTGAGGCCGATCTCGGTGTCGCCTCAGGCAACGGCAAGGGCCAGATCTTCGTCAAGGGTGAGGTCATCAAGACCGTGCCCGAGTCGCAGATCGTCGAGACGCTCGTCGAGGAGGCGCTGCGCCTCGCCGATGAGATGGGCGTCGACCTTCCGGAAGAGCTCCGCGGCCTCGGCCCGTCGGTGACGGTTCACTGACGCGAGGGTATGTACAGCCACATCCCGGTTGATCTGGCAGGCTGGTACGCATGCTCACGGTGGCAGCGCGGCTCCTCGGTGACGCGGAGCGCGGTTCGGTCGAGCGACTGCTCGACCAGGACCCGTACGGCGGGGCACAGGTGGCCGAGCGCATCTCGATGGCCGGGCTCGCCTGGTGGCGCCAGGACGCCCGGATCTTCGGCTATGGGTCGCGCCGCCACCTGGAGTCGCTCTGCTGGCTCGGCGCCAACCTGATCCCGGTCCACGCCACGCCGGCGGCGGTGGCCGCGTTCGCCGAGATGATCGGCAATGAGCCGCGGGGTTGCTCGTCGATCGTCGGCTCCGCCGACGCCGTCCTCGGACTCTGGGACCGGCTCGCCCCGAGCTGGGGGTCGTCCCGCGACGTGCGGCCCGACCAGCCACTCATGGCGACCTCCAACCCGGCGTCGGTCCCGGCCGACCCGGCGGTGCGGCTGGTCCGGCCCGACGAGGTCGACGTGCTCTTCCCGGCGGCGGTCGCGATGTACACCGAAGAGGTCGGGGTCTCGCCGATCGCCGACGGTGGCGAGCGGTTGTATCGGGAACGGGTCGGCGAGCTGGTGCGCGCCCGCCGGGCGTACGCGCGGATCATCGACGGCCGGGTCGTCTTCAAGGCCGAGCTCGCCGTCGTCACCCGCCACACCGCCCAGATCCAGGGCGTCTGGACCGCACCCGAGTGGCGCGGGCAGGGCATCGCCCGGGGCGGCATCGCCGCGGTCGTCCGAGACGCGTTGCGTCGGGTCGCGCCATCGGTCAGCCTGTATGTCAACGACTACAACACACCTGCCCGTCGGGTGTACGAACGGTGCGGGTTCCAGCAGGTGGGCACATTCGCCACAGTCCTCTTCTAAGGCCGCGATTTCCCGACAAATCGCCCGGCCATGGCGGATGATCACGGGGAACCCCGCTTGAGCCGACGGAGGGGATGCTCCCCATGGGCCAGATAGTCCGGCAGATTTCGCCCAACACGACCCGGTACTACTGGTACCCGGGGGACAAGAAGGAGTGGCTGCGCGCCCTCCTCGCCGTCGGGATGGGCGCCTGCGTGTTCGGCCTGGCCTACCTCCTCACCCGTAGCATGCTCGCCGCGACCGTCCTCGGACCGGCCGCGACGACCGGGGTCCTCGGCTTCAACCTGGGCCGGCGTGACCTGCGGGCCCTCGACGCCGCCGCGCAGGCCAAGGGCCGCCGTGAAGCGGCCGAGGTCTCCGGGCGAGCCGCCTGGCGGGGACTGGTCGGTGGTGGTGTCGCCGCCTTCGCCGGCCTGGTGATCGTGCACCTGCCGGCCCGCGGTGTCGTCGCCGACTGGCTGCTGCCCGTCGTGCCGGCCGTCGTCGCAGCGCTGGCCCGGCAGGCCGGCCTGCTCAGCGGCAGCCTCGCCCGCGAGTCGACGCCGGCGTCGGCCTACGCCACCACGGCCTCGCGCAGGCCGCACAACACCGACGCCGTGGGCGAGCCCGGCGCGGCCGTGTAGAACACCACCCGCTGCCCCTGCTCGTCGGCGTGCAGCACCTGGCACTCGAGCACCAGCTCGCCGAAGTGCGGGTGGTGCAACGTTTTGGTCGTCGTCCGGCGCACGCAGACCCGGTGCTCGTTCCACCGCCGCACGAACTCCGGGCTGTGCTCGGTGAGCCGGGCGATCAGGTCCTGGATGCCCGGATCCGACGGGTAGCGCGCCGAGGCAGCCCGAAGGTCGGCCACGCACTCGTCGGCGAACGTCTGTGATTCCGGCGGCGACGCCGCGTCGAGCGGGAACGGCCCGCAGAACGCGTTCCAGATGAGGTTCCGACCGTGGGCGTCCGGGTCGCCCATGAGCCGGACCGCCATCCGGTTCCAGGCCAGCAGCTCGTACTTCGCGTCGATGACAAACGCCGGGGTGTCGTCGAGCCGCTCCAGCAGGTGCCGGATGCCCGCCGACACCGTCTGGCTCGGTCCGGCCGGCGGGCCGGGCTGCTCGCCGGCGAGCTGGAACAGGTAGGTCCGCTCGTCGTCGAAGAGGCGCAGCGCCCGGCCCAGCGCCGCGAGGACCTGGCGCGACGGCCGGGGCCCGCGGCCCTGCTCCAGCCGGGCGTAGTAGTCGACGGAGATGCCGGCCAGCCGGGCGACCTCCTCGCGGCGCAGGCCGGGCGTCCGGCGCCGCGGCCCGGCGGGCAGCCCGACGTCGGCCGGGCGCACACGCGCCCGGCGGCCCTTCAGGAACTCCGCCAGCTGCCCCCGGTTCATGCCCTTCATGCTGCGGGATCCCGGCGCCGCGAACCAGGGACCGCCGATCCGATGTTCGGCACGTCTCTCCCGCGTTCCGCCGCGACGGCCGACGGTTGACGGCATGACCAACCGGATCGCCCTCGTCACGGGGGCCAACAAGGGCATCGGGTTCGAGATCGCCCGGGCACTCATCGCGGACCACGGCATGACCGTGCTCATCGGCGCTCGCGACCCCATCCGCGGAAAGGAGGCGGCCGCGGAACTCGGCGGCACCGCCGTCCACCTCGACGTGACGGACCCGGCGTCGATCGCCGCGCTGGCCGCCACCGTCGACCGGCTCGACGTGCTCGTCAACAACGCCGGCATCCTGCTCGAGCGCGGGGCGCCGCCGAGCGCCACGCCCGTGGACATGCTGCGGGAGACGTTCGAGGTCAACGTCTTCGGCGTCGTGGCCGTCACCAACGCGCTGCTGCCGGCGCTGCGCCGCGCGGAGGCGGCGCGTATCGTCAACCTCAGCAGCGGGCTCGGCTCGCTCGCCTTCACCACCGACCCGTCGCACGTCTACGCCCAGAACCCGCTCCTGGCGTACAACTCCTCCAAGACGGCGCTCAACGCGGTCACCGTTTCGTATGCGAACGAGCTCCGCGGTACTCCCATCAAGGTGAACGCCGCCGATCCCGGCTACTGCGCGACCGACCTCAACCACCACTCGGGGCCGCGCACGCCGGCGCAGGGTGCGATCGCGGCGGTGCGGCTGGCCACGCTGCCCGCCGACGGCCCGACCGGCGGCTTCTTCGCCGAGGACGGGCCCGTCGCCTGGTGACTCACAGGTAGCCGCGGGCGTGCGCGAGCCACGCGGACGCGGCGGGGCTGGTCGGGCCGGCGAGCCGCCAGGCCAGCCCCAGCCGCCCGCGCAGGGCGGGCCGGGTGATCCGCAGCGGGTGCAGATCGGCGCGCTTGCGGGCGATCGAAGACGGCAGGATCGCGACGCCCAGCCGCAGCGCCGCGAGGTCGCCGAGCACCGACGGCGTGCCGGCCTCGAACGAGACCTTCGGCGCGAACCCGGCCGCCGCACACGCCTCGTCGAGGATCGCGCGGATGCCGCTGCCGCGCGGCAGGCAGACGAGCTTGCGGTCGCGCAGCGCGCCGAGCGGGATCTCCGTGCGGTCGGCCAGCTCGTGGCCGAGCCACACGGCGGCGTCGATCGCCTCGTCGGCCAGAACGTGGGCGGCGAGCCCTTCGGGCAGCGTCCCGTAGGCGATGATGGCCACGTCGTGACGCCCTTCCCGCAGCCCCTCGACGAGGCGGTCGGTGGAGTCCTCGGCGAGCGTGACGTCCACGCCCGGGTGTCGCGTGTGGAAGTCGGCGAGGATCCGTGCCAGGTCGACGTTGTGCGAGGTCACGGTGCCGATCGCGACCCGGCCGCGGGTGAGCCCGGTGAGCTCCCCGACCGCCTGCCGCACCCCGTCGACGGCCTGGAGCGCGGCCCGCGCATAGGGCAGCACGGCCTCCCCGGCGGCGGTCAGCCGAACGGTCTTCCCGGACCGGTCGAACAACGCCTGGCCGAGCTCCCGCTCCAGCCGCCGCACCTGCGCGCTCACTCCCGGCTGCGCGACGTGGAGCCGGCTCGCCGCCCTGGTGAACCCGCCCTCTTCGGCGACGGTCACGAAGTACATCAGTTGATGCAGCTCCATAAGCGACAATTCTAGATCTCATCATGAGCTGCTCTTGGAGTTCTGGATGGGCCGCGTCACGGTTGGGGTATGACCACCAAGGCGATGACCCCGGAAGACATCTCACGGTTGTTCGTGGAGCGCGCCAACGCCGGCGACGCGGCCGGCCTGGCCGAGCTCTACGAGCCCGACGCGGTGCTGGCCTATCCGCCGGGCTCGGTGACCGTCGGCCGCGACGCGATCCGGGCCGTGTGCGAGCAGATGCTCCAGCGTGTGCCCCGCTTCGAGGTCGAGGAGTCGCTGCCCACGATCCACCACGGCGACCTGGCCCTCACCTCGACCCGCCCGTCGGACAACACCGGCGGCCGGGTCCAGATCGTGCGGCGCCAGCCCGACGGCAGCTGGCTGCGGGTGATCGACAGGCCGGAAACCCGTTAGGGACTTTGCCGAATCACCGTCGGGCGCACGACCGTCGCTCCCGTCGGACACCGGTCGGGCCTTGGCGGCCCTCCCTGCCATCGCCGTCGTCCCAAGAGCCCGCGGCCTGCCGGCCGCGAAAAGCCTTGATCATCCGCCCGGTCGCCAGTAGCCTCCGCCGACGTGCAGAGGAAGCGGCTCATCGAAACGGTCGTGCTGGCCGGGCCGGCTTGAGACGACCCCGGCCCTGTGCTTTGTCGTCGAGGCCGAGGGCCACGAGACCCTGAGGTCGACCGTCGAGGGCCTCGGCCGCGGGCCCCTGCCACGGACCTAGGAACAGCGCCTAGGCGCGGACGCGGAGCATCTTCGGGTCGTAGAGCGGCTCTGACCGTACGACTCCCGGAATCCAGCGGTCGAAGACGCTCACCTCCACCGGGGCGCCGACGGGGACCTCCGACGGGAGGTACGCATACGCGATCGAGGCGCCGACCCGGTAGCCGAAACCGCCCGACGTCACCCGGCCGCAGGGGGTGCCGTCGACCCGGACCGGTTCGCTGCCCAGGCAGACCGTGCCCGGGTCGTCCAGGACCAGGCAGCGCAGGACCCGCGGTGGCTCGCCGGCCGAGCGCAGGGTCTCCAGCGCCTCGCGGCCCAGGAACGGCTTTTCCATGTGGATGAAGGAGCCCAGGCCGGCGGCGAACGGATCGGTGTCCGTGGTGAGGTCGGAGCCCCAGACCCGGTAGCCCTTCTCCAGCCGCATCGAGTCGATCGCCCGGTACCCCGCCGGACGCATGCCGAACGGGCGGCCGGCCTCGGTCAGCGTGTCCCACAGGGTCAGCACGTATTCCGTCGGCGCGTACAGCTCCCAGCCCAGCTCGCCGACGAACGTGACCCGCTGCGCCAACACGGGGACGGCGCCGATCGTCAGGCGCGCGGCGCGCATGAAGCGGAAGTCCTCATTGGACAGCGAGGTGTCGGTGAGCGGCTGGAGGATGTCGCGGGCCGCCGGGCCCCACAGGCACAGGCAGCCGTGGGCGCCGGTCACGTCGTCGACGAGGACGTCCGCCGACCACTCGGCGGCGTGCTTGCGGATCCAGTCGGCGTCGCGGACCCCGCTCGCCGTGCTCGTGACGATCCGGAAGTGCTGCTCGCCGAGGCGGGTGACGGTCAGGTCGGCCTCGATGCCGCCGCGGGCGTTGAGCAGCTGCGTGTACGTCATCGCACCGACCGGCCGGTCGACGTCGTTCGCGCACAGCCGGCCGAGCAGAGCGGCGGCACCGGGGCCGCGGATGTCCAGCTTCGCGAACGACGACTGGTCGAACAGGCCCGCCGCCTCCGTGGTCGCGGCGACCTCACCGGCGATCGCCGGGGACCAGAAGCGGCCGGCCCAGCCCTTGGGCCGCTGCGCCTGCGGGGTCAGCCCGGCGTTGGCGCCGAACCAGTTGACCCGCTCCCAGCCGGCCTTCTCGCCCAGGGCCGCGTTGAGCTCGGCGAGCCGGGGCCAGACCGCCGAGCGGCGCAGCGGGCGGCCGGCGGTCCACTCCTGCCCGGGGTAGACGACGTCGTAGTACCGGGCGTAGCCGTCCAGCGCCTTGGTGCTCGCCCAGCGGCGGCTCGCCGCGTGCGCGCCGAAGCGCCGGACGTCCATCGTGGACACGTCGTACTCCGGGCTGCCGTCGACGATCCACTCGGCCATCACCTTGCCGACCCCGCCGGCGGCGGCGAGGCCGTGCACGCAGAACCCGGCCGCGACCCAGAACCCGGCGACCGCGGTCTCGCCGAGCAGGAACTCGCCGTCGGGGGTGAACGCCTCCGGGCCGTGCACGACCCGGGCGATCTCCAGGTCCCGCAGCGCGGGCACGCGGTGCCGGGCGTTGGCCCACGACTCGGCGAACTTCGCCATGTCCGGCTCGAAGAGCGTCCGCCGCTCGTCGAGCGGTGCGCCGGACTGGGGCCACCACAGCGAGGGGTCGCGGACGTACCCGCCGACGAGCAGCCCGGTCTCGTCGCCGCCGCGGAAGTACACGATGCGGTCGGGGTCCCGGACGGTCGGCACGTCCATCGTGGGCATCCCGAGGGAGGACGAGACCACGTACTGGTGCTTGATCGGGACGATCGGCAGTTCGACCCCGGAGAGCCGCCCGACCGCACCCGCCGCGGCGCCGGCCGCGTTCACCACGACCTCGGCGGTCACCCGGCCCTGCGTGGTGTCGACGCCGCGGACCCGGCCCTGCTCGACGACGATCCCGGTGACGCGGGTGCCGGTGACGATGCGGACGCCGAGGGAGACCGCGCCCTCGGCGAGCGCGGTGGCGAGCCGGGCCGGCTCGAGCCAGCCGTCGCCGGGCAGCCAGCCGGCCAACCGTACGTCGGCGACGTTGAGCAGCGGCAGCCGGTCGACCGTCTCGGCCGGGCCGAGCAGTTCCATCGACAGCCCGTACGTGGTCGCGGAGCTCGCCTGCCGGCGCAGCTCCTCGACGCGCTCCGGGGTCGTGGCCAGCCGCAGCCCGCCGACACCGCGCCAGCCCGGGTCGAGGCCGGTCTGCGAGCGCAGTTCGGCGTAGAGGCCGGACGAATACATGATCATGCGGGTCTGGCTGATCGTCGAGCGGAGCTGCCCGACGAAGCCGGCCGAGTGCCACGTCGTGCCCTCGGTGAGCTCGTGCTGCTCGACGAGCACCACGTCGGTCCAGCCCAGCCGGGCAAGGTGGTAGGCGATGCTGCAGCCGGCGACGCCGCCGCCGATGACGACCGCGCGCGCCGTCGTGGGAAGCATCGCATGATTGTGACGCCGGAAACGTCGCCGCAAAAGGTCTGAAGCAGTGCCACTTCATTCCGGCGAACCGCTCTTGACGGGCGGCAGACAGCGGCGTTAACTGTGCCCACCATGATGCAGATCACATCGATCCGGGCGACTTAAAGGCACGGATTCGGCGGTGATCGCAGCGAGGGGGCCGGGGCAATGACTGCGGTGCCGTCGATCGGGGACCTGCTGGAGCGGGTGCCGTCGTGGGTGGGCCGCGCGGTCGAGTGGCGGCGCCTCGACGGCGGTCTGTCGCACCACATCTTCCGGGTCGAGGCCGACGGCCAGCCGTATGTGCTGCGGGTCCTGGAGCCAGCCGTGTCCGCGGCAGGCCTGGGCATCCCGCCGGAGCAGGAGATCGCCAACACGCTCCTGGCGGCCGGGAGCGTCGGCGCGCGGGTCTACGCGGTCCTCGAGGACGTGCCGGCGCTCGTGCTGGAGTTCCTGCCCGGACGGACGCTCAGCGCCGCCGAGGTGCGCCGTCCCGAGGTCGTCCCGGCCCTGGCCGAGGCGTGCCGGCGCCTGCATGCCGGGCCCGCGTTCGGCAACACGTTCGACATCTTCGCCAAGCGGGCCGAACTGCTCGACGTCTGCGCGCGGCACGACCTGCCGCTGCCGGACGGATACCTCGACCGTTCGTCCACAGTGGACGAGCTTCGGGCCGCGCTCAGCGTCGCGCCGCTGCCCGCCGTGCCGTGTCACAACGACCTGCTCGCCGAGAACTTCATCGCCACCAGCGACGGTGTGCGCATCATCGACTACCAGCTGTCCGGCAACAACGATCCCGCGTTCGAGCTCGGCGACATCGCCGCGGAGGCCGACTACGACCCGGATCTGGTCGAGCGGCTCGCCGACGCGTACTTCGGCGCGGACCGCACGCCCGCACTGCTCGCCCGGGTGCGGTTGTTCCAGATCGCGTCCAACGTCACCTGGGCGCTTTGGTTCACCGTCCACCATGGACTGTTGCGGGCGGGGGACTTCGACTATCAAGCGGAGGCGGCCGACAAGTGGGGCCAGGCGCGGCGCGCCCTGGACGATCCCGGCCTCGGTGACCTCCTCGACACGGTGACCGGAAGGAAAACCACCACCCCCAAGCACTGAGGAGGTGCCCATGTCGGCATCGCCGACCCAGGCCGACCCGCCGATCGACGACGACGAGAAGCGGCTCGCCGAACTGGGCTACAAGCAGGAGCTCCGGCGCAAGTGGAGCGGGTTCTCCAACTTCGCCATCTCGTTCTCCATCATCTCGATTCTCGCGGGCTGCTTCACCACGTTCGGCCAGGCCTGGATGAACGGCGGGCCCGTCGCCATCTCGTGGGGCTGGCCGCTCATCTCGATCTTCATCCTGATCATCGGCTTCTGCATGTCCGAGCTCGTCTCGGCGTATCCGACGGCCGGCGGCATCTACTGGTGGGCCGCGAAGATGGGCAAGCCGGTCCACGGCTGGTTCACCGGCTGGCTCAACCTCGTCGGCCTGGTCGCGGTCACCGCCTCGGTCGACTACGGTTGCGCGACCTTCCTCAGCCTGGTGCTCGACGCCTACAGCTCCTGGGACAGCACCAACCTGAAGCTGACCTTCCTGCTGTTCGTCATCATTCTCGCGGCGCACGTGGCCATCAACATCTTCGGCCACAGCATCATCGACGTGCTCCAGAACGTCTCGGTGTGGTGGCACGTCGTCGGTGCGGCCGCGGTCGTGCTGATCCTGGTGTTCGTTCCGGAGAAGCACCAGAGCCTCGAGTTCGTCTTCACCGAGCGGTTCAACAACTCCGGGTACTCCGACGCCACCTACTGGTTCCTCGTGCTGCCGTTCGGGTTCCTGCTCACGCAGTACACCATCACGGGTTTCGACGCCTGTGCCCACGTCTCGGAGGAGACCAAGGGCGCGTCGACGGCCGCGGCCAAGGGGCTGTGGCAGTCCATCTTCTACTCGGCGATCGGCGGCTGGATCCTGCTGCTGGCGTTCCTCTTCGCCGCGACCGACGTCGAGGCGATCACCAAGGCCAACGGGGCCTCGGGCGCCATCTTCGAGACCGCGCTGAGCGCCGGCTTCTTCAAGGCGGTCATCCTCATCTCCACGATCGGGCAGTTCTTCTGCGGCATGAGCTGCGTGACGAGCATGTCCCGGATGGCGTACGCCTTCAGCCGCGACCGCGCGGTGCCGGGCTGGCAGCTGTGGTCCAAGGTGGACCGCAACGGCACGCCGGTCAACGCCATCGTCGGCGCCGCGATCGCCGGTCTGGTCCTGACCCTGCCGGCCCTCTACACCAGCCCGACCGGCGCGCCGACCGCGTTCTACGCCGTCGTCTCCGTGGCGGTCATCGGCCTCTACCTCGCGTTCCTCATCCCCATCTACCTGCGGCTGCGGATGGGTGACCGGTTCGTGCCCGGGCCGTGGACGCTGGGCCGCAAGTACAAGGTGCTCGGCTGGATCGCCGTCATCGAGATCGCCGTGGTCTCGATCTACTTCATCATGCCCTTCACGCCGACCGCGATCCCCGGCAACGAGGGCTTCACGTGGACCGCGGTGAACTACGCGCCGATCGCCATCCTTGTTGTCATCGGCGGCGCCGCCCTCTGGTGGGTGACCTCGGCGCGGCACTGGTTCAAGGGCCCGATCCGGACGATCGACGAGGCCCTGGCGGAGGACACGGCCAAGGCCGCGGATTAGGGAATGATAGATGGTCCGGGCCGGGATCCGGCCCGGACCATCAGCTGGGGAGGACGGATGCCGGTGGTTGCGGAGCCCCTCTCGGGCGTGCCGATGTGGCGGCCGGTGCGGGGCGGGAACGCGTTCGAGATCACCGTCGCCCGGCTCGCCCAGGCGATCCGCCTCGGGCTGGTGCCGGTGGGTGAGCGCCTGCCGCCGGAGCGGGAGCTGGCCGAGCGGCTCCAGGTGAGCCGCGTGACGCTGCGGGAGGCGATCGCCGCGCTGCGGGAGGCCGGGTTCCTGGAGTCGCGGCGGGGCCGGTCGGGCGGCACGTTTGTGGTGCGGTCGGCCGGGGACGCCACGCCGTCCCACGACCGGGACGCCGCTGAACTTGCCCGCGAGATGGGCGATGCGCTCCACGACGCCCTCGACTTCCGGCGGGTCCTGGAGCCCGGTGCGGCGGCGCTCGCCGCGACGCGCGCCCTGTCGGCGGCCGACCGGGCGCACCTGGTCGCCTGTCTCGCCGCGGCGCGCACCCGCGACCCGCTGACCCGCCGGGTCAACGACTCCCGGCTGCACCTCGCGATCGCGTCGGCGAGCGGCTCGACGTCGGTCGCCGCGTCGATCGCCGACGTGCAGCTGCGCCTGGACCGGCTGCTGGCCGCGATCCCGGTCCTGCGGCGCAACCTCGACCACTCCGACGCGCAGCACGAGCGGGTCGTCGAGGCGATCCTGGCCGGTGACCCGGCGGTGGCCAGGGCCGAGATGGAAGAGCACTGCGACGCCACCGCGGCGTTGTTGCGCGGCCTGCTGGGTTGAGTTTATGGTTTGTTACTAGACCTTTAGGGGTGGCCGATGTTGACCGTCGAGCAGCTGCGCGTCGCCGTCGACGAGGGTGGGATCGACACCGTCGTCGTGGCGATCACCGACATGCAGGGACGGCTGCAGGGCAAACGGTTCCACGCGTGCCACTTCCTCGACGAGGTCGTCGCACACGGCACCGAGGGCTGCAATTACCTGCTCGCCGTCGACGTCGAGATGAACACCGTCGACGGTTACGAGATGTCCTCCTGGGCGCGCGGTTACGGCGACTTCGCGATGATCCCCGACTTCACGACGCTGCGGCGCATCCCGTGGCAGCCGGGCACCGCGCTGGTCCTGGCCGACCTGCGCTGGCTCGACGGCGAGGCGCCGGTCGCCGCCTCGCCCCGGCAGATCCTCCAGGCGCAGCTCGCCCGGCTGGCCGAGGCCGGGTACACGGCCTATACCGGCACCGAGCTCGAGTTTGTCGTCTACCGCAACACCTACGAGGACGCCTACCGGCGCGGGTATCGCGACCTGACACCCGCCAACGTCTTCAACGCCGACTACTCGCTGCTCCAGACTGCGCGCATCGAGCCGCTGCTGCGGCGGATCCGCAACGACATGGCGGGTGCCGGCCTGGTGCCGGAGAGCGCGAAGGGCGAGTGCAACCTGGGCCAGCACGAGATCGCGTTCCGATACGACGAGGCGCTGCGCAACGCCGACGGCCACACGCTCTACAAGAACGGGGCGAAGGAGATCGCCGCCCTGGAGGGCGTGTCCATCACGTTCATGGCCAAGCCGAACGCGCGGGAGGGCAACTCCTGCCACGTCCACTTCTCGCTGCGCGGCGCCGACGGCCCGGTCGGTGACGAGGTCTTCCACCACGCGATGGCCGGGCTGCTCGCCACGATGCGCGAGTTCACGCTCTTCTACGCCCCGAACATCAACTCCTACAAGCGGTACCAGTCCGGTTCGTTCGCGCCGACCGCGGTGCGCTGGGGCGACGACAACCGCACCTGCTCGCTGCGGGTCGTCGGCCACGGCGCGGCACGCCGGGTGGAGAACCGGGTGCCCGGGGCAGACGTCAACCCGTATCTCGCGATCGCCGCGATGACCGCCGGCGCCCTCCACGGCATCCGCAACGAGCTGCCGCTCGAGGACATCTGCACCGGCAACGCCTACGAGGACGCCACCGCGCCGCGCGTGCCGTCGACCCTGCGCGATGCGCTGGACCTGTGGGAGTCGAGCGACCTGGCCAAGGAGGCGTTCGGCGCCGACGTGGTGGCGCACTACGCCAACAACGCCCGCGTCGAGCTGGCGGCGTTCGAGGCGGCGGTGACGGACTGGGAGTTGATGCGCGGCTTCGAGCGCCTGTGACACCGCCAGCGCGTTGATCTTGCGGTTGTGGTGGCGACAAAAGAGTAGGAATGGCAGGGGAGCACATGCATGACGTCATCTCGCCGGTGACCGAGGAAGTGGTCGCCACGGTGCCGTCGGCCACGGTCGAGGACACCGACGCGGCCGTAGCCCGGGCGCACCGGGCGTTCGAGACCTGGCGGGCCGTGTCGCCCGGCGACCGCGCGCGGCTGCTGCGCCGCTTCGCGGCCGTCGTCGACCAGCACAACGAGGAGCTCGCCCAGCTGGAGGTCCGCAACTCCGGCCACACCATCGGCAACGCCCGCTGGGAGGCCGGCAACGTCCGTGACGTCCTCGACTATTCCGCGGGCGCTCCGGAGCGGCTCAGCGGCCGGCAGATCCCCGTCGCGGGCGGCATCGACGTCACCTTCTACGAGCCGCTCGGCGTCGTCGGCATCATCGTCCCCTGGAACTTCCCGATGCCGATCGCCGGCTGGGGCTTCGCGCCCGCGCTCGCGGCCGGCAACACCGTCGTGCTCAAGCCCGCCGAGCTCACCCCGCTGACCGCCATCCGCCTCGGCGAGCTGGCCCTGGAGGCCGGCCTGCCGGAAGGGGTTCTGACGGTCGTGCCCGGCAAGGGATCCGTCGTGGGTGAGCGCTTCGTCACCCATCCGCTGGTCCGCAAGGTGTGCTTCACCGGGTCGACCGAGGTCGGCAAGCGCATCATGGCCGGCTGCGCCGACCAGGTGAAGCGGGTGACGCTGGAGCTGGGCGGCAAGAGCGCCAACATCGTGTTCGCCGACGCCGACCTCGCCCGGGCCGCCGCGGCCGCGCCCGGCGCGGTCTTCGACAACGCCGGCCAGGACTGCTGCGCCCGCTCCCGCCTGCTGGTCCAGGCGAGCGCCTACGACGAGTTCATGGGCCTGCTGGAGCAGTCGGTGAAGGCGTTCCGCTGCGAGGATCCGGCGCTGGAGAGCGCGCAGATGGGGCCGCTCATCTCCGCCGGGCAGCGCGCCTCGGTCGCATCCTATGTGGACGACGACGCCGTGCTGTTCCGCGGCACCGCGCCCGGCGGCGCCGGCTACTGGATGCCGCCGACCGTCCTGGGTGCGCGGTCCACGGAGGACCGGCACTGGCGGGAGGAGATCTTCGGGCCGGTGCTGTCCGTGCTGCGCTTCGACGACGAGGCCGACGCGATCCGGATGGCCAACGACACCGAATACGGGCTGTCGGGCTCGATCTGGACCCGCGACCTGGGCCGCGGCATCCGCGTCGCCCGCGGCGTCGAGTCGGGCACCCTCAGCGTCAACTCCAACTCCTCGGTGCGCTACTGGACCCCCTTCGGCGGGGTCAAGCAGAGCGGCCTGGGTCGCGAGCTCGGCCCGGACGCGGTCGCCGCGTTCTGCGAGGTCAAGAACGTCTACTTCAGCACGGAGGCATAGGTGCAGGCACGTCTGCAGGACCGCGTCGCGGTCATCACCGGCGCCGGCAGCGGCATCGGGCTCGCCACCGCCCGCCGGTTCGCGTCGGAGGGCGCGAAGGTCGTCGCGGTCGATATCGACGCCGACGCCGGCAGGGCGGCCGCCGAGGAGGTCGGCGGCGAGTTCGTCGCCGCCGACGTGGCCGACGAGGAGGCCGTGAAGGCGCTGTTCGACGGCGTCGTGGAGCGCCACGGCCGGCTCGACGTCGCGTTCAACAACGCCGGCATCTCCCCGCCCGACGACGACTCCATCCTGGAGACCGGTGTCGAGGCGTGGGAACGCGTGCTCAAGGTCAACACCACGAGCGTGTACTACTGCTGCAAGTACGCCATCCCGCACATGCTGGCGCAAGGCAAGGGCTCGATCATCAACACGGCCAGCTTCGTGGCCCTGATGGGCGCGGCGACGTCGCAGATCGCCTACACCGCCAGCAAGGGCGCCGTGCTGTCGATGACCCGTGAGCTCGGTGTCCAGTTCGCCCGTCAGGGCATCCGGGTCAACGCGCTGTGCCCCGGCCCGATCGCCACCCCGCTGCTGCTGGAGCTGTTCGCCAAGGACGCGGAGCGCGCGGCCCGCCGGCTGGTGCACGTGCCGATGGGGCGCTTCGGCACGCCCGAGGAGATCGCCGGTGCCGTGGCGTTCCTCGCCAGCGACGACGCCTCGTTCATCACCGCCTCGACCTTCCTCGTCGACGGCGGCATCACCGGCGCCTACGTGACCCCGCTGTGAGGCCGCTGATCGGGATCACGGCCTATGCCGAGCCGGCGCGATGGGGCGTCTGGGACACCCGGGCGGTGTTGATTCCCGAGTCGTACGTGCGGATGGTGCGCGAAGCCGGCGCCCGCCCGGTGGTCCTGCCGCCCGACGCCGGTGACGACGCCGCCGAGCTGGTCCGCCGGCTCGACGGGCTGGTCCTGGCCGGCGGCGCCGACATCACGCCGGAGCGCTACGGCGCCGAGGCGCACCCGACGACGACGACCCGCCCCGACCGCGACGCCGGCGAGCTGGCCGTCCTGCACGCCGCGCTCGACGCCGACCTGCCGCTGCTCGGCGTCTGCCGCGGCATGGAACTGCTGGCGGTCGCCTACGGCGGGACGCTGCACCAGCACCTGCCGGACCTGCTGGGCAACGCCCGGCACCAGCCGGCCCCGGGCGTCTACGGTGCCCACCCGGCCCGCTTCGCGCCCGGCTCCAGGGCGGAGGCCGTCTTCGGCCCGGCGGCACAGGTGAACTCGTACCACCACCAGGCGGTCGACACGCCCGGCACGCTGACGGTCACCGGCTGGGCCGACGACGACGTGGTCGAGGCCGTCGAGGATCCCGCACGCCGGTTTGTGCTCGGCGTCCAGTGGCACCCCGAGGAGGCGAGTGATGTGCGCCCCTTCGTGGCGCTCGTCACCGCGGTCTGAGTTGGTTGGGAGGATGCGGATCGGGTTCGGGCTGCCGGCTGGGCGGAGGTCGAGTTCGTCGCCATGGGCATCCTCCACAACCTTGCCCCGGTGGGACTAAGTTGAGGGTATGGCGCGACCGGTCATCGGGCTCACGACCTATGCCGAGGAGACCCGATTCGGGCTCAACGACACGTTCTCCGCGGTGCTGCCGCTGTCGTACGTCCACGCGGTGCACTCCTCCGGCGGCCGCGCGGTCCTGGTGACCCCGGACGATCCCGACGTCGACGTGCTCGACGGCCTCGACGGGATCGTGTTCACCGGCGGCTCCGACGTGAACCCGGACCTGTTCGGCGAGCCGCCCCACCCGACCACCAAGGTGAAGCCCGAGCGCGACGCCGCAGAGCTGCTGCTGATGCGCGCGGCCCTCGACGCCGACCTGCCCCTCTTCGGCATCTGCCGCGGCATGCAGCTGATGTGCGTGGCCTACGGCGGGCGGCTCCACCAGCACCTTCCCGACGTGCTGGGCCACCACAACCACCGGCCGGTGAGCGGCCCGAAGTTCGGCGAGCATCCGGTCCGCCTCGCGCCGGGGTCGAAAGCGGCAGCGGTGCTCGGTGCGGCCGTCGAGGTCAACTCCTTCCACCACCAGGGCATCGCCGACCCGGGCAAGCTGACGCCCACCGGCTGGTGCCCGGAGGACGACCTCATCGAGGTGGTCGAGGATCCGGCCAAGACGTTCACGATCGGCGTGCAGTGGCACCCGGAGGACACGACCGACTTCCGGTTGTTCGTGGCCTTCATCGAGGCCGCACGCACCTATCGACACAACGTAGCCCTACGGCCATAACTTCGGTCCTGGTCGTGCAGTGCGGACGGTTGCCGAGGCCGGGTGGCACGACGCCACGGCGATCGAGGCGCGGCGGCAGCGGCAGACCTGGAACCGCGCGCATCGGCTGACCGGCACGTCGGGGTTCACGCGGGACGGCAGGCGCGGGGAGCTGCGCATCAGCGCGCTACGGCCGGCTCATCCCTTACCGGGCGGTTCAACCGGGTGGCGGGCACAGGAGGTACCACATCCGGCTCTTGATCTTTGTCAGGATGCGGCCTCGTCCGAGGTGCGGTGCTCGATACGCAGGTCAGGCGTGGTCTCGCGGTATTTCTCGCGGTCGTCGGAGTCGCGCAGGAGGGCCTCAGCCTGCGCCTTCGGGTCGTCGCTGCCCGCCGCCAGCTCCTCTGGCAGGAGGGCGGCCCGGTCGTGCACTCGCTCGTCGTCGATCATGCCGACCGGGTTACCCAGACCGCGCCCCGTTGATGCGCGTTAGGCTTTTCGGCATGACCGTCCGCGCACCACTCGCCCCTGGCACGCAGACTCCCTGGCGCCAGGTCCCCGGCAACATCGCGCGCCCCGAATACGTCGGCAAGCGCGCACCCAAGAAGCATCGCGGATCCGACGTGCAGTCGCCGGAGATCATCGAGAGGATGCGCGTCGCCTCCCGCCTCGCCGCCCAGGCGACCGAGCTGGCCGGCGAGCACGCCAAGCCGGGCGTCACCACGGACGAGATCGACCGCGTCGTGCACGAGTTCCTGTGCGACCACGGGGCCTACCCGTCGACGCTGGGCTACAAGGGCTTCCCGAAGTCGTGCTGCACCTCGCTCAACGAGGTCATCTGCCACGGCATCCCGGACTCGACGGTGATCCAGGACGGCGACATCCTCAACGTCGACGTGACCGCCTTCATCGGCGGGGTCCACGGCGACACCAACCAGACGTTCTGCGTCGGTGACGTCTCCGAGGAGGCCCGCCTGCTCGTCGAGCGCACCCGTGAGGCGATGATGCGCGGCATCCGCGCCGTTGCGCCCGGGCGTCCGCTCAACGCCATCGGCCGGGTCATCGAGGCGTATGCGAAGCGGTTCCAGTACGGCGTCGTGCGCGACTTCACCGGCCACGGCATCAACGAGGTGTTCCACACCGGGCTCTACGTGCCGCACTACGACAACCCGCGGCTCACGACGATCATGGAGCCGGGCATGACGTTCACCATCGAGCCGATGATCACGCTCGGCACGCACGAATACGACATCTGGAAAGACGGCTGGACCGTGGTCACCAAGGACCGCAAGTGGACGGCGCAGTTCGAGCACACCATCGTCGTGACCGAGGACGGCTACGAGATCCTGACCCTGCCGTGAGTGGTGCGGAGCGGAGCCATGGGCTCAGGCTGGGCTCGTGCTGCCGGAGCGAGGCGGAGACGGCGTGAGCCATCCGGCGGCGGACGACGCCCACCACCACGCCGACGTCTCGGGCGGCTGGCTGCGCGCGGCCGTCTTCGGCGCCATGGACGGGCTCGTCACCAACATCGCGTTGATCGCCGGTGTCGGCGGCGGCGGGATCGCGCCGCGGGAGATCGTGATCACGGGCACGGCCGGCCTGGTCGCCGGGGCGATCTCGATGGGGCTGGGCGAGTTCACCAGCGTGCGTGCGCAGAACGAGCAGCTGGCGGCGGAGGTCGCCAAGGAGCGGATCGAGCTGGCCCGCTTCCCGGAGGCCGAGGCGGCCGAACTGGCCCGCATCTGGGAGGCGCGGGGAGTGCCCGCCGGCCTGGCGCTGGAGGTGGCGTCGATCCTCGGCCGCAATCCGGACGAAGCGGTCAGAGTCCACGCCCAGGAGGAGCTGGGCATGGACCCGAACGATTCGCCCAGTCCGTGGACGGCGGCGATCTCGTCGTTCGTGTGCTTCTCGATCGGGGCGCTGGTCCCCCTGTTGCCGTACCTGCTGGGGGCGTCCTCGTTGACGCTCCCCCTGGCGGCAGGCGGGGCCGGGTTGTTCGTGGCCGGTGCGCTCGTGGCCCGTTTCACCCGGCGGTCGTGGTGGTGGGCAGGGCTCCGGCAGCTGCTGCTCGGTGCGGCGGCGGCCGGGGCGACGTATCTCATCGGGCGGCTCTTCGTGGCCTGACCCGTCTCGGGGAACCGGGTGGTCTCCCCGAGACGGCAGGGCTCACGAGACGGGTGATGAACGACGCGGCTGCATCGTCGGACCGGCCCACGCGGTGCGGCGCATGTCGGGCTCCTCTCGTTCGGACGCTCGTGGCGTGATGTAACGATCGTCGCGGAGCGGACAGGCCCGTGGGGGGTCGCGCCGTAGCTGTGGC
The DNA here is from genome assembly GCF_025137375.1 of Dactylosporangium fulvum. Lineage (GTDB taxonomy): Bacteria > Actinomycetota > Actinomycetes > Mycobacteriales > Micromonosporaceae > Dactylosporangium > Dactylosporangium fulvum. Next base: position 1,725,033 of record NZ_CP073720.1, read on the forward strand.
ACGGTTTCGGGAGAGTCAGGGTTTCCTGAGTCAGAGCTTCCCCGGGAACGGCACGGACACCGGCGTGACCCCGGCGGCCTGGCGGAACGCAACAGCCCGGGCGGCGCAGTCCACGAGGGCGTCCAGCGACAGTTTCCGCACCTCACCGGCGGTGGCCGGCAATGCGAGCCGCCATTGCGCGCCGGTCCGCTCCTCGATCAGCACCGCCAGTTTCAGCGCCGACGCGCGGTCGGTGATCGGGAACGGCAGCGTGTAGGCCGGCGCGGCGGGCGGCGGCGTGACCCCGGCGCCGGCGAGCCGGACGATCAGTGCGTCGCGGCGGGTCCGGTGCGCGGCCTCGGCGGTGCGGGCCAGGTTGACGGCGCCGCCGTCGAACTTCGGGCCGGCCATCCCGTAACCGTAGATGGCGGCGTGCTCGGCCTGCAGCGTGGCGACGAGCCGCTCGTCGGCCGGGGTCATGTGAGGACCTCGATGTGACCGGCGCGGCAGGCGGCGATCGAGCCGAGCAGCGCCGCACGATACGACGGGGCGGACAGGCAGGCGTTCTCGGCGTCCTCGCGGCCCCGCTTCTCCAGGTTGACCAGTTCCGTGAGCGCCGCGCCCTGCTCGGCCGGCAGCGCCGACGCACTCGGCGCCGCGCTGCCCTGGGGGAACGGCCCGGACTCGTTGAGCCCGATCTCCCGGGCGAGCGCGATGACGTGCTGGTCGTGGTCGTCCTTCAGCAACCCGAGCCGGTCCTGCAGGCCCGGGAACGCGGAGAGCGCCTCGCCGTAGCGGTCCCGCAGGGCGACCGTGCCCTGGAGCAGGGGCAGCAGGGCATCGGGGGCCGGGTGCCACTCCGTGGTCTGCCGCGCGGTGATGTCGCATCCCGCGGCAAGGGCCGTCATGAGCGCGGCGCCGCCGGCGAGGACGGTTCTGCGTGGGATGGACACGCGCAATAGTCAACACCATCCTGGCCCCTTCCGGTGCACCAGACTCACCGACCCCGCCCACCGACCGGCCGGGTTTGGAGCGCCGCTGGGACGCCCCGCGGCACATCGCGTTACGCTCATGGCTGAGCCGCCCGCGCGCACTGACGCTGGCGGCGTGACGGCGTGTGCCCGTGAACCGGGCCTTATAGGGAGGTGTCGACCGTGGCTCAGCATCGTCAGCGCCTGCTTGCGGTGGTCGAGCCCGTGGTCACCGCCACCGGCTACGACCTCGAGGACCTGTCGGTCAGCCGGGTCGGCCGCCGGCACCTGCTGCGGATCGCCGTCGACAGCGACAACGGGGTGGACCTCGACGCGGTCGCCGACCTGTCGCGTGCGATCTCGGCCGCCCTCGACAAGGCGGAGGCGGACGGCGACGAGCTGATCGCGGGGGAGTATGAGCTGGAGGTCGGTTCGCCCGGTGTCGATCGGCTGCTGACCGAGCCGCGGCACTGGCGGCGCAACCGGACCCGGCTCGTGAAAGTCCAGGTGGACGGCCAAGAGGTGACCGGACGGGTGGTCGTCGCGGACGACAACGGCGTCACGCTGGACGTCAACGGCACGGCACAGCCCGTTGCCTATGGTGCTCTCGGGCCGGGGCGGGTGCAGGTGGAGCTCAAGCGCCTCGCCGAGCTGCCGGAGCTACCCGACGTTGATGAGGATGAGGAAGAGGAGGACGGGGAGTGAACATCGACCTTGCGGCCCTCCGCGCGCTGGAGCGCGAACGGGAGATCCCGTTCGAGACCATCCTCGCGGCGATCGAGACGGCCCTGCTGACGGCCTACCGGCACACCGAGGGTGCCAACCCGCACGCCCGGGTCGAGATCGACCGGCGCACGGGCGCGGCTTCGGTGCTGGCTCAGGACCTCGACGACGACGGCACGATCGTCCGCGAGTATGACGACACCCCGCACGACTTCGGGCGGATCGCCGCGATGACCGCCAAGCAGGTCATCCTGCAGCGGCTGCGCGAGGCGACCGACGAGGCGCACTTCGGGGAGTACGTCGGCCGGGACGGTGACCTGGTGACAGGTGTCATCCAGGCGCACGAGGCGCGGACCGAGAAGGGCATCGTCACCATCGACCTCGGCAAGATCGAGGGCATGCTGCCGGCCGCCGAGCAGGTCCCCGGCGAGCGCTACGAGCACGGTCAGCGGATCAAGGCCATCGTCGTCCACGTGGCAAAAGGCTTCCGTGGCCCCCAGGTCACCCTGTCCCGGTCCCACCCCAACCTGGTGAAGCGCCTGTTCGCACTGGAGGTGCCGGAGATCGCCGACGGCACGGTCGAGATCGCGGCCATCGCCCGGGAGGCCGGGCACCGGACCAAGATCGCGGTCCGTTCGACGGTGCCGGGGGTGAACGCCAAGGGTGCCTGCATCGGGCCGATGGGCCAGCGGGTCCGGGCGGTCATGAGCGAGCTGCACGGTGAGAAGATCGACATTATCGACTGGTCCGAGGACCCTGCGCAGTTTGTCGGAAACGCCCTTTCTCCCGCAAAAGCGCTCAACGTCGAGGTAGTTGATGCGGCGAACCGGGCGGCCCGGGTGACCGTCCCCGACTTCCAGCTTTCCCTGGCCATCGGCCGTGAGGGCCAGAACGCGCGGCTCGCGGCGCGGCTCACCGGATGGCGGATCGACATCCGACCGGACAACGCGCCGGATGGCAACGTCGATCACGTCACCGGACCGGGCGCGGCGCGAGCCGAAAGTGCAGGGTAGACTTCTTGGCGGTACGTCGCACGCCCCCGGCTGGCATGCCCGTGATTCCGGCTGCGCCGGTTCGCACCTGTGTGGGTTGTCGGAAGCGTGCGTCATCCTCCGAGTTGCTGCGTGTTGTCGCGATCGAGTCCGGCCCTGACCAGTTCAAGGCTGTCCCCGATCCGGCCCGCAGACGGCCGGGTCGGGGAGCGCACCTGCATCCTGATCCGGCTTGCCTCGCGCTAGCGGAGCGTCGGCGCGCCTTCGGGCGTGCTCTGCGCGTGACCGGGGTCCTCGACACCGGTTCGCTGGCCGAAGCTGTCGCCGCGGCGGCGCCGTCCTCGAAGGCGGCCTCCGGCGGGGTGACGGTGACGGAGCCGGAGCAATCGCGGTGATCGGAACCGCCGATGGTGGGAGCGCGACGCTCTCACCCGGACACGCAAGGTAGGACGACGGACATGAGCACACGATGAAGTCCCTGAGATGACCAGGCTTCAAGTGCACGAGTGAGGTCGGCGCGGACTTTGCCGCCCGGCCTCGAGATGAGGAGTGCAGTGGCAGGCAAGGCCCGCGTACACGAGCTGGCGAAAGAGCTCGGGGTCGAAAGCAAGACCGTGCTCGCGAAGCTGCAGGAGCTTGGCGAGTACGTGAAGTCCGCATCAAGCACGGTCGAGGCGCCTGTGGCGCGCCGGCTGCGTGCGAGCTTCGAGTCCGGAGGTGCCGCCCCGGCACCGTCCGCCCCTCCTGCGCCGGCAACACCGGCCCCCTCGGCCGCGCCCGTTCCGACGGCACCGCGTCCGACGCCGGTCAGCCCGGCAGCCAAGCCATTTGCGCCGCCGAAGCGGCCGCAGCCCCCGACGGGCGGCGGTCAGGGCGGCGGACGAGGCCCCGTTCCCGGACCGCCGCGCCCGACTCCGCCGGCGGTCAAGCCCACAAGCGCACACGACATCGAGGTGGCCGCAGCCGAGCAGCGCGCCGCCGCGTTGAAGGCTGAGCAGGAAGCGGCGATGAAGGCCGCCCAGCAGGCCCGTCAGCGTGAGAACACCCGGCGTGACGCGCCGCCGTCCGGCGGTGGCGCCCCGACACCGGGTCCCCGTCCGGGCCCGGTGCCCACGCCGCCCGGTGCCGCGCCGACCCCGGGCGCTCCGCGTCCCGGCCAAGGCCCGCGCCCTGGTGGCAATCGCCCGCCGGCCCGGTCGCCGGGCAACAACCCGTTCGGTGTCTCCGGTGGCGCGACCCCGCGTCCCCCGACACCGGGCAACATCCCGCGGCCCAACCCGTCCTCGATGCCGCCGCGGCCCAACCCCGCCTCGATGGGCGGCCCCCGGCCGAACCCGTCGCAGATGCCGAGCCAGCGCCCGGGTCGCCCCGGTGGCCCCGGTGGTGACCGTCCCGGTCGTCCCGGCGGCGGTGGCGGCGGTTTCCGCGGCGGTCCCGGCGGCGGTGCCGGTCGTCCCGGCGGTCCCGGTGGGGGCGGCGGCGGTGGCGGTTTCCGTGGCGGTCCCGGTGGGGGCGGCGGCGGTGGCGGTTTCCGTGGCGGTCCCGGTGGCGGTGGCGGCGGTGGCGGTTTCCGTGGCGGTCCCGGTGGTGGCGGCGGTGCTCCCGCGGGTGCGGGCGGTGCCGGTCGTCCCGGTGGTGGCGCCGGTGGTCGTGGCCGTGGCGGCGGTGCCGCGGGTGCCTTCGGGCGTCCGGGCGGTCGTCCGACCCGTGGCCGCAAGTCGAAGAAGCAGCGCAGACAAGAGTTCGACAACCTGTCCGCGCCCACCATGGGCTCGGGCGCCCCGCGGGGTCAGGGTCAGACGATCCGCCTCCCGCAGGGTGCGTCGCTGTCGGACTTCGCCGACCGGATCAACGCCAACCCGGGCTCGCTCGTCCAGGAGATGTTCAACCTGGGCGAGATGGTGACGGCCACCCAGTCGTGCACCAACGAGACGCTGCTGCTGCTCGGTGAGCACCTCGGCTTCGACGTGCAGATCGTCAGCCCCGAGGACGAGGACCGCGAGCTGCTGGCCCGCTTCGACATCGACCTCGACGCCGACGTCGACGAGGAGCGCCTCGTCACCCGGCCGCCGGTCGTGACCGTCATGGGTCACGTCGACCACGGTAAGACGAAGCTGCTGGACGCGATCCGGCAGACCAACGTCGCCGCGGGCGAGGCGGGTGGCATCACCCAGCACATCGGTGCCTACCAGGTGCACGTCGAGCACGAGAGCGAAGACCGCGCGATCACGTTCATCGACACCCCGGGTCACGAGGCGTTCACCGCCATGCGTGCTCGTGGTGCGCAGGCCACGGACATCGTGGTCCTGGTGGTCGCGGCCGACGACGGCGTCATGCCCCAGACGATCGAGGCGTTGAACCACGCCCAGGCGGCCGAGGTGCCGATCGTGGTCGCGGTCAACAAGATCGACAAGCCCGAGGCCAACCCGGGCAAGGTGCGCCAGGAATTGACGCAGTATGGGCTGGTCGCCGAGGAGTACGGCGGCGAGACCATGTTCGTCGACATCTCCGCGAAGAGCCGTATCAACATCGAGGGGCTTCTCGAGGCGGTGCTGCTGACCGCGGACGCCGCCCTCGACCTGCGGGCGCCCATCGACGGCCCGGCCCAGGGCATCGCGATCGAGTCGCACCTCGACCGCGGTCGTGGTCCGGTCGCGACGGTGCTCGTCGAGAAGGGCACGCTCAACGTCGGTGACTCGATCGTCGCCGGCCGGGCGTATGGTCGCGTCCGCGCGATGCTCGACGAGAACGGCAAGCCCGTCCCGCACGCCGGTCCGGCCCGTCCGGTCCTGGTGCTCGGTCTGACCTCGGTGCCCGGCGCCGGCGACACGTTCCTCGCCGCCGACGACGACCGCACCGCACGGCAGATCGCCGAGCAGCGGCAGGCCCGCCGCCGCGCGGCCGAGATGGCCTCGCGCACCGGCCGGGTCACCCTCGAGACGCTCTTCGAGCAGCTCAAGGAGGGCGAGAAGACCACGCTCAACCTGATCCTCAAGGGTGACGGTTCGGGTTCGGTCGAGGCGCTCGAGGACGCCCTGGTCAAGATCGTGGTGTCGGACGAGGTCCAGCTGCGCATCATCCACCGGGGTGTCGGTGCCGTCACCCAGGACGACGTCAACCTGGCCAGCGCGTCGGACGCGATCATCATCGGGTTCAACGTGCGGGCCGAGGGTCGCACCCGGGAGCAGGCCGACCGCGAGGGCGTGGAGATCCGGTACTACACCGTCATCTACCAGGCCATCGAGGAGATCGAGACCGCGCTCAAGGGCATGCTCAAGCCGATCTACGAGGAGGTCGAGCTCGGCTCGGCGGAGATCCGCGAGGTCTTCCGCTCGTCGCGCTTCGGCAACATCGCCGGCTGCATCGTCCGCACCGGTCTCATCCGGCGCAACAGCAAGGCGCGCCTCATGCGCGACGGCGCCGTCGTGTCGGACAACCTGTCGATCGCCGGTCTGCGGCGGTTCAAGGACGACGCGACCGAGGTCCGCGAAGGGTTCGAGTGCGGTATCACGCTCGGCAACTACAACGACATTCAGGTCGGCGACGTCATCGAGACGTGGGAGCTGCGCGAGAAGGCGCGTAGCTGATCACCTCGAGGTGCTCGGAGGGGCCGCGGGTCATCCCGCGGCCCCTTTCGCATGCGCGGCCTTTGGCACGCCGGGACGGTCGACTCGGCGATGTGACAGGCGTAACGTCGGCCGGGTCATGAGTCTTTCGTGGTGGTCGATCGAGGTGTGCGACGGGACATACCCGGCGCGTCAATGGCGTGACGCCTACGCGGCCGCGCTCACCGAGGCCGCCGTCACGCACGGCGCCCGCGACTGGGCGTGGCGGTTCGAGTCGTTCGGCGTCGTGCTCGAGATCGGCTTCGCCGAGGAGGACGACTGGCAGCGCTTCCGGCATCTGCCCGCGGTCGTGGCGGCGCTGGACGCGGTCGACCCGACGACGCTTTACGTCTACCCCGGCCGTGGCGGTAGCGCCGGCGCAGGCCACCCGCGGCGCCGCGGTCCGTTGCCCGCGGCGGGCGCCGCCCCGCTGCCGGAGGAGCCGGAGCCTGTTCTGGTGGCTCGGCCTCCGCTGCTGGTCTCCTGAGCCCGCTCGCGGCCCTTCGCGCGGAATACATGGAGGCGGTTCATCCGTGCGCCGGATAAGATGCTGCGCCGTGTATACCGGAACCGCGATCTTTGACCTTCTCCTTCCCGGTGACTCCCGCTCCCTGAAGGCCAAGCGGTCGTATGTGCGGCCCCTGGTGGCCTACCTGCGCAAGTTCGAGGTGTCCGTCGCCGAGGTGGGGGCCCTTGACCTGCACGGACGGGCCGAGATCGGGGTCGCCGTCGTCGCGGCCGAGGCCGGGCACGTGCGTGAGGTGCTGGACAGTTGCGAGCGGGCGGTCGCGGGCCGGCCCGAGGTGGAGTTGCTCTCCGTGCGCCGTCGGCTGCACGGTGACGACGACGAGTAATCCTGCGCTCCGAACGCGGCCCTGTGGGTGGGTCGCGGGTACTGTCAGAGCGTTGGTCAGATCTTCAGATCCGGGGGCGGTCGCGACCGACCGGCGGATCGTTTGGCTGCGGAGGTGTTCGAGATGACGGATCCGGCGAAGGTGCGGCGGCACGCGGAGCGTGTGCGGGAACTTGTCGCATCGGTGGTGCGGACGCAGATCAAGGACCCCCGGCTGGGCATGATCACGATCACCGACGCGCGGATCACGGCTGATCTGCGTGAAGCGACGGTGTTCTACACGGTGCTCGGTGACGCGGCAGCACAGGCCGGCACCGCGGCCGCTCTGGAGAGTGCCAAGGGCCTGCTGCGCTCGACCGTGGGGAAGGCGCTCGGGCTGCGGCACTCGCCCAGTCTGACGTTCGTGCACGACGACGTGTCCGACCACGCCAAGCACATCGACGAGCTGCTGGCCAGCGCCCGCAGTGCCGACGCGGAGGTGCAGCGGCTCGCCGCGGGCGCCCGATACGCGGGTGACCCCCAGCCGTACAAGCTGGAGGACGACCAGGACGACCTGGAGGCCGACGGCGTCGACGGCGAGGTGGTCGTCGGCCAGGACCGGCGGTGACCGGGCTCGCGCCCGGCACCTCGCCGGGCGCGGGCACCGGCCTGTCCCCGGTCGAGGTGGCCGAAGTGCCGGCCGGCGCGATGAAATCCGGCGTTGTGAAATCCGGCACGGTGAAAGCCGTCACGGGTGACGGTGGCCGCGTGGGGCCGGGTGACGGACCCTCCGACACGGGCGACGGGGCCCTCGGGATGGTCCGGGTGGGTGTCGAAGCCGTGTCGGTCGAGGTCGCGCCCGGTGGGACGGCAGCGGCTGGTGCACCCACGCGGGAACGGCCCGCACGTGAGGAGTGGGACGCCGCGGTGCGGGCGCTGCGGAGCCTCCCGACGGGTGCCAGTGTCCTGCTGGCCTGCCACGTCAACCCCGACGGGGACGCGCTCGGCAGCATGCTCGGTGTCGGGCTCGGGCTGCGGCACATCGCCGGCGAGCTCGGCATCTCGCGGCTGGAGGCGACGTTCCCCGGTCCGCTGGAGCTGCCGCCGCCGTTCGACCGGTTGCCCGGAGTCGAGCTGCTGGTGCCGGCCGGAGCGGCCGACCCGGCGCCCGACGCGATGATCGTCTTCGACGTGGCGAGCATCGAGCGGCTCGGAGAGCTCGCCGAGCGGTTGCGCACGACGCCGGTCGGGATCGTGGTCGACCACCATGCGTCCAACCCCGGCTTCGGCGGCATCAACCTGGTCGATCCCGGCGCCGCCGCCACGTCGATGCTGGCCGAGGGGTTGTTGCGCCGGCTGGCCGCACCACTCGATGCGCAGGTCGCCGAATGCCTCTATGTCGCCCTGGCCACCGACACCGGGTCGTTCAAGTTCGCCTCGACCACGCCCGCCGTGCACGAGTTCGCGGCGCGGCTCATCGCGACCGGGATCGCCGTGGGGGACGTGTCGCGGCGGCTGTTCGACACGCGACCGCTGGGCGCCGTGCGGCTGTTCGGTGTCGCGCAGGCGCGCACGGTGCTCGAGCAGGACTGTGCCGATGGGCTCGGGCTCGCCTGGACGTATGTGACGCTCGACGACCTCGCCGAGCACGGTCAACCACCCGCGGCGGTCGAGGCGCTGATCGACGCCGTGCGGTGCGTGGAAGAGGCCGACGTCGCGTGTGTGGTCAAGCCGGTGCGGCCGGACGAGTGGTTGGTCTCCCTGCGCAGCAAGGGCGGCGTGGACGTGAGTCGCGTGGCCGTCGACCTCGGCGGGGGAGGGCACCGGTTCGCGGCGGGGTTCGGCGCCCGCGGCAGCGTCGCCGGCATCATCGCGTCGATCCGCGACCGCCTGCGGGCGTCAGGGTGAACTCCGGGCCAATATCCGGGCGATTACCGCTGGCCGGGCGGCAGTTGGTGCGGCGACAATCGATAAATGGACCGACCCGAGCTGGTAGCGGAGGTCGACCGGGCCTGGGCCCGCCCGGTTGTGCTCACACCCGTGTTCGCCCTGATCTCACTGGTGGGTGGGGCGTTGCCGTCCTTCTCGCTCCGCGCCAACCTGCTCGTGCTGGGCGCCGGCGGTGCGCTGTTCTGGCTCGGCATGTCGACGGCCGTGCCGAGACGCCCGACGCCGGTCCGGCTTCCCCGTTCGGCGGCCTGGTGGCTGGTGCCACTGCTGCTCTTCGCGGTCGTCGAAGGCGTCACGTTCCTGATCGGTTCCCAGGCCTATCCCACGCTCTCCAGACTCGCTGATCCCGTGCTGGAGCACTATTTCGCCCGTGCCGCCGCATACTTCGGCTGGCTGTGGGCCTTCTGGGCGATGGTCCGCCGATGACCGCGGGACAGGTGCTCATCGCCGCGGCGTTCGCGGTCGCGCTGGGGCTGTTCGGCGTGGTGGAGTTCTTCGCCCGCCGCGAGGGGTCGAAGGTGCCGACGCTCGGCGAGGTGTGCGGGGTCGTCATGCGATACCGGGTCGGCCCGCTGCCGGTGGGCCGGATCGCGATGTTCGGCTTCTGGTGGTGGCTCGGCTGGCACTTCCTGGCGCGCTGAACAGCCCGCTGGGGTTGGCTGCTCCGTGCCGGAGCGGAGCGCCGCGCGGAGGGCGTGGCCGGGTGCCACTTCCGTGTTGACCTCGGGATTTGATGTTCCAAATAGCGGGATAGCGTCGCACATCGTGGACCTGAACGATAACTTAGTCGCTATGCGCAACGTACGAATTCTTCGCTGCCCGCCCCGGGGCGACCGCTTCTGACAGCGGATCCCGGTGGCGGGGTGAACGGCCCATGCAGCAGCCGCCGGAAGCGAGGACCACGTGCGCACCACATCACATGTCAGGCCGACACCACCCGCGTCGGTCTCCTTCGCGTGCGTTCGCGTGGGTGCCGGTGACCCCGGCGCATCCGTCGACACACGGCCCGTCAACTCTGTGCCGCGAGGCTCCGCGCCCCGCACGCAGCGCACCAAGGAGACCACGATCATGCCTGAGCAGCCCAAACCGCAGCCGAAACCCCAGGAGTCGACCCCCGACACCCGCGAGCGCGCCCGCGCGGCCGTGCAGATGTCGATGGATCGCCGGGGCTGACACCGGCCGTATGCGACACAATCTCCGGGAAGCCCGGACGCCCATCGCGACGTCAGGGCTTCCCGGAGATTGTGCCGACCGGGGTTGGTAAGTAGCCAAACCGGGCCGCTGTCCTTACTCTGGGGCGGTGACCGTGACCGCGACCAACCCCGCCACGATGAGGAGGGTCGTCGCCCTCGCCGTCCCCGCGCTCGTGGTGCTCGCCGCCGAGCCGCTCTACGTGCTGGTGGACACGGCGGTGGTCGGCCATCTCGGCCGCACGCAGCTGGCCGCCCTCGCCATCGGCGGCTCGGTGATGTCGCTCGCCGTCTGGCTCGGCACCGTCCTCGCCTACGGCACCACCGGCCGCGCCGCCCGCAGGTTCGGCGCCGGTCAGCGCACCGCCGCCGTCGAGGAGGGTGTGCAGGCCTCCTGGCTGGCGCTCGCCGGCGGGGTGACCATCCTGCTCGTGCTCGAGCTGATCGCGGGCCCGCTGGCCAGGGCCCTCGCCGGCGGTGCGGGCCCGGTCGCCGACAACGCCGAGACCTGGCTGCGTGTCGCGGCACTCGGCGCGCCCGGGCTGATGCTCGGCACGGCCGGCAACGGCTGGATGCGCGGCGTCCAGGACACCCGCCGTCCGCTCTACTACGTGCTCGGCGCCAACGCCCTGTCCGCGGTCCTCTGCCCGATCCTCGTGTACCCGGCCGGGCTCGGCCTCGTCGGCTCGGCGGTCGCCAACGTCACCGCGCAGACGCTCGTCGGCCTGATGTTCGTGCGCGCCCTGGTCACCGAGAAGGTGCCGCTGGCACCCCGGTCCGCCGTCATCGGCCGCCAACTGGTGCTCGGCCGTGACCTGCTGCTGCGCGGCGCCGCGTTTCAGGCCTGCTTCCTGTCCGCGTCGGCGGTTGTCGCCCGCTTCGGCGAGGCCGCGCTCGCCGCGCACCAGATCGCCATTCAGCTGTTCTTCTTCACCGCCATGGCGCTCGACGCCGTCGCCATCGCGGCGCAGTCCCTGGTCGGCGCGGCGCTCGGCGGCGAGCGGGTCGCCGAGGCCAAGCACCTGGCCCGCCGGATCAGCTTCGCCGGACTGGTCTCGGGGATCGGGTTCGCGGTGCTCGTGGCCGCGGCCCTCCTCGCCGTCCGCCCGTGGTTCGGTGCCGATGAGGAGGTGTACGACCAGGCGAGGCTCGCCTGGTGGTTCTTCGTCGCCATGATGCCCGCGGCCGGCGTGGTCTTCGCGCTCGACGGGGTGTTCCTCGGCGCGGGCGACGTCCGGTACCTCCGCAATCTCACGCTGATCTCCGCCCTGGGCGGCTTCCTGCCCGGCATCTGGCTGGCCTACCTGCTGGATTACGGCCTCCGCGGCGTCTGGGCCGCGTTGACGTTGTTCATCGTGCTCCGGCTGGCCGGTCTGCTGCTCCGGCTGTCCGGCGACGCCTGGGCGGTGGCCGGGGCGGACCGTGGATGACCGGTCGACCAGGGCACAGCCGCCCGGTCCGGTGCGGTCACTAGGCTTTCGCCTGTGGTGGACAAGGCAGTGGCGAAGAAGGCACCGGCGCGGAGCGGGCTCGTGGTCGTGGACAAGCCGGGCGGGATGACCTCGCACGACGTGGTGTCCCGGATGCGCCGGCTGGCACGGACGCGGCGGGTCGGGCACGGAGGCACACTCGACCCGATGGCCACCGGCGTGCTGATCATCGGCGTGGAGAAGGCGACCCGCCTGCTCACGTACGTCATCGGCAGCACGAAGGAATACCGCGCGACGATCCGCCTCGGCCAGGCCACCGTCACCGACGACGCCGAGGGCGACGTTGTGTCCACAATGGATGCCAGCGGGCTCACCGACGGCGACCTGCACGCCGGGCTGGCGCCGCTGCGGGGCGAGATCCTCCAGGTGCCGAGCGCGGTCTCGGCGATCAAGGTCAACGGCGTGCGGTCGTATCACCGGGTGCGCACCGGTGAGGAGGTCGCGCTCGAGGCGCGCCCGGTCACCGTGTCCCGCCTCGACGTGCTGGGCATCCGCCGCGAGGGCGAGGTGGTCGACGTCGACGTCGACGTGGCCTGCTCGTCGGGCACGTACATCCGGGCGCTGGCCCGCGACCTCGGTACCTCGCTGGGCGTCGGTGGCCACCTGACCGCCCTGCGGCGGACCGCGGTCGGCGCGTTCACCCTCGCCGAGGCGGCGACGCTCGACGAGCTGGCCGAGCTGGCCGACCCGGTGACGCTGCCGCTGCCGGCGGCGGCCGACCGCTGCTTCGCCCGGCGGGACGCGACCCCGGACGAGGCGAAGACCCTGTCCCACGGCGGCCCGCTGACCCCGGCCGGCATCGAGGGGCCGTATGCGGTGTTCGCCCCGGACGGCACGGTGCTCGCCATCGTGAGCGAGCGCGGTGGCAAGGCGCGGCCGGAGATCGTGCTGGTGCCCTAAGAGGCGGCCGTGTGCAGGCGCAGGCCGGTGCCGGTCCGGCTCGCGCGGGCGTGGAGGTCGGCCAGGTGCGCGACGTTGAAGTCGGCGCCCGGCACCGCCCGCAGGCCCGCGACCAGGCTGCCGGCCGCCTTGCCCGCCAGTACACCCGCCGGAGCGTCCTCGACGACGAGCGTCTTCCGCGCGTCGACGCCCAGCAGGGCCGCCGCGGTCAGGTAGCCCTCCGGGTGCGGCTTGGCACGCTCGATCTCCGAGATCGTCACCAGCACGGCGGGCGCGGCGATCCCGGCCGCCGCCAGCCGGGTCAGCGCGAGCGGCCGGTCCGCCGACGTGACGACGGCCCAGGGGACACCCCACCCGTCGAGCGCGGCCAGCAGCGCTTGCGCGCCGTGGGCCGCCACGACGCCCTCGACGTCGGCGCGCTCGAAGTCGAGGAGGGCGGCCGCGTCGGCGGCCTGCTCCTCGGCGCTGAGCCACGGGGCGAGCTCGGGGATGGTCTCGCGGGCCGGCCGGCCGGGCGTGACACGCATGACCGCGGCGTGGTCCAGCCCGCGCAGCCGGCACCAGCGCAGCCAGGCCCGGGACACGACGGCGTCGGAGTCGACCAGCGTCCCGTCCATGTCGAACAACACCGCAGAGACGTCCGCCATATCGGCATCCTGCCCCGGCGCTAGGCTCGATGGCATGCAGCGGTGGCGGGGAACACAGGCGGCGCCAGGCGGATGGGGACGGGCGGTCGCGACGATCGGTGTCTTCGACGGCGTCCACCGGGGACATCAGCAGATCATCGGGCACGCGGTGAAGCGCGCCGGGGAGTTGGGCGTGCAGTCGGTCGTGCTGACGTTCGACCCGCACCCGTCGGAGGTGGTCCGCCCGGGTTCGCACCCGGCGGTCCTCACGGAGCCCTCGCGCAAGGCCGAGCTGATCGAGGCGCTCGGCGTCGACGTGCTGTGCGTGATCCCCTTCACGGTGGAGTACTCGCGGCTGTCGCCCGAGGCGTTCGTCCACGACGCACTGGTGGAGCACCTCCACACGGCGCTGATCGTGGTGGGGGAGAACTTCCGGTTCGGCCACAAGGCGGCCGGAGACGTCGAGTTGCTGCGCAGGCTCGGGCGGACCTTCGGCTTCGGTGTCGAGGGAGCGCAACTCATCGCGGAAGAGGGCACGGTGTTCTCCTCGACGTACATCCGCTCCTGCGTCGACGCGGGTGACGTCGTGGCGGCGGCCCGCGCGCTGGGTCGGCCGCACCGGCTGGAGGGCGTGGTGATCCGTGGCGATCAGCGCGGTCGCGAGCTGGGCTTCCCGACCGCCAACCTGCTCACCCCGCCCAACGCCGCGGTGCCCGCCGACGGCATCTACGCAGCGTGGCTGATCCGTGACCGGGACGGGGTGGCGCTGCCGTCGGCCGTGTCGATCGGCACCAATCCGACGTTCGCCGGCAAGGAGCGCCGGGTCGAGGCGTTCGTGCTGGACTTCGCGGGCGACCTGTACGGCGAACGGGTGAGTCTCGACTTCGTGGACCGGCTGCGTGAGCAGCGCACATACACCGGTGTGGAGCCCCTGATCGCACAGATCGACGAGGATGTCGCGCAGACCAGACAGGTGCTCGGCAGATAGGTCTGTTAGCCTTGGATTGACGCCGGGTGACCGGCGGGGGTCAGGCTGCCTGCACGACGCCGTGGGTGTCTCGACCTTGCATCGTTTCCGCAGACCCAGCATTAAGGGAGAACATGGCGCTCGATTCTGCGCAGAAGACCGAGATCATCACGAAGTACGCGACGACCGAGAGTGACACCGGTTCGCCCGAGGTCCAGGTCGCGATGCTGACGAAGCGGATCGCGGATCTGACCGAACATCTCAAGCAGCACAAGCACGACCACCACAGCCGGCGCGGCCTGCTGCTGCTGGTCGGCCGCCGCCGCCGCCTGCTCAACTACCTGCAGCGCAGCGACATCAACCGCTACCGGTCGCTGATCGAGCGACTCGGCCTGCGCCGATAGCTACGCATCGAACGGGGGAGTGGCGACATTCGCCACTCCCCCGTCCGGTAATGACACACTGAAATGGAGAGCCCGCCGAGCGAGTCGGCGCACCGGTCTCCGGTAGTGGCTTCCGGGATAGCGACCCGTGAGCTTCGATCGAAGACCGGCCGCAGACAGCTCCGCCAGGGCGAACCACGACCTGAAGGAGCATTGGAACAACATGACCGAGCAAAGCAATCTCGGTACTCACTCCAGCACCGCGACCATCGACAACGGCCCGTTCGGCACCCGGGAGATCACCTTCTCCACGGGCCGCCTGGCGCGCCAGGCGGCGGGCTCGGCCCTCGCCCAGCTCGGTGAGACCGTCGTGCTGTCGGCCACCACGGCAGGCAAGCAGCCGAAGGACCAGTTCGACTTCTTCCCGCTGACGGTCGACGTCGAAGAGCGCATGTATGCGGCCGGGCGCATCCCCGGCTCGTTCTTCCGCCGTGAGGGCCGGCCCAGTGAGGACGCGATCCTCACCTGCCGTCTCATCGACCGGCCGCTCCGGCCGAGCTTCGTCAAGGGCCTGCGCAACGAGGTGCAGGTCGTCGAGACGGTGCTCGCGCTGGACCCGTCCCACCCGTATGACGTCGTCGCGATCAACGCCGCGTCGATGTCGACCAAGCTGTCCGGCCTGCCGTTCTCCGGCCCGATCGGCGCGACCCGCATGGCCCACGTCGACGGGCAGTGGGTGGCGTTCCCGACGGTCGAGGAGCTCGGCCGCGCCACCTTCGACATGGTCGTCGCCGGCCGGGTCCTGCCCGACGGCGACGTCGCGATCATGATGGTGGAGGCCGAGGCCACGGAGCACACCGTGGGCCTCGTCGCCGCCGGTGCCACGGCGCCGACCGAGGAGGTCGTCGCCAGCGGTCTGGAGGCGTCCAAGCCCGCCATCCGCGAGCTGTGCCGGGCCCAGTCCGAGCTGGCGGCCGTCGCCGCCAAGCCGGTGCAGGAGTTCCCGATCTTCCTCGACTACCAGCCCGACGCCTACGAGGCCGTCACCGCCGTGGTGAAGGACGAGGTCGCCGAGGCCCTGCGGATCGCCGCGAAGGCGGAGCGCGAGGAGGCCCTCGACCGGATCAAGGAGGCCGCCTTCCAGCGGCTCGCCGCCGACTTCGAGGGGCGCGAGAAGGAGATCGGCGCCGCCCTGCGGTCGCTGACCAAGAACGAGGTCCGGGCCCGCGTCCTGCGCGACCAGGTCCGCATCGACGGCCGCGGCCCGCGCGACATCCGGCCGCTGACCGCCGAGGTGCAGGTGCTGCCGCGCGTGCACGGCTCGGCGCTGTTCGAGCGGGGCGAGACGCAGATCCTCGGCGTCACCACCCTGAACATGCTGCGCATGGAGCAGACGCTCGACACGCTGGCGCCGGAGAAGTCCAAGCGCTACATGCACAACTACAACTTCCCGCCGTATTCGACCGGTGAGACCGGCCGGGTCGGCGCGCCGAAGCGGCGCGAGATCGGCCACGGCGCGCTCGCCGAGCGGGCCCTGATCCCGGTGCTGCCGGCGCGTGAGGAGTTCCCCTACGCGATCCGTCAGGTGTCCGAGGCCCTCGGCTCCAACGGCTCGACCAGCATGGGCTCGGTCTGCGCCTCGTCCATGGCGCTGCTGTCCGCCGGTGTGCCGCTCAAGGCGCCGGTCGCCGGCATCGCGATGGGCCTGATCTCGGACGAGGTCGAAGGCAAGACGCAGTACGTGACGCTGACCGACATCCTGGGCGCGGAGGACGCGTTCGGCGACATGGACTTCAAGGTCGCCGGCACGCGGGACTTCGTGACCGCGCTGCAGCTGGACACCAAGCTCGACGGCATCCCGTCGGACGTGCTGGCCGGCGCCCTGCAGCAGGCCCACGACGCGCGCCACGTCATCCTCGACGTGATGGCCGAGGCGATCGAGTCGCCGGCCGGCATGAGCCAGTACGCACCGCGTGTCACCACGGTCCGCATCCCGGTCGACAAGATCGGCATGGTCATCGGCCCCAAGGGCCAGACCATCAACGCGATCCAGGACGAGACCGGTGCCGAGATCAGCATCGAGGACGACGGCACGATCTACGTCGGCGCGACCGACGGCCCGTCGGCCGAGGCCGCCGTGGAGCGGATCAACGCGATCGCCAACCCGACGATGCCGAAGGTCGGCGACAAGTTCCTCGGCACTGTGGTGAAGACGGCCGCGTTCGGCGCGTTCATCTCGCTGCTGCCGGGCCGCGACGGCCTGCTGCACATCTCCAAGGTGGGCAACGGCAAGCGCGTCGAGAAGGTCGAGGACTTCCTCAACGTCGGCGACAAGGTCGAGGTCCAGATCGCGGACATCGACAACCGCGGCAAGATCTACCTGGACAAGGTGCTCGCCGAGGGCGAGGCGCCGGCCACGCCCGCGCCGTCCGAGGGCGGCGAGCGCCCGCCGGCCCGTGACCGGGGCGATCGCGGTCCGCGCGGCCGTGACCGGGGCGACCGCGGGCCGCGTCAGTCCTCCTCGGCGCCCTCCTCGTCGGAGGAAGGGTCGTCGCCGGAAGAGGGCGGCGAAGGCGGCGGCGAGTTCCGTCGTCGGCGGAACCGGCACAGCTGACCCATGGCGAGCCGGGCGCTGACCCAGACGTTGGCTGACGACCCCTTGGGCGGCACGGTACGCCGTACCGTGCTGCCCAACGGGCTGCGCATCCTGACCGAATCCATTCCGGCGATGCGCAGTGTGTCGTTCGGCGTCTGGGTCGGCATCGGTTCGCGGGACGAGACGCCCGCCCTGTCGGGCGTCTCGCACTTCCTGGAGCACCTGCTCTTCAAGGGCACCAAACGGCGCTCGGCGCTGGACATCTCCGCGCAGATCGAGGCCGTCGGCGGCGAGACCAACGCGTTCACCGCCAAGGAGTACACGTGCTACTACGCGCGTGTGCTCGACGCCGACCTGCCCTTGGCGATCGACGTGGTGTGCGACCTGGTGACCGAGTCGATGCTGGCCGAGGCCGACGTCGAGACCGAGCGCGGCGTGATCCTCGAAGAGATCGCCATGCACGACGACGAGCCGGGTGACGAGGTCCACGACGTCTTCACCGAGGCCATCTACGGCCACCACCCGCTCGGCCGGCAGATCTCCGGCACGGTCGCCAGCATCTCCGCCCTGAGCCGCAAGCAGATCGACGGCTTCTACCACCGGCGGTACCTGCCCTCGACGATGGTCGTGGCCGCGGCCGGCAACCTCGACCATGCCAAGGTCGTCAGGGAGGTGCGTGCCGCCTTCGACCGGGCCGGGCTGTCCGACACGGCGGAGCCGATGGCGCGCCGCTCCCGCACGACACGGGTGCCGTCCCGCTCCGGCCAGATCGTGGTGCGCAGCAAAGACACCGAGCAGGCGCACCTCGTGCTCGGCTGCTTGGGCTATCCGCGCCAGCACGACAACCGCTGGGCCGTCGGCGCGCTCAACAACGTGCTCGGCGGCGGCATGTCCAGCCGGCTGTTCCAGCAGATCCGCGAGCAGCGCGGCCTCGCCTACTCGGTCTACTCCTTCACCTCGCAGTACAGCGACACCGGCCTTTTCGGCGTCTACGCCGGTTGCGCGCCGGGCAAGGTCGAGGAGGTCCTCGACATCACCCGGGACGAGCTCGCCCGCGTCGCCGCCGACGGCGTCACCGACGCCGAGGTCGAGCGCGGCAAGGGCATGCTCAAGGGCGCCGTGGTCCTCGGTCTCGAGGACACCGGCTCGCGGATGAGCCGCCTGGGCAAGGGTGAGCTGCTGTACGACGAGCTGCTGTCGGTCGACGAGATCCTGCGCCGGGTCGACGAGGTCACCCCGGAGATGGTCCGGCAGGCGGCAGCGGACCTGCTGGCGCGACCCATGTCGCTGGCCGTGATCGGCGAGTTCGACGACCAGGACTTCGTCGGCGCACTCGACTAGCGCCTACCTCGGCGCACGGTCGAGGGCTTGGGATAGGTTGTGCCGCGTGAGCGATGAGGTTGAGCCGATCCGGGTCGGCGTGCTGGGCGCACGCGGCCGTATGGGCACCGAGGCGTGCCGTGCCGTCAATGCCAGCGACGACCTGGAACTGGTCGCGATGGTCGACGACGGCGACTGGCTGTTCAACGTGTCGGACGCCGGTGCCGACGTGGTCGTCGACTTCACCACCCCCGACGCGGTGATGGACAACCTGCACTGGTGCATCGACCAGAACATCAACACGGTCGTCGGCACCTCGGGCTTCACCGCCGCGCGGCTCGACCGGGTGCGGAGCTGGCTGAGCCACAAGCCCGATCTGGGGGTCATCGTCGTGCCCAACTTCGCCATCGGTGCGGTGCTGATGATGGAGTTCGCCGCGCGAGCGGCCCGCTTCTTCGAGTCGGTCGAGATCGTCGAGATGCATCACCCGCAGAAGATCGACGCGCCGAGCGGCACGGCCATGCGCACGGCCCAGCTGATCGCGGAGGCCCGCGCGGCCGCCGGCCTGGGCCCGGTCCCCGACGCGACGAAGGACGAGATGGCGGGTGCCCGCGGCAGCGACGTCGACGGCGTCAAGGTCCACTCACTGCGCGCCTCCGGGCTGGTCGCCCACCAGGAGGTCCTCTTCGGCGCGGTCGGCGAGACGCTGACCATCCGCCACGACTCCTACGACCGCAAGTCCTTCATGCCGGGCGTGCTTCTGGCGATCCGTGAGGTCGTGAAGCGCCCCGGCCTGACGGTCGGCCTGGGCCCGCTGCTCGGCTGAGTCCGCTTTCGTCAGGGCCCGCCTGCGGTTCAGGCGGGCCCTTGCTCACCCTCGGGTCCTCCGTGGGTCCTTGCTTGATCTGGCGCTCTTCGCGGGTTCGTGCCGGCTTTGGTGCTCTTCGCGGGTTCGCGCTGGTTGTGGTGCTCTTCGCAGGCTCGCGCTGATTGTGGTGCTCTTCGTGGGTTCGTGCTGGCTTCGGTGCTTTCGCGGGTCTTTGATCGCTCCGGAGTTCTTCGCAGGCCTTTGCTCGCTTCGGAGTTCTCCGCGGACGTCGGTCGGTTCCGCCTTGTCGGCATTCCGGGTTGCGGCCGGCTGCAGCTCATGATCGAGGGAAACTTCCGGTCGCCAGGGAGCCTGTTGCGTAATTCGCTGGGACAGCGTTGGCGGCCCAACTACGCGCCGACCTTGGAGTTGCGGCGCCATGAACCTCCGAATTTGTCCGGATTTGTCAAGGACCACAACTCCAAGATCGGCGCGGTTGTCGGGGTTGACGCGCGAGGGATCCGAATTGCGCGACAGGCTCCAGGGCAACCGGAAGTTTCCCTTGATCTGTGATGGGTGTCGCGCGGTGGTGGCTCGCCCTCGACGAGTGGCTGTCCCGAGCGCGGCGCGGTGGTCCGGCTTCCGAGCGGCTTCACCGGGCCACCGCCCGGCTTCGGGCGGCCCGTCCCGGTGGTGCCTGGTTTTCGGGCGGCTTCACCGGGCCACCGCCCGGCTTCGGGCGGCCCGTCCCGGTGGTGCCTGGTTTTCGGGCGGCTTCACCCGGGCACCGCCCGGCTTCGGGCGCCGCCCCGGCGGTGCCCGGTTTCGGGTGGCTTCGCCTCGGCGGCGCCTGGTCTCCCGGCGGCTCCAGCCTCTGCGCATCGGTGTGGCGGCTGCCCCTTGCGGCCGGATTCGGCGGGCCACCCCGTGGCCCGTGCTCCGTGGTCGCCTAGAGCACCGTCGATGCCCCTCAAGCCTCGGCGGTCGAGCCGGTATGTGAGGGAGCGGGTCATCCTGTGACGGACACGCTGTGTGACGACGTTATGTCCGATTGATGGCGTCCAAATTCTGGGATCCGAAGGACCCGATTGGGACGCAACAGGGTCACACCCCGGTAACGGCAGGGGGTTCCAGGGGGTCCAGGGCGACGTGCCAACGGATCTGCGGAACGAGCAGATCATCAACGTCGAGTGACCGGCTGACTCCGTCCGGGGCCCATCCGGCACCCTCAAGAAATCGACGTGTAACAGTATCGTCAGCGAACGTCCACGCGAGAGCTGTCGTAAACCCGT
The DNA here is from genome assembly GCF_025137375.1 of Dactylosporangium fulvum. Classification (GTDB taxonomy): domain Bacteria; phylum Actinomycetota; class Actinomycetes; order Mycobacteriales; family Micromonosporaceae; genus Dactylosporangium; species Dactylosporangium fulvum. The sequence continues at coordinate 1,745,657 of NZ_CP073720.1, forward strand.
CAGTACGCCATAAATCGACACTAGCCGCCAACAATCGACTGCCGTGTCCGCGCCGGCCCCACCGCGGCTCGATCAGCAGGTCAGTGATCGCCGCCGTGTCCTCCAACGCCTTGTCAAGGGCCCTGTGATCTTCATCTGGCGCGAGTGCGGTGTCATCTGCCGGACCTGACGCCACGAAACCGACGACATATGATGACCCAGGTCCGGCGTCGGGCGACTCGCGTTGTTCGATCGCGACCAGGACCCGGTGTTGCGGTGACGGTGGTTCGGCGATTGCCTCCCGCCACCTTCGGGTAATCCAGTCCTCGTCCAGTTGGTCGAGGATGTGTTTGGGCAGCAGTCGTCGATAGGCGACCCGCCAGGTCGTGAGTTGGATGCGCGTGATCTCGACGACGTCGTCGAGCCGCGCCGGTCGGACGAACCCGAGCGTCATGTGTCAGCAGCCTACGGATTTTGTGTGAAGGGCCACGTGGCGGGGTAGCGCCGGGACGTCACAGTTGAACCCGGGCCACCGTTGAGACAGCAGGTTAGCCAGCGAGTGAGTGGAGGGCAGCACAAGTGGCGGAGCGAGGACGAGTCGCCGTGTTGACGGCCGTCCGGCCCAAGCTCCGGCCCGCCGTCAAGAAGGTGCTCATCGTCGCGGCCTTCTGGGCCGTGGTCTGGGCCTTCCTGTCGGTGGCAGCCGCGAGAAACGGGTATTTCGACCTCAAGGTCTATTACGGCGCGATGGACTACTGGGTCAACCGCGGTGGCGACATCTACGACTACCTGGTTCCCGGCACGCCGTATGGCTTCACGTATCCGCCGTTCGCCGCGGCGCTTATGACGCCGATGGCCTACATCGGCTGGCACACCGCCATCGCCATCAGCGTCACGATGAACGTGCTCGCCCTGCTGGTGATCCTCACCTGGCTGGTCGGCCCGGTCATCAAGCGCCAGGGCTGGCAGTTCTGGTTCGCGATGGCGCTTGCCTTCGGCCTCGTCGCCGCGTTCGAGCCGGTCCGCGAGACCGTCAACTTCGGCCAGGTCAACATCCTGCTGCTCTTCCTGGTCGTCGGCGACGTGCTCCTGCTGGTCCGCGGCGGCAGCCGCCTGGGCGGCATCGGCATCGGCCTGGCGACCGCCATCAAGCTCACCCCCGGCGTCTTCATCGTCTACCTGCTGGTCACCCGTCGCTGGCGCGCCGCCGCGGTCTCGGCCGCGACCGCCGCGACGGCCACCTGGGCCGCCGCGACGTTCGCCCCCGACGCCTCGCGGGTGTTCTGGACCGACGCGATGTGGAACACCGACCGCGTCGGCTCGTCGAGCTTCGTGTCCAACCAGGCGCTCAGCGGCCTGGTGTCCCGGCTGTTCAACCCCGACCCGATGAAGCCGCTGTGGCTGCTGCTCGTCCTCATCACGCTCGCGGTGTGGGCGTGGCGGGTGCGCCGTGCGATCAAGGCTCGGGACGAGCTCGCCGGCCTGGCGCTGACCGGTCTGGTGGGCTGCATGGTGAGCCCGATCAGCTGGATCCACCACCTGGTCTGGGTGCTGCCCTCGCTGGCGATCCTCTTCGACTACGCGACCGACAAGTCGATCGACCCGCGACGCCGCCGCAACCTCGCGATCATCGGCGGCTTCGCATACCTGCTGCTGTGCAGCCGCACGCCGTGGGCGTTCCACGCGAAGTTCGACGGGCTCGGCCTCATCGGTAGTAATGCGTACATTCTGCTGATGATCGGCCTGCTGATCGGCCTGCCGATCCGGGAGCCCGCCGACGCGAGCACCGGCCCGGCCCGTTCAGCGGACCCCGGCCACTCCACCGGCCCGGCCGTCGAGGACGTGCCGGACCTCCTCGAGATCGATCGGCGGGTCCGTGCCGCGTTCGACGCGAAGGATGCCGGAGCCGCCGTCAGGGGCAAACCCGGAGACGGCATAGAACCGTCGCGCCCACTCGTCGGCGCTTAGTGCCTGTTGACACACCGGACAGCGGCCCTGCGGGGCCGCTGTCCCGTTTTTGTCGTACCCCCGGGCTAGCCTCCCTGTCGATGACCGAGACGATGACCGAGACACTGTCGCTCACCCAGGCCCGGCGGGTCGCCCTCGCCGCGCAAGGCTTCACCGACCGCGTCCCCGCAGGGGTGCCGGAGCGCCGCCACGTGCGGCGCGTGCTGGCCCGCACCGGCCTGCTGCAGATCGACTCGGTCAACGTGGTCCAGCGCGCCCACTATCTGCCGGCCTACAGCCGCCTGGGCCCCTATGCCACCGACCTGCTCGACCGGATGGCCTATCGGCGACCGCGGGAGCTGTTCGAATACTGGGCGCACGAGGCGTCCCTGGTCCCGGTGCACCTCCACCCGGCGCTGCGCTGGCGCATGCGGTCCGGTGCGGCCTGGGGACGGATGGTCCGCATCTCCCGCGAGCAGCCCGACCTCGTGCGGTGGGTGCTCGACGAGATCCGGGCCAAGGGGCCGATGACCGCCGGTGAGGTCGAGGGGGATCTGGTCCAGCCGCGCCGCAAGGACCACTGGGGCTGGAACTGGTCGGACACCAAGACCGCGATCGAGTGGCTGTTCTACTCGGGTGAGGTCAGTGTGGCCCGGCGCAACTCGTCGTTCGCCCGGGTCTACGACGTTCCCGAGCGGATCTTCCCGTCCGAGGTGCTCGCGGCCCCGACGCCGGAGCCGGCCGACGCCTTCCGCGAGCTGGTCCGGGTGGCGGCCCGCGCGTTGGGCGTCGCCGCCGAGGCCGAGCTGCGTGACTACTTCCGGCTTCCGCTCGACGGCGCCCGCACGGCCATCGCGGAGCTGGTCGAGGCGGGAGAGCTGGTGCCGGTCCGGGTCGAGGGCTGGATCCCGCAGGGTTACCTCCACGCCGAGGCGCGGGTGCCGCGGCGGGTGAGCGCGGCGACGCTTGTCAGCCCGTTCGACCCGTTGATGTGGGAGCGGGCCCGGGTGCAGCGGCTGTTCGGCTTCAACTACCGCATCGAGATCTACGTGCCGCCGCCCCAGCGCTTGTATGGGTATTACGTGCTTCCGTTCCTGCTCGGTGACCGGCTGGTGGCGCGGGTGGACCTCAAGGCCGACCGGAAGGCCGGCGTGCTCCAGGTGCCGGCCGCGTGGGTCGAGCCGCCGGCAGGGCGCGCCGCGCCGGGGCCCGGTGCGGTCGCCGAGGCGCTCGCCGCCGAGCTGCACCGGTTCGCGGGCTGGCTCGGCCTGTCGGCGGTCGAGGCACCCCACCGGGGCGACTTCGCCGACCAGCTCGCCAAGGCGCTGGCGAGCGCCGGAGGTGTAGCGTGATGAGCGTGACGTCATCCCTGCCGGCTGCCCTCACGGTCGCCCAGCCGGCGGCGCCCGTGGCCGACGAGACGGCCCCGCCGCCGCCCGTCTACCACTACGCCTATCAGCCGCCGCCCAAGGGGCGGTTCCAGCGGCTCATCGACCGGCTGCCGGCATGGTCCGGACCGGCCGGGGTGGGCGCGCTGATCGGCGGTGGTGTGGCATACACGCTGCTCATGAACCCCACGCGGGCGGGCGCCACCGACCCGCCGACGTGCATCGTCAAGCTGCTGACGGGCTTCGACTGCCCGGGCTGCGGCGGCACGCGCGCCGCGTGGTACATGCTGCACGGTGACATCCCGGCCGCCGCGCACCACCATGCGCCGCTGCTGTTCGCGGCGCCCTTCCTCGCGTATCTCTACGTGAGCTGGACGGTCAACAAGCTCAACCTGCCGTTCAAGCTGCCGGTGCTGCGGATCTCCAACAGGGCGCTGGTCGGCTTCCTCGTGGCGTGGCTCGCATTCTCGGTGTTGCGCAACCTCCCATGGGCGCCCTTCACCTGGTTCTTCGTCTAGGGTCTGGGCATGCTCTCCGTCAAAGCGATCGCGTGGACCCACTTCGAGCCCCCTGCCGACGTGCCGTGGGAGACCGACGCGGAGGGCGGTGAGGCGCTCGCCGAGTTCGCCGGCCGCGCCTGCTACCAGTCGTGGAGCAAGCCCAACCCGGCCACCGCGACCAACGCGGGTTATCTGCAGCACATCCTGGAGGTCGGCCACCTGTCGGTCCTGGAGCACGGCTCGGTCACGTTCTACCTGACCGGCGTGTCGCGCTCGTTCACCCACGAGCTCATCCGGCACCGCCACTTCTCCTACTCGCAGCTCTCCCAGCGCTACGTGCCGGGCCGCGACGCCGCGATGATCGAGCCGGCCGTGATCGCCGAGGACCCGGCCCTGCACAAGACCTTCGTCGAGGCGAATGAGGCGGCCCTGCGGGCCTACAACGAGCTCCTGGAGGGGCTCGAGGCCAAGTTCAGCGATGTGGCCAACGGCACCCTGCGGCGCAAGCAGGCCCGGCAGGCCGCCCGGGCGGTGCTGCCCAACGCCGCCGAGACGCGGATCGTCGTCACCGGCAACTACCGGGCCTGGCGGCACTTCGTGACGATGCGCGCCACCGAGGCGGCCGACGTCGAGATCCGCGAGGTCGCCGTCGCCTGCCTGCGCGAACTCCAGCGCATCGCGCCCAGCGTGTTCGGTGACTTCATCATCAGCGCGCTGCCGGACGGCACCGAAGTCGCCACCGGCAAGTACAGCTGGGAATCTTGAGAAGAGCGCAAGGAAGGCGTCCGCTAGGTTGTGCGTATGACACGCACCGGTTCCGTCTCAGGCCGGCCCTTCGGCCGACTGCTCAGCGCGATGGTCACGCCGTTCCGGCGTGACGGCTCGCTCGACGTCGACGGTGCCGCACGATTGGCGACCCACCTGGTCGACGAGCAGGAGCACGACGGCCTGGTGATCAACGGCACCACCGGCGAGTCTGCGACGACGTCCGACGCGGAGAAGGACCAGGTCCTGCGGGCGGTCATCGAGGCCGTCGGCGACCGGGCCACCGTGATCGCGGGGGTGGGCACCAACGACACCGCACACACGATCGAGCTGGCCCGGGCCGCCGAGAAGGCCGGTGCCAACGGCCTTCTCGTTGTGACGCCGTATTACAACAAGCCGCCCCAGGCGGGCATCCTGCATCACTTCCGCAGCGTGGCGGACTCCTCCGGCCTGCCGGTGATGGTCTACGACATCCCCGGCCGCACCGGAGTGCCGATCGAGACCGAGACCATGTGCCACCTCGCCGAGCACGAGCGGATCGTCGCGGTGAAGGACGCGAAGGGTGACCTCGGCGAGAGCGCCTGGGTGATCAAGCGGACCGATCTGGCGTACTACTCCGGCGAGGACAAGCTGACGCTGCCGTTGGTGTCCGTCGGGGCGGTCGGCGTCGTCGGGGTGCCGACGCATGTGTTCGGCCCGGAGACCAAGCGCATGATCCTCGCCTACGAGGCCGGTGACATCGCCACGGCCCGCGACCTGCACCTGAAGCTGCTGCCCGCGTTCTGCGGATTCTTCCGCACGCAGGGTGTCATCCTCACCAAGGCCGCCCTGATGCTGCTGGACCTTCCCGCCGGACCGGTCCGGCCGCCGCTTGTCCCGGCGAATGCGGCGGAGCTCGGCCGTTTGCGGGAAGATTGCGCTGAGGCGGGCCGCACGATCGGGACCGCGGAACAGATTGCCCACCACAACGAACTCGGAGTGCCCTTATGACCGTGGCGCACGTCGAGCTCGATCCGCCGCCACCATTGGGACCAGACACCCTGCGGATCACCCCTCTGGGCGGTCTCGGCGCGATCGGCCGCAACATGACGCTGCTCGAGCACGCCGGCAAGCTGCTCATCATCGACTGCGGGGTGCTCTTCCCCGACGTTGAGCAGCCGGGTGTCGACCTGATCCTGCCGGATTTCTCGTCGATCCTCGACCGGCTCGAGCAGGTTCAGGCGATCGTGTTGACGCACGGCCACGAGGACCACATCGGCGCGGTTCCCTACCTGCTTGCCCACAAACCGGACATCCCTCTCGTCGGGTCGAAGTTCACGCTGGCCCTGGTCGAGGCAAAGCTGGCCGAGCGGCGCATCGAGCCCTATTCGCTGACCGTCCGCGAGGGCCAGGTGGAGCAGCTCGGGCCGTTCAAGTGCGAGTTCTTCGCGGTCAACCACTCGATCCCGGACGCGCTCGCGGTCGCCGTCACCACGTCGGCCGGGCGGCTGCTGCACACCGGTGACTTCAAGATGGACCAGTTGCCGCTCGACGGGCGGATCACTGACCTGGCCGGATTCGCCCGGCTCGGCGCCGAGGGTGTCGACCTGCTGCTGTCCGACTCCACCAACGCGGAGATCCCCGGCTTCGTGACTCCGGAGCGGGAGATCGGGCCGGTCCTGGAGAGCATCTTCGGCCGGGCGAAAGGGCGCATCATCGTCGCGTCGTTCGCCTCCCACGTGCACCGGGTGCAGCAGGTGTTCGACGCCGCCCACGCCCACGGGCGCAAGGTGGCGCTGATCGGCCGCTCGATGGTGCGCAACATGGGCATCGCCCGCGACCTCGGGCTGCTGCGTGTGCCGGCCGGACTGGTGGTGGCGATCGACGAGGCGATGAGCCTGCCGTCGGACCGGATCGTGCTGATGTCGACGGGTTCGCAGGGCGAGCCGATGAGCGCCCTGGGCCGCATGGCCAACGGCGACCACCGGCACGTCGTCATCAGCGAGGGCGACACCGTCGTGCTGGCCTCCTCGCTCGTGCCCGGCAACGAGACCGCCGTCTACCGGGTGATCAACCAGCTGTCCCGGGCGGGCGCCACCGTCGTGCACAAGGACGTCGCCAAGGTCCACGTGTCCGGCCACTCGCCGGCGGGGGAGCTGCTCTACCTGCTCAACGTCGTCAAGCCGCGAAACTTCATGCCGATCCACGGCGAGTGGCGCCACCTGCGCGCCCATGCCCAGCTGGCCCGCGAGTCCGGTGTGCCCGACGACCAGGTGGTGCTGTGCGAGGACGGCGACGTCGTCGACCTCGTCGACGGGCGGGCCACGCTCGTGGGGCACATCCGCTCGCGGTATGTCTACGTCGACGGCCTCGCCGTCGGTGACGTCGGCGAGTCGCTGCTCACCGAGCGGCGCATCCTCGGCGACGGCGGGTTCATCGCCGCGACGGTGGTCATCGACTCGGTCACCGGCAAGGTCGTGGCTGGCCCGACGGTGTCGGCGAAGGGCTTCTCCGACGACCCCGCGGTGTTCAACGCGGTGCTGCCGCTGGTCACCGAGGCGCTCAACAAGGCGGCGACAGAGGGCATCACCGACCCGCATCAACTGCAGCAGATCGTCCGGCGCACGGTCGGCCGCTGGGTCAACGAGGCGTACCGGCGGCGGCCGATGATCGTGCCGACGGTGGTCGAGGTCTAAGGCCGCAGCCGTGTACGGGGTGCTCGCGACCACGGTGCTTGTGGTGCATTTCGCATTCCTCGCCTACGTGGTGCTGGGCGGCTTCCTTGCCTGGCGGTGGCCGAAGGCCTTCTGGCCCCACCTGGCAGCCGCCGCCTGGGGTCTCACGGTCGTGACGTTCTCGCTGCGGTGCCCGCTCACCTCCATCGAGCACTGGGCGCGGCGCCGGGCGGGGCAGGCCGGCGTCGAGCGCGGGTTCATCGACCAGTACATCGAGGGTGTCCTCTATCCGGCGCGTTACACCCACTATCTGCAGGTCCTGGTGGGTGTACTGGTGGTCGGCTCCTACGTCGGGCTCTATGTGAAGTACAGAAACCGGCGGGACACGACCCGTCGAAGCAAAAAAATGTCGGAGCCCCCCGCTACGGTGTGACCATGGCGGGCCGCACCTCCCAGGCCGGCCGCGGCGGCGGCACGTCCAACGCGCGCGGCGGTTCGAACACGCGTTCGAGCAGCCCTGCGAAGCGGGCGGCGCCCCGGGCGCGCACGACCACTCCTCCGGCGGCCCGCGGTCGCACGACGACGCCCCGGAGCACACCTGCCGCTCGGCGGCGGCGCGGCAGCGCCGTGGTCGCCACACCGCTCGGCCTGTTCGGCAGGGGCATGATCGCCGTCTGGATGGGGCTCGCCCACGGGGTCGGCTGGGCCGCCCGGGCCGTCGGTCGGCAGGCCGCCAACGCCCGCGGGCTCGATCCGGAGCACCGCCGTGACGGCGCGGGCCTGGCGCTGATCGGCTTCGCCGTCCTGCTGACCGCGGCGCTGTGGTTTCAGGCCGCCGGTCCGGTCGGCCGCTGGCTCGCCGACGTCTGCCACACGTTCATCGGGGCCGCCTCCGCGGTGCTGCCGGTTCTGCTGCTCGTCGGCGGGATCCGGGTCATGCGTTCCGCCCAGGAGGACGACCACCGCGGTCGCGGGCTCGTCGGCTGGACCGCGCTGTCCATCGGCGCCACCGGCCTCATGCACCTGGCCGCCGACAGCCCCACCCGGCCGGCGCAGATGGACCAGGCAGGCGGCCTGCTCGGCCGGGCCGGCGGCGGGCTGCTGGAGATGGCGGTGACCGCGTGGGTCGCGGTGCCCCTGCTGTTGCTGCTGTCCGGCTTCGGCCTGCTCGTCGTCACCTCCACCCCGATCTCCCGCATCCCGCACCGCTGGCGCCAGCTGCGCGACCTCGCGCTCGGCCGGGTCGAGGACCCGACGCTGGCGGACGACGACGAGTTCGACGAGCTCTACGACGAGCCGGAGCCCAAGCCGGCCCGGCGCAACCCGTCGCGGCGCCGCCAGGCCTCGATGCCGCACCCGATCGACGACCCGGCCGGGCCCGACGGTCCGGGCGGGGGCGGTCTCTTCGACGCCGCGGCGCCCGACCTGGCCCCCGAGCTCGTGCACGACACGGTCGTGCTCGACCGGGTGCCGCCCGCGACGAAGAAGAAGAAAACCAAGGAGCCGCCGGAGCACTCGCCCCTGCCCACACGGGCCGAGCAGCTCGCGCTCACCGACGCCGACTACAAGCTTCCCCCGCCGACCCTGCTCGGCACCGGGGACGCCCCGCGCGGCCGCACCCGCGCCAACGACGAGGTCACGGCCGCCCTGCAAGGGGTCTTCGAGCAGTTCGGCGTCGACGCCCTCGTCACGGGCTTCACGCGGGGCCCGACGGTGACCCGCTACGAGGTCGAGATCGGCCACGGGGTCAAGGTGGAGCGGATCACCGCGCTGTCGCGCAACATCGCCTATGCGGTGAAGTCGCCCGACGTGCGCATCCAGAGCCCGATCCCGGGCAAGAGCGCGGTCGGCGTCGAGATCCCCAACTCCGACCGGGAGAACGTGGCGCTCGGTGACGTGCTGCGCTCGCGGCCCGCGACCAGCGACCACCACCCGCTCCTGGTGGCGCTGGGCAAGGACATCGAGGGCGGCTACGTGGTGGCCAACCTCGCGAAGATGCCGCACATCCTCATCGCGGGCGCCACCGGCGCGGGCAAGTCGAGCTGCCTCAACAGCCTGCTCGTCTCGCTGCTCACCCGGGCCACGCCCGACGAGGTGCGGCTGCTGCTCGTCGACCCCAAGCGGGTCGAGCTGACCAGCTACGAAGGCATCCCGCACCTGGTCACGCCGATCGTCACCAACCCGAAGAAGGCGGCCGACGCCCTCGATTGGGTGGTGCGCGAGATGGACATGCGCTACGACGACCTGGCCGCGGCCGGGGTGCGGCACATCGACGACTACAACCGCAAGGTCCGCGCCGGCCAGATCACCGCGCCGCCGGGCAGCGAGCGGGTCATCCGCCCGTATCCCTACCTGCTGGTGGTCGTCGACGAGCTGGCCGACCTGATGATGGTGGCGCCGCGCGACGTCGAGGACTCGGTCGTGCGGATCACGCAGCTGGCCCGGGCCGCCGGCATCCACCTGGTGCTGGCCACCCAGCGGCCGAGCGTCGACGTCGTCACCGGCCTGATCAAGGCCAACGTGCCGTCCCGCCTCGCGTTCGCCACGTCCAGCCTCGCCGACTCGCGGGTCATCCTCGACCAGCCCGGTGCCGAGAAGCTCATCGGCCGCGGTGACGCGCTGTTCCTGCCGATGGGCGCGTCGAAGCCGGTCCGCATCCAGGGCGCCTGGGTCAGTGAGGCCGAGATCAACGACATCGTCAAGTTCTGCAAGGACCAGCGCGAGCCGGAGTTCCGGCCCGACGTGCTGGTCAAGGCCGAAGACGGCAAGAAGAAGATCGACGAGGAGATCGGCGACGATCTCGAGCTGCTGGTGCAGGCGATCGAGCTGGTCGTCACCAGCCAGTTCGGCTCGACGAGCATGCTCCAGCGCAAGCTGCGGGTCGGGTTCGCCAAGGCCGGCCGGCTCATGGACCTCATGGAGACCCGGGGGATCGTCGGCCCCTCTGAGGGCTCGAAGGCTCGCGACGTGCTGATCAAGCCCGACGAGTTGCCGGAGGTGCTGGCCGAGCTTCAGTCCGGTGACGACGACTGACGGGCGGTGCTCGCCGCCTTGCTCGCCTTCGGGCTGACCGGTGTCGACCTACTGGCCGTCGTGCTGTGCTCGGCGCTGCCGCCGGCGACGCTGCACGCCGCGGCGCGCCGGCAGGGGGCGGCTGTCCGGGGCGCGGAGGACGAGCCGTATGCCGACGGGGACGTGTGGCGGCTGCGGAACTGCCCCTTCGACGGGGTCGCCCGGACCCATCCGGCGCTCGTGTGCGGCGCGAACCGGGGCCGACGCGACGTCGCTGGACGGCATCCTGGTCAACCTGTCGGTGTGGGAGTGCCTGGAGGCATTGCGCGAGTTCACCTTCCGTAGCGTGCACCTCGACGTGCTGCGACGTCGGCGGGAGTGGTTCGAGCCGTTCGGTGACGTCTACGCGGCCAACTGGTGGATCCCGGCCGGGCACGTCCCGACGCTGGCCGAGGCGGGGGAGCGGCTCGACCTGCTGCGACGCGAGGGACCTTCGCCCGCGGCCTTCACCTTCCGCGACCCGTTCCCCGCCGCCTGAGGCAGGATCCGCCCGGCAAATTGTCAGTCCCGGTCGGTACCCTCGACAGCATGTCCACCAACGCTGACCGCCGCGTAGCCCTGCTCACTCTCGGCTGTGCCCGCAACGAGGTGGACTCCGAGGAGCTCGCCGCCCGCCTCGCCGACGGCGGCTGGTCCGTCACCACCGACGGCAACGACGCCGACGTCGTGCTGGTCAACACCTGCGGTTTTGTCGCCAAGGCCAAGCAGGACTCGATCGACACCCTGCTGGCCGCGGCCGACACCGGCGCCAAGGTGGTGGCAACCGGCTGCCTCGCCGAGCGATACGGGCAGGAGCTGGCGGGCGAGCTGCCCGAGGCGCACGCCGTGCTGGGCTTCGACCACTACCCGGACATGGCCGCCCGCCTCGACGCGATCCTCGCCGGCGAGACGATTCCGTCACACGCGCCGCGCGACCGGCGCACCCTGCTGCCGATCACGCCGGTCGAGCGGCGCACGGCCCAGGTCGTGACGCCCGGGCACCTGCCGGCGCACCTGCGCGGTGTGCTGCGGCAGCGGCTCGACTCCGGCCCCGTCGCACCCCTGAAGCTGGCCAGCGGCTGCGACCGGCGCTGCTCGTTCTGCGCGATCCCGGCGTTCCGTGGCGCGTTCGTGTCCCGCACGCCGGACGAGGTGCTCGCCGAGGCCGAGTGGCTGGCCGCCAACGGCGTGCGCGAGCTGGTGCTCGTGAGTGAGAACTCGACGTCATACGGCAAGGACCTCGGCGACCCCCGCTTGCTGGAGAAACTGCTGCCGCAGCTCGCGGCGGTGCGGGACATCGTGCGGGTCCGCGTCTCCTACCTCCAGCCCGCCGAGACCCGCCCCGGCCTGGTCGAGGCCATCGCCACCACGCCCGGCGTCGCGCCCTACTTCGACCTGTCGTTCCAGCACTCCAGCGAGCCCGTGCTGCGTCGCATGCGCCGGTTCGGCTCGACCGAGCGGTTCCTCGATCTCCTCGACAGCGTCCGGCGGTTCGACCCCGACGCGGGCGCCCGCAGCAACGTCATCGTCGGCTTCCCCGGCGAGACCCGCGAGGACATCGACGAGTTGGCCCGGTTCCTGACCGAGGCGCGGCTCGACGCGGTCGGCGTCTTCGACTACAGCGACGAGGACGGCACCGAGGCCGCCACCCTGCCGGACAAGGTCCCCGCCGACACGATCAAGAAGCGGTATGACTGGATGAGCGCCCTGGCGGAGGAGCTGTGCGCCCAGCGCGCCGGCGACCGGGTCGGCTCGATCGTCGAGGTGCTGGTGGACTACATCGACGAGGAGGTCGTCGAGGGGCGCGGCGCCCACCAGGCGCCCGAGGTCGACGGCTCCACGACGCTCGTCGCCGGCGCCGGGCTCGACCCGGCGACCCTGCATCCGGGCGACTTCGTGCGGGCCAAGGTCACCGAGAGTGTCGGCGTCGACCTGGTCGCGATGCCGATCGAGATGATCAGTCCGGCGACACCATGACGGCGATCAAGCCCGTCCCGCTGCTCAACGCGGCGAACATCCTCACGGTCGTGCGGATGGTGCTCGTCCCCGTGTTCGTGTTCTTCGTCGTGGCGAGCGGCATGACCCGCGACGGATGGCAGCTCGCGGCGGGCATCACGTTTGTCGTGGCCTCCGCGACGGACTACGTCGACGGCTGGATCGCCCGCGCGCACAACCTGGTCACGTCGTTCGGCAAGGTGGCCGACCCGATCGCCGACAAGGCCCTCACCGGCGCGGCGCTCGTCCTGCTGTCGGTCTACGACAAGCTGCCCTGGTGGGTGACGCTGGTCATCCTGGTCCGCGAGTGGGGCGTCACCGCGTTGCGCTTCTGGGTCATCCGGCACGGGGTCATCCCGGCCAGCCGGGGCGGCAAGGTGAAGACCGCGCTGCAGATCCTGGCGATCGGGTGGTATCTCACGCCGCTCCCCGACGGCCTGGCGGCCGTCGGTCCGTGGCTCATGTTCGCCGCCGTGATCGTGACAGTGGTCACAGGCATCGACTACGTGCTCCGTGCCATCCGCATCCGGCGGACGGCGCTCCCCTTTCCCGGACCGGCGCCCGCGGTGGCGCCCGCGGCGGACGAGGCCGCATGAACGGCGCGACGATCAGCCCGGCAAGCGGTCCTCCGGCGATCCTCGATGAACTGGTGGCCCGCGGTGAGACGCTGGCGGTGGCCGAGTCGCTGACCGGCGGGTTGCTCGCCGCCGCGTTCGTCGAGGTGCCGGGCGCCAGCCGGGCGTTCCGCGGCGGCATCGTGGCGTATGCGACGGACCTCAAGGCCACGCTCCTGGGCGTGCCGACGCCGCTGCTCGACGCGCACGGCCCCGTCGACGCCTCGGTGGCCGCCGCGCTGGCCGCCGGTGCCCGTGAGCGGTGCGGCGCCGACTGGGCCCTGGCCACGACCGGGGTCGCCGGACCGGACCCGCAGGCGGGCCAGCCGGTCGGCCGGGTCTATGTCGCGGTGGTCGGCCCGCCCCTCGCACACGGCGACCCCGAGCGGGTGGAGGTCCGCGAGTTCACTCTGGCGGGCGACCGCCCGGCGATCCGCCGGGGCACCGTTGACGCCGCCGTGGCGCTGCTCGCCGAGGCCCTCGCGATCACCCTCACCCCTAGATAACCGCGGGGCGGGGTGTCGATCGGCTCCGCACCAGGTACCGTGACGGGTACCAGTTTTCGCGGGCTTGTCAGTTGCCTCGGAGGGGGTGCCGCCGTGCTGCTTCGTCGAGTGATCGGTGACGCGCTACGAGCGCGACGGCAGGCCCAGCATCGGACTCTGCGTGAGGTGTCGACGGCTGCCAACGTGAGCCTCGGTTACCTGTCGGAGATCGAACGGGGCCAGAAAGAGGCGTCCAGCGAGTTGCTGGCCGCGATCTGCGAGGCCCTGGGCGCGGCGCTGTCCGAGGTCCTGCGCGACGTGAGCGACACGCTGGCGCTGTCCGAGGACATGCCTCCGGTGCTCGTGCCGGTCGGCGCTCCCGAGCCCTCCTCCGACGAGAGTCCCGGCTCGGCGGCGACTTCCCCGGCCGAGGGGGCGACCGCCCCTCCTTCGGCAGGGTCGGGCTCGTCGGCCTCCGCCGGCCCGTCGGCTCCCGAGGCGCGGCTCACGCGCGGCACTCCCAAGGCCAAGCTCGCCACGGACGTGAAGCTGTCGGTCGCCGTCCACCACGACGGCCCGCTCCGCACGACCCTGCGCGCCCGTCCCGCGGTGGACCGCGAGCGCGACGTCGTCTACGCCGCCTGACCCTCTTCCCGGCTTTTCTTCCTCCCGGCGCTTCACCGTGCCGCTGTGTCGCAGCGCGCTGTGCAGCGGACACTTCCCAGCGTTGTCGACCGCACCTGCCACACTGATGCAACGCCGGACGGCGGCGTGCAACAGTGGCTTTCGCGGAGGCGACGACTGTGACCTTCCCGGCACCGACCCGGCGGCGCAACCTTTTACCGATCATCGTCGCGGTGGTGGTCGGCCTCATCGCAATTTGCGGGGTCTACGTCGTGCTGACCGCGACCCGGGGCGGCGACGAAGGCGACGACAAGACCGCGACCCCGCGCCGTGAGGGCTGCACGCCGCTGCACATCGCCGCCTCCAGCGAGAAGGCCGCGCTCCTGCAGCAGATCGCCAAGGCGTACGTCGAGCAGGACCGCCGCTTCGACGGCAAGTGCGCCGACCCGGTCGTCACGTCGAAGGCGTCCGGCGCGGCGCTCGACGCCCTCGCCGCCGGTTGGGATCCGGCCAAGGACGGCCCGGTGCCACAGGTGTGGACACCGGCGTCGTCGTCCTGGGTGGCGCTGCTGCGGCAGCGGCTGGCCAGCGGCGACAAGGGCGGCCTGGTTCCGGACGGCAAGCTGCCCACGGTCGCGCAGTCGCCGCTCGTGCTGGCGATGCCCAAGCCGATGGCGGAGGCCCTCGGCTGGCCCGACAAGCCGATCGGCTGGGGCGACGTGCTCGGGCTCACCAACGACCCCAACGGCTGGGGCGCCAAGGGACACCCGGAGTGGGGGCGGTTCAAGCTCGGCAAGACCAACCCGCGCTTCTCGACGTCGGGTCTCAACGCCACCGTCGGCGCCTACTTCGCCGCGACCGGGCGCTCCACCGACCTGACGGACAAGGACCTGACCAACCCGACCGTGCTGCAGTTCGTGAAGTCGGTCGAGTCCAGCGTCGTGCACTACGGCGACACCACGCTGACCTTCCTGTCGAACCTGGCCGCCGCCGATCAGGCGGGGCGCGGGCTCAACTACGTCAGCGCCGTGGCCGTCGAGGAGAAGTCGGTCTACGACTACAACCAGGGCAACCCCACCGGCGACCCGGCACTGGCCGGCAAGGGCACGAAGCCGCGCGTACCGCTGGTGGCCGTGTACCCGAAGGAAGGCACGCTGCTGTCGGACCACCCGTATGTCGTGCTGACGAACGCGAGTGACGAGCAGAAGGCGGCCGCCGACGACTTCCTCGCCTACGTGCGGGACGCGCAACAGCAGCAGCGGTTCACCGACCTGGCCTTCCGCACGTACCAGGGCAAGGGCGGCGCCGGGCTCACCACCGCCAACGGCCTGCTGCCCGACGCCAAGTTCACCGTCATCGACCCGCCGTCGCCGCAGGTGCTGGAGAAGGCGCTGACGACCTGGGACGCGCAGCGCAAGCGGGCCAAGGTCCTGCTGGTGCTCGACGTCTCCGGCTCGATGGACAACCCCGCCGGCAACGGTCAGTCCCGGATGGAGCTGGCGAAGTCGGCCGCGCTGCAATCGCTGACGCTGCTGGCGCCGGACGACGAGGTCGGGCTGTGGACGTTCTCGACGGAGGTCAACGGCGCGCCGACGCCGTACACGGAACAGGTACCCGTCGGTGCGCTGTCCGCCAACCGGAAGCGGCTCGAACAGGTCCTCAAGTCGCTGAGCGCCGAGGGCGGCACGGCCCTCTACGCCACCACGCGCGCGGCGCAGCGCAAGCTGGTCGAGACCGCCGACCCGGGCCGCATCAACGCCGTCGTCGTGCTCACCGACGGCAAGAACGAATACCCGAAGGACAGCGATCTCGATGCGCTGGTGCGCGACGTGGACACCTCCGACAAGGAGATCCCGGTGCGCGTCTTCACCATTGCGTACGGCGGGCAGGCCGACCTCAAGGTCCTCCAGCGGATCTCGTCGGCGTCGCGGGCGGCGGCCTACGATGCCAGCGATCCGACGACGATCGACAAGGTTCTGGTCAACGTTCTCAGCAACTTCTGAGGCAGACTTACGTCCGTGGGCGTCAAGGAGCAGCTGACCGAGCCGTGGGGACTCGTCGCCGCCGGGATCCTGGGCGGCATGGGCGGGGCGGTCGCGGCCGCCCTCGCCCCGGCGGGCCTGCTGGTCGGCGTGCCGGTCGGGCTGGCCGTCGCGGGTGCCGTCTACGGCATCCGGATCGGGCTCGGCGCGATCACCGACCGGACCGCCGCTGCGCGCCCCCGGATCCAACCGCTGCCCGACCTGCCCACGCCGCCGCGCGGCAGCGATGCCGGGCGGTGGCTGCGGCGGGCCGAGACGGCGGTCCGCACGCTGCAGCGGCAGTCGGAGAGCCCGGCTGATCCGGTGCTGCGCGGCCAGATCGGCGAGGTTGACGACCAGGCCGCCGGCGCGCTCGCCGACCTGGTCCGCTTCGCCGGCCAGGTGACGCTGATCGAGCAGACCGCCGCCGGCATCAACGTCCAGCAGCTCCGGCAGGACCGCTCCCAGCTCCAGCGCGGCCTGCAGGGCCTGCCGGCCGGCCCGCTGCGCCAGGAGCGGGAGCGGGCGCTGCGGGCGGTCACCGACCAGCTGGACGTCGGCCGGCGGCTGAACGAGGCCCGGGAGATGCTGCTCGCCCGGATGCAGTCCGCCGTGCTCGGCATGGAGGGGCTGGTGGCGCGCATGTCCGAGCTCCTCGCGCTGCACGCCACCACCGCGGGAGGCACGTCGCTCACCGCCTCGAAGGTCGCCGAGCTCACCAACGATCTTGAGGGCATGCGGGCCGGGCTCGCCGAGGCGGAGCGCCTGTCCCGTTCTGCGCTCTCCGGAGGGGAACACATGTGATGAGACGCAGCCCTGAGATCACCCTGAGTTGCATGACGTTTGACCTGGTTTGCCCGGTATTTCCGTGGCTTTGCCCACAAGGTGGGCGTGACGCTCTAGCGTGCGCCTGACACGATGGAAGCCGCACGTTCTTGTGCTGGCCGAGAGAGGACCGCGAAATGGCGAATCCGTTCGCTAAGGGCTGGAAGTACCTCATGGCGCTCTTCGGCGCCAAGATCGACGAGTACGCCGATCCCAAGGTGCAGATCCAGCAGGCGATCGAGGACGCGCAACGTCAGCACCAGGCCCTGGTGCAGCAGGCCGCGGCCGTGATCGGCAACCAGCGGCAGCTCGAGATGCGACTGTCCCGGCAGATGTCCGAGGTGGAGAAGCTCCAGGGTTCGGCCCGGCAGGCACTCGTCCTCGCCGACAAGTCGCGCGCCGAGGGCGACGAGGCCAAGGCCGCGCAATACGAGCAGACCGCTCAGGTGTTCGCGACCCAGCTGGTCGCCGCCGAGCAGGGCATGGAGGACCTCAAGACCCTTCACGACCAGTCGCTCAACGCCGCCGCCCAGGCGCGCAAGGCCGTCGAGAACAACGCCATGATGCTCCAGCAGAAGCTCGCCGAGCGCACCAAGCTGCTCAGCCAGCTGGAGCAGGCGAAGATGCAGGAGACGGTCGCCAAGTCGCTCGAGTCGATGAGCGGGCTCGCCGCTCCCGGCAACACCCCGTCGCTCGACGAGGTGCGCGAGAAGATCGAGCGGCGGTATGCCAACGCGATGGGCCGCGCCGAGCTCGCCTCCAACTCGGTGGAGGGCCGGATGCTCGAGGTGCAGCGCTCGACGCTCGACATGGCCGGCAGCTCCCGCCTCGACCAGATCCGCGCGAGCATGGCCGGCGAGAAGCTCGCCGGCACCCCGGAGTCGCCGGCGGTCACGGCGCCCGCCGCGCAGAAGGACGCCAGCGTGGCCCGGCTCGACGAGATCCGGGCGAGCATGAACAAGGACAAGTCGGCGGGGGACTCCGCCAGCGCGAGCTGACCGACGGAGGGGTGTCATGGCTACGGCACGGACCAAGCACCTGAAACGACTGCGGAGGCTGCACCGCTCCGCCCGGGGCTGGTCCGTGCGTGCCGGGCTGCTGACCGGCGCGACCGCGGTCCTCGTTCCGTACAGCGGCCTCGGCCTCCCCGACGCCTTCTGGGCAGCCGGTGCCGGGGGCTCGATCGCGATCGCGATCTGGCGGTGGATCGACTACCGCGCCTTCCGTCAGCTGCCGGTTCCCGAGGAGCCCGACCCCATGCTCGCCGGCGCGCTGGCCCGCGAGAAGCTCGTGGGCCTCGTCCAGCGGCTGCCGGCCGGCAAGACCGCGCTGGCCGAGTTCGACCGGCAGCGCGAGTCGTTCCGCCTGCGCGGCCTCACGGTCGCGGAGCCGTGGAAGCGCCTCGACCGCGCCTCGGCGATGCTCAGCGGGCTCGTCGGCCGTCTCGGCCCGACCGCGGAGGCCGCCGTGCTCGACGCGGCGGTCGCCGAGCGCTCCCTGCGCGACCTGGCCCAGCGCACCGCCTCGGTGGAGCGGGCCATGGGCCTGGGCCCCGCCGGGGAGTCGCTCCGCCCGGCCCACGCGGCGCTCGCCGCGCAGCTCGAGCAGGGTGTCACCGCCTACGAGCAGTTCGTCACCGCGGCTGCCGGCTGCGTGGCCGAGGACAGCGCGACACTGGGCAACCTCTCCGATGCCACCGCCTTCCTGCACGGCGTCGCCGAGGGGCTGGCCGACCTGCGCAGCACGCCCAACGCGCGGCCGCAGCCCGCGTGAGTCACTCGTTGGGGAGCAGGTAGCGCCAGCTGGCACGGACCAGGGTGCCGTCCGGGATGCGGTATGCCGGCCAGGCGCCCCGCTGGTCCAAGTCGCGCGTCAACATCCGCACCGCGCCGCGGGCCGCGTCGCCGTCCAGGTCGGCCTTGCGCAGGCCCCCGTCGCCGGACGCCGGCAGCGCCACCTCCGTCGGCCACGCCGTCACGCCGGCCACATCGCCGTCGACCGGGACCGCCACCACCCGGACCCGGGTTGCGAGATACGGCTGCGCCGTCGCCGACACCGTCTTGTACACGGCGGCGAGGCGGTCCCGCGCGGTGTAGAGCACGTCGGCGTACAGGTGATCCGTCTTGGCCTCGTCGAGCCCTTCGGCGGAGAAGGACAGCGTCCCGGATTCGGACCACACGGACACCTTGGTCACCAGCGCGTCGCGCATCGTCGGGGTCACCGTCGGCTTCTTCTGTGCCCCGGACGACCGCAGGTCCTCGGTGAGGCCCGCCGCCAGGCTCTGCAACTGGTCGGGGTCGAGCCGGGCCCGGTAGGCGGCGTCGGCGATCGCCTCACCGTCGCCGAAGACGACCAGCCGCGGTGCGCGCAGCGCGCGCATCCCGGCGCCGTTGAGGCCGCCGGTGAGCTCCCAGACGGCGAGCGGGGTGTTGGCGGGCGGGCGGACGGTCGGGGCCGCCGTCGGTGTCACCAGGGGAGTGTTGTCGCATCCGCCGAGCGCGGCCGCCACGAGCGAGGCACCCGCTCCGGCGAAAAGCCCGCGCCGGCTCAGCCGGTGATCCACCGGTTCGCCACCACGCCCAGCGCCGCCCCGCCGAGGATCGCCGCCGCCCGCAACACCGGCGGACAGATCTTGAGCCCCGCAGACGTCCTGCTCATCGCCCCTCCCCAGGAGACGTGCCCAGCAGCCGCTGCTTTGCGGCCGTGTATTTCAGCGTCGGTCAGCTCGCCGGCGCCGTGCAGCCGGCCGAGGCGTTCGAGTGCGGATGCGAGCTTGCCCGGGTCGGCACCGACCGGTCGTGGCGGCTCGGCCGGCCCGCGGGCGTCCAGCACCTCCAAGACCCTACCGTGCTCGCGCCCAGCCGCCTCGCGCGGCGTCTTGCCGGGGGCCGGCACCGCGAGGGGCAACAGGACCACCGGCTCCGGCGGTTTGTAGCCGGTCCGCAGCGTCGAGCGCCAGAACTCCTTGTCCAGCAGGAGAAACGGGCCGGCGCCCAGAGCGAGGAAGATCACCCCGCAGACCAGCCGGCCGACGGCCACGCCGTCACCGCCCGTCGCGAACACGGCCCGCGACGTGAGGAACAGCATGGCCAGGCCGACGAACGCGCCGGCGAGACCGACGACGGTGCGGCCGGACCGGCGGATCAGCAGCGGCAGGGGCACAACAGCAGATGATCTATTCGCCGTCCGGTCACCGCCAGCGACAGGTCGCCAACTCGACACGTGGATCGTCACCCGCGTGACGGGGGCTCACCGGGCTGGCAGTGCGGGCACCAGTACGTGATGCGGTCGTGATCACCACCGGTCCACCGCCGGACCGTCGTCCCGCACCGGCGGCACGGCCGTCCGGCACGCTCGAAGACCCAGTTGGCCTCACCGGGCCGCAGCGAACCCGTCGTCGCCTGGGTCCAGCGCCCGCGGTTCGAGTTCAGGAGCCGGTGCGCGAGGTCGACGGTGGCCGGCAGGTCGGCGACCTCACCGACCGTGGCCCACGGCGACAACCCGCGCAGGAACAGCGTCTCGGCCTTGTAAAGATTGCCGATCCCGGCGAGATTGGCCTGATCGAGCAGCGCGTCGGCGATCCACCGGTCCCGCTTCGACCGCAGCCGCGCGACCGCCTCGCCGGCGTCCCAGTCGTCGCCCATGAGGTCCGGACCGAGGTGTCCGACGAGCTGCTGCTCCTCGGCGGTCGGCACGACGGCGAGCTCGTGGAGGTGGTAGCCGACGGCGGCCACGGTGCCGGTGTGCAGCACCACGCGGATCAGGTGGGACGGGCGACCCGACCAGCGTTCGCCTTTGCGGTACGTCCGCCAGACGCCGTCCATTCGCAGGTGGGAGTGGAGGGTGAGCGGCTGCCGGCCGTCCTTCGTCAGGCGCAGCAGGAGGTGCTTGCCGCGGCTCGCCGACTCGGCCACCGTCCACCCGCCGAGGTCCACGGTGGCGAGCCGGGGCACCCGGAAGTCGCTGCGCTCGACGACCTGCCCCTCCAGGGCACGACCGATCACGCGGGCGGTGTTCCAGACGGTGTCACCTTCGGGCACGCCGTCAATCCTGCCTCGCGGCTCGCGCGCCGTCCCGGTGCGGTGGCCGGGTCGCGGCCCGCTCAAGCCGCCGATGCACGGCGGATCCGCAGGACGTCGGCCATCGCGGCCAGCAGGGCGAGCAGCATGAAGCCGATCGACGCGGTCAACGAACCCTCGAGCGCGGCGGACCAGTCGCCGCCCGTCGCGTTCAGGCGGGCGAAGAACACCGAGCCGATCGCGGCGATGCCGAACGCCGCGCCGACACGTTGTGCGGTCTGGACCATGCCGGCCGCGCTGCCGGAACGGTCCACCGGCACCTCCGCCAAGGTCAGCGTCTGGTTCGGCGTGATCACCAGCCCGCTGCCGGCCCCGGCCACCAGCAGCGGCAGGGCCATCGTCAACCCGGGAGACACCTGCGGTACCAGGCGAAGCACCACCATCGTCGCGGTCAGCCCGACGATGACGGTGACCAGGCCGAGCGCCACGAGGGGGCGGCCGAGACGGTTGACGATGCGGCCGCCCAGGAACGCCGCCACCGCCGAGCCCAGCGCGAACGGAGTGATCGCGAGGCCGGCCCCCAGCGCGGAGTAGCCGTGCCCGCGCTGGAGGAGCAGCGTGAAGATGAAGAAGTTGGCGGTGAAGCCGGCGAAGTACAGCAGGACGACGATCGTCCCCAGCCCGTACGACGGCACACGGAACAGGCCGAGTTCGATCAGCGGCACGCCCCGCCGGGCGAAGCGCCGCTCCCAGGTCACGAACACCGCGAGGGTGGCGAGGCCGGTGACGACCAGCAGCCACTTCGTGTTGCCCTGCCACTGCCGCTCCTGGACCAGCGGCAGCAGGATCTGGACGACCGCCGCGCCGAGCAGCACCACGCCGACCGGGTCGAGGCTCTCCCGGCGGCGCAGCTCCGCCGGACGGCGCGGGATCAGCCGCCAGCCCAGCACGGCGGCGACCAGACCGACCGGCACGTTGATGTAGAAGACCCAGCGCCAGCCCTCCCCGGAACCGCCCAGCTGGATCAGGACCCCGCCGAGCAGCGGGCCGATCGCGGTGGCGATGCCGATCGTCGCGCCGAGCAGGCCGAACGGGCGGCCCCGCTCGGGCGGCGGGTACAGGCGCTGGATCAGGCCGGTGACCTGCGGGTTGAGCACGCCGGCCGCGGCGCCCTGCACCAGCCGGGCCGTGACCAGCCAGAGTTCGTTGCGTGCCGCCCCGGCCGCGGCACTGGCCAGGGTGAAGCCGAGCAGCCCGGCCACGAACACGCCACGGATGCCGCGGGCGTCACCGAGCCTGCCAGCCGGCACCAGGAGCAGGCCGAACGTCAGCGCGTAGCCGGAGAGGATCCACTGCAGGCCGCTCGTGCCGACGCCGAGGTCGGCCTGGATGGAGGGGATCGCCACGTTCACGATGCTCACGTCGAGCAGGGTCATGAACGCGGCCACGAGACCGACCGCGAGGGCGCGGTTACGCATCCAGCACCTGGCGGGTCATGGGCGTCAGGCGTTGGCACAGTGTCGGGTGGGGCCAGGTGACGCTGCGCAACTCGTCGGCGTACGACATCCAGTAGTGGCCGCTGCCGTCGTGGTCGAAGTACGCGTGCGACTCGTACGCGATCCGGTTGATCGGGTCGACGACCCACGCCGTCGGGTGCATCTGCCCCCACGACGGCGGGCCCATCGGGATGTACCCGCTGACGAGGATCGCCCGCCGGTCGCCGGTGGACCGGATCGCGTCGACGGCCTGCTGCGCGGCGCGCTCCCAGATCAGGGCGCCGTCGCGGCCGTCGGCGGCCAGCCGGGTCGGCTCGTTGAGCAGCCCGAGGCCGATGACGGCCGGGTTGTCGGCGGCGCGGCTCATCCGCGCCCAGAAGTCGGCGAGCGCCGTCGTCGGCAGCCGGTCGTCGCCGAGCCGCAGCATGCGCGGCTGGCCCGACGAGCCGCCGCCGGCCGCGTAGTCGCCGTAGTTGTGCAGGTCGAGGATCACCGCGAGGCCGGCCGCCCGCGCGTGCTCGAGCGCGCCGCGGACCCGGGCCACCTCGACCTCGTCCAGCGGCCCGAACGGGCGCGGTTGCAGCCGCTCCCAGTTGACCGCCAGCCGCACGAGGTGGACGCCCCGCCCGGCGAGGAACGTGTAGCTGGCGGGCGTCTCGTACGTGTAGTCCTGCCCGTACAGCCCGGGGTTGCCGGTGCCGAAGCCGCCGTTGACCTCCGACGTCGCGAACGAGCCCGCCGCCAGGTTGACCCCGCGGAGGTACGTCGGGGTCGTGCCATGGCGCTCGATCACCTTCGCCTGTGGACCGGCCACGTCCACAGACTGACCCTGCGCGACCGGGCGGTACACCGCCATCGGGTAGTTGGCCGGCCACGTTCCGGCAGCCCAGGCGGTGACCGGCAGGCCGACGATGTCGGCGGCGTTGTACCAGGCCTCCGCGACGCCGGTCCACTGATCGGCGTCGCGGTCCGCCGGCCAGCCGATCTCGCCGATGAACCCGGTCGCGTGGTTGCGGCGCAGCCAGCCGGAGAAGTTCGCCAGCCCGGCGACCGCCCGGGCCTGCACGATGTCCGACACGCACAGCACCCTCGCCGGTCTCGGAAGCTGCAGCGGTACGGCAATCGCCACCACCAACAGGAGCACGGCCGCGACCAGCGGCGGGGCCTTGCGCACCACGGCGGGCCACTGCCCGCCCTTCGGTCGGTTATGCCCGGATTACGCCTTCTTTGCCACACCGCCGTAGACCGCGACCTGGGTGTCGGTCGCGTTGGCGTCGACGGCCGCGTCGGGGCGCCACTTCGTGACGATGGGCAGGCCCGGCTCGACCAGCTCCAAGCCGGTGAAAAACTGGGCGATCTCCTCGTGTGAGCGCACCTGCATCGTCACGCCCTGTTTCGCGTAGATCGCCGCGACGCGGTCCCAGGCGGCCTGGTCGAAGTCGCCGGTCAGGTGCGACAGTGCGAGGAAGCTGCCCGACGGCAACGCGTCGACGAGCTGGCTCACCACCTCGTACGGCTTGTCGGCGTCACCGACGAAGTGCATGATCGCGATCAGCATCAGCGCGACCGGCTGGTCGAAGTCGATGGCTTGGCGCAGCTGCGGCGCGTTGAGGATGCGGTCGACGTCGCGCAGATCGGCGTCGATGTACTCCGTGCGCCCCTCCGGCTTGCTCGTCAGCAGCGCCCGGGCGTGGGCCAGCACGATCGGGTCGTTGTCGACGTAGACGATCCGCGACTCGGGCGCGATGCCCTGCGCGATCTCGTGCACGTTGGGTGAGGTCGGGATGCCCGTGCCGATGTCGAGGAACTGCCGCACGCCCTGCTCGGTGGCGAGGTATTCGACCACGCGGCGCAGGAAGTTGCGGTTTTCCCGCGGGGGGATGCGGCTGTTGGGGTTGGCCTTGAGGCCCGCCTCGGCGGCGGCGCGGTCGGCCGGGAAGTTGTCCTTGCCGCCGAGCAGGAAGTCGTAGACCCGTGCCGGGTGGGGCCGGTCGGTCTGCAAGTCGACGGGCTCGTAGGCCACGTCGGGCTTGGGCTTCATCCAGTCAGCGCCTGACATGTCCGCTCTTTCCCACGTGTGGTCCGCTTGGGCATCCCCGTCCGGCTCGGATCATATGCCCTCGTGTGTCGTGAACCTAGGGCGTTGATCTTGAGTCGTACCGCATGATCGTGATCCGGTCGCCGGGGCCCGACCCGAGCCGGTCGGCCGCGCTGCCGCCGTTGACGGCGACCGCGAGGTGCCCGGCCGAGTCCGTCAGCACCACCAGCTCGCCCGGGCCGACGTCGCCGAAGGTGGCGCCGGTCCGCGCCGGCCGCCCGTTCACGCTGACCGCCGTCCCGGGCCCGCCCAGCGGCGCGGTCGTGGCGGCGAGCTGGAGGTTGCCGAAGTGGTCGACCGTCAGTACCTCGGCCCGCACGCCGTCGGGGGTGTGTTCGACGTGCGGGGGCACCGGCCGTACGACATCCGGCACTGCTTCTCCCGCGGTTGTGAGGTCCGCACCGAGGGCCAGGCGGGCGGCGACCGGCGCGAAGACGTCCCGCCCGTGGAACGTGTGTGAGACGTGCGGGGCGAACCACTCCCGGTTGGTGAGGTGCACCGCCCGGCGGATGCCGCCCAGAGCCTCGGCGGCGGGGACGAGCAGTCCGTTGTCCGGGCCGACGAACAGGCTGCCGTCGGCGGCCTCCACGGCGATCGCGCGCCGGGCCGTGCCCACGCCCGGATCGACGACCGCCAGGTGCACGGAGAGCGGCAGCGACGGCACGGTCTGGGCGAGCACCGCCGCGCCGCGGGTGACGTCGCCGGGTGGTACCAGATGCGTCACGTCGATCACGCGGACCTCGGGCGCCAGCCGAGCGATCATGCCGTGGCACGCCGCGACGAACCCGTCGGTCAGTCCATAGTCGGTGGTGAACGAGATCCAGCGCACGGCCATCACGATAGTGTCGGTGTTATGCGGCTTTGCGTGTTCACCGAACCCCAGCTCGGCGCCACCTACGAGGATCAGCTCGCGATCGCGCAGAGGGCCGAGCGGCTCGGCTTCGAGGCGTTCTTCCGTTCCGATCATTACGTGACGATGGGTGGCGACGGGCTGCCCGGCCCGACCGACTCGTGGGTCACGCTCGGCGCACTCGCCCGCGAGACGTCGACGATCCGGCTCGGCACGCTCGTCTCGTCGGCGACGTTCCGCTACCCGGGCCCGCTGGCCATCACGATCGCGCAGGTCGACGCGATGAGCAACGGCCGGATCGAGGTCGGGCTCGGCGCGGGCTGGTTCGAGCGGGAGCACACCGCATACGGCATCCCGTTTCCGCCGGTGGGCGAGCGGTTCGACCGGCTGTCGGAGCAGCTGGCAATCTTGACGGGCCTGTGGTCGACTCCGGCGGGGTCGACGTTCTCGTTCGAGGGCCGGTACTACGACCTGGTCGACTCCCCGGCGCTGCCCAAGCCCGTGCAGCAGCCCGGCCCGCCGATCATCGTCGGCGGCAAGGGCCCGCGCCGCACCCCGCAGCTGGCGGCCCGCTACGCCGCCGAGTACAACGTGCCGTTCTCGAGCCTGGCCGACACCGACGCCGCGTTCAAGCGAGTAGTCGCCGCCATCGAGGAGGAGGGCCGCGACGGCCGTGCCCCGATCGTGTTCTCGGTCGCGCAGACGATCGTCTGCGGTGAGAACGAGGCGGAGGTGCGGCGCAGGGCCGAGTCGGTAGGCTTGGACCCGGACGCCAGCCCGCTGTTCGGCACTCCGTCGGAGATCGCCGAGCATCTCAACGAGTATGTGAAGATCGGCGCGTCGCGGCTCTTCCTGCAGGTGCTCGACCTGCGCGACCTGGACCACCTGGACCTCATCGCCGCCGAGGTGGCCCCGCTGCTCCCGTAGACCGTCGGTAGCCCGCCGTCGCGGCGTCCCTGGTGGCGCCGCGACTTTGCGGACACCTGTTGTCTCGCCGTGACTCCGGCGTTGGTCGTGTCGCCGCAACTGGGCGCGGGCGTTGTGTGCCACGACTTGCGCTGGTGTCGCTTGTGCTGTCACGGCTTCGGGAGTTGGCCCCTGATCTTGGACACTTGAACCTGGGATGTTGATGGTCCCGGGAGATCAGGAGTCCTGGAACACGATGGTGAACAAGCACTACCCGCCCGACTTCAAGGCCGACGCGGTGGCGTTGTACCGGTCTCGGCCGGGAGCGACGATCGCGCAGATCGCCGACGATCTGGGCGTCAATCGGGAGACGTTGCGTAGCTGGGTTCGAGCCGATGACCAGCGGCGGGCTGGCGGTCCGATGGCTTCGGCGAGGCCGCAGCCGGCCGGTTCGGTCGAGGAGGAGAACGCGCAGCTGCGGCGACGGATCCGCGAGTTGGAGGAGGAACGCGACATCCTGCGGAAGGCGGCCCGGTATTTCGCCGGGGAGACGCGCTGGTGAACCGCTTCCAGTTCGTCGCCGACCATCAGCAACGCTACGGCGTGAAGCGGTTGTGCCAGATCCTCGGGATCCCCCGCTCGAGCTTCTACTACTGGCAGGCCACGGCGCCGGCACGGGCCGCCCGGGAGGCCGCGGACGCGGCTCTGGCGGTGCGGATCCGGGCGGTGCAGGCCGCGCACGACGGCACCTACGGGGCGCCGCGGATCACCGCCGAACTCAGCGACAGCGGGCCGCCGGTCAATCGCAAGAAGGTCGCCCGGGTGATGCGCCGCTACCGGATCCGGGGTCTGCGGCTGCGCCGGCGGGTACAGACCACGATCCCGGACCCGGCGGCGTCGAAGGCACCTGATCTGATCAGGCGGGACTTCACCGCCACAGCGGTCAACCAGCGCTATGTCGGTGACATCACCTACCTGCCTGTCGGTGAGCGCGGGTTCCTCTACCTGGCCACGGTCATCGATCTGCACTCCCGCCGCCTGGCCGGCTGGGCGATCGCCGAACACATGCGCACCGACCTGGTCATCGACGCCCTCAACGCCGCCCAACGCACCCGCGGCAGCCTGGACGGGGCGATCATGCACACCGACCACGGAGCCCAGTACACATCGAAGGACTTCGCTGAAGCCTGTACCGCGGCCGGCGTCCGCCAGTCGATGAGCGCGATCGGCAGCTCCGCCGACAACGCCCTGGCCGAGTCGTTCAACGCCACCTTCAAACGCGAAACCCTGCAAGGCCGCCGCGCGTTCACCGACGAACGCGAAGCCCGGCTGACCGCGTTCCGCTGGCTGCACCGCTACAACACCGTCCGCCGCCACTCCCGACTCGGACAGCAATCCCCGATCAACTACGAAAACAACATCCGAACAGCACCAGCTACGCTGGCGCCAGCCGCATAAACCCCGTGTCCAAGATCAGGGGTCAAGCCCCCTCTGCGAGCGGTGCGTGTGTCGTCGCGGCTTGTGCGTTGCTTGGTGTAGGCATTGGCGTGTTCTCGCGGCCTATGCGAGCGTTGTGTCGTCGCGCCTGGTGCGGGCGTTGCTTGTTGCCGCGGTTTGTGTAGGCGTTGGCGTGTTCTCGCTCCCCTATACGGGCCATGTCCAGTGCGACGTTGCTTGTTTCTGCGGCCTGCGGCGGCGTCGGTTGTGTTGCTGTAGCTGTTCCTTGTGTTGCTGCGGCTGCTTCAGGCGCTCCTTGCGCCATCGGGGGCTCCGTGCGGCGCTCTCGGTTGCTGTGCGCTCGGGCCTTCCCGCGGCACGACATCGCCTATCGCCCAGCAGCGTCCCTGG
Organism: Dactylosporangium fulvum; assembly: GCF_025137375.1. Taxonomy (GTDB): domain Bacteria; phylum Actinomycetota; class Actinomycetes; order Mycobacteriales; family Micromonosporaceae; genus Dactylosporangium; species Dactylosporangium fulvum. The sequence goes on from NZ_CP073720.1 coordinate 1,773,722, forward strand.
TTCCTCGCTTGATCGCTGTCTATTGCAGATCTTGGCGGTCGCGGGCTTGTGCGCTCCTGGTGGCGGCCCGTTTTCATGATCCCGAAGACTTCGTGCTGCCATAGGTACATCAAGTCTTCGGGATCATGAAACCCACACGTATCGATAACTGACGATGCACCGTGATGTCCGGATTGTCCGCCGATCGGTTACCGTCGACTTGAAGCGGGCTCCGCGCGGCGAGGGTCACTCCAGCATCCGTATCCCCGGGTCGGGACAAGGCCCAGCTGTGCGATCGGCGGACTCGTTCCCACCAGGGACGTGCCGCAGCGCGTCTGCGCAATGTGCCTGTCGTGGCCGCGTCCGCCGAGCCGGCCCAGAGTTCAGCCGCCATTGGCCAATCCGGCCATTGGCTGGCCACTTTCGCCCGTTCGAGCTGGGCTGGCCGTGTGCGTGTCTGCTGCCCGCCCGCAGAGCGACCGCTCAGCCCGCTCGTAGGCCCACCGCCTCGGCAACGGCTCACTGCGGCGACGGCTCGCGGAGTCCACATACTCGCTCGGGCTGCTCGCCCAAGCTGCTCGCCCAAGCTGCTCGCCCAAGCTGCCCGCTCAGGCTGCTCGCCCAAGCTGCTCGCCCAAGCTGCCCGCCTCAGGCCGCCCGCCCAAGCGGCCCGCCAAGCTGCTTGCCGGGCCGCCCGTCAGGCCGTGTGCCAAGCCGCTTGCCATACCGGCGGCTCGCCGCGACCATCCGCTCGTCCAACCCCAACCCCAACCCCAACCCCAAGCCCCAGACCCAGACCCAGACAGCGGGCTGGACTGGACTGCCGGGTCAGCTGCGCAAGCGGAGGCCCCGCGGGGTGGTGCGGAAGCCGGCCGCGGACAGTGCGTCGCGCAGCGGGGAGTCGTGGATCGACTCGCCGTCTGCTCGCTCGACCGACAACGCGCCGAGGGCGCCGCCGTGGACGGCGTCGGCCAGGGCCTTGGCGGCCAAGGAGAGCAGCTCGGGGTTGTCCACATAGGACAGCAGGGTGCGGCCGCCGCGCTCGATGTAGAGGACCAGGTCGCCGCCGACCGTCACGACCAGGGCGCCCGCCTTGCGGCCGGCTCGGTGGCCGGAGCGCTCGCCGTCGCCCGCGTCGACGACGCGCTCGGGCCAGGGGAGTGCTGCGCCATACGGATTGGCGGGGTCGGTGGCGGCCAGCACCAGAGCGTCGCGGCTTTCGTCGCCGCCGTTGCCGCCCCGCAGGCGGTCGACCGCGCCGGGCAGGGCGAACTGCGCCGCGCCCAGGCCCTCGACGAAATAGCCGCGGCGGGCCGCGCCCCGCTCCTCCATCGCGGCGAGGACCGGGTAGACGCCCGCGAAGGCGCCGGGCAGGTCCTCGGCCATGACCGCGCCCCGGGTCACCACGCCGTGCCGGTCGAGGAGCAGCTCGGCGTTGGCCGTCGCGCGGCGGGTCGGGTCGAGGTCGCGGTTGGGGAGGCGGTGCCAGCGGCCGGCGGCCACCGGAGGGCCGGTGCGGGCCACCGCCAGCGAGACGCGGGACATCGCCGCCGAGCCGGGGCGCCGGTATCGCGACCGAGGGGCCGACGGCCGGGAGCGGTGTGCGCCTCCTCCGCCGAGCTTGGCGCGCAGCGGCGCGAACGTGTCGTTGGACAGGTGGCCCGCCCAGACGAGGTCCCACACGGCCTCGATGAGCTCCGCCTCCGGTGGGGGAGCGGGCAGCACGGCGGCGACGCGCTCGGACAGGCTGCGGAAGAACAGGGCCTGGCCGCCGTCGAGTGCGGTCAGGATCGCCTCGTGCAGCGGGCCGCCGACGTCGGTCGGTGCGGGCAGGAGCAGCGGGGCCGTGTCGGCGAAGGCCAGGCTGATCCAGCCGTCGTGCTCGCCGATCGCCCCGCCGCCGGCCCACACGAGATCGCCGGAGGAGCACAGCTCGTCGAGATAGGCCGGGGTGTAGTCCGCGACCCGGGAGGGCAGGATGAGCCGCTCGAGCGCCGACGCGGGCATGGCCACGCCTTGCAGTTGCTCGAGCGCCGACGCGACGGCCTCGACGCCGCGGGCGCGGGAGGCGCCGATGTGGTGCCACTGCGGCAGGAACCGGGCGAGCGCCCGGGGCGGCACGGGCTCGATCTCCCGGCGCAGTGCGGCGAGCGAGCGGCGGCGCAACAGGCGCAGCACCTCGGCGTCGCACCACTCGGTGCCGGCGCCGCCGGGCGAGAACTCACCCGAGACCACCGACGGCAGGCGTCGCAGCGCCTGCTCGAGGACAAACACGCCGAGCCCGAACCGGGCCGCGCACGTCGTCACGGCAAACGGCCCGTGCGTGCGCGCATAGCGGGACACCAGGTCGCCGAGTGGGTCGGCGACCGGTTCGAGGTAGGCCGTGGGGAGCCCGACCGGCAACGCCACGCCGAGCGCGTCGCGGAACCGGCCCGCGTCCTCGATGGAGATCCAGCGCGCCTCGCCCGCCACCCGCACCTGGATCGCCCGGCGCTGGGTGGCCAGCTCTGCGGCCCACGCCGGATCGGCGCCCCGCGCGACCAGCTCGGCGTCGGACAGGTCGCCCAGCACCCGCAGCATCTCGGCGACGTCCTCGGCGTCGCGTGGGGTGCGCTGCGCGCCGAGCCACTGCAGGGTCCGCTCGGTCTCGGCAACCACCTCCGGGTCGAGCAGTTCACGCAGCTCCACCCGGCCGAGCAGTTCCGCGAGCAGCGTCGGGTCGAGCGCCAGCGCGGCGGCTCGCCGCTCGGCCAGCGGCGCGTCGCCTTCGTAGAGGAACGCGCCGACGTAGCCGAACAGCAGCGACCGTGCGAACGGGGACGGACGCTCTGTCTCTACCTCAACGAGCCGCAGCTTGCGGCCGGCGATCTCACGCATGACGCCGACGAGGCCGGCGACGTCGAACACGTCCTGCAGGCACTCGCGGGCCGCTTCGAGGGTGATGGGGAAGTCGGCGTAGTCCCGGGCGACGTCGAGCAGCTGCGCGGAGCGCTGCCGCTGCTGCCACAACGGCTGGCGGCGGCGCGGGTCACGGCGTGGCAACAGCAGCGCCCGGGCGGCGCACTCGCGGAAGCGGGCGGCGAACATCGCCGACGTGCCGACCGTCTCCTCGACGATGCCGGCGATCTCGTCGGGGGCGAACGCCACCAGGTCCGCTCCCGGCGGCTCGTCGACGACGTCGGGCAGCCGGACCACGATGCCGTCGTCGCTCGGCATGACCTGCCCGTCCACGCCGTATCGCTCGTTGAGCCGCCGCGCGATCGCCAGCGCCCACGGCGCGTTGACGCGGGCACCGAGGACACAGTGGACGGTCAGCCGCCAGTCGCCGAGCTCGTCGCGGAACCGCTCGACCAGCACCGTGCGGTCGTCGGGCAGGTGCCGCGTCGCCTCGCGCTGCTCGCGCAGGTAGGCCAGCAGGTTGTCGGCAGCCCAGTCGTCGAGCCCGCCGGTGCGCAGGTGTGCCCGGGCCGCGTCGTCGCCGGACTTCACGAAGCCGCGCAGCCGCGCACCGATCGCGCGGCCCAGCTCGACCGGGCGGCCGGGCGAGTCGCCCTTCCAGAAGGGCATCTTCGCCGCGGCGCCGGGCGCGGGGGAGACCAGCACCCGATCGGGCGTGATGTCCTCGATGCGCCACGAGGTGGAGCCGAGCAGGAAGACGTCGCCGACGCGCGACTCGTAGACCATCTCCTCGTCGAGCTCACCGACCCGGGCGGCCTTCTCCGCGCCGGCCAGGAACACGCCGAACAGGCCCCGGTCGGGGATCGTGCCACCGCTGGTGACCGCGAGCCGCTGGGCGCCGGGCCGGGCCGTGAGCACGCCCTCGGTGCGGTCCCACACCACACGGGGGCGCAGCTCGGCGAACGCCGTCGACGGGTAGCGCCCGGCCAGCATGTCGAGCACCGCGAACAGCGCCGACTCGGGCAGGTCGGCGAAGACCGCGGCCCGCCGGACCAGCGTCGCCAGCTCGTCGACGTGCCAGGGCTCCATCGCGACCATCGCGATGATCTGCTGGGCCAGCACGTCGAGGGGGTTGCGCGGATAGCGCAGCTCCTCGATGCCGCCTTCGACCATCCGCTCGGCGACCACGGCGCACGACACCAGGTCGCCCCGGTGCTTGGGGAACACCACGCCGCGGGACACCGCGCCGACCTGGTGCCCGGCCCGGCCGACCCGCTGGAGCCCGGCCGCGACGCTCGGCGGCGCCTCGATCTGCACCACCAGGTCGACCGAGCCCATGTCGATGCCGAGCTCCAGGCTCGAGGTGGCGACGACGGCGGGCAACTGGCCGGACTTGAGCGCCTCTTCGATGTGTTTGCGCTCCTCGCGCGACACACTGCCGTGGTGGGCACGGGCGACGACCGGCGACGCGCCGTTGGCGGTGCCGGCCTGCGCCATCGTCTCCGCGGGCGTGCGCGCCGGCTCGGGCTGCGGCACGCCCGCCCGAGCGCCGGCCAGCTCGTTGATCCGCGCGCAGAGGCGCTCGGCCCCGCGGCGGGAGTTGGTGAACACGATCGTCGACCGGTGGGCCTCGATGAGGTCGAGCACGCGCTCCTCGACCGCAGGCCAGATCGACACCTGTCGCGGCTCGTCGTCCTCGCCGGGTGCGGTCTCGCCGAGCGCGGTCATGTCCTCGACCGGCACCTGCACCTCGACCTGGATGGTCTTGGCGGTCGGCGGCTGGACGATCTCCACCGGGGCGGCCCCGCCGAGGAACCGTGCCGTCTCGTCGATCGGCCGCACCGTCGCGGACAGCCCGACCCGCTGCGCCGGGCGCTCCAGCAGGGCGTCGAGCCGCTCGAGGGACAGTGCGAGGTGGGCGCCGCGCTTTGTCGAGCAGACCGCGTGGACCTCGTCGACGATGACCGTCTCGACGCCCCGCAGCGCGTCACGCGCCTGTGACGTGAGCAGCAGATAGAGCGACTCGGGGGTGGTGATCAGGATGTCGGGCGGTGTGCGGGTGAACGCGCGCCGCTCGTCGGCTGGGGTGTCGCCGGTGCGCATCGCCACACGGATGTCCGGCGGCTCCTGCCCCAGGCGGGCGGCAGCCTGCCGGATGCCGGCCAGCGGTGCGCGCAGGTTGCGCTCGACGTCGACCGCCAGCGCCTTCAGCGGGCTGACGTAGAGCACCCGGCAGCGCTTCGCCGGGTCGGCCGGTGGCTGCGCGGCGAGCTGGTCGAGCGACCAGAGGAACGCGGCGAGCGTCTTGCCGGAGCCGGTCGGCGCCACCACGAGCGCGTGCCGTCCGGCGCTGATCGCCTTCCATGCACCCGCCTGAGCGGCGGTCGGCGCCGCGAACGCAGCGCGGAACCACTCGCGCGTCGCCGCGCCGAAACGCCCCAGCTCATCCATGCCAACCATCCTGCCTCGGGGGTACGACACTTCCGAGGGTCGGCCGTTTGGATTATCCGTATTTGCCCGAAATGAGGAGTTTGGCTAAGGTGTGTGAATCCCTTGCGGCATGCGTGAGCGCCGCCGGGAGCATCAACGAAGGCGCGCACAGCACAGGAGTGGCCCGTGGCAGCACAGCGCACGATCGCCGCGCGGGCGGTCCGGCAGGAGTCCGAGGTGCTGTTGCGGCAGTTGGAGGCCTATCTCGGGGCGCTGCGCACCGGCCGGTCCGCGGCCGACGTCGACCGTGCCGAGCGGGTCGCCGCCGCACTGCGCCGGCTGATCGCCGACACCGCCGGCGCCAGCGCCGCCGACCGTGCCCGCGTCCGGGCCGCCGTCCACTATTTCGTCTATCAGGGCCCGGCCCGCGGTGGCGCACGTCTCGCGCTGCTCACCGGCGGCAGGGTCGCAGCCGACCGCCGTCGTGCCGGCGACGAGCGTGTCGTCAACGACCTGTTGCGTGAGCTCGGCCGCCCCGACCTCGTCGTGACCGAGTAGACCGACGCAGCGCTCCGAACGGATGACTTGCCTGGCCGGGCAGCGAAGGGGGTCTCTCACCGCAGGGTGGGAGACCCCCGTGCGGTTCAGGAGATGCTCGCGGTCGCCAGCTTCACGCTGAACGCCAGGAACACGCCACCCACCGTGGTGCTCAGCCCGGCGGCCAGTCTGCGCCGCGATCGGAACTGATCCGCCAGGAACCGCCCGCCGAAGATGAGCACGGTGAGGTACAGCACGGAGAGGATCTCCACGATCGCGCCCAGGATCAGGAAGCTCACCGCCGGATGCGGATAGGCCGGGTCGACGAACTGGATGAAGAACGAGACGAAGAACAGGATCGCCTTCGGGTTGAGCAGGCTGATCACGAGCGCGCGCCGGAAGGGCCGGTCGGGCGGCGGCGTGGCCTGGGGCTCCGCCGGAGGCCGCCGGAACCGCCGGACCGTGTCGATCACCAGCCGGACGCCGATGTAGGCCAGGTAGGCCGCGCCCGCATACTTCACCACGTTGAACAGCCAGGAGTAGGTGTGCAGCAGCGACGCCACACCGCCCGCCGACAGGGTCATGAGGACCGCGTCGCCGAGCCAGACCCCGGCCGCCCCGCGGTATCCGTCGCGCACGCCCCGCCGGACGGCGACGGACAGCACGTAGAGCGAGTTGGGCCCGGGTAACAGCACGATCGCGACCGTGCCCAGGACATAGGTCCAGGGGTTGGTGATGCCGAGCACTAGTGACCTCCCGCTGCCAGCGCCGCACCCAGGCGGGCCCGCGCCTCGGGCCACTCGTCGGCGATCATCGCGAACAGGACGGTATCGCGCCAGCTGCCGTCGGATCGCTGCCGGTGAGCCCGCAGCACACCCTCGCGCCGGGCGCCGAGCCGCGCGATGGCACGCTGCGACCGCTCGTTGCGGATGTCGGTGTGCCACTCGACCCGGATCGCGCCGAGCGTGTCGAAGGCGTGCCCCATGAGCAGCAGCTTCGCTTCGGTGTTGACCCCCGAGCGCCACCAGGGGCGGCCGAGCATGGTGTGCCCGATGGCGATCGAGCGCCGGTCCGGGTCGATCGCATAGAACGAGGCGCTGCCGACGATCGTGCCGGTCGCCGGATCCTTCTGCACCATGGCGGTCCGCGCCGGGTCGGCGATCGCGGCCGCGACGATCCGCGCCATCTCCGCCGCCGAAGCCGGCCGGGCGACCGCGAGGTGGGTCCACACTTCGGCGTCGTCGAGCGCGGCGAACAGCCCCTCGGCGTGCACGTGGTCGAGCGGCTCCAGCACGACGTGCGTGCCTCGCAGCGTGGGCGCGGCATGCCACGGAGAGCGCTTCGGCCGCAGATATTCCGGGAGTGGTACCTCCAGATCCTGCGCCGGCACCGGCACGCCCGCGGTCAGGCGCAGCGGCACCACACCGGCCCAGTGCGGCAGGGTGAGGTCGGCCTCGTCGTCGGCGACCCCGCCGGTGCGCACCTTCGCCGAGACCTCCTCGAGCCGCAGTGCCAGCATCGCGGTCTGCGCCAGTTCCTTGGTGTTGGCCGGGCGGCTGTCGGCCGCTCGTCCGGTTGCGACCTTGTCGACCAGGGCGGCGAAGGCGTCGGCCCGCTCCCGCTCGTCGGTGACCAGCCGTGCCGTGCCGTGCGCGACGACCGAGCGGTAGTTGACGCTGTGGTGGAACTGGGATCTGGCGAGCACCAGCCCGTCGATGAGCGTCACCGTGACGCAGACCGGCAGGCCCTGCTCCCGTGCGGTGAGCATGGCCCGGCTGCCGGTGGACCCGTGCAGGTAGACCGTGTCGCCGACGCGGGCGTGCAGCGTCGGCAGCACGCGGGGCTCGCCGTCGACGACGAAGCCGAGATGGCAGACATAGGCCTCGTCGAGCACGCTGTGCACGAGCGCCGCGTCATAGGAGGCGCGCTCGCCGAGCCGCTTGGGCGTGGTCCGTGCCGTCTTCAGGTAGGTGTCCACCGCGACCTCATTTGTTCTAGTACAATCTGTGAACTGTGGCAGTACAATATCAGCCGTCGGCGGAGACGGCAGCCGTGATTTCCGGCGCGACGGCGGCCGAGATCGCCACCAGTGTCGAAGCCGCTGTCCGCACCGGCGGGCTCGACCCGGGCGCCGCGCTGCCGCCGGTGCGCACGCTGGCCGCGACCCTCGGCGTGAGTCCGGCGACCGTCGCCGCGGCCTATCGGGTGCTGCGCGGGCGCGGCCTGATCGAGACGGCCGGCCGGGCCGGCACCCGGGTGCGCGCACGCCCGCCGGTGGCCCACCGCACCGGACACGCGCTCGGGGTGCCCGAGGGGGTCGTCGACCTCGCCTCCGGCGCGCCCGACGCCGACCTCCTGCCCGGCTTCGCGCGGCACCTCATCAAGCTGTCGCGCAACATGCCGCCGATCAATTACGGCGCGGGCGGCCCGCTGCCCCAACTGCTGCACCTGGCGGGGGAGCGGTTCGCCGCCGACGGCGTCCCGGACGGCCGGCTCACCGTCACCGGCGGCGCGCTCGACGGCATCGAGCGGGCGCTCGTCGCTCACCTGCGGCCCGGCGACCGGGTCGCCGTCGAGGACCCGGGCTGGGCCAACCTGCTCGACCTCGTCGCGGCGCTCGGGCTCACGGCGGTGCCCGTGCCGGTCGACGACGAGGGCCCGACGGAGGACGGCCTGTCCGCCGCGCTCTCCTCCGGGGTCGCGGCCCTGGTGGTGACCGGTCGCGCGCAGAATCCGACCGGTGCGTTCGTCACCCGCGGGAGAGCGCTCGCGTTGCGCCGGAGACTCATGCAGTACCGATCGATTCTTGTTCTTGAAGACGATCACGCGGCTGAGTTGGCACATGAACGTCCGCATCCGCTGGCCGGTGCGACCGACTCGTGGGCCTACATCCGCTCGTTGTCCAAGCCGTATGGCCCCGATCTGCGTGTGGCGACGGTGGCCGGGGACGAGACCACCGTCGCGCGGATCGAGGGGCGCATGCGGTTCGGCACCGGCTGGGTCTCCACCGTCCTGCAGCGCCTCGTCATCGAGCTGTGGCGGGATCCGGAGACGAAGGGCCTGGTGAGACGCGCCCGGGATCGCTACGCGGAGCGCCGGCAGGCCCTGCGTGACGCCCTCGGCGGGATGCCGGCGCGCGGCGTGAGCGGCATCAACGTCTGGGTCCCGGTCGCCGACGAGACCTCCATGGTGGCGGGACTGCGCGAGGACGGGTTCGCGGTGGCCCCCGGCGCGATGTATCGGCTGGTGAGCCCGTCGGCGATCCGCATCACGACGGCCGCGCTCGATCCCCGGGACGCGCCACGCGTCGCCGAGGCGGTGCTGCGCCGTGCCGCCGGGACCATACAGCGACAGGTGTGAAAAACCACTCTTGTTGCGGGGCCGTGACGCAATCGGTCGAAGAATGTCAGACCCTCCCGTTACTGTCCCCCGGCGTGGACACCAGCACAAGTGGTGCCACCTTCAGGGAGGAAACAGCAGCGTGAAACTCGTCAAGAGTGCCGTCCTCGGCGTGGTCGCCGTGGCGTCGTTCGCCTTCGTCGCCGCCTGCGGTGACAAGGGCGGATCGGACACGTCGGCCGGTGCGTCGTCGGCGGCTCCGTCGCCCACCAAGTCGCTGAGCGCGGCCGATCAGTTCTCGGCGGCGGTGACGAAGACCACCGCCTCGACCCACAAGTTCAAGGTCACCATGGCCGAGGGTGCCTACGAGGGCAGCAACGACCCGGCGGCGGGCGTCAGCACCGGCAAGCTCACCGCCGAGGTCGAGCCCGGCACGAAGATGTCCATCGACGTGCAGATCACCCCGGCTGCCTACTACGTGAAGATCAGTGGGCTGCCGCTGCCGGGCTTCGACGGCAAGAAGTGGCTCAAGATCGACCCGTCGAAGGTCAAGTCGATGAGCAACCTGGGCATCGGTGACCCCAAGGACCCGGTGGACCTCAAGGACCTCCCCGGTGTGATCGCGACGGCCGAGACCACCGACGGCAAGCTCATCAAGGGCACGCTCGACTTCACCAAGACGACCTGGGGGACCATCGACGACGAGGCCGTCAAGGCGCTCGGAGACAAGGCGAAGGCCGTGCCGTTCGAGGCCACGGTCGACGACAAGGGTAACCTCGCCACGCTGAAGGTCAGTGTCCCGGCCTACGGTGACACGAAGGCCGGCGACGTCACAGCCACGTTCAGCGACTTCGGTGCCCCGGTCACGGTGACCACGCCGGCCGCTTCCGAGGTCGAGGACGCACCCGCGTCCACCTATGACCTGTTGAACGGGGCGTAGGCGGGTCTGTGGGGGCCGGCCGCACCGCGCCGGCCCCGCACAACCCGGTCGGGCGTAGATGCAGGGAGGGGAAGCATGCGCACCAGCAGGATCATCGCGGCCGCCGTCACGGTGGCGACTCTGGCGTTCGGCACCGCGTGTGGGGGCGGCGACGAGAAGAAGACGAATGCCGGCGGCAGCAGCGCGCCGACGTCCGCCGCGTCGCCGTCGCCGACCGCCAGGGAAGTCCTGGACAAGGCGGTCAAGGACCTCAACTCCTCGACCTACACCTACACGATGAAGATCGCCGAGGGCACCTTCTCGGGGGCCGCCGACCCGGCCGGCAAGCATCAGGTGAAGGCCGACGGCGTCATCTCCGGCGTGAAGTACACGATCGAGGGCATCGTCATCGGCACCGACTACTACTTCAAGACGAGCATCCCGGCGAGCGGCGTCAACCCCAAGAAGTGGTACAAGCTCGACCGCGCCAAGGTCACCAAGCAGGAGATCATCGGCCTGCTCGAGGAGAAGGACCCGACCAGCAGCCAGCAGTTCGTCGGCCGCGTCGGCACGGCGAAGCAGGAGAGTCCGACGACGATCACCGGGACCTATGACCTGAGTCAGGGCGGAGACCTGGGCGTCGACGACAGCGCCGTGCTCGCCGCGCTGGGGGAGAAGGCCAAGGCCGCGCCGTTCATCGCGACGCTCGACGCCCAGCACAAGTTGACGTCGATCAAGATCACGATCCCTGCCTACGGGACGGTGTCCGAGCAGACGATGACGATCGACTACGCCGGCCACGGGCAGCCGGTCACGGTCGCGCCGCCGAAGGCCGCCGACGTCACGCCCGCCATCGCCGCGGTCTACAGCCTGCTGAACAGCTGACCCCCGGGCGGCGCTACGCTGCGCCAGATGAGGACGGCACTCGTCACGCTCGTCGCATTGATCGCGCTCACCGGCTGTTCGATCGGCGGCAAGGACGACGAGCCGCCGAAACCCACCGCCTCGGCGGTGCCGTCGCCGACCGGGCTCGCCACCAGCCTGCGGGCGTTCAGCATCGGCAGCTACAGGTTCAAGGTCGTCGCCAAGGAGGGGAGCTACACCGGGGCGATCGACCCGGTCGCCGGCATGCTCGACGCCTCCGTGAGCGTGCGCTCCGACGGTGCGTCCCTGAAGATCGACACCATCGGGGTGCACGGCTCGGCGTATACGCGGCTGACGGGCCTGCCGCTGCCCGGGTTCGACGGCAACACCTGGTTTCGGGTCGACCAGGCCCGGGTGACGAGGCCGGGCGCCCTCGGGCTCAGCGCGATCGCGGACCCGACGGGCGTCCAGGCGCTGGTCGCCGCCACGCATGACGTGCGGCGGTCCGGCGGGACGTACAGCGGGACCGTCGACATGACGCGCGTGAACGCCTGGGGGCCGGTGGACATCGCGCGGGTCGTGCAACTCGGGGCCGTCGCGAGGGCCGTGCCGTTCGAGGCGACGGTGGACGGCCAGGACCGGCTGCTCACGATGAAGGTGAACATCCCCGACAACCCGGTCGAGGCGGCGTACTCCGACTTCGGCTCCCCGGTCACCGTGACGGCGCCCTCGTCGGCGGAGCCGCTGCCCGACCACCTCTACGGCATGCTCGGCCTCTGACAGGCCTAGGGCCTGTTTCGTCACTGAGGCCGGGCTGCGGCGGGCCCAGATTTCGTCTGGCGCCACCCCGCGAAAGCCCGGTTACAACACCGGTAGCCGGACTTCCGCGGGGCGACGCCAGACGAAATCTGGACTCCGCCTCGCTCCGACCCCAGTGACGAAACAGGCCTAGGCGAGACTGTGTCTCGCGTCGCACACTTGCCCGCATGGAGCACCACCTGTACGAGGCCGAGCACCATGCCTTCCGGGAACTGTGCAAGGAGTTCCTGGCGCGGGAGGCCGTGCCGCACAACGACGAGTGGGAAAAGGCCGGCATCGTCGACCGCGACGTCTGGCGGAAGGCCGGAGCCGCCGGCCTGCTCGGGATGGACGTCGACGAGGAGCACGGCGGCGGCGGGCAACGCGACTTCCGGTTCAACGCCGTGCTGGTCGAGGAGATCGTCGCCGCCGGCGCGTCCGGGCTCGGCTTCGGGCTGCACAACGACGTCGTCGCGCCGTACCTCACCGATCTCACGACCGAGGAGCAGCGGAAGCGCTGGCTGCCGGGATTCTGCTCGGGAGACATCGTCACCGCCATCGCGATGAGCGAGCCCGCCGCCGGCAGCGACCTGGCCGGCATCCGCACGACCGCGGTCCGTGACGGCGACTCGTGGGTGCTCAACGGCCAGAAGACCTTCATCACCAACGGCGAGCTCGCCGACCTGGTGATCGTCGTGGCCAAGACCGACCCGTCCCGCGGCGCCCACGGCATCAGCCTCTTCGGCGTCGAACGCGACACGCCCGGCTTCACCCGCGGGCGGCGGCTGGAGAAGGTCGGCCTCAAGGCCAACGACACCGCCGAGCTCTTCTTCGACGACTGCCGCATCCCCGCAGACCACCTCATCGGTCAGGAGCACCAGGGCTTCTACCACCTGATGGCCAACCTCCCGCGGGAGCGCCTCGGCATCGCCGTCGCCGCGGTCGCCGCCGCCGAGCACATCCTCTCCGTCACGCTGGACTACGCCAAGAGCCGTGAGGCGTTCGGCCGCCCGATCGGCAAGTTCCAGCACAACCGCTTCCTGCTCGCCGAGCTCGACACCGAGGTCACGATCGCACGCACGTTCCTCAACGCGTGCATCGTCGAGCAGAACGCCGGCCGCCTCTCCGTCACGGACGCCGCCAAGGCCAAGTGGTGGACGACCGAGCTGCAGAACAAGGTCGCGGACCGGTGCGTGCAGCTCCACGGCGGCTACGGGTTCATGCTCGAGTACCCGGTCGCCAAGGCGTGGCTCAACAGCCGCGTCCAGACGATCTACGGCGGCACCACCGAGATCATGAAGGAGATCATCGGCCGGGGTCTGGGCCTGTAACGGCGGCCAGCGCTTCGAAGATCAACGCGGTCGAGGTCGCGCCCGGATCCTGGTGGCCGATGCTGCGTTCGCCCAGGTAGGAGGCGCGACCCTTGCGAGCCTGCAGGGGGACGGTCGCCCGCATGCCGTCGGCGGCCGCAGCGGCGGCGGCCCGAGCGGCCGCCGCCTCGTCGCCCGGGGCCGCCGAGTACGCCTCCACCGCCGGAGCCAGGGCGTCGACCATCGTCTTGTCGCCGGGCACGGCCTTGCCGAGCTTCTGGACGGCCTCCAGCGCCGCCTCCAGCGCCTGCGCCACCGACGACTCCTGCTGCAGTGCCTTGCCCATCGCGCGGAACGCGGAGCCGTACAGCGGGCCGGACGCACCGCCGACCTTCGATACGAGTGTCGTCCCGGTCTTCACCAGCACGTCACCGGCGGCCGGCGTCTCGGCGGACTCCAGCGCGGCGACGACCGCGTCGAACCCGCGGCGCAGGTTGACGCCGTGGTCGCCGTCACCGATCGCGGCGTCGAGCTGGGTCAGCTCGTCGGCCCGGTCGCGCACCGCCGAGGCGATGCCGGTGACCCAGGCCCTGGCCAGTGCGGCGTCCATGTCACATCCCCCAGCGCAGGCCGGGCGTGCGGACCGGGGCGTCCCACAGCCGCAGCAGCTCGTCGTCCACCCGGCAGACCGTCAGGGACATGCCCGCCATGTCGAGGCTGGTCACGTAGTTGCCGACGAGCGAGCGGGCGATCCGCACCCCGGCGGCGTCCAGCAGGCGCGTGATCTCGCCGAACATGACGTACAACTCCATGAGCGGGGTCGCACCGAGACCGTTCACCAGGACGATCGCGGGCTCGCCGGACGCGATCGGCTTGGCCGTCAGGATCGGCTCGGTGACCAGTGCGGCGATCTCCTTCGCCGGGCGCAGCTTCTGCCGGCTGCGGCCGGGCTCGCCGTGGATGCCGACGCCCACCTCGATCTCGTCGTCGGGCAGGTCGAACCCGGGCTTTCCGGTGGCGGGCGTCGTGCAGGCGGTGAGCGCCACCGCGAACGACGCCGACAGCTCGTTGACGCGGCGGCCGACCGCGGCCACGTCGGCCAGCGGCGCACCCTCCTCGGCCAGCGCGCCGGCGATCTTCTCGACCAGCAGCGTCGCGCCGGTCCCGCGGCGGCCCGCGGTCCATGTCGAGTCCTCGACCGCGACGTCGTCGTCGACGAGCACGGTCTCGACCCGGATGCCCTCGTCGTCGGCGAGCTCGGCGGCGAGCTGGAAGTTCATCACGTCGCCGGTGTAGTTCTTCACGACGTGGACGACGCCCGCGCCGCCGTCGACGGCCTTGGTGGCGGCCAGGATCTGGTCGGGGACCGGCGACGTGAAGACCTCACCCGGGCAGGCGGCGTCGAGCATCCCGGGCCCGACGAACCCGGCGTGCAGCGGCTCGTGCCCCGAACCGCCGCCGGAGACCAGCCCGACCTTGCCGGTGCGCGGCGCGTCGGCGCGCACGACGAACTGCTCCGTGAGGTCGACCCGCAGATCGGGATGGGCGGCGGCCACCCCGGCCAGCGCCTCCCGCACCACGTCGGCCGGATCGTTGATGAACTTCTTCATGCCTGTCATTTTGGCGGTACCGCGGGCACATAGCATTGCCCGACATGGAGCAACCGGTAGGAATCGTGCTGGTCTCGCACAGCGAGCGGCTGGCGCACGGGCTGCGGGACCTGCTCGTCCAGGTGGCGGGCGAGGAGGTGCCCATCGAGGCGGCCGGCGGGACCGACGACGGCGGCCTCGGTACCAGTTATGACCGCATCCTCGTCGCCATCGACCGCGCGGACCGGGGCGCCGGCGTCCTCGTGCTGACCGACCTCGGCAGTGCCGTGCTCACCGCGCAGACCGTCCTGGAGGACCGGGTCGCCAACGACGCGGTGCTGGTCGACGCGCCGTTCGTCGAGGGCGCGGTCGCCGCGGCGGTGCTCGCCGGCACCGGCGCCGGCCTGGCCGAGGTGACCCAGGCGGCGGTGGAGGCCCGTGATGTCCGCAAGCTCTGAGCTGTCGGTGGTGCTGCCGGCCGACCTGCACGCCCGCCCGGCCGGGGCGCTGGTGCGGGCCGCGGCGGGCTTCACCAGCACCGTCGAGGTGGTGTTCGACGGCAAGCAGGCCAATGCCCGCAGCGTGCTGGCCGTGATGGGGCTCGGTGCGCGGGCCGGCGCGACGGTCGTGGTCCGGGCGACCGGCGCGGACGCCGCCGAGGCGGCCCGCGCGGCCGCATCGATCCTGGAGGACGTGAAGTAAGGAGTAGTGCGCACCTTGGTGCGTACGCGACGATGACGGGCGTGACCGCCCTCATCACCCCACCCGGCGTCGACGTCCACCGGCTCCAGCGCCGCACCCTCGGCCTGCTGGTCAGCATGCAGGTCGTCGGCGGGCTCGGCGTGGCCAGTGGTGTGTCCGTCGGCGCGCTGCTCGCGGCGTCGATGGCGGGGCCGACCGCGGCCGGGCTCGCCGGCAGCAGCACGGTCATCGGCGCGGCGCTCGTCGCGGTGCCCGCCGCGCGGCTGATGCGGTCCGGCGGGCGGCGGCCCGGCCTGGTGTTCGCGTATGCCGTCGGCGCGCTCGGCGCCCTGCTGGTGGCCACGGCCGTGTGGCTGGACACCGTGCCGCTGCTGTTCATCGGCACGTTCCTCTTCGGCGGGTCGAGCGCGGCGAACCTCCAGTCCCGCTACGCGGCGGTGGACCTGGCGGCGGCGGACCGGCGGGCGCGGCACCTGTCGATCGTGGTGTGGGCGGCGACGATCGGGGCGGTCGCGGGGCCCAACCTGGCGCCGCTCACGGATCGCCTGACCGCGCGGTGGGGAGTTCCGGAGTACGGCGGGCCGTACCTGTTCAGCGCTGTCGTGTTCGGGTTGGCGGCGGTGGCCGTGCTGGCGTTGCTGCGGCCGGATCCGTTGGTGACGGCGCGGTCGCTGGTCGCCGAGTCAAATATTTCGGACAAATCGCGTGGCATGTGGCGTGAGGCCGTCCGCACCGTCCTGGCCAGCCCCGGTGCGCGGGTGGGTGTTGCCGCCGTCACCGTCGGTCACGTGGTCATGATCGGTGTGATGTCGATGACCCCGGTCCACATCGGCGACTACGTCCACGATCACGGCGACCTGCTGCGCGTCGTGGGCCTCGTGATCAGCATCCACATCACCGGCATGTACGCGCTGTCGCCCGTCATCGGCTGGCTCGCCGACCGCTACGGCCGCCGCCCGCTCATCCTCGCCGGCGTCGCGCTGCTCCTGCTGGCCTGCGCACTCAGCGGCACCGCCGGGGACAGCACGCCACGGCTCTCCGCCGGGATGGCCCTGCTGGGGCTGGGTTGGGGCTGCACGATGGTGGCCGGTTCGACGTTGTTGTCGGAGTCGGTGCCGGTTGAGCGGCGCGCCGGCGTTCAAGGCCTGTCCGACCTGGTGATGGGGGTGGCCGGCGCGTCGGCGGGAGCGCTCGCCGGAGTCGTGGTCGACCTGTTCGGCTATCCGGCGCTGACGATCGTGGCAGCCGTCGCCGTCGTTCCGCTCGTGGCGGTGGTGTCGCGCCGGTCGGCTGCTTAACGTGGTCACGTGCGTTTGACGGATTTCTGGCAGCGGCTGGAGCAGGTGTTCGGCGTGGGATACGCCAGGAGCATCGCCCACGACCAGGTGTTGTCGCAGCTGGGCGGCCGCACCATCGACGAGGCCCTCACCGGCGGCGAGGAGACCGCTACCGTGTGGCGGGCAGTAGTTGCGGCTTACCCGGAGCGTGTTCCTGCACGTCTTCGTTGACATTTTTGGCGTGTCGGCGTGTTGGTCGAACAGATGTACGGGTAATCTCCTGCTCGTTGGGCACCACGCGGGCAGTTTTTGTCATACCCGGCGCTTAGCTTGTCTGCGTGACCAAACGAACGCCGACGAAGACCGCGAACCCAGGGGTGACGGACATGGCAGTACAACCGGACCGGGAGAAGGCGCTCGGGCTCGCCCTCTCGCAGATCGACAAGCAGTTCGGCAAGGGCTCCGTGATGCGCCTCGGCGAGCGCGTCCTGGCCCCGCAGGCGGTGATCCCGACCGGCTCCATCGCGCTCGACGTGGCTCTCGGCATCGGCGGCCTTCCCCGCGGCCGGGTCATCGAGGTCTTCGGACCGGAGTCGAGCGGTAAGACGACCGTGGCGCTCCACGCGATCGCCAACGCCCAGGCTCAGGGCGGCATCGCGGCGTTCATCGACGCCGAGCACGCGCTCGACCCCGACTATGCCAAGGCGCTCGGCGTCGACACCGACGCGCTGCTCGTCTCCCAGCCGGACACCGGTGAGCAGGCGCTCGAGATTGTGGACATGCTGGTCCGCTCCGGCGCGCTCGACATCATCGTCATCGACTCGGTCGCCGCTCTCGTGCCGCGCGCCGAGATCGAGGGCGAGATGGGCGACAGCCACGTGGGTCTGCAGGCTCGCCTCATGAGCCAGGCCCTGCGGAAGATCACCGGTGCCCTCAACACGTCGGGGACCACGGCGATCTTCATCAACCAGCTGCGCGAGAAGATCGGCGTCATGTTCGGCAGCCCGGAGACCACGACCGGTGGTCGCGCGCTGAAGTTCTACGCGTCGGTCCGCCTCGACGTGCGGCGCATCGAGAGCCTGAAGGACGGCACCGATGTCGTGGGTAACCGCACCCGCGTCAAGGTCGTCAAGAACAAGGTGGCCTCGCCGTTCAAGCAGGCCGAGTTCGACATCATGTATGGCAAGGGCATCTCCCGCGAGGGTTCCCTCATCGACGTGGGGGTCGAGCAGGCGATCATCCGCAAGTCCGGCGCGTGGTACACGTATGACGGCGACCAGCTCGGCCAGGGCAAGGAGAACGCGCGGAAGTTCCTGCGCGAGAATCCCGACGTGGCCGCCGAGATCGAGAAGAAGATCAAGGAGAAGCTGGGTGTCGGCGTCGGCCAGTCGACGGACGCCGCGGGCGGTCCGGACGCCGTCGCGGTCGACTTCTGACGGCCTTCGGCGGGCGGTTTCTGACGGTCAGCCGAGACCGACCTGGTGCCGGCGTCGCGTGGGCCAAGCCGCGCGACGCCGGCATCAGGTCCTCTGCTGCTGGATGCGCGGTCATTCGGCGCGGACGACACCGGAGGTGATTGATGCCGGGCTGGGGGAACCGGCGAGGCGACCGGCGCCGGAGCGCCGAGGACGCTGAGTCTTCGCCCTCCACCGACGATCCGGGCTCGGGTCGCGGCGCTTTGCGGTCGGCTCCGGCTGACCCGCGGGAGGCAGCGCGGGAAATCTGTCTGCGCCAGCTGGCGGTGCGGCCGCGCACCCGGGCAGAGCTCGCCGCGGCGATGCGCAAGCGCGGCGTGGAGGACGACATCGCCGCCGAGATCCTCGACCGGTATGACGAGGTCGGCATCATCGACGACGCGGCGTTTGCCCGGGCCTGGGTGACCAGCCGCCACCACGGCCGCGGCCTGTCCCGGCGGGCACTCGCCGGCGAGCTGCGGCGCAAGGGCGTCTCCTCCGACGAGGTCGGCGAGGCGCTCGACCAACTGGCCCCGGACGTCGAGGAGCAGACGGCCCGCGACCTGGTGGCCCGCCGCCTGCGGGTCGAGTCCAACGCGGCTCCCGAGGTGGCGTTCCGCCGGATCGTCGGCATGCTGGCCCGGAAGGGCTACCCGCCGGGCCTGGCCATTCGCCTGGTCAAGGAGGCGCTGGCCGACCGCGACGCGGCTGCGGCCGAGTTCGCGGACAGCATCGACCCGGACGCCCTGGCCGACTCCACGCTGGAGCCGGACTCCCGCTGAGCTCCGCGCCTGCCCCGGGCCTCAGATGCCGCACGGGTAGTGAGTGTCCATCAACGGGCTTCACCCTTCAGGGTGGCCGGCCGGGTGACGGCTCATGATCATGGAGTTTTGCGGGACTCTGGGCCATGGAAACGTCCGTGATCATGGCTGACGGCGGGTTGCGGGGTGGCCGTTTCTCGACGTGTGGGCAATCGGGTGGAAACGGCGACTTCTGTGACCGCCGTCGATGGTGTGGTTGGTGGGGGCCACGGTGTGTGGTGGAATGGTTGCAGCCGTACCGCGGCTTGAACTCGACGCCGAGTCTTCGGGTCGCTACCCCGGGTCGAACTCAGGCGGTCATGAGCGCCCGACATGCCGGAAACATCCGGGCAAATGTCGCTGCTGGGACGTTTCGGCTGGCGAGCGCACTTGACGGACTTACGTCCCGTATGGTGCCCGATCATGAGTCCTTGACCGAAGCGCCCTTGACGACCTAGCCTCGGCGTTACCAGATGGAGACCGCCCAACCACCGCGGGTTTACCGCACAACATAGATCGCGTCACAGATCAGCAACACTTACGAGATTGCAGCAGATAAGAGCGCCACACCTTGCGGGAGGTGTCGGCGCTAGCAGCGGCCTAGCAGCGGGGCTTCCTAAGCCTCAATATCGATACATCTTGATGCAGTGGCCGGGCGTCTCCTCCATATCACCCGCGTCGCCATATGTGCGACGCCGAGCGGAGCGAGGTGACGTCGTGACGGAATGCGCCCGTGTCATCCTCTGCGACCCGAATGCCCACGCCAGTCGGGCCGGCGACCGCGAGGCCGTCGACATACCTGGCGCCGACATAACTGACGACCAGAGCGGCGACACCCATAGGGCCATCATCGGAGGTGTTGCCGGCCGAGCAAGCCTGGGAAGCGCGGACCGAGGCAGTGCCGGCCGAGGCCCGGACAGTAGCGGCCGAGCCGGAGTCGAGAACCACGGTCCAGTCATCACGGTGTTGACCGGTGGCCGCCTGAACGGCCGCACGGGTGCTGCCGCCGGGCGGAACGGTGCGAAGCGCTTCGAGGTGGCGGCGTGAGCGGGATCGAGATCGTCCTAGCCGTTGCGGTCGCCGTCCTCGTTGTGGTGGTCGTTGTCGTGGTCGTCGCGGCCCTCAAGGTGGTCCGGCGGCTCAGTGTCGCGCCTGTGCCTGTGGCGCCGGCCGCCGACGACCCGGCGTTCCTCGCCGAGAAGGACCGCCAGGAACATTCTCTCGCATCGTTGCGCACCGCCGCCGAAGACGCGACCGCCGCCGTTGATGAGGCGCGGGCGGCGGCGGCTGCTGCCCGTACCGAGGCCGCGGCAGCCAAGGCCGAAGCGTCCTCCGCGCGCTCGGAGGCGCGGCGGATTCAGGACGCCGCCCGGGCCGAGGCCGACTCGCTCCTGGAGCGGGCCCACCGGCAGGCGGAGCAGGACGCCGAGCAGGCCAGAGCCACCGCCCGCCGCGCCGGCGAGCGGGAGGTCAGCCAGCTCACGGCCGTCGCCAAGGAGCAGTCCCAGGATGCCGAGCGCCGGCAGCGCCGGTTGGACGAGCGGGAGCGGCTGCTCGCCGAGGAGGCCGAGCGGCTGGCGGAGCGGGACCGGCGCATCAGCGGTACCGAGGCCGATCTCTTGGAACGTGAAGCGGCGTTCACGCGCCGTGAGGCGGAACTCGCCGAAGCGGAGGAGCGGCACCACGAGGAGCTGGAGCGCATCGCCGGGCTCACCGCCGACGCCGCCCGGGTCGAGGTCATCGAGACGATCGAGGGGCAGGCCAAGCGGGAGGCCGCGCTGCTCGTGCGGGACATCGAGAACGACGCGCGCAGCACCGCCGAGCAGCGGGCCCGGCACATCGTCGTCGACGCCATCCAGCGGGTCGCCAGCGAGCAGACCGCGGAGAGTGTCGTCAGCGTGCTGCACCTGCCCAGCGACGAGATGAAGGGCCGGATCATCGGCCGCGAGGGGCGCAACATCCGGGCGTTCGAGTCGACGACGGGGGTCAACCTCATCATCGACGACACGCCGGAGGCGGTGCTGCTGTCCTGCTTCGATCCGGTACGGCGCGAGATCGGCCGGCTCACCCTGGAGAAGCTGGTGCTCGACGGGCGGATCCACCCGCACCGCATCGAGGAGGTCTTCGAGCAGGCCAAGCACGAGGTCGAGCGGCTGTGCAGCCGGGCCGCCGAGGACGCGCTCGTTGAGGTCGGCATCACCGACCTGCACCCGGAGCTCATGACGCTGCTGGGCCGGCTGCGGTACCGCACCAGCTACGGCCAGAACGTGCTCAAGCACCTGGTGGAAACCGCGCACATCGCCGGGATCATGGCCTCCGAGCTGCGGCTCGACCCGGCGCTCATCAAGCGGTGCGCGTTTCTGCACGACATCGGCAAGGCGCTCACCCACGAGGTCGAGGGCAGCCACGCGCTGATCGGCGCCGACGTGGCCCGCAAGTACGGCGAGCACGAGGACGTCGTGCACGCGATCGAGGCGCACCACAACGAGGTGCTGCCGCAGACGATCGAGGCGGTCCTCACCCAGGCGTCCGACGCCTGCTCCGGCGGCCGGCCGGGGGCGCGGCGGGAGAGCCTGGAGGCGTACGTCAAGCGCCTCGAGCGCATCGAGGAGATCGCCGGCGGCAAGTCGGGCGTCGAGAAGGTCTTCGCGATGCAGGCCGGCCGCGAGATCCGGGTCATGGTCCGCCCCGACGACGTCGACGACATCGGGGCGGCCGTGCTGGCCCGGGACGTGGCGAAGCAGATCGAGGAGGAGCTGACCTACCCCGGCCAGATCCGCGTCACCGTGGTCCGCGAGTCGCGGGTGACGGAGATCGCCCGCTAGGGAGCGATCTTCGCGTCCGGCTTCACGTAGGGGTTCGCCACCTTGTACGACCAGATCACCGGATCCGGAACGTTGAGGTTGCCGTCCCGGTCGAACTTGATCGACCGGGACACGCCCTTGCCGTCGTACGACTTCACGAAGGCCTGCATGTCCGCCCGGGTGCCCTTGCCGGCGAGGAGGCCGGCCAGGTAGACGTTCGCGGCGTCGTACGACTCGGGGCCGTAGTAGGTGGCCGTCTTGCCGTACTTGGCCTGGTAGCGCGACCCGAAGTCGTCGCCGGCCTTCTCCGGGGGCAGGCACGGGCAGGTGATGACCACGCCGTCGGCCGCGCCGGCGGTGTTGTTGACGAAGCCCTGCGTGAAGATCCGGTCCGCCGCCACGACCGCGATCGTCGGCTTGGCAGTCCGCAGCGCCTTCACGAAGATCGCCCCGTCGTCGGCCTGACCGGCGAAGTACACCCCGTCGGGGTTGGCGTCCGTGACCTGCTTGACCGCCGACGCGAAGTCCTTGTCCGCCCGCCGGATCGAGACCGTGCTGCTCGCGGTCGGACCCAGCGCGTCCGACGCCCCTTTGCGTCCCACCGTGCCGAAGTCCGTGTCGTCGTACACGATCACGACCTTCTTCGCCTTCAGGACGTTTTTCAGGTAGCGCCCGCCGGCCGCCGCCTGGTCCGTGTCCGAGCCGATGATCCGGTGGAACGTCGCCCAGCCCCGCGTGGTCAGGTCGTCGTCGGGCGAGAACGGCGTGATCATCGGGACACCGGCCTCGTCGAGGATCGGCCCGGCGGCGAGGATCTCGTTGCGGTACACCGGCCCGACCACGCCCATGATCTTGGGATCGTCGGCGAGATCCTGTGCCTTGGACTTGCTGAGGTCTTCTTTGCCCTGCGTGTCGAACTCCGCGAACTCCACCCCGCACGACGGGTTTTTGGTGTTGAAGTCCTCGACCGCCATCTTGACGCTGTTGCGCATCATGACGCCGTCCTCGGAGTTGGTGCCGCTGGCCATGCCGAGATAGGCGATCTTGTTCCCGCACGCCGGGGACACGGCCGGCGCCGCCTGCTTCGACGGGTCGCCGCCCGGCTCGTCGCCGCCGTCGCGGTTGACCCACCAGATGAGCCCGCCGACCACGAGCAGCAGCGCCAGCACGCTGCCGCCGATCGCCGCGACCAGGGCACCCGAGCGCTTCTGATTCGGCGGCTGTACGGGCTGCTGCCAGGCCGGTGGCGGTTGCTGCACGGGGATCTGCGGCACGGAGACCGGCTGCACCGGCGGCCGGTGGGCGACCGGTGGCTGCTGGACGACCGGTGGCTGGTACACCGGGGGCCGCTGCTGCTGGTATCCGACCGGCTGCTGAACGGGCGGCCGCTGGACCATCGGTGGCTGCTGGACCGGCGGCGTGCTCACCGGTGACGGCGGCGTGCTCACCGGCCGCGGCTGGTTCGGCACGGGTGGCGGGCTCACCGGCTGCCCCGAGGTGGGCTGCGTCGGCACGATCGGCATCGAGCCGGTCTGCAGCAGCGGCGGCAGGTGCGGTGTCAACGACGGCATGCTGAACGCCGGCTCGCCCGAGACGGGCTGGCCCGACACCGGCTGGCCGGAGGTGGGAACCCCTGACACAGGCGAGGCCGCGACGTCGCCGCTCGGCTCCGTCCCGCCCGGCCCTGCCGGTGTTCCGCCGCCCGAGGTCGGCCGCGGACCGCCGGAGATGGGGGAGGGGACGATCGGCGACCCGGTCGCGCCCACGCCGCCGACCGCCGCCCGGCCGGTCGGCGGCGCCAGGTGCAGCGCACCCTCGGCCACTACCAGTTCCGGCTGCTCGATCGCGGTCGGTGCCAGTCCCATGGCCCGGTGCAGCAGGGTCGCCGCGAGCGGGATCCGGCTGGAGCCGCCGACGAGGAACACGGCCACGACCGGTGACTGCGCCACCCCGGCGGACCGGAGGGCGATCTGCGTCGTGGTCACCGTGCGGTCCAGGATCGGCTTGGCCAGCTGCTCCAACTGCTCCCGGCCGATCGGCACGCTCTCGTCGAACAGCGGCACGTGCACGTACGTCGTCGCGGCCCGGCTCAGCATCTCCTTCGCCAGCCGGGCGTCCTCCCACAGCTGCCAGGCGGCCCGCCGGTCGGTCTCGCTCTCCGGGTTGGTGAGGCGCCGCCACTGGTCGCCCTCGCGGCCGGCGAAGTTGCGCCCGAGGTACGCCACCACGGCCGCATCGACGTCGAGACCGCCCGCGTCGGGCAGGCCCTCGCTCACGAGCACGTCGAAGCCGCCGCCCGCGTTGCGGCGCACCACACTCGCGTCGAAGGTGCCGGCACCGAAGTCGTAGACGACGGCGACGCCGCCCACCGGGACGTGCGTGCCGACCGTACCGACAAAATAGGACGCGGCGGCGACCGGCTCGGGGGACAGCAGCGGCGCCGGCAGCCCCGCCGCCGTCGCGGCCTGCGCGAGCGTCTGGCGGCGCTGCGGCGGCCACGTCGCCGGGTGCGTGATCATCACCTGGCCGGGCTTGGCTCCCGCCACCCGCTCGGCCTCGGCGGCGACCCGGCGCAGGACGCTCGCGACGAGCTCCAGCACGGGCACGTCACGCTCGCCGAGCCAGACGACGCTCTCTTCGACGCGGCGCTTCGGATACGGCTCGAACCGGTGCGGTTGCAGGCGTGCCGAGTGGACGGCGTCGCGCCCGGTGAGGATCGTGCCGTCGGCGTTGACGTAAACGGCCGACGGCAGCAGCGGTGATCCGTCGAAGAGCAGGGGCTTGGTGCGGCCGTCCGGCCAACGCAGGACCGCGACGGTGTTCGAGGTGCCGAAGTCGATGCCTAGCCGAAAACCGCTGTCCGCCACCCGGGCAGCGTACGCACCGGGCGCAACCTTGCCAATCGCCTCAAACGGCAGCTGCACTTCCGGTTTCCGTCGTCGCAGGGGCCGGTCGCGCCGTCGTCTTCATCCGCCGGCCGCCACGGCTCATCCGCTTCTGCAGCCAGTAGGCGAAGTAGCTGAGCAGGCCGCAGGTCGCGATGTAGATGGCGGCGACGATCAGGTAGCTCGGCACGTAGGGGAACCCGAACGTCAGGCGGCCACCGATCTGCTTGCCGACGGTCAGCAGCTCCGGCACGGTGATGATGAACCCGAGCGCGGTGTCCTTCAGTAGGACCACGAGCTGGCTCACGATCGCCGGGAGCATCGAGCGCACCGCCTGCGGCAGCAGGATGAGCGTCATCACCTGGGTCTTGCGCATGCCCAGGGCGTACGCCGCCTCGGACTGCCCGCGCGAGACCGCCTCGATGCCGGCGCGGAAGATCTCCGCCAGCACCGAGCCGTTGTAGAGGGTCAGGCCGATGACGAGCGGCCAGAACGGTTCGATCTTGAAGCCGAGCTGGAGCGGCCCGTAGTACGCGAAGAAGATCAGGATCAGCAGCGGGATCGCCCGGAACAGCTCGACCACCACGGTCGACGGCGCCCGGAAGAATGCGTGGTCGCTCAGCCGGCCGGCGGCGAAGATCGCACCGAAGGCGAGCGCCAGCACCGCGGCGGCGCCCGCCGCCCGCAACGTGGTCAGGTAGCCCTGGAGCAGTTGCTCCTGGATCGCCGTGTACTGGAACTGCTGCCACTTGATCGACTCGAACTGGCCGGTCTCGTTGAAGCGGTACACGATGTACCCGAGCAGGGCCAGGATCGCGAGAGCGCTCACCACGCCGATGATTCGGTTACGCAGCCGCGCCTTGGGTCCGGGCAGGTCGTAGAGCACGTTGGTCATCGCGCGACCTTCCAGCGCCGTTCGAGCCGCCGCTGCAGGTAGACCAGCGGGGCGATGATGATCAGGAAGCCGATGGCGATCCAGAGCAGGACCTGGATCTGGTTTTCACCACGCTCGGCGAGGTAGGCGCGGATGGCGCCGGCCTCGGCGACCGAGAAGCCGGCCGCGACGGTGGTGTTCTTCAGCATGGCGATGAGCACGCTCATCATCGGTGGCACGATGCTGCGGAACGCCTGCGGCAGCACAACCGAGCCGAGCACCTGGCCGAACGTCATGCCGAGCGCGCGGGCGGCCTCGGCCTGCCCGACCGGCACCGTGTTGATGCCGGAGCGCAGCACCTCGCAGACGAACGCGCTGGTGTAGGCCGTGAGCGCGATGCACGCGCCGGTGAAGTAGTCGAAGGTCACGTTGAGCTTCGGCACCGCGAAGACGAGCAGCGCGAAGACCAGCGTCAGCGGCGTGTTGCGCAGCAGTTGCACGTAGGACGTGCCGAACGCGCGCAGTGCCGGGATCGGGGACACCCGCATCGCCGTGAGCAGCGTGCCGAGAACCAGGGAACTCACGGCGGCGATCACAAACAGCTCGATCGTCGACAGGAAGTGTGGGCCGATGACGTCCCAGTTGTCGGTCAGTACGTGCCAGAACGAACCCATGAAGACCTCGGGGAAGGGGAAGGGGCGCCGCTCGCGGCGGCGCCCCTCGTGGTGTCGACTAGTACTTCTCGAGCGTCGGCGGGGTGGCCGACGAGCCCGACTTGCCGAGCGTGCCGTCGTAGATCTTCTGCCACGTGCCGTCGCCGAAGGCGGCCTCGAGCGAGGCGTTGACGAAGTCGCGCAGTGCCTTGTCGTCGTGGTTCAGGCCGATGCCGTACTTCTCGGGGTACGGCTGGCTCGTCGCCGGGTTGATGAACGGCTTGCCGACGACCTTCAGCAGCGCCGGGTTCTGCGCCGCGTAGCCCTTGAGGATCGCGTCGTCCGTGGTCACCGCGTCGACCTTCTTGTCGATCAGCTGCGACACGCACTCGGAGTAGGTGCCGAACTCGACGATCTTGCCGCCGGGCTCGGTCAGCTTCTGATCGCGCACCCGCTGGATCGGGGTCGAGCCGGTCACGGAGCAGATCGTCTTGCCCTTGAGCGAGTCGGCGCCGGTGATCGCGCTGTCGTCCTTGCGGACCAGCAGGTCCTGCGCGGCGATGAAGTACGGGCCGGCGAACGAGACGTCGGTCTTGCGCTTGTCGGTGATCGAGTAGGTGCCGACGTAGTAGTCGACCTCACCGCTCTTGATCGCCGTCTCGCGGTTGGGGGACGGGATCTCCTTGTACTCGATCTTCGCCGGGTCGATGCCCAGCTTCGACGCGATCAGCTGCGCGATCTCGATGTCGAAACCGCAGCGCTTGCCGGACGCGTCCTTGTAGCCGAGGTTCGGCTGGTCGTACTTGACACCGACGACCACCTTGCCCGCCGACTTGACCTTGTCGAAGGTCGGGCTGCCGGTGATCGCGACGTTGCTGGCCGGGGTGAGCGTCACGCCCGACGAACTGCAGCTATCGCTGGCCGGTGCGTTCGACCCGGTGGCCCCCGGGGTCTCCGGGGTCGGCTCGCCCTCCTTGCCGCAAGCGGCAAGGCCCAGTGCAAGGGTGGCGACTGCGGCTACCGCCGCGATCCGCGTGATTCGCATGATTGCGTGCTCCTTTCCATCACCTCAAGGCCGCCCGGGGTCGCCGGACGGCCGGAAACGCACCGGTCAGTGCGTCAGGATCTTCGACAGGAAGTCCTTTGCCCGGTCGCTCTTCGGGTTGGCGAAGAAATCGGCCGGCGCCGCTTCCTCCACCAACTGGCCGTCGGCCATGAAGACGACGCGATTGGCCGCGTGGCGGGCAAACCCCATCTCGTGGGTGACCACGACCATGGTCATGCCTTCCCGGGCCAGCCCCGTCATCACGTCGAGCACCTCGCCGACCATTTCGGGGTCGAGGGCGCTCGTCGGCTCGTCGAACAGCATGGCCTTCGGCTGCATGGCGAGCGCCCGGGCGATCGCCGCGCGCTGCTGCTGGCCGCCCGAGAGCTGTGCCGGGTACTTCTCCGCCTGCGTGCCGATGCCGACCCGGTCGAGCAGCCCCATGGCGCGCTCGCGCACCACGGCCGGCTTCTCCTTACGGACCTTGACCGGCCCCAACATCACGTTTTCCAGCACTGTCTTGTGCGCGAACAGGTTGAACGACTGGAACACCATGCCGACCTCGCTGCGCAACCGGGCGAGCGGGCGGCCCTCCTCGGGCAGCCGTGTGCCATCGAAGACGATCTCGCCGTCGTTGATCGGCTCCAGCCGGTTGATGGCGCGGCAGAGTGTCGACTTGCCCGAACCGGAGGGCCCGACGACGACCACGACCTCACCGCGGCCGATCGACAGGTTGATGTCCTTCAGAACGTGCAACTCGCCGAACCACTTGTTCACGCCATTGAGCACGATCAAAGGTTCGTCTGTCATCGTCCGCCTCGCTGCGTGGGAATGCTTTCGGGAAACGTTAGCCGCGGCAGCGCCCCTGAACGGCGGCGCAGCGGTCACGGACCGATAACGGCGAGGCCCTTTTGTCACACTGTCGACCATGAGAATTCTGGTGACCAACGACGACGGCATCGACAGCCCCGGGCTCCACGCACTCGCCGCGACGGCCGTCCGGGCCGGACACGACGTCGTGGTCGCCGCCCCGGCGAAGGAGGCGAGCGGCGCCAGCGCCTCGCTCACCGCCGTCGATGTGGGCGGGCGCATCAGCATGGAAGAGCGCATCCTGCCACCGCCCCTGGCCGCGGTACCGGCGTTCGCCGTCGCCGCCTCGCCGGCGTTCATCGTGCTCATCGCGACCCGCGGCGCGTTCGGCGAGCCGCCGGCCGTGGTCCTGTCCGGGATCAACCGGGGCCCGAACACGGGTGCCGCGGTCCTGCACTCCGGGACGGTCGGCGCGGCGTTCACCGCGGTCGACAACGGCTGCCGCGCGATGGCCGTCTCCCTCGGCGTGTCCTTCGACCCGCGCGCCGCGGCCGAGCCGCACTGGGAGACCGCCGCCGAGGTCGCCGGCACCCTGATGCCCCTGCTCACCGGCCCGTTCGTGCTCAACGTCAACGTCCCGAACGTGGCGGCCGGTGACCTGCGCGGCATCCGGCGGGCGCACCTCGCCGAGTTCGGCACGGTGCAGATGACGCTGCTGGAGCAGGGTGAAGGCTTCGTGCGCATGTCCTTGGAGCAGTTGGACGGTGGCGCGGAGCCCGGCAGCGACGATGCGTGGCTGCTCGACGGCTACGTGTCGGTGACGCCGATCCGGCCGCCCCACGAGGCTCTGGACGTATCGCTGCCGGGGTTGGTGGATCCGTCCGGGGAGCATGTCGGGGGCTAGACTTCGTGCTGCCATGACTGCTCCTTTTTCCGCGCCGCGCACCTTCAAGGTGATCACGTACGGCTGCCAGATGAACGCGCACGACTCCGAGCGCATCTCGGGTCTGCTGGAGGACGCCGGCTATGTCCCGGCGGCGGCCGACGGCGACCCCGACGTGGTCGTGTTCAACACGTGCGCGGTGCGGGAGAACGCCGACAACCGCCTCTACGGCAACCTCGGCCACCTGCGGCCGACCAAGAGCGCCAATCCCGGCATGCAGATCGCCGTCGGCGGCTGCCTGGCGCAGAAGGACCGCGGCGAGATCGTCAAGAAGGCGCCCTGGGTCGACGTGGTCTTCGGCACCCACAACATCGGCTCGCTGCCGGTGCTGCTCGAGCGCGCCCGGCACAACGCCGGCGCCGAGGTCGAGATCCTCGAGTCGCTGGAGGTCTTCCCCTCCACGCTGCCGACCCGCCGTGAGTCGACCTACGCCGGCTGGGTGTCGATCTCCGTGGGCTGCAACAACACCTGCACCTTCTGCATCGTGCCGTCGCTGCGCGGCAAGGAGAAGGACCGCCGGCCCGGCGACATCCTGGCCGAGGTCCGGGCGTTGGCCGCCGAAGGTGTACTGGAAGTGACGCTGCTGGGGCAGAACGTCAACTCCTACGGCGTCGAGTTCGGCGACCGCTTCGCCTTCGGCAAGCTGCTGCGCGCCTGCGGCTCCGTCGAAGGTCTGGAGCGTGTGCGGTTCACCAGCCCGCACCCGAAAGACTTCACCGACGACGTGATCGCCGCGATGGCCGAGACGCCGAACGTGTGCCACTCCCTGCACATGCCGCTGCAGTCGGGCTCCGACGCGGTGCTGCGGGCGATGCGCCGGTCGTACCGCGCCGAACGCTACCTGGGCATCATCGACAAGGTCCGGGCCGCGATGCCGGACGCCGCGATCACCACGGACATCATCGTCGGCTTCCCCGGCGAGACCGACGCCGACTTCGAGCGCACCCTGGACGTCGTCCGGGCGGCGCGCTACTCCAGCGCCTTCACGTTCCAGTACTCCAAGCGCCCCGGCACCCCCGCCGCGACGATGGAGGACCAGGTGCCGAAGGCGGTCGTCCAGGAGCGGTACGACCGGCTGATCGCCACACTCGAAGAGATCAGCTGGGCGGAGAACAAGAAGCTCGTCGGCCGGACGCTCGAAGTCCTGGCAGCCGTCGGCGAGGGCCGCAAGGACGGCGCGACGGGCCGCCTGTCGGGCCGCGCCCGCGACGGCCGCCTGGTCCACTTCTCGGCCGACCCGGCGGCCGGCATCCGCCCCGGCGACGTGGTCCACACAACGGTGACCTACGCGGCTCCGCATCACCTCAACGCCGACGGCCCGCTGGTCTCCCACCGCCGCACCCGCGCCGGCGACGCGTGGGAAGCCGGCCGGGTGACCCGCACCCCGGGCGTTTCGCTGGGCATGCCCACGATCGGCTCGCCGCCACCCCAGCCGACGACCAACTCCTGCTGACAGCTGCCCCTCGCTCGGGGACGCCTCCGCCGGCCGGCTCTCCTCCAGCCGGCGCACGTTCGACTCGCCGATTCTCGACTTCGCGCGTGCCGGGTTTGCGTGCGCCGGGCTTGCGCGTGCCGGGTTTGTGCGTGCCGGGCTTGCGTGTGCTGGGCTTGCGCGTGCCGGTTCTGTTGATTGCTCGGCTGGGTGCGTGCTCGGCTGCGCATGCTCGCTTTGCGTGCCCGGTTTACATGTGCCCGGTTTACATGTGCCCGACTTGCCGGTGCTCGGCTGGCTTGTGGTCGGTCCTTCGTGGTCGGTCCTTCGTGGTCGGTCCTTCGTGGTCGGCCCTCCGTGCTCGGCTACTCCCGTTCGGCCCTTCTCGCTCGGCTTGCTCCGGCTCGGCTTGCTGCGGCTCGGCTTGCGACCCTGTCCGCTAGCCGGTCTGTCGTCCGGTTGGCGGTCTGCAGGCCGGGCCTTGGTCTCCGCTTCGGCAGCGATCGGTCGTTGCCAGCGGCCGCTCGTCGTTCGAAAAACGATCTGTGATTGCGAGGTCGCTGACCGGTGGGGTCATCCATGTCCAGCAAGTCAATGTCCACCTTGGAGGTATCGCATCGACGATAATTGATGCCATATGCCGCACTTTTTCATGATCCCGAAGACTTTGCGCTGCCTGGAGTGCCACAAGTCTTCGGGATCATGAAAAAGTGCAGATATTTACGACTACCGATGCACCGTGATGTCCTGAATGTCCACATCGGGAAGGTCGTCGGCACTCGAGGCTGGGATCTCGATGGTGGCAATGATCGACGGACCCGTTGACGCAGCCACGCAGTCGCTCTGAGTACGCGTTCTCGTGCTCTGTGTGCCTGTTGATCAGCCGTCTATCAAGGCTGCCATCGGAATGGCAGGTCGCAGCCGCCGGTCTGCAAGGCGAATCCGTCTCTTGACAGCCGGCGTCGCTGGCCGAAACCGTTCCGGCTGCCGGTCGTTTCGGGCTGCCGGTCGTTTCGGGCTGCCAGCCGTCTCGGGTGCCTGGTCGACTGGGCTGCCTGCCGCCTCGGGTTCCTGTCGGCTCACGACGCCTCGCGGCCGCCCCGCCGGAGCCCGCCCACACAACCACGGCCCGGCCGCCAGCGTCGAGCCGAACCAACCCACCACCCTGCAAGGGAAACCCGCCCGCCGTGAAGCCGTGGACCGACGACCAACCCCAGAAACGACGTTGACCACTACACGCACATGGCGTGTAGTGGTCAACTTTTTTATGTCGGACGGGCGATGCCCGTCACTGGAGAGGCTTGTGAACCGGTCAGCTGGAGTGCTCGGCCATGGCCAGGAACTTGCGCTTCGACTCGAGGGCCTTCTCGGCCTCCTTGATCCGACGCTGGTCGCCGGCGGCCTGGGCGCTTGCCAGCTGCTGCTCCGCCCGGGCCACCTGCTCGCGCATCTGGGCGAGCAGCGGGCTGGCCTCCGGCGGGGTGCGGCGCCAGGCGGCGTCCATCGCGGCCTTGACCCTGTCCTCGACCGTGCGCAGGCGGCGGTCCAGGCCGGACTGGGACTCGCGCGGCACCCGGCCCACCTCGTGCCAGGTGCCCTGGATCTCGCGGAGCTTCGCCTGGGCGGCCTTCGGGTCGCCGTCGATGTCGAGCGCCTCGGCCTGGGCGAGCAGTTCCTGCTTGCGCTCCAGG
The DNA here is from genome assembly GCF_025137375.1 of Dactylosporangium fulvum. GTDB lineage: Bacteria > Actinomycetota > Actinomycetes > Mycobacteriales > Micromonosporaceae > Dactylosporangium > Dactylosporangium fulvum. The sequence continues at coordinate 1,805,755 of NZ_CP073720.1, forward strand.
TTGCCCTTGAACTCGGCGTCACGGGCGCTGAAGACCTCACTGCGCCGCTTGAAGAACGAGTCCTGCGCGGCCCGGAAGCGTTCCCACAGCCGCTGCTCGGTCTCCTTCGCGGCCCGGGGAGCGGTCTTCCATTCGGTCATGAGATCTTTGAGGCGGGCCGCCGTCGCGTTCCACTCGGTGGAGTCGGCGATCGACTCGGCCTCCGTGACCAGTTCCTCCTTGCGACCCTGCGCCTGCTTGCGGGTGGCGTCCAGTGTCGCGAAGTGCGCGCCCCGGCGGCGGGTGAAGGCGTCGCGGGCTGCGGCGTACCGCTTCCACAACTCGCCCTCGGCCTTCTTCTCGACGCCGTGGATCGACTTCCACTCGTCGAGGATCTCCTTGAGCCGGTCGCCGGCGGTCTTCCAGCCGGTTGCCTCGGCGGCGATGTGCTCCGCCTCCTCGATCAGCCTGGTCTTGCGGGCGAGGGCCTCGGCGCGCGCCGCGTCCCGGGCCGCCCGCGCGGCGCCGGCCTTCTCCTCGGCGACCGTGGTCAGCTTGTCGAGCCGGGCGGCGAGCCCGTCGATGTCGCCGACGACGTGCGCCTCGTCCAGGCCGCTGCGCAGGCGGCGGATGGTGGACAGCGACTGTCCGGCGTCCGCCGCGCCGCTGGCGAGCCGTGCCTCGATCAGGTCGACCTCGGTGACCAGGTCGGCGAACCGGCGCGCGAAGTGCGCGAGGCCCTCCTCCGGGGTCCCGGCCTGCCATGAACCGATGGCCCGTTCGCCGGCAGCCGTCTTCACGAACACGTTGCCGTCAGCGTCGATCCGTCCATACGTCGTAGGGTCGCTCATCGCCCATCCTCGCTCCCGGCGCCCGCGGGATCGGGTATCCCACCGTCACGCCGCCATCGCACAGCAAAGTTCCCCAGGGCATTCTCACAGGTGTGCCCCGGGGCTGGTCGAGGGCCTGCGGCCGAACCGTGACCATTCCGGTGCCATTCGCAGGCCGCACGGTTGCGCAAGGACCGTCCCCGATAACGTTATGCCGTGTCACTCGTCGCCGCCGCAGTCTGTCCACATCCGCCGTTGCTCGTGCCGGAGGTGGCCGCCGGGGCGGCGAGCGAGCTCGACGACCTGCGGGCTGCCTGCCGCGCCGCCATGGCGCACCTGGCGAATGCCTCGGTCGACTCGCTCATCGTCGTCGGTGCCGATACCACGACGGTACGCCGTCATCCGCCCTTCGGGGGGACCCTGTCCCCATGGGGGATCGATCTGCCGGTCGGAACACCCGGCGGTGACCCGTTGCCCCTGAGCTTGCTGATCGGCGCGTGGCTGGCGCCGCAGGCCGGCGCCTTCCAGAGTGTGGCATCAACCGCGTCTCCGGGCGAATGCGCTGAACTCGGACGTTCGCTTGCCGCCGAGGCCGAGCGCGTCGGGCTGCTGGTCCTCGGTGACGCCTCGGCCTGCCGGAGCGAGAAGGCGCCGGGGTACCTCGACCCGCGCGCGGCCGGGTTCGACGCGGCCGTGGCGGACGCCCTGGCCGAGGCCGACACGCGGGCCCTGATGGCGCTCGACACGGGCCTGGCCGACGAACTGCTGGTCGCCGGTCGCGCCCCCTGGCAGGTGCTGGCCGGAGCGGCGGGCGACGAGCCGAGGCACGCCGAGGTGCTCTACGACGACGCACCGTACGGGGTCGGTTACCTGGTGGCGAGCTGGCGATGACGAGGGTCGTCGCGATCGTCGGGCCGACGGCGGCCGGCAAGTCCGCGCTCAGCCTCCACCTCGCCGAGGCGCTCGGCGGTGAGGTGATCAACGCCGACTCGATGCAGTTGTACCGCGGGATGGACATCGGCACCGCCAAGCTCACCGTCGCCGAGCGGGCCGGGATCCCCCACCACGTGCTGGACATCTGGGACGTCCGGGAGCCCGCCAGCGTTGCCGTCTACCAGCGGCTCGCCCGCGCCGCGATCGACGACGTGGCGAGCCGGGGCAGGGTCCCGCTGCTGGTCGGCGGTTCGGGTCTGTACGTCCGGGCCGTCCTCGAGGACTTCGAGTTCCCGGGCACGGATCCGCGGCTGCGCGCCGAGCTGGAGGAGGAGCTGGAGCGGGCCGGCCCCGCGCCGCTGTACGCGCGGCTGGCCGCCGCCGACCCGGCCGCCGCGGAACGGATCCTCCCCGGCAACGGCCGGCGCATCGTGCGCGCGCTGGAGGTCATCGCGCTCACCGGCGGCGCGTTCGCCGCGCAGCTGCCGGAGCCGCGCCCGGTGTACGACGCCCTCCAGATCGGCGTCGACGTCGACACCGGGCTGCTCGACGCGCGGATCGAGCGGCGCGTCGACGCCATGTGGGCCGCCGGGTTCGTCGATGAGGTACGCGCGCTCGAACGGCAGGGCCTGCGGGAAGGGCGGACGGCCGGCCGCGCCCTGGGGTACCAGCAGATCCTCACGTTCCTCGCGGAAGGGTGCGAAGAGGGCGAGGCGCGCGCCGAGACGGTGCGGGCCACCCGGCGGTTCGTGCGCCGGCAACGGTCCTGGTTCCGCCGTGACCAGCGGATCGTGTGGCTCGACGGCGCGGCGGCGGACATCACGGCGGCGGCGCTGGGCGTCGTGCGGCAAGATTGACGCCATGCGCTTCGCCAAAGGACACGGCACGGGCAACGACTTCGTCATCCTGCCCGATCCGGACGGTGTGCTGCCGTTGACCCCGGCGTTCGTCGCCGCGCTGTGCGACCGCCGCCGCGGGATCGGCGCCGACGGCGTCCTGAGGGTCGTGCGCAGCGCCGCCCACCCCGACGCCGAGGCGTCCTCGGCCGCCGCCGAGTGGTTCATGGACTACTGGAACTCCGACGGTTCCCAGTCGGAGATGTGCGGCAACGGGGTGCGGGTCTACGCGCGGTATCTCGCCGAGGCCGGTCTCGTCGCCCCCGAGGGGTCGTTCAACCTCGTCACCCGGGCCGGCGTGGTGCCGGTGACGATCGGCGAGGAGATCGCCGCCGGGATGCCGGTCCCGAGGGTGTACGTGCAGAGCGACGCCGGCACGAACGGCGCGACGTTCACCGGCACCGCCGTCGACGTCGGCAACCCCCACCTGGTGTGCCCGGTCGACGAGCCGACGCTCGAGCGCCTCGACCTGACCGCCGCACCCGCGGTCGACCCGCTGATCTTCCCCGCCGGTGTCAACGTCGAGTTCTCCGCGGCCGGCTCACCGCCGGTCGGCGCTGATCTCTACCGGCGGATGCGCGTCTACGAGCGCGGCTCCGGCGAGACCCAGTCCTGCGGCTCCGGCGCCTGCGCCGTCGCCGCCGTGGCGCTGCACCACGCCGGCCTGGAGTCGGGCGTCGTGGTGGTCGACGTGCCCGGCGGCCGGCTCACGGTGACGTCGACCCCGATGGAGTGCGTGCTCCAGGGACCCGCGGTGATCGTCGCCCACGGCGACGTCGACGAGCAGGCCATCCGCCAGCTGGCCCCGGCACACTCCTAGCTTGGACTTTAACCTTCCGCGGGGTCGGCATCGACCCCGGCTGATCATGGGAACAGCCCTTGGGTGATCATTCCTCTTGTCTAGGGAAGAACACCACAACCAAGGGCTGTCCATGATCAGTGTGCCTGAGGCCCGGCCGGTGGATGCGGCCGGGGACCTTGCCGCGTTCCGGCGTGAGGTCTACCGGTGTCTGACCGGCCGTGGTGACGCGTTGTTCGAGCTCACCGACGCGGTGTTGTGCGCCGACGGGCCAGTGCGTTCGTTGGCTGAGTTGTCGCTGGTGGCCGAGCATCGGCGTGGGCACGGCGCGTCGTACGACGCCCTCGCGCAAGGCCGCATCGACGTGGGCCGGCTGCGCGCCGCACTGACCGCCGCGCCGATACCCCGGGCAGCGGACGACCGGATCGTCCTGGCAGTGGATGTCACCAGCTGGCTACGGCCGGAGGCGCATACCGCACCGGAGCGGATCCTGTGCCACACCTACGGCCGGGGCAAGGACCAGCACATCATGATCCCGGGCTGGCCGTACTCGTTCGTGGTGGCGTTGCAGACCGGTCGAACGTCGTGGACCGCGCCGCTGGACGCGGTCCGTCTCGCGCGGGCGCGGACCTGGCCGCGGTCACCGCCGTGCAACTGCGTGACGTCGTGGCCCGGCTCATCACCGCCGGGCACCGGCAGCCCGGCGATGCCGACATCTGGGTCGTGATGGACGCCGGCTACGACGCGTCCCGCCTCGCGTATCTGCTGCGAGACCTGCCGGTACGGGTCCTGGCGCGGCTGCGCTCGGACCGGGTGCTGCGCCGGGCCGCACCCCCGCACACGCCCGGCACGCTGGGCCGACGGCGCCGCCACGGCGGCGAGTTCATCTTCGCCGACCCGACCAGCTGGGGCGCCCCGGACGTGGCCACGGTGACCGAGACACGCCTCTACGGCGCGGCGATCGCCCGTGCCTGGCACCAGTTGCACCCCCGGTTAACCCGTCGCGCCGCCTGGGCCGACTGCCCCGACCTGCCCATCCTGCCCGGCACGGTCATCCGCCTCGACGTCGAGCGGCTGCCGTCCGGCGCGACCGCGAAACCGGTGTGGCTGTGGTACTCCAGCGGCGCGGACCACAACCCGGACCCGGCCACGGTCAACCTGCTGTGGCAGGCGTTCCTGCGCCGCTTCGACATCGAACACACATTCCGGTTCCTCAAACAGACCCTCGGCTGGACCACCCCGAAACTGCGCAGCCCGGACGCTGCGGACCGTTGGACCTGGCTGCTCATCGCCGCCTACACCCAACTGCGCCTCGCCCGGCCCCTCGCCGCCGACCTACGCCGGCCATGGGAACAGCCCACACCACCGGACAGGCTCAGCCCAGCCCGGGTCCGGCGCGGATTTCGGCACCTCCGCCCGACAACCACCTGTCCAGCCCAGGCACCGAAACCCACCCGGCCAGGCCCCGGACGGCCACCCGGCCGCCGCAACACCCATCCCGCCCGCCGCTACCAGGTCCATCTCGCCAGCAGCGGCGACACTTGGCAACCGCAACCAACGAAGAAGAAATCCGTCAACCCCCGACCGCGCCGCACAGGTTAAAGATCAAGCTAGCCGCCCCCGTGCGTTGATCATGCAGTTGTGGTGCCTGACAAACTCGGACAAGACAGAGTGTCGAGGCGCCACAACTGCATGATCAACCCGGATGGGGCGGGACTAGGACGCCTCGCCGTCCGGCGTGGAGTCGAGGTGCGGGCCCTTGGCCGCCGCCCGCACCGCCGCGGCCACGGCGGGGGCGACCCGGGCGTCGAAGACGCTGGGGACGATGACGGTCGGGTTGAGCTTGTCCTCGCCGACCGTGTCGGCGATCGCCCGAGCGGCCGCCAGGGCCATCGCCTCGGTGAACTCCCGCGCCTGCGCGTCGAGCATGCCCCGGAACACGCCGGGGAAGGCCAGCACGTTGTTGATCTGGTTGGGCTGGTCGGAGCGGCCGGTGGCGACGATCGCGGCGTGCTCGCGGGCCTCCCGCGGGTCGACCTCCGGGTCGGGGTTGGCCAGGGCGAACACGATCGAGTCGGGCGCCATCTTGGCGATGTCGTCGCCGGTGAGCAGGTTGGGGGCGCTCACCCCGATGAACACGTCGGCGCCGACCACCGCGCCGCGCAGGTCACCCCGGTAGTCGTCCTTGTTGGTGTTGTCGACCAGCCACTGCCAGGACCTCGACAGCCCGGTCATGCCCCGGTGCAGCGCGCCCGGCCGGTCGGAGGCGATCACGTCGCCGACGCCCTGGCGCAGCAGGAGCTTGATGATGGCCGTGCCGGCGGCGCCGGCGCCGCTGACGACCACCCGGACCTGGTTGATCGGCTTGCCGACCACCCGCAGGGCGTTGGTGAGGGCGGCCAGGACGCAGATCGCCGTGCCGTGCTGGTCGTCGTGGAAGACGGGGATGTCGAGCTGGTCGCGGAGCCGCTCCTCGATCTCGAAGCAGCGCGGCGCGGCGATGTCCTCGAGGTTGATGCCGCCGTAGGCCGGCGCGATCGCCCGCACGATCGAAATGATCTCTTCCGTGTCCTGCGTGTCGAGCACGACGGGCCAGGCGTCGACCCCGCCGAAGCGCTTGAACAGGGCGGCCTTGCCCTCCATGACGGGCATCGCGGCATACGGCCCGATGTTGCCGAGGCCGAGCACGGCCGAGCCGTCCGTGACGACGGCGACCGTGTTGCGCTTGATCGTCAGGCGGCGGGCGTCGTCGGGATTCTCGGCGATGGCGAGGCAGACGCGGGCCACACCGGGCGTGTACGCGCGGGAGAGCTCGTCGCGGTTGCGGAGGGCGACCTTGGGCGCGACCTCGATCTTGCCGCCGAGGTGCAGGAGGAACGTGCGGTCGGAGACCTTGCGGACATCGACCCCGTCGAGCTTCTCCAGGCCCGCGACGACCTGCTCGGCATGGGCCGAGTCGGCGGTGTCGCAGGTGAGGTCGACGACGACGTTGGCACTGTCGGAGTCGACGACGTCGACGGCGGTGACGATGCCGCCCGACTCGCCGACCGCGGTCGTGAGGCGGCCGATCGCGGAGGCATCGGCCAACACGGAGACACGAATGGTGATGGAGAACCCGGCGCTGGGTAAACGGTGCGTGGCAGGTGTCACGTGCCCATTCTCACCCTGCTGGTCACCCGGTTGCCGCACCGGGGACCTCCGGATTGTGACAGGTCGATGGCCGTACTGCCAATATCAAGTGCTTTCGGATGCCTGAGGTGTCACGATTGACGGGTTGTCACCGCACCATCTAGGAGTACATGTTGCGAGCACGAGCGACGTTCGAGGAACTTGCGGACGATGTCGAGTTCGACGCGGGTGATCTCGAGCTTGAGGAGCGCCACGCCCTCCGACGCGTCGCCGGCCTTTCCACGGAGCTCGCCGACGTCACCGAGGTCGAATACCGGCAGCTGCGCCTCGAGCGGGTGATCCTGGTCGGGGTGTGGACGGAGGGCTCCGCCACCGACGCCGAAAATTCCCTGACCGAGCTGGCCGCGCTGGCCGAGACCGCCGGATCGCAGGTTCTTGACGGGCTGATCCAGCGGCGCAGCCGGCCGGACTCTTCGACGTACATCGGCCGGGGCAAGGTCGACGAGCTGCGCGCCGTCGTCCGGAGCACCGGCGCGGACACCGTCATCTGCGACGGCGAGCTGTCGCCGTCCCAGCTGCGCACCCTGGAGTCGCAGGTCAACGTGAAGGTCATCGACCGCACCGCGCTGATCCTCGACATCTTCGCCCAGCACGCCAAGAGCAAGGAGGGCAAGGCCCAGGTCGAGTTGGCCCAGCTGCAATACTTCCTGCCGCGACTGCGCGGTTGGGGCGAGGCGCTCAGCCGGCAGACCGGTGGTTCGGCCAGCGGCAACGGCGGCGTCGGCCTGCGCGGTCCCGGTGAGACCAAGCTGGAGACCGACCGGCGGCGCATCCGCCACCGCATTGCACGCCTCAAGCGGGAGATCGCCGCGATGGCGACCATCCGCGACACCAAGCGGTCCACCCGCCGGCGCAACCGGGTGCCGAGCGTGGCCATCGCCGGCTACACCAACGCCGGCAAGTCCAGCCTGCTCAACCGGCTGACCGGCGCTGGAGTGCTGGTCGAGGACGCGCTGTTCGCCACCCTCGACACCACCACCCGGCGGGCACGCGCGGCGGACGGGCGGATCTACACGCTGTCGGACACCGTCGGGTTCGTCCGGCACCTGCCGCACCAGCTGGTCGAGGCGTTCCGGTCGACCCTCGAGGAGGTGGCCGAGGCCGATCTGGTGCTCCACGTGGTCGACGGCGCCCACCCGGACCCGGAAGAGCAGGTCCGGGCAGTACGTGAAGTGCTGGCCGAGGTCGGCGCCGACGCGGTGCTCGAGCTGCTCGTGGTCAACAAGGTCGACGCCGCCGACGAGGAGACCCAGCTGCGGCTCAAGCGCCTGTGGCCCGACGCCGTCTTCACGTCGGCCCGCACCGGTGTCGGCATCGACGACGTCCGTGCGGCGGTCGAGGACCGGCTGCCGTGGCCGGCGATCGAGCTGACGGCCGTTGTGCCGTATGACCGCGGCGACCTGGTCGCCCGTGTCCACGCCATCGGCGAGGTGCTCGAAACCGCGCACCTGGCCGAGGGAACACGAATCCGCGCGCGGGTCACCGAGGCGCTTGCCGCCGAGCTCGCCCCGTTCGCCATGTCCGCATAGGGATTCTGCAATTACAGGGAGTGACAGCCGGGCCGGGCACACCCACAACCGGCCCGGCTCTGCCAGACTTGTGCGATGCGACGACGGGTGGGGCTCTGGACGGCCGCGGTTCTGAGTCTGCTGGCCGGGCTGGCATCTCCGGCGGCGGCAGCGCCGTCCCCGTCGAGCCAGCCGGCACCCGCCGCGTCCGGCTCCGGCCAGGCCGTCTGCACGCCGGACAGTCGCCAGGTGAACGAGATCTCCGGCCTCGTCGCCACCGCCACCGGCTACTACGCCGTGCAGGACAGCCAGTCCGGCGGCAACAAGGCAAAGATCTTCCAGCTCGACGGCGCGTGCAAGCTGGTCAACACGATCAACTACCCCACCATGGCGCGTGACCCTGAAGACCTGGCGATCGACAAGAACGGCACGCTCTGGATCGCCGACATCGGCGACAACGACGAGGCCAGCGGCGGCACCAAGGAGCCGCGCTCGACGGTCGCGGTGTGGAGCCTGCCGGCCGGCTCCAAGGAGCCGACGATCCACCGGCTCGCATATCCGGACGGTAAGAAGCACGACGCCGAGGCGATGCTCCTGGCCGCAGACGGCAGCCCGATCATCATCACCAAGGCGCCGCCCAGCGAGGTCTGGGTCCCCGAGGGGCCGCTGCAGCCGAAGACCCAGGAGGGTGTGAAGCTCAAGAAGGTCGGCACCTTCACGGCCCAGGACACCAAGACACCCAACCCGCTCGGCCTGCTCGGCTGGAAGCTCGTCACCGGGGCGGCGTCGTCGCCCGACGGCTCGAAGGTCGTCATCCGGACGTATTCGGACGCATACGAGTTCGACGTCCCGGGTGGCGACGTGGTCAAGGCGATCACGACCGGCAAGCCGCGCATCACCCCGCTGCCGAACGAGCCCCAGGGCGAGGCGATCACGTATTCGGCCGACGGCAAGACCTACATCACCGCCTCGGACGTCGACTCGTCGAAAAAGGCCCCCCTGCTGCGGTACACGCCGACCAACATCAACCCGGGCAAGGGCGCCGGCGCCGACCTGCCCACACCGAAGGGCGGCGACCAGTCGTTCCTGCAGAGCCTGACGCTCCAGGACATCACGTATGCGGTGGCGGCCATCGGCATCGTGGGCCTCATCCTCGTCGTGGCCGGCATCTTCGGCATCCGTCGCGCGCGCACGGCCCGCCGTGATGCGCCGCCCGCCGCCCCGGTCCGTGCTGCGGCCTCGGTCGGCGGCCCGGGTGGCGGTTTTGACGGCCGCCCGGGTGACGACCCGTTCGACGACGGTCCGCCCGGTGGTTCGGGTGGCCCGGGGGGCCTCGGCGGCCCGGGTGGCACGGTCTACGGCGGTGCCCGCCCGGCTGCTCCGGCGCCGGCCACCAACCGCGGCGGCACCGTCTACGGCGCTGCCCCGCCGAGTCCCGGTCCGGCCGGCTACGACCAGGACGGTCGGGACGGGGGCGGCCAGGTGTACGGCCGGGGCGGCTACGGCTCGGCCGGCCACGGCCAGCAACCTCCGGCCCCTCGCGGCTTCGGCCAGCAGGACGGCTTCCCTCCGCCACCGCCCCCGTCGGGCCAGACCGGCGGCGTGTATGGCCGAAGCCAACCCCCCGGCGACTACGACGGCTACGACCGCGGCTACGCCCCACACCACTGACGCTCGCCCCGACGGCGGCCCAGCCGATGGGGTCGGCCCCCGCCCGCGCTGCCCTCGCCCGCCCGGGCGGGTCGCTGTGCCGACCGCGCTGGATGGCTGCGTCGGCTGAGGACCGCGGCGGTTAGGAGCGCAACCATGCACCGCGGCGGTTAGGAGCGCAACCATGCACCGCGGCGCTGGTCCCGTCCTCGCGGCGGCCGGCGGGTCCTGGCGTTCGCACGGTGAGGCTCCTGGCTGGGGAGCCTCACCGTCTCGATGAGCGATGGTCGGAGGCGGCCGGCCGTCAGATGCGGCGGACCACCGTCACGACCCGGCCCAGGATGGTCGCGTTGTCGCCCGGGATGGGGTCGAAGGCGGCGTTCTGCGGCATGAGCCAGACGTGGCCGTCGCGGTTGCGGTAGGTCTTGACGGTCGCTTCGCCCTCGAGCATGGCGGCCACGATGTCGCCGTTGTTGGCGTTGGGCTGCTGGCGGACGACGACCCAGTCGCCGTCGCAGATCGCGGCGTCGAGCATCGAGTCGCCCTTGACCTGCAGCATGAAGAGCGTGCCCTCGCCGACCAGCTCGCGGGGGAGCGGGAACACGTCCTCCACCGCCTGCTCGGCCAGGATCGGGCCACCGGCGGCGATGCGGCCGAGCACCGGGACGTAGGCCGGCGACGGACGGGCCGCACGGGCCGCCTCCTCGTCGACGGACACCAGCTCGCTGGGCGGGCGGACGTCGACGGCGCGCGGGCGGTTGGGGTCGCGGCGGAGGTAGCCCTTCCGCTCGAGCTCCTTCAGCTGGTAGGCGACGCTCGACGGGGAGACCAGGCCGACCGCCTCGCCGATCTCGCGGACGCTCGGCGGATAACCGTTGCGCTCGACGGCGCTGCGGATGAACTCGAGGATCCGGCGCTGCCGGACGGTCAGATCGGCGGCGAACAGGTCGGGGAACGCGCTGACCACCGCGGTCACCGCGCGCATCTCCGGCTCGCCTCCGCGCCGGCGGGTGCCACGGCGGGTGCCACGGCCAATCGCGGTGACCTCGGCCGGCTCGCTCACGGGTGCGTCGGTGCGGTCGTCGGCTGACACGTCGTCCTCCCTCTGTCGACACGCGCAGCCGCTGCGCGTGCGGACGGACCGTGGGGTGGCCCGTCGACCTGCCCGCCCGGCTGGGCGGCCCAGGCTGTCATGTCTCGCTCTGCCACGATCGTCAACACCCACAACGCCTTGATCGTGTGTGGATCACCGTATCGCCGAAGTGTGCCAGTTTCAAACATCTGTACTACGTGGCGCGCTGTTTTTCGGCGAGTCTGCTCGACACGCGTCTTCTCGCTCTGATAGGACGATCGTACGTCCGTTCGATAGAACGGCTGTACGAATACGAGGGGGAGCCGTGCCGATTCGCCTGACCCGGCGGGGCCGCATCGTGGTGTTCTGTTTCCTGCTCGCCGTCGCAGGGGGTCTGCTGGTGCTGGTGTCCGCGCCCGGCCGAGCCGCCGACCCGCCCGGCCCCGCCCCGACCGTGATCGTGCAGCCGGGCGACACGTTGTGGGAAATCGCAAGACGTCACGCAGGGTCGCGTGGTCGTGACGCTACGGTCGAGGACATTCGTCGTCTCAACAACTTGGACGGTTACGGGATCGACGCCGGGCAGCGGTTGATCTTGCCACGCACCCGCTGAGCAGGGCGAATCTTGATCGAGGGTCGTCCAACCTGTTGAGACGCGCGACACAAACGTGTCGGGATCCGCGTTTGACTTGCGTCGGCGTAGGCGTCGGCATAGCGTCTACCCCTAGATGTAGTAGTTACAGGGCTGTAAGTCGTCCACAGGTTGTGGATTCGGCAATCACCCTTAATGAACGTAATTTTCCGGCGGAGTCCGCACCAAGGGCGACCGCTGGATGTCCGTGTGCGTTTTATACGGACATATCCGGCGTAGACTGAGAGAAGGTCCATCAATGCGGTGCCCGTACTGCCGGCACGCCGACTCGCGGGTGGTCGACTCCCGTGAGGCAGAGGATGGCCAGATCATCCGGCGGCGCCGGTCCTGCCCGGAATGCGGCCGGCGGTTCACGACGGTCGAGGAGGCCGTGCTCGCGGTGGTCAAGCGCAGCGGGGTGACCGAGCCGTTCAGTCGCTCGAAGATCATCGCCGGAGTGCGGAAGGCCTGCCAGGGACGGCCGGTCGACGAGGACGCGATCGCATTGCTCGCGCAGAAGGTCGAGGAGACGGTGCGCGCCAGGGGCGCCGCCGAGCTGCCCAGCCACGAGGTCGGCCTGGCCATCCTCGCGCCGCTGCGGGAGCTCGACGAGGTCGCCTACCTGCGGTTCGCGAGCGTGTACCGGTCGTTCGACTCGCTGAGCGACTTCGAGCGGGAGATCGCCGCGCTGCGGGCCGGGCAGAAGCAACAGCCGCCGACACAGCACCAGCAACCGCCGGCGCAGGCGAAGGAACAGCGGGGGGAGGCCGGGGAACCGGCCGACAACGCGCTGACGGCGACCGGAGGCGTGCACACCGCGCGCCCGGTCGCCTGACGCGGAAACCACAACTTCAAACCAGGATCATTGACCAGAGGGGGCCGCGGATGGCGGGGGAGACGAAGACCAAAGCATCGGCACGCAAGGGGATGCGGATCGAGCGCGTGTGGACGACCGAGGGTGTCCACCCCTATGACGAGGTGACGTGGGAGACCCGTGACGTCGTCATGACCAACTGGCGGGACGGCTCGATCAACTTCGAGCAGCGCGGCGTGGAGTTCCCGCAGAGCTGGAGCGTCAACGCGGCGAACATCGTCACGACGAAGTACTTCCGCGGCGCCGTCGGGACCGAGGGCCGTGAGCGGTCGCTGCGCCAGCTCATCGACCGCGTCGTGTCGACGTACCAGAAGGCCGGCCAGGACTACGGCTATTTCGCCACCGACCAGGACGCCGAGGTCTTCGGTCGCGAGCTGACCTGGATGCTGCTGCACCAGGTGTTCAGCTTCAACTCCCCGGTCTGGTTCAACGTCGGCACCCCCAGCCCGCAGCAGGTCAGCGCCTGCTTCATCCTCGCCGTCGACGACTCCATGGACTCGATCCTCGACTGGTACAAGGAAGAGGGCCTGATCTTCAAGGGCGGCTCCGGATCCGGCGTCAACCTGTCCAGGATCCGTTCGTCCAAAGAGCTTTTGAGCAGCGGTGGCACAGCCAGCGGCCCCGTCTCCTTCATGCGCGGCGCCGACGCGTCCGCCGGCACCATCAAGTCGGGCGGGGCGACCCGCCGCGCCGCCAAGATGGTCATCCTCGACGTCGACCACCCCGACGTGGAGGAGTTCATCGAGACCAAGGCCCGTGAAGAGGACAAGATCCGCGCCCTGCGGGACGCCGGCTTCGACATGGACCTCGGCGGCAAGGACATCGTCAGCGTCCAGTACCAGAACGCGAACAACTCGGTCCGCGTCTCCGGCGAGTTCATGCGCTCGGTCGAGGACCACACCGAGTTCGCGCTGCGGTCGCGGCTCGACGGCAGTGTCGTGTCGACGGTCAAGGGCAAGGAGCTGTTCCACAAGATCGCGCAGGCGGCGTGGGAGTGCGCCGACCCGGGCATCCAGTACGACGACACGATCAACGACTGGCACACCTGCCCGGAGACCGGTCGCATCACCGCGTCGAACCCCTGCAGCGAGTACATGCACCTGGACAATTCCAGCTGCAACCTCGCCTCGCTCAACCTGCTGAAGTTCCTCAACGCCGACGGCACGTTCGCCGTCGAGCGGTTCGTGAAGTCGGTGGAGCTCGTCATCACCGCGATGGACATCTCGATCAGCTTCGCCGACTTCCCGACCGAGAAGATCGGCGACACCAGCCGCGCGTACCGGCAGCTCGGCATCGGCTACGCCAACCTCGGCGCCCTGCTGATGGCCAGCGGCCTCGCGTACGACTCCGACGGCGGCCGTGCCGTCGCGGCGACGATCAGCAGCCTGATGACCGGCACGGCGTACCGCCGCTCGGCCGAGATCGCCGGGGTGGTCGGCGCGTACGACGGCTACGCCCGCAACGCCAAGCCGCACCAGCGGGTCATGCAGAAGCACGCCGACGCCAACGTCGCGATCCGGACGATCGGCACCGTCGACGCCGCGATCAAGGAGGCGGCCACGGCGGAGTGGCGGCGCGGCAACGAGATCGGTGCGAAGCACGGCTGGCGCAACTCGCAGGCCAGCGTGCTCGCACCCACCGGCACCATCGGCCTGATGATGGACTGCGACACCACCGGCGTCGAGCCCGACCTGGCTCTCGTGAAGTTCAAGAAGCTGGTCGGCGGCGGCTCGATGCAGATCGTCAACCAGACCGTGCCGCGCGCCCTGCGCAACCTGGGCTACCAGGAGGAGCAGGTCGAGGCGATCGTCGAGCACATCTCCGCCCACGGCCACGTCATCGACGCACCCGGCCTGAAGCCCGAGCACTACAACGTCTTCGACTGCGCGATGGGCGAGCGTGCGATCGCGCCGATGGGGCATGTCCGCATGATGGCGGCGATCCAGCCGTTCATCTCCGGCGCCATCTCCAAGACGGTCAACATGCCGGAGTCGGCGACCGTCGAGGACGTCGAGGAGATCTACTACCAGGGCTGGAAGCTCGGCCTCAAGGCCCTCGCGATCTACCGGGACAACTGCAAGGTCGGCCAGCCGCTGTCGGCGGTGAACAGCTCCAAGAAGGAGGAGCCGGCCCCCGTCGTCGAGGAGGTCGTGAAGACCGAGAAGGTGATCGAGTACCGGCCGGTGCGCAAGCGGCTGCCGAAGAAGCGGCCCAGCTCGACGGTCTCGTTCTCCGTCGCCGGCGCCGAGGGGTACCTGACCGCGTCGTCGTACCCGGACGATGGCCTCGGCGAGGTCTTCCTGAAGATGTCGAAGCAGGGCTCGACTCTGGCCGGCGTCATGGACGCGTTCTCGGTGGCGATCTCGATCGGCCTGCAGTACGGCGTGCCGCTGGAGACCTACGTCAGCAAGTTCGTCAACATGCGGTTCGAGCCCGCCGGCATGACCGACGACCCGGACATCCGCCTGGCATCGTCGGTGATGGACTACATCTTCCGCCGGCTGGCGCTGGACTTCCTGGACTTCGACACCCGCTCGGAGCTCGGCATTCTCACGTCGGCGGAGCGCGCGGCCCAGCTGCGCGCCGAGGCCGGCGAGGCCGACGTCGACCTGACCGAGATGCGCAACTCGGCCCCGGTCGAGAAGGCGGAGAAGTCCGAGAAGCCGGCCACGGCGGCCAGGCCCGTCGAGACGCCGGCGACGCGCAAGGTCGGCTCGTCGACGGAGTTGCTGGAGCTGGTCCAGGGCAAGGCGGCCGACGCGCCGCTGTGCTTCACGTGCGGCACGAAGATGCGCCCGGCAGGTTCCTGCTACGTCTGCGAGGGCTGCGGCTCCACCAGCGGCTGCAGCTGACCGCCCGAACGACGACCGCCCGGCTCCCCCGAGGGAGCCGGGCGGTCTGCCGTTGGCGGGCCCGGCCGAGTCAGAGGCGCACGACCTCGATGTCGAGCTCCGGGTGACGGGCGCGCACCGCCAGGGCTCGGCGCTCCGCGGTCTCCGACAACGCCACCAGCCGCATGCTGCCCGGGATCCGCGCCACGACCGCGTCCAGGCGCTTCGGCGACGACACCGGCTCGTGTTCGTACGTCGCCGCCGCCATCGTGCCCGACGTGCGCTGCAGCGTCTGGAGGAACAGGGTCATGCGGTACGACTCGTAACCCTCGTCGTCGCCGACGATCACCGTCGGGACGGCCGGCTCGTCGGTGAAGCGGGCATGAGCCTCCAGCACCACCCGCGCCGGCGCCCAGTTTCGCGTCAACTGGTACGGGTTGTCGCCGGGCCCGGCCGTGAAGCCGCCCATGACGAGCATGAACACCAGCACCGCCGCCGACCAGCGGGGAACGGCCGAACGACCGGGTTCGGGGGGCGGCAGGTGCAGCAGCACCGCGCCGACGCCCACGATCAGCAGCGCGAACAGCAGGAACAGCGCCTTGCTGGCGTAATAGCCGCTGCCGCCGCTCGCGAACCACTGCGCCGCGGCCAGGACACCGGCGAAGCCGGCGACGGGCACGGACACCACGGCGTAGCCGCGCCAGACGCGGCTGCGACGGGCCCGCCGCGTCAACAGTGACACGCCCACCGCGACGCCCAGCACGACCATGACCGTGCGGTCGAAGCCCACCGAGCCGGCCGTGAACAGCACGCCCGCCTGCCCGGCGAGGAACACCCCCGTCGCCATCGGCACGACCGAGACGACGGCCAGGGTGGCGGCCACGCCGGCGAAGGCGCGGTGCTTGAGGACCCGGTGCCGGTCGCGCCACAGCCAGACGAGGACGGCGAGCCCGACCGGCGGCAGGTACAGGTAGTAGGTGAAGCCGACCGCGCCGAGCAGCAACCCGACGAGGACCAGCTGCTGACGCGCCCCGGCGAGCGGCCGGACCAGCAGCGCGAGCAGCAGCACCGCCGCGGCCAGGCCGGCGACCTGGCTCGGGTAGCCCATCCGCACCATGTCCAGGAGCGGGCCGAAGCCGCACAACCCGGCCACGAACGCGGCGACCGGCAACTGCCGGGAGGGGGTCAGGGCGGCCGCGCCGATCCATTGGGCGGCCCAGATCAGTGCGAGGGTCAGCAGCAGGTATCCGCCGAGGACGTAGGCCAGGTAGTGCGTCAGCATGCTCGTACCGCTACCGAAATCGCCCGACGACGAGCGCATGAAGCCGTCGAGCAGCCCGGCCAGGAGGTGCGACCCCTGCGGGTAGCTGACCATGCCGCGGTATACGAGCCGCTCCGCCGCCTCCGGCTGCTCGAACAGGTAGCCGCCGGTCCGGCGGATCGCGTCGAACACCGCGGTGTGCCGGGCCAGGTCCTCGCCGTCGAGCATGCGCGCGAGCCGGCCGACCGGACCGTCCCGCAGCACCGGGCGGATCAGCACCACGGCCACCCCGCCGACCGCGGCGGCCGCGATCACGTCGCCGATGCGGGGCCGGGGCAGTGCCGGTCGGCGCCCGGTGCCGGCCGCCGCGACGATCAGGACGGTGAACGCGGTCCCGGCGACGGCGACGGGGTGCAGGCCCCAGGGCCAGACGGCGAAGACGAGTCCGGCGACGCAGGTGAGGCCGAACAGCAGCCCGATCGCCAGCATCAGCCGGTCGAGCAGCGTCCGGCCGCCGCGGAGCACGGCGGCGACGGCGACCACCAGCAGCGGCGGGAGGATCGCGGCGACACCGGCGGCGTACGCCGCGACGACCACCAGCCATGCGGCCGTCACCAGTCCGGCCGTGCGTAGTTGAACCCTGTTGCCCGGACCTGCTGTGACCTGGACGTCCCGGGGCTCGCCGGGCGTGGCGTCCGGCTCAGGTGGCGCTACCACTGACACAATCCGTTAACGAACAAGTCGGGCATTCGGTGTCTACCGCTTTTATCCGCAAATCTCGGTGCGGGCTGGGTCGTTGAGCGGGTGGAGACACCCGACCGGATTGGACCTGGCGTGCGGATCATCGCTTTCTGGTCGCAGCTGCCGACGCTGCGTTCGCGGTACTCGCCGAAGGCGAACAGCCTCGGTTTCCTGCGTCTGGGCCTGGCCTTCGCCGTCCTGGTCGCGCACGCCTGGCCGCTCGGCTTCGGCGCGGGCAACCCGGGCCTGCGGCAGACCCACGGTCAGACCGACCTCGGCACCCTGGCCGTGAACGGGTTCTTCGTCCTGTCGGGCTTCCTGGTGACCGCGAGCGCCCAGCGCCTCGGCGCGGCGCGTTTCGCCTGGCACCGGTTCCTGCGGATCTTCCCCGGGCTGTGGGTGTGCCTGCTTGTCATCGCGTTTGTCGTGGCGCCGCTGATCAGCGTGATCACGCGCGGCTCGCTGCGGTCGCTGTTCGGCCACCCGGCGGGCCCGATGCAGTACGCGTGGGGCAACTGGTTCGGCAACCCGCGCCAGTGGGGGATCGGCGACCTGCTGACGGAGACGCCATACGGGCGCCTCGCCCACGGCAGTGTCTTCAACGGTTCACTGTGGAGCCTGGTGTACGAGCTGAGCTGCTACGCCGGCCTGATCGCGCTGATCGCCGCCGGGGTGCTCCGCCGCTCACCCGGCCTGGTCCTGGTGCTCGCCGCCGGCGCGTACGCGGTCATCGTCACCGACTTCGTCCTGGCGCTGCCGTCGTCGGGCCTGGCGACACATCCGCTGCAGCGGGGCATCCTGGGCCCGATCCCGCTGGTCGGCTACCTGAACCTGCAGACGGTGATCTACCTGGGCTTCCTCTTCCTGCTCGGCGCGGTGTTCCAGCTGTACCAGCACCGCGTCCCGATCCACCCCGCGCCGGCCCTGGCCGCCGCCGTGGTCCTGGCGTCGTCGATGTTCGTGGGCGGCTTCTACGTGTTCGGTTACCCGGCCTACGCATACCTGCTGATCTGGGCCGCCTGCGCCCTCCCGCCGTTCCTGCACCGGGTGGGCCGGGAGCGCGACTACTCGTACGGCATCTACATCTACGCGTTTCCGGTGCAACAGTCGGTGGCCCTGTTCGGCGGCGCACGGTGGGGCCTGGTGCCGTACATCGTGTTGTCGGCCGCCGGTGCGCTGGCGCTCGCCGCGCTGTCCTGGCACGTCGTGGAGAAGCCGGCGCTGTCGCTGAAGCACTGGTCCCTGCGCCGCGAGGTCCGCCGGCCCGCCGAGTCCCCGGTCCTGGTGGGCGCCGGCCGCCCCTGACTCGGTCAGGCGCCTTCGGTCCAGAACCGCTGCAACCGCTCCACCGCGTCTTCCCTGGACATTGCCGCGATGACCGACTGCTCCAGGCCGACCCGGGTGATCAGCAGGTGTACCAGGTCTGCGGGCAGTGAGTCGCGTGGTTGTTCGACCTCACCGCGGTCCGGGTGCTCGCCGCCTCGTACGCACGCCCAGAACTCCGTCTCCGACACTCGCAGCTGGTCACGGAGAATATGTGTCCAGAGGCCGGCTCCGTAGGTCGAACGGTCCGGTGGATGGGAGATTCTCGTGCGTAGCACGGTGCCGTCCTTGAGCACCAGCTCGTAGGTCACGTGGTGGGTGCCGGTGCGTCCCCGCGCATCCCGCACCACTGTCCACCCCTCTGCGCGGCAGAACTTCTCGTGGTCCTGTCGCGTCGGCGCGGGCCGGTTCATTGCGGGCGACCGACCAGCCACACCCGGAGCTGCTCGTCGGTGCTGAGGCCCACGAACTGGACGAGTCCCCAGTTGTTGGCGTGGTTCGGTGCGTCCAGCAGTCGCTCCTGCCAGTCCTCGGCATATTCGCGGAGTGCGTCGATCATCTCGTTGATGGCCTCGTCGAACGTCGCCCCGTCGGCGGCCACGGGCAGGCCCGGTATGAAGGCGGACCACCCGTCTCCCTCGGCGACGACCTGGGCATTGGACGGGCACACCGTGGCCATGAAGTAGCGGAGTCGCTCAACGTCGACGACCGCCGTGCTGCGGTTGTCGCGTCGCACGGTGGCCACCCGTCCCCGATCCGCCGCGTCAAGCAGGTCTTTGAAGTGGGCACGCGCCTCGGTGTAGCTGTCGAAATGGACCGTCACACCGTCCACCATGCGCGGACCCCCTAAGTACGTCAAGTACGTCACGTACGTGCCAGTAGTAGCCATATGGCTACTATACCCCCGTGGGTAGAGAGTCGCGCATTGCCGCCCACCCTCGCCGCGCCCCTGACGGCGACACCGATGTGGTTTGCCCGCGAGTTGCATAGGCCATACGGCCATATGTAGGCTCGGCTGCGCAAACGACGTCTAGACTTACCGCCATGAGCGAGGAGCCGGGCATGACTGCCGTCCCCAAACTGCCGCTCGGGCCCCTCACGCTGGACGACGTGACTGCGATCGCCGAGGCCGACGGTCGGCATCGGTTCGAGCTCGTCGAAGGGAATCTCGTTGTCATGCCGCCGGGCACCTGGAGGCATCAGCAGATCAGCGGGTTGCTGTTCACGTGGTTCCAGACCAACGGCTTCCATGACCGGGTCAACTTCGCCCCCGGTGTGCGCACCGCGGCCGACGAGCTCAACGGGCGCATTCCCGACCTGGTCGTGACGACCCGGCCGGTCCCGCCGGACACCGTCTGGCTGCCGGTCGACGTGGTGCTGCTCGCGGTTGAGATCGTGTCGAAAGGCTCCGAGCGCACCGACCGCTGGTTCAAGCCACTCGAATACGCGGCCGCAGGCATCCCGAACTTCTGGCGCGTCGAGCCCGACGAGAGCGTGCTGCGGTTCCGGCTCGACGGCGGAGCCTATCGGGAGATCGCCGCATCCAGCCTTGCCGAGCTGCTGTCGGGAGCCGTGCCGGACGGTCTCTGAAGCACTGGCCCGACAGGACTACGCTTCCGCCACGCCCCGCGGTTGGAGGAAGCCATGTCGAAGGTGAAAGCGTCCCTGTTCGGGCTCGCGTTCGGCGACGCGCTCGGCGCGCCAACCGAGTTTCTGAGCTACGAGGAGATTCTGCGCCGGTACGGGCAGCGTGGACCGCACGAATTACCACCGCGCGCGATGGTCACCGACGACACCCAGATGACCCTCGCCGTCGCCGACGGGCTGCTCAGTGCGATGGAGGAGCCGCCGGTCACCGCCGAGCGGCTGGAACCGCGGATCCGGGGCCGGTTCCTGCAGTGGTGGAGCAGCGACGAGAACGACCGGGCGCCCGGGCGCACCTGCATGGACGCCTGCGCCGCGATGGCCGGCGGCAAGCCCTGGTGGGAGGCGACCGTCGCGGGCTCGAAGGGCTGCGGCGCCAACATGCGCGTCGCGCCGATGGGCCTCGCACCCGGCCTCACCGAAGACGAGCGCGCCGGTGCCGCGCAGTTGCAGGCGGCGCTGACGCACGGCCACCCGACCGGGCTGGCGGCGTCGGAGCTGTCCGCGTTCGCCGTGCGCTGGTTGATCGACGGCCTGCCGATCGCGCAGCTTCCCGAGACGCTGCGGGAACGGTGCGTGTCGCAGCGGACGGTGTACCGCGGGGACTGGCTCGGCGACCAGCTCTGGCGGCAGCCGATGGTCGAGTCGCCGGAGCAGTTCATCGCCCACGGCTGGGACGAGTGCCGCACCGCCCTCGAAGGGCTCGAGGAGGCGGTACGGCACGTCGGGCCGGACGCCGACCCGTGCTCGGCCGCCGGCGCCGGCTGGGTCGCCGAGGAGGCACTCGCGACGGCGGTCTACTGCCTGCTGCTCTTCCCCGACAGTCCGGTCGACGCGATCGCCCGGGGAGCCGCCTCCTCCGGCGACTCCGACTCCATCGCCTCGCTCGCGGGCGGCTTCGCCGGCGCGGCGCACGGTGAGGACGCCTGGCCGGCCGAGTGGTACGAGCGGATCGAGTACCGCGCGGAGCTCGACCGGCTGGCGAAGGCCTGGAGCTGACGAGAAGGTCGCATCGCCTTGAGGTCGGCGACCGTCGAGCGGTTCCTGGAGATCCTGCGGGACGAGACGCGGCTCACAGCCTGTCACGTTCCGCCCGCCGGCTCGTCTGGAGTCGCATGACCAAGTCAATCCTTGTCACCGGCGCGACCGGGACCCTCGGCCGGGTGCTCGTCCCGGCACTGCGCGACCGCGGCCACGACGTTCGCGGGCTCAGCCGGTCGGCGCCCGGCCATGTGCACGGCGACCTGCGCACCGGCGCCGGCATCCCGGAGGCCGTCGACGGCGCCGACGTGATCATCCACGCGGCGACCGACGGCCGGCACGACGAAGCCACCACCAGCACCCTGTTGCGGTCCGTCCGCGACGACCAGCACCTCGTCTACGTCTCGATCGTGGGCGTCGACCGCGTGCCGCTGCCGTACTACCGCAGCAAGTACCGCATCGAACAGACGATCCGCGCCAGCGGCGGTTCGATTCTGCGGGCGACGCAGTTCCACGGCCTGGTGCACGCGTTCGCCCGGGTGCTGACGAAGGCGCCGCTGGGTTTCTACCCGGCGTTCGCCTTTCAGCCGGTCGACACCGGCGACGTGGCGCGCCGGCTGGCGGAGATCGCCGAGGGCGGCCGGGTCGAGCTGGAGGACTTCGCCGGCCCCGAGGTGCGCAGTGCTCGCGACCTTTTCGAGTCGTACCTGCGGATCGCCGGCAAACGGCGCCCGCTCGTCCCGCTCCGGCTCCCCGGCAAGATCTTCGGCGGCTACCGCGCCGGCGGACACCTCGCCCCCGACCGCGCCCTCGGCACGGTCACCTGGGAAGCGTTCCTAACTCGCCGAGCGGCGGATCCGGCGTAGGCCGACGGCGGCGGAGACGCCGGCCGCCGCCACGTCGGCGAGGGTGAACAGCAGCCGCGACACGAGCGTGATCGCCCACGCCGACGGCCACGACATGCCGAGGCCGGCCAGGGCGACCGCCATCAGGAACTCGCGGGCGCCGAGGCCCGACGGGGCCACGATGACGAAGGTGCTGATGCTCAGCGCGAGCGCCATGGCGAACACGCTGCCCATGAAGCCGTCGAAGCCGGGCAGGTCGGACCGGACCAGCAGCCAGACGTGCAGGCCGGCGGCCAGGTAGCCGGCCGCGATCCAGGCGAGGCTCTCCAGCACCGGGCGCCACCCGATCGGGCGGTCCAGCGGCGCGCGGCGCAGCAGCCGCATCGCCCGGTTGACCAACCAGGTGAGCAGCGGCGGGTAGCAACAGACGATGGCGAGGGGGAAGAGGATCACCGCGGACCAGACCGCGATCGCCCCGAACGTGTCGTGCTTCGACGCGTCGGCCCCGTCGAAGGCGATACCGAAGCCGGGCGCCGTCAGGATCAGGCCGCAGGCGACGCCCAGGCCGCTCACCACGACCGAACCGATGAACACCTTGGCGCGGGAGACCCCGGCCCGGCGGCCGAGCTCCATCTGCACGACGTAGGCCCAGACCGTGCCCGGCAGATACTTGCCCAGTGCGCCGACCAGCATGATCGGCGCGGCGTCCCGGACGCGTAGCCGGTGGTCGAGGTTGCCGACCATCGCGCGCCACGCCATCATCGTCGCCCACAGGGAGGCGACGGCGGCGACGAGCGAGGCGACCAGCGTCGGCCACGACAGCTTCCGGAACGTCGTTTCGACAGCGCCCCACTGGTCGACCGTGGTCGCGACGATGAAATAGACGATGCCCAGCGCGGCCAGGATGCGGACCGCCTTGACCAATCTGGCACGCCAGGGACGGGCTGGTGGTGTCGGAGCGACCGCCGGGTCCTGCACAGGGTCGCCGGTGATCGTTTCGGACTCACCCACGGTCGGTCACGCTAGCATGCAGGCCTGCGACCCTCTCAGCTGAAGGAGTCCGCGTGCGGTACGTGGTCATCGGTGGCGGCATCGTCGGGCTCGCCACCGCCCACCGGCTGACCCTGGAGCACCCGGATGCGCAGGTCACGGTGGTCGAGAAGGAACACACCTGGGGCGTGCACCAGACCGGGCACAACTCGGGCGTGATCCACGCCGGGGTGTACTACAAGCCCGGCAGCCTCAAGGCGACGCTCTGTAAGGCCGGCAGTGCCTCCATGGTCGAGTTCTGCCGGGAACACGACATCCCGCACCGGATCACCGGCAAGCTGATCGTGGCGACCGACGAGTCGGAGTTGCCGCGCCTGCACGCGCTGTACGAGCGGGCGCTCGCCAACGGCCTGCCGGTGCGGATGGTCAGCCAAGGGGAGGCCCGCGAGCACGAGCCCGAGGTCGCCTGCATCGAGGGCATCCATGTCGCGTCGACCGGCATCGCCGACTTCGGCGCGGTCTGCGTCGCCCTGGCCGCGCTCAGCGAGAAGAACGGCGCCACTCTGCGTCCCGGCAGTGCCGTCACCGGCATCCGTGACCGCGGAAACGAGATCGTGGTCGGCACGACGACCGGCGACCTGACCGCCGACGTCCTCGTCAACTGCGCCGGCCTGCACGCCGACCGGGTCGCCCGGATGGCGGGGATCCGTCCGCCCGCCCGGATCATCCCGTTCCGGGGTGAGTACTTCGAGCTGCGCGAGGACCGGCGGCACCTGGTCAACGGCCTGATCTACCCGGTGCCCGACCCGCAGTTCCCGTTCCTCGGCGTGCATCTCACCCGGATGGTGGACGGCAGCGTCCACGCCGGCCCGAACGCGGTCCTCGCCCTGGCCCGGGAGGGCTACACGTGGGGCCGCATCCGGCCCCGTGACGTCGCCGACACCGTCACCTACCCGGGGCTGTGGGCGCTGGCCCGCCGCCACCTGCGGTACGGGCTGACGGAGGTGCGCCGGTCGCTGTCGAAGCGCCGGTTCGCCGCGAGCCTCGCCCGGCTCGTCCCCGCCGTGACCGCCGACGACCTGGTGCCGGCCGCGGCCGGGGTCCGCGCCCAGGCGATCACCCCCAAGGGGGACCTCGTCGACGACTTCCTCATCGTCGCCGAGGGGCGGCAGGTCCACGTCCTCAACGCACCCTCACCGGCGGCGACCAGCTCGCTGGAGATCGCGAAGTACATCACCGCACAGCTACCGGGGAGGTAGGGCTTTCCATCGAACGCGGTCGGCACTACGGTGGGCCGCTGTGCGAAAGGTGTTGTTGGCCGCGTTCTGTGCACTGTTGCTCGGCGGCTGCGACGGGGACGCCGGCGCTGCGCCGGCCACTCAGCGTTCGACGGCGCCGGCGGCCGCGGCCGGCGGCGCGTGCCAGCTCCTCGACTTCGCGATGGTCAACGCGAAGCTCGGCCTCGACCTGAACGTGGCCGCGGCGGCGACCCAGGACAACACCTTCACGTGTGTGCTCCAGACGCAGGGCGCCAGCTACCCCGACCTGATCCTGTCGGTGAGCAGCACCACGGTCGGCGCCGACGTCTTCGGCTCGATCGTCCAGCCGAAGGACGCCGCCGCCGTCCAAGGCCTCGGGTTGGTCGGCTACCAGATGCCCACCCCGGCGGCGGACAACGCCGGGCCGGGCGTCGAGGTCGGATGGCTCGCCGGCAACAAGCGCATCATCGAGCTGTCGCTGCGATTCGCCCCCGGCACGGGCGACGACAAGGCCGCGGAGGCGATACCGAAGGTGGTCGAGCTGGCCAAGTTGATCGACCTGAGCAGTCTGTGAACCGGTCGGCGTTACCGTCGGAACCATGGACTTGGGTGAACGCATCGGACGGCTGGGAATCTGGGGCCAGGAGCTGCGCAGCACCGGCCTGACCGGCCAGCAGCGGGAGCAGGCCGCGGAGCTGGAGTCGCTCGGCTACGGCGCGATCTGGCTGGGCGGCAGCCCCGGCGTCGAGCACGCGCGGCCGCTGCTGGCGGCGACGGAGCGGGTCGTCGTGGCCACCGGCATCCTGAACATCTGGCAGCACAAGCCCTCGGACGTGGCTGCGGAGACCGCCGCCGTCGAGCGCGACCACCCGGGCCGCTTGCTGCTCGGGCTCGGCGTGAGCCACAGCCAGCTCATCACCCAGTACCACCGGCCGTATGCGGCGATGGTGGACTTCCTCGACGGCCTGGACGCCTCGCCGACACCCGTCCCGCCGTCGCGCCGGGTCCTCGCCGCGCTCGGCCCCAGGATGCTGCGCCTCGCGGTGGAGCGCGCGGCCGGGGCGCACCCCTACATGGCGCCGCTGGAGCACACCGCCGCGGCTCGGGAGGTGCTCGGCGCCGGCCCGCTGCTGGCCCCGGAGATCAACGTCGTCGTCGAGACCGACCCGGCGACCGCGCGGGCCGCGGCCCGCGCCCACCTGGAGCCCTACCTGGCGATGACGAACTACACGAACAACTTCCGCCGCTTCGGCTTCACCGACGACGACCTCGCCGGCGGCGGCAGCGACCGGCTGGTCGACGCGCTCTACCTGTGGGGCGACCCGGACCGGATCCGCTCGCGTGCGCTCGCCTTCCACGACGCCGGCGCCGACCACCTGGCGGTGCAGGTCGTGCGCCCGCAGCCGACCGCCGACCTGCCCATGGTGCAGTACCGGGCGCTGGCGTCGGCCCTGGGCGGGTAGGTCAGCTTCCCGCGCTGACCGCGGCGGCGAACAGCCGCTCGGGGTCGCCGAAGTACCGCCAGGGCCACACCGCGGGCCGGGTGCCGCTCAGCCGCAGGTGCGGGCGGGCCCGGCCGGGAACGTTCGCCTGGTGGTACAGCGCGGCGAACGTCTGATGGGCCGTGATCGTCCACGGATGGTCGGCGAAGGCCGCGGCTCCGGCGAGCAGCCGGTCGGAGGCCGCGTCGACCTCCAGGCGGATCGCGGCGTCGGCGAAGTACCGCCAGGCGCGCCAGAACCGCGTGATCACGGTGCCCCGCAGGAGGCCGTCGACGTAGCCCTCGATGTGGGCCAGGGCGATCAGGGCCAGGAACGGGTGGCCGTCGGGCCGCTCCGCCACCCGCGTCCGGGCGAACGCCAGGACCCTCTCCTGGCTGCCGTACCACTTGTTGGTGAGGCCGGCCAGGTAGCGGGTGTGGGCGCGGTACAGGTCCGGCGCCAGGATCATCGCCCGCTTGAACACGTCGGTCGGCTCGCTCGTGTACAGCGGCGCGCCCAGCACCACCCCGGCGAGCTCGCTCCACGGCACCGGGTCGCTCAGGTTGAGCGCAGCCGCCCGCCGCAGGGCCCGGCGCGCCTCGCCGACCAGGACCTCCTGGTCGCGCAGCTGCCGATGGCTGGTGTGCTCACCATCGGCGGTGCCGCGCGCCGTCCACGCCGCGGCGGCGAGCGACGCCCCGAGCAGGAGCCAGCGCTCCGGCCCGTACGGCTGCCGGTCGGCGAGGTCGCGCAGCAGGTCCAGGTGCCGCTGTCCGGCGACGCCGAGCACTTCGACCGCGTGCTCCTTGCGATGGACGTCGTCGGCGGCCGCGATCAGCTCCAGCGCCGGCTGCGGGTCGGCGTCGTCCGCGAGCATCCGGAGCGCCTTCTCCAGCACCTCGTCGGAGAACGCAAGGTCGAGGGCCACGACGTGAGCCTAAGGCGGCCTATGACGCCTGGACCGGCGCAATCCGTCGTTATCGCCCTAGGAGGAGGTCGCCCGGTCGTCGTAGCGGCGGCGGGCCTCCGCGACGTCGGCGCGGTGGCGCTCGGCCCAGGCGGTCAGGGCGACCAGTGCCGAGTGGAGTTCCATGGCCATGGGCGTCAACCGGTACTCCACCCGGAGCGGGACGGTCGGGTACACGGTCCGGACCAGCAGGCCGTCACGCTCGAGGTTGCGCAGCGTCAGGGTCAGCATCCGCCGGCTGATGCCGCTGATGGCCCGCTCCAGCTCGGTGAACCGGATCGGGCCGTCAGCGGCGGCGACGAGAATGCACACGCTCCACTTGCCGGCGACCCGATCAACGACCTCCTGCACGGAGCAGGCCGGCGCGCAGCCGTCCTCGGACCGCATGGCGGGTCAGTGCGCGGCGACGAACACGCGCGAGGCGACCTCGCGGGGAAGCCGGATGCGCTCGCCTGCCCGGTCGATGCTGACACCGTCGCGCTCCTGCGCCACGGTGACCGTCGCGCCCGGGTCGATGCCGGCGGTGTGCAGCTGGCGCAGCACGTCGGCGTCGGTCTGGACGCTTTCGCAGATGCGGCTCACGACGACCGAACCGGCGAGCCCGGGGAACGCCAGGTTGCGCTCCGCGTCGCTCAGTTTGTCGGCGGTGTCGCTGCCCTCGAGGCCCTCCAGGCCCGGGATCGGGTTGCCGTAGGGCGAACGGGTCGGCCGGCCGAGCAGATCGTAGACCCGCTGCTCGACGGCGTCGCTCATGACGTGCTCCCAGCGGCAGGCCTCTTCGTGAGCCTCCTCATAGGGCAGGCCGATGACGTTGACCAGCAACAACTCGGCCAGCCGGTGCTTGCGCATGACCGCGACCGCGTGCGTGCGGCCCTCGTCGGTCAGCGCCAGGTGGCGGTCACCCTCGACGATCAGCAGGCCGTCACGCTCCATGCGAGCGACGGTCTGGCTGACGGTGGGGCCACTCTGGCGCAGACGCTCGGCGATCCTGGCCCGCTTGGGGACGATGCCCTCCTCCTCGAGCTCCAGGATCGTCTTCAGGTACATCTCGGTGGTATCGACCAGGTCGTTCACTGCCCTTGCCCTCCCGGTACGCGATGCTACTCGCTGCGTACGACAAGATTGGAACGTGACAGCCAACCGGGCGATCTTGGACGTTGCCGTGCTCGCCGAGCTGGTGCGGTCAGCCCAACCGCCGACTCTTCTCGATGTGCGCTGGACCCTTGCGAAGGACGGCCGGGCCGCATACACGGCCGGCCATCTGCCTGGCGCGGTCTTCGCCGATCTCGACGTCGACCTCTGTGGACAGCCGGGCGCCGGTGGGAGGCATCCGCTGCCCGATCCCGCGGAGCTGGAGGCAGCACTGCGGAGATTGGGGGTCCGCGCCGGACATCCGGTGGTGGTGTACGACGCAGGCGGATCCAATCCTACCGGCGCCGCGGCCCGTGCCTGGTGGACGCTGCGCTGGGCCGGTGTGGACGACGTCCGGGTGCTCGACGGCGGATACGCGGCGTGGGTGGCGGCAGGACTGCCGGTGACGACCGAGGAGCCGGTTCCGGCAGCAGGGGACGTCATTGTGACGCCTGGACACATGCCGGTATGGACCGAGGTCGAGGCCGCCGACCCGCGCAACACACTCATCGACGCCCGTGTCGCCGCCCGGTTCCGCGGCGACGCCGAGCCGGTCGACCCGGTCGCGGGCCACATCCCCGGTGCGGTCAACGTCCCGGCGGCGCGGACCGTCACGCCGGAAGGGCTGCTCAAGCCGCTCGGCATCAGCGGCGACCGGATCGGCGCCTATTGCGGGTCGGGGGTCACCGCCGCGCAGATCGTGCTCGCCCTCTACGCGGAAGGGCTGGACCCGGCGCTGTACGTGGGCTCGTGGAGCCACTGGATCACCGATCCGGCCCGAGCCGTCGCGACAGGGGAATCGTCGTGAACACTCTCGTGGTCTGGGACGAGGCGCTCCTGCGGTACGACATGGGCGACCATCCGCTGGATCCGGTGCGGGTGGAGCTGACCATGGCGCTCGCGCGGTCGCTCGGGGTGCTGGACCGTCCAGGTGTCACCGTCCAGCGGCCGGAGCCGGCCACCGACGCCGTCCTCGCGACCGTCCACGACCCCGACTACATCGCCGTCGTGAAGGCCGCGTCGACCGGCCGGCGGATCAGCATGATGGGCCTCGGCACGCTCGACAACCCGACGTTCGTGGGCATGCACGAGGCGAGCGCGCTGATCGCCGGCGCCACGCGGCGGGCCGCCGAGGCGGTGTGGCTGGGCGAGACCGACCGTGCGGTCAGCATCTCGGGCGGCCTGCACCACGCCATGCCGGACCGCGCGGCCGGATTCTGCGTCTACAACGACCCCGCGGTCGCGATCAAGCGCGTCCTCGAGCTCGGCGCGGAGCGGGTGGCCTACGTCGACATCGACGTGCACCACGGCGACGGGGTGCAGGAGATCTTCTACAACGACCCGCGGGTGCTCACGATCAGCCTGCACGAGTCCCCGCGCACACTGTTTCCCGGCACCGGGTTCCCCGACGAGACCGGCGGAGCGGGCGCGGAGGGGTCGGCGGTCAACGTGGCGCTGCCGCCCGGGACGGACGACAAGGGCTGGCTGCGGGCGTTTCATGCGGTGGTACCAGGTGTGCTGCGCGCCTTCCGCCCGCAGCTGCTCTTCACGCAGTGCGGCGCCGACACGTACCGGCACGATCCGCTCGCCAACCTGCGGCTCACCGTCGACGGCCAGCGCGCGGCGTACCTCGCCCTGCGGGACCTCGCCACCGAAGTCGCCAGCGGGAAGTGGGTCGCCAGCGGCGGCGGCGGATACGCGCTGGTCGAATGCGTCCCGCGGGCCTGGACCCATCTGCTGGCGGTGCTGACCGGCGACGCGCTGGACCCGGCGGTGGAGACACCCGCGGCCTGGCGGGAACTGGCCGCCGAGCGGCGCCCCTCCCATCGGGTGCCGCCGGCGATGACGGACGGCGGCGACGCCGCGTGGAACCCGTGGGTGCCGGGCGAGTCCCCGGACGCGATCGACCGCTCGATCATGGCGACCCGCCGCCTGACGTTCCCGTTCTTCGGCCTGGACCCGCACGACCCGCGTGACTAGGGCGTGTCAGGTGCGGACGACAGCCTCGATCCGGGAGAGCCGCCGCTTGATCTGATCCAGCTCGGCCAGCATCGCGCTCTCCGCCGCCGGGGAAGTGCCGAACGACGTCTCGGGCGACGCGGCGGACCGCAACGACGAGAGCTCGTCGTGCAGTGCGATCAGTGTCCGGGCCACGACGTCGAGGAACTCGTCCACCTCGTCCTCGTCGTAGCCGCGCTTGCCGAAGGGCGCCTTCGCGAACCTGACGGCCTGCACGTCCGCCGGGGTCAACATCATGCCGGACACGGTACATCCCCCGTGGTGCGACGATGGGGAACGTGAACGACACGTCGAGTCGGGCCGCGGACGTCCTGCTCTCGGACGGCACAACCGTCCACGTGCGGCCGATCCGGGCCGACGACGCCGACCGGATCGTGGCGCTGCACTCGCGGTTCTCCGAGCGCACCCGCTACCTGCGGTACTTCTCCGCCTACCCGCGCATCCCGCCGCGCGACCTGGAGCGCTTCGTCAACGTCGACCACCACGACCGCGAGGCGTTCGTCGTGGAGCACGCCGGTGAGCTGATCGCGGTCGGGCGGTACGAGCGGCTCGGCGCCGGCTCGCACCAGGCCGAGGTCGCCTTCGTCGTCGAGGACGCGCACCAGGGCCGGGGGATCGGGTCGGTGCTCATCGAGCATCTGGTCGCGGCCGCAGGTACCGAGGGCATCACCGAGTTCGAGGCGGACGTGCTGCCGGTGAACCAGGCCATGCTGCGCGTGTTCATGGCCGCCGGGTTCCGCATCGAGCGTGAGTTCGCCGACGGGGTCGTGCACCTGTGGTTCCCGATCGCCGCCACGCCCGACTCCCTGCGTGTCCAGCGGGCCCGCGAACAGCAGGCCGAGGCCCGCTCGATCGGCCGGCTGCTCAACCCGCGCGGCGTGGCCGTCTACGGCGCCCGCGCCGACGGCACCGGCATCGGCGCGGCCCTGCTGAGCCACCTCAAGAGCGCCGGGTTCGCCGGTGAGCTGATCCCGGTCCACCCGTCCGCCACAGTGGTCGGCGGCCTTCCCGCCGTCGCCTCGTTGCGCGGCACCGCCGGTGTCGACCTCGCCGTCGTCGCGGTGCCGGCCGAGGCCGTCCCGGGTGTCGTCGAGGACTGCGCCGCAGCCGGCGTCCACGGTCTCGTCGTCGTGTCGGCCGGGTTCGCCGAGTCGGGCCGGGCCGGCGCCGGGGCGCAGGCGGCGCTGCTGCGGGCGGTCCGCAGCCAGGGCATGCGCCTCGTCGGCCCCAACTGCCTCGGCATCGCCAACACCGACCCCGGCGTGCGGCTCAACGCCACACTGGCCCCGCTGCTGCCCCGCCGGGGCCGTGTCGGCTTCTTCAGCCAGTCGGCCGCGCTCGGCACGGCGCTGCTGGCCGAGGCCGACCGGCGCGGCCTGGGCCTGTCGACGTTCGTTTCCGCTGGCAACCGCGCCGACGTGTCCGGCAACGACGCGTTGCAATACTGGCGGGAGGACCCGCACACCGACGCCGTCCTGCTGTACCTCGAGACGTTCGGCAACCCGCGCAAGTTCGCGCGCATCGCCCGCGAACTGGCCCGCCGCAAGCCGGTCACCGCCGTCGCCAGCCCGGTCCGGCCACCGGCACTCGACGCGGTGACGGTCGGCCCCGACGCGCGCGGCGTGGCGGCCCTGTTCGCGAGCTCCGGCGTCATCCGGGTCGACACCGTCGCCGAGCTGTTCGACGTCGGGCTGCTCATCGCCGGGCAGCCGCTGCCGCCCGGCAACCGCGTCGCGGTCGTCACCAACGCCGCCGCCCTGGGCGTGCTCACCGTCGCCAAGGCGCCGGCCGCCGGGCTGCGCGTCGCCGCGGGCTACCCGCGGGATCTCGGCCCCACCGTGTCGGACGTGGACTTCGTGCAGGCCGTCCACGACGCCCTCGACGACGAGAACGTGGACGCGGTGGTCGCCGCGTACGCGCCCGCGCTCGCCGAGGGCGACAAGCTGGGCGTCGCCGAACTCCTGCGCAGCTCCACCGCCGGATCGGCCCGGCCGCTGGCCGTGGTGATGCCGGCGGACCCGTCGTTCACGGTGGCCCCCGCGTACGTCGACGGCGACCCGCCCGCGCTGCCGATGTTCCCCGCGATCGAGGAAGCGGTGCGGGCGTTGGGGCGGGTCGCGCGGTACGCCGCGTGGCGCCGCGAGCCGATCGGCGCCCTGCCGACAGCGCTGCCCGGCGTGGACACCGCCGCCGGAAATACCGTTGCCACGCGCCTGGCCACCTCGGCGTCATCCGGCGACGACGTCGTGGCGGACGAACTGTTGGCCGCCTACGGCATCCCGGTCGTGCCGTCCCGTCCGGCCGCCGGCGCGGCGGTGGGCACGGTGGCGGCCGAGCTCGGCTACCCGGTGGCGCTGAAGGTGGCGACGAAGCCGTGGCGCCACCGGATCGACCTGGGTGCGGTACGCCTGAACCTGACCTCGGCGGCGCTGGTCCAGGAGGCGTACGAGGAGCTGGAGCGCCTCTTCGGCCGCGGCGTCGAGGTGGTCGTCCAGCCGATGGTCGCCCCCGGCGTGGCGTGTGTCGTCGAGGTGGTCGACGACCCGTCGTTCGGCCCGGTCGTCGGTTTCGGCCTGGGCGGCGAGGCGGCCGACCTCCTCGGCGACCGCGCCTGGCGCCCGGTACCGTTGACCGACCGCGACGCGGCCGCACTGGTCCGCGCGCCGCGGGCGGCCCCGCTGCTCACCGGCTACCGCGGCGCGGCGCCGGTCGACCTGGACGCGCTGGCCGACCTCCTGCTGCGGATCGGCAGACTGGTGGACGAACAGCCGGCGCTGTCGGCGCTGTCGCTGAACCCGGTGCTGGCCCGCCCGACAGGCTTGGCAGTGCTGCACGCGAGCGCGGTGTTCGCCGGCCTGCCGCGCCCCGACCAGGGCCCGAGGCGCCTCTGACCTTGTAGCCCGAAGCCGGTTCGACCTGCTGTCCTGCCCCGGCCTGCTGTCCTGCCCCGGCCTGCTGTCCTGCCCCGGCCTGCTGGCCTGCCCCGGCCTGCTGGCCTGCCCCGGCCTGCTGGCCTGCCCCGGCCTGCTGGCCTGCCCCGGCCTGCTGGCCTGCCCCGGCCTGCTGGCCTGCCCCGACCCGCCGGCCCCTTTGACCTGCTCGATCTGGCGACCTGATCGATCTGCTCGGCTCGGCTCGGCACGGCTCGGCTGGACCCGCTGGGCGGTCTGACTTGCTGGCCCGGCCCGACCCACCGGCCCGGCCGACTCACGGCCCATTCGACCTGCCGGACCTGGCGACCTGATCGACTTGTCCGGCTCGGCTCTGCCCAGCCGACCCGCTGGGCCGGACCGACCCGACCGACCCGACCGGCTCGCCCCGACCGCACAACCACGCCGCTCACCAACCGTGTCGGCGGCAAACCGTCCGTCGGAGTTTGCCGACTTGGCGGGCTGGGGCGGGTTCGGTCAGCACAGGATGGAGCCGCACGGCCACGGGCGGTGGCAGCATCGTGGTGGCGAGCGGCTCGCGTGCAGCCGGCCGACGGCGACGTTCTGGGTCTTACTGCCGGCTGAGGTCAATTTCATGATCACAGAGTTTTCGTGTTGTCCCAGAGCCTGTTGCGCAATTCGGATCCCTCGCGCGCCAACCCCGACAACCGCGCCGATCTTGGAGTTGTGGTCCTTGACAAATCCGGACAAATTCGGAGGTTCATGGCGCCACAACTCCAAGATCGGCGCGTAGTTGGGCCGCCAACGCTGTCCCAGCGAATTACGCAACAGGCTCCCCAGTAGCACGAAAACTTTGTGATCATGAAACTCTGCCGGGCGAGCTGTCGTCGCGCATTGACCTTGGTGGTTTTCCGTGGCCAGGACCACCGAAAGTCACCAAGGTCAACTCGTTCGGTGATCGTGTTTGTCGAGATTACCGCTATATGTGCATATTTCGGGCAGAGTGCGGAGCGACGGGTGGGCGAAGTCGTGGGCAGCCGGGCGAAGAAAGTGGTGGAGCAGCGGGCGGGAGAAAGCTGTCCGGCCTGGGAAGCAGCATGCGCGAGGAACTGCGCGGCCTGGGAAGCGGCGGGCGGGAGGAGCCGCGCGGCTTGGCCAAGCTGCACACCCAGCAGCGCTGCTGGCCACCGTCCGGGCTGGTCGCTGTCCGGGCTTGGCGCCCTACCCCGGTGGGCGTCCACCCAGAACTCGGCGGCCCCGCCGCAGGTGAAGGTGTGGTCCAACGTGATCAGGCCGCCCGGATGGGCGGCCTGATCACGAAGTGCCGGTTGGTCAGGAGGCGTAGGCCTCGAGCCGCTTGGCCCGCGACGGGTGGCGGAGCTTCAGCAGTGTCACCTTCTCGATCTGGCGGATCCGCTCGCGGGAGAGGCCGAACTCGCGGCCCACCTCGTCCAGCGTGCGCTGCCGGCCGTCGTCCAGGCCGAACCGCAGGCGGATGACCGCCTGCTCGCGCTGGGACAGCGTTGACAGCACGATCTCGACCTCGGAGCGGAGCATGCCCTGCGAGACGCTGTCGGCCGGCTCCTCGCGGGGGTCGATCCGGGCGACGAAGTCGCCGAGGGCGCTCTCGCCGTCCTCGCCGACGGCCTGGTCCAGGCTGACCGGCTCGCGATCGTACGAGATGAGCTCGATGACCTGGTACTCCTCGACGCCCAGTGCAGCGGCGATCTCGGCGACGACGGGCTCGCGGCCCAGCGAGGTGGACAGGTCGCGGCGGACCCGGACCATCCGGTTGACCTGCTCGACCATGTGCACCGGGATGCGGATGGTGCGGGCCTGGTCGGCCATGGCGCGGGTGATGGCCTGTCGGATCCACCAGGTGGCGTAGGTGGAGAACTTGTAGCCCTTGGTGTAGTCGAACTTCTCGACGGCGCGGATGAGGCCGAGGTTGCCCTCCTGGATGAGGTCCAGGAACGCCATGCCACGGCCCGTGTACCGCTTGGCGATGCTCACGACCAGGCGGAGGTTGGCCTCCAGGAGGTGCGCCTTCGCGGCGCGGCCCTCGCGGACGATGACCTCGTAGGTCTTCATCCACGCGGGGTGCACCGTGCCGGTGGTGAGTTTCTCCTCGGCGTAGAGGCCCGCCTCGATCCGCTTGGAGAGCTCGACCTCCTGCTCGGCGGTCAGCAGCTTGGTGCGGCCGATCGTGTTGAGATACGCGCGAACCAGGTCCGCTGAGACGCCCGTGTTGTCGATCTGGGGCTCGTGCTGCTCGTCGGTCTCAACGTCGGTCGCGTTGAATTCCGTAATGTCACTCAGCGGCTGGGCCACTTCGCTCGCCTCCCGTGGTTTGACAAGTGGCGCGATCATTCCTACGGGAAGAAGCTTCGCTGAGCGGGCGTGAAGTGGCGGTGAGGCGGACGACGCGTGGCACGAAACCGGTAGTCCGCGCGGCGATCAGACCTCCAGCAACACGGTCCGTGGCCCCACGTTCACGCTTTCCGCCAGCATGTGAGTGCGGAATCGCCCGGTTTGCACGGTTGCGCCACGAGCGCGAAGCTCCGCGCAGAAGTCCTCGATCAGCGGCTCCGCGACCTCCGGCCGGGCCGCCGCGATCCACGTCGGCCGCCGGCCCTTGCGGGCGTCGCCGTAGAGCGTGAACTGCGAGACGACGAGCAGGGGTGCGCCGACGTCCGACGCCGACTGCTCGTCGTCCAGGATGCGCAGCTCGTGGACCTTGCGGGCCAGCGTCGCCACCGTGGCGGCGGTGTCGCTGTGCGTGACGCCCACCAGGACGAGCAGGCCGTCCTCGATCGCGCCGACCACCTCGCCGTCGACCGTCACCGAGGCCCGGCTGACGGTCTGGACCAGGGCGCGCACGCTACGCCGCCGGGCCGGGCAGCAGGATGCCGCGCTCGACCAGGTGCGCGACGAGGGGCACGGCCACGTCGGCGAGCACCTCAGCCGGTACCGCATGCGCCGCCGCCAACACGTCGACCTGATCCTGCAGGGTTACCGAACCGTCACAGGCGCCGACGAGCGCCAGCGCGACCGGGTCGACCTCCTCGATCCACCGCAGCCCGTCGGGCAGCGTGAGCAGCTGCCGGTCGACCTCCCACCCCTCCGGCCCTTGGCTCGCCTCCTGCTGGAGCCGCAGGCCGGGCGCGGCGCGGAAGCGCGTGGCCAGCAGGTCGCCGTCGCGCAGGAAGTCCTGCCGGTCGAACCAGTCGCCGATCAGCGGGCCGAGGGGTCCGTCGACGGTCTGCCGCAGGTCCTCGATGCGCACCGTCGGGTCCTCATGCCCGCCGGCCCGCAGTGTGATCAGCCCGAATCCGACCGCGTCCACCCTCTGGGCGTCGAACCAGTCGAGCCAGGCGGCGGCGAGAGCCGGCTGTACGCGCGGATCCTCCGACGCGTCCGTGAGCCAGAGGTTGACGTACGCGACCGGGTCCGACACCTCGCGCTGGATCACCCACGCGTCCAGCCCGGTGCCGGCGAGCCAGTCGGCGACCCGGTCCTCCCACGACTCGCCGGCGACGTGCAGCCAGTTGGCGAGGAACTGCATGTGCCCGCCGTCGGCCAGCAGTCCCGGCGCCGCCGCCACCAGTTCGGCGCAGACCGCGTCGCCCGGGCGGCCGGAGTCGCGGTAGGTGTGCGCGGTCGTCCCGGGCCCGGCCACGAACGGCGGATTGCTCACCACCAGGTCGAACCTGCGCCCCTGCACCGGACCGGTGAGGTCGCCCTGGAGCAGCTCCCAGTCCAGCCCGTTCAGCGCGGCCGTGGTCGCCGCGAACCGCAGCGCCCGGGGCAGGACGTCGGTCGCGGTGACCCGCCGCGCGTGCGTCGACAGGTGCAGGGCCTGGACCCCGCAGCCCGTGCCGAGGTCGAGGGCGCTGCCCACCGGGTGGCGCAGCGTCGCGGCGGCCAGCGTCGTCGAGGCGCCGCCGATGCCCAGGACGTGGTCGCCGGGCAGCGGTCGGCCGGGTCGCATGCTCGCGGACAGGTCGGCGACGACCCACCAGTCGCCGTACGGCTCGAGTTCCACCGCGGCCCGCACGCCGTCACCGTCGGCCTCCAGCAGCGGCAGCGCGGCCTCCAGCGGCAGCGGTGCCAGCGCGGCGGCGACCCGGGACAGCGGCTCGGTCTGGCCGCAGACGAACAGCCGGATCAGCGTCGCGAGCCGGTCGCCCCGCTCCTCGGTGACCTTGAGTGCGGCCCGGAAGTCGTTGCGCGCCAGCGCCGCGGTCGCGGCCTCGCCGAGGTGGTCCTTGATGCCCTGGGAGGTGTACTCCGCTGAGGTCAGCGCCTCGCGCAGCTGGGCAAGTCCGGTGGTGTCGAGCAGTGCGTCCACCCGTGACATCCTGCTACGTCAACGTTGGTCGATCCCTATGCAGGCGACGACCCGGTCCGCCTCGGGTGTCAGGAAGATCTGGAAATGGGTCGGCGGATCCTCGACCTTCGCCTCGCCGGTGCGTAAGGGGCGGTCGCCCGAGGCCTGCAACTGGCGGATCGCCTCGTCGCCGCCCAGCATCGGGTTGCCGATCTTTGCCATGTGTCGCGCTCGCAGAGAGTAACTGCGCGCGAGTTGGTCGGCGGGGAGGGTGTGGTCCCAGACGACGTACTCGGCGCCAGCGCGGATGGCCTCGCCGCAGGCCACGAAGGCAGCACCCGGCTCCTCGGCGAGGAGCCGGACCAGTGCTTCACGCTCCATGCTCTATGTGACCATAAAGCGGATCATTTCACTAGAAGCAGTTCTTCAATTGGGAGCGGATCGCCTGCGGGACGATGGTGTCGCACACGCCGTCGGTGCCGCCGGCGACCGCGAGCCACAGCTTCTTCGTGCCGTCGTAGTTGAACAGCACCGTCGCCGGATCCACGTTGTCCGGCCGGGTTCGCGCGGTCGCGTAGTCCTGCACGCAGCTGATGTCCGTGAGCCCGGCGCCGAGCACGAGGTGGGTCGACAGTTCCTTGTGCTCCCGGAACGCCTTTTCCAGCGTTGCGGCGTCCACCGGGCAGCCGGCCTGCGGGCTGGCGCCCGGCTTCGTCGGCGCCGGCCCTGTCTGCGGGACGGTCGACTCCTCGGCGGTCGGCGCGATGTTCGTCGGCGCGGCGCCGGATGGGCCGCCGCCGGAGCAGCCCGCGAGCGCTCCGGCGACGGCAAGGGAAAGGAAGGATTTCTTGAGCACGAGCGGCAATTTACGTCACTCTATGCTCAAGGACTAGCAGTTCTTGAGATGCGGCTGGATCGCAGCCGGCACGTTCGCCCCGCAGACGTTGTCGGTCCCGCCCATCACGGCGGCCCAGGACTTCTTCGCGCTGTCGTACTTGAACACCACCACCGCGGTGTCCATCTGCTCCGGCTGGGTCAGGGCCGTGGCCCAGCCCTGGTAGCAGCTGATGTCCTTGAAACCCTTGCCCAGGATGATGCTGCCGGCGACCTCCGCGTTGGCCTGGAAGGCCTTCCGGAGGGTCGCGTCGTCGACCGGGCAGCCGCCCGCGGCGGCTGATCCGGAGCCGGCCGGTGCGGCGCTGGACGGCGCCGCGGCGGTCGACTGCGCCGCGGACGGCGCGGCGCTCGAGGCTGCCGCGTTCCCCGGCGCGGCAGAAGAGGTGTCCGGCTCGTCGGTCGAACAACCGGCGAGCGCGACCGCCACGAAAGCGATCGGCAGAAGAAGGCTCTTCATCACACGCGGCATCTTGAGGCCTGCCGGATCCGCGTGGTTGTCGGCTTACCGACACGCGGTCCGGTCCTCGACATGAGTGAGTTTCCGATCCGCCCCGTGGGCTGGGTGGAGTCCACTTTGGAGGGTCGCGCGTCGACGTCAAACCGGTCCTCGGCGGGTTCGGGGAACGTCAGCCGGCCAGGAACCGCTCCAGGGCCTCGACCACCAGCGCGTGGTCGTCGGCCTGCGGCAGGCCGGACACCGTGACGACGCCGACGACCCCCACGTCGCGGACCCGGATCGGGAACGCGCCGCCGTGGGTCGCGTAGTCGGCCGGGTTCACGCCGTAATCCGCGTCGAACGTCCTGCCCCTTGCCGCCAGCCGCCGGCCCACGAGGTACGACGAGGCGTTGAGCCGCTCCACGACTCGGATCTTGCGCTCGATCCAGCGGTCGTTGTCCGGCGCGGTGCCCGGCAGCGCGGCGTGGAAGAGCTGGTGGCCGTGGCGGCGGATGTCGATCGTGATCGACAGGTCCCGCTCGCGGGCCAGATCGACGAGAAGGCAGCCGAGGGCCCACGCGTCGGTGTTGTCGAAGCGGCTGAACTGCAGCCGCTCCTCCTGCGTCTCAAGTTCACGGATGAGGTCTTCCACGAGCCGATCATGCCCGATGATCCGAGCCAGGCGGATCTCGAGTCGCAGACAAGTGGACCGCGGAGGATCGGTCCCCACGTCGACACGCACCCTAGGATCGCTCGAAGCTTGTGAAGGTCGCCACGACCCGGCCGTCGGGAGCCAGCGCGTCGAGGCGGCCGTGGGCCAGGTTCGCGCTGCGGAACGAGAACGTCCGCACGCCCGGTCCCAGGTCGAGCAGCGGGACGGTGCGTGCCGGCCCGCCGGGTGCCGACTGGAAGCGCAGCTGCGCCACCCCCGCGCCGGCCACGCCGTTGACCCGGACCTTGGTCTTCTCCCGCCGCACGAGGAAGCGCACCGGCTCGCCGGGGAGCGGGGCGGCGCTGAAGTAGAAGTATCGCGGGTTGGTCAGGTCGCTCGCCGAGTACGCCTTGAACGTCGGGTCGGCGCCCGCCGGCAACGGCAGCAGCGCGATCACGGTCAGCGCGACGGCGACCGCGGTCACCGGCCGCAGCCAGGCCCGCGAGCGCCGGACGGTGACGACCGCGGCGCCGCCGAAGCCGGCCAGGCAGACCGCGACGAGGCCGATCGAGCGGGCGTTCTCCAGCAGGAACTGCCAGCCGGGGTACGTCGAGACGCCGCGGAGCACCGCGCCGAGCGACAGCGTCATGACCACGAGCAGCACCACCCCCGCGGCGCGGCGCCAGGCGCCGTCGGTGGCGATGAGCAGCATCGCCGCCAGTACCGTCCAGACCTGGTGGTGCGTCCAGGACACCGGCGAGGCGGCGACGGTCGCACAGCCGACCAGCACCGCCGCCCGGACGTGCTCGCCGTCGCGGTGCAGCCGGCGGGCCCGCAGCATCGTGGCGCCGCAGATGACGGCGATCAGCCCGGCCCAGATGAGCGGCAGGACGGCGGGGGATACCCCGACCCGCATGAGCATGCCGTGCACCGACTGGTTGCCCAGCGACGCGAGGTTGCCGATGCGCGAGGTCTCCAGCATGGTGCCGGACCAGTACGCCCAGCTGTCGGCGGGCAGCAGCGCCGCCGCCAGCAGCCCGCACCCCACGAACGCCCCGGCGGCCCGGGCCGCGTCCTTGTAACGGCCGGTGATCAGGAAGTAGCCGACGAAGAGCAGCGGGGTCAGCTTGATCGCCGCGGCGACGCCGACGAGGATCCCGCGGTACCGCTCCGGCAGCAGCCCCATCGCGTCGACGAGTGCCAGCAGGACGATGAAGATGCTCACCTGGCCGAAGCGAAGGTTGCTCTGCACGGGCGCCGACACCAGCAGCGCACACGCCATGCCGGCCACCGCGAGCGGCCCGAGGCCCAGCCCGCGCCCGACCGACCGGGCGATGACCACGACGGCGGCGCAGGTCAGGGCGAGCCAGAGCAGCTGCACGGCGCCTTCGGGCAGCAGCGTGAGCGGCCGGAACAGCAGGACCGCGAACGGCGGATAGGTGAACGGCCCGCCGTTCTCCGCGACGTAGCCGTAGAGCGGGTCTCCCGCGTTGACGGTCTCCGCGGCGCCGTAGTAGATGTGCAGGTCCGACAGCCGCTGCGCGATCGGCCGCCGCATGACCAGCACGGACGACACCACGGCGACGATCCCGAAGACCGACCAGGTGGCGACGGCTCTGCGCTCCAGCATCGGCTCAGGTTAGTGAGCCTCCGCATAGGGGGCTCGCCGCTGACGCCAAACCGTCATCGGCGGCATCGCCGAGTTCGTGGCGCAGGGTGAGGCCGACCGGGCAGGATGTTCGCCATGGCCATCACGCTGCCGATCGACGACGACGCCAACCAGTTGCTGACGCGCAGCCCGCTCGCGCTGCTCATCGGCATGGTTCTCGACCAACAGGTACCGCTGGAGAAGGCGTTCTCCTCGCCGCACGTGCTCGCGCAGCGGATCGGGCACGAGCCCACCGCCGAGGAGCTCGCCGCCTACGACCCCGAGGCGCTGGTCGAGATCTTCGCCCGGACACCGGCCCTGCACCGGTTCCCGAAGGCGATGGCGGCCCGGGTGCAGGAGGTCTGCCAGGCGCTCGCCGACCGGTACGACGGCGACGCCGCCGGGCTCTGGGCCGGCGTCGAGACCGGGCAGGAGCTGCTCCGACGGGTCGGCGCGTTGCCCGGGTTCGGCAAGCAGAAGGCGCAGATCTTCGTCGCGCTGCTCGGCAAGCAGTACGGCGTGCAGCCCGACGGCTGGCGTGCGGCCGCAGGTGCGTACGGCGAGCAGAGTTCGTACCGCTCGGTCGCCGACATCGTCGACGCCGCGTCCCTGGCCAAGGTCCGCGAGTACAAGCAGACCATGAAGGCGGCCGCGAAGGCGAAGGCCTAGGGGCCCACCCCCGGTGCGGTTGTAACCCGGGGGCCGTAGGGTGCCTACCGTGCTGAAGGGTTTCCGGGATTTCATCACGCGCGGCAACGTGATCGAGCTTGCCGTCGCCGTTGTCATCGGCGCCGCCTTCAACGGCGTCGTCACCTCGTTCACCAAGTCGTTCCTCGAACCGCTGATCAAACTGACCGGTGGCATCGGCATCGACGGCCAGCAGGGCCTCCCGATCGGCAAGCAGGTCCTCGAGTGGCCGACGTTCGTCAACTCGGTGATCACCTTCCTGTTCACCGCGGCGACCGTGTACTTCCTGGTCGTACTGCCGATGAACAAGCTCGCCCAGCGCCGCAAGCGCGGGGTCGCGCCGGAGCCGGAGGCGCCCAGCGACGAGGTACGGCTGCTCACCGAGATCCGCGACCTGCTCCAGACCGGCACCACCGAGCGTGAGCGCAACGTGGGTGGGGTGCACGCGGGCGGTGCTCACTCGGCGCCGGTGAAACCGATGGACGTCTGAGCGCCTCCCTAACGGTCCGGGCCGCAGGCGTGGCAGACTCGGGGTAATGGCACGCAGGGAACGTCCCCAGCTGATCACCGACGCGGCCCGCAGTCCCGAGCAGGAGCTCCGCGAGCGTGAGGTGCGCTACGTGCTCATGATGCTGCTCCGGGCCGTCTGCGTGGTGGTCGCGGCCATCCTGGTCGCGACCCGCCCGCCGCTGCTCTGGCTCTGGCTCACCCTGTGCATCGTCGGCGCGGTGGTCCTGCCGTGGGCCGCGGTCCTCCTCGCCAACGACAAGGCCCCGCGCCCCGAGCACCAGCTCCGCAACAAGCTCCACCGCCGGCCCACGTCCCATCCCGACCCGGCCCACGCGCTCCACGACCGCGAGCACCGGGTCATCGACGTCGAGAAGTGACCGCCGCTCAGCGGGTCACGGCCGGCCGCCG
Source organism: Dactylosporangium fulvum (assembly GCF_025137375.1). Classification (GTDB taxonomy): domain Bacteria; phylum Actinomycetota; class Actinomycetes; order Mycobacteriales; family Micromonosporaceae; genus Dactylosporangium; species Dactylosporangium fulvum. The sequence goes on from NZ_CP073720.1 coordinate 1,848,048, forward strand.
AGCCGGCTGACGGCGGCCGCGCCGAGCTCGTTGCCCCGCCGCAGGGCCTCCTCCGGCGGTGCGCCACCGAGCCACGCCGCCAGATAACCGGCGGCGAAGGCGTCACCTGCCCCCGTCGGATCCACCACCTCGCCCACCGCCACGGCGGCGACGTGCACAGGTGACCCCGCCGTCCGGGCCGTCCAGGTGGCGCCGCCGGCGCCCGACTTCACGACCACCTGGCCGGCGTGCTCCAGCAGGGCCGTGGCCAGCTCGCCGGGGGTGCCGTCCGAGCCGGCGATCACCCGCGCCTCGTCGAGGTTGGCCAGCAGGAGGTCGGCCCATGGCAGCGTCTTCGCGCCCGCGTGCGCCAAGGGAGCGGCCGACGCGGCGTCCAGACTCGTGGTCATGCCGCGCCGCCGCGCCTCCTCCAGCGCATGACGTCCCGCCGGCGCGCAGTCCGGGTCGAACAGCACGTATGCCGACAGGTGCAGGTGCCGGGCACCCGGATGGTCGAGAGCCCGGTCCGCGTCGGCGGGGGACAGGAGCCGGTTGGCGCCCCGGTCGGTGAACATCGTGCGCTCGTTGCCCGAGGTGAGCACAACGACCGTGCCGCTGCCTGCGCCGGACACCCGGCGGACCGACGTCCGCACCCCGGCGGCGTGGAGCTCGGCGAGCCGCGCGTCGCCCGGCTCGTCGGCGCCGGCCACCCCCGCGAACACGACGGGGTGGCCGGTCGCCGCCAGCCAGGCGGCGGTGTTCGCCGCGGAGCCGCCGCCGCTGATCCGCACGGCGGCGATGGTGTCCGATCCGATGGCGAGGGGGCCCTCGTGCACGGTCAGGATGTCGGTGACCACGTCACCGAGCACGACGACCGTCACAGGGCCGCCGCGATGCGGGCCGCCAGCTGGGCGTTGCGCAGGATGATCCGGACGTTGACGTCGAGGCTCTTGCCCTCGGTGGCCGTGTGGAAGTGCGCGAGGAGGTACGGGGTGACCTCCTTACCGGTCACGCCGTCCCGCGCGAGTCCGGCCAGGCCCTCGGCGAGCACCCGATCGTGCAGCGCCGGGTCGAGCTGCTCGTCGGCCGGGAGCGGGTTGGCCACGACCAGCGCCCCGCCGTGCACCTCATGGGTGCGCGCGGCACGGATGATCTCGGCGACGCTCTCCGGGTCGGCGACGGACCAGTCGAGGTCGAAGCCGGCGTCGGTGAGGTAGAAGCCGGGGAACCGCCGCGTGCCGTAGCCGACGACGCTGACGCCGAGGGTCTCCAGCCGCTCCAGGGTCGCTCCGACGTCGAGGATCGACTTGACGCCCGCGCAGACGATCGTGATCGGCAGGCGGGACAGGGCGGTCAGGTCGGCCGACTCGTCGAACGTGGCCGAGGCGTCGCGGTGGACACCGCCGAGGCCGCCGGTGGCGAACACCGGGATGCCGGCCTTCGCGGCGATCGCCGAGGTGGCGGCGACCGTGGTGGCGCCGTCGGCGCGGGCCGCGGCGGCCGGGGCCAGGTCACGCACGGACAACTTGACCACGTCGTCGCTGCCGGCCAGGTGGTGGATCTCACCCTCGTCGAGGCCGACCACGATCTCGCCGCCGATCATGCCGATCGTGGCGGGGACGGCGCCCTCGGCCCGTACCGTCGCCTCGATCTCTTTCGCGACGGTCAGGTTGGCCGGGCGCGGCAGCCCGTGCGAGATGATCGTGCTCTCGAGCGCGACGATGGGCGCGCCGGCGGTGCGGGCCGCCTCGACTTCGGAGCCGAACCGGATGGCGTGGTTGATCACCAGCCCACCATAGCCCCGCCTCGGCGGGCCGAACCTCGTCGAGCCTGGCAGACTGGGAGCCGTGACGACCACACCCGAGAACGGTGGCGGGACCCTCCTCGACGAGCAGGTCGAGGAACGGACCGACTACCGATACGACGACGGCGACCACGAGAAGTTCGCGCACTACGTGCCGAAGGACAAGATGATGGAGGCCATGGTCAACGGCACTCCGGTCCGCGCGCTGTGCGGCAAGCTCTGGGTTCCCACGCGTGACGCGAGCCGGTTCCCGGTGTGTCCGGTGTGCAAGGACATCTACGAGAACGTCGTCCAGAACGACGATCCGTCGTAGTGACGTTCGGCGCGTGCCGGGGTCTCACCGGCGCGCGCCCGCTAGGCTGACGAACGCCTTCGAGGTCCACGACCCGGAGGCGTTTTCATGCGTGGTCGTCTCGAGGGGGTCGCATGCCGCCGCGTCCGGTGGTGCAGCAAGGTCAGACGCTCCGGGTGTGGCAGCGCAAGGCGCTCATGGAGTACCTGCGCGGCAAGCGCGAGGACTTCCTGGCGGTCGCGACGCCGGGCGCCGGCAAGACCACGTTCGCGCTGCGGGTGGCCCTGGAACTGTTCGCCGACGGCACGATCGACAACGTGACCGTGGTCGCTCCGACCGAGCACCTGAAGACGCAATGGGCAGAGGCCGCGGCACGGGTCGGCATCGACCTCGACGCCGGGTTCCGTAACTCCGACGTCCACGCGTCGTCCGACTTCCACGGCACCGTCGTCACCTATGCCCAGGTCGGCATCGCGCCGGCGGTACACAAGCGGCGCACGATCACGCGGAAGACCCTCGTGGTCCTCGACGAGATCCACCACGCCGGCGACTCGCGCTCCTGGGGCGACGGGGTGCGGGCCGCGTTCGAGCCGGCCGTGCGGCGGCTGATGCTGACCGGCACGCCGTTTCGTTCCGATGACAATCCGATCCCCTTCGTGCAGTACGAGCGGGGCATGGACGGCCTGCAACGCTCGCGCGCCGACACCGTGTACGGATACGCCGACGCGCTGCAGGACGGCGTCGTCCGGCCGGTGATCTTCCTGGCGTACTCGGGTGAGACCCGCTGGCGCACCTCCGCCGGTGACGAGCTGGCCGCGCGGCTCGGCGAGCCGATGACGCAGGACCTCATCGCGCAGGCCTGGCGGACCGCTCTCGACCCGACCGGCGAGTGGATGCAGCAGGTCCTGCGCGCGGCCGACGCCCGCCTGCAGAACCTGCGCGCCGGTGGCATACCCGACGCGGGCGGCCTGGTGATCGCGAGCGACCAGCAGTCGGCCCGCTCCTACGCGAAGGTCCTCGGCGAGATCACCGGCGAGAAGGCCGTGGTCGTCCTCTCCGACGACGTCGGCGCCTCGGGCCGGATCGCGGCGTTCTCCGCCTCGCAGGAGCGGTGGATGGTCGCCGTCCGCATGGTGTCCGAGGGCGTCGACATCCCGCGGCTGGCCGTCGGCGTCTACGCGACGAGCGCGTCGACCCCGCTGTTCTTCGCCCAGGCCATCGGCCGGTTCGTCCGCGCCCGCCGCCAGGGCGAGACGGCCACGGTGTTCGTGCCCAGCGTGCCCCACCTGCTGGAGCTCGCCAGCGAGATGGAGGCCCAGCGCAACCACGTCCTCGGCGAGCCGAAGACGAAGGACGGCCTCGACGACGACCTGCTCGAGCGCGCCCAGCGAGCCGAGGACGCGAGCGGCGAGCTGGAGAAACGCTTCGAGGCCCTGTCCGCGACGGCCGAGCTCGACCAGATCATCTTCGACGGCGCGACCTTCGGCCTGCCGGCACAGACGGGGACCCCTGAGGAGGAGGAGTACCTCGGGCTGCCCGGCCTGCTGACCCCCGACCAGGTGTCGGCGCTGTTGTCGAAGCGCCAGGCGGAACAGCTCGCGGCCCAGAAACGCAGCGCTCCGGCCGCGACGATCGCGGAGCCGGCCCCAGCGCAGCAGCCCCGCACCGCGGGCGAGCGCCGGATCGTCCTGCGCCGCCAGCTCAACACCTTGGTGGCCGCTCACCACCACCGCACAGGCCTGCCGCACGGCAAGATCCACGCCGAACTACGCCGCCTGTGCGGCGGCCCGCCCAGCGCCCAGGCGACGATCGAGCAGCTGGAAGAGCGGATAGCCACGGTCCAGACCCTGTAGTACCTGCCCCGGCGTCCCACCTCGACCAGCACCCCATGATCATGGGAAACATTCTGCTGCCTGGGCGACCGAATCTTTCCCTGGATCATGAGCGCCTCCGCCGGTCGGCGCCAGACGCGAGGCCCAACACGAAGGCCAAAGCCCGGGGCCCGCCTGACGGCGGGGCCCGAGCCCACACGACGGCAGAGCCCGGGTCCGTTCGACGGCAGGGCCGAGCGTGCTTGGCGGTAGAGCCCGAGTTCGCTTGGCGGTGGGGTCAAGCGTGCTTGGCGGTAGAGTCCAGGTTCGGTCGACGGCAGGGCCGAGCGTGTTTGGCGGTAGAGCCCGGGTTCGCTTGGCGGCGGGCCAAGTCTGCCTGACAACAGAGCCTGGGCCCGTCTGACGGCGAGGCCGAGTCCGCTGGATACCGGGCAGGCCCGTCTGGTCACAACATTTCCGGCATTTCGACGACGGGACCCAACTCGCTGGGTCGGGCAGGCTCGCATGGTTGCGACATTTCCGACATTCGGGGGTGGTCTGGTGCCAATTCAAGTTGACCTTGGTCGATTTCGGTGCCTATGACCACTGAAATCGACCAAGGTCAACTTGCGGCGGCGCGGAGCAGGGTTGAGTGACCCGAAATTTCCGATAAATCGGGCGGAGATTGGGAGTCCGGAAGGGCTGCGGGGAACTGCGGAGGAGTCGGCGGACCGAGGGCGGCTGGGCGCGCCGAGGACAGCCAGCCCCGCGTATTGCGGACAACCAAGTGCACCGAGGAACGGGTCCGCCGAGTCTGGCCCGGGAGTCCGGCCAGGAGCCGGCTCGCCGAGCCTGGTCTGGGAGTCTGGTCCGGGAGTCTGGTCCGGGACCGGGTCCGCCGAGCCTAGTCCGGGAGTCCGGCCAGGAGCCGGCTCGCCGAGTCTGGTCCGGGAGTCTGGTCCGTCGAGCCTGGCCCAAGAGTGGGTCCGCCCAGGGCTGGACGGGACCGTGAGGTCGGGACCGTGGGGCTAGGGCTGTGAGGCCGGAACTGTTGGGGTGGAACCGTCGGGGCTGCGGTTCTCGCCCTGGGGTGGGCTGGAAAGACTGCAGGGCATCCCCGGAGGGACGCCCTGCGACGTAGGTATTTTGGTCAGCTGGCCGAAAGCTCGGTCCCGCGCCACGTGAAGTCTGGGGCGACGGCTACCTCTACCGCGATCTTGACCAGCTTGTCGGCGTACTTGTTGGCGTGATGTCCACAGAAGATCAGGTCGCCGCCTTCGGCGAGCCGAACTCGGAGTTTCCCTGCCGCGTTGCAGCGGTCGCACCGTTCATCGGCGGCGGGGGGTGCCGCCGTCTCCGGTGGCGGCGTGAGGGTCGGGGTCATCGCCTTCCTCCTCTGATCGTCACCGACGAACGCTTCCTTGCGTCGTTCACAGTTGGTTCAACACCAGGTTGCCCGACATCGTTCCCAGGTGGTGTGCGGGACCGATGTCACATTTCCGTCGAGCTTCGCGGAGGTCGGTGCAACCCCCGCTACGCCTTCCTATCGCGCCCCGGCTGCGATCACAAGTGGGTTGGCGCGTCGCCACGGGTCTGGAATGCCCTCAGTGACCCGAAACACACCCGGGCCGCCCCAAAAGGGACGGCCCGGGTTCGCCACGAGCGAAAACTCAGTCGAGGTAGTCCCGGAGGACCTGCGAGCGCGACGGGTGGCGCAACTTGGACATCGTCTTCGATTCGATCTGGCGGATCCGCTCGCGCGTCACGCCGTACACCTGGCCGATCTCGTCGAGCGTGCGAGGCTGGCCGTCGGTGAGCCCGAACCGGAGCCGCACCACGCCGGCCTCGCGCTCCGAGAGCGTCTGCAGCACCTGCTGGAGCTGGTCCTGCAGGAGCGAGAACGACACCGCGTCGACCGCGACGACCGCCTCGGAGTCCTCGATGAAGTCGCCGAGCTGGCTGTCGCCCTCGTCGCCGATCGTCTGGTCCAGGGAGATCGGCTCACGCGCGTACTGCTGGATCTCCAGCACCTTCTCCGGCGTGATGTCCATCTCCTTCGCCAGCTCCTCCGGGGTGGGCTCGCGGCCCAGGTCCTGGAGCAGCTCGCGCTGGATGCGGCCGAGCTTGTTGATCACCTCGACCATGTGCACCGGGATGCGGATGGTGCGGGCCTGGTCGGCCATGGCGCGGGTGATGGCCTGTCGGATCCACCAGGTGGCGTAGGTGGAGAACTTGTAGCCCTTGGTGTAGTCGAACTTCTCGACGGCGCGGATGAGGCCGAGGTTGCCCTCCTGGATGAGGTCCAGGAACGCCATGCCGCGGCCCGTGTACCGCTTGGCGAGCGAGACGACCAGCCGGAGGTTGGCCTCCAGCAGGTGGTTCTTGGCGCGCTCGCCGTCGCGGGAGATCCACATGTAGTCCCGCGAGGCGGGCATCGTCATCGGCTCGCCCGACTCCTCGGCCGCCCGCAGGCGCTCCGCGGCGTAGAGGCCGGCCTCGATCCGCTTGGCGAGCTCGACCTCCTGCTCCGCGTTGAGCAGGGGAACCTTGCCGATCTGCTTCAGGTAGGCCCGCACGGAGTCGGCCGACGCGGTGAGCTCGGCGTCGCGCCGGGCCTGCTTCAGCGCCTCGGACTCGTCGTCGTCCCACGCGAAGTCGTCGTCGGTCGCGGTGGCTTCGGCATCCGCCTCGGCCTTGGCGACTTCGGACGGCTCCTCGACGACGACGTCCTCGATCTCGGCCGCCAACGCCTCGGCGTCGAGCTCCTCGAGATTCGGCTCGTCGCCGCCCGCGGTCGGGGCCGCAGGGTCCGCGGCCTCGCCGGGGGACGCCTTCTTCGTGACGGCGGCCTTCTTGGCGGGCGCCGCCTTCGTCGTGGCCTTCTTCGCCGGCGGGGCCTTCTTGGCCGGAGCGGCGGGTGCAGCGTTGGGCGCCTCGGGCGCGGCCTTCTTCACGGGGACCTTCTTCACCGCCGTCTCGTCCTGTGGGGAGTCGACAGCTGTCAGCGGCTTGGGCGGCGGCTTGCGGGCCGGTGCGGCCTTGGCGGTGGCCGCCTTGGATGCCGGGGTGGCCGACCGGGCGGCGGCAACCTTGCGCCGGCCGTGCGCGGAGTCGTCGACCACGACGGTCACACCCGCCTCAGCCAGGCTCCGGAGCAGCTTCTTCGCATGCGCGGGGGTTACGTCTGCGGTGTCGACCGCCTGCGCGACCTCCGCCGACGTGAGGTGGCCTCCGTTGGCGGCGGCACGCGCGATCAGCGTGTCGGCGAGGGAGCGTACGTCGACGCTGGGCTGGTGAGCTGCTGTCACGAACGACCTTCCGGTGCGATGAGCGAGCGACGGCCGATGCGGCCGGGTTCGCGCACGGCGCGGCCGTGCTGAGTGGCCGGGTTGCTTTGGTGGCGCCCGTGCGCTGTGCCTCCGGGGTGGATTCACAAGCGACAGCGGGCAGCGCGTGAATTGTAACGCTCTCTCGCGCCAACATCCCGCCTTGTGGGCCCCTGACTCGCCTGTTGTGACCGAACGGATGGGCTCGAATCGGACCGTGGGGGGCTTTGTAAGGATGGTGACCATGGAACTTCTGGCTCTCGCCGTCTCCATCGTCCGTTCTGCGGCGGCGCTCGCCAACAAAATGCGGGCCGAAGGCGTCGCGGCGGTGGCGACCAAGTCCACGGCCACCGATGTGGTCACCGCCGCCGACCGGGCGGTCGAGCGCCACGTCCGCGAAGCGCTGCTCGCCGCCCGGCCCCATGATGTGGTACTGGGTGAGGAGTTCGGTGGCGGGCAGGGTGAGGCCCCGGTGCGCTGGATCCTCGACCCGATCGACGGCACCGTGAACTACCTCTACGACCTGCCGCAGTACGCGGTCTCCCTGGCCGCGGAGGTGAACGGCGAGGTGGTTGCCGGGGTGGTCCGCAACGCGGCCACCGGCAAGGAGTGGACCGCCGTCCGTGGCGGCGGGGCGTTCACCGGCGACCGGCGGCTCACCGGCTCGGCCGAGACCGACCTGTCACAGGCGCTGGTCGGCACGGGCTTCGGCTACGCGGCGGAACGGCGCCTGCACCAGGCCAAGGTGCTCGCGGGGCTGATCGGCGACGTCCGTGACGTGCGCCGGATGGGCGCCGCGTCGATCGACCTGTGCCTCGTGGCGGAGGGCAGCCTCGACGCCTACTACGAGAAGGGCCTCAACCCGTGGGACCACGCCGCGGGCGGCCTCATCGCCGCGGAGGCGGGTGTGCTGGTGACCGGCCTCGACGGCGCGCCGCCCGGGCCGGACATGGTGGTCGCGGCACCGCCGGTGCTGCACGCACCGCTGCACGAGCGCCTGGTGAAGCTGGACGCGGCCGGCGGGCCGTGACCGTCACCCGTCGGCCGCGCAGGTGCCCTCGGGCAGCGTCGGGTTGCCCAGGGCGCCGATCGCCTGGTTGACCTCGGTGGTGGTGGGCAGCTGCTGGAACCGGCCGCCGATGATCACGTCGACCCAGTCGTCCTGCCGCGCCTTGTCGAACTCGTAGCGGGCCTGGTTGAGGAAGTATGCCCGCACCAGCCACGAGGCGCCCACGGCCTTTGGCCCGAAGCGGATGTAGGCCACCTGGTCAGTGGGCTTGTTCACTGCCGGGCTGGGCTGTGCGGTCTGGACCTTCGCCTCCTTGAACTTGCGGGCGAGGAAGTCCTGCGACACGTTGCCGGCCAGGCCGGGCTTGCTCGTGGCGTTGTAGATGTTGAGCTTGACCTCTTCGGGGGTCGGCAACTTCGCGTTGACCACGACGGCGCCCTCGGCGCACTTCTCGGCGGACTGCGGACCGCTCTGGCGGTCCTTGACCAGGGCGACGACCACGAAAACCGCTGCGGCGACGACCAGGATGCCGATCACCACGAGTGCTCTGACTCGCGCAAAACTCATGGTCTGCTCCCGCGCCGCTACGACTCTGTCACCAGAAGGACGCTCTGGCTGCCGGAGAGGTTAGCGCCTGCCGGCCGTCGATGTTGAAGTCCTACCCGACATACCACAAAGTTCCCACTCGCCGTTGCGGTACGACTCCCCACAGAGACGGTCGGGTGGCGGTATCGTCGCATCGCCGCGGCGCGGGGACCCGTTCGGCGCTGGAAGATCGTTGTGTCGCCTCGGTCACATTGGGAACAAGTTTCCGCGCGTGGGCGTACAACAAACGGCACAAGGGCGGTAAGGTACGCCGCCCGTTGGACGTTACACCGGGCGCGAAACCTACCGGCGACACGAAATAGGAGTGTGAACACCGATGGCCACCGACTACGACGCGCCACGACGCGACGAGGTCGACCTCGGGGAGGACAGCCTCGAGGAGCTGAAGTCCCGCCGGACGGACGCACAGTCCGCGATCGTCGACGTCGACGACTCCGACATCGCGGAGAACTTCGAACTGCCGGGTGCCGACCTGGCCGACGAGGACATGACGGTGAAGGTCCTGCCGATGCAGGCCGACGAGTTCCGCTGCTCGCGGTGCTTCCTGGTGCACCACCGCAGCCAGCTGGCGGTCGAGCGCAACGGGGAGCTGATCTGCCGCGAGTGCGCGTGATCCGGATGTTGATCACGCGGAGGTGGCGCAGGCGTGCTTGAGTCATAAACGGCAACGGTCCGCATCCCCCGGAGGTTGACGATGGTCCAGTCGGTGCCCGCCGACGAGGCGGCCGAGAACGAGCCCGTCAACGAGGCGGAGCTCACCAATGCCGTCACGGCCCTCACCGAGGAGGACACCGCCCCCAACGAGCGACGGCGTCAGTTGGGCCGCCTCGTGCGGCTGGAGGTCCGCGAGCGCGGGGTCAAGGACCTGTTCCGCCCGAAGAGGGCGATCAACTGGGTCACCGACTCAGTGACGAGGGTCGCGCCGCACATCCCCGTGCGCGACCTGGAGACCCTGAAGGCGCACCACGGCGGTCTCGAGGGTGACGCGCTCGCCGAGCGGCTGATCCGCAACGCCTCACGGGTCACCGCGGGCATCGGCGCCGCCGGCGGCGGTGTGGCCGCGGTCGAGTGGGCCGTGACACCCTCGCTGCTCTCAGCCCCTGTCCTGCTGGCGGCCGAGACGGTGGCGGTCGTCGCGGTGGAGATGAAGCTCATCGGCGAGCTGCACGTGGTCTACGGCCGGCCTATCGAGGGCAACGGCACCCAGCGCGCGCTCTCGCTGATCCAGGCCTGGGCCGAGCGCCGCGGAGTCAACCCCCTGCGCATCGGCGGCAGCGTCGCCGCCGCGATGAGCACCGCGCTGCGCAAGGAGCTGCGCGACCGGCTGCTGAAGCGCTTCGGGCGCAATCTGAGCACCCTGGGACCGTTCCTGACCGGCGCGGCGATCGGCGGCTTCCTGAACCGCCGGGCGACGCTCGCGCTCGGCGCGGACATCCGCAAGGACCTGCGGGAGTCAGCGAACCCGCGCGTCATCGAGGGCTGACCGCAGCGCCTCCGGGTGGCGGGTGCTGATCAGCCAGTACGGCGTGGGATCGGCATCGTCGAGCACCTGCACACGCACAGCGCCGCCGATCCAGGGTCGCTGGACGACGAAGGCCTCCGGATCGGCGTAGGGGCCGAGCAGGTCCCGCTTCTCGGCTGCGGACACAGCCGTCACCTCGCCGACGTACCGCAGGGGGATGTGCGCGTCGTCGACCCGCAGCTCGCCGTTGGACACCTCGACGCGGATGCGGCCCAGCCACCACAGCCCCACGGTGGCCAGAGGCAGCAGGACGAGGTACGGGATCCAGGTCGCCATGCCGGGTGCCCCCAGCCTGACCTCGGCCGCCAGCAGTCCGGCGAACGCCACCGCGGGCAGCCAGAGCCACCAGGCGACGGTGAGACGCTCACGGTACGGGTTCAGCTGTGCCACGAGTGCGAGGGTACGTGTTCACGCGTCCGGAGGACCCGGCAGGATGGAGGCATGGTGACGGAGGTGCTCATCAAGCGGCTCGTGCCCGATCTGCCGCTCCCGGCGTACGCACACCCTGGCGACGCCGGCGCCGACCTGGTCGCGGCCGAGAGCGTTGAACTCGCCCCGGGCGAGCGGGCGCTGGTCCGCACGGGCATCGCGATCGCCCTGCCCGAGGGCTACGTGGGCCTCGTGCACCCGAGGTCCGGGCTGGCGGCCCGGCTCGGGGTGACGGTGCTCAACGCGCCGGGGACGGTCGACGCCGGGTACCGGGGCGAAATCCTGGTGAACCTCGTCAATCACGATCGGGTGACCACGGCGAAGATCAGCCGAGGTGACCGGATTGCGCAGCTTGTGATTCAACGCGTGGAGCGGGCACACTTCCACGTCGTCGATGACCTTCCCGATACTGTGCGCGGGGCTGGTGGCCACGGGTCCACCGGCGGGCATGCCGGACTGGCGCCGGCAGCGAACTTGGAGGCAGAGCAGTGATCTTCTCGCGCAATCGCGGGAGCGGACGGCACGCCAAGGCCGACACCCGTCCGGGTGCGGCGCGCCGGGCAGAGTCCGACCTCGACCCCATCGAGGGCGACGACGAGGTCGAGGCCCCGGTGAGCGGCAAGTCCGAGCGGGCCGAAGGTCCGTACGACGTCACCGAGGCTCCCGACGGGATCGCCCAGCTCGACCTCGGCGCGCTGAAGGTACCGGCGGTCGACGGTGTCGAGGTCCGGGTCCAGGCCGACAACGACGGCAAGATCCAGCAGATCGTGCTCGTCACGGGTGAGAGCGCATTGCAGCTGGGCGTGTTCGCCGCGCCGCGCAGTGAGGGCATCTGGGACGAGGTCCGCGGCGAGATCCGCAAGCAGCTGTTCAACGACGGCGTCGCGGCCGAGGAGATCAGCGGCGACTACGGCACCGAGCTTCGCGCCCGGGTCCGCACCCCGGAAGGGCTGACCGACATCCGGTTCGTCGGCGTCGACGGGCCGCGCTGGCTGGTTCGCGCCGTCTTCCAGGGCCCGGCCGCGGCCGACCCGTCGGTCGCCCCGCCGCTGCTGGAGTGCCTGCGCAACCTGGTCGTCGACCGGGGCCACGAGGCGATGCCGGTGCGCGAGCCGCTGCCGCTGCGCCTGCCCAAGGAGGTCACCGAGGGTGCGGCCGGGCCGGACCAGGCGGACGCGGGGGACCCGGCGGCTTCGGCGGACCCGGCGTCGGGTGGGGCCCCGGCCAACGGCGAGGAGCCCGGGCGCAGAAAGCCGTCACCTCGGCCTCGTCGCAAATAGCGGAATTGCGCGTACCGTCGTATTGAGGGTGTCATGACAGCCAAGGAGGGTGGCACCGTCATCATGGCCACGGACAGCGACAACGCGGTGGAGCAGCGAGGACTGCGAAAGTTTCTGCGCCGCCTGACCGCGAGCGAGGCAGAACTCGACGCCGAGGAACTGCAGCGCGACGCCAAGGAGTGCGGGAGCATGCCGGCGCTGGCCTGCCGCCGGGGTCAGGTGGTGAGCCTGAAGGGACGGCTGCGCACCGTCGTCTACACCCCGCGCACCAACCTCCCTACGCTGGAGGCGGAGCTCTTCGACGGCAGCGATCTGGTCACACTGGTGTGGCTGGGCCGGCGGCACATCGCCGGCATCGAGCCGGGTCGGGCGATCACGGCGAAGGGGCGCATTGCGGTCCGCGATGGCCGTAAGGTGCTCTACAACCCGTACTACGAGCTCGATACCCCTCGATAAACCGACGCGGATGAGGCCGGATGCAGCCAGGCGACAAGACCAGCACCCAGACCGAGGAGGAGCAGCTCCCGTCCTTCTCGGTCCAGATGTCGGAGCAGCTGGGCGGGGTGCGCGGGCTCATCGAGTCCAGCATCCCGATCACGCTCTTCATCGTGGTCAACTTCCTCGGCGACCATTTCAAGTGGTGGTCCCTGCGCACCTCGCTGATCATCGCGGTGGGCGCGGCGCTGTCGATGGCGGCCTACCGGCTGAGCCGGCGTGAGCCCACCCGGCACGCCTTCAACGGCGTGTTCGGCATCGCCGTCGGCGCGTACATCGCCTGGAAGAGCGGCGACGCGAAGGACATCTACCTGCCGGGCATGTTCCTCAGCGCCGGCTACGTCGTCGGCATGCTGGCGTCGGTCGTGTTCGGCCGGCCGCTGGTCGGCTGGCTGTGGTCGGTGATGCTGGACAAGGGCGAAACCCGCTGGTACGACAACTCGCGCCTGCGCCGGGCGTTCGTCTGGCTGACGGTCCTCTGGGCGTTCGTCTACGCGGCGAAGCTGGGCGTGCAGGTGCTGCTCTACCTCGACACCGCCGAGAACGCCGACGATCTGCTCGGTGTGGCCCGGCTGGCGCTGGGCTGGCCACCGTACGCGCTGCTGGCCGCCCTGACGGTCTGGCAGGCCCGCCGAATCCTGCGCAGCGAGGCGGCGGAGGACGAGAGGGCCAACACGAAGGCGGAGCCCGAGCCCGCCTGACGGCAGATCCCGAGCCCGCTGGACAGCGGACTGCTGGGCGGGTGAGGCCCGAACCCACTGGGATGCAGAGCCCGAGCCCGCTGGACACCGGCAGGCCCGTTCGGTCGCGACGTTTCCGACATTTGCGGGCGATCTGGAGCCGATTGAAGTTGACCTTGGTCGATTTTGGTGCCTATGGCCACTGAAATCGACCAAGGTCAACTCGTGGTGGTCGATCGACCCGAAATTTCCGATAAATCGGGCACCAGGTGGGGATGCGGAAGGCTACGGGAACTGGCGGGGAGTCGGCTGCCCGCAAGGTCCGCCGTGAAGGCTGGCAGGGGAGTCGGCGGCCCGCAGGACTGCCAGGAAGCCGGAGGGTTGGCGAGTCGGGAAGTCCGGGGAGGCTGACGACCGGAGAGTCAGCGGGCTGGGAAGTCCGGGAAAGGTGGTGCCGCTTTCCCGAGGTCGAGTCGGTTCGCGGCGGCGAGTCGGTTCCCGGGGCGAGTCGGGCGCGGGGTGTCGCTGCGGGGCGGCGAAGTCGAGGGCTAGTGGTGCTTGTTTCGTGTCTTTTCGACGCTGTCGGCGCCCAGGATCACGGCACGGACGGCGTCCTCCACCTCGGACGTCACTACGAAGATCAGCTCGTCGCCGGACTCCAGCGGGTCGTCCGGGGTCGGGACCAGGACTCGCCGGCCGCGCAGGATCGCGACCAGGGCTGAGTCGTGGGGGAGGGGGACGTCGCGGACCGGGTGGCCGACGTACGGGGCCGACTCGGGCAGCGTGATCTCCACCAGGTTGGCCTCGGACTGGCGGAACGTCATCAGGCGGACCAGGTCGCCGACCGACACCGCCTCCTCGACCAGCGCGGCCATGAGTCGCGGCTTCGAGACGGAGACGTCGACGCCCCACTGCTCGTTGAACAGCCACTCGTTCTCGGCCCGGTTGATCCGGGCCACCACCCGCGGCACCGCGAACTCGGTCTTCGCCAGCAGCGACACCACCAGGTTGACCTTGTCGTCGCCGGTCGCGGCCACCACGACGTCGCAGGAGGAGAGGTCGGCCTCCTGGAGGCTGGACAGCTCGCACGCGTCGGCGAGGATCCACTCCGCGGCCGGCACCCGCTCCGGGCGCACCATGCGCGGCACCCGCTCGATCAGCATGACCTGGTGACCGTTGTCGACCAGTTCCTTGGCGATGGAGCGGCCCACGTTGCCGGCCCCGGCGATCGCGATCCGCATCGGTCAGTGTCCCCCTTCGGGCGCCGAGCTGGTGACCTTGCTCACTGGGTCGGTCATCTCGTCGGTGACGAGCATGAAGGCCAGGTCGCCGTCCTGGATCACGGTCGACTCGGTCGGCAGCATCGCGAGACCGAAGCGCATGAGGTAGGCGAGGCGGGCGCCGCTGCGCCGCTCCAGCGCGCCGACGGTGTGGCCGATCCAGTCGGGGTGCATCGGCACCTCGACGATCGAGACCGTGCTGGTCGGGTCGCGCCAGACCTCGACGTTGCCCTCGGGGACCAGGTGGCGCAGCATCCTGTCGGCCGTCCAGCGCACCGTCGCCACCGTCGGGATGCCGAGCCGCTCGTAGACCTCGGCGCGCTTCGGGTCGTAGATGCGGGCCACGACCCGCTCGACGCCGAACGTCTCGCGCGCCACGCGGGCCGAGATGATGTTGGAGTTGTCGCCGGAGGAGACCGCGGCGAAAGCGTCGGCCCGCTCGATGCCGGCCTGCAGCAGCACCTCGCGGTCGAACCCGACACCGGTGACCGTCGTGCCGGCGAACTCCGAGCCCAGCCGGCGGAAGGCGTCCGCGTCGACGTCGATCACCGCGACCGTGTGCCCGCGATTTTCGAGGATCTGCGCCAGCGTGGATCCCACGCGGCCGCACCCCATGATCACGACGTGCACGTCCCCGCCTCCGTGTCGAATGAGCACTCGCCGTTGAGCATGTCATGGTCCGGCCAGACCGGTGCATCGGGAGGCGTGATAGCCCGTACGCTTAGACGTCGTGGCCAGTTCCACCTCCCTGTTGAAGCGGCTGCTCCTGGGTCGACCGTTCCGCTCGGACCGGCTCAAACACACGCTGCTGCCGAAGCGCATCGCGCTTCCGGTGTTCGCCTCCGACGCCCTCTCGTCGGTGGCCTACGCCCCCGACGAGATCCTGCTGACGCTCTCCATCGCCGGCGCCTCGGCGTTTTTGATCTCGCCGTGGATCGGTGTCGCCGTCGCAGTGGTGATGCTCACAGTTGTCGCGAGCTATCGGCAGAACGTGCACGCCTACCCGTCGGGCGGCGGCGACTACGAGGTGGCGTCGGTCAACCTGGGCCCGCGCTTCGGCGTGGCGGTCGCGAGCGCGCTGCTCGTCGACTACGTGCTGACCGTGGCCGTGTCGACCGCCTCGGGCGTGGCGAACCTCGGCTCCGTCGTCCCGTGGGTCGCCACCCACAAGGTCGTCATCTCGATCATCGCGATCGCGCTGCTGACCGCGATAAACCTGCGGGGCATCCGGGAGTCGGGTGCGGCGTTCGCCATCCCGACCTACGGGTTCATGATCGTCATGATCGGCATGCTGGCGACCGGCTTGATCAAGATCTTCGTCCTCGGTGAGGACCTGCGGGCGCCCAGCGCCGGCCTGGTCATCCACGCCGAGGAGGCACACATGACCGGGCTCGCCATGGCCTTCCTACTGCTGCGGACGTTCTCCTCCGGCTGCGCCGCGCTGACCGGTGTCGAGGCCATCTCCAACGGCGTCCCGGCGTTCAAGGAGCCCAAGAGCAAAAACGCGGCGACCACGCTGCTGCTGCTCGGCACGATCTCGATCACCATGCTGCTCGGCATCATCCTGCTGGCCCGCAAGACCGGCCTGCAGTTCGTCGAGAGCCCGGACCAGATCGTGAGCGGCCCCGCCAACTACGTGCAGAAGACCGTCACCACACAGCTCGGCGAGACGGTGTTCGGCGCCGGATCGATCATGCTCTACGTGGTCGCCGTGATCACCGCGCTGATCCTGTTCCTGGCCGCCAACACCGCCTTCAACGGCTTCCCGGTGCTCGGCTCGATCCTCGCCCAGGACCGCTATCTGCCCCGCCAGCTGCACACCCGCGGCGACCGGCTCGCGTTCTCCAACGGCATCGTCCTGCTGGCACTGGCCGCCATGGTGCTGATCATCGGGTTCAACGGCGAGGTCACGCGCCTGATCCAGCTGTACATCGTGGGCGTCTTCGTCTCGTTCACGCTCTCCCAGGCGGGCATGATCCGGCACTGGAACCGCCAGCTGCGGACCGTCCGCGACAAGCAGATCCGCAACCGCATGATCCGCTCCCGCACGATCAACATGATCGGGCTCTCGATGACCAGCGCCGTGCTCGTGGTCGTGCTGGTCACCAAGTTCCTGCTCGGTGCGTACATCGCCATCATCGCGATGATCGTCATCTACTTCCTGATGGTCGGCATCAAGAAGCACTACGACACCGTCGCGCGGGAGCTGACGCCCTCGGAGGACCGGCCGGTCCTGCCGTCGCGCAACCACGCCGTCGTCCTCGTCAGCAAGGTGCACCGGCCCACGCTGCGCGCCGTCGCCTACGCGCAGGCCACCCGGCCGGACAGTCTCACCGCACTGACCGTCAACGTCGACGACCACGACACCCGGCAACTCCAGCAGGACTGGGAGCGCCGTGGCATCCCGGTCCCGCTGACGGTCGTCGACAGCCCGTACCGGGAGATCAACCGCCCGATCCTCGACTTCGTGCGCAACAAGCGCCGCGACGCGCCACGTGACGTGGTGACCGTCTTCATCCCCGAATACGTCGTCGGGCGCTGGTGGGAACACCTCCTGCACAACCAGAGCGCGCTGCGGCTCAAGGGCCGGCTGCTCTTCGAGCCCGGCGTGATGGTCACGAGCGTGCCGTGGCAGCTCAGCTCGCTGCAGGACGTCGACCTCGACAAGATGGACGCGACGCTGAGCCGCGGCCCGAAGCGCGGCCCGCGCTCGCCCTCCACCGCGCCGGCCGCGACTCGGTCCGCGACCGCGACCACGACCACCACCGCGCCACCGGAGCACCGTGATTCTTGAGCTGGAGATCGGGCCGGTCGCGCACGGCGGCCACTGCGTCGCACGGCACGAGGGGCAGGTCGTCTTCGTCCGGCACGCCCTGCCCGGCGAGCGGGTGCTGGCCCGGGTGACCGACGAGAAGCGCGGCTTCCTGCGCGCCGACGCGATCGAGATCCTGCTGGCGTCGCCCGACCGCGTCATCCCGCCCTGCCCCTTCGCCGGACCGGGTGCCTGTGGGGGCTGCGACTGGCAGCACGCCGACCCCGGCGCCCAGCGCCGGCTCAAGCAGCACGTCATCGAGGAGCAGTTGGCGCGCCTCGCCGGCATTTCCGCGACGGTACCGGTGGAGCCGCTGCCCGGCGGGCCGCTCGGCTGGCGGACGCGGGTCCAGTACGCCGTCGGCCGGGACGGACGGCCCGGGTTCCACCGGCACCGCTCGTCCGACATCGTCCCGGTCGACCGCTGCCGGATCGCGCACCCGGCCGTGCAGGCGCTGCCCGTACTGCGGGAAGACTGGCCGCCGGGATCGTCGGTCGAGGCCGTTCGCTCCTCGGCGGGTGACACGGCCGTCATCACCCGTAACTCCCGCACCGGCGGGATCACGTCGCCCGTGCCGAAGGTCCGCGAGACGGTCGGCGACCGCACCTGGAACCTCGACGCGAGCGGCTTCTGGCAGGTCCATCCCCACGCGGTGACGGCCTTCACCGAGACGGTGCTCGACATGCTGCGGCCGGCCGAGGGCGAGCGGGCCTGGGACCTGTACGGCGGCGCCGGTGTCTTCGCCGCCGCCCTGGCACCGCACTGCGGCCCGGTGACCGTGGTCGAGGCGGACCGCCGCGCGGTGGCCACCGGGCAGCGCGCGCTGCGCGACCTGTCGAACGTCCGCTTCGCCCAGGGTGATGTGGCCGCCGTGCTGGCGAACCCGAACTGGCGCAGCGTCGACGTGGTCGTGCTGGACCCGCCCCGGGCGGGCGCCGGGCGCGCGGTGGTCGAGGCGATCGTGGCGCGCTCGCCGCGAGCGGTGGCCTATGTGGCCTGCGACCCGGCGGCCTTCGCCCGCGACGTCCGCACGTTCCGCGACCACGGCTACGACCTCACCGGGGTCCGCGCGTTCGACAGCTTCCCGATGACCCACCACTTCGAGACGATCGGCCTGCTGGAGCGGCGCTAGCGCCGGCGCTTCAGCGTCCGCTCGTAGTCCTGGAACCGGGCCTTCGCGATCACCGTCCGGGTCGCCGAGCGGAAGACGATGCCCTCCGGCCGGCCCTCCAGGTCGCCGTCCAGGGCGACCCTCGTCGCCGGCAGCGACGACCGCAGCAACGCCAGCATGTCCTCGATCGCAGCCGGCAGCTCGGCGCCGGGCACGCGGAACAGGCGCGGGGTCAGCGCCAGGTCCGCCTTCGACGCCAGCGCGGCCAGCTCCTCCTCGCCGGCGAACGGCTGGCCGCCCGACTCGCGCCACGCCGGGATCCGCTCCGCGGGCCAGGCCAGCGGCGCCTCCCAGGCGGCGAGCTCCAGCACGTCG
Source organism: Dactylosporangium fulvum (assembly GCF_025137375.1). Lineage (GTDB taxonomy): Bacteria > Actinomycetota > Actinomycetes > Mycobacteriales > Micromonosporaceae > Dactylosporangium > Dactylosporangium fulvum. The sequence goes on from NZ_CP073720.1 coordinate 1,866,859, forward strand.
AAGAGGCCCCAGCCGAAGCGGGCCGGGTCCTTCGTGTACTGCCGGGCCGCACCGCCGACCTTCCCGCCGTACAACTCGAGGAAGAACACCCGCAGAACACCGTCGTGGGCGTCGGCCAGCCGCTCGGCAACCGGCTTGAGCTGCTCGACGATGCCGAGGGCGGGGTTGCCGATCAGGTCGCCCTGCGCGTACAGCAGCTCTTCCCGCGAACCGATCAGGTACGTGCCGTCGGGCAGCATGATCAGCCGGCTGTTCGTCCCGTCGACCTTCTCCGTCGCGATCGCCTCGTCCGGGAAGGACGTCGCGGCCGGCAGCAGGCCGCCGTTGCGCGGGTCCAGCTCGTGGTACGTGGGAATGGACGGGTACTTCGTCAGCGAATTGAGCACCCGCAGGTCTGCACTGCGCACGTCGAACGTCGTCACGCATCCATCATCGGGAGCCGGGGCAAGCCGATATTTATTCGCACGACGCCGGATCGATCACGCGCTACCTTCGATGTCGCACCGCCCGGTGCGCAGCCCACGGTTACTTCTTTTTTGGGAAAAGACACCGTTCCCGTGGGCGCTGGGATCTCGGGCCGGTGCCCGAAAACGTCACGTCGAGGCTGCCCGGTGCGCAGGCGCCGGTTCCTTCGGGTTCGAATCCCGCACCCCGCTCCACGAGGGTGCAGCTCGACTTGGCCGAGCATTGCTGTGCCGTCGCCGGCAGGACCTCGGGCCGCCCAGGCGCGACGTTTTCGGGCATGCCCGTAAATGGGGGATACGCAATGGCGAAGCTCAATGTGAAGAAGGTGAAGGCGGCGCTCGGTGCGGGACCGCTGCGGGGCGCCGCGCGCCCGGCCGGACGCACCTACGAGGGCGGCGCGGGATACGGCCGCGACCTCAAGTCGGAGCTTTTCCTGCTGGCCGTGACGAACATGGTCGGCGAGCAGACCTTCTACGAGTCCGCCGGCGACCGGGACAGCCGGTATGCCCAGCTGGTCCGCGCCGCGGCCGTCGAGGACCCGGACTGGACCGCGCGGTTCCTCGGCTGGCTGCGCACCGGCGCGAACATGCGCACCGCCTCGATCGTCGGCGCCGCCGAGTTCGTGCGCGGGCGCCTGCTGGCCCGAGTGCCGGGCGACGGCGAGAACCGGCGGGTCGTCGCCGCGGTGCTCCAGCGCGCCGACGAGCCGGGGGAACTGCTCGCCTACTGGATCTCGCGGTACGGCCGGGCGGTCCCCAAGCCGGTCAAGCGCGGCATCGCCGACGCCGTCCAGCGCCTCTACACCGAGCGCAACCTGCTCAAGTACGACACCGCGACCCACGCGTTCCGCTTCGGCGACGTGCTCGACCTGACCCACCCCACCCCGGCCGCACCGTGGCAGGGTGACCTGTTCCGGTTCGCGCTCGACCGCCGGCACAACCGGGAGGACCGCACGGTCCCGGAGTCGCTGCGGATGATCGCGGCGAACGGGCGGGTGCGTGCCGAGGGCAAGGCGGCGCTGTTCGACCCCGAGCGGCTCGAGAGCGCCGGCATGACCTGGGAGGACGCGCTGTCGCTCGCCGGAACCGGCGTGGACAGGGCCGCCCTCTGGACGGCGCTGATCCCGTCGATGGGCTACATGGCACAACTCCGTAACCTGCGGAACTTCGACCAGGCCGGGGTGTCCGACGAGGTCGCGGCGCGGGTCGCGGCGCGGCTGGCCGACCCCGGCGAGGTGGCGCGGTCGCGGCAGCTGCCGATGCGGTTCCTGTCCGCGTACCGGGCCGCGCCGTCGCTGCGGTGGGCGTACGCACTGGAGCGCGCGCTCACGCTCAGCCTCGACAGCGTCCCGGCGCTGCCCGGGCGCACCCTGGTCCTGATCGACACGTCCGGCTCGATGAACTCGGGCTTCTCCCGCGACGGCACGCTGATGCGGTGGGACGCGGCGGTGGTGTTCGGGGTGGCGCTCGCGGCCCGGTGTGCCTCGGCGAAGGTCGTGTCGTTTTCCGACCGGACCACCGTGTTCCGGCTCCGCAAGGGTGAGTCGGTGCTGCGGGCGATCGAGCGGTTCCGGTCCGAGGGCCACTTCCACAACGGCGGCACGGACACGGCGCGAGCGGTGCGCGAGCACTTCGCCGGCCACGACCGGGTCGTCATTCTCACGGACGAGCAGGCGTCCCACGCCGGTTCGGTGGACAAGGCGGTACCGGCGACGGTGCCGATCTTCACCTGGAACCTGGCGGGCTACCGGCTGGGGCACACCCCCTTGACCGTGAACCGCTGGACGTTCGGCGGCCTGACCGACGCCGGCTTCGGGATGATCCCGCTGCTGGAGTCGGGCCGGGACGGAACCTGGCCGTTCTGAGCGGCGCCGTAGACTCCCCCTGTCCGTTTCACAGGCAGGGGGAGTCATGGCAACGCTGCGCGAGCGGCTCGCCGACGAAGTGCCACTGGTCGCGGTGAGCTTCGGCGACGACGACGCCGAGCGGGACGCGGCCCAGGTCCGTGACCGGCGGGTCGACGTCGCCGAGCTGCGCATCGACTGGTACTCCTCCGTGGAGCCCGACCACGTGCTCGACCGGGTGCGCCGGTTCCGCGGCCTGCCGACCCTCGCCACGATCCGGTCGAAGGCCGAGGGCGGCTACTGGCCGGGCAGCGAGGCCGAGCGGCTCCGGCTGTTCGAGGCGGTGCTGCCCGAGGTCGACGCCGTCGACGTCGAGCTGTCCTCCGAGGAGATCCTGCCCGGGGTCGTCGCCGCCGCACGCCGGCACGACCGGCTCGTCGTCGTGTCGCACCACGACTTCACCGGCACGCCGCCGGCCGGACGGCTCGCCGAGATCACCGAGGGCGCGGTGGCCGCCGGGGCCGACCTGGTGAAGATCAGCACGATGGCGCACGGCCCCGACGACCTGCTGACGCTGGCGGGGCTGCTCACGCGGCACAGCTCCCTGCGGCTGATCATCATCGGCATGGGCGCCGAGGGCGCCGCGTCGCGGGTGTTCTTCCCGCTGCTGGGCTCGCGGATCACCTATTCGGCGATCGGCGGGCGGCCGGCGCCCGGGCAGCTGCCGTTCGACGAGACGGTGCGGCAACTGGAGACGTTCTCCCCGCGGTTCGCGGAGCGCCGCCGTGGCTGAACCGCGCCGCGATCCCTGGCGGGCCGTCCGCAAGTCCGTCGCGCAGGTGATCGTGCTGTTCACGGTGGTCTACCTCTTTGTCTTCGGCCGCGCCGTGCTCGGCGTCGGCCGCTCCCGTGACATCGAGCGCAGCACCGCCGCCTGGACGGTGTGGACGGCAGGGATCGCGCTGATGGTGGCCGGCTCCGCGCTTGCGGTGCAGCTGCTGCGCGGCAAGGAGCCGGCGGTGACGGGGCGCCGGACAATCTGGTGGTGCGCCGGCCTGTGGGCGGTCGGGGTCGCGCTGGCATTGATCTATTCGACGATGGTGACTCCGCCGACGCGGTGACCCATGCCCACCCATACAGCGAATGATCAATCACCGTGGGCGGGACGCCGGGATGTGCGCGGGGGCCCTATCTTCTGTGTCGAGCCGACTGGCGCGATCCGCGATTCGGAGGAACCATGACCCAACCCCCGCCGCCCGGCCCCGAGCAGCCGGCCCAGCCGCCGTTCTCGGGCCAGGGGGCCGCCGGTCCTCCGGCGCCCTTCGACCCGACGGCGCCCGCCGCGCCGGCGCCGTACGACCCGGCGCAGCCCGGTGGGGCCCCGGCGCAGGCCTACTGGGCCGCGCAGGGCCAACCGGCGGCGCCGCAGGGGTTCGGGCCGCCGAGTGGGTATGACCCGTCGACGGGCTACCCCGTCTACTACCAGGCCGCGCCCACCGGCGGTTACGGCGTGCCGGTCTTCGGCCAGCAGGCCGGCTACGACCCGCTGATCAGCCCGGACTACGGCGGCTGGTGGAAGCGGGCGATGGCCGTGCTCAAGCCCGGCTGGAAGCTGTTCGCCGGGCTGCAGGCCATCGGCGTCGTCATGTCGCTGCTGTTCGTCATCCCGCAGGCGCTCTACCTGGTGTACCTGCAGGACCGGCTGCCCCGGACCAACTCGGACGGCGTGATCACCACGACCGAGGTGGACCTCACCCCGTTTCTCGCCGTCCTTGGCATCACGGTCGTCGGGATCTTCCTGACCTACCTGGTCCAGTTCGCCATCACGATCGCGAGCAACCACGTCGGCGTCTCGATCGCCGCCGGGCTGAAGCCGAGCCTCGGCATGTCGCTGTCGATGGCGGCGAAGCGGGTGTTCCCGTTGCTCGGCTGGCAGTTCCTGGCCGGCCTGATCATCCTGGCCGGCGTCTGCGCCTGCGTGCTGCCGGCGATCTACCTCACCGCGGTGTTCATGGTGCTGCCGGCGGTGGTGACCTTCGAGCGGACCAACGTGATCAGCCGGTGCTTCCAGCTGTTCCACCGCGACCTGGGCGCCTCGATCAGCCGCATCGCGACGATCGCCGGCATCTCGATCGGCGTCGCCATCATCGGCTCGATCATCGCGCAGGTGGTCCAGCTCGGGTTCGGTGGCGCGCAGGCGCTGACCTCGGACTTCGAGACCTCGGGCCCGATGTTTACGACGGCGGTCGTGGTCGGTGTCGTCGTCAGCTCGGTCATCAGCAGCGTGCTGGCCGCGGCGGGCTCGGTGCTCACCGCGCCGCTCACCCTGACGGCCTACGCCGACCTGCGGGCCCGGGTCGAGACGCTGTCGACGGCGACCCTGGCCGCCGAGATCGGCATCGCCGCGCCGGCGACGCCCGAGTGGGGCACCCCGTCGGCCGTCTGACGCGTCGCGGATCAGCGGGAAGGACGCCTGTCCGGGCGGCCTCCCCGCTGCCCCTGCTCAGGGGCCCGGCCCGCCCGGCCGTTGGGCGGGTGACGGCGGCGGGGGACCGGTCGTGGGACCGTGCCGCGATGGCCGAGGCCACCGGTTTGTCGCTCATCGATCATGCAGTTGTGGTGCCTAACAAACCGGGCATTCAAGGAGTGTCCCGGCACCACCACTGCAAGATCGGCAAGGGTGGACCCGGTCAACGTCGGTGGACACCGCGCCAGCTGCGGGGATGTCTGGGGGAGTCTGTGTGGAACCTGTCAAGATTCGTCCGGCCGAGATGCGCCCGTGCGGGGCACCACTAGACTCGGCGGGCATGAGTGCAGAAGAGATCGAGGCCGCGTCCCTGCTGAGCACGGTCCGCGAGCCCGGTGATCTCCGCAATCTGACCGCCGAGCAGCTCGACGTGCTGGCTGCCGAGATCCGCGACTTCCTCGTGGCGAAGGTCTCGCGCACCGGCGGTCACCTGGGGCCGAACCTGGGCGTGGTGGAGCTGACGCTCGCCCTGCACCGCGTGTTCGACTCTCCGAAGGACCGGCTCCTCTTCGACACCGGCCACCAGGCTTACGTTCACAAGATCGTCTCCGGCCGGCAGGACGGCTTCGACCTGCTCCGCCAGCGCGGCGGGCTCACGGGCTACCCGAGCCGCGCCGAGAGCGAGCACGACGTCATCGAGAACTCGCACGCCTCGACCGCCCTGTCCTATGCGGACGGCCTGGCTAAGGCGTTCGCGTTGCGCGGTGAGCCGCGTCACGTCGTCGCGGTCGTCGGCGACGGTGCCCTCACCGGCGGCATGTGCTGGGAGGCGCTCAACAACATCGCCGCGGCGAAAAACCCGGTCGTCATCGTCGTCAACGACAACGGCCGCTCCTACTCGCCGACGATCGGCGGCCTCGCCGACCACCTGTCGAACCTGCGGCTCAACCCGAGCTACGAGAAGGTCCTCGACGTCGTCAAGGACTCCCTCGGCCGCACGCCGCTGGTCGGCCCGCCGCTCTACGAGGTGCTGCACGCGGTCAAGAAGGGCATCAAGGACGCCGTCGCACCGCAGGCGATGTTCGAGGACCTCGGCATCAAGTACGTCGGGCCGGTCGACGGCCACGACCGCGAGGCGGTCGAGTCGGCGCTGCGCAAGGCGAAGAACTTCGGCGGGCCGGTCATCGTCCACGCGGTCACCCGCAAGGGCTTCGGCTACCGCCCCGCCGAGGAGGACGAGGCCGACTGCCTGCACGGGCCGAGCAGCGCGTTCGACATCGAGACCGGCAAGCTGCTCGCGCCGGCCTCACTGAAGTGGACCGGCGTCTTCGCCGACGAGCTCGTCGCGATCGCCGACGAGCGGGCCGACATCGTCGGCATCACGGCCGCCATGGCCGAGCCGACCGGCATCGCCAAGCTGATGCGGAAGTACCCCGAGCGGACGTATGACGTGGGCATCGCCGAGCAGCACGCGGCGACCTCCGCCGCCGGCCTCGCGATCGGCGGTCTCCACCCGGTCGTCGCCGTCTACGCGACCTTCCTCAACCGCGCCTTCGACCAGGTGCTGCTCGACGTCGCCATGCACCGGCTGCCGGTCACGTTCGTGCTCGACCGGGCCGGCGTCACCGGCCCCGACGGGCCCTCGCACTACGGCATCTGGGACATGTCGGTCTTCGGTGTCGTGCCCGGCCTGCGGCTCGCCGCGCCCCGTGACGCGCAGACCGTGCGCGAGGAACTGCGCGAGGCCGTCAGCATCGAGGACGGGCCGACGATCCTGCGCTTCCCGACCGGTGCCGTCCCGGCCGACCTGCCGGCGCTGCGCCGCGTCGGCGGCGTCGACGGCTTCGGCGGGGTCGACGTGCTCGCCGAGCACGAGCGCAAGGACGTGCTGCTGGTGAGCGTCGGCGCGTTCGCCCACCTCGCGGTCGACGCGGCGGCCCGGCTTGCCGAGCAGGGCTACGGCGTCACCGTGGTCGACCCGCGCTGGGTCCGGCCGGTGCCTGTCGAGCTGACCGGCCTGGCCCGGGAACACCGCCTGGTCGTCACCGTCGAGGACGGCGTGCGCACCGGCGGCGTCGGCGACGCGATCGCCAAGGCGCTGCGCGACGCCGACGTCTGGGTGCCGCTGCGCGACCTGGGTGTGCCGCTGGCCTGGCACCCGCACGGCTCCCGCAACGAGATCCTCGCCGACCTGGGCCTCACCGCCCAGGACGTCGCCCGCCAGGTGACCGAGTGGGTCAGCCGCCTCGACGACCAGACCCCGATCGCCGTGCCGTCGGGCACCCGCACCCGGCGATAGCGTCCGTCGTCCCGGTTGCCGGCCCGACGGGGCGGCAACCGGGACGGCGTCGTGGGACTCTCTTCTCTGCGAGAGGGGGGATCTGTGCCGGACGCGATCATCGAGCTCGACCTCAGCACACCCTGGGAACCGCCGGACCCACCGCCCTCACCGCGGCGGCGCGTCCATCGGCGATGGCTCGCGTCCGCCGTCGTCGGGCTGGTCGCCGCCGGGGTGCTCGTCGCGGCGGCGCCGGGCCGGGACACCAGACCGGTGTTCGTCATCGACCAGCAGGTCATCAGCGTCAGCATGTCCGAGCGGCGGATCGTCGTCAGCCGTTACGAGCAGGCGGTTCCGGTGCTCGAGGTGCTGGACGTGCCCGACGGCAGCCGGATCTGGTCGCAGCCGATCCCGCGGGAGCAGCACGTCTACTTCGTGACCGAGCACGTCGTCACGCTGCTCACCGAGAGCGCGGACGAGCAGGGAACGGCCCAGACGCTGACGGTGCTCGACGTGGCCACCGGCGAACGGCTCTGGGAGCGCTCGCGGATCCGCGCGGTCGGACGGACACCCGGCCGGTTCGTGATCGAGGACATGACCGACGTCGTGCGCGACGACTGGGTCGTGACCCTCACCAAGGACGCCGAGGGCGTGCCGGTCAACAACCCGGCCGAGCAGTATGAGCATCACTATCGGGTGCTCGACGAACGGACCGGTGCCGAGGTCTGGTCGCTCGACGTGCCGAAGGGTTCGGTCGCCGCCTTCGGCTGGGACGACGAATACTCGGTGCTCGAGGGCCTGTCGGAGCTGAGCCCGACCGGCGTCCTGCGGTTCCGCGACCTCACCACCGGCGCCGTCACCGCCACGCACCAACTGGACTGGTCGGGCACGATCTCGTACTTCGACGTCGGCGCGGCGCAGTCGGACATCATCGGCACCACCAGCGGCCAGGTGATGCTCTACACGGCCCGCGAGCGCGGCGCCGACATTTATGACCTGCGCACCGGCCGCCGGCTCTGGCACTGGGAGGACCGCAACACGTACCGTGGCCTCTACCCGTGCACCGGGGAGCTGTACTGCGTGCAGGACCGCAACGGCACGGACGCGCTCGACGCACACACCGGGCAGCCGGTCTGGCACGTCGACCGGTACAACATCCTCCTTTGGCACGGGAACGGCACCCTGCTGCTCGGCAGATGGGACGAGAACGGGCCGTACTCGAGCCTTGCCGCGACCGTCGACGAGCGCACCGGCCGGGTCCTGCGGCGGTACGAGGGGTGGAACCTCGTCCAGAGCCGCGGCACCGGCCCGCTCGTCGTCTGGAGCCGGGTGGGTGAGCGCAGCGCCGTGCTCGGTGTCCTGAACCAGCGCTCCGGCCGGGTCACGGTCTTCGGCCGGGCCCCCGAGTGGTTCGGTCCGCCGGACTGCGTGGCGGCCGGCGACCATCTGGCCTGTACGGTTGTCGGCGGCCTCAAGGTGTGGAGGCTTCCTTGATCATCGAGCTTGACCTCGCGACACCCTGGGAGCCGCCGGCCCCGCCGCCGCGTCGGGTCCGGCGGTGGTCCGCGGCCGTGCTCGTCGCCGTCGTGGCGCTCGGCGTGCTCGTCGCGGCCGCACCGCGCCGGCCGGACGGACCGGCGTTCACCATCGAGCACAACGTGCTGAACGTCGCGGGCGCCGGCGGACGGATCTTCGTCGGCCGGTTCCACTCGGTCGGCTCCGCACCGCGGCTGCACGCGATGCGCCTGAGCGACGGTGCCGAGCTGTGGTCGACCCAGATCACGCCGCAGCAGCGCTTGGCCCTTGCCACGGCGCAGGTGGTGGTGCTGAGCACGGACTGGACCGAGGACGCCTCCTGGAGCACGATCGCCGTGCTCGACGCGGCCACCGGCGGACGCCTGTGGCACCGCGACACCGTGCAGGTGCTCGGCCGGGCCGGTGGCACGATGGTGGTCGAGGACATGGCCGGCGCGGATCCCGACGCGGAGCCGCCGCCCGGCCCGGACGACGACCCCGCCGTGAACCGGGCGCCCGTCCGGCGGCAGCGGCACTACCTCGGCCTCGACGAGCGGACCGGCGCGACGGTGTGGACGCTGGAGGTGCCGGCCGGTTCGGCCGCCGAGGCCGGCTGGGACCAGCACACGACGTATAAGCTGCTACACCTCGCCCAGCTGGACCCGGACGGGCTGCTGCGGCTGCGTGACCCGGCGACCGGCGCGATCACCGGGTCACACCGGCTGGCCTGGTCCGGCACGATCGCGTCGTTCACCGTCAGCAAGGGTCGGCCCGGCCAGGTGATCGTCTTCCCGGCGGGGCAGCGGGGCGCGGCGATCTTCGACCTCGACACCGGCGAGCGGCTGTGGGGCTGGTCGGGCAAGATGTACGGTGGCCTGCTCCAGTGCGGCCCGGACCGCTACTGCGGCGGCGCCGACACCGGGCTGGACAACGTCGACGTGCGCACCGGGCGGATCGTCTGGCACATCGACCGGTACGCCGGCATCCTGCACATCGGCGCGCGGACCATGGTGCTCGGCTCGTACATCCAGCCGGACGCCGAGAGCGCCTCCTACGTCGTCGTCGACGCCGCGACCGGCCGGCTCCAGCGCAAGATCGAGGGCTGGCGGCTCATCGGGGCCCGGGGTGAGCACCTGATCGTCTCGCATCCCGGCGACCGCGGCGGCGCGCTGCTCGGCGTCCTCGATCCGGGCAGCGGTGTCGTGGCCCTGTTCGGCAAGGCCCCGCAGTGGTACGGCATGCCGGAGTGCACGGCCGACGAGGAGCACCTGGCCTGCGTCGCCGTGGGTGCCCTGTCCGTCTGGAGACTGCCACCGACCCGTCGTCCTTAGCACAATGGACGCGTGCCGGTGAGCACGGTCACCATCGACCTGGGTGTGATCGACGACGGCTGGGCCGCGGAGGCCGACGCCCGCCCCGCCGGGCTGCCCCGCGGCTGGGGACTGCTGGCCGCGGTCGGCCTGGTGTTGTCGCTCGCCTCGGCGGTACCGCTGCCGGAACCACCGCACGAGGTGACCCGGCAGCCGTTGCGGAACGGGCAGTTCCACCTGACCGGCGGGGCGCTGTTCGTGCTCGAGAGCGACCGCACCCCGACCCCGGTCGAGGCGTTCGACGCGGCCGACGGCAGCACCCGGTGGACGTACACGCCCGACGGCCTGTCGACCCTGTCGTTCGTCACCACCGACGGCGACCTCGCCGTGCTCTCGCCCGATCTGTGCCGGTCCGGGGTCACCGGCACCACGTTCGCGGTCGACCTGCGCACCGGGCGGGAGCGCTGGCACGCGACCGGCGTCCCGGTCCGCACCCCGCCCGGCGTCACCGGGACCGTCGTGCTGCGCAGCCTGTGGTCCGACGGGTGCGGCGCGTTGGCCGCCAACACCTCGATCGCGGGCACGCTGCGATGGCAGGCGATCGACGGCGCGGGCCGCACGCTGTGGGAGGTGCCGGTGGAGCCCGGCACCCGCGTCGCGGTCGACACCGCCGAGCAGGGCGCCGTGTGGGCCGCGCTGCTCGACAAGCAGGGCGGGATGAGCATCGTGGACTTCACGACCGGTGCGCGGTCCTCACCCGTGCCCGGCGTCTTCGCCGGCGACCTGTTCGCCGCGGCCGGGGATCTGCTCATCGTCGCCGGTTGGGACACTTCCGGCACGACCCTCACCGCCTACGGCCGTGACTTCCGGCGGCGCTGGGAGTCACACGTGCCGACCGGCCCGGCGTCCGGCCGGACGGACCGGCTGACCGTCCGGCCGTGCGCGGGCGCGCTGTGTGTCACCGGCCAGCGCACGGCGGTGCTGGACCCGGCGACCGGGGTGCTGTTGTGGACCGCGGCCGGCCGGCCCGCGCTGACCACGGTGCCCGGCGGCCTGCTGGCGGCGCCGGCCGCGGGCAGGGTCACGCTGCTGGATCCGGCGACCGGGCTGGCGGTGACGGAGCTGCGGGGCTGGGACGTGCTGGGCGTCGCCGGCCCGCGGATGCTGCTGGGCCTCCAGTCCGCGGACGGCACGCTGCTGGCCTGGTCCGCGGGGCCGGAGGTGACCCCGTTCGCGACGGTGGAGGGCCGGCTCGCCGGGTGCGAACTCGACGCCGCGCTGGTGGCCTGTCGCACGGCGGCGGACGAGGTGCTGCTGCTGCGCCTCCCGACGTCCGCGCCCTAGCGGTGGCGGCGGAGCGCTTCTCCGGGGAACCTGAACTGGTGGGTGACTCGTTCATAGAGCTGGGTGAGTTGCGGCCGGCGACGGACAGCGTCGAATGGGTGCCACTGCGGCAGCGGCCCGGACCGGTCGGGGCCGGGCGGCGGCAGTGGCCGATCGTCGCGGTGCTTGCGCTCGTCGCCGTCTTCGCCAGCGGGTCGCTGCCCGTGCGGCAGGTCGAGAAGCTCGCCGTCCTCGCCGAGCACACTGTCGGCTTCGTCGCCGACCGGACCACCCTCTACACGCTCGGCGAGGAGCAGGCGCTCACGGCCTACGACTGGTCGACCGGGCAGGTCCGCTGGAGCCGCGCGCCGGCTGCCGACGGCGGCCAGGTCTACCTCGCCGCCGACCGCGCCTACGTCCGCCACCGGCCCTGCACGACAACCGTCGGCTGGAGCCTCGAACGGCTGGACCCGAAGACCGGCGAGGAGGCGTGGACCCGTTCCGGGGCGCCGATCGCGGTGCTCGCCGGGCCGCCGGGCGAGGCGCCCGGGCTGCTCGCCGTCGACGAGCTGCGGCCGAGCTGCCCGCCGGTCGTGCCGACCCGCAACTCGCCGCCGCAGACCTCGGTCCGGCTCGCGGGTCTGGACGCGGAGACCGGTGCGATCCGGTGGGCCTTCGAGCCGCCCGCCGGCAGCCGGTTGGTCGCGCCCGAGGTGCCGGGCAGCGACTGGTTCGCCGTCTGGTACCCCGGGGGCCGCACCGAGGTCCGCTCCGCCGTCAACGGGGCCGTCGTCAGCGCCGCCGACCTGCCGGAGCTGGCCGACGGGCCGCCGACCAGCGTCCGGATCGTCGGCGACCTGCTGGTCGTCGTGTCTGTGCGCAACGACGGGGCGCTGATCACGGCGTACGGTAAGAATCCCCTGCGGTACCGGTGGGATCAGCTCTTCCAGTCCGCGGAGCCCGTCCCGATCGCCGAGCTCGCCTACGGGCCGGTGGTGGTCGCCTGCGGCCCGATGCTGTGCGTGCCGAACTGGCGGGACATCGCGGTGCTCGACCCGGCCACCGGCCGGCAGCAGTGGCGGCGGCAGATCCAGCTCGACGGCATCGGGCCGGGTGTCCTCGTCGCCCGCGACCGGGGTGACTTCATGCGGATCCGGGTGGTCGACTGGCGTACCGGCCGGGACCTCGACGACCTGCGCGGCTGGGGCGTGGTGCCGACAGCCACCGACGGCACCGACGGCACTGACGTCGAGGACACCACGGCCACCGGGTCGGGGATGCCCTACGTGCTGGTGCAGAAGCCCGAGGGCGACTCCTCCCAGCTCGCGCGGATCGACCTGCGCACCGGGGGGATCTGCCCGCTGGGCACGGTGTCGCCGATCCCGTCGCGGTGCGCGATCCGCGGCAGCCGCCTGTCGTGCCTGGCCGACGGGGACTCGGTACATCTGTGGCGGCTGCCCGCACCCTAGGGTGCGTATCAAGGCCCACCTTGATACGCACCCTAGGCTTGTTCACGCGGACTTCACGTCCGGTGGACGAGACTGGCCCGATTCCGGGTGGGGGGAACAGCGTGCGTGTGCTGGTGATCGAAGACGAGCAGAGCCTTGCCGACGCGATCGTTCGCGGGCTGCGGAGGCAGGGGATGGCCGTCGACGTCGCCTACGACGGCACCACGGGCCACGAGATGGCCATGGTGACGCGGTACGACGTGGTTGTCCTCGACCGGGACCTGCCCGGCATGCACGGCGACGAGATCTGCGCCGACCTGGTCGCCTCCGGCGCGCTCACCCGGGTCATCATGCTCACCGCGAGCGGCAGCGTCGCCGAACGGGTCGAGGGCCTCCAGATCGGCGCCGACGACTACCTGCCCAAGCCGTTCGACTTCAGCGAGCTCGTCGCCCGGGTGCAGGCGCTCGGCCGCCGGGCCACGCCCGCCGCGCCGCCGGTGCTCACCATCGGCGACCTCGTGCTCGACCAGGCCAAGCGGGTCGCCACCCGCGGTGGCCAGCCGCTCGACCTCACCCGCAAGGAGTTCGGGCTGCTGGAGGAGCTGCTCAAGGCGCGCGGCGCGGTCGTGTCCAGCGAGGAGCTGCTGGAGCGGGTCTGGGACGCCAACGCCGACCCGTTCACCACGACGGTACGGGTGACGATGATGACGCTGCGCAAGAAGCTGGGTGAGCCGGCGCTCATCGAGACCGTCGTCGGCGCCGGGTATCGCACCAGGGAACCACAATGACGATCTACGACGCGCGCCGCGCGGCCTTCTTCCGGCCCACCCTGCGGCTGCGGCTCACCCTCCTCAACGGCATCCTGCTGGTGGGTGCCGGCCTGGTGCTGGTCGTTCTGGCGTACATCCTGGTGGACAGTGCCCTGAAGCCGGCCGACCAGCTGCAACCCGGCACCCGGGTGGTGCTGGAGGACGGCACCGAGGTCGACGCGCGGCAGTGGCAGACCGAGCTGGTCGACGCCGCCGAGTGGGAGCTGCTGACCCGGGGCAGCCTGGCGCTGCTGCTCATCGGCGCGGTCGGGGTGGCCGGCGCCTACGTGGTCGCCGGGCGGGCCCTGCGGCCCCTGCAGAAGGTGACCACCACCGCGCAGCGGCTGTCCGGGGAGACCCTCGACGCGCGGATCAACTACGACGGGGCCGACGACGAGGTCTCCGAGCTGGCCAAGACGTTCGACGCGATGCTCGACCGAATAGCCGAGGCGTTCGAGACCCAGAAACGGTTCGTCGCGAACGCCTCACACGAGCTCCGCACGCCGCTCGCCGTCATGCGCACCGAGGTCGACGTCACGCTCGACGATCCGGAGGCCGACGTCGAGGAGTACCGGCGGATGGCGACGGTGGTGCGTGACGCGTCGATGCGGGCCAACGCGCTGGTCGAGTCGCTGCTGCTGCTCGCGCGGACCGAGGCGCAGGCGGGCCGGCGGCTCGGCCGCAAGGTCGGCGCCGACCTGGCCACCGGCGTGGCGGTGGCGATGTCCGCGACGGGCAAGGAGATCAAGCGGCTCAACCTGGACGTCCGCACCGATCTCGCGCCGGCCAACGTCGTCGGCGACCCCGGCCTGCTCGACCGTCTCGCCGGCAACCTCATTGAGAACGCGGTCCGCTACAACCACCTCGGCGGCCGGATCTGGGTGCGCACCGGCACCGACGAGACCCTGGCGTGGCTGGTGGTCGGCAACACCGGGTTCGAGGTCGACCCGGCCGACGTGCCGGTGCTGTTCGAGCCCTTCCGCCGTGGCGGGCGGGAGCGCACCGGCGCGCGTGGGTCGGGTCTGGGCCTGTCGATCGTCCGGGCGGTCTGCGACGCGCACGGCGGTGGTGTCAGCGCGGTCGCACTGGAGGGCGGCGGCCTGGAGGTGACGGTGAGCCTGCCGGCGGCGGCGATCACGCCGTTGCTCTCCGGAACGGCGGCGGTGCCGATCGTGGCGGAGCGGCCGGCGGCCTGAGCCGGTGGCCGGCACCATGCTCCAGCGGGTGCGTGTGATCGCTGGCACAGTTTCTCAGTCCTGACGCGCGGCGCCGATCTTCTGCCTACAGGCCGAATCGGGGTGTTCGACCCACGGCCCCGGCGCGGGGTCCTCGGCCACGGGCCAGGAGCGGGGGAGGAGCCACGGATGCGGCTGCGCAGTTGGCTCGTCGTGGGCATCAGCGCAGCGCTCCTGCTGGGCATCGGCGCCGTCGGCATCTCCGTGAACCGTTCCGCGCTCAGGGCCGCCGAGACCGTCCACCGGGCCGACACCCTGGCACTGGCCACCAACAACGGCGGCCTCGCCGAGCAGTTGCTGCTGGTGTCCGCGAAGGAGCTCAGCGACTTCGCGACCGGCCGCCCGCTGTCGCGGACACCGGGTGACCCCGCCGACCGCGAGGCCCTCGTGGAGTATTCGGCGAAGTCGACCTTCTTCACGTACGGGCTGGTGCTCACGGACCTGAAGGGCAACCCGATCAACGCCACGAAGTCGTGGAACATGTTCCCGGACCCGGAGGCGGTGGGCCGGAAGCCGGTCATCTCCGCGCTGGCGCTTGGCCGCCCCGGCTTCTCCTCGATCATGACGATCAAGAACACGTTCGTGCAGGCCGTGGCGGTGCCGATCGTCGCCGCCGGCGAGCCGGTCGCGCTGCTCTACGGGTTCATCCCGGTCACCGAGAGCCAACTCCAGGAGTACCTCGTCAAGCTCAGCGACAGGTTGCACGTCTCGATGCTCGTCGACTCGGCGGGCACGGTCGGCGCGTCGAGCCGGCCGGAGCTGATCGGCACGCTCGTCGACTCGGGGATCATCAGCAAGATCGGCTCGACCGACCCGGTGTTCGTCACGTACCGCGCGGCCGACGGGCAGTCGATGATCGCGACGGTCCGCGGCGGGCTGCCCGGCGGCTGGGCCTATGTGCGCACCCAGTCCACGGCCACGTTCGACGGCCCGATCCGCAACCGCAGCCTGACGATCAACCTGGCGCTGCTCACGATGCTGCTGGTCGGCGTCGTCGGGATCGCCGTCCTGGGGTACCGTTCCCAGCTCGTCCGGCGGCGCGCCGAGGAGCGCTTCGCGGCACTCGTCGAGCACGCTCCCGACGTCGTCTCCGTGCTCGACGCCGAGGGCCGCGTGAAGTACTCCAGCCCGAGCAGCAAGCGGATCCTCGGCTTCACCGCTGTGGGCAGCTCGGTGTTCGACATCCTCCACGAGGACGACCGGCCGCAGATCCAGCAGCGCTTCGCCGCGCTGATGGAGGAGATGGGCGGCCTGGAGCGCATGCAGGTCCGGGTCAGGCAGGCCGGCGGCAACAACCACCGCTGGTTCGACTTCACCGCCTCCAACCAGCTGCACAACGCGGCGCTCAACGGCATCGTCATCAACGCACGGGACATCACCGACAGCCGGGAGATGCAGGACCGGCTGGCGCACGACGCGTACCACGACCCGCTGACCGGCCTGCCCAACCGCCGCCGGCTGCACGAGCGCCTGGCGACGTCGTTGCGGTCCAGCCCGGTGGGCGTGCTGTACGTGGACCTCGACGGCTTCAAGCCGGTCAACGACGAGCTCGGCCACGAGGCCGGCGACGAGTTGCTCCGCCAGGTCGGCGAGCGGCTGAGCTCGGTCCTGCGCCCGACCGACGTGCTGGCCCGCGTCGGCGGCGACGAGTTCGTGCTGCTGCTGCCGGGGGTCGGGCCGGCCGACAACGGCGCCGGGCTGTGCACGCGGCTGCGCGAGCTGATCCGCGAGCCGTTCGAGATCCACGGCAACGAGGTGCGTATCGGCGCCAGCATCGGCCTGCACCTGGCCGCCCCGGGCGAGCGCCCCGACGACGTGCTGCGCACCGCCGACCAGGCGATGTACGCCGTCAAATACGGCCCCGAGCGCCCCGGCCGACATCGCGCCTGACGCATGCGGCACTCCGCGGTGCAACAGGACGGCGGGTGGCGGCAACAGTAGGGTATGACGGTCCAGATGAGCCCCACCGATCAGGAGCTGTGGTCGGCGACGGCGGCCGGCAACACGGCGGCGTTCGGTGTGCTGTTCGACCGCTATGCGCGAGCGGTGTACAACCACGCGTTCCGCCTCACGGGCTCGTGGTCGCTCGCCGAGGACATGACGCAGTCGGCGTTTCTCGTCGCCTGGCGCCGCCGCGCCGATGCCCGCCTCGTCGACGGTTCGGCGTTGCCCTGGCTGCTCGTGGTGACCGCCAACACCGCTCGCACCGAGACCCGTTCCGCCCGGCGCTGGCTCGCGCTGCTGCGCCGGCTGCCGGGGGAGCGCGACACCGCCGCCGATCCGGCCGACGAGATCGCCGGCCGCATCGACGACGAACGCCGGACGCGGACGCTCCTGGCCGCCGTGCGGCGGCTGCCGCGGGCCGAGCGGGAGGCGGTCGCACTGTGCGTGTGGTCCGGCGTGTCCTACGCCGACGCCGCGGCCGTCCTCGGTGTCAGCGAGACCGCGCTCCGTTCCCGGGTCAGTCGGGCGCGGGCCCGGCTGACCCGCCAACTGTCGAACGACACCGTGGAGGATCGATGAACGACCTGTTCACCCCGCCGGCCGAGCGGGATCTGCCGCCCGGCCGGGCGGCGGAGATGCGCGCCGAGCTCCTCGCCGGCATCATCGGGCCGGCGCGACCGGCACCGTGGACGCGGCGCCGCGTGCGTGCCGCCGTCGCACTCGCCGGGGTCGTCGCCGCGGCTGCGGCCGGGGTGTCGGCCTGGTCCGGCGACGACGGCCGGCAGGTGCTCGCGCTCGGCCCCGGCGAGCTGTCGCCGTCCCTGCGGCCGGCGGTCGAGCACTGCCTGGAATGGGCCGGCAACGCGCATGGCGTGCGGTCGCTCACCACCGACGACCTCGTCGTGGGTGCCCAGTCCGGCGACCACACCGCGGTGCTGTTCCTCACCGAGGATCGGTACTTCGCCTGCGACCTCTGGACTCCGTGGTTCCAGGGGGTGTCCGGCGGCACGTCGACCGACACCGACGGGGAGGAGTGGCGGCACGACTGGCTGCCGGGACCGGTCGAGCGGCTGTCCATGACGTCGACCGACGCCGACGGCGGTGAGGTGGTTGTCGTCGGGCGGGTCAGCGCGCGGGTGCACCGGCTGGTGCTCGACCACGGCAACGGCACGAGGACCCCGGCACGCATCGCCAACGGCGCGTTCGGGCTGATCTCCGAGGACGGCGACGTCCGCTGGGCCGACAACCCGGAACTGGTCAGCTACGACGGCGACGGCAAGGAGATCGACCGCCGGTCGTTGCTCGCCCCGTTCAGGGGCGGCGACCGGTGCTACACGGATCCGACCGGCGCCGTGGTCCTCGGCAAGCCCGGCCCGGCCTGCCTGCCCGCGGAGCCCTGGGTCGGCTAGCCGATCGGGGCGCCGTGGGTGCGCATGAACGGCAGCGGGTCGATGGCGTTGTGCGGGCCGGTCGGCGGCGCGTTGACGTGCACCTCGTAGTGCAGGTGCGGGGCCGAGGAGTTGCCCGAGCTGCCGACGTAGCCGATGACCTGGCCCGCCGCCACCTTCTGGCCCGGCTCCACCACCGCGCGGCGCACCATGTGGCAGTACAGCGTCGAAATGCCGCCCGCGTGCTGGAGCTTCACGTACCAGCCGCAGCCCCGGACCGAGGCGCTGCCGGGCTGATCACAGCTGCGGCCGGCCTCGATGTTGCACACCACCTCGACCACCGTCCCCGCCGACGCGGCGCGGATCGGGGTGCCGGTGAACGCCATGATGTCGACGCCGATGTGGTTGGGGTTGCGTGCGGTCCGGAAGCCCGGCCGGGCCGAGAACCCGGGCAGCGGGCTGACCCACTTCTCGCCCGGCGCGGCGGTGACCGGTGCGGCCGGCGGGGCCGCGGCCGGGCACGCCGGTGGGGTCGCGCCGCGCCGCACGTACGCGTCGGAAATGTAGGTGCCGGAGGGCAGCCGGTTCCACATCGGAGTGGTGCGGACCAGGCCGGCGATGTTCTCCCCGCGCACCTGGCACACCAGCGTCAGCGGCGTGCCGTCGGGCAGCGCCGAGATCAGCCGTGCACCGTGCGCGGGGCCGGTGCGGGCCTTCAGCGGGGTCGAGCCGCTCGCGACGGTGCCCGCGGTGGTGCCGGCCGCGGCACCGGCAGCCGGTGCCGCGGCCGCGGGTGCCGTGTCGCACGGCGGCAGTGCCTGCTGAGGGCGGCGGATCCACGCGTCGGAGACGTACGAACCGTCGCTCAGCCGGTCCCACTGGTCGGTGACACGGACGCTGCCCTGGTTGATGAGCTGGCCGCGCACCTGGCAGACGATGGTCACCGGCGAGCCGTGCGGCAGCGTGCGCAGCTGCGCGGTCCAGACCGCGGCGCCGGCGCGGACGTTGAGCGGTCGTTTCGGTGAGACGACGGTCGCCGTCTGGGCCGCCTGTGCCTCGACCGCCGGCAGCAACGCGCCGACGAGCACAGCGGCCAGCAGAACGATTTTGCGCATGGTGCACCCCCGTGGCCGGAACGAGCCGTGCGGCCGGGGGGACCGCGCGCGAACCCCGCCAACGCTAGGCGCCGGCGGGGTCCGATGCAGGTGGTTCGGTCAATATTTCCCTCTTATGAGGGGTTACGGGGCGTTCGCCACTCCCGGCGGCAGGAACCGGGATCCGGTCACCTTCTCCGAGATGCCCTCCCGGTCCAGGTACGGCGTCACGCCGCCCAGGTGGAACGGCCAGCCGGCGCCGAGGATCATGCACAGGTCGATGTCGCGCGCATCGGCGACGACACCCTCGTCGAGCATGAGCCGGATCTCCCGCGCCAGGGCCTCGGTGGCCTGCTCGCGCAGCTGCTCCGCGGTGGACGGCCGGTCGCCGACCTCCAGCAGGGCGACCACCTCCGGGTCGGGATTGCCGTCGGCGTCGGTGAAACCGCGCTTGCCCGCGCCGACCACCTTCGCCAGGTTGGGCGACACGCCGAAGCGGTCGGGAAACGCGTGGTGCAGCGTCTCGGCGACGTGGTGCGCGACGGCCGGGCCGACCATGGTGAGCAGCGCCATCGGCCGCATCGGCAGGCCGAGCGGGTCGAGCGCCGAGTCGGCGACGTCGATCGGGGTGCCCTCGTCGACGGACGACGTCACCACGCCGAGGAAGCGGGTCAGCAGGCGGTTGACGACAAACGCCGGCGCGTCCTTCACGAGCACCGAGGACTTCTTCAGCGCCTTGCCGACGGCGAACGCGGTGGCCAGGGTCGCGTCGTCGGTCTGCGCCGCCCGTACGACCTCCAGCAACGGCATCATGGCGACCGGGTTGAAGAAGTGCAGCCCGACCACGCGTTCCGGGTGGGCCAGGTCGGCCGCCTGCTCGGTGACCGACAGCGACGAGGTGTTGGTCGCCAGGACACAGTCGTCGCGGACGATCTTCTCGATCTCGGCCCAGACCTGCTTCTTGACCTTCAGGTCCTCGAACACGGCCTCCAGCACGAGATCGGCGTCGGCGAACGCGGCCTTGTCGACCGAGCCGCTGACGAGACCTCTGTACTTCGCCGCCTTGCCCGGATCGAGCCGCCGCTTCGACACCAGCTTGTCGATCTCGGCCTGGACGTAGCCGACACCTTTGTCGACGCGCTCCTGGTCGAGGTCGGTCAGCACGACCGGTACCTCCAGGCGGCGCACGAACAGCAGCGCCAGCTGGGAGGCCATGAGACCGGCGCCGACGATGCCGACCTTGTTGACGTCGCGCGCCAGGCCCTTGTCCGGGGCGCCGGCCGGCCGCTTCGCGCGCCGCTGCACCAGGTCGAAGGCGTAGAGGCTGGCCCGCGCCTGGTCGCCCATGATGAGGTCGGCGAGGGCCTCGTCCTCGGCGGCGGTGCCGTCCTCGAACGACGCCTCCTTGGCCAGCGCCAGCAGCTCCAGGGCTCGGTTGGCGCTGTCGACCGCGCCGTGCAGCCGCTCGTCGAGCTGTCGCCTGGCGAAGAACAGCACGCCGTCCCACATCTCCCGGTCGATCTCCGGCCGGGTCACCGTGACCGTGCCGTCGACGACGCCCTCGGCCCACTCCAGCGAGCGCTCGAGGTAGTCCGCCGGCTCGAAGATCGCGTCGGCGATGCCCATCTCGTGCGCCTGCGCCGGCCTGAGCTGCTTCTGGGTGAGCGGGTTCTGCAGGATGACCTGCGCGGCCGCGGCGATGCCGATGAGGTTGGGCAGCAGTTGCGTGCCGCCCCAGCCGGGCACCAGGCCGATCGCGACCTCGGGCAGGGCGAGCGCCGCGGCACCGCTGCTCACCGTGCGGTAGTGGCAGTGCAGGGCGACCTCGAGCCCGCCGCCCATCGCCGCGCCGTTGACGAACGCGAAGGTCGGCACGGTGGAGTCGCGGAGTTTCCGGAAGACGCGGTGGCCGTACCGCCCGAGCTCCAGCGCCTGCTCGCGGGAGGTCAGCAGCGGCATGCCGGTGATATCCGCGCCGACGCAGAAGATGTACGGCTTGCCGGTCAGCGCGATGAACTTGGGCTGCGCCGCGATCGCCTCGTCGATCGCCGTTTCCAGGCTGGCCAGGCCACCGGGGCCGAACGAGTTCGGCTTGGTGTGGTCGAAGCCGTTGTCGAGCGTGATGAGCGCGGCCCGCTCACGGCCCGGCAGCGTCACGAAGCGCAGCAACGCCTTGGTCACGACCTCGTTCGGGTTCGTGATGGTCGTGGTCACTTGCCACCCTCCCAGTTCGGGTTCTCCCAGATCACCGACGCACCCATGCCGATGCCGACGCACATGGCGGTCAGGCCGTACCGCACCTCGGGGTGCTCGGCGAACTGGCGCGACAGCTGCGTCATCAGCCGCACGCCCGAGGAGGCGAGCGGGTGGCCCACGGCGATCGCGCCGCCCCACGGGTTGACGCGCGGGTCGTCGTCGGCGATGCCGAAGTGGTCGAGGAACGCGAGCACCTGCACCGCGAAGGCCTCGTTGAGCTCGAACAGGCCGATGTCCTCGATGGTGAGGCCGGCCTGGCGCAGCGCCTTCTCGGTCGCCGGGACGGGGCCGTAGCCCATGACCTCGGGCTCGACGCCGACGAAGCCGTACGACACCAGGCGCATGCCGACCGGCAGGCCCAACTCCCGCGCGACGTCCTCGGCGGCGATGATCGCGGCGGTGGCACCGTCGTTGAGGCCGGCCGCGTTGCCCGCGGTCACCTTGCCGTGCGGGCGGAACGGCGTCTTGAGCGTGGCGAGCTTCTCCAGGCTGGTCTCGCGCGGCGCCTCGTCGGCGGTCGCCAGGCCCCAGCCGGCCTCCGGGTCGCGGGTGGCGACACTCACCAGGTCGGGCTGGAGCTTGCCGGCCTGGTACGCGGCGGCGGTCTTGACCTGCGACGCGTAGCCGAACTTGTCCGCGCGCTCCTTGGTGATGCCGGGCAGGCGGTCGTGCAGGTTTTCCGCGGTCGAGCCCATGACCAGCGCGGACGGGTCGACCAGCTTTTCCGCCAGGATGCGCGGGTTGGGGTCGACGCCTTCACCCATCGGGTGGCGGCCCATGTGCTCGACACCGCCGGCGATGGCAACGTCGTAAGCACCGAAGGCGATGCCGCCGGCGACGGTGGTCACCGCGGTCAGGGCGCCGGCGCACATGCGGTCGATGGCGTAGCCGGGGACGGTCTTGGGCAGCCCGGCCAGCAGGGCCGCGGTGCGCCCGATGGTCAGACCCTGGTCGCCGGTCTGCGTCGTGGCGGCGACGGCGACCTCGTCGACCCGCTCGGGCGGCAGCTGCGGGTTGCGCCGCAGCAGCTCCCGGATGCAGCGGATGACCAGATCGTCGGCGCGGGTGTTGGCATACATCCCACCGGCCTTGCCGAACGGGGTGCGCACGCCGTCGACGAAGACGACGTCGCGGACGGGACGGGGCACGGGAGTCCTCCTAGCAACGAGTTACGCCCAATGTTACTCACCAGTAGGTGCCGTGGGCTGTGGACCGGACCACATCCCGGGACGCATCACCCCCGACATGCCTCGCCTCGGCCTGTCGCGAGGCTGCCTGGGCGCCGTGCATGATCACGGATGTTTCGGTGGGCTGGAACGCGCAAAACGTCCACGATCATGAAAAGTTGCGACTCCGCCGCACTCGGACCACAAACAGCGGCACGCGCCCGCTCGAGAGCTTCCACTCAGAGCGGGCGCGTGCCGTACAGCAGGCTCAGGCCGGCAGTTGCAGTGCCGCGGTCAGGCCCGGTGCCACCAGGGCAACCTGCCAGGGCCGTGCGCCGTAGCCGGCGAGCACCGCCGCCACGGCCTCCTCCGTCAACTCCTCCGGAGGGGACCAGGCCAGACGGCGTACCGAATCCGGGGTTATGAGGTTTTCCGGAGGCACCCGATATGCCGTCGCCGAGCCTGTCACCACCTCGCGGCACCGGGCCAGGCGCGCCGCAGCCGCCGGGTCACGCTCGGCCCAGCGGTGCGGTGGGGGAGGACCCTCCGACGGCGGGGTCGTGGGCAGTTCCTTGTCCGACAGCGCGCGGGCATCGGACAGCGCGGTGAGCCACGTCGGGGCCAGGCGGCGCACCGACCGGCCGCCGAAGCCGGCCAGGGCCAGCAGGCCACGCTCGTCCTTCGGGTCCGCCTCGGCGGCGGCGATGATGGCGGCGTCGGCCAGGACACGGCCGGGGGAGGCGTCGCGCCGCTGCGCGATCTCGTCCCGAGCCTGCCAGAGCGCCCGCACCCGGGCCAGGGCGCGCGCGCCGCGGACCCGGTGGATGCCCGACGTGCGGCGCCACGGGTCGGCGCGGACCCGCGGCGGGTCGCCGGCCGAGGCCACCAGCGCCGCGAACTCCTGCTTGGCCCATTCGGTCTTGTCCTGCCGATGCAGTTCCTCGGTCAGGGTTTCGCGCAGCTGGAGCAGCAGCTCGACGTCGAGTGCGGCGTACGTCAGCCAGGAGGTCGGCAGGGGCCGCGTGGACCAGTCCGCCGCCGAGTGGTGCTTCTCCAGCGTGTAGCCCAGCAGCGACTCGGTCAGCGCGGCCAGGCCGACCCGTTCGAACCCGCACAACCTGGCGGCGAGCTCGGTATCGAACAGCCGGGTGGGGCGTAGTCCTAACTCGGTGAGACAGGGCAGGTCCTGGCTGGCGGCGTGCAGGACCCACTCGGTCGGGGAGATCACCTCGTCGAGCTCGGGTAGCTGGCCGAAGGGTAGTGGGTCGATGAGCACGGTGCCCGCGCCGGCGCGGCGCAGTTGAACAAGGTACGCGCGATGCGTGTACCGGTAGCCGGAGGCGCGCTCGGCGTCGACGGCCACCGGGCCGGTGCCCTGGGCGAGTCGCTCGACAGCGCGCACCAGCTCGGCCCGGTCCACGATCGGATCGGGTGTCCCGTCTCGGGGGGCGGTCAGCAGGACGGGCTCGGTCGTGTCGTCCGGTTTGTCCGGACTGTCTGGCTCCTCGTCCCGACGCCGCGCGGGGGGTTCGTCGGTCACGCCGACCACGGTACGTTGCGCCACAGGTGTGCCGGTGCAGCCGGTCCGGCGCGTCGGGTTGTTGGGACCTTACTGCGACCTTGAGATGGGTCAGACAGGCGCCCACGCCGACCGGTACGGTCGCGTGCGCAGGACCACCGGTCCTGTCGGCAGGTTGCTTCTGTCCAGAGGTTGCCTCGGAGGTCGCGGGGCTTGTGCTGGCCGTCTAGGGTGAGGCCGACTGATGACGTTGCAACATGGCTGCCTGCGGGTGGGCACACGTCCGGTGAAACGGGCGGAACCGTTACAGGAAGGAAACGAGAAGCATGACGGCCGGGTATGACCCCTCCAACCCGGTGGCTTCCGGCACCTCCGATTCGTTCGAACGGCCGCGGCACACAGACCGCCCGGCCGACGAACCGGAGCGACTCGGTCCACTCCCTCCGCGGATGACGTCCACCGGATCGTTCCCGGCGGTGTCCAGCACCGGCCAGATTCCGGCCAACACGGGCTCCCTTCCTGCCCAGCAGACGAGCGCATGGCCGGTCTCGGCACCCGCACAGCCGGTCTCGGCACCCGCAGGCCCGCCGCCGCACAGCGCGCCGCCCATGACCGCTCCCGCCCGGCGCAACGGCGTCGCCGCCTTCGCCCTGACGCTGGCGGTGATCCTGCTGATCGTGGTCAGCGTCCAGGCTGCGTTCATCGTCAACCTGCAGCAGCGCCTCGGCAAGGCCGAGGACCGCGCCGCCGCCGCGCAGAAGACGGACGAGGAGCGCATCAAGGCACTGGAGGGCCGCGCGGACCAGCTCGAAACCAAGACCGGCGGCAACCTCGACGCCGCCGAGGTCGCCGCGAGCGTGCGGCCGAGCGTGTTCCGAGTCTCCACCAAGTACTCCACCGGCACCGCGTTCGCCATCGGCAAGGCCGCTTCGGGCGGCGGCACCAACTTGATCACCAACTACCACGTGGTCGAGCAGGCCTACGTGAAGAACGAGAAGGACGTCAGCCTCGAGCGCACCGATCAGCGCTTCCCGGCCCGCATCGTCGAGGTGCACCCGGACAAGGACCTGGCCGTGCTGCACTCCGACGAGCAGTTCGCGCGGCTGGTTCCGGCCGCGGCGGTGCCGAAGGTGGGTGAACCCGTGCTCGTCGTGGGATCCCCGTACGGGCTCGAGGACACCGTCACCACCGGCGTGGTGAGCGCGTTCCGGACGATGCAGGGCGAGCAGCTCATGCAGTTCGACGCGGCGATCAACCCGGGCAACTCGGGCGGGCCCGTGTTCAACGCGAAGAAGGAGGTGGTCGGTGTCGCGACGCTGAAGGCGAGGGAGGCCGAGGGCATCGGCCTGGCGATTCCGATCACCGTGGTCTGCGAGACGATCAGCTTCTGCTGATTCGTATCCCGGTTCCTACGTTTCCCGGCCTCGCCGGGGCACCACCAGTCGTCGCGTCCCGGTCGTGACGGCCGAACGACTCCCCCGGGGCGCTGCCCGGCGGGACCATCAGGAGGAAGAACATGTCATACCCCGGAAACCCCCAGGGGAACCCGAACGAGGGATACGGCTACCCCGACCCGAACGCGCCCGCCGGAGCCTACCCGCCACCGGCAGCGCCCTACAGTGAGCAGCCCGTCTCGCCGTACGGCGGCCCGGTGCCCCAGCAGCCGGCCCCGCTCCACGACCAGAGCACCACGCAGCTGCCGACCTACAGCAACGAGGGCTCCTACAGCCTCGACCCGTCGGTCTCCGCGCCGCCGACCGCGCCGATGCAGGCCAACCCGCCGATGTCGGCTCCGCCGATGTCCGGCCCGCCCCTGTCCGGGCCGCCCATGTCGGGCCCGCCCAACATGTACGGCCCGGTCTCCGGTGCTCCGGCGTTCCCGGCCCAGCCGGTCGGCTACCCGCCCGTCGACCAGCCGAAGAAGAAGAGTGTCGCGGTCCCGATCCTCGCGAGCCTGCTCGCGCTCGCCGTGATCGCCGCCGGTGTTTTCGTCGGCCTCTACATCGACAAGAGCGGCAAGCTCGACAAGTCGGAGAAGCTCTCCGCGCAGCGTCAGGAGACCGTCGACACGACGCAGAAGGACCTGGACACCACCAAGGCCGACCTGCAGAAGAAGGCCGACGAGCTGACCAAGGCCCAGCAGGACCTGCGCGGCACCCAGGCCGACAGCACCGAGGCGAAGCGCCAACGCGACGTCGTCGGCAAGTGCCTCACGCTGCTGCTGCAGTTCATCGACGCCGCCAACAACGGCGACCGGACCACGATGCAGAACAAGCTCAACGAGCTGGACAAGCCGTGCGACGAGGCTTCGACCCTGCTCGGCATCTGATCTCGGGCAAGTGATCCCGGACGGGCCGGCGCTTCCGGGCGCCGGCCTTGCTCATGCCCGCTTCATGCCCGCAGGGCGGTGACCCCGGGCGGGGGGAGTCCCGCCGTCGAGGCCAGCAGCGCGCACCAGGCGTGAGCGTGGGCCTGCATGTCGTCGTCGGTCGGCGTCCACGACGCGCGGATCTCCAGGTCGGCCGCCGTCGGCGGGCCGGCCAGCTCGCCGAAACGGGTCGAGAGGGTCTGCGTGACGGTGCCGCCGATGGCCGTATACGCCGCGCCGTGGCCGTCGAGGGCGTCGGTGAGCCAGCTCCAGCCCACGCCGGGCAGCAGCGGGTCGGCGGCGAGCTCCGCCTCCAGTTCGGCGGTCACATACGTCACCAGGCGCATCGTGCCGTCCCACGCGTCGTGCCCGGCCGGGTCGTGGAGCAGGATGAGCCGCCCGGTCGCGACCTCGTCGCCGTGTCGGAGGACCGTGCCGCCCATCGCGTGCGCGAACGGTGCCAGCCGCTGCGGCGCCGGCACCTCCTCCAGCGTGATCTCCGGCCGGGCGGTCACGGCACGCAGCTCCTCCACCGCGCGGGTGAACGTCGAAGGAGTCGCGATTTGTGGTGCCATATCGGAAGACTAAGAGAGAAAGTCGCGCAGGGGGTGCCGCCGCGCCGCCGCCACGCACGGAGTGCAACGATGGTTGCGCTATGGATGACACGACGAAGGTCCTGTTGCGCGCGATCCGCGGTGAGGCCGTGCCGCACACGCCGGTCTGGTTCATGCGTCAGGCCGGCCGCTCACTGCCCGAGTATCGCGCGGTGCGTGCCGGGATCGGCATGCTGGATTCCTGCCGGCGGCCGGACCTGGTCACCGAGATCACCCTCCAGCCGGTGCGCCGGCACAAGGTCGACGCGGCGATCCTGTTCAGCGACATCGTGGTGCCGCTGCAGGCGGCCGGGATCGACCTGGACATCGTCGCCGGCACCGGCCCGGTCGTCGCCCACCCGGTGTCGACCATGGCCGACGTCGAGGCGATCCGTCCGCTCGAGCCCGAGGCCGTCGGCTTCGTCGCCGAGGGGGTCCGCCAGTTGCAGCGGGAGCTCGGCACGACGGCGCTGATCGGGTTCGCCGGTGCGCCGTTCACCCTGGCGAGCTACCTCGTCGAGGGCGGGCCGTCGAAGCACCACGTGAAGACCAAGGCGCTCATGTACGGCGCGCCCGACGTCTGGAACGCGCTGTGCGCCCGCCTCGCCGAGATCACCCTGACGTTCCTCCGCGTCCAGGCGGAGGCCGGTGTCGACGCGGTGCAGCTGTTCGACTCGTGGGCGGGTGCGCTGTCGGAGGCCGACTACCGCAAGTACGTGCTGCCCCACTCGGCGGCGGTGCTGGGCAACCTGCCGGAGGGCCTTCCCAGGATTCATTTCGGCGTCGGTACCGCCGAGCTGCTGACCGCCATGGGTGAGGCGGGCACCGACGTGGTGGGTGTCGACTGGCGCACGCCGCTGGACGTCGCCGCCAGCCGGGTCCCCGGCAAGGCGGTCCAGGGCAACCTCGACCCGTGCGTGCTGTTCGCGCCGTGGGAGGTCGTCGAGCAGGAGGCTATGCGCGTGCTCGCCGAGGGTGCCAAGGCGCCCGGCCACATCTTCAACCTGGGCCACGGCGTGCCCCCGGAGACGGACCCCGAGGTGCTGACCCGCCTGGTGGACCTGATCCACCACGCGCGCTGAGCGTTCAGTAGGACGGGCTCCAGCGCGGCCAGCCGTGGTCGCCGGCCAGCTGGGCCAGGCGCGAGGCGAGCATCAGCGTGGTCGACGGCTCGCTGCCGGCGAGCCGGTCGTGCACCTGCTCGGCGATCTCGGGTGCCCGGTACTCGGCGTGCTCCAGCACCTGGAGGGTCACCGTCCACCAGTACCGGTCCTCGTCGGTGGCGTGCGGCGCGCCGGTGCGGAACCATTCGGCGAGCCCGTCGAGCAGGTCGTCCCCGACGCCGTCGGGGTCGGTGAGGCGCAGCGCCGCGCAGACCCGGGCCACCACGTCGTCGTCCCAGCCGGCGAGGTGGCCGCGGACCAGCGTGTGCAGCGACGAGTGGCCGAGCGCGCCGGCCGCGTCGATCTCCAGCGAGTAGACGTTGTCGCGGGACAGCCGCTCGTGCAGGACCGGCAGCGCCCGCTCGTCGCGCCGCCGGGCCAGGCCGAGCAGCGCCTCGCAGCGGGTGTCGTCGTGCGGGTCGTCGAGCCGGGCGGCCAGCGCGTCGCGGACCACCGGGGAGTCCACTTCGGACAGCTGGGTGCCCAGCGCGAAGCAGGCCCAGTCGCGCACGTCGGGGTCCTCGTCGGCGCTCAGGGCGAGCAGGGCCCGCACGGTCTCGTCGGGTGGCGACTCGCCGAGCACGCTGGGCAGCGCCTGCGCCACGGCACGGCGCACCCGGGGATCGTCGTGGTGGGCCAGCGGCAGCAACAACGGTAACGCAGCGTCGTCATAGCACCACGCAACGGCGTCGGCCAGTTCCGCCGGCGCGGTTGTCGGGGAGTTGAGCAGGGCGGCGATGGTGTGCGCGGTCGGCTCCGAATCGTCGAGCGGGGTCGCCTGGTCGACAAGTCCGGCCACCTCGGCGAGATCCGTCAGGTCGGCGATCACCTCGGCGAGCGGGTCGTGCCCGGACGCATCGGCGGAACGGCCACGCGGGTCCGCGGGGTCGTCCGGCGAGGGTACGGAGGACGCGAGGTCGCTCATCCGTGAGAGTGTGCGCGCGTTCGGCGAGATCTTCCAGAGGGGTTCGCCCCACAGATGGACAACACCCGGGTGACGATCACCCGACCCGTCGACATATCGACGCACATCGGGTGATCAGCCATCTGGCTGATCGGCCACAAGTTGATCACGTTTGGCAATCGAGCTGTTGCGGAGCGTGCCTGTCGTGCGTTCGGCGTTGTCCGTGAGGGCGCCGGACAGCGGAGGAGGGTGGGTGCGTCCCGCCCTGGTGCGGCGGAACCGGTGCCCCGGGTGGTGCGGCCGCCCGTTGCTGTAGGCGCTCTCGTTGCTGTTGCCGTGGTGCTTCCGCCGGTTGCTGTGGTGCTTCCGCTCGTTGCCGCGCGTGTCGGGCGCATGCGCGCCACTCAGGGCGGTGTCCCATGATCGAGGGAAGCTCCTGGTCGCCGGGGCAGCCAGAGGTTTCCCTCGATCTGGAGCCGCGAGTCGAGGCGGAGCCGGATGCACCGCGCCGGCTCCCGGCGGCCGGTGCTCATCCCGCGCCAGGGGCCGCTCGGTGTCCACCCGGCGCCCCGCGATCGCTCAGCGACCCCGGCTCTCCAGGCGCAGTGACTGCCACGAGCCGTCGGCTGCCCAGCCGCCGTCGACGGAGAGGGCTGCGCCGTTGACGAAGGCGCTGCGCGACGGGTCGGCCAGGAACGCGACGGCCTGGGCGATGTCGTCCGGCTGGGCGAAACGGGCCATCGGGACGTGGTCGGTGATGTCGCGGTCGCCGTAGGCCCCCGACGCCTGTGACTCGCCGTCCATCTCGGTCTTGACCCAGCCGGGACACACCGCGTTGACCCGGACGCCGCGGCCGCCCCACTCGACCGCCAGCGTGCGCGTGAGGCCGATCAGGCCGTGCTTGCTGGCGTTGTAGGCCACCCGGTCGGCCACGCCCATCAGGCCCGCCACCGAGGCGATGTTGACGATCGAACCGGTGCCGCGCACGAGCATGCGCCGGCCGAACGCCTGGCAGAGCAGGAACGGGCCGGTCAGGTTGACGTCGAGCACCCGGCGCCACTGGGCCGCGCCGGTGTCCTCGGCCGGGGCGATGGAGGCGATGCCGGCGTTGTTGACCAGCACGTCGGTCCGCCCGAAGCGCGCCTCGACCTCGGCGACGAACTGCGCCACGTCGGCCTCGTCGGACACGTCGCCGACGAACGACAGTCCGTCGAAGCCGGGCACCGGTTGCCGGTCGAACACCGCCAGCCGGTAGCCCTCCGCGGCCAGCACCTCCGCCGTCCGCCGCCCGATGCCCTGTGCCGCCCCGGTGATGACCGCCACTCGCTCGTCCGTCATGCCGCGACAATAGACTCGGGGTATGACAAAGCGCGTCGTGGTCGTCGGTGGTGGCATTGCCGGTTTGGCCGCGGCGCACCGGCTCGCCGGCGCCGGCGTCGACGTGGTCGTCGTGGAGCAGGGCGAGCGGCCGGGCGGCAAGCTGCGCACCGGCACGCTCGCGGGCGGCCCGGTCGAGCGGGGCGCCGAGTCGTTCCTCGTCGCCGACCCCGCCGGCGGCCCCAGCGCCGCGCTCCGGCTGGCCGAGGCGGTCGGGCTCGCCGGCGCCGTGGTCCACCCCACGGCGGGGCGCGCGGCCGTGTCCCTCGACGGCAGCCTGCGTGACCTGCCCTCCGGCACGCTCATGGGCATTCCGCTGCGGAGCGAGGAGGCGGTGCCGGACGTGCCGTCCGCCGCGCCGCTCCTGGCGCCCGGCGGCGACGTCACCGTCGGCGAGCTTGTCCGGCCGCGCCGCGGTGACGCGGTCGTCGACCATTACGTGGAGCCGCTGCTCGGCGGGGTCTACGCCGGACGGGCCGACGCATTGTCGCTGCGGATGGCACTGCCCGCCCTGGCCGATGCCGCCGAGCGGTCGCACACGCTGACCGAGGCCCTCCAGGCGGCCGTGGCGGCCCGGTCGGGCCCGCCCGGCGGGCCGGTGTTCGGCACGATCGAGGGCGGCATGAGCCGGCTCGTCGAGGCCGTCGCCGCCACCCTGCCCGACGTGCGCCTGGGCCTGCCGGTGCGCGCGCTGCACCGGCACGGCGCCGGCTGGCGGCTCACCGTCGGCTCGACCCGCGACGCGGGCACGCTGGACGCCGACGGGGTGGTGCTGGCGGTGCCGGCGACCCCCGCCGCGCGACTGTTGTCCACAGTGGATGGCGTCGCGGGAGTGCCGCTGGACTACGCGAGCGTCGCGCTCGTCGCGCTGGCCCTGCCCGTGACCAAGCTGCCGGACCTGTCGGGCTTCCTGGTGCCGGCCACCGAGGGGCACGCGGTCAAGGCCGTCACCTTCTTCGACCGGAAGTGGGCGCACCTGCAGCGCCCCGGCGTCACCGTGCTGCGCGCCTCCGTCGGCCGGCACGGCGACGAGCAGGTGTTGCAGCGCACCGACGTCAACCTGGTCGAGCTGGTCCGCCACGAGCTCGCCGTGCTGCTCGGCATCGACGTGCTGCCGGACCACGTCGACAGCGGGGTCTACCGCTGGGGCGGGGCGCTCCCGCAGTACCGGCCCCATCATCGTGAACGCGTGGAGCACCTCCGCGCGACTCTGCGCACGCACCCGGCCATCGCCGTCGCCGGTGCCGCCTACGACGGCGTGGGCATCCCCGCCTGCGTCAAGTCCGGGTGGGCCGCCGCGGGTTCGGTGCTCGAGGGATTGGGAGAATAGTCGCATGACCAGCAACGCCGCACGCATCCGCGAGATCAACGACACTATTCGCTACACGATGTGGTCCGTCTTCCGCGCCACCGGCCCGCTCGACCCGGCGAAGCGCGACGAGACGGCGGCGGAGGTCGCCGCGTTCTTCACCGACCTGGCCGCGAAGGACGTCGTGGTGCGCGGCACCTATGACGTGGCCGGCCTGCGCGCCGACGCCGACATCATGGTGTGGTGGCACGCGCCGAGCGCGGAGGCGCTCCAGGGGGCGTATTCGGCGCTGCGCCGCACCGCCCTCGGCCGGCAGCTCGCGCCGGTCTGGTCGCAGATGGCCCTGCACCGCCCGGCGGAGTTCAACAAGAGCCACATCCCGGCGTTCCTGGCCGACGAGCGCGTCAGGGAGTGGGTCTGCGTCTACCCGTTCGTGCGGTCGTACGAGTGGTATCTGCTGCCCGACGACGAGCGCCGCGCGATGCTCGCCGAGCACGGCCAGATGGCCCGCGGCTATCCCGACGTGCGCGCCAACACGGTGGCCAGCTTCGCGCTGGGCGACTACGAGTGGATGCTGGCGTTCGAGGCGGATGAGCTGCACCGGATCGTCGACCTGATGCGCGAGTTGCGCGCGGCGAGCGCCCGCCGTCACGTGCGCGAGGAGGTCCCGTTCTACACGGGCCGCCGCCGTGACATCGCCGACCTGGTGGCCAACCTGCCCTGAGGTCAGGACGCGGGCCTGCGCATCGGGACGTGCTCGATGCCGTCCTCGACGAAGGCCGGTCCGGAGGGCTGGAAGCCGACGCGCTCGTAGATGCGCATCGCGTCGGTCTGGGCGTCGAGCACCGTGCCGCGGCCGGGGCCGATGTGGTCCAGCGCGGCCTGCAGCAGCCGGCCCGCCAGGCCCTGGCCCCGGGCGGACTTGGCGGTCACCACGCGGCCGATGCGGGCCGAGCCGTCGGGCTCGGTGAGCACCCGCAGGTAGGCCGCCGGCTCGCCGTGCTCGTCGTCCAGCCAGAGGTGGACGGTGCCGGGCTCGGTGTCCCTGCCGTCCAGTTCCGGGTAGGCGCACTGCTGCTCCACCACGAACACGTCGCAGCGCAGTTTCAGCAGGCGGTAGAGGGTCGGGGCGTCCAGGTCGGAGAACGTTGCCAGCACGGCACCATCCTATGAGCCCGCCAGGTGCTCGGCGGCCTTGCGGGCGGCGATGAGGATCGGGTCCCAGACCGGCGCGAACGGCGGGGCGTAGGACAGGTCGAGCGAGGTCATCTCCTCGACCGTCATGCCGTGCCACAGTGCGACCGCGAGGGCGTCGATCCGCTTGGCGGCGCCCTCCTGGCCGACGATCTGGCCGCCGAGGAAGCGTCCGGTCGTACACTCCGCGATGATCTTCGTCGTGATCTTCTTCGCGTCCGGGAAGTAGCCGGCCCGGGTCGTCGACTCCGTCACCACGCTGAACGTCCGGAAGCCCGCGGCCTCCGCCTCGGCGGTGCTCAGGCCGGTGCGGGCCACCTCGTTGGCGCAGAGCTTCGACACCGCGGTGCCCACGACGCCGGGGAACGTGGCGTAGCCGCCGCCGATGTTGATGCCGGCCGCGCGTCCCTGTTTGTTGGCGTGCGTACCGAGCGCGACGGCCACCGGCCGCTGCGACACCAGGTGCAGGTTCTCCACGCAGTCGCCGGCGGCCCAGACCCCGTCGGCCGAGGTGCGCATGCGCCGGTCCACGCGGATGCCGCCGGTCTCGCCGACCTTGATGTCCGCCGCCGCGGCCAGCCGGCTGTTCGGCCGGGTGCCGAGGCCGAGGATGACGATGTCGGCGGGGATCTCGCCGGCGGACGTGTGCACCGCGCTGACGCGTCCCGCGGTGCTGCCGAAGCCTTGCAACCGCTCGCCGAGCCGCAGCCGCACGCCTTCCCGCTCCAGGGCCGCGGCGACGAGGGCGCCCATGTCGGGGTCCAGCGTGCGCATCGGCTGCTCGGCCCCGTCGACGAGGGTCACCTCGAGGCCGTGCCGGATCATCGCCTCGGCCATCTCGAGCCCGATGTACCCGGCTCCGACGACCACGGCCCGGCGCGGGGTGTGCCGGTCGAGGTACCCCAGGATGCGGATGCCGTCGTCGAGCGTCTGCACGCCGTGGATGCCGACGGCCACAGCACCCGGCACGTCGGGGCGGATCGGCTCCCCGCCGGTGGCGATGACGAGCTGGTCGAACGGTTCACGGTATTCGCGGGTGGCGTCCCGGACGGTCACCTCGCGCCGGTCGGTGTCGATCGCCACGACCTCGCTGCCCAGCCGCAGGTCGATGTGCTGCCGCTCGCGGAACTCCTCCGGCCGCCGGGCGACGAGGTCGTCGACGTCGTCGACGTCCCCCGCCACGAGGTACGGGATGCCGCAGGCGGAGTACGACACGTGCTGGCCCCGCTCGAACGCGACAATGTTCAGGTCGTCGGGGGAGCGCCGCCTGCGGGCCTGGGAGGCGGCGCTCATGCCTGCGGCGTCCCCGCCGATCACCACCAGTCGTTCGGTCACGAGACCCATTCTCCTCAGTCGTGCCGGTCCGGTGCCGGGACCGGCGCGCCGGTGTCGTCCCAGACGTTGCCGGAGTTCTGCGACAGCGTGGTCTGCGTGCTGACGAGGATGGGGCAGACGTACTTCGTGTCGCGCCCGAAGCGGTTGTTCACGACGGTGATGCCGGTCAGTGCGGCGCCGCCCCGGTGGGCGAAGTTCAGCGTGCAGTTGCCGCCGTCGAGCCAGTTTCCCTCGACGCGCAGGTCGCCGCCGGTGCCGCCCTCCTGCGTGACCTGGAACGCGGCGTTGGCGCCGGCGCCGGGGGAGAGCACGTTGTGCCGCAGCGTGATCCGGCGTTTGCCGAACGACTCCACGGCGTCGTTGACGGTCCCGCCGCCGCCCGCCGCGCCGGTGCGGAACGGCGTGAGGTCGTGCACCCAGGAGTCCTGCAGGACCACGTCGTCGCCGGTCACCTTGACGCCGTTGACGGTGCCGTGGATGTTGACCCGGCTGAGGGTGGTCGCGGTGGCCCAGACGCCGTCGAGGCAGGCGCCGGAGGCCGCGGGCGCGATCTCGACGTCCTCGATGGTGGCGCTCCCGCCGGCCTCGACCTGGATCACCGCGCCGCACCGTGCCGCGCCGCCGCGGACCACCGAGTTGCGGATGGTCACCTTCCGGCCGGTGATGCGCACGTACCCGCGGATTTCGGCGTTCTCGACGACCTGGCCGTCGGTGGCGTACGTCTGGTCGCCGCCGACGACGGTCAGGCGGGTGCCGGCGACGACGCCGGTGTTGCCCGCGGCCGGTTTCCCGGTGCGCTGGACGGGCTTCGCCGTCGCCCCGGCCGGGGCCGGCGACGACACGGAGGGGGAGGCGGACGCCGACGGCGACGGGCTGTCCGCCCCGGGCAGGCCCGCCATGTCGGCCGAGCGGCGTGTCTCGGGAGCGGCGACCGGTGCCGCGTCATTGCTCGCCGGCACGGTCAGCGGATAGATGAGGGTCGCGGTCAGCGCGATCGTGACGACGCCCGCCGTGGCCACGCCGATCGGCGCCCAGGGGAGAGCGGCCCGGCCAACGCGACGGCGGGGAGTAGTTGGAAGATCACCTTCGGTGGTCACCGAACCTTTTTAATGGTACCGGAGTGACAATTGCAACCCAATGCTGCGGGTGTTCATCCGAGTTCTTTCGACATTTGCAGAGATGTGACCTCGAAGCCGAGACTTTCATACAGATTCCGGGCATTCGGATTGTGTCCGAATACATTGAGCCCCAACCGTTCGACGCCTCTCGAACGCAATTGATCCTCAGCGGCCAGCATCAATGCCCGGCCGTATCCGTTGCGCCGGTGCTCCGGGTCGACCTCGATGTCGAACACCCAGGCCTGCGGCCGCTCCGGCGTCGGCAGGGCCAGCCAGATGAAGCCGATCACGACACCGTCGGCGACCCCGCTGAACAGCAGTTGTCCTGCGGTCGCGAGACCGTCCGGCAGCAGGCGTGCGAAGAGCTGATCGGTGCGCTCCTGTGCCGTTTCCGGCGTGCTGCGGCCGGCCCTGACCTCGTCGGCGGCGTATTCGCGTTTGAGGACGGGGATGCGGGCGTCGTATTCGGCGGGGGTCATGGGGCGGAGTTCGAACATGCGATCACGATACTGATCACAGGACGAAGGCGTCGGTCCACAACTGCCGGGACCGCCCTGAGAGCGCCTCGAGCAGCCCCACCGCCTGCCCGTCGGTGAGCGCCGCGACGAAGTCGACGATCGCCCGGCCGCGGGCCATCGCCGCGGTGTCGAGCCGCGTGCCGGGCGCGAGGCCGTAGTCCTCGCCGGTCAGCCCCGCCACCTCGGACTGCGCCAGCTCGACGAGGTCGTGCAGCCGGCGCGGGAGCCGGGCCTCCTCGTCCGGGTCGACCAGCCAGGCGTGCAGGGCGTCGACGAGTGCCACCAGCAGGCGCGCCTGCCCGCGCTGGTGCAGTGCCAGGTCGGGCCGCTCCAGGACGAAGCGGTGGTGGATGAACTTCAGCACCTGTACCTCGTGCCACTGCGCGGCACCGAGGAGCACGTGCCCGGACCGTACCGGCGGATCCGGCTGCACATGGATCGCGTCGATCAGACGGCGGGTCCACCTGGCGGAGAACCCGGCGATGGTCTCCTCCGCGTCGATCGAGCCGTCGAACGGTACGGCGAGCAGGCCGCCGACCAGCTCCTGCCGGACGTGCTCGACAGCGGTGTCGAACGCGTCGTCGTCGCAGATCCAGTCGTCCTTGCGGTGCAGGTCGCGCCGCAGCAGCTCGACCGAGTGACCGGGCCGGCGGCTGGTCGCCCGCAGCGCCTCCACACTCATCCCGCGCAGCGTGGCCGCGTCGCGCCGCCAGGCGTTGAGCTCGGTCGACACCGGCCCCTGCTGGAGCACGCCGACCCGGTGGAAGTCCTCGAGGTCGTGGATCGCGTAGGCGATGTCGTCGGCGGTGTCCATGACCGACGCCTCGGCCGTTTGCTGCCAGTCGGCGAGCCGTCCGGCGAACGGCGCCCGGGCCTGCCGCAGGTCGGCCAGCTCCGTCACGTAGGCGCCGAACTTCGCCGAGCCGTCCATCGGGTCGCCGCCGGCGCCGCGGGGCGTCGGGGTGAGGTGCCGCGGGTGCGGGTCGGGATACGTGCGCCGCGTCCACGGGTATTTCAGCAGGGCCGCCCGCACCGCCGCCGTGAGGTCGAGCCCGATCGTCTTGCCGTCCATCCGGGTGCCGGTCACGATGCGGTACGACTGTGCGTTGCCCTCGAAACCGTCGGGCAGCCCGAGGCGCTCCCGGGCGACGCGGTCCAGGACCCGCTCGCCGAGGTGCCCGAAGGGCGGGTGCCCGAGGTCGTGGGCGAGCGCCGCGGCCTCCACGACGTCGGGGTCGCAGCCGCCCAGCTTGTCGAGCAGTTCACGGTCGCCCGACAACCGCTCCACGATGCCCCTGGCCACGCTCGCGACCTTCAGGCTGTGCGTGAGCCGGTTGTGCACCAGCAGCCCCGAGCCGCCGGGGCTGATCACCTGCGTGACGCCGCCCAGGCGGGCGAAGAACGGCGACGCGACGATCCGGTCGCGGTCCACCCGGAAGGGGTTGCCCGCAAGGTCGCCCGGTGCGACCGCCGTCCCGCCGAAAAGCCGTTCCTCACGAAGATCCATACCCGGGAGCCTACGCGGGTGGCCGCCTATGCGGGTTTACGCACCTCGACGACGAAGCCGCTGGCGACCTGCGATGCCATCGGATGGTGCGCCATCAGCAGATCGAGCACCTTCAGCGGGGAGAGGATCCAGGTCAGGGGCAGGATCGCGTGGTAGAGCCTGGTGCTGCCGAACGACAGCAGCATCGCCAGCCACTCCTGAAACACCCAGATCATGCCCGAGGTCGGGCCGGCGCCGACCTTGACGTCGAGCACCTCGAACTGCGGGAACTGCTCCCTGAGCCCCACCTCGGTGTAGCGCTGGAAATCGTAGGGCGAGGCGTGGAACGGCTGCATGAACGGCACGAACACCAGCATCCGGCCGCCCGGCCGCAGCACCCGGTGCATCTCGGCGACGTGGTTGGCCGGGTCCGGCACGTGCTCCAGGACCGCGATGCTCACCCCGCCCGCGAGGCTGTTGTCGGCCAGCGGCAGCCGGCGCAGGTCGGTGACGATGTCGACGTTGCCGTAGGAACCGCCGTCCATGCAGATGACGCGCTCGTCCCGGCGGTGCGTGCCGCATCCGAAGTCGGCGACCAGGTCGCGGTCGAGGTCGAAGCTCTTCAGGAAGCCGGCGATCGCACCGGGGCGGTCCATGACCGGCGAGAGGACCTTGATGGCCGTCGGGTAGACCTTGTGGAAGCGGGTCTTGACGAACTCCTTGACCCGGTTCAGCGCGTCGGCCTCGAGTTCCTCCGACTCGAAGCCGCCGAACCTGAACCGGGTGCCCTCGCGCCGGCCGGTGGTGCCGCAGCCGCCGCAGGCGACGGTGCCGCGCAGCGGCGCGTGACAGGCAGGGCAGGCCAGCACCTCGGCGAGCCGGGCGTGCCGGGCCGCCGCGGACGGGGCGATCAGGGGCGTGTCGGTGACAGTGTTGTTCATCATCCTCAGCGCTCGATCTCGTAGACGGCGATCCCGCCCGCCCGGAATCGGAACTTCGCAACATCGGCCAGGCCGGGGTTCGGCGTCTCGTAGGTTTCGTCCACCATCAGCCACCGGACCTTGTACACGTCGTGCAGCTTGCCGATCGTGGCGGCCGACGGATCGTGGAACGCCGCGTCGTTGTCGGCCAGCTTCTGCTCGTCCCAGAACGGGACGTAGACGGCGTTGAGTTTCGTCTCCGCCGCCATTTCGTGCGTGCGGTTGGTGAAGCCCCAGCTTTCGACCAGGAACCGGCGCTCGGTGTAGGCGGACAGGGAGAAGTGCCGGTTGTCGCAGCCCTCCGGGCGGTCCTTGCCGATCAGGCAGTGCGCGTTGGTGGCGACCATGTCGTCCGGGTCGGAGTGGTCGCGCAGCCAGCGCCCGGCCTTCTCGCTGCCCGGGGTGATGTACCGGTCGGACAGCGTGACACCGCGGAAGCCGGTCGTCGAGGCCTCGCGGCTGGTCAGGTAGAGGTGGACGGCGGTGCCGACCAGGCAGACGCCGGTGAGCACCGCCGCGACGAGCGTCTGCTTCGCGGGAAGGCGGCGGGAGCGGTGAATGACGAACACCACGACGCCCACCAGGGCGGTGATCAGCAGGTACGGCCAGACGAGCTGCCAGGCGGTGGCCACGTAGCCGCCGGTGACCGTGATCCTGGGGGTGCGCTGCGAGCCCAGTCCGCGCACGCCGATCATGATGAGCGCCCCGGTGGCCACGGCACCGTAGACCGCGATCAGCGTGCGGCGCCGGGGCAGGCCGGGCGGCATGACGAGAGCGAGGCCGACCGCCGCCGCGAGGGAGAGATACGGGCGGCCGGAGACCATGAACCAGCCCTCGGCGCCGCCGTCGTGTCCGAAGATCATCAGCGCGCCGACGCCGGAAAGGCCGATGCCGAGCATGAGGATGACCGGATCGGCGGCGATCCGCAGATCGGGCCGGCGGCCCTTGACG
The DNA here is from genome assembly GCF_025137375.1 of Dactylosporangium fulvum. Taxonomy (GTDB): domain Bacteria; phylum Actinomycetota; class Actinomycetes; order Mycobacteriales; family Micromonosporaceae; genus Dactylosporangium; species Dactylosporangium fulvum. The sequence continues at coordinate 1,906,215 of NZ_CP073720.1, forward strand.
AGTCGCGCGAGGCCGAGCAGCCCGGGCCAGATGAAGGCCCAGCAGAGCAGCGTGATCAGCGTGACGAAGACGAGCCGCCACAGTGCGGGGGAGGGGTCGGGCTGGGCGAAGCCGGTCGAAAACGGCGCGCCGGAGATCTGCGCGAAGTGCAGCGGGTCGATCGCCATGCCCTGCGCGGCGCCGCCGAACAGCACGAACTGCGCGAAGAGCAGCGCGACGAAGGTCAGGCCGGCGGCGAACAGCGCGCCCCGGTGGACACGCCGGCGGGTCAGGACCCGGGTCACGACGACGAGCAGCAGGCCGGCGAGCAGCATCGGCAGGAAGGTCGCCTTGGCGCCGGTGACCGCCGCGGTCAGCAGCACGACGAGTGCCCAGCGCAGGCGGGTGCTCTCGGCCAGCGCCTCGACCAGCACGAGCGCCAGGGCGGCGAAGAGGACGGCGCCGAAGGTCTGGGTGGGGCTGGTCCACAACTGGGCCCGCAGCGACGAGCCGTCCTCGTAGGCGTTGGTGGCGAAGGTGGAGAACCAGCCGTTCAGCCGCCACCGGTACGGCGCGGGCGTCAGTGCGAAGAACGTGATCACCGCGGCCGCGGCGCCCGCCCAGTACTTGCCGGTGAGCCGCCTGCCGAGCACGCCGACGAGCACCAGGAAGCCGATGATCATCGGCAGCGGTGAGAGACGGATGAGCAGCGTATGCGGCTCGATGCCGGTGATCCACGAGGTGGCGGCCATCTCGGCGTAGACGAACCAGTGGTACAGCACCGGCTGGTCCGGCAGCCAGGGTGACATCAGCGGCATGTGGTGCTTCGCCTCGCCGAGCAGGGCGAGGTGGAACGGTGAGTCGGCATCCGGGGCGCGCGAGCCCGGCTCGACCAGGTCGTGGGTGCGGAAGAACCGGACGCAGCTCCAGTAGAAGAGGATCACGGCCGCCGCCGAGAGGATCAGCGACCACCAGAACGGGGTGCGGTCCTCCGGCCGATCGCTGCCGCGCCAGTGCCGGCGCAGCCTCGGCACCGCCGCGAAGGCGGCGACGGTCGCGACGGCCCACGCCACGGTGAGGAGCGGGAGGCCGAGCCAGCGGCACACGATGTAGACGAGAACTTCACACGAATAACCGACCGCGAGACCGGCGGCCACGTCCTCCACGAACCACCCCGACCGGCCGCGGATGCCCCGCCAGATGAGCGTGCCCGGAAGGATGACGCCGAGGGCGAGGTACACCGCGAAGATCGCGATGGTGGGCAGCAGCACGCCGTAGTAGGCGAGACCGGCGGTGATGATCACCGCGACGGCGGCCGGGGGCGCCCAGGCGAGCAGCCGGCGGTTGGCCGGTGCCGCGGTGATGGCCTTCGGCGTGGGCATTTCCACCGTTGCTGTCACGCGATCCGCCCGTTCCTCGAAAATGACCGTCGTACCTTCTCAACGTGTGACGGTGGGGTCAGGCTGCGCTTCGTCGGCACACTCGCCGCCCTCGTCGCGCCGGCGGATGAGCACGGCGATGCCGTCCATCAATCGCTCGAGCCCGAATTCGAAGTCCTCGTCCGGATCCCCCGCCGGCAGGTCGAGGATGCCGGAGGCGATGAGGTCGCCGACGGCCGGAAAGCGCCGCGGGTCGACGAGTCGCGTGAGCAGCTGTCCGTAGCCCAGCATCGCCTCGTCCGACGTCTCGCCGGCTGCCTGCGCCGCCGCGGACATGTCGGCGGTGATCTGCGCCCAGTGCCGCACCAGGCCGATGAGCGTCAGAATCGTGGACAACTTCTCGTATTCGCGGAGTCCCGTGCCGCGAAGGATGCTCAGGCCGCGATCCATCCAGGCGATCTGGTTGGGGGTCACCGGCGGGCCGCCGATCGCCACGCGCATGACCCACGGATGACGGCGCAGCAGCGCGAGGTGGGCGTGGGCGAACCGGTGGAGTCCGCTGCGCCAGTCCTCGCCCGGCTCGGCCGCCGGCGGCTGACCGGCCGCCGCGTCGACCATCAGGTCGAGCAACTCGCCCTTGGCGGTCACGTAGCGGTACAGCGACATGGTCGCGGCGCCGAGCTCCGTCGCGACCCGTCCCATCGAGACCGCGCCGAGACCCTCGGTCTCCGCGATCTTGACGCCCGCGGCCACGATCCGCTCCAGGGTGAGGCCCGGCTTGGGCCCCTTGCCGGGCCGGGCGCGCAGCCCCCACGCCGCGGCCAGGCTCGCCGGGAGGCGATCGAGGACCTGGTCGGTGTCCTGCCCTGTCTCTTGCGAGGTCTCTTCGTGCACGTCCGCTCTTTTCGCCATTGACTTCGGATCCTACTTCTGCGTATAACTTACGCAGAAGCGCGTATGTCATACGCAGTTAACGATCCAGGGGGATGGGTCATGGCAGACCTCGCGATCGAGGCCACCGGCCTCGCGAAGTCCTACGGGACGGTCAAGGTCCTTACCGGTGTCGACCTACGGGTCGCCCCCGGCACGGTGTTTTCGCTGCTCGGGCCCAATGGCGCGGGCAAGACCACCACGGTGCGCATCCTGGCGACGCTCCTGCGCCCCGACGCGGGCCGCGCCCGGGTCGCGGGTCACGACGTGGTGGAACAGCGTCGTCTCGTCCGATCGCGCATCAGCCTCACGGGGCAATACGCAGCGGTCGATGACCTCCAGACCGGCGCCGAGAACCTGCGGATGATGGGCCGGCTGAGCGGCCTGTCCCGGGCCGACGCCCGCCGCCGCGCGGCGGAGCTGCTCGAACGGTTCGACCTGACCGCCGCGGCGAGCCGGGCGGCCGGCACCTACTCCGGCGGCATGCGGCGCCGCCTCGACCTCGCCGCCGGCCTGGTCGCGCAGCCCGCGGTGATCTTCCTGGACGAGCCCACGACCGGGCTCGACCTACCCAGCCGGCAGGCGATGTGGGAGGTTATCGCCGGACTCGTGGACTCCGGAGTCACCGTATTTCTCACCACGCAGTACCTCGAAGAGGCAGACCTGCTCGCCGACCGCATCGCCGTGGTCGACCACGGCCGCGTGGTCGCCGAGGGCAGCCCGGCCGAGCTCAAGCGCCGCTTCGGCGACCAGCGGCTCGACCTGGACCTCGACGACCTCACCACCTGGCGGGCCGTGGTCGAGCACCTCGGCGCCCGGGTGGTGCAGAGCGACCCCGACCGGCTCACCGTCGGCGTCACCACCGACGGCAGTGCCGCGCACGTCCGTGCCGTGCTCGACGAGATCGACCCGCACCATTCGGCGGTCCGCCGATTCTCGCTGCACAGCGCGACGCTCGACGACGTCTTCCTGTCCCTCACCGGCACCGCGAAGGAGCCCACCCGTGTCTAGCGCAACCGCTGCCGCGCAATGGCTGACGATGGGTGGCCGCTCGCTGCGGCTCAGCCGGCGCAACGTCGACGGCCTGATCCTCGCCCTGGCGCTGCCGGTGATGCTGATGGTGGTCTTCGTCTACCTCTTCGGCGGCGCCATCCAGACCGGCACGGAATACGTCACCTACGTCGTGCCCGGCATCATGCTGCTCTGCGTGTCGTTCGGCTCGTCCATGACTGCGGTCTCCGTCGCCAACGACCTGGCCGGCGGCATCGTCGACCGCCTGCGGTCGCTCGACGTCGGCGGCGCGGCCATCCTGGCCGGGCACGTGACCGCGAGCGTGGCACGCAACGTGCTGTCGAGCGTGCTGGTCTTCGGCGTCGCGTTCCTGCTCGGGTTCCGCCCGCAGGCCGACGCGGGGCAGTGGCTCGCCGCCGCCGGGATCCTTCTGCTGGTCATCGCCGCGGTCTCGTGGTTCGCCGCGGCGCTGGGCATGCTGGCCCGCTCGCCGGAGGCGGCGAGCGGCTACACCTTCTTCATCACCTTCCTGCCGTATGCCAGCAGCGCCTTCGTGCCGATCGGCACGATGCCCTCCTGGCTGCGCGGCTTCGCGAGCAACCAGCCGGTCACGCCCATCACCGAAAGTCTCCGCGGTCTCCTGCTCGACCAGCCGGTGGGTGACGCGCCGTGGCGGGCGGCGGCGTGGTGTGCCGGCATCCTGCTGGTGTCGATCGTCGCGTCGGCGGTGCTGTTCCGCGCGCGGACCCGCGCCTGAGCAGAACGGCACATGGTCGCCTTCGGGGCCATGTGCCGTTCGGTGCTGCCTACGGCTTCGGGTCGAGTCGGATCGACAGGGAGTTGACGCAGTGGCGGGTGTTCTTGGCGGTCATCCGCTCGCCGCGGAACACGTGCCCGAGGTGCGAGTCGCAGCGGGCGCAGCGGATCTCGGTGCGGACCATGCCGTGCGAGCGGTCCTCGATCTCCTTGACGGTGCCCGGGATGGCGTCGTCGAACGACGGCCAGCCGCAGTGCGAGTCGAACTTGGTGTCACTCTCGAACAGTTGCTCGCCGCACGCCCGGCAGCGATAGATGCCCTCGGTCTTGGTGTCGACGTATTCGCCGCTCCACGGCGCCTCGGTGCCGGCGCGGCGCAGCACCCGGAACTCGTCCGGGGACAGCCGCGCCCGCCATTCCTCGTCGGTCGTGGGCAGGCTGACAAGTGGCTCGGTCATGCCTCAACGGTAAGCCCGGCCCTGTGCGGCGACCATTACGGCTTTCGAACGCCGGTCAGGACTGCCCGCTCCAGGATTTCGCCGGGCTTCGGCGCGTCGTTCCCGGGTGCCGGCTCGTTGAGCTGCTGGAAAGCCGCTATTCGGACTTTCTTCGCACAACGGCTCTGCTGACACACCGGGTGATGATCGGGGTACGACAACGATGAGGCTGCTCTACAAGGCTGTTGCGGTGGGCGCGGTGGGCGCCGCGGGCATCACCCCGCTGGCGGCGGCTGCCCATGCGGCACCGTCGCCGCAGGAGCACCGGGCCGGCGACTGTAGCGGGCTGCTGCCCAGCGCGTTGGAACTGTGCTCGGAGACGTCGTATCCCGGCGCGGCAGGCTACGGCGACGCCGGCCCGGCCACCCGGACCTGGGGCGACTGGAACCCCGACAGCTCCTACGGGAGCGCTCACGGAACCGGTGGCTCCGGTGGTCAGGGCTCCGGCGGTTACGGCTCCGGCGGGCACGGCTCCGGCGGTCATGGCAACGGCGGTTACGGCGGGCCGGGCGGTTCCGGCAGCGGTTTCCCCGGTGGTGGCGGCCCGGGTGGCAGCGGCAACGGTGTTCCCGGCGGCGGCACCGGCAACGGCACGCCGGGCGGTGGTGCCGGCACTCCCGGCGGCGGCATCCCGGGCGGTGGTACCGGCACTCCCGGCGGTGGCATCCCGGGCGGTGGTACCGGCAACGGCACCCCCGGTGGGAGTGTCCCCGGTGGCGGTGCCGGGCAGGGCAACAGCGGCGGGGCGGCCGGTGTGCCGGGCGGCTCCGGCACCGGCGGCACCTCCGGCAACGCGACCGGCGTCGCGGGGGCGGCCGACACCGGCGTCGTGGCCGGCGAACTCCCGGTCACCGGGATGTCGTCCCCGCTCATGACCACGATCGGGTTCGCGTTCATCATCGGGGGCGCCGGCGTCCTGTGTCTCACCCGCCTCGGTGACCGGGGCGAGGAGTCCGAGCCGACGCAGGTGCCGTCGCCGCGGGATCGTGGGCCGAAAACCGGTGCCGCCCGGCACCGATCCCTGACCGCCCACCGCCGTCGGCCCAGTCCGCAGCCGAGCCGCCGGGGCTGACGGCCTCCCCGGCGGGGCCGCGCGGGTTATGGTCCATGACATGGCCAATGCGCTGGAGATCGAAGTGGCGGGGCGGCCGGTCCGGCTGACCAGCCCCGACAAGGTGTACTTCCCTGAGCGTGGCTTCACGAAGCGCGACGTCTTCGAGTACTACCTCGCCGTCAGCGACGGCATCATGCGCGCCCTCGGCAACCGGCCCACGACGCTGCAGCGGTTCCCGGAAGGCGTCGGCGGGGAGATGTTCTTCCAGAAGCGGGTGCCGACCCGGGGCGTGCCGGGCTGGATCGAGACGGCGCAGATCACGTTTCCGAGCGGCCGCAAGGCCGACGAGCTGTGCCCCGCCGACCTCGCCCACGTGGCGTGGGCCGCGCAGATGGGCACGATCGTCTTTCACCCGTGGCCGGTGCGCGGGAGTGCCGTCGACCACCCCGACGAGCTGCGCATCGATCTCGATCCGCAGCCGGGCACCGACTTCGCCGACGCGGCTGTCGTGGCCGGTGAGCTGAAGGCGGTGCTCGACGAGCTGGGGTTCGTCGGCTGGCCGAAGACTTCGGGCGGCCGGGGCATCCACGTCTACCTGCGGATCCGTCCACAATGGACCTTCGTCGAGGCGCGGCGCGCGCTCATCGCACTCGCCCGCGAGGTCGAACGCCGCCGCCCGGACCTGGCGACGACAAGCTGGTGGAAGGAGGAGCGCGGCGAGCGGGTGTTCATCGACTACAACCAGATGGCGCGGGACAGGACGATCGCCTGCGCCTATTCGCTGCGCGCCAACGCGAGGGCGACGGCCTCGACCCCGCTACGGTGGGATGAGCTCTCCGACGTCGAGCCCGACGACTTCGACCTGCGCACGGTCCCCGAGCGGATCGCCAAACTCGGCGACCCTCACGCCGGCATCAACGACGTGGCGCACGACATCACACCGTTGCTGGAATGGGCCGAGCGCGACGCCGCCAACGGCGAGGGCGACAAACCCTACCCTCCGGAGTACCCGAAGATGGAGGGCGAACCGATGCGCGTCCAGCCCAGCCGCGCGCGACGCCCAGCTCCCGACCCCTCGTGACGCCCGACTCATGATCGAGGGACACTTCCGGTCGCCAGGGAGCCTGTTGCGTAATTCGCTGGGACAGTGTTGGCGGCCCAACTACGCGCCGATCTTGGAGTTGTGGCGCCATGAACCTCCGAATTTGTCCGGGTTTGTCAAGCACCACAACTCCAAGATCAGCGCGGTTGTCGGGGTTGACGCGCGAGGGATCCGAATTGCGCAACAGGCGGAGGGCTACTTGTCGCAGGTCAGGTTGGCTGGCGGGACGCGGAGGTCGATCAAGTAGCGGTTGACGGCGTCGATGATGCAGCCGGTCTTGGGGTAGGCCGTGTGGCCCTCGCCCTTCCAGGTGACCAGCGTGCCGACGCCGAGCATCTTGGCCAGGGCGGGCGCCTGCTCATACGGCGTGGCGGGGTCGCCCAGCGTGCCGATGACGACGATCGGGGCGGAGCCGGTGGCGGCGCCGGTCGGATACGGGTCGCGCTTGCCCGGCCATTGCGCGCAGATCAGGTTGAGGGCCAGCGAACCGCCGAACAACGGGTACTTCTGCCGCCACTGTGCCTGCAAGGCCCGCGCCTGCTCGAGGGTCGGGGTGTCGTCGCTGTCCGTGCAGCCGACCGCCGCGTTGGCGTCGAACATGTTGTTGTACTTTCCGCTGGGATCCCGATCCGCATAGGAGTCGGCGAGGGCGAACATCTTGTCCGGCTTGCCCGATTGCAGGTCCTGCATCGCCTGCGCGAGCGTGCGCCAGCTCGACTCGCTGTAGAGCGAGGACACCACCGCCGTGAACACCCAGCCGGCCGTCGCCGTGCGCCCGCCCTGGCCCTTCACCGGCGCCGCCCGCGCGTCGGCGATCGCCTTGGTGACCACCGCGCGGGCGTCCGGCCCGATCGGGCACGAGGACGCGTTGTCCCGGCACCAGTTGGTGAAGTTGGTGAACGCCAGCTCGAAGCCGGCCGCCTGCTTCTCCGCCGAGTCCTGCGTCGACAGCGTCGGGTCGACCGCGCCGTCGAGGACCAGGGCCCGCACGTTCTTCGGGAACAGCTGCGCATAAACCGCGCCGAGCAGGGTGCCGTAGCTGTAGCCGAGGTAGGTCAGCTTCTCCTCGCCGACGGCCGCGCGCAGCGCGTCCATGTCGCGGACGGTCTGCTCGGTGGAGAAGTAGCGCAGCGTGTCACCGTATTTGTCGCCGCAGCTCTGTGCGAGCCGCCGGGCCAGCGCGACACTCTGCTGGAACTGGGCGTCGCTGACCGGATCGGGGTCGATGCCGAAGTTGGCGTCGAGGTCGGCGTCGGAGAAGCACTTCACCGGCGACGACCGGCCGATGCCGCGCGGGTCGAAGCCGATGACGTCGAAGCGCCGCACCACCTCGGCCGGCAGGTAGACGGACCGGTAGACCGCGTATTCGAAGCCGGACGCGCCGGGGCCGCCCGGGTTGATGAACAGCGAGCCGACCCGGTCCCGCTGCGTGGTCGAGCGGCCGCGGACCAGCGCGATGTCGAACGTGCCGGAGCCCTTCGGGTTGTTCCAGTCCTGCGGCACCTTCACGGTCGCGCAGGAGAACGACACGTTTTGCGGTGGCTTGGGGAAGATCGCCTTGTAGGCGTCGGGGCACGGCTGCCAGTCGGCCGGCGCGATCGGCACGCCCGAACTGGACGCCGACGGGCGCGCCGAGGGGCTGCCCAGCGGCCGGCCGGCCGTCGGGACGGTCCACCTCGCGTCGGGCGTGACGCAGCCGCCCAGCAGAACCACCACGACCAGGAGCGGGATCAGGCGAGCGAACCGCGACGGGATCAAGGACGCCCTGCCAGCACGCTCTCGACGTCGAACCGCACCGGGCGGTCGAGCTGCTCATAGGTGCAGGAGCGCGGTTCCCGGTCGGGCCGCCGGCGCTTGAACTGCGCGGTGTGGCGGAACCGGTCGCCCTCCATCGCGTCGTAACCCACCTCGACCACCAGCTCGGGCCGCAGCGGAACGAACGACAGGTCCTTCTTGCCGGTCCAGCGGCTCACCCCGCCGGGCAGCCGCGTCGCCGCGTCGCCGGCCGGCACCGAGTCGATGCTCGCGGCGGCGCTGCCGGCCTCCTGACCTGCCCAGTTCCACGGGTGGTCGACGATGTTCTCCCGGTATTGCGCGAGCTCCTCGACCAGCTCGGCGCGCCGCTCCCGCGTGAACGAGGCGGAGACGCCGACGTGGTGCAGGCGCCCCTCGTCGTCATAGAGCCCCAGCAGGAGCGAGCCGACGATCGGCCCGTCCTTGTGCCAGCGGAACCCGGCGACGACCACGTCGGCGGTGCGGGCGTGCTTGATCTTGAACATGGTGCGCTTGCCCGGCTCGTAGACCCCGTCGGCGGGCTTCGCGATGACGCCGTCGAGCCCGGCGCCCTCGAAGCGCTCGAACCAGTCGCGGGCGGTGTCGAGGTCGGTCGTCACCGGCGTGACGTGCACGGGCGGCCGGACCGCGGCCAGCGCCTCGACGAGCACGGCGCGCCGCTTCGCGTATCCCTGCTCCATGAGCGACTCGTCGCCGAGCGCCAGCAGGTCGAAGGCCACGAACGACGCGGGCGTGTGCTCCGCGAGCATCCGCACCCGGCTCGCCGCCGGATGAATCCGCTGGCCGAGCAGCTCGAAGTCGAGCCGCGGCGCACCGCTGTCGCGCCGGATCACGATGATCTCGCCGTCGACCACGCAGCGCTCGGGCAGCTGGGCACGGACCTGGTCGACGACCTCGGGGAAGTATCGCGTCAGGGTCTTGCCGCCACGGCTGGCCAGCTCGACCTCGTCGCCGTCGCGGAAGACGATGCAGCGGAAGCCGTCCCACTTCGGCTCATAGCTCGTGCCGGAGGTGCTGGGCAGGCTCGGGATGCTCTTGGCCAGCATGGGCTCGACAGGCGGCATGACGGGCAGTTCCACGAGGACCAGTCAACCACACAGGTACGACAACTTTCAGAATCGCGCGAACGACCGCAGGGGCATCCGCGGGCCGAACCGCGGTGCGCCGATGCCCGCGGCGGCGAAAAGCGTGCAGACCCGGCCGCGGTGCCCGGCGTACGGCGCGAGCAGCTCCAGCATGTGCTCGTCGGTGCCGCGGGCCGCGCCGGTGAGTGCGTACGCGACCACGTTCTTGAGGTGGTAGTCGCCGACCGACACCGCGTCGGGATCGCCGAACGCCACCCGGGTCACCTCGGCGGCCGTCCACGGCCCGATGCCCCGGATGCTGACCAGCCGCGCGGTCGCGGCGGTCGCGTCGGGGGAGCGCTCCAGCGCGGCGGCCTGCGCCGCGGCCCGGCGCAGCGTCTCGGCCCGCTTCTGCTCGATGCCGAAGGGGTGGAACACCCAGTACGGCGTGGCGGCCACCGCCTCCGGATCCGGTGGCAGCCGCAGCCGGGCGAACGGGCCCGGTGCGGGCTCGGTCGTGAAGTGGCGCAGCACCTTCCGGTACCCCTGCTGTGCCTCGATGCCGGTGACCTTCTGGTAGAGGATCGCCGGGACCAGGTGGTGGAAGATCCGGCCGGTCGCGCCCATCCGCAGCCCGGCGTGCTCGTGGGCGAGCCGCGCGACGAGCGGGTGCCGGCGGGCCAGCTCGGGGAAGCCGGTGAGGTCGTCGCGCAGCCCCGCGACGGCGTCGGCGCGCGCCATGAGCCAGTCGGCCCCGGGCCCGAACGCCTCCGCGTGGACAAAACCGTCGGAGAACGTCAGGTGCAGCGTGCCCGGCCCGTCCGGGGTGCGCGTGGCGAACCAGGCCTCGCGGGAACCGACCGAGAGTGTGGGGTCACCGTGGATGACCGCCAGGCCGTGCAGGGTGCCCGCGAAGTCATACCGCGCCGGGGCCGCGAACCTCACGCCGCCGCCCGGGACAGGGCACGGTGCAGCAGCCGGGCGTCGCCGAGCATGGTGCGAAGTTTACGCTCCAGACCCGCGATCGGGATGAGATTCTGCGGCGCCCTCGGGTCCTTGTACGCCGTCGAGGCGAACCGGGGGAGCGTCACCGCCGACAGGTCGGCCAGGGCGACGGCGTCGGCCGGCGCCAGGTCCGCCGCGCACTCCGCCCGCACGAGCCCGGTCCACGGCGACCCGGCCGGCCCGGGCAGCCGCAGGTACCACGCGAACCTGTGCCACGACGTGCCCAGCAGGAACACCGGCGAGCGCTGCCCCGCGCGCAGCGTGGTCACGACCGCCGTCAGGTCGGCCGGGAGGTACTCCTTCTGGTGCGTCTTGATGTAGCCCAGCGCCCGCGGCAGGTGCGCGCGCTCCTGCAGGGGCCCGTCGACGATCAGCAGGTCGCCGTCGGTCCGCTCCTCGTTCGACACACCGACCTCGAGCGCACGCATGTGCCGTTGTACGCCCAGCGCCAGGTCCTTCGGCTCACCCCGGGACACCCGCCGCGCCGGGTAGCGGATGGTGCCCGCCACGATCGGCGGCAGCGGGTCGAGCGGCGTGAACAGCCCGCGCTCGATCCGTGTGGTGGCGACCTGCGCGACTCCCCGGTCGAGGTCGCAGCGGACGACCCCGGCCGCGTACGACGCCGCGACGCCCGGATGCGTGGTGCCCTCGTCGTCGGTGACCCAGACCCGGGCGTCGACCCGCTGCACGCCGTCGACGATGAGCACGGTGCCGGGTGGCCGCAGGCCCGGTGTCGGCTCGATCGGGCGCCACGCGGCGGCGGGCAGCTCGACGTCGGCCTGGATCTGCGCGCTGCTCTGCGCCTGCGGGCCCCCGGGCCCTTCGGCGGCGTCGAACGCGCTGCCGTAGGCGGGGTCCCAGGCGTCGACGTGGAGCTTCACAGGCCGACCCTCTCGATGTGGGCTGTACGGGCGTCCCGCCGGACCTCGAACCGCACCGGGATCCGTTCGGCCAGCGCCCCGACGTGGGTCACCACGCCGACCATCCGGTCACCGCGCGCGGCCAGGTTCTCCAACGTCGCCGCGACGGTGTCGAGCGTGGTCGCGTCGAGCGTGCCGAAGCCCTCGTCGAGGACGATCGACTCGAGGCTCGCCCCGGACGCCGACATGCCGGCCAGCTGGTCGGAGAGCGCCAGTGCGAGCGCGAGCGACGCCTGGAACGTCTCGCCGCCCGACAGCGTCCGCACCGCCCGGCGCAGCCCGGCGTCGTGGTGGTCGACGACGAAGAACTCACCCTTCTCGTGGCCCAGGTCGTACTGACCGTTGGAGAGCTCCCGCAGGGTCCGCGAGGCGCCGTCGACGAGCGTGTCCAGGGCCTCGGCGAGCAGCCAGCGCTCGAACCGGTCGGCCCGCAGGTGCTGGGCGAGCGCCTTGGCGACCTGGCTCTCCTTGGCGACCTCGTCGCGCTGCCCGCGGATCCGCTCCGCGTCGGCGCGCCGCTCCTCGATCCGCCGCAGCGCCGCGTCGGCCCGCTCCAGCGCGACGGCCGCCTCCCGCGCCGGCTCCCCGCCCGGCGCGGGCAGCCCGGCGTCGGCGAACACGGTCAGCAGTTCCTGCCGGACGTCGCCCACCCGGTGCTCGGCCGACTTCAGCTCGTCGACGGCGGCCTGCCGGCCGGCCCGGCGGCGGCCCGCCTCGCCGGTCGCCCAGGCGGTCAGCGTGGCCCAGGCGTCGGCGAGGTCCTCGCGGTTCGCGGGCGGCGGCGCGTACGCCGCGAGCGCGTCCCGGGCGCTGTCGAACGAGCGCCAGGCGGCGCGCAGCCGCTCCTCGGCCCGGTCGGCGGTCGTGGACGCCTTGCGGTGCGCCTCGCGCGCCTTGCGGACCTCCGCGCCGGCCTTCTCCAGTGCCCTGCCGAGCTTCGCGATCGCGTCGAGGTCGCGCCGCAGCGCCTCGGGGGCCGGCGCCCCGTCGAGCGCCTTGTCCAGCGCGGCGAGCCGCGCGTCGACCTGCTGGGCGTGGGCCTTGGCGGTCGCGAGCGCCCGGTCGAGCTCGCGGACCGTGCGGTCGTGCTCGGCGACGATCTTGTCGGCGGCCTCGCTGCGCTTGCGGGCCGTCTTCCCGGCGGCCTCGGCCGCGGCGACCGCCGAGTCGTGCGGGACGTCCGGCACCGCGTGCACGGTCTGCGTGCACACCGGGCACTCCTCGCCGGCCCGCAGGTGCGGCCGGAGCGCGACCGCCCGGTCGACGGCGACCGCGGTCTGGTAAGCCTCCCGTGCCGCCTCCAACGCGGCCAGCGCGTCGGCCGCCTGCACCTTGACCCCGGCGAGGGCGTCGACCGCGGCGGTGTGCTCACGCTCGGCCCGCTCGACCGCGCCCTGGACCGAGGCGGCCTCGACGGCGAGCGTCGCGCGCTCGCCGTGGGTGTCGAGCAGCCGGCGCAGCGCCGCGGCGTCCCCGGCCGCCTGCAGTTCGCCGCGCAGCTTCTCCTCCTGCTCCTCGGTGGCCCGGGACCCGTCGAGCGCCTCGGCGACCGCGGCGCGGGCCGTCGCGGCGGCCGCGGCCAGCGTCGGCGCCTCGGCCGGGACGGCGACCGCGGTGAGCTGGCCGATCTGGGTGTCGAGCGCGGCGAGCGCCTCCGCCGCCTGCGCCGCGAGCCGGCCCGAGTCGGTGAGCTGCGGCGCGATGCGCTCGACCCGCTCGACGAGCGCCCGCAGCGTCTCGACCCGGCCCTGCGCCGCGACCAGGGCCGCGTCGTCGACGTCGGACAGCGCGGTGAGCTGCTGGTCGAGCACCTTCAGCTTCGCGTCGGCGGTGGTGCCGAGCGTGGCGGCCTTCTCGCGGATGTGCCCGTACACGTCCAGGCCGAGCAGGTTGACCAGGATCTTCTGCCGTTCGGCCGGCTTGGCGTGCAGGAACGCCGCGAACTCGCCCTGCGGCAGCACGACGCACTTGGTGAACTGCTCGTAGGGGAGCCCGACGACGGCCTGGATCGCCTCGTCGACCTCGCCCGGTGTGCCGGCGAGCACCTCCGCGACGTCGTCGGCGGTCAGGCCGTAGGCCAGCTTGCCCAGGTCGAGACCGGGTGCCAGGGCCTCGAGGCCGGCGTGCTTGGTGGTCACCGCGCCCTTGCTGTCCCGGCGGACGACCCGGGACAGCACGTACCGCACCCCGGCCGACTCGAAGACCAGCCGGACCTTGGCCTCAACGGCCGACGGGGCGAGCGCGTTGGCGATGGCCCGCCGGTCGCCCCAGCGCGGGACGGTGCCGTAGAGCGCGAAGCAGATCGCGTCGAGGACGGTCGACTTGCCCGAGCCGGTCGGCCCGACGAGGGCGAAGAAGTCGGTGTCGGTGAAGTCGACGGTCGTCGGTTCCCGGAAGACGGTGAACCCGTCGAGGTCCAGGCGGATCGGCCTCATGAGGACACCACCTCGTCGTGCAGCCGGTGGAACAGGGATACGGTCGCCTCGTCGGCGTGTCCCCGCTGGCCGAGGTAGTCGGCGAACAGCTCACCGGGCGACCGTCCGGCACGGGCGCCGGACGAGCTGTCCGCGGCCTTCGGGTCGGGCAGCAGTTTGGGATCGATGCGTACCTCGAGTGCCTTCGGCAGCAGCTCCTGGACCTCTTCGCGCAGGCCCGCCCGCGGCGGCTCCTGCACGTACACCCGCAGCCACGCGTCACCCGTGTCCAATGTGGACAGCTGGGCGAGCGTGCCCCGGACGGTCCGCAGCGGGGTCGCGACCGGCAGGGGGATCTCCCGTGCCCGGGCCGCGGTCGTCGCGGTGACGTCGACGACGCAGGCGGTCGAGAGATTCTCCTCCTCGCCGAAGTCGATCGGCAGGGGACTGCCGCTGTACCGGATCGGGCAGGGGCCGTTGACCGCCTGCGCCCGGTGCAGGTGCCCGAGCGCGACGTAGTGCGCCGACGACGGGAAGACCCCGGCCGGCACGGCGTAGCCCATGATGGTGTGCGCCTCGCGCTCACCGCCGCCCATCGTCGCGCCGATGACGGTGAGGTGGCCGGTGACGAGGTTGACCGTGCCGTCGCCGAACCCCTTGGCCAGCACCGAGATCAGCTGACCGATGGCGCTCGCGTACGACTGGACGGCCTCGGCGGCGCTCAGGTCGAACATCTCGCTGGCCCGCAGCGCGTACCGCTGGGAGACGAACGGCAGCGCGACGAGCCGCCACTCCTCGCCGCCCTTCGTCGTCCCGGTGACGAGGTGCTCCTCGGGCCGGCCGACGGCGCCGCGGACGGTGATCCCGGCCGCGTCCGCCCAGGGCCGCAGCGCGTCGAGGGCCGGGCCGTTGTCGTGGTTGCCGCCGATGACGACGACCTCGGCGCCGGTGCGGCGCAGCGCCGACAGCCCGCGTGTGACGATCCGTGTCGAGTCGGCGGTCGGGCTGGCCGTGTCGTAGAGGTCACCGGCGACGATCACCAGGTCGGGCTGCTCGGCCTTGGCGACCTCGACCAGCGCGTTGAGCGCCGAGATGTGGTCGGCGGCCCGGGACTGGCCCTTGAGGACCTTGCCGACGTGCCAGTCCGAGGTGTGCAGGATCCGCACCCGGTCTCCCCTTTCTAGAACGGGATGTCGTCGTCGGAGATGCCGCCGCCACCGACCCGGGCCGCCATCGCGAACGGGTCGCCGGCCTGCACGATCGAGCGCAGGGTCGAGCTCGGCGCCGCACCCGCCTCGCCGGGGCGGGTCGCCCACGACGGGAACGGGAACTCGATGCACAGCGGCACCGGGATCTCCGGCTGCGAGACGAACATGGTGCCGGGCTTGGCCAGCAGGGCGCGCTGGCGCTGGGCCGGGGGGAGGAAGCCGTACTCCGGGCGGGAGGCCTCGGCGGGGTCGAGGCGGCCGACGACCCGGATCGCGGAGTTGGCCACGATCCGCCGCTCGACCTCGCTCGCGGTCTGCTGCGCGCCGATGAGCACCACGCCGAGGGAGCGGCCGCGCTCGGCGATGTCGAGCAGCACCTCCTTGATCGGGCTGGTGCCCTCCCGCGGTGCGTACTTGTTCAGCTCGTCGAGCACCACGAACAGCAGCGGCTTGGCGGTGCCGGCCTTCTCCTTGCGCTCGAACTCGGTCCGCAGGGTCACGCCGACGACGAACCGCTGCGCGCGGTCCGGCAGGTTGTGCAGGTCGACCACGGTCACCTGAGCGCTCTCCGCGGTGTTGATCTGGTGCGGCCTGCGCACCGCGAGGTCGCCGCGGATCAGCCGGGAGAGGTCCTTCTTGCTGCCGATGAGCCGCCGGGCGAAGGCGTTGACCGTGCCGAGGCCGACGGCGCTGCCCGCCCACTGGCCGCGCGTGGCGTCGTCGTTGAGCTGCTCGACGACGAAGTCGACGAGGTCCGCGTAGGAGTTCAGGCGGGTGCCGTCGATCGCGACCCCGCCCTCGGCCGGCTGCGCGGTGCGCGCCAGGTGAGCGGTCACCGAGTGGACGACCATCGTGTACTGCTGGCGCTCGTCGTCGGCGTCGGCGAACACGTACGGCAGCAGCCGGTCGGTGCAGAACTCCGCCAGCGTCCAGTAGAACGGGTCCACGCCGGACAGCCGGCTGCTGACGTCGGGCGTGCCGCTGGAGTCGCCGGCCCGCGGCGGCGCGTAGACCCGCACGTCGGGGAAGGGGCCGGCGATCAGGCCGAGCCGCGCGTAGCTGTCCTCGGTCGCCCGGTCGAGGCGGCTGTTCGGGTGGTCGAGGAACAGCAGGTCCTCGCCCTTGACGTTGAAGATGAGCGCGCGGGTGTTGGCGGTCTCGCCGGCGCCGCCGAGCACGCCCGAGCGGAAGACCGAGTAGAGCAGGAACGTCGCGAAGCTGGTTTTCGTCGCCACGCCGGAGATGCCGGAGATCGACACGTGTGCGCCCCGGGTGCCGTCGAGGAAGTCGGCGTTGAGGAACATGGGCGCGCCGTCGCGGCCGAAGCCCATCGGGACGGTGCGGTCCATGCGGTCGAAGTACAGGGCGCCGGCCCGTGCCTCGCCCCGCGCCCGGTGGACCAGCGCGCCCGGCGTCGGCGGCACGTAGACCTCCGGGTCGACCCGGGTGGTGGTGATCTCGGCGGCCTCCTGGATCGTCGCCGGGAGCGTGCCGTCGGCGACGAGGAACACGTCGGAGTCGAACACGACGCCCTCGTGCCGCGCGCGGACGGCGGTCACGACGCCGGCGATCTTCACCGGGTCGTGCCCGGGAAGCTCACGATCCGTGACGACGACGTCATCGAGTTGCAGGTAGGCGCCGTCCTCGACGGCCACCCAGAACGTCAGCGGGGTCGCGTCGGCGGTACCGAGCACCCGGCCGACGACGGGCCCGTCCGCATCGGTGGCTGTCTCGTCCTCCATCGTGGACCCCCAGTACATGTGTTCGCCTGTGCATCGTGCCTCAAGACCGCCAGCGGGTCGAAGCCACCACGCCAACGGTGAACGGTTTCATGATTCAAAATGCGGACAAAACCGGATGCAGCACGCTGTTGTCCACAGGGTTGGGGTGGGTTTTCCACAGGGCTGTGGGCGGCGTTGTGGACAGGGTGTGGATCGCGGCCTATCGCGAGTACCGCAGCATCAGCTGTCCTTCCGCGAGCAGGACGTGACGCAGCGTGAGGCGCTCGGGGGTTGCCAGCGGTGGGCCGGCGATGATCCGATCGGGGCCCGGACCGGCCAGCAGTGGCGACAGGGTGAGGCACAGCTCGTCGACCAGCCCCGCTGCGGTGAGTGACCCGAACAGCTGCGGGCCGCCCTCGCTCAGCAGTTGCCGGAGCCCGCGCCCGTGCAGGTCGGCGACCGCGGCGGCCAGGTCGACCCGGTCGTCGCCGTGGCGCACGACGTCGGCCACCTCGGTGAGTCCGTCGTCCGGCTCGGTGGCCGAGCGCGTGACGATGATCGGCCGGACCGGCGCGTCGGCGAGCGCGGGGTGCGCCGGGTCGAGGTCGGCGCGGCCGGAGACGACGACCAGCGTCGGATACTCCGCCAGGCCGTTGGCCCGCCGCCACGCCCGGCGCTCCTCGTCGAGGCGCAGCGCCCGGTAACCCTCCTCGCGCAGGGTGCCGGCGCCGACCACGAGCGCGTCGCACAGCATGCGCAGGATGCCGAAGACCCGTTTGTCCTCCGGGCTCGACAGGCCCTCGGACCTGCCCTCGACGGTGCCCGCGCCGTCGAGGCTCGACACGAAGTTGAGCCGCAGCCACGGGCTCTGCCCGACCCGGTAGAGCGCGGTCAGGTCAACGGGATCGGCCGTGGTGGGCCACAGTTGCTGCACTCGCCGAATCTACTGCCCCTACTCGCCTCACTCGCCCGGCGGTCCGGTGACCGGCGGTGTCGGCACGGGCTCGCGGTGCTGGCAGTCGCAGTGGCTGCGACCGGGGCACTCGTCGTGTCGTTTCTCCCGACACGCTGGACAGATCACACTTTCAGCGTGCGCCGCCCGCCCCGCACGGTCAACAATGACTGCACCATGGCACGCTTGATCTACCAACTGCGGATCGCCCTCGACGGCGTCGAACCACCCGTCTGGCGGCGGGTGCTGGTGCCCGGCGGCTTCACACTGGACCGGGTGCACCGGGTCGTGCAGTTCGCGATGGGCTGGAGCGACCGGCACCTGCACGTGTTCGACATCAGCGGCGTGCAGTTCGGCGTGCCGGACCCCGACGGCCTGCTCGAGGTCCGCGACGAGCTCGACGCACGCCTGGACGCCGTGGCGCAGAAGGGCGCGCGGCTGCGGTACACGTACGATTTCGGCGACTGGTGGGAGCATGAGATCGCGGTCGAGGACGTCGTACCGGCTGATCTGGACACCCGCTACCCGATGTGCGTCGGCGGCGAGCGGGCCTGCCCGCCGGACGACATCGGCGGCCCGGACGGCTACCACGACTTCCTCACCGCCTACGGCGATCCGGCGCACCCCGACCACGCCTCGATGCGCGAGTGGCTGGGCCGCGACTTCGACGCGACACGGTTCGACGCGTCGCGCGCCACGGCCCTGTTGCGCCGGATGACGTGACCTTGTTGCACTCAGCGTGACACTGCGCTGGTGGCGCTGCTGGCGCTCGGCCGACGTGGCGCTGTTGGCGGTTGGCGTGGCGCTGCTGGGGCTCGACCGACGTGGCGCTGTTGGCGGTTGGTGTGGCGTGGTGCTGTTGGCGCTCGACCGACGTGGCGCTGTTGGCGGTTGGCGTGGCGTGGTGCTGCTGGCGCGGCGCGGCGCTGTTGGCGGTTGGCGTGGCGCTGTTGGCGCTCGACCGACGTTGACCTTGGTGGGATTCCGTGGCCCTGACCACGGAATCCCACCAAGGTCAACTCGATGGTCGGATGAATCTTTCACGACAGGGCCCACCCGTTGCGCGTCCAGGTGCGGTCAGCGGCCCGGGTCGGCGGTGTGTGCGCGTTGCGGTGGCGGGCCTGAGCCGGTCGGTGGTGCGCGGACCGGCGGACGCTTCGTTGCTGGTCGCCGGCCGGTCGTGCGGGCCGCCAGATGCTTCGTGCGTTGGTCGCCTGGCCGTTTCGTGTGTTGGTCGCCTGGTCGCTTCGCGCGCTGATCGCCCTGCCGGTTGTGCTGGTCGTGGGCCGCTGGGCAGGTCGGGGACTGGCGGTTTTCGTCCTGGCGCAAGGGTGCTCCGGCCGGATGCCACACGGCGATGCCGATCGATGATGGCCTACCTCGCCCACGAGTTCGCGGCGGTCTTCGAGCCCATCTCAAGATGCGCTGCCATCGATGGATAGCCAGTGAGGAACATCGATCGAATAAGAGTGTTGAGCGTCGATGGATGGGACTGGCTGTCGGCGACGTTCATCGATGCTGCACGGCTGGACGACGGGCGGCCCTTCAGGTAGGGAGCCGTCGGCGACAAATCCCGCAAAGCCGGACAAGCTAGGATGTCGAAATCTCGCGGTAACGAAATGGGAACGCTCCCATTGCCCCATTGACACGTCGGCGTTTGCGGTCCACGCTCGTGGGAGCGCTCCCGAGGCTGTGGCAGGTGCCACACCCCGCAGCCGTGGGGGCATCAATTCGCATGCCCGCCAGACCCCGACAGGGGACCGGCACCAGGCCCTGTCGCCCACGCATCACACCCCCCACACCCACACCCATCACGACCTGAGAGAGGGGTCAGGATGAGCGTCACCTCGCGCCGCCTGCGTTCGATCGCTGCGGCAACGCTCACCGCAGGGCTTGCCCTCGGTATGGGAGCGTGCAGCGCAAAGAACGATGAGCCCAGTGCCGACGGCACCGGGCCGGTGACCATTTCGCTGTCCTACTTCGGCACGCCCGGCTTCACGCAGGCGGTCAAGGACTTCGCGGCGAAGAACCCGAACATCAAGGTCAACGTGAAGAACGAAGGCCAGACCAAGGACTTCGTGCCGAAGCTGGCCCAGCAGATCTCCGCAGGCAGCGGCGCGAGTGACGTGGTCATGCTCGAAGAGGGCATGCTCCTGCAGTACCTCAAGGACAACAAGGGCTTCGCCAACCTGCTCGACCTGGGCGCGTCGTCGCTCGAGAGCGAGTACCTGGCGTTCAAGTGGAAGAACGCCTTCACCGCGGACGGCAAGAAGCTCGTCGGTCTCGGCACCGACGTCGGCCCGCTGGCCATGTGCTACCGCACGGACCTGTTCCAGAAGGCCGGCCTGCCCACCAGCCGCGACGAGGTCAGCAAGCTCTGGCCGACGTGGCAGGCCTACGCCAAGCAGGGCGAGGCCTTCAAGGCCAAGAACACCGGCGCGGCGTGGGTCGACTCGGCCACCTCGATCATGCAGCCGTACATCATGCAGAACAGCGACACCTGGTTCTACGACAAGAGCGACAAGTACGTCGGTGACACCAACAAGGCGGTCAAGGACGCCTACGACCTGGGCATGGACATGGCCGCCAAGGGCCTGACCGCCAAGCTGCAGCGCTGGCAGGCGGACTGGGACGCCGCGTTCAAGAACGCCGCGTTCGCGACCGTGCCGTGCCCGCCGTGGTACACCGGTGTGATCAAGGAGCGGGCGGGCGACGCCGGCAAGAACAACTGGGACATCGCCACCATCCCCGGTAAGGGCGGCAACTGGGGCGGTTCCTACCTGGCGATCCCCGAGCAGAGCAAGCACAAGAAGCAGGCGTTCGAGCTCGTCAAGTACCTGACCGGCAAGGACGGTGGCCTGGCCGCGTTCAAGGAGGCCGGCCCGCTGCCCTCCTCGGTCTCCGCGCTCGCCGACCCGACGCTGACCGGTGCGACCAACGACTACTTCAACAACGCCCCCGTCGGCCAGATCTACGCCGGTGCGGCGAAGGACCTCAAGCCGATCTACCTGGGCCCGAATCACCAGGCCATGTGGGAGAACGGCCTCGAGCCGGCCATGCAGGCCGCCGAGCAGGGCAAGCTCACCGCCCAGCAGGGCTGGGAGAAGGGCATCAAGGACAGCAAGGCGCTGGCCGAGGACTGATCGAGTCCGCTTGAAGAGGGTGGAGGTGGCGTCCACGCGAGTCCGGTGGACGCCACCTCCACCGCTTGACCGGAGCCGGAGCTGATTGAGCCGAGTCGCTCAAAGGGAAAGCCGGAGGAAGGACCCACCCCATGACCACCAACGTCGGCGAGGTCACCGGGCCCCGCCACGGGCGTGCACCGGGCAGGCCGCCGAAGACGCGCACCGCGCGTGTCGGCGGGCTGGACCTCAAAGTGTCGCCGTACTTGTTCGTCGCGCCGTTCTTCCTGCTCTTCGCGGTGTTCGGGGCCTACCCGCTGGTCTACACGGCCGTCCTGTCGCTGCGGAAGAACACGCTCACCGGTGGCGACCAGGGCTTCGTCGGGTTCGAGAACTACGCCAAGGTCCTCACCGACGACCACTTCTGGACGGTCGTCTACAACACGTTCGGCCTGTTCATCGTCGCGACCGTGCCGCAGCTGGTGCTCGCGCTGATGGTGGCCAGCTGGCTCAACAAGAAGATGCGGGCCCGCACCGCCATCCGGATGGGCGTGCTCGTACCGAACATCACGTCGGTGGCCGCGGTCGGCATCCTCTTCGGCCTCATCTTCGCCGACCGTTACGGCCTGGCGAACTGGCTGCTGCAGACCGTCGGGCTCAACCCCATCGAATGGCGTGGCAGCCGGGCGGCGTCGTGGACCGCGATCGCGTTCATGGTCGACTGGCGCTGGATCGGCTACAACGCGCTGATCTACCTCGCCGCGATGCAGGCGATCCCGAAGGAGCTGTACGAGTCGGCGGCGCTGGACGGCGCGTCGGCCGTGCGGCGGTTCTGGCGGATCACGGTGCCGCTGATCCAGCCGACGATCCTGTTCACCGTCATCATCTCCACCATCGGTGGCATGCAGCTGTTCACCGAGCCGCTGCTGTTCAACTACGGGCGCATCCAGGGCGGCACCCTCAACGAGTTCCAGACCGTCGCGATGTACATCTACGAGACCACGTTCATGAACAACTACAACGTGGGTCGTGGTGCGGCGATCTCCTGGCTGCTGTTCCTGATCATCCTGATCTTCGCGCTGGTGAACTTCCTGCTGGTGCGCAGGTCCGTTCGAGGGACGACCTCATCATGAGCACGCTGACCCCGGTCGCCGCGCCGCAGAAGAAGGTGCCGGCGCCTCCGCAGAAGCCCAAGGGCAAGGGCAAGGGCCGGGTCCGCAGCGCCTCTACGGCGCTGTGGCAGGCCAGCCCGCTGACCTACCTGGCGCTGATCCTCACGATCGTGCTGTCGATCTTCCCGATCCTGTGGTCGTTCATCGTGGCGTCCCGGGACAACAGCGCCGTCACCGCCATCCCGCCGCCGCTCCTGCCGGGGCCGAACTTCTTCGACAACGCCAAGCGGGTGCTCGAGAACAGCGACGCGAACTTCGTCTACGGTCTCGTCAACTCCGCTGTCGTGGCCGGCTCCGTGACGGTGTCCGTGGTGTTCTTCTCCACGCTCGCCGGCTTCGCGTTCGCCAAGCTGAAGTTCCGTGGCAAGAACGCCCTGCTGCTGATCATCATCATGACGATGATGATCCCGACCCAGATCAACATCATTCCGCTGTACCTGCTGATGGTGAAGCTGGACTGGACCAACACGCTGCAGGCGGTCATCGTGCCGTTCCTCGTGCAGGGGTTCGGCGTGTTCATGATCCGGCAGTACGCCGAGTCCGCGATCAGCGACGAGCTGATCGAGGCGGCCCGCATCGACGGGGCGTCGACCTGGCGCACGTACTGGAGCGTCGTGCTCCCCGCGCTGCGTCCGGCGGCGGCCGTTCTCGGCCTGCTCACCTTCATGCAGACATGGAACGACTTCCTCTGGCCCTACGTTGTGCTCAACGGTGACACGCCGACGGTGCAGGTTTCGCTGAACATCCTGGCTACCGGTTACTACAAGACCGACTACGTGCAAGTCTTTACCGGGACAGCTCTGGCGATCGTGCCGCTGCTCATCGTGTTCATCGCATTCGGCCGCCAGATCATCGGCGGCATCATGGAAGGTTCGGTCAAGGCGTGACCAGCATCGACCCGCTGACGTTCCCACCCGGTTTCCTCTGGGGGGCGGCCACCGCGTCGTACCAGATCGAAGGTGCGGCCGCCGAAGCCGGTCGCACCCCGTCGATCTGGGACACGTTCAGCCACACCCCTGGAAATACGCTCGGCGGGGACACCGGCGACGTGGCGTGCGACCACTACCACCGCTACCGCGAGGACGTCGCGCTGATGGCGGACCTGGGGCTCCAGTCCTACCGGTTCTCCATCGCGTGGCCGCGGGTGCAGCCGGGCGGCAGCGGGTCGATGAATCAGCAGGGCCTGGACTTCTACCGGCGGCTCGTCGACGAGCTGCTCGAGCGCGACATCCTGCCGTGGGTCACGCTGTACCACTGGGACCTCCCGCAGGAGCTGGAGGACGCCGGCGGCTGGCCGGCCCGCGACACCGCCGCCCGATTCGCCGAGTACGCCGCGCTGGTGCACGGCGCGCTCGGCGACCGGGTCCGGCACTGGTCGACCTTCAACGAGCCGTGGTGCTCGGCCTTCCTCGGCTACGCGTCGGGCGTGCACGCGCCCGGCCGGAAGCACGCGCCGGACGCGCTGGCGGCCATGCACCACCTGCTGCTCGGCCACGGCCAGGCGGTCCAGGCGATCCGCGCCGCGGACGCCGGGGCGCAGCTGGGGATCACGCTCAACCTCTACGCGATCTCGCCCGCGGACCCGGCCGAGCCGGGTGACCTCGACGCCGCGCGGCGCATCGACGGCCTGGCGAACCGCGTCTTCCTGGATCCGGTACTGCTGGGCCGCTACCCCGAGGACGTCAAGCAGGACCTCGCCGGGGTCAGCGACTTCGGGTTCGTCCGCGACGGCGACCTGGAGACCGTGGCCGCGCCGCTCGACTTCCTCGGGATCAACTACTACAGCCGGCACGTCGTCGCCGCGCCCGACCCGGACGTGACCGCCGAGCCGTACTGGCGCGCGCCCACCTCCTGGCCGGGCAGCGAGGACGTGCGGTTCCAGAAGCGGCCCGGCGTCCCGGTCACCGACATGGACTGGGAGGTCGACGCGCCCGGCCTCACCGAGACGCTGGTGCGGGTCGCGAAGGACTACCCGGCCGTCCCGCTCTACATCACCGAGAACGGCGCCGCCTACCGCGACGCCGTCGAGCCCGACGGCAGCGTCGACGACCAGGACCGGGTGGCGTACTTCGACGCCCACTACCGGGCCTGCCACGACGCGATCGCCGCCGGCGCGCCGCTGCACGGCTACTTCGCCTGGTCGCTGCTCGACAACTTCGAGTGGGCCTGGGGATACACGAAGCGGTTCGGGATGGTGCGCGTCGACTACGAGACGCAGGAGCGGACCGTCAAGGCCAGCGGACACCGGTATCGCGAGGTCATCAAGCACAACGGCCTGGCCGGATAGCGTGCGCCGGCCGACCCTCGACGAGGTCGCGGCCCTGGCCGGCGTCGGCCGGGGCACGGTCTCGCGTGTGATCAACGGCTCGCCCCAGGTGAGTCCCGAGGCACGCGCGGCCGTCCGCAAGGCGGTCGACGAACTGGGTTACGTGCCCAACCGCGCGGCCCGGGCGCTGGTGACCCGCCGCACCGACTCGGTGGCGCTCGTCGTCTCCGAGTCGGAGGAGCGGGTCTTCGGCGAGCCGTTCTTCGCGGGCATCGTGCGCGGCGTGAGCTACCAACTCGCCGACACGCAGATGCAGTTGTGGCTCGCCATGGCCCAGTCCGTCGCCGAGCGCACCCTCGTCGAACGGCACCTCAGCGACCAGCATGTCGACGGGGTGCTGCTGCTCTCCCTGCACGACGACGACCCGCTGCCGCTGCTGCTGGCTCGGCGCGGGGTGCCGACCGTCCTCGGTGGACGGACCGCGCACATGCTGGAAACGGGTGAGACCGGGCACGTGGACGTCGCCTTCGTCGACAACGACAACGAAGGCGGCGCCCGGTCCGCCGTGCAACACCTGCTCGACCTGGGACGCACCTGTGTCGCGGCGATCGCCGGACCGCAGGACATGGGGGTGGGCAAGGCCCGCCTCCGTGGCTACCGGGAGGCGCTGCGCCTCGCGTCCCAGCCGTACGACGACCGGCTCGTCGCATATGGCGACTTCAGTGAGGCGAGCGGCGCCGACGCGATGCACCGCCTGCTCCATCTCAACCCGGGCCTCGACGCCGTCTTCGCCGCCTCCGACCTGATGGCCGTCGGTGCCATCCGCGCCCTGCGAGAGCAGGGCCGGAAGGTGCCCGCCGAGGTTGCCGTGGTCGGGTTCGAGGACTCCACCGTGGCCCGGCAGACCCAACCTCCGCTCACCACCGTGCACCAGTCGGTGGAGGGCATGGGTCGCGAGATGGCGCGGCTTCTGCTGGCCCGTATCGCCGGCGGGCCGGCCCACTCGACTGTGCTCGACACCCATCTGGTGGTACGCGAGTCAGCCTGACCACCCCGCAGGAGGCACCCGTGCGCTTCGGCCACTTCGACGACGACCGCCGCGAGTACGTGATCCACCGACCGGACACCCCGCTGCCCTGGATCAACTACCTGGGCACCGAGGCGTACTTCGGGATCATCTCGAACACCGCTGGCGGTTACTCGTTCTACCGTGACGCCCGGCTGCGCCGGCTCACCCGGTACCGGTACAACAACGCGCCGTTCGACCTCGGCGGCCGCTACCTCTACCTGCGCACCGCCGACGGCGAGTTCTGGTCGCCGACGTGGCAGCCGACCCAGACGGAACTGGACGACTACGAGTGCCGCCACGGCCTGTCGTACACCAGGATCGGGTCGCGGTACCGCGGGATCCGGGCGGAGACGCTGTACTTCGTGCCGCTGGGGGAGACGCTCGAGGTCTGGCGGCTCAAGCTGACCAACGAGCAGCAGTCCGCCGTCGAGCTCTCCGTCTTCTCGTCGATCGAGTTCTGCCTGTGGGACGCGCAGGACGACGCCACCAACTTCCAGCGCAACTTCAGCACCGGCCAGGTCGAGGTCGCGGACGGCGTCATCTACCACAAGACGGAGTACCGCGAGCGGCGCGACCACTTCGCGTACTTCGCCTGCAGCGAACCGCTCGAAGGCTTCGACACCGCCCGTGAGTCGTTCCTGGGCCCCTACCGCTCGTGGGACCGGCCGGTCGTCGTCCAGCAAGGCGAGTCCACCGGCTCGATCGCGCACGGATGGCAGCCGCACGGCTCGCACCACGTCAAGGTCACGCTCCAGCCGGGGGAGACCCGCGAGATCGGCTTTGTCCTCGGCTACTGGGAGAACCCGCGCGACGCGAAGTTCGACCCGCCCGGCTCGCAGACGGTCGACAAGCGCCTCGTGCGGCCGGTCATCGAGCGCTGGCTCCGGCAGGAATGCGTGGACGAGGGCTTCGCCGCGCTCGGCCGCAGGTGGGACGAGCTGCTCGGCGGGCTCCAGGTCGACACGCCGGACGGGGACACCAACCGGATGGTGAACATCTGGAACGCGTACCAGAACATGGTCACCTTCAACATGAGCCGGTCCACGTCGTTCTACGAGTCGGGGATCGGCCGGGGCATGGGCTTCCGCGACTCCAACCAGGACCTGCTCGGCTTCGTCCACATGATCCCCGAGCGGGCGCGTGAGCGGATCCTCGACATCGCCGCCACGCAGCTGCCCACCGGCGGGGCCTACCACCAGTACCAGCCGCTGACCAAGCGCGGGAACAACGACATCGGGTCCGGCTTCAACGACGACCCGCTCTGGCTGATCCTGGGTGTCGCGGCGTACATCAAGGAGAGCGGCGACTGGAGCATCCTCGAGGAGCCGGTGCCGTACGACAACCAGCCCGGCAGCGAGGAGTCGCTCTACGGCCATCTCCAGCGCTCCCTGCGGTACACCCTCGAACGCCTCGGCCCCCATGGACTGCCGCTCATCGGGCGGGCCGACTGGAACGACTGCCTGAACCTCAACTGCTTCTCCGACACCCCGGGCGAGGCGTTCCAGACCACCGAGAACGCCAGCGGCGGCGTGGCCGAGTCGGTCTTCATCGCCGGCCAGTTCGTCCTGGCCGCCCGGGAACTGGCCGGCATCGCGCTGTGCCTCGGCCGGCCCGCGCAGGAGTACCTCGACGCCGCCGAGAAGATGGCCGGGACGATCGCCGAGCACGGCTGGGACGGCGCGTGGTTCCGCCGCGCGTACGACTTCCGCGGCAACGTCATCGGTTCGGCCTCGAACGACGAGGGGCAGATCTTCATCGAGCCGCAGGGCATGTGCGTCATGGGCGGCGTCGGGGTCGAGGACGGCACCGCGGTCACCGCGCTCGCCAGCGTGCGCGAGCGGCTCGCCACGCCGCACGGGATCATCCTGCAGCAGCCGGCCTACAGCTCATACCGGCTCGAGCTCGGCGAGATCTCGTCGTATCCGCCGGGCTACAAGGAGAACGGCGGCATCTTCTGCCACACCAACCCGTGGCTGATGATCGCCGAGGCGATCGTCGGCAACGGCGACGGCGCGTTCGACTACTACAAGCGGATCAACCCGTCGGCGCGTGAGGCGCTGAGCGAGGTGCACCGCTGTGAGCCGTACGTGTACGCGCAGATGATCGCCGGCCGGGACGCGCCGACCCACGGCGAGGCGAAGAACTCGTGGCTCACCGGCACCGCGGCCTGGAACTACGCGGCGATCACGCAGTGGATCCTAGGTATCCGCCCGGAGCTGGAGGGGCTGCGCCTCGCCCCGGTGCTGCCGTCCGGCTGGCCCGGCTTCACCGCGGTCCGCCGGTTCCGCGGCGCGACGTACCACATCACGGTGGAGCGCGGCGGTTCACGCTCCCTCCTGGTAGACGGCGCCCCGATCGACGGCGACGTCCTCCCCGCGGCCCCGGCCGGCACCGAGGTAACCGTCACACTCACGCTCTGACCCCGCCGCCCCCGCCGCATGCCCCCGCGATCTTGGAGTTGTGGTCCCTGACTTTTCCGATAAATACGGACAAAGTCGGGACCACAACTCCAAGATCGCGGGCTTTGAGGGTGGTCCGCGGGCGCTTTGTGCGCACAATGAGGCGTGACCCTGCAAAAGCCCCCACCCAACGGACGCCCGCGCTCGGCCGGCCGTCCGACACTTGACGAGGTCGCGTTACGCGCCGGCGTCGGTCGCGGCACCGTGTCGCGGGTGGTCAACGGCTCACCACAGGTGAGCCCCGAGGCCCGCGCCGCCGTCCAGAAGGCGATCGACGAGCTCGGCTACGTGCCCAACCGGGCCGCCCGCGCGCTCGTCACCCAGCGCACCGACTCCGTCGCCCTGGTCGTGTCGGAGTCGGAGGAGCGGGTCTTCGGTGAGCCGTTCTTCGCGGGGGTCGTCCGTGGGATCAGCTCGGCACTCGCCGAGACACAGTTGCAGCTGTGGCTCGCGATGGCCCAGTCGCCGGCCGAGCGGCTGCGCGTCGAGCACCACCTCACCAGCCAGCACGTCGACGGCGTGATGCTGCTGTCGCTGCACGACGCCGACCCGCTGCCCGCCCTGCTGGAGAAGCGCGGCCTGCCGGTCGTGCTCGGCGGCCGGCCCGCGCGGATGCTCGCCGACGACGAGCAGCTCAACTTCACCGCCCGGCTGTCCCAACTGTCCTATGTCGACGCCGACAACGAGGGCGGCGCGCGGATCGCGGTCGGGCACCTGCTCGACCGGCAGCGGCGCCGGATCGCGGCGATCGCCGGTCCGCAGGACATGGCCGTCGGTGTCTCCCGGCTCGCCGGCTACCGCGAGGCGATCGAACGGGCCGGCCTGCCCGTCGACGAGGGACTGATCGCGTACGGCGACTTCTCCGAGGCCAGCGGCGAGCGTGCGGTACGCGAGCTGTTCGAGCGCCGGCCCGACGTCGACGCGGTGTTCGCCGCGTCCGACCTGATGGCGGTCGGTGCCCTGCGCGCGCTGCGTGAGCTCGGCAAACGGGTGCCCGAGGACGTGGCCCTCGTCGGCTTCGACGACACCGCGATCGCGCGGCAGACCGACCCGCCGCTGACGACCGTCCACCAGCCGGTCGAGGCGATGGGCAGGGAGATGGCCCGGCTGCTCATCGCGCGGATCGGCGGCGCGGCGTCCTCTTCGGTCATGGTGGAGACCCATCTGGTGCGGCGCGCTTCGGCCTGACAGCGCCGGACCCGAGCCGTCCGCATGACCGCCTCCGGACCCGCGTGGCCTACAGTCGCGGGCGTGATCGTTTCGCGCCGGAGTCTGCTCGCTGTTCCGCTCCTCGGTCTCCTTGCCGCCTGCGGCGACGACCCCGGCGACTCGCCGGGCGCGCCGAGCGGTTCGGCCGGGGCCGCCTCCGGCGGCAGCGGTCCGGGGAAGATGCCGTTCAAGAACCCGCATCCGCTGCTGGTGGCGTTCGCGTCGACGAAGATCAAGGACTACGTCAGCGACTACGTGCCCGACATGAAGCTCAGCGCCGACATGTCCAACGGCAGCCCGCGGCTGGAAGCGGACAAGAAGGAGCTCGACAAGGTCGCCGCCTTCCTCGGCAACACCGCGTCGTCCACCGCGTTCTTCGGCGCGGGCGGCGTCGAGCGGGTGCTGAACCTGCGGTACCCGATGGGCAGCGGCACGGAGCACGAGATCGGGCTGGCGCTGGGCATCGCCGCGAAGTCCCTCGCCGTGCAGAAGGAGGACGTCAACCCGCCGAAGGCCGGCGTCCCGTTCATCGACGTGGTGACCCAGGCGCAGCTCAACACCGACGTCAAGATCGCCACGGCGATCCAGTACCTCAGCGACGACCTCGACCAGCTCGGCTTCACCGACACCGCGACCGTCGACCGCCCGTACGTCTTCATCGGCAAGGGCACCAAGGTCCTCGCCACGCCCGAGGAGCTCAAGGCCTCGCAGACGCGGCGGCTGTACATCGACCACGAGCGGATGCTGGAGCTCCAGCAGCGGGAGGGCATGCGCCGCTGGATCGGGCCCGACACGGTGCTCCAGGCGCTCGGCGAACTGCACGACACCCTTCGCTGAACCCTCCGCCGGGTTTGTGGATCTACCACTCCGGGCACTCGGTACCCGGAGGAGGTGGCGAACCATGAGTTCACAGTGGAAGCGGGGGCGGCGGCGCGCGGAGAGCGTCGCCGAGGACGCGTGGGAACACCTGCGGGCCGCGGTCGGCTCGGCGTCCGGCACGGCCCGCTCGGTCGGCGGCACCGTGAAGGACCTCGCGGACGAGGCGTCGAGTCGGTACGGCGCGGCGTCCGAGCGCGTCGGGTCGGCGGCGGACGAGGCGTGGCGGCGGGCCAACCTGGCCCTCGACGCGCTGTCGGGCCGCAGGCCCCGCAAGCCGTGGGGCTGGATCGCGCTGGCCGTGCTGGGCGGCATCGCGGTGGGCTGGGCGGCGGCTGCCACGGCGCCGAAGGCGATCCAGGCCGCGACGGACCGGTTCATCGAGGACGAAGAGGCCCCGATCCCGACAGGGATGACCACGTCGTACGACACGCCGGCCGCGCAGTCCCGCACCGACGGGTACCCGGCCGTCTGATCCCGCGCCGCCCTTGTCGCGCCGATCTTGGAGTTGTGGTGCTGGACAAACCGGGACATCTCGGGAGTGTCGCGGCGCCACAACTCCAAGATCGGCGCGACAAGGGCGCGATGGGGCGGGGTTACGAATACTTGCGGAGTTCGCGTCTTGCCAGGGATGCGCGGTGGACCTCGTCCGGGCCGTCGGCCAGGCGGAGCGTGCGCGCCTGCGACCACAGGGCCGCCAAGGGGGTGTCCTGGCTGACGCCGGCGGCGCCGTGCGCCTGAATCGCCTTGTCGATCACCCACTCCGCCATTGACGGCACCGCGATCTTGATTGCCTGGATCTCGGTGTGCGCGCCCTTGTTGCCCACCTCGTCCATGAGCCACGCGGTCTTGAGCACGAGAAGTCTGGCCTGCTCGATCCGCACCCGCGACTCGGCGATCCACTCCTGGATGACACCCTGCTCGGCGAGCGGCCTGCCGAACGCGACCCGCTGGCTGACCCGGCCGCAGAGCAGCTCCAGCGCGCGCTCCGCCATGCCGATGAGCCGCATGCAGTGGTGGATCCGGCCCGGGCCGAGTCGCGCCTGGGCGATCGCGAAGCCTTCGCCCTCACCGGCGATCAGCGCGTCGGCGGGCACCCGGACGTCCTCGAACACGATCTCCGCGTGGCCGCCGTGGGCACCGTCGGTGTAGCCGAACACGTGCATGCCACGCTTGACGGTGATGCCGGGAGCGTCCCGCGGTACACACACCATCGTCTGCTGCCGGTGACGCTCCGCCGCCGGGTCCGTCTTGCCCATGACGATGAGCAGCGCGCAGTTGGGGTTCATCGCGCCGGAGGACCACCACTTACGGCCGTTGATGACGTATTCGTCGCCGTCGCGCACGATGCTCGTGCCGATGTTCGTCGCGTCGGAGGAGGCGACGTCGGGCTCGGTCATGCAGAAGGCGGAGCGGATCTGGCCGTCCAGCAGCGGCTTGAGCCAGCGGTCCTGCTGCTCGGGCGAGCCGAACTGGGCGAGGACCTCCATGTTGCCGGTGTCGGGGGCGGCGCAGTTGAGCGCCTCCGGCGCCAGGTGCGGACTGCGGCCGGTGATCTCGGCGAGCGGCGCGTACTGGAGGTTGGTGAGCCCCGCGCCGTGTGCCGGGTCGGGCAGGAAGAGGTTCCAGAGGCCGCGGTCGCGCGCGGAACGCTTCAGGTCCTCGATCACCGGCGGGCGGGCCCACGGGTCCTCGAGCTCACGCATCTGCTGCTCGAAGACGTGCTCCGCGGGGTACACCTCCTCCTCCATGAAGTCGGTGAGCTTCTCGTGGAGCTCGGCCGTGCGCGGGTCGAAGCGGAAATCCATCAGCTCTCTCCATTGATCGCTGCGATGCCGTGTTCGAGCAGGGGAGGGACGAGCTCGCCGATCCGGTCGAAGCCGGCGCCGACCGTTTTGCCCTGGATGTAGCGGAAGTGGATGCCCTCCAGCACGATGGCCAGCTTGTAACAGGCCAGCCCGACGTACCAGTGCAGGTCGTCGCTCAGCGGGGCGCTCCGCGCGTACCGCCGCAGCAACTCGTCGCCGGTCGGGAATCCGGCGTCGGAACCGAGCCCGTCCGCGATCGGGTTGACCCCGGTCTTCAGGCGGTTGAGCACGTTCCAGTACGCCAGCAGCAGCCCGAGGTCGGTCAGCGGGTCGCCGATGGTCGCCATCTCCCAGTCGAGGACGGCGGCGACCCGCAGGGTGTCCGGGTCGACGATCAGGTTGTCCAGCCGGTAGTCGCCGTGGACGATGCCGGTCCGCGGGCTCGCCGGGATGCTCGCGGCCAGCTGCTCGCGCAGCGTGTCGGCGGCGGGCAGGTCGCGGCTGCGCGACTTGTCCAGCTGGCCGGTCCAGCGGCGGACCTGCCGCTCGAGGAAGCCCTCCGGCCGGCCGAAATCCGCCAGACCGACCTCCGCGTAGTCGACCAGGTGCAGCTGGGCGAGGGTGTCCATCATGGCGAAGGCGATCCTGCGACGGTTGTCCTCGCCCAGCGAATCGGTCTGCGACCGGTTCCGCAGCACGACACCCGGCACCCGCGCCATCAGGTAGAACGGCGCGCCGAGAACGCTGTCGTCCGTGCAGAGCAGGAGCGCCTCCGGCACGGGGACCATGGTCGCGCCCAGCGCCGAGATCACGCGGTATTCGCGGGCCATGTCGTGTGCCGTGGCGAGGACATGGCCCAACGGCGGGCGGCGCAGCACGAAGACCTCGTTGAGGACGTAGGTCAGGTTCGAGCGGCCGCCGGCCACGAGCTCGGCGCGCAGCGGCGCGCTGACCAGGCCGGGAGCCTTGGCGTCGAGGTACGCCGCGAGGCGGGGCAGATCAAGACCGGGCGGGGTGGTCATTCGGTCAGTCCATGGGTGAGACGCATTCTCTGTCAAGCGCTCATCTGGCCTTTGTCGGTGAATGTCGGGTTTGGCGGGCTCGTAAACGTTCCGGCATCGACACGGTGGCGAAACGGCGCGGAAACGGGCGGTGGGCAATCTGTTCGTGTACCGGAGAGCAAGGCGTACACCAACGGCGGCGTACATCCTCAGGCCAAGGACGAACGGGAGGTCGACTCAATGCTGCTACGGCTGAGGGTTGTGCTGCCCGACCGTCCCGGCTCACTCGGGCAGGTTGCCCGGACGCTGGGTGTGGTCGGCGCCGACATCGTTTCGGTGATAGTGCTGGAACGGGTCGGAGGCCGCGCGGTGGACGACTTCACTGTGGTCTGGCCGGCTTCGGCTCCTGTCGACCGGGTCCTCGCCGGTCTCGCGGCGATCCCAGGCGTCCGCGTAGACGGTGTGTGGCGCGGCACGGAGCTGTCGGAGCCGAACAGTGGCCGCGAGGTCGCGCTCATCGGACAGGTGGCGGCGAACCCGCAGAACGGCCTGGCAACGGTCGTTGATGCGGCTCCCGCACTGTTCGGCGCGGACTGGGCGGTCGCGATCCAGGTGGGATCCGACTGGGCGGGCGGCGGCGCGCGCGCCCAGGCATGGTCCGAGAGCTCAGTGATCTGCGCCAGTTGGCGCGCTCCGGTTGTCCCCCCACAGGTGGACATCGCACCACTCCGACCCCGTGCGATGAGCGCAGCTGACGGCATTCATCTTGCTGTCGCGCCTTTTCAGCGCGGAGGGTTGGTCCTTGTCGTCGCCCGCGGCGGGGCGGACGGCGACGCTGGAGCGCCACCCTTCCACGGCTCCGAAGTGGAACGGCTGGCGCAGTTGGTCGGTGCAACCGCGTCTGTGCTGGGGGAACGGCTGGCGGGGCCCGGCTTGGCGGAGCTGGGTAAGGCGGGCGGTTCTGTTGCCGGAACGCCCGCTCCCGCCGGCACAAGCCCCTCGTGGGCAGCCTAGCCAGGAGCGCGGCATGACCCTCTGGCGCATCCGGGCCACGGTCGACGACCGGCCCGGCTTCCTCTCCGTGCTGACCGCCAGCCTCGCGCTGCGCAAGGTCAACATCCTCTCGGTGCAGGTGCACACGACCGAGTCCGGCGCGGTCGACGACTTCCTGGTCGAGGCCCCGGACCAGCTCACCGCGGGCGACCTGCTCGAGGCCGTGCAGCGCGGCCGAGGCCGGGACCCGTGGATCGCCCGGGCCGACGTGCGCGGCCTGATCGACGAGCCGACCCGCGTGCTGGCCCTGGCTGCGAAGGTGATCGACGAGACGTCGACGTTGGAGGAGGCGATCGCGTCCCTGCTCGGGAACTGCGACATCTCCTGGCGCGCCGAAAGCTCCACCGGCACCGCCGGCTTCACCGCGACGGGCATGCAACTGCAGGACCCGGCGGGCGGCACGCTCTTTGTCCGGCGGCACGCGCCGGCGTTCACCCCGGCGGAGTACGCCCGCGCCCAGGCGCTGGTCGCGCTCGCGAGCGTCGCCGGCAAGCGCACCGCCGCCTAGCGGCACCGAACGATCACAGCCGGCCCGGGTGCTCCGGGCCGGCTGAGAGCCGTCTCAGCCACGACAGCACATGGGGCTGCACCGTCGCGCGCCTACATGTAGGGTGGCGACATGTTGATTGGGTACATGTTGCGGACCCACGCATGAGCGGCCTCGAGTTCGCGCGGCTGCAGTTCGCGCTCACCGCGTCGATGCACTTCCTCTTCGTGATGCTCACGCTCGGGCTCGTGGTGCTCGTCGCGATCATGCAGACGCGCTACGTGACGTCGGGCAACCCGGTGTACGGCAGGATGGCCCGCTTCTGGGGGCTGCTGTATGCGATCAACTACGCCGTCGGCATCGCGACCGGCCTGGTCATGGAGTTTCAGATCGGGATGAACTGGAGCGGCCTGTCGCGGCTGACCGGCGACGTGTTCGGCGCGCCGCTCGCCCTGGAGACGCTCATCGCGTTTGTGCTGGAGTCCACGCTGCTCGGCATGTGGATCTTCGGCTGGGGGCGGCTGAACAAGAAGCTGCACCTGGCGCTGATCTGGGGCGTCGCGGCGACCGCGATGCTGTCGGCGTTCTGGGTGATGGTCGCCAACGCGTTCCTCCAGCACCCCGTCGGCTACGAGCTCGACGCCGCCGGCACCGCGCGGCTCACCAGCTTCGGCGCGCTGCTCGGCAACGGCGCCCTGTGGTTCGCGCTGATGCACGCCGTCTCCGCGGCGATGGTCACCGGCGGCATCTTCCTCGCCGGGGTCAGCGCCTGGCACCTGCGCAAGCGCCGCAGCGACGACGAGCTGTTCCGCCGCTCGCTGCGGCTGGGCCTGCCGGTCGCGCTGGTCGGCCTGTTCTTAACGATCGGCTTCGGCTATGCGCAGTTCGGCCCGATCGGCGCCTACCAGCCGACCAAACTCGCGGGCGGCGACGAGGCGGTGGCGCAGCAGGCGGCGATGGTCGCGAAGTTCGGGCCGGGGGACTACCTGCCGAGCAACGCGGTCGGCACCTCGCTCGGCCTGATGATCGAGGTCGCCAACCTGCTCTTCCTGGTGCTGCTCGTCGCGCAGGTGCTGACCGTCCGCGACGTCATCGTCAGGCGGCGCTGGGCCCGGCCGATGCTGTGGGTGCTCACCGCGATCATCCCCGTGCCCTTCCTCACCGCGATCGCCGGCTGGATCGTCCGCGAGGAAGGCCGCCAGCCCTGGGCCGTCTACGGGCTGCTCAAGACCGCCGACGCGGTGTCGCCGATGAGCGCGGGCGCACTGCGCTGGTCGACGATCGGCTTCACCGTGCTGCTCGCCGGACTGGTGCTCGTCGACTGGTGGCTGCTCGCCAGACAGGCCAGACGCGGACCGGGCGACGAGTTCCTGCCCCAGCCGGAGCCCGAGCGGCAGTTGACGGGAGTGGCGCTATGAGCACCTTCTGGTACGGCATCCTCGGCATGCTCTTCGTCCTCTACTTCGCGCTCGGCGGGCTGGACCAGGGCGTCGCGATGCTCCTGCCCACCATCGGCGGCGACGCGGACCGCCGCCGCGCGCTCAACGCGATCGGGCCGATGTTCCTCGGCAACGAGGTCTGGATCGTCGGCGCGATCGGTGTGCTCGTCGCCGCGTTCCCGCGCCTGGAGGGCGAGCTGTTCGGCGCCGCCTACCCGGTGATCGTCGTGACCCTCATGGCGCTCCTCGCGCTCAACGCGGCCGTCCAGCTGCGCAGCCGGGGCCGGCGCCGGGGTTTGTTCGACCCGCTGATCGCGGTCAGCGGCCTGGCCCTCGCGCTCGGCTGGGGCCTGCTCCTCGGCACGCTGCTGCACGGCGTGCCGCTGACCGCCGACGGCCACGTCCACGGCTTCCCGGCGCTCCGTGACCCGCTCGTCTGGGGCACCGCACTCGCCAACGTGCTGCTGGTCCTCACGCACGGTGCCGCGTTCCTCACCTGGCGACTCGACGACGGCCCACTGCGCGAGCGGATGCGCCGCCGCACCGCACGGCTCGCGCCGGCCGCGGCCGCCGTCGTGCTCCTTGTCGCCGGGGGGTGGTACGTGCAGAGCCCGGCCTCGATCCGCAACCCGCTGATCGCCACCCTGCTCACCCTGGCCGTCGCGGTCGCCGTGGTGGTGGCCGGGCTGCGGCCCCGGTGGGCGTTCGCCGCGACCCTTGTGGCCTGTGCCCTACCCGTGGTCGCGGTCGCATCAGCGCTGTATCCGGGCGTGCTAGCGTCCACGGTGGACCCGGGCGCGACGGTGACCGTCGACGACGCGGCGGCCGGCGGCGACACGCTGCGACTGCTCGCCTTCGGTGCGGCGCCACTGCTGCCGGTGCTCGTCGCCGTGCAGGTTTCCTGCTGGTGGCTGTTCCGGCGGCGGGAGCGAGTGCCCACCCCCCTCTACTGGTAGGGCACGTGGACAAACGACTGCTGCGGCTCGGGCCGGTCCGGCGATACGCGATCGTCCTGGCCGGCTCGGCGCTGCTGGCCGCGATCCTCGTGGTCGCGCAGGCCGTCAGCCTCGCGGCCGTGCTGGTCGCGGCGGTCGACGGACGGCTCGACCGGGCCGCGCTGCTGGTCTGCCTGACCGCTGTCGTCCTGCGCGGCGTCCAGCGGGCCGGCGCCGACGCCCTCGCCGGGCGGGCCGCCGCCGGCGTGAAGGCGCACCTGCGCGAGGAGTTGCTGCGGAAGGCGACCGGGCGGGGGCCGGGCTGGCTGGCCGGCAGGCGCGCCGGCGAGCTCGCGACCCTCGCCGGGCGGGGCGTCGACGGGCTCGACGGTTATCTGGCCGGCTACCTGCCGCAGGTCTTCCTCGCCGCCTTCGTCCCGCTCACGGTGCTCGGCTGGCTGGCGATCACCGACTTCGCGTCCGCCGTCGTGGTCGGGCTGACACTGCCGCTCATCCCCGTCTTCGGCGCGCTCGTCGGGTGGCAGACCGGTGCCCGTACCAAACGCCAATGGCACCTGCTGAGCCGCCTCGGCGGCCACTTCCTCGACACCGTGCAGGGCCTGCCGACGCTGCGGTCGTTCGGTCGCGAACGGGCCCAGGTGCGCCGCGTCCACGAGATGGCCGACGCCTACCGCGTGGCCACGATGCGCACGCTCCGCCTGGCGTTCCTCTCGGCGCTGGTGCTGGAGCTGGTCGCCACCGTCTCCGTCGCGCTGGTCGCGGTGCCGGTCGGCCTGCGGTTGCTGGACGGCAGGCTGACGCTGGGCGCCGCGCTGGTCGTGCTGCTCCTCGCCCCCGAGGCGTATCTCCCGCTGCGGGCCCTCGGCACCAAGTTCCACGCCAGCCAGGAAGGGCTCGCGGCGGCTTCGGAGGTGTTCGCGGTGCTCGACGCGCCGCCGCCGGCCACCACCGAGGCCCGCCTGCCGGAGCTCAGCGGCCTGGTGTTCGACCGGGTCGGCGTGGAGTACGGCGACGTGGTCGCGCTCCGCGAGGCGTCGCTGGAGGTGGCGCCCGGCGACCGGGTCGCGCTGGTCGGCCCGAGCGGCGGCGGCAAGTCCACCGTCCTCGCACTCGTCCTGGGCTTCACCGCGCCGACCACCGGGCGTGTCCTCGTCGGCGGTGTCGACCTGAGCCACCTCGACCTGGCGGCGTGGCGGGCGCGGCTCGCCTGGATGCCGCAGCGCCCGCACCTCTTCGCCGGCACGGTGACCGACAACATCCGCCTCGGCGCCCCGGACGCGCCGTTCGACGACGTGGTGGCGGCCGCCGTCGCCGCCGAGGCGGACGGATTCGTGCGCGCGCTGCCGGACGGCTACGACACGGACCTGGGCGTGCGCGGGCTCTCCAGCGGCCAGCGCCAGCGGCTCGCGATGGCCCGCGTCTGGCTGCGCCGCGACGCCCGCCTGCTGCTGCTCGACGAGCCGACCGCGCGGCTCGACCCGGCGAGCGAGGCGGCGGTGATCACCTCGGCCGCCCGGCTGGCCGCCGACCGCACGGCGCTGCTGGTGGCCCACCGCCCGGCCCTGCTGTCGATCGCCACCCGGATCGTCGACGTCCGCGCCGGCCGGCTGACGGAGCGCTCGGCGGCGGAGGCGGTGCCGGCATGACGACCGACGCCTCTGTCAACACCTCTGTCTCGCGCCTGGTGGGTGCCGGCGCGGTGGTGCGGCTGGTGTTCGCCGGGCTGCTCGGGGTCGCGACCGAGCTGGCCGGCATCGGCCTCATCGGCACCGCCACCTGGATGATCGTCCGCGCGGCCGAACAGCCGCCGCTGGCCGCGCTCGCGGTGGCCATCGCCGCGGTGCGCGCGTTCGCCCTGTTCAAGGGCGGCCTCCGCTACGCCGAGCGCCTCGCCGGCCACGACGCCGTCCTGCGGGTCCTGGCCGACCTCCGCACCCGGGTCTTCGCCGCCCTCGCGGAGCCGGCCTCGGGCGTGTCGACGGCCGCACCCACGGCCGGCTCCACGGCCGGCCGCTCACTCAACGCCGGTGATAAATCCGATATATCCGGACATAGTGGCGGGCAGTTGGGCCGGGCTGACCTCGGTGGTGCGGCTGGGAGCGGCGGGGACGTGCTCAGCCGGGTCGTCTCCGACGTCGACGCCGTTCAGGACGTGATCCTGCGCGGGGTGCTGCCCGCCTGTGTCGCGGCGCTGGTCGGGATCGGGGCCGTCGCCGGGATCGGGGCCGTCGAGCCGCTCGCCGGGGCCGTGCTCGCGGCCGGGCTCCTCGTCGCCGGGGTCCTCCTGCCCTGGCTCGGGCACGTGCTGAGCCGCCGGGGGTCGGCGGCGATCGCGGCCGCCCGTGGTGACGTCACCGCCTCGGCCGTGGACGTGGTGCACGGCGTGGCGGAGCTGGCCGCGTACGGTGCGCTGCCGCGCGCCCTCGACCGGGCCGCCGGGCAGGGGCGGCGGCTTGCCCGGCTGGAGGCCCGCGCGGCGAGTGTCGGCGCGGTTGTCGGCGGGATCGCCGCGCTGGTGCCGGCGCTGCTCGCGGTCGGCATCGCGCTCGCCGTCGACGGCTCGGCCGCGCCGGTGCTGGCGTTGATCGCGCTCGCCGTCGGTGAGGTGGTCGTACCGCTCGCGTCCGCGGCGGTCCGCCAGTCCGAGCTCCGGGCCGCCCTGGCCCGCGTCCGCGCCCTCCTGGCCGCCGGCTCCGCCAGTCGCGTTGATCATGCGGTTGTGGTGCCCGACAAACCTGGGCAGACCGGGAGGGTCGCGGCACCACAGGTGCATGATCAGCACGAGTGGGGGGTGCGGCTGGCCGGGGTCACTGTGCGGTACCCGGGGAGTTTTGCTGCCGCGCTCGAGCGGGTTGATCTCGACATCCCGGCCGGGCGGCGGGTCGCCGTCGTCGGGAGCAGCGGCGCCGGCAAGTCGACGCTGCTCGACGTCATCGCGGGCCGGGTCGAGGTCGAGCAGGGCGCCGTCGAAGGGTTCCCCGACGGGGTCGAGCGCTGGCGGGTCGCCGGCGGGGTGTTCGCCGACGCACACGTGTTCCACGCGACGGTACGGGAGAACGTCGCCCTCTGGCGGGACGGCTTCGACGACGACGCCGTCCGGCGCGCGCTGACCGACGCCGGCCTGCCGGAGTACGGCGACCGGCTCGACGAACTCGTTGGGGAGGACGGCGCCAAGCTCTCCGGCGGGCAGCGCCAGCGGCTGCTGCTCGCTCGCGCGTTGCTGGACGCACCGCCCGTACTGCTGCTCGACGAGCCCACCGAAGGGCTCGATCCCGCGGCGGCGGACGCGGTGCTCGCCACGGCGTTGCGGGCCGCGGGGGACCGGACGGTGGTCGTGGTGACCCACCGGCAGGCGGACCTCGCGCGGTTCGACGACGTGGTCAGGGTCGAGGCGGGCAGACTCGGCCGCGGTTGACGCCGGGCTCGTCGGGTGTGGGATTCTTGTCCCCGTGGAGGTGGTCTCGCACCGCAAGGCCGACGGCCCGATCGACCACTACGTCGACGGCCTCGCCGCTGCCCTGCGCGGACCCCGCAAGCACCGCGCCGAGATGGTCATGGAGGCGCGGCACAGCCTGCAGGACGCCGCGGACGCGTTCGAGGACGCCGGGCTCGACCGGGCCGACGCGGAGCGCCGTGCCGTCGGCGAGTTCGGCACCTACCGGCAGGTGGTGCCCGCCTACCAGGCGGAGCTGGCCAACCTTCAAGGCCGTCGCACGGCGGCCTGGATCGCGCTCGCCCTGCCCGTCGTCAACCTGCTCGAGCCGTTGATGTGGTGGGACAGCCCGTGGAGCACCGACAAGGCCAGCCGTTTCTACTGGGTGCTCGTCGACCATTTCCAATACACGTCGTTCCTCGCGGCGGCGATCGCGGCGCTGGTGATCGTGGGCTTCTCGTGGGGGAGCCGCTTCCTGGGCGACGGCGTGCGGTATGCGCGCATGGTCGGGCTCGGCACGATGATGTTCCTCGGCCTGCACGGTCTGGTCGGGGCGGCGGTGTTCGTGCTCAGCATCTACCAGTGGCCGGCCGCGGTGACCTGGCCGCCGGTGCTGATCGGCATGATGGTCAACCTGGCGGCGTTCGGCTATGCGGGCGTGCTCGCGGTGCGGTGCGTGAGCTTCGCGAACACAACCCCGCGGCTGCCCGGGAATGCCGGGACGGGACCGCTGACTACGCGGTGGCCGGCGGGGGCATGAGCACCGCGCCGATCGTCGCGGTGAACTCCTGCCAGGCCGAGCGCTCCTCGGCGAGGACCTTGCGGCCGGCGCTGGTCAGGCGATAGGTGCGCCGCTCCCGGCCGCCGACGGTGGACCAGGCGCTCTCGACGTAACCGGCGCGCTCCAGCCGGCGCAGGGCCGGATAGACGGTGCCGGTGGGCAGCGCGAGCGATCCGCCGCTGCGCTCCTGCAGGGCCTCGATGATCGCATAGCCGTGGCGGGGCTCGCCGTCGAGAACCGCGAGCAACAGTGCGTCGAGATGCCCGCGTAGCGCGTCCGCCTTCATGTGTAGCGAGTCTACGGGTTCCTTCGCCGACACGCTATGGAGGGGGTTTAGCGCCCCGCCTCTTGGGCAGACCGGCTGCACCATCGGCGACGGGAGAAGTATGAGGCGTCGGGTCGAGTCCGCGCGTGACATCGAGCTGTTGTGGCCCAACGGCCTGGGGACGACCCTTGCGATCGCCTCGAGCCGGGCGCTGGCGTTCCGGCGCGGGGTGCCCCGGCCGGCGGTGTCGACCCCGCAGTGGAGCCCTCCGCGGGGCAGGCACGCGAAGCGGGAACTGAACGCGGCCGTCGTCGCGGAGTGGCTCGTCGGGCACCTGCCGGAGGGCCGCTACCACGGCCTGGTCGTCGGGTCGCCGCACGGTGCGGCGGTGCACCTCGCGCTGGCGCTCGGCGTGCCCTGGCTGCCGGTCTCGTTCGAGGTACCGACGCCGGACGCCGCGACGAGTGAACACCCGGCCGCCGAGGGGGAGCGCCTCGCCCGCGACGTCCTGGACGCCAACGCCGACGTGACCGTCCGCCAGGTGTACGACCCGGTCTGGCGCGGCTGGTCCGGGGCGGCGGCCGCCTACGCCGTGGTCCGCTGGCAGCGATTCCCCACGGCGTACCGCGAGTTCGTCGCCGAGCGGCTCACGCCGGACGCCCCGATTCTGGTCGTCCGCGACGTGAGCCGCTGGCTGACGACGCGCGGCGACGGCGGGTACACCTTCCAGCTCGGCAGCCGGGCCAGCGGCCTGATGCCCAGCGACTACTACGACCGCAGGGACGGCGGCGGAACGAACCAGCCGGAGGACGGCGACAGCGAGCGCAGCGTCGACCGGGGTCTCGTCGAGGACCTCCGCCGGTTCGCGACGGCGCACGGGCACCCGGTCCGGCAGGTCCTCTACCGGCACCCCGACGTGCTCAGTGGCGCGGTCGCCGACCTGTACCGCGAGTGGCTGCGCGGCGGCGACCGCACCGGCAACCGGCTGGTCGTCGAGTGCGGCCGCCTCATCGACCCGTGGCACGTGATCCGGGCCGGGCTGGTGCCCTACTGGTGCGAGCACCCGCTGCGTTCGGCCGTCCGTGCGTTGTCGTGGTGGCTCGCGGGCAGCGAGCCGTACACGTCGGTCGAGGTGCTGCCCGAGCCGCCGGGGATGCCGCTGCCGACCGTGGCGCACCTGTCGGAGTGGGAGGCGATCGCGGCGTTCGCCTCCCGGCACAGCCTCGTCGACCGGCGGTGCGCCCGGGCGTACCCGTCGGGCATGGTGCCCGCGCACCATGCGACGCAGGTGCTGCGCACCCACCCGTACGACCTGCCCTATCTGCCGTTCGTCGACGCCGACTACGCACTCTCGGCGCTCGCGCAGAGCGCGCAGGCCGACGGGCTGCTGGTGCTGTGACGCCGCGGTTCAGGCCGCCGTGGTGTCCTCCGACTTCTCCTTGTTCTTCTGCACCTTGCTGATCACGTCGTGGAGCGGCTTCGTGCCGCTGCCGACGACGATGCCGGTCACGATCGCGTCGACCCACACCGGGATGCCGTTCCAGCCCTCGTCGGCCATCGCGTGCAGCAGGTAGATGCCGCCGGCCGACGACGCGATGGTCGCGATGGCGGTGGCGAGGCCCCAGGAGACGAGCCCGCGGCTGGCGCGGCCCTTCTCCACCATGGACTTGGCGTGGGCGACCTGGATCAGGTCGTCGAGGGTCGCCTCGTGGTACTTGTTGGCGAGGTTGGCGACCGCCTTCTCCAACTCGCCGCGGGCGTGCTTGCCGGGCAGGAACCGTG
The DNA here is from genome assembly GCF_025137375.1 of Dactylosporangium fulvum. Lineage (GTDB taxonomy): Bacteria > Actinomycetota > Actinomycetes > Mycobacteriales > Micromonosporaceae > Dactylosporangium > Dactylosporangium fulvum. Next base: position 1,949,179 of record NZ_CP073720.1, read on the forward strand.
CGAACGGCTCCAGGATCCGCTCGACCGCGGTCGCGAACGCGAAGAGCGCGGCGAAGATCGTGGTCGCGTCGGGCAGGTGGATCGCCTGCGCGTTGACGTCGAACCGCCAGAACGCCCAGGAGACGGCCCCGCCCGCCGCGACGAGCAGGAACGCCGAGACGAGGGCGCCGATGCTCGCCTGTTGCGGCGGGACGGCGGCGGCCTCGCCACCGGGGGCCGGGATGTCACCGCCGGCGACGGCGACGGCCGTGCCGATCTCCGCCGGGACGCCGGCGTCGCCTCCGGGAGCACTTCCGGGGGCGCCTCCGGGGGCGCCTCCAGGGGCGCTGATGTCCGCGGCGACCCCCGAAGGGGCCGATGCGTCGGCGGGGCCGGCCTGCGCCGGGATGTGGGCCGGGACCTGCGCGCGGCCGACGGCCTGCTGAGCGGGTGCGACCGTGGCCGCGGCAACGACGCGGCCGGGGGTGGTGCCGAGGACGACGTTGCGTCGGACGAGAGCCATGGGCGGAAGGCTAGCGTTCGTCGATGTCTCGGCTCACTCGGGGCGGACAGCCGCGGGGCCGCTGTCCGCCCCGGCGGTCCGGGGATCGGACAGCGGCCCCGCGGGTCGCGCTGTGTGGCTGTGCTCGTCAGGCGGCGGGTGCCGCCGAACCGCTCGGTGCGGCGCTCGCCGACGCGCTCGGGTCGGCCGTGGCCGTCTCGGCCGGCGGCGGCAGCGCGCTGCCCTTGACGTATTCGCTCCAGGGCTTGTCCCAGTCGGTCCAGCCGTTGCCCCAGGCGAGCTTGCGCGGCGTGCCCTTGACGATGTGGACGTCGCCGATCTTCGTCAGGTTGAACAGGAACTTCGCGTTGGCCTCGGAGACGTTGGTGCAGCCGTGCGAGACGTTGCGCTTGCCCTGGTCGCCGACCGACCACGGGGCCGAGTGGATGTACTCGCCGCCGCTGGTCGTGCGCTGTGTCCAGTACACCGTCTCGCGGTACGGGTCGGACGGGTCGGTCGACACGAACAGCTCGGACTGCTGCTTGTCCATGACCACCATGTGCCCGCTCGACGACGGCGTCTTGGGCTTGCCGAGGCTCACCGGGATCGTCTTGACGACCTCACCGTTCTTCTCGACCGTCATCTGCTTGGTCTTGTCGTCGGTGGTCAAGATGATCTTGTCGCCGATGGTGAAGTTGCTGGTGACGTCCCGTGTGCCGTAGCCGGTCTTGGTGAGCTGGAGGCCGCCCGTGGCCAACCGCACGCTGACCTTGGTGCCCGCCTGCCAGTATTCCTTCGGGCGGTAGTGGACCTCGCCGCCGTTGAACCAGTACCAGGTGCCGACCTGCGGCGGGTCGCTCTTGACGAGCAGCCGCTTCTCGACGCTCGCCCGCAGCTCCTGCGGGACGCTCGAGCCGAAGCGGACGACGATCGGCATGGCGACGCCATACACCTTGTTGTCCGAGAGGGCGGTCGAGACGTTGACCGTCTTGCCGGGTTTGGCCATGGTGGTGAAGGTGACCTTGGTGCCGGCGGCGTCGCCGGCGGAGGTCACGGTTGCCGTGTACTGCGTGCCGTATTTGAGCTGCGTCGTGGGGACCCAGGTCGCTCCGTCCGGGCGGAACGAGCCCGCCACCGTGCCACCGGCGGTGTCCGTCAGCGTGACCACGGCGTTGGCGCCGGGGCTCGTCTGCAGGGACAGTTCGGCGGCGGTGGAGACGTTGTTCGCGCCGTCTGCGGGCGCGGCGAAGGTCGCCTTGGGCAACTCGGCGGACGCGGAAGCCGAGGGGCCGCCGGCACTGCCGTCGGTCCCGCTCCACTTGGGCTTCGTGTCGGAACTGCAAGCAGAGAGGGCGACGAGGCTCGTCAGAGCGGTGATCGTGGCCAGTACGCGTGCGGAGACTCCCATGTCCACACCTCCTTCATTGGGCTAGAGCATGCATCGGTTCTGAGGCCGGTGTATCCCAGGTTTGTGCCACCCGGTTCAATGGGCGAAATGCAACCGGTCGAACCGTGTGGTGGCGGGCGATCTTGCCGTGCATCATCGTAAGAAGTAACGGATGGTACGAGCCACCCGCTTCTTGGACGCGTCCCAGACGGCTCCGGGTTGCGTACCGATTCGATAACGCGGTGCGATAGGTGCTCCCACCTGCTGCTCGTGGGATTTGTCACGATCTCGCGCAGTAGGTTCGATCGGACGACAGACTGTACGTTGGTCGCCGACGTACGCAGCGGGCGCTCGGACATGTCACGCATGACCGTGCAAATAGCGCCCGCTCTTCGCGTACACTGGCAAGACCTCTCCTCAGGGCCGACGTTGTCCCGATTCGCACTCGATGACGTCAGGAGGCTCGATGGGTTACCCCGGACCGCAGCCGCAGGGCTTGTATGACCCTGCCTTCGAGCACGACGCCTGCGGGGTGGCCTTCGTGGCCGACATCCACGGCCGCAAATCGCACGATGTCGTGTTCAAGGGCCTTTCGGCGCTGCGGCGCATGGACCACCGGGGCGCCCGCGGTGCCGAGCCCAACACCGGCGACGGCGCCGGCATCATGATCCAGATCCCGGACGCCTTCCTGCGTGAGGTCGCCGGGTTCGAGCTGCCGCCCGTGGGCTCCTACGCCACCGGTCTGGCGTTCCTGCCGACCGACGACGCGGCCGCCGAGCGGGCGATGCGGGTCCTGGAGAAGTACGCGCTGGTCGAGGGCGCCCAGGTGCTCGGCTGGCGGGACGTGCCGACCGACCCCACCGACCTCGGCGCCACCGCGCTGGCTGCCATGCCGCGGATCCGCCAGGTGTTCGTGAGCGCGGAGAAGCTCGGTGCGCCCGGCCAGGCGCTCTCCGGCCTCGACCTCGAGCGGGTCGTCTACTGCGTGCGCAAGCAGGCCGAGCGCGAGACCCGTGAGCGGGGCATCCAGCTGTACCTGCCGTCGCTGTCGTCGCGGACGATCACGTACAAGGGCATGCTCACCCCGGACCAGGTCGTGACGTTCTTCCCCGACCTGTCCGACGAGCGTGTGACGTCGGCGATCGCGCTGGTGCACTCGCGCTTCTCGACGAACACCTTCCCGTCGTGGGAGCTTTCGCACCCCTACCGCATCATCGCCCACAACGGCGAGATCAACACGATCCGCGGCAACCGCAACTGGATGGCCGCCCGCGAGGCGCTGCTGTCGACCGAGAACCTGCCCGGCAACATCCGCCGCCTGTTCCCCATCTGTACACCCGAGGCCTCCGACTCCGCCAACTTCGATGAAGTCCTGGAGCTGCTGCACCTGGCCGGCCGGAGCCTGCCGCACGCGGTGCTGATGATGATCCCGGAGGCGTGGGAGAACGACCTGCGGATGGACGCGCGGCGCCGGGCCTTCTACCGCTTCCACGCGTGCCTCATGGAGCCGTGGGACGGCCCCGCGAGCGTCGCGTTCACCGACGGCACGGTCGTCGGCGCGGTCCTCGACCGCAACGGCCTGCGCCCGGGCCGCTGGTGGCAGACGGCCGACGGGCTCGTGGTCCTGGCCAGCGAGGCGGGCGTGCTCGACCTCGACCCGGCCACGATCGTCGCGAAGGGTCGCTCGGCGCCCGGCAAGATGCTGCTCGTCGACACCGCCGCCGGCCGCATCCGCACCGACGACGAGATCAAGGCCGAGCTGGCGCAGGCCGAGCCGTACGAAGAGTGGCTGCACGCCGGGCTGATGGACCTCGAGCAGCTGTCCGAGCGCGAGCACGTCGTCTACACGCACGACTCCGTCCAGCGCCGCCAGCAGACCTTCGGGTACACCGAGGAGGAGCTCAAGATCCTCATCGGCCCGATGGCCCGCGCCGGCGCCGAGCCGCTCGGCTCGATGGGCACCGACACCCCGGTCGCGGTGCTCTCCACCCGGCCGCGACTGATGTACGACTACTTCACCCAGCTGTTCGCGCAGGTCACCAACCCGCCGCTGGACGCGATCCGGGAGGAGCTGGTCACCAGCGTCGGCGCGACGATCGGCCCCGAGGGCAACCTGCTCAAGCCGGGCCCGGCCTCCTGCCGGCAGATCGCGCTGCCGTACCCGGTCATCGACAACGACGACCTGGCCAAGATCCTGCACATCGACGACGACGGCGACCTGCCCGGCTTCAAGGCCGTGCGGGTGTCGGGCCTCTACCCGGTCCGTGACGGCGCGGTCGGTCTCAAGCGCCGCCTGGTCGAGATCATGCGCGGCGTGTCCGAGGCGATCGAGGACGGCGTGCGCATCCTGGTGCTGTCCGACCGCGACTCGACGGCCGACCTGGCGCCGATCCCGTCGCTGCTGCTCACCGCGGCCGTCCACCAGCACCTCGTGCGCGAGCAGACCCGCACGCAGGTGTCGCTGGTCGTCGAGTCCGGCGACTGCCGCGAGGTGCACCACGTCGCCCTGCTGTCCGGGTTCGGCGCGTCCGCCGTCAACCCGTACCTCGCCTTCGAGAGCGTCGAGGACCTCATCGCCACCGGCGCGCTGCCCGGCCTCGACCCCGAGAAGGCGATCCACAACTACGTCAAGGCGCTCGGCAAGGGCGTCCTGAAGATCATGTCCAAGATGGGCATCTCCACCGTCTCGTCGTACTGCGGCGCCCAGGTCTTCGAGGCCGTCGGGCTCGACCCGCGGCTCGTGGAGCGGTACTTCACCGGCACGCCCAGCAAGATCGGCGGCATCGGCCTGGCCGAGGTCCACGCCGAGATCGTCGCCCGGCACGCGCGGGCGTACCCGGCCAACGACGCCGAGCGGGCGCATCGGCGGCTCGAGGTCGGCGGCGAGTACCAGTGGCGCCGCGAGGGCGAGCTGCACCTGTTCAACCCCGAGACGGTCTTCCTGCTCCAGCACGCGACGCGGTCCCGCCAGTACGACGTCTTCCAGCGGTACACCTCGAAGGTCGACGAGCTCGCGGGACAGGCGGGGTCGTTGCGGGGGCTGTTCGAGCTGCGCACCGGAACGCGCCCGTCGGTGCCGCTCGAGGAGGTGGAGCCGGCGACGGAGATCGTGAAGCGGTTCGCGACGGGCGCGATGTCGTACGGCTCGATCTCCGCCGAGGCCCACGAGACGCTCGCCATCGCGATGAACAACATCGGCGGCAGGTCGAACACCGGTGAGGGCGGCGAGGACGTGGACCGGCTCCACGACCCGCGCCGCCGCTCCGCGGTCAAGCAGGTCGCGAGCGGCCGGTTCGGCGTGACCACCGAATACCTGGTCAACGCCGACGACCTGCAGATCAAGATGGCCCAGGGCGCCAAGCCGGGCGAGGGCGGGCAGCTGCCCGGCAACAAGGTGTGGCCGTGGATCGCGAAGACCCGCCACGCCACGCCGGGGGTCGGGCTCATCTCGCCGCCGCCGCACCACGACATCTACTCGATCGAGGACCTCGCGCAGCTCGTCTTCGACCTCAAGAACGTCAACCCGGCCGCCCGCGTGCACGTCAAGCTGGTGTCCGAGGTCGGCGTCGGCACGGTCGCGGCGGGCGTGGCGAAGACGAAGGCCGACGTCATCCTGATCTCGGGCCACGACGGCGGCACGGGCGCCTCGCCGCTCAACTCGCTCAAGCACGCCGGCACGCCGTGGGAGCTGGGCCTCGCCGAGACCCAGCAGACGCTGCTGCTGTCGGGGCTGCGCGACCGGGTCAGCGTCCAGGTCGACGGGCAGCTCAAGACCGGCCGCGACGTGATCGTGGCGGCGCTGCTCGGCGCGGAGGAGTACGGCTTCGCGACCTCGCCGCTCATCGTCTCCGGCTGCATCATGATGCGCGTCTGCCACCTCGACACCTGCCCGGTCGGCATCGCCACGCAGAACCCGGCGCTGCGCAAGCGGTTCACCGGCAGGCCGGAGTTCGTGGAGAACTTCTTCTGGTTCCTCGCCGAGGAGGTCCGCGGCTACCTGGCCGAGCTGGGCTTCCGCACGCTCGACGAGGCGATCGGCCACACCGAGCTGCTCGACGTGCGGCCGGCCGTGGAGCACTGGAAGGCCGGCGGGCTCGACCTGACCCCGTTGCTGCACGTTCCCCCTCTCGCGGACGACGCCGCGCGCCGGCAGACGACCAAGCAGGACCACCGGCTCGAGCGGGCGCTGGACAACCAGCTCATCGCGGCCGTCTCGCCGGCGCTGGACGCGGGCGAGGGAGTCAAACTGGAGATCGCGGTCCGCAACGAGCACCGCTCGGTCGGCGCGATGCTCGGCGGGGAGATCGTGCGCCGGGTCGGAGGCGCCGGCCTCCCGGACAACACCGTGGACGTCACGTTGCGCGGCACGGCGGGGCAGTCGTTCGGGGCCTGGGTTCCCCGCGGTGTCACCCTCCGGCTGTTCGGCGACGCCAACGACTACGTCGGCAAGGGCCTGTCCGGCGGCCGGCTCGTCGTCCGGCCCGACGACGCCGCGCCGTTCGTCGCCGAGGACCAGATCATCGGCGGCAACACGGTGCTCTACGGCGCGACCGCCGGCCAGCTGTTCATGCGCGGGCGGGTCGGCGAGCGGTTCGCGGTGCGCAACTCCGGCGCCGCGGCGGTCGTCGAGGGCGTCGGTGACCACGGCTGCGAGTACATGACCGGCGGGACGGTCGTGGTGCTCGGGCCGACGGGCCGGAACTTCGCGGCCGGCATGTCCGGTGGCGTCGCGTACGTCCGGCACCTGGACAAGGCGCTGGTCAACGCCGAGCTCGTCGATCTGCGGCCGGTCTCGGACCCGTCGACCCTGCGGCTGCTCGTCGAGCAGCACCTCGCCGAGACGGGGTCCGCGGTGGCGGCCCGCCTGCTCGATGACTGGGACGCCTCGGTGGCGGAGTTCACCGAGGTCATGCCGCGCGACTACGAGCGCGTGACGGAGGCGATGCGGGCCGCCGAGGCTGCCGGCCGCGACGTGAATGCGGCTGTCATGGAGGTGGCACGTGCCTGACCCGAACGGCTTCCTGCGGTACGACCGGCGGCTCCCTTCCCGCCGGCCCGTGCCGGTGCGGCTGCGGGACTGGCGCGAGGTCTACCCGTCGGCGTCCGACGAGCTCGTCACCGAGCAGGCGTCGCGGTGCATGGACTGCGGCATCCCGTTCTGTCACGACGGCTGCCCGCTGGGCAACCGCATCCCGGACTGGAACGACCTGGTCCGTACCGGCAACTGGGACTTCGCGATCGAGGCCCTGCACGCGACGAACAACTTCCCGGAGTTCACCGGGCGGCTGTGCCCCGCGCCGTGCGAAGCGGCGTGCGTGCTGTCGATCGCGGGCGGCCAGGCGGTCACGATCAAGCAGGTCGAGGTCGAGATCATCAACCGGGCCGTCGAGGCGGGCCGGGTCACCCCGCGCCCCGCGCCGGAGCGCTCCGGCAAGAGCGTCGGTGTCGTCGGCTCCGGCCCGGCCGGGCTCGCGGCGGCGCAGCAGCTCGCCCGCGCCGGTCACGACGTGACCGTCTACGAGCGTGACGACGCGTTGGGCGGCCTCCTCCGGTACGGCATTCCGGACTTCAAGCTGGAGAAGGAGCACATCGACCGCCGTCTGGAGCAGCTGCTCGCCGAGGGCGTCAAGTTCCGGACCGGCGTCAACGTCGGCGTGACCGTGTCCGTCGACGAGCTGCGGGCGTCGCACGACGCGCTGCTGCTCGCCTGCGGCGCGCTCGCCGGTCGCGACACCCCGGAGACGCCCGGGCGGGAGCTGCACGGCGTCCACCTCGCGATGGAGCACCTCGTCGAGGCCAACCGGGTCGTCGCCGGCAAGGTGCCGTCGGCGTCGGTGACCGCCGCGGGCAAGAACGTCGTCATCATCGGCGGTGGCGACACGGCCGCCGACTGCCTCGGCGTCGCGCACCGGCAGGGCGCCAAGTCCGTCCTGCAACTCGACCAGTACCCGATGCCGCCGGAGCAGCGGGACGAGTCGCGCGACCCGTGGCCGACCTGGCCGTGGATCCTGCGCGACTACCCGGCGCACGAGGAGGGCGGCGACCGCGCCTTCGCCGTCGCGGTCACCTCGTTCGAGGGCGACGAGGACGGCAACCTGCGGGCTGTGCGTATCGCCGAGGTTCAGGTGTCCAGAGTGGACGGTGCCCGGCGGGTCACCGTCGTCGAGGGCACCGAGCGGGAGTTCCCGGCGGAGCTGGTGCTGCTGGCGATCGGCTTCGAGGGCACCGAGGAGGGCCCGCTGCTGAAGTCGCTGGGCCTCACCCGCAACCGGCGCGGCGGCATCAACTCCGACGGCGACTGGCAGACCAGCGCGCCGGGCGTGTTCGTCGCCGGTGACATGCACCGCGGCGCGTCGCTCATCGTGTGGGCGATCGCCGAGGGCCGGGCCGCGGCCGCCTCGATCCACGCGTACCTGGGCGGCGACGGCGCCCTGCCGTCGCCGGTCGACCCGGCCGCGGCGGCGCTGTCGGCCTGACCCGGTCGCAGGTGCACACGGCTCGGCGGCCCGGCGCACGGCGTCGTTCTTCGACGGCTACGACCGCGGCCTGGAGGCGTGCGACGTTCCCGTGACCCGCCGTCACCGGTGGGAGAGAACGCTCCGCGACGTTCGTCACCATGACGAACGGTGTTGAGCTCACCCAATCGGGTAAGTCGCGTCAAATGCGGGACACGCTCATCGAGACGCTCATGCCACTCGGCATCGCCCTCGGAGCCGCGCTCATCGCGTTGCTGGCGGTGCAGCTGGTGCACTGGATGCTGTTGCGGCTCGGCCGCCGCTCGTTGTTGCTCACCGAGGTCACCAACCGGGCGCACCGGCCGATCCAGTGGGTGGTCGTCCTCTGCACCGTGTACTTCTCGGTGCAGGACACCGCCGACGGGGCGAAATGGCGGCTGGCCTTTCTGCACGTCGACCGGCTGGTCATCATCGGGGCCGTCGCGTGGCTCGTCGCGTCGCTGCTCGTCGTCGCGGAGGACGCGGCGCTCGCGCGGTTCCGCACCGATGTGCCCGACAACCGCACGGCCCGGCGCGTGCACACCCAGATCGTCATGATCCGGCGGGTCACCGTGGCCATCGTCGCGGTGCTGGCCGGCGCGGTCATGCTGATGACGTTCCCGCAGGCCCGCATCCTCGGCACGAGCGTGCTGGCCTCCGCCGGGTTCGCCGGCATCATCGCCGGTCTGGCGGCGCAGAGCGTCCTGCGGAACATGTTCGCCGGTCTCCAGCTGGCGTTCAGTGACGCCGTCCGGCTCGGCGACGTGGTGATCGTCGAGAAGGAGTGGGGCCGCGTGGAGGAGATCACGCTGTCGTACGTCGTCGTGCACGTCTGGGACGACCGGCGGCTGATCCTGCCGACCTCGTACTTCACCGAGAAGCCGTTCGAGAACTGGACGCGCACGGAGGCTGCCCTGCTCGGCTCCGTGATGTTCGACGTCGACTGGTGGCTGCCGGTGTCGGAGATGCGCGAGGAGCTCCGCCGTGCGCTCGAGTCGACGGACCTGTGGGACGGGCGGGTCTCGGTGCTGCAGGTGGTCGAGGCCACCGGCAGCGCGATGCAGCTGCGCGCCCTGGTCAGCGCCATCGACGCCCCGAGACTGTGGGACCTGCGGTGCTTCGTCCGCGAGCACATGGTCTGCTGGCTGCGCGACACGCACCCGGCGGCACTGCCGCGCATGCGGGCCGAGATGACCTCGGCGATGCCGTTGCACTCGACGCTGACCGGCCAGACACAGACCACGGACGGCGACTCCCGCGTCTTCAGCCACAGCATCGACGGGCGGGCGCGCGCGGAGGCGTTCACCGGGCCGGAGCAGTGACCGGTGGGCCAGCAGCAGGGAAATCGCCGGTGGACGGTGTCTCAACTGATGGCGTGTCCCTGGGGCAACCGAACCGTCGCCGCTCGGAGGGGCTAGCCTTCGTGGTGTGACTCGACGCGCCAAAATCGTCTGTACGCTCGGCCCAGCCACTTCGTCGGCCGAGCGGATCCGTGGCCTTGTCGACGCCGGGATGGACGTCGCGCGGCTCAACTTCAGCCACGGCAGCCATGAGGACCACGCCGCGGTGTACAACCTGGTCCGGGAGGCCGCCGTCGCTGCCGGCCGCTCCGTCGGTATCCTCGCCGACCTCCAGGGTCCGAAGATCCGCCTTGGCCGCTTCGCCGACGGCCCGCACGAGTGGCGCACCGGTGACACCGTGGTGATCACCAGTGAGGACATCCTCGGCACCCGGGACCGCGTCTCCTGCACGTACAAGAAACTTCCACAAGAGGTGAAGCCGGGCGACCGGCTGCTCATCGACGACGGCAAGGTGGCCGTCGAGGTGACCGGCGTCACCGGCAACGACATCACCGTCCTGGTCACCGAGGGCGGCCCCGTCTCCAACAACAAGGGCGTCTCGCTGCCCAACGTCGCCGTCAGCGTCCCGGCACTGTCCGAGAAGGACGCCGAGGACCTGCGGTTCGCGCTGCGGCTCGGCGCCGACTGGATCGCCCTGTCGTTCGTGCGCTCGCCCGACGACATCAAGCTCGTCCACGAGATCATGGACGAGGAGGGCATCCGCCGCCCGGTCCTGGCGAAGGTCGAGAAGCCGGAGGCGGTCGCGGCGCTGGAGCCGATCGTCAACGCGTTCGACGGTGTCATGGTGGCCCGCGGCGACCTCGGCGTCGAGATGCCGCTGGAGCATGTGCCGCTGGTCCAGAAGCGCGCGGTGCAGCTGTGCCGCGAGCAGGCCAAGCCGGTGATCGTCGCCACCCAGATGCTCGACTCGATGATCGAGAACGCGCGACCGACCCGCGCCGAGGCCTCCGACGTCGCCAACGCGGTCCTCGACGGCGCCGACGCGGTCATGCTGTCCGGCGAGACCAGCGTCGGGCGGTATCCGATCCTCACCGTCTCCACGATGGCCCGCATCATCGCGACCACCGAGAGCGGCTCGCTGTCGGTGCCGCGCCTCCAGCACGACCCCCGCACGAAGGGCGGCGCCCTCACGTCGGCCGCCTCGAACATCGCCCGGAACATCGGCGCCAAGGCGCTGGTGGCGTTCTCGCAGACCGGTGACACGGTCCGCCGGCTCGCCCGGTTGCACTGCGAACTGCCGCTGCTGGCCTTCACGCCGGAGCCGACGGTCCGCAACCAGCTCACGCTGAGCTGGGGTGTGCAGACCTTCGACGTGCCGTTCGTCGCGCACACCGACGAGATGTTCAAGCAGGTCGACATGGCCCTCGTCGGGCTGCCGTGGCTGAGCCCCGGCGACGACGTGGTGATCGTGGCGGGCTCCCCGCCCGGCACGCCCGGCTCGACCAACACCCTGCGTGTCCACGTCCTGGGAGCACTCTCACAGGACTGATGCCGCGGATGTTCCGTAGATTGTCCTGGTGACTGACCTCGCAAGCGGACAGAAGGCGGTGGACGCCCTCGTCCGCCTCCTGGATCTCGAACCGCTGGGGGACGACCGGTTCCTGGGCATGAGCCCACCGGTCGGCCCCCAGCGGGTCTTCGGCGGCCAGGTGGCCGGACAGGCCCTCGTCGCGGCCGGGCGCACCGTCGACCCGGCGCGGTTTGTCCACTCCCTGCACGGCTACTTCGTGCGCGGTGGCGACCCCTCCGTGCCGATCACGTATGCGGTGGAGAACATCCGGGACGGGCGCTCGTTCTCGGTGCGCCGCTCCGTCGCGTACCAGCACGACAAGGTCATCTTCTTCATGTCCGCGTCGTTCCACGTGTCGGAGGAGGGCCTCGACCACCAGGAGGCCGCCCCGCCGGACGTGCCGCTGCCGGATGAGGTGCCGACGATGGGGGAGCGGCTCGCGAAGTATCCGGAGCGGGCCGGCGTCTGGGGGATGGTCCAGCAGCCGATCGACGTGCGGTATGTCGGCGAGACCGGCTGGGTCCGCCCCGGCGACCGCCCGGCCGAGGATCGGCAACGGGTCTGGATGCGCATCGACGGCAAGCTCCCCGACGACCCGCTGCTGCACGCGTGCGCGCTGACGTTCGCGTCCGACCTGACCCTGCTCGACGCAGTCCTGTCGACGCACGGCGCGGTGTGGGGCCCCGGCGGTTTTGTCGGCGCGAGCCTCGACCACGCCATGTGGTTCCACCGCTCGTTCCGCGCCGACGAGTGGTTCCTCTACGATTCCTCCAGCCCGTCGGCGTTCGACGCCCGCGGCCTCGCCGCCGGCCGGATGTTCACCCGAGACGGCCGGCACATCGCGACAGCCGTGCAGGAGGGTCTGTTGCGGCGCGTGGGAGGATAGGTCATGCGCCTTTCAGCACGGGTGGACTACGCGCTGCGCGCCGTGGCGGAGCTCGCGGCCTCCTCGAGCACCGGCGGCGAGGCCCGCCTCGTGACCGCGGACCGTCTCGCGGCCGCCCAGGAGATCCCGCCGAAGTTCCTGGAGAGCATCCTCCTCCAACTGCGCCGCGGCGGTGTTGTCGTCGCGCAGCGCGGCCCGGAGGGCGGCTACCGCCTGGCCCGCCCGGCCGGCGACATCTCCCTGGCCGAGATCATCCGCGTCATCGACGGCCCCTTGGCCAACGTCCGCGGCCAGCGCCCGGAGGAACTGGGCTACATCGGCGCCGCGGCCGCCCTGCAGGACGTCTGGATCGCCCTGCGCGCCAACGAGCGCCTCATCCTGGAGACCGTCACGATCGAGGACGTGGTCACGGGCGAACTGCCCGACCGGGTCCGTGATCTCGTGGCCGATCCGCGGGCATGGGTCTAGAGATTCTTTGAGGGCTCGGGTCCGTGCAACGCACGACCGTCGCTCCCGCCAGACACCGGTCGGGCCTTGACGGCCCTCCCTGCCATCGCCGTCGTCCCAAGAGCCCGCGGCCTCCGGCCCATCGCCGCCAGTTGGCCGATGGAGCCTGTTGCGTCATTCGCTGGGACAGCGTCGGCGGCCCAACTCCGCGCCGATCTTGGAGTTGTGGCGCCATGAACCTCCGAATTTGTCCGGATTTGTCAACCACCACAACTCCAAGATCGGCGAGGTTGTCGGGGTGACGCGCGAGGGATCCGACTGCGCGACAGGCTTTATGGCCCCAGTTTTCCTGCAATCCGGCCTGTGGTCGATTTGTTGGGATTCCCTATCGGAATGATAGGAGATATGATCGGGCCGTGATTGTTGTTCTCTCCGGGAATCCCCGCCCGCATTCCCGCACCCTGCATCTTGCCGAGGAGGTCGGCGCCGCGCTGGCCGATCGGGTCGGGCAGCCGGTGCCGCACACCATCGACGTCGCCGCGCTCGGGACCCGGCTGCTGCAGTCCGGCGACGGTGTGGTCGCCGACGCGCTCGGGCGGCTGCGGCGGGCCAGCCTGCTCGTCGTCGCCACCCCGACCTACAAGGGCACCTACACGGGCGTGCTCAAGGTGCTGCTCGATCAGCTCCCCGCCGAAGGGCTGAAGGACGTGGCGGCCGTGACGGTGGTGACCGCGGGCGTGCGACCGCAGGCGGAGGCGACCGAGCGCCATCTCGTGGAGCTGCTGGGCGAGCTCGGCGCGGTGCCGGTGACACCGGGGCTCGCGTTCGTCGAGGCCGAGCTGGCCAACGCCGGCGTGGCGGCGGCCGAATACGTGGCGAAGATCGGCGACGCCTTCGCCGCCGACGTCAACCGAGCCTGACCGAGCCTGACCGAGCCTGACCGAGCCTGACCCTGGCCGGCGCCGAACGGACCCGATCGGGTCAGCGGGCGGCCGTCGCCGCGAGGAGCGGGGAGCCCTCGGTCGGCTCGGCGATCTCGCTGAGCACGTTGAGCGAGCGCGCGATGCTCAGCAGCGCGAACGTCTGCGCGACCTGCAGCGTCCGATCCGTCTGCAGGTCGTCGGCCATGTCGAGCTCGTCGCGAATGGCGTGCAGGAAGCCCTCGGCCGCCTGCAGATACGGGTCGTGCGCTTTCGACATGACCTGAGCGTAGGTCGCGTCCGGGCCGCTCAGGTCGCGTTCGCCAGGATCGGGTCGCTCAGCGGGGCTGCCACGCGTGCGGAGGCGTGGTCAGGCGCCGGACGTGCGCCGGCATCCGGCCCCGCACCACGTCGGCGAGGCTGACCTCGTCGAGGACGTTGCGCACCGCCGCCCGGACCGCCACCCAGAGCTGTTGCAGGTGTTCGGCGGTCCCGGAGTACATCGCCTCCTCCGGGCGCACGCCGCGCACCTCCGCGAGCGGGCCGTCGACCGCGCGCAGCACGTCGCCGACCATGATCTCCGAGGGTTGACGGGTCAGGACGTAGCCGCCGTCGACGCCGCGCTGGCCGCGCACGAGGCCCGCCCGGCGAAGATCGCCGAGCACCGCTTCGAGGAATTTTCGCGGCATCTCCTGCTCGTCGGCGAGACCGGCGGCCGAGACCACCGCGGGGTAGGCGGCGGCCAGGCCCAGCGCGGCGCGTACCGCGTAGTCCCCGCGTGCCGAGATGTGCATTGGAAGCCTGCCTTTCCGGCCGGGATTCAGGCTTGGAGTGTCTGGTACCAATGTAGGGTGCCCGCTGAACGGTGATCGTCGGGGTAGCGTTGTCGGATTATGCGACCCGAAGAGCCGCGGCGCGGTGCCGACCACAACGTCATGCGGGAAGTGAACCGCTCGCTGGTTCTGGCGCTGGTCAAGGAGGGCGGTCCGGTGTCGCGGGCGAGCATCGCCCGGTCGACCACCCTGGCCAAGCCGACGGTGTCCGCGATCGTCGACGAGCTGATCGCCGACGGGCTGGTCCGGGAGATCGGCCCCGGCACGACCGCGGTGAGCGGCGGGCGGCCGCCGATCCTGCTGGAGTTCAACGCGCGGTCTCAGCTCGTTGTCGGTGCGCACATCGGTGCCCGGCGCACCACCGTCGCGATCGGCGACGCGGCGGGGGAGGAGATCGCCCGCCGGGAACAGCCCACACCGCGGGACGATCCGGGCGAGGCCCTTCGTCTGGTGGCCGCCGAGGTCCGCGCCGCGATCGCCGACGCGGCCCTGCCGACGGCGAAGCTGGCCGCGGTCGGCGCCGTGCTGCCCGGGATGACCGACTTCCACACCGGCGTCTGCCTGCTGGCGCCGAACCTCGGCTGGCGTGACGTCCCCGTCCGGGACATCCTGGCCGCCGAGCTGGACGCCCCCGTCTACGTCCACAACGCCGGCCAGGCCGCGGCCGTCGCCGAAAACCTGGAGGGCGCCGGCGAGCGCGTCGGTGACCTCGCGCTGCTGTACGCGGGCACGGGCCTGTCGGCCGGCGTCCTCTCCGACGGCAGGGTCTTTCACGGCGTCGGCGGCACCGCGGGGGAGATCGGCCACAACGCCGTGCCCGGCAACGAGGAGCCGTGCAACTGCGGCAAGGTGGGCTGCCTGGAGACGGTCGCGTCGGGACCCGCGATCGTGCGCGC
This sequence comes from Dactylosporangium fulvum, assembly GCF_025137375.1. Classification (GTDB taxonomy): domain Bacteria; phylum Actinomycetota; class Actinomycetes; order Mycobacteriales; family Micromonosporaceae; genus Dactylosporangium; species Dactylosporangium fulvum. The sequence continues at coordinate 1,964,394 of NZ_CP073720.1, forward strand.
CGCGCGCCGCGCCCTGGACGACGGCGGCGTGTCGAGCCTGTCGGCGCTGGCGTCGTTCGACACGCGGGACGTCGCGGCCGCCGCCCGCGCCGGCGACGCCCTGGCCGTGTCGGTCATCGCCGAGGTCGGCACCCGGCTGGGGCTGGCGGCGTCGTGGCTCATCAACGCGTACAACCCGGCGCTCGTTGTGGTCGGCGGCGGTCTGGCCGCGATCGGTGACCTGCTGCTCGATCCGCTGCGGGCGGCGGTGGCCCGGCACGCGCTGGCCCCGGCCCTGCGCGGTGTCGAGATCCGGCCATCGGTGCTGGGCCCGGACGCCGAGGTCCGCGGCGCCGTCCTGCTGGCGTTGCAGTACTCCGAGACGTACTACCGGGTCGTCTTCCGCGCCTGAGGCCCGCGGAGAGAGCGGGCACTGCCGACCCCGGAGATGCCCCGTCGCCGAGCGCGGCGGGTGGCCGGGCGCTTTTTCGTGTGTCCGCGGCGGTGGGGAAACGGCGAACCGGAGGCGGTCACCAGGGGTTCGGCGGGACACTCGGGGCCGGGGTCGGGCACGGCGAAACACGGTTTGTTCTTATATTGAACTAACCCCGCCGTCGGGCGTAACCTGACCTGCATCCGCCATACACCCCGCGAAGAGGTACTCATGAACGATTACCAGCCAAGCCGCGCCGACAAGTTCTCGTTCGGGCTGTGGACCGTCGGCTGGCAGGCGCAGGACGTCTTCGGCGGCCCGACCCGGGCGCCGCTCGACTCGGTCGAGGCCGTCCAGCGCCTGTCCGACCTGGGCGCCGCCGCGGTTACGTTCCACGACGACGACCTGTTCCCGTTCGGCAGTGACGACGCCACCCGCGACAAGCTCATCAGCCGCTTCAAGGGCGCCCTGACCGAGACCGGCCTGCGCGTCGAGATGGTCACCACGAACCTCTTCAGCCACCCGATCTTCAAGGACGGCGGCCTCACCTCCAACGACCGCGCGGTCCGCCGCTTCGCGCTCAAGAAGGTGCTGCGCAACATCGACCTCGCCGCCGACCTCGGCGCCGAGACCTATGTGCTGTGGGGCGGGCGTGAGGGCGCCGAGTCCGGCGGGGCCAAGGACGTCGCGGCCGCGCTCGACCGATACCGCGAAGGCCTCAACATCCTCTGCTCCTACGTGCGCGACCAGGGGTACGACATCCGCTTCGCCCTCGAGCCGAAGCCCAACGAGCCGCGCGGTGACATCCTGCTGCCCACGATCGGGCACGCCCTCGCCCTCATCGCCACGCTCGACGAGCCCGACCGCGTCGGCCTCAACCCCGAGGTCGGGCACGAGGAGATGGCCGGGCTGAACTTCGCGCACGGCATCGCCCAGGCGCTGTGGCACGGCAAACTGTTCCACCTGGACCTCAACGGCCAGCACGGCCCGCGCTTCGACCAGGACCTGCGCTTCGGGGCGGGCAACCTGCGGGGCGCGTTCTGGACCGTCGACGTGCTCGAGACCGGCGGCTACACCGGCTACCGGCACTTCGACTACAAGCCGCCGCGCACCGAGGACTACGACGGCGTGTGGGAGACCGCCCGCGCCTGCATGCGCAACTACCTGATCCTCAGGGAGCGCGTCCAGTCGTTCCGCGCCGACCCCGAGGTGGCCGCCGCTCTCGAGGCGGCCCGGGTCAACGAGCTCTACGAGCCGACCCTCGCCGAGGGCGAGACGATCGAGTCGCTGCGCGCCGAGGACTTCGACGTCGACAAGCTCGCCGCCCGGGGAGCCGCGTTCGAGTACCTCGACCAGCTCGCGATGGAGCACCTCCTGGGCGTTCGTTCATGACACTTGTCGCCGGGGTGGACACGTCGACCCAGTCGACGAAGGTCATCGTGTGCGACGCGGAGACGGGCGCGGTCCTGCGGGAGGGCCGCGCCCCGCACCCGGACGGCACCGCCGTCGACCCGGCGCACTGGTGGCACGCCTTCCAGGAGGCCACCAACGGCGGCCTGCTCGACGGTGTGGCCGCGATCGGCGTCGGCGGGCAGCAGCACGGCATGGTGCTGCTCGACGAGGCCGGCGCGGTGGTCCGCGACGCGCTGCTGTGGAACGACACCCGCTCCGCCGGCGCGGCCGAGGACCTCATCGGCGAGCTGCCCGGCGGCGCCGCGGCCTGGGCCGAGGCCACCGGCCTCGTGCCGGTCGCCAGTTTCACGGTGACCAAACTGCGCTGGGTCGCGCAGCACGAGCCCGACAACGCCGCCCGCGCGGCGAGCGTGCTCCTGCCGCACGACTGGATCACGCACCTGCTGCGTGCCGACCGCGGGCAGGAGCCGACGACCGACCGCGGCGACGCGTCCGGCACCGGCTACTGGTCGCCGTCGACCGGCACGTACCGGCCCGAGCTGCTCAAGCTCGCGTTCGGCCGGGACCTCGCCGTGCCGCGGGTCGCCGGGCCGGCCGAGGTCGTCGGGGAGACCGTCGCCGGTGCCCTTCTTGCGCCGGGCACCGGCGACAACATGGCCGCCGCGCTCGGCCTCGGTCTGCGGCCCGGTGACGTCGTGGTGTCGCTCGGCACCTCCGGCACCGTCTTCGGGGTCTCGGCCGGGCCGGTCGCCGACACCAGCGGTACCGTCGCGGGCTTTGCCGACGCGACCGGCCGGCACCTGCCGCTGGTCGCGACGCTCAACGCGGCCCGGGTGCTCACCGCCGCCGCCGGGCTGCTCGGGGTCGACCTGTCCGCATTGGACTCGCTGGCCCGGTCGGCGGCGCCGGGGGCGGGCGGGTTGACGCTGCTGCCGTATCTCGACGGCGAGCGCACCCCCAACCTGCCCGACGCCAAGGGGCTGCTCAACGGCCTCACCCGCGGCAACGCCAACCCCGCCAACCTGGCCCGCGCCGCCTACGAGGGCATGCTCTGCGGCCTCGCCGACGGCCTCGACGCGGTCCGCGCGCTGGGGGTGCCGATCGAGCGGATCCTGCTCATCGGCGGCGCGGCGGCGGCGCAGGCGGTGCGGGAGATCGCGCCCGCGCTGTTCGGGCTGCCGGTGAGCGTGCCGGACCCGGGGGAGTACGTCGCGCTCGGCGCCGCCCGCCAGGCCGCGTGGGCGCTGGCCCAGACCCCGGAGCCACCGTCGTGGGCGGTGTCCGCGGTCGAGGTCACGGCCGCGCCCACCAAGGAGATCCGGGAGCTGTACGGCCAGGTGCGCGACCGGGCCCAGGCGCTGCTGCGGTAGGTGAAAGGCCGGGGTGTCCGCGCCCCGGCCTTGACCTCAACCGCACTTGAGGCCCGAGACTGCGGACATGGCCACGTTCAGCACAGCCGAGCTCGAGTACCTCGCCACGCAGCGGCTGGGCCGGCTCGCGACCCTGCCCGGCGACGGTTATCCGCAGAACAACGCCGTCGGGTTCTGGTACAACACCGAGCTCGGCACGATCGACATCGGCGGATGGCAGCTGGGTGCCAGCCGTAAGTTCGCCAATGTGCTCGCCTACCCGAAGGCGACCCTCGTCGTCGACGACATCGCGTCGGTGCGGCCGTGGCGGGTGCGGGGCGTCGAGATCCGGGCCGACGCGGAGGCACTCACCGACGTCGAGCCTTCCCGGCCGGGCCTCAGCCGGGAACTGATCCGCCTGCACCCGCGGCGGATCGTCAGCTGGGGGCTGGAGACACCGGTCCCGTAGTGCGTCAGGCGCTGCCCAGGCGGAGCGCCTCGATCACCTCGTCCTCGGCATATTCGCCCTCGGGCAGCGCGTCGACCCGCGTCATGGCATCGGCGGGCAGGTCGGCGGCGATCGCCTTGCGGCGGATCTCCTCGCGGGACAGCCGCTCCTGGCCGGTGAACGCGGTCTCCAGCACGCTGCGTAGATCTGGTTCGCTCGTCACGGCCGCTCCCGTACCCGCCCTGGTGCGGGTGAAACCGGGTGGGCCGGTGCCAGGCCGTCCGCCCAACGGCCTGGCACCGGACTCCGTGCGCCGGGCCGCTCCCTCGTGCGGCCCGACACCTGGATGACGTCTCCGGTCGCGCCGGTCCATGACCGGCACAGCAACGACTCTGCGGCGGGGTTGTTGCGCGAAAGGGTTCCGGCCGGGGAGTGCGAACGTTGCCGGGGCCGCGGGAGCGTGGCCCTGTCCACCGGCCGGTGGACGCCGTACGGGCAGATCGCGCACGTGCCCCGGACACGCGGAAGGGCCTCCCGTCGCGCGGGAGACCCATCTCACATTCCGTGCTCCGATGTCAGCTCGGTGTCAGTCGGGCCAGTCGCCGGTCAACCGGCGCACCCCCTGGGCGCCGCCCCGGTCGATGGCGGCCTTCACGACCGCGAAGATCGCGCCCTGCAACGCCGCCGCGGCCAGGACCTCGGCCCAGCCGTACTCCCGCGACGTCGCGGCGGGCGCCTCCTCCTCACCGGACAGCCGCTTCCACACCTGCTTGAACACGAAGCCGGCCGCGACACCGCCGGCCACACTGAACGCGATGCTGAACGGCTTGTACAGGAGCTTGTTCACCACTGCCCCTTCCGGTACCCGACGAAGGCGGCGAGCAGGAGCAGCCCCGACGCGGCGATCCACGGCGCCGGCCGTTCCCGCACGGAACGGCGCATCCGCCGCAGCGTGTCCTCCAGCGACTGCCGCGGGTGGGTGCGCAGCTCACGACTGACGTACGCGGCGTTGACCGCCATCTGCTCGACGCCCTCACGCATACGCAGCTTCGCCGTCGCCACCGAGTTGTGCATCGCTTCCTGGGCGCGGGCCTTCACGTCGGCCTTGGCGGCGAGCGCCTCGACCGTCTCACCCAGGTTCGCGCGGGTCCGCGCGATCTCCTGGCGGAGCGCCTCGGGGTCGGTGGGGGTGGCGTGACCGTTGTGACTGTACTTCGACTCCGTCGCCGTCATCGCTGCCCCCGATCCTTGACCGAGTGGGTGATGGTGTTGATGTCGGCCTTGACGCCGGCGACCGCGTCCTGCGGCACCGGCGGCGTGGCCTTCCGCATCTGGGCCCTGCCGAACAGTGCGATCAACCCGGCCACGATCAGGAGCACCACGCCGATGATCAGCGCCGACAGCCAGGCCGGGATGACCGTCGCCAGGCCGATGATGGCGGCCGCGAGCAGGGCGCCGACGCCGTAGAACGCGACGACGCCGGCACCGCCGAACATGCCGACCCCGACCCCGGCCCGCTTGCCCTTCTGGGTGAGCTCGACCTGGGCCAGTTTCAGCTCGTCGCGCACGAGGGTGGAAACCTGTTCGGCGGCCAGCTTCACCAGTTCCGCCGTGGATCGGTGATCCGCCGCACCGGTCACCTGACCGGTCACCGGACCAGTTGCCGGACCCGGGGCTGCGGGGCTCTGCACGCGCGGCGCGGTGGCCGGCCGGTCGTTCACGGTGTACGTCATGGCTTCTCCTCTCGCCCGCACATCCCTGATTCCCCGCGAACGGCCGGGTTAACCCGGCGCTCACGCGTCGGTGCCCACAGTGGAGTCAGCTCGGGAACCGGGGATGGTCGGGGCGGTGCCGATGGTGGAGCCGACCGCTTCTGAGCCTGCCGGTTCTGTGCCCGGCGCCTCCTCGCGGGCGCGGCGAGGCAGCAGGAAGGAGAGAGCCCCGGCGAGGGCGAGCAGGGCGAGTTCCAGCCAGAGGACCTTGGTCAGCGCGCCGTCGAAGCCGGTCTTGGAGAGATCCGTCCAGGAGAAGTACGCGGTGCCGAGCAGCGCCACCCCGAGCGCGCCGCCGAACTGCTGGGCGGCGGTGAGCGTACCGGAGGCCGAGCCGACCTCGTGCTCGTCGACGGCGGCGAGGACGAGGTCGAAGTACGGGGCCATGGACGAGCCCATGCCGACACCGAGGACCAGCAGGGCGGGGACGAGCCGCCACGACGTCACCGGGCCGTCGGTGAGTGTGAGGGTGGCGAGGAGGGCGAGCACGCCCGCGCCGAGCACCGCCGTGCCGCCGACGAGCAGCTGCCGGCCGCCGAACCGGGCGCTCAGCACGTGGGCGGTGACGGCGCCGAGCGCGGTGCCGAACGCCCACGGCGACTGGGTGAGGCCGGCCCGCAGCGGGGAGAACCCGAGGCCCAGCTGCAGGTGGACGCTCAGGATCAGGGTGAGGCCCATGAGCCCGGCGAAGAAGATCAGGCCGACCAGCAGCCCGGCGTTGAACCGTCGCTTGGCCAGCAGGCTGGGCTCGACCAGAGGGCTACGGCCCGACCGGTGGCGGCGCAGCTCGTACCGCTGGAACACCCACAGCGCAGGGAACGAGGCGGCCATGGACGCCCACGCCCACCAGGGCCAGCCGAGCTCGCGGCCCTGGACGAGGGGGAAGAGCAGCAGGATGAGCCCGACGCTGAGCAGCGCGGTGCCGGGCAGGTCGAGCCGCAGGCTGCGGTCCCGCTCGGTGCCGCGCGGCAGGATCAGGGCGGCGCCGGCGACCACGGCCACGCCGACCGGAAGGTTGATCAGGAAGATCATCCGCCAGCCGGTACCGAAGAGGTCGGCATCGACGAGGAAGCCGGCGAGGATCGGGCCGCAGACCGCGGAGAGGCCCATGACGGGGCCGAAGGCGCCGAACGCGGCGCCGAGCTTGTCGGGCGGGAACGCGGCCTTGATGAGACCGAGGCCCTGCGGGATGAGGACGGCGCCGGCGAGGCCCTGCAGGACGCGGAAGGCGACCAGCGTGCCCGGGCCGGGCGCGATCGCGCAGAGCAGGGACATGAGGGTGAAACCGGCGGCACCGGCGAGGAACATCCGGCGGCGGCCGAAGATGTCGCCGAGCCGGCCGCCGGTCACGAGCCCGACGGCGAACGCGAGCGTGTAGCCGGCGGCGAGCCACTGCAGGAACGCGGTGCCGCCGCCGAGCTCGGCCCGGATCGAGGGGCCGGCGATGGCGATGATCGTGGCGTCGAGAAGGTCCATGACCTCGGCCGCGAGGACGACGGCGAGGACGGCCCAGCGCCAGCGGTAGGGGCCGACGGGTTGCGAACACTGTTCGTAAGTCACGAACGACGTTTCTACTTTCGAACACTGTTCGTGTCAAGTACGATTGCGCGGTGCAACCCGCTGGACCCCCCGCCGACATCCCCACGCCCCCGTGGCGGGCCTCGAAGAAGAGGCCCACGGCCCGCCAGCCGCTGAGCGCCGAGGCCGTCCTCGACACCGCACTGCGGATCGTCGACCGCGACGGGCTCGACGGCATCAGCATGCGGCGCGTCGCGCAGGAGCTCGGCACGGGCGCCGCCTCGCTCTACGCGTACTTCGCGAACAAGGACGAACTGCTCGAGCAGCTGCTCGACCGGGTCATCGGCGACATCCCGCTGCCGTCCGCCGAGGCCGCCGACTGGATCGCCGAGGTCAAGGAGAGCTGCTGGGAGAGCCGGGCCGTGTTCGTCGCCCACCGCGACCTGGTGAAGGTCGCCCGCGCCAACCTGCCCGTCGGCCCCAACTCGTTGCGCTACACCGAGGCGATGCTCGCCGTGCTCCGCGGCGCCGGCATCCCCGACCGGGTCGCGGCCTGGGGCATGGACCAGTTGTCCCTGGTCATCGTCGCCGACGCGATCGAGGTGTCGATCCACATCAGCCGCGGCCAGCAGACCGAGGCCGACGCCGCGCCGTGGCTCGCCGAGGTGAGCGGGTACTACGCGAACCTGCCCCAGGACCGGTTCCCTAACCTGGTCGCCATGGCACCGGTGATGATCGAGGGCAGTGGGGACGAGCGGTTCGCGTTCGCGATCGACCTGATGGTCGACGGGCTCGCGCGGTATGTCGGCAGCGACGGGCCGAACAGCGGGCAGGTGGCTGCATGACCGCCATCGTGGGCCTCGTCCACGCCGGCACCGTCTACGTCGGCGGCGACAGCGCCGGAGCCTCCGGCTGGAGCCTCACCGTCCGCGCCGACAGCAAGGTCTTCCACAACAACGGCTACCTGTTCGGGTTCACCACCTCGTTCCGGATGGGGCAGCTCATCCGGTATTCGTTGAAGCCCCCGAAGCCGGTCGGCGACATCGAACGGTTCATGGCCACCCGCTTCATCGACGCCGTCCGCGAGTGCCTGAAGACCGGCGGCTGGGCCCGCCGCGACAGCGAGCGCGAGGAGGGCGGCACGTTCCTCGTCGGCGTCAAGGGGCGGCTGTTCACCGTCCACGACGACTACCAGGTCGCCGAGGCCGCCGACGGGTATGCGGCGGTCGGCGTCGGCGACGAGATCGCCCTCGGCGCCCTCTTCGCCACCGCCCAGTCACGGATGGCGCCGCAGCGGCGGGTCGAGGTCGCGCTGCGCGCCGCGGAGCGGTTCAGCGCCGGCGTTCGCGGGCCGTTCGTCTGCCTCTCCCAGCCGCCGGGAGCCTCCTCCGAGTAACCGGGTTCCCCCAGGTGGCGGCGGCCACAGATGATTTCATCCGGAAACAGTGCACTACGGTGTCCGGCATGACGTTTTCGATCGTGGGGCGCTCCGCCGACGGTGAGTCCTTCGGGGTCGCCGTGGCCAGCAGGTTCCTCGCCGTCGGCGCCGCCGTGCCGGCCGTCGAGGTCGAGGTCGGCGCGGTCGCCACACAGTCGTTCGCGAACCTCGCGTATCGCGTGCAGGGCCTCGCCATGCTCCGCACCGGCACGGCCGCCGCCGACACGGTCGCCGGGCTCACCGCCGCCGACCCCGGGCGGGCCACCCGGCAGCTCGGGGTCGTCGGGCGGACCGGCTCCGGCGCCACGTTCACCGGCGACGAGTGTTTCCCCTGGGCGGGCGGGGTCGCCGGGGACGGCTACGCGATCCAGGGCAACATCCTCACCGGACCGGAGGTCGTCGCCGTCATGGAGGCGGCGTGGCTCACGACCGAGGGGTCGCTGGCCCGCCCCGCCTGCACGCCGCCCTCGCCGCCGGGGACGCGGCCGGCGGGGACAGCCGCGGCCGGCAGAGCGCCGCCCTCATCGTCGTCCGGCGCGGTGCCGGTTACGGCGGGCTGAGCGACGTCGAGGTCGACCTGCGCGTCGACGACGACCCCGACCCCGTCACCCGGCTCGGCGGGCTCATCGGTCTCTGGGAGTTGTACTTCGGCAAGCCCGACCCGGCGACCCTGCTGCCGCTGACGGGGGCGCTCGCCGAGGAGGTCGCCAGGCGGCTGGCGGACCTCGGCCACACCGACCTCGCCGGCTGGGCCGGCGTCGAGAACCTCGAGGAGCGGCTCGTCGACGGGCTCATCGACCCGCTCGTGCTGGAGCATCTGCGGGCGCAGGACGGTCACCCGCAGGTGCCGTCGCCGGGCGCCGCCTGAGCGCCTCCGCGCCGCCGGCCGCCTCGAGCGCCGTCACCACCGCGGCCACCGCCGGGCGGTCCGCCGAGCCGGCCCGGACCGCGGCGGTGATGTGGCGGACCATCGGGTCCCGCAGCGGGCGCGCCGCCACACGGTAGCGGGTGTCGACGGCCAGCTCCGGCAGCAGCGTCACCGAGAGGCCGGCCTCGACGTGGGCGAGCAGTGCGCCGTACGACGTGAAGAGGCCGCCGAGGTCGGGCTCGAAGCCGGCCTTGTGGCAGGTGCGGGTGACGAGCTCGTAGGTCCACGAGCCGGGCAGCTCCGCGGACCAGGTGAGGTCGCGGCACGCCGCCAGGTCCACGGGGTCGCCGGCCGGGTTGTCGCCGGCTTCGTCCTGTGCGGTGGTGGCGCTGACGAAGACGACGCGGTCGTCGATGAGCGGCGTGTGGAGGACGTCCGGGTCGACGGGGGCTGCGCGATCGACGAGGTTGTTGGTCACCGCCACGTCGCAGTCGCCGCGGCGCAGCGCCGGCAGGCTGTCGTACGGGTCCAGCTCCCAGACGTCGACCCGCAGCCGCGCGTGCCGCTCCCGGAGCCGCTGCACGGCCGCGATGACAAACGTGTTGGCCGCGCTCGTGAAGGCGCCCACCCGGACCCGGCCCGCCGGCTCGGCGGGCCGGCCGGCGCGCAGTGCCCCGTCGAGGCCGACGACCTCGGCCCGCGCGGCTTCCATCTGGTCGAGGATCCGGCGGGCGTGCCCGACCAGCGCCGTGCCCGCCGGCGTCAGCCGCAGCCGCCGGCCGGCCCGCTCGAACAGCCGCGCGTCGACCTCCCGCTCCAGCACCGCCAGCTGCTGGGAGACGGTGGACGGGCTGAGTCGGGCGGCCTCCGCGACGGCGCGCACCGTGCCGAGGCTCTCCAGCAGGCTCAGCAGCCGTAGCCGCCACGGGTCCAACATCTCCGCCCTCCGCCGGTGCCGGTCGACCAATGTTCGATGCAACCGTACAGCCTGTGCGGAAATGTGTGCTGTTGCCAAACAGCGGCGCTGCTTAGCGTCGACGCATGAGTGAGTTCAGGAGCGACAGCGAGTTCTGGAGCGACGTCGACCGGCACCTGGTGCGGTACGGGGCCGCGTTCACGCCCGAGGTCATCACCCACGCGGCGGGCAGCTTCGTCCGCACCGAGGACGGGCGGCGGATCCTCGACTTCACCTCCGGGCAGATGAGCGCGATCCTCGGGCACGCGCACCCGGAGATCGTGGCCACGGTCCAGCGGCAGGTCGCCACCCTCGACCACCTGTTCAGCGGCATGCTGTCCCGGCCCGTCGTCGACCTGGCCCGCCGGCTCGCCGCGACGCTGGAGGCGGCGACGTCAGGGCCGACCGGGACGCCGACCGACGGCAGGGCACTGACGAAGTCCCTGCTGCTCACCACCGGGGCCGAGGCGAACGAGGCCGCCGTGCGCATGGCGAAGCTCGTCACCGGCCGGCACGAGGTCGTGTCGTTCGCCCGCTCCTGGCACGGCATGACCCAGGCGGCCGCCGCGGCGACGTACAGCGCCGGCCGCAAGGGCTACGGTCCCGCCGCGCCCGGCAACTTCGCCATCCCGGTGCCCAACCTGTACCGGCCCGACTTCACCACCCCCGACGGTGAGCTCGACTGGCGGCGGCAGCTCGACTTCGGCTTCGAACTGATCGATGCGCAGTCCGTCGGCAGTCTCGCCGCCTGCCTCATCGAGCCGATCCTCAGCTCCGGCGGCGTCATCGAACCGCCGCCCGGCTACCTCGCCGCACTCCAGCGGAAGTGCCGCGAGCGCGGCATGCTCCTCATCCTCGACGAGGCGCAGACCGGGCTCTGCCGGACCGGCACCTGGTACGCCTTCCAGCGCGACGGCGTCGTCCCCGACATCCTCACGCTGTCCAAGACGCTCGGGGCCGGGCTGCCCCTCGCCGCCGTCGTCACCACCGACGAGATCGAGCGGGAGGCGCACGAACGCGGGTTCCTCTTCTACACCACGCACGTCTCCGACCCGCTGCCGGCCGCCGTCGGCAACACCGTCCTCGACATCCTCGAGCGGGACGCGTTCGACCAGCGGGCCCGGAAGCTCGGTGACCACCTGCGGCACGGGCTGCTGGAGTTGCAGGATCGGCACGAGGTCGTCGGCGACGTCCGGGGCAGGGGGCTGCTGCAGGGCATCGAACTCGTCCTCGACCGGTCGACGAAGGAGGGCGCGGACCGGCTCGGCGCCGACGTCACCCGTCGTTGCCTCGCCCTCGGGCTGCACGTGAACGTGGTGCAGCTGCCCGGCATGGGCGGCATCTTCCGGATCGCGCCGCCGCTCACCAGCACCGAGGAGGAGCTCTCCCGCGGGCTGGAGATGCTCGACGAAGCCCTAACCCAAGCCTGTACGTACCGCGTATAGCGCCGCCTGGGTGCGATCCTGGACGCCGAGCTTCGTCAGGATCGCACTCACGTGCGTCTTCACCGTCTTCTCGGCCAGGCCGAGCGCGCGGGCGATCTCGCGGTTCGAGCGGCCGCGGGCCACCTCGGCGAGCACCTCCAGCTCCCGGGCCGTCAGGTGCGTCGCCTCGGGCGGCGGGCCGCTCTCGGCCAGCAGACGGGCCACGTCGGGGTGGAGCAGCACGTGACCGGCGTGCACCGCCCGGATCGCCGCGGCCAGCGCCGGCGGGTCCACGTCCTTGTAGACGTAACCGGCGGCACCGGCCCGTACCGCCGGCAGCACCGCCGCCGGATCGGTGAAGCTCGTGATGACGAGGACCCGCGCGGTGCTGCCCGCCTGCCGCAGGCCGTGCAGGGCCTCGACGCCGTCGCCGCCGGGCATCTTCAGGTCCAGCAGCACCACGTCGGGCTCCGTCGCCGCGACCCCGGCCAGGCAGGAGGCGCTGTCGTGGGCCTCGCCGACCACCGTGATGTCGTCCTGCAGGTCGAGGAACGTGCGCAGCCCTTGCCGGACGACCGGATGATCGTCGACGACGAGGACCCTGATCTTCTCGTGCCGCTCCCGCGCAGCGTCCGCCGTCATGGGCCCGGGACCTCCATCGTGATCGTGGTGCCCTTGCCGGGGCCGGAGGTCACCCGCAGCCGGGCGCCGACGCTGCGGGCGCGTTCCCGCATCGACGCGAGCCCCAGCCGGTGCTGCGCCTTGCCGCCGGCGGTGTTGCCCGCTGTGTTGCCGGGCGTGTCGGTTGCCGCTGTCGTGGCGGGGCCGGGGGAGCCGGGGTCGAAACCGTGGCCGTCGTCGGTGATCGTGAGCACCACGCCGGGGCCGGCGCGGCGCAGCTCGATCGTGACCCGCCGCGGAGCGCCGTGCCGCAGCGCGTTGTGCAGCGCCTCCTGCGCCACGCGGTACGCCGCCTCCTCCCGCTCGGCGGGCAGCCGCGGCACCCCGTCGCCGGTGAACGTCACCCGGGCGTCGTGGACCCGGTCGAGGAGCTCCGCCTGCTTCGCCAGCGCCGTCGCCAGCCCGTCGCCGGCCAGGTCGACGGGGCGCAGGCCGACCACGATCGACTTCAGCTCCGCCGTCGCGTCCGCGGCCAGGCGGCGCACCGTGTCCAGCTCGGCGACGGCCCGCCGCGGGTCGCGCTCCACCAGCGCGGCCGCCGCCTCCACCGTCAGCCGCAGGCTGAACAGCTTCTGCGTCACCGCGTCGTGCAGCTCCCGGGCGATCCGCTGGCGCTCCTCCACGATGGACAGTTCGCGGCTGCGCTCATACAGCCTCGCGTTGACGATGGCGATCGCCGCGTGCCCCGCGAGCAGCTTCAGCAGTTCCTCGTCCTCCGCCCCGAACCGGCCCTGCCGCTTGTTCGCCAGGAACAGTTCGCCGAGGATCTGGTCGCCGTCGACGATCGGCATGCCGAGGAAGTCGACCATCTCCGGATGCGCCGCCGGCCAGCCCTCGAACCGCGGGTGGGTGCGGATGTCGGCCGACCGGACCGGGGCCGGGTCACGCAGCATCGCCCCCAGCAGGCCGTGCTGGCGGGGGATCGGGCCGATGGCGTGCCACTGCGCATCGGTCAGCCCGTCGGCGAGGAACTCGCGGAAGGAGCCGTTGCTGTCAGGGATGCCGAGCGCGGCATATTCGGCGTCGAGCAGCCGCCGCGCCGCCGAGACGATCGTCTGCAGGACCTCGCGCACCGACAGATGGGCGGTGACGGCCAGCACCGCCGCGCTGACCTCCCGCAGTTCGTCGCGATCACACGTGGCCACGCACCTACCGTACCGACGCAGGCTCTTGATCTTTAGAGGCTTAGGACCAAGGTCCTAGGCGCGTGCCGGTCCGCGGCCCGATGGCACGCGGCCGGGCGCTCCATAGCGTCGGAGACATGCCGAACAACAACGACAACAACGCTGATGTGCGCACCGGTCCGGCCCGGCCCACGGCCGTCGTCACGGGCGCGTCCCGCGGGCTCGGGCGGGCCCTCACCACCGCCCTCGCCGCCGCCGGCTGGACCGTCGTCGTCGACGGGCGGACACTGTCCATCTCGCTGCCCGGCGTCATCCCGGTCCCCGGCGACGTCACCGACTCGTGGCACCGCGCCCGGCTCGTCGACACCGCGCTCGCCACCGGGCGGCTCGACCTGCTCGTCAACAACGCCGGCATCCTCGGGCCCAGCCCACAACCGCCGCTGTGCGACTACCCGCTGCCGAACCTGCGGGAGGTGTTCGAGGTCAACGTCTTCGCGCCGCTCGCGCTGACCCAGCTCGCCCTGCCCGCGCTGCGGGACCACGGCGGTGCTGTCGTCAACATCAGCTCCGACGCGGCCGTCGAGCCGTACGCCGGCTGGGGCGGCTACGGCGCCGCCAAGGCCGCCGTCGAGCAGGCCAGCAACGTCCTGGCGGTGGAGGAGCCGAAGCTGCGCGTCTGGTGGGTCGACCCCGGTGACCTGCGTACCCAGATGCACGCGGAGGCGTTTCCCGGCGAGGACATCAGCGACCGGCCGCTGCCCGAGTCCGTGGCGCCGGTGTTCCTCAAGCTGGTCGACTCGCGGCCACCGTCGGGCCGGGTGCGGCTGTGACGGCACTCGACACTGTCTCTGGGCTCGACTTCGTCCTGCCGCCCGCGTTTGAGGCCCACGAGCCGCCGGAGGCGCGTGGACTCCCGCGGGACGGCGTGCGGCTGCTCGTCGCGGAGGGCGGCGCCGTCTTCCACCGCCGTTTCACGGACCTGCCGTCCCTCCTGCGGGCCGGCGACGTGCTGGTCGTCAACACCTCCGGCACGCTGCCGGCCTCGGTACCGGTCGTCGGCGCACCGATGCGAGTGCATTTCTCCACCCGTCATTTCGCCGACCCCGGTGCTGAAGATCGCTGGCTCGTCGAGGTGCGCGGCGCCGACCTGCGGCCGCTTCCCGGCAGGGCCGGCGTCCTGCAACTGCCCGGGCGGGCGACGATCACGCTGGAGGAGCCGTACACCCGAGGCCGTCTGTGGTCGGCCACCGTCCGGGCCCGGACCTCCGTCGAGGATTTCCTGCAGCGGTACGGCGAGCCGATCCGCTACCCGTACGTGCGGGAGCGCTGGCCGCTGGACGCCTACCAGACGGTGTTCGCCACCCACCCGGGCAGCGCCGAGATGCCGAGCGCCGCGCGGCCCTTCAGCGAACATGTGGTGACCCGCCTGGTGGCAGCCGGGGTGCTGTTCGCGCCGCTGGTCCTACACACCGGTGTCGCGTCGCCGGAGGCGCACGAGCGGCCGTACCCCGAGTGGTACTCGGTGCCGGCGACCACAGCCCGCCTCGTCAACCACGCGAAGGCCGCCGGCGGGCGGATCATCGCCGTCGGCACCACCGCGGTACGGGCTCTCGAGACGGCGTCGACCCTCGACGGCCGTGTGGTCGCGCGAGAAGGTTGGACCGAGCTGGTGGTCACGCCGTCACGGGGAGTGCGGGTCGTCGACGGGCTGCTCACCGGGCTCCACGAGCCGCGCGCGTCGCACCTGGACCTGCTCGCGGCCGTTGCGGAGCGGTCTTCGCTGGAACGCAGCTACGCCGAGGCGCTCCGCGCCGGGTACCTCTGGCACGAGTTCGGGGACGTGCACCTGCTGCTGCCGGGAAACATGTCAGAGGGCGTGGCTACCGGGGTGCCTGAGCCGCTCCCGCAAGCAGCGACCGCGTGATCCACAGCGGTGACGTCACCGCGTTGCCGACGACCACGGCGTGTGCTCCCGCCTCGAACGCGCCGGTGATCTGTTCGGCCTTCCGGTAGCGCCCTTCGGCCAGCACCGGCACCGGTAGCCGGTCGGCGAGGCGGGCCACCAGGTCGATGTCGGGCTCATGAGGGATCGGGCCGCCGGTGTAGCCGGAGAGGGTCGTCGCCACCGCGTCGGCGCCGGCGGCGACCGCCGCCTCCCCCTCCTCGAGGGTGCTCACATCGGCCAGCACCAGGGCGCCCCGGTCGTGCACGACCCGGATCGTGTCGCCGACGCTCCGGCGGTCCGGGCGCGGCCGGGCCGTGGCGTCGAGAGCGACGATGTCGGCACCGGCGTCGACCACCCGCTCGGCGTGCGCGGCCGTGGGCGTGATGACACAGCCGGCGGTGCCGTCCTTGATGAGGCCGATCAGCGGTACGGTGACCGCTGCCCGGACGGCGGCGATGTCGGCGGTGCCGTTGGCCCGTATGCCGCTTGCCCCGCCGAGCACCACGGCCGCGGCGATGCGCGCTTGTACGCCGGGGTCGCGCATCGGGTCGTCCGGCTGGTCGGCCAGCGGCTGGCAGGAGACGATGAGCCGGTTTCGGAGTCGATCCAGTAGCGTCATGATTCCCTTTCCAGGTCCTGGGTCATCGCGAGACGGGCCGCCCCGACGGCGACCGCGGTGTCGGGCAACGCGCCGGGCAGCAGCGGAGTTCCGGCCCACGCGGGGAGCAGTTCGGCGGTGTAGGCGTCGCCGGCTGCGGGCAGGAGGGCGGGCGCTGCCCCGCCGGTAGCGGCGATCGCGCCCGGGTCGAGCAGGGCGGCGAGCCCGGCGAGGACCCGTCCCAGCGCCCGGCCGGCGGTGGCGACGACGTCGCGCGCCACCGGGTCACCGGCGACAGCCCGGTCGGCGACCTGGCGGCCGGTGGCCGGGGTTCCGGTCGCGGCGGTGTACGCGGCGGCCAGGCCGGTGCCGGAGGCGATCGCCTCCAGGTGTCCGAACCGGCCGCACACGCAGCGCAGGTGCTCGGCGCCGGCCACCGGCAGGTGGGCGATCTCTCCGGCGAGGCCCGTCGCGCCGCGGTCGAGCCGTCCGGCCCGGACGAGGCCGGCCCCGATGCCGGTGCCGATGGCGACGAGGAACAGGCCGGGCCGTTCCCGACCGGCGCCGATCCATGCCTCCGCTACCGCGGCGGCGTTGGCGTCGTTCTCCACCCGGACGCGGCGGCGCAGACGGGCGGCCAGTTCGTCCGCGACCGGGGTGCCGCACCAGCCCGGCAGGATGTCGGTGGCGAATCGGATGCGACCCGATGCGGCGTCCACGGTGCCCGCCGCGCCGACGCCGACCGTGGTGTCCGGCGCATCCGGCAGCAGCGGTGCGGCGAGGGCCGCGGCCGTGTCGAGGATTCCGGCCGGGCCGTCCCCGGCCGGGGTGTCCACCCGGGCGTGGCGAACCACGCGCCCATCGGCGTCGACGACCGCGGCCAGGATCTTGGTGCCGCCGATGTCGATGCCGAGCCAGGCCCGCCGGTGGTCGCCGGTCATCCTTTCAGCCCGGTGTGCGCGAGGCCCTCCACGAACTGCTTCTGGGCGATCACGAAGACGACGAGCACCGGGATTGCCGTCATCGACGCCGCCGCGAGCTGGAGGTTCCACATCGGTCCCCCGTACGCGTCGACGAACTGGGTCAGCGCCTGCGGAAGGGTGAACAGCTCCGGACTCGACAGCATCACCACGGGCTCGAGGAAGAGATTCCAGCTGTGCAGGAAGGTGAAGATGGCGACCGCGCCGAGCGCGGGCCGGGCCAGCGGCAAGGCGACCCGCAGGAACATCGCGAGGCGGCCGAGGCCGTCGATGCGGGCCGCTTCCTCGAGTTCGACGGGCAGGTTGAGGAAGAACTGGCGCATGATGAACGTCGTCAGCACGCTCGGCGCGCCGAGGATCGGCACCAGGATCAGTGGCCAGTGTGTGTTGATCATGTCAAGTTGCCGGAACATCTGGAACAGCGGGACGATGGTGACCTCGCTCGGGATCAGCAGTCCCACCAGCACGACGAGAAACAGCAGGTTCTGGCCCCGGAAGCGGATGCGGGCGAAGGCGTAACCGGCCATTGAGGACACCACGAGGGTGCCGGCGGTGACCAGCAGGGCGATGTAGACGCTGTTGAGGTATTGCCGAGCGAAGGGCTGCACCTCGAAGACGTCCCGGTAGGCGTCGAAGCGCCAAGTGGTCGGGAACAGTTGCGGCGGCAGTGCCAGGATGTCGGCGACCGGTTTGAACGACGAGGTCACCATCCACCACGTGGGGAAGACGAACGGGATGGCCAGCACCATCAGCACGCCCCAGAACACGAGCCGGGCACGTCGCGACGGCTTACGACTCATGGAAGACCCACCTCCGGCGTAGCTGCCACTGCACAATGGTCAGGACGAGCACGATCGCGAACAGCAGCACCGAGAGGGTGGCGCCGTAGCCGAACTGGTGGAACTGGAACGCCTGCTGGTAGAGGTAATAGACCAGCACGGTGGTCGAGGTTCCGGGGCCGCCCTGGGTGAGGACCGCGATCTGGGCGAAGACCTGAAGCGAACCGACGACCGTGATGATGGACGTCAGCAGGATGGTCGGGCTGATCATCGGTACGGTGATCCGCCAGAATTGCCGGAGCCGGCCGGCGCCGTCGAGCGATGCCGCCTCGTAGAGTTCGTGCGGCACTCCCTGCAGCGCGGCGAGGAAGAGCACCATGTTCAGGCCGACGTTCTTGAAGACCTGGACGGCGATGACGGAAAGCATGGCGGTGGCCTCGCCCCGCAGCCAGTTGGGTCCGTCGACGCCGACGAGTTGCAGCGCGCCGTTGATCCCGCCGTTGTCCTGGAGCAGAAAACCCCAGACGATCGTCCACGCGACCAAGGAGACGACGACGGGCGAGAAGAACAGCGTGCGGAACAGCACCGTGCCCCGCATCCGTTGGTTCAGCAGGACGGCGAGCAGCAGCGCGAGGCTGAGGTTGAACGCGACGAGGCCGGCCGAGAAGGCCCCGGTGGCGGTGAGGACACCGGGCAGCGCCGGGTCGTCGAGGAGGTGCTGGTAGTTCGCCGCGCCGGCGTAGTCGAAGGCCCCGGCCAGCACGTTCCACTCGTGCAGGCTGTACCAGAAGACCAGCCCGAGCGGGAGGAAGACGAAGACCGCGCTGCCGATCAGCTGGGGTGCGATGAACAGGTAGCCGGCGAGCTGATCGCGGCGGCGGCTGGTCCAGATGAAGCGGGCTGTCCTGGGTGGTGCCTCGGTGGGCACGGCCGGAGCCGTGTCCACCGAGGCCTTGGTCGGGATTGCCACCGCGGGTCCTACTTCCCCAACAGCGGTGTGATCGTCTGGCAGACCTTGCCGAGGACCGACGGGACGTCGGCGCCGGGCTGCCACAGCGGATCGAGCGCGGCCCGTACCGCCTGGCTGAGTTCTGCCTGTCCGGTGTGGTTCGGCTTCACCACACCGGTGGCGATGCCGTCGACGACGACGCGTTGCAACTGCTCCGGGGTGAGCAGCGGGTTGGTCTTGGCGAGCGTGCCGGCGTTGAGCAGCGAGGTGCGCGGCGGCGGGAAGAACTGCGCGAGCTTGGCGGAGTTCGCGGGGTTGGTCAGGAAGGCGAGGAAGTCGGCCGCCACCGCGGCGTTCGGGCTCCGCTTGAGGACGCCGACGCCGCCCTGCCCGATGACCGCGTAGGACCCCTTCGGGCCGGTCGGCAGGGGCAGCAGGTCCCAGGCGAACTTGGCGTCCTTGAGCAGTGCCGCGCGGGAGATCTGCGTGATGGTCATGCCGGCTTCACCGGTGAAGAAGTCGGCGCCGGCGCCCGGCCCCGGTAGCGCCTTGTCGGTGAAGATCGCCTTGTGGAGGACGGTCATCGCCTCGACCATCTCCGGCTTGTCGAACCCGCAGGTCTTGCCGTCCTCGCTCCAGGACTGAGCGCCCCAACCGGTCCAGATCGTGGAGAGGTTGTCCCAGGCCTTGTAGTCCCAGTCCCGGACGACGAGCCCGGCCTTGCCGGTCTTGGCATTGACCGCGGCGGCGGTGTCCAGGGCGGCGGTCCAGTCCCATTTGCCGTCGGCGGCCAGCTTCGCCGGGCTTTCCCGGCCGGCCTGGCCGACCAGGTCCTTGTTGACGAAGATGCCGAACGGTGAGTTCGAGAAGGGGTACGCGTACAGGTGGCCGTCGCGCTGCCACAGCTTCAGCGGCGCCGGGGCTAGGTCACCGTACTCGTATCCCTCGGCCTTCTTGAGGGTTTCGTCGAGCGGCAGCAGCGCCCCGGAGGAGACGAAGTCGGGCGCCGAGTTCTCGAAGATCCACGCCAGATCGGGTGCCTTGCCGCCGGCGATCTGGGTGGTCAGGGTGGTCGTGTACGACTCCAGCGGCAAGCTGTCGAAGGTGATGGCCTCGACGTTCGGATGCTCGGCCCGGTAGGCGTCGGCGATCTGTTTGAACAGGGTGAGGTGCGCCTCGTTCGACGACCAGATGGTCATCCGTAACGAGACCGGGCCGTCGTTGACCTTGTCCGTGCCGCCGCCGCACCCGGCGGCGCCGGCCAGCAGCGCGACGGCGGCGGACACCGCCGCCAGTTTTTTCCTCATCGTCACTCCTCGCTTGTCAGTAGCCGACCACCTCGGGCCAGCGCAGCTCGACACCGGCGCTGGCCAGGCGGTCCTGGAATTCGGTCAGGAGGGTGGGCGTGTTGCGGGTGGCCCGCGGGGTCGTTCCGCGGTCCAGGCAGAAGGCAGCGAGGGTGCCGGCCGCCTCGCCGATGTTCCACTCGACCGGGTGTAGCCGGTAGCAGCCGTTGGTGATGTGGGTGGTGCCGATGTTCTTGTTGGCCGGCAGCAGGTTTTCCGTCCGGCGCGGGATGAGCGCGCCGAGCGGAATCTCAAACGGGCAGGATCCGACGTCGATGTAGTTGTCACCACCGGTCGACGGGTGCAGGTCGATCCGGTACATCCCGACTCCGACGGTGTCCGGGTAGCGGACGGCTCCCGCGGTGCCGCGGACGGCGAGGGACAGGTCCTGCTCGACCACCGTGTACTCGGCCCGGATGCGCCGCGATTCGCGGATGTACGGCGCCTGGGCCAGCCCGTCCGAGCCGCCGGTGACGTCGCCGCGCAGTCGCAGCCCGGGGTAGCCGGTGCCGCCGTCGGGGCGGGGCGCCTCGGTCTGCAGCCAGAACAGCACCGAGCGGGACAGGTCGCGGGCCGCTGCCAGATGAGCCTCGGCGTCGGGCACGTCGAAGACCGGGCCTTCGAAGTAGTCGATCATCGGCCAGTTGACCAGGCAGATGTCGCTGGGGTAGGCGCCGTCGACGAAGTTGCGCCGGGCGGCGATACGGCGGAAGGTCCACAGGTTTCCGTCGCCCGGGTTGCGGCGCTGGTCGGCGTCGACCGAAAGCGGGTCGTCGTCGGGGTTGGGGACGAACGCCCGCTCGACGATCTCCAAGGTGCGCGGGTTCGGCGAGCGCCAGGACAGCAGGCGATCGCCCCAGAAGGAGGGCTGGTACTCGCGCCAGGTGCTGTAGCCCGTCGGCTTGTCGATGGTGTGGTCGCCGTCGACGTGGTCGACCGCGAAACAGACCGACACCGCCTGCATGTTGAGGGGCTGGGCTTCGGCAGGCGCGCTCGGTTCGCCGGTCTCCTCGCGTGACTCGAACCCGGTCACGTACTCGGTGCCGGTCAGCGGCAGCAGCTCTCCGGTCTCGGTGGCGTCGAGGATGTAGGAGGCCGTGACGGTGACGGTCTCTCCGCTGTGCCGGTGAGCGAGGGTGACCGCGGTGACCCGGTCGCCGTCCGTCTGCGCCGCCACCGGGCGGTAGGGCTGCAGAATCCTGAGGTTTCCACCACCGTGGTACGGGGCGAGCATCTGGTCGATGACCGCGACGGCGACGCGCGGTTCATGGCAGAGCCGACTCACCCAGCCGGCGCCGGGGTTGAGGTCACGCGACGCTCGTGCGCTTTCGGTCAGCGGATGGTGTGCGCGGTAGTAGTCGCGGATGCCGTTGCGCAGTGCCCGGTAGCTGGCCGTGACGCCGAAGCTCTCCACCCACGAGTGCTCGTCCGGTGGCACCGCCTGGCTGGTCAGCTGCCCGCCGAGCCAGTCGTACTCCTCGGTCAGCAGGACGGAGCGGCCGGTGCGCAGCACCGCGAGGGCAGCCGCGACACCGCCCAGACCGCCGCCGACGACGAGTACGTCGGCCCTTGTCTCGTTCACGTGTTTCCTTTCTGGACTCCACGCCGAAGGCGGGATGGGGTAGTGGCCCGGCGCGTCCGGTTCAGCGGAGCGGCGGAGCCAAGGTCCGGCCGTCCGACAGCTCGCAGGGCAGCAGCCGCTGCGTGTCGGTCGGGCTGCCGTAGAGCATGTCGGTGAGTACCTCGACCGCCTGCCAGCCCATTTCGTGGCGAGGAATGTGAAACGTGGTGAAGTCACGGGTGATGACACGGGGCTGCAGGACGTCGCCGAGGGCGGCGACGGAGAGACGGTCGGGCACGGTGATGCCCCGCCCTTCGGCTGCCTTGACCAGCTCGTCGGCGACGGCCAGTTCCTCGCAGAACACGACCGTGACACCGGCGCCCACCACCTCGTCGAGCACCTCGGCCGGGCCGCGTCCGGCCGAGGTGACGTGCGCGCCGTCGGGTGCCGCCTGCCGGAAGCCGGCGAGGCGGTCGACCGCTGACTCCGCCCCGGAACCGTTGCCGACGTATGCCATCCGACGGTGCCCGAGGTCACGGGCGCGGCGGACGAGGGCGGCGGTGGCGGCGGTGTAGTCGGCTCCGACGTAGGGCACCGGTCGCGGCCGGGCCAGCGCGGGATCAGCTTCGTCGTATGCGTCGTCCCGGCGTCCGACCGCGACGAAGGGGTACCCATCGGCGATCAGCCGGGCGAGTTCTTCCCGGGGCATCTCCCGGCCGAGCAGCAGGCATCCGTCGGCCAGCCGGAGCCGGTTGTTCTCGTGGAGGATGCGCCGGGTGCCGTTGTTGACCGGCGCGCTGGTGAACAGCAGCAGGTCACAGCCGAGCCGCTCCGCGCAGGCCTCCAGACCGCTGAGGAACGGCTGGTAGAAGTCGGCGATCTCGCTGGGGAAGACCAGCTCGTACGTGAAGACACCGAGGATCTGGTTGTGTTGCTGGGTCATCCGGCGGGCGAGCGGATCGGCGACGTATCCCGTCTCCCGGATGGCTCGTTCGACCCGGTCGCGGGTCTCCGGCGCGATGCGCGAGGCCGCTTCGGAATTGTTGGTCAGGACGAGCGAGACGGTCGTCTGGCTCACGCCGACCATGCGAGCAATGTCGCGCTGGGTGATGCGTCGCGGTGGTGTGGAAGGCGAGCCGGCCATGCCGTCCTCTCGTTAATTCGTATTGCATCGAGGTGTTGGCGGCGATACTGCCCTTGTCTCGGATCGGCCGTCAAGAGAAACCCAGTATTAATATGTATTGCTAATCGGAAGGCTCTTGACCGCCGTGAGATCGTGGGCCAACACTCTGCACACACCCACCGCCCACACCCCCCCCAGATAGGCGGAGTCACATTGCTGAATGGATCTTCGCGCCGCAGCCTGCTACGGGCGGCCGCGGCGGCCGCGACGATCGCGGCCGTGCCCACGCTGGCCGAATCGGCCGCAGCCGCCACCCGCGACGGCTCCGGCCGACCCGGCCGGAGCCCCTCCCCACTCGGCGTCATCGCCGTCGTGCCGCTCGATGACCGTCCGTACACCTGGTACGCACCGCAGCAGATCGCCACCGGTGCGGGATACCGCACCCAACTCCCGCCCCGGTCGCTGCTCGGCCGGCACGCGGTGCCCGGCGACGGAGCCGCGGTCGGTGACTGGCTCCTCCGCCACGCCGACACGGCGGACGCCTTCGTCGTCGCCCTGCCGATGATCGCCTACGGCGGCCTGCTCAACTCCCGCAACAGCTCCGTGCCGGAACGCGAGGCCCGCGATCGCCTCGCTCGGCTCGACCGGCTCCGGCGTCGGTATCCGCGCCGACGCCTCTACGCGTTCGACACCATCATGCGGCTCACCCCCGAAGGGCCGTGGCGGCTGAAGCTGCGCGACTGGGCCACCGTCAAGGACGAGGTCGAAAACCTCGGTATGACCGAGAAACGGCCGCAGCTGACGGCGCTGGAGGCCGAGATACCGGCCGACGTGCGCGCGGACTACCTCGCCACGCGGGCCCGCAACCACCGGATCAACCTGGCCATGATCGACTGGGCGGCGCGCGGCGTCTTCGACTTCCTCGTCATCGGCCAGGACGACGCGACCGGCCACGGCCTGCACCGGCCGGAGTCGCTGGCGTTGGCCGAGCGGATCCGTCGGCTCGGCGTCGGGGACCGGGTGGTCATATATCCGGGCGCGGACGTGGTCGCGTCCCTGCTCATCGCGAAGATCGCCGTCGCGGACGCCCGGGTATCGCCGCGCGTCCACGTCGAATACTCGCGGGCGCACGGTGACGAGTGGACGGCGCCCTTCCAGAACATCCCCTACTCGGCGCTGATCGACGGGTACGTGCGGACGCTCGGCGGAACCGTGGTCGACGGGGCGCGGACCGCCGACGTGATCCTCATGGCCAACACCGGAGGCAGCGCCGCCCCGGTCGACGCGTTCGCGGATCGGCTCGTCGCTTACGTGCGCGCCGGACGGACCGTGGCCGTCGGCGACGACGCGATCGCCGGGGTCGCCGACCGGCGCCTCCTGGAACCGCTGGACGGGCGGGTGCGGTACGGGGAGTTCGCCGCCTACTCGGGGTGGAACGTCGGCATCAGCATCGCCCAGTCCCTGTCCCGGTGGGCGCTGCATGAGCGCAGCCGCCGGCTACCCGCACCCCGGTACGAGGACCTCCTGCGCGAGGCCGCCCAGGCGAGCATCGAACTGACCCTGTCCGAATGGGTGCAGACCCACTCGTACCGTAACTTCGTCCGGACCGCCGCCACCGCCTACGCCACCTCGCTGGGTGAGGCGGACCCGCAGAACATCCAGCGGCACTACGACGCGGTCAACGCCTACGCCGTCGAGCACACCCTGCCGTACGCACGGGAGCTGTTCGACACCCAGTTCGCCGGCGCGTCGGTCCGGCTCGGTCACAGCCGAGGCGGCCCCTGGCACGCCCAGGTAGCCCGGGTCGACCGGGTCCAGGACTGGAACCTCTACCTGCCCTGGAACCGGACCGGTGAGATCGCCGCGGAACCTCGCGTCGTGCTCGGCACGGCGCGCCGCCGACAAGATGACGAAGGGTAACAACATGCGTCGATACATCAAGCGGGTGGTGCTCGCCGCGTTACCCGCGGTCCTCATCGCGGCCACCTTCGCCGCTCCTCCGGCCGCCGCCGGCGGCGGCCCCGTCGACTCCTTCGGCCAGCTGGCTGTCGTGCCGCTCGACGACCGGCCGTTTACCTGGTATACGCCGACGGCGATCGCCGAGGCCGGTGGACACACGGCGATCATGCCGCCGAAGGAACTCCTCGGGCAGTACTTCACCCGGGGCGACGGCGATGCGGTCGGGCAATGGTGGCGCAAGAACGCCCGTAGCGTGGACGGCTCCGTCGTCGCCGTGCCGATGCTCGCCTACGGCGGCCTCGTCGCGTCGCGGAGCTGCGACACCGATCTCGCCACCGCACGCCGGCGGCTGCAGGTCCTGGACGACGTCAAGCGGGCCAACCCCCGCCAGCCGGTCTACGCGTTCGACGTCATCATGCGGCTGACCATCGAACCGACCAGCGGGTATCCCGGCCAGTACTCCGGCGCGATACGCCGCTGGTCCGTCCTGATGGACCAGGTGGAGAACCTCGGCCGCGAGGACCTCCGCGCCCAGTACGAGCAGGAGGCGGCGGGTATTCCGACCCAGATCCGGCAGGACTACCTGTGCGCCCGCGCCCGCAACCATCAGATCAACCAGGAGATGATCAAGCGGGTCGCGGCCGGCGCCGTCGACTACCTCGTCCTGGGGCAGGATGACGCGAGCGAGTTCGGCCCGCACCGGCCGGAGAAGGAGGCGCTCGCCGCGCTGACCCGCCGGCTGGGTGTCAGCGACAGGGTGAAGATCTATCCGGGCGCCGACGTCCTCGGCGCGCTGCTGGTGGCCAAGCATGTCACGGAAAGGCAGAAGGCCACGCCGACCGTCAAGGTCGAGTGGTCGCGTACGCCGGGCGAGTCGTGGGTCGCGCCGTACCAGGACCTGCCGTACGCCACGCTGGTCGACGAATACGTGCGCACCGTCCACGGCAGCGTCGTCAACAACAAGGACGCCGACATCCTGCTCATGGCGAACACCGCCGGCGGCGGCAGCCTGGAACCCTTCGCGGACCGAGTGCACGAGGCGGTGGCCGAGGGACGCCTGGTCGCGATCGGCGACGACGCGGTCGCCGGCAAGGTGGACACCGAACTGCGGGACCTGCTCGCGCCGCGGATCCGGATCGGTGAACTCGCCGGCTGGTCCGGCTGGAACATCGGACTCTCCATCGCCCAGGCCGCCGTGCGCTACGCCGTGCTGCAGCCGCCGTCGAAGGCCCGCGGATGGGGATCCGGGCAGGCCGGGCACAAGCGATCAGCGGTGCTGCTGCGCGCCGCGACCGCGCACACCGCACTGTTGCTGCACGAGCACGTCCACACCGACCTCTACCGGAATCAGGTCCTGCCGAACGTGAAGGCGTTCGCCGAGCAGAACGGCGACGATCCGCAGCACATCACCAAGGTGCTGCCGCAGGCGAACGCGCTTGCCGTGAAGGAGCTCAGGCCGCTGGCCGACGAGCTGTTCGCGACCGAGTTCGCCGGAGTTCCGCTGCGACTCGGCACCGACGGCCGGCGTGACCAGATCGCCGTGGTGCACCGCAACGACGGCTGGGCGATGGGCCTGGCCTGGTCCCGGTACCAGGAGATGGGAGCGTATCCACGGCTCACCCTGAGCACCTCGGCCGCTGACCGGACCTCGGCGGCGTCGCTGGCGGCGGTGCCGTATCGGACCGTCGTGAAACCGGAGAGCACGATCCAGGCAAGCATCACCGCGGTGCTGCGCAACGACACCGCCGACCCGGTCGTCGCGACCGTCACCGCCGAGGTGCCCGCCGGCTGGGGCGCACCGAAGCCGGTACGGGTCGTACTCACACCGTTCCAGGTCAGGCGAATCCCGCTGGCCGTGACGGTGGACAAGCTCGCGCCGGAAACCACCGCCACGGTGACGGTGAAAACCGAACACACCACGATGGACGGCCGGCGGTACACCGTCAGCACGCCCGCGTACGTGACCGCCGTCTGGCGGAACCTGGCTCTGGCCGCCAACGGGGCCACGGTCACCGCGTCCGGCTACTGGCAGCAGTACCAACCGGACCGGGTCATCGACGGAAACCGGGTCAGTGCGGGCAGCCGGTGGATCACCGAGGTCGGTGACCGGCACTGGATCGAGGTGCGCTTCCCCCGCGCCGAACCGCTCGACACCGTCACGCTCTACCAGTACAGCGGATACGTGCTGACCGGCTACGACATCCTCGCCGAAGTCGACGGGACCTGGCGGACGGTGGCCGAGATCAGGGGCAACCAGGACGCCACCACCCAGCACAGCTTCGCCTCGGTCACGGCCACGGCCGTCCGGCTCGACATCTCGGCCACCCGGGACAAGCGCGCCCGCCTCTACGAACTGGAAGTCATCCATCGTTCCGGAGCCTGACCGGCCGGGCGGCGGGCCGCCGCCTCGACGCCGGCCCGCCGCCCGCTGAACCTCATGGAGGATACGTGAGACGAACGGCGCTGCTCTCAGTCGTGCTCACCTTCGCCACCGCCGCCGCCGTGCCGGTCATGTCCGGTACCGCGCACGCCGACCCCACCCCGCTGGTCGACACCTACAAGGACTGGATTCTGCAGACCCACGACGGCGTCCGCAACGGGCTCCGCAGGGACCTCAACTACGTCTACGGCCCCACGCTCGTCGTCAACGGGTCGGCCTGCACGCAGGCGGCCCCCTGCGTGGTCGGCGGGCCGACCCAGAGCACCGCCGCCTGCAAGTCCCTGCGGTTCCTCTCCGTCTATTTCGCACAGCGAGCGGCATATGAGAGCCGGTCGCTGTCGAGCATCGAGACCGGCGTCGTCGACGAGTTCGCGACAGCGGTCCTCGCCTACCGCTCGCCGGCGAACCCGGCCACGCCGAAGATCTTCGACGAAGCGATCGCGAGCGCGCTCGGCTCCGGCACCCGCTACTACACCTCCTTCGGCAACGCGGCCTGCGGTGAGGCGCTGCTCGCGGCGTACGAGGTCACCGGCGACCCCGACTACCTGACGGCCGCGACCGGAATCGGCGAATTCCTCCTGCGCATGCAGGATCCACGCGCCTACTACGCCGCGTACGGGGCACATCCGTTCGTCGACGCCACCGGCGCACCGACCACGCCGCCCGGCGGGTACGTCGACCAGATCTCCAGCGCCAGCAACCTGTACGCCACGATCTCCACCTGGAACCTGACGGCGGTCTCCTTCCTCCAGCGGCTCGAAACGGTCGTGGCGCCGCCGGACAACCGGTACGCCGACTCGGCGGACCTGGCCGTCCAGTTCCTGTACGACGGGCTTGACCTGGGTGCCGACTGGTACACGTTCAAGTTCGACTCGCCGGTGACGGCGCAGAACCGCATCGTGGCGGCGTCGTCCTACAGCGCCAACTGCCAGGACAACCGGTGGCACCGGAAGGGTTCCTGCGCCTACACCACCACCGGCGAGATCGCGGCCGGTACCCTCGGCACCGACATGATCGAGTACGGTCTCGCCGCACTTTACGACTACAAGCACCAGCTCAGCGGGGCCACCGCGGCAGCGACCGCGGTCGCGGATCTGTACGAGCGGTACACCCGCCTGCCCGGCTATCACACGGCGTCGGCCAAGGACCCGCTCGACTGCGTCGACGACACCCGCGCCGGAGCCGTCGACCCCTACTATCCGCCCGACAATCAGGGTGCGACGCCCTCGGGTGACGTCTGGGATTACGACCCCCATCTGTCATTCGGCGGATTCTTCCGGCTCGGCACCACGACCAACAACGCCGAGGCGAAGTACTACGACATCGTCGGCTTCGGCATCCTCGCCAGGGTTCGTGACGCGCTCGTACCCGCCAAGTTCGCCCACGGCTATGCGCGCCTCGATGCCACCGATCGGCAGGACGCGCTCTTTGCCCTCCTGGACCGGACACTGGAGCGGATGTACCTGCCGGGCGCGGACTCCGACGACTTCGACGGCGACGGCGACGTCACGGAGTCGATCTGCACCGGCACCCGAGGCACGCTCCCGAACGCCGTCAACGGCCTGGGCATCCTCGACACCCTCGGTTACGCCGGCACCCGGTAGCCCGACCGCGAGCGCACCTCCGGCGGCGGGCCGTCCATCGGCCCGCCGCCGACGAGGTCGGGGCGGTGGTTCGACGCTGCGCTCGGTAGGGTCGCGTCCATGGCGTTGTTCCCGTCAGAGTCCGCCGATACGTCCGCTGCGGGCGAGGCCGCCGCGGTGCTGCGCGAGTTCGTCCAGCGCATCGACGCGTTCGACACTCCCACTCCGGATGCCGCGACCGTCGTCGAGATCGCGGTCGGCGGTCAGGTGGTGGGACTCCGGCCGCCGGTCGTGCGGGCGTTCGCCGAGGCGCTGCGGACGTATCAGGATCCGCGCGATCGCGGCACGTGCGATCACTGCGGCGGCCCGCGCCTCGACGACAACTTCATATGTGCGGACTGCGGCCAGTCGAGCGGCGTCTTCGGCCAGCTGCTCCGCGAACGCGCCGCCCGGTACGAGCCGCCGGACGAGCTGCCCGGCTGACGGCGGGACTGAGTCCTCGTCGCTGCGGGTCGCGGCGCTCAGCCGGCGGCGGCCTCGCGCAGGCGGGCGAACTCGACCGCCAGCTTGTCCAGCGTGAAGTGGGCGTTGAGGCCGCTCGGGTTGGGCAGGATCCACAGCCGGGCGCCGGCGAACTCCTGCTCCTGCGGTCCGACCTGCACGTGCTGCGCGGTGAAGGCGGTCCGGAACGCGGTCACGCCCAGCACCGCCAGCCAGCGCGGGGCGAACCGGCCGACCTTGTCGCGGAGGATCTCGCCGCCCGCGGTCAGCTCCGCGCGGGTCAGCTCGTCGGCGCGTGCGGTGGCTCGGGCCGCCAGGTTGGTGATGCCCAGCCCGTATTCGAGGAGCAGCTCCTGCTCGTCCGGGCGTAGCTGCCGGGGTGTGAAGCCGCCGAGATGCAGGGCGGGCCAGAACCGGTTGCCGGGGCGGGCGAAGTGGTGACCCGTGGCCGCGGACCACAGGCCGGGATTGATGCCGCACAGCAGGACGTCGAGGTCGGGGGCGATGACGTCGGGGAGCAGCCTGTCGGCGGCCGCGAGCAGCTCCTCCCGGCCGAGCCGCACACGGGGCCGGTCGTCCCGGGTGTCGCCGCTGGTCCCGCTCCGGTGCACTGTCGACGCCATGCCGACAAGGATGCCAGGGCCGCCGGGAGCGACCGGCGCAGTGGAAGGTGCCGTCCGACGAGGTCGGCCTGCCGCGCCGGCTCGGCCGTCTGCCGACTAGCGTCTGAGGCATGGGTGAGCGGCGGTTGATCTCGAGCGGGTCGACGTTCGAGAAGGAGATCGGGTATTCGCGGGCGGTCGTCGACGACGACTGGGTGCACGTGTCGGGCACGACCGGCTTCGACTACGGCGCGATGACCATCGCGGACGACGTGGCGGAGCAGGCCGAGCAGTGCTGGCGGAACATCGACGCGGCCCTGCGGGAGGCGGGGGCGAGTGTCGGTGACGTGGTCCGGGTGCGGTACCTCCTGCCCGACGCCGCCGACTTCGAGCCCTGCTGGCCGGTGCTGCGCCGCTGGCTCGGCGACGTGCGGCCGGCGGCGACGATGCAGGTCTGCGGCCTGTCGGACCCGCGGATGCGGATCGAGATCGAGGTGACGGCCCGTCGTACCGGCAGCCGGGTAGCGCCAGGCCTCGGCTGGCCGCGGTAGTTGTTCGGGCCGCACCGGGCGGTCACGAGCCGTCGCGGGTGGTCTGCTGTCCGTGACGCTCGGCTTCGTACTGGCTGACCAGCTCGTGGCTCATCCGTCCGCGGTCGGCGACGTCGAGGCCGTGGCGCTGCCCCCATTCGCGGATCGCGCGGTTGCGTTCCCGGCTGACGCGCCTGGAGTCGCGCTCCGGCAGGTACGAGCGGCCCCGGCTGGTCCCTGCGACGCCGCCGCGGCCTACCTTGCGGGCGACGGTGACATACGGTTCCAGCGACTCGCGAAGCAGGCGGGCGTTTGCCGTCGACAGGTCGATCTCGTACCGGATGCCGTCGAGTTCGAAGGTCAGGCTCTCGTCCGCCGACCCGCCGTCCAGGTCGTCGACGAGGGTATGGATTACGCGCCGAGCCATGGTTCTTCCCTCTCCAGCCGGTACCCCGGCGATCACGCTGCTTGCTTCGGTTCAGGGAAGGAGCGATCTTCCCGGCCGGGTTGTTACTCACAGCTCGCGGGGGACTGCGGAGACAGCGCTACAGCGGGCAGGTGTGACCGGCCGCCGTGCCGCACGGCGTTCGAGCGGGGTGATGGCGTTGTGCCTGGTGGACCGCGCTCTCGGTGGTGGGCGGTGTGACGTTCGTGGCAGGAGTGACGACGCGACGAGCCGTCCGAACGGGCGGCGGGCAAAATCACCAGGCAATCGTGGCGATGCGTGCCTATCCTTGCGAGCGTTATGTCTGAGGTGCCCCGACACACCGGCCCGAGCCGTCCCGGCAGGCCGAACAAGGCCGCCGCGCGGAGCCAGTCCGGCAGCTCCGGCCATGCCGACGGCCACTCCACCACGTCCGGTCACCCTGGCGGTTCCGGCCATCCCGGTGGCTCTGGCCATCCCGGTGGTTCCGGCCAGCCGGGCGGTTCCGGTCAGCCCGCCGCGCGCGGCCGGTCCGGACGCGGCCGGTCCGGTGGACGCGGCCAGACCGGCGCACCGGGTCAACCGGGCGCACTCAGCCAGGCCGACGCAGCCGCCCACTCCCGCACGTTGAGTGAGCTCCGGGCCCGGCTGGCCGGCCTGATGCCGCTGGACCAGCACCGGCTGCGCCGGCGGATCGACGGGGCGAAGAAGTCCCACCACGTGCAGGCCATCGCCGAGGCGATCCGCGCCGACGTGGAGCGGGCCGAGCAGCGGGTCGCCGCCCGCCGCGCCGCCGTGCCCGAGGTGAGCTATCCCGAGCAGCTGCCGGTCAGCCAGCGCAAGGACGAGATCCTGGCGGCGATCCGGGACCACCAGGTCGTGATCGTCGCGGGTGAGACCGGCTCGGGCAAGACGACGCAGCTTCCGAAGATCTGCCTGGAGCTGGGCCGGGGCGTAACGGGACAGATCGGCCATACGCAGCCGCGCCGGATCGCCGCCCGTACCGTCGCGGAGCGGGTCGCCGAGGAGCTGGGCACCCAACTGGGTGAGACCGTCGGGTTCAAGGTGCGGTTCTCGGACCAGTCCGGCGACCAGACGATGGTCAAGGTGATGACGGACGGCATCCTGCTTGCCGAGATGCAGCAGGATCGGCTGCTCCACCAGTACGACACCCTGATCATCGACGAGGCGCACGAGCGCAGCCTCAACATCGACTTCATCCTCGGGTACCTCAAGCAGCTGCTGCCGCGCCGCCCCGATCTCAAGATCATCATTACCTCGGCGACGATCGACCCCGAGCGGTTCTCCCGCCACTTCGGCGACGCCCCGATCGTGGAGGTGTCCGGCCGCACGTATCCGGTGGAGGTCCGGTACCGGCCGATCGAGGCACCCGACGAGGGTGAGGACGACGTCGACCAGTTCGACGCCATCTGCAACGCCGTCCAGGAGTTGCAGGCCGAGGGGCCGGGCGACGTTCTCGTGTTCCTCAGCGGCGAGCGGGAGATCCGCGACACCGCCGACGCCCTGGCCCGCCTCGACCTGCCCAACACCGAGATCCTGCCGCTGTTCGCGCGGCTGTCGTTCGCCGAGCAGCACCGGGTCTTCCAGTCGCACGCCGGGCGCCGGATCGTGCTGGCGACGAACGTGGCGGAGACGTCGCTGACGGTGCCCGGCATCAAGTACGTGATCGATCCCGGCACGGCGCGGATCTCGCGGTACAGCCACCGCCTGAAGGTGCAGCGGCTGCCGATCGAGCCGATCTCGCAGGCGTCGGCGAACCAGCGGAAGGGCCGCTGCGGGCGGACCTCCGACGGCATCTGCATCCGCCTCTACAGCGAGGAGGACTTCGAGGCCCGCCCGGAGTTCACCGACCCGGAGATCCTCCGGACGAACCTGGCCTCCGTCATCCTGCAGATGATCTCGCTGGGCCTCGGCGACCTGGCCGCGTTCCCGTTCATCGACCCGCCGGACCGCCGCAACGTGACCGCCGGTGTGCAGCTGCTCGAGGAGCTGGGCGCGCTGGAGAGCGGCGGCGGTGCGGACGGCCGGCGCCTCACCCAGCTGGGCCGGCGGCTGTCGCAGCTGCCGGTCGACCCGCGGCTGGCCCGGATGGTGCTGGAGGCGGAGCGCAACGGCTGTGTCCGCGAGGTCATGGTCATCACGGCGGCGCTGTCGATCCAGGATCCGCGCGAGCGCCCGGCGGACAAGCAGGCCCAGGCGCAGCAGCTGCACGCCCGCTTCGCCGACAAGGACTCCGACTTCGTCGGCTACCTGAACCTGTGGAACTACCTGCAGGAGAAGCAGAAGGAGCTGTCCAGCAACCAGTTCCGCAAGCTGTGCCGGGCCGAGTTCCTCAACTACCTGCGGGTCCGCGAGTGGCAGGACATCTTCAGCCAGCTGCGCTCGGTGTTGCGGACCATGGACGTGTCGGTGAACGAGGAGCCGGCTTCGCCGTACCAGATCCACGTCTCGCTGCTGTCGGGCCTGTTGTCGCACGTCGGGCTCAAGGACGCCGAGAAGAACGAGTACCTCGGCGCGCGCGGTGCACGGTTCGCGGTGTTCCCCGGCTCGGCGCTGTTCCGCAAGACGCCCCGCTGGGTGATGGCCGCGGAGCTGGTGGAGACGACCCGGTTGTGGGCGCGGGTCGCGGCCCGGATCGAGCCGGAGTGGATCGAGCCCCTGGCCCAGCACCTGGTGAAACGCAACTACAGCGAGCCGCACTGGGAGAAGAAGGCGGCCGCGGTCATGGCGATGGAGAAGGTGACGCTGTACGGCGTGCCGATCGTCTCCTCGCGGAAGGTCAACTACGGCCGGATCGACCCGGTGCTGTCACGGGAGCTGTTCATCCGGCACGCGCTCGTCGAGGGCGACTGGGAGACCCACCACGCGTTCTTCGCCGAGAACCGGCGTCTGCTCGACGAGGTCGAGGAGCTGGAGAACCGGGCCCGCCGCCGGGACATCCTGGTCGACGACGAGACGCTGTTCGAGTTCTACGACCAGCGGATCGCGCCGGAGGTCGTCTCCGGCCGGCACTTCGACAGCTGGTGGAAGAAGACCCGCCGCGACCAGCCGGACCTGCTGACCTTCGACCCGGCGATGCTCGTGAACGCGGGCGCGGACGCGGTGCGGCAGGAGCAGTACCCGGACGCGTGGGAGCAGGACGGGCAGCGGTTCCGGTTGACGTATCAGTTCGAGCCGGGCACCGACGCGGACGGCGTCACCGTCCATATCGGACTGCCGCTGCTGGCCCGGGTGCGGGACGCCGACTTCAGCTGGCAGGTGCCGGGCCTGCGCGAGGAGCTGGTGACGTCGCTCATCAAGTCGCTGCCGAAGGCGCTGCGCCGCAACTTCGTCCCCGCCCCGGACACCGCTCGTGACGCGCTGGCCGGCATGCCGGTCCGCGAGGGACATCTGCTGGATGAGCTGGAGCGGGAGCTGCGCCGCCTGACCGGCGGGATCACGGTGCCCCGGGAGGCGTGGGACTGGAGCCGCGTCCCGGAGCACCTGAAGATGACGTTCCGGATCATCGACGACGCCGGTGCCGTGCTCGCGGAGGACAAGAACCTGGAGGAACTGCGGACCAGGCTGGCGCCGAAGGTGGAGGAGACGGTCGCCGAGGCGGCCGTGGACGTCACCCGCAGCGGCTTGACCTCGTGGGACTTCGGGGAGCTGCCGCAGACGCTCTCGCGGAAGGTGGCCGGGCACACGCTGACGGTGTATCCGGCACTGGTCGACGAGGGCACCTCGGTCGCGATCAAGGCGTTTGACCTGCCGGCCCGCCGGCAACTGGAGATGTGGGCCGGGACCCGCCGCCTGCTGTTGCTGACCCTGCCCCCGGCGGCGAAGTTCGTCCAGGGCCGGCTCTCCAACGAGGCGAAGCTGGCGCTGAGCCGCAACCCGCACCGCAACGCCGTCGACCTGCTCGACGACTGCGCAGCGTGTGCCGTCGACCAGCTCATGAGCGACGCCGGCGGCCCGGCGTGGGACGCGGCAGGGTTCACGGCGCTGCGTGACCGTGTCCGGGCCGATGTGGTCGACCTGACACTCGACGTGGTCGGCAGCGTGCGGAAGATCCTGGCCGCCGCGTACGACGTGGAGCAGCGTCTTGCCCGCACCAAGAACCCGCTGCTGCTGCCGGCGCTGACCGACATGCGCCAGCAGTTGGCGAAGCTGGTGTACCGCGGGTTCGCCACCGACACCGGCTGGCAGCGCCTGCCGGACCTGGAGCGCTACCTGCGCGGCATCGAACGGCGCCTCGACAAGGTGCCGACCGACCCGGCCCGCGACCGGGACCGGATGCTCACCGTGCAGGAGGTGCAGCGGGAGTACGACGAGCTGGCGGCCAGCATGACGATGTCACCGCAGCTGCGCGAGATCCGCTGGATGATCGAGGAACTGCGGGTGGGCCTGTTCGCGCAGGCGCTCGGCACCGCGTTTCCGGTCTCCGACGTGCGCATCTACCGGGCGATGGACGCGCTCTCCGGCTGACCGTCGTCAAACGTCTCGCCGGAACCGCCGGCGGTGCCGCCGCCGGCGCCGGCCGCCGGGCGCTGCCGGACGACCGGGGCGAGGATCGCGACGACCGCCGCCAGCCCGGCGAGCGTGAGCAGCGCGTTGCCCATCCCGACCACGTCGGCGAGCGCCCCGATCAGCGGCGGCCCGACCAGGATCGAGCCGTAGCCGATGCTCGTCACCAGCGCGATCGACTCCGCCGGCCGGTCCGTCTCGCCGGCCGCGCTCACCGCCGCCGGGAACACCAGGCAGATGCCGGCGCCCCACAGCAGCGCCCCGGCGTACGTGAGCGGCACCCACGGCGACAGCACCGTCAGGAGCACACCGGCAACGCCGAGGAACCCTCCGATCCGCACCGCAGTCGCCCTTCCCAGCCAGCCCGCCAGCGGGGTGCCGAGGAACCGCCCGACGGTCATCGCCGTGGCGAAAACGGTGTAGCCCAGCGCCGCGGACGCCTCCGACAGGCCGCGGCCGGTGTCGAGGTACAGCGCGAGCCAGTCCGCGGCGGCGCCCTCGATGACGCTCGCGCACAGCGTGAGCGCCCCGACGAGCAGCAGCGCCGGATTCGTGGCCACCCGCTTCCGGCGCCGTTCGCCAGGCTGTTCACCGGCCTTGAGCCGGCCTGGGCCGCCCTGGTCGCGGTGGTCGGCCCGCTCGTCGACATACCCCAGCAGCCCGACGTACGTGACCACGGCCGCCCCGACGGCGGCGATCGTGAAGTGCATTCCGATCGGCACGTCGTTGCGGGCGGCGAGCGAGCCCAGCGCGGCACCGGCGATCGAGCCGAGGCTCCAGCACGCGTGGTAGCGCGGCATCCACTCCCGCCCGGCCCGCCGGTCGACGGCGCTGCCCTGCACGTTCATGGAGACGTCCCACGACCCGTAGACGAGGCCCAACCCGAAGAGCACCACTCCCAGCTGCACCAGGTTGTCCGCCAGCCCGACACAGCCGAGCACCACGGCGGCGACGAACGCGGTGATCGCCACCCACGTCCGGCTCCCGACCCGCCGGCAGATGTGGCCGGTGACCGGCATGGACAGCAGCGACCCGATCCCGAGCGCGAGCAGCGCCCGCCCCAGCTCACCGGCGGTGACGTCGAGCTGCTTGACGATGGCCGGGATGCGGGACACCCAGGTCCCGAGCAGCGTTCCGCTCGCGGTGAACACCAGCGCCGTGCCCAGTGCGGCGGTCCTGAGCGATCGGTGCTGCTGTGCTGCGTCTTGCCGGGCGGTGGGTTCCTGATCGGGCGGCGCCATCGCCCCATCCTGCCCGTAGCCTCCCCACGCGGCTACCCGGTTCACGTTCCGTGGCTGCCGCGACACGGCGGCGCTCAGATGTCGTCGGGCCGCCGGAAGATGACCGTCTGGTCGTTGCCGCCCGGGCCTGCCTGCGGCGGCACCGGCGGCCGGTGCGGTGCCACCGGCGGCACACCCGGAGCCGGTGGCTGGGGCGCCGGGCTGCCGTAGGTCGACCCACCGGCGGGCGGGCTCGCGAAGACGGTGGTGGCACCGGACTGCGCGCCGAAGCCGGGGTTGTCCTGCACGTGCCGGCCACCGCCATACGTCGAGCCGTAGGTGGTCGAGCCATACGTGGTCGGCGTCGGCGTCCCGTAGGCCTGCGCCGCGTGCCCCGCGGGTGCCGGCACCGCCGGGTGCATGCCGGTGTCCGACTCCTCGCGGTCCTTGCGGCGGAAGTAGAAGAGGCTCCCGACGAGGCCCAGGGCCGCCAGGATCGCCACGATGCCGATCCAGAACCCGAAGGACCGGCCGCCGCTGTCGCTGGTTTTGGTGGTCGGCGGGTCCTCGGCCTGCGGGATCGCGCCGTTGCCCGCCTCCGGCGGTGCGATCACGACGTCCGAGGCCGTGTCCGTCGGTTCTGCCGACGCCGAGCGCGACGCCCGTCCGGACGGCGACTTGGTCGCCGACGGTCCACCGGCGACCCGCACGGCGAAGGTGTCGTTGCTGTTCCCCGGCCGCACGGTGACCCGGCCGCTGGCGTTGCCGCCGGACTTGAGCACGATCCGGAACGATCCGCGGACCGTCTTGCCGGCCTTGATCTCGCCGGACGGGTGGCAGTTGACGGCCCGCCCGCTGCTGATCGCCCCGCACTCCGGCCGCGGATAGTCGGCCGGGTCGAGCTGTGCGTTCGACGGCACGACGAGCGCGATGACAACGTCGTCGGCGGCGACGGGCTCCTTGCCGCGGTTGGTGATCTCGTAGCCGATCGAGACCTTGTCGCCGGGCTTGCCCTGCACCTCGCGGCTGGCCTTGATCTCCAGGCCGGTGGGTGCCGCGAGCGCGGGGGAGGGGCCGGTGATCAACACGAGCCCGCCGGTGGTGGCGGCCATGCCGAGAGCCGCGACGGCAGTCACCGTCGCGCGCCAGCGCCGCACGTTCCGAACGTTACCCATAGCTCCGGCGGAGACTAGCAGCATTCGTCAACCCTCGCCCCCGTGCTGTGATCCGGATCCGGACTGAGCAGCGGATTCGGGGGATGGTCGTGCCGGGGTCTGGGACAGTCGGAACAGCCACCACATCGACGGTGTCAGGATGGCGGCGCCGACGAGCACCGACCACAGCGTGGCGCGCATCACCGTGGGCGTGGCGGCGACGGATCTCACAGTGGTCGACGGCGGGAGCATGTACGGGTATTGCGCCGCCGCCCACCCCCACAGCACGGCGGCGACGGCGAGCCCGCCGGTGATGCGCACGGCGATGTAGCGGCCGAGCGCGAGCAGTGCGATCGACGCGAGCCCGGCCACGGCGGACGCGATGATGAGCGTGGCCGGCAGCGGCCGCCAGATGCGCCCGGCGAGCCAGTCGGCGTCCAGTGCGACCACGACCAGCCCGATCACGGCGAGGACCCCGACGCCGGCTCCGGCCCGGAGCGCCCGGTGACGCATCGCCGGTACCAGCTCCGGGTCCACCCGTTGTGCGTCGAAGGTGAGGAACACGGCGGCGAGGTAGGCGCACACCCCGACGGCGAGGACGCCGGTGGCGACCGAGGTCGGGTTCCACCACGAGGTGAGGAGGGGGCCGCGGCCCTCGCTGAAGGGTGGCACCCGGCCGGACGCGATGCCGCCGGCGACGGCGCCGAGGAAGAACGGCGTCACCACCGACGAGAACGCGAACAGCGCGCCGAACACCTCCTGGAGACGCAGCGTGACGCTCGTCTTGCGGAACGCGAACCCGGCGCCGCGTCCGATGATGCCGAGCGCGGCGCCGGTGAGCGGGATGTACATGGTCGAGGCGATAGCTGCGAACACGGACGGGAACCCGGTCCACAGCAGCACGATCGTGAAGATGAGCCAGACGTGGTTGGCCTCCCACACCGGCCCGATCGCGTGCTCGATGAGCTTGCGCTGCCGGTAGCCGGAGCGGGCGCCGCCGGCGAACAGGTCCCAGAACCCGCCGCCGAAGTCGGCGCCGCCGAAGAGCGCGTAGGCGGTGAGGGCGGCGAACAGCACCGCGAGCAGGATGTCGGCGGCGGTCATGTCACGGCACCGGGAAGGTCTCGACGTCGGACTCCTGCGGTGCGACCGGCACGGGCTTGTCGCGGGCCAGGCGCCGCAGCACAAAAACGGTGGCGGCGGTCAGCAGCGCGTAGACGATGAGGATGACGGCGAGCCCGACGCGCAGCCCGGGTGCGGTGTTGACGGCGTCGTGGGTGCGCAGGATGCCGTAGACGACCCAGGGCTGGCGGCCGACCTCGGTGGTGATCCAACCGGCCTCGAGGGCGAGGACGGCGGCCGGGCCGCAGAGTCCGGCGGCGCACAGGAACCAGCGGTTGGTGAGCCACCCGCGGCGCCACTTCCAGATGAACCCGAACAGGATGGCGACGGCGAGCATCGCGAACCCGGCGGCGACCATGAGCTGGAACGACCAGTGGACGATGTTGACCGGCGGGCGCTGGTCGGGCGGGACGGTGTTGAGGCCGATGATCTCGGCGTCGGGGTTCCAGTGCGCCAGCAGCGACAGGGCGTTGGGGATCTCGATCGCGTAGCGCAGCTCGCCGTCGACGGCCACGCCGCCGAGGTGCAGGGGCACGCCGCGCTGGGTCTCGAAGACGCCTTCCATCGCGGCGAGCTTGATCGGCTGGTAGTCGGCGACGAAGTGGGCGGCCCAGTCGCCGACCACGACCTGGACCGGCGTCAGGACGGCGGCGACGGTGAACGGGACGAGGAAGCCCAGGCGGTGGTACCGGTCGGTGCGTCCGCGCAGCATGCCGACCGCGTAGACGGACGCGATGCAGAAGCCGGTGACCATGAACGCGGCGACCATCATGTGCACCGACTGCGGCGCGGTGGCCGGGTTGAACATGGCGGCCCACGGGTCGACCCCGACGATCCTGCCGTTGACCAGGTCGAAGCCCCGGGGCTGGTTCATCCAGGCGTTGGCGCTCACGACGAAGAAGGTGCCGGCGACGCCGGCGATGAGGATGGGCACGCCCGACCAGATGTGCACGCGCGGGGGGAGCCGGTTCCAGCCGTAGAGGTAGATGCCGAGGAAGATCGCCTCGACGAAAAACGCGAATCCCTCGAGGGTGAACGGCAGGCCGATGACCTGGCCGTACGTCCCCATGAGCCCGGGCCAGAGCAGGCCCATCTCGAAGCTGAGGATGGTGCCGGAGACGGCGCCGACGGCGAACAGCACGCCCATGGCGCGCGCCCACCGGCGGGCGAGCAGCCGGTAGTTGAGGTCGCCGGTGCGGTGGCCGCGCCACTCCATGAACAGGGTGATGGCGGGCATGGCGACGCCGAAGCTGGCGATGATGATGTGCCACCCGAGCGAGAACCCCATCTGGGTCCGTGCGGCGGCGAAGTCCCCGGGCGTCGCGGCCTCGGCGAGGACGCCGGGCCCCGCCAGGAACGACAGCGGCGGCAGAGCTTCGACAAGGCTTCGGAAAAGCGATCCCGAAAGCAATTCAGAAAGCAATCCCGAAAGGGATGCGGACAGGTGTTCCACGAGGCGCCCCCCATCGACGGCGTGGTGTGCCTG
Source organism: Dactylosporangium fulvum (assembly GCF_025137375.1). Lineage (GTDB taxonomy): Bacteria > Actinomycetota > Actinomycetes > Mycobacteriales > Micromonosporaceae > Dactylosporangium > Dactylosporangium fulvum. The sequence goes on from NZ_CP073720.1 coordinate 2,004,625, forward strand.
GCTCCGCTTCTATCCCCGGCCGTGGGGAACATGCCTGACGGTCCGGCGAGATCGGGCCGTTGCCCGTGTTCGGGGCAATTCCGGCGATCCGGAGCTACACCTCCGTGGGTGGTGCCGTGAGGTTGGCCAGGGCCAGCAGCAGCACGATGATCACGAACCCGACGTAGACCAGCCGCCGCCGGCGGAGATTCTCGTAGGCATGCCACCAGGCGATCGCCGCCTCGCACACCGGCCCGGCGACGAACGCGCTCGACCGGCTCTTGCGTGGGATGACGATCGGCGCCAGCCGCACCGCGTTGCTGACGTAGACGCGGCGGGCCGGCGGCTCCTCCCGCCGCTCCGGGGTGACCATGATCTGCAGGTCGTCGTCGCCGGCGGTCGACTCGTCGAGGAAGAACCGCTCCGAGCGGCGGGCGAACACCCGGCCGAGGAACACGTCGGCGGCATCGGCCTGGCCGAGCCGGGTGCGCTGCAGCTCCAGCCACGCCCACCGGGTCGCCACGTCGGTGAGAACGTCGACGCAGAGCTGGTCGGCCTCCTCCTCGCCGCCCACGACACGCGTCGCGTCCCGCCGCAACGGCTCCAGGTGCCGGGAGACGAATGCGACGTATCCGGCCGGCGGCTCGGAAGTCATCCGCATGCCCTTATCGTCGCGCCCCGGACCGGTGTCGCGCCAGAGCGCCGGCACCACGGCCGGCGCGCTCCGCGGGCACACCCACACGCACCGTCGACCGTTGCGGGCGGATGGCATGATCGGCCCCGTGGGCTCCGCGTTACCCGTGGGCCGGGAGATCCTCATCCCCGGTGAGCTGTCGGTCGCCATCGACGAGGGTGGGATCCGCACGGCGTCGGGCATGCTGCCCGCGCTGGTCTACACGACCGAAGGCCTGGAGCGGTACGGCCAGCGCGAGATGGTCTTCGCCGTGGCGCGGACCGGCGCGCCCGCGCCGGGGTACCCGTTGACGATGGCCCGCACCGTGCACGGCTTCGCCGCCGAGGGGCGGCTCGTCGACGCCGGCGACGTCAGCGTCTTCGGCCGCCCCGGCCTCGACATCGACCACCGGGTGACCGGCTTCGTCTACGCGCAGGCGCCCGCCGACCTGCAGTCCACTGTGGATCTGGACCGCCCGCCGCTGATCGCGCTGCCGCTCCTCGACGGCGAGACGGCGGTGGTGCAGCGGTTCGGGCACGCGAGGGTCCTGTCGCTGCTCGGCGCGCAGGAGCGCTACTACCCGCACCCCTGGTGGTTCCGGCCCGGCCGGGAGCCGGTCGTCGACGACGCCGGATTCCGCGCCGCGACCCTGCTGTCCCAGGCGCCCGCCTACAACCTGCCGTTCCTGCGGGTCGTTCACGACGGCGACCGGCTGGAGCTGTCCGTCCCCGCCGCCGAACTGCCGTCGCTGGCGGAGGCGATGCGGGAGGCACCGGACATCTGCGCGTACCTCCCCGGCCTGGCCGGCACCCCGAAGACGTACGTGTGGGCGCCCGGCCAGCAGGGCCCGGCCGCGATCGTCGCGCCCGGCGGCGAGCCCGCGGCGCGCCTCGGCTGCAACTTCCTGCTCGTCGTCCGCGGCAGCGTCGAGCCGACCGCCCGGCAGGTCGAGGACGGCTTCGCGGTCCTGCTCACCGGCGCGATGCACGCCCGGCTCCTACAGGCCGTCGAGGCCGGCCGCCCGGTCGAGATCGGCCTGCCCGACGGCGCCGTCGGTGTGCTCGCGTTCCGGCTCGAAGACGCCACCCCGGCGATCGCGCCCCGCGTGGCCGCGCCGGACCCGCACGACCGCGGCCGGATCGTCCTGCTGACGAGCGAGGAGCAGCTGCGCCGCGCGACGACCCCGGCCGAGCTGGGCGACTTCGTCGACCGCGCCCGGCTCGTCGTGCACCGGCTCTTCACCGGGGTCCGGCACGCGACGGAGGAGCTGATGCTCGAGTTCCACCTGGCGCCGTCCCGCCCGGTCGCGGTCCGCATCATGGCCCGCCCCGAGGCTCCGCCCCGCGAACTGCAGGTCGTGCTGGAGCGGCAACTGGAGGCGCTGGCACCCCCGACGATCCGCTACACCGAGGTCGCCTTCCAGCTCCACCTGGAGATCCGGCGTTAGGCGACTCGTGCTACGAGACCGGGCGGCGCAGGCGGTAGAGCACGTGCGGGGCCAGCGGATGGCCGGCGTCGAGGCTCGGGTGGATGAAGTCGTCGGCGGGGTCGTACGTCATCCCGATCCGGCGCATCACCGCCTGTGACGGCGTATTGGTGACGGCCGTCATCGACACGATCTCGTCCATCCCGGCGCCGCCCGGCCCACCGCCGGCACTCCTGCCGGCGGGCCGGAAGGCGAAGTCGCGGGCCGCGACCGCCGCCTCGGTCGCGTATCCCTTGCCCCAGGCCCGCCGGGCCAGTCGCCAGCCGATCTCCAGCGCCGGAGCCCACGGTGTGTCGATCCGCTGCCAGGCCAGCCCGACGAACCCGATGAACGGGTCGTCGGCCGTGGAGACGGCCCACAGCCCGTAGCCGTACTCGTCGAACTGCCGTTCGATCCGGTCCACGAGCACGTCGCTCTCAGCGCGGGTCAGGGTCCGTGGGAAGTACCGCATCACCTCGGGATCCGCGTTCAACGCCGCGAACGGCGCGCGGTCCTCGTCGGTCCACCGGCGGAGCAGGAGCCTCTCGGTACGCACCCCGCCAGCCTGCCAAACGAGCGGCCGCCCGTCATCTCAGACCTGTTCCACCGGGTCGGCCAGCCGGACGATCATCTTGCCGACGTTCTCGCCGCGCAGCATGCCCAGGAACGCGTCGACGGCGTGGCCGATGCCGTCGACGAACGTCTCGGACACCTTGACCTTGCCCTCCCGCAGCCAGCCGCTCATCTCCTCGACAAACGCCTGCCGCCGGTTCCAGTGATCCATGACGAGGAACCCGTGCAGGCTCACCCGCTTGCTGATCAGCAGGCTGAGGTTGCGGATGCCATACGGGTCGGGGCTGTTGTACTGCGAGATCGCGCCGCAGACCGCCACCCGCCCGTGCAGGTTCATCCGGAACAGCGCCGCCTCCAGCTGCTCGCCGCCGACGTTGTCGAAGTAGACGTCGACGCCGTCCGGGGTGAGCTGCTTGAGCTGGGTGCGGATCGAGCCCTCCTTGTAGTTGAAGGCGCCGTCGAAGCCGAGCTCGTCGACGAGGTACCGCACCTTCTCCGGCGATCCGGCGCTGCCGATGACCGTCCGGGCGCCGCGCAGCCGGGCGATCTGCCCTGCGAGCGAGCCGACCGCCCCCGCCGCGCCGGAGACGAACACGTTCTCGTCGGGCCGCATGTGCGCCACGTCGAGCAGCCCCGCATAGGCGGTGAGGCCCGGCATGCCGAGCACGCCGAGGTACGCGGAGGCGGGCGCGATCGTCGTGTCCACGGCCCGGGTGTGCCCGGCGGCGAGGACCGCGTACTCCCGCCAGCCGAGCCCGTGCAGGACGCTCGTGCCGACCGGCACGTCCGGGCTCTCCGACGCGACGACGGTCCCGACCGCGCCGCCCTCGAGCGGCTGGTCGACCTGGAACGGCGCCACATACGACGGCACGTCGTTCATCCGGCCGCGCATCGCCGGGTCGACCGACATGACCTCGTTGCGGACCACGACCTGCCCGGGGCCGGGCGCCGGGACGCCCTCCTCGACGAGCCGGAAGTCCTCGGGCGACGGGAAGCCGGCCGGCCGGGCCGCGAGCTGCCAGACCCGGTTGACCCCGCCGCTCACCCCGCCGGCACTCATGCCACGTCCAGGGTGACGTCGATGTTGCCGCGGGTGGCGTTGGAATACGGGCAGACCTGGTGCGCGGCCTCGGTCAGCTGCAGCGCTGTCTCCCGGTCCGTCCCCGGCAGGGTCACGGTGAGGGCGACCTGCAGCCCGAACGCGCCGTTGCCGATGCTGCCGAGACCGACCCGCGCCTCGACGACCGAGCCCTCGACGTCGACCTTGGCGCGTCGCGCGACCACCCGCAGCGCGCTGTGGAAACAGGCCGCGTATCCGGCGGCGAACAGCTGCTCCGGATTGGTCGCGCCACCGGCGCCGCCCAACTCCTTCGGCGTCGCCACGTCGAAGTCGATGATCCCGTCGGAGCTGGCGACGTGACCGTTCCGGCCGTCGCCGGTGGCCGTGACGTCAGCCGTGTAGAGCACCTGCATCGATCTCTCCTTGCTTACGAGAACACCGCGTCGCGGGACTCCGCGTCGCGGGAGGCTTCACCAGCGTCACCGGCTCCACCGGACAGCTGGTCCAGGGCGGCGGTGAGCCGCGTCAGGGTGGTGCGCAGCTCGGCCAGCTCGCGGGCGTCGAGGCCGTCGGCGCACAGCAGCCGGGCGGGCAGGTCCGCGGCCCGGATGCGCAGTGCCGAGCCCGACGGGGTGAGCCGGACGGTGACCGAGCGCTCGTCGTCGGCGCGCCGCTCCCGCCGCACGAGGCCGGCCGCCTCAAGCCGCTTGAGCAGCGGCGACAGGGTGCTGGACTCCAGCCGCAGCGCGGCGCCGAGGTCTTTGACGGTCTGCCCGTCCCGCTCCCAGAGGGCGAGCAACGCGAGGTATTGCGGGTAGGTGATGCCGAGCTCGTCGAGCAGCGGCCGGTATCGCGCGGTGACCGCACGCGTGGCCGAGTACAGCGCGAAGCAGACCTGCCGGTCCAGCGGGAGCACATCCACCCGGCCACGGTAGCGCACGATTCAGTCGTGTGCGATCGAACTGCGAGCCACTGACACCTCGACCGGTGGCGTCAAGCCGGCCCACCCACGGCATACTCACCCGGTGCGCAGGGATTTCGTGGCACCGTTCGCGCTGTGGTCCGCGGCCGCCACCCCGGTCCTGCTGATCGGCGGCTGGACCGTCGCCGCAGCCCTGCAACCCAGCGGCGCCAGCGAGGGCGAGACCGGGCACTACGACTCCCTCCACGACACGATCAGCGCTCTCGCCGGGCAGGGTGCCGCGTACCGCTGGGTGATGACGGCCGCGCTGCTCGGTGTCGGGCTCTGCCACTGCGTCACCGCCCTCGGCCTGCGCCCGCTCGCCACCGCGGCCCGGGTCATGCTGGGTGCCGGCGGCGTCGCCACGATGCTGGTCGCCGCGTTGCCCGTGCCGTCGACCGGCGAGTCGGGGGCACACCAGACCGCCGCCACGATCGCCTTCGCCTGCCTCGCCCTGTGGCCGGCGCTGTGGCGCCGCCCCGGCGGCGGCCCGGTCCAGCCGTCGGCGCCGGTCATGCTCGGCGGCGCGCTCCTGCTCGTCGCCCTCGTGTTCGGCTTCGCGATCGCGCTCGGCACCGGCACCCTGGTCGGCCTGGCCGAGCGCGTCGCGGCCGGTGCCCAGGCCACCTGGCCGCTCGTCACCGTGCTCCTGCTGCGCCGCCACGCCGGCCAGCCCGCCGTCATCCCCTGACCGCGGCCGCCGCGAAGGTCGCGAGCTTGTCCGGGTTCGCGACGAGGTATACGTCGTGGACGCGCCCGTCGACGACGGCGATGCTCAGGGAGTACCGGTGGTGGCCGTCGACGAGCAGCCCCGGCTCCCCGTTGAGCTCGATCGCCGACATGCCGGCCATCCGCCCCGCGACCGCGATGCAGAAGCGGATCGTCTTCGCCCGGCCGAAGATCGGGTTGCGGGCCGCCCGTGCCTTGCCGCCGCCGTCGCTCCACACCACGACGTCGTCGTGCAGCAGGCGCTCCAGCCGTTCGACGTCACCCTCCCGGGCGGCGGCGACGAACCCGTCGAGCAGCCGCGCGTGCTCCGCCGGGTCGGTGGGGAACCGGGGCCGGCCGCCGATCGCGTCGCTCGCCCGGTGGTGCAGCTGGCGGCAGTCGTCGGCGCCGCGGCCGAGGATGGCGCCGATCTCGCCGTACGGCAGCCCGAACGCGGTGTGCAGCACGTAGACGGCGCGCTGCGGCGGGGTGAGCCGCTCCATCAGGTGCAGGACCGCGATCGACAGGTCGGAGGTGTCGACCGCCCCGAACGGCGACGGCGCCGTCGACACCGGCTCCGGCAGCCAGGTCCCGACGTACTCCTCCCGCCGTGCCTGCCGCGACCGCAGCACGTCGAGCGCGAGCCGCGCCACCACCCGCGTGAGGTAGCGGCGCGGCTCCGCGACGTCGGACCGGTCCGCCCGGGTCCAGCGCAGATACGCCTCCTGCAGCACGTCCTCGGCGTCGTGGACGCTGCCCAGCAGGCGGTACGCCAGCCCGTACAACATCGGCCGGTGCGCGACGAACTCGGTCATACGGTCGGCGGCTGCATCCTGGTCGAGACGACGAGACGGTTCCACACGTTGATCGTCGCAATCGCCATGAGCAGGTTGAGCACACCGGCCTCGCCGAAGTGCTTGACGGCACCGTCCCAGACCTCGTCGGGCACGCCGTGCTCACCCAGCCGCGTCACCGTGTCGGTGAGCTCCAGCGCGGCGCGCTCCCGCTCGTCGAAGAACGGCCCCTCGCGCCAGGCCGCGACCGCGAACAGCTTGCGGCTGTCCGCGCCGTCGGCGAGCCCTTCCCGGCTGTGCATGTCGACGCAGAACGAGCACCCGTTCAGGATCGACGCCCGCAGCTTGATCAGGTGCAGCAGGTCCCCGTCGACGTTGGCCCGGATGTACTTCTCCAGGCCGGACACGGCCTGGTAGGCGGCGGGGCTGACCTCGTTGATGTTGATCCGCGGAGTGTTGAGATGTTGTGTCATGCAGTCACGACGGCGCAGCCCCGGCGAAACGTGACAGCGCGGCCTGTGTCCTGCGCCACCCCGCTCCCGGCGCTCGGGTGCCGAACCCGGAGGCGCTAGGGTTCGTCCGGTGACGACCACCAGCTGGCGGCACCTGCCACCACCCGCCCGGGCCATCGCGACCGCCGCCACCGCCGCCGTCGACGCGGCCCGTGAGCGCGACAAGGACGCGTTCGAGACGGCCGCCGAGCAGCTCGGCGCGCTCGACGCGGAGCAGGTCGGCCTGGTCCTCGGTGTTGTGGTCCGCAGCCTGCTCGAAGATCTCCACCCGGACGGTCTCGACGGCGACGACATCCGCGCCGCGCTCGAGCGGGCGGTCCGCTCCGCCGGCGAGTGGCAGGACGTCGATCCGCAGGTCATGGTCGTGCTGCTGGTCGGCGCCCTCGGCGTCCACGAGCAGGGCGACGACGACCAGCGCCCGTCGCCGCGGGACCTGGCCAGGCACGCGCCGCTGCTCGTCGCGGACCTGCTGGGCCACCGCTCCTTCGCCACCTACCTCGGCAACGCCTTCACCGAGATCGAGCGCTCCCAGGTCCACGACGTCTAGGACGCCGGCCTACCGGGTCCGGAACCCCTCGCGGAACCGCCGGAAGAACCCGCCCTCCTGCGGCAGCGGCGGACCGGCCGGCGGCGCCGCCGCCCGCTGCCGGGCGATCGGCTGGTCGTAGTCGGTCCGCGCGATCGCGTCGACGACCTGCGCCTCCGTGAAGTGCTCCGACCCCTCGATCATCGGCACGAAGCCGACCAGCATGCCGTCGCGCATCACCTGCGCCTCCAGCCCCGCGGTGCCGTCGGTGTCCCACACCGCGACGCGGCCGTCGAACAGCGTCACCCGTACGCCGAACTGGGACAGTCCGGCCTTGGCCAGCTCCAGGTGGGCGGGCACGCCGCGTTCGCGCAGCGCATCGACCACCCTGCGCGCCTCGTTCTCGTCCATGGGGGAAAAGCTAACTCGGATCCCTGTGAGCCGGCTGTAACTGCCCTGTATGCAACCTACGCTCGGATTGTGGCTCTCCGTACTTGGCCGGTTGCTCGACTGCTGCTGAGGTGGCCGGTAGTGGTTCCACCGGTCGCCACCGTGGTCCTCCTGGCGACATGGGGCCGCAAGCCGCACGGCATGGTGCTGGTCCTCGTCGCCGTCGCTCTGGTCGCCGCGGTCGTGGCCGCCGTGCACCACGCGGAGGTGGTGGCGCACCGTGTCGGCGAGCCGTTCGGCACGCTCATCCTCGCCGTCGCGGTCACCGTGATCGAGGTCGGCCTGATCCTGATGCTGATGACGACGCCGGGTCGCCCGGCGGACGCGCTCGCCCGCGACACGGTCTACTCCGCGTTCATGATCGTGTGTAACGGGGTGCTGGGCCTGTGTCTGCTGGTCGGCGCCCTGCGACATCACGAGATCGAGTTCCGCGTCGAGGGCGCGACCGGCGCTCTGGCCACGCTAACCTCACTGGCCACACTGAGCCTGGTCCTGCCCGCCTTCACCACGTCGTCGCCCGGCAACAGCTACTCGGGTCCGCAGCTCGCGTTCGCCGGTGTCGCCTCGCTCATCCTCTACGCCGTGTTCGTCTTCGTGCAGACGATCCGGCACCGCGCGGACTTCGTGCATGACCATGATCTGCATGGGGTGCGACCTCGGGGCATGGTCGCGCTGGCCAGCCTCGGCCTGCTGGTGATCTGCCTCGTCGACGTGGTCGGCCTGGCGAAGACGGAGTCCCCGGCCATCGAGCGTGGTGTGGAGAACCTCGGCGCCCCGCAGTCCGTCGTCGGTGTCGCGATCGCGCTGCTGGTCCTGCTGCCGGAGACCACGGCGGCGGTGCGGGCGGCGGCCGCCAACCGGGTGCAGACCAGCTTCAACCTGGCCCTGGGCTCCGCCCTGGCCAGCATCGGCCTGACCATCCCGTCGATCGCGGTGGCCGCCCACCTGCTCGATGTACGGCTGACCCTCGGCCTGCCGGCGAAGGACCTCGTCCTGCTGGCCCTGACGGTCGTGGTCAGCGTGATGACCGTCGCGCAGGGCCGGGCCACCCTGCTCCAGGGCACCGTCCACCTGGCCATCTTCGGCGCGTTCGTCTTCCTGGCCTTCAGCCCTTAGGGTGCGGGAGCGCTACTTCGAAGGCTCGGGGAGATCGCAGTTCATCTTGGGGTTGACCCCGAGGTAGTTGAGCGGACCGGCAATGATCGTGACGACGATCGTTCCGGCCTTCGCGCAGTTGGTTTCGTCGCCGTCGAAGTATCCGCGCTGGCCGGCCGCGATGACACCGATGATCAGCCAGATGACGAGGATGACCCCGCCGATCGAGGACCCTCTGCCCACAGCTTGCCTCCTTGGTCCGCATCCGTCTGCACTACCCGGTCGACCCCTGTTCGGCCGACATCGAATCGACGGTTGAATACCCCGCAGCCCGTTGCGGGCAAACCTGGCGCTCCTCCGCTCCGGCCGCGACTGCCGGTGACGCGGATCGCTTTTGCTGTCGGCTTGGCAGCAAAGGGGGAGTGAAGCGGAGCCGCGACCCCATAACGTTCCTGATCGTTGCAGCACACCTGAACGTGATTGGGGCACAACCGATATGAGTGACGACTACTCCGGCTTCACCGCGGACGTCGACGGCGACGGCGTCGAGGACCCGGCCGAGATCTACACCCTCGACGACGGCAGCAACGTGATCGTCGCCGACACCGACGGTGACGGCGAGGCCGACTACGCCGCGCTGGACTCCGACGGCGACGGCCGGTACGAGCTAGCCTACGACGCCAACACCGGCGAGACGATCGACCTGACGTCCGACGACCTCGTCGACTACGGCGCCGACTACGACGGCTCCGGCGGCAACCTCGACGGCGACGTCGTGAACGCCGAGGCCGGCGACACCACCACCGACACCGCCACGACCGGCGACAGCGGCTCCTACTACGACGCGGCCGCGGTCTCCGACATGCTGGCCATGCAGCACGAAACCTCGATGGCCGTCATCAACAACATCTGAGGCCGGTATACATGATGCGCGGCACCCGGCGAAGGGTGCCGCGCATCGCTGTCCGTACCGAGGGATCCAGGTGTCATCGCTCAGCCTTCTGCCCGTCGTCGACCTCATCGGCATCGCCGTCTTCGCCGCCTCCGGTGCGGTCGCCGGCGTGGCCAAGCGGCTGGACCTCTTCGGCGTCATCTTCGTCGGCTTCACCGCGGCCCTCGGCGGCGGCATCCTCCGCGACGTCTTCATCAACGTGCAGCCGTTCGCGTTCGTCGACTGGCGGTATGCCGCGGTGGCGGTGGTCACGGCCGCCGCGACGTTCTGGCTCCACCCGGCGGTGAGCAAGCTGCGCTGGACCGTCCTCGTGCTCGACGCGGCCGGCCTGGGCCTGTTCGTGGTGACCGGCACGTTGAAGGCGCTCGACGCCGGCGTTCCGGCGTTCGGCGCCTGCATCATCGGCATGATCACCGGCATCGGCGGCGGCCTGGTCCGCGACCTGCTGACCGGCGAGATTCCGACGGTGCTGCGCCGCGAGATCTATGCGGTCGCGGGCCTGTGCGGCTGCGCCTCCGTCGCCACGCTCGACGCGCTGGAGGTCCAGCGGCCGCTGGGCATCATGCTGGCCGCGACCTTGACCTTCGTCCTGCGTATGGTCGCCATCCGGCGCAACTGGTCCGCCCCGACCGCCTCGTGACGGTCGCCGCCGCCCGCGGACCCGCACGACTGAATCCCGAACGATCCTGACATGAGGTGGCAGGAATAGGTGCCAGGATGCGGGCATGACTGGATTCGCGAGCCTCATCATGGTCAACATCGACTGCGCCGAACCGCCCGTCCTCGCCACCTTCTACAGCGAGGTCCTCGGCTGGGACGTCACGCACAGCCAGGACGAATACGCGATGATCAGTGACGGCAGCACGTCGATCGGCTTCGGCCAGTTGCCCGACTACACCGCGCCGACCTGGCCGGAGGGCCCGACACCGAAGCAGTTCCACCTCGACTTCTACGTCGACGACCTGGCCGACGCCGAGGAGCGGGCGCTGAAACTCGGCGCCACCAAGCCCGACCACCAGCCCGGCGGCGACCGCTACGTCGTGCTGCTCGACCCGGCGGGCCACCCGTTCTGCGCCTGCCTGCGCAGCTGACGGACGCTACTTCGTGAGACTCGACGCCTGGACCGACGGGGGCCGGGCGCCGAGGAAGTAGATGCCGGGGAAGCCCGGCGTCTCGAAGCCGGCGCTCGGGTTCTTCCGCAGGGTCGAGTTCTCGAGCGACATGGTGCCGGTGCGGTCGTTGCTGACGAAGAAGACCGCACCGCCACCCTCGTTCGCCTTGTTCTGCTCGACCAGCGTGCCGGCGAGCCGCACGGTGAACCGGTTGCCGTCGCAGTAGATCGCGCCGCCGCTGCCGCCGCCGGGTGTGCCGGCGCGGGCCGGGTTCGCGCCCCGCCCGACCGCCGAGTTGTACGAGAGCACGCTGTTCAGCACCACCCACGACACCCCGATGCTGCTCAGCGCGCCGCCGTTCGCGCAGACCCCGCCCTGGCCCGCCGCACCGCCGAACGTGCTGTTCACGACGTACACGGGTTGGTTGTGGTACTGGCTGAGCACGCGAACGGCAGCCCCGCCCAGATCCGGCCCGGTGCCGTCGCAGCGGTTGCGCACGAACCGCGAGTTGACCACCTTGAACCGGCCGCCCCGCACGAGGATCGCCCCGCCGCCACCGCCCTCGGTCTTGTCGCCGGTCGAGTTGCCGTCGGCGAACGTCAGGTTCTGCACGGTCAGTTGCGGCGTCTCCTGGTCCTGGCAATGGCTGGTGGTCCAGCCGAGCGCCTGGTCGCACGTGTTCATGTAGAGGATGCGGCGCTTCCCCTCGCCGCTGAGCGTCACCATGCGCCCGCCGTCGAGCACCACCTTGCCGCCCGCCACCGCGTTGCGGACCTTCGCGGTCGCCTTCATCGTGATCGTGACCGGCGCCGGGCCGCACGAGAACGTGATGATCCCGCCGGCCGCCACGGCGGAGACGACCGCCTCGGAGGTGCAGCTCGCCGCCGTACCGTTGCCGATCACGCGGGTCGGGCGCGAGGTGTCGACGGCCTGCGCCTCGGCGGGGACGCTCGCCTTCCCGTTCGGGTTGCCCGGCACGGGCAGCTTGGCCGCACCGGCACTCGCGCTCGGCCCGGCCGACGCCGAGGGCCCCGGCGACGCCGGCTGCCCGCTCGCCGCCACGCTCGGCTCGCCGCCCAGTGCGCGCCCCGCGTTACCTTCGGTGGGGCCGTCGCCGCACCCGGTCACCGCAAGCGCGATGACGACCAGCAGTGCCCCGAAGCGTCGCATCCGGCGATGGTAGTCCCGGGTGCGGACCCGGAGTTCGATGCGCCTACAGCCGGCTCAGTTCGAACCTCCAGCCTCACGCCACCCGGCACGACAAAGGCCCGCACCGGCGGGCACCCGCCGTTGGGCGGAGGGGCGGGCCGCTACGTTTGGCGCATGACCACACGACCGCCGCTGGCCGAGCAGCTCGACATGCAACCCCACCCCGAGGGCGGCTGGTTCCGCGAGACCTGGCGCTCGCAGGTGAGGTTCTCGCCGGAGGGGTACGACGGCCCGCGCAGCGCCGCCACCGCGATCTACTTCCTGCTGCACCCGGGCGAGGAGTCCGCGTGGCACGTGGTGCGCTCCGACGAGCTGTGGTTCTGGCACTCCGGCGGCCCGCTGGAGCTGCGCCTCGGCGGCTCCGGCGACGCGCCCGGCGAGGGGCCGGCGGCGGTCCTCGGCGCCGACGTGGCCGCCGGCCAGCGCCCGCAGGTGCTGATCCCCGCGGGCGTGTGGCAGGCGGCCACCCCGATCGGCGCCGAACCGGTGCTCGTCAGCTGCGTCGTCGCGCCCGGCTTCGACTTCGCCGACTTCCGGCTGGCCCACTAGCGGCGGGCGTCAGCCGACGATCCGGCGGGCGTACCGGAAGTCGTAGATCGGCGAGACCTTCACCCCGCCGCGCTCGGTCGACGCGTGCACGATGCGCCCGCCGCCGATGTAGATCCCGACGTGTCCGCTGGACGGGAACACGAGGTCGCCCGGGCGCAACTCGCCCCGGCCCACCGGCCTTCCCCTGCCGGCGAGCCCGCCCGTGGTGCGGGGCAGGCTGACCCCGATCCGTCGGTACGCGGCGACGACGAGCCCCGAGCAGTCGAACCGGTCCGGTCCGGCCGACCCGAAGGCGTACCCCTTGCCGACCTGCGCCGTCGCGAACCCGACGACCGTGCCGTCCCCGCCGGCGGCCGGCTGGACGGGCCGGGTCGTCGTGGTGCGGATGCGGGGCCGGTTCGGCGGCGCCGCAGTGCGCGGCTTCGACCTGGTCGCCTTGCGCTGCGCGGTGCTCTTCCCCGCACCGCCCGCCCGCGGCGCGGCCGTGCGCTCAGTGACCTTGCGCCGCGGCCCCGGTGCCCGCTCCGGAACCTGCGCGGCCGGCGGTGCCGGGCGCAGCCGCCGCTCGACGGACCTGAGTTCGACGAGCCGGTCGGCCCGGGCCGGCTCCTGGGCTGCCCCGACGAACACGTACGGGGTCTGGGTGACGACGATGCCCGCAGCAGGCGGGCTGTTGAGTGTTCCGGCGACAACAGCGGCGCACGCGATGGTGCAGACGGTGGTCGCGGCCGCGAGATTGCGGCGTAACGGATGTGTGGACAGTGAGACTCCCCGCTCGGCCCGGGGCTCACCTGCGCATTCCGGCCGGCTCGCACGAATGGTGGTGCGCGCCGCGTGACCGCCCGTCGAAGCACTCCCACGGACGACCTCCGGAAACCCGGGCAATGATGATTGCCGAGTGCCAGATTTGCACATCTTCCCGACAGCAAAGGCATTTCCGGCAAATTGCCATTGGCGGGCGCGGCTTTCTGCGGTACCGCCGGGAAAAGCGCCCGTCGATCAGGCCTGCGGTTCGGCCTCGGAGACGTCGGCGACGGTGGCCTTCAGCACCTCGATCGCGGCGTCGGCGGCCACGGCGAGCGCGACCCCGTGCCGCCCGCCACCCAGCGTGATCTCCCGCCCCCGGACCCGCTCGTCGGCGATGACCGGCCAGGCGGTCGTCGACCCGAACGGCGTGATCGTGCCCCGCTCGTAGCCGGTCGCCTCCTTGGCGGTCGCCGCGTCCGGCATCGAGACCCGGTTGACCCCGAGGAGCGCCCGCAGCTTCGGCCAGGAGATGACCCGGTCGCCCGGCACCAGCACGAACCGGAACGAGTCGTCCGTCAGCCGCACCACGATCGTCTTCACCACGTCGGGCACGGCCACGCCACGCGCCTCGGCCGCCTCCGCGAGGCTGCGGACCGGCCCGTGCTCGACCACCCGGTAGGCGATCCCGGTCGCGGCGACCCCCTCGACGGCGGGGTTCGGCCCCTGGCTCATGCGTCGCTCCGTTCCTCGGCCGGGTCGGTCGCGCCAACGGTACTGCGATCCGGCTCCCGTTCGGCACCGAGCGCGTCCAGCGGCCGCACCGGTGACCGGCTCCGTCCACGGCATGAAGCCCTCCGTGTCCCGGCGGCGGTCAGGGGACCAGCGGGCGGACCTCCTGCGCGACGAAGCGCATGAAGCCCTCCGGGTCCGGGTCGTCCGGGGTCGGCTGCAGGACCACGGTGTCGGCCCCGGCCTCCGCCCAGCGGCGCACCGCGTCGGCGACGGTCTCCGCGTCACCGGCGACGGTCACGTCGGCCGGGTCCACACCGCGCTCGGCGTAGCCCCACTTCACGTGCTCGGCCGCCATGCGCTCCGCGGCGTCGGGACCGGTCGCCGCGTGCAGGTAGACGACAACCGGGTGCGGGTCGGTCCGTCCCGCGGCTCGGCGCCCCTCGTCGATCAGGCGCCGCGCGGCCCGTACACCCTCGATGTCCGTGCCGCCGGTCAGGATGGTCCCGTCGGAGACCTCACCCGACAGCCGCAGGGTCCGCGGGCCGGTGGCGCCGGCGAGCACCGCCGCGCCCGTGGTCGGCGGCCAGTCCAGCGCCACGCCGTCCAGCCGCACGTATCGCCCCTCGACGGTGACCCGCTCGCCGCGCAACAGGGCCCGCAGCGCCGACGTGTACTCGCGCAGCAGCGTCAGCGGCGAATCCGCGCGGGCGCCGACCTGGCCCATCCAGCTCTGCACACCGTGGCCGACACCGACGATCGCCCGGTCCGGGAACAGCCGGAACAGCGTGGCCAGCTCCATCCCGGTGATGGCCACGTTGCGCAGCGGCACCGGCAGCAGGCCGACCCCGACCCGCAGCCGCGACGACCACGCCAGCGCCGCGGAAGCGGTGGCGATCCCGCTCTCCAGGAAGCAGTCCTCCCACAGCCACAACTCCTCCAGCCCGGCCTCGTCGGCGGCCCGGACGACGGACCGCAGTTGTTCCGGCGGAAGCTGGGGCAGGAACACGGCGCCGAGAGTCGTCATGCCCGCCAGTCTGTCACGGTTGATCTCATAAACAGTATTGACGGGACAAAACGTCGGGTCCGTTCATCGACGTTCCGCTCTGCGGGTGTCTCCTCCTGGCTTCGGCGGAGCCCACCGAGGCCGGTGCCGACCGCGTTGTCTATGCGTCCACGCGCACGACGGTGTAGGTCGTCTCCGGCGTCGGCGTCGCCACGTTGAAGCGGGCGTTCACCGCGTAGAGCCGCGAGCCGAACCCGGCGACGGTCGCCGGAATGTCGAACTTCGGGTGGGTGATCTCGTCGACCAGGACGGCCTCGGCCAGGTCGGGGCGGAGCCGGAACTTGGCGATGACGTTGAAGAAGTTGCGCACGACGTAGAGGTGCTGCCCGCGGCGCAGCAGGCCGTCGCCCTGCAGGACACTTGCCCCGCCGAGGTCGATCCGCTGTGCCGTGCCGCGCGCCGGGTCGAACGAGAACAGCCGGTCGGCGAGCATCTGCACGATGATCAGCCGCCCGTCCGGTGTCGCCTCGATCCCGTTGTTGAACCCGGCCGCGTCGCCGAGCTCGCCGGGGAGCTGGACGGTCCGCACGGCGGACTGGCCGGGCAGGCGTCCGGACCGGTCGAGCGGCACCACGTAGAGCACGGGCTGGTAGGAGTCGGTGAAATACGCGGCCTTCGGGGTGACGACGACGTCGTTGACGAACGTGCCGCCGAAGCTGTACTGCGCGAGGGTCTTGCCGGACGCGCTGTAGACGGTCGCGCCGCCGGTGCCGGCCCCGGCCGCCCACAGCCGCTGGTGCGTGTCGAACTCGAGGCCGAGTGCCGCGCCTCCGGTGCGCCCGGGGACGAACGTCCCGCCCCGGCCGGTGAGGACACTGCCCCGGTAGATCGCGCCGGTGTCGAGCGAACCGACGTAGAACGTCGGGCCCCGGCCGGCCGTGATGCCCTCCGGCTGGAAGCCCGCCGGCAGGTCGATGATCTCCGGGAACACCGTGCCGGCGTATGCTGCCCCGCCGGGGATCGCCAGGCCGGCCGCGACTCCGGCGGCACCGGCGAGCAACGCGCGTCTGTGCATGAAATCCACCCCGTTTCAGATCTCACTGCGGACCGGCAGCATCCTACCGAGGAATGCCGACTCGTAGATGACCGCTCCGGCAGGTGGGACGGTCAGCTCCACCGACTTCCCGTTGCGCCGCTCGACCCGCACCCGGGTGCCCTCGCGGTCCTTCTCGGTGCTGTACACGCAGGTGAGCTCGTCACCCGTGGCGTGCAGCCCGTCGTCGACGGTCACCCAGGCCGTGTGCGCCCGGTCCGGATCGGTGTTCACGGCGACAAGCACCTCGTGGTCGGCGAAGATCCGCGACCACGGCAGCAGTCCGCGCGCGGTCGGCAGCTCGAACCGGACCCCGTCGACCGACACCGGCCGCAGGTACTGCCGCCCCCTCCGCAGCGCGGGTGTCCGCCGCCGCACGTCGAGGATCCGGGCCAGCTCCCGGTAGGTGGGGTGCTCCTCGTCGAAGGCGTGCGCGCCGCGGCTGCGGAACGGGCCGAACCGCCCGCCGAACATCGCCTCACGGATGTACCGGTCGTCGCCGCCCCGGCCGTCGAAGTGCTGCTCGCCGCCGTAGTACACGCACGGGATGCCGAGTGTCGTCGCGTTCAGCGCGAGCGCGACCAGGGTGAGCCGGTCGCCGAGCTCGTCGGCCGCGAACCGCGCCTTGTTGTCGCCCTTACGGACCTGGTCGTGGTCGTCGTAGCCGGTCACGACCTTGTCCCGGAACCACGTGTGCGACTCCCGCCCGACCTGCAGCGAGTTGCGGAACAGGTCGAAGTACTCGCGCGGCTCCCGCAGCCCTTTCGCCGTCGACTCCAGGCGGTCCTGCACGTCCGCGATGCCGAGCGCCGCGTCCATGCCCACCTCGTCCAGGGTGCGGTACGCGAAGGCGCGGTCCCCGGTGATCTCGGCGATGAGGTAGAACCGCTCCTTGCCGATCGACTGCGCGAACTCGTGGATCGCCGACGCGAAGTACCGCGCGGCGCCGGGGTCCAGGTGTTTCACCGTGTCGACGCGGAACCCGTCCAGGTCGGCGAAGGCGATCCAGAACTGGTACGCCCGGGTGAGCGCGACCAGCGCCGGAGACGGCCGGTAGGCGTCGGCCGGCCCGCTGCCGAGCGTGATGTCCTTGAGCCCGACGAAGTCCCCTTCGAGATACTCCGGGTATCGATCCCAGTGGACGATCCGCCCCTTGCCGGTGAAGGTGCCGAGCCGTTGCAGTTCGGCGGGCCAGACCGCGCCGTCGGGCCACGCCTCGGGCACGTCGCCGAACTGCAGGGTCGGCTGCCCGTGCGCGTCGCGGAACCCGCGGACGTCGTAGGCCGATCCCATCCAGGGCGGCTGCCGGTCCGGCTCGTAGGCGAACACGTCCCCGGCGTGGTTGAGCACGACGTCGAGCACCACACGGATCCCCGTCGCATGCGCCTCGGCGACGAGGTCCCTCAGCTCCTCGGCGGTGCCGAAGTGCGGATCGACGGCGAGGAAGTTCTGGATCCCGTAGCCGTGGTAGCTGGGCCGGCCGGCCACCTGCTTGAGCACCGGACTGACCCAGACGGCGGTGATCCCGAGCCGCCGCAGGTATCCGAGCTTGCTCCGCAGCCCCGCGAGGTTCCCGCCCACCCAGTCGGCCCCGGCGGCCCGCCACAGTGTGGCCTCTTCCTCGGTGCGCACAGCGTTACCGTGGTCGCCGGCGCTGATGAGCGGCGTTCCGCCCCGATCGACGAGCCGCCCGGCATTGTCGCGGCACCCGGTCTCGCGACCGTCCGAGAAGCGGTCCACCATCAGGAAGTAGAGGACTTCGTCTTCCCAGGCGGCAGGCGAGGGGTGGAACGCCCGCCGCGTGAGGCCGGCAAAATCCACATCGGCAACCCGCCGCAACTCCATCGACGCCCTCCGACTCTCCGAGTGCGCCCGATCCTGCCACGCCGAACGGCGGCCCGTCAGTCATCGCCTGCGACCGACCCCTGATTGAGCGCTCGTTTCCGCAGGTCGTCGAGCAACCGCAGCGCCCCGTCGGGCTCCTGCACCTGCCAGAACATCCAGCCGTTCCAAGACTGCTTCTCGAGCACCGCCGCGGCGGCGGGTGAGGCGGCTTCGAACTCCTCACCGGACTCGACCCGGATCTTGGCCTTGTCGGTCAGCACGGCCCGGTAGTCGGTGCCGCGATAAGCGCCGACCAACTGCGCGCCCGCCGTCAGCTGGCCCTTCTCCATGAGATCGCGCAGCGACACGTCGAACCGGACCCGCGTGCGCTCCTTGGGCTGTTGCGGGGCGATCTCGGGCACCACCAGCCCGTACTGCTCCGGCTTCCACACCAGCTCGCACAGTCTGCGGTACAACTCCTGACGGCTGTCGATGGCGGCCGGGTCGAACTCGTCGGCGAAGGGCGTGAACGGCAGGTTGTGTGCCTCGACCGTTCGCAGGAACGTCGGATTGTTCTGATAGCAGTCCGGGTGCAGCGACCGTACGAGCAGATGCTGTCCCATGTAGTGCGGAAGCTTCTTCGCGTACGGCATGTCGCCGAAGCTGGCGTTGAAGTCCTTCGGCAGCAGCAGGAGAGCCCCGAACCGGTTCCGGAGGTCGGCGAACTTCCGGCGCGGGATGGTCGGCTGGTAGGAGAACTTGTCCGCCCAGATGTGTTCGATCTCGAACGGCGGCTGGTCCTTCCCCGAGCGGGTGTAGTCGGCGAAGGTGTGCCCGGTCCGGCACTGCTGGTCGAGCCACGACGCCATCCGCGCCAGGATGTACTTCACGTAGGTCCGGTTGCGGGGCCGGAGCGAGAACGAGCTCACCGCCTCGAAACTGTCCGGGATCGCGGCGACCTCCTCGCCGAGGCGCTTCGCCAGCGTGTCGGCATCCATCTCACGGATCTCCCGCGCCAGGGCGAAGAGCCGATGCTCCACCGCGGTGTACCGGAAATCATGGGCGTTGACCATGCATCGCGCCACGAAGATGTCGAGGTAGCCGGCGACGAGGTTGGCCTTCCGGCGGAAGGTGACGTCGTCGTCGTCGACGGACAGCGTCGCGAGGATGAGCGGCAGCTGCAGCGTGACGGAGTTGTAGGCGTTGTAGTACAGCGGTTCCAGACCTGGCGTGAGGTGCCGGCTCGCCAGGAGCAGTTCGCGGTACCGCTTCGCGAGGTGGTCCATGTCGCGGAGCACGAACTGCCGGGCTCCGGCCGGGCGGTCCAGGTCGAGCCTCGCCTCGTGTTTGCGGACCCACTTGTCGAAGGCGGAGCCGATGCCCTCGTCGTCGTCCGAACCGGCGGAGTGCTTTGCCCGCAGCCATGCCTTGACGAAGGCCGAATGCGCACCGGGATCGATGTCGCTCAGGTCCGTCAACCGGCTCCGCCAGACCTGGTTGACGACGTCGCGATCGTCCGCGTCGACCTTCGCCAGCATGAAGCTCTTCAACATGTCGAGACCTGTCAAGCGGAGCCCGCGGTCGTTCATCGTCTCGAAGATCTCCAGCGCGAGCCCGCTGTCGCCGGTTGAGATCTCAACGAGGGTGACCCGGTCGAGCAGCCAGTAGATGAAGTACGGAAGCTCCTCGTCCCGGAGATCCTCGGGGAAGTGTTTCTCGATGTCCGCGAAGCGGTCCCAGAGATTGCGGACCGAGGCGCTGGCGTTGACGGTGTCGAATTCGGTGCCCCGCAGCATCGCCTGCAGGCAGGGGCGCCGCTCCTCGTCCTCGACGGCGAAGACCTTCTGCCCGTAATGAGAGATGAAGACGAGGTTGTCGATCGAGTCGACCGCGTCCTCCCGGCCGTCCTGGATTCGACGGAGCCAGATCAGCAGCAGCATCAGCGTGGTGAGTCGCTGCTGGCCGTCGATCAGGTAGTTGACACCGTCCCGGCCGGAGGTGATGACCGGCCCGAGGAAGTACGGCTGGTACCGCGCGACGTCGAGCAGTTCGTGCTGCGGTGACCATTCCTTGACGAACCGGCCGGTGAGGTCGTTGATGAGTTCCTCGACCTGCTTCTCGGTCCAGGCGTATTCGCGCTGGTACGAGTCCAGTCCGTAGCGGCGTCCGTAGAAGACCTCGCGGATGGTGAGCGTCTTGCCCTGGATCTGATCGGTGACCCGCTGGCCGGACATGAGAAACCTCCGACATCGTGACGACTGCGGCAGTGACCGAACGTATCGAAGTGATCATGACTGATGCATCCTCGAACCGGCCCGCGATGCGTTACTGCTCAGCCACCCTGCCCACCCCTTCGACCGATGCGATTCCGGCGCCGTGCGCGTGACGTCCCGGTGTGGTTCCGGTACGCCGGCCGTGGTACGGCAGCCGGCCGGATACCGCCGGGGGAGCAGGCCCGGTGTCGTCGCCGATCCGACGTGACGCCGCCGCCGGTGGCCGACGCTGGCCGCATGACAACAGTCCACACCACAACCGTCCCCGGCTGTCGGGCCGATCGCGCCCGGCAGCATGAGCTGCGGCTGCTCGCTGCCAGCCGGCCCGGCTTCCCGGCACTGCTCACCCTCGGGCGGTTCGCCCGGCCGATGCGGCGGGTGCCGGGGCTCGGCTGGGTGGTCGCCGACCCCGGCGCCATGCGCCGCATCCTCGCCGACCGGGACCATTTCACGATCGTCGGCGAAGGTGTTGTCGGGCACCTCTGGGCGCGGGTGCTCGGCGGCTGGGTGTACGACCTCTTCGACGGCCCCGGCCACCAGGCCCTGCGCGCGACGACCCGCGACCTGTTCACCGAGGAGCGGGCGGCGGTGCTCGTGGCCCGCGCCGCCGGGCCGCGGCTGCGGCGCTGCACCGCCGAACTCGCCGCCGGCGCGACCGTCGACGTCGCCGAGCTGAGCCGCGAGGTGGTCGGCCGGGTCGTCGCCGACCTGCTCGGCCTGCCCGGCACCGGGCCGGACGCCACGTACCGGGAGATCTTCGACACCGGCCTCGCCCTGGCCGCGCTGGCGGCCCGCAGCACCGCCTCGCCACACGTACCGCCGCGGATCGTCGACGCCGGAAAGGCGATCGTCGCCCGGATGACCGCCCAGGTCGCAGCCGGTTGGCGCACCGCGCCCGGCGGCACGCTGCTCGGCCGGTGCCGCGAGCTCGGGCTGGGCCTCCGCGAGACGGAGGGCCTGGCGGCCCTGCTGACCGTGGCGGGGACGCAGACCACCGCCTCGGCGATGGCCCGGACCGTGGCACTGCTGCACGACACCGGCGAGCAGGACCGACTGCGCGCCGAGCCGCACCTGCTGCCCGCCGCGGTGCGCGAGGGCCTGCGGGTCGCCTGCCCGATACCGGTGATCACCCGGTCCGTCACCACCGACGTGGAGGTCGCCGGCCGACGGCTCCGGGCCGGCCACCGGGTCCTGCTGCTGACCGCGACGGCGAACCACGCGCGCGGCGGGTTCGACCTCGACAACCCGCACTTCCCGGAGCTGCGCCACCTCTGGTTCGGCGCTGGCCGCCACTTCTGCCTCGGCGCCCCGGTCGGCCGCGCCGAGGTGTCCGCCCTGCTGGATGCCCTGCTGGCGACCGGTCGCCCGTGGCACATCCGCCAGCGGCGGTACGGCCACCGCGTCCTCATCCCGGCCTACGCCAGTCTGCGCATCGTCCTCCGCTCCGGTGGTACACATTGAAGCCTGTCACCGCTGGTGCCATTCCTCCAGCAGTTGCGTCTCCCGCTCCGATATCAGGCGCTCCGGCGGCGGCGACAGCGGATGGCGCACCGCGTGCTCATACGTCTCCCGCACCGTCTCCCGCAGCGGCCGTGGCGCAAGGCCGGCCGCGAACGCTGCCGCCGGGTCCGCAGCGTTCACCTCCGCCTCCGAGTCGAACGCCGACCACAGCGGCAGGCTCTCGGCGTCGATCCCACGCTCGCCGAGGAAGTCGGGGTCGACCCACGTCAGTGTCGTCCCCGGCGGTCCGACCTCGGCGACGATGGCCTCCAGCAACTCCCGGAACGAAAACGGCGGCGCCGGGAACGCCGCGTGGAACACCCCGCCGGCGCCTCGCTCCACCATGTCGAGCGTCCACTTCGCGAGGTCCCGGGCGTCGATGACCTGGATAGGCGCTTCCGGCAACCCGGGCGCGAGGATCTCCCCGCCCCGGGCGACCCGCTCCACCCACCAGGTGAACCGGCTCAGATGATCGTGCGGCCCGACCACGTATGTCGGCCGCAGGATGAGCGTCCCCGTCCCGAACCGCTCCACGGCGACCCGCTCACACGCCGCCTTCAGCGCGCCGTAGGTCTCGTCGGTGACTTCCTCGATCGTCGGATCCACGAGCTCCCGCAGCGGCGCGTCCTCACGGAAGCCGGGCTTCGGCCGGTCGTAGACGGAGACGCTCGAGACGTAGACATACCTCCCGGCGCGCTCGTCGAGCGCGTCGGCGATCTCCCGGACCTGCCGTGGGAAGTAGCCACTGACGTCGATCGTCACGTCCCACGCCCCGTCCGCCAACACGGAGAGGTCGCGGTTGCGATCCGCGAGCACGTGTCTGGCCGCCGGGAACAGATCCTTCCCGGTCTGCCCCCGATGCAGCAGCGTCACGTCGTGCCCCCGTGAGAGGGCGTCCTCAACGATGTGCCGCCCGACGAACCGCGTGCCCCCGATGACCAACATCCGCATGCAGGCATCATTCCCTACGGCCGGTGACAGCCAGGTGTCATCGGTGGGGCCGGAACTCCCACCAAGTTCGAAGAGCCTCGATTCCCTGATGGGCCGGACGCATTCCGGCGCGTTACCGCGCCGCGTGACGGGTCCACTCGATGGGTGGCGTAGTGACATGCCACTCAGCAGTGGACCCGCGCTACGGTTGGTGCCAGATGGTGCTCCGTATCGTCCTGTCGTCTGTTTCCTCCGGTTGCGTGAGCTGCACGTTTGCCACTTGGAATCGAACGAATGGCCGACCGTCCCGGCCATGCAGTTGGCCCAATCCGGCAAATGCGAACGTAGCGTCTGGAGCGTGGGTTTCTCGATCAAGCTCGCCCCCGGGGTCCGTATCAGAGCCTCGTCACGAGGCATCCGGACCAGCATCGGCCCGCGAGCGGCCCGCGTACATTTCGGTGCCGGCCGGACCAGCTTGTCGACCGGAGTCGGCCCGTTCGGCTACTCCACCTCGCTGGGCGGCGGCCGACGAAGTGGTGGTGGTCGCAGCGCAACCTCGGCGCAGGCCGCCTACCAACGTCAGCTGGCGGTCCAGCAGCGGCAGGCCGCCCAAGCGGAGAAGGAGGCGATGGCCCGGCAACTCGCCGATGCCTTCCTGCGAATTCTGGGCCTCCATCGGGTGGACTTTCCGCCGGCGCAACGGCCGTTGGCACCCGAGCCGCCAGCCCCGAACCGGGCAGCAATCTACGCCCACCATGAGAAGCACGCCCTCACCGGAATCGGCATCTTGAAGCGGACCGAACGTGCGGCAGCCAAACAGCGAGCTGCGGCATCTGCCGATGCCGAGGTCCATCGGCGGTGGCAGGAGCTGAAGGCCCAACAGGCGCAGTGGCAGCGGACGCTCGACCAACATTGGGAGTTCCTCCGCCGCAACGATCCCGGTGCGGTCCTGCAGTCCCTTGCCGAAGCGTTCGAGGACAACGAGGCAGCATCTGCGGCGGTCGGCGTCGATGGCGCTGAGGTCTCTCTGGTCCTCCTTGTGCCACCGGCGTCACAGGTGATTCCCGAGCAGATGCCGTCGCGGACCGCAGCGGGCAACGTGTCGCTGAAGAAGCTCGCGCAGGCCGCCAAGGCAGACCTCTACAAACAGTTCGTTTGTGGGCAGGTCCTCGTGACTTTGCGAGAGGCGTTCGCAGTTGCTCCCGGACTCGCTTCCGCCCGAGTCGTCGTCCTGCGCAACGACGGCCGCGACGTCTACGGACGTCCGGCCATGCCGTGCATCGGTGCCTTCAGCGTCACCCGCGACGCGCTACGCGGTATTCGGTGGAACGACGCAGATGCGGTCGACATCCTCAACGCGGCGGCTCGGGAAAAGCTCGTGAACCAGCAAGGCCGGAGCAAGGAACTCGGTCCCGTCGACTTGAGCGCAGAGCCTGACATCGTGGCGCTCATCAGAGTCGTTGATCTGGAGGGCCTCGCGTCGGCGCGATAATCGGCCGAATGTCGATGCACGGTCACGTCGACTCGCCTCACATCGGCTGCCGCCAGACGATCTCTACCGTTCGCGGGTCGAAGCCGGGTCCCCGCCGGGTCACGGGCAGAATCCGGACCGCCTCCAGCAGGGTCGATAGGACGGCACGCTTCTGAGTGAGCGTGAAACCGTCCCAGAACTCGGCCGCCCGCTCCCCCCATCACTTCCAGGACAAGCTGGGCGTGAGGTGTCCCGAACGTCCTGGAGGAGAAGATCTTCGGGCCGCTGCCGGACAATACGGTGGCATCCAGCCGTGCGATTGTCGCTGTTGTTAGGTGCTTCGGAACGAGCAGTGCATGTAACCGGGGTCGGGTTGCCGCCATTGGCACCGGCGCTGCTGGTTGGTGTGCTCCTTTGTGGAACGGCTCTCCGGCGGCATCGACGGCCGCACGTGCCGTCTGGACTCAATCTGCGGCGTGCTCGGCATCGAACAGCGGTCGGTGCCGGTCGTCGGTGAAGTCCTCGATGTTGCAGAAAGCACCCGTCGCGGTGCAAGGCCACGACCGTTCCGCCCGTGCAGGCCGCTGTTCGTCCGCGAAGGGTGACGCTACGACCCGTCAGCCCGTTCGGAAGCCCCGTCGCCTCACCCGCTGATCGGGACGTCCAGGTTCTGGATCTTGTCAGCGGTGGCGGCCTGGCGGATCCAGCTGTCGAGCCGGTCGAGGTCGGTGCACCCGGCGATCTCGGCGCGGATCTGCTCAGGGATCTCGACGCCGCGGGCGTCGAGGATCGCCAGCACCGCGCTGACTTCGCCGTGGGCTTCGCCTGCGCTGAAGTATCGGCGGGCGAAGTTGCTCTGGTGACGGTGAGTCGTTGTGGTCATGAGCCGTCGCGTTCAGAGGTCGAGGAAGTACCGCATCACCTTGCGGATCTCGGCCAACTCGTCGGTGGTGATCTGGCCCAGTCTGCGCCGGAGACGGGTCGCGTCGATGGCGCGCAGGTCTTCCGGGCGGGCGAAGCTAACCCGGCGGAGGCCCGTTTCGGGTCCGCTGATCCGGGGCTGGGTCACCAGACCGCGATCGTGGCCGGTAAGCGGAACGACCATGACCATGTTGATCGGCAACGCATGAAGCCCGTTCGACGACACCACGACGACTGGGCGTCGACCGCCTTGTTCGTGCCCGACCGTGGGATCGAGCTCGGCGAGCCAGATCTCGCCGGTACGGACGTTGCTCACTCCCACCAACCGGGTTCGTCGTCCGTGGTCAGCGTGTCCCGGTCGGTGCCCGCCTGCCAGGTTCGCGACTCGGCGCGGTCCGACGCCCACGCGTCAGGGTTCTCCTGCCGGAGCCGTTCGAGCTGTTCCTGGGCGCGCGTGAAGAAGGCCTGCCGCTCGAGCGTTTCGGTGGCCTCTGCCAGCAGGGCACCCATGGTGATGCCACGCTCCCGCGCCAGGACGGCCAGCCTGTCCCGGACGGCGGAGTCGACCTTGATCGTGGTGCTGCCCATACCATCCAGGCTACCAACGGGTATACCTATGGGGATGCCGACTGCTCCTGACGATGTTCGTGGGGGCATGCCCGGGAGCGTAGCCAGCCACACTCGCGGATTCCCAACCCTGAGGGCCCTACCAGTCGCGCCCGAAATCAGTACCGCCACCTCATGTGGAACGGTGAAGGCGACTTGTGCGGACGGGATGAGCGGAGCATCAGGAATGCGGGAACAGGCGCCACGCGTCGGGATCGGGGTCTTCGTGATCAGGGACGGCTCGTTCCTCATGGGGTTGCGCCGGGGCGCGCACGGCGAAGGGACCTGGTCGGTGCCGGGGGGACACCCGGAGTTCGGCGAGTCCTTCGAGGAGGCCGCCGCCCGTGAGGTTGCCGAGGAGACCGGCCTGACGGTCGCCAACCTCCGGTTCGGTGCCGTGACGAACGACGTCTTCGACGGTGCGGGCAAGCATTACGTGACCATCTGGATGCTGGGTGACCACACGGACGGAGAGGCGGAGGTCAAGGAGCCGGACAAGTTCGTCCGCCAAGGGTGGTACGACTTCGAAAGCCTTCCCCGACCGCTGTTTCTCCCGTGGGTGCAGCTCCTCCGCTCCAGTTTTGTCCAGGACATTCGTCAGCAGGTGGAGAGCAGCCCTCGCCGCAGCGCTGACGCCTCGGCGAGGGCGACGTTGTCGACTGATATTCCGGTCGATATCAGCCCGGTCCACCGGTCCGGCGGTCGTTCGGGGCGGCGATGACCCGGCGATCGTGCTACGAACTTCCGTGACGAA
Source organism: Dactylosporangium fulvum (assembly GCF_025137375.1). Taxonomy (GTDB): domain Bacteria; phylum Actinomycetota; class Actinomycetes; order Mycobacteriales; family Micromonosporaceae; genus Dactylosporangium; species Dactylosporangium fulvum. Next base: position 2,031,097 of record NZ_CP073720.1, read on the forward strand.
CTCCAGGGTCGTGAGGGGCCGCTGTGTCGATCCGCATGTTGGCGCTGATCATGGCCCCGCCACTGGCCCGGACAGGAGGTGAAACATGACGTTGTCCAACAATTGGCGACGTGCCATCTTTGCGGTGTTTACGCTCGCGTCGCTGGCGACTCTGCTGTACACGATCGGAGCGCCGCACGAGCACGGAGGCTGAGGACGGCGGTCAGGAGACCATGCCACCGGCATGGTCTCCTGAACCGACGAACTGCAGGCTCACTACGCCGCGCGCGTGATCAGATCGTGCATGCGGCGCCGTGCGAGCTCCATGCGGATACGCCGGTCGCTGCGAGGGTCGGTCATCGTCGGGGCGATGGGCTCGCCGATGACGATGACCATCGTGGGTTTGCGACGGAACGCTCGCCCCAACCCGGTCGGCGGGGTGAAACGGATCGACAGGGGCACGACAGGTACCCGTGCCTGGGCGGCGAGATGGAACGCGCCCCGCTTGAAGTCGCGCAGGCTCGTGCCGTACGGCTTCAGTTCGCCCTCGGGAAAGAAATGCACGATCCTTCCCTGGGCGAGGAAGAGCTCCATCTCGGAGAAGAAGAGCGGCAGCCCCGCCGGGGTGCGCGGCACCGCGACACCGCCCAGCAATCTCACCAGACCGCCGTACCAGCGGTTCTCGAGGTTTATCGGCGCCGAGGTGAAAACGGGTCTGCGCGGGAACAAGGCGAGCGCGACGAGTGCGCTGTCGAGAAGATGCACGTGGTTGCACACCGTGAGCACGCCGCCGACGCGAGGGAGCCGGTTCTCGCCTTCGGCGCGGACACCCAGGATCACACGCGTCCAGAGAAAGAGCAGCGGAATCGCTATCACGTAGTAGAAGGCGTTCGACAGTAGTCGATACACCCGGCCGGTGTACCCGGCCGGTACTTCCGGTGTGTGGCCTGCCCGAGCATAGACCCGCTCGATCGCCTTGACGCTCCGATCGACCGTGTAGAGCTCGGCGTAGCGGGCATAGGTCTCCGACGCGGCATCGAGGGCCGCCGGATCGTCGATCCAGCCGTCGATCCGTTCGGCGAGCGACGACGGGTCACCGGCGCGGAACAGGTTTTCGGGCCCGAGCGCGAACTGGCCGGTCGCGCTCCGTGCGCTGTCGGAGATGACCGGCACGAGTCCGCAGGAGAACGCCTCCATGCAGGACACCCCTTCGATTTCGACATCGGAGGCGTGTACGTACAGATCACAGCCACGGATGAGTTCGACGAGCTCTTCTTGCGAGTAGTAGCCGAACTGTGCCGGGTTCGCGAGTTTCGAGGCCATCCGGCGCAGGCGCTTCTCCCGTGGGCCGTGCCCCGCGAAGTGCAACTGGATGCGTGCGGCGTGGCGCGATCGCCGCACGGCCCGGATCAGAACATCCTGCCGTTTCTCGGGGGAGAAACGGCCCACCATGAGTATTCGGAACGGCTCGTCGGCGCCTCGCACTCGGGCCGGTCCCGGCCGAAAGCTGCTCCCCACACCGTTGGAGATCACGTGGAGCCGTGCCCGGTACCCGTGGTGACGGAGCTGTGCCGCGATGAAGGTCGACGGACAATGGATGTCGGTGAAGCGTCCGTAGAACGCGAGGCGCAGCAGGACGTACACGAGGTGTGCGGCCGGTGGGAACCAGCCCAGGCCGATGTTGTACGTGACGTTCTCGGGCTGTATGTGGAATGCGGCGATGGCGGGCACCCCGAGCCGGCGTGCGATGCGCTCCGCGGCACGGCCCAGCGGCCAGGGCTGGTAGATGTGGACGACATCGGCGCCCTTGATCGCGGCGATCAGCACCTCTCGCACGGGCTTGGCGAACAGGGTGTTCTGGCGATGCGCGAAACGGCTCGCGATCGGCACCACGAGCTCCGGAACCCAGAACATTTCAGGTTCGTCCCGCCTCTGACCGGTCGCGTCACCCGGTTCGCCGCACGCGACCACGCGCACCGTGTGCCCTCGCGAGATGAGAGTGGTGGCGAACCGCATCGCCGATATCGTGGTTCCGTTGTTGTCGACATTGAACGTGTCGATGACCAGCGTGATGATCATTGCCGCCCCGTCGCTCCCCGGATTCCCTCGACTGATGGATCTTGGCCGGAGGTTGCGGATCAGGGCGGCGAGGTCGGACCCGGCGAATCGGCGAACCGGGAGGTCCGGGAGTGGCGCCCGGCCGGCAGGAAGCCGGTCATAGTGGACGAACGGTGCTGATTTGGGCGTACGGAAGTCCGAGGGTTTGGCACTTGCTGTGCCCGGTCTCTTCGTGCGCGACGAACATGCGGACATCCCTGACCCAAACGAATGATCAGCACGCTATCCAACACGTATCGACAGGTCAATCCTCCGCCGCGCCGGTGGTCATCTGGCCGCTCCGTTGGTGGTCTTCTGGCCGCTGAGTCGCGTCACTGCCGCGGCATCGCCGGTGACCACCGCACCGGGGGAGTTCCGGCCGCCACGAGTGCCGCGTTGATCTGGCTGAACGGGCGGCTGCCGAGGAAGCCGGCCGGGTTCATCGGGCTGGGGTGCCCGGCGCGTAGTACGACGTGCCGGTCGTTTGTCACCAGCGGTGCCTTCGCCTTCGCCGCCGCGCCCCACAGCACGAACACGACGCGGTCCGCCTTCGCGTTCAGCGCCCGGATCGTGGCGTCGGTGATGTTCTCCCAACCGCGCCCCTTGTGCGAGTTCGGGGTGCCGGCGCGGACGGTCAGCACCGCGTTGAGCAGCATCACCCCTTGCCGGCACCACGCGGTCAGGTCACCCGACGGCGGCGGGTCCACCCCCAGGTCATCGCGCATCTCCTGGTACACGTTGCGCAGGGACGGCGGGACCGGGACGCCCGGCGGCACGCTGAAGCTCAGTCCATGGGCCTGTCCCGGCCGGACGTACGGATCCTGGCCGAGGATGAGGACCCGGGTCGCCGCGAGCGGGGACAGCTGGTACGCGGCATAGATGTCCTGCTTCCGCGGATACACCGTGGTGGACCGGTATTGCTCGACAACAAACGAGGACAGCGCTGCCACGACAGCGGGGTCGACATATGGGGTGACCGCCTCGCGCCAGTCCTCGGGCAGGAAGTCCAGAAGGTACACAGGCTTCGCCGATACGGTCATGGCCCGCAATCTATCGTCCGGTCAACGGGTCGGGTTCACCAGCCGCGTTCGCGCCACTCCGGCAGCGACGGGCGCTCGGCGCCGATGGTCGAGTTCGCCCCGTGTCCAGGGTAGAAGGTGACCCCATCCGGCAGGACGTCGAAGAGCTTCGTTGTCACGTCGTGGAACAGCGAGTCGAAGTTTCCCTTCGAGCCGAACGTGTTGCCGACCCCGCCCGGGAACAGCGTCGGTGCTGGAAGGCCAACATCCAACGTCCTCGACGGCGACGGGCAACCCGTCAACGAATGGACTGCAGGAGTTCGCCGTTGTCGGTCAAGATCCAGAAGGACCACCCGTTTCGGTTGGGGTTCACCGAGGGGTTGTGTGTGGCGTAGGTACGGATTTTTCTGCGTGCAGATGCGGAAGAAAAGTTGCTCAGACACGGAAGAAATGACAGGGTTCAGGAGTGGATGGCGCGCTGACTGGCATTGCTGACCGCAGGCTGACGCAGGTTCTGGCTGATCGGTTGAGTGAGGAGCCGACGGTCGTGCTGAACGGGCCGCGCACGGTCGGCAAAAGTACCTTGCTGAACGTGCTGGCGCAGCGACTCGGCACGGCGGTCATCGACTGTGACGACCCGGCGACCCGTGGGGCTGTTCGTAACGATCCGGGTCGCTTCGTGGCTGGGCCCGGACCAGTGCTCATTGACGAGTTCCAGCATGTTCCGGAACTTCTCGATGCGATCAAGGCCGAACTCAACCGAGACCTGCGCCCCGGCCGGTTCGTGCTCGCCGGCTCGACCAGATATTCGACGCTGCCGCAGGCTGGTCAATCGTTGACGGGCAGGGTTGACATCATCGATGTGCTGCCCCTCGCTCAGATGGAGATCGATGGCGACCGGGACGAGCCGTTCGTTCATAGGCTGCTCAGTGGCGCATCGCCGGGAAGATCGGCGGAGTCGTCACCAACCAGCCGCGACGAGTACGCACGTCGGGTGACGTCAGGGGGCATGCCCGTCGCGCTGCGGCGTCCGCCTGGCCGGTCACGTTCACGCTGGTTCAGCAACTATCTGGATCTGGTGATCGAGCGCGACGTGATCGAGCTGAGCCGCGTGCGGCAGCGGGAGATGCTTCCTCGCCTGCTGAACCAGCTTGCTGCGCGGTCGGGACAGGTGCTGAACATCGCGGCGACAGCGCAGGCGGTCGGCATGGAGAAGAGCAGCGCGGAGAATTACCTTCGGCTGCTGGAAGCGGTGTTTCTGATCCACCGCCTCCCTGCCTGGGGCACGACATTGGGCTCGCGCGTCGCCCGTCAGCCGAAGGTGCATCTGGTCGACTCCGGTGTCATGGCGTGGCTGCTTGGACTGACGCCAGAGAAGATCGCGAAGTCTGATCCAGCGGTGCTGACCGAGTACGGACACCTGCTCGAGACGTTCGCCGTCGGCGAGGTTCTCAAACAGGTCAGCTGGTGGGACGCGCCGGTGTCCGTCGGGCACTTCCGGACGCCGGCCGCCGATGAAGTAGATCTCGTTCTCGAGCGCGACGATGGAGACGTCATCGCGTTCGAGATCAAGTCCGGAACGCGGGTCCACAACGAGGACCTGCGCGGAATGCGGGCGCTTCGCGCTCGGCTCGGCAACCGCTTGATCGCTGGGCTTGTGCTGTATACGGGCGCCCTGGCCTATACCCACGATGACGGCACGCACGTCGTGCCCATCGATGCGCTCTGGAGGTAGGCTCACCAGCCGCGTTCGCGCCACTCCGGAAGGGAGGGGCGTTCAGCGCCCAACGTCGAGTCCTTCCCGTGGCCAGGGTGGAACTCCGTCTCGTCCGGGAACCGGTCGAAGAGCTTCGCCGACACGTCGTTGATCAGCGACTCGAAGTTCGCCTTGTCACCCCACGTGTTGCCGACGCCGTCGGGGAATGCGCACGCGACCGGAACAGTGGGTCAGGTGATCGAGCCCGGGGCGGCGACCCATACGGCCGGTTGGCCAGTCACCTTGACGATCTCGTCGAAGTCGTGGTCGTAGTGCACCAGGGTCAGGCTGGTCAGTTCGGCCGTGGCGGCGAGGAGCAGGTCGACCGCGCCGGCTGAGCGGTGTGCCACGGGCCGTCATGGTGGCCTGGACCTCGGTTGCGCGGCTGAAGACTCGGTCCGGCATCGCGACCCACGCGAACGTGGCGTTGAACAGCTCCGTCACTCTTCGCGGTCGGCCTTCGATCGGGCGCTGTACAGCAGTTCCAGCTCCGTGATCGGGCAGATACCTATGACGCCGGCGGTGATCTGTGATTGCCGTCGGGCGCGGACGTCGCGGTCGCGCAACAGGCGCACCACCGCGCTGGTGTCGACCAGGAACCGAGCCGGCGTCATGCGCGGTACGTCGACTTGTCCAGCAGTTCATCGAAGGCTCCGGCCTCGCCGAGTTCGGCGAGGCGCGCGAGTGCCCTGGCCCGACGCAGCTGCTGCGCGGTCGAGCGCAGCGCGGTGTTGACGGTGTCCTTCTTGGTCTTGGTGCCGAGGAGCTCGGACGCCTCGGCGAGCGCTTCGTCGTCGATGTCGATGAGAACCTTGGTCATGACACATCACCTCGTATATACCGCTTAGGGCTCCAGTACATAGGACCGCCGTCCTACCAGCCTCGGGCGCGCCACTCCGGGATGGACGGGCGCTCGGTGCCGAGCGTCGAGTCCTTGCCGTGGCCGGGGTAGATCACCGTCGAGTCCGGCAGCGGGCCGAAGACCTTCTCCTCCAGGTCGTCCATCAAGGAGTTGAAGTCGGTCGGGTTTGTTGTCCGCCCAGGACCCCCGGGGAACAGGGAGTCGCCGGTGAAGAGGTGGCCGCCGTCCGGCTCGTAGTACAGCGCGATCGAGCCCGGCGTGTGCCCCACCAGGTGGATCACCGACAGTCGGCACGAACCCACCGACACCACGTCGCCCTCGGCCAGCGTGTCCGTGACCACCGGGATCTCCGGGGCGTCGGCGGCGTGGGCCAGCGACGCGGCGCCCGTGGCCGACACCACCTCGGACAGCGCCTGCCAGTGATCGGCGTGCCGGTGCGTGGTGACCACCGCCGAGATGCCCTCCGGGCCGATCAGCGACAGCAGCCGCGACGGCTCGTTCGCGGCGTCGATGAGCACGCCCTCGCCGGTCGATCGGCAGCGCAGCAGGTACGCATTGTTGTCCATCGGCCCGACCGAGAGCTTCGTGATCGAGAGGTCCGACGTCATTTCCATGCCTCCAGGGACGGGAGTTCGCCGCTCAGCCCGGCACCGTCGCTGCGGCCGGTGAGCCACGCCGCGAGCAGGTTCACCGGACCGGTCACGACCGGTGCGCCCTCGACGACCAGCAGGTGGGTGCCTGTCTCGTCGACCAGGGACGCCGGGCGCGGGGTGGCCGGGTCGTGCAGGAGCCGCTGCGCGAAGGCGAGCGGCCAGTCGGGTGGACCGTATCCGGCGTCGAGATCCACGTGGTGCAGCTCAACCTCGCAGATCCGCGACCAGACCAGTCGCGCGGCCGGGAGCTCCGTGCCCGACGGGAGGGCGACCGTCGCCGACCAGGCCTCGGCCGGCAGGTCGTCGATCGCGGACCGCAGCCGTCCGGCGGCGGTGGAGAGGTCGTCGAGCTGCTCCTGCGGCGGCCGTCCGGCGCCCGCCGCGATGTCCGCGTCACGTGCCTCGGCGGTGGCGTATGCGGGGGTCCGGACGCCGGTCCGCGCCCAGGTGAGCAGGTTGACGTACGCGTCGGCGTTGCGGGCCAGGTGCGTCACCACGTGGCCGCGCGTCCAGCCGGGGCAGAGCGACGGGCCGCTGAGGCCGTTGCCGTCGAGGGTTCGCACGGTGGCGAGGAGTCGGTCGGTGGCGCGATCCAGTTCCGCGCTCAGGACAAGCGGGTCAGCCGTCACCGACCCAGACTATCTTTGCCGGACCCCCACCGCTGGCGGCAAGGCACCGACGGCCCAGTGCAGCTCGTCCTCCCAGTCCGCCACGCTCAGGTCGACGGTCTCGAACGAGAGCCGGGCGCCGATCGGCTTGCCGAGGTAGCCCGCGAAGAGATCGTGGACGGCGATGAGCCGCTGGCCGACCGCGGCGGCCGCCGGGTCCGGGCCCGCGGCGCGGCGGACCTCCAGCCTTCCGTACACGCCCATGTCGGCGTCGGTACCGCGGTCCTCCACGATCACGTCGAGGATCTCGTCCTCAGCACCCACGTGGAAGCCGTACGAAATGTCGCCGAACGTCAGCCAGAACCGCATCAGCGAGTCGTCCTGTCCCGGCGAGACGTGCCACTGGACGTCGGCCCGGTCGAGGCGGCGGCCGACGGCGCTGGCCAGCACATGGGAGGGGAGCACGCACCCGACCATAGTCGCGATATTCGGTTTCGCGGCGGGGACGCGCTGCCTACCGTGGATTTCCGAACGCCCGTACGGACAAGGAAGCAGATGACCATCGACCTGTCGGCCCTCGGCTGGGACGACGCCTTCGCCGCGGCCTACGCGCAACACGACCTGCCCGGTCAGCGACCGGCGCGGGTGAGTCGCGTGGACCGGGGGATCTGCACGGCGCTGGCGGCCGACGGTCCGGTGCGGGCGAGCCTGGCGGGTGGCCTGCTGGCCCGCGCCGCCCGGGACGCGGCGGCCCTGCCGTGCGCGGGGGACTGGCTGGTCGTGCGCAACTGGCCCGACGGCCGGCTGACGGCGGAGGCGGTCCTGCCCCGGCGCACCGCGATCGTCCGCGCGGTGGCCGGCGAGGAGTCGTTCGGCCAGATGCTCGCCGCCAACGTCGACGCCGTGGCCGTGGTCGAACCGGTTGATCCGTCGCCCGACCTGGGCCGTATCGAGCGCCTGCTGGCCCTCGCCTGGGAGTCGGGTGCCAAACCATTGCTCGTACTGACCAAGGCCGACCTCGCCGCCGATCCGCTCGCGCTGGCGGAGCAGATGCCGGGGCGGGAGTCCGGGGTGGAGGTCCACGCCGTGAGCGCCCGCACCGGGATGGGCGTCGACGCCCTGCGACCGCTCGTCGCGCCCGGCCGCACGCTGGGTCTGCTCGGCCAGTCCGGCGCCGGGAAGTCGAGCCTGGTCAACGCCCTTGCCGGCGCGCCGGTGATGCACACCCAGACGCTGCGCGCCGACGGTCGAGGACGGCATACGACCACATATCGGGCACTGATTCCCATGCCGGGCGGCGGTGCGGTGCTCGACACGCCCGGCATCCGTCTCGTCGGCATGTTCGACACGGCCAGCGGGCTCGACCGGGCATTCGCCGATGTGACCGAGCTCGCGGCGCTCTGCCGGTTCCAGGACTGCAACCACGCGGGCGAGCCGGGCTGCGCGGTCCGGGAGGCGGTCGAGGACGGCACATTGAGCCCGCGACGCTTCGCCCATTGGCAGAAACTGCAGAAAGAGCAGATGCTTGCATCGGTACGGCGAATGAAGCGCGAAAGCCGCGAACGTCGCCGGCCGGCCCGGCCCTAGGTGTGACGCCCGGCGAGAGTCCCTCGTTCGGGCGCGGAAAAATGTCATACCCCCTGGCTAGAGTTGTCGGCTGGCACCGTGACGGTGTTCGAACCGGACAAATCACTGCCAAGGGGAAGCATGTCCGACCGCTTGATCATCCGTGGCGCACGCGAGCACAACCTTCGCGACGTCAGTCTTGACCTGCCGCGCGACGCGATGATCGTGTTCACCGGTCTGTCCGGCTCCGGCAAGTCGAGCCTGGCGTTCGACACGATCTTCGCGGAGGGGCAGCGGCGTTACGTCGAGTCGCTGTCCTCCTATGCGCGACAGTTCCTCGGCCAGATGGACAAGCCCGACGTCGACTTCATCGAGGGCCTGTCCCCGGCGGTCTCCATCGACCAGAAGTCGACCTCGCGCAACCCGCGCTCGACGGTCGGCACCATCACCGAGGTCTACGACTATCTCCGTCTGCTCTACGCGCGCGTCGGCGAGCCGCACTGCCCGATCTGCGGTGAGGCGATCACCAAGCAGACCCCGCAGCAGATCGTCGACCGGGTCCTCGCCATGGACGAGGGCACCCGGTTCCAGGTGCTCGCACCGGTCGTCCGCGGGCGCAAGGGGGAATACGTCGACCTGTTCAGCGAGCTGCAGTCCAAGGGCTACGCGCGCGCCCGGATCGACGGCGTCGTCCACCCGCTGACCGACCCGCCGAAGCTCAAGAAGCAGGAGAAGCACACGATCGAGGTGGTCGTCGACCGGCTCGCCGTGAAGTCCAGCGCCAAGCAGCGGCTCACCGACTCCGTCGAGACCGCCCTCAAGCTCGCCGCCGGCATCGTCATCCTGGAGTTCGTCGACCTGCCCGAGGACGACGAGCACCGCGAGCGGCTGTTCTCCGAGCACCTGGCCTGCCCCAACGAGCACCCGCTGTCGATCGAGGACCTCGAGCCGCGCTCGTTCTCCTTCAACGCGCCCTATGGCGCCTGCCCCGACTGCACCGGCATCGGCACCAAGAAAGAGGTCGACCCGGAGCTGATCGTCCCCGACCCGGAGCGCACGCTGCGTGAGGGAGCGATCGCGCCGTGGGCATCGGGCCACACGCTCGACTACTTCCTCCGCCTGCTCGAGGCGCTCGGCGACGACGAGGGCTTCAACCTCGACACCCCGTGGCGCGCGATCTCCTCCCGCGGGCAGAAGGCGATCCTCCACGGCTCCGAGGATCAGGTCCACGTCCGGTACCGCAACAAGTACGGCCGCGAGCGCTCCTACTACACCGGCTTCGAAGGCGTGGTGCAGTGGATCGAGCGGCGGCACGCCGACACGGAGAGCGACTGGTCCCGGGACAAGTACGAGGGCTACATGCGCGACGTGCCGTGCGCCACGTGCGGCGGCAGCCGGCTCAAGCCGGAGATCCTCGCGGTCACGATCGCCGGGCACAGCATCGCCGACATCTGCGCCCTGTCCGTCGGCGACTGCGCCGAACTGCTCGGCGCGATGACCCTCACCGACCGGCAGAAGATGATCGCCGAGCGGGTGCTCAAGGAGATCAACGCCCGGCTGCGCTTCCTCGTCGACGTCGGCCTCGACTACCTCTCGCTCGACCGCGCCGCCGGCACCCTGTCCGGTGGTGAGGCGCAGCGCATCCGCCTCGCCACGCAGATCGGCTCCGGCCTGGTCGGCGTGCTCTATGTCCTCGACGAGCCGAGCATCGGCCTGCACCAGCGGGACAACCACCGGCTGATCGAGACGCTGACCAGGCTCAAGCGCCTGGGCAACACGCTGATCGTCGTCGAGCACGACGAGGACACCATCCGCACCGCGGACTGGATCGTCGACATCGGGCCGGGCGCGGGCGAGCACGGCGGCCGGGTCGTGCACAGCGGGCCGTACGAGGAGCTTGTGAAGGCCGAGGAGTCGGTCACCGGCGCCTACCTCGCGGGCCGCAAGAGCATCCCGACCCCGCAGATCCGCCGGCCCCGCACGCCCGGCCGCGAGCTGGTCGTCATCGGCGCCCGCGAGCACAACCTGCGCAACCTGACCGTGTCCTTCCCGCTCGGCCAGTTCGTGGCGGTCACCGGCGTGTCCGGCTCCGGCAAGTCGACGCTGGTCAACGACATCCTTCATGCGGTGCTGGCGAACACCGTCAACGGCGCGCGTCTCGTCCCCGGCCGGCACACCCGGATCTCCGGGCTCGACAACGTCGACAAGGTCGTCGGCGTCGACCAGTCGCCCATCGGGCGCACGCCGCGGTCCAACCCGGCCACCTACACGGGTGTGTTCGACAACATCCGCAAGCTGTTCGCGGAGACGACCGAGGCGAAGGTCCGCGGCTACGGTCCGGGCAGGTTCTCCTTCAACGTCAAGGGCGGCCGCTGCGAGGCGTGCGCCGGCGACGGCACGATCAAGATCGAGATGAACTTCCTGCCCGACGTCTACGTGCCGTGCGAGGTCTGCAAGGGCGCGCGGTACAACCGGGAGACGCTCGAGGTGCACTACAAGGGCCGGACGATCGCCGAGATCCTCGACATGCCGATCGAGGAGGCCGCGTCGTTCTTCGAGGCGATCCCGGCGATCTACCGTCACCTGAAGACCCTCAACGACGTCGGCCTCGGTTATGTCCGGCTCGGCCAGCCGGCCCCGACGCTCTCCGGCGGCGAGGCCCAGCGCGTGAAGCTCGCGTCGGAGCTGCAGAAGCGCTCGACGGGCCGGACGGTCTACGTGCTCGACGAGCCGACGACCGGCCTGCACTTCGAGGACATCCGCAAGCTGCTGCTGGTCCTGCAGAGCCTCGTCGACAAGGGCAACACGGTGATCGTCATCGAGCACAACCTCGACGTGATCAAGGCCGCCGACTGGGTCATCGACATGGGCCCGGAGGGCGGCCACAAGGGCGGCACGGTCGTCGCCGCCGGCACGCCGGAAGAGGTGGCCGAGCTGGAGGAGAGCCACACGGGCAAGTTCCTGCGCCCGGTCCTCGGCCTGGCGGGCCCGGCGACCGGCGCCGACACGTCCGCCCGCGACCGAGCCACCAAGGCCAACGGCGCGGCCAAGACCAACGGTGGAGCCCGGACCAACGGCGCGGCCAAGACCGCCACGTCCACGCGCGCCAACGGCAACGGCGACAGCGCGGCCGCCGCACCTCCGAAGAAGGCGGCCGGCACCCGCGCCAAGCCCGACCCCGACGCGGCGCCGAAGGCGACGTCGAGGTCCACGGCCACCAAGTCGACCACCAAGCAGACGGCTGCCACCAAGCAGACGGCCCGCAAGGCCCCGGCGAAGAAGGCGACGACAAAGGGCTGACCACCACGGCCGCTCCGAGCTTGACCCTGGTGGGTTTCCGTGGTCAGGGCAACGCCAAACCACCAGGGTCAAGCCGGTTGCCGGCGCACGGGCGCTGCTACCGTGGCCGCTGGCGAGGCTGACCTCTGGAGGAAACACGTGCCGGTCGAGGACGTCTTCAACCCTTGCGCCGCTCGGCGGGCGCTCCTGCTCGGCGCCGGGGTGCTCGGCGTCACCGTGCTCGCCGGGTGCGGCGGCGACGATCCTGCCCCGCCCGCCGCGAACGGTGCTGCGAGCGGTGCGCCGTCAGCAGCCGGTACCACCGCCGCGGCGAATCCCTTCGACAACACCGGCGCCGCCACCGAGCCGGGTGAGGCTGCCCCGCCTGCCGGGGCGCTCGTGGCGGTGAAGGAGGTGCCGGTCGGCGGCGGCCTCATCGTCAAGGACACCCTGCTCGTCGTGCAGCCGAAGCAGGGCACGATCAAGGCGTTCCGGGCATCCTGCCCGCACCAGGGCGTCCTCGTCGAGCCGCCCAGCGCCGGGAACCCGATCATCATGTGCCCTGGGCACAACTCGCAGTTCAAGGCCGCCGACGGCAGTCTCGTGCGGGGGCCGGCCACGCGTGGGCTCAGCGCTGTGCCGGTGAAGGTCCAGGCGGGATACGTGGTCGAGATCTGATGTCCGCCACGGCGGGTGACGAAAGGTCACGCGCGGATAACGGATTCCCAGACTTTGTTGAGCATTGAACCGTACCCTCCATGGTCGACGTGTTTCCTGGCGTAGCCAGCGGGCCAACGATCATTGGAGGAGCCTATGAGTGACACGACCCGCCGTGCGGTGCTCGCCGGAGCGGCCGGCGTCACGGCCGCGACGGTCCTCGCTGCGTGTGGAGACGATGCCAGCGACACCGGCTCGACCGGGAACGCCGGGAATGGCGCCACCGGTGGTGCCGCGGCCGGAGGCCCCCTGGCGAGCAAGGCCGACATCCCCGTCGGGGGAGGGAAGATCTTCACGGACGGCGGTGGCGTGGTCGTCACCCAGCCGACCTCCGGCCAGTTCAAGGCCTTCAGTTCGATCTGCACGCATCAACAGTGCGTGGTGTCGGAAGTGACGGACGGCACCATCCACTGCAAGTGCCACGGCAGCACGTTCTCCGCGGCCGACGGCTCGGTGACCAACGGCCCGGCGACCAAGGGCCTGCCCGAGAAGCAGTTGAAGATCGACGGCGACACCATCGCGCTGGCCTGAGCGCGCCCGGGAGGGCCTGACGGGAAGGCGTCGAGGGGTCGGCCGAGAGGGGCGGCCGGCCCCGGCCCGGTGCGGATTTTCGTCGTACCCCCCGGATAGGCTCGAAACGTGCCTGACCCGTCCACCTACCGCCCCGCGCCGGGGACCATTCCCGACACCCCTGGGGTCTACCGTTTCTACGATCTGTCCGGCCGGGTCATCTATGTGGGCAAGGCGAAGAGCCTGCGGCAGCGGCTCAGCTCCTATTTCGCCGACGTGTGGACGCTGCACTCGCGCACGCAGCAGATGGTCACCACCGCGTCCCGGGTCGACTGGGTCACCGTCGGCACCGAGGTCGAGGCGCTCCAGCTCGAGTTCAACTGGATCAAGGCCTACGACCCGCGGTTCAACGTCCGCTACCGCGACGACAAGAGTTATCCCTATCTGGCGGTGACGCTCGACGAGGCGTATCCGCGGCTGCAGGTGATGCGCGGGGCGAAGCGCAAGGGCGTGCGCTACTTCGGTCCCTATGCGCACGCGTGGGCCATCCGCGAGACGCTGGACCTGCTGCTGCGCGTGTTCCCGGCGCGCACCTGCTCGTCAGGGGTGTTCAAGCGGGCCGGTCAGATCGGCCGCCCCTGCCTGCTTGGCTACATCGGCAAGTGTTCCGCGCCGTGCGTCGACCGCGTCAGCGAGGCCGAGCACCGGCAGATCGTCGAGGACTTCTGCGACTTCATGGCCGGCAAGACCGACACCATGGTCAAGAAGTTGGAGCGGGAGATGTATGCCGCCTCCGACGAGCTCGACTTCGAGCGTGCCGCCCGGATCCGCGACGACCTGGGCGCGCTGCGCCGGGCCGTGGAGAAGCAGGCCGTGGTGCTCGGCGACGGCACCGACGCCGACGTGGTGGCGTTCGCCGACGATCCGCTCGAGGCGGCGGTGCAGGTGTTCCACGTGCGCGGCGGGCGGGTCCGCGGCCAGCGCGGCTGGATCGTGGAGAAGACCGAGGACCTGTCCGCGGGCGACCTGGTGCACCACTTCTGCAGCCAGATCTACGGCAGCGAGGCCGGTGCCGAGGCCGCCGACCTGCCGAAGGAACTGCTGGTCCCGGAGTTGCCCGCCGACGTCGACGCGCTCGCCGACTGGCTGTCCAAGCTGCGTGGCAGCCGGGTCACGATCCGCGTCCCGCAGCGCGGAGACAAGAAGGCCCTTGCCGAGACGGTCGCGCGCAACGCCCAGCAGGCGTTGCAGCAGCACAAGCTGCGCCGGGCCGGCGATCTGAGCACCCGCAGTAAGGCGCTGGAGGAGGTCGCGGAGGCGCTCGGCATGCAGACCGCGCCGCTGCGCATCGAGTGTTACGACGTCTCCCAGATCCAGGGCACCGACGTCGTCGCCAGCATGGTCGTGTTCGAGGACGGTCTGGCTCGCAAGAGTGAATACCGGCGGTTCGCGATCAACGGCGCGACCGACGACGTGTCGGCGATCTCCGAGGTGCTGCGCCGGCGGTTCGCGCGGTATCTCGACTCGAAGGTCGAGCTCGACGAGCTGTCCGGCGACGAGGACGTGTCCCGGCCGGGCATCGACCCGACCACCGGCCGGCCGCGCAAGTTCGCCTACCCGCCGCAGTTGGTCGTCGTCGACGGCGGCCAGCCGCAGGTCAACGCCGCCGCGCAGGTGCTGCTCGACCTGGGCGTCGACGACATCGTGATCTGCGGACTCGCCAAGCGGCTCGAAGAGGTGTGGCTGCCCGACGACGACTTCCCGGTGATCCTTCCGCGCGCCTCCGAGGGGTTGTATCTCCTGCAGCGCGTCCGCGACGAGGCACACCGCTTCGCGATCACGTATCACCGGCAGAAGCGGTCGAAGCGCATGACCGCGTCCACGTTGGACGGCGTTCCGGGACTCGGTGAGATCCGCCGCAAGGCGCTGCTGCGCCACTTCGGTTCACTCAAAAGGCTGAAGGCGGCGAGCGTCGAGGAGATCGCGGAGGTCCACGGCATCGGCCGCCGGACCGCCGAGACGATCCTCAGGACGCTGAACGGCGAGGCCGAGCCGCTGGAGCCGGGCATGAAGGGCGAAGCTGCGCAAACCGACCGAGCGGCCGGGCCCGCGGGCGGCACGACATAAACTCGTGCACGTGGTGAGCGAAGAGGGTGAGCCGATCGCGCCCGACCGGACGACGACCGACCTGGTCATCGTGACGGGCGTGTCCGGTGGTGGGCGCAGCACGGTGGCCCGCGCCTTGGAGAACGTCGGGTATTACGTCGTCGACAACCTGCCGCAGGCGCTGCTGCTCGACATGGCCGAGCTGGCCTATGCGGCGCGGGGCGCCGCCCGGCGCACCGCGATGGTCCTCGACGTGCGCAGCCATGCGTTCTCGACCGACCTGCCGGGTGCCGTCAAGTCGCTGCGTGAGCGGGGCTTCAACCCGCGGATGGTCTTCGTCGACGCCGATGACGAGGTGCTGATCCGCCGGTTCGAGAGCGTGCGCCGCTCCCACCCGCTGCAGGGCGCCGGCCGCCTCTCCGACGGCATCGCCGCCGAGCGCAAGCTCCTGCAGGAGGCGCGCGAGCAGGCCGACGTGCTCATCGACACGAGCCATCTCAACGTCAACCAGCTGCGCGGCCGCATCGAGGAGATGTTCGGCGAGGAGGACACCACCCAGATCCGGGTCACCGTGCTCTCGTTCGGGTTCAAGTACGGGTTGCCCCCCGATGCCGACTTTGTCCTGGACGCGAGGTTCCTTCCGAATCCGTACTGGGTGCCCGAGCTGCGTGAGCACACCGGCAAGGAGACGGAGGTCAGTCGATACGTGCTGGGCCAGCGTGGTGCGGTGACCTTCGTCGAGACCTATGCGCGGCTGATCAACGCCACCGCGCCGGGCTTCGAGCGCGAGGGCAAGCGATACCTCACCATCGCCGTCGGCTGCACCGGCGGCAAGCACCGCAGCGTCGCGATCGCCGAGGAGCTGGCCCGCCGGCTGCGCGAGATGCGGCTCGCGGCGTCGCCCCAGCACCGCGACCTGGGGCGCGAATGACCGACGAGGCACCGGCAGCACCGAAGGCCCAGACCCCGCCACCACCGCCGGTGACGGGCGAGCCCGTCACCATGCCCGCCGCAGCCGCGGCACCGCCGTCCGCGGCACCGCCAGGACCTGCCGGACCGGGCACGACCGCGGCGGCGCGCGGATCACGCACCGCCGGACCGGGGCCGACCGCCACCACGGCGGCCGGCGGATCGCGCACCGCCGGGACGGGCGTGGCCGTGATCACGCAGCCCAGCGACTTGCGCACCGCCGCCGGGCCGGACGGGATGGCCTCGCCGATCGCCGCGGAACGGCTGGGCAATGCCGCCGAGCTGGGCGTCGAGGCGTCCGCCGCCTCGAGCAGGTCGCTCATCGGGCGGGCCGACGGCGCTCCCGTGCGGGTCGTCGCCTTCGGGGGCGGGCACGGGCTCTCCGTGACTCTCCGCGCCCTTCGCGGCATCCAGCAGGAACGGTCTCTCGACATCACCGCGGTCGTCACCGTGGCCGACGACGGCGGCTCCAGCGGCCGCCTCCGGGCCACCCGCGACATCCTGCCCCCGGGCGACCTGCGCCAGGCCCTCGCCGCGCTCGCCGACGAGACCGCCATGGCCGAGCTGTTCCAGCACCGGTTCGCCGGCGTCGACGACATCGCCGGGCATCCGGTCGGCAATCTTGTCCTCTGCGCGCTGATGGAACTGGCCCAGGACCCGGTCTCCGCCCTCGACCGGGCCGCCGCCATGCTGCGCTGCCACGGGCGGGTCCTGCCGATGTCACGCCAGTCGCTGCACATCGAGGCCGACCTGTCGGAGGGCGGCGAGGTCGTCACCGTGCGTGGCCAGCACGAGGTTGCGATCTCCACCAAGACCATCGACAGGGTCCGGCTCACTCCCGCCGCGCCCGAGGCCTGCGCCGAGGCGGTGCGCGCCACGCTGCGGGCCGACTGGCTGCTGTTCGGCCCCGGCTCCTGGTTCACCAGCGTGATCCCGCACCTGCTCGTGCCGGCGTTGGCCGACGCGATCCGGGAGAGCGCCGCAAAACGCCTGGTCACGCTCAACCTGGCGGCCGACAGCGAGACCGCCGGGCTCACGCTTCCAGAACACCTGGCCGCGTTGCGTCGTTACCTACCCGGGTTACAGGTCGATGTAGTTCTTGCTGACGGGAAAGCCGTAGGCGACCCCGAACCGGTCCATCGTGCGGCAGAATCGCTTGGTGCACGTCTGGTGCTGGCGCCGGTGGCCGTCGTGGATGGATCTCCACAGCACGATCCGCAGGCGCTCGCGGCAGCTCTGGAGCCGCTGATCCGTAAGGAACTCGAAAACCGCGAGGTGACGACAGAATGGCGATGACCGCTGCGGTCAAGGACGAGCTCAGCCGGGTGGACGTGGCGAAGCCCTGCTGTCGGCGCGCCGAGATGGCCGCGCTGCTCAGGTTCGCCGGCGGACTGCACATCGTCTCGGGCCGGGTGGTCGTCGAGGCCGAGCTCGACACCAACGCCGCGGCCCGCCGGCTCAGGCGGGAAGTGTCAGAGGTCTACGGGTACCAGAGCGAGATCCATGTCCTCGCGTCCGGCGGCCTGCGCAAGGCCAGCCACTTCATCGTCCGCGTGGTCAAGGACGGCGAGGCCCTCGCCCGGCAGACCGGCCTCCTCGACGTCCGGGGCCGCCCGGTCCGGGGGCTCCCGCCGCACGTCGTGTCCGCCAACATGTGCTGCGCCGTCGCCGCCTGGCGCGGTGCCTTCCTCGCTCACGGCTCCCTGACCGAGCCCGGCCGCAGCTGCGCCCTGGAGATCACCTGCCCCGGGCCGGAGGCCGCGCTCGCGCTGGTCGGCGCCGCCCGCCGCATCGGGATCACCGCCAAGGCCCGCGAGGTCCGCGGCGTCGACCGGGTCGTGGTCAAGGACGGCGACGCGATCGCCGCGCTGCTCACCCGCATCGGCGCCCACCAGAGCGTCCTCACCTGGGAGGAGCGCCGCGTCCGCCGCGAGGTCCGGGCCACCGCCAACCGGCTGGCCAACTTCGACGACGCCAACCTGCGCCGCTCCGCCCGCGCGGCGGTCGCCGCCGCCGCCCGGGTGGCCAGGGCCATGGAGATCCTCGCCGACACCGCCCCCGATCACCTCTCCAGCGCCGGCACGCTGCGGCTGGAGCACCGGCAGGCGTCGCTGGAGGAGTTGGGCGCGCTCGCCGACCCGCCGCTGACCAAGGACGCGATCGCCGGTCGGATCCGCCGTCTGCTCGCACTCGCCGACAAGCGGGCCCGCGACCTCGGCATCCCGGACACCGAGTCGGCGGTCACCCCCGAAATGCTCGTAGGCTGAAACGTGGCCTCCGACACCCCGCTGGGATCGTGACCAGTCCGAGACGATAGGGTTTGAGAGTTCGGCGATGGGGCCGACTCGGGTCGCTCCTCGCTGTTCGATCGCCGCCGCGACACGCGGCCGGGCTCCGGCGTCACAGGCAGGGTCCGGACCGGCGGGACCAGGGTGGGCGAACCAATAACACTCATCTGGCGCCCGGCATCGGCAAAGGAATGCCGGGGCGCGACAAGGCGAGGAGATGTGTCGAAGTGACCATCCGGGTTGGCATCAACGGCTTCGGCCGGATCGGCCGCAACTTCTTCCGTGCGGCCCTGGCCAAGGGCGCTGACATCGAGGTCGTCGGTGTGAACGACCTCACCGACAACGCCACGCTGGCACACCTGTTGAAGTACGACAGCATCCTCGGCCGCCTGCCTTACGAGGTGAAGGCGACCTCCGACGAGATCACCCTCAACGGCAAGACGTTCAAGGCGCTGGCCGAGCGCGACCCGTCGAAGCTGCCGTGGGGCGACCTCGGCGCTGACGTCGTGATCGAGTCGACCGGCATCTTCACCGACGCCGAGAAGGCCAAGGTTCACGTCGAGTCGGGTGCGAAGAAGGTCATCATCTCGGCGCCGGCCAAGAACGAGGACATCACCATCGTTCTGGGTGTCAACGAGGACAAGTACGACGCGGCGAAGCACACCGTCATCTCGAACGCGTCCTGCACCACCAACTGCCTCGCGCCGATGGCCAAGGTCATCAACGACACCTTCGGCATCGAGCAGGGTCTGATGACCACGATTCACGCGTACACCCAGGACCAGAACCTCCAGGACGGCCCGCACAAGGACCTGCGTCGTGCCCGCGCCGCGGCCCTCAACGTCGTGCCGACCTCGACCGGTGCCGCCAAGGCCATCGGCCTGGTCCTGCCGGAGCTCAAGGGCAAGCTCGACGGCTTCGCGATGCGCGTGCCGATCCCGACCGGCTCGGCCACCGACCTGACGGTCAACCTGGCCCGCGAGGCCACCGCCGACGAGATCAACGCCGCGATCAAGGCCGCCGCGGACGGGCCGCTCAAGGGCATCCTCACCTACACCGAGGACCCGATCGTCTCGACCGACATCGTGACCGACCCCGCGTCGTGCATCTTCGACGCGGGCCTGACCAAGGTCATCGGCAAGCAGGCCAAGGTCGTCGGGTGGTACGACAACGAGTGGGGCTACTCGAACCGCCTCGTTGACCTCGTCACCCTGGTCGGCACCGGCCTGTGAAGACGCTCGACGACCTCCTGAGCGAGGGCGTCGCGGGTCGGCGCGTGCTCCTGCGCGCCGACCTCAACGTCCCGCTCGACGGAGACAAGATCACCGACGACGGGCGCATCCGGGCGGTCCTACCGACGCTCAACGCGCTGCGTGAGGGCGGTGCCCGGGTCACCGTGGTGTCGCACCTGGGCCGCCCGAAGGGTGCGCCCGACCCGAAGTACAGCCTGCGGCCGGTCGCCGGGCGCCTCTCGGAGCTGCTGGGGGCTCCGGTCGCATTCGCCACCGATACGGTCGGTGAGTCGGCGGGGGCGACCGTCGCCGGGCTCGGCGACGGTGACGTCGCCCTGCTGGAGAACCTGCGTTTCAACAAGGGTGAGACCAGCAAGGACGAGGCCGAGCGCGCCGCGTTCGCCGCGCAGCTCGCGGAGTTCGCCGACGTCTACGTCGACGACGCCTTCGGCGCCGTGCACCGTAAGCACGCCAGCGTCTACGACGTGGCCGGTCTGCGCCCGCACTACACCGGCTGGCTCGTGCAGCGCGAGCTCGAGGTGCTCTCGAAGCTGACCGGCGACCCGGATCGGTCCTATGTCGTCGTGCTCGGCGGCTCCAAGGTCTCCGACAAGCTGGCCGTCATCGAGGCCCTGCTGCCGAAGGTCGACAAGCTGCTCATCGGCGGCGGCATGTGCTTCACGTTCCTCAAGGCCCAGGGCTACGAGGTCGGCAAGAGCCTCCTGCAGGACGAGATGATCGACACCTGCAAGGGTCTGCTGGAGCAGGCAGGCGACAAGATCGTCCTTCCGGTCGACGTTGTCACCGCGCCCGAGTTCAGCGCCGAGGCGCCCACCGAAACGGTTGAAATCGGGCAAATCGGAGCCGGGAGCATGGGACTCGACATCGGTCCCGAGTCTGTTGTGCTCTTCACCCGGGTCCTGGAGCCGGCGAAGACCGTCTTCTGGAACGGGCCGATGGGCGTGTTCGAGCTGGCGCCCTTCGCCGCGGGCACCCGTGGCGTCGCCGAGGCGATCACCAAGGTCGACGGCTTCACCGTCGTCGGCGGCGGCGACTCGGCGGCGGCGGTCCGCGCGCTCGGCATCCCCGAGGACGGCTTCAGTCACATCTCCACGGGTGGCGGTGCCTCCCTGGAGTTCCTCGAGGGCAAGCAGCTGCCCGGCATTCTGGCGCTGGAGGCCTGAGTCATGACCACTCCGGAGACCGGTCGCCGTCCGCTCATGGCCGGCAACTGGAAGATGAACCTCAACCACCTCGAGGCGATCTCGCTGGTCCAGAAGCTGGCCTTCAGCCTCACGGAGCAGCAGCTCAACGACGTCGAGGTGGTCGTTCTCCCGCCGTTCGTCGACATCCGCAGCGTCCAGACGCTGGTGGACGGCGACAAGCTGCTCATCGGCTACGGTGCGCAGGACCTGTCGCCCCACCCGTCAGGGGCGTATACGGGTGACATCTCGGGCGGCATGCTGGCCAAGCTCGGCTGCCAGTACGTCGCGGTCGGCCACTCGGAGCGCCGCCAGTACCACCGCGAGGACGACGCCCTCGTCAACGCCAAGGTGAAGGCCGCGCTCGCCAACGGCATCGCGCCGATCCTGTGTGTCGGTGAGGGGCTCGAGGTGCGCGAGGCCGGCGAGCACGTGGGCTACACGCTCGCGCAGCTCGACGCCGGCCTGGAGAAGATCAAGACCGACGAGGTCGAGAAGATCGTCATCGCGTACGAGCCGGTCTGGGCGATCGGCACCGGCAAGGTGGCGACCCCGCAGGACGCGCAGGAGGTCATCGGCGCGATCCGCACGCGGCTGGCCGAGAAGTACACCGGCGGCACCGCCGACCGGATCCGCATCCTCTACGGCGGCTCGGTCAAGCACGACAACGTCGCGGCGATCATCGAACAGCCCGACATCGACGGCGCGCTCGTCGGTGGCGCCAGCATCGACGCCGAGGGTTTCGTGCGGATTTGCCGCCTGGGCAAGTAGGCACACATCACTGAACGTCGCGCGGTCCGCACGGGCCGCGCGACGTTTGTTGTGCTGGCCACCCCGCGTTCCGCCCGACCTGAACGCCGCCTAAAGTGACGTGGTCCCGCCACGAGCGGGTGACGTTAGGACGAGCATGTTGTTCTCCACGCGCCGTCGTGCCGCCGTGGGGGTTCTCGCGAGTCTGGGGCTGCTGGCGACCGCCGGGTGCAGCGACGCGGACGCGACGGACCAGCCACAACCACCGAAGACCGGCGGCACCCTGCACGTCATCGTGAGTGCCAAGCCGGCCCATCTCGACCCTCAGCGCATCGCCACCGCGACCGACGCGAACGTCAGCCGCCTCCTCAGCCGCACGCTCACCACGTTCAAGTCCGAGCCGGGCGCGGCCGCCAGCGAGATCGTCGGCGATCTCGCGACCGACGCCGGCCGGCCGAGCGAGGGCAACAAGGTCTGGGACTTCCAGCTCAAGGAAGACCTCCGCTGGGAGGACGGCACGCCGATCACGTGCGAGGACGTGAAGTACGGCGTCGAGCGCAGCTTCTCCAGCATCTTCTCCGTCGCCCAGCCGTATGCGAAGACCTACCTGGCCGGCACCGAGAACTACGCGGGACCGTTCGTCGGCGGCAACAACGAAGGCAAGGGCCTGGCCTCCGTCCAGTGCGTCGACAAGCGGAACATCAAGTTCAGGCTGTCCCAGCCGGTCGGCGACTTCGGCTACACCGTCGCCATGTCGGTGTTCGCGCCCGTGCCGGTCAAGCAGGACACGAAAAACGACTACGACCGCAAGCCGTTCTCCAACGGCCCGTACAAGCTCCAGGAGAACACGGATCAGCAGTTGGTCTTCGTGCGCAACCAGTACTGGGACCGCAAGACCGACAGCGTCCGCAAGGCGTACCCGGAAAAGATCGTGATCGAGGCCAACGCCGACCTGCCGACCGTCACCTCGAACCTGATCCAGAGCGAGGGCGAGTTCGCCGACTCGATCGACCTGGACAAGAACGTCGCACCCAACTTCGTGCAGCAGGTCGTCAACGACCCGGCGCTGTCGGCGCGGGCGGTCCAGGGCAGCTACGGCGGCATCCGGTACCTGGCGATCAACTCCAAGCGGATCCCCGACCTCGACTGCCGGCGCGCCCTGGTCTACGCGTTCGACAAGCGCAAGTTCCGCGCGGCGGCCGGCGGCTCGGTCTTCGGCGACTACGCCAACACGATGATCGCCCCGCAGCTCAAGGCCCACAAGGACTTCGACCTGTACGACAGCGCCAACAACGTCGAGGGCAAGCCCGACGTGGCCATCAAGCTGATGGAGGAGCAGCGCAACAGCGGCAAGCCGTGCGCGACCACCCTGACGCTGTCGATCCCGGAGCAGAAGGACATCCGGCGCCTCGCCACCACGATGGTCGAGACCTACCAGCAGATCGGCATCCAGCTGAAGGTCAACGGCATCGACCCGGAGACCTACTTCGACGTCATCGGCAACCCGGCCAACCAGAACGACCTGCTGTGGGCGGGCTGGATCCCGGACTGGGCCAACGGCTCCGCGGTCATTGCGCCGCTGTTCGACGGCCGGCTCATCCCGGCCAAGACCAATGCCACCAACAACCAGAACTACTCGTTGCTCAACGACCCCGAGATCAACGACGCGATCACCGCGGCGCTGGAGGAGTCGGTGCCCGAGCGGCAGTACCGGCTGTGGGGCGAATTGGACGAGAAGATCCAGCAGCAGGCCGTGACCATCCCGATCATTTACATGAAGGCGCTGCGCATGGCGGGCACCAACGTGCGGGGCGGATTTATCCACCCGCAGTTCGGCCAGCCCGACCTGTGCGCGCTCGGTCTCGCCTAGTAAGCTGGCTCAGCCTGAGAATTCCGCCCATCGAGAGGACGACCGCGCCATGACGGCGTTCGCCTACACCCTCATCGTGTTGCTGATCATCACGAGCGTTCTGCTCACCATGCTCGTGCTCCTGCACCGCGGCAAGGGCGGCGGCCTGTCGAGCATGTTCGGCGGCGGCGTCTCCTCCAGCCTCGCCGGCTCGTCCGTCGCGGAGAAGAACCTGGACCGATACACCATTCTGGTCGGTATCGTCTGGTTCGCTTGCATTGTTGGCCTTGGGCTCTGGCTGAAAATCGTTGAGAACGGTGGTGCCTGAGCACCCGCAGGAGTTCTAGACTCATGCGCGCGGTTCCGTTCCGGGGCCGCGCGCAGGTGTTTTCGCCCACACTCCTGCACTCCGCACGACGTCGCACCCTCCGACGAACAGGAGCGAGCAGCCGTGGCAACTGGCAACGCCATCCGCGGAACCCGAGTCGGCTCCGGCCCCATGCGCTGGACCGAGCGCGGTGAACAAGCCCCCCGCCGCAGCGTCACCTATTGGTGCGCCAACGGCCACGAGACGACCCCGGCCTTCGCCGCCGAGATCACACCCCCCACGACCTGGGACTGCCCGCGCTGCGGCCTCCCAGCGGGCCAGGACGAGCAGGCCCCTCCGGAGCGCCCGCGCGCGGAGCCTTACAAGACCCACCTGGCCTATGTGAAGGAGCGCCGCACCGACGCCGACGGCGAGGCCATCCTCCAGGAGGCCCTGGCCCGTCTTCGCCAGCGGCGAAACTAGGGCTGGGTATTTTTTCCTTTGAGGGCTCGGGTCCGTGCAACGCACGACCGTCGCTCCCGCCAGACACCGGTCGGGCCTTGACGGCCCTCCCTGCCATCGCCGTCGTCCCAAGAGCCGGTCGGCAGGCTGCCCAGCACCGCGACGTTGCCTAGTGCTCATCCCCTGCAACGGATCATGACACGTTCGTGGTGCGGGTGATGCCGACGTCAAGCCGAACCGCGGCCCGGCGCAGGCGGCTTGCTCGTCGGGTGCGGTCGTAGCCGGCGCGGGCCCGGCGGCAGGAGCGGCCGTGGACTCGCCAGCCGCCGCTGTCGCGCTCTTTGGATGTCGACGTGGACGAGCTCGCCGGGCTGGTCGTGCTCGTAGCGGTGGACTTCCAGCTGCCGTTGTCGCGCTCTTTGGGTGTCGATGTGGACGAGCTCGCCGGGCTGGTCGTGCTCGTAGCGGTGGACTTCCAGCTGCCGTTGTCGTGCTCTTTGGGTGTCGATGTGGACGAGTTCGCCCGGGCTGGTAGTGCTCGTAGCGGTGGACTTCCAGCTGCCGTTGTCGCGCTTTTTGGTGTCGACGTGGACGAGTCCGCCGGGCCGGTCGCCTCGTAGCGGTGGACTTCCAGCCGTCGCTGGCGCGCTCTTTGGATGTCGACGTGGACGAGCTCGCCGGGCCGGTCGCGCTCGTAACGGCAGACCGGCCGGCGCATGGATCGGCCGGTCGAGCCCGGCCGGGCCGGTGCAGTTGGTGGACGGGCGAGAACGGCAGCCCGACCGGCGAGGCTCAAGCTCGCGCTCGGTCCGCAGCCGGCCTCGACCTCCGGCCGCGCCCGACGGCGGCCGAGTTCGCGTTCGGCGTCGACCTCAGGCGCGGCCGGTGGCGCTCGGCGGTGGTCGAGTTTGTGGTCGGCGTTGACTTCGGGTGTGTCCAGCGGCGGCCGGGGTTGTGTTCGGTCCGTGGCTGGCGTCGACCTCAGGCGCGGCCGGTGGCGCTCGGCGGTGGCCAAGGTCGTGGTCGGCCTCGAGCTCAGGCGGGTTCTGTGCGGCAGCCGACAGGCTTCGCTGGGACGATCCGGCAGCCCAGCATCGTCTTCAGCCTGCCGGCGGGCCAGCTTCATGATCACGGAGGTTTCGTGCTGCCCGGACGGCAAGGAACTTCCAAGATCGTGGAACCCGTCACCGGCAGGCGCCACCGGTCCGGTGTAGTGACCCACGGCGCGCAGTCGGTTCGCGCTCGCATTCCCAGTGCCAAGGACATTTCCGACATCACGGTGCATCGATAGCGATAAATTCATACCGGTTTTCATGATCCCGAAGACTTGTGGTACTCCTGGCGACACAAAGTCTTCGGGATCATGAAAACCGGCACCCAACGCATTGACTTCGACTGATGTAGTCCTGCATCTCCTTGTGATGGCGCCCCATGGTCGAGCGAGCGGTCATCGTCGACTCGGCTGTTTGCGGAAATGTGCCCGAGAGGGCAGGTCGGCGCCCGCCGTCCACGGTGTCGACCGCGGACAACCTCCAGCCAACCTCGACCAGCCGGGGCGCTGACCCCACCGGCTCCGCCTCCAGCCGATCAACCTCAGCGTTCGAACTTCGGCTCAACTCCAGCTCGACCCGGCCTGTGCTCGACCCGGCCTGTGCTCGACCCGGCCTGTGCTCGACCCGGCCTGTGCTCGACCCGGCCTGTGCTCGACCCGGCCTGTGCTCGACCCGGCCTGTGCTCGACCCGGCCTGTGCTCGACCCGGCCTGCGCACAACCCGGCTCGTGGAAAACCCGGCTTGTGCCGACCTGCTGATGCCCGATCCGCGCTTGCCCGATCCGCGCTTGCCCGGCATGCGCTTGCCCGGCATGCGCTCGGCTCGCCGTGGCCCGACTCCAGCTCGGCTCGGCACGTGCTCGGCCCCAGTTCGGCCCGCCGTGGCTCAACCCCAGCCCGACTCCAGCCCGACTCCAGCCCGACTCCAGCCCGACTCTGCACAGCCGGGGGCAGCCCACCCCCGGCGCGGAATCGATCGAGGTCCGTCGCCAAGAGCAAGATGCGCCACAGCCCGCACCGGGGGCCGGTGCGGGCTGTGGCGCCGTGAGTCAGACGAGGCTGCGGAACTTTGGGGGGAGTTCGTGGGCCGCTGCGGTGTCGAGGAGCCACAGTGTCAGTTCCTGGCCGTGGACGCCTGCCGCCGGGATCTGGCGCGGGCCGGCGTCGGCGAGGGCCAGGCCCACCGCGCTCGCCTTGCCCGCGCCCGACGCTATCAGCCACACCTCGTCCGCCGTGTTGATCGCTGGCAGGGTGAGCGTGACGCGCACCGGTGGGGGCTTGGGGCTGCCCCGGACCGCCGAGACCGGGCGGGTCTCGTAGGTCACCGGATGCTCGGGAAAGACCGATGCCACGTGGCCGTCCTCGCCGACACCCAGCAGGACCACGTCGAAGTGGGGCAGCTCGGCATGGCCGGGCTTGGCGGCCTCGGCCAGTTCGGCGGCGTAGCGCGCCGCCGCGGCCTCGGCGTCGTCGCCGTCCGGGCCGTCGGAGGGGGGCACCGGATGTACGCGCGAAGGGGTCAGCGGCAGCGCGTCGAGGAACGCCTCCCGGGCCTGGGTCTCGTTGCGCTCCGGGTCGCCGGAGGGCAGGAACCGCTCGTCACCCCACCAGAAGTCGACCCGCGACCAGTCGACCGCGTCGCGGACCGGGCTCTCGCGCACCGCCTGGTAGATCTGGGCGGCGATCCGGCCGCCGGTGAGGACCACCGTCGCCTCGCCGCGCTCCGCCTGGGCATCCGTCAGCCGGACGATCAGACGGGCTGCGGCGGCCTCGGCGAGGAGCTTCGGCTCGGTGTGGACGACGACCTTGGACTGGGTCATGAAGACAGCGACTCCTGCAACGACGGGGACTGGGCCTCCGGGCGCTCGGCGAGCGCCGGGTCCTTCCAGATGTGCACCCGCGGGGCCAGCCGCTCATCGAGCTTCCGCTTGCCGGTCGCGGCGGCCAGGGCGGCCGCGTACGGCTGGTCGGGGTCGAGGCGGCGCAGTTCCTCGGCGAGTTCCTCGCCGAGCGGCCGGCGGCCCAGCGGCAGGGTGCGGTCCGGCTGGCCGGTGCGCTTCAGCGTGGCGACGCCGGCGTTGAGGTCGCGCACGAGGTTCATCGTGCTGCCGTCGTCGAGATCGAGGTTGACCGCCTCCATGATCTTGCCGCTGCCCCGGTGGCGGGTCGGGTGGACGCCGAGGCGCGCCTCCAGCCAGCCGCCGAGCAGCGGGGCTGTCGGGTCGTAGTCCGGCGCGATGATGTGCACCGCCCGCACTCCTGTCGGGTTGGCGTCGAAAGCACCGGCCAGCAGGGTGCGCCACGGGGTGATTCGCGACCAGGCCAGGTCGGTGTCGCCGGGCACGTAGTCGTCGGCGCGGACCCGTAGCGCCGCGACCGGGTCCGTGGCCTGCGCGACGTCGGTGATGCGGCGGTCGGCGACCACGCCCAGCGGGTCGTAGGCGATCCGCTCCGGCGGGGCGCACTGCCACCAGGTCACCACCGGCACGTCCGGGGCGAGCAGCGGCATGACCACCGACTCGGCGTGCAGCGCCAGCCGGCCCTGCATGCGCATCACGACCGCCTCGCACGGGCCGAGCCGCCCGCCGACGACGATCTCGGCGTCGAGCCGGGAGCGCTGCTGGGTGACGTCGGCGCGCACGATGATGAGCAGCCGGCACGGGTGCTGGGCGGCGGCGATGGTGGCGGCGGCCTCCGCTTCCCGTACCTGGCGCTCGTCGACGACGGCGATCAGCGTCAGCGCCAGGCCGCTGGTCAGCCCGCCGGCGCTGCGCCGCTCGTTGGCGAGCGCCTTGACGACCTCGATGCCGGTGGTGTCCCAAAGTCCGATCATGAAACGCAACCCCTCTTAAGCCCGGCGCCAGGCGCGGCCCTCGCGGGCCAGCATCTCGTCCGCGGCCCGCGGACCCCATTCGCCCGCCCGGTACGGTTCGGGCGTCGAACCCGCCCACGCCGCCTCCAGCGGATCCACCACGTTCCAGCTTGCCTCGACCTCGGCCGAGTCCGGGAACAGCGTCTTGTCGCCGACGAGCACGTCGAGGATCAGCCGCTCGTACGCCTCGGGGCTCGCGTCGGTGAACGCCTCGCCGTACTGGAAGTCCATCGCGATGTCGCGGACCTCCATCGTCGTGCCGGGCACCTTGGAGCCGAACTTGAGCATCACGCCCTCGTCGGGCTGGACCCGGATCACGAGCTGGTTGTTGCCGAGCATCTCGACGTCGGCCGGGTGGAACGGCAGGTGCGGTGCCTTCTTGAACGACACGGCGAGCTCGGTGACCCGCCGGGGGAGGCGCTTGCCGGCCCGGATGTAGAACGGCACCCCGGCCCAGCGGCGGTTCTGGATGCCGAGCCGCACCGCCACGTAGGTCTCCGTCTTGGAGTCCGGCGGGACGTCCTTCTCCTCCAGGTAGCCGGGGACACGCTCGCCGGCTACCCAGCCGGTGAGGTACTGCCCGCGGACCGTGTGCGCGAAGACGTCGGTCGGCACCGTGATCGCGTTGAGCACCTTCAGCTTCTCGGTGCGGATGGCGTTGGCGTCGAACGCGATCGGCTCTTCCATCGCCACGAGGGC
Organism: Dactylosporangium fulvum; assembly: GCF_025137375.1. Taxonomy (GTDB): domain Bacteria; phylum Actinomycetota; class Actinomycetes; order Mycobacteriales; family Micromonosporaceae; genus Dactylosporangium; species Dactylosporangium fulvum. Next base: position 2,059,930 of record NZ_CP073720.1, read on the forward strand.
GAGCAACTGCAGCAGGTGATTCTGCAGTACGTCACGTGCCGTCCCCACCGTGTCGTAGAACCCGGCGCGCGTGCCGATGCCGACGTCCTCCGCCATGGTGATCTGCACGTGGTCGACGTAGTTGGAGTTCCACACCGGCTCGAACAGGTTGTTGGCGAAGCGCAGGGCCAGGATGTTCTGGACCGTCTCCTTGCCGAGGTAGTGGTCGATGCGGAATACGTCCTGCGCGGTGAACGCGTCGTCGACCAGGTCGTTGAGCTGGCGGGCGGAGGCGAGGTCGTAGCCGAACGGCTTCTCCACCACCACCCGGCGCCAGCCGCCGGACTTCGCGTTGTCCGACATGCCGGTGCGCTCGAGCTGCTTGAGCACCACCGGGAACGCCGACGGCGGGATCGACAGGTAGAACGCGGCGTTGCCCGGGATCCCGGCCTCCTCGTGCAGGTCGTCGAGCGACTGCGCGAGGTGGTCGAAGGCCGCGTCGTCCTCGAACGAGCCGCCGACGAACTTGATGTTCGCGGCCAGCCGCGACCAGACCTCTTCGCGCCAGGTGGTGCGGGCGCCGGATTGGGCGGCCTTGCGGGCCAGTTCCTCGAAGTCGCCGTCGCCCCAGTCGCGCCGGGCGAAGCCGAGCACGGCGAAACTGGGCGGTAGCAGGCCCCGGTTGGCCAGGTCGTAGACCGCCGGGATGAGCTTCTTCCGGGCAAGGTCACCGGTGACGCCGAAGATGACCAGCGCGCACGGCTCGGGAATCCGAGGCAGTCGCCGGTCCTGCGGGTCCCGCAGCGGATTGGTCATCAGTCTCACCCTCCGAGGGCGGCCAACAGTTGTTCGATACCGGTTGCTCGGTCGATCAGGTGCAGGCGCAGGACGGGACGGCCGCCGGCCAGCAACGCCTGCCGGTCCCCGGCCGCCTGGGCGGCCTGCAGCTCGCCGAACGTGTACGGCCGGCCGGGCACCTGGAGGTCGTCGGTCACCGCACCGGTGATCTGCAGGAACGATCCGGTCGCCGGGCCGCCCTTGTGCAGCCGCCCGGTCGAGTGCAGATACCTCGGTCCCCAGCCGAAGGTGACGGCGCGCGCCACCCGGGCCGCGAGCGCGTCCCGCACTCCGGCCGCGGCCGCGTCACCGACCCGGTCCAGGTAGGCGGTCGCCGCCAGGTATCCGAACGGCGGGACGCCGCGGGCCAGTTCGTCGACCGCCGCGACGAGGGTCGTCGCCGACGTGTTGCCGTAGACCTCCACGACACCGTCGACGAACGTCGGCGTCTCGTGGGGGAGGCCGGCGTCGAGGACCAGGCGGGTCGGCTCCGAGTCGGGACGCGTGGACGGGTCGGCGCCCAGGAGGCGCCCGGCGATCGCCGCCGCGCGCTCCCACACCACGAACTGGGCGCCGAGCGGGCCGTTGACGGCCAGGTCGGGTGCGGTGCCGCCGCCGGGCATCACTCCCGCGGCGAGTGCGCCGCCGGTGGTCACGCTGAGCACGTCGGGGCCCTCGTGCCCCCACGACGACGGGTTCTCCAGCACGACCGGCAGCAGGCCGCGGCCCGATCCCGCGGTGGAGGAGGCCACGAGGTGCTCGATCCAGTCGGAGAGCCCGTCGAGGCCGGTGCCGTCGGAGGCGAGCGCCAGTTTGTCCCGGCCGGCGAGCGCGCCGGCGGCCAGCGCGGCACCCAGCATGAGCGCCGGGTCGGCGAAGTCGGTGGCGGACGGCTCCGGCGCCGGAGGCGCGATCGAGAAGCCGGCCGCGAAGTGCGGCGCGGGCCGCGGGAACGCCTCGTCGAGCAGCGTGTCGACGCGCACGCCGGCCAGGCCGCTGGGCACCAGCCCGAACGCGGAGAACGCCGAGTGCGCGGACGAGGCGAGGAACAGGTGCGCGCCCATCTCGCGGGCCGTCGTGGCCAGCGGCGAGCCGGGCTCGGTCACGAAGACGAAGCGCCGGCCCACGTCCTGCAGGCCGGCGTCTTCGAAGGCTTGCTGGTAGGCCCGGCGGTGGCTGTCGGTCTCCACCGTCGAGCCGGACCGGCTGGCCACCACCACCACGCTCCGGCCGAGCCGGTCGTCGAGCGCTGCTCGGACCTGGTGCGGGTCGCTGCTGTCCAGCACGGTGAGCTCGACCCCGAGCGTGCGGCCGATCACCTCGGCGGCCAGTGACGACTCGCCCATGCCGCAGAGCACCACGTGGTCGAGGCCGCGGGAGAGGAACTCGGCGCGCAGGGCGGCGATCCGCGCGACCAGGTCGTGATCGTCGGAGCGAGCCAGGGGGAGAACGGCCGGGTCGAGGCGGGTGCGGGCGTCGATCGACCCCGGGACGGAGGCAGCACCGAACACCGTCAGTCCGGCCGCGGCCACCACGTCGTCGAGCAGATCAGACACCCGCACCTCCTCGGTAACAGTTCAATTCTGATGCGGTGAACGGTTACTTCGCAGCCGCTTCCAGGGCGGTGCGCACCGTCTCCTGCATTTCCTTTCCGCTGGCAGTGAACTTCTCGACGCCCTCCCGCTCGAGCACCTCCACGACGTCGTCGTAGTCGATGCCGACCGCGGCGAGCGCGTCCATCACCTGCTGTGCCTCCGCGTAGGAGCCGGTGATCGCGTCGGGCCGCACCTCACCGTGGTCGGCGAACGCGTGGATCACCGACTCCGGCATGGTGTTGACGGTGCCGGGCGCGACGAGCTCCTCGACGTAGATCACGTCCCGGTACTCCGGGTTCTTCGTCGAGGTCGACGCCCACAGCGGGCGCTGCGGCTTGGCGCCCGCGTTTGCGAGGGTCTGCCAGCGCTCGCTGGAGAACAGCTCCTCGTAGCGCTTGTAGGCCAGCTTCGCGTTGGCGATCGCCGCCTTGCCCTTGAGCGCCTTCGCCTCGGGGGTGCCGATCTTGTCGAGCCGCTTGTCGTACTCGGTGTCCACGCGAGACACGAAGAACGACGCGACCGACTCGATCTTGGACAGGTCGTGCCCGTTGGCCTTGGCCTGCTCCAGGCCGGCGAAGAACGCGTTCATCACGGCCTCGTACCGCTCCAGGGAGAAGATCAGCGTGACGTTGACGCTGATGCCCTCGGCGAGCACGGCGGTGATCGCCGGCAGGCCCTCCTGGGTGGCGGGGATCTTGATGAACAGGTTCCCCCGGTCGACGAGCCACCACAGGGCCTTGGCCTCCGCGACGGTGCGCTCGGTGTCGTTGGCCAGGGTGGGGTCGACCTCGATCGAGACCCGGCCGTCGAGGCCCCTGGTCGCCTCGACCGCGGGCTTCATGACGTCGCACGCCCAGCGGACGTCGTAGGTCATCAGGAAGCGCGACGCCTCGCGAACGTCACAGTCGCGTAGTGCCAGCTCCTTGACGTCTGTTGCGTAGTCCTCGGCCGCGGACAGGGCCTTGGCGAAGATGGTGGGGTTGCTGGTGACGCCCATGACGTGCTGCTCGCGCCGCAGCTGGTCGAGGTTTCCGCTGGTCAGCCGCTGCCGGGAGAGGTCGTCGAGCCAGATCGCCACGCCGGCGCGGGCGAGTTCGGCCAGCCGATCGGTAGTCATCGCTGTCTCCTATGGTTTCCTAGTTGCCCGTCGTGCTGCCGGTGATCTCGCCGACCTTGACGAGCGATGCGTGGGCAGCCGCGACCACGTTGTCGACCGTGAACCCGAACTGCTCGAACAGCACCGTGTGGGGGGCGCTGGCGCCGTAGTGCTCGATGCTGACCGCCTCACCGCATTCGCCGAGGTACCACTGCCAGGACATCGCGATCCCGGCCTCGACGCTGACCTTGGCCACCCTGCAGCCGGTCGGCAGCACATGCTGGCGGTACGCCAGGTCCTGCTCGAAGAACCACTCCACGCACGGCATGGAGACCACGCGCGTCGGCCGGCCCTCCTCCTCGAGCTTCTTCTGCGCCCCGATGGCCAGCTGAACCTCGGAGCCGGTGGCCACGATGATCACCTGAGGCTGTCCGTTGGACGCGTCCTTGAGGATGTAGCCGCCCTTGCTGACGTTGTCCGCCGAGGCGAACTCCGTGCGGTCGAGGACCGGCAGGTTCTGCCGGGTCAGCGCCAGTGCCACCGGCTGGTCCCGCCGCTCCAGCGCCGCCTTCCACGCCTGCGCCGTCTCGTTGGCGTCGGCGGGCCGGACCACGGCGAGGCCGGGGATCGCGCGCAGGGCCGACAGGTGCTCGATCGGCTGGTGGGTCGGGCCGTCCTCGCCGAGGCCGATCGAGTCGTGCGTCCACACGTAGACGACGGGCAGCTTCATCAGTGCGGCGAGCCGCACCGACGGGCGCATGTAGTCGGAGAAAACCAGGAACGTGCCGCCGTAGGGCCGGGTCGGCCCGTGCAGCTTGATGCCGTTGAGGATCGCGCCCATGCCGTGCTCGCGGATGCCGAAGTGCAGCGTCCGACCGTACTCATTGCCGGGGAACGTCTTCGTGGCGTGCTCGGACGGCAGGAAGGAAGGCTCGCCCTCCATCGTCGTGTTGTTGCTCTCCGCCAGGTCGGCCGAGCCGCCCCACAGCTCCGGCAGGACCGGCGCGAGCGCGGTGAGGGTGTCGCCGGACGCCTTGCGGGTCGCGATGCCCTTCTCGCTCGGCGGGAACTCCGGCAGCGCCTTCTCCCAGCCGGCCGGCAGCTGCCCGGAGTAGAGCCGGTCCAGCAGCGCGACGCGGTCGGCGTTGTTCTGCCGCCAGGCCTGGTACTTCTTCTCCCACTCATCGCGCACGGTGCGACCGCGCTCGATGGCGGCGCGGGTGTGCGTGAGGACCTCGTCGGCGACCTCGAACGACTTCTGCGGGTCGAAGCCGAGGACCTGCTTGGTGGCCGCGACCTCCTCGGCGCCGAGGGCCGAGCCGTGGATCTTGCCGGTGTTCTGCTTCTTCGGGGCGGGCCAGCCGATGATCGTGCGCAGCGCGATGAACGACGGGCGGGACGTCTCGGCCCTGGCGGCCAGCAGCGCCGCGTGCAGCGCCTCGACGTCCTCGCGGTAGACACCGTCGCCGGCGTCGTGGCCCTTGCGCCAGTCGACGGTCTGCACGTGGAAGCCGTAGGCCTCGTAGCGCGCCGCCACGTCCTCACTCTTGGCGACCCGGGTGTCGTCCTCGATCGAGATCTCGTTGTCGTCGTAGATGACGACGAGGTTGCCCAGCTTCTGGTGGCCGGCGAGCGCGCTGACCTCGTGGCTGATGCCCTCTTCGATGTCGCCGTCGGAGCAGATCACGTAGACGTAGTGGTCGAAGGGGCTCTCGCCGAACGACGGCTCCGGGTCGAAGAGGCCGCGCTCCCGGCGGGCGGCCATCGCCATGCCCACCGCGTTGCCGATGCCCTGGCCGAGCGGCCCGGTCGTGGTCTCGACACCCGCCGTGTGGCCGTGCTCCGGGTGACCGGGGGTGAGCGAGCCCCACTGGCGCAGCGACCGCAGGTCGTCGAGGCTCAGGCCATAGCCGGCGAGGTAGAGCTGGATGTACAGCGTCAGGCTCGAGTGGCCGGCGGAGAGCACGAACCGATCGCGGCCGATCCAGTCCGGATCGGTGGGGTCGTGCCTCATGACCTTCTGGAACAACAGGTACGCCGCCGGGGCCAGGCTCATCGCCGTTCCCGGATGGCCGTTGTTCGACTTCTCGACGGCGTCCATCGCCAGAACCCGAACCGTGTCAACCGCCCGCCGGTCGACATCGGACCAGGAAAGCTCGGGACCCTTGACCTCTTCTACGCTCACGACGGTGCTGCTCCTGTCGAACGGCGAGGTTGCGTATTTCCTCGAAGGGTTATCAGGACGACCCTACCCACGATCGGGTACTGCCACGCGCGGTCGACCATGTTTCGGACATCGGCGACTCTGCCTGCGGCAACGGTAGTCGATGGCCACCCGGGCCAGCAGTGGCGCACGTCTGCACGGATCCCCCGAAGCCGGTACGAACCTTGATCGGTTCTGCTGTGCGCGAAATCGATCGGCCACCCGGCGGGCCGGGGCGGGGCCGGTCGCCGCCGGTGCTTCGCCGGTGCTCAGCCGGGGGTCAAGGTCTGGCCTGCACACTTGCTGTTCTAGGATGCGAGAGCCTGCCGATCTCGGTCAGGTACCTCGCCAGGATTCCTTTGTCACACGCCGGAAGGTGGCTATCCAGCGTGACGCAGCTCGTCGACCGTGCTTCGGTCCCCCAGGGCGCGTCCGAGGCGGTCCGTCCCACGTCGGCAGCGGCCCTGGCCAGGGCACAGCAGGCGAAGGCGGCCGGTCGGCGCGCAAGTCTCTCCGCGGTCGTGAAGGCGTATGTCTCGCTCACCAAGCCGCGCATCATCGAGCTGCTGCTCGTCACCACCGTCCCGGCGATGCTGCTGGCCGAGCAGGGCCTGCCGTCGCTGTGGCTGATCCTGGTCGTCCTCGTCGGCGGCACGCTCGCGGCCGGCGCCGCCAACGCGCTGAACTGCTACATCGACCGCGACATCGACCAGGTGATGAAGCGCACGTCGCGCCGGCCCCTGGCGACGCACACCGTGTCGCCGCGCGCCGCGCTCGTGTTCGGCCTCACACTGGCCGCGCTGTCCACCGTGCTGATGGCGGTGTTCACCAACACGCTCGCCACGCTGCTGACGGTCGGCGCGATCGCCTACTACGACCTCGTCTACACGATGTGGCTCAAGCGCACGACGCCCGCCAACACCGTGTGGGGCGGCGCCTGCGGCGCGGCGCCGGTGCTGATCGGCTGGGCCGCGGTCACCGGCGGGCTGTCCTGGCCGGCCTGGGTCATGTTCGCCGTGGTCTTCCTCTGGCAGCCGCCGCACTTCTACGCCCTGGCCATCAAGTTCAAGGACGACTACGCCCGCGCCGGCATCCCGATGCTGCCGGTCGTGGCGAGCATGCGCCGGGTCGGCGTGGAGACCGTCGTCTACAGCTGGCTCACCGTGCTCGCCTCGGTGGCGCTGTGGCCGTTCGGCATGACCCCCGTCTACGGCGTTGTCGCCGTGTCCGTCGGCGTGCTGCTGCTGCGCGAGGCGCACAAGCTGCACGGCCGGGCCCGGCGGGGCGAGGCGCTCAAGCCGATGCGGCTGTTCCACTGGTCCACGACGTACCTGACGCTGCTGTTCGTGGCGATCGCGGTCGACGCGCTCATCCAGTGACCCGAGCCTGATCCGGGGCCTGTGAAGGGCCCCGGAAGGGGCCTCTGACGAGGCCGGTAAAGCCGCCGGAAATACTGTCCTAAGCGAAAGTTAAGCCGGAAACGCCCGAATTTTTTGGCACATTCGTTCCGTGTCACCGGACGTGAGACATCTCTCGCCGAACGCATGGCACGGGCGCGTCGATTATCCCGATTTAGCGGGACATCACCGGGCGAAACGCATCGCGGCCAGGCTAAACCCGTCCGTAACCACGATCACAACCCGCCCGCGGATCACCCACAGGTGTGCTCCCGCCCCTTTATCGTGGCCGTCATGGCAGATGGTTCCGATACGACGATGACCCTGAGCCGCCCGGTGCCGGGCAGCCTGATCACCGGCATCAAGTCCTTCGCGGAGGACCACGGCGGCGCCAAGGCGGTCATCGAGTACGTCGGCCGGCGCGGTGCCCGCATCGTGCTCGTCGGGGAGGACGGCGTCTGGGGCGACCAGTTCGCCGAGGGCACGGACATCGCGCGCTCCGCCTGCGCGCAAGCCGGGGTCAAGATCGAAAACGCCTGGGAGCGCGAGCTCCTCGAGCAGATGCGGCCGAGCAACGACCTCTGGCGCTCGATGGGGCGGCGAACCCTCTCCCGCTAGGGTGCGTATCCTCGCTCAGTGCGCGCCGATCTTTCCAACACCTCCGCGACCCGGGCCGCCGCCCGGGTCGCTCTCGTTACCTGCGGCGAACTGCCCGACCTCGACCCCGACGACCAGCCGCTGATCCCCGCGCTGGCCGCCCGTGGCGTCGCTGCGGAGCCGGTCGTGTGGGACACGCAGGTCGACTGGTCCGCCTTCGACCTGGCCGTCGTCCGCAGCACGTGGGACTACGCCAAGCGACGCGACGAGTTCGTCGCCTGGGTCGACCGGGTGCCACGCCTGGCCAACCCCGGTGACGTCATCGCCTGGAACACCGACAAGCGCTACCTGCGTGAGCTGGCGGACAAGGGCATCCCTATCGTGCCGACCACGTGGGTCGAGCCCGGCGACGCCTGGAAGCCCGGCGCTGACGGCGAGATCGTGGTCAAGCCCGCCGTCAGCGCGGGCAGCGTCGACACCGGTCGCTACGACCTGGCGACCCAGGGGCAGCTCGCGGCCGAGCACGTAGCGCGGCTCCAGCGGTCCGGTCGGACCGTGATGGTTCAGCCCTACCTCGCCGACATCGACACCGCCGGGGAGACGGCACTGCTCTACTTCGACGGCGAGTTCAGCCACGCCATCCGCAAGGGCGCCATCCTCACCGGGCCAGACGAGGGCGTCGAAGGGCTGTACCAAGTCGAGGAGATCACGCCGCGGACCCCCTCGGCGGCAGAACTCGCGCTCGGCGCACGTGTGCTCGAGACGCTGCCGGTGCCGGCCCGCGAGTTGCTGTACGCCCGGATCGACCTCCTGCCGGCGCCCGGTGGCGACCCGGTGGTCATCGAGGTCGAGCTGACCGAGCCGTCGCTGTTCCTCGGCACCGCCGACGGCGCACTCGACCGGCTCGTCGCGGCGATCGGACGGCGCCTGTCGTGAACATCTTCGAAGCGATCCTGCTCGGCGCCGTCGAGGGGCTCACCGAGTTCCTGCCGATCTCCAGCACCGGCCACCTGACGATCCTCGAGAAGCTCCTCGGCTACCGGATCGACGACCCCGACGTGACCGCGTTCACCGCGATCATCCAGAGCGGCGCCGTCCTCGCCACCACGATCTACCTGCGCCGGGACATCGCCCGGATCGTGCCCGCGTTCCTGCGCGGCCTGTTCAGCAAGGCGCGCCGCGACCGGGACTACCGGTTCGGCTGGATGGTGATCATCGGCTCCATCCCGATCGCGGTCGTCGGCCTGCTCTTCAAGGACCAGATCGAGACCACGCTGCGCAGCCTCTGGTTCGTCGGCAGCGCACTCATCCTCTGGTCCGGCGTCATGTGGTTCGCCGACCGCGCCGCCACCCAGCAGCGCCACGAGCAGGACGTCACCTGGAAAGACACGTTGATCATCGGTACCGCGCAGGCGCTCGCCCTGATCCCCGGCGTCTCCCGGTCGGGCGCCACGATGTCCGCCGGCCTGCTGCGGGACTTCGACCGTGTCACGGTGACCCGGCTGTCGTTCTTCCTGTCCATCCCGGCCCTCCTGGCGGCCACCGTGCTCCAGGTCGCCGACGAGTACGACAACATCAGCACCGGTGTCGGCTGGCCGGCCACCATCACCGCGACGGTGGTCAGCGGTGTCGTCGGCTACCTGGCGGTCGCCTGGCTGCTGAAGTTCGTCGCGCGGCACACGTACACCGTCTTCATCTGGTACCGCGTGATCCTCGGCACGATCGTCCTGCTGCTCGTCGGCACCGGGGCCATCGAGGCCACCTGATCCTCAGGAAGACGCGGGCCGTGCCGATGAACGGAGCGTGAAGCGGCGCATCGGCACGGCCTTCGTGATCGCGGCCGCGATGCTGGCCGGGGTCGCCGGCTGCGGAGTGCTGCCCGGTGTCGGCGGCTCCTCGGGCTCCTCGGGGTCGTCCGGAAGCACCGGCACCGGCAAGGTGCTCGACCTGCCGCAGAAGACGGTGTACTCCAGGGGCGACACCGTCGACCCGTCCGCCGGCATCACGACCGGCCCGCCGGTCCGCGGCCCGATCGCGTCCATCTCACCGTTCTCGACCGTCACCCCGGCCCGCCCGGCGCCGAGCCTCAGCCCCACCGAGTGCACCGGCATGGTCCGCCAGGGCGTCATCAACGGCCTCGACGTGACGCCGGGCACCACGTCGGCGACGGTGACCTGGTGGAACATCGGCGACCCGGCCATCACCGAGTACCAGCTGACGGCCGTGTCGCAGGACCTCTACCGGGGCCCGCAGCCCGCCTGGACCTGGCAGTCGGTGCCGCCCGGCAAGGGCTGCACGCGGGTGTCGGCCACGGTGACCGGCCTGTCCTCCCAGGTGCCGTACGTCTTCGTGCTGCACGCGCTGCTGAAGAAGTACGAGACGCTGCCGCCGATCGCGCCCGAGGTGGCCCGCAGCGAGTCCGTCCGCATGCTCTAGCCCTGCCCCCGGGCTCAGCCGGCGGCGGTGATCATGCCGATACCTTTAGGCTCGCAGGATGGTCTGGCTTCCCGCACCGCACGGCACCGCCGCCCCGGCGGTGGTCGAGCCGCCGCTGCTGACGTATTACGACGACAGGACCGGTGAACGCACCGAACTGTCCGCCACCGACCTCGGCGGCTGGGCCGCCCGCGCCGCCGGCCTGCTGCACGAGAGCTGCGGCCTCGGCGCCGGTTCCCGCGCGGCGGTGCTCCTGCCGCCGCACTGGCTCACCGCCGCGGCGCTGCTGGGCGCCTGGTCGATCGGCGTGGAGGTGTCGTTCCAGCTATGGGCGACGGCCGGCCTGCCGCCGGTGGGCCTCGGCGCGGGCGGCCCGTTCGACGTCAGTTTCGTGGCGCAGGAGCGGGTCGGCTCGTGGCTGGAGGAGATCCCGGAGGCCACGCACCGGTTCGTCCTGGGCGAGGCGGAGGGCTATCGCTCGCTGGAGCCGGCGCTGCTCGAGCATTCGTCGTCCCTTCCGCCGTATGCGCGGGTCCGCCGGACGGATGCCGCAAGCGTGGACGGCACGACGTACGGTGAGTGGGGCAGCCTGGCGCAGGCCCTGGCGTCGGAGATCGGCCTCCGTCCGGGTGACCGGCTCCTGATCGACGCGGCCGAGCACGAGCACCCGGTGAAGTGGCTGCTGGCTCCGCTGTCCACGGGTGCGACGGTGGTGCTGTGCGCCAATCTGGACCGCTCGCTGCTGGACGGGCGCGTCGCGGAGGAGTCGGTGACGAGGGTCCTCTGACGGGCTCACGTTTCGGGGCTGTCGGCCGGACGGGTTGGTTCGACCTGGGCGCGAGCTGCCGGTCGTTTCGGGGAGCCGGCCCAGCTGGTGGGGACATTTCGGGCATCTTGGTGCATCGACAGTCGTACATGTGGCAGGTTGTCCATGATCCCGAAGGCTTGGTGCTGTCCACGCAGCACCAAGTCTTCAGGATCATGAAACTTGGCGACGAACTCATCGATGCTAGTCGAAGTGTTTCCAGATGTTGGGAGCGATGCCGATCGGACCGGCCCGACAGCCGGCCAGCGTGGGTGGCCGACCGACTTATGGTGCTCGCCGGTCCGCCGGTCCGCCGGTCCGCCGGTCCGCCGGTCCGCCGGTCTGCTTGTCTGCGGTCGGGGGCGCCCTCCGGTCTGCCGGTCTGCTTGTCTGCGGTCGGTGGCGCCCGCCGGTCTGCCGGTCTGCTGGCCCTGCGGGTCCGCGGCCATGCGTAGCTTCGTCGCCGCGCCGATGCGGCACGGCCGGCTGTTCCTGGCCGGCGACGCGGAGCACATCGTGCCGCCGGCCGGCGCCAAGGGCCTCAACCTGGCGGTCAACGACGTGCGGATCCTCGCGGCGGCGCTGGAGCGGTACTGCGTCACCGGCAGCGAGGACGGGCTGGACGCCTGCAGCGAGACCTGCCTGCGCCGGGTGCAGCACTGCACCCGGCCCCCGACGTCGACCCGTTCGCCGGGGAGCTGCAACGGTCCCAGCTGCGCTACGTGGTGGAGTTGGAGGCCGCGGCGACGACCCTCGCGGGGAACTGCGTGGGCTTACAGGAAGTCCGTGAAGCCCGGGCGGAAACGGTCGTCCGGTTTGCCGAATGCCGTGAACACCAGGCCGCCGCGTGACTCCACGCCCGGCAGGTGCTCGATCATCCGGTCGTGTTCAATGACACAGGACAATGCCTGGGTCAGATCTGATTCGAGCTGGTGGGCCGCCTCTTCGAGGTCCTCCTCCCGCCGTGACCAGTCGATCTCGGCCTCGCGGAGCTGCTGACCGGCCAGCTTTCCGATCACCTCGGGGTCGGTGACCGCAACCTCCAGGCGACAGTAGATCTGCATGATGAGCGGTTCCGTCTGCTCCATTGCAGAAGAGTTGCACACGGTAGATCGGTCGCCCTAGGGAGTGCAGATGAATTTACAACCTGGCAATGAAATCAAGGTCAGGGGGATTTCCTTTTTCGCCTGACGAGTTGCACACTGCGAGCTTCGAGTGAGAACAGGTCGCCACGGTGCCCAGCCGGTCCGGGCGGCGGCCTCGTCCCGGTCCGGGGTGTAGCTCACGGCCGTACGGTACGTGGCATGACATCGTTCATCCGCAATGTCGCGTTCGACAGCCCCGACCCGTATGCGCTCGCCGAGTTCTGGAGCGGCGTGGTCGGCCACCCGGTCCACCCCGAGTGCGCGCCCGGTGACGAGGAGGTCGTCATCGAGCCGCCCGGCGGGCCGTGCCTCTACTTCCAGGCGGTCCCCGAGCCCAAGGTGGTCAAGAACCGGGTGCACGTGTGCCTCCGGCCCGCCGAGGGCGGCCGCGACGCCGAGGTGGAGCGGCTCCTGGGGCTCGGCGCCACGCTCGCCGCCGACCATCGCCGGCCGGACGGCACCGGCTGGGTGGTGCTCCACGACCCGCACGGCAACGAGTTCTGCGTGACCGGCAGAGCATGACCGGCAGAGCATGACCGGCAGAGGGTGAAGGTGTTGTGCGGATCCGGTGCAGGACGGCCGCTTGCCGGGTCACGGTAGGCAGCATCAGGTCCGTGCCTTCGACACTGCCGACACATCCGCTCGCCGTACTACCGCTGAAGGTGTGGCGGCCCCGCTGGTTCGACGGGGTCGCCCTGGCGGCCGGCGCCTGCGCGCCCGACACCGCCTACGCCTTCGCCGGCATCGGCGTCACGATCCGCAGCCACACACTGCTCGGTTCGCTCTGGTGGAGCCTGCCGGCGGCGCTGTTCACCGCCTGGCTGATCCGCCGGGGTGCGCCGACGGTGGCCGCGCACCTGCCCGGCTTCCTGCGTGAGTACGGCGTCCTCGGCCGGGTCCGTCACGCCTGGTGGGTCACCGTGCTGTCGGCGCTGCTCGGGGTGGCCAGCCACCTGCTCTGGGACCTGGTGACCCACCCCGGCCCGGTCGCCGCCTGGTGGCAGGTCCGCCTGGTCAGCGACGCTTCGTCACTCGTGCTGATGCCCGTGTTCGTCTGGTACTGCGGGCGCCGTCACCTGCTGCGCCACTGGCACGGCCCGGCGCCGTCGGTCGCCGTGCGTGCGCCGCTGTTCTGGGGCGTGGCCACGGCGGTCACCGCGACCGGCTTCCTCACCACCTGGCTGCTGGGCTACCACGGGCCGCACGTCCTCGGCGTCCGGATCATCACCTCGGTAACGGTCGGGCTGCTGTGCGCGGCGGCGGCCGTACAGTGGTCGCGTGTTGCTGGAGACCGACCGGCTCATCCTGCGCCGGTTCCGCGCGGGTGACGCCCCCGCCCTCGCCGCCTACCGCTCCGATCCGGACGTCGCCCGCTACCAGTCGTGGGACGCGCCGTTCCCGCTCGGCGACGCCATCGCCTTCGTCGCCGAGGTGGCACACCTCGATCCCGAGCGGGAGGGCTGGTTCCAGTACGCCGTGGAGGCCCGGGACACCGGCGAGCTGGTCGGCGACGTCGGGGTCAACCGGGGCGACGGCGGCCGGCAGGCGGAGCTGGGGTTCACGCTGGCCCCCGAGCACCAGGGCCGCGGCTACGCCACCGAGGCGGTCCGCCGGATCGTCGACTTCCTGCTGGTGGAGGAGGGCTTGCACCGGGTGCACGCCACGCTCGACGCGCGTAACGAGCGCTCCGCGCGGCTGCTCGAGCGGCTGGGCTTCCGCCGTGAGGGGCTGTGCGTGCAGGCCAGCTGGTGGAAGGGCGAGTGGACGGACGACCTGTTCTACGCGGTGCTCGCGAGCGAGTGGTCGCGGTCCTCGGAGCGCTGACCGGCCCGGCGCGGGGTGAGCGACAGCAGCAGGCTCAGCGTCGAGGTCCAGACCAGGCAGGCGCCGAGCATGTGCAGGATGACCACCGGCCAGGGGAGACCGGCGAAGTACTGCACGAAGCCGACCACACCCTGCGCGAGCTCGACGACCACGAGCGTGGCGGCCGCCCTGGTTACCCGCAGCGGGGCGCTCAGCGCGCGCAGGCCCAGCCACATCGCCACCGACAGCCCGACGAGCACGAACACCGCGTCGCCGTGCAGCTGTGACATGGCCGCGGGGTCGAAGCCGGTGCGGCTGGCCCGCGTGTCACCCGAGTGCGGGCCGCTGCCGGTCACGATCGTGCCGAGCACCAGCACGGCGGCGCTCACCACGGTGATCAGCGCGCCACCGGTGCGGATCGCCTTGGGCGCCGTCCAGTTCGGCGGGATCTCCTTCGTGCGGTACCAGAAGATGTACGCGATGGCGATCAGCACCATGGACGCCAGGAAGTGCGTCGCGACGATCCACGGGTTGAGCGCCATGTGGACGGTGATGCCGCCGATGACCCCCTGCATGCCGATGCCCAGCAGCACCCAGACCGCGCCGGCGAAGACCCCGGGCACCTGGTGCCGCTGCCGCCAGGCCGCGAGCACCGCGACGGCGGCGATGAACCCGATCAGGAAGGTCAGCGTCCGGTTGCCGAACTCGATGACGCCGTGGAAGCCCATCTCACGCGTCGTGACATAGGAGTCGTCGGTGCAGCGGGGCCAGGTCGGGCAGCCCAGCCCGGACCCGGTGAGCCGCACCAGACCGCCTGTGACGACGATGCCGATGTTGGCGACCAGGGTGGCCAGGGCCGCCCGCCGCAGCGTGGCCCTGCTGTCGAGCAGCCGAAGCAGGAAGCGCAGCACGTGCCGATACTACGCGAGGCTACATATCGCGCCCCGCGCGCGGGCTGCCTCGCGCCACCCCTCGCTCCTGCCGCGCCGATCTTGGAGTTGTGGCCCCTGACAAACCCGACATCCCGGGAGTGTCGAGGCGCCACAACTCCAAGATCGGCGCAGGGGGCGGTGCGGGATGGTTTGGTTAGGGTTACCTTCCGTGCTTTGGATCACCCGGACGGCGGTTTGCCGGGGGTCGGCGATTTACGTAACGTTGGTGTTGTGAAAAACGCCGACGTGACACAACCTGCTGTCGCCGACGCGTGCCCACCGTCCGCCATGATCGACGTCAGGACCCGCGACCGGGTCACCGAGCTGCTGCTCCAGCAGGGCTCCGCCACCGCCACGGAGCTGGGCCTCACGCTCGGCCTGAGCCCCGCCGGTGTCCGCCGTCACCTCGACGCGATGCTCGCCGAGGGCCTGGTCGAGTGCCGTGAGCGGCCCGACCGCGGCAGGCGTGGCAGGGGCCGGCCGGCTCGCGTGTTCACGCTGACCGACGCCGCCCGGGAGACTCTGCCACACACCTACGACGGGCTCGCCGCCGCGGCCCTGCACTGGATCGCCGACCACGGCGGTCAGGAGGCGGTCGCCGCGTTCGCCGCGGCCCAGGTCGAGAGCCTGGAGGAGCGTTGCCGCGCGGCCATGGCCGAGGCCGGCGACGACCCGCTCGCCCGCGCCGAGGCGCTGGCGAAGGCGTTGACCGCGGAGGGCTATGCGGCCGGCGCGTCCACGATCGCCACCGGCGGTCAACTGTGCCAGCACCACTGCCCGGTGGCGCACGTCGCCGCCGAGTTCTCGCAGCTGTGTGAGGCCGAGACCCAGGTGATCTCCCGCCTGGTCGGCACGCACGTCCAGCGACTCGCGACCATCGCCAACGGCGATGGCGTCTGCACGACCCACATTCCGGCTCCGGTGCATCCCGGTGCCCGTCCCGATAGGCAAAGGAACGTGAGATGACGACTGCCGATCAGCTTGCCGGCCTCGGCCGGTACGAGTACGGCTGGGCCGATTCCGACACCGCCGGGGCCTCGGCGCGCCGGGGTCTCGACGAGGACGTCGTGCGCGACATCTCCGCGAAGAAAAACGAGCCTGAGTGGATGCTCGACCTGCGGCTCAAGGGGCTGCGGCTGTTCGGCCGCAAGCCGATGCCCGCCTGGGGCGCGGACCTGTCGCAGATCGACTTCGACAACATCAAGTACTTCGTCCGGTCGACGGAGAAGCAGGCGGCCAGCTGGGACGAGCTGCCCGAGGACATCAAGAACACCTACGACAAGCTGGGCATCCCCGAGGCCGAGAAGCAGCGGCTGGTCGCGGGTGTCGCCGCGCAGTACGAGTCCGAGGTCGTCTACCACAAGATCCGTGAGGACCTCGAGGAGCAGGGCGTCGTCTTCCTGGACACCGACACCGCGCTCAAGGAGCACGAGGAGCTCTTCAAGGAGTACTTCGCGACCGTCATCCCGGTCGGCGACAACAAGTTCGCCTCGCTCAACACGTCGGTCTGGTCCGGCGGCAGCTTCATCTACGTGCCGAAGGGCGTGCACGTGGAGATCCCGCTGCAGGCGTACTTCCGGATCAACACCGAGAACATGGGCCAGTTCGAGCGGACGCTGATCATCGTCGACGAGGGCGCCTACGTGCACTACGTCGAGGGCTGCACCGCGCCGATCTACTCGTCCGACTCGCTGCACTCCGCGGTCGTCGAGATCATCGTGAAGAAGAACGCCCGCTGCCGGTACACCACCATCCAGAACTGGTCGACCAACGTCTACAACCTGGTCACCAAGCGCGCCGTCTGTCACGAGGGCGGCACCATGGAGTGGGTCGACGGCAACCTCGGTTCCAAGGTCACGATGAAGTACCCGGCCGTCTACATGACCGGCGAGCACGCCAAGGGCGAGGTCCTGAGCGTCGCCATGGCCGGTGAGGGCCAGCACCAGGACGCGGGCGCCAAGATGGTGCACGCCGCGCCGCACACCTCCTCGACGATCGTGTCGAAGTCGATCGCCCGGGCCGGCGGCCGCACCTCGTACCGCGGCCTCGTCCAGGTCCTCGAGGGCTCGCACCACTCGAAGTCCACGGTCAAGTGCGACGCGCTGCTGGTGGACACCGTCTCCCGCTCGGACACCTACCCCTACGTCGACATCCGCGAGGACGACGTGGCGATGGGGCACGAGGCGACGGTCTCGAAGATCAGCGACGACCAGCTGTTCTACCTGATGTCGCGCGGCCTCACCGAGGACGAGGCGATGGCGATGATCGTGCGCGGCTTCATCGAGCCGATCGCCAAGGAACTGCCCATGGAGTATGCGTTGGAGCTCAACCGGCTCATCGAGCTGCAGATGGAGGGCGCTGTCGGATGAGCGCCCCCGTCCTTGTCCCCCCGAAGACCCGCGCCCAGCAGGTCCGCTCGTTCGACGTCGCCGACTTTTCGGCGCTCACCGGCCGCGAGGAGGAGTGGCGGTTCACGCCGCTCAAGCGCCTGCGGGGCCTGGCGACGGCGACGGCCGGCCCCGGCGCGACCGCGCCGAAGGCCGAGGCCGGCGACCTGCCGGCCGGAGTCACCGTGTCCACGGTCGACCGCGGCGACCCGCGCGTCGGCTCGGCGCTGACCCCGTTCGACCGGATCAGCGCCCTTGCGGCCGGCTCGGCGACCGAGGCCCTGGTCGTCTCCGTCGCGCGTGACGCGGTGGTCGAGACCCCGGCCGTGATCCGGCTGGTGGGCTCGACGACCGAGGTCGCATACGGCCACACCGTGGTGGAGGTCGGGCAGCTCGCCGAGGCGACCGTCGTGCTGGAGCAGGTCGGCTCGGTCACGCTGGCCGACAACGTCGAGGTCGTCGTCGGTGACGCCGCCAAGCTGACGCTGGTCACCGTCACCGACTGGGCCGCCGACGCGGTGCAGGCGCAGCACATCCGCTTCCGGCTGGGCCGCGACGCCCGGGTCACCCACGTGCAGGTGACGCTCGGCGGCGACCTGGTCCGGCAGTACACCAGCGTCGACTACACCGGCCGCGGCGGCGAGATCGACGCGTTCGGCCTCTACTTCGCCGACGCGGGCCAGCACATGGAGCACCGGTTGCTCGTCGACCACTCGGTGCCGGACTGCCGCAGCTACGTCGCCTACCGCGGCGCGCTGCAGGGCGACGACGCGCACACGGTCTGGGTCGGCGACGTGCTCATCCGGACCGAGGCGACCGGCACCGACACGTACGAGATCAACCGCAACCTGGTCCTGACCGACGGGGCGCGCGCCGACTCGGTGCCCAACCTGGAGATCGAGACCGGCGAGGTCGCCGGGGCCGGCCACGCCAGCGCCACCGGCCGCTTCGACGACGAGCAGCTGTTCTACCTGATGTCCCGGGGCATCCCGGACGACCAGGCCCGCAAGCTGGTCGTGCGCGGCTTCTTCGCGGAGCTGCTGCACAAGATCCCGGTCGAGGAGCTGCGTGACCGTCTGGGCGCGGCCATCGAGGCGCGACTCGAAGCGGCCGGTGCATGATGATCCGGGTGTGTTCGGCCACTGACGTGGCCAAGGGCGAGGCCGTGCGGGTCACCGTCGACGGGACCGACATCGCGCTCGTGCACGCCGACGACGACCACTTCTACGCCGTCTACGACGAGTGCTCGCACGCCGCCGTGCCGCTGTCGGAGGGTGAGGTCGAGGGCTGCACCCTCGAGTGCTGGTTGCACGGCTCGCGCTTCGACCTGCGCACCGGCGAGCCCACCGGCCTGCCGGCCACCGAGCCGGTCCCGGTCTACCCCGTCGAAGTCCGCGACGGCGACGTCTACATCGAGCTGAACTCGAGCAACGGAGTTACCAAGTGAGCGAGCTTTCGATCCGCAACCTGCAGGTCTCGGTCAAGCTGCCCGACGGCGAGCTGAAGCCGATCCTGGCCGGGGTGGATTTGACCGTACGCGCGGGCGAGACCCACGCCATCATGGGCCCCAACGGCTCGGGCAAGTCGACGCTCGCGTACTCCATCGCCGGCCACCCCCGCTACGAGGTCACCGGAGGTTCCGTCACCCTCGACGGCCAGGACGTCCTCGCCATGACCGTCGACGAGCGCGCCCGCGCCGGGATGTTCCTCGCCATGCAGTACCCGGTCGAGGTCCCCGGCGTGTCCGTGGCCAACTTCCTGCGCACCGCCAAGACCGCCATCGACGGCCAGGCCCCGAAGCTGCGCACCTGGGCCGGCGAGCTGCGCGGCGCCATGGAGAAGCTGCAGATGGACCCGGCGTTCGCGCAGCGCAACGTCAACGAGGGCTTCTCCGGCGGTGAGAAGAAGCGCCACGAGATCATGCAGCTGGAGCTGCTCAAGCCGAAGATCGCGGTGCTCGACGAGACCGACTCGGGCCTCGACATCGACGCGCTGCGCATCGTCAGCGAGGGCGTCAACCGGGTCCGGGAGAACGGCGACACCGGCCTGCTGCTGATCACGCACTACACGCGGATCCTCCGCTACATCAAGCCCGACTTCGTCCACGTGTTCGTCAGCGGCCGGATCGTCGAGGAAGGCGGCCCGGAACTGGCCGAGGAGCTCGAGGCCCAGGGCTACGAGCGCTACCTGGCCGGTGCGGATCCGGCCTCCGTCGCATAGGGGAACCGGTACATGAACGCACTCGATGTGGAGTCGATCCGTAAGGACTTCCCGATCCTCGACCGGCAGATCAACGGCAACCCGCTGGTCTACCTGGACTCCGGGAACACTTCGCAGAAGCCGCGCCAGGTGATCGACGCGGTGCGTGAGCACTACGAACGGCACAACGCCAACGTGGCCAGGTCGGTCCACACCCTCGGTACCGAATCCACCGAGGCGTTCGAAGGAGCGCGCGAGAAGATCGCCGCGTTCGTCGGCGCCCCGGCGGCGGCCGAGATCGTGTTCACCAAGAACTCCACCGAGGCGATCAACCTGGTCGCCCACGCGTTCACGCCGGTCTCCGACGACCCGCGCTTCCGGCTCGGGCCCGGCGACGAGATCGTCGTGACCGAGATGGAGCACCACTCGAACATCGTGCCCTGGCAGCTGCTCGCGCAGCGGACCGGCGCGACGCTCAAGTGGTTCGGCATGACCGACGAGGGCCGTCTCGACCTGTCCCGGATCGACGAGCTGATCACCGAGCGCACCAAGCTGGTGTCGTTCGTGCACTACTCCAACATCCTCGGCACGATCAACCCGGTCGACGTCATCGTGGCCAAGGCCCGGCAGGTCGGCGCGCTGGTCCTGCTCGACGGCTCGCAGTCGGTGCCGCACCTGCCGGTCGACGTGACCGCGCTGGGCGTCGACTTCGTCGCGTTCACCGGCCACAAGATGCTCGGCCCGACCGGCATCGGCGCGCTGTGGGGCAAGTTCGAGCTGCTCGACGCGATGCCGCCGTTCCTGGGCGGCGGCTCGATGATCGAGACGGTGTCGATGACCGGCACGACGTTCATGCCGCCGCCGGCGCGGTTCGAGGCCGGCACCCCGCCGATCGCGCAGGCGGTCGGCCTGGGCGCGGCCGTCGACTACCTGACCGCGGTCGGCATGCCGGCCATCGAGGCGTACGAGAAGACGGTCACCGCCTACGCGCTGGACGCCCTGCAGTCGGTGCCCGGGGTGCGCATCATCGGCCCGACGTCCACTGTGGACCGGGGCGCGACCGTCTCCTTCACCGTCGAGGGCGTACACCCGCACGACGTGGGGCAGATCCTCGACGACGAGGGCGTGCAGGTCCGCGTCGGGCACCACTGCGCGCGGCCGACCTGCGTGCGCTTCGGCGTGCCGGCGACGACGCGGGCGTCGTTCTACCTCTACACGACCACCGACGAGATCGACGCGCTCGTCCGGGGTGTCGAACGGGTGCGGAAGGTCTTCGCCTGATGAAGCTCGACCAGCTGTACCAGGAGATCATCCTGGACCACTACAAGCACCCGCACGGCCGGGGGCTGCGCGACCCGTTCGACGCGGAGGCGCACCACGTCAACCCGACGTGCGGCGACGAGGTCACGCTCCGCGTCGCGCTCAAGGGCGACGTGGTGTCGGACATCTCGTACGAGGGGATGGGCTGCTCGATCAGCCAGGCCTCCGCGAGTGTGCTGTACGACCTGCTCAAGGGCGCGACGGTGACCGACTCCCTGCACCGGCACACGGCGTTCGCCGAGCTCATGGGCGGGCGTGGGCAGGTCGAGCCGGATGAGACAGTGTTGGAGGACGCGGTGGCGTTCGCCGGCGTCGCGAAGTACCCAGCGCGCGTCAAGTGCGCCCTCCTGCCGTGGATGGCGTACAAGGACGCGGTCAGCCGGGCGGGATTTGTTGAGGAGAAGCCATGACTGCGGCGCTCGCCGACATCGAAGAGGCGATGAAGGACGTCGTCGACCCCGAGCTCGGGATCAACGTCGTCGACCTGGGCCTCGTTTACGGCATCCACGTCGACGAGGAGGAGAACGTCGCGACGCTGGACATGACGCTCACGTCCGCGGCCTGCCCGCTGACGGACGTCATCGAGGACCAGGCCCGCCAGGCGCTGTGCACCGGCCCGGGCGGCGGCCTGGTCTCCGACATCCGCATCAACTGGGTCTGGCTCCCGCCGTGGGGCCCGGACAAGATCACCGACGAGGGCCGCGACCAGCTCCGCGCGCTCGGCTTCAACGTCTGACGCCCGCTGCACGATCGAGGGAAACTTCGTGTCGCCCTGGCGACGTGAAGTTTCCCTCGATCATGCACAGCATCGCCGGGCGCGTTACGGGAACACCAGGAGGACTGCCAGCACGGCTATCACTGCGCTGGACGACAGGGCTGTCCAGAGGCGGCCGGCCGGGCTGGTCAGCACCTTGCCGAGCAGCGTGCCGCCGCCGGCGATCAGCAGCTGCCAGCTCGCCGAGGCCACGAACGCCGACGTCACCCAGACCGCTTCCGCCGATGCCGAGAGGCCGTCGTCGGCGCGGCGGCCCATGACCAGCGCGCCGAAGTAGACGATCGTCGCCGGGTTGAGCATGGTCAGGCCCAGCAGCGCGAAATACGCACCCAGGGGACGGCTCATCCGGCCGTCCTCCTTCCGGGCGGTCGCGGCCACGCCGCGCCGTTGCAGGGCGTCCGTCGCCGTCTTCGCGGCCAGCGCGAGCAGGACCACAGCGGCCGTCCAGCGCAGCGGGCCGGAGATCGGCTCGATGACCCCGGCCAGGGCGGCGCCACCGAGGACGGCCACCACCGCGAACAGGCCGTCGGCCGTGGCCACGCCCAGCGCGGCGGCGACGCCGACCTTCCAGGAGGTGCGGGCGGCCAGGGCCGCGATCAGGGCGCCGATCGCGCCGACCGGCATGGCGACCCCGTATCCGGCGAGGAGGCCCGAGGCCACCACCTCGCCGAGGCCGGGCGTCACGACCGCTGCTTGCGGCTCGCCTCCGTCAGGGAGCGCTGCTGTCGGCGGGCGCCTTCCCCCGCGGGGGCGACGACACAGCTACGACACCTGACGCTCGACATGGCGGCGAGTCTCGCGCACCGGAAGTACCAGATCCACTGGTTTTCGCCTGGAATCGTGGAAGTGCCGGTGCGTGGATCTGCGGAGGCCCCGGTCGGTGGCGCACGCCGTTGCCGGAGGTCCGCGAATCCGAGACGTCTCTAGAGGTGCTTCGTCGCCTCGCGGACCGACAGCGCACTCAGCTCGGGGTGCGCGGCGACGAACTCGCGCACGGCCCCCGGGTCGGTCCGGGAGTATTCGCGCAGTGCCCAGCCGATGCCCTTGCGGATGAAGAAGTCCCGTTCACCGGCCCACCGCGTGCAGTAGCCGAAGAGCCGGTCGGCGTCCGTCCGCTCCTTGTACCGCAGCTGGTGCAGCAGCGCGGTGCGGACCAGCCACAGCTCGCTCCCGGCAGCCCAGGCGTCCATCGTGGACACGAGCGCCGGATGGCCGGCGACCATCACCCCGACGACGTTGGACGCCAGGATGTCGACGGTGTCCCACCACGACTTCGTGGTGATGAGCGTCTGCACCGCCGGGAGCGCGGCCGGGGTGAGCACGGCGGCGTGCCGACGCAGGTAGTCGCAGGCGAAGTGCTGGTACTCGCGCTCCGGCAGCGCCCAGCAGGCGAGCGCGACCTCGGTGAGGTCGCCTTCGGCCGGTCCGGGCCGGCCCTTGAGCACCTGCCGGGTCAGCTCCCGGCGGGGTGCGCTGGTGATGCCGAGGAACTCGAAGCGGTCCCGCATGTAGGCGCGCATCGGCGCCGCCTTCTCGGGGTCGGCGGCGCCGGCGTAGACCTCCCGCAGGTGTTCCAGGAGCGTCACAGGTTGCTCGTGTTGAACGTGTCGCACTGGCGTGGGTCCCCGGTGTTGTAGCCCTGGAGGAACCACCTCTTGCGCTGCGCCGACGTGCCGTGGGTGAACGCGTCCGGGTTCACGCGGCCGCCGGACCGCTTCTGGATGGTGTCGTCGCCGATCGCCTCCGCGGCCTGGATCGCCTCGGCGACGTCGGACTCGGTGATCGACTTGAACAGGGCGTCACCCTGCGGGTCCTTGGTCTCCGTCGCGTGGTTCGCCCAGGTGCCGGCATAACAGTCGGCCTGCAGCTCCAGCCGCACCGACGCGGATTTGGCCCCCTGCTGGGCACCCTGCTGGGCCCGCGCGTTGGTACCGAGCAGGTTCTGCACGTGGTGACCGTACTCGTGGGCGATCACGTACGGTGCGGCGAACTCGCCGGACGCACCGAAGCGGTTGGACAGCTCGTTGTAGAAGGTGAGGTCGATGTACACCTGGCGGTCCGCGGGGCAGTAGAACGGCCCGACGCCGGAGTCGGCCTGCCCGCAGCCGGTGTTCACCGCGCCGCTGAAGAAGTTGGTGTTCGCCTGCTCGTACTGCTTGCCGAACGCCGCCGGAAGCTCGCTCTTCCAGTACGCCTGCGCCGAGTTGACGTAGAGGACGTTGCGGCATTCGGCGTTCTTGAACCGGTTCGGGTTGCTCTTGTCACACTGCTTGTTGATGTTGGTGTTGTCGGCCTGGTCGTCACCGCCGCCCAGCAGCCCGCTGCCGAACAGCCCGCCACCGCCGCAGACGACGAGGGCCAGGATGATGATGGTGATGATCAGGCCGCCCTTGCCGCCGCCGATCGGGATGGGGATGCCGCCGAGGCCGCCGCCTCTGCCGAACCCACCGCCACCCGAGCCCCGCCGGTCGTTGACCTGGCTGGTGTCGAGATCGGCATCGTCGTTGAACTCCATCGCACACCTCGGGGTTGTGTATCGACCGGCGTCTGCCTCGACCGGTACCCGATGATCTTGTGACGTAATCGTGTGGTGGCCGGACCGGGGGCGGACGGTAGAATATCGCCGTGATCACGCAGAGGGAGTGACCCCCGGTTCGACACCAGGAGTCTGCCCATTTTCCCCTCTGTCCGAGAGTGAGTCCTACGTGATCACGACCACTGGTCTTGAGCTGCGTGCGGGTGCGCGCATCCTTCTCAGCGACATCAACCTCCGCGTGCAGCCCGGCGACCGCATCGGCCTCGTCGGTCGCAACGGCGCCGGCAAGACCACCACCCTCAAGGTGCTCGCCGGCGAGGGCACCCCGCACGCCGGCCAGGTCGAGCGGCGGGGCCCCGTCGGTTACCTGCCCCAGGACCCGCGCACGGGTGACCTGGAGGTCACCGCGCGCGACCGGGTGCTGTCCGCCCGTGGCCTCGACACGATCTACGCCGAGATGAAGGCCCTGGAGGCGAAGCTCGGCGACGACGAGCGGCTCATCCGCCGTTACGGCCAGCTCGAGGACCGTTTCGCCGGCCTCGGGGGTTACGCGGCCGAGTCCGAGGCCGCCCGCATCTGCGCCAACCTCGGCCTGCCCGACCGCGTGCTCGCCCAGACCATCGGCACGCTCTCCGGCGGCCAGCGCCGCCGCATCGAGCTGGCCCGCATCCTCTTCCGCGACGCGAGCGCCACCGGCGGCGGCATCCTGCTGCTCGACGAGCCGACCAACCACCTCGACGCCGACTCGATCACCTGGCTGCGCGGGTTCCTGTCCCAGCACAAGGGCGGTCTCGTGGTCATCTCCCACGACGTCGACCTGCTCGACGCGATCGTCAACAAGGTGTGGTATCTCGACGCCAACCGCGCCACCATCGACTTCTACAACGTCGGCTGGAAGCTGTATCAGCAGCAGCGCGAGACGGACGAGAAGCGCCGCCGGCGGGAGCGGGCCAACGCCGAGAAGAAGGCCGGCGCCCTCCTGGCGCAGGCCGACAAGATGCGGGCCAAGGCCACCAAGACCGTCGCCGCGCAGAACATGGCCCGCCGCGCCGAGCGCATGCTCGACGGCCTCGAAGAGGTCCGCGTCGCCGACAAGGTCGCCAAGGTGCGGTTCCCCGAGCCGAAGTCCTGCGGCAAGACCCCGCTGACGGCGCGTGGGCTTTCCAAGTCGTACGGATCGCTCGAGATCTTCATGGACGTCAACGTCGCCGTCGACCGCGGCTCCCGTGTGGCGATCCTCGGCCTCAACGGTGCCGGCAAGACGACGCTCCTGCGCATGCTCGCCGGCGAGCTCACCCCGGACACCGGCGAGGTCGTCCCGGGCCATGGGCTGCAGATGGGGTACTACGCACAGGAGCACGAGCAGCTCGACGTCGACCGGACGATCCTCGAGCTGATGCGCTCGGCGGCGCCGGACCAGACCGACACCGACCTGCGCAAGATCCTCGGCGCGTTCCTGTTCACCGGCGACGACGTCGACAAGCCCGCGGGCGTGCTGTCCGGCGGCGAGAAGACCCGGCTGGCCCTGGCCACCCTGGTCTGCTCGGGCGCCAACGTGCTGCTGCTCGACGAGCCGACGAACAACCTCGACCCGGTGAGCCGGGAGCAGGTGCTCGACGCGATCGCGCGGTATCCCGGGGCGATCGTCCTCGTCACGCACGACCCGGGCGCCGTGGCGGCCCTCAAGCCCGATCGGGCGATCCTGCTGCCCGACGGCGTCGAGGACGCCTGGAGCGACGACCTGCTGGAGCTCGTCGAGCTGGCCTGATCACCATGGCGTGACCAGGGTGGCCTCGATGAGGACCGCGAGAACGGCGCCCACGCCGACCAGCAACAACGGCGTGGGCGGCAGCTCCCCGGCGGGCTTGTCCGCAGCCACCGCGGCGACCGTGAGCCAGGGGAAGAACGGCAGCCAGGCGTGCTCGACGCCGCCCCGGGCGAGGCCGGCCGCGATCGAGAAGACCACCGCGGCACCGGCGCCGACCAGAAACGGCCACGCCGCCGTGTTGCGCACCTTCCGTGCGCTGGCGTAGATCGCCGGGCCGGTCGCGAGGAGCAGGACGACCACGCTGATCGCGCTCCACCACAGCACCGAGCGGTACGGCGCGATCCGGCTCGCGTAGTCGGTCTCGGCGGCGACGAGGCCGTCGGCCCAGGTGAAGCCGAGCAGTTGGGCGCCGAGGATCGGCAGCAGGGCGCCGACGCCGCTCGCGACGTTGAGGAAGGCTCGTCGGCGCGCGAAGTACACGCAGACCAGTGACAGGCCCAGCCAGGGCGCTGAGTAGGAGAACAGGGCCGCGAGGCCGATCAGCAGGCCGGCGAGCAGGGCCCAGCCCATGGCCGGCCGGCCGCGGACCCGCCGGCGACTGGCGCGCAGGCCGGCGACGATCGCGGCGGCGCCCAGCGCGGCGACGAGGCCGTCGAGGCTGACGGCCACCCAGATCGCGTACGGCGCGAGGACGAGCACCGGAAGGTACCGCCGGGCCGCCTCTTCGCCGACCGAGTCACGTACCGCCGACAACACCAGTGGAATCGTAAGGGCCGATACCGCGGTGATCAGGAATCCGAGGAAAATGTGGTTGCCGACGCCGATTCGCTCGAGGGCCCACAGAAACAGAACGGGACCCGGGGGATGGCCGCGGGAGGCCACCGAGTGGTACGCCGCGTCGGCCGTGAAATGTCTGATGTATCCGAGCGGATCGTCACCCACCCGACTTACGTCACCCAGATATTCCTCGGGTGAACCAAGGGTTTTGGTAAGGCCCGACCACCCATCGACAAGCGCCAAAGTAATTGCCCACGTCAGGCCGGTAACGTACCCGAAAAGCTGAATTTGTTTCCAGCTCCGGACCGCCAGGTGCCCCTGTGACGTAAGCCACAGTACAGCCACGGCCACCGCGGGCGCCAGAACCGTGGCCGGGCCGATCCTGATCTTGTACCTGCCGAGGAAGGGGGCGCTTGCCGTCCCGAGATGGGCGTCGAGCTGCACCGCGAGTGCGGCCACGGCGAGCCCGCCGAGCGCCAATAGAAGCCAACAGAGCGCATCGCGCCGCTCACGATGCGCAGTCCGGGGCCGTTCGATCGGCAGTTCGCTCATCACGGCGCATCACGGTATCGGGTAGGCGACAATGCTCTGCGTGTCGGTTGGCTTCCTGTCGATATCTAGCGCATGATCGTCCGAGGCGGTCTAATAGGTGGGACCGCACCAACCGCTCTGTCTGGGACGTGAGGGATCAGCATGGCAGCCACCGCCACCACCAGCACCGAGAAGGGTCGCCGGATCGTCGGGACCGAAAGGCAGACGCTGGCGAAGGACCTCGTGAAGCGGTACACCAACGGTGAGAGTATCCGTGCGCTCGCCGCTTCCACCGGTCGTTCCTATGGATTCGTGCACCGGGTGCTGACCGAATCAGGCGTTCAGCTTCGCCAGCGTGGCGGTGCCCGGCGCCGCAAGAAGGCGTGAACGTCGCTCCCTCGTCGGGAGAGGCGCGATTCGACCTCGACGGGCCGGTTGCGACGGTGACGTTGTGCCGGCCCCAGGTCCTCAACGCGCAGACCCCCGCACTCTGGGCGGATCTGCGTGCGTTCGGCAGGTCGCTTCCGGGTGACGTCCGGGTGGTGATCGTGCGCGGTGAGGGGCGGGCCTTCTCAGCCGGGCTCGACACCTCGGCCGCCACCACGATGCTGGGCGGGATCGCCGCGTCCGAGGACGCGGACGCCCGCATCGCCGGGTTCCAGGAGGCGTTCTCCTGGTTGCGCCAGCCGTCGCTCATCTCCGTCGCGGCGGTGCACGGCCATGCCATCGGTGCGGGGTTCCAGCTGGCGCTCGCGTGCGACTTCCGGGTGCTGGCCGCCGACGGGCTGTTCAGCATGGCCGAGATCAAGCTGGGGCTGGTGCCCGACCTGGGTGGCACCAAGCGCCTGGTCGAGCTGGTGGGCTACGCCCGCGCGCTCGAGCTGTGCGTCACCGGACGGCGGGTCGCGGCGGACGAGGCGTCGGCCATCGGCCTCGCGAACATCGTCGTGCCGCGCGACGAGCTGGACTCGGCGGCCCGCGACCTCGCGGCGGCCGTGCTGGAGGGCTCCCGCGACGCGGTGATCGAGATCAAGGCGCTGCTCTCGCAGGCGGCGGCGCACACGTTCGGGCAGCAGGAGGCCGCGGAGCGAGCGGCACAGCTGCGCCGGATCCGGTCGCTGGCCGGCCTCGAGGAGTAGGACTTTCGTCCCAGCCTCCGCTGGGAAGCATCCCCGCTCCCGAAAAGTTGTCGTACCTGCCGGGCAGACTGCGCGGCAGAGGACTTCATTTCGCCGGGGGTGTGCTTCATGACTTCGCCGATGAGCGGCATGGCGGGCTGGGAGACGCTGCGCTCCCTGCGCAAGGCCGACGAGCTCGCCGGCAAGCGGCTCAGCCGCGCCACCACGCGGCGCATCATCGCCTTCGCCAGGCCGTATCGGCGGGACATCTCGGTCTTCCTGGTCACCGTCGTGCTCGGCGCGGCGATCGGCGTCGCCACGCCGTATCTCGCGGGTGACGTGATCAACAAGATCAACGCTGGTGGACCGGGTGCCGGTGGTGCCATCGGCCGGGTGGCGTTCCTCATCGCCGGGCTCGCCGTCGCCGACGCGCTGCTGTCGCTGGTCCAGCGGTGGTATTCCGCCCGCATCGGCGAGGGGATCATCCTGTCGCTGCGCACGCAGGTCTACGACCACGTGCAGCGCATGCCCCTGCAGTTCTTCACCCGCACCCAGACCGGCGCGCTGGTGAGCCGGCTCAACAACGACGTGCAAGGCGCCCAGCGCGCGTTCACCTCGACGCTGTCCGGCGTGGTCAGCAACGTCATCCAGCTCGTGCTCACCGCGGCCGTGATGGTCACCCTGTCGTGGCAGGTCACCCTGCTGTCCCTGGTGATGCTGCCGGTCTTCATCCTCCCGGCCCGGCGGGTCGGCAAGCGGCTGGCCGCGATCACCCGCGAGGCCTACCAGCTCGACGCCCAGATGAACGCCACGATGACCGAGCGGTTCGGCGTCGCCGGCGCGCTGCTCGTCAAGCTCTTCGGCCGTCCGGAGACGGAGGCGGAGCGCTTCGCCGACCGGGCCGGGCGGGTGCGCGACATCGGCATCCAGACCGCGATGTACAGCCGCGTGTTCTTCGTCAGCATGCTGCTGGTCGCCTCGCTCGCCCAGGCCCTGACCTATGGGCTGGGCGGCTGGTTCGCGGTCAGCGGGCAGATCACCGCCGGCACGGTCGTGACGCTGGCGCTGCTGCTGACCCGGCTCTACGGTCCGCTGACCGCCCTGTCCAACGTCCGCGTCGACGTGATGAGCGCCCTGGTGTCGTTCGAGCGGGTCTTCGAGGTCCTCGACCTGGCCCCGGCCATCGCCGAGCGGCCCGGCGCGCGTGAGATCCCCGAGGGCGCGGCGAAGGTCGAGTTTCGCGACGTGCACTTCCGCTACCCGAGCGCGTCGGAGGTCTCCCTCGCCTCGCTCGAGGACGTCGCGTCGCTCGACCGCGCGGTCAACGACGAGGTCCTCAAGGGCGTGTCGTTCACGGTCGAGCCCGGGCAGATGGTCGCCCTGGTCGGCCCGTCCGGCGCCGGCAAGTCGACGACGGCGATGCTCGTGTCCCGCATCTACGACGCGACCAGTGGCGCGGTCCTCGTCGGTGACGTCGACGTCCGCGACGCCACCCTGCAGTCCCTGCACGACACGATCGGCGTCGTCACGCAGGACTCGCACCTGTTCCACGAGACGATCGCGGAGAACCTGCGATACGCCAAGCCGGACGCGACCGACCAGGAGCTGTGGACGGCGCTGCGGCGCGCGCAGGTGGGCGAGCTGGTCGAGTCGCTGCCGGAAGGGCTCGACACGGTGGTGGGGGAGCGGGGCTACCGGTTCTCGGGCGGCGAGAAGCAGCGGATCGCGATCGCCCGCCTGCTGCTGAAGGCACCGTCGATCGTCATCCTCGACGAGGCCACCGCCCACCTCGACTCCGAGTCGGAGGCCGCGGTCCAGCGGGCCCTGGCCGAGGCGCTGGCGGGCCGGACGGCCCTGGTCATCGCCCACCGCCTGTCGACCATCCGCGACGCGGACCAGATCCTCGTCGTCGACGACGGCCGGGTGGTCGAGCGCGGCACACACGACGAGCTGGTCGTCACCGCCGGGCTGTACGCGGAGCTGTACCGCACCCAGTTCGCCGTCATCGACTCCCCGGCCCCCCACCCGACGTCCCCGGCCCCCGCGCTACCAACCCCCTGACACGGCCCCTCCCACCGCCGTCCGTCCACGAGTCGGGTCGGTCGAGTTGAGCGTGGAGTGCTGTGGTCGCCATGGCAGCCACAGCACGCCACGATCAACTCGGTGGCCGTCGCCCGTGCGGCTGCCCAGGGATCAGCTGAGCAGTGGCCAGGCCAGTTGTGCCGCTGTGGCCTGGAGGGCGGGGGTCTGCGGGAAATCCTGGCTCGGCAGCTGGGCGCGGATCGCCCGCAGCCAGTCGCGGTATGTGGCCGACTCCGGCAGCTCGGTCAGCGTTGTCAGCGCCACGTAGCTGAAGGCGCCGTTGGGGCGGCCGTTGAACGACGCATCGTACGAGTATTCGCTGTCCTTGCAGCCTGCCAGCAACAACGCAGCGGAGCGGGGCTTCGCGCGCAACGGCGGGCGGGCTCCGGCACGTGTCGCCTCGGCCGGGGACAGGAACGTCGACGGCGGCAGGAAGCGGCTCGGGCGGCGGTGGTCGCCGATCGGGCGGTTCAGCCGCGTCAGCGTCCCGGAGTGGCACGAGTCCGAGATCAGCACCGTGCGCACGCCCGGAGCGGCCCGCTCGAACAGCGTGAAGAGTTCGTCGTCCACCAGCGGGCCGTTCACCGCGATGTCGTGCGGACACAGCGCCTCGTCGCGGTGGTCGGACTCGTCGCCGTCGCGGTCCGGCACCCAGGTCCCGTGTCCGGAATACGTGATCACGACGGCGTCGCCGGAGGTCGCGCGGCCCAGCAGGTCACGGATGCCGGTGCGGATCGCCGCGCCCGACGCCGCGCTGTCGACGAGTTTGCGGATCTCGAACCCGCGGTTTCCGAGCGCCGCCGCCCAGTCGTCCGCGTCGTTGCGGCAGCCGGTGAGGTCGTTGTCGACGCCCGGGTAGTCGTTGATGCCGATGCAGAGTGCGAGCTTCATGATGCCCCCGTTCAGAAGAGCGAACCTTCTGTACGGAAAGCGTCACGGAGGGCCATCGAGGTTGTCACCCGTCGACGGGCGATGCAACGGGGTCGATGGAACAGCGGGTGGCGCTAGACGGGGCGGCGCCGACGCCGCCGGTGGCACCGGATCGAGCAGGGCAACCACCCGCCGTAGATCGGCGAGCAGCATTTCGTCGCTGAGCATCGTCCTCCGTCCCGCTGAGGGTCCGCTGTGAACCCCGAACCAAGGCCATAACCGGCTCAATCAACCAGAGCGGATCGGCAGGACCGGTGATATGACGGGTCTCAGACAGCTCTGATCAAGCCGCCGTCGACGGGCAGGGCGACGCCGGTGACGTAACTGGCCGCCGGGGACAGGACAAACGCGGCGACCCGCCCGAACTCCGCCGGATCGGCGAAGCGGCGCAGCGGGACGGCCTTCGCGGCCTCGGCCGCGGCCCGGTCCGGGTCGTCGCTCGCGGCGAACAGCTCCCGGCTGCGGTCGGTCATGACCCGTCCGGGCAGCAGGGACACAACCCGGATGCCACGCGGGCCGAGCTCATCGGAGAGGTCCTTGGCGACGCCGGCGAGGCCGGGCCGCAGGCCGTTGGAGATGGCGAGGCCGTCGATCGGTACCCGCACCGACGTCGACAGCACGATCGCGATGGCCGCGTCCTCGCCCTCGGCGACGCTGCCGATCGCGTCGGCGACCACGCGCGCGGTCCGCAGGGTGCCGAGGAAGACCGTCTGGAACGCGGCGAGCCAGGCGGCCTCCGGGCTGTCGAGGACCCCGCCGCGCGGTGGGCCGCCGACCGAGACGAGCGCGCCGTCCAACCGGCCGAAGCGGGTGTTCGCCAGCTCGACGAGGCGCACGCCGGCATCCGGGTCGCCCAGGTCGGTGACGAGACCGGCGGCGTGCTCCGGTCCGAGCGTGTCGACGGCGGCGTCGACGGTCTCCGGCGTGCGGCCGGAGATCACGACCCGTGCGCCGTCGGCGACCAGCGCTTCGGCGGTGGCGAACCCGAGGCCGCGGGAGGCCCCGGTGAGGATGTAGACGCGGTCGGCGAGCCCGAGATCCATGGCCCGGATCGTATCGAGCGCGTCCGGCCGGTCAGCCGCGGCGGCGGCGCATCCAGGCGGCCAGCCGGCCGCGCCGGACCGGGGCGTGGACGCCGTCGTAGTCGAACGCCGCCTCCCGCTCCGCGAGCTCGCGGCGGGCCAGGTCGGGCAGGCTGTCCCCGGCGTCGCGGGCGAAGTCCCAGCCGTCGCACAGTGAGCCGTTCGGCGGCTGGCCGGCGGCCCACCGCGCGAACGTCGCCGGCCAGGCGTCGCCGTAGGAGGCGGCCAGGAGCGGCCAGGTCCGGGCGACCTCACCGGCCCGTTTGCGGCGCAGGGCGGTCCTTGTCGCCAGTACACCCGCGGCATCGAAGCCGGCGGGAACCTCGGCCCCGCCGACCAGCGCCGCCACCAACGCCCGCTGCTGTTCCGCGAGACTCAACCGCCGGCCCCCGTGATCGGTGCCCAGCCCGCCGCGGCGGCGATCGCGTCGAGCTCGCGGGCCAGCTCCGCCGCGGGCGGGTAGTGGCCGTCGCGCTCCAGCATCAGCGCCGGCGGGGTCGTCCGTGCGCACAGCTCCTTGACCAGGTCGAGCACTTCCGGCGGCGTCGCGTGGGTGTGCGTGTCGTGGTAGAAGCCGTCGTGCTCCGCGCCGCCGGCGACGTGCACGTAGGCGATCCGTTCCAGGGGCAGCTCGTCGAGCAGCTCCACCGCCGACGAGGAGCGGTTGCGGGCGTTGGCGTACACGTTGGCGATGTCGAGCAGCAGCCCGCAGCCGGTCCGGTCGAGGATCTCGGTGAGGAACTGCCCCTCGGTCAGCTCCGGGGCGGGCCAGTCGAAGAGCGCGGCGATCGGCTCCAGGGCGAGCGGCACGCCGCCGAGCGCGGCCTGGGTGCGCCGCACGTTGGCGACGACGGCGTCGACGGCCTCGCGGGTCCGCGGCACCGGGAGCAGGTGTCCGGCCTCCACGCCGCCCGCCCGCACAAACGCGATGTGCTCGCTGACCAGCGGCGACCGCAGCGCCGCGGCGCACTCGGCGAGGTGGGCGGCCCGGGCGTCGTCGACCGGCTCCGCCCCGCCGAGGGACAGCTTGACCCCGTGCGGCACCACGCAGACCCCCCGCTCGACGAGCGTTCGCAGCCCGTCGGGCAGGGGTTCACGCGGGTGTACGGACTCGGCGACGACCTCGGTGAACCGCAGCCCGGGCAGGTCCGCCACGTAGCCGGCGATCTCGGGGCGCCAGCCGATGGCCACGCCGTACCGCGAGGTCATCCGCCGCAACCCCCTCCACCGCAGCCGCCCCCGCCGCCACAGCTGGAGCCGCCGCTGCAGCTGCTGGAGCTCGAGCCGCTGCTGCCGGACGAGCCGCTGCTGTCGGAGGAGTAGTAGCCGGTGCCGGTCTGCGCGATGTTGCGCTGCAGCTCGGCGGCCTCCGCGAACGACGGGTCGGCGAGCCAGATCGCGCCGACGCCGAAGAGCCCGACGCTCAGCGCCGCGGCCTGCGGACCGTACGTCGACCAGGCCGGCGACTGCCGGGGGTGCAGGTGGTGCGACTCGCGGCGCATGGTGTTGAGCAGCCGCTTGCCGGACGCGCTCACCCGCGGCACGTTGAGCAGCAGGAACGCGACGACGATCACCGGGATCATCAGCAGGATCAGGTTGGTGACCGGCTTGTTGTTGCCGATCCCGGCGAAGACCCGGATGACGCCGAGGGCGACGACGGCGAACACCACGAGTGCGCCCATGCGGACGGTACGGCGGGTGTTGTCGTCGAGGAGCCAGCCTTCCCGGGCCATCTCGGCCTCGGTGCGGGCGAGCACGTTGTTGACCAGGCGATCGTTCTGGGCGCCGCGGGCCGTGATCTCCCGGCCGGCCGCGGCGTAGACGGCGCGGTCCAGCTCGGAGGCGCCGGTCGGCGGGTGGTTGACCTGCTTGAGGTATCCGCGGGAGTCGCTCTCGATGGCACCCGCGGCACGGAGCGCGGCCAGGGAGCTGTAGACGGCGAGGCGGCGGTCACCGTTGAGCAGCGCGGCCTGGGTGGAGGTGAGGGCATGGCCCTTGCGCACGGACGGCCCGCCCGTGTAGCTGCGCCGCCAGATGAGCACGGCGACGATCGCCAGCGCGGCGAGCCCGAAATACAGCCACAGGAACTGCGGACCGGCGATGCCCCAGGTGTCGCCCGGCCCCGCAACGATCGATGTCCTCATGGGCTCAGTGTGGGTGCGGCCGGCAAACACGGCAGCTTGCCGGGTGGACACTTGAGGAAAGCTTGCCTCAGGACCGCCGGACGGCGGCCTCGACGAGGTTGAGCACCGCCTCCAGGTCCTGCACCGGCCGTCCGGTCGCCAGATGCAGCACGAGACCGTCGTAGGCCAGCTCCAGGAACTGGGCGAGGACGCCGATCGGCACGTCTGCCCGCAGTACACCCGCCTCCAACTGCCGCTGGAGCCGCTCGCGGGTCGCCTCGGCCACGGCCTCGGACCGGGCCGCCCACCGCTTGGCGAACTCGGGGTCGGTGCGCAGGCGGCGCGACACCTCCAGCTGGCTGCCGAGCCAGCCGGTGAGCTCGGGCTCCGTGCCGGAGTCGGCCGCCCGGGCGAGCAGGTCGCGCATGACCTGGACGAGGCCGTGCTCGGCGACGGTCGCTACCATGGTCGCGGCGTCGTCCTCGGCCACGGCGAGGAAGAGCGAGTCCTTGTCGCGGAAGTGGTGGAAGATCGCGCCGCGGGAGAGGCCGATCTCCTCCTCGAGCCGGCGGACGGTCGCGCCCTCGTAGCCGTGGCGGGCGAAACAGGTCCGCGCGCCGGCGAGGATCTCCTTCCGGCGTGCGTCGAGCTGGTCCTGGCTCACCCTGGGCACGGGTCGATTATGCAAGCCGTACATACGGTTTGGCATCCCGGCGTTTTCTTCCGTAAGATCGATCCCGATTCGCAAGTTTTTGTCGCCCTAGAGGATCTGTTCGATATCAATCCGGTCACGTAACCTGCCCGCGTGCCCCTGTTGTTGCTCAGCCTGGACGACACCCTGTTGGACAGGGCGGGGGCGTTCCGCGCCTGGGCGACCGACTTCCTCTACCGGATCGGCGCACCCGCCTATGACCTCGAATGGCTGCTCTCCGTCGACGCCGACGGCATGGCGTCGACGTGGGACGTCGCCGAAGGGCTCCGGGAGCGGTACAGGCTGAGGATCCCCGCCATCGACCTGGTCGACGAGGTGCGCGGGGCGATCATGGACCGCATGCGGCTCAGTCCGCTGACCGCCTGCGCGCTCGCCATCGCCGAGGACGCCGGCTGGGTGCCGGTGGTGGTCACCAACGGCGAGACCCGGCAGCAGGAGGAGA
This sequence comes from Dactylosporangium fulvum, assembly GCF_025137375.1. Taxonomy (GTDB): domain Bacteria; phylum Actinomycetota; class Actinomycetes; order Mycobacteriales; family Micromonosporaceae; genus Dactylosporangium; species Dactylosporangium fulvum. Next base: position 2,095,537 of record NZ_CP073720.1, read on the forward strand.
AACTGCGCAAGACCGGCCTCGACCGGTACCTCGCCGACTGGGTCATCTCGGAGGAGGCGGGCGTCCGCAAGCCCAACCCGCGCATCTTCGCCATCGCCGCCGAGCGGGCCCGGATGCGGCTCGGCGGGGCCTGGATGATCGGCGACAGCCCGGAGGCCGACATCGGCGGTGCGGCCGGGGTCGGCGTGCGCAGCGTCTGGCTGCACCGGGGACGGCGCTGGATCGAGTCCCGCTACGCGCCCACCCGCACCGCCGAGGGTGTGATCGCCGCGGTCGCCGAGGTCCTGGCGTCGCGATAAATCGCTTGCGCGGTCCCGGCCCGTCCTGGACCGTGGCTACAACTTCGAGTTCGAGAGGGGGTCGGTTCGCATGGCTGCCGTCACGGCGCGCTTCCGCATGCCTTCGTCCTCCCTTCTCTCGACTCTGGAGACCTCGCGTTGCGCGACCACAGCGATTTTTCGTCCGCACCCACCCGTCGCCGCCGCCGTTTCGACGACGACGAGCCACGCTTCGTAAAGCGTTCGCCCCGCCCCGAGTTCGAGTCACCCGAGCGTGACGAGGACACCGGCTGGACGTCCTGGGACTCGCCCGGCGTGCTGCACGGGCCCGAGCCCCGCCCCGACTGGGTGATCACCGATCTCGCCGCCAGGGACACCGACCGCGGCGTGCTCAAGACCGGCAAAGAGGCCGACGTCCACCTGGTGGAGCGTGCCGTGCCGGGCACCGACCGGCGGATGCTGCTCGCCGCCAAGCGTTACCGGGCCGCCGACCACCGCCTCTTCCACCGCGACGCGGGCTACCTGGAGGGGCGCCGGGTCCGGGAGTCCCGGGTGACCCGCGCAATGGCCGGCCGCACCGCCTTCGGCAAGGAGGCGATCGCCGGCCAGTGGGCCGGGGCGGAATTCGCCGCGCTGGGCAGCCTCTGGCGGCTCGGCGTCAGCGTGCCCTATCCGGTGCAGCTGCTCGGCACCGAGCTCATGCTGGAGTTCGTCGGCGAGCCGGACGGCACCGCCGCACCCCGGCTGGCGCAGGTCCGGCCGGACCGGCAGAGCCTGGAGCACCTCTGGGCCCAGCTCGTCGACGCGCTGCGGGTGCTGGCCCGGGCGGGTCTGGCGCACGGGGACCTCTCGCCGTACAACATCCTGGTCCACCAGGACCGGCTCGTCCTCATCGACCTGCCGCAGATCGTCGACGTGGTGATCAACCCCAAGGGCGCGGAGTTCCTGACCCGGGACGTCACCGTGGTGGCGCGGTGGTTCACGGCGAAGGGTCTGACCATCGATCCGGAGCCCCTGATCGCGGAGCTCCTCCACGACGCCGGCATCCGCTGACCGGTCCGCGCGGGGCGGCTCCGTGCGGGGCCGCCCCGCGTATTCGGGGAAACGTGCGATCAGGGAATGATGAGGAGTTTTCCGGTGCTCTCGCGGCCCTCCAGCGCCGCGTAAGCGTCGGCCACCGTGTCCAGCGGATACCGTCCTGTGACGGGGATCTCGAGGACACCGTCGGCGATCCAGCGGAAGAGTGTTTCGGCGCGGTCCAGCAATTCGTGCCGGGCCGCGATGAAATGGCCCAGCGTCGGCCGGGTGAGGAAACAGGAGCCGGCCATCAACCGCAATGGATCGAATGGCGGCACCTTGCCACTCGCGGCACCGAAGAGCACGAGCGTGCCGCGCGGGCGCAGCGCCTCCAGACTGGTGTCGAACGTGTCCTTGCCCACGCCGTCGTACACGGCGTCGACGCCCGTCCCCCCGGTCACCTCCCGCACCGCGTCGAGCGCTTCGGCATACGGCACCGCCTTGACCGCGCCGTTGGCCTCGGCGATCGCGCGCTTCTCCGGCGTCGAGGCGGTCGCGACGACCCGCCCGCCGAGGTGGGTGACCAGGCGGGTCAGGAGCTGGCCCATCCCACCGGCCGCGGCGTGCACCAGGACCGCCGAGCCGGGCCGGACGACGTACGAGTCGTGGGTCAGGTAGTGCGCGGTCAGCCCCTGCAGGATCGACGCGGCGGCCTGCTCGGTGGTGATCTCCTCCGGCACGGGCACCAGCCGGTCGGCGGGGACCAGCGCCTGCTGCGCGTGGCTGCCGGGGACGGTCGTCCAGGCCACCCGGTCGCCGGGGGAGAGCCCCTCGACGTCGTCGGCGAAGCTCAGCACCGTCCCGGCGCCCTCGCTGCCGAGGACCGCGGGAAGGGGCACCTGGTAGGTCCCGTTGCGCTGGTACACGTCCATGAAGTTGACCCCGCTGGCCCCGACCAGCACGAGCACCTGGCCCGGCCCCGGCTCCGGATCGGGGCGCTCCCGCACCTGCAGGACCGACCGGTCGCCGTATTCGTCGAACACCACCGCGCGCATCGAGCCTCCTAGGGTTGTCGCCTTCCTGTCTACCCCAAACCGCCGATCGGTTTTGTCGGTGGGCTGCCGTAGCATCCGGGGGTCTTTGGAGGTGAGCGCGCGTGGGGCCGACCCATCGTCTCGCGATCGATCTGGGCACGTGCCACACCGTCGCGGTGGTGCGCCGCGGCGACGAGGCGCCGCGTGCGCTGCTGTTCGACGGATCGCCCGTGATGGCGTCCGGCATCTACGCCGACGAGCAGGGCAAGCTGTCGGTGGGTCGCGATGCCGAGCGGCTGAGCCAGCTCGCGCCGGAGCGGTTCGAGCCCTATCCGAAGCGCAGCGTCGACCAAGGCTCCGTGCTGCTCGGCCACGTCGAGGTCACGGTCGTGGAGATGCTCGCCGCGCTGCTGCGGCGGGCCGCCGAGGAGTCGCTGCAGGCCGGGGTCAACCCGGTCGGCTCGACCGTGCTGACCTGCCCGGCCGACTGGGGCGGCCAGCGGCGAGGGGTGCTGCTGGAGGCGGCCCGCGCGGCCAACCTCGGGCCGGTCGTCCTCGCCGACGAGCCGATCGCCGCCGCGACCTACTGCCTGCGCGTCCTCGGCCAGCAGATCGCCCCGCTGCAGTCCCTCGCCGTCTTCGACTTCGGCGGCGGCACCCTCGACGTCTCGGTCGTGCGCCGCGAGTTCGACGGCCTGCGGGTGCTCGGTGTCGGTGGCCTCGACGACCTCGGCGGCGTCGACATCGACGCGGCCCTCATCGGCCACCTCGGCCAGCTGATCAGCCTGCGCAACCCCGAGCTGTGGCAGCGGCTGTCCAACCCCGACAGCCCGGCCGCCCACCGCGACCGCCGCGCGCTGTGGTCGGAGGTGCGCGCGGCCAAGGAGATGCTGTCCCGCACCGCCTCCGCCCCGGTCCACGTGCCCGGCACCGAGGAGGCCCTGCACCTCACCCGCGAGGAGCTGGAGCGGGTCGCGGGTCCGCTGATCGACCGCGCCGTCGACGAGACCCGCCGCGTCCTCGAGCGCGCCGGCGTCGACGTGCGCCAACTCGCCGGCATCTTCCTGGTCGGCGGCTCCAGCCGGATCCCGCTCGTGGCGAGCCGGCTGCACGCCCGCTTCGGCGTCGCGCCTGTGGTGCCCGAGCAGCCGGAGCTGCCGGTCGCCTACGGCGGCATGCTCGCCGTCGGGCCGGCCCCGCAGCAGTTCGACACGCAGTCCGCGTCCCGGCCGGTGTCCGGCACGCCCGTCTCGCCGGGCGCGTCGCCCGCGTTCCCGGTCTCGGCTCCCATGCCGACCTCCTCCGCGGCCTACGGATCGCAGGCCTTCGCGGCCCAGCCGTCGTCGCCGAGCGTGCCGGCCCAGCCGGGGTCGCCCATGTCGGGCCCGCTCGCCGCCGCGCCCGCCTCGCCGGGTGCCGCAGGACCGGGCGCCGCGTTCGGTGCCACGGCGAGCCCCGGGGCCCCGCCGTTCGGGGCACCGCCGCGGCCCAACCCGGCGACACCCCCGTTCGGCGCCCCGCCGCCGCCCAGCCCCGCGGGGCCCGGCGCCCCGGGTTACCCCGGCGGACCCGCTTCCCCGATGAAGCCGGGCGGCTTCGCGCCGGCACCACCGCCGGTCGTGGTCCGGCCGCGCCGGCGCACCGGTCCGTGGATCGCGCTTGTCATCGTGCTCGCCCTGATCGGCTCCTGCGTCTGGGGCGGCACGAAGGTGTTCGGCTGGATCGGCAACCAGTTCCAGGCGATGACCGACGGCTTACCCGGCACGAACCCGACCGACCAGAACGGCGATCTGACCAACCCGAAGGCCGACGGCCTGAAGCGGGGAGAGGTGCTGACCTACGCCGAGGCGGGGACGATCACCGCCGTCGCCGGGTCCGGCACCGTCTACACGGCGGCGACCCTCAAGGGTCAGACACAGGTCACCGCGTATGCGACAGCCGGCGCCCAGCAATGGGCGCAGACCCTGTCGATGGAGCCGACGGAGCTCCATCTGACCATCGTCGGTGACTTGTTGATCGTCGACGGCGGGAACGACGCCAGCCGTGGCGACCAGGACGCCCGCGCGGTGCTCGACCTGAAGCAACAGGGCAAGGTGCTCTGGACCCAGCTGTGGGACAACCGGATCGACCTCTTCTACCAGGGTGAGGAGGCGGTCGCGGAGTTCCGCGGCACCAAGCCCGCGCTGCACCGCGTCAATCTTCGCAACGGTGAGTCGAAGTGGTCCAGGCCCGGGATCAACAGCCTGGTCATCAACGGCGCGCGCACCGTCCGGCCGGCCTTGGTCTGGCCGGGCGCGAACGCCGTCGGCCCGGTGCCGTCCTATGAGATCGACTTCAACGGCTCGATGCCGTTCCAGGAGACGATCGCCGCCGATCCGACCGTCGCCGTCCAGCTCGAGGACTCAAACAAGATCAGCAAGATCGACCTCGGCAACGGGTCGGTAAAGGCGTCGGCGACCATCGAAGTGAATATGCGCGACCCGTGGCTGGTCTACAACGGCATCGTGATCGTCAAGACGAAGAACGCCTCGAACTCGATCACTGGCTACAAACTGGCCGATTTCAGCAGGGCGTGGGAGTACAAGACGCCCGCCGGCATCAAGATCGCTGACTTCAGGCCGTGCGGCGAGAAGCTGGTCTGTGTCGTCGGTGAGCAGAGCCTGAAATATCGGCTGAACGCGGTGGACGTCGCCTTCGGCACCGAGAAGTGGACGATCAACACCGGGGACGAACCCCGCGGATACGTGCTGGACGGGCAGTTCGTCCTGGGCACCGGTGCGTTCACCTCCGCCGGCAAGCCTGCCGTCATCGACCTCGCGACCGGCAAGCCCAAGCAGGTGATCGGCGGGGGCCTCCCGTCGAACACCGCGTATGCCGGTGCCGGTGGTCGGGTCGCCATGATCACTATCCGCGGCGGGATCAGCTCGGTCTGGCAGGTCGCCGTCGTCAACGTCGGCGACGGGAAGGTCGTCGGCTCGGCCGACTACGGCGAGGACATCGTGACGAACGTGTCGCTGAGCGATAACGCGGTCGTGGTGTTCGACACGGAGACGCGGAAGGTGTGGCGATTCGAGGTGCCTGCCGCGAAGTAACCGCTCCTCGGGACGCCCGGGCGGGGTGTGTCCGACATGTCGGTCGGGACAGCCGTGCGTGGCGGTGATTGGCATATTGACAACGACGTATGCCGATCGCGGGGAGGTCTCGTTCCATGCGCAAGATTGCGCACGTTCTGGTTGCCGTTGTCGTCGGGCTTTCGACGGCGCTCGTCGCTGCCGAGCCGGCCAGCGCCGCCGTGCCGGTCTGCAACACCTACCTGCAGAAGGGTGCCATCAAAGTGCCGGCGGCCGGCCGGGACCCGCACTGCTGGATGCAGGTCGGGCACACCGGGTGGGGGGTCCGCATCCTCCAGATGTCGCTCAAATACTGCTACGGCTCATATCTCGAGTCGATCGGTTTCCCCTACCGGGTCGACGACGACGGGGAATACGGGCCGATCACGCGTGAGGCGCTGCGCCAGGTCCAGAAGCTGGAGGCGACGCGCGTTCCCTGGACCGTCGATGCCGACGGCATCTATGGCTGGGTGACGGCGAACAGCATCTACCACACGACCGGCATCAGCTACGACTGCTACCGGATGTAGCACACGCGAACGCACGAACGGCGGGCCGTCCATTGTGGACGGCCCGCCGTCTTGTCGGCCGGAGCTGAGGCTTATGCCTCGATCATCTTGCGCAGGACGTACTGCAGGATGCCGCCGTGGCGGTAGTAGTCCGCCTCGCCGGGGGTGTCGATGCGGACCACCGCGTCGAACTCGACCCCCGTGTCCGTCGACACCTTCACCGTGCGCGGGGTGGTGCCCTCGTTGAGCTGCTCGACGCCGGTGACGGTGAAGGTCTCCGTGCCGGTCAGGCCCAGCGAGTCCGCCGACTCGCCCTGCGGGAACTGCAACGGCAGCACACCCATGCCGATGAGGTTCGAGCGGTGGATCCGCTCGTACGACTCGGCGATGACCGTGCGAACGCCCAGCAGCGCGGTGCCCTTGGCCGCCCAGTCGCGCGACGATCCCGAACCGTACTCCTTGCCGGCCAGGATCAGCAGCGGCACGCCCGCCTCGGTGTAGGCCACCGACGCGTCGTAGATCGTCGTCTGCTCACCCGTCAGGTGGTTGACCGTCACGCCGCCCTCGGTGCCCGGCGCGAGCTGGTTGCGCAGGCGGATGTTGGCGAACGTGCCGCGGATCATCACCTCGTGGTTGCCCCGGCGGGAACCGTACGAGTTGAAGTCCTTACGGTCGACCCCGTGCCCGGCGAGGTACTTGCCGGCGGGGGAGTCGGCCTTGATCGAGCCGGCCGGCGAGATGTGGTCGGTGGTCACCGAGTCGCCGAGCTTGGCCAGGACACGGGCGCCGCCGATGTCGCCGACCGGGGCCGGTGAGGTGGCCATGCCCTCGAAATACGGGGGCTTGCGCACGTAGGTGGAGTCGGAGGCCCACTCGAAGGTGTCGCCGGTCGGGGTGGGCAGCGAGCGCCACTGCTCGTCACCGGCGAACACGTCCGCGTAGCGGCTGGAGAACAGGTCGCTGCCGATCGCCGTGGCGATCGTGTCCTCGATCTCCTTCGTGCTGGGCCAGATGTCCCGCAGGTACACCGGCTGGCCGTCGGAGCCCGTGCCCAGCGGGTCGCTGGTCAGGTCGATGTCCATCGTGCCGGCGAGCGCGTAGGCGACCACCAGCGGCGGGGAGGCCAGGTAGTTCATCTTCACGTCGGGGTTGATGCGGCCCTCGAAGTTGCGGTTGCCGGACAGCACCGACACCACGCTGAGGTCGTGCTCGTTGACCGCGGCGCTGATCGCCTCCGGCAGCGGGCCGGAGTTGCCGATGCAGGTCGTGCAGCCGTAGCCGACCAGGTTGAAGCCGAGCTTGTCGAGGTACGGCGTGAGGCCCGCCCGGTCGTAGTAGTCCGTGACGACCTTCGAGCCCGGCGCCAGGGTCGACTTCACCCACGGCTTGCGGCTCAGGCCCTTCTCGACGGCGTTGCGGGCCAGCAGCGCCGCGCCGATCATGACCTGCGGGTTGGACGTGTTGGTGCAGGACGTGATCGCGGCGATGACAACGGCGCCGTGGTCGAGCTCGAAGTCTTCCACGCTCACCGGGTTGGACGGCCGGCCGTCGGCGCCGCGCGCGGCGGAGACGAGGTCGTGCGGCTTGTCGCCGTTGGTGCTCAGCTCGTTGGCCGGCGGGTCGCTGGCGGGGAACGACTCGGCGCTCGCCTCGTCGGTGGGCCCCTCGACACCGTCGGAGGAGACGTAGTCGCCGAGGGCCGAGCGGAACAGCGGCTTCGCGCTCTTCAGCGGCACGCGGTCCTGCGGGCGCTTCGGGCCGGCCAGCGACGGCTCGATCGTGGAGAGGTCGAGCTCCAGCCGCTCCGAGTAGTCGGGCTCGGCGGCCGGGTCGTGCCACAGACCCTGCTCCTTGGCGTAGGACTCGACCAGGGCGACCTGCGCCTCGTCGCGGCCGGTGAGCCGGAGGTACTTGATGGTCTCGTCGTCGATCGGGAAGATCGCCACGGTCGACCCGTACTCCGGGCTCATGTTGCCGATCGTCGCGCGGTTCGCGAGCGGCACCGCGCTCACGCCGGGGCCGTAGAACTCGACGAACTTGCCGACCACGCCGTGCTTGCGCAGCATCTCGGTGATGACCAGCACCAGGTCGGTGGCGGTCGTACCCTCCGGCAGCTCACCCGAGAGCTTGAAGCCGACGACCCGCGGGATCAGCATCGACACCGGCTGGCCGAGCATCGCGGCCTCGGCCTCGATGCCACCGACGCCCCAGCCGACCACACCGAGGCCGTTGACCATCGTGGTGTGCGAGTCGGTGCCGACGACCGTGTCAGGGTAGGCCTGGCCGTTGCGCGGCATGACCACACGCGCCAGGTATTCGATGTTGACCTGGTGCACGATGCCGGTGCCGGGCGGGACGACCTTGAACTCGTTGAACGCGGTCTGGCCCCAGCGCAGGAACTGGTAGCGCTCCTTGTTTCGCCCGTACTCCAGCTCGACGTTGCGCTCGAAGGCATCGGGGCGGCCGAACAGGTCGGCGATGACGGAGTGGTCGATGACGAGCTCGGCCGGGGCGAGCGGGTTGACCCGGGTCGGGTCGCCGCCCAGCTCCACAACGGCCTCACGCATCGTGGCGAGGTCGACCACGCACGGCACGCCGGTGAAGTCCTGCATCAGCACCCGCGCGGGGGTGAACTGGATCTCGACGCTGGGCTCCGCGGTGGCGTCCCAGGCGCCGAGGGCACGGATGTGGTCGGCGGTGATGTTCGCGCCGTCCTCGGTGCGCAGCAGGTTTTCCAGCAAGATCTTCAGGCTGTACGGCAGCCGGTCGGCGCCCTCGACCTTACCGATCTTGAAGATTTCGTAGCTGGCGTCGCCGACGCTCAGCTGGCTACGTGCTCCGAATGTGTCGAGGCTCGCCACGGCGTACTCCTCAGAATCAGGCGGGTGTTTCTCGGCCAGTCTTCCGCAGCGGCACGGTGACCGGGCCGCGGGGGTTGTTTTCGACAAGAAAACCGTACGTCCGTCTTGTTAAAGAGGCAAGTCGTGTATCACGCTGTGGGCATGCTGCATCACGTGCAACTCGCCTGCCCGGCCGGCTCCGAGCCGGTCTCCCGCGCGTTCTACGCCGGTCTGCTGGGCCTCACCGAGACCCCGAAACCACCCGCACTGGCGCCCCGGGGAGGGTGCTGGTTCAAGGGGTACGGCCTGGAGCTGCACCTCGGCGTCGAGACGCCGTTCGCCCCGGCCCGCAAGGCGCACCCGGGCATGCTGTGGCCCGACCTGGACGGGCTGGCCGAGCGCCTGGCCGCCGCCGGTCATGAGGTGACGTGGAGCGACGAACTGCCCGGCTACCGGCGCTTCCACACGCACGACCCGCACGGCAACCGCCTGGAGTTCCTGACCCCGACGGCCCAGAGCTCTTGAACGCCCACCCCTAGAGGTCCACGGCCTCCTGGCCGTCCGGAAGCGGCTGGAACCCCGCCAGGCGCAGAACGTCGGGGATGTCTCGGCCGGCCGCCGGTGGCGCCGCCACGAGCCTGCGTGCCGGAGTTGCCCGCAGGGCATCCACCAGGGCGATCAGCAACTGAGCCGCTCGGTCGCGGTGGCCGGGCGGGGTCGCGAAGTAGACCAGATGGGCGGTGGCGCCGGCGGTCTGCACGGCGGCGAGCCCCGCCGCGGGCTGGTCGTCGTCGCCGGCCGGGTCGACCAGCTCCCACCACTCGACGCTGCCGCCGTCGGCGACCCCCTGCCAAGCGGGCTCGTCCTTCCACTCGGCGACAACCCGGCGGGCCACGGCCTCCCGGCCGGGAGGTAGGCGGCGGATCAGCATCAGTGCACTCACCACACCAGCATGCTTCGCACTCCTTGCAAACGGCTTGCCCTCCCGGCGGCGTGCTCCCGGCGGCGTGCTCCCGGCGGCGCCCTCCCGGCGGCGCCCTCCCGGGCGGCGTGCTCCCGGCGGCGATCTTGGAGTTGTGGTCCCTGACTTTTCCGACAAAAGCGGATATAGCAGGGACCACAACTCCAAGATCGCGTGTTGTGCCGCGGGTGGCGGGCTAGAAGCCGAACTCGGACACCAGGATCGCCCGGGCCAGGGTGTGACCCGTCACGTTGAAGCCGACCACGTTGGGGCTGGCCCCGGCGTCCACGTCCAGCGACTCGACGTCGAGGGCGTGGACCACGAAGAAGTACCGGTGGGGAGCGTCGGACTTGGGCGGTGCGGCGCCGCCGAAGTCGCGGGTGCCGTAGTCGTTCTTGTAGTGGATCGCCTCGTCGGGCAGGCCGTCCTTGTCGCCGGTGCCGGCGCCGGTGGGCAGCTCGGTGAGGCTGGCCGGGAGGTTGAGCACCAGCCAGTGCCAGAACCCGCCGCCGGTCGGCGCGTCCGGGTCGTAGCAGGTCACCGCGAAGCTCCTCGTCTGCGCCGGGAATCCCGACCAGGCGAGGTGAGGTGAGGTGTTGCCGCGCTCGTAGACCTGCGCGTCGGGCAGCGTGCCGCCGTCGGTCAGGTCTTCGCTGCTCAGCGTGAACGCCGGCACCGCGGGAAGGAAGTCGTACGGCGACGGCGGGCGCGGACGGTCGGACATGCGCACTCTCCTTGTGCTGGACTCTCGTGACCCGATCCTCTTACCCAACGACCGGGGCACTCAAGTGAGGCGGGACACCGCCTGGCCGAGCAGCCAGATCAGGTACGGCTGGTGGACCGGCCCCGGCCCGCGCTGCTCGAGCCGCACCACCGTCGCGCCGCGCCGGGCGACCGCCCACCCGCCCGACGTGTAGGCCTCGTCGCCGACGCCCGGCACCGCCGTGCCACCCCGGTGGACCCGGATCGCCAGCTCCGCCGCGGTCGCACCGGTCGCGACGCTCACCGACAGTGAGGATCCGGCGACGGTCCGGAATAAGGCGAGGGCCACGGGCCCGATCGCCATCGCCTGGCCGGGGTCGTGCAGTGCGGCTGGTGCGCCGAGCACCCGGCCCACCTCGTCGGCGGTGAGCAGCTGCCCCGGGGCGATCTCCGCCGTGTGGACGGCCGTCGCGAGCGCCTGCGCGCCGCCGTGCCCGGTGTCCATCGCCCGCAGGATCAGCTTCTCGGTGTCCTCGTCGGCCGAGGAACCCAGCGACGCCAGGGCGCGGCTGCGGCTCGACTCCACCACCTGGAGGGTCAGGATCCGCCGGGTCCAGCGCCGGGCGGTGAACGTGACCACGTCGCCGGCGCTCGCCCGGCGGGCGAGGTCGGAAGGGCAGGCCCAGGCGACGGTACGGTCCGAGCGCCCGTCGTCCACCGCCAGGTAGTGCAGCCACGGCACGGACGGCTTGCTGTCGTTGCCGCTGGTGCTCTTCCACACCTCGACCCACAGCGCCTCGCCGGTGACCGTGACCGGGGTGAGCAGGTCGACGATCGTGGCGATGAGCGTGTAGCCGCCGTAGAACAGCGGCGCGAGGAACAGCGCCCGGATCGCGAGCGTGACCCAGCTCGTGATGCTCGACGGGACCGCGTCGAAGGCGACCGTGTCGAACCGGACGACCAGCGCGACGAAGGCCAGCGCGGCGACCGCCTTCAGGATCAGCCGTACCGCTTTCTGCCCGTACCGCGGGAAAAATCTCGGGTATCTGACCCGCACCCGGTGCCACGTGCCTCGCCAAGGCTGGCCCTGCGCAACTGCGCCCAGCTGGCCCAGCCCAGGCGCGAACGAGGACCACACCCGCTTGCGGTTGCCCATGCCGAGGTCGATGACCGCGCTGCACACGCGGGTGGCGCCGACCGCGTCGCCGTAGGAGAGGTACCGGTCCCAGACGGCCACGGCGGCCGGGGGCAGGTCGGCGAAGCTCTCGTGCGCGCGGAGGAAGGTCTTCAGGCCGAGCCAGCGGGCGGCGACCTCCCGCCCGAGGGGCGTGTCGCGCTCGCCGCGCGACTTGCCGGCGAGGAACCCGAGCGCGAACCAGACGAAGAAGATCGCCGCGAACGCGGCGCCGCCGTCCTCGCCGGTGCGCCGCGTGTTGAGGTAGATCGCCAGCCCGATCGCGAGCGACGGGACCGCGGCGATGATGGTGAGCGCGGTCACGATCGTGGGTGAGAAGCGCCGCCGCGACAGGCCCCGCGAGCGGGCGTCGGCGACGACCGCGGCGTTGAGCCGCTTGGTCCACGCCGACGCCTGCGAGCTGTCACGGAAGGTGAGCGCGGTGAGCGGGACCATGCCGTCGACCGACAGCCTGCGGACCCTTTCGAAGATCATGGACTCGTACCGGTTGAGCCCGCTCGGCTGCTCGTCGCGCACGTGCACCGTGGTCTGGAACGGGTCGTTGCCCGGCTGCCGGAACTCGAGGACCTTGCGGGCCGCCAGGTCGATCAGCGTCGACTCGGCGGCGTCCTCGGTCAGCTCCCAGCGGCCGGTGACCAGGCTGACCACCGCCGGCGACTCCGGCCCGCCGAAGTCCTGTGTCGGCGGCGCCGGCGCGATCGGCCGCGGCCTGGTGAACAGCAGCGCGGCCCAGAACGCCGCGAACCAGATCGCCAGCCCGGCGACCCCGATCGCGACCTCGACCAGCAGCGCCGGAGACACCGCCGGCATCAGAAGCGGACGTTCACGTCGGCGCGTTCGCCGCCCGAAGCCTCGAAGTACGGCTTCGGACGGAACCCGCCGATCCCGGCGACGACGTTGGTCGGCAGGGTCTGGATTTTCTGGTTGTACGTCTGGATCGCGCTGTTGTAGAACTGCCGCGCGTACGCGATCTTCTCCTCGGTGTTGCCCAGCTCCGCCTGCAATTGCAGGAAGTTCTGGTTGGCCTTGAGGTCCGGATACGCCTCGGCGAGCGCGAAGATGCGCCCGAGCGCCTGCGTGAGCATGCCCTCGGCCTCCGCCTGACGGTCCGGGCCCTGCGGCGCCACCTGCACGGCGACGTTACGCGCGGTGATGACGGCATCGAGCGTGCCGCGCTCGTGCGCGGCGTAGCCCTTCACCGTCTCGACGAGGTTGGGGATGAGCGAGTGCCGACGCTTGAGCTGCACGTCGATCTGCGCCCACGATGCCTCGACCTGGTTGCGTGCCTTGACCAGCCCGTTGTAGGCCGACACGAACCAGACCAAGACCAGAATCACGAGTACGGCGACGACGCCGAGCGCGACGAGAACACCACTCATGGGCGCATGGTCGCTTCTGCGAGGTGGATCACACGCCCATTGTCGGGCATCCGACCGAGATCAGGGCAGACGCGGACCGGCCTCCCGCTGCGCGGCCAGCCACGACTCGACCTCGCCGGCGGCGCGCGGCAGGCCCGCGGAGAGCACCTGCGCGCCGGTCGGAGTCACCAGCACGTCGTCCTCGATGCGCACGCCGATGCCGTGCAGCTCGGCCGGGACCAGCTCGTCCTCGGGCTGGAAATACAGGCCGGGCTCGACGGTCAGCACGTAGCCGGCCTCGAGGGTGCCCTCGCGGTACTTCTCCTTGCGGGCCGAGGCGCAGTCGTGCACGTCGAGGCCGAGCATGTGGCCGAACCCGTGCAGGGTCCACCGCCGGTACAGGATGGACGACGGGTCCATCGCCTCGTCCACGCTGACCGGCAGCACCCCCAGGTCGGCGAGGCCCTCGGCGAGCACCCGCATGCAGGTCTGGTGCACGTCGTCGAACCCGACACCGGGGCGGACCACGTCGATGCCGGCCTGCTGCGAGCGGTACACGATCTCGTAGACCTGGCGCTGCAGCGGGGAGAAGGTGCCGGACACGGGGACGGTCCGCGTGACGTCGGCCGTGTAGAGGTTGCGGTTCTCCACGCCCATGTCCATGAGCAGCAGGTCGCCCGGGCGGGTCCGGCCGTCGTTGCGCATCCAGTGCAGGATCGCCGCATGGGCGCCGTTGCCCACGATCGAGCCGTAGCCGACCGTGTTGCCGTCGTGGCGGGCGCGCAGCCCGAAGACGCCCTCGATGAGCCGCTCGCTGACCGGCCGGTCCGCCGGCAGGATCCGGGCGACGTCCTCGAAGCCGCGGACGGTCGCGTCGACCGCGTCCTGCAACTGCTCGAGCTCCCACGCGTCCTTCACCAGGCGCAGCTCGGAGAGCACCTGGGCCAGCTCCCCGTCGCGCTCCGGCTCGGTCGCGCGGACCCGGGCGTCGACCGAGGCGTCGAAGCCGCGCAGCACCCGCGTGCGGCCCGGCGCGCAGTCGTCGAGCGCGGCCGCCAGGTCGTCGAGGTGCGCGGTGTTCAGCTGGAGCTCGGTCGACTTCTCGGCGAGGGTGTGCCGGCGGCCGATCCACAGCTCACCGTGGTTGCGGTCGCGGAAGAACTCGTCGGTGTCGCGCGGCGAGCGGGGGCGGATGAACAGCGTGGCCTCGTGGCCGCTGTCCGTCGGGCGCATCAGCAGTACCGCATCCGGGTCGTGCTCGCCGGTGAGCCACACGTGCTCGGTGCCGGGCCGGAACGGGTTGTTGGTGTCGTTGCTGCGCACCGACTCGACCCCGGTCGGGATGACCAGCGTCTCGCCCGGGAAGGCCGCGGAGAGGTCCGCACGGCGTTTGGCGTGGTTGGGGGCCTCGACCCGCGGTGCCGTGTCGAGGGACGAGTCGCGCCAACCGGTCCGCATGAACTGGATGAACCGTTCAGGGAAGTCGGGGTCGTGCGACTGGCTACCAGCCGGCTGCTGACCTGCGTCGTCCATTCTCGGTCCCCCTGCGCATCACGGGAATTCGCACTCCACCTGCGACCGTACCGCGTGCGAGGATGCAGGCTATGGCGGGACTGCTCACGTTCGTCAGCGCGCGGGGCAACGCGTCGGCGCACCGGGATCAGATCGCCGACGCGCTCGAGCTGATGCGCCACCGCGGCCCCGACGAGCACCGGGTGGTCGCCACCGACGACGTCGTGTTCGCCGTCAACCGCCTCGTCGTGACCGATCTCACGGGTGGTCGCCAGCCGGTGACCTACCCGCCGGCCGGCGTCACCGCCGGCCGCTACGTCATCGTTCTCGACGGCGCCGTCCACAACGCCGGTGAGCTGCGCGAAGAGCTCGTCGAGGAGCGCGGCGCCGACTTCGCCTCCGGATCCGAGGCCGAGGTGATCCTCGCCGCCTACCACCACTGGGGCCCGAGCGCGGTCAACCGGCTGCGCGGCATGTTCGCCTTTGTCATCTGGGACAGCTCGGCCCGTCGTGCGTTCGGCGCCCGCGACCCCTACGGCATCAAGCCGCTCTACCAGCTGGCCACGGCCGACGGCGTCTACCTGGCCAGCGAGAAGAAGGCCCTCCTGCCGTTCGTCGCCGACCGGACGGCCGTCGACACGGCGAACCTCCAGCACTACCTGACGATGCAGTACGTGCCGGAGCCGGCCACCATGCACCCCGACGTGCGGCGACTGGGCGCCGGGGAGTCGTTCGTCTACACGCCGGGCGGACCGCTGGCCAACCGGCGGTACAGCCAGCTCGACTTCCGGCCCGCGGCGGCCGCCGACGAGGACGCCCTCATCCAGCGGATCACCGTCGCGCTGCGGGACAGCGTCCACACCCACCTGAGGGCCGACGCGCCGGTCGGTGCGTTCCTGTCCAGCGGCATCGACTCGACCGCGATCGTCGCCCTCGCCGCCGAGGTCGACCCGAACCTGCGCACCTACACCGTCGGCTACGAGGTCGAGCAGTACTCCGAGATCGCCGTCGCCGAGCAGTCGGCGCGGACACTCGGCGTGCCGATCACCTCGACGGTCGTCAGCGCCGCCGACTTCATGCAGGCCCTGCCGCGCATCGTCTGGCATCTCGACGACCCGGTCGCCGACCCGGCGCTGGTGCCGCTGTACTTCCTCGCGCAGCGGGCCAGCCGGGACGTCACCGTGGTCCTCGGCGGAGACGGCGCCGACGAGCTGTTCGGCGGCTACCCGATCTACCGCGAGCCGCTGTCGCTGTCGACCGTCAGTCACCTGCCCGACTCGATGCGCCGCGGGCTGCGCGCCGTCTCGCGGGTCATCCCGCAGGGCATGAAGGGCAAAAGCTTCCTGGAGCGGGGCACCACGCCCATCGAGGAGCGCTACTACGGCAACGCGCGCATCTTCACCGACGAGGAGAAGGCGGCGCTGCTGCGCCACTACGCGGCCGACATCCGGCACACCGACGTCACCGCGCCGGTCTTCAAGGAGGCCAGCGCCCTCGACGACGTCACCACGATGCAGTACATCGACCTCTACACCTGGCTGCGTGGCGACATCCTGGTCAAGGCCGACCGGATGACGATGGCCCACTCGCTCCAGCTGCGCACGCCGTTCCTGGACCGGGCCGTCTTCGAGGCCGCCTCCGTCCTGCCGACCGAGCTGAAGGTGCCGCCGCGCTCCCAGGAGACCAAGGCGGCGCTGCGCCGCGCCCTCGCCGGGATCGTGCCGGAGGCGATCGTCCATCGCAAGAAGCTCGGCTTCCCGGTGCCGATCCGGCCGTGGCTGCGGGGGGAGATGTACGACTGGGCGCACGGCCTGCTCGACACCTCCGGCGCCGGCGAACTGCTCGACCTCGACGTGGTCCGCGGCCTGCTCAGGGCGCACCGCAAGAAGGAGGCCGACCACTCGCGCAAGCTCTGGACGGTGCTCGTCTTCTGCGTGTGGCACGCCGTGTTCGTCACCGGCACGCTGAAGCCGGGCGTCCCGAGCGCTCCAGGGCCCGGCCCCGGTGCGGGCGGCTGGTTCGACGGCGGTCTCAGCAGCGGTTCGGGCGGGTCGAACGGTGGTTTCAACGCCTCGGGCGCCTTCCCCGGGCCGGGTTATTTCACTGGTGAGGCCGGTCAAGCCGGGCAATACCCGGAGGAAATCCACCTACCGTGAGCGGCAATGCTGCTCAAGTTCCGCCTCCAGAACTACCGCTCGGTCCGTGACGTCCAGGAGCTGACGACGCTCCTGGCGGACACCCGGTCACCGCACGGCGGCTTCCCGGTGCAGTTCGCGCACGGCGGCGCGGTCCGGGTGTCGCCGCTGGTCGGCGTCTTCGGGGCGAACGCGAGCGGCAAGTCGACGGTGCTGCGCGCCCTCGGCACACTGCGCGCGCTGGCCACAGCCGGCAGCGACGCCCGGGAGGCCACCCGCCGGTTCGAGCCGTTTCACCTCGATCCCGCCGCGCGACTGCTGCCGACGCGGTTCGAGGTGGAGTTTGTCCTCGACGGCATCCGGTATGTGTACGGTTGCGCGTACAAGTCGGGCGAAATCGCCGGCGAATGGCTCCAAGCGCACGGGCGGGACCGCCGGCGGGTGTGGTTCGAGCGCGACCGCCACACGACCCGCTGCCTGCCCGAGGCGGGCCTCGACCGGCTCGCCGCCGCCGTCGACCCGGAGACGACCCTGCTCGGGTTCGGCGCCGACGCCGAGCATCCGTGGCTGGCGCCGATCGCACAGTGGCTCGGCGGCCTGCGCCAGGTCCGGCTCGCGGCCGGCTCCCGGCTCGTCGCCGACCTCGACCGGCTCGCCGCCCGCTGGAGCGACCAGCTGACGCTGCTGCTGACCCGGGCCGACCTGGGCATCTCGGGCGTCGACACCAGCACCTCGACGCTACGGCTCATGCATGAGGGCCGGTGCGGGCCGCAGCCGCTCGGCGCGTACGTCGAGTCCGACGGCACCCTCGCCTGGCTCGACCTGCTCGTCGAGCTGCTCCACGCGCTGGACCACGGCGGCGTGCTGCTCATCGACGACCTCGACGCGATCCTGCACCCCGTCCTGCTGACGGAGGCGCTCCGGCTGCTGCGTGACCGCGACCTCAACTCGGCCCGCGCGCAGCTGATCTTCACCGCCCGGTCGGTGCCGCCCGCGGCCGAGGGCGCCGAGGTGCTCGAACCGGACCAGTGCTGGTACGCGGTGAAGGGCGCCGACGGCGCGACGTCACTGGTGCGCGAGGGCAGGGCGCCGGAGATCGGCCCGGGGGAACTCGCCAGGGAGCTCTGGCTGGCCAAGCAGCGGCTGGCGCCGTGATACTGGCCCTGTGACCGGTCACCGTGGACTCGGTCCGGGGCCGGGTGGCCGGAGCTAAGCGGAGGGCGCATGGCGGGTTATGCGGTGGTGCTCGGTGAGGCGTTGGTCGATCTGCTGGAAGAGCCGGCCGGCGACTCGGTGATCTACCGGCCCGCCGTCGGGGGTGCCCCGTTCAACGTCGCCGTGGGCATCGCCCGGCTCGGCGTGCGCAGCGAGTTCCTCGGTTCGTTCGGCGACGACCCCTGGGGGCCCCGCCTGCTGAGGTTCCTCACCGACGCGGGCGTCGGCACCGGCGGCACCGTGACCGTTCCCGGTGCCGCCACGACCCTGGCCGTCACCACGTTCGAGGGACACGAGCCGACGTTCCGCTTCTACGGCGACCCGCCGTCGTACGGCCTCTTCGACGCCCCGTTCGTCGACGCCGACCTGGTCGCCGGCGCGGGGCTGCTCTACTGCGGCTCGATGTGCCTGCTCGCCCCGCCGGTGCTCGCCGCGGCCCGGCGCGCGTGGGCGGTGCCCGGCCCGGTCCGCGTCTTCGACCCCAACGTCCGGCCGGTCGTCGGGCTCAACCCGGAGGTCGTGGCCGAGTTCGCCGCCACCGCCGACCTGGTCAAGCTGTCGTCCGCCGACGCCACGGCGCTGTGGGGCGAGTCCCCGGAGGCCGCCGCCGGCCGGCTCCTCGACCTCGGCGCCGGGGCGGTCGTCGTGACGACCGGCGCGTCCGGCGCGCTCGTGGCGTGCCGATCGGGGAGGGTACGGGTGCCGGCGCCGCCGATCACCGCGGTCGACGCCACCGGGGCCGGCGACGCCACGATGGCCGGGCTGTCGTGGGGCATCCTCGCCCGCGGCCTGCCGGGCGACCTCGGCAGCTGGGCCGTGCTCACCCGGGTCGCGGTGCACGTCGCGGGCCTGGTGTGTGAGTCGCGCGGGGGCGCCGTGTCGATGCCGACGCTCGCCGAGTTGCGCGCACGGTTCGTAGACTTGGCGGTGTGACGCCCGGACGGCTGGACCGCTATGTGCTGACGAGCAAGGTGACGGCTGCGGCGGTCGCCTTGGTGCTCGTCGCGCTGCGCGTCGCCTACGAGTTCGGCGTCACCCCGCAGCGCACCCCGGTCTGGCTGGTGGTCACGCTGCTGATCGCCCCGATCGTTCTGCTGAGCGCCGCGTTCATCGTGTTCGGCATCGCCTTCCGGCCGGTGTACCAGCCGTTGCCGTCGGCGCTGCGCATCCGGGGCGACGCGTTTGTCGTGCCGGGCTCGCCGGTGTGGCTGGGCCGGCTCTCCATGGGGTGGGCGCTGCTCGGCACCCTGTTCCTCGAGAGCGACCCGTCCCTGCCGCTGGGCGTGCGCATCGCCGTCAACACCGGCGCCGGGCTCTTCATCGCCGCCGCCGCGATCCCGCTCCTGCGCGGCCCCCGGATCGTCGTCAGCCCGTCCGGCCTGGCGATCCGGGCCGGCGGCCGGCGCAAGGTCGCCTGGGACGACCTGGTCCGCGTGCCGGCCGCCCCGCTTCCGCTGACGGTGCGCAGCCCGAAGTTGGCACTGAGCATCCGCCGCCCGGGCCACCCTGAGCCCGGCTGGCTGCTGATCCCGCTGGAGCTGCTGGCTGTCGAGCCGGTCTTCCTGGGCTCGGTGGTCGAGCACTACGTCGAGCACCCCGACCGCCGGCCGGCCATCGGGACCCGGGAGGAGTACGCGAGGCTGACCGGCCAGCCGGTGACGTCGTAGCCGGGGTGCTCAGATCCAGAACGTGTCGTGCTCGAGCATGAAGGCGGCACGTTCCTCGTCGGTCATCTTCCCGAGCTCGGGCAGCCCTTCGAAGTACGCCTCGCGCGGCGCACCGGGCGCGAAGTGCAACAGCATCGAGGCCGGCTCGCCCGACTCGTTGCGGAAGGCGTGGATGCCGCCCTCCGGAACGTGGACGAAGTCGCCGGGCTCGGTGTCGATCCACCGCTTGCCGTCGAAGATGCGCACCGACCCCTTCAGGATGTAGAACGACTCGGAGATCGACCGGTGGAAGTGCGCGTCGGGCCCGCTGGGCTGCGGCCCCATCTCCCACCGGTAGAGCCCGAACTGTCCGTTCGTGGTGGCCCCGGTGGCAAGGTAATGCACGGTGTTCCCGTTCGCGTACGTCCACTCGGGCGCCGCGCCGACCGGCCGGTAGGTGGCGTTCAGTTCCCCGGTCTCACCGAAGTATCGAGGTGGCGGATACGACATCCCTCCACCCTACGGTTCCCGGCCGCCCGTTCTGCGCCCATTGCCGGTTCGCGGTGGCCATGTTCCCGCGTCGTTGTTCCCGCGTCGTTCCCGCGTCCTCGCCTCGGTCCTGCGGGCCGCGCCGCCGGCCTGAGCCGGTCACCGGTCGCCGGGGTCCTCCGTGCTCGCCCGGACCGCCCCGGCCGCCGCCACGACGTTGGTCAGCGCCTCCTCCACCTGCTCGTACGTTCTCGTCTTCAGGCCGCAGTCCGGGTTCACCCAGAGCCGCTCCGCCGGGATGTTGCGCAGCGCGCGCTGCAGCCGGGCGGTGATCTCGGCCTGGCCCGGGATCCGTGGGGAGTGGATGTCGTAGACACCCGGCCCCAGCCCGCGCCCGAACCCGGGCACGCCGGTGCCCGACCGCGCCGACTCGATGCTGGTGACGTCGGCGTCCAGCGCGTCGATCGCGGCCAGGACCTCGGCCGCGTTGCTGTAGCACAAGTGGGTGTGGATCTGCGTCGAGTCGCCGGCCCCGCCCGTCGCGCGGCGGTACGCGGCGACGGCCCATGCGAGGTACTCGTCCTGGTCTCCCTTCCGCAGCGGCAACAGCTCGCGCAGGGCCGGCTCGTCCACCTGGATCACCCGGATGCCGGCCGCTTCCAGGTCCCGCACCTCCTCGCGCACGGCGTCGGCGACCTGCATCGTCACGTCACGCAGCGGCAGGTCGGCGCGGACGAAGCTCCAGGCGACGATCGTCACCGGGCCGGTGAGCATGCCCTTCACCGGCCTGCCGGTGAGCGACTGCGCGTACGTCGCCCAGCGCACCGTGATCGGCGCCGGGCGGCGGACGTCGCCGTGCAGGATCGGCGGCCGGGTGCAGCGCGACCCGTACGACTGCACCCAGCCGTTGCGGGTGACCGCGAAGCCGTCGAGGTGCTCGGCGAAGTACTGCACCATGTCGTTGCGCTCCGGCTCGCCGTGCACGAGCACGTCGATCCCCAGCCGCTCCTGCAGCGCAACAGCGCGCCCGATCTCCCGCTCGATCAGCGACTCGTACTCCTCGCGGCTGCTCCGCCCGGCCGCGAACGCCTGCCGCGCGGCCCGCACCTCGGCCGTCTGCGGAAAGGAGCCGATGGTCGTGACCGGCAGGACGGGGAGGTTGAGGTCACGCTGGGCCGCCGCCCGGACGGCGTAGGCGCTGCGCTCCTGCACGCCGGTGTCCGATCCCCGCCGCGACCCGGCGCCGGTGACCGCCGCGACGGGTGTGGCCTTAGGACCGAGCTCGGCGAGCGCGACGATCTCGGCGACCTTCTCCTCCGCGAACGCGAGCCGGCCCGGAAGGATGTCCTCGCCCCGCAGCGAATACGGCACGTGCAGCAACGAGCACGAGCTGCTCACCCGGGTCGCGCCGGCCGCCGCCATCAGCGACCGGGCCCGGTCGAGGTCGGTCCGCCACACCTCCCGCCCGGACACGACCCCGGCGACGACCGTCCTGCCCCGCAGGAGTTCGACACCCTCCGGCACACCGTGCGTCAGGTCCAGCGCGACCGCCTCCACCGACGTCACCGCGAGGGCCGGCAACGCGTCCGCGATGTCGCCGAAGTACGACGCCACGAGCAGCTTCGGCCGCCGCGGGTGGCCCGCCAGCCGCCGGTACGCGTGCCGGACCGCGGGCGACCCGCCGTCGGTCACCAGGATCGGCTCGTCGAGCTGCACCCAGCCGACCCCCTCGCCGGCGAGGACCGACAGCAGCCGCACGTATACGTCGAGGAGGTCGTCGAGCCGGTCGACCGGCGTGAACCCGTCGGGGCTGCCCGGCGCCGCCTGTGCCAGCCGGAGGAACGTCACCGGCCCGACGAGCACCGGCCGGGTCTCGTGTCCCAGCTCGCGGGCCTCCCGCAGCTCGGCGAGCGGCTTGTCGGCCACCGCCCGGAACCGCGTCTTCGGCCCGATCTCCGGCACCAGGTAGTGGTAGTTGGTGTCGAACCACTTCGTCATGCGTAGCGGCGCGACCCCGTCGGCACCACGTGCCATGGCGAAGTACGGGTCCGCGCATTCCCGGTACCGGTCCGGCACCGCGTCGACGAGCACCGCTGTGTCGAGCACCTGGTCGTAGAACGAGAACGTGTTCGACGGCAGCCCTTCGAGCCCCAGCTCCGCGAGGCGCTGCCAGGTGTCGGCCCGCAGTTGCCGGCCGACGCGCTCGAGGTGGTCGCGGCCGGCCCGGCCGTCCCAGTACGCCTCCAAGGCGCGTTTCAGCTCACGGTCCGGCCCGATCCGCGGGTATCCGAGCACGGTCGAAACAGGAAAGTCATCAGACACGCTGCGCATCGTGAGTGCTCCGCTCCATTCCCCGCCCGATCGATAAGCAGCACCAATAGCCGCCGCGGTACCCGATACTCGGTGCATGGTCGACGGCCCGCCACTGCGCGACATCGGCTGCTTCGCCCTGGTGGCACGCCATCTGTCGTTTTCCCGGGCCGCCGCTGAGCTGGGCATGTCCCAGCCCGCGGTGAGCCAGGCCGTCGCCCGCCTGGAACGCACGCTGGGCCTTCGCCTGTTCCTCCGCACCAGCCGCGAGGTGGCGCTCACCGACGCCGGCCGCGGCCTCCTCCCGTATGCCGAGGCCGTCCTCGACCAGGCGGCCGCGTTCACCGCGGAGGCCGCCCGCCTGGCGGTGCCTGCCGCGCCGGGCATTCGCCTGGCTTATGCGCCGCTCGTCGGCGGCTTCGCCGCGCGGGTGGCCCGCCGCCTGGCCGCCCGCAAGCCGCCGGTCGACGTGGAGCTCCGCCCCGCGGGCTGGCAGGCCGCGACCCACGAGCTGACCCACGGGCTGTCCTCGGCGGCGCTGATGAGCATCCCGTTTCCACCCGGCCACGCCAGTGCCGCCCGCTTCCACGTGCCGGTCACGCATCTCGCCGTGGCGGCGGCCGACCGGCTGGCCACGGCGGCCCGCGTGTGGCTCGCCCAGGCCGGCCCGCTGCTGGTGCCCCGCGGCCTGCAGCCCTCGCCGGTGGCGGGCCGGCGTCCGGCCACGCGGCAGGCGGACGCCGTTCCGCGAAGCTCGGACGCCCTTCCGCGAAGCCCGGACGCCCTTCCGCGAAGCCCGGACGCCCTTCCGCGAAGTTCGGACGCGCTGGACGCCGGGGTGCGGCTCGCGCCGGAGGCGGTCGACGATCCGCTCGCCGCGATCGACCTGGTCGCGGCCGGCCGGGGCGCGCTGCCCGTGCCGCAGCTCGTGGTGGAGACCGTCCGCCGTCCCGACGTCCGGTTCGTGCCGCTGGTCGACCCGGGGCTGCGGCTGACCTTCGGTCTGGTGTGGCGGCCGGACCGCCCGACCGAGGACCTGATGGCCCTCGTCCAGGCGGCCCAGGACGGCCTGCGCCGGTGAGCCCGGCGCGCACCGCTCGGCAGCCGCGCCGGCGTGCGTCCACGGAGCCGTCCGTCGATCCGGGCGTGGGCAACGTGGTGCCGGTGTGTAACCGCCAGGTAAGGTTGGTGACCCGTGACTACCGTCGACCGCCCGCGCAAGCCCATCCGGACATATCACCCGCGCCGGGGGCGGCTCAGTGGTCGGCATTTCGACGCGCTGGACCGTCTGAGCGACCGGTTCGGCTTCGTGTCCGGTGAGCCGGTCGACGTGCTGGAGATCGGGTCCGGCATGGGAGAGGCCACGCTGGCGATGGCCGCCGCCGACCCGGCCCGCCGTTACCTCGCCGTCGAGATCCACACCCCCGGCGTGGCCAACCTGCTGGCGCTCATCGAGCAGCACGGCCTGAACAACCTCCGCGTGGTCAGCGTCGACGCGCTCGAACTCCTCCGCCATGACATCCCTCTCGAAAGCCTCGACGCCGTGCACATCTTCTTCCCCGATCCCTGGCCGAAGGCCCGCCACCACAAGCGCCGCCTCATCCAGCCGGGCCATGTGGCACTCCTGCGCGACCGTCTTCGGATCGGCGGCGTGCTGCACTGCGCCACCGACGACGCCGGATACGCCGAGTCGATGCGCGAGACCCTCGACGCCGACCCGGGCCTCAGGAACCTCCACGACGGCTTCGCACCGCGCCCCGAGCACCGCCCGCTCACGAAGTTCGAGCAGCGTGCGCAGCGCGAGGGCCGTCCGTCCTTCGACCTGATGTACGTCCGCAGCGGTCCGCAGCGCACCGGGGACGCCGCGGCCCAGGAGCAAGACGGCAACCGGGTCCGGATCGCGGCGGGGGAGCCGGCGTGACCGGCCTCGCGAGCCGTGTCCCGCGCGGCGGGGATCCGGACGCCGTCTTCGACGCCTTCGCCGAGTGGGCCAAGGAACAGGGCCTGAGCCTCTATCCCCACCAGGAAGAGTCGCTCATCGAGATCGTCTCGGGCGCGAACGTCATCCTCAACACGCCCACCGGCTCCGGCAAGAGCCTCGTCGCCACGGGTGCGCACTTCGCCGCGCTCGCGACCGACCGCACCACCTTCTACACCGCCCCGATCAAGGCGCTCGTCTCCGAGAAGTTCTTCGCGCTCGTCGACATGTTCGGCGCGGAGCACGTCGGCATGCTCACCGGTGACGCCAGCGTCAACGCGGACGCCCCGATCATCTGCTGCACGGCCGAGATCCTCGCCAACATCGCGCTGCGCGACGGCGACCAGGCCGACGTCGGCATCGTCGTCATGGACGAGTTTCACTTCTATGCCGACCCCGACCGCGGCTGGGCGTGGCAGGTGCCGCTGATCGAGCTGCGGCAGGCGCAATTCGTGCTCATGTCGGCGACCCTGGGCGACGTCACCCGCTTCGAGGACGACCTGACCCGCCGCACCGGCCGGCCGACCGCCGTGGTGAAGAACGCCGAGCGCCCCGTGCCGCTCATGTTCACCTATTCGCTGGACCCGCTGCACGAGACGATCGAGGAACTGCTGAGCACCAGGCAGGCGCCCGTCTACATCGTGCACTTCACGCAGGCCGCGGCACTCGAACGCGCCCAGGCGCTTATGAGCATCAACGTCTCGACGCGGGCCGAGAAGGACATGATCGCCGAGACGATCGGCAACTTCCGCTTCACCGCGGGCTTCGGCAAGACGCTGTCGCGGCTCGTCCGCCACGGCATCGGCGTTCACCACGCCGGGATGCTGCCGAAGTATCGCCGGCTCGTGGAGACCCTCGCGCAGGCCGGGCTGCTCAAGGTGATCTGCGGGACCGACACCCTGGGCGTCGGCATCAACGTGCCGATCCGCACGGTCCTCTTCACGGCCCTGTCGAAGTTCGACGGGCAGAAGACCCGGCTGCTCCAGGCGCGGGAGTTCCACCAGATCGCCGGCCGGGCCGGTCGCGCCGGGTTCGACACGATCGGCACCGTCGTCGTGCAGGCGCCGGAGCACGTCATCGACAACGAGCGCGCACTGGCGAAGGCGGGCGACGACCCGAAGAAGCGGCGCAAGGTGGTGCGCAAGAAGCCGCCGGAGGGGTCGATCGGCTGGGGCCGTCCCACGTTCGAACGGCTGGTCGAGGCGGAGCCCGAGCCGCTGAAGTCGAGCTTCCAGGTGTCGCACGCGATGCTCCTCAACGTGATCAGCCGCCCGGGCGACGCGTTTCAGGCGATGCGCCACCTGCTCACCGAGAACCACGAGGACGCCCACGCCCAGCGCCGGCTGATCCGCCGGGCCATCGCCATCTACCGGGCATTGCTCGCCGGCGGCGTCGTGGAGCAGCTCGACGAGCCGGACGAGGAGGGCCGCCGTGTGCGGCTCACCGTCGACCTGCAGATGGACTTCGCGCTCAACCAGCCGCTGTCGCCCTTCGCGCTGGCCGCGATCGAGCTGCTCGACCGCGAGGCGCCGGCCTATGCCCTCGACGTGCTGTCGGTCATCGAGTCCACACTGGACGATCCGCGGCAGGTGCTGTCGGCGCAGCAGTTCAAGGCGCGCGGCGAGGCCGTCGCGGCGATGAAGGCGGACGGCATCGAATACGAGGAGCGGCTCGAACTGCTCGACTCGGTGACCCACCCGAAGCCGCTCGCGGACCTGCTCGACAACGCCTACCACCTCTACAAGCAGGGCCACCCGTGGGTCGCCGACTACCAGCTGTCGCCCAAGTCGGTGGTCCGCGACATGTACGAGCGGGCGATGACGTTCGTCGAATACGTCAGCTTCTACAGCCTCTCCCGCTCCGAGGGGCTCGTCCTGCGCTACCTCGCCGACGCGTTCAAGGCGCTGCGCCAGACGGTGCCCGAGGACGCGCGCACCGACGAACTCACCGACATCATCGAGTGGCTGGGTGAGCTGGTCCGTCAGGTCGACTCCAGCCTCATCGACGAGTGGGAGCGGCTGCGCAACCCCACCGACGAGAAGCCCGTCGTGGTCGACGACCGCCCGCCGGCGGTCACCCGCAACCTGCGGGCCTTCCGCGTGCTGGTGCGCAACGCGCTCTTCCGCCGGGTGGAACTGGCGGCGCTGCGCCGCTACGACGAGCTCGGCGAGCTGGACGGCGAGCACAGGTTCACCTCCGATGCCTGGCGGGACGCGATCGAGGACTACTTCGAGGAGTACGACAGTCTGGGTGTCGGCCCGGACGCTCGCGGCCCGGCGCTGCTGGTCATCGACCAGAAGTCGGACCGCTGGCAGGTCCGCCAGATCTTCGACGACCCGGCGGGCGACCGCGACTGGGCGATCGTCGCCGAGGTGGACCTGGCGGAGTCGGACGCGCTGGGCGCCGCCGCCGTGCGCGTCCTGTCGGTGGGCCCGGCCTGACCGGCTCCCGGCAGTGCTGCCGGTGGCGGGTCAGGCGGCGACGGTGCGCAGGGCGGCCAGGAACCGCTGCGGCTGGGTGAAGGCCGCGAAATGGCTGGCACCCTCGATCAGCACGAGGGACTTCTGCGGTGCCTCGACCTCGTCGAAGTACGACACCGCGGGATCCGTGAGGGTCACCACGTCCTGAGCGCCCTGGAACAGGTGGAACGGGATCTCGAATCTGGAGCCGAGCGCCCGCGCGTCGAAGCGCATGAACTGCTCGAACATCGCGTCGCGCACCTTGCCGAAGCCCTTCAGCCAGGCCATGACGTCGAGCAGCGAATAGTCCGGCTTGGTCAGCAGCAGCGGGAAGAGCAGCTTGAACACGCCGTTGGGCGTGGTGGGGTCGGTGCCCATGGTCCACTGCATCCGCCGGCCCCACGCCGTGACGTCCCAGTTGCGCGGGTCCTCGTCGAGCGCCTCCAGCGCCGCGACCCCCTTGTGGTTGCCCGCGGCACGCAGCCGTGCCAGGGTGTCGAGCCGCGCCTGCCGCTCGTTGGCGACCATGTCGACGTAGAAGTCGGTCCCCACGTATGCGCTGAACAGGTCCGGGCGTCGTTGCGCCATCGGTAGCCCGACGATGGTGCCCATCGAGCCCGCCATCAGGATCAGCTTGTCCTTCCGCAGGTGGCGGCGCAGGTATTCGGCGACCTCGATGCCGTCGTCCACCATCCGCTCGAAGGTCAGCTCCTCGGCCGGCGGCCAGCCGTTGTGGCGCAGAGTGCGCCCGGCACCGCGCCGGTCCCAGTGCACGACGGTGAAGTGCTTCTCCCACTCGCGCAGGACCGGGGTGAACACGGAATAGGGCGAGCCGGGGCCGCCGTGGACGACGAGCAGCACCGGGTTGGCCCGGTCCTCGCCGCGGATCTGCAGCCACTGCTGCGTGCCGCCGATCGTGACGTAACGCCCCTCGACCACGGCGTCGGGGGTGTTGATGCGCGCATCGAGGGCGCGGCGGTGCTTGCGGGCGGCGCGGTAGGCCAGCGGTGCGACGACGGCGGCAGCGGCGATGGCGACGGGCGCGACGACGAACATGACGTCCTCCGAGGGGTCGGGGTGGATGGGAAAGACTGTACGGAGTTCTTAGACGTTTTTGCAAGACGTATGTGTGAGACGGTACGATCAGTGTCATGGGCAACCGGGACAAGCTCCTCGAAGGCGCGCTGCAATGCCTCTACGAGAAGGGCTTCGCGCACACCACCGCACGCGACATCGCCACGGCCGCGGGCGTGAGCCTGGCCGCGATCGGATACCACTTCGGCACCACCGAGGCGCTGCTCAACGCCGCGCTCATCCGGGCGATGGAGAACTGGGGGGAGGAGCTGGACCTGGCGCTCAACGACGAGCGCGACGCGGCACTCCCGCCGGCCGAGCGGTTCGTCGCCGTGTGGACGCGGGTGATCGACTCCGTCACCGCCAACCGGCCGCTGTGGACCACGCAGTTCGAGCTGGTCACGCAGATCGGTCATCACCCCGAGCGCGCGTTGCAGTGGAACGAGGCGCAGGACGAGGCGCAGTTCGGTCTCGCGGAGCTGTTCCACGGCATCGACGCCGACGAGGAGCCCGAGCTGGCCCGCATCGTCGGAGGGCTGTATCAGGCGCTGCTCACCGGAGTGGTGGTGCAGCACATCGTCTCCCCGGGGGTCGCGATGAGCGGGCGTGACCTGATCACCGCGCTGCGTGAGGTCGCCAGACGCCTCGGCGGGGAGGGGTCGGATCTTCAGAAAAGCGTGTAAAACAGGCCAAATGTGGTAGCCCGGAAGCCATGACCACCAAAGACCGGCAGCTCTCCGTCAATCGCAGACCGTTCAACGAAGGTGTGCTGACCACCGATCAGGGGATCCCGGTCCAGGACACCGACAACTCGCTCCGGGCCGGTGCTCGAGGTCCCAGCCTGCTCGAGGACTTCCACCTGCGCGAGAAGATCATGCGCTTCGACCACGAGCGCATACCGGAGCGTGTCGTGCATGCACGGGGAACCGGCGCGCACGGTGTGTTCAAGGTCTACGAGCCGCTCGACGAATACACCACCGCCGACTTCCTGACCGACCCTGACGCCGAGACGCCGGTGTTCGTGCGCTTCTCGACCGTCCAGGGATCCCGCGGATCCAGCGACACGCCGCGGGACGTGCGCGGGTTCGCCACGAAGTTCTACACCCGGCAGGGCAACTTCGACCTCGTCGGCAACAACATGCCGGTGTTCTTCATCCAGGACGGCATCAAGTTCCCCGACCTGGTGCACGCGCTGAAGCCGGAGCCGCAGAACGAGATGCCGCAGGCCGCCTCCGCGCACGACTCGTTCTGGGACTTCGTCACGCTGCAACCCGAGACGATGCACCACGTCATCTGGCTCATGTCCGACCGGGCCATCCCCCGCAGCTTCCGCATGATGCAGGGCTTCGGCGTGCACACGTTCCGGCTGGTCAACGGCCAGGGACGCAGCACGTTCGTGAAGTTTCACTGGACACCAGTGCTCGGCACCCACTCCCTGGTCTGGGACGAGGCACAGAAGATCGCCGGCAAGGATCCCGACTACAACCGCAGGGATCTCTGGGAGGCGATCAACAGCGGTCAGTTCCCGTCGTGGGAGCTCGGGCTGCAACTCATTCCCGAGAATCGGGCCTTCGAGTTCGAGGACATCGACATCCTCGACCCCACGAAGATCATCCCGGAGGAACTGGTGCCCGTGACGCCGGTCGGCCGGCTCACGTTGAACCGCAACCCGGACAACTTCTTCGCCGAGACGGAGCAGGTGGCGTTCTGCGTCGGCAACGTGGTGCCAGGGATCGACTTCACCGACGACCCCCTGCTGCAGGCCCGGCTGTTCTCCTACCTCGACACACAGCTCAACCGGTTCGGCGGCGCCAACTTCTTCCAGCTGCCGATCAACCGCGCGATCGCCCCGATCCGCAATCACCAGCAAGACGGCTTCCAGCAGCACGAGGTGCCGGTCGGCCGGGCGAACTACTTCCCGAACTCGCTCGGCGGCGACCAGCCGACCCCAGCCGGCCCGGCCGGGTTCGTGCACTACCCCGAGCACGTCGACGGGCCGAAGGAGCGCAAGCGCAGCGAGACCTTCGCCGACCACTACAGCCAGGCGACCCTGTTCTGGAACAGCATGTCTTCCTGGGAGAAGGAGCACATCATCGCGGCCTACCGGTTCGAGCTCGGCAAGGTCGAGTCGATGCCGATCCGCGTGCGGCTCGTCGAGCATCTCAACCGCGTCGACCACGACCTGGCGATCGCCGTCGCGCTCGGCATCGGCGTCGAGGAGCCGGTGAAGTCCATCGACAACCACGGCCGCAGCTCACCCGCGCTGTCCCAGGCCAACTCGCAGCGCGAGTCGGTGCTCAGCCGCAAGATCGCCGTCCTCGTCGGCGACGGCGTTGACGCCCGCATCGTGACCTCACTGCGCGACACGCTGACGGAGCGCGGTGCGATCGTCGAACTGCTGGCACCGGTCGACGGCACGATCACCACGTCCGACGGGCTGCCCATGGAGGTGACCCGCGCGATGCAGACGATGTCGTCGGTGCTGTACGACGCGATCGTCGTCCCCGACGGCGCGCCCGACCTCGCCATGGACGGCCTCGCGGTGAACTACGCCGCCGAGGCGTTCAAGCACGGCAAGGCGGTCGGCGCCTTCGGCACCGGCCTGGGGCTCCTCCAACGCGCCCAGATCCCGCTGACGACCGCCCCGGCGGATCCGGCCCTGATCGCGTACGACGAATGGACGCCCGACTTCGCCACGGAGTTCACGAAAGCGCTCGCCGCCCACCGCAACTTCGACCGCGACATCGACGCCGTCCCGGCGTGAGCCACCGACGTGCCACCCTGAGGAGCGGCGGTCCGAGGACCGGCAGCGTGACAACGAGGCGGCAGCGGCGGGGATCAGGACCTTGCGGTACGGCTGGAGCGACGTGGCCGCGCCCTGCGTCGTCGCCGTGCAGGTCATCCGCGCGCTCCGGTCCGGGGGCTGGCGCGGCCGCCCGCGCCGTTGCCGGCGTGTGGAGTGCGTGGTGCGGCCATGATCGTGGAGCATTTGGCACCCAGGGAGCCTGTTGCGTAATTCGCTGGGACAGCGTTGGCGGCCCAACTACGCGCCGATCTTGGAGTTGTGGCGCCATGAACCTCCGAATTTGTCCGGGTTTGTCAAGGACCACAACTCCAAGATCGGCGCGGTTGTCGGGGTGGACGCGCGAGGGATCCGAATTGCGCGACAGGCTCCAGGACGGCAAGAACGCTCCACGATCATGGTGAGGCGCACGGTGGGCCGGGTCGGGCGGGCGCCGGTGGAGGAGTTCGGCGTCAGGGCTGGTTCAGGTGGATGTAGCCGCGGCGGACCGCCTGCAGGGAGAGCTCCTGCGGGAACGGGGCCTTCGCGGCCACCCGCTCGGCGGGGGCGCCGTCCTGGTCGCCCTCGCGGATGAGCCAGGCCAGCGCAGCGAGCTGCTCGTGCTGGGCGCGGACGAACGACGCGTCGACGACCTTGCCGTGGCCGGGGACCACGCTGGTCGCCGGGGTGAGCCGCGACTGGAGGGCGGCTACGGTGTCGGGCCACTCGAGCGGGTAGGCGTCGTCGAACTGCGGCGGGCCGCTCTCCTCGATCAGGTCGCCCACCACGGCGACGTCGGCGTCCGGGACCAACGCCACGACGTCGCCGGCCGAGTGGCCGCGGCCGAAGTGGCGCAGCTCCACCGGGCGGCCGCCGAGGTCGACGACGGCCTCGGTGCGGATGGTGTGGTCGGGCGGGGTCAGGACGACGGCGGCCAGCTCGTCGGCCAGCTCGGGGTACGAACGCTGCCACTGCGCGCACAGCGTGGGGCCGTGCTGCGGGCCGAGCAGCACCGCGGTCTCCTCGTGGCCCCAGATGGGCGCTCCCTCGCCGGCGAAGACGAAGTTGCCGAACGTGTGGTCGAAGTGGTGGTGCGTGTTGAGCACGGCCAGCGGCAGGTCGGTGATCCGGCGGACCGCGGCGAGCAGGTCACTCGCCTGGGCGCCGGTGGAGAGGGTGTCGACGATCAGCGCCGACTCGCCGCCGACGATCAGCGTCGCGGTCACGTCGAGCACCTTGTGCCGCAGGACGTGGACCCCGGACGCGATCTCGTGCAACACCGTCACGAGCGGTCCTCCAGGGCCTTGTTCAGGAACCGCTGGCGTTCGACGATGACACGCTCGACGCGGCCCTCGGCGACGACCTGGTGGCCGTCGCGGACCGAGATCTCGAAGACCAGCTTGCGGCCGTCGGCCTTGGCCAGCCTGGCCTCGGCGACCACCTTGGCGCCGATCGGGGTGGCGGCGCGGTGCTCGAGCTCGATGCGGGTGCCGACGGTGGTGAAACCGGGTGGGAGCCGGCTCGCCGTGGCGCCGACGGTCGCCGCCTCGGCCAGTGCCAGCACCCGCGGGGTGCCGAGGACCGGCACGTCACCCGAGCCGACCGCCTGCGCGGTGTCGGCGTCGGTGACCGTGAGCTCGGTGCGGGTGACAGCGCCCACCCAGGGAGCCGCATCGACCGTGGGGCGCTCGTTCGGCTGCATACGTCCAGCCTAACGACAGCCGATAACGCGTGGCCGAAAAATCTGACGCACGTCGATAATTGGCCGCGCAGGAGGGAAGAGCGAGCCGCGCAGGAGGAAGAGTGAGCAGGCAAGAGGGGGCGGAACCGGTGGAGAACATCGAGGTCCTGGACGAGGTCGCCGGCTGGGTCGCCGCGGGCGGCGTTGTCGTGCTCACCGGTGCCGGGATCTCCACCGACTCCGGGATCCCCGACTTCCGGGGGCCCAACGGGGTGTGGACCCGCAATCCGGAGGCCATGAAGCTGTCCTCGATCGACCACTACGTGGCCGATCCCGACGTGCGGCGGCAGTCCTGGCAGGAGCGTCTGCACCACCCGGCCTGGGAGGCCACGCCGAATCCGGCGCACGAGGCTCTCGCCCGGATGGAGCGGGACGGGAACCTCACCGCCGTGATCACCCAGAACATCGACGGGTTGCACCAGCGCGCCGGGAATGATCCGGCCAAGGTCATCGAGCTGCACGGGACGATCTTCGAGACCGAGTGTCTGTCGTGCGGCGCCCGCAGGCCGATGCGCGCCACGCTCGACCGTGTGGAGCGGGGTGAGGCCGACCCGGCCTGCGAGGAGTGCGACGGGATCCTGAAGTCGGCGACGATCTCGTTCGGTCAGTCGATGAACATGGCGACGCTGGAGGCGGCGGCCGAGGCGGCGATGTTCTGCCGGCTGTTCGTCACCGTGGGCACGTCACTGACCGTCCACCCGGCCGCCGGGCTGGTCGAGGTCGCCCGGAACCACGGTGCCCGGGTGGTGATCCTCAACGCTGCCGGCACGCCCTACGACGCTGTCGCCGATCGAGTGATCCGCGAGCCGATCGGCACCGCCCTGCCCCGGATCGCCGGCATCCGGACCGCTGCCGGCTGAGGCCGAGCCCGGAGCGGGGCCGGCACCGGCAGGGGCGGTGAGGCCGGGAATGCCGCCGAAGGGGGCGCCGCCGGACAGGGGCGCCGGGGTGTGGGCGCGTGCCGCGAACAGGCGGCGGGCCGTCCGGGAACGTGCCGCCAGGTCATCCGCCAGGCGGTACGCGTCCGCGGTGTCCCGGTGCCGGGCCACCGCGTGCAGGCCGCCCGCCGTGTCCACGTGCACGGTCGCCACGTCCAGCATGCGCTGCAACGGGCCCTGCGTCACCCGCACGCTCTGCACCCGCGCCAGTGACACCGCCACCAGCTCCCGCGTCAGGACCCCCTCGCGGACGGCCACCACGTCGTCGGTGACCGCCACGCCGATCCTCGACCACGCCAAGGGGGCGAGCCAGCGGGCACGCCGGGGCGGGCGGGTCACCGGCAGTGCGGTGGCGTCGATCCCGGGGCCGTCGAGGCGGAGGGTGACGGCCACATCCAGTACCGTCGCGGCGACCGAAGCGGTGTCGGAGGCTGCGGCGACGGGCACGAGCGTGCCGGCCCGCAGCTGTTCCTCCCCGTTGCCGCCGTAACCCGCGACGTCGATGCGGGCACGCGCCCAACCGGGCGCCCGCCACAGCAGCGGCCAGGTGATCTTGAGGCCCTGGACCCGCCGCGGCGGCACGGTCTGGCTGCGCTTGTTCAGCAGGCCCTGCTGCAGCCGCAGCGCGGCGGCGTCGGTGCCGATGTGGAAGTCCCACTCGTCGAGGACCCGGCGCACCGGCACCTGGAACACGCCGAGGAACGCGGTGATCGTGCTGGCCGCGCCGATGACCGTCCACGTCGGGTCGAGCGTGGCCTGCCAGATGACGAACGCGGCGCCGACGGGGACCGTGAGCGTCTGCGGGGTGAGCATCTGGGCGAAGAGCAGGCGCCGGTTGTCGACGGCGAAGAGCGGCCGCTCGGTGGGCACCGGCTCCGGCCGGACGCCGGTGGCCAGGCCGAGCAGCTGACCGCGCAGCTCCGTGGCGCCGGCGACGGTGAGGTACGCCAGCGGGGCCTCGGTCTTGCCCGCGCCGATGACCTCCAGCCGCAGCTCGGCGAGGCCGAAGACGCGGGCCAGCAGCGGGCGGACGATGTCGATCGCCTGCACCCGCTCCAGGGGGATGGTCCGGGTGCGGCGCGAGAGCAGGCCCTCGTGGACCCGCAGCTCACGCCCGACGACCTCGTAGCCGGTGACCAGCCAGATGACCGCCGACACCAGCACCGCGAGGACGAGGATGACGGCCATCGAGACGAGCCAGCCGATCGGGCCGAGGTCGCGCAGGCCCTGCCAGGAGATGATCACCGCGGCGGCGGCGACGAGCTTGGCGCCGCGGACGAGTGGGGTCAGCGGATGCAGGCGCCGGCGGTTGACGAGCGTCACAGGCCCTCTTCGCGGATCTCACCGAGTGCGGCGAGGCGGTCCCGCAGCCGGGTGGCCTCGGGCGCGTCGAGGCCGGGCACGGTGGCGTCGCTGGCGGCCGCGGCGGTGTGCAGGGTGACGGTGGCCAGGCCGACGGCGCGCTCGAGCGGGCCGGCGGTCACGTCGACGAACTGCATCCGCGCATACGGCACGATGGACAGCCGGCGGACCAGCAGCCCGTGGCGGACCAGCAGGTCCTCCTCGCGCTCGGCGTAACCCCAGGCGCGCAGCGAGCGGTGCAGGAACAGCGCGCGGACGGCGCCCAGGACGACGACGAGCAGCGCGGCCGCGAGGAACCAGGCCGACACGACGAACGCGGCGACGAGGCAGGCGAGCACGAGCACGAGGATCCATGCGCCCAGGACGGCCAGGCGCACGAGGAAATACCGCGGGGAGATCGGCCGCCAGGCCACGGTGTCCGGCCACGGGCGCAGCGGATCGGGTGCAACGGTCGTCACGGTTCGAGCGTATCCCCGTCGATCGTTTCGACCTCCCGCAAAAAGGCACGCCGCGCGAGGAAGTCGCTCAGCGAGGCCTTGTGCTCGTCGCACGCCAGCCAGACCTTGCGGCGCTCGGGCGTGTGCAGCTTCGGATTGTTCCAGCACAGCCGCCATTTCGCGGGTGCACGGCAGCCCTTGGCGGAGCAGATCAGTGGATCCACGGCGGCCAGTCTGCCAGCAACGCGGAGGGGGGATGAGCGCCGGGCGGCCACGGGGGAAGCCGCCCGGCGACGGGGTGAATCGTACCCACTCGTATACGGGTGATGTCCAGTCACCCGCGCTGTCCGATGCGAAAAAATCGCCATGGTCGATAGCCGCATTTCGGAAATACAGGTCCAATCCCCTCCTTGGCGAACTCCCAGTAGGCTCCCAGCAGCGTCAGATCGCCGCGGTCGTCCGCGCGTGCGACGCTAGGCTCGGAACACAACCAACGCGTGGAGGACCGGTGACCCAGCCGAGCAGCCCTGTCTCGACACCCGCACAGGACGCGACCGTGCTCGAGAGGGCCCTCTTCGAAGTGAAGCGGGTCATCGTGGGCCAGGACCGCATGATCGAGCGGATGTTCGTCTCGTTGCTCAGTCGCGGCCATGTGCTTCTCGAGGGCGTGCCGGGCGTGGCCAAGACCCTCGCCGTGGAGACCCTGGCGCGAGTCGTCGGCGGCACGTTCTCCCGCATCCAGTTCACCCCGGACCTGGTGCCCGCCGACATCGTCGGCACCCGCATCTACCGGCAGTCCAGCGAGAAGTTCGACGTCGAGCTCGGCCCGGTGTTCGTCAACTTCCTGCTCGCCGACGAGATCAACCGCGCGCCCGCCAAGGTGCAGTCGGCGCTGCTGGAGGTCATGGCGGAGCAGCAGGTCTCCATCGGCGGCGAGAGCTACGACGTGCCCCGCCCGTTCCTGGTCATGGCGACGCAGAACCCGATCGAGCAGGAGGGTGTCTACCCGCTGCCCGAGGCGCAGCGCGACCGGTTCCTGATGAAGATCCAGGTGGGGTATCCCAGCGACGCCGAGGAGCGGGAGATCGTCTACCGCGTCTCGGTGAAGACCCCGGAACCCGTCGCCGTGCTCAGCACCGAGGAGCTCATGGGGCTGCAGGCGAAGGCCGACGACGTGTTCGTGCACAACGCGCTCGTGGACTACGCGGTGCGTCTGGTGGTCGCGACCCGCGCGCCCGCCGAGCACGGCCTGGGTGACATCGCCCAGTTCATCCAGTACGGTGCGAGCCCCCGTGCCTCGCTCGGCATCGTGCGGGCGTCCCGCGCGCTCGCCCTGCTGCGCGGGCGGGACTACGCGCTGCCGCAGGACGTGCAGGACATCGCGCCCGACATCCTGCGCCACCGGCTCGTGCTCTCCTACGACGCGCTCGCCGACGACATCCCGGCCGACGACATCGTGCAGCGGGTCCTGGCCGCCGTGCCGCCGCCGACCGTCGCGCCGCGCCAGCAGGCGCAGGCCGTGGCGGGCG
The DNA here is from genome assembly GCF_025137375.1 of Dactylosporangium fulvum. Classification (GTDB taxonomy): domain Bacteria; phylum Actinomycetota; class Actinomycetes; order Mycobacteriales; family Micromonosporaceae; genus Dactylosporangium; species Dactylosporangium fulvum. The sequence goes on from NZ_CP073720.1 coordinate 2,132,148, forward strand.
GTCCGCCTCCGCCGCAGACCACGACCATCACGACATGGCCGGGTCGTTGAGCAACGGCGTCTCCGCCCTCGGCAAGCTGCGCCGGGGCGGCAACCCGCGCACGGCCATGGCCGACGTCCACGGTCCCGTGGCGCTCGACTCGGCCCGTGCCGAGGTCGTGCTCAACCGCATGCAGCTGCTCGTCACCCGCAAGCTCGACGGTCTCCTGCAGGGCGACTACCTGGGCCTGCTGCCGGGGCCGGGCACCGAGGCGGGGGAGTCCCGGGAGTATCGGCCGGGCGACGACGTGCGGCGCATGGACTGGCCGGTCACGGCCCGCACCACGCTGCCGCACGTCCGGCAGACGGTGGCCGACCGTGAGCTGGAGACGTGGCTGGCCGTCGACCTGAGCGCGAGCCTGGACTTCGGCACGGCGAAGTACCTCAAGCGCGACCTCGCGATCGCCGCGGCCGCCGCCGTGTCGCACCTGACCGTGCGGGGCGGCAACCGCATCGGCGCCGTGGTCGGGACCGCGAGCGAGCTCACCCGGCTGCCCGCCCGCCCCGGCCGCAAGGACGCCCAGGGACTGCTGCGCACCATCGCGCTCACCCCGCCCCGGCCCGGCCGGGCCGACCTGGGCGCGCTCATCGACATGCTCAACCGCCCGCCGCGCCGGCGCGGCATGGTCGTCGTGATCTCCGACTTCATGACGCCGGTGAGCCAGTGGGCCCGCCCGCTGCGCAAGCTGGGCGTCCGGCACGACCTGCTCGCCGTCGAGGTCGTCGACCCGCGGGAGCTGGAGTTGCCGAACGTCGGGGTGATCGCCCTCGTCGACCCGGAGACTGGGAGCATGCACGAGGTGCAGACCGCCGACGCCAAGCTGCGCCACCGGTATGCGCACGCGGCCGCCGCGCAGCGCGCCGAGATCGCCTCGGCCATCCGCGGCGCCAACGCGTCCCACCTGCGCCTGCGCACCGACTCCGACTGGCTGCTCGACATCGTCCGGTTCGTCGCTGCACAGCGGCACGCCCGAACTCGAGGAACGACCCGATGATCCGTTTGCTCTCGCCGTGGTGGCTGCTGTCCCTGGTGCCGGTGGCCGCCGTCATCGGCGTGTACATCTGGCGGCAGCTGCACCGGCGCGCGTTCGCGGTGCGGTTCACCAACGTCGATCTGCTCTCCAGCCTGGTGCCGAAGGGCATCGGCGTGCGCCGGCACTTCAGTGCCGCGGCGTTCCTGCTGAGCCTCGTCATCCTCGGCTTCGGCATGGCCCGCCCGTCGATCGACACCAAGGAGCCGCTGGAGCGGGCGACCATCATGCTCGCCATCGACGTGTCGCTGTCGATGCAGGCGACGGACGTACAACCCACTCGAATCGAGGCCGCCAAGTCGGCCGCGGCCGACTTCGTCAAGCAGTTGCCCGCGTCGTTCAACGTCGGGCTGGTGTCCTTCGCGAAGACCGCCAGCGTGCTGGTGTCGCCGACCAAGGAGCGCAACTCCGTCCTCCAGGCGATCGACGGCCTCTCGCTGCAGGAGTCGACGGCGACGGGCGAGGCGGTGTTCACAAGCCTCGACGCGATCCGCACCGTCCCCGCCGACGGCGCGGCAGGACCGCCGCCGGCCCGGATCGTGCTGCTGTCCGACGGGTTCCGCACCGCCGGCCGCTCGCTGGAGGACGCGTCGGCGGCGGCCGCGGCGGCCAGCGTGCCGGTGTCGACGATCGCGTTCGGCACCGACGAGGGCGTGGTGCGCATCGGCAACACCCCGCAGCGGGTGCCGGTCGACCGGCCGTCGCTGCAGAAGGTCGCCGAGGTCACCAAGGGCTATTTCTACGAGGCGGCCAGCAAGGACGAGCTCAAGCGCGTCTACACCGACATGGGCAGCTCGATCGGCTACCGGACGAAGCCGCGCGAGGTCACCCAGTGGTACCTGGGCATCGGTTTCCTGTTCGCCCTGGCGGCGGGCGGACTGAGTCTGCTGTGGGGCTCGCGGCTGCCGTAGCCGTGATCAGTGGGCGCCGACCATGAAGAACAGGGCGGCGACCCACACTGCGACCAGGAAAAAGCCAACGGGCGCGATGAAGCGGCTCACGACGTGCTCCCAACGGGTGTGTCTCGGGGATCGGAGAACAGACACGCGAAAGCCGTGGCAGGGTTGCCAGCAAGATTGCTAGAACGAACTCCGGCCACGACTGGAGGGATCGCTACTTCGCACAGCGATCACCTCCTGAGAGCAGCTGCCGTGCCGGACGGGCAGCAATGGGCCCGGTAGCAACCGGACATGCAAACCTCACCATCGTACTGCGGCCCGCAAAGGCGGGCATCAGCCGACCGGCGAGTTGGCGGGTACCAGTGGGTAACGCCTAATCTCCGTACTGCATCGCATTGACTAGGAAGGCGGCATCGTGGCGAGGACCGTGCTGGTCACCGGCGGAAACCGGGGCATCGGATTGGCGATCGCGCAGGCGTTCGCCAAACAGGGCGACCGGGTGGCGATCACGCACCGCGGCTCCGGGGCCCCCGACGGCCTTTTCGGCGTGCAGTGCGACATCACGGACGCGGCCGCCGTCGACGCCGCCTTCACCACCGTCGAGAACGAGCTCGGCCCGGTCGAGGTGCTCGTCGCCAACGCCGGCATCACCCAGGACACGCTGCTGCTGCGCATGTCCGAGGAGCAGTTCACCGACGTCATCGACACCAACCTCACCGGCTCCTTCCGGTGCGCCAAGCGTGCCGCCAGCAAGATGCTCCGCGCGCGCTGGGGCCGGATCATCTTCATCTCCTCGGTCGTCGGCCTCTACGGCAGCCCGGGCCAGGTCAACTACGCGGCCAGCAAGGCCGGCCTGGTCGGCATGGCCCGCTCGATCACCCGCGAGCTCGGCAGCCGCAACATCACCGCCAACGTGGTCGCGCCCGGCTTCGTCGACACCGACATGACGGCCGTGCTGCCCGAGGCCACCCAGGCCGAGTACAAGAAGTCCATCCCGCTCGGCCGCATGGCGAAGGCCGAGGAGATCGCCGGCACGGTGACCTTCCTCGCCAGTGACGCGGCGGGCTACATCACCGGCGCCGTCATCCCCGTCGACGGCGGCCTTGGCATGGGTCACTAGAGGGAGCTCGACGCAGACATGAGTGGACTTCTCGAAGGCAAGCGGCTGCTGATCACCGGGATCATCACCGAACAGTCGATCGCCTTCTCCGCCGCGAAGCTCGCCCAGGAGCAGGGCGCCGAGGTGGTCCTGACCGGTTTCGGCCGGCTGTCGCTGGTCGAGCGGATCGCCAGGCGCCTGCCCAAGGAGGCGCCGCTGATCGAGCTCGACGTCACCAACCGGGAGCACCTCGACGGCCTGGCCGGCAAGGTGCGCGAGCACGTCGACGGCCTCGACGGCGTCCTGCACTCGATCGGCTTCGCGCCCGCGTCCTGCCTCGGCGGTGGGTTCCTCGACGCGCCGTGGGAGGACGTGGCCACCGCGGTGCACGTGTCGACGTTCTCGTTCAAGTCCCTGGCGGTGGCCTGCCTGCCGCTCATGGGCAACGGCGGCGCGATCGTCGGGCTCGACTTCGACGCCAGCAGGGCCTGGCCGGTGTACGACTGGATGGGCGTGGCCAAGGCGGGCCTGGAGTCCACGTCGCGATACCTCGCCCGCGACCTCGGCCAGCGCGGCATCCGGGTCAACCTGGTCGCTGCCGGCCCGCTGCGCACGATGGCCGCCAAGTCCATTCCCGGCTTCGCCGTCTTCGAGGACTCCTGGGCGAAGACCGCGCCGCTCGGCTGGGACCTCAACGACCAGGTGGCCGCGGCGAAGGCGTGCTGCGCGCTGCTGTCCGACTGGTTCCCGGCCACGACCGGTGAGATCGTTCACGTCGACGGCGGCTACCACGCGGTCGGCTCGTCCTGACCCGAGCGCAGAATAGGGGCGTGGTTTACGACGCGTTCCTCCTGGTTTCGTTCGGCGGTCCGGAAGGGCAGGACGAGGTCCTGCCCTTCATGGAAAACGTGACCCGTGGGCGGGGCATCCCGCGCGAGCGACTGGAGCTGGTCGCGGAGCACTACCGGCACTTCGGTGGTGTCTCGCCGATCAATGCGCAGTGCCGGGCCCTGATCGAGGCGCTGCGGCCCGAGCTGGACCTGCCGATCTACTGGGGCAACCGCAACTGGCACCCGTTCCTCGCCGACACCGTCCGGCAGATGCGCGACGACGGGGTGCGCCGCGCGCTGGCGTTCGTCACCAGCCCGTTCGGCTCGTACTCGTCCTGCCGGCAGTACCTCGACGACATCGCGCGCGCCCGCGCCGACGTCGGCCCGGACGCGCCCGAGATCGACAAGATCCGGCACTACCACGACCACCCGGGGTACATCGCACCGCACGCCGACGCCGTCCACGCCGCGCTGGAGGCGCTGCCGTCCCGTATGAACGCGCGCCTCGTCTTCACCGCCCACTCGATCCCGACCTCGATGAACGCGGCCAGCGGACCGGGCGGGGCAGGCCGCTACGAGGCGCAGCTGCGCGAGACCGCCGCCCTCGTCGCCGCCGAGGCCGCCCCCGAGCTGCCGTGGGACCTGGTCTGGCAGAGCCGCTCCGGTCCGCCGCAGGTGCCGTGGCTGGAGCCGGACGTCAACGACCACCTGGAGGCCCTGGCGAAGGCGGGTGTGACGGAGGTGGTGGTGAGCCCGATCGGGTTCATCTCCGACCACCTCGAGGTGGTGTGGGACCTCGACGTCGAGGCGAAGAACACCGCCGCCCGCCTCGGTCTCGCGTACGAGCGGGCCGCCACCCCCGGGCACGATCCGCGGTTCGTGACGATGATCCGACAGCTCGTGGACGAGCGCGTGCTTGCTCACAGTAACGTTCGTCACGCCTTGGGCACCGTTCCCACCTGGGATTACTGTCCCGCCGACTGCTGCGTGTCACCAAAACGCGCATAGGCTCGAAACGAAGCTGAGGGAGTATGTTGCGCGTGAGAGAACGCAAGCCCATCGAGTCCTGGCTCACCGACATGGACGGGGTCCTCGTGCACGAGGGCGTCCCCGTGCCCGGCGCACCGGAGTTCGTCAACCGGCTGCGCTCGTCCGGCAAGCCCTTCCTGATCCTGACGAACAACTCCATCTACACGGCCCGCGACCTCCAGGCGCGGCTGCGCAGGATAGGCTTCGACGTCCCCGAGTCCTCGATCTGGACCTCGGCCCTGGCCACGGCCCAGTTCCTGGACACTCAGCGCCCCGGTGGCACCGCCTACGTCATCGGCGAGGCCGGCCTGACCACGGCGATGCACGAGGTCGGCTACATCCTGACCGACACCGAGCCCGACTACGTCGTGCTGGGGGAGACCCGCACCTACAGCTTCGAGGCGATCACGGCGGCCATCCGGCTCATCAACAACGGCGCGCGGTTCATCTGCACCAACCCGGACGCCACGGGCCCGTCCAACGAGGGTGCCCTGCCGGCGTGCGGCGCGGTCGCCGCGCTGATCTCGAAGGCGACCGGGATCGAGCCGTACTTCATCGGCAAGCCCAACCCGATGATGATGCGCTCGGCACTCAACAGCATCGACGCGCACTCGGAGACGACGGCGATGATCGGCGACCGCATGGACACCGACGTCCTCTGCGGGTTGGAGGCAGGCTTGGAGACGATCCTGGTGCTGAGCGGCATCAGTACGGCGGCCGACGTCGAGCGCTACCCGTACCGCCCGTCGCGCATCATCCCCTCGGTGGCCCACCTGATCGACGAGATCTGACGGGCCGGACCAGCGGCATCACGATCCGGAAGACTTGACGCTCTTCCGGATCGTGCCTGCCGGGCCGGCCGGAGTGGCTGGACGCATCGGGAGGAACAGGGCGGGGACCACCGCGAGGGCGGTGAAGCCGAGGACCCACCAGAAGGTGCCCGCGAAGGCGGCGGCCAGCGCTCCGGGCTGGTGGGCCGCGCGGTGCTGCAGGATCGCCGCCAGCACGGCCGCGCCGACCGACGCGCCGATGGTCTGGACCATGGTGATGGCGCTGGTCGCACTCGGAATCGCGGTGGGCGGCAGACCCTGGTAGGCGGCGGCCGAGACCGGGACCGCGACAGCGGCGATCCCGATGCCCCAGAGCAGCAGCGACGCGGCCAGGACCAGAGCGTGGGTGTGCGAGGTCACCTGCGTGTACGCGATGGCGCCGAGCGTGGTCACGGCTATCCCGGTGAGGACGACAGGGCGGGCCCCGATGCGGTCGGTCAACTTGCCGACGTGGGGCAGGGCGAGCATGGTGCCGAGGCTCTGCGGGGCCAGGAGCATGCCGGCGGTGAGCGCGCTGTGGCCGCGGACCTGCTGGTAGTACAGAGGTATCAGCAGCAACGCCCCGAAGATCGACAGCCGTGACACGAAGTTGAGCGCCGAGGCGGCGGCCAGTGCCCGGTGGGTGAACAGGCGCAGGTCGATCACCGGGGCCTCGGACGTCCGCAGCGCGTAGACGACGAAGGCGACCAGCAGGACCACTCCGGCGGCCAATGGGACCAGGCCGTGGCCGGACGTGCCGGTCCGGGACAGGCCGAAGATGAGCAGGGCGATGGCGGGTGACAGCAGCGCCAGGCCGGGCAGGTCCAGGCGGCGGACCTCGCGCCGACCGTCGTCGGGGATGCCGCGGTAGGACACTGCCAGCGCGAGGAGGGCGACGGGCACGTTGAGGTAGAAGATCCAGCGCCAGCCGACGCTGTCGACGATCAGGCCGCCGAGCAGCGGGCCGACGATGGGCGCGAGTTGCGTGGGCACCGCCGCGATCGCCATCACCCGGCCTCGGCGTTCGGGGCCGGCGGCGTGGACGAGGATCATGATGCTCAGCGGCACGATCATGCCGCCGCCGATGCCCTGCGCGACCCGGAACGTGATCAGGCTTCCGACGGACCAGGCGGCGCCGCACAGTGCCGAACCGGTCATGAAGACGGTGAGCGCGAACAGCCACATGGTGCGGGTGCCGAACCGCTCGGCCAGTCGGCCGGTCAGCGGGATGACCAGCGCGATCGACAGCAGATAAGCGGTGTTGACCCACTGCACCGTGGCGATGGAGGTCTGGAACGCGCGGGTCATGCCGGCCAGCGCGACGGTGACCATCGTCATGTCCAGCATTGCGGTGATGGTTCCGGCCACGACAACAGCACTGAGCTTGAGCACGGCACGGTCGAGGCGCGGGACGGTCGGGGTTCCGCTCATGAACTGCACTATACCGTGCAGTGTAGTTGCTGGCTACACTGCACGGTATAGTGAATTCCATGCCGAGCAACTCGCCCCCATTGCGCCAGGGGTCACCGGTCAAACGCGCCGCGATCGTCCGTGCGGCGCTCGAGGTGTTCGTCCGGGAGGGCTACGCCCGGGCGAGCGTCGACGCCATCGCCGCCGGCGCGGGCGTTTCCAAGCGCACCATCTACGACTACTACGGCGACAAGGAACAGCTGTTTCTCTCGACCCTGCGGGAGACCAAGGAGGCGCAGGCGGCGGCGTTCCGCGAACTGCTGGACCGCACCCTCGGCCAGGTCGACGACATCGAGGCTGCCCTGACCCTCTTCGGCTGCGAGTTCGCCACCGAGATCGCGCGATCGGCGGAACGGGCCGCCGTCATGCGCCTGACGATCGCGGAGGCGTCACACTTTCCGGTCCTGCTGGAGCGGTCCACCAACGACGCCGTCCAGCGCGCCCTCGCCGACCGGCTGGCCGAGCTGGCGGGGCAGGGCCTGCTCGACATCCCGGACCCGATGGAGGCTGCCGAGTTCCTGGGGCTGCTGGTCACCGGCCGCGTGAACAACCGTTCCTGGTACGGCGCCGTGCGGCTCGACGACGCCGAGATCGCCCGACTGGTCGCCGGTGGCGTACGGATCTTCCTGCACGCCTACCGGCCGGCTGTCGCCGGCCGCTGAAGTCCGCCGAACGCAGCTCGGGCTTCCGGTCGCGGGTCGCCTGCCTATCGGGCATTGCGGATATGTTCGGATCGGGCTGCTGCCCGGCGGTCGGACCCCTCTCGAGTCGACCTTGGTGACTTTCCGTGGTCCTGGCAACGGAAATCGACCAAGGTCAAGTTGGAGAGCGGTCAGAGGAGTGGGGCGTTGCAGGCCGCCACCAGTGCCCGGCGGCAGGCGGTGGTCAGCGGGCGGAGGGCCGCGTCGCGTTGCTGGACCTCGTAGCCGTTGATCGCGCCGCCCGGAGCCGCGTGCTCGGCCAGCGCCAGGACGCGGTCCAGGATGCTCGCCCGCGCGTACAACCGGCGCGCCCGAGGATCGTAGCCCGGCGGGAGGTCGGTCGCGCCGTCCGGCTTGCGCAGCGCCTCGATCGCGCCGGCCAGCTCTGGGCGCCACTGGGCGATGTCCAGCTTGGCCAGCGTGCGGGTCGCCGTGGCGAGCTCGGCCGAGAGTTCGGCCTCCGCCTCGGCCGTCGACGGGTCGTCGAACCGTGGTGCGGTCGCCGGCTCCGGCAGGACGAACACGCGCCACAGCACCGTCTCGAACTCGTCACCCGAGCCGGACGTGTGCAACCGTACCTCCGGGACGAACCCCAGCGTGCCGGCGATCACGCCCTCACCCGCCAGCAGGGCCGTGCCGGTGAACGGGCCGGGGCCGGGCAGGCCGCGCGGGTCGCCGGGTGCCGGGAGCACCAGCCGGACCTCGTCCGGGTGGAGCTTCGACAGCGACGCCAGCGCGTCGGCGAGCGACACGTCGGTCCACGTTCCGGGGACGTCGGAGACCATGTGCTCCTCGTCGCCGGCGATCTCGGCGGCGGCGTCGTCGCACGGCACGAGGCCGGCGCGCCACGCCCGGACCCATGCCACGAAACGCGCCGCGCGGCGCGCCTGCAGGGTCGCCGCGCGTGCTGCGGGGGACATGGGAGCAAGGGTACGTGCTGACGTGCCGGTATGTCTCGCAGGCGATGACGCCGTCAGCCGATACGCTTCCCGGGCATGGATGTCCTGGCGAACAACGACTGGCGGCGCCGGCGGGTGATTCCCGAGGTCGACGCCGAGCTGGACCTTGTCGTGGAGGATGCCGAATCCGGGTTCTGCGGAGCCGTGGTCGGGTTCGAATACGGCGCCGTGGTGCTCGAGGACCGGCACGGCAAGCGGCGCAATTTCCCCCTCGAAGCCGCCGCGTTTCTCCTCGACGGTGAGCCGGTCACCCTGCGGAGGCCCCGGGCGAAGGCGGCACCCGCCCAGAAGGTGATCACGGCCTCCGGCTCGATCGCCGTGGCCGACCACACCGCCAGGGTCGCCCGGCGCAGCCGGATCTGGGTCGAGGGCATCCACGACGCCGCCCTGGTCGAGCGGATCTGGGGTGACGACCTGCGCGTCGAGGGCGTGGTCGTCGAGCCGTTGAACGGCGTCGACGAGCTGGCCGCCGAGATCAGGCGGTTCGGGCCCGGCCCGGTCGCCCGGCTCGGCGTGCTCGTCGACCACCTTGTCCCCGGCTCGAAGGAGAGCCGGATCGTGGCGGCGGTCCAGTCGCCGTACGTGCTGGTGACCGGCCACCCGTACGTCGACGTCTGGCAGGCCGTGAAGCCGGCGGCCGTCGGCATCCGGGCCTGGCCCGAGGTGCCACCGGGCCGGCCCTGGAAGGAGGGCGTCTGCGCGGCCCTCGGCGTCGCCGACCCGGCCGGCATGTGGCGCCGGATCCTGGCCTCGGTGTCGAGCTTCCGCGACGTCGAGACCCCGCTCATCGGCGCGATGGAACGGCTGATCGACTTTGTGACGGAGCCGGACGAGGACCTCTAGACGGCCGGCCACGGATCGCGGGTGAGGACGAAGGTGGCGATGTCCAGGGCCACCACCTCACCCGACGCCGAGCGCACCACCTGCAGCACCTCGCCGTCGTTGTCGCCGGAGCGGCCCCGCCACCGGTCCTGCGCCGGGCCGTCGGGCACGAACCGCCACGGCGTCCGCCCCGTCGTCAGCGGCGTCACGACGAGCTCGCCGTCCGCCCAGCCGACCTCGTGCTCCTGCCCCATCCACCACCAGCGCCCGGTCAGCGGCTCGAGCTCGGCCGGTGGCGGCGTGCCCGGTCGCCACGGCGCGACCCGCACCGGCTCGCGATCGAGGACCGCGTCCAGCAGGTCGAGCCCGAACGCGCTGAGCCCGCCGCCGTGGTCGCCGTAGTGCATCGTGTACGCGTTGACGAACGCCACCAGGCCCGTCCGCGACGGCCGGTGGACGGCGAGCACCGCGAGGTAGCCGGGCATCGAGCCGCTGTGGCCGACGAACACCCGCTCACCGCGGCGCCACAGCTGCAGGCCGAGGCCGTGCCCGGCGCGCCACCCGTCGAGGTCGCTGATGACCACCGGGGCGCACATCTCGGCGACGGTCTCCTCAGCCAGTACCGCCGGATCCGGATCCGCCAGGAACGCGGCCCAGCGGGCCATGTCCGCGACGGTCGACCACAGCTGGCCGGCCGGTGCCATCGCGCCCGCGTCCAGGCGCGGCTCCTCGCGCATGGTGTCCAGCCAGGGGTGCATGACGTAGCCACGGGCGAACGGCTCGGTGGCGTCGTGCGTCGTGCGGAGCAGCTGGAGCGGGCCGAGGATGCGCTTGGTGAGCATCGACCGCCAGTCCTCGCCGCCGAGCCGGCTCACGACCGCGCCGAGCAGGCCGTAGGCCAGGTTGGAGTAGTGGTAGCCGTGCAGCGGCGGGTAGGCGACCTTGTCCGCGGTCAGCGTGGCCAGGAACGTGTCGACGTCCATGCCCGAGCTGCGCTCCCACCACTCGCCGTCCGGCTCCCGCTGCACCCCGCCGGCGTGGCCGAGCAGCTGGCGCAGCGTCACCGCGCCGACCGGGGTGCCCGGCAGGTGGCGGTACAGCAGGTCGTCCAGCGCCAGCTTGCCCTCGTCGCGCAGCGCGAGGACCAGCGCGGCGGTCATCGTCTTGGTGATCGAGCCGATGCGGAACTGCAGGTCGGGCACGTAGTCGCCGGCGGCGGCGACGTGCGCGAGGGCGCCGTCGCGGACCACACCCGCGACGAGGAGCGGCACGCGGCCGCCGGCGTGGGCGCGGGAGACGAGTTCGTCGACGCGGGAGACGGTTTCGGGCAGGAGGGGTACGGAGGGCACGGGGGTCGCCTTCTCTCGGGGGTTTCACCCGTTCAACGGTGTGCCGGCGGGTGAGAGGTGGGCAGGTCCGATGATTCCGCAGGGTGGGTGACCATTCGGAGGATGATCAGACTAGGGCGCTACGTGCATCGGCGTGACACGATCGAAGGGTGGATGTCTGGCTGATCGTCTGGTTGATCGTCGGCGCCGCCCTCGTCGCGGCGGAGGTCTTCACGACCACGTTCATCTTGTTGATGTTCGCGATCGGAGCGTTCGCCGCCGCGGGTGCCGCCGCCCTCGGTGCCAACGAGCCGGTCCAGGCGCTCGTGTTCGCGGTGGTGAGCGCCCTGTCCTTCGTCGCGGTGCGCCCGACGCTGCGCCGCTACATGCGCCGGGACGAGCGGGACACGCAGATGGGCGTCGAGGCCATCGAGGGTTCGATGGCACTGGTACTGGAAGATGTCGACAGCGACAGTGGCATGGTCAAGATCGACGGGGAGTTGTGGCGGGCCCGCCCATACGACGCGACGCAGTCGTTCGTCAAGGGGGAACGGGTCCGGGTGATCGAGATCAAGGGTGCTACCGCAATGGTGTGGAAGGACTGAGGCCAAGTGGATCCAAGTGTGCTCGTGGCTGTGTTGGTGATCATCGCCGCGCTGATAGGCATCATCACCGTGGCCAAGTCGGTGAAGGTCGTGCCCCAGCAGGTCGAATACGTGGTGGAACGGCTCGGGAAGTACAGTCGCACCCTCACACCCGGCCTGAACATCCTGGTGCCGTTCATCGACTCGGTCCGCAACAAGGTCGACAAGCGTGAAGCTGTCGTGAACTTCCCGCCGCAGCCGGTGATCACGTCCGACAACCTGGTCGTCTCCATCGACACGGTGCTGTACTTCAAGGTCGTCGACTCGGTCCGCGCGACGTACGAGATCTTCTCCTATCTGCAGGCCATCGAACAGCTGACGGTCACCACGCTGCGTAACGTCATCGGCTCGCTCGACCTGGAGAAGGCGCTGACCAGCCGCGACGAGATCAACCGGCACCTCTCCGGGGTGCTGGACGAGACGACCGGCCGCTGGGGCATCAAGGTGACCCGTGTCGAGATCAAGGCGATCGAGCCGCCACCCAGCATCCGTGACTCCATGGAGAAGCAGATGCGCGCCGAGCGGGACCGCCGTGCCGCCATCCTGCACGCCGAGGGCCTCAAGCAGTCGCAGATCCTGACCGCCGAAGGCGAGAAGCAGGCGGCGGTGCTGCGGGCCGAGGGCGAGCGGCAGTCGCGGATCCTGACGGCGGAGGGCCAGGCGAAGGCGATCCGCACGGTCGTCGACTCGATCCACCTGTCGAACCCCGACTCGAAGGTCATGGCGTACCAGTACCTCCAGGCGCTGCCGCAGATCGCCGCCGGCCAGTCCAACAAGATGTGGATCCTGCCGGTCGAGCTGACCAAGGCGCTCGAGGGCATCGGCGGTGCGCTGGGCGGCATGGCGGCGATGTCCGACGCCGAGCGCAGCCGGCACGTCGACCGCAACCGGGTCGAGGAGGAGGAGTCGGCGGAGGTGCAGGAGGCCCGGCAGGCCGCGGAGGAGGCGGCCGCCGTCGCGACCGCGGAGGCACAGGCCGCCGCGGCCCAGGTCTCCGGCACGACGCAGAACCGTGAGCTCACCAACGGATAGTCCCGGCGGGGCCCGGCCGTGAGCCGCGGCCGGGCCCACCGGCAGAATGCCCGTCGTGCCAGTTGTACCGATCACCGACCCGGAGGACGACCGCATCGCCGACTACCGGGCGCTGACCGACGTCGAGCTGCGCACGCGCTGGGAGCCGCCCAACGGGCTGTTCATCGCCGAGGGCGAGCTGGTCGTGCGGCGGGCGCTGCGGGCCGGCTACCGGTTGCGGTCGCTCCTCATGGACAGCAAGCGCGTCGACCAGGTCGCCGACCTGGTCGACGCCACCACGCCGCTCTACGCCGGCGACCAGGCCGTGCTGGAGGCGATCACCGGCTTCCACGTGCACCGCGGCGTGCTCGCCTCGTTCCACCGCCGGCCGCAGCCGAGCGCCGAGGAGGTGCTCGCCGGCGCCCGGCGCGTCGCGGTGCTGGAGGGCATGAACAGCCACACGAACCTCGGCGCGGTCTTCCGGAGCGTCGCCGGGCTCGGCGTCGACGGCGTCCTGCTCTCGCCGACGTGTGCGGATCCGCTGTACCGCCGCAGCGTCCGTGTCAGCATGGGCGAGGTGTTCGCCGTCCCGTACGCGCGGCTGGAGCCGTGGCCGTCGGCGCTGGAGATCGTGCGGGCGGCCGGGTTCACGCTCCTGGCGATGACACCCGCCGCCGACGCGGTCCCGTTGCAGCGGCTCACGGCGGAGCAGCGCGCACGCCCCGCGCTCATGCTCGGCGCCGAGGGGCCGGGGCTCACGAAACAGGCGTTCGAGGCGAGCGACCTGCGGGTCGTGATCCCGATGCGGCGCGGCGTCGACTCGCTCAACGTCGCCACCGCCGCCGCAGTCGCCTTCTGGGAGCTGTCGCGGGAGGACGGGTTGTAGCATCCGCGCTGATGTTCCCGACGGTCCGTGAGGTGCTCGACCTCGACCCCGTGCGCAACGGCGCGCCGAAGGTCGTGGCGGGCGAACGCGGCCTCGACCAGGTGGTCCGCTGGGTGCACAGCTCCGAGGTGCCCGACATCGCGACCCTGCTGCGCGGCGGCGAACTGGTGCTCACGACCGGGATCGGCCTGCCGCCGGACGACGTGGGACTGCGCCGGTTCATCGCGGACCTGTCCGAGGTCAGGGCCTGTGGCCTCGCCGTGGAGATGGGGCGGCGGTATTCGACGCGCCTGCCCGTCGCGATGGTCCGCGCCGCCGACGAGCTCGGCCTGCCGCTCGTCGAGCTGCACCGGGGCACGCCGTTTGTCCTCATCACCGAGGCCGTCCACTCCATGATCATTGACGCCCAGCTCGCGGAGCTGCGCGCCACCGAGGAGATCCACCAGCGGTTCACCGACCTGTCCGTCGAGGGCGCCGGGCCGGCGGAGGTGGTGGCCCAGGCCGCGGCCCTGGCCGGCGCGCCCGTCGTGCTGGAGAACCTGTCCCGGCAGGTCCTCGCGTACGACGCGGCCGGCGGCTCGGCGGAGCTGCTGCTGGCCACCTGGGAGGCGCATTCGCGGCGGATCCGGCCGGCCGGGCGCACCGGGCACGACGCCGAGTCCGGATGGCTCGTCACCACTGTCGGCGCGCGGGGCCGGGACTGGGGGCGCCTGCTGATGCGGGTGCCGACGGCCGACCCGCGGTACGTCATCCTCATCGAGCGGGCCGCCTCGACCCTGGCGCTCGGGCGGCTGATCCGCGGCGACGAGGAGGGGCAGACCCATCGCACCCTGCTGGCGGCGCTGCTCGGCCACACCACGCCGGTCGACGAGGTCGTGCTGCGGGCGAGGGCACTGGGTGTACACCTCGATCGGCGGCATCTCGTGGGAGTGGTGATCCGGCCGGCGCTGGCCACGGAGGCGGCGCAGGCGTTGCGCGAGACGTCGCTGAAAGGGCTGGTCGGCGCGCTGGACGAGGCGAGCGCCGGGGTCCTGCTGGCGCTGCGGTCGGCGGACGACGAGCAGGACGCGCTCAACCGCTTCGCCACGCGGCTGCGCGGCCTCACGGCGACCGACATGGTGATCGCGGCCGGCGAGGGCGTCGGGACCCCGCGCGAGGCGCGCCGCTCGCTGGTGGAGGCGAGCCAGGTCGCCCAGGCGGCGAGGCACGATCAGCGCTCCGGCGTGGTCCGGTCGACGGACGTGGGGCTGGCCGGCCTGCTGTACCTGCTGCGCGACGAGCCCCGGCTCCAGACGTTCGTGGAGCGTGAGCTGGGGGAGCTGCTGGCCTACGACGCGCGGCATCCCCGGGAGCAGCTGCTGGGCCTGCTCCGGATCTACCTGGAGTGCGGCCGGAACAAGTCCGCCGCGGCCGAGCACAGCCACCTGTCCCGCCCGGCCTTCTACGAGCGGCTGGCCAAGATCGGCAAGATCGTGGGCGCCGACCTGGACGACGTGTCGGCCTGCTTGTCGCTCCACGTGGCGCTGCTGGCTCTGGACGCTTTGCGCCGCTAGTCCACTGACGTTCGCGGGAGCTACTGCATCGACAGATGGACGTGGTTGTAGTGGTCACCGGCGGGGGTGCCGTCACCGCCGTAGGACTTCCAGCCGCTGCTGGGCTGCCAGATCCGCTTGTACCAGATCACGTACTTCACGCCGAGGTTCTTCGCGTTGGCCACGCACCAGGCCGCCAGGTTGTCGCCGTACGTCTTGTCGGCACCTGTCGCTCTCGCGTTGACGAACGTCTTCGCGTTGGCCGAGAAGTCACACGCCTTGCCCAGTGGGTGATCCCCACCGCCGCCGCTGCGGAAGCAGGACGTGTAGTGCGTGTAGCCGGCCAGTCGCGCCTCGTTGTAGGCGTTGCGCATGCGTGGCGAGATGCAGCCGCTCGTCGTCGGGTCGTCGAGCGAGCAGCTCTCCTTCGGATACGAGCCGTCGGAGTTGCGCGCGACCGCCTTCGTGGTGACCTTGCCGCCGCTCGGCGCACCGCTGGTGTCGGCGCCGCCGCCGGCCTTGCGCAGCGCGTCCTCGGCGGCCTTCTTGTTGGCCTCCATGATCTTCAGCTGCGCCTGCTGGTTGGCCACCGCCGCGGCGATGTCCTTCTGCTGCTGCTCGATCTTGCGCCGCGTCTCGGCCAGGTCGTGCAGCTGCGCGTCGTCGCGCGACAACATGTATTCCACCGTGACCATGTTGTGCAGCATGGTGTCGGGGTTGTCGGCGCCGATGATGACGTTGGCCAGGCTGACCCGGCGTCCGCGATACGCGGCGTTGGCCACCACGCCCGCCGTCGCCTCCAGCTCGGTCAGGTGCTGCTGCGTCTTGGCCATCTCGGCGTTGATCGCGGTCTGGTCGGCGACCGACTTGTCGAGCCGGCCCTTCGCGTCGTTGTACTCCGCCAGCGCCTTGTCGAGAGCTTGACGCACAGTGAGGTTCTGGCCGCCGTCTTCGCCGGGCTCGGCGGCGGCGGGGTCGACGATCCCGACCACCAGCAGTAGCGCGGCGGCCAGCAGCGTCAGGACCCGAGTCGGTGCCGTCAACATCGCCGGACAGCATATCGAAGCGCCCTGAAAACGCCAGTCTGGTGTTGATCATGCAATGACGGCGCCGGAACAACCCTGGTTCGGCCCGGTTTATCAGGAACCACAACCGGATGATCAATGGAATGGGGGGTGGTGGCGGGCGGACAATGGCGGGTATGGACGAGCTACTCAGTCGGCACCGCGGGGTCATGCCCTCGTGGATGCCGATCTACTACGAGCAACCGATCGAGATCGTCACGGGCAAGGGCTCGCGGGTCACCGACAGTAACGGCAAGAGCTATCTCGACTTCTTCGCCGGCGTGCTCACCAACTCGCTGGGGTACGATCTGCCCGAGGTCCGCGAGGCGGTCGAACGCCAGCTGCGCACGGGCATCGTGCACACCTCGACGCTGTACCTCATCCGCCAGCAGGTCGAGCTGGCCGAGAAGATCGCGCGGCGCTCCGGCATCCCCGATGCCCGGGTCTTCTTCACCAACTCCGGCACCGAGGCCAACGAGGCGGCCCTCCAGGTGGCCACGAACGCCCGCCGCAGCAGCACGGTGCTGGCGGTCCGCAACGGTTACCACGGCCGCACGGCTGCCACGATCGCGGTGACCGGCATTCGCGCCTGGTCGGCCTCCGCGCTGAGTCCCTTCAACGTGAGCTACCTGCACTCCGGCGATCGGCTGCGCGGGCTCTTCAAGGGCATGAGCGACGAGCGGTACCTCGAGGCGGCCGTCGAGGACCTGCGCGAGGTGCTCGCGACGACGACCGCCGGCGCGGTCGCGTGCCTGATCGTCGAGCCGATCCAGGGCGTCGGCGGCTTCACGCGCGGCCCCGACGGGCTGCTCGCGGCCTGGAAGGAGGTCCTGGACGAGCACGGCATCCTGCTCATCTCGGACGAGGTCCAGACCGGCTGGGGCCGCACCGGCGAGCACTTCTGGGGCTACCAGGCGCACGGCGTCACGCCCGACCTGCTGACGTTCGCCAAGGGCATCGGCAACGGCTTCGCCCTGGCCGGCGTCGTCGGCCGTGCCGAGGTGATCGAGCAGGTGGAGGGCACCTCGTTCTCGACGTTCGGCGGCAATCCCGTCGCCACCGCCGCCGGCAACGCCGTCCTCGATTACATCGTGGACCACGACCTGCAGGCCAACGCCGCCCGCGTCGGCGGGATCCTGCTCGACGGCCTGCGTGCGGTCGACAGCCCGATCGTCGTCGAGGTGCGCGGCAAGGGGCTGATGATCGGCATCGAGCTCACGTCGGTGGCGAAGACCGGCGCCGTGTTCGAGAGCTGCAAGCGCGACGGGCTGCTCGTCGGCAAGGGCGGATTGTACGGCACGACGATCCGCATGGGCCCGCCGCTGAACCTCACCGAGGAAGAGGCCCGCGAAGGGCTGGAAATTCTGACCAGCGCACTGCACGAGCACGCCTGAGAACGGGACCCGGCCGAACCGATCCTCATAGGTCGGTTCGGCCTTTCTTATGCAAAACGGTGAAAACTACTCAACGCTCCGCTTGTAACAAAACGGGCTAAATCTGGGGTCGACCCTGACATCCGGGCTCTCTCGTCTGGTCTCCTTGGTCGGGCCGCCGACCCGGTTACGACCATGTTGCCAACCGGTCTGAGCTGGGATTTTAGGTGCTTTTAAGATCCACTTTTTGGTAACAGTTTGAAAACTTCACCCAACTCCTTGACAAGAAGGGCCGCTCAGTAAGAAATTTTACCACTAACAGTTAAGGAACCTTGTTGAAAAGGAAACACGATGACCCCACGCGAGGAGCTCACGACGGCGGTCCAGACCGCTGTCAGCGCCTCGCCGGTTTCGTCGATTTCCGCGGACGGCCGGTACGTCGCGGATGCGGCGACCGGACCGGCGTCGGCGGCCGTCGCCGGGGATAGCGTCCTGGCGCGGGTGCGCGCCGGACTGCCCGAGTTCACCGGCGCCCTGCAGCGCGTGGCGGAGCTGATCCTGGCCGACCCGGCCGCGGCGGCCCGCTCGACGATCGTCGAGCTCGCTGAGCGCAGCGGCACCTCGCCGGCCACCGTGACCCGCTTCTGCCGGGCGCTCGGCTTCGTCGGCTACGCCGACCTGCGGCTCGCCATCGCCGGTGAGACCGGCCGCGCCGCTCGTACCGGCGGCTGGACCATGGACATCGGCCGCGAGATCCAGCCGACCGACCCCCTGGAGCGTGTGCTCGGCCAGATCATGGCCGCCGACACCCAGGCGATGCACGACACCGCCTCGCTGCTGGACCTCGGCGAGGTCGAGCGCGCCGCGGAGGCCATCGCCCGCGCCAACCGGGTCGACATCTACGGCGCGAGCGGCAGCGCGCTGGTCGGCGGGGAGATGCAGTTCTGCCTGCACCGCATCGGCATCGCCGCCTGGGCCTGGACCGACGTCCACAACGGGCTGGCCTCCGCGGCCCTGCTGCAGGCCGGCGACGTGGCCCTCGGCATCTCGCACAGCGGCCAGACCCGCGAGACGATCGAGATGATCGCCGAGGCGAGCAGCCGGGGAGCGACGACCATCGCGCTCACCAGCTTCCCGCGGTCGCCGCTGGCCGAGGTCGCCGACATCGTCCTGCTCACCGCGACGCAGGCGACGACCTTCCGGCCCGACGCCCTCTCGGCCCGGCACCCGCAGCTCGTGGTGCTGGACCTGCTGTACATCGCGGTAGCCCAGCGCACCCACGAGCGTGCGCACGCAGCGTTCTCCGTTACGGCGCAAGCGGTCGCCGGTCACCGGTCGTCCGCGGGAAAGGACGCGTCGTGAACCTCGTCCAAGGAGAGCGCATGGCCGTCACGGCACTCGGGTACGTCTCCGCGATCCAGTCCCTCATCGACCGGATCGCCACCACCCAGGTCGGCAACGTCAACCAGGCGGCCGATCACATCGTCACCGCGCTCCAGGCCGGTGGCATCCTCCAGGCGTTCGGCACCGGGCACTCCGAGGCGGTGGCGGTGGACTTCGCCGGCCGCGCCGGCGGCCTCGTGCCGACGAACAAGATCCTCCTGCGGGACCTCGTCGTCTACGGCGGCCAGGAACCGCAGATCCTCGAGAACGAGAAGCTGGAGCGCGATCCCCGGATCGCGGCCCAGCTCTACGAGATCGCCGCGCCACGTCCCGAGGACGTGTTCGTGATGGCCTCACAGTCGGGGATCAACGGGGGGATCGTCGAGATGGCGCTGCTGATCAAGCAGCGCGGGCACAAACTGATCGCGATCACATCGGTCGAGCACACCGAACGAGTGTCCCCCAGGCACCCCTCGGGCAAGCGGCTTGCCGATATCGCCGACGTCGTGCTGGACAACGGCGCGCCGTACGGCGACGCACTGCTGTCGCTGGATAGCGGCGGCGCGGTCTGCCCGGTCTCTTCGGTCACCAACGCGCTGATCGCGCAGCTGGTGGTCGCCGAGGTCGTGCGACGCATCGAGGCCGCGGGCGAGGTGGCTCCCGTCTACCTGTCCGCGAACGTCCCCGGCGGGGACGAGCACAACCACACCCTCGAGTCGCGGTACGCCGGACGTGTCCGGCGGACCGCCTGACCCGAACCGAGGAGACAGATCATGTCCGTTACCCCCGAGTCCCCGTCGCAGCCGATCGGCCTCTCGCGGCGGACCATGCTCCAGCGCGCGGCCGTCGCCGGCCTGGTCGCCACGCCGGCCGCGGGCCTGCTGGCCGCCTGCGCCGACAGCGGCAGCGACGACGAGCCGGGCACGTCCAACACCGGTACGGTCTCCGCGACCAACCCGCTGGGTATCCCGGAGGACCAGCCGGTCAACGTCGTCATCTTCAACGGCGGCTACGGCGACAAGTACGCGACCGACGTCCACGAGCCGCTGTTCAAGAAGGCGTTCCCGAAGGCCACCGTCAAGCACGAGTCCAGCCAGGCCATCTCCACCCTGATCCAGCCGCTGATCGCCGGTGGCAACCCGCCGGAGTTCGTGAACAACTCCGGCGAGAAGATGATGGACTTCGGCGCCCTGGTCGCCGACGGCCAGCTGCAGGACCTGACGCCGCTGCTCGACGCGCCGTCGGTCGACGACCCGGCGAAGAAGGTCCGCGACACCCTGATGCCCGGCACGATCGAGGCCGGTTCGTTCAACGGCAAGCCGTACGTGCTGTACTACGTCTCGACCGTCTACGGCATCTGGTACTCGGGCAAGCTCTTCGCCGACAAGGGCTGGAAGCCCGCCACCACGTGGAGCGAGTTCACCGCGCTCTGCGAGGAGATCAAGAAGGCCGGCATCGCGCCCTACGCGTACGCCGGTGCCAACGCCGCGTACTACCAGTGGAACATCATCCTCACCAGCGCGGCGAAGATCGGCGGCGCCGACATCCTCAAGAACATCGACAACCTCGAGGACGGTGCCTGGAAGGCCGACGCGGTGAAGCAGGCCGCGGAGGCGTGGGCCGAGATCGGCGCGAAGTACAACCTGCAGGGCGCCGAGGGCCTCAAGCACACCGACGTCCAGCTCAAGCAGAACCAGTACCAGCTGGCGATGTACCCGTCGGGCGACTGGCTCGAGAACGAGCAGAAGAAGGACACACCGGCCGACTTCAAGTACCAGCTCCTGACCACGCCGAGCATCACCACGTCGGACAAGCTCAAGTCGACGGCGCTGCGCGCGGCGGCCGGTGAGGGCTACATCGTCCTGGCGAAGAGCAAGAACCCCAAGGGCGGTCTGGAGTACATGCGCCAGATGCTGTCGAAGGCCGGCGGTAAGGGCTTCACCGAGACGGTGAAGGCGCCTACCGTTGTCCAGGGCAGCACCGACGGCCTGACCTTCACGCCCGGCATCCAGTCCTCGCAGGACGCCCTCAAGGCGGCCGGCCAGGAAGTGTTCAACCTGTACTTCGACGGCTGGTACAAGGACCTCGACAAGGAGGCCCGTACCGCCACCAACGAGCTCATGTTCGGTCGCATCAAGGCTGACGCCTTCGTCGAGCGGATCCAGAAGAAGGCCGACGAGATCAAGAAGGACTCGTCCGTCACCAAGTTCAAGCGCTGATCGGAGCCTGATCATGCGGCATGGAAGATACCCCTTCATCGTGGGGTTCCTGGCGACGCCGGTGCTGCTCTATGCGTACTTCGTTCTCTGGCCGTATGTGCAGACGATCAATCTGTCGTTCTACCAGTGGCGCGGATTCACCGCGAAACGGTGGGTCGGTCTGGAGAACTACGATCGGATGCTGCACGCCGAGCGGTTCTGGAAGGCGCTTGAGCATCACGCGGTCATCCTGGTCTTCCTGCCGCTGCTCACGATAGCGATCGCGCTGGTCTTCGCCTTCCTGCTCAACGTGGGCGGGAAAGGCGTCGGCGGCAAGACGGCGGGGGTCTGGGGGTCGAGTTTCTACCGGGTGGTGTTCTTCCTCCCCCAGGTCCTCGCCGTGCCGGTCATCGCGGTGCTCTTCGCGACCGTGTACCGGCCCAACGAGTCCGGCCTGATCAACGGTGTGCTGTTGCGGGCCGGGCTGGAGAAGCCGATCGGCTTCCTGATCGAGAAGAACCTCGCACTGCCCGCGCTCATCGCCGTGCTGGTCTGGCAGGCGGTCGGCTTCTACGTGGTGCTCTTCTCCGCCGGCATGGCGAACATCCCGGCGGAGATCTACGAGGCCGCCGAGCTCGACGGCGCCAACAAGGTGACGCTGTTCTTCCGGGTCACGCTCCCGCTGTTGTGGGACACGATCCAGACGGCCTGGGTCTACCTCGGCATCCTCGCGTTCGACGCGTTCGCGATCGTGTCGGTGCTCGCCCAGGACAACGGCGGTCCCGACGGCGCCACCACCGTGCTGGGGCTCGAGATCTACAACAACATCCAGATGAACCGGTACGGTGACGCCGCCACCTACGGTGTCGCGCTGTGCTTGCTGTCGCTGGTGTTCGCGGCGTTCACGCTGCGGCTCACCCGTCGTGAGTCCTACGAGTACTGAGAGGCCGGGGAAATGACCGCAATCATCGGCCACGACACGCCGGGTCAGCGCAGCGACCAGCCGGGCGCCCGCGCGGTGCCGCCGTCGCCGGGCCCGCGGCGCAAGCTCAACATCGCCGGCGGCGTCGGCCACATCTTCCTGGCGATCTGGGCACTCATGATCATCGTGCCGCTCGTCTGGGTGTTCCTCGCCTCGTTCAAGAACACCACCGAGATCTTCAGCTCGCCCTGGACGATGCCGGACCACCTGCGCTGGGGGAACTGGGGACGGGCCTGGAACAAGGCGAACGTCGGCCGCTACGTCCTCAACAGCGCATTTGTGGTCGCCGTCGCCACGGCCGGCACCATGCTGCTGAGCTCGATGGCCGCCTACGTCCTGGCCCGCTACAAGTTCGTCGGCAACCGGATCATCTACTTCCTGTTCGTGGCCGGCATCGCCTTCCCGCCGTTCCTCGCCGTCGTCCCGCTGTTCTTCCAGGTGAAGCAGATCGGCGACCACGTGCCGGTCATCGGCCCGTACTTCGGCCTCAACAGCTACGGCGGCCTGATCGTCGTCTACATCGCGTACTCGCTGCCGTTCACCATCTTCTTCCTCACCGCGTTCTTCCGGTCCCTGCCGAACTCGGTGGCGGAGGCGGCGACGATCGACGGCGCCTCGCACACGCGGCTGTTCTTCTCAGTGATGCTGCCGATGGCCAAGCCCGGCCTGATCAGCCTCACGATCTTCAACCTCATCGGGCAGTGGGGCCAGTACCTGCTCCCGCTGCTCCTGATGGCGGGCGCGAAGGACAAGTGGGTGCTCACCCAGGGCATCGCCGACATCTCGACCGCGGCCGGCTACGAGGCCGACTGGTCGGGCCTGTTCGCCGCCCTGTCCATCTCGATCCTGCCGATGATCGTGATGTACGTCATCTTCCAGCGCCAGATCCAGGCCGGTCTGACCGCGGGAGCGCTCAAGTAGCACCCGCGTGTCGACCCTCTGACCCGCGCACCCCCGACGGTTTCTCGGAAAACTGTCGGGGGTGTGCTGTGTAATGCGGTCGTGCTCGTCGCCGTACTCCCCGAAGGCGCCGGTGGTCTGCTGAGACCGCTGGCCGACGACGGCACCCCGGCCGGCCCCGAGCAGCGGGTCGCCGATCTCGTCGAGGCCGTCCGCCGGACCGAGGCCGCGGACCGGCCGCGCTGGCTCTGGGCGTCGACCGCGGACGTCTACCCGAGACTGGTCCGGGCCGGGGTGCGCATCGAGCGGTGCTACGACCTCGAGCTGGCCGAGGCCCTGGTGCTGGGCGCCGAAGGGCGGTGGGGCCAGCCCCGTTCCCTGGCCTCGGCGAGCGCACGGCTCGCCGGCCTGCCGGTGCCGCCCGACCCGCCGTCCCGGGCGGCGCTGCCGCCCGGCGAGTTCCAGGAGTCGCTGTTCGAGGTCGAGACGGCGCCCGGGCCGCCGGCCGAGCTGGTGGACGTCCACGCCGCCCAGCGCACCCGCGTCGCGGGCCTCGCCGAGCTGCCGTCGGCGCACAGTTTCCCGCCGCGGGCCGGCAGCATGCGCACGCTCATCGCCGCCGAGTCGGCCGGCGCGCTCGTCGCGGTCGAGATGGGCCTCGCCGGGCTGCCGTGGCGGCCCGACGTCCACGACGCCCTGTTGCGCGGGCTGCTCGGCGCACCGTCCCCGGTCGGCGGCCCGCCGGCCCGGCTGGTCGAGCTCAACACCCGCCTCAACGAGGCCCTCGGTCAGCGCGTGCACCCGGACTCGCCGGCCGAGCTGCTGCGCGCCTTCGCCCGTGTCGGCATCATGCTGCGCAGCACCCGGCGCTGGGAGCTTCAGCACGTCGACCATCCGGCCGTGCCGATCCTGCTGGAGTACAAGGAGTTGTACCGGCTGTGGGTCGCACACGGCTGGTCGTGGCTGGAGCAGTGGGTGACCGGCGGGCGGTTCCGCGCCGAGTACATCCCCGGTGGTGTCGTGTCGGGCCGCTGGGCCACACGGGGCGGCGGCGCCCTGCAGATCCCGAAGGTCGTGCGCAAGGCCGTCGTCGCCGACCCCGGCTGGACGCTGGTCGTCGCCGACGCAGGCCAGCTGGAGCCGCGCGTGCTCGCCGCGGTCTCCGGCGACCGGCGGCTCGCCCGCGCGGCCGCCGAGGGCGACCTCTACGCGGCCCTGGCCGCGGAGGCCTTCGACGGCGACCGCGCCAAGGCCAAGCTCGCCCTGCTCGGCGCGATGTACGGGCAGACCGGCGGCAACGCCGCACCCGCCCTCGCCGCGTTGCGCCGCTTCTATCCGACCGCCTGGGACCTCGTCGAGGAGGCGGCCCGCACCGGCGAGACCGGCGGACTGGTGCGCACCTGGCTCGGCCGCACCTGCCCGCCGCCGTCGGTGACCTGGCGCGAGGGCTTCGACCAGCCGGGGGAGGGCATCGAGGCCGACACCCGCGGCGGCGCCAGAGGCCGGGCCCGCGGCCGGTTCACGCGCAACTTCGTCATCCAGGGCACCGCCGCCGAATGGGCGCTGGTGCTGCTCGCGCGGCTGCGGGCGGTGCTGTCCGGGATGCGGGCCGAGCTGGTGTTCTTCCAGCACGACGAGGTGGTCGTGCACTGCCCGCTGGACGAGGCCGCCGAGGTCGCCCGGGCCGTGCAGGCCGCCGGGGACGAGGCCCGGCGGCTGCTGTTCGGCGACACCGAGGTCCGGTTCCCGCTCGACGTCTCGGTCGTGGAGCGCTACTCCGACGCGAAGTAGCGGGCCATCGACTCGGTGTGCGTCGGGAAGCACAGCTCCTGCGGGCCGAGGGCGATCTCGAAGCCCAGCGCCTCCTCGGTGCGCACCGGCGGCGGCAGCTCGGCGAAGGGGCGCGGCGGCAGGAGCCCGAAGACCAGCAGCGTGCCGCTCGACGCGCTGTGCACGTCGAACAGCCGCACGTCGGCCGGGTCCGCGAGGATCGTCGTCTCCTCCCGCAGCTCCCGCACGGCGGCCTCCCGCCAGGCCTCACCGACCTCGATGAAACCGCCCGGCAGGGCCAGCTCACCACGGCCCGGCTCGATGTCCCGGCGCACCACCACCAGGCCGCGCCCCTGGTCGGTGTCGACCGGCAGCAGCGCGACGGCGACGGGCAGCGGATTGCGCCAGGTCGTCTCGCCGCAGGCTGCGCAGATACGCGGCCACGGCGCCCCCTGCGGATAGGCGGCGCCACAGTACGAACAGTGATCGTGGAGGGCCATGGGGATGCAGCCTACCGAGCGCGTATTAGTCTGATCGCTGCTGCATCGTTGGACGCTGGTAGGAGTGCCCGCTGAGCACGATAGTCGGACTGGTCCTCGCCGCAGGTGGCGGCCGCCGGTATGGCGGGCCGAAGGCCCTTGTGCGCCACGACGACGGGCGATTGCTGGTCGAGCGCGCGGTGGCGACCCTGCGCGACGGGGGCTGCACAAGAATTCTCGTGGTCCTCGGCGCCGAGGCCGCCCGGGTGCGCGGCGAGGCGCAGCTCGGTGCCGCCGACGTGGTCGAGAACCCCGCCTGGAAGAGCGGCATGGGCTCGTCGCTGCGGGTCGGTCTCGCCGCCCTCGCCGAGACCGACGCCGATGCCGCGGCGGTGCTGCTCGTCGACACGCCGGGCATCGGCCCGGACGCGGTCGCCCGGCTGCTCGCCGCCACCGACGGCGGGCCCGGCGCCCTGCTGACCGCCACCTACAAGGGCAAACGCGGCCACCCGGTGATCCTCGGCCGGGACCACTGGGCCGGTGTCGCCACCCTCGCCACCGCCGACGTCGGCGCGCGCGCCTACCTGGTCGCCCACGCCGAGCAGGTGCAGGGGGTGCCGTGTGAGGACATCGCCGACGACACCGACCTGGACGTGCCGCCGGAGCCCTGACCCACCGGGCGCGTGAGGGAGGCATTCGCGTCAGGATCAAATGTGGCGCATAGTTGACCCGTGCCGGACTTCGCGTCACCGGCCGCTGTGGCGGCGGGCCTGGCCGACGCGGGCTACCTCGCCGATGAGGGGCTCGCGATGGCGGGTTTCCTCGCGCTGCGCCTGCACCGGCCGATCTTCCTGGAGGGTGACGCGGGCGTCGGCAAGACCGCCTTCGCCGCCGCCCTCGCGCAGGCCGCCGGCGTCGAGTTGATCCGCCTGCAGTGTTACGAGGGGCTCGACGCGTCCCAGGCGCTCTACGACTGGGACTTCCCCCGGCAGGTGCTGCACCTGCGGGCGGTGGAGACGGCGGCGCACGGCGCCCTGTCCGCCGATCAGCTCGAGGCCGACCTCTACGACCGGCGGTTCCTCATCGCCCGGCCGCTGCTGCAGGCCGTCGAGCGGGCGCCGTGTGTCCTGCTGGTCGACGAGATCGACCGCGCCGACGACGAGTTCGAGGCGTTCCTGCTGGAGATGCTCGCCGAGTCCGCGGTGACCGTGCCGGAGCTCGGGCGGATCACCGCGCCCGAGCCGCCGGTCGTGGTCGTGACCAGCAACCGCACGCGTGAGGTCCACGACGCGTTGAAGCGGCGCTGCCTGTACCACTGGGTCGGCCACCCCACTCCGGAGCGGGAGGCGGAGATCGTCCGGGTGCGGCTGCCCGGCGTCAGTGAGCGGCTGGCCCGCGAGGTGGCGGCAGCGACCGCCCGGCTGCGCACGCTCGACCTGGTCAAGCCACCGGGGGTCGCGGAGGCGATCGACTGGGCCGCGGCGCTCGGTGTGCTCGGCGCCGACGCGCCCGGCACGGAGACGCTCGGTGTCGTGCTGAAGGTGCGCGAGGACATCGACCTGGTGCGAGCCTCCGATGTCCTTTGAGGCCCCCCTCGACCGCCGCATCGCCTTCCTCTCGGCCCTCGATGAAGTAGGCGTCGAGCACGCCTACTGGGTCGGGCGGCTGACGCTGTGCGGCTCACCCGAGGACGTCGCCCGCTACGACGCCGCCGTCCTCGGCCAGGTCCGCGACCCCGAGCCGCGGGGGAGCGCCTGGCAGGTCCGCCGGCTGCCCGAGCGGTCGCTGTTCCGGGCCACGATGCCGCCGTCGGTGCCGTCGGGCGAGGGGGATCCGGCCCTGTCCGTGCAGGCGAGCGACGCCGAGGTGCTGCGCCACCGCGACCTCGCCACGCTGTCCACAGTGGAGCGCGCGGAGGCGGCGCGGCTGCTGGCCCGGCTCGCGGGCGCGCACCCGCAGCGGCCCGGCCGCAGGTACCGTCCGGCCTCCACCGGCGACGTCGACCGCCGCCGCAGCGTTCGCGCGATGCTGCGGGCCGGCGGCGAGCCACGGCCCCTGCTGCGCCGGTCGCGGCGGCCCCGGCCCCGGCGGCTGGTGCTGCTGCTGGACGTGTCCGGCTCCATGTCGCCGTACGCCGACGCGCTGCTGCGCCTCGCCCACGCCTTCGTCCAGCACCGTCCACGGTGGACGGCCGTCTACGCGCTCGGCACCCGGCTGACACCGCTCACCGCCACCCTGCGCACCCGCGACGTCGAGGCGGCGCTGCGCGAGGCGGGCCGGGCGATCCCCGACTGGCGCGGCGGCACCCGGCTCGCCGACACCGTGACCGCGTTCGTGCGCCGCGACGGGCACCGCGGCGTGGCCCGGCGCGCCGTGGTCGTGGTGTGCAGCGACGGCTGGGAGTGCGGGGACCCGGCACGGCTCGGCGCCGCCGTCGCCCACGTGCGCCGGCTCGCCGCCAAGACGATCTGGGTCAGCCCGCACGCCGGGCGGCCCGGCTTCACCCCGTCGGCGGCCGGGCTGGCCGCCGTGCTGCCGCACGTGGACGCCCTCGTCGCCGGGCATACGGTGGCGGCGATCGAAGCACTGGTGGAGGAGGTCCGCGATGCGTGAGGTGTTGACCGAGCTCGTCGACTGGTGGCGCAGCGGCCAACCGGTCGGCATGGCCACCGTCGTGCGGACCTGGCGCAGCTCGCCCCGCCCGGCCGGGGCCACCATGCTCGTCGGCCCGGACGGCACGGCCGTCGGCAGCGTCTCCGGCGGCTGCGTCGAGGGCGCGGTCTACGAGCTGTCGCAGGAGGTCGTCGAGACCGGGCAGCCGGTGGTGCAGCGGTACGGTGTGAGCGACGACGACGCGTTCGCCGTCGGCCTGACGTGCGGCGGCATTATCGAGCTGCTCATCGAGAAGGTGACCGTCCAGAGCTTTCCCGAGCTGGAGGCCGTTGCCCGCTCGATCGAGGCGCGCGACCCTGTCGCCGTGGTGTCCGTCGTGGAGGGCCCGGACGACCGGATCGGCCGCCGGCTCGTGGTCTGGTCGTCGTCGGTGAGCGGCTCGCTCGGCTCGCCCCGGCTCGACGCGGCGGCCACCGACGACGCGCGCGGCCTGCTCGCCGCCGGGCGCACCGACACCCTGCACTACGGCCCCGACGGCGAGCGGCGCGGCGAGGGCCTGACGCTCTTCGTCGCCTCCTACGCCCCGCCGGCGCGGATGCTCGTGTTCGGGGCGATCGACTTCGCCGCCGCGGTGGCCCGCATCGGCACCTTCCTGGGGTACCACGTCACGGTCTGCGACGCCCGCCCGGTCTTCGCCACCTCGAAGCGCTTCCCGGGGGCCGACGAGGTGGTGGTGGACTGGCCGCACCGGTATCTCCGCGCGGAGATGGACGCCGGCCGGGTCGACGAGCGCACGGTGGTCTGCGTGCTCACCCACGACCCGAAGTTCGACGTCCCCGTGCTGCAGGTGGCCCTGTCCGAGCGGTTCGCCTACGTCGGGGCGATGGGCTCCCGCCGCACCCACGACGACCGCCTGGCCCGCCTGCGTGAGGCCGGCGTGACGGAGAAGGAGCTGGCCCGCCTGTCCTCGCCGATCGGCCTGGACCTCGGTGCCCGGACCCCGGAGGAGACGGCGGTGAGCATCGCGGCCGAGATCATCGCCGGCCGCTGGGGCGGCGGGGGCGCCCGCCTGTCCAGCACAGCGGGCCGCATCCACCACAGTTAGCGTCGATCCGGCAAAGTCAAGACCCACAGAGGGTTGCGCCGATCACTGCTTGTGCGTTCTGCTGATCAGGCAGTGGCCCGTGTGCGTCCGCCGCGCGACGGGCCAGTCGGCACGCCCCGCGGGAGGCACCATGTCCTCTTCCAACCGGTCCCGGGTCACGATCGACGTCGACGGCACGCGATACGTCGACGACGTCGAGCCCCGCACTCTTCTGGTCCACCATCTCCGTGAGCATCTCGGCAAGATCGGCACGGTCGTCGGCTGCGACACCAGCAACTGCGGCGCCTGCACGGTGCTCATGGGCAGCCCGGACCAGCCGCAGCAGTCCGTCAAGAGCTGCTCCGTCCTGGCCGTGCAGGCCGACGGCGCCAGCGTCACCACCGTCGAAGGGCTCGCCGGGCCGAACGGCGAGCTGCACGCCGTACAGCAGGCGTTCCATGAACTGCACGCGCTGCAGTGCGGGTTCTGCACCCCCGGCATGATCATGTCCGCGGTCGACCTGCTGCGCGACAACCCCGACCCCACCGAGGAGGAGGTCCGGGAGGGGCTCTCGGGCAACCTCTGCCGGTGCACGGGCTACCAGAACATCGTCCGCGCCGTGCGGTCCGCCGCCGCGGCCCTGCGGGCCCAGGCCGAGGTGCTTGCGGAGGTGACAGCGTGACCGCCGTGATCGAGCCGGAGGTCGGCAACGCGCGCAAACGCAAGGAGGACGCCCGGCTGATCACCGGGCGGACCCGCTGGACCGACAACATCACGCTGCCCGGCATGCTGCACCTGGCCATCCTGCGCAGCCCGCACGCACACGCCCGGATCGTCAGCGTCGACGTCTCCGCCGCCCTGCGCGAGCCCAACGTCGTCGCCGCGTTCTCCGGCGCCGACGTGGCCGACGTCCAGGGCAGCCTGCCCTGCGCCTGGCCGGTCACCGAGGACATCGTCCACCCGGTGCGCCCGCCGCTCGCCGTCGACGCGGTGCGCCACCACGGCGAGGCGGTCGCCGTCGTCGTGGCCCGCGACCGCAACAGCGCCGTCGACGCGCTGGAGGCGATCGAGGTCACCTACGAGCCGCTGCCCGCGGTCCTCGACCTCGCCGCCGCGGCCGAGGAGGGCGCCGACCTGGTCCACCCCGACAAGGGCACCAACCGGTCGTACACCTGGATCTTCGACTCCGCCGACGCCGGCACTGGCGGCAGCGTCGCGGACGCGGAGGCCGAGGTGACCGTCCACCGGCGCTACGTCCAGCAGCGGCTCATCCCCGCCTTCATGGAGCCGCGCAGCGTGGTCGTCGACCCGGGCGCGGGGGAGTACACGATCTGGTCGGCCACCCAGATCCCGCACATCCTGCGGGTGTTCTACGCGCTGCTCACCGGCGTGCCGGAGCACAAGATCCGGGTCATCGCGCCCGACGTGGGCGGCGGGTTCGGCGGCAAGCTCCAGGTCACGCCCGAGGAGATGATCGCCTTCCTCGCCGCGCGGCGGGTCGGCAAGCCGGTGAAGTACACGGAGACCCGCGGCGACTCGATGCTGTCGGCGCACCACGGCCGCGACCAGATCCAGGACATCACCCTCACCGCGAAGCGCGACGGCACGCTGACCGGCATCCACGTGAAGTTGCTCGCCAACATGGGCGCCTACCTCGGCCTCGTCGGCCCTGGCGTGCCGATCCTGGGCGCGTTCATGTTCAACTCCATCTACAAGGTGCAGGCGTACCGCTTCGAGTGCGTCGGGGTGTTCACGAACACGACGATCACCGATGCGTACCGTGGTGCCGGCCGGCCCGAGGCGACCTACGCGATCGAGCGCGCGATGGACGAGCTCGCCGTCGAGCTGGGGACGGACCCGATCGAGCTGCGCCGCCGCAACTGGATCAAGGCCGAGGAGTTCCCGTACACCACCGTCGCCGGCCTCGTCTACGACTCCGGCGACTACGACAAGGCCACCGACAGGGCACTGGAGCTGTTCGACTACGCCGGGCTGCGCGCCGAGCAGCAGCGCCGTCGCGACTCCCGGGACCCCGTCCAGCTCGGCATCGGCGTGTCGACCTACACGGAGATGTGCGGCCTCGCTCCCTCGCGGATCCTGGGCGCGCTGCGGTACGCCGCGGGCGGCTGGGAGAGCGCGTCGGTGCGGGTCCTGCCGACGGGCAAGGTCGAGGTCGTCACCGGCACCAGCCCGCACGGCCAGGGCCACGTCACGGCGTGGAGCCAGATCGTCGCCGACGAGCTGGGCGTCGCCTTCGAGGACGTCGAGGTCCTCCACGGCGACACGCGCACGTCGCACAAGGGCCTGGACACGTACGGGTCGCGCTCGCTCGCGGTCGGCGGCGTGGCGCTCGTCGAGGCCTGCCGGAAGGTCCGCGACAAGGCCCGCGTCGTCGCCGCGCACATGCTCGAGTGCAGCCCCGACGACCTGGAGTTCACCGGCGGCGCGTTCCGCGTCAGAGGTACACCCGATGCCGCGAAGACGGTCGCGGACGCCGCGTTCGCCGTCTTCGCCGCCCACGACCTGCCTGACGGGGTCGAGGCGACGCTCGACGCCGACGCGACCTTCGACCCGCAGACGTTCTCCTTCCCACACGGCACCCACCTGTGCGCGACGCTCGTCGACACCCAGACGGGGCGGGTCACCATCCATCGGTACGTCGCCGTCGACGACGTCGGCAAGGTCGTCAACCCGCTGATCGTCGAGGGTCAGGTGCACGGCGGCGTCGCGCAGGGCATCGCGCAGGCGCTGCACGAGGAAGCCGTCTACGACGCCTCCGGCACCCTGCTGACGGGGTCGTTCGTGGAGTACACCATCCCGAGCGCCGCCGACCTGCCGACGATCGTCACCGACCGCACCGAGACGCCGGCGACCTCCAACCCGCTCGGGGTGAAGGGCGTCGGCGAGGCCGGCGCGATCGCGGCGACGCCGGCCGTGGTCAACGCGATCGTCGACGCGCTGCGCCCGTTCGGCGTCGACGACGTGCCCATGCCGTGCACACCCGAGCGGGTGTGGCGGGCTGCCAAGAGGGGAGGTGCCGCATGATCCCGGTCGCGTTCGACTACGTCCGCCCGTCCACCGTGGAGGACGCCGTCGCCGCGCTCTCGTCGGCCGCCGACGAGGCGAAGATCCTGGCCGGCGGGCAGAGCCTGCTGCCCGTGCTGCGGCTGCGGCTCGCGGCCCCGGCGCTGCTGGTCGACCTGGGCGGGCTGCCCGGCCTGACCGGTGTCCGGCTCGACGGCGACGCGCTCGTCATCGGCGCCATGACCACCCATGCGGAGGTGGCCTCGTCGCCGCTGGTCCGGCAGCACGCCCCGCTGCTCGCCGCCGCGGCCGGCACGGTCGGGGACCGCCAGGTGCGCCACCGCGGCACCCTCGGCGGCTCCCTCGCCCACGCCGACCCGGCGGCCGACCTGCCGGCGGTCGCCGCGGCCCTCGACGCGGTCTACGCGGTGCAGGGCCCCGGCGGACGGCGGGAGATCGCCGCGGGCGACTTCTCGGTCGACCTGTTCACGACGGCGCTGTCGCCCGACGAGGTACTGGTCGAGGTACGTCTCCCGTCGACCGGCGGCTGGGCCACCCACTACGAGAAGTTCCACCGGATGGCGCAGGCCTGGGCTATCGTCGGGGTGGCCGTCGCCGTGTCGCGGTCCGGCGGGACGATCGGCGAGGCGCGGGTGGCCCTGACCAACATGGGTCCGGTGCCGCATCGCGCCCGGGCCGTGGAGTCGGCCCTGGCCGGTGCCCCGGCCACCGCGGAGGCCGTCGCGGAGGCGTGCGCCGGCGTCGCGGCGGACACCTCTGCGGTGGACGACCTCTCGGCGTCGGCGGATTATCGTCGGGAGTTGGCCCGGGTGCTCACCACGCGGGCCGTGTGCCGAGCGCTGGGGGTCTGACGACCGTGCTACTGGAACACAGCTTCACCGTCCCC
The DNA here is from genome assembly GCF_025137375.1 of Dactylosporangium fulvum. Lineage (GTDB taxonomy): Bacteria > Actinomycetota > Actinomycetes > Mycobacteriales > Micromonosporaceae > Dactylosporangium > Dactylosporangium fulvum. The sequence continues at coordinate 2,165,013 of NZ_CP073720.1, forward strand.
GTCCCCGTCGAGCAGGCGTGGAGCGTGCTGCTCGACATCGAACGGGTGGCGCCGTGCATGCCCGGAGCCACCCTGACGTCGGTGGAGGGAGAGAGCTTCACCGGGACGGTGAAGGTGAAGCTGGGCCCGGTCAGCCTGACGTTCAAGGGTTCGGGCCGTTTCGTCGAGCGCGACGAGACGGCCCACCGCGTCCAGCTGACCGCCTCGGGCGCCGACGCCCGCGGCGGCGGGACGGCGGCGGCCAAGGTGACGGCGTCGCTGCACGAGACCGGCGACGAGACCCGCGTCGAGGTCACCACGGACCTCGACATCACCGGCAAGGCCGCCCAGTTCGGCCGCGGCCTGATCGGCGACGTGAGCGGCAAGCTGATCGGCCAGTTCGCCGACTGCCTGGCGAAGAAGCTCGCGGCCGCCGAGCCCTCAGCCGCTGCCGCTGCGGCTGCCGCAGCGCCTGCTACGGCTGCCGCGCAGGCTGAGGCGGGCGCTGTTTCCGAGGCCGCGCCTGCCGCTCCGGCCTCGCCGCCTGCCGCTCCGGCCTCGCCGCCTGCCGCTCCGGCCTCCCCGGCTGCTGCTCCGGCAGCTGGGGCGGGCGCGGCAGCCGCAGCCGAGGCGGGCGCGTCGGCCACCGGGGCGGGCGGCCCGGCCGCCGGACCGGGTGCGCCGTCCGCGTCGACACAGGCCCCGGTCGCGCCGGTCCAGCCGGAGGCGGAGCCGATCGACCTACTGGCCGTGACCGGCGTCGGCAACGCCGTCCGCCGCGCCGTTCCCTACGTGTTGACGGCCGCGGCAAGCTTCGCCGTGGTGCTGGGCATCATCTGGTGGATCAAGCGCCGCTGACCTCCATGATCACGGAAACTCGGTATTTCCGTGGTCGTGAAGCAGGCCGGCAGCTCGTCCCTGGTCACAGCATTCGACCACGGCCGCCCCGCCGATCGCAGCTGCCGCGGAGTCCGGCCGCAACTGCGGCCAGCCCCAGCCGCCGCGCTCGGTGATCGCGAACGTCTCGCGATCATGGGCGCGGTGGTTGAGTGCGGCCGGGTGGTGTGGCTGCGGTTGGTAGATCAAGGGAACGTCGGGTTGCCTGGGAGCCTGTCGCGCAATTCGGATCCCTCGCGCGTCAACCCCGACAACCTCGCCGATCTTGGAGTTGTGGTCCTTGACAAACCCGGACAAATTCGGAGGTTCATGGCGCCACAACTCCAAGATCGGCGCGTAGTTGGGCCGCCAACGCTGTCCCGGCGAATTACGCAACAGGCTCCGGGACAGCCAGATGTTTCCGATGATCAAGGAATCCGGGTCGGGTCAGGCGCGGAGCGCGGACGCCCCGGACGACGGGGCCACGGACGCCGCGGTCCGGCAAGCCTCGTCGGCCGGCCGACGAGATCGCCGACCTGCCGGCGCCGCCTGTGGAAAACCGCCGCCTTTGGACAACTCCCTCACAGGTCGAGGCCGGCCACCAGGCGGCTCAGCCACGGCACGCCCAGTTGGCTCGTCACCAGCGCCTGGAGGTGGGCGGGTACGTGCTCGCGGCTCCACGCCATCGCCTCGCCCAGCGACGCCGCAGGAAAGTCGCGCAGCGCGGCGCGGAACGCCGCCTCGTCCCAGGGGGTGCCGGGCCGGACCACCGCGCCGGTCGCCAGGGCGTCGATCTCCGCCTCGGTGAGCGGACGGGCGGCGCCGATTCGCGTCGTCAGGCGGTCGGCGACCATCATGCCGGCGACCCAGCTCTGCGCGGCCGCCGGGGACATGCTCGGGGCCGGGTCGTGGCCGTTGACCCATGCTGTCACGATGCCGCCGATGAGGCGGCCGGCGAAGTGGCTCGGGCGGTGTGAGCTGCCCGGGTCGGCGAGGTGCCACTGGTTGGCCGACACGACGACGGCGACCCGCTGGGCGGGCCAGCCCCGGGTGAAGTTGCTCCAGCCCCAGAAGTACTCGCCGCCGTGCCCGACGTAGCGGGCGTCGAGCCCACCGTGGAAGACGTTCCAGACCAGGCCCACCGCGGCCGCCGGGTCGGGGCCGGTGCCGGCCTGCGGGGTCAGCATCAGCCGGGCGGTCTGCGGGCTGAGGATCCGCCCCGACGGCAGAGCGCCCTCGTTGAGCATCGCCAGCGCGAACCGGCAGTGGTCCGACGCCGTGGTGAGCGCCGTGCCTGCCGGGTAGTCGGCGACGTACATCTGCGGCAGCACGAACTGGAAGCCGCCCAGGCTCGCGTATCCGGTGCTGCGGCGCGACAGCGCCTCATGCGGTACCGCAGCCGGGGGAAACCACGACGAGCGCATCCCGAGCGGCGTGAACAGACTGCGGCGCACCCACTCGTCGAACGGGACACGGAGCGGGTTCGCGCACTCCACGAGATAGCCCACGAGGGCGAGGCCGGTGTTGCTGTACTGGTACTGCGCGCCGACCGGCGTCGACCACAGCGGCACGAGCGACCCGCCGTACAGGTCGCTCTTGCCACGGCGGAAGACCTCCCGCAGGTGCTCGCCGAGCGGCGCGGGCGGCACGCGGTCGGTGAATCCGAACGTGGTGCCCAGCCCGCTGCGGTGCGTCAGCAGGTCCCGCAAGGTGATCGGCCGCGGCCCGTGCGGGTTGACGACCCGCAGCCCGCCGAGGTGCGGGCCGATCGGCCCGTCGAGGTCGACGATCCCGCGCTCGACCAGCTGCATGGCCGCCGCCGCGGTGTACGTCTTGGCGTCGGAGCCGATCGGGTTCACCGTGTCGGGGGTCATCGGCGCGCCGGTGGCGAGGTCCGCCAGCCCGTACCCCTTGGTCCACACCACCTCGTCGCCGACGCCGAGCGCGATCGACACGCCCGGTGTGTCGGTGTGGTCCAGGATTTCCGGAACGAGCAGGTCCAGGGCACGCACCAGCGCCATGACATCCATGCAACAAGATATAGCGCGGTTCAGCGCCGCAGCCGCCGGACGACGACCGCGCCTCCGACGGCCAGCCAGACGGCCGCGAGCGTCACCAGGAGCCCCGCGGGGAAGTTGCGCGGCGACAGGTTCCGGCCCTCGACGAGGAACGGCACCGCGATGAGGCAGACGATCGCGGAGGTCCACAGTCCGCCTCGGACGATGGAGGTGTACGGGCTGTGCCACCGCCATCCGACCAGCGCGCCCACGACGACCCCGGCGGGCAGCAGCACGAGGTCGTGCGCGAGGAGCAGCGCGACGAGGAAGCCGGCCTGGCTCAGCGGGTCGGTGCCGGTGTCGGCGAGGATGCCGGCGACGGCGTACGCCATGACGAGCACCCCGAGCGCGCCGAGCGCCAGCCTGGTCTTCACGGCCGGTCGCCGACCACGATCCGCGCCACCCACTTCGTCTGCATGACACCCGGCCGGCTCGCCGTGATGATCCGGCACGGGTAGCCGTGGTCGGCGTCGAGCACCTCGCCGTTGACCTTCAGCGCCAGCAGGCTCAGCGGGTCGGCGACGTGGACCGGCGCGATGACGCTCGAGCTGTACGCGCTGTCCCGCTGGAGCGACTCGACGAGCACCTGCGCCTCGACCGAGCCGCCGGCGAGCTCGACCAGGTCCCGGATCCGGATTCCGGTCCACACGGCGGTCGCGCTCCAGCCCTCGACGCAGGCGATCGGCAGGGTCACGGTGTGCTGCGGGAGCTCGGCGAGCTCGGCCGGTGTGAAGCGCCGGGTGCCCGCCGGGCCGCTGAGTTCCAGGCGGTACCCCGGGTCGGCGATCAGGTCGAGCACTCCCGCCGCGGCGGCCGGGGTGTTGACCGGCAGCCGCTGCGGGCCGCGCCGCGGGTCGCGCGGGCCGAGCACCGAGACCGTCGCGAGTGGACGGACGGTCTGCCCGACGGTCGCGAGGGTGACGACCCCGGCCGTGGCCGCGACGGCGCCGAGGAACGCCCGCCGGTCGCGCCGCCGCTCCGGCAGCTCGACCGCGGTCAGCGACCGGCGCACGACCGGCAGCTTCACCGCGATGTGCGTGAGGATCGCGCCGGTCACCAGCCAGGCCGTCCAGTAGTGGGCGGCGATGAACGCGAACGGCATCGGCGAGTACCAGTGCGCGACGTCGAGGATGCCGGTGACGAGCTCGAACAGCGCCGCCGAGACGAGGACCGCGACGCTCAGCCGCTCGAGCGCGTGCGCGGCGTTGCGGACCGGCGGGAACACGAAGAACCGCGGGTAGACGGACCAGAGCTTCGCAGACACCAGCGGTACCACCGCGAAACCCGTCGCGACGTGCAGACCCTGGGTCACCCGGTAGAGGTTCACGGGGCGGCTGGGCCAGAAGAACCACTGCGGCGGGTGCTGGACCGCGTGGCTGAGCAGGCCGGTGAGGAAGCAGATCGCGAACGCCGCGGCGAGGGCCAGGCCGAGCTGGCTGGTGGCCCTCTCCGAGCGCAGCTTCGAACTGAACCGCAGCCGGGTCACGGGCGTGCCAGGCGCACGAACCACCGGTCCGCCTCCGTCCACGTCTCGACCAGCCGCAGCGCGGCGGCGTCGGCGAGCCGCGCGATGTCGTCGACCGCCACGAACGCCCAGCCGAACCGCTCGCTGATCCGGTCGCCGTCGTCGAGGACCACCTCACCCTGCCAGGTGCGGGATCCGGGCGGGTCGACCTCGACGAGCAGCGCGCCGTCCCCGGCGACCAGGTGCCGGCAGCGGTCCAGGAGCCGGACCGGGTCGCCGCCGATGCCGATGTTGCCGTCGGCGAGCACCGCGGTCGTCCAGTCCCCCTCGCCGGGCAGCTGCTCGAACAGCGAACCGTGGACGGCGGGGGCGCCGCGCAGCCGTGCGTACCGCACCGCTTGCGCGCTCACGTCGACGCCGAGCGCCCGCCGGCCGCCCGCGACGAGCGCGCCGGTGATCCGGCCGGGGCCGCAGCCCAGGTCGATGGTGTCGGCGCCGCACCGGTCGAGAAGACCGCTGTCGCCGGGGCGCAGCTCGCCGTACCACGCGGCGTCGATCCGCCGCAGCGGCCGCCCGGCCCGGTCCAGCAGCCGCAGCCCGGCCCGTTCGCCGCGGGACGCCCGGCGCAGCGCCGCCCCGAACACGCCGACGGCGCTCACCGGATCCCCGCCAGCGCGGCCGCGAACCGGCTGCCCGGTGCCCGCTCGGCAGCGGCCTCCGCGTCGGCCCACGTGTCGACGTCGCGCAGGACCGGCAGCCGGGCGACGGTGAGCCCGAGGGCCCGCAGCGCCTGTTCGGTCCGCGCCCCGGTCTCCGCGGTCGACATCGGCACGTCCCGCAGCACGCGGGCGGCGTCCGGGTCGCGCAGCCCGAGCCCCCACCAGCCGCCGTCCTCGGCGTGGCCGAGCACGGCGTCGGCGCCGTCCAGCCCTTCGGCGGCCGCGGCGACCAGGTCCGGGGTCAGCTGCGGGGTGTCCATCCCGACCAGGACGCTGGCCGTGCCCGGCAGCGCGGTGTCGGCGAAGGCGTTGGCGAGCCGGGCGGCGAACCCGTCGCCGCGCTGCTCGACGTGGTGCCAGCCGGCCGGCACCGCCGAGCGTCCACTGAGGACAAAGGCCCGCCGGGCGGCCGGCGCGGCGTCGAGCGTCGCGACGGTGTCGGCGAGCGCGGCGGCGGCGAGGCCGGCGGCCTGTTCCGGCGTGCACGGCGGGCACAGCCGCGTCTTGACCCGCCCCGGCACGGGCGCCTTGGCGATCAGTAGCAGTTGCGCGTTCATCGGGCCGCGCCCAGCAGCCGGCTCATGTCCCGCACCGCGCGCAGCGTGCCGCGAACCGTGCCGGTCACCTTCGACCTGGTCCCCGCCGCGCGCGGCGCGTAGTCGACGTCGACCTCCCGGACCCGCCAGCCCTCGCCGGCGGCCCGCAGCACCATCTCCAGCGGGTAGCCGAACCGGCGGTCCCGCAGGTCCAGCGCGAGCAGGTCGGCCCGCCGGGCGGCGCGCATCGGCCCGAGGTCGGACAACCGCACCCCGCTGGCCCGGCGCAGGCGCCACGCGAGCACGGCGTTGCCGGCCCGGGCGTGCAGCGGCCAGGCGGAGCGGTCGGTCGGGCGGCGCCGGCCCAGCACCAGGTCGGCGTCGCCGGCGCGGACCGGTGCGGCGACCCGGTCGAGCTGTCCGGGGTCGAACGAGCCGTCGGCGTCCATGAAGCACACGACGTCGCCGGTCGCCGCGGCCAGCCCGGCGTGCGCGGCGGCGCCGAACCCGCGCGGGGTGGCGTGCACGACCGTCGCACCGTGCGCGGCGGCGATCTCGGGTGAGCCGTCGGTGGAGCCGTTGTCGGCGACGATCGCGCGATAGCCGGCCGGGATGCGGGACAGGACCCACGGCAGGGCGGCGGCCTCGTTGAGGCAGGGCAGCACCACGTCACTCATGAGCCGGAACGTACCCACGAACCGGGCGAAAGGTTCTTACGGCGGGATGACCAACCATTACGAACCACGAACGTCCGCCTGCGGCGGGCGGCGCGGGCGCATACGGTCGGCACATGCGCATCCTGGTCACCGGTGGGGCGGGCTTCATCGGCTCGCACATCAGCGCCATCCTGCGGGAAGCCGGCCACGACGTGGTCGTCTTCGACGCCCTTCACCCGGCCGCTCACTCCGCCCCGCCACCGGAGCCGCCCGACATCCGCGGCGACCTGCGGGACGCGCCGCTCGTCGCGCAAGCCCTCCACGGGGTGGACGCCGTGGTGCACCAGGCGGCGATGGTCGGCATGGGGGTCGACCTGGCGGACCTGCCGGAGTACGTGGGCTGCAACGACCTCGGGACCGCGGTCCTGCTGGCCGGGATGGCCCGGGCCGGGGTGTGCCGGCTCGTCCTGGCCAGTTCCATGGTCGTCTACGGCGAGGGTGCGTACCGCTGCCCGGCCGACGGTCCCGTCCGCCCCGCGCCGCGGTCCACAGTGGACCTGGACGCCGGCCGGTTCGACCCGCCGTGCCCGGAGTGCGGCCGGTTCCTGGAGCCGTCCACGGTGGACGAGGATGCGGTGCTGGAGCCGCGGAGTGTCTACGCGGCGACGAAGCTGGCGCAGGAGCATCTCGCCGGCGCCTGGGCGCGGGAGGCGGGCGGCTCGGTGGCGGCGTTGCGGTACCACAACGTCTACGGCCCCGGCATGCCCCGCGACACGCCCTACAGCGGGGTGGCGGCCATCTTCCGCTCGGCCCTGGAGGCGGGCCGGGCACCGCAGGTCTTCGAGGACGGCGCCCAGCGCCGGGACTTCGTCCACGTCACGGACGTGGCGCGGGCGAACCTGCTGGCGCTGTCGGCGGCGGGGCCGGGCTTCCGGGCGTACAACGTCAGCTCGGGCGAAACGACGACGGTGGGCGCGATGGCCCGGATGCTGTCTGCGGCGATGGGCGGCCCGGCCCCGGAGGTGACGGCCCGCTACCGCGCGGGCGACGTCCGCCACGTCGTGGCGTCCCCGGCCCGTGCGGCGACCGAGCTGGGCTTCCGCGCGGAGGTGCCCCTGTCATCGGGGCTGCGCGACTTCGCCACCGCCGCGCTGCGCTCCTGAGCTCACCCGCCCGACGTTACGCTCGGTAACCTCGGCGGAGTTCTCGCCGAGCCCGGAGCCGTGGCGGTCCTATTCCGCGGCGCGGGCGCGGCCCTCGTCGAAGAAGGCGAACACACCCTTCACGTCGCCCAGGTCGCGGACCGGCACGGCGGCGCCGAAGGGGACGTTCCAGAAGGAGCCCTGGCGGGGCCGCCACGGGCCGACGTACGCATACGGCTCGTCGATCGCCGCGTCGCCCGCCGACACGCCGTAGTTGACCTCGTCCACCGAGATGCCGACGTCGAAGTGTTCCGGCCACAGGACCGGGACGGCGTCGGCCGACAGGCGGCGCAGCGCCGCGTCGCCGATCGCCAGCGCCGCCAGGATCGTCGCCGCGTCCTGTATGACCACCGTGTCGTCGGGGCCGGCGCCGGAGTGGTCGTGGTAGACGCCCTCAGGGACGCCGACGTCGACGCCCGCGTCCGCGGCGAGCTGGGCGAACGTGCGGCCCGCCAGGGGAAACCGCTGATCGCCGGCGACCACCAGGGCGTCGGCCTGCACCGCCAGGTCCGGCGCGGCGACCGTGGCGAAGCCCCCCGGGGTCACCCGCAGCCGGATCGTGCCGCTGCGACGATGCTGCGGACCGGCGAGGACCAGCTCGGCGAGGCCGTGGAGGGACTTTCGCGTCTCGTTGGTCACAGCACCCATCATGCCCTGAGCAAGAGGGTCGCCGCGTTGTTCCAGCACACGGCGCGCAACCAGTCGTCGCCGAGGTCCAGTTCGCGCACCCGCGGAAAGGAGGTCGGTGGGGGCCGCGCCGAAGAAGCCCGCCAGAAGCCGGGGACCTCGTTGTCGTCCATCACCCGATAATGTTGAACCGCTCCAGCAGTGTCGGCAGGACGAGGACCGCACCGGCGAAGATGGCGATGGTCGCGAACACGGTGCGCAGGAAGACCGTCTCGGTCTTGTTGCCGGCGACCAGCGCGATCGAGTCCGGCAGGCCGATGTTGCGCCACATCCGGCGGCCGGTCGGGATGGGCCAGAAGATCGGGCAGCCGTGCCGGGTCAGCATGTCGCCCGCCAGGTGGACGAGCCCGCCGACACCGACGGCGACCCCGAGCAGCGGATAGCCGCGGTCGCCGGGCAGCCGCTCGTAGACCAGGTACGCCGCGCCGGCCGCGGACAGGGTGACGATGAGCCAGCCGGCCCGCTCGGCCCACTTCTCGAACAGGCCGCGCAGCGCGAGCGCGAACGAGAAGAACAGCACGCCCATGACGGCCCACTTGCCGTAGGCGTTGCACAGGGCCAGGGTGCCGTAGCCGACGCCGACGTTGAAGACGATCGTGTGGGTCAGGGTGCGGTGCCCGTTGCGCCGCTGGGGATCGCGCTTCATGCGGGTCAGCTTGTAGACGCCCAGCGAGAACTTCTCGACGCACTCGGCCAGGAACAGCGACAGCACACCGAACGTCTGTGCGACCGTGGCGCCGCCCCGCCGCGCGGTCACACGGCCGGAGAGGTCGAGGTCCGGCAGCAGTGCGCCACCGGCGCAGATCGCGGTGCCGACGGCGAGTTGGAGCGGAGTCTGGTGGAAGTCGGCCAGCTGATCAAGTGCCAGCGAGCCGCCCAGCCAGACCGCCGCTCCCGAGAGTGCGTGCGACGAGCCCATCATGCCCACGGATGATCCCAGGTGGACGATCATTCGTACATAGGATCTACAGTCGCATCGATGTGCCCGCAACGTCGAGTGTCGTTCCGGTCATGCTCGCCGCGGCGTCGGAGGCCAGGTAGAGCGCGGCGAACGCGACATCGTCCACCATGGACGATCGAGGTGTCCACGTTACGACATTCGCGCGGACGCCCTCGCCGGCCACCTGCCGGGCGAAGTGTTGTGTGAGCGCGGTCACGCCACCGCCGACCGCGGTCGTCGCCGGGTCCGCGCCGACCGGTGCGAGCGTCACGACGGCACCCGCCCGCGCCTCGACCATCGCCGGTACGAACGCCTGCAACGCCTGCAGGGTGGCGGTCAGCCCGCTGTCGACGACCTGCTGCCAGTCCGCGCCGGCATGCGCCGTGCAGGTGAGCACGAACAGCAGGTCGGGCGCGCCGACCTCGGTCAGCACGCTGACGCGCACGGCGTCCATCGCCGCCGCGTCCGCGCTGTCGGCCAGGATGCCGATCGCCTCGGCGCCGAGCCAGTGCAACTCGTCCACCAGGTCCTCGAGACCGGCCTCGTCGTCACCGATGACGGCGATCCGCGCGCCACGGTTGGCGAGCATCCGGCAGACCGTGCCGGCCACCCCGTCCGCCGGTCCGAGCACCACCGCGACCCGGCCCTTGAGCTCCGGGAAGGTCGATCCGAACATCACGCCCCGCTCTCCTGACGGCCTCTCATGACGACGGGGAGCCGCCGCGCCGGGCGGCTCCCCGTAAGGACTCCCCGGCTCAGCGACTCCAGCCCTGCCGGTCCGACGCGGCGCCCCACGGCCCCCGCCCCCAGCGCCGGTGGTGCCAGTGAGCGCCCCCGTCCTCCGCCCAGTGGCGCCAGCGCGCGTGCTTCGCCACGCTCAGGACCAGGAAGAACAGCGGGATCGCCGGCCAGAAGAAGTGGGCGCCGGAGAGCACCCACAGCCCGGTCAGCAGCACCGCGAGCACCACGACGAACGCCACGTGGCTGCGGAAGTGCCGCTTGCCGTGCCGCGTGAACTCCGCCTTCGCCTCCGGCGTCTCGTGCAGTCCCCGCCGCCCGCCGTCGGGCAGGTCGGCGGTGAGCGGCGGCAGCTCGTCCCGGTACTTCGCCGCGTACACCTGGCTGAGCCGCTCTTCCCCCTCTTCGAGGGTCAGCCGTCCCTCGGTCATCCCGGCACGCACCATCTGGGCGTACTGTTCGCGCTCCCCGTCCGAGGCGCGTACCCGCTCGCCGACCATGTCGGCCCCCTTCCTCGTGATGGACTCCAGCGTGCCGATCGGCGGCGCCGAGCGCGTCGCACCGGTGTCGGCTCGTGCGGTACCGCATCCGGAGCAGCGCGGCCGGGCGCGTACTCCAGCGGGAGTAGGCGCCGCTCGCCGGGAAGGCGATGTCCCCCGGCAGGGCCTCGACTACGGTCGACGTGTGAGGAGACGAGCGCCGTGGGGCCACGAGCTGCGCGCCATGCGCGACGCCCACCGCGACGCCGTCCGTGCCGCCCGCCACGCGCACCGGATGGAGCAGCTGGAGCGCCGCCGCGGGCACCGGCGCTGGCGCGGGCCGAGCCCGGTCGGCATCGCCGTTTTCCTCGCGCTCGTGCAGGTCTTCGGCACCCGTGCGGCCGCATACGGCTCGACCGGCCCGCATGCCCTCGACCAGACCGCCTACCTGCTGCTCGTCGCCGGCCCGGCGGCGCTGGTGCTCCGCGACAAGCTGCCGTTGTTCTCGCTGTTCGGCGCCCTCGTGCCCACGGTCGCCTACTTCAGCCTCGGGTACCCCGACGGCCCGGGTTTCATCGCCGCGATCGTCGCCATGTTCACCGCCCTGGCGGCCGGCTTCCGCTGGCTGACGTGGCTGGCGGTGGCCGCCGCGTACACGGTCTTCGTGATCCTGGTGCCGCCCGGCTATTCGCTCTCCCGGCTCATCATCATCGGGGTGTGGTGCCTGCTGATCGCCGGGTTCGGTGAGGCCGCCCGGGTGCGCGGCGTGCGGTACAGCCAGATGGCCCGTGACCGCGCGCACCAGGAGGCCCTCGCCCGGGCCGAGGAGGAGCGGGCCCGCAAGGAGCAGCAGCGCCGGCAGGCCAGCGACGAGCGGCTGCTCATCGCCCGCGAGCTGCACGACGTCATCGGGCACCACCTGTCCCTGATCAACGTGCAGGCCGGCGTCGGGCTGCACCTCATGGACGAGAACCCCGAGCAGGCGCGCACCGCGCTCGCCGCGATCAAGCACGCCAGCGCCGAGGCGCTGAAGGAGACCCGGGCGGTGCTCGCCGGGCTCAACCCCGGGGAGGCGGCGCCCCGCACGCCGACCCCCGGCCTCGACGACGTGGACCGGCTCGTCGCCGAGGCCCGCGGCGCCGGCCTGCCCGTGACGGTGGAGACGGCCGGCACCCCGGCGTCGTTGCCGCCGCAGGTCGACCGCGCGGCGTACCGCATCGTCCAGGAGGCGCTCACCAACGTGCGCCGGCACGCCGGCCCGGACGCCGTGGCGACGGTGGTCATCGCCTACGGTCCCACGGAGTTGAGCATCCTGGTGTCCGACAACGGCACCGGCCCGGTGAAGTCCGAGGAGGGCAAGGCCGACGGGGTCAGGGCCGGGTCGGGGAACGGCATCGCCGGCATGCGCCACCGCGCGGCGACCTTCGGCGGCACCGTCGAGGCGGGGCCACGCGACGACGGCGGTTTTGCGGTCCAGGCCCGCATCCCCCTGCGTGAGGAACAGACGACGTGATCAGAGTGCTGCTGGCGGACGATCAGGCGTTGGTACGGGCCGGCTTCCGCGCCCTGCTCGACGCGCAGTCCGACATCGAGGTGGTCGGCGAGGCGGCCGACGGCGCGGAGGCCGTGCGGCTGGCGGTGCAGACCCGCCCGGACGTCGTGCTCATGGACATCCGCATGCCCGTCCTCGACGGCCTCGAAGCGACCCGGCAGATCGCCGCCGACAGCCGCCTCGCCGACGTGCGGATCGTCATTCTCACCACGTTCGACCTGGACGAGTACGTCTTCGAGGCGCTGCGGGTCGGCGCCAGCGGCTTCCTGGTCAAGGACACCGAGCCGGTCGACCTGCTGCGCGGTGTCCGCGCGGTGGCGGCCGGCGACGCGCTGCTCTCGCCGGGCGTGACGCGCCGGCTCATCGAGGAGTTCGCCAGCCACTCACGGGCACCGCTGGCCCCGATGTCCCTCGACGCGCTCACCGACCGCGAACGCGAGGTGATGGCCCTCGTCGGCGCCGGACTGTCCAATGAGGACATCGCGAGCCGGCTGTTCGTCAGCCCGGCGACCGCGAAGACCCACGTGAGCCGGGCGATGATCAAGCTCGGCGCCCGCGACCGGGCCCAGCTGGTCGTCTTCGCCTACGAGGCCGGCCTGGTGCGGCCCGGCTGGCTCGGCTAGGGGCGATCACCGTCCGGCACCGGTCTTGTAGTCGACGTGGATGCTGCCCCGGGAAGGTGGTGCGGAAAATGCGAAACGGCCGCCCCCACACGGGGAGCGACCGTCCGAGCAGCCGGCCGTCAGTCGGCCAGCGCGACGATGCCCTGCGCCCAGCGGAAGTACTTGTTGGTGCCGAGGTCCCGCACGGTCTTGATGCCGAACGCGGCGGCCAGCTTCTCGGCGTCGCCCTCGCTGACGCCGGCGATCGCGGTGACAGGGGCGTCGGCGAGCTCCTGCGCGCTCTTGCCTTCCCACTCCTTCATGAGCTTCTTCTCGAGACCCAGCATGTGGCGCTCCTTCTCATCGGGGGAAACCCGCGACAGGCTACGTGGCCGTGTCACTGCCCGCAAAGTGCCTGGCGGACGACCGACTCTGTGGTTGTGCTTGCCACGTCGCCGCGATTCTGGGGATGATCTGAGCATGGCCGGCCAATGGGGGCTGACGGTTCCGCTCACCGGCGTGCCGCTGCCCGATCACGCAGCGTTGCTCGCCGCACTCCCGGATCTCGGGTACACCGACGTGTGGACCTCGGAGGTGGCGGGGACCGACGCGTTCACCCCGCTGGCGCTCGCCTCGGTCTGGTCGCCCGCCCTGCGGCTCGGCACCGCGATCGTCCCCGCCTTCACCCGCGGCCCCGGGCTGATCGCCATGCAGGCGGCCACCCTCGCCGAGGCCGCGCCGGGCCGGTTCGCGCTCGGCATCGGCGCCTCGTCGCCCGTCGTCGTCGGCGACTGGAACGCCGTGCCGTTCGAGCGGCCCTACGAGCGCAGCCGCGACGTGCTGCGGTTCCTGCGGTCCGCGCTCGCCGGCGAGCTCGTCGACGGCGCCTTCGACACGTTCGAGGTGCGCCGGTTCCGGCTGGAGCGCCCTCCCGCGGTACCGCCCCGGCTCCTCCTCGCCGGCCTGCGGGCCCGGATGCTGCGCCTGGCCGCGGCCGAGGCCGACGGCGCGATCCTCAACTGGCTGTCGGCCGGGGACGTGGCGACCGCCCGTGCCGAGCTGGCCGGCGCACCCGGGGATTTCCAGGTCGCGGCCCGGATCTTCGTCTGCCCCACCGCCGACGCCGCCGAGGCCCGCGAGACCGGCCGGCGGCTCATCGCCGCCTACCTGACCGTGCCCGCCTACGCCGCGTTCCACCGCTGGCTCGGCCGGGGTGAGGTGCTCAAGCCGATGTGGGACGCGTGGGCGGCCGGCGACCGCAAGGGTGCGCTGCGGGCGATCCCCGACGAGGTGGTCGACGAGCTGATCGTCCACGGCGGTCCCGCCGAGTGCCGAGCGCACGTGCGGCGCTACACCGCCGCCGGGATCACCACCGCGGTGATCGCGCTGCTGCCGACCAGGGATCTGGTCGCGGGCGGTGTGCCGGCGCTGCTCGACACGCTGCGGGAGCTGGGGGCCGGGTCGTGAACCTCGAGGGACGGGTCGTCGTCGTCACCGGCGCCGCGGGCGGGATCGGCACCGCGCTCGCCCGGCGGTTCGCCGCCGAGAAGGTCGCCGCGCTGGTGCTCGCGGACCTCGACGGGGAGGCGGCCGCGGCGGTCGCCGCCGAGTTCGCCGAGCTCCCGGTCGAGACGATCGGGGTCGCCGCCGACGTCACCAGCGAGGGGCAGATCGCCGAACTCGTCGAGGAGACCCTGGAGCGGTACGACCGGATCGACCTCTTCTGCGCCAACGCCGGCATCACCACCGGCGTGGGCCTCGAGGCCTCCGACGACGTGTGGTCCCGCACGTGGGCGGTCAACGTGATGTCGCACGTCTACTCCGCGCGGGCGGTGCTGCCGTCGATGCTGGAGCGTGGCGAGGGCTACCTGCTGCACACCTGCTCGGCCGCCGGGCTGCTCACCGCGGTCGGCGACGCGCCCTACGCGGTCACGAAGCACGCGGCGGTGTCGTTCGCGGAGTGGCTGTCCATCACCTACGGCGCCCGCGGGATCCGGGTCAGCGCCCTGTGCCCGCAGGGCGTCGACACGCCGATGCTCCAGGAGGGCCTGACCGCCGGTCACGTCGGCGCCCGGGTGACGGCCGCCAGCGGCCAGGTCCTGCCGCCCTCGGCCGTCGCCGACGCGGCCGTCGCCGGGCTCGCCGAGGAGCGGTTCCTCATCCTGCCGCATCCCGAGGTGGCGAAGTACTACCTGCACCGCGCGACCGACACCGACCGGTGGCTCGCGGGCATGCGAGGGCTGGCCGCATCGATGGGGGCGCCGGACCCCGCGCGCGACTCATGAGGCACCCGGACGTTCTCAACCCCGCACTCGACGTGGTGGTGCCCTTCGTCCGCGGACGGGAGGGCCGGTCGCTCATCGGCATCTGCGGGCCGCCCGCGGCCGGCAAGTCCACGCTGTCCACCGCGCTCTCCGACGCCCTGAACCTCCACGATGGACTGTCCAGTGCGGCCGTACCGATGGACGGGTTTCATCTGTCCAACGTGGAGCTGGACCGGCTCGGCCTGGCCGGCCGCAAGGGCGCGCCCGAGACGTTCGACGCCGCCGGGTTCGTGCACCTGCTGCGCCGGCTGCGGGACGGGGAGGACCTCGTCTACGCGCCCAGCTACAGCCGCACGCTGCACGAGTCCATCGGCGGGGTGATCCCGGTGCCGTCCGCGGTGCGCGTGATCGTGGTGGAGGGCAACTACCTGCTGCTCGACCACGGCCCGTGGGCGTCCGTGCGCGGCCTGCTCGACCTCGTGCTGTACCTCGACGCGCCCTCCTCCGTGCGCCAGGACTCGCTGGTGCGCCGGCAGCTGGCCAAGGGCCTCGACCTGCACGACGCGCGGGACTGGGTCGAGCGCAGCGACGAGCGCAACGCGGTGGTGATCGCGCAGACCCGCGACCGGGCGGACCTCATCCTGACCCGGTCGTAGCGCCGCCCGCTGCCCGCTCGTAGCGGGCGGCCAGTTCGCGCAGCAGGTCCTTGAGCTCGGGCGGCTCCAGCACGGTGAACGGCACGTCGAACTTGCTGAGGTACGTCACCAGGTCGTGCAGCGAGTCGGTGCCGGTGACCAGCTCGCACGTACCGTCGTCGAGCGGGACGACCTGCCCGGACGTGGTTGTGCTGCGCTCGGCCACCACCTCGGCCGGTGCGTGGAAGCGGATGCGGGCACGGTATGGCCAGACCAGCGACCGCACGCCGCGCAGCACGTGGGCCGCGGCGTCGCCGCCGGGCGGCTCGCGTGGCACGAACCGCGGGCCGGTCGGCGGCAGCGGGCGGATCCGGTCGGCGCGGAACGTGCGCCAGTCCCGGCGATCCGTGTCCCACGCCAGCAGGTACCAGCGGCGTCCCGTGTAGACGAGCGTGTGCGGTTCGACGTCGCGCACGCCGGCGGTACCGTCGTGGCTGACGTACTCGAAGCGGAGCCGTTCATGGCCGTATGCGGCGGCGGCGACCGTCGTCAGCGTGCCCGCGTCGACGGTGGGCCCGCCGCCGGCCGCCGAGACCGTCGCCGAGCGCAGGGCGTCGACGCGGGGCCGCAGGCGCTTCGGCAGCGTCCGCTCGAGCTTCGTCAGTGCCCGCAGCGACGCGTCCTCGATCCCGCTGACGGTGCCCGCCGCGGCGGCCCGCAGGCCCACGGCGACCGCCACCGCCTCGTCGTCGTCGAGCAGCAGCGGCGGCAGCGCGGTGCCGGCGCCCAGCCGGTAGCCGCCGGCCGGGCCGGTGGCCGAGTCGACCTGGTAGCCCAGCTGGCGCAGCTTGTCGACGTCGTTGCGGACGGTCCGGGTGGTGACCTCCAGCCGCGCCGCGAGCTCGGCGCCGGACCACTCCCGCCGCTGCTGGAGCAGGGAGAGCAGGCGCAGCAGGCGTACCGAGGTTTCCAGCATTGCTCGATTCTGCCGCAGATTGAGGAACCTAACGTTCCGCAATACGCCATACCGTGGGGTTCATGACCGACACACTGAAACTGCGGGGCCTGGCCAACGTCAGCTACTGGGCCGCCGACTGGAAGGCCGCCAAGGACTGGTACGGCGAGCTGATCGGCTTCGAGCCGTACTTCCTCCGCGACGGTTACGCCGAATGGCGCCTCGGCGACGACCTGGACGAACTCGGCCTGATCGACAGCCGGTACCGTCCTGCGGGCATGGCGTCCGGCCCAGGCGGTGCCGTTCTGTACTGGCACGTCGACGACGTGCACGGCATGTTCGCGCGGCTGCTCGCCATGGGCGCCACCGAGCACGAGCCCCCGCAGGACCGCGGCTCGGGCTTCGTGACCGCCACGGTCGTCGACCCGTTCGGCAACCTGCTGGGTGTCATGTACAACCCGCACTACGCCGAGATCCAGGCCGCGAGGGGCTGACGATGGACGACGCGGAGATCATGGACTTCGCCGACACCGGTGCGTGGGACGGCTGGCTCACCGAGCACGGCGCCTCGACGCCGGCCGTCTGGCTGCGGATCGCGAAGAAGGGCTCGGCGGTGGCAGGCTTGACGGCGGCTTCGGCCGGGGACGTGGCCCTGTGCCACGGCTGGATCGACAGCCATCGCCGCAGCCTGGACTCGACCCACTTCCTGCAGCGCTTCTCACCGCGCCGCAAGGGCAGCCCGTGGTCGAGGATCAACGTCGAGCGCGTCGAAGCGCTGGAGGCCGCCGGCCGGATGCGCCCGGCAGGCGCCGCCGAGGTGGCGGCCGCGAAGTCCGACGGCCGCTGGCAGGCGGCGTACGCTTCGCAGCGCACCGCCCCGGTCCCCGCCGACCTGGCCGCCGCGCTGGCCGAGGACCCCCGCGCGCGAGCGGCGTTCGAGTCACTGGGCCGCAGCGCCCGCTACGCAACCTTCCTGCCGCTGCTGAAGGCCCGCACGGAGCCCGAACGCCGCCGCGCCCTTCACCGCGCTCTGGTGACGCTGTCCGGCTCGTCCTGACGGCGTCCCCGGTTCCTGGGCTGCTCTGCCGGGCTGGGCTGCGACCTCATCGTGGACGGAAGGGTGCCTTAAATCTGTTTGTGGCGGCTTGACATCGGACATCATCGATGTTGCCATCGGTTAGGCAACCTTCTTTACAGTTGTCGATCCTTGCCACCCCGAGGAGCACCATGCCCAAGCCCACCCGACGGCGGCTCGCCTTCCTCGGCGCCGCGGGGCTGGCCGTCGCCATCGCGGTCGCCGGCGCCACCTACGCCTCGGCCGCCGACCAGGCCGCCAGGCCGGGCGTCGCCGTCGCCGCCGCCCCGGCCACCTTCGCCCACCCCGGCGTGTTCGTCAGCCGGGCCCAGCTCGACTTCGTCCGGGGCAAGGTCCAGGCGAACGCGCAGCCGTGGAAGGCCGCCTACGACCAGATGATGGGCAGCAAGTATGCCTCCCTGTCGCGGACGCCGAAGCCGCGGGCGATCGTCGAGTGCGGGTCGTACTCCAACCCCAACTACGGTTGCACCGACGAGCGCGAGGACGCGATCGCCGCCTACACGCTGTCGCTGGCCTGGTACGTCACCCGCGACAGCCGATACGCGGAGAAGGCGATCGCCATCATGGACGCCTGGTCCGCGACCATCAAGGATCACACCAACAGCAACGCCCCGCTGCAGACCGGCTGGGCGGGTTCGTCCTGGCCCCGCGCGGCCGAGATCATCAGGTACACCTACAGCTCCTGGCCCAACCAGGGACGCTTCGCGTCCATGCTCCGGACCGTGTACCTGCCGAAGGTGATCAACGGCAGCAGCAGCAACGGCAACTGGGAGCTGTCGATGACGGAGGCGGCGATCGGCATCTCCGTCTTCCTGGAGGACCGCGCGAGCTGGGATACTGCGATGGCGAAGTTCCGGGCCCGCGTCCCCGCCTACCTGTACGTCACCGCCGACGGCTCCTACCCGAAGGGCATCGGCAGCAGGGACACGAAGGCGGAGATCATCGAGTATTGGCAGGGCCAGACCACGTTCGTCGACGGCATCTCGCAAGAGACCTGCCGCGACTTCACGCACACCGGCTACGGCATCTCGGCCATCTCCCACGTCGCCGAGACGACCCGCATCCAGGGCCAGGACATCTACCCCGAGATCGCGGACCGGTTGCGGCACGCGCTCGGCTTCCACAGCAAGTACCAGCTGGGTGAGGCGGCCCCGTCGTGGCTCTGCGGCGGCCGGCTCACGCTCGGGCTGGGCCCGATCACCGAGGTCGGCTACAACGCGCTGCACAACCGCATGGGCATCGCGATGTCGAACACCCAGCGACTCACCGAGCAGTCCCGCCCCGCCGGCTCCAACAACCTGTTCGTCGCCTGGGAGACCCTGACCCACGCGGACAACCCGGCCTGACTTTTCCCACCCGATCGCGGACGTTCCGGGGCCGCCCACCCGGAACGTCCGCGATCACTTTCAGCGTCTGCGGAGCCAGCGCAGCGGGCGGGGGTCGAACGTCCACAGCAGGCGGCGCCACCACGGGCGGCGGGCGCGCAGCTCGTCGACGTAGGCGACCGCCTGCGCCGCCGCCCGCCGCGCCTGCTCCTCGCCCGGGCCGGCGGGCAGGCAGCCCACCGTTTGCGGGCCGGCGAACGCGACCGCGTTGACCAGCTCGGCGAGCTCGTCCACCGGAGGGACCGGCGGGCGCAGGGCGGGGCGGCGGTCCTTGGCGTGCGCCTGCCCCACCGCGGCGGCGCCCGCGTAGTGTGCGACCTCCCGCGCCGTCAGGTGCGGCGGTGCCGGCCGGCCGGCCATCCGCAGGCCCACCAGCACCTCCGACCAGGCGGCGTCGATCCGCGCGGCCGGGGGGCCCTCCTCCAGCCGCCGTCGGCGACGGGTGCGCAGCACCAGCGGTACCGACGCGAAAAACGCCAGCACGAGCACCACCGCGGCGGCGGAGGAGACCACCGCGACGACCGTCATGGTGCCGGACGACTCCGGTGCGGAGGGCGGCGCGGCGGAGGCCGAGCGGGACGGCTGCGGGCTCGCGGAGACCGAGGCGGGCGGCACCGACTGGGGCGGCGGCTGCGACGGCGGGGCCTTGGGCTTGAAGTCGTCCTCGACGGGCCGCTGCACGGAGTCGGACTTCGGCAGCGGGTCGAACGCCACCCAGCCGTAGCCCTGGAACAGCACCTCCGGCCACGCGACCGCGTCGCCGCCGCGGACCGCCCGGTCGCCCTTGCGGGTCTGGAAGCCGACCACCACGCGGGTCGGCAGGCCGGCCAGCCGCGCGAGCACCGCGAACGCGGCCGTGAACTGCTCGGACGTGCCCTTCTGGCCGCCCGCCTGTTTGGGGCCGAACAGGAAGTGTTCGACGTTGGGGTAGGCGTGGCCGCTCGGCGCGTCGTTGACGAGCTTGTAGTGCTCCTCGAGCCACTGCTGGATGGTGAACGCGCGCTGGTACGGGTTGGAGACGCCCTCGCCGAGGTGCGACGAGAGCTGACTGATCGTGTCGGGCACCTTGCCCGGCAGGGCAAGGAAGCGGCCGGCCTCCTCGGCGGGCGGCACCTCGGCGACGAACAGCGCCTGGTCGTCGGGGCGCGGCTCCTGCCGGGAGGTGACCGTGTACGCGAGGCCCTTGTGCAGGCTCTCGGAGTACGCGATCGTGCCGGTCTCGGCGTCGAACGCGACCCGCACCCCGTCGACCCGCTGCGGGGTCGCGACGCCGGGCATGAGCCGGCCGTCGAGCTCGTCGATGGTGATCTCCTGCGTCACCTCGGGACCGCCGGCCTCGCGCCGGCCCAGGACGCGGCCGGCGTTGCGGTAGACCGAGCCGATCCGCCAGGTGACGCCGTCGTAGTCGGTGAGCACCGCGAGCCGGATCACCGGCTCCTGCGAGGCGCCCGGCCCGGGGGTGACGACCGCGTCGAAGAGGTGCTGGTCCTTGTTGAGATTCCAGCCGGAGAGGCGCACGAGCGGGTTCTCGTCGAGCGAGTCCAGCTGCGGCGGGGTGACGAAGTTGCGCGGGTCGACCGGCGTGGAGCTGCCCTGCCCGGCCACGGTCGGCCCGACGAGCTGGGACAGCGCGACGATGATCGCCAGGCCGGCGGCGGCGCCCACGCCGATCCGCAGCCGCAGTGTCCGGCGGTCGGCGGCGGTGAGCACCTCGGTCGTCTCCACCGCGGGCTGCGGGTCGCGGGCGGTGACGATCAGGCCGAGCGCCGCGAACGCGGCGTAGGCGAGCGGCACCCACGTCGTCGCCGCGGCGGCCGTGGTGTCCGGGCCGACGAGGTACAGCGCGCCACCGAACAGCAGCGTCGGCGCGGTGTACGAGAGCAGCACCCGCCCGTGTCGCACGCCGACCTCGGCGGCGGCGAGCCCGGCCAGCCACGTGGCGATCACCGGCAGGACCACGGTGTCGGGCTGCGGCTCGATCGGGATCAACGCGGTGAGCAGCCGCGGGATGCTGTTGCGCAGCGCCTCCCGGGCGACGTCGGGGAAACTGCCCGAAACCTGGCCGGCCTGCGCGGAGACCTTCACCGCGACGAACGTCAGCGCCACCAGGCCGAGCACCGAGGCGGGCGCGGCGGTCCAGGCCGGCAGCCGCCGCACCGCGACGCTGATGAGCACCGACCCGGCCGCGGCGGCGGCCACGAGCAGGGGGAGCAGCGTGCCGTTGTAGATCGGCGCGAGCGCGAGCCCGGCGAGGACCAGCATGCCGATCAGCGCCACCGGGACGAACAGCCGCCTCACCACGACTGCACCCCGTCCCAGGTGGCGGCGAAGTCCACGCCGTCGTGGGCGGTGAGCACCACCAGGCGGTCGAGTGCGGCCGGGGCCTCGTCGACGCCGAACGCGCCGGCGACCACCGTCGCGTACGCCCCGCACAGCGTCCCGACCCGGCCCAGGTCGGCGGCCCCGCCCGGCCCGGTGAGGTAGATCAGGGTGTCGCCGGCGCGCCGGGTGCGCAGCTCGGCGACGGTGGTGTCGAGCCGGTCGTCGTCGTGCAGCTCCGCCTCCGCGAGCACGTCCAGGAAGCCCCGGCTGCCGCGGCCGCCGGCGTGTGCGCCGGACACCAGGCGCAGTGCCACCGGCAGCTCCTCCCGGAACGCGGCCATGACGATCGACGCCGCGCCCTCGCACGCCGACTCGAAGTGCGCCGACTGCCGGTCCCGATCGCGGTCCGGGTAGGCCGCGAGCCGGTCGTCGAGCAGCACCACCAGCCGCGGCAGGCTGGTGTCGAGGTGCTCGCGGACCATCAGCTCGCCGATCCGGGCGGTGGTGCGCCAGTGGACGTGCCGCAACTCGTCGCCGACGACGTATTCCCGCAGCGTGTCGAACGTGATGCTGCCGTGCGGCACCCGGTCGACCCGCCCGTCGAGGGACCGCGCGACGCCGGACGGGACCGCGCTCAGGTGGTGCACCTTCGGGTACACCCACACGGTGCTCACCCCGCCGTAGCCGCGCGACAGCGCCAGCAGCCCCAGTGGGTCGCGCCGCACCACACGCAGCGGCCCGATCGTGACCACCCCGCGCCGGGCCGTCGGCACCGGATAACCGGCGGTGGTCGTCCCACCCGCCTTCAGCCTCAGCAGTGGTACGGGCACCGTCGCCGCCCCGCACCGGTCGTGCGCGATCAGCGTCGCACCGCGCAACCGGCTGCTGTTGCCGACGTGCAGCGTGACGGTGCTCGACTCGCCGCGCATGACCCGGTCCGGCTCGACCTCCCGGGTGACCGTGAGCCGGGGCCGCCACCAGACGTAGCCGCCCGCGAACGCGAGCGCCGCCAGACAGGCCGTGCCGACGACGGCGAGGTGCGGGTAGCCCAGCGGCAACCCGGCGGCGAGGAGTGCCACGGCGGCGGCGCAGAGCCCGGCACCCCGGGCGGTGACACGCATCGGTCCCGGCCGGTCAGACCGCGACCGGTGAGGGCACGGGCACGGCGTCGAGGACCTCACGCACGACGTCGCCCGGGGCGACGCCGCGGACCTGCGCGTCGGGCGAGAGCAGCAGCCGGTGCGAGAACACCGGCTCGGCCAGCGACTTGAGGTCCTCGGGCACGACGTAGCCGCGGCCGTCGATCAGCGCGTAGGCGCACGCCGCCCGGGTCAGCGCGATCACGCCGCGCGGGCTGACCCCGACCCGGATCTGCCGGTGGGTGCGGGTCGCGTTGGCGAGCCGCACGGCGTAGCCGTAGAGCGGGTCGGCGATGTGGACCCGCCGGGCCAACCGGACCAGCTGCGCCACGACCTGCGTGTCGGTGACCGCGTCGAGCGCCTCGGGCGAGCGGGTCACCGCACCGCGCAGCACCTCGATCTCGACGGCCTCACTGGGGTAGCCGACGGCGAGCTTCATGAGGAACCGGTCGAGCTGCGCCTCGGGCAACCGGTAGGTCCCATCCATCTCGATCGGGTTCTGCGTGGCGACCACGAGGAACGGCCGGGGCACGGCGTGCCGCACCCCGTCGACGGTGACGTATCGCTCCTCCATGACCTCCAGCAGCGCCGACTGCGTCTTCGGCGACGCCCGGTTGATCTCGTCGGCGATGACGATGTTGGCGAACACCGGCCCCGGGTGGAACTCGAAGCCCCGTGTCGCCTGGTTGAAGATCGTGACGCCGGTGACGTCGGACGGCAGCAGGTCGGGCGTGAACTGGATCCGCCGCCACTGCCCCTGCACGCTCGCGGCCATCGCCCGGGCGAGCGTGGTCTTGCCGACGCCGGGCACGTCCTCGAGCAGGACGTGCCCCTCGGCCAGCAGCGCGGTCATCGTCAGCCGCACGACCAGCGGCTTGCCGAGCACGACCGACTCGACGTTGCGGGCGAGCCGGCCGACGAGGTCGGCCGCGGCGGCGACCTCCTCGGTGCTCGGCGGTCCGGGGTCGGCGGGCAGGTCAGACGGTGTCACGGGGGTGGTCACGTCGCTCCATCAGCATTGCTTCAACGGCCCGGTGCCGTTCGGGAGATTGAACCAGGCGTACGGGATGTAGTTCTCACCCTGGAACTGGATCTTGATCCAGACGGTGCTGCGCTTTCCGCCGTAGGGCTCGGCGTTGATCGACGTGCCGGTGTTCGTCTGGCAGATCGCCACGTAACTGTCCGGCGCGTAGACGTCGCCGACCGCGGTGCCGTTCTGCGACGGGGTCCGGTAGACCCAGATGCCGCCGTTCGGCGCGCCGCGCCCGCAGTAGCTCGTGACGGTGCAGACGACCGTGCCCCGATAGGTCGGTGTGGTCAGCGATCCGGTGCCGTCGGCGGTCATGCCGGCCGCGTTCGTCACGGTCACCGTGTAGTTGTACGCCGTCGCGGGCCACAACCCGGTCATCGTCAGGGAGCCGGAGCAGGCGCCCTCGGTCGCGCCGGCCCCGGCGACGTCGAGCCGGCACCGTGCCGGGGCGCCGCCGCCGTCGGTGGCGGTGAAACGCACCGTGATGGAGTTGAGCGCGGCGGTGCTGTTGGCCGTGTCGACCGTCATCTTCGGCTGGGCGAGGGTGTCGGCCGCGCCGCTCGCCGGTGCGCCCGGACCCGCCTTGTTGACCGCTCGCAGCTGGACCGTGACGTGCTCGGCGTCCCCGAACCCGCCGAATTCGTGTGTCAGCCCCGTGCCCAGCGTCTGCTTCTGCCCGTTGACGGTCGCCTCGTAGCCGGTGATCGGCGCGCCGTTGTCCTGCGGCGCCCGCCAGGTGGCCACGACCGTGCCTCGTTTGGTCGCCACCGCTTTGACGGTCAGCCCGCCCGGCGCCGTCGGCTTGTTGAACGGCACGACCGACGGGCTCAGCGGCGACTGCGCCGAGCTGGCGCCGATGTCGTTGATCGACGCCACCCGGAACGCGACCTGCGTGCCGTACGTCAACTCGCCCGCCGGCACCGTCAGCGTCGGCTGCCCGCTCTCGAACGTCTTCGACTCGCCGGTCGACACCGACGTCACCACGTATCTGGCGATCTTGTGGCCCTGCCCGTTCGCGGCCGGCCAGGTCACCGTCACCGTGCCGTCGGGGTTGGCGGCGGCCGCCACGCTGACCGGCGGGTCGGGGACCTCCGACGTCGGCACCACGGGGTTGGCGGCGCGCTTCGGCCCGTTGCCCTTCGCGTTGACCGCATAGACGGTGAACTTGTACGTCTGGCCGTTGGTCAGGCCGGTGATGTCGAGCGAACGCTGGCTGGCGCCGACCTCGTGGACCTTGCCGTCGCCCTCCACGACATACTTCGTCACGGCGCTGCCGTTGGCGGGCGCGGCCGTCCACGTCACCCGGGCCTGCGCGTCGCCCGCCGTCGCGGTGACCCGCGGCGGTGCGCCGGGCGGGCCCACCGGCGGCTTGGCCGGCGGTGGCGGCGGTGGGACCGGCGGCGCGTCGCCGCCGACGACGTCGTTGGCGTATTTGTCCACGGTGCGCACCTGGTGCTGCTCGTCGACGACCCGCGCCGTCGAGCCGCCCGGTGCGTTGATGAACATCCGGTCCTCGCGGACCTCCAGCTCGAGCGCCTTGCCACCGGCCTGGATCTTGATCGGGTCGAGCGCCTTGCCCTGTGCGTCGAGCACGTAGACCGTGCCGGACGAGTCGTCGGCGCAGTAGAACCGGCCCGACCACGCCACGCACGGCTGCAGCTGGGGGCTGTCGCCGGGCACCGTGAAGTCGGCGACCTTGTCGCCGTTGACCACGTAGACGTGCCGGTCGTCGACCACGGTCACCGGCACGTCGCCGCCGACCGTGCGCTGCGGCATCGCGCCGTTGCCCGCCATGCGCAGCGGCACCTTCCGCACCGCGTCGCCGCGCAGCGTCGTCAGCGTGGTCGAGGTCTTGTCGAGCACGGCGACGCCCGTGTCCAGGATGGACAGCGTCAGGTCGTGGCTCGGATCGGCGACGCCGACGGTCTTGACGATGCTCGGATCGGCCGAGCCGGCCTGGCCACCGCCCTGCCCGCCCGCGCTCGCGCTCGGCCGCCGCGCCGACGGCTTGACCGCGACCACGGTGCCCTCGGACGGAACCAGCAGCCACAGCCGGCCGCTGTCGTCGAACGCGCCGCCGGAGATCCCCGGCGGGAAGGTCAGCGTCTCGCCGACCGGCAGCAGCGTCGCCGGGTCGAGCTGGCGGACCAGGCCCTGCACCGCGTCGACGATGAACGCGACGTCGTCGTGCACCGCGACGGTCACGCCCAGGCCCGGCGTCGACTGGGTCGTCGCCCCGAGCGTCAGGCTGGACAGGTCGAGGACGCTGATCTTGCCGGTGTTGAGGTCCCGCAGGATCACGAACCGGTCGCTCTGGGACACCTGCATCGTGTGGCCCTGCGCATCGGTGATCTTCGTGCGGGTGTCGACCTTGCCGGTGACCCCGTTGACCCGGGCGACCTCGCCCTTGTCGTTGCTCCACAGCCAGGAGCTCACGTCGAAGCTGGCCACCGCATTGTTGGCGGCACCGGTGCCGAAGAGGGTCAGGCCCAGGACCGCGACCAGGCCAACGATGGTGCTGACCGTCACGAGCCCGCCGCTCTTCCGTGAACGCAGGCGCATCGTCACCATTCGGCCCCCTCCCCGAAACCGGCGCCCATCATATTCCCGTCGATGTGTCGGCACACCCGCCGGGTGCGTTACGTGCATCCGCCGATACGGTGCGTGTCAGGTTCTCTTCGTGCACGTCAGGTCGGACAGTTCGACACTGTTCGTGTCGTAGACCGCGGCGACGGTGAAGCAGTAGTCGAGCTTCGGGTTCAAGCCGTTGATCGTGTACGTGGTGGAGCCCGCCGCGAGCACCTGGAGCTGCCGCAGCGCGCCCTGCTGGCCACCCGCGACGATGAACGGGACACTGCCCTTCGACGGGTCGACCCAGGTCAGGGTGACGGAGGTGCGGTCGTCGCGCAGCTTCAGTGAGCTCGGCGCCTTCGGGTTGCCCGGCGCACCGGCACTCGAGGCGGGCGCCGACTCCGGCGCCGGTGCCTGCGACGTGGCCGGCTGCTGCGGCTGCGCCGAATCGTCCGGCCGGGCCGCCAGGAACGAGACCGCCGCCGCCGTCACGCCGCCGAGGACCGCGACGACGAGGATCGCCAGCAGGGCGACCAGCGGCGATCGCCGCCGCGGCCCGGTGTCGGCCGCGGCGGGCGGCAACGGCGGGGCGACCGGCTCGTTCACCCAGCCGCCGGGCCCCGGCCCCGGGCTGGTCGGCCACGGCGGCCCGGACGCCTGCGCACCGGCCAAGGCCTGCGTTTCCCGCGAGGCCGGCGTTTCCTGCCAGGCCGGGCCTTCCTGCCGGGCCGGCGTTTCCTGCCAGGCCGGTGCTTCCTGCCAGGCCGGTGCTTCCTGCCGGGCCGGCGTTTCCTGCCAGGCCGGGCCTTCCTGCCGGGCCGGCGCTTCTTGCCAGGCCGGTGCTTCCTGCCGGGTCGGCGTTTCCTGCCAGGCCGGCGTTTCTTGCCAGGCCGGCGCGGACACCTCGGTCTCGGACCACGGCGGCGCCGACACCTGCCCGGACGCCTGGTCGGCCCGCTCGAACACGCCGGGCTCGTCCTGTCGCCACGCATCCCGGTCGAACCGACCGGCGTCGTCCACCGCCCGCGCCTGCTGCCCGCCACCCCGTGCCGGCACCGGATCGAACGTCGCCGACGGCGGGACGTGCGGGATCCGGACGGTCGCCCCGGTGCCGGCGTCGTCGTCCAGCCCGAGATACTGCCGCGCCGCCCGCACACCCGGGTGGTCCTCGCCGAGGGCCTGCGGCCCGAACCTGGCCAGCTGCCCGTATCGCCGCTTGGCCTCGTAGACGTTGCCGAGCTCGTCGGCGACGCGGGCCAGTTCGTACGCCAGGCCGAGCATGACCGGGTGCCCGTCGCCGAGCCGATGGTGCCCGGCCGCGAGCCCCTCCTCGAGCACCCGCCGCGCGTCGGCGAGCTCGCCGAGGTCGGCGTGGAACCTGGCGAGCAGGCCGGTCGCCGACAACACGTCGGGGTCGTCGGGGCCGAGGGTCGTGGTCGCCGCGTCGAGCGCCCGGCCGAGCAGCGTGAAGGCACCACGGACGTCGCCCTGCGTCGCGACCGCCCGGGCACCCTGCACGGCGTTGGCGAGCTGGACAGACGATGACACGCCGATACTCTGCCCTGTCCGGCACCCCGGGCGCCACCCCGGCACCGGCCGGACGGCGGTTGCCGCCACGATCGATACTTGTCCGGTGGCAGACGAACCGCTGAGCCCGCTGCCGGGTGCGCGTGAGGGGCGTGATCCCGCGCGGGCGATCAAACGCGGCCCCAGCCGGGTGCCGCCGGAGGAGGTCGCCGCGAACCAGCGCGACCGGCTGTTCGACGCGCTGGTGCACACGGTCGCCCTGAAGGGATACGCGAACGCCACGGTCAGCGACATCTGCCGTGCGGCCGGCGTGACCCGGCCCGCCTTCTACGCGTTGTTCGCCGGCAAGGAAGACGCGTTGATCGCCACCTACCGGCACGGCACCGACCTGCTGCTGACGCTGATGGAGCGCGCCTACCTGGCCGAGCCGGCATGGCGGGACGGCGCCCGCGCCGCGCTGCGGGTGATGCTCCAGGTGCTCGCCGAGCTGCCGGCGTTCGCCACGGTGGCGGTGGTCGAGATCGACGCCGCCGGGCCGCTGGCCCGCGCCGAGCGGGCCCGGCTCCTGCGCCGGTTCGACCGGTTCTTCGCCGAGGCGCCGCGGGCGGCCGACCTGCCGATGCCGGAGGAGCTGGTGGAGACGATCGTGGGCGGGATCTATGCGACGGTGTACCGCTACGTCGCCGCCGGCAGGGTCGAGCAGCTGCCCACGCTGTTGCCGACGCTCTCGTACTTCACACTGGTGCCCTTCGTCGGCCGCGAGGAGGCCGCGCTGGAGCTCGACGACGCGCCGACCGGCAGCGCCGGCGCCAAGGCCGCCGACTGCCGCATCACAGCCTAGGCCGACCGCGGCGTGAGGCGGCCCGGCAGCGCCGAGCGCTGGTGCGGCACCCGCGGCGCGGGGGAGCGGCGCAGTATCGCCCGGAACGCGCCCGGCGACTGGCCGGTCTCGCGGGCGAAGAACCGCCCGAAGTTCGTCGGCTCGTCGAAGCCCAGCCGTCGCCCGACGTCGGCGACCGGCTCGTCGCCCGTCGCGAGCAGCCGCTTTGCCTCCAGCGCCACCCGCTCGTCGACGAGTTGCTTGGCGCTGCGGCCGGTGACCGCCAGGCTGGCGCGGGTGAGTGTGCGCACCGAGCAGCGCAGGGTCTCCGCATAGTCCTCGACCCGCCGGCGCCGGACGTCGCGCTCCAGTTCGGCCCGCAGCAGCCCGACCAGCAGGGCCGCCGACCCGAGCGGCGGAGGCGGTGCGAGCGCCACGATCCGCATGAGCAGCACGGCCATCGAGTGCGCCAGCAGCGCCGCGCCGAGCCGCGTCGCACCGTACCGCACCTGGTCGACGCCGATCTGCGCGATCTCCGCGACGATCGCCTCCTCGTCCTCCCCGGCCGGCTGCCAGCAGGTCGGGGCGAACGGGTCGGCCACCAGCTCGCGCAGCCCTTCGATCTCGCCGACCGAGGGCAGGATGCCGGGTGAGAACGCGAGCATCGTGGCGTCGAAACCGGCCTGGCCGCCGAACTGGTGCACCTGTCCGGGACGGCCCCACAGCAGCGTGCCGGGGCGGCAGGCATACGTCACGAAGTCGAGCGTGTGCGTGCCCTGCCCGGCGCTGACGAGCATGACGACGTGGTCCTCGGTCCGCTGCGGCATCCGGTCGAGCGGCAGGTCGCTGAGCCGCGCGGCAGCGACCGGGCCGCCGGTGAGGAACCGCGACGCGGCGACCGGCGTGCCCGGGGGCCGGAAGGACGGGCCGGAACTGACCATGACCAGCCCGACTGTACCGAAGCCGGGCGAGTCGGCAAGCCCGCCGACGAAGTGGTCAGCGCCGCAGGCCGAGGCCCGCGACCTCGAGTTCCTGGAGCCGGATCTTCTCGAAGGCGGCGCCGAGCTCCTCGAGCCGCGCGGCGGGGACGGCGTCCCGCAGCGCCGGCAGCAGCTCGGTCTCCTCCTCCTCGACGTGGTGCTGCACGGCGGAGATGAACTCGTCGAGCAGGCCCTCGAACTCCGGCGCGTCGGCCGCCATCCGCTGCAGGTCGTGCAGCATCCGCTCGGCCTGGTGGTGCTCGTCGGCGCCGCGGTGGACCTCGTCGCGGACGTTCGGGTCGAGTTCGGCGAGCGCAGGGTACACCTTCTGCTCCTCGGCGTGGCTGTGCGCGGTGAGTCGTGCGGCGCACTCGTCGAGCAGCTGCCGGCGGTCACCGGTGCCGGAGCGAAGTTTCTCGAACAATTGCTCCATGGTCCGGTGGTCGTTCATGATCAGTGTGACGGCGTCGGATGCCATGATCCCTCCCATTGGCCGGATGCCTCACCTAACGGTCCCGCGTACCCGGCGGCCAGAGGGGCCAAACGGGCGAAACGGCCGCGCCGGCGTGCGGAGCGGCGGCTTCCATCCGATGATCGACGCATGAGGTCGTACCTCTTCGTGCCGGGTGACAGTCCGCGGGACACGGCGGCCGACGCTCTTGTCCTCGACCTCACCGCGGCGCCCGGCGGCCGTGCGGCGGCCGGGCGGTGGCTCGACGACCACCGGGCGTGGGTCTGCATCCACGCCGGTGGGGAAGCTGCCGCCGACCTCCGTGCGGTGACGAAGCCGGGCCTCGAGGGTGTCTGCGTGCCGCGCGCCCGGTCGGCCTCCGAGATCGCCGCCCTGGGCACGATCCTGGCCGAGGCGGAGGAAGCGGCCGGGCTGCCGCTGGGGACCATCCCCGTGCTGCCGCGCATCGAGACGGCCGCCGGCGTGCTGGCGGCCGCGGAGATCGCCCGCGCGCCGCGGGTCTCTCGGCTGTACCTCGACGACGAGCTGCTCCGCGCGGAGCTCGGCGTGGTGGCCGGACCGGACGAGGCCGAGGTCCTGTGGGCGCGATCGACGGTCGTGCTCGCCGATGCCGCCGCCGGGATCGCGCAGCCGGTCGGGGGTGTCTGCGCCTATCCGGACCTGCTGCGGGCCTCGACCCGCAACCTGCGCCGCCTGGGTTTCGGTGGCCGGGCATGCACGGACGAACAACAGGTGGCACTGGTGAACGAAGTATTTGCCAACGCATAGACATTGTCGTACGGAAATTTTCCGCAGGACAATCAACTACCGGTCGTATCGTCGGCGATGCATTCTGTGATTGTTTCGTACGGGTAACTTCTGTGTCACGCCAACGTTTCGGCGAGTGCGGTAGGTGCAGTGCAATCCCAGCAGACGCAGCCGTTTGGGTCCGTACGTTTGCCGGAATCTCCACGGAACGGATGAGTGATAAAGAGGCGATCGTCGCTAGACGGCAGACGTCGGTATTGACACCGATGGGCCGACCTGTGATGGTGCACATCGTTGATGCGCGGGTCGGATGATAAGGGCGCTATGCGCCTGTCCTGCCCGCCTGCATCTGACGTGCATTGTCAATCTCGGATGCCTGCGGGGACTTTTCGTGACCCAAAGCCAGAGTTCGCTGCCCGTGCCCGCCCAACGGCAGGGCCGCGACCCTCGGCAGACGCAGCAAGGGCACGAGCGCCGGCCCACCCGGCACACCGCTGCCCCTGCTCGCCGTGAGCAGCACAACCCCACCAACCGGGGCCGGGAGAACCGTGCCGGCCGCCGCATCGTCAACCAGTTGCAGCTCATCGTGGCCGTGCCGCTCGTCGCCGTCGTCGTGTTCGCCGGCATCGCCCTGGTCACCACCGTCCAGCAGGTGAACCGCAGCCGGAACCTGCAGGACCTGGCCGCCCTCGCCTCCGAGGCGGGCGGGCTCGCCCACGCGCTGCAGCGCGAGCGGGCCGCCGCGGTCAACGTGGTGCTCACGCCTCAGCGGCCGGAGCTGGTGGACGCCTTCAACCAGCAGGTCATGCTGACCGACGACACGGTCCGCACGTACCAGGAGCGGCGCAAGTCGCTCTCATCCGGTTCGGACCTGCTCGACCGGATCGACGACAGCCTCGAGGGTCTGAACGGTCTTCGCGAGCAGGTGCGCAAGGACGCCCGCGCGTCGGTCTCCGCGACCGCGTTCAGCTACCGGATCCTCGTCGCCGACCTGCTGAGCTACCGCGAGTCCGTGGCCCGCTCCGGCGCGCCGACCGACCTCGCCGACGAGATCCGTGCCGCCGCCGCGCTGTCCCGGGCGGCGGAGGCGCTGGGCCAGCAGCAGGTCGCCGTGCTCCGCGCGGTCGCCGCCAACGAGCTCACCCCGGCGCTCCAGCAGGAGATCACCGCCTCCCGCGCCGGCTTCGTCGAGGCGACGGTCGGCTTCAACCAGCTCGCGCCCGCCGAGTGGCGCACCTGGTACGAGAAGGCCAACACGGGCGAGCAGGTCGTCGCGGCGCAGCGGTTCCAGGACCAGGTCGGCCGGACGCCGACCGGTCAGCCGGTCCGCATCGACACCGGCGGCTGGATCAACGCCATCTCCGGCTGGTCGGGCCTGCTCTTCCAGGTCGAGCAGCAGGTCGACGACGCCGTCGTCGACGAGGTCGCAGACCTGCGCGACCAGCAGATGACCCAGGCGGTGATCCAGATCGCCGGCGTGGCCGCCGTGCTGCTCATCGCGATCGTCCTCACCGGTATCGTGGCCCGGCGCATCACGCGCCGCCTGCGGTACCTGCACGACGCCGCCCGGACCGTCGCCTACGAGCAACTGCCGGCGGTCGTCTCCGAGCTGCGGGCCGCCGCGCCGGGCACGGTCGACCCGGACGAGGTCGCCGACCGTGCCTCCGCGACACTGTCCGTCGCCGGCGCGGACGAGGTCGCCGACGTGGCGCAGGCGTTCCGCGCGGTCCACCGCGAAGCGGTCCGGATCGCGGGTGAGCAGGCCGTGATGCGCTCCAACGTCGCAGAGATCTTCGTCCACCTGTCCCGTCGTGAGCAACGACTGGTCGACGCGGTGCTGGCCCAGGTCGACCGGGTCGAGCGCGACGAGACCGACCCCGACCGGCTCCAGCAGTTGTACCAGCTGGACCACCTGGCCACCCGGATGGCCCGGATCAACCTGAGCCTCCTGGTGCTCGGCGGTTCCGGCGCCGCCCGCGTCCGGCGCGAGGACGCGCCGCTCGGCAAGGTGCTGCAGGCCGCGATCTCGCAGATCGAGCACTACGTCCGGGTCCGGTTCGGCAGCGTCGACGACGACGTCGCGGTCGTCGCCGAGGCCGTCGACGAGGTCGTGCACCTGCTGGCCGAGCTGCTGGACAACGCGACCGGCTACTCGCCGCCGGAGTCCGAGGTGTGGGTCACCGGCCGGGCGCTCGGCGACCGGGTCATCATCCAGATCGTCGACACCGGCGTCGGTCTCGGGCCGGCCCGTCTCGAACAGCTCAACCAGCTGCTGGCCCAGCCGCCCGCGATCGACATCGCCGCCGTGCGTGCCATGGGACTCACCGTGGTCGGGCACATCGCCGCGCGGTACCAGATCGGCGTCCAGCTCCGCCCGGGGCAGCACACCGGGACGCTCGCCGAGGTCACCATCCCCAGCACCGTGTTCCGCCCGATCCTCGCGTCTGAGCGGCAGCCGCAGCTGGCCCCGGTCGGGGCGTCCAGTGCGGTCGAGAGCGCGCCCCGGCCGGCCAACGACCTGTTCACCCCGCAGCCGCAGCAGTCGCTGCCACCACCACCGTCCGAGACGAGCCTCTTCTCGGTTCCCACGCAGGAACTGCGCGCGATCCCCTCCGGGCCGTCCGCGTACATCGCGCCGTCCCTGCCGCCGGTGCCGTCCCTGCCGCCCGCGCAGGGTGGGCCACCGGGTGGGCCGCAGGGTGGGCCGAGTGGTCCCGGCGCCCCGCCCGGGCCGGGTGCGTGGCCGCCGTTGCCGCCGCCCGAGGTCCCCGCCGCCCTCGCCGCAGCCGCCGACGACTCGATCGAACTGCCGATCTTCCAGTCGGTCAACGGCTGGTTCCGCACCGAGACCCCGCCCGACCTGGACGTCGCGACCGAGCCGGTCAACTGGGAGTCCGAAGCCGACGTCGGCTGGCGCGCCGCGCAGCAGGCAGCCACGCCGGAGGTTTCCACGACCACGGCCGCGGGCCTGCCCGTGCGTGCCCCGCAGCGGCACCTCGTGCCCGGCGCCGCCATGGCGGCGCCGGACCGCTCCGGTGGTGGGACACAGCGTCGCGACCCGACGCGCGTGGCTGCCGCGATGTCGGCCTATGCCCGTGGTGTGGCGAACCGGCGTACTTCGGCGAACTGAACTACGTGAGGAAACGAGAGGACCACTTCTGTGACCGACCCGAGTGATCTCGGTTGGCTGCTGGACAATTTTGCGAGCCGTACACCTGATGTCGCCCACGCGCTGGCGATCTCGACCGACGGGCTCGTACTGGCCCATACCCGCGCATTACCCCGGGACCGGGCCGACCAGCTCGCCGCCACCGGCAGTGGTCTCGTCGCCCTGCTCGCGGGCGCCGCACGGTTCTTCGAGGCGGGCAGCGTCATCTCCAACGTGACGCAGCTCGACGGCGGCTTCATGTTCTGCATGGCGTTCAGCGACGGTGCTTCGCTGCTGGTGCTCGCCTCCCCGTCCGCGGATGTCGGCAAGGTCTCCTACGAGATGACCGATCTCGCCAACCGCATCGGCGACGCACTGACCCCAGCGGTCCGGGGACCGTCATGACCGGGCTCGACTCAGAGGTAGGACGGTCCGGAGCGCAGCGGAGGGACGAATGACCGAGCCGCCTCGCCGCGGTCGCCCGACCGCGGTAAAGATCATCATTGCGGGTGGCTTCGGTGCGGGTAAGACCACGCTGGTCGGATCGATCTCCGAGATCCCGCCGGTGACCACCGAAGCCCTGATGACGACGGCGAGTATCGAGCACGACGACGCCACGCTGGTGCCCGGCAAGGGCAGCACCACGGTCGCCATGGACTTCGGCCGCATCACGCTGTACCAGGACCTGGTCCTCTACCTCTTCGGAACCCCCGGCCAGCGCCGTTTCTGGTTCATGTGGGACGAGCTGTGCAGGGGCGCGATCGGGGCCGTGGTCATCGCCGACACGCGCCGGCTCGCCGACTGCTTCGGTGCCATCGACTTCTTCGAGAACCGCCGGCTCCCCTACGTCATCGCGGTCAACAACTTCGAGGGCGCGGCGCGCTACCACCTCGAGGACATCCGTGAGGCCCTCGCCATCCAACCCAGTGTGCCGATGCTCAACGCCGACGTGCGCTCACGCGCATCGGCGAAGGAAATCCTCGTCGCCGTCACCGAACATGCCCTCGCGCAGCGCGCCAGCGCTCGCAGATAACTCCAGTTCAGTCTTACAGAGGAGATCCATGTCCCTGCAACGACGCCTGACCCGGCACTGGACGTCGGCGGTCAGCGCTTTCCTGGCGGTCGGATTGCTGTTCGGCACGGCCGCATGCGCCAAGGACTCCAAGGCGGATGGCGCCGGCTCGGCGTCGACGCTCAAGATCGGTTTCCTCGGCTCGCTGAGCGGCACGTACCAGGCGGTCGGCACCGACCTGCGGAAGGGCTTCGAGCTCTACCTGAAGATGCACGACAACAAGCTGGGCGGCCACCCGATCGACCTGAAGGTCGCCGACGAGGGTGACGGCGCGGAGACCGCCGTGCCCGCCGCGACGAAGCTCATCAAGGACGAGAAGGTCCTCGCGCTGACCGGCATCGTCGGTGGTGGCTCCGTCGCCGGTGTGGCCAAGCTGCTCGACGAGGCGAAGGTGCCGCTGATCGGTTCCAACGGCCGTCCCGACCTCAAGGACGTCACGCGGGTGTGGACGACGAGCTTCATGTCGTCTGACCCCGGCCAGTCCATCGCGCAGTACATCAAGGACAAGGTCAACGGCCCGGTCTTCGCGATCGGCCCGGACTACCAGGGTGGCTACGACGAGGTCGGCGGCTTCACCAACGAGTTCGTGAAGATCGGCGGCAAGCTCGCCAACTCCGACGGCAAGACCCTGTGGACGCCGTTCCCGACGACGACCAACTTCCTGCCGTACTTCTCGCAGATCAAGTCGAGCGGCGCGAAGGCCGTCTACACGTTCTACGCCGGCAAGGCCGCGATCGACTTCGTGAAGCAGTACAAGCAGTCCGACATCAAGGACGTCCCGCTGTACGGCGCCTTCATCACCGAGGGCACGGTCCTGCAGGCCGAGGGTGAGGCGGCCAAGGACGTCTACACCGTGTGCAACTACTCGCCGGACCTCGACAACGAGGAGAACCGCAAGTTCGTCGCCGCGTGGCGCCAGGCCTACCCGGACATCACCCCGACCACCTACGCCATGGCGTCGTACGACGCGGCGGCGGTGCTCGACCGGGCCATCGCGGCCGCCGGTGGCAACGTGACGCCGGAGACGATCAACGAGCAGCTCGGCAAGCTCGGCCAGATCTCCAGCCCGCGCGGTCAGTGGCAGTTCGGCAAGAACCACGCCCCGATCCAGAAGTGGTACCTGCGTCAGGTCCGCAACGACGGCCGTGCCCTGGCCAACGTGCTGGTCCAGGACCTCGCGACCGTGGGCGCGTAATTCCGTTGGACGCGTATCTGATCCCGGCGGTCGACGGCGTGGCCTATGGCCTGTTGCTGTTCGTCGTCGCCGCCGGGCTCACCCTCGCCTTCGGCGTCGGTGACGTGCTCAACCTCGCACACGGCACGCTCTTCGCGTTCGGCGCCTACGCCGCCGCGAAAATCAGTGACGGCACTTGGCTCTCGCTCGCACTCGCGGTGCTCGTCGGCACCGCGGCCGCGAGCGCGGGCGGCGCCGTGCTGTCCGTCATGCTCGTGCCGATCGCCGGCCGCGGGCATCTCGCCCAGGCCCTGCTGACGTTCGGCATCGCCCTCGTCGTCGGCGACCGGCTCATCGCACTGTTCGGCAAGGACGACCTGCCGGTGGTCATCCCGGCCTCGCTGGACCGGCCGGTGGACCTCGCCGGGCACAACTACCCGGGGTACCGGCTGGCCTTCCTCGGCGTCGCGACGCTCATCGCGATCGCACTGTCCGTCGTGGTCACGAAGACCCGCGCCGGAAGCCTGGTGCGGGCCACCGTCGACGACCGGGACATGGTGGCGACCCTCGGCGTCAACCCGATGACCGTGCGGACCGGCGTCCTCGCCGTCGCCGGCGGACTCGCCGGGCTCGCGGGCGCCCTCGGCGCCCCGATCATCGGCCCCGGCCCGCGGACCGCCGACACGGTCCTCATGCTCTCGCTCGTGGTCGTGGTCCTCGGCGGCCTCGGCTCGATCGGTGGCGCGCTCGTCGCCGCCGTCGCGGTCGGCGAGATCCAGACCGTCGGCGTCACCGCCGCACCGGCCCTCGCCCCGTTCGCGCTGTTCGGCGCGATGGCGATCGCCCTGGCCGCCCGTGCGCGCGGCCTTCTCCCGTCGGGCAGGAGCGCATGACCAAGGTGCTCCGCGTCGCCGGCTTCCCGGCCGCGCTCCTGCTGATGGTGTCGTTCGCCTGGACCCTCGACGAGTACGCGACCCGGACCATCACCCGGATCCTCGTGATCGGCCTGCTCGCCGTCTCCGTCGCGCTGCTCACCGGCATCGCGGGCCTGCCGACGCTCGGCCAGACCGCCCCGTATCTCGTCGGGGCCTACACCGCCGCGACCCTGATCCGCCACGACGTCACCGTCGGGGTGGTGCAGCTGCTCGCCGCAGCCGCCGCCGGTGCCCTGTTCGCGCTGGTCACCGCGCCGCTCGTGGTCTACGCCAACGGTGTTGTGGTGCTCATGATCACGTTGGCGCTCGGCGAGCTGACGTTCACCGTCGCCGGTCGCTGGAAGTCGGTCACCAACGGTACGGACGGCATGCTCGCCTTCGGCGACGTCGTGCCGCTGCCCGGCCTGGTGTCGCTCGACACCGACCGTGCCGTCTACCTCTACGTGCTGGCCGTCGTGGCCGTCCTCGTCGGCGCGCTCCTGCTCGTCCTGCGCTCGCCGGCCGGTGCCATGCTGCGGGCGACCCGCGACGACCCGGTGCGGATGCGGGCCAGCGGTCACCCGGTCGCCGGCTACCTCACCGCCGCCTACGTCGGCGCCGGCGCGCTCGCCGGTGTGGCCGGGGCGCTGCTGGTGACCATCGACAAGTTCGTCTCGCCGGGTGCCGGCGGGTTCGAGGTGTCGGCGTTGGTACTGCTGGCGATCGTCATCGGCGGCGCCACCTCGATGGTCGGCGCGCTCATCGGTGCCGCCCTGGTCGTGGCGACCCGCGACTGGCTGTCCGGCCCCTGGCCCGGCCACGCCCCGCTGTTGCTGGGCACGCTGTTCATCCTGTGTGTGTACTTCCTGCCGCGCGGCCTGCTGGGGAGGAAGTCGGCATGAGCGGGCTTCTTGTGGTTGAAGGACTGGGCCGCCGGTACGGCGATCTGGCCGCCCTCGACGGGGTCGGACTGCGGGTGGAAGCCGGCGCCCGGCACGCGCTCATCGGTCCCAACGGCGCCGGCAAGAGCACGCTGCTGAACCTCGTCGCCGGGAGCCTGCGGCCGAGCGCCGGACGGATCCACTTCGCCGGACGCGACGTCACCGGCATGGCGCCGGCCCGCCGCGCGCGGCTCGGCATCGGCCGCACACACCAGCACCCGGCCGTCTGGTCCAGCCTGTCCGCGCTGGACAACGTGCTCGTCGCCGGGCGCCGCCCGTGGGGTCGTCTGCGCGCCGGCGGCCGGGCCAGGGCGCTCGAACTGCTCGCGTCCGTCGGCCTGGACGCGGCCACCGGCACCCTGGCCGGCTCGCTGTCCCACGGCCAGCGCCGCCAGCTGGAGCTCGCCATGGCCCTGGCCGGCGAGCCGCGCCTGCTGCTGCTCGACGAGCCCGCGGCCGGCCTGGCGCCGCCCGAGGTCGAGCTGCTGGCCGGTCTGCTGGCGGCGCTGCCCGACACGGTGGCGGTCCTGCTGGTCGAGCACCACCTGGACCTGGTCTACGGCTTCGCCGACCAGGTGACGGTGCTGCACTCCGGCAAGCACGTGCACACCGGCACCGTCCCCGAGACCCGGTCCTCGCCCGAGGTCGCGGCCGCCTACGCGGGAGTCGCACCATGACACTGACGGTGGCCGGCCTGCAGGCCGGTTACGGCGGCGGCACGGTCCTGCACGGCGTCGACCTGACGGTGCCGCAGGGCACCGCCATCGCCGTGCTCGGCCGCAACGGCGCCGGCAAGACCACACTGGTTCATGCCGTCGCCGGCCTGCTGCGCCCGAAGGCGGGCAGCGTGCAGCTCGACGACGTGGAGCTCGCCGGCCGTCCCGCGCACCGGGTGGCGCGGGCGGGCGTGGGCCTGGTACCACAGGGCCGGCGGGTCTTCGCCAGCCTGACGGTCGCCGAGCATCTCGACCTGTCCCGCCGTCCGGGCGAGTGGACCGTGCCTCGGGTGCTGGAGCTCCTGCCGCGGCTCGGTGAGCGCCGTCGCCACAAGGGCAACCAGCTCTCCGGCGGCGAGGCCCAGATGCTCGCGATCGCGCGGGCGCTGCTCACCCAGCCGCGCCTGTTGCTGCTGGACGAGCCGTGCGAGGGCCTGGCGGTGGACCTGGCGGCGCGGGTGCGGTCGGTGGTGGCGGAGCTGGCGCGGGGCGGTCTGACGGTGTTGCTGGTGGAGCAGCAGCCGGAGCACGCCCTGGCGGTGGCCGACCACGTGGCGCTCCTCGGCGACGGCGTCGTGGTGGCGACCCACACCGCCGACGAGCTCCGCGCTTCCCCTCAGCTGGCGGATCCGGTGCTGAGCGTGGCGAAGCACGCCTGACGCCTGCCGCTGTCCACGATCGAGGGAACCCTCAGGTCGCCCTGGAGCCTGTTGACGGCCCAACTACGCGCCGATCTTGGAGTTGTGGCGCCATGAACCTCCGAATTTGTCCGGGTTTGTCAAGGACCACAACTCCAAGATCGGCGCGGTTGTCGGGGTTGACGCCCGAGGGATCCGAATTGCGCAACAGGCTCCGCGGGCTCGACATCCGGCTGCCGGTCACCCGGTGACGCGTCGCGTACACCCGGCGGCCGCCGTCCAGACATCGATCACGACGTGATGTTCGTTTCGGCGTTGTTGCAAGGCCTTGGCAACAACGCACCCCCGGCAATACGCTCCGCTGGGAGGAAACACATGCCAGCACTCGCCATGCACATCTCAAACGGGATCATCAACAACCAGGTCGCGCTGCTGTTCGCGGGCGTGGCACTCGCCGGGCTCGCGCTGTGCTTCGTCATGGGCCGTCGTGAGCTCGACGACCGGCTCGTGCCGATGGCCGGCCTGGTCGCGGCGTTCATCTTCGCCGTGCAGATGCTGAACTTCCAGGTCCTGCCCGGGGTCAGCGGCCACCTGCTCGGCGGCACCCTCGCCGCGATGCTCGTCGGCCCCTACCTCGGCGCGATCTGCGTCGCGATCGTCCTGGTCGTGCAGGCCCTGATCTTCAGCGACGGCGGCGTCACCGCGCTCGGCCTCAACATCACCAACATGGCGCTGATCGGCACCGCCGCGGGCTACCTGCTGGTGGCCACGCTGCTGCGGGTCCTGCCGCGGCGCACCTGGGCGCTGACCGCGACCGCGCTGGTCGCGTCGATCGTCTCGGTGACGTTCGCCGCGCAGGGTTTTGTGCTGCAGTACGCGATGGGCGGCGCCACCGACATCGGACGGTCGCTCGGCGGGATCGCCGCGGCGATGGCCGGCACCCATGTGCTCATCGGCATCGGCGAGGGGCTCATCACCGCGATCACGGTGGGCTATGTCGCGAAGGTCCGCCCCGACCTCGTGTACGCCGTCCGCAACCTCAGGCGGGCACCGAGAGAGGCGGTTGCGGCATGACCGCCTCCGCTGTGCTCCGGCGGGCATGCCGCTGGTCGGTCTCGAGTTTTCAAGGTAGGTCAGCATGAAGAAGACGACCTGGTTCATCCTCAGCGGCCTGGTCGCCGCGCTGCTGCTCGCCGGCGTCGTCAGCAACTTCGCCTCGCCGCACCCCGACGGCCTCGACTCGGTCGCGCGTGAGGGCTGCACCTTCGACGACGAGGACCAGATCACCGGCGGCAACTGCATCGCCCAGGGCGAGACCGACAACCTGACGAAGGACAGTCCGCTCGCCGACTACGGCGTGCGCGGCCTCGCCAACGACTTCCTGTCGACCGGCACGTCCGGCGTGATCGGGGTGCTGGCCACGTTCGCCCTCGGCGGGGGCGTGTTCTGGCTGCTCAAGGCGGGACGCAAGCGCACGCCCGAGGACCGGGCCGCGGATCTGCCCGAGGAACAGAAGGTCTAGTGGGCGCAGGGCACAGCCACGCGCTGTACGTGCACCGGGCCTCCCCGGTGCACGTACTGCCACCCGAGGTGAAGATCGTCGCCAGCGTGCTGTTCACGGTCGCGGTGGTGGCGACCCCACGCGAGGCGATCTGGGCGTTCGGCGCGTATCTGCTGGTCATCGTCGCGGTCGCGGCCGTCGCCCGGATCGGCCCGGGCTGGCTGGCGCTGCGGTCGCTGATCGAACTGCCGTTCATCCTGCTCGCCTTCGCGCTGCCGTTCCTCGGCACCGGCGAGAAGATCGACGTCCTCGGCATGAGCGTGTCGCAGGACGGCCTCTACGGCGCCTGGAACATCATCGCCAAGGGCACCCTGGGCGTGCTGTCGTCGCTGCTGCTCGCCGGCACCACCACCCCGCGTGACCTGCTGCTCGGCCTGGACCGGCTGCGCTGCCCGCAGATGGTGACGCAGATCGCCACGTTCATGCTGCGGTACCTCGACGTCCTCGCCGAAGAGGCGCGGCGCATGCGGGTGGCGCAGCGCTCCCGCGGCTACGACCCGCGGTTCCTGTGGCAGATCAAGGGCTTCGCGACCGGTGTCGGCGCCCTGTTCCTGCGCGCCTTCGAGCGCGGGGAGCGGGTCTACCTCGCCATGGTCTCGCGCGGCTACGAGGGCCGGATCCCTCTCGCGCTGGCGGGCACCGGCGCCACCGCGGGCCAGTGGGCGGCCGCGGCCGGCGTCCCCGTCGTCGCGGCCGCGATCGCGACGATAGCGTTGGTCCGGTGACCCCCTCTCTCGAGGTCCGCGACCTGCGGTATGCCTACCCCGACGGCCACGTGGCCCTGCGCGGCGTCGATGTGACCGTGCCGCAGGGCGACCGCGTCGCCGTCCTCGGCCCCAACGGCGCGGGCAAGACCACGCTGGTCCTGCACCTCAACGGCATCCTCCACGCCGACGGGCGCGACGGCAGCGGCGGCACCGTCACCGTCGCCGGGATGACCGTCGACGCGAAGGACCGCGCCTGCCTCAAGGAGATCCGCCAGCGGGTCGGCATCGTCTTCCAGGACCCCGACGACCAGCTGTTCATGCCGACCGTGGGGGAGGACGTCGCGTTCGGCCCGGCGAACCTCGGCCTGCGCGGCGCCGAGCTGCGGGAGCGGGTCGACGAGGCGCTCGACGCGGTCGGCATGGGCGAGCACCGCGACCGCGCGCCGCACCATCTGTCCTTCGGTCAGCGCCGCCGGGTGGCGGTGGCGACCGTGCTCGCCATGCGCCCGGAGATCCTGGTCCTGGACGAGCCGTCGTCGAACCTCGACCCCGCGAGCCGTCGTGAGCTGGCCACGATCCTGCGGACGCTGCCGGTGACGGTGCTGATGGTGACGCACGACCTGCCGTACGCACTGGAGCTCTGCCCGCGCTCGGTCATCCTCGACGCCGGCCGCATCGTCGCCGACGGCCCGACGCGGGAGATCCTCGCCGACGGTGACCTGCTCGCACGGCACCGCCTGGAACTGCCGTTCGGGTATACCGTCACAGCATGAGCGAGTCCGCGTCCTGGACAAGGGTGGACGACGGCCGTTTCCAGATGGACATGCTGACGGCCAGCTATCGGCGGCACGTGTTCACGAAGCACAGCCACGCCACGTTTGCCATCGGGGTGGTCGTCTCCGGCGAGGAGCAGTTCCACTACCGCGGCGAGCTGCACCGGGCCGGCGTCGGCAGCCTGGCGATCCTCGAGCCCGACGAGCCGCACGACGGCATGGCCGCCGACGAGGAGGGCTGGAGCTACCGGGTGCTGTATCCGAGCGAGGCGATGCTGCTCGACGGCCGCTCGGCCCGCCCCGACTTCCCGGCGGCGATCGTCCACGATCCGCGCAGCGTGCACCTGATCCGCTCGGCGCACGAGGAGCTGACCGCCGGCGTCGACCCGCTCGCCGCCCACTCGAAGCTCGCGTGGGCGTTCGAGGCCGTCGTCCAGCGGCACGGCCGCGGGCCCGCCGGCCCGAAACCGCCGTCCGCCTCCGACGCGGCCGCGGCCCGGAAGGTCGCCGAGATCCGCGACCGGCTGATGGCCGACCTGCGCTGCGCGCCCAGCCTGCGGGAGCTGGCCGCGGGCGTCGACCTGTCGCCGTACCACATGCTGCGCGTGTTCCGCGAGGCGACCGGCTTCCCGCCGCACACCTGGCTGGTCCTCGAGCGGGTCTGCGAGGCACGCCACCTCCTGGCCGCCGGCGCCGGCCCGGCCCAGGTCGCCGGCGCCGTCGGCTTCGCCGACCAGGCCCACCTGACCCGCTGGTTCAAGCGGGTGACCGGCGTCACTCCGGCCGCATTCCGCAACAGCGTTCAAGACCCGGTGCGCCGCGTCGCGTGATGCTCGGGTCATGAGTCGTCGTGGATGGATCCTCTTCGTCGCGATGTGCGTCGTCTGGGGCATCCCCTACCTGCTGATCAAGGTCGCGGTCCGCGAGATCGGGCCTGCCGAGCTGGTCTTCCTCCGCACGGCGCTCGGCGCGGTCCTGCTGCTGCCGATCGCGCTCGCCCGCAAGGAGCTTCGTGCCTCGCTGCGCCCCTGGCTGCCGCTGCTGATCTACACCGTCGTCGAGATCGGCCTGCCCTGGCTGCTGCTGTCCGACGCCGAACTGCACGTCGACAGCTCCTTCACCGGCCTGGTCATCGCCGGCGTGCCGCTGGTCGCCGCGATCCTCGCCCGCCTGATGAACCGCAACGAAAAGCTCACCGCCGCCCGGGTCGGCGGCCTCCTGGTCGGCTTCGCCGGGGTGGCCCTGCTGCTCGGCTTCCACGTCGGCGCGGGCGGTGTCGTGCCCATGCTCGAGCTGGTCGGTGTTGTCGTCTGCTACGCCATCGGCCCGCTGATCATCGAGCGCTGGCTCGCCGACGTGCCCCGCTACGGGGTGGCCGCGGCGTCGCTGGTGGTCGGCGCGGTGTTGTTCGCGCCGGTGGTCGTGCCGGACCTGCCCGACCTCGCCCGCACGGTGAGCCTGGGCCCGGCGCTGGCCGTGCTCGGCCTGTCGGTGATCTGCACGGCGCTCGCGTTCGTGCTGTTCTTCGCACTGATCGCCGAGGTCGGGGGAGTGCGGGCGACGGTCATCACGTTCGTCAACCCGGCGGTGGCCGTGATCCTGGGCTGGATGATCCTCGACGAGGACGTCACGGTCCTGACCGCCGTCGCGTTCGCTTTGATCCTCGTCGGCTCGGTCCTGGCGACCCGCCGCAAGGCGCCCGACCGGACCGCCGACACCGCCCCCGAACCGGTTCCCGCCTCCTGACAAACCCGCGTCGATCTTGCA
This sequence comes from Dactylosporangium fulvum, assembly GCF_025137375.1. Lineage (GTDB taxonomy): Bacteria > Actinomycetota > Actinomycetes > Mycobacteriales > Micromonosporaceae > Dactylosporangium > Dactylosporangium fulvum. Next base: position 2,208,855 of record NZ_CP073720.1, read on the forward strand.
GTTATGGTGCCATGGCATTCCCCTGCTGTCGGGTTTGTCGGGCACCACAACTGCAAGATCGACGCGTCGGCGGTCTCCACCGGGCGGTTGCGCGCCGCCGCGGGCCGACTGCGCGTCACTCGCGGGGCGGCATGATTACCAGTCCTTCATCCACGGCAGGCGGGCGTCGAGCCACTCGTTGAGCCGAGCGACCTGGTCGACGTTGCTGTCGAGCCAGCTCACCTGGCCGGTCATGGCGAGGATCGCGAAGACGATCGCGGTGCCGTTGACCAGCACGCCGAGCGAGCCGAGCCCGCGACCGGCGACACCGGGGCGGGCGCCGGCGACGATGCCGCCGAACGAGAACAGCAGGCCGAGCGCGCCGACGGCGATCGCCCACGGCGCGAGCAGGCCGGTCAGCGCGACCGCCACACCCGCGACGCCGAGGATGAGGCCGAGGGCCGCCGTCATGCTGGCCCGGGCGGGGGCCGGCCGGACCTCGGCCACCGGCGGCGGGGGCGGACTCACCGGAGCCGGCGGCGCCTCGCGGTCGATGCTGCGGCGCAGGGTGGTCGTCGTGGTCTCGCGGCTGTCCGCGATCCCGTCCCGGTCCGTGTCGCGGTCGAGAACACCCACCGCGGGGATCCGGCTCGTCCGGTCGGTGCTCTCCAGCCGGTCGTCCACACCGTCACGATCGCGGTCGACGCGACGCACGGTGGTCGACTCGAGCCGGTCGTCGACGCCGTCGCGGTCCCGGTCGTGACGCGGTTCGACGTCCGCCGCGTCGCGCGTACGGCCACCGAACAGCTGCCCGATGCGTGCCACGTGTGTTCACCTCCAACAAAGCGCCCGGCCCACACGCCCGGGGGTCGGAGTGCGGTCATTCGGGCGGATGTCGGATCGATACCCAGCACAGCGAGGTCTCAATCGGGGTTAGTCGTTTGGGGGGATATTGCCCGGGTACCTCGGATTCATGGAGCGAGGAAACACCAAACACGGCGTCGCGCTGGACGACCAGATGCGGTACGAGACCGAAGACCTCCGGCAGGGCGGCGCCTGGGAAGGCGCCGTGAACACCGCCCGGGCGCCGGGCACGCCGGTCGGGATGAGCCCGCGGGACGTCGAGGCGCGCAGCAATCTGGGCCGGTACATCCCGAAGGCGAGCCTGCCCGGCGATCGGGACGACCTGATCGCGGGCGCCAGCGAGCTGAACGCCCCCGACGAGGTCCTGGCGACGCTGGAGCGCCTGCCGGAGGGTGAGGTCTACGAGACGGTGAACCAGGTCTGGGCCGCGCTCGGCGGCCGTAACGAGGACCCGGCCCACCGTCCCTAGGAGATCTGCCGCAGGAGCTTGTGCTCCTGGACGACCGGCACCGACAGGGTCTTGTAGCCGACCTTCTCGAACAGCACCGTCATCTGCTCACCCGCGTAGGACAGCACGACGCCCTTGCCCCACTCGCCGTGCCGGACCTCGCTGTGGATCGGGAACGGTACGTCGCCCGTCGCCGCCACCCCGGCGGCGGCGCTGCCGTCCTGGCAGTTGTCGCAGTGGCCGCAGGTCGCCGGGAGGTGCTCCCCGAAGTACGCCAGCAGCGCCTGTCCCCGGCACAGCTCGGTCTCGGCGAAGCTGCGCATCATGTCGAGCCGCGACCGGGACACCGTCTGCTGCCGCTCCGCCTGCGCCTCGGCGAGCTCGGCCGCCCGCGCGGGGACGGGTGCCCAGCGGGGTGCCTTGACCTTGCCGCCGTTGAGCATCCGCGCGCCGCCGACCTCCTCGAGCAGCGTCAGCAGCTGGCCCAGCTTGCGGGCGCCCAGGCCGGACTTCTCCTCCAGCTGGTCCCGCGTCAGCGGCTTGTCCGCCGCGCGCAGGAGCGCGGCGAGGTCCGACACCTCGTCGCGGTCGACCGAGACGTTGGTGAAGAACTTGCGCAGCCCGCTGTCCTCGGTGCGGTGCAGCAGCAGCACGTGCGCCGGCTTGCCGTCGCGCCCCGCCCGGCCGATCTCCTGCAGGTAGGAGTCGGGGGAGTCGGGCAGCGAGACGTGGTTGACCCACCGGATGTTGGGCTTGTCGATGCCCATGCCGAACGCCGTCGTCGCGACCATGATCGGCACCTCGTCGGCGAGGAAGGCCTCGTGCGCCCGTTCGCGCTCGCCGGCGCTCATCCCGCCGTGGTACGCGACCGCCTCGAACCCCTCCTGCTGGAGCCGCTCGGTCAGTTCCTCGGTGGAGCGGCGGGTCGGCGCGTAGATGATGCCGGGCGGCGCCGACTCGCGCAGCCGGGCCACCAGCCGCCGCCAGCGGGTCTCCTCGTCGGGGCAGTGCACCGACTCCAGGAACAGGTTCGACCGGTCCAGCCCCCCGACCACGACCTCCGGGTCGCGCATGCCGAGGCGTTCGACGATGTCCTCACGGACCGGCGGGGAGGCCGTCGCGGTCAGGGCCACCACCGGCGGCCGGCCGAGCTCGCGGATGAACTGGCCGAGCTGGAGGTAGTCCGGCCGGAAGTCGTGCCCCCACGCCGAGACGCAGTGTGCCTCGTCGACAGCGACCAGGCTCGGCTTCAACGCCTTGATCTGCGCGGCCCGCGCCGGGTCGGCGAACTGCTCCGGCGTCAGGAACACGAACTCGGCGTCACCGGCGCGCAGCGCCTCCAGCGCCTCCGCACGCTCGTTCTTGCCCTCGGCGCTCGACAGTCGCACCGCGACGAGCGACTCGTGGTGCCGCGCGGACAGCGACGCGATCTGGTCCTGCTGAAGGGCGAGCAGCGGCGAGATGACGATCGTCGGCCCGGGCAGCAGCGGCGCCGGCACCTGGTAGATCGCCGACTTGCCGGCCCCGGTGGGCAGCACCGCGAGCGCGTCACGGCCCGCCATCAGCGCCTCCATGGCGCGCAGCTGCACGTCCCGCAGCTGTTGCCAGCCGAAGCGCTCCCGCGCGACCCGCCGCAAGTCGTCCGTGACCGTCATGGCCGTCTTCCTATCATTCTCGTCGGCAGCCGGGGCTCTTTGGGCCGGGCCTCATCGAGAGCCCCCGGTGCCACCCAACCCCGACGAGCCGAGCGCGCACACCCCCATTCTCTGATAGGACGGAGGCATGCCTATCGAGACGAAGGGCGTGGTGGCACTCGCCAAGGGCCGGCCCGTCAGCCTGGAGACCGTCGTCGTTCCCGAGCCCGGCCCCGGCGAGGCCCGGGTCGAGATCCAGGCGTGCGGCGTGTGCCACACGGACCTCCACTACCGCGAGGGCGGCATCAGCGACGACTTCCCGTTCCTGCTGGGCCACGAGGCCGCCGGGATCGTCGAGTCGGTCGGCCCCGGCGTCACCGAGGTGGCCCCCGGCGACTTCGTGATCCTGAACTGGCGGGCCGTGTGCGGACAGTGCCGGGCCTGCCGGCGCGGCCGCCCGTGGTACTGCTTCAACACCCACAACGCGAAGCAGCAGATGACCCTCGCCGACGGCACCCCGTTGTCCCCGGCGCTGGGCATCGGCGCCTTCCTCAAGCACACGCTGGTCGCCGCCGGCCAGTGCACCAAGGTCGATCCCAGTGCCCCCGCGATGGTCGCCGGCCTGCTGGGCTGCGGCGTGATGGCGGGCCTCGGCGCCGCGTTGAACACCGGCGGCGTGACCCGCGGCGACGCCGTGGCGGTCTTCGGCTGCGGCGGCGTCGGCAACGCCGCGATCGCGGGTGCGGTCCTGGCCGGCGCGACGACGATCATCGGCGTCGACATCGACGTGCGGAAGCTGGCCTGGGCCCGGGACTTCGGCGCCACCCACGTGGTGAACTCCCGGGAGAGCGACCCGGTCGAGGCGGTCCGCGCCCTGACCGGAGGCTTCGGCGCCGACGTGGTGGTCGAGGCCGTGGGCCTGCCGGAGGTCTACAAGCAGGCGTTCTACGCCCGGGACCTGGCCGGGACGGTGGTCCTGACCGGCGTGCCGCGCCCCGAGATGCAGCTCGAGCTGCCGTTCCTGGACGTGTTCAGCCGCGGCGGCGCGCTGAAGTCGAGCTGGTACGGTGACTGCCTGCCGACGCGCGACTTCCCCACGATGATCGATCTGTACCTGCAGGGCCGCCTGCCGCTGGAGAAGTTCGTGACGGAGACCGGCGACCTGGGCGACGTCGAGGAAGCGTTCCACAAGATGGAGCGGGGCGAGGTCCTCCGCTCCGTGATCCTCATCTAGGCAGTCTTGATCGTGCGGCGACCGCTGCGCCCTTCAGGGTTCAGCACCCGTGATCGCGAACTTGCCGCAATCATGGCCAAGCGCCGGGGCGAAGCGCGCGGGATCGAGCGGCCAGTTCCATGATCGCGGAGCGTTGGCGGCCCAACTATGCGCCGATCTTGGAGTTGTGGCGCCATGAACCTCCGAATTTGTCCGGATTTGTCAAGGACCACAACTCCAAGATCGGCGCGGAGTTGGGCCGCCAGCGCTGTCCCAGTGGCCCGGCCGGTGTCGAAACGACTATCGCTAAGGGGTTGTCGGCGATAGGGTCCCGATATATCGTCGAACTATCAACGATAGCTCCAAGTGAAAGGGGGGCGATCATGAGATCGCGACACGGAGCATTTTTCGACGCCGGGGCCTGGCAGCGTGGGTTCGGCAGTTTCATCCCGCCGTTCCCGCCCGGAGGGGGCCGCGGCTGGGGTCACGGGCACGGCCGCGGTGGCGGCTGGGGCCGCGGGCGGGGCGGGCGCCCCAACGTCCGCCAGGCGGTCCTCGCGCTGCTGCACGAGCGGCCGATGCACGGCTACGAGATGATCCAGGAGTTGGAGCAGCGCACCGGCGGCATCTGGCGGCCGAGCCCCGGCTCCATCTACCCGACGCTGCAGATGCTCGAGGACGAAGGGCTCATCGCGGCCGAGGAGAGCGGCGGCCGGAAGCGGTTCGTGCTCACCGACGCCGGCCGGCCCGAGGCCGAGACCGCCGCGCAGAACGCGCCCTGGCGGGAGTACGGCGACGAGAACGTCTCCCAGGCCCAGGAGTTCCGCGACGCCGCGCTCGGCATCATGGACGCGCTGCGCCAGGTGGGCTTCAACGGCACGAGCGAGCAGCGCGCCCAGGCCCTCGAGGTGCTGACCGAGACCCGCCGCAAGCTCTACGCGATCCTCGCGGACTGAGCGGACTGGGTAGCCCGAAGCAGGCTGAAGCAGACCGAAGCGGACCGAAACGGCACCGGACGGCGCGGACCGCTCACGAGAGCAGGGAAGCGCCGTCCAGGACGCCGTTCCTCGACGTGAGCACCGCGTCGAGGTCGCCCACCGGCAGCGGCCGCGAGAAGTGGTACCCCTGGGCAAGGTGACAGTCGAGTTGGCGCAGCCGCTCCGCCTGCTCCGGGGTCTCCACCGCCTCCGCGATCGACGACAGCCGCAGGCTGTTGCCCAGCTCCACGATCGCGCGGGTGAACGCCATCTCCTCCGCCATCCCGCCTTCCGGGGTGAAGGCGCGGTCGATCTTCAGGATGTCGACGGGGAGGTGTCGCAGGTACGCCAGGGACGAGTACCCCGTGCCGAAGTCGTCGACGGCGATCCGTACACCTTCGGCACGCACTGTGGACAGCAGGGCCGTGACGTGGTCGGCGTCGGCGGTCGACGAGACGAGGACCGTCTCGGTGATCTCCAGGATGAGGGCCTCGCCGGGCAGGCCCGCCTCGCGCAGCGCGCCGAGGACCACCGACGCGAAGTCGGGCTCGCGCAGCTGGCGGCCGGAGACGTTGACGGTGACCGAGATGCCGAACCGTTCGTACCAGGTCCGCACGTCCTTGCACGCCTGCCGGAGCACCCAGGCCCCGATCGGGACGATCAGCCCGTACTGCTCGGCGATCGGGATGAACTCCAGCGGCGGCACCGGCCGGCCTCCGGGGCTCCAGCGCAGCAGCGCCTCGACGGCGGTGACGCGGCCCGTCGACAGGTCCACCACCGGCTGGTAATTGACCACGAACTCGTCCTCGGCCACGGCTCGCCGCAGCTCCGCGGACAGGCGCATGTGTTCGTGCCGTTCGATCGCCAGGCGCGGCTCGTAGGCGGCGAGCCGGTTCTTGCCGTCCGCTTTCGCCGCGTAGAGCGCCAGGTCGGCGTTGCGCATCGCCTCGGCGGGCGTGGACGGGGCGCTGAAGTGCAGCGAGCCGACGCTGGTGGTCACGCTCAGCTCGCGCTCGCCGACCGTGTACGGCTGCCCGAGCGCCGCGACGACGGACGCGCCGACGGTCGACAACCGTGGCGGGCTCACGTCCTCGAGCAGGATCGCGAACTCGTCCCCGCCGAGGCGCACGAGCGTGTCCGAGGTCGAGACCTCGCCGAGCAGGCGGGCGGCGACCTCGATGAGCAGCGCGTCGCCGACCGGGTGGCCGAAGGAGTCGTTGACGTCCTTGAAGCCGTCGAGGTCCAGCAGGAGCAGGCCGTGCGAGGAGGTCGTCCGCGCGAGCGCGTGCTCCAGCCGCTCCTGCAGCAGCGCGCGGTTGCCGAGGCCGGTGAGCGCGTCGTGCAGGGCCCGGTGGGTGAGCTGCTGCCGGAGCGTCTCCTGCTCGCGCAGTGCCGCGCCGAGGGTGACGGCCTGTGCGTCGAGATCGGCGGCGCGCCGGTTCGCGAACCGGACGAGCTGGCTGAGCCGGGCGATCAGCAGCACCGACGTCACCACGGACGTCGCGAGCGGCACCAGCACCCACCAGCGTGACGGCAGCGGCGAGCGCACCAGCAGCATGGTGATCGCCACCACGGGCCCGACCAGGGCCAGGATCGAGTACAGGTACACCCGGTGCCGCGGGATCACCGGCTCGCGGCGTTCCGGCCGGCCTGCCGCACCGGCCATCGAGGGGTGCAGGGCGGCGGTGCCGGTCAGCGCGTACGCGCAGAGGTACAGCGCGGTCGACATGCCGTCCCCGTACGTCTCGCCGGTCCAGGCGAGCGTGGCGTAGTACACGACGTCACCGGCGATCACCACGCCGAGCGCGCACGACACCAGCGTGTGCGCGGGGGAGCGTACGCTGCTGGTGAAGATCATTCGCGTGGTCAGCACCACGAGGACGAGGTCGATGGAGATGTACATGACGTGGCTCGCCGCGCGCCCCGGGTCGACGGGCCGCGTGAACAGCAGCGGGTGCACGATGAACGTCCAGGCCAGCGCGGCCATCCCGGACGCCACGATCCCGGAGTCGATGAACCGCTCGGCGCGTGGCCGCGCCGGGTCGGGCCGTACCCAGGCGAGCGTGCCCAGTGCCATGCACAGGTATCCGCCGAGGAACGGCAGGTCCTTCCAGGCCGGGAAGCCGATCCGGCCGGTGACGAGGTATTCCGCCGCGTAGCTCGCGGCGGCGGCCACCGAGCACCAGATGGCCGCGGTGAACAGCAGCCAGCTGCGCCGGTCCGCGGGCCGGTGCCGGCGGATCCCGGCGCCGAGCACGACGGCCGCGGACATGCCGACGAGCGTGTAAAGGCCCTGCCGGGGGACCACCGGCAGGAACCCGCCGACCGCGACCGCCCCGAGACCGAGGACCGCGTACCAGCGCCAAGCGGTCATCGGGCTCCCTGTCGCTTGTTCGGATGACCTGCAGATCGGCAGGCCGGGGCGGAAGCTGAGCCGGGACCATGATGGTGAGGTTGGTGAACGTGTGCATGGGTAGGGAGGCGCGATGAAGGTCGCACTGCTCGGACCGATCGCCTGGCGGACACCGCCCCGGGCGTACGGCCCGTGGGAACAGATCGTCTCCCTGCTCGCCGAGGGGCTGGTCGCGCGCGGCGTCGACGTGACCCTGTTCGCGAGCCTCGACTCGGTCACCGCCGCGCGGCTCGACGGGGTCGTCGAACGGCCGTACAACGAGGACAGCGGCTACGACGGCCGGGTCTGGGAGGCCATCCACGTCGCGCACTGCTACGCCCGCAGCGGCGAGTTCGACCTCGTGCACAACAACCTCGACTGGCTGCCGCTCGCGATGAGCGACTTCTGCCGCACCCGCCTTGTCACCACCGTGCACGGCTTCTGCTCGCCGGCGATCCTGCCGGCCTACCAGCGCGCCGACTCGGCGTTCGTGTCCATCTCCGACGCCGACCGCGGGCCCGGCCTCGACTACGCGGCCACCATCTACCACGGCATCGACGTGCGGCAGTTCCCGTTTGTCGCGGCGCCGGGCGAGACACTCGTCGCGTTCGGGCGGATCCACCCGGACAAGGGCACGGCCGACGCCATCCGGATCGTCCGCGCGGCCGGCCGGCGGCTGCTCATCTGCGGCCCCGTGCACGACGAGCGGTACCACGCCGAGGAGGTCCTCCCGCTCGTGGACGGCGACACGGTCGTCTACGGCGGGAACGTGGGGCCGCAGCAGCGCGCCGAGATCCTCGGCAACGCGGCGGCGCTGCTGCACCCGATCGGCTTCGCCGAGCCGTTCGGGCTGTCCGTCGTGGAGGCGATGGCCTGTGGCACCCCGGTCGTCGCCTATCCGTTGGGATCGATGCCCGAGGTGGTCGACCCGGGTGTGACCGGTTTCCTGGCGACCTCGGTCGCCGACGCCGTGGCGATCCTCGACGACGCGCTCAAGCTGGACCGCGTCCAGGTGCGTGCCCGCGCCCTCGAACGCTTCTCGGCCGACCGCATGGTCGACGACTACCTGCGCCTCTACGAGCGACTGCTCCGGTAAATCCCCTCAAGGCCCTCCGCGCCCGGCCGAAGGTTCACAGTGTGCGGCGCCCGCGGTTCTACAACGCGGTAACGCGGGACGGCTCGGCTCCGGCAGCGACGTGGCAGGCTGCCGGAGCCGACGCCATCCAGCGGTGCGTGATCGAGAGCTGGCGCTGCGTCATCACATGCCTCTAAGCTCTCGGGCGGAGGCAAACTGTGAGTGGTGTCGATATCACCGACCGGTTGGACGAGGTCGAGCAACACATCCTCGCGTGGGACTTCACCGGTGCCCGGGACGCGGTCCAGATCCTGCTGGGCGACCCGGCGCTCGGCGACGCCGACCGGCTCACCGCGCGGCGCCTGCTCGCCGAGGTGCTCCGCGAGCTCGGTGACCTTACCGCCGCCTACGACCTGGCGGAGGCCGTCGCCGCGCAGGCCGAGCGGATCCACGGCCCCGGCGACCCGGTCACCGTGCACGCGCTGGCGGTCCTCGCCGCCGTCCGGCACGACTACGACGAGTGGGACGAGGCCGAGCGGCTGTACCACCGCGTGCTCGACAGCGGCGTCGAAGGGGGCGGTGCGGAGCCGGTGAGCCGCGCGGTGCGGCTGGCACGGGCCAACCTGGCGCTGCTGCGGCGCGACCGGGGCGACCACGCGCTCGCGCTGGTGATGCTCAACGCCGCGTACGTGGTGCACCGCCGCGAATACGGCGCCGACGACCTCGACACGATCCGTATCGCCGCCGAACTGGCCGCGCTGCACCACGCCGGCGGCGACGTGGTCGCGGCCCGGCGCCTGTTCACGCTGGCCCACGCGGCGGCCCGCGCCCGGCTGGGTGTCCGCCACCCCTTCACCCGTGCCGTCGAGTGGGAACTGGCCGCCGTCGAACCTCCGATGCCCTCTGCCCCCGTCTCCGCCCCACCGCCACCGTCACCACCGCCGCCGATCGATGATCATGCGGTTGTGGCGCCCGGACACGACCGTGATGTTCCGGTCGGTGGGGAGCCACAAGTGCATGATCAACACGAAGGGGAAGGGCCGCCGCGCACCGTGCGGTTCGTGGTGCCGCTCAAGGCCGTCGCGGTCGTCGTGGTGGGTGCGCTCGTACTGGCTGGGCTCGCCATCCGGCGCGCCGAACGTCCGGACCGGCAGGGCCCGTCGACGGCGGCATCCGTCCCGGCGTCGGCTCCGGTGCCTTCCGGGACTCCTGCGACGAGCGGGCCGGCGGTCCGGGACCTGCGCCTCCAGGATCGGGGGGACACCCTCGCGGTCAGTTGGACGGACCTGCGTTCGGCGGCGGTCGTGGCGCTGTCACGGGCCGGGGCGCCGGCCGTGGTGCTCGCCACCGTTCCCGCGGGCACCAGCTCGTACGTCGTCCGGGACGTCGAACCGGGGGTTGCCTACTGCGTGGTCGTGGGCCCGGTGGACGAGACGCGGGCGATGACCCCCACGGCCTCCGTGTGCACGGGCACTCGCTGAGGGTTACCGTGCGGTCCGGCCGTGGACTCGTGCGGCGAAGCGTAAGGTTTTGCCGGTATAGTTCCGGCCGATGCGTCTCACTGACCGGGGGCTCAACCGCTTGCCCCGACCGTTGGCGGGGTTGCTGCGTAAGCACCGCGAGTTGGTGAAGTTCACCATCGTCGGCGGGTTCTGCTACGTGGTCACGCTCATGGTGAACTACGGGCTACGCCTGACCGTCCTGGGGAAGAGGCCGGTCACCGCGCTGATCGTCGCCAACGTGGTCGCCTCGGTGGTCTCCTACTTCCTGAACCGGGAGTGGTCGTTTCGCACCAGGGGCGGTCGCCGGCGGCACCACGAGTTGCTGCTGTATCTGCTGATCAACGGAGTCGGCGTCGCGGTCAACGCGGCGCCGTTGTTCGTTGCGCGATATGTCTTCGGGCTCCAGTACCCGGCGGTGAGCCGCCTGTCGGAGGAGTTGTCCGACTTCGCGTTCGGCATGGTGCTCGGCACCGCGCTGGCCATGCTGTTCCGCCTGTGGGCCTACCGCACGTGGGTCTTCCCGCACGGCGACGTCCGTCCGGCCCCGGACCGCTACGAGGTCCCCGCCCAGGCGGCTCCGGCGTCCCCGATGGCCATCGACTCCCCGGGCGCCTGACGCGCGGCTCGGGCCCGCTCGTCAGGGAGTGCTGGGGAACGGGAGGTGGTCGGCGTCCGGCTCGGCCGGGGAGCCGAGCATCTCGTGCACGCCGGCCACGTGGAGCTGGCGGTGCACGAACGGGCTCGCCCGGTGGACGACCACCCGGACGCCCTCGGCGCCGGCCTCACGCTGGGCGCCCACCAGGGCACCGACCGCGGCCGAGTCCAGGAATGTCACCAGGCCCAGGTCGACCCGCAGGGTGCTGGGGCGGCGCCGGGTCGCGGCGGCCACGATCTCTTGACGCAGCGTGTCCGCGTTGCTGTGGTCGATCTCGCCACGGACCGACACCACGGTCGAACCGTCCATGGTCACGTTGACCGTCACCGACATCGACATCGCGCCCCCCAGTGGTGCCACCCGCCCCAGCATAGGAGCACGGTGACCACACCGCAGCCGGCGGGGCGCCCGTGTCACCCGGCCCGGGGTGGCGGGCCGCCGGCGATGTGGTCGGGACAGTGCAGGCGCAACTGGCGGTAACCGAAGGGTGCGTCGACGAACCAGCAGTGGTGCGGGTTCTCGGTGCCCGGGTGGCGATACCCGTCGAAGAACCGGCACGACAGGCACATCTTCGTCACCGGGATGCTGCCCTCCTGCTGGAGCAGGCCGATCTTCGCGGTGACCAGCCGGAGCAGCCGCTCCTGGGCCTTGTCGTCGAGCTCCTCGACGTGGCCGAGCAGCGACTCCGCCCAGTTGCCGGGGGCGGGCGTGGTGGCCAGGCCGCGTTCGGTGGCGGCGACCCGCATGTCCCGTGCGGCGTACGACGGGGCGGGGCGCATCTCCACCAGGCCCTCGGCGATCAGCGGGGAGACGATCGCCATCGTCGCCGCCACCGTGGAGCCGAGCTCGGCGGCCAGGTCGGAGAGCCGGTATTCGCGGTCGCGGCGCCCGAGCAGCAGCATGACCTGGTGGTGTGCGGGTGGCAGCCCGTGGTCGGGCTCCGGGCCGTCGGGCGGAGCCATCACGGCCACCCGGACCAGCCCGGCGACAAGCTTCTGGGCCTGTGCTTCCAGCGTCACGGCGACCTCCGCCCCACGTCAGGCCGGGCGCACGGCCGAGTGGCCGCAAGCCTGCTGGATTGCACAGTAGCCCCGTACGTCGATCAACAGGAGACTCAACCCGATCGAATTCCGCATTGGATGTACACGACAAATACGAAAAGTCGGAAAAGGGAGGGTAAACGGCGTAGGCTACGCGAGCCGAACAGGTGCAGACGGAGGTGTTTCATGGGTGCGGGGCGGTTGGTCACGACGGCCGCGATGCTGGTGGCGTCGGTCGCGGCGGTGGACGTGGCGGCGGCCGCGCCGGCCCTCGCCGCCGGGCAGGACCGTGCCGCCCGGGGCGGACCGGGCTGGCTCCCGGAGGACGTCAAGCAGGCCGCGACCGTCGTGCGGCCCACCCAGCTCGTGCTCACCGTCGCGAAGGGGGAGTCGGGCCGGCCCTCGCAGCGGCGCGCGGTGCTCACCTGCTCGCCCGCCGGCGGCACGCACAAGCAGGCCCGCAACGCGTGCGCCGAGCTCGTCAAGGTCGGCGGCGACTTCACGAAACTCCGGGTCAACGGCGGCGCTTGCACGATGCAGTACGACCCGGTGACCGTGACCGCCGTCGGCCGCTGGAAGGGCCGGAAGATCGACTACCGGCAGACGTTCGGCAACGGCTGCACCCTGTCGATGAACACCGGCCCCGTGTTCAGCCTTTGACCACGCCCAGCGACTTGAACTGGTGGTTCGGGAAGATCGCCCCCGAGTCCGCCACGTTGAACCGCTTCTTGAGCACCTCGGCGAGGACGTCCCGGTAGTCGTTGGCGCCCGCCACGTCGCCCTGGTCGAGCGCCGACTGGGACAGGCCCGGCCAGTTGCCGTGGACCTTGCCGCCGTTGAGCCCGCCGCCGAGGAGCAGCATCGCGTTGCCGTGGCCGTGGTCGACGCCGACGTTGCCGTTCTCCTGCACCCGCCGGCCGAACTCGCTCATCGTCACGATCGTCGTCTGGTCGAGCAACGGCCCGAGGTCGGTGGCGAAGGCGCCGATCGCCTGGGAGAGGTTGCCCAGCGAGTTGCGCATGTCGCCGCCGTCGACCCGGCCGAGGTTGGTGTGCATGTCCCAGCCGCCGACGTCGAGCGCCGCCACCCGCAGGCCGACGCCGGCCTTGATGAGCTGCGCGACGTCGCGCAGCCGGTCGGCGAGCCCGCCGCCGGGGTACTGGACACCCTCCGCCGGGCGGTACTGCGTGTTCGCGATCTTCTGCGCGGTGGTGATCGCCTGGATGGTGTTGTTGGCGGTCTGCGCGAGGGTGTGGTCCAGCCCCGTGTAGAGCGTCTTGAGCGCCTCCATCGTCTGGCTGCGCATGGCGTCGTTGTCGATCCGGAAGTCCCGGATGCCGTTGAGCACGATCGCCTGCTCGGCGCCGACGAGCGAGCGCGGCAGCGCGGAGCCCTGCGCGATGGCCCGGAACGTGGTGCCCGGCCCCATCTGGGCGAGCACCCGGTCGAGCCAGCCGGTGCGCACCGCGACCGACGCCGCGCCGCGTTCCAGGGCGTCCTGCGCCTGGAAGTGGCTGCGGCTCGCGTCGGGGGAGGCGACCGCGTGTACCGCCGCCATCTGCCCCTTCTGCCAGAAGGGGAACAGCGGCTCCATGGCCGGGTGCAGGCCGAAGCCGCGGCCGGCGGGCAGCGTCGCCGCCATCGGCACGGCGATGTTCGGCCGCATCTGCTTGTAGTTGGGGTCGTCGGCCGGCGCGACGACGGACAGGCCGTCCATGCCGCCGCGCAGGAAGATGACGATCAGCGTGCCCTTGGTGTCCTCCGGCGCGGCGAACGCGACCCGGCTGGTGACCAGCTGACTGCCGAGCGCGGCGACACCGACGAAGCCGGCGCCCTGCACCAGCCGGCGCCGCGTGAAGCCCTTGCTCCACCGGTCCCGATCGGCGGCCAGCTCGTCCTGGGCCTGCTCGGCTTGGACGCGGATCGCGGCCTCGCACAGGTTGGGGCCGTGCTGGCGCAGTTCCGCCAGGCTCGTCGGGCGGCGCTCGCCCTCGGGCAGGGAAGAAGGATCGAGGATCATGACCTCACCGCAGCGCGTGGTAGACGGAGTCGAGGACCAGCGGGGCCAGGTTGGGCAGCTTGCCGCCGAGGTTGGAGTCGGTGACCCGGGTCTCCGGCTTCGCGCCCAGGAACTTGATCAGCGCGTCCCGCTCGGCCGGCTTCATCGGCTGGAAGATCAGCCGGTTGCACAGCACGTCGAGGTAGGTCGCCAGCGTGGCCGACGGCTGGGTCACCAGCGTGTCGGCCTTCGGGTTGGACAGGCCCTTCCACTGGCCCTGGACGAACGCGCGGTGCGCGTTCCAGGTTTCGAGCATGCCGGCCGCCGAGCTCCACGCGGTCGCCACGTCGGGATAGCCGTCCGGCGGATCCCAGCCCAGCGGCGGCTGGCCCAGCTTGCGCGTGAAGTTGTAGAGGTCCTCGAGGGCCTTGGCCATGTCGCCGCCCGGCCTGGTGCCGACGACGCGGGCGGTCGCGACGAAGTTCTCCAGCGGCCGGCGGGTCTTGAGCCCGGCGGCGATCCAGAACTCCAGCGACCGGAACAGCACCTTGAGCACCGGCACGACGGCCGAGCCGCTCTCCTGGTACGTCTTGGCGAGCCGGTCGACGAGCGACTGCGGCGGTGTGTCGCACACGAAGCGGACCGCGAGCTTGCGGGCGATGTAGCGTGCCGTCGACGGGTGCGTGGCGAGGTACATCAGGTAGGCGTCGCCGACGGCCAGGCCGTCCTTGGCGGACTTGTTGGCGTGCTGGAATCCCAGCACCTTCACGGCACCCGTCCAGTGGCGGCCCTGTTCGTACCTGAAGGTGCCGTCCCGCGTCGCCGTGCGCCCGGTCATCAGGTAGGCCGAGTTGCGCACGTCCTTCTCGTTGTAGCCGCCGTCGATCCCGACGGTGTGCAGCTCGAGCAGCTCCCGGCCGTAGTTCTCGTTGACGTTGCGCCGGTCCGACGACGTGTTGTCGAGGTACCGCATCATCGCCGGATCCCGCGCGGACGCGATGAGCATGTCGGAGAACTTGCCCAGGGCGTGCTTGCGGATGACGTTGACGTCATAGGGCACCCGGGTGTCCCAGCCGCCGTCGAAGGGGCTGGTGATGTTGAGGTGGTTGTTCCAGAAGTCGACCATGACCTCGAACAGCTGGCGCGTGCTCCAGATCTGGCGGGCGATGACGGCGCGGCTCAGCTCGTACATCGCCTTGTTGTCGTTCTCCTTGACCGCGGCGCGGATGTCGGCGGCGCTGGCCATCGTGACCGTCGGAGTGGCCTTGAGCGCGGCGTCGGCGACCGGGTCCGGGATGTTCGCCGGGTCGAGCTGCTGGTCGAGCCACGCGTCGATGCCCAGCTGCTTGACCGCGGCGACGTCGGCCTGGGTCGGCCCGAACGTGCAGCGGCGCAGCAGGTGCAGCACCGGGTCACGGTTGAGCGGCGACGGGAACCGGGGCGTGGCGCGCATGGCGGCCACCGCGGCTGCGGACGGGGTGTCGGCGAGACCCGACGCGCCCAGGTCGTTGAGGTCGCCCTGCCCGCTGGTGTAGCTGCTGTCGCGGTTGGAGAAGGAGCCGGCCTCCTGGGGCGAGACGTTGCCGCCGCCGTTGCCGGTCTTCACGAAGTCGTCGCCGCCCGTCTCGGGGCGGCCGAGCACGGCGGCCGCGCCGGAGCCCAGTCCGCCGATCGCGACGGCACCGCCGCCGAGGGCCATGAGCGCCTGCCGGCGGTTGCGCATCAGCTCGTGCAGCGCCGGGCGGCCGGTGCGCAGCCAGGCGGGTGCCGGGCCGCCGGCGCCGCGGCGCGGCCGGGCGGCGGAGGTCTCGTCCTCCGGTGCCGTCTGCTTGTCGCGCAGCACCCGGGGGAGGGGGAACTCGCCGGTGTAGTCGGCGAACAACGCGCCCTTGGCCTTCTTGGGCGCGTCTGCCGACGAGGGGTCGTCCGAGAAGAGCCGCTCCGGCATTCCTGGCTACCACCTTCTGCGCGGTGATGGGGTACTGCGCCGGACAAGAACCCTAGTGAGCACGATCTTCGCCCTCAAGCCGGGAAACGTGGGCGGGGTTCAACTTTGTCTTTGTTCTTGCTTAAGGCGCTCGCATATCCGGTGAAATCCGTCAATACGGGCGACTACCTAAAGTTATCTCTTCCCTACGTAACGCTGAAAGGTGTACGCATAAGACAGGCGACGGTGGGGAGGCGTTGGGTGGAGGTCATCGGTGCCACGCCGGTCCGCCGCCGCCGCGGGCTCCGGCTCGCCGACCTCCCCGTCGCGGGCAAGCTCGGTCTCGTCCTCGTCGTGCCGCTGCTCGGCCTGCTGGGCCTGGCCGGCGTCGCGGCCGCCGTCTCCGCGGACCGGGCCGGCCGCGCGGGCGACCTGCGCGGCGTGACGGCCGCCGCGGCCGAGGCCGACCACGTCACCGACGGCCTCCAGAAGGAGCGATTCCTCGCCGCGGCACGAAGCGTGGCCTCGGGAGACGCAGCCGCGGGAAGCGCGGTCCCGGGAAGCGCGGTCCCGGGAAGCGCGGTCCCGGGAAGCGCGGTCCCGGGAAGCGCGGTCCCGGGAGACCCGGTTCCGGGAGACCCGGTTCCGGGAGACCCGGTTCCGGGAGACACACCCTCCGGAAGCACCGCCACGGCAGGCCCGGCCGCCGGGAGCGCGGGCGGCATCGGCGCGAGTGCCGCCGCGGAGCGCGACACCGACGCCGCGGTCACCAGGTTCCGGGGCACCGTGGCCCGGCTTGCCGCGGGTGACCCGGCCCGCCCGTCACTCGACCGGATCACCGCCGGGCTCGACGGGCTCGGGCCGCTGCGCGGCCGGGTCGCCGGCGGAGTGTCCGACCGGCTCGACCTGTTCCAGTACGACCAGCTCGTCGCCGACCTGATCGCGTTCCGGCAGAGCGTCGCCGACCGGCCCGCACCCGCGGCCGTGCGCACAGCCGCCCGGGCCGCCGGCTGGCTCGCCGCCGCCCGCGAGGAACTGGCCCTGGTCCAGGTCGCGGTGGTCCACGGCGTCGCCACCCCGGCCCGCCAGCAGGCTGTGATCGCGCACCGCGCCACGCACCTCGACGCGCTGCGCCGCTTCTCGGCCGACGCCCCGCCGCACTGGCGGGCCGCGCTCGACCGCGTGCCGTCGGCCGCCGGATCAGCCGCCGTCGACCAGGCACTGCTGCGACCGGAGCCGGACCCGGACTTCGCCGCGCTCGCCCTGGCACACCTCGACGGCCTGCGTGCCGTCGCCGACCTCGCCGACGCCGACCTCACCCGGCTCGTCACCGACGCCCGTGACACGCAGCACCGCACCATGCTCGGCGGTGCCGTGCTGGTGCTGGCGATCGTCGCCGGCTCGGTCTGGGTCGCCGTGGCGGTGGGCCGGTCGACGCGCCGGTCGCTGCGCGCGCTGCAGGCCGGGGCGTTCCGGGTCGCGTACGAGGGGCTCCCGCAGACCGCCGGCGCCCTGCGGGAGGCCGACGCCGCCACCGCGGACGAGCTCGCCGCTCAGCACGCCGGCGTGACGGAGATACCGGTCGCGGGGCGGGACGAGATCGGCCGGGTCGCCGAGGCGTTCAATGCCGTGCAGCGCGAGGCGGTGCGCGCCGCCGCGGAGCAGGCCGCGCTGCGCACCGGCATGTCCGTCGTGCTGGTCGACCTGGCCCGGCGCGGCCGGCGGCTGGTCGACGCGCTGCTCGAGCGCATCGATGCCGCCGAGCGCGACGAGGCCGACCCCGACCGGCTGGCCCAGCTGTTCGGCTTCGACCACCTCGCCACCCGCATCCGGCACGGCAACCAGAGCCTGCTGGTGCTCGCCGGGGCCGACACCGCCCGTGCGCGCCCGCGCCCGGTCCCGCTCAACGACGTGCTGCGGGCCGCCCAGTCGCGGATCCTCGACTACGCGCGGGTCGACTTCGGCCGGGTCGACGGCGACGTCGCGCTCGCGCCGGAGGCCGTCGACGGGGTCGTACATCTGCTCGCCGAGCTGCTCGACAACGCCGCCCGCAACAGCCCGCCCGACGGGCCGGTGCTCGTCGACGGCCGGCGCACCGGCGACGGCACCGTGATCGAGGTGTCCGACCGCGGCCCGGGCCTCGATGCGGACCGGCTGGCCGAGCTCAACCGCCGCCTCGCCGAGCCGCCGCCGCTCGGCGTCGCCGACCCGCAGTGCACGGGCCTCGCCGTCGTGGCGCGGCTCGCGGCCCGCCACGGCCTCCACGTGACGCTGCGACCGGGACGGGGCGGCGGGCTCGTCGCGGTCGTGCGGCTGCCGGGTGAGCTCGCCCATGCCGCCGAGCCGGTGCCGGTCGTGCCCGCCGGGGCGCGGCTGGTGCTGCCCCGGCCGCTGGAACGCAGTCCCGTGCTGCCCGGCGGGGAGCCGGTCGACGTCCCCGTCCGGCGCGCCGCGGGCGCGGTGCCGGTGATCCCCGGCTCGGGAGCGGGGCCCGTCGTGCGGCCGGACGGTCCCACGGTGGAGGCCGAGGCGGAGGCGGTACGGGACCTGCTGTCGACCTATCAGCACGCCCTCGGACGGTTCGGCACCGCGCGACGCGTCAGCGTCGCCAAGAAGGCCGCCGACAACACGGAAGGAACCTCCGCGACATGACTCCGAGCACGGGGCTCGACGTGCTGCTGAGCGGCCTCACCCGGCGGGTGCCCGGGATACGCCACACGGTGGCCGTCTCCGGCGACGGCCTGCTCGTCGCCGCCTCCGAGGACCTGCCCCCGGAGCGGGCCGACCAGCTCGCCGCCATGGTCGCCGGCGCGGTGTCGCTGGCACACGGCGTGTCGGCGTGCACGGCGGGCGGGCCGGTCCTGCGCACCATCGTGGCGATGGGGCGCAGCCTGCTGCTGGTCATGGCGCTGGGGGACGGCGAGTCGCGGGCCAGCCTCGCCGCACTGGCCGAGCCCGACTGCGACATCAGCGAGGTGGCCTTCCAGATGTCGGGGCTGGTCGCCGAGGTCGGCGCGGCGCTGATCCCGTCGAGCCGGTAGGTGCCCGCAGGCGACTACGACAACCCGATGTCGTGGTCCTCCTTGACCGTGCTGTCGTCGCGCAGCGGCACGTGGGGCTCCTCGTCGTCGGGCAGGCCGCGCTCGATGGCCCGGCCGCGCTCCAGCTCGGCGTCGAACTCCGCGCCCAGCAGGATCGCGATGTTGGAGATCCACAGCCAGACCAGGAAGGCGATGATGCCGCCGAGCGTGCCGTAGGTCTTGTTGTACGACGAGAAGTTCGACACGTAGATCCCGAAGGCGCCGGACGCCACCAGCCAGATGAACACCGCCAGGGCGCCGCCGGGTGTGATCCACCGGAACCCGGACTGCCGCGCGTTCGGCGCCGCCCGGTAGAGGATCGCCAGGATCAGCATGATCACCACCAGCAGCACCGGCCACTTGACGATGTCCCACACCTGGACCGCCTGTTTCGACAGCCCGATCCAGCCGCCGGCCTGCTCGGCGAACCTGCCGGTGAAGACGACGCTCAGCGCGGCGAGCGCGATCAGCACGCCCACGACGATCGTGATGCCCAGCCGGATCGGCAGCACCTTCCAGATCGGGCGGCCCTCCGGCACGTCGTAGATCACGTTGGCGGCCCGCATGAACGCCCCGACGTAGCCGGAGGCGGTCCAGACCGCACCGAGCAGACCGACGATCGCCAGGATGCCGGCGGCGTCGGAGCCGCGTTTCAGCTCGTCGACGGCGCCGCTCACCGGGCCCGCGATGGAGCTCGGGAACAGCTCCTCGGTGTTTTTCAGTACCGCGTCCTGCGTGGTGTCGGTGAGGAGCATGCCCGACACCGACAGCAGCACCAGGATGCCCGGGAAGATGGACAGGACGCCGTAGTACGTCAGGGCGGCGGCCCAGTCGGTGAGGTTGTTGTTGTTGAACTCCTTGACGGTGCGCTTGAACACGTCGATCCAGGAGCGTTTCGTCGGCTTGTCGGGCGTGTCTTCGAGTTTCGGGTCCTCAGTCATCACACGCCACCTCATCCGCCGGGGTCGGTACGCTTTCTATGCCCGGCGAAACTGGGGGGTTAACGTTCCGGTGCGACCCTTCCGGCCCTTACCAGCGCCAGTTGCACCATGTCGACCAGTTCGGTGGCGCGGAAGGGCTTGGCGATGACCGACGCCTCGGGGCCGAGCTCGACGACGGCGGCGTCGAAGTAGGGCAGCCCGGACATGTACATGATCATCGCGTCCGGACACGTGGCGCGGACCGCCTCGGCGACCTGCACGCCGGAGCCGTCGTCGAGCTTGAGATCGGTGATCGCCAGGTCGATGCCCTCGGGGTGCTCGGCGCACAGCCGCTCGGCACCGGCCAGCCCGGAAGCGGTCAGCACCTCGGCACCGGCGCGGCTGAGCACCCGGCGGACGATCTCGCACAGGTCCGGCTCGTCGTCGACGACCAGGATGCGCAGGTGCTCGAGCATGTCCCCACGATAAGCCGCCGACCGGGTGAAATCCGGAGCTTGCGCAGGCTGTGGCCTAGTTCGTGTCGTTCACCGGGCTCGCCGACGGGACCCGCGACGGGGTGCCCGGCCGGATCCGCCGGCGGCTGAAGCCGAGGAAGGCCACCAGCAGGCACGCCACGACGAGCACCACCGCGGCGAAGGTCCACCAGGCCGGCGGGCCCGACTTCGGCTCGGGCAGGAGCGCTCCGGGGCCGGCGGACGGATCGGTGCGGAAGTCGGCCGGTGCGGCTGCCGGGCTTGTCCCGACCGGCGCCGCCGTCTCGACCGGGCTGCCGGTGGCGCTGGCGCTCGGGCTCTTGGTGCCGGTGGACTTGCCCGGCTTCGCGCCGGTGGTCACGGTGAAGGAGAAACTGCCGTGGCTCGCGCGGCCGGCGGTGCTGGTGGTGGAGTAGGACACGGTGTAGCGACCGGCCACGCCGTCCGGCACCGACACCACGACCTTCGCCATCTCGTTGCGGACCGTCAGGCTGCCCAGCTCGACCGGCGCGCCGGCCGGGTCGGTCAGGGTGACCTGCCCCTCGACGAGGGTCTCGCTGAAGTGCAGCTCGAGCTGCCGGGGCAGGTGCGCGACGTGCGTCTCGGCGGCCGGATTGCTGCTGACCAGGGACAGCCGGGGGGCGTGTGCGGACGCGTTCGCCGCGAATGCCAGGACGCTGAGCAATCCGGCAACGGCGGCGAACCGCGACGACCACCGGCGCCCGATGGCCGCGAGCCTGTTCACTAATCGCCCGGTCATGGGCGGAAACGATAGTGCATTGACCGACCGCTGCGCAGATAGTGGGTGCTAGCGTGCCGTTTCATGGCTGCGAGGTGGCGTGAAATGTTGCAAATCGACCGCCCGCCGGCCCCCACTCCGGCCAGCCGTCGTTTGCGCCGCCTCATATTGACCACCGCCGTGGTGACTGTGGTCGTGGACGTCATCAACCTGGAGTATTCGGGGGAGGCGGGATTCGGCCTCGCCGTCCGTACCGTCTGGGCAATGCTGCGCGCATTGGGCTTTTTGTTCCTGATGCGTGAGGTGCGTTTCGGCCGGCTCACCGCTCGCCCGTTCGGGCTGATCCTCACGGTCACCACGATCTTCGCCTCGGCCCGGCTCGTGCAGCCCCGCGCGGAGGACCTGCTGCCGCCATGGCCGGTGATCGCGGGGCTGCTGGTCGTCGCCGTGCTGTGCGTGGCGGTCAGCTGGCAGTTGTTCCGTTCGCCCGCCATCGAGGCGCACCTGACCCGCCGCGCGCCCCGGCGGCCGATCCCGCCCTGGGCGCTCACCGCCCGGGTCGCCGCCCTGTCCTACTCGGCACTGCTGTTCGTGCCCTGCCTGGTCGCGCTGGGCTCGCTGTTCGACACGCCGCGCCGGCCGCCGGAGATCGCCGTGCCGCTGGTCATCTCCTGGTTCGTGCTCGCCATGCTGGTCGGCTTCGTCGCCGGCGTGATCAGCTTCGTGACGCTCTTCGGCCACGTGTGGGCCCGTGTGATGCTGGCCATGGTCAGCGTCTTCGTCCTGGTGGTGCAGCCGGTCCTGTGCTGGCTGCTGCTCGGCGTCGACGGGCTCCTCCGCGACGGCGTCCCGTTGGTGCTGGCCGCGCTGCTGTGCCTCTACGGGCTGGCGAGGTCCCGGGCCGCCGTCTCGGCATGAGCCACGATCCTGTTGCCGCCTTCGCCCGACGTATTTGACTTCGAGCGCGCTCAAAGGGGAAGAGTGGAGACATGCGACAGCGAAAGCTTGGCTCACTGACCGTCTCCCAACTCGGCCTCGGCTGCATGGGCATGAGCGAGTTCTACGGACCCGGCGACGACACGGAGTCCGTCGCCACCGTCCACCGCGCCCTCGACCTGGGTGTCACCCTGCTCGACACCGCCGACATGTACGGGCCGTTCACCAACGAGCGGCTGGTCGGCCGTGCCATCGCCGGCCGCCGCGACGAGGTGGTGCTCGCCACCAAGTTCGGCATCCAGCGCGAGGGCAGCTCCCGGCGTATCAACGGCCACCCGGACTACGTCCGCCGGGCGCTCGACGCGTCGCTCGAGCGGCTCGGCGTCGACCACATCGACCTGTACTACCAGCATCGCGTGGACACCAGCGTGCCGATCGAGGACACCTGGGGCGCGCTCGCCGAGGCCGTCGCCGCCGGCAAGGTGCGCCACCTCGGCATCTCGGAGGCGTCGCCGGCCACCGTGCGCCGCGCGCACGCCGTGCACCCGGTGACCGCCGGGCAGTACGAGTACTCGCTGTGGTCCCGCGACCCGGAGGCCCGGTTGCTGGGCACGCTCCGCGAACTGGGCATCGGCCTCGTCGCGTACAGCCCGCTCGGGCGGGGTTTCCTCAGCGGCGAGATCACCAGCCCCGACCAGTTCGCCCCGGACGACTTCCGCCGGAACAACCCGCGCTTCCAGGGCGAGAACTTCGCCAGGAACCTCGACCTGGTGGCCGAGGTCCGGTCGCTGGCCGAGGCGAAGGGCATCACCCCGGCGCAGCTCGCGCTCGCGTGGGTGCTCGCACAGGGCGACGACGTGGTGCCGATCCCGGGCACCAAGCGGCGCGAGTACCTGGAGCAGAACGTGGCCGCCCTCGACGTCCACCTGACCCCCGAAGACCTCGCCGCGCTGGAGAAGCTGGCGATCGGCACCGACGTGGCCGGCACCCGCTACCCCGAGGCGACGATGGCGTCCCTCGACAACTGAGGACCGGATCCCGCCGGCGTGCTGGCGCCGGCGGGACCCGCCTTGTACGCTGCACCACGTGTCCGCGCGACTGAACAGCTGGTGGCCCGCCTGACCAGGCGGCCCACTTCCGCGTGACACCACTTCCGCGGCCGCCAGACGAGGCGGTCGCTTTGTTGTTCCCCGCAACGGGGGGCGGTCGCCTCGGGACGGCACCGACCGACCCACCCGAAGGGAACGCCCATGCTGCCCGACCTCACCACCGGCACGCCGTTCGCCCTGCTCCGGCGCGAGGGACGCGACGTCGTCGAGGTGCTCACCGGTCCGGTGCGCACCGTCGAGACGCTCGCCGGCATCCCCGACGAGTCACTCGCCCTGGTGCCGTTCCGCCAGGTCCGTGAGCGCGGCTTCGAGTGTGTCGACGACGGCACACCGCTCGCCGTCCTCTGCGTCGACCGGCGGCACGAGGTGCCGGTGGACGCCGCGCTCGCCGCGCTGCCGGACGCGCCGCTCGAACTCACCGGCGGGGCCTTCGACGTCGACGACGAGACCTACGCCGGGATCGTCGAGACCGTGCTGCGCGACGAGATCGGCCGGGGTGAGGGCTCGAACTTCGTGATCCACCGGGTCTTCGAGGCCGACCTCGGCGGCGACCCGGTGACCGCCGCGCTCACCGTCTTCCGCCGGCTGCTCACCAGCGAACGGGGCGCCTACTGGACCTTCGTCGTGCACACCGGCGACCGCACCCTCGTGGGCGCCACCCCCGAACGGCACGTCAGCGTCGACGACGGCCTCGTCATGATGAACCCCATCAGCGGTACCCTGCGTGGCGTCCCCGAGAAGGCCGCGGTGCTCGACTTCCTCGCCGACCGCAAGGAGATCGACGAGCTGTCCATGGTCCTCGACGAGGAGCTCAAGATGATGGCGACCGTCGCCGACCTCGGCGGCCAGGTCATCGGCCCGTACCTCAAGGAGATGACGCACCTCGTCCACACCGAGTACCTGCTCGCCGGTCGCGGCTCCCGGGACGTGCGCGAGGTACTGCGGGAGACGATGTTCGCGCCGACCGTGGTCGGCAGCCCGATCGAGAACGCCTGCCGGGTCGTGGCCCGGCACGAGCGGCGCGGCCGCGGCTACTACGGCGCCGTGCTCGCCCTCGTCGGCCGCGACGCCGAGGGCCGGCAGACGCTCGACGCGCCGATCCTCATCCGCACCGCCGACATCGACCGCAACGGACGGTTGCGCGTCCCGGTCGGGGCCACGCTCGTGCGCCACTCGACGCCCTCGGGCGAGGTGGCCGAGACCCACACCAAAGCGGCGGCGGTACTGGCGGCGCTCGGCCTCCGTCCCGGCCCCGCGTCCCCGGCGTCCACTGTGGATGCCCGGCTCGCCGCCGACCCGGAGGTGCAGGCCGCGCTCGTGGCCCGCAACACGACCCTCGCGCCGTTCTGGCTGGAGCCCCGCGGTGCCACCGCACCGGATCCGGCGCTCACCGGCCGGCGGGTGCTCATCGTGGACGCCGAGGACACGTTCACCGGCATGCTCCTGCACCAGCTGCGGGTGCTCGGGCTGTCGGTGACGCTCAGCTCGTACGACTCCGTCCCGGAACCCGGCGGGTTCGACCTCGTCGTCCCGGGTCCGGGCCCGGGTGACCCGCGGCTGCCGGACGACCCCAAGATGGCCGCCATGCGGGGCCTGATCCGGCGGCTGCTCGACACCGGCACGCCGACCCTGGCCGTGTGCCTGGGCCACCAGCTGCTCTGCGGCGTGCTCGGCCTGCCGCTGCGCCGCAAGGCCAGCCCGTATCAGGGGATGCAGCGCGACATCAGCTTCTTCGGCCGTCCGGCGCGGGTCGGCTTCTACTCGACGTTCACGGCCGTCGCCGACGCGGACCGCGTCCCGACGCCCTTCGGCGAGGTGGAGCTGGCACGTGACCCGTCCAACGGCGACGTGCACGCGCTGCGCGGCGCGACGTTCGCGGGTGTGCAGTTCCACCCGGAGTCGGTGCTCAGCCAGCACGGCATCGACCTGCTGCGGTCGCTGCTCGTCGCGCTGTTGCCCGCTTCGACGGCGTCCCCGGTGGGCACGTTGCCGGAGTGATCGCTTCTTCCGGGGCGTGGCCTCCACCTGCACGGCACCGCGGCGGTCCCCGGTCGCGCTGCTCGCGGGGCTGATCGCCGGCGCGGACCGGGTGCGCGACCTGGCCGCGCCGGCGGGTCGACCGAACGGGGCTCTTGCGTTCGGCCGCCGGTTGAACAATGCTTCCGAAATATTCTCACTTCTGCCATCCGGGAGCCGGCGATGGATCAGCGGGACCGCCGTGCACGTGTCGCCGTCGCCGGGGCGTATCTCGTCCAGGGCTTCTGCTTCGCCGCGCTGCTGACCCAGGTCGGCGTGCTGCAGGAGAAGTTCGGCTTCTCCGACGGTGAGCTGTCGCTGGTGCTGCTGGCGGTGCCGGTGGTCGCCGGGATCGGCAGCGTCGTCGCGGGCCTGCTCAGTGCCCGGCTCGGCAGCTCACCCGTCCTGCGCGCCGGCGGACCCGGCGTCTGCGGGGCGATCGTCCTGGTGGGCCTGTCCGCCGAGCAGTGGGAGCTCTTCGGCGCGCTGGCCCTGGTCGGCCTGTTCCTCGGCATCGTCGACGCGACGATGAACATGCAGGGCGTCGCCGTCGAGCGCCGCTACGGCCGCCCGGTTCTCAACTCCTTCCACGCCGTGTGGAGCGTCGGCGCCATCCTCGGCGCACTCGCGACCGCCGGCACGGCCCGGCTCGGCTGGTCCGTCGCCGCGTCGCTGGGCGCGGTGGCGCTGGTCGGCGCGATCCTCGCGGCGTTCGCCGGCCCCGCCCAGCTCCGCCGGGCCGAGGAGAGCACCGACCTGCCCGCGGGCACCGGCCCGGCCATCCCGTGGCGCCCCATCGTCCTGGTCGGCGTGGCGATGATGCTCATGTTCATCGCCGACTCCGCCGTCTCGAACTGGAGCGCCGTCTTCCTCGACCATGCGCTGTCCGCGAGCACCAGCGTGGCGGCGCTGGGCCTGGCGGCGTACCAGGCGACGATGCTGGTGGGCCGAACCGCCGGCGACCGGATCGTGCGCCGCTTCGGCCCGGTCGGCGTGGTGTCGGTGGGCGGCGTGGTCGGCGGGCTGGGCCTGGGCCTCGTGGCGGCGGCGCCGAGTCCGGCGGTCGGTGTCGCGGGGTTCGCGGTGGTGGGGTTGGGGTTGTCGCTGGTGGTGCCGCAGTCGTTCGCCGCCGCGGGCCGCCTCGACCCGGCCGGCACGGGCGTCGCGATCGCGCGGGTCAATTTGTTCAACTACGCGGGATTCGTGGTGGGCGCGGGCCTGATCGGCGTGGTGGCCGAGAGCGCGTCGCTCCGCCTGGCGTTCGTGGTGCCGGCGGTGCTGGCGGCGGGCATCGCGGCCCTGGCCCCGTCGTTTCGCACCCGGTCCCCGGAGCAACCCGTGCCGGTGGCCCCGGCCACCGTCCCGCAGCTCTAGCGCTCGGTTCCCGGCCCCGGTCGCCGTCCCGCGGGCCTGGCGGCCGGTCCGGCCTCGGCCGTGTGTCCGCTGGTTATGTCCGGCGGGCCGTGGCGCTGACCTGGTCCGCGGCCGCCGCCACCGAGCTCCGCGTCGCCGCCGCCAAGGATGTCTGTTCCCGCAGCGAGTCGGCCACCTCACGCTGGGCCCCGGCGACCGTGCCCAGGCGGTCGGCCACGCCGCCCACCGCGGCCGCGGCCGCCGCCGCGCCGGCCGTCACCTGGCCCACCGTCGCCTCGATGCGGGCCGTCGCCGCCGCCGTCTGGGCCGCCAGCTCTTTCACCTCGTTGGCCACGACGCCGAAGCCCTTGCCCGCCTCACCGGCCCGGGCGGCCTCGATCGTGGCGTTGAGCGCCAGCAGCTTGGTCTGGTCGGCCACCGCCTGGATCAGTCCGGCCACCTTCGCGATGTCCGAGACCGCCGACTCCAACTCCCCGATCACCGCCCGCGCTTGGTTGGAGTCGTGCAGCGCCGACTGTACGTCCTCGACCGCGCCGCCCACCGTACCGTTCATGCGGGCCAGCGCGTCCTCGAACGACTCCATCGCCGCACCGGCCTCGGCGCCGAGCCGGACGCCTGCGTCGGCGACGTCGGCCAGCACCGTCTCGAGGCGCCTGCCCAGCCGCTCGCTGTTCGCGACCTCGTCGGCGGCGCTCGCCGCGGCGGCCTCCTCGCGCCGCCTGGCGTCGTCGGCGGCCGCACGCAGCGCCGCCTGGTTCTCGGTCGCGATCCGCGCCCGTTCGGCGTCGGACTCCGCCTCCGCCGTGGCCGCGAACCGCCAGTACGCCAGCTGGGTCAGGCACATCGCGACGACGAACCCGGCGTGCAGCACGACGAACCGGACCGGGTGCGCACGCGCCTGCGGGCTGCTGAACAGCATGTCCGGCATCGTGAGCCCGACGGACAGGTGGTGCGCGGCGACGAGGAGCACGGTGAGGGCGAGGGTGGTCCAGTCCTGGTACAGGCTGACGAGCCCGATCACCACGAAGAAGTGGAAGTGCAGGTCGGTGAGGCCGCTCCCGGCGTGGACGAGCGCCGCGGCGGCCAGCGACAGGCCGATCGAGACCGCGATCCGGCCGCCGCGCCGGGTGCGCGTGATGCCCGAGGCGACCGCGCACAGCAGGACGCCGGCGTTCGCCGACCAGACCAGCCAGGCCGCGCCGTGGGCGTGCGGCCCGGTGACGCCGTGGTCGTTGAGGACGCTGACGACGATCAGCAGCGGCACGTGCAGCCACAGGATCACGCGCAGCGCCCGGTGCCGCGACGCGAAGGCGGCGTCGCTGAGCCGTACCGTGGGCATGAGCCAGCTGAGCAACGCGGTCATGGCTCACTCCTTCGGGGCACCGGACGACGACATCTGTCCCATCGGCCGCGATCCGCGCCACTGAAGGCAGGAGTTCACGCCCGCGGCCCGCAACACCAACCTGACCGACAAGACCGGCCCGGTGCTCGCGCTCACGATGCCACCGACGTCGGTCCCAGTTCTGGATCGAGCGACTGTGAACTCATTCAGCGACCTGCTGTCCGGCCGGCCTCTCGTGGCGATCCTGCGCGGTGTCCCCGTCGCACGGGCCCTCGAAATCTCCACGGCCGTGTGGGACAGCGGCCTCGGCGTCGTCGAGGTGCCCATCCAGACCCCCGAGGCCGTCGAAGTGCTGCGCGAGCTCGCCTCGCGCGGCGAGCCGGTCGGCGCCGGCACCGTCCGCACGCCCGAACAGGTCGCCGTCGCGGCCGAGGCCGGGGCGGTGTTCACCGTCGCGCCCGGCCTCGATCTCGACGTCGTCCGGGCCAGCCACGACGCCGGACTGCCGCATCTGCCCGGCGTGGCGACCGCGTCCGAGGTGCACCACGCGCTCAGGGCCGGCTGCGAGTGGCTGAAGGCGTTCCCGGCCACGTCGCTCGGTCCCGGCTGGCTGCGTGAGATGTCGGGGCCGTTCCCCGAGGCACGGTTCGTCGCGACCGGCGGCGTCGGGGCGCACAACGCCCGCGACTACCTCGCCGCCGGCGCGGGCGCGCTCGGGGTCGGCGGCGCGGTGACCCGCGCGGGCGGCCTCGCCGAACTGCTGGCGGTGCTGCGCGACGGATGACGTGAAATTCGTCCGCGTCTGATGCGGCGGCGGGGGCTCCTGGCACCGGAGCCCCCGCCGTCCGTCCTCAGTGGACCATTACCGGGACCTGCTCCTCCGCGCCGGCGGTGCGGTCGGCCGCGGTGTTGCGGACCAGCACCACCACCAGGACGGCCGCGGCCGCCAGCAGGATCGCGCTCGCCGTGAAGGCCACGTTGTAGCCGTGGATCGCGGCGTGTGCCTGCTCCAGCGGGCCGGTGCCGTGGTCGGCCAGGTAGCCGGTCACCGCCGTGGTGAAGATGGTGTTCAGCAGCGCTGTGCCGAGGGAGCCGCCGACCTGCTGGGTCGTGTTCACCATCGCGCTCGCGACGCCCGCGTCGTGGTTGGCCACGCCCGACAGGGCGACGCTGCTCAGCGGGACGAACACCAGGCCCATGCCGAAGCTCATCGCGACGAACGACGGCAGGATGTGCACCGCGTACGACGAGTCGAGGTCGAGCTGCGTCAGCCAGATCATCGCCGCCGTGGCGAGCACGCTGCCGATCGACATCAGCACCTTCGGGCCGACGCGGGGCAGCAGCCGTGAGGCGATGACCGCCGCGGCGATGATGCCGCCCGAGAACGGCAGGTAGGCCACGCCGCTCTTGAGCGCCGAGTAGCCCATGGTCTGCTGCAGGTAGAACGTCATGAACAGGAACATGCCGAGCATGCCCGCGCCGAGCAGGATCGACACGAGGTACGACGCGCCGCGGTTGCGGTCGAACAGCACGCGCAGCGGCAGCAGCGGGTGCGAGGTGTGCGACTCCCACCAGAGGAACGCGCCGAGCAGGACGACCGCGCCGGCCAGCCAGCCGATCGTGACGCCCGAGCTCCAGCCGTCGTCGGCGGCCTTCGTGAAGCCGTAGACCAGCGCGATCTGCCCGGCGGTCGCGAGGATCGCACCCGGGATGTCGTACCGCGTGTCGCCGTGCGCCCGGCTCTCCCGCACGACGGGCATCGCCGCGAAGAACGCGATCAGTGCGATCGGGATGTTGACGAGCAGGCACCAGCGCCAGTTGGCGTACTCGGTGAGCAGACCGCCGGCGAGCAGGCCGATCGCGGCGCCACCGCCGGCGATGGCGCCGAAGACGCCGAACGCCTTCGCCCGCTCCCGCGCCTCGGTGAACGTCACCGTGATCAGGGAGAGCGCGGCCGGTGCGAGCAGCGCGCCGAACAGGCCCTGGAGGCCGCGGGCGGCGAACAGCGTGCCGGCGTTGACCGCGGCCCCGCCCAGGGCCGAGGCGCCGGCGAAGCCGAGCAGGCCGATCAGGAGCGTGCGCTTGCGGCCGAAGAAGTCGGCGATGCGCCCGCCGAGCAGCAGCAGGCCGCCGAAGGTCAGCGTGTAGGCCGTGATGATCCACTGCCGGTCGGCGGTGGAGATGTCGAGGGCCTCCTGTGCCGAGGGGAGCGCGATGTTCACGATCGTGGCGTCGAGCACGACCATGAGCTGCGCGATCGCGATGATCGCCAGCGCGATCCAGCGCTTCGGATCAGGAGGAACGGAAGCTGATTTACCGGATATATCGGGAGCGATGGACGCGCGCGATCCCCCGACGTCGTTCGACATGCATGCCTCCAGGGCAAAAAATTCTGAAACCGGGAAAATCCGGGCAGGGTGGAGCGGCCCGGCGGAGGCGGTGGATCAGCCTCGCGGGCGGCACGCTGTGCGTGTGGTCAGCAGCCCTGCCGCAGGATGGGAAGCAACACCCCGTCGATGGTGCGTGTCACGAACGCCTCGTCGAAGGGGCCGGCCCGCCACAGCCGCCGGCTCATCACCAGGGCGTGCAGGACCTCGTGCAGCAGCTCGGGAGTGCTGCCCTCCGGCAGCTCACCCCGCTCGACCGCACGCTTGATCATCGTTTCGTACATGGCGTGCTTCGTCTCGTAGACGCAGCGGCGCATGACCGCCGACAGTTCCGCGTTGTGCGCGGCCGCCGTCAGCAGGCCGGTGAAGACGGCGCCGTCGACGCCGTCCGCCACCGTGCACACCGTCGAGAGGTGGGCGACGAGGTCACCGCGGAGCGAGCCGGTGTCGGGCGGCTCCGCAGGTCCGCCGTAGCGGTGCTCGACCGCGTCCATGACCAACTCGGGCTTGTTGGGCCAGCCCCGGTAGATGGTCGCCTTGCTGGCGCGGGCCCGCGCCGCCACGGCGTCCATCGACATCCGGTCGTAGCCGACCTCCGCGAGTAGCTCGAAGACCGCTTCACAGATCGCGACCCTGCGGTCCGACTTCGACGCGGCGACGACCACCGGAACCCCCCTCCAGGAGCTGTACGGAACCGTTCCGTCTCGAAAATTACCCCAGCCCCGGCGTGGTACGAAACGGTTCCGTACACCTCATCTGTGAGGGAGGACACACCGTAAGTCGAGGAGCACATCGATGAGGCGGAAACGTTCGCGCAGGCCTCCCGCAACAAGCTGGTCTCGCTCGGCTTCAACTGACCGGCTGTCTGAACAGCCTTTTCACAAACGGAGGCCCCAGGTGTACCCCTGGCGCCTCCGCCCTTATCGTCAGGTCCATGGCAGAGCTGTCGACCGAACGGCGCATGTGGTTGCTGTTCGAGCCTGTGCACGCGGTCACGTACTTCGCCTCCGACGCGCTCGGCGCCTTCGAGGAGGCGGGCCTCCGCGGCTTCTGGCGCGGTTACTTCGCCGGCCGCTGCGCCCCGCTCGGCGCGGTCAACGCCGGGCCGGTGATCGCGGCGTTCTACGGCTTCGCGCCCCGCATGGTGACCCGCGCGCTGCCCGACGTCTGGACCCGGATCACCCCCGAGGCCGCCCTGGAAGCGCGCCGGATCGGCTCCCGGCGGACCCTCGGGAAGGCCGTCGCGGACCTGCCCGGGCGTGATGTCGCCGAGGCGGCCGGGCTCCTGCGCGCCGCGGCCGAGACGGTCGACGTGACCGGGCGCGTGCTCGGCGCCGCCAACGCCGCCCTCCCGTGGCCGGAGGACCCGGTCGACGTGCTGTGGCAGGCCGCGACCGTCCTGCGGGAGCACCGCGGCGACGGCCACGTGGCGGCCCTGCTCGTGGAGGAGGTCGGCGGCTGCGAGTCCAACGTCTGGCGGGTCGCCCTGCGCGACGGCGACGGGCGCGACTTCTACCAGCCGGCCCGCGGCTGGAGCGACGACGAGTGGGCCGCCGCGCTCGGCCGGCTGCGCGCCCGTGGCTGGGTCGACGAAAACGGCAAGGCGACCGGGGCGGCGCACGGTGCGTACGACACCGTCGAAGGCCGCACCGATCGGCTCGCCGCCGGACCGTGGAAGGCGCTCGGCCCCGACGCCACCGCCCGGTGCGCCGAACTGCTGTATCCGATCGCGGTCCGGGCGTCGCGGCTGCTGCGCCACCCGAACCCGATCGGACTGCCCGAGCTGACCTAGTTCGCGTACTCGGGGTGCTTCTTCAGGTACGCCACGATGAACGGGCACTGGGCGACGATCTTCAGCCCGCCGTCGTTCGCGAGAGTGAGCGCACCGGCGGCGAGCTTGCTGCCGACGCCCTTGCCCTCGAACTCCTTCTCCACCTCGGTGTGGGTGAAGACGATCCGGGTGGGCGCGCCCTCCTCCGGGTGCAGCCGGTAGTAGGCCGCACCCGCGAGGGTGCCGTCGACGCGGATCTCGAACCGGTGCTCGTCGGCGTTGTCGGCGACGTTGAAGTCCACTAGGACGCCTCTCCCCGAACGTCAGCGTGCGCCGCGGGGATGCTGCCGAGCCGACCGGCCTGGTAGTCCTCGAACGCCTGCATGACCTCGGCCTTGGTGTTCATGACGAACGGACCATACGCCACCACGGGCTCGCGGATGGGTTGACCGCCGAGGAACAGGACGTCCATCGTCGGGTGGCGCGGGTCCTGCTTGGCGTCGGCGGTCACCGTGATCGTGTCGCCGGCGCCGAAGACGGCCAGCTGGCCCAGCTCCACCGGGCGGCCCTTCACGCCGACGGTACCCGTGCCGGCCAGCGTGTACGCCAGTGCGTTGAAGTCCTTGCGCCAGGGCAGCGTGAGCGACGCGCCGGGTGAGATGGTCGCGTGGATGAGGGTGATCGGCGTGTAGGTGGTGCCGGGCCCGGCATGACCGTCGAGCTCACCGGCGATGACCCGCAGCAGCGAGCCGCCGTCGGGGGAGGTCAGCAGCGCGACCTGCCCGCCGCGGATGTCCTGGTAGCGCGGGGCGGCGAACTTGTTGCTCCGCGGGAGGTTCACCCACAGCTGGAAGCCGTGGAAGAGCCCGCCGCTGACCACGAGGTGCTCGGGCGGCGTCTCGATGTGGAGAATCCCGCTGCCCGCCGTCATCCACTGGGTGTCGCCGTTGGTGATGACACCGCCGCCACCGTTGGAGTCCTGATGGACGAACTCGCCGTCGATGATGTAGGTGACGGTCTCGAAGCCGCGGTGCGGATGCCACGGCGTTCCCTTGGGCTCGCCGGGCGAGTATTCCACCTCGCCCATCTGGTCCATGTGGATGAACGGGTCGAGCGCGCGCAGGTCGACGCCGGCGAAGGCGCGGCGGACCGGGAACCCTTCACCCTCGAAGCCTTTGGGCGCGGTCGTCACGGAGACGACGGGCCGCGGCTGCGCGGTGGTCGGGTCCGGCGTGGACACGCGGGGCAGCGCGAGGACGTTGTCGACGGTGATCGCGGGCATGTGACGCCTCCAGGTGAGTGGGCGTGTGCGGTACGCCTGTCACAACGGTACTTGCGTCAAAAGTATTCCGCAAGTCAACAATGTGGTCGTGCGTAGCGGTCGACCTCGGTGGTTTCCGTGGTCCCGGACCGGAAGCGTGGCCTACGCCGGTGACGGGGCCGTGCTGGAGCGGACGACCAGCTCGGCCGGCAGCAGGAGGTGCTCGGTCGGCGGAGGGGTGTTGTTGCGCATGCTGTCGATCGAGCGCGTCAGGGCGGCGGCCGCGGCGTGGCCCTTGGCGAGCACGTCCTGGCGGACCGTGGTCAGCGGCGGGCGCATGCGGGCCGCCAGCGGGCTGTCGTCGAACCCGACGACCGAGAGGTCCTCCGGCACCCGCAGGCCCAGATCCTGGGCGGCCTGGACGACACCCTGCGCGAGTGCGTCGGAGAAGCACAGGATCGCCGTCGGGCGATCCGCGGCATCCTGGGACAGCAGCATCCGAGCGCCGTCATAGCCGGACTCCGGCAGGCCGTGCGGCAGGCGGACGATCGCCGGCTCGATGCCGGCCGGGCGCAGCACGTCGAGCCAGCCCGCGATGCGCTGCTGGGCGACGTATCCGTCGATCATGCTGGTCTCGTCGGCGATCCGTCCGTGGGCGCCGCGGACGCCCGAGGTGACGATGCCGATGCGCCGGTGGCCGAGGTCGACCAGGTGCTGGGCCCCGGCTCGGGCGCCGGGCCGGTCGTCGACGTTGACGGCGGGCACGCCGTCGGTGGGATGCTGGTCGACGAACACCACCGGGATCTTGCGGCGGAGCAGCCAGTCGACCGCGGTCGACTCGGGGTCGCAGGAGTAGACGAGTGCGCCGTCCATCGCGACGTCGCGCGCCGGGATCACGTCACCGCTCGACACCGCCGTGAGCAGCGTCAGGCCGAGACCGGTGGGGGTGAGCTCCTCGGCGATGGCCCCGAGGAACGCGGTCGCGATCTCGTCGTTGAACGCGTCACGCAGCGACTCGGTCAGCAGCACGCCGACGGCGCCGGTGGTGCCCCTGGCGAGGGCCCGGGCGGCCGGGTCCGGCCCGACGTATCCCAGCTCGTCGGCGACCGCGAGGATCTTGTCGCGCAGCGTGGGGGAGAGCTGGTCGGGCCGGGAGAACGCGTTGGAGACCGTCATCCGGCTGACCCCGACCCGGTCGGCGATCGTCTGCAAGGTCACCCTCGCCACTGCCGCCTCCCTCCACGCAGGACCCTCTCGAGCACCTTAACCCGTTGCGAGATCAACCCTTCGGCCGCCGGTTGGCGGCCGGGCGGGCTGGACTTCATGATCCAGGGAAAGTTCTGGCTGCCTGGGCGACCGGAAGTTTCCCTGGATCATGAGTGAGGCCGACGCGGCCACCGTGGTCCACGCACGCGGCCGTGCGGCCGCCGCGGGGATCAGCGTGCGTGGCTGTAGTCCCGGGCCGCCGGGGCGATCGCCGTCGCGGCGCGGCGCAGGGCCGATGCCAGGGCCGCCCGGGTGCGGTACGCCTTCAGGGCCGGCTCGGGGTACGGCACCACGGGTGCGTGGGGCAGCGCGCTCTTGAACAGGAAGCCCTCGGCATCCGACCAGGTGCCCGGGAACTCCTTGGCCATCGCGGACTGCGAGACGATCATCGCGTACGGGAACATCGTGGGCCTCCTCCGCCCTCTCGCCGGACCTCTGTACCGGTACAGCGCCTATGCCGGTACAGTAGGCCGCCGGTCTGTACCGGTCAAGCGAATATCGGTCCCAGTGAGCGGCCTCACGGCCGGGCGGCGTCAGCGGCGCGGGCGCAGCGTCCTCGGAGCCGGGCGGCGGCTGGGCGCGGCCGGCCTTCGCCGGGCCGCGAACAACGTCACCAGCGCCGTCACGACGAGCACGCCCAGCAGGTACCACACCCAGGTGAACGACCGCGACGGTGCGGAAGGCGAGGGCTGGACCGCAACCGGCGGCGGTGCGCAGGTGGTCTCGTCGGGCGTGGCGGGACTGTCCGCGGCGGCCACCCGGACGGTGCCCTGGCAGCGGCCGATGGCCGGCGTGCCCATCTCGGCGACGACGGTCCACTCGCCCGGCTGGAGCGTGCCCGCGTACGCCAGCGCGTTACCCTTGCGCTGCAGGCCGACCGGGCCGACCCGCGTGCCGGACACCGACGTGGCCAGCATCGTCATGCCGACCGCCTCCGTCACCGGGTGGCCGTCCTGCCACGTCGCGGTGATCCAGACCGAGCCGCGCCCGTCGCCGTGGAGCGTGAGAACGACGCCGTTGTGCGCGTCGGCCGACTCGGCGAACCCGAAGACCGCGACGGCGACCGCGACCACCGTCGCCAGTAGAGCGGCCGCGGCCCGGCGCCACCAGGACGCCGGGCCGCTGACCTGCCGGAGCCGGTTCACGTGCGCTGCGGGATCCAGCTCTGGTACTTCGCGCCGTTCGGCTTCTGCAGCACCAGCAGACGGCTGCCGAAGTACGCGTTGTTGCCGACACCGACGACCAGGCCGCCCGGCGTCGTGAGCGCCACGCCGTAGTCGGTCTTCGTGACCGTCCACCGCAGGGCGCCGTCGCAGTCCTGCTGGACCAGCGTGGCACCGGCGGCGTCCTTGTTGCCGACCGTGGTCAGGCACTCGTCGGTCGCCTTCGAGCGGAGCAGGAACGCGCCGCTGGCCGCCGGTTCGAGCTTCCACTGCTGGTTCGCCCCACCGTGCCGGCGGTACATGATGATCGGCGTGCCCGGCGCGCTACGGGCGCCGAAGACGTCGGCGACCCCGCCGGTCAGGCTGTTGCCGAAGACCAGCCACGCGCCGGCCGTCGGCGACTGGGCGCCCGCGGTGCGCACCGTGACGGTGTCGGTCCATGGCGTCAGGGCGCCGTTCTGCACCAGCGAGACCCCGATCTGGTACGAGGTGTCGGGCCGCATGCCCACGATCCGGACGCCGGTGGAGCGGACCTGGCCGATCGAACGTCCATTCAGGACGATCGCGTAGCGGCTCCCGGCCGCGGCCGCGTCCCACGACAGGCGCACGGACGTGGCGTCGACGTCACTGGTCCGCAGCTCCTTCAGGCCGGTCGGCGGCTTCGTGGCCGTGGGCGACGGCGTCGCGGTCCTCGTCGGGGAGGGTGGCGCGGCCGTCGTGCGGCTGGCCGACGGCGACGGCGACGCGGTCGTCCGTGACGGGGACGGTGCGGCGGTCGTACGGGTCGGCGACGGTGACGGCGGCGGCGGGTTGGTCGCACCACCCGCGATCAGGAACTGGCTGTCGGCGACGTTCCAGTTGTTCGCGAGGTAGCTGCCCGGGCTCGGGTTGGTGTGGTAGTAGTCGTCGTGGTTGCAGTCCATCCGGTTCTCGTGCGCCCGGTCGGAGCACTTCACGCTCGTCGTCAGACCGCCCGAGTCGTTGTAGCACATGACGTCGTACTCATCGAGGCAGTGCCCGGCCTTGCTGGAGTTGGGCGCGTTGTTGTTGACGGCGCCGAGGTTGTGCCCGAGCTCGTGGGCCGCGACGCTCGGGGACCAGCAGCCGGAGTCGCTGCGGCCGTAGCCGGGGCCGCCGTTGCTGCGGTTGTTGGCGCCCGGCTGCGTGTCGCCCGCGAAGGTACCGATCCCGCAGTACACCTTGGACTCACCGAAGATCATGTACTTGCGGTCCGTGCGGTTGTACCCCAGGCTCTTCAGGCCGTTGATCGTGGCGTCGAAGGTGTTGAGGCCGCCGGCGGGCAGCTCGACCTCGCGGACGTCGACCTTGCAGTCCGGGGTGGTCACGAACCGCACGTGCCGCTCGCCGCCGGTCTCCTGGGCACTGGCGTTGTAGATGGTGTCGACGCCGGCGGACCAGGTGCGGAACGATTCGAGGTACTGGCTGAAGCGGCTCGCCGTGCTGGCGTCCCGCACGTACAACACCTGGACGCGCTTGCCGGAGACGCCGTCGCCGTCGCAGGCCACGCCGCTCGCGCCGATGGTGAAGGAGGCCGTACCGTCGGCCGCCACGGCGTCCGGCACCACGGCGAAGCCGCCGTCGCCGCCCTCGGCGACGCTCTCGTCGGCGAGCACGGTCTGTTCCTGCGGCGCGGCGGCCGTGTCGGTGGCGGGCACCGACTGGGCCGGCACCGCGTCGGCCACCGGCTCGACGTTGCCGCGCACGCTCAGGCCGGGCGGCGGCACGTCGGGGCCGTGGCTGCACTGGTTCCGCTCGGTGAGCACGTAGCCGCCGACGCAGGGCTCACCCTTCTTGGCCGGGGTCAGGCCCTGGTAGACGAGGCCTATCTCGGGGTTGTCGGCGGGCACGTGGGTGATGGCCGGCGGGCCGCTCTCCTTGAAGAGGGTCTCGAAGGCACCTGGGCCGGCGACCGCGACCCCCAGGGCCACGACGACGACCGCGCCGCTGATTGCGACACGGCGCAACAGCCGGGATGGCGCTTGCACGCTCGGTTCCTCCGGAGGGGAAGGAGGGAGAGGGGCGCGCGGCGAGGGCCGGCACAGGGCAGAGGTGCCGGACCTCGCCGCGCGCGGGACGACCGGCCATCGAGGGTGGCAAGGCGGGTGAGTGCCGGTCGGTCCACGTGGGAACGGGCTGACCATAGCGAGCCGTCGACGGTCCGTTCCAGCCCGAAGCACCCAATTAAGGAGGTTCTAACCGAGACTTGCTCCTGCGCTATGCGGCGCCCTGATCAGTGCCGTTCCGCCCGGTTGCACTGCGTGTGCGCGCGACTACGGCCATCGAGCGTTGTCGTACTCTGATGGCAGGCTGCGGGCATGTACGCACCCCTAGTTCGCCTTGCTATTGCGGCGGCGTTCCGACGGCTCGCGGGACAGCCGGCCGACGAGCCCGAAGCGGCTGGTCGTCGGCTGCTCCTTCGGCGCCGGGTCGGCGTCGGTCATGACGATGACGACGCTCGCCCCGCCGAGGGTGGCCGACGTGCCGATGTTGACCGTGCCGTTGCCCTGCACGGCGACCCGCCGCACGATGTCGAGGCCCAGGCCCGTGGAGCCCTGGTCGCTCTCGCCCCGCTGGAGGGCCCGCTCGGGGTCGGGGATGCCCGGCCCGCCGTCCTCGACGCGCAGCACGACGTAACCGTCGTCGCGGCGGGTGACGGCCACCTCGAAGGGGATGCCCTGGGGTGTGTACCTGATGACGTTGCCGATCAGCGCGTCCAGCGCGGCCGCCAGTTCGCTCTTCGGCACGGTGACCGGCGCCGGGTTGTCGACGCCGACCGCCTTGCAGTCGCGTTCCTGGTCGCCGGCGACCGCCGACCAGAACGTCATCCGGTCGCGCACCACCTCGGCGACGTCACAGCCCTGGTCGCCGGTGGAGGCGGCCGCCCCGTCGCCGCGCTCGCCGCGGTCCGGGGTGGGGGAGTGGGCGTCGATGGGCTCGCGCATGGCGCGGATCAGCTTGTCGATCTCGATCTCGAGCGCCGCGATCGCGTCCCGGATGCGTTCGGCGTCCTGGCCGTCGTCGAGGGTCTCGGCGTCGAGGCGCAGCGCCGTCAGCGGGGTGCGCAGCCGGTGCGACAGGTCGGCGACCAGCTCCCGCTCGTTCGACAACAGCGCGATGAGGCGGTCGGCCATGACGTTGAGCGCGAAGCTCGCCTCGGCCAGCTCGCGCGGCCCCTGCGGGTTGATCCGCACGTCGAGGTAGCCCTCGCTGAGCGCGCCGGCGGCACCGGCCAGCTGGCGTGCCGAGGCCGTGATCTTCGCGGCCAGCCGGTCGGCGACCCAGACCGAGGCGATGACCAGGCCGAGCGCGACGGCGCCGAGGGCCCACCAGGCGCCGGCCACGCCGTTCTCCAGCTCCGACTCGGGGATGAACACCTCGACCACGGCGGTGCGGCCCGAGCCGACGTCGACCGGTTCGAGATAGGAGAGCCCGTGCGACACCACGGCGATGACCGGCGCGGCCTGATCGGCGGCGCGGGACAGGTCGCCCGCCGTCGCGTGGCCGGTGCCGATCTCGGTGCCGTCGTCGGCGAGGTTGTGCACGGAGACGCGCGTGACCGCCGGGCCGCCGGTGCTGG
Source organism: Dactylosporangium fulvum (assembly GCF_025137375.1). Lineage (GTDB taxonomy): Bacteria > Actinomycetota > Actinomycetes > Mycobacteriales > Micromonosporaceae > Dactylosporangium > Dactylosporangium fulvum. Next base: position 2,248,016 of record NZ_CP073720.1, read on the forward strand.
CGACGGCCCGTTCGATCGCCAGCGGGTCGGTGGTCACGGTGAGGACCGCCACGACCACGGCGGTCTGGCGTTCGGCGTCGGCGAGCGCGCGCTCGCGGGCGAGCTGCTGGACGACGAGTCCCAGTGGGATCAGGAACGCGAGGGCCACCATGGTGGTGACCGCGGCGGAGACGTAGGCGAGCGTTCGCCTCAGCCCGGCGCCGCGAACTTGAAGCCGACTCCCCGCACGGTGTGCAGGTATCTGGGCGCTGAGGCGCTCTCGCCAAGTTTCCGGCGTAGCCAGTACAGATGCACGTCGATCGTCTGGTCCTCGCCCACTGAGGGTTGCCGCCATACCTCCTCCAACAGCTCACGGCGTGAGACCACCCGTCCGGGACGAGCGGCGAGGTACGCCAGCAGATCGAACTCTTTGCGGGTCAGCGTCAGCGGCTCGCCGTGCAGGTATGCCTGCCGCTGCCCGATGTCGACACGCAAGCCTCCCACTTCGATGGCGGTGGGTTCCTCGCGACTCGCCCGGCCGGTGCGGCGCAGCACGGAGGTCATCCGGGCGTCGAGGTGGGCGCTGGTGAAGGGCTTGATCATGTAGTCGTCGGCGCCGGCCTTCAGCAACCTGACGATCTCCGCCTCGTCGTCGCGGGCGGTGGCGATGATGATGGGCGTGTCGGCGATGCCGCGCAGCATGCGCAGCGCGTCGGCGCCGTCGAGGTCGGGCAGCCCGAGGTCCAGCACGACGAGGTCGGGCGTCTCCGCGGCGAACCGCCGCAAGGCCTCCAGCGCGGTGCCGACAGCATGCACCGTGTGCCCCCTGTCCGTCAGCGAACGCAGCAGAGCACCTCGCACGACATGGTCGTCCTCAACCAGCAGCACCGTGGCCATGCGATGAAAATACTGCCTCAGGCAAGAACCCTCCTCCACGGCCGATCGACGAATCCGACATGTCCGTTTTGCGTCGGCCGCCGGTGGCCCGGTTGCCGCGGTTCCCGGCTCGACCGGCCTCTGTCGGCACCCCACTCGCCGCGGGCTCGATCTCGACCGTCGCAGGGGCCGGCCCTGGCGGGGCGACCCGTGGCCTGCGCGGAGCGCTGGCCGTGCGGCGGGCGTCCGGCGCGTGCTCCCGGTGTCGGCGTGTGCTCCTAGTGCCGGATGTGCTCCCGGTGCTGGTGTGCTCCTGGTGCTTGAAGCGCCCTGGGTTTGGTGGAGGCTTCTGGTGCTGGTGTGTTCCCGGTGCTGGCGTGTGCTCCTGGTGCTGGCGCGCCCTCGGTGCTGGCGTGTGCCTCGGTGTCTGTGTGCGTTTGGTGTCTGTGTGTGGCGGCGTATCGGCGTGTGGGCTGGCGTTGGTATGTGGTCGGGTTTGGTGTGCGAACCGGCGTTGGTGTGTGGTCGGTTTCGGTGTGTGGTCGGGCATCGACATGCGGGCCGGTGTGGGTTGGTCCGGCTTTGGTGCGGTTGGGACGGTTGGTAGCGGGATGCTCACCGTCCGAACCGGAGTGTGCCACCGGGTGTAGCGGTGCTTTCGGGGCGGCTCTTTGGCGAGGGTGTGGAATGCAGTGCGGTCGGGCAGGTGGGCATCGCGGCCGATCGGCGATGACAATGCGCATTGCGGTGGTGACGCCATGCATTTCTTTTGTGACTGTCGATGGCGGGTTTCGGACATCGCCATGATCCCGAAGACTTGATGTACCCATAGGAGCATCAAGTCTTCGGGATCATGGAGGAGTCCGAAACCCGCTACCGATTGGCGCCAGAAAAGTTGCACCCACGGGGCTTGTGATGCTCAAATGCCGGCTACGGGGCCTGCCCAGCGGACGATTCGGCCTGCCGATGATCGGATCTGCCCGGGATTCCGTCTCCCGCGCGACTTGATCCGTCCCATCGCATGTCGGGCCGTCACGCGCTCTGCCCGTCGCTCAGTTGGCCGATCGCTCGGTTTGTCCACGAGTCGGCTTGTCGTCGTCCGGTGTGCCCGTTGTCCCGGTTGGTCGGTTGTCTGGTAGGCGCTCGCCGCCGCCCGGTCCGTCCACCAGTCGGTCCGTTGTTGCGTGATGTGTCCGCTGCCTCGGGTTGGCCCGCCGTCTGACAGGCTGGTCGCCTGGCTGGCCTGCCGCTGGGCGTGCCTGCCGCCCTGTTGGCCCGCGGTCCGGTCCGTCCGCCGGTCGGCTTGTCGTCGTCCGGTGTGCCCGTTGTCCCGGTTGGTCGGTTGTCTGGTAGGCGCTCGCCGCCGCCCGGTCCGTTCACCAGTCGGTCCGTTGTTGCGTGATGTGTCCGCTGCCTCGGGTTGGCCCGCCGTCTGACAGGCTGGTCGCCTGGCTGGCCAGTTGCTGGGCGTGCCTGCCGCGCTGTTGGCCCGCCGTCCGGTCCGGTCGCCAGCTGGCCCGCCGTCTGGTCCGGCCGCCGGTCGGCCGGCCGGCGCGCGACATGCCGCCGCGATCGCCCGCCCAATCTGGTTCGCACCGGCGCCGGCTTGCTCGCGACCCGGGCACGCCGCAACGGGTCGCCCGGGACCTGTCAGTTTACGTGTTCCGGGCGCAAGCCCACACCGATCACCCGCGCGGGAAGGGAGCGCAGCGGCGGGTAGCGGTCCAGCAGGCGCAGCGGAAGGGGTGGCTCCGACGGGTGGCCGGACACCGCCGGTGACAGTACCGCCCGCTGCAGCATGCGTTGCACCAATTGTGTGCCGGCCGTCGGGAACGTGCGCCTGCGCTGGATGGACGCCAGTTCGCGCTCCGACGGGGGGCGGCCCGTCGCGTACGCTGCGGTGATCACCCTCGCGGCCGCCACCGCGTCCTGGATCGCCAGGTTGATGCCCACCCCGCCGATCGGGGACATCGCATGTGCCGCGTCGCCGATCAACAGTGCGCCCGGGACGTGCCAACGGTACAGGCGGTCCATGCGCACCGTCAGTTTCCTGATCTCCGACCAGTCGGTGAGCAGCGAGACCCGCGAAGCCAGGTACGGCACACTCGACGCCACCGATTCGCGGAACCTGGGCAGGCCGGCCGAGCGTATGGCCTCGTCGCCGCCCTTCGGCACCACGTACCCCAGTTGCCAGGTGTCGCCCCGGTCGATGCCGACGATCAGGCGGCCGTCGCCGACCCGGCCCACCAGGCCCACCGGATCGCCGTCGTAGCGTGGCAGGCGGAACCACAGTACGTCGATCGGGGCGCCGAAGACCTTCGAGCGCAGGCCGAGATCGTGCCGTACGGTCGAGTGGCGCCCGTCGCAGGCGACCGTCAGCGCCGCGTCGACCGCGAACTCCCCGTCCGGCGAGACGCCCGAGACGCCGATGACCCGGCCGCCACCCGCCGACCGCCGCACCGCGGTAACAGCATGTTGTCGCATAAGTCGGAAATTTCCGGCCGACGCCAGCAGCTCCAGGAAATCCCACTGCGGCAGGAACATCACGTACGGGTGCCGGATCTTCAACCGCGAGAAATCGACGGGCTGGAACGTCCCCGAAGAGTAGACGAACCGGAACCGCTCCACGCGGCGGTGTGGCAGCTCGTGCAGCCGCGCACCCAGCCCCAGCTCGTCCATCAGTTCCAGCGTCGACGGGTGGACCGTGTCGCCGCGGAAGTCGCGCAGGAACGTCTCGTGCTTCTCCAGGACCACCGTGCGGATTCCCTGCCGCCCCAGCAGCAGCGCCAGGACCAGCCCGGCCGGGCCGCCGCCCACGATGCACACGTCCGTGGAGATCACGATTCAGCCCTCCAGTAATCGTCCGATCACCTGGAGAGCCTGGTCCACGTCGGGCTCACCGTCGGCGATCGCATCCGCGTACAGGAAGCTCTCCCCGATCCGCACCAACACAAACGCCAGTGTGCGCGCGTCCAGCCGGGGCGCGAACGCGCCGGCCGCGATCTCCTCGGCCAGCAGCCCCTCCAGGTGCGCGACGACGCCGGGCTGCACGATCCCCCGCTTCGAGGTGAGGATGCGCAACGCGGCCTCGGGCTCGGTAGCGAGGAAGTGGCGCAGGCTCGGCTGGTCGTTGACGCCGGCGAGGAAGTTGCCGATCACCGCCACGATCCGGTCGGCGCCCCTCAGGCCCTCGGCCTGCCGGACCGCGCGCTGGAGGTTGCGCTCCGTGAGGTACCACAGGACGTGCCCGAGCAGCTGGTCGCGGCTGCCGGTGCGCCGGTAGAGCGTCGCCCGCCCGATGCCCAGCTCGGCCGCGAGCGAGCGCATGTCGACGCGGCGCTGCTCCATGAACCGGCGCAGGGCCGCGTCGAAGACGTCATCCGGTGGCATGCGCCGTCTCGGCCCGCAGGGTCGCCGGGTCGGTGTTCGCCCCGCACAGCACCACGACCACCCGCTCGTCCGCGGCCGGCACGTACGCACCGGTGTCGAGCGCCGCGCACGCCGCCGCGGCGCCGTGCTCGACGACGATCCGGTACTTGTCCCACAGCCGCCGCCGGGCCTCGACGATCGCGTCGTCCGTCACCAGCAGGCTCTGCGTTTCGTGTCGTACGGCCAGTGCGTACGCGATCGTGCCGATCCGCCGTGCGCCGAGGGAGTCGGCGGCGATGCTGTCGACCGGCACGTCCACCGGCCGGCCGGCGGCGAGGGCCTCGTGCAGCGTCGGCGCGCCGACCGGCTCGACCGCGACCACCCGGGCCCGCCCGGCGAGCGCCGCCGAGATGCCGCCGACGAGGCCGCCTCCGCCGGTCGCCACCAGCACGGTGTCGGCTTTCGGCAGCTCCAGCGCGAGCGTGCCCTGCCCGGCGACGATCTCCGGCTGGTCGTAGGCGTGCACGAACAGCGCGCCGGTCTCCGCGACCCGGATCGTCGAGGCGGCGTGCGCCTCCGCGTACTCCCGGCCGTGCTGGTGCACCACGGCACCCAGCTCGCGCAGCTTGGCGACCTTCGGCGTCGGCGTGGTCACCGGCACGAACACCTCGGCCGGCACCCCCAGCCGCGCCGCCGCGAACGCGACGCCGAGCCCGGCGTTGCCACCGGAGGCGGCGACCACCCCGGCCGCCGGCAGCTGCCCGGCCTCCCGGGCGGACAGGATGCGGTTGAACGCGCCGCGCGCCTTGAACGATCCGCTGTGCTGCAGCAGCTCCAGCTTGAACCACAGGCCGGGGGACACCTCATACGACGGGGTGTGCCGGATGTAGCCGTCGATCCGCCGCGCGGCCGCCTCGACGTCGTGCCGGTTCGGTACTTCCACGCTCTTAATCTAGCGGCGCACCGTGGCGGCCCTCGCCGGTGGCGAACCGGGCGGCTCCGGCGCGGGCACCAGCGGCCAGGGACGCCACCCCGTGGCGGTGCTCGATCGCCAGTGCCGTCTCGAGCGGCTCGCCCAGCGCCTCGTAGACCGACCGCCGGTCGTTGCGCAGGCAGGCCTGCGGCAGGGCGGCGAGCCGCGCGGCCAGCTCCTCGGCCGCGGCCCGCGCGGTGCCAGTGGGGACCACCCGGTCGGCGAGGCCGATCCGGTGCGCCTCGGCGGCGTCGACGGGGCGGCCGGTGAGGATCAGATCGAGGGCGCGGCTGACGCCGACGAGCTGCGGCAGCCGTACCGTGCCGCCGTCGATCAGCGGGACACCCCAGCGCCGGCAGAAAACCCCGAAGACCGCGTCCTCCTCGACGACCCGCAGGTCGCACCAGATCGCGAGCTCCAGGCCGCCCGCGACGGCATGGCCGGCGACGGCGGCGACGACCGGCTTGCCCAGACGCATGCGGGTCGGGCCGAGCGGCCCGTCGCCGTCCGGCTCGACCCGGTTGCCGGCACCGGCCGCGACCGCTTTGAGGTCGGCCCCGGAGCAGAACGTGCCGCCGGCGCCCCAGAGCACGGCGACCGACGCCTCGTCGTCGGTGTCGAACGCGCGGAACGCGGCGGCCAGGGCCTCGGCGGTCGCCCGGTCGACGGCGTTGCGCGTCTCGGGCCGGTCGAGGACGATCGTCCAGACCGGCCCGGCGCGCTCGATGCGAACAGCCATGCGACCCAGTGTCTACCGGCGCCGGCGCCGGCTGCCCCAGCGGGTGTGCCAGGTGCCGGCACCGGCGAGGTGCAGGGCGACACAGAGGAACCCGGCCAGCGTCAGGGTCGGGACGTCGAAGACCGGTCCGGCACTCGCGCCGAAGAGGTCCATCAGCAGTGCGACGGCGAACAGCATCACGGCGATGACGGCGAACACGACAGCCTCCTGAGGGGATGAAGTGAGCGCTGTCTACCCATCCGCGCCGAAATTCAATCGACGGCCGCGATGCCCAGCAGGTCGTGCAGGCCGCGCTGCCCGGCGGGGGAGACCCGCACCGCACGCCCGGTGCCGATCCGGACGACCCAGCCGAGTGTTATGAACCGTTCGCACAGCCGCGCCCCGGCCACTCCCGCGAGATGCGGGCGCCGCTCGGTCCAGTCCAGGCAGCCGCGGGCGATCGGCCGTTTCGTCTGCGCGAAGGCGGCCGGGTCGAGGCCGGCCGGCCCGGTCAGCCACGCCATGCCCGCCTCGGTGACGGCGAACCCGCGGTGCTGGTCGATCAGCCCGGCGGCGGTCATCGCGTCGGTGACGGCGACGCCGAGGCGGCCGGCGAGGTGGTCGTAGCAGGTCCGGCCGCGCCGTAGGGCCTCTGCCGCGGTGGCCGCGCGCAGGCCGCGGGGCGGCGCCGCCGACGGGCGCAGCCGGGCCGAGAGGTCCTCCAGCAGGTGCGCCACCGACGCGTCGGCCAGCCGCACGTACCGGTGCCGCCCCTGGCGCTCCTCGGCGAGCAGCCCGCCGTCGATCAGCCGGTGCAGGTGCTCGGTGGCGGTCGAGCGGGCGACCCCGGCGTGCGCGGCGAGCTCGCCCGCCGTCCACGCGCGCCCGTCGAGCAGGGCGAGGCACATGGCGGCCCGCGTCTCGTCGGCGAGCAGGGTGGCGAGTCCGGCCAGGTCCGATGCCGTGGTGCTCATGACTCCATCCTGCGGGAACGACGGTTCGGCCGGTACCGAACGATCGCGCTCCTAGCGTGGAAGACATGAACGAGATCACCGATCCAGGGGTCGTACGGGCCGTGCTCGCCGACCCGTCGTTCGCCGTCCCGCCCGTGCCGTCCGGCGACACCGGGATCGCCTGGCTGCGGGCGACCGTGAGCCGGTTCAGCACCGGCGCGGTCCACGCCCGGCGCCGTGCGCTCGTCGAGGGGCTGCTCGCCGGGATCGACCCGGCGGACCTGGCGGCCGCGCCGCCCGCCCACCCGGTGGCCACGCTCGCCGCCGTGCTCGGCGCGCCTCCGTCCATTGTGGACGACGTGCGGACCGTCGCGGCCGCCTACCAGCCCGGCACCGGCGACGAGGAGCCCGCCGACGGTGCCGTCGAGCGGCTCGTGGCCGCGTTCGGCGGCGCGCACGACGAGCCCACCGCGGCGCGTATCGGCCTGCTGGTGCAGGCGTGCGATGCGACCGCGACGCTGATTGAGCGGGCCCGCACCAGGCCCGTCGCCGACGTCCTGCGCGACGCCCCGCCGGTCGTCGCGACCCGGCGTCAGGCGCTGGCGGCGGCGACGGTGGCCGGAGTGCCGGTCGCGGCGGGCGAGGTGGTCCGGCTGAGCCTGGCCGCCGATCCGTTCGGCGCCGGCCCGCGCGCCTGCCCCGGCCGGGCGCACGCCCTCGCCCTCGTGGAAGGAGTGCTGCGATGACCCCCTTCGCCGCCCTGCACCGCCCCGGCGACCCGCTGATCCTGCCGAACGTGTGGGACGTCGCCTCGGCGAAGGTGTCGGTACGGGCCGGCTTCGCCGCCGTCGGCACCACCAGCCTCGGCGTCGCCGCGAGCAACGGCCTGCCCGACGGCGAGGACCTCTCGGGCCCCGACACGGTGCGGCTCGTCCACCGCCTGGAAAGGCTCGGCTGTCTCGTCTCCGCGGACCTCGAGCGCGGCTCGGTCGACCTGGCCGTCACCGTGGCCGCCGTGGGCGGCGCGGGCGTCAACGTGGAGGACGGGATGGGTGACGCCGCCGCGCACGCCCGGCTGATCCGGGACGTGAAGCGCGAGGTGCCGGACCTGTTCGTCAACGCCCGCACCGACACGCACTGGCTGCGCACCGGCGATCTGGCCGAGACGCTGCGCCGGCTCCGGCACTACGCCGACGCCGGTGCCGACGGGGTCTTCGTGCCGGGGCTCACCGCGCCGGCCGACATCGCGGCGGTCGTGGCCGCGGTGCCCCTGCCGCTCAACGTCCTCTACGTGCCGGGCGGGCTCTCCACCGCTGACCTGGCCGGGCTCGGCGTCGCGCGGATCAGCCTCGGCTCGCTGCTCTTCCGTGCGGCGCTCGCCGCCACGGCCGACATCGCGGCGGCGGTCCGCTCGGGTGCCGCCGTCCGCGCCGACCTGCCCGGCTATCAGGAGGTCAACGGCTGAGTGCTCGCCCGCCGGACCAGCGTCACCGCCGCTGGCTCGATGCGGGGCGCTCCCTCGGTGTCGTCGAGGGCCAGGGCCATCGCGCGGGCGCCCATGTCGGTCAGCGGCAGGCGGACCGTGGTCAGCGCCGGGGTGACGTCGCGGGCGATCGGCATGTCGTCGAAGCCGACGATGCTCACCTGCTCCGGCACCGCGATCCCGCGCTCCCGCAGGACACTGAGCGCGCCGACGGCCATCGAGTCGTTGAGGGCGACGATCGCGGTCAGGTCGGGGGTCTCGGCGAGCAGTTGTGCGGTCGCCGCGGCGCCGCCGTCGCGGTCGAAGGCGGCGTAGACGACCCGCTTCGCCGGCAGGGTGCGGCTGTGCGAGCGGGCGGCCCGGCGCAGGCCCGCGAGCCGGTCGGTGGTCGTGGTGAGCACCTTCGGCCCGGCGATGACCCCGACCTTGCGGTGCCCCGAGCCGAAGACCTCGACGCCGGCCAGGTAGCCGCCCTCCTCGTTGGCCGGCATGACCGCGTCGCCGGGCAGCTCGTGCCGGCCGATCACGCTGACCCGGCCACCGGTGCGGGTGTAAGCGGCGAGCTTGCCCTTCAACGCCTTCGTGAACGCCGGGTCGTGGTAGCCGGAGCCGGCCAGCACGATGGCGGCGACCTGCTGGGCCCGCAGCAGCTCGACGTATTCCAGCTCGCGGGCCGGATCCCGGTAGCTGTTGCAGATGATGACCAGCCGGCCGTTCGCCGTGGCCACCTGCTGCAGGCCGCGGGTGATCTCGGCGAAGTACGGGTCGGAGACGTCGTGCACGATGACCCCGACGGCCGTGCGCTGGGCGCGTGCCAGCAGCTGGGCGTGGGCGTTCGGCACGTACTGCAGCTCGTCGACGGCCCGGAGCACCCGGGCCCGCAACTCCTCGGTCACCAGCTTGGTGCTGCCGCTGATGATCCGTGAAGCGGTGGCCGGTGACACACCCGCGCGGCGGGCGACATCGGCGAGCGTCGCCATCCTCTGGCTCCCTTCCATTGACCCGTGCTCAGCGTACCGGCTAGCCTCAGGAAAGCGTTTTCCTGTCGCACGGAGGGGACATGCGCGCACAATTGCCCGGCGCCGTCGGGGTTTCGAAACTGTCGGTGTACGACACCACGGCGCCCGACGGGCTGCACGGCGGTACACCGCACATGCACCTGACGTGCTCCGAGAGCTACGTCGTGGTCGCCGGACAGGGCCGCGTGCAGACCCTGGCAAGCTCGGGCTACGCGGAGACGCCGCTGCGGCCCGGCACCGTCGCGTGGTTCCCGCCCGGCACGATCCACCGGCTCGTCAACGAGGGCGGCCTGCAGATCGTCGTCCTCATGCAGAACAGCGGCCTGCCCGAGGCGGGTGACGCCGTGCTGACCTTCCCGCCCTCGGTGCTCGCCGACCCCGAGGCGTACCGGGCGGCCGCCACCCTGCCTTCCGGCGGAGCGCCGGGCACCGGCCTCGCACCCGCGTTCGCCCGGCGGGACCTCGCGGTCACCGGCTTCCTGGCGCTGCGCGACGGCGGCCCGGCGGCGCTCGCCGAGTTCCACGCCGCCGCGGCGCGCCTGGTCGCGCCGAAGCTGCCGGAGTGGCGCAAACGGTGGCGGGACGGGGCACTCCGCGTCGCCGAGGAGACCGGCCGCCAGATCGACGCCCTCGCCGAGGGCGACCACAGCCACCTGGTGAACGGCGGCATCGAGGTGCTGCCCGAAGCCAGCGAACACGGCCGGCACGGCATGTGCGGCCTGCTCGACACATACCACCTCGCTTAGGAGCCGCCTTGTCGCACCGCATTCCGGTCGGCATCGTCCTCAACGGTGTCACCGGCCGCATGGGCTACCGCCAGCATCTCGTCCGCTCCCTGCTCGCCATCCGGGAGGAGGGCGGCCTGCCGCTGCGTGACGGCTCGCGGCTGTGGCCCGAGCCCGTCCTCGTCGGCCGCAGCGAGGCCAAGCTGGAGGAGATCGCCGCTCGGCACGGCCTGACCGACTGGACGACCGACCTCTCCGCCGCGCTGGCCCGCCCCGACGTGCAGATCTACTTCGACGCGCAGGTGACCCGGCAGCGGGAGAAGGCGATCCGCGCGGCGATCGAGGCCGGCAAGCACATCTACACCGAGAAGCCGCTGGCCGAGGACACCGCCGCCGCCGTCGACCTGTGCCGTGCCGCCCGTGCGGCCGGGGTCAAGCACGGCGTGGTGCAGGACAAACTGTTCCTGCCCGGCCTGCGCAAGCTCAAGCGGCTCGTCGACGGCGGCTTCTTCGGCCGCATCCTGTCCGTGCGCGGCGAGTTCGGGTACTGGGTGTTCGAGGGCGACTGGCAGGCCGCGCAGCGCCCGTCGTGGAACTACCGCGCCGCGGACGGCGGCGGGATCGTCGTCGACATGTTCCCGCACTGGCACTACGTGCTGGAGCAGATCTTCGCGCCGGTCCGCACGGTCCAGGCCACGATCGCCACCCACATCCCGACCCGGGTCGACGAGCAGGGCGCCACGTACGAGGCGACCGCCGACGACGCCGCCTACGGCGTGTTCGAGCTCGAGGGCGGCGCCGTCGCGCAGATCAACTCCTCGTGGACCGTCCGCGTGTACCGCGACGAGCTCGTCGAGTTCCAGGTCGACGGCACGCACGGCAGCGCCGTCGCCGGCCTGCGCGAGTGCCGCGTCCAGCACCGCGGCTCGACCCCGAAGCCGGTGTGGAACCCCGACCTGCCGGCCACCGAGCGGTTCCGCGACCAGTGGCAGCTCGTGCCCGACAACGAGGTCTACGACAACGGCTTCAAGGTGCAGTGGGAAGCGTTCCTGCGGCACGTCCGCGACGGTGCCGACTTCCCGTGGGACTTCGCCGCCGGGGCCCGCGGCGTGCAGCTCGCCGAGCTCGGCCTGCGGTCCGCCCGCGAGGGCCGCCGCATCGAGATCCCGGCGCTCGACCTGTGAGCCTCGACCGCTTCTCCCTGAACCAGGCCACCACCAAACGGTGGCCGATGGAGGCGACGATCGCCGGCTGCGCCGAGCTCGGCGTGCCCGGCATCGGCCTGTGGCGCGACCAGGTCGCCGAGCTCGGCGTCGCGCGGACCGCCATCCTCGCCCGCGCTGCCGGGCTCGAGGTCACCTCCCTGTGCCGGGGCGGGTTCTTCAACGCCCCGGACTGGTTCGACGACAACCGCCGGGCGATCGACGAGGCCGCGGAGCTCGGCGCTCCGGTCCTCGTGCTGGTCAGCGGCGGCCTGCCGGAGGGCAGCCGGGACGTCGACGGCGCGCGCCGGGCCGTCGGTGACGCGGTGGGCCGTCTGGTGCCGCACGCGCAGTCGGCCGGGGTGCGGCTGGCGATCGAGCCGCTGCACCCGATGTTCGCCGCCGACCGGTGTGTCGTCGCCACGCTGGGCCAGGCGCTCGACCTCGCCGAGCCGTACCCGTCCTCCGCCGTCGGTGTGTGCGTCGACACGTACCACCTGTGGTGGGACGATCAGGTCTGGGCGCAACTGGCCCGGGCAGGTGCGGCGGGCCGGATAGCGTGCTTCCAGGTCGCCGACTGGATCACCCCGCTGCCCGAGGGCGTGCTGCTCGGCCGTGGCCTGCCCGGGACGGGCTGCGTGGAGCTGCGGAGGTTCCGCGAGGCGGTCGACGCGACGGGCTACACGGGCCCGATCGAGGTCGAGGTCTTCCACGAGGACGTCTGGTCCCGCCCGGGCGGCGAGGTCCTGAAGGAAACCATCGAGCGGTACGTCGAACACGTCCTCTGAAGCACAGCCGCCGCCGGGGATCACCGGTCCGGACGGTTCATGAGTCACGGCCCGGCCGGAGCGCCGGTGCCGGCGAGCCGGCGCTCGCCGAGCGCGTCAGCTGAGCGGGACTTCGCCGCCCGGGTCCGCCGTCGGGGAACCGGTCGGGGTCGGCGTGGTGTCGGTGGGCGTCGGCTGGAGCGTCGGGCTCTTCGACCCCACCGGGGCCGTCGTGGTTGTTGTGGTCACGACGACAGTTGTCGCGGTGATCGGGCCCGAGCCGGCCGGGACCGGCTCCTGCGCGCCGTTGGTCGGGTTGCCGATCATGGTGTGGGACGCACCCGGGTTGGGGCGCTGGCCGGGACCGCCGCCGGTGACCTGCGGCTGGGGCTGCGGTGACAGGTTGCTGGTGACCTCGTCGCCGTTGGTGCTGCCGCGGTGGGTGCCGGAGCCGGGGTTGCCGCCCATCAGCTCGGACGTCGTCTCGGCCGCCGCGAAGACCAGGGCGAGGGCCATCGGCACCGCGATCGCCATCGACGTCACCCGGCGCCGCGACATCTGCGACGTGCCCCGCAGCCAGCGCCGCTGAACGGGCTCCGTCGCGGCGGCGTCGAGGTCGTCGATCGCGAGGCCCAGGAGCAGCTGCCGGGCGTCGGGACGGTCGGCGGGGTCGCGGGCCAGCGCGGCGGCGACCAGGCCGCGGACCGGGTCGGGGATGCCGCTGAGGTCGGGCTCGCCCTCCAGGATCTTCCACGCCCGGGCGGCCGCCTCCTCGCCGCCGAACGGGTGCCGGCCCGTGGCCGCGAACGCGACCAGGCAACCCCAGCCGAAGATGTCCATCGCCGCCGTCGGCTCCTCGGCGCGCAGCTGCTCGGGCGAGGCCCAGCCGAGGCTGCCGACGATGTTGCCGGTGCCGGTGATGTCGCTGGCCGCGTCGAGCGCACGGGCGATGCCGAAGTCGATGACCCGGACACCACCGAGCGTCACCATGAGGTTGCTCGGCTTGAGGTCGCGGTGGACCAGCCCGACGTTGTGGATCGCCGCGAGCGCGGCCGCGACGCCGAGCGCGACGCTGTGCAGCATCGCCGGGTCGAGCGGGCCGTCGTCGGTGACCAGCCGGGACAGCGGGATGCCTTCGAGGTATTCGGTGACGAGATACGGCCGCTCTTCATGGACGCCGGAGTCGAGCACCCGGGCGGTGCAGAAGCCGGGGACCCGCTGGGCGGCGCGGACCTCGCCGGCGAACCGGGTGCGGAACCGCGGGTCGCGGGCCAGGTGCGCGTGGACGAGCTTGACCGCGACCCGCGAGCCGTCGGGCGCCTGGGCCAGGTAGACCGTGCCCATGCCGCCGACGCCGAGTTGGCCGAGCAGCCGGTAGTCGTCGATGCGGACGGGATCGTTGTGGGTGAGGTCGCCGACGACCGAGCGACGTGCCGGGGCGGCAGCGCGCAGTGGCAGGTCCGGCGTGCCGGACTCGCCGGCTCCGTCGTTGTGGCCCGCCTCGGTCATCGGGGTCCTTCCACGGTCTTCGTCACGTCTTGCGGATACAGTTCAAGTGCAGTCTGGCCCCTTCATCGGCAGATGAAAAGACCGCCCTGGATGCAGCCATTGTGCCTGTTCGGACACAATTGTGGGGGGCAGCAGCAGGTGCATGCGGCCCCGACAGTAGTCCAGCCGGCGGCGATCGTCCGCGCCGGAGGTCACACCAGCGGCGATATTCGGTGCAACGAGCGACCGGCGCCGTGATGACGGCGGTCGGCCCGTCCGGGCGATTCCGACATTGCCGAAATTCAGCGCGCTCGCTCGAGGTGTTCGATCAGCCCGCGCAGCGCCGCGGTCATGAGTGCGAGCTGAGCCGGCTCGAGGTACGACAACGCGAACGCCTCGGCCGTCTGCGACTCAGGCAGCAGCTCACGGACCAGTCGCTGGCCCTTGCGCGTGAGCTGTAGCACGACGAGCCGTCCGTCGTCGGGGTGGTGGTCGCGGCGCACCAGGCCGCGGCCCGAGAGTGTGTCGACCACGCCGGTCAGGGTGGCCTTGGAGATGCCGGCGTGCTCAGCGACGTGTCTGGTCTCCATCCGCCGGGCCGCCCACACGGTGCGCAGCACCACGAACCCGGTCCAGGTGAGCTGGCGGGGGCGGAGCACTACCTGCTCGACGTGCTGCCGCACCGCGTTTGCGGCGCGGTGCAGGTGCAGCACGGCCTCGGTCGCGACCGGATGCCCCGGCGTATCTCTGTGTGCGGCCACGGTTACCATGCGCAACGTAGTTGCGCGCGGACCGATCCGTCACCTTTCCTGCCCATATGGGCGGCCCCCCTCCGGTCCCACATCGAACGCACAGAATATCGGGAACGTGCCTGATGCGTTGTCCCGTCATCACACTGAGCGATTCCTCGGACGCGCTCCGTAGCCCGATATCGGCCAATTCTCCGCTTTTGTCCGCCAGATATGTCGTCTATCCGAGGCATGCTGGGATCCATTGAACCTTGTCGTGGTCCCTGAAAGACTGGTCGGCATGCGTTCCCGGCTGTTCACGGCCGCGCTGCTCCTCGGGGTCATGGGCTGCTCCGCTGCCTGTTCCACCGAACGAGAGCCCGCCCCACCGGCTCCTGATACATCGCCGTTGCCGGGTGTGACGTGGAACCGCCTGCCGGACGCCCCTTCGTCCCGCACCGAGGTCGCCGTCGCGGTCACCGGGACCCGCGTCGTGGTCGCCGGCGGTTACCAGGCCGACGGCGGCACCCTCACCACCGTCGAGATCTTCGACACGGCCACCTCGGCCTGGTCCGCCGGGCCGCCGCTGCCGCTCGGCGTCAACCACGCCATGGCGGCCGCCGTCGACGGCACCGTCTACGTCTTCGGCGGCTACCTCGCCGACGGCAGCCCGAGCGCCGCCGCCTTCCGCCTCGGCCCGTCCGACGCCCGCTGGCAGTCCGTCGCGGACCTGCCGGAGGGGCGCGCGGCCGGCGCTGCCGCCGCCATCGGACCGCTCGTCTACGTCGCCGCCGGCATCGGCCCCGGCAAGGACACGCTCGCGGGGACGATGCTCGTCTACGACACCCGTGCCGGCACCTGGCGCACCGCGCCCGGCCCGCCGACGAAGCGCGAACACCTCGGCGGCGCTGCGGCGGGCGGCCTGCTCTGGACGGTCGCCGGCCGGACCGCGGCGGGCGGCAACCTCGCCGCGGTGGAGTCGTACGACCCGGCGACCGGCACCTGGACGAAGCGGCCCGACCTGCCGACGGCGCGCGGCGGGCTGGCCGCCGCGGCCACCTGCCATGGCTGGGTGGTGGCCGTGGGCGGCGAGGGACAGCACACGTTTCCCGAGGTGGAGGCGTTCGACCCGGCCACCGGCTCGTGGCACGCCCTGCCGCCGATGCCCAACCCGCGCCACGGCCTGGGCGTGGTGACGGTGGGCCCGGTGCTCTACACGCTGCCGGGCGGCCCGCAACCCGGCCTGCACGTGGCGCCGACGACGGAGTCGATCGACCTGAGCCCGCTCGGTCCCTGCCCGGCGGGTTAGCGCCACCCGCCGGCGGGAATTCCGCAGTACATGATGCTCGTCGGCACGTCCGGGTGGCAGTACAAGGACTGGCGGGGGCGGTTCTACCCGCGGGACGTGCCGCAGCGGGCGTGGCTGGAACACTACGCGGCGCGGTTCGCCACCGTGGAGGTCAACAACGCCTTCTACCGGCTGCCGGAGCGTTCGACGTTCGAGGACTGGCGCGACCGAACACCCCCCGACTTCACCGTCGCGGTGAAGGCCAGCCGGTTCCTGACGCACGTGAAGCGGCTGCGCGAACCGAGGGAGCCCGTCGAGCGGCTCATGGACCGGGCCGCCGCGCTCGGCGGCAAGCTCGGGCCGGTCCTGTTGCAGCTGCCGCCGAACCTGCGGGCCGACCCGGAGGCGCTGGACGCCACGCTCGCCGCCTTCCCCCGGGACACGCGGGTGGCCGTCGAGCCGCGACACGAGTCGTGGTGGATCGGCGAGGTGCGGCAGGTGCTCCGATCCCACAACGCCGCGCTGTGCTGGGCCGATCGCAAGGGCCGCCCGGTCACCCCGCTGTGGCGCACGGCCGACTGGGGCTACCTGCGCCTCCATGAGGGCCGTGCCAGTCCCCGGCCCCGTTACGGCCGCGCCGCCCTCGACACGTGGACCGCCCGTCTCGCGGAGGCGTTCCCGCGGCACACCTCGTACGTCTACTGCAACAACGACTCCGGCTGCGCGGCGGTCGCCGACGCGGTGGCGCTCGCCCGGTCGGCCGAGCGCCGTGGCCTGCCGGTGGCACGCGCCCCGCGGCACGTCCCGAGTTGGTCGTAGGCTCTGCCGATGATCGGCAAACTGTGCTGGGTGGCCGTGGTCGTCGCCGTCCTCGCGCTGCTCGTCTGGCAGCGCCACCGCCTCATGAAGCGCGACCGGCGCGACTGATCAGGCGCGTCTAGACATACGTAGACGCCCGGCTCCCCGACTACGTATGTCCCCCGTTTCGCGAATACGTAAGAGGTACCGATGGATAGCGGGCCTTACGGGGCGAGGATGGTTCCACAAGGTTGAGAGGAGCCCCGAGATGAACGTCAACCACCCGGTCATCCTCAACGAGCTGGTCCGTCAGCGGCAGCTGCACCTGCTCGACGAGGCCAGGCACTGGTCAAGCCACGTGCGGCTGCGCCGTCGAGCCCGCCGCACGGGCCTGCCCGCCTGACAGGGCGTGGCGCCCGCGGCATGGGCCGGCCCGACCCGGACCGATCGGATCTGACCGTAACAACACCCGCAACACCGCAGCAACCGCAACACGGGGGATCACAGCCCCGGTGCGCGGGCGCGGACACCGCCCCTCCAGGTGGTCGCGCCCGCCGCACCGGGGCTGTCTTGTCTGCGGGGCTAGACCCGCGGCGGCATGACTAGATGGCCGCCGGGCCCAAGATACGTAACAGGTGCTGATGGCAACGACTCCTTACTTCGCGAGTATTGGAGACACCACCGACGAGGGAGTTCACGATGATGCACCCGGCCTTCCTGTACAGCCAGCTGCAGCACCGCCAGCAGGGCCTGCTCGGCCTCGAGACCCGCGCCCGGCGTGCCGCGGGCGACGAGCGCCGGCCCTGGTGGCGCAGGTCGCGACCGTCACAGCCAGTACACCGGCCTCCCGCCGGTAGGCTGGTGGCGTGCGGGCCAGCCGTAGCGGAATGAGCCAGGTGATGGTCGGCCGCGACGACGAACTGCGCAGACTGCGCCGGCTCGTCGACGGGTCCGAGCCGTCCATCGCCATGCTCGGCGGCGAGCCGGGCATCGGCAAGAGCCGGCTGGTCCAGGAGCTGATCGCGGGACTTCCCGACACGCTCCCGGTCCTCGACGGCCAGGCCGATCCCGGCACGCTCAGCCGGCCGTTCGAGGTGCTGCTCGACGCCATCGACAGCTGTCACCGCTCCGGCGGCCTCGACCCGGAACTGCTGCGCACCGTCACCGACGCGTCCCGGTCGATGATCGACCGCATCCAGGCGGGTCTGGAGATCGTGCGGCTGCTGACGACGCCCGGCCCGTCGATCGTCGTCTTCGAGGACCTGCACTGGGCCGACTCGGAGAGCGTGGCGCTGTTCGAGCGGATCGCCGACCTGGGCGGTGGCCGCCTGCTCGTCGGCACGTATCGTCCCGACGAGGTCACCCGGCGGCACCCGCTCGCCGACCTGCTGACCCGGCTCGAGCGGCGGTATACGGTGACCAACGTGCGCCTGGAGCGGCTCAGCCTGGCCGACACGTCGATGTTCCTGAAGTCGGCGACCGGCCGCCCGCCGACCTACCGGACGGCGCTGTCGCTGCACAACCGCACCGGTGGCAACCCGTTCTTCCTGGAAGAGCTGCTCAAGGCCAACGGCGAGGCCAACCTCGACACGCTCTGCGACCGGCCGCTGCCGTGGAACGTCGCGGAGGCGCTGCGCCGCCAGCTCGACGACCTCGACACCGGGGAGCTGCGCATCGTCGAGGCTGCCGCCGTCCTCGGCCGCAAGGTCCCCTTCGACCTGCTCGCGGCGGTGACCGGCCACGATGAGAACGAGCTGATCGACGCCCTGCGTGACCTCGTGCGCCGGGGCCTCATGGTGGAGACCGGCGACGACGAGTTCAGCTTCCGGCACGCCCTGACCCGCGAGGCCCTCGTCGACGAGATGCTCGGCCGGCAGCGCCGCCGCCTCCACGAGCTGGCCCTGGAGACGCTGCTCTCCACCGGCAGCAGGGACTACGCGCTGGTGGCGCACCACGCCAGGGGCGCCGGTCGATATCTCGACATGGTGGAGGCGGCCCGCCGCGGCATGCACGTCTACCTCAGGATGGGCTCGCCGTATCAGGCGTTGCAGCTCGCCGAGATGGGCCTCGACGAGCTGCCCGACGACGTCGAGCTGCTCTCCCAAGGCGCTCGCGCCGCCTGGCTGGCCGGCCTTCTCGACGACGCGCAGGAGCTCGGCCGCCGCTGGTTCGACACCGCCGCCACCCGCGAGGAGCGTGCCGACGCGCTGCGGCTGCTGCTCCGGCTCAGCTGGGAGGTCGGCAGCAGCGGCAGCATGCAGCAGCGCGTCGCTGCGCTGCGCGCCGAGATCGAGCCGCTCGGCGACGTTCCGGCGAAGGCGCATGCGTTCGCGGCGATCGCCCAGGCGTACATGCTCCACGACGACACCGAGCAGGCCGTCGCGTGGGCCGACAAGGCCATCGCGCTCGGCGAGAAGCTCGGCCTGCCCGCGGTGTGGGTGGCCGGCAAGCTGGAGAAGGGCTCCGCGCTGGTCAACGTGGCCGCCGGCGTCGACGACGGGATCAAGCTGCTCAACGAGGCGGCCCAGGAGGCGGAGCAGGCCGGCGAGTGGCTGCTGGCCGCCCGCGCGCTCAACAACCTGTACAACCTCCTGCCCGGCGGCCCGGCCGACTGGGCGGCGGCGCTGGAGCGGATGCGGACCTTCGCCGAGCGGGCCGGCTTCGAGTCGCTCGCCGGCGCCGCGTACTTCCAGGGCCGGGCCCGCCTCGCGGTCCAGGAGGGCAACCTCGGCGCGGCCCTCGCCGAGCTGGAGTCCGCGCGCCGGCGGGACCGGGGCCTGCTGCGCACCCGCAACGGCAGCGACTACCACGGCGTGTTCTTCGCCGGGCTGCTGCTGGAGTCGGGTGAGCTGGACAAGGCCGAGACCGTCGTCCGCGGCCTCGTCGAGCAGTCCTCCGACGTCTACACGATGCTCACCCAGGTCTCGGTGCCCGGCCTGCAGTTCCATCTCGCGTGCAAGCTCGGCCGGCCCGACCAGGCCCGCGGGCACCTGCGCACGGTCCTCGACGCGGTCGGCGCCGTCGGTGTCACCGGCCGCGACTTCGCCCACGACCTCATCTCCGCCGGCCTCGCCGCGGGCCTCACCGTCGACGAGTTGCGGCCGGTCGCGGAGGCCATCGACGACCCGCTGTTCGACGACGCGTGGCGCTGGCTGGCCGACGGGCAGCTCGCCGAGGCCTCCGGCGACCACAGCGAGGCGCTGCGGCTGTACCGCGCGGCGGTCGCCGAGCCGTCGATGCTCCTGCCGGCACAGCGCGGCAGCGGCCACCTCGGCGCCGCCCGGTGCCTGCTCGCGGCCGGCCATCTGGAGGAGGCCCGCGAGCACGTCCGTGCCGCCGAGCCGCTGCTGGCCCGCTGGGCCGGCTGGCGGGTGGCCGAGCTGACGGCGCTGCGCGGCCGGCTGGGCCTGGCCGCTCCAGCCCCGGCCGGCGCCGGCGACCAGGCCCTGACCCCGCGCGAGCGGGAGGTCGCCACGCTGCTGGCCGAGGGCCTCACCAACGCGGAGCTGGCGCGCCGCCTGTACATCTCCCCGCGCACCGCCGCCGTCCACGTCTCCAACATCCTGAGCAAGCTCAACCTCGAGTCGCGCACCCAGATCGCGGCCTGGGTCCGGTCCCGCGAACCGGCATGACCGGTCCGGCTGTTGAGCCGTGTCCTCCGCGCGGCGCCGACGTCGAGCTGACCGGCCCGTTCACCGCCTACACCTGGCGCGTGGCCCCGGGCGGCATCAACGCGAACGGGGTTGCAGGCCGGCCAGGTGGAGCAGCAACGCCTTGACGTCCGTGGCCTTCACCGACTCCAGCTCGAGCTGCGGATCGTCGCACAGCCACACCGGGCCGTCCTCCACAGCGGACGGCAGGAGACCGTGCGAGCCGCGCACCGCCTTCGCCCCGGCGTCGAGGCCGACGACGCTCATGAGGTACCGCATGCCGAGCTTCTTGCGGGCCAGCGCCAGCCCGGCCCGCGCCTTGGCCGCGCCCGGGTTCACCGGGTCGAAGAACAGCTCGGCCGGGTCGTAGCCGGGCTTGCGGTGGATCTCTACCAGTTGCGCGAAGTCGGGGCGTCGGGCGTCGTCGAGCCAGTAGTAGTAGGTGAACCAGGCGTCGGGCTCGGCGAGCAGGACGAGGTCCCCGGCGCGGTCGTGGTTCAGGCCGTACCGCTGCTTCCCGGCCTCGTCGAGGACCTCGCCGACGCCGGACAGGCCGGCGCACAGCTTCTGCACCGCCGGCAGGTCGGCCTCGTCGCGGACGTAGACGTGCGCCACCTGGTGGTCGGCGACGGCGAACGCGCGGGACGTCCACGGGTCGAGGTACTCCATGCCGTCCTGCGTGTAGACGTTGAGCAGGCCCTCCGAGCGCAGCAGGCGGTTGACGTCGACGGGGCGGCGGGCGTCGGTGATGCCGTACTCCGACAGCGCGACGATCGTCGCACCCCTGGAACGGGCGGCGTCGAGCAGCGGCGCGATCACCCCGTCGAGGGCGGCCGCGGCGTCGGCCGCCTGGCGTGACGACGGGCCGAAGCGCTGCAGGTCGTAGTCGAGGTGCGGCAGGTAGACGAGCGTGAGGTCGGGCGACTTGTCGGCCATGATCTGCTGCGCGGCCTTGGCGATCCACTCCGACGACGGCAGCCCGGCGCCCGGCCCCCAGTACGTGAACAGCGGAAACTCGCCGAGCCTGTGGGTCAGCTCGTCGTGCAGCGACGGGGGGTAGGTGTAGCAGTCGGGCTCCTTGCGGCCGTCGGCGTAGTAGATCGGCCGGGGCGTGACGGTCCAGTCGACGTCGGCGCCCATCGCGTACCACCAGCAGACGTTGGCCACCGTGTACCCGGGCTGCGCCCGGCGCGCGGCGTGCCACAGCTTGTCGCCGCCCACCAGCGCGTTGTGCTGCCGCCACAGGAAGATCTCGCCGAGATCCCGGAAGTACCAGCCGTTGCCGACGATCCCGTGCTCCGACGGCATCTCGCCGGTCAGGAACGTCGACTGCACCGAGCACGTCACCGCCGGCAGTACGGGCTCCAGCGGAACACACGGCCCGACCTTCGACAGCTGGGGCATGTACGGCAGCAGGCGCGGGGTCAACCCGACGACGTCGAGGACCAGGAGGGGTTTGCTCATCGTGACTCCAACGTCTTCAGCCCGAGATCCTGCAGGGTGTCCCGGGCGTAGGCGAGCTCGGCGGCCATCCCGTCGGCGAGCGCCTCCGGGCTGTCGGGGCGCTGCGAGTGCGGGAGGACGCCCCAGGTGTACGTCTCGACCTCCAGGTGGTCGCACACGGCGACCGGCCCGCCGACCAGCGCGCCGAGGCCGGCCCGCAGCACGCCGGTGGTGGCCCGCAGCGGCGGCTCGGGCTCGGCGTGCAGCGGCACGTGGTAGTGCACCCGCCACGGCCCGTCGGCGCCGCTCGCCAGGGCCTCGTCGAGGTCGTCGAAGGAGGCCCGGCAGCCCGCCGAGCGCGTCTGGTGCATGAACTTCGGCTCGACGTAGTGGGCGAGGACGGCGGCGTCGGCGGCCGGGTCGGCGACCTCCAGCGCCGCGGACACCTGGATCTTCACCACCGGCAGCCCGGCGCGGGCGAGGCGCTGGACGGCGGCGACCGGGTCCTCCCACGCGCACGCGAGGTGCGCGAGGTCGACACAGACGCCGAGCCACGTCGGGTCCACAGTGGACAGATGGACCGTGGCCTGCATCGTGTTCTCGATGACGCAGCCGGGTTCCGGTTCGAAGGCGACCCGGATCGTACGACCGGTGAGTGCCTCCAGCCCCGCCAGCCCGCCCGCGAGCGCGTCGAGGGCGCGGCACACCCGGGCGACGTGGGCGCTGTCCCACGGCTCCCGCCAGCCCAGCGGGAGCGTCGAGATCGAGCCCCGGGCCGCGTCGTCGGGCAGCAGGTCGACGAGGATGCGCGCCAGATCGAGGGTGTACCGCAGGCGGGCCGGCTCGGCCCAGTCCGGCAGGTACACCTTCCGCTTCACGACCGGCGCGTGGAACGCGCGGTACGGGAACCCGTTGAGCGTCACCACCTCCAGCCCGCGCACGTCGAGCTCCCGCCGCAGCCGCCGGCGCAGCGCCGGGTCGCCGGCCAGTTCGGTGGCCACGTCGACGCCCAGCCACAGCCCCAGGCCGAGCACGTCGGCGCCGAGCCGGTCACGCATCCGGGCGGCGTAGGTGTCGAGCTGGCCGATGATCCCGGCCACGTCCTCGGCGGGGTGGACATTGGTCCCGTAGGCCAGGTGCACGACCTGGCCGTCGGGGTGCCGCAGCCGCATCAGGAGCCGCCGCGCAGGATCGAGTTGCCCTCGAACGTCGCCTCCGTGCCCTCGACGTCGGACAGGTCGAGGCGCTTCGACTGGCCGTAGAACTCGACCGGGTTGCGCCACAGCACCTTGTCGACGTCGTCGGCGGAGAACCCGGCCGCCAGCATGGCCTCGCCGGTACGCAGTGTGAGCAGCGGGTCGGAACGTCCCCAGTCGGCGGCGGAGTTCACGAGCATCCGCTCCAGGCCGTACTCGCGAAGAATCCCCACCATCCGTTCGGCGGTCATCTTCGTGTCCGGGTAGATGGAGAACCCCATCCAGCAGCCGCTCCCGGCGACCTTCCCGACCGTCACCTCGTTGAGGTGGTCGACGGCGACCCGGCCCGGGTCGATGCCGGACTCCTTGACCACGTCGAGGGTGCGCTCGGTGCCGCGGGCCTTGTCCCGGTGCGGGGTGTGCACCAGCGCCGGCAGGTCGTGGGCGACCGCCAGGGCGAGCTGCGCGGCGAACACCTCGTCCTCCTCGGGGGTCATCGAGTCGTAGCCGATCTCGCCGACCGCGACGACCCCGTCCTTCTCCAGGTACCGCGGGAGGACACCGAGCACCTCGCGGCAGCGCGGGTCGTTGGCCTCCTTCGGGTTGAGCGCGATCGTGCAGTGGTGGCGGATGCCGAACTGGCTGGCCCGGAACGGCTCCCAGCCGACCAGTGAGTCGAAGTAGTCGGTGAACGAGCCCACGTTGGTGCGCGGCTGGCCCAGCCAGAACGCCGGCTCGACGAGCGCCTGGACCCCGGCGGCGGCCATTCGCTCGTAGTCGTCGGTGGTGCGGGACGTCATGTGGATGTGGGGGTCGAAGATGCGCATTTACGAGACCCTCTCCTGCAGGCGGTGCAGCAGTTCGGTGGCGTCGGCGGCCATGGTGCGCCCGGCGGCGGTGCGCTCCTCGACGAGCCCGGCGAGCATCGTCGCCAGCTCGCCGTCGGCGCGCCCGTCGAGGTCGGCGACGTCGGCCAGCGGCAGGCCCATGAACACGGCCTTGAGCACCCCCTGCCGCCAGGCGGTGTCGGGCAGGTGCCGGGCGGCGGGACCGAGGGCGGCGGCCACGAGCCGGGTGTCGTTGGTCCGCAGGGCGTCGAGCAGCAGCGGCGTGACGACGGCCGCGTCGAGGTCCAGCAGCGGCAGGGCGCGCAGCACGGCCCGCTTCTCGGCGGCGTCACCGAACCGGTACAGCGGCTCCAGCTCGGCCGCGAGCCCGGCGGCCGGCAGGTGGGTCAGCAGCAGCACACGGGCGGCGTCGTCAACGGTCCAGCCGGGCAGGCGGGTCAGCGCCCAGCGCCCGCACTGCCGGCCGGCGGCGGGGAAGAGGCGGGCGATGGCGGACGGCTGGCGGGACACGGTCTCCAGCGCCGTGTCGAGCCACACCGTGTCGGTGAGGTCGGCGGCCAGCGCGTCGTAGAAGGGCTGGGGACTCATGGCACCTCCTGAAATCGGTCCAGGGACCGCTGCTCGGCGGCGCGCAGGAACGCCAGCGAGTCGCGGGCCACGCTCGGTGCGGCGTGGCTGTGGCGGGGGAGTTCCACGGCGACGAGGCCGCCGTAGTCGGATTCGGTCAGCGCGCGCAGGACAGCCGGGAAGTCGATCTCGCCGGTGCCGAACTCGAGGTGTTCGTGCACGCCGCGGCGCATGTCGTCGATCTGGACGTTGACCAGCTGCCCGGCGACCCGGCGCACGCAGTCGGCGACGGGAATCGGCTCCAGGCACTGACAGTGGCCGATGTCGAGGGTCAGTCCGAAGCGGACCGGCGCGCCGAGGTCGGCCCGCAGCCGCTCCCAGTCGTCGATCGACTCGACCAGCATCCCCGGCTCCGGCTCGAAGCCGAGCATCATCTCCGCGCCCTCCGCGGCCGCGAGAACCTCGGCGCAGCCGGTCACGAGCCGCCGCCAGGCCACCTCCGGCGGCAGCGCGGCCGGCTTGACCCCGGCCCAGAAGCTGACCGCCTCGGCGCCGAGGTCGGCCCCGATCCGCACCGCCCGGCGCAGGAACTCCAGCCGCAGGTCGGGCTCGTCGTCGAGCAGCGTCGGGGCGTGTTTGCGCCACGGGTCGAGCAGGAACCGCGCGCCGGTCTCGATGACAACGCCGAGGCCGAGGCCGGCGAGCCGGTTGGCGACGGCCCGCACGTGCCGGTGCAGCTGCGCGTCGAACGGGTCGAGGTGGTGGTGGTCCAGCGTGAGGGCCACCCCGGTGTACCCGAGGCCGGCGATCACGGCCAGGGCGTCGTCCAGCCGGTGGTTGCTGAACCCGTTGGTCCCGTACCCGAACCGAAGCCCCCCGCTCATGCGTCCTCCGCTTCGCTCCGGCCGCCTGACCTTGACCTGTGCTCATGATGAGCGGCCCCTCCGCTTCGCTCCGGACCGCTCATGCGTCCTCCGCTGCGCTCCGGCCGCCTGAGCTCCACCCTGTGCTCATGATGAGCGGCCCCTCCGCTTCGCTCCGGACCGCTCATGTCGGCGACAGACGCTTTGAGAGCTGCCGGGCCAGGGGAGCGGCCGCGGCCACGGCGACGCCGGCGACCGGGGACCCGGCCCGGGCGGTGAGCGCGCCCTGCAGCGTCGGCAGGTTGAGGATGCCGGCGCCGACGGAGGCGCGGACGTTCTCCGGGCTGGGCTTGTCGAACGCCCGTAGCTGCGGTTCGCCGTACCGGCGGGCGTACCAGGCGACGAGCCCCGCCGGCACCAGCGCCCGCCAGCCCCGGTTGCGGCTCACCGCGGCGGAGGCGGCCACCACGGCGGTCCCGACGAGAGTGGCGGCCGGCAGCTCCGGCGAGGCGCCGTGCACCTCGGCCCGGGAGAGGGCGGTCACGGTGTACGTGTGCGCGAAGACCGTCGCCGCCGGCGCCATCGCCTTGCGCAGCCGGCCGCCGGAGGCGCCGAGCAGCACGTCGAGTGCCCGGCAGGTCGCCATCGCCGCGGGGCCGGCCGGCGTGTTCTTGAGTTTGAGATCGTACGCCCAGACGGCGCCCGCCAGCGGCACCGCGATCGCGAGCGCCTTGCGCCCGCCGGCGAGCCCGGCCACGGCGACCCCGGCGGCGGTCAGCCCGGCGGCGACACCGAGCGCGGTGCCCGGCGTGATCCGGCCGGACGGGATCGGGCGCTCGGGCCGTTCGACGGCGTCGAGCTCGCGGTCGGCCCAGTCGTTGGCGGCCATGCCCGCCCAGTACAGCAGGACCGAGGAGCCCGCCAGCCCGGCCGTGCGCGGGCCGAGCCGCCCCGCCGCGGCGGCGCCGGCGACGACGTCACCGGGGACGGAGAGTGCGGCCGGCGCCCGGACCAGTTCGGCGAGGTCCCGCCAGTTCGGCCTCATCCCAGGGTCCTGGCGAACTCGGCGAGGGCCACGAACTGCGCGGCGAGGGAGTGGTCGACGTCGCCGAGCGGGTCCTTGAAGAAGAAGGCCAGCTCGGTCAGCGGCCCGCTCCGCCCGGCCCGGTGCGCCGCGGCGGCGAGCCTGGCCAGGTCGAGCACGAGCGGGGCGGCCAGCGCGGAGTCGCAGCCGTGCCAGGTGAACTCCATCCGCATCGGCGTGCCCAGGAACCCGGCGAACGTCACCAGGTCCCACGCGGTCTTGAAGTCCCCGATGTCCGGCACGAACTCGATCCGGGTGTGGCCGTCGGGCTGGTACCCCAGCGTCTCGCTGAGCACCCGCTGCTTGCTCGCCGACTTCGCGGCGTTGGCGGCGGGCTCGGCGAGGGTCGCCCCGTCGCCGCCGCCCAGCAGGTTGATGCCCGACCACGAGCGCACCTGGAGGTGCCGCATGGCGAACATCGGTGCCAGCACCGACTTGAGCAGCGTCTCGCCGGTCTTGCCGTCGTGGCCGCCGTACGGCAGGCCGCGCTCGACGGCCAGCTCGTGCAGCGCGGGCAGCCGGGCGCCGGTCGACGGCGTGAAGTCGACGAACGCGCACCCGGCCTCGAACGCGGCGTACGCGGCGAGCGAGCTCGCCGGCAGTACCGCATCCGGGGTCTGCAACTGCGCGCGGAGCGCGCCGAGGCTGTCGTGTGCCGGATGCGGCTCGGGCGCCGCCTCGGTCGAGGCGACGTTGAGCACCACCACACGCTCGAGCCCGTGCCGGCGCCGGAACTCCGCGATATCGGCGGTCATCGCGGCGGCGGCGTCGGCCTGGGTGGTGGCGTGCGGCAGCGGGCGGATGTCCTCGTCCACCGCCGTCAGTTCATGGTGGAGCGTATCGACGAGCCGGGCGGGGACGACCCCGGCGACGGCGAGCGCCTCGGCCCTCTTGACCAGGCTCGTCGTGGCGATGTCGTGGCCGCCGAACACCAGGTCGGTGTAGGGCGGCAGCGCCCCGGAACGCACCGCGGGGTGCTCGGTGACGCATCCGATCGGCTCGGTCAGCCCGGCGCGCAGTGCCGCAGCGCCGACGATGCTGGTGACGGCGACGGAGCCGCGCGCGCCGACCAGCCACACACCCGTATGCACGGGGCCTCCTCAACGGATCGGTGTGACGATCTTTCGTGCGACATCGCCGATTGTCGCTGGAGTTGCAGCGTAGAACCCATATTCCGCTTCCGCCAGAGGCAACCGAACTTTTACACAAAACTAAAAAACTTTCGAGTTGTACGACCAAAGCCTGCCCTAATTACCGCTGGGTCACCGATCGCGGGGCCGGCGGAACCACCAGCGTTCGACGGTGGTCCACAATCCGGACGTGACCAGGTACAGCCCGGCGGCGAGCGGCGCGAATGGCGCGAAGGCGACCGTGCCGAACGGCAGCACCCGCGCCAGCGCCGGCGCCTCGGCCGGGAGCTGCCGGACGTTCACCAGTGCGATGCCGACGAGCGCCGCTACGACGAGCCACCCGGCGAGGACGGCAGGATGCTCGACGAGCCGGACGGTGAGGTCTGCTCCGAGGAGCGTGCGCCCGTGCATGCCGGGTGCGGTGAACTGGCGGTACAACATCCAGATGAACGGCGCCTGGGCGAGACCGGGCAGCAGCCCGGCGAACGGCCCGGACCCTTCGGCCCGCAGCAGAGCGGTGGTCTTCTCGGCGAGGACCGCCGGTTCGGCGGCATACTTTTCGCGGAGCGCGGCAAGCTGCGGCGCGAGCCGGCTGCGGACCCGCTCGGCCCGATAGGCACGGACACTGAGCGGCAACATGGCCGCGCGGAGCAGGACGGTGGCGACGATCACGGCGGCGGGCATGGAGTGGAGCAGGGCGGCAAGCCCTTCGAGCACGGCGTGCACCATGGTTCGGAAGCCCCTTCGGGGTTGCGTCGTCTGGAAGTCGCGTCGTCTGGGAGTTGCGTCGTCTCGGGGTTGCGTCGTCCGACCGGACGGCAGGTGGACCCGGCGCCCGGCGCGGCCATGCGCGGTCGACGAGTCCGCACGGCCAGCGCCGGTCGGCGCAGCTGTGTGCGCAGGTCAGCCCACGTGCAGGTCGATCAGCGCGAGCCGCCCACCTCGCACAGCGACCGCCTCGTACTGCGCAGCGACCGGCTTGGCTGCGGCGACAAGTTCGACGGCGGCGACCGGTCCGGGTGCGGCGACCGGTCCGGCAGCGGGCGACCAGTTCGGGCCGCGCCAGCTGACCGGCTCGGCCGCGTCACCGGCTGGCATGCGGCAACCGGCTCGGTCCGCGTGAACCGGCCCGGCTTCGCGCACCGACTCGGCCCGCGCTGGCCGGCTCGGCTGCGTCACCGGCTGGCATGCGGCAACCGGCTCGGTCCGCGTGAACCGGCCGGGCTTCGCGCGCTGACTCGGCCCGCGCTGGCCGGCTCGGCCGCGTCACCGGCTGGCAAGCTGGCCGACCTGCTGCGTCACTGGCTGGCGCGCTGATTCGCGCGGCCCCGCTGACCGGCTCGGCCGTGTCACCGGCTGGCGCGTTGACAGGCTCGGCTGCGTCACCGGTTGGCATGGGGCGACCGGCTTGGCCCCGTGTCAACGAGCCCAGCTGCGCAACCGGCTGGCACGCTGGCCGACCTGCTGTGTCACTGGCCGGCGCGCTGATTCGCTCGGCCCCGCTGACGGGCTCGGCCGTGTCACCGGCTGGCGCGTTGACCGGGTCGGCTGCGTCACTGGCTGCGCACCGACGTGGCCCGCGTTGACCGGCTCGGCTACGTCACTGGCTGGCGCGTTGACCGGGTCGGCGTGCCGTGCGGCAACCTGGCTTGTGCTGCTGGCTGCAACCAGCCCGAGGCGCGGCGGCCGACTTGTAGTGCGACCAGCCTGAGGTGCAGCGACCGGCTCGTAGTGCGCGGCGAGCGGCGTGAAGGGTCAGACGCCGGGCGCGCGGGGCCGCGGACGTCCCGCTGCATCGGGATCGGTGACGCGGATGGACCGGGCGCGCTCGGCGCGGACCCGGGCCGGCACAAGCCGCCCGCGCGAGGAGGTGGCCGGAAGATCGCCGATGAGCCGGGCCGCGAGGACGATGGCGAGGCCGGCGATGATGGCGGTGGCGACCGCGACGATGTCAGCCGGCGTGGAGACTGCGCCCCACGCGGCCAGGAGGGTGGTCATCGACCACGACATGCCGAAAATTCTACGCGCCCAGCGCAACCCACCCTCAGACCATGATCCAGGGAAACTTCGTGTCGTCGGGGCAGCACGAGGTTTCCCTGGATCATGAACGGGTCGCTACCTCGCCCCGCTCCGTCCGCCGTAATGCCCGTTTTGCGCCGAGCTGCTCAGTGGGATCCATGATCACGGAGCTTTGCGGGCCAGGGAGCCTGTTGCGTAATTCGCTGGGACAGCGTTGGCGGCCCAACTACGCGCCGATCTTGGAGTTGTGGCGCCATGAACCTCCGAATTTGTCCGGATTTGTCAAGGACCACAACTCCAAGATCAGCGCGGTTTGTCGGGGTTGACGCGCGAGGGATCCGAATTGCGCGACAGGCTCCCAGGCCGGCAAAAGCTCCGTGATCATGAAACGCTGCGGGATCTGGCAACCGCTCATGGGTCGCCACAGGCTGAAACTCATCCCCGCTTCCGTCCGCTCGCGTTTCCGCCCGCGCGAGCCGGCCCGCCTGGCGTCCCGCCCGACGGCTGGCCCGCCCGACGGCTGGCCCGCCCGACGGCTGGCCCGCCCGACGGCTGGCTCGCCCGACGGCTGGCTCGCCCAGCTGTCGACCGGCGGCCAGTTCGTCCGCTCGGCTCGCTCAGGCTCGGCTCGCTCGGCTCGGCCTGCTCAGGCTCGGCTCGGGCTGGCTCGGGTCGGCTTGCTAGGGCTGGCTTGGCTGTGCTCGTCCGCGGGCTTGTGCCACGTTCCCGTGGCTCGCCTGCGTTGCCGGTCCGCGCCCGTCGGACGCCCCGCGCTCCCAGCCGTCGCGTCGTGGGACCACACTCCCGAGCGGCCACTTTCCCGGGGAAGAGTGCCGTACTGCGGCCTGCTGTCAGGCTGCCTCGCGCAGCGGCTCAGGAGACGAGCGCAGGATGTGGTGGGCGGACTTCACACGGTACATGTCAGCGTCCGCCGCGCGCAGGAGGTTGTCCAGGCTGTCGTCCACCGCCGTCGCCACGCCGATGCTGGCGTCGATGCTCACCTGCTCACCCTCCAGCAGGATCGGGGCCATCACCGCCCGGCGGAGACGCTCGGCGATCTCCCTCGCCGTCCGGGTGTCCGTGTCGTGCAGCATCACCGTGAACTCGTCGCCGCCCAGGCGGGCCACCAGGTCACCCTCGCGCGCCTGGGTGCGCAGGCGGCCGGCCACCACGCGCAGCAGCTCGTCGCCCGCCGCGTGGCCCAGCGTGTCGTTCACCGACTTGAAGCCGTCCAGATCCAGCACCAGCACCGACACCAGGGTGCCGGGCGACAGTGTCGTGCGGGAGTGCTCATGCAGCAGGTTGCGGTTGCCCAGACCGGTCAGCGGATCGTAGAGCGCCTGCTGGCGCAGTGTCGTCCGGGCCGTGGCCAGCTGGCGCAGGTGGGTGTGGTGTGCGCGGGACAGCAGGCCGGTCATCAGGGCCACCATGAGGAGCAGGGCAGGGGCGATCACCACCAGCTCGTCACCCGTCGCCCGGCCGGCGAGGAGCGGGCCCTGGAAGTACAGCATCAGGCAGGCGCCGGCTGTGGCGGCGAACGCCAGCAGCGCGCCGGCCAGTTGGTGGCGGTAGGCGGCGACGATGATCGGGATGATGAACAGCGGCCACAGGTCGACTTCCGGGTCCCGGGTGGTGACGACGACCGTCGCGATGATCGTGGCGGTGTCGACGGCGACGAGTGCCGCACTCATCCGGGGGTACCGGCGATCTGCCACATTGCGCAGCGCGTAGACGGCGAAACCGTTGATGGCGACCTCGGGCAGGGCCAGGGCCGTCGCCGTCAGCCAGGCCGTGCCGGAGGCCAGGGCGGCTGCGGGTGTCGGTAGCAGCACGTACGCTGAGATGATCCACAGCACGGAGACGGACCGGCAGATGATTCCGGTCCACTCCAGGTTGCGGCGCATCTGCAGCAACGCCTCGTCGATGTCGACACTCACGTCGCACTGTCGGCTACGGCGACCCTGACCTGAGCGGATCGCCGAACCTGAGGGAATTCACAGGTTGAACCCCTAAGTGGTGCCTTTCAGGTGCGATCCGGATGGCACGGCACCGTGCACGGTCCGTAATGTCGGCGGCGTGGCACTCATCGAGACGCGTGCGCTGACGAAGCGCTACGGGGGTGGCGTCACCGCCCTGTCAGAACTGACCCTGGCCGTGGAGCCGGGGATCATCGGGCTCGTCGGTGCCAACGGCGCCGGCAAGTCGACCTTTATCAAGATCATGCTGGGTCTGCTCCAGCCGTCCGGCGGCGAGCTGCGGGTGCTCGGGCTCGACCCGACGACGCACTCCGAGGAGGTACGTGCCC
Source organism: Dactylosporangium fulvum (assembly GCF_025137375.1). GTDB lineage: Bacteria > Actinomycetota > Actinomycetes > Mycobacteriales > Micromonosporaceae > Dactylosporangium > Dactylosporangium fulvum. Next base: position 2,279,487 of record NZ_CP073720.1, read on the forward strand.
GGGTCGGGTACATGCCGGAGCACGACTGCCTGCCGACCGAGGTGTCGGCCGCCGAGTTCGTGACGCACCTCGGGCGCATGAGCGGGCTGCCCGCCAACGCGGCCCGCGAGCGCGCCTCCGAGGCGCTGCGTCACGTCGGGCTCTACGAGGAGCGGTATCGGCAGATCGGCGGCTACTCGACCGGCATGAAGCAGCGGGTCAAGCTGGCCCAGGCCCTCGCACACGACCCGGACCTGCTCCTGCTCGACGAGCCGACCAACGGCCTGGACCCGGCCGGCCGCGACGCGATGCTCGAGCTGGTCCACCGCATCGGGACCGAGTTCGGCATCTCGATCGTGGTCTGCTCCCACCTGCTCGGCGAGGTCGAGCGGATCTGCGACTCGCTCATCGCCATCGACGGCGGGCGGCTGCTGCGCTCGGCGACGGTGTCCGACATGACGACCAGCCGCGACGTGCTGACCGTCGAGGTCAGCGAGGGCGTCGACCAGCTCACCGCGCGCCTGGCCGAGCTCGGCATCCCGGCCACCCGCGACGGCGCGGCGCTCACCGTGCCGCTGGAGAACGAGGACGTGTACGACCAGATCCTGATCGCCGTCGCCGAGCTGGACCTGCCGCTGCACCGCCTCGACCAGCGCCGGCACCGGGTCGCCGAACTGTTCCAGAGCCCCGCGGTCACCAGCCCAGCACCCCAGGAGGTCAGCCGTGGCGTCGCAAACTAGCGTCATCCATGACATCGGCTACCAGCGGTACCGGGGACCGCGTCTCGGCCGGTGGTATGCCAACCGCTCCCTCTACGAGCACAGCCTGCGCACCGCGTTCGGCATCGGCCGGGGCGCCAAGGCGAAGATCTTCCCCTGGCTGGTCATCGGCATCGTCCTCGGCGTGGCCGTCGTCGAGATCGCCGTCCGGTCGATCAGCGGCCAGCCCCTGATCACCTACCGCGGCTTCGCCAGCGGCCTGTCGTTCCCGATCATGCTGTTCCTGGCGATCGTCGCGCCCGAGCTTGTCTCACGCGACCTGCGCGACCGCACGCTGCCGCTGTACTTCTCACGGCCGCTCGCGCGCACCGACTACGCCCTGGCGAAGTACGCCGCGCTGGCGACCGCCGTCCTGCTCCTGCTGGGCGTGCCGCAGCTGCTGATCTACATCGGCGCGATCTTCACCCGCACCGACGGCTTCTCGGGCGCCATGGACGAGCTCGGCGACATGGGGCCGGGCCTCGCCGGCGCGCTGATCAGGGCCCTGGTCCTGGCCGCGATCGCACTGGTGGTGGCCTCGACGACCGGCCGGCGCGCGTTCGCCGCCGCGTTCATCGTCGGTGTTTTTGTCATCACCACCCCGGTCGTCGGCATTCTCGTCGTGCTCGGCGAAGCGCTCGGCAACTCGACGCTGAGCGAGCTGGCCTTCATCGCCAACCCGATGACGCTGCTGAACGGCTTCGAGCAGTGGCTGTTCGGCGCCGACGGCAACAACCGGATGCCGATCGGCGACTTCGGCCCGGTCTACGGCCTCGGCGCCGTCGCGCTCCTCGCCCTGGCCATCACGCTGCTGCTGGCCCGTTACCGGAAGGTGGCCGCCTGACATGGGCACCGTCGACCTGAAGCATGTTTCGCGGTGGTACGGCAACGTGGTCGCCGTCAACGACGTGTCGATGACGCTCGGCCCCGGCGTGACCGGCCTGCTCGGGCCCAACGGCGCAGGCAAGACCACGCTGCTGCACATGATGTCCGGGTTCCTCGCCCCGTCGAAGGGCGAGCTGACCGTCGGCGGGGCGCCCGCCTGGCGCAACCCTGACGTCTACAAGACCCTCGGCCTGGTCAGCGAGCGCGAGTCGGTGCACGGGTTCCTCAGCGGCAAGGAGTTCGTCCTCGCCAGCGCCCGTCTGCACCGGCTGCCCCACCCCGAGGAGGCGGCCCGCCGGGCCCTCGCCCTGGTGGAGATGGAGCCGGCGCAGGACCGCAGGATCGACACGTACAGCAAGGGCATGCGCCAGCGGACCCGCGTGGCCGCCGCCCTGGTCCACGACCCGGGTGTGCTGCTGCTCGACGAGCCGTTCAACGGCATGGACCCGCGGCAGCGCTTCCACATGATGGACCTGCTGCACAAGATGGGCGACGACGGCCGCACCGTGCTGTTCTCCTCGCACATCCTGGAGGAGGTCGAGCAGGTCTCCGGCACCGTCCAGGTGATGGTGGCGGGCCGGCTCGCCGCCTCGGGTGACTTCCGCACCATCCGGCGGCTGATGACGAACCGGCCGCACGTCTTCACCATCCGCTCCAGCGACGACCGCCGGCTCGCGGTCGCGCTCATCGGGCAGCCCTCGGTCACGGGCGTCGAGGTCGAGCCCGCCGGGCTGCAGGTCCGCGCCTCCGACTACGGCACGTTCACCCGGGCACTGCCCCGGATCGCGCTGAAGGAGGGCGTGCGGGTGCGTCAGCTGCTGCCCGCCGACGAGTCCCTGGAAAGCGTCTTCTCCTACCTGGTGGGTGCCTGATGAACGCGACGATCGCCCGGATCACCGCCCGCGGCCTGCTCGGCCGGCGCCGGATCTGGCTGCTCGTGCCGCTGCCGCTGATCCTGATCGGCCTCGCACTGGTCGCCCGCGCGTCCGGCGCCACGCCGGAGGAGTGGGGCGAGCCGATCATCGTCGGGCTCGGCTTCACCGCCGTGCTGCCGGTCATCGCGCTCATCGTCGGCACCGGCGTGCTCGGCTCGGAGATCGACGACGGCACGCTCACCCACATCCTGGCCAAGCCGCTGCCCCGCTCGGAGATCATCTTCACGAAGCTGGCCGTGGCCGCCGGGGTGACCGGCCTGTTCGCCGGCGCTCCGCTCTTCGTCGCCGGCGTGATCGCCAACTCGTGGCCCCTCGCGTTCGCACTCCTGGTCGGCGCGGTGGTGGGCGCCCTGGCCTACTCGGCGCTGTTCGTCATGATCAGCGTCGTGACCCGCCGGCCGGTGCTGCTCGGGCTGGTCTACGTCGTGCTCTGGGAGGGGCTGCTCGGCAACATCCTGTCAGGCACGCAGAAGCTGAGCATCCAGCAGTACGTCGTGTCGATCGTCGACTGGCTGGCCCCGTCCGACGTCCTGCAGGGCCGGGTGTCGGTGCCGGTGAGCTTCGTGATGGCCGGCGTCTTCACGGTCGCCGCCACCGTGTACGCGGTGCAACGCCTGCGCTCCTTCTCCGTCGCCGGCGAAACGGGCTGATCCACCCCCCTCCCCGCCCCAAGATCGCGCGGCTTAGGCGGGGAGGAGGCGGGGCGGGGGAAGGGGGCGTGATCGGATGAGGCGCGTGAGCGCGCACCGGGTGTACAGCGTCGTGGTGTTCATCGTCCTTGCCTCGCTGGACAATGTGGCCATCAGCCTCGTCCCGCCGCTGTACTCGCCGATCAGCCGGGCACTCGGGGTCGGCGAGGGCGCGCTCGGGGTCGTCACGGCGATCAGCTACCTCGTCACCGCCGTCGCCGCGGTCGTCTGGGCCTACGTCGGGGACCACACCGACCGCAAGCCGGTCCTCATGATCGGCACCCTGATCTGGGCCGCCGGCACCGCGGGCACGGTGTTCGCCGGCGGCTACTGGGCGTTCTTCGCCGCGCAAGTGCTCGCCGCGGTCGGGCTCGGCGCGGTCGGCTCCGTCGGGTTCTCCGTGGTCAGCGACCTGATCTCGCCGCGCCGCCGCGGCCTGGTGATGAGCCTGTGGGGCCTGTCGCAGGGCGTCGGCACGCTCGTCGGGGTGCTGGTCGCCAGCCAGCTCGGCGGCGCCGACTGGCGGACGCCGTTCTACGTGCTCGCCGGCCTCGGCGTGCTCGCCTCGATCGCGTACTTCACGACCGCCGACATCCGCCGCGGGCAGAGCGAGCCCGACCTCGCCGCCGTGTTCGCCGCGGGCGAGGACTACGAGCACCGCATCTCCCGCGCCGACCTGCCCCGCATCGCCGCCCGGCGGACCAACGTCTGGCTGGTGCTGCAGGGCCTCACCGCGCAGGTGACGTTCGGCTCGCTGGTCTGGCTGCCCCGCCTCTTCCAGGCGAAGGCGGAGGCGCAGGGGTACGACGAACAGACCGCCATCCAGATCGGCGGCCTGCTGGCCACGCTGTTCCAGCTGGGCGGTGCCCTGTCGATCGTCGGCGGCCTGATCGGCGACCGGTGGCAGCGCCGCGACCCGGGTGGCCGGGCGAAGGTCGCCGCCATCGGCATCCTCGCCGGCGTGCCGCTCTACGTGCTGCTGTTCTTCGCGCCGCTGACCCTGCCCCCGCCGTCGTCCGAGCGCGACGCGCTGTCGCTGGTGCTGGGATCGATGTTCACCGAGCCCGGCCTGCTGGCGGCGTTCCTCTGCGCGCTGGTCGCCCTGGCCCTGACGTCGGCGAACTCGCCGAACTGGTTCGCCCTCATCGCCGATGTCAATCCGCCCGAGCACCGCGGCACGGTCTACTCCTTGGGCAACCTCGTCAACGGCGTCGGCCGCGCCGCCGGCAACGGCCTGGTGGGCGCCGTCTTCGCCGCGCTGGCGCGCAGCTTCCCGCCGCCGGTGAACCTGGCCATCGGCCTAGCGGCGTTCCAGGCCTTCTTCATTCCCACCGGGATCATGTACTGGCTGGCGTCGCGCACCGCACCGGCGGACATCGAGGCCGTCCACCGCCTGCTGCGCGCCCGGGCCGCCGCCGACCTGGACGGATCCAGGTCGGCGACCTAGCGCCGGCGACCGGGTCAGAGCGTGCGCAGGTGGAACCCGCCGTCGACGTCGATCACCTGGCCGGTCGAGAACGGGAACAGGCCCTGCGCGACCGCGACCACCGCCTTGCCGACGTCGTCCGGCTGCCCCCAGCGGCGGATCGGGGTCACGCCCTCGTCGAGGATCAGCCGGTCGTACTTCTCCTTCACCGGGCCGGTCATGTCCGTCGCGATGATGCCCGGCCGGACCTCGAAGACCGTGATGCCGTGCTCCGCCAGCCGGGCCGCGAACAGCTTGGTCATCATCGACAGGCCCGCCTTCGTCACGCAGTAGTCGCCGCGGTTGACGCTCGCGGTGTAGGCCGACATCGACGAGATCGTGACGATCCTGCCCGGCGTGCCCTGTTCGATCATCCGCAGCGCGACCTGCTGGGTGAGGAAGTACGGCCCCTTGAGGTTGATGCCGATCAGGCGGTCGAACGACTCCTCGCCGGCCTCCAGGATGTCGGCCCGCTGCGCCGGCGCGACCCCCGCGTTGTTCACCAGGAGGTCGATGGTGCCGAACGCCTTGTACGCCTCCGTCACCAGCCGGGCGCGGTCGGCGGCGTCGGCGAGATCAGCTCGTACCAACGCTGCTTTGGCTCCTGCTTTTTCGACCTCTCCGGCGACCTCCTCGGCCGCCGCCAGGTTGCTCGCGAAGTTCACCACGACGTCGAACCCGGCGTGTGCCAGGGCCAGCGCGATGCCGCGCCCGATGCCGCGGGAGGCGCCGGTGACGAGGGCCGCGCTCACGCGACACCGCCGAAGAACGTGTGGTACGGGCCGTTGTCGAGCCGGTCGAGGTACAGCGCGAGTTCGCGCAGATGGTAGTCGCCCCACATGCTCGACTCGCCGTTCGGGACGCGCTGCCCCTCGTGGACCTGGTCCCAGCCGTTCGGGCGGTGGTACACGGAGTGCAGCAGGAGCCCCTGGTGCCGCGGATCCGTCGAGAGGTACGGCTCGGCGAGCAGCGTCCGCGCGACGGTGAGCCCGGCCTGGACGTATCGCCGCTCGCCGAGGTGGTGCCCGAGCCGCAGCAGCCCCTGCGCGGCGATCGCGGCCGCGCTCGAGTCGACCGGCTCGTGCTCGTTGAACGGGTCGGCCGGGCGGTCGCGGTGGCCGTCGAGGAGGGCCAGGCCGGGTGCGCCGGTGTCCCAGTAGGGAACGCCGTCGGCGGGGGAGTGCTCGATGTAGAAGTCGCACGTCGCCTTCGCGGCCTCGGCGAACACCGGCTCGTCCTCGAACTCCAGCAGTTCGGCGAAGCCGAGCATCGCCCAGGCGAGGCCACGGGTCCACGTCGAGAACGGCGAGTAGCCCTGCTGGGTGCTCGGTGCGCGGAACCGGCCGTCGTTGACGTTGAACAGCGCCTCGTGCGCCGTCCGGCCCCGGACGTCGTAGGCGTCCCGGCCCTGGCCGTAGTAGACGTTGTACCGGGCGGTGTTGCGCCCGTGCTGCAGCAGCCGCTCGCGCAGGTCGATGCGCTCGTCGTGCTCGCCCATGAGGACGTGGCCGAGCCGGTGCGCGACCGCCAGCGACCGGCAGGACCGGATGGTGTCGACGAAGAGCGACTGCGGGCCGTTGAACGAGTAGATGTAGCCCGTCCCGTCCTCCGTCCGCTGCCAGCGCGCGGCCTGCACGGCGCCGCTGACCTTCAGGGCGAGCTCGGTGGCGTCGCGCTGCTCGTCGTCGATGCGGCCCTCGGCCATGAGCCGCAGCAGGGTGCCGTACGTGCTGACGTTGTTGAACCCGTGGTCGTGGACGCCGATGTGGCTGACGTGCGGCGGCATGAGCGAGCGGGTCTGGCGCAGGCCCAGCTCGAGGAAGTGCTTGTCGTCCGTGGCGTCGAACTGCAGCAGCGCCGAGCCGACCTGGAACCCCTGCGTCCACTCGGTCCACCCGCGGGCCGTGTACCGCCCGTCGACGGTGAACACGGGCGAGCCGTCACCCGGCGCCGGCTCCCCGAGAGCGTCGATCTTGGCGGCGGAGAGCTCCCACGTCCGCGCGGTGGCGGGACGCAGCCCGCCGGCCGTGAGGTCGTCATCGATGCGCAACATGCTCGGATGGTACCGAGGAAAGCCCTTTCCTGGGAGTCCTCGGCTGTCTTCTCCTCGGCACCCGGCACCGGCACCTCCCTTCCGGTGCGTGCCCCCTCCGCGGGAGTGGCGTGGGTGTCTCGCGCCTCCCTCCCGGCGGTCCGCAGGGACCGGGTGGGCGTGCGAGGATGTGCGGGATGGAGACCGCGGTTGAGGACATCGCCGAGCGCTGGGTCGCCGCTTGGACGGCGAGCCGGACGAGTGACCTGTTCCGCCTGCTCGCCGCGGGCCCGGCGATCGAGTCCAACCTCGACCCCGACGGCGACTTCATCGAGATTCTGACCGACTACGCCGCGGCGCTCGACTCGGTCACCGTCTTCTCCCGCACGGTCATCGACCGCCGGGTGTCCCTGGTCTACGACTGCACCCTGGGTGGCGAGACGTTCCGCCTGGCCGAGTTCCTGTTCGTGGACGACTCCGGCCTGATCCGCGAGATCCGCCGGGTCTACGACCTGTATGCGGTCGAGCGCCTGATCCCGTCCCTGCTGCTCGGCTCCTCTTGATCGTGGGAAACCGAGGGGCGGATCCGGCAGTACCGGATCCGCCCCTCGAACGCTGTCAGCGGTTACGACATCGCGGACGCGGCGACAAACGTGTAGCCCAGGCCCTGGATGCCCTCGACCGTCTGCTTCAGGTAGGAGGTGCCCAGGAACGGGTGGTAGAAGAAGCTCGCCACCCCGTCGCGGACCGCGAGGTTGGCCTTGGCGTTGGCGACCAGGTCCGCCGGCAGGACCGCCGGGTGCTGGTTGAACGGCTCCGGCTCGATGTTGCCGATGTTCTCCGGGATGACCGTCGAGCCGTAGACGTCGCGGACGGTGTACGGGAAGAACTGCCCCACCATGTGCGCCACGCTGTTGTCCACGGTCCCGCCGGAGAGCACGCCCGGGAAGTACAACCCCCGGTCGTAACGGACCCCGAAGAGCGAGTTGATCGTCTTGTAGTCCAGCGCGCTGGCCGCGTAGTGCGGCGGCTCGAAGATGGTCGGCTGGTTGAGGCCGGCCATGAGGAACTCGGCACGGGCGGCGGTGACCCGGGCGGTCACGTTGGCCGCCGAGTCGTTCTTCACCGGGCCGTCGTAGATCACGGCGTCGTTGGCGTCGACGTGGGCCCGGAAGAACTCGAAGTCGTTCGCGCTCACCCCGTCGTACGGGTTGTTCAGCGCGTCGAGCTGGTGCGTGTAGCCGTGCATGAGCAGGGTGCCGCCCTTGCTCTGCATGTACTTCAGGGCGCTGACCACCAGTGGCCGCTGGCGCAGCGTGTAGTCCTCGGCCTTGCCATTGTTGTTCACACCCTTCGGGTCGCGGTACCGGCTGTAGACGGCGACGGTGAACGGGACCTTCCGGCTCGACAGGTAGTCGGCGATGGCGCGCAGCTCGGCCGGGTCGGCGTCCGGGCCGACGTCCTCGATGCGGACCAGCGCCCGGTGCCGCGCCGCCGTCTGCGGGGCGAGCGCGTCGAACAGCAGGTCGGAGAAGGCGAGGTACCGGTCGTTGGAAGTGATGTACGAGAACGGGATCTCGCCGAGGTACGTCAGGTTGCCCGACTTGACGCCCCACGGGAACTTCGTGCCGTCGGCGCGGACCGCCTCGCCGACGCTCACGGCCTTGGTGGCGTCGGAGATCGCGTAGTCCATGATGCCGCCGGCGTTGCGCGCGTCGCGGGTCAGCGCGGTGCCCTTGTAGTTCACCCGGGCCACCGACGAGACGTCGAAGCCCTTCCAGGTGTACCCGTACTTCGTGGCGAAGTCCGCCGAGCGGGCCGTGAGCTGCCAGATGTTGTCGTACATCCACACGACGGGTTTGCTGGTGGCCAGGACGTCGTCGAGGAACGCCGCCGGGATCGGCTCGTCGTAGGTGGACCCGACGTAGACGACCGCGGAGTATTTCGCGAGCTCACCGGCGGTGTACCCGCCGACCGGGTGCGCGGTCCAGGCGCCGAAGTGGGAGACGAGGTTGGTCGCCATCATCCCGTAGTCCTCGCCGAGCCACCCGTACGGCCCGGTGCTGTCGTAGAGGACCAGCGTCTTCGTCGACGGGTTCGAGCCGGGCGCGCCGGCGCCGGTCGACGTCTTCGTCGCGGCGGTCGTCGTTGTGGCCGGCTTGGCCGCCGCCAGGCCGGTCAGGACCGTGCGCAGCGACGACAGCAGCGACCCCCACGAGTCCGCCGCCCGGAGCTTCAGCTGCCCGGTGGTGACCACCCGCTCGGACGGCACGAGCTTTGCCGGACGCGGCGGCGCCGGCACGGAGGACTGGCTCGCGGTGGCGTACTCGCCGGTGGTACCGGCCCAGCGGTGGTCCCGCGCGCCGGGCGCGGCGGAGCCGGGCAGCGCGTGGGCCGTGGCGGCGATCGCGCCGGCCAGGACGGCCGTCGCCACGAGACGGAGCGGGGAGCGTTTCGACATCTGGGACAACCTCTGCGATCTGCGGTCGGTTCGGTCAGGCGGCTGGGTCAGGTGGGTTCGGTCTCAGGCGTACGACGGGGAGGGCATCGGCGTCGGCGCGGAGCTCAGGCCGAGCATCGCGGCGACCGCCTGCTCGGTCCGCTGCGACGCGAGCCCGTCGCCGTACGGGTTGCCGTTGGCGGTCATCGACTCCCGCAGCATCGGGTCGTCGAGCAGGCGCGCGGCCTCCGCGACGATCAGGTCCTCGTCGGTACCGACGAGCTTGGCGCAGCCGGCGTGGAGCGACTCGACGCGTTCGGTCACCTCGCGGAGCACCAGGGCGGGCACCTTGAACGACGGGGCCTCCTCCTGGATGCCGCCGGAGTCGGTGAGCGTCAGGTACGCGTGGGAGAGCACCCGGGCGAGCGCCGGGTACGGCAGCGGGTCGGTGATCGTCACCCGCGGCACCCCGGCCAGCCCGGCCTCGACCTGGGCGCGCACCGCCGGGTTGGCGTGGGCGGGCAGGACGACGCGGACGTCCGGGTACGCCTCGACGAGCCGGCGCACGGCGCGCAGGATGCGCTCCAGCGGCTCGCCCCACGACTCGCGGCGGTGGGCGGTGACGAGCACCAGCCGGGCCTCGCCGTGGGTGGCGGCGTCGACCGCGGCCGCGACGCCGGGCTCCTCGAACGGCAGCTCCTTCGCCGCGATCTCCAGCGAGGCGTCGACGACCGTGTTGCCGGTGATGAGCACGCTGGCGGGGCTGACGCTCTCGTCGAGCAGGTTCGTCGCGGCGAGCGCGGTCGGCGCGAGGTGCAGCGCGGCGAGCTGCCCGACGAGCTTGCGGTTGGCCTCCTCCGGGAACGGCGAGTCGAGGTCGCCGGAGCGCAGGCCCGCCTCGAGGTGTACGACCGGGATGCGGCGCCAGAAGGCGGCCATCGCGCCGGCGAGCGTCGTGGTGGTGTCGCCCTGCACGATGACGGCCTTCGGAGTCCGCTCCGCGAGCAGCGCGTCCAACTGCTTGATCATCTCGGTCAGCAGCTCGGGCTGGCTGCCGGTGACCCGCTCCAGCGGGAGGGTCACGTCGGCCTCCACGTCGAACGCGGCCAGGGCCTGGGTGACCATCGTCGGGTGCTGTCCGCTGGCGACCAGGACCGGGCTGAGCCGCCCGGCGGCGCGCATCGCGGCGGCGACGGGGGCGAGCTTGATGGCCTCGGGCCGGGTACCGGCGATGAGAAAGACTTCAGGAAGCATGTGGCGTCACCTTGGGGTGGTTCCGCGTCCGTGCGGCTGTGGCTGTGGCTCTGTCCCGCGCTCGTTCGCGCTCGTTCGCGCTCGTCCCGCGCTCGCTCCGCGATCGTCCCGCGCGATCTTGGAGTTGTGGTCCTGGCTTTATCCGGAAATTCCGGACAATTCCGGGACCACAAGTCCAAGATCGCGCGGCTCGGGGGCGAGGGGCGGGACCGGGGACGGGGACGGGGGATGGGGGAGGGGTCAGGCGGGGACGGCCTCGGTGGCCGGGTCCTCGGTCAGGCGTTCGGTCTTGGCCCACGCCTGGCGTCGGCCGATCTGCCGGCCGATCGCCCGCCAGGTGCTCACCAGGCCGAGCATCAGGAAGAAGGGGTACGCCAGCGCCGCCGGCAACAACCGTCCGAGCCTCTCGTCCCGCAGTTGGAGCCGGTGCACCAGCGCCCAGATGAGGCCCGGCGCGGTCATGCCGGCCACCCAGAAGGCGGCGACCCCGCCCATCTGCGCCCACGAGTGGATCATGAACGTCTCGCCGTGCCCCGGGAGCAGCCGCCACACCGCGACCGTCCAGAGGGCGAGCACCGTTGCCGTGCCGAAGGCGTTCAGCCACGGCGCGAGCAGGTAGTACAGCATCTCCAGCAGCGCGTGGTTGCGGATCCGGCGCGAGGCGACCAGCCGCGGCACGTAGGCGATGCACTGCAGGTTGCCCTGCGCCCAGCGGGTGCGCTGACGCAGCAGCCGCTTGACGTCGACGAGGCCCTGCTGCCGGACGTCGGCGATGGAGGTGTACCGGATGCGCTCACCGTTGAGGTGCATCCGCAGCCCGAGTTCGAGGTCCTCGACCAGGCAGTGCGACCACGGCGCGTCACCGAGCCGCATCAGCGACGACAGGCGGGCGAACTGCCCGTTGCCGCCCAGCCCGACCGTCCCCGCCGCGTCGCGGAGCAGTTGGCTGGCGTTGGCGATGGCGGCGAACTCGAGGTCCTGCACCGCGCCGAGCACCTTGTTGCGGTTGTGGATCCGCACGCGGGTCTGCACCGCGCCGACCGCCGGGTCCCGCATGAGCCGCGACACCTCGGTGAGGATGTTGGCGCTGCCGCGGCCGTCGCCGTCGATGACGCCGACCGCGACCCGGTCCGGGTCCTCCCCGTGGAGCAGGGTGAGGTCCCGGATCGTGCGGAACGCCGCGTTGAGCGCCTCGCCCTTGCCCTTGCGGGCGTTGGGGAAGTCGCGGCGCAGGACCGTCAGGCCCGGGTGGTCGATGGCGGCGAGGACGTCCGGGGTGCCGTCGTCCGAACCGTCGTCGACCACCAGGACCCTGGTCCGTGTTCCCGCCGGCCCGCTGAGCGCGAGGGCGGCGGAGACGGTCCGGCCGACGACCCGTTCCTCGTTGAGGGCGGGCACGACGATCCAGAAGGTCAGCGGCTCGTTCCCGTTCGGTGCGATGGCATCGCGCCGACGGCGGCGTCCGGCGGTGGCCGAGTCACTGGCGGAGAACGCCACCAGTGCCAGGTTGTACGCCGGCCACAGCGCCAGGAACACGAAGCCGACCAGCAGGATCGCCGTCATGGCTCAGGCGGCGCTGCGGTTGAAGCGGGACGCCCGGACCATCAAGAAGCCGGTCACGACGAGCGCGACACCGGCCAGGACGATGGCGAAGACCGGGCTACCGGTGACGGGCAGTGAACCTGCGGCGGCTCCGCAGGTCGCGGCGCCGCCGGCGACCTTCGTACACGACATGACAGCTTCCCCTCGGCTATCCGATTGGTGGTGCCCGGCGGCTCCCTGCTGGCAACCGTCGTGCACCCTGTCCGAGAAGCTTGAACCGGCCGGGAGGCGATCACAATGGGTGATGCCAGGCTTCGGCCGAAGTCCGCCCAAGCGCCCGACAGGGCGCTTACGCAGCCAAAAAGGGTCAGTTACGCACCGTAGTCACCCGGTGTGCCGTGGCTCTCAGTGAGGGCTCCGGTCCGGTGCCAGTCGGTTGCGAACTCGGCCCACAGGGAGAGGGCGACGGCCGCGCTCTCCGGACGGTCGCCCGGCCGCTTGGCCATGCACTGCCGGCACAGCTCGGCCACGGAGCGTGGCACCCCGGGGACCATGACGACCGGCGTCGGGGCGGCCTGGAGGAGCCGCGCGCCGGGCGCGTGCGGCGAGCGGCCGGTGAGCATCCGGTAGAGCAGGACGCCCAGCGCGTACACGTCCCAGGCCGGGGCGTGCTGGACCCGGACGGCCGCCGGGTGGGCGAACGGCACGGCGAGCCCGAAGTCGATGATTTTCACGCCCGCGGTGGTCAGCATGACGTTGTCGGCGGTGAGGTCGCGGTGCGCGATGCCGCGCCGGTGCGCCACGGCGAGTAGCTCGGCCACCGAGGCGGCGATCTCCACCGCCTGCTGCCAGGGCAGCGGCCCATCGGCCAGGCGCTGTGCCAGGGGGACGCCGTTGAGCAGCTCCATCGCCACCGCGGGCACGCTCACCCGGCCCGCGACGACCTCGCCGTATCCGTAGATCTTCGGCACCGTCGGGTGTCGCATCCGCTGCATGAGGTGCGGCTCGCGGCGCGCGGCGTGGCAGGCGCGTGTGTTCTGCGCGAACGCGGGCGCGAGCACCTTCACCGCGGCTGGGCGGAGCTGCTCGAGATCGACCGCCTCGTAGACCAGCGACATGCCACCGCGAGCGATCGGACGGACCAGCAGGTAGCGGTCAAGCACCCTGCGGCCAACCTCGATCCCGGACACAAACGACGACTATTCCCTATTCGGTCCGGCTCGCGATAGCCCCCGCGATGCTCGACACAGTGCAATTTAGGTCGAATTGCAGGCACCTTAAGGCTGGTCGAAACCCATAGTTGACATCTCGGTAACCGTGATCAACCGGCTCGGCTACGTGCGCCACCGCGCGCCGCGCCAGGCCGGCCGCACCATTGCCGGGCCCGTCGCCGCCCTCGTGTTCGAGTCGTCACGCTGGGCCGCTCGTCCTCTCCGCCCCTCATCCCCTAGAGCAGGCGGGTGCGGTGGCGCTCCAGGTAGGCCTCGACGTGCTCGGCGTGGTCGGGGCGGCTCAGCAGGAAGCCCTGCCCGAGCCGGCAGCCGGCCGCGCGCACCACGTCGACGTGTGACTCGGTCTCCAGGCCCGCCGCGATCACGTCGATGCCCAGCCGCTTGGCCAGGCCGACCACGACGTCGATGATCGGCGTGGCCGGGCCGCAGTGCCCGGCCGGCTCGTTGAACAGCGCCTGGTCGATCTTCAGCACGTCGATCGGCAGCCGGCGCAGGTGGGCCAGTGCCGTCGGGCCGGTGCCGAAGTGGTCGATCGCGGTGCGGGTGCCGAGGGCGCGCAGCCCCGCCAGCTGTTCGACCGCGAGCACGTCGTCGGGCAGGGCCGCCTCCGACACCTCGATGACGATCGCCTCGGCGGGGACGCAGTGGGTGTCGACGGCCGTCGCGACCGCGGCCAGCCAGCTGTCGGCGGCGAGCTGCCGGGCCGACGCGTTGACCGACATCCACAGGTCACGGCCGTCGCGGTGCCACAGCGAGAGCTGCCGGCAGGCCTGGTGCAGCGTCCACTCGCCGATCTCGTCGGCCAGGCCCAGCTGCTCGGCCACCGGCAGGAACTCCGCGGGCGGGATCGGGCCCAGCCGCGGGTGCCGCCACCGCAGCAGCGCCTCCGCGCCGACCGGTGTGCGCAGCGTCAGGTCGACCACCGGCTGGAACACCAGATCGAGCTCCCCGCGTTCGACCACGCCCGGGAGCTGCTGCTCGATCTCCGTGCGCCGGACGAGCGCCGCCTCGAACGACTTGTCGTAGCACTCGACGCGCCCGCCGTCCCGGCCGCGGGACAGCTGCCGCGCCCGGCGGCGGGCCACGTCGGCGTGGCGGAGGACCTCCTCGGCGGTGCCGGCGCCGCGCAGGTCGGCGACGCCGACGTCGGCGGCCAGGTGCACGGTGTGGCCCGGCAGGTGGAACGGCTCGGCAAGCGCGGTCGCCAGCCGGGTCGCCAGCGCGAACGCGTGCACCAGCGGGGCCTCGGTGAGCACGGCGAAGGCGGCCGTGGTGAGCCGGGCCGGCAGGTCGTCCCGGTCGACCGAGGCGCGCAGCCGCCGGGCCGCCTCGATGAGCACGGCGTTGGCGACCGTCGGGCCGTGCAGGTCGGCCACGCTCTCGAAGCGCTCCAGCTCCAGCACCAGGACCGAGCCGCCGAGGCCGGTGCTGTGCGCCTCCGCCACGCTGGCCAGGAACTTGCGTCGGTTGGCCAGGCTGGTCTGGTCATCGGTCCAGGTGACCTCGTCGAGCGTGCGCTGCAGCTGGGCGCGGTCGCCGACGTCGCGGACGTGGACCACCAGCCCCCCGACCTCGGGCGTCGAGCGCTGGTCGCTGACCGTCGACTCGGTCTCGCGCCACCGGCCGAAGCCGTCCCGCAGCCGGGCCTGGACCAGCACGTGCTGCCGGCCGGCCAGCACGGCGCGCAGCGCCTCGGCGGCCGGTGCCGCGTCGGCGGGGTGCAGCAGGTCGGTGAGCGAACGGCCGAGCACGTCCTGGTCGGACAGGCCGAACTGGCGGGCGGCCGCGGGGGACTGCCACCGCACCACGAGGTCGGCGTCCAACACGATCGCGACGTCCGTCGAGCCGGCAACCAGCGTGCGGAAGTGGGCCTCGCGGGTGGCGAGCGTCCGCGCGTACCGCCGGATGTCCCGGGCGGCGAGGTACTCCCGCAGCACCAGGGCGCCGAACGCCGAGACGCCGAGCCAGACCGCGGTCCCGTCGAACGGGCCGCCGCTGAGCAGGCGGAACGCGGAGGCGCCGAACGCCAGCAGCGCCGGCCCGACGAGCAGCGGGTAGCCGGCGAAGGTGCCGCTCTCGTCGGCGGCGTGCGGCTGGCTCGGCCGGTCGTCCGCGCGCTGCGCGCCGGCGAGCACGAGGAACGGACCGGCGACCAGGGCCAGGCCGGTGAGCACCAGGCCGGCGGTCGCGGTGGCGGAGGCGGCCGGCCACGGCGTGCCCGCCGCCCCGCCGTGGTCGAGGAGCAGCAGCCCGAAACCACCCAGCCCGACGATCGACAGTGCCGAGCCGCTGCTGCACGACAGCGCCGCTGGGCGGTGCCGGACCGCCCGCAGGCCGGTGACGACCGCGACGGCGACGGCGACGCAGCAGCTCAGCGACACCGCGAGCGGCAGCGGGCCGCTGAGCGCGGAGCGGGCGTCGGTGAGGACGAGGATCCACACGCAGTAGAAGAGGCTGACGCCGATGCCCAGGCCGTCGAGCAGGCGGCGCAGCCGGGCGCCGACGGTCGGCGCGGTGCCGGGCAGGAGCAGCAGCCCGAGGAGGAAGGTGGGCGCGGCCACCAGCGTGGTGCCTGCTGCCACCAGGCCCGGGGCCGTCGCCGGCCCGACGAGCGCGCAGAGCCCGGTCGCCGCGACCCCCGCGCCGGTGAACAGGGCGCCCATGCCGAGGAAGCCGGCGCCGCGGCACGGCCCGAAGTTGCGGCGGCCGTGATGGATGCGCAGGGCGAGCCGGATCAGCGCGGTGGCGTGGACGAGCGAGCCGGCGGTCGCTGCCAGGGCGACCGCGAACAGACCCAGGACCGGCCCCCTGACGGCCGCTGCGCCGAGCGCCGCTGCCGCCGTGACCAGGACGAGCCAGAACGTGCGTCGGTTGGTGACCACGGGCGTGCCGCTTTCGCGAGGGGAGCGCTGGGGGTGTGCTCATCGGTTGCAACGAATGGCAGGACCCGAGGTTACCGATGTGTAGGAAAAAGTTGAGCACCACCGCGAGCCGGTCGCGTCGCTGCCGGTCGGACAGCGTGCCGCGGGTCAGCTCGTCGAGCGGCAGGCCCCGGTCACGGACAACGCCGGCCGCGGCTGAGCCCGTGGTTTACGCCGGGAGCCGCGCGCCGGTGACCTCGTCCTTGCTGAGCCACGACCGCAGGCGGTGGCGCAGGCCCCGCGGCTCCGGCACGTCGTCCCCGACGACGTCGGCCACGACGACGGTGATGTTGTCCGGCCCGCCGGCCCGCAGCGCCAGGTCGACGAGCCGGTCGACGCACTCGTCCACGTCGTCGTACTCGCGCATCGCCTCCTCGATCGTCTCCGCGCGCAGCACGCCGGAGAGGCCGTCGCTGCACAGCAGGTACCGGTCGCCGGCCCGGGCGGGCGTCACGGAGTACACGGGATCGGTCGGCTGCCCCTGCAGCACCCGGCTGACGAGGGACCGCTGCGGATGTGTCGTCGCCTCGTCCGGCGTGATCTGGCCCTCGTCGACGAGCAGCTGCACATACGTGTCGTCGCGCGTGATCTGGCCGAACTCCTCGCCGCGCAGCAGGTAGGCGCGGGAGTCTCCGATGTGGACGAGCCCGATCCGGGTGCCGGAGAACAGGATCGCGGTCAGTGTCGTGCCCATGCCCTGCTTCGCCGGGTCGGCCTCCACCTCGTCGCGGATTCGGCGGTTGGCGTCGGAGACGGCCGTGCGCAGCGCGGTCAGCAGGTCGTTGCCGGCGAACTCCCCGTCGAGGGGGGTCATCGCCTCGATGACGAGCCGGCTCGCGACGTCACCGGCCGCCATCCCGCCCATCCCGTCGGCGACGGCGAGCAGGCGGTCGCCGGCGAACACCGAGTCCTGGTTGCTGCCCCGCACCAGCCCGACCTCGGTGCGTGCGGCCCACTGCAGGGCCAGCGGCTGGGGTTCCGCTTCTGCCATGCGTGCCAGACTGCCGTACCGCACCACACGGCGTCTCTACGCAGTTGTGCGTATGGTGACCGCATGCCAGCCGCCCCGTTCGTCGGCCGAGCCGCGGAGCTCGCCGGGATCGAGGGTGCGTGGCGGTCCGGAGCGTCCCGCGTGGTGCTGGTCACCGGGGAGGCCGGCAGCGGCAAGAGCCGGCTGGTGTCGGAGGTGCTCGATCAGATCGACGCCGAGGTGGTACTGGCCGGTGCCGCACGAACCCTCGGCGCCGCGCCGCACGACTGGCTGGCCTCGGTCCTGAGCGGCAGGTCCACGGACGGCCTTCCGGTGGACGAGGCCGTGCTGGCCCAGCTCGCGCAGGCCCCGGTGCGCACCGCGGGGCCCGCCCCGGGGCCGGCCGCGGACGGTGCGCGGCTCGCCCCGGCCGCGATGCTGCGAGCCGCCGTCGACGTGGTCCGGGCGCTGCTCGACGGCCACCGTGGCGTCCTCGTCGTCGAGGACCTGCACGACCTCGACCCGGCGAGCCTGACCCTGGTCGGCGAGCTCGCCGGGGCGGCGCTGCCTGTGCTGCTGCTCGTGACGAGCCGCCCGCCGCAGGAGGCCGCGTTCGCCCCGGCCGCCGCCCGCACACTGCGCAGGCTCGGCGGTGCGCCCGGAGTGCTGCGCATCCACCTGGCGCCGTTCACCGCGCGGGAGACCGCCGAGCTCATCGAGGCATACCACGGCAGCACCCCGGCGCCGGAAACCGTCCGCGCCGTGCTGCGCCGCACCGGCGGCAACCCGTTCTGGCTGACCGAGCTCGTCACCGCCCACGGCTCCCCGGACGGCCCCGACGGCCCGGCCACCGCCCCGCTACCTGACCACGTGGTAGGCCTGCTGGTCGAGCCCCTCGCCGGCGAGCCGGCCCTCGTCGGCCGGGTGGCCCGCGCGGCGGCGCTGCTCGGCGACCCGGTCGAGAGCGACGTGCTGGTCCACGTCTGCGGCGGCGACGTCGAGCCGGGCCTGCGCCGCCTCCTCGACCTCGGCATGCTGGTGATCACCCCGGACCTGGCGCCGGCGGGCCCGCTGCGGTTCCGCCACCCGCTCCTGCGGGAGGCGCTGGCCCGCACCGCGCTGCCGGGCGAGCGGACGCGGGTGCACACCCTGGCCCGCGCGCTGGCGGTGGAGCTCGGCGACGACCCGGCGCTGGCCCGCCACGCGGCGGCGCTGGGCCGCCCCGGCGAGGCCCGCGCGGCCGCCGCCCGCGGCGCGGTCGCGAGCCTCGCCGACGGCCTGCCGGAGGCCGCGCTGGACCTGGTCGAGCTGGGCCTGCGCCTGCAGTGCCCGGACCCCGAGCGCCGCTCGCTGTCCGCCGCCGGCGCCGCGGCGGCCTTCGTGGCCGGCCGTTTCGCGGCGGCCGCGGGCCACGCGGCCGAGTGGCTGGACCTGGCCGAGGCCGCCCGGGCACCGAGGGCCGCGCCCCCGGGGCGGCGGGGACGCCGGTTTCAGCGGCGGGCGGGCGGGCGGCGCCGTCGGGTGGAGCTGGCGCGGCGGCAGGGACGCCGGTCTCGGCGGCGGGCGGGCGGGCGGCGCCGTCGGGTGGAGCCGCCGCGGCGGCGGGAGCGCCGGTCTCGGCGGCGGGCGGGCGGGCGGCGCCGTCGGGTGGAGTCGCCGCGGCGGCAGGGACGCCGGTCTCAGCCGCAGGCGGCGCGGCCGCCGCGGGGGACGGTGCCGACGAGGTCGCGGACGCGCATCGCATGGTGGCCGCGACCCGGTGGTGTCTCGGGGACCCGGACGGGCACCGGCGAGCGCTCGACCGGGCCGCCGCGGTCGGCGGGTCGCCCGCCTCCCTCGCCCGGCAGCTCGCGGCCGAGGCGGAGAGCGCCCTGCGCACCGAGGAGCCCGCCGGTGTCCTGGCCCTCGCCGAGGCCGCACTCGCCGCCGCCGAGCGGGCCGGCATCGGGATCGCGCCCGCGTCCGTCACCCTCGGCACGGCGCTGGCGTTCACCGGGGCCTTCGACCGCGGCACCGCACTCCTGCGCGTGGCCCGCCGGCTCGCCGAACGCGACCACGATCCGGTCACCGTCGGCCGCGCCGTCCACAACCTCGTCGCCGTCAGCCTGCCCAGGCTGGGCGACGTCGACGGCCGCCGGCTCTTCGACGAGGCCATGGCCACTCTCGCGCGGTTCGGGCTGGAGTTCTGCGCCGGCCGTACGACGGGCCTCGGCATCGCCCACGCCGTCGCCACCGGCGACCTGGCCCGGGCGGAAGCACTGGTCTGGTCCCGCCTGCCGATCGAGGGCGACCCGGTCGAGCGGGTGCGGTTCACGGCACGCGCCGGGCTCCTGGCCCTGGAGCGCGGCGACGACCCGCTCGCCGTGCGGATGCTGGCCCGCGCCGACGCCGAGGGGCGCGACACCGGGCTGGTCCGGGTGCTGCGGGTCGCGGTCGCCGCCCGCGGGGTGCACCCCGTCGACCCGGTGCAGGCCCTCACCGAGTGCGCCGAGCGGTGCCGTCCGGTCCGGGTCGTCGAGGCGGCCCGCTGGGCCCTCCACGGCGGCGTGCCCGCGGCGACGGTCGAGGAGCACGTCGCCGTACGACCCCCGCAGCTGCGCCTGCTCCTGGCGGTGGCCGCCGGCCGCGACACCGAGGCGGTCGACCTGCTGCCGGAGGCGCTCGGCCCGGCCGGCACCAACCAGAGCAGGACCGACGTCGCCGCCGTGCACACCGCCGTCGCGCACGCGCTGCTGCGGCTCGGGCAGGCCGGTCAGGCGCGCCAGCACGCGGAGCGGGCCGTCGCGCTGCTCGCCCACTGGCCCGGCTGGCGGCTCACCGAGGCGGAGACCCTCCTGCACAGCCTGCGGGCGGGCGGCGACCTCACCGCCCGCGAGATCGAGGTGCTCGGCTGCCTGGCCGCCGGCATGACGAACCAGCAGGTGGCCAGCTCGCTCGGCATCTCCATCCGCACCGTGACGGTGCACGTGTCCAACCTGCTGCGCAAGACCGGCGCCGCGTCACGCACCGAGGCCGCACTCTGGGCGGTCAGGCACCGCCTGGCCCCTGAGCGTTAGTCCCGCTCGGTTGATGCCGGCGGGGTGCGCAGCGTCAGGATGAGGTCGAGCACGAGGGCGGTCCAGCCGGTCTGGTGCGCGGCGCCGAGGCCCGCCCCGGTGTCGCCGTGGAAGTACTCGTAGAACAGCAGGAGGTCGTGCCACGCCGGGTCGCGCTGGAACAGGTCGACGTCGCCGAAGAACGCGCGGCGGCCGTCGGTGTCGTTGACGAAGATCTTGACCAGTCGCAGGGACAGGTCGTCGGCGACCTGGCCGAGGGTGGCCATCTTCCCGGTGCCGGCCGGGTACTCCACCTGGAGGTCGTCGCCGAAGAACTCGGCGAAGCGGCGGACCGCCTCGATGAGGATGTAGTTGACCGGGAACCAGATCGGGCCGCGCCAGTTGGAGTTGCCGCCGAAGAGGCCGCTGGTGGACTCGGCCGGCTCGTAACCGACCGTGTAGGCGTGGTCGCCGAGATGGACCGTGAACGGCTCGTCCTTGTGTGCCCGGGAGAGGGTGCGCAGCCCGTAGGGCGAGAGGAACTCGTCCTCGTGCAGCATCCGCTGCAGGATCCGGATCAGCTGGTCGGGCCCGACCATCGACAGCAGCCGCAGCTGCTGGCCGCCCCGGCTCTTCTTGGCGCCGACGACGTCGCCGTATTCCGGCTTGTTGGTGAGGAACCAGCGCAGCCGCGCGGCCACGTCGGGCAGCCGCCGCAGCGTCGTGGAGCTGATGATCGTCGTCGCGGTGAGCGGGAGCAGGCCGACGACCGAGCGGACCTTCAGCGGGATCCGGTGGCCCTCCGCGGTGCGCAGCACGTCGTAGAAGAACGCCTCCTCCTCGTCCCACAGCCCGAACTCGTAGGCGGCGTCGGCGATGTACGCGAAGTGCTCGAGGAACTTCGCCGCGATGTCCTCGTACACCCGGTCGTGCACCGCGAGCGTGAGGGACATGTCGAGGAGGTTCAGCGCGTACATCGCCATCCAGGCGGTGCCGTCGCTCTGCTCCAGGCGCCCGCCGACCGGCAGCGCGGCCGAGCGGTCGAACGGGCCGACGTTGTCCAGCCCGAGGAAGCCGCCCTCGAAGACGTTGTTGCCCTCGGCGTCCTTGCGGTTGACCCACCAGGTGAAGTTGAGCAGCAGCTTGTGCAGCACCCGGGCGAGGAAATCGAAGTCGCGGGAGCCGTCGAGCATGAAGACCCGCAGCGCCGCCCAGGCGTGCACCGGCGGGTTGACGTCGCCGAACGCCCACTCGTACGCCGGGATCTGCCCGTTGGGGTGCATGTACCACTCGCGGAGCAGCAACAGCAGCTGATCCTTGGCGAACCCGGGGTCGACGCGCGCGATGGCGACGCAGTGGAACGCGAGGTCCCAGGCTGCGTACCACGGATACTCCCACGGGTCGGGCATGGACAGCACGTCGCAGCTGTTCATATGCCACCAGTGGCTGTTGCGCCCGTGGCGGCGGCTCTCCGGCGGCGGCTCGGCGACCGGGTCGCCGGTCAGCCAGCGGGCCACGTCGAAGTGGAAGAACTGCTTGCCCCACATCAGCCCGGCGACACTCTGCCGGACGATCATCTTCTCCTCGGCCGTCGCGGCCGGCGGCACCAGGTGGTCGAAGTAGGTGTCGGCCTCCGCCCTGCGGCGGGCCATCGTCGACTCGAAGTCGGCCTTCAGGTCGGCCGGGGCGAGGTCCTTGGCGCCGGGCGCGTTGAGGTTGAGCCGCAGCCGGATCTCGTGTGTGCCGCCGGCCGGGACCGAGACGAGGTAGTGCAGGGCGGCCTTGGTCCCGACGCCGTCCGGGTTGACGCTGTCCTTGCCGTGGACGATGTGGTCGTTGATGCCGTCCTTCGGATACTCCCGGCCCGGCTTGCCCCAGATCCGCTGCCCATTGGTCTCGTTGTTGCAGAGCAGCGGCCGGGGCGTGCCGTCACCGGTCAGCGCCAGCCGGCCGAGCAGGCGGTGCTCGGCGAGCAGGCCGTTGTCCTTGGCGCGGATCTCCGGCATGTAGTCGCGGCCGGGCAGCCCCCAGGCCCACGTGTTGCGGAACCACAGGGTGGGCAGCAGGTGCAGCGTGGCCGGTTCCGGTCCCATGTTCGTCGCGGTGATCCGGATGCACATGTCGGTCGGGCCGGCCTTGGCGTAGTCGACCTCGACCGCCCAGTAGCGGTCCTCGTCGAAGATCCCTGTGTCGACCAGCTCGTATTCGGGCTCGTCCCGGCCCCGCCGGCAGTTCTCGGCGACGAGCTCGTCATAGGGGAAGGCCTGCTGCGGGTAGTGGTAGCGCCACTTCATCCACGAGTGCGTCGGCGTGGAGTCCAGATACCACCAGTAATCCTTGACGTCCTCGCCGTGGTTGCCGAGGTCGCCGCCGAGGCCGAACATCCGCTCCTTGAGGATCGGGTCCTTGCCGTTCCACAGGGCGAGCGCGAAGCAGAACGTCTGCCGGTCGTCGCAGATGCCGGCCATGCCGTCCTCGTTCCACCGGTACACCCGGGAACGGGCATGATCATGGGGGAAGTGGTCCCAGGCCGTGCCGTGGGCGCTGTAGTCCTCGCGCACGGTGCCCCAGGCACGCTCAGAGAGGTAGGGGCCCCAACCCCGCCATGGGCGCTCACCGCTGTCGGCCTCGGCCAGCCGCTGGCGCTCGGCGTTCCCATCGTCCTGGATCACGTAACCATTCTCCGTCGCCCATGTTTCCGTGAAGTTGAAGGTGTGACTGGCGATCGACCCCTTCAGGCCCTTCAGGGCATTTGTTCCTACACCATGTAGTCCCTTGATCAATAATCTTGTGGCGAAGTGCTCGCCACTCGCCACCCCCAGCCACCAAGATTGTGCGCATGGTGGTGTTCGGTCCGCAGGTATGTGGTGATTTGTCGCTTGGTGCGACGCGTGAGTGGCTTGTCCCGGACGGGGCCGGTGGTTACGCCATGGGCACCGTCTCCGGCCTGCGGACCCGCAGGTACCACGGCCTGCTCGTGGCCGCCGAACCCGGCCGGCCCGCCCGCCGCCACCTGGCCCTCGCCGCCCTCGACCCGGTCCTGACGCTGCCGTCCGGCGCGACCGTCGAGCTCGCCGCGCACGAGTGGGCCGGTGGCGTCGTCAGCCCACAGGGCCACACGCTGCTCGAGCGGTTCGACCTCGTCGACGGGCTGCCCCGCTGGCGCTGGCGGATCGGCCCGGTGGTCGTCGAGCGCGAGCTGGCGATGATCCATGGCCGATCGCACCTCGGCGTCGTGCACCGGGTGGTGAGCGCACCCGGCCCGGTGACACTGACCCTGAAGGCGCTGGTCACCTGGCGCGACGCGCATGGCGAACGGACCGCGGGCGGCCCGCCGCCGCATGTCGCGAGCTCGGCCGGCGGCGCGGTGGTCGAGCGGGCCTTCCGGATCGCCGGCCCCGGCTGGGAGCCGATCGGGGAGTGGTACCGCGGTGCCCGCACCCGGGCGGAGGAGGAGCGCGGCCTGGCCGCTCACGAGGACCTGTGGTGCGCCGGGCAGTTCCGGGCCGAGCTGCAACCGGGGGAGAGCGTCGAGGTCGAGGCCTGGGCCGATGACGCCGGCGACCTGACCACCGACCACCGCCGCGGTGCCCGGCGGGTCGTCGACCGGGCCCGCGCCCGCAACCGCGCCCTGACCCACGACGCCGCCGACGCCGCCGACCGCGCGCTCGTCCTCGCCGCCGACGCGTTTGTGGTCGCCGGCCCGCAGGGCGCGCCCGACGTCGTCGCCGGCTACCCCTGGTTCGGCGCCTGGTCCCGCGACACCATGACCTCCTACGCCGGCCTGTTCCTGGCCACCGGCTGGTACGACGAGGGCCGCGAACTGCTGCGCGCCTACGCGGGCACCCTCTCCGAGGGCATGCTCGCCAACACCGCCGACACCGGCCAGACCGAGCACAACACGGTCGACGCCACCCTGTGGTTCCTCCACGCGATCGAGCGGCACGTCGCCGGCACCGGCGACGACGACCTCGCCGCCGAACTGCTGCCCGCGCTCGACACGGTCGTCGCCGCCCACCTCGCCGGCACCCGCTACGGCATCCGGGTCGACCCGGCCGACGGCCTCGTCACGCAGGGTGCCCCCGGCGTCGCGCTCACCTGGATGGACGCCCGGGTCGACGGGGTGCCGATCACCCCCCGGGCCGGCAAGCCGGTCGAGGTCAACGCGCTGTGGGTCAACGGGCTGGGCGCGATCGCGGCCCTCAAGGAGCGGCTCGGCCGGGACGCGAGCGGCGAGCACCGACTCCGCGCCCGGGCGCAGGCGTCGTTCGAGCGGCGGTTCCCGATCGGCGACCGGCCGGTGGCCCCCCTCCACGACGTCGTCGACGGGCCCGCCGGCGACGACCCGGCGCTGCGCCCCAACCAGCTCCTGGCGTGGAGCTTGCCGTTCGGGCCGCTGCGTGGCAGGCCCGTTCCGCCGGAGTTGTGCGAACTGCTCACCCCGCTCGGGCCGCGCAGCCTCGACCCGTCGGATCCCGCCTTCGCCGCCGTGCACCGGGGCGGGCCGGCCGAGCGGGACGCCGCCTACCACCAGGGCACGGTCTGGCCCTGGCTGATCGGCCCGTACGCGGACGCGCTGTCCGCCGGGCCGGAGATTCTCCGTGGGATCGAAGCTCATCTGTGGGAGTGGGGCATCGGCTCGGTCAGCGAGACGGCCGACGGCGCACCGCCGCACCGGGCCACCGGCTGCCCGTTCCAGGCCTGGTCGGTGGCGGAGACCCTGCGTGTCCGCCGAAAAGTCGAGTGACCGTTACACCCTAGAAATGAGATTTGCCTCCCTGGTAACCCTCGCCCGGCAGGATGAGTCTCAAGCCCACCCACCAGCTCACACGCGAACGGAGTTTGCGTGTGTCAGCGTTGGCGCGCGTGGGTACCAGTGCGGGCGTTTTGATCAACTCTCCGTTGATCGGGACACGTCGACCACCTCGGTCGGCGGGATGCCGACACACCTGGGTCGGCGAGACCTTGACAACCGGAACACCTGTGGGGGCGGCCACGTGAACGAGACCATCGGAACACCGACCAGACCGTTGCGAATTCTGATGCTCTCGTGGGAGTACCCACCGGTGGTCGTCGGTGGACTGGGGCGGCACGTGCACGCCCTCGCGACGTCGCTGGTGACGGCGGGGCACGAGGTGACCGTGGTGACCCGGCACGCGCCCGGCGCGCCGTTGGAGGAGTACTCGGAAGGCGTGCGCATCGTCCGCGCGGCCGAGGACCCGCCGCTGTTCCCGCTCGCGACCTCGACCCTGCTGGCCTGGACGATGGCGTTCAACCACACGCTGACCCGCGCGGCCCTGCGCGCCGCGGCCGGCGGCGAGTACGACCTCATCCACGCCCACGACTGGCTCGTGACGCACACCGCGGTCACGCTCAAGGAGAGCCTCGACCTGCCGCTGGTCGCCACGATCCACGCGACGGAGGCGGGCCGCCACCAGGGCTGGCTGCCCGACGAGATGAACAAGTGCATCCACTCGGTCGAGTGGTGGCTCGCGCACGAGGCCTGCCGCGTCGTGGTCTGCTCCGAGTACATGCGCTGGGAGGTGACCCGGCTGCTCGACCTGGCGCCGGCGCGGGTGTCGGTCGTCGCCAACGGCGTCGACTCCAGCGTCTGGAAGGCCCCGTCCCGCGCGGTCAACGCGGCCCGTGCCCGGTTCGCCGGCGACGGCCCGCTGCTCGGCTACGCCGGCCGGCTCGTCTACGAGAAGGGCGTCCAGGACCTCATCGCCGCCCTGCCCGAGCTGCGCGCCCGGCACAACGGGCTGCGCGTCGTCATCGCCGGCGACGGCCCCCACCGTGCCGAGCTGCAGGAGGACGTGCGCCGGTTGCGGCTCCAGCGCGCCGTCATCTTCGCCGGCTTCATGGGCGAGGGCGAGCTGCCCGCGCTGATGGCGGCCACCGACGCCCTGGTGGTGCCGAGCATCTACGAGCCGTTCGGCATGGTCGCCCTGGAGGGTGCCTCGGCGGGGGCGCCGCTCGCCGTCGCCGCGACCGGCGGTCTGGCCGAGATCGTCGAGCCCGGGGTCACCGGCGTCACGTTCCCGGCGAAGCGCCCGGACGCGCTCGCCGTCTCCGTCGGCACGCTGCTCGAGGACGAGCCGTTCGCCCGCCGTGTCGCGATGAAGGCGCGCACTATGGTCAGTCAGAAGTACGGCTGGTCGACCATCGCGGCGAACACCGCCGGCGTCTACCACACGGCGATCACCGAGGCCCCCGGGTTCGCGGCCCGGCAGACCGCGACCTATCTGGAGCACGGTCGGCCGCAGATCGTCGTACCGGAGGGTAACCTGCTCGCGATCTGATGGATCCTGTTCCGTTTCGAATACGACCGACCCCGGCGATGGGATTTGCCGGGGTTGGTCGTATTCCGGGACTCGCCACCGCGCCGGAAGGCCGGTACGGTTCCTGAGGAACAGCGACCGGAATCGATCAGGACGGCTAGGTGTGAGCGGCGCGGCCGACGAAGTCCTCGGGAACAGATACCGGCTCATCGCACCTGTCGGCACCGGCGGCATGGCGGTGGTCTGGCGCGCCCGCGATCTTGTGCTCGACCGCGACGTCGCGGTCAAGCTCCTCGCCGGGGAACTGGCCACCAAGCCCGGCAACCGCGAGCGGATCCGCGCCGAGGCGCAGGTGGTCGCCCGGCTCCAGCACCCCAACATCACCGCGGTGCACGACTACGGCGAGGCCGGTGACCTCGCGGAGGGCCGCAACGGCCGCCGGCCGTACGTCGTCATGGAGCTCCTCGACGGCGAGCTGCTGTCGAACCGGCTGCGCACCGGTCTGATGTCGTGGCGGCGGGCCACGCAGATCTGCGCCCAGGTCGCGGCCGGTCTCGCCGCCGCGCACGAGCGCGGCGTGGTGCACCGCGACATCAAGCCGAGCAACATCATGCTCACCTCGGCCGGCGCCAAGATCCTCGACTTCGGCGTCGCCGGGCTCACCGGCTCGGTCGACCCCGACGACGAGCGCGACGGCACCGTCTTCGGCACCCCGGCGTATCTCGCCCCGGAGCGGCTCCTCGGCGGCAGCGTCGTGGCCGCCACCGACGTCTACACCGTCGGCCTGCTCGCCTACCGCTGCCTCACCGACCGGCTGCCCTGGCACGCGGACACCCCGACGCAGATGATCGCCAACCACGTCTACGAGCCCCCGCACCCGCTGCCGGAGATCCCCGGCCTGCCCGCGGAGATCGGCCGGCTCGTCGGCCGCTGCCTGGCCAAGGACCCCGACGCCCGCCCGCCGGCCGTCGAGGTGGCCCGCGTGCTCGCCGCGGCGACCGGCATCCACGTCGTGCTGCCCGGCGAGGACGGCTCGACGACGCAGGAGGTGCACGCCCCGGTCCAGCCGCCGGACACGCACACGGAGCCGTCCCGAGGGCAGCGATCCGGGCAGCGGTCCGGGCAGCGATCCGGGCAGCGGTCTGGGCAGCGGCGCACCTGGACCGCGGCCGCGGTGCTCCTGGCCGCCGCCGGCGCCACGACCGGCATGATCGTCTGGCAGCCGTGGGCGGCGAAGACGGGCTGTCGCGTCGACTTCTACATCCGGCCGGAGGAGGGCGGCTTCGCCGAGCGCAAGTTCGAGGCCCGGGTGACCGTCGCCAACGCCGGCAACCGCACGCTCGATCCCTGGGTGCTGCTGTTCCGCCTGCCCGGCGGGCAGGCGATCGACCGGATGGACGGCGTCCTGAGCCACCGCGCCGAGATCGGCGGCATCCGCGTCACCGGCGAGGAGCCGTTGCCGCCGGGCAAGGCGGTCACGTTCGGCATCAACGGGTCCGGCGGCGAGCCGATCCCGCCGGAGGGCTTCGCGCTCAACGAGACCGACTGCGACACCCGCATCTCCGAGCAAGGCCCGGGCAGCCTGTTGCCCGGGCTCACCGGCGGCGTCGTCGACGCGCCGGCGGACGAGGAGCGGCCGCCGTCACTCCGGCCGCGCCGCCCGGGCGGCGGACCGCCGCCCGGCGAGGTGCCGCCCGGCGGGCCTCCGCACGGCGACCCCGACGGGCGCGGCGGAACCCACCCCGCCATGCCCTGGCCGAGCTACGGTTACAGCACCCCGCCGGCCCAGCGCACCAGAAAGAGGCCCCGCGTCCGTGCCTGAACGCTTCACCGCGCCGGTCGGCTTCGTCTTCGGCGGCGGCGGTGTGCTCGGCGCCTACGAGGTGGGGATGGTCCGCGCCGTCCTGCACGCCGGCATCCGCCCGGACCTCGTCGTCGGGACCTCCATCGGCGCGTTCAACGGCGCGGCGGTCGCCGCGTCGCCGACCGAGGAGGTCGCCGACCGGCTCATCGACCTGTGGGCGTCGGACGAGGCCCGCACCGTCTACGGCGACTCGCTGCCCCGCCAGCTCGGCCGCTTCGCCCGCAACACGCACCTGCACTCGCCCGCGCCGCTGCGCCGGCTGCTGGAGCGGGAGCTCGGCGCCGGCACCGCGTTCGAGGACCTGCCGGTGCCGTTCCAGTGCTGCGCCGCCAGCATCGAGCGCGCCGCCGAGCACTGGTTCTCGTCCGGCCCGCTGGTCGAGGCGGTGCTCGCGTCGTCGGCGGTGCCGGGGCTGCTGCCGCCCGTACACCTCGGGGAGGAGCACTTCATCGACGGTGGCATCGTCAACTCCGTGCCGGTCGGGCGGGCCGTCGCGCTCGGCGCGAAGACGGTCTTCGTCATGCAGGTCGGCCGGGTCGAGCGGCCCTTGCGCCCGCCGCGCCGCCCGTGGGAGGTTGCCCAGGTGGCGTTCGAGGTGGCCCGGCGGCACCGGTTCGCGCGGGAGCTCCAGGAGGCGCCGCCCGAGGTGAGGGTCCATGTCCTGCCCACCGGCGGCGGCTCGGCCCGTGACGACTCTCCGCTGTCGTACCGCAACGTTACGCTCGCCCGAGCCCGCATCGACCGCGCGTACAGCGCCACTTGTGCCTATCTGGAAGCCTTGGAGTAGTGCCGCCCCGCTGGTTCCGCCGCATCGTGCTCGCCCCCGTCGCGCTGGTGATCATCAGCGCGGTTCTGGTCACCATGCCGGTGTGGCTGCTCCTGGCGGGCGCGCTCGGCCCGCTCGGCTCCGGCCGGATGCGGGCGCTGCGGGTCTCCTGGATGGTCGCGGTCTACCTCTTCCTCGAGGTCGTCGCGCTGCTTGTGCTGTTCGGCCTGTGGGTCGGCAGCGGCTTCGGCTGGCGCCTGCGCGGCCCGCGGTTCCAGCGCGCCCACTACGTGCTGACCGGTAGATTCCTCCGGATCCTGTACGCGCAGGCGCGCTGGACGCTCGGCGTGAAGGTCTCCGTCGTCGGCACCGACCCCGACGTCGCCGCGCCCGGCCGGCCGGAGCTGGTGTTCTGCCGGCACGCCGGCCCGGGCGACTCGTTCCTGCTGGTCCACGCGCTCGTCAACTGGTTCGACCGGGAGCCCCGGATCGTGCTCAAGGCGAGCCTGCAGTGGGACCCGGTCATCGACGTGATGCTGAACCGGCTGCCGAACCACTTCGTCACGGTCTCGGCCGGCGCCGAGTCCATGATCGGCCGGCTCGCGACCGGGCTGGACCACAACGACGTCCTCGTGCTGTTCCCCGAGGGCGGCAACTTCACCCCGAACCGCCGGGAGAAGGCCATCCAGCGGCTGCGCGACCTCGGCCTGCACACGATGGCCGAGCGGGCGGAGCGGATGCGGCACGTGCTCGCCCCGCGCCCCGGCGGCACCCTCGCCGCCCTCGACGCGGCGCCGGAGGCGGGCGTGATCTGGGTCGCACACACCGGTCTCGACAAGCTGCTCTCCGTCGCGGACGTGTGGCGGCACCTGCCCCTCGACCTGACGATCACCATGCGCTGGTGGTCGGTGGACGCCGAGGACGTCCCCGCCGGGCAGGAGGAGCGGGTCGACTGGCTCTACGAGTGGTGGGCCAGGATCGACTCCTGGATCGACCGCCACGGGCCCGGCTCGGGGTCCTGACCGCCCTCGTGGAGAATGGCCCGATGCGATTCGGGCTGCTGGGCACGGGACACTGGGCGAGGGTGACACAGGCGGCGGCGCTGACCGCGCACCCCTCCGCGACACTCGTCGGTGTCTGGGGCCGCGACCCCGCCAAGGCGGCGGCGCTCGCCGGTGACTTCGGCGCGACGGCCTTCGACGACGTCGACGCGCTCCTCGCCGAGGTCGACGCCGTCGCGATCGCGCTGCCGCCGGACGTGCAGGCCGAGCTCGCGGTCCGCGCCGCCCGCGCCGGCAGGCACCTGCTGCTCGACAAGCCGCTCGCGCTGACGGCCGAGGCGGCCGACGCGGTCGTCGCCGCCGCGCGCGAGGCCGGCGTCGCGTCCGTGGTGTTCTTCACCAACCGGTTCGTCCCCGCCGTCGAGGCGTTCCTGCGGGACAACGCGGCCGTCGGCGGCTGGTATGCGGCCCACGGCACGATGTACGCGTCCATCTTCCGGCCGGACAACCCCTACGCCGGCTCGGTCTGGCGCAAGGAGCACGGCGGCCTGTGGGATCTCGGCCCGCACGCCCTCTCGGTGGTCCTGCCGCTGCTCGGCCCGGTGGTCGACCTGTCCGCCGCCGAGGGCCCCCGCGACACCGTCCACCTCCTGCTGCGCCACGAGGGCGGCGCCGCCAGCACGCTGTCGCTGACGCTCGACGCCGCGCCCGACGCCACCGCCTTCGGCTTCTCGTACTTCGGCGAGCACGGCGCGACCATCCTCCCGGGCTGGGGCGAGGCCACCGCCGTCGACGCCTTCACGAACGCGACGACGGCCCTGATCGAGTCGGCGGCGTCCGGCACGCCGCACGCCTGCGACGCGACGTTCGGCGCGGAGGTCGTCCGCATCCTGGCCGCGGCCGGCCAGGCACGCCGGACCGCGACCATCGTCGCCCCGTGAGTTCGCCGCCGGGGTCGCTCATCGCATTCGCGTGACGGCCGCCTTGAGCCGGTGCAGGTCGCGGCGGCGGCGTTCGTACGTCGTGGCGAGCGCGACCAGCACCAGCCCGGCGACGGCCAGCGGCGCCCAGCGGGGGAGCAGGTCCCAGTAGAGGGCGACCTCGTGCACCGCGAGCAGGCCGAGAACGGCGCCGCCGAGCACCACCGGCGACTGCAGCCGGCGCACGGCTCCGGCGAGCACGACACCGACCGCGGCCACGCCGAGCAGCAGGCGGCGCAGCGGTTCGCCCTCACCGGCCATGACGACGGCCAGGCTCGGTGCGAACGCGGCGAGCAGCCCGGGCGCGAGCGCCGGCCAGCTGTTCAGCTGCGGGTTGCGCCGGGCGGCGAACCAGCCGGCGGCGACGGCGAGCGCCCCCGCCGGCACCGTGTACGCCTCGACGACACCCACGTCGCGGGCGGCCAGCACCAGCCAGTACGCGACGAGCTCCGCCCCGACGGCACACCCGGTGAACACGGCCCGCGCCCCGCCGAGCAGGGCACGCAGCCCGAGGGCCACCCCCCAGAGGGCGGCGATGCCGGCCATGGCGTCGAGGTGCCCGAACGCCAGCAGGAACGCGACGGCGGCCGTGGCGTGCGCGACCGCCTCCATCAGCGCCCGGCCGATCGCCCGATGAGGCAGGTGGGCCTCTACCGGCGGCCTGCCGGTCGATCGGCGGGGCAGGCGGTCGACGACCTGCGCCGCCGCGAGGACGACGGCCGCGGCGAGCAGCACCCAGAACGCGGCCTGGCGCAGCGGCAGGTCCGCGGCCCGGGCGGCGGTGAACCCCAGCCAGCCGGCGGTCACCGAGGCCACCAGCCATCCGGCGGTACGGGCGCCGGCCGCCCTGCCGGCCGCCCCGATCACGGCCGCGACCACCAGGACGGCGGCCAGCGCGGTCAGGGTGGCCGCCTCCGTCGCAAGGCAGCCGGCCAGCCCGGCACCGGCCGTGAACCAGCAGGTCACGGCCCCGGTCCGGCCCGCGATGTCGAGCCCGGCGTGCGTCGGCCGGATCGCGGCCGCCAGCGCGGTGACGAGCCCGGCCGCGAGGGTCACCGCCGGCACCGCCGGCCAGGGCGCGTCCGCCGCCACGCACGCGAGCACCGCCGCGAACGTGACCGGCGGCCCGGCGAGGCTCCACAGCGGCACGCCCGTGCGCCGGGCGACCAGGACCGCCAGCACCGCGAGCAGGGCGAGCCCGGCTGCGGCCGGCCCGGGCCCGAAGGCCGCCGGCCCGCCGTCCCACCACCGCCCGCCGGCCGGGTTCAGTCCGACACCGCCCGGCGCGCCCGTCCAGATCGAGGTGAGCCAGCTGTACGGCCCGAAGAGCACCACCAGCACCACCGGCACCACGGCGACGAGGGCCACGACGGCGGGCACGGCGGCCGGCAGGAGCACCCCGACCCGCCCGCCAACGCCACCGGCCGGCGCGGTCGGCGGGGCCGGCGCTGTCGGCCCTGTCAGCGCGGCTGGCCCTGTCGGCGCGGCTGGCGCGGTCGGCGCGGCTGGCGCGGCCGGTCCGGTCGGCGGGGCCGGTCCGGTCGGCGGGGCCGGCGCTGTCGGCCCTGTCAGCGCGGCTGGCCCTGTCAGCGTGGCTGGCGCGGTCGGCGCGCCTTGCGGGGCTTCGGTGGCAGGCCTGCCGAGCGTGGTGTCCGCCGCGAACCAGGCACACAGCAACGCGGCGGCGGCGAACACGCCGAACGGGGTGCGGCCGTCGTCCGCCGCAGAGGCCCACACCGCGGCGAGCGTGCCCCCCACGCCGGCCAACGTCACGCCGAGCGTGCCCGCCGCGCCCGCGCACCGGCGCAGGAACGCCAGCGCCGCGGTCGACAGCACCAGGCCCGCCAGCGCGCCGATCAGCGGCAGCGGGGCGTCGAAGGCACGTGCGGTACCACTCCCGAACCAACCGCAAGTGGCGGCGACCGGGACGGGCCCGAGGCCGAACGCCACGACGGTGGCCGGGAGGTTCAGGCCCGCGCCTCGGCCGCGGACCGCGACCACCGCGGACACGGCGATCAGCCCGGCGGACGCCAGCAGCGTGGCTTGCGGCGTCACCAGCCCGACGAGCAGCAGGTGCAGTGCGACGAACGGCAGCGCCGTCGCCGCCAGGGTGTCGAACCGCAGCGCGGTGACGGCGAGCGCGACGAGCAGCACGCCGTCGACGATCGCCACGACGGTCAGCGGTGTCTCGGCGGTGCCCGGCGCGGCGAACGCGATGAGCACCGCAGCCGGGTACAGGACCGCGCGGTGCCGGACGAGCAGGCCGAACGCGGCGGCGAGCACCGCGACGGCGGCCGGGACCTGCCAGTCGAAGAGCCGGTCCGTCGTCGCCGTGTGCTGTTGCGCCTCCGCCTGCCAGGCGGGGAGCGCGCGGACGACCGCGTCGCCGGCGGAGACGAGGGCGGCACCGGCGTACGCGGCGCCGAAGACCCCGGTGACGACCAGCGCGCCGATCCAGCCGCCGCGGCGGACCCGCTCGGGCAGGAGCAGGGTGGCGGCCGCGATGACGGCGGCGACGAGGGCGAACGCGAGGTATCGCTGCCCGGGGAACAGTTCGGCGGCCATCCGGACCCCGGCGAGCGCCGTGACACCGGCCGCGACACCCACGCCGACGTGCGCGGTGATCCGGTTCGCCAGCCCGGCGACGACGATGACGGCACCGAGCAGCAGCAGCGTGCCGCTCGCCCGGGCCACGCCGGCCACGCCGTCCGAGGTGACGACGGCGCCGAGCGCCACCGGTCCGGCGATCAGCACCGCGATGCCCGCCGGCAGCCAAGCGATCACGTCGACGGTACGGGCGAGCAGGAGGTTCGCCGCCGCCAGCACCACGAACACCAGCGCCCAGCCGGTCGCGCCGAGGCCGTGGCCGGCCGCGAGCAGGGGCAGCACCGGCTGGAACGCGAGCAGGGCGGCGTACCGCGGGGCGCGCAGGCGGGTCACGGCCGCATACCCGCCGCCGACGACCGCGGTCACGGCACCGACGATGCCGGCGTACGTGCTGGGCCGCGTCGCTTCGGCCAGGCCGGCGAGGTTGACGTACCAGGCGGCGTATCCGTCGAGGAGGACCAGCAGAAGCCCGAGCGCGGCGAACGTCTCCGCGGTGGCGCGCAGCCCGCGGGCCAGGGCGACCGGCGGCACGGCGAGCGTGACCAGCGTGACGGCGGCGAGGATCGCGGCCCGGCCGATGACCCCGAAGCTGGCCCAGGCGACGGCGGCGAACACCACGGCGGCGCTGCCGAGGAGGAGCCCGCCGAGCACGAAGAGCACGTTCTGCACGGTTCGGGGGGCGGCCTCGGCGGCCGGGTAGGCGTTTCCTGCGGGGCCGTTTCCTGCTGGGCCGTGTCCTCCCGCGCCGCCTCCTGCCAGGCCGTTTCCTGCTGGGCCGTGTCCTCCCGCGCCGCCTCCTGCCAGGCCGTTTCCTGCCGGGCTGTGTCCTGCCGGGCCGTTTCCTGCCAGGCTGTTCACGGCGGGCCGGCCCGCCGCGGCGGCGGCCTGGCTCATGGCGACGACCTGCTTCACGCGGGCGGCGAGCAGGTTCCGCTGCGACTGCACGGCGTTGTACCGCTGCGCCGCCGCGTTGTACTGCGTGTGCGCCTCGTCGAGCCGCCCGCGGGCGGCCCGCACCTCCGCGAAGAGCTCGGTCGTGCGCCCGTTGAGCCGCACCACCTCGGCCGCGTCCGGATACGGCGGACGCCCACAGCCCCCGCACCCCGACTCCAGATCGGCCGGGACACCGCAGAAGGGGCACGGATAAGTCACCATGGTTACAGGATGCGGCGGATTGGTTCGGACCCGAATCGGTTGCGGTACTCAACTCTGCCTGAGTACCCGGTCGAGGAGCCTCCGTCGAGCCTCTCTCAGCTGCCCATTCGTGTCTTCCTGTAACTGCTCTCCCACGTCATGCTGACGGGATGCGGTTGCTCACCGAGGCCGAGTACAGAGCGACGATGGAGCCCGAACCGACACAGATCGGTCCGGAGGACGAGCCACCCTTCGATTTCTGGCCCTACTTCGACGAGATTCCCGAGGCACACCTCGCCGGCCACGACTTCTCCGAGGGCAGCGTCACCTACGCCTGGCACATGCCGGACGGGAACCTTCAGCACGTACTGGTCAACTGTGAGGCACCCAACGTGTTCCTGGTCCTGATCCTGGACCTCGCCACCGAGACCGTGCTGGGTCACTACCTGCTCGACATCTACGGCGTCTGACGCCTACTCGTCGAGCCCGCGCTCGATCGCGTAGCGCACCAGGTCGACCCGGCTGTGCAACTGCAGTTTCCCGAGCGTGTTCTGCACGTGGTTCTGCACCGTTCGATGCGACAGTACGAGCCGTTCCGCGATCTCCCGGTACGTGAGCCCCTTGGCGACGAGCCGCAGCACCTCGGTCTCCCGCTCGGTCAACCGCGGCGCGTCGGGATCCTCGGCGCGGGTGACGCTCGCCAGCCGCCGGAACTCCCCGAGCACGAGCCCCGCCAGCCCCGGCGTGAACACCGGATCCCCGTCGGCGGTCCGCCGGACGGCGGCGAGAAACTCTTCCCGGGCGGCAGACTTCACGAGGTATCCGGTGGCCCCGGCCTTGACGGCGTCGAGCACGTCCTGCTGTTCTCCGCTGGCGGACAGCATGAGGATGCGCGCGTCGGGGCAGGACGCGAGGACCCCTTGGATGACCTCGACCCCGGACCGGTCCGGCAGTTGCAGATCGAGCACGACGACCTGCGGCCGCACCGAGGCCGCGATCCGCACCGCCTGGGCCCCTTCGCCGACGGCCGCGACGACCTCGTACCCCGCTTCGGCAAGATCCCGGGCGACCCCGTCCCGCCACATGGGATGGTCGTCGACGACCATGACGCGCAGCTTCACCCCGTCGTCCACCCCTGCACCATATAGGCGTTCCCGGTTGTGGTCTTTCATGATCGTGGAGCGTTTCGGCACCCAGGACGACAAGACCGCTCCACGACCATGAAATTCCAGGCACGTTCAGCGTCGGCCGCCGGTCAGCGGGGGACGTGCAGTTCGACTTCCGTGCCTGAGCCCGGGACCGACGTGACCGTCACCGTGCCGCCGAGGTCTCGGATCCGGCCGCGGATCGACTGGGCCACGCCGAGCCGGCCGGCCCGCTCGGCCTCGGCCAGCCGGCCGGCCGGGATGCCCGCGCCGTTGTCACGGATGGAGACCGTGACGCCGTCGGGGAGCTCTTCCAGCAGGAGCCACGCCTTCGCGCCCGGCCCGGCGTGGTGGCGCACGTTGTCGACCGCGGCGCCCACCGCCGCCGCCATCTCCGCCGCCACCGCGGCCGGCAGGAGCACCGGTGTCGCCGGCGCCGCGATCGTCACGCCCGCCGCCGCGTGCCCGTCGAGCAGACCCCGCAGATCGACGCGGCCGTCGTCCGGGCCGCCGTCCGGGCCACCATCCGGGCCGCCGTCGCCCATCCGCGAGGCTCGCGACGGGGCGGCCCCGGCAACGGCCGCCGCCGGGGGAGCACTCGACGTCACCAGCGCCCGCAGGGTCGCCTCCTGCTCGCCGGCCAGGCGTCCCAGCTCGGCCGCCTCGCCGCCGAGCTCGGCGCCGCGCCGCTGCACCAGAGCCAGGACCTGCAGGACCGAGTCGTGGATGCCGCGGGCGAGCCGCTCCCGCTCCCGGGTCGCCGCCTCCAGCTCCACCGCCCGCTGCAGGCGTGCCTCGGCGTCGATCGCCAGCCGGGCGATGTGCCCGACGCCGACGCCCGCCAGGAGCATCAGCACCGGGCCGTTGGCCGTGGCCTGGCTGAATCCGTCGCGCACCACCGCGTCGGCGCCGCTCATGAGGATCGCGGCGATCGCGCCGCGCCGCCGGCCGCCGGAGATCGCCCACGCCACGACCGGGCTGGCGACCCAGGCCATCGGCAGCGTCGGCGCGCCCACGCCGAGCCCTTCCGGATTGACGATCCAGCGTGACGCCAGCAGGCAGGCGGCGGTGACCGCCAGGTCGGCGGTGAGCAGGGGCCAGCCACGGCGCTCCGGCTGTGCATACGCGAGCGTGCTCACCACCGTCCAGGCGGCCATCACGCCGATGATCACCCAGCCGCCCGGAGGCCAGTGGTACTCCCGGAAGTTGTTCACCATCAGCACCGCCGCATATCCCAATGCGGCGATGCGGAAGACGGCGAGCGCCCGCCACAGCGGACCCTCCAGGCCGGGCACCGGCCCCCCGCGGGCCACGGTCAGACCCAGCGCACCGGCGGCAGACCGGCCTCTTCGAGCGCGGCGTTGACCTTGCTGAAGGGTCGCGAGCCGAGGAAGCCGGCCGGGTTCATCGGGCTGGGGTGCCCGGCCTCGATGACCTTGTGCTGCGGGTTGGTGACGAGGACCGCCTTCTTGCGGGCGTAGCCGCCCCACAGCACGAACACCACCCGCCGCTCGAACGCGTTGAGCGCGCGGATCGCCGCGTCGGTGAAGTGCTCCCAGCCCTGGTTGGCGTGGGAGGCGGCCTTGCCGGCGCGGACGGTGAGGACCGCGTTGAGCAGCAGGACACCGTCGGCGGCCCAGGGGGTCAGGTCACCGTTGGACGGCGGGGTCACGCCCAGGTCGTCGCGCAACTCCTTGTAGACGTTGCGCAGCGACGGCGGGACCGACACGCCGGGGCGGACCGAGAAGCTCAGGCCGTGCGCCTGGCCCTCCTTGAAATACGGGTCCTGGCCCAGGATGAGCACCCGCGCCTGCTCCGGCGAGCACAGCCGGAACGCGGTGAAAAGGTCGGGCAGTGGCGGGTAGACCGGGCCGGCCTCGTATTCGGCGGCCACGAACGTCTCCAGTCGGTGCACCACCTCGAGGTCGAGATGCGGCTTCATCACGTCCCGCCAGGAGGCGGGGAGGAGCTCCAGCAGATCCAAGGACATGTCCGGCACTCTACGAAACAGGTGCGACAAATTCCGTCCGGGTAACGTGCGAAGCGTGGCGGACGACATCGAAGTGCGGCTCCGCGCTGCCCTGGACGCGGCGTTCGACGGCTTCTCGCTCGTCCGGATGCCCGGCCGGGAGGTCGTCTACACCAACGAGCGCGCCGCCAAGCTCGCGGCCCGCCACCGTGAGGCGATCGACCGCTTCCTCGACGATTCCGCACAGACGGACGATTCCGCGCAGACGGACGATCCCGCACAGACGCTCGAGATCGGCACCAGCGAGGTCTACGAGGTCAAGGCGGTCCGCATGGACGACGGCCTCGTCGCCGTCTCCTACCGCGACGTCACCGAGCGGGCCCAGGCGGTCGCCCGGACCGAGGAGTTGCAGTCCGTCACCGCCGCCCTGGCGCGGGCGGTCACCGTCGACGACGTCTACGCCGTGATGACCGACCGGCTGCGCCCGCTGGCCGGCTGGGAGAGCCTGGTCGTCATGCTCACCGACGGTGATGGCGGCGGTCAGCACCTCGTCGTCAGCCACTCGTCCGGCCTGGCCGAGCCGGCGATCCACGGCCTGCGCCCGGCCGCCCTCGACGAGCGGTTCCCCATGTCGGCGGTCGTCCGCGAGCGGCGGGCGCTCTTCTACCGCGACATCGACGAGTACCTCGCCGTCTACCCGGACCGCGCCGCCCAGGCCCGCGCCGCCGCCCGGTCGGCCTGGGCGTTCATCCCGCTGCTGTCGGCGGGCCGGGCGATCGGCGCGATGGCCCTCGGCTACCACGAGCCGCGCCGCTTCGACGAGGACGAGCGCGAGGCACTGATCGCCCTCGGCGAGCTGTACGCGCAGGCGATCGAGCGTGCCATGCTCTTCGAGGCGCAGCGCTCCATCGCCGCCGACCTGCAGCAGGCCCTGCTCCCGGCCGAGCTGCCGGCGCTCGACGGCGCGCGGCACGCCGTGCGCTACCTGCCGTGGACCTCCGGTGCCGACGTCGGCGGCGACTGGTACGACATCATCGTCGTCGGCGAGGACACCGTCGCCGTCGTGATCGGCGACGTCGCCGGCCACAGCACGAGCGCCGCCGCGACGATGGGCCAGATCCGCAGCGCCCTGCGCGCCTACGCGGCGGAGGGCCACTCGCCGACGACCGTGCTCGACCGGGTCAACCGCCTGCTGGTCGGCACCGATCCGGACGCCATCGCCACCTGCTGCTACCTGGAGCTGCACCTGAGGGAAGGCACCGCCACCGCCGTGCTGGCCGGGCACCTCCCGCCGGTCCTGTGCCACGACGGGGACGCCGGGCCGCTGCGCCTGCGGCTGGGGCCGCCGCTCGGTGCGGCGCCCGACGTGCAGTACGTCGACACGACGCTGCGCATCCCGCCCGGCTCGGCGCTGCTGCTGTTCACCGACGGTCTCGTCGAGGACCGCCGCTTCCCGATCGCGCGCGGCATGGCGGAGCTGCGCGCCGCGCTGGTGGGCGTGCCGACGGACGACCCGGCCGCGGTGGTGGAGCGGGTGCTCGCCGCAGGCATCGGCCCGCAGCCGCGCCGCGACGACGTGGCGCTGCTGGCGATCAGCGTCGACGACGCCACCCGCGACGTGCCCGAGCCGAGCGCGACCCGGCAGTTCCACAGCGATGCGGCCAGCGCCGCGTCGGCGCGCCGGTTCGCCGCCGACATGCTGACCGCCTGGGGCCTGTCCGACCTCGTCGACACCACACGGCTGCTGCTCGGCGAGGTCATCACGAACGCCGTCCAGTACACCGTCGGCGACGTGCGGGTGCGGATCGCCCTGCGGGGGCACCGCGTGCGGGTCGAGGTCCACGACGCGGGCGAGCGCCGGCCCAGCCCGCGCTTCGTCGACGCCGACTCGGAGAGCGGCCGCGGGCTCCAGATCGTCGCCTCTCTCGCCGCCGACTGGGGTTACGACGCCCACGACGCCGGGGGAAAGATCGTCTGGTTCGAGCTTTCCCGCTGACATTTGGCAGAGGTCGTACTGGCTGAGGCGCACAGTTCTGGATGAATCCGCCCACATCGGTCCGGCGAACCCGGGAGACTGGACGGGTGACGCAGGTTGGACCGGTGGGAGGCGGCGGCGAACCGCGGACGGTGCTGTGGGCCTGGCGGCAGGCGCAGTTGGAGCAGGGCGGCCAGGACAGGCAGACACCCGCCGACCGGCGCCGGCGGCGGCACCGCCAAGATCGTCCAACCGACAGTCTGGCACAGGACGGCCCGACCGACGGCCCGAAACAGGGCGATCAGGGCTATCTGCCGCAGCTCCAGTCGCGGCTGCGGCAGTCACTGGGGCGGGGCGGCCCGAGCGCGATCCGGCGTGTCGTGCGGCGGCTCGCCGACGTGCCGGCCGAGCAGCGCACCGTCCTGCACAGCGCGATCGCGTACGACCCGGAGGCGGCCGAGCGCGGGTTCGCCTGGATGCTGGAGCACTTCGACCAGCCGAACGCGGTCGTGCCGGCCCTGGCCCAGATCGGACCGGCGATCGAGGCGCTGACCGGCCCGCCCGGCCGGCAGTTCGACCTGTTCGGCCAGGCGCTGCTGGACGCGGTCCGGGAGACCGCCGGCGCCGCCGGGACCGGTGCGCACGGCGGTGCCGCCGGTGCTGCTGAGGGCGGTGCGGCAGGCGGTGCGGCAGGCACCGCGGGCTGGTCCGACGAGGATGCCGACGCCTGGCGCGACGGCTGGCGGTTCGTGGTCGGCTGGCTGCGCCAGGGCACTCAGTTGATGCACGGGGAGGCCCCCTTCTGGACCGGCACCGTCCTCGCCCACGACCGCCGCCGCGACGACGTCGCCGTGCTGACCGTCGCCACCGACCTGCCGTACCCGTTCCGTGCCGGCCAGCGCGCGATCGTCGAGTGCCACCGGGTGCCCGGCGCCTGGCGGGCCTGCTGGATCGGCGAGCCGCCCGCCGGGGACAACCACATCGAGATCCACGTCCAGGCCGTGCCGGGCGACGAGGCGACCGGTTCCCTCGTCCGGGCGACACACGTCGGCGACCCCGTGCGGCTACATCGGGCCGAGGGCGACTTCGTGATCGAGGACGGCTCGGCGGGTGCGGTGCTCATCGTCGCCGAGGACATCCACGTGACCCCGATCAAGGCACTGCTGCCGGAGTTCGCCGGGCGCGGCGACGATCGCGTCGTGCACATCTTCTGGGGCGTCTCGACCCGCGACGACCTCTACGACCTGGAGTCCCTGCGCGAGCACGCCGCCCGCTGCGCCCACGCGACGGTGCATCCGGTCGTCGCGAGGGGCCCCGCCCACCCGTACCTCAGCGGCTCCCTCCCGCAGGTGGTCGTCGACTTCGGCGAGTGGACCTCGCACGACGTGTACCTCAGCGGCACACCCCTCGCGGTCGGCGTCATGCGCAACATGCTGATCGAGCGGCGGGTCGCGCCGGACCGGATCCACGCCGTCACGCTGGAGCCGTTCAGCGCCGACACCGGTCAGCGTTGACGCCACGACGTCAAGGTCGCGGTGACCACGGTGTTGGCCAGGTAGCCGCCGCGCCGCCGGTCGAACGCGCCGCCGCACGTCACCAGCCGCAGCTGCGCGTGGTCCGCCGGCCCGTACACCAGGTCGGCGGGGAAGTCCGCCTTCGCGAACATCCGCACCGAGTCGACCCGGAACACCACCGTGGAGCCGTCCTCCCGGGTCACCGTCACCAGGTCGCCGGGCTTGAGCCGGCCCAGGTCGTAGAAGACGGCCGGGCCGCTGGCCGCCGTGTCGACGTGACCGACGAGCACCGAGTTGCCGATCTCGCCGGGCGTCGGCCCCCGCCGGTACCACCCGACGTTCTTCGGGTTCTGCAGGGACGGCGTCTCGAGCATGCCGTCGCGGTCCACGTCCACGGCCTGCACCGGCGCGTCCACCTCGATCGTCCCGATGGCCAGCCGCGCCGGCGGCGACTCGGGCAGGCCGGCCCCGCCCCGCGCCGTCGCGGCGCCGACGCCTGCGGAGGACCCGCCGTCAGCGGCGATGAACGGCGGCGGGCCGGATCCGCCGGTGAACGACGCGCCGATGAGCGACACGCCGCAGACCACGACGGCGATCAGGGCCATGGCCGTGGTGGCACGCCAGGTGCCGTCCCGGCGCACGAGGAAGCGCTCCGGCGATCGGTGGGAGCGCAGAGCGTGCCGGCTCTGGTACTCGGACACGGATCAGGTCACCGACTCAGGTCACCGCCCGGCCCCCCGTGTCGCGGCTCCGGTCGTCACCCGGGGTCACGACGGGCGGCCCCGGCGCAGGAGCAGTGCCCCCGCGGCGCCGATGACGAGGAGGCTGCCTCCGGTGGCCATCAGCGCGGCGTTCGCGCCCCGCGTGGTGGCACCGCCACCCGCCGGCACCCCGCCCGAGGGCGAGACGACGAGCTGGACGACCGAGGACGTGCCGTCGGCGCAGTCGAGGCTCACCAGGAACGTGCCCGGGCTGATGGACTGCGGGATGTCCACGGCCAGGGAGAAGACCCCGCTGGTCGAACCGGCCTGCATCGGGAGGCGCGCCGACAGCCCCAGGACGGTCCCGGCGACGTCGGCGGAACGGACCCCGACGGCGCACACGATGCTGAATGTGACCCTTCCACCCGGCTGGACCGTCTCGGGGCTGACCGAACCGACCGGACTTGCCGGCGAGATCGTTTCGGTCGTACCGGGCGAAACGCTCGCCGACGCACTCGGTGAGGCGCTCGCCGAGCCGGACGGCTCAGCCGCCGCCACGCCGGGCAGCACGAGGAGCGCGGTCACGCCACCGAGCGCGACGCCACTGAGGATTCGTCGCATGGGTCCATTTGCCGGGAATCCGGGGTGACTGCTGAACACCCGCCGCGGGCGATCACGCCCGCTCGTTGTACTCCGCGTGACACGATGCCGGGTGGCGATTCGCCGATAAGATCACCCCCGGCGGCCCGGGTGTGACCAATTTCCACAACGACAACGAGCGGCTCGCGTTCGGCGCTGATGTCCTGGTCAACGGCCTTGACCTGGTGCTCGATCCCACCGGCCTGCTCTCGCGATGCGAGACGGTGACCCAGGAAACGATGGTCTGGCACTTCTCGCAGTGCGACGATGAATTCGGGCGGCGCTTGGCCGAGACCCTCGGCCTCGACCACGACGTCGTCAAGGCGTGACCCGGACGCCCTCGGCGCCTCGGGTGCTCTTTGACGGCCCCTGCCTCTGGCGCGTTACGAGTAGGAAATATCGCAGTGACGCGCCCCGCCGCACGGCGGGGTGCATCCATCTGAAATCCTGCCTGGCGCGGCGCCATAAGCGCCGGTCGTGGGCAATGACGGCCGCGGCCAGGAGCCGGACTGCGGGACGAGACGGGAACGACGCGCATGAGTGAGTACAAGATCACCCACCCGGATGGCGAGCTCGATCTGCCGGTACACAAAGCGACCGAAGGGCCTTCCGGGCTCGAGATCAGCAAACTACTCAAGGAGACCGGGCAGGTCACGCTCGACACGGGTTTCGTCAACACCGCGTCGTGCGTCTCGTCGATCACCTACATCGACGGTGACCAGGGCATCCTGCGATACCGCGGATATCCCATCGAGCAGCTCGCCGAGCAGTCCAGCTTCCTCGAGACGTCCTACCTGCTGATCCACGGTGAGCTGCCGACCAGCCAGCAGCTCACCGAGTTCACCAACCGCATCCAGCACCATACGCTCCTGCACGAGGAACTGCGCCGGTTCTTCGACGGCTTCCCCCGTGACGCCCACCCCATGGCGGTGCTCTCGTCCGCGGTGAGCGCGCTGTCGACCTTCTACCAGGACAGCCTCAACCCGTTCGACGACGAGCAGGTCGAGATCTCCACGATCCGGCTCATGGCCAAGGTGCCGACCATCGCGTCGTACGCCTACAAGAAGGCCATCGGCCAGCCGATGCTCTACCCGGACAACTCGCTCGGCTACGTCGAGAACTTCCTGCGCATGACCTTCGGCGTGCCCGCCACGCCGTACGAGATCGACCCGGTCTTCGTCAAGGTCCTCGAC
Organism: Dactylosporangium fulvum; assembly: GCF_025137375.1. Classification (GTDB taxonomy): domain Bacteria; phylum Actinomycetota; class Actinomycetes; order Mycobacteriales; family Micromonosporaceae; genus Dactylosporangium; species Dactylosporangium fulvum. Next base: position 2,323,393 of record NZ_CP073720.1, read on the forward strand.
ATGCTCCTGCTGCTGCACGCCGACCACGAGCAGAACTGCTCCACCTCGACGGTCCGCCTCGTCGGCTCCAGCCAGGCCAACCTCTTCGCCTCCGTCTCCGCGGGCGTCAACGCGCTCTTCGGCCCGCTGCACGGCGGTGCCAACCAGGCCGTCCTCGAGATGCTCCAGCGCATCCAGTCCGACGGCGGCGACGTCAACGCGTTCGTCCGCAAGGTCAAGAACAAGGAGGACGGCGTCCGGCTCATGGGCTTCGGCCACCGGGTCTACAAGAACTACGACCCGCGCGCCGCCCTGGTCAAGAAGGCCGCCCAGGACGTGCTCGGCCGCATGGCCAAGCCCGACCCGCTGCTCGACCTGGCGATGCAGCTCGAGGAGATCGCGCTCGCCGACGACTTCTTCGTCTCCCGGAAGCTGTACCCCAACGTCGACTTCTACACCGGCCTCATCTACAAGGCGATGGGCTTCCCGACCACGATGTTCACCGTGCTCTTCGCGCTCGGCCGGCTCCCCGGCTGGATCGCCCAGTGGCGCGAGATGATCAACGATCCGGACACCAAGATCGGCCGTCCCCGGCAGGTCTACATCGGTTACGGGCAACGGGATTACGCCCCGATTGCCGGTCGGTAAAGACCCGCTGCGCCAACCGCTTCTTGCTCGTTTGTCTACTTGACGGAGATCGACCCCGGCTGTCTCATACATGAGTCCGTTGGGGTCGTTGTCCGTTTTCGACAGGGAGCAATCGGAGCTACATGAGCGCGCCAACGTTGTCGCCGCTACTCACCGCGGCCGTGCAGGACCGGACGTCCGGGGCGACCGGGGTGGCCCGGCAGGTGCTCGACGGACTCGCCGAGTTCGTGCACGACCCGCCGGCCCTGCGGGCCGTGGTGGCCCCGCTGCCCGGACTCCTGCCCGGGTATGCCTCGATGTGGCACATCGCGCGCGCCGCGAACAGCGACGACCCGGGCCCCGCGCTGCGGGCGATCCGGGATCAGCTCGACCGTGACGTCGAGCTGAGCGTCGGCCTGGCCACGCGCCTGCTGCAGGTGCGCGGCGGCTGGGTGCGCACCGCGCCGAGCAGCGCCCTCGTCAAGGCCGTCGCGGCCGGCCTGCCCGCCGGCACGGTGGACGCCCCCGGCACCGAGGGCCTCCAGCCGGTCACCGGGCTGGCCGGCGCCGACGCCATCAGCCCGACCCGGGTCCTCAACATCAAGGGCACGCTGGCCCTGGCCCGCAGCGTCCCGACGGTCGTCGTCACGACGTCGCTCAAACTGGTGCCGGAGGACGTGTTCGCCGGACTGGGCTCGCCGTTGTTCGAGCGGATCCCGCTGGACGCGTTCTGGGCCGTGGTGCTGGACGGCGAGCTGCTGACGCCGGCCGAGGCGGCCCGCCGCGCCGCGCTGCTGCCGTCGGCGTAGGGGTTCGCCCCCGCCCGCTGATCCTCTGTCAGATCCTCCGTCAGGTCCTCCGTCTGATCCGTTGCCTGAACCGCCCAGCGGCGCTTCGTTCGGTGCGCCTGTCCGGTGCTTCGTTCATTCGGTCCTTCGCCCGGTTGTTCGTCCGCCCTTTGCGCGTTCAGCGTCCGGGTGGGGTCCGTTCGTGCACGGCGAGTGCACCGACCGTCGTCCTGATCCCGTTGGCACGCCACCATTTGTTCGATCGTGTGCAGTCCACCCCTCCACATTGGACAGATCCGCACGATCGCCAAGACGGCACGATTGAGGGGCTGTGCAGTGGCTCCGGTTGGGAGTACATTGCGTGGCATCCCAAGGACGGCCGGGGCCGCCGCTTCCCCCGTGGCGGCGGCCCCGGTCCTGGGTTTCCGGGCCGGTTTCCTCGCGCTTCCCGCCTTCCGGGCTCGTCAGCGTTCCAGGTCGGTCAGCGTTCCAGGTCGGTCAGCGTTCCAGGTCGGTCAGCGCCTTCCGGCTTCAGCGTGTTTCGTGTCCGTCGATGTGGGACACCACATCGCCATGGCCGCTGGCAAAACCTCCGCCCGGCGGGAACCGCCGAGGGGGCCGCCGGCATGGGCACCGTGGTGGTCGACCGCGTCTGAGTGGTGCACGAGGACCGGCGTTCGGCTCGACCCGCGCCCGTCCTCGTGGAGCGCGCTTCGCCGGCGGCTACCGCAGCCCCGGTAGCCCCATTACCCCGGCGCCCGACACCGGGGCGTCCTCGGGCAGTTCGGGCAGCCCGAACAGCTCCGTCAGCCCGGTCACCTGCAACATCCGGTGCACAAATGGTGACGGGCTGCGCACGTCCATGCGACCGCCGAACTCACGGGCCTTGTTGTTGATGGCGACCAGCGTGCCGATACCGATCGAATCCATGAACGGGACCCGCCGCAGGTCTACTGTGAGCAGGTGGGGACGGTACGTGTCCACCGTCTCGAGCACCACCGAACGCAGCGCTCCCACTGTCGCCGCCTCCAGCGGCCCGAGGACTTCCACCACGATCGTGCTGTCCGAACCCTCCCCGGAGCGGTGTGTCCGGACCATTGCGTCGCCCATTCGACCCGCGTACCCAGCGCGCCGGATCGGAAACGTCACGGATTCGCAGAGATCAACAGTGGGAGCATCAGTGCGTACGAGCAGAGCAGGACCGCCGCCTCCGGCCGGGTGATGCGGTTGCCGCGCTTGAGCAGCAGCCACGCGAGCACCCCGGCGCCCACCATCGCGGTCACCGCGGCGAACCCGAACGGCGCGATCGTGTCCTCGCCGGCCGCCAGCCCGACGACCGCCCCGCCGATCAGGCTGTTGAACAGGTTGCTGCCCAGCAGGTTGCCGACCATCAGGTCACCTTGGCCGCGTCGCTGCGCCTGCACCGCCGTCGTCAGTTCCGGCAGCGCCGTGCTGCCCGCCAGCAGCGTGAACCCGATGACCGTGTCGCTCACCCCCCACCGGTGCGCCAGCGTGCTCGCGTTGGCCACCAGCAGTTGCGCGCCACCCAGCGTCGCGGCGAGCCCGAGGAGGGTCCGGACGGCCTCCACCCACCAGCGGCCGGGCGGCGGGGAGGGCTCGACGAACGCCGCCACGTCATCCGGCAGCGGATCATCCGGCGGTACGCGCGAAAGGCGCACCAACAGCACCAGCGCGCCGACAGTCAGCACCGCGAGCAGTACACCCGCGACGAACTTCATGCCCACGAGCGCGAACGCCCCGAAGATCGCCACGCTGGCGACCATCAGCGGCGCCTCGCGAACCGGCACCGACGAGCGGACCACCACCGGCGAGACGATGGCGACGACGCCGAGGATCAGCGTCACGTTGAGAATGTTCGACCCGACGAGGCTGCCCAGCGCCAGCCCCGCATCGTCCCGCACGGCGGCGACGCCCGACACGACGAACTCGGGGGCGCTCGTGCCCAGGCCGATCACCACGACCCCGACGATCACCGGCGCCACCCGCAGGACCGTGGCCAGTCGCCCGGCACCGACGACGAGCTGGTCGGCGCCGACGGCCAGCACGGCAAGACCGACGATGCCGAGCCCGATCACCAACAGGGTCGACATCCGCCTCCTCTGCCCTCTTCCGCCGCTCGTCTTCCGCCCGTGATCAGCACTCGTGATCCCGGGTGTGCCTGGCTCGAAACCATACCGTCCGGCGCGCTCCGCACCCCGGCTGGCGTCGTCGCCCGGGCCTTCCCCGAGATTCCTTGGGACCGCTCCCGGCGAATTGACAGGGTTCATGGGTGGCGGAAAGCGCCGGAGGGCTTTACAGTTTTCATCGAGACCGGCGTCTTCCCCCGTGGATGCCGGTCTCACCATTTCTCGTGGCCGCTGGGCGCCCGCGCTCCAATGTGGACGCCCAGCGCGCGGCACGTGGACCTCTGGAGGGGAGGGGGTCACTGTGCGGTGCCCACGCTGCGGCGCCACCGGGATCGACGCCGCGGGAAACTGCATCCATTGCCGTCTGTCCCGCGGCCTGCCCCCGGCCCAGTCCGCGGCGACGCAGCCCCAGTCCACGGCCCAGTTTGCGACCCAGTCCACGGCTCAGTCTGCGGCCCAGTCCGTGCCGGCGCCTGGTGCGCCGCCTCCCTCGGTGCCGGCGCAGTCTTCGCCGACGGGAGCGTTCCCGGCTCAGCCGGCCTACGGCCCGCCGCCGGCGGCACCGCCGTCGACCGGGCGAAACCCGCTGCTGATTCCCGGCCTCGTCCTCGGTGTCGTCTGTCTGGTACTGATCGGTGCCGTCATCGTCTACGCCGCCTCCGGCGGCGGGGAGGCGACACCCGTCGAGGCGGCTCAGTCCCCGAGCCGCACCCCGCCCGCCGCCGCGTCCCCGTCGGTCACCGGCGCGGCGGACGTGCCGGGTGCGGAACCGTCGGCGTCCGCCGGCTCCTCGGCCGTCCCCGGTGCCACGCCCAGCGCGTCGACCGACTCGCTCGCCGCCTGCGTGCTCGGCGTCTGGCTGGAGGAGAAGCACGACCAGCAGGTCACCGTCCGCAACACCGGCGTGTTCCCGTTCCACAGCAGCGGCACCTACCAGCGGTACGGTGACACCGGCCGCGCCGTCTTCGACTACGGCGACGGCGTCCACATGACCGGCACGAACGGCACCTCCAACTTCGACTACGTCTTCAGCGGCTTCATCAGCTACAGCTTCAACGTCGAGAACGGCATGCTGGTCTTCGCCTCCCCACGCCCCAGCGGCACCGAGACGTTCATCCGCAACGGCCGGCAGGACTTCCACGGCAGCCTGGCGCCCCACATGCCCCAGCCCCTGCGGATCAACTGCGGCCCGGTCGCGATGAGCCTGACGAACGACGTCATGACGATCCAGCTGAAGCGGACCAGCAGCGTCCAATGACGGTATGGCTGAGGCCGATCCGGAGTGTCCGACGATCCCCGGTGGCCCCGCCGCCTTGACCGGTCTCTCCGCCGCCCTCGCGCCTTTCCTGCTGGTGCCTTGCTCAGGATCGCCGCCGACCGGCCGATGGAGCTGTCGGAGAGGGGGAAAGTCTGCATGGACACCAAGCTCGCCATGGTCATCGACGACTCGCGCGCGATGAGGGGCATCCTGAAACGGATTCTGCTGCCCCTCGGGTTCGAGGTGCGCGAGGCGACGAACGGCAAGGACGCACTCGACCAGATCTGGGACGACAACCTGCAGCCCGGGCTGGCCCTCATCGACTGGAACATGCCGGAGATGAACGGCCTCGAGTTTGTCATGGCCGTGCGCAAGCAGAAACACCTCCGCCAGATGACCCTCATGATGGTGACGACCGAGAGCGAACACGGCCAGATCGTGCGCGCCCTCGCCGCGGGAGCGCACGAATACGTGATCAAGCCGTTCACCGCCGAGGCGATCGTGGACAAGCTGGCGTACCTCGGCCTCGTCCCGCTCTCGCCGCCGACGGAGGCGGCCGGTTCACCCGCCTGACGTGGCTGTTTCCGTTGTGAGATCTTGACCTGAAACGCGCTCGTCTTGGTCCGATAGGCGACGGAAGAACCCCACCCGCCGTCGTACCGTGCGAAACATGACGATCGACTTCCCGCACGGCTGGTGGGGCACCGACCTGGGCAGCGCCCGGGTGAGCATGGGCACGTATGAGCTCTACTCCACCGAGAGCCTGCCGGTCGTCGACGAGTCCCGCTTCGACGGTACGTTCGGCTGGCTGCTCCCCGACGCCCCGCACGACCCGCTGCGGGCCATGGAGGTGGCCGCCCTCGAGCAGCACGTCGAACTGCCGCCGGCCTTCAAGCGGTTCATGGGCAGCCAGGTGCTGATGGACTCGATCCCGTCCTGCACCGGCTGCGACTTCGATCTGGCGCCGCGTCCGGTGCCCAGCCCGGTCGAGCCCGAGGCCCAGCTCGTCCGGTTCCTGCGTGATCAGCAGGACTGCGTGATCTGGTACCTCTACCTGCGCCCCGGCGCCGAACCGTTTGTGATCGCCTCGCCCTGGCTGCTCGAGATCGTCGGGCTGGAGGAGGTCGACCCCGACACGCTGGTCGCCAACATGGTCCGCTCGGCAGACGGGTTCGAGCAGTTCATCCACCGCTTCTGGCTGGAAAACTCGCTGTGGTTCAGCGTCAACGAGGGCGACGAGTCCACCGACGAGATGGACCTGTACCTGGCGCACTACACGACGGCCGGCAGCCGCGGCTGAGGCTGTGTGCGTCAAATCCTGCCCCGTCGAAGATTAAATGTCTTGCCTCGGCTCGGGCGGGGTCGTATCTTTGAATGCGTCAGGGCAACGAATGCAGAGACGAAGAGCCCAGAGACGAAGAAACCAGAGAAGGGACCGGCGATGAACGGGCACATGGAGTCACGACTAACGGCGAGCGCGCCGTTCGGTCTGGCCGCCGTGTCCCGCCGTTGGCGGTCGCGGCGCGACAACCTGCTGGTCAGCGGGTTGCTGGAGCGTTCGGGTCGGTGGCGAGGCTAGTCCATCAGCCTCTCCAGCCGCCCGGGCCAGCTTCGGGCGGCTTTTTTGTGTCATCTTGCGGGTGTAGCTCAACAGGTAGAGCACCGGCCTCCAAATCCGGCGGTTGCGGGTTCAATTCCTGCCGCCCGTGCATCGTTCTGCCTTTCGCCAGATTGGCATTGACGTTGTTCATTGACAAATTCATCCAGTACAACTCCCGCAGGCTGTTTCTGCGGGACTGCAGTGTCGCGCCGAGGTGGCCCAACGGCAGAGGCGGCCCGCTCAAACCGGGTTCAGTGCGGGTTCGAATCCCGCCCACGGCACGCAAGATCGTTTGGTGCAAGTTGTAGTAGTACATCGGTTTTGCTGGCATTTGTGAAGGGAGGAGGCCCGGTGACCGCGGTTCTCGTACTCAACGCCGACCTCGGACCCCTGCACCGGGTCACTCTCCGCCACGCCATCCGCATGCTCCTGCGTGAGGTGGCCGTCGTGCACGAGGCGGAGCCGGACCGGTTGATCGGGGTCTACCCGCTCCCGCGGGTGGTGCGGCTCGTGTCCTACGTGGTGACCCGGTGGCGCTTCGGTGCCGGGCCGGCATGGTCGCGCGCCGGTGTGCACGCCCGTGACGGCCGCCGTTGCGGGTACTGCGGGCGCGAGGCCACCACCATCGACCACGTCCTGCCCCGTTCGCGGGGTGGGCGGAACACCTGGAAGAACACCGTTGCGGCCTGCTCGGCCTGCAACCAGCGCAAGGGCGACCGCACCCCCGCCGAGGCGGGCATGGTGCTGAGGGTCAAGCCGTCGGTCCCGACGTGGGCCGCGCTCGCCCAGCGCTAGATCGGCCCCGGCGGGTCCTGCTACCGCCTGCCGGGGCCGGCATTCCAGGTGGTCGCACCAAGGTAGCTGCAGTGTCCAGGGCTCGTAGCTCATCAGGAAGAGCGCCGCTCTTGCAAAGCGGAGGTGACCGGTTCGAGTCCGGTCGGGTCCACGCGGTACATGCCCGGGTAGCCCAACGGCAGGAGGCACCTGATTCAGGGTCAGGACAGTGGAGGTTCGAATCCTCTTCCGGGTACGCAGCATCAGATCTTCGTACGTTGTCCAATGTGGAGAGTTGGCCGAGCGGTAAGGCTGCGGCTTGCTAAGCCGTCGACGGGGGAGACCCCGCGGGGGTTCGATCCCCTCACTTTCCGCGCATGCCCTTGTAGCTCAGTGGAGTAGAGCGCCTCGCTACGAACGAGGAGGTCGGAGGTTCGAGTCCTTCCAAGGGTGCTCGTGTCGTGTTTGTGTGTTGTAGTTGGGGGAGGCCAGCCGATTGGTGCCGGCACCCGTCTCGAAAACGGCGTTGGGTTGACGCCCGTGTGGGTTCGACTCCCACCCTCCCCGCTCAAGATCCCGCGAAATTGTCGTACGTCTGTTCTAACGTGACGGCGTGGATGTGGCAGAGCTGGTCGACGAGTTGCTGGGCGCGGGCCCGGCGGCAGGCGTGTGGTCGTGGCCCGGCGACCGCCTGCTCTCGGCTCTCGACATGCTCCACGACGCCGAGCAGCGCTGCGCCGCCGCCAAGCTGACCGTCCTGCGCGAGATCGACGGCCGCGGCCTCGGCAGGCTTCTCGGCGGCGCGTCGACGGCGGCATGGCTCCACCATCGATACCAGCTGAGCGCGACCACCGCATCCCGCCTGGTCCGCCTCGCCGCGGCCCTGGACTCCGACCTGACCGCGACGGCGGCCGCGTTGGCCGACGCGGTGATCAACGTCGAGCAGGCCTGGGCGATCGCCGAGGCGGTCATGCAACTCCCGCCGGGTCTCCGCGAGGAGGGCGAACACCGCCTCCTGGTCCAGGCGAAGCAAGCATCCCGCAACGCGAAGCCCGACCCGGCGCCGGTGGCCAACACGAGCGGCGCGGCGCCCTGCTCCTCATCCGAAACCGGCTCCGGCTCCGCTGATGCCGCGACCTCGGGTGCCGCCGGCTCGGGTGCCGCCGGCTCGGGCGCTGCCGGCTCGGGCGCTGCCGGCTCGGGCGCTGCCGGCTCGGGCGCTGCCGGCTCGGCGGGCACCAGCGCCGGCACTGGTACCGGCATCGGATCTGGCGCTGGCAGCGGCACCGGCGCTGGCACCCCGGCCGGCGGCGTTGCAGCGGCGAATGTCGCGCTCGGCGCCGTTCGTCTTCCGGCCGATCCGAAGGCTCTGACCGCGGCCGGCGCTCGGCTGCTCGACGACCTCGACCCGGCCGAAGCCGAGCGCCGTGAGCACGAGCGGGAGCAACGCCTGGCGGAGCGCGCCCACAAGATGCGGGACTTCCGGCTGGTCGACGTGCCCGGCACGGCCCTCGTCCGGGTCTCCGGCCAGCTCGACCGCGAGTCCGCCGCCGTCCTCCGCGCCGGCCTCGACGCCCTCTGCTCACCCCGCGTCGCCAAACCATCGGCAGGCACCCAACCGCCGCGGACGGCGGGACAGCTCCGCGCCGACGCGGTCGTCGAGATCTTCCGCATCGCCCTGGCCTGCCGCGACCTTCCCGACAACGGTGGCGAGCGCCCGCAGCTCGTCGTCACCGTTCCGCTGCGGACCCTGCAACAGCAGCGGGGCACCGCCGAGCTCGAAGACGGCGGCACGCTGACCGCTGCCGCCGCCCGCAGGTGGGCCTGCGACGCCAAGGTCATCCCGGTGATCCTCGGCGGCGCCGCCCAGCCGCTCGACGTCGGCCGCAGCCAGCGGCTGTTCACCGGCCCGCTGCGGCGCGCTCTGGTGCTCCGCGACGGCGGGTGCGCGTTCCCCGGCTGCGACCGCCCGCCCCGCTGGTGCGACGGCCACCACGTGCGATCATGGCTCGACGGCGGCCCGACGAGCCTGCCCAACGCGGTCCTGCTCTGCCACGCCCACCACCGCCTGGTCCACGAGGGCGCCTGGCAGGTGCGCATCAACCCGCAGGACAACCTCCCCGAGTTCATCCCACCCGTGTACGTTGACTGGGCCCAGCGCCCACGACGCAACGCGTACCACCGGCGGGATTAGGCGCCGTCCGGCGCGCAGGTGTCCCACGGCGCACGCTCGCCGTGACCCACCAGCGGCGGAGGGCGCGCCTCACGCGGTACAGCCGCCGGGTCCAACTCCGGGCAAGCTCGCCCATGCGCCGGTCGACTTCCCGCTGCTCGACCTCCGACATGATCGCGAACCCGTGCCGATCAAGCAGGCTGCCGCTCTGGTGCCGCGCCGCGACATCCTGCCCGGCGACCCGCATCATGGTGACGGACGGAAACATGGCCGCTCCTTCGGTGCGCTCGGTTCGGTGCGCTCGGTTCGGTGCTCTTGGTGAACCGTTCCGAAGGGACGACGATCTACAGCGCCAGGTTTCGACAGTCCCGCTTCGACAGTCCTGCTTCGGCAGCCAGTTCCGGCAGCCCAGTTTCGGTAGCGTCCGATCCCGCAGCATCCAATCCCCCCGTGCCTGATCCCCCACGCCTGATCTCCCGCGCCTGATCTCCCGCGGCGCCTCGACCTCCGCTGACCTCGCGTCGGGTGGTCGATCCGGCGGGCTCCCGATCGTCGGGATGTCAGAACACGCACGTAGGACGTGGAGGGAGCACCATGCGGTACATGATGTTGATCTGCGACGACGGCACCGACGAGTTCGGCCCCGACGAGATCACCGTGATGCCCGACTTCGTGATCTGGCACGCCGCGCTCGAGCGGCGCGGGATCACCCATCAGGGGATACGTCTGCGGCCCGCCGCCGAGGCGAAGACCGTCAGCGTCCGCGATGGGCGGGTGCTGGTGTCCGACGGTCCGTACGCGGAGACGAAGGAGCAGATCGGCGGGTTCGAGCTGGTCGAGTGCGCCGACCTGGACGAGGCGATCGAGGTCGCCGCCAGTCACCCGTCAGCGAGACGCTACGCCGTGGAGATCCGCCCGTACTGGGAAGGGGAGGGGCTGACAGACTGACCTGCGGCCCTGCTCGACCGGCCCTGTTCGACCGGCCCTGTTCGACCGGCCCTGTTCGACCGGCCCTGGTTCGGTTGCCGGCACTGTTCGACCGGCGGTGCTGGCGTGGATCAGGTCCGTGGCGGGCCGAAGGCGTACCGGGTCAGCACGCGGACGCTGCTCCCGCTGCGCTGCTTGGCGGCTGACGGGAGCATCGTCAGTGCGTGGATGCGCGACGACAGGTGCCAGCGCGCCGCTCGTGCGGCCCTGGGCCAGCCGTGCGCCTCCATGCGGACGGCGGCGCCGAGGAAGAACTTCCGGGCCTCGCTGAACCGGCCGCCGGTCACGGCCGAGGAGGCGGACAGGCTCGAGCCGTGCCGGCGGTACTGGAAGCAGACCTCCTCGTCGGCGACCAGCGTGCCGCCGCGCGCGACCAACTCCAGGATGAGCGCCAGGTCCTGGATGACCTTCAGCGACGGGTCGAAGCCCACCGCCTTCATCTCGTCGGTGCGCCAGCACAGCGACGGGAAGTACAACCAGTTGCCCCTCAGCAGGCTCACCGCCAGGTCCTCGCCCGACATGACGGTCGTGCCGGCGAACCGAGGGGCGTACACCCGCCGCTTCGTGGAATCGACGAGCGTCTTGACGACGGTTCCGCTCTCGTCGATCACCTCGACCCCCGGCTGGATGAGCACCGCCTCGGGGTGCGCGTCGATCAGCGCGTGGACGCACTCGACGTACCGGGGAAGCATCACGTCGTCGCAGCCCATGATGACCATGAACGGCTGGGTCGCCAGATCGATGCACTGCTGGAAGTTGCCGGTGACCCCAAGATTTTGGGAGTTCTGGCGGTACTTGACGCGAGGGTGGTCCAGCGTGGCGAACCACTCGGGAATCCCGTGAGCGCGGTCCGCGGGATTGTCGTCGAGGACGGTGAGCTGCCACCGGTCGTCGGTCTGTGCCAGTACGCTGTTGACGGCGAGCTTGAGCAGTGCCAGGTCGCCGTAGTGCGGCAGCATGATGTCGAGCACCGTGCGATCTTAGTATGTCCGGAAAGCCCGTCCAGGAACGCCTGGAACTGTCGCCCGGGACTGAGCCCGACATGCGAACCGGCCCACTCCCGATTGTCGGGGTGGGCCGGTTCGGTCGTTCAATTGCGCGCTGGGCTCCTAGTGGCGGGCCCGGCGGGGGCCGGCCGGCGGCTGACCTGCCGCGGCGCGGCGGGCCGCCTGCTCCTCGGGGGAGTTCGAGTCCTCGTCCCAGGCCTTGGCACGACGGATCTCGTCGAAGAACCCGAGGAGCCGGTCCAGTTCCTGCGTGCTCGTCTTGTCGTCCGCCCGGGTGGTCTTGCCCTTCTTGCTGTGCGAGCGGATCTCCCGGCCGGTGTTGATCGAGGACGTTTCGTCGGCGCCGGACGGGCGGTCGTCGATGCTGACATCGTCGTGTACCGGCATCCGCTGCGCCGGCATGCGCCCCGTCGCCTCGTCGTGGTGCCGGCTCGGCGGGGTGGGCACGTCGAAGTGGTACTCGTCGTGGTTGGGCGCATCGAACGCGTACCCGTGCTGGGCCGGCCCGTTGGGCGGCAGCGGCTGCGCATCCCGGTGGAACGTCCGCGGCGGCGCGACGTGCAGATCCGGGTGCATCCCGGCATGCCCGTTGCTGTGGCCGTTCGCGGGTCCGTGCTGCGAGTGCCCGTTGGCAACCCCGTTGGCGTGGCCGTTGGTGTGGCCGTTGGTGTGGCCGTTGGTGTGGCCGTTGGTGTGGCCGTTCGAGGGTCCGCTGCTGCGGCCGTTGGCGTGGCCGCCGTGACCGGTGCCGTTGAACCCGGGACCCGCGTGACCAGGCGCCACGTGGCCTGGGCCTGCGTGGCCGGGGCCTGTGTGACTCGGACCAGCATGACCCGGACCGGCGTAGCCGGGACCGGCCTGGCCCGGACCGGTCTGGCCCGACCCGACCTGGCTTGGACCGACCTGGCTCGGACCGACCTGGCTCGGACCGGCGTGGCTCGACCCGACCTGGCTCGGACCGGCATGGCTCGACCCGGCGTGGCCGGGACCCGCAAAGCCGGGACTGGCGTGACCCTGGGCCGCATGCCCCGGACCCCCGTGGCCGGGGCCGCCATGACCGGGTCCACCGTGACCTGGACCGACCTGGCCTGGACCGACGTGGCCTGGACCGATCTGGTCCGGACCGACGGGACCCGGACCCGCAAAACCCGGACCGGCGTGACCCGGACCAGCGTGACCCTGGCCGTTCGGGCCGTGGCCACGGCTGGGACTGTGGCCGCCGTTGGGGCCCGGCACCTGGAACGCGGTGGTCGCGTCGCCGGAGCGGCCGCCGGGCAGCATCTCGGAACGCCCGCCCGGAAGCATCTCGGAGCGGTCGCCGCGGCTGTCGAGCCTGCCGTCAGCCCGGCCTTCCAGCCGGCCTTCAGGACGGCCCTCAGGGCGGCCCTCCAGCCGACCTTCCGGACGCCCTTCCAACCGACCTTCCGGACGGCCCTCCAGTCGACCTTCCGGACGAGCATCCAGCCGGCCCTCGCCGCGGGTGTCCGGGCGGGCGCCGGGGTGGCGTGGCTGGCCGTTCGTGGGGCGGTGGGCGCCGTTGGGGCTCAGCGGGGCGAACGAGGTTGTCCCGGGTTCGATCGGGGCCGCCGGCGGAACCGGCGGGAACGAGCCGGTCCGCGAGGAGCGGTAGCCGTCCTCGGGCTGTGCGGCGAATCCGCCGGTGCGCGGCTCGTCGTACGGGCGCTGCAGTTCGAAGCTTCCGGTGCGGGAACCGTCGAGGGAGCGGGTGTCCTCGAACGAAGGACGCGGCTCGTCGATCGGGCGCTGGTCCTCGAACCGGCGGTCGTAGCCGTTGCGCTCTTCGTACGCCGCGGACCGGGGCACCGTCGGGTGGGCGCCGGACGGGTGCCCGTTCGCGGGGCGCCCGTCGACCAGGTACGGACCGTTGACGTCACCGTGACGCCCGGCCCGGCCCGCCGCGCGGCTGTCGCCGGAGGGAGGCGCCGAGCGGTCGCCGCCGGAGGGAGGCGCCGAGTGGCTGCCGCCGGTGGAGAGACCGGACGGGGACGAGCCGGAGAGACCCGGCGACGCCGGGGACTGCTGCACGGCCGGGAAGCCGCCCGTGGTCGTCGTCGACGGCGGGAACGCGGGCAGCGAGGCCGCCGGGGGAGCCGCGGTCGGGGCGAGCAGTTCCACCTCGCCCGCCTCGGGCAGCGAGTCGAGCAGAGCGGTCGCGAGGACGAAGACGTTCGGCGCGGCACCGCGGGGCACTGCCAGATAGGAGCGCTTGCGCGCGTCGATCGGCAGCTTCTCCAGTACGTCCGCGATCAGATGCGCTGGCGGGGGCACTTCGGCGGCGTGGGGCGCGCCCATGATGATGGCGCACCGGTCCACGTCCACCGGCAGGCCGCGGATCCAGTCGGCCGGGTCGTTGAGGTGCTCCGGGCGGATCCAGATGCCGGCCTGGACGACCTCTAGCACCCAGCCGCTGCCCAGCGAGAACGTCGCCGCGCCGGCCGGAGTGTCGAGCAGATCGGGGCACGGGTTGACCCAGTCGACCGGGCGCGGGGCGCCGGTGCGGGGCGCGTGCCAGAGCTCCCGGGCGAACGTACGCCAGCGGGGCAGGCACTTGTGGTCGATGGTGACGACGGCGCGCTGGCCGGCGGGAGCGCACAGCGGCAGGCCGGTGCGCACGTGCACGGACCGGCCGAGGACGTCCGCGACGACCGGACCGACGGGGCCGTCGGCGATCGGCTGCTGCCCGTACGGCGTGAAGATGCACTTGTCGGCGGCGAGCGCCGGGATGGCGGCGACGGCCTGGGCGACCTCGTCGCGGTGCAGCGGCTCCTCGTTGGGGTGCGAAAGGATCAGCGCCGGGTGCGCGTGGTCCGTCGGCACCGAGTAGGCCAGGTCGGTCACGCTGCCGACGCGGCGCCGGTGCAGCCACAGGCCGGCCGGGATCTGGTCGAGCACCAGGTCACCGGGGAGCTCGGGCAGTTCGGTGCTGAGGTCGGCCTCCCACTGCGGTGCGGGGAACCGCCAGCCGACGCGGACCGGCTGGTCGCCGGGGCGAAACCGCCAGAACCCGCCGGGGCGATGCTCGCCGCGACCCTCGGGAGCGAACAGTGAACCGCCGGGCACGCCGAGGAGCGGGCCGGCCGCGGCGATCACGTCGATGCCGAGGCGCATCGAGATCATGTGGGCGGCCGCGGGGCGCTCCTTGTTGGCGCAGGCGCCGTCCCAGGCGACGAACCGCATCGCGCTGAAGCCGCGGGGGAGTCCGTTGGCCAGTACCTCGGCCAGCTCCTCGATCATCGCGGGCAGCAGCTTGACGGTGTGCGAGCTGATCACGACCGCGCACTCGGTGGACCCGTGCGGCGAGACGACCAGCTGGGCCGCGCCCGAGCTGGGCTCGTCACCGGAGTGGACGACCGCGCCGGCGCCGAGCCACGAAACCTTCATGCCCGGCCAGTGTCGGAGCCGGACCTGCATCGCGGTGCTCATGCGGACCTCTCAGAAGTCTGGAAATCCGGGTGAGTCGGAATGACCGGGCCGCGGCACACGGTGGTGTGTGTCTCGAGGGAGCGGTACCCGAGGGGGGCGGCCGCCGGTCGCGTGACCGTCCTTGCTGGTGGCCACGAAGGGACCAGCGTGTCCGGCGCTTCAGCTGCGAGCGGGCAGCACGTAGTCAAGATCGCCCTCCGTCGGGTGTGCCACGAGCGGTGCGATGCGGAGGGGGTTCCACACCGATCACCGCAGGGCGGCCTTGCCGGATCGTACCGCGCTGAGTGACGGACGCAACCATCTCGTTTGTCGCCGGAGCCGCCGGATATGGCCGACCGGGCCGCCGATTGCGCCCATTTTGCTAGCGTTGATGGGGAGTTCTCCGGAGAGTTGCGCATGCACCGAGCTGCAGTCCGACGAATACCCACCGTGACGGCCGGACGCCTCAGAGGGCTGCTCGCGGTGGTCGTCTCGTTGGCTCTGGCTGCCGTATCGATGAGCGCCTGCAAAACCTCTCCAATCGGTACGTCTCCGGCAAGCCCGTCGGCGAGCCGTTCTCCTGCATACCCGCGTTCAGGGGCGCTCGTCCTGTATGACACGACCGGGCAATACGGCGACCTGGGCGAGCTGTATGCCGTGCAAGCAGGGAATTTGGCCTCCCACTTCGGATCATGGAAGGCGTTGCCCGTGACGAAGTACACGTCCGGGGACGCGGCGAAGTACCAGCTGACGATCTACATCGGATCGACGTACGACGAGCCGTTGCCGGCCGCGTTCCTGGCCGACGTGGCGGCCGGAGCGCCGGTGTTGTGGATGGGCGCGAACATCTGGCAATTGATCTCGCGGTACCACGGAATGGGATTTCAGAATGCGTCAATCAACGACGCCGCGGTACGGGAGATCCGCTATCGAGGCACATCGTTGATCCGCAACCCGGCAGCCGGGGGACTGGTCCGCATCGGCCTCTCGGCGGACGCCAAGGCAACGACGATCGCTGATGCGTTGGGCCCTGACGGCGCGGTGGAGCCTTGGGCGGTACGGGTGGGTGCGTTGACCTACGTGGCCGAGGTGCCCTTCACGTACGTCACGTTCGACGACCGGTACCTCGTGCTGGCCGATCTGCTGTTCGACCTGCTCGCGCCGGGTACTCCCGTGACGCCGGGCCGGCATCGCGCGCTGGTGCGGATCGAGGATGTCGGCCCGCATTCCGATCCCGCTCAGTTGCGGACCATCGCCGACTATCTGTCGTCGCGTAACGTCCCGTTCGCCGTCGCGGTTTTCCCCGTTTACGACGATGCGTCCGGCGTGTATTCCGGCGGCGTGCCGGTGCACAAGACGCTGAGCGGCACACCGCAGGTCGTGGAGGCGTTGCGGTACATGGTCGCCCGCGGCGGAACACTGCTCATGCACGGATATACACACGGGTTCGCCGGCGGCCCGAATCCATACGGCGTCAGTGCCGAGGACTACGAGTTCTACCGTGCGCATGTCGACGCCGGCGGTTCGGTCGTGCTGGACGGTCCCGTGCCGGGCGACTCCACCGAGTGGGCGCTGGGCCGGCTCGCCGCCGCCCGGCAGGAGTGGACCGCGGCCGGCCTGGAACTGCCGGACATCTGGGAGTTTCCGCACTATACGGCTAGTGCGACCGACTATCGGGCGATCTCCACGGCGCCGGGCATCCGGGCGCGGTACGAGCAGGTGCTGTACTTTTCGGGCGTCCTCACCGGCACCCCCAGGAGTGCACGCTCCGTGAGTCAGTTCTTCCCGTACGTCGTGAAAGACGCATATGGGACACCGGTGATCCCCGAAACACTTGGAAACGTGGCAACACAAAGATTTAACCAACACGGGGTCCGCCTCACGGGGGACCTGCTGGCGTCGGCGCGGCGCCAGTTGGTGGTGCGGGACGGCGTCGCAGGCTTCTTCTATCACCCGTTCCTGGGCCTGCAGTACCTCCCTGAGCTGGTCGAAGGCATGCAGGGCATGGGTTATACGTTCGTCAGCCCCCACTCCGTACTGTGATCGCCGGCCGATTCGACCCTCCGTCGGTCCGCCGGATGGCGGCAGTCTGCGGGAAAAGGCCGGCACGAGTTTTTCAGCGTTAACTTGCCGACCTGTCCCTGTTCGCCGTGCCCGCCCGGTGTGTGCTGTGCGGAAAGCGCCACGAATCCGGGTCCGACCTGGCTTTATAGAAACTCTTCTCGGCCTGTGGTGCTGCGGTCGTCCCTGGACGGGGGAGCGCTTCATGATCGTGGAGTGTTCTGGTCGCCCTGGCAGCCAGAAAGCTCCACGATCGTGAAGCGCTCCGCCGATCCGATGGTCAGTGGGCGTGGACGGCTGTTTCGACAGGGGTGCCCGCGACCGGGAGGGCGGCGACCGCGGCACCGGCCGGCGCCGCTTGGGCCTGAGCCGGCTCGTGGGAGTGGACCGGCTCGTGGAACTGGGTCGGGTCCTGGGCCTTGGCCGGCTCGTGAGAGTGGGTCGGGTCCTGGAACTGGGTGGGTGTTTGGGGCTGGCGGTCCAAGTGGCGGAAGGTCAGGAGCAGGGCGGTCACGGCCAGGCTCACCAAGGCCACCGAGGCGAAGCCCCACGCTGGGGAGCCGTGGTCGATGGCCCAGCCGGCCAAGGGGGAGCCGATGGCCATGCCGACCGTCAGCGAGGAGCCGTGCCAGCCCATCGCCTCGCCGCGGGCGGACGGCGGGACCAGGCGGCTGACCAGGTCGGCGCTTGCGCTCAGCGTCGGGGCGCACAGGACGCCGGCCGGGATCAGGACGGCGAACAGCAGCGGCCAGGCGTCGCCGACCAGGCCGACCGGGAGCGTGAACAGGCTCAGGCCGCCCAGCAGGGCCACCAGCGGCACGGCCCGGGTCAGCGCGCCGTAGACGAAGCCGCCGGCCAGCGAGTAGACACCCCAGGCCGCGAGCAGCGCGCCGACCAGCTCGACCTTGCCCGCGTCGCGCATCATCGCGACGATGCCCAGGTCGGTGCCGGCGAGCACCAGCGTGGTGGCCGCGCCGGCGGCGCAGACGGCCAGGAAACGCGGGGTCAGCCAGTCGCGGCGGCGGACCGGGGCGCCGCCGGTGGCCTCGCCGTCGGCGGAGTGCACCGGCGGGTTGGTGAGGTAGAGCGCGACGCCGGCGAGCACGAGCGCGCCGCCGATCGCCCACATCGTGATCCGGCCCGACAGGCCGCTCATGAGCAGCACGGCCAGCGGCGGGCCGGCCATGAACGACATCTCGACCGACATCGAGTCGAGCGCGTAGGCCTGGCGGCGCTGGTCGGCGGGGACGAGCGCGGCGATCGACTGGCGCACCACCGAGAACACCGGCAACGAGAACACGCCCGCGACGAACGCGCCGCCGAGCAGCACCGGATAGGACATGAACGGCGCCGTCGACCAGAACACCGCCTCGCAGACCGTCGTGACCACGAGCATCGGCCGCAGGCCGCGCCGGTCGACGAACCGCCCGTTGAGCGGGCCGCCGAGGGCGGTGCCGACCGTCAGCGCCGCGCCCACCAGACCGGCCGCGCCCCAGCCCCGGTCCAGGTCCTGCGCGACGTGCAGGGTCATGGTCACACCGATCGCGGTGATCGGGATGCGGGCCACCAGGGCCAGCACCATGAGCGACCGCACCCCGGGAAGGGCGAGGACGCGACGGTAGGGCTCGAGGCGCATGGGGCAATCATGTCGTGGGGGTACGACAGAAACGACCGGGTTTCCCCGCCGGGGAGCGCTCCGCCGGTGAGAATGTGCGCCAGCTCACGGGGAACCCGGCAGGCCGGCGCCCGGTCGAAGTGAGAGCAGGCAACGACAACCACGGATGGAGACCCAACGATGATGTCGCGGATGATGTCACGGATGACGTCGCGGACCCCACTCGCCGTCGCAGCCGCCGCTCTTGTCGCCCTGTCGCTCGCCGGATGCGCCGAGGACTCCGGCGGCACCACGGGCGGCACCACGGGCAGCGCCGGCGGCGCGCCCTCGACGAGCGCCACCGCGGCGGCGAGCACCGATGGCAGCGCGAGCCCGAGTGCCGGTGCGGGCGGCAGCAGCTCCGCCGCCGTCCCCGCCGGGGACGTCCTGGTGACGTTCGCCCGGCAGGGTGGCATCGCCGGCGTCAACGACCGGCTCGTCATCCGCGGCGACGGCGGCTACAGCCTGCAGACCCGCGGTGGCACGCGGACCGGCAAGCTCACCGCCGAGGAGCTCGCCGCGCTCAAGGCGGCCCTCGCGTCGGTCGACATCAACAAGGTGCCGAGCGTGAACGACGGCGGCACCGTGGCCGACGGCTTCACGTACAGCATCATCTACAACGGACGCGAGGTCGTGGCGGAGGACGGGGCGATCCCGCCCGCCCTCCAGCCGGTGTTCGGGGCGCTAAGCGCGATCGTCAGCAAGTAGCTTGTCGATCGCGGACAGTTCGCCGTCGGACAGCGTCAGGTGGTCCAGCGCACCGATGTTCTGCTCGAGCTGGGTCACGCTGCTCGCCCCGATGATGAGCGAGGTGATCCGGTGGTCGCGCAGTGCCCAGGCCAGTGCCAGCTGGGCGAGGGACTGCCCGCGGCCGCGGGCCACCTCGTCGAGGCTGCGGATCGTCTCCAGCCGCGACGGGGTCAGGTCGCTCTCGTTGAGGAACTGGCTCGTGCGCACGCGCGAGTCGTCGGGGATGCCGCTGAGGTACCGGTCGGTCAGCAGGCCCTGCGCCAGCGGAGAGAACGGGATGCAGCCCACGCCCTCGGCCTCCAGCACGTCCAGCAGCGACGCCTCGATCGCGCGGTCGAACATCGAGTACCGCGGCTGGTGGATCAGCAGCGGCGTGCCCAGGGACCGCAGGATGTGCGCCGCCTCGCGGGTCTGCGCGGGGCTGTAGTTCGAGATGCCCACGTAGAGCGCCTTGCCGGACCGCACCGCCCGGTCGAGGGCGCCCATCGTCTCCTCGAGCGGCGTGTCCGGGTCGGGCCGGTGCGAGTAGAAGATGTCGACGTACTCCAGGCCCGTCCGCCGCAGCGACTGGTCCAGCGAGGCGGTGAGGTACTTCCGCGAACCCCATTCGCCGTAGGGCCCGGGCCACATGTTGTAGCCGGCCTTGGTCGACACGACGATCTCGTCGCGGTAGGGCCGCAGGTCGTCGGCGAGGATCCGGCCGAAGTTCGTCTCCGCGGAGCCCGGCGGCGGGCCGTAGTTGTTCGCCAGGTCGAAGTGGGTCACGCCCAGATCGAAGGCACGGCGCACGATCGCGCGTTGTGTCGCATATGGCCGGCCGTGTCCGAAGTTGTGCCACAGTCCCAGGGAGATGGCCGGCAGTTGCAGGCCGCTTCGACCACTGCGCCGGTAGAGCATGTTCTGGTATCGGCCCGAAGCCGCCTCGTACACCACGGCCGTGATCCTAAGCTGAGGGTGTGGATCAAGATCCCGAGGATGTCGTACCTGACGAGCCCGCGGAACCGGAGGCCGGGACGCTCCCGGTCGCGACCGTCCTGCTGGCCGAGGACGACCCGGACATCCGCGATTTGTTCACGATGGCCATGGAGGGCGCCGGCATCGCGGTGACCGCCGTGAACGACGGCCAGCAGGCCCTGGAAGCCCTTCAGGCGGCCGGCGGCACCGGCGACGGCCCGGGGTTCGACCTGCTCGTCACCGACATGTGGATGCCGAAGCTCTCCGGCCTGGACCTGTGCCGCAAGCTGCGCGCCGACCCGGCGACGCAGGGACTGCCGGTGCTCATGCTCAGCGCGTACGGGCGGTTGAGAGGCCGGGAGGAGGCGATGATGGTCGGCGCGACGGAGTACGTGCAGAAGCCCGTCCGGCCGAGCCAGTTCATCAGCAAGGTCGACAGCCTGCTCGGCGGTCGCCTGGTGACGAGAGGCTCCTGAAGCCCGCGAAGACCCTGAAAGCCCGCGAAGACGGAACCGCCCGGTGGTGCGAGGCGCCTGAGCGGCAACCCCGCACCACCGGGCGGGTCAGATCAGCGTCCCCACCAGGGGTGCGCCGTAACGGCCGCGTAGGCGTCGACGATGCCGAAGCCGTAGAAGCCGTTGAACTCCTTGCCGCCCTCGCAGAGCGCGTTGAACTCGGGATCACGGCCCTCGTTGGTGTACGTCTGCAGGCGCGGCTCCGGGCACGCGTGCTCGGCGGCCGTGCTGTACAGCAGGTACTCCACCTTCCACGGCTCCAGACCGAAGTCCTTGCCGCGCTTGGCGCCGTGCTGGCTGACGATGAGCGCGGCGACGCCCGACGCGTGCGGCGCGGCCATCGACGTGCCCTGCAGGTAGGTGTAGTAGCCGCACTTGCCGGCGGCGGTGCACTCCTTGTAGACGAGGCCCTCGGCCTCCGGCAGGACGTTGCCGGCGGCGTCGACCGAGCCCTCCTCCTGCAGCACCTTCAGCGGGTACGACGACAGGATCATGTTGCCGTTGGTGCGGTAGGTGTCCGTGCCGAAGCCGTCACGGAACCAGCCACCGGGCGCCGACACGCTGATCTGCTCGAGACCGTAGTTCGAGAAGTCCGACTTCTTCAGCGACGGGCCGAGCGACGAGACGCCGATGACAAACGGCCCTTCGGTCGGCAGGTCCCAGCAGCTGTTGTTGTCGACCGGCCGGTCGTATTCGGTGCCCGCCGGATAGTCCGGGCTGGTGATGTCGGTGCGCGGCTTGCCGAGGTCCTCGTGGTTGTTGCCCAGCGCGCCCACGAGCGTGACGCCCTTGAAGTGCGCGTAGGTCAGGGCCCGGAACATGCCCCGGATGATCGTGCGCTGTTCCGCCTGCGCGACCGGGGAGTCGGCCGGGTTGGCGGTGCAGTTGTACAGCCACGGGTCCACGTAGAACGACATGTTGACCACGTCGATGCCCGTGTTGGCCGCGTGCACGAGCGCGTTGACGACCGGCTCCAGGAAGAAGTACCCGGAGTCCTGGCCGCCCTTGAGTTCGACGAGCGACACGTTGGGTGCGACACCGGAGACGCCGACGCCGTTGGCCGCCCCGCCGATCGTGCCGGCGACGTGCGTGCCGTGCCCGTTGTCGTCGGTGCCGACCGGGTCGAGGCAGCTCGCGACCTCGCACGGGCCGTCGATGTCGACCATGTCCTTGGCGAAGTTCTTCGACAGCGCCCAGTTGAAGTTCGGGGCGATGTCGGGGTTCGACGCGTCGACGCCGGTGTCGAGGATGCCCACGGTGACCCGCTTGTCCCCGGCGTTGACCTTCCGCGCCTTGTCGGACTTGACCGTCGTCAGGCCCCACAGCTTGTCGTCGAGCGGGTCCATACCGGCGGTCGCCGGCTTCGTGCCACCCGGCTTCTTCGCGGCCTTGGCGGCGCTCGCCACGGCCTCCTTCTCGGCGAGGTCCGCCCGCTGCTTCCGGGGGGCCTTGCCGATCGCGACCCGGTGCGTCGCGCCGACGAGCTTCGAGGAGGCCGCGGCCTTCTCGACGAATCCCTTCTGCGGCGCGGTGACCGTGTACATCCCCACGGTCTCGTTGGACACGACGACCTTGCCGCCGGCCTTGCTGATGGCGGCCGCCGCGTCCGCGGCCGAGACGTTGTCCGCTGCGACGACGGTGTATTCGGTCGTCGCAGCGGGTTCGGCGCTCGCCGGTGACGACAAGCCCGCCGCGGTCACCGTCAACGCGGTGGCGATGACCGCCGCGCCGGTGAGCCTCTTGTTGAATCCCACATGGCCTCCCTGGTCGAGGGGATGGGGATATGAGATCGAACATCGTGATGCCGCGAAAGGCCTGCACCCAAGATTTTCAAGCCAGGAAAGGGTTCCGGGGGCAGATCGAGGGGGTGTTGTACCGAACGGGGGAAAACATCGAGGGTCCGCGTCACGCGGAACCGGTCACACCGAACGCGCGAGCCGCTCGACCGCGTCCTTCGCCTCGGCGAGCCCCACGCCGGTCACCTGCCGATAGATCTTGATCGCCAGGATGAGGTTCTGCTTGCGCAGCGCCTCGGTGAACTCGGGCGGCATGTCACCGGCGGCCGCGAACGCGTCGGCGAGCTGTGGGTCGAGCCCGAAATGGCGGTACAGGAAGGCGATCTGGCGTTCGAGGCGGGCGAGGCGCGTGTTGTCGGCGGCGTCCATGGCCGACACCGTATGCGCTCGGTGGCGAAAAGAAAGTCGGGGAGCCGCCAATGGCGACTCCCCGACCTGAGCGGACGCGACGCGGAAGGCGTCGCCGCAGACCTGCGACCGTCAGGAGATCGGATCCGCGAACGGGTCCTCGGCCGTGTCGACCGGGATCTCGGCCGCGGCGGCACGGGCGGCCTGCGCGCCCCGCGACGAGCGGTCCTCGTCGGTGATGGGGAAGTGGCAGGCGACGCTCTGGCCGGGCAGCAGCTCCACCAGCGGCGGCTCCTGCTGCGCGCAGACGTCCTGGGCCTTCCAGCACCGGGTGCGGAACCGGCAGCCGGACGGCGGGTCGATCGGGCTCGGCACGTCACCGGTGAGCAGGACCCGCTCCCGCTGCGCCCGGTCCCGCCGGTCCGGGTCGGGCACCGGCACCGCGGACAGCAGCGCGAACGTGTACGGGTGCAGCGGCTGCTGGTACAGCCCGTCGCGGCCGCCGATCTCGACGACCTTGCCGAGGTACATGACCGCGACCCGGTCCGAGATGTGCCGGACGACCGACAGGTCGTGCGCGATGAACACGTACGTCAGGTTGAACTCGCGCTGCAGGTCGTCGAGCAGGTTGACGACCTGCGCCTGGATCGACACGTCCAGCGCGGACACCGGCTCGTCGGCGATGATGAGCTTCGGCTGCAGGGCGAGCGCCCGGGCGATGCCGATACGCTGCCGCTGACCGCCGGAGAACTCGTGCGGGTAGCGGTTGTAGTGCTCGGGGTTGAGCCCGACCAGCTCCAGCAGCCGCTGGACCTCACGCTTCTGCCCGTGCGCGGTCTTGATGTTCTGGACCTGCAGCGGCGCGCCGACGATCGAGCCGACCGTGTGGCGCGGGTTCAGCGAGGAGTACGGGTCCTGGAAGATCATCTGCACCTCGCGGCGCAGCGGGCGCATCTGGCCCACGCCGAGGTGCGAGATGTCCCGCCCCTCCAGGATGACCTTGCCGCCGGTGGGCTCCAGGAGCCGGGTCATCAGCCGGCCGGTCGTGGACTTTCCGCAACCGGACTCGCCGACCAGGCCCAGCGTCTCGCCGGCCTTCACCGCAAGGTCGACGCCGTCGACGGCGCGGACCGCGCCGACCTTCCGCTTGAAGAACGCCCCCCGCATGATCGGGAAGTGCTTCTCCAGGCCCTGGACCTCGAGGAGATTGTCGCCACCCCGCTGAGGTGCCGCAGCGGGCTGGGGTTGGGTGCTCGTCGACACTGTCGTGCTCCTCAGAGGGATGGGGCGATGTCCGACTTGAAGATGGCCAGCCGGTCGGCGGCCGGGATGTGGCACGCGACGCCGTGCTCGGACGTGCCCTCCGCCAGGGTCGGCTCGACCGTCTTGCAAGGGATGCCGTCGCGCCCGACGTACGGGCAGCGCGGATGGAACGAGCAGCCTCCCGGCAGGTTGATCAGCGACGGCGGGTTGCCCTTGATGGGGACCAGCCGGTCGCGGACCTCCCGGTCGACGCGGGGCATCGACGAGAGCAGGCCCCACGTGTACGGCATCTCCGGCCGTCGGAAGATCGTCTGTGTGTTGGCGTGCTCGACGCACTTGCCGCCGTACATCACCAGGATGTCGTCGGCGAGTTCGGCCACCACACCGAGGTCGTGCGTGATGATGATGACCGCCGAGTTGAACTCCGCCTGCAGGTCCCGGATCAGGTCGAGGATCTGCGCCTGGACCGTCACGTCGAGCGCCGTCGTGGGCTCGTCCGCGATCAGCAGCTGCGGGTTGTTCACCAGCGACATCGCGATCATCGCGCGCTGGCGCATACCGCCCGAGAACTGGTGCGGGTAGTCGTCGACCCGCTTCTGCGGCTGCGGGATGCCGACCCGGTCGAGCATCTCGATCGCCCGCTTGCGGGCCTCCGCCTTGCTGACCTTGTGGTGCACGCGGTACGCCTCGATGATCTGCGCGCCGACCGTGTAGTACGGGTGCATCGCGGTCAGCGGGTCCTGGAAGATCATCGACATCTTCGCGCCGCGGAGGGTTCGCACCCGCTCCGGGGAGGCGCCGATGAGCTCCTCGCCGTCGAGCCAGACCTCGCCGCTGATCGCGGCCGAGCCACGCCGGTGCAGGCCGAGGATGCCCAGACTCGTGACGCTCTTGCCGGAGCCGGACTCGCCGACGATGCCCAGCGTCTCGCCGCGCTCCAACTGGAACGTCAGGCCGTCGACGGCCTTGACCACGCCGTCGTCGGTCTTGAAGTGGATCCGGAGGTCACGCACGTCGAGGAAGGACCGTGCCGCCGAGGGGTCGGCGCCGGCCGGGGTGGGGCCGCCGCTCGTGAGCAGACCGCTGGACATGCTCACTCCTTTCCAGGAAAGCCGTTGAGAAGTCGGGAACGGGGACGGATCAGGGTCATCCGAGCCGTACCCGCGGGTCGATCACGGCGTAGAGCACGTCGACGACGAGGTTGGCCATGACGATGAAGAAGGCACCGAAGAGCGTGACGCCCAGGATGATCGGCAGGTCCTTCTCGGTCACGGCGTCGATACTCAGTCGCCCGATGCCGGGGAGGCTGAAGACGCTCTCGGTGAGGATGGCACCGCCGAGCAGGCTGCCGAGGTCGAGGCCGAAGATCGTGACGATCGGCGTCAGCACGGACCGCATGGCGTGCTTGGCGATCACGACCCGTTCCTTCAGACCCTTGGCGCGGGCGGTGCGGATGTAGTCCTCGCTGATGGTCTCGAGCATCGTGGCGCGCGTCAGCCGCGTGTAGGTGGCGGCGAGCAGCAGCGCCAGGCTCACCCAGGCGAGGAAGAGCTTGTTGGCCCAGCCGAGCGGATCGTCGACGAAGTTGACGTACTCACCACCCTTGAAGATCCTCCACTCGTGCACGAACAGCGACTGGAAGATGAGGCCGGTGAAGTAGACCGGCAGCGACACGCCGGCGAGCGCGATGATCATGACGGTCCGGTCGAGGATCGTCCCGCGTTTCAGCGCGGAGATGACCCCGCCGAGCACGCCGCCGACGAGCCAGATGACGGCGGCGCCGAGCGCCAGTGAGACGGTGACCGGGAGCCGGTCGATGAGCAGCGGCCACACCTCGCGGTCGGTGCGGAAGGAGTAGCCGAAGCACGGGGCGGAGCAGTGGGTGACGGACGGGCCGCTGTTGAAGTCGCGGCCCATGACGATGCCCTTCACGTACCGGCCGTACTGGACGTAGATCGGCTGGTCCAGGCCGAGCTTGACGCGGGTGGCTTCGACGGCAGCCGGGGTGGCCGTTTTGCCGACGTACATCTGGGCAGGGTCGGCCCCGGTCGCCTTCGGGATCAGGAAGAAGATGCCGAAGGTGACGATCGAGACGGCCACGATGAGCAGTGCCGCAGTGACCAGGCGGCGCAGAATGTAGTTGATCACGTGTGCGGCCTGACGCCGGCCGGCGAGACGGGGTTGCCGTCGCACCGGCCGGCGCCGTGGCCCTCACCTGCCTTCTGTTCCTCGTGAAGGGCGGGTTACCGGCTGTTCAGGCTTCGCGGCTGCGGAGCGAGGGGGTCAGGAGACGCCCAGGCTGCCGAAGTCGTACATGCCGTAGTACTCCGTCACGTAGACGTTCGTGACGCGGGGGTTGCGGTAGTTCAGCGCCTTGTCGAACACGAACGGCACCATGACGGCCTCGTCCATGACGATGTGGTTGATCTGCTTCCAGATGTCCGCGGCCTTCGCCGGGTCGGTCTCGGCCTTGGCCTTGTCGATCAGGCTGTTGACCTCGGAGTTGTTGAGCTCGGCGTAGTTGTTGTTGCCGGACTCGGGGATGTTGCGGCCGTCGACGAGCACGGAGAGGAAGCCGTAACCGGTCGGGAAGTCGGCGCCCCATCCGGCCATCATCAGGCCGTAGCCCTTGGCGTGCACGTTGGTCGGCGAGCCGATGGTCGAGCGGAAGTACAGCGACGCGTCGGTCGGGTCGAGGCGGACTTTGATGCCGACGTTCGTCAGCGCGGCCTGCAGCGCCTCAGCCGTCTTCGGCTCCTTGCCGGCGTTGCGGGTCGCGAGCACGGTCTCGAAGCCGTCCGGCTTACCGCACAGCTTCAGCTCTTCCTTCGCCTTGTCGATCTGCGGCTTGCCCGACTTGGTGTTGTACGGGTCGTAGTCGTCGTGACCGGCGATGTTCGGCGGCAGCATGTTGATGCCGATGTCACCACCGGCGTCCGCGCCACCACGAGCGGTCTGCATCGTGGTCTTGTCGGTCGCGTACTGCACGGCCTTGCGGCAGTGGATGTTGTCGAACGGGGCGACCTTGGTGTTGATCGAGAAGTACCGGATGAAGCCCGTGTTCGGGGTGTCCGCGTTCTTCTTCTTGTCGGCGTTCAGCAGGACCTTCGGCTGCGCACCCTGCTGCACACCGGTCTGCGCGACATCGACGTCGACGTCACCGGAAAGCAGCTGGTTGTCGATCTCCTCCGGCGCGGTGCCGATGGTCAGCTCGACCGTGTCCGGCAGGGCCTTGCGGACCGTGTCGGTCTTCGGGTCCCAGTTCTCGTTGCGGACGAGGACGGCCTTCTTGCCGGCGTCGTACGACTGGAACTTGTAGGGGCCGGACGAGAACGGCTTGTCACCGTACTTGTCGCCGGTGTCCTTCGCCTGCGGCAGCGGGCTCGCGCCGGGCATGGCCAGCAGGTACTGGAAGTCGCTCAGCGGCTCCTTCAGCGTGAAGACGATCGTCTTGTCGTCCGGCGTCTGGACCGACTTCAGACCCAGCTTGTTCGGGTCGGTGTCCTTGTACGGGCCGGGGTACGACTGGCCCTGGTCCAGCACCTCGGTCAGGTACGGCGGGCCGCCGGAGAGCACGTCGGTCGCGAAGTTGCGCTCGATGCCGTACTTGATGTCCTTCGAGGTGATCGGCGAGCCGTCCTCGAACTTGACGCCGTCCTTCAGCGTGAAGGTGTACTTCTTGCCGCCGTCCTCGATCTTCGGCATCTCGGCCGCCAGGTCGGGAACCAGCTTGAGACCGTCCTCACCCGGCTTGGCCTCGTTGGTCAGCAGCGTCCGGGCGTAGTAGCCCTTGCTGAAGTTCCACACCCACGCGTAGTAGGCACGGATCGGGTCGAACGAGTCCGGGTCGTCGTGGCTGACGAGCTTGAGCGTGCCACCCTTCTTGTCGGACGGGTTGACGACGCCCTTGGTCGCGGCGTTGAAGCCGGTCTCGCCCTTGGCGCTCGAGTTGGTGGTGGGGCTGTCGTCGCCGCCCGAACCACAGGCGGACAACACCAGGGCGATGGCAGCCGAACCGGCCACCAGTGCCCCTGTCCTCATTCTCACTGGGTTTCCCTCCTTGTTTGGCACGACCCGCCGAGGGACGGGCCGTCCGAGCTGTGCTGCGGTGCGAGTGGAAGATCGAGGTGCGCACAGGGTTCGACCAGGCGTGGCGCGGGGCCGGACGTACTGCAGGGGTACGAACTGCTGTCGTGAGGCGGCTGTGCGGGGCAGCTGCTGCTGCTGTTCAGTGCTGCTGTTCAGTGCTGCTGTTCAGTGCTGCTGTTCGGTACTTGTCATTGTTTGGATCCTGGTTCGGGGCCTGGTTCGGAACATGCACGGCGGGCCCGAAGGCCAACCGGCTAGCGGTTGGCCTTCGGGTCGAGCGCGTCACGCAGGCCGTCGCCGAAGAGGTTGAAGGCGAGGACCATGAGGAAGATCGCGGTGCCCGGGATGAACATGTACATCGGGTCGTACTCGTAGTACTGGACGGCGTCGGCGAGCAGCCGGCCCCACGAGGGCGTGGGTGGCAGCACGCCGACACCGAGGAACGACAGCGCGGCCTCGAAGAGGATGTTCGTCGGGATGACCAGCGTCGAGTAGACCAGGATCGGTGCGACCAGGTTGGGCAGCAGCTCCCGGAAGAGGATCCGGCCGGGCCCGGCGCCGATGCTGCGCGAGGCTTCCACGAACTCGCGTTCCCGGAGGGAGAGGGTCTGGCCGCGGATGATCCGTCCGATGTAGGGCCAGCTGAAGAACGCGATGACCCCGATGACGACGCTGATGCGCCAGGCGGAGCTCACCGGGACGACCGAGATCAGGGCGATCGAGAACAGCAGGTAGGGGAACGCGAGGATCAGGTCCATCAGCCGGCTGATCAGGCTGTCGACGATGCCTCCGAAGTAGCCGGCGACGATGCCCATCACGACGCCGATGCTGACCGCCACGATCGTGGCGGACAGCGCCACGAGCAGCGAGACCCGCGCGCCGTAGATGATCTGGGAGAACAGATCGCGGCCGGTGACCGGCTGGACCCCGAAGAGGAACTCGGTGCTGATCCCGCCCCAGGTGCCGGGCTCCGGGATGCCGCCGAGGCTCGTGTTGATCTTGTCCTGGTGGTACTGGTTCACCGGGTGCCCGAACGCCTTGTTCAGCAGTGGGGCGAACGCCGCGACGAGCACGAGGAACACGATGAAGGCGGCACCCGTGAGCGCGACCTTGTCGCGCTTCAGGCGGGTCCAGGCGATCTGACCGAGCGAGCGACCCTCGATGGCCTTTGCGGGAACACCGGCAGGTGTGGCGGTCGCCTCTTCGACACTCGGCACCTGCTCGTCGCTCTTGGACGTGACGGGTCCCATAGTCATGGGCGTGGTGCCCCTCTCCCCGGCCGCCTGCCCGCCCTGCCAAGCCCGCCAGCGATGGCCGGCGCAGCATGAGGGCGCGAGCGTCGGCCAGACCGGGGCCCGTGGCAGTCAGCAGCCGATCGGCTGTGTCTTCGTGGACTCCTGGTGCCCCATCCGCAGGTTCGGTCCGCGGGCAGGGCATGCACGAAGCCGACGTGGTGGTGTCGCCTTCGTTGGAGGAACCCTGTCTCCCGTTCGGCCGATCGTCAAGGGTCACCCCCCGTCCTGTAACCAAGTCCACGCCGCGCCGTGATGAGGGCGTGATCCAAGCTCAGCGACTTTTGGGATCATACACTCCCGAAAGGGGCGAAATACTGCTAGATCGTAACGGTGTGATTACGCTGGGTCGCGGATACAAGACGCAAACACCCTAGAGAACGGGCTATCCAGGACGATCGTTGATCGTTTCACACTTAACAGTACGGCCCGGACAGTCCCATGGTGACACAGAGTACTCAAATATCGAAATCGATGACAACTGGCGCGTGGTCCGACGGACCCTTGCCCTTGCGTGCCTCGCGGTCGATGTAAGCGGACTTGACCGCGCCGGAAAGCGCCGGACTCGCGTAGACCAGGTCGATCCGCATGCCTTTGTCCTGATGGAACATGCCTGCCCGATAATCCCAGTACGTGAACGGGTTCGGGCCCTTCATCGGCGTGGGCACGACGTCGTCGAGCCCCGCCTCGCGCAGCGCGGCCAGCGCCGCCCGCTCCGGCGCCGTCACGTGGGTCGATCCGACGAACGCGGCGGGGTCGAACACGTCGGCGTCGGTCGGCGCGACGTTGAAGTCCCCACAGACCACGACCGGGGCGGCCGCCGCGAGATCCTCGGCCACCGCGGCGCGCAGGCCGCCGAGCCAGGAGAGCTTGTACGCGTAGTGCGCCGACTCCGGGGTCCGGCCGTTGGGCACGTAGACCGACCAGACCCGCACGCCGCCGCACAGCGCGGAGACGGCCCGGGCCTCGATGCGGGGTTGCTCGAACAGGCCCTCCTCGCCCGTGGGCTCGCCGGCCCAGCCCGGGTCGCCGGCGAAGCCGCGGCGCACGTCCTCGAGGCCGGCCCGGGACAGCAGGGCGACCCCGTTCCACCGGCCCTCGCCGTGGTGGGCGGTCTCGTAGCCGAGCTCGGCCACCTCGTTCGCCGGGAAGGCGTCGGCGGCGACCTTGGTCTCCTGGACGCACAGGACGTCGGGTCCGGTCTGGTCCAGCCAGTCCAGCAGGCGCGGGAGGCGCGCCTTGACCGAGTTCACGTTCCAGGTGGCGAGCTTCACGCTGCCTCCGCTTCGCTCCGGCAGCGTTCACTGCACTGGGTTCACTGCACTGGATTCACTGCACCGGCCGCACTGCACCGGCCTTATGGTGAGCGGCGCCCGCCGCTGCGCTTCGGACCGTTCACGCCTACTTTGCCAGAATCAGGCCGACTCGCGCTTCACCAGCTCGGTGGGCAGCAGGAGGATCGGCTCGATCTGCTCGCCGGCGGTCATGCGCAGGACCTGTCGCGCCGCCATCCGGCCCAGATCGGTGATCGGCTGGCGGACCGTGGTCAGCGGCGGCTCGGTGTCCCGGGCGAAGTCCATGTCGTCGAAGCCGACCACGGCCACGTCGTCGGGCACCCGCCGGCCGGCCTGCCGCAGCGCCCGCAGTGCACCTTCGGCCATGGCGTCGGAGGCGGCGAACACCGCGTCGAGTGTCGGGTCGTCCTCCAGGAGCTGGCTCATGGCGAGTGCGCCGGACTGCCGGGTGAAGTCGCCGACCGCGACCAGCGATCGCCGGCTCGCGTCCTGCATCGCCGCCCGGTAGCCCTTCAGGCGGTCGATCCCGGCGCTCATGTCCTGCGGCCCGGCGATCGTGGCGACCCGCCGCCGGCCGGTGTCGAGCAGGTGGTTGACCGCGTCCCGGGCGGCGGCCTCGTTGTCGACGTCGACGTAGGGCACCGTCGACTGGGTCAGCAGCCGGCCGTTGCAGACCACCGGCACGCCCGCCCGGCTCAGCCGTTCGGGCAGCGGGTCGGCGCCGTGCATGGAGAAGATGATCGCGCCGTCGACGTGGCCGCCGGTCGCGTAGCGCTCGACCCGGTCGTGGCTCGGCCCGGAGGGGCCCACCATCATCAGCACGAGCTGCTTGTCGACGGCCTCGAGCTCGAGGCTCACGCCGCGGATGACCCCGGAGAAGAAGGGGTCGTCGGAGAAGACCCGGCTCGTCGTCTCGGAGGCGACCAGGGCGATGGAGTCGGTCCGCTGGGTGACGAGGCTGCGCGCGGCCTGGTTGGGCACGTAGCCCAGGGCCTCGACGGCGCTCAGCACCTTGTCGCGGATGTGCGGCGCGACGGAGGTTGATCCGTTGACCACGCGGGAGGCGGTCGCACGCGAGACCCCCGCGCGTTGCGCGACGTTCTCGAGTGTCGGCCGGTCCCGCCCCGACATCACCATTCTGGCGTCCCCCATATCTGTCCGCCGCACCATAATGACCCAAGTGTGGCGATGTGGAATACACAAAAGAGACGGGCGATGGAGCATGCCGCTCCACCGCCCGTCGCACCCTCACACCGGTTACACCCTGATCACGATTTCGCCGGTCACGATCCGCCGGTCACCCGGGCCACACCGGGCGGTGTTCACCAGGGCGGTGTCCACTCCCTTGCGGAGGGCCGGAGAGCGCTCTCAAGACTCGATTCATCCTGGCCGCTGACAAGCTCAATGTCAATCACGGAATTGTCTGAGAGCGCTCTCTTGAATATGTTGTGGGAAACGCCAAAACTCCTATGCGGCCTGGCGTCGCCGGCAGGCCTCGACATGCGCCGCGATGACGGCCGAGGTGCTCGAACGCACGCAGGCGTCGGCACCGGCTTCGAGCACGTCGACCACGTCCTGGTGGTCGCTGTACGGGTCGAGGACCGCGACGATCGCCGCCGCCGGATGGCGCAGGCAGGCCGCCGTCACCGTCTTCGCTGCGGGGGCGTCCAGGACCACGATGTCGGGTTCCGGCACATCGGCCTTATGGACATCAGTCTCATGGACATCGGCTTCATGGACATCAGCCTCATGGTGCCCGGACCCGTGAAGTTCGGACCCGTGGCGACCGGACCCGTGGAGGTTCCGCTCCTCGCCGGTCGGCAGCTGACGGCGCCGGACCACCCGCCAGTCGCACGGCAGGTGCCGGGCCAGGTCGCCGAACCGCGACCCGCCGGTCACCAGCAGGACGGTGATCCGGTCGAGGGTCGACGAGGTGCGCTGGGGGAGGGTCGCGATGTTCATGTTTCATGTATCGCGCCCGGGACTGGTATCCCGCTCCGTGGCGGCTGCGAAAATCCTGGAAGGAAGGCAACCCGACCCCACCGGGAGTGGTGTGCGTGATCGTCTGGATCAACGGCCCGTTCGGCGTCGGCAAGACCACCCTCACCGCCGAGCTGTGCCGCAGGGAGCCGCAGGCGCGTGCCTTCGACCCGGAGCGCATCGGCTGGGTCCTCAAGCGCACGGTCGGGCTGGTCCGGCAGGGCGACTACCAGGACCTGCCCGCCTGGCGCTCGGCCACCGTCGCCGTGGCCGCCCGGCAGGCCCGCGGCGCCGACCCGCTCATCGTGCCGATGACGGTGCTGCGCCGGCAGTACCTCGACGAGATCTTCGCGGGCCTGCGCTCCCGCGGCCACGAGGTGCGGCACGTGCTCCTCGACGTGTCGCCGCCGGTGCTGGTCGAGCGGATCGAGTCCGACACGGACCCGGACCCGCAGGGCTGGCGGCTCGACAACCTCGGCACGTACCTCGTCGCCCGGCACGATTTGCGTCGCGGCGGTGCCGTCGTGGACACCGACGACCTGACCGCGGACGAGGTCGCCGACGAGGTCGAGGCGCTGATCCAGGACTGGCGGGACGGCCGGCCGGCCCCGGACGGTTGAGGCCGGCGGACAAAAACAGGCGGCCGAGACGGGTGGTCGAGACAGGCCGGCCGAGACGGGCGGCCGAGCGCTCGCTGTCCGCGCCCCCGCCCGGCTTCGCCCAGCACGTGCTCGTCGAGACGTGTGTGCTCAGCCGGGCGGGGACGCGCGTCACCTGGGCCGCGGGGGAGCCGGCCAGGGAGGTCGACTCCCCCGGGCGTCACCGTGCATACACCTCCAGCTCCCACAGGGAGTAGCCGTAGCTCGTGGCGCGGTCGACGCCGACCATCCGCACGTACCGCGCCGTCACCGGGGCGAACACCACGCTGTCGGTGCCGCCGTTGCCGGCGTCGACCGTCGACACCGTCGTCCACGAGCTGCCGTTGCCGGAGACCTCGATCCGGTACCGCGACCCGTAGGCCGCCTCCCAGCGCAGGATGACCCGCCGGACGGTACGGGCGGATCCGAGATCTACGGTGAACGACTGGTTGTCGCTCCACCCGCTGGCCCACCGCGTCGTCGGGTTGCCGTCGACCGCCGCGCCGGTGGAGAAGCCGAGCTGCGTGCCGCTGGCCGAGACGCTACGGCCGAGCGCCAGGTTGGTGATGTCGTCGCCGCGCTTCGCCGGGAACGACACCACCTGCTGGTAGGTCGGCCGGTTCTGCCACGAGATCTTGTCGTGCGTGATCCCGCCGAGCGGCGACTGGATGACGGTGTCCGCACACCACTGGTCGCCGGCGCCGCAGTACTTGTCGCCCGGGTACGTCGTCGCCGCCGGCTCGGCGACGGCCGCCGCGAGCGTCGAGGTCAGCACCTGCCGGCACGCGGCCAGGACGCCGTTGCCGCAGTACGTGCGGCCGAGGCCGCTGCGCACCGGGTCGCCGAGGACCGCGCGGAGGTCCTTGTCGAGGTACCCCCACCAGCCGTACTGGAACGCGGACCCCTTGTGGCTCTGGCTCTGGTTCAGCGAGCCGGCGCTCGTCGGGCCGGTGAAGCCGGACGGGGACTCGTCGATCTGCAGCGCGCCGGTGAGCGCGGTGTAGACGTCGTCGCCGAGCCCGGGCCGGAACGTGCCGGCGACGAGCTTCGGCCACCAGGCGTCGAAGATCCGGATCGCGTCCGCGTGCTGGTACACATGGGAACCCGGCGACGTCTCGACCCGCTTCGCGCCGCCGGCCTGCCACGCGGCGAGCTTGGTGACCGCCGGGTCGCCGGTGCTGCCGAGGATCCGCAGCAGCTCCGGCAGCAGGCTCTCGGCGCGCAGGTCGGTGACGGCGGCGTCCTCGACGAGCCGCACCACGCCGGCGCGGTCCAGCTTGCCGTTGTTCGCCAGGGCGGCCTTCACACGCCGGTCGAGCAGGTCGGCCCGGTGCACGGCGCCGAAGCTGAAGTTGCCGTCGGCGGCGCTGAAGCCGAGGGCCTGCTTGTTGTTCCAGCTGACGAAGTAGTCCTGGCCGGTCGACTGCGGGTGCTGCGCGACCGGGACGTAGTCGGCGGTGTTGGTGTCCGGGTTCCAGCCCGACCACTCGTAGGCCGGCTCGGCCTTCGTCGGCAGGTTCGGGTCGGCGCCGGCCTTGCGCACCGGGTTGTTGCCCGAGTTGAAGTACGCGGTGCTCGTCGAGTTGACGTAGAACCAGTTGAACGCGTAGCCGACGTCGGACGCGGAGGCGATGAACTGCGCCGGCGAGCCCATCGCGGCGGGGTCGTTGAACGCCTGGAACCCGATCGCCGAGTCCGCCTCGTGCCGGTAGGTCGAGCGCAGCTGGGTGAACGCGACCGGCCGCCCGGCGACGGTGCCGCGCCACGCCACCAGGCCGTACTTCGTCCGGTAGGTCACCAGCTGGTATGAGCCGGCGGGCGTGGAGTCCGCGACCGTCGGCTTCCAGGAGTTGGTACGGGTGAGCTTCTCCATCGGCGTGCACTGCCCCCGGAACAGGTACGCCTCGGAGGCGGGCGTCGCCGCCGAGCCGTCGGTGTTGCACAGCGGCACCGCGTAGGTGTCGGTGATGTCCTGCTCGGCGGAGGTCGCGCTCCACGCGTAGTCCTGACCCCGGCCGAGCAGCACGTAGAGGTTCAGGCCGGCGAACGCGACACCGTGCGCGCTGATCCCCGGGCCCTGCAGCTCCTGCAGCATCAGCAGCTGCGGCGAGAAGTATCCGGTCTGCGGCCCGAACACGGCGATCGGGTTGCCCGTCGCCGAGTGCGCCGCGTCGATCACCACCGCGTTGGACATGCCGCGCTTCGTCGCCGCGCCCGGTTTGACCCCGGCGGTGGTCGTCGCCGAGCCCGCCGGGTTGAAGACCACCGGCTGCGCGGTCACCGAGCCCGGGTCGGGCAGGGCCACGCCGGCCGCGTCCGGATCCGCCGAGCCGTACGGGAACGTCTGTCCGCTGTGGAGGGTGAGCGTCGCCTCCTCGTCGTTCTGCGCGCGGAAGGCCGCCCACAGCCGGTCGCCCTCGGCGGCGCCGTAGCGGGCCCGCGCGGTCACCCGGACCAGCGCCGACTCGACCTCACCGCCCCCGCCGCCGCCGAACAGGCCGCCGACGACCCCGGCGATCGCGATCAGGTCGGTCATCTGGAACGGCTCCGGGCCGCCCGCGTTGGTGATCGCGTCGAGGTGGCCGGTCAGCACGTACTCGCCGGGGCAGTTGCGCGCGGACATGCACGCCGCGATGTAGGCGTTGATGCCCGCGATGTAGTCCTGCACGTCGGTGTAGAGCTGCGCGCCGCGCGGCCCCTTCGCCTGCAGCGCGGCGACCTGCGCCTGGAGGTCGGCCTCGGTGTAGGGGGCGCTGCGCCAGATCGACTGTTCCAGCTCCCGGTTGCCCGGGGCACCTCCGGCGAACGGGGTCAGCTGCCCGCGCCCGACCCGCCGCAGCAGGTCCATGACGAACAGCCGGTCCTCGGCCCCGGCGTAGCCGGCGCCGAACATCGTCCCGGCCCGCGTCGTGCCGGTCACGTGCGGCACGCCGAGGCCCTTGTCGCGCACGATCGTCACGTCGGCGCGTGGGCTGTAGCTGCGCTCCACCTGGCCGGCCGGCACACCGAACGAGGCGCTGTTGTAGAACTGGTCGATCTGCTCGGTGGTGAGGCCGGTGTAGGCCGAGACGAGGTTCGCGTACTTGCCGAGCTGATCGGCTGAGTGCGCCGGCCGGGTGCCGAGGGCCTGGTGGGCCAGGATCTCGACGAGCGTGGCATTGCCGTTCTGTCCTGGCGGCAGGATGTCGTCGCATTCGTCGAGGCAGTAGTCGTTCGGGGGCAGGACGGCCGCCTGGGCGGCGGTCCGGTCGAGAACGGGCAGCGCGACCAGCGCGCCGGCGGTGAGGAGAAGCGCCACGAGGGCGCGTCCGAGGGCAGGTCTGACTACGGGTCGGGACATGGCGGATCCCTTCCGGGGGTTGCGAGTCAACATGAAAATGACTCGGATTACCGGATGGTAACAACGACACGGGTCACTGGATAGAGGTTCAGAAGGGCAGCCCTGGCCGC
Organism: Dactylosporangium fulvum; assembly: GCF_025137375.1. GTDB lineage: Bacteria > Actinomycetota > Actinomycetes > Mycobacteriales > Micromonosporaceae > Dactylosporangium > Dactylosporangium fulvum. The sequence continues at coordinate 2,360,241 of NZ_CP073720.1, forward strand.
CTCCACTAGGCTTCGTGGGTGCTCGTGGTCCACGCGCTCTGGGCGTCTCCCGCCGGCTCGCTCGAGGGCCGGCTCCAGGGTCGGCTCCAGGATCGGCTCCCGGGCCGGCTCTGCCTCTGGGCCGAGGACCCCGGCCTTCCGGCACCGCCGCGCACCGCCGGGCGCGGATCCGGGCGCCGGGCCGGGGCGGCCCCGCACCCGTTCGTGGTGCGCGGGCTGCGGCTCGACGACGGTGCCGGTGAGTCCGCGGTCCGCACCCTGCGCCTGCCGACCCGCAGCGGGTTGCCGGAGGTGTCCCCGTCGGCCGTGTCGGCGCTCGACCCGCCCGCCGGCAACGCCGCGCTGCGGCTGGAGGACTGGGCGGTCGAGACCGTCGAATACGGCCCGGACGACGCGTTCGGCCTGCTCCGGTCGGCCCTGGCACTGCTGGACGCGGACGGCGAGTTCGTCTGCGCCGACTCGACACGCTGGTTCACGTCGGTTGCCGGGTTCGCCGCCGGCCTGGTCACCCGTGGCCGTCTCCTGCCCGGCCTGGCCCGGCCCGGCGGTCCGGGTGGGGAACCCAGTCCGGGCAGGGAACACGGTCCGGGCAGGGAACACGGTCCGGGCAGGGAACACGGTCCGGGTGGGGAACCGGGCGGGGCCGGAGCCGGCGCCCGGGCCGAGGCTCGCTGGCTTCCCGTGCTCACCGGCCGGGACGCCGCCTACGCCCGCTCCCTCGCCCTCGCCATGCCGCAGGCCGTCCTCGCCGCCGAGCCGGGGGCCACGCGCGCGGCGGTCCTGACCGACATCCTCGACACGCTGGTCGACGCGGCCGCCCGGGCGATGCTGCCGGCGGCCCGCCACCGCGTCCCCGGCGCCGCCGGCGCCTGGCTCACCGCGCTCACCGGCACCGACCGGCAGCTGCACGGCGTGCCGGACGCCGAGGTCGCGGCGCTGCGGGCCGAGCTCGGCACCTGGCAGGCCGACGCCGTCGGCGGGGCCGTCCGGGCCTGCTTCACGCTCGTCGAGCCGCCCGAGCCCACCGAGCCGGGGGAGGAGACCGCGACCGGCGACCGGCAGTGGCGGCTCGAGTTCGCGCTCCAGGCCGCCGACGAGCCCAGCCTCGTCGTCGGCGCGGAACGGGTCTGGCGGTCCCGCGGCGCGCTGAAGGCCCTGCAACGGCACATCCCCGCGCCGCAGGAGACACTGCTGGCCGAGCTGGGCCGGGCGAGCCGGCTCTACCCGGCGCTGGAGGACGCGCTGCGGGCCGCGCGCCCGTCCGCGCTCACGCTCGACGCGGCCGGTGCGCACCAGCTGCTCAGCGAGAGCGCGCCGCTGCTGGCCGCCGCCGGGTTCGGCGTGCTGCTGCCCGGCTGGTGGCGCAGGCCGTCCGCCCGCCTCGGCGTGCGGCTCACCGCGCGCAGCTCGTCGACGACTGCCCCGGGCACCGTCGCCGCCGCGAGCGGGATCGGCCTCGACGCGGTCGTCGACTACCGGTGGGAGCTGGCGATCGGCGACGAGCCGCTGACCGAGGACGAGTTGCGCCGCCTCACCGACCTCAAGGCGCCGCTGGTCAACCTCCGCGGCCAGTGGGTCGAGCTCGACCCGCGGCGGCTCGCGGCCGGGCTCGAGATCATCCAGCGGCAGGCCGCCGAGCCCGGCGCCGGGGACGCCATGACGGTGGCGGACCTGCTGCACGTCGCCGGCGGTGCCGACGGCGGGCCCGGCGGCCTGCCGATCGTCGAGGTCACCGCGGACGGCTGGCTCGGGGACCTGCTCTGCGGGGAGACGGAGCTGCGGATCCGCCCGGTCGGGGTGCCCGACGGGTTCCGGGGGGCGCTCAGGCCGTACCAGCAACGGGGTTTGAACTGGCTCGGCTTCCTCGAATCCGCGGGCCTCGGCGGCATCCTCGCCGACGACATGGGCCTGGGCAAGACGGTGCAGCTGCTGGCGCTGCTGGCCGGGAAGGCGCCCGGGCCGACGCTGCTGGTGTGCCCGATGTCGCTCGTCGGCAACTGGCAGCGGGAGGCCGCGAAGTTCGCGCCGGACCTGCGGGTGCACGTCCACCACGGCGCCGAACGGGCGCGGGGCGCCGACTTCCGGGCCGCCGTCGCCGCGGCCGACCTCGTCATCACCACCTACTCGATCGCCGCCCGCGACGCCGCCGCGCTGAAGGCCATGCACTGGCACCGGCTGGTGCTCGACGAGGCGCAGGCGGTGAAGAACGCCGCCACGAAGCAGGCGGTCGCGGTGCGGCAACTGCCCGCCCGGCACCGGATCGCGGTGACCGGCACACCGGTCGAGAACCGGCTCGCCGATCTGTGGTCCATCATGGACTTCGCGAACCCGGGCCTGCTCGGCACGGCCCGCAGGTTCAAGGAGACCTACGCGGAGCCGGTCGAGCGGCACGGCGACGAGGAGGCCGCCGCGCGGCTGCGCCGGATCACCCAGCCGTTTGTGCTGCGGCGGCTCAAGACCGACCGGGGCATCATCTCCGACCTGCCGGAGAAGCTGGAGATGGACGTCCTGTGCAATCTGACGCGCGAGCAGGCGTCGCTGTACCAGGCAGTCGTCGACGACATGCTCGCCCGCATCGAGCGCAGCGAGGGCATCGAGCGCCGGGGGCTGGTCCTGGCCACCATGACCCGGCTCAAGCAGGTCTGCAACCACCCGGCGCACGCCCTGCGCGACGGCAGCCGCCTGGCCGGGCGCAGTGGCAAGCTCGCCCGCCTCGAGGAGATCCTCGACGAGGTCCTCGCGGCCGGCGAACGTGCATTGGTCTTCACGCAGTACGCGGAGTTCGGCGGCATGCTGCGCGCCCACCTCTCAGCACGGTTCGGCCGAGAGGTCGCGTTCCTGCACGGCGGGCTGCCGAAGGCGTCCCGCGACGCGCTGGTGGCGCGGTTCCAGTCGGCCGACGCGGCGGCGCCGCAGCTGTTCGTCCTGTCCCTGAAGGCGGGCGGCACCGGGCTCACGCTGACCGCCGCCAACCACGTCATCCACGTCGACCGGTGGTGGAACCCGGCGGTCGAGGACCAGGCGACCGACCGGGCGTTCCGCATCGGCCAGCGGCGGGCGGTCCAGGTCCGCAAGTTCGTCACGGCCGGCACCGTCGAGGAGAAGATCGCCACGATGATCCGGGACAAGCGCGGCCTGGCGGCGAAGATCGTCGGTGCCGGCGAGCAGTGGCTGACCGAGCTGTCCACCACCGAGCTCCGCTCGCTGCTGGCCTTGGAAGCCGGCGCGGTCGTGGAATAGCACGGCAGCAGGGGCGAGCAGCACCGCTACCGCGTCACCGAGCCGGGTGGCGCCGTCGCGGGTAGACTGCCGGGGTGTTCGTGATCACGCTGAGCTACCTGGTTGAGATCGACCGCATCGACGAGGCCGTTGACGCCCATCGGGAGTGGCTGGACGGGCAGTACGAGGACGGGGTCTTCCTGGCCTCCGGCGCCCAGGTGCCGCGCACGGGCGGGGTCATTCTCGCGGCCGGGCTGGAGCGGCTCGAGCTCGAGGCGCGGCTCGCCCTCGACCCGTTCAAGCAGAAGGGGCTCGCCGAATACACGATCGTGGAGTTCGTGCCCCGCAAGGTGGCGCCCGGCCTGGAGCGGCTCCAGTCTTGACCCGGCCGGACCACTGGGGCAACCGCACCCTCCGCGTCGAGGGCGGCATCCGGGCGCGCAGCACCCGCGGCGCGATCGGGTCGAGCTGGTGGTCCAAGCGCTTCCTGGCGGTGCTCGAGTCGTTCGCGCTGGGGACCAGGCTGACGCGGGGCCGCAACTACGCCCGGGCCGGCCAGGTGCTCAGCCTGGACATCACGCCCGGCGCGGTCGAGGCGACCGTGCAGGGATCCCGCCCGAAGCCGTATGAGGCACGGATCGGTCTCGCCGTCTTCCCCGGCGACGTGTGGGCGCGGGTCGAGGCGGCCCTCGCTGCCGAGGCCCTCGGCGCGGCCAAGCTCCTCGCCGGGGAGCTGCCGCCGCACGTCGAGGACGTGTTCACCGGAGCCGGGGCGCCGCTGTTCCCGGCGCGGATCACCGATCTCGGCCTGCACTGCTCGTGCCCGGACTCCGCGGTGCCGTGCAAACACCTGGCGGCCACCTTCTATCTGCTCGCCGAGCGCTTCGACGCCGACCCGTTCCAGATCCTGCTGTGGCGCGGCCGGGCCCGCGACGCGCTGCTGGCCAACCTGCGCGAGCTGCGCACCGGCGCCGACTCGGCCGCACCGGCCGAAGCCGCCGAAGCCGCTGCCGTCGCGGGTGCGGGTGCGGCAGCGCTCGGCGGAGCGGCCGTGCCGGCACAGGCGGCACAAGCGGCCGCGCTTGCGGACACCGGCGCCGAGCCATCGCGGGCAGCGCCGCTGCCCACCAGGACCGCGCGGGTCCTGGCGGAGCTCACCGAGCCGGAGGTCGAGCTGGAGCGGTTCTGGGTGCCGCCGGTGCCGGTCACCGACCCGGAGCCGGTCGCGGTGGCCGAGCGCGACCTGCTCCTGCGGCAGCTGCCCACCCCGGGCCCGGCACTCGGCGGCCCCGAGCTGCTTCGCGTCCTGCGCTCCTGGTACCGCTGAGTCCCCTCAGCCCGCGGTTGACGCGACGCCGCGGTCAAGCGACCGGCAGCGGCTTGGTGCCCAGGCCTTTCACCGAGCCGCGCAGCAGGGTCTTGCTGGCGACGTTGAGGAAGCAGTGCGCGACGCGGTCGCCGAGCTTCCACTGGCTCGCGGTCAGGCCGGTCCAGAAGGTGTAGACGTCGCCACGCTCGTACAGCTGGAGCTGGGAGATGCCGAGGAACGTGGCGATCCGGCCGTAGCAGCCGTCGCTCACGATCTCGTTGAGCCGCTTGGCGTCGGGGTAGGCCCCCGCGGGGGCCGTCCACGTGCCGACGAACTCGGTGTCGTGCGGCTCGGCGCAGGCGACCGGGGTGACCGCGTCGACCGAGCGGTAGAAGCCCTCGGGCGACACGTCGTCACCCTTGAGCCGCACGCAGGTGAGCGCGAACGGCCGCTGGCCCTGCAGGCCGCCCTTCAGGCTGTCGGTGCGCGCCTTCGGGGCGAAGAGGTCGTCCTCCGCCTCGGCCAGGCCGCAGACGTACTGCCGCGCGCCGCCCTGCCAGGCGGGCTCCTTCGGTACCGAATAGAAGGGGAACAGCCGGCCGGTGTGCCAGTCGCCGCCGGCATACGCCGTCGCCGCCTTGTCGCACTCCGCGTAGGCCGCCCGGCTCGGGTCGCTGTCCCAGGCCGGCGGCGCCGGCGCGGCGGCGGCCGGCCCGGTGAACGTGCCGACCGCGACGACCTCGACGGTGTGCTCCCGGGCACAGTCCACGACGCTGAGCAGCGCCGCCGTCGGCTCGAACGCGCTCACCGCGCCGCCGGCCAGGCAGGCGCCGACCTGCGGCGGCGAGTAGGACGCCGCCGGCTGGCTGGGCCACGAGTCGACGAGGTCGCCGTCGGTGCCGGCGGGCCGGCCGCAGCCGCCGGCGAGCATCACGACCGCGAGCAGTGCGACACCGGACGCCGGCCGCACGCGGCTCAGCCGCCCTCGGTCGCGGTGAAGCCGGTGCTGCACGGCGTGCCGGGCTCCAGGGTCGCGGTCTGCCGGTACCGCTCGACGAAGTTATCGATGCGCTTGTCGTCCACAGAGGACACCTGGAGCTGGTACCCCCACGCCTGCAAGGACACCTTGGCGGGCTGGCCCGGATACGGGCTGAGGAGCATGTAGTCGTTGCCCCGCACCCGTGCGGCGAGCTTCTCCACGTCGGCCGACGGCAGGTCCGGCTGGTAGGTGATCCAGACGGCGCCGTGCTCGAGGCTGTGCACCGCGCGGCCGTTGTCGATCGGCGCGGTGTAGACGTCGCCGTTGCACTGCTGCCACTGCGGGTGGTGCGGGCCGCCGGCCGGCGGGGTCATCGGATAGGCGATGTCCTCCTCCTGCGGCCGGTGGTCCCGGGACAGCCAGTCCGGGTGGTCCTTGCGGTAGTCGACGAGCCCCGGGATGTCGTCGGAGCCGCCGCCGAGCAGCGGCGTGTCGTCGTCGCGGAGGAACCAGAAGACACCGGCGATCCCGGCGACGCAGAGCAGTGCGAGCACGCCGACGATGCTGACGAGCGCGACGACGAGCCCGCGGTTGCCCTGCTTCGGCGGCTGGCCCCCGGGCGCCGCATGTCCGGGCGCCGCATATCCGGACGGCTGGAACCCGGATGGCTGGAACCCGGATGGTTGGAATCCCGGTGGCTGGCCCCCGGGTGCCCCATATCCCGGCGGCTGCGGCCCGGACGGCGGGAACCCCGGCGGCTGCGGCGCGGGCTGGTGATGTGCGGGCGGCTCGAATCCGGGCGGCTCGAATCCGGGCGGTGGTGACCCTGGTGCCGGCGGCGCGGGCGGTGGAAACCCCTGCGGTGCGGGCGGGGGCGGCGGGAACTGCGGATTCGGTTCCTGCGGCGGATACGGGCCCGTCATGTGCCCGACCCTACCGGAATGTGAAGGATGTGGCTGCCGGTGGGTTTCCGGCAGCCACATCACAAATGCGGGGCGGCTCAGACCGCGAAGCAGTTCGGCCGGATCGGCTCGTCGCGCAGGGCGTTGCGGACGACGGAGTACACCGTGCCGTCGAGCACCAGGCCGAGGTGCCCGACCACACGCAGCGGGCAGTACGACTGGATCAGCACGTTCGCCGCGCCCTCGATGGCGGCGTTGCCGGTGGGCCGGACCAGCTCGTCCTGCAGCGTCCGGACGGTGGTGTACCGGACGTCGCCCGGGCTGTCGTCCCCGGCGTTCAGCGCGGTGAGGAAGGTGGAACCGACCGCCATCTGCTGGCAGGCGACGATCCCGGCACAGGTGCCGAGCCCCAGCGTCTGGATGATGCTGGCGATCGCCGTGCCGTACTGCGGGGTGCCCAGGCTGACGTAGCGCCCGACGGCGGCGGTGCCGCCGAGGTTCTTGAGGTAGTAACGGGAGACGAGACCGCCCTCGGAGTGCCCGACGAGGTCGACCTTCGCGAAGCCGAGCTGCCGGACGTACGAGGCGAGCGCGCCGGCCGAGGCGGCGATGTCGCCGAAGCCCAGACCGGGCAGCTGGTAGATGTAGACCTGGTAGCCGTCGCCGCGCAGCCGTCCGGCGAGGGGTTCGTAGGCCGCCGCGACACCGGTGAGCCCGGCGACGACGATGACGGGGTGCTGCTGGGGAGCGGCTGCGGTGGTGGCGGTGGTGGCGGCGTGGGCCGTCGAGGGCAGCGCGACGACGGCGGCGCATGCGAACACGGCCGTGATGCTGCGGAGCAGCATGATCTGCTCCACCTCCTCCGGGTCGTTCCTGGCGGGGAACAGCGGATGTGGATGCACGGCCGTGGATGAGAAGTTACCGCACGGTAACGAGACTGTGAAGACGAAGCACGGAACGAACAGCCGCCCGGCGCGAGCGGCGACACCGGAGAGCGATCCGGAGAGCGATCCGGAGAGCGACGTCGATGGCCCTGCGGTAGGGTCGCCGCATGCCTGCCGAGTGCGCGATCGACGACTGCGGGGTGCTGGCGATCGGGCGCTGCCGGGAGTGCGGCCGCGCCTTCTGCATGTCACACCAGGCGCACAACGAGGTCACCGGCGAGGGGTATCCGGCATTGTGCCTGCCGTGCCTCGGCCGGCGGCAGCAGGTGCCGGCGGCCGCCGCGCCAGTCGACCAGGACCGGCGGTGGCTCTTCTCCGGGCAGGCCGCCCTGGACCTCTACGCCGCCGGGGTCGCGCCGCTGCCGATCGTCGAGCAGCGCGTCCGCTGGGTGCCGCAGCGGTTCGGCCGGCAGCGGCAGGAGATCGACGAGGTCGAGGTCGGCGGGTTGTGGGTGGTCGGGAAGTTCGCCTGGACCGAGATGCAGGAGATCCCGGAGACGCGCGACTGGACGACCGGCCTGCTGGCCCATCCCGGCGGTGGCTATCCGGTGTCGATGGTCGCGCGGGCCGTCACCCGCTGCCGGGTGGCCGACGGCATCGCCACGCTGGTGCGCGACGCGCCCTACGGCGACAGCTGGACACAGCTGGAGCGCAAGGAGATCCCGCGCATCGTCAAGGCGGTGCGGGACCTCATCGCGGCTCGCCGAGCTTCCTGAGCGCGGCCAGGTATCTCGCCGGCACCAGGTTGGGCGCGTCGCCCCGGAAGGCGGCGTCGACCTCGGCGTCGTCCGCCAGCCGGCCCGAGGTCGCGACCACCTCGTCGGCCAGCGCGCGCACGATCGGGGCGTCGCGCCAGTCCGGGTGCTCGGCCAGCAGGCGGAGCGCCACCAGCGACTCCTCGATCTCGCCCACGCACTCGAACGGCTTGTGGGCCGTCAGGCCCATCAGCTCGCGGTACCCCTCGAGCTGGGAGAGATCCGTGAAGATGTCGGTGCCGAAGATGCCCACCAGGCGCTCCCGGCCGGTGAACGGGGCGAGCGCCAGGAACACGAACCGGCACTTCGGGCAGTGGCCGCACCAGCGCTCGCTCGCGTCGCGCTGCTTGAAGGCCGCGTTGCAGCTGGTGACGACCGCGTCGTAGGTGGTGAACTTCGCGAACAGCGCGGCGATGTGCAGCTCGGACAGGCCGCGCAGCAGCGAGAAATACGCCTCCTGGAGGCCGGCGTGGGCGAGCAGCGCGTCGCGGAGGTGCGCCTCGGCGGGCAGCCCCTTGGACCACTGGTGGTTGATGTCCCGGCCGAGCCAGCTGAGGTTGGGCACCGAGGCCGAGCTCTCGTTCGACATGACGACCGGGCCGAGGCCGTGCATCAGCGAGGTGGCGACGGCGATCAGCGAGTTGATCGCGGTGACCGGGATGTGGCCGTTGTACGCCCCCGCGGCGTTGAGCTCGCGCATCCGCGGGTCGAGCGTGCGCCGGACGGTGCGGACCGGCTGCGGCGAGACCGCCATGACGCTGCGGATGATCGCGTTGGGGTTGACGGCGAAGAGCACGGGGTCGAGCTCGCCGTACTGCAACGCCTCCATGCTGACGATCGAGTCCTTGCCGCCGCCGACCGCGGACAGCGGCGGGCCCGACGGCTCGTGGATCTCGGCCGGCGGCTCCGCGAAGGGACCCGGCACGATCGGCAGGTCGAGGACGTAGGGAAGATCGTTGCGGTAGGCGAACTCGCCGAGCCCTTCGCGGAACAGCGCCGTCACCCAGGGCAGCGCCTTTTCGGCGAGGGGGAACCCCAGCTCCACCCGTGGCGGCGCGGCGATCTTGTAGTAGGAGGTCGACGCGGCGACGTGGAGCAGGTCGAGCACCCGGTCGAGGGCGGGGTGGATCACGGACGGCGGACCGAAGTCGACCGTCTCCGTGAGCACGAGGTCACCGAGCGCGTAGTGGAAGCGGGCCACGCCCGTCACCGGGTCGAACTCCCGGCCCGGAAAGCGCAGCGTCTCGACCTGCTCGCGCCCGTTCACCTGTGCAGCCTCCAGTGTCTCGACCGATCGCCAATGGTAGCCGTCACCGGAACGCGGCCAGCACCTTCGTCATCGGCGCGACACAGGCGGGGTCCGGACGCATCCGGGCCGACCAGGACGACCAGGCAGAGCTCCGGAAGGGGCAGTACACGGCGAGGCTGCCACGGCAAGGGAGCGCGGCCGCGCCACGCTCCCAGGGACCATTGTGGAAGGGTAATGCTTCCGGCAGTGCCGGTGCGGCTCACACCGGCAGCAGCGACGAGTCCGACTCGGTGAGGACCACGACGTCGCTCGGCAGCGGCTGGTAGATCCGCCGCAGGAGGGCCGGGTCGCAGACGCTCGCCACGGTGGCGAACACCGCCCGTGCGACACGCTCGGCGTCGGCCGGCGGCACCTTCGTCCGCGCGGCCACGTCGGCCAGGAAGTCCAGGTGGATCTCCTGGTCGTACAGGTGCTGATAGGACCAGAGCGGCTCGGCCAGCGTCGGTGGCAGCTCCGCGGCCAGGTGGTGCACCCAGCCGTCGGGCAGCCGGTTCGCCAGGGCGTGCAGCACTCCGCGCACCGCGCGGCGGGCGTCTTCGGCGCCAGGGAGTCCAGCCTTTTCGCGTACCTCCGCGATGAACACGTCTTCGTACATGCCGCGAACGCTGCCGGGCGCGTAGGTGAGCGGCCATCACTCGCGGAGGACGGACGGCATCGCCCGGCCGGCCGGGCGCCGGTCATCCGGTCCGGGTGGGACCGTGTCACCCGCACTCCTTCCAGCATGGCTGCGTACACCGATCACTCCGCGGCTCCATCGCTGCCCCACCGTTGGGAGACGCACGATGACAATCTTGGTCAGCCGCCCCCGCCGCCCGCTCGGCGTGTTCCCGTCCCTGAGCACCCCGGGGTACGGCCACGGCCTCGGCACCGGCTTCGGCGCCGGGTTCGGCATCTCGGGCACCGGTCAGGTCCCGGTCGACATCGAGGAGACCGAGGACGCGTTCCTGATCGACCTGGACCTGCCGAACGTGCGGGCCGACGACCTGCAGATCGAGCTGCGGGACAACGAGATCCGGGTCTTCGGCAAGCACACCGAGAAGCCCCGCACCGGGACGCTGCGCCACCACGCGCGCCGCACCGGCGAGTTCGAGTTCCTGATCGCGCTGCCCGGCGACGTCGACCCGGACGGGGTCGACGCCGAGCTGGACAACGGCGTGCTGTCGATCCGGGCGCCGAAGGTCCAAGAGGCCCTGGCGCGGCGGATCGAGGTGCACCAGCGCAAGGCGATCAGTGGCGAGCCGTCGGCCCGGCCCGCCGGGTCCGCCGGCTCCTCCGGGCAGACGAGTGGGCCGGCGAGTGGGCAGGCGAGTGGGTCGGCGAGCGGGCAGGGCGGCTCCGGATCCGGCACTCCCGGCGGGGTGAGCACCCCGGCGGCGCAGGCGAAGCAGATGAAAGAGGGCCAGTCCCGGCCCGGCTCCACGGGACGGCAGATGGGCTCCAGCGGCACCGGCAGCAGCGGTACCGGGCAGGTCGGCCGCAGCTCCATGGCGTGAGGCCGGTATCCGCCGGGCGCACAGGCGCACGACTTCGGTTCATGACTGCCGGTGCCCGGACACGGACGGTGTCGGACACGTGCGGCGGGAGGTCGCCAGATGCCCGTTGAGATCCGTGACTACTACGCAGTCCTCGGTGTCCGCCGCGAAGCGAGCACCGAGGAGATCCAGCGCGCATACCGGACCATGGCCCGTCGCCACCATCCCGACGTCAACCGGGAGCCGGGCGCCGAGGAGCGGTTCAAGGAGATCAGCGAGGCGTACCACGTCCTGTCGAACCCGCGCAGCCGTCGCAAGTACGACCGGTTCGGCGCCGGGTGGCGGCAGGCGCCCGACGACGCCGGCCCGCGCGACACCGGGCGGCGGCATGCGCCGCCGTCCCGGTCCACAGTGGACATCGATCTTGAGGATCTGCTCGGCAGCCTGTTCGGCGGGCGGTTCGGTGGCCGCTTCGGGGGCGGCTTCCGCGGCTACCAGAGCGGCGGGCTCGGCTCCACGCCGGTGCCGGGCGCGGACACCCAGGCGGAACTGACGATCAGCGTCGAGGACGCATACCTCGGCGGCCGGCGCCGGATCACGATGCCGGGCCCGGCCGGACGGCCACGGCAGTACGGCGTGAACATCCCGGCCGGTGTCGTCGAAGGCCAGCGGATCCGGCTGGCCGGGCAGGGTGCGGCCGGGGCGCGGGGCGGACGGCCCGGCGATCTGTACCTGGTGGTGCACCTGGCGCCGCACCCGCGGTACAAGGTGGAAGGGCGTGACGTGATGGTGGATCTACCGGTGAGCCCATGGGAGGCGGCTCTTGGCGCGGTCGTCCCGGTCGGCACGCCGGGCGGCGACGTCCGCCTGGAGGTGCCGGCCGGGTCGTCGTCCGGGAGGAGGCTACGGCTGCGCGGGCAAGGCGTGCCGAACCCGCGGGGCACCCCCGGCGACCTGTTCGCCGAGGTACGGATCGTGGTGCCGGGCAACCTGTCCCGGCGGGAGCGGCAGCTCTTCGAGGAACTGGCCGCCGAGTCGACCTTCGACCCACGCGAGGCGGGACGGGGTGCGCCATGACCTATGCGCTCGCGCCGCTGCCGTACCTCTCCCTCGAACGCTTCGCCGAGATGGCCGGCCTGCACCCGGAGATGGTGCACCGGCTGGTCGCACTCGGCCTGGTGGAGCCCGCCGTGGACGCGCACGGTGAGCAGTGGTTCACGGTGACCCAGCTGACGACCGTGGCCCGCGTCCGGCGCCTCCACGCCGGGCTCCCCCTCAACTACGCCGCCGTCGGCGTGGTGCTCGACCTGCTCGACCGCATCGACGAGCTGGAGGACCGCCTGCGGCGGTCGTGAGCGGTCCTTCGGTGTTCTGAATCTCTCGCACGGCAAGGAGGACGTGATGCTGAGAAGAGAAGCGTGGTTGCTGGGTATCCGCGGGGTGCTCGCCGTCGTGTTCGGCATCCTCGCGGTGGTGTGGCCCGGGGTCACGGTCATCGCGCTGGCCCTGCTCTTCGGCGTGTTCGCGATCGTCACCGGCATCGAGCAGCTGGTGCACGCGATGCGCCCCGCAACCGGCCCGTCGAACCCGGTGACCGGCTTCGCCGACGGCAAGGGACCTCGGATCGCCCGGGCGGTCGCCGGGGTCGTGGGCATCGTCGTCGGGATCATGGCGATCGTGTGGCCGGGCATCACCGCGGTGGCGCTGGCCATCCTGGTCGGTGTCTGGGCGGTGCTGATCGGCCTGTCCGACCTGTGGCTGGCGACCCGCCAGCACGGGGGCTGGTCGCTGGCCCTCGTCGGCGCGATCGCCATCGTCGCCGGCCTGTTCATCATGGTGCGCCCCGCGGCCGGCGCGCTGGCCATCGCGTGGGCGATCGGTGTCTACGCCATCATCAGCGGCATCCTGCTCCTGGTGGCCGCCTACCAGCTGTCCCACCAGGGCTCCGGCCGCGGCCGGATGGCCGCCGCGCACTGAGAAAAGCGCACTGAGGAAGCGCGGCTCAGGGCGCCCCGGTCTCGTGGGAGACGTGGGCGTGGACGATGCGCCAGCCGGCGGGGAGACGGACCCAGGTCTGGGACTGCCGCCCCGGCCGGCCCTCCCGCCGGGGGTAGTCGAACATCGTCGTGACGACGGCGAGATCGCCGCCGAAGGCCGTGATCCTCGTGTCGAACAGCCGCCGCCCGGCCGGCAGCGGCGGCTGGCACTCCCGCCAGGCGCGCAACGCCTCGGCGCCGTCCTGCCGGTCCCCGATCCCGAACCGCACCACGGCCGGCGAGTCCCAGAACGCGTCCGCCATCGCGGCGGTGTCGTTGGCGACGAGGGCCTTCTCGTAGGCGGCGAAAGCGGCGGCCACCTCGGCGACGACCTCACTGCGGTTGACGTCCATGCGGTCTCCCTGCGTGAGCCGATCCAGGTGCGGTGGTCCCGAGACCACCACACCGGGATCAGCGGCGGTTCCTAACGCTGCGCGGCCGGTGCCGCGGTCGGTGCTGCGACCGGTACTGCGGCCGGTTCCGGTGCGGGCGCCGGCGGCAGGGCCGCCCCGGCCGGACCGGCCTCCAGCCGGTCCAGCTCCAGCTCGTCCGGGTCCTTCGGCCGCGGCTCGGGCCTGGTCAGCGCGAACAGGCCGCACACCACCGCGATGAACACGTAGCCGAGGGCCACCGGGCCGTTGGCGTTCCATTCCACCTGCTCGCCGTGGATCAGGCCGACGAACGACAGCACCGCGCCGGCCAGGGCGAAGACACCGGCGTGGACGAACCGTTTGTCGATGATGAACGCCACGACCGAGCCCAGCACCAGGCCCGCCAGGATCGCACCCTGGCCGAGGACCAGCAGGCCGTGGTACACGACGCCGTTGCCCTCCAGCGCCGCCGAGCCCACCTGTGCGGCCGTGGTGCCGGCAGCCGCCAGCGAGTTGTCGATCTGGCTGGTCGCCCACTGGGCGATGTTCGGCACCAGCGCCGCGATGACCGCCGCCGCGTGGGCCTTCGGGGAGAACTGGAACGCCTGCGCGCCGATCAGCAGGCCGATGTAGAGCAGGATCGGCACGATCGCCGGCAGCGGGAACACCGCACCGAGCAGGCCGAACATGCTCAGGAAGCACAGCAGCGCGATGACGATGCCCGTGGCCATCGAGTAGCCGCTGCGCCCGCCGGCCTTCTTCCAGCCGGGGTGGCCGACGTAGACCGCCGGCGGGAACGGCGAGCCGAGCGCCGAGCCGATGATGGCGCCCGCGCCGTCGGCGAGCAGGACGCTGCGCAGGTTGTAGTGGTCACCGGCCGCGGCGGCGCTCTCCACGTTGGACATGCCCTCGGTGAAGTTGTAGACGCCGAGCGGGATCGCGGTCGCGAGCAGCGGCGCCACGTCGGACAGGCCGGAGAACAGCAGGTCGAGATGCAGGCCCGGCAGGGCGAAGCCGATCTCGTCGACCGCGGCGCTCACCGCGTTGCCGTCCATCGCGCCGCCGATCCAGCCGATCGCGGTGCCCAGTAGCAGGGCCGCCAGGCCGATCGGGAAGTTGCCGGGCAGCTTCGTGTCGGTGAGCAGGCCGATGAGCAGCAGTGCGAACACCGGCAGCGCGACCCAGGCGAGGTTCCACATCCGGGCCGCCGGCAGCATCGAGATGAACGTGATCGAGATGCCGGCCAGGGTGCCCAGCAGCGCGGCCCGTGGCGCGTACTTCCTGATGTACGGGCCGACGAACGCGCCGATCAGCACGATCACGCCGATGATGAACGCCCACGCCAGCCCGGCCTTCCAGGCGAGGGTGGCGTTCTGCGTCTTGAGGTACACCGGCAGCATGATGACGAAGATGACGATGAACATGTGCGGGACACTCGGCCCGTAGGGCAGCGCGGTGACGTCGGTGCGGTGCTCCCGGCGGGCGAGGCGCCGCGCGAGGAACGTGTAGTAGACGTTGCCGACGACGAGCGCGATACCGAGCGCCGGCAGGATCGCGTGGAACACGTCGCGCTCGCTGAGCTTGACCACGAAGAGGCAGAGCGAGGTCAGCGTCAGGACGTTGACGAGCACGTTGACGCCGAAGCCGAAGAACGCATTGGTGTCGCCGCGGACCCACCAGGGGACCCGTAATGCGGTGTTCGTTGCCATGACGTCACGTCCTCTGCAGAGTGGGCTGGAGCGCCGCGATGAAGGTGGGGGAGTCGGCGACCCAGCCGAAGATGCCGCCCTGCGCGGCGATCATCTTCAGGCCGGTCTCCTGGAACTCCGGGAAGTACGAGCCGACGCAGTCGGAGAGCACGAGGCACTCGTAGCCGCGGTCGTTGGCCTCCCGGACGGTGGTGTGCACGCAGACCTCGGTGGTGACGCCGGTGACGACGAGGCTGCGGACGCCGAGTGACGTCAGCAGTTCGCCGAGCCCGGTGGCGTAGAAGGCGCCCTTGCCGGGCTTGTCGACGACCGGCTCGCCGGGCGCCGGCGCGAGCTCGTCGATGATGTCGTGGCCGTACTCGCCGCGGATCAGGATCCGCCCCATCGGCCCGGGCGCGCCGATGCGCATGCCGGGGTCGCCGCGGTTGAGCTTGGCGGGCGGGCAGTCGGACAGGTCGGGCAGATGCCCCTCCCGGGTGTGGATGATCGTCAGGCCGGCCGCGCGGCACGCGGCCAGCAGCGCCGCGGTCGGCGCGATCGTGCGCCGCAGCTGCGAGACGTCGTTGCCGAGCGTCTCGCCGAAGCCGCCGGGCTCCATGAAGTCGCGCTGCATGTCGATGACGAGCAGCGCCGTCGTCGCCGGGTCGAAGGTGAACGGTCCGGGGAGTGCTTCGAGAGTGGCCACAGTGGACGCTCCTGTTCAGGCCGTCGCCGCGATCACGTCGGCCGACGTGGCGACGCAGCCGAAGACCCCGCCCTGCATGGTCACCATGTGCAGCGCGGCGGCGTGGTTGGACGGGTCGGTAGCGCCGGTGCAGTCGGAGAGGATCAGGCACTCGTACCCGCGGTCGTTGGCCTCGCGCATCGTCGTGTGCACGCACACGTCGGTGGTGATGCCGGTCAGGATCAGGTGGGTGATGCCGTGGGTGCGCAGCACCAGGTCGAGGTTCGTGGCGTAGAAGGCGCCCTTGCCGGGCTTGTCGACCACGACCTCGCCCGGCGCCGGGGCGACCTCCGGCACGATCTCCCAGCCCGGCTCGCCCTTGACGAGGATCCGTCCGCACGGGCCGGTCGAGCCGATCTCCGCGCCGATCCGCGCGGAGCGCCACCGCTTGTTGGGCGGCAGGTCGGACAGGTCGGGGTCGTGACCCTCGCGCGTGTGGACCACCAGCATCCCGAGGCCGCGGACGTGGTCGAGCAGTTTCGCGGTCGCCGGCAGGCCCGCCCGGGTGAGGCCGATGTCGTAACCCATGCTGTCGACGTAGCCGCCCGGCCCGCAGAAGTCGGTCTGCCAGTCGATGCACAGCAGCGCCGTACGGCCGACCGGCACGGAGCCGTCGTAGGGCCAGGCGTACGGCTTCGCGCCGACGACCGGGCCGATGGTTGCACTCATTCCGCCTCCTCCTTGCGAAATGCGCGCCAGCCGCCGCCGGCGCTGATGTCCCGGCCGTCCCGGGCCGCGTACGCCTCGCACAGGAACCCGGGGACGACGCCGCCGCCGGCGATCGACACGTGACCGATCGACAGCGGTGCGGAAACGCTCGTGAGCAGCGCGCCCAGCGCCGTCGCCGGCACGCGCCACAGCTCGACCTCGATCGCGGTGCCGCCGTCGGCGACCCGCACCAGCCCGGGCAGCCCGGCGTCGCCGACCGGCAGCCGGAACAGCCGGTAGCAGGGCGCGGTCCGGGTGGTCCGGACGAACCGGCCGCCGAGCGCGACCAGCTCCGCGTTGCGCGGCTCGCCGCGCAGGTGGTGCCCGACGACCGCCAGCTCGACGGTGCCCGCCGCCGGGTCCCATGCCGCCGCCGGTGCCGCCGGTTCGCCGTGCAGCGCGGCCGCCAGCGCCAGCAGGGTCGCCTCGCTGAACGCGGGGCCGATCAGGGAGAGGCTCGCCGGCCGGCCGTCCGGGGTCCGTCCGTTAGGTACGGTGACCACCGCGAGGTCGAGCAGGTTGGCGAACTGGGTGTACCTGCCGAGGATCGCGTTGCGCCGCAGCGGTTCGGCGGCGATCTCGTCGAGCGTGTACGTCGTCGGCACGGTCGGCAGGGCCAGCACGTCGATCCGCTCGAAGAGCCGGCGGGTCACGGCCCGCAGTTCGCGCAGCCGGTGTTGCGCGCGGAACGTGTCCGCCGCGGTGAACCGCCGGCCGCCCTGCAGGATGCCGCGCGTCAGCGGCAGGATCTGATCGGCGTGGTCGCGCAGGAACGGCTCCAGGTCGGCCAGCCGCTCGGCGACCCACGGCCCCTGGTAGAGCAGGCTGCCGGCCTCCAGCAGGGGCGCGAGGTCCACCTGTTCGGCCGCGCCGGTGAGCCGGGCCAGGGCGAGGCAGCCGGCGACGTACCGCTCGGCCTGCCCGCGGTCGCCCTCGAAGTCCAGCGCCTCCGGACGGGCGACGCCGAGGCGCACGGCCTCCGGAGGTACGACCTCCGGATCCGCGGCGCGGGACCACGGATCGTCCGCGACGGGCCCGCGCACCACCTCGAGGACCGCCGCGGCGTCGGTGACGTCCCGCGTGAAGACCGAGACGCAGTCGAGCGAGCGGCAGGCGGGCACCACGCCGACGGTGCTGAGCAGGCCGCGGGTCGGCTTGAGCCCGACGATGCCGTTGAACGCGGCCGGCACGCGGCCCGAGCCGGCGGTGTCGGTGCCGAGCGAAAACGCGACGAGGCCGGCCGCCACGGCGACCGCCGAGCCGGAGCTGGAGCCGCCGGCGATGAGGCCGCCGCCGAAGACGCTCTCGACCGCGCCGTACGGCGAGCGCGAGCCTGTCAGCCCGGTCGCGAACTGGTCGAGGTTGGTCTTGCCGACGAGCATCGCACCGGCGGCCAGCAGCTTCTCGACGACGGGGGCGTGGCGCTGCGGGACGTACGCGAAGGCGGGGCACGCGGCGGTGGTCGGCAGGCCGGCGACGTCGATGTTGTCCTTGACGGCGAACGGGATCCCGAACAGCGGCAGGCCGGCCGGGTCCAGACGGCGCAGCTCGGCGGCGCGGGCGCGCAGCGCGTCCGGGCCGGCCTTCGTGATCCACACCGCGGGCGGCGCGGGCGCGGCGGCGACCTGCTCGGCGACGTCGGCCGGGGTCAGCTCGCCGCTCAGGTACGCCTCACGGAGGGCGGTGATGCCGGTGCGGGTGGCCGTGGCGGTCATACTGTCGATTGTCGACAGTCCTGTTACACGGACCGGCCCGCCGTGTAACGCATCGATGTCGTGGTGCTCTCGTCCTACTGCAGGTAGGAGCGGGCACCGTGGTCGTCGAGGGCGGCCAGCACCGCGGCCGGGTCGCGGCTCGACACCGCCTCGAACAGCCGCTCGTGGCGGTGCACGCCGTCGTGCTCCGGCGCGACCTCGGCCTCCCGCCGCAGGTTGAGTGCCATGTACAGCTGGATCTTCACCAGCACCGACTCGTAGACCGAGGTGAGCTGGCGGTTGCCGGCGAGCGCGACGACGGCGACGTGCAGCTCGCGGTGGGCCGTGGCCATGTCGTAGCGGTCCCCGCGGGCGTCGGCCTCCTGCATCGCCTTCATCGCGGCGGTGATGCCGCCGAGGTCGGCGTCCGGCGGCGTGGTCGTCACCGCGTGGCGCTCGAGGACGTCGCGCACCGCGTACAGCTCCTGGATGTCCACCGCGGACAGCGTCGCCACCCGCGCGCCGCGCCGCGGCACGTGCTCGACGAGTCCCTGCTGGGCCAGCAGACGAAGCGCCTCGCGCAACGGCGCCCGGCTGATCCCGAACCGGCGGGTCAGCTGCTCCTCGACCAGGCGCTCACCCGGGTCGGCGCCGCCGCCGAGGATCTCCCGGCTCAGCCGGGACACCGCCAGCTCGACCAGGCTCGCGCTGGCCAGCTCGTCGGACTCCCTCATCGGATCAGTGTGGCAGACTCGCTCACACCCGCTGGACGCCGTGCGGCGGGCTCACACGCACCGGAGGCCGGGCGACGGGCTCACACCCGCCGGAGGCCGAGCGGCGGCTCACACGCGCTGGGCCGGGCGGCGGCTCACACGCGCTGGAGGCTGTGCAGGCGGGCGAACAGGCCTCCCCGGGCGACGAGTTCGTCGTGGGTGCCGACCTCGGCCAGGCGCCCCTCGGCCAGCACCACGACCCGGTCCGCGTCCCGCACGGTGGCGAGCCGGTGCGCGACCACGAACGTCGTCCGGCCGCGCATCAGCCGGGTGAGCGCCTGCTGCACCAACGCCTCCGACTCGCTGTCGAGCGCCGACGTCGCCTCGTCCAGCAGCAGCACCCTCGGGTCGCGCACCAGAGCCCGGGCGATCGCCAGCCGCTGCCGCTGCCCGCCGGACAGCAGCGCGCCGCGCTCGCCCACGAGCGTGTCCCAGCCGTGCGGCAGCCGCTCGACGAACTCCAGCGCGTTCGCGTCGCGCAGCGCCGCCACGACCGCCTCCTCGGTCAGGTCCGGCAGGCCGTAGGTGACGTTGTCCCGGATCGAGCCGTCGAAGAGGACCGGCTCCTGCGGCACCACGGACACGTGCCGGCGGTAGGTGCGCAGGTCGATGCGCTCCATGTCGGTGCCGTCGAGCAGGATCCGTCCCTCGGTCGGCCGGATGAACCCGATCAGCAGGTTGAGCATGGTCGACTTGCCGGAGCCGGACGGGCCGACGAAGGCGATCGTCTCGCCGCTGCGGACGTCCAGGCTGATGCCGGACACCGCGGCCTTGCCCGAGTCCGGGTACCGGTAGCCGACACCCTCCAGCGTCACCGCGCCGCCGACCCGCGTGACGGCCTGCTTGCCCTCGTTGAGCTCGAGGTCCGGCGCCGACAGCACCTCGCCGATCGAGCGGATCGACTCCAGGCCCTTGGTGATGATCGGGGCGAGGCCGAACAGGCCGATGACGGAGGTGGTCAGTACCGCGAAGTAGGTGCTCAGCAGGACCACGTCACCGGCGCTCACGGGCGCGAACCCGGTCCAGGCGGCGAGGGCGGCGGCCACCAGGCAGGCAGCGCCGAGCAGTTGGTACGTCACCCACGACGCCGCGCCGAACCGGGCGTTGACCAGGTCGAGCCGCACACCGGCGGACCGCACCTCCTCGACGGTCGAGCGCAGCCGGTGTACCGCCTCCTGCTCCAGCGCGTGGGCCCGCGTGATCGGCATCAGGTGGGCCATCTCGTCGACCCGCGCCGAGAGGTCCTCGACCCGGCGGCGGAACTCCTCGTTGCGGGCGCCCGAGCGGCGCCGGACCATCGCGACCAGCGCCGCCGTGCACGGCACCACCAGCAGGAAGAGCGGGACGAACTGCGGCACCCGCAGCGCCGTCAGGCTCAGCGCGCCGAGCAGCGTCAGCACCGCCGAGGTGCCCGACTGCGCCACCTGCTGGAGCATCAGCTCGACGTTCTCGACGTCCCGGACGACCTTGGTCTGCAGCAGGCTCGCGCCGGCCCGCGTGTGGAAGCCGATCGACAACTGCTGCAGCCGCCCCGCGAGCGCCGAGCGCAGGTCGGTGCCGAGATGCCGGACGACCAGGCTCATCTGCCGGACCCACAGCATGTGCATCGGGATGTTCTGGAGCAGCACGACGGCCAGCACCGAGGCGTTGAGCCACAGCTGGCTCACCGGCCGGTGCTGGACGACGATGTCGATGATGTTGGCGGTGATCAGGGGCAGCAGCCAGATCGGGCTGTCCTTCACCGCGAACGCGACGGTCGCCAGGGCGATGCGCCACTTGCCGGGCGCGAGCAGGCGGATCGTGGTGCGCACCGGCCGGCGGCCGTCGAATTCCATGGACTTCATCCGATCGCACCGGCCCGCCCGGGCTCAACGTCATCGACGTCACACGGGTGGCCGACACTGGCCGTACCGGGGGCAGAAAGTGTCGGACCGGGGCGGTAGCCTGCTGGACATGACGCAGCCACCGTATGGATCTGAGCCATACTCGTCGAATCCGTATGGCCAGCCGAGTCCGTACGAGCAGCCGTCGCCGTATGGACAGCCGTCGCCGTATGGACAACCGCAGTACGGGCAACCCGCGTTGCCGTCGACCCAGCCTCCCATGTCGGCGCCGCCCTCGTCAGCCCCGCCCGGCTCGGGCGCGCCGTATTCGCCGACCTACCAGCTGCCCGTCTCCGGCGTGCCGACCTCGGGCGGCTACGACCCGTATGGGCAGGCCGCCTACGCGCAGCCGGCCTACGGCGTGCCCGTCGCGGCGGGCGCCCCGGCATACGACCCGGTGACCGGCCAGCCGTATTCGGACAAGAACAAGCTCGTCGCCGGCCTGCTCCAGCTGCTGCCGAGCCTGTTCTTCCTCCTGGGCGGCATCGGCCGGCTCTACGCGGGCAACATCGCGCTCGGCGTGACCCAGCTGGTCCTCAGCGTGGTCGTCGGCTGGGTCGCCTTCGTGTGCGGCTTCTTCCTGTTCATTCCGTTCCTCGTCTCCGGCGGCCTGTGGCTCTGGTTCGTCATCGACGGCATCATGATGCTCGCCGGCCGCCCGGTCGACGGCGAGGGCCGCCCGCTCCGCCCCAACTGATCCGTCGCCGGGTCCTCACCGGTTCTCGCGTTCAGCGGCCCTGTCGGCGGTGCAGCAGCATCTCCGACGGGCCGAAGAACCTGTGCCCGACCCCGCAGCGCAGATGGACGTGCTCCACCGGCCCATCGGTCGACGTAACCATGCCGTGCGAGCGCGAGGCCGCCGGAAGCCCACATTCCGGACAGCCCACAAGTTCCGTCGTCATGCCGCCTTCCACGCACGGCGCCACCCGTCCGGCCAGGCACAGTCATCGACCCGACGCATCGGTCCCGCTTCATGATCGTGGGAAACTTCCTGTTGCCCGGACGGCCTGAAGTTTCCTGGATCACGACTGTTCGAGCGCTCAGCCCCACGGCCCAGCCCCCAGCGCCAGCCGATCACCCGCGAACCCGGCATCGGAGACTGCTCCTCCCCGCATCTCGTCGGTTCTCCTCGCGTTGCCCTCCCGTTCCTCCTCGCCGCTCCTCGCCGCAGGTCGACGCTGGACGGCCGACCCGAGACCGCGAGCACGACGCCAAGGCAGATCCGCAGCCCGTCGGCGGCCGTCATGACCACTCCCACCGGGTCGGCCGGCGGCTGGTGTTCGGGTGCCCGACTGCTCCTGCTGGTTGGCCTGTTGGCGGCTGGTGTTCGGTGCCTGACTGTTCCTGCTGGTTGGCCAGTCGGCGGTTGGTGTTCGGTGTCGGACTGTTTCGCTGGTCGGCTGGGGTTGGCGCTCGGTGTCGGGTTGCTCGTGCTGGTCGGCTGGGGGTTCGTGTTCGCGTCCGACTGTGCTCGCTGGCGGATTGGTGTTCGGTGTCGGACTGCTTCTGCTCGTCGGCTGGGGTTGGCGTTCGGTGTCGGACTATTTCCACTGGTGGCTGATGGTTTGCATTCGGTGTCCGGCCGCTTCCGCTGGTCGGCTGGCGGTTGCATTCGGCGTCCGATCGCTCCCGCTGGTCGGCTGGCGGTTCGCATTCGGCATCGGCTTCCCCTTCCACGTGGCTGGCGTGTGCTGGAGGGAGTCAAATCGTCATTCATCGATTGGATTCGCCACGAATTCTCATGATCCCGGAGACTTGTGGTACCCCAGGCGACACAAAGTCTTCGCGATCATGGAAAAGTGAATTAATACACGTTCATCGATGCACCAAGATGTCTGGAATGTCTCCTCTATCGGGGCTGTCGACGGGCTGGTCTCTTTTGCGGCTGCGAAACGTGGAGTGATCCGCGCCTAGTCTTGGCCCGCGACCCGGTGCGCATCGGTCCCGGCGCCCGGCCCACCCAGCGCCACCCGGCCCGGTGTCCGACCCGGCCCGAACCGGTGTCCTGCCCAGTCCGGTCCGGCGTCCGATCCGACCCGGCTCGGCGTCTGACCTGGTGTTCGACTCAGCGCCTGCCCGGCGTGCAGTCCGGCGTCCGACACTGGTGTCCGACTCGGCTTCTGGTTCGACGTCCTGCCTGGCTCCTGGCTCGGCGTCTTGCTTGACGCCCCGGCCCGGCATCCAGCGACCCGGCCGACTCCCAGCGGGCTGACCTCAGGCCGGAGTGAGCGCAGCATCCCGCATTTTGCGCTTGGTATTCCGCACTCGACCCTGGCCCGGCACCCTGGCCCGGCACCCCGGCACTTGACCGGGCATCCGGCCCGGCACCTGGCCCGGCATCCGGCCCGGCACTTGGTCCTGGTGCTCGGCCCGGCACTCGGCTCCGGCAACCGGTCCCTGCTCGCGCCGGTCGCCGGCTTCGTCCTGGAGTTCAGCGTCCGGGCCGGCGTCGAGCGACCCGAACCCCACCTCGGCGGGCTCGGCGGGCCGTGGTGCCGGACCCGTCGCGTCGCGGCAGCGTGCGAAGAAGCTGTAGCGGGCCGGCCTGGGTTGACCTCAGGTTCATCGAGGCAGGCGGATGCCGCGGATCGACGCGTCCAGCACCTGGGCGGTGTGGGCCAGGCGGATCTTGCCGCCCGCTCGGGTCACGCCTGCGGAGATCTGCATCAGGCAGCCGGGGTTGGCGGTCACCAGCACCTCGGCGCCGGTGGCCAGCACATTGTGCGCCTTGCGGTCGGCCAGCTCCGCTGCCGGGTCCGCGTTCAGGATGTTCCACACCCCCGCCGACCCGCAACATATCTCGCCGTCCGGGATTTCGCGCAGCTGCAGGTCGGGGATTTCGCGCAGCAAGGTCCGTGGCTGGGTGCGCACGCCCTGGGCGTGGGCCAGGTGGCAGGCGTCGTGGTAGGCCACCGTCAACGGCAGGGGGTGGCGCGGGGCCACCGGGCCCAGCTCGGTCAGGATCTCGGAGAGGTCGCGCACCCGTGATGCCAGGTCCGCCGCCCGCGCCGAGTATGCCGGATCGTCCGCCAGCAGCGTCCCCAGTTCCTTCAGCGACGAACCGCAGCCTGCCGCGTTCACGACCAGTGCGTCCACGCCGGCCGTGGTGAACGTGTCGACGATCGACCGCGCGAATCGTACCGCCTCGGCATGGCGTCCATTGTGGACGCTTAGGGCGCCGCAGCAGCCCTGGCCCGGCGGCACGACCACGTCGCAGCCCTCGGCGGCCAGCACCCGGACGGTGGCGGCGTTCACCGACGGGAAGAACGCGTCCTGCACGCACCCGGTCAGCATCCCGACCACCGCACGGCGCGGGCCGACCGCTCGGACCAGCGGCGGCAGCGGGACCGCCCGGCGCGCCGGCGGGGCCAGGTCGGTCAGCGTCGCCAGGGTCGCCGGCAGATACCGTCGCAAGGGCAGACCCAGCATCTGGTACGCCCTGAGCGGCACCTTGGCGACCCGGAGCCGCCGCGGATAGGGGAACAGGGCGAACACCGCACCCCGCAGCGCCCGCTCCGCCGGGCCGCGATGCCGGGCCTCCTCGACCTGGACGCGGGTCTGCTCGATCAGCGTGTCGTACCGCACGCCGGAGGGGCAGGCCGTCACGCACGCCATGCAGCCCAGGCACGCGTCGAAGTGGCCGGCCATGGTCGCCGTCAGCGGCTCGCCCTGGGACTCCTGGAGCATGAGCTGGATCCGGCCGCGCGGGGAGTCCATCTCCTCGCCCCACAGCACGTACGTCGGGCAGGTCGGCAGGCAGAATCCACAGTGGACGCAGTCGCCGATCAGCTCGGGCCGGGACCGTTCCTCGATGGACATCAGATGCCTCCCACGAACCGGCCGGGGGCGAGGGTGCCCGCGGGGTCGAACTGCTCCTTGACCCGGCGCATCAGGTCGAGGCCGTCAACGTGGCCCCAGACGTCGACGCGGGCCCGGATCGCCGGCGGGGCGGTCAGCACGACACAGTGGCCGGCGCCGGCGCGGGTCGCCGCCCGCAGGTCGCTGACCACCCCCGCGACGACACCCGGGTCGGTGCCGCCGGGGAGACCGGCGTAGAGGACTCCGGTGCCCGCCGAGCCGCGCACCCGCAACGGTACGTCGTGCAGCCGGGCGGTGACGCCGGCGGCCGTCAGCAGGTACGGCACCCGGGACAGCGCCGACGTGAGCTTCATGCCGACGTCGCCCGGCCCCCACGGGTATTCGCCCCAGCCCGGCGGCGGGTCGTCGGACGCGGTGGCGCCGTCGCCGAGCAGCTTCTGGAGGTCGGCGGCGCGCTGGGCGACCCCGGCGGGCACCCCCTCGACCAGCGCGGTCACCGTGAGCGGCGCGGCGTCGGACTGGACCGTGTCGATCTCCAGGGCACTCGGCACGACCTGGGCGCCGAGGACCGCGGACACGGCCCGCCCGGCCTCGTCCGGGCCTTCGACGCAGACCGAGACGAAGCGGCTCGCGGCGGGGAGCGGATGCAGCCGGAACGCGCACTCGGTGATCACGCCGAGGGTGCCGTACGACCCGGCGACGAGCTTGCCCAGGTCATACCCGGCGACGTTCTTCACGACCTTGCCGCCGGCCCGGGCGACGACGCCGTCGGCACGGACCACGGTGACGCCGATGAGCAGGTCACGGACGGTGCCGTACAGCATGCGCCGGGGGCCGGACGCGTTGACGGCGACCGTGCCGCCGATCGTGGACCCGGGCAGTGGCTCGTCGAGGGCCAGCTGCTGGCCGGCCGGGCGCAGCGCGTCCTGCACCTGGCGCAGCGGGGTGCCGGCCCGGACCACCGCGACGAGGTCACCGGCCGCGTGCTCGACCAGGCCACACAGTTCGGCGGTCTCCAGGATCAGGTCGAGCCGCTGCGGCGGCAGCGCCCAGTCCTGCCGGGTGCCGCCGCCCCGGACGACCAGCGCCAGGCCGCCCTTCGCGGCACCCTTGACCACGTCGGCCACCTCGGCGGTCGACGAGGGGGTCGCGACGGCGGCGGCGGACACCCCCGCGATCTCCGCTGACATCTTCTAGAACACCTCCGCGACGCCGGCCTCCTGGAGCGGGTGGGCCCCCTTGCGTCTGCCGGGGACCTCGCCGCACAGCCGCGGGGTCGGGAACACCTTGCCCGGGTTGGCCAGGCCCCGCGGGTCGAACGCGCACCGCACCAGCTGCATCGTGTCGAGGTCGTCCTCGGAGTACATGCGCGGGAGGTGCTTCGCCTTGTCGATGCCGACGCCGTGCTCGCCGGTGATCGAGCCGCCGTGCTGGACGCAGATGTCGAGGATCGCGCCGGACACGGTCTCGGCGCGCTCGGCCTGGCCCGTCACCGTCTCGTCGAACAGCACGAGCGGGTGCAGGTTGCCGTCACCGGCGTGGAACACGTTGGCGACCCGGATGCCGTGCTCGGCGGCGATCTCGCCGATGCGGGTCAGCACCTGCGGCAGCGCGGTCCGCGGGATGACGCCGTCCTGCACGATGTAGTCCGGGCTGATCCGCCCGACGGCCGCGAACGCCGACTTGCGCCCCTTCCAGAACAGGGCCCGCTCGGCGTCGTCGGCCGCGATGCGGATCTCGAAGGCGCCGTGCTGCCGGCAGAAGTCCTCCACCGCCGTGAACTGCGCCTCCACCTCGGCCTGGGGGCCGTCGAGCTCAACGATGAGCACCGCGCCGGCGCCTTCGGGGTAGCCGCAGTGCACTGCGGCCTCGGCCGCCTCGATCGCGAGGGCGTCCATCATCTCCACGGCGGCGGGCACGACCCCCGCCGCGATGATCGCCGACGTGGCGACACCCGCCTGGTCGGTGCCGGGGAACGCCGCGAGCAGCGTGCGGACGGTCTCCGGCAGGCGCGTCAGACGTACCGTCACCTCCGTCGCGATGCCGAGGGTGCCTTCGGAACCGACGAACGCGCCGAGCAGGTCGTATCCGGGGGCGTCCGGCGTCCGGCCGCCGAGCCGGACCAGGTCGCCGTCGGGCGTCACGATCTGCACGCCGGTGACGTGGTTGGTGGTGAAGCCGTACTTCAGGCAGTGCGCCCCGCCGGAGTTCTCCGCGACGTTGCCGCCGATCGAGCAGATCTGCTGGCTCGACGGGTCGGGCGCGTAGTAGTAGCCGTGCGGGTTCGCGACCCGGCTGACCTGCAGGTTGATCACTCCGGGCTCGACGACGGCCCGCTCGTCCTCCGGTGCGACCTCGACGATCGACCGCAGCTGGGAGGTGACGATGAGCGCGCCGTCGGCGTGCGGCAGCGCACCGCCGGACAGGCCGGTGCCCGAGCCGCGGGCCACGAAGGGCACACCCGCGGCGACGCAGGCCCGCACGACGTCCGCGCATTCGTCGGCAGTGCGGGGAAACACGACGATGCCGGGGATGACGCGGTAGTGCGTGAGCCCGTCGCACTCATACGTGCGCAGCTGCTGACGGTCGGTCAGCACCTGGTCCGGCCGAAGTGTCTCCCGCAGCGTCGCCGCCAGCGCCTCGATGGTCATGTTCCCGCCCTCATGCCATCCTTTCGTACGCCGGCAAGGTCAGGAAGTCCACGAATTCGTCCGCCACGGCCACCTCCATGAACAGGGCACGGGCGGCGGAGTGGTCGCCGTCCAGCTTCGCGAGCTCCTCGTCGGCGATCCGCTCGACCATCTCGCGGGTCACCGGCTCGCCGGTGTCGGCGAGCGTCACGCCGTTGTGCAGCCACTGCCAGACCTGCGAGCGGGAGATCTCCGCCGTGGCCGCGTCCTCCATCAGGTTGTTGATCGCGACGGCGCCGGTGCCCTTGAGCCACGCCTCGAGGTACTGCACGCCGACGCTCACGGCGTTGCGCAGCCCGGTCTCGGTCCGCGCGCCCGGCGTGTCCCCGATCGCCAGCAGGTCCGCGGCGCCCACCTGCACGTCGTCGCGGACGCGGTCGAGCTGGTTGGGGCGGTCGGCCAGTACACCGTCGAAGATCTCCCGGCAGACGGGCACCAGGTCGGGGTGTGCCACCCAGGATCCGTCGAAGCCGTCGTTCGCCTCGCGCGTCTTGTCGGCGGACACCTTCTCCAGCGCGACCCGGTTGACCTCCGGGTCGCGGCGGCTGGGGATGAACGCGGCCATGCCGCCGATCGCGTGCGCGCCGCGCTTGTGACAGGTGTGCACCAGCAGTTCCGTGTAGGCGCGCATGAACGGCACCGTCATCGTCACCGAGTCGCGGTCCGGGAGGAGGAACTCGTTGCCGCGGGTGCGGAATTTTTTGATGACGCTGAACATGTAGTCCCAGCGGCCGGCGTTGAGCCCTGCGGAGTGCTCCCGCAGCTCGTAGAGGATCTCCTCCATCTCGAACGCCGCCGGGAACGTCTCGATGAGCACCGTCGCGCGGATCGTGCCGAGCGGGCGGCCGAAGCGCTCCTCGGCGAAGGTGAAGACGTCGTTCCACAGCCGGGCCTCGAGGTGCGCCTCCATCTTCGGCAGGTAGAAGTAGGGCCGGGTGGCGAGGTGGTTGTGGAAGAAGTACAGGCCGAAGTCGATCAGCGAGCCGGAGGTCGGCTGCCCGTCGACGAGGATGTGCTTCTCCGGCAGGTGCCAGCCGCGGGGCCGCACGACGATCGTCGGCCGCGGGCCGTCGGTCAGTTCATACGACTTTCCCTCCGGGGAGGTGTACGAGAGGGTGCCGGCGACCGCGTCGCGCAGGTTGAGCTGGCCGCGGACGACGTTGTCCCACAGTGGCGTGTTGGCGTCCTCGTGGTCGGCGAGCCAGACCTTCGCGCCGGAGTTGAGGGCGTTGATCGTCATCTTCGCGTCGGTCGGCCCGGTGATCTCGACCCGCCGATCGACCAGGCCCGGCGCCGGCTCGGCCACCCGCCAGTCGCCCTCGCGGATCTCGCGGGTCTCCGGCAGGAAGCCCAGCGTGCCGCCGGTGGTGAGGGCGGCCTCCCGCTCCTTGCGCGCGTCGAGCAGCTCCAGCCGCCGCCCGTCGAAGGCGCGGTGCAGGTCTGCCAGGAAACTCAGAGCTTCTTCGGTGAGGATCTCGGCGAAGCGATCCGTGAGCGGTCCGGTAATCTCGACGCCCGTAGCGTTGCCCATATGCCGACCTTAGGCCAATCTCGAAGGACCCGGGGCGTGCCACAGAGCGTGTGATATGGGAAGCTCTGCCGAGGCAAACTCAGGTCCATCAAATTCGTGGCCGTCCAGCAGGGGAGTCGTCGAACTGTGAGCGATCGGGGCAGGAGCCGCCGCACCGCGAGGCCGACCAAGGTCACCCGGCCCAACGCGGCGCCCGCGACATCGACGCCGGAGGAGACCGCGACGGACGACGCGGCCGACGAGGCGGCGACCGCGGCGACGGCCGGCGGCGTGACGGCCGGTGCGGCCGGCGCCGAAAGCGACACTTCGGACAGCGCCACGGCGAAAAGCGAGGTCGCGGCGAAGGGCGAGGTCGGGGCGGCGAATGGTGGTGCGGCCGGGAAGGCCGGCGCCACCACGAAGGGTGAGGCCGCGGACGCCGCCACGCCGCAGGACGGCGCGCTCGCGGAGAGCGACCCGGACGCGGACAGGGCGGACGACGCAGCCGCCGGCGCGGCAGATGCGACCACCACTGACGAGGCCGCCGCCGACGAGGCTGAGGCCAAGGGCGGCAAGGACGGCGCGGCTAAGGCCGCTGACGAGGCCGCTGACGAGGCGGCTGACGAGGACGCCGCCGACGAGGCTGAGGCCAAGGACGCCAAGGACAAGGGCAAAGAGGTCAAAACGGGCCGGAACAAGGCGCCCGCGCCGCTGACCAAGGCCGAGAAGCGCGCCGCCGCGCGGGTCGCCGCGGCCAAGGCCGCCAGGCGCAGGCGTGTGGGGCAGGCCTTCGCCGGCACGCTGATCGTCCTGCTGGCGGTCGGCGGTGCGTTCGCCGGCGTCTGGTACTTCGGCGACCGCGCCGAGGAGAAGCGGGTCCAGTGCAAGCCGCAGGGGCAGACCGAGTACCCGCCGCTGCTCGGCGGCTTCGACAAGCGGCTGGCCACGGAGCCGACCGTCGAGGCCGGCACCGGTGAGGAGCCCAAGTTGCTCGAGAAGAAGATCCTCATCGAGGGCCCCTGCAAGACCGTCAAACCGGGTCAGACCGTCACCGTCAATTATGTCGGCGTGACGTTCAAGGACGGCAAGATGTTCGACTCGTCGTGGTCGAAGAAGCAGACGTTCGACACGGAGGTCGGCCTGAAGCAGCAGGGCCAGCGGCCGCGGGTCATCGAGGGCTGGGACGAGGGCCTGGTCGGCGTCAAGGTGGGCAGCCGGGTGCAGTTGGACATCCCGCCGAAGCTGGCCTACGGCGAGACCCCGCCGCAGGGCGCACCGGCCGGCACGCTGCGCTTCATCGTCGACGTCCTCGACGCGAAGGACGCCAACGACATGGGCGGCCTGCCCGCCGGCCTGGGCAACTAGCGCACCCGTAGTCACAACAGAGGCCGACCTGCCCGGCGGGTCGGCCTCTGTTCTGCGGCCCGGCCCCGAACGGCCACCCGGCGAGCACCGACGACCCGCGGACGGGATATCCCTCCACAGCGGCATTCCCCACCGGAATACCGTCGCGAGGCACCATCACCCCGCCCGTAAGGCCGCGATCCCCGATGATCCACCCGATCCACCGGCAACCAGATCGTGAAAACTTTCTAGAGGTCGGTGGCGCGCCGGCGCAGCCGCTCCACCACACCCGGGTGAGGCCACGACCGCAGGCGGTAACGCTCCGGTGTCAGATCCGGCTCCGGCTCGAGGTCGACCTCGCGCGCCACGTCGTCCCAGGCCACGAAGAACGGGTCCGCGCCGTCGGACGGGAACGACACGTAGTCGGCCCGGGGCAGCAGCGTGTCGACCCCATCGGCCCAGCTGGCGACCGAGAACATCCTGCCCCGGCCCTCCGCGACCATGAGCCTCGCGACGAACGCGTCGGTCTCCAGGTGGGCCGCCTGCGCCGCGTACTCGTTCGAGGCGAGCAGCACCTCGGCCCGGTGCACGACGGGCAAGAGCGGGTGGTCGGCCGGCACCGTGTAGGGCACGACCGCCCCGGTCCCGTCGACGGTGTAGCCCATGGTGGAGATGGGGCGGGCGGCCTCGCGGTACTCCTCCTCGATGATCCCGAAGAGCTTGTCGATGCCGTCGTGGTCCGCGGCCAGCACCACGCCGGTGGTGTCCGGGACGAACACGACCGGCCGGCCGCCGACGTGCCGGCCCTGTGCCGCCAGCCAGCCGTCGACCAGCAGGTGCGAGGCCCAGTACGCGTCGCCGGACTCGACCATGCGCACGATCGACACCTGGTCGCCGTCCGGGCGCGCGGTCCGCTCGGTGTGCTCGGCGAGATTGGCGCGGGCCCGGTCGTAGACGACCCGCTCGGTGACGCCCCACGTCGCGAGCTGGACCGGCGTGACGTACATGATCGAGGTCGGCTGGTCGACGACGACGAACTCGGCGAGGTACGGCAGCGCGGGCCGGCGCAGCGGGCGCGGGGCGCCGCCGGGCACGCCGAGGCCGAACGACACCGGTCGCAGCAGCGGTCGCAGCAGGGGCGCGACCGCCTCCCACGTGTCGGGTGCCCCGGGGTTGAACACCACCGCCGTGAGGAACGCCGCGATGCGCTCCCGCCGCTCGGTCCGGCCCGCGCCGTCGCACTCGCGGAAGAGGTTGCCGAGGTAGGCCAGCGACGGCGTCGTCGTCTTCGAGTCGCGGCGCAACTGGATCGCGAACTGCTCGGGCAGGTAGCGCGCCTCCGCCACGCCGGCGTCCCGGACGGCGGTCAGCACCTGGCGAGCGAACCGCTCGCGCGGCGACCCGAACACCTTGTCCACCAGCCCCATGTGGTTGCACGGTACCGGATCGCCAGCTGAGGTTTGGACCCGTCGTCTCCGGCAAAGCCGAGGGTATGACGAAGCAGACCGTGGGTGAGGCGATCATCGCTCGACTGGCCGACTGGGGCGTCGACACCGTGTTCGGGCTGCCCGGCGACGGCATCAACGGCCTGATGGAGGGCCTGCGCCGCAACGCCGACCGGGTGCGGTTCGTCCTGGTGCACCACGAGGAGGCGGCCGCGTTCATGGCCACCGCCCATGCCAAGGCGACCGGACGGCTCGGGGTGTGCCTGGCCACGTCCGGTCCCGGCGGCATTCACCTGGCCAATGGCCTCTACGACGCCAAACTCGACCACGCGCCGGTCCTCGCGCTCACCGGCATGCAGGAGTCGAGTGTCCTGGGCACCGCCTACCAGCAGGAGGTCCACCTCGACCGGCTGTTCCAGGACGTCGCCGAGTACGACGAGCCGATCGTGAACCCCGCGCAGGTGCCGGCGCTCGTCGACATCGCCGTGCGTACCGCGCTCGCCCGGCGGGGCGTCGCACACCTGACGATCCCCAACGACGTGCAGGTCGCGAGGGCGGGGGACAACCCGTTCGAGGAGGTCGGCCCGGTCCGCGAGCCGGCGACGGCGCCGGTGTGGGTACACCCGCCGGTCCGTCCCGCCGACGACGACCTTCAGGCCGCCGCCGACCTGCTCAACGCGGGTGAGCGCGTCGCGATCCTGGCCGGCGTCGGCGCCCGGCACGCGGGTGCGCTGGTCGAGCTGACCGCCGATGTGCTCGGCGCGCCGATCGTCAAGTCGCTGCTCGGCAAGATGTCGGTGCCCGACGACTCGCCGTTCACCGTCGGCGGGCTCGGGCTGCTCGGCACCGCGCCCAGCGAGGACCTGATGGACGAGTGCGACACCCTGCTCATGGTGGGGACGAACTTCCCGTACACGAAGTTCCTGCCGGAGCCGGGCAAGGCCCGCGTGATCCAGATCGACGCCGAACCCGCACGGGTCGGCACCCGGATCCCCACCGACGTGCCGCTGGTCGGCGACGCGGGCGCGACGCTGGAGTCGCTCCTGCCCCGCCTGAAGCGCCGCGAGGACCGCCGTCATCTGCGCAAATACCAGGAGAAGATGCGCGACTGGCGGGAGAAGATGGCCGCGCTGGAGGAACCGGAGCGGGATCCGATCGCGCCGCAGTACCTGGTGCGGGAGCTGGACCGGGCCGCCACCGCCGACGCCATCCTCTGCTGTGACTCCGGCACCGTCGCCACGTGGGCGGCGCGGCACTGGCAGGTGACCGGCCGGCGCGAGTTCTACCTGTCCGGCACGCTCGCCACGATGGCGCCCGGGCTGCCCTATGCCGTCGCCCTGCAGCACGAGTACCCGGGGCGGCAGTGCATCGCGTACGTCGGCGACGGCGGCTTCGCCATGCTGATGGCCGAGTTCCACACCGCCGCGCGGTACGGGCTGCCGGTGAAGGTCGTCATCAACAACAACAACGCGCTCGGGATGATCATCTGGGAGCAGATGGTGCTCGGCCTCCCGGAGTTCGGTGTGCGCTTCGGCGACCCGGCGCCGGACTACGCGGCCTGGGCCCGCGGGTGCGGCGGCTACGGCGCGCACGTCACCGACCCCCGGGACCTGCCCGGCAAGCTGCGCGAGGCGCTGGCGTTCGACGGCCCGGCGCTTGTCGACGTCGTCGTCGACGCCAACGAGCCGCCGATGCCGGCGAAGGTGACCTACCAGCAGGCGGTCAAGTTCGCCGAGGCGTTCCTGCGCGGCCAGCCGCACCGGGCGAGCATCGCGACCACGATCCTCAAGGACCGCATCACCCAGTTGAAGGGCTGACATCATGCGATCGCAGCCACGCAACGCCCGGGGAACGATCGGGCACCCGTACAGCGCGCTCAACCTCCGGTTGCTGCTGGCGGTGTTCGGCTTCGTCACCAGCACGGTTCTCGCCGTGCTGGCCTGGACGGCCGGGATTGCCTGGCTGGCGATCGTGTTGTTGGCGCTGGCGGCGTCGGCGCTGGTCGACATGGTGGTGGTGGAACTGCGCCGTCGGGCCCGGCGCCGTGAGGGCGGCGGACGGGGTTCACTGTTCGAATGACCCCTACCTGGCGCGGTGGGCGCCGGAGGAGCGCATAGTTCGGATCCAGAGCCGGGTGCGGCCGACGGTCATCGCGACCCCGCCGGGGATGCGCAGTCCGCCGAGGCCGATCACGCCGCCGACCAGGACGACGCCGCCGAACGCGAGCAGGCCGGACGCGGCGAGCAGGTACATCGTCTTGTCGTCGTCCGGGTCGGGCACGTCCTTCGCGGTCGACCTGTCCTGGTCGACGCCGCTCTGGTCGCCGTCGGGCTGCTGCCCGGCGACGACACTGGCCCGGTCGACCAGCGCCGGGCCGTGGTCCGCCGGGCCGGGGTCGTAGGCCGCCTGGGCGGCGCTGAGTGTCCCGATCGCGAGAGCCGCTCCGGCCACACACTGCCATGCCTTGGTTCTCATCGAGCCGGGTCTACTCCACTCATCCGAACGTCCGGTTTCCCGCACCGGTCGTGTACTTCTCGGGCCGGACGTGCACGGTAGGTGGCATTCGGGTGAGTTGGCGACGTCCGCCGCTCGCCCGCCGAGGGTGAACGGCGGCCTCACCCGTGGCACAGTGAGCGCGTGCTGATCTACAAGATCCTGCTGCCCGCCGAGTGGGCGCAGTTCGAGGCCACCGGGCGCTTCGACGGCTCGCCGCTGGACCTGCGCGACGGGTACGTCCACCTGTCCGCGCGCGACCAGATCGCCGGCACCGCCCGGCGGTTCTTCGCCGACGTGCCCGACCTCGTCGTCGCCGCGGTCGACGCGCAGATGCTCGGCGCGTGGCTGCGCTGGGAGGTCTCCGTCAACGGCGGCCCCTACCCGCATCTCTACGCGCCGCTGCCCCGGGCCGCGGTCGTCGCCGTGCACCGCGTCGCCGGCGCCGAGTCGGTCGACGACGTGGTGCCGCGGACCTGACGGATCAGCAGCGAGGGGCTCCGCGTCGCTGACGAGCACGACCGGCCCCACCCGGGCCGGTTCAGCGCAGGCGCTGCTCCAGGACCTGGCCGGGCCACTCGGTGCCGTCGGGGCGGGGGACGGTGAACCGTGCGGACGGGGTGAGGCCCTGCCGCTCGTACCAGCCGACGAGCGCCCGGTCGTCGCCGCCGTAGCAGTCGACGCGCAGCAGGCCGAGCCCGCGCTGCACCGCCAGGGCGCGGGCGTGGTCGAGCAGCACGCCGCCGAGCCCGTCCCCCTTGCGCGTGCGGTCGGTGACGAGCAGGTTGACGTACAGCTCCGGCTCGTCGACGGCCGGCACCCACTCCTGCGCCGCCCCGACGGCCAGCCCGCCCACCACCGCGCCGCCGCTCTCGGCGACGTACAGCTGGCCCTGCGTCGCCCACCGCATCATCGCCGCCACCCGGCGCGGGTTGGTCGAGTGCGGCTCCGTGCCCCACTGCCCGGTGCGGCCCAGGCCGACGAGCCACTCGGTGGCGTCGTCGAGCAGGGCGAGCACGGGGGTGACGTCGGCGAGGGTTCCCGGCCGTACGTGCACCGGCGGCGCGCCCTCCGGCGTCATCAGCAGCTCCAGCTCCAGTTCGTCGTGGAGGGTGATGCCGTAGTCGCCGACGACCGGGATGGCCGGCTTGTGCAGCCGGGCCCGCTGGACCGCGCCCGGGTGGGCACGGGTGATGCGCATGCCGCGGCGCTGGTAGAAGCGCAGCGCGTCGAGGTTGTCGTTGGTGGTGATGAGCCACACACGGCGCACGCCGGACCGCACGGCAACCTCGCGAGCCGCCTCGAGCAGCGCGGTGCCGACACCCTGGCGACGCGCCGGTGCGTCGACAGTGACGATTTCCAGCCCAGGCGCGTCTACCTCATATGTGAGCAAACCGACCGGATTGCCATCAATTTCGGCGACCAATGCGGGTAGTTTCTCCGCATTTCGGATGCGATCTCCCGTGACCACCTGCGTGGCGCCGTAGGATGCGGACAGTACGCCCCGGATCCAGGGCAGATCTGTTTCATCGGCCGCTCTCACCATCACCCGGGCGACCCTACTGCACACCAAAGGCAGTCGGGCACGGCATTAATTCATCGCATGACACAGACGTTGGCAAATTCGCGACACTCCGCTTCGCGATCTGTTGGGCCATGATGACCGTGGGCATTTCCAAGGGGGAGAGGGCACGAGTTGGACGCACTCGAGCAGGCGCATCGCCGCGGCCGGTTCGTCAGCGTCCTCACCCTGGTGATGGCCCTGTTGTTCGGCGCCACGATCGGCGCCTCGTCCACGCACTCGGGCGCCGCCCATCAGCTGCTCGGCCGGCCCGGCAACCACACCTCGTGGGCCGGTGAACGGCCCGGCGGCCCGGGCGGGCAGCATCCCCTCCTGCTGCACACCGAGGGCGAACGGGTCGAGAACCAGGATGCCGCGGGTCACGCCGGCACACACCTCGCCTCCCACACGACGCCGGCCCTCCCGGTCTCCCTCCTCGACCGACGGCCCGCAGGCGTGCGCCCGGCGCCCGCCCCTGCACGTGCCGAACTGCAGGTCTGGCGTACGTAGATCGCTCCCCCCATCCCGTCGTTGTTGTTGGGCAGCTCGACACGGTTGGAGTGATGTCAATGTCCGCATCCGCGGACGGTTCCTGCGTGCGCTCGGTCGTCCTGACCGGCGCGTCCCGAGGGCTCGGCGCGGCCCTGTTCCAAGCGCTGCAGGCAGATGGCGCCAGGGTGTACGGCCTGGCGCGCACTTTCACGGCCGAGCAAGAACTCCTGGCGGCACAACGGCCGGCGTCGGTGTGGCTGCGGGCGGGTGACCTGGGTGACACCGGGTCGGGCGTCCCGGCCCCGGACGGGCTCGGTCTCGCCGGCGGCGGCCTGCCGTCCGGCGCCGAGCTCGCCGCGTTCGTCGGCGACGCCGGGCCGGACGACGAGGTCGTGCTGTTGCACAACGCCGCCACGGTCGAGCCGATCGCGCTCGCCGGCGACCTGCCTCCGGCGGCGGTGCTCGCGGCGGTCAACCTCAACCTCGTCGCCCCGATCCTGCTCACCAACCTGTTCCTGGCCACGTTCCGGGCCAGCCGAGCGCGGCTGCGGATCGTGTACGTCGCGTCGGCGGCGGCCCACCGGGCGTACCCGGGCTGGGCGACGTACTGCGCGACGAAGGCGGGCGCCGAGGCGTTCATGCGTTGCGTGGGCGAGGCGGCCGGCGCGCCGTGTGAGGTGGAAATCATCGATCCCGGTGCGATCGAGACACAGATGCAGCGGACGCTGCGCGACCTCGGCGCCGGCCTGCCGGGCCACGCGCGGCTGGTCGAGCGGCACCAGGTCGGCGACATCGGCGATCCGTCGATGGTGGCGAAGGGCATCGTCCAGCGCCACTTCCCGCCGCTGGTGCCGCTGGCCGAGAACAACGCGGCCGCTGCCTAGGGAGGCGGCAGGGGCGGCGCACCGTGGCCCGGGGCGGGGGTCACACGGGCCGGCCGGCGCGGGGCACCGCACCGGCCGGCCCGCTGCTCGTCCCCATCGACGGGCATGGCTCGGATGTGTGCCCCACCGGTCGCCCGGGTACCTTCAGCGCATGGCAGACGCGCCGCAGCCGGCCTCCGGACCACCGCCGCTCTTCATCGTCATGGGCGTCGCCGGCACCGGGAAGACCACCGTCGGCTCGCTCCTCGCGCGGCGGCTGGGCTGGCGCTACGCGGAGGCCGACGACTTCCACCCGAAGTCCAACGTGGACAAGATGGCCGCCGGCACGCCGCTCACCGACGAGGACCGCCGGCCGTGGCTCGCCGCGATCGCGCGATGGGTCGACGAGCGCGCCGCGCTCGGCGAGCCGGGGGTCGTCTCGTGCTCGGGGCTCAGACGGGTTTACCGCGACCGGCTCCGCGACGGCCGTCCGCAGGTGCGCCTGGTGCTCCTCGAAGGGCCCCGTGAGCTGATCGCGCGCCGGCTCGCCGCCCGTCACGGCCATTTCATGCGCGCGGAGATGCTCGACAGCCAGTTCGCCGACCTGGAACTGCCCTGGCCGGACGAGGACGTGACCGAGGTGTCGGTTGATCCGCCGCCCGACGAGGTCGTGGACGCGATCCTCAAGGAGCACCCGGACGTCGAGCGGCTGTAGGCGCCCGGCACGGTGCGGAGCCGGCGCGGCGGGCCGCGGACGGCTCAGCCGGCGTTCAGCCCGGGATCACCGGTCGCCGCGCAGCTTGCCGTAGACGAGGACGTCGCGCCAGGTGCCGTCGCGGAACTCGGCCGAGCGCAGGATGCCCTCGCTGAGGAAGCCGACCTTCTCGAGGGCCTTCTGCTCGGCGATGTTCTCCGGCTGGGTCCGCGCCTCGATCCGGGGCGCCGGGCTGCTGGCGAACAGGTGGTCGCAGAGCAGCGTCTGGGCACGCCAGCCCACCCCGCGCCCGCGCCACTCGGGCAGCAGGACGATGCCGATGTTCCAGTACCGCGACAGGCCCGCTCCGGTCGCCTCCCAGCTCACGAACCCGGCCGCGGTCTCGTCGGCCTCGACCATGAGGCGGCCGTCGTCGGGGCCGAGATAACCGTCCAGGGCGAAGCGCCGCGCCGGGCCGGACGGGTCGTGGTAACCGGTCCACGCCGCGCCAGCGAGCCCCGGCTCGGTGACGAACCGCCGGAACATCGCCAGGTCGCTCTCGACGACCGGCCGTAGCCGTACCCAGGTTTTCGTCACACGCCCCACCTCGCTAACCGGACAAGATCGCCCGCCATCTTCGCTGATGATCGCGGCGATCGCCATCCGACCAACCGCCGGTAAACGCGTGACGCTACCGTGTGTCGCCATGGCCGTCGATGTCTTCGCGCACACGTTCGTCGTTCCGGCATCACCGGCGGCGGTCCACGCGCACCTCGCCGATCCGCAGTCGTATATCGGATTGTCCCCGCTCGTCGTCGCCGTCCGGGACGTGGCGCGTGACGGCGACGTCGTCACCTACACGGCGGTCGAGCGGTTCGGGCTCTACCGCAACCCGATCAAGGTCACGCTGACCGTCGGCGACGCCCGGATCACCAGCGACGTGGTGAGCCCGGGCCGGGTGCGCCTGCGGGCCGTGACCGACCTGGCGCCGTCCGGTGCGGACACGTCCGTCACCGAGACGATCACCGTCGAGTCGCCCGCCCTGCTGCGGCGGTTCGTCCTGCGCCAGGCCCGGTCGGTGCAGCAGCGCCGCGCCGCGGAGCTGACCCGCCGGTTCAGCCGGCCTTCGTGAGGCCGGCCTTCCGCAGGTGCGGGGCGACCTCCCGGCGGATCAGCTCGAACGAGCGGGCCCGCGCCTCCAGGTCGTACACCATCGCGGTCAGCATCAGCTCGTCGGCGCGCGTCTGCTCCACCAGTTCGGTCAGCTGGCGGCGCACCGTCTCCGGGGAGCCCAGGGCCTGACCGACGCGCCGCTCCCGGGCGAACTCGCGCTCGCGGGGCGAATACGGGTAGGCGGCCGCCTCCTCCGGCGTCGCCAGCGCCTCCGGTCGTCCGGAACGCAGCCGCAGGAACGACAGCTCGCTCGGCCCGGCGAGGAACTCGGCCTCCTCGTCGGTCTCCGCCGCGATCGCGCTGGCGGCGACCATCGCATACGGCTCGGAGAGCGACGCGGAGGGGCGGAACGACCGCCGGTACAGCTCCAGGGCGGGCAGCGTGTTCTGCGAGCTGAAGTGGTGCGCGAACGCGAACGGCAGGCCGAGCAGCCCGGCGAGCTGCGCGCTGAACCCGCTGGAACCCAGCAGCCAGATCTCCGGCTTGTCGCCGCGGCCGGGCGAGGCGATGATGCGCTCCTCACCCTCGAAGTACCCGATCAGCGACTGCAGCTCCTCGGGAAAGTTCTCGGCCGAAAGGCCCTCCATCGAGCGGCGCAGGGCGAGGGCCGTGTACTGATCGGTGCCCGGAGCGCGGCCGATGCCCAGGTCGACGCGGCCCGGATGCAGCGCCTCCAGGGTGCCGAACTGCTCGGCCACCACCAGCGGCGCGTGGTTGGGCAGCATCACGCCGCCGGAGCCGACCCGGATCGCCGACGTGTTCGCGGCGAGGTGGGCCAGCAGCACGGCCGGTGACGAGCTCGCGATGCCCGGCATGTTGTGGTGCTCGGCGACCCAGAACCGGTGGTAGCCCAGTGCCTCGGTGCGCCTGGCCAGCTCCGTCGTGTTGCGCAGGGCCTCACCCACCGGGGCGTGCGCGGAGACGGGTGCGAGGTCGAGGACGGAAAGCGGAAGCTCACTCACAATCCAAGGTCAACAACGGAGGGGTCGCCGCTATTCCCCCGCAGGGTGTCCCGAGCGGAACCGGACGCGTCGTGGGGTCGTTTTCATCGGCCGGCATGCATACAATCAGCGGATCGTCACCGTGTGGATGCGTTGTGTGTCGGGATGGCGGGAGCGCTGGTGGGTGGGGCTGCTCGCCGGGCTCGCCGTGCTGGCGATCGCCTGTGAAGGAGGCGCCGTCGGGGCGCCACCCAGCGGCGGGCCGGACCGGACCGGGAGCGGCGGCGGCATCCTCGCCATGGCCGCGCTCGGGGACTCCGTCACCGACGGGTTCGCCTCGTGCCTCGCGCCGGTGCCGTGTCCGCGCAACTCCTGGTCGACCGGTGACGGCACCCGCATCGACAGCCACTACCGCCGTCTGGTCCGGACCAACCCGGGCCTCAAGGGCCGTGCGTACAACCTCGCCGTCGGCAACGCCCGCGCCGACGCGCTCGCCGGGCAGGCGTCCGCCGCCGTCCAGCACAAGCCGCAGTACGTCACGATCCTCATCGGCGCCAACGACGCCTGCCGCTCGCGGATCGACGACATGACCACCGTGGAGACCTTCCGCCGGCAGGTCGACCAGGCCCTGGCCGTCCTCAAACAGGGCGCGCCGCAGGCCCGGGTGCTGGTCGCCAGCATCCCCGACATCCGGCGCCTGTGGGACGTCGGGCACACCAGCCCGGTCGCGGTGAAGGCGTGGTCGTTCGGCGTCTGCCCGGCGCTGCTGGCCGGCGCCACCTCCACGGCGCCGGCCGACGTCGCCCGGCGGCAGGCGTTCGCCGACCGCGTCGACGCGTACAACACCCAGCTCGCCGCCGCCTGCAAGGCGTACGGCCCGCGGTGCCGCGACGACGGCGGCGCCGCGCACCGGGTGGCGTTCACCCTCGACATGATCGCCGCCCAGGACTTCTTCCACCCCAACGGCGCCGGTCAGAACGCCCTCGCGAAGGCGACGTGGCCGGGGGAGCCCGTGTGGTGACCGGGGTGAGCGGGGTGAGCCGGGAATCTCGCCGACGGGTCGCCCTGCGGAGGTCCCGGACCGCCCTCCGGTCGGGCTACCCTCATCACCGGGGCTGCTGGGCACACGGGCCCGGATGGGTAGGTGATTCGGTGTCGTCGATCTTTCCCGTGCAGGCGCCGCGCCGCCGGGTGCCGGGCGCGGCGACGTGACCGCCGACGCCACGGTGTGGCGGATCAAGGGCATGCCGCTCGCCCCGGCCACCGGCCGGGGCCCGCTCGACGGCCTGCGGGTCGCGGTGAAGGACCTGTTCGCGGTCACCGGCTTCGCCGTCGGCGGCGGCAACCCGGCCTGGCTCGCCGAGGCGCTGCCGGCCGCCGAGGACGCACCCGTCGTCGCCAGGCTGCGGGCCGCGGGCGCCTCGGTGCAGGGCATCGTGCACACCGACGAGCTGGCGTACTCCCTGTCGGGCACCAACACCCACTACGGCACCCCGCCCAACCCGGCCGCGCCCGACCGGGTCACCGGCGGCTCGTCGAGCGGGCCCGCGTCGGCGGTCGCGACCGGCCACGCCGACATCGGCCTGGGCACCGACACCGGCGGCTCGATCCGGGTGCCCGCCTCCTGCTGCGGCCTCTACGGCCTGCGCCCCACGCACGACGCCGTCCCCACCGAGGGTGTGCTCCCGCTGGCGCCGTCGTTCGACACGGTCGGCTGGATCACGCGCGACGCGGCGACGCTCGCGCTGGCCGGTGAGGTGCTCCTGCCGGACGGGCCGCGCACGCCGCCCCGCCGTCTGCTCGCTCTGGGCGGCACGGCCGATGCCGCCGAACGATGGGGCATCCCGGTGCGGCCGGTGACCCTGTCCACCTGGGACGATCCCGACCCGCTGCTGCTGGCCTTCCGGCAGATCCAGGCCGCCGAGGCGTGGCGGGCGCACGGCAGGTGGATCGCGGCGCATCCGCGGGCGCTGGGCGCAGACGTCGAGAGGCGGTTCCGCTTCGGCGCCTCCGTCGACGCCGCGACCGAGGCGGCGGCACGGGCACAGCTCGCCGTCTGGCGGGCGGAGCTGCTGGAACTGCTCGGCGACGACGCGTGGCTGGTGCTGCCGGCCGGCGGGCCGGGCCACCCGCGTAAGATCAGCCTGGCCGACCGGGACGCGTGGCGCCGGGAGACGCTGCGCTGCGCGGTGCCTGCCAGTGCGTTCGGGCTGCCGAGCGTCTCCGTCCCGACCGGCGTCACCCCACCGGCCGGGATCGCGGTGATCGCGCCGCCCGGCCTCGACAAGGCCCTGCTCAAGATGGTCGCCTGAACGCCTCGGCGGCCGCACGCGCCGCCGGGGTCAGGGAGCCGTGGACGAGTTCCGTCCGGTGCACCAGCCGCGGCTCGGCGACCGGCACCCCGTCCGTCCGCGAGGCCGGCAGCAGCGCGAGGCCGGCGCCCGCGGCGATCAGCTCGAGCAGCACCGCCCGGTCGGTGCCCGGGTAGGCCGGCCCGGTGCGGAACCCGTCCGCACGGGCCAGGGCACGCAACTGGGCCGGCGGCACGGCCGCCTCCGGGGCGTCGATCCAGGCGGCGTCGGCGAGGTCGGCGAGGCGCACCGACCGCCGCCCGGCGAGCGGGTGGTCGCGCGGCATCGCGACCACGACCTCCTCCTGGGCCAGGACCACGGTGGCGAGCCGCCCGGCGTCGGGCAGGGCGAGCGGATCGCTCGGCGCGGCGACCCCGTCGACCAGGCCCAGGTCGAAGGCGCCGGTCGCCACCCCGGTCGCGACCGCGTCGCGGCCGGCGACCGCCAGCGTGAACGTGACGCGGGGCATCGCCCGCTGGACCGCCACGAGCGTGGCGGCGCGGAACGCGGCGAACGGGGTCGTCGCCAGTACCACCGCCGCGGCCGGCGCACCGGAGAGCCGGGTCACGTCGGCCCGTGCCGCGCTCAGCCGCAGCAGGATCGGGCCGGCGTGCTCGAGCAGGCGCGCGCCGGCGTCGGTCAGGGCCACCGGCCGCCGCCGCAGCAACGGCGTGCCGAGGTCCTGCTCCAGCGCGGCGATCTGCTGCGACACCGCGGACTGGGTGTATCCGAGCTCGTGCGCGGCGGCGGAGAACGAGCCGTGCCGGGCCACGGCGGCGAACGTGCGGAGCAGGTGCGGGTCCACGACATCAGTATTGCTGATGTCAGAACCGTGAACTGTTGTTGGACTGATGATCCCAGGTCACGGCAGGCTGTCAGGCATGACGACCACTCGAACGGCCCGCGTGGCGCTCGTCGGTGACCGGTCCCCGCACGTGCGCTCCCACACCCGTGTCCCCCGCCTGGTCGACGTCCTGCGTGAGCAGCACGGCATCGGGCTCGACGCCTACTGGGTGCCGACCGCGGAGGCGGCGTCGACCGACCTCGCCCGGTTCGACGGCATCTGGCTGCTGCCCGGCAGCCCGTACCGCAGCGAGGCCGGCGCCCTGCACGCGGTGCGCGTCGCCCGGGAGGAGGGCGTCGCGTTCCTCGGTACCTGCGGCGGCTTCCAGCATCTGCTGCTGGAGTTCGCGCGGAACGTCTGCGGCCTCGCGTCGGCCACGCACGCGGAGAACGAGCCGGACGGCGGCCGGCCGCTCATCGTCGCGCTGTCCTGCTCCCTCGTCGGCCACGAGGGTGCGGTGCTCCTGCAGCCGGGCAGCCTGGCCGAGCGGATCTTCGGGGTGGAGCGGTCGATCGAGCG
The DNA here is from genome assembly GCF_025137375.1 of Dactylosporangium fulvum. GTDB lineage: Bacteria > Actinomycetota > Actinomycetes > Mycobacteriales > Micromonosporaceae > Dactylosporangium > Dactylosporangium fulvum. The sequence continues at coordinate 2,403,767 of NZ_CP073720.1, forward strand.
CTACCACTGTGCGTACGGCCTGGACCACTCCTACCTGCCCGACCTGTCCGAGCACGGCCTGCGTTTCACCGGGCACGACGAGACGGGCGAGATCCGCGTCGCCGAGCTGGCCGGCCACCCGTTCCTGCTGGGCACGCTGTTCCAGCCGGAGCTCGCCGGTGACGGCTCCCGCTGTCACCCGGTGATCCGCGCCTTCGCCGAGGCCGCGGTCGCCCGGGCCGGCCGTGCCGCGGACACCGCCGTCACGCGGTGAGCATCTCCGCGCCGCCGCTGATCATAGGAGCCGGCTCAGTCGTCGGCGGCGAAGGACAGCTCCGGAACGCCCGCCGGGCAGGTCACCCGGGCGCGGACGGCGTCGCCGCCGGAGCGGGCCTTGAACCGCAGTGACGCCGTCTGCGCCGGGCCCTGGACCACGTGGTCGGCCTCGTAGCCGGTGCGCGGGGTCCAGGAGAGCAGCCGCACCAGGCCGTTCTCGCAGGCCGCGACGATCGTCCCGCCGTTGGTCGGCAGGGCGCGCGTGGCAGCGGTCGAGGGCGTGGCGGACGGCGGCGCGGACGGCGGCGCGGCCGTCGGTGCCGGTGAGGTGGGTGCCGGTGAAGTGGGTGCCGGAGAGGTCGCTGCCGGCGGAGACGTCAGGTGCGCGGACACGTCCGCCTCCGACAGCGGCTCGTCCTTGGGGCCGAACAGGCCCTGGCGCAGCGAGTTCACCGCGCCGATCGCCACCGCCGTGGTCAGCACCGCCGTCACCAGCCACGCCAGTCCGGCCAGGAGCCACCGTCGTCCCATGCGCCTACTATCCATCGCCTGTTGCTAAGGGATGGTTAACCTCCCCCTATGGCGAAGGTGCTGATCGTGGAGGACGACGGGACGATCCGCACCGGGATCGTGCGGGCGCTGACCGGGCGTGGTCACGTGGTCGCGGCCGCGGCGACCGCGATGGACGGGCTCAAGCTGGCCGTGGCCGAGGCGCCCGACGTGGTGCTGCTCGACCTCGGCCTGCCCGATCTCGACGGCCGGGAGGTGCTGCGGATGCTGCGGGCCGTCAGCGACGTGCCGATCATCGTGGTCACCGCCCGGCGTACCGAGGGCGAGATGGTCCGCGCGCTCGACGCCGGCGCCGACGACTACGTCGTCAAGCCGTACGGTGCCGAACAGATCGACGCACGCATCCGCGCCGTCCTGCGCCGGGGTGCGAAGACCGAGCAGCCGGACCCGACGATCGACGTCGACGGGGTGCGGATCGACCCGCGTGGCCGCACAGCCACCCTCGACGGTGTCCCGCTCGACCTGACCCCGCGCGAGTTCGACCTCCTGCGCTACCTCGCCACCCGGCCCGGCGAGGTGGTCAGCAAGCGGGAACTGCTCACCGAGGTGTGGCAGGTGCCGTACACCGCCGCCGACAAGACCGTCGACGTGCACCTCTCCTGGCTGCGCCGAAAGCTCGGCGAGACCGCGCAGGAGCCCCGGCGGCTGCACACCGTGCGGCGGGTGGGCGTCAAGTTCGGGCTCGTGCCGTGAGGTGGCGGCTGGCGCTGCTGGTGTCGGCGGCCATGGCGCTGGTCCTGGTGGCGTTCCTGGTTCCGCTGGCGCAGCTGCTGCGGTCCGTGGCCGAGGACCGCGCGGTCGCCGCCGCCACCGCGCAGGCGCAGTCGCTCGCCGCGCTCGTCGCCACCGCCGACCCGCAGTCGCTGCGCCTCGCCGTCGAGCAGGCCAACATGGACGGTGCGCCCTCGGTCACCGTGTACCTGCCGGACGGCACCCGCGCGGGCGCGGCCGTGGAACCGACCCCGGCGGTCCGGCTGGCCGCGCAGCGGGGCAGCTTCACCGTCGCGCATCCCGGCGGCCGGGAGATCGTCATCGCCGTGCAGGGCCTGCAGGGTGGCACCGCCGTCGTCCGGTCGTTCGTCCCCGAACGCGATCTGCGCCAGGGCGTCACCCGGGCCCGGCTCGTCCTCGCCCTGGTCGGGCTCGGCCTGCTGCTGCTCGGTCTCGCCGTCGCCGACCGGCTGGCGGTCATGGTCGTCCGCCCGATCCGGACGCTGTCGGCGGTCTCGGACGACCTCGCCCGGGGCGACCTCGACCGGCGCGCGCCGACCAGGGCCGGGCCGCCCGAGGTGCGGGCCGTGGCGACCGCGCTCAACCACCTCGCCGCCCGGATCCGCGACCTGCTGCGGCAGGAGCGGGAGACCGTCGCCGACCTGTCGCACCGGATGCGCACGCCGATGACGGCGCTGCGGCTCGACGCCGAGGGCCTGCGCGATCCCGAGGAGGCCGAGCGGATCCTCGCCCACGTCGCGGCGCTGGACCGGGCTCTCACCGCCGTCATCGAGGACGCCCGCCGCGAGCGGACGGCGCCCTCGTGCGACGCGGCGGCGGTCGTCGCCGAGCGGGTCGCGTTCTGGACCGTGCTGGCCGAGGACCAGCAGCGGGCCGTCGACACCGCCCTGGACCCGGGCCCGATCCCGGTGGCCGCCGGTGCCGACGACCTCGCCGCGACGGTGGACGCCCTGCTGGGCAACGTCTTCGCGCACACCGAGGAGGGCGTCGGCCTCGGCGTGGCGCTGCGGCGGACCCCGGACGGCGCGGTGCTGGTCGTCGAGGACGACGGGCCCGGCTTCGACCCCGCCGCGGGGCAGCGCGGGGTCTCCGGCGCCGGTTCGACCGGTCTCGGGCTCGACATCGCACGCCGTACCGCCGAATCCGCCGGCGGATCGTTGACCGTGGACCGCTCGCCCGCGGGCCGCACCCGCGTCACGGTCGTGTTAACCGATTCTTAGGCTTCCGGCAGGACCTCGCTAGCGCACGGCCGGGCACCGTTCAGGTCAGGAACACGAAGACCACGGAGGTGTACGGCAGATGCGCAAGATCGTCATCATCGGCGCGACGGTGGTCGCGGGCCTGGCCATCGGCGGAACGGCGATCGCGGCGAGCGGTCCCGGCCGCCGCGACGACAACCCCGCCGTTCAGGTGTCCACATCGGACACTCCGGCGGCGTCGCCCTCGGCGGACGACCACGGCGGCAACCGCAGCGACGACCCGGCCGCGTCCCCCTCGGGCACCGCGTCCCCGTCGCCCTCGGCGGACGACCGCGGCGGCAACCGTACCGGCGGCCCGACCCACCGGCCGACGAACACGGCGACCTACGACGACCACGGCGGCAGCCGCGGCGGCCACGGCGCGGACGACGGCCCGGGCCACGACGTCGGCGACGACCACGGCGGCGACCGGGGCAACCGCGGCAGCCGCGGCGGTGGCCATGGCAAGGACGACGGCCCGGGCCACGACGTGGGCGACGACCACGGCGGCCGCCGGTAACCACTGAAACTCGTCGTTGGCAGGGCAGAGGTGAACTGCGATCATGATGCGGTGCCTCTGCTCGACGACGACACGCTTGCCGGCTCGGCAGTGGTGGCGAACTCCGCGATGAACCGCGAACGGCAGCTCGCCGGTGTGAACAGCTACGCCAAGGAGCTGGGGTTCAACCCGGTCGACGTACTGACGGCGGTGCTGCGGGTGACCGGGGCGCCGGACACGGTGGCCTGGCTGGACCTGTGCTGCGGCACCGGCCGCGCGGTCATCGAGGCGGCCGGTGCGCTGCACGCCGCGGGCGTGTCCGAGCGGGTCCTGGTGCAGGGCGTGGACCTGGTCGACGCGTTCGACCCGGCGCCCGAGGTGCCGTGGCTGCGGCTCACCACCGCCTCGGTCGTCTCCTGGCGGCCGGACCGGCGCTACGACCTCATCACGAGCGTGCACGGCCTGCACTACGTCGGCGACAAGCTGGCGGTGCTGGAGCGGGCGGCCGGCTGGCTCACCGACGGCGGCCGCCTCGTCGCCGACCTCGACCTGGCGAGCATCCGGCTGGCCGGCGGCGCGCCCGCGGGTCGCCGGCTCGCCGCCGACCTGCGCGAGGCCGGCTTCAGCTACGACGGCCGCCGGCGGCGGATCGGGCGCGACGACCGTGGTGAGGTGCGCCTGCCGTGGGAGTACCTGGGCGCCGACGACACGGCGGGCCCCGGCTACACCGGCCAGCCCGCCGTCCACTCCCACTACCGTCGCAGGAGCGGCAGCTCCGCATAGCCGGGCTGCTCAGGCGGGCTGCAGGTGCTCCGCGAGGATCGTGAGGTGCGTCTTGCGGGCGGCGGTGTGGCGCTCCAGGCCGGCGTCGGTGATCACCACGAACACGCCGCGCCGGTCGGCCTCGCACATCGCGCGCTCGACCAGGCCGACGCGCTCCAGCCGGGCCACGGCACGGGAGAGGGCGCTCTGGCTGAGGTACATGTCCGCGGCCAGATCCTGCATGCGGCGCTTCTCACACTCCTGTGAGATGAGACGGTCCAGGATCTCGAACTCACTCAGCGTCAGGCCGTGCCCGTCCTGGAGGGCGCGCTCCAGGTGGCCCGCGACTTCGTTGTAGCTGGTCAGCAGTGAACGCCACCGCTCGACCAGGCCGCCCTCGGACCTCATGCGCGGCATCCTACTCCCCTCATCGATCAATTGCACCCGCATTAAGTGCTCCTGCATTAGATGCATGGACATTCAATGCACAAGCATCTAGCGTCCTCCGGTGTGACTACGACACTCGCGGGGGCCCGAACCGAACCGGTGGCCCCACCACAGCTCTGGACTCCACGGCTCTGGGGAGCGCTCGCGGTGCTGTGCGCCGTGCTGTTCCTCGACGGGCTCGACGTGTCCATGGTGGGTGTGGCACTGCCGTCCATCGGCACCGAACTCGGCCTCTCGACGACCGCGTTGCAGTGGATCATCAACGGTTACGTCCTCGGCTACGGCGGGCTGCTGCTGCTCGGCGGGCGCACCGCCGACCTGCTCGGCCGGCGCCGCGTCTTCCTCGTCGCGCTCGGCGTCTTCGCCGTCGCGTCGCTCGTCGGCGGGCTCGTCGACGACGGAACGCTGCTCATCGCGACCCGGTTCGTCAAGGGCCTGGCCGCCGCGTTCACCGCGCCGACGGCCCTGTCCATCCTCACCACCACGTTCCACGAGGGGCCGGCCCGCAACCGGGCGCTCTCGGTCTTCTCGGTCTTCGGCGCCAGCGGGTACTCCTCCGGCCTGATCCTCGGCGGCCTGCTCACCAGCTTCGGCTGGCGGTGGACGTTCCTGATCCCGGTGCCGCTCGCCGTCGCCGCGCTCGTCGCCGGCATCGCGCTGATCCCGCGGGACCGGCCGGCCGCCGAGGGCGGGCACGACCTCGCCGGCGCGGTGACGCTCGTCGGTGGCATGCTGCTCGCGGTCTACACCGTCGTGTCGGCGCCCGAGCGCGGCTGGCTCGACCCGGTGACGCTCGGCGCCGCGCTCGTCGCGGTGGCGCTGCTGGTCGGCTTCGTCGTCGTCGAGCAGCGGGTCGCGCACCCGTTGATCCGGCTGAACATCCTGCGGGCCGGGTCGATCGTGCGGGCCAACCTCGGCATGATCGCGCTCATCGGGTCGTACCTCAGCTTCCAGTTCATGATGACGCTGTATCTCCAGGACGTCCTGCACTGGTCGCCGCTTCGGATGGCGCTGGCGTTGCTGCCGGCGGGCCTGCTGGTCGCGTTCGGTTCGCCCTTCGTCGGGCGGCTCATCACGCGGTACGGGACGCCGCCGCTGATCGCCGCCTCGATGCTGTCGATGAGCCTCGGCTACGGCTGGTTCCTCCTCACCGCGGGCAACAGCCCCCACTACGCGGTGACGATCCTGCCGACGATGCTCCTGCTGGGCGGCGGCTTCGCGTTCGGCTTCAGCGCCATCATGGCGCAGGCCACCGACGGCATCGCCGACAGCGAGCAGGGCCTGGCCAGCGGCCTGGTCCAGACGTCCGGCCAGGTCGGCGCGGCCCTGATCCTGGCGCTCGTCACGGCCCTGGTGGCCGGCGGTGGGCAGGACGGCGGCGCCGGCTTCGGCCAGTTCCACCCGGGCGTCAACCTCGTGACCGTCGTCGCGGTCGCCGGCCTGCTGCTCAGCCTGGCGCCCCTGCTCACGCGGCGCCGGGGCCGGCACGCCTGACGCACCGCGGCGGGGGTGGTCCACAGTGGACCACCCCCGCCGGGGCGCACAATGGCGACCACGACGCCCTACGTCCACGCGTAGGGCGTCCGTTACGACACCGGCTGGGTCCGCACCCGGGTGATGGCGGCCGACAGGTCGGCCTGGGTGATCGGGCCGGCCGGGGTGGTCTCGCGGGCCTCCCGCATCGCCTTGTCGAGTTGGGCGCGGCGGAGCGCCTCCTTGAGGTCGGCGCCGGTGAGCCCGGACGCGGCCGTGGCGAGTTCCTCCACGTCGAGGTCGTCGGCGAACATCCGGAAGCCGCCGACCTCGTGCCGGGCGATCAGGCCGCGGATCAGCTTGGTGAGGATGTCGGCGCGCGCCCGGCGGGTGGGCAGCGGCACCGGGAGCTTCAGGTCGAATCGGCCCGAGCGCACCAGCGAGGCGTCGACCCGGTCCGGGAAGTTGGTCGTGGCGACCACGATGATGTTGGGGTTCTCCTCGATGAGGGTGTTCATCTCCTGCTTGAAGATGCCGGCGACCGCGTTGATCATCTGGCCGGCGGCGTCGAACGCGGTGCCGGTGTAGCTGATGATCGAGTCGAACTCGTCGAACAGCAGGACGGTCGGCTCACGGAGCCGGCGGGCCTCGGCGAAGATCCGTTGGATGTTCTTCTCCGAGTTGCCGACCCACTTGTCGAGGATCTCCGGGGTGCGGATCTCGCGCAGCTCGCCGCCGATCTCGTTGGCGAGGGCGCGCGCCAGCATCGTCTTGCCGGTGCCGGGCGGGCCGTAGAGCAGGATGCCCTGTGGCCGGGTGGCGCCCCAGCGGGCCATCACCTCGGGATGACGGAACGAGACGGCGACGTCGCGGAACTGGGTGACGACCTCGTCGAGGCCGCCCACGTCGTCGAGCCGCACCCGCTCGCTCCCGCCGGGCAGCGCCTTCTGCCCGGGCGCGGCGGCCGGGCTGACGGTGACCGGCCCCTCCGTCCCGGTCAGCTCCATGACGGCGAAGACCAGAGCCGGCAGGTCGGCACTGTGCAGAACCAGGTCGGGCCCGTCCTCGAGGACCGTCACCTGCGGGTCGACCACGGTCGTGGACTTCGGCCCTCCGGCACTGCGCGCGATGCCCACGGCGACGATCGTGCCGAGCACCGCGCCGGGCAGGCCGAGCAGCCGGAACAGCGCACCGCCTGCGGCGCCGCCGGCGAACATCCTGGCGAAGCCGGGCAGGCTGAAGGTGCTTCGGGCCCACCGGGCGGCGTACCCATCGGGCCCGACGGTGAGGTCGACGCCACGATCGGGCAGGTCGTGGCCGATCTGCCGGGCCTGCGCCCCGGGCGCGATGCGATGGCCGTCGACGATGCGCAGGACACGCCCGGAGACCTCGACGACCTCGACCGCCGGGCGCAGTGATGTCTCCGACATGAGTTCGAGTCTGCCACGCTTTTCCGCAGGTGGCAGCCTGCCGGACCACCTCGCCCGCCGTGCCGGTGCTGTCCATAGTGGACGGGTGGGCGGCGCTGCCGAGGGGACGTGTGCCAGGTGCTCGGTGCGGATGCTGGCCGCGTCAACAATCCGCCGCGCCGTTGTGGCGGTCAAGCGGTTGTGGCGTCGGGCAAAACAGCAATAATCGGAGTGTTCGGGCACCAGCACTGGATGATCGAACCAGTGGAGTTTTGGGGCTGGACATGAAACATCCCCGGAGTAGGGTGCCGGGGATAGTGAAAGGGGGGCCATGCTCAACCAGTTCAACGGGTTGGCGCCCGCCGCCGCGGAGGAGGCCCTGCTCGCCTGCTGCGCGTCGCCCGGCTGGGCGGCGCGGGTCGCCGCGGGCCGGCCCTATCCCACCCCGGCCGACCTCGTGGTGTCCGGTGTCGCCGCCTTCGACGACCTGACCTGGCCTGATCTCGAGTCGGTGCTCGCCGCGCACCCGCGCATCGGGCAGCGACCCACCGGCGACAGCGCCGAGGCGGCCTGGTCACGACAGGAGCAGGCCGGCGTCCGGGGCGCCGCGCAGGAGCTCGCCGCGGTCAACCGGGCCTACGAGGAGCGGTTCGGCCATCTGTTCCTGATCTTCGCCAGCGGCCAGTCCGCCGACGAGATCCTGGCCGCGGCCCGCGGGCGGCTCCGGAACGACGACGACACCGAGCGGACCGTGGTGCGGGGCGAGCTACGCAAGATCGTGGAGTTGCGGCTGGAGCGGCTGGTGTCGGCGTGAACCTGTCGACCCACGTGCTGGACACGGCCCGCGGCATCCCCGCCGCCGGGGTGCCGATCCGGCTGGAGACGACCGGCGGAGCGGCCGTCGGCACCGGCTACACCGATGCCGACGGCCGGCTCCGGTTCGACGCGCCGGGCCCCGGGCGATACCGGCTCGTCTTCGACACCGCGGCCTATAACGGCCCTGACGCCTTCTTCCCCGAGGTCGCCATCTCGTTCACCGTCATCGACGACCGGCACCACCACGTGCCGTTGTTGCTGAGCCCGTTCGGATACTCGACCTACCGGGGGAGCTGAACCGATTTTGCCGACCTTCGCGCTCGGGCCGAACCAGTACGGCAAGGCCGAGACCCGGATCGTGCGCGTTGTGCGCGGTCCCGGCGGTGACGAGCTCACCGACCTCAACGTGAGCGTCGCGCTGCGCGGCGACCTGGCCGCCAGCCACCTCACCGGCGACAACAGCGGCGTCCTGACCACCGACACGCAGAAGAACACCGTCTACGCCTTCGCGCGCGAGCACGGCATCGCCGACATCGAGACCTTCGCCGCCCGCCTGGCCGAGCACTTCGTCGGCGGGCAGCCGAGCATCCACGAGGCGCGGGTCACCGTCGAGCAGTACCCCTGGTTGCCCGTCGACGGCGCGCACACGTTCCGCCGCGACGGCGGTGAGGTCCGCACCGCGACCGTTCACCACGGACCGTACGGGACCCGGACCGTCTCCGGCGTCACCGGCCTGGTCCTGCTCAAGACGACCGACTCGGAGTTCCACGGGTACGTCAAGGACCGCTACACCACGCTGCCGGAGACCCGTGACCGCATCCTCGCCACGTCGGTGAACGCCACCTGGCGCCACGGCGGCGCGGCGGACTCCGCGACCGCCAGGCAGGCACTCCTGGACGCGTTCGCCGACACGTACAGCCTGGCGCTCCAGCAGACCCTCTTCGCGATGGGCTCGCGGGTGCTGGAGCGCTGCCCCGACGTGGTCGAGGTCAAGCTGTCGCTGCCGAACAAGCACCACTTCCTCGTCGACCTGGCGCCGTTCGGGCTCGACAATCCCAACGAGGTCTACTACGCCGCCGACCGGCCGTACGGGCTGATCGAGGGAACGGTCCGCCGCGACGGCGTGGCGATCCCCGAGGAGGTCGTGTGGAGTTTCTGAGGCCGTCCACCTGGGAGGATGCCCTCGCGGCCAGGGCGGCGCACCCCGAGGCCCTGCCGATCGCCGGCGGCACCGACGTCATGGTCGAGCTCAACTTCGACCGCCGCCGCCCGGCCGCGCTGCTCGACCTGACGCGCGTCGGCGCGCTCACCGACTGGAGCACCGGGACGGACCACGGCGGGGAGCGCCTGCGCATCGGTGCCGGCGTCACGTACCGCCGCCTCATCGACGAGCTCGGCGGGCGGCTGCCCGGCCTGGCGATGGCGGCCCGCACCGTGGGGTCGCCGCAGATCCGCAACCGCGGCACCGTGGGCGGCAACCTCGGCTCGGCCTCGCCCGCCGGTGACGCCCATCCGCCGCTGCTGGCGAGCCACGCCGAGGTCGAGGTGGCGTCGGTCCGCGGCGTGCGGACCGTCCCGATCGCGGAGTTCTTCCAGGGGCACAAACGCAGCGCGCTCGCGCCCGACGAGCTGATCGCCGCGTTCCTCGTCCCGGCGGCCGGCGGCCCGCAGCAGTTCGCGAAGGTCGGCACCCGCAACGCCATGGTCATCGCGGTCTGCTCGTTCGCCCTGGCGCTGCACCCGTCCGATCGCGCGATCGGCACCGGCATCGGCTCGGCCGGCCCCACCCCGCTGCGCGCCGCCGACGCCGAGGCGTTCGCGGCCGAGCTGCCGTGGGACAGCCGGGAGCCGCTGCCCGACACGACGGTCCGCCGGTTCGGTGAGCTGGTCGGTGCGGCGGCCCGGCCGATCGACGACGTGCGCGGCAGCGCGGCCTACCGGCGGCACGCCCTCGCCGTCCTCGGCGGCCGGACGCTGCGCTGGGCGTGGGAGGCGTACCGATGCGGGTGAACGTGACCGTCAACGGCGAGCCGCTGCAGGCCGACGACGTGTGGGAAGGGGAGAGCCTGCTCTTCGTGCTGCGGGAGCGGCTCGGCCTGCCGGGCGCCAAGAACGCCTGCGAGCAGGGCGAGTGCGGCTCCTGCACGGTCTACCTCGACGACGTTCCGGTCTGCGCCTGCCTGGTCGCGGCCGGTCAGGCGGAGGGCCGGGCGGTGCGCACCGTCGAGGGCCTCGCCGCCCCCGGCGCGCTGCACCCGGTGCAGCGGGCGTTCCTCGAGGCCGGCGCCGTCCAGTGCGGATTCTGCACGCCCGGCCTCGTCGTCGCGGTGCACGACCTGCTGGCGCACAACCCGCGGCCGAGCGAGCCGGACATCCGCGAGGCACTCGCCGGGAACCTCTGCCGCTGCACCGGATACGAGCACATCGTCGCCGCCGTGAACCTGGCCGCCGAGTCATGATCGTCATCGAGCACTGCGCGGTGGCCACAGTGGACGGTGCCGGCACCGAGTACGCCGACGGCCACATCGTGGTGTCCGGCGACCGGATCGTGGCGGTCGGGCCCGGCGCCTACGCCGGCGACACCGGCGGCGTCACCCGCGTCGACGGCACCGGCTGCCTCGCCACCCCCGGCCTCGTGAACACCCACCACCACCTGTACCAGTGGGCTACCCGCGGCCGCGCCCAGCAGGAGATCCTGTTCGGCTGGCTCACCGAGCTGTATCCGATCTGGGCCCGCCTCGACGCCGGGATCGTGCACGCCGCCGCTTCCGCCGGCCTGGCCCAGCTGGCGCTGTCGGGCTGCACGACCAGCACCGACCACCACTACGTCTTCCCGAGGCAGGGCGGCGACCTCCTGGCCGCCGAGATCGACGCGGCCACCGCGGTCGGCCTGCGGTTCCACCCGTGCCGCGGCTCGATGGACCTGTCCGTCAAGGACGGCGGCCTGCCGCCGGACTCGGTGGTCGAGGACACCGACGCCGCGCTCGCCGCGACGAAGGAGGCGATCGACCGCTTCCACGACCCGTCGCCGGGCGCGATGGTGCGGATCGCGGTCGCGCCGTGCAGCCCGTTCTCCGTCACCCCACGGCTGATGCGCGAGGCGGCCGGCCTCGCCCGCGCCGAGGGGGTACGCCTGCACACCCACCTCGCGGAGACGGTCGAGGAGGAGGCGTACTGCCGGGAGGTCCACAACTGCACCCCCGTCGAGTACGCGGAGTCCCTCGGCTGGCTCGGCGGCGACGTCTGGCTGGCCCATGCCGTACACCTCGATGCGTCCGCGATCGCCAAGCTCGGCGCGTCCGGCACCGGGGTCGCGCACTGCCCGAGCTCCAACGGCCGGCTCGGCGCCGGCATCGCCCCCGTCCGGGACCTGCTCGACGCGCGGGTGCCGGTCGGTCTCGGTGTCGACGGCGCGGCGTCGCAGGAGGCCGGGCAACTCGGCAGCGAGCTGCGCCAGGCGCTGTACTCGGCCCGGCTGCGCGGCGGCCCGGCAGCGCTGACCGCCCGCGAGTCCCTGGCGCTGGGCACGATCGGCGGGGCGCGCTGCCTCGGTCGCGACGACGAGCTGGGGTCGCTGGAGCCCGGCAAACTGGCCGACATCGCACTGTGGAGCCTCGACGGCCTGGGCCACGCCGGCATCGAGGACCCCGTCGCGGCCCTGGTCTTCGGCCCGCCGGCCCCGCTGCGGCTGCTCCTGGTCGGCGGCAGGGCCGTGGTCCAGGACGGCGTGATGTCCACGGTCGACGAGCCGGCGTTGGCGGCGGCCCTGTCGCGGGCCGCACGGAGCCTGCGGGAGGCACGATGACCACCACGGCCGTCGGCACGGGGACCACTGCGGGGATCGGGACCTCGCCGCAACGGCCGGACGGGACGCTCAAGGTCACCGGCGAGTTCGCGTTCTCGTCGGACCTCTGGGCCGACCGGATGCTGTGGGGCGCCACGCTGCGCAGCCCGCACCCGCGGGCCCGCATCCGGGGCATCGACCTCACCGGGGCGCTCGCCACCCCCGGTGTCCACGCCGTGCTCACGGCCGACGACGTGCCCGGCGACAAGCGCTACGGGCTCGAGCACCGAGACCAGCCGGTCCTGGCGATCGGGGAGGTGCGCTACGCCGGGGAGCCGGTCGCCGTCGTCGCCGCGGACCATCCGGAGACCGCGCGGCGGGCGGCGGCCCGCATCACCGTCGACTACGAGGTGCTGCCGCCCGTCGTGGACAGCGTCGCCGCCCTCGACCCGTCCTCCGACAAGGTGCACGAGTCCGGAAACCTGCTGCGGCACGTGCCGATCCGCAAGGGCGACCAGGACGTCACGGCACCGGTCGTGGTCACCGGCGAGTACGAGGTCGGCATGCAGGACCAGGCGTTCCTCGGTCCCGAGTCCGGCCTCGCGATCCCCGCCGAGGACGGCGGCGTCGACCTGTTCATCGCCACCCAGTGGCTGCACGGCGACCTCGCCCAGGTCGTCGACTGCCTCGGCCTGCCGCCCGGCAAGGTCCGCCTCAGCCTCGCCGGGGTCGGCGGCGCGTTCGGCGGGCGTGAGGACGTCTCGATGCAGGTCCACGCGTGCATGCTCGCGCTGCACACCGGGCGCCCGGTCAAGATGGTGTACTCGCGCGAGGAGTCGTTCTACGGCCACGTCCACCGGCATCCCGCCCGGATGTGGTACGAGCACGGCGCCGACGAGGACGGGAAGCTGGTCTACGTCAAGGCCCGTGTGGTGCTCGACGGCGGTGCGTACGCGTCCACGTCGACGGCGGTCGTCGCCAACGCCACCACGCTCGGCGTCGGCCCGTACCGGGTGCCCAGCGTGACCGTGGACGGCTACGCCGTCTACACCAACAACCCGCCGTGCGGCGCGATGCGCGGGTTCGGCGCGGTGCAGGCGTGCTTCGCCTACGAGTCGCAGATGGACAGGCTCGCCGAGGCGCTCGGCCTCGACCCGGTCGAGCTGCGCGTCCGCAACGCGATGGAACCGGGCGACACGATGCCGACCGGGCAGGTCGTCGAGGGCCCGGCCCCGGTCGCCGAGCTGTTGCGCCGGGTCCGCGACCTGCCGCCCGTCACCGCTCGCGACCGCGCCGCCCTGGGCCGGTCGACGCTTGACCTCCCCGACCCGCGCGAGCTGCCCGGCGGCGTCGCCAACACCACCCACGGCGAGGGTGTGCGGCGCGGCGTGGGCTACGGCATCGGCATCAAGAACGTCGGCTTCTCCGAGGGGTTCGACGACTACTCGACGGCGCGGGTCCGGCTGGAGGTCGTCGGCGGCGAGCCGGCGGTCGTCGTGCACACCGCCGCCGCCGAGGTCGGGCAGGGGCTCGTCACCGTCCAGGCGCAGATCGCGCGGACCGAGCTCGGCGTCGAACAGGTGACGGTGGCGACCGCCGACACCTCCATCGGCAGCGCCGGGTCGTCGTCGGCGTCGCGGCAGACGTACGTCACCGGCGGCGCGGTCAAGGCCGCCTGCGAGGCCGTCCGCGCCGAGGTCCTGCGCCGTGCCGGCCGCGCCGACCTCGTCCTCACCGGCGGCCGGCTCACCGACCCGGACGGGCAGGTCGTCGCGGACCTCGTCGACGTGCTCGGCGACGAGTCGATCGAGCAGACCGTCGAGTGGCGGCACCGGCCGACGTTCCCGCTCGATCCGCGCACCGGGCAGGGCGACGCCCACGTGCAGTACGCGTTCGCCGCCCACCGGGCCACCGTCGACGTCGACGTCGAGCTGGGCCTCGTGCGGGTCGTCGAGATCGCCACCGCGCAGGACGTCGGCCGGGCACTGCACCCCCAGTCGGTGCGGGGCCAGATCGCCGGCGGGACCGCGCAGGGGCTCGGGCTCGCCGTCATGGAGGAGATCCAGGTCGTCGACGGCCTGATCCGCAACCCGTCGTTCACCGACTACCTGATCCCGACCATCCTCGACGTGCCGCCGATGCGCATCGACGTCCTCGAGCTCGGTGATCCCGAGGCGCCCTACGGGCTGCGCGGCATCGGCGAGCCGCCGACCATCTCCTCGACCCCGGCGATCGTCGCCGCGATCCGCGCCGCGACCGGCCTGCCGCTGCGCCGGGTGCCGGTCCGGCCCGAGCACCTGACCGGGACCTGAGATGGCCCTGTCCGAGCGGGACCTCGAGGAGCTGCGGGCCCGCGCCGAGCACCTCGACCGACTGCTGCTGCCGGGGCAGACGGACGAGCCGGTGGTACGGCAACCGGTGCACACCGCCTACGTGCCCGCGGACCGGTTCGGCGGCGGCACCGTCGGCGACTGGGCCACGACCGCCCGGATCGCGGTGCGGGACCACGGGCCGCCACCCGCATTCCCGGCGTCCACGATGGAGCTGGTGCTGGCCAAGCTCGTCACCGAGCCGATCGAGGACCTCCGGGTCGACTTCGAGGACGGCTACGGCCGCCGCCCCGACGACGAGGAGGACCACCACGCCACCGCCGCCGGCACGGTGCTGCGGTCCGGCCCGCCGCCCTTCTTCGGCCTGCGCTGCAAGAGCCTCGAGCCGGCCACGGTGGTGCGGGCGGCGCGCACCGTCGACCTGTTCCTGACCGCGCTGGGCCCGCCGCCGCCCGGGTTCGTCATCACGATCCCGAAGGCGACGTCGGCCGCGCACGCCGACGCCGCCGTGCTGCTGTGCCGGCAGCTGGAGCACGCGCACGGCCTGGCCGAGGGCTCGCTGCGCTTCGAGCTGCAGGTCGAGACCCCGCAGGCGGTGCTCGGCGCCGACGGCCGGTGCCCGCTGCCGGAGATGATCGTGCGTGCCCACGGCCGGCTCGCCGGCTTCCACTACGGCACCTACGACTACAGCACCGCACTCGGCGTCGCGCCCGACTACCAGTCGATGGAGCACCCGGCCGCCGACCACGCCAAGTCCGTCATGCAGGTCGCGGTCGCCGGCACCGGTGTGCAGGTCAGCGACGGCTCCACCAACGTCCTGCCGGTCGGCTCCTCCGCCGAGGTGCACGCGGCGTGGGAGCTGCACGCCCGGCTCGTCCGGCGCAGCCTGGAACGCGGCATCCACCAGGGCTGGGACCTGCACCCCGCGCAGCTCGTGACCCGCTACGCGGCGACCTACCAGTTCTTCCTCGACGGGCTGCCCCAGGCCCGGCGCCGCCTCCACGACTACCTGGCCCGGCGGGCGACCGGCACGCTCGACGAGCCGGCCACCGCCCGCGCCATCGCCCGGTTCCTCCTGCGGGGCATGTACTGCGGCGCGCTGACCCGCGGCGACGTCCGTCATTCCGTGGAGGAACTGGAGGCGCTGTGACATTCACGCTGCGGTCGCGGCAGGTGTACCTCCCCGGCGGTCCCCGGCCGGCGACCGTCACCGTCGCCGGCGGGCGGATCGCGGCCGTCGGCGACCACGACGCGGACTTCGACACCGACCTCGGCGACCTGGCCCTGCTGCCCGGGCTCGTCGACACCCACGTGCACGTCAACGAGCCGGGCCGCACCGAGTGGGAGGGCTTCGCCACCGCGACCCGGGCGGCCGCCGCCGGGGGCGTGACGTCCGTCGTGGACATGCCGCTGAACTCCCTACCGCCGACCACGTCCGTCGCCGCGCTCCGCGAGAAGCAGGCCGCCGCCGAGGGGCAGTGCTTCGTCGACGTCGGGTTCTGGGGCGGCGCCGTCCCCGGCAACGCCGCCGACCTGCCGGCCCTGCACGACGCCGGGGTGTTCGGGTTCAAGAGCTTCCTCGTCGACTCGGGCGTGCCCGAGTTCCCGCCGCTGGACCGGGCCGGGCTCGCCGAGGCGTTCGCGGCGGTCGACGCGCTCTTCGTCGTGCACGCCGAGGACCCGGCCGCGCTGCTGCCGGCGGTGCCGTCGCGCTCCTACGCCGACTTCCTCGCCTCCCGGCCGGTGGCCGCCGAGGTGTCGGCGGTCGGCACCGCGCTGTCGGTCGCCGCCGCCACCGGCGCCCGCGTCCACATCCTGCACCTGTCGGCGGCGGGTGCACTGCCCGTGCTGCGGCGGGCACAGGCGGACGGGGTGCGGGTGACCGCCGAGACGTGTCCCCACTACCTGACGCTCGACGGGCTGTCCGTCCCCGACGGGGCGACCGAGTTCAAATGCTGCCCACCCATCCGCGACGCCGGCAACCAGGACGAGCTGTGGGGCGGGCTCGCCGACGGGACCATCACGATCGTGGTGTCCGACCACTCACCCAGTACACCTTCCCTGAAACGCCGGGACACCGGGGACTTCGCGGCGGCGTGGGGCGGGATCGCGTCGCTGCAGCTCGGGCTGAGCGCGGTGTGGACCGCCGCCCGGCGGCGCGGGTTCGGCCTGGCCGACGTGGTGCGGTGGATGGCGACCGGCCCGGCCGACCTGGTGGGGCTGCGGCGGAAGGGCCGGATCGCGGTCGGCGCCGACGCGGACCTGGTGGCGTTCGACCCGGACGGGTCGTTTGTCGTCGACCCCGCCGCGCTCCACCACCGCCACCCGGTGACGCCGTACGCGTCGGCGGAGCTGTCCGGCGTGGTGCACACCACCTGGCTGCGGGGTGTCCCGGCGGGGGAGACTCCACGGGGGAGGTTCCTGCGGCGGGAGGAGGACGCATGACGTTCACGGAGCTGCCGGACCTGGCGTCACGGGTGCTCGGCGGCGGGGTCGTCGACGCCAACGACGAGTTCTTCGCCGCCCGCGACAACCTGGTCAACCCCGAGCCGTCGACGTTCGAGACGTGGACGTACGGGCCGAAGGGCAAGGTCTACGACGGCTGGGAGACCCGGCGCCGCAGGACCCCGGGCTACGACTGGGCGGTCGTCCGGCTCGGCGCCCCCGGCGTCGTCCACGGCGTGGTCGTCGACACCGCGCACTTCACCGGCAACTACCCGCCGCACGTCTCCGTGGACGGCTGCGCGGTGGACGGCTACCCGTCGCCCGAGGACCTGGCCGCGGCCGAGTGGCGCCCGCTGGTGCCGAAGTCGCCCGTGCGGGGTGACACGCGGAACCTCTTCGAGGTCGCCCCCTCCGGCCGCGTGACACACGTGCGGCTCAACATCTTCCCCGACGGCGGGGTGGCCCGGCTGCGGGTCCACGGCACGGTCGTTCCCGACCCCGCGCTCCTGCACGGCATGACCGTCGACCTGGCCGCCCTGGAGCTGGGCGGGCTCGTCGTCGACTGCAGCGACAAGTTCTACGGCTCGCCGAACAACCTCATCCTGCCCGGCCAGGCCCGCATCATGGGGGAGGGCTGGGAGACCGCGCGGCGCCGCGACGACGGCAACGACTGGGTGCTCGTGCGGCTCGCCGCCGCCGGCCGGGTGCGGCTGGCAGAGCTCGACACCACCCACTTCAAGGGCAACGCGCCGGGCGAGGCACAGCTGCGCGGCACCACCGACCCCGCGGACCCGGCGGCCTGGTTCGACCTGCTTCCGCGCACCCGGCTCCAGCCCGACACCCGCCATCGCTTCCGCCTCGACGCGACCCGCCCGGCGACATACGTGCGCCTCGACGTCTTCCCGGACGGCGGCATGGCCCGCCTCCGGCTGTGGGGTGAGACCGGTTGACCCGTGGGTAGGGTTGGGCCCGTGACCGCCGACGCCATGGACTCCGGCCTCTTCCGCCGGGTGCTGCGCCGGCATGCCTCCGCCGTGGTCGTCGTCACCGTGCCGGGTCCGGTCGGCTTCACGGCGACCTCGTTCACCTCGGTGTCGCTCGATCCGCCGCTCGTGTCGTTCAGCGTGGCCAGGGCGGCCTCCGTCTGGCCGTCCGTCGAAGCCGCCGGCCTGGTGGCGGTGCACGTCCTCACCGACGACCAGGAACAGGTGGCCCGGATCTTCGCCACCCCGGGGATCGACCGCTTCGCCGAGCACAGCAAGCGCGGCGGCTCGTGGCACGAGGACCCGGCCGGCGTCCCCCTGCTCGACGGCGTGCTGGCCGTGCTCATCTGCAAGGCCGCCAAGCTCGTCGAGGCCGGCGACCACATGATCGTGATCGCGTCGCCGGTGTCCGCGACCCACCACGACGACGAGTCGGCGGCGCCGCTGGTCTATCACGCCGGCACCTACATGACGCTGGAGCGCTGAGCTCAGGGCAGCCGCAGGCGCATCGCCGGGCCGTGCTGGAGCTCGAAGCCCAGCTTCGTGTAGAGCGGCAGGCCCTCGTCGGAGGCACGGAGGTCGACCAGCCGCACGCCGTGGTCCGCGAACCACGCGATGAGCGCCGTCATGCAGGCGCGGCTGAAGCCGCGGCGCCGCCACCGCGGGTCGGTCACCACGTTGAAGACGTAGCCGTTCAGCCCGCTCGGGCTGTCCGGACCCGCGAGGCGCTCCTCGACGACGCCGACCGCGCAGGCGGCCAGCCCGCCGTCCGGATCGTCCACCACAAACGCCGCGATGCGCGCGTCCGGCTCCGGCAGGCGCCGCCGCAGCGACTCGGCGGCCCGCGCCACCCATTCGCCCGGCTTCGGTCTCTCCCCGATGATCGAGGCCAGCATCACCGCCCGCAGCCGGACCAGTTCCTCCGCATCGTCCGCACCTGCCCGCCGCACCAGTTCCACGCCGCGAACCTATCCCGCCGTTCCGTGCGCGTCAGCCGATTTCCGCCGTGGATCCCGGCCCGCATTGCGTCGGTCAGCCGGCGGCGGTGACGGCGGCCCGTGCGCCGGTCTTGATGGTGTCGGTGGATGTGGTGTCGATGGTGGTGATGGGTTTGCCGTTGGTGTTGCCGCCGACGGCGTAGTGCTTGATGCCGGGAAAGGCGGTGATGCCTTCGGTCATGGCTGCGACCGGGACGGGTCCGGCGGCGATGATGACGGTGCATTTCTGCACGCCGAGGGTGTTGTAGTAGGTCAGGCCGTTGGCGGTGGTCTGCGGTCCGGTGATGGCCAGGTGCTGGACCTTGACGAGGGTCTGCACGGAGGCGTCCTGCATGCCGGCCCAGGCGGTGCGGGCGGGTTCTGCGGTCAGGTCCTGGTCGTCGGTGAGCAGGCAGGCGGTGGTCGCCTTGTACTGCCGTTCACGTGGGGCCGGGGGTGGTGGGTCCTGCGGCCACAGCAGCCACGTGGCCAGCACTGCCAGCACGGCGAATGTGGCGGAGCCGGCGATGATCTGCTGCCGCCGGGGCCATGCGCGCACGGCGGCACGTGCCGTGGTCAACCAGCGCAACACAGCCTCACCTCCCCGTCCGGGTGTAGCTCGCGGCACGAAGATAGCGTGCTTCGTCGATCTCCGATAGCCCCTTCGCTAAAGATCGCGAAAGCGCCAAACGGGACATCGGAGCATCAAGGTCACCGATATTCAAGAACATCTTGTGCTCGGGTCGTGACGCACCGCAGACTGCTCGCGCCTTGGTTCGCAACATCGGCTTCACGGGGGAGGCTGGCCGTGCGCGGTCGTCGAACTGTGCCTGCTGTCGGTTCGTCTGCTGGTCGATCCGCTGGCCGGGTGGGTCGCCGGGTGAGCGTCGTCATGGTGATGGCGATGGTGCTCAGCCTGGGGCTGCCGGCGGCGCTGGTGCCGTCGGGGCGGGGTCTGGTGGGCTGGTCGTGGCTTCGTGGCTGGTTGTCGGCGGCGCCGTCGTGGGCGAAGGAAGACCCGAAAGTGCCGCAGCAGCAGCGCGGCAAGGGGGTCGACGGGCACTACGTCGCGTCGCCGAGGTTGCTGGACGACGGTAGCCGGTGGCGAAGGCCAAGGGTGAGTTGGACCGCTATCGGCCGTTCACGCCTGAGGTGAAGAACAAGTCGACCGGGTCGGCGCGGAAGGGTTTCGATGCGGCGACGAGCAAACGCAAGGCGCCGTTGAGCGATGCGAAGACCGACGTGTTCGAAAACGCGGATGGCACATACACGCGGAGGGTCTACAAGAACCCGGTGAACTTCAAGGCGGCCGACGGTTCGTGGCAGCCGATCGACAGCCAGCTCAAGGCCGGTGCTGGGCGCCGGTTGGAGACGACCGCGAACGCGTTCAAGGTCAGTTTCGCGCCGGGGACGGCGAAGAAGGTCGACGCCGACGGCGCGGAGATCCCCACCGTTTCCGGCGGCCAGACGGCGGCGGTGGACGAGGACCTGGTCCGCATGACGCTCGAGCCTGGTGTGGAGCTGGCCTACACGCTGCAGGACGCGTCACTGATCAAGGCATCGGTGGACCGGTCGGTCGCGCGGTACCGCAACGTGTTCCCGGACGTGGACCTGGAACTGGGGGCAAAGGCGTCCGGGGTCAAGGAGAACCTGGTGCTGCGCTCGGCGGAGGTGCCGACCGAGTACGTGTACCCGCTGAAGCTCAAGGGTTTGACGCCGCGGTTGAACGGCTTCGGTGAGGTGGAGTTCGTCACCGCCAAGGGGACGGTGGCCTCGACGATGCCGGTCGGGTTCATGGAGGACGCCTCCAACAGCCACGCCGGCGCCGGTGAGATCTCCTACGGCGTCAAGTACGAGCTGATCCAGGCCGGTGGCGGCCCGGCGCTGAAGGTGAGCGTCGACGGGGCCTGGCTGCGGGACCCGAAGCGGCAGTTCCCGGTCATTCTCGACCCGCAGACCCGTGTGGTGACGCAGTACGACACCTACGCCATCAGCACCGCCCCGACCGGGACCCGCAACACCGAGCCGACGCTGGCGGTGGGGTCGCACAACGGTACGGAGAAGGCGCGGACGTTCATCAACTTCGACGGGTTCCAACACGTGGAACGCATCGTCGGTGACGTGGAACAACATGCCCGGCTACGACACGAACAAGCTGATCGCGACGGACTCGCCGAGCAGTTCGCAGGCGTGCACGAACTCGGGGCAGGTACGCAACCGGGGCGTGTGGTCGACGCCGTGGCTCAACACCCAGTACATGGTCGACTGGGCCAGCTATCCGGGCACGATCTTCGGGTTCGCGTTGACCGCGGACGAGGCCGACACGGCGGCGTGGAAGCGGTTCACGTCGTCGGACACCAGCCTGATCTGCCCGAGCTACTTCGGCAACACCGAGTGTGACCCCTTCATCGAGGTCAACTACGCGGCGAACACCCCGCCGCAGCTGGACGCCCGCTATCCGGCGAACAACACGACGGTGAACACGCTGACGCCGGAGTTCGCGGCGAAGGGCAGCGACCCGGACAACTACCCCAACCGCGGCCTGCGGTACAACTTCCTGCTTTACAACGATCAGGGCACGCAGTTCGCGTCGTCGGGCTGGACCGACGGCTACTGGAAGCCGCCGGCGGGCACGCTGCAGTGGGGCAAGACCTACATGTACATGGTGCAGGTCGACGACCGCTCGTCGATCGGCCCGACCAACCCGGTGCCGTACGTGTTCTCCACCGCCGTGCCGCAGCAGTTGGTGAGTTCATCGCTGGCGCAGAACGGCGGCAAGGGCTTCGAGGGCTCGGTGGGGAACTACACCACGAGTGATGTCGACGCGCAGGTGGCGACGGTGGGTCCGGCGTTGTCGATCGCCCGGGAATACAACAGCCTCGACGTCCGTACCTCCGCGTTCGGGCAGGGCTGGTCGGCGCTGCCCGACATGCAGGTCCGTGAAGGCAAGGACGCCGACGGTGCGCTGCAGACGGCCGTGGTGCGCTACCCCAACGGCCAGGAGGTGACGTTCGGCCGCAACAACGACGGCAACTGGTCGCCGCCGCCGGGCCGGTACTCCATCTTCAAGCCGATCACCGGTGGCTACTCGCTGACCGACAAGGACACCACCACCTACGAGTTCACCCAGACCGTCGTCGGCTCCGGCACGTTCGGCCTGACGAAGATCACCGACTCCAACGGCCGGGCACTGACCCTGCGATACAACACCAGCGGCCAGGTCGACCAGATCAAGTCCCTGACCTCGAACCGCACGCTGAACCTGTCCTGGTCGACCCCGGCCGGCGCCACGGCCGCGCACGTCGGGTCGGTGACCACCGACCCGACCAACCCGGCGGTGCCCAGCAGCACGCTGACGTGGACCTACAGCTATACCGGGGACAAGCTCACCAAGGTCTGCCCGCCTGGCACCACCACCGACTGTGCCCTCTACGAGTATCAGACGGTCAACCAGCACAACGGGACGGTGCTCAACACCGGCCCGTACTCGTTCTGGCGCCTCAACGATGCCACCGGGCAGACCCAGGCGAAGAGTGGTGTGCTGTCCAACGACGGCACTGACAACGGTATCTACAGCAATGTCACCCTCGGTGGCGGCGCCGCACTGCCGAACTCGACATCGACGTCGGCGTCGTTCAACGGCACCAGCTCGTCGGTGAAGCTGCCGGTGAAGCTGGCGACGGAGAGCTCGTACCAGTCGGTCAGCCTGTGGTTCAAGACCGCCACACCCAGCGGGGTGCTGTTCTCCAACCAGAAGGACTTGGTCACCCAGGGCGCGACGACTCCCGGCAACTACAACCCGGTCCTGTACATCGACAACACCGGCAAGCTGCGCGGTCAGTTCTGGATGGGCACCCCCACGGCCGCGATCACCACCGCCAATCCGGTCACGGACAACCAGTGGCACCACGTCGCGCTGTCCGGCAACGGCGGCAACCAGCGGATGTATCTCGACGGGCAACTCGTCGGCACGCTGTCCGGCACGATCGTGCTGCACAACACCGGCCAGTCCAACCTGTACCTCGGCGCCGGGTTCCTCGGCGGCGGCTGGCCCGGCCAGACCAACACCACGGCCACCGCGACGTTCTTCAACGGTTCCATCGCCGACGCCGCTTACTACAACAAGCCCCTCACCGCCAACGACGTCTCCGCCCTGTACACCTCGGGTAAGAACCCGACGCAGGCGATGACGAAGGTGACCAGCAATGCCGGCCGGGTCCGTGCCGTCGTCGGCTACGACACCGTCTCCGGCCGGGTCAACCAGGTCACCGACGAGAACGGCGGGGTCTGGAAGATCGGAGCGCCGGCCAACTACGGCTCCAGCCAGGTCTACGTCTCGTCCGTGCTCGGCTCCCAGCCACGCGACTACTACCGGTTCAACGACATCAGCGCGCCGATCTCACCGTCGAACCAGGTGATCGGCACGACAGCCCTCTACAACAACGTCGCGTTCGACACCACGCAACCGAACACCACCAGCCCGTTCAGCGACTCCTACGGCGGCATCTTCAACGGCACCTCTTCGTACGTGAAGATGAAGGAGGGGTTCGAGTTCGCGCCTGGCGCAGGTCCCCAGTCCGTCGAGATGTGGTTCAAGATCCCGGCCGGTCATACGGCCAGTGGTGTGCTCTACGGCTACCAGGATCAGCCGCTCGGCGCGACGAACGTCCAGTCCTGGGTGCCTGCCCTATACGTGGGCGGTGACGGGAAGCTGCGCGGCAGCTACTGGACCGGCAGCGGCGCCGGACCGATCACCTCCACCAGCCCCGTGAACGACGGCAAGTGGCACCACGTGGTGCTGGTCGGCACATACGACACGACGGCCACGAGCACGCAGACGATGTACTTGGACAACGTGCCCGTCGGCACGAACACCGGTGATCAGCAGTCGCTGTTCACCGACTATTCGTACGTCGGCGCGGGCACGACGAAGAGCTGGCCGGGCACGACGCAGGACGTCAGCTACTTCAAGGGCAACATCGCCGAATTCGCCTACTACAACACCGCGCTGTCGCAGGCACAGGTCGACGCGCACTACAAGGCGTCGCGCAGCTCGCTGTCACCGGCAGAGACCGGTCCGGTACTGACCCCGGTCACGACGGTGGCCATCACCGACCCGGGCAACAACGTCGCCAAGAAGATGTTCGACACCCTCAACGGCAACCGGCTCGTCGCCGACGTCGATGTGCTCGGCAACACCACGACGTACGGCTACGACGTCGGCGGCTTCGTCTCGGTGGTGTACGACCCACTGGGACAGAAGACCGAGACCGGCAAGGACGCACGCGGCAACACCATCCGCACGACCACCTGCGGGCACTACGGCGGCGAGGTCGGCGACAACTGCGAGACCACGTACTACAAGTACTGGCCGGATCCCGCACCGGCGGTGCTCACTCCGGACCCGCGCAACGACCAGCTCATCGAAATCACGCCGCCGAGTTCGTCGCTCGATCTGTGGCAGAACCGCAGCACGAAACTCGAATACGACTCGTCCGGCAACCGCCTGAAGGTGACGTCACCGCCCGTGCCCGGATTCACCATCGGGCGCACCACGGCGACGACCTACACGACGAGCAGCACCGCCGCTGTGGGTGGTGGGGTCACCCCGCCGGGGTTGCCGGTGACCGTCATCTCGGCCGGCGGCAAGCAGCAGAAGACCGAGTACAACTCGGCCGGTGACGCCGTGCGGATCACGGACCCGGCCGGGCTGGTGACCGAGTTCAAGTATGACGGGCTGGGCCGCGTCACCGAGAAGAAGGTCATCTCCACCGCCTATCCGGCCGGGCAGGTCACCACCTACCGGTACGACAGTGACGGCCAGTTGGTCGAGACGACCGAGCCTGCGACCACCGACGCGGTGACCAGTGCGGTGCATACCGCGAAGACCGTCGACGTCTACGACGCGGACGGCAACGTCATCTCACGGACCGTCACCGATACCACCGGGGGCGACGCGCCACGCGCGATCACCAACGACTACAACGCCTATGGCCAGTTGGTGAAGACCGTCGACCCGACCGGCGCGGTCTCGCTCTTCTCCTACGACGCCTACGGCCAACAGAACAAGATCGTCGAGTGTGACAGCAGCCCGGCGCCGTCCACCCCCTGCCCCGCCGCCGACGTACTCCGCACCGTCGCCCACACGTTCGACGCCGAAGGCCGCCTGCTGACCGCCAGCATCACCGGCAAGGACGGCGTCAGCCATCAGGTGGTGTTCAACGCCTACTACAAGGACGGCTTGCTCGCGTCGCAGACCGACGCGATGAACTGGACGACGAAATACACGTACTACAACAACGGCAAGGTCAAGAAGGTCACCCGCACCGATGGTGTGAAGACCTACGTTCTCGAGGAGAACGCCTACGACAAGGCCGGCAACCTGCTGTCGCGCGACGAGAACAACGGTGCCACGCACACGGACTTCACGTTCGACGCGGTCGGCCGGATGCAGTCGTCGTCGACGAATGTCGGTGAGGTCAACAGGTCGACGAACTACGTGTATGACGCCGACGACCGAGTCATCGGCATCCGCGACAGTGTCGCCGCCGCCGGTGGAGGCACCTCCACGGTCCTGCAGACCCGCGAATACACCTATGACCCGATGGGCCGGGTCCTCTCAGAGAGCACCAGCACCCAGGCCGCGTCACGTCCAGTCGGCTGGTGGAAGCTCGACGAGACCAGCCAGCCGGGGCAAACCATCTGGGCGAGCGACTCGTCGACCTCGCAACACCACGCGACCGGCGACGACGGCGTCACCCTCGGCGGCGGCAACGGCACCTTCACCACCGGCATGCTGGACGCCTTCAACATCCTCAACACCACCCAGTCCTACTCGGTGTCGGCCTGGGTCAAGGCCAGCAGTCTGACCGGATTCCAGACAGCGCTCGGGCAGGGCGCGGAGAACTCCGCGGCGTTCTACCTGCAGTACAGCGGCGCGCTGAACAAGTGGGCGTTCATCTCACCGTCGTCGGACTCGGCCAGCGCTTCCGCGTACCCTGCGGCCACGTCGAGCAACGCCCTGGCGGCGAACACGTGGGTGCATCTGGTCGGGGTGTTCGACGCCAACACCAAGGGCATGGCCCTGTACGTCAACAACGTCCGCGGTACGGACGGCACCAATCCCACGCCGTTCGCCTCGACCGGATCGTTCGGTATCGGTGGGGTGCGGTACAACAACGGCGGCGTCAACCAGTTCAACGGCTCGATCGACAACGTGCAGGTCTACCAGCGCGCCCTCTCCGCAGCCGACGTGGCGACCCTGTGGGCCGGCGGCAACGGCCGCACCACCGACGCCACCGCCAGCACCGGCCAGCTGACCACCAACCACACCGTGGACAACCGCGGCCTGACGACCGCGACGATGGATCCCAACGGCAACACCACCAACTTCGTTTACGACGAGGTCGACCGGCTGGTCAAAACCATGGCGCCCAGCGTGACGACCGAAACGTTCGGCAGTACCGCGTTGGCGGTGCGGCCGACGTCACTGCGCGGCTACAACACCTTTGGCGACGTCGTCGAGCAGCAGGACCCACTCGGCCGGGTCACACAGATCCGGGTCGACGCCGCAGGCCGACCGGTCACAGTCATCCTGCCCGACTACACACCCCCGGGTGGCACAGCCATCGTCGGGGCGAACAGCACGACGGTGTACGACAAGCTGGGGCAGGTCACCTCCACGACCGACCCGCGGGGCAAGACCACGTCGTACGAGTACGACTCGTTCGGCAACACGACCAAGGTGACCGGCCCGACCGGCAAGTCGTCGACAGCGGTCTACGACAAAGTCGGCGACCTGCTGGAGGCGGTCGACCCGACCGGCGCGAAGACAACCGCCACCTACGACTATCTCGGGCGGAAGTTGACGAGCACGCAGATCGTGCGCCAGCCCACGTCGGTGGCCAACACCACCACCTACGACTACGGCACCGGCGTCTACGGCAACCAGCCGGCGGCGGGGCCGTGGCTGCGGAAGATCACCTCACCGGACGGCGTGACGACCGAGACGACGTACAACAACGTCGGTGAACCGGTGACGTCCAAGGACGGCGCCGGCAACATCACCAAGACCACCTACAACGGGCTCGGCCAGCCGATCATCGTCACCAACGCGGACAACACCGCAACCGACATGCTGTACGACGGTGCCGGCCGAGTCACCCGTGTCCGGCAGTTCGACAACAACTACAACGTGCTGACGATGCAGATACGGGGCTACGACAACAACGGCAACCCCACCTCGTTCAAGGACGGCCGCGGCACCACCACCACCCTGGTCTACGACGCCGTCGGCAACGTCACCAGCGAGGTACAGCCGGTCACCGGCACGACGTCGATCACCACCTCGTTCGGCTACGACGCGTCGGGCAGTCCCACCCGGTTCACCGACGGACGCAACAACCAGTTCTGGACCACCTACAACACCTGGGGCCTGCCCGAATCGCAGATCGAGCCCGCCACCACCGCCTACCCCAACGCGGCGGACCGCACGTTCACCGCCGTCTACGACACCGCCGGCAGGCTCACGACGAGCATGCTGCCCGGCGGAGTACAGCTCGCCTACACCTACGACGACCTCAACCAGCTCACCGGGCAGACAGGTTCCGGCGCCGATGCGGCGACCGTGGCGCGGACGTTCGGCTACGACGACGCGGGGCGCATCACGTCGCTGTCCGTGCCGGGTGGCACCAACGCGATCTCGTACGACGACCGGGGGCTGCCGCTGAGCATCACCGGCCCGGCGGACAACACCTCGTACACGTACACCAACGACGGCCGGATGAAGTCGCGTACCGACGCGGCGGGCGCGACGAACTTCACGTACGACACCGCGGGCCGGCTCAAGACGGTCTCGAACCCGACGACGAACATCGACCTGAACGTCGCCTACAACGTGATGAACCAGCCGTCGACGATCACCTACGGCGCCAACAACAAGAAACGCGCCTTCACGTACGACTTCCTGCACCGGGTCAAGACCGACACAGTGTCGTCGTTCGACGGGTCGGTGATTCAGGGGTCGATCGCCTACGGCTACGACGAGAACAACAATCTGACGTCGAAGGTGACGACCGGGTTCGCGGGTGCGTCGAGCAACAGCTACACCTACGACCTCGCCAACCGGCTCACCTCGTGGACGTCCGGTTCGACGACCACCAACTACGCCTACGACGCGTCGGGCAACCGGACGCAGAACGGCAGCAAGACCTTCAGCTACGACCAGCGCAACCAGTTGCTGTCGCAGAGCGGTGGCACGTCGTACGCGTACACGGCGCGGGGGACGTTGCGGCTGACCTCCGGTCCGGGTGGGGTGTACAACACCACCGCGGATGCCTACGGGCAGATCATCACGCAGCAGGCGGCCGGTGGGACGGTCACCTACGACTACGACGCGCTGGGCAGGGCGGTCAAGGCCGGGTTCAAGTACAGCGGGCTCGGCAACGATCTGGCCGACGACGGCTCGTCGAAGTACACCCGGGATCCGGGCGGGGGAGTCCTCGCTGCGGGGTCGGGGACCGGGGCGAACTCGCGGTATGTGTGGACCGACCTGCACACCGACATCGTCGGGCAGTTCACCGCCACGGGTTCGAGCCTGACCGGATCGGTCAGCTACGACCCGCTCGGCGCGGTCCTGGCCACGACCGGGATGGTCGGCAGTCTCGGCTATCAGTCGGAGTTCACCGAGCAGTCGACGGGCCGGGTCAACATGCTGGCCCGCTGGTACAACACCGACACCGGCCAGTTCGACAGCCGTGACACCGCCAGCAACAGCCCGATTCCGTCGTCGATCAACGCCAACCGGTTCCAGTACGGCGACGGCAACCCGCTGACCACCACCGATCCGACCGGGCATTGGGACTGGTCGTCGGTGAAGAACGCCTTCAAGGCGGTGACGGCCCCGGTCGCCAACGTGGTGACCAGCACCTACAACTACGTCGCTTCCGGTCAGGCGTGGCAGGACGTCAGGGCGGGTGCCAACTATGTCGTGGACAAGGCCAGGGCGGCGACCAAGGTCGTCGTCAACTCCACGACGAAGTGGGTGAAGCAGAAGGCTCAGACCGTCAGGGACAAGTACAACGACGTCAAGAAGTGTCTGTCCGGCGGTGTGACGAAGTGTGTGAAGGAGACCGCGAAGGCTGCGGCGAAGTCGGTCAAGGACGCGGTCAAGAACACCGTCAACGCGATCAAGGAAGATCCGTGGAAGTTCATCGCCACTGCGGCGGTGGGCATCGCGGCCACGGTCGCGGTCGGCGCCCTGTGCGCCACCGGTGTGGGCTGTCTGATCCTGGCCGGCGCGGTCGCGGGGGCGTTGTCGTCGGGTGCCGGGTACATGATCGATGTCGGTCGGGGTGACGCGGAGTTTTCGTGGAGTGGTCTGGCCGACACGATGATCCAGGGCGGCCTGGACGGTGCGTTGAGCGCTGGGACGAGCAAGTTCACCGGTGGGGCGAGTAAGTATTTCACCAAGGGTGGTGCCGGTGCTGCGGCGCCGAAGCTCTTCGGCGGCGGAGGCAGTAAGGCCAGTCTGCCGAACCCGACTCGGGCCTCGCACGGCGGTGGTGGCGGTGGTGGCGGTGGCCGGCCGAACACGTCTGGCTATGAGGGCAAGCACCGGTCGCCGTCCGGCTCGAGCGGGTCACCGTCTCGCGGCAGTGGTTCCGGCGGCTCTTCGGGCGACTACAAGGGCCGTCACCGTGCCGAGTCGTGCGACACGCATAGCTTCGACCCGGCGACGCGTGTGCTCATGGCGGACGGGTCGGCGAAGGCCATCGTGGAGGTGGAGGCCGGCGACTGGGTGATGGCCCAGGATCCGGAGACGGGCACGCTGGAGGCCAAGCAGGTCGAGGCGTTGCACCGCAACCAGGACACGGATCTCACGGACCTCACGATCGCCGTTGAGCGTGGCGAGGTCGACGAGACCGCGGTGCTGAAGACGACCTGGCACCACCCGTTCTGGAACGAAGACACCGACACCTGGACCAACGCCCAAGACCTGAAGACCGGCGATCAGTTCCGCACAACGGACGGCACCGTCGTCACCGTCGCCGACGTCCATAACTACGTCAGCGCCGCGGAGATGCGCGACCTCACCGTCACCGACCTCCACACGTACTATGTGATAGCCGGCACCACACCGGTGCTGGTACACAATACGAATGGACCGTGTCCGACGGTCGGATTCGAGGCTGCTGACGCAGCTTCCAGCAAGTTTGAGCGCCCAGGCGGAATGTCGGGTGCACTCTTTACTCCCGGTAGGGCGCCGCTCAATCTGTCTTCAGGCTCGCGCAATCTGAACCCACGGTATCTTGAGAACCTTCCGCCTGGAACGAATAGCACCAATTATCACCATCTGGAGGCGCAATCGGCTGGCTTTATGCGCCTGACCGGGTCGGGTGAAGGCCATTTGTTCATCACCGGCGACTACATTTGTGGAGCGTGTGCCGATCGACTGGGAGCGATGCTGCCCGAGGGTGCTAATCTGACGGTGTGGTTCCGCAACGCCGAAGGAATCCAGAGTCGAAAATTCACGGGTCTACCGGACTAGCGAGATATGACACGCTGGCTCGGAATCGATTCGCACTCGTCCGAGCCAGCGTGTGTGATTGACCAGTTGCGTTTATTTCCTAAGCCACTTCAAGTCATTCATCTCGTCCACAAAGGCCAGCTTGTCTGGATGAGGGGAGGCTACTCGAACCTCGGCATACCCTGAGCGAGCCTTCCACGGCGCGCCGAGCTCCATCGCAGGTAGAACCTCGGCTACTAACGAATCGGACATGTAGATTCGCCCCCCCGGCTTTGGCCAACGCCATCCGCGGAAAGCAATCTCGGTCATTGGCAAAAGAATCGATGTGAGGCGTTCCTCGGGTACCTGTCCGCATTCTCTCCACGAGGTCGCGTTGTAAGTCGCCTCGCTCAAGGCATTGTGGATCAATAGCTCAGCCAGTCCCTCAGCCACTTGCTCCCATTCTTCGCCGAGTTCAGCGTCATAAACCGAATCTGGATGTTCCGTGTGGAATGCCCACCTCCAGTCGCCGGTGGCGTCCTCCATGAAGATCGCCATGGCGTCATCAATTACGATCTGATCCGGATTTCGAATTCGCCGAGTTGCCGCAAGAGAATGGCCCCACTGAGATGAGAGTTGATACCATTCCTTAAGGGGTTCAGGAAGCCATTTGGATGTGGGCGGCACCGGCGAGATGGGTGATGTTGGGGGTCCGTACCAGCTTGTGAGAAAACTGGAAAGACTCACATTCTCTGGGTCGATCATTTCGCGTCCTTCCCGATTAGGTAAAGTAATTCCGAGTATCTCAAGAGTGGATTCGGCTACAGCGGGGCGGGATCACCCTTGGTGTTGTTCTCCTAACTGGGGTGCGCTGGTGGTCCTGGACGTACGCCTCGGTTGATGTCAGAACTGATGTCAGTCGGGAGCATGTATCCGAATGTATGGATGAATACTGTCCGATCTCGATGGTGAGCGGGTTGGCCGTTGCCTCGGCGCGTAGCGGCGTGGCGTCGATCCCCGAAACCCACTGCGGTGCTTGCCTACCGAGGGGATCGTCACGGCCTGTCGCGCCCGGTGTTGCGCCGCCTCGCTGGGGCTGATGTTCCGTTGCGTGGGTGCGTGCGCGCGGGCCGTAGGTGTAGCGCGTGCGCGTGCGTCCGGCGTAGCCGGGCGCTCTTGATACCTGTGAAGCAATTCTTAGCCCAGTCGCTCCGTCGGTGGCGGGCTGCTGGGCTATGCCTTCGGGTTGCGGCGTGCCTTCTTCGGTGCCGGCGGCTCGGCGGGCTCGGGCGCTTCGCTGGCGGCGGCTCGTCCGAGGTTGGCTTCGTAGGCGGCGAGGTCGTCGGCGAGGTCGAGGTGTGCTTGTTGGAGGGTGGCGAGTTCTTCGGTGGCTTGCCAGGCGGCGGCGGTGTCCTTGTTCATGAAGGCGTCGACGATCTTGCCGCTGATGCGGTCCCGCTCTAGGAGGTAGAGGGCGAGGCGCCGGTTGAGTGCTGGGTTGTCGCTGATGATCGGCGTCTGGGTCGTGGCCGCGATGGGGCGGCCGGCGGCGTCGGTGCCGATGCGTTCGGGGGCCTGGGGGTGGACGAAGGTGCCTTTGCCGACGACGGCGTAGGTGAGGCCGCGGTGTTGCAGCTCCCGTAGCGCCCGTTGGGCGGTCATGGAGGCGACGCCGTAGGTGTCGGCCATTCGCCGGGCGGTGGGGAGCACGTCGCCGGGGGCGAGTTTGCCGGTGCGGATCTGGTCGACGATGTCGTCGACGACCCGTTGGAACAGGGCGCGTCGGTCGTCGGCGTCGTGCGGCATGTGCTGATCGTAGTCGTGTTGTCCTGATTGAGCTACACGGGCTACCCAAGATTCCTGAGCTAAACCTCTTGACTAGATCGCGATTGTCACGTGAAGCTTAGGAAGCCTAGTAACCGCGCCATGAGGGGCGTGGTGGGCAAACGAAGGAGAACGCTCGTGTTGGTACTGCCGATTGACGGTGGTAAGGGGCTGCTGGTGCTCGCCGGGGCGACACCGCAGTTCAAGGACAAGGAGAACGGGGTTGCCGCCACGGACCGCGCCACGGGCGCGCCGTTGGTGGAGGTGCCCCTGGCGTTGATGGCCGACGGTGGGACCCCGCAGGTGTTGCGGGTGTCGGTGCCGCAGCCGTCGGTGCCGAAGGACCTCGCGGTCGGCCAGTGGGTCAAGGCGACCGGGCTGACGTTGGTGGCGGGGGAGAAGAACGGCCGGCCGTGGCAGATCTTCCGCGCGTCGGCGTTGACGGCGGTGAAGCCTGGATGACGATCGACCCGAATCATCTGAGGCTGCTCACCGTGGTTCCCGCCGTGCTGCTGGGCGTGGCGGCTGTCGTGGCGACGGTGTGGCTGGCCGCGCATCTGGTGCGGTATCTGCTGGCCGACGCGGAGATCCGGCCGGCGATTCGTGTCGGTTGGCGGATCCGGTCGACGTGGCGACGGACCGCCATGCGGGTGGGCCTGGTCCAGACCGAGCGCGTCCGTCCGCCGTTGTGGTCGTCTCGGCCGCAGACGGTGGTGGTGCGGCGGGAGTTGGTTCCGGCGGTCCGGGTGCGGGCGCGGCGGTGGGGTGTCGAGGTGGACGCGGCCACGGTCGGCCGGCTCGGCTTGGTCGAGTTCCAGAACGCCGCCGGGCATCTCGCCGATGCGTGGCGGGTGCCGCAGGTGCGGGTAGCGCAGGTCCGTCCCGGTCTGGTCCGGCTTCGGGCGCTGCTGATCGACCCGCTGACTCAACCGACCACCTGGGGCGGGCAGACCGCAACCGGTGACCATCTGGAGACATGGTCGGCGGGTGTCGACGCCGACAGTCAGCCGGTCACCATCCGCTCCTCCGGGGTGTCCGGGGTGGTGGTCGCGGGGCTGGCCGGCTTCGGCAAGACCTCGCTGCTGAACGCCCGGTTCTGTCAACTCGCGCCGAGTCCGGCGGTGCAGTTCGTGTTGATCGACGGCAAGGGCGGCCCGGACTACGACGACCTGTTCCGCCGGGCGTGGCTGTCGGCGAAGGACGACCCGGAGCAGGTCCGTGATCATCTGGCGCGGGTGCATGAACTGATGACGGGCCGTCAACGGTGTATCCGGTCGGTGCTCGGGGTGAAGAACGTGTGGCATCTCGGCCTGTCCGCCTCGTGGCCCCTGGTCGTGGTGGTGATCGATGAGGCGCACACGTTCTTCAACGAGTCTAAGGGCACCGACGCCGAGTCGAAGAAACGCGACGCGGTGGCACGGCAGACGACCCGGCTGGTGGAGGAGTTGGTGCGTAAGGGCCGCAACGTCGGTATCCAGGTGATCCTGGCGACGCAGAAGGCCACCGGGGATGCGATCCCGACGAAGATCCGGGACAACTGCCAGGTCGCGGTCAGCTTCGCGCAACGCACCAGCGAGGCGGCCACGGCAGTGCTCGGCTCGGACATCACCGGCTTCCCCGACGAGCATCCGCGCCGGTTGCAGGACCCGGCCTACATCGGGGTCGCCTCGATGGTCGCCGCAGGCCGACCCGGGTTCACGCTGGTCCGCACCCCGTACGTCAGTGACGAGGCCGCTGACCGGATCGCTGCGGACACCGCCGGACTGGTGCGCGACCCGCTGCGGCTGCTCGCCGACGCTGCCAGGGCGGACCGTCCCGGCGGCCAGGACAGGGAGGGCGGCGGCTCATTCCGCCAAGAACACCCCGCCGCTCTCCCCGCAATCAGCCCTCCCACAAGTGGAGAGGAGCCGCGCCGATGATGCCATCCACCGCTGCCGGCGTCGACCTCGACGCCCTGGTCCGCATCGCCGCCGCCGAGCAGGTGGAGGGCCGGGTCGGTGTGTGCCGGCACCCGATCCGGTTGACCGGGCGTGGTCTGCTGGTCGAGGCCAGCACCGGCCGTGTCCTCGCCGACTCCGGCGACCGGCAGACGATCACGGTGCGGTGCCGTAACCGCCGTGCCGCACGGTGTCCGGCGTGCTCGACGCTGTACAAGCTCGACGCCTTCCACCTGATCACCGCCGGGCTCCGCGACGAGCCCACGGTGGTCCGGCCGCGGGTGTTCGTGACGGTGACCGCGCCGTCGTTCGGGCCGGTACACCTCGGCCCCGCCCGGCACGGTGTCCTGCGTCCTTGCCACCCCGATCGGTCCGTATGCGGTCGGTGGCACCTGCCGGACGATCCGCTGATCGGCACCCCCCTCGAACCGGACGGCTACGACTATCCGGGGCAGGTGCTGTTCAACGCCCACGCCGGGATGCTGTGGGCGCGGTTCACCACCGAGGCACGCCGCACCCTCGCGGCTGTGGCGGGCCTGTCCCGGCGTGAGGCTGCCCGGCAGGTGCGGATGGCGTTCGCCAAGGTCGCCGAGTTCCAGGCGCGGGGAGTGGTCCACTTCCACGCGATCGTCAGGCTCGACGGGCCGGACGGCCTGCCCACCCCGCCGCCAGCCTGGGCGACCAGCGACGTGCTGGAAACCGCGATTCGCCGGGCGGTCCCCGTTGTCGCCGTCGCCACGCCAGCGGTCGTCGGCGGGCGTGTGCTGCGGTGGGGGCGGCAGATTGACATCCAGCCGCTTCCTGCAGGGGATGTGGTGGTGGCCCGGTACGTGGCGAAGTACGCCACGAAGACCGCCGAGGCCGTCGGCGTCGACGTGCCACCGCTGTTCTGCCCTGCTTGTCGAGGCGACGGCCTGCGCCCCGGCGACGAGGCTCGGCGCTGGTGTCGGGTCTGCTCGGGCACCGGCCGCCGTCCCGGCGTCAGCCTCGATCGGCTACCCGCGCACGGCCGCATGTTGGTGGAGACCTGCTGGCGGCTCGGCGGACTGCCCGACCTGCGAGGGCTGCGGCTGCGCCGGTGGGCGCACCAGCTCGGCTACCGGGGCCACGTCACCAGCAAGTCACTGGCCTACTCGACCACCTTCGCCGCGCTGCGCGGTGAGCGGCGCCGGTGGCGGCTGACCCGCCACGCCGAGGCTGTCGGTGTCGACCCGGCCACCGACCTGCTCACCGTCGGGGACTGGCGCTACACCGGCCAACTCGGGGAGGGCCAATGAACAGCCCCGACCTGTTGACCGTCACCGACGTGATGGCCCGGCTGCAAGTTGGCCGGCACACCGTCTACGACCTCATCCGCTCCCGCCGGCTGCATTCGGTCCGCATCGGCCGCTGCCGCCGCATTCCCGCCCGGTCCCTGGCCGGCTACCTCGACTCACTGACCAAGGAGGCCGATCATGGCCGGTAGAAAGGCCAACGGCGAAGGCACCATCTTCCAACGCGCCGACGGCCGCTGGTGCGGCGCCGGCTACGTCCTCGCCGCCGACGGCACCCGCAAGCGCATCTACGTCTACGGTGCCATCCGCCGCCAGGCGGCCGACAAGCTTGCCGAGAAGCTGGCCGACTCGAACCGGGGACTGGTCGTGTCCGCCGACCCGAACCTGACCGTTGGCGAGTATCTGACCGCGTGGCTGACCGGCGTGGCCCGGCACCGGCTCCGGGCGACGACGTACGTCACGTACGAATCCCTAGTCCGCCGGTTCCTGATCCCCGGCCTCGGCGCGCGGAAACTCGGCACGCTGACGGTTCGGGACGTGCGGACCTTCCTCGACCGGCTCCCGAGCGTGTGCCAGTGCTGCGCGCAGGGCTGGGACGCCAAGCGGAACCCGGACCATCCGGTCAAGGCCCGCCGGCCGCGCTGCTGCGCGATCGGCAACTGCTGCCGCAAGCACATCCGCCCGGCCACCGTCCGCTACATCCGGGCAGTACTGTCCGCCGCCCTCGCCGACGGCGTCCGCGAAGACCTTCTCGGTCGCAACGTCGCCAGCTCGGTACGGCTACCCACACCGCGCAGCGACTTCCAACCGTTCACCGCCGGCGAGGCCCGCCGCTACCTGCTCGGCGCCGCCTACCACCGACACGGGCCACTGTTCGAACTGGCGCTGCGCATCGGCCTGCGCCGGGGTGAACTGCTCGGCCTGCGCTGGGATGACATCGACCTCGACGCCGGGCACCTGTATGTGCGGCGCACCCTGGCCCGCACCCGAGGCGGCCCAACGTTCCAGCCGGTCAAGACCCACCGCTCCGCGCGGCGTATCGTCCTGCCCCGCGACTGCGTCACCGCGCTCAAGCGCTACCGCACCCGGCAGGACCTCGACCGGCGCGAGGCCGGCGACGGGTGGACCGCAACCGGGCTCGTGTTCACCACCAGCACGGGCGGGCCGATGGACCCGGCCGCAGTGCACCGCCACCACCAGGCCATCTGCGAACTCGCCAACGTCCGCTCCATCCGCTTCCACGACCTGCGACACACCTGCGCCACGCTGCTGCTCGAACAGGGCGTGGACCTGGTGACGATCAAGGACCTGCTCGGCCACGCACAGATCCACACCACCGCCGACATCTACTCCCACGTCCGGCTCCGCCTGCAACGCCACGCCGTCGAATCCATGGACCAGGCGTTGCAACCCGACCAGCCCGACGACCACGACATCGTCTCCGACGACTGAACTTGACCAACCGAGAACGCGCCCCGCCGGGATCACCGCCCCGGCGGGGCGCTCTCGCTGCTGTGGCGGCCGTCGGATGGTTCGTAAGGCCAGGTGAAGAACCGGCGGTACAGCGTCCCCGACGTGGTGGTGGGCATGTCCACGCAAGCCTCGACGAAGAACCGGGACAGGTAGAGCATCAGTGACACCCGCGCCCCGGCGAACTCGGCCAACAGTTGACGTTTGCGGGTGAGACACGGCCACGCCTGCCCACACCCCGCGCAGGTCCAGGCCGGGCGAACCGGCAGGTGCATCGACATTCGCTGCTCAACCCTCCGGAACGTACGTGGTCTACGGTGGGAGGGCCGGGCACGCACCCGGGTATGAAGAATGCCGATCTTCGTAACCGGTCCCGGCCCTCCCGGAACAGCACCAGCCAGGTCCGGACTCGATGCACGTCCCCGCTGGGCCTGTCACTAGGATCAGGGGAGAGGGATGACCATGGAAGCAGGCGAGGGTCTTCCCCCGTCTACACCCGATACCGCCGACCTCGGCGCGCACCTGCGGGCCGCCCGCGAGGCCGCCGGGCACAGCCTTGCCGGGATGGCGGCGCTCACCCACTTCAGCAAGCCCTACCTCGGCCTCGTCGAAACCGGCCGCCGCCCCGCCACCCCCGACGTTGTCGAACGCTACGAACACGTCCTCGGCGTGCCGATCGGCACCCCAGCAGACCCGGTCCGCCTCACTCACGAATGGCTCATCGGCGACTCACCCGTCCCCCGGCAGTTACGCGCCGGCCGTCGTATCGGCACCAGCCTCATCGAGACGCTGGAATCCCGGGTGATCGAACTTCGGCACCTGGACGACACCGTCGGTAGCCGCACCCTGCTCCCCGTCATCCGTGCCGAACTCGACCAGGCCGAACACCTTGCCCGCACCGCCTCCTACACAGACATACTCGGCAAGCGGCTGTACACCGTGATCGGTGAACTGGCCCAACTCGCTGGCTGGGTCGCCAGCGACGCCGGCCGCTACCCCGACGCCCAACGGCTCTACCTGTCCGGCGTCACCGCCGCCGAATCGGCAGGAGACAGGGCGCTGGGCGCGCAACTGCTGTCCAGCCTCGCCTACCAGATCACCAACGTCGGCAAACGTGAAGACGCGCTGCTCATCGCCCGCTCCGCCGTCACCGGTGTCCCCGATGCCAGTCCACTCGTGCGGGCACTGCTGCTGGAACGCCTCGCCTGGGCCGCCGCCCGCCTCCGCGACACAGACACCACCCGTCGCGCCCTCGACGCCGTCGACGACGCCTACGACCAGCGCTCCGGCAGCATCGCCGAACCCGAATGGGTGTACTGGCTCAACCGGGCCGAGATCGACGTCATGGCCGCCCGCTGCCTCATCGAACTCGGCACCCCAGCCGCCGCCGAACCCATGCTCACCCGAGCACTCGCCGGCTACAACCACGACCACGCCCGCGAAGTCGCCCTCTACCAAACCTGGCTCGCCGAAGGCCACGCCAGAGCAGGCGACCTCGACGCCGCCCGTGAGGTTCTCGCCCGCATCGACACCACCGCTATCGACGCGGGCTCTTCCCGCCTCCAACGACGCGTCACCGCCGTCGACCGCCTCATCGATCGCCGCGCACAGAAGAAGCCTGCCACCAGCCGGCAACCGACTGAGTAGACGCCCGACCGACGTCATGCCCCGCGCACTCAGCCCGGCGTGCGCCCACGTTGCTGTCACGGCTGCTGTCAAAATCACCGTCAATCGATGAGCCGTCGGCGGGTGGTTGAGCGAAAGGCCAGCTCCCTGCCAAGATCGACGCCATGACCTCGCCACGGCCACCGTAACAACGCCACACCTACTATGTGATCGCTGGCGACACTCCGGTACTTGTACACAACTGCAATGGCAGCACGAATAGCCATAACGCCGATATCCCAGTGCATCCGGATATCAACAAGTTCAATGTTCGCGCTGGAGAACTGGTCAACAATAGATTCGAGACTCATCCGCTCAATCCTCACCAGATGAATGGCGGCGACGTTGTCGGGCATGGTGGTGTGAGGAATCTTTCAAACGATGATCTGATTAGGCCCGGTGGGCCGCAAGGAAACGATCCAATTCGTGGGGCACGTGACTGGGCGCCAGGAGACTGTAGCTGCTATCCTGCATCCCGGATCTATATTACTGGCGGTCACCACCGGACTGCCGAAATTGCGAGAAGGGTAATGGCCGGAGATATGAGTCCGGATCGGCTAATTGAATTTGTGATATCCCCGCCGTGATGACGTCGATGAAGATCGTCATGGGTGGTGAGCAGCGGTTTGTCGCCGTGGTGTTCCGCGGCGACGCCGCCGCCTCTGAACGGCTGTGGGTCTGCGTCAGGGGAGGCCACGCACCTGCTCATAGCAGCTGGTCGGGCTGTTGGAGTGGCACGAAAGCTATAACGGGGCCGGACCTTCAACAGTTCCTCGAAAGACTCGACGAAAAAGTGACGCAGGGCGGCCGTTCGGGGCCGTTTGGCCCCTACCTGGATGAGCACTACTTCTTCGACGGTTGGGATTCGTGGGGCAGTGGCATCCCGTCGCCACTGGCGAGTTCTGTGCCTGACGAGATCCTGGCGAATGCTGGGCTTGCATTGTCTATTGCGGAACTCGTCAGTGGTGTCTTCGGGGCCGAGTGAATTCAATCGCGGCGGGAGCCGTGAGCGAATTCGGCGTGTTGGCGTTACAACTCTGTGCATCGGGGTGCGCCGTCGGGCGCGCTCGTGCGCGTGGGTTGCCGTCATCGTTGCCGTCAAGTACGTGCATAGTATGTAGACAAATCGATGTAACTTTCCAGTGTGGACCCAGGTGACCTTCGTGCCTGGTCGCCATCATTGGCTGAGACTGGTTGAGGTAGACGGTGCCGTGCCGCGTCAGCGGTGCGGCGGCGATCGCCGGTAGCCACCCGGTGGCCTGACCGCCCAGGCGATCGTCACGGCCTCTGGCGTTGCGGGCTTGATTGGCTGCCGACATCGGGCGACTTGTTGCGTGGGCGCGTGCGCGCGGGCCGGAACGGCGTAGCGCGTGCGCGTGCGTCCGGCGTAGCCGGGCGCTCTTGATACCCGTGCAGCGTTTTGGACCAGGCTGGTCAGGGGCGCTGGTTGTCGGGCCAGTGGATGTCGCCGTGGAAGTCGGGTCCGGCCCCACCAACTCGGGCTGGACCGTTCGACTGATCACCGGCACGTGCGGTCCGAAGTCGGCATGCGGCGGCGGGGACAACGGCATCACACCGTGATACGCAGCTGTGGTGGACCGGGGCGAGTGCGGCGGCGCAGACGACCGGCCGGTGAGGTTCTGGGCGCCGGGGCGAACTCGCGGTATGTGTGGACCGACCTGCACACCGACATCGTGGGGCCTGCACCAACTTCCGGTGCCCGGACACGGAGCGGGGCCTTCGCGGCCCGGCCCCGGTCACGCTCACGGGCCGTCAGCCCTTCTTGACGCCCTTGCCGCTGCGGAACAGCTTCACCATGCCGGCGAAGAACCGCTCCATCTCCGAGCCGAACGGGTTGTCGCTCACCACATAGGTCCACGTGGCGCTCGGGCGGATCAGGCCGGCGTCCTCCGGGGTCCAGTCCGGCGAGAACTCCTCGATCGCCTCGAACTCCGCGACAGTACGGTCGTCGATCTCGGCGAGCAGGCCCCGGAACGCCGGGATCGCCTCGCGGTGGAACTCGTCAAGCGGGTCCTGCGAGCCGAGCACTCGCAGGTGGATGCCCTCGCGCAGCTCGCTCATGTCGGCCAGGTGCTCCGACCACGCGTTGTCGGCGTGGTACAGCGCGATCATCCGGGCCACGCGAAGCACGGCCTCCTCGCCGAACTCCTCGGCCAGCTCGTTGTAGCGGTCCGGGGACCGCTCGGCCAGGAGTTCGCCGGCGGCGTCGGTCGTGAGCAGTTCCTCGCGCCGCTTGCCGTGCAGCTGCCGGTGCTGGTCGAGCAGGTAGTTGTACCGCCAGGTGTTGCGGTGGATCTCCAGGTTGACGGCCTCGGCGACTCGCTGCGCGGAGCCGATGGCCCAGCGGACGTCCTCGTCGTCGATGGCGCCGTCGGCGTCCGCCCGGCCCATCGGCATCGGCTCCGGCCCGTACCGCTGGATGAGCTCGTCCTCGAGGCTGACGAAGAACATCGACTCACCGGGGTCGCCCTGCCGGCCGGCCCGGCCGCGGAGCTGGTCGTCGATGCGGCGGGAGTCGTTGCGGGCGGTGCCGATGACAAAGAGGCCGCCCAGCTCGGCGACCCGCTCGCGCTCCTTCTCGTCGCTGCCGCCCAGGCGGATGTCGACACCACGGCCGGTCATCTGCGTGGAGACCGTCACCGCGCCGACCGAGCCGGCCTCGGCGACGATCCCGGCCTCCTTCTCGTCGTTCTTCGCGTTGAGGACGACGCACTCGACGCCCTCCTCGGCGAGGGTGGCGGCGAGCCTCTCCGACTCGGCGACGCTCAATGTGCCGACCAGGACCGGGCGGCCGGTCTGGTGCATCGCGACGATCTCGGCCACGCACGCGATGTCGCGCTCCTCGGCGGAGGCGTAGACGCGGTCCGGCCAGTCCTTGCGGATGTTGGGCAGGTGCGGCGGGATGACCGCGACCTCCAGCTTGTAGAACTCGCGCAGCTGGGCACCGACCGGCAACGCGGTGCCCGTCATGCCGCAGATCTTCTTGTACTGCGTGAGGAACGCCTGCACGGTGATGGTCTGCAGCACCGTGCCGCCGCCGCTGCTGCGGATCTTCTCCTTGGCCTCGACCGCGGCCTGGAGCCCGTCGGGCCAGCGGCGCCGCTGCGCCACCCGGCCACGGAACTCGTCGATGAGCTCGACCCGCTCGTCGCGGACGATGTAGTCGACGTCGCGCACGAGCAGGGCCTCGGCGTGCAGGGCCAGGTTGACCGCGGTGAGCGTGTCGACGTTCTCCGTCGCGTAGATGTCGACGTCCAGTGCGGCCTCGACCTTCGCCAGGCCGGTCGTGGTCAGGTGCGCGGTGCGCCCCTCGTCGACGACCTCGTAGTCGTGGTCCCTGTGCAGGCCGCCGACGATCTCGGCGATCGCGACCGGCTGGTCCTTGTCGTCGATCGTGGAGCCCGCCAGGACCAGCGGCACGCGGGCCTCGTCGATGAGGATCGAGTCGGCCTCGTCGATGATCACCGTGCCGAGATCGCGGTGCACGCGGTCCTCGACGTTGGTGACGATGCTGTCGCGCAGCAGGTCGAAGCCCGCCTCGCTCACCGACACGTATGTGATGTCCTTGGCATACGCCTCGCGGCGCTCCTCCGGCGTCGACGACTCGTTGACCCAGCCGACGGTGAGGTCGAGCAGCTCGTAGACCGGCCGCATCCACTCGGCGTCGCGCCGCGCGAGGTAGTCGTTGACGGTGATCACGTGCACCGGCCCCTGCGCGGCGTATCCGGCGGCGGCGATCGCGGCCGTCAGCGTCTTGCCCTCACCGGTGGCCATCTCCACGACGTGCCCGGCGAGCAGCACCTGGGCGCCGAGGATCTGCACGTCGTAGGCTCGCTCGTCGATGGCGCGCTTGGCGGCCTCACGTCCGAGGGCGCACGCCTCGACGAAGTCCTGCGGGTCTTCCCGCTGGTGCAGTGCCGTGGCGGCGGCGCGCAACTCGTCGTCGGTGAGCTCGGACAGCTCGGCCTCGCGCGCCTCGATCTCCGGCAGCAGGGCCCGCATCGGCTCGAGGTCGATCGTGGTGCCCGGCTGCTCCTGCAGCTTGCGACGCCACGCGTTGAATTTGCTCACCAAACCCATGGCGAACACGATACGTCCCCGCTGGGGCGGCGTGTGCGCCCCGTCACGGGATGCTTGTCCGGGACGCCAGGTACGCAGTCCGGCTCCCGGTGCCCGACACCCTGTTCGAGCGCGGCTCCCGCTGCCCGGTTCGCGCCTTGGCTGCGTGCCCTGGCTGCGTGCCCGGTTCCGTGCCCGGTTCCGTGCCCGGTTTGACCGCTGGTTCCCGCATTCCGGGACCGATCGCCCTCTTCCATGATCTTGATGGCGTCACGATCAGGAAAGTCGGCGGCTTCGCATGGCGTGCTCGGCGAGAAGGTGGCCGACGGCGCGCGGTCCGAGTGCGGCTGGGCTCATCGGCAGTGACCAGCGCTGGAGTGCTTCCACGGGGCCGGGGCGGTTTCCGGCTGGGTCGCGTTGCGAGGTGGGGTGCGATCGTGGCGCGGGCTGATCAGTCCGCTGCGGGTGCGGAGCGCGGAACAGGGTGTGCGGTTGTGGGCAGGGCGGTCCGCGCGGTGGCCACGCTCGTGGGGCGGGGTGCGTTCGTGGGCGGGCCGGTCGCAATGCCGGGGTCTCGAAGCGGGCCGTGGCTGCGGGGCGGGTGGTGGTCGGTTGCGAGGTGGGCTGCGGCTGTGGGCGGGCGGCGTGGCTGTGGGGCGGGTGGCGGTCAAGTGCGGGATCGGTCGTGAGGCGGGCGGTTGCGAGGTGGACCGCGGCTGGGGAAGGCCGCGATTGCGGAGGTAGGCGGCGGGGCGGGCGGTGGTCGAGGGCGGGATCGGTTGTGAGGTGGTCGGTCATGAGGCAGGCCGCGGCGGCGGGGTGGGCCGCGCGGCTGCGGGCCGGTCGCGATGGCGGGAACGGGGCGCGGTCGTGACTCACGGTGCGGTCCTGACCCACGGTCTGTGAAACTTTCGCGTTCGGTCCGTCGATCGAAGTTGACCTTGGTCGATTTCTGTGCCCAGGGCCACGGAAATCGACCAAGGTCAACTTCGTGGACAACGCGCACTCGCTGAAACCGGACAAATCAGTCGAAGTGGGCGAGGGCGTGAGGCTGGCTGCGAGATCGGCTTGCTGGCCTTCGCGTGAGGGAGGATGGTACCCGTGGAGCAAGGGGTGGCTGCGCTCAGCGAGATTGTCGGGCGTGGAGACGTGCTGGTGCTCAGCGGGGCCGGGTTGTCCACGGAGTCCGGCATCCCCGATTATCGCGGGCCCACCGGCATGCGCCGGCCGGCCACGCCCATGACCTACCAGACCTTCACGCGGGATGCTGCCGCCCGGCGGCGGTACTGGGCCCGCAGCCACCTCGGCTGGCGCACCATCGCCCGGGCCGCGCCGAACGCCGGGCACCGGGCCGTCGGGCGGTTGCAACGCCGGGGGTTGCTCACCGGCATCA
This sequence comes from Dactylosporangium fulvum, assembly GCF_025137375.1. Lineage (GTDB taxonomy): Bacteria > Actinomycetota > Actinomycetes > Mycobacteriales > Micromonosporaceae > Dactylosporangium > Dactylosporangium fulvum. The sequence continues at coordinate 2,447,636 of NZ_CP073720.1, forward strand.
TCACGCAGAACGTCGACGGGCTGCACCAGGCCGGGGGTGCCGACATCGTCGTGGAACTGCACGGCGGCCTCGACCGTGTCATCTGCCTCGACTGCGGTGACCTCACCGCCCGGGCCGAGCTCGACGCCCGCCTCACCGCCGTCAACGCCGGTTTCGACCACGTCGCCGACGGCGTCAACCCCGACGGCGACGTGGAGCTCACCGACGAGCAGGCGGCCGGGTTCGTCACCGTCGGGTGCGTGGAGTGCGGCGGGATGCTCAAGCCCGACGTGGTCTTCTTCGGCGAGAGTGTGCCGGCGCCGCGCGTACAGGCGTGCTTCGACCTGGTCGAGAAGTCCGCCGCGCTGGTGGTGCTGGGGTCGTCGTTGACGGTGATGTCGGGGAGGCGGTTCGTGGTCCGGGCCGCGAAGCTCGGCCTGCCGATCGCCATCGTCAACCAGGGGCCGACGAAGAGCGACGGCCTGGCCACGCTGCTGATCGACGCGCCGCTCGGCGCGGTGCTGTCCGCGGTGACCTGGTCCTTACGCGGCTGACCACGCCGACAACGCGAGCCGCACCAGCTCCGCGTTGTCCGCGACCGGCCGGCCGTCCGGGCTGGTGAGCGTGTCCTCCAGGCCGATCCGCGTCGGCAGGCCCAGCCGCCCGGCCAGCGCCACCATGGGCCAGCACAGCTCGCCGTCGCCGTGCAGCAGCCGCTCACCGCGCACCCCGAGCGTGTCCAGCCGCGCCAGCACCGCCTCCGCGTCGGTCTCCGGCCGCATGACCTCGACGAGCAGGCGCGGCAGCCCGCCGGCGATCGACAGCGCGTCGGCGTCGGCGAGCGTCCAGACTCCCGCCTCGACGGCGACGTCCAGCTCGCGCAGCGTGGTGACCAGGTCGGTGAAGCCGGGCTCGGAGACGTTCGCCGAGGCGAAGTCCGGCCGGCGGTACCGCGGGAGCCCCGCCCACCCCGCGACGGCGCGACCGCGGGCGGCCACGTCGCGGCCGCTGATCCACAGCCCGGTCGTCACGCCGATCGGCGTGGCCGGGCAGGCCTCGCGCACGGCGGACACCGCGGCCCCGACGTCGGCGGCGTCGAGCGACTCGCGCCCGTCGGCGCGGCGCGGATGCAGGTGGACCGCCTCGGCGCCGGCGGCGACCGCGGCCTGCGCGGCGACGGCCAGCTCGGCAGGGGTGCAGGGCAGGGCCGGGTGCGCGCCGGGCGGGCGGCTGCCGTTGAGGGCCACCTTGAGCCGGGCGATCGGGCGCAACACAGGACAACTGTCCCTTCCGGCCCGCGGGGCACGCAAGATCAGCCCCTCGGCCGGGGGTACGGACCCCCGGCGACCTCAGCGGATCGCCGGGGGTCGTGAGCTCGAGATCAGGGGTTGATGAAGTCCGTCGGCTGCTCGGGGTGTGCCGGCCGGTAGGTCCAGACGCCGCCGGCCACGCCCAGCGCGCAGATCGCCAGCACCGTCCCGGGGACACTGCCGGCGGTCAGCCCGATGACCGCTCCGACGATCGCTGCGACGGCGATGATCACCGCGGTCACCCGGCGGGGGGTGACGCGCCGCGTCATGGCCCGATTGAATCCGTTGACGAACCGCGTGTCGTCGCGCAATGCGGCTTCGATGTCCGCGAGCCGCTGCTGCTCGCTCTCGCTGAGCATGATGCCCAACCTCCTCCGACGGGCCTGCCCGGTGCGCGATGGGTACCCGTTGCGCTCGATCGTCACACACAATGCCCGGTTGTGGGTCGGTCGATCGGCGCCAAACTCGAATTCCGCAGGTAGAAGCCCCGATGTTTTGCGGCTTTTGTCGTATGGGGCGACCTGCGCAAGATGACGCGGTATGCCATTCTCGACGGCGAATGGCGCGGAATCGGTGCGTGAACTTCCGGGGAGGATTCGAACGTGGACCCGCAACACCAGTGGCAGCAGCCTGACCAGCCCGGGCCGTACGGCCCGCAGGGGCAGCCACCGGCCCCGCAGTATCCGCCGCAGCAGTACCCGCAGCAGCCCCAGCCCCAGCAGCAGTACCCGCAGCCGCAGTACCCCCCGCAGCAGTACCCGGCCCAGCCGTACGCCAATCAGCCGTACAGTGCCCTCCCGTACAGTTCGCAGCCCCACTCGGCGCCGCCGCACACCGGCCAGCCGTACGGCGGGCAGCCCTACCCGCCCCAGTCCTACAGCGGGCCGCCGCAGGCCACGCCCTACGAGCAGCGGCCGAAGCGCAACCGGTGGTTCGCCGCGCTGGTCATCAGCGCCGTCCTGCTCGTGGTCATGGCGATCGCGGTTGTCGTGGTCGCCACCACCCGCGACCGCGGCGGGGACCCGCAGGCGGGCGGCGGCGCCTCCCAGTCGCCGAGCGGCCCCGTCGACGCCTGCCTGGTCGGCACGTGGAAACAGACCAGCTACCAGCGCAACGTGGTGCTCGGCGACACCGACGTCGGCAAGCGGGAGAACCTCGGCACGATCAAGATGAACGGCGGCGGCAAGCAGTGGACGATCAACGCTGACGGCAGCGCGATCGAGGACGACTCGAAGACCGTCTACAGTGGAAAGACTCCGGACGGCCGGACCGTGACCGCGTCCTTCTCCGGCCAGACGACCTGGGCGGTCAAGACCGCCGACACGCAGCTGCAATACGCCGGCAAAGAGAGCGACGTCGTTGTCACCATCTCGGTCAACGGCGCCGACAAGGGTCGCATCGAGCTCGAGCCGAACACCGACCCGGTGAAGTACACCTGCACCGGCGACATCTGGCGCACCACCAAGGTCGACGATCCGGACGCCTTCAGCCGGTACGACCGGGTCAAGTAACTCGCCGGTTGGTGGCACCCCGGAGGGGGTACTGCCGATGGCATGACGACGTGGATCACGCAGGTCGGTGAGCGGGCCCGGGCGCGGCTGACGAGCGCCCGGAAGGCCGGGGCGGTGCCGCCGTTCGAGCCGCAGGAGCGGGACGTCCTGCTCCTCCGGCCGGAGTCCACAGTGGAGGACGGAATCCCCCGCGGGATCAAGCTCGCGGGGGCCTGGGCCTGGCGGATCGTGCTGTTCATCCTCGCCGGCTACCTCTTGCTGCAGCTGATCTCGTCGCTTCGGCTCATGGTCATCCCGGTCGTGGTGGCGATGCTGCTCGCCGCGCTGCTCGAGCCGGTCGCCGGCGCGTTGCGCCGGCGCGGGACCCCCCGCTCCCTCGCCGCCGCGCTCGTCCTCGTCGGCGGCCTGATCGTGGTCTTCGGCGGGCTCGGCGTGATCGTCTACACCTTCATCACCCAGTTCGGGAGCCTCGCCGGGCAGGTCCGCGGCGGCCTCAACGAGATCCGCAACTGGCTCGCCGTCGGGCCGCTGCACATCTCCGAGCGGCAGCTCAACAACACCATTGACCAGCTCGAGCGCCAGATCACCGCGAACCGGGGCGCGCTGACCTCCGGTGCGCTGAGCACCGCCGCCACGATCGGCGAGGTGCTCACCGGCTTCTTCCTGGTGCTGTTCACGCTGTTCTTCTTCCTGCGCGACGGCGCGCACATCTGGGCGTTCGTCTGCCGCCTGCTGCCCCGCCAGGCCGAGCTGCCCGTCCACCGGGCCGGCCTGTATTCGTGGTCCACCCTCGTCTCGTACGTGCGTGCCACCGTCATCGTCGCGTTCGTCGACGCCGTCGGCATCGGGATCGGCCTGGTCGTCCTGCGGATCCCGCTCGCCCTGCCGCTGGCCGCCCTGGTCTTCCTCGGTGCGTTCATCCCGGTCGTCGGTGCGACGCTGTCCGGCGCGGTCGCCGTGCTCGTCGCGCTGGTCACCAACGGGCCGATCAGCGCGCTGCTCGTGCTCGCCGTGGTGATCGCCGTCCAGCAGCTCGAGGGCCACGTCCTCCAGCCGTTGATCATGGGGCGGGCGGTCGCCCTGCACCCGCTCGCCGTGATCCTGGCCATCACCACCGGCGTGGTGGTCGCCGGGATCGTCGGCGGTCTGGTCGCCGTGCCGCTGCTCGCCGTGGGCAACACCGCCGTGCGCTACCTGGCGCACCATCCCTCCGGTGAGCCCACGCCGGACCGCGAGCCGCCCGGCACCGAGCCCGCCGACGGGGACGAAGGGCGCGAGGAGGACCAACGCGAGGAGGAGCGGAGCGAGGAGGAGGCGGGCGAGGAGGCCGAGAAGGGGAGTAGCGTCCGAGTCGACCAAGAGCGACCGTAAGGAGCAGTCATGCCGTTGACCGGTGAGTACGAGCCGAGCCCGAGCCAGTGGTCGCGTGACCAGGCCGAACTGTTCGAGCGCACCGACGGGGCGGAGGGCAACACGATGCGCGGCAAGCCGATCATCCTCCTGACCTCCCTCGGCGCCAGGACCGGCAAGCTGCGCAAGACCCCGCTCATGCGGGTCGAGCACGACGGCGAGTACGCGGTCGTGGCCTCCCGGGGCGGCGCGCCGACGCACCCGGTGTGGTACCACAACCTCGTCGCGAACCCGCTCGTCGAGCTGCAGGACGGCCCGGTCCGCAAGGACTACACGGTCCGGGAGGTCAGCGGCGAGGAGCGCGCCGAGTGGTGGAAGCGCGCGACGGCGGCCTGGCCCGACTACGACGAGTACCAGACGAAGACCGACCGCACGATCCCCGTCTTCGTGCTCACCCCGGTCGCCGATGCCTGATCATCCGGTACTGCTCGCGCTGCTGGCCATGCAGCGGCAGAACTGGGAGCAGGGCGTGGCCTCGCACGCCCTGCTCGACCTGGGCCTCGACGCGCTCGCCGCGCGGTTCGCCCGGGACACGGCCGTCCACCAGGGCACCGACGGCCGGCTCGGCACCATCGGCGGTGAGCAGGGCGCGGTGAACTCGGGAGCCTGTTACGAGGCGGTCGTCCGAGCCGGGCTCTCCGCCGCCGCCGAGGCCCAGCTCGCCTGGATCACCACCACCGCGCCGCGCGCCGCCGACGGCACGCTGTTCCACCTGATCGGCAGCCGGGAGGTGTGGGCGGACACGGTCTACATGGTCGTGCCGATGCTCGCCTTCGCCGGCCTGCCCGACCTCGCGGTCCGCCAGGTCGAGGGCCACCGCCGGCGGCTGTGCACCGGCGGGCTCTACGCGGCCCGCTTCGACGACGCGACCGGCACGCTCGTCGCCCCCGAGCACTGGGGCACCGGCAGCGGCTGGGTGGCCGCCGGCATCGCCCGCGCCGTCCGACTCGACCCGGCGCTCGCCGGGCCGCTCGCCGGGCACGCGCGCGAGGTGCTCGACGCGTGCCTGGCCCACCGGCGCGCCGACGGCCTCTTCGGCAACGTCCTCGACGACCCGGCCTCGTTCCGCGAGGCGAACGTGGCCCAGATGCTGGCCTACACCGCGTTCACCGGCGTCGCCGACGGCTGGCTGCCGCGCTCCTACCTGGACACGGCGCGGTCCCTGCGCGAAGCGGTCGAGCCGCTGGTGGTCGACGGCCTGGTGACGTCGGTCTGCGGCGCGCCGGCCTTCGACCGTCCGGGCACGTCGGCCGAGGCCCAGGCGTTCTGTCTGCTGGCCGAGGCGGCCGCCCGGCGCGCCACCGGCGAAGCGGCCGGGGGCGCGGCCGGGATCGCCGGCGGACCCGTCGCCGGCGGCGCCTGACGCTACTCGCCGGCCAGCTCGTCGGTCGCGGCCCGGCCGGCCTCGGTGACCCGGCCGAGGAAGTCGGCCAGCAGCTCCAGCTGCGTGTCGTCGTAGCCGGCCAGCAGCTCGTCCATCGAGCTGTTCATGCCGGAGAACAGCCGGTAGACCTCCGGGGCGCGGTCGCGCAGCGCGCGGACGACCACGGCCCGGCGGTCGCCGGGGTCGCGGTCCCGGGCGACCCAGCCGCCGCGCTCCAGCCGGTCGAGGATGCCGGTCATCGTCGCGGGGTGCAGCCCGGCCCGCCGCGCGAGGGTGCTCGGGCTCAGCGGCCCGTGCCGGCTGACGATGTCGAGGCAGTCGAAGTCGACGTCCTTGAGGTCGAGGTGCACGCCGACCTGATGGTTGAGCAGCGACAGCTGGGTGCTGAGCGCCCGCAGCGACTCCTTGATCGTGTTGCTCGTGCGCCGCCGCTCGCGGGACGACGGGGGAGAGTCCATGCTGCCTTCAGATATTCCGGGTCTCGTACCTTATGGCTGTCGAGGACACCATACCGGGATGGGATGCTGGGCGGGTGAAGGTTCTGCTGCGCGGCTCGACGTACCGGCGCGGCGTCTTCCTGCTCCTCGGCGGCGTGCTCCTGTTGCCGTACGCGCTGCTGGCCGCCGCCTTCGCCCAGTCGTGGACGGAGCCGGACGCGCCGCACGGCACCATCGTCGCGCTCGTCGTGTTCACCGCGGCGATCGGCCTCGTGCCGCCGTTCCTGCACGGCACCCGGGCCCTGGAGATCACCGCCGCGCGCTGGCTGCTCGGCGTCGACCTGCCCGACCCGGTGCCCGCCGCCGAGGGCGGGGAGACCCGGCTGCGCGCCGCGCTGTGGTTCGTGCTGCATCTGGCCATCGGCGGTGCCGTGGCGCTCGGCGCGGTGGTCTCGGTGCCGCTCGCCCTTGTCGCGCTGCTGCAGCCGCTCGGCGGCGTCGGCGACGCCATGCGCGGCCAGACGATCGGGCCGTTCGACGAGCACGACACCGTGGGGCTCACGGCCGTCGGGCTGCTCGTCACCGTCGCGCTCGTCTTCGCCGTCGCGGGTCTCGGCGCGCTCGCCACCACCATGGCACCCGTCCTGCTCGGCCCGTCGCCGACGGCCCGGATCGCGGCGCTGGAGGCGCAGGCGGCGCGGCTCGCCGAGCGCAACCGGCTCGCCCGCGAGCTGCACGACTCGGTCGGCCACGCGCTCACCGTCACCACGTTGCAGGCCGCCGCGGCCCGGCAGCGCCTGGCGGAGGACCCGGCGTTCGTCGAGCGCGCGCTGGTGGCCGTGGAAGAGGTCGGCCGTCACGCCTTGCAGGACCTGGATGCCGTGCTGGCCGTGCTGCGCGACGACACCACCGTGTCCACCACGCCGTCGCGGTCGCTGCGCGACCTGCCGCGCCTCATCGAGGAGGCCGGGGTCGCCGTCGACCTGCACACCGACGGCGTGCTCGACGGGTTGCTCGACGAGGTCCCGCCGCACGTCTCCCGGGAGGGGTACCGCATCGTGCAGGAGTCGCTGACCAACGCCATGCGGCACGCCGGGCGGGTCCCGGTCACCGTGCGGCTGTCCACCGTGGGTGGAGCGCTCGAGGTGCTGGTGCGCAACCCCCTGACCGGCAGGCCCGGCTCGCCCGGCCGCGGCCTGCACGGCATGGCCGAGCGGGTGACGCTGCTCGGCGGCCGGCTCGACGCCGGACCGGCCTCCGACGGCTGGACCGTGTCGGCGCGGCTGCCGCTCGGGGACGCCCGGTGATCCGGGTGCTGCTCGTCGACGACGACGAGCTGGTCCGCGTCGGCCTGCGCGTGATCCTCGACGGCGCGCCCGACCTGACGATCGTCGGCGAGGCGGCCGACGGCGCCGAGGTGCCCCCGCTGGTGGCCCGCCTGAGACCGGACGTGGTGCTGATGGACGTCCGGATGCCCGGCATCGACGGCATCCAGGCCACCCGACACCTGCTCGCGACCTCCGCGGCCCCGCCGCGCATCCTGGTCGTCACGACGTTCGAGCACGACGACTACGTGTACGAGGCGCTGCGCGCGGGCGCGAGCGGTTTTGTGCTGAAGCGTGCCCGACCGGCCGAGCTGATCGAGGCGGTGCGGGTCGTGGCCTCGGGCGAGTCGCTGCTGTTCCCGGCCGCGATCCGCCGCCTGGCCGGCGCCCGCCCCGACGGCCGCCCGGGCGGCGACCGGCTGGCCTCGGCGCGGCTGACCGACCGCGAGGCCGAGGTGCTCCGGCAGATGACGACCGGCAGGTCCAACGCGGAGATCGCCGCCGAGCTGCACCTGGGCGTGGAGACGGTGAAGACCCACGTCGGCAACGTCCTGGCCAAGCTGGGCGCCCGCGACCGCACCGCCGCGGTGATCGCCGCCTACGAGTCCGGCTTCGTCACCCCCGGCACCGACTGAGCCGTCCCGCAGGATCGGGGAAGTCACCGATGCGGGGTGCGGCGCGACGGGAGCATGCTTGGTTCATGGGTCGTTTCGTCGTGGGCGCGATCGCCGTCGTCGTGGGTCTGTTCGTGGCCGGGGCCATCGCGTTCTGGCTGTTCAAGGCGCTGCTCGGCGTGCTGTTCTACCTGGTCGTCGGCGCGCTCGTCGTCGGTGGCGCGGTCTGGCTCTACGGCCGGGCCAAGCGGAGCCTCGGCACCGGCCGCAACCAGCGCCGCATCGAGGCCGCCGCCGCGACCTGGCGCCAGCGGCACCGCTGACACCCGGCGCGCCGGCACCCGGTGGCGGCCACGGTCGCCACCGGCACCCGTGGTGCGCGCCGGCCGGCAGCAGACCGGTGCGTCACGCCTCCTGGCCGCAGGAGCGGCACGTTCCCCTGCGGCGGGTGGCGTATGCAGAGGTGGCGAAGCCCAGGGCCACACCCCACATCGGCCACAGGGCCATCGGCAGGATGAACCAGTCCTGCTCGCGCAGCGCGGTCAGGCCCATGTCGCTGACGAGGATGCCCACCCCGGCCGACAGCAGGGCCAGCGCGACGGTCGTCGCCGGGACCACGGCGAGCGGCACGGGCACCCGCCGGCCACGCAGCACGGGGATCCAGCGCGGGAACACCTCGCCCCAGCGGGCCACGAGGCCCACGCTGAGCACCGCGCCCACAACCGCGAAGGCGCCCAGCGCGGCACCCGCCCATTGCCCGCCGCCGGCCCGCAGCTCCCGCAGTTCCTCCCCGCTGAGCGCGAGCGGGATGCCGAACAGCCAGGCGAACCGGGTCACGGCGTAGACCAGCGGCACGGCCACCGACACCCCGACCGCCCACCGGGCCGCGCGGTCGAGACGGTGCGCCGGCGACACGCCGGGCGCGCGGCCGCACGAGGCGCACGCCCCGCGGGTGCGGCGCAGGAACGTCACGGTCGCGGCGCCGACAAGTGCCCCGCCGGCGAGCGACCAGACCTGGTTGGCGATCGCCCAGTTGAAGATCCGGCCGTAGTCGACCTGCTCCGGCCAGCCGAACGGCGCGCCGATGATCAGCGCCGGCGCGTAGCCCAGGATGGCGAGGACGCTCATGGTCGGTACCAGCACGACGAACCCGGCCGCGACGAGCCCGCACCACGCTGCGGCGGCCGCTCGGGTGACGCCCCGGAGCCGGGTGGCGGCGGGCCCGGCCATCGTGACGAGCACGACGGCGGTGACGAGCAGGACGCCGGCGAACACCGGCGCGCCGGCGCCGGGCGTGATCGCCCGCAGCGGCGAGGCGGGGTCGCCGAGGTTGGTGCCGAACGGGAAGCCCGAGCCGGTGACGACCCAGACGAGGTGGACGACGCCGTAGGAGGCGGCCCACAGCGCGGCGATCCAGCCGACGCGGTCGGCCGCCGAGCGCCGCCGGACGCTCGGCGCGGTAACGGTGGTGGTCATACCGTCGACGGTGGCCGATCCGCGGGCGGAGCGGTTCCCCCGCCGCCGGGACGCGCGTCCCCCGCCGGAGGGAGGGCGTGGGTCAGGCGGCCAGTGCGGCGTAGGCCCCGTCGGCGTCGAGCAGCGCCGTGTGGGTGCCGCGCTCCACGGCGCGACCGTGGTCGATCACGACGATCTGGTCGGCGTCGCGGACCGTCGACAGGCGGTGCGCGATGGTGATGGTGGTGCGCCCCTCGGCGAGGGTGTCGAACGCGCGCTGCACCGCCCGCTCGGTCTCGGTGTCGAGGGCGCTCGTCGCCTCGTCGAGCACCAGGACGCGGGGGTCGCGCAGCAGGGTCCGCGCGATCGCGATGCGCTGCTGCTCACCGCCGGAGAAGCGGTGGCCCCGCGAGCCGACGACGGTGTCGTAACCGTCGGGCAGGCCGCTGATCAGGTCGTGGATCCGCGCCGCGCGGGCGGCGGCCTCCAGCTCGGCGTCGGTGGCGTCCGGCTTGGCGTAGCGCAGGTTCTCCCGCACGGTCGTGTGCAACAGGTACGTCTCCTGGCTCACCACGCCGACGACGTCCGCGAGATCGGTGAGGCGGACGTCGCGCAGGTCGACGCCGTCGATCGTGACCCGGCCGGCGGTCGGGTCGTGGAGCCGGGCGATCAGCGCGGCGATCGTGCTCTTGCCGGACCCGGTTTCGCCGACCAGGGCGAGCGAGGTCCCGGCGGGCACGTCGAGCGTGACGCCGTCGACGGCCGGGGTGTCGTTGCCAGGGTAGGTGTAGGAGACGCCCTCGAACCGCAGGTGCCCGCGGACCCGCTGCTTCGGCAGCGGCACCGGCCGGGCCGGGTCGCCGACCTCGACGGGCAGGTCGAGATACTCGAAGATGCGCGCGAACAGGGCGAGGGACGAGGTCAGCGAGACACCGACGCCGAGCAGGCCCATCAACGGCCGGAACAGCCCGGCCTGCAGCGCGGTGAACGCGACCAGCGTGCCGATGCTCAGCGTGCCCGCGGTCATCGGCAGGCCGGCGCTCAGGTAGATGACCGCCGGGATCGCCGCGAAGATGATGCTCATCGAGGCCATCCGCCAGCGCCCGGCGAGCTCGGAGCGCATCTCCAGATCGATCAGCCGCAACGAGGACGCGGTGAACCGGTCGACGAGTGCCGCACCGGCGCCCATGGTCTTGCTCAGCCGCACGCCGCTGACCGACAGGCCCTCCTCGATCGTGACGTTGAGGTCGGCCAGCTCCCGCTGGCGCTGCGCGGTGATCTCGCGGCGCATGCTCGCGACCTTGCGGGTGAGATAGATCGCGGGCGGCAGCACGACGAGCGACACGAGTGACAGCCGCCAGGACAGCGCCGCCATCGCGGCGGCGGTGGCGACCGCGGTGGTCAGGTTGGACGCGATGGAGGTGGCGGTGTTGGTGACGACCGTCTCCATCCCGCCGATGTCGTTGGTGATGCGGGACTGCACCTCGCCGGTGCGCGTGCGGGTGAAGAACCCGATCGACTGGCGCTGGAGGTGGGCGAAGACGTCGGTGCGCAACCGGTGCATGACCTGCTGCCCGACCTTGGTCGAGATCCAGGTCTGCACCACGCCGAGCGCGGCGGTGACCGCGGCGACCGCGACCATGCCGACGACCAGCCAGACCAGCAGGGTGGTGTCGCGCTCAGGGAGGGCCTTGTCGATGACCTCGCGCAGCAGGAACGGGGAGGCCATCGCGATCACCGACGAGGCGACGATGATCAGGACGACGGCGGTGAGCTGCCCGCGGTGCGCGGTGAACAGCCGGCCGATGCGGGCCAGGGAGACCTCGCGGGCCTGGGACTTCTCCGCGGCGGTGAGCTCGCGGGGACGGCGGGTGCGGGTGGGGGGATGGGAATCCAAACGGGTGGTCCTTTCCTTCGGAGGTATACTGAGGTTACCTCACTATGAGGGTCCAGCAGCAACTCCTGGTACCGTATTCCGGTGGAGAGCACGGTGGACGGCACCGCCGACGACGGGCTGGCCGAGACGTTCTGGAGCGTGGCGCGCCGGCTGCGGCGCCAGACACACAAGACGCTCGAGCCGTGGGGCATCACCCCCGGCCAGTCGCGTGCGGTCAACGTGCTCATGCGCCACGGCGAGATGCGGCTGAGCGAGCTGTCCGAGCACCTGCGCATCGCGCCGCGCTCCACCACCGAGGTCGTCGACGGGCTCCAGGAGCGCGGCCTCGTGCAGCGGCATCCCGACCCGGGTGACCGCCGGGCGACGCTGGTGGTGTTGACGGCCGACGGCCGTACCGTCGCCGAGGCCATCCGCAGTGCGCGCATCGCCGAGGGTGAGCGCTTCTTCGCCGCTCTGTCACCGGTGGACCGGGCCGAGCTGTCCCGCATCCTCAACAAACTGCGGGAATGACGCGGCCTGTGGGCATAAAGCCGGACCGCCAGGGCACCTCACCCCGATGGTTGACGCACGCGAACACGGCTTCGCCGGCGACGGGCGGACCAACGACCAGCCGGCACTCCAGCGGCTCGTCGACGAGCTCGGCGACGCCGTCGAGCTCGACGGCACCCCTCGCACGATCCACTGCCCGGCCGGGGTCTACGCGATCCAGGACGCCGGCACCGTGTGGCGCAGCGGTGTCTCGCTCGTCGGTGACGGCCCCGCCGCCACCCGGTTCGTGCTGTCCAACCCCGGTGCGCCCACCACCGCGACGCCGCTGGCGTTCTTCACCGCGCTCCAGCACGGCGCCTCGACCGGGCGCTGCATCGCCGACGTGACGTTCGCGGCGTTCGGGATCGACGGTTCGGCGATCACCCTGCCGTCGTACGACGTCCTCGCCAAGGGGCTGGGGCTGCAGTACGTGCTGCGCGGCAACTTCCACGACCTGCACATCCAGGACACCCCGGCGACCGGGTTCGGCTGCGACTTCCTCCAGGACACGACGGTGGAGCGGGTGCTCGCCGAGCGCTGCGGGCGCCTGGACACCGGTTGGGAGCGGGGCGGCGCGGGCATCGGCATCGGTGTCGGCGGCTGGGGTGACGTCGAGCGGCTGACGATCAGCGATTGCGTGACGCTGCGCAACGGCACCAACGGCATCTTCCTCGAGCTCCAGGAAGCCGACTGGACCAGGCCGCGTGGCATCCGGGTGCTCGGCTGCCACGCGCAGGGCAACTTCTACGGCATCTCGGACTGGGGCGCCGACGGGCTCGTCGTCTCGGGCTGCACGATGATCGAGAACCACGTCGCCGGCTTCGACGTCTCCGGCCAGGGCACCACGCACATCGCCGGCCGCTACGGCGTGGTCAGCGGCTGTGTCATCGACGACAACGTCGGCGCCGGGGTGAGCATCGGCAACACCCCGGGCGGGTACACGGTCGCTTCGAACCGGATCAGCCGCAACGGCGGCCACGGGTACCGGCAGCACAACCTGCCCGGCGCGCGGAGCCTGCCGGCCTGCGACATCGTGATCGAGGGCAACGACCTCTGGGACAACGGCTGCGACGGCATCCGGATCGACGGCTCCCTCGTCGACGCGTTTCTGGTCGACAACCGGATCCGGGGCAACGGCCTGCGCGAGGGCGGCGCGGGCATCACCATCAACGCCCGGGTGGAGGGGGCGACGCTGCGCGGTCAGCGGATCTGGGACCGCCGCGACCCGCCGACGCAGGACAGCGGCCTGCGCGTGACGGCCCGCGGCTCCCTGGTGAACACCGTGTACTCCGACCTCGAAGCGGTCTCGACCGCGTGAGCCGAGTCAGGTCAGCGCTGCGGCGTGCTCGGCGGGCAGGACCGCATACTGCCGCAGCGACAGGTCCCGGAACGTCACCGGGCCGCGCGGACCCGGCACCCGGTCGATGTTGATCCCGGTCTCCGGCACCGACAGCAGCTTGAAGCCGTCGAGCAGGCGGGTCGTGGCGTTCCAGAACGCGCCGGTGCCGGCGTAGGCGGCCAGGAACTCCCGCGCCGCCGCGCCGTCCTCGGTGACGATGCCGGCGGCCAGGCCCGACGTCTCCTCGTTGGCGACCCGCGCCGCGTGCAGCGGGCCGTCGACCGGCGCGATCGTCACCGTCGCCTCGCGGTCGGAGTCGAGGGCCCATTCGTAGCCGAGCGGGTGGTCGTGCGGCGGCAGCGACGCCGCGATCGACGGGCTGCGGCCCGCCAGGCCGGCGACCACGTCGGGCACGATCCCGTCCCACAGCGACGCGTGGACCAGGAGCAGGTTGAGGCGGTTGCACACGCCGAGCCGATCCAGTCCGGCGTTGATCAGCGCGAAGGCCTTGTCCCGGTCGGCGGCCGCGTCGAGATACAGGACCCCGCCGCCGTCGGCGTGGGCCAGGGTGCGGACGCCGTTGAGCGCCGCCTTCTCGGCGAGGCTGCGGGTGCTCTCGCCGCTGCCGCGCAGGATCACCAGCGGGATCAGGCCGGGCTGCGCGACCAGCGCCTCGGCCGAGCCGCGGCCCTTGGCGCGCACCAGCTGGATCGCGGCCGCGTCAAGGCCGGCCTCGGTCAGCGCGGGCGCGACGACCTCGTCCATCAGCGCGATCGCCGAGGCCAGCGCCGCCGACCCGGTGCGCAGGACGCCGCCGTTCTGCGACTTCACCAGCTGGGAGGCGACGTCGACCGTCACGTTGGGGCGGGCCTCGTAGTTGGCGCCGATCACCCCGACCGGACGCCGCCACTCCTGGAGCACCAGGTCGCCGTCGAGCCGGCGGATCGTGCGCCGGGCCGGCTCGGGCTCGACGTCGGCGAGGATGTTGAGCTGGTCGGCCATCGCCGCCAGCCGGGCCTCGTCGAGCCGGAGGCGGTCGAGGAGACCGCCGCTCATCCCGCTCTCCTCCGCCGCGACCTGGTCGGCGCGGTTGGCGGCGAGCACCGCGTCGCGCGCGACGTCGAGGCGCCGGGCCATGCCGCGCAGCGCCTCGTCGATCGTCTTCGCCGGGGCGGCGGCCAGGGAACCGGCTGCGGCGCGGGCGGCCCGGGCGGCCTCCGCGACGACGGATTGGACGTCAGTCACGATCCGGCAGTCTAGCCGTCACCGCTTGCGGGCCTGCAGCGTGTACGACATCGGCAGCCGCCACGGGCGGTCCGCCAGGCGGTGCTCGCCGTGCTCGTCCTTCACGGTCCGGCCCGGCAGCGCGTCCCACGGCGCGCTGTCGTGCTCCTGGAGCATCGTCAGCTCGAGGCCGGCGGTGAGCAGCGCGGTCACGATCTCGCCGAGGCCGTGGTTCCACTGGTGGGTGATGGTGTTCTCGAACCGCACGTCGGTCTCGACGTAGGTCCCGTCCTCGTCGCAGACGAGCGGCTCCTCGCGCTCGAAGTACGGGAAGTCGATCGCCAGCACGCCGTCGGCCCGGGTCTCGTCGACGGACCAGAGCATCGGGTGACCCTCCCGGACGAACAGCCGCCCGCCGGACCTGAGCAGCGCGGCGACCACGTCCGCCCAGCGCTGGACGTCGGGCAGCCAGCAGAGCGCGCCGATGCCGGTGTAGACGAGGTCGAACGAGCCGGGCTCGAGCACCTCCGGCGCGTCGTAGACGTCGGATTCGACGAAGTCGACGGCGGCGCCGGTCCGCTCGGCCAGCGACCGCGCCTGGGCGAGCGAGGCGGCGGAGAAGTCGAGGCCGGTGACGCTGGCGCCGAGCCGGTGCAGCGAGACGGTGTCGGTGCCGATGTGGCACTGCAGGTGCACGGTGCGCAGGCCGCGGACGTCGCCGATGCGCGGCACGTCGAACCGGACCACCTTGCTCAGGAACGCGGGGTCGGCGACGAACCGGTCGACGGCGTAGTCGGGGGAGGCGGTGTGGGCGGGAGCGCGTTCATCCCACTGGGCGCGGTTCAGCCGGAGGTACTCGGTCACGCTCCGACCGTGCCACCTCCCCGGCCGTCCGCTCAACCGGATTCGGCGGCGGCAGCCACACCGCCGCGACGAGCAGCAGACCGAGGCTGACCAGCGTGTACGTGTCGCCGAGCACCCGCGAGACGCCGTGCCACGTCGACGGGTCGGTGATGTCGGGAACGCGCCACACCAGCCCGCGCGGCGCGGCGATCCGGTCCCCGCGCCCGGGCATCGGCCAGGCCAGGAACACCATGAACAGCACGGCGGGCAGGCCGGCCGCCGGCAGGCGGAACCGGTCCGGGGTCCGGGCGGCGACCGCCGCCGACGCGACCAGCAGCGGGACGACCCAGGCGTAGTGGTACGTCCAGGACACCGGCGACACCAGCAGCCCGGTCAGGGCCGTGCACACCACACCGAGCAATTCGTCGCCCCGCCGGAACGCCCGGCGCGCGACCACGAGCCCGAGCACGGCGACGGGCACGGCGAGGACGTAGTACACCGCCTCCGAGTGGGTCCAGCGGACGGCGAGCGTGTGCAGGGACTGGTTGAACGCGCCGCCGAGCCCGGGGTCCTGGGTCACCCGGCCGGAGCTTGCGAACATGCCGGTGAACCAATACTGCGCCGAGTCCCGTGGTGCGACGGCGAAGCCCAGCAGGGTGCACGCGGCGAAGGCGCCGCCCGCCACGAGCGCGGCACGGAACCGGCGGGTGATCAGCAGGTACACCACGAAGATCCCCGGGACGATCTTGATCGCCGTGGCGAGTCCGACCCCGGCGCCCTTGAGCCGGAAGCCGTCCGGCAGCGTGAGATCGGCGAGCACGAGCAGGACCAGGAGCATGTTGATCTGGCCGTCGTTGAGGTTTGCCTGGACGGGCTCCAGCCAGAGCCCGGCGGCGGCCACGGCGCACGCCGCGCCGGCCAGTCCCGGCCACCCGCGCAGCCCCGTCGCCCGCAGGCTCAGCAGCGCGACGGCGACCAGCGCCAGCACCGTCAGCGTGTTGAGCGCGACCAGCGCGTGGGTGCTGCCGAGCCGGGACAGCGGGTCGAAGGCGAGCAGCGTCGCCGGCGGATACGTAAACGGCCAGTGCCCGCCGGTGAAGCTCAGGTCGTAGACGTGTGCCCCGTGCCGGAAGGCCGCGCCGGCCTGCACGTAGACCTCGATGTCCGGGTCGGAGAGCTGGGGCCCTTCGATCCGCGCCACCTGGAGGTAGCTGCCCAGCGACACGGCCAGCGCCAGCACCCCCGGCAGGAGGAGCCAGTTCGGCAACGTGCGCTGCATGGCGTGAGCGTGCGCCGTGGGGAGCCGGATCAGCATCGTCGACCGGCCGGTACCTGCTGCCCGGGTGGCCGATGCGGGTTTCCGGGTGGACGACGGGGGTGGTCGCAACAGGGTGACCGCCGGCCGGTCACCGGTCGATCACGGCCGGTGTCACCTCGTCTCGTGTCACACGGCGGGTTCGGGGCCGGAGCCGTCGCCGGCAGCGCGCCCGACGACCGCTCAGGACCGCGCCCGCCGTTCGAAGATCGCCCGCTCCTGCTCGTTGCGGGTCAGTGCCGCAGCCCGCGCGAACTCGGCCCTGGCCTCCTCGGCGCGGCCCAGCTTCTCCAGCAGGTCGCCGCGCACCGCCGGCAGGTGCGGATACTTCGCGAGCACGCCCGCCGCCAGCCCGTCGACGATGTCGAGGCCGGCCTGCGGCCCCTCGGCCATGCCGACCGCGACGGCGCGGTTGAGCTCCACGACGGCCGACGGGGCGACGTGCGCCAGCAGCCGGTACAGCGCCGCGATCCGGCCCCAGTCCGTCGCGTCCGGGCGGCTCGCACGGGCGTGGCAGGCGGCGATGGCGGCCTGGAGCCCGTACGGCCCCAGGGTGCCGAGCGCCTCGGCCCGGCCGAGCGCGTCGAGCCCGCGGCGGATGAGCAGCCGGTCCCACAGCCGGCGGTCCTGGTCGAACAGCAGCACCGGCGCCCCGTCCGGGCCCGTCCGCGCCCGCATGCGCGACGCCTGCAGCTCCATGAGCGCGACCAGGCCGTGCACCTCCGCCTCCGCGGGCAGCAGCCCGGCGAGCACCCGGCCGAGCCGCAGCGCCTCCTCGCACAGCTGGGGGCGGGCCCAGTCGTCACCGGCGGTCGCCGAGTAGCCCTCGTTGAAGATCAGGTAGACGACGCCGAGCGTGGCCGCCAACCGGCCGGGAAGCTCGTCCGGCGCCGGCAGCTCGAACCGGACGCGCTCCTTGGCGAGTGTTCGCTTGGCGCGCAGGATGCGCTGCGAGACGGTCGCCTCCGTGGTCAGGAACGCCCGGGCGATCTCGTCGGTGGACAGGCCGCCGAGCATCCGCAGGACCAGGGCGACCTGCGACTCGGTCGTGAGCGCCGGATGGCAGGCGGTGAGGATGAGCCGCAGCAGGTCGTCGCCGATGTGGTCGTCGAGCGCGTCGGTGAGGTCCGGCTCCTGTTGCTCCGCCAGCTCCACGTCACGGCCGAGCACGGCGAGCTTGCGCCGGTAGTTCTCCTGGCGCCGCAGCTGGTCGACGGCCCGGTGCTTGGCGGTCGCCATCAGCCACGGCCCCGGCTGGTCGGGCACGCCCCGGACCGGCCACTGCTCCAGCGCGATGACGAGCGCGTCCTGGGCCAGCTCCTCGGCGAGGCCCACGTCGCCCACGAAGCGGGCGAGCCCGGCGATGAGCCGGGCCGACTCGATGCGGAACACTGCCTCAACCGCGCGGCGAGGATCGGTAGCGATCACGGCTACCGATCCTCGCATCCTGCGCGGTTGGTTACTGAAAGTCCTCCGGGCCGAACACCTTCAGCACCCGGGCCTCGCCCGCCCAGCCGGCCCAGAGGTCGCGGTGCAGTTTCATGAAGCGAGACGTCCACTCCACCGCCTCCTCCTTGGTCCGGACCTGGTAGAGGCCGTAGCTGATCATCTCCTTGGTCTCCGCGAACGGCCCGTCGGTGACGGCCAGTTCGCCGCTGGTGACGGTGACCTTCGCCCCGGCGACGCTGGGAGCGAGGCCGGCGTTGTCGAGCAGCACGCCCGCCGCGGTGGCCTCCTCGCCGAGCTTCATGATGGCGTCCATCAGCTCGGCCGGGGGCGGGGTGTCGGGGTTGGTGGCTTCCAGCAGCACCAGGTAGCGCATGATCGTGGTCCTTCTCAGACGGTTCGGTTTCAGACGGTTCGGTACAGCTTGACGGAGACGGCGGCCAGCCAGGCCCAGACGAGCAGGACACCGGCGGTGAAGGCGAGATTGGCCCAGACGGCCCCGGCGCCGGTCGCGACGGCCGTGAACCCGGCCAGGAACAGCACGCCGGTCGCCCGGGAGAAGCGGGCCCAGCCCGGCGCGTGCCGCAGCTGCCGTGCGATCAGGAAGCAGGCGACGGCCAGGCAGGTGAAGCCGACCGCGCCGCTGGCCAGGTGCAGCATGCCGTGCCAGCTCACGGCCCTGGGGCCGTCGGGGGTGCCGGCGGGGAAGCCCATGGCCGGGTCGGCCTTGAAGGCGCCGGCCGTGACGAGGCTCGCGCCGAAGACCGCGACGAGCCGCGGCGCCCACGTCGTGCCCGGGAGTGCCCGGCCGAGGCCGGCCGCGAAGGCGATCGTCATGAGGCCGGTGAGCACGAGGTTGGTGATGTGGATCCAGCCGAGCGTCCCGTTGGCGAGCAGGCTCCACTGGTGCCGGGTCAGGTCGAAGCCCTCACGGGTGAAGGCCTGCGCCATCGTGACCGCGACGTAGAACGGGCCGGCCACGGCGCCGTAGCCGAGGAGCGACCTGGTGACGCGCTGGGCCGGGGTGCACGTGCCGGACGCCTGGGGCAGCGTGGTCGTCGTCATGATCCGTTCCCTTCGGTGGTGGCGGGGCCTCGCTGGCCCCTTCACCCACTTCTCGAACGGCGGACGACGGATCCGACACGCGCACCGAAGATTTTTTTCAGGCGGCGTGCTTGCTGATGTCGGCCACCTCCGCCGGGCTCAGCTTGATGCCGGCGGCGGCCAGGTTCTCCTCCAGGTGACGGACGGAGCCGGTGCCCGGGATCGGCAGGATCGAGGGGGAGCGGGCCATCAGCCACGCCAGCACGATCTGCCGCGTGGTGGCCCCGTGCCGCCTCGCCACGGCTCCGATCGTCGGGTTGTCGTCGAGGTTCTGGATCGGCGCCCACGGCAGGAACACCATCTGCTCCTGCTCGCACAGGTCGACCATCGACTCGGAGGTGCGGTCGTCGGCGTTGTAGCGGTTCTGGACGGACACGACCGGAGTGATCCGCTGGGCGGCCCGCAGCTGCTCCTCGGTGACGTTCGAGACCCCGATGTGCCGGATCTTGCCCTCGTTCTTGAGCTGCACCAGCGTGCCGATCGAGTCCTCCAGCGGCACCTTCGGGTCCGGGCGGTGGAACTGGTACAGCGGGATCCTGTCCAGCCGCAGCTTGCGCAGGCTGCCCTCGAGCGCCGCCCGCAGGTGCTCCGGCCGGCCGTCGGGGGTCCACTGGTCCGGGCCGGCGCGCACGAGACCGCCCTTGGTGGCGATCACCAGGTCGTCGGGGTACGGGTACAGTGCCTCGGCGATCAGCTCCTCGCTGACGTCGGGCCCGTAGGAGTCGGCGGTGTCGATGAAGTTGACGCCCAGCTCGACGGCCCGGCGCAGCACCTCCTTCGCCTCGTCGCGGCTGGGCGGCTCACCCCAGATGCCGTCACCTGTGATGCGCATCGCGCCGAAACCCAGCCGGTTGACGGTGAGGTCGCCGCCGACGTCGATGGTGCCGGCGACCCCGGCGTGCATGCTCTGCTCAGACATGCGGAAGGTCTCCTTCGTCAGGTCTCCTTCGTTGAGGAAGACTGTGGTTGCTCCGCGTTCGACACTATCCACGGAGTTCGGCGTGCGGCCCTGCCGGCGAGGAGGCCGTGGCCCGTGTGCGGCGTGTCATCCCGGCGGTGCCGTGTTTCATCCGGCACATCGCCTCGTCGGCGCGGCGGATGAGCTCGCCGGCCGGCCGCGACGGAGGGCAACGAGAGCATTCCAGCGGATCGCGTATGGATTACCGGAGATCGGTCTGGGTATCGTGACCCGATCGCCGACCAGGGGGAGTGATCGTGATGGACACGCAGGACCCGACCGGGATCGACCCGCTCAGCCCTGAAGGCAAGGCGCGCGACGCCGCCCGCCGCGAGGCCGAGCAGCGGCAGAGCCTCCTGTTCCGGGAAGGCCGAGGCGGCCGGGTGGACGAGGGCGCCGTCGACTCGACGGGCCGGCGGATCGCCGACCCGCGCCGGGGAACTCAGCTCGACGAGGACATCTGAGGCACGGACAACAACCGCAGGGCCCGCGCCTCGCGTTTCGCGCGGTACATCTCCGCGTCCGCGCGCTGCAGCAGCCGCTCCGCGTCCCGCGGGTCGCCGTCGACGATGCCGACGCTCGCGCGGACCGGAATCCGCTGTCCCGGCACCGGCATCGGCTCGTCCAGCAGGCTCAGGAAGCGCCGCGCGACCTGCGCGGCGCCGATCACGTCGAGGCCTGGCAGCACGACCGCGAACTCGTCGCCGCCGATGCGCGCCGCCGTGCCGCCGGGCGGGGTGCTCGCCCGCAGCCGCTCGGCGACGCCGGCCAGCACCACGTCGCCGACGTGGTGCCCGTGTGTGTCGTTGATCGACTTGAAGTCGTTCAGGTCGACCAGCAGTACCGCCGCCATCCCCGCGTCCGCCGCGGACGTCAGCCGCTCGTCGAACAGCGCCCGGTTGGCCAGCCCCGTCAGCCCGTCGTGGGTCGCCTGGTGGCGCAGCTCGTCCTGCAACAGCCGGGCCTGGGTGGCGTCGCGGGCGTTGCTGACGTAGCCGCGCACGCTCGGCACGTGCAGCAGGTTGCGGCTGACCACGTCGAGCCAGCGCCAGGATCCGTCGGCGTGGGCGTACCGCACCTGGTACGACACGGTCGCGTCGGCGACCCCGCGCAGCCGGGTCAGCGCCGCCAGGAACGCGGGCAGGTCGTCCGGGTGGACGTGGGAGACGACCTGCGTGCCGAGCACGGCCGCCGGTGCCTTGCCGAGGAGGCGCTCGGTCGCCGGGGAGACATAGGTGAGGAACCCGCCGGCGTCCACGACCGACGTGATGTCGGTCGAGTACGCGAGCAGTGACTGGAAGTGCTCCTGCTGGTTGCCCAGCTGCGCCAGCAGCTCGGCGTTCTCCGCGAACGCGAGCAACTGGCGGCTCACCGCCAGGACGGTCGCGACGAAGAGCCCGCCGAGCAACAGCCACGCGTCCGGCCCCAGCCCGTCGCGCAGCACCAGCGGCACGGCGGCGAACATCCCGGCGAGGGTCGTGTAGGGCAGGAGGCTGTACGGCCGGGCGCGCCACACGGCCGGCCGGGCGCCGGCGAGCATGGCCCGTTCCTGCAACCGCGGGCCGCTCGCGACCAGCACCACGGACAGCATCTGGGCCGCGAGCAGCAGGCCGAGGTGCCGGCTGTCAGCGGTGACGAGCCCGCCGACCAGCCCCTGGATCGCCCCGGCGAGCAGCATCGGCGTCGCGGCCCGCCGCGCGATCGGGGCGTTGCCGCTGAGGATCAGCTTCACCGCGGCGAACGCCGCGAACAGGATGATGACCGAGCCGAGCAGCAGGGCCACGAGCGCGCCGCCGGGTGCGCCGTCGCCGTGCGGCAGGACCAGCAGCCACACCAGCACACCGGCGCCGACCAGCACCGACACGGCATCGAGCCAGAACCGGATCCGGGCCTGCCGGCTCCGGATCGGCGTCGGGTGTGTGAGGGTCACCCAGATCAGCCAGCACATGCCGAGCAGGATGCAGCTGGCCTGGAACGAGTTGGCGACCGCCGTTTCCGGCCCGGGCCGGGTCCAGGCGACGACGGCCTGGCTGGTGTCACCGGCGGCGAAGACCAGCGCGGCCCGCCCGCACTCCCGCCAGAAGCGCCGGACGCCGGCCGGGGCGCCGGGCAGCCGCGCGACCCTGCGCGCGAAGTACCACAGCAGCAGGTCGAAGACCGGCACCACCGTCCAGAACAGCCGCAGCTGCGCCGTCGCCCCGCCGACGTCGAGCAGGAGCCAGCCGACGAGGGCGGCACCACCGCCGGCCGTCACGAACAGGAGCGGGTCGCGCCTCATCCGGCGAGCGCCGGGTTCAGGCGCCGGAAGGCGGCCTCGACCTGGTCGGCCGGGCCCGGCCGGGCGAAGTGGTAGCCCTGGCCGAGCCGGCACCCGAGCCGGTGGAGCAGCTCGGCCTGCTCGGCGGTCTCGATGCCCTCCGCGATGGCCGGGAGGTCCCGGCTGCTGCCCAGCTGCAGGACCGCCCGCGTGAACGCGTGGTCCCCGCCGGAGGCGGCGGTATCCGTCGGTACGAACGACCGGTCGATCTTCAGGATGTCGACCGGCAGCCGGGTCAGGTACGACAGCGACGAGTACCCGGTGCCGAAGTCGTCGATGGCGATCCGGATGCCGTGTGCGCGCAGCCGTTCGAGTGCCACGAGCACCGGCGCGGCGCCGTCGCCGCCGACGAGGACCGACTCGGTGATCTCCAGCACCAGCCCGGCCGCGGGCAGGCCGGTGCGCGCCAGCGTGTGCAGCACCTCGTCGGCGAAGCCGGGCTCGGCGAGCTGGCGCACGGAGACGTTGACGGTCAGCGAGGCGCCGTGCCGGTCGTACCAGACCCGGGCGTCGCGGCAGGCCCGCTCCAGCACCCAGGCGCCGATCGGCACGATGAGCCCGGTCTCCTCGGCGACCGGGATGAAGTCCATCGGCGGCACCGGCGGACCGCCCGCCGGGGTCCACCGCAGCAGCGCCTCCACCGCCACGATCCGGGCGGACGGCAGCTCCACCACCGGCTGGTAGTGCACGGCCAGCTCGTCCCGGTCGATCGCGTGGCGCAGTCCGGCGCTGATGCGGGTGAAGCGCTCCCGGGCGGTGCGCAGTTCCGGCCGGTACGGCACGACCCTGTCCCGGCCGGCCCGCTTGGCGGCCCGCAGGGCGAGCTCGGCGTCGGCCAGGGCCGCGCGCGGGTCCGCGTGCGGCGCCAGGTGCACGACGCCGACGCTGGCACCGAGGTGGACGACGCGGTCGCCGACCACCATCGGCGCCTTGAGCTCGGCGCGGATCAGCTCGCCGAGCCGCGTCGCCCGGTCCTCGTCCACGTCCACGACGAACAGCGCGAACTCGTCGCCGCCGAGCCGGGCGAGGGTGTCGGAGGGCGCGGCGATGCCCTGGAGGCGGTGCGCGACCGCGGCGAGCGTGTCGTCGCCGAAGCCGTGGCCGAACGCGTCGTTGACGTCGGTGAACCGGTCGAGGTCGACGACCAGCAGGGCGTGCCGGCCGGTGCCGCCGGACCGGGTGGGCGCCCGCTCCATGTGCTGGGCGAACAGGACGCGGTTCGCCAGCCCGGTCAGCGGGTCGTGCAGGGCCCCGTGACGCAACCGGTGCTCCAGCGCCTCCCGCTCCACCAGGGCGTCGGAGAGCCGCCGGCCGCGCGAGTCGAGCTCGGCCGAGCGGCGCTGGGCGAGCCGGGCCAGCAGGCCCAGGCGGGTGACGAGGAGCGCGGATAGGACGCCGGCCAGGATCGACGGGACGATCACGTGGTACCACTCGCCGGGGTGCAGCGTGCCGGTACGCCCGATCATCCGGACGATCACGGCGATCGGGCCGGCCAGGGCGGCCGCGCCGAAGATCAGGATGCGGGCGGCGGTGACCCGGTCCGCGCCCTCCGGGCCGGCCCCGCCGATCGTCTCCGGCCGCAGGCCCGCGAGCCCGACCACCAGGTATGCGGCCAGCCACAGCGCGTCGTCGACGGTGGAGACCGAGCGGGTCGACGCCTGCGCGGCGTCCACGCAGAACAGCGTGTCCGCCGCGAGCGTGAGGCCGACGCCGGCCAGGAGCAGCCGGTTCGCCGGGTTGCGGCCGGCGCCGGCGAGCACCGCGCGCACCCCGGCGGCGAACACCACGAGGTCGCAGACGGGGTACAGCACCGTGACGGCCGGCCCGCCCGGCCCGACGTGGTGCAGGTACGGGTGGACGACGAACATCCAGTCGATGACCGCCAGCCCGGCGGCGATGATCGACGCGTCGAGCAGCGCGAGGCGGGTCCGGCGGCCGCAGACGGCGAGCAACCCGGCGATGAGCGCGGCGTAGGACAGCAGGTAGGCGAGGTCGTCGTACCCCGGGACCGGCGCCGCGCCCGGGTGCGGTGCGCGCTCGGCCTGCCCGATCAGGTCGGCGGCGAGCCGCAGCACGAAGCCCGCGGCCACCAGCCGCCACGGCCAGGGCACCCGCGCCCCGTCCCGCACGACGCGCACGAGCAGCGGCGCGGTGCAGACGAGCGCGCCGAGCAGCCACATCACCCGGGCCGGCGTGCCGGTGCTCAGCGACGACGCGACGAACGCGCCGGTGGCGAACACCACAAGCACCTGCGAGCGCCCGGCCGGGCCCATGCGTCCGTGCATGCGGATCCTCGCTTCCGGGGGGCGTTGCTCGGCACTTCTCGGGCTTTTCCCGGGCTTTTCCGAGGCCGCTCCAGCTCACCGGATCGGGGTTGCTTCGCGGGTGCTCCAGCGGTGCGCTCGGGTTCCGGGTGAGAATCACCCTCGACGGGGGAAAGAGGACTGTGTGCGGTGTCTGGGCGGGCGCTATCGGCTCCGGCGCAAGCTGGGCCAGGGCGGCATGGCGACGGTGTGGCAGGCTCATGACGAGGTGCTGGACCGCGACGTGGCCGTCAAGCTGCTGACACCCGAGCACACCGCCGACCAGGAGGCCTTCGACCGGGCCCGCAACGAGGCCCGATCCGGGGCCCGGTTCGCCCATCCCAACGTGGTGTCGGTCTACGACTTCGGCACCTCGAAGCGGGCCGGCCGGGGCACCGCCTACCTGGTGATGGAGCTCGTCGATGGTCAGCCGCTGGACGAGGTGATGCACGGCGGCCCGCTCGACTGGCAGGTCGCCGGCCGGGTCTGCGCCGAGGTGAGCGCCGGCCTCGCCGCCGCGCACACGTACGGCATCGTCCACCGGGACATCAAGCCCGCCAACGTGGTCCTGACGGCGTCCGGCGCGAAGATCCTCGACTTCGGCGTGGCGGCTCGCACGGGCGACCCCGACCACCTGCCCGACGGCACGCTGCTCGGCACGCCCGCGTACCTGGCGCCCGAGCGGCTGGACCGCGGCCCGAGCAGCCCGTCGGCGGACGTCTACGCCGTGGGCGTGCTGCTCTACCAGTGCCTGACCGGCCGCCTGCCGTGGCGGGCGGACACGGACGAGCAGGTGCTCCACGCCCACCGGTACACCGCGCCGGCCCCGCTGCCGCCGATCCCCGGCATGCCGGAGGACCTGGCCGAGGTCTGCACGGCGTGCCTGGACAAGGTCCCGGAGTGCCGCCCGACGAGCGTGGCCCTGGCGCTGATCCTGGCGGCCGCGGTCGACGTGGCGGTCCACGTCCCCCCGGTCCTGCGCGCCCGCCCGTCGGCGGCGGCGGCGGACCCTGCGCTCCACGCCTCGACGTTGGCCATCTGACCCCGCCTGCACCCCCGACGTCCCTGCATGGGAGCGTGGGGTGTGCGTCGCTCCGCCGCGACACGCCGGTCCGACACGCCGCTTTGGTGGAGGCGGGTAGGGATCCGATGTTTGCAGGGTGCATCGCGGCACTTGTGGAAGGTGAGGCCAACTGATAGACAGCATTCCTCCGATGTATTGGGGGATAGGTGAACGGTGAATTCGACGGTCTCGCCGCCATCGTGACCGGCGGGGCTTCCGGGATCGGGCTGGCGACGGCCCTCCACCTGGCCGCACGCGGTGCTCGCGTGGCGTGCCTCGACCTGCGGATCGACGACCTGCCGGCGCCGCTGCACGGGGTGGTCGCCGACGTGACCGACGACCCGGCCGTGCGCGCCGGGGTGGCCGCCGCCGTCGAGTGGCTCGGCGGGCTCGACATCCTCGTCAACAACGCCGGCATCGGCGCGATCGGCACCGTCGAGGCCAACTCCGACGAGGAGTGGCACCGCGTCCTCGACGTCAACGTCGTCGGCCTGGTCCGCGTGACCCGCGCCGCGCTGCCGCACCTGCGTGCCTCGGCTCACGCGGCCGTCGTCAACACCTGCTCGATCGCGGCCCACGCCGGGCTGCCCGACCGGGCGCTCTACAGTGCCAGCAAGGGCGCCGTCCAGGCGCTCACCGCCGCGATGGCGGCCGACCACGTCCGTGAAGGCATCCGGGTGTCCTGCGTCAACCCGGGCACCGTCGACACCCCGTGGGTGCGGCGGCTCCTCGCCAAGGCCGCCGACCCCGACGCCGAGCTCGCCGCGCTCAAGGCCCGCCAGCCGACCGGGCGCCTGGTCACCGCCGAGGAGGTCGCCGCCGCGATCGCATACCTCGCGAGCCCGCTCGCCGGCGCCACGACGGGCACGGTCCTCGCGGTCGACGGCGGCATGCACGGCCTGCGGCTGCGGGCGAAGCCGTGAGGCTGGGCCTGGGCTGCGCGCAGCTCGGCAACCTGTACCACGAGATCTCCGACGAGCGGGCCGCGGCGACCGTCGACGCCGCCTGGGACGCCGGGATCCGGTACTTCGACACCGCGCCCCACTACGGCCTCGGCCTCTCCGAGCGCCGGCTCGGCGCTGCGCTGCGCGACCGGCCGCGCGACGAGTACACGGTCAGCACGAAGGTCGGACGTCTGCTCGTGCCGACCGACGAGGGAGGCATGGACACGGCGGAGGGGTTCGTCGTCCCGGCGACCCACCGGCGCGTGCGCGACTTCACCCGCGACGGCGTCCGCCGCTCGATCGAGGACAGCCTGGACCGGCTCAGCCTCGACCGGATCGACATCGCCCTGCTGCACGACCCCGAGGGGCACACGGAGGTGGCGTTCCGCGAGGGCTTCCCGGCGCTGGCCGAGCTGCGTGCCGAAGGGGTTGTCGGCGCCGTCGGGGCCGGGTCGAAGGACGCCGGGGTGCTCACCCGGTTCGTCGCCGAGTGCACACCCGACGTGGTGCTGGTCGCCGGGCGGTTCACGCTGCTGGAGCAGCCGGCCCGTGAGGAGCTGCTGCCGGCCTGCGCGGCGGCAGGCGTCGGCGTGCTCAACGCCGGGGTGTTCAACAGCGGCCTGCTCGCGCTCGAGGAGCCGCACGACAAGCTGCCGTACGAGTACGGCACCGCACCCGCCGCGCTCGTCGACCGCGCCCGGGCCATCGCCGCGGTCTGCGAGCGGCACGGCACGAGCCTGCCCGCGGCGGCCCTCGCGTTCGCCGGCAGCGACCCGGCCGTCACCGCCGTGGTCGTCGGCGCCGACTCGCCCGACCAGGTCGAGCGCAACGCCGCACTCTTCGGGACCCCGCCGCCGGCGGCGCTCTGGCCGGCCCTGGCCGGGGCGGGGCTGCTGCCGTGATCGTCGACGCCCACCACCACCTCTGGCAGCTCGACGGCGGCTACGACTGGCTCGACGCGCCGGAGCTCGCGCCGATCCGCCGGACGTTCGGCCCGGTCCAGCTGCAGGGCGAGCTCACCGGCGCCGGGGTCACCCGCACCGTGCTCGTCGAGGGCGGCCGCTGCGACACCGGCGAGGCCGCGATCCTGCTCGCCCACACGCTCGACGCCCCCGAGATCGCCGGCGTCGTCGCGTGGGCCGATCCCGCCGACCCGGCGCTCGAGGCCACCCTGGCCGGCTACTTCTCCCTGCCCGGGGCGCTGTCGCTCGTCGGCGTCCGGGCACAGGTGCAGGCCGAGGACGTCGGCTACCTCGACCGGGCCGACGTGCGCCGCGGCCTGGAACGGATCGGCCGGGCCGGTCTCACCTTCGATCTGGTCGTACGGGTCGAGCAGTTGCCCTCCGCGGCCCGCGCGGCCGAGGCGCTGCCCGGGGTGAGCTTCGTGCTCGACCACCTCGGCAAGCCCCGCGTCCGGGCCGGTGCCGAGGGCCTCGCCGAGTGGCGTGCGCTCGTCGCCGGCCTCGCCGCCCGGCCGAACGTCACCGCGAAACTTTCCGGGCTCGTCACGGAGGCGGACTGGTCCGGCTGGAACGCCGAGGACCTGCGGCCGTACGTGGAGGAGGCACTGACCCTCTTCGGGCCGCAGCGGCTCATGTTCGGCTCGGACTGGCCGGTGTGTACGCTCGCCGCGCCGTACCAGGTCGTCAAGGAGACCCTGGAAGAGTTGCTCCGCGACGTCGACGAGCCCGGGCGGGCGCGGATCTTCGGCGGCACGGCGACCGAGGTTTACGGGCTGCGGGACGGCACGGCGGGCGTACAGTCGCCGCGGAGGAATCGATGGCACTGACCGACGAGGCAATCGACAAGATCAAGGGCATGATCACCTCGGGTGAGCTCGGTCCCGGCGACCGGCTGCCCAAGGAGGCGGACCTGGCCGAGCGGCTCGGCCTGTCGCGCAACTCGCTGCGTGAGGCGGTCAAGGCGCTGTCCATGATCCGGGTGCTCGACGTGCGGCAGGGCGACGGCACCTACGTCACGAGCCTTGAGCCCGACCTGCTGCTCGACGCACTGAGTTTTGTCGTCGACTTCCACCGCGACGACACGGTGCTGGAATTCTTGGAGGTCCGGCGGATCATGGAGCCGGCCGCCACGGCGCTGGCGGCGGAGCGGATGTCCGACGAGGACGTCGCCAAGCTCCAGGGAGTCCTCGACCAGCTCGCCGACGACCCCACGATCGAGGCGCTGGTCGCCAACGACCTCGAGTTCCACCGCCAGATCGCGGCCGGTTCGAACAACGCTGTGCTGTGCTCGCTCATCGACGGGCTCTCCGGCCCGACCACGCGGGCCCGGATCTGGCGGGGCCTGACGCAGGAGGGCGCCGCCGCCCGCACTCGGGAGCAGCACCAGGCGATCGTCGACGCGATCGCGTCCCGCCAGCCGGAGCTGGCCCGGTCCTGGGCGACCATCCATGTGGCCGGCGTCGAGGAGTGGCTGCGCCGCGCACTGTGAGCCCCTCGGGCCCGGCACCCCGCCGCCGATCCGGCCGGTGGCCGACCGCGCACCGAGTCCTCAACGACCTCGCCGACCTGGCCCTGTCCAACGGCCCCGTGGCGAGCAAGCCGTTCCACGACAGCAACATCCGCGATGATCGCAATGCCGTCGCAATCTCGACCACTGTTGGCGCGTGATCGCGGTGGTGTCGCGGTCTTGGCCGCTTGTGGCGCGTGATCGCGGTGGTGTCGCGGTCTTGGCCGCTTGTGGCGCGTGATCGCGGTGGTGTCGCAGTCTTGGCCGCTTGTGGCGCGTGATCGCGGTGGTGTCGCAGTCTTGGCCGCTTGTGGCGCGTGATCGCGGTGGTGTCGCAGTCTTGGCCGCTTGTGGCGCGTGATCGCGGTGGTGTCGCAGTCTTAGCCGCTCGTGGCACACGTGATCGCGGTGGCGTCGCAATCTTGAAGGCTCGTGGTTGAGGTGGTGTCCGTTTTTTGCGTGGTGGCTGTGGTTGTTGGTTGACCTTGGTCGGGTTCCGTGGCTGGGGCGACGGAAATCGACCAAGGTCATGTTGCTGATGTGGGTCGCGAGCCGGATTCGCGAGGCTGGGGCTGGAGATGCGATGTGTTGTAGGTGCGGTCGGCGGCACCTTGGACGTCAGCCTTCTTGATTGCGGCCGCGTCGAGATCATGGGCCGGACGGTCACGGCGCAGCCGGCACGGCACGCTGGCTGCGCCGTGACCGTCCGGCCGACACGGGTCACTCCAGTGCTGTGATCGTCCGGCCGGTGTGTCGAGCCGGCTGTGGCGTGATGGTCCCGCCAATGTGCCGGGCTGGCTGTGGCGTGATCGTCCGGCCGGTGTGCCGGGCTGGCTGTGGCGTGATCGTCCGGCCGGTGTGCCGGGCTGGCTGTGGCGTGATCGTCCGGCCGGTGTGCCGGGCTGGCTGCGGTGTGATCGTCTGGCCGTGTGGTGCGGGCCGCGATCGTCCGGCCGGCGCGGCGGGCCGGCTGTGTCGTGAGCGTCCGGCCGGGGTGCTGTGTTCCTCCGGCCAACCGTCGTCCGGGCTGTGCCCCGATCGTCCCGCCAAGCATGCCGTCCGGCGGCCAAGGCACTGTCGAGTTGTGGCGGAGGGGTGAGCCGCACAAGCTTGACGAAGATTGGCTAATTGAGTTAGCTTCTAAGTTATGGAGATTAGCTTTGAGGGTGGGCGGATCGCCTACGACGACAGCCGCAACGACGGGCCCCTGGTGCTGTGCCTGCCTGGGATGGGCGTGACCCGCAAGACCTACGATCTGTTTCGGCCTCTGCTCGTCGAGGCCGGCTACCGCGTCGTCACCATGGACCTCCGCGGCGAGGGGGAGACCGACGCGGTCTGGGCCGACTATGCCCCCGACGCGATCGGCCGTGACGCCATCGCCCTGCTGCGCCACCTCGACGCCGGGCCCGCCGTGCTCTTCACCAACTCGTATACCGGCGCCACCGCGGTCTGGGCCGCCGCCGAGGCGCCGGAGTTGTTCAGCGCCATCGTGCTGTCCGCGCCGTTCGCCCGTGTGATGCCCAAACCCAACCCTGTCATGCGGGCGGCCATCCGGGTCGTCGGGCGGTTCCGTCCACTGTGGATGATGTACTGGGCGTCGCTGTTCAAGACCTGCAAGCCCGCGAACTTCGCCGAGGAGAAGGCGGCCCTGTCGGCCAGCCTCGCGGAGCCGGGACGGATGGCGGCCCTGCGCGCCATGGTCGCCGCCGACGTGGCGCCGTGCGAGGCCCGCATGCCCGAGGTTCGCACCTCGGCCCTGGTCGTCATGGGCACCGAGGACCCCGATTTCCCCGACCCCGCCGCTGAGGCGCGGCTCGTCGCCGGGCGCATCAACGCCGGTGTTGCGATGATCGAGGGTGCGGGACACTACCCGCACTCCGAGTTTCCCGCCGAGACGGCCGACGCCGTGCTGACCTTTCTGAGGAGCCACCAGGATGCCTAGAGCAGGGCTGAACCGGACCGCCGTGGTCGACGCCGCGCTGGCGATCGTCGACGCCGACGGCCCGGCCGCGCTCACGCTCGCCGCGGTGGCGGCCCGCACCGGCGTCGCCACCCCGTCGCTCTACAAGCACGTCGGCAGTCTCGCCGAGCTGCGCCGCCTGATCGCGGTGCGCCTCTTCGACGAGTTCACCGCGACGGTGACGGCCGTGGTGCTCGGCCGCAGCGGTGATGCGGCCATGGAGGCGCTGATGCGGGCCTACCACGAGTATGCGACGGCCCACCCCAACCGCTACGCGTTCATCCCGCAGCAGCCCGACCCCGACCCGGAGGTGAACGCCGCCGCCGAGCGGTTCGTCACGCTCTGCTTCGCGGTGCTGAAGGGCTACGGCTTCGGCGACGGCGACCTCGTGCACGCGACCCGGGTCGTCCGGGCCGCGATGCACGGCTTCGCGATCCTGCACATCTCCGGCGGCTTCGGCCTCCCGCAGGACGTCGCGGTCACCCACCAGAGGCTCATCGAAACGGTGCTGGCCGGCCTCAAGGTCACTCGTGGGGCAGCAGGAACCGCCAGTTGACCTGCATCCGCGTGCCGTCCGGGGCGCGGAACACCGGCCACTGCGCCGGATCCGGGTGCGGCACCGCGCGGATCAGCGCCCGCGCCTGCCGGCCGCGCAGGTCGAGCCGCGCCACGAACTCGTTCTTGCCCGGGTGCGGCACCGGCACGCCGGCGGGCCACGGCGCGGGCTGCGTCCCGGTGCCGCCGGTCGGCTGTGCCGGGTCGAGCACCACCGCGATCATCCGTACCGCGTCGGGCCGCCACGCCGAGCCCGTCCCCGTCGTGCGGTCGCGCAGCCGCGTCACGTGGTCGAGCAGCGAGTACGCCGGCGTCGGGTACGCCCGGTCCTGCCGCGTCTCCTCCAGCCCCTCGAACTGCAGGCTGTGGCGCCGCCCGGCGGCCCGCGCCGTGAACACCGTCGACGGCACGTCGGCGATGACCGGCGCGCCGGGGCGGCGCCGCGCGTTGGCGGGGTCGCGCAGGACGGTCGTCGCGTGGTTGCGCAGCGAGCGCAGCGTGCCGGGACTGACCCGCAGCCGCCGGGTCGCGTCCGCGATGAGGACGCCGTCGTCGTAGGCCGCCAGTCGCGCGGGCCGCAGCGCGTTCCAGCCGGCCGGCACGAACCCGCCGGTCAGTTCCCAGAGCAGGACCGGCCGCGGGCGGTGCCCCGGCACCGACTCCAGCGCCGCCTCGAGTGTGGTCTCCGGCGCGCCTTCCGGCTCGGCGAGCGCCACGGCCGTGCCCCCGACCGCCGTCGTGAGGCCGATCGCACCCGCGGCCACCAGCAGACTTCTGCGGTTCATGGTCTTGTCGCTCCCGTCCCGCCGGGTACGGTTGCCCGGCATCACTGACGTTAACGACAAATCGCCATAAAAGCCTCGGAAATGGTACGGCCTGAGCAGTCGATGCCCACCGGAGCCGTTGATAGGGTTGGCCATGCGCGTCGCGGGGAGTGCGGACGACGCGATCCCGACCCCGCTTGGGAGCATCGCATGACCGACCACTGGCACGCCCCGCTGCGGCACGTCAAGGGCAGCGAGCTGAGCGGCGATACCCGCCAGACGTCCGGCATGACCCGGCTGGAGGCGATCTCCGGCAAGACCGTCGGCTCGTCGAAGGTGTGGATGGGCCAGACCCACGTCGCGCCGGCGACCTCCTCCGGCGACCACCACCACGGCGAGACGGAGACGGCCATCTACGTCGTCTCCGGTCACCCGGTCTTCGTCTTCGCGGAGGGGGAGCGGGAGGTCCGCCTGGAGACCTCGCCGGGCGACTACGTCTTCGTCCCGCCGTTCGTGCCGCACCGCGAGGAGAACCCGGGTGCGGAGGAGGCCGTCGTCGTGATCGCCCGCAGCAGCCAGGAAGGTGTCGTGGTCAACCTGCCGAGCCTGTGGGCACCGGTGGACTGACCGGCCCGTTCGCGCTGGGCGGCTGCGTCCGCCGTGCCGAGGGCGGAGGCGGGTGGCAACCGGACGCCTGGTCGCCACCCGCCTGCTGGGGTGTGTCGTTCCGGCCCGTCGGCGTCGGGCCGGGACACCGCTCCCCATCCGGCCCCGGCCATCGGCGTTGGCAGGGGCCGGACGACTATCCGTTGTAGACGCGGAACTCCGAGATCTGGCCGGCCGGCCAGCCGGTGTTCGCGGTGAAGTTCAGCCGCAGGTACCGCACCGTCGAGGTGCTCGGGAAGGCGATCGTCACGGTGTTGCCGGTCGCCGGGTTGAAGGTGTAGCCGGCGGATCCGACGATCGTGGTGAACGAACTGCCGTCGGTGCTGCCGGTCACCGACAGCGTCTGCGTCCGGGTGCTCCAGGCCGACGGCGGCGGCAGGGTCAGCACGATCCGCTTCGTGGCCACCGCCGAGCCGAGATCGACCTGGAGCCACTGCGGGAAGGCGTTGTTCGCGCTCTCCCAGTAGGTGTCCGGGTTGCCGTCGACGGTGTTGCCGCTGCCGTACACCTGGGTGTGGCTGCTCTCCGCGGTCGGGCGGCCCTGCGCCAGGTTGGTGTTGTTGTTCGGCGGCGCGGACGTCGTCACGCTGACCGTGTTGGACGCGCCGGAGGCGTTGCCGGCCGCGTCGTAGGCGGCGACGGTGAACTGGTAGGCCGTCGACGCGGTGAGCCCGGTGACCGTGAACGCCAGCGTGCCGGTGGTCCCGACGACGGTGCTGCCGGATCCGGCCACCCGCGACACGCGGTACCCCGCCACGCCCACGTTGTCCGTCGACGCGTCCCAGGCGAGCGCGACCGTGGTGTCGGTGGTGCCGGTCACCCGCAGGTTGCCGGGCACCGACGGCGCGGTCGAGTCGGGGCCGGTCGGGAACGTCGGGGTGAACCGCGTCGCGGTCAGTGCGACCTGTCCCTTGAGCATCCGGCCGCCGTCGTTCGTCAGGCGCAGGTAGTAGTCCGCGGAGCACGGCGTGCCGTCCTCGTCCAGCGCCCGCATGCCCGAGTTCGTCGGCTGGAAGGCCGCGCTCTCGGCCGTCTTCGCGATCTGGTTGCCCTCGTTGAACTCGTCGAACATCGAGATGTAGACGCTCGGCACGCCGGCCCGCGTGTGGTTGTAGAACTGCCGCCACATCAGCTCACCGTGGCGGCGGTGCCCGGCGGCGAGGTCGCCGGGGATGACACACGGCTGGTAGTCGATGCCGCGGGCGTTGAGGTCGGCGAGGTCGGGCAGGACCCGGTTCTGGTAGAACCAGTCGGCGCCGTTGTTGTCACTGATCCGGCCGACCATCCACGGCGAGATCATGTTGAAGGCGTGGTAGACGTCGAGGAAACCGGGCCGCGAGTCGTCGGTGCCGAGGCGCCAGTGGGTCGGCACGCCGCCGATGACGTAGCAGCCCTGGTTCTTGAACCAGTTGATGACGTCGAGGCAGGCCGCCGGCTGGAACGGGCGGCCGTCGTCGTTGAAGCCGAAGCCCCAGATGCACACGACCGGCTTGCCGTTCTGCCGCGCGTAGGCCGGCGACGCCGTGTAGGCCGACATCTTCGTGGTCCAGTCGGTCTTGATCTCCGACTGCATGTTCAGCCACCACGTGACGTCGTACATGATGTAGAACTTCCGCCCGAACGCCTCGGCGGACTGGCGCACCTTGGCCGCCATCGCGTCGCGGGTCGGCCCCTCGCCGCCGAACGGGTTGAACCGCTGCAGGGCCGCCGTGTCGCAGCCGTTCTGCTGCATCCAGCGGAAGTGGGTGTCGACGGTCTGCTGGTCGTACGAGGAGAACAGGTTGGCCGGCTGGCCGTTGCCGAGGTTGGCGAAGTTGGAGCGGTAGCCACGCGTGAAGTCGCGCATGTCCGGCCAGCAGGTGATCGAGCAGGCGCCCGGTGCGGGGGACTGCGACCAGTTCGGGCTGTAGTGCCACCAGCCGTTGATCGGGGCGCCGTCGCCGATGCAGGCGAACCAGCCCTGGTAGCCGACGGTGACCTTGCCGACGACGTCGCCGGGCGGGCTGGCCGCCTCGGCCGTGCCGGCCGCGGCGAGGGGCAGGGCGGTCGCGGCGGCGCCCGCGATCGAGGTGGCGATGACGGAGCGGCGGGAAACTCCCATGTGGACTCCTCGGGTGTGCCGCCCGGCGGAGCCCACGGCGGCGCGGACCCGATGGCGGTCGGGCCGGCTTCGAAGGCTCTCTGGGCGGTGTGGCGGGGGCAGCGGGCAAGGCGGGCCCGCGGACCGGCACTGAGCAGCCCACGCGTGTCACGCGCGGTTGGCGGTGCTGACCATATGACGGCTTCTGGTGGGAAATCCTGCCAGCAACCCTCAGCGCAACGCAATACTTCGATGAATGTTGCGCAAGTTTCGAACCGACTTTCAGAAGTTTGTTCCGTGTATGTAGTCGATCACGGACGCAGGGTCGACATGGGCGTCGAGCGATCGGCCGTCGAAGTGGCCACCCAATAGGTACAAGTAAGATCTTCGATGGGGAAGACGATCGACCAAGGGGAGGCCGGATGGCACCGTCAGCATCGCAGCTTTTCGCCGAGATCAGCACGCCGGAGCCGCCGGCCGCACCCGAGGTGCTCATGCGCCGGGCGGTCGTGCTCGGCGGCAGCATGGCCGGGTTGATGGCCGCGCGGGTGCTCAGTGACCACGCCGAAGAGGTGGTGATCGTCGAGCGCGACGGCACTGACGTCGACGCGGGCCCGCGCCCGGGCGTGCCGCAGGGCAGCCAGGTCCACGCGCTGCTGCCGGCCGGTCAGGTGCAGCTGGAGCGCTGGTTCCCGGGGTTCACCGACGACGCCGTGGCCGCCGGGGCGCCGAACCCGGGCCGCAACGATGCGAAGATCTTCATCAACGACGAGCTGCGGCAGGCGCAGGACGCGCCGCCCGAGATGCCGATCCTCATCACCACCCGGCCGTTCCTGGAGGCGCAGGTCCGCCGGAAGGTGCTGGAGATCGGCAACGTCCGGATGGTCTTCGGGCGGGCCGAGGGCCTGCGGTTCGGCGAGCGGGGTGTCACCGGCGCGCGGTATGTGCCCGCCGGCGGCGACGAGCCGGTGGAGCTCGACACCGACCTGGTGGTCGACGCGATGGGCCGCTCCAGCCGGCTCGGCGACTGGCTGGAGGAGGCGGGCTGGCCGCGCGCACCGATGCGCCGCATGCCGATCAAGCTCAACTACGCCTCGGCGCTGTTCGAGCGCGACGAGGCAGTGAGCGACACGTGGGTGGCGATCTCGCAGACCACGCCGGACAAGGGGCGGGTGGCGCGGATCGGCGGCATCAACTCCGTCGAGGGCGACCGCTGGATCATGCTGGTCGCCGGCTACGACGACGACCGCCCGACCCGCGACGCCGGCGAGTTCGCGGCCCGCTGCCGGCGGCACTACCCGGCGATGTTCGGCGACATCGCCGAGCGCGGCCGGATGATCGGCAACGTCATCACGTACCACCAGGCCGACAGCCGGCGCCGGGACTTCCACGAGCTCGACCGGCTCCCGGCCGGCCTGGTCGCGGCCGGTGACGCGGTGGCGTCGTTCAACCCGGTCTACGGGCAGGGCATGACGTCGGCGATCCTCCACGCGTCGTGCCTGTCGGCGTACCTGCGCGGCCGGCCCGACCTCGCGTCGGAGCCCGCGAAGGCGTACTTCGACCGCGTCCGCGTGATCGTCGACGCGGCCTGGCAGGTCTCGACCTTCGCCGACCTGGGCCTGCCGCACATCGTCGACGGCCACCCACGCGGCTACAAGGTGATCCGCTGGGCGAGCAACGTGATCCTGAAGGCGTCGATGACCGACTCGGTCACGAGCCAGCGCCTCAACCGGGTCACGGCGATGATCGGCCATCCGGCGGAGCTGGCGAAGCCGTCGGTCCTCCTGCGCGCCCTGCGGGTGAACCTGTTCCGGGGGCGCTGAGCGCGGGACGCTGAGCGCGCGCGGTTGGTGCTGCACGCGCTCGCCGTCCTCGTCGCCGTCGTCACGCAGGTCCGGCGGGCGGGGCGGCGGTCCGGGGAGGTCATTGCGACAGCGGCGCGAGGTAGCCGTACAACACCTTCTTGAGTTCCTCGACGACCGCCGGCCGCTCGCCGGGCTCCGCGGCGAGCACCAGCGGCAGCATCGCCTGGAACACCTGGATCGCCACGCGTGCGGTGCGGGCGCGGTCCGCCTCCGCCAGCCCGGGGGCCTTCGCGGTGATGATCGCGGCCACCCGGCCCAGCAGCGCGGCCTGGATCGGCTCGGCGGCGGCCGCCAGGCCCGGCGGCATGTCCGGGCGGGCGAAGAGCGCCTTGAAGCCCGGGTTCGCCACGTTGAACGCGAGGATCGGATCGACCGTCCGGTCCAGGATGTCGCGCCAGTCCATCGCGGACACGTCGTGGCCGGTGAGCGCGGCGGTGTGCGCCTCGTGCATCTCGCTGACGAAGCGCTCCGCGAGCGCGGCGGCGATCGCCTCCTTGTTGCCGAAGAACTGGTACAGCGAGCCGGGTGAGATGCCGGCCGCGGCGGCGATCGCGTTGGTCGTCGCCTTCTCGTAGCCGGACTCGGCGAACACCCGGCCGGCGGCATCGAGGATCTCCGCCATCCGCCGCTCACCGCGAGCCTGCCGTTTCGCGACCACGGGCACCCCCTTGCAAAACACGAGCGACTGCTCGTATCTTCGAACACGAGTTGTTGCTCGCAAAAATACCAGGAGGCCCGCGTGGCGCGCTGGATCGTTGTCGTGTCCGCATTTGTCACCGTTCTCGCCGGCGTGTTCGGCGCCGGGGTGATCGACCGGCTCTCGCTGAACCGGTTCGAGGCGCCCGGATCCGAGTCGATGCAGGCCCGGGCGGTGCTCGCCGAGCGGTTCCGCACCGGCAGCCCCAACGTCGCGCTGCTCGTCACGGCGCGGGAGGGCACGGTCGACAGTCCCGCGGTCGCCGCGGCCGGGCTGGCGATCACCGAGGAGCTGCGGCGGCACGGAGGTGTCGGCGACGCCTGGTCGTACTGGAGCCGCGGCAACCTGGCGACCCTGCGCAGCGCCGACGGCCGGCAGGCGCTGGTGCTGGCCTGGTTGCCGGGCAGTGCCGACGACGTGCGCCGCGGCGTCCTGCCCACCCTGGCGCCGGCGTTCAACCGCGAGGACGCGGCCGTCACGGTCGCCGTCGGCGGCGGCGACGAGGTGTTCCGCCAGGTGATGGAGCAGGCCCGCCGCGACTTCCTGCGCGCGGAGCTCGTCATCCTCCCGCTCGTGCTGCTCATGCTGTGGTGGGTGTACCGCCGGATCGGCGCCGCGCTCGTCACCCTCGGCATCGGCGTCTTCGCCGTCGCCGGCTCCCTCGCCCTGCTGCGCCTCGTCGTCGCGGCCGGGGTCGACGTGTCCACGTTCGCGTCGAACATCGCGCTCGTGATGGGCATCGGGCTGGGCGTCGACTACGGCCTCTTCATGATCTTCCGCTTCCGGGAGGAGTTGCACCACGGCGAGGGCGCGGTCGCGCGTACCGTGCGGACCGCCGGCCGCACCGTCCTCTTCAGCGGCGCCACCGTCGCGGCGTCACTCGCCGTGCTGTTCGCCTTCCCGTTCCCGTTCCTGAGCTCCTTCGCCTGGGCCGGGCTCGCCGTGGTCCTCGCCGCCGTCGTGGGCGCCGTGGTCGTGCTGCCCGCCGCCCTGGCGCTGCTCGGCCGGCGGGTCGACGCGCCGCCGCGGGCGGAACGCTTCTGGGGCCGGGTCGCGGCGCGGGTGGTCCGCAGCCCCCTGCGGTACGGCGGCGCCGCCCTGGCCGTGCTCGTGCTGCTCGGCGCGCCCGTGCTGGGCATCCGCTTCGGCCTGCCCGACGACCGCGTGCTGCCCGCGTCGGCGCCGGTCCGCCAGGTGTACGACCAGATCCGCGCCGGCTTCGCCCAGGAGGAGTCGGACGCGGTGCAGATCGTCGCGGCGGACGGCGGGGGGCCGGT
Source organism: Dactylosporangium fulvum (assembly GCF_025137375.1). GTDB lineage: Bacteria > Actinomycetota > Actinomycetes > Mycobacteriales > Micromonosporaceae > Dactylosporangium > Dactylosporangium fulvum. The sequence goes on from NZ_CP073720.1 coordinate 2,486,675, forward strand.
CGCCGACTACGCCCGGCGGTTGTCCGAAGTGGACGGGGTGGTCCGTGTCGACTCGGCCGACGGGTCCTACGCGGACGGTGCGCGGACCGGTGACGCGATCGGCGCCCTCCGGGACGGCGCCGCGACCCGGCTGGTGGTCGTGCCCTTCAGCGAGCGGCTCGAACGCGACGCCGTCGGCCTCGTCCGCGAGCTGCGGGCCGTCCCGCAGCCCTTCCCCGTCCACGTCGGCGGCTACCCGGCCGAGCTCACCGACTACCGCGACGGCGTGGCCGGCCGCCTCCCGCTCGTCGCCGGGCTCATCGTCGCCGTCACCGTCGCCGTGCTGTTCCTCATGACCGGCAGCGTCGTCGCGCCGCTCAAGGCCGCCGTCCTCAACCTGCTGAGCCTGTCGGTGATGTTCGGCGCCCTGGTGTTCGTCTTCCAGGAGGGGCACCTCAGCGGCCTGCTCGGCTTCACCCCGACCGGGTCGATCGAGCCCAGCGTGCCGATCCTCATGTTCTGCGTCGCGTACGGGCTCTCGATGGACTACGAGGTCCTCCTGCTGGCGCGGATCAAGGAGGTGTACGACCGGACGGGCGACCCGGTCGGCGCGATCCCGGCCGGCATCACGCGCAGCGCGCCGCTCGTCACCGCCGCCGCGGTCATCCTGGCGGTGTCGTTCGCCGCCTACGCCACCGGCCGGGTCGTCTTCCTGCAGCAACTCGGCATCGGCATGGCCCTGGCCGTCCTCGTCGACGCCACGCTCATCCGCGGCCTGCTCGCGCCCGCCTTCATGCGTCTCGCCGGCCACGCCAACTGGTGGGCGCCCAAGCCGCTGCGCCGCCTGCACCGCCGGATCGGCCTCGCCGAGGGACCCGGGGCGGCGGAACCGGTCACCATCGGTGAGAATGTGCGATCATGACCCCGATCACCAATCTCGATCTGACCGGTTTCCAGCAGCTCGACCAGCTCGTGTGGCGTGACGAGCAGGGCACGATCCTGTCGCTGCACTTCTTCGACCTCCGCCCCGACCTGCCGGCCCCGCTGCACGAGCTCCCGGCGTTGCAGGCCGGACTGGCCCGCAACGCCGCGGCCCAGGGCGCCGGGGTCATCGAGGCGGTCATCGAACCGGTCGACGGTGTCCCGGCCGTGCGCCAGCTCATCAAGGTGCCCCACCCGCAGGGCCACGGCCTGGTGTTCCTCGGGTCGTACACGGTTCCGCGGGCCACGTGCAGCACGGTGCTGAAGCTGCAGGCGCCCGAGTACGGGACGACCGGCATGCGGGAGGCCCTGATCATGTCGCAGGTCGGTCCGCAGCACTACTTCCTGCCGTCGCCCTATGCGCCCGACCTCCAGGGCGGCCTGCCTCACCACCGGGCCGACGGCGAACAGTACGACGCGCAGTTCCCGGACCACCCGCTGACGCTGGTCCGCGCGAAGCTGCGCCGCATGCTGCCGAGCGTCCGGCTGGACGACCGGTTCAAGGCGCTGCCGCCGTTCGAGTGACAGCCCGGCTGCCGGTGCGGCCCGCTCGTCGGTTCAGGTCGACGGGTTGGTCGCGAACCGTTCCGGTGCCACGAGGACCGCGACGCGGCGGTCCTCGACCATGGCCCGGTCGTATTCGTCGAGGTCGGGGTGGACACCACCCGCCGCGTGGTAGATGTCGCGCAGCAGCAGGCGGAGCTTCTCGGCGCCCGCCTCCGGCCCGACGATCTCGGCCGGGCCGCTGACCGAGATCCACTCCCAGCCGGCCCGGAACGCCAGGGTCGCCCGCGGGTGCTGCCGCAGGTTGGCGAGCTTCGCCGTGCCGCCGCGCGAGACGAGCGCGACGACCGGAGCCCCGGTGTCCGGGTGCTGCAGGATGCCCGCGTTGACCACGGAGGTCGACGGCTCGCCGTCGGCCCGCACGGTCACCAGGACCGCGAGCCAGTGCTCCCGGGACGCCAGCTCGGCGACGCGCCGCAGCCCCTCGTCGGTGGAGATCATGCGGCCAGCATATCCGTCCGCCTGCCGCGAGCGGCGCGGCGACGAGTTGCTCGGAACCCTCCTCGACGCCGCCGCACCGGTGTGCGCCGAGCCGCTCGTGTGCGGTCAGACGCAGCGGCAGCAGGCCTCCGTGAACACGCGGACCGCCTCGCGGGTGTCGCCGGTGCGCCACACCACCGCGAGCTGGCTGGGCGACAGGCCGGTCACCGGACGGCAGACGACGTCGTCGCGCTGGTACAGCTCGGCGTTGCCCGCCGCGAGCAGCGCCACGCCGCGACCCGACGCCACCGCCTCGAACGTCTCGTCGGCGGTCGTGGCCGTCACCGACACCGTCGCGGGGGACTCGCGGTGGTCGCTGGCCAGCCAGAAGTCCCGCAACGCCCCGGCACTGCGCGGCAGGGCCACAAACGGCTCACTGGCCAGAGCGTCGAACGGCACCCGCTCCCGGCTCGCCAGGTGATGGCCGACCGGCAGCGCGACCCAGCGGTCCTCGACAGTCACGACCCGCCAGGAGAGGGCGCCGCCGGCTGGCACCGGCAGCCATGCGATCGCGACGTCCACCTCCTCGGCGTCGAGGCCCGCGCTCGGGTCGGCCCACGGGATCTGCCGGAACGCGAGCTGCCAGCCCGGCAGGTCCTGCGCCATGCGGGTGGTCACCGCCGGGATCAGGCCGCGGCCGATGCTGGTCTGGAAGCCCACGGTCAACGTGCTGTCCGAAGTGGACACCACCGCCGCGACCTCCTGCCGGGCCCGGTCCCAGTCGCCGATCAGCCGCTGGGCGTGGGGGAGCAGGGCGGCGCCGGCCGCGGTGATCGTGATCGCGCGGCGGCCGCGGTCGAACAGCGTCGCTCGCAGGGCCAGCTCCAGCTGGCGGATCTGCTTGCTGAGCGCCGGCTGCGAGACGTGCAACCGGCTCGCCGCACGGGTGAAGTTGAGCTCCTCGGCGACGGCGACGAAGTATCGCAGGTCCCGGACGTGCACATCCATAACCGAAGGTTATGACAGCAAGTCTTGGACCCCGGCCGCCGGGCCGTCGCAGGATGAACGGGTGGAACTCGGGGTGTCCGGACTCAACGCGAAGGCGACCATCGGCCCGCGGGCCACCGTGCGACTGGCCCGGCTGGCCGAAGACCTCGGCTACCGGTCCTGGTGGGCGGGCGAGCACGTGGTGCTGCCCAGCCCGCGGACGCCGGACTCGCCGATGGCGCCCACCGACCCGGTCCTCGATCCGCTGATCCACCTGACCTTCGTGGCCGGCGCCACGACGACCATCGCGCTCGGCACCGCGATCGTCATCCTGCCCCAGCGCAACCCGCTGGTGCTCGCCAAGCAGGTCGCGAGCCTCGACGTGCTCAGCGGCGGGCGGCTGCTGCTCGGTGTGGGCGCCGGTTATCTGGAGCCGGAGATGACCGCCGTCGGCGTGCCGATGGCCGGGCGCGGTGCCCGCACGGACGAGTACATCGACGCCATGCGCTCCCTCTGGACGGACGAGGCTCCGGCCCACCACGGGCGCTTCGTCTCGTTCGACAAGGTCGATGCCCACCCGCGCCCGGCCCGGCCCGTGCCGGTCGTGATCGGCGGCCACAGCCCGGCGGCGTTCCGGCGGGCCGTCGCTCGCGGCGACGGCTGGTTTGGCAACGGCGCGTCCGCGGCCGACCTGCGCCGGCACCTCGACGGGATCGCCGCGGCGACCCGCGAGGTGGAGCGCCCGGCGGCGCTCGGGCGGCTGGAGGTCACCTGGATGCAGTTCTCGCCGGTGTCACGGGCGGAGATGGCACAGTACGCGGCGCTGGGCGTGGACCGGCTCGTCGTCTATCCGCTGCCGATCGAGGACCCCGACGACGTCGCCCGGTTCCTCTCGGAGCACGCGTCCCGCGCGGCTGCCGAGGGGCTGGTGCACTGAGCGCCCGGCCACGGGGTGTCCGCCACCCGCCGTGACACCTCGTGACCGGAGCCATCGCCGCAGCAACCACTGGATCAGCCGGTCACTCCGCCGCGACCCGGTCGAGCCATTCGGCCATCAGCGCCTCGAACAACTCCGGCTGCTCGAACTGCAGGTTGTGCCCGGCGACGTCGAGCACCGCGAACGTCGCCCGCGGATAGTGCGGCAGCAGCGCGAACTGGTCGGCATATCCGACGCTGGCGTCCTGCCGTCCGGTGAGGATCAGCGCGGGCCGGCTGAACGGCGGCCCGTCCTCCGGATCCACGCTGAGCTGCCAGTGCTCCCGGATGCGGGCCATCGCGGTGCTGTCGGCGGCGTCGAGCCCGGGTCGCACCTCATCCTGGTATCGCTTCAGGGTCTCGGGGCTCTGCACCACGGCCATCGCGGAGAACTCCTCGGCCAGCGCCGGATCGAGCGAGGCGAGCAGGTCGGGGTCGGGCCGCAGCACCTGGTGCTGCGGCACGGTGCGCTCGGCGTGCTCCAGCTTCGTGCCGATGGGGCAGATCAGCGCGAGGCCGAGCACCTGGGCCGGGCGTGCACGGGCCAGCGCGCGGGCGAGATAACCGCCGTAGGACTCGCCGATCAGCAGGAACGGCGAGTCGCCGAACTCGGCCGTGACGAACGCCGCCAGCTCGGCGAGCACGTCGTCGGAGCTCGCGATCGACGGCGGGGCCGGTGTGCGTCCCATGCTCGGGAGGTCGGGATAGAGCCGCCGGTAGCCCGGGCGGCGGGCGAACAGCGGCTCGAGGCAGCCGAGCATCAGCCGGTGGTCGGGGGTCCAGCCGTGGATGGCGAGCACCGGGATGCCGGTGCCGTGTGCGACGAAATGCATGCGGACATCATGTCGACGGGGTCTGACAATTTCACTGTGTCCCGGCTGGCTGCGGTCGAAGCTTCACGAAAAGTTGCCGACGCCGACAAGGTTTGACGGCCGCCGGGGGCGTCGGGTCGGCTCGATGGCGTGCCGGGCGGGTTCACGGAGCATTCCCGGAGCATTCCCGGAGCATTCCCGGAGCATTCCCGGAGCATCGGGACATCGCGGCGTGGCCGCGAGGACGACGTCAGGGACGTCGTGGCCACGCGTGGCGCACCGCGATCGCCTCCATCGACCACAGCAGCCGCTCGGCGTCCTCCGGCGCCAGCCAGCGCGTGTCGCTGTGCAGCGTGAGGCGGTATCCGTCAGGACCGTCCTCGACGTCGACGATCAGCGGCTCGAGCGCAGGACGGTCCTGGCGGGTGATCCACCGGAGTTCGGAACGGGGCAGCGCCGCCCGGATCTCGGCCTCGGGCGGCGCGTCCATCGGCACCGGGCCGCGCCGGTCGTTGAGGAAGCAGCCGATCTGCAGCTGCTCGCCCCGCTCGGCGGCCGTCCGGTCCAGCAGCGCGTGCAGGTCACGCTGGTCGAAGTAGGCGTACTTGTACCCCGCCAGCGCCGCCCGCCGCGCCCGCTCGACCACGTCGTCGAAGTCGCCGGCGGTGTCGATCAGGCACAGCCCGGCCTGCACGGCGGTGCAGACCACCCCGCCGAGCCCGGCCCGGAACCGGTTGCTCACCAATGGCCGTACCACCACCGGATCGATGCCCGACGTCTCGGCCACCGCGGCCGCGAACACCGCCAGGAGACTGACCGCGGGATCCACGTCGGTCCGGTCGGTGAGTGCGCGCAGCGCCAGTGGCAGGGCGGCGGAGTCGAAGGCGGCCCGCCAGTACCGCGGGTTGCGGGGCACGTCCGGCACCGGGAACCGCACCGGCGGCATGGTCCGCACGATGCCGTCGAGGTGCCGGAGCGCGGCCGTGTTCTGCCGCCGGCCGGGCGGTGACGCCTGCCAGCGGGCCTGCTCCAGCGGTGCGAGGCCCTCGACCGGGGTGTCCGGCCGTTCGCGCGCCTCGCGGAGCATGATCTTTGCGCCGGCGCCGTCGGTCGCGAAGTGCGAGACGACCGCGACGAGGTGCGCGGGCACGCCGTCGCGGCGGACGACCGCGGCGCGGATCGGCCACTCGGCGGTGAAGTCGAGCGGGCGGTCACGGTACCGGCCGGCGACCTCCTGCGGGTCGGCGTCGTCGTACACCTCGACGGTGAGCGTGCCGCGGGCGAAGACCTCCTGCGCCGGGGTGCCGCCGTCCGGCGGGACGTGCAGGCGGGTGCGGAGCGTGGCGTGGCGGCACATGTGGTACCGCAGCTCGCCGAGGACGTCGTCCAGCGAGGTGCCCGGCGCGATCGGCTCGACGCCGCCGAGCGGCATCCAGTGACCGAGAGCGCGCACGGCGTTCCAACTCTCGATCTGGCCCCACGAGAGCGGGCCGTGACCGGCGCCGTCCCCCTCGAACGGCACCTCGACAACCTCGGCAAGCACACGCATCATCAGGCCCTCCTCGGTGAGCACGCGCATACTAACCGTGCAGCCGGGCGCCTTTGAGGATCCGGTCGACGCCGGTTTTCGGCCCGTGCACGGCGATCCCGACGAGCCGCAGCTCAGCGCGTGTCACGGCCCGGACGGCGGCGCGATCCGCTTCGACCTCGACCGGCACCACCGCGGCGCGGCGGGCGCGACCGTGACCCTCCTGCCGCCGAACGTGGCGCACGACGGCCGTGCCGCGACCCACCACAGGTTCCGCAAGCGACGAGCTCGAGGCCGAGAGCCGGCTGGCCCTGATCCGTGACCGCCTGCGGACCCACCTCGACCGGCGTCAGGTGGTGTCATCGGTACCGGCACTTCAAGCGCCACCTCGGCGTCACACCGGGCAGCTATGCCGCCCAGGGTGGCGTGCCGATCGACGTCCCGTCGCTCTGATACGCGGTGAAGCCGGCCTGCAGCGCGACGTACACCTCGGCCGCCTCGGCGCCCGGGTTGCCGACCGAGATCGGCGCGCCGGCCGGCACGACGGTCGAGTCGCCGGGTCCGAGCAGGTCACCGCCGGGCGTGATCCGGACCTGCCCGGAAAGCACCACGAAGACCTCGTCCCGGTCGACGGTGTGCGCGTTCGACTCGAGGCCGGCCGGAACGGTCAGCCGCCACGCACACACCTGCCGTGACCCGTTGCTGGGCCCGGCGAAGACGGTGAACCGCGCGTCGCCGAGCTCGAATCGCGGCGCGTCGGCCGCTCGCACGATACTCATGAGTTGTTCGCTCCTCCTGTCGTGCCTGTCGTACCTCTCCCGCTAGAAGCTAAACCAGATTTCGTATTTTTGTAAATGGGGTTTCGTATGTCGGATGTCAACCCGTCCGCCGAGGAGCTGCGCGCGCTGCCGCTCGGCCGGCTCCTGCTGCACGCCCACCGCCGCGCCCAGGCGGCGTCGCTGGCCAAGCTCCAGGCGAGCGGTCACGCCGACGTACGGTTGGGCCACCTGCCGGCGCTGACCAACCTCGACCCGTCGGGCACCCGGATCACGGAGTTGGCGGCGCGGGCCGGGATGACCCGTCAGATGATGGGCCGGCTGGTCCGCGAGCTGGAAGGGCTGGGATACGTGGGATCGCGTCCGGACCCGACGGATCAGCGCGCGGTGGTGGTGACGCTGACGGACCGCGGCGAGGAGTTCTTGTCCGGCGCCCCGGCGGCGATGGCCGAGGTCGACAGCGATTTCGCGACCCTGCTGGGCCCGGCGGACCTGGCGAAGCTCCGCGAGATGCTGGTCCGCGTCAGCGCCTCGTAGGTGCGGCTCGCCGGCTGCCGGAGGCGAGCGGTCGCCGTTGACCGCTGCGCCGCCCCGTCATGAGGCGGTGCCTGCCGGAACGCTCGCGCGACCAAACGGCGGAGTATTCGGTCCGGGATGACCCGGCCCGTCCGGCTGGAGTGGGTGGTGCCGTGAGTCGCCGGAGCCGTTGGTGACGGTCCGGCGGATCGCCCGCGCCGATGGGTGGTCGCCGGGCGTCGGTGGCGGGTCAGGCCGCGGTGTGGTTCGGGGTCAGGTGGAGGCGGCGCAGGCGGCGGTCGGCCGCGGCCGCGTTTCTGTGCAGGCGATCGGTCTCCGAGCTCAACAGGTCGCGGCCGACCGGGGTCAGGCGGTAGTACCGCCGCAGGCGCGACGCCACGACCTCCTCGCGGTCGACCTCGATCAGGCCGTCGGCGCGGAGCCGGTCCAGGATGCCGTAGAGCGTGCCGGCCTGCAGGCGCACGCGGTTTTCGGAGATCCGCCGCACATCGTCCAGCACGCTGTAGCCGTGCTGCGGCTCCGCCGCGAGTGCGGTCAGGACCAGGAACGTCGGTTCGCGTAATGGCAAGCCAGTCATACCCATCACTGTATAAAGACGATCGATATATTCAATCAACCGATCGGTCAGGCCGCTACGGGGTCACCGTGATGTTGGTCAGACCGGTCGTCGCGTTGCGCACCGTGTTGGAGGAGTACACGACGTTGAGGTTACCGGCGCACTTCGACGTCGACGTCACGTTGATCGCGTAACGGCCGACGCCGCCGAGGTCGGAGACGTTGTCGCGCCAGATGTTGCCGCAGCCGGAGCCGGTCACCGGGTTGTGCGTCTCGTAGCCGTTGGCGAACGTGCCGGGCGGGCCGAAGGTGCCGGTGTTGCCCTCGATCGTGTAGCCGCTGCCCTTCACGTCGACCCACGAGTCCGCCGAGTTCTGGCCGGAGATGCCCCGCCCGTCGAAGGTGTTGCCCCGGATGACACCGGCGACGGTGCCCTCCTTGACGTCGATGTGCTCCGCCGTGACGTACGGGCCGATGTGGTTGTTGAGCACCTGGACCCGGTCGGAGCGGTCGACGCCGCCGCTGTTGCCGTGGCAGTCCCAGTTGGAGTTCGCCGAGCCGAGATATACGCCCTCGCCGTACGCCGGCTGGACCGTCCCGGTGTACTCCACCGTGGAGTTCTTGATGACACCGTCCGAAGAGGACCGTCTGAAGTGGACTCCCTCGTCGGCGATGTGGTGAACGTACAGGCCGTCGATCGTGACGTGCGGCGAGTTGTCGACGACGACACCCTTCTTCGCGTTCGCGACGGTGAAGCCGACGAGGTTCCAGTACGGCGCGTTCGCGATCCACACGCCGTAGCCGGGGTCCCAGCCGGGGGTCGGCGCCGGGCACGACGGACCGGAGCCCGACGGCGCCGGGTTGGTCAGGATCGCGGTGCGCGGGCCGGTCACCGTGATCGGCGCCGCCGCGGTGCCCGGGGTGGTGCCGATGAAGGAGCCGTCGTAGGTGCCGGGCGCGAGCCGGATCGTCTGGCCGGGGCGGGCGTTCGCCATGGCCGTGGTCAGCTGTGCGGCCGTGGCGACGTCCACAATGGACCCTCCGGGCGAGGAGGGCGGCGTGGACGGGGACGAGGAGCCCGGGGAGGGCGACGGGGACGGTGAGGGGGAGCTGGGGGAGGGCAACGGTGCCGGGCCGCCCGCGCACGGCGCGCCGTTGACCAGGCAGTTGACCGGCACGCCCGTACCACTCACGTTGAAGCCGAAGCTTGTCGACGCTCCCGGGGCGATGGCGCCGTTCCAGGACGCGTTGGCGAACCGGTGGTGCTGGCCCGTGCTCGTCCGGACCGAGTCCCACGAGCTGCTGACCGTGGACCCGGCCGGCAGGTCGAACTCCACGACCCAGCCGCTCGCGGCCGCGTCGCCGCGGTTCGTGATCGTGATGCCGGCCCCGTATCCGGAGCTCCACGTCGACGACTGGGTGAATGTCGCGGTCAGCGACGCCGACGCGGCCTGGGCGAGCGGGGCGACCAACACGGTCGCCGCCGCGACCGCGACGGCGCCTCCGGCGAGCAGGAACGTGCGATGGATGCGCATCGACCAGCCTCTTGTCGCGCGAGCGTCCGTTGGCTGATTAGTTAACAGTCTTTACAGCTGCGGGTCAACCACCCGCCTCCACAAGTGCATGATCAACGCCGAGAGAAGGGGTCAGGGGGACAGGGCCAGGCGGACCAGGGTCTCGGCGCAGGCGTGGACCTGGGCCAGCGAGACGCGCTCGTCGGGGCAGTGGCCGTAGCCGACGCCGGGGCCGTACTGGACGGTCGGGATGCCGGCGGCCGTGAGCAGGCGCAGGTCCGAGCCGTACGGGGCGCCGACGACCGCCGGCTCGGCGGTGAAGGCACCGCCGTGCGCGGCGATGACCCGCTGGACCATGTCGCTGCCGTCGGGGCAGCGGCCCGAGGCGAACTGCCCGCCCCACCACTCCACCGTCACCGGGTGCTCCTTCAGCCACGGGTCGGCGGCGCACGCCTCGGCGACGGTCCGCTCGAACGCCGCCCGCGCCTCGTCGACCGGCTCGTCGAGTGCCACGCCGAAGCGGCCCTCGGCGACGAGCAGGTCGGGCACGGTGGAGGCCCAGTCGCCGGCGCGGACCGTGCCGATCTCCAGCGGGTAGGCGACGTCCCACCGGTGCATCATCGGGTCGACGTCGCGGTTGCGGGCCTCCTCCAGCGCCCGGAGCACCGGGAAGATCAGCTGGAACTTCTCGACGGCGCTGACCCCGCTCGTGCGGGCGCAGGCGTGCGCGGCCAGGCCCGGCACCCGCAGCCGGAAGGTGAGTGCCCCGCCGTTGGCGGCCAGCACGTCCAGCGCGGTCGGCTCGGTGATCACGCAGGCGTCGGCGCGCCAGCCGCGGTCGAGGGTGGCGTACGTGCCGAGCCCGCCGTCCTCCTCGCCGACGACGGCGGCGAGGAGGACGTCACCGGCCGGTCGTGTGCCGCTGCGGTGCAGTGCCAGCAGCGCCGACAGCGCTGAGACGAAACCGCCCTTCATGTCGCAGGCGCCCCGGCCGTGGGCGTGGCCGTCGGCGATCCGGCCCGAGTAGGGATCGGCGGACCAGGTCGACGGGTCTCCCGGCGGTACCACGTCCAGATGCCCGTTGAACATGAGCGTCGGCGCCGCCGGATCCGTGCCCGGCAGCCGCGCGACCAGGCCCCACGCCTCGTCACGGGTGACCTCCATGCCCGGGAAGTCCGGCCGGGCGGCCAGCTCGGCCACCGGGATCGGCCACAGGTCGATCTCGACGCCCTCGGCTTGCAGCAGGCGGCCGACGTGGTGGACGATCGCACTTTCCGCCGCGGTGCCGCCCACACTGGGTATGCGGATGAGGTCGGCGAGCGTGGTGACGGCCTCGTCGCGGGCGGCGTGCAGGGCGGAGAGGGCAGGATCATGGTTCGCGCGGGCATTCACCAGGGCAATGTATGCCGTTGACGCTCATGACGTACAACATCAGAAACGGCGGCCGCCGAGCGGTTCACCGAGTGCCGCGTCGTGACCGGCGGGGCGGCGGAATCCGCGTCGGACCACTACCCGCTGGTGGCGCGGGCAGCGTGGTGACCGGCTCGCGCGGGTCGACCAGCTCGCGGCTCGGCGGCTGGCGGCGATAACCGCCCAGCGGCGGGTTCGCCACCCAACGGATGGCGGGGCGCTGGCCGGGGGCGGGCAGCCAGCCGAGGAAACGGTTCCACAACTGCTCGGCGCCGTACTGGCGGAGGTCCTCCGCCGCGTCGGCGACCCGCAGCGCCATCAGCGTGCGCAGTTCGGCGGGGCTGTCGCCGTGGTCGGCGATCAACTGCTGGCGCTTCGTCACGCAGGGCCACGGCTCGGCACACCCCGTGCACCGCCACGTCGGCCGTGCGGGGATGTGCGCGACAGTCACCCCAGACTCCCCGGCCGGGCGAGTTCGATGCGCCGCAGGGCGTAGACGAGCACCGAGTTGCGGGCGCTCACGTACTGGTCGCACGGCCACGGCCGGTGGCAGTCGCGGCACTGCTCACCACGCTTGAGCTTGTTGGCCAGCCAGGACCGGGGGCGGGGCTGGTGGCGGCGGCGCTGTCTCACGAGCTCTTTGAGGTCCATGGAGGTTCCCTTAGGTCGCCGAGGTCGGGCGGGTGGGGTCCTTCTCGACCGGCTGTCTGGGCTTGCCGAGGCGGAGCGTGGTGTGCAGGACGTGCTGTGCCGCGAGATGCGGACGGCGACGGGCGCGCTTCGCGCGGTACATCGCCGCGTCGGCCCGGTGGACCGCGTCGGCGAGATGGGCGAACGGCTCGACCGGGACGAGCCCGACCGAGGCGCTGACGGTGATGATCTGGCCGCCCAGCGGCATCGGCGCGGCGAGCGCCTGGGAGAGCCGGTCGGCCTGTTCCTCGGGGGGACCGCCGCGACACGCGATCAGGCCGGCGAACTCGTCGCCGCCCAGGCGCGCGACCAGCCCCGACCCGGCGCACGCGACCAGCCGCTGCGCGACGGTGACCAGGACCGCGTCGCCGGCGGAGTGGCCGTACACGTCGTTGATCTGCTTGAAGCCGTCGACGTCGAGGACGATCGCGACCAGGGGGTGCCGGTCGACGTCCGCGACGAGCGCGGCACCGCGCTGATAGAAGGCGCGACGGTTGGGCAGGCCCGTGAGCGCGTCGTGGCTCGCGGCGTGCCGCTCGACGATGAGGTCGGACCGCAGCCGCGCGGCCTCCTTCTCCGCGCGTCGCGCGCGCAGATACATGCAGAGGCTCGTGCAGGCCCCTGCCGCCGCGGCCGCACCGGCCAGGAAGGCGAGGGGATCCATACGCGCGTCCCTTTCAAGATCGCAGCTGGGGAAGATGCCCGATCGTTTGGGAGCGAACGTCCGGTTTTGATCACAAATCGTGAGCGCATCCGTACATTCGCACATGCGCTAGCATGCGCTTTATCGGCTGCAGACGCAAGAGCCGATGCACGTGCAGATGCCGTTCACTCGGTGAACTTTCAACCAATGCATCAGAGAGATGTCCATGGAGCAGACGTACAACGGGATGCCGGCCGGCGACCTGACGGGCGTGACCTGGCAGAAGAGCCGCCGTAGCAACCCGAGTGGCAACTGTGTCGAACTGGCCCGGCTGCCTGACGGGTCCGGCTTTGCCATGCGGAACTCGCGGGACCCCGAGGGGCCCGCACTCATCTACACCTTCGACGAGATCGCCGCCTTCGTCGGCGGTGCCCGTGACGGTGACTTCGACAATCTGTTGACCTTGTTCCCCCGACCGGCCGGCTGAGCCGTTCGGTTGAGTAAGGCCCGCCATGAGTTGGGTAAGGCTCGCCCGCCGGATCGACGCGAGCCCACTCCCGCTTACTATCCGGTCATGGCATGCTTACTCCGGCCGTCGCGGGGGAAGCCCCCGCGACGCGACTGTTTGACATCCCGGAGGCGGTAGGTGACGACCGGAACACCAGAAGGAGGAGCGTCCGGAGGCCCGACGGTCCTCCGGATGCTGCTGGGCGCTCACCTGCGCCGGTTACGTGAAGCGCAGGGCGTCAGCCGGGAGGACGCCGGCTGGGAGATCCGCTCGTCCGAGTCGAAGATCAGCCGCATGGAGCTCGGCCGCGTCGGCTTCAAGGAGCGCGACGTCGCCGATCTGCTCACCCTCTACGGGATGGACGACCAGGTCGAGCGGGACCGCCTGCTCGCACTCGCCCGCGAGGCGAACAACCCCGGCTGGTGGCACCGCTTCGGCGACGTCCTGCCGAACTGGTTCCAGTCCTATCTCGGCCTCGAGGCCGCTGCCGCGCTGATCCGCACGTATGAGGTGCAGTTCGTCCCCGGCCTGCTGCAGACCCGCGACTACGCCCGCGCCGTCGTCCTCCTCGGCCACGGCCGCGCCAAGCGGGAGGAGATCGAGCGCCGCGTCGAGCTGCGGATGAAGCGGCAGGAGATCCTCACCCGGGAGCAGCCGGTCAAGCTGTGGGTCGTCGTCGACGAAGCCGCGCTGCGCCGCCCGATCGGCGGCCTCGACGTGATGCGCGGCCAGGTGGAGGCCCTGCTGGAGGCCAGCACCCTGCCCAACGTGCGGCTCCAGGTCATCCCGTTTCAGGCCGGCGGCCACGCCGCCGCGGGTGGTGCGTTCTCGATCCTGCGCTTCCCCGACGAGGACCTCCCCGACGTCGTCTACATCGAGCAGCTGACCAGCGCGCTGTATCTCGACAAGCGCGACGACGTCGACCTTTACGCGGAGGCGATGGAGCGGCTGTGCGTCGAGGCGCACCCGCCGACCGACACCTCGAAGATCCTTGAGGAGATCCGGAAGGATCTGAACGCCTAGCCTTCTAGGTTTGCCGTATGGCAGATCGTTTGGATGGCACCGTCGCGCTCGTCACGGGCGCTTCCAGTGGTATCGGCGCGGCAGCCGCGCTGGCACTGTCCGCACAGGGCGCCGCGGTCGCCCTGGCCGCCCGCCGGGCCGACCGGCTCACCGACCTCGCCGCGCGGATCGCCGTCGCCGGCGGTGACGCCATCGTCCTGGAGACCGACGTCACCGACGAGGCCCAGGCCCGGCAGGCGGTGGAGCGGACCGTCGACGAACTCGGCCGGCTCGACACCCTCGTCAACAACGCCGGCGTCATGCTCCTCGGACCGGCCGTCGACGCGCCCCTCTCCGAGTGGGAGCGGATGGTCTCCATCAACCTGATGGGGCTGTTGTACTGCGCACACGCCGCGCTGCCACACCTGCTGGAGGCCGCCGGGAAGCAGCCGCGGCGGGTCGCCGACATGGTGAACATCAGCTCGGTCGCCGGGCGGGTGGCCCGCAACGGCAGCGCGGTCTACAACGCCACGAAACACGCGGTGGGCGCCTTCAGCGAGGCGCTGCGGCAGGAGGTGACCGGTCGCTTCGTCCGCATCTCCCTCGTCGAGCCCGGCGCCACCGCGACAGAACTCGCGTCCCACAACCGCCCGGAGGTCCAGACCACGATCCAGCAACGGTTCGAGGGCGTCGAACGCCTCTCCGCCGAGGACATCGCCGACAACATCGCGTACATCGTGACCCGCCCGCGGCACGTCGCCGTCAACGAGATGCTCGTACGGCCCACGCAGCAAACCGGCTGAGCGGCGTTTCCCGGCTGTCAGGTGGTAGGAAAACTGGGGCCATGACCCAAGTTTTCCTACCACCTACGCCGCGGGGAGAGCGCAGTCCGGGCCGCAGCGGCGCACCGGACCGCGCCAGCCGCCGAGCCGCAGCGTGGCGGCGACGGTGGCCGCCGTCCGACAGGGCCGCTCACTGACGTCGGTCCAGCCGAACCGCAGCGTCGCCCACCCGCGGGTCGCCGAGCGGTTGTCCCGCGCCCGATCACGGATGCGGCACTCGTCATCGTGCGCGACCCGCCCGTCGAGTTCCACGACGAGCCCGAACTCCTCGTACTCGACATCGCGGTAGGTCGTCGTGCTCCCGGCTCGCCGGGGCCGCTGCCGCTGCCCGGCCGGCAGGCCGTGACCGCGCTCCACGTCGCGGAGGAACCGCACCTCCAGCACGGACCGGCTGCCGGCGCCGACGTCGGCCACCGCCGACAGCAACGGTGCGCGCCACCGCACCCGGGGCCGCGACCGCAACACGGCCGTCAACCGGTCCGCGGTGGTGAGCCGGCGGCCACAGGCCCGGGCGATCCAGCCGATCGCCTGGTCGAGGTTCGCGGCCACCTGCGTCAGGTCGACGACCGTGTCGTTGATGCCCGTGCGTGCGGGTGACCGCAGCGGTACGGGTGCCGGAACCGACCGCCGGTAGTGGAACCGCACGCCGTCGAGCAGGTACGGGCGCCGATCGGACGGCAGGCTGATGTGGATCGGCGCCGCCGGCTCGTCGACGAGGCCGAGGAGCTCGGCCGCGGTGTGGTGACTCAGCACGGCACCGCGGCCCGCCGCCGCGAGTGTCGCCGAGAGCACCGCGACCCGGGACGGCTCACCGGTGAACGTGTAGTACACACCGCGGAAGGGCTTGCGCCACCTTCCGGAGCGCAGCCGCGCCCAGATCGCCTCGTCGGTCAGGCCGCACTCCCGCGCCTGCTTGCGCGTGACGACCCCCGCCTGCGCGTCGGCCACGTCCTCGATGTCCGGCATCCTCCGAGCGTCGCCCCGGAGCGTGGGGGAGCGCCAGACCGCTTCGGCGCCTGTGGAAAACCCCTGGGCCGCCCCGTGTCCGACTTTGCCACTAATCCGAGCGGACTTGTCGGGAAATGGCACCGAAACATTGACGGCGGTATCCGTCGCGTGATCTGATCCCAATCCCGGAAGATTTTTCATGTTCGATGGGATCGAGGAGACTGCCGTGTCCGTGTTCCGTCGTGCCGTGCTGGTGGTGACACTCGTCGCCGCCGGCGCGCTGGTCGCGCCACCCCTACCCGCCTCGGCCGCACTGCCGACCGCCGCCGTCGCGCTCGGCGACAGCTTCATCAGCGGCGAGGGCGCCGGCAACTACCAGCCGGTGGCCGACGTCAACGGCGTCGCGCAGGGCTTCCCCGGCTGGTCGGCGCCGAACAGCAACGCGTTCTTCTGCCACCGTTCCGCCAACGCCTCGCTGCACCAGGCGACGCTGCCGGGCATCCAGGCCCGCTTCAACCTCGCCTGCTCCGGCGGCCGGCCGTTCGACTTCACCAACCCGTCGGCGAGCCGCGACAAGGGCCGCCAGGTCGCCGCGCAGCTCGACCAGCTGCGGGCCGTCGCCCAGACGCACGACATCGATCTGGTCCTGGTGGGTCTCGGCTCCAACAACAGCTCGTTCACCTTCGGCGACGTGGCGGAGAAGTGCGCGAACCGCTTCATCGCCGACGCGTGGACCGGCTGGTGGGAGTTCTGGGCGTACCTCAACGGTCCCGTCCCGCAGGCCCCGTGCTCCGCGGCCGACCTCGCCACCGCCGCGCAGTTCAGCGCCGCCACCGCCGAGACGATCGCCGCCGTCCGGCAGTTGCTGACCACCCTCGACCAGATCGACGCCGACGGGCAACACCGGGTCGTGTTCCAGGACTACACCAACCCGCTGCCGTTCGACCTCGACCAGACGTACTGGGAGGAGGACGGCCGCGCCGACGACCGGGACAAGTTCCGCGCCCTCGGCGCCGAGCGGTATGCGGCCGGCTGCCCGATCCACCGGGCCAGCCTCGCCGCGGGTCACCTCTTCTCGCAGGGCCTCGGCACGCTCGTGCAGAACGTGCGCAACACGCTCGCCGCCGAGTTCCCGAACGACGACCTGGTCTTCCTCGACGTCCAGCACGCCTTCGACGGTGCACGGCTCTGCGAGCGGAGCGGCAGCCCCGCCAACGCCCTCGCCACCCCGATCCGGCTCCAGGACGGCGCGAGCGGCGTCTTCGTGACCAGCCTCGACGGCAAGGACAAGATCGCCATCCAGCGCATCGCGAACACCTGTGTCTCGTACTTCCAGACCTGCCAGGAGTCGTGGCACCCGACCGCGGCCGGTCAGGCGGTCCTGGGCAAGTGCCTGGCGGGCGCCACGACGACGGCCGCCCGCGCGGTCACCTGTTCGAGGCAGCCGGACGGAACCATCGTCACGAGCTGACCGTCTCATCAACAGCCGCCCCTGGGACTCTGCCGGGTCCCGGGGCCTCGCTGTGTGGAGGTTTCGCGACCGCACGGCCCCGCCTCGCCGTCCATCGCTATAGCAGAATGCGTCCGCTATGCTGTGCGGCGAGGTGGGGGCTGATGTCGGAGCAGTTGGTGGCGGGGCTGGGGGACCGGCTCCGGGACCTGCGGCGTGACCGCGCGCTCAGCCTCGATGCGCTCGCGGCGGCCAGCGGGGTCAGCCGGAGCATGATCTCGGACGTCGAGCGCGGTGCCCGCGTGCCCACGGTGCTGGTGCTCGCCCGCCTCGCCACCGCGCTCGGCACCACGGTGTCCCGCCTGCTCGGCGAGGACCAGCCGGCCCGGACGATCCTCATCCCGCACGCCGGCCAGCACGCCATCGACCACCCCGGCGGCTGGCAGCGGCGCATCCTGTCGCCGGCACTGCCCGGGGTCGAGTTCGAGTTCATCCGCACCACGGTCGCCGCGGGGGTCACCATCGGCGCGTTCGCCGCGCACGCCGGGGGCTCGCGGGAGTACGTCGCCGTGGAGTCCGGCGAGCTCACCGTGACCCTGGACGGCACCGCCCACCGGCTCGGCACCGGCGACGCGCTCTACTACGCGGCCGACTGCGTGCACGCCTTCGCCAACCCGGGGCCGGCCGAGTGCGTGTACTACACCGCCATGCACGTCGTCGGCGCCCCCCACCATCCCCTGCCCCAGTCCTTGCCCGAGGAGCGCACATGAGCAGCCCTGTCGTCGCACCGCTCGACCCACCGGGCCTGCCGGAGCCGGCCGGCAACTACACCCACGGCACCAGCGTCACCGGTGCCACGCGGATCGTCTTCGTCAGCGGGCAGGTGGCGTGGGGCGACAGCGACGGCAAGGTGCCGGAGGACTTCGACACGCAGTGCCGCCTCGTCTGGGACCACATCGCGGCGGTGCTGGCCGAGGGCGGCATGACCACGCGGAACCTTGCGAAGGTCACCATCTATCTGGCTGACCGCCGGTACCGCGAGGCCAACGCCCGCATCCGGGCGGAGGTGCTGGGCGACCACCGGCCGGCGCTCACGATCATCATCACCGACATCTACTCCGAGGCGTGGCTGCTGGAGATCGAGGCGATCGCCGTCGCCTGACGTCGCCGTCCGGTGGTAATCAATCGACCTTGCGGCGCATCCGGTATTCCAGCACGAGGAACGGCAGGCCGAAGAGGGCGAACGCGTGGTCGGCGCGCAGTTCGCCGTCCTCGACGTAGACGTCCAGCTCCTCCGTGAAACCGTGCACCGCGAGGGTCGACAGGTCGCGGCTCTCCGCGTCGATGTAACTGAGGTAGTGGCCGGTCTGGCCGTCGCGGGCCCGGCTGGTCAGCCGCAGGCCGCCGCCGGCGCGCTCGCGGGGCGCGAGGGTCGCGGTGAAGTTCGCCTGCGGCAGCGGAAACCCGACGCTGACGAAGCCGCGGCCCTCGTGCCGGTAGGTGGTGTAGATGCCGACGTAGATCGGTTCCCCGGTGCGGGCGAAACTCCGTACCCACCCGCGCGTGGACACGGCGCCGTCGGGATCACTGATCGTGTCGATCCGGCTGTGCACGCCGCGCAGCGCCTCACGCTGGTTCATCGGTACGTTCGCCTGGCCGAGGGGGCGGGCGACGAACGTGCGGTACAGCAGGTAGCCGGGGCGGACCCAGGTCCGCCAGCGCGGCACGATGTCGAGCGTGAACCGGGTCGTGTGCTCGTAGAACTCCCGCACCAGCGGGTCGGTGGTCCCCGGGTCGAAGTCCGGGCCCGCGAGGGCGTCGAGGTCGGCGACGATGCCGACGTCGGGCGCGGCCTCGCGGTAGGTGCCGCCGGTGGCCTCGGCGAGGTCGCGCACGTATCCGGTGCCGACGTAGCGGGTCCGGGCCTCCAGCGGTACCACGAACGGCAGCTGAGCGGCGGGCACCCGGTCGGCCAGCAGCGACACCTGCGGGTCGCGGAACACCAGCTGGGAGACCGTCCGGAAGCCGGCGACGGCGGCCGCGGCCACCACCGCGGGCGGCTGCCCGCGCAGCGCGGTGCCGACCGCCGCGCCGACCACCGGTCCCAGCGCGACCTTCTGCGGGCGGACGCCCATCGCGCCGGCGACCGCGCCGGCCACGGTGCCGACGGCGAGCGGGCCGGCACCGGCCTTCCCGGCGGCCCAGCCGGCCGGTGCGGCGATGGCCGCGCTCGCGGCGATCCGCGACCACACCGCCGGGATCTCGTTCGGCCGCTGCAGAGCCCGTGCGGTGCCGTCGACGGCGGCCATCGCGACGGCCCCGGCGAGCGCGCCGATGGCGGCTCGCCGGGGCCCGCGGTGCGCGCTGAGCGCCGCTCCGGCGGCGGCGCCCATCAGCGCGGCGAACCCGATCCCCTGCACCCGCTTCGCGTCCATGCCGACGATTCTTCGCGACACCGACGCCAAGCCTCAGGCCGGGGCATGGGATCGGGGGTCTCAGACCGAACGGGCCGGCTCAGGGCCGGCTCGCGGACCAGGGCTCATGGCGGATCAGACCGGAGCCGGCACGATGGCCAGCAGCTGCGTCGGCGGTTCCAGCGCGTCGACCAGTGTGTCGCCCTCCAGCCAGAGGCCGCCGGCCCGGCAGACCAGGGCGGCAGCCGCCTCCACGGGGCAGGGCAGCAGGGCGCCGCACGCGCCGCAGCGACTGGGGTCGTCCGGGTCCCGCTCGAGGTGACGGGTCTGCAACTCAGCGGCGGTCTGCACCAGCACGCTGTCGGGATCGAGGTGCAACATGGCGATGATCGTGCCGCCGCCGGGCGCCGCGCTTGAGGTACGAAACGGGTGAAACCGCAGGATCACCCGTTCACCGGCTCGGCTGCCCCGTTCCCGCGCACTGTCTCCCGCGCTGCGTCGCCCCGTCGGGCTGGTGGGGCGGCGTGGCCGAGCCGGCGTTGACGTAGACGCGGGCGCCGCACACCGGGCACCGGCTCATCGCTTCTGCTGCGGTCGCGGACATCGGACGTACCCCCAACGGAAAAGGCCGGACAAGGAGGTAATGCCCCTTGTCCGGCCGTCCCGAACATGTCATCCGCTGACGAGGGCCAGCATCTGCTTGATCTGCTGCGTGCGGGACAGCTCGATCCGCCCGGCGAACTGCTTGACGGTCTCGTTGCGGCCGTTGCGGGCCTGCTGCTGCGCCATCTCGACGGCGTTGTGCTGGTGCGCGATGAGCAGGTTGAGGAACTTCGTCTCGAAGTCCGCGCCGGTCGCCTCCCGCAGCGCCGTGATCTCCTCCGGACCGGTCGCCGGCTTGCCGCCGTGCGCCGCGTGGATGCCCGGGTCGGCGACGTCGGTCACCGGCACGTTCCACGACGAAAGCCAGCGGCGCATCGTCTCGACCTCCTCGGCCTCGGTCACGTCGATCGCGCCGGCCAGGTTGACGACGTCCTCGCGGATCCCCTTCTCCCGGCCCAGCTTCAGCATCTCGCGGCCCTGCTGCTGGTGGCTGATCATCATCTGGAGGAACAGGGTGTCGTAGTCGTTGCGCGGGCCGTCCGCGGCGACCGCGTTGGCCGGTGCGACGGCCGCCGTGGCCGGCGGCCGCTTCGCGTCCGGCGCGCCGTCCGGGTCCGCGGCCTGACCGCAGCCGGACAGCAGCGCCGCGGTCACCAGTGCCGCGGTCACCAGCGTGGCGAGGCGTCTCATACCGGCAGCCACAGCGCCAGCGTGTAGATGGGCTCCCAGGTGTAGATCGACGTGTGCGCCTGGCGGCACTGGTACCGGCGGCCGTCGTACGTCACGACGTCGCCGACCCGGTACGTGGTGCCGGCCGCCCACGCCGCACCGCTCTGCACCGGCGGCTTGCTGCTCGCCGGTGGCTTGGTCGTCGCGCTCCGCGACGGCGCCGGGGTGGTCGGGGCCTTCGTCGGCGACGGGTTCCGCGTCGGCGGGGCGGTCTTCGTCGGCGTCGGGTTCGCACCGCCGCCCGAGCCGCCGATCTGCACGTCGACGCAGTTGTAGAACGCGTTCGCGGTGTCCGCGATGTTCCACACCGCCAGGATCTTCTGCCGGCCCGCGTATCCGGCCAGGCTGACCTGGTGCGACACGGTCGCGTTCGGCTGCCGGCCGCCGTCGTTGAACTGCGCGATCCGGGTGTTGCCGATGTAGTACTCCCACGTGCTCGTCGCGTGCCGCGCGGTGAGCACCCAGTTGAACGTCACCGACGTGCCGACCGGCGTCGCCGGCCAGTTGCGGCTGTCGTCATCGAGCACCGCGAACTGCGACAGCCCGGCGTTGCAGCTTTTCAGCCCTTTCGGCCCTTCGACGCTCTGCGGCTCGTACCGAATGGGCCCGCAATCGGCCACCACGCCCCGTGCGCACAACGCTTGCCGGCTCGGCGGTGAGGACACGTAACCGTGCGCCGACGCCGGGTCGGCAAACCACAGGCTGCCGGCCACCGCAGCCACGGCGACCAGCGGATATACAACCGTTCTCCGCATTGTCGAAACGTATCGGAACGGCGCTTAACGAGCCCTTCTGCGATTTGCAAATCTCGCCTAAAGCGGGTTTATGCCGTTGTTAAGCAGCACCCGATTTCGCCAGTTCGGGAGATGCCGTGTCCAGCGGTACGTTCGGGGAGCGGACGAGGCCGATCTCGACGGCCGGGTGGCCCGCGACGGCGTCAAGCACCCAGTCCGCGACGACCCGCGCGCGGTTGCCGGGCAGCGACATCAGGTGGTAGCCGCGGGTGACGACCTTCGCCGGCCGGCCCGCGAGCGGCACGTGCAGCGGGTTCGCGGCCGCGTCCCGGCCGCCGAGGTCGACGAGGAAGCCGAGGTCCCGGTGCTTGTACCGGCGGGGCCGGCCGACGCCGAACGTCGCGGCGACGTTACGCGCCGCCAGTTCGCCCTGCCGGACCGCGTGCTGGGCCGTCATCGGCGTCAACTCGCCCGGCCGGGTCAGGTCCGGCACGGCCGCGGCGTCGCCCGCCGCGAACGCGTCCGGGTGCCCGGGCACCTGGAGGTACTCGTCGACACAGAGCCGGCCGTGCTCGGTCCGCAGACCCAGGTCGGAGATGAGCGGGTCGGGCCGCACCCCGACGCACCACACCAGCGTGTGGGTGGGCACGACCCGGCCGTTGCTGAGCCGGACCCGGTTGTGCATGGCCTCCTCGACGGTGCAGCCAGGAAGCACCTCGACCCCGCGCTCGCGCAGCACCCGGTCGGCGGTCCGGGACAGCCGCAGCGACAGCTCGGGCAGCACCCGCGGCGCGGTGTCCAGCAGCAGCCAGCGGGCCCGTTCGCCGGCGAGGGCCGGCTGGTGGCCGAGCAGCTCGCGGGTGGCCAGCTCGCAGTGTGCCGTGACCTCCGTACCGGTGTAGCCCGCCCCGACGACCACGAACGTCAGTCGCGCCGCCCGCTCCGCCGGGTCGGTCTCCTCCGCGGCCAACTCCACCTGCCGGACGAGGTGGTCGCGCAGGTACAGCGCCTCCGGCAGGCCGCGGAAGCCGTGCGCGTGCTCGGCGACGCCGGGGATCGGCAGCAGCTTGTTGACGCTGCCGGCGGTGAGGATGATCCGGTCGTACGAGACCTCGCGCCCCTCGTCCTCCGGATTCCGGTAGTGCACCACCCGGCGGTGGAGGTCGATGTGATCCGCCTCGCCGAGCAGGAGCCTGGCCCCGGGCAGTGTGGCCGGCAACGACACCGTCACCCGGCGCGGCTCCAGGATGCCGGCCGCCACCTCGGGCAGCAGCGGCAGGTACAGGAAGTAGTCGTTGGGGTTGAGCACCACGATCTCGGCGTGGCCGCGGGACATCTTCAGCAGCCGGCGCGCCGCGTGATACCCGCCGAAGCCGGCGCCGACGATCAGGATGCGAGGTCTCTGCATGGTCAGACCCGTACCCGGAGCACAGGCGCTCAAGCCGTACCCCGGATGATCGCTTCCATGGCCCCCACCAGTCCGCTGCTCTCGGTGCTGCGAGCAGCCCAGGTCGCCCGCGTGCTCGCCGCCAGCACGATCGGGCGCATCCCGCTCGGCGCCGCGCCGGTCGCTCTCCTGCTGTACGCCCGGGAATCCCTGTCGATCGCCGCCGCCGGCCTTCTCGTCGGCGTCTACACCGCGGGCCTGGCGATCGGGGGACCGGTGCTCGCCCGGGTCGCGGACCGGTTCCGGCAGCCGCCCGTCATGCTGCTCGGCGCCGCCGTCTCCACCGCCGGGTTCGTGATCCTGGCGCAGGGCGTGCCGCTGTGGGGCGCGCTGATCGCCGTACTGCTGGCAGGGCTCGGGGCACCGCCGTTCGAGGCGGGCCTGCGGGTGCTGTGGCGCAACCTGCTCGACGAGGAGCGCGTGCCGACCGCATACACGCTCGACATCGCCGTGCAGGAGCTCATCTTCATCTTCGGCCCGCTCATCGCCGGCGCCGCGGTCGGTCTCGGCGGCGGCGTCACCGGCATCTACGTGACCGCGGGCCTGCAACTGCTGGGGACGCTGTGGTTCGTGAGCACCCCGGCGGTCCGCCGATGGCGCGGCGAGCACGCCGAACGACACTGGGCGGGCGCGCTCCGCTCGGGCCAGCTCCGGCTGCTGCTGGTCGCGGTCATCCTGGTGGGCGCCGGCGTCGGCAGCCTCCCGGTCGCCGTCATCGACTACGCCGAGTGGGCCGGCAACCGCTCCTGGTCGAGCTGGATTCTGGCCGCACAGGCCGGCGGCGCGTTCGCGGGCGGCCTCGCGAACATCCGATTCAAGGTCGACGGCCGCCGGCTACCGTTGCTGGCGGCGTTGCTCGGGCTAGGGTACATTCCGCTGCTGCTGACGCCTTCGTCACCGGTACTGATGATGCTGCTGGCGATCCTGTGCGGCTTCTGCCTGCCGCCGTTCCTGGCGGCGACGTTCATGACGGTGGACCGTATCGCCCCGGCGGGCACGGCGGCGGAGGCGTTCGCCTGGGTGGCGACGGCGTTCTCGGTGGGCGCCGCGGCGGGTGCGGCCGTGGACGGCGTGATCCTGGACGCGACGTCGGCCGTCCGAGCCGGTTTTATCCTCTCCCCGGTGGTGATCCTGCTCGCGGTACCGTGGGTTCGCCCGGTGGCCCGCCGCGTGGCACACGTGACCGACGGCACGGACATCCCGGCGCCCTGACCCGGCCGCTGTCCCGTCGTCGGAACTGGATCGACCCTGAGCCGCGGAGGTGGAAGGGCGTATCGAGGTTCCACGCCGCTTGGGTTGGTTCGCTCGGGTTGGTTCGCTCGGCTGGTTCGCTCGGGCTGGCCGGTTTGGGTTGGTCGGTCGTCGTTCGGTCATTCCCAGCCAGGTCGGGCGGCGTCGCGTCGTCGCTTGCGTGATCGTCGTTAGGTCGCGATCTTGCCTGGCGAATTTCGGACGTGTGCATGATCCCGAAGACTTTGTGCTGCCTGGGGTACCACAAGTCTCCGGGATCATGGAGAAGTCCGAAAACCGCCAGGCAAGATCGCGGTTCGATCCTGAGTCGCGACGGTTTCCGGCGCGGGCAGCCACCGAGTGAGCGCCGCCGCCCGCCCGCGACGGCGCCGAGCGGGAGTGGCTGCCGACCCGCGACGGTTCCCTGCGGCGGTGCCGGGTGGGAGTGGCTGCGGGTCTGTGGTGGTTTCCTGGTGGCGGTGCCGAGTGGGAGTCGGCGCCCGCCCGCGGTGGTTTCCTTGTGGCGTTGCCTGGTCGGAGCGGGCGCCCGCCCCGCTGCGACTTTTCCTGATAGCGGTGCCGGGTGGGAGCGGGCGCCCGCCTGCGGTGGTTTCCCTGCGACGGTGCCGAGTGAGAGCCGGTGCCCGCCTGCGGTGGTTTCCTTGTGGTGGTGCCGGGTGGGAGCCGGTGCCTGCCCGCGGTGGTTTCCTTGTGGTGGTGCTGGGTGGGAGCCGGTGCCTGCCCGCGGTCGGTTCCTGGTGGCGGTGCTGGGTGGGAGCCGGTGCCTGCCCGCGGTGGATTCCTTGTGGCGGTGCCGGTTCGGAGCGGGCGCCAGCCTGCGGTGGTTTCCTGGTGGCGGTGCCGGGTGGGAGCCGCCGCCAGCCTGCGGTGGTTTCCCGTGGTGGTGCCGGGTGGGAGTGGCCGCTGACCCGCGGCGGGTGCGGTGTCGCCCGCAGCGGCCAACCGTGGGGGCGGCGTTGGCGAGCCGGCGCAGTGCGCGGCGGTGAACGCCGGACGGCGGCCGTAGGGCACGCCGCAGCCCGGCTGCAGGTGGAGTTCACGAACTGTCTGAGCGGCTTGCCGTGGCTGGCTGGCCTGCTGCCACGGCGCCGTGGGCTGGGTGCTGCCCTGGCAAGGTGCTTCCCCGGCAGGTGCCGTCGCGGGTGGCACCCGGCGACGGGGGCCACCCGCGTTGACGGTGCCTGGGAACGAGGTGTGGTCGGGGGCCTCGTTCGGACGGATTTCGCCGCGGTGCGAACGGATATGCCAGAAATGCCGGACAAATCCGATTTACTGACTATCGTCGAGAACGGCGCGGCCCATCGGTAGTGCAACGGGGGACGGTGGTCGCCGCGAGCAGCGGGTCCGGGTGGCAACAGTGCCACACGGGCCCGTTCTGTTCTTCGCGTACAGTTCCGGGGTGACCCCGCACGACCCCCACCGCGCCATCGACGAGATCGACGCCGACATGACCGTCGGTGTCGGCACGGCCGCCGTGCGCGGCATCGATCCCGACCGCCTCGCCATCTGCCTTGCGGTCATCGACGAGCTGCAGGCCCTGCCGCCGGACCACCCCGACGTGCTGCGCGTGCGGCGGGCCACCTCGCACCTCTACAAGCAGGTCAAGCGCCAGCGGCGCAGCGAGAAGCGTGCGGCGGTCACCGAGGCCGACCGCGTGGTCACCGAGGCTACCGCGACCGGCGCGCCCGGCCGGATCGACGATGAGACGCAGGGCATCCCGCTCGTGTCGCCCACCGTCGGGGCCACCGCCGGGCGCCTCAAGCGGCCCCGGTCCTGCTACACCTGCAAGAACCGGTATGTCGACGTCGACGCCTTCTACCACCAGCTGTGCCCCGACTGCGCCAAGCTGAACCGGGAGCGCCGCGCAGCCCGCACCGACCTCACCGGCCGCCGTGCCCTGCTCACCGGCGGGCGGGCGAAGATCGGCATGTATATCGCCCTGCGCCTTCTGCGCGACGGCGCGCACACCACGATCACCACCCGGTTCCCCAACGACGCCGTGCGCCGCTTCGCCGCCATGCCCGACAGTGGCGAGTGGCTGCACCGCCTGCGGATCGTCGGCATCGACCTGCGCGACCCCGCCCAGGTCGCCGCGCTCGCCGACGACGTCGCCGCGCAGGGGTCGCTGGACATCCTCATCAACAACGCGGCGCAGACCGTGAAACGAGCCCCGGGGTCGTATGCGCACCTGGTCGCCGCCGAGTCCGCGCCCCTCGAGCTCGACGGGCCGCTGCCCGAGACGGTCACCTTCCACAAGGCCGCGCCGCACGCCCACGACGCGCCCGCCGAGCTGCTCGCCGGAACGTCGACGCTGATCCCGCCGGACGCGCTCACCGCGCTGGCCCTCACCAGCCGGTCGGCGACCCCGGAGCGGATCGCCGCGCTGACCGCCATCGACGCCGGCGGGCTGGTGCCGGACCTGGCGTCCGTCAACAGCTGGACCCAGCGGGTGCACGAGGTCGAGCCGCTGGAGCTGCTCGAGGTGCAGCTGTGCAACGTCACGGCGCCGTTCATCCTGGTGAGCCGCCTGCGTCCGGCGCTCGCCGCGTCGTCCGCGCGCCGGAAGTACGTCGTCAACGTCAGCGCGATGGAAGGGCAGTTCAGCCGCCGGTACAAGGGGCCCGGCCACCCGCACACGAACATGGCCAAGGCGGCGTTGAACATGCTCACCCGTACCAGTGCGGAGGAGATGCTCACCGACGGCATCCTCATGACCGCGGTCGACACCGGCTGGATCACCGACGAGCGGCCGCACCCGACGAAGATGCGCCTGCACGAGGAGGGGTTCCACGCGCCGCTGGACCTCACCGACGGCGCCGCTCGGGTCTACGACCCGATCGTGCGTGGCGAGCTCGGCGAGGACCTCTACGGCTGCTTCCTCAAGGACTACAGCCCGTCCGCGTGGTGACTACCGCAGCTGGTACATCAGCGTGAACTTGCCGACCTGGACCTCGTCGCCGTCGTTGAGGGTCGCGCTCTTGACCCGCTCGCCGTTGACATAGGTGCCGTTGAGGCTGCCGAGGTCGAGCGTCGAGTAGCCGAAGCCGCCGCTGTTGCGGTGAAACTCGACGTGCTTGCGGCTCACCGTGTTGTCGTCGAGGACGATCTGGTTGGCCGAGTCGCGGCCGCAGTGCACGACGTCGCCGTCGAGAGCGAACTCGGCGCCGGCCTCGGCGCCCTTGCGGATCTTCAGCGTGGCCCGCCCCGACGGCAGCTTCTCCATGTGGGCGGTCAGGTCGAGCGGCTGCGTCGGGCCCTCGGGCGCGGCGACCGCCGCGTCGGCCAGCAGCTCCTCGGTGGTCACGATCGGCACGCCCCAGTGCCGGGCCAGGGCGATCGCCTCCAGCGGTGTGGCCGGCACGCGGATGCCCTCGCCGAGCACCAGCTGGAACGGCGCGGTGGCCGAGACGACCTCGATCGCGCGCAGCGGCGCACGCAGCGCGGTCAGCGCACGCTGGAACAGCTCGGCGCTGATCGGCTCGTCCATGTTGCGCGGACCGCCGTCGACGGGGAACTGGAGGTGCCGGCCGGAGGAAGACTCCTTGAGCAGGACCATGGGGCGGCTCTGCCACGTCTGGGCCCGCACACCCACCACGACGAGCTCTTGCATGCCCCGCCTCCCAAGTCCGACATCTACTGCTGTGCGCTAACGGTACCGCGCCGATTCATCGACGGCCGGGCCGGTCAGGTGTCGCCGAACCGGTTTCGCGTGGTTTGCCGCATCCATCCGTCCACATGACGCGGCCAATCCACGGCGCCGGCCTGCGCGTGACCGATCTTGAAACGGCTGATCGCGTCGTGACCGCCGCGGCGTTTGTCCAGTTCCAGGATGATCTCCATGCCGTGCGGATCGGTCACGAACGTCAGCTCGACCTCGATGACCTGCCCCTGGTACTGCGGGGCGGCCCAGAACTCGATCTCCTGGTAGAACGGCAGCGTCTGGTGGGCGCCGTAGATGAAGCCGCGCTCGAGGTCCGCGGACTTGAACTGGAAGCCGAGCTCGACGAACGCGGCGAGGACCGCCGCCTGCGTGGGCAGCGGGTGCACGTTGATCGGGTCGAGGTCGCCCTTGTCGACGGCCCGGGCGACCTCCAGCTCGGTGCGCACGCCGATCGCCATGCCGGGCAGGCGCTGCCCGTACATGTGCGTGATCGGGGTCTCCCAGGGGACCGGCAGCTGGAACGGGACGCCGTGGCGCATGCCGGGCGCGAGCCGGAATCCGCCGGTGAGCTGCTGGCGCTGAAACTCGACAGTGGAGTCGTATTCACCGTCGCCGGTCTCGACCTCGACTCGGGTCACGAGCGCCACGACGATCCGCTCGATCTCGACCTCGTGCTCACCGCCGGCGAAGAGCACCTGCCCGGCGAGCAGCTCCCCGGGCCGCACATCGGGCCGTTGGAGCACCGTGTCGACGGTGGGACCGCCGACCCCGAGGGCGCGCCGCAGGCTCTTGAAAACCATGGCGGGCACACTAACACGCAGGACTGTAGGGTTAGGCCGTGTCCAGACTGCTCCGGATCGGTGAGCTCGCCAACCTCTCCGGCGTCTCCACCCGCACCGTCGACTTCTACACCGGGCTCGGCCTGATCGAGGCCACGCAGCGCACCGCGGGCAACTTCCGGCTCTACGACCCCGGGTGTGTCGAGCGCATCGCGGCCATCAAGGTCCTCGAGGCCAACGGCGTCAGCCTCGCCGACATGGCGGACGCGCTGCGCCGCGGGGCCGGCGACCTGGCGGTCCAGCTGTCCCAGGTGCAAGGTGACCTCGAGACGCTGAAGGAGGCGGCCGTGCACGCCGGCCCGGCCGCCCACCAGCTGCTGCTCGCGCTGACCGCCCGTCTGCAGTCGCTCATCTCGACGGCGATCGACGTGACGAACAGCCTGCCCCCGTTGTGAAGGCCCGGCGCCTGAGCAACCGGGCGCTACGCCGCCGACCTGATGAGCTCCGCGACGCGCTGGCCGTGCGCGGCGGCGTTCGCGTGGCCGTTGCGCAGTGACTCGGCGGCGAGGCCGCGCAGCGGTGCCATGGCCGGGGTGACGTCGGCGAGCGTCAGCTCCGCCTCCGCGACGTGCAGGTCGAGGCCGAAGACCTCGCCGAGGATCCGCTTGAGGTACGGGGTCACGTGGTCCCAGCCCTCCTTCGGCGTGCCCGGACCGTAGCCGCCGCCCCGGCTCAGCGCCAGCACCGCGGGCCGCCCGGCGATCGGCTGATCCCCCCGCAGCCCCAGGTCCGGGTGCAGGAGCAGCAGGTCGATCCAGGTCTTCACATGAGCCGGGAGGCTCCAGTTGTACAGCGGGACGGCGAACAGGTAGGCGTCGGCGCTCAGCAGTTCGGCGCCCAGCTCCGTGATCAGCGCCGCGGCCTCGGGCGCGGACGGCGCCTCCGGGTCGAACCCGGTCCTGGCCACGGACGCCCAGGCGTCGGCCGGGAGCGGGTGGAGCCCCAGGTCGCGCCGGGTGACGACCGGGTCGGCGTGCTCGGCACGCCAGGCGTGCTCCGCGGTGTCCGCGAGTGCGCGGCTCACCGAACCGGCGACCCGGATGCTGGCGTCGAGTCGGAAGAGTTGCATCGGTGTTGTACCTCCATGTGCTTCGCGGCAGCGCCCGCTCGGCGGTCTGCGACGCCGCGACCGTTTCGCTCTGTCACGTGTCCGGTCGCCGCTGTGCGCATCAGCGGCGACACAGAAAGTCTGCACAACAGAACATCTGTCGGCAAGAGGGAGTGAGCTGTTTATCATTACTGCATGACGCAGGCGCCGGAGACCCCGGCTCGCACCGCCGACGACCTCCAGTCCGACCTGGGCTGGGCGCTCGGTGTGGTGCTGCGCGGCTACGCGAAGGGCGCCCAGCACGTGATCGCCGACGTCCCGGGCGGCCCGCGCGGTTACCAGGTCCTCACGTCAGCGGTCGCCGGCACGGCCGGCACGCAGTTGGCGCTGGCCAACAAGCTGGGCATCGATCGCACCGTGATGACGTATCTGCTGGACGACCTCGAGAAGGCGGGCCTGATCGAGCGGCAGCCGGACCCGGCCGACCGCCGCGCCCGCCGCATCCTGCCCACCGACGCGGGCCGCGCCGCCTTGTGCGAGCTGCAGGGCAAGCTCCAGCACGTCGAGGAGCGGGTGCTGGGCGCGCTCGCCGAGCCCGACCGGACGATGTTCCGCGACCTGCTTCGCCGTGTCGCCACCCGCATCGACGAGCACGACCCCCTGGCCGACGCGTGCAGCCCGATCACCGAGTTCGCCGATGTCGAGCCGGCGACCAGAGCGCGCCGCCGCCGTTCCTGACGAAAGGGCCACCGGCGGCGACGAAAGCCCGCCGTTCCTGACGAAAAAAGCCCACCGGCGGGTGGGCTTTTCGGGCGGGTCAGGACGTCATGCGGTCCAGGACGGGTTCCGGCCGCTCAGGCCCAGGACGCGGGCCAGCAGCGGTGCGGTCTCCGGCACCGGGACCTCCGCGCCGTAGACGCCCATCGAGCGAGCCTGGTCGGCGGAGCGGGCGACCTCGGCGTGCAGTGCCGTGAGCACCTCGTCGTCCCACGCCGGGGCCTGTCCGGCGGCGCGGGCCAGGTCCCAGCCGTGCAGGACGAACTCGCCGAGGACCATGCCCCCGACCAGGTCCGCGGGCAGCTCCGTCGGGCCCATGTACGTCGTGCCCTCCCACGCCGCCGGGGCGCCCCACGCGTCCGCCAGCCGGTCGTACTGGCCGAGCAGCGCCTTGCGCCAGTCGTCGCCGGCGTCGGCCGCGCCGGGCGGTACCGACGCCTTGTGCGCCGCGCCCTCCAGCGACGGCCCCCAGTGCAGGAGGTGCTCGACCAGGGCGCGGACGTCCCACCCCGCGCACGGTGTCGGCGCCGCGAGGTCGGCGTCGTCGAGGGCGGTCACGATCTGCCGGGTCACCGGCGCGGCGCGGACGAGCAGCAGGTGTTTCTCCATGCCGCGACCGTAGGCGGGGCGCCGGCACGCCGTCTTGGACAAACGCGACGACAAACGCGACGACAAACGCGACGACAAACGCGACGACAGCCGTGACGGTTACCCTGGCCCGGTGCGTGACAGCCGGGAGGTGGGCGGAGCGTGGGCGAGTTTCCAGCGCTTCGGCTTCGCCGCCCCGTCCGCCGGGCTGGCGCACCTCGTCAGCCGGTACTGGTGGGCCCGCTGGGACCTGCGCGGCCAGCCCGACTACCACCAGCTGATCGTGCCGTACCCGAGCGTGCAGCTGACCTTCCCCGGCGACGGGCCGGCCCTGGTCCGCGGCGTGTCCCGGGGGCGGGTGCGGCGGACGCTGTCGGGTGTCGGCGCGACGTTCGGCATCGTGTTCCGGCCCGGCGTCTTCCGGCGCTTCCTGGACCACCCGGTCGCCGCGCTGACCGACCGCGCCCTGCCCGCCACCGCCGTCCTGGGGCCCGGCCTGCCCGCGTTGCGGCCGACCCCCGCCGCCGTCCTCGGGCCCGATCTGCCCGCGTTGCGGCCGGCCCCCGGCGGCACCGGCGAGGACGGGCTGGCCGCGGTCGGCGTCGACGTGCGCGAGGTCGAGGCGATGCTGCTCGGCCGCATGCCGCCGGACGACCCCGTCGGCGACGAGGTGGCCGGATGGATGGCGCGGATCGCGGCGTCGAGCGAACTGCGCCGCGTCGACCTGGTCGCGGAGCGCTTCGGCGTCGGGTCCCGGCACCTGCAGCGGCTCTTCGCCGAGCACGTCGGCGTCAGCCCGAAGTGGGTCATCCGCCGGTTCCGCCTGCACGAGGTCACCGAACGCCTGGCCGCGAGCCTCCCCGGCGGCACGGTCGACTGGGCCGGGCTCGCCGCGGACCTCGGCTACGTCGACCAGGCCCATCTGACCAGGGACTTCACGGCGATGTTCGGGGAGCCGCCGACCGTCTACGCCGCGCGCTACTGACGGTCCCTCGGAAGGCACCTGGTGTTAGGGTGGCGGGCGATGTTCTCGCAGCGCACCCGGCTGGTGGGCGTCGTGCTGCTGGTCGCCGTCGCGGCGGCCGGCTGCGGTGACAGCCCCGCCACCGGCACCTCCGGCAGCCCGGCCACACCGACCGCGCAGGAGTCGCCCGGCCGGCAGCTCGGCACCACCGCCCAGCCGGGGAGCGCGCCGCCGAGCTCGGCGGCGCCGCAGGCGGTCAAGCACGTGTTCCCGGTGCAGGGCAAGTCGTCCTACGGGCACACCCACCACGACTATCCGGCCAGCGACATCATCGCCGCGTGCGGGCTCACCACCGTGTCGCCGGTCGACGGCACGGTGCTCGAGGTGACGCGGTCCGACACCTACGACGCCAAGGTCGACGACGGCGCGACCCGTGGCGGGCTCTCGGTGTCGATCCTCGGCGGCGACGGCGCGCGGTACTACCTCTCGCACTTCTCCTCGGTCGACGAGGGCATCGAGGCCGGCACGCCGGTCCGGGCCGGTCAGCCGATCGCCAAGGTCGGCCGCACCGGTCGCGCCGGCGCCTGCCACGTCCACCTGGGCCTGTCCCCGGCGTGCCAGAAGACCGGCGACTGGTGGATCCGGCGCGGGGTCATCTGGCCGTGGTCCTACCTCGACGCGTGGAAGGCCGGCAAGGAGAAGTCGCCGGTCGCCGAGCTCGACTCCTGGCAGCGGCAGCACGGCTGCCCGGCGAACCCTCCTCAGGACGGCGCTTAGGTGTACTCCAGGCAGAAGGGGTGCCCGGCCGGGTCGCTGTAGACGCGGAAGCCGGCCTCCTTCGTGGAGAGCAGTTGTGCGCCCATCCGCAGCACCTTCGCCTCGGCGGCGTCGATGTCGTCGACCCGGATGTCCAGGTGGAGCTGCTGGGGGAAGTTGGGGTCGGGCCACAGCGGCGGCCGGTGGCCGTGCGCGAGCTGGAAACTCAGCTTCGTCGTGCCGTCGCTGATCTCGACCCAGTCACCGTCGACCCGCGTGATGGGCAGCTCCAGCAGTTCGGAGTAGAAGTGCGCCAGCGTCTTCGGGTCCGGCGTGTCGAACACCACCGTGTTGAGTCTCGCTGTCATGTTCTCATCCTGCCCGAACACCTAGCCTTGCGCTTGGATGGCGGTGATCGCGACGGTGTTGACGATGTCCTTGACCGTCGCGCCGCGTGACAGGTCGTTGACCGGCTTGCGCAGGCCCTGCATGACCGGGCCGACCGCGACCGCGCCGGCCGAGCGCTGCACCGCCTTGTAGGTGTTGTTGCCGGTGTTGAGGTCGGGGAAGACGAACACGGTCGCCTGCCCGGCCACCGGGCTGTTCGGCAGCTTCGTCGCCGCCACGGCCGGATCGATCGCCGCGTCGTACTGGATGGGCCCCTCCACCGGCAGGTCGGGCCGTCGCTGCCGGACCAGCTCCGTCGCCGCCGCCACCTTCGTCACGTCCGCACCCGAGCCGGAGGTGCCGGTGGAGTACGACAGCATCGCCACGCGCGGCGTGACGCCGAACCGGGCCGCCGTGTCCGCCGACGACAGCGCGATGTCGGCGAGCTGCGACGCGTCGGGGTCCGGGTTGACGGCGCAGTCGCCGTAGACCAGCACCCGGTCGGGCAGCAGCATGAAGAACACGCTCGACGCCACGGACACGCCGGGCACCGTCTTGATGACCTCGAACGCGGGCCGGATCGTCGCCGCCGTCGTGTGCGTCGCGCCGGAGACCATGCCGTCGGCGTGTCCCAGCTGCACCATGAGCGTGCCGAAGTACGACACGTCACCGACGACGTCCCACGCCAGGTCCCGCGTGACGCCCCGGTGGGCGCGGATCTTCGCGTATTCGGCGGCGAACTCGTCCCGCAGCGGTGAGGTCAGCGGATCGACGACGGTGGCGCCGGACACGTCCACACCCAGGTCCCGGGCGCGGGTCTCGACGACGGCGGGGTCGCCGAGCAGCGTCAGGTCGGCCACGCCCCGGCGCAGCAGGATGTCGGCGGCCCGCAGGATGCGCTCCTCGGTGCCCTCCGGCAGCACCAGGCGCCGCCGGTCGGCGCGGGCGCGCTCGATCAGGTCGTACTCGAACATCAGCGGCGTCACCCGGGACGAGCGCGACAGCTCCAGCACCGACGCCAGCGCATTGGTGTCCACATTGGACTCGAAGGCGCCGAGCGCGGCCTCCACCTTCCGCGGGTTGGCGGTGCTGAGCCGGTGCTCCATGCGGGTCGAGGCGTCGATGGTGTCGTAGCTCGCGGTCGGCACCGACAGCACGGCGAGCCCGGGGTTGAGCCGCTCGAACAGCCGCAGCGCCACGGGCGGCGGCTCGATGCCGAGGGTCAGCACGATGCCGGCCAGCGGCACGAGCCCCGAGGCGTGCGCCGCGCCCGCCGCGAGGAGCAGGTCGGCCCGGTCACCCGGGGTGATGAGCAGCGCCCCTTCGGTAAGGTGTTCGAGCAGGGTCGGCACCTGGGCGGCGCCGACGACGTAGTCGAGGACGTCGCGGCCGAGTGCCGCGCCGGAGCCGGTGACGACGTGCGCGCCGAGCTGCTCGGCGACCTCCGCGACGGTCGGCGCGCCGATCGTCGGCACCTCGGGGATCGTGTAGCAGGGCACGGGCAGCGACGGCGGCTTCACCTCGCCCTGGGTCTTGTTGACGATCACCGCGGCGACCGTCGCGTCGAGATCCACCAGGCTGTGGTACGCCTGGCGGGCCGGAGACTCCACGTCGGCCAGGCCGTGCCCGTTGACGACCGAGGCGACGACGGCGCCGAACTCGTTGGCCAGCCGAACGTTGAACGACAGGTCGTCGTCGAGGTCGGTGCCGATGACCACGATCGCGTCGTGACCGCCCGACACGGCGCGGAACCGCTCCACGATCTGCCCGACCAGCTCCTCGCCCCGCCCTGCGGCCAGCAGCGCGGCGGCGTCCGGCGTGGTGACCCCGAACAGCTGGTCGGCGGGCGTGCCGATGTCGTAGCGCGACCGGAGCAGCTCCAGCAGGGGATCGGCGGCCGCGGCGACGACGGGACGGAACACGCCGATCCGCGGCACCTTGCGGGAGAGCAGTTCGGCGAGACCGAGCGCGATCGCCGACTTGCCGGAGTCGGGACCATGCTCGACGAGGTACACAATTCGGGCCACAGCAGTAGTCTGCCTGGCATGATCCTCGTGCTCAACAGCGGCTCCTCGTCCGTGAAGTACCGAGTGCTCGACCTGGCGGACCCCGCGGCGGGCGACCGGGGCATCGTCGAGCGGATCGGCGAGCCGGGCGGTGTGCCGGACCACACCGCCGCGCTGGAGCAGGTGCTCGACCGGATCGACCGGGCGGCCGTCGACGCGGTCGGCCACCGCGTCGTGCACGGCGGGGACCGGTTCCAGGCACCCACCCTGATCGACGACGACGTGGTCAAGGCCCTCAACGACCTGGTGCCGCTGGCGCCCCTGCACAACCCGGGGGGTATCACCGGGATCGAGGCGGCCCGGGCGAAGCTGCCGGACGTGCCGCACGTGGCGGTCTTCGACACCGCGTTCCACGCCACGCTGCCGGCCGCCGCGGCGACATACGCGATCGACCGCGAGCTCGCCGCGCGGCACGGCATCCGCCGCTACGGCTTCCACGGCACGTCCTGCGCCTTCGTCGCCGGGCGCGCCGCCGGGCTGCTCGGCCGCGACGTCACCGAGCTGCACCAGATCGTCCTGCACCTCGGCAACGGCGCCAGCGTCACCGCCGTCGCGGGCGGGCGCAGCGTCGAGACGTCGATGGGCCTGACCCCGCTCGAAGGGCTCGTGATGGGCACCCGCTCCGGCGACCTCGACCCGGCGATCCCCGGCTTCCTGCACCGGGTCGCCGGCCTCGACTTCGCCGGCGTCGACGAGGTGTTGCTGCGCCGCGGCGGGCTGCTCGGGCTCGCCGGGGTCAACGACATGCGCGCGCTCCTGGAGCGGCGGGCGGCCGGCGACGAGGCCGCCGGGCTCGCGTTCGACGTCTACTGCCACCGGATCAAGAAGTACGTGGGTGCGTACCACGCGGTGCTCGGCCGGCTGGACGCGATCGTCTTCACCGCCGGGGTGGGTGAGCACGCCGCGCCGGTGCGCGCCGCGGTCCTCGACGGCCTGGGCATGTGGGGCATCGCGGTCGACCCGGCCCGCAACGACAGCCCGGCCAGGGACGCCCGGCTGATCTCGCCCGACGGCGCCCCGGTCGCGGTGTGTGTGGTCCCGACCGACGAGGAGCTGTCCATCGCCGAACAGATCGTGGAGCTGCTGGGCCGGTAGGCTCCCCGGCGGGCGGAGGGATTAGCTCAGAGTGGTTGGCGAGAGGGTCAGCGCCAGCCGCGGGGGTGGTTGGCGCTCCGTGGGCCGCTGCCACGCAGCGGGGCGCCGGCCGCCTCGGCCAGGACGTCGGCGAGCTCCTCGAAGCCGTCGCGGACCAGGCCGACCGTGATCCGCACATGGTCGCTGTCGAGGTGGCTCACCTCGAACGGGGCGCCCGGCGCCACGGCGATCCCGTGCGCCGCCAGGGTCAGCATCGCGACCTGCTGGTTGGCGACCGCCATCCACAGGTTGATCCCGTCGGCGGCGGTCGCGGTGACCTCGCGGGCGTCGAGGGCGTCGAGCAGGGCGGTGCGGCGGCGTGCGTACTCGTCGCGGGCCCGGGCGATCTGGTCCACAGTGGACTGGTCGGTGAGCAGGTCGACGAGCACCGCCTGCAGGAGCCGGCTGGACCAGCCCGGGCCGAGCAGCCGCCGGTCGGTGACCGCGGTGACGACGGACGCCGGGCCGCCGATCGCGGCGAGCCGCAGGTCGGGGCCGTGGCTCTTGGAGAAGCTGACCACGTGCACGGTCCGGTCCGGCAGCCGGCGCCCCAGGCTCACCGGCGGCGCGGTGGCGATGCCGCCCGCGTGGTCGTCCTCGATCACGGTGACCCCGGGGTGCTTGGCGATCACCCGGGCCAGCTTGTCGGCGCGTGCCTGGGTCATGCTCGCGCCGGTCGGGTTGTGCGCGCGGGGCTGGAGGTAGACGGCGACCGGATCGTAGGTGTGCAGGGCGGCGGCGAGGGCCTCGGGGCGCATGCCGTGCTCGTCGATCGGCACGCCGACGACGGTCGCGCCGACGGTCTCCAGCAGGTCGAGCATCGGCGGGAACGCCGGGTCCTCGACCAGGACGTGGTCGCCGAAGCGGACCACGACGCCGGTGATCCGGTCGAGCGCGTCGAGCGCGCCGTCGACCACGGTGAGCTGCTCGGGCGGAAACGGCCAGCGCTCGCGCAGCACGGTCTCCAGCTGCGGCAGGACGGCGCCGTCGAGATAGCTCGTGGTCAGCCGGGCGTCGCCGATCCGCTTGAGCGCGTCGGTGAGGCTGGGCAGCAGGTCATAGTCGGGCACCCCGGTCGAGTAGTCGCGGGTCAGGCCGGCCCGCAGCTCGCTGACCCGGCCGCCGAGCTGCGCGTAGCGCAGGCGCTGCCGCGGCAGGGACGGTGCGGCGACGAACGTGCCGGAGCGGCCGCGGGTCTGGATCGCACCGGCGCGGGCCAGGCTGCGCCACGCCTCGCTGACGGTCGTGGGGCTGATCCCCAGTTCCCGGGCGACGTCCCGGACGGTGGGAAGGCGGGCGCCGGCGGGCAGCGTGCCGGCCGTGACGAGCCGGCTGACGGCGGCGGCGATTCCCCGGGCGCTGCGGTCCTCGACCGCCCCCGCGATGAGCGCGAGCAAATTACATCTCCGAAACATTCTGTAACGCTTGGACCATTGTCCGCCTACATTTGTGTCGTTAGTGTCCTACGGCATCCGACCCGAGACAAGGTCGACCCGCCCGACACGGCCGGACCGCCCGGGTCGGCGCCGCACGTGCTCGACCGCCGGTAACCCCGCCGCCGGACACAGTGGACTGACCACAGAGAGGGGCAGCCATGACAGCGATCATCCGGGCCGCCATCGTCCAGACGAGTTGGACGGGCGACAAAGAGTCGATGATCAAGGCCCACGAGGACTACGCCCGGCAGGCCGCCGCACAGGGCGCCAGGGTGATCTGTTTCCAGGAGTTGTTCTACGGCCCCTACTTCTGCCAGGTCCAGGACTCCGCCTACTACGAGTACGCCGAGTCGATCCCCGGGCCGACGACCGAGCGCTTCCAGGCCCTCGCCGCCGAGCTCGGCATGGTGATGGTCCTGCCGATGTACGAGCAGGAGCAGCCCGGGGTCCTCTACAACACCGCCGCCGTCGTGGATGCCGACGGGCGCTACCTCGGCAAGTACCGCAAGAACCACATCCCGCAGGTGAAGGGCTTTTGGGAGAAGTTCTACTTCCGCCCCGGCAACCTCGGTTATCCCGTCTTCGACACCGCCGTGGGCAAGGTCGGGGTCTACATCTGCTACGACCGGCACTTCCCGGAGGGGTGGCGCGCCCTGGGCCTCAACGGCGCGCAGATCGTCTTCAACCCGTCGGCCACCAGCCGCGGCCTGTCCGCGTACCTGTGGAAGCTCGAACAGCCGGCGAGCGCCGTCGCCAACGAGTACTTCA
Organism: Dactylosporangium fulvum; assembly: GCF_025137375.1. Taxonomy (GTDB): domain Bacteria; phylum Actinomycetota; class Actinomycetes; order Mycobacteriales; family Micromonosporaceae; genus Dactylosporangium; species Dactylosporangium fulvum. The sequence goes on from NZ_CP073720.1 coordinate 2,525,398, forward strand.
TCGGCGCGATCAACCGCACCGGCATCGAGGACCTCGGCGACAACGACTTCTACGGCACCTCGTACTTCGTCGACCCGGAGGGCAGGTTCGTCGGCGAGGTCGGCGACGCGCACAACCCGGAGCTGATCGTCCGCGACCTCGACCTGGCGCTGCTCGCCGAGGTCCGCGACCGGTGGGCGTTCTACCGCGACCGCCGCCCCGACGCCTACGGGGAGCTGGTGCGGCCGTGAGCGGTTCGGAGCGCAGCGGAGGTAGCGCGATGAAGCTGATCAAGGGCGGGACGGTCGTCGGTCCGGTCGGGGCGATCCCGGGTGACGTGCTCATCGTGGGCGAGAAGATCTCCGCGATCTTCGCGCCCGGTGAGGGGCCGCAGGAAGGCGACTTCGAGGTCGTCGACGCGACGGGGAAGTACGTCATCCCGGGCGGCGTCGACGCGCACACCCACATGGAGCTGCCCTTCGGCGGCACCTTCGCCAGCGACACCTTCGACACCGGCACCAAGGCGGCCGCGTTCGGCGGCACCACCACCATCATCGACTTCGCGGTGCAGCGCACCGGCGAGGTCGTCCAGGACGGCCTGGCCGCCTGGCACGCCAAGGCCGCCGGCAACTGTCACGTCGACTACGCGTTCCACCAGATCCTCGGCGGCGTCGACGACGAGTCGCTCAAGGCGATGGACCAGCTCGTCACCGGCGAGGGGGTCACCAGCTTCAAGCTCTTCATGGCGTACCCCGGCGTCTTCTACAGCGACGACGGGCAGATCCTGCGCGCCATGCAGAAGGCCCGCGACAACGGCGCCATGATCATGATGCACGCCGAGAACGGCCCCGCGATCGACGTGCTGGTCAAGCAGGCCCTGGAGCGCGGCGAGACCGACCCGATCCACCACGGCCTCACCCGGCCCGAGGCGCTCGAGGCCGAGGCGACCAGCCGCGCGATCTGGCTCGCGAGCGTCGCCGCCGACTGCCCGCTCTACATCGTGCACCTGTCCGCCAGCAAGGCCCTGGAGCAGGTCGCCGCCGCGCGGGACCTCGGCCGCAACGTCTTCGCCGAGACGTGCCCGCAGTACCTGTACCTGACGCTGGAGGACCAGCTCGGCGCGCCCGGCTTCGAGGGCGCCAAGTGGGTGTGCTCGACGCCGCTGCGCAGCAAGCACGAGACCCACCGCGCCGACCTGTGGAAGGGCCTGCGCAGCAACGACCTGTCGGTCGTCTCCACCGACCACTGCCCCTTCTGCTTCAAGGACCAGAAAGAGCTCGGCATCGGCGACTTCTCGAAGATCCCCAACGGCATCGGCAGCGTCGAGCACCGCGTCGACCTGCTCTACCAGGGGGTCGTCGACGGCAAGCTGTCGCTGGCCCGCTGGGTCGAGACGATCGCGACCACCCCCGCCCGGATGTTCGGCCTGTTCCCGCGCAAGGGCGTCATCGCGCCCGGCTCCGACGCCGACATCGTGCTCTACGACCCCTCGGCGCGCACCCGCATCAGCGTCGAGACGCACCACATGAACATGGACCACTCGGCCTGGGAAGACTACGAGATCGACGGCAAGGTCGACACCGTGATCTCCCGGGGGAGGGTCATCGTCTCCGGCGACACCTACCACGGGCACGCCGGCCACGGGCGGTTCCTCCGCCGGGGACTGTCCGACTACCTGCTGTAGAACCTGGGGAACCACGATATGCGAGAGATCAAGCATTGGCTCGACGGTCAGGCCGTGTCCGGCACGAGCGGCAGGCAACTGCCCGTGTGGGACCCGGCCACCGGCGAGCAGCAGGCCTGCGTCGTCGCCGCGACGAAGGCGGAGACCGAGCGGGCCGTCGCGAGCGCGCTCGCCGCGTTTCCCGGCTGGCGGGCCGCGTCGCTGTCCCGCCGCGCCGAGGTGATGTTCCGCTTCCGCGAACTGGTCGACGCCAACCGCAAGGAGATCGCGGCGCTGGTCAGCCAGGAGCACGGCAAGACCGTCGCCGACGCGGCCGGTGAGGTGGCCCGCGGCCTGGAGAACATCGAGTTCGCCACCGGCGCGCCGCACCTGCTCAAGGGCGGCTACAGCGAGCAGGCGTCCACCGGCGTCGACGTGTACTCGATCCGCCAGCCGCTCGGCGTCGTCGCCGGCATCACGCCGTTCAACTTCCCGGCCATGGTGCCGATGTGGATGTTCTGCAACGCCTTGGTGTGCGGCAACACGTTCGTGCTCAAACCCAGCGAGAAGGACCCGTCGGTCTCGTTGCTGCTCGCCGACCTGCTGCGCCAGGCCGGCCTGCCGGACGGCGCGTTCAACGTGGTCCAGGGCGACCGGGAGGCCGTCGAGACGCTCATCGCGCACCCCGACGTGCAGGCGCTGAGCTTCGTCGGCTCGACCCCGATCGCCCGGGCGGTCTACGAGGCCGGCACCCGCGCCGGCAAGCGGGTCCAGGCCCTCGGCGGCGCCAAGAACCACATGGTGGTCCTGCCCGACGCCGACGTCGACGCGGCGGCCGACGCGGCCGTCTCCGCCGGCTACGGCTCGGCGGGGGAGCGGTGCATGGCCGTCTCCGTGGTGGTGGCGGTCGGCGCCGTCGCCGACCCGCTCGTCGCCGCGATCAGCGAGCGCATCGGGCGCATCGCGGTCGGCCCCGCGACCGACCCGTCCGCCGAGATGGGGCCGCTCATCACCCGCGAGCACCGCGACCGGGTCACCGGCTACCTGGCGGACCCCGGCACCGCCGAGGTCGTCGTCGACGGCCGGCAGGCGCCGATCGCGAGCGGGCCCGGCTTCTTCCTCGGCGCCTCCCTCGTCGACAAGGTCGGCACCGACTCGGCCCTCTACCGGGACGAGATCTTCGGCCCGGTCCTCGCGGTCGTGCGGGCCGAGACGTACGACGAGGCCGTGCAGCTGGTCAACGACAACGAGTACGGCAACGGCACCGCCATCTTCACGCGCGACGGCGGCGCCGCACGGCAGTTCCAGTACGACGTCGTCTGCGGCATGGTCGGCGTCAACGTCCCGGTGCCCGTCCCGGTCGCCTACTACAGCTTCGGGGGCTGGAAGTCCTCGCTCTTCGGCGACCTGCACATGTACGGACCCGAAGGGATCCAGTTCTACACGCGCAGCAAGGTCGTCACCTCCCGCTGGCCCGACCCGGCCACGTCGGAGATCGACCTCGGCTTCCCGAAGGTGCGGTGATGTCATGGACATAGGCGTGGTGCTGCAGTGCGACCCGCCCGCGACAGGTGTGGTCGAGCTGGCCAGGCAGGCCGAGTCGGCCGGGTTCAGCCACGTGTGGACCTTCGACTCGCACGTGCTGTGGCAGGAGCCGTTTGTCATCTACAGCAAGATCCTGGCCGACACCCAGCGGGTGGTCGTCGGGCCGATGGTGACCAACCCCGGCACCCGGGACTGGACGGTCACGGCGTCTCTCTTCGCCACGCTCAACGAGTTGTACGGCAACCGCACCGTCTGCGGCATCGGGCGGGGCGACTCGGCGGTGCGCGTGCTGGGCTCCCGCCCGACCACGCTGGCCGAGCTGCGCGAGTGCGTGCAGGTGGTCCGCGAGCTCGGCAACGGCCGCTCGGTGCGCCTCCGCGACCGGGACCTCCGGTTCGCGTGGGCCCCCGACAGCCGGCTCGAGGTCTGGGTCGCCGCCTACGGGCCGAAGGCGCTCGCGCTGACCGGCGAGGTCGGCGACGGATACATCCTGCAGCTCGCCGACCCCGACATCGCCGCCTGGATGATCAAGGCGGTCCGGTCAGCGGCCGAGAAGGCGGGCCGGGACCCGGCGGCGATCAAGTTCTGCGTGGCGGCCCCCGCCTACGTGGGCGACGACCTGGCGCACCAGCGGGAGCAGACCCGCTGGTTCGGCGGCATGGTCGGCAACCACGTCGCCGACATCGTCGCGCGCTACGGTGCCGGCGGCGCGGTGCCGGCGGTGCTCACCGACTACATCAAGGGCCGGAAGGGCTACGACTACGCCGAGCACGGCCGGGCCGGCAACACGCACACCGACTTCGTCCCCGACGAGGTCGTCGACCGGTTCTGCATCCTCGGCCCGGTCGAGCACCACCTCAAGCGCCTCACCGAGCTCAAGGAACTCGGCGTCGACCAGTTCGCCCTGTACCTCCAGCACGACGCGAAGGAGTCCACGCTCGCCGCCTACGGCGAGCATGTCATCCCGGTCGTCTCGTGAACCGGACCAAGCGGCTCGACGTGGTGCGCCGCCTGGGCCGGCCCGAGCTCACCGGCGGCGCGTAGCCGTCAGCGCAGGCCGCGACCCGTTCCTCCTGTCAGTCCTGCTCGTTCCCGGGCGAGGGGAGGGTCGCGGCCAGCCGGTCGACCGCGGCCATCACGGCCTCGTAGCCGTCCTGGGTGAGCTTGCCGTCGTCGTGCAGGTCGCGCAGGTCGCGGCGCAGGTCGGTGACCCGCTGGGCGGCCCGTTCCGGACGCTGGCGGCCGAGGTCGCGGCGGATGTCCTCGAGCCGCTTGTTCAGGCCGCGGATCTCGTTCTCTTTGAGCCTGCTGTCCGCCCCCGCGATCGCCGCCTCGACGATGTCGACCGCCTCGCCCGGGTCACCCGGCGTCGGGCTCACGGGCGGTGTCGTCGGCGCGGGCGAGCCGGTGCCCGGGCCGGCCGGTGCCGTCGTGCCGGAGGTGGCCGGGCCCGCGACCGGGTCGTCCGTTCCCGACGGACGGCCGGCGAGCAGTACGGCGAACACCACGACGGCGACGGCGACCGCACCCAGCGCGACCAGGGCGACGCCGATCGGTCCGAGCCGCCCCCGCTCGCCGTCGTGCGGTTCGCCGGGGTCGAGGGCCGGTATGGCCTGCGTCCGGGGGCTCACCGCGGCGCTGGCGCGGACGGCGGCCGGGACGCCGCCCGACGGTCCGGCGGTGCCGGCTGTCCCTGCGCCGGTTGTCCCGGTGCCGGCCGGCCCGGGTCCGAGCGCCCCGGCTCTGGTCGCGCCGACCGCGCCGACCGCGCCGACCGCGCCCACCGCGCCCAGCGGGGCGGCGGTGGCCGCTCCGGTGGCCACGTCCACCAGCGCGGCCCGCACCTGCGTGGCGCTGGACGGCCGGTCCTCGGGGCGCTTCGCCAGCAGGGCGGCGACGAGGGCGTCGAGCTCCGGCGGCACGCCGGGCCGCAGCGCCGACACCGGTGCCGGCTGCTCGTGGACGTGCTGCCACAGCACCCGCACCGGCGTGTCGGCCGTGAACGGCGGCCGGCCGGTGAGCATCTCGAAGAGCACACAGCCGAGCGCGTAGAGATCGGCACGCGCGTCCACCTGGCCGCTCGCCGCCTGCTCGGGTGCCATGTACGCGGTGGTGCCGAGCGCCGTCGCCGAGGCGGTCAGGTGCACCTGCGCCGCGCCGGGCAGGCGCGCGATGCCGAAGTCGCAGACCTTCACGTGCCCGGTGGCGGAGAGCAGGATGTTGGCCGGTTTGACGTCGCGGTGGACCACGCCGGCGGCGTGCGCGGCGGCCAGCGCGTCGCACACCTGCGTGCCGACGCGGGCCACCTCGCGGACGGCGAGGGGGCCGCCGGCCAGGGCCTCGGCCAGGCTGCGCCCTTCGACCAGTTCCATCACGAGGTACGGCACGCCGTCGTCGGTGCCGACGTCGTGCACGGCCACGATGTTGGGGTGCGCCAGCCGCGCCACGGTGCGGGCCTCCCGGTCGAAGCGGGTCAGCATCGCCGGGTCGTCCAGGCCCGCCCGGTGCAGCACCTTGATCGCCACGGGGCGCTCGAGCCGCCGGTCGAACCCGCGCCGTACCTCCGCCATGCCACCGCGGCCCAGGATCGGGCCAACCTCGTACCGGCCGTCCAACACACGTGTCACGGTGGCCAGCCTTGCACATGTCCAGCCGAGTCACCCGGTGTAGCCGTCGGCGACCTCCAGCGCATCGTCGATCGCGTCGATGCCCTCCAGCAGCTCCGCCTCCGTGATCACCAGCGGCGGCACCACGTGCAGCCGGTTGAAGTGCGTGAACGGCCACACGCCGCGGGCCTTGCAGGCCGCGACCACCTCGGCCATCGGCTTCGCCGCCGGGCCGCCGGCGTTGTACGGGACCAGCATCTCCTTCGTGTCCCGGTCGCGGACCAGCTCGATCGCCCAGAACAGGCCGAGGCCCCGCACGTCGCCCACCGACGGGTGGCGGTCGCGCAGCTTCTCCAGCCTCGGCCGCACGACCCGCTCGCCGAGGTCGCGGACCCGCTCCGGGATCGCCTCGTCGCGCATGACCTCGATGGTGGCGACCGCCGCCGCACAGGCGAGCGGGTGCCCCGAGTAGGTCAGCCCGCCGGGGAACGGCCGGTCGGCGAACGTCTCGTACACCCTCGGGCCCAGGATCACCCCGCCCAGCGGGATGTAGCCCGAGTTCACCCCCTTGGCGAAGGTGATGAGGTCGGGCACCACACCCCACCGGTCGACGGCGAACCACTCGCCGCACCTGCCGAAGCCGCTCATCACCTCGTCGGCGATGAGCAGCACGCCGTGCCGGTCGCACAGCTCCCGCACGCCGGCGAGGTAGCCCGGCGGCGGCACGAGGATGCCGTTGGTGCCCACCACCGGCTCCAGGATGACGGCCGCGATCGTCTGCGGCCCCTCGAACGTGAACACCTCTTCCAGGTGGGCGAGAGCGCGCTCGGTCTCCTGCTCGGGGGATTCGGAGAAGAAGGGGGAGCGGTACGGGTAGGGCCCGAAGAACCGCACCACCCCGGGCATGGCGGGCTCGTTGGCCCAGCGCCGCGGGTCGCCGGTGAGCGTGATCGAGCCGGTGGTGGCGCCGTGGTACGACCGGTAGGCCGACAGGATCTTGTGCCGGCCGGTGGTGCCGCGCGCCATCCGCACGGCGTGCTCGTTGGCCTCCGTGCCGCCGTTGGTGAAGAACACGTGCCGGAGGTCGCCGGGCGCCGCCTCCGCGATGAGCCGGGCCGCGGTGCTGCGGGCCGCGTTGCCGAACGTCGGCGCGATCGTGCACAGCTGCGCGGCCTGCTCCTGGATCGCGGCGACCACCCGGGGGTGCTGGTGGCCGAGGTTGAGGTTGACGAGTTGTGAGGCGAAGTCCAGGTAACGCTTGCCGTCGGTGTCCCAGAACGTGCTGCCGAGGCCGCCGGCGACGACGACCGGATCGAGGGTTCGCTGTGCCGACCAGGAGTGGAACACGTGGGCGCGGTCGTCGCGGTATGCGTCGGTGGGTTGTCCCGTCATGCACTGAAGCTAATGGCACATGTGAGGACGGACAATATCTCAACTGTTACAGGTTGTTACGCGTCCTATGCTGAGCACATGCAGATCACCTCGGTAGCGGAACTGGAGGAAGTGCTCGGGTCGCCGACGCCCCGGGCAGTGACCAAGGAACGAGCCCAGCTCAAGCAGGCCGACCGCGACTGGCTCGCGGTGTCCCCGTTCGTGCTCGTCGCCACGTCCGACGCGGACGGCAACTGCGACGTCTCGCCGAAGGGCGACCCGCCCGGCTTCGTCCACGTCATCGACGACGCGACGATCGCGATCCCGGAGCGCCCCGGCAACCGCCGGGCCGACGGCTTCCACAACATCCTGGCCAACCCGCACGTGGGCCTGATCTTCCTCGTGCCCGGCCGGCGCGAGACGCTGCGGATCAACGGCCGCGCCCGGCTGCTGACCGACGCGCCGTGGTTCGGCGAGCTGGTCGTCGAGGGCCACCGGCCGATCATGGCGCTCGTGGTCGACATCGACACGATCTTCTTCCACTGCCAGAAGGCGTTCATGCGCTCGAAACTGTGGAAGCACGAGACGTGGACGCCCGAGGCGCTGCCGTCGCACGCGAAGCTCGTCAAGAGCGTCCAGGACACCCCGGAGACGGTCGAGGAACTCGAGGTCTACTACGCCGAGGATACCTACCGCCGGGGGCTCTACGCCTGATACTCCTCACCCGGGTGGTAGTGGCGGCCGCCGCCTGAACGGTAGGGCTAGACCCACCGACACGCGGCCGTCCGTCGGCCAGAATGGCGGCATGAGAGCAGCCGTGCCGTACATCCGCCGGGGACTGACCGCTGTCGGTAGGGTGGCGCTGCTCGGGCTGCTCGCGCTGCCCGTCCGGATCGCCCTGTTCGTGCTGAGCGTCGTGACGTTCGTGCTGTCGATCGCCGGCGTCGGGCTGGTCCTGGCGCCGCTCGTCCAGCTCGTCGTGCGCCGCTACGCCGACCTGCACCGCCGGCTGGCCGGCGAGTGGTCCGGCGTCGACATCCTCCGGCCGTATCGTCCGCAGCCCCCGCGCGCGTTCATCGGCTCGCCGCGCCGCTGGCTGTGGCTGGTCAGGGACCCGGCGACGTGGCGCGACCTGGTGTGGCTGCTCGCCGGTGCGCCGACCGGGGTGGTGCTCGGCGTGCTCGGGCCGGCCCTGCTGGCCTACGGGGCGGAGGGTCTCCTGGGCATTCCCGTGATCATCGACGCGGCCACGGACTGGTACGGGTATGGTGTCACCTGGCCGATCGACGACACCTTCGACGTGCTCAGCGTGCCGGCGCAGGGCGCCCTGATCACCGCCGGCGCCCTCTACGCGGGACCCTGGCTGCTGTGGACCCTCGCCCAGTTCGACCGGTCGCTGCTCGGCCCGACCCGCAGCGCCCGGCTGGCCGTCCGGGTCGACCGGCTCACCGAGACCCGCACCCAGGTCGTCGACGCGCAGGCCGCCGAGTTGCGCCGCATTGAGCGCGACCTGCACGACGGCGCGCAGGCCCGCATCGCGGCTCTCGGCATGAGCCTCGGCATGGCGGAGGAGCTCGTCACCCGCGACCCGGCCGCCGCCCAGGCGCTCATCGCCGAGGCGCGCGAGGCGAGCGGGCTGGCGCTCGCCGAGTTGCGGCTGCTCGTGCGCGGCATCCATCCGCCGGTCCTCGCCGAGCGCGGTCTCGGCGGCGCGCTCCAGGCGCTGGCGCTGACCCTGCCGATCCCGGTCGCCGTGGAGAGCGACCTGAGCGGCCGGCCGCCGGCGCCGGTCGAGTCCGCGGCCTACTTCGCGGTCGTCGAGGCTCTCACCAACGTGGTCAAGCACGGCGGGGCGTCGGCGGCCTGGGTATCGTTGACCCACCTCGGAGGCGCCATCTACATCACCGTCGGCGACGACGGCGTCGGTGGCGCGGCCCCGCGCGCCGGTTCCGGGCTGGCCGGTGTCGAGCGCCGGCTGGGGGCGTTCGACGGCAGCCTGACCGTCGACAGCCCACCCGGCGGCCCGACCGTGCTGACTATGGAGCTGCCGTGCGCGTTGTCATCGCCGAAGACCTCGCCCTCCTCCGCGACGGGCTGATCCGGCTGCTGACCGCATACGACTTCGAGGTGGTGCAGGCCGTCGACAACGGCACCGACCTGCGCACCGCACTGCTGGAACACCGGCCCGACGTCGCGGTCGTCGACGTGCGCCTGCCGCCGACCTTCACCGACGAGGGCCTGCGGGCCGCGATCTCCGCCCGGGCCGAGGCCCCCGGCCTGCCGGTGCTCGTCCTCTCGCAGCACGTGGAGCAGTTGTACGCGCGGGAGCTGTTGTCCGACAGCCGGGGCGGGGTCGGCTATCTGCTGAAGGACCGCGTCGCGACGGTCGCCGAGTTCGTCGACGCGGTGCGCCGCGTGGCGCGGGGCGGCATGGCGATGGACCCGGAGGTCGTCTCGCAGCTGCTGGCCCGTAACGCCGGCGAGCCGACCCGGGCCCTCACCCCGCGCGAGCGGGAGGTGCTGGGCCTGATGGCGGAGGGCCGGTCCAACGTCGCGATCGCGGCACGGCTGTTCGTCACCGAGAAGGCCGTCGGCAAGCACATCAACAACATCTTCACCAAGCTCGGCCTGCCTCCGTCGGAGGACGACAACCGCCGCGTGCTCGCGGTGCTGGCCTACCTCAACGCGTAGCCGGTCCAGGTAGCGCTGTCGTGCCATCACGATCCGAGATCGTCGCCCGCCTGCGGGCCGCCGGCTGTGTCTTCGCCGAGGACGAGGCGGCCCTCCTGCTCGGCGCCGCCCGCGACGACGATCATCTCGAGTCCATGATCGCGCGCCGCGTGGCGGGGTTCCCGCTGGAGCACGTGCTCGGCTGGGCCGACTTCTCCGGTGTGCGGGTGGCCGTCACCGACGGCGTCTTCGTCCCCCGCCACCGCACCGAGCTGCTGACGACGACCGCCCGCACCCTCGTCCGCCCGGGGCACACCGTGCTCGACCTGTGCTGCGGCACCGGCGTGCTCGGCCTCGTCGTCGTGCGGGACGTCACCCCGGTCCGTCTCGTCGCCTCGGACGTCGACCCGGCCGCCGTCGAGTGCGCCCGCCGCAACCTCGCCCCGCTGACGGAGGAGGTGTTCTGCGGCGACCTGTTCGCGCCGCTCCCCGCGGACCTGCGCGGGACGGTCGACCTCCTGCTCGCCAACGTCCCGTACGTGCCGACGGCCGAGATCGCCTATCTCCCGGAGGAGTTCCGCGTCCACGAGGCTCGTGCGGCGCTGGACGGCGGTGCCGACGGCTTGGACGTGCTGCGCCGCCTCGCCGCCGAGGCACCCGGCTGGCTGGCCCCCGACGGCGCCCTGCTGACCGAGGTGGGCGTGGTGCAGGCGGACCCGGCACACGAGATCCTGTCGTCGGCCGGCCTGCACCCTCGGACGGTTTCCGACACGGAGACCTTCGTCGTCGTCGCGTCCCTGCCCTGACCGTCGTGCTGTCTCACGATATGAGTCAGACAATATATCCATGAATGTCGAATCGATCGATAACATTCTCCCCATCATCCAACTCGATGGGGAGGCTCCCGGATGGTTCGAAGGTTCATGTCCGCAGGGCGCGCACCGGCCCGGCGCGCCGGCACTCACGCACGCCGGCTGCTGGCTGTGCTCACCGCGGTTGTCGCGATCGTCGGCGTCCTGCCGGGCGCGGCGCACGCTCGCGAGACGCGGGAATCGGTCGTCGGCGGCACGCGGGCGGCGCAGGGCGAGTTCCCGTTCATGGTTCGCCTGTCGATGGGCTGCGGCGGCGCGCTCTACAGCTCCCGCCTGGTGCTCACCGCCGCGCACTGCGTCGGCAGCACCGGCACGAACACCAGCATCACCGCGACCCTCGGCGTCGTCGACCTGCAGTCCTCCAGCCGGATCACCGTGCGGTCGAACTACGTCTACCGCGCACCCGGCTACAACGGCAACGGCAAGGACTGGGCGCTGATCCGCCTGGCGAGCCCGGTGACCGGCCTGGCCGCCCTGCCGATCGCGACGACGACGGCGTACAACAGCGGCACCTTCACGGTCGCCGGCTGGGGTGCGGCCCGTGAGGGCGGCGCGCAGCAGCGCTACCTGCTCAAGGCGACCGTCCCGTTCGTGCCCGACTCCACCTGCGACAACTCCTACCCCGACCTGATCCCGGGCGAGGAGATCTGCGCCGGCTACGCCTCCGGCGGCACCGACACCTGCCAGGGTGACTCGGGCGGCCCGATGTTCCGCCGCGACGCGTCCAACGCGTGGATCCAGGTCGGCATCGTCAGCTGGGGCAACGGCTGTGCCCGCCCGAACTACCCGGGCGTCTACACCGAGGTGAGCACCTTCGCCTCGGCGATCGCCTCGGCCGCCGCGAGCCTGGGTGGCTGATCGTCGGCTGACCGGCGGCTGATGCGAGGGAGCGGTGGGCGGCCCGGCGAGGGGCCACCCACCGCGCCTTCGCGGCTCGCGCTTTTCGCGGCGGCCCGCATCCCGGTCGCGGTCCGGGCCTCCGCATTGGCCCGCGTCCCGGTCGCGGCTCATGACGGGCGGCCCGGCACGACGAGCCCCGACTCGTACGCGACCACCACCGCCTGTGTCCGGTCCCGCAGCCCGAGCTTGCCCAGCACGCGGCTGACATGGGTCTTGACGGTCTCCTCGCTGACCACCAGGCGCTCGGCGATCTCCGGGTTGGACAGCCCGCCCGCCATCAGCCGCAGCACCTCCGTCTCGCGTGGCGTCAGGACGTCGAACACCGTTCCCGCGGCCCGTGTCCGCGGCCGCAACCGCGCGAATTCGGCGATCAGCCGGCGGGTCACCGTCGGCGCCGGTGGCCGCCACCGGCGAGGACCTCCTCGCGATCGAGGGCCTGCCCGGGGACCGGGTCGCCGCGCTGCTCACCGCGGGGGGCGTGCCGTTCTCGGAGCTCCGGCAGCACCGGGCCTCGCTGGAGGAGGCCTACATGGAGCTGACCCGTGACGGCGTCGAGTTCAGTGCGAGCGGGCGATGAGCGGCGGGGACGGGTTCCTCTCGACACTGCGTGCCGAGTGGACGAAGCTGCGCACGGTGCGTCGCTGGGTGGTGACGCTGTTCGCCGCCGCGGTGCTGATCGTGTCGATGGGCCTGCTGGCCTCGTCGAGCAGCGGATCCTGCCGGGCCGGGGGTTCACCGCGGCCACCGGCAACCCGCTGCCGTCACTCGCCGACGAGCCGACCCGGCGGGCCGCGCTGGGCACCGTGCTGTACCTCGTCCTGATCGCCCTGCTCAGCGCCGGAGTGGCGGTGCTCGTCCGGGACACCGCCGGCGCGATCACGGGGATGCTGGGCGTGCTCTACGTCGCACCGCTCGCGGCGTCCTTGGTGTCCGACCCGCGTTGGGAGCGGCGCCTGCACCGGTTCGGGCCGATGGACGCCGGGCTGGCCGTGCAGACGACGCGGCACCTGACACCGCCCGACATCGGGCCCTGGGCCGGCCTGGGCGTGCTGGCGCTGTACGCGGCGGTGGCGGTGGTGCTCGCGGTGATCGTCTTCGAGATCCGCGATGCGTGACGGGTTCCGGTGGCCGGGCGGGGTCGCGGGGTGGGGGAGGCGGGGCCGCCGGAACGGCGGCCCCGCCCCGTGCCAGGCGCTCGCCGCGCCGGCCCGTCCAGGGTCAGACGTTCATCGTGACCCGCTGGCCGAGCTCGTGGCTGATGCGCTCGAAGGTGCCCGCGTTCTCCTGCTTCTGGACCAGGTTGGTCTGCAGGACCTGCGCGCACTGCGTCTCGCCCATGAGCAGCGCCTTGTCGATGAGTCCGCGGTAGCCGGCCATGCCGAAGTGCGCGAGCTTCGTCTCGGCGTCGACCGTGTAGATCTCCAGCGTCTCGGTGGAGGGGCGCTGGCTGGTGAACTGCTGGAACTCCGCGCGCATGCCGTCGAGGGTCGTGCACGAGACGTCCATCGGTTCCGTCTCCATCATCGCGAAGCACGTCTCGAGGTTCTGGATCTTCTGCTGACCCTGCTGCTGCTGGGCGCGCAGGATCTGGGCCAGGGGGCTCTGCTCCGCCTGACCGAGGATCTCACCCACCAGCTGGTTGCTCTTGCGCTCGGCGTCGTACATGCCCGACAGCTCGTAGAGGAACAGGTCGGCCGGGTTGTCGAGTGCCATCTGCTTCTCCTGCCTGGGTTGGGGTCTGTGGGGTGCTGCCGGCCGCGCTCTACCCGTTCCGCACGGCACTGAACACGATGGCCGGGCCGAAGTCGCTGCCGTCGGCGGCGCGGCAGGAGAGCCGGCGCGGCAGGAGCGCCGGCGCAGGCGGCCACCGGCTTCACCGTCGGCAACGGGCACGAACACCAACCCCGCCGTGTTCACGCTCAACGGGACGCGGTGCTCGTGACGTAACCCCGAGTGCTTAACCTCGATGGGTGGATCGCGTCGTGATCGTGGGGGCGGGGCCGGTGGGCGCCGCCGCCGCGATCCTTCTCGCGCAGCGCGGGGTGCCGTGCCTGCTGCTGGACCGGTACGCGGAACCGTATCCGCTGCCGCGCGCGGTCCACGTCGACGACGAGGTGGTGCGGATCCTGCAGGAACTCGGCGTCGCCGACGAGTTCCTGCAGGTGAGCCGGCCCGGGCTGGGGCTGCGGCTGCTCGACGGGCGGCACCGGGTGATGGCCGAGTTCCGCCGGGACACGGCGACCGGGCCGCACGGGTATCCGCAGGCCAACATGTTCGACCAGCCGGATCTGGAGCGGCTGCTGCGGGCGCGGCTGGCGACGCTGGACGGCGTCGAGTTCGTCGGCGGCGCGGAGGTCGTCGGGGTGTCGTCAGCGGTTTCGTCGGCGCACGTGACGTACCGACTCCGCCGGAACGGTGAAGAGCGCACCGTCCCGGCGGCGGCCGTCCTCGGGTGTGACGGGGCCAACAGCACCGTCCGCGGGTTGATCGGGGCGACGCTGGAGGACCTGCGCTTCGAGGAGCGCTGGCTCGTCGTGGACGGCGTGTGCGACCGCGACCTGGGCGCGTGGGGCGGTGTCCACCAGGTCTGCGACCCGCGCCGGGCGGCGACCTTCATGCAGCTGGGTTCGCTGCGGTACCGGTGGGAGTTCCGCCTCCGCCCCGGTGAGTCCATTGTGGATGTACAGCCGCTGGTCGCCCCGTGGCTGGGTGACGCGGCGGTGCGGATCGTGCGCCGCGCGGAGTACACCTTCCGGGCCCGCGTCGCCGATCGCTGGCGCTCCGGCCGGGTCTTCCTCCTCGGCGACGCCGCCCACCAGACCCCGCCGTTCATCGGGCAGGGACTCGGCGCCGGGCTGCGGGACGCGTACAACCTCGTGTGGAAGCTCGCGTCGGACGACGAACGGTTGCTCGACTCGTACGAACGGGAGCGCAAGCCGCACGCCCGCGCCCAGATCCGGCTGGCCATCGTGGCCGGCTGGGCGATGACGGGCGGGCAGGACCGCGCGGCGGCGGTACGGCGGGTGGTGCTCGGTGCGATCTGGCGCGTGCCGGGCCTGAAAGGACTGGCGCTGCGCTCGACGAGCCCGCCGCTGGACCACGTCGGCCGGGACCGGCGCGCCGGTCGCCTCGCGCCGCAGCCGACGGTGGTCTGGGAGGGGCGCGAGGTGCGGCTGGACGACGCGCTCGGCCCCGGCTGGGCGACCCTGTTCGGCGCGCGGCCGCCCGCCCCGCACCTGGTCCGCGGCCGCCCGATCCGGGTGACCCCCGAGTTCGACCCGTCCGGCGCCCTGCGCCGGTGGATGCGCGGCCGGACGATCGTGCTGCGCCCGGACCGGGTCGTGCACGCGGCGCACTGAGGCCGGCCTGCCTGGTCGCGCTGACCGCCTCAGGCGCCGGCTGTGCGGCGTGCGCGGGCCGTGCGCTTGCCCCACGGGTCGGGATCGTCCCACGTGCGGGCGTGGATCAGGCCTACCACCAGCACCCCGGCCGCGGCGGCCCATCCCGCGGGACCGGCGAACGGCCGCGCCGTCGCCGTCATCCTCGACGGCCTCCGCCCGGACCGTGGGGGTGACGGGGCCGGGGGCGACAGCCGGGGGCGGTCACCCGGGTGAGAAATGCGCTGGACGGTGCGCGGACAATCGGAGTTGATATGGAACAGCATCAGTTGGTCAAGGTGAGCAAGCGGATGTCCAAGGTGCTCCGCCACGACCCCGCGCGGGTCGGCCTCACCCTCGACGCGGCCGGGTGGGTGCCGGTCGAGCGGTTTCTCACCGCCATGGGCCTCGACCGCCCGACCCTCGACGCGGTCGTCGCCGGCAACGACAAGCAGCGCTTCGCGATCGCGGTCGGTCCCGACGGGGTCGAGCGCATCCGCGCCAGCCAGGGGCACTCCGTCCCGATCGAGCTGGGGCTCACCCCGGCGGAGCCGCCGGAGCTGCTCTTCCACGGCACGGCCGCGGCGGTGCTCGCCTCCATCAAGGCGACCGGGCTCAACCGGGGCGGGCGGCACCACGTCCACCTGTCGCCGGACACCGGCACCGCCCGCCGGGTGGGTGCCCGCCGCGGCGGCGCGACCGTCATCCTGACCGTGCTCGCCGGGCAGATGGCGCGTGACGGCCACACCTTCTACCGCTCCGACAACGGCGTGTGGCTGACCGACGAGGTGCCGCCGGAGTATCTACGCGTGCCCTGAGCCCGGCGCTGCGTTCAGCCGCTGCCGCAGCAGCGTCGCCAGGGGGATCGACTCGCCGTCGCGGGCACCCTCGCCCACGATCAGGCGCGGGGTCGTGGGCTCCGGCGTCACGCCGGTGAGCCAGCCCGTGGCCGACGGCGGGACGAGCAGGGAGTAGTACATGCCGTCATCGCCCACCGCGATCGTCCGGGAGGCATTCAGGTACCAGCCGCGCAGGGAGGTGCGGTAGGACCGTCCGCGGTAGGACCGGGCCCGCAGCGGCTCCGTCGGCACGCCGGCCTCCTTCGCGGCGGCGACGAACTCGGCGATCTGCGTCATGGCCCGGGCGGCCTCCGCCGCGAGCCGCTGCTCCAGCGCCGCCCCGTGGTGCGCGACCGCCCGCGCCCGCTGCTCCTGCCAGTCGCTCCCGCTCTGCGGGGAGGCCGGGGCGGGAGGCCGTGGAGAAGACTGCGGAGAAGGGGAGTCGTCAGGAGAAGCCACCGAGGTCACACCGCCAACCATAGTGATCAACCGGTCCTTCCGTCTCGACCAGGCCGCCGAGCGGGCTTGCGCGCGGGCCAGCTTCGCGGGGCCGTACCGCCGCGCCCAGGGGCTGCCGGCCGCCGCGAGCCGCGACGCGCCGACGAGGCCGATCGGCGGCACGGCCACGCTCAGCAACGCCAGCCACGGTTTGCCCTTCAGCGCGGTCAGCACCGTCAGCGACAGGTTCAGGCACACCGCCGCGGCCGTCGCCCACCGGGTCGACGCCTCGTCGCGCTCCACGTCGTCGAGGCCGAACGGCACCGTGCTGACCACCAGCATGAGCGTCACGATCGTGGCCGCGATCACCGCGTCGATCGAGCTCCGGCCCTCCCGGGTCCAGTACACGTCGCGCAGGTGCAGCAGCAGCGCGTATTCGTCGAGAACCAGCCCGGCGCCGATCCCGAAGCCCAGGGCGAGCAGGTCGTGCCACGGCGGACGGCCCGGGAACGCGAACGCCAGCGTCCCTGTGACGAGCATCGTGAGCACACCGAACAGCTCGTGGTGCAGATGAACGCCGCCCGCCGTAAGGTTGCCAGGCCACCACCGCACCTGGGCCCGGATCATCCGGGTGCTCGTGCGGATCCCGGCGAACCCGCCGACCAGTCCCGCGAGCAGCAGCAACAGCGGCTGCTTGCCCGCCGCGACGATCTGCTCGTTGTACCAGTCGCAGATCACAGACACCGACCACGCCACCAGTGTGGATTGCCCGCCTGGGATGCTAGATAAGCCCGCATTGCCCACTGAGCCACATCCACCAGCCGCGCCGACCGAGGAGCATCATCGTGACCGCGATCATCAACGACGAGGACATGACCAGCTTCGCCGACCTCGGCCTGCGGGACGAGTTGCTCAAGGCACTCTCGGGACTCGGCTACGAGGAACCGACCCCGATCCAGCGCGAGGCGATCCCGCCGATGCTCGCCGGCCGCGACCTGCTCGGCCAGGCGGCGACCGGCACCGGGAAGACGGCCGCGTTCGCGCTGCCGCTGCTGCAGCGCATGCCGCCGCCCGGCGGTGACAACCCGTCGGCCCTGGTCCTGGTGCCGACACGCGAGCTGGCGGTCCAGGTGTCGGAGGCCATCCACCGGTACGGGCGGGACCTGGGCACCCGCGTCCTGCCGATCTACGGCGGGCAGCCGATCGGCCGCCAGCTGCGGGCGCTGGAGCAGGGTGTCGATGTGATCGTCGCGACCCCGGGCCGGGCGCTGGACCATCTCGGCCGCGGCACGCTGCGCCTGCACGACCTGCACGTGGTGGTGCTCGACGAGGCCGACGAGATGCTCGACATGGGCTTCGCCGAGGACATCGAGGCGATCCTCCAGGAGACCCCGGAGGACCGCCAGACGGTGCTGTTCTCCGCGACGATGCCGCCCCGCATCGACGGCCTGGCCCGCAGCCACCTCAACGACCCGGTCCGGATCCAGATCGGCCGCGAGCCCACCCCCGCGGGTGAGGCGCCGCTGGTCCGGCAGGTCGCCTACGTCGTGACCCGCGCGCACAAGCCCGCCGCCCTCGGCAGGGTGCTCGACGTCGAGGCGCCCGGCGCGGCGATCGTGTTCTGCCGCACCCGCGACGAGGTCGACCAGCTCACCGAGACGCTCAACGGCCGGGGGTATCGTGCCGAGGCGCTGCACGGCGGCATGGGCCAGGAGCAGCGCGACCGGGTGATGGCGCGGCTGCGCAACGGCACCGCCGACCTGCTCGTCGCCACCGACGTCGCCGCCCGCGGCCTCGACGTCGAGCACCTGACGCACGTGGTCAACTACGACGTGCCGTCGGCCCCGGAGTCGTATGTGCACCGCATCGGCCGGGTCGGCCGCGCCGGCCGTGAGGGTGTGGCCATCACGCTCGCCGAGCCGCGCGAGCACCGCATGCTCAAGACGATCGAGCGGGTCACCAAGCAGCGCATCGTGATCGAGAAGGTGCCGACGGTCGCCGACCTGCGGGCCCGCCGCCTGGAGCTGACCAGGGCCGCCCTGCAGGAGAGCCTCCTGGCCGACAAGGACCTGGAGCGGTTCCGGGTGGTCGTCGACACGCTGACCGACGAGTTCGACCTGGTCGAGATCGCGCTGGCGGCGGTGAAGCTGGCGCACGAGTCGGGCGGTGTCGGCGACGGTGACCAGGAGGAGATCCCGGAGGTCACCATCCGTCCGCCGCGCGAGCGGGACGATGAGCGGCCGGGCCGGCGGGTCAGCGTCCGCGACGCCGACGGGCGCGGCCGGGGCCGGGACGGCGGGCGGCGGACCCCGCCGGGCGGTATGACCCGGCTGTTCGTCGGTGCCGGCCGCAGCGCGGGCATCCGGCCGCAGGACCTCGTGGGCGCGATCACGGGCGAGTCGAGCCTCACCGGCCGCGACATCGGCGCGATCGAGATCACCGACCGGTTCTCGCTGGTCGAGATCCCGGAGCAGTCGGTGGACGAGGTCATCGACACCTTGCGGCGCACGACGCTGAAGGGCCGCCGACCGGTCGTCCGCCGCGAGCGCAGCCGCGTCTAGAGCCGCAGCGGCAGGGTGCCGCCACCCGGCAGGGTGAGCGTCAGGCCGGCGCCGGCCGGCGGCGCGTCGAACGCGACCGTCCGGTCGGCGGTGGCGCCCGGCCGGAGGTCGACGGCACCCGCCGTCCGGCCCCGTAGCGGCACGCCGTCGGCGGTGACCTGCACGGCCGCCGCGTCGATCCGCTCGACCGTGCGGCCGGTGTTCGTGAACCGCAGCGTCACCTCGAGCCGGTCGGCGCCGAGGAGGTCGACGCTGGTCACCCGGACCGGCGCGAGCCCGGCAGCGGACGACGGGCCGGCGGACGGCGGGGCGGTGGACGGCGGGTTCATGACGCCGGCGACACCGCCGACGACCAGCCCCGCCGTGGCGGCGAGCGTGAGTGCCCTGAACGCGTCCCGTGCCAGCCCCATGCCCCGCAGCGTCACAGGGCGGGCTGTGGTGCGGCTGTGGTGCGACTGAGGTGCGGTGCCCGCCGGTCTTCAGGATGTCAGCCGGTCGGCGGACTTCTTGTCCTCCGCGGTGGGCCCCCACGACTCGACGACCACAGGCGCGCCGAGCGTGTCCTCGACGGCCGTCACCCAGTCGCGCACCTCGGCGTACCGCGGCTCGGCGCCGGCCAGGCTCCTGGTCGTCGCCTCCTGCCGGGTGAGGTCGCCGGGCGGGCCGGGAACGAGCCGGACCCCGCCGTAGCCGGTGCACATGCGGCTGACCGGCAGGTCGAGGTGGGTCAGCGCGAGGCCGTCGACGCCGCCGCAGACCTCCAGCGCGTACCGGTGCGCGACCGCGTCGAAGTGCCCGACCCGGAACGCGCCCTGCCACGGGTTGGCCGGGTTGTTCGGGTCGGTGATCCCGAGCGACGGATCCTCGGTGACCAGCGGCCCGGCGCCGTGGCGGGTCGTCACGGTCCGCAGGACCCCGAGCCGGAACGCCGGGGCGCCGTCCAGCAGTTCCTCGGCGTTGGCGAACGTGGTCGTGCTCCAGGTGGTGTACGGGTGGAAGCCGTGCCACTCGTCGAGCAGTACACCCTGGGCACCCTCGAAGACGCAGGGGCCGTCGTCGAAGCGCATGCCGTCGACGATCGGCACCGTCGCCGCGAAGGCGGCGAACGCGCGCACGCAGTCCTCGACCGGCGGCCCGCCCACGCCGAGCCGCGCCCGCAGGGCGGTCAGCTTCCGGCGCAGCACCGGCGGGTCGGCACAGTCGCCGACCCGCGGTGCGTCGTCGTCGTGGGACAGCGCGTACGCCATCGTCTCGCCGACGCCCATCCCGCACGAGCCGTGCCGGTCCGCGCCCCGGGCGAGTTCCTTGGCACGGTTGGCCTCGCGGTGGTACGGCGTGGCGACCAGCGCGCGCCGGTCGACCGTCAGCCGCTGCCAGACGTCGTGGACGCCGAGGGCGATCAGGTGCTCCGCCTCGGCGACCAGCGCGAGCGGGTCGACGACCATGAACCGGGACAGGTGCGTGCGCACCCCCGGGCGCAGCGTCCCGGCGCCGAACTGCGCGAAGGTGTGCTGCCGCCCGTCGGCGAGCACGACGGTGTGCGCCGCCTGCGCGCCGCCGTTGAACCGCACCACCGTGTGGACCTCGCGGGTCGCGCACAGGTGGTCGACGACGGTCCCCTTCCCGCAGTCCCCGAACCCGAGGTCGACGACGATGACGTGCATGGCGCCGCCTCCTAGAGTCGCTCGACCGTCACGGGGCCGGCCAGGTCGGACGGCGCCGAGCCGGTCGCGACCGGGGCACGGTCGCCGCCGATGCGGGCCAGCGCCTTGCCGACCGTCGCCGTGGCCGCCGAGCCGATGTCACGCAGGTCGTCGAGGCCCTCGTCGAGGTCGATGGCGTCCTCGCCGAGCCCGACCGTGAGCGCGATCGTCTCGCACACCGCGTCGAGGTCGTCGAGCGCGATGACGTTCTGACCGAGCAGGTCCCGCCAGAAGTCGAGGATCGTGGTGTTGCCCGCGTACGAGGAGCCGGCCGGCAGGATGTAGTAGGTGTCGTACATGCGGCGCACCTCGTCGACGATCGCCCGCAGGCCGATCGGCTCGGCGAGCCGATCGCCGATGACGGCCTCGACCTCGGCCGGCTTCACCCGCTTGTACGCCTGCTCGTCACCGATGATGAACAGGTAACCGCGCCTGCCCCGCTTCTCGTGGCAGTCGATGCTGGTGTGCCGGGCCATGAAGTACATCGCCAGCTCGTACGACTCGGTCATCTGGCCGCCGCCGCGACCTTCGAGCACGATGCGGCCGAGGTCCTCGTCGAGCCGGTTGTCCGACTCGAACTGCCCGACCTGCAGCGGCGCCCGGTCGCACGTGGCGTCGCCGATCGCGCCGAACAGGAGCTGCGGGTCCTTCACGTACCCCTTGCGCAGCAACAGGCCGAGCAGCTGGGGCAGCTTCTGCTGCAGGACCCGCGGTACCGATCCCATCGAACCGGTGACGTCGAAGAGCACGGCGATGGCCACCGAGTTCGGGTGCTCGTCCGAGTCCCGGCTCTCGCGGACCGCGATGCCCTTGGGGTCGAGTGCGGTGTGGACGGTACGGGCGCCCGAGTCGCTGTAGGCGAAGGCGCTCTTGCCGGTGGCGCGCCGGTAACGGTCGGCGGCGTCGTAGACGTCTGTCGACCAGATCCCGCTTCCCATGGATGATCTCCTCTCAGAGGGTGAACGGCCGGAACTTGCGCGGCCCGTACAGGTGGTGCAGCAACTCGTCGAACTCGCGGAGCAGGCGCCACGCGTCGTCGGGACGCTGCCGCGGCGAGGCGAGCCGGCAGCCGTCGGCGAACCGGCGCAACGGCTTCGGCGCACGGTCGCCGATCAGGTCGGCCATGACCCGGGCGGCCATGGCCAGGTCGGTGCAGGGAGCCGGGGTGCCGCGGTCGAGCACCTCGGCGGGGTAGTGGTCGCGGTAGCGCGGGACGATCGCGGCGATCCGCTGGTCCGGCTCGGCGGCGCTGTAGCACCAGTCGACGAGGACCACGCCGTGGTCGTCCGGCTCGATGAGGACGTGCTCGGGCAGTACCGCACCGTGGATCACGCCTGCCCGATGGGCCAGGCCCAGCGCGACCAGCAACCGCCGCCACATCCACGCCGCGTCGCGCGGATCGAGGCCGTGGGGGCGCTTCGCGGCCACCTCGGCCAGACTGTGCAGCCGGCCGGCGGTCCGGCCCGACGTCACAGCGATCACGTTGGCCCGCCGGACGACCCCGCCCTCCTTGTGGCGGAAGGTGTCCACGAGCCGCGGGACATAGGGGAGGTACCGCGGGTCGCCGTGCTCGGCCAACCGGCGCAGGGCTGCCGCCTCGCGTGCCATCAGGTCGTTGCACGACGGGTCGCGGACCAGCTTCAGGTGCCCTTCGGGCACGCGGTAGAGGTTGGCGAGGTCGCCCCGGAAGTCCAGGACGGCCGTCGGGTAGACGCCCTTCGTGCTGCGGATCGCGCCACGGGTGCGCCACAGCTCGGCCAGGCGCGTGAACGCTCGCGCGCCGGCCGGCCCCGCGGTGTCCGGATGGGTGAGCCGGGCCAGCCTGCGGTACGCCCTGGCGGGGTCGTCGCCGCCGAACAGCTCCTCGGCGGTGGCGCGCTCGACGAGGGCGATCGCCTCCGCCGTGCTCGTGGGGAGGTTCACCGCACCGTCTCCTCCCGGCTGGGCATGAGCAGCGCCGGGTGCAGCAGCTGCGCGTCGCCGGCGCGGTAGAGCTTGGCGCGCGGGCCGCCGCGGCTGCCGCCGCGCTCGGCGACCGCGCCGGTGCTCTCGACGAACCCCGGCACCGACAGCACCTTGCGGTGGAAGTTGCCGGCGTGCAGCTGCTCGCCCCAGACCGTCTCGTAGACGGCCCGCAGCTCCGCGATGCTGAACTCCTCGCCGACGAACTTCGTCGCCAGCGGCGTGTATTCCAGCTTGGAGCGGGCCCGGTCCAGGCCGTCGGCCAGGATCGTGGCGTGGTCGAAGGCCAGCTGGTCCACCTCGCTGACCGGCGTCCAGGCCGCCACGCGGGCGTCGCCGCCGGAGACGGGATCGGGCAGGTCCGGCGCGAACGCCAGGTAGGCCACCGAGACGACCCGCATGCGCGGGTCGCGGTCCGGCGCGCCGTAGGTGCCGAGCTGCTCGAGGTGCAGCCGGCGGTTGGCCGTCGCCACCCCGGTCTCCTCGGCGAGCTCACGCGCCGCGGCGGTCGGCAGGTCCTCCCACTCGCGGACGAACCCGCCGGGCAGCGCCCACCTGCCCTCGCTGGGCGGGCCGGCACGGCGCACCAGCAGGACGGTGAGCGTGTCCTGCCGGATGGTGAACGCCACGACGTCGACGGTCACCGCGACCGGGGGATAGGCGCGCGGGTCGTAGCTGGCGAGGAACTCGGCTTCGTTCACCACCGTGGTCCTTCTCAAACGGAGTTTTTCTCAGCCGGAGTTCTTCTCTAACTGAGTATTTCTCGATCTGAGAACAACATAGCGCCGGGCGGTGGGAGAACGCAACGGTGATTTGTGTCGGCCCGCTGTCAGCCCGCTGTCAGCGGGCCGACGTCAGCCGTGCGCGCAGGTGGTGGCTGTGCGCGGCGGAGACCTGCGCCGCGACGGCGTCCCTGATCAGCCCGCTGCGGTGGCGGACATGGCCGCCCGGGCCCTCCACCAGCAGGTGGGCGTGGACCAGCCGGTCGACGGCGTCGAGGACCTCGTCGACGTCGAGCCCGGCCACGGCGGCGAGCTGCTCGACCCGCAGCGTGCCGAGCGCGGCGGTCAGCCGGAGCACCTCCCAGGCCGCCGGCGCCATCCAGCGGGTGCGCTGGCGGGCCAGGTGCATGGCGACCTGCCCGGCCGTCGCCGGATCGGCGGCGACCAGCGCCGGGATGCCGCCGCTCGCGGCGAGCGTCTCCGGGTCGAGGTCGGCGCCGGTCAGCGGCTCCAGCCGGAGCACCAGTCCGGCGTCGAGCGCGCCGAGCGGGCGGGTGGCGATCGTGGACGGGTAACGGTACGAGACCACGACGCGCAACCCGTGCTCCTGCAGCCAGCGCAGCTCGGCGACCGAGTCGGCGTCGAGGTGCTCGGCGTCGTCGATCGCGACGACCCGCCCCGGCAGGCCGTGTGCGATCGTGTCGAGCTCGGCCGGGTGCAGGGCGCGGCGCTCGGCCATCGCGGCGTCGAGGACGTCGTCGGCCGGCCGGTCGAGCTGGTGCAGTACCGTGCGCAGCCAGCCCAGGCGGAGCGCGCCGCCCGGTCCGGGGCCGCGGCCCAGCCCGGCGGTGCCGGGGTGCAGCTCACGCAGGCGGGCGAGCAGCGCCGACTTGCCGGCGCCGGCCGGCCCGGCGACGTGGACGACGGCGGGACCGCCCGCGAGGGCCGCGAGCTCCGCGTCCCGGCCGAGGAACCCCGTCGCCGGCTGCCGGGCCGCGTTCGGCAGGGCCGTCACGACCGCGAGCCGGTCCTGCCGGCCGGGGGCCGGTCGCCGCCGGTCGCCTCGGCGCCGGTCGTGGGCCGGCGGCCCGGGTCGTTCGGTGCCGCCTCCGGTGCCGCCTCCGGTGCCGGCTCCAGTGCTGGCTCCAGTGCTGGCTCGGACGTCTGCCAGGAGCGTGTCGCGCAGCGTGGCGGTCTCCCGTGACGGCGCGACGCCCAGCTCCTGTTCCAGGGTGCGGCGGCACTGGTCGTACCACTGGATCACCGCATCGGCGCGGCCGAGGCCGGCGGCGGCGCGCATCCCGGCCCGGTACGCACGCTCGGTGAAGGGTTCGAGCTCGCTCGCCTCGCGCGCCAGCCGCTGGGCCCGCGCGGGATCGGCTCCGGCGATGGCCTCGGACAGGTCGAGCAGCGCCGCGACGACGACGGCCCGGACCTCGGCGCGGGCGGGTGCGGCCCACTCCGCGTACTCGTCCTCGGTGAACGGCAGGTCGCGGGCGAGCCGAACGATCTGCTCCCGCACGTCGGTGCGGTCCGGACGGGTTTCGGCGAGCCGCGCGGCGGTGCGCAGCTCGGCCAGGTCGAGCCGGGCGCGGTCGGTGGCGAACACGTAGCCGCCGGCCCGGGTCACGATGAACGACCGGGCGGTCGGCACGCCCGGCTGCAGCGTCCGGCGCAGCACCGAGACGTAGTGCTCCAGCGCGGCCGCGTGGTTGCCCGGCAGCTCCTCGCCCCAGACCGCGTCGGCGAGTGCGTCCTTCGACTGGAGCCGGTCGTGCCGGGCCGCGAGCACGCCGAGCACCTGGCGCGCCCGGCGCGGCAGGTCGTCGCCGGTCAGCCGCCGCTCACCGCCGGCCGCCTGGTCGATGATCTCGAGCCGTCCGAGCACCCGCACGTCCACGCCCGGCGCGATCGGCAGGCGAGCGGCGTTCCTGAGGCGTTGCCGTGCGCGTGTTCAGCCCCACCAAAGGTCGGTGTGCTGTGCTGTGCGGCATGAAGCTCATCGCCGCCGCCGGTCACACCGCCCGGCTCACCTGGCGCCTCATCCTTGCCGGTGCCCTGCTGACCGCCCTGGCCGCCGGCCTGGTCACGACGGTCCTGTCCGTGCTGCGCTGACCGTGCCGTCTTCGGGCTCGCCGCTCAGCCGAAGGGCAGGCCGGCGCGGGCGACGATCGGGCGCGGCGCCGTCATCCGCCACGCCTCGGTGATCAGGTCGGCCAGCTCTTCCTCGTGCGCCTTGCGCAGCCGGACCTGGACCCAGCCGATCCGGCCCGAGGCGCTCGCCTTCTTGTAGGCCCGCGGGTCGTCCTCGACGAGCGCGGCCTGCTCCTCCCGGGTCGCCTTGACCAGCATCGTCCAGTCGTCCTCGCACAGGTAGGCGAAGCCCTTGTCGCGCACCCGGAACCCGATGTGGTTGCCATGCTGGCGCTGCTCGATCTCGGGCAGCGAGAGCACCATCCGGAGCGCCTCTTCGACGCTCACTCCGCGTCCGGTACGGATCCCCATGACTCTGGTGTAACAGGCGGGTCCGGCACTTTTCCGGGGATCCGATTTTCCCCTTTTGAGTCTTTCATGATCAATGGCGCGGCCCGACCTGGGTCGATCTTGCGTTCCCGCAGCGTACGGCCCGGGATCGCGGAAACTGTCGGTGGGCGTCGCTATGGTGTCGCGCGTCGGATCGGACGGCAGTCGGCAGGAGGCTCGCATGATCGAGGTGGACGTTGATTCGGAGGACACGTTCACCGTGCCGTCCACCTGGCACCGGGACCTCCACCCGCGCCGCGGCGGCGCTCCGGCCGGGTTCCGTCCGGCCCGCACCTGGGCCGCCGACCGCGCCCGCCTGCTCGCCCGCCACCCGTCGCCGCACGAGTCGTTCGAGCACCCGGAGACCCCACCGGACGTGGCGGCGCAGGCCCTTGCCGACCTCGACCGTCGTCCGGACGGCACCCCGCTGGGCGCGGCGGCCGTCGCGAGCGCGCTGCTCGGCCCACTCGACCAGCGGTCGTGCCGCAGCGCCGCGGCGACGCTCGTCGACGCGTGGATCGCCGGGCACGGGCTGTCCTTCGCCGTGGCGGCCGCCGCCGAGCTGACCGGCCTGCACTACGACACCGACTGGCAGCGCACGGCCGTGGCGGGCCGGCCGGTGGTCCGGTTCGACGACACGGTCCACCGCTGGCTCCCGGAGGGGCTCGGCCCGCTGCTCGCCCGGGTCAGGGCCGCCCTTGCCGCCGCCTCCGACGACGATCACCGTGCCGCGATCGAGGTCCTCGCCGCGCACCGGGAGCGCTCGCCGGACCACCGGGTGACGGCGGCCTTCCTCGCGCCGGCCGGCCACGCCGCGGCACGGGCCTGGGTCGACGAGGCCGTCGCCGAGGTCCTGGGCCGGCAGTTCGGGCCGCAGTTCCGGCCGCAGTTCCGGCCGCGCGCCGACCAGCACGCCGTGCTGCTGCTCGCCGCGGTGACGAGCCCGGCGCAGGCGGAGGCGCTCGCTGACACCCTGCCCGACCACCGCCTGTTCTCGTCCACCGGCACGCTGCTCAGCGCCGGCGAGGGCCTCGGCACCGCCGGCCTGCCGGTGTTCCTCGACTGGCTGGACGGGCGCGAGGCGGCCGCCGAGACACGGCGCCGCCTGCTGTCGATCATCGCGGCATTGCCGTCCGACGCGGCGTTCCAGTCGCTGCTCGACCGGCTCGACAGCCGGCTCGACGGGCGGCACGTCCCGGCCGCGCTGGCCGAGGCCGCCGACCGGTTCCCCCGCCGGGCGCTGCGCCTGCTCGGCACGTCGCGGCGCCGCGACGCCGCGGAGCGGCTGCGGGCGCACGCGACTCGGCACCGTGCGGTGGCCGCGGAGCTGCTGGCTGCCTCCTCGGCGCTCCCGGAGGGCGCCGCCGCCCGGGTGCGTTCGGCGCTCGCGGCGCTCGACCGGCGTGCCGTCGCGGACCCGGAGGCCCTGCCCGCCCTGCTGGTCAGCCCGCCGTGGACCGCCCGGCGCGGTGCGGCCCGCAAGCCGGTCGTGGTCACGGGGCTGCGGTGCACGGACCGGCCGTCGATCGTGTGGCTGCCCGGCGAGCGCGACGCGTGGCTCGCCGGCACCGAGGGGCTCGCCTACACCGAGGGGTTCGCCGGCTGGGGCGTCCCCGTCCCCGACTGGACGATCACCGCCGCCGAGGTCGCCGGCCCGCGGAGCCGCTGGCAGGACACCGTCGGGTTCCTCCTGCGGGCGCCGGAGGCACTCGCCGCGCCGATCGCGTCCGGCTGGGTGCCCGCCTACCTGTGGGGCGCGGAGCACTGGCTGCCCGGGCTCGTCGCCAGGTTCGGGCTGCTGGTGCTGCCGATGGCCGTGGAGACCGTGCGGAAGGCCCCGCCCGCGACGGCGGCGGCCGTGGCACCGGTCCTGCTGCCGTATGCCGCGCCCCAGGTCGCGACGCTCATGGCGACCTGGCTCGTCACCCGCAAGACCGTGCGGCCGGTCGCGTCGGCCTGGCTCGCCCGCCATCCCGAGGCGGCCTCCCGGGCGCTGATCCCGGTCGCGCTGGCCGCCCCGGGGCCGGACCGGCGCGCCGCGGAGCGGGCGCTGCTCACCATCGCCGGCAACGGACGGCGCGACGCGGTCGACGCCGCGGCCCGCCACCACGGGCCCGAGGCCACGCGGGCCGTCACCGACCTGCTCGACACCGACCCGCTGGAGCGGTTGCCCGCCCGGTTGCCGGTGCTCTTCGACTGGGCCGACCCCGCCCGGCTCGCCCCGATCGAGCTGCGGCGCGGCGCCGGGGCACTGCCGGTCGACGCGGTGCGGCACGTCCTCACGATGCTCGCGATGTCCAGCCCCGACGAGCCGTATTCCGGAGTCGCCGTCGTCCGCGAGGCCTGCACGGAGCGGTCCCTGGCCGAGTTCGGCCGGTCGCTGCTGCGGCAGTGGCTCGACGCCGGGGCGCCACCCAGGGCCGGCTGGGTGCTCGAAACCCAGGCCCTCGTCGGTGACGACGAGACCGTCCACCAGCTCGCCGCGCTGATCCGTGCCTGGGCGGCCGAGGGCGGGATCGCCCGGGCCAACGCGGCGCTCGACGTGTTCGTCCGGATCGGCAGCGACACCGCGCTCATGCACCTGCACGGCATCGCGGAGAAGGTCCGGACCAGGGCGGTGCGCCAGCGCGCCCGGCAGCGGCTCGACGACATCGCCACCGACCTCGGGCTGAGCGGCGACCAGTTCGCCGACCGGCTCGTCCCGCGGTTCGGGCTCGACGCCGACGGCACGCTGCCGCTCGACTACGGTCCGCGCCGGTTCGTGGTCGGCTTCGACGAGCAGCTCCGCCCGTTCGTCGCCGACGAGGACGGCCGGCGGCGGGCCACGTTGCCGAAGCCGGGGGTGAAGGACGACCCGGAGCTGGCACCGGCCGCCGTGCAACGGTTCACCACCCTCAAGAAGGACGTGCGGACCGTCGCCGCCGACCAGCTGCACCGCCTCGAGCGGGCGATGGTCCGGCAGCGGCGGTGGAGCGGCACCGAGTTCCGGGTGCACGTCGCCGGCCACCCGCTGCTGTGGCACATCGCGCGGCGGCTCGTCTGGGCCACCTTCGACCCGGCCGGCAACGTGACCGGCGCGTTTCGGCTCGCCGAGGACCGCACCCTCGCCGACGCCGACGACCGGGCGGTGTCCCTCGCCGACGACACCCGCGTCGGCATCGCGCACCCGCTCCATCTCGGCGACACGCTCCAGGCCTGGTCGGAGCTGTTCGCCGACTACGCGCTCCTCCCGCCGTTCCCGCAGCTGGACCGGGCCGTGCACCGGCTGACCGCCGCCGAGCGGGAGGCGGTCACGTTCGACCGGTTCACCGGGGCCAAGGCCATGGGCGTCAAGCTGCTCGGCCTCGAGCGCCGCGACTGGCGCCGCGCCCACGTCTGGGACGCCGCGGCCGGCTGGATCCAGCTCGACCTGCCCGGCGAGCCGGCCGGTGCGTCGGTCGCCGTCGCCCGGATCGAGCCCGGCCTGGACTACGCCAATCCCTCGGCGACACCCGAGCACGTCATCACCGAGGTCTGGGTCAGCCGGTCGCTTGTGGACGGGGCCGGCTGGAGCGCGGCCGCCGAGGACCGCGTCCCGCTCGGCGCGCTCCACCCCGTCACCGCATCCGAGATCATCTGCGACCTGGAGGGCACCGCACCGTGACCAGCGCCATGACCGACGAGGACGTCTTCCGCACGCCGTCCTCCTGGCAGCGCAGCATCCTGCCGCGCCGGGGCGGGCTCGCCGTCGGCTACCGGCCCGGCGCCGACTGGGCCCGGACCGTCGCCGGCGTCCTCGCCCGGAAGACCGGCGACCAGGGCGGGGTCGACCCGCTCCGGGCGCTCACGCACGACGACACCCCGGAGGACGTCCGCGCCGAGGGCCTCGCGCACCTCGCCGGCGACCCGGCCGGCACGCCGCTCGGTGCCGCCGCCGTCGCGATCACCGCGGTCTGGCCGTCCGAGCTGTGGAGCTCGACCGTCAGCTCCGCGTTCGCGGACGGCTGGATCGCCACCCGCGGACTGGCGTTCGCGGTGTGCGCCGGGGTGGAGCTGGCCGACCTGCGGAACTGGCGGAACGGCGACCACTCCGGCCCGAACGGGGTCGCCGTCGGCCCGGTCCGCCGGTACGGCACCGGATCACCGACGAACCACTGGGAGATCGACGGCACGGCCCTGGTGCTGCACCGGCTGCGGGCCGCGATGGCCGCCGCGTCCGACGAGGACCACGCCGAGGCGGTCGCCGCTCTCGCCGCACTCCGGGAGCGGCCGCTGCGGCCGCACCAGTTCGCCGCCACGTCGTTCCTCGTCCCCGGCGAGCACGCCTGGGTCGAGCACGACGTCGTCGCCTTCACGCGCGGCACCGCCAACGAGTGGAACGCGCTGCTCCTCGCCGCGTCGATCAGCGACCCGGCGCAGTTCGTGGTCATGGACCACGTGCGGTATCACCTGACCACCTCCCTGACGCGGATGCACACCCTGGGCGAGGGACTCGGTGCCGCGGGCCTGCCGGTCTACGCCGACCTGCTGGGCAACTACCCCTACGACACGACGCTGCGCACCGTCTTCGGCCTGGTCGCCGCAGTGCCGACCGACGAGGCGTTCCAGTTGCTCGTCGACCGCGCCGACGACCGGCACGCGGTGCCGGCGCTGATGGAGGCCGCCGAGCGGTTCCCGCGCCGGGCGATGCGGATGCTCGCGTCGGCGGGCGGCGCGGCGACCGCCGGCCTCCTGCGCCTGCACGTGGTCAAGCACCCCGAGGTCGCCGGGGAGGTCGCGGCCGAGCTCTCGGCCGGGCTCTCGGCTGAGCTCTCGGCCGGGCTCCCAGGCGGGCTCCCAGGCGGGCTCCCAGGCGGGCTCCCAGGCGGGCCCTCGGGCGGGCTACCCGGCGGTCCCGCCCAGCGGATCACCGCGATCATGTCCGGGCTGTCGGCGGCCCCGGAGGCGCCGCCGAGCGCGTTGCCGCCGTTGCTGATGTCGCCGCCGTGGACGGTGACCCGCAAGGCCCGCAAGCCGGTCGTCGTCGCCGGTCTGGAGTGCGCCGACGAGCCGTGGCTCGACTGGGCACCCGGCGAGCGCGACGAATGGCTGCGCGTGTCGCTGCGCGGCACCTGGAACCGCGGCGTCGACCACGCGCCGATCGCGGAGCAGATCCGGGCCGGCCGGAGCCGGATCTGGGACGAGATCGAGTTCTTCGCCCGTGGCCCCAAGGAGCTCGTCCTGCCGCTGCTGCCGGAGTGGCGCCCCCATGACCTCTGGGACGCCGAGGTCTGGCTGACCTTCGTCGCCGCGAAGTACGAGCTGGCGGCATATCCGACGGTGATCGAGGCCGCCCGCCGCAACCCGGCGGAGGTCGCGCCGATCCTCATGCCGTTCACGGGGCCGCAGGTGGCGACGCTCATGGCGGAATGGCACGGCCGCCTGAAGACCGTCCGGCCCGTGGCCGCGACCTGGCTGCGGCGGCACCCGGTCACGGCCGCCCGCACGCTCGTCCCGGCCGCGCTGGCCAAGCCCGGCACCGCCCGCCGCCACGCCGAGCGGGCACTGCTGTTCATCGCCGCGGCCGGGCACCGCGACACCGTCGAGACGGCCGCCCTCGGTTACGGCGAGGAGGCCGCGGCCGGCATCGCGGCGCTGCTCGACACCGACCCGGTCGAGCTGCTCCCGGCGAAGCTCCCCGTGGTGCCCGACTGGGCGGACCCGGCGCTGCTCGCCCCGATCGAGCTCACCGGCGGCGCCGGGACGCTGCCCGCGGCGGCGGTCCGGCACGTGCTGACGATGCTCGCCATGTCACGGATCGGCGAGCCGTATGCGGGCCTGGCCGTGGTCCTGCGCGAATGCGAGCCGGCGACGCTCGCCGAGTTCGGCTGGAGCCTGTTCGAGGCATGGCAGCGGGCCGGCTCCCCGGCGAAGGAGAGCTGGGCGCTCGACACGCTCGGGCACCTCGGCGACGACGAGACGGTGCGCCGGCTCGCCCCGGTCATCCGGGCGTGGCCCGGCGGCGGCGGCCACGCCCGGGCCGTCACCGGCCTCGACGTGCTCGCCGAGATCGGCACCGACGTGGCCCTCATGCACCTGCACGGCATCGCCGAGAAGGCGAAGTTCCGGGGGCTCAGGGACCGGGCCACGGAGAAGATCGCCGAGGTCGCCGCCGGCCTCGGGCTGACCGGCGACCAGCTCGCCGACCGGCTCGTCCCCGCCTTCGGGCTCGACGCCGACGGCACCCTCACGCTCGACTACGGGCCGCGCAGCTTCGTGGTGGGCTTCGACGAGCAGCTCAAGCCGTTCGTCGCCGACGAGGACGGCCGGCGGCGGGCCGCGTTGCCGAAGCCGGGCGCGAAGGACGACCCCGGGCTCGCGCCCGCGGCGGCACAGCGCTTCGCGGCGCTCAAGAAGGACGTGCGGACCGTCGCCGCCGACCAGATCCGCCGGTTCGAGCGGGCGATGGTGTGGCAGCGCCGCTGGACCGGCGCCGAGTTCCGGCAGTTGATCGTCGGCCATCCGCTGGTGTGGCACGTGGCACGCCGCCTGGTGTGGGCCGTCCACTCCGACACGAGGACCGGCACGACAGCCGGCACGACAGCCGACACGAGGACCGGCATGGGGACCGGCACCGGGATCGTCTCGTCCCTGCGGGTCGCCGAGGACCGCAGCCTCGCCGACCTCGCCGACCGGGCCGTCACGCTAGGCGACGACGCCCTGGTCGGGGTGGCGCATCCGCTGCACCTCGGCGGTGACCTGTCCGGCTGGGCGGAGTTGTTCGCCGACTACGAGATCCTCCAGCCGTTCGCGCAGCTGAATCGCGACACCTACACGGTCACCGACGCGGAGCGGGCCGCGACCACCCTCCGCCGGCTCGGCGACCTCGCGTTCACCGGGGTCAAGGTCCCCACCACCAAGGTGCTGGGCCTCGAGCGGCGCGGCTGGCGGCGCGCCGCGGCGGAGGACGGCGGCATCCAGGGCTGGATGGAGCGCGACCTGCCCGGCGGCGACCTCCTCGTCGTCGACCTCGAGCCGGGGATCGTCGTCGGGGACGTCACCGCCTACGCGGAGCAGTCGCTCGGTGACGTCTACGTCCGCGGCGCCGGCGACACCCACTGGTTCGGGCGACGCGCGCACCCCCTCGACCAGCTCGACGCGGTCACCATGTCCGAGGTCGTCCGGGAGCTGCGGGAGGTCGTGCTGTAGGCGCCGGCGCTGACCTCACCCGTGCCGTCACCCGTGCCGGCACCGTGCCGATTTCCGCGATCCTGAGCACACGTCCGTGTGCCTCGGCGTGTCGGCCCGGATCCATGACTAGGCTGATCGGCCGGACCGGATCGAACCGCGCTTCAGGAGGTTGGCATGGCTGACTCGTTCGTGCATCTCCACGTGCACACCGAGTACTCCATGCTTGACGGAGCGGCACGGCTCAAGGAGATGTTCGCCGAGGCCAACCGGCTCGGCATGCCCGCCGTCGCGATCACCGACCACGGCAACATGCACGGGGCGTACGACTTCTACAAGCAGGCCAAGGCCGCCGGCGTGACTCCGATCCTCGGCGTCGAGGCCTACGTGGCACCCGAGTCCCGGCTGACGAAGCAGCGGATCCGCTGGGGCCGGCCGGACCAGAAGGACGACGACGTCTCCGGCTCCGGCGGCTACACGCACAAGACCATCTGGGCCCGCAACAAGACCGGCCTGCACAACCTGTTCCGGCTCAACTCCCGGGCGTCGATCGAGGGCCACTTCGTGAAGTGGCCGCGCATGGACGCGGAGATCATCGCCGAGCACGCCGATGGCCTGATGGCCACGACCGGCTGCCCGTCGGGTGAGGTGCAGACCCGCCTGCGGCTCGACCAGTTCGACGAGGCGCTGAAGGCGGCGGCGAAGTACCAGGAGATCTTCGGCCGGGAGAACTACTTCCTCGAGGTCATGGACCACGGCCTCGACATCGAGCGGCGGGTCCGGGCCGGCCTGATCGAGATCTCCAAGCGGCTCAACATCCCGCCGGTGGTCACCAACGACTCGCACTACACCCACGAGGCGCAGGCCGAGGCGCACGACGTGCTGCTGTGCGTGCAGACCGCGTCCAACGTCAACGACCCCAACCGGTTCAAGTTCGGCGGCTCCGGCTACTACCTCAAGTCGGCCGACGAGATGCGCGCCGTCGACTCGTCCGACCTGTGGCAGGAGGGGTGCCGCAACACCCTCCTGGTCGCCGAGAAGGTCGACACCGCCGGCATGTTCGAGTCGCGCAACCTCATGCCGCGGTTCCCGGTGCCGGAGGGCGAGACCGAGGAGTCGTACTTCCGCGCCGAGGTCTGGCGGGGCATGGAGCGGCGCTTCCCGAACGGCATCGACGAGGAGCACCGGCAGCAGGCCGAATACGAAGCCGACATGATCGTCAAGATGGGCTTCCCGGCGTACTTCCTCGTCGTCTCCGACTTCATCCTGTGGGCCAAGAAGGAAGGCATCGCGGTCGGCCCCGGCCGTGGCTCGGCCGCCGGCAGCCTGGTCGCCTACGCGATGGGCATCACCGACCTCGATCCGCTGCCGCACGGGCTGATCTTCGAGCGGTTCCTCAACCCCGACCGCATCTCGATGCCCGACATCGACATCGACTTCGACGAGCGCCGGCGCGGCGACGTCATCCGGTACGTCACCGAGAAGTGGGGCGAGGACCGGGTCGCGCAGATCGCGACGTTCGGCACGATCAAGGCGAAGGCCGCCATCAAGGACTCGGCGCGGGTGCTGGGCTATCCGTTCGCGGTCGGTGACCGCATCACCAAGGCGATGCCGCCGGCGGTGATGGGCAAGGACATCCCGCTGTCGGGCATCTTCGACCCCAACCACCCGCGGTATTCCGAGGCGGTCGAGTTCCGGCAGCTGTACGAGGGCGACCCCGACGTGCGGAAGGTCGTCGACACCGCGAAGGGCCTGGAGGGCCTGATCCGCCAGACGGGTGTGCACGCCGCCGGTGTCATCATGTCCGCCGAGCCGCTGATCGAGCACGTGCCGCTGATGCGCCGCGACGCCGACGGGGCGATCATCACGCAGTTCGACTACCCGACCTGCGAGACGCTCGGCCTGCTGAAGATGGACTTCCTCGGCCTGCGCAACCTGACGATCATCGACGACGCCGTCAAGAACATCGAGAAGAACCACGGCATCAAGGTCGACCTGCTGTCGCTGTCGCTGGACGACAAGGCCGCCTACGAGCTGCTGGCCCGCGGCGACACGCTCGGCGTGTTCCAGCTCGACGGCGGGCCCATGCGGTCCCTGCTGCGGCTCATGAAGCCGGACAATTTCGAGGACATCTCCGCGGTGCTGGCGCTCTACCGGCCCGGCCCGATGGGTGCCAACTCGCACACCAACTACGCGCTGCGCAAGAACGGCCAGCAGGAGATGATCCCGATCCACCCGGAGCTGGAGGAGCCGCTCAAGGAGATCCTCGGCCCGACCTACGGCCTGATCGTCTACCAGGAGCAGGTCCAGCGCGCCGCGCAGAAGCTCGCCGGCTACACGCTCGGCCAGGCCGACCTGCTGCGCCGGGCGATGGGCAAGAAGAAGAAAGAGGTCCTGGAGAAGGAGTTCGTGCCGTTCCGCGACGGCATGCGCAACAACGGCTACAGCGACGAGGCCATCCAGAAGCTGTGGGACGTGCTCGTCCCGTTCGCCGACTACGCCTTCAACAAGGCCCACACCGCCGGCTACGGCCTGGTGTCGTACTGGACGGCGTACCTCAAGGCCAACTACCCGGCCGAATACATGGCCGGCCTGCTGACCAGCGTCGGCGACGACAAGGACAAGATGGCGCTCTACCTGTCGGAGTGCCGTCGCATGGGCATCGAGGTGCTCCCGCCCGACGTCAACGAGTCGGCCGGCCCGTTCACCCCGGTCGGCAAGGACATCCGCTTCGGCCTGGCGGCCGTGCGCAACGTCGGCCACAACGTCGTCGACGCGATCGTGCGGTGCCGCCACGCCGCGCCGTACAAGGACTTCCACGACTTCCTGTCCAAGGTGGACGCCGTCGCCTGCAACAAGAAGACGGTCGAATCGCTGATCAAGGCCGGCGCGTTCGACTCGATGGGGCATCCGCGGCGCGGCCTGCTCGCGATCCACGCCGACGCCATCGACGCCTACGTCGACATCAAGAAGAACGAGGCCATCGGCCAGTTCGATCTCTTCGGCGACGCGTTCGCCACCGACGACGGCGGCGGCACGGGCCCGGCGATGACCCAGCCCATCCCGGAGATCGAGTGGGACAAGCGGGAACTGCTCACCTTCGAGCGGGAGATGCTCGGCCTGTACGTCTCCGACCACCCGCTGTTCGGCCTGGAGTCGGTGCTGTCGAAGACCGCCGACACGGCGATCAGCAGCCTCTCGGAGGAGGGCGCCGTCCCCGACGGCGCGGTGATCACGCTTGCCGGCATGCTCACCGGCGTCCAGCGCCGGATCACCAAGCAGGGCAAGCCGTGGGCGTCGGCGACGCTGGAGGACCTGGGCGGCGCCGTCGAGGCGCTGTTCTTCCCCAACACGTACGAGCTGGTCGGCCAGTACATCGCCGAGGACGCGATCGTCGCGGTGAAGGGCCGCGTCGACCGCCGCGACGAGACGCCCCGCCTGATGGCCATGGATCTGTCGATCCCCGACGTCACTACCGCCGACGAGAACCGGCCGGTCGTGCTGTCCCTGCCGGCGAACCGGTGCACACCGCCGCTCGTAGACCGGCTCAAGGAGATCCTGACCAACCACCCGGGCAAGGCCGAGGTCCACGTGAAGCTGAGCCACGGCTCGCGGATCACCCTGCTGCGCCTCGGCCCGTATCGGGTCGACCCGACAACGGCCCTCAAGGGTGACCTCAAGGCGCTGCTCGGCCCGAACAGCTTCTCATAGTGCTGTCGCGACTACGGGGGGTTCGCGTGCCGATCGACACGGCGTGCAGGTCTGTGCGGACGGTGAGCGCGCGATAAGGTCGGCGGGTGCACACGCACGCCCTTGCCGACGACCTGCGCCCGCGTAGGTCGCTATGGCTGTCCCGGCGTGCGCGCTGGTCGGCTGCGATCGGCGTGGCGCTCGCCGTTTTTCTCGTGGTCTTCGGGGTCGTGTACCGGCTGAATCAGCAGCCCTACGCCTTCGACCGCCTCACCCTGGTGGCCGGCGTCGACTACCCCGGCGGGGGTGACGACGGCGACGCGGACGGTCACGGCACCCGGGCCTACCTCGACGGCGGGCGTGCCTTCATCGGGCGCCCGACCGGCGGCGGGAAGTTCGACCTGCGGGCCGTCGACGTCGAGCAGCCCGGCGGCGCCCCGATCTGGACCAACACCTCGCTCCGCGACGTCGACAGCTTCCGCGCCGCCCGCGGCTCCGTCATGGTCACCGGCCTGCCCGACAAGGACAGCCGCCGCCGGATCACGCTGCTCAACGCGTCCAACGGCGTGCCGTTCGCCACGTTCGACGTGATGAACAGCGACCTGTGGGTGCTCGTCGGCAAATACTTCGTGCGGTATCGCGACAGTGACCACAAGCTCGTCGTGACCGACGTCGGCACGCTCAAGGAGTTCGTCGCCCTCGACCAGCCCGGCGGCCCGCGCAGCTGGTGGCTGACCGACAACTGGAGCGGCCAGCAGGTCCCGACGTCGGTCGACGGGGCGCAGCTCGACGAGGCGTTCACCGTCGACCCGCACATCGTCCGGGCGACCGCCGACCGGGGCCTCGAGGTGGTCAGCCTGTCGAACGGCAGGCCGCTCTCGGCCGCGACCGGCATCGCCGGCCCTGACGACCTCGTCTACCCGTATGACGAACAGATCTTCGTCGTGAGCCGCGAGCACGGCCAGGTCCGCGCGTACGACCGCCGGAAGCTCGGCAAGGCGCAGTGGAGCTGGTCACTGCCCGACCCGCGGTCCGCACCGACGTTCGTCACCGTGTGCGGTGAGCGGCGGGTCTGCGTGGGGGAGCAGCACCACGTCACCGCGCTCGACACCCGCACCGGCGAGGTCGAGTACCGGCTCGACGTCGACCGGCCCGGGCACCTGCTGCCGGTCGGCGACCGCGTGATGATCCGCCACGAGACCGGCGGCCGGTCGCAGTCCTCGCTCGTCGACGCCGACGGCCGGATCACGGCCAGTTGGCCGGGCAAGCGCGCGGCACGGCTCGACGAGGGCAGTTACCTGTTGCTGCCGTCCACCGTGCCGGACTCGGGCGCCTTCCCGTGGCTGGGTGTGCAGGCGCAGAACGGCGCGGCCCGCGAGCTCGGCAACCTCGACGTTCGCCTCGACTCGTGCACGTGGAGCCACAAGTACCTCGCCTGCGCCGCTCCCGGCGAGTTCGTCTTCTACCGGGTGCGCAGCCCCTGGTACTCGGGCCGGCTCTGAGTCGGGTCCTGAGCCGGGTCCTGAGCCGCGCCCCGGACCTGTCCCTGGCGTATCCGCCGGCGCCGCGCCAGCTTGAACATGGCCACGCCGCCGATGCCGACCCAGACGATGTTCAGCACGGCCGACGGCCAGGCGCCGTTGACGGCCGAGTTGAAGGCGAGGGCGACCGCGCCGCTGATGTTCATCAGCTGGAAGCCGGCGCCGTCCCCGGCGAGCCGCTTCGACGAGACGAGGGCGTAGGCGGCGACCAGCGCGGCGGCACCGAGCCAGCCGATCAGGGAGATCAGGAACTGCGAACTCACGGAATGCATGTTCGCATCCAGCCTGGCTAACGCGTAAACGAGAATATCTACAGCAGGGCTTAAGCGGACCTGAACATGATCTTGAATGTCGCGCGCTCCGGAAGTACCACTCATGGATCTTGAACCTCGGCGCCTGTCCGTGCTCGCCGCGATCGCGCGGCGCGGCACCCTCGCCGGCGCCGCCGCGGCGCTGCACGTCACGCCGTCCGCGGTGTCCCAGGCCCTCGCGCAGCTCGAGCACACCGTCGGCCGGCCGCTCGTCGACCGGTCGGGCCGTCGCGCCGTGCTCACCGCCGCCGGGCGCATGCTCGCGGCGCGGGCCGAGGCGATCGAGCGCGAACTGGCCGAGGCCGAGCGGGAGCTGGCCGCGATGTCCGGCCGGGCCGCCGGCCGGGTGCGGGTCGCCGCGTTCTCGACCGTCATCCGGCACCTGCTCATCCCCGCGATGGCCCGCCTGGCCGTCGACCACCCCGACGTCGTCTGCTCGATCACCGAGCTGGAGGGCGCGTCCGCGCTGCGGGAGCTGCGGCTCGGCGGCCTCGACCTGACGATCACGGAGCGCGACGCGAGCCTCGGCCTGGAGAGTCGCCGCCGGGTGAGCGTGGTGCCGCTGGGTGAGGACCCGTACCGGGTGGTCGTCCCGGTGGACTGGCCGCCCGTGCACGGGTACGGCGACCTCGCGGACCGGCCCTGGATCGCCGGGCCGCCGTCGTCGACGACCGGGCAGGTGCTGGAGCGGCTGGGCCGGGAGCGCGGCTTCACGCCGCGCAGGGTCCACGCCTGCGTCGACTACCCGGCGGTGTTCGCGCTGGTGGCCGCCGGGCAGGGCGCGACGATCGCGCCCGATCTGGCGCTGCGCGGCGTCGACCGCACCCAGGTGCGGGTCACGGACCTGCCCGGCGCCGGCGCCCGCCGCCTCGACGCCCTGGTGACGGCGGGCCGGGCGGAGCTGCCGGCGGTCGAAGCGCTGCTGGCGGCGCTGCGGGCGGTGAGCCCGTAGGAAGGGGGCCGGCCCGGGGTGGGCCGGCCCCTCGGTGCCCGGTTTCAGTAGCCGGTTTCAGTAGACGGACAGGTGCACGTGGTTCGTGTGGTCGCTACTGGGGTCGCCGTTGCCGCTGCTGTACGCGTGCCATCCGGCTGCCGGCGTCCAGATCTGCCGGTACCAGATCACGTACATCACGCCGAGCGCCTTCGCGTTGCGGACCAGCCACGTCGCCAGCTGGGTGCCGTACTCCTTCGACGCGCCGGTCGCCGCGCCGCCGAAGCCCTTCGCGTCCGCGGCGAAGTCGCACGCCCGGCCCTTCGGGTGCTCGTACGGCTCACCCGGCGGCCGCCAGCACGACACGAAGTGCGTGAAGCCGGCCTTCTGCACCTGCTGCAGGGCGTGCAGGGTGCGCGGGGTCAGGCAGCCCCGCGTCGTCGGATCCTTCACGCTGCACGACTCCGTCGGCCAGGACCCGTCGGTCCGCCGTGGCGCCGGCTGCGCGTTGATCTTCGGCGCGTTGCCGCTGGTGGTCGTCGCCGCGTCGAGGCCCTTCGCCGCGGCCTTGTTCGCCGCCTCGGCCTGCTGCGCCTCGGCCAGGGCCTTCTCGACCTCGGCCTTCTGCTTGGCCATCGCCGTGACCTCGGTCTGCTGCCTGGCCACCTCGGTGTCGATGCCGGCCTTGGTCGTGGTGAGCTGGTCGCGGAGCGTGGCGAGCCGCTTGAGCTGCTCGGCGTTCTGCCGGGCGATCACCTCCAGGGTGCTGACCTTGTCGGCGAAGATGCCGGGGGAGGCGCTGTCGAGCAGCGAGGCGGCGCTGCGCATCCCGCCGCCGTTCTGGTAGGCGGCGATCGAGATCGTCTGCGTCTCGTCGCGCAGCTTGACGTATCGCGGTTCGAGCTCCGCCTGTTGCCCGGCGAGCGCGGCCTGGCGCTGCTTCGACGCGTCGAGCGCGTTCTGCGCGTCGAGGTAGGCCCGGTTCGCGGCGTCGAGCTTCTGCGTGAGCTCGGTCGTGCCCCCTTCCGGCCCGGGCGTGGGCGCGGCGTGGGCGGTGGACGGGACGAGGAGGACCGCCAGCGCGCAGGCGGCGGCCACGATCCACGGAGGTCTGGACATACTGTTCCCTCCATCGGCCGCCTACCGGGTTAGCTGACGGATTCGGAACGGAACAGTCGCCCCTACCGCACTACAGGTGCGGATTCACCCCAAAAAACGGACACAATGTGGGTCCCCGGCTCGCATGGCACACGACTCGGCGGCGGTTCTGCACTGTGCAGAATTCCAGACAGCCTAACCAGCCCGAACGCCACCCGCCGCACGCCCGGTCCGAATCGCGGCCCGGCACCGCGCCGGGCCGCGGTCGGCACACTGGCGGCGCACTGGCGGCGCGGCCCGGTCCGGTCCGGCTTCCGCGGCGCTCCCAGGGCGCTGTTCAGCGCGCTGACGCGTACAGGGAGCCGATTGTCGCGTGCTCGTCGAGCGTCGCCTGGACGACCAGCCGCTCCAGGTCGGTGAGAAAACCCAGCGGCCCGCGCCGGCCGAGGTACCCGTGCTCGACGCACAGCATGATCTCCGCCGTGTCGCCGAGGTCCATGAGGAACATGAAGAAGTTCGCGTGCTTCGGCAGCCGGTCGATCACCGGCGACCGTAGCTTCGTCGCCGGTAGGGCCGCGTGGATCCGGTCGGCGAGTTCCTCGGCCGGCACCATCTGCGGGGCACCCTGGTCGAGCAGCGAGTAGCGGGTGTCGTTGAAGAAGCAGTAGCCGTCCGCCCGGATCCCGCGCCGGGCGGCAACCTCGGCGAACATGTCGTCGAGCTTGCGGGGGTGGTACTCGCAGTGCGCGTACGCGGTCAGCGCGGCGTCCGCGGCCCGGCGCAGGAACCGCTCGACGCTCTCCTCGTGGACCTGCTCCTCGGCGCACTCCAGCCGGAAGAGGGCGTTCTCGTTGAAGGCGCCCACCAGCCCGCGGCTCGCCGGGCGGAAGCGGGTCGACACGATCATGCGGAGCACGCCCTCGGTTTCGCCGGTGTACGCGGCGAGCTGCAGCGCGGTGGCGCCGAGCAGGACGGTCGCGGGTGGCACCCCGACGCGGGCGGCCAGGCCGTTGGTGGCGAGCGCCAGCGCGGGCGACTGGATCAGTCCCCAGTCGAGGTTCGGTGCGCTGCCGTCACCGATGCGCTCGATCATGCTCGTCGGCATGCTGCCGAGGTGCTTCGCCCAGTACGCCAGCGCCTTGCTCTCGCGCCGCAGCCCGATGGCGGACCGCTCGTACTCCAGCCGCTCGAGCGGCTGCTGCCCGGGCGCCACGACGACGGGCGGGTCTTCGAGCAAGTTGGCCAGGTCGCCGCGGACGATGTTGAAGCTCCACCCGTCGACCGCCATGTGGCTGGCCGCGAGCAGGACCGTCAGCGGCCGGCCGTCGCGCAGCAGGACGGCTGCCCGTAACGGCAGGTCGGCACCGATGTCGAACCACGGGCTGCGCAGGGCCTCGCCGAGCTCGGCGGCCGCCTCCTCGAGCCCCCGGTCACCGAGCTCGTGCACCTGGAGCGGGATCCGGCCCTCGCCGAGGACACGCTGGATCGGTCCGTCGGGCGTGTCGACGTACACGGTGTGGAGCGAGTCGTGTCGTTCCACGAGCAGGCGCAGGGTGGCGAGCACGTCGCCGAGGCTCCGCCCGTCCGGGACGGGGCACCGGACGAGCAGGTTGAGGGTGGTGTCGTCGGGTGGCAGCCAGCGGAAGACGTCCCAGATGGCGATCTGCGCCCAGATCAGCGGCCCTTCGGCCGGGCGACCGGTGCGGAACTCGACGCTGGTGGGGTGTGTGTCCAGGTTGTCGTCCACCGGATGCTCCTTCTGCCGAACGATCATCCTGCCGAGCACCAACTGACTGATCATCAACCGACTGATCACCAACCGGCTGATCACCCAACTGGCGGTGAGCGATCCCAAGGCTACGGTCGGGGTACAAAATTTTCAATTGCTCGTCGGAAACATGAGGATTGGGGTAGAAAACTTGCTGTGCGCACGTTCCGGGCCGACTGTCGCGGTGGGGCAGCGAGCAGTGGCGGGGTTCGATAGGTTGGGCGCATGTGGCGGATCACCGTGGATCACACCTGCATCGGAACCGGCAGCTGCGTCGGGATCGCACCCTCGCGGTTCGAGCTCGACGACGCCGCCGGCTGCTCGCATCCCGTGACGCCGGACGTGGAG
This sequence comes from Dactylosporangium fulvum, assembly GCF_025137375.1. Lineage (GTDB taxonomy): Bacteria > Actinomycetota > Actinomycetes > Mycobacteriales > Micromonosporaceae > Dactylosporangium > Dactylosporangium fulvum. The sequence goes on from NZ_CP073720.1 coordinate 2,567,962, forward strand.
CCCGACGAGGCGATCCTCGACGCGGTCGCCTCGTGCCCGATGGAGGCGATCTCCGTCGTCGACCTGACCACCGGGGAGCCGGTCGAGGTCTGAGCCCGTGGGCGCCGGGCGGGAGCTGGCGCCTCAGCCCTCCCCGTGAAACGCCCTCAGCAGCGCCTCCGCCGCCTGGCCGGGGGTCATCGAGCCGGCGAGGACCTGGCGCTCCACGTCGGGGGCCAGTGCCTTCACGGCCTCGTTGGTGCGCAGGCTGTCGAGCAGCGCGTCGCGCGCCATCGACCAGACCCAGCCGAGCTGCTGGCGCTGCCGCCGGCGCTCGAGCTCGCCGGTGCGCTGCAGCGACTCGTGATGCCGTTCGAGCTGCTGCCACAGCTCCGGCAGGCCGGCCCCGGTGAGCCCGCTGCAGGTCACCACGGGCGTCTGCCAGGCGTCGGCCCTGTCAGGAGCCCTGTCAGAAGCCCTATCTGAAGCCCTGTCGGCGGCCTTGTCAGGAGCCTTGTCGGGAGCTTTCTCCGGTGCTCTCTCCGCAGCCGGCGGGCGCAGCAGGCGCAGCGCGCCGGCCAGTTCCCGCGCCGCCTTCCGGGCGTCGGCCTCGTGCGGGCCGTCGGCCTTGTTCACCGCGATCACGTCGGCGAGCTCCAGCACGCCCTTCTTGATGCCTTGCAGCTGATCGCCGGTCCGCGCGAGCGCCAGCAGCAGGAACGAGTCGACCATCTCGGCGACCGTCGTCTCCGACTGGCCCACGCCGACGGTCTCGACGAGCACGACGTCGTACCCGGCCGCCTCCACGATCAGCATCGCCTCACGCGTCGCCCGCGCGACGCCGCCGAGGGTGCCGGACGTCGGCGACGGCCGTACGAACGCCGCGGGATCCGTCGCCAGCCGGGTCATCCGCGTCTTGTCGCCCAGGATGCTGCCGCCGGTGCGGGTCGACGACGGGTCGACCGCGAGCACCGCGACCCGGTGCCCGGCGGCGGTCAGATGCGTGCCGAGGGCGTCGATGAACGTCGACTTGCCGACGCCGGGCACGCCGGTCACCCCGACCCGCCGCGCCCGGCTCGCGGTGCCGCCCGCGTGCGGCGCCAGCGCGACGAGCAGCTCCTGGCCCATTGCCCGATGGTCGGGCCGGGTCGACTCGACGAGCGTGATCGCCCGGGCGAGCCACGCGCGGTGCGCGGGCCCGTCCCGGTCGAGCACCCCGTCGACGTACTCGGTCAGTGACGCAGGCGCGATCGCAGCTCTCCCAACAGGTCCAGCGCCGCGTCGGCGATCACGGTGCCGGGCGGGAAGATCGCCACGGCACCCGCCGCGCGCAGCTCGTCGAAGTCCTGCGGCGGGATCACCCCGCCAACGATGATCATGATGTCGTCCCGCCCGAGGGCCGCCAGTTCGGCCTTCAACGCCGGTACCAGCGTCAGATGCCCCGCGGCGAGCGAGTTGACGCCCACGATGTGCACGTCGGCCTCGACCGCCTGCCGGGCCACCTCGGCCGGCGTCTGGAACAGCGGGCCCACGTCGACGTCGAAGCCGAGGTCGGCGAAGGCGGTCGCGACCACCTTCTGGCCGCGGTCGTGGCCGTCCTGGCCCATCTTCGCGACCAGGATGCGCGGGCGGCGCCCCTCCGCCTCCGCGAACTCCGCGGTGGCGGCGCGCACCCGCTCGATGTTGCTCACGTTGCCGGCCTCGTCGCGGTACACCCCGGAGATCGTACGGATCTGGGCCGTGTGGCGCCCGAAGACCTTCTCCAGCGCGTCGGAGATCTCGCCGACGGTGGCGTGGGCGCGGGCCGCGTCGACGGCCAGGGCCAGCAGGTTCCCCTTGCCGGCGGCACCTTCCGTGAGGGCGCGCAGTGCCCGGTCGCAGGCCGCCTGGTCGCGCTCCCGGCGCAGGCGCTCCAGCTTCGCGATCTGCTGCGCGCGGACCGAGCTGTTGTCGACCTTCAGCACCTCGATCGGCTCGTCGGCATCGGGACGGTACTTGTTGACGCCGATGACCGGCTGACGACCCGAGTCGATCCGTGCCTGGGTGCGGGCCGCGGCCTCCTCGATGCGCAGCTTCGGGATGCCCTCGTCGATCGCGCGGGCCATCCCGCCGGCGCGCTCGACCTCCTCGATGTGCTGCCACGCGCGGACGGCCAGGTCGTGGGTGAGCTTCTCGACGTACGCGCTGCCGCCCCACGGGTCGATCACCCGGTTCGTGCCGGACTCCTGCTGCAGCAGCAGCTGCGTGTTGCGGGCGATCCGCGCCGAGAAGTCGGTGGGCAGCGCGAGAGCCTCGTCGAGCGCGTTGGTGTGCAGCGACTGCGTGTGCCCCTGCGTCGCCGCCATCGCCTCGACGCACGTGCGGACCACGTTGTTGAACACGTCCTGCGCCGTCAGCGACCAACCCGACGTCTGGCAGTGCGTGCGCAGGCTGAGCGACTTGGGGTTGTTCGCTCCGAATTCCTTCACCAGCTTCGCCCACAGCAGGCGCGCGGCGCGCATCTTCGCGACCTCCATGAAGAAGTTCATGCCGATCGCCCAGAAGAACGACAACCGCGGCGCGAACGCGTCCACGTCGAGGCCCGCGTCCCGCCCGGCGCGCAGGTATTCGATCCCGTCGGCGAGCGTGTACGCCAGCTCGAGATCGGCCGTCGCCCCCGCCTCCTGGATGTGGTACCCGGAGATCGAGATCGAGTTGAACTTCGGCATGTGTTCCGAGGTGTACGCGAAGATGTCGCTGATGATGCGCATCGACGGTTCCGGCGGATAGATGTAGGTGTTGCGCACCATGAACTCTTTGAGGATGTCGTTCTGGATCGTGCCGGACAGCTGCTCCGGCGCGACCCCCTGCTCCTCCGCGGCCACGATGTAGAGGGCGAGCACCGGCAGTACCGCACCGTTCATCGTCATCGAGACGCTCATGCGGTCCAGCGGGATGCCCTCGAAGAGCTGCCGCATGTCCAGGATCGAGTCGATCGCGACCCCGGCCATGCCGACGTCACCCGCCACCCGGGGGTGGTCGGAGTCGTATCCGCGGTGGGTCGCCAGGTCGAACGCCACCGACAGGCCCTTCTGCCCACCGGCGAGGTTGCGGCGGTAGAACGCGTTGGACTCCTCGGCGGTCGAGAAGCCGGCATACTGCCGGACCGTCCACGGCTGTGTGGTGTACATCGTCGGATAGGGGCCGCGGAGGTACGGGGTGATGCCCGGGAACGTCCCGAGGAAGTCCACGTCGGCCAGGTCGTCAGCGGTGTAGACGGCCTTGACGTCGATCCCTTCGGGCGTCTGCCAGAGCTCATGCCCGTCGGGCCCCGCCTGGTTCACACGCGAGGCGGTCTCGTCGACGCGCGTGCTCTCGTCCACGCGTGGCGTGCCGAGGGCCACCTCGGAGAAGTCGGGGATCACTGTGCCGTCCCTCCCAGGTCCTGTACTCCCAGATCGCTATGCGTCTGCCGCAGTACCCGCAGTGCGTCGCAGCCCGCGTACAGGTAGTCGTCGACGCCGTCGTAGCCCGCGCTGCCGGCTTCGTCGTCCCGGCCTTTGGGCGGCCGGCCGGCGAGCCAGACCTTCTGTGCCCCCTGCGCCTTGAGCCGGCGGGCTGTCACCGCCGCCTCCTCCTGGTAGGAGCGGTCCGAGCCGCAGATGCACACGACCTTGGCCGTCGCCCCGTCCGGCCGGCCCGTTGTCTCTTCCGGCCGGCCTGTCATCGCGTCCAGTCCACTTTGGACGGTCCTGATGCCGCCCACCGCGAACAGGTTGGCGGCGAACGAGGCGCGCGCGGAGTGGGCCGCGGGCGGGCCGAGCGTCACCAGGGTCACCGTCGGGGTCTCGCCGTCCGCCCCGGCGGCGTCCGCGGCGTCCCTGAGGAGTTCGAAGCTCTGCGCGTACCATCGCCGCGGCAATCCTCCCGAAGGAGGCAACGGCGCCGGGGCACGCTGCGGTCGGCGCTCCTCGAGGAGCGGGAACTCCGACACGCCGGTGATCGGGTCGCGGCGGTGCGCGAGATTGTCGGCCCGGCGCTGCCAGGTGGCTTCGATCCGGTCGGCGACGAGCCCGCTGTCGAGCGCGGCGCGCATCCCTCCGGCCCGCTCGACCTCGGTGAAGACGTCCCAGGCGGCGTGTGCGAGGGCGTCGGTGAGCGACTCGACGTACCAGGACCCGCCGGCCGGGTCGAGGACCCGCGCGACGTTCGCCTCCTCGACGATCAGCGACTGCGTGTTGCGCGCGATCCGCCGCGAGAACCCGTCGGGCAGGCCGAGCCGCGCGTCGAACGGCTGGACGGTGACCGCGTCGGCGCCACCCACCCCGGCGGCGAAGCAGGCGATCGTGGTGCGCAGCAGGTTCCCCCACGGGTCGCGGGCGGTCATCATGGCGTCGCTGGTGACCGCGTGCTGCACCTGGGCGCCGAGGTGCGGCACCTCGCAGACCTGCGCGATCCGGGCCCAGATCCGCCGCGCGGCGCGCAGCTTGGCGATGGTGGCGAACTGGTCGGCGGTGGCCGCGTAGCGGAACTCCAGTTGCCGCAGGGCCATCCCGGTGCTGAGGCCGGCGTCGACGAGCGCCCGCAGGTACGCGACGCCCGTGGCCGCCGCGAACCCCAGCTCCTCGGCGTCACTCCCACCCGCGTCGTGGTACGGGGTCGCGTCGACGGTGGCGACCCGCAGCCCGGCGGCGACGTTTCCGGCGGCGATGTTTCCGGCGGCGATCCCGGCGGCGACGTTTCCGGCCGCGCCCTCCCCGGCGGCGGCCGCTTTCCGGGCCAGGCGGCCGAGCATGCCGAGGTCGGCGGGCTCGCCGGTGCGTGCCTGCCAGCCCAGCGGGTCGGCGCCCAGATTGCCGAGTTTCTCCTCACTGGGCAGACCGAGGAAGACCTCCGCGGCGGCCTCGGTGTCGGCGCCGTTGTCGAGGACGACGGCCGCGAGGTTGAGATGTACCCCGTCGAGCGCCTCGGGCAGGTCGGCGGGGGCGATCCCGGCGAGCCAGATCGACGTGGCACCGTTTTCCAGGTCGGCGAGGACCGCCTCGCGGGTGGCCTTGGCGTCGGGATCGGCGTGCCGCTGGCGGATGTCCCACGGGCCGTTGGCGGCCCGCCCCCCGCGGATGAACGGCGAGTGCCCCGGGAGCCCGGCCGCGGGAGCCCGGTCGGCGGCCGTGTAGAGCGGCTTGATCCGCACCCCGCTGTAGTCGACGGTGGCGAGGAGTTCGTCGACGTCCTCCGGCGAGGTGTCGTCCCCGGCGGCCCCCGACTTGCGCAGCACACCCAGCGCCAGCCGCTGCCACTCCCGCAGGTCGGCGGCGGGGAAGTCCGCGGCCAGCCGCAGATCCGGCCGCTGCGGCGGCTCGACCAGCTGCGGCTGCTCAGCGGCGCGCGGCGGTTCGGCGGCGTCCAGTTGTGCGGCGGCGTGCGCCGCCTCAGACCTGTCGGACGGCTCGGCCGTGCGCGGCGGTTCTGCTGCTTCAGGCGAATGTGCCATGTCAGGCGGCTCCGGCATGTGCTCTGACACCGTTCATGAAACGGATGTTAAAGGCGTGTGACAGCGAACGAATCCGCGTTGTGACAACCTCCACCATCGAATATCTCACCGATTGACAGGCATCGCCCCGTGTACGTCCGGATGCCTAGTGCTTTCTCTCGGATTGCCTTCCGGCCGCGGCGCCGACCCGCTGATCCGCTCCTGACCTGTGGCGGAGCGACCGTGTCCGGTGGTGGCGGTTGCGTCCACGCGCAGCCCGGAACTGCGGCCCCGCCCCTCGGCGGCCGGTCGGTGCGGGAAGCACAGCGAGCGCTTCGCCAGGCCGTCGACCGTGAACTGAAGTAGACGGCCATCAGCGGGTTGACGAACAGCTTGCTGCCGCGGGTGACGAGCGCACCGCGACGCTGCGTGCACGCGACGGCAACGGGTACGGTCGCCCGGTGACCGACGACGACACCTTCGCCCAGCAGGTCGAACAGCACCGGCGCGAGCTGCGGGTGCACTGCTACCGCATGCTCGGGTCGTTCGACGAGGCCGAAGACCTGGTGCAGGAGGTGTTCCTGCGGGCGTGGCGCGGGCGGGACGGGTTCGCCGGGCGGTCGTCACTGCGCACTTGGCTCTACCGGATCGCCACCAACGCCTGCCTCGACGCGCTCGACGGCCGGAAGCGGCGCCTGCTGCCCGATCAGGCCGGGCCGCCGGTCGGGGCCGGGCAGCCGGCGGGCGAGGGCGACGCCGGTCCGTGGCTGCAGCCGTTCCCCGACCACCTGTGGGAGCCGGCCGCGCCGAGCGCGGACGAGCCCGAGACGGCGGTCGTCGCGAGAGAGACGCTGGAACTGGCGTTCCTCGCCGCGATGCAGCACCTGCCGCCCCGGCAGCGCGCCGCGGTGATCCTGTGCGACGTGCTCGGCTGGCCGCCCCGGCAGACCGCGGAGGCCCTCGACGGCAGCGTCGCGTCGGTCAACAGCGCGCTGCAGCGGGCCCGGGCCACGCTGCGCGAGCACCTGCCGGCGGGCCGGGCCGACTGGGCGCCGTCCGCGCCGCCGAGCGAGGAGGATCGGCGGGTGCTGCGCCGGTACATGGCCGCGGTCGACCGGGGCGACCTCGACGAGGTCGCCGAGCTGCTGGCGCAGGACGTGCGCGCGACGATGCCGCCCTACCCGGAGTGGTTCGCCGACCGCGAGTCGGTCGTCGCGGCGCTGGCGGCCACCTGGGACGCCGGCTCGCCGGACTACATCGGGGCGATGCGCGTGGTCGCCACGAGCGCCAACGGGCAGCTCGCCGCGGCCAGCTACCGGCGGCCGCCCGGTGGGCAGGTCTTCGAGCCGTTCGGGATCGGGCTGCTGCGGGTGCGGGACGGCCGGATCAGCGAGATCGTCGCTTTCCACGAGCCGGCGCTCTTCCCGGCGTTCGGTCTGCCGCCGCGCCTGGATCGATGAGACCCGACCGATGAGACCTGACCGATGAGGTTTCGCGGTGGTTGCCGTCTGCACGAGTACGAGAAGCGATCACCGCGAGGAGAACGGCATGAGCGACTTCGCACCACAGACCGCCGACGGCAAGGTCCTGTGGCACTTCACCATGTCCCTGGACGGATTCGTGGCCGGGCCCGACCACGACATGAGCTGGATGATGACCGGAATCTCGATGCAGCCCGGCCTGGTCGACGGGTACGTCACGACGACCGGCGCGGTGCTCGGTGGCCGGCGCGGCTGGGATGCGTTCCCCGGCGCCGACAACGTCTACGGCGGAGCCTTCACCGGGCCGGTCTTCGTGATGACCCACCACCCGGAGGACGCCGAGCCGGCCGACCGCGTCACGTTCCTCGACTGCGACCTGGCCGAGGCGGTGCGGATCGCGCTGGCGGCGGCCGGCGGCAAGAACGTGGAGGTGCTGTCGCCGGACGTCGGCCGCCAGCTCCTCCAGCGGGGACTGCTCGACGAGATCGACCTGCACATCGCGCCGGTGCTGCTGGGGCAGGGCATCCGGCTGTACGAGCACCTCGGCGGCAGCCCGATCTACCTCCACCGCGTCGGCGCGGACGATCCGACGGCCGAGGTGAGCGTGCGGTACCGGCCGGCGACGAAGTAGCCGCACGCCGGTCCGGTGGCGGCCGCGCGTCGCCACCGGACCGGCATCCGGCGCCCGAACTCCTCGGCGATTTGGTGCACCGGCATCCGCTCGTGCACGAGTAGGTCGCGGTGGACGACGTAGAGTAGCTCCCGAGCCGGGCATGGGGCACAGTAGCCACATGCGCACGGGCTTCCCAAGGAGCGGACTCGAGTTCGGCGGAAACAACGTGCGGCCGATCCGCTGGTGGCCCTGGCTGGTCGCCGCCCTCATCTGCGGTTTGTTAGTCGGTCGTGAGCTCGGCACAACCGTGGGCGGTGTCGGGGGCGCACTTCTCGGCACGCTGATCGGTGCAGGTTTTGCACTGGCGATCGTCATGCACCCGATCAGGCAGCGCGACTATCGCTTCCCAGAACCTGCCGCGCTCCGCGTCGCACCCGACGGACTTCACGTCCATCTCGGCGAGCACGGCCGGTGGCGCCCAGGACGCTACCTTCACGTACCCTGGCCGGCCATCGCCCAACTGAACCTCGTCGAGGGCCCTCTCGCCGCGCTGACAAGCCCATCGCTGAACATCCGCCTCACGGCCGCAGGCCGCGCCATGATCGACCAACACTCCAGCGCAGCACGACGCCTCATCGGCGCCGATGGGTCACTGACCGTGCCGCAGATCGCCAGCATCGAGTTGCTCCACGCCCTGACGTACTACTCGGGCGGACGATTCCACATCGGTTAGTGAGGCCAGGACAAAAATGCCAGACCACGTGCCAGACCACGTGCCAGACCACTGCCTGCTGCCTGCTGGTGCCTGCTGGATCAGTGAGGGCTTTCCGTACGTCTTCAAGGCGGCCCGCAAGCGGGCCGCTGCGCGCCAGTTCGGGGCACGCCGCGCCTTGCCGCTTCGCTCCCGGCGCGGCGACCCCGGCTGGCGCGCTGGCCCGGCCGGGACACGCTGAAGCCCCGGACATCCTCACCACGAGGAGCCGGGGCTTCATGTAGATCGGTGACTCTGTGTCTGAACAGCAGCTGCCAGCGCTACACGAAGCGTGATCCGGACGCGGAGCCGATCGGCGGCGCGCGTTCCGGCGGCGCGGCCCGGATGAGACGCAGGCGTGGGCTACGGTCTACACGAATTTCGAGAGGTGTATCGACCTCCAGGGGGCACGGTGTCCACACGTCGTCGCGTTGCTGCATGCACAATCGTCGCGGTCAGTATGGTGGCAGCGTGGTATTTGCAGCACACGGCTGCCGCAACCGGCCCGGAGGACAGTGCAGCGCGTCCCGCCGCTACCGCTATCCTCCAATTTCCGCCGGCGAGCCGTCAGGCCGCGCCGGCGTTGACCGGGCATCTCCTCGACACCAGCGCGTTTCGACTCGCCGAATGGCGCGGTTCCGTTGTGGTGGTCAACTTCTGGGCGTCCTGGTGTGCGCCCTGCGGTGACGAAGCACCGGACCTGCAGGCCGTCGTCGACGCCACGGCTGGCCTCAGCGTGCGCCTGCTTGGCGTGAACGTCAACGATGACCGCGACGCGGCCAAGAAGTTTGTCGACGTCTATCATTTGACCTACCCGAGCCTGTTCGATCCGGCCGGTGAGATCCCGCTGATCTTTCCCGCGATCTCGCCCCGCACGCTGCCAAACACCGTCGTCCTTGACCGGGCCGGCAACGTAGCAGCCGTCGCTCGCCGCAAAGTCACCCGCACCGAACTCGAGGCCGCTGTTCGAGCCCTTGCTGTGGAACCGGTGGCAACCAGGTGACTGGCGGGCTTGACCGAGCACATGAACGCTGCCTCCGGCGGGTAGGGCCTCCGGTCCTACGACCCGGATCGGGCCTCCGGCGGCCAGGGCTACTCGCCCTGGACCCGGCGCTCCGGGATGGCAAGACCCGCCGCGGCGCCGTCGCGGAGGACCTGCAGCGGGATGGTGACGGTGACCTGCGGGCGGTCGCCGCCGTGGTCGGGGAGCTCGCCGCAGGCCAGCGCGATGCGCATCAGGTCGACCAGGGCGTCGGCGCGCAGTTGGCGGGCGGTGGGCAGCGGGATGGGCCGGCCGTACGGCGAGGTGTGCGGCGGTGGCGCGCTGGATCAACGTGTGCACGGCGTCTTCGCGGGCCACGAGGTCCGCATCGGACCAGGCCCACGCGCCGGACGCCGGGCCCGTGCCGAGGGCCGCGTCGATCACTGTCAACACGTCGTCATCCACGCCCGAAACCTACGCGCCCGGCGGTTGCGTCCACGAGCAGCCCGGAACTGTGGCCCCGCCCCTCCGGCTGGTCAGTGCGGGAATGCGCGTGGAATGCGTGGCGTCACCCCGTACCGGAACTCCTCGATGCGGCGCATCACCTGACTTATACCGACGGTGTGCTCCAGCCGGTCCAGGTACAGCGAGCGCTTCGCCAGGCCGTCGACCGTGAAACTGAAGTAGACGGCCATCAGCGGGTTGACGAACAGCTTGCTGCCGCGGGTGCGGGCCGTGAACTGTACGTCGCCGAACGCGCCACTCGTCGCGGCGGCGATCTGGCCGTTGACAATGCTCGGGCGCAGCGGGGTGGCGGCCCGGGCATGCTCGACGGCGGCGCGGTACAGGACGGCCTCGCGGCTCGCGGACGGGATGGACAGGGCCGAGGTACGCGCCGTCGCGGTCGAGCGCGGCGATGTTCTCGAGCACCTGCGTGTGGTTGACGCCGTGGTACGCGTCGATGCCGAACCCGAGGCAGGTCACGAGCCTCGTCGGCACCGTGTCGAGGCTGGCCACGGCGGCGAGGCTGGTCATGTCCTCGGCCGGCGTGCCGAGCCCCGCCTCGTCGCCGCGCATGAGGATGTCGGTGCCGCCGTCGACGAGCACGATGGCGTCGAGCGCCAGCCTGTCGGCCAGCTCCCGGTACGCGTTGCGCAGCGGCTGCACGCCTGTCTTCGGGAACGCGTACACCGTCGACGGCTCGCCCTGCGCGTCGAGCCAGCGCGCGAGCGCCCGCTCGGGGAAGTAGTCCTCGAGTCCGCTGGTCTGCGGGCCGACCGCGGCGACGTTGCGCGCCAGCCAGATGCCAAGATCCAGCAGCTCGAGCGGGGTGAAGGAGAGGTTGGCGAGGTGTACCTCGGTGCCGGCCGACCGCAACGCGAACGCCAACGGCAGTCCGGCGTAGACGTCGAATCCGCCGCCGGCGCCGGCGATCAGGACGCTGCGCGCCTGGCGCAGCGCAGCGAACAGCGGCGGGTCGGCCAGCGAGCTCGTCTCCATGCCCGCAAGCGTGCCACCCGCGCATGATTGCCGTCCGCGTCGTGGCTCGGCCATAGGTCGGCTCGGCCGTACGTCGGCCTGGCCATTCCGGCAGTTCGGCCGGCCGCCGCCGCTTCGCGGTCTCGCAATCCCTCGCCCGGCGGCCGTCCCTATGTCCGTCGGTGGAACGTGTTGCGGCGCGGGGCCCGGGCGGGGTCGATGTCGGCGGGAGGGATGAACTCGGGGAGGTGGTCGCTCGGGTTGAGGCGCACCACCCATTCGCCGAAGTGGATCAGGCGATGGTGGAGGTGGCAGAGCAGCACGGCGTTGGCGAGGTTCGTCGGGCCGCCGTGTGCCCAGTGGCGGATGTGGTGGCCGTCGCACCACTTCGGTGGGCGGTCGCAGCCGGGGAAGGCGCAGCCGCCGTCGCGCAGGATGAGCGCCCGCCGGAGCGGGCCGGTGAACAGGCGTCGCGACTGGCCGAGGTCGAGGATTTGGGTCGGTGTGCCGAGGACGGCCGGGATGAGCTGCGCGTCGCAGGCGAGCCTGCGGGCCTCTCCCGGCGAGAGGACCGTGCCGTCCTCCAGCCGCGCCGGGTTGTCACCCGCCGAGCCGCTGCCGGAGGCGGTGCCGCTGCTGGAGGCGGTGCCGTCGCGGAGGACCTGCAGCGGGATGGTGACGGTGACCTGCGGGCGGTCGCCGCCGTGGTCGGGGAGCTCGCCGCAGGCCAGCGCGATGCGCATCAGGTCGACCAGGGCGTCGGCGCGCAGTTGGCGGGCGGTGGGCAGCGGGATGGGCCGGCCGTCGTCGCTGGAACAGCGGTCCCTTCGCGGTGAACAGAGACTGTCGATGGCCTCGCGGACGATGGCGGCGTCGGCGCGGGAGAGCAGCGCCGTGATGCGGGTCTGCTGGGTGCCGGGGACCTCGCGGATGTGCAGGGCGCGGGCGCGGTGCGCGTCCCGCGTGGCCTTCTCCAGCTGGTCGCGCTGCCTCCGCTCGTACTCCTCCGGATCCAACTCCTCGAGCAAGTGTGCGCCGCGGGTGCGCAGGCCGTGCCGGTCGGACTGGCCGGCCTCCTCGAGCAGGAGCCGCTCGGCGTCGCCGCGGTGCGGGGCCGGGAGCTCGGCGACCGCTTCGGCGATCGCGGCGGCCTGCTCCACGTTGATCCCTCCCTCGGCGAGGGCCGCGGCGGTCGCGGCGAGCTCCGGGCGGTCGAGGGCCGCGGCGAGGCTCAGCCAGCGGTGGGCGGTGCCGCTGGAGACCTGGTGGCGGGTGCGTATCCACTGTGCGGACGTCTGGCCGTGACGCTTCGCGAGGGCGCGGCCGTCGAGTTCACGCAGGATGGCGAGGTGTGCGGCGGTGGCGCGCTGGATCAACGTGTGCACGGCGTCTTCGCGGGCCACGAGGTCCGCATCGGACCAGGCCCACGCGCCGGACGCCGGGCCCGTGCCGAGGGCCGCGTCGATCACTGCCAACACGTCGTCATCCACGCCCGGAAACCTACGCCGCCCGTACGACACGAACCGTGAAGGTGTAGTCGGTCGATGACCCACGGTGATGCGGCGCATGGGAGGTGTCGATGGATCGGTACTCTGTGCCGGTGCGCGAGTTCGTTCAGCAACTGCCGGCGCTGCTCGGCGTGGTGGTCGGCGTCGTCATGACGTATCTCCTGACGGCCTGGGGTGAACGCGCGCGCTGGCGGCGCGAACGGCGCATCCGGTGGGATGCGGACCGCATGCAGGCCTATGTCGAATACGGGAACTCGGTGAAACGGGTCGTCCACGTGACGCGCCGGCTGGCGGTGACGCGCGGTCTTGCCGGTGCTTCAGAAGGTGTACCCCTGGAAGACGGCCTCCAGGAGCTCAACCAGGCGAACGCGGAGCGCACCGCGCGCTGGGAGTCGGTGCTGTTGCTCGGCGACGCGAAGACGATCGCCGCCGCGCGTGCCTGGCATCAGAGCGTCTGGCAGTTGGAGTTCTTCGCGCGGGGCATGCTCGACGGCGCGGAGGAGTGGTCGCGGGCGTATGCGGAGTATGAGGCGGCCCGCAACGAGTACTACCGGTGTGCGCGCACGAGCCTCGGCGTCGAGGGCGGCGAATTGCCGGCGACGGTGTGGCCTCCGCCATGGTATTCGCGGTATTCGGCAAAGGTGGCCGCGGAACTGCGCGACGCCGCGGACGCGGACAGCGGCACGGAACGGACTGCGGTGCCGATGCCGATTCCGGCTCCGGCGCAGCCGTCCCGGCCGGCTGCGTCTGCCCCGCGGAACGACCCGGAAAATGTCATACCCTGATGCCACGATGCTCGCATGTGGTGGAACGAGTTCGTCGAAGCGGAGCCGGAGTTCGCGGAGCGGGTGAAGGCGCGGTTCACTGCCGGGAAGCACAGCACGATGGCGACGTTGCGCAGCGACGGTTCGCCGCGGATCAGCGGCACCGAGGTCGTGTTCACCGATGACGAGGGGCTGCTGCTGGGCAGCATGCCGGGGTCGGTGAAGGCGCGCGATCTGCTCCGTGACCCGCGGCTGGCGCTGCACAGTCCCAGTTTCGACCCGCCCGAGGACGACCCGGGGTCGTGGCCCGGCGACGCGAAGATCTCGGGGACGGCGCACGACGTCGTCGATCCGGCGCCGGAGGACGGCTCGCACCGGTTCCGGATCGACGTGACCGAGGTGGTGCTGACGTATGTGACGGCGTCCGGTGACCACCTGGTGATCGAGAGCTGGCACCGGGGTCGCGGACATGAGCAGCGGACCCGCAAATAGGCCGAGCGGCCGGCGTGGCTCAGGGCGCGGCGTGGGAGGGCGCGGCCCGGGACAGCAGGTATCAGCGTTCCGGGTCGCTCTCGGTCAGGTCCGCCGCCTGCTGGAACGCCTCGCGTGCCGCATCGCGGCGGCCGGCCCGGTCCAGCAGGTGCGCCCGCACGGCCGGCACGCGGTGGTGGCCGGCGAGCAGGTCGTAGAGGGCGAGGATCTGCGGCCAGTCGGTGTCCTCAGGGCGCTGGGCCTCGTCGTGGACGGCGGCGATGGCGGCCTGCAGCTGGAAGGGGCCGATCGGGGCGGTGTTCAGCGTCGTGGTGAGCAGGGCGAGGCCCTCGGGCCGATGGTCACGCTCCTGGTCCCAGCGGCTGCGGTCCTGCTCGGCGAGGGGGATCAGCGCGCCGCCGGGCCCGGTGCGGGCGGGCCGCCGGGCATCGGTGAGCAGCATGAGGGCGAGCAGGCCGGCGACCTCGCCGTGGCTGGCCGGCATCGCGTCCGCGGGCCCGGTCGCGAATCCCTGCTGAGAGAGGCGGGGGAGGAGGCGGTGCAGTTCGCGGGTCAGCCGGAGCGCTTCCGCGGTCAGGTCGACCCGGTGCAGCGACGTGCCCGAGGTCGCGGTGTCGCCCTCGTTGAACACGAGGTACAGCACCTGGAGGACGGCGTCGAGACGGGCCGGGAACTCGTCCGGCGAGGGTGGGCGGAACGTCGCGCCGGTGGCCTTGATCCGCTGTTTCGCGCGGCTGATGCGCTGGGCGATCGTGGCCTCCGGCACGAGGTACGCGCGGGCGATCTCGGCCGTGGTCAGGCCGCCGACGGCGCGCAGCGTCAGCGCCACCTGCGACGACGCGGTCAGCGCGGGATGGCAGCACAGCATGAGCAGGGTGAGCGAGTCGTCGACGGAAGAGGCGGGCGGCGGGGCGGCCTCGGGGACGGGCGGCTCGGCGAGGGCTTCGCGCCGGCGGCGGGCGGTGTCGGCGCGCCACTGGGCGATCCAGCGGCGCGACGCGACGGTGATCAGCCAGCCACGGGGCTGGCCGGCACGCCCTCGACCGGCCACTGCAGTGCCGCGGCGAGCAGCGCCTCCTGCACGGCGTCCTCGCAGGTGTCGAAGTCGCCGCGGTGGTGCACGAGCGCGGCGAGCACGTGCGGTGCCTCGGCGCGCAGGAGTTCCTCGACCTGGGCCACGGGCGGGGCTCGCTAGCCGAGGTCGACGACGGGGCGGACCTCGATCGTGACGTGCGGGGCCTCGGGGATGCCGGCGGCCAGCTCGAGCGCACGGTCGAGCGAGTCGCAGTCGACCAGGTAGAAGCCGGCGAGGTGCTCCTTGACCTCGGCGAACGGGCCGTCGGTGACCTGTGGGCGGCCCGCACGGGCGGTCAGCACCTTCGCCGTCTCCGGCGGTGCCAGGGCCTCGGAGTGCACCAGCTCGCCGGAGGCCACCATCGCGTCACGGAGTTCCGCGTGCCGGGCCCAGCCCTCGGCCTGCTCGGCCGGGCTGAACGTCTCCCACACGGCGCGGCTCGCCGGGTTGCCGTAGATCATGATCAAATACTTCACGAGGCGCCCTGATGCCACTGCGCGTAGACCCGCTTCGGGACGACCATCCGCCAGGCGTCGACGACGATGTCGCGCAGTTCGTCGGCGTCGAGCTTGTCGAGGTGGGCGCAGACCCAGTGGTACCGCAGATCGGAGGTCCTCGGCAGGAAGAACCGTTCCGGTTCGGTGGTGACGAGCGCGTCGCGCTCCTCCTTCGGAAACGCGAAGCCGAGCGTCTTCTCGTCCTGCGACAGCGCCAGGTAGACGATCCGGCCGACCCGGAACTTGACCCGGTCACGGATCAGATGCTCGGTCGTGCGCGGCAGGCTCAGCGCCACCTTCCGCACGTCATCGACGCTCCCCATTCGCCCATCCTGGCACGGAGGGCACCGTTCCGGCAGGTCGCCGGGGTGCGGCGGGACAGCCGGCACGGCAGGGGGAATGGTCGGCATCGGGGGGGGGGGGGGGGGGGGGGGGGGGGGGGGACACGCTGCACGTGGCGGCCGGCGAGCCACGCCGGTCAGCGGGTGACGATGTCGGTGATCAGGCCGTACGACAGGGCTTCCTCGGCTGACAGGACACGGCCCGACTGGAGGTCGTCCTCGATTCTCGAACGGGGCTGGCCGGTCGCGGCGGCGATGCGCAGCACCAGGTCCTCGAGGTCGCGCAGGTAGCGGCCGGCCTCGGCGACCACCTGGTCGGCGGTGCCGCCGGGGCTGGAGACCTTCGGCTCGGCGAGCCGGAATCTCGCGTGCGCGAACGCGGAGCGGCGGCCGGCTGCGCAGAACACGCCGAGCGCGGCCGCGCCGACCTGGCCGATCGCCGTCGCGTGCACCGGGGCCTTGACCGCGTCGAGAGCGTCGACCAGCGTCCAGACCGCCGTCAGGGAGCCCTGGTCGGCGCTCAGGTGCATCGTGATCGGGTCGGTGCCGGTGGCGTCGAGCGCCAGCAGGGTGGCCGCCGCACGGGCCGCCGTCTCGGCGTCGATGTCGCCGCGCAGGAAGAGCATGCGGCGGCCGAACAACTGCTCGTCGAGCCATGGCGTGGGCTGCGCGGGCGCCGGGCCGCCCGGTCCGAACGGTCCGAACGGCCCCGTCGGGTCGTCGTCCGGGTGCCGGCCGGGCTGCCGGTCATACCGCAGGCTGAGACTGTGCGACATCGACATCATCCGAACATAGGCGACACCGCGACCGGGGACAGCCCGCCGAACCCCCATTCCGCTGCGGGCGTAAGGAGGGCTGCGGGCGTAAGGAGGGCTGCGGGCGTAAGGAGGGCTGGGTGAGGAAGGGAGTATAGGGAAGAGTGCCTGCGACCGGCGCCGGATTCCGCAAACATGCCGGGGCTGAAACCTTTGCCTGGCAACATGCGGTTGAAGCGGCACCGGTCGGCGGTGCCCTCCGCACACCGTCCGGGAGCGGCCATGACGGACGCCTTGACGCAGAGCGCGTCACCTGCGCCATCCGGGATCGACGACGAGGACCTCATCGAGATCGTCAACGAGGTCTGGGACGCCTATCTGCAGCAGCCCGGTGCGGAGCCGGTCGAGGCGCACGTTCCTGTGGAGCATCGTATGATCACCGCCGCGGTGTCGATCACCGGAGCGTGGGAGGGGCACGTCCGGGTGCTCGTACCGCCCGCGGCGGCCACCGACATCACCGCGCTCATGCTCGCCATGGCGGTCGACGAGGTCACCGACCAGGACATCACCGACGCCATGGGCGAGCTCATCAACGTGGTCGGCGGCAACGTCAAGAACCGTGGCGCCCAGCCCGCCAAGCTCGGCCTGCCGGTGGTCGCGACCGGCAAGATGCTGTTCCCCGCCACGCTCGAGACGCACCGCCTCACCGTGTCGTGGCGGAGCACCGATTCCATCACCTTCAGCGTCCTGCACGTCAACCCCGAGCGTGCCGGGTTCCCCATCACCGCGAAGACGCGCTGAGAGCTCACCGCGAAGACGCGCTGAGAGCTCACCGCGACACTCACCATGTCCGCTGGTGGACCAGCGCCGCCTCGACGCGCTCCGCCGGGCCGGGCGCGCCGTAGAAGTGGCCCTGGCCGAAGCGGCAACCGGCCGACCGGACCAGCTCCAGGTGCTGCCGGGCCTCCAGGCCGTGCGCGACCACCGTGACGTTGAGCCGCTGCCCGAGCTTCACCACCACGTCGATGATCGGCGCGACCGGGCCGCCGGTCGCCGGCGGCAGCGCGAACAGCGACCGGTCCACCTTGAGCAGGTCGGTCGGGAGCCCCCGCAGGTGGGCGAGTGACGTGACGCCGGTGCCGAAGCCGTCCAGGGCGGTGCGGACGCCGATCGCCCGTACCGTCGCCAGGGGATCCGCGGCGCGTTCCAGATCGGCGTCGAAGTCCCGTTCGGCGAGCTCGATCACGAGGTCGCCGGGGTCGACCTGGTGGCTGTCGAGGGCCAGGCTGAGCCGGGACGCGAAGTCGGCCGCGACGAGGTCGTCGAAGGCGACGTTGACGCTCATCCACAGCCGGTACCCTTCGTGCTGCCACAACGACAGCTGACGGCAGGCCCGGTTGAGCACCCAGTCGTGCACCTGCCCGGTGAGCCCGAGCTCCCGCGCGACCTCCAGCGTCTCCCGCGGCGGGATCGTGCCGAGCCGCGGGTGCCGCCAGCGCAGCAGCGCCTCGACCCCGATGGGGTGGCCCTCGACGAGGTCGTAGACGGGGTGGTACGCGAGGTCGAGCTCGCCGCGCTCGACGGCGTGCGGCAGGTGCTGCTCGAGCGTGGCCCGCCGCAGCGTCTCCTCGGGGCCACCGCTCACCGGGGCCGGCCCGACCCCGGCGGACGGCCGCAGCACCGTGCCGGGCACGGGGTACGGCGTGGACAGCTGGCCGCTGAACCGCCGTACCGTGACCGCGTCGAGCAGTTCGCGGAGCACGACCGCGAGGACGGCCACGAGCCCGACCACCAGGGCGGCCGGCCCGATGCGTCCCCGGGTGACGAGCGAGTAGAGCACCGCCGCGGCCCCGGCGAGCACCGGCGCGACGAGCAGCGGGTCCCCGATGAGCGTGCCGTCGGCCACCAGCCGCTCCGGCTGCGCCGCGCCGACGCGGGCCGTGCCCGTCGGGGTCATGGCGGTCCACACGGACCGGCAGGCACCGGCCCGGACCAGCACCGAGCCGAGGACGAGCAGCCCACCGGCGGCGAGCAGCCACGGGGCGCGCTGATGCGGGGAGGAGGGGAGCAGCGGCAGCACGGCCAGGCCGAGGACGAGCAGCGCGACGCCGGCGGCGGTGGTGACGGCGGCCCCGCGGGGGTACGGCGCCCGCACGCCGCTCACCACGGCGACGGTGAGGCCGACGACGGCGAGCAGGCAGGTGACGAACACGGCGGGGCTGGACTCGCCGTCCACCTCCAGCACCAGCACGACCAGCGTGAGGTACTGCCACAGCGCCACGCAGACCCCGTCGAACCCGCGACGGGCGGCGGCGCCCGGGCCGCCGGCGGTCACGCCGGGCAGGATCAGCAGGCCGGCGACGAGGGCCGTGCCGGCGAACGGCGCGACGCCGGGCGCCAGGCCGGGCGCGGCGGCACAGACCCCGGCGGCGAGGACGCCGAGGCCGAGCGCACCGGCGCCGACGGCGGCGGACGGCACCATGCGCTCGCGGCACGCCATGACGGAGATCCGGACCAGCCAGAACGCGTGCAGTGCCGCGGTCGCGGCGGCCGCGAGCAGTACCGCGGCGGATGCGCCGAGTCCGGCGGCGAGTCCGGCGGTGAGTCCGGCGAGCACGACCGCCGCCGCGGCGATGAGGGTCAGCGGCGCCGACGCCATGAGCCGACGACCGGGTGATCCGTGTGCGCCACTTGCCGGTCTCATCGTGGGGTCCGTCCGTCGGTCGCCGGGTCGGGGGATACCTAGCTGACCCGGTAACGAGGCCGGCCGGTGGCGGTGACGGCCCCGAGCGTCCTTCACTCAGAAGGGGTACAGCCGGGGGCCCGGCAGACGGCGAGGGCGGGGCGGCCGGAGGGTGGCCGCCCCGCCCGGCGGACGGGACCTGGAGTCAGGTCAGCGGTTCGTCAGCACGGCCCCGTCGACGGGCTCCGCGCCCGGGGCGTCGGCGGGCTTCGCCAGGTCCAGCGTGGTGCGCAGGGCCGCGGGCCGCATGAGCAGCGCGGCGATCACGCCGATCACGGCGATGCCGGCCGAGATGAGGAAGATGTGGCCGGTCGCGTCGCCGTACGCGGCGCGGACGATGTGCTGCATCGCCGCCGGGAGCGCGCTGAGGTTGAGGTTGCTGGTGTCGCCGCCGGCCGGGGCCTGCACGCCGGCCGCGGCCATGGAGTGCGTGATGTTGTCGGTGACCCGGCGGGCCAGGACGGCGCCGAGCACCGAGACGCCGATCGTGCCGCCGAGGGAGCGGAAGAACGCGACCGTGGAGCTCGCCGCGCCGATGTCCTTGAGCCGGACGGTGTTCTGCACGGCGAGGACGAGGTTCTGCATCGACATGCCGACGCCGACGCCGACGAGCAGCATGCCGCCGCCGACGAAGTACAGCGACGTCTCGTGGTCGATGGTCGACAGGACACCGAAGCCGGCGACCAGGACGATCGTGCCCGCCACGATGTACGGCTTGATCCTGCCGGTCTTCGTGATGAGCCGGCCGGCCACGATCGAGGAGGCCAGGACGCCGACCATCATCGGGATGGTGAGCAGGCCCGCCTCGGTGGGCGAGTAGCCGCGGCCGATCTGGAAGTACTGGCCGAGGAAGACCGCGCCGCCGAACATGGCCATGCCGACCGCGAGGCTGCCGAGGATCGACAGGGCGGTGGTGCGCTCGACCACGATGTCCAGCGGCACGACCGGCTCCTTGGCCCGGGACTCGACCCAGACGGCGAGGGCGAGCAGGACCACGCCGGCGGCGACCATGGCGAGCGTCTGCCACGACAGCCACGCGAACGAGTCGTCGACGAACGACACCCAGATGAGCAGCACGCTGACGCCGGCAGCGATGAGGGACGCGCCCAGGTAGTCGATCTTCACGTTGTCGCGGCGGATGGTGACCAGGTGCAGCGTCTTCTGGAGGACCACCAGCGCGAGGATCGCGATCGGGACGCCGACGAAGAAGCACCAGCGCCAGCCGAGCCACGAGGTGTCGACGATGAGGCCGCCGAGCAGCGGGCCGCCGACGGTGGCGACGGCCATGACGCCGCCGAGGTAGCCGTTGTACCGGCCGCGCTCCCGCGGCGGGATCATCGCGGCGATCACGACCTGGACGAGCGCCTGGAGGCCGCCGACGCCGATGCCCTGGAACGCCCGGGCGGCGATGAGCTCGCCCGCGTTCTGGGCCAGGCCGCTGAGCATCGAACCGACCACGAAGATCGCGATCGAGATCTGGACCAGGAGCTTCTTGTTGTAGAGGTCGGCGAGCTTGCCCCAGATCGGGGTGGAGGCGGTCGCGGTGAGAAGGGTGGCGGTGACCACCCAGGTGTACTGGCTCTGCGTGCCGTTCAGCGCGCCGATGATCTTCGGCAGGGCGGTCGAGACGATGGTGGAGCTCACCATCGCCACGAAGAGCACGAGCAGCAGGCCGCTCAGCGCCTCGAGGATCTGCCGATGGTTCATCGGCTCCTCGGAATGCGCCACAGCAGGGCCCGCCGCGGCCGCGGCGTGCGGTTGACTCATCGGTTTGCCTCCGTCAGCAGGGATTGTGCGAAGCGGCGCAGCAGTGCGCCGAAGAGTTCGATGTCGGTGCGGGTCCAGTCGCGCAGCGCATCGGCGAGCAGGGCGTCGTACCACTCGTTCGACTCCCGCAGGGCCGTCCGGCCCTCGTCGGTCAGCTCGAGGAAGCTGGCCCGCCCGTCGTTCGGGTCGGCGACCCGGCGCACGAGCCCGGCCTGCACAAACGCGCTGACCGCACGGCTGGTGGTCGACTGGTCGAGGGCGCAGGTCGCGGCGAGCTCCTTGAGGTGGCAGCCGCCGGCGAGGCGCTCGATCGCGCCGAGCATGCCGATCGCCCCGAGCGGGACGCGGCCGTGCTGTTGCCGCTGCTTGACGAGGCGCACCACCTTCAGCAGCTCGCGCAGCTCCTCCCGGAGCGGGGCGACGGCGGTCTCCAAAGAAGTCCTCCATCGGCTGGGCCTGAGCGGCAAGCGACAGATACGAGTGGCAAGCGACAAATACTTGCCTGGTACAAGCATCCAAAATTCGTTCCCATTGCGCAAGTTTGCCCAGTGAGAAGTAGCTAACAGCGCCCCGGGTACGATGAAGGCCGTGAGCACCGGCCTGCGGGAACGTAAGAAGTCCGCCACCCGGCAGGCCCTCCACGAGGCCGCCGTGGCGCTTGCGGTCGAGCACGGCCCGGAGCGGGTCACCGTCGAGGCCATCGCCGACGCGGCCGACGTGTCCCGCCGGACGTTCTCCAACTACTTCGCCAGCAAGGAGGAGGCGCTCCTCCACGGCGACCGGCTGCGCATGCAACTGCTGCTCGATGCCGTGCGCGCCCGGCCGGCCACCGAGACGCCGTGGATCGCGCTGACCGCGGCCGCCCTGGAGCTGGACCGCCGGCTCGGCGCCCGCGACCCGAAGTGGGTCACCCAGGTCCGCCTGGTGCGCCGGCACCCCACGCTCGCCGCGCAGCAGGCCAGCACGTACAGCGCCCTCGAGGACGACCTGACGGCCGAGCTCACCGCCCGCGGCGTCACCGACCCGATGCGGGCCCGACTGACCGCCGCGGCCTTCCTCGCCGCCATCCGGGTCGCCGTGCAGGCCTGGCTCGACCGCCCGGCCGGGACCCCGCTGGGCGACGTCGTGCGTGAGGCGCTGGACGCGACAGGCGCCGCCTTCGCGTAGCGAAGACGGCGCCTGGATGAGCCGGACGAGGGAGCTCGACGGGGGAGGGGTTCACCTATCGGGTCGGGCCCGCCCAGCTCACGGGCGGGCACCGACGAGCTGCGGGCGCAGCGCCAGGATCACGCCGAGCGTCGCGTAACCGATGACCAGGTGCCCGCCGCCGATCCAGTCCGACAGCGGCTCACCGAAGATGATGAACGTCGGGACCGTGATGACGGCCCAGCTCTCGGCGACCGTCGGCCAGACCCGCGCGAGGCCCTGCCAGCGGCCGGTGAACAGGATCTTCAGGCCGATCACGAACATGCCCAGCATCGACAGCGGCCAGAAGACGTCCATCGGGACCAGCCAGGCCGCGTCGCGCAGCGACGGCACCGCGTGCAGGAAGCTCCAGACCGTGGCGACGGCCAGCAGCACGTGCTCGACGTAGAGCATCCACCGGGCCGCCTTCGAGGTACCGGTGGCCCGGGTGCGCAGCTGCACCGCCAGCAGCGCGAAGATGCCGAGCTGGAACAGGCCGCCGCCGAGGTCGGTGACGGTCATGCCGAGCGAGTCCGTGGGGTTGGTGCCGACCGTGAAGATCGCCGCCGTCCAGGACAGGGTGCCGGCTGTGAGCGCCAGCCCGAGGGCCCGCGTCCGGGCGGCGGAGATGCCCGGGACGGCCGGGGTGCCGGAGGGAAGGTCGGTGCGGGCGGGGATGGGTCCGGTGCGGATCGTCATGGCAGTTCGTTCCTTCGAGGAGGGGCTCTATGTCGTACGGCCAGCTCGTCGCTGTCCGGGTATGCCGTAGAGCTTCCGGGGAACCGCGACCCGGGCGGCAGGGCCGCGCGCCCCGGCCGCCGTCCCCAACCGTGTCCCGGGCCGGACGGGACACGCGTCCTCTGCCTCGGGGGACAC
Source organism: Dactylosporangium fulvum (assembly GCF_025137375.1). Lineage (GTDB taxonomy): Bacteria > Actinomycetota > Actinomycetes > Mycobacteriales > Micromonosporaceae > Dactylosporangium > Dactylosporangium fulvum. The sequence goes on from NZ_CP073720.1 coordinate 2,590,702, forward strand.
GACGGCTGGCACCATGACTGCGTGTCCCGCTTCAAGGTGTCGACGCTGGTCGGCGACGTGCTGGTGGTCCTCACGATCGCCGCGACGGTCGCGTCCGTCGTCCTCGAGCTCATGGTCGACGCCGCCTACCGGGCCACCGACGGCCTGGAGCCGGGCTGGGTCTCCGGCCTCGCGGGGCTCGCGCTCGCCGTCCCCGGCGGTCTGCTCGTGCGCAGGGCGCCGCGCAACCCGGTCTCGTGGATCCTCTGCGTCACCGGCCTGCACTGGGCGGTCGACGGAACCGCCGTCTCCTGGGTCGTCTACTCCACGACCCAGGACCCGATGCTGCCCGGCACGCACCTCTCGTACTGGCTGTACCAGCGGGTCGGCGCCGGCCTGCTGTTCTCGCTGCCGCTGCTGCTCGTCTTCTACCCGGACGGGAAGCTGCCCACCGGCCGCTGGCGCTGGGCGGTGTTCGGCAGCATCGGCGCGACCGCGATCCTGCCGGTGACGCTGCTGTTCGTCCCGGAGCGGATCGCGAGCGTCGAGGCCCAGGACCCGGATCCCGCCGTCGCCGGCCGCCTCTCGATCGACCTGCTGTCGCTGCCGCTGCCCGACACCGCGTGGACCGTCCTGCTCCGGGTCGGCTACGCGGCCCTGCCGCTCAGCCTGCTCGTCCCGTTCGCCGTGGTCTTCCGGCGGTACCGGCGGGCGACCGGCCTCGAGCGGACCCGCATGCGCTGGCTGGTGTGGGCCGGCGTGGTCGACGTGCTCGTCATGCTCTCCGTGCTGCTGCTGCCGACGTCCGTGAGCGGCGCCGGGCTGTTCGTCGCCATCGCGGTCACCGGGTTCGCGATCGCCGTCGGCGTGCTGCGGCCCCGGCTGTTCGACATCGACCGGCTGCTCGGCGGCACCGTCCTCTACGGTGCGCTCGCCACGATCGTCGTCGGCGTCGACGCCGCCGTCCTGGCCCTCGTCGCGGCGTTGCCGGGCGTGGACCGGCCCGGCCAGGGCGTGGCGCTGGTCGGGCTGCTCGTCGTGCTGCTCGTGTACGGGCCGCTGCGCAACCGGCTGTGGCTGCTCGTCCAGCGTGTGGTGCTGGGGCAGCGGCACGACCCGTACCGCGTCGTCTCGGGCCTCGCCGAGCAGCTGGAGCGCTCCGACAGCCCCGAGGACCAGTTGCTCGCCGTGGCGCGCAGTGTCGCCGAGGCGTTCCGGTCGCCGTACGTCGCCGTTGAGGTGTACCGCACCGGGGGCACGCTGCTCGCCGAGCACGGCGTGGCGCCGCCGGAGACGCAGATGCTGCCGATCACGTACCGCGACGAGACCGTCGGCCGGCTCATCCTCGCCGCCGGTGACCCGCGCACCGTCCTGTCGCCGAAGGACGAGCAGCTCCTCGCCGACGTGGTCCGGCAGGCGGCGGCCGCGGCCCGCTCCAGCTACCTCGCCGCGGAGCTCCAGCGCAGCCGCGAACGCCTCGTCGGTGCCCGGGAGGAGGAGCGCCGCCGGGTCCGCCGCGACCTCCACGACGGCCTCGGCCCGGCGCTCGGCGGCGTGGCGCTGCGCATCGACACCGCCCGCAACCTGCTGCGCGGTAACGGTGACGCGGCCGCGCGCGCCGACGGGATGCTCCGCCAGGCCCGCGAGGACGTCGCGACCGCACTCGCCGACGTGCGCCGGCTCGTCCACGACCTCCGTCCGCCGGCCCTCGACGACGTCGGCCTCGCCGGCGCCGTCGGGCAGCTCGCCGAGCGGCTGCGCACCCCGGCCATGGCGACCCGGGTCGAGGCGGCCGACCTCGCCGACCTGCCGGCCGCCGTTGAGGTCGCGGCGTACCGGATCGCGTCCGAGGCACTGACCAACGTGACAAAACACGCGAACGCCACCACCTGCACCGTCCGGTTCCGCCGCGGCGACCACACCCTCGTCGTCGAGGTCGCCGACGACGGCGTGGGCATCCCGGCCGGCATCCCGGCCGGGGTCGGGCTCGTGTCGCTGCGCGAACGCGCGGCCGAGCTCGGCGGCCGGTGCGAGATCGAGTGCCCGCCCGCGGGCGGCACCGTCGTGCGGGCCCATCTGCCGCTAAGCTCTGGGGCCCAGGCCGGAGGGGCACACACCGGCGGGACCCGCACCGGAGGAGCCCGGCCGGGAGCGGCCCAGGCAGCGGAGGTGCGCATTGGCTGACGACGTCGTGCGGGTCGTGGTGGCGGACGACCACCCGATCTTCCGTGACGGCCTGGCCATGCTGCTGGGCTCCGTCGGCGGCATCGACGTGGTCGGGACCGCCGCCACCGGCGTCGAGGCGGTCGAGCTGGCCGTGGAGTTGCTGCCCGACGTCGTGGTGATGGACGTGCAGATGCCCGGGCTCAACGGCATCGAGGCGACCCGGCGGCTCGCCGCCGAGGCGCCCTCGGTCGGGGTCGTCGTGCTGACCATGTCCGAGGACGACGGCACCGTCTTCACCGCGGTCCGCGCCGGTGCCCGCGGCTACCTGGTGAAGGGCGCCGAGCAGGAGGAGATCGTGCGGGCCATCAACACCGTCGCCTCCGGCGGCGCGGTGTTCGGCGCGACCCTGGCCCGGCGCATCGCCGAGTTCTTCGCCGCCGGTCCGCCGACCGCGACGACCGCGTTTCCCGAGCTCACGGCCCGCGAACGGGAGATCCTCGACCTGCTCGCCGCCGGCCGCTCCAACGCGCAGATCGCCCAGGCCCTGTTCCTGTCCCAGAAGACGGTCCGCAACAACGTGTCGAACGTCTTCGCCAAGCTGCAGGTCGCCGACCGCGCCGAGGCCATCGTGCGGGCCCGCGAGGCCGGCCTGGGCCGCTGATCCGCCGTCGCCGGCACCGCGAGAGCTGCCGCCGACAAGAGCCGGCACCGCAAAGAGCCGGCACCGCAAGAATAGGTCCATGGCGCTCATTGCCCACCTCAGCGATCCGCACATCACGACCGGACCCCTCGCCGCCGAGCCGGCCGCCGGGCTCTACCGGGCCCTCACCAGGGTCCTCGCCCTCGAGCCGCGGCCCGACTGCGTCGTCATCACCGGCGACCTCGCCGACCGGGGCGAGGTCGGTGAGTACGCGGCGTTCCGGCAGATCCTCGACCACTACCCGATCCCGGTCCACCTCGCGGCCGGCAACCACGACCGCCGCGAACCGCTCCTGACGACGCTCGGGCTGTCCGCGACCACCCACGTCGCCGACCACCCCGGGTTCTCGGTCGTCGTCCTCGACTCGCTCGCGCCGGAGCTCGCCGACGGCGGGCGGCTCGGCGCCGAGCAGCTCGACTGGCTCGACCGGACGCTCGCCGAGCGGTCCGGTGTGCCGGTCTTCGTCGGCCTGCACCACCCGCCGGTCCGGGTCGGCATCCCGGGGATGGACGAGATCCGGCTGGTCGACGGGGACGCCCTCGCCGGGGTCGTCGCCCGGCACCCGAACGTCGTCCGGGTCCTCGCCGGGCACCTGCACCGGGTCGTCACCGCCGGGTTCGCCGGGACGACGCTGACCGTCGCGCCCAGCACGTACCGGCAGGTCGACCTCGGGATGCGCGAGGGCCGGCCGGTCGGCTTCGTCGACGAACCGGCCGGTTTCCTGCTCCACTGGCTGGACGGCGACGGCGCCGGTGCGGTCTGTGTCACCCACACCGTGCCGACCAGTCACACCGCCGCGCCCGTCATCGCGTACTAGTCGTCGCCGCTGAGGGGGCCTAACGGGGGATACCGGCCTGGCACGTTTCCGGGATTTTGCCCGTCCCGCCCGCCCGTACCGTGAATGACAGCAGCGCACCACCACGAATACGCATCCGAAGGGACCACCCCCATGAGCGAGTACGGCGAGATCGAGATGAGCGAAGGCCACGGCAGCCTGGCCGAGGCCCACGTCGAGAGCGGCAGCGAGCACGACTACCAGTCGCAGTACGGCATCCTCGAGCAGGAGCACCAGAGCTACGAGCACGAGGAGTTCGAGAACATCCGCCACATCGAGTACACCGATGCGGCCGGCAACCACTACGAGATCACCGAGTACACGCGCTACGAGCACACCGAGATCGAGCGGGAGCACACCTTCGCCGCCTACGGCGAGGAGGGCGGCTCCGCCGGCTTCTCGGCGGGCGAGACCGCGGAGGTCGCCGAGATCGACAGCATCACGTCGCGGCTTGAGAACTTCCTCACCAGCACGGGCTTCATGAGCGACAACGAGATCTCGGACTCGAGCGCCTGACCCGTTCCTCCGGATGCGGTGCCGATGCGCTATGAACGCCGGCCAGCGAGAGCTGGCCGGCGTTCGGCGTGAGCCAGAAGAAAAACGTGAGCCAGAAGAACCGTGAAGCCCAACAGCGCGGACCTCATGACGACGGACGGTTGTCAACCGATTTCGGACCGAAATATGAGCAGCGCTCGGCGGCGGCGATGAAGGAGACTGCGATCCCATGAACCCAGACGGCACCGGCAGGACGATCGGCTCCGAGCCCGACCCCGACGAGTGGCACTACCTGCCGACCCGCACCCGCGCCGGTGCGCTGCAACGCGGCCTCGGCCGCGGCGCGTTCCGGGCCAGGTTCGACCCCGCCGCCCCCGACCTGGTGAACGCGTGCATCCGCCGCGACCACCGCTGGCTCTGGGCCTGCGACGAGCGCGGCACCTACCTCGCCCGTCTCGTCCGCGACCTCGGCCTGCCGGTCGGCCCGCTCGTGTCGCGGCTCTACACCGCCGACGACGAGAACAACGAGTTCACGCACGTCCTGGAGGTCCTCACCGCCCTGGGCAGGGCCGAGGCCGACGAGGTGATCGGGAGTCTGCGGCGGTACGTGCAGATCGGCCCCAACTGGTCCGGCGCCCTCGAGGCCATCGCCCGGAACTGGCCGGCGAACTGGTGGGACGACCTCCTCCCGGTGGCGATGGACCGGCTCGGCACCGCCGACGGCCACGACCTGCGGTGGACGGGCCTGCCCTGGACCGACTGGACCGGGCGGGACGAGCGCCTCCGCGCCACCCGCTCGCACGACGCCGCGCAAGCCGACACCTACCAGCACGACGCCCCCGGTCCCGGTCCGGACGCCGTGCCAGCTGCCCGGGCCTGGGTGACCGAGCCCGGCTCCAGCCGGTACTGGCTCGCCCTCACCGTCCTCGCCCGGCACGGCGACGAATCCGACGGCCCGGCCCTGCTGGCCGGGCTGGACTGGCTGGACCGCCGCCCCGACGACCTGTGCGGCTACGACCGGCTGATCGACGGCCTGGTCCGCATCGGCGGCGAGCCCGCGCGGGCCGCCCTGCCCCGGATCCGCCGCCTGTGGTTCAGCCCGCACTCCTACGAGCGCGCCTCCTACCTGCGGGCCCGCCTGGCGCTGGAGCCCGAGGAGTGCGCCGGCGCCCTGACCGAGGGGCTGTGGGACTGCGAGCCCGACGTCCGGCTGCTCGCCGTCCGGCAGGTGCCGGCCGACGCCCGGACGAAACCCCGCCTGACCTACCTCCGCGACGACCCGATCGAGACCTCCGAGGTGCGGGAGGCCGCCGCCGAACGCCTCATGCTCGAGGCGTCGGCAGCCTGACGATGACCTCAGACTGATCACCTCAGGCTGATCACCTCAGCCGACGATCACCACCGCGGCGAGGACCTCACGCAGCCGCTCGCCCGGCGGCGTCAGGCCGGGAGCTGTCGCAGCCGTGCGGCCGTTGTGCGGCTGTCGTGCGGACGACACCGCGCCGCAAGTCCGCGCCAAGTGGACGCCAAGTGGGTTCGTCGATGCTGTCCTCAGCACCACCTGAAGGGATCACCGAGATCCTCGAACCACCACCTCGGCCGGCCGGGCCGTAGCCCGGCGCCGATGACCATAGAGATGATGACCGTAGAGATGCAGCACCGCTGAGCTTGGTGGGCGGCCCCCTCCCCCCGATGCCGCCCACCACCTCAGCCGGTGAACAGCAGCAGCAGTCCGGTCACCGTGTAGGCCACCATCAGCCCGAGCAGCGGCACCTGGCCGGTGACCGCCCGGGCCCGCGGGAACAGGCGCAGGGCCCGGTCGTGGGCGAGCACCGTGCCGACGAGGTGCCCCAGGACGATCGTCGTCACCTGGAGGTTGGCGACCCCGGTCGGTGTGACGACCCCGGAGTACACCGCAAAATCCGGCTCCCCGGCGACCAGGGCGACGGTCCGCTGGCCCTCCAGGATGAACAGCGACCAGTAGTGCGCCACGGTGTAGCCGACGGCGATCGGCACGATCGAGTGCGCCAGCTCGCCCGGCGTCCGCTCCGCCGAGGCGCGGCCCCGGCGGCCGGCCGCGCGGGTGGCGGCCGTGTACGCGAGCGCGACGAGCCCGGTCACGGCGAGTAGCCCGCCGGTGCCGGTGACCACGGGCGGCAGCCCGCTCTCCTGGACGAACCGCAGCCAGAACAGCGCGCCGGTCAGCGCGTCGAAGAACGTCGCACCGAGCAGCACCACGACGACCGCGACCAGGCCGGGCGCGCCGCGCAGGCCGGTGATGCCGTCGAGCGGGTTGCGCCACACGAGGGTCCCGTCGGGCCGGCGGCCGATCACCGCCAGCCGGCCGACCAGGTCGCTGAGCACCTCGAACGCGTCGCCCTTCGTGAACCAGCCCGGTCCGTAGACGCCGGCGGCGACGAGCATCACGATGGCGTACGTGCCGAGCCAGGCCAGCAGCACCGGCAGCGTGGCGCGCTCGGGCGCGACGAGCTCCAGCCAGGCGAACGCGAACAGGCCCGCGGCCGCCGGCCAGTAGCCCAGCCCGGCCGGCAGTTCCCGCCGGGGCCGGACCCAGAGCGTGAGCGTCCGCAGCGGGTTGAGGCGTCGCCAGACCGGGCCGAGCAGCAGCGACAGCGGGACCAGCCCGACCCAGAAGAGGACGTAGACCAGCCCGGCGGCCGGGTTGTCGGTGTCGTCGGGGCGGGTGAACGACCACACCAGTACCGCCGCGAAGGCCAGCCCCACGATCCGCAGCACCCAGGTCGTGGCGGGGGCGTCCACCACGCGGGCCAGCGCACCGGGCACCGGCCGGCCGGCGGCCGGGTCGAGCCGCGGCTCGCGCCACGCGATGCCGAGCACGACGAACGAGACGACGAGGGCGGCGGCCGCGCCGATCACCAGCTGGCTCAGCGTCAGCGGCAGGTCCTGCCGCCCGCCCACACCGTGGGCCAAGACGTCCATGGCGTTCACTCAGCGCACCACGAGCTGGAACAGCACCAGGTGGGTTTCGTGCGTCTCGACCTCGAACAGGCCGGTCCGGTCGGCGCGCAGGTCGAGCGAGCCGGCGACGCCGGGGCTGAGCCGCACCGACCGGTCGTAGCCGTGGACGTGCACCTCGTCGGCGACGTCGGAGGTGACGGTGATCCGCACCAGGCTGCCCTTGGTGACCTCGACGCGGCTCGCCGGCGGGCTGACCTTCCGCTTCGCGACCGTGACCACGACGGTCCGGTCGGGCTCCGCGACGGGGGAGGCCGCGGCCGAGGTGGCACCGGACGCGGCACCGGCGGCGGGGGAGGACGCGCCGGATCCGGCGGCTGTCGCGGTGGTGGCAGCGGCGGTGGCGGCGGCGGTGGTGGAGGGCTGCGGCGCCGGGGCCGGATTGTCGCCGCAGCCACCGAGCGTGAGGGCCAGCGCCGTCAGGACGGCCAGTGGGATCGGGACGGCCAGTGGGATCGGGGCGGTGCGAGCGGTGCGGGGTGTCGGCACGGAGAGTCTCCCGGGGCGGCGGGTTTGTCAGGGCTGTGAATTTAGCCGCTTGTCGCTCCCCGGGGAACCCGGCATCATGTGCCGATGCGATCGGTCCGCGTCATTGCTGCCCGGGTGGCGGTGCCGGTGCTCGTCGCCGCGCTGGCCGTGCTCGGTCCAGCGGCCCCGGTGTCGGCACACGGGCAGCTCGCCATGTCCGACCCGGTCGCCGACAGCACCGTCAAAGAGCCCAAGAGCGACCTGAGGCTGTACTTCACGGAGCAGCCGGCCTCGTTCGCCTGGTTCACGGTGACCGCGCCGTCGGGCACGCGGGTCGACGCCGGCTGGCGCAACGGCGAGCCGAAGCGGCTCGACAAGCCCGTGCAGGAGTACTTCCTCGTCGACGGCAAGTTCGAGCCGAAGGTCTACAACACCGGCTTCCCCGCCCTGGTCACCGTCTCGCACTGGCCTGAGCAGGGCGTCTACGTCGCCGCGTACCAGTCGGTCGCCTCCGACGGCGAGGCGGTCAAGGGCACGCTCCGGTTCACTTACGGCGGCCCGGTGACCCCGCCGCCGGCGGGCTGGACCGCGCCGACCAACGGCCCGCCCGACGCCCTGACCGCGGCGCTCGAGAAGGACCACGCCGCGCCCGGTGCCGCACCGACCGCCGGCCCGACCGCCGCGCCGGCCGTCCCGCAGCCGGGTGGCCAGCAGTCCGCCGCACCGCCGACGCCGTTCGTGCTCACCGACTGGCTGATCCCGGCCCTGGTCATCGCCGGGATCGCGCTCATGGTCGGTGCCGCCGCCCGCCGCGAGCCGGTCAAGGTGGTGAAACAACGCCGGAAGGCCGCCGCCCGGGGCTGAACGTGCCCCGGACGGCCCTGGACAGCCTCGGGCGGCCGCCCTACTTCGGGGTGCCGCAGGTCTGCTGGATCTGCCGCGTGAGCCGGTCGGCGAAGGCCGGCTCGCTGACGATCCGCTGCTGGAACTCGGTGACCTGCTCGGCCGTCAGGTCCTGGTAGACCGGCTGCGACGCGTACGCCGAGGCCATCGCCGACGGGTCGGTGTAGACCCGCGACTGCACCGAGCACAGGTGCGCGGCCGTCGCGGCGAGGAACAGCGCCTCCCGCCGCTCCGGCGTCAGCGGTGCCGACGCCGAGGCCGAGACCGGCGCGACCGACGGCGTGGCCATCCGGGCCTTCGTGGAGTCCGGTGCGTCGCCGCAGCCGGCCGTACCGGCGACGAGCGCGAGGCCGGCGAGCGCGAGGCCGGCGAGCACGAGCAGGGAACGGGAGCGGATCATCGCGGGACCTCCGGATCTGTCATGCCACTTGTCACGCCGCTGGTCACGTCACTTGTCACGTCACGACGAGCGTCAGCTCGTTGGTGTCGGTCGTGGTGCCGTACGCCTGCTTGACCGTCAGCTTGTAGGTGCCGGCGGCGACGCCGGTCGCGTCGAACCTGACCGCGACGAAGTCGTCCGTGCCCACGGTCAGGCCGGCGGCGTTGTTCGGGCTGGTGTAGGCGCGGTCGCCCGGGTAGCTGACGACAAGGCCCTGGGGGCCGCCGCTGACGGTGACCCGCAGGTCGCCGACGCCCGGCTTGCGGGCCTGGAAGACCAGCTGGGTCCAGACCGGGGTGCTCTTCTGCACGGTGACCGTGGTGGTCTTCTGCACGACGGCGTCGCCGGTCGCCGAGACGACGGGGAGGGTCGCCGTGGCGGTGCCGGTGCGCTTGGTGCCGACGCAGCCCGTCGCGCCGTCGTTCTTCGCGACGTACGAGTAGGTCAGCTGCAGCGGTACCAGCGAGATCACGGTTGTGGGGTTCAGCGACACGTTGAAGGCGGCGTAGTCGAGGCGGCCCCCGGCGAGCGAGTCGCCCTTCGCCAGCGACGTGTACGTCCTGGTGTTCGTCGGGTAGGTCACGGCCACGCCGGTCCCGCCGGCGGTGATCCTGACGTCGCAGACGTCGCCGGTCGCCGCCCACATGGTGCTGACCCAGCCGGTCTGGCCGGGCAGCATCGGGGCGAGGACCGGAACGACGAGCCCGAGGTCCGGGCGGCCGCGCTCGCCGGCGCGGCGGCCGGCAGGATCACCGCGGCACCTGCGGCGCAGGCGAGGGCGATGGAGGCTGAACGGCGCATGGGGAGAGGTCCTGTCTGTCCGGGGATGCTGGGGCTTCCGTGGATTCCGTGCTGCTGCTTCCCCCCGCTGATCGGCGCCCGGCGCCCGGGCTTGAGCTACCCGGCGAGCGCCGTCCAGGTGTCGTACCGGTGCACCGCGATTCCCGCGAACGCCGGGTAGCGCTGCGCGGCCACGTCCACCTCGGCGAGCGTGCGGCGCAGCCGGTCGCCGGAGGTGCCGTGGAAGCTGCAGTACGCGCAGTCCCCGAGCGGCTGGGTCTCCGCCGCCAGGCGGGCCGGCTTCGCCGCCTCCGCGGCCCGGTCGAGCAGGTCACCGGCGACGCCGAGCATCGAGTTCTCGCCGGTGGCGGTGGTGCGGTAGCTCATCACCGTGACGGCGTCGACCCGCTCCAGCACGGCGTCGGCGAGCGTGCCGCCCTCTGTTGCGGGCGCGGGCACCGTGATCGTCGGGAGCCAGAACGGCACGTCCACCTCCAGCGGCAGGTCCGTCGCCGCCCGGACCGCGTCCAGGAGGGCGAGGAACCGCGGTACCAGCGACTGCCACGACGGCAGGAGGTAGGGCTCCACGTCGAGGTGCAGGCGGCGGAAGAGCCCGGTCGCGGCGGCGGCCCGCGCCCAGGTCAGCGCGGCGGTGTGGTCGGTCGTCCAGGTCGGCTCGCCGCCGAGGGCGTCGAGTGTGACACCGGCCTCGTCGCACAGCGCGCGCAGCTGCCGCAGGCGGGCCAGTTCGGCGGCGTCGGCGCGCGGGTCGTAGTACACGAAGATCGCCCGGACGCCGTTGGCGGTGGCCCAGGCGACGACCGGTGCGGGCTGCTCCCGCTCCCACAGCCACATGGCCCGGGTGCCCGGCGGGGCCACGGAGGTCTCCGGGGCCGGTGGGGGCAGGCGGAGCGGGGTGGCGGCGACCAGCGACACGACCACGAGCAGGAGGCTCAGCGCCGCCTGCGCGCCGGCGTCCCAGCCCCACCAGCGCCGCACCATACCCTGCCGATCGGCGGGGCACAGGGCGATGTGAGCCGGTGTGAGCGCGGTGTGAGCGCGTACTGTCGATCGGGTCACGCTCGACGGGGTCACGTTGACTGTCCCGGGGCGCGTGGGACACGATGACCTGCGAGCGGTACGCGGAGGAACACCGGTGGAAATCCGGGACGGTCCCGCCACTGTGACCGGGGAGTCGTCCTCCAGCGCACGGGCCACGGCCGTAACAAGCCGGAAGGCCGGGGGACGGCGGCGATCCGGGAGTCAGGAGACTCCGGCCGCTTGTTCAGCCAGCACCTTGCGGGCGCGGACCCGCCGAAGGGATGTGTCGTGACCCCGCCGTATCCGTTCTCGGCCGTGGTCGGCCTCGCCGACCTGCGCCTGGCGCTCCTGCTCACCGCCGTCTCACCGGCGATCGGCGGCGTCCTCGTCCGGGGCGAGAAGGGCACCGCCAAGTCGACCGTCGTGCGGGCCCTGGCCGCCCTGCTGCCCGAGGTCGCGGTGGTGACCGGCTGCCGCTTCGCCTGCGACCCGGCGGCGCCCGACCCGGAGTGCCCCGACGGGCCGCACGCCCTGGACGCGCCCGGCTGCAGCACCCACCGCCGGTCCGCCCTCGTCGAGCTGCCGGTCGGCGCCACCGAGGACCGGGTCGTCGGCACGCTCGACCTGCAGCGCGCCCTGGCCGAGGGGGTCAAGGCGTATGAGCCGGGCCTTCTCGCGGCGGCGCACCGCGGCGTCCTGTATGTCGACGAGGTCAACCTGCTCCCCGACCACCTCGTCGACCTGCTCCTCGACGCCGCCGCGATGGGCCGCGCCCACGTCGAGCGCGACGGGGTGTCGGTGAAGCACGCGGCGCGGTTCCTGCTCGTCGGCACCATGAACCCGGAGGAGGGGGAGCCCCGGCCGCAACTGGTCGACCGGTTCGGGCTCGTCGTCGGCGTGAGCGCCCCGCAGGAGGCGGCGCCGCGCGCGGAGGTGGTGCGGCGCAGGCTCGCCTACGAGGCCGACCCGGCGGGCTTCGCGGCGCGTTTCGCCGAGGACGACGCCGGGCTCGCCGCCCGGATCGTCACCGCCCGCGCCCTGCTGCCCGGGGTGGCGCTGCCCGACGGGGAGCTGGACCGGATCGCGCGGATCTGCCTCGCGTATCGGGTCGACGGCCTGCGGGCGGACATCGTCGTGGCGCGGACCGCGGTGGCGCTCGCGGCGTGGCACGGGCGGCCCGCGGTGACCCGCGCGGACGTGCGCGACGCGGCCCGGCTGGCGCTGCCGCACCGGCGGCGGCGGGATCCGCTCGACCCGCCCGGCGCCGACCTCGAGCGCCTGGAGGAGATCCTCGAGCAGGAGGCGCCCGACGAGGAACCCCCGGCCGACGGCGGCCCCGACGCGGGCCCGGACACCGACCCTTCCGGCGGCCCGGCGGGCGGCCCGGCGGGCGGCTCGGACGGTGGCTCGGACGGTGACCCGGGTGATGGCCCGGGTGATGGCCCGGGTGGCGGCCCGGGTGACGGCCCGGACGGCAGGGGCCGGGATCCGGGTCCGCGCGACGCCGGTCCCGCCGCGAGCAACAACGGTCCGGGGCGCCCGCCCGCGGACACCGGGGGATCCGAAGGCGCCGGTGACGCCGTGCAGGCGCCGTCGGCGGCGGCGTTCGCCGGCGTGCCGTACCGGCCCCGGCTCCTCACCGTCGCCGGGCGGGCGAACCGGCAGCCCGGCTCGCACGCCGGGCGGCGCTCCCCGGCCGTCTCCCGGCACGGCCGGGTCGTCCGCTCGCGCCGCCCGCTCGGCGGCAAGATCGTCGCTCTCCACCTGCCGGACACGGTGCGGGCGGCGGCACTGCGCGGAGCCCGCGCGGTCACGCCCGACGACGTGCGCGAGGCGGTGAAGGTCGGCCGGGAGGCCAACCTGGTGCTGTTCGTCGTGGACGCCTCGGGGTCGATGGCGGCGCGGCAGCGGATGAGCGTGGTGAAGACGGCCGTGCTGTCGCTGCTCCGCGACGCGTACCAGCGGCGGGACAAGGTCGGCATGATCACTTTCCGGGGCAGGCAGGCCACGACGGTCCTCGAGCCGACCGCGAGCCACGAGGTCGGCGTCCTGCGCCTGGCGGAGCTGCGCACCGGCGGGCGCACGCCGCTCGCGGCCGGGCTGCGGCAGGCCGCCCACACGCTCCACGGCGAGCGGCGGCGCGACGCCCGCCGCCGCGCACTGCTCGTCGTGGTCACCGACGGCCGGGCGACCGACGGTCCCGACCCGCTGACCGTCGCGCCGCTGCTCGCCGGGGTCGCCACGGTCGTGGTCGACTGCGAGTCCGGCCCGATCCGCCTCGGCCTGGCCCAGCGCCTGGCCCGGGCACTCGACGCCTCGTGCATCCCACTGGCCGCGCTGCAGGACAGGAGCTGATCGGACATGCCCCAGGGCAAGGTCGAACACGTCCCCGACGACGGGCTCACCACGCGGCAGCGGCGCCGCCAGCACGTCCTCGCCGTCAACACCGGACAGGGCAAGGGCAAGTCGACGGCCGCGTTCGGCATGGCGCTGCGCGCCTGGAGCGCCGGCTGGTCGATCGCCGTGTTCCAGTTCGTGAAGAGCCCGAAGTGGCGGGTCGGCGAGGAGACGGCGCTCAAGGCGCTCGGCGAGACCGGCAAGGGCGGTCCCGTCGTCTGGCACAAGATGGGCGAGGGCTGGTCCTGGATCCAGCGCCCCGGCACCGAGCGCGACCACGCCGCCGAGGCCGCCGAGGGCTGGGCGCAGATCAAGCGCGACCTCGCCGAGGAGGCGTACCGGTTCTACGTGCTCGACGAGTTCACGTATCCGATCAAGTGGGGCTGGGTCGACATCGCCGACGTCGTCGCGACGCTGCGCGACCGGCCCGGCAACCAGCACGTCGTCGTCACCGGCCGCGACGCGCACCCGGACCTGGTCGAGATCGCCGACCTGGTCACCGACATGACGAAGGTGAAGCACCCCATGGATGCCGGCCGGAAGGGCCAGCAGGGCATCGAATGGTAGGCACAGCTTGGTAGCCCGTCTCGTCATCGCGGCACCCGCCTCCGGGCACGGCAAGACCACCGTCGCGACCGGGCTGCTCGCCGCGTTCGCCGCGCGCGGGCTCACGGTCGCACCGTTCAAGGTCGGCCCCGACTACATCGACCCCGGCTACCACGCGCTCGCCGCCGGCCGGCCCGGCCGCAACCTCGACCCGGTGCTGGTGGGGGAGGAGCGCATCGGGCCGCTGTTCGCCCACGGCTCGGCGGGTGCCGACCTCGCCGTCGTCGAAGGGGTGATGGGGCTGTTCGACGGCCGCACCGGGTGGGGCGAGTTCGGCTCCACCGCGCACGTCGCGCGCCTGCTCGCCGCGCCCGTCGTCCTCGTCGTCGACGCCACGGCGCAGGCCCGGTCGATCGCCGCGGTGATCCACGGTTTCCGGTCCTTCGGCGACGGCCTCCACATCGCCGGCGTGGTTCTCAACCGGGTCGGCTCCGACCGGCACGAGCAGATCCTGCGGGACGCCTGCGCGGAGGTCGGCACGCCCGTCCTCGGCGTGCTGCGCCGCCACGACGCCGTCGCCGCGCCGTCCCGGCACCTCGGGCTGGTCCCGGTCGTCGAGCGGGCGGCCGAGGCGACCGCGTCGGTCGACGCGCTGTCCGCCCTGGTCGCCGGCAGTGTCGACCTCGACGCGGTGCTGGCCGTCGCCCGGGGTGCGATGCCGTTCGCCGCCGAGCCGTGGTCGCCCGAGACCGCCGCACCCGTGCCCGGGCGCCCGGTCGTCGCCGTCGCGGGCGGGGCCGCGTTCTCGTTCGGGTATGCGGAGACGGTCGAGCTGCTCGCCGCCGCCGGCGCCGAGGTCGTCACCGTCGACCCGCTGCGGGACGAGCGGCTGCCGGACGGCACGCGGGCGCTGGTCGTCGGCGGGGGTTTCCCCGAGGTGTACGCCGAACAGCTCGCCGCCAACGCACCGCTCCGCGACGCCGTGGCCCGGCTCGCCGCGGCCGGCGGCCCGATCGCGGCCGAGTGCGCCGGGCTGCTGTGGCTGTGCCGCTCCCTCGACGGGCGGCCGATGTGCGGGATCCTCGACGCCGAGGCGGTGATGACGCCGCGGCTCACGCTCGGCTACCGCGACGCGGTCGCCGTCGCCGACAGCGTCCTCGCCCCGGCCGGCACGCGGGTCAGCGGCCACGAGTTCCACCGCACCGCCGTCACCCCGCCCGCCGGCACGACCCCCGCCTGGGCGTGGCAGCCCGGCACCCGCGACGGTTTCGTCTCCGGTTCCGTGCATGCGTCCTACCTGCACCTGCACTGGGCCGGCGCGCCGGGACTGGCCTACCGGCTGGTGGCGTCATGCGCCTGACGGTCGGCATCGGCGCCCGCCCGGCGACCGGCGTGGACGAGCTCGACGCGCTCCTGCGCGAGTCGCTGCCCGGCTCCGGCGACCTGGCCGAGGTGACCACCGTGTCCACAGTGGACGACCGGGCCGCGGTCGCGGGCGAGCTGGCGGCCCGCCACGGCTGGGACGTGGTCACCTTTCCCGCGCAGCGGCTCGCCGAGGTCCGGGTGCCCTCGCCGTCGGCGCGGGTGGCGGCCGCGCTCGGCACCGGCAGCGTGGCCGAGGCCGCGGCGCTGCTGGCGACCCCCGGCCCGGCCGTGCTGCTGTCCCCGAAACGGGCCTCCAGCGGGGCCACCGTCGCCGTCGCCGCCGCCGCGCCCCCGGTGACCGTGGTCGGCATCGGGGCCGACGGGTTCGCCGGGCTCACCGACGAGGCCAGGGCGGCGGTCGACTCGGCCGACGTCGTCTTCGGCGGCCGCCGGCAGCTCGAGCTGGTGCCCGGCCTGCGGCACCGCGGCACCGTGTGGCCGTCGCCGCTGGTCCCCGCGCTGCCGTGGCTGCTCGCCGAGGTCCACGACCGCGCCGTGTGCGTGCTGGCCAGCGGCGACCCGATGTACTACGGCATCGGCTCGACCCTCGTCCGGCTCCTCGGCGCCCGGAACGTGCGGGTGCTCACCCACCCGTCGTCCGTCTCGCTCGCCTGCGCACGGCTCGGCTGGGCCGTCGACGACGTCTCGGTCGTGAGCGCCGTCGGGCGGTCCGTCGACGCGCTGCGGCGCGTGCTGCACGACGGGCGCCGCGTCCTCGTCCTCAGCTCCGGGTCCGGCACGCCGGCCGAGGTCTGGAAGGTCCTGGAGGACAGCGGCTTCGCGGACAGCGAGGTGACGATCCTCGAGGCGCTGGGCGGGCCGGACGAGCGGATCCACCACGACCCCGGCGCGGCGGGACCGCTGAACGTCGTGGCCGTGGCGTGCCGCGGTGCCGCCGGGGTGCCGCTGGTGCCGGGGCTCGACGACAGCACGTATGACAGCGACGGGCAGCTGACGAAGCGCGAGATCCGCGCCGTGACCCTGGCCCGGCTCGGGCCGCGCCCCGGCGAGCTGCTGTGGGACGTGGGCGCCGGCTCGGGCAGCATCGCGATCGAGTGGCTGCGCGCGCACCCGTCCTGCCGCGCGGTGGCCGTCGAACAGTCGGCGGAGCGCGCCGGGCGGATCGCCGGAAACGCGGCGCGGCTCGGCGTGCCGGGACTGTCCGTCGTGGTCGGCGCGGCGCCGGCGGCGCTCGACGACCTGGCCCCGTCCGACGCGACGCCGGACGCGGTGTTCGTCGGCGGCGGGTTCACCGCCCCCGGCGTGTTCGACCGGTGCTGGGCCGCGCTGCGCCCCGGCGGGCGGCTCGTCGTCAACGCGGTCACGGTCGAGTCGGAGCGGCTCGTCGCCGAGCTCCACGCGGCTCACGGCGGCGAGCTGACCCGCATCGCCGTCAACCGCGCCGCGCCCGTCGGCGGGTTCCTCGGATGGCGGCCGATGCTGCCGGTGACGCAGTGGGTGGTTTCACGATGACGGTGTACTTCATCGGCGCCGGGCCGGGCGCCGCGGACCTCATCACGGTCCGCGGCCGGGACCGGATCGCGGCGTCCCCGGTGTGCCTCTACGCGGGCAGTCTCGTGCCGGCGGAGCTGCTGGCCTACTGCCCGCCCGGCGCGCGGCTCGTCGACACGGCCAACCTGGACCTCGACCAGATCCTCGCCGAGCTCACCGCCGCGCACGCCGCCGGCCTCGACGTGGCCCGGCTGCACTCCGGCGACCCGTCGATCCTCAGCGCGATGGCCGAGCAGCTGCGGCGGCTCGACGCGGCCGGCGTCCCCTACGAGATCGTGCCGGGTGTGCCCGCCTTCGCGGCGGCCGCGGCCGCGCTGGGCCGCGAGCTGACCGTGCCGGGTGTCGCCCAGACGGTCGTCCTGACGCGGACCGCGGCCCGCGCCACCCCGATGCCGCCCGGCGAGGAACTGTCCACCCTGGCCGCCAGCCGGGCGACGCTGGTGCTGCACCTCGCGGTGCAGCGGATCGAGGTGCTCGCCGCCGAGCTGGTGCCGTGGTACGGCGCGGAGTGCCCGGTCGCCGTGGTGGCCCGGGCCAGCCGGCCCGACGAGGTGATCCTGCGCGGCACCCTGGCCGGCATCGCCGACCAGGTCCGTGAGGCCGGTATCAGGCGCACCGCGGTCATCGTCGTCGGCCCGGTCCTCACCGCCGAGGAGTTCCCCGACAGCCACCTCTACTCGACGACGCGGAAGCGCTAGGCACCCAGGCGCGGGAAGGGTTTTGTGGAGAAGACGACCTCGACGGGGACCTCGAAGTATTCGGCGATGCGCAGGGCCAGGTAGAGGCTGGGACTGTACTCACCGCGCTCGAGATAGCCCACCGTCTGGTAGTGGACGCCCAGCGCGTCGGCGAGCTCGCGCCGGGAGACCTTCCGCTCGGCGCGCAGCATGGCGATCCGGTTGTGGATCGTCTCGCTCATGCCGAATCCGTCGCCACCTTCGCCTGCTTCACCGTGGTGCCCGTCGCCCGCCGTGTCATGCGTCGCAACACTACCGGGGCGATCAGGAAGCCCAGGACCGCCCAGGCGCCGAGCACCCCGACCGTCTCCGCATGCCGCCACGAGTCGCCGATCTCCGCCGTGGCCAGCGCGTCCGGCAGGAGGGCGGAGCGCATGCCCAGGCCCAGCCAGTACACCGGGAAGATCTGCGCGATCGTCTGCACCCACTCCGGCAGGGCGGTGATCGGGTAGAAGATGCCGGAGATCGCCAGCAGCGCCATCACCGGCACCGACACCAGGCCGATGCTCTGCATCCCGCTGGACACCGCGCCGATCACGGCGCCGAGCGGCACCAGTGCGAGCAGGCCCAGTGCGAGCACCCACACGAACGTCACCCAGGTCGACGCGCGGCCCACCGCCAGCCCGTCGAAGACCAGCACCGACGGCACCAACATGAGGATCACGCAGGCGATCGTCACCCCGGTCCGGCTGACCACCTTGCCGACGACATAACCCAGCATGCCGTTGGGCACGGCCTTCATCCGCAGCAGCGTGCCGTCCTCCCGCTCGGTCGTCAGCGCCAGCGACAGCCCGAGCAGCCCGGTGTAGACGACGATGACGCCGAGGATGCCCGGCACCGCCTGCGCGCCGAGCGAGAAGTCGGTGCCGGGCACCGTCTTGCCGCGCAGCGTGTACATCACGACGAGCGCGATGACCCACGGCCAGAGCTCGCCCCACAGCTCCCAGGGGCTGGTGATCCTGTGCCGGAACTCGATCCAGCCCCGCTCCAGCCCCGCCCCGACCGCGTTCATGCGCTCACCTTCTCGTGCTGCTTCACCATCTCCAGGTAGACGTCCTCGAGCGTCGCCCGGCGCACCTCCAGGTCGCCGATCTCGTCGCCGTACTGCAGGAACAGCTCCCGCACGTAGCGGGTCGCGTCCTCGGCGGAGTGCACGAAGTGCTCGCCGTCGCGGCTGAACCGGATCTCCGCCTTCCGCGGCACCCGGCGGGCCAGCTCCGCGGCGCTGCCGTCGGCGACGATCCGCCCGTCGACCAGGATGACGATGCGGTCGGCGAGCTTCTCCGCCTCGTCGAGGTCGTGCGTGGTGAGCAGGATCGTCGTGTCGTCGAGGTCGGCGAGCCGGTGGACCAGGCCGTGGAAGTCCTGCCGGGCCTGCGGGTCGAAGCTGGCCGTCGGCTCGTCGAGGAACAGCAGCTCCGGCCGGCCGATCAGGCCGATCGCGACGTCGAGCCGCCGCCGCTGCCCGCCGGAGAGCACCGCCAGGCGGGTGTCGGCCTGCTCGGTCAGGCCGACGAGGCCCAGCAGCTCGTCGACGCCGTAGTGCTCGCGACCATACGGCCGGTAGAAGCGCCCGAGATGGCCGAGCAGTTCCCGCACGCGCCAACGGCCGTGGTCCCGCCAGGACTGCAGGACGATGCCGAGCCGTGCGTGCCAGGCCTCGTCGCCGTCGGCGGGGTCGACACCGAGCACCCGCACATCACCGCCGGAGCGGGTGCGGAACCCTTCGAGGATCTCGATGGTGGTCGTCTTCCCGGCACCGTTGGGGCCGAGCAGCGCGAGCACCTCACCGCGGGCGAGGTTCAGGTCGACGCCGCGCAACACGTCAGTGTCCCCGTAGCGCATGCGCAGTCCGGACACCTCGATGACCATACCCATGCCACGAAACATAGCACTTGTACTACATTCCATCGCAAGCCAATTGCGACGGGACGGCGGGCACGGGGCCGTCCCGTCGCGGGCCTTCCGGGGGTCGCTCAGCCCAGGGCGATCCAGACGTCGTCGAGGCTGCCGTGGAACTGGTCGTTGTCGGCGCCGTTGCCCTTGCCGCCGATGCTCAGCGGCACCGTGTTCGTCACCGACAGGGTGGCCGGGATCGTCGCTGTCGCGTGGACCACGTCGTCCACCAGCAGGATCAGCGCCGTGCCGGCCCGGCGGCACTCGAGCCGGTGCCAGGCGCCGTCGGTGACGGCGATGTCCGACCGGGCGATGTGGATACCGCGGACCACGTTGTCGGCGACCACGCAGCTCGGGCGGCCCGCCGCGCCGTCGACCTGGAGCTTGTACTGGCTGCCCGACGCCGAGTACCCCTTCTGGACGATGTTCTGACCCGCGCCGGCCTGGTGCTTCTTCAGCTTGATCGTCGCGCCGAAGCGGATCGGGCCGGTGCCGGGGTTGAGGTCCGGCGCGTCCGGCGCCTGGAGCACCGCGTGCGGGCACTTCTTCCCGGAGCACTTGGCCGGGAAGGCCGCCGCCCGGCCGGGCGCCCGCTCCACCAGCCGTACCTTGCCGCCGCGAGCGGTCGACGGGGTGAGCGTGTGCCCACGGCCGGAGTCGTCGACGACGGTGCCGCCGGTGGTCGTGGCGTCGAAGGTGTACCTCGCGACGACGACCGGTGCGACGACCGGTGCGGCGGTCTGTGCGGCGGTCTGTGCGGCGGTCTGTGCGGCGGTCTGTGTGGCGGCCGGCGTGGCTTCGGGCGCGGCGTGGGCAGGCGCGGCGGCGCCCGGCGCCGGCCCCGCGATCCCGATCAGCAGGGCGGCGATGCCCAGCGTCGCGGTTGTGTTCCCCCATGTCTTCATGTCCGAAATGTGGCACATAATCCGCCCCGACCCGCTGGTTTGCATCAGCGTGTCGACGCTTTCGGTAATCATTCGGTCGACGTATGGTCACTCGAACCGGGTGAACCCCCGGCTGGGAATCGGTTCTCCACGTGCCGTCTGCCAGACTCGATGACATGCGGTCGGCGGCGGCGCTCCTGGTGATCGTCGGTCTGGTCGTCGGTGTGGTCGCCGGTGTTGTGGCCGCTCCCGCTCCCGCCTTTGCTCAGGAGCAGCGGGGCCCGGAGCAGGTCTGCCGCATCACCGACCCCGCCGTGACCGAGGTGTCCGGCATGGCGGTGATCCCCGGCGGCTACCTCGTCGAGAACGACTCCAGCCCCGACCCGCGCCGGACCCGCCTGTTCTTCCTGAACAGCGCGTGTGCGGTCACCCGCTCGATCGGCTACCCGACGACCGCCCGCGACCCCGAGGACCTGGCGATCGACCGGACCGGCACCGTCTGGGTCGCCGACATCGGCGACAACAGCCCGCTGTCCGGCGGCTCCGGCAAGCGGCGCAGCACGATCGCGCTGTGGACCCTCAAGCCCGGGGCGAAGCGCCCGGAGATCCACCGCCTGCGGTACCCCGACGGCCAGCCGCGCGACGCCGAGGCGCTGCTCATCGACGGTGCGGGCCGGCCGGTCATCGTCACCAAGGAGCCGGGCGGCGAGGTGTTCCGCCTCGACGGGCCGCTGCCGTCGGGCAACACCGCGGCCAACACCACCGGTGCCGACCTCACCGAGATCGGGCACTTCCAGCCCACCCGGACCGGCACCGACAACCCGCTCGGCTTCCTCGGCAGCGCGCTCATCACCGGGGCGGCGGTGTCGCCCGACGGCACGCGGGCGGTCGTCCGCACGTACTCCGACGCCTACGAGTTCGAGGTCACCGGCGGCGACGTCGCCAAGGCCATCACCACCGGCCGGCCGAAGGTCACGCCGCTGCCCGACGAGCCGCAGGGCGAGGCCGTCGCGTACAGCCCCGACGGCAACAGCATCCTGACCGTCTCCGACCAGCCGGGGCCGGTGAGCATCCTGAAGTACGGCCTCCATCGGGAGACCGCCCGTCCGGCGCAACAGCCGGCGAGCGCGCCGCCCCCGGCCGAGGAGCGCGGACAGCGAGGTGTCCTGCTGGCCGGCGCCGCCGGGGTCGTGGCCCTGATGGCGGTCGCCGCCGTACGGCGGGCGCGCCGCCGCTGACCTGGCTGCTGACCTGACTGCTGACCGGGGTGCTGACGCACGGTGTCGACGTGATGCCGGTTCGCGTGACACGATCGCACCCAGATCAAGGGGGAGGGCGGTCGTGGTGCGCATCGAGGCCGAGCGGGCGACAACGCGCGACATGCGGCGGCGCAACCGGTCCACGCTGCTGTCCGAGCTGTTCTTCCGCGGCCCGCTCAGCCGCCACGACCTGAGCCGCATCACCGGGCTGAGCGCCGCGACCGCCAGCAGCGTCACCGCCGAGCTGCTGCAGGAGGGGCTGATCGTCGAGGCCGGGCAGATCGAGTCCGACGGCGGGCGGCCGCGGGTGCTGTTGCGGGTCGACCCGGACTACGGCCGGCTCGTCGGCGCGGACGTCGGCGAGACCGGCGTGAGGGTTGAGCTGTTCGACCTGGCGATGCGCCGCCTGGCGACGGTCGACGAGCCGCTGCCGTCGTCGCGGCCCGACCCGGAGGCGGTGGCCGGGCAACTGGTCGCGGGCATCGACGCGGTGCTCAAGGACGTCGACCCGGCCACGGTCCTCGGCGTCGGCATCGGGGTGCCCGGCACGGTCGAGCAGTCCGACCCCGTCCGGGTGTACGCGCCGACGCTCGGCTGGCGCGGCGTATCGTTCGACGGGCTGCTGCGCGACCGGGGCGTCACGGCGCCGCTGTTCGTCGAGAACGGCGCGAAGACGCAGGGCCAGGCCGAGATGTGGTTCGGCGCCGGGCGGGGCGCGGCCAACGCGGTCATCGTCCTCGTCGGCTCCGGCGTCGGCGCGGCCGTGATCACCAACGGCACGCTGTACCGCGGCGCGAGCAGCAGCGCGGGCGAGTGGGGCCACACGACCGTGGTCTACGGCGGCCGGCAGTGCCGGTGCGGCGCGCGAGGCTGCCTCGAGGCGTACGTCGGCGCGGAGGGCATCCTGGAGCGGTACCGTCAGCTGGACCCCGCCCACCCGGCCTCCGCCGACGAGCTCGCCGACGTGGCCGCGCTGATCGCCGCCGACACGCCCGCCGCCACCGGAATCCTGGCCGAGACGGCCGGCATGCTGGGCGCGGGTATCGGCAACCTGGTAAACCTGTTCAACCCGGAGCGCGTGGTGCTGGGCGGCTGGGCCGGCTTGGCGCTGGGCACCCGGCTGCTGCCGCAGATCCGCGCGGCGGCCGGCGAGCAGGCGCTGGAGCACCCGTTCGGCCAGGTCTCCATAGAGCTGTGCGAGCTGGGCCCGGACGCCGTGGCGTTCGGCGCCGCGACCCTCCCGATGGCCGAGCTCCTCCGCCGCGCCAGCCGCCCGGAGCGCTAGCCCCTCCTTCCCGCTGCGCGTCGCCGGGGCGCACTCTCCCTTCCCGCTGCGCGTCGCCAGGGCGCACTCTCCCTTCCCGCTGCGCGTCGCCGGGGCGCACCTGACGACCGACGGACGCCTGCGGGTCATGGACGCCTGGATCGGTTCTCGACGATGCCCGGTGCGTGGCTGGTGTCCGTGGCTGGGGTATGCGGCTGGTGTGCGCGGCTGGTGTGAAGCTGGCTGCTCGGCTGGTGTGTGTGGCTGGTTTGCTCGGCTGGTCTGTGCGACTGGTCTGTGCGACTGGTCTGTGCGGCAGACTTGCTCGGCTGGTCTGTGTGGCTGGTCTGTGCGCTGGTGTGCTCGGCTGGTCTGTGCGGCAGATTTTGCTCGGTCGGTGTGTGCGGCCGGTGTGTGCTCGTTCGGGGGTGCTGACCCGTCGGCCTCTCCGTTGTGCCGGTTACGTAGGCCGACCTGCAGTGGCGGTTGGGACATTTCCGGCATCTTGGTGCATCGACGCCTGACGATGAGTGTGATTTTTCATGATCGCGAAGACTTGTGGTCGCCCAGGCAGCACAAAGTCTTCGCGATCATGCCAAGTCGGCTGATCGCGCCTCGATGCTCGTCGATGGTGTCCCGATATTTGGTCGCACTGTGCGCCAGTGGGGCGTTGGCGTGCCTCGTGGCGACCGACTGCGGTGGTTGCGTCGCGGAGGGTGTTCGTGGTGCTCCCTCGCGTCGTCGCCATGGTTCGGCGCAACCGCGTCACCAGTCACCCGGTCACTGGTCGCCAGCTCATGATGATCGTCGATCACTGGTTCGTCGGTCTGTGGGTCGCTGGCGCTGGTCGCTGGCGCTGGCCGCTGCTGCCAGCCGGTGGTGCCACCAGCCGCTGTCGATGGTCGGTGTTGTTGGTCGCTGGCTGTGTTGTCGGTCTGGTGTCATGGTGTGGGGTCGGCTGCGGCCGGCTGCCTAGGGGAGTTCGCCGCCGTGTCCACTGTGGAGCTTCCGGCAGTTGTTCGGGCGGAGGCGGGTCCGGCGCGAAGGGTGTCGATCCTGCTCGTCGGCGTTCCCGGCGTGATGGTGCGGCACCGTCTGCTGTCCAGTCGGGCGTAAGGGTCCGGACAGTCCGGAAAACGGCGCGGCGCAAGGGCTTTCGTGAGCTGGGACACGTTCGATGTCGGGTGGCATACATCCGGGATTCAACGGGACGCCGGGGCGCATACGTTGCTCGCGTCCAGCCGAGATCCCGTGCCTCCCGCGGTACCACCATATGAAAGCGAATCCTCTCATGAAGCGTTTGCTGATCGCCGGTTCCATCGCCTGCGCCACGCTCCTGTTCACCGCCGCCTGCGGTGACGACAAGAAGGCCGACGCTCCCGCCGCGGCCGCGGCCGCCTCGGGTGCCGCCTCCGAGTCCGGCAGTGCGGCGCCGAGCGGGTCGGCGAAGGCCGGCTCCTCCGGCAAGGCCGGGCAGTTGCAGTACCAGACCGTCGCCAAGCTGACTGGCGAGCTGTTCACCAAGGATGCCGACTGCCCGGTCGGGCAGTGGGACGGTAACTCGACGGGCGTCGACCCGAAGTACCGTTCCGCGGTCGCCAATTTTAAGCAGTTCGACTGCTACAAGAAGCGGGGCGACATGCTGCCGCACCGCGGGCAGCAGGCCATCTACGTGGAGTTCAAGTCGGCGAACGCGGCAAAGGCGTACGCCCAGGACCAGGCCAAGGCCTATCCGACGCTCGTCGTCGGCAACACCGTCGTCGTGGCCGGCAGTGGGCTGAAGGACACCGACATGAAGGCTTACCTGGAAGCGGTCAACGAGACTGCGGGCGGGGCGGGTCAGATCCTCGCCTGAGTGCCGGCAAAAACCTTAAATCAGCAGGCCAGTACCTTAATTCGAGTCGCGTATTGACTTGTGGCCCGGGGTGGGAATAGCCTCCGGTGGATCTGTAAGGCAACCTCACAGATCTAGGTTCCCGCCCGCCCCGGGACCCGCCCCCGACATGGGTCCCCGCGGGCTGCCGCCCAGAAGGGACCAGCAGTGACCCCCTCCACCACCCGCCGCCGGCTGCCACGCCTGAGGATCGGTCTCGCCGTCACGGCGACCGTCCTCGTGGCCACCGGCATCGGCATCGTCAGTATGACCACCGCGTCGGCGGCCACCGTCGGCCAGATCACCGGCTACGGCGGCAAGTGCGTCGACGTCGCCGGCGCGAACAGCGCCAACGGCACGCAGGTGCAGCTGTACACCTGCAACGGCAGCAACGCCCAGCAGTGGACCGTCGCCGACGACGGCACGATTCGCGCCCTCGGCAAGTGTCTGGACGTCAACGCGGCCGCCACCGCGAACGGCACGAAGATCCAGATCTGGGACTGCAACGGCACGACCGCCCAGCAGTGGTCGAAGCAGTCCGACGGCACGCTGCGTTCGCTCGGCAAGTGCCTCGACGCGGCCGGTCCGAGCTCCGCCGACGGCACGAAGCTGCACCTGTGGGACTGCTTCGCCGCCGCGAACCAGCAGTGGGTCCTGCCCGGTGGCAGCAACCCGCCGACCAGCCAGCCGCCGACCAGCCAGCCGCCGACGAACCCGAACAACCCCGACCTCGGCCCGAACGTCACCATCTTCGAGCCGTCGACGCCGCAGTCGACGATCCAGAACCGGCTGAACCAGGTCTTCAACCAGCAGGTGACGAACCAGTTCGGGCAGGCGCGCTACGCGCTGCTGTTCAAGCCCGGCACCTACAACGTCGACGCGAACGTCGGCTTCTTCACGCAGGTCGCCGGCCTCGGCCTCACGCCCGGCCAGACCGTCATCAACGGCCGTGTCCACGTCGAGGCCGACTGGTGGCCGGACGGCTCGCAGAACGCCACCCAGAACTTCTGGCGCTCCGCCGAAGGTCTCGCCGTCAACCCGACCGGCGGCCTCGACCGGTGGTCGGTGTCGCAGGCCGCGCCGTACCGCCGGATGCACGTCCGCGGCAACCTGGCGCTGTCCGACGGCGGCTGGTCGTCCGGCGGCTGGATGTCCGACACGAAGGTCGACGGGCAGATCCAGTCCGGGTCGCAGCAGCAGTGGATCACCCGCAACTCGCAGATCGGCTCCTGGAACGGCTCCAACTGGAACCAGGTCTTCGTCGGCGTCCAGGGTGCCCCCGCGAACAGCTTCCCGAACCCGCCCTACACGACGGTCGGGCAGGCCCCGATCGTGCGGGAGAAGCCTTACCTGTTCGTCGACGGCGCCGGCGCGTTCAACGTCTTCGTCCCGGCCCTGCGCACCAACAGCTCCGGCACCACGTGGGCGAACGGCAACCCGGCCGGGCAGACCCTGTCGCTGTCGACGTTCTACATCGTCAAGCCCGGTGACAACGCCGCGAACATCAACGCCGCTCTCGCCTCCGGCAAGAACCTGCTCGTCACGCCGGGCGTCTACAACCTCAACCAGACGATCAACATCACCCGGCCGGACACCGTCGTGCTCGGCCTGGGCCTGGCGACGTTCGTGCCGCAGAACGGCATCGTCGCGATGCGGGTCGCCGATGTCGACGGGGTGAAGGTCGCCGGGATTCTCTTCGACGCCGGCACGACCAACTCACCCGTCCTCATGGAGGTCGGCCCGAACGGGTCGAGCGCCTCCCACGCCGCCAACCCGACGTCGCTGCACGACGTGTTCTTCCGCATCGGCGGCTCCATCGCCGGCAAGGCCACCGTCAGCCTGCAGGTCAACAGCCACAACGTGATCGGCGACCACATGTGGATCTGGCGGGCCGACCACGGCAACGGCGGCACCGTCGGCTGGAACATCAACACGGCTGCGAACGGTCTGATCGTCAACGGCAACGACGTCACCATGTACGGGTTGTTCGTCGAGCACTACCAGCAATTCCAGACCATCTGGAACGGCAACGGCGGACGCACGTACTTCTACCAGAACGAGATCCCCTACGACGTGCCGAACCAGGCCAGCTGGTCCAGCGGCGGCGGGGCGCAGGGCTGGGCCGCCTACAAGGTCGGCAACAACGTCACCAGCCACGAGGCGTGGGGCCTGGGCAGCTACTGCTACTTCAGCACCAACCGCAGCGTGGTGCTGGGCCACTCGTTCGAGGTGCCCAACAACCCGAACGTCAAGTTCCACAACATGGTGACCGTCTCGCTCGGCGGCGTGGGCACGATCGCCCGCATCATCAACAACACCGGCGGCCCGTCGAACTCCACGACGAACGTCGCCAACTGGGTCAACTACCCGTAGTAGTCGTTCTCCTGGATGACGGCCCCGCCCCGGCGCTCGCCGGGGCGGGGCTTAGTCTTTGCGGCGTGCTGACCGTGCTCATCCTCGGCGGGACGGGTGAGGCGCGGCGGCTGGCCGCGGCGCTGCCGCCCGGGCTGCGGGTCGTCACGTCGCTCGCGGGCCGGGTCACGCAGCCGGTGCTGCCGCCGGGTGAGGTCCGCGTCGGCGGCTTCGGCGGTGCGGCCGGGCTGGCCGCCTACCTGACCGCCGAGCGTGTCGACATTGTCGTGGACGCCACACACCCGTTCGCCGCCCGGATGAGCGGCAACGCCGCCGAGGCGGCCGCCACCACCGGCGTGCCACTGCTGGTCCTGCGCCGTCCCGGCTGGACGGAGCGGCCCGGCGACCGCTGGCACCGCGTTCCGGACCTGCCCGCGGCGGCCGTCGCCGTCGCCGGCGCGGACCGGGTGTTCCTGACGACGGGCCGCCAGGGCCTGTCGGCGTTCGCCCACCTGACCCGGCCGTGGTTCCTGGTGCGCAGCGTCGACCCGCCGGAGCCGCCGACCCCGCCGAGGATGGCGACGCTGCTCGACCGCGGCCCGTTCACGGTGGCGGGTGAGACGGCGCTGTTGCGGGACCATGCGATCGAGGTCCTGGTGACGAAGGACAGCGGCGGCGGGATGACCGTGGCGAAGCTCACGGCCGCGCGTGACCTGGGCCTGCGGGTCGTCATGGTCGACCGCCCCCCACTGCCGCCGGGCGCGGTCACGGTCCCGACGGTGGAGGCCGCCCTGGAACACCTCCTCGGCGCCGGAGCAGCCTGACCGGGCTGCTCAGGGTGGGGCTGCTCAGGGCGGGGCTGCTCAGGGCGGGGCAGGTCGGGGCGGGGCCGGTCAGCGGGAGCGGGCCGGCTGGTCGGCCAGCAGTTCGGCCAGGCGGGCGCCGTCGCGCTGGGCCTGGCCGGCGCAGCAGGTGTTCATGAGCACGTGGACCTCGTCCGCGTCCTCCGACAACCGGCGCAGCCGGGCCGCCCAGTTCCGCAGCTCCTGCTCCGAGTACGCGTAGCGGAACTTGTCCTCCTTCGAGCCGCGCGCCCAGTCGGGGCTGTGGCCGTGGAACCGGACGACCGCCGGCTCCGCCGTCACCGCCAGCAGCGGGGGCACCGACGACGGGTGGCCCTGCGGCATGTCGACGCAGACGTACGACGCCCCGGCGCTCTGCAGCATGAGCAGGGTCTTCAGGGCCCGGTCGCCCTGGAACCACGAGCCGTGGCGCAACTCCACCGCGGCGGGGTGGGGCTGGCAGCGCTCGACGGTGTCGAGGATCCGGCGCATCGCCGCCTCGCCGTGCGCGAACCACTGCGGGAAGCCGAGCTGGATCACGCCGAGCCGGCCGGCGACCGCGAGCGGGTCCAGGGCGTCGTGGAAACGCTGCCACAGCTCGTCGACGGTCTCGGGTGGCAGGTCGCTACGGCGCACGGTGCCGTTCGGCGGCGCCGACGGCGGGCGCAGGTCCTTCGGCAGCGTCGCCACGCGGACGTGGTGGCCGGTGAAGAGGCCGAACGCCTTGACGTCGAAGGTGAAGCCGTCCGGGGTCGCGAGCGCCCACGACGCCGTCGTCTCCGGCGCCGGGATCGCGTAGTAGCTCGTGTCGGCCTCGACGAGGTCGAAGCGGCCGGCGTAGTACGCGAGACGCTCGGCCGGCGTGCGGACGCTGCGCGGATACCACCCCGAGGTGAGCAGTTCCCGATCGGCCCAGGAGGACGTACCGACCCGAATCACACTCATGTGATCCAGTTCACCGCGCGGCGCGGCGGACGGCAACCCGGGGGGAGCGAGCTCAAGAGGGAACGAGCTCAAGAGGGAACGAGTTCAGGCTGGGTACCGCCGCGGGGTCCACACCACCGGCGTGCCGGTGCCCCGGTCCTGCAGCCGCGTCTGCGAGGAGCCGACGATGAGCAGTGTGCGCATGTCCACGTCGCCGGGTCGCAGCTCGGCCAGGCGCACCACGTGCACCCGCTCACCCGAGCCGCCCACGTCGCGGCCCAGCACCACGGGCGTGTCCGGCGAGCGGTGCGCGAGGAGCAGGTCGCGGGCCGCCTCCACCTGCCAGGTGCGGCTCTTCGAGCCGGGGTTGTAGATCGCGATCACCAGGTCGGCCTTCGCGGCGGCCTCCAGGCGGGCGGCGATGACCTCCCACGGCTTGAGCCGGTCGGACAGGGACAGCACGCAGAAGTCGTGGCCCAGCGGTGCGCCGACGCGGCTGGCCACGGCCTGGGCCGCGGTGAGGCCGGGCAGCACCCGGACCGGGACGTCCTTCCAGCGCGGCTCGGCGGCGACCTCCAGCACGGCGGCGGCCATCGCGAACACACCCGGGTCGCCGGACGAGACGACCGCGACCCGGCGGCCGTCCTTGGCGAGGGCCAGCGCGAACTCGGCGCGCTCGGCCTCGACCCGGTTGTCGGAGGCGTGCCGGCGCTGGCGCGGGTTGGCCGGCACCCGGTCGAGGTACGGGCCGTAGCCGACCAGGTCGTCGGCCGCCTCGACGGCCGCGAGGGCCTCGGGGGTCAGCCAGTCACGGCCGGCCGGGCCGAGCCCGACGACAACCACCTCGCCGGCGGGTCCGGGGCGCGGCGTGGTCTGGGGCGCCTCCCGCAGGGCCGCGGCGGTCTCGTCGTGGACGCGGCTGGGCAGCAGTGCGAGGGAGAAGTACGGCACCGTGGCCGGATCGACGTCGGCCAGCGGGACGGCGCGCTCCTTGTCGGTGGTGGCGCGTTCGACGTACCACGCCTCGTCGAGCCGGCCGGTGCGCGCGAGCGCGTCGCGGACCTTGCCGAAGGTCCGGCCCAGCTTCATGATCGCCGCCGAGTCGGTGGCGGCGAGCCGCTCGGCGAGGGTGTCGGCGGGCAGGGTGCCCGGCAGCACGGTCAGCACCTCGTCGCGCTCGACGAGCGGCCGGCCGAGCACCGCGGCGGCGCCGGCCACCGACGTGACGCCGGGGACGACCTCCGTCGGGTACCGCTGGGACAACCGCTTGTGCATGTGCATGTACGAGCCGTAGAACAGCGGGTCGCCCTCGCACAGCACGACCACGTCGCGCCCGGCGTCGAGGTGGGCGGCCAGGCGCGCGGCCCAGGCGTCGTAGTGCTCCTCGATGACCGTCCGGTAGTCGGCGGTGTCCTCGGTCGTGACCGGGTAGACGAGGGCCTCCTCGATCTGGCCCTCCCGCAGGTAGGGCGCCGCGATCGAGCGGGCGATGCTGCGGCCGTGGCGGGCGCTGTGGTATGCGACGACCGGGGCCGCCGAGATCAGCCGGGCGGCCTTGACCGTCATCAGCTCGGGGTCGCCGGGGCCGAGGCCGACGCCGAACAGCCGCCCTGGTCGGCCAGCGTTGTCCACTGTGGTCATTCCTTCTCGCTCGCGATCGCGTTGACGGCGGCGGCCGCCATGGCGCTGCCGCCGCGGCGGCCGTGCACCACCAGGTGGTCCAGGCCGGACCCGGCGAGCGCCACCTTCGACTCGGCGGCGCCGATGAAACCGACCGGGATGCCGAGCACCGCCGCCGGCCGGGGCGCGCCCGCGGCGACCAGCTCGAGGAGGCGGAACAGCGCGGTCGGCGCGTTGCCGATCGCGACCACGGCGCCGCCGAGCCGGTCGCCCCACAGGTCCAGCGCCGCCGCGCTGCGGGTGGTGCCGAGGCCGGCGGCGAGGCCGGGCACGCGCGGGTCCCGCAGGGTGCAGATCACCTCGTTGCTGCGGGGGAGGCGGGCCCGGGTGACCCCGGAGGCGACCATCTCGGCGTCGCAGAGGATCGGCGCGCCGTCGCGCAGCGCCTGCCGGGCGCGCGACACCACACCGGGGGAGAAGGCGACGTCCTGCGGCAGGTCGACCATGCCGCAGGCGTGGATCATGCGCACGGTCACCTGCGCCACCTCGGCGGGCAGCGCGGACAGGTCGGCCTCGGCACGGATCGTGGCGAAGGAGCGCTTGTAGATCTCGGCGCCGTCCTTGACGTACTCCATCACCGCTCGGCCCGCCGGTATCCCGACCCTGTCGCCAGCATCTCCACGTGCCTTCCTCTCGGCGCGCCGCAGCGCCGCTCGCAACCGACCCAGTGCACCGGCGGCGCCTCCGGAGCACCATCGCCGGCACGGGTCGTGAACCCGGTCGTGAACCCGGCCGCGACGGCGGCGCGGGCGTCCGCGCGGACGTCGGCGAGCGCCTTGGCGCAGCCCGGCCGGCCGGCACAGGCGGTGACGCCGGCCCACGGCGACGCGGGATCGGCGACCAGCCCGGCGGCGGCCAGCCGCTCGACCGCCAGGTCAGCTTCATCCATCGGTACGTGCGGCAGGACGACGGTCCGCCACGGCGTGACGATCATCTCGTTCGCGACCCCTGCCAGAGCTTCTGCCTGGTCCGGGGTGAGCAGCCCGAGCGGGGCGACCACGACGATCGCGGCGGTGCCGTCGGCCTGCCGGATGAGCCCGACCGGGGTGGGCCGCGGCGGATCGGCGCGGCGCGGGCCGGCCTCGGTGCCGAGCCGGGCCGCGACCCGCGCCGGGCCGCCGTCCAGCTCCGCCAGCCGCCAGGCCGCCGAGCCCTGCCCGGCCCGCTCGGCGAGGAACGCGAGTGCCGCCTTCACCAGCAGGCCGGCACCGCCGCGGAGGGGCGTCGGCGCCTGTGCGAGCAGCAGCCGGCCGCCGTGCAGGCCGACGTCGCCGCCGAGCCCGGTGACGTCGCCGCGGCCGTCGTCGATCGTGACCAGGAACCGCCCCGGGAGCCCGGCCAGCTCCGGGGTGGCGCACAGGGCGGCGTCGAACTCGCGGACCAGCTCGCGCAGGTCGGCGCCAGCGCCGTCGAGGCCGCCCAGCGGGCTGGCGACGATGTTGCGGACCCGCTCGTGGGTCTCCGACGGCAGCAGGCCCGCTTCGTGCAGCAGCGCCGCGAGCCGCTGCGGCGCCCCCTCGCGCAGCGCCCTGACCTGGACGTTTCCCCGCGAGGTCAGCTCCAGCACCGGGTCGCCGAGCGCCGCTGCCGCGGACCGCAGCACGCCCAGCTGCGCCGCGGTGAGCCGCCCGCCGGGCAGCCGCACCCGCGCCAGGCCGCCGTCGGCCGCCGCGTGGACCTGCACGGCGCCGGGGCATCGGTCGGGAGCGTCACGTCTGCTGGCGGCCTGCACGCGCCGGATACTACCTGCGCTTGACGCGGGCGAGCCGCGTCCAGGAGAGTTGGCGGTGCTGTAACGGCGACGGGTGGAGGAAGCCGGTGGAAGTCCGGCGCGGTCCCGCCACTGTCACCGGGGAGTGAGCCTCCGACGACGGCCACCGGGTCCCGACCCGGGAAGGCCGGGGGCGAGCGGTGATCCGGGAGCCAGGAGACTCTCCGGCGCCGACCCATCCACGGACTTGGGGCGCGGACCCCGAGGGAGGACCCTGGCGTGATCCTGCTGTTGTCGACGTCCGACACCGACCTGCTCAGCGCGCGTGCCAGCGGCGCCGCCTACCGGCCGGCCAACCCCGCCCGCACCGCCGTCGAGGACCTGCCCGAGCTGCTCGACGGCGTCGACCTCGTCGTGGTGCGGATCCTGGGCGGCTACCGCGACTGGGAGGAAGGCCTCGACGCGCTGCTCGCCCAGCCGAAGCCGGTCGTGGTCCTGGGCGGTGAGCAGGCGCCCGACGCCGAGCTGATGCGCCACTCCACGGTGCCCGCCGGTCTCGCCGCCGAGGCCCACGCCTACCTGGCCTTCGGCGGCCCGGCCAACCTCGCCGAGCTGCACCGCTTCCTCTCCGACACGGTCCTGCTGACCGGCGAGGGCTTCGAGCCGCCGGTCGAGACCCCCGCGTGGGGCCGGCTGGACCGGGAGCCCGCCGCGGGTGAGGGGCCGACCGTCGCGGTCATCTACTACCGCGCCCACCACGTCGCCGGGAACACGGCGTTCGTCGAGGCGCTGTGCGACGCGATCGAGGCGGAGGGCGGCCGGGCACTGCCGGTGTTCGCGTCGTCGCTGCGCACCGCACCCCAGGATCTGCTCGACACGCTGCGGCGGGCCGACGCGCTCGTCGTCACCGTGCTCGCCGCCGGCGGCACCCGCCCCGCCGACGCGCAGGCCGGCGGGGAGGACGAGGCGTGGGACGTCGGCGCCCTCGCCGCGCTCGACGTGCCGATCCTGCAGGGCCTGTGCCTGACGAGCAGCCGCGCGTCCTGGGAGGGCAACGGCGACGGGCTGTCCCCGCTCGACACCGCCACCCAGGTCGCCATCCCCGAGTTCGACGGGCGGCTCATCACGGTGCCGTTCTCGTTCAAGGAGATCGACGCCGACGGGCTCACCGTCTACGTCGCCGATCCGGAGCGCGCCGCCCGCGTGGCCGGCATCGCCGTCGCGCACGCCCGGCTGCGCCACCTGCCGCCCGGCGAGCGGCGGGTCGTGGTCATGCTCAGTGCGTACCCGACGAAACACTCGCGCATCGGCAACGCCGTCGGCCTCGACACGCCGGCCAGCGTGGTCCGCCTCCTCGACGCCATGCACCGGCAGGGGTACCGCGGCGCCGACCGCTTCCCGCAGGACGGCGACGGGCTGATCCACTCGCTCATCGCCGCCGGCGGCCAGGACGTCGACTGGCTGACCGAGGAGCAGCTGCGGGGCAACCCGATCCGCATCCCGGCGGCCCGCTACCGCGCCTGGTTCGGCACGCTGCCGGAGGAGCTGCGCACCGAGATCGAGCGGCACTGGGGGCCGGCGCCCGGCGAGCTCTTCGTCGACCGGTCGGCTGACCCGGACGGTGAGATCGTGCTCGCCGCGCTGCGCGAGGACAACATCGTGGTCATGGTCCAGCCGCCGCGCGGCTTCGGCGAGAACCCGGTCGCCATCTACCACGACCCGGACCTCCCGCCGAGTCACCACTACCTGGCGGCCTACCGCTGGCTGGCCGACGAGTTCGGCGCGCACGCGGTCGTCCACGTCGGCAAGCACGGCAACCTCGAGTGGCTGCCGGGCAAGACCGTCGGCATGTCCGCGGCCTGCGGCGCCGACGCGGCGCTGGGCAACCTGCCGCTCATCTACCCGTTCCTCGTCAACGACCCCGGCGAGGGCACCCAGGCGAAGCGCCGCGCCCACGCCACGCTGGTCGACCACCTGATCCCGCCGATGGCCCGCGCCGACAGCTACGGCGACATCGCCCGTCTCGAGCAGCTCCTCGACGAGCACGCGACGATCGCCGCGCTCGACCCGGCGAAGCTGCCCGCGATCCGCGCGCAGATCTGGACGCTCATCCAGGCCGCCCGCCTCGACCACGACCTCGGCCTCGCCGATCGCCCGCACGACGCCGAGTTCGACGACTTCCTGCTCCACGTCGACGGCTGGCTCTGCGAGGTCAAGGACGTCCAGATCCGCGACGGCCTGCACGTTCTCGGCGCGGCACCGGTCGGGGAGGCGCGCGTCGACCTGGTCCTCGCCATGCTCCGCGCCCGGCAGATGTGGGGCGGGCAGGTCGCGGCGCTGCCCGGCCTGCGGGAGGCGCTGGGCTTCGACGAGTCCGCACCCGACCGGCTCTCGGCCGACGAGGCCGAGGCGCGGGCGCGGGACCTGGTTTCCGCGATGGAAGCCCGCGGGTGGGACGTCGCCGCCATCTCCGACATTTCCGATAATCCGGAAGTGGTACGGGTGCTGCGGTTCGCCGCCGAGGAGATCGTGCCCCGGCTGGACCGCACCACCGACGAGCTCACGATGGTCCTGCACGCCCTCGACGGCGGTTACGTCCCGGCCGGCCCGAGCGGCTCCCCGCTGCGCGGCCTGATCAACGTGCTGCCGACCGGCCGCAACTTCTACTCCGTCGACCCGAAGGCCGTCCCCAGCCGGCTCGCCTGGGAGACCGGCCAGGCGATGGCCGACTCGCTGCTCGCCCGCTACCGCGCCGACCACGGCGAGTGGCCGCGCTCCGTCGGCCTGTCGATGTGGGGCACGAGCGCGATGCGCACCGCCGGCGACGACATCGCGGAGGCGCTCGCCCTGATGGGTGTGCGACCGGTGTGGGACGACGCGTCCCGCCGGATCGTCGGCCTCACCCCGATCGACCTGGCCGAGCTGGGCCGGCCCCGCATCGACGTCACGATGCGGATCAGCGGCTTCTTCCGCGACGCGTTCCCGCACGTGGTGGCCCTGCTCGACGACGCCGTGCGGCTCGCCGCCGGCCTCGACGAGACGCCGGAGGACAATTATGTGCGGGCCCACGTCCAGGCGTCGCTCGCGGAGCACGGCGACGAGCGCCGGGCCGCGCTGCGCATCTTCGGCTCGAAGCCGGGCGCCTACGGCGCGGGCATCCTGCCGCTCATCGACAGCCGGAACTGGCGCGACGACAAGGATCTCGCCGAGGTCTACGCCGTCTGGGGCGGCCACGCCTACGGCCGCGACCTCGACGGGCTCCCGGCCCGCGGTGACATGGAGAGCGCGTACCGCCGGATCTCCGTCGCGGTGAAGAACACCGACACCCGCGAGCACGACATCGCCGACTCCGACGACTACTTCCAGTACCACGGCGGCATGGTCGCCACGGTCCGCGCCCTCACCGGCCGGGCGCCGGCCGCCTACGTCGGCGACAGCACCAACCCCGACGCTGTGCGGACCCGCACGCTCAGCGAGGAGACCGCCCGGGTCTTCCGCGCCCGGGTGGTCAACCCGCGCTGGCTCGCGGCGATGCGC
The DNA here is from genome assembly GCF_025137375.1 of Dactylosporangium fulvum. GTDB lineage: Bacteria > Actinomycetota > Actinomycetes > Mycobacteriales > Micromonosporaceae > Dactylosporangium > Dactylosporangium fulvum. The sequence goes on from NZ_CP073720.1 coordinate 2,626,344, forward strand.
CGGCACGGCTACAAGGGCGCGTTCGAGCTGGCGGCGACGGTCGACTACCTGTTCGGCTTCGACGCGACCGCCGGGGTCGTCGCCGACTGGATGTACGAGAAACTGGCCGAGTCCTACGTCTTCGACCCGGACAACCGCAAGTTCCTCGACGAGTCCAACCCGTGGGCGCTGCACGGCATCACGGAGCGCCTCCTGGAGGCCGCCGACCGCGGCCTGTGGGAACACCCCGAGGAGTCCACATTGGATGCCCTGCGCCAGGTGTACCTCGAGACGGAGGGCGACCTGGAGGACGACGCCTGACCCGGCGCTCGACCGGAGCGCCCGTCAGGCCAGCCAGTGGTCCCACGGGTGGCGGCCCGGGCCGAAGCCGAACGACTCGGCCAGCGCGGCCGCGTCGGCGAAGCCCGCCGCCACCAGGTCGGGGCGGTGCGCGTCGCTGCCGAAGCTCACCGCCCGGCCGCCCTCCTCGCGCCACCAGCGCAGCAGCAGCGGCTCCACGGTGCGCCGCGTGTTGACCTCCAGCGCGCGGCCGGTGCCGGCCAGCGACCGCAGGACCGCCCGGAGTTCTTCCTCGAAGTCCACGGCGGCGAAGGTGTACCCCGCGGGGGTGTACCGCAGCGGGTAGTCGAGGTGCGTCAGCGCCTCGAACGACGGGCAGGTCTCGATGAGGCGGATCGTCTCGGCGAAGTAGTCCCGCAGCACCTCGGGCACCGGGCGGAGCAGGTACTCGTCCTCGACCAGGCGGTAGCGGCCGTCCACGGTGAGCGAGTGCAGGGACCCGATCACCCGCTCGAACGGGGCCGCGGCGAGCAGCGCGGCGGTCTCGCCGGCGAACCAGTGCGGTTCGCCCAGCTCGACCCCGGAGATGATCTTCAGGGCGGGGTACTTGTCGCGGCACCGTTCGATCGCCGCGAGGTACCCCTCCACGTCGAGCGGCGGCGGTACGAGATGCGTCTCGTCCGCCATGTGCTTCGTGAGCCGCTCGGGCAGCACCGCCGGGTCGACCGTCCAGGAGATGAAGTCGGTGTGCTCGGTGAACGCGATCGCCGGCAGCCCCAGCTCCACCGCCCGCGCGCAGGAGCCCTCCATGTCGCCGGTCGTCGTGTCCCAGGAGAACTCGGTGTGCGTGTGCAGGTCCGCGGGCAGCATGCCGCGATGGTGTCACGGGCGGCCGGCGACGATCACGCCCGGGTGGCGGGGCGTGCCAGGACCTCGCCGTGCAGGATCGACAGCCAGCCGTCGCCGTCGACGGCCCAGCGGCGCCAGCCGTCGGCGAGCCGCTCCAGTTCCTCCGCGGCCACGCCGCTCGCGAGGGCCTGCGCGGCCATCGCCGACGAGCGGACCCGGTCCGCCCACATGCCGCCCCACCACGCCCGGTCCGTCTCGTCGGCGAAGCACCAGGTGCTCGACGTCGCGGTGACCTCGGCGAAGCCCGCCTGCCGGGCCCACGACAGCAACCGGCGCCCCGCGTCGGGCTCGCCGCCGTTGGCGCGGGCCATCCGCTGGTACAGCGCCAGCCAGTCGTCGAGCTCCGGCAGCAGCGGGAACCAGGTGAACGCCGAGTAGTCGCTGTCGCGGACCGCCACGTAGCCGTCCGGCTTGCAGACCCGGCGCATCTCGCGCAGCGCCCGGACCGGGTCGGCGACGTGCTGGAGCACCTGGTGGGCGTGCACGACGCAGAAGGTCTCGTCGGGGAACGGCAGCTCGTGCACGTCGCCGACGACGAAGTCGACGTTGTCCGCGTGCCCGGCGCCGCCCCGGGTGACGTCGAGCGCCTCCGCGGTCGCCTCGAGGGCGGTCACGTGCCCGACCCGGCCGGCAAAGTCGGCGGTGATCGTTCCCGGACCCGCGCCGACGTCGAGCAGCGTCATGTGGGGCCGCAGGACCGGCAGCAGGTAGGCCGCCGAGTTCTCGGCGGTGCGCCAGCGGTGTGAACGCAGGACCGACTCGTGGTGTCCGTGGGTGTAGACGTTGCTAGCCATGTCCCGAACTGTAGTATTCGAATCCTGAATTCTGGGAGAGACTTCCCGGATCTTGAGACTACGCAAGATCGCGAAATGACCGGATGCTGCGCCACGTGCGGTCGAGGACATGAAAGGGCCGCCGGGAGGTTGCTCCCGGCGGCCCTTCCCGTCAGGTGCTACGGGTTGATGATGATCTGGAAGGTGGACGTGGTGTTGCGGATGTTCTCGGCGTTGTTCGAGAACGTCAGGTTGTTGAACGTGGCCGAGCCGACCGCCGGGCCCTGACCGGCCTCGGGCATCTCGTTGGCCCAGATACCGATGCCGGACTTGGCGTTGAACTGGTCACCGCTGCGCTGCGCGCCGCTGATGGAGATGTTGGTGAAGATGGTGTCAGTGACCGGGTTCTCCGGGGTCGTCGGCGAGGCGTACTTCGTCTGGAACATGATGCCGGAATACGTCGGGTCGACGATGTCCACATCGGACACCCGGATGCCGCGGAACTCCTTCGAGGCCGAGAAGCACCAGATCGCGCCGAACACCTGAGCACCCCAGAAGTGGCCGCCCGCACGGACGAGGGACGCGTTCTGGATGATCGTCGGCGTCGAACCGGGGCCGAACCCGACGAACGGGTAGCCGAAGTTCAGCGAGCTGATGGTGATGGCGGAGTACGTCAACGTGTCCGCGATGTAGAGGTTGCGGAACGTGTTGTTGTAGCCGCCGTACACCGCGAGACCGGCCGCGCGCCAGGTGAGCGTCGAGGTCAGGTTCTCCCACAGGTTGTCGTGGTTGCCCACCGAGCCGCCGCCGTCGGTCGCCGAGAACAGCGCGAAGGAGTCGTCACCGGTGCCTCGTGCGTCGAGGTTGCTCAGGTGCGTGTTGGTCGTGTCGTTGGTGAAGTTGATGGCGTCCGCGAACGTGTTGCGGATCCGGCTGTTGGTGATCGTGATGTTGTTGTTCTTCACGCCCCAGTACATGCAGACCGTGTGCTCGACCCAGACGTTGTCGATCGTCAGGTTCTGAATGTTCGACAGCTCGCCCCAGACCTTGCCGGGGCCGTCGATGCGCTCGATGTAGTTGCCGAAGAACGCGATGCCCTTGAACGACGAGCCGTTCGCCGAGCTTTCGAGCCGGAAGCCGGCGTCGGTGTTCTGCTGGCCCTGCGGTGTCTGGAACCTGGTGTACCAGGGGCCGGCGCCGACGACCTGGATCGCCTTGCCGTAGACCTGGAACTTGCCCGTCGTCTCGTAGGTGCCGGCGGGCAGGTAGATGCCGACGGCCGTGCTGCTCTGCCGCGCGGTGTCGAAGGCGTTCTGCACGTCCTGCTGGGTGAAGCCGGCCGGCACGATGTACTTCGCCGGGTCCGGGTTCGCGACCTGGGAGACCTGCTCGAGGTTGATGAAGTCGATCGTGAACGGGCCGCTGTTGGCGGCGTCCTTCTGCAGCTTGATCGTGCTACCGGCCGGCACCGTGCTGTTCAGCATGACGTTGGCCTCGTCGTAGATGTGCCGCGGTCCGCTGCCGGGGGAGTTGGTCGGCTGCGCCTCGTTGCCGTACAGCCACGCGTACTTCGACGTCAGCGAGATCGCCTTGTGGAACGTGCCGTTGACGTAGATGTTCAGCGTGGAGTTGGTGCCGTCCGGGATGGAGAACCGGGTGACGAGCGTGTTGGTGTCCGCCCGGGTCGTCCACTGCACGTACGAGCCCGTCGAGTTCAGCGTGACGGCCTTGCGGCCGGACGCCTCGCCGGCGGGGTCGCCGATGTCGCGGTTCGGGCCGATGACCTGAGCGCCGCTGCCGACGGTGCCGTCCTCGGCCTCGTACATGTCGTACGGCATGTTCGCGCCGCGGCCGACGAACAGCGGGCTGTCGCTGGTGTTGTTGGCCTGCTTGACCGGCAGCTCGTTGCCGTCGTTGGCGATCACGGTGCGGACCGTGTACTTGCCGTTGACCGCCGTCCACGTGCCGAGCGTGATCACCGGCGAGCTGGCGCCCGCGGCGATCGTGCCGGTGTAGGAGCCGGTGAGGTTGGCCACCGCCGTGCCGGCCGCGTTGCGCACGGTCAGCGTGACGCCGTGGGCGCCGGCGGCCGAGGCCTGGGTGCCCTGGTTCTTGATGACGACCCGGAAGGTGACGGTGTTGCCGCCCGACGGGTTGTTCGGCGACCAGGACACCGGGGAGGCGACCAGGTCGGAGCTCTGCACCGGCTGGACGGTCAGCGTCGTCGGGCTGGTGTAGCTGTTGTTGCCCTCGTTCTGCTCGATGACCGCGTTGGACTCGTCGACCTTCGCGCTCACCGTGTAGCTGCCCGCGGTGCGGGTGCCGATGTTCGCCGTGAACGTGCCCTGCGCCCCGGCCGCCAGGCCGGTGACGTTGGCGGTGCCGGCGAGGACGGTGCCCTGCGCGGTGGCGAGGTAGAAGTTCACGTTCGTCGCGCCGGACGCGGCGTTGCCCGCGTTGCGGACCGTCGCGGTCAGGCTGACCGAGTCGGTCTCCACCGGCGAGGCCGGGGACGCGCTGATGCCGGTGACCTGGAGGTCGGGGTTCGGCGCCGCGGTGCCGAAGACCTGGAACTCCGCGATCTGGCCCGACGGGGCGCCCGTGTTGGAGGTGATCCTCAGCTGGACGTCGGACGTGGTCGCGGTGACCGGGATGGTGACCGTGTTCTGCGAGGCCGGGTTGAACGTGTAGTTCGCCGCGCTGACCAGGTTGGTGTAGCCGGTCGCGGACTGCTCACGGCCGAGCACCTGGATGTTCTGGGTGCGGCTGCCCCACGCGCTGGACGGGTTGATCTTCAGCACGACCTGGGTGATCGTGTGGTTCGCGCCGAGCTTCACGGTGAGCGTCGCCGGGAAGCCGGCCGCGCCCTCCCAGTAGGTCGTCAGGTCGTTGTCGTTGGCGTTGCTCGGCACGAACGTGAACACCGAGCCGCTCGCCTCGATCGGCTTGCCGGCCGCGACGTTGGTGCCGGCCGGCGGGTTGCTGCCGGTCCGCGTGACGGTGTTGCTGTTCGCGGAGGTGTTGCCGGCGGCGTCGCGGGCCTGCACGTAGTACGAGACCGTCGCCGAGTCCGGCTGGCTGTCGGTGTAGGTGAGCACGTTGCCGGCGACGCTGCTGCGCAGGGTGCCGTTGGCGTAGATGTCGTAGCCGGTGACGCCGACGTTGTCGGTGGAGGCGGTCCAGGTGAGGCGGATCTGGCCGCTGGCCGGCTGGGTGTAGGCGAGGTTCCCGGGCGCGGTCGGCGCCTGGGTGTCCGGGGCCGTGCCGGTGCGGGTCACCGTGTTGCTGTTCGGCGACTGGTTGCCGGCGGCGTCACGCGCCTTCACGTAGTAGGAGACCGTCGCCGAGTCCGGCTGGGTGTCGGTGTAGGTGAGCACGTTGCCGGCGACGCTGCTGCGCAGGGTGCCGTTGGCGTAGATGTCGTAGCCGGTGACGCCGACGTTGTCGGTGGAGGCGGTCCAGGTGAGGCGGATCTGGCCGCTGGCCGGCTGGGTGTAGGCGAGGTTGCCCGGCGCGGTCGGCGCCTGCGTGTCACCGGTGCTCGGCCCGTAGACCTCCAGCTCGGACAGCTGCGCCGCGGTCCAGCCCGTGTTCGCCGAGATGCTGATCCGCACGTAGCGGGTCGTCGTCTGGGTGAACGGGATGGTCACCGTGTTGCCGGTGCCCGGCGCGAACGAGTAGCTCGCCGAGGCGACGATGTCGCTGAAGGTGGTGCCGTTGGTGCTGCCCTGCACGGTGACCGTCTGGCTGCGTGAGCCCCAGCCGGCCGGCAGCTTCAGCACGACCGAGTTGACGGGCACGGCGGCGCCCAGGTCGGCCTGCACCCACTGCGGGAAGGTGTTGTTCGTGCCCTCCCAGTAGCTGTTCTGGTCGCCGTCGCCGGCGTTGCCCGCGACGAACTGACCGTTGCTGGCGCTGGAGGAGAACGTCTTGCCGGCGGCCAGGTTGGTGCCGGAGGTGGAGACGCCGTAGATCTCGAACTCGGAGATCTGCGCGGCCGGCCAGCCGGTGTTGGCGGTGATGTTCAGCCGCACGTACCGGGTGTTGGTCGCGTTGAAGTTGATCGTCACCGTGTTCTGCGAGGCCGGGTTGAACACGTAGCCGACCGAGCCGACGATCGTGCTGAAGCCCGACCCGTCGAGGCTGCCCTGTACCGCCAGCGTCTGGGTGCGGGTCTGCCAGGCGGTGTCGTTCGGCAGCTTCAGCTTGATCTGGTCGATGTTGCGCGCGGTGCCGAGGTCGATCTGCGCCCACTGCGGGAAGCTGTTGTTGGCGCTCTCCCAGTACGTGGCCTGGTTGCCGTCGTTGATGTTGCCGATGCCGTTGGCGCCGTTGTTACTGCTCGACGTGGCGGGGCGGCCGCTGGAGAGGTTGGGTCCTCCAGCCGCCTCCGCCGGCAGGGTCTGTGCCGTCAGCGCGACCAAGGTGGCCACGGCGAACGCCGCGATCACCCTTCGCGTCACGTGCCTCTTCCTCATCGGGATCCTTCGGTGTCGTCTTGCGAGCGGGGTGTTGTTGCGGGGTTGGATGCGGGGTTGGAGCGGTCTGGCGGAGGGCGACTCGACCTGCGACCCGCGATGACGGGGAACGCATCGTGCGGAGGCTTTGGCGGTGGGGTCCGAGTCTTTTCGGAGTTGTTGCTTTTTGGAGGCGCCGCCGGTTCCTTGCGGGACGGCTGCTGGCCGGTGCGGTGCCGGCCGGGTCGGCGGGAGCGAGCCCGGGCGGGTCCCGGACGGGGTCACGGACAGGGTCACGGAACGGTCCGGGGGCCTGCGCGGTCTCGCGCGTGCGCGCAACGACGTTCAACCTGGTCGATGCCGGGTCGGGTCGTCGCGCGAGGTTGCGCAGGTGGCGCGCGACCCGGGAGCGCCGCGATACCGTAACGAACCCACAGCACGGTGGTGGCCTCTCCGTAGGCGGGGTGGGGCGATCGGCGGCGGGCTGGCGGGCCCACTGCGATCGAGTTGCGGAGAGTGGCGAAAGTCTGGCGATCGCTTGTAGGAATCTTGCACTGCGTTGGGCCAAATGTTGCAGACGTGCCACCGGTCCGTCAACGGTTGTCGCCCAAAATCCCCGGACGCTCCGGCGGCCTGCGGCATCGACAGGCGTGCCACCTGCGGATAGATCCTGGTCTTCGGTTCTGTCGCTTCCTGTGCGGTTCTTGCGTTCGAAGTTGCGCACATGTTCGCGACCGGGGCAGGTGAAGCGCATCGACAGCGCGCCGAGCTTCGAAACGTTCCTTATTCGTTGCCCACGGGTCTGGTGTTGCGGGGAGGTTTCGTGGTTGATTCGTCGGACTGACCGACGAATCAGGCGCGTCGATGGCCGCTGCGCGGGGAGGGACGCCGATGGTGAGCAAGGAGCGCGCCGGTGCCGGCTCTGCCGCGGAGCCGACCGACCAGCTCGCCCTGCGCCGCGCCAACCTGAGCCGGACACTGCGGCACATCCGCACCAACGGCCCGCGGTCCCGGGCGGCGATCGCGTCGGCCACCGGCTTGCACAAGGCGACCGTGTCCAGCCTCGTCGACGAGCTGCTGGCGCGCCGGCTGGTGCGCGAGATCGGGGTGGAGCACTCCGGCAGCGCCGGCCGGCCCGGGCGCGGGATCGCGCTGAGCCCCGACGTCGGCGCCATCGGCATCGAGATCAACGTCGACTACCTCGCCGTCCACGGCAGCGACCTCACCGGCCGCACGGTCATCGAGAAGCGGGTCAGCTTCGACGCCAAGCGCCGCGACGTGGAGCGCTGCCTCGACGACCTGACCGTCGCCGCGCAGCGGTCGCTCGCCGAGCTGACCCGGCGGGGCGTGACCCCGGTCGGGCTCACCGTCGCGGTCCCCGGCCTCGTCGACGTGGCCCGCGGCGTCGTCGTCCTCGCGCCGAACCTCGGCTGGCGGGACGTGCCCGTCGCCACCCGCCTCGCCCACGGGCTCGCGCCCGACCTGTGGATCGGCGTCGACAACGACGCCAACCTGGCGGCCCTCGCCGAGTACACGTGGGGCGTCGCCGCCGGCACCGACGACCTCGTCTACCTCACCGGCGAGGTCGGCGTCGGCGGCGGGGTGATCGTCAACGGCCGGCTGCTGCGCGGCGCCGACGGCTTCTCCGGCGAGGTCGGCCACCTGCCGGTCGAGCCGGGCGGCGACCGGTGCGGCTGCGGCCGGGTCGGCTGCTGGGAGACGAAGGTCGGCCTCGCCGAGCTCGTCCGGCGGGCCACGCCCGACGCCGCCTACGGCCTGGAGCAGGGCCCGATCCCGGACCCGGAGGAGCGGGTCGCCGAGGTCGTGCGCCGCCTCGCCGCCGGTGACCGGGGCGTCGCCGAGGCGGTCGCCGAGGTCGGCAAGTGGCTCGGGCACGGCGGCGCCATCCTGGTCAACCTGTTCAACCCGCGGGTGATCGTCCTCGGCGGCTACTTCGCGGAGCTCGCCGACCATCTCATCCCGTCGGCACAGGCCAACCTGGCCAGGCTCGCCGTCGCGAGCACCGCGGCCCGCTGCCACTTCGTCGCGTCACACCTCGGCTTCACGGCGGCGGCCCGCGGCGGCGCCGGGGTCGTGGTGGAGCGGATGATCGAGGACCCGACCGCGGTCGCGCTCACCGCACCCCCGCCGCTCGCGGGGGTGCGCTAGCTCCGGTCGGCGGCCACCGTCAGGTCCCGCAGCTCGAAGCCGGAGATGTCCGGCTTCATCGAGATCCGTGGCGGGCGCACCATCCGGATGCCCGGCAGCGCGAACAGCCTGGTCAGGAAGATGTCCGTCTCCTGGATCGCGACGTGCGCACCCGGGCAGCGGTGCGGGCCGTCGCCGAACGACAGGCCCATCGGCGTGACACCCGGCGCCACCGGACGCGCCGGGCACACCTCGGCCGGGCGGTCGCCGACGGCCTCCGGGTCGAGGTTCGTGGCGCTCACCGCCACGTCGACGACCTCGCCGGCCGGGATCGCGACGACCTCGCCGCCCGCGGGGACCAGCAGCTCGGCCGTCGTGCGGCGCTTGAGGTTGCCGACCACGGGCTCCAGGCGCAGCAGCTCGTGCAGGACGGCGAAGCGCTCGGGCTCGGGCGCCCGCAGGTACCGCTGCCGGAGCTCGTCATCGGTGAACAGGTGCCACGCGGCCAGGTTGATGAACTCGCGGGTCGTGACCATCCCCGCGGCGGCGAACGTGATGACCTCGCCCAGGATCTCGCCGTCGCGGCAGCCCTCGTCGATGAGGTGCGAGATCAGGTCGTCGCGGCGCTGCTCACGGCGGACCTTCACCGCGGGGCGCACGTCCTTGAGGTAGATGCCGAGGAACTGCAGGTTCTGCCGGAAGAACCAGCGGATGCCGGTCAGGCTGGTGAACCCCGGGCGGCCGAACTTCTCCGGGAAGAACCGCTGCAGCCGCTCGTCGATGCCCGGCCGGCTCTCGGTCAGCCCGATCACCGCGGCGGCGACGTCGATCGCGAGCCGGAAGCTCAGCGTCGGCAGGTCGGCGGTGCCGTCGCGGCGCAGGACGTCGAGCTGCGTCTCGGTGATGCGGACCATGAGGTCGCGGTAGCGCTCGTCGACCCGGCGCGGTGTGAAGAACCGCGCGGTCTGGCGGCGGTGCTCGCGATGCTCCGGGCCGTCGCGGTAGAGCACCGGGCGGCGGATGCGCGCGGGCAGGTTCTCCACGGTCTCCACGCCGAGGCCGGCCTGCCGCGTGTCGGTGCTACGCAGCACCGCCCGGCCGGCCGCGTGGCCGCGCACCCGCCACACCCCGTCCGCGCCCCGCTCGACCGGGCAGCCGACCTCCGTGCCCCCGCGGTCGATCTTGCGTGCGTTTTCATCGATCGACGTCACGTTCTTAGGATACGGGTGTTTTCGGTCGTACGGGTGTTCGAATTGGTGTACGGTGATCGCATGATGGACCTGGCGTACCAGCCCTCGATGTTCGACACCGCCGTCGCCGCCGAGCCGTCGCTCGGGCTGCTCGCCGGGCGCGTGGTGCGACACGAGCTGAGCCGCGGCGCGTGGATCGACCATCTTCCCGGCTGGGTGCTCGGCAGCGACGCGGTCCTGCGGACCCTGCTGGACGACGTCGACTGGCGTGCCGAGCGCCGCAAGATGTATGACGGTGTGGTCGACGTGCCGCGCCTGCTGCGGTGGTATGGCGGGGCCGAGACCCTGCCGCACCCGTTGCTGACCGACGCGCGGCGCAGGCTCACGATGCACTACGTCGAGGAGCTCGGCGAGCCGTTCGTGAGCGCCGGCATGTGTCTCTACCGCGACGGGCGCGACAGCGTCGCCTGGCACGGCGACACGATCGGCCGGGGCGCCCGGTTCGACACCATGGTCGCGATCGTGTCGTTCGGGTCGCCGCGTTCGCTGCTGCTGCGGCCGCGGGGCGGCGGGGAGAGCCTGCGGTTCCCGCTCGGCCACGGTGACCTCGTTGTGATGGGCGGCTCCTGCCAGCGCACCTGGGAGCACGCGGTGCCGAAGACGGCCCGCCCGGTCGGGCCGCGGGTCAGCGTGCAGTTCCGTCCCGCGGGCGTCGCCTGATCCGCACATCGTGGTGCTCGATCTCTCGATGCGTGACTCGCCGGTCGACCTCCCGTATCGTGAGAACGGCTCGGAAAGCGAGAAGGTGAGCCGGATGGACCAGGTCGATCGTTTCGCGGTGTTCCCGGAGTTGCACATCACGGTCGACCCGTTGCCCAACCGGGCGATCCGCGTGCGGGTCGCCGGCGAGATCACCGTCGAGAACGTGGCCCAGCTGCGCACGGTGCTCTTCCGCGCCATCGACGACGTCCGGGCCACCGCGGTCGAGGTCGACGTCAGCCTGGTGACGTTCATCGACTCCACCGGCATCGGCAAGCTGGTCGGCGCGCGGGCACACGCCCGCGGCAACAACAGCGACCTGTGGATCGTCAACCCCAGCCCCGGCGTCCGGCGCGTGCTGAGCCTGCTCGGGCTGCTCGACGCGCTCAGCGGGCCGCCCGCCGGACGCGAGCGCCCGGCGGCGGGCTGGGCCCCGCCGAAGTCGGCCTGACGCGCTTCCGGCCCGCTTCCGGCCGAGGGCTCAGGCGCCCATGGCGCGGGCCAGCCTGCGCACGCCCTCCTCGAGGAGGTCCGGCGGCGCGGCGGCGAACGTCAGGCGCAGATGGGCGCCGTCCGGCTCGGCGGCGAACCACGGGCGGCCCGGGAAGACGACCACCTGTTCCGCGGCCGCCGCCGTGGTCACCGCGACGTCGTCGGTCCCTTCGGGGAGGCCGGCCCAGACGTGCATGCCCCCGCGCGGCACGACCTCCGGCAGCAACTCCGGCAGGTGCCGGCGCAGCGCGTCGAGCAGCGCGTCGCGGCGCACGCGCAGGGCGGTGCGCAGCGCGCGCAGATGACGGGGCCAGGCCGGCGACGTGACCAGGTCGAGCGCGGCCTGCTGCAGGGGACCGGCGACGAAGAAGTCGTCGAGCACCCGCGCCGAGCGCAGGCGGGCACCCGCGGCGCCACGCGCGCCGATCGCGGCCACCCGCAGGCCCGGCGCCGCCGACTTGGTGAGCGAGCGCAGATAGACGACGTGCCCGTCCGGGTCGTCGGCGACCAGCGGCGGGGGAGGGTCGCCGTCGATGGTGAGGTCGCGGGCGTAGTCGTCCTCCAGCAGGAACGCACCGGCCTCCCGCACGGCCTCGAGGGTCGCCGCGCGCCGGTCGCCGGCCAGCGTCGCGCCGTGCGGGTTGGCGTGGAGCGGCTGGCAGTAGAAGAGGCGGGCACCGGTGCGGCGGAACGCGGCCGAGAGCAGGTCCGGGCGGACCCCGTCGGCGTCGGCCGGGACCGGCACCACCCGCAGGCCGGCGGCCCGCGCGGCGGCGAGCGCGCCGAGATAGGTCGGCGCCTCGACCAGCACGGCGTCGCCGGGGCTCAGCAGGGCACGGAACGCCGTCGACAGCGCCGGCTGCCCGCCGGGGCACACGACCAGGTCGTCGGCGCGCAGCGCGCCGCCGGTGGTGCGGGCGAACCAGGCGCGCAGGTCCTCCCGGCCCTCCACCGGGCCGCGCTGCCACGACGCGGGATGGCGGGCCGCGCGGGCGAGTGCCGCGCCGAGGGCCGCCGCCGGCTGGAGGTCCTCGTCGAGGTATCCGCCGGAGAGCGGGACGCTGCCCGGGCGCGGGACGGCGAGCAGGGCCTGCATCGCGTCCTCGCCGGGCGGCCGGGGACCGAGCGCGATCGACTGCCAGGACAGGTCCGCGCGCCGTCCGGCGGCCGGCCGCGGCCCGGCCACGAACGTCCCGCGGCCCGGTCGCGCGTCGACGACCCCCTCCGCCACCAGCCGGCGGACCGCCCGCGCCACGGTCACCGGCGACGCCTGGTGCCGCGCGGTCAGCTCGCGCACGGTCGGCAGCCGGGTGCCGGCGGGGGAGTCCCGCGCCAGCGCTCGGAGATCTTGGATAACGCGGACGGCTGCGTTATCGTCATTCATGAGAGACAAGGATAGCGCTACCGCATCCCGATGGATAACAGAGCGGGCCGTGACCGGCGCCGCGCTCGGTGCGCTGGGGGTGCTCGCGTTCAGCATGTCGCTGCCCGCCACGCGGGTCGCGGTCGAGGATCTCGACGCGTGGTTCGTGGCGTTCGGCCGGGCCGTCGGCGCCGGCCTGCTCGCGGTGGCGTATCTCGCGGTGTCGCGCGCCCCGCGCCCGACCGCCGGCCAGTGGCGGCGGCTCGCCGTGGTCGCGCTGGGCGTGGTCGCGGGCTTTCCGCTGTTCACCTCCCTCGCGTTGCAGACGCAGACGGCGGCGCATGGCGCGGTGGTCATCGCGGTGCTGCCCGCCGTGACGGCCGGCTTCGCGGTGCTGCGGGCCGGCGAGCGCCCGTCGCGCGGGTTCTGGCTGGCCGGTGCCGCGGGCCTGGGTGCCGTGCTGACGTTCCTGGTCGCGAGCGGCGCGGTGCGCGGCGCGGTGGGCCTGGCGGACCTGTACCTGCTGGCGGCCGTCGCGCTGTGCGGCCTCGGGTACGCCGAAGGCGGTGCCCTGGCCCGCGAGCTGGGCGGCGCGCGGACGATCTGCTGGGCGCTCGTGCTGTCGTTGCCGGTGACGACGGCGATCACGGCGGTCGCCGCGCTCCGGCACCCGCCGCACGCCTCGGCCGCGGCCTGGACCGGGTTCGGCTACGTGACGCTGGTGTCGATGTTCCTGGGCTTCTTCGCGTGGTACGGCGGCCTGGCGCGCGGCGGCGTGGCCCGCGTCGGCCAGCTCCAGCTGGCTCAGCCGGTGCTGACGATGGCCTGGTCGGCGGTGCTGCTGGGCGAGGCGGTCCCAGTGGTGGCGGTGGCCGCCGCGGCGGCGGTGCTGGTGTGCGTGGCGCTGACGCAACGTCTCCGCACGGCGTCCCCTGTTCCGGCGGCCCGGGTCGCACCGCATTGACCTTGTTGGACGTCCGTGGTCCCAGCGGAGTCAACCAGGCTAGCCTCCTAGGACGCTAGAGAGGGAGTGGTGGTCGCAGTACGGTCGGAGGGGTGCGGATCGCGTTTGCTGCTGACGACTCCAACGACACGACCCGGGCCGTTGTCGAGCACATCGTGGCGGGCGGGCACGAGGTGCTCGACCTCAACGCGCCGGACGTGCCCTGGCCCGATCTCGGCACGGCCGTGGGACACGCCGTCGCCGACGGGCGGGCGGACTTCGGTGTTGTCATGTGCTGGACCGGCACGGGCACGGCGATCGCGGCCAACAAGGTGCCCGGTGCCGTCGCCGCCGTCGCCTGGGAGCCGTGGATCGCGCGCGGGGCGCGGTTGTGGAACGACGCGAACGTGCTCGCGATGAGTCTCAAGCGGCTGGCGCCCGACGTCGCCGTCGAAGTGTTGCAGGCGTTTCTCGACGTGCCGGCGCCCGATCCGGACGAGGCCGCGAACATTGCGCTGCTCAAGGCGCCATTGACCAATCCGTGACCTGACAAAGGTTTTTGTGGTGCAACCGGGCAGCCGAGCCCGTGGTCTTTGCACATTGAACGGCGACGCACATCGCCGTCAACGCGAAGCAGCACACCACCGGCTCCGTCGGCGTTTCGGCGATCCTCGTGGTGGGCGCGGTGCATGCCCGTGCCCTGTCCACAAAGGAGGGTCCACAGTAGACGTCGGCTGATCCGTGCTGCCCGCGTCCGAGTTCGGTCTCCGCGGCCAACCAACCGCGGCATCCGGGAAGGTTCGACACGTGAATATGAGAGCGAGCGCGCTGGTGGCCGGCCTGGCCACGGCGACTCTTGTGCTGTCCGCATGTGGAGGCGGTTCAGACAACGACGATACCAGCAAGGCGAACGGCCAGAAAGGCGGCGGATTCAACGCCGCGCTGTCCGGTGTGGTCAATCCGTCCGACAAGAAGGGTGGCACGCTCAAGCTCGTCAGCCACGACGACCCGGACTCGTTCGACCCGGTCCGCACCTACTACGCGTGGGTGTTGAACTTCAGCAAGGGCTACTACGCCCGGACGCTGCTGACCAACGAGGCCAAGCCGGGTGAGGACGGTCTCAAGCTGGTTCCCGACCTGGCGGCCGAGATGCCGAAGATCGAGGACGGCGGCAAGAAGTACACCTTCACGCTGAAGGACGGTGTCAAGTTCGAGGACGGCTCGCCGATCACCTCGAAGGACATCAAGTACGGCATCGAGCGCAACTTCGCGGCCGACGTGCTCTCCGGCGGCCCGCCGTACCTGGCCAAGGTGTTGGACCAGGGCCAGTCGTACCCCGGCCCGTACAAGGATGCCGACCCGAACAAGCTGGGTCTGAAGTCCGTGCAGACGCCGGACGACAAGACGATCGTCTTCACGCTGAAGGAGCCGCTGAGCGACTTCCAGTACCTGCTCGCCATGCCCGGCGCGAGCCCGCTGCCGCAGGCGAAGGACAACGGCGCCAAGCACGGTGACAAGCCGTTCTCCTCGGGTCCGTACAAGTTCCAGTCGTACGACGCCGGCAAGAAGGCCGTCCTCGTCCGCAACGAGCACTGGGACCCGAAGACCGACACCGTGCGCAAGGCCCTGCCGGACCAGATCGACCTGACCATCGGCGCCGCGCCGGAGGAGATCGACAACCAGCTGCTTTCCGGTGACGTCGACGTCGACGTCGCGCAGACCGGTGTGCAGCAGGGTGCGCAGCCGAAGGTCCTGCTGAACGCCGACAAGAAGAAGAACGCGGACACGCCGGTGACCGGCTTCATCCGGTACTTCTCGGTCAGCACCAAGGTCGCCCCGTTCGACAACATCCACTGCCGCAAGGCCGTGCAGTACGCGACCGACAAGACCACGATGCAGACCGCTCGTGGTGGCGCGGACGCCGGTGGTGACATCGGCATCAACATGCTGCCGCCGACCCTGGCCGGTCACGACGACTACGACCCGTACAACACCAAGTCGGGCAAGCCGCAGATCGACAAGGCGAAGGAGGAGCTGAAGCTGTGCGGTAAGCCGGACGGCTTCGAGACCGTGCTCGCGACCCGTAACGCTGGCAAGGAGCCGAAGAGTGCCGAGGCGCTGCAGCAGGCGCTGGCGGCGGTCGGCATCAAGGCGCGCCTCGACCCGCAGGACGCGTCGCTGTACTTCAGCTCGATCATCGGTTCGCCGTCCAACGTGCACGCCAAGGGCTACGGCCTGATGATGGCCGGCTGGGGCGCCGACTTCCCGACCGCGTCCGGCTTTCTGCAGGTGCTCGTCGACGGCCGGCTGATCCTGGAGAGCGGCAACAACAACTACGCCGAGCTCGAGAACAGCGAGATCAACAGCCTGATCGACAAGGCCCGGGCGGAGAGCGACCCGGCGAAGGCCGCGGACATCTGGAAGCAGATCAACCACATCGTCATGGACGAGGCCGTCATGGTGCCGTTCGTGTTCGACAAGGCGCTGAACTACCGCAACCCCCGGCTGACCAACGTGTTCGTCACCCAGTACTACGGGATGTACGACTTCGGCAGCCTGGGTGTCATGAGCTGACCGCGCGGGTGTTGCCCGGGTCGACGAGGGACTTCCCGGGCATGCGGTGACGCGCGCGGCCGTTCTTCCTCCTTGGGGCGGCCGCGTGTGTCCGGCTCGGATCCGGGACCCGACGGATCCGAGCCGCATCACCGTTCAGAACATCGGCAGGACGGGGTCTAGTACCGCACGATCAGCGCGATCCGGCCGTCGGCCGCCAGGTTGCCGTCGCGGACGAAGGTCACGTTGCCGTCGTTGCGGGCCACCATCTCCACGATGTCGTCCACCGCGTCGTCGACGAGCGTGCCGGGTTCGTCGCGGTGCGGCTCCTGGTCCGGCGGGTGGAGATGGTCGCCGTGGACCCAGGCCGCGCTGTGGAAGCCCTCCTCGACGAGCAGGTGCGCGGCGCGCCCCTGGTTGGCGAGGGTCCACACCTCGGCCAGGCCGGCGGCGAACCGGTTCGCGCCGCGGGCCACGTCCAGCGCCTCGAGCGCCGCCACCTGCTGGATGCTGGTGTGGGCGTCGAGCTGCTGGGCCAGGACGCGGTACACGTCGTGCGGCCCGGCGCGGTCGTAGTTGCCCCGGACGGCGCCGGCGATCGGCCGGCCCCACTCGTCGGCGAAGAACGCGAGGTACCGCTCCACGCCGAGGACAAAGACGGGCCGCGAGTCCAGCGCGTCGATCTCGGCGAGGGCCGAGGTGATGTCGCGGAAGAACTGCCGGTGCCGCTCGTCGCGGTGGGCGCTCGGCCGCTGCCCGTAGTCGCGGGGCAGGCCCGTCGTGCCGCCCGGCCCCTCGTGGGTGAACGGGAAGCCGTGCGAGTGCACCTCGACCAGGTCCGCGCCGTCGCCGCTCCACAGCCGGGTCGGCTGCTCGGACAGCACCAGCGCCCAGTAGCGGTGCCGCCGGGCCGCGTCGGCGACCACGTCGCGCACCTCGTACGTGTTGCCGACCACCACTCGTTCCTGGACCGGGGAGTCGAGCAGCCGGACGTGCACCTGCCCCGGCGACGCGAACAGCGCGAGCCCTTCGCTGACCTGCCGCAGGTCGACGTGCGCGGCGGCCTCGGCGATCTCCTCGTACACCTGGGTCGCCACCGACTGCGGCACCGCCTCGTCGTCGTCCAGGCGGCGTTTCGCCTCCGACAGCAGGTTGCGCAGCCGGATCGGATCCTGTTGGTTCTCCGGCGGGGTGCGGTGGGTCGGCATCAGCAGCGAGACCGCCGGATAGCCGCTCGGTGTCAGCCTCGCCAGATCCTTCACCGTCATGCGCCCACGGTCCCCCTGCCGCGCGCCACCAGACTCGCCCGTCCCGAGTGACCTTACGATCCTGACGTGGGCAAAGCATTCGCCGGGCCGCCCCTCCGCCGGGGCGGCCCTGCCCAGTCATGGTCGGGTTGGCACGGTATTGACAGTCGTTGAAATCCGCGGATTCAATAGGCCCGCCGGAATCACCTCCTGACGAAGGCCGGGCAGCGATGACGGAACGGGTCTCTGTCGGGTTCACCGGCGGTCGCGGTGGCGTGTGTGGACTGAGCTGGGGTCAGATCGCGATCTGGCGGGCGATCCAGCGTCTCGTCCCCGACGACGCGAGCCTCAACATGAGCTGGGTGACCGCTCTGGAGGACGAGGGCGTCTCGTTCGGCACGCCGCTCGCCCGGATCACGGACACCGTCGCGTCGGTCATGGCGCGCCACGAGTCGCTGCGGACGAGGGTCCGGGTCGACGACGTCCACGGCCCGCAGCAGCTGCTCGCCCGTGACGGCACCATCGAGGTGGAGGTCGTCGACGCCACCCGCGAGACCGCGGCGGCGGCGGCGAAGGAGCTGCAACGCCGGCTCACCGAGCCCGCGTTCGACTACGCCGGCGAGTGGCCGCTGCGGGTCGGCGCGGTCCGCGTGGACGGGGAGGACGTCGTCACCCACGCCGTCTTCGCCATCTGCCATCTCGTCACCGACCGCGGTGGCCTCACCGCCCTCGTCCGGGACGTCCTCGCCGCCCTCGCCGGCCGGCCCACCACCGACCCGCCCGACCGGCAGCCGTACGAGCAGGCGCTGCACCAGGCGTCCGAGGCCGGCCGCCGGCAGAGCGACAAGGCGCTGCGGTACTGGGCACGCCACCTCGCCGCCGTGCCGCGCGACCGGTTCGGCACGCCCGACGGCCCGCCCCGCTTCGTCAGCGTCACGCTCAGCTCACCCGCCGGCGACCGGGCGGTGAGTGTCCTCGCCGAGCGGGAGCAGGTCAGCAGCTCCGCCGTCATCCTGGCGGCCGCCGCCTGGCAGTTGGCCCGCCAGACCGGCGCCCGTGAGAGCGTCCTGCAGGTCATCGTCAGCAACCGGTTCCGCCCCGGGCTCGCCGACTCCGTCGGCCCCGCCTCGCAGGACGGGCTGTGTGTCGTCGAGGTCGGCGACGACGGCTTCGGGCCGGTGATCGGCCGGGCGATGCGCGCCTCGATGCAGGCGTATCTCCACGCGCAGTACGACCCGGTCGCCCTCGACACGCTGCTGGCCGACCTCGGCGACGTCGACCTGTCGTGCTCGTTCAACGACCGCCGCTTCGACGCGCAGACCCCAGTCTCGGCCGCCGCCGGGGTCACCGCCGACGGCATCAGGGCCGCCCTGCCGCACACCACGGTCTCCCGGGAACCGGTCGACCACTACGGCGCCCGCTACTTCCTGCACGTCAACGCCGTTCCCGGCACGCTGGACCTGACACTGTTCGCCGACACGAGCGTCTTCGACGAGACTAAGGTCGAGGAGCACCTGCGCGGCATCGAGCGGCTGGTCGTGGCCGAGGCCCTGCGCGTCCTGGACGCCACGGACACCGGGTCCGCGGACACCGAGCCCGCGGCCGCCGAGGCCCCGGTGTAGCCGGCCGTTGCCCGCCTACGCCGACGCCACCTCCTGCACGCCCGGCGCGACGCTGCGCTTCACGCTGCTCGACCCCGTCCCTGACGACGGTCCCGACACCGTCACCGTCCACGACGCCACCGACGACCGCGCCGTCCTCACCGCCGAGGTCACCGGCCCGGCGTGGGCGCTGGTGATCCCCGACGACTGGCCGAGCTCGCTCTACCGGGCCGTCTTCCGCCGCCACGCCGACGAGGTGTACTTCGTGGTCCGCCGCCCGGCGGGCCGGCCGGCGGCGCGGATCCTCGTCTCCGTGCCGTTCGCGACCTGGCAGGCGTACAACCGCTCGGGCGTGCCGGGGGAGGGCCTCTACTACGCCGAGGAGCCCACCCGCGCGGTCCGGGTCCCGTTCGACCGGCCCGGCGGCGGGCCGCCGCCCGAGCGGTGGGAGGAGGGGCTGCTGCGCTGGCTGCGCCCCGCCGGGTACCGCGCCGACTTCTGCTCCAACCTCGACCTGCACACCGGCGGCCCCGACCTGCTGGCCGGGTACCGGCTGCTGGTCGTCAACGGCCACGACGAGTACTGGTCCAAGGAGATGCGCGACGCCGTCGAGGCGTTCACCGCGGCCGGCGGCAACGTCGCCTACTTCGCCGCGAACACCGCCTATTGGCAGGCCCGCTTCGAGGACGGCGGCCGCACGATGGTCTGCTACCGCGACGCCGTCCGCGACCCGCTCGCCGCCACCGACCCGGCCCGTACCACGGTCGAGTGGGCGGCGGCCCCGGTGCACCGCCCCGAGAACACCATGACCGGCGTGAGCTACCGCCACGGCGCGGGCGCGTGGGGCGACTTCATGGACGTCATGAAGGAGACCGACTACACCGCCCGCTTCACCGACCACTGGGTCTTCGCCGGCACCGGCCTGCGCGACGGCGACCGGTTCGCGCTCGGCGCGGTGGGTTACGAGACCGACGCGGCCCTCTTCGAGGAGCGCGGCGGCGTGCCCCGGGCGACCGGCCGGGACGGCACCCCGCCGTCGTTCGTCATCCTGGCCACCGCCGACCTGCGCCACTGGCGCCGCTTCGGCCAGGGCGGCCACGCCACGATGGGGATGTTCCGCCTCGGCGCCGGCACCGTCTTCAACGCCGCGACGGTGAACTGGGGCAACACCATCGCCGACCCGGTCGTCGACCGCATCACCCGCAACGTGCTGGACCGGCTCTCGGCCCCGCCGGTGCCGGGCCGGTGGGACGTGATCGGCCGCGCGCCGCGGCTGCGGTCGATGGTCGCCTGCGAGCACACCTTCTGGGGCCTGCTCGGCGACGGCTCCCTCGTCGCCCGTGCGGCGGGCCCGCAGAATCTCCCCTGGCACCCGGTGGACGCCGGTGCCGCACCGGAGCCGGATCCGCCGGTCTGCCTGGCGGCGCCGCGGGAGGCGGTGTGCGGGATGCCGGTGGGGCTCTACGCGGTGACCGGGCGGGGCCGGTTGCTGTACCGGGACCCGACCGCCGGGCCGGCGCCGTGGTCCGAGGTCGGCGCCGGCCCCGGCGCCGGGTCTGCCGCCGGTCCGGTGACCGCTCTCGCGAGCGCGGACGGAACCCTCTTCGCGGTCACCGCCGGCGACCGGCTGTGGTGCCTGCCGCTGGCCCGGCTCGCCGAGGGCGACCGCACCTGGCGGCCGGCCGGCGGCGCCGGGGGCACGGTCGCCCTCACCGCCGCGAGCGGGCTCCTCCTCGCCGCCGACCGGCGGGGGCGCCTGCGGTACCGCGCCCCGGCACCGGATCCGGTGCCCTGGACGGACCTGGGCACCGCGGCCGGGCACACCGTCGCCGGCTACGACGGCCGTGTCGTGGCGGTGACGACCGGCGGCCTTCTAGAGTGGCGGGAAATCGCTCCGATCCGGGGTGTCGAGAAGCCCCGGCCCCGTTCGTCGTCCTGACGAGACCGCGCAGGACGGGAGGATTCAACGGTGAGATTCATGATGCTGGTGGTCGTCGACGGCCCCGTCGGTGACGGGCCGACCGGCGACGACGTCGAGAGTTGGGTCAAGGAGATGGACGACCGGGGCATCCGCGTGTTCGGCAACCGGGTCGTGTCGCCGTCCGAGGCGACGACCGTGCGGGTCCGCAGTGGTGACGTGCTGCTCACCGACGGGCCGTTCGCCGAGACCAAGGAGCAGATGGCCGGCTTCGACATCATCGAGTGCGAGTCGATGGACCAGGCGGTCGAGATCGCCGCCGAGCACCCGGCCGCCCGCCACGGGCGCATCGAGGTCCGGCCGTTCTGGGAGGGTCAGGCCTGATGAAGTACCTGCTGCTCGTCGTCGGGGACGGCACCGAACCGGCCGACCCCGACGACGCCGACCCGACGCCCTGGGTCGACGAGATGGACGGCCGCGGCGTCCGGCTGCTCGGCGAACGGCTCGCCGACCCCGCCGACGCGGTCACCGTGCGGGTCCGCGACGGCGAGGTGCTGCGCATCGACGGGCCGTTCGCCGAGACCAAGGAGCAGATCGGCGGCTTCGACATCATCGAGGCCGCAGACCTCGACGAGGCGATCGCGATCGCGGCGAAGCACCCCGTCACGAGGTTCGGCATGATCGAGGTGCGGCCGTTCTGGCAACCGTAGACGACGTCCGGGACACGGTCGCGGCCGTCTACGCCGACGAGTGGGGCCGGATCGTGGCGACGCTGATCCGGCTCACCGGCGACTGGGACCTCGCCGAGGAGTGCGCCCAGGACGCGTTTGCCCAGGCGCTCACCCGCTGGCCCGCCGACGGCATCCCGCGGCGGCCCGGCGCGTGGCTGACCACGACCGCGCGCAACCGTGCCCTCGACCGGCTGCGCCGCAGCGCCGTCGAGGCGGAGAAACTGCGGGAGATCGCCATGGAACCACCCGCGGATCCCTGGGACGGGACGCCGGACGACGACGAGCAGCCCGTGCGGGACGACCGCCTCCAGCTGATCTTCACCTGCTGCCATCCGGCGCTCGCCCTCGACGCCCGGGTGGCGCTCACCCTGCGCACCCTGGCCGGGCTCGGCACGGCCGAGATCGCGCGGGCGTTCCTGGTGTCCGAGACCACGATGGCGCAGCGGCTGGTCCGCGCCAAGAACAAGATCCGCCGCTCCGGCATCCCGTTCCGGGTGCCGCCCGCGCACCTGCTGCCCGATCGGCTCACCGCCGTCCTCGCCGTGCTGTACCTGCTGTTCAACGAGGGCTACACCGCCAGCGCCGGCGCCGAGCTCGTCCGGACCGGGCTGAGCGGCGAGGCGATCCGGCTCGCCCGCGTGCTCGCCGCGCTGATGCCTGACGAGCCGGAGGTACACGGCCTGCTCGCGCTCATGCTGCTGCACGAGGCGCGCCGGGCCGGGCGGCTCGACGCGGAGGGTGACCTGGTGCCGCTGGAAGAGCAGGACCGCTCCACCTGGGACCGGGACCGGATCGCCGAGGGGATCGCCGTCCTCGACCGGGCCCTGCGCCGCCGCCGCGCCGGCCGCTACCAGATCCAGGCCGCCATCGCCGCGTGCCACGCCTCCGCCGCCGACGCCGCCGAGACCGACTGGCCGCAGATCAGCCTGTTGTACCGGCAGCTGGCCCATATCACGCCGGGGCCGGTCGTCGAGCTCAACCGGGCCGTCGCCGTGGCCATGGCCGACGGGCCCGCGGCCGGGCTCGCCCTCGTCGATGCGCTGCGGGCCTCCGATGAACTCGCCGGATACCATCTGCTGCCCGCCACCCGCGCCGACCTGCTGCGCCGTCTGGGCCGCGACGACGAGGCCGCCGAGGCGTACCGCGAGGCGCTCGACCTCGTCGCCAACGACGCCGTACGGCGCTACCTCACTCGCCGGCTCGCGATGGTTTCCGCCCCGGGTCCCGGGGCGGCGTGAGTTCGATCACCAGCGGTTGGCCCGTCCTCGCCGACTGTGCGAGGTTTGCCTGAGGCATGCCTCCACTTTCTGATCTGATGCGAGGAAAGGAGGTGGTCGAATGCGACGGATCAACCCGAAGGGCCGGGCAGAGCACGAGCGCGCCGTCGACGCGCTGCGCGCCTCTTACGCCGCGGTCCCGCCGGGCGACACGGTTCGCCTGGCGAAGAAGACGTCCAACCTGTTCCGCCCGAGATCCGCGGCCGGCTCGGCCGGGCTCGACGTCAGCGGCCTCGACGGAGTGGTGGCCGTCGACCCGGTCGCCCGCACCGCGGACGTGCAGGGCATGTGCACGTACGAGGACCTGGTCGACGCCACGCTCCCGCACGGCCTGATGCCGCTCGTGGTGCCGCAGCTGCGGACCATCACGCTCGGCGGTGCCGTCACCGGGCTCGGCATCGAGTCGACCTCGTGGAAACACGGCCTGCCGCACGAGTCGGTCACCGAGCTCGACATCCTCACCGGCGCGGGTGACGTGCTGACCGTCCGGCCCGAGGGGGAGCACGCCGACCTCTACGCGGCGTTCCCCAACTCGCTGGGCAGCCTCGGCTACGCCACCCGCCTGCGGATCGAGCTCCAGCCCATCGCCGACCGGGTCAGCCTGCGCAACCTGCGCTTCGACGACGTCGACGAGCTGCTCGAGGTGGTCGGCGAGGTGATGAAGACGGGTGAGCACGACGGCACACCCGTCGACGTCATGGACGGTGTCGTCTTCCGGCCCGGGGAGTCGTACCTCGTGCTCGGCACCTTCGGCGGTGACGGCCCGACCAGCGACTACACCGGCCAGGACATCTACTACCGGTCGCTGCGGTCGAAGGCCACCGACCGGCTCGCCGCCTACGACTACCTGTGGCGGTGGGACACCGACTGGTTCTGGTGCTCGGCCGCCTTCGGTGTCCAGCACCCCGCCGTCCGCCGCCTCTGGCCGAGGCGCTACCGGCGCAGCGACGTCTATCACCGCATCGTGCGGTTCGAGAACCGTCACGGCGTCGCCGCGCGGGTCGACCGGTGGCGCGGCCTTCCCGCACGGGAACGGGTCGTGCAGGACGTCGAGCTGCCCCTCGACCGGACCGGTGCGTTCCTGCGATGGTTCACGCAGCACGTACCGATGGCGCCCCTGTGGCTGTGTCCGCTGCGGCTGCGGAAACGTGAATGGCCGCTGTACCCGATGCACGCCGGGACGCCCTACGTGAACGTCGGCTTCTGGGGGACCGTCCCGATCGAGCCCGGCGCGGCCGACGGCGACGCCAACCGGGCCATCGAACAGCAGGTGTTCGAGCTCGGCGGCCACAAGTCCCTGTACTCCGACGCCTACTACGACCGCGGGACGTTCGACGAGCTCTACGGCGGCGCCGCCTACCGCGCCGTCAAGGACCGCTACGACCCCGATCACCGACTGACCGACCTCTACGACAAGGTTGTGGGGCGACGATGACCATCACCAACCGGCCACACACCGGCTCCTCCGCACCGGGCCGGCCACCCCGCCGGCGATTCGCCGTACCGAAGGTCGCGGACATCGTCCGCGCCGTCAGCACCGGCGAACCCGCCGTGCGGATCACCGCCTACGACGGCAGCACCGTCGGCCCCGCCGACGCGCCGATCGGCCTGCACCTCACCACCGAACGCGGCCTCTCCTACGTGCTGACGGCCCCCGGCGACCTCGGCATGGCCCGCGCCTACGTCACCGGCGACCTCGAGGTTCGCGGCGTGCACCCCGGCGACCCGTATGAGGCGCTGCGCCAGCTCACCACCGGCCTCCAGCTGCACCTGCCGTCCCCGGGCGAGGCGCTGCGGCTCGTCCGCGGCCTCGGCTGGGAGCGGCTGCGCCCGCCGCCGCCCCCGCCGCAGGAGGCCATCCCCGCCTGGCGCCGCACCGTCCAGGGCCTGCGGCACGGCCGCGGCCGCGACGCCGACGCCATCCACCACCACTACGACGTCTCCAACGCCTTCTACGAGAAGGTCCTCGGCCCGTCGATGACCTACACCTGCGCGGTGTTCCGCTCCGAGTCCGACACGCTGGAGCAGGCGCAGGCGAACAAGTACGACCTCGTCGCCGGCAAGCTGGCCCTCAAGCCGGGCCAGCGGCTGCTCGACGTCGGCTGCGGCTGGGGCGGCATGGTCCGGCACGCGGCCCGCGAATACGGGGTCCGTGCCCTCGGCGTCACGCTCTCCCGCGAGCAGGCGGAGTGGGCGCAGGCCGCCATCGAACGTGAAGGCCTCGGGCACCTCGCCGAGGTCCGGTACCTCGACTACCGCGACGCGCCGCTCGAGCACTTCGACGCGGTCAGCTCGATCGGCCTCACCGAGCACATCGGCGTGCGCAACTACCCGCGGTACCTCGGGGCGCTGCGCGACCGGCTCAAGCCCGGCGGCCGGCTGCTCAACCACTGCATCACCCGGTCCGACAACCGCGCCTCCCACAAGCCGGGCGCGTTCATCGACCGGTACGTGTTCCCCGACGGTGAGCTGGCCTCCCCGGGCCGGCTCGTCAGCGCCGTCCACGACGCCGCGTTCGAGGTGCAGCACGAGGAGAACCTCCGGCTGCACTACGCGCTGACGCTCGCCAGCTGGAACCGCAACCTCGTCGAGCGCTGGGACGACTGCGTCGCCGAGGTCGGCCTGGGCACCGCGCGGGTGTGGGGCCTGTACATGGCCGGCTCGCGGCTCGCCTTCGAACGCAACGAGATCCAGCTCCACCAGATCCTCGCCACGAAGACCACCCGGGACGGCGTGTCCTCCTACCCGCTGCGGCCCGACTGGACCGCTTGACCTGAAGGACGCTTGAGGTCCGGGCCTGGGAC
This sequence comes from Dactylosporangium fulvum, assembly GCF_025137375.1. Taxonomy (GTDB): domain Bacteria; phylum Actinomycetota; class Actinomycetes; order Mycobacteriales; family Micromonosporaceae; genus Dactylosporangium; species Dactylosporangium fulvum. Next base: position 2,651,788 of record NZ_CP073720.1, read on the forward strand.
CATGAGCATTCTTGTCACCGGCGCGACCGGGCACGTGGCTCGCACGTGCCCGGTCGCTCGGCCGTTCTGCGGCACCGTTCGCGGCCTCCGGTGCCGGCCGGACCTTCCTCCGGGCGGGTGGTTTCGCGGCCGACACCCTCGGCCGGGTGGCGCAGTGACGGAGGTCACCGGCCATCCGGTGCGGACGTTCGTCGAGTGGGCCGCCGACCACCGTTCGGACCTTGTCTGACCGGCTTCGTCCGACAGGCTGCGTCGCGGTTCGGGCGCTCTCGGCTATCTCCCAGCAAGAACCCAGTTTCGGTGCAGGTGCGGTGTGCAAGGTGGATTTCATGAGTGACCAGGACCGCCAGTGGGACGCGCCGCCACCCTTCGCAGCGTCCGGGGAAACCGCCGCCGCCCCGGCGTCACCGGCCGCGCCCGCCCCGGCGTCACCGGCCGCGCCCGCCCCGGCGTCACCGGCCGCGCCCGCCTCGGGGGCACCGGCCTCCGAGAGCCCGGCCTCGTCCGCGCCCGCCTCGGGGATACCGGCGTCCGCGATTCCCGCCTCGGGCATTCCGGCGTCGGGTGTGCCCGCTTCGAGCGTGCCGGCCTCCGGTGCGCCCTGGGCCGCCCCCGGTGACGGCCGGCCCGCGCAGGACTGGCCGGCCAACGGGCAGGCCCAGACCGCGCAGTTGCCGGCCGCCGGCACGACCGGGGCGTTCTATCCCGCGTCGCCGGCTCCGGGCGCCCAGACCGCGCAGTTGCCGGGCATCGGCACCAGCGGGGCGTTCTATCCCGCGTCGCCGGCCCCGGGCGCCCAGACCGCGCAGTTGCCGGGCATCGGCACCAGCGGGGCGTTCCGTCCCGCGTCGCCGGCCCCGGGCGCCCCGACCACGCCGCTGCCAGGAATCGGCACCACCACGGCCTCGTTCCCGGCCACGCCGGTCACCGCCCCGCAGGGCTACCCCGGTGCGCCGACCACCCCGGCGACCACCCCGGCCTACCAGTCCGGCCCGATGGGCCACCTGGGCCAGCCGGGCGCGTTCGGGCACCCGGGACAGCCGGGACACCTGGGACAGCCGGGACACCCTGGGCCGCCCGGGTTCCCGCCTGCGCCGGGGCAGCCCGCACAGCCTGGCGCACGGCCCGGACGCGGCGGGCGGATCGCCGCCGTCGTCGCGGCCGCGGTGGTGCTGTCGGTCGGGTCGGCGTTCGCGGGCGGGCTCGTCGCCACCCGGTTCGCCGACGACCAGGGCGGGGACACCACCGTGGTGACCCGCAACGCCGCGCCGAACCTTGACCGGTCCTCGGTCGGCGGTGTCGCCGAGGCCGTACTGCCCAGCGTCGTCGACATCAGCACCGGCGAGTCCGAGGGCTCCGGCGTCATCATGACCGCCGACGGCCAGATCATCACCAACAATCACGTCGTGCAAGGCGCCACCAAACTGACCGTCACGTTCAGCAACGGCAAGACCGCCCAGGCCACCGTCGTCGGCACCGATCCCGCCGGGGACATCGCCATCATCAAGGCCCAGAACGTGTCCGGGCTGGCCGCGGCGAAGTTCGGTGACAGCGACGCCCTGCGGGTCGGTGACACCGTGCTCGCCGTCGGCAGCCCGCTCGGCCTGCAGGGCTCGGTCACCGCCGGCATCGTCAGCGCGCTGCACCGCACGATCAGCTCCGGCCAGCAGGGCGGCAAGTCGATCGCCGACGCCATCCAGACCGACGCCGCCATCAACCCCGGCAACTCCGGCGGTGCGCTGGTCAACCTGGCCGGCGAGGTCGTCGGGATCAACACCGCCATCGCCACGGCCGGCGAGAACAGCAACGGCAACATCGGGGTCGGCTTCGCCATCTCCGCCAACCGTGCCCGCGCCGCCGCAGAGCAGCTCGCCAAGGGCGGCAAGGTCAGCCACCCGTACCTCGGTGTGCAGCTGGCCGACGGCGCCGGCGGTGCGCTCATCGGCGGCGTGGTCGCCGGTGGCCCGGCCGACAAGGGCGGCCTCAAGAACGGCGACATCGTGACGAAGATCGGTAGCACCACGATCTCCGACGCCGCGGACCTCATCAACGCGGTCCAGGCGGCCAAGGTCGGCGATCAGCTCAAGGTGACCGTCCTGCGGGGCAACGGCGAGCAGACCGTCACGGTGACGCTCGGCGAGTCACCGTGACCTGAGACAGCGATTCCCCTTCGCCGCAGCGGCCCGCGTTCGCCACGACGCGGGCCGCTGCGTGTGGTCAGCCGAGTTCCCGGATCAGGGCGCCGTACCTGTGGAAGGCGGGCTTCGGCGTGTAGTCCGAGCGGACCAGCCCGAACTGGTACATCGTGTCGGGGACCGCGCTGTCGGCGTCCCGCAGGGCGAAATGCTCGTACGCGGTGATGCCCAGCTCCGCCGACACCCCGTCGACGATCCGCACGACCCGGTCGAGGACCTCGGCCTGCCGCTCGGGGGAGCGGTCCGGTCCGGTGGCCCAGCCGTTCTCCGTGACGTGGATCGGGGTCCGGTCGGGAACGCCGGCCGCGGCCAGGCTGGTGTGCCGGAACCCGTGGAGGACCCCGCGGACGGCGTCGGTGAGCGCCGCATCCGGTACCGCACGGAACACATCGGGGAAGAAGTCCAGGCCGGCGTAGTCCAGCGCGCCCGTGAACTCGCTGCCGCCGAGCCGGCCGAGGCCGGTCCAGAACTCCTGGGCCGGGTCGAAGACCGGCGTCGAGTTGCAGCCGACCCGGACGTCGAGCCCCAGCCGGTCGATCTCGTCGCGGGCGGCGAGGACGCCCTCGACGATCGCGCGGCGCACCGCCGGACGACCCCCGTCGCCACCGGGACCGTCGTGGTTGGCCTCCTCGCCCACCTGCAGCGTCGCGAGGGTCTCGCCGTGCGTGCGGATGACGGACCGCAGGAACGCGAGCCAGCCGGTCAGGTCGTCGCCCGGCTCGCGGAAGCAGGCGACCAGGTCGAGCCGCCGGCCGCGCACGGCGTGCTGCCAGGGTGCCGGCGGGGCCTCGAGGTGCGCGCCGTCCGCGTCGCTGTACTGCACGTAGCCGCGGACCAGGAACGGCCGGTCGCCGTGCAGCTCGTCGAGCCGCTCGGCGATGCGCTGTGCGTCCTCGGGAGGTCCGGGAGTGATGTCACCGTGCTCGTCAGCGCCGAGACCGCCGGCGTAGACACCGAAGAGGAGAGTCATGCGGCCGACGGTACAATCAAATTTGGTGTCACATCAAATTTGTGGTCACGCTATAGTTCGGTCATGGCATTGCGGGCGGAGAAGAAGGCGGCGACGCGCACGGCGCTCGCCGACGCCGCACTGGGCCTGTTCCTCGAGCGCGGCTTCGACCGGGTCACGGTCGCCGAGGTCGCCGAGGCGGCGCGGGTGTCGGTGAACACGGCGTTCAACTACTTCCCGACCAAGGAGGACCTGTTCTTCGACCGCCAGGACGCGGTGGTGCGCCGCCTGGCCGACGCGGTGTCGTCGCGGCTGCCCGGCGAGTCCCCGGCGGCCGCGGTGCGGGCGCTGTTCCTGGCCGAGCTCGACCGCGACGACCCGACGCTCGGCCTCGCCCCGGGTGCGGCCGACTTCTGGCGGGTGGTCGACGGGAGCGCCGCCCTCCAGGCCCGGGCGCGCCGGCTGGCCGAGTCGGCGGAGGCCGCGCTGGCGGAGGCCCTGGCCGGCGTGGTCGGTGAGCGGTCGGCCGGCTGGGCGGCGGCGATCCTGGCCGGCGTGGACCGGGCGCTGCACGCGGAGATCCGCCGCCGGATGCTCACCGGCGCCGACCCGGCCGAGGTGCGGGCCGGGATCCGTGAGACGGCCGAGGAGGCGTTCGCGGCGGCGGCCCGCGCCCTCGACGGGACGATGAGCACCGATGAGCGGCCGTGACCCGCACCGCGAGCGCGCCCGGCAGCGGCGCCTACGGGCCGCCGGGCACCACCGCGACCTCGCGGAGCGGTTCTCGGCCCGGTGACGGGACGGGCTGCTCCGGCGGCAGCCCGAACAGCGGGAACAGCCGCTCCGGGGTCAGGAACGTGGTCATCGCCGCCACCCGCCCGTCCGGCGCGCCTTCCAGCACGAGCACGGCGAAGGGGCGGCCGGCGCGGTACTGCCCGAAGGCCGCACCACCGCTGGCCCGCACCCGCACGAGCACGTCACCGCGGCAGGCGTCCGACGCCGCGAGCATGGCGGCGATCCGGTCGCGGCCCCGCAGCCACCAGGTCAGCGGCGGCATCGCCATCGTCGCGTCCTCGTGCAGCAGCGACACCAGCGTCGGCACGTCGTGCGCGGTGAACGCCCGCACGTAACGCTCCAGCAGTTCCTCGTCGACCGGCCCGCCCGCCGGCGCGGTCGCGAGGGCGGCCCGCGCCCGCTGCAACGCGCTGTTCACCGCCGGCACCGACGTGTCCAGCAGCGCCGCCACCTCGGCCGCGCGCCACGACAGCACCTCGCGCAGGATCAGCACAGCCCGCTGCTTCGGCGGCAGCGCCTGCAGCGCCGCCACGAACGCGAGCCGGATCGACTCCCGCTGCACCGCCAGCTCGGCCGGATCGCCCTCCGGCGGCACCACGAGGGCGTCCGGCACCGGGCCGACGAAGGCGTCGTCCGGCAGCGCCTCGCCGAAGGCGCCGGGCTCGAGGTCGAGGGCGAGCGCCCGCCGCCGGGCGCCGCGCAGCGCGTCGAGGCAGACGTTGGTGGCGATCGCGAACAGCCAGGTCTTCAGCGATGCCCGGGCCGGGTCGAAGCGGTCGGCGTTGCGCCACGCGCGCAGCAGCGTCTCCTGGACCGCGTCCTCGGCGTCGAAGGCTGAGCCGAGCATCCGGTAGCAGTACCCGGTCAGCGCGACCCGGTGCGCGTCGAGTTCGTCCTTCAGCGGCACAGCTCCACCGTACCGGCCGGCTCTCGTCGCCGACGTCGCCGCGGCGCCTCGACCGCTTCGAGGTCGACCACCCCGACACGCAGGCCACGAAACGCCGCCGGGTGCCGGCGGTGCCTTACCGGGCCGCGCCGGCCGGCACGGGCCGCGCCGATGGCATCGCGGCCTTCGGCGAAGGGCTGTCCCCGCCGCCGCCCGCCCCCAGCAGGACCGCGCCGAGCACCGCCGCGGCGCCCAGGAGTTGCCCCGCCGACAGTGCCTGGCCGAGCACCAGCCAGCCGAGGGCCGCGGCGACGACCGGGCTGAGCAGGCTCAGCAGTGTGACCCGGGCCGGCGCCAGGGCGGTGACGCCGCGGAACCACAGGAAGTACGCACCGGCGGTGCCGACCAGCGACAGGTACCCGAAGCCGGCCGCGTTCGGCCAGGTCACGGCCGGCGGCAGGCCCTCCACCAGCAGCGCGGCGGGCGCGAGGAGCAGGCCGCCGACGGTGAGCTGCCAGCCGGTCAGCGCGAGCAGTGCGGTGCGCCGGTCGGCGAACCCCTCGGGGACGCCCCAGCGGCGGCCGAGCACGGTGCCGAACGACATCGACACCATGCCGCCCGCCGCCGCGGCCACGCCGATCGGGTCGAGCGCGGTCGCCGAGCGCAGCACGAGCAGCGCGACGCCGGCCAGGCCGATCCCGGCGGCGGCGAGCACCCGGCCCGTCGGCCGCTGCCCGAGCAGGCCGAAGGCGAGTCCCGCGACGACAAACGGCCCGGCGGCGCCGAGCACGGCCGCGACGCCGCCGGGCAGCCGGTAGGCCGCGACGAACAGCAGCGCGAAGAACAGGCCGATGTTGAGCGTGCCGAGGACCGCCGCCCGCCACCACCAGCGCCGCTTCGGCAACGGGTTGCGGTGGAGGCGCGCGACGAGCCCGATCAGCAGGAGCCCGGCGGGCAGCGCGCGCAGGGTGCCGGCGAGCAGCGGCCGGCCGGGCGGGAGGAACTCGGTGGTGACCAGGTAGGTGGTGCCCCACACGGCGGGCGCGGCGGCGGTGGCGGCGGGCAGGCTCAGGTTCCTCATGACTAAGTAGCTTAGCACTAAGCTAACCATCGGTAAGTGATACCGTGATGCGATGGACGATATCGACCGGATCGTGGGTCAGTGGGCCCGTGAGCGACCCGATCTGCAGACCGAGGCGATGGCGGTGTTCGGCCGCATCTACCGCCTGGCCAAGCTGGTCGGTGACCGGCAGGAGAAGGTCTACGTCGGGCTGGGCGTCAACCGCGGCGAGTTCGACGTGCTCGCCGCGCTGCGCCGCGCCGGCGACCCGTTCCAGCTGCCGCCGAAGGCCCTGAGTGCCTCGTTGATGCTCACGACCGGCGGCATGACCGGCCGCCTGGACCGGCTCGAGCGGGCCGGGCTGGTCACCCGCTCCCCGGATCCGGACGACCGGCGCGGCCTGGTCATCACCCTCACCGACCCGGGCCGCGAGCTCGTCGACGAGGCTGTCGGCGCCGGCCTGGCGGTGCAGCGGGAGGTCCTGGAGCGGCTGCCCGAGCCGAGCCGCCGCCAGCTCGCCACGCTGCTGCGCGAGCTGCTGACCGCCGCCGCGGGGTACGGCGGTTGACCCTGATGGATGTTCCGTGGCCTACGGGGCCAGGAGCAGTGCCACGTCCAGGGCTCTCGACGGGGAGCCTCCCGCCGAAGCGGTCCACGCCGACGACAGCATCGCCTTGGCGAAGCCCCACGCCCGCAGCCGGTCCGGCGGGAGCGACAGGCCGTCCGCCAGCTGTTCGAGTCGCGACGGGACCAGCTTCAGCAGGTCGGGGGAGCGGTCGTCGCCGCGCCGTCGTCCACCGGTCGCAGGCGCGTGCCGGGAGTGACCCGCTCCAGCAACAGGGCGGCACGGGCGACGTCGGCGCGCAGCAGGCGCACCGCGCCCCGGCCGTCGAACGCCGCCAGCGCGGCCGCCTCGAACCGCAGCGAGTCCGCGCCCGGCACGCCCAGCTTCAGCACCGCCGGCGTGCCGTCCGAACAGGTCACCGGTGCGACGTAGTGGAACGACAGCTCGAACGGGGGCCCGGCGACCAGGCCCCACTCCGCGCAGATCCCGGCCAGCGTCGACGGCAGGGCGTCGAGCCACCGCCGGCCCGCCGAGCCCCAGTTGCCGACGACGTTCGCGACGAAGGCGGAGCTCACGTGCCGAACCACACCCGCAGCTGCTTCGCCGACTGGGCCAGCGCCGTCCGGCTCGCGTCCAGCGTGCCGGCCATCGTGAAGAAGCCGTGCGCCATGCCCTCGTAGCGGGTCACCGCGACCGGCACCCCGTTGTCGGCGAGGCGTCGCGCGTACCGCTCGCCCTGGTCGCGCAGCGGATCGTATTCGGCGGTGATGACCAGCGCCGGCGGCAGGCCGCGCAGCGTCTCCGCGCGCAGCGGCGAGGCGAGCGGGTTCTCCGCGTCGTCCGGGTCGACGAAGTAGTGCTTGCGGTACCACTCGACGGAGTGACGGTTGAACAGGTACGGGTCGTCGTTGGCGCGCATGGAGTCGTCGTCGGCGAGCTGGTCGGTGTTCGGATACACGAGCAGCTGCCCCACCAGCGGCAGATCCCCCGACTCCCGCGCCATCAGCGTCACCGCCGCCGCCAGGTTTCCGCCGGCGCTGTCCCCGCCGACCGCGATCCGCGCCGGGTCCGCACCCAGCGTCGCGGCGTTGGCGAGCACCCACTGCGTCGCCGCCCAGCAGTCCTCGATCGCGGCAGGGAACGGGTGCTCGGGCGCGAGCCGGTAGCCGGGGACGACGACGATGCAGCCGGCCGCGTTGGCGAGGTGGCGCGCGACGCCGTCGGCGGTGTCGACCGTGCCGAGGACCCAGCCGCCGCCGTAGAAGTACATCAGCACCGGCAGCCGGCCGTCCGCGGCCGGCCGGTAGACCCGCAGCCGCAGCTCGCCGCCCGGCCCGGGCAGCGCGAGATCGGTGACCGAGTGGACCGGCTCGGGATCCCCGCCGCCCGCCCGGATCGACGCGAGGTCTGCGGCACGCGCCTCCGCGAGCGACATCGTGTAGAGCGGTGCGACGCCGTCGCGCTCCTTCCGGTCGCGGATCACTTGCTGCTGCGGGTCGAGCGGCATGGACAACCCCTTCAGAAGGCTCGGGCCAGGCGACGGACCAGCTCCGCCGCCGCGATCGCATGGCTGCGACCGTTGCCGTGCAGACCGTCGGATCCGGTCAGGACGCCATCGTCGCCGATCGCCGGATGGTTCGCCAGATCGACGTGGACGGTGCCGAGCGCCGCGGCGAGCGCGGTGGTGCGCCGGCCCAGCATCGACATCCGGCGGGAGAAGGCGGTGCCGAGCCAGTCCGGCATCCGCGGATAGGAGGGCATGACGAACACCGACACGGTGACGACCTGCGCGCCGGCCCGCTGCAGCGGCCGGATCAGCGCGGTGAGGGTCGCGTCGACGGCGTCGGCGCGCGCCTCGTATCCCGGCCGCATCGCGTCGTTGGCGCCGCACACCACGAGCGCCAGGTCGGGCCGGAACGCGAGCGCCCGCGCGAGTTGCGTGGCGTGAACCTCGGCGACCCGCAGGCCCCGCTGCCCGAGGTTCAGGTATTCGAGGCCGGGCCGCGCGGCCGCGAGCTCGTCCCGCACACGATCCGGAAAACCCGAAGGGTGATAACCGTCGATCGGCTCGGTCACTCCCTCGGCCACGCTGTCGCCGAGGACCACGAACCGCCGCCAGGGATGGCGGGCCAGCAGCCCGGCCGCCTCGCCGTCACGCAGGCAGTAAGGATCGGCCGATTCCAGCGTTCGTGCATATTCTGGTGCCATGTAAGCCTTTCGGCTCATGTCGGATCGCCACGTGCACCGATAGGCTAGCGCCTATGGGGCGGAAACGGTGACACAACTGGGCAGCGGGCAGTTGCTCACCGCGGAGGACTACCGGCACCTGGCCCGTGATCTCGTCGCCCCCGACGTCTGGGACTTCATCGAGGGCGGTGCGGAAGAAGAGCGCACGCTCGCCGCCAACCTCCGCGCATTCGACCGGATCCGGCTGCGCCCGCGTGTGCTCGCCGACGTCTCGGCGGTCGACACGTCGGTGGAGCTGTTCGGCACCCGGTTCGCCACGCCGCTGGGCGTCGCGCCGACGGCCTACCACCGCCTCGTCGACAGCGACGGTGAGGTGGCGACGGCCCGGGGCGCCGGTGCGGCCGGCGCGCTGTTCGTGGTCGGCATGTTCGCCAGCCGGACGCTGGAGGACATCGCCGAGGTGTCCACGTCGGAACTCTGGCTGCAGTTGTACTGGCTGAGGCGCCGCGACGTCATGGCCGCGCTGATCCGGCGGGCCGAGCAGGGTGGGTATGGCGCCTTGATGCTCACGGTCGACGTGCCGCGGATGGGGCGGCGCTGGCGCGACATGCGCAACGGCTTCGCGGTCGGCGGCGACGTCGCCGCGGTCAACATCGACCCGGCGGTGATGGCGTCGTCGCACCACCGCGACGCCGGCCGGTCGGCCCTCGCCCAGCACGCCGCGCAGCAGTTCGACGCCACGGTCACCTGGGCCGATCTCGCCTGGGTGCGGGCGCAGAGCCGGCTGCCGCTGGTGCTCAAGGGCATCCTCACCGCCGAGGACGCCGCGCTGGCGGTCGAGCACGGCGCCGACGCGGTCGTCGTGTCCAACCACGGCGGCCGCCAGCTCGACGGCGCCGTCGCGAGCCTCGACGTGCTCGCCGAGGTGGTCGACGCGATCGGCGGCGCCTGCCCGGTGCTGTTCGACGGCGGCGTCCGGCGGGGCGCCGACGCGCTGGCCGCACTCGCCCTGGGCGCCCGGATGTGCCTGCTCGGCCGGCCCCCGCTGTGGGGGCTCGCGGCCCGCGGCGCCGACGGGGTGGAAGGGGTGCTGCGCACCACGACCGAGGAGCTGGCGCACGCGATGGCGCTGGCCGGCCGCCCGGCGCTGGGCGCCCTTGACCGCTCGGCCGTGCACATGTCGACGATCGCAGGAGGCGCCTGATGGTGGAGCTGTCCCGGGAAGCGCTGCACGTGTCCGTCGTCGACCCGGTGTCCGCGTCGATGAACTTCCTCAACGAGGTCGCGAGCCGGTTCCCGGAGGCGATCTCCCTGGCGGCCGGCCGCCCCTTCGACGAGTTCCACTCCGCCACCGACATCGACAAGCACCTCCAGGCGTATCTCACGCACCTGCGCGAGCGTGGTCTCGGCCCGGCGCGCAGCCGCCAGTTGCTGACGCAGTACGGGCGGACCAACGGCCACGTCGGCGACCTCATCGCCCGGATGCTCGACGTCGACGAGAACATCCAGGTCCCGGCCGCCGCGGTCATGGTCACCACGGGCTGCCAGGAGGCGATGGTCATCGCCCTGCGCGGCATCTGTTCGGGGCCGAACGACGTGGTGCTCGCCGCTGAGCCGTGTTACGTCGGCTTCACCGGCGCGGCGCGCATCCTCGGCATCGAGGTGGTGCCGGTGCCGGAGTCCGCCGACGGCCTGCGCCCCGCGACGGTGGCCGCCGTCGCCGCCGACGTCCGGGCGCGCGGCAAGAACCCGCGCGCGCTCTATCTCGTGCCCAACTTCGCCAACCCGTCCGGCGTCTCGCTGCCGGTGGCGACCCGCCGCGCGCTGCTCGCCGTCGCCGCGGACGCCGACCTGCTGATCCTCGAGGACGATCCGTATGGGTTGTTCGGCCTCGACGACGAGCCCCGCCCGACGCTCAAGTCCCTCGACGCCGACCAGCGGGTCATCTACCTCGGCTCGTTCGCCAAGTCGTATTTCCCCGGCGCCCGCGTCGGCTTCCTCGTCGCCGACCAGCCCGTCGTCGACGCCGCCGGCCGGCGCACGCTGCTCGCCGACGAGCTGTCCACGGTCAAGAGCATGCTGACCGTCAACACCTCGGCCCTGTCCCAGGCGGTCGTCGGCGGCATGCTCATCGACAGCGGCTTCAGCCTCCGCGCCGCCAACCAGGCGAAGATCAGCTTCTATCGGCAGAACCTGCGGACGCTGCTCGCCGCTCTGGAGCGCACCTTCGGCGACGGCCCCGTCACCTGGAACCGGCCCGGCGGCGGCTTCTTCGTCGTCGTCGACGTCCCCGTCGACGCCTCCGAGGAGCTGCTGGAGGTGTCGGCGCGGGACCACGGCGTGCTGTGGACGCCGATGCGGTTCTTCTACGTCAGCGGTGGCGGCACCCACGCGATCCGCCTGTCGTGCAGCGCCCTGGAGCCACCCCAGATCGACGAGGGCGTCCGCCGCCTCGCGGCCCTGCTGCGCGCATGATCCGGCCGGAGCGCAGCGGAGGGCGCATGACCGTTGTCGACGTCTGGCTGGTCGACGCGGCGGTGACCGCGGCGGAGCCGGCCCTGCTCGACGCCGCCGAGCGGGCCCGCCACGCGGCGCTCGGGCATTCGGTCGACCGGCACCGGTTCGTGGTGGCCCACGCCGCCGTGCGCCGCGTCGTGGCCGCCCGGCTGGGCGTGCCGCCGGCCGAGGTGTGCTGGACCCGCGGCCCCAACGGCAAACCGCTCCTGGTCGGCGGCGCCCTGGAGGTCAACCTCTCGCATTCCGGGGACCTGGTGCTCATCGCCGTCGCCGGTGACCGGCCCGTCGGCGTCGACGTGCAACAGGTCCTGCCCGGCCTCGACGTGGTCGCGATGGCGGAGCGGTTCTACCCGCCGGCCGAGGCCGCGCTCGTGGCGAGCGGCGGTCCCGGCCGGTTCGCGGAGCTGTGGGCGCGCAAGGAGGCCGTCGTCAAGGCGGCCGGCGACCGGCTCACGCGCGGCCTGTCCCTGCCGGTCGCGGGCCCGTCACCGTGGTCCGTCGCGCACGACGACGGCGCCTACGTGGTGGCCGACCTCGACGCGCCGGACGGCTTCCGTGCCGCGGTGGCGCTGGCCGGCGCCGAGCCGTTCGAGGTGCGGGCTCACGATCCGAACGTGCTCACGCACAGGTAACGCAGCGCCGGGTCGTAGTCGGCGACCGCGATCCGCCCGGCGCCGGGCGTCCAGGCCTCGGCGAGGGCCGACCAGACGCCGGTCATCGGCTGCGCCGGGTCGGCGTGCAGCACCTCGCCCGCCTTGACGTCCACGTCGGCCAGCGGGCCGCCGAGGATCACCGTGTCGGGTGCGAGCGCGGCCAGCTCCGCCGCCGCGTCGCCCGGCTCGGCACCGGCCAGGATCCGCGGCGCGGCGGCCTCCACCGTGGACGGTCCGAGCAGCAGCGCCACGCCGGCGTGGGCGGCCGGCGTCGCGACCGGCACGCCGGGGTCGTACGGCAGCTCGGCCTGCTCGACGATCAGCAGCAGGGCCCGCTCGTACGTGCCGGTGCGGGCGTAGTCGTGCAGCAGCCGCAGGCCGGTGTGCGCCGCCGCGCGGCCCTGGTCCGACACCGCGAACGCCATCGGGTCGCCGGGGCAGACGTGGCTGAGCCAGGTCGCCGTGGCGCGGCCCGGCGTGACGTCCGGGATGTCGTACGCGAGGACCAGCGCGTCGACCTCCGCGCCCAGGTCAGCGATCAGCGAAGCCGCCATGTCACCGTAGGACTGGCCGGTGAACCCGCCGTCCCGCAGCGCCAGGTCGTACGGCGCCAGCAGGTCGGTCAGGTACGTCGTCAGCCGGCCGGTGTGCGCGGCGTCGGCGGCGAGGGCGGCGGGGTGCGGGAACCGCCGCGCCAGCGCCTGCCGGATACCCCAGGGCATGCTCACTCTTCCGGCAGCAGGTTTCCGGCGACGTACTCGGCCAGGGTGCCGACCGTCTCGAAGTTGTCGCGGCCCAGGTCCTCGACGCTGATCTCCCGCTCGAGCCGGTCCTCCAGCTCCAGGACGAGCTCCAGCCCGGTGGTCGAGCTCATGCCGAGGTCGTCCATGAGCGTCGTGCTCTCGGACGCGCTTGGCACCTCCCGTTTGAGCACGCGGGGGAGCAGGTCGCAGATCGTCTGGACCACGTGTTCGCGCAGCTCCGGGTCGACGGTGGTGGTATCGGTCACGGGAGTTCCCCTCTCAAACGATTCAGTGTTCGAAGACCATGGCGGAGAACGTGGCACCGCGGCCGGCCCCGGCGGCGGCGATCACGTAGCGGTCCCCGGGCCGCAGCAGCCCCCGCTCGACAGCGGTGCGATGGTTGACGAAGGCGTCGGCGCAGAACACGTGCCCGTAGGTCGCCACGTGCTCCAGCAGCACCCGGTCGAGCGGATAGCCGATCCGTTTGCAGGTCCGCTGCCACGCGACCACGTTGACGTTGTGCGGCAGGATCACCGCGACGTCGTCGAGCGCCAGCCCGGCCCTGGCGACGGCGGCGGTGACGGCCTCGCCGAGCGCGTCGTGGTAGATCCGCTGGAACTCCCCGGCGACCTCCTCCAGGTCGCCGTCGAACTCGCCGCGGAGCCGGGCCACGTAGGACAGCAGCCGGTCCCGCTCGCCGGAGGGGGCGACGAGGCACGCGGACGCGCCCTCGCCGAACATCGAGGTCTCCGGCACGAACTGCGCCTCGCCGGTGAACGCCTTCTCCCCGGCCAGGACCAGCGCGAGACCGTCGTCACCGTCGGCCGCCAGCAGCCGGCCGGCGAGGTCGACGGCGAGCAGGCCCGAGGCGCAGGCGTGCTGCCCGACCGCGAATGCCTGCGCGTGGCCGAGCCCGAACTCGGCGCAGACGTCGTGCAGCGGGTTGTGCGGGTAGGGCACGACGACGGGGAAGGTCCGCGCGTACAGCACGTACCGCACCCGGGAGACCTGCTCCGGGGTCAGCGCGAGGTCGGCCAGGGCCGCCCGCAGCAGGTCGGCGAGCGACGACGTCGAGGCCCGCGCCGCCGAGCCGATCTTGTGGTACCGCCGGAAGACCCGCACCTGCATCGGTGTCAGGTCGAACCGATCGGCCAGCGACTCGATCGGCACCCGCTCCTCGGGGATGAAGCTGCCCACCGACACCAATGCCGTCATCGCGCTTCCTCTTTCTCCTGCTCCAGGCTCGTGAGCGCCTGCCGGACGGCCAGCGCCTCCGCCGTACGCACGAGCCCCTCGGCGGCGGACGTCCCGGCCCGGCACGTGTCGGTGAAGACGGTGAGCAGCCAGGCGCCGCCCGGCGCGTCGTCGACGTCGACGCTCAGCGGATCGAACGGGTCGTCCTGCGCGACCGTCCACCGGAACGCACCCGGAGGGGTCGCCCGCAACGCGTCACCCGTCGGCAGCGGGCCGGAGAAGCCCTGGCGGGTGGCGACCCGGCGGTCGTTGAACCACAGCCCCGCGTCCGCGTCGGCCCCGGTGCGCGCGGCGAGCGCCGCGATGCCGTCGGGGTCCACATAGGCGTACTTGTAGGCGGTCATCGCCGCGACCCCGACCCGCCGCAGCGCCTCGGCGAACGGCACCCCGGCGACGTCGGCGGCGCAGATGCCGCGCTGGGCGACCATCGCGACGACGGTCTCGAAGCCGCGCCGGAACCGGTTGCTGACCATCGGCCGCATGACCGCCGGCCCGGTGTGCCCGTCCATCGTGGACAGCGCGACGGCGAGCACGGTCATGAGTACCTGCGACGAGTCGACGTCGGCGCGCTCGGCGACGACGTGGGTCGCGAGCGGCAGGGCGGCGGAGCGAAACTCGCCGCGGCGGAACCGCGGACCGTCCACAGGGGACAGCGGCGCGGCCGGTGGCAGCGCCCGCAGGACCTTCGCCCAGTGGCGCAGCGCGGCGGTGCTCTGCCGGAGCCCGGCGGGGGAGCCCTGCCAGCGCGCCTGCTCGAGCGGCTGGAGGCCGTCGGCCTCCGGCACGTCGTGCCGGTCGGCGACCTCGCGCAGGAAGATCCGCCCGCCGAACCCGTCGGTGACGAGGTGGCACATGACCGTCGACAGGTGGGTCGGCACGCCCCGGTGCCGGACGACGCCCATCCGCACCGGCCACTCCTCGACGAAGTCGTACGGCCGGGCGCGGTCCTGGGCGTCCAGCGCGACGACAAACGCCTCCGGGTCGGCGCCGTCGGGACAGTCGTAGACCTCCAGCCCGATCGTGCCGCGGTCGGCGACGGACTGCAGTGGCCGGCCGTCGTGCGCGAAGCGCAGGCGGGTGCGCATCGGCTGGTACCGCCGCATCAGCCGGCGCAGCTCGTCGGCGACGCCGGCGAGGGTGGTGCCCGCGGCGAGCCGCGACCAGCCGCCGATGGGCAGCCAGGAGCGCTGGCGGACCATGGTCAGCCAGATCTCGCGCTGCCCCCAGGACAGCTCCTCGATGCCCGCGCCGTCGCCGGTGAAGCGGACCGGGATCCGGGTCGTGGCCCGGATCCCGAGCCGGTCCTCCAGGAAGGGCGCCGCCGCGTCAGGCATTCGCCATCTCGGCGAGATGCCGCTGCCGCATCAGGAACTTGCGCACCTTGCCGGTCGGCCCGACCACGATGTCCTCGTCGGGGAACACGACCACCTTGCGCAGGGTGGCCGCCGCGGCCGGGGTCAACGCGGCGCGGACCGCCTCGGTGTGGTCGGCCTCCGGGTCGGCGCCGGCGTGCATCGACAGCAGCACGTCCGAGACGACCAGGCCGTCGTCGGTGCGCACCGACACCACCGTGCAGTCGCGCACCTCGGGGATCGCGCGCAGGATCTTCTCCTCGGACATGGCGGTGTAGAGCCAGTTGCCGTCGCCGAGGTCGACCGAGTCGACGGCCCGGTCGACGTGGTAGTAGTAGCCCTCGGCATCGCGGAACATCAGGTCGCCGGTGAGGTAGTAGCCGTTGAGCCGGTTCCGGTAGGTGTTCACGTGGTCGTTCCAGTAGCCGGGGGCCAGCGTCGGGGACTTCAGCCCGAAGTGGCCGACCTCGCCGACCGGCACCTCCTTGCCGGTGGCCGTGTCCAGCAGGGCCACGTCGGCGAACACGTGCGGGACGCCGACGCACCGGCCGTACCGCTCGGTGTCGTTGCGGTGCGTGATGTGGAACGCGGAGTGGCCCATCTCGGTGGAGCCGAGACCGTCGACGAAGTGCGACCCCTTCACCCGCCGGACACCGTCGCGGGTGACGACGTTGCGGCTGCCGGCGTTGACCAGGTGCCGGATGTGCGGCTCGTGGGCGCAGTCGCCGGTGTTGAACCACAGCGACACCGAGTCCATCTCGTGCTGCTCGAGGTCGAAGCGGGCGAGCTCGGCCCAGGTCACCGCGAAGCCGAACACGCCGGTCGGCTGCCACCGCTCGATCGCGTCGAGCACCGCGGCGCCGTCGTTCTGCCGGGAGAGGAACAGCAGCTCCGAGCGGTTGCTCAGGGCGTGGTTGATGGTCATGATGCCGGCCGCGTGCGGCGCCGGCAGGGCGCTGAGGATCCGCTCGGTGCCCTGCGCGCGGGGGCCGCTGAGCCGGATCTTCCGGGTGGCGTGGAACAGGCTGGCGTGCGAGTGCACGACCGCGGTCGGCATCCGGGTGGTGCCGGAGGAGTGGGTGATCGCGATCGGGTCGTCGGCGTGGTGCCGGAACGGCGCGGGCGCCTTCGCCGGGTCGCCGGTGCCGGTCTCCGCGACGTCGTGGACCGTGACGCCGACGTCGTGCCCGGCGAGCCGCTCCCGGTGCTCCGCGTCGGTGAGCAGGGCGACGCTGCGCAGCTTGCGGATGTACTCGGCGGCGATCTCCCCGGCGATGTTCGGGTTCATCAGCGCCGGGATCGCGCCGAGCCAGGTGAGGCCCATCCAGTTGAGGAAGCAGTCGGCCGCCGACGACACGTAGATCGCCACCGGGTCCCGGCGGCGGATGCCGGCCGCGTGCAGCCAGGCGGCGCGGGCGGCGGCCCGCTCGTACAGCTCGCCGAGGGTCAGCCCCTGCCAGGCGGGGAAGCCGTCGACGGACGTGTCGAAGGTCATGCCCGGCCCGTCGAGCGGCGCGCCGTGCTCGATGAGCTTGTGCAGGACGTTGCCGGCACCGACGTCGGGATCGGCGGCGAGCGCCGCCCGGATGCTCGTGGACGCCATGGAACTCTCCCTATTGCTTGGCTGAAAGGAACGGCTTGAGCACGACCTCGGTGCCGTCGGGCAGCATGGTCGTCGGGACGTCGGGGAAGCGGTACGGTGCGGCCGGCCGGCCGGCGACGAGCGCCCACGCCTCGCCGGTGCCGTCGCCGGTCACCACGGTCTCCACGGCCAGCGCGACCTCGTCGGGGCTCAGCAGCGGGAACTTCTGCTTGCGCATGAGCCGCGCGGTGATGCCGAGGAACGGCGTGTCGGTGAACCCCGGGCAGATCGCGTTGATCCGCACGCCGGCGCGGGCCAGCGGTGTCGACATGGCCCGCACGTAGGCGACCGCGGCCGCCTTGGTGAGCGCGTAGACGGGGTTGGCCAGTTCCGGCCCGAGCGCGGCGAGGGAGGCGTTGACGACGACCTGCCCACCCGAGTCCCGCAGCGCCGGGGTCGCGGCGTCGACGCCGAACACGACCCCGTCGAGGTTCACGCCGAGCGCCCGGCGGTACCGCGCCACGTCGAGGCCCGGGTCCGGCGGCACGTCGGACTGGATGCCGGCGCCGAGCACGAGGACGTCGAGCCCGCCGTGGGCGGCGACCGCGTGGGCGACCATCGCGTGGTTGTCGGCGGGGTCGCTGACGTCGGTGCGGACCGCGGTCCCGCCGACCTCCTTCGCGACCCGTTCGGCGGCCTCGAGGTCGAGGTCGGCGACGACCACGGTGTGGCCGAGCGCGGCGAGGCGCGCGCAGACCGCGGCGCCGATCCCGCCGGCGCCGCCGGTGACGAGTGCAACGGTCACGGTGGTCCCCTCAGCCGGTTTTCGCGACGTCTTCGACGGCGGCGCGGATCTGCTCGCGGGTGGGCTGCAGCGCCAGGTCGAGATCCTGCGCGAAGGGCAGCACCGCGCCGTCCGGCCGGGTGATCCGCTTCGGCGGCGCGACGAGCCGCATCTGCTCGGCGGCGGTCGCGAGGATCTCGCCGCCGATGCCGCACGAGCGGTTGGAGTCGTCGACGACGACGAGCCTGCCCGTGCGCTCCAGCGACGCGGCGAGGCCGGCCCAGTCGAACGGGTGCAGCGTCCGCGGGTCGAAGACCTCCACGGACACGGTGCCGGCGAGCTCCTCGGCGACGGCGAGCGCGTCGTGGACCAGGTGCCCGACCGCGACCAGGGTCACGTCGTCGCCGGGCCGGTGCACCCGCCCGACGCCGAGCGGGACCGGGCCCAGCGCCGCGAAGTCGACGTCGGCGCGCACCCCCACCGCACCGGCCGGGGCGAAGACGACGACCGGGTCGTCGTCGCGGATCGCGGTGACCAGCAGCCCGTACGCGTCCTCGGGGGTGGCCGGCACCACGGTCTTCACGCCGACGTGGGCGAAGATGCTGTACGGGTGGTCGGAGTGCTGCCCGGCCCAGCCGCCCCGCGAGCCGGAGCTCGGCAGCAGGTAGGTGACCGGCACGCTGACCTGCCCACCGGTCATCAGCGAGAACTTGTGCGCCTGGTTGGCGATCTGCTCGAACGCGAGGAACAGCAGCGCCGGGATCTGAAACTCGATGAGCGGCCGCAGCCCGGCCATCGCCGCGCCGGTGGCGAAGCTGGTGAACGCCTGCTCCGAGATCGGCGTGTCGAAGATTCGTTCGGGGCCGAACTTCTTCAGCAGGCCGGTGGTCACGTTGCTCACCCCGACCCGCACGTCCTCGCCGAACACGCAGACCGCGGGGTCGCGCGCCATCTCCGCGCCGATGGCCCGGTTGAGCGCCTTCAGATAGGAGAGGTTCGGCATCAGGACACCCCCGCCCGGGCCCGCAGGCCGTCGGCGTACAGATGGTCGAGCGCCCCGGCCACGTCCGGGAACGGGCTCTCACAGGCGAAGCGGACCGCCTCGTCCAGCAGGGCCTCGATCTCCGCGTCGATCCGCGCGCGGACGTCGGCGGGGATACGGGCGCCCTGGATCTCCACCGGGTCGCGGGTCATGCCGGCCGACACCTCCTCGTCGGTGCGGTACCGCGGGCGGGCCGCGTGCTCCCAGGTGTGGTGCGCGTCGAAGCGGTACGCGACGCACTCGACGAGCGAGGGTCCGTCGCCGGCCCGCGCCCGCGCCACAGCCCGCGCCGTCCCGGCGAGCACCGCCTCCGGATCCGAGCCGTCCACAGTGGATGCAGGGATGTCGAACGCGGCCGCCCGCCCGGTGACGGTGCCGGCGACCGCGTCCTCGAAACGGGTCGTCGTCGCGAAGCCGTTGTTCTCGCAGACGAACACGACGGGCACCCGCCACAGCGCGGCCAGGTTCATCGTCTCCAGCACCACGCCCTGACTGACCGCGCCGTCGCCGAAGTACGTGACGGCGACGCGGTCGAGCCCGGCGCGGCGCGCGGCCCACGCGGCGCCGGTCGCGATCGGCACGGCGGCGCCGACGATCGCGTTGGCGCCCAGGATGCCGAGGCTGAAGTCGGCCGCGTGCATCGAGCCGCCGCGGCCCTTGTTGAGCCCGGTGGCCCGGCCCGTCAGCTCGGCGAGCGTGCGGGCCGGGTCGGCGCCCTTGGCCAGGACGTGGCCGTGGCCGCGGTGGGTGCTCGTGATGACGTCGTCGGGCCGCAGCGCGGCGCAGGTCCCGGCCGCGATGGCCTCCTGCCCGAGGTACGGGTGGATCCCGCCGACGATGGTGCCGTCGTGGACGAGCTCAATCGCCCGCTCCTCGAAGCGGCGGATCAGGCGGACCGTCCGGTACAGCCCGGCGGCGTCGATCACGTCAGCAACCCCTTCTAGGCCGTAAGGACTTTTTCGTCGATCTTCGCGAGGATGCCGCTCCACAGCTTGGCGCGGGCGGCGAGCGCGAGGTTGATGGTCTCCGCGCACTCGTTCCACTTGCTCTCGTCGTCGCCGCACAGGTCGGTGACCATCTGCATGGCCATCGGCGTGTGCTCCTCGCCGTCGACCTCGATGTGCCGGGCCAGGTAGTCGACGAACGTGTCGAGCTGCCCGACCTGCTCGTTGACCTTGATGACCTGCTGGAACATGTCCGGGATCAGGTCCTCGCGGCCGAACGCGAACGCGGCGGCCTGGCAGTGGATCGGCGCGCTGTCGATGAGGTGCCACGTCAGCGAGACGAACTCGGCGGCCGCCTCCGGCACCCCGGCCTCGGCCATCGCCGCCGGCACCGGGTGCCGGTCGCGGAGCAGGCCGATGAACGCGTCGATGACGCTGCGGTCGGCGCCGGCCTCGGTCATGCCCTCCAGGTACAGCTCGAAGTGGCTGATGAAGCCGCCGCGCAGCTCGTCGCTCTCCTCGACCAGCACGATGTCGTTGATGAGCCGGCGGCTGCCGGTCGGGCCGGTCGGGATCCACGGCACCTCGACGCAGGTGAGGTTGCGCTGCAACGACTTCAGCAGCGACATGAAGTCCCACACGGCGAAGACGTGGTGCTCCAGGAACGTCCGGATCGCCGGCAGGCTGTCCAGGCGCGCGTAGATCGGGTGGGTGACGACCTCGGTCCGGGCGTCACTGATCAGCTGCTCCAGCCGGTCGATGCCCGGGTGACGCTGACCCCAGTCGTATCGTGACATGTGATTCCTCCTGAGTTACCTAGGCGTTCCGCCACAGCACGGGGCAGAACTCGGGATCTGCGTAGTCCGGTCGGCCGTCCGCGGTGCGGCGGACCAGCACGTCGTGGTTGTAGGTCACGACGTCCCCGTCGGAGAGGTGGTACCGGCGGTACTCGTTGTCGCCGGGCTGCAGGTGGAACGAGATCGCCCGGCGGGGGCGAGGGCTCACGTTCGGGCCGCTGCCGTGGTAGGTCCGGCAGTGGTGGAAGCTCATGTGTCCCTTGGGGATGATCATCGGGACCTTGCGCACCTCGGCGTGGTTGTGCGTCGCGTTCTCCGTGAGCATCCGGTCGAGGTCGGTGTTGTCCCGGTCGGCGAAGTGCCGCGTTGTCGTGTCGTCGGCGCCGATCTCCTCCCACCGGTGGGAGCCGTCGACCATCGTGATCGTGCCCAGCTCCACGTCGCAGTCGTGGAACGGGATGAACGCGGTGAGCATGTCGTCGGACGTGCACGACTGCCAGTAGTGGCGGTCGAAGTGCCACGGCACCACGTTCGACGGCTCACCCGCGATCGGCGGCTTGTAGATGAGCGTCGACTGGAACACCCGGATCTCGTCGGCCCGCGCCAGGCGCGCGGCGACCGCACCGACGATGGGCTTGCGCAGGATCCGCGCGATGTCGTCGCTCTCGTAGTGGATGTAGTCGTTGTGGCGCTGGACGGCGCCCTTCGACGGCTCCCAGTAGGCCAGCCGCGGCGGCCGCTCCGGCAGGGTGCGCGAGCGCTCACCGGCGTAGAAGCGCTCACTCGCCGCGACCAGCTCGTCGACCTCCTCGTCGGTGAAGAGCTTGCGGGTGAGGTACCACCCGCTGCGGGCATACGCCTCGACCTCATCGTCGGTCGGCAGGAGCGACCGCTCCTCCTCCGACAGGCGGAAGGCCTGTGTCACCGAGATGGTCACAATGCTGTCCCTTCAGACAAGGTGGTGTTGCGCACGGCTGCCAGCTCGCGCTCCTTGGCCGCGTACAGGGCCGGGATGTTGCTCGTGCCGAACGTCCGCGCGCCGTGTCGGTCGATGAGTTCGTTGAAGTACGTGCGCCGGATGTGCGTCGACTTGGCGAAGATCTGGTACATCTGGCCCCAGTGGTCGCGGTCCACGAGGATGCCCAGCGGGCTCAGCTGCTCGACCGGGACGTCGACGGCGCCGAGGCGCGCATCGAGCATCTCGTAGTAGCTGGCCGGGGTCTGCGCGAACTCGACGCCGCGCTCGCTCAGGGTGCGCACGGCCCGGACGATGTCGTGCGTGCTGAAGGCGATGTGCTGCACGCCGGGGCCCTCGTGCCAGGACAGGAAGTCGTCGATCTGCCCGGCGCGGCGGCTCAGGTCCGGCTGGATCAGCGTGAACGTGACGCCGCCCGAAGGGCTCTGCACCACCTTCGAGTGCATGCCCTGCTCGCCGACCTCGATGTACTCCTGGAAGATCATGCTGAAGCCGAAGACCTGCTCGTAGTACCGCACCGTCGGGTCGAGGTCGCCCGCCTGGAGACAGATCGCGGCGTGGTCGATGGTGTGCAGCAGGTCGTCGTCGGTAGGGCCCGCCGGCGCCGCCGACATGTCGATCGCACCCGGCAGGAACCGCTCCCGCGTCGCCGGGTCGCGCTGGACCAGCCGGTGCGTCACGTCGCCGAACCCGGACACCTCCGCGATCACCACCGTCGCGTCGCCGTCGGTCAGGCGGCGCGGCGCCTCGATCGGCGTCGCGCCCTTCGCGACCGCCTCGGCGAACGCCGCCTCGACGTCGGTGCAGCCGAACGCGACGACCGCCACGCCGTCGCCGTGCTGGGCGACGTAACGGCTCGCCCGGTGCCCTCCGCTGAGCCCGGAGGTGAGCAGGACCCGGATGTCGCGCTGACCCAGCAGCACGCTGCGCTGACCCGCGAGGCCGGTCTCCGGGCCGCCCTGCCCGTAGACGTGGAAGCCGTACGCGGCGCACAGCTGGTGCGCCGCCTGGCGTGCGTCGCCGACGTGCAGCTCGATGTGGTCGGTGTCGAGGATTTCCATTGCCTGCTTCCCTTTCGGGGTTCTGTTCGGGCTCGTGTCCGGGCGTTATCCGGCCTTGGTCCACGCCGAGGTGGGCGGCCCGAACACAAGGCTGACGTTGTGTCCGCCGAACCCGAACGAGTTGGACAGGACGTGACCCACCTGCGCGTGACGGGGTTCGGTCAGGTGGTCGACGTCGCAGGCCGGGTCGGGCTCGTCGAGGTTGTGCGTGGGCGGCAGCAGCCCGCGGCGCATGGCGTGCACCGCGACCGCCGCCTCCACCACCCCGGAGGCGCCGAGCATGTGCCCGGTGACGCCCTTGGTCGAGCTGACCGGCGGGGTGCCGGCACCGAACACCGATCGGATGGCCGTGGCCTCGGCGACGTCGCCGAGCTTGGTGCTGGTGCCGTGCGCGTTCACGTAGCCGATGTCGCCCGGCTCGAGGCCGGCGTCGGCGATGGCCCGGCTCATGCACGCCGCGGCCGCGGAGCCGTCGGGTCGCGGTGTCGTCGGGTGGTGGGCGTCGTTCGTGGCGCCCCAGCCGACCAGGTCGGCGTAGCGGGCGGCGCGGCGCGCCTCGGCGTGCTCGGTGCGCTCCAGGACGAAGACCCCGGCGCCCTCGCCGAGCACCAGGCCGTTGCGGCGCCGGTCGAACGGGCGGCTCGCCTCGGTCGGGTCGGCCCAGCCGCGGGCGAGCGCGCGGGCGTTGCCGAAGGTGTCGGCGAGCGTGGGGAACAGCGGGGCCTCGCTGCAGCCGCAGACGACGACGTCGGCCTCACCGGCGCGCAGCAGGCGCAGGCCCTCGCCGACCGACTGGGCGCCGGCCGCGCAGGCGGTGCCGATGGAGGAGCTGTACCCCCGGAAGCCGTACTTCATGGCCACCCGGGCGGCACCCATGTTCGGCAGCATGCCGGGCAGCAGGTACGGGCTGACGCCCAGACGGCCCTTCTCCGCCCGCAGCACGGCCTGCGTGTCGAGCGTCGCCAGGCCGCCGGTGCCGGACAGGATGACCGCGACCCGGTAGGGGTCGACGTCCCGGCCGACCTCGATCCCCGCGTCGGCGAGCGCGTACTCGGCGGCCTTGAGGGCCATCACGATGTACCGGTCGACGACCCGTGTCTCGGGTGCCGGCAGGACGGTCGTCGGGTCGATCGGCGGGCCGAACGCGGCGACGTCGACCGAACCGGCCAGCGGGTGGTCCGCCGGCGGCTTCCGGAGCCCGGACCGGCCCTCACACATCGCGTCGAAGACCTCGGCGGCGGTACTGCCGACGGACGTCACCAGCCCGATCCCGGTGAGCGCGGCGCTTCGTGTCGTCATGTCGTACCTCCTGCGTCGGCCACCAGCACCGCGGCGGCGGTCTCGTGCCCAGTGGTGTCGTGCCGCACCTCGACGAGCAGCACCTCGCCGGCGTCGCCGTCGGCGAGCAGCAGCCGCGCCGCGTCGAGCCCGGATGCGGTGTCGCCGACGCAGGCCACCGGCCCGGTCAGCCCCCACCGGGCGGCGATGTGCCCGGCGACCGCGTTCGGCACGGACTGGAAGAAAAACAGCGGCCCGACCCGCCCGCCCCGGTCGACCGTCTCGGCGACGTGGGCCGCACTGGCGACGTCGCCGAGGGCGCTCACGAGGACGATCCCGGTCGTCGGCGGGCCGTCGCCGGTGGAAGCGCTTTCCGGGCGGCGCTGGAGGCAGCGGCCGGCAACCGCCGCGACGAGCGGGTTGAAGGCCGAGTGGATGAACCCGGCCAGGGCGGGCGGCCGCTCGTCGCCCGGCTCCGGCCACCCGGCCGCCGCGACCACGGCGAACCCGGTCCGGGCCGCCTCCGCGGTGAGCGGGACGAGATCCTCGACGACAAAAGGCTCGGTCACGCCGCCCTACCTTGAAAACCCGAGACGGAGCAGCACCATGCCCGCCTCCGTTGCGCTCCGGCGGTCATGGTGCCCCCAGCAGCAGGGCGGTGTTCGCGCCGCCGAAGGCCGCGTTGAGGGTCAGCGCGTAGGCCGGGGCGGCGGGACTCGGGTGGTCGAGCACCAGGTTCAGCCGGCACTCGTCGTCCGCGGCGAGGAAGCCGGCGTTCACCGGCAGCCGCCCGCTGTTCAGCGCGTGCAGCGTCACGACGAGCTCCAGCACGCCGGAGGCCTCGAGGGCCTGGCCGTGCAGGGCCTTCGTCGACGAGACCGGCACCGCGGCGCCGTGCTCGCCGAGCGCGGTGTGCAGCGCCTTCGTCTCCGCCGCGTCGCTCTGCGCGGTGCCGGAGCCGTGGGCGTTGACGTAGCCGACCGCCTCGGGTGCGATCCCGCCCCGCTGGAGCGCGGCGGTGACCGCCCGGGCCATGCCACGGCCCTCGGGGTGCGGCTGACAGGGGTGGTACGCGTCGCCGGCGCGCCCCCACCCGGCGAGCCGAGCGAGCACGGGCGCGCCGCGGTCCCGGGCGGCGGTCGCCGACTCGACGACGACCGCGCCGGCGCCGTCGCCGAGCAGCAGGCCGCGCCGGCCGCTGGAGAACGGCCGCACCTGCCCGTCGGTGGACAGCGCACGCCCGGCGTCGAACAGCGCGAACTGGTCGGCGTCGACGAGGTAGCCGCCGGCGACCACGATCCGTTCCGCCTCGCCGCGGGCGACGAGCGCCGCCGCGTCGGCGACGGCCGTGCTCGCCGCGACACACGCCGACGTGTAGGCGCGGACGGCGGCGCCCAGTCCCGCGTGTTCGCCGAGCGCCGCCGCGAACGCGGTGCTGCCGTGGCCCGCCCGGTCCGCCGCGGCGGACCGGGCCAGGTGCGGGTCGCCGTGCACGGCGAGGAACAGCGGCGCGCCGGCCCGCTGAGCGGTGCTCAGCTTCGCCTCGTCGCACGCCTCGTCGAGCAGTTCGGCCAGTTCGTCGGCGAGGACCGGCGAGCCGGGAGCGGCCGCAGCCACCCCGACCCGCCGGCCGCTCACGTCGAAGCGGTCCACCGGCGCGAACGCGGGTGTGCCGGCGTCGAGCCCGTCGGCGAGGGCGGTCATGCCCCGCCCGAACGCGCTCAGCACGGCGGCGCCGGTGAGTACGATCTCCTCAGGGCCGCGCCGAGCAGCCAAGACGGTCATCGCGAGCTCGTCTCCACCCGCAGTGCTTGCAGGACCTCGACGGCACCGGTCACCGTGGACATCCGGGCGAGGTCCTCGTCGGAGAGGTCGAGCGGCGTGCCGTAGTGCTGCTCGAGCTGGTGGACGAGCCATGCCAGCTCGAGCGAGTCGATCCCCTCGGCGATGTCCTCAGGACGCCGGTCGCCGTAGGTGGCGAGCATCGCGAGGACATCGTCGCGGTCTGGTGCAGCGGCCACGCTCAGCTGCCCGCCGTGGCGGCGGCGGCCCGGCGCTCGGCGACGGCGCCGATGAACTCGCCGACGGTCATGCCGGCCAGCTTCTCCGCCTCGTCGTCGTCGAAGCGGACGCCGAACCGGTCCTCGACCCGGACCGCGAGCTCCGCCAGGGACAGCGACTCGAGGTCGGCGCCGGCCGGGCCGAGCGCGGTGTCGTCGTCGATGTCCTCGGTGCTGTAGTTCATCTCGGTCAGCGAGTCCAGTAAGAACTGGCGGATCTCGGCTGCGGTGCCATCGTTCATCGCGAGGTGCTTCCTTCCTGGACGGATGCCGGCACGGCCGGGCCGGCCGCGCCATGGTGGCCATCGGTCACGTCTGGTGCCGGCCGCTGCGCCGGGACGACCGCGGGCTGCGCCGCGGCGCTCTTCTCGGCGGCCTCCACGAGGAGGGCGCGGTCGCGGACGAGCTTGCCGGTGGCGGTGCGCGGCAGCTGTTCGACGACCCGCAGCACGCGGGGCCGTTTGTACGCGGCGAGCCGCTCGGCGAGCTGCGCCTGCACAGCCGCGGCGGTCCCGTCCTCGCGCAGCGTCACGTACGCCTCGATCGCCTTGTCGTGCGTGACGACGGCGGCGGCGACGCCGGGCAGCGCGGCGAGGGTGTGCTCGACCTCGGTCAGGTCCACCTTGAGCCCGCCCACGGACACCTGCGAGTCGCGGCGGCCCTGGATGCGGAAGCGCCCGGTGGCCGGGTCGACCGTGCCGGCGTCCTTCGTGTGCAGCCAGCCGTCCGACCAGCGGGCCGGGTCGACGAGGCCGAGGTAGGGGGAGGCGGCCAGGGACACCAGCAGCTCGCCGGCCTCTTCGCGGACGCTGAGGCCGGGGGCCGGGGTGAGGAAGGGGCGGTGTTCGCCGAAGAGGTCGGTCGCGATGACCCCGACCTCGGTCATGCCGTACATGTTGCCGAGCCGGACGCCGTAGCGGTCGACGAAGCCGGCGTGGACCTCGGCGCGCACCAGTTCGCCGCCGGTGGTCATGCCGGTCAGCTGCGGCAGGGCGGGCGGGGTTTGCACCGAGGACAGCAGCTCGATGTGGAAGGGCACGCCGAGCAGGGTGGTGGGCTCCGGGCCGGCGGCGACGGTGGCGAGGATGCCGTCCGCGGTCATGCGGGCCGGGATCGCGACCTGGGCTCCGGCGTGCAGCCCGTACATGAGCCCGCCGACGAGGCCCAGCACGTGGACCATCGAGGCGAGGCAGACGATGCGCTCGCCGGTCTGGGGCACGCCGGCGCCGATCTTCGTGTAGCGCTCGAGCTCCTCGACGAGGTTCGCCGCGGTCCGCGCGATGACCTTCGAGGGGCCGGTCGAGCCGGAGCTGAGCTGGACCAGCGCGTGTGCGGTGCCGGACGGGCGGCCGGGGTACGTCGTCACCCGCTCCTCGACCTGCTGGAAGCCGCGCAGCGGTCCGCCGGAGGCGTGCTCGGCGGTGACGACGACCTGCGGGGCCAGCCGGTGCAGGGCGTTGTGGATCTCGTACGACGTGAGCCGGTGGTCCAGCAGGGCCGCCCGCGCGCCGATCCGCCAGCAGGCCAGCAGGTTGGTGACGAACGTGAGCGACGGTGCGAGGCACAGGACGGCGGAACCGCCCCTGACGAGGCCCGCGTTCGTCAGCACGGCCTGCTTCGCGGAGACGAGGCGGCGCAGGTCGGCGCGGGTGACGGGGGCGTCGAAGACCAGGGCGACCTGGTCGTCCGGGCCGGCCAGTAGTACCTCGTCGACCCACCGTGGGTCGAGGGCCTCCTCGGTCACCGGAACCCCTTTCCTCGTGACTTGCCCAGGGTTGAGCGGCTGACCGCCGGCCCGCGTTGGCCGACCGTCAGCGTGCACAACCCCCATGAACACACTGCGAACGTCGAGGGCGGTCCCGTAAAGGCTCATCGACAAAGAGCAGGAAATAGGCACCTCGACTAGCCATAGACCTTACGCAATCAAGGCCGTTTTACAAGAGTGCGCAACCCGACCATGCAACGGGATGTCCGATCTGTCACGCGACCTCCCGCATAAAATCGTTTGGATCGATACGGACTGCATTTCACGAACGGGGAGGTCAGCGCCGGTTGGGGGGACATGCGGCCGTCGCTCAATCGGACAATCAGGGACGGGACGGGTCAGGCCGTTCGGTACCGTCCGTAACCGTATTCCCGAACGTGTGTTAGGGATATGCACCGCCGATATACCGATTCGCCATGTATGGCGGTAAGCAGGCGGTCACCGGTGCCGGCCAGAACCGCAGATGAACGGCTATCCGCAGCACATTGACAAGCTTCCGCGCAGCGCCCATACAATGGCCGGGCTCAACAAAGCCCTGTCCGGGCGCGTTCCCATCGCCGGTGATCCCATTCGGAGATTTGCGACTGTGAAAGCAAATACCAGTTCCGCATACCCGTCCGCGCCGGCCGGGCCGGGGCTCAACGCCGCGGTCGAGCGGTATTACGACACCACCCTCGACCTCTACGAGGACCTGTGGGGCGAGCACGTCCACCACGGCTTCTGGGACGTCGGCGAGCAGCCGGGCAACGACGCCGAGCGGCACGCGGCCACCGACCGCCTCGTCCGCGAGCTGGTCGACTTCGCCGGCATCCCGCACGGCGCCCGCGTCCTCGACGTCGGCTGCGGCATCGGCGGCCCGGCCATGTACCTTGCCGGCCCCCTCGGCTGCACCGTCGAGGGAGTCACGCTGAGCGCCGCGCAGGCCGCCC
The DNA here is from genome assembly GCF_025137375.1 of Dactylosporangium fulvum. GTDB lineage: Bacteria > Actinomycetota > Actinomycetes > Mycobacteriales > Micromonosporaceae > Dactylosporangium > Dactylosporangium fulvum. Next base: position 2,680,162 of record NZ_CP073720.1, read on the forward strand.
GCGCCACCGAGAAGGCCGCCGCGGCCGGCCTCGCCGACCGGGCCAGCTTCCACCAGCGCGACGCCCTCGACAACGGCTACCCCGACGCCTCGTTCGACGCCGTCTGGGCCGTCGAGAGCCTCATGCACATCGCCGACCGGCCCGCCTTCTTCGCCGAGGCGATGCGGCTGCTGCGCCCGGGCGGCGTCCTGGCGATCGCCACCTGGTCGGTCCGCGACGGCGAGCTCACCGCCGAGGAGCACCGCCTCGTCGACCAGATCCTGCGCCACCAGGTCATGCCCAGCTTCTCGTCGCTGGAGGAGCACGAGCGCCTGGCTCACGCGGCCGGCTTCACCGGCGTCGCGTTCGCCGACTGGAGCGCCAACGTCGCCAACTCGTGGGAGCCCGGCTTCGCGCAGGTCCGGGAGCTGGACAACGGCCGGTCGATGATGCGTGACCTGGCCCGCGACCGGGGCGTCGACGTGCTCGGGTTCTTCTACGCCGGCCCGCTGATGCTCAAGGGCTTCGAAACCGGCGCCGTGACCTACGGCGCGGTGCGTGCCACAAAACCCGTCGATGGCTGACATGCGCCCGCCGACGGTCGCCGAGCTGCTGCGGGAGGTCACCGGCGAGGACGAGGAGTGGCTGGCCGGCATCGGCCCGGCCACCCGCCTCGACGGTGACCTCTTCCTGGACAGCTTGGAGCTGCTCGCCCTCGGCGAGCGGCTGGCCACCGTCCACGGCCCGGGCGTCGACCTCGCCGGCTGGGTCGCCGGCCTCGACCTCGACCGCCTGCTCACCCTGACGGTGGGCGAGGTCACCGACTACGTCACGGCGCACACATGACGCGGTTTTTGTTTGTGTCGTTGCCGCTCACCGGGCACGTCAACCCGATGGCGGCGGTCGCCGGCGCGCTCGCGGGCCGCGGGCACGAGGTCATGTGGGCCGGGTCCGAGTCGTTCCTGCGGCCGCTCCTCGGCGAGACCGCACTGATCCACCCGATCCCGCTGCGCGCCCATCGCGGCCAGGCCGAGCGCGGCCTCGACGCGACGCGGTCGCGCTGGGAGGGGTACATCGTCCCGCACGCCAGAACCACCCGGAAAGGCATCGAGGCGGCCGTCGACGCGTTCGGCCCCGACCTGCTCGTCGTCGACCAGCACGCGATCGCCGGAGCGATCGTCGCGCACGCCAGGGGCCTGCGCTGGGCGAGCGTCGCGCCGACGACCATGGAGCTCACCCGGCCGTTCCGCCGATCGTTGCCGCGGGTCGAGGCATGGATCGAGGGGCAGCTGGCGGGCGCCTGGACCGCCGCCGGCCTGCCCGGGGAACCGCCGCACGACCTGCGGTTCTCGCCGCACGGGCTGGTCGCCTTCACCGCCGGCGCCCTGGCCGGCGACCCCGCCGACCTGCCGGCGAACGCGGTGCTCGTCGGCCCGGCCCTCGCCGGCCGTGGGCCCGATCCCGACTTCCCGATCGACTGGCTCGACCCCGGACGCCGGCACGTGCTGGTCACCATGGGCACCCTGTCGATGGACCTGGCCAAGGGCTTCTACCAGCGCATGGTCGACGCCCTGGAGCCGCTCGGCGACCGGCTGCAGGCCGTGGTCGTCGCGCCGGACGGGACCATCACCGACCCGCCCGCGCACCTGCTGGTGCGCCGCCGCGTGCCGGTCCTCGACCTGCTGCCGCATCTGCACGCCGTGGTCGCCCACGGCGGGCTGAACACGGTCTCCGAGGCGCTCGTCCACGGCGTGCCGCTGCTCGTCGCCCCGATCAAGGGCGACCAGGCGCTCAACGGCAGCGCCGTCGCGGCGGCCGGCGCCGGGATGCGGATCTCCTTCGACCACATCCGCCCGGCGCGACTGCGCGCCGCCCTGCTGGCGCTGCTCGACGAGCCGTCCTACGCGGCCGCGGCCCGTGAGCTCGGCGCCACGCTGTCGGCCGGCGGAGGCGCGGACGCGGCAGCCGCGCACCTGGAGCGTCTGGCCGGCGAGACGGCCCGCGAGAAGGCCCACGACAAGGATTGAGAGCGAGCTCGTGAAAGTACTGCGCGACACCTGGCTGATCTTCCAACGAAACCTCCTGCTGATGGTCCGCTCGCCGCTGTGGGTCTTCCTCGGCATCGCGCAGCCGGTGGTGTACCTGATCCTCTTCACCCCGCTGCTCAAGCCGGCGCTGGCGTCGCTGGGCACCGACTCGATGCTCGGCGCCTACCGGGTCTACGTGCCCGGCATGCTCATCGCCCTGGCCATCGGCGGCGGCCTCTACGTCGGCTTCGGCCTGCTCGGCGACCTCGCCAACGGCGTCATCGAGCGGTCCCGGGTGACCACCGTCAGCCGGGTGGCGCTGCTGCTCGGCCGCTCGCTGCGCGACATGGTGACGGTGCTCGTCCAGTCGATCATCATCACCGTCCTGTCGCTGCCGTTCGGCCTGATCACCAAAATCGGCAACATCCTGCTCGGCTACGCGCTTCTCGCGTTGTGCAGCCTCGCCGCGGCGTCGATCTCGTACGGCATCGCGATCAAGGTGAACAACCCGAACGTGCTCGGGCAGGTCATCAACAACGTCGCCCAGCCGCTGATGCTGCTGTCCGGCACGCTGCTGCCGCTGGCCCTGGCCCCGCTGTGGCTGCGCACGCTCGCCGACTGGAACCCGTTCAACTGGGCCGTCACCGGCATGCGCGCGCTCTACGCCGGCAACCCGGGCGACGCCAGCGTCTGGAAGAGCCTGATCATCTGCGGGGTGCTCGTCGTGGTGGCGGTCGGCTGGTCGGCCCGCTCGTTCGCGCGCTCGGTCCGGTAAGGAGCTCTCATGATCAAGACCAAGGGTCTCAAGAAGTCCTACAAGACGAAGCACAAGCGGCAGACGGTCAGTGTCGACGCGGTCAAGGGCGTCGACCTCGACGTCGCCGAGGGCGAGATCTTCGGCTTCCTCGGCCCGAACGGCGCAGGCAAGACCACCACGCTGCGGATGCTTGCCACGCTGATCCCGCCCGACGACGGTGAGGCCACGATCGCCGGGCACAACCTGCGCACGGACCAGGCCGCGGTACGGCGCAGCATCGGCTTCGTCGCGCAGGGCGGCGGTACCTCCGACGACGTCACCGCGCGCGAGGAGCTGATCCTGCAGGCCCGCATGTACGGCATGGGCAAGGCCGAGGCGGCCAAGCGGGCCGAGGAGGCGCTCGCCGCGTTCGACCTGACCGAGTACGCCGACCGCAAGTGCAAGACGTACTCGGGCGGCCAGCGCCGGCGGGTCGACATCGCGCTGGGCATCATCCACAAGCCGCAGGTGTTGTTCCTGGACGAGCCGACGAGCGGGCTCGACCCGCAGAGCCGGGCCCACATGTGGGACGAGATCCGCCGGCTGCGCGCCGACGGCATGACGGTCTTCATCACCACGCACTACCTCGACGAGGCCGACGTCCTGTGCGACCGGATCGCCATCATCGACCACGGCGAGATCGTCGCGGAGGGCACGCCCGACGAGCTGAAGCGGGAGATCTCCGGTGACGTGGTGACGGTGGGCGTATCTCAGGAGAACGCGGAACGGGCCGCGGAGACGCTGAAGGACCAGCCGTTCGCCCGGGGCGTGGAGGTGCGCGACGACGGCGAGCTGCGGCTCAACGTCGACGCGGGCGACACCGCGATCCCGCAGATCATGCGCACCCTGGAGGGCAACGGCATCGCGCTGTCCACGATCGAGCTGCACCGCCCGACTCTGGACGACGTCTTCCTGACCAAGACCGGCCGCTCCCTGCGCGAGTCCTGACGGCTCCGCTTCCGCCCTCCGGCCGCGCGGCCGGAGGGCGGAACGGCCGTGCTCACAGGGGGTGAGCGGACAGGGCCTCCGCCAGCGTCGACTGGATCGACGTCAGGGCGCGATCCAGCGTGTCCCGGTCCCAGCCGGAGCGGTTGACGCGCACGACGAGGTCGAGGCTGGTCAGGCCCCTGGCGATGACGTAGAAGCCCGGGCCGGTCGAGCGCGCCGGTTCGTACCACTCCAGCGACGGCCGCACCATGGTGTCCTCGGACGGGAAGCCCGGCGGGGCCAGGATCGGGTTGTAGTAGTAGCCCGGGTCCACCGGCGGGTCCTGCCGCTCCTGCTCGGCGCGGATCGCGAGGATGGCGTCGGGGGAGCAGACGCCGTTCTTGAGTGCCTGGAACGTCTTCCAGTGCACCTTCGGCACGATCGCGTCGAACGGCTCGGCCGGGTCGAGGTCCAGCACCAGCGGGGTCCACTGGTTGAGGCTGGTCACGACACCGGCGTGCTGCTCGTCGAAGCGGTTGGACGACATGGGGAACAGCAGCTGGGCGTTTTCGGCGGTGACCTCGCGCAGGGCCCGGTAGTAGGCGGTCAGGACCAGGCTGGCGAGGGTCACGTCGTGTTTCGCCGCGCCCTCGTGGGCGTGGGGCATCGGGATGCCGGTGTGCAGCGTCGCGCCGAGCGGCGACCCTTGTCGCGCGCCGGTCGCCAGGCGGGGCGCGGCGGCGAGCGTGCGGCGCCAGTACCGCTCGGCGGTGCGCAGCCGGCCGCTGCCCTCCTCGCCCTGCTGGTCGATCGCCATCTCCAGGGGTCCGCGTGCGGGCGGCAACTCGGCGCCGCGCAGCAGCTGCTCGAAGTCCTCGCGCATGACCAGGACGGCGACGCCGTCGGCCGCCATGTGGTTGATCACGAGCAGTACCTGCACCGGCGCGCCGTCGCCGGTGAGAATCCAGGCCCGCCAGGGCAGCTCGCAGGTGGCGTCGATGGCCCGCTGGAGCTGCGCGGACTCCATGGCCTCCCGCTCGGCGACGGCGGCGGTGCCCTGCCGGACGCGGTCGCGCACCTCCGCGGCGGTGTCGACCGCGATACGCTGCCGGGGGAAGCCGGCGGCGTCGACGTCGAACGTGGTGCGCAGCGAGCCGTGCCGCATGCCGAGCGCGCCGAGCGCGTCCCAGACCTGCTCCTCGGCCCAGTCCCCGGCCGGCAGATCCCAGACGAAGACCAGGTTGGCCTCCCAGCGCCGCTCCGGCGGCATCTTCTCGATGTCACGCCAGACCGAGAGCTGACCGACCGTCGCCGGGAACGTCACATCGCCGGACACGAATGCCTCCAGAAGCGGAGTGGGTGGGATTGGGCTGGGGAGCTGGGGCAGGGGAGGGCGGGAGCGGAACGGGGCGAACGAGGGCAGCGAAGCGCGCGGCACCCGGCGCGGCCCGAGCGCGGCCCGGGGCGTGATCCGGAGCGTGATCCGGAGCGCGGCACTCAACGCGGCCCGGTTCGCGGCCCGGTTCGCGGCCCTGCTGGGGCCCGGGTTGCGGCCCCGAGCGCAGCCTGAAGTGCGAGAGCGAGCGCAGCGGGTGGTGGCGGGCGGCCGGCGGGGTTCGGCCGCTGACCGCCCGCGGTCCGTGCACGGGCACGGGGAACCGCCCTGCGAGCCGAGGGACCCCGTAGGGCGAAAGGGGAATTCTGCGCCGGAAGCCGGTGGCCGGCGGACGCCGCTCGAGGCCGTGCCACGGCCGGGCCGTGGCGGCGCACGCCGCAGCGACGCAGGGCAGCGGCCGACACCCGCGCCCCAGCGGCACCGGCGATCCGGCGCCAGTGCCTCAGCGCCAGCGCTTCAGCCGCCCGGCGCCTCGGCACCCAACGGCATCGGCGATCCGGCACCTATGCCTCGGCCGCCCTGGCACCTCGGCCGCCCTGGCCGCCCTGGCGCTTCAACGCCCGGCCGGCATCCGGCTGCTCACCTTGGCTGCTCGACCCGGCGGCTCAGCCGCCGGAGACGACACGGCCCGAAACGACCCGGCGGCCCGAGACCACCCGGCCCGAAACAACGCGGCCCGAGACCGCCCGGCCCGAGACGGCCCGGCCGGACACGACGCGCTTTGCGGTGTTCGGCATGTTCACCTCCTCCATATCAATCCGCACCTCACAGCGCGATATGAATGCGCGGCGCAAGAAGGGGCGCCGACGCCGGCCATAACCGATCCACTGCCGTCCATGGCCGCCAGAAGCATCACCCCGGCCTTTGCCGCGTGTCAACCGCAGGCATAACGGTTTCGTCGACTTTCAATGTGTTTCTGCGCGATCCCCGCGCATTCCACGAGAATTGGACATAACGATCGTTAAACCGGACATTCGGGTTAAGATTGGAGTTGATCAATGACTACCCCTTTCGGTCGGACGCATTCGGCCGTTAGGCTTCGCGGCAGTCTCCGGACGCCGACCCCGCACTCGCTTTCCCGGGTGCGGACGTTGGTCGTCAGCGTCCGAACGAGTTTGGTCGGCTCGGACGCCGGCGAAACGGACCTGCCTGCGAGGGAGGTGCGAAATGAAGGGTGCTGCCCTGCGTGGGGCCCGACTCTGAGTCGGAGCCGACGTCCGGCGGCCGGCGGGGAGGACCCGGCGGCCGCCGGCACCACCAGACCGACAGTTCCGCTCCGGCGGTGCCGACCGGGCAAGTGCGAGGGATCACGGGGGATCCGGAAGCGGCCACAGCCGGTACCGAATCCGAAAGAGGATCAGACGCATCATGGTCGAAACTGCAACGGCGCAGCGCCTCCCGGTCCGGTTCGCGGGGGAGGGTTCCGGGGTCGAGGACCTCACCTGGGGTCAATGGGCGGCCTGGGGATCCATGCAGATCAGCGGCGAGGCCGACTGGGCCGGCGGGACCATGCCGCTGACCGACGGGCAGACCGTCGAGGAGATCACCCGCCTGCTGGCGTTCATCATGAGCCGGCACCAGTCGCTGCGCACCCGGCTGCGGCTCGACGCGGACGGCACGCCCAGGCAGGAGCTCTCGGCGTCCGGCGAGGTGCACCTCGAGGTCGTCGACGCCGGCGGCCGCGACCCGGCGGAGGTCGCCGAGGAGGTGCGCGAGCGATACGAGACGGCGCCGTTCGACGTCGAGCACGACTGGCCGGTGCGGATGGCGGTGGTCTGCCGTGACGGCGTGGCCGCCCACTTCGTCGCGATCTACTCGCACCTGGCCATCGACGGGTACGGTATCGCGGCGCTCGCCGCCGACCTGGCCAACTTCGACCGCGCGACGGGCCGGCACCTCACGCCGGTCGCCGCTCTCCAGCCCTTCGAACTGGTTCGGCAGCAGCGCTCACGAGCCGCGCTGCGGCAGCAGGCGATGTCCCTGCGGCACTGGGAGCGGCACCTGCGCACGGTCACGCCGCACCGGTTCCGGCCCGTGGCGGTGCGCTCCGAGCCGCGCTACTGGGAGGCGAGCTACCGGTCGCCCGCGCTGTTCCTGGCCCTCGACGTCGTGGCCGGACGGGCGAAGGTGCACAGCGGGGCGGTCCTGCTCGCCGCCTACGCGATCATGCTGTCCCGGATGTCCGGCGACCCGCGCAGCGTGGTGCGGACGCTCGTGAGCAACCGATTCCGCCCGGGATTCCAGGAGTCCGTGGCCGGGGTGGCGCAGAGTGCGTTGTGCGTCGTCGACACGGCCGGCGCCGACTTCGACGAGGTCGTGGCCCGGGCCTGGAAGAGCCAGCTGTCGGCGGGCATGCACGCCTACTACGACCCCCGGGAGCTGTGGGCCCTGATCGACCGGGTCGCGGCCGAGCGTGGCGCCGAATTTGACCTCACCTGCTATTTCAATGATCGACGTAGGTCATTGTCGCAATCATCCGATCGTGTGACGGTCACATCCGTGGAACTTTCGTCGGCGCTGCGGGAAAGCCGGCTGCGGTGGGGCAGGAAGTCGAACACCCCCGACGTGACGTGCTTCCTACACGTCAACCCGGTGCCGGACACGATCGACCTGACCTTGCGGGTCGACACGGACTACGTTTCGCCGGACGATCTGGCCAACTGTCTGCGTGGAATCGAGGAACTGGTTGTCGGCGCCGCCTGGCCGGACCGCCTTGCGTGACATCAGTCGAATCGCGGTGCCCTTCCGCGGGAAGGCGCCGGGACCGGCGAACTGACCTGGGGGCGGCGGGAGATCTGGCGCATCGGGCGCACGCTACCGCACGCCCCCGATGCGACATTGACCGAGTTCACGACGTTGCTGGCCTGTCTGGTCAGTCGCCACCAACCGGAGTCGGCCGCGGTGACGGCCGCGCTGTGCCGGGACCGGGGTCAGGACGGCAGGCGGACGGACTGGGCCGTGTGGAAGACGTCGGACGGGTCGTACCGCTGCTTGACCTGCTGGAGGCGCGGGTAGTTGGCGCCGTGATAGGCGGTCTCCCAGCCGGTCAGTTCGCGGTTCGCGTAGTTCTGGTAGACCTCGCCGGTCAGGTGCGGGCGCAGGTCCTCGGCGAAGTCGTCGACCCAGCTCACGTTGAGGTCGGTCTCCTCGTCGCCCTGCCACTGCGAGATGATCGAGACGTAGTGCAGCGGGGAGCGGTGGACGAAGGCCGTCGCATCCTGCGGGACCCGGGCGATCGCACCGCCGGCCAGCAGGTCGAAGCGGACCATCGAGAAGCCCGACGGCATGCGGCGGAAGTGATCGGCCAGCTTGGCGAAGGCCGGCTCGTCGAAGCCGTCGGGGGCGAAGTACCCGCCGAGCCACTTCGACTGCAGGCCGTAGACGATCTCCTCGCCCATGCCCTGCATGAGGTCGAAGTACGACGTCTCGCCCATCGACGAGAACAGCGGCTCGCCCAGGGCGTCCAGCGGCGCCAGGGCGGCCGCGGCCTCCGACGGCGGGCCGACGTACATCCCGTACATGCCGATGACCTGCTCGCCCTCCGGATACGGGTCGGTGGTGAGCAGCAGGCACAGCGCGAGCTTCTCGTCGGCGCGGTCCGCGTAGAGGTCGCGGTAGACGCGGAAGACCTCCTCGGCCTTCGCCATCGGCCACGCGATCAGGCCGCCGACGACGGTCTTCGGCACCGGGTTGAGCCGGTACGTCAACGAGGTCACCACGCCGAAGCCCGCGCCGCCGGCGCCGCGCAGCGCCCAGAACAGGTCCGGGTGCTCCGTCTCGGACGCCCGCAGCACCTGCCCCTCGGCGTCGACGAGGGTCGCCTCGAGGATGTGGTCGCAGCCCAGGCCGAAGGTACGGCCGAGCGGCCCGTAACCGCCGCCCAGGCTGTAGCCGGCGTTGCTCACCGTCGGGCACTCGCCGCCGGGGCCGGCCAGCCCGTACTCCAGGCCGTCGGCGCCGGTGAAGGAGTGCTCCACGTAGGTGACCTTGTCGATGTCCCGCCAGCCGATGCCGGGGCCCACCGTGACCGTGGCCGCCGCCGGGTCGAACGCGACGGCGCGCATGCCGCCCACGTCGACCACGACGCCGCCCTCCACGAGGGACAGGCCGCTGGCATGGTGGCCGCCGCCGCGGACCGACAGCGGCAGGCCGTTGTCGCGGGCGAACCGGATCGCCGCCGCCACGTCGGCCTCGCCGGCGCACTGGGCGATGAGCGCCGGACGGGTCCGCACGCGGGTGTTGAAGAGGACCCGCGCGGCCTCGTAGCCGGGGTCGTAGGGGGTGATCAGCCTGCCGGTGAAGGACGCGAGTCCGGAGAGGTCGAGCCGCATCCGGCCGATCTTGTCACCGTGGCGGGGCGACGGCAAGGGTGGCGAACTCGGCGACGAGGCGGCGCAGCCGGCCGATCACCGGCCGGTCGCCGAGCCGCCCGGCGAGCAGGTCCGTCACCGAGCGGTAGTTCCACAGCAGTTCGTCGGCGGTGCGGGCGCTGTGCTCGAACAGCGCCGGGCCGAACCGGTGCAGGTCGTCCACAAGGGATTGCAGGCTGCACACCTTGTCGGCGGCGATGACCAGCAGCGACGCATCGGAGGCCGCCGCCATCCGGCCGAGGTGGGCGCGCTTGCGCTCCCACCAGGTCAGGCGGGTGCGCTCGTCGGCGTCGGCGTCGGTGCAGTCGTGGACGATGCGGTAGACGTCGTCGCCGAAGGTGTCGCGCAGCTCGGACCGCGACGTCGGCTGGTCCTCCAGCACGTCGTGCAGCAGCGCGCCGATCGCGACGGTCTCGTCGCCACCCTCTTCCAGGACGACGGCGCACGTCGCCAGCAGATGGGAGACGTACGGCGTGCCGGTGTTGTGCCGGACCTGGCCGGTGTGCCGGCGCGCGGCGAACGCGAGTGCCTCCTCGAACCGCGGCGACAGCACCGGCGACCACCTATCCCAGCATCGCCGCCACGTCGGACAACTGGCGGACGACCTCGGCGCGGTCCAGCCGGCGACCCAGTTGCAGGCCGCCCCGGGGCGGCGGCTCGCCGGGCCGGTAGTACACCCGTGACCGGCGGCGCTCCCGGGGACCGCGCAACACCAGTGTGGCGCACGCGGCGGCCCGATCGGTGACCGCTTGGTGGACGACCGTGGACGTGATGGCGTAGTGGCCCTCGAGCGGCCGGCGGTCCACGGTGCGCACCGGCGCCAGCCGGGCCTCGCCGTCGTGGGTCACGTGGGCGATCCGGCCGCCGAGGTACGGCCGGTAGCTGAACCGGCGCCAGGCGTCCCCGATCGGCGACTCCTCGAGTTCGACGAAGTGCTGCCGCCCGCCCAGCAGGACCGACGTGAACGGGAACCGGTGGTCGTGCGGGCGGGAGACGTCGGGCGCCGCGCCCGGCGACGCCGGCCAGTAGTGCAGGGTGAGCCGGGAGCGGTCCGCGTGCTCGGCGGCGACGATCTTCGTGAAGCCGTTGACGTGCCGGTACGGCGCACCGGCCGGCCACTGCCCGTCCCGCGCGGACGCGAGGAGCCGGTCGAGCACCTCGGCGATGCCGGCACGGTCGAGCAGGAGGTCGTGCAGAAGGACGTCACCCACAGCGGATCTCCGCATAGCTGCAGCGTGGCACAGATCGGGCAAATCGGGCGGCGGATCGCGCCGCGGTCATCCCTGTATAGATACCAGTTTGCGCGGGCCGGGGGTGTTACCGGTGGGTGAATCGTTCGGCCGCGTCGAGGACCCGCTTCACGGCCTCACCGGTCGCCTCGCGCAGCAGCCGGGCGGGGGAGCGGTCGGCCACCCCGGCGGCGCCGACCTCGCGCAGCCACCCGGCGGCGGCGCCGAGCCGGTTGGCCCGGGCGAACGTGTCGGCGACCTCGACGGCACCCTGGAGGCGCTCCTCGATCTCGCGCCGGCGGCGCCGGTCGGCCCGCCAACGGTGGAACTCGCCCACGGTGGCGGCGCCGGCGACATACGCGGTCAACTCCTCGCCCAGCAGCGCGAGGCAGCGGTCGATGCCACTACGCGCCGTCGCCGGGCGGGTCGTGCCCCGCAGCACCTGCGCCGTCATACTGCCGACGCTACCGCCCGGCGGCCGTCCCGGCGACCGCCGGGCGGGCGGTTGGCACGTTCACCCGGTCACAACGGCGGGCGGCAGGTAAAAATCCGACACGTCCTGGGCGAGCAGGTCGAGCACCGGCGCGCCCTTGTCCAGCGCGGCCGCGAACGCCGCCCAGGAGTCGAGCCGATAGCCGCCGGCCTCGGGGAACTCGCCGTGGGTGAGGTACCGCGGGAGGAGGAACGCGTTCTGGACCAGCCAGTGGACGTACCCTCCCTCCTCGCCCCAGCCGGGCAGCTCCTTCGTCGACGTCAGGTATGCCCGCAGCTCCGCGGCGCTGGACCAGCGCACCATCCGCGACTCGTTCGTCAGGTGCCGGATGTAGGGGTTGTACAGGAGGGTGCCGCCGAGCCCGAAGTGCTCGCGGAACTGCTCCCACAGCAGCCGCTCGTCGCTGCCGGCGTAGGCCATGACCTCCGCCGCCGGCTCGGTCTCCAGCAGGTGGTGCAGGAACGCCCACGTGGTCAGCGGGGTGAGCAGGCGGTTGGCGTCCTTGCTGAGCAGCGTCTGCACGATCGCGGCGGCGTGCTGCTCCAGGTCGTGCAGCGCCAGGTGGGGCACCACCTTGATCGCGGCCAGCACGCTGTAGAGCGACGGGTTGCGCTCGCCGTAGAAGATCCGCGCCACCGACCACGGGTCCGTCGGGCGCAGCAGGCTCGGCTCCCGGTGCGACCCCTCGATGTAGTCGTGCAGCGAGACGACCGCCGGGTCGGCGGCCGGGTCGACCCGGCGCATCCAGCGCCGCAGGTCGGCGGCGAACGCGGCGCCGAGCTCAGCCCGCTCCGCGACGCCGAAGTCGTCGAGGCAGGCCACCACCCGCACGCCGCGCTGGCTCAGCGCCGCCGCGGTGAGCGCCTGGACCGCGTTGATCAGCGATGCCCGGGCCCGCAGGCGCACCGGCCAGAACAGCAGCCGCGGCGGCTGCGGCTCGCCGGCCCAGTCGACGCCCCAGCCGTACCGCCGCTCCAGCTGGCGCAGCAGCGGCAGGACGGCGGCGGGCGCGACGTTGCCCGGCTGCGAGAAGAGCTCACGCTCCCAGTCGAGGTGCCGCACCCGGCGGCGCGGGTCGGCCCGCGGCGCCGTCGCCGGCACCTGGAGCCGGTCGGCGAGCCGGGTGAACAGCTCGTCGCCGTCGACGCCCGGGTAGTAGGCCGCCAGGTCACCGAGCCGCTCGGAGAGCGCGGCCGGCGGGCCGTCGTCCTCCTGCAGCGCCCACAGCACCCGCACCGGCCGGACCTCGCGGACCGCGCGCAGCGCGCCGGTCACCACGTCGTCCCATCCGCTGTAGCCGACGACAACCACCCGGTCGCCGGTGATCAGATCGGCGATCGCCCGGCCCGCCGCGGGCGCCTGAGCGTCGGGCGCCGGGTCGTGCAGCAGCGGCGAGCGGCCGGCCTCGCTGACCGGGCGCCAGAACCCGTGCAGGTGGAACACCTGGACGGCGCCCTCGCCCTCCGGGCGTCGGTCCGGGCGGCCGGCGGCGTCGACCGGGACGCTCAGCGCCTGGCGGCCGGTCAGCCGCACCGCCACCTCGAGCATCGGGTCGAAGTTCGTGGTCAGCACGCCGTTGCCGAACTCGTCGGGGCGCCACGCCAGCAGGCGGCCCACCGCCCGCACGCCCGCCGGGAGCTCCCACCAGTCCAGGCTGTTCTCCACCCGCTCGCCCAGCCGCAGGTCGACCCGCTGCCAGATGCCGTGCGTCGCCAGGGGCGAGCTGGCCAGGTCGGGCGCGCGGTAGCCGGCGAGCACCGCCTGCTGGGCGATCACGTCGAACTCGCCGGGGGAGCGCCGGGCGGTGAAGACCCGCCGGTACGCGAGGTACACCTCGATCGGCGCGGCCTGCGGGTCCAGCTCCTCGCGGGCCTGCCGCAGCGCCTGGGTCAGCTCGCCGTCGTCGCCGAGCCCCGCCGCATACCGCTCGGCGAGCTCCACGATCCCGGCGGGTCCCGGCACCGCGGGCATGGTCATCCCCGCGCCGAGGATGAGCGTGATCTGCTCACCGCGGCCGATGGCCTCGGCGATCTCGTCGAGCAGCGTCATCCCGCGTCCCCCCGAGCGCGTGCGTGCAGCGTCGTCCACAGCTCCCGCGGCCGGCTGGAGTGCACCTCCCGCACGTCGGAGTCGCTGAGCAGCAGCAGGCCGCCGTCGATGTCGGCCTCCAGCTGCTCCGGTCCCCAGCCGAGATAGCCGGAGAACAGCCGCAGCCCGGCGATCACCGGCGCGAGCGGCGCCGGGTCGGCCGACAGCGCGATCACCCCGAGCCGCTCCCGCACCGGCCGGAACCGCAGCGGCGGCTCGACGTCGGGGCGCAGGCGGGCGACCGCGATGAACCCCTCGGCGCGGCTCAGCGGCCCGGCGTCGAACACGACCGCCGGCGGGGTGAGCAGCCGCCGCCAGCCCGCCGGGATCTCGGCCGGCAGCGGATGCCCGGTCGGGGTGTTGATCCGCACGCCGACCGCGCCGCGGCCTCGCTCGTGCCGCAGGATCAGCACCGCGGCCTGGCGCAGGTCGCGGTCGTCGACGGCGGCCGTCGCCACCACGATCCGCCCGACCAGGTCACGGTGGTGCCGGGCGGCGTTGCGCACCAGCGCGAGCTCGTCGCCGGCGTTGCCCATCCGCAGCTCCGGCAGCTCGAAGCCGCGCTCCCGCAGCCGCAGCGTGACCTCCCGCCAGACGGTGCGCACGTCGAGCACGGCCGGCCGGTCCGGCAGCCCGCCGCGCAGCACCCGCAGCAGCTCGCCGGTGAACGCGGTGTAGGGCTCACCGGGCGGCGCCTGCGCGGTCCGGTTGCGCGGCGCCGACACCAGCAGGCAGGTCTCGTCGGTGCCGGCCTGGTCGGCGACGACCTGGGTGCCGGACTCGCCGGCCGCCATGTGCCCGGCCGCCCGGCCGGCGTAGCAGCAGTCGAGGATCACCAGGCGGCGCCGGGCCCGGCTCGTCGCCACCGCCCGCCGGAGGTGCTCGAAGGGCAGGCCGGCCTCGTGCGGCACCGCCGGATCCGTGTCCCGCAGGGCCAGCACCAGGCTGCTGTCGACCGGGTCGACGAGCCCGTGCCCCGCGTAGTAGACGACGAGCATCCCCTCCGGCTGCACCTCGTCGGCGGCCCGGCGCAGCTCCCGGCTCACCAGCCGCGGGTCGTCGTGGTCGGCGAGCACCGTGCAGTGCTCCGGGGCGAGGCCCCACAGGTCGGGGTCGGCGAACACGCCGCTGAGCCCGGTGAGGTTGCGCGTCACCGCCGGCACCTCGGGCAGCGCACCGTATCGTGCGCTTCCGACGAGCACGGCCCGCGACGCCCGCGGGTCGGCCAGCTCCGCCATGGGCCTACCCGTCGAGGGCCCGCGCCGCCGCGGCGACCGCCTCGGGATCGGACGACTCGATGCGCACCGTCGCGCCGTCGGGGTCGGTGCGGGTCAGCACCACGGCCGGTGCCTGGGGCCGGGCCCGCCGCCAGTTGGAGATCGCCAGCAGTAACTGCCCGACGGACAGCCCGGTGCCGAGCACCAGGCTGATGATCTCCACTGCGCCGCCGAGCTCGCCCGGGCGGGCCGCGGTGGACAGGGCGATCTCCTGCTGCGCGATGTCCGGCTCGCCGATCAGCCAGCGCTGCAGCGACAGCAGGGTGTCGACGTCGGGGGCCGGGCCGTTGTCGAGGGCCTCGAGGTGGAGCTGCAGGTGCACTGGTCAACCCGGGGTGTGAGAGGTTGGAACTTCGAACCTTATCGAACCCGTGCAACTGTTGTCTGCCCCGTTCCCGCTGCGCAGCAGGTCCAGGACTGGCGGGGTCGCTGCGTCGTAGCCGCACGCGGATCCGGATTCCCCGTTCACGCGGAATTTCACCCTGTGACCGTTACACCTGCGTCAGGACGGGAACCGGAGAACGCATGGGTGAGGGTGTGTTGGTGTTCGCGCCGGTGCCGGTGCTCACGGTGACCATCGAGCAGCAGGTCGAGGCGGTCGAGTTGCACCTGCACCCGGGCGGGCAGGGCGTGTGGCAGGCGCGCATGATCTCCGCGCTCGGCAGTCCGGTGACGCTGTGCGCCGCACTGGGCGGCGAGACCGGTGAGGCCCTGACGAAGCTCATCGAGGACGAGGACCTGACCCTACGGGCCGTGCGGCGCTCCGGCGACAGCGGCTGGTACGTCCACGACCGCCGCGAGGGCCAGCGCCGGGAGATCGCCGCCGCCCCGGGTGTGCCGCTGGCCCGCCACGACCTCGACGAGCTGTACAACCTGGCGCTCGCCGAGGGCCTGAAGTCGGCGGTGGCGGTGCTCAGCGGACCCGCCGACCCGTCCGTGGTGGCCGCGGACGTCTACCGCCGCCTCGCCATGGACCTGGCCGGCAACGGCGTGCGGATCGTCGCGGACCTGTCCGGCGCCTACCTGGACGCGGTCGCGGGCGCCGGGGTGGCGGTCCTGAAGGTCAGCCACGAGGAGCTGCTCGACCACGGCCGGGCGGCCTCGGACGCGCTGGACGACCTGGTCGAGGCCGGGCACCGTCTGAAGGGCGAAGGAGCGGGGACGGTACTGGTGAGCCGCGCCGAAGAGCCGGCCCTCGCGTTCTTCGACGACCGGGTCATGCTGGTCCGCGTGCCGCCGCTCCAGGTCGTCGAGCACCGGGGCGCCGGCGACTCGATGAGCGCCGGCGTGGCCGCGGTGCTGGCCCGGGGCGGCTCGATCGAGGAGGCCGTCCGCACCGGCGCCGCGGCGGGCGCGCTGAACGTCACCCGCCACGGCCTGGGCACCGGCCGCGCGGAGGCGATCGCCGAGCTGGTCCCGCGGGTCGAGCTGGAGCCGCTCCAGCGCTAGCCGAACAGGCGGACGGCGGCGCGGCGGGCCCTGCGGCGGGCTTTGCCGAGCCGGGACAGGGCCTGCCGGCCGTGCTCGTCCTGCCGGGCGTGGAGCAGCCCGTACGTGAACGCGTTGTCGCCGTCGGCGTGCGCCCGCACGGCGTAGTCGCGCAGCAGTTCACCCGTCACCAGCGAGTCCTGGTGTGCGCCCAGCACGTCCTGGAGGTCGGTGAGCCGGTCGGCGAGCTTCCCCGCCGGCCTGCCGGCGAACGGCTCGATCAGCTCCGCCGCGTATCGCGCCCGCTTGTACGCCTTCCGCGCCTCGTGCAGCCGCTCGTCCCGCGTCGGCTGCCCGGGCGGCGGTGCGCCGTCCCCGGGCGGCTCGGGGGTCCGCAGCGCCATGGCGAGCCGCCGGTCGGCCCGGCGCAGCGCCTTGCGGGCCAGCCGGCGCAACCGGCTCCGGCCGATCCGCCCGTCCGCGCCGGCGACCCGACCGACGAGCGCGTCGATGTCGGTGAGCAGCCTCGTATACCGGTCGCTGTCGAGGCCGGCGATGAGCTCCTCGCGGGCGGCCGCGCGGCGCTCGGCGAGGCGCTCCCGGATCCGGTCGGCGACCGGGCCGAGCACCAGCTCCGGCGGCTCGCCGGCGACGAGTGCGGCGAGGTGGTCACCGATCACGTCCCGGTCGCGGACCGCGCCGAGCAGGCCGGTCAGCCACTTGACCTCGTCGTGCAGGCGGTCCAGGTCGGCGTCGGCGGGCAGGACGGAGGCGAACGAGCGCAGCGTCGAGCGCAGCCGCCGGGTGCCGACCCGCATCTTGTGCACCGCCTCGACGTCGCCGTCGCGGACACCCGGGTCGTGCTCGACGATCGCGTCGCGCTGCGCCCGCAGGTAGTCCGCGAGAGCACGCCGCCCGGCCGACCCGCCGTCGCCGTCACCGGCCGGTGCGGCGGGGTAGTCGTCGCCGAGGGCCTGCGCGAGTTTCGACGGGCTCGCCGACGGCCGTGCGCCCGCCGCCCGCAGCGCGGCGTCGAGCTCGTCGAGCGCCTCCCGCGCGCCGTCGACGAGCTCGACCTCCAGCTCCCGCCACCGCTGCACGGGCCGGCTGCCGAAGAGCGACTCGGTGGTCACCGTGTCGTCGGCGACGAGCGCGACGGTGCTCCCACCGGCGTCGCGCAGGGGCCGCTCGAACCGGTGGGTGCGGATGCGGGCGACCGGCTGGAGGTCCTCGCCGCGGGTGAGCGCGCGGACCTGGCCGGTGATCTCGCCCGGGGGCTCGGCCCGGTCCTCGGAGCCGGGCACCTGGAGCTCGCTGCGTTCGCCGCCGGAGGGGCGCTTGAGGTGCCAGCC
Organism: Dactylosporangium fulvum; assembly: GCF_025137375.1. Taxonomy (GTDB): domain Bacteria; phylum Actinomycetota; class Actinomycetes; order Mycobacteriales; family Micromonosporaceae; genus Dactylosporangium; species Dactylosporangium fulvum. The sequence continues at coordinate 2,697,524 of NZ_CP073720.1, forward strand.
CGCGTCGTGGCCGCCGCTGCGGCGGCGCAGCGTCACCCGGCCGCGGGCCAGGCGCAGGCCCGGGGTGTCGTAGTAGACGGCGTCGAGCCGTAGCTCGTCGGCCTCCCCGACGGATTCGACCCCGCCGACACCGGTGAGTGCCGGCAGCGCAAAATCGGTGGGCAGCTCGTACTTCCGCTCCACTTCGAGTTTCCCGGCCATGGCGACAAGTTTCCCAGCGGATGACCGATCGGCAAACAACAGTTGGCCGGATCGCAACCCTGACCCCTGCGATCGACCTGCGGCTGGACAAGGCGTCGCTCGTGGGACTCGGGTCACTCTTGCCGGTTATCAGGGCATCCGGCCTGGTGCACGTAACCTTGGGCAGTGAGTCCGAGCCTGTTGCGCGCCGTGGCGACCTCCGTCGTGGCGCAACGCGTCCGGTTCGGCATCCGCCTGCTCCAGGACTGGCGGCTCACCGTCGCGTGGGGCAAGTCGCTGCTGCGTAGCGGCGTGACCAGCTTCGTGGTGCTCGCCGTCACCTTCTGGCTGTTGCCCGGGGTCCGGGCCACCGGCGGCCCGGCCGCTCTGGTCGAGCTGACCGTGCTCCTCGCGGTCATCGGCACGCTGATGCGGCTCGTTCTGCTCGGTGTCGCCGTGGTCGTCGGCGGGATCGGGGTGCTCGTCGTCGGGGTGATGGTCCAGGCCCTGGTGATGTTCACCGCCCTGAGCCTCGCCGAGGGGGTGAGCGTCGGCAGCTTCGTCGACGCCTGGATCGCCAGCTGGCTCGCCGCCGTGCTCACCGCGCTGGTCAACTGGCTGGCCGACGCGGGGAGCGAGGACGTCTTCCTCGGCCAGGCGCTGCGGCAGATGGCCCGGCGGCAGGGTGACCGGCCGGCGACCGAGCCCGGGGTGCTCGTCGTGCAGCTCGACGGGCTCTCCGCGCCGCTGCTCTCCTGGGCGGTCAAGGCCGGCAACCTGCCCAACCTCGGCAAGTGGCTGCGCACCGGCACGCACTCGCTCGTGCCCTGGCACACCGGGATGCCCGCGACCACGCCCGCCAGCCAGGCCGGCATCCTGCACGGGTCGGAGGGGCAGATCCCGGCCTTCCGGTGGTACGAGAAGGAGAACGACCGCCTGGTCGTCACCAACCGGCCCCGGGACGCCGCCGACGTGGAGGCGCGCATCTCCACCGGTCGCGGCCTGCTCGCCGACGGCGGCGCCAGCATCAGCAACGTCTTCTCCGGCGACGCGCCGACGAGCCTGCTCACGTTCAGCAACGCCGCCCTGCCCGGCCGCTCCGCCCGCGGTTACCTGGCGTTCGTCGCCAGCCCGTACGGCTTCGCCCGGGCGATCGTGCTGTCGGTCGGCGAGATGCTGAAGGAGATCCAGCAGGCCCGCCGCCAGCGGTTCCGCAACGTGTACCCGCGGGTGCCGCGCACTGGTGCGTATGTCGCCCTGCGCGCCGTCACCAACGTCCTGCTCCGCGATCTCAACGTGTCGCTGATCTCCGAGCAGATGAGCAAGGGCACCCCGGTGATCTTCTGCGACTTCGTCGACTACGACGAGGTCGCCCACCACGCCGGCCCCCTGCGCCCCGAGGCGCTGCAGACCCTCGAAGGGCTCGACCGGGTCCTCGGCACCCTGCACCGGCTGACGAAGGTCGCCGGCCGCAGGTACGAGATCGTCGTGCTCTCCGACCACGGCCAGAGCCAGGGCTCGACGTTCAGCCAGCGGCACGGGCTGACGCTCGAACGTCTCGTCGCCGACCTCGCCGGCGGGGTCAGCTGCGCCGCGAAGGGCGGCACCAACGACGAGGACTGGGGCCGCGCCAACACGCTGCTCGCCGGCATGTCGAACCAGACCCGCTCGTGCGGGCCGGTGTCGCCGCCCGCCACCGGCGAGGTGATCACCGTCGCCTCCGGCAACCTCGCCATGCTGTACCTCACCGACGTCCCCGGGAAGGCCGACCTCGAGGCGATCGACGAGCGGCGCCCCGGTCTCGTCGACGGCCTCGCCAAGCACCCCGGCATCGGGCTCGTCGTCGGGGAGTCGGCCACCGACGGGCCGGTCGCGATCAGCGCCGAGGGTCGCCACCGGCTGCGCGACGGCGCCGTCGAGGGCGTCGACCCGCTGCGGCCGTACGGGCCGCACGCCGCCGCCGACCTGCTCGCCCACCAGCAGACCGCTCACGTCGGCGACCTGGTCCTCGTCAGCCGGGTCGACCGGGGCACCGAGGAGGTCGCCGCGTTCGAGGAGCTGGTCGGCTCGCACGGGGGGATCGGCGGCTGGCAGACCGAGGCGGTGCTCGTCCACCCGGCGCACTGGCCCGGCCCGCAGCAGCCGCCCGTCGGGCCGGTCGCCGTGCACCGGGAGCTTGTCCGGTGGCTCGACGAACTGGGCCTGCGCATCCCGCCGCCGGTCCCGACGCCCCGCCCCGGTGACATGTCGGAGATGTCGCGTCCCGTCTGACCGTCCCTTGTGGATCAAGGTTCGCCGTGGTTGGATCGGTGGACTTCGCCTCGTGGAGGGACATCGACATGACAGCCGCGCGCCCCTGGAACTGGGAAGATCCGCAGGAGCTCGCGGCCACCGTCGACCTGTTCACCGAGGATCTCGCGCGGGTCGACAAGGTCTCCCTGGCGCTCACCGCGCCGCTGCTCACCCGCGAGCACCTCGATCAGCTGGGCGTCACCGGCATCGAGTTCGCCGCGTTCAAGAGCGCGCACCCGCAGGCGCTCGGCACCGATCTCGTCTCGCTGACCGACGCCACCGGGGCCCGCACCGGGCCCGGCCACGTCTACCGGGTCGACGACAGCGCCTACTTCGCCGAGATGGACATCGCGCAGTCGCTGCCGGTCGCGGACGATACCGTCGACTGGGTGTTCGCCGAGCACCTGATCGAGCACGTGTCGCTGCGCGTCGGCATCGCGTGGCTGACGGAGGTGCGCCGGATCCTGCGCCCGGGTGGCCTGCTGCGCCTGACGACCCCCGATCTGAAGGTGTACGCGCAGAGCTACGTCAACGGCGACGGTTTCTTCGCCAAGCACCGCCGCCGGATGAACCGCGCCCTGACCGGCGTGGCCCCGGCGATGCCGGCCCGCGGCGCGTTCATGTTCAACCAGCTGTTCTACGTCTACGGCCACCGCTGGCTCTACGACCTGGAAGAGCTGCGGCACGCGCTGACGACGGCCGGCTTCGACGAGTCGGGCATCACCGTGCGCGCCTACCGCGAGGGCGCCCGCCAGGACGTGGCCGACCTCGACCAGGTGCTCCGCAACGACGAGTCCATCTACGTGGAGGCCACGGCCTGACGCCACTCAGGCGCCGGCGGAGACGCGGGCCTCGCGGCGGCGGCGGATCCAGCCGGCCACCTGGGTCACCACCAGCACGATGACGACCGCCGCCACCACGCCCTGCCACGGCTGCGGAAAGACGCTGCGACCGAGGAGGCCGATCGCGGCGTACGTGGCCGACCACAGCGCGCACGCGCCGACGTTCGAGACGATGAACGTCCGCCAGGACAACCCGACGATCGCCGCGGTGAGCAGCACCGGGATGCGCCCGCCCGGGATCAGCCGCGAGATCAGCAGGGCGGTCACCGGCTGGGCGCGCAGCCGCTCACGCACCGTGGCGGCCAGGCGGAGCGGCTCACGCAGCATCCGCAGCCGCCGGGTCAGCGCCTCCCCGCCGGCCCGGCAGATCGCGAATGTCGCCGCGTCGCCGAGGTACGCCCCGAGCCCGCCGACGGCGACGACGGCGAGCAGCGCCAGCGGGCTGCGGTGGGCGGCGACGACGGCGGTCGCGCTCACCGCGGCGCCGGTCGGCAGCACCGGCACGGTCGAGCCGACGGCCACGATCGCGAGCAGCACGGCGAGTGCCGCGATCATTCCTTCGAGTGTCGTCACGGGCGTGACGCCAGGGAGAGGCTCTCGCCGGGGGCGAGCACGTCGACGGCAGTCTCGGGGGCGACCTGCGCGGTGTGTGCGGCGAACTCGTCACCGGGCCGCACGAACCGGTCGGGCCGCACCCGCGCGCACCCGACCGGCCAGAGCGTGCCCCAGTGGATCGGGACCGCCCGCCCCGGCCCGATCAGCCGCATCGCCTCCGCGGCGCCGGCCGGGTCGAGGTGGCCCGGGCCGAGGGTCCAGCCCCAGCCCCAGACCGGCACGAGCGCCAGGTCGACCGGTCCGATCGCCTTCATCTCGTCGAACAGCCCGGTGTCGCCGCCGAACCAGGCCGACCGGCTGCCGCTGACGACGTATCCGAGCGCGATCGCGCGGACCCGGGACTTCGGCGTCCGCCCGCCGTCGTGGCTGGCCGGCACGGCGCGGACGTGCAGTTCCCCGACGGTGGTCTCCTCGCCGGGTGCCAGCTCGACCAGGTCCCGCTCGCCGAGGCGCGCCCGCAGGAACGGCGCCGACCCCTTCGGCACGATGAGCCTGGTCCGCCGGGGCAGCATGCGCAGCGAGGGCAGGTCGCAGTGGTCGCCGTGCAGGTGGGAGATGACCACGGCGTCGGGCGGCGCGGGCAGCTCCGGCCGGGGGCCGCGCCGCCGGTGGAGGTGCGCCAGCCGGTTCCGCAGCACCGGGTCCGTGAGAATCGTGGTGCCGCGGTCCCGGATCGCGACGGTCGCATGGCCCCACCAGGTGACGTCCATGCACACAGTTTGCCCGCCCGTTCCCCGGACTCGCACCGGCCGGCCTGATCAGGGCCATATGGCCTATGGAAGTTCCCATGGCGGCGGACGGCCTCGGCACTTCGCGCCCACCAGCCGGCCGGTCAGGCTTCCAGGCGGTGACGGATGCGGTGCAGCGTCTCCGCGCCCCAGTACCGGCTGAACTCCGTCGCCAGGCCGCTACCCTCCCGCACGGCGGCGACGAGGTCGACAAGCAGGTCGTCCGTCGCCGCCCACAGGTAGCACTGGCCGGTGCTGCCCCACGCGTCCTTCTCCAGCAGCACCCGCTGGTCGTCGCCGGATCCGGCGAACCGGTGCCGCTGGCCGTCGCTGTTCGACGGACGCCCGTCCAGGCGCAGGCCGAGGCCGGCCCACACGGCCGGCTCGAAGTTCGTGACCGTCGACCGGATCACGCGTTCGCCGTGCATCGCGGAGTGGTCCCAGATCCGGGTGTAGACCAGGTCCGAGAACGACGCCATGTGCGTGGTCCAGTCGTCGGAGGGATCCAGGTCGTCGAACGAGATCACGACGGGCGGGTCGTCGCTGCCGTCGAGCACGACCGCCCACGAGCAGACGCCCTGATTCTCGATCATGAACGGCAGGAGCCGGCCCTCGGCGACCGGGTCCCACTCGCGTTCCTCGTCGCCGGGCCCGTCGTCGCCGTCGGGCTCCGGCCAGAAGGTCTCCAGCCGGCCCAGCTCGTGCGGCTCGTACACGCGGTCTTCGTTGCCGAAGTCGCGCAGTACCGCCGGGCCGGCGGCGAGCGAGTACCACTCGCGCACCGACGCGGGCAGTGCGAAGCCACGGTCGGCGGCGAACCGGTCGATCGCCGTGACCGCGCCGGAGGACACCTCGGCTGTCCGGGCGACCAGGGCCAGCGAACGCGCGTGATACCGCAACTCGGTGGTCACCTGGAGAGCTCCTGAGGGCGTACGGGGCGAAGGACGCCACACGATCTTGAATGCCGCGGTGCATCCTAGCGCGGCCGGGTGAGCGCCTACGACCTGGAGCTGTAGGACTCCGACAGGTCGCGGACGGCGGTCGGGGCCGACGGGTCCAGTGCCGCCTCGACCGTGAACGACTCCATCTCGGCCAGCAGGGCGTAGAGGTCCTCGATCGCCAGGGCGGTGGTGTCGACCTCCGTGGTGATCTGCACCGTGTCCGGGACGTCGTCGACGTTGATCATCAGTTCCTCGTTGAAGAACACCATCGGCCGCTCCAGCACCACCGCCGTCTCGGCGCGGGCCGCGACGATCTCGTCGTCGGACGGCTCCGCGCCTGCGGCGGCGGTGCGGAGCGTCACCCGGCGGTCGTTGTAGAACACCGCCAGATCGACCGGCTCGCCGCGCTCCGTGGCGATCCGCTTGATCAGGGCCAGGCGGGCGCCCGGGTCGTAGTATGCGTACTTCGACGCGCTCATCGACGCCTGTCGCGCCCGCCGGACGGCCTCCTCGGCGTCGACCCCGGTCACGTCGAAGACCACCAGGCCGTTCTGCGCCAGGGGGCTCACCACGTCGGCGAGGCCGGGGCGGAAGCGGTTGCTGACGATCACCTGCGACACGAACGGTGTGCCGCCGGTGATCCGGCCGAACGCGACGGCGTACGCGGCGAGCAGGACCGGCGCCGCGTCGACGCCGAGCCGGGCGGCGAGCCGTTCGCCGGCCAGCAGCAGCGCCCGCGACCGCCACACCACCTGGCGGAATCGCGGCTCGCCCCGGTCCGCGGCCGGTGCGAACCGCCGGGGTTCGATGCTGCGGAGGTGGCCCTCCCAGTACCGCATCGCGTTGTCGGTCTGGCGCTGCGCGCCCCGCTCGAGCTGTGCGGCCACCAGTTCGAACGGCTGCATCGCGGTGTGCGGCCCGGCGGGCTCCCGCGTCGCCGGGTCGCGCTCGCCCAGTTCGCGGATCATCGTGGCGAGTCCGCCGCCGTCGGCCGCGAGGTGGCAGACGAGGACGATCACGTGTGTGGCGGCGCCGTCCCGGCGGACCACCGCCATCCGGATCGGCCACTCGTAGGCGTAGTCGAAGTTCCGCGCCTTCCACTCCGCGAACACGGCGTCGGCGACGGCGGCCGGATCCTCGCCGGGCCGGGTGTCGTGGACCCACAGGGTCGCCTCACCCGAGCCGAAGACCTCCTGGGTCACCTCGCCGTCGTGGCCGAAACGCAGCTTGCTGCGCATCGACCCGTACCGGCTCATGAAGAACCGCAGCTCGGCGGCGAAGTCCTCGACCGTCCGGTCGTCCAGGACCGGCACGACGCCGCCCATGCTCATCGACGAGTCGACCTCGACCATGGCCCGCCACACCTGCTGCTGACCCCACGCGAGCCCGCCGACACCGGCGCCGTCGCCCTCGAACGGGACGATGATCTGCTCCACCACTCCGGCCTCCCGATGTTGCGGCGTGCCCCGGGCACACCGGTTCCCCGGGGGGATGCTGCCACATCGATCGACAGAGGTCGTATCGACCAAAAGGGTTCGACTCAGGCGACAAGGGCCGTGACGGCCCGGGCGGCGACGTCCGTGCGCCGCCCCACGCGCGGGTGCTGCTCTGGCTCTCCGTGGCCCCGGCCCACCTGGAGACGGTCGGCAAGGCGCTGGCCGGCCACCCGGAGGTGGTCTTCGCCGCCGCGACGACCGGCGAGACCAACGTCGTCGTGACGGTGATCTGCCCCGACATGGCGGCCTTGTACGGATACCTGACCCGCCGCGTGGGCCCGCTCCCGGGCGTCGAACGCGTGGAGTCCGCCCCGTCCCTGCGTCACGTGAAGCAGGTGGGCGCCGTGCTGCCGTAGGTCACCGCTCCGGCGTGAACATCTCGGCCGTGTTGGTGCCGCGGAGCTGCTCGGCCGGGCTGTAGCCGCCGATCACGAAGATGGAACCGCGGCCGGTGGCGAGCGCCATGCCGGCGCGGGGCATCGTGAGCTTCGGCAGCAGGGGTGTCTTGGACTGGTCCTCGCACCACCAGTCGTACACCTCCGAGCCGTTGTGGCCGCCCAGCACGCAGAGGCCGACACCTTCGATCTTGACGGCCGCGGCGCCCTCGCGGGGGTGGTCGAGCTTGAGGTCGGTGTCCACGACCTTCCGCTGCCGCAGGATGTCGACGTCGTCGTACTGCTCGTTGTTGTTGCGCTGGAAGACCCCGCCGACGAAGAGGACCGTCCCGGCCCCGTCACTCACCGCGGCGAGCTTCTCCCGCGGCTTGCTCAGCTTGCCGACGACCTGCCACTTGGTGCCGTCGTTGCTCAGCCCCCAGATCGTGTCCTTGGCCATGCCGTCCGTGCCCGTGCCACCCGCGTAGACGATGCCCTGCCCGTCCCACACCGCGGCGCCCGAGTTGCGCGACTCCGGCAGCGGGACCTTCGCCGCCCAGTTGCCGTCCTTGTCCAGCCGCAACACCTGGTCGCTGGCGCCGTTGGGGGTCCAGCCGCCGATCACCCACAGCGATCCCACCGGGTCCACGACGACACCCATGTGGCTGGTCGGCCTGGGAAGGTCGGGCCCCTTCACCCAGGTGCCCCGGTCGCCCTGTTCCAGGTCGTAGATCCACACCGACGCGAGATGCTTGCGCGGGTCCGCGGCGGTGAACCCGCCGATGACGTAGAGCCTCGTGCCGACGACGGCGGCGCCGGCGGCCTCGATCCCGACCTTCGCGCCGTCGGCCTCGGTGGGGACGTCCGGCAACCGCTTCCACGAGCCGATCGGCTCCGGCGCCGCACCGGTGCCGCCGCGGTTCTCCTTGTCCCGGAACGCGGTCAGCGCCCAGATGCCGCCACCGATGAGCACGAGCAGCACGACGAGCCCGGCGAGCAGCATGCGGCGGTTGCGGCCCGTCGCCGGAGGAGCCTCGCCGCCCGGCTCCGCGGCGAGCCGCACCGGCGCGTTCGCTCCGTGCCCGGCGACGTCCGCCACCGTCGCCGCGGGAGAGACCGGCGTGCCGGAGGCGGCGAACGCGGGGGACACCGGGACCGGCACGTCCGAGCCGGGCTGGGCGGACACGGGCGCGGTCGACACCGGTGTGACCGAGGCGGCGGCCGACGAGACCGGCGCGGTGCTCGGCGAGCCGTACACAGAAGACCGCGGCCCGGCAGGCGGCGCCTGATGCCCGCCGCCGAAGGCACCGCCCACCGGCGCCGACCCGGTCGCGACGCCGAGCCGGCCGTCGGTGCCGAGCTCCGCCGGGTGGACCACGGCGCCCTCGGCGACCGGGAGCTCCGGCTGCTCCAGCACCGTCGGCGCGATCCGCAGCTCGCGGTGCAGCATCCGGGCGACGAGCGGCACGCGTGACGAACCACCGACGAGCATGATGCCGGCGAGCTGGTCGGTCTCGAGGTGGCACTCCTGGACGACCCGGGCGGTCTCCGCGACGGTACGGCGGATCATCGGCCCGATCCGCCGCTCCAGCTCCTCACGGGTGAGGTGGAGCGCGGCCTCGACACCCGGCACGGACACCGGCGCGGCCGTGGTGCGCGACAGCATCTCCTTCGCGCCGCGGATGTCATCCCAGAACAGCCGCCGGTCGCGGCGGTCCTGGGCGGTCACCGGCTGCTCGAGGCGGCGCCACACGTCCGGCTGGGTCGTGCGCAGTACCTCGCCCAGGAGCTCGACGAGCGCCGCGTCGATGTCGAGGCCGCCGGCGTCCTCCAGGCCGCCGGAGCCGATGACGGTGAAGCCCTGCTCGTCGTTGCGCACGACCGCGACGTCGACGGTGCCGCCGCCGAAGTCGTAGACGGCCATGGCCGAGCCGCGGGGCAGCGGGTGGTTGAGCGCGCTGATGAAGTACCGCGCCGCGGCGACCGGCTCGGGCACCAGGCTCACCTGCGGGAAGCCGGCCGCGACCGCGGCGTCGTGGAGCAGGGAGCGGCGCATCCGGCCCCACGACGCCGGACAGGTCAGCACCGCGGGCGGCGGGAGCCGGGTGATCTCGCCGACCCCGACGGCGACGCTGCGCAGCACCGCGGTCAGCAGGTGCACGGTCGGCACCTCGGCGTCGCCGAGGAGCACCGCCGCCTCACCGAGGCGGCGCTTCGGGTTGGGCTCGAAGCGGCCCGGGTCGAGCTGCGCGAGCCGCTGGGCGTCGCGACCGACCGCGAGCTGCCCGTTATCCTGCATGAAGACGGCCGACGGCATCAGCGGCGCGCCGTCGAACAGGACGGGGCGCCGACGCCCGTCGGGGGACCGGATCACGGCGACCGTGTTGGAGGTGCCGAGGTCGATGCCGACGACGAAGCCGCTCGTCACGACGACCTCCTCATGCTGTGATGCTCCCTGTCCGAATCGATGACGGCGGCGATGCCAGCGGCACGGTACGACACCAAACCGTCACCCCGATCGGGACGACGGCGGCGCGGTTCGGGGCACCTGGGACGGGGACCACCGGGTGTCGAAGTACGGCTGGGCCACACCCTTGGCGAACGCCTCCGACGCGGACTTCGACGCCGCGATGCGCCAGTCGGTCTCCTTGACCGACTCGTACCACAGGAAGCCGATGATCTCCGGGTGCTTCGGCAGCGTCCGGAGCAGGTCCGCGACCCACTCGGCCTTCCGCCCGGCCTCGTCCGTGGCGCCGACCTCGGTGACCACGACCGGCCGCTTGGAGACCGACTGCAGTTCGTTGAGCGTGGGCTGGTAGATCTGCGCGAAGGTGCGGTACCGCTCCATGTGGGCGGTGCCGTAGTACCCCGAGAGGCCGACCCAGTCGACGTAGGTGTCACCGGGGTACAGCTGCGACAGCGGCGTCGAGTTGTCGTAGCGGACGTTCGGGCTCCACACCCAGATCGCGTTCCGCGCGCCGGCCGCCTCGAACAGGTCGTGCACGTGCCGCCAGGCGGCCACGTAGTCGCCGCGCCGGTTGCCGTTGGCGGACTCGCACCAGGGGTACCAGTAACCGTTCATCTCGTGCGCGAACCGGATCGCCACCGGATACCCCAGGCCCTTGATCCCGTCGGCCCAGGCCAGGATGTACGGGTCGAACGCCCCGCCCGTGATCCTCGCCAGCCGGTACTCGGGCTGCGTGCCGCGCTCGGTGTCCACATCGGACTCCCCGCGGTAGTCCCACGGCTCCCAGCCGAGCATCGGGAGCATACCCCGGTTGACGATCCGGTCGAACGGCTGCCGGTCGAACGTCTTGTGGACCGCCCAGCCGCGGGCGAACATCATCACCTGCGGCTGTTTCCCGGCCGCCTGCACGAAACCGTTGTAGTCGGTGAGGTCGCCGGGGCCGCGGTCGGTGAAGACACCGAAGAAGGCCCTGCCCACCGGCGGGAACAGCACCGGGGCCGAGGACCGGGGTCCCGGTGTGAACGTCGGCAGCGGCTCGGCGAGCTTCTCCTCCCAGCGCGCGGACGGCGACGTCATGGCCTCGACGCGCGGCGCGACCACAAAGACGTAGCCGCCGATGAGCAGCAGCGCGAGGGCCATGATGCGGGGCAGCGTGATCATGCGGTGCCTCCGCGCGCGGGTGCGGCGGCGGGTCGCAGGCCGGCCGTCGGCACCGCCGGAATCCTCGGGACGGTGGGCAGGTCGGACACGTCGATCGACCCGTGCGCCGAAGCGGTGCCCTTGATCGTGATGAGGAGTGTCGGCGGCGCGTCCTCGTCCTCGGGCTCCGCGGCGCGCCGGTCGCGCAGCCAGGTGCACCACGCGATGAGCGGCGGCAGCACGCCGACGAGCACGCCGACGGCGGCCCACAGGCGCAGGGCCCAGGAGTCGTACCCGAACCAGGCGCTCGAGCCGAGCAGCGCGACGCCGACGAGCGCCCAGATGGCGTGCGTGCGGAACGACTTCGGCCCGTCGACGCTGCGCAGGCGGCCCTTCGCCGTCACCGCGTAGGCGAGCGGCCTGCGCAGCAGCGCCGCCGTGCCCGCCGCCACGTAGATCGGCACGGCGAACAGCGCGAGCAGCATGCCGTGGACACCGAGCTCCGTGCGCTCGTGCCGGGCCAGGTTGAAGCGGCGCAGCCACAGCCACAGCACCGCCCAGGTGCCCATGCTCGCCGACCACAGGCCGAGCCACAGCCGCCAGTCGACGTCGGCCGCGTTGATGCCGAGGCCGAGATACGTGCCGGTGGCCGCGACGCCGGACACCGCGGCGAGGGCGACGCTCGGGTAGTAGGACTGGACGAGGCCGTAGCACAGCCGCTGCCCGGCGCCGAGCTTGCGCAGGTGCGGCCGGCTGCGGCGCAGCAGGATCTCCCACACCCCGTAGGCCCAGCGCTTCTGCTGGTTGAAGTAGTCGGTCCAGCTCGTCGGGCCCTCGCCGATCGCGATAACGTCGGGTGTGTAGACGCCTTTCCAGCGGCGGTCGGTGAGCGGGTTCCTCGCGCCCATCACGACCATGCTCGTGAGGTGGTCCTCGATGATCGAGTCCTGGTAGCCGTCGACGACGGCCCAGGCGAGCGGCCGGTAGAGGTGGTTGGTGCCGATGAGCAGCGGCGCGTTCAAGCCGTTGCCGCCGCGCTCGATGAGGCCGCTGAAGAGGTACTGCTGGACCGAGGCGCCGTGCACGACCCAGCCGTTGTGCATGTTGCCGTACACCTGCGGGGCGACGACAAACGCGACGTCGGGGTCGCGGAAGTAACCGACGGTGCGCTCGAGGAAGCTCGGCAGCGGCATGTGGTCGGGGTCCATCTGCGCGACGACGTCGTAGACGTGCTCGTGGGTGGCCCGCCAGGCGTTGTGGTTGCCGGACTTGGTCTTCGCCCGGAACGCGCCGTGCTCCTGGTTGAACCCGGGCCGGCCCTTGCGGCTGAAGTGGTGCACGCCGAGCCGCTTGGCCATCGCCTTGACCCGCGGGTCGTCGCCCTCGTCGAGGATCCAGATGTCGACCTGTCCGGCGTACCGGACCTTCTGCATCGCCATCAGGGAGCGCTCGACGACGTCGATGGGCTCCTTCGACGGCACGATCGTCGTCAGCATCGCGATGCGCAGGCCCTGTTCCGGCACCATCGGCACCGGGTCGCGTGCCTGCCAGGCGAAGACCCACACCGCGAGGTTCTGCAGCAGGCGCACGCCCTCGCCGAGCACCACGAAGCAGAAGGCGATCCGGGCCGCGATCACGTGCCAGTCGCCGGGTCCGACCTGCGGCAGGTCCGGTCCGGGGATGTGCCGGGGCAGGACGAGCCAGCCGAGGAAGACCAGCCCGGTGAGGAAATTGGCCGCGATGAGCAGCGACAGCACGACCCGCTGCGCCGGACGGGCCGTGTGCCGGAAGACGACGGGCAGGTGCGGCCCCGCCGGAGTGGTCAGCGGCCCGGTCAGGGTGTTGCACGCCTCGTAGGCGCGGTGCGTCTCGGCGAGATTCTGCTGTTGTCGCGCGACGCGCTGTTGGGCGCGGGTGGGTTTCCCGGTGGTCACGGCGGGTTCCGGGTTCGCTGATCGGGGCACGGCGGTGTCCAGCAACGACCCGGCCTCCGATCTTTTCCGCGGGAAATGATGATTCGGCGTCGCATGGATGGATGTAACGCCGATCGTAGGCCGGGTGGTCATCCAGCGGAATCGAGAAAGTGCTTCGGCGACTCGGTGCCGAAATGGACCTTGAGCAGGAGTTTTCCAAGATCTGAATGGGGAATGTAGCGGATCCGACAGGACATGTCCGCCCATTCTCCGCGAGCCCGCCGATCGCTTTTCGGAACCATTCCATGATCGGTCCGTCATGCTGTGCGGATCAGGCGTGGCGTCGACTTGATACTGTCAATGTTCCGACGAATCCGCACCTATTTTCGGCACCTTCCGGCGTGACCGGCTGACGACACTACGATGGGAGCAGCAGGATGGCGCTGTTGCGCTGCGACTTCTTCTCCGCCGCCCTCGGCATGAGCACGTCGATGACGGTGCTGCTGCCGGAATCGGCGAGCGGGCAGATCGGCATGGGCGGCAGCCACCGCACCGGCGAGTTTCCCACCCTCTACCTGTTGCACGGCCTCAGCGACGACGACACGACCTGGGTGCGTCGCACCTCGCTGGAGCGATACGTCTCCGAGCTCGGCCTGGCCGTGGTGATGCCGCAGGTGCAGCGCAGCTTCTACGCCGACGAGGTCTTCGGCCGGCCGTACTGGACGTTCGTCGCCGACGAGCTGCCCCGGGCGGCCCGCGGCTTCTTCCGGTTGTCCGCGCGCCGCGAGGACACCTTCGTCGCCGGCCTCTCGATGGGCGGCTACGGCGCGTTCAAGCTGGCCCTGCGCCACCCCGACCGCTTCGCGGCGGCCGCCAGCCTCTCCGGCGTGCTCGACCTGGCCGGCCGCGTGAAGATGCTGTCCAGGCCCGAGGACCCGCGCATCTGGCAGCGGATCTTCGGTGACCCGCCCGCGATCGAGGGCACCGGCGACGACCTGCTGCACCTGCTCCGGGAGGTCGAGAACCCGCCGGCGCTCTACCTGACCTGCGGCACCGAGGACGTGCTGCATCCGTCCAACGTGGTCTTCCGCGACGCCTGCGCCGCGCAAGGGGTGCCGCTCACCGTCGACTTCTCGCCGGGTGAGCACGAGTGGGGCTTCTGGGACGCGAAGATCCGTGACGTGCTCGCCTGGCTGCCGCTGCGATGATCAGGGGACCAGCACCACGCGGGCGGGCCGGGCCGAGCCGGGCGCCGGGATCAGCCGGGGACGCGGACCGCGCGGAACCTCGTCCGGCGGCGCAGCCGGAAGCCGATCGACTCGTAGAGCCGGATCGCGCCGGTGTTCGACGCCGAGGTGTGGAGGAACGGCTGCTCGCCGCGGGCGCGGATGCCGGCCGCCACCGCGCGGACGAGGCGCGTCGCCAGGCCCCGGCCGCGAAACTCCGCGTCGGTGCAGACCGCGCTGATCTCCGTCCAGCCGGGTGGACGCAGCCGCTCGCCCGCCATCGCCACCAGCCTGCCCTCGTGGCGGATCCCGAGGTACGTGCCGAGCTCGACCGTCCGCCGGAGGAACGGGCCCGGCTGGGTCCGCGCCACCAGGTCGAGAATCTCCGGCACGTCCGCCGCGGTCAGCACGACCGCGGCCGGGTCCGGCGCGGCGGCGAGGGACACGTCGACGAGCTGCACGCCGGCGAGGTCCATCACCACTTCCCAATCGGCCGGTGGCGGGGGCGCGGTGCCCGTCACCGTCACCGCCGAGCCCGGGCCGACGAGCTTCGCCACGTCGTCCCACACACCGGGGCCGGCGGTCGGCGCGACGGCGACGAACGGCGACACGTCGGGCTGGTAGCGTGCCGCCTGGCCCACGGTCTCGGCGAACCGGCGGTGCGGGCCGCTGAGCGCGGCCCACACCGGGCTGTCCAGGATGCTGTCGTCCATCATTCCCCGTCGATCGGTAGGCCGGGCGGCTCGCCGGTGAGGTTCCACCGCGCCGGGATCTTCGCACAGTCCTCCGGCTAGCCGGTCAGTGCCGGCAGCGCCCGCAACAGCGTGCGGGTGTAGTCGTGGGAGGGGTCGGTGAACACGGACGTCACCGGTCCCTCCTCGACGACCCGGCCGTCGTGCATCACCAGGACCCGGTCCGCGAGATGGTGCACGACGCCGAGGTCGTGGGAGATGAACAGCAGCGCCGTGCCGTCGGCGGCCTGCAGGTCGGCGAGCAGGTCCAGGACCTGCGCCTGGATCGACACGTCGAGCGCGGACACCGGCTCGTCGCAGACCAGCACCTCGGGCCGCGGTCCGACGGCCCGGGCGATCGCCACCCGCTGGCGCTGCCCGCCGGACAGGTTCCGCGGATACCGCCGCAGGTGCGCGGCGCCGAGCCCGACCCGTTCGAGGAGCTCGACCACGCGGTCCCGGCGTGCCCGGCCGCGTTCGAGCAGCGGTTCGCCGACCAGCTTCTCCACGGTGTACCGCGGGTCGAACGAGCTCAGCGGGTCCTGCGAGATGACCTGCAGCCGCCGCCGGTGCGGCCGTCGCCGGCGCTCGGAGACCCCGCTCCAGACGACGTCGCCGAGGCGCACCTCTCCCGCGGACGGTTCGATGAGGCCGAGCGCGATCCGGGCGAGTGTCGTCTTGCCCGACCCCGACTCACCGACGACGCCGAGCGTCTCGCCGCGGGCGAGGGTGAAGCTCACGTCGTCGACCGCGTGCCGGGTGCCGTAGTGCCGGTGGAGGCCGGTGCCCGACAGGACGGTCCGCGCCGGGTCGACGGTCCGCGGCGGCAGCGGCGTGCGGTCGACGACGCTGAGCCGTTGCCCGCGGGACGCCGCGGTGGGGACGGCGGCGAGGAGCAGCCGCGTGTACGGGTGGGACGGCGCCGCCAGCAGCGAAGCCGTCGGCCCCTGCTCGACGATTTCACCGGCGCGCATGACGAGCACCCGGTCGGCGATGCTCGACACCACGGCGAGGTCGTGGCTCACCAGCAGCAGCGTCGAACCGGCCGCGCGCCGCTCGGCGAGCAGCCGCAGCAGCTGCGCCTGCACGGTGACGTCGAGGGCGGTGGTCGGCTCGTCGGCGATGAGCAGCGGCGGGTCGGCGGCGATCGCCGACGCGATGAGCGCGCGCTGCCGCAGCCCGCCGGAGAGCTGGTGCGGATACTGCCGCGCCCGGACGGCGGGCTCCGGCACGTGCACCGATTCCAGCAGCGCGGTGGTCCGGGCGGAGCGGTCGGCGGCGGTGCCGATCCGGTGGGTGCGCAGCACCTCGCCGATCTCCTGGCCGACCGTGTTCAGCGGGTCGAGCGACACCAGGGCGTCTTGGAGGACGAGCCCGGCGGTCCGTCCGCGCAGGCGGCGCCAGTCGCGGTCCGTGAACCCGGTGGCGTCACGGCCGTCGACGACGAGGCTCCCGGCCCGGACCGAGGCGCCGGGCCCCGCGAGGCCGACGAGCGTGCGGGCGGTGACGCTCTTGCCCGAGCCGCTCTCGCCGACGATCGCGACGCACTCGCCGCGCTCGATCTCGAAGCTGATCCCGCGCACGGCGTGCACCGGCCCGGGGAACGTCACGTGCAGGTCGGTGACCGACACCAGCGGGGCCATCAGTGCCTCCCCTCGAAGCGCTCCTGCAGCCGGCGGCCGACCGAGGTGAGCGCGATGACGGTCAGGACCAGCGTGACGCCCGGCAGGATCGCCGCCCACCACGCGACCCGCAGGTAGCTGCGGCTCTCGGACAGCATCGCGCCCCACTCCGGCGACGGCGGCTGCGGCCCCATGCCGAGGAACGACAGGGCGGCCGCGTTGATGATCGCCGCACCGAGCCCGATGGTGGCGAGGATCGGCAGCGGACCCAGCACGTTGGGCAGGATGTGCCGGGCCGCCAGCCGCCACCGGGACAGCCCGAACGTCACCGCCTGCTCCACGTAACCGGCGCGGCGCACCAGCAGCGTCTGCGCCCGCACCATGCGCCCGTAGCGCGGTGCGAAGGCCAGCGCGATCGCCATCACGAGGCTGGGCGTGCCGGGTTCGGTGAAGGCGATGAAGAGCAGCGCCAGCAGTACCTCGGGAAAGGCCGACAGCACGTCCAGCCCGCGGCTGAGCACCTCGTCGACGAACCGGGGCGACAGCCCCGCGACGAGGCCGATCAGCCCGCCGGCGACCACCGACAGCAGGGTCGATGCGACGCCGATGCTCAGCGAGTACCGGGCGCCGTACACGACCCGCGTGAACACGTCCCGGCCGAGCTGGTCGGTGCCGAACCAGTGGTCCGCGCTCGGCGGCCGCAGCGCGCCGATCGGGTCGGCGGCGAGCGGGTCGGTGCCGGTCAGCAGCCCGGGCGCGGCGACGGCGGCGACGACGAGCACCAGGAACGCGGCGGACACGACGACGCCCGGCGCCGGCCGGCGGCGCGGCCGGACGGACTCCTCGGGCGGTGTGGTGTCGACGATCGGGGGTGCCGGGAGGGTGACGGCCATCGGGTTCAGCCTTTCCGCAGTCGCGGGTCGATCAGCAGGTACGCGAGGTCGGCGAGCGTGCTGAGCGCCACGTAGATCAGCGCGGCCAGCATCACCACGGCGAGGACCACCGGGATGTCCTTGCTGCCGACCGCCTCGGTCGCGACCTCGCCGAGGCCGGGTCGGCCGAAGACCCGCTCGACGACGACGGCGGCGCTGAGCATGAAGCCGATCAGCGTGCCGGCCAGGGTCACGGCGGGCAGCAGGGCGTGGCGCAGGGCGTGCCGCCACACCAGCGCCAGCCGGGTGAGCCCGCGTGCGCGGGCGGTCACCGCGAACGGCTCCTCGACGGCCCGCTCCAGCCCCTCGCGGATGACCTGGCTGAGCACGCCGCCGACCGGCAGGGCGAGCGAGGCGGCGGGCAGCACGAGCGCGGACACGTCGCGGTCGCCGGAGACCGGGAACCAGCCGAGCCGGAACGAGAACACGCTGAGCAGCAGGATGCCGATGAGGAACCCCGGTGCGGACACGACGGTCAGCTCGGCGGCGGAGACGAGGCCGCGCAGCCAGCGCGCCCGGCCGGCCGTGAGGACCGCCAGGCCGACGGCGATGACGACGCTGAACGCCGAGGCGAGCAGGGTCAGTTTCACCGTCGGCCAGACCTGGCTGCCGATGATGTCGACGACGGGCCGTTGCAGCACGTACGAGCGGCCGAAGTCGCCGTGCAGCAGCCGCCACAGGTAGTCGACGTACTGCACGACGGCCGGCCGGTCCAGGCCGAGGTCCCGGGCGATCTGGGCGCGGATCTGCGGGGTGTCCGGCCCGTCACCGACGAGGGTGTCGACGGTGTCGCCCGGCGCGAGCCGCAGGGCGAGGTAGGCCGCGGTGGCGGCGGCCCAGAGGACCACCGCCCCGCTGCCGAGGCGCTTCAGGATCGCGGCCAGCATGTGCTACCTGCTGATCCAGACCGTGTACGCGCTGCCCGGCACCCCTGCGGTCGGCTCGAACCGCAGGCCGCCCACCTTCTTCTGGGCCCCGATCTGGTCGGCCGGGGCGTAGAGCGGCAGCAGGATCGTGTTGTCGGCGACGGCTGCCCGCTGCAGCTTCGTGTAGATCTCCTTGCGCTTGGTCACGTCGCTCGTGGTCTGCCCCTGGGCGACCAGCTCGTCGACCTCCGGCGACGTGAAGCCGTGCCGGTTGATCGGCGCGCCCTTCGGCAGGATCAGGCTGAGCGCGGCGCCGGCGTCGGTGTCGGCGCGGGAGTTGTCGAACACCTCGAAGTCGTTCTTGGCGAGCGCGTCGGTCGCGGTGCCCTGGTCGACGACCTTGACCTGGAGGTCGATGCCGGCGGACTGCTTCACCGCGGCCTGCACCGCCTGCGCGAGGATGTCGCGCTTGTCCCGCACGAACGGCGCGCTGAGGAAGATCCGGACGGTCAGCCGCTTGCCGTCCTTCGTCCGGAAGCCCTCGGCGTCCTTGGTCGCCCAGCCGGCCTCGTCGAGGAGCTTGTTGGCGTTGGCCGGGTTGTTGCCGTAGGTCTTCTCCAGCGACGCGTCGTAGAACGGGCCGGACGGGCTGAGGATGCTCCACGCCCGCGTCGCGGAGCCGCGGTAGACGCCCTGCAGGATCGCGTCGACGTCGACGGCGTCGCGGAA
This sequence comes from Dactylosporangium fulvum, assembly GCF_025137375.1. Taxonomy (GTDB): domain Bacteria; phylum Actinomycetota; class Actinomycetes; order Mycobacteriales; family Micromonosporaceae; genus Dactylosporangium; species Dactylosporangium fulvum. The sequence goes on from NZ_CP073720.1 coordinate 2,716,618, forward strand.
CGCGCGGCGCACCTTCTCGTCGTTGAACGGTGCCTTGGTCTGGTTGAAGTAGTAGCTGTACGCGGTGCCGCTGTTGAGCGACTTGTTGAAGGTGAGGTTCGGGTCGCCCTTGATCAGCTCCTGCTCGGTTGCCGGCACCCCCTCGACCACGTCCACCTGGCCGGAGGTCAGCGCGCCCACCCGTACCGACGACTCCTTGAGGAACCGGTAGGTGACCTCGTCGAGGTAGGCGGGGCCCTGGTGACCGGCGTTCGAGGGGGCCCACTGGTACGCCGGGTTCTTCTTGTAGTGGACCTCCTGACCCTTGTTGTAACGGTCGAGGATGAACGGCCCGGTCCCCACGACGTCGGGGCCGCCGGCCTTGAGGTTGGGGCTCTTGAGCGACTTCGGCGAGACCTGCGCGCCCTGCGGCGAGGCGAAGAAGTCGAGGATCAGCACGTCGGGCTTCTTGAGGTGGATCTCGATCGTGGTGTCGTCGACGACCTTCGCGTCCTGGAAGTTCTTCAGCTGGGTCGAGATGACCGACGGCGCGTACCCGGCCACCAACAGCTGGTCGAGGTTGGCCTTCACCGCGGCGGCGTTGAACTTCTCGCCGTCGTGGAAGGTCACGTCGTCGCGGAGCTTGAGGGTGTACGTGAGGCCGTCGGCCGACACGTCGTAGGACTTCGCCAGCCAGGGCAGGTAGCCGCCCTTGTCGTCGTGCGTGAGCAGGGACTCGAAGCTGTTCCAGACCAGCAGGCGGGCCTTGGCCTGCTGGTACTGGTGCGGGTTGAAGGTGATCGGCTCGGTCTCGACCGCCCAGGTCAGCGAGCCGCCCTGGACGGGTCCGCCGGCGGCGGCGTCCGGTTCGGCGGCGGCGCCGTTGCAGCCGGCGAGGAGTAAGCCGGCGACGGCGAGTGCGGCCAGATATCTACGCATGCAAGATCCCTTAAGTTTGGTGTGCCGGGGATGGCGCGGAAGAAGTTGGCGAGGGGAAGCGTCAGACCGGACAGGTGCCGGCGTGGCCGCACAGCGTCGACGGCGTCATGTTCGTCAGTGCAGCAGCGGCCATCGCCGGCTGTCAACGAACCGAGGTCCGCGTCACGAACCCCTGGCGCAAACCATAGCTTACAAGTAGGATTAGTCGGCTATCACGCTCCGGATCCACGGAGGTTCACATGCCGAAACTGCCGCGTTCCAGCAGGCTGGCGAGTCCTGTCGACACCGCCGCCCATGGCGAGTACCGCATCGTCCGCAGTCCCGACGACCCCCGTCCGCTCTACCGCTTCACCGACCGCGTCACCGAGGCCGTCCCGGGCCGGTATCACGTCTACGCGGGCTGGTTCTGCCCGTGGTCGCAGCGGACCACCATCGCGCTCGAGCTCGCCGGTCTCCGCGACGTGGTCTCAGTGTCCTATGTGGACAATGCTCGGGACGGTCGCGGCTGGGCCTTCCGCGAGCGGTACGGCCCCGACCCCGTCAACGGCTTCACGCTGCTGCGGCAGGCGTACGAGGCGACCGAGCCCGACTTCGACGGGCACGTGTCCGTCCCGGTGCTCTGGGACCGTGCCCGCGGCCGGGTCCTGAGCAACGACTTCCGGACGATCGGCATCGACTTCGCCACCCGGTTCCGTGACGTCGCCGAGCCGCTGGTCGAGACCTACCCGGAGGCGCTGCGCGAGGAGATCGAGCAGCTCGACGCCTGGCTCGGCCCGGCGGTCAACCACGGCGTCCAGCGGGCCGCCGCGGGTGACGCCGCCGCCCGCACCGCGCTGCTCGACGCGTTCGCCACGCTCGACGAGCGCCTCGCCACCCGGCGCTACCTCACCGGACCCGCGATCACCGAGGCCGACATCCGGCTCTGGGTGACACTCGTGCGCTACGGCACCGGCCTCGAGGAGTACCCGCACCTGTGGGCCTACGCCCGGGACCTCTACACCGTCCCGGCCTTCCGTGACACGACCGACTTCAGCACGTTCACCGCGCCCGGCGCGCCGGCCCTCGACTGGACCGCACCCGCCGAGCGCCCGGAAGGAGTGTCCGCATGACCGGCGGACTCCATATCGCCGTCGCGCTCGACGGCGCCGGCTGGCACCCCGCGGCCTGGCGCGACCCGGCCGCCCGCCCCGCCGACCTCCTCACGCCGCGGTACTGGCTGGAGCTGATCCGCGAGGCCGAGCGCGGCAAGCTCGACTTCGTCACCATCGAGGACTCGCTCGGTCTCCAGCCGGGCGACCACCTGCAGCTCGACGGTCGTGCCGACCACGTCAAGGGCCGCCTCGACGCGCTGCTCATCGCCGCGCGGATCGCGCCGGTCACCACCCACATCGGGCTGGTGCCGACGGTCACCGTCACGCACACCGAGCCGTTCCACGTCTCCACGCAGCTCGCCACGCTCGACTACCTCAGCCGCGGCCGGGCCGGCTGGCGGGTCCAGGTCTCCGGCCGGCCGGCCGAGGCGCGTCACTTCGGCCACCGGGAATTCCCGGACCTCGACGTGACCCGGATCGACGACGCCGAGGTGCAGGCGTTCATCGCGGAGCTCTTCGCCGAGGCGGCCGACCACGTCGAGGTGGTCCGGCGGCTGTGGGACAGCTGGGAGGACGACGCCGAGATCCGCGACGCCGCCACCGGCCGGTTCATCGACCGCGACAAGCTGCACTACGTCAACTTCACCGGCAAGCACTTCAGCGTCAAGGGCCCGTCGATCACCCCGCGCCCGCCCCAGGGCCAGCCGGTCGTCACCGCCCTCGCGCACGCCCGTGTCCCGTACGAGTTCGCCGCCGCGGCCGCCGACGTGGTCTACGTGACCCCGCACAACGTGGGCCAGGCGACGGCGATCGCCGCCGAGGTCCGGTCGCTGACCGACCGGCCGGTCAAGGTCTTCGCCGACCTGGTGGTGTTCCTGGACGCGGACCGCAAGGCCCGCCTCGACGAGCTCGACGGGGTGCCGTACGTCAGCGACGCCCTCGTCTTCACCGGCACCGCCGAGGAGCTGGCCGACCTGCTGCTGGAGTGGCGGGCCGCGGGCCTCGACGGCTTCCGGCTCCGCCCGGGTGCCCTGCCGGCGGATCTCACGTCGATCGTCGACGGCCTGCTGCCGGTGCTGCGTTCCCGTGGGGCGTTCCGCGACGAGTACACGTCCACGACCCTGCGCGGACACCTGGGCCTGCCCGCCGCGCGGAACCGCTATGCGGGAGCCCCGGCATGAAGCAGGTGATCCTGGCCGCGCACTTCCCCGGCGTCAACAACACCACCGTGTGGAGCGACCCGGCGTCCGGCAGCCAGATCGCGTTCGAATCGTTCGAGCGCTTCGCCCGCACGGCGGAGCGGGGCAGGTTCGACTTCTTCTTCCTCGCCGAGGGGCTGCGCCTGCGTGAGCAGGGTGGCCGCATCCACGACCTCGACGTCGTCGGCCGGCCCGACGCGCTGACCGTGCTCGCCGGGCTCGCGGCGGTCACCACCCACCTCGGGCTCACCGGCACCGTCAACGCGACCTTCAACGAGCCGTACGAGCTGGCCCGCAAGCTCGCCTCGCTCGACCACCTGTCCGGCGGCCGGGCCGGCTGGAACGTCGTCACCTCCTCCGACGCGTTCACCGGGGAGAACTTCCGCCGCGGCGGCTACCTCGACCGCGCCGACCGGTACACCCGGGCCGCCGAGGTCCTCCAGACCGCCCGCGAGCTGTGGGAGACCTGGCCCGCGGACGAGGTCGTCGCCGATCCCGCCGGCGGCGTGTTCGTGCGCCACGGCGACCCGGGCGGATTCGTCCACAAAGGGCGGCACGTCGACATCGAGGGGCACTTCACCGTGCCGCGCAGCCCGCAGGGGCGGCCGCTCATCATCCAGGCCGGCGACTCCGGCCCGGGCCGCGAGTTCGCCGCGAAGGACGCCGACGCCATCTTCTCCCGCCACGGCACGCTGGAGGCCGGCAAGGCGTTCTACGCCGACGTCAAGGGGCGCATGGCGAAGTACGGGCGCCGGCCCGACGAGCTGAAGATCCTCCCGGCCAGCACGTTCGTGCTCGGCGACACCGAGGACGACGCCCGCGAGAAGGCCCACCACATCCGGCGGCAGCAGGTGAGCCCGCAGACCGCGATCCTGCTGCTCGAGCAGCTGTGGAACAAGGATCTCAGCGACCACGACCCGGAGGGGCCGCTGCCCGCGTTCGACCCCGTCCTCGACGACGACTCGATCATCAAGGGACGCACCCGGATGTACGACGACCCGGTCGCGACGGCACGGCAGTGGCGGGCCCTCGCCGAGGAGAAGGGCCTCGGCATCCGCGACCTCGTCATCGAGGTCACCGGCCGGCAGACGTTCATCGGCACCCCGGCCACGATCGCGGCGACGCTGAACGAGTTCGTGCAGAACGACGCCGCCGACGGGTTCATCCTCGTGCCGCACATCGTGCCCGGCGGCCTCGACGAGTTCGTCGACCGGGTGGTGCCGCTGCTGCAGGAGCGCGGCGTCCTCCGCGCCGACTACACCACGACCACGCTGCGCGGACACCTCGGACTTCAGCATGAGTGAGCCGGTGTACCACTGGTTCCTGCCGACCGGCGGCGACGACCACGCCGTCGGCGCGGGCAGCCACGGTGGCATCATCGGCGCGCAGGACACCGCGCCGCTGCCCCGGTCGGCCACCCACCGGGAGCCGACGCTGGACTACCTCACCCAGATCGCCCGCGCCGCCGACCAGCTCGGCTACGCCGGGGTGCTGACCCCGACCGGGGCGCACTGCGAGGACGCCTGGCTCACCACGGCCGCGCTCATCGCCGCGACCCGCCGCCTGCGGTACCTCGTCGCGTTCCGGCCCGGGCTCATCGCCCCGGTCCTCGCCGCCCAGATGGCCGCCACGTTCCAGCGGCTGTCCGGCGGCCGGCTCCTGCTCAACGTCGTCATCGGCAGCAGCGCGGCCGAGCAGCGCGGCTACGGCGACCCGTTCGACCACGACGCCCGCTACGAACGGGCCGCCGAGTTCCTCGACGTCGTGCGCAAGGCGTGGACCGGCGAGCAGTTCGACCACCGCGGCGCGCACTACGACATCGAGGGCGGCCTGCTGCGCGAGCCGCCGGCGCGGATCCCGACGGTGTACCTCGGCGGCTCGTCGCCCGCCGCGGTCCGCCTCGCCGCGCAGCACGCCGACGTCTACCTCACCTGGGGCGAGCCCGTCGAACTCGTCGCCGAGAAGGTGGCGAAGGTCCGCGCCGAGGCGGACGGACGCGAGCTGCGCTTCGGCATCCGGCTGCACGTCATCACCCGCGACACCGCCGACCGCGCCTGGGACGACGCCGAGCGGCTCATCGCCGGGCTCGACGACGACACGATCCGGCAGCGGCAGGCGAGCCTGCGGCAGCTCGAGTCGGTCGGCCAGCGCCGGATGCTCGACCTGCACGGCGGCGACCGCGACCGGCTCGTCGTCGCACCCAACCTGTGGGCCGGCATCGGCCTGGTCCGCGGCGGCGCCGGCACCGCGCTCGTCGGCAGCCACGCGGAGGTCGCCGCCCGCATCGCCGAGTACCGGGCGGCCGGCATCGACGAGTTCATCCTCTCCGGCTACCCGCATCTGGAGGAGGCATACGCCTTCGCCGAAGGTGTCATGCAAGGGCGGCACGAATGAAGTTCCTGACCATCACCCTCATCGTCCACGACGGGAAGAAGTCACCCCGCGACCGGCTCCGCGAGGTCGTCGACAACGCCGTCCTCGCCGAGGAACTCGGCTTCGACGGCTTCGGCGTCGGCGAGCGGCACGAACGGCCGTTCATCTCGTCGTCGCCGCCGGTCGTGCTGAGCCACGTCGCCGCGCGTACGAGCACCATCCGGCTCTTCACCGCCGTCACCACGCTGAGCCTCCTCGACCCGGTCCGCGCGTTCGAGGACTACTCGACGCTGGACAACCTCTCCGACGGCCGGCTCGAGCTCATCGTCGGCAAGGGCAACGGCGCCGCGCAGGCCAAGCTGTTCCACGTCACGGCCGACGACCAGTGGGACCGCAACCGCGAGGGCTACGAGCTGTTCACCAAGCTGTGGCGGGAGGAGCGGGTCACCTGGTCCGGCCGGTTCCGCCCGCCACTGTCCGACGCCGAGGCCCTGCCGCGGCCGCTGCAGCAGCCGATCCGGATCTGGCACGGAAGCGCCACCAGCAAAGCCTCCGTCGAGCTGGCCGCGCTGCACGGCGACCCGCTGTTCTCGGCCAACGTCACCAATCCCGTCGAGCCCTACGAGGAACTGGTCCGCCACTACCGCGAGCGCCTCGCCTTCCACGGCTTCCCGCCGGAGCGGGCGCTCGTCGGCGCGGGCAGCGCGGGCTTCTACACCACGCCCAACTCGCAGGACGCCATCGAGACGTACCGCCCGATCTTCAACGCCCGCCTGGAGAGCTTCAAGCGGTTCGGCGTCCAGCCGGTGTTCCCGACGCTGGAGGACGCGATCGAGCGCAGCTCGATCCTGGTCGGCAGCCCGCAGCAGATCATCGACAAGGTCCACCGCTACCACGGGCGGCTCGGCCACGAAGTGATGCACCTGCAGGCCGACGCCGACGGACTCACCGACAAACAGCACCGCGCGTCGCTGGAGCTGTTCCAGAGCGAGATCGCCCCTGTCCTGCGCCGGGAGATCCCCAGCCGGCCGTTCCCCACGCCGAAGGTGAGCACATGACCGTACCGCTGTCCATTCTGGACCTCGCACCGATCAGCTCCGGCAGCGACGCCGGGCAGGCGCTGCGAAACACGATCGACATCGCCAAACGGGCCGAGTCGTTCGGCTACCACCGCTACTGGGTCGCCGAGCACCACTTCACCGACGGGGTCGCGAGCGCCGCACCGGCGGTGCTCATCGGCCTCATCGCGGCGGCGACGGACCGCATCCGGGTCGGCTCCGGCGCGGTCCAGGTCGGCCACCAGACCGCATTGTCCGTCGTGGAGCAGTTCGGCCTCCTCGACGCGGTGCACCCCGGCCGGCTCGACCTGGGCCTCGGCCGGTCAGGGCAGCGCCGCGCCGAGGCCGTCGCCTCCCTGTCGAAGCCGAAGCCCGCACCGAAACCCGCCCGGGTCGTCGACGGGCTGCTCATCCCGGAGCAGTTCGACTTCTCGAAGCTCGTCGCGTCGCCCCGGTGGGGTGTCCAGACCGCGCTGCTGCAGCAGCCCTCGGCGGTCTCGCCCGACTTCGCCGAGGTCGTCGACGACATCCGGGCCTTCATCGCCGGCACGTACTCCCGGGACGGGATCGACGTGCACGTGACACCCGGCGAGGGCGCGAAGGTCGAGCTGTGGATTCTCGGCAGCAGCGCCGGGCAGAGCGCCGAGGTGGCGGGGGAGCGGGGCCTGCCGTTCGCGGCGAACTACCACGTGAGCCCGGCGACGGTCCTCGAGGCCGTCGAGGCGTACCGGGCCGCGTTCCGCCCGTCCGGGGTGCTCGACCGGCCGTACGTCCTGGTGTCCGCCGACGTGGTCGTCGCGCCGACGGCGGAGGAGGCGCGGCATCTCGCGTCGCCGTACGGCCAGTGGGTGCACAGCATCCGCACCGGCCGTGGCGCGATCCCGTTCCCGACCCCGGCCGAGGCCGCCGCCGCGCCGTGGACGGCCGAGGACCAGGCCCTCGTGCAGGACCGGATCGACACGCAGTTCGTCGGCACGCCGCCGGAGGTGGCGGAGCGGCTGCGGACGCTCCAGCGGGTGACCGACGCCGACGAACTGCTGGTCACCACGATCACCCACGACCACGCCGACCGCGTCCGCTCCTTCGAACTGCTCGCGAAGGAGTGGTTCGCCCAGGACAGGGCCTAGCCACGCGGGCACGGATCCGGTCGGCGCAGCCGGCGGCGACCGGATCCCGGCCGGTGCCGAACACCAACCGCGAGGCCGACTCCGCCGCCGCGGAGCGGTAGCATCGAGAACCTGGCGTCGCCGGTCAGCGTGTCATCGTGGCCGCATCGACCGGGAGCACCGCGCTGCTCACCGCGACCACGTACCCTGTTCGACGGGCGGCGGGGACAGCGGCAGAAGGAGCGGTGGGGATGACGGGGTACGTGCCCGGGGAGTGGCTCGCGTTCGCCGGCAAGAACGTCTGGGCCCTCGCGAACGTCCAGCCCGGCGACCCGGAGACGGACGAGTGCTGGAAGCTCGTCCAGTCGGGCGCGACGGCCGCCGAGATCGCGAGTGTGCTGTCCGGCGGCTCGTTCGGCACCGCGTCGTTCGTGGTCGTCCGCGCCGACGCCTACGGCGCCCGGGCGCTGGTCCGGGGCGACGCCCACGCCGAGGTGCTCGACGTCGACGGGTACACCGTCTCGGTCCGGGCCGCGGACGGCGCGGGCCGGGACGTGTTCCGGCCGGCCGCCACCGTGCGTCTCGAAGGTCCGCGGCCGCTCGGGACGGTGCCGGCCGAGCTGCCCCTGGAGCGGGGTGTCGTCCTGGCGTCGTCGCTCATGGTGCGCCTGACCGAGCCGGTGGAATACGCCGACGAGCCGGAGCCCGACGAGCAACCGGAGCCCGCCGAGCGGCCGGCGGCGGCCGACAGGCCGGTGCCGGTGCAGCGGACGGCCGCCGAACAGCCGGCCTTCATCGAGAAGCCGCCGCCCCCGGCCCTCGCCGAGCCCACGTCCTGGGTCGCCCGGGCCGCCGGGTCAGGGCCGACGGCCGCCCGGGCCACGGTGCCCGGATCCTCGGCCGACCGGCCTGCCGCGCCGGGTTCCACGGTTGCCCGGGCCGCTGTGCCCGGAGCCTCGGCCGCCTGGGCCCCCACGTCCGAGTCTCCGGCCGGCCGGTCCGCGCCCACCGGGTCCGCGACCGACCTCGCCGCGCCGGCCGAGTTTTCGACCGGCCGGGTCGCACCGGCCGTGTCCTCGGCCGGTCGGGTCGCCGTGCCGGAGGGCCGGCGCGGGGCGACGATCACCGCCGTGCGATGCCCGGTCGGGCACGCGAACCCGCCGGGGTCGGTGCTCTGCCGGGTGTGCCGGATTCCGGTGCCGTCCCAGGCGCCGGTCCAGGTCGACCTGCCGCTGCCCGGCGTGCTCCGGCTGCCCGGCGGCGAAACGGTGCCGCTGGACCGGCGCGTCATCCTGGGCCGTGCGCCCGGCGTGCCGGACCCCGGTGTGCCCGACCCGGCCCACCACGTCACGGTGACCAGTCCGGACAACGGCATCTCCCGGCGGCACGTCGAGATCCGCGCCGACGGCTGGGAGGTCATCGCCGTTGATCTGGGCTCCCGCAACGGCACGATCGTGCAGCAGCCCGGCGAACGGCCGGTCGAACTGCCGGCCCGTGGCAGCCAGACGCTGCGCCCCGGCGCCGCCGTGGTCCTCACCGACCAGGTCTCGATCCGCTACGAGCTGACCGGGTGAGCGCGGCGGCGGGCGCCGGGGCCGGGGGCGTCAGCCCAGTGCGGCCGCGATGATGCGCTGCGAGCGCACCGGCTGCTCGCCGCCCATGTGCAGGGTGTTGACCGAGAACACGAGCCGCCGGCTGAGGTCCCGGGTGGCGCCCATGCCGTTGTTGTACCCCGGACGGTCGCCGCTCTTGCCCCACACCGTCAGCGTCGGGCTCACCGGGATCTTCGTGAGCCCGGCGCTGTAGACCGCCTTGCCGCCGCCGTACATCGGCACGTCCGGCACCGTGAACATCTCGGTGAGCTGCGGCTCGGGGACCAGGCGCCCGCTGAACAGCGCCACCATGAACCGGTCGAGGTCCGGCGCCGTCGAGATGACCGCCGCGGCCGACCACTGCAGCGAGGTGTCCGCCCGGGTCACGTCGACCCAGCCGTTCACAGTGGACTCGTAGCCGTGGGCGTGCGGGCCGGGGACGTCGACCGACCGGCCCGGCAGGCCGGCGACGAGTGCGGCCGCGATCACGGCGACACCGAGTGGACGCACGGTTCTGACACCTCCAGGATTGCGGGCTGGACGTCCTGCCAGGCTCGTCGCCGCGAGGTCCCGAAGGCATCGGGGGTTTTCCCATCCGGTACCCCTGAGATCGCACCCGTAAGGAGCCCGTACGATCCGTCCTCATGGCTGGGCGGTTCCGGTTCGCGGTGGATCTCGGCACGTCGAACACGGTGGCCGTGGTCGACCGGGGCGACGGGAGCCCGCGCCCGCTGCTGTTCGACGGCAGCCCGCTGCTGCCGTCGGCGGTGTTCGCCGACGTGTCCGGCGCGGTGTACGTCGGGCGCGACGCCGAGCGGCACATGATGACCGACGCGGCGCGGTTCGAGCCCAACCCCAAGGGCCGGGTCGACGACGGGGTGCTGCTCCTCGGCGACCGTGAGGTGCCCGTCGTCGACCTGTTCGCGGCCGTCCTGCGCCGGGTCGCGGCGGAGGCGGCGCAGACCGGCGTGCCGGTCGCCGGGTCGACGGTGCTGACCTGCCCCGTCGACTGGGGCGCGCGGCGCCGCGCCGTGCTGTCGGAGGCGGCGGCACGGGCCGGGCTCGGCGCCGTCACGCTCCTCGACGAGCCGGTCGCCGCCGCCACGTACTGTGTGCGCGCCTTCGGCGGCCCGCCGCCCCCGGGCACGTGTGTCGTGGTGTTCGACTTCGGCGGCGGCACGCTCGACGTCACCGTGGTCGAGGCGGCCCCGGACGGCCTGCGCGTGCTGGCCACCGGCGGGCTCGACGATCTCGGCGGCACCGACGTCGACGCGGCCCTCGTCGGCCATCTCGGCCACCTCGTCGCCGCCGCCGACCCCGCGCTCTGGCACCGGCTGGCGCAGCCGCGGACGGCGGCGGAGTACCGCGACCGGCGGGTGTTCTGGTCGGAGGTACGGGCGGCGAAGGAGATGCTCGCCCGCTCGTCGAGTGCGCCGGTCCACGTCCCCGGGCGGGACCAGGCCACCCACCTCACCCGCGAGGAGCTGGACCGGATCGCCGGCCCGCTGGTCGACCGGGCCGTCGACGAGACCCGCCGGGTCCTGCACCGCTCGGGTGTCCCGGCCGACCGGCTGGCCGCGATCGTCCTCGTCGGCGGCTCCAGCCGCCTTCCGCTCGTGGCGAGCCGCTTGCACGCCCGGTTCGGCCTGGCCCCGGTCGTGCCCGAGCAGCCGGAGCTCCCGGTCGCCTTCGGCGCGCTGCTCCTGGCCAACGCCTCCCCGCTCTCGTCTTCTGCTCCGTCGGCAGACACCGCACCGGCTCCCCGGCCGGCGGCCTCCCCGGCCGATCCGGCGTCCGGCGGGTTCCCGACCGCGCCTGCGAGTGGTGGTTTCCCGGCCGGCCCTGTGAGTGCCTATCCGGCGTCGCCGGTGAGCGGCTATCCGGGCGGGCCGGCAAGCGCCTACCCGGATGCGCTGAGCAGCGCCTACCCGGGTGCGCCCGGCAGTGCCCAGCCGGCTGCCGCGCCGACGTCCGGCCAGCCGGGGACAGCGCCGACGTCCGGCCAACCGGCGTCACCGCCGCGCCGGCCCGCCGTTGTCATCGGGCCCGGTGTCACCATCCAAGGGAACGTCGCCATCTACGGGGACGACGACCTCATGCCCCCCGACAAGGACGAGGACGACGAGCCCGGCCCGCGCGACAAGCCCGAGCCGCCACGGCGCCGGCGCGGCGGGGCCCTGCGGCGCTTGCGGTTCCTGATGCTCCCGCTCATCCCCATGATCCTCATCATGGCGCTGACCCCGTGGGGGAAAGGCCTGCTCGCCGACGGCCGGTCCGCCGTGGAACGGCTGATCGAGGCCGGGCCCAGCGTGTCACCGTCGGCCTCCGCAGCGCCGCAGCCGTCACCGTCCCTGCCGTTGCAGGCGAGCGCCGAGCTCAAGCCGAACAGTGGGCGCGCCGGCACCCGCGCACATCTCGTCGCCCGCGACTTCCAGCCCGGCGAGGAGGTGCTGGTGGCCCGGGCCGCCACCGCCGACCTCCTCACCACCCTGACCGCCGGGCCGGACGGCAGCCTGTCGGCGACTGTCACGCCGGCCGCGAGCGGCACCAAGGCCGGCCCTGTGGACCTTCAGCTGGTCGGCCGCCGGAGCGGGCGGATCGCGCAGGCGTCGTTCGAGGTGCGCGCGTAGGCATTGGTCCACTCCGGCGGCCGCCGGGTGGTCCTTCCGCCGCGCTCCGGCACTGCGCCAGCATGGTCCGTCGTGGACTTCCGGCATCATGATGACCTCTGGCGCGATTTTCCCGCGTTGGTACCGGCTGTGCTGCTCCTCGACGGCGTCACGCCCGACGCCGACGTCAGCACCGCGGTCGCCGCGCACACGGCCACGGCACGCGCACTGCTGACGTCGGGACCCGAGGGGCAGCTGCCGCAGATCCAGGCGTGGCGGAAGGCGTTCGCGGCGCAGGGGCTCAAGCCCACGCAGTACCGCTGCGCCTCGGAATCGCTGCTGCGCCGGCTGCGCAAGGAGGGCGAACTGCCCCGGCTCCACCCGCTGGTCGACCTGTGCAACGCGGTCTCGGCCGCGTTCGCGATCCCGGTCGCGGCGCTGGACGTCGCCCGGATCAGCGGGGACCTCGAGGTGCGGTACGCGGACGGCAGCGAGGAGTACGAGACCTTCGGCGGCGAGCTCGAGCACCCGGACGCGGGGGAGGTCGTGTTCGCCGACGCCGCGAACGTCGCACACGCCCGCCGCTGGACCAACCGGCAGAGCGGCCGCTCGGCGATCCACCCGGCGACGACGACGGCGCTGATCGTCGCCGAGGGGCTGCACGAAACCGCGGCCTCGGACGTACCACTGCTGCTCGGCACCCTGGCCGGGGCACTCCGCGCGGCGTGGCGGACGGAACCCGCGACGGCGGTCCTGACGCGTGACGCTCCGGTGTTCCGGGCCTGATCCCGGGGTGTAGGGCTCATCCGGTGCGGATGGTGTGCCCGGCCCGGCGGGCGTGTGACGGTGAACCCAGACGATGCTGTCTGAGGGGAGCCGATGGGACTCGGTGCGGCGATCGGCGCTGTCCTGCCGCCGGCGGTCGGTGTGGCGCTGAGCCCGTTGCCCGTCGTCGCGGTGACGCGGATCCTGGCCACCGAGAACGCGCTGCGCACCGGCCTGGCCCTGGCGGGCGGCTGGGTCGGCGGCCTGGCCGTCGCCACCGCGGCCGTCGTCGCCGTCGCCGACTCCGCGGGGGCCGGCATGTCACGCAACAGCGCGGCGATCGGCGCGCTGTTCCTGGCCTTCGGCATCTTCCTGCTGCTGCTGGCCGCGAGCGAGTGGCGGCGCCGGCCGAGACCGGGCCGGCAGCCGAAGCTACCGGATTGGACGGCGGCGGTCGAGACGATGCAACCTGTGACGGCGGCCGGGATCGGGGTCATGCTGTCCGCCGCGAACCCCAAGAACCTGTGCCTCCTGCTGGCCGCGGCGATGAGCATCGCCCGGCAGAATCCGGGTCCGGGGCAGACGGTCGTCGCGGTGGCGCTGTTCGTCGTCATCGGCAGCCTGACGGTGGCGGGCCCGGTCGTGGCCCTGCTGACCCGCCGCGACGGCGCCGTCCGGGCGTGGCTGTCGTCGTTGCACGACTGGTTCCTGCGTGACCACGGCACGATCACCTTCATGACGCTGCTGCTGCTGGGCACGGTCCTCCTCGGCAACGGCATCGCGACCATCACCGCCTGACCGCGAACCAGACCTCCCGGGAGGCGCTGCAGGTCCTCGCCGACGCCGGCCGGACCCGGCGGGTGCGCAACACGGCGCGGGCGAGGCTCGGCACCTCACGGGCTCGGGCGTGACGCCGCCATCCGCTGCGCGTCCACCGACTCCAGCAGGTGCGACCACATGTCGCTCAGGGTCGGGAAGCTGCCGATCGCGTGCCACAGGGCGCTGATCGGGGTGGCCGCGCAGATGGCGACCGTCGCCGAGTGGATCAGCTCGGCGATCTCGGTGCCGACGAAGGTCGCGCCGAGCAGCACGTCCGTGCGGCGGTCGATGACCAGCTTCGTCCGGCCACGATAGTGGTCCCGCAGCACCCGTCCGCCGTCCAGCTGCGACAGGTCCATCTCGACCGTCTCCACGTCGTAGCCCTGGCGGCGCGCCCCGGCCTCGGTGAGGCCGCTGGTGCCGATGGTGGGATCCGTGAAGATCACCTGGGCGGCGGCGCCGCGGCGGACGAGGTCGGTGTGGCGGTTGAACGGCGCCTCGTCGAGCGACCGCCCGGCCGCCCGCGCCGCGATGACCTCACCCGCGATCCGGCCCTGGTACTTGCCGATGTGGGTGAGGTACGACTCGCCGCTGACGTCGCCGACCGCGTACAGCCACGGCATGCCCTCGACGGTCATGTGCTCGTCGACCGGCCGGCCCTCGCCCGGGCCGAGCACCTCGTTGTTCGGCCGGCGCCCGGCGGCCACGAGCACCTCGTCGACCCGCAACGTCGCACCCGAGTCGAGCGTCACCGTCACCGGCCCGCCGTGGATGCGCCCGACCCCGGAGTCGTTGATCGTCGGCCGCTCGACGCGGGTCACCGTCTGCCCGAACCGCACGTCGACGCCCGAGGCACGCAGGCTGTCCGCGACCGCCGTCCCGGCGAACGGCTCCTGGTCGGTGAGCAGCCGCGTCGACCGCTCCACCATCGTGATCTGCACCGCACCGAGCGCGCGCAGCCAGGTCGCGGCCTCACAGGCGACGACACCGCCGCCGAGCACGAGCAGCCGCCGCGGTACCTCGTGCACCGCGGTCACGTCGCGGGAGTACCACGGTCGCGCCTCGCGCAGGCCCGGGACCTCGGGCGTGTGCGGCCGGCTGCCGGCCGCGACGACCACGGCCTGCCGGGCGCGCAGGGTCCGGCCGTCGACGGTGACGGTCTTCTCACCCGTGACACGGCCCCGCCCGCGGACGACGTCGAGGCCCCAGCCGAGGGCCCGTTCGACCTGGCGGCCGTCGTCGAAGTGGTCGACGATCGCGTCGCGGCGGTTCAGCACACCGTCGACGTCGAGGTGCCGGTCGGCGAGCAGCGGCCGCGTCCCGCCGAGGTCCCGGCCGGTGGCGAGCAGGTGGACCGGCGCCAGCAGCGCCTTGCTCGGCACGCACGCCCAGAACGGGCACTCGCCGCCGACCAGTTCACTCTCGACGATGACCGCATCGAGACCGGAGAACCGCGTCGCGTACTGCGCGGCGGTCTCCCCGGCGGGGCCACCGCCGATCACGATCACGTCCCACTCAGACCGGTCCGGGTTCAGTGATCCAGCCACCAGCGCTGGATACCCGTCGCCCGATCGTGAAACCCGGGGTCCCGATATCCTCCACCGGTGCAACCGGACCTGTTCGACGTGCCGCCGGTCGTCCCGCCCGACGCGTTGACGGTCCGCTCACCCGCTGCCGACGCCTCCATGCGGGCCCGGTGGCGGGCGCTGATCCTCACCGACCCGGTGGCCCGGCTGGTCCGCAACGCCGCGCACACCGGCGTCCACGAGGCCTATGACCTGCGGCAACTCGCCCTCGCCGCGATCGACATCGCGGTCGCTTCGATGGGGTTCGCCCGCCAGGTCACGCTCGCCGAGCTGCTCGACGAGATCGCCGGGCTGGCCATGCTGATGCACCCCGACCAGGAGCGAGCCGCCGAGGCCGCACGCTGGGTGCTCAAGGGGTTGCTCAACGACGCCGAGAACCAGGGGGCCTTCGTCTACCCATTCGCCGACACGCGGGAGGGGCGCCGGGAGGAGTACGCCTTCAAGCTGCTGCAACTGCAGGACGGCCCCGACGGCGCCGTCGTGCTCGCCTCACCACAGGCGGTGATGGTGTACCTCAACGGCCTCGACCTCGACGTCGACGACGCCGAGGCGGCCTTCTCCGTGGTCCTCCAGCGGCAGCTGCGGGACCGGCGCTTCGAGGCGGCCGGTCGCACCGCGACCCAGGCGGAGCGGGTGTCCGTCGCCATGTCCGCCTCGCTCGCCGACGTGCTCGACGCCACCCGGCGTGACGTGCGCGCCTTCGACTGGGTGACCGACGTGCCGAACCGTCTCGAACGGGCCCGGGAGCACGTGGAGGCCCGGATCGCCGCCGACGCCGAGGTGCTCAACCATGTCGCGGCCGGCATCGACACGGAGACCGACGCCGAGGTCCGCCGCGCGTCCGGTGACCTCGTCGACACGCTGCGTCGTATCCGCCAGGTCCACCTCGACCTGGCCGAGCGCGTCGCCGGTGCCCGTGGCGTCTTCCTCCAGGCCCAGCTCAGCCAGGTCTTCGCCCGCCGTGTGCACCTGCGCCTGCTCAACGTCGAGTCGGAGCTGTTCCACCCGGTGCTGGGACTGTCCGACACGGCGGCCCGGCCGGTCGCGGAGGCGTTCGGCGACCGGATCCTCGGCCTGCGCGTGCCGCGGCTGCTGCACCTCGACAACCTCGTGGACATGCTGCTCGCGCCGCCGCGGGCGACCGGCCCGGTCGACGTCGAGCCCGAGCTGCCCGGCGACGCCGAAGGGGTCGACCTCCAGTCGTACCCGGCCGCGGTGGTCGCCGCCGCGACCCGGATCCTGCGCCGGGCCGAGGACCGGCCGGTGTCGCTGTCGTCGCTGCTCGCCGAGGCCGCCGATCCGGACGAGCGCGAGCTCGTGCTGCTGTCCGCACTGTGGTCGTACGCGCCGGACACCGACGGCGGCGACGAGGCCGACGGCGACGAGGAGGGCGACGCCGGCCTGACCTCCCTGATGGCGGCGCTGTCGGCGGAGCTGTCCGGGGCGGTGCTCGACCACCCCGGGGCATGGGGCGACGACCTGATGGTGACGTACCGGCGAGAGGAACCAGCGGCGTGACGGTGCCGATGGAGGACGTGTGGGCGGCGGCGGAGCTCGTCGCGTTCGGGCTGCGCTCCGGCGCACGGCCGACGGACGGCAACGCGTACGGCCTGCTCCTTGAGCGGTACCGCACGAGCACCGCGTTCCGTGACGCGGTCGACACCGTCGCCGGCGGGCTCGGGCTCGTCGTCCTCGGCGCGCCGCCGCGCAGCGGGCTGGTGCTCACCACCCAGCCGGGCAGCGTGTTCGCGGTGCGGATGGCCGACCTGCGCGGCGGCAACCTGAGCGCCGACGACAAGCTCATCGCCGGCCTGGTCGTGCTCGGCATCGCCGCGTACGCGTTCCCGCACGACGCCGACCTCGACGCCGCCGAGGTCAAGATCGTCGAGGTGGCCGCCATCGACCGGTTCATCCGCGACGCCGTCGACCGGCTGCCGGAGGAGGACGCGTACCGCCGGGCGGCCGACGTGTACCGGCGTACCGCCGCCTTCAAACCCAAGGACCGGCAACCCGGCCCGGCCCGGGGCTGCACCCAGTTCGCCGTCCTCGAGGTCCTCGGCTGGCTCGTCGAGCGCGGCGCCGCCCGGCAGATGCCGCAGATGGGTCCGGCGTCGTACCAGCTCACCGACCGGTTCCGGCTGCTCGTGGCCGACATGGCCGGCGGTGAGGCGCTGGAGTCGATGCGCGCCGTGCGGGCCGTGCGGGCCGAGGCGCCCGCCGCCGCGACGGAGGGAGCCTGATGGCGGCGCCGGCGCGGCTCTGGCGGATCCGCCGCATCTACCTCGACCGGGTCGGCTCGCCGGCCGCCCGGTTCCGCGACGTCCGGCTCGACCTCACCGACCGGGACGGCCGCCCGCTCGACACGATCCTGTGGATGCGCAACGGCGGCGGCAAGTCGACGCTCATCGCGCTGGTCTGCGCGCTGATCCGCCCCGACCGCCGCGACTTCCTCGCCACCGCCACCACCGGCCGGCACCTCGAGGACTGCATCCTCGGCGCCGACACCGGCCACGTGGTCGTCGAGTGGATGGACCCGGACGGCCGGCGCCTCGTCACCGGCGCCGTCTACGAGTGGGCCGACCGCGTCCAGCCCGCCGACCCGAACGCGGCGCACGACCGGCTCCGGCAGAGCTGGTACGCGTTCACGCCCGGCGAACGGTCCGGCGGCGTCGAGCTGGAGCGGCTGCCGTTCAGCGGCCTGGGCGGGCTGCAGACGGACCTGCGCGACTTCGTGCGCACCGTCGAGTCGCTGCCGGCCGAGGCCGACGTCGTGGTGACCGCGAAGCAGGACCGCTGGACCCAGGCGCTGCAGGACCGCGGCCTCGACCCGGGCCTGTTCACCGCGATCCTGAAGATCAACGCCACCGAGGGCGGCATCGAGCACCACTTCAAGTTCAAGACCTCCGACGACTTCGTCCAGTACCTCCTCAGCCTCGTCACCGAGCCCACCTCGGCGGCGAAAGTCGCCACGATCCTGCGTGGCACCCGGGACCGGCTGGCCCGCCAGCCGCGGCTGCGGGCGGAGGTGTCGTTCTGCGACGAGGCGACCGGGCTGCTCGCCGACCTGGTCAAGGCCCGCGAGGCGCTGGCCGCGGCCGAGGAGCGGGCCGCGGGCGAGCGCACGGCCGCCGCCGGGCTCGCCGACGCGCTCGCCGCCGCCGCGGACCGGGCGAGCGACGCGGCGGAGACGGCGCTGACCACGGCGGGCGCCGCGGAACGGTCGGCCCGCGAGGCCGCCGAGCGCGCGGCCGCCCTGGACACGCGCCTGCGGGAGATGCGCTTCGAGGCCGCCCGTCTCAAGAGCGCCGACACGGCACGGGCCGTGCGTGCGGCGGAGGCGACCGTCCTCGACCGCCGCCACCGGCACCGCGCCTGGCAGCTGGTGCCGGCACTCATCGAGCGCGACGGCCTGCTCGGCCGCCTGGAAGCGCTGCGGCACCAGCAGCAGGAGGCCGAGGCGGGCGCCGCGCCCCTGCGGCAGGCCCGCGCGGCGGCGGCAGCGGTGTACCTCGCGGTCCTGCGGGCCGCCTGCGCCGAGCTCGACGACACGGTCACGGCGCTGACCGGCCGGGCGGCGCAGGCATCCCGGGAGCAGGCCGAGGCCCGTTCCCTCGCCGACACGTTGCGCGCCGAGCTGGGCGGCCTGGCCACCCGGCAGCGGACCATCGAGGCGCAGCTGGCGTCGTTCGACGCCGACCTGCGCGCCGCGGCGGACACCGGTCACCTGCCGGATGCGGACGGCGGCGGGCTCGACGACAGCCTCGCCGCGGCGCTGGCTGCGAGCCGGCACGAGGACCAGGACGCGGAGCGGCGGCTCACCGCCGAGCTGCCCGCCGCGGCCGCGCGGCTCGACGACGACCGGGCCGCCTACGAGCGCGACCGCAGTGCGGTGCAGGCCGCCATCACCGAGCTCACCCACCAGCACGCGACCCTCGACGCGGAGCGCACGCCGCTGCTCGCCGAGATCGACGCCCTGGCCACCGACCCGCGGCTCACCGCCCTCATCGAACAGGACCGCGTCGATCCGGTCGCGGAGCAGCGGCTTCTCGCCGAGCTGCTGGCCGAGGCCATCATCGCCGCCGACCGGCAACGCATCCAGCTCGCCGTCGCCGACGCCGAGGACGACCGCGCGGTGCAGGCCCTCGCCTCCGCGCGCGGGCTGTTGCCGGCCGCGCTCGATCTGGCCCGCGCCGCCGACGTCCTCGCCGCCGAGCGGATCCCCGCGACGACCGGCTGGCACCTGCTCGCCGACGCCGTGCCGCCGGACCGCTGGACGGCCACCGTGGCAAGCGTGCCGCACCTCGTCGGCGGCCTGCTCGTCCACGACCCGGCCGACCTCGACCGGGCCCGCGCCGCGCTGGAGGCGGCGCAGCTCTTCCCGACCAGCGCCGTCCAGGTCGCCACGACCGCCGCGCTGCGGGCCGCGGTCGGCGCACCGGCCGCCGCCCCGGACGGGTTCGTGCTCGCCCCCGCGCCGGCGCTCTACGACCGCACCGCCGCCGCCCGCGAGGCCGACCGGCGCGCCGCCGGGCGGGCCGGCCGCGGTGAGCGGGTCCAGGAGCTCCTCGACGCCCGCGACCACGACCTGCGGCTCAAGGAGCAGCTGCGGCAGCTCGCCGACCGCTGCCCGCCCGGGCACCGCGAGCACCTCGACGCCGAGCACGAGCGGCTCACCGGCCTGCTCGCCGCCGCGCATGAGCGGGCCGCCGAGCTGGAGACCACCCGCGCCGGGCTCGACGGGCGCGCCGGTGAGCTGCGGGCCGAGCAGCAGGGGCTCGCGGAGCGCCGCCGCATCCTCGCGACCCGCATCGGGGTGCTGCGTGACCTGGCCCGCCGCGCGGCGGAGGCCGCCGAACTGCGCGCGGAGCGCGCCGGCCTGCCCACCGAGCGGACCGCCCGGGAGACCCGGCTGGGCCAGGCCGAGGACGCCGAGCGGGCCGCCGCGGCCGCCGCAGCCCGGTGCGGCACCGGGGCGGACCAGCACCGGAGCACGGTCCGCGGCTACCGGGCCCGGGCCGAGGAACTGCGCCGCATCGCCGACGGGCCGGTGCCCGACCCGCTGCCCGGCCTGGCCGCCGCGGCGAGCGCCTACCAGGCGGCGGACGAGGCGTACGCGCGGCAGTCGTCCGGCTCCGCCATCGAGGCCACCGTCACCGAGATCACCAAGCGGCTGGACAGCCTCGAACGGCAGATCCAGCAGTTCACCGCCGAGGAGCGGGAGGCCGCGGTCGCGCTGGCCGGCACCACCGGGGCGGCCGACGCCGACGCGGTGCGGCGCAGCACCGAGGAGGCCGAGCGGGAGCACTTCGCGGCCCGCGCCGACGCCACCCGGGCCGAGACCGAGGCGCAGGCGGCGCAGGGGGACCTCGACGCGTGCGCGGCCGCCCGGCCCACGCCGGGGGAGCTGGCGGCGGCACTGGCGGTACAACTGGAAGGGATGGAGGCCGGGGAACCGGGCGACGCCGCGACGGCGGCCCGGCTGGCGGCGCTGCTCGGCGCGCACCTCGCGGCCCGGCAGGCCGACGAGCAGGAGGCCCGGGCACGTGCGGCGGCGGCGGAGACGGCCGTGGCGGCCGGGCGGCGCCGGGCGGTCGACCTGCGGGACCTCGTCGGCGACCTGCGTGCGGACCTGCCCGACGAAGAGTCCGCTGTGGAGGGTGCCGCGCCGTTCGCCGTGGACACCGACGCGGCCCGCGAGGCGGCCCGGGGTGCGCGGCGCTCGCTGCAGGGTGCGGAACGGGCCGTCTCGGCCTGCCGCAGCCAGCTGCACGCCGAGGTGCACCGGATGGACCGGTGGGCGGGCGAGGAGCGGTTCGCCGCCGTCACCGCCGAGGTCCGTGACCGGTTCCGCAGCGAGCAGAGCGCCGGGCTGAGCGTCGCCGAGGCGGAGCGGCTGGCGGTGGAGCTGGCGACATACCGGCACGCGCTCGCCGGCGAGCTGGCCGCCGTCGACAAGGACAAGCACCTCGTCGTGACGGCGCTCTGCGCGGAGGTACGGGAAGGGCTCAAGACCCTCCAGCGCGCGCAGCACCACGCGCAGCTGCCGCCCGGACTCGCCGACCACCTGCGCAACCGGCGCTTCCTCGACGTCGGGCCAAGGTCCAATGTGGACACCAGCGACCCGACGCTGCGCAGCCGCGTGGAGCGGCTCGTCGACCGGCTCGTCGCCAAGCCGGACGCGATCCCCGACGGTCTGGCCTTGGTGTGGGAGGCGACGACCGCCGTGGTCGGCCGGGGCAACTTCGTCGCGCGGGTGCTCAAGCCGTCGACAGAACTCGGCGAGGACCGGCAGCCGGTCGAGCTGATGAGCAAGTGGTCCGGCGGCGAGAAGGTCACGATCAGCCTGTTGCTGTTCTGCATGCTCGCGCGGCTGCGGGCGGCCAACCGCGGCGGCGACGTGCCAGGCTTGGGCGTGCTGCCGATGGACAACCCGCTCGGCACCGCCAACTACGTCGCGTTCCTCGACCTGCAGCGCCGGGTGGCCGCCGCGAACGGCATCCAGCTGGTGTTCCTGTCGGGCCTCGGCGACATGCGCGCGGTGGGCCGGTTCCCCAACGTGGTGCGGATGCGCAACACGCACCACCGGGGCCGCAACTACGCGCAGGTGATGGCCCGGGACCTCAACGACGACCAGATGATCGAGGGCATCACGACGGCCCGCCTGACCTTCCCGGTCCAGGAGACCCTGCTTTAAGGCTCGCCCCACCCGGGTCAGGTCGCGGCGACCACACCGCCCCAGAGCAGCGCCACGATCACCCCGCCGAGCGCCGCGCGGTAGTAGACGAACGTCGCGATCGAGTGGCTCGCGACGAACTTGAGCAACCAGGCGATCGAGGCGTACGCGACGACGAAGCTCACGACCAGCCCGACCCCGACCGGCACCCAGCCGACCGTGCTGGCGACCTCACCCGCCCGCTGCACACCCTCGAGCGCGCCGGCCGCGGTGAGCGCCGGGATGCCGAGGAAGAACGACAGGCGCGTGGCGGTGACCCGGTCCAGGTCGCGGAACAGCCCGGCGCTGATCGTCGCGCCGGAGCGCGACACACCTGGCACCAGCGCGATGCACTGCGCCAGCCCGATCAGCAGCGAGTCCTTCCAGGTCACCTGCCCCTCGCCGCGCCGCTGGCGGGCCAGGTGCTCGGCGGTGACCATCACCAGGCTCCACACCACCAGGGCGCCGGCCACGAACCACAGGCTGCGCAGCGCCCCCTCGATGAGGTCCTTGAACAGCAGGCCGACGACCGCGATCGGCAGCGACCCGATGATGACGTTGACCGCCATCCGCCAGCCGTCCTGCTTGCGCCCCTCGGCGCTGGTCACGCCCTTGACGAACCCGGCGATGAACCGGCCGATGTCGGCCCGGAAGTAGATGATCGCCGCGATGATCGCGCCGACCTGGATGATCGCGGTGAACGCGGTGACACCCTTGTCGTCGATCGGGATGCCCATGAGCTTCTCGGCGATCGTGAGATGCCCCGTGGAGGAGACGGGCAGGAACTCCGTCACACCCTCGACCACGCCGAGCACGACCGCTTGCCAGATATCCAAGGGAGTCCTCCTCCGATCCGCCGTGGCGAACTTACCGGAGGACGCGCGGACTCCTGTCACACCGGTCCTCAGCTTCCTCTCAGGACCGCCGATCGCTCGGGCCGCAACCGGGTGCCGGCCGACCCCGCCTGACTCACAGGGTCTGGACGCCGAACGGCAGCGGGCTCCTGGCCACGTGGTCGAGCAGCGTCGTGCGCATCGCCTGGGCGGCGTGGGGGAGGACCGAGCCGCGTCGCTGGGCCAGGGCGATCGTCCGGTGCACGTCCTGGTCGACGAGCGGTGTCGTGCGCAGGAGCGGGCGGTTCACCAGCGCCATGCTCGGGACCAGGGCCACGCCGAGGCCGGCCTCGACAAAGGCCAGTACCGCATCCATCTCGCCGCCCTCGACGGCGTAGGTGGGCGTGAAACCGGCGCGGCGGCAGGCTTCGAGCGTGGTGTCGCGCAGGTCGTAGCCCGTCCGGAACATGACGAGCGGGGTGTCGCGCAGGTCGGCGAGGGCGAGCCGGTCCGGCAGCGGCGCCACCGAGGCCACCACCAGGCTCTCCCGCAGCAGCGGCACGGTCTCCAGCGCCGGGTCGGTGCCCCGCGCCGGCTCGACGATCAGCGCGAGGTCGAGCGCGTGCGTGACGAGGTCGGCCACCAGGTCCTGCGAACCGCCCTCGTCCACGTGGAGATCGATCTGCGGGTGCCGGGCGTGGAACTCACGAAGTACCACCGGAACGAGCGACGTGCAGAGGCTCGGCGTCGCACCCAGGCGCACCCGGCCACGGCGGAGCCCGACGACCTCCTGGACGGCGTCGCGCGCGGTGTCGGCGTCCGCCACCACCCGGCGCGCCAGCGGGAGCAGTGTCTCGCCGGCGGTGGTGAGGACGACCGTCCCGCGCGACCTGTCGAACAGCGGTGCGCCGAGGGCCGCTTCCAGGGTGTGAATCTGCTTACTCAGCGTCGGCTGGCTCACACCCAGCAGTTCGGCCGCCCGGGTGAAATGTCGTAGTTCGGCCACCGCTACGAAGTATCGAAGTTGTTGCAGCTGCACCCTCATAGCGTACGGCTATCGCAACTACGGGTCTCATGCATTGGACGAATGGGTCGTTCGGCCCTAGCGTCGGGCTCGTGGCGGTACTTACAGCCCCCGCGCGCCCCGTGCGCGCTCCTCGGAAGCGCAAGACGTCCTCGGTAGCCCTCAAGCTGGTCATGGCGGCCAGCGGGCTGCTGCTGGTGCTGTTTCTCTTCGCGCACATGGCGGGCAACCTGAAGATCTTCGTCGGCGCGGCATCCTTCGACCACTATGCCCACTGGCTGCGGGACATCGGCACGCCGCTGCTGCCACGGACCTGGTACCTGTGGATCCAGCGGGTCGGTCTCACCGCCGCCGTGGTCGCGCACATCGCCTCGGCCGTCGTCCTGGCCCGCCGCGCCCGCGCCGCCCGCCCGGTCCGCTACGCCCACCGGCCCAAGGTCCAGGGCAGCTACGCCGCGCGGACCATGCGCTGGGGCGGCGTCATCATCCTGCTCTTCGTCGTCTTCCACATCCTCGACCTGACCACCGGCACGCTGAACCCGATCGGCGACGCGCAGCACCCCTACGCCAACGTCGTCGCCGACTTCGCGCCCTCACGCTGGTACGTCACGCTCTTCTACACGCTCGCGATCGTCGCCGTCGGCTTCCACCTGCGGCACGGCATCTTCAGCGCGCTGCGCACGTTCGGGCAGCAGTCCCCGCGCGGCGAGCGCCGCGCCCGCGCGATCGCGCTCGTGCTCTCCGTCGTCCTGGTCGTCGGCTACCTGTCGGTGCCGTTCGCAGTGCTCACCGGGCTGGTGTCATGAAACTCTGGAACGAAGGCGACCCGATCGCCGACAAGGCCGCCCCCGACGGGCCCGTCGAGACCCGTTGGGAGCGCCGGCAGTTCGGCGCCAAGCTGGTCAACCCGGCCAACCGCCGCAAGTTGACCGTCATCGTCGTCGGCACCGGCCTGGCCGGCGGTTCCGCCGCGGCCACGCTCGCCGAGGCCGGGTACAAGGTCCGGTCGTACTGCTACCAGGACAGCCCCCGCCGCGCGCACTCGATCGCCGCGCAGGGCGGCATCAACGCCGCGAAGAACTACCGCAACGACGGCGACTCGGTCTACCGGCTGTTCTACGACACGGTGAAGGGCGGCGACTTCCGCGCCCGCGAGTCCAACGTCTACCGGCTCGCTCAGGTCTCGGTGAACATCATCGACCAGTGCGTGGCGCAGGGCGTGCCGTTCGCCCGCGAGTACGGCGGCCTGCTCGACAACCGCTCGTTCGGCGGCACGCAGGTGTCCCGCACGTTCTACGCCCGCGGCCAGACGGGCCAGCAGCTGCTCCTCGGCGCCTACCAGGCCATGGAGCGGCAGATCGCCGCCGGCAACATCGAGATGCACGCCCGCCACGAGATGCTGGAGCTCATCGTCGTTGACGGCCGGGCCCGCGGCATCGTCGTGCGCGACCTCGTCACTGGCGAGATCACCACCGACTTCGCCGACGCCGTCGTGCTCGCCTCCGGCGGCTACGGCAACGTGTTCTTCCTGTCCACCAACGCCAAGGGCTGCAACGTCACCGCGACCTGGCGGGCACACCGCAAGGGCGCGCTGTTCGCGAACCCCTGCTACACGCAGATCCACCCGACCTGCATCCCCGAGTCCGGCACGCACCAGAGCAAGCTCACACTGATGAGCGAGTCGCTGCGCAACGACGGGCGCGTCTGGGTGCCCAAGCGCGCCGGCGACGACCGCAAGCCCGCGGACATCCCCGAGGACGAGCGCGACTACTACCTCGAGCGCATCTACCCGTCGTTCGGCAATCTCGTACCGCGGGACATCGCCTCCCGCGCCGCGAAGAACGTCTGCGACGAGGGCCGCGGCGTCGGCCCCGGCGGGCTCGGCGTCTACCTCGACTTCGCCGACGCCATCACCCGGCTGGGCCGCCCCGCCGTGGAGGCCAAGTACGGCAACCTCTTCGAGATGTACCAGCGCATCACCGGCGAGGACCCCTACGTCACGCCGATGCGCATCTACCCGGCCGTGCACTACACGATGGGCGGCCTGTGGGTCGACTACGACCTCCAGTCGACGATCCCCGGCCTGTTCGTGATCGGCGAGGCGAACTTCTCCGACCACGGCGCCAACCGGCTCGGCGCGTCCGCGCTGATGCAGGGCCTCGCCGACGGCTACTTCGTGCTGCCGAACACCGTCAACGACTACCTGGCCGCGGGCCCGTACCCGGCCGTGGCCACCGACGACCCGGCGGTCGTGTCGGCGCGCGCCTCGGTCGAGGATCGGATCTCCGCGCTGCTCGCCGTCGACGGGGACCGGACCGTCGACTCGTTCCACCGCGAGCTCGGCCACATCATGTGGGAGTACTGCGGCATGGAGCGCACCGAGGAGGGCCTCACCAAGGCGCTCTCCCTCATCCGCGCGCTGCGCGAGGAGTTCTGGACGCGGGTCAAGGTGCCCGGCACGGGCGAGCAGCTCAACCAGAACCTCGAGCGTGCCGGCCGCGTCGCCGACTTCTTCGAGCTCGCCGAGCTCATGTGCATCGACGCGCTGCACCGCGCCGAGTCGTGCGGCGGGCACTTCCGCGCCGAGAGCCAGACGCCCGACGGTGAGGCGCTGCGCCACGACGACGCGTTCTCCTACGTCGCGGCCTGGGAGTTCACCGGTACCGGCGAGCCGCCCGTCCTGCACAAGGAAGCGCTCGACTTCGAGTACGTCCACCCGACCCAGCGGAGCTACAAGTAATGGACATCACGCTACGCGTGTGGCGCCAGACCGGCCCGTCCGACCGGGGCCGGATGGTGACCTACGAGGTCAAGGACGTCTCACCCGACGCCTCGTTCCTGGAGATGCTCGACGTCCTCAACGAGCGGCTCATCCTCGAGGGCGACGAGCCGATCGCGTTCGACCACGACTGCCGCGAAGGCATCTGCGGCATGTGCGGCATGATGATCAACGGCGTGGCGCACGGCCCCGAGCGGGCCACCACCACCTGCCAGCTGCACATGCGGCACTTCAAGGACGGCGACACGATCGACGTCGAGCCGTGGCGCGCCGCCGCGTTCCCGGTCGTCAAGGACCTCGTCGTCGACCGCGGCGCGTTCGACCGGATCATCCAGGCCGGCGGCTACATCACCGCGCCGACCGGCGCCGCGCCCGACGCCCACGCCACCCCGGTGCCGAAGGCCGACGCCGACGCCGCCTTCGAGGCCGCGACCTGCATCGGCTGCGGCGCCTGCGTCGCGGCCTGCCCGAACGGCTCGGCGATGCTGTTCACCGCGGCGAAGGTCGGCCACCTCGGCCTGCTCCCGCAGGGCCAGCCGGAGCGCGACTCCCGCGTGGTCGGCATGGTCGCCGCCCACGACGAGGCCGGCTTCGGCGGCTGCACCAACACCGGCGAGTGCACGACGGTCTGCCCGAAGGGCATCCCGCTGACGCTCATCGGACGCCTGAACAGCGACTACCGGAAGTCCCGCAGCGGGCGCGGCCGCTAGGCTACCGGCCATGCACCTGTCCGAACTGCGCGGCCGCCGGGTCGCCGTCTGGGGTACCGGCCGCGAGGGCAAGGCGGCGGTCGAGGCGATCGCGCCGCACGGGCCCGCGAGCCTTGTCGTCGTGCAGGACAAGGTCACGTTCCTGCAGGCCACGTGGGACGAGCGCCTTGCCGCGCTCGCCCCGCTCTTCGAGGGTGACGCGGCCTGGAAGGCCCTCGAGGACGTGGAGATCGTGGTCCGCTCGCCGGTCATCGGCGAGTCGCACCCGTGGATCCAGGAGCTGCGGGAGCGCGGCGTCACGATCACCGGCGGCACGGCGCTGTGGATGGCCGACCACGCCGACCGGACGATCGGCATCACCGGCAGCAAGGGCAAGAGCACCACGACCAGCCTGATCGGCCACCTGCTCAACGCCACCGGCCGCCCGGCCGTCGTCGGCGGGAACATCGGCGTCGCGGTCCTGAGCCTGCCCGAGGCGCCGCTCTACGTGATCGAGCTGTCGATGTACCAGTCGGCCGACCTCACCGACTCGCCCCGGGTCGTCGCGCTGACGTCGCTGTTCGAGGAGCACCTCGACTGGACCCGCGACGGCCTCCCGGCGCAGTACTACGCCCACAAGCTCAACGCGGCGTCGCACGGCGCGGCCGCGGTCGTCCACAACGCCACCGACCCGACGCTGTCCGCCGAACTGGCCGCGCGCCCCGGCCTGCCGCTGGTGCCGGCCGCCGTCCCGTCCGGCTTCCACGTGTCCGGCGACACGGTCTTCTTCGGGGACGAGCCGCTGTTCCACCGCGACGCCTTCCCGCTGCGCGGCGCGCACAACGACAGCAACCTGTGCGTGGCGCTCGGTGCCGTCCAGGCGTACGGCGTCGACGTGCTCGCCGAGCGCGCGTCGGTCGAGGCGGCACTGCGCACCTTCACGCCGCTGCCGCACCGGCTCACCCCGATCGCCGACCCGTCCGGCGTCGAGTTCGTCAACGACTCGCTCTCCACCGCGCCGCAGACCGCGATCCACGCCATCGAGGCGTACGCCGGCCGCCCGCTCGCCGTCATCGTCGGCGGCCAGGACCGCGGCATCGACTACACCCCGCTGCGCGACTTCCTCGCCACCCGTGGCGTCGAACTCACCCTCATCGGCGTCCCCGACAGCGGCGAGCACATCCTCGACGTCGTCGGCGAGCTGCCGGGCATCCACAGGGTCG
Source organism: Dactylosporangium fulvum (assembly GCF_025137375.1). Taxonomy (GTDB): domain Bacteria; phylum Actinomycetota; class Actinomycetes; order Mycobacteriales; family Micromonosporaceae; genus Dactylosporangium; species Dactylosporangium fulvum. Next base: position 2,744,994 of record NZ_CP073720.1, read on the forward strand.
TCGCCGAGGACCTGCCCGCCGCGGTCCGCCTGGCGCGCGGCATCGTCCCACCCGGCGGCGTGGTCCTGCTGTCGCCGGCCGCGCCGAGCTACGGCCGGTACGACAACTACGAGGCCCGCGCGAAGGCCTTCGTCGAGGCGATCGAGGCCACGGCGGGCGGGTGACCCGGTCACCGGGACCCTTCCGTTGCCGGGCCGGCGGGCGTGAGGTCACCCGGCAGCCAGGATGCCTCCGCATACGCCCGGGTGGCCGCGTCCGAGTACACGGCCGCGGCGAGCCACACCTGCGCGAACGCCGTCCCGTCGTCGTCCGCCAGCCGCCCGAACGCGTCGCGCGGCCGGTTGCCGGCGGCCGTCGCCAGGTGGTCGAGGAGCGCCGCCCCGGTCTCCAGCCTGGCCCGCCGCACCCGGTCGGCGTCCGACGGCCCGCGCCGCGCCGCGAACGTCACCATCGCCCGCCCGCCGGACACCGTCCGCTCCACCTGCGCACGCAGGAGGTGCAGGGCCGGGTCGGCAGCGACCGGCTGCCACGCGTCGTCCTGTTGCCCTCCCGTTCCGTCGACGTCGGCGGGTGGTGCCGCGTCGTCCGCCTTGCTCGGCGGCTGGACCGACTCGGCCGGCGGCTGGACCGACTCGGTTACCGGCTGGTCCGGCTCGGTCGGCGGTTGGTCCGGCTCGGGCAGGTGGCTGCGGTGCAGCCGGTCGAAGGCCAGGTCGGCATGCCCCTGGTGCGGCGCCGGCAACGACCAGGTGACGCCGGACGGCGGCGCGACCGCCAGCGGGTGGACGGTGCCCTGCCGCGCCGGATCGGGCCGCCCGATCAGCAGCAGCTCCAGGCCCGGCCGGGTGCCCAGCAGGCGCAGGTTCTCCCGGTACGCCAGCGCCGGATGGTCCGACGCCACCCGCAGCGTCAGCGTCGTGCCGTCGGCCGTGGCGGCGAACACGTCGTCGCCGTCGGTGCCCACGACCCGTACCGACAGGAACAGCAGGTCGGACCCGGCCGCCCGCTCGGCGACGGGCACGGTCAGGGCCTCGAACGCCCGGTGGATCTGCTCCGCAGCCGGCGGCGCCCACAGGCCCGCGAGGGGCTCCTCGTGCCACGCCACCCCGCTCGCGGTGACCGCCCGGACGGACTTCCCGGCGCCCAGCTGCCGGGTGGTGGCGGCGGTCGCCCCTGACACCACCAGCCCCGCGCGGGTCAGGGCCCGATGACTGAGCGCTGTCTCGCCGAGCGCCACGGTCGCGTTGCCCGCGGTCGCCGCCCGCCGGGCGTCCCCGGGCGCGACGTCGGCGATCATCCACAGCTCGCCGTCCCGATCGGCGACGTACGTCACGACGCCCGCATGCCCCGTGTCGGCGAGGACCGCGGTCGTGCACAGCCCGTAGAGCCGCAGGCTTCCCCGCATCTCGTACGCCCGGCGGGCGCTGCCCAGCAACCCGGCCGCCGGAGCGACCCGCAACCGGTGCGTCACCGTCAGCAGGTCGCGGAGCGCGTCGGTGAGGTCGGCCAGCCGGTACTGCGGCTCGCCCGCCCGCGCAGCCTGCAGCAGCGTGGCCACGGCCCGGGCGGCCGCCGCCGGCCGGTACACCTTGCACGCCTGCGCGTCATGGGCCGCCCGCAGCAGCGTGGTCCGCACCACCGCCCCGGAGCCGGTCACCCCGGCGGCCAGCACGGCGGCGGCGGCCCGCCACAGATTCGCGACCGCGGTCGCCTGCTGCGCCGTCAACGGCGGGGGATCGGCCGAGCCCGACGCGGTGACCGGAGCGACGGCGGAGCTGTCGCCGGCCAGGCCCGGAGCGGCCTCCGTGACACCGGCCCGGCCCGCCGCCCCGGCGGCCTCGTCCACGCCGGCCGTGTCCGAGGGAGCAGCGCCGGTCGCGTGCGAGGGAGCAGCGCCGACCGTGTCGACGCTGCTGAACGCTCCTGTGCCGCCCGTGGCGCCCGTGCCGGCCGTGGCGCCGGTGCCGCCCGCCGGGTCGGGGGCGGCGACGCTGGCCGCGCCCGGGCCGGCCGCTGCGGCGACGCTGGCCGCGCCCGGGCCGGCCGCTGCGGCAACGCCAGCCGCGCCTGAGCCGGCCGCCGCGGCGACGCCGGCCGGCGCGGCCGTGCCGCTCGACGGTGCTGAGCTGTCCAGACGGTCGTCGGCTCGATCGGCCGGCGCCGCCTCGGAGACCGGTTCCTCCGGGTCGCCCGCGTCGACCGGGGCCAGCGCCAGGATCGCCGCGCGGTGGAGGCAGTTCGGGGCCAGGAGGCAGGTGCAGGTCACCGCGTCCGGGGAGCGCACCACGCCGGCCTCGGTCACGAGCGTCACCGTGGTCGTGTCGTCGATCGTGACGCTGTACCGCGGGCCGTCGGCCACCACCGCCCGGCCGGCGAGCTTCGCGGCCGCGTCGTCGAGCTTCTTCCGCAGCCGGGCCGGCAGCCCGTCAACCGCGGCGACCAGCACCGCAGCGGCAACCGGCGGCAAGACGACCGTGGTCATGCGTCCTCCGCTTCGCTCCGGCCGCCCGACCTCCAGGCTGAGCCCATGATGACCGGCCCCTCCGCTTCGCTCCGGACGAGTGTCATCGGCGCACCTTCTCTCCGACCCAGCGGGCCAGTTCCAGCGGGCTGAGGGCGGCCACGGGCATGCCGGCCGCGACGAGTTGGGAGGCGACCGGGACGGAGTACCGCGGCCGGCCCGCGTCGTCCAGGCTCGCGCAGCCGAGGACGGTCACCCCGGACTCGACCAGCGAGCGGGTCTCGGCGAGGAGACCGCCCAACGGATACCCCTCCTCGAAGTCGCTCACGACCACCACGAGCGTCCGCGACGGCACCGTCACCAGCGACCGCGCGTGCCGCAGCCCGGCCGCGATGTGCGTGCCGCCGCCGACCCGCACCTCCAGCAGGAGCCCCAGCGGATCGCCGACCCGGTCGGTGAGGTCCACGACCTCGGTCGAGAACGCGACGAAGTGGGTCGTCAGCGCCGGGACCCCGGCCAGGATCGCCCCGGTGAGCGCCGACCAGATGACCGACGCCTCCATCGAGCCGGACACGTCGACGACCAGGACGAGCCGCCAGTCGACGCCGCGGCGTGCCCGGGTGCGGAAGACCGGCCGCTCCGGGATGACCTGGACCCGTCCGTCGGCCGCGCGCCGGGTCGTCGCCAGGTTGGCTCGCAGCGTCCGGGGCAGGTCGAGCGGTCCGCCCGGCCGTCGCGTCGGCCGCGGGGTCGTGATGCCGGCCAGCGCCGGCCGCAGCCGGGCGGCGAGCTGCCGGGTGAGCTCGTCGACGATGCGGGCCACCAGGGGGCGCAGCCGGGCCACCGTAGACTCGGGCATCGAGCCCACCAGCGACAGCACCGTCTGCAGCAGCTCGACGGACGGGGTGACGTGGTCGGGGCTGAGCAGCAGCGCCGCGTCGCGCCGCCCGGCCTCCGCGGCCCGGGCCAGGACCTCTTCGCGGATGCCCGGCCCGAACAGGACCGAAAGCTCCTCCGCCCACTCCCGGACCGTGGGGAACGACGGTCCCCGGCCCGCGCCGCCGCTCTCGGCCCGGGAACCCTCGCCGGACCCGGCGCCGTACAGCTCGTCGAGCGCCGTCGCATACCGCGCCGCCGACGGGTTCAGACCCTTCGACCGGCGACCCAGGAGCAGCCGCCATCGGTCCACAGTGGACAGATCGTGTGCCGGGTCGTCGGCGCGCGGCGCCGCCGGCTCGGCGTGGTCGGCCGGAGCCGGCGTGGCCGGCTCCGGCAGGACGCCGAGCCCGTCGACCGCCGCGCGGCCCGCGCGGTCGGCGAGCAGCCGGGTCAGCAGCAGCGCCGGGTCGACGTCGCCGGTGTCGAGGGCCAGATCGTCGGTCCCGAGCTGCCGCTCGACCACCGTGAGCAGCCGGTCCCGCCCGGCGGGGCTCACGGCCTGGAACCCGCCGCGCAGCGCCGGCAACCGGGACAGGAAGTCGGCGTCGGACAGCGACCCGACCCGGTCGAGGAGACCGTCGAGCACACCGTGGCCGGTCTGCAGCAGCGGCTCCGCGGCCGTCAGCAGCCCGCGCAGGTGCCCGAGCAGCCGGCGCCGCCCCTCGTCGCCGGTCGCGCCGTCGACCCACGACGCCACGCGGGCGCCGAGCTCGGCAGGATCGGCCAGCCCGAGCAGCACCTGGACGGCGCCCGCGGCGGCACCCATCGCCGGCGTGGCGGTGCGGACGAGGCGATCGAGGGCGTCGGTCAGCCGCAGCCCGGTGCCGGTGGCGTCGACCCGCTGGCTGAGTGCCACGAGCGCCCGCACGTCGGCGAGGTCGTCGGAGCCGGCCAGGCCGTCGACCTGCCGAACGGCCGCCGCCTCCAGGGACGCCACCACCGCGGGCAGGTCACCGATCGCCTCTGGCGACGGCAGGCCGGGCACGTGGCCGTGGCGCAGCCGGTCGACCAGCGCCAGCGCGGTCATGAGCTCGTCGAGGCTCGCGCTCGCGGGGATCGTGGCCGAGAACTCCGCCAGCCGCTCCCCGGCCAGTGCCACCAGCCCGCACTCGGCCGCGGCGGCCAGCCCGGCGACGATCTGCGCCGCGGTCGGCCCGTTGTCGGCGAGCTCGGCACGCCGCTGCTCACGCAGCGCGCCCTCGGTGGCCTGGGCGAGTGTCACCCCGCGGATGCCGGCGACGTCGAGCATCGCCTCGGTGCCCGGCACCCACCGCACGGTCCAGCGGGAGGTGAGCGCGTCGACGCCGCCGGTGCCCTCGACAGCGGTCCGTTCCCCGTACGGCACGTGACACGCGGCCAGCCGGTGCAGCGCGACCTCGCGCCGCCGGTCGAGGTCGGAACGCAGCGGGTCGAGCCGCAGGTCCCGGGCGGGCTCGCCGGGCCCGGGCAGGCGCAGTTCGGCGAGCAGCGTCTCAACGGCGGGCCGCAGCCCGGACCGTGGCGCCCCGGGCGCCAGCCCGCCCCGCACGTCGCCGACCAGGACCCGTTCCATGGCGGCGGCGACCGCACGGCCCCGGCCGAGCACCTCGCCGTGGGCGAGGACACTCTGCAGGGCCTCGATGAGCTCACCCCGCCCCGGCGCCGGCAGGCCCCGCAGCCGCGCGAGGTCGGCGGCGAGCCGGAACACCTCCCGCGCTTCGGCGGGACCGGCCGGGTGTCCGGCGGCGCGGATCTGGGCGCAGACCTCGACCACGGAGGCCAGGGCCGCCGCCTCGACCGCCTCGGGCCGTCCGCCGGCCGTGACGACCGCCTGCTGCCAGCGCGGGTCGCGGATCCCGGCGGGGTATCCGGACCGGGCGTCGAGGAGCGCGAAACTGTACGGCACCAGCGACGTGACAACCCGCTCCGCGGACCTCGCGGCACCCGCCGGCGGGACGGTGCCGTCGTCGGCGTCCGCCAGCAGGGCCGCGGCGTGGAACGAGCCCACGACCGCTGCCGCCCGGCGGCCGGCGACGGCGGCCAGGCAGCCGCGCATCCACGCCTCGCGGTGCAGGTCGAGCGCAGGGACGCCGGCCCCGTCGGCGGCGTCCTGCCGCATCGCCCAGCCGACGAGCAGCGCCGCCCGCCGCACGGATTCCGGGTCGGCGCCGGGTGCGCGGGCCTCCACCACCCGGTCCCACATGTCCTCGTCGGCCCGTCCGGTGGCCGACCGCCGCAGCGAATCGGCCAACGTGGAACGGGTCTCGGCCCCAGCGGGCGCGGCCTCCGGCGGATGCGCCTGCCACCGCCGGTCGGCCAGCGGCAGGTCGCACAGGACCACCTCGACGCCGTTGCGGGCGGCCCATCGCACCGCGACGAGCTCCGGTGAGAAGTCGGCGAACGGGTAGAACGCCGGGCCGCCGCCGGAACCGACGACCCCGGCGAGGGCGACCGGTGCCCTGGTCGCCCCGTCGGCCAGCCACGGCAGCCACTCGGCGAACTCCGCCGGCAGTTCGAGCAGCAGCACCTCGGGCCCGAACTTCGCCAGCAGCTCCTCGACGACGACGGACAGTGCCGGGGAGTGGTGCCGGACCCCGATGAGATACGGCGCGGTGGAACCCGCGAGCGCCTCGAGCGCGGCTTCAGGACTGGAGGACATCACGCAGTTCCCACAGCTGTCGCCAGAGCCGCGCGCCGTCCTCGGCCCGGCGCCGCACCGCGCCGTCCCAGTAGCCGAGCAGCTTCGCGCCGTCGGCCGGGTCGTCCTTGCAGACCACACCCTGCAGGTGGGCGGGCAGCAGGGAGAGCATGTCGCGGTCGCCGGGGAAGTAGGCCGCGGCGAGTCCGAGCGACGTGGCCACCGCGACGGCCTCGGCGGTGCTCATCACCGTCGAGGGCCGCTCCACCTCCCAGCCCTCGACGGACCGCCCGGCCCGCAGGTCGCGGAACGCCGTCACGAGCGCCTCCAGGACCGCGTCGTCGACCGTGAACGGCGTGCGGACCCGATCGAGGGCCGCCTTCGCCTGCCGGGCCACCAGCGCCGTCTCCGCGGCCAGGTCCGGGATCGGGCCGACGGTCTCGAAGTTGAACCGCCGCTTCAGCGCCGCCGACATCTCCGATACGCCGCGGTCACGCAGGTTGGCGGTGGCGATCAGCGTGAACCCGGGCGCGGCGTGGATCGTCGCCCCCGGGGTGCCGGCCAGCTCGGGCACGGCGATGCGCCGGTCCGACAGGATCGACACCATCGCGTCCTGCACCTCCGGAAGGCACCGGGTGATCTCCTCGATCCGGGCGACCGCCCCGGTCCGCATCGCGGTGAGCACGGGCGAGGGCACGAGCGCCTCCGGGCTCGGCCCGCCGGCCAGCAGCAGCGCGTAGTTCCAGCCGTAGCGCAGCTGGTCCTCGGTCGTGCCGGCGGTGCCCTGCACCACCAGCTCACTGGTGCCGCAGACCGCCGCCGCCAGCAGCTCGGACAGCATCGACTTGGCCGTGCCGGGCTCACCGACGAGCAGCAGGCCGCGCTCCCCGGCGAGGGTGACGACGCACCGCTCGACGAGGGCACGGTCGCCGACGAACTTGCGCGGGATCTCCAGCTTCACCGGCACCCCGTCGGGCCGCACACCCTTGGGCAGCGTCAGCTCGCGGCCGTCGCTGCCGACGATGAACGTGACGACCGCGCGCGGCGTCAGCCGCCAGCCCGGCGGCCGGGCGCCGTCGTCGTGCGCGGCCAGGAACGCCAGCTCCGTGGCGTGCGCGAACTCGGCAGGGTCGATCTGCCGGGTCATGGTCGAGGCCGTCATCGGCGTCCCTTCGTGATGAGTTCTTCGAATCGAGGGTGGTCACCGGTCGTGACCCGCGCCCAGGCCAGCTCGAACAGCTTCGGCGCCGGCGCGACCGGGACGATCACGCCGAGGGCGCTGACGACGTCGTCGCCGCCGATGACCAGCGGCAGCTTCCACCGCTCCAGCGGCAGGTGCGGCGTGCCGAGCGCCAGCCAGCCGCCGGGCAGGAACAGCGACCGGCCGGCGCGCGGGCGTTTCGCCTCGACGACCAGGTCGGTGCCGGCCAGCTCGGCGCGGGCCGCCTTGAGCCGGGCCGGCTTCCAGCCGGTCCAGCCGGCCACGTTGCGGTCCGTCGGGTCGGGCAGGGCGAGCAGCTGCAGGTAGAGCGTGGCCGCGTCGGCGCCGAGGCCGTGCCGCTCGGCGACCTCGGCGACCAGGGCGGGCGCCGAGCGGGACGGGTCGTGCTCGGCGCCCTCGGCACCGGGCGGCACCTCGGCGCCGACCCAGTCGTCGAGCTGGTCGCCGAGGATCGCGCGGACCGCGACGACCGGGCCGGTCGGGCCGTCCGCGAACGCGATCAGCGCCGCCAGGATCGGGTCGTCGAGGCCGTCGAGGCGGGCGGGCCGGAAGCGGATCTCGTGCCAGTATCCCCGCTGGGGGACGTAGAACAGGCCGGCGTCGATCATCCGCTCGTCGCGGGTGACCGGGACGCCGAGGCCGCGGAGGAACTTCTCCAGGCGCTCGCCGTCGGTGCCGCCGATCGTGATGCCGAGCTCCGGCTCGCGGAGCCGCTGCCGGGCCAGCTCAAGGACACGGGGGAGGGCGGCGCGGACCGGGTGGTCGTTGGGCAGCCGCCGGACCAGCCAGGGCACCGCTCTGGCGAGGGTGACGAACAGGTCGTCCTCGTCGACACCGGCGACCGGTCCGGCGAGCCAGCGGCAGGTCGCCACGTTGGCGACGCCGTGCAGGAACTCCGACGGGCTCAGCCCGGTCGCCGCGCCCGAGCGGCGGAACTCGACGATGAGCTCGTCGTCGACCGGGGTGCGAGCCCCGACCCGTTCCGCGCGCCAGGCGGCCAGCCGCTGGAGCGCCGGGCCGTCGCTCCACAGCGTCGCCAGGTCGTCGGGCAGCAGCACGGCGTGGACGCCGCTGCCCTGCGAGAGCGTGCGGTCCCGCTGGACGCTCTCCATCGCGGCCTCGACGGCGGCGTCGGTGACGGACGGGTCGATCTGCCAGCCGTCGGGACGGCCGTGCTTCCAGGTGTGCTCATCGGCCGGGCCGGCCAGCAGGACGGTCGCCTCGGCGAGGCTGATGCCGGCCGCGGCGGAGATCGCCCGCACCACGTCGGGCCGCCACGGCAGGGCACCGCGCTCGCGGGCCAGCGCCACGAACGCCGTCACCCGCTCCGCGTCGATGCCGTGCGTGTGCTGGATCGACTCCTGCCCGATGGTGTGTCCCGGCACCGGCCCGAACCGGCCGTCGGCCGAGTGCTCCAGGGCCCGCACCTCGCCGTCGCTGCGGTCGACCCGCAGGGCGACGAGGCGTCGCCCGCCGAGGTCGAGGATCTCCCCGACCTCCAGCACCGGCTGGTTGGTGTCGGAGTGGAGCCGCACCCGGCGCACCCGCCCACCGGCGGCCAGCAGGCCCGACCCGGCCATGATCTCCAGGAGGTCGAGCAGCGCGGCGCGGTGCTCGGGCGGGGTCACCAGCGACACCGAGCGGTGCAGGATCGCCGGTAGGGCGCCGATGGCGTCGAACCAGTCGGGGTCGGCGCCGGCCACCAGCGCCGCGATCGGCTGCCCCGGCTCGCGCCCGGTGAGCGCGGCGCCGACGTGCAGGTAGAGCCGCACCGCCTCGTGGCCGTGGTCGTAGCAGTTCGGGATCAGGCCGCGCAGCGCGGCGTCGAGCAGCCGGTCACCGGGCTTGTCGGCGTCGGGGTCGGTCTGCTCGCTGACCGGCAGCGCCGAGATCTCGGCGGTCGCGCCGGCGAGTCGCAGCAGCCGGGAAGTGGACCGGGCCGTGTCCCGCACGATCCCGGTGACGCCGTCGATCAGCGCCGGGTGCGTCACCCCGGGCAGTGCCTCGGTGACCAGCTTGCGCACCCCGTCGCCGTCCGGGACGGCCGCCGTCTCGGCGAGCACCGCGGCGAGCAGCTCACCGGCCGCCCGGTCGGTGAAGACCCGCAGCGCGGCCGAGCCGGCCTCGTCCCGGGGCAGCAGGTAGTGCCAGTAGGCCGGCGGCGGCACCAGCGGTGTGCCCTCGGCGAACGCCGAGGTCTGCCGCCCGGTGCCCAGGAAACCGAACTGCATGCCGTCGGCTGTCCACAGGCCCACACCCGAGGCGCGCCAGGCGTCCTGGACGACCACGCCGTGCAGGGTGCCGGACCCGGGGAACCGGATCGCACCCACCAGCCGGCCGGACCGGGCGCGGTGGCCGTCGTCGACGTCGGGCAGGGTGAACGTGCGTCCGTCGACGGACTCGCCGATCTGGGCGCCGCCGGGGGTGCGGCGGACCCGCCAGCCGACGAGCCCGTCACGGTAGCCGAGCGGGCTGCCGGACAGGCGCTCGCCGGCCGGCAGGAGCCGGCAGGAGTGGGGATCCAGCGGCTCGCCGTCGACCGCGCCGCGCTCGAAGAACGCCGGCAGCGACTCGCGGCCGAGCGCGCCGGTCGCCACGTCGAACTCCCGCCAGTGCCACGAGTAGTCGGTCTCGGATTGCACCAGCACCCAGTGGTGCAGGCCGTCGGTGGCGACCGTGCCGCGCTCCTGCGCCGAGTGGTCGCCGGCGTGCAGCGGCCGGCCACCGGCGGTGCGCCCGCCGCCGGGCAACGCGACGGACAGCGCGGCGTTGGTGGGGAACGCGTCGTCGGGTGTGATGAAGACGTCGTCGGGCGCGCCGCTCCAGTAGCCGGCCCGCTCCGGGCCCAGGTCCCAGCTCACCAGAAGCTGCCCGTCGACGTACCGGACGGCGGTGCGCCAGTCCCAGCGGCGCTGGTCCGGCGGGATGCGCAGCAGGTGCTCCAGTTCGACACCGTCGCCACCCGCGACGACCACCTGGTCACCGGCGCGCACCACGAGCTGGGGCCACTGGGTCAGCATGTGCACACCGGTCTGGCCGTCGAGCGCGATCCTGGTGACCGCCTCCTCGAGCGCCGGCCAGCCGAACTCGTCGAAGACGCCGGTGCGCAGGGTGCGGCCGAGGACCGGGCCGAGGTCGTGGTCGAGAATGCGCCGCACCGCCTCCGGGTTGACCGCCAGGCCCTCGGGGCAGGAGACGAGCGCCAGCCGGTCGAGCTCCGCGTTGATCGTCGTCAGGCCCTGCTGGACGACCCGGTCGGCGAGGCGGTCCATCCACCAGTGCAGCACCGCGCGGAGCCCGGGCACGCCCACCACGGCCGCGACCCGGGACGGTGTGGCGGAGACGTGGTCGCTCCAGTTGACGCGCAGATGCCCTTCGACGCTGTCGGCCAGCCCGGGCAGCAGCCCGGGGTGGCGCCCGACCTCGACGAGGTCGCGCCGGCCCTCGGTTTCGTCCTCGAGCCAGCGGTCGACGGCGCAGGTCGTGTCGGCGGGCACCTCGGCGAGCGGCACGCCGAGCGCCAGGCACGTGTCGACGAGGTCGAGGTCGACCAACTGCCGGCTGCGGCACAGCTCGACCGGCACGCCGTCGGACCGCAGCCGCCCGGCCATCCGCTCCGCGAGCACGAGCAGCGCCGGCAGCCGCTTGCGGCGCCAGGTCGCCCGGTGCCGGTCCAGCCGTGCCAGCCAGCCGGCCGGCCCGTCGGGCGACTCGGCCGCGGCCGGCACACCGCCGGCCGGTCCGGTGAGCGCCTCCGTGACACCGGCCTCGTCGAGCAGGTCGAGCCAGACGTCGGCCGGGCACTCCTTGGGGAACATGCCGAGCAGCCGGCCGCGGATCTCCGGATCGCGGCGGGCGATGCGCACCAGCGTCGGCCGGTAGGCCGTCCAGAAGCCGGCCGGCGCGCGCAGGATCGACGGCGCGGCGAGCAGCTCCAGCAGCAGCGTCTCCTCCTCGGCCGCGCCGAGCTTCGCGGCCTTCGCCAGCCGGCGCAGATCGGCGTGCATCTGCGCATACGGCGGCATGCCGCCGAGGGTGCGCTCGACGCACAGCCGGCGGAAGCGGTCGTAGGCGGTCGCCGGGTCGCAGCGGGCCGCGAGGTCGCGGGCGTGCGCGGCGAGTGCCTTGGCGGTGAGCGCGCCGGCCAGGGCGAACTCGAGGAACACCGTGTGCTGCCGGTCCTCGTCGATGGCGAGGGCGTAGAGCCGCTCGGCCTCGCGGGCCTTGCCGAACATCGTCGCCGCGTAGGAGGTGCTGTCGGCGGCGAGGAACGCGCGGGCCGCCTCCTCGTAGAACGTCGGCAGGAAGTGCGGCACCGAACGGGCGAGACGCTCGCCGAGCTCGTTGAACCCGTCGCGGGCCGGGCCGATGCGGGACTTCGCGACCCGGACCAGCCGCTCGATCTCCTTGACCAGCGCGAGGGCGTGGTGACCGTTGGCCGGGTCGTGGACCAGCGCCCACGCGGGGAAGCCGAGCGCCTGCTGCCGCACCACGCCGACCTCGGCGACGGCCTCGGGGGCGGTGAAACCGAGGAACTCCATGGTGAGGTCCTCGGCCTGGCCGAGCGTGCCCGGCACCAGCCGGACCACGGTCCGGTCGCCGAGGACGGGATGCCGATACGCCCTGGTGGTCAGCGTGTCGACCGTGTCCGTGCCCGCCCCGCCGCCGGTCGGCAGCACGGCTCCCGCGTCCAGCAGTGCCTCGTCGACGGTGTTCATGCCGCAGCCTCCTCGCCGCTCTGTTCCACGATCCGGCCCGCGTAGAGCGCCGCGGCCATGCGCATGCCTTCGGACCAGGCCACCGGGCCGATCTCGCCCAGCGGGATCGACGAGCCGCTGGCCCGCACGAACACCAGGTCGCCCGTCTCCGCCTCGGAATAGGGGTCGTCCGCGCCGACCCAGCTGCGTGCCTCCACCGCGCTGCCGTCCTCGAAGACCCGGCAGACCGCGTAGCCTCCCTTGACCGGATAACCCTGCGACGCCGCGCGGGCCAGCAGGTGCCGCAACTCGGCGAACCGGCCGCCGGCGTAGTCACCGACGCTCGTCGCGGCCGGCTCCAGGTCGGCGGGGCACGTCCACGTCTGGCGGAACAGCTGGTCGACGGACTGCTCGACGCCGAGGTCCGCGGCGAACTCGCGGAGGTCGTCGAGGTCGGGCAGCCGCACCGGATGGGGGATCGCGACCCGGGCCGCCGGCAGCCGCACGGTCTCGCCGTCGAGATTGACGATGCCGACCCCTTCCGGGCCGGCGTCACGCAGGAAGCCCACCTCGTCGGGGTCCCAGCCGCCGTCGTCGTCGAGGACCGCGACGACCAGGTCGGTGAGCGCCGCCCGCCAGACCTCGTCGGGCCAGACCCGGGCCAGCACCGCGGCCGGCACCGGCAGCGACCGCACCATCCACAGGTCGACCTGCTCGCGGACCTGTGCCTCGTGCCGGCCCAGCCACTCGACGAGCTGCCGCAGGTTGACGACCGCGGCGTCGTCGCGCAGCGCCGCCGGCATCGATCTGAGCACCTTGCCCTTGGCGTTGCGGCACGCTATCTGCCCCGACACCAGGGTGACCTCATAACCACCGCTCGCCGCCAGCCATGTCATGCGACCACTGCCTTACCGATCTAGGGGAGCTCCTCGGACCCCCGGGAGGTTAGCGACCCGGTGCGACATTTTTTCGCGCACCGGCCGCCACCTGGCATGGTGGAGGCATGTGCAGGAACATCCGGGTGCTGAACAACTTCGAACCGCCGGCGACCGAGGACGAGATCGAGGCCGCCGCGCTGCAGTACGTCCGCAAGGTCAGCGGCATGACCAGACCGTCCGCCGCGAACCAGGAGGTGTTCGCCGCCGCCGTCCAGGCGGTCGCCGCGGCCACCCGCGAGCTGCTCGATGCGCTGGTCACCAGCGCGCCGCCGCGCGACCGCGAGATCGAGGCGGCCAAGGCGAGGGCCCGCGCCGCGGAGCGCTACGGCACACAGGCGGCGCAGGGCTGACGCACGGCACGCGCCCGTCCGGCGGATGCCTTCCGGCTGCCGTGTCAGGGACGATGCGTGTCGATGGGTGTCGCACAGCGGGTGAGATCCGGGCTCGACTGGTCGTTGATCACGGTCGACGCCGACGCGGACGGTGTGGTGCGGCGCAACGAGGAGCGCCTGGCCAGCACCGTCGCGTTCATCCGGCTCGCCACCGTGCCGTTCCTCGCCGTTCCGCTCGTACAGTGGCACGACCTGCTACGGCCGTGGCTCATGGTCGCCGTGCTGGTCGCCGCCGTGGCCGAGGCCGGGTGGTTCTTCCGCCGTGCGCGGCGCCCCGGCGGCATCCGGGGTGACGAGGTCCTCGCCTGGGTCGACGTCGCGTTCTGCGTCGCGCTCATGGTGGCCGGCTCCCGCGCCGGCCTGCCGGACGAGCGCAACACCGTGCTGACGGAGCTGGTACCGGTGAGCCTCGCCAGCCCGGTCGTCCTCGCGTTCGCCGTCGGGTTCCGCCTCCGCGCCGTCGCCGCCGTCCTGCTGCTCGCCGGGGCGTGGACCATGGCGGTGCTGCCGGACGTCACGCAGAAGCTCGGCTCCGACATCCTCGGGTTCGTCGTGTGGTACCTCGCCGGGCTCGCGGTCGCGACGCTCCTGCGCAGGATGGCGGCCGAGACGGCGGCCGCGGTCGCGCAGGCCAGGCGCGCCGAGCTCCTCGCCGCCGAGCAGACGCACCGGGAGGTGGAGCGGAGACACCAGGAAGGCGTGCGCCGCTCGCTGCACGACGGCGTGCTGCCGATCTTCGACGGCATCGCCCTCGACGAGCGGCTCGGCGACGACACCCGCCGCGCCGCTCGCCGGGGCGCGATGCGGGCCCGTGCGCTGCTGCGCGGCACCGGCCCGCCGCACCCCGGCGGCTTCGAGCAGCGGGCGTCCGAGCTCGCCGACACGTTCCTGGACCTCGGCCTGCTGCTCACCCCGCGGCTGTACGTCCACGCCGACCCGCCCGCGGACGTCACCGACGCGGTCCTCGCCGCCGCGCACGAGGCGCTCGCCAACGCGCTGAAGTACGCCGGCCCCGACACCGAGGTCGTGCTGTTCGTCGAGTCCACCGCGGAGGGCGGCGAGATCTCCGTCCTGGACACCGGCCCCGGCTTCGACCCGGCCACGACGCCGAAGGGCGGCGGCTACACCGCGTCGCTGCCGGCGGTCGAGGCGGTCGGCGCCACCTGGTCCGTCACCGCGAGCCCGGGCCGGGGCGCGAAGGTGGTGCTGCGATGGCAGTGCCCGTAGTGGTCGTCGACGACCACCGGATGGTCGGCGTGCCCCTGGTGGCGGCGCTGACCCCGGCGCTCGCCGCGCACGGCTTCCGGGTCCTGCCGCTGGCCGTGACGGTGGCCGCGGTCGGCCGTACGACCGCACCCGGCGTCGCCGTCTGCGACGTCATCCTCGACGGGGGCGTCTCCGGCGCGGCCGCCGTCGAGGCGCTGGCCGGCCGCGGCTGGCGGGTCCTGCTGATGTCCGGCGCCGCGCCGGAGGAACAGGTCCTCGACGCGGTCGCGGCCGGCGCACGGGGCTATCTGGTGAAGTCCGACGATCCCGGCAGCCTCGTCGCCGCGATCCTGGCCGTGGCGGCGACCGGCCGGCACCTGTCGCCGTCCCTCGCCGCGCTGCTCTACGCCGATCTCGGCCGCCGCCCCGAGCCGCGCCTGTCCGCCACCGACCAGCGCGTGCTGCGCAGCTTCGTCCAGGGCGAGGACGCCGAGCGGGCCGCCGCTTCCTGCGGGCTGACGGAGCCGGAGGTACTGGCCGGCGTCGAGCGCATCTTCCGCGCGGCCGTCGAGCGGCGCCGCCGGCACCAGCTCACCCCGCGCGAACTGGAGGTCGTCCGCGCGGTCGCCTGCGAACACCTGTCGACCGCCGAGGCCGCCCGCCGGCTGTTCATGTCGATCGACACGGCCAACACCCACCTGCGGTCGATCCGCCGCAAGTACCGCCTCGTCCACCCGGACGCGCCGGCGACCCTGCCGCAACGGACCGCGGCCCAGCTCTGGGCGCGTGAGCTCAACCTCTGCTGACGGATTCACCAGTCTTGGCGAGTGCCTGTGCCCGTGGCCGGTTGCCAGACTGGAGTCGCGCGGTGGTCACGCGGGGGGTGTGACCACCGCGCCCGGCGGCGGACGACGGCCGTGCGGCGGTCACGCCCCGGCAAGGCCGCCCTCGGTGCCGACCTTCTTGGTGGCCAGCGCCCGCACGATCAGCGCCGTCTCCTCGTAGCCGACGATCAGCACGCCGTCGGGCTTGAGCTCGCGCACGCGGGTCGCGAGGCCCGAGAAGTCCTCGGCGGTGGCCGGGTAGCTCATCAGGTCGATGCTGTCTTCGGTCATGCCGGACGCCACCAGGTTCGCCTTGACGTTGCCCTGCAGGCCCATGCCGTATGCGTCCTCGCGCGCGACGATCACGACCCGGTGCGGGCCGTCGCGCATGATGACGTCGCTGAGCGCCCGCGCCTGCAGCGCGTCGGGCGGCGCGGTCCGGAAGAACAGGCCGTTGTCCGCCACGTTGCTCAGCTCGTCGGAGGTCGATGACGGCGAGATCAGGATCCGCCCGGCCTCGACGACCTTCGGGATCACCGCCTTCGTGACGCTCGACGACGACGCGCCGACCATGACCTGGACGCCCTGGCTGATGAACCGGTCGACGGTGGCCGCCGCGACCTTGGCGTCGGTGCCGTCGTCGCCGTCGACGTATTCGACGGGCACGCCGAGCACCCCGCCGGCCGCGTTGAGGTCGGCGATCGCCAGCTTGGCGCCGGCGAAGCGGGGTGCGCTGCGGTACGCGAGCCGGCCCGTGTGCGGCATGAGCGCCCCGACCTTCAGCGGCGCGGGGCGCTTGTTCTTGTCGGACGCCGGCGGGGGCGGTGCGGCCGTACTGGCGGTCTTCGAATCGCCTGCCCCGACGTACTCGGTCAGATTGTCGTTGATGGTGTTGTCCCGGCCGAAGTGCAGGGTGCCGTACGAGGCCGTCGACGGCTCACCCTGGTCGGTCATGCCGCCCTGGCTCATCGAGACGCCGCGGTACGCGAAGTCCTTGCCCGACTTGGCCAGCGGCAGGCAGGTGGCGGCGCTGTCGCAGGTCGTGCCGGACGTGGTCACGCCCACGACGTGCTTGGCGAAGACCGTCGCCTCGGTCGTACGGGCGGCCTCGGCGGCCAGCGCGGTGATGATCACGGCGTCGTAGGCCTCGGCGGCGTAACCGAAGTCGGCGAGCGCCCCGTCGACCGTGCGCAACCGGTTCTTGAACGCCTCGGGCAGCTTCAGTAGCGGCGCGGTGCCGGTCATGCCGGACAGCAGGGACGGGTTGTCCTTGAGTTTGTCACGCAGCGCGTTGGTCATGTTGGCGTCGGCGCCGTAGAGTCGGACCACAACCGGGGTCTCCGGTTCCTGGCCCGACTCCGTCTTCCTGGTGCCGCAGCCGGCGAGGGTGACCGCCGTCGCCGTGAGCGCGGCGGTGATCCACCGCGCCCGGCTTGCCTGCGTCGCACTGTTTCCCACTGGTCCTCCGGATCCGCTGTAACGGCCGCGAGGACTTTAGGGGCACGGAGTGCCCTGATCCGGAAAACCGTGACGACCTTGACGAAACCTTGTGGGAACCCCTAAACCTTTCGAGACCGCCTGTCGTACACGTGTCGCAACGACAGGTCGGCGCGGACCGTCATCCGGCCGGAGGGCAGGGGGCGGGCCGGAGCCGGGTCAGCGCCAGCGCGGAGACGACGGCACCGGAGAGCAGCCAGCCGCCGAGCACGTCGGTCGGCCAGTGGGCCGCCAGCGCGACGCGGCTGATCCCGACCAGGACCGCCCAGCCGGCCAGGGCGACGACGAGCGCCGTGCGCAGCGGCTCGCGGGGCAGGAACGCCAGCACGATCACGATCGCCACCCCGGCGGTGATGCCCGCCGACATGGTGTGCCCGGACGGGAAGGACCACCCGGCCGCGGGCGTGAGCCGGTCCACCGGCCGTGCCCGGTCCACGAGGTGCAGCACGCCCAGCCGCACGAGTGCGGTGCCCGCCCAGGCCGTGAGCAGGAACACCGCGGCGCGGCGCTGTCCCAGCAACAGCAGGGCGGCGGTGCTCACCAGCCCCACGAGGCTGAGCAACCAGGTGTCCGCGCTGTGCGTGATGATCGACATCAGCGTGCGCCAGCGCTCGTGGCCGAGGGTGAACCGCCGGGCCGCGTCGCTCACCGTCAGGTCGAACCGCAGCACCGCGGGTGTCCGGGCCGCCACGAGGGTGGTCAGCACGGCGAACGCGGACGCCGCCGCGATGGGCGGGATCCGCCACGCGCTGCGCACCGTGCCACCCATTCCTCGCCCTTTCTCGCAGCCGCCCGTGGGGCATCCTGCCCCGTGCATGCTGAGCATCGCCTGAACGACCCGGCCGGCGGCCACCGGGGCGGCATGAACCGGCCCGGCTCAGACCAGCGCGGCGAGCGGCTCCGAGCGGACTCGCACGTCGCGCTGCGGCATCGCATCGAGCGCCGGGAGGGCCGCCGCGGGTCACCTCGTCGTCGGCCCGCAGGATGCCGCCGGCCGGTTGACCTTGGTGGGTTTCCGTGCCCAGGGCCACGGAAATCGACCAAGGTCAGGTGCGTTGCGCCGCCCAGGCGGGCCCCAGGTCCGGGTGCGGGCTCCGGTCAAGCCGGTGGCAGGCCGATGAAGTCGTCCAGTCCGGCGGTGCGCAGCGTGCGAACCAGGGCGGCCGACGGGTTCTGGAGGACCAGCCGGGTGCCGGCGCGCTCTGCCTGCTTCGCCGCCGACACGAGGGCGCCGACGCCGCTGGAGTCCATGAAGGTGACCAGCTGCAGGTCGACGTGGATCACGCCGGTGGACTGCTGGAGCGCCTGGTCGACACAGGCGCGGAACCGCTCGGCGGAGCCGTAGTCGAGATCGCCGCGCGCGACGATCGCGAGGCCACCGCCGATGCGGCCTTGTACGTGCAGGCTCAGGTTCATCGCCACCGTCCCAACGCTGATCGGTAACAGACTATCCGCCCAGCTCACAACCTGTTTCTTGCTATCGGGCAAGCGATTGGCCATAGGGCGTTCGGCTGGAGAGCTGATCACCGGCGGGGAGGCCGGTGCGCCATCACCCCGTACCGCGTGCATCAGGGGCTGACGGAGGGCATATCGGTTGCGAACGGCGAGCGTGCGGTATCGGCGCCGGGCGGCCGGACCACTCCGGACAGGTGATGACGGTTCGCCCGGACGGGGTACAGCATCGTCGGGGCGGTACAGGTTCGCCGGAGGGGGTCCCGTGTCCGGTCTGCCCGCTTTCTACCTGGTAGGTATCGCCCTGGCTGATCCCGGAGCCTCCCGGTCGCATCCCGGCGTTCGCCGCCCGTGGTGTTTTGCCGCCGATCTTCCGGAGGTGTTCACCTGATGACCAGTCATGCGCAGATCGACCCCATCGTCCAGTTCGGCGCGGAGGGCCTGCCGGTCGTGTCGCTCTACGTCGGGGTCGAGCCGGACGGCTCGCTCAAGAACGAGGGTGAGGTCCGCACCCGGCTCAACAGCCTGCTCGACCCGGTCCGGTCGATGGACAAGGACCACTCGCTGGACCGCGAGGCCCGGCTGTCCATCCGCGGTGACGTGGAGCGCCTCGCGCGCGCCTACACGGAAGAGCGCTGGCCGGCCGGCATGATGGCACTCTTCTCGTGCAGCGCCAGGAACTTCTTCGAGGAGGTCTCGCTGCCCCGGTCGATCCGCGACCGGGTCGTGGTGGACAGCACACCATGGGTGCGGCCGATGCTCGCCGTCCTCGACGAGTACCACCGGATGTGCGTGGTCATCACCGACGACGCGATCGCCCAGGTGTGGGACCTGTACCTGCGGGAGCTGCGCGAGGTCTGGCAGTCACGCGACCCGGCGTTGCGCAAGCCCGACTACGCCTACGGCAGGGCGGAGTACGGGGTGCGCAACAAGAGCGGGGAACTGGCCAAGCGCCACTATCGCCGGGTGGTCGAGGTGCTGACCGACCGGTTCCGCGACGGCGGGTTCGACGTGCTCGCGGTGGGCGGCCATCAGCACGAGGTGGCCAGCTTCATCGAGTACCTGCCCCGCGAGCTGCGGGAGCGTGTCGCCGGGACGTTCACCGTCGACGCGAACACCGCCACCGCCGGCGACGTGCGCCGCGCCGCCGAGTCGGTGATGGAGCAGTACGAGCAGCAGGAGGAGCGCGGACTGGTGGCCGGGATCGCCGAGGCCGTGGCCGAGCGGCGGCGGGCCGCGTTCGGCCTGGACACCTGCCTGTGGGCCGGCACGGTGTCGGCGATCGAGACACTCGCGGTGGAGGAGGGCGTCGAGCAGCCGGGCGTGGTCTGCGACCGGGACGGCTGGATGTCGCTGGCGGGGGAGGCCTGCGCACTGTGCGGGGAGCCGGTCCGGGCCACCACCGACGTCATCGACGAACTGGTCGAGTCCGTGATGGACGACGGCGGCTCGGTGCGCCACATCCGCTTCGACACGGAGCTGCGCGACCACGCGGTCGGCGCGCGCCTGCGGTTCCCGCTCCCGGAGAAGCCGGCGGCATAAGGCAGAAAAGCATGGAGAAACCGGCGGCATGACCGCGGGCGACCGGCCGGTCGACCCGATCAGCCGACCGCGCGCAGTGCCCGGTGGACGATGCCGCCCGCGGCGCGCAGGGCCTTGCGGGCCTGGTCGACGTCGGCCCGGGTGAGCAGGGTCAGCAGCGCGACCTTCGCCTCGCCGTCGGCCGCCGTCAGCGCCGCCTGGCAGGTCTCCGCCGGCACGCCGGTCGCCTGGACGAGCATGCGGACCTGCCGGACCCGCAGCTTGGCGTTGCTCGCGACCATGTCGGTCATCAGGTTGGAGTACGTGCGGCCGAGCCGGATCATCACCGCGGTCGACAGTGCGTTGAGGACGAGCTTCTGGGCGGTGCCGGCCTTCATCCGCGTCGAGCCGGTGACCACCTCGGGCCCGGTGTCGACGGCGATGTGGATGTCGGCGAGCGGCGCCAGGGCGGCGCCGGGGTTGGCGGAGAGCAGCACGGTGCGCGCGCCCCGGTCGCGGGCGGCCTGCAGCGCGCCCCCGACGAACGGCGTGCCGCCACTGGCGGTGACGCCGAACGCGATGTCGCCCCCGGTGAGCGGCTCGGCTGCCGCGGCACCGGCGGTGGTGTCGTCCTCGGCCGCCTCGACCGCGCCGGTGAGAGCGGTGGCACCGCCGGCGAGGTGCGCGACGACGTGGCCGGGATCGACGCCGTACGTCGGGCGGAGTTCGGTCGCGTCGAGCACGGCCATCCTGCCGGAGGTACCGGCGCCGAAATAGTGCAGGCGATGGCCGGATCGCAGCGCGTCGACGGTCCGGTCGACCGCCTCGGCGAGCTCCGGGAGCACGGCGGCGACCGCGCCGGCCACGGTCGCGTCCTCCGAGTTGATCAGTTCCAGGATCCGCAGCGTCGGGAGCCGGTCGATGTCGTAGGTGCGCGGGTTGCGCTCTTCCGTCGGGGCGATCGGGGAAGAGATGGTCACCAGCGTCCTCGTTCCGGTCGTACGCGCCGGCTGCGGACCGCCTCACGGGTCTTCTCCACAGCCGTCTTGGTCTGTCCGTAGGTCTTCTGGGCGACGCCGACGAACACGCAGTCGACGACGGTGAGCTGGGCCAGCCGGCTGGCCATCGCGCCCGAGCGGAACGTCGTCTCGCGGGCGGCGGTGGTGAGCGTCAGGTCGGCGATGCGGGTGATCGGCGACTTGGGGAAGTTGGTGAGCGCGACGGTGGTGGCGCCGCGGCGGCCGGCCTCGGCGAACGCCTCGATCGTGTCGACGGTCGTGCCGGTGTGCGAGATGCCGACGGCCACGTCGCGGTCGTCGAGCAGGGCGGCGCTGGTCAGCGCCAGGTGCAGGTCGGACCAGGCGTAGGCCACCAGGCCGACCCGGTGCAGCTTCATCTGGAAGTCGCGGGCGACGAACGCGCTCGCCCCGACGCCGTAGATGTCGATCCGGCGGGCGCGCGCGACGGCGTCGATCACCTGCTGCAGGGTGTCGAGGTCGAGCTGCGCGGCGGTGTCCTCGACGGCGCGGGCGTCGGCGAAGGCGATCGTCTTGACGACGGTGGCGAGCGCGTCCGTCGGGCTGATGTCGCTGCCGGGCTCCTCGCCGCCGGTGCCGTCGTCCTGCGCCCGGCCCGCCTCGGCCGCCAGCCTCAGTCGTAGCTCAGGATAGCCGGAGAAGCCGATGGCGCGGCAGAACCGGATGACCGTAGTTTCGGATGTGTCGGCCCGTTTGGCCAGCTCAGTGATCGTCAACTGGGCAGCTGTGGCCGACTCGTCGACGATGATCCGCCCGACGCGTTGCTCGGCCGGTGAGAGGGAGGGCAGCAATCCGCGGACCTTCACCGCCGTGGACGTGGCGCCACCTTCGTCGGACGGTCGGCTCACCTTCATGTGGGAAAGTTTCCATTTTCTCGACGTTTTCGTCAATGGAGTACGGTGTCCCCGTGGACGTACCTCTGGTCGCCGGCGTCGACGCCGGCGCCACCAGCACCCGCTGCCTGGTGAGCACGATCGACGGCACAATAGTCGGCCGCGGCCGGGCCGGTGGTGCGAACCAGAACTCCAGCGGCGGCCGCCCGGCCGTGGCGCTGGCCACGGCGTTGCGGGCGGCGCTCGACGGCGTGGACCCGGCGCGGGTCGCGCTCGGCGTGGTCGGCGCGGCCGGGGCGGCGTCCGCGGGGCGTGTCGAGGCACGGCAGGCCGCCGAGGAGGCGTGGCTGGCCGCCGGCCTGTCGGGCGGGGGCGTGCGTAGCGTGACCGATCTCGAGGTGGCGTTCGCCGCCGGGACCGGTCAGCCCGCCGGCCTTCTCCTGCTGTCCGGCACCGGCGCGGCTGCGGTGGCGTTCGACGGCGGGGTGGCGCAGAAGCGCTGCGACGGTTACGGGTGGCTGCTCGGCGACGAGGGCTCGGCCGTGTGGCTGGGCCGTGAGGCGCTGCGGGCGGTGCTGTGCGGCCTCGACGGCCGCGGCCCGGCGACGCGGCTCACCGGCCCGGTGACCGACGCGTTGGAGGCGGTGGCGCACCCGGACCCGGACGAGCACGCCCAGGCGCTCGTCCGGGTCGCGTACCGCCGCCCGCCGGCCTCGCTCGGCCTGCTCGCCCCGCTGGTGAGCACCGCCGCGGAGGCCGGCGACGAGGTGGCCGTCCGCATCGTGGAGATGGCCGCCGCGCACCTGCTGCACGGGCTCGAGGCGGTGTCCCGCCGGGTCCGCCTGTCCGGCCCGCCGGCGGTCGTCCTGGCCGGCTCGGTGCTGCTTCGGCCGGGCCCGGTGGCCGACCGGGTCCGCGCGGGGGTCGAGGAGCGGTTCCGGGTGGCCCCGACGGAGGCCCACGACGGGGCCGCGGGCGCCGCGGCCCTGGCGATCGCCGCCCTCACCGGCGCCCCGGTCGACAACGCCGTCCACGCCCGCCTGACCGCCACCGCATAGCCGGCGCGCGGGCGGCGCCCGGTCGCGGCGTGCGAGTGGACAAATCGATACGTCCGGAGGTCCCGGCCTGTCCGGACGGCGTCCGCCCGGGCGTCGGCGCGGCCTGTCGGTGGCCCCCGGCCGTAAGTCGCCGGCAACGATTTCGTCAATATTCGCCGCCGCCTCGCGGGTTGGCGCGGTCTGCGGCAGGATCGGACGCGGCGCGCCGCCGCGACGTATCCGCAGGCAGTGTCCCATGCCCGCGGTGAGTGCGACGGTCGCGGAGCGTAAATAAGCCCCGGCGCGCCGACGGATGGCAGGAATCTTCCGACTCTTGAAAGTTACGTTAGAAACCTTCATCGTGGTCATCGACGAGCGCCCCCTCGACCCCCACGAAGGAGCACGACGGATGAACACGATGACCCGCAGGGGCGTGCTGCAGACCGCGGCCGCCACCGGCTTGCTTGCCGCCACACCGGCCGTCCTCACCGCCTGCGCCACCGGCGGTGACAACAACACCAAGAGTGCCGAGGCGGACAAGAGCAGCACCAACCCCCTCGGCGTGAAGGAGGACGCACCGCTCGAGGTCGTCATCTTCAACGGCGGGTTCGGTGAGGACTACGCCAAGGCCCACGAGGCCATGTACAAGGAGAAGTACCCGAAGGCGGAGATCAAGCACTCGGCGACGCAGGAGATCAACAAGACGCTCCAGCCGCGGTTCGTCGACGGCACCCCGCCGGACGTGGTCAACAACTCCGGCTCCGGCCAGATCGACTTCAACGGCCTCGTCTCCGAGAAGGCGATCACCGACCTCCAGGCGCTGCTCGACGCGCCGAGCCTCGACATCCCGGGCAAGAAGGTGCGCGACACGCTGCTGCCGGGCTCGCTGGAGCCGAGCACCTACGACGGCAAGACGATGTTCCTCAACTACGCGTACACGGCGTACGGCGTCTGGTACAACGAGAAGCTCCTCACGGACAAGGGCTGGCAGTACCCGAAGACGTGGGACGAGATGATCGCTCTGAGCAAGACCATCAAGACCGCCGGTATCGCGCCCTGGACCTATCAGGGCAAGCACCCGCGGTACATGAGCTGGATCATCCTGTCGATGGCCGCCAAGATGGCCGGTCCGCAGATCCTGCTCGCGATCGACAACCTCGAGCCCAACGCCTGGAAGCACGAGTCGATCAAGGCGGCTGCCGAGGCCGTCCGGCAACTCGTCGTCGACGGCTACATCCTGCCCGGCTCGGAGGGCCTGGACCACGTCCAGTCGCAGACCGAGTGGTCGAAGGGCAACGCCGTCTTCATCTCCTGCGGCTCGTGGCTGGAGTCGGAGCAGAAGAAGGTCACCCCGCCCGACTTCAAGATGGCGATCGCGCCGACGCCGAGCATGGGCTCGGGTGACAAGCTGCCGTTCGCGGCGATCCGGGGCACCGCCGGCGAGCCGTACATGGTGCCGTCGAAGGGCAAGAACGTCAACGGCGGCCTCGAGTACCTGCGCATCATGCTGTCGAAGCAGGGCGCGTCGGACTTCACGAAGAAGACGGCGAGCCTCACCTGCGTCGCCGGCTCCGCGGACGGCGTCGAGCTGCCCCCGGGCCTGACCAGCGTCACCAAGGCGCTGCAGGCGTCCGGCTCCGACGGCTTCAACTGGGTGTACAACTCCTTCTACCGGAAGCTGGAGCGCAACCTCGTCGACGCGGCCTGCGGCGAGCTCATGACGGGACGTGCCAACGCGCAGCAGTTCGTCGAGCAGTGCCAGAAGGGCGCGGACGAGATCGCCAAGGACGACTCGTTCAAGAAGTACAAGCGGAGCTGACCCATGCGGCACGGTAGGCGCCTGTTCGCGCTCACGTTCCTCCTGCCACCACTGGCGCTGTACGCCGTGTTCGTGCTCTCGCCGTACGCCCAGGCGTTCCAGATCTCCGCGACGGACTGGAAGGGGTTGTCGCCGGACTACGAGTACGTGGGCCTGGACAACTTCGGCAAGCTCCTGGAGGACGCGCACCTCTGGAACGCCCTGAAGAACAACGCCATCCTGCTGGTGGCGCTGCCGATCATCACGATCGTGCTGGCGTTGTTCTTCGCCACCATGCTCACCGTCGGAGGCCGGAAGGGGAAGGCGGGCGTCAGCGGGGTCCGCGGCGCCGCCTTCTACCGGGTCGTCTACTTCTTCCCGCAGGTGCTGTCGGTGGCCATCATCGGCGTGCTGTGGAAAGAGGTGTACGCGCCGAGAAGCGGCATCCTCAACGGCTTCCTCCGCGCGATCGGGCTCGACTCGCTCGCCAAGCCCTGGCTCGGCGATCCCGACCTGGCGTTCTACTGCGTCATGGCGGTCATGGTCTGGAGCAACGTCGGCTTCTACGTGGTGCTCTTCAACGCCGCGATGCAGTCGATCCCCAAGGAGATCTACGAGGCCGCGATGCTCGACGGTGCGGAGCGCGGCACCGTCCTGCGGAAGATCACCGTCCCGCTGCTGTGGGACACGATCCAGGTCGCCTGGATCTACCTCGCGGTCATCGCGATCGACGCCTTCGCCCTCGTGCAGATCGTCACCAACGGCGGCCCGGGCGAGAGCTCCAGGGTCGTCGGTCTGTACCTCTACGAGGCGGCGATGAACGAGAACAAGTTCGGCTTCGCCTCCGCGATCGGCGTGGCGCTGTTCTTCCTGACCCTGTCCATCGCGTTCGTCTCGCTGCGGCTCACCCGCCGCGAGCGGATCGAGCTCTGAGGCCCGCCATGACCACGATCTCCGATCCGCAGACCACGGCGGTGCCCCCGAAGCCGGAGAAGGCGCCGCGCGAGCGGGGCCGCTTCGGTGTCTTCAACGCGTTCTCCCACACCGTGCTCGTGGGTTGGGCGCTGCTGACGACGTTCCCGCTGCTGTGGGCGATCATGAGCGGGTTCAAGGACGACAACGAAATCCTCACCAGTGCCTGGAGCCTGCCCTCGAAGCTGCGGTTCGAGAACTGGAGCCGGGCCTGGAACGAGGCCAACATCGGCCTGTACTTCCTGAACACCGCGATCGTCGTCGCCGGCGCGCTGGTGCTCACGATGCTGCTCGGCTCGATGGCCGCCTACGTGCTCGCGCGATACGACCTCAAGTTCGGCCGGTTCATCTACTTCCTGTTCGTCGGCGGGATGATGTTCCCGGTGTTCCTGGCCCTGGTCCCGCTGTTCTTCGTGGTGAAGAACATGGGCCTGCTCTCGACGCACCTGGGCCTGATCCTGACCTACACCGCCTATGCGCTGCCGTTCACGGTCTTCTTCCTCACGGCGTTCTTCCGGACGCTGCCGACGGAGGTGGCCGAGGCGGGGATGGTCGACGGCTGCTCGCACTTCGGCCTGTTCTTCCGGATCATGCTGCCGATGGCGAAGCCGGGCCTCATCAGCGTGGGCATCTTCAACCTGCTGACGCACTGGAACCAGTACATCCTGCCGATCGTGCTCATGCAGGGGCAGGGCGCGGAGAAGAAATGGGTGCTCACCCAGGGCCTGACCGCGCTCACGATCAACCAGGGGTACGCCGGCGACTACAGCGCCCTGTTCGCCGGCATGGCGATCGCGATGCTGCCCGTGCTGATCCTCTACCTGGCGTTCCAGCGGCAGGTGCAGTCCGGCCTGACCGCGGGCCATCTCAAGTAAGGGCACCTGACGGCGACGGGCGCCCCGGGAGATCCCGGGGCGCCCGCTGTTTGCCGTGGTGCTCAGACCGGAACGGTCACAGACTCGTCCGGTTGCTGGCGGACAACGCGACGCGGGTCCACCAGTCGAAGGTGTTCGTGTTCTGGGTGGTCTGCACCCGGTGCCAGACCTGGCCGTCGCCACCGATGGCGAAGACCTCGAGCAGCCCGTCGTCCCGCTTGTGGACCGTCGGGTTGCTGTAGATGAGGCCGCTCAGGTTCTCCCAGTCGGTCCAGGAACCCGGGTTGGACGTCGAGGACTGCTTGATCGCCCACAGGTTGTCGTCCTGGCCACGGCCCATGATGACGACCGTGCCGTCGCCGTTCTGGGCCAGCGCGAGCGAGTGCAGCCACTTCGGCGTGCCCACGCGGGTCCACCACGCGAACGTGCCGTCGCCGTTCTGCAGGCTGTACCAGATCGAGTGGTCACCGCCGACGACGAACACCTGCAGCCGGCCGTTGTTGTTCAGCACGGCGACCGGCTCGCTGTAGATGAGCCCGCCCAGGTTGGTCCAGGTGCCCCACGTACCGTCAACGGCCTGGACGCTGGTGTACAGGTTGTTGTCCGAGCCACGCGCGAACATCTGCGGCCGTCCCGAGCTGTTGCGCACGATCGGTCCGGACATCTTCACCGTCGCCCCGGACGCCACGTAGAGGTCGACGCGCAGGTTCCGGGGAGTGCCGTCCGGGCCCACGCCCGCCGCGACCAGCGAGTGGTTCGGTCCGTCGAGGTCGCTCGGGATGGTGATCGTCTGGGTGAAGTCACCACTGGCGCCGGTGAGGACGCTGGTCAGCTGGTTCGGGTCCGAGTACAGCGTGATGACCACCGTGGAGTACGGCGCGTAGCCGGACCCCACGAGCGTGATCTCCTGCCCCGGCTCGGCGGAGCTGATCGGGCCGGCATCGGTGGTGAGCGGCGCGTCCGCCGCCGGCGCCGTCGCCGGTGGCTCCGGTTCCGTCGCCGTGACGGAGTTGGACGGGTCGCTCACCGGCGAGTCGCCGGCAGCCGAGTGGGCCACCACCGTGACGGTGTAGTCCTCGCCCGCGGTCGCGCCGAGCACGCAGCTGGTTTCGGTCTTGCTCTTCGTGGTGCAGGTGGCCGGGCCCGGGGTCGCCATCACCGTGTAGCCGGTGATCTCCGTGCCGTTCTCGTCCGGTGCCGTCCACGTCGCCTTGATCGACGACACGCCGGCCGTCAGCGTCGGCGCCGCCGGCTGGTCCGGGGCGTCCGGCGGCGCGGGGACCACCGTCAGCGTCGCCGCGCTGGTGGTCGCGCTGCCGAGCGCGCTCTGGAACACCGCCCGGTACTGCGCGCCGTTCAGCTCGATCGTCGCCGGGAACGACAGCGTATCGGTCACCTGGCCGGCGATGTCCGTCCAGGTGCCGCCCTTGAGCAGCTGCTGCCACTTGATGTCCGGGACCGGGTAACCCGAGGCCGTCGCCGTGAACTTGGCCTGGGTGCCGACGCCGCGCGACTGCGCGAGCGGCTGCTTCGTCACCTTCGGCGCCGCGTTGTAGGCGAACGTCACGTTGCTGTTGCTGGGGCCGCCGGCCGTGGTGACCACGACCGGGGCCGTGCCGGGAGTGCCCGCCGGGGTGGTCACCTTGACGCTGGTGGCACTGACCGGCGTGAGGTTGGTGCCCTCCGTACCACCAAAGGTGATCTTGGTGGCATCATCCAGGTCGGTACCGCTGATGGTCACCACGGTCCCGCCGGCCGCAGGGCCGTTGTTCGGCAGCACATTGTTCACCACCGGCGGATTCACATAGGTGAACTCCACGGTGTTGTTGCTGGGGCCGCCGGCCGTGGTGACCACGACCGGAACCGCACCGGCGATGTGCGGCGGCGTGGTCACCTTGAGGCTGGTGGCGGTGACCGCCGTGAGGCCGGTGCCGGCCAGTCCGCCGAAGGTGACCCCGGTGGCGCCGGTCAACTTGGTGCCGGTGACGGTTACCTGGGTCCCGCCGGCCACCGGGCCTGCCGGAGCCTCCACATTCGTCACCGTCGGTGCGGCGACGTAGGTGAACGTAAGTGGATCGGTGGATGGACCGGTCCCGTTCGTCACCACCACCGGGACGGGGCCGGCGGTGCCCGGCGGCGTGGTTACGGTGACGGTGGTGGCTGTGCTCCCCGTGACGCTGCCCGCGGCGCCGCCGAAGGTGACGCTGCTGCCCGTCATGTTGGTCCCGGTGATGGTCACCGAGGTCCCGCCGGCGACAGGACCGCTGTCCGGCGCGATGGCCGTCAAGGTCGGCTCCACCGCATATGCCGGTGTCGCTACCGCGACACCCGCCGCGGTGAGCGTGAGGGCCAGCGCTGTGCCGGCCCAGATTCGTCCGCGTGGTACCGGCCCCCCGCGGATGTTCGTGGTTGCAAACACCCTTTCCCCCCGTACAGGTGTGGAGCGGCACCTGGTGCCGCTCGGTCTTCCCGAACGTAGGCCAGAGGTGAATGCTTTTTGCAATACTTTGGTGGATTCGCACCCGGACTGCCGGTAACGGCGGCCCGGCAGCCGGTTGTACCCGCTGCGGTCCCGCTGTCGTGGGCGGTGCCGACGTGCTCGCCGTCGCCGCGGCGCCGCCGGATGCTCAGCCGTCGGTGGCCAGGCGGTAGATCCGTCGGGTGGCGGCCGCCTCCAGCGGCAGGCCGAGCCGGTCGTAG
Source organism: Dactylosporangium fulvum (assembly GCF_025137375.1). Lineage (GTDB taxonomy): Bacteria > Actinomycetota > Actinomycetes > Mycobacteriales > Micromonosporaceae > Dactylosporangium > Dactylosporangium fulvum. Next base: position 2,774,012 of record NZ_CP073720.1, read on the forward strand.
GCCCAGACGAGGTGGCTCGCGCACTCGCGCACCTCCCAGTAGTCCCGGGACTGCTTGAGCTCGACCTCACGCAACCGCAGCGCCTCGGTCAGCGACGCGATCGCCTGCTCGTCGCGCAGGCAGGCCTGGGAGATGCCGTGCCGCATGAGCGCGATCGGCTGCGTGGTGACCTCCCGGCGCAGCCGCAGGGTGTACAGCTTGCCGGTCTCCTCGTGCGCCCGCTCGAACAGCGCGCCGGCGGCGGCCCGGTCACCCTCATCTTCGAGCAGCAGGCCCCGGCACTGCAGGATGCGGGCGAGGATCATCCGGGTCCGCTGGGTGCGGGTGCCGTCCACGCCGTAGGACCTCGACCATGCCGTCTTCGCCTCGAGCGCGAGCTGCTCGGCCTCGTCGAGCGCGGCGTGGGTGCCGACCCGCATGAGCGCGGCGGCGAGGTTGCTGCGCGCGGGCAGGGTCGGCAGGTAGCCGGCCTCGCTGATGAGGCCGGTGCGCCGGCGCAGGATCTCGCGGCGGACGGCGACGGCCCGGTCGATGTCGTCGCTGCGCATGGCGTTGTACGACAGGTCCTCCATCGCGTCCAGCGTGTACCGGTGGCCGGGCCCGTAGCGCTGCTCGCAGTGCGCGAGCAGCTCCTCGCAGCGCTTCGTGGCCTCCGCGTACCGCCCCTGGTGACCGGCGGCGCTGGCCTGGAACGACCACAGGTCCCGGATGAGCCCCCGTGACGGTTCGTCGAGCACGTCGGTGCGGCGCTCCGCCTCGCGCAGCAGCTCGTAGGCGCGGTCGAACCGCTCGCGGTCGTTGCGGCGCAGCAGGGCCCGCGCGAGCGCCAGCCGGGCCCGGATTCGCAGCTCGTCGGTGTCGGGGAGCTGATCGGCGAGCTCCAGGGCCGCGACGGCGTGCGGCTCGCTGCGGCTGCGGGAGTGCTCGATCCGGACGGTGGCGGTGAGTTCCAGGCGGAGCCGGATCGCGTGCCGGCGGTCGCTCGCGTCGCCCGTCTCCAGCCACACCACGGCCTGCTCCAGGTAGCTGATCGCGTCGAGACGGCGGTGCTGCCCGCGGGCGATCTCGGCCAGGTCGGCCGCGCTGCGGCCGGCCGAGGGAAGGTCGGTCTCCACACCGGCACGGGTGAGGCCGACGTGGAGGGCGAGCAGCACCTGCCGCGCCTCGCGGACGTCGTCCTCGAGCAGCTGCCGCACCGCCCGCAACGCGCTGGCGAGCACGTTCTCCCGGGCCGAGGTGGTCAGGACGTTCGGTGCCGCGCCGCGCGCCACGTCGTACCGGATCCGCTCGATGAACTCGAAGATCCGCGCAGGCTCGCCGGTCGGGCGGATCCAGGCCGTCGCGAGCGCCGCGCTGAGGCCGCCCTCCGGGCGCACCGCCCCGAGCGCGGCGACGAGCACGTCGTCGAGGACCGACTCGCCGAGCAGCGCCGTGGTCACCAGCGTCTGCTGCACGCCGATCGACAACCGCGTCCAGTGCTGCCGCAGCAGGTCGTCCAGCCCGCCGTTGAGCTGGTCGATCTCGGCCGGGCCCAGGTCGATCCGGCCGTCGCGGGAGGCGGAGCGCACGAGTGCGGTGTCGAGGAGCAGGCGCAGCGCGTACGGGTTGCGGTCCGCCCGCTGCGCCAGCCGGTTGGCCACCATCGGGTCGGTGCCGGGGAACTGGTGCAGGACGAACTCGACGAGGTCGTCGGTGCCGAGCAGGTCCAGATGTACCAGGGCCGCCCGTTCGGTGGTGGCCGCGTCGGCGAGGTACGTCGCGAACGGTGAGCCGCTCGCGTCGGTGCGGACGTGCTCCGGCCAGGTGGTGGCGATGAGCAGCGCCGGCAGGTCGGCGCTGAGCAGGTCGGCGACGAGGTTGACCGCCGACTGGTCCAGGTCGTGGGCGTCGTCGAGGACGACGACGGTGCCCGTCCGCTCGGCCGGCGGCAGCGGCCCCTGCAAGAGGCGCAGCAGGGTGGCGACGCCGGTGGCGAGGTCCGCGGTGGCGGCGAGCGGTCCCTCACCGGCGATCGCCGCGCCGAGGGCCGGGTCGGCCGCGGCGAGAGTCCGCAGCTCCCACGGCGAGAGCACGCCGGCGATGGCGCGGCACACCGGCCGGATCGGGTGCCCGGCGCGCGCGAGCCGGCCGACGAGCTGCGGCAGGTGCGGGATCAGCTGGGTCGCCAGCTGCTCGACCGCGGGCGCGGGGGAGTTGTCGCCGAGCCGCGCCGAAGGCAGTGCCAGCCACAACCAGGGCGCCGCCGTGTCCGGCGGCACCTGCAACTGCCGGTGCCGGACGGCCTTGCGGCCGGTGGCGAGGTCACCGGAGGTCGACGCGCCGGTCCGCGGCTCGGTGATCAGCGACGCCGGCCAGTATCGCGGCTCCGGCTGCGACTCGGCCAGCCGGCGGTAGAACTCCTGGATGACGCGGGTCTTTCCCCAGCCCGGTGGCGCCACGTACGTGACGAGGGCCGGCGTCGATTCGCGGCGGACCTGACCGAAGCGCGTGACAAGCCGTTCAACCTCGGCGACCCGACCATGACCGACGAACACCCATCGACTCCTTCTGCGACACCACGCACACCATCCCGGTCTATGCAATCAATCTTGGCCAGGAGATCGGCAGGGCCGATCGGCCATTGCTGGGTCACCTCCTTCCCCGGCCGTTCCGCCGATCCGCCGGGCGTTCGGCCGATGCGGCCCCGCTTCGCCGCCGATACGATTCCGCCTCCGGCTACTTCGCGAAGAGTTCCACACCGGAGGGCAGCACACTGGCCGCGCTTCTGACCGACAACCCGATCCTGCGGCTCGACCACGACCGGTTCGGATTCCGCACATATGTCGAACAACTGCACGAGATCGTGGCGAACGCCGATACGTTGCCGGTGACGGTCGGTGTTTTCGGCCCGTGGGGATCCGGCAAGAGCAGTTTCATGCGGATGTGGCAGGACCAGCTCGCGTTCGCGCCCGAGAATCGCGCACTGTGGTTCAACCCGTGGAAGTACGACCAGAAGGTCGAGGTCTGGGCCGCGCTGCTCCAGTCGCTGCTCGCCGAGCTCGCCACCGAGGAGACGGCGGCCCGCAAGGCGACCAGGCTCGCGTCGGCGGCCACCTGGCTCGCCCTCCGGCTCGGCGTCGGCGCCTCGGTGTCGCTGGCCACCGGCGGCGCGATCAGCGCGGCCGACGTCGCCGCCGGAGCCCAGCAGCTGGCCGCCACCAACGCCGACTACTACCGCGAGCTCAACCGCTTCGAGATCGACTTCGCCGAGGCCGTGGCCGCCTACCTGCCGCCGGAGGGGCGGCTGTTCGTGTTCGTCGACGACCTCGACCGGTGCACGCCCGCCGCCGCGGTGAACGTCCTGGAAGCGCTCAAGCTGTTCACCGGCGACGCGCGGTGCGTGTTCGTCCTGGGCATGGACTACGACCTGCTCGTCCAGGTCGTGGCGGGCCGGTTCGGCGGCGACGTGACCGTCGACGGCGCGGCGTACCTGGAGAAGATCGTGCAGCTGCCGTTCTTCCTGCCGGAGATCAGTTTCGCGGAGATCCGCCGCTCCGTGGCGGAGCACGTCGCCGACCTGGCCGACCACGATCCCTTCTGGACACTGGTGCGCACCGGGTTCGGCAACAACCCGCGCCGGATCAAGCGGTTCGTCAACGTGCTGACCCTGGCGACCTCGGTCCTCGCCCGGGACGCGTCGCCCGCCGGCGCCCGGACCGACCTCGCCCGACGGATGCAGCTGGCCCGGCTGCTGGTCGTCCGCAGCCAGCACCGCCCGTTCTTCCAGCATCTGCTGCGCAACCCCGGCGCGTGGCAGGCGCTGCTCGAGCCGCAGTCCCGGCGCGGGACGGATCTCCAGGCGTTCGCGGCGGACGGCGAGCTGCTCAGGCTGCTCGGCGCGGAGACGGCGAGCGGCGGTCCGGCGCTGCCGCCGACGGCCGGCGAGGTGTCGCGCCTGCTCACCACCGTGCGGCTGGCCGCGCCGCCGGCGACCGGCTCCTGAGCGGGCACGCTCAGCCGACACCCGCGCAGGGGCGGCCGTCGATGGTGCACGCCGTCGGGGTCATGTCGAGCAGGGCCGCGCCGTTGACGCGGAACGACACCGTCACCGACCGGCCCCCCGCCGGTCTGCGCGATGCCGAGTCGGGGACGAAGGTCCACACCGCACCGTCGCGGGTCACGCGGGCGGAGCTGACGCTGCTCGTCTCGCTCGCCGGTGCGGCCGCGGTTCCGCTGCTGTCCGATGTGGACGATGTGCCGGTGGCCGCGGCCGCCAGCCGGTCAGCCGGTCAGCCGGTCAGCCGAACAGCGTGGTCCCGGCCGCGCCGATGCACAGCACCGCGACCAGGGCGAGGACCGCGAACAGCAGGCCGGTCGGGGTGCGCTCCCGAGGTGCCGACTGGGCCGGCAGTTGCACGGTCGGTTTCCCGTCGTCCACGTCGTATTCTCCTTGCGTTTCCTGGACTTGGGGTGCATATCAAAGTGGGGACCGAGCTGCGGCGGCCCCAGGCGACGCCTGGACTCCGCCTCGCCTCGGCCCCCACTTTGATTACGCACCCTAACGCCGGTCGCCGTCCTGGCCGTCGCCGGTGTCGCGGTCGGGTCGACGGCGCCGGTGTGCGCGGCGCGGAACGCGGCGACCACCTCGTCCTCACCGGCGAGCACGCGGCCCTCGTATGTCGCCGCCACCTTCTCCAGCGCCGCGTGCCCGGGCCGGCGGTGTCAGGAGTCCCGGGTGAGGTCGATCACGCGGGTCAGCATGGCGTGCAGGTCCTGCAGCTCCTCGATCGGCATGCCGAGGCGGCTGACGATCGCCGGCGGGATGCGCTCGGCCTCGGCGCGCAGGGCCTGGCCGGCCGGGGTCAGTGTGACGGCGAGCACACGCTCGTCGTGGTCGGCGCGGCGCCGGACGACGAGGTCGAGGCTCTCCAGCCGCTTGAGCAGTGGCGAGAGGGTGCCCGGGTCGAGCTGGAGGAGCCGGCTCAGCTCCTTCACCGACAGCGGTGCGTGCTGCCAGAGGGCGAGCATCACCAGATACTGCGGGTGGGTCAGGCCCATCGGCTCGAGCAGCGGCCGATACAGGGCGATCACGTTTCGCGAGGCCACGGCCAGCGCGAAGCAGACCTGCTCCTCCAGGGCGAGCGGGTTTCCGGTCGTCTTCGTCACGCTGGCTCCCTGTTCCCTCCGGGCCGTCGGCGGCCCATACTATCGGTACACCAATAGTTGGTACACCAACGATTGCTGCACCAAGAAAGTTGGGCGGGATGGCGAACGCGAAGCGGGACAGGGCCGGGACCTTCTTCTTCCGCATCTTCGGTCCGGCGACGGTCGAGGGCGCCCTGCACGGATGCAGCCCGGAGGCCAGGCAACAGTGGAAGCAGTTCCGCGAGCGGATCAAGGCCGCCGAGGCCGAGCGGCGCGACGAGCGCGAGCCCGGCGCGGCGTGACCCGGCAGCGCAGCCTCGAGGAGATCCACGCGTGCCGGCGGAACGGGCGCACCCGGCCCGGCTGAGCCCTCCTCGCCGCACGTGGCCACGGTCGAGGAAGCCGACCGGCAGGATGCCGACGTCCGCCGGTACCAGAGCATGATCAGGAACGTCAAGGTCAACTGCCCGGGTGATCGGGGAGAATGACGGGGTGACCCCTGAAGTGCTCCTCGTGTTCGTGCTCGCCGCCGTCGCCGTGATCGTGGGCGTCCGCTGGCTCGCCGCCCGGACCGGCCTGCCGGCCGCGGCGATCCTGCCGGTGGTCGGCATCGTCTATGCGCTGCTGCCGGGGCCGAACATCGCACTCGAGCCGGAGATCATCCTGACGTTCGTGCTGCCGCCGCTGTTGTACAGTGCGGCGCTCGACTCGTCGCTGTTGGCCATCCGGCGCAACATGCGCATCGTGGTCAGCCTGTCGGTGATCCTCGTGCTGCTCACGGCACTCGTGGCCGGGCTGGGGTTCCATCTGTTCGTGGCCGGGGCGACGCTCGCCGCCGGCGTCGCGGTCGGCGCGGCCATCGCCCCGCCCGACCCGGTCGCCGCCCTGGCCGTCGGGCGCCGGGTCGGGCTGCCGCCCCGGCTCGTCACCATCATCCAGGGCGAAGGGCTGCTCAACGACGCGACGGCGCTGACGATCCTCAGCTTCGCCGCCGCGGCCGCCGTCGGCGAGGAGTTCTCCGTGCCGCGGGCCATCGGCCAGTTCCTCCTCGCCGCGGCCGGCGGTGCCCTGGTCGGCGCCGCGGTCGCCTACGCGGTGCGGCTCCTGCGGCCGCTCGGCAAGGACCCGCTGATGGCCAACGCGATCTCACTCGCCACGCCGTTCGTCGCGTACCTGCTGGGCGAGGAACTCCACGTCTCCGGCGTCCTCGCCGTGGTCATCGCCGGGCTCATCGTCGGCCACCACACCCCGCGCTCGTCGTCCGGCGCCAGCCGGCTGCAGACCAGCGCCGTGTGGCGGCTGGTCGACTTCCTCCTCGAGGGGTTCGTGTTCCTGCTGATCGGCCAGCAACTGCCGGAGGTCATCCGCAACCTGCGCGAGTACCACACGTCGACCGTCGTCATCGCGGTCGCCATCGCGGTCGGCGCGACGCTGCTGATCCGCCCGCTGTGGCTGGCGCTCACCCAGCTGCTGCCGCGATCGCTCCACACACGGCTCGGCAGCGAGAGCGGCAAGCGGGAGGAGAAGCTCGGCGGCCGCGAGGTGGTGGCCCTGAGCTGGGCCGGCACCCGGGGCGTCATCAGCCTCGCGGCCGTGTTCACGCTGCCGCTCGTCACCGACAGCGGCGCGCCGTTCCCGGACCGCGACCTGCTGCTGTTCTGCACGTTTGTCGTGGTGCTCGTCACGCTCGTCGGGCAGGGCCTCACGTTCACGCCGCTGGTCCGCCTGCTCGGCCTGCGCGCCAACGAGGTGGACGAGGCGCGGATCCGCAACGAGGCCCGGTCCGCGTCGGTGCGGGCGGCGCTCGACCGGCTCGACGAGATCGACCACGAGGACCACGACGACCTCGACACGCAGGCCATCGAGGTGATGCGGGCCCAGCTCGAGCACCGCCTGCACCGCTACCAGGGCCGCCTCGACCTGCTGCAGAGCTCCGACTCGCCGGAGATCCCGGTCTCGCCGCGTTACGAGGCGGCGCTGCGGATCCGGCGCGCCGCGATCGACGCCCAGCGCGCGGAGTTGCTGCGCTGGCGGGACGCCGGCACGCTGCCCGACGAGAGCCTCCGCCGCCTCGAGCGTGAGCTCGACCACGAGGAGCGGCTGCTGCCCGAACGAACGTCGTGAGACGTTACCTGACTTGAGTCAGATGATGTTGTCCGGTGTGGTCCGTGGTCGATCACGTCGGCTACGCCGCGTCGTACCTCACAGCGACCACCGTCCACGTTGCCGGCGGCCTCTGATCATGTTGACATGATCGTGGACCATCGGTCTGTGACTGCTTGAGCTGTGGTGACGGGTTCGGCGTTGGGAGTGTCCGCGTGTTGTCGTCCTGGCCGGTGTGGCTGATCGGATCGATCCTGGTCGTGGTCGCCGGGTTCGCGGCGGCGTTTGTGCCGCGCCGGCGCGCCCACGCCCGGGACCGGCAGGTCGCCTGGTCGGGCGCGCGGGCCGCGATCGACGTGGCGACGGTCAGCCGCGACGCCGCCCGCACCCGGGTGGCCGAGGCCGAGGAACTGCTCGCCCGCGCCGAGGCGATCGCCGCCGGGCGCGGCGGCCGGGCGGCGGCGCGCGCGGCGACCGGCTACGCCCGGGAGGCCGACCGGCTGTGGCGGGCGACCGCCGGTGCTTGACCGCCGCCGCCTCCAGCGCCTCGCCGGACCGACACGCTGGGTCGTGCTCGGCATCGCGGTGGCCAGCGTCACCGCCTTCCTGGTCGCGCAGCGCCAGAGCACCGACACCACGTACGGGCGGTCCCCGTCGACCGCGACGATCACGGAGGGCTCCGCCGGTGAGATCAGCGGCGCGACCCTGCCGTCCGTCGAGGAGATGACGGCCATGGTCGCCGCCGAGCGGGTCGTCCGGCTCCCCGGCGCGGTGGCCGAGTGGGACACCGGCCGCGTGTCGGCGGCGATCGGCACCTCCGACGTCCGCATCCTCGTCGCGCCGCCCGGGCTCACCAAGGACCAGCAGGGCGAGGTCCGCAAGGTCGAGAACGCCACGATCCGGGTCCTCGGCACCAAGGTGAGCGGCGGCTTCTACCAGGCGTCCGGGAGCACCCTGACCGAGTGGCGTGACCAGTTCGCCCGCAACGACGTCACCGGCCAGCTGGTGGAGCTGATCCGCGCGCTGCGTAAGGACGCCGGCCGCCCGGCCGCGGCGGACGACGACGCCGCCGGCGGCGGCGTGTGGCGTGACCCGACCGCCGCCGAGCTCGACACGGTCGCCGCCGCGCTGCGGGCCGACGGGCGGTACATCGCATCCGGCGCGACGATCAAGGCCGCGCCCGCCAAGGCCGCCGAGGAGGCGTTCGGCACCCGCTCGACACTTGTCGTCGCGCTGCCCGTCCAGCCGAGGGACACGCCGGCGCCCCGCTTCGGGCCGCGCCTGGCCGAGCTGTTCCCGGACCGGCCGATCGTCGTCATGTACGGCGCGTGGATCGAGTACCACGGCCCGCACACGGCCGACTTCGCCGACGTGACCGCCGCGAGCTTCTACGCCCGGTTCGGCAACCGCCTCAGCGCGTACGCCTATCCTCAGGACAACGTGTTGGGGGCCTACCTGGCGCTGGTGACCGACGTCCGCTACGCCGGGCTGTTCGACCGGCCGCTGCCGTACCGCCCGGTCGACCCGCTGCGGGTCGCGCTCCCGGTGCTGCCCTGGCTGTTCGCCGCCTGCGTCGCCGCGTTCCTCGTCCTGTCCGCGCGGGCGCTGCCGGGTCCCCGGCCGCCGAAGGGTCTCGCGGTCGCCGGCCGTGACGGTGTCCGGGCCCGGCTGGCGGGTCTCACCGCCCTCGCCGTCGAGGTCTCCGGGCTCACCGACAACCGCACCGATGCCGCGCTCACCCGCGCGATCAGCAGCCTGGGCGCCGCGGGCAAGGCACTCGACGCGCAACTGCCCGACCAACACGTCCGGGGACTGCTCGACGACGCCGAACGGGAGCTCGACAGCGTCGGCCGGGCGGTCGGTGTCGCCGGGTACCGCCCGGCGGAGTACCTGCGGGGGCGGCTGGCATGAAGCGGTTCGGCGACTGGTTGCGACGCACGCTGCCGACCCCGTTCGGGTTCGCGGTGCTGGGCTGCCTCGTGCTGGCGGGCTGGGCGCTGTGGACCGGCGGCTTGTTCGACGGCCCGATCGCCCGGCACGTCCGCACCTCGTCGGTGTACGCCGCGCCCGGCACCGGCCTCGACACGGCGGCCGCCGAGCGGATCATCGGCAACCGGCGGCTCATCGTGATCCTGCTGGAGCCGGGAGCGGACCTGCGCGACGGCTGCGACGCGGTGCGCCACGCCGCGTCCGGCACGCTCGTCCTGCTGATGCGCCGCGACGACGACGGCGACGGGTTCGACACGTACGGCTGCTCCATGCTGCCCGGCCACGACGACGAGAACTTCGGCAGGGCGTTCGTCGCCGAGACGAGCGTCGGCAGCGGCGTCGATCCGTTCGCCGACCGGCCGCTCGACGCGATCAAGGTGATCGCGGTCAACTACGACCGGCTGGCCAAGGCGGACATGGTTCCCACCGACGCCCGGACGATCAGCCCGTCGCTGCCGCGCTACCTCGTGGCGATCGCGGCCGTCGGCGCCGTGATCGTCGGAACGGCCGTGCTCTACGGCGGGGCGCGCCGGGCCGGCCGGTTCGCCGTGGCCCGGCGGGACCGGCTCGACCGGGCGACCGACAGCCGCACCGTGCTCAGCGCAGCCACGGCCGTCGTCGCCCAGCAGATCATCGACCTCGACGCGCGGTACGCCGCGGCCGTCCGGCGGACCGCCGCCGCGACCCGCCGGACGGCGAAGCGGCGCTCCCGCGGCACGGACACGCCGGACTTCGCGGCCCGATACCGGAAGCTGACGTCGGAGTACACGAGCCTGCTCGACGACGTCACGGCGGCCGACCGGCGCGGCGAGGACGACTTCGTCCGGTTCACCGCCCGCGCCGAGTCACTGGCGAAGCGCTTCCGGACCCTGGCCGACGACAGGCACTGAGCCATCGGAGAACAGCAGCCGGGACCGCATCACCCGCAGCGCCGCGCCGGCGAGGGGGGCGAGGTCGGCGGTCATGTCTCCCACCCCACGGGCGGGCCGCAACTCGATTCGGGCGAGGCGCCGGCGACGCGGGTCACGACCGGTGTTCGCGGATCGTGGACCACCACGACATGACGATCGCCGCCACCGGAGGCGCGAGGAACACCCCGGCCAGCCCGCCGATCGCGGCGCCGACGACGGTGGCGACGAGCACGACCACCGGGTGCAGGCGCAGGGCGCGGCCGAACACGATAGGCCGGAGGACGCCTTCGAGGATGTTCTGGGTCACCAGCACGATGCCGAGCATCCACAGCCCGGTGGCGAGGCCGTCGGCGCCGACGGCGACCATGACGGCGAAGCCCGCCGAGACCCAGGCGCCCAGGTACGGCACATAGGCGGCGACGAACGTGACGACGGCGATCACGAGGAGGAACGGCACGCGCAGCACGGCGGCGCCCGCGGTGATGACCACGGCGTCCAGCGCCGCGACGGCGGTCGTGCCGAGCACGTACCGGCGGAACTGGACGGCGGCGCCGCGCAGCAGGACCCGCGCCGACCCGGCCGGCAACGGCAGCCGCGACTCGAGCAGCGCCACCAGGCGCGGGCCGTCCCTGAGGGTGTAGAACAGCAGGTACGAGCCGGCCAGCAGCCCGACGGCGATCTGCCCGACGATGACCGCCCCGTTGGTCAGCGCCGAGCCGAGCCCGAGCAGGGCGGTCCGCCACTGGCCGGACCCCAGGATCGTCCGCACCGGGTCGGCGCCGAGGGTTTCGCGCAGGTACGTGCCGGCGGCCTCCGCGGCGGGCCGCCACTGCGACGCCTGGGTCACCAGCACGTATGCGAGCAGCACCCCCACGGCGATCAGCACGACCGGCACGACGATCGCGCCGGCCAGCGCCGCCGCCCCGCGCGGCACGCGGTGAGCCTGCAGGCGGTCGACGGTGGGCTGGAGGGTCACCGCGATGACGATCATGACCAACAGTGGCAGGATCAGCGGCAGCAGTACCGCGGCGACGACGACCAGCGCGGTGGCACCCGCCACGGCGCCGGTGACCGACCAGCCCAGGCGGCCGAGCCGCGTGTACCAGACAGCCGGCCCGGGATCGCTCCCGGACCGGCCGCTCGCGGTGTTCATGGACCCGTTGTGCCCGATCCACGCACGATGTCACCGAAAGAGATGTCTCCCATCGCGTTCCTCCCGACTCCGCAGGATCACCGGGCATCCGCACGAGACGGCTGTCGCCAGGTCTTCAGACTTGGGCCACGGCCACCCGGTCGCATCCCTCCCGGAAGGTGAGGAGTGCTGCCGAGGGCGGTTCAGGCGGGCGCACCACCGGACTCGACCGCGGGCCTGCCGCGCCGCAGTTGCAGGGCGTACGCGACCTCGCCCGCGCCGATGATCAGCGCACTGATCCCGGTCAGCAGGACCAGCGTGGTGAGCGACGGGCCGGGCCACAGCATGAAGGCCAGGCCGACCAGGATCGAGAGCACGCCGAGCGTGGTCAGCCAGATTCTGGCCTTTCCCTTCGTGAACAGGCTGATCGCGAGCTGGGTGAAGCCGCTGAGCAACCAGGCGAGGCCGAGGATGGTGGCGAGCAGAAGCACGCCGCCGGCCGCGTTGCGCACGCAAGCGATCCCGGCGACGATGAGCACCGCGGCGACGAAGCCGGTGAAGACCCGCCGGGCGGTGTCCTGGGTGCGGCCGAGCGCGGCGACCGCGCGCGAGACACCCAGGACGATGAGCCAGACACCGGCCAGGACGCCGAGAAGGTGCAGCGTCTGGCCCGGCCACGCCAGCACGGCGATGCCGAAGAGCACGGTGATGACCCCGAGGGACAGGACCTGCCAGAACGGCTCGACGCTGGGAGCGCGGCCGCGGTGCGTCGGGGCGTGCCCACGGTGCCAGGAGAACGTCGTCATCATCCACCTCCATGCGAGTTCGATTCCGCTGGAAGTTTGCGTTCAGCCCCGCGCGGCCACCTCATTCGCGCGGGGTGACGTCCCCTCGCCCGGCGTCGCGACCGGCCACCCGTGTCACTTGCCGTCGGACTTCCGCGACCGGCCGCTCGTCACCTTCGGCTCCGCAACAGTGTCGCCGTCCTGATCGAGGAGCTTCATGATCCTCGGGGCCAGTGCCGCGGCCAGTGCCGGCGCCAGTGCGTCGGCCAGCGCGCCCGCCATCGCCTCGGCGATGAGCAGCCGCTCGAGCATCGGCGCGCGCGCCGCGCCACGAGCCGGCATCGCCGACATCACCACGTCGAGCATGTTCGGCGCCGAGCGGCCACGGGCGGCGGCCCGGGACGACCCGGCTTCCTCGAGAATCTCCCGGATGGCATCGTCGATCAACGACTCGACCGGGTCCGTGGGCTCCTTCGATGTTCCGTCAGCCGCCACGACTACTCCTTCTGTTGTTGACGGACCAGGGTGATCCGCCCTTCGGTCTGGCGACCGAAGGGCGGTGCGCGGGACCGCTATCGGCGGGCCAGCATCGAGGCGAGCAGGAGCGGGTGTTCGATGCCCTCCTCGCCGCTCTCCTCGCGGCGGCGCATCAGGGCGGCGAGCAGCAGCGGGTGTTCGATGCCGCTCTCGCCGCCCTCCTCGCGACGGCTCATCAGCGCGGCCATCAGGAGCGGGTGTTCGAAGATGCCTCCGCCGCCCTGACGGCGGCGGCGCATCATGGCGGCGAGCAGGAGCGGGTGCTCGATACCTTCTTCGCTGCTCTCCTCACGGCGGCGCATCAGCGCGGCGAGCAGGAGCGGGTTCTCGAAGATGCCTTCACCGCCCTGACGGCGACGGGCGAGTGCGGCCATCAGCAGTGGGTGCTCGAGGATGCTCTCCCCCCGTTGCTCACGGCGCGCCATCAAGGCCGTGAGCAGGAGGGGAAGCATGCTCTGTTCCTCGCCCTCCTGGGCCTCCGGTCGGGTTTGTTCGGCGGTGCTTGTGCTCATGCGTACCTCCCGTTCAGAGCCGCGCCGGGACCGCTGCGGTCCGGTCGCCGGCCGGCGCTCGGATCAATCGCCGTACCGCATCAGGGTCGCCTGGTGGAGTACGGCCGGACGTCACCTGGCCGGAATGAACGGGCGGGCAGCGGCGCCCAGGCGCCGAACGCGAACGGCACGGCGCCGCGACGGGCGCCGGGAACCTGATGTCCGGCGGCCGGTGACCGGCGGCTTTCAGCGGCCGGTCACCGTTTTCAGCGGCCGGTGACGCTGAAAACGAATCCGATAATGAGCAGGATGCCGAGCACGCCGATCATGATCAGGGCACCCGATCCTGTGCTCTCCGGCTTCTCGCGTTCGCGGTCGGGCTGCACGGCGTCCCCTCGTTCCCAGGCGGTTCCGGGCTCACCGGCGATCTGCCGACACGGCCTCGGACGTGCTGGCTGCCGACCCTAGTGACCTGGCGGCCGTCCCGCAAGGATCTCCTACGGCCGATCGTAGGAGATCTTCCGAAGGGTCTACCTCAGCGCCGATCGTCCGGATCGTCCCAGTCCCACTCGCCGCGGGGCGGGACCGCGGCGGCCGGCGGCCGGTCGCCGTCGTGGTACGGCACGGCTCGCCCGGCCGCGTCGTCCGCGAAGCGCCCGCCGGGCTCCGTGACCGCCGCCGGAGATCCGGCCGGCGCCGCCACCGACGGCACCGCGGCGGCGAGGCCCCGGCGGCGGCCGGCGGTGTACGCGGCGAGGGCGGTCGTGATCGGCACGGCGCTGATCAGCCCGATCGTGCCGACCACCGACCGGACGATCTCCTGTGCCATGAGCTGGGAGGTGAGGACCTGCCCGACGGGCTGGCTGCCCGCGGCGAGCAGGAGCAGCAGCGGCAGCGACGCACCGGCGTACGCCAGCACGATGGTGTTGACCACCGACGCGATGTGGGCGCGGCCGACCCGGATCGCCGAGCGGTAGAGCCCGCGGAACCCGAGAGCCGGGTTGGCCGCGGACAGTTCGGTGACGGTGAAGGCCTGCGTCACGGCGACGTCGTCGAGCACGCCCAGTGAGCCGATGAGGATCCCGGCGAGGAGCAGGCCGCGCATGTCGACCTGCTGGTACATGACGGTCAGGAACGCCGACTCCTCGCCGGCCACCCCGTTGAGGCTGGTCACGATCGTGGCGGCCTGGGAGAGCAGGCCGGTCAGGCAGAGGCTGGCCAGGGTACCTACGACGGCGATCGACGTGGCGGCGCTGAGCCCGTGGGTCAGGTACAGCACCGTGAGCATGATCGCGGCGGACCCGACCACCGCCACGAGCAGCGGCGGCCGACCGGCGAGGATGGCCGGGACGATGAAGTACAGCAGGATCCCGAACGTCACGGCGAGCCCGGCGAGCGCGCTCAGCCCGCGCCACCGCCCGAACGCGATGACCGCGGCCGCGAAGCACGCCCCGAGCACCCACAGTTGCACACCGCGCTGATGGTCGATGATCTGGTACTGCGCGGCGCCGCCGGCCGGGTCGCCGGGGACGGCGTCGGTGACGATCAGCACGACCCGGTCACCGGCGGTGACCCGGGGCGCACCCGGCCCGGCCGGGATCTCGGTGACGACGACCTGTCCGCGGCCCGCACCATCCGTGATCTCGACGTCCGCGGTGCCGCAGTCCACGGTGGTGCCGGGCGGTGCCGCCGGATCACCGGACGGGCACTGTGCGTGATGAACCGCGCGCACCTTGCCGAACGCCTGCTGCTGGGCGCCGGACGTGTCGGCCGGCACGCCGCCGCGCGGCCACAGCAGCGCCATCGCCGTGACGACCAGCACGGCCGCCGGGACCAGCACCGCCGCGCTGATCCGGATCGCCCGCCGCGACAGGCCCGTCCAGCCGTGGCCGTGGCTGTGCCCGGGCCGGTGGCCGTCCAGGTCCGCCGAGGGGGCGTGCTGCTCGCCCGGTCCGGCCTGCGTCACGTCGTCTCCTCACCGTCGGTAGCGCGGTCCACCGTGGCTACTATGCACGATCGGAGACGATGCGTCGTCCGGGCCGCGCCCGGCGCGCCACGTGGCGCCCGGCCCGTCGCTACCGGTCGACGAGGTCCCTGATGATCCGGCCGAGGGCCCGCATGGTGCGCAGCACCTCGCCCGTGCGGTCGCCGGCGTAGTTGGCGACGACCGCGTAGGCGACACCGTCCACCACCCCGGTGTCGGCCCGGACGCCGGTGTCGGTGCCGGTCTTGTTCCACAACCCGTCGTGGGCCAGCGGGTCGAGGTCGAACGCGGCGGCGACCATCGACAGGTCCGTGTTGTTCCGCAACCAGCCCAGCACGCGCGCGGCGCCCGCGTACTCACCGCGATGGATGCCGAGCATCAACCGGGACAGCTCCAAGGCGCTGCCGGACGACAGCCGCGGCGCGTCCGCCGGCGTGCGCACGTCGCGGACCCGGTCGTGCAGGGCGGTGTCGCGCAGGCCGAGCCGCGTGCCGAGCGTCTGGACCGCGTCGAGGCCGACGCGGTCCAGGAGCACGTTGGTCGCCAGGTTGTCGCTGACCGCGCCGACCAGGACCGCGAGGTCCTCGACGCCGAGCGTGTCGACGGCCAGGTGCTGCCAGATCCCCGAGTCGGCCACGGGCGCCGTCCGCCGCAGCGGCTCGTCGGCCGCGAGGCTGCCGTCGTCGATGCGTCGCGCGACCTCGAGCAGCAGCAGGAGCTTCCCGACGCTGGCGGTGGACAGGACGCGCGCCGCGTCCTGCTCGTACAGCACGGCACCGCTGCGGCCCCGCACGCACACCGACCACAGGAGTTCGTCCACGCAGGGACTGTAGTTCGGGATGCCCGCCGACGTGACGTTCGTCCGGACCGCGGCCCACCCGGCGGCGACCCGGCCGTCACCGTAGCGCGCCCACGTCCACCCTCGGCAGCTCGGCGGTGTACTCCGACGGGGACGCCGGTGCGGCTTCGGTCTCCGGCTTCGGGACCTTCTCGTCCAGGAAGCGCAGCAGCTCGACGGGGAACGGCAGCACGAGGGTGGAGTTCTTCTCCGCGGCCACCTCGACCACCGTCTCGAGCAGGCGCAGCTGCAGAGCCGTCGGGGTCGACGCCATCGTCGAGGCCGCCTCGGCGAGCTTGTGCGACGCCTGGAGCTCGCCGTCGGCGGTGATGATGCGGGCGCGCCGCTCACGTTCCGCCTCGGCCTGGCGGGACATCGAGCGCTTCATCGACTCGGGCAGCGAGACGTCCTTGATCTCGACGCGGTCGATGTGGACGCCCCACTCGATCGCCGGACTGTCGATCATCACCTCGAGGCCCTGGTTGAGCCGCTCGCGGTTGGTCAGCAGTTCGTCCAGGTCGCTCTTGCCGATGATCGACCGCAGCGAGGTCTGCGCGACCTGGAGGACCGCGAACATGTAGTCCTGCACGTTGACCGCCGCGCGGATCGGGTCGGTGACCCGGAAGTACACCACCGCGTCCACCTTGACGGTGACGTTGTCCCGGGTGATGCCGTCCTGTGCCGGTACCGGCATCGTGACGATCTGCAGGTTCACCCGCTGCATGCGGTCGAGCACCGGCACGATCATCGCCAGGCCCGGCCCACGGGTGTGGTCGCGCAGGCGCCCGCACCGGAAGACCAGCCCGCGCTCGTATTGCCGGACGATCCGCACGCTGCCCAGGAGGCCGGATACCACCAGGACGATCAGGACGATGAGCACGGGTTCCATGACAACCCCCGTACGGGAGTGTTCCTCCGCCAGCAAAATCCACGCTACTGCGGAACCGGCCCGGCGGGGGTGAGTGCCCGGGTGAGGCCGCCGATGCGGGTCAGACCCAGATCGCGGCCGGCAGCGTGTCGCTGAACCGCTCCGGCGGGTCGGGGATCGGCGTGGCGTCACCCACCGCGACCCGCCCGGCCGACCAGGCGGCCACGGCCGCGTCGAGCATGTCGTCGACCCCGGCGGCGGCCCCCGCGGCGCCCAGGTCGCCGTCCAGCCGGATGCCCGCCCGGGCCAGGAGCGCGCGGCGCTGCTCCGCGCCGGCCCAGGTCTGTTTCGCGGTGGCGAGCGGCCGCCCGGCCAGCCGCGCGAACGACACCTCGGGATGGACCTCCACCACGCGCGGCACGGCGTCCGTCCCGGAGGAGCGGGCCCAGGTGTCCACCTCGAGGATCCGCTTCTTCAGGGCGAACGCCTGCGCGGAGACGCCGTCCCCGGCGAGGGCCCGGTTGGTTCCGCTCGCCGACGCGTGGTCGGGCATCGTCAGCGCCGCCCGGACGGGCGTGAGAAAGACCGAGTGCCGGCGCGGCCCGATCAGCCGCCGTGCCTCGACGTCGGCGGCCCGCCGCCCGGTGTCCGGCAGCCCGATCGGGATGTCGATCGCCACCACGGCCAGGTCGCCGTCGGCCCCGGCGGCCGCGACGAGGCCGGCGACGGTGCGGGCGACATACGCCGCTGTGGCCCCGCCGCCCAGCGCGACACCCACCCATCCACCCCGGCAGGCGTCCACCCCGAGCACACGACCGGTCATCCCGTCACATTAGGCGGGACTGCCGCTCAGGGCCGCGAGGGCGGCCGGTATGCCGTCGGCGATGCGGTCGAGATCGGGCACGGCACGGTCGTCGGCGTGCAACCCGATATGGACCGACTCCCGGTAGGTCGACAGCGCGATGCCGAGCGCCTGCCCGTGGGCCAGGGGAGCGATCGGGTACACGTGCTGCAGTGGCGCGCCGGCGAGGGTCATCGGCCGCGCTGGGATCGGCACGTTCGTGATGGTCGTGTCGAACAGCAGCGGCCCGGCCCGGCGCAGGAGCGGGATGGTGAGGCGCTGTGCCGGGGCCGGCATCCGGTCGGCGAGGACCGGGAACGCGCCCGGCCCGCGGGAGAAGCCGGCGGCCTTGTTGCGGTCCATCGTGGTCCGCACGGTGCGCAGTGCGGTGACCGGGTCCGCCTGCTCGATCGGCAGGTCGCACAGATAGCCGGAGAGCACGTTGTGCCGCTTCGGCCCGGTGGTCCGGCTGCGCCGGCTGACGGGGATGAACGCCCGGATGCCGAGCCGCTCCGGGCACTGGTCGTTGGCGGTGAGCCAGCGCCGGAAGGCCCCGGTGACGACGGCCAGCAGGACGTCGTGCTCGGTGCCGCCGTGCAGCCGCCGCACCTGCCGCACGTCGCGGGTGTCGAGCCGGACGAGCACCAGCCGGCGTGATGTCGCAAAAGGACGGGCATGGTCGACCGCCGACGGCAGCAGCGCGGCGAGCCGTACGTGCGACAGCACGGACGTGGCGATGCCGACACTCCCGGCGACGGTTCCGGCGGCCTGGCCGAGCGTGCGGGCGAGCCGCACGGCACCGCCGGCCGCGCCGTTGAGCGCCGGAACACCGGCCGGAGCGGGTTCGGGTTGCGCGGGCCCGCCGTCCGTGCGGCCGTCCATGAGGCGGAGGCCGAGCTCGACCGTGCGCAACCCGTCCGCCATCGCATGGTGCAGCTTCACCAGCATGGCGAATCGGCCCTCGGGCAGGCCCGTCAGCAGGTGCAACTGCCACAGCGGACGGTCGAGGTCGAGCGGCTCGGCCATCAGCTCGCCGGCGACCGCCGCCATCGCGGTGCCCCGCCGCAGGCGGTGGACGTGCAGGTGCCGGGACACCTCGAACGCGGGGTCCGGGGCCCAGGCCGCGCCGCCCGGCGGCAGCCACGTACTGCGGACCCGCTGCCGCAGCGCAGGGATCCGCGCGATGCGCTCGCCGAGCAGTGTCGCCAGCCGGCCGGGCGGCACCCGTTCCTGCGGGTGGAAGACGGCCAGGGCGCCCAGGTGCATGGGAGCACCCGGCGATTCCAGCCGAAGGAAGGCGGTATCGAGGGGGCCCAACCGCTCGTCATCCACTGGCAGCACTCCATGCGACGCTCGGTAGGGGGACGGCGCGCCGGGAACCTGCCCGATGCGTGCCGCACCTGAATGTCGCAAGTTCCACCGGCTCATTCGATGCAGGACCGCCAATGTCACCCTGCATCCGGCCCGAACCACCCAGGGTGAGCGACGGGCGTCGGCGCGGTGGCTACGGTGAAACCGTGGGCGTACGGGACCGTCCGGTGACGGTGTTCCTCTGCGGCGACGTCATGACCGGTCGCGGCGTCGACCAGATCCTGCCGCATCCCGGTGACCCGCGCCTGTGGGAGCAGTACACCGCCGACGCGCGGACCTACGTCGAGCTCGCGGAGCGGGTCAACGGCCCCGTTCCCCGACCCGTCGACCACGCCTGGCCCTGGGGCGATGCCCTGCGTGTCCTCGACGACGTCGCGCCCGACGCGCGGGTGATCAACCTGGAGACGAGCATCACGCGCAGCGACGACGCCGCCCCCGGCAAGGCCGTGCACTACCGGATGGCTCCCGAGAACGTCCCGTGCCTGACCGCCGCCCGGCCCGACGTCTGCGTCCTGGCCAACAACCACGTGCTCGACTTCGGCCGCCGCGGGCTCGCCGACACGCTCGGCGCGCTGGCGGGCGCGGGGATCGCGACGGCGGGCGCGGGGAGCACCGCGGCCGCGGCCGGGCGGCCGGCCGCCGTCGGGGTCGGCGACGGCGGGCGTGCGCTCGTCCTGTCGTTCGGCGCGGAGTGCAGCGGCATCCCGCGGAGCTGGGCCGCGACCCGGGACGGGCCCGGCGTGGAACTGCTGCCCGACCTTTCCGTGGCGACCGCCGCCGCGGTCGGCGAGCGCGTGCGCCGGGTGAGGCGGCGGGGCGACGTCGTCGTGGCGTCCATCCACTGGGGCTCCAACTGGGGGTACGAGGTACCGCGCCGGCACGTCGCCTTCGCGCACCGGCTCGTCGACGCCGGCGTCGACATCGTGCACGGGCACTCCTCGCACCACCCCCGGCCGATCGAGGTGTACCGGGGCAGGCTCGTCCTCTACGGCTGCGGTGACACGGTCGACGACTACGAGGGCATCACCGGCTACGAGGACTTCCGCGACGACCTGCGCCTGCTGTACTTCGCCACGGTGGAACCGGGCACCGGGCGGTTGGCCGGGCTGCGCATGGCCCCGCTGCAGGCCCGCCGGATGCGCCTGCACGACGCCTCGGCCGGGGACGCCGAACTCCTGCGCAGCGTCCTCGGCACGATCAGCCGCCGGTTCGGGACGCGGGTCGACCTGCGCGACGACGGCATGCTCCACCTGCGGGTCGCCGGCGAGTGACCGTGAAGGTGGTTGCCGCACCGTCCGTCGGCGGCGGACGGGTAGGCCCCGCCTGCGGCGTCGTAGCGTTGCCAGAAGGTACCGCCACCCGGCCAGGGCGCCGGAAGGAGGGCATCATGGTCTTCGACAAGGTGAAGGAGTCCGCCAAGCGCGGCCTGGAGCAGGGCCGGTCGCGCATCGAGGAGACGCGGGCGATCCGGCAGCGGAACAAGCTGCTGCAAGAGCTCGGCGAGGCGTACTACGCCGAACACAGCGGCAAGGCGGCACCCGAGGCCGTGGCAGGGAAGCTCGGGGCTCTCGACGAATACGAGCGGTCGCAGCGCGAACTGCAGGCGGGCCGGCTCGAGCGGGGCCGCCGGGCCCGGGACATCATGCACCCGGGCGCCGAGTGCGTCGGTGAGAACGAGAACATCACGAGCGCCGCGCGGAAGATGCGCGACCTCAACGTGGGCTCGCTGCCCGTCTGCGGCGTGGAGGACCGGCTGCACGGCATCGTCACCGACCGCGACATCGTCGTGAAGAGCATCGCCGACGGCCGGGATCCCAACCAGGTCAAGGTGCGTGACCTCGCCCAGGGCTCGGTGGTGTGGGTGGACGGCGGCGCCGGGCTCGACGAGGTGCTGCGCCAGATGGAGGACCATCAGATCAAGCGGCTGCCGGTCATCGAGAACCACCGGCTGGTCGGCATGATCAGCGAGCAGGACCTGGCACGCAACATCGACGAGCACCGGCTCGCCGAGTTCGTCGAGAAGGTGTACGCGACACCGTGACGCTCACCGTCTCCAGCCCGGTCTTCGACGAGGCGGCGAAGATACCGCAGCGCTTCACCTGCGAGGGCGCCGACGTCTCGCCGCCGCTCGGCATCGCCGGGCTGCCGGCCGGCACCGCGGAGATCGCGCTGCTCGTCGAGGATCCCGACGCCCCCGGCGGGACGTTCACCCACTGGGTCATGTGGGGCATCGGCCCCGACCGGGCGGGCATCGGGGAGGGTGAGGTGCCGCCGGGCGCCGCCCAGGGCCGCAACGACTTCGGCCGGGAGGCCTACGGCGGGCCGTGCCCGCCGCGCGGCCGGTCCCACCGGTACACGTTCGAGGTGCTCGCCCTGGCCGAGCCGCTCGGCCTCGCCCCGGGCGCCTCGGCCGCCGACCTGCGGCGGGCCGCGGCGGGCAAGGTTCTCGACTCCGGCCGCCTCACCGGCCGGTACCAGCGCCACTGACACCCGCGAGGGCAAGAGGCACGCCGGTGGCACGCGCCGCGGCGGCACCCGGCGGCAGCGGGTCGGGGGTTCGGCGGCTTCTCCGGCCGCAGCGCTGGGCCGCCGTCACCGCCTCCGCGGCGTCCGCTCCCGCCTACATCCCTTCGCTCGACGACCACAACCTGGCACTGGACCGCGGTAGTCCCGGGCCCGGCCGTTTCCGCGATAGGGTTCGGTGTGGCCGCCGCACTCGGATCCCAGCGGGACCTCTTCGACGTGCCGGAGGACGTCGCGTATTTCAACGCGGCCAGCCTGTCGCCGATGCTGCACGCGGTCCGGGAGGCCGGCGAGGCGGCGCTGCTGCGGCGGTCGCGGCCGTGGACGATCCGCGAGCCCGACTGGTTCACCGACGTCGAGCGGCTGCGGTCGCTGTTCGGCCGGCTGGTCGGCACCGACGCCGAGGGTGTCGCCCTCGTGCCGGCGACCAGCTACGGCCTCGCCGTGGCCGCCGCCAACCTCCCGCTCGGCCCGGACGACGAGGTGCTCGTGCTCGCCGACGAGTACCCGTCGGGCATCTACACCTGGCGGCGGGCGGCCGGGCGTGCCGGCGCGGCGATCCGGACCGTGACGCGCGAGGCCGGGCAGTCGTGGACCGACGCGGTCCTCGCCGCGATCGACGAGCGGGTGGCGATCGTGTCCGTGCCCAACGTGCACTGGACCGACGGCGGCCTGGTCGAGCTCGACCGGGTCGCGGCACGCGCCCGCGAGGCCGGCGCGCGCCTGGTCGTCGACGCGAGCCAGTCCCTCGGCGTGATGCCGCTCGACGTCACCGCGCTCCGGCCCGACGTGGTCGTCTCGGTCGGCTACAAGTGGCTGCTGGGCCCGCTCGGCCGCGCATACCTGTGGGTCGCGCCCGAGCACCGAGACGGCCGGCCCCTGGAGGAGAACTGGATCCTGCGGGCCGGTGCGCAGGACTTCTCCCGGCTCGTCGACTACAGCGAGGACTACCTCCCCGGGGCCCGGCGGTTCGACCAGGGCGCCCGGACGCTCTTCGAGCTCACCCCGATGGCCGTCGCGGCGCTGGAGCAGGTCCTCGCCTGGGGCCCGCCGCGCATCGCCGCCACGCTCGCCGGGATCACCGCCGACCTCGCCGCCCGCATCGTCGCCGCGGGCGTCGGCGTGACCGCCACCGAGCCGCGCGGCCCGCACCTGCTGGGACTCCGCGTGCCCGGCGGCAGCGCCGACCGGGTCGCCGCCGCCCTGCGCGAGGCGAACTGTTTTGTGGCCCGCCGCGGCGAGGCCCTCCGCGTGGCGCCGCACGTGCACGTCACGCCCGCCGACGTCGACCGCCTCGTCACGACCCTGGTCGCCGCGCTCTGACCCGCTCGCCCCGCCGGGTCAGCCGTGCGCCGGCTCGGCGAGCGCGGCGGGATTGGCCTCCGCCGCGCGGCGCCGTGCACGCCTGCTGTAGAGGATCGTCCACGTGACCAGGCCGGCGGTGACGGCATAGGGCAGGACCGCGGAGACGGCCACGGTCGCGTCGACCGGCAGCACCTCGGTCAGCTCGATGCGGACCGCCGCCTCGGCGAGGAAGACCACGCCCCAGACCACGGTCAGCGTCCGCTGGGTGCGCCGGAAGCCTCCGTACCGCCACAGCCCGTCCCACCAGGCGAGGCGCTCGGGGGAGCCGTCGGTGGCGAACTTGCGCCCGAAGTAGAACATCAGCGGCCGGGGCGCCAGCAGGGAACCGAGCAGGACCAGGCCGAACAGCCCCGTGACGGCGGACTCCTTGAGCAGCACCAGGCGCTCGTCGTCGAGCAGCAGGGACGAGCCCACCCCGAGCGCGATGACGATCAACGTGAGCACACCGATCTCGTCGATCCGGCGCCGGACCGCCCACAGCACCCCGACCTCGACGACCGGCCAGACGGCGCTGACCGCCAGTGCGGACACCTCGCTCATGCCGCGGTCGGTCAACGCCTGATAGGTCACGAGCGGCAGCGCGACGTTGCAGACCAGGGTGGGACCCCAGTTGAGCAGGAGGCTTGCGAACCGCCCCATGACGACCTCCCCGAATGAGTCGTTTATGCTCACGTACGTGCGGCGGATCGTACCATCTCAATCCGGGGGACGGTCGGCGTCGCTCGTGCCGTTCCTGTTCGGCGTGGCCCAGCGCCCGGAGCTGCCCGGCGTCGGCCTGACCCGGCTGCTCGGGGACTTCGGGCTCACCGAGGCCGCCGCCCGTGCCCTGCTGCTGCGGATGCGGCAGGAGGGCAAGCTGGCGAGCGTGCGCCGGGGCCGGGGCGTCGGCTACCGGCTCGCGGGTGAGTACGGTCACCGGTTCGACCGGATCCGCCGCGCCGACCGCACGCCGCCGCCGTCCTGGCCGGGCTCCTTCCATGCGGTGCTGTACCAGGTGCCGGAGTCACGGCGGGCGTTCCGTGACGCCCTGCGTCGCGCCGCCGTCCACGCCGGCTACGGGCTGCTGCAGCAGGGCGTCCTGATCGCGCTGGAGGACCGCACCGGGGCGGTGGCGCCGCTCGCCGACCCGCCCGCCGACGCGGCGCTGTTCGTCACGCGGCTCACCATGGACGAGCCGGACGCCGCCCGCGCCGCCCGGCTCGCCTGGGACCTCGACGCGCTCGCCGTCACCTTCGCCGGGCACACCGAGTCGCTGCGCGCCGCCCTGCGCGACCTGGCCGCCGCGCCGGAGCCGGGTCCGGACACGCTGCGCCGCTACGCGGAACTGCTCAGGACCCCGATGGTCGAGAGCCTGCGCAGCCCCCGGCTGCCGGCGGCGCTGTTCCCCGCCGGCTGGCCGCTGCCCGGCCTCTGGCGCACGATCCAGGACGTGCAGCAGGTGTTCGGCGGCCCTGCCGCGAGCTACGTCACCGGCGTGCTCGACGCCCCGCGCTGATCCCGGCTCAGCGGCCCGCGTTGCCGGGTGACCGTCCACTGTGGTCACATCGTCGCGGAGGATCCGGGTCCGTCGATGTCGAAGGTGCCGGGCCGCGGTGCCGCGCTGCAGAGGCGGGTCGCGGCGTCCGGGCCCCGTGGTGCGGGGCGGCCGTGCTCCGTGCTTGGCTTGACCCGGGTTCCTTGATCGTCGGAAAACATCTGGCTGTCCAGGCACCGTTGCATGATCGCGGAGCGTTTTGTGCACCCCTGGAGCCTGTCGCGCAATCCGGATTCCTCGCGCGTCAACCCCCGGACAACCGCGCCGATCTTGGAGTTGTGGTCCTTGACAAATCCGGACAAATTCGGAGGTTCATGGCGCCACAACTCCAAGATCGGCGCGTAGTTGGGCCGCCAACGCTGTCCCAGCGGCCAACGACCTGCACACGCTGCTCACCGGGATCAAGAGCGCGATCCTCAAGTCCGCCGAGATCATGGCTGCGCGCGAGAAGGCGAACGTCGCCAAGTTCCAACGCTGATCCGCCGCGTGCGGCGTCGCGCGGCAGACAAGAGGCCGATGAGAGCATGGCCCGACCACGTGGGTACGCATGGCCGGGCCATGATTGTTACCGCGCGCCCCTGACTCGACAGGCCGATGAGGTCGGCGAGCAGGTCGCTGTGCTGCTCGCCCCGGACGGCCTGGCCTGAGCCCGTCAGCCCAGGCCGGTGGCCAGGGCGTCGGCGATCGCGACCCGGGGCTTGTCCGGGTTGGCGCGGGTCCAGTCGGGGTGCGCGCGGTTGGTCAGCAGCACCACCACGACCCGCCGGTCCGGGTCGACGAGCCACGACGTGCCGGTGAACCCGGTGTGGCCGAAGGTCAGCGGCCGGGCCAGCTTGCCCATGAACCAGGGCTGCTGCAGCTCGACGCCGAGTCCGTGCGTCGACGAGCGGCCGGGCCGCTCCGCGTCGATCGCCGGCAGGCCCTGGTTGGCGTTGACGAGCATCCGGCGCACGATCTTCTCGCTCAGGATGCGCCGGCCGCCGTACTCGCCGCCGTTGATCAGCATCTGGCCCAGGATCGCCAGGTCGGACGCGGTCCCGAACATGCCCGCGTGCCCGGCGACTCCGCCCAGCGCGAGGCACAGGTCGTCGTGGACCACCCCGCGTGTCAGGCCCCGCGCCTTGCGGGCCTCGGTGGCGACCAGCCGGGGATCACTGCCGGAGATCTGGTTCAACGGCTTGAACATGGTGTTGCGCATGCCCAGCGGGCCGGTGATCCGGTCCCGCACGGCCGCGTCGAGCGCCTGTCCGGTGACCTTCTCGACGAGCCGGCCGAGCACCATCAGGCCGACGCCGGAGTACCGGAACGTGGTGCCCGGCACGCCACCGCTGACCAACGGCGCGGTGACCACCCTGGCCCACCGGTCCGCCATGGTGGTCAGCCCGGAGAAGCTGACGCCGCCGGGCAACGCGCCGGTGTGCGCCAGCACCATCGCGACAGTGATCGCGTCCTTGCCGGCGCCGGTGAACTCGGGCAGGTACCGCACCACCGGTGCGTCGAGGTCGACCTTGCCCTGGTCGGCGAGCTGGAGCACGAGCAGCGCGGTGAAGACCTTGGTGATCGAGGCCAGGTCGAAGATGGCGTCGCGGCGCATCGGGACCCGCTGCGCACTCGGCAGCTCGGCCGGGCCGGTGCCGTAGCGCAGCGCGTGCCCGACCGCCGAGTGCGCGGTGACCTGCCCGTCGACGGCGACGAGCGCGACGGCGCCGGCGTATCCGGGGTACTTCGGGTTGTCCGGCGTCGGCGCGAGGTACCGCGTCATGATCTGGGTCAGCGTCGCACCGTACGCGGCGGTCGCGCCGAGCGGCTTCACCACGCGTCCGGGCGTGAAGGTGAGCCCCGCGGGGCTGGTCGCGCGGCCCTTCGGCGCCTTGCCGAACCCGGGCGGGGCGGCCGAGCCGGACGTGGACGGCGACGGCGAGCCGGCCGCGGGGCTCTCGGACCCGGGCAGCCCGGCGGACTCGCCGACGGGCCGGGCGGCGCCCATGGTCGGCGTCGACCTGCCGCACCCGGCGAGCAGGGCACCGGCGGCGGCGAGGCCGGTCCCGAGTACGGTTCGGCGTGCGACGATCATGCGCGGAATTGTGCCATGCGCGCTGAGCGGCCCGTTCACGATCTCGATCTTGGCCGGAACGGCGGCCGGCCTCCCGGCATGGTCGCTGCCGCTGTGCTGTCCGCCGTTGCGGCGCGATCGCCTCTACCACCGGCATCGCGGGGATTGGAATGCATCGGCACTATTCGATTAGATGAGCCGGTGTCGAGCACCGAGGTCAGCGACCCGCCGGGCAAGAGGCCCGCGCGGGGTGGCAGGCTGGTACGCATGGCGCTGTTCACCGTTCCCGAGGCGAGGGCCGAGCTCGCGCGGCTCCGATCGACGCTGGATCGGATCGTGGCCGTCCGTGCCGACGCCGCCGAGCTGGCCGCGTCCCTCCAGCCGGGCGGCACTCCGACGCACCTCGGCGGGGTGCCCGAGTTGAAGGCCGCGCAGGCGCTGCTGGACGAGCTGCTCACGGCGGTGCAGCAGACCGGCGCCGAGCTCAAGGGCCTGGCCCCGCTGCTGGTCGACTTCCCGGCCGAGCTCGACGGCACCGACGTGCTGCTGTGCTGGCTCGAGGGCGACGACGAACTCGCCTGGTATCACCGCACGGACCTCGGCTTCGCCGGCCGTCGCCCCCTGCCGTCCTGAGGTCCGACCGGCCGGTTGCGTGCGGCCCCGACGATCGGCCTTGACGCCGGCTGTGGGCTGCCGTGACGGTGTCTGGTCGACCCCGGCCGGTCGCGGGCGCCGGCGGGCTGCGAGGCTTGGGTCATGACTCCGCTGAAGCTGATCGAGCTGGACCCGGGCAAGTATTCCCTGCTGCTCAACGCCGGGACCACCGCCGTCGACGGTGTGATCGAGGAACTCGGGCACGAGTCCAACGGGTACTTCTGGGAGGGCATCGCCCAGGTGCTCGTCGCCACGGAGGCCCCCGAGCTGGAGGGCCGCTTCTCGTACGATCCGGAGGCGGGCATGTTCTGCGCCTACGGCAACGACCGGGAGGCCCTCGAGGCGCTGGGCACCCGGATGAGCGCCGTGGCGGGGGACACCGACCGGATCCGGCAGCTGGTGGCCACGGCCGAGGCGAACGGCTTCGAGTTCGACGACTGACCCCTGAGCCGACTGAGCCCTGAACCGTAAGCCGGTCGTTATGGTGGCTGCGTGCCTCGACGTGCTCCACGCCACGACCGCGACGCCGGTGGGCCGGCCGACCTGCTCGCCGCCAAGGCCGCCCTGCGGGAGGAGGTGTGGGCGGCGCTGAGCGCGGCCCGGGTGGCCCGGTTCCCGGGCGCCGCCGGGCGGATCTCCAACTTCGTCGGTGCCGAGGCGGCCGCCGGGCGGCTGCGGTCCACGGCGTGCTGGAGCGCCGCCGGGACGGTCAAGGCCAACCCCGACTCGGCCCAGCTGCCCGTGCGGCAGCGCGCCCTGGAGGACGGCAAGGTCGTCTACATGGCGGTGCCCAGGCTCGCCGAGCCGGAGCCGTTCTTCCTGCTCGACCCCGACCACCTGGCCGACAAGCCGCGGACCGCGGCGTCGATCAGCGGCGCCAGCCGGTCCGCGCGCCGGGTCACGGTCGCCGACCTCGCGCCGGTCGACCTCGTCGTCACCGGCTGCGTCGCCGTCGGGGAGGACGGCGCCCGGTTGGGCAAGGGCGGCGGCTTCGCCGACCTCGAGTTCGCGCTCGCCGGCGCCGCCGGGCTGATCGGCGAGGACACGGTGGTCGTCACCACCGTCCACGAGCTGCAGGTGCGTCCGGCCGGGGTGATCCCGACCACCGGGCACGACGTGCCCGTCGACTTCGTCGTCACTCCCGATCGGGTCATCGACTGCCGGGACCGGCGCGGGCCTCGCCCGGCGGCCGGGATCCGCTGGGCGGACCTGACCGACGAGAAGATCGAGTCGATTCCGCTACTGCGGGCGTTGCGCGAACAGATCTGATCCACGGTGCGACGGTGGTATCGCGGACGGGCCGGACGAGGTGCACCGCCGCTCACTGGCGCGACGGGAGCCGAGGAAGTACCGCTGCAGCGTCCTCCCGGGCAGGTGAGACCGCGCCGCCCGGTCCGGCGTGACGATGGAATGTGATCACGTCTGCTGTCGGGCTGGAGGGCGATGGCGGTGGGGGCGGCGGCCGTGCGCGGCTGGGTCGGTGGAGCGCTTTCAGCGGTTCTGGCCCTGAGCCCGGTCGCGGGATGCGCGCCGGGCCCGGCGGCCGGCCCCGGCCCCGCGCGTTCGCCGCCCTCGTCCGCTCCCGGGCCGGACCCCACCGACCTGAGTCCCGGGCCGGACGACCCGTCCACCCGCGGTGACGCGCTGGTGTCGGTCACCACGCAGGCGCGGCACCTCGACATCCCCTGGGGCGTGACGTTCCTGCCGGACGGCGGCGCCCTCGTCACCGAACGGAGGACCGCGCGGATCCTCAAGGTGGGACCGGGCCGGCAGCGCGACGGCGAGCTGACCGTGTCGGTGGTGGCCACGGTCACCGAGGCGAACGCCGACACCGAGGGCGGCCTGCTCGGCATCGCGGCCTCGCCGTCGTACGCCGACGACCGGACCGTGTTCGTCTACTACTCGACGACAACCGACAACCGGATCGCGAAACTGCGGCTGTCCGGGGGCCCCCGGCCGATCGTCACCGGCATCCCGAGCGGCGGGGTCCATAACGGCGGACGGCTGGCCTTCGGCCCGGACGGGTACCTCTACGCGAGCACCGGCGACGCCTCACGGAACGAGAACGCGCAGCATCTGGACAGCCTCGGCGGCAAGATCCTGCGCATGACGCCCGACGGCAGGCCCGCGCCGGGCAACCCGTTCCCCGGCTCGCTCGTGTGGTCCTACGGGCACCGCAACCCGGAGGG
The DNA here is from genome assembly GCF_025137375.1 of Dactylosporangium fulvum. GTDB lineage: Bacteria > Actinomycetota > Actinomycetes > Mycobacteriales > Micromonosporaceae > Dactylosporangium > Dactylosporangium fulvum. Next base: position 2,803,304 of record NZ_CP073720.1, read on the forward strand.
CATGGCGTGGGACAGCCGCGGCACCATGTTCGTCGCCGAGATCGGCGAGGCCGTCTGGGACGAGCTCAACGTGGTCCGGCCCGGCCGTAACTACGGCTGGCCGGCGGTCGAGGGCATCGGCGGCGACCCGCGGTACACCGACCCGGTGGTGGCCTGGCACCCGGAGGTGGGCGTCAGCGCCGGCGTGGCGATCGCCGGCCGTACCGCCGTCGTGACCTGCCTGCGCGGTCAGCGCGTCTACCTGGTGCCCCTCGGTGGCGGGACCGCGAGCGGTGCGGGCGGCCGGCGGGTCGAGGGCGACGCTTCCGGCGTCCGGTGGCGCACCGGTGCCGGGGTGGCCGGGCACCCGGTGGAGGCGCTGGACGCCCGCTACGGCCGGCTCCGCACCGCGATCCGCGCCCCGGACGGCAGCATCTGGCTCAGCACGTCCAACCGCGACGGCCGCAACGACCGCGGGCCGGCCCTCGACGACGACCGGATTCTCCGCCTGCGGTTGCGCGGCCCAGCCGGCTAGGAACTCCACGTGAGCGCGACCCTCTCCCTGGCCGCGCCCGTCCACCTGCCGCTGACCGCCGAGGAGGCGGCGGTCGCGGTCGTGCGGCGTCAGCGCGACGGTTTGCGGGTCTCCCGGCGTCGCGACCGCCAGCTGAAGCCCTTGCCGCCCTCGTCGTCGTGCTCCGCGGCCGCGGCGCGGGCCTCGTCGAGCTGGGAGCGTAGCTCGTCCACGAGGTGGCGGCGCTCCTCGGTGCGGGCCTGCGCCTCACGCGCGGAGGCCTGCGCCTCGGCCGCCTCGGCCTGTGCGCTGGCAAGCTCGGCCCGACGGTGCTCGTCGGTGGACTCCAGCGCCGCGACCTGCGCCTGCAGCGTGTCGACCTGGCCCTCCAGATATGCGATCCGCAGCTCTGCCTGCCGCAGGCGGGCAACCGGTGACCGGTCGTCCTCCAGCGTGGTCGACAGGTCGGTCGCGGCGTTGTCCGGCATCATCGCCTCCCGGTGCACGAAGCTGGCCTGAGGCGCCGACGGTATCGCCGTTACCTGAAAATTCGCTGGATGTTCCCCGGCCGGTTGCTTCGTCGGCATCGGCAACGTCCGGCCGCGGGTTCACACCGAAGTGCTGATGTCCGTGCGGCGGTGCCGGGGCAGGTTGGATGTCGCAAGCCGCGACGAGAGGAGCGACGATGTCCCGCACCGAGCAGAACGTACCCGCCCGCCGGCAGTGGACCGCGCCGCGCGTGGAATGCCTGGAGACCCGGCCGGAGGTCTCCGCCTACTCCGGCGTGGGTGACCCGTGGCACCGGCAGCCCCGCTGAGCCGGGAGGCGTTCGCCGACGCCCTGAGCGGCCTCGGCACGTACTACTGGGACCGGCACCGCTTCCACCTCCGTCTCCACGACGGGCGCTGCAGCCCGGACGAGATCCGCTCGTGGGTGGCGAACCGGTGGTACTACCAGCGGTGCCTGGCCCAGAAGAACGCGGCGATCGTCTCGCGCTGCCCGCTGCCGGAGGTGCGGCGGGCGTGGTTGCCGCGGGTGACGTTCCACGACGGGTCCCGCGACGGCGCGGGTGGGCTGGCCGAATGGCTCGTCCTGGCCGAGGCGGTGGGCCTGTCGCGGGAGGAGGTCGTCGACGAGCGGCACGTGCTGCGCGGGGTGCGGTTCGCCGTGGACGGGTATCTGCATTTCTGCCGGACCCGGCCGTGGACCGAGGGCGTCGCCGCGGCGCTCACCGAGCTGTTCGCACCCGAGCTGATGACCGATCGCCTGCGCGCCTGGCGGTGGCACTACGACTGGATCAAACCCGACGGCCTCACCTACTTCGAGACGCGGATCCCCGTGGCCCGCGACGAGAGCGCCGACACGCTCGAGCTGGTGCTGACCCACTGCACCGGTGCCGAGCAGCAGCAGGCGGCGCTGGCCGCGCTGCGGTTCAAGTGTGACGTGCTCGGCGCGATGCTCGACGCCATCGACTACGCGGCGACCACGGGATGACGGGGCCGGGCCTGCGCCGCGGTGTCCGTCTCGTGTTCGACCCGGTGCGGGATCAGCACGCCCTGCTGTACCCGGAGGGTGTGCTGCTGCTCGATCCGGTGGCGGCGGACGTGGTCGCCGCCTGCGACGGCCGGCGGGATCTCGCCGGGATCGTGGACCGGCTGGCCCGCGAGTACGACGGCGTCGACGCCGCCGACGTCGGGCGGCTGCTGGCCGACCTGAGCGACCGGCGGCTGCTGGCCTCCGGAGGCAGCGGACGACCCGCCGGCGCCGCGGCGAGCGGCACCGGGGCGGTCCCGTGGGCCAGTGCCCACCCTCGCCCGACGGGCCTGCTCGCGGAACTCACGTATCGGTGCCCGTTGCAGTGCGCGTACTGCTCGAATCCGGTGGAGCTGGCCGCGTACCGCGCCGAGCTCAGCACCGCGGAGTGGGCGGACGTGCTGGATCAGGCGCGTGCCGCCGGGGTGCTGCAGGTCCATCTCTCCGGCGGTGAGCCGTTGCTGCGCCGGGATCTGCCGGAGCTGGTCGGGCATGCCAGCGGACTGGGGATGTACACCAACCTCGTCACCAGCGGCGTCCCGCTCGCCGGCGACAGGTTGGCCGTGTTGCTGGATGCGGGTCTGGACCACCTGCAGCTGTCGATCCAGGATTCACGGCGGGCCGACGCCGACCGGGTCGCGGGTGGCCGGTTCCACGACCGCAAGCTCGCCGCCGCCGGGCTGGTCCGGGAGTCGGGGACGGTGTTGTCGGTCAACGTGGTCCTGCACGCCGGGAACGTGGCGCGGCTGGACGAGATCGCCGAGCTGGCCGTCGATCTCGGCGCCGAGCGGCTGGAGCTGGCCCACACCCAGTTCTACGGGTGGGGGCTGCGGAACCGGGCCGCGCTCATGCCGACCCGTGCGCAGGTCGACGCCGCCGCGGCCGCGGCCGCCGAGGTTCACGACCGGCACGGCGACCGGGTCGAGATCGTCTACGTCGAGCCGGACTACCACACCGGCAGCCCGAAACCATGCATGAACGGCTGGGGCAGCCGCCAGCTCGTCGTGGCACCCGACGGCGACGTGCTGCCCTGCCTCGCCGCCGGGCAGCTGCCCGGCCTGGAGACGCCGAACGTCCACAGTGGAAAGATCGCGGACATCTGGCAGCACTCCGCGTTGTTCAACGCCTTCCGTGGCACGGCATGGATGCCCGAACCGTGCCGCAGCTGCGACCTGCGCACCGTGGACTTCGGTGGCTGCCGGTGCCAGGCGTTCCAGCTCACCGGCGACCCGGCGGCCACCGATCCGGCGTGCCGGTGGTCTCCGCACCACGAGACCGTGCTCGCCGCCGCCGGCACCGTCGAACGGCCACCGGTGATTCCGCGGCGGCTGCGGTGAAGGTCCACATCCTCGGCAGTGCGGCCGGTGGCGGTGTTCCGCAGTGGAACTGCGCCTGCGCCGGCTGCACGACCGCGCGGCGGACCGGGGCGCATCGCACCCAGGACAGCGTCGCGGTCACCGGCGACGGCACCGCCTGGTACCTGCTCAACGCCGCACCCGACATCCGCACCCAGCTGACCACCGCCGGCCACCTCGATCCCGGCCCGGGCCGGCGGGACACCCCGATCCGCGGGGTCCTGCTCACCACCGCCGAGATCGACCACACCGCCGGCCTGCTCAGCCTCCGCGAGGCCGAACGGCTCACCCTCTTCGGCACCGGCACCGTGCTCGCCGCCATCCCGCTGATCCCGATGCTGCGCCACTACACCGACCTGGACGTCCACGAGCTACCGATCGGCGACCCCCTTGCTCTGGACGGCGGGCTGACCGTGCGGGCGGTGGTCGTCGGGACCAAGGTGCCCCGCTACGCCGATCCCGGCGTCGGCGACGCCTGGGTCAGCGCCCTGCGGATCACCGACGACCGCACCGGACGCGCCTTCGTCTACGCCACCTGCCTGCCCGGATGGACCGAAACCTTCGACGACTTCCTCAAGGGCGCCGACACCGCACTGCTCGACGGCACCTTCCTCACCGACGACGAGATGTCCCGCGAGACCGGCCTGGCCAGGACGCCGCGGCAGATGGGGCACCTGCCGATCGCCGACACCGTCCCGGCCCTGCGGCGCCATCCGGACATGCGGGCCGTGTTCGGCCACCTCAACAACACCAACCCGTTGGCCGGGGCCGGTACTCAGGCCCCGGTCGAGGTCGCGCAGGACGGGCAGACACTCGAATGGTGAGCCGGCTGTTTACCACGTGCGGAAGCGGTCAGTGAGGTACAAAGGGCCGACAACAGGAGCACGGCATGAGCAAGACGGCTGACAGCAAGACGGCATACATTTTCGACCAGGACGGTGAGCCGGTCATCGCCATGAGCGCGGCGGCGAAGGCGGCGGACCGCGACCCGGACGACTACGGCCCGGAGGAGTTCGGCTCGGAGGCGGACGTCAACCCCGCCACCGGGACCGAGTACGGCGAGGTCGACAACTGGCGAACCCACGACCGCTAGTGCGGTGTCCGAACGATGTTCCGCTCAGGAATGAATATTCCTGAGCGGAATCCTCCTATCCGTCCTTGGTACCGAGCTGGAGAGCACGCAGCGCCACGCCTTCGGCCAGCCGTACTCCGGCTCGATCTCGTGGAGCATGCTGTTCGTCCGCCGCTCACAGCAGGGCGGCGTAGGCCGCGACCTGCCCGGCGAACGCCCGCAGCCCGCTGATCCGCTCGCAGGCGTCGGCCTCGATCCGGCTCAGGTCGTGCGGCCCGATCGGCTGCTGCCCGAGTGACATCCGTAGCCGTCCGGCGAGCCGCCCGAGCCGCAGCCCGACGCGGCGGACCAGCACATCCGGATCCGCCGGGGGAGCGGTGCCGCCGTGTTCGGCGTAGGCCCGGACGGTGCGCCGGACGGCGGCGCCGTCGGGACCGGGGCGGCCACGCTGCGCGAACACGATCGCCGCGTGGACGACCTCCAGCCGTGCGCTGTCCGGCCCGGCGCCGTCCCAGTCGACCAGCACCGGCCCGGCGCCGGTCATCAGCACGTTCCAGGGCTCGACGTCCCGGTGGGTCATGACGTGGTCGGCCGCGCCGTCGAAGCCGCGCTCGACCCACGCGGCGGCGGCGAGGACGTCCGGCAGGTGCCGGCGCAGGACCGGTGCCCACAGGCGGCGTTGCCGCTCGCCCTCCACCAGCCATGCGTGCCACTGTTGTTCGTCGTTCAGCCGGTACCATTCGGGCCCGGCGCGGCCGGTGCGCTCGATGCCGTGCAGCCGCGCGAGCGTGCCGCCGAGCCAGTCGGCGACCTCGTCGGTGTCGGCGAGCGCGCGGCCGTCGACCCATTCGTAGGCGCGCAGCAGCCCGCCATCGGCGGCCTCGACCGCGAAGCCGACCGCCGGTGCGAGCGGGCGCGCCATGCTGATGCCCGCTTCCAGTACCCGTCGCTCGAAGTCCATCGCGAGCGCGAAGTCGTCCCGCCAGTCCCGGGCGTCGACCTGCTTGACGAGGACCCGTCCGTCGCGGGTGTCGAGGGACCACGTCTGCGACGTACCGAACGCGAACGGGACCAGCCCGCCGACCGGCCGCGCCAGCCCGAACGCCTCGGTGATCAGTTCTGCCGGCGGCGCATCCATGCCCGCAGCCTAGATCACGGCCCGGCTCGCGCGGTCGCCGCGAGCCGGGCCGGACCCGGGATCAGGACTCCAGCGCCTGCCAGGCCTTCGGCATCCACACCCAGTGGCCGTTGACGTTCACGAGGCCCTCGAACGCGAGACCCGTGTCGTCGCCCGGCTCGGTGTACTTCCACCGGTACAGCGTCAGCCCCGGCTTCAGGTGCGTGCCCAGCTGCCGGTAGCCGCCCGGGAAGTCCGCCGCGACCTTCGGCCCCCACGCCCGGATCTCCTCCGACGTGGCCTTGAAGACCTTCAGCTCGGTCTGCTCCGGCTTTCCGGCGAGCTTGATCTCGTCACCGTTCCACAGCTTCGACGTGTAGAACTTCTCCGCCTTGGTCGCGGCGTCACCCTCGAACACGGCCTTGTAGTCCTCGGTCGCCGGCTTCAGCTGCTGGACGAGCGCCGGGTCCTTGCCCGTGCGGAGCGCCTCCAGCAGCTTCTTGGCGCCGTCGTCGGTCTTCGGGTACGCACTGCCGGCCGAGCTCTGTGCGGTCGAGGGCTGGACGGCCGGCGGCTGCGCGGCCGGCGGCTCCTCCGCCTTCTCACCGCAGCCGGCAAGGGCGAGACCCAGCGTGGTGGCCAACAATGTCGAAAGCGCCAGGCGCTTCATGCGATTCCTCCTCGGTGGTACGACCGGCGCGGTCCGTGGAACCCCCGCCGCAAGCGCGGATCAAGGTATCGGCCGCAGTCAACGAAAACGCCGTCTGCGACGCGCGATCGTCGTCATTCCGACAGCCGGGCCGTGCGGTTCAGCGGTGCGGCACGCCCTCCTCGGCGAACGGGGCCGGGCGGCACGTGGCAGGATGCGCTGGAGCCCCTCCCCGAGATCCCGGCCACGGGCAGCTTCTCGTTTGTCGTCTGGGGCGGGGACGGAGAGCCACCCAGCGACATCGAGGAGCTCCGCGTGTGGCTCGCCGAGCGGCAGCTGCGCCAGCGCGAACAGCACCGCAGCTCCGAGCTGTGGCATCTGCGGCGGCAGGCGCAGGAGGAGGCCCGGCGGCGCAACGAACTGCGGCACGCGGCCCGGTCGATGGCGACCGTCGCGTGCACGCCGAGGGCCACCGACGCCGTCAGGCTGCTGCACCGGCCCTGGAGTCAGGGTCCGTCGCTGAACGTGCTGCCCGAGATGGTGCCCGGCCTGCTCCGCGTGCGCGGTACGGACTGGTGCGCCACCCTCGCCCGGGGCATGGTGCGCCGCGCCCGGGCCCGCATCCGGTCCAGCTCCTGGCCGTTCACCGAGGCACTCATGCGGGCCGTGGGCACCGGACCGCCGGACACGCCCGGCGCCGTCGCGCAGTACGTGGCGATGTGGCGCGGACCGCAGCTCGCCGCGGTCCTGGCGGCCGACCCGTGGCTCGACCACGTGCTGCCGTACCTCTTCGACGACGACCGGGTCGCCGCGGTGTTCTCCAGTGATGTGGCGGCCCGCGACTGGCCTCCGGCGCTGGTGGAGCTGGCCGCGAGCGGGCGCGTCGACCGCCCGGCGCTCATCGGGGGCTGCCTGCGCCGTCTCCGCGCCGGCGGGCGGACGGGGGTGCTGCAGCCGTACCTCGCGCTGCTCAAACAGCTGGGACCGGGCACCGGCGAGCTGGCCGGTCACCGGCAGGAGCTGACCGGCCTGCTGACCGCGCCGCTGTCGACGGTCGCCGGCTTCGCGTACACCTCCCTGCAGCAGCTGCACCGGGAGTCACCGCTGGATGCGGCGACCCTGGCGGAGATCACGCTGAGCCTGCTCTCCCGGCCGGAGAAGAAGCTGGTCCGCGCCCATCTCGCCTGGCTGCGCCCGCTGCCGCTCGACGACGTCGTCGACGGGCTCGTCGTCGGGCTGCACCATCCGGTGCCCGAGCTCGCCGAACAGACCCTCGACCTCGTCGAGCCGCGCCTGGCCGGCCTGTCGGCGGCGACCCGCGAGCGGCTGAAGGCCGAGGTGCCGGCGCTCGACGGCGCGGTCGCCCAGCGGCTCGGCGCGTGGTTCGGCATGACGCCTGCGGCGGCGCCCGTTCCGGTCCTCGTCGCCGACCTGCCGGCCGGGATGCCGCCGCCGCTGGATCTGGGTGCGCTCGCCGGTGAACTGGCGACGACGCTGCGGAGGGACGACGACGATCCGGTCCGGTACGAACTGATCCTCGACGGGCTGGTGCGCGCGGCCAACGGCGACCGCGCCGCCGCCGCGCGGGTGCTGCGGCCGCTGGTGCCCCAGTGGGTGCCCCAGTGGCGAAACCTGATCGGCGCCGTCGCCGGCCCGTGGGCGCCGTCCCGGACACCCTCGGACCATCCGCTGGCCGAGTTCATCGAGGACCGGGCACTCGAGCTGGCCGTGCAGCTGATGCGCGACCCGCCGCCGGCGCTGCTGGCGACGCCCGCGACGGTCGTCGGGCACGTCGATCCCGCCCGGGTGCTCGGGCTGCTCCAGCAGGCCGAGCGCGACGGCCGGCAGCCCGGCGACCTGGACCTGACCCAGGCCCTGTTGCGCCTGCCCCGCGAGGTCGACGTTGCTGTCCACACGGCCGCGGCGCGCCTCACGTCGCCGGCCGGTCGCCGGTTCGCGGCCTGGCTGGCCGGCGTCGCCGAGCCGCGGACCTGGGTCGTGGCCGTGCCGCAGCAGTCGTACCGCTTCATCGGCCGGCTCGCGATGCTCGACCCGGCGGGCCTGCCTGCCGGGCTCGCCGACCCGCGCACCGCCGCCGAGCGGGCCAGAGTCGGGTGGAGCATGCCCGGGCTGGAGCTGTGGCCGATGGTGACGCCGTCGCACCGCGAGGTGGCCGCCGCGCACGTCCAGGCCTACGTCGCCGCCGGGGTCGACAACGGCACGCTCGGCGCCGGTGTCCTCGAAGGCCTCGCGGCCGCCGACGGCCCGCCCGGCCCGGCGATGGCCCTGACGATGGCGTACGCGCTGGCGAACCACCGGGAGACCGCACGCCTGGCGGCCGGCGACGCGCTCATCACCCTGGCCGCCCGGCCGGACTGGGACAGCACCGGCATCGGGACCGAGCTGGCCGAGCTCGCCGTCGCCGACCGGATCGTCCTCCAGCGGACCCTCCGCCCGCTCACCGACGCCCTCAAGGCCGGCGCCCACGACGCGGTCTGGCAGGTGACGTCAGCGGCGCTGCCGGCCCTGCTGGCCGCCGGCCCGCGCCCGGGCCTGGCCGACCTCGTCGCCCTCGCCGCCGACGCCGCCCGCACCGGGCGGCACACCGCCGATCTGCCGGGCCTGGCGCCGCTCGCCGCGAAGCCGGGCCGCACCCGCCTGGCCGAGGCCGCCCGCCGCCTCGCCGCGGTCATGAACGGCTCGTGAGGCGCTTTCGCCGGACCCGGCGGCGGGCGCCGGACTGACCGGCGTGGGCCGCTCGGTGATGACGGTCCGAGTGACGCCGGCCGGGAGCGTCATGTGACGGCGGTGGGAGATTCGGCTGCGACCGAGCGTAACGACCGGCCGTGGCCGGGGGACGAACCTATGCTTTCGCCGTGTCCGTCGAAGCCCCACAGGTCGACGGGGTGACCGGCATCATCGCTGGCGGTGATGCGTATGCGCCCGTGTTCGTCGACACCACCGGCCGTCGTGGACGGCGACTCCGATTCCTCTTCAACATGGTGGGCGCGGCGACGTTGACCTATGCGGTGCTCGTGCTGGCCGCCGTGACACTCGCCGGTGGGCCGCCGGATCCGCAGCAACCGGTGCCGTTACCGGAGCCGGCGAGGTCGGCGTCCGCGACGCCGCCGAAACCGAGTGTGCCCGTGGCCGGCCGGTCCGGCGGCCCGGCCAAGCGGACCACCGGCGCCCGGCCGGTCCGCAACAGCGTCGCGCCCGGCCCGCCCGTGGCGGTGTCCCGCAGTCCCGCGGTCAGCGCGCCGGCCACCGATCAGCCGTCAGCGTCGGCGAGCCCGTCGCGGACCGGCCCACGGTCGCCCGGGCCGAGCGAGACACCGACGGCGAGCACGACACCGAGCACACCGGGCGCATCACCGAGCACCAGCACCATGGGCGTCGTGAGCCTTCCGTGACCGGGGCGCGGAAGCGGTGGTCGTTCAGCCGGTTGGTCTTCGGGGTGGTCCTGCTCGGCGTGCTCGTCGGCGCGCTGGTCGTCGACGGATACGTCAGCGCCGAGTTCCATCCCGACCACACCGCGGGCGTGGGGCAGCGGACCGGCGTGCCGGCGGAGGTCACCGGGGGCGGACCGATCATCGACACCCGCAACGGCGGGCTCCGCACGTACAGACTGCCGACCAGGACGATCGCGCTCACCTTCGACGACGGCCCGGATCCCCGGTGGACACCGCGTGTCATGGAAGTGCTGCGCCGCCACCGCGTCAACGCCACCTTCTTCGTCGTCGGCGCCCAGGTGGCCAGGCACCCGGACCTCGTCGCCGCGCTCGCCCGCGGCGGTGACGAGATCGGCGTCCACAGCTTCACCCACCCGCACCTGGACCGGCTGCCGCGGTGGCAGCGCGAGCTGGAGTACTCCCAGACCCAGCTCGCCGTCGCCCGCGTCACCGGTCGCAAGCCGGCGCTGCTGCGCCTGCCGTACTCGTCCGGCACGCGCGCCGTCGACGACGCCGACTGGCCGCTGATCCGCGAGGCCGGCGCCCTCGGCTTCCTCTCGGTCCTGATCGACGTCGACAGCCAGGACTGGAAGAACCCGGGCACCGACACGATCGTCCGCACCTCGACCCCCGGCGGTGACGAGGGCTCGATCGTGCTCATGCACGACGCCGGCGGCGACCGCGCCCAGACCGCCGCCGCGCTCGACCGGTTCATCCCGTTGATGCGGGCGCGCGGCTACACCTTCACCACGGTCTCGCAGGGCCTGGAGAAGGCCCTCGCCGGGCAGAAGGCCGTGGTCGACACCCCGGCGGGCACGGTCGACCGGCGGCGGGCGCTCGCGCTGGTCACCGCCGTGACGCTCGCCGGCTGGCTGGTGGACACGCTGCGGGTGCTCCTCCTGGTCGTCGGGGTGCTGACGATCGCCCGTACCGTCGTCCTCTTCCTGCTCGCCGGTCGGCACGCGCGGCGGCGCCGGGCCGAGAGCTGGCGGTGGGGTCCGCCGGTGGAGTTGCCGGTTTCCGTGATCGTGCCGGCCTACAACGAGAAGGAGGGCATCGAGGCCGCTGTCCGGTCCCTTGCCGGGGGTGATCATCCGGGCGGGATCGAGGTGGTGGTCGTCGACGACGGTTCGACCGACAACACCGCGGAGCTGGTCGAGGCGCTCGGCCTGCCGGACGTGCGGGTCGTGCGCGTCCCCAACGGCGGCAAGCCGAAGGCGCTCAACGTCGGGGTCGCCCTGGCCGGGCATGACCTGATCGTGATGGTCGACGGGGACACCGTGTTCGAGCCCGATGCGGTCCGGCACCTGGTGCAGCCGTTCGCCGATCCGTCCGTCGGCGCCGTGGCGGGCAACGTCAAGGTCGGCAACCGGGGTTCGATCGTCGCGCGGTGGCAGCACATCGAGTACGTGATCGGCTTCAACCTCGACCGGCGGGTGTACGACATCCTGCGGTGCATGCCGACGATCCCGGGCGCGATCGGCGCGTTCCGGCGCGAGGCGCTGCAGGACATCGGGGGCATCAGCGACCGGACCCTCGCCGAGGACACCGACGCCACCATGGCGCTGAACCGCGTCGGCTGGCACGTCGTCTACGAGGAGCGGGCGCGGGCGTGGACGGAGGCGCCGGGCACCCTGCGGCAGTTGTGGTTGCAGCGGTACCGCTGGAGCTACGGGACGATGCAGGCGATGTGGAAACACCGGCGGTCGCTGGTGGACCGCGGGCCGTCGGGGCGGTTCGGCCGCGTCGGCCTGCCCTTCGTCGCGCTCTTCAGCATCGTGCTGCCGCTGCTCGCCCCGCTCGTCGACATCCTCTTCGTCTACGGCCTATTCCTGGCGAGCTGGCGGGTCACGACCGCGGCCTGGCTGGCGATGTTCGCGATGCAGGTGCTCACCGCCGTCGTCGCGTTCCGGCTGGACCGGGAGAAGCTGCGCCCCCTGTGGGTGCTGCCGCTGCAGCAGTTCGTGTACCGGCAGCTGATGTACCTCGTCCTCATCCAGTCGCTCGGCACCGCACTCACCGGGGCCCGGCTGCGCTGGCACAAGCTGCACCGCGCGGGCTCGGCCGGAGCGGGTGCCCCGGCCGTGCCCACCGTGTCGGTCGTCTCGGCGCCGGCGGGCGGCGTGCGGTCGCCGTCCGGCCGTCACCAGCGCCCGGTCGTCCCCCGGGGCGGGTGAGACCACTGTGGACGGCCGGCGGGGCGTGGTCACCGTCCGGCGGTCGCCAGCGTGCGCTCCTCCCGCGGCGCGGCGGGTAGCTCGTGCGAGACCCGCGGGAGCCAGCCCAGCCAGCGCGGCAGCCACCAGTTCTTCTCACCGAGCAGGGCCATGACGGCCGGCAGCAGCACCGCGCGGACGATCGTCGCGTCGAGCAGCACGGCCGCGGCGAGCCCGACGCCGAGCTGCTTGGTGGAGGCGATCGGCAGCGTGGCGAAGAGCGCGAACACCGCCACCATCACCACGGCCGCGCTGGTGATGACCCCGGCGGTGCCGGTGATGCCCTGGACGACCGCCTGCCGGGTCGGCAGCCCGCGGTCGTGGCCCTCCCGGATGCGGCTGAGGACGAAGACGTGGTAGTCCATCGACAGGCCGAACAGGATGACGAACAGGAACAGCGGCATCCAGTTGGTGACGCCGTCGGCGGCGCGGAAGTCGAGCAGCGACTCGAAGTGGCCGTACTGGAAGACGTAGACGAGCATGCCGTAGGCCGCGGCGACGGACAACAGGTTGAGCACCATGCCCGTGACGGCGACGACGACGGACCGGAACGACACCAGCAGGAGCAGGAACGCCAGGCCGAGAACGAAGCCGAAGACCAGCGGCATGGAGTCCGCGAGCTGGTCGTTGAAGTCCTTGGAGCCGGCGGTCTCACCGGTGACGCCGACCCAGGCGCCGGGCAGCGTGCCGAGGGTCGCCGGCAGCACCGTGCCCCGCAGCGTCGCCAGGGCCTCCTCCGACGCCCGGTCACTGCCGGATCCGGACAGTCCGACGCTCACGACGGCGACGGTGCCGGCCGGGTTGACCTCGACCGTGATCGGCTCGTGGAGTTGCCCCGTCGCCAGGGCCCGCTCCTTGAACGCCGCCAGCGCACCGTCCCACTCCGGGCCGCTGACCCGCGGCGCCTGAACCACGACCTCGGCCGGTGAGGCGCCGCCCGGGAACGCCGCCTGGATCGCCAGGAACGCCTGCGTGATCGGCGCGCTCGGCGACAGGTCCTCGATGCCTTCGGCCTTCGTGCGCAGGTCCAGCGCGGGCGCGGCGAGCGCGCCGAGGGCCGCGACCGCGAGTACCGCCGAGATCAGCGGGCGGCGCAGGACGAGCCGCAGGAAGGCGCTCCACACCCGGCCGTCGGACCGCTTGCGGTACAGGCCGGGGATGCGGCCCAGGTCGACGCGGTCGCCGAGCGCCGACAGCAGCGCCGGCAGGACCGTCAGGGAGCCGAGCACGGCGGTCGCGACGACCAGGATCGTGCCGACGGCGAAGCTGACGAACGTGGTGTCGCGGGTGAAGAACATGCCCGCCATCGCGACGATGACCGTCAGCCCGGAGATCCAGACCGACCGCCCGGAGGTCTGCGCCGCGACGACCAGCGCCCGGTGCGGATCGGCGCCGTTGCGGCGCTCGTCGCGTTCCCGGCGGATGTAGAACAGGCAGTAGTCGACGCCCACGGCGAGCCCGACGAGCAGCATGACGTGCATCGTGGTGTCAACGGTCGGCGCCAGGTGGCTGGCGAAGCCCAGCAGCCCGATCGCGCCGACGACGGCGGTGACGGCGAGCCCGACCGGCAGCAGCGCCGCGACGATCGCGCCGAAGGCGACGAGCAGGATGCCGATCGTGACCGGGATGGAGAGCATCGACAGGCGGCTCAGGCCGGCGTCGAGGTCGTCGCCGATGAGCTTGTCGCCGCTGGCGTCGCCGGCCTGGGCGATGTACAGCTGCGGATGCGCCCGCTGGACCGCGGCGACGGCGTCGAGGACCGGGCCGACCCGGTCCTTGGCGGTCTCCGGGTCGCCCCGCATGGTGAAGGAGAGCAGCGCCGACCGCCCGTCCTCGGCCGGCAGCGGCGGGCTCACCGGATCGGTGGCGCCGGTGGCCTGCACGGCGGTGGTCACCTCGGCGATCGCCGCCTGCATCTCCGGGCTGTCCACCGTGCCTGTGCGAGAGGTCACGACGACCATCTCGCCGGCGCCCCGTGTGGGGAAGCCGGCCTGCTCGACGATCCGGTCGGCGCGGCCGGACTCGCCGTGGCCGAAGTCGAAGCCGTTCGCCTCGACGGTGCCGACCCGCCCGGCGAGGACGGTGACGCCGACGACAAACACCAGCCATCCGAGGATGGCGAGCGTGCGGTGCCGCGCGCTCCACACGGCGAACCGCGCCGCGATGCCGGTGACGTTCTCCCTGGAGTTCATGGCTCGAACGCTATGGAGCGCGTCCGTGCGGATCGATCCCGTGGACCCGCCGACCCCGGGTGGGGGCAGCCCTACCGCGCCGGTGGGGCCTCCCGGGCACGGACCGTCAGGTGGTGTTCTGCTCAGATGCCGCCACCGGCCGCCGAAGATGAGGAGGTGTTGCAGGAGTCGGCCCGTGCGCTACGGAGGTCAACGCGTGGATCGCTGATCCCTGTCCGCGACAAGCCGGCGGCTGCCCGGTCGGTGGCCTACTTCCTGATCGTCGGCGGGTCCGTCGTCGGCGCCTGCGGGCTGCTCGTCCCCGGGTTCGCCGGCGGTACCACGGCCGGGGTGCTCGCCACGACGGCGACCGCCGGGGCCATGGTCTTCGTCGGCGCGGTCTGCCGGCTGGCGCCGCACCGGGTGCCGGCGTCGTTCTGGATCGCCGCGCCGCTGATCGCGATCGTGCTCATCGGGTTCCTCAACCTCACGACCCGCGACGTCAGCGTCAGTGCCCACCTGTACTACCTCTGGCCACTGCTGTACTCGGCGACGTTCCTGCGGTACGGCCTCGCCTATCTCATGCTCGGCGCGACGAGCCTCACCGACACCGCGGTCACGCTCACGCTGCAGCCGGTCAGCGTCGGCGCCACCGACGCCGCCGCGCTCGTCACGGCCTACTGCGTGGCGACGCTCGTCGTCACCAAGCTCCGCAAGCGGGCGGACGCGCTGGTCGCGACGCTCGAACTCCAGGCGATGACCGATCCGCTCACCGGCCTGCCCAACCGCAGGGCGTTCAACCGGGATCTCGCCCTGGCACTGGACACGACCCGGCGCTCCGGCGCCGCGCACTGCCTCCTCCTCGTCGACGTCGACCATTTCAAGACGATCAACGACACCTGGGGACACGCGGCGGGTGACGCCGTGCTCGTCTCCGTCGCCACGGCGCTGCGCGAGGTCGCCGGGGCGGCCGACACCGTCGCCCGGCTCGGCGGCGACGAGTTCGCGATGGTGGTCCGCGGCGACACCGCCCGCGCCAGGCGACACGCGGCGGCACTGCGCGACCTCGTGAGCCGGATCACCGGCGTGCCCGACGGATTGCCGACACTGAGCATCGGCCTCGCTGCCACGACCTCCGGCACGACCGACGCGGAGGCGCTGCTCGCCGCCGCGGACCGGGCGCTCTACACCGCGAAGCTCGAGGGCCGCGACCGGCTCGCGGAAGGTGACCGGCGACCGACACCGGCGGCCGTTCCCGGCCGCCGCACCTGACCGCTCCTACCGGCGTCCCGCGGCGGGGCTCGGCGCCGCCAGCTCGCCGAGCAGGCGGGTGAGGGTGGTCGTGGCCGCGCTGCGCAGCACCATGTCCGCCGCGCCGAAGCGGTCCCGGGCGGCGTACGGGTTGGGGACCGCGACACAGCGCAGCCCTGCCGCCCTGGCCGCGGCGACACCGTGCGGGGTGTCCTCGAACGCGACCGCCGCCTCCGGCGCGATCCCGAGGCGGCGCAGGGCCAGGAGGTAGACCGCCGGGTCGGGCTTGTGCCCGGTCACCTCGTCGCCGCACGCGACCACCTCGAACCGCGACAGCAGCCCGGCCCGGGTCAGGTGCCCGTGCACCCAGTGGGTGGGGGAGCTGGACGCCACGGCGAGCCGCAGCCCGAGCCCGGCCGCCTCGGCGAACCACTCGCTGATGCCGGGAGCGGGGCCGAGCGTCGCGTGCAGCTCTTCGCGGTACGCGATGCGGCGCGCATGGCTGGCGGCGCGGTCGTAGCCGGGGCCGACGGCGCGGGCGAGTTCGGCATAACGCTGCTCGGTGACGTCGCCGCCGTGGTCGGCGAAGAAACGGGCCGGGTCCAGCTCGAGGCCGTGCTGGCGCCACTCGTACCGCCAGCACTCGAACAGCGTGGTCTCGGTGTCCATGAGCAGGCCGTCAAAGTCGAAGATCAACACCGAGATCACCACGCCGACCAGTATCCCCTGGTCGCGGTCAGCTCCCGCAGCCGGAGGCGCCGGTCGGCTCGCCGTACTTGACCACCTCCATGACGACCTGGGTGCCCGGCGGTGCCGTCGTGCCCGCCGCCGGCTCCTGCCGCACGACCAGCCAGTTGCGGTCGACGAGCTGGCGGCGGTGCTTGCCGGTGTGGTCCCGTGAGCCGGTCCGGTAGCCGGCGGCGCGGAGTTTGTCCTGGGCCTCCTGGAGGTTCATGCACACGACGCCGGGCACGGTGCCGCTCGTGCCCGCGCCGTCGGACGGCTTGCGGACGCGCAGGGTCAGCTCCGTGTTGGCGTGCACCGTCGTACCCTCGGCGGGGGACTGCGCCGCCACGACCCAGTTCTTCGGCTCCAGGACGGTGCGGCCCTGGCCGGTGTCGTCGACGAGTTTGATGTTGCGCAGCCCTAGCGTGTTGAGCTTCTGCCGGGCGTCCGGCAGCCGGACGCCCACGAGGCCGGGCATCTTGGCGTCGACCTGTGGCGCCTTCGGCAGCGCCGGGTTGCCCCAGTCGTGTTCGAGCGGGTGCAGGGCGCAGGACAGAAACGTGCTCAGCGTCAGGCAGCCGTTGGCGTCGAACTTCACGACGCCCCAGGTGATCGCCGCGACCGCCGCGTATTCGAAGACGCCGCCGAGCAGTTGCGCGCCGATGAGCCGGCCGCCCGGGCCGACGGTGAGCAGCGGGTCGGCGACAACCGGGTAGGTGATGCCGGCGCCGCGGTGCTCGACGACGAGCCGCACGGTCGAGCCGTGGACCTCGTAGCGCGCCGGGACGAGCCGGCCCGTGGCGTCGTACGCCCACGGCGGGGGGATCGCGCCGACCGTCCTGCCGCCGGCCTTGAGCACCACCCCGCCGTGCGCGGCGCTCACCGTGGCCCCGGTGACCGTGGTGTCGAACGAGGTGGGCGCGCCGGGGCCCTTGGCGACGTAGAAGATCCGCACCGCCTCCGGGGCGACGACCTGCTGGGCGACGTCGGTGCCGGCCGCGGCGTCGCGGAAGACGACGACCCCCTTCGCCGCGGTCCGGCCGCTGCCCGGTCCGCCGCTGTGCGCGGTGACCTTGACGTTGCCGTCGCGCAGGACGGCGCCCTGGCCGAGGTCGTCGGTGACCCGTGCCGATGTCGAGCGCGCGCTCAGCGCCAGGCTGTGCCGGTCGGCCTTGATCGCGCGGTCGCCGGACTGGCTCAGCACGTCGGCGAAGCGGGAGGGTGGTTTTGCGTAGGAGGGCACCTCGGCGCTCTCGTCCCGCCGGCCGCCGTCGGGCGTGCAGGCGCTGGTCACGGCGAGGCAGGCGGCGAGAGCGAGGCGGGCGGCGACGAGAACTGATCGACGAGCTTCGTTTCGGCGCATGACTGCAGTCTGCCCGGGTTTTTCCGGTCAGGGCACTGTCCGGGTCCGAGTCTGGTGCAATTCGTAACCGTGACATCGCAACCAGTATCCAGTGGCGTTCTTGACAGATCGAGGCCACCACGGCGGAGCCGGAGGCGGCAGGCTGGGCTGGTCACATGACTTCGACCAGGGGGAGGACGGTCATGCACCAGGACAACAGGAAACAGCACGTGAGCCGCAGGGGAATGCTCGCCGGGCTCGGCGCCGGCGGAGCGGCGGCCGTCGCCGCGGCGGTCACGGGCGGCAGCCCCGCCGCGGCGGCCCCGGGCGACCCGGTCGTCCAGGGCGCGGACAACAATGCCGGTACGACCAGCACCATTCTGCGCTCGAACCTGACGGGCGCGACGCTCGACGTCCGCAACACCGTCGGCAGCAGCGGCGGCGGCAGCGTCGCGGTCAAGGCGAACGCCGAGGTGGGTGTCGACGCGAACGGGTTCGACGCGGGTGTCGTCGGCTTCTCGTCCAACGGCAACGGCGTTATCGGGCGCAGCGACATCGGCTTCGGCGTCGTCGGCACCGCCACCGGCCCCGGCGGGGTCGGCGTCGTCGCCAGCGCGCCCGACGAGTTCAGCAAGACCGCCCTCGACGTGCGCGGGCAGGTGCACTTCACCCGCAGCGGCGTGGCGACCGTGCCAGCCGGCGCGACCAGCGTCACGGTGAGCGGCCTGCACATCTTCGGCTCGACGCACGCTCTCGCGGTCGCGCAGCGCAACACCGCGGTGTGGGTCAAGGCGGCGGTGCCGGACCAGGCGTCCGGGCAGCTCAGCCTGCACCTGAACGCCAAGGCGCCGAGCGGTGGGGTGCCCGTCGCGTGGTGGTTGCTGGAGGCCTGAGCCGGCCGGCGCCGGCGCCGGGGCGGTCCCCGGTGCCGGCGCCCTGCCGTCACGGGGTGCCGCTGTGGGACGTCGTGGGCTGGACCTGCCAGTAACCGGACGCGCCGGGGCCGGGCCTGCGCGGCGCCGGCGCCTTGCCGTCCGCGGACACCCACAGCGCGACGACCTTGCCGGGCAGCGGCGCGGAGCTGTACACGATCCAGGTGTCGGGCACCGCGCCGCCGGGCGGCTCGGTCGACTCCCGGCCGACGCGGTAGCTCGCGGTCCGGCCGCTCGACGCGAGGATCCGCTTCGCCTCCGCCACGGTCTTGCCGACCATTGTCCGCGCCTGCGCGTTCTCCTCCGGCTAGCCGCCCTCGATCTCCTCGCCGGGCAGCGCGGTCCGGCCGATGACGATCTTCGCGTACGACGTGAAGGTCACCGGCACCTTGATGCCGGCCGAGCAGTTGCCGTTGGCGGTGCAGTTCCCGGGTGCCTCGATCCACTCGAGGTCCGGACCGTCGCCGATGTCGCCCACCTCCGCGAAGATGACTCTGCCGACATGGTCGGGCGCGGCCGGCGCCAGGCTCAGGTCGATGTCGAGGTGGTGCCGGGCGAGTTCCTCCCGGTAGCGCCGCGGGTCGGCGACCGGGTCCTTGATCCTGATGACGATGTAGCCACCGTCCTCGGTGATCTGCAACGCCTGCGCCGGGGCCGGGCCGACCGGTCCCGAGCCGGTGGGGAGCGCGGCGCTGACGCCGAACGCGAGCACGGCGGCCGCGGCGACGGTGGGCACCGCGACGGCCAGCCGGCGGTGCCGAGCGAACCAGGACACCTGCCTGCCGTGACGCGTGGGAGCCGCCTCCGCGCGCAGGATGCCCTCCAGCAGCGCGGTGGCCGCCTCGCCGGACGGGCCCTGCGTCGAGGGCGGGACGTGATGGGTGGGAACGAGCAACCGGATCAGGTGATCCTGCCGGTCGTCGGTGTCGGTCATGGGTATCTCCTCGATCACCTGTTGAGTGACGGTTCGCGGAGCGCCGCGGCGAACCGGCGTCGGGCACGGTGCAGCCGGATGCGGGCGGCGTTCACCGTGCAGTCGAGCGCGACAGCCAGCTCGTCCGCCGTGAGCCCTTCCCACGCCACGAGGCGCAGCAGTTCCCGATCGGCGTCCGGCAGGGCACGGAACGCCCGGCCGACCTCCTCCGGCACCTCCGGCTCGACGGTGGTGACCTGCGTCAGTTCCTGGCGCAGGCGCGCGGCGAGATCCGCCGACCGCCGGTCGGCCCGGTGATGGTTCGCCATCACCTTGCGCGCCACCCCGAACAGCCAGGGGCGTGCCTGGTCCGCCGGGATGTCGTCGATCCTGCGCCAGGCGACCAGGAAGGCGTCGGCGACCACGTCGGCGGCGGCCTCCGGCCGGTCGGTGCGGCGCAGGGCGTAACCGAGCAGATCGGTGTAGCAGGCGCGGTACAGGCGCTCGAAGCGTGCGGCGGGGTCATCGCCGGGTGACGAGGGTGCGGCGCGTGCCAAGCGTGGCTCCTAGGTCTGTGGGTCGGTGCCGGGCGAACGCGCCCGACACCGTCCACATGTGCGGCACGCGCCGGATCATTTCACCCGGCGCGGCGGTGCCCGTCGGGATCGAGCCGGGTGCTCCACGTGGGTCACAGGGTGCGCAGGAAGTCGGCGAGGACGTTGTTGTAGGCGTCCGGGCGCTCCATGTTGGGGTAGTGGCCGGTGCCGTCGACCGTCGCCGTGCTGCCGCCGGGCACGGCCGCGGCCAGCCGCTCGGCCATGCCGATGTGGTCGGGCGAGTCGATCGCGCCGTTGACGGCCAGCACGGGCACGTCGATCTTCGAGATCCTGGCCCAGGTGTCGGTCACCGGGACGAGCCAGTTGGGCTCGCCGGCGCTGTGCTTGGACATCGTGCTCCGGGCCATCGCGCGCAGGCGCCCTACGACCTCCGGATCGAGGTCGTCGAGGGAGCGGTGCGGGCCCGTGGCGAGGAGCGTGAACGCCTCGACGGAGGCGTCCAGGTCGCCGGCCGCCATCGCGGCGTGCCAGGCCGCCTGGGTGCGGGTGAGCCAGGGATCGGCGAAGTACGGCTCGCTGGTTCCGGCGCCGCTGACCACCACCGCGCTGACCAGCTCCGGGTGCTCCAGGGCCGTGTCGACGGCCGTGGCCGCGCCCATGGACACCCCGACGAGGACCGCCGGACCGGTGTCGAGGTGGCGCAGCAGCCCGGCGACGTCGTCGGCGGAGCGGAACGGCGCGGTGGCGTTGGCTGACCGGCCGTGGCCGCGGGCGTCGGGCGCGATGACCCGGTGGTGCGGGGCGAAGGCCGGCACCTGGTCGTCCCACATGGCGTGGTCGAGGAAGCCGCCGTGCAGCAGGACGAGGGGCCGGCCGGCGCCGGTGTCGAGCCAGAACAGATCCTTCATGACAACCAAGGTGTCATCTTTTCGCCAATATGACAACCTAGGTGTCATGATGATGTGGTGACGTCTTCAGATCCGGCGGACCGGCTCGCCGAGGTGTTCGACCTGGTCGGCCCGCTGTACCGGCGCGCGCAGCGCAGAGTGGAGCACGACGTGCCCAGCGAAGGGCTGTCGGTCGGCGTGCGCGCCGTGCTGAACATGCTCCGCGAGCACAGCCCGATGACCGTGCCGCAGATGGGCCGGGACCAGGCACTGAGCCGCCAGTTCGTGCAGCGGATGGTCAACGAGGCGGCCGCGCGGGGCCTCGTCGAGAGCATCCCGAACCCGGCGCACAAGAAGTCCTCGCTCATCCGGCTGACCGGCGAGGGCCGGGCCGTCATCACGGCGGTGATCAACCGCGAGCGCGCCGTGCTGCGCGAGGCCGGCGCCGACCTCACCGTCGCCGACCTCGACGGCTGCGTCCGGGTGCTGACCGGCCTGCTCCGCTTCCTCGACGACGTCGACATGGACCAGTGAGGTGCCGCCGCGGATCTTCAGCGAGGCGATGCGTGACCTGGACCTGTTCGCCGGCGTGACCTCAATCGGCACCGACGACCGGTGGGAAGAGCGCGCCGGCACTGCTCCTGGCCGCCGACGACCGGATCACCGACCCCGCCATCCTGCGCCAGATCACCGCAACGCGTCCGTAGCGGCGGGCCGGTGCCCGATGCGCGCACCGGCCCCTCCGCGCGTCAGTGGAGCAGGTCGAGCTGGTTGTTGGTGTCATCTACGAAGTAGACGCCCCGGTTGTCCGGTGCGACGGCGAGCCCGAACAGGGCGCCGGCGCCGAGCTTGTCCAAGGTGCGGAACGCGACCTGCTTGCCCCGGCACGGATCGGTCTCGACGATGTTCCCGTCGCCGCCGTTGACGGTGAGGATGTTGCCGTTGGGTGCGATCGCCAGCCCGAGCGGGCCGGAGAGGTGCACGTCCTTGGTGACGGTCCGCCCGGTTCCCGCGCTCGTCCTGCGCTTGCCCGCGTCCGGGATGGCGGCGATGCGGTTGGCGGCGGTGTCGGCGACGAAGAGCGTCCCGTCCCTGCCGAGACCGACGCCGGTCGGGCCGATGATCAACGCATCCGGGTCGGTCTTCTCCGTGAACCCCGAGCCGATGGTCGTGATCCTGCGCAGCTCCGGCGGCTTGCTGCCCTTGATCCGCAGTTCGAGCCGCAGCACGGTTCCCTGTTTGGTGGTGGCGGGCACGCCACCGACGATTCCGTTGAGCACGTTCGTGAGGAACAGTTTGACGGACTCCCCGTCGTCGTCCGCGGTCATGTCCCACGGGCCGTTGATGCCGTGCCCGGAGAACGTCTCCCGTACCTTGCCCTTGCTGTCGAGGACGATCAGGCAGCCCGCCTGGGCCGTCGCCGAGGTGCCGTCCGCGGTGGGCAGGCTGCCCACGATGACCCAGCCGGTGCGCAGGACCACGAGTGCGGTGGTCAGCCCGACCCCGCCGGGGCACGCGCCGGGCAGCGTGCGGGCGTCGATCTGGGCGAACAGGCGGGCGTCACCCGTGCGGCTGATCTGCACGATCGTCGTGCCGGTGCCCTGCTTGTTGGCGGCGTTGTTGAAGTTGCTGACGAGGACGTCACCCTTCCGCAGTTTGTCCTTGCTGCGTGGCACCACGGCGACGCCGTACGGGTTGACGTCGCCGTTGGCCGGCACGGTCGACGCGATGACGTCGACCTTGTTGAACTGATTGATGAACGGCGTCCTGGAATGCCGTTCGCCCGTCGTATGGGCGGAGGCGCTCGGCGCGAACGCTCCGACCGCCAGCGCCGTGGCCGCCGCGCAAATGCCGGCCTTGAGTGTGAACCTCACGATTGTGCTTGCCTTTCTCTGTATCGCTCATCTTGGTATTGATCGTCCGACGTCGATGGCCGGAGTGCATGACGACCTGGTGTTCCGGTCGCGGTTCGCGGGTTGCGGTGGCGTCGCTTCCCGGATTCGACGGGTGGAAACGCAATCCTCAGTGTGAATGTGAAATAGGCAGTTTGGTGGGTAGGAACGTTAATTCCCGGCAGATCCGACGATAATAAATTTGCGTTTTTTGTGGCGATTTAGGAAGGAGTTGGATCGCGGGCGATGCGCCGCCGATCACGCCGGCACGTCCCGGCGCTCACGGTCTGCTGTTGCCGACGGTCGACCGTGCGGATACGTTTTTCGTTGCGTTTCCGTTCGTCGCCCGGCCGCACCAGTGGCGCCACGCTTGTGCGGGTCGACGGTCAGCGTGCCGACAGCCGCAGGGCCCCGGCGCGCAGGACCGGCAACATCGGGCCGGCCCAGGAGGCCCGGACCGCAGCGCGGAGGGGGACATGGGGGACCACTGGTCGCAGGAGCCCGTCCTGGAGCTCCCCGTCGCCGTCACGGGGCCACCGGCCCGGGCCCGGCGCGGGTGGGCCGCCGCGGCACTGCTGGTCGTCGTGACGCTGGCCGTGGCGGGCCTGACCGGGGCGCTGGACCACGTGCCGCTGCTCGATCACCCGGTGGCCCTCGGCGTCGAGGCGGCGGGCGGCGCACTGCTGATCGCCGCCTGGTGGCGCCGGGAACGCCGATGGATCACCCGCACCCTGCCGGTCCTGCTGCTGGTGGTCGCCGTGCTTGTCGGCCTGATCGCGATCATGCTGCTGGCGACCGGCACGATCACCGACGCCTACCCGCCGTCGTTCGCGGTGTGGGTCGGCGCCGGCATCGCCGCGATCGCCGGATGCCCCCTGGTCCTCCGGCACACAGGCACCTGGCGCAACGTGGCCGCCGTGCTCGCGGTGCCGCTGACCTTCTCCGGCGCGTTCCTGCTGATCGACCAGCACTACGGCATCTGGCCACAGCTCGGCGACGTGCTGGGCCACTCCGGCGCCGTCGGCGGTCGGCAGGCGCACGACCTCCTCGGCGCCGGCACCGCACCCGATGGTGCCCCTCCCCGGCACGGCATCATCGTCGATCTGGACGTGCCCGGCACCCACTCACACTTCAAGCACCGCCCGGGTGTGGTGTTCCTGCCCCCGGCGTACTTCAGCGCGGACCGGCAGAAGCTGCCGGTGCTGGTCATGCTGGTCGGCTCACCCGGCACCCCGATCAACTGGCTCAAGTCCGGACACGGCCAGGCCACCGACGATGCCTACGCCGCGGATCACCACGGGATCGCGCCGGTGCTGGTGGTCGTCGACCACAACGGCTCCGCCACCGGCGACTCCGAATGCGTCGACGGCCCGCAGGGCAACGCCGAGACCTATCTCACCGTGGACGTGCCGGCGTTCCTCACGGACACGCTGCACCTTCGGCGTGACCCGTCACGGTGGGGCATCGTCGGCTTCTCCGAAGGCGGCACCTGCGCCCTGGACCTCGTCCTCGGGCACCCCGACGTCTACCGCCACTTCCTGGATCTCGGTGGCGACGCCGGGCCGAACCTCGGCTCCCCGGCACACACCCTGAGCGACCTGTTCGGCGGTTCTGTCGCGGCGCAGCAGGCGCACGATCCCATGCGGCTGCTGCGCACGGGCCGCTATCCCGGCGTGACCGCGTGGTTCGGTGCCGGTGCCGGAGACCCGCGGGACATCGCCGTCAGCCGGCGCCTGGCGGCCGCCACCGCCGAGGCCGGCATCCCCACCCACCTGCTGATCGTCGGCGGCGGGCACAACTGGCAGTTCGCCAGCGCCGCCTTGGCGCAGACCCTTCCGCCGTTGTGCGTCGAGCTGGGCTGCGCCGGCGGTCCGGCCCCCGCCACGGCGGGTCAGGGGAAGTAGTCCTCCAACCGGGCCGGGGTCAGCCCGGCCGCCTTGATGGCCTCCAGCGCGGCGATGAAGTCGTCGACGAACTGCTCCCGGAAGTGCATGAGGATGACGTCACCCGGCTGGACGATCCTGGCCTCCTGATACTGCACGCGGCCTCGGTTGACCGTCTCCTTCCAGAACAGCGCGGCCTTCATTCCGCAGTCGCGCACCACGCGGAGCGTGGTCGAGTCCTGCTCGCCGAACGGCGGACGGAACATTGTCGGCCGCCGTCCGAACAGCTCGGTGAGCTGGTCGGCCCCGTCGCAGATCTCGTGTTTCTGGAAGGCGTAGGACTGGCCGCGCAGCTTCGGGTGCGTGATGGTGTGTGCCTCGATCACCGCGCCGATGTCCTGCAACGTCGTGAAGTACGCCGGATTGTCCTGGATCGCGTTGACCGCGAGGAACAGCGTCACCGGCACGCGCGATTCCCGCACCAGTTCGGCCGCTTCCGGATGCTTGACCCAGCCGTCGTCGATGGTGACGAACGCGACCGGCTGGTCGGTGGGCACCCGCGAGATCCACGGTGCGCCGTCGCTCTCGGCGGCGGTGACCGGGTGTGCGGGCGGAGCCTTGTCGAACTTCGGCAGGCGGGCGAGATAGGCCCCGCCTGCGGACGATGCGCTCATCGCGGATGTCGACGGCTGCGGATGCGTCCTGCCGCTGCTGACCCAGCGAACGGTACGACCGGAATCCGGATTGCTCACGGCGACGACCACGACAACAAGCAGCACCGCCGCCAGCAGGCGTGCCTTGGCGGGTGGGACGTGCACGCAAGCGAGCGTAGCGAGCACCGACCGGCCATGAGCGTGATCGCGGGTGACTCATCCCGGCCGTGCCCCCGCCTGCGTTTCAGGGGCAGCTGCCGTCGAGGTCGTGGAACTGCTCCTTGCCGAACACATGCCGGCCCGCACCGTTGACGACGACCAGTTCGTCGAGCGCGGGTCTTCCGCCGGGGCACAGCGCACCGGACAGCACCGGCCGGCTGCGGTCGCTCAGGTACGCGACGCCGGCCGGCTCACCGTGCAGCACCGCGACCCGGGCGTAGCCGGGCGGCGCGCCGCCGAGCCGATTCGCCGCCTCGCCCAGGGGTGCCACCAGGGCGTCGCCGGTGACGGGCGCGACGCGGTAGGCGCGCTGGTGCGTCACGTCGAGCAGGTCCCGGCCGAGCCGCAGGTGCACCGCCGGATCGTCGCGGAGCAGGGTTGCCGCCAGCTCGACCGTCCGGCGCACACCGACCCGGTCCGCCTCGGCCACGTCGGCGGTCGCCGCGAGCAGTCCGGCGAGGTCGGCAGGGTTCTCCAGCCGTCCCGCCTGACCGGCCGCGACGAGCACCTGGAGCTCGGGCAGCAGCCGGCCGGTGACCGCCGCTTCGAGCGCGGCCGTCACCGTCGCCTGCTCCTGCTCGGTGAGGCGCGCCTTGCCGCGGGTCATCACGTCGGCGGCGCCGAGCGTGAGCACCTGGAGGGACGGGTCGAGCCGGCCGACGGTGCTCGACCGGGACGGGTCGAGCTGCAGCGACTGCATCCGCAGCCGGGGTGCGGAGCTCGGGCCGTCGAGCACCGGGGAGTACACCTGCGCCGAGTAGCGCACCCGGACCTCGCTGTTCTGGCCGGGCGCCGGATTCTTGAACGGCATCGCCGGGGTGGCGATCCGGGCACCGGGTGCGACGACGCCGAGGTGGATCGTTCTCGTGGCCATGCCGGGCTCGACCGTGGCGACCACCGTGGCGTCGCCGGGTGCGGTGCCGGTGTTCGTGACGGTCACCGCCCACGAGCACTGCGGCGTGGCACAGATGTCGAGGTCCGCGTCGAGCTGGAACCTCGGTGCCTTGACCTGTACCTTCGCCTGCTGGATCGCCGCCGACCCGGCCTTGTCCGGTGCGAGGACCTCGCCGACCGCCGCGCGGGTCCGCCCGAGCGCGGCCTCGTCCGGGACGGCGACGGTGACGCTGACGTACGGCGGCCGGTGGATCCGCTCGTAGGCCGGCACGAAGCCGGCGCCGTCACCGGTCGGCAGCGGCAGCAGCCACGGCGGGCCGCCGAGCCGGCTCGACGGCTGGAGCGGCCCGAACCCGGACAGGTGCCCGCCGAACCACACGACGGTCCGCGGTTGCGCCTTGGTGGCGACCAGGGACCAGTCGCCGTTCTCGACGAGGTCGGCGTCGCGGTCGCCGAGCCGGACCGTCCCGGCCACCGCGGGGCGCCCGGCGCCGGCGAAGCGGATCGCCTCGGCGAGCCCTTTCGGCGTGAGCACCCGGCCGGCGTCGACGGGCAGGGCGACGCCGTCCTTCGGCTGGACCCACCGGTCGGCGAGGGCACTGACCTGGTCGGGTGCGCGGCGGGCCCACCAGGCGGCGTCGCCGCGCACGACCGTGCGGGTGCCGTTGGTGCGCACGTCGGCCCGGCCGCCGCCGGGGTCGGTGACGGTACCGCTGCCGAGCCCGTCAGCGGTGACGGTGAACTCGGCACCGACCAGGTTCCCGCGGTCGTCGCCGAACGCGAGCGTGACGCTGGCGCCGGGCGCGGCGGCGACGGCCGACACGGCTTGCGCGAGGTCCGTCGTGAGGGACGGTTCGCCGGGACGGCTGACGACGTAGGCGACGATCCCGGCGGCGACGAGCACGACCGCGAGCGCCCCGGCGACGAGCCCGCGCCGCCGCGGTGGGTGGATCGGCGCTTCGTCGGCCGGTGGCACGTCGTCTGCGGGCGGCGCGCTGACCGGGGTCCGCATGTCCGGCCACTCGATGTCGGGCGGCCCCGCCGGAGCGGGTGTCCACGGCTCGGCCGGCGCCCATGCGTCGGCCGGCCCCTGTTCGTCGAACGGTGCCGCCTCCTCGGCCGGCAACTCCTCGTCCGGCGGCCAGTCGTCCGAGAGCGAGTGCGTTGCGAGGGACCGCGCCCACAGCGACGGCGATTCGACCGGCGGCGGCGATTCGGACGACGATGCCCACGGCGACCGCGGCCCGGCCGGCGACAGCGGAGCCGGTTCCGCCGCCGGTTCCTCCGCCTCGACCTCAGCCGGTGGGCCGGGCGCCGGCGAGAGCCGCGGTGGGGCCGCCCACGGGGACCGGCTGGCCCATGGCGTGTCCCGGTCCGGCTGCGCGGTGTGCTCGTCGGTCATCGTCCCCCCGGATCACCGATCGGGTCCGGCCCGTCTCGGATCGACGCGGAGGGATGGTACCGGCAAGTCCGCAGTCGCGGCGTCCCGGCGACACGTGTATCACGGCCCCGCCTGCCGGCTCCGGATGAGCGAGGAGGCGTCATGGGTGAGACGAACGAGGCCGCCGAGCTGCGCCGGCTCGCGACCGAACAGTGGAACGCCGGACAGCGGGCCGAGGCGGTGCGGACGCTGCTGCGCCGGGTCGCGATCTACGAGGGTCTCGCGGCCGGCGACCCGGCGATCTACGAGCCGCAGCTCGCCGCCGCGCTCGTGGACGTGTGCGGGTATCGGCGGGTCGAGGACATCCCGCTGCCGGATCAGGCCGGCGAGCGGGCCGTGGAGATCTACCGCCGGCTGCGCGGCGACAGCGCCGGGGAAGGTGTCGGTCTGGACGTACAAGCCGGAGCGGAAGGACCGGTGCGGGTGGATGCACGCGAAGACCTGGATCTTCGACGACACGCTCGCGGTGGTCGGCTCGGCGAACTTCAACCGCCGCAGCCTGTTCGTCGACGGCGAGATCGCCGCCGCGATCCGCGACGACGCCGGCTGGGCGGCCGGCCTGCGGCAGTGGCTGTGGGTCAGGCGCCTGTCGAGCGACCGCCGCACCGTGCGCCCGCACCAGGTTGCCGACTTCACCGTCGGCCTTCCACTGTGGACGGATACGCCGGACACGCTCCTGCGGCGACTCGACCTCGCCGCCGACGAGCGTATCCACCCGGACCGGCTGATCCTGTGCGGCCGGGCGGTGCCGTCGCCGCGCGACGAGATGCTGCGCATGCTGGCCTGCACGGTCCTGCCCGTGCTGGGCATCCGCACGCACACCTTCGACGGCCAGTGGGACCACGTCATCGACCCGTCGCTGTCGCCCTGACGGTCAGTGCGGGAGGTCCGGTGCAGAAGGCTATCCGCGCGGGCGGGGGGCCGCCGGGTCGGCGGCGATCATCGCCTCCAGCGGGAGCAGCGCGGAGCCGGTCGCCACCGCGTCGCCGCCGAAGGCCGCGCCCAGCAGCCGGAACTGACCGGCCGGGCGGGCCAGGCTGTGCCGCCGGATGCTCGCCCCGATGCGGTCGCTCAACGACTCCATGAGCCGCAGGCCGACCCAGCCGCCGATGACGATCCGCTCCGGACCGGTCAGGTTGACCATGCCGCCCAGGGCGGCGCCGAGGCAGTCGACGACGTCGTCGACGATCGCCGACGCGGCCGGGTCACCGGCGCCGGCGGCGGTGATCAGCTCGCCGATCGCCCGCCAGCCGGTGCCCTCGAAGGTCGCGCCCGTGCGGCGCCAGGCGTCGAGGATCGCGTCGGCGCCGACATACGCCTCGACGCAGCCACGGTTGCCGCAGCGGCAGACCCGGCCGCCGCGCTCGACGACCGTGTGCCCCCACTCGCCGGCGCTGGAGTGGGAGCCCTGCATCAGCCGGCCGTCGGTGACCACCCCGATGCCGACGCCGCGGCCGAGCAGCGCGACCAGGGCGTGGGAGGCCCCGCGCGCGTTGCCGAACCACAGCTCCGCCCGGGTCTGCATCTTCGCGCCGTTCTCGGCCAGCACCGGTGTCCCGACGTCGCACAGCGACGCCACGGGCACCGGGGGCCAGCCGAGGCTCTGCGCATAGAGCATCTGGCGTCCGTCGGCGCCGACCTCGACCAGGCCGGGCAGCCCCAGGCCGATGCCGAGCAGCGTCGGCCACCGGGCCGCGTTGCGGTCGCGCAGGGCCTCGAGAGCGTCCTGGAGGTCGACGCCGATCTTCTCCGGGGACTCCTCCTCGGCGCCGCCGCGGAACTCCCGGTCGATGCGGTTCATGGCGAGGTCGAACATCTCGACCGCGACGCCGCGCTCGCCGATGTCGGCGCCGATCGTCACGGCGCTCTCGGCGCGCGGGCCGATCAGGGCGATCGGCCGCCCGCCCTTGGAGGACACCGAGCCGCGCTCCTCGACCAGGCCGTCGTTGATCAGGTCGGCGACGAGGTTGGCGGCGGACGCCGTGGACAGCCCGCTGTCCCTGGCGATCGCGGCGCGGGTGGTCTGCTGGGCGAGGATGACGTGCTTGAGCACCAGGGCGCGGTTGCGCTGCCGCAGGGTGGTGA
Source organism: Dactylosporangium fulvum (assembly GCF_025137375.1). Lineage (GTDB taxonomy): Bacteria > Actinomycetota > Actinomycetes > Mycobacteriales > Micromonosporaceae > Dactylosporangium > Dactylosporangium fulvum. Next base: position 2,833,037 of record NZ_CP073720.1, read on the forward strand.
CGGTGGACACCTCGGGCAGGCTGGTGGTGTGCCGACCGGCGGCGGGCTCGGCGCTCATGGTGACCTGATCATACGCAACCCGCATCCCTCAGTTCGCCGTCAGTTCGATCGCCCGCAACCGGGCGGCCGCGTTCGCGCGGGCGACGATACGGTCGCCGCTCCAGCGGATCTCGAACGCGCCGGGGTCGTCGCTGTCCACCCGCCACCCGGCCGGCCGGCGCTCGAGCGGGAAGTGCAACTCCTCACCGGCCGCCACGCTGACCGGCATGATCTCGTCGGCCCGGTACGGCTGGCCGGCGGGGTGGTGCCAGACGTGTTCGGTGTCGAACCCGGCGAACCGGTCCCGGAACCGGGCCCGCTGGTCGATGAAGCCCCAGCCGGGCAGGCGCAGCGGCGCGCGGCCGAACATGGCGTTGACGACGTCGGGGCGCCGCTCGCAGGCGGGCAGCGCGATCGCGTCGAGGAAGCGCAGCAGGACGCGCCAGGCCGTGTCCGGATCCACCCCGGACGACGGGTCGGCGATCAGCGCCCAGCCGTCCGGGGTCCGCGCGGACACCGGCGAGGTACGCGTGTCGAGCTTCTTCCACGGCCAGAAGTTCCAGCCGATGCCGTGCTGCTCGTAGAGGCGGTGCGCGGTGTAGATCCACTCGGGGGTGTTCTCACCGCCTTCCCCCATGTAGATCGGCAGGCCCAGCCGGTACCGCGCGTCGAGGTACTGCTGGATGCTGGACCGGTCCGGCGGGCACCAGTAGCGGTGGAACTGCAGGGCCGAGTTGGGGTCGATGACGTCGGTGAAGATCGACCAGTTGGTGGCCCAGTGCGAGCCCTCGTAGACCAGCAGGTGGTCGGGGTCGACCGCCCGGATCGCGGCGGTCAGTTCGCGGTACAGCGCGACCAGCTCGGCGGGGTACACGTGCTGCCACTCGTTCGGCAGGGGCTCGTTGAGCAGGTCGTAGCCGAGCACGACGGTGCTGTGCCGGTAACGGCGGGCGATCTCCTGCCACAGGGTGACGGTCAGCCGCCGGTACCGCTCGTCCATGAACAGCTCGGGCCGGCCGTTGGGCGAGTCGTCGATGTTGGTGCCGGTCTGCCCGCCGGGCGCGCCGTGCAGGTCGAGCAGCACCCACAGGTCGTGGCGTTCGCACCAGCGCAGCAGGTTGTCGATGTGCGCGAAGCCGTCCTCCAGAAGCTCGCCGGCGTCGTCGATGAGGCCGCGGGAGTTCAGCGGCAGCCGGACGTGGTCGAAGCCGAGCGCGGCGATCTCGGCGACGTCGGCCTCGGTGACGAAGGTGGCCCGGAAACGGGTCCAGAACTCGGCGGCGCGGCTGGGCCCGACGAGCGTCTCGATGCGGTGCTCGATCTGCCGCGGCGAGCTCATCCCGTCGCCGAACCTCCACATGTACCCCTCGGCGAGCAGCCAGTTGCCGAGGCCGATGCCCCGCAGCAACAGCGGGTTACCCGCGCCGTCGAGCAGCTGGGCGCCGCCGGCGCGGACGAAGCCGTTGAATCGCTTGCGCATGAATGAGATCGCCCTTACTTGAGGCCGGACATGGTGAAGCCCTGCACGACAAAACGCTGGAAGACGACGAAGACCGCGAGGACCGGCACGACCATGAGGGTCGCGGCGGCCATCTGCAGCGACGGGTTGGTGGCGATCTGCCGGTTCAGCAGCGACACCCCGACGGAGAGGGTATAGAGCCGCTCGTCGTCGGCGACGATCAGCGGCCACAGGAAGCTGTTCCACCCGGCGATGAACGCGAGCACGGCCTGCACCGCCAGGATCGGCCGGGACAGCGGCAGAACGATGCGGAAGAAGATCCGCGCCTCCCCGGAGCCGTCGATCCGGGCCGCCTCGATCATCTCGGTGGGGACGGTGGACATGAACTGGCGGAACAGGAATACGCTGAATCCGGAGACCAGGCCGGGCAGTGCGATGCCGAGGAGCGTGTTGGTCAGCCCGGCCCCGTTGAGGATGAGGTACGTGGGGATCATCGTCACCTGCACCGGGATCATCATGGTGACGAGCACGAGGAAGAACAGCGGTTCGCGGCCCGGGAACCGGAACTTCGCGAAGCCGTAGCCGGCCATCGCCATGAGGACCACGCCCGCCATGCCGATGATCACGACGGCGACGGTGTTGACGAGGTACCGGCCGAAGTCGAGCTCCTGGAACAGCTGCCGGAAATACTCCGTCGTCGGGTGCTGCGGCAGGACCCGCGGCGGGTAGGCGACCGACTCGCTGCGCGGCTTCACCGAGCCGAAGACCATCCACGCGAACGGGAACGCGGTCACCAGCGCCCCGGCGCCGAGCACGGCACCGACGACGACGGTCAGGCTCCTACGCGTCGGCATCGGCCCGGCCCTTCCGCAGTTGCAGCAGCGTCACCGCGGCGATGACGACGAAGAGCACCACCGAGCCGGCGCTGGCGTAGCCGAACTGGCTCGCGGAGAAGCCCTTCTGGTAGAGGAACAGCGAGATGCTCGTCGACTCGCCCAGCGGGCCGCCCTTGGTGAGCACGAAGGGCTCGTCGAAGAACTGCAGCCACGCGATGACGGTCGTGACCGTGACGAAGAGGATCGCGAACCGCAGCAGCGGCACGACGATCGAGACCGTCCTGCGCAATTCGCCCGCGCCGTCGAGCGACGCGGCCTCGAGGTACTCCTTCGGCACGCTCTGCAGGGCGGCCAGGAAGATGATGATGTTCAGTCCGGTGCCGCGCCAGACGGCGACGAGCGCGACGGAGAACTTCACCCACACCGGATCGCTGAGCCACCGCACCTCGGGCAGCCCCGCCGTCGACAGCAGGTGGTTGAACAGGCCGAACTGGGTGTTGTAGAGGTACCCCCAGACGAGCGAGATCGCCACGATCGCGGTGATGGCGGGCACGAAGTAGAACGCGCGTAGCGCCCGGAAGTACCGGTTGTCGGCCCGGTTGAGCAGCAGCGCGACGACGAGGGACAGCACGACCACGGCGGGCACGCCCACCACGGCGAAGATGCCGGTGTTGGTGAGCGCCTGCCAGAACTCGTGGTCGGTGAACAGCCTGCGGTAGTTCTCGGTCCCGACGAAGCTGATCCGGGACCGGTCGCCGAGTCCGGCGAGGTTCATGTCGGTGAGGCTGACCAGCAGCGCGACCAGGATCGGCAGCACGCCGAAGGCCAGCAGCAGCACCATCGCCGGCGCGATGAACGCGTACGGCGCGAGACGGGGTTTCATGCGGGCTCCTGACGGAGGGGCGGGACGGCCGGCGCCCCGCCCCACGGCGGCGGGGTCAGTTGACGGAGGTGCCCTCGGTGGCGCCGTAGAGGCCCTTGAGGGCGGTGTCGCGGTTCGCGCCCGTCAGGACGATCGAGTTCAGGCTGTCCAGCAGCGCCTTGCCGGTCTCGCCGTCCCAGTTCGGGACCAGCGGCAGCAGCTTCGCGCCGTACAGCTGCTTGGAGTAGACCGTCACGAGCGGGTCGGCGGTGAGGGCCGGGTCGCTCAGCGCGGCCTTGACCGTCGGCAGTTGCCCGTCGAGCTTGTACCAGGTGAGCTGGGTCTGCGGCTCCGAGAGGTAGTCGAGCAGCCGGAGCGCGCCGTCCCGATTGCCGGTGCTGCCCCACACGCCGAGGTTCGACCCGGCCAGGAGCGAGGTGTTCGTCGTGCCGCCGGGGATCGGGGCGACGGCCCATTTGCCCTTGAGGTCGGGCGCGGCGGCGGTGACCGCGCCGGCCAGGTAGGGCCCGGACACGAGCATCGGCACCGCGCCCGAGGTGAAGCCCTGCACCTGGTCGAAGTCGGCGTCCGTGGGCACGCTCTTGTCCGCGTACAGCCCGGTGTAGACGTCGACGGCCCTGCCGAACTCCGGCGTGTTGAACGTGATCTTCCCGGTGCCGTCGACGATCCGGCCGCCCTGGCTCCAGGTCATGATGACCGGCAGGGCACTGTCCCACTGCGGGACGTAGTAGCCGTACTGCCCCTTGCCGCGCCCGGCGAGGACCTTCGCGTCGGCGCGCAGCTCGTCCCAGGTCGCCGGCGGCGCGCTGATGCCGTTCGCGGCGAGGATGTCGCTGCGGTAGAACAGCACCCGCGTGTCGCTGACCCACGGGACGCTGACCACGTCGCCGCCGATCGCGGTGGCCTTGCCGGCGACCCCGTCGAGGAACTTCTCCGCGGCGAGGTTCGGGTGGTCCGCGAGGGTCTTGTCGTCGAACTTCAGCAGCGCGCCGGAGCTGGCGAACGTGCGCAGCTTGGAGATGCCGATCTGGACGACGTCCGGTCCCTTGCCGGACGCGACGGCGGTCGTCATCTTCTGGTCGATCGAGTCCCAGGGGATCGCGACCGTGTCCACGGTGATGCCGGTCTTGGCCGTGAACGGCTTGACCAGCTCCTCGAAGTGGGCGGAGCTGTCGCCCATGATCCAGACGGTGAGCTTCTTGGGGTCGGCGGCCGCGCCGTCGCCGGAGCCGGAGCAGCCGGCGAGGGCCAGCAGCCCGATCGCCAGGACGGATGCGAGCCAGGGTCGTCTCATCGCGGGGGTGTTCCTTTCGGACGGGGCGGGGGTGACGACGTTCGTCCGTTAATCAGCGACTTAGGCTAAGGCATAGAAAAAGTGATCCGCAAGGAGTTCAGGACGATCGCCGCGGACGACTACCTCGCCACGCCGCGGTCCACGGCCGGTTGAGCGGTGCCGAACCGCATCCGGAAGTCGTCCGCCACGACCGACAGCAGCGGCCGGCGCCCGGCGAGGAAACCCAGCGGCCCGTCCGGCGCCACCCGCCAGCCGACGCGGGCCGTGCCGTAGCGCGCGGTGGCTCGCACCGGCGTCGTCCTCACCTTCGCGGCGAGCGCCTGGACGACGCGGAACGCCACCGGCAGGCGCACCGGCAGCCCGGTGCCGCCGTGCAGCGAGGCGGACGCGATCGCCGCCGCTTCCGCCGCCCCCTCGCCGATGGCCAGCTCGGCCAGTTCCTTCGGGATGCCCCACAGCTCCCGGCCGCCGTCGCGGGAGTCCACGCTGTCGACCCAGATGTGGCTGATCGTCACCCGGGGACGCGCACCCGCCCGGACGAGGGTCGCCGCCAGCAGCTCCCGGTAGGTCATGTCGCCGCCGGGACGGTAGTCGACCCAGGCCGTGCCGACGACCGCCCGCCCGGCGCACCGGACCACGTGCACGGCTCCGGCGAGCTCGCCGGGCAGCGCGGGCACGGCCGCGGCGGGCAGCACCCACACGGACACGAACATCCGCCCGCGCAACGACCACGGCTCCGGCGGGTAGGCCATGTGTGCAGTGTGGCAGACCCCGGGGCCGGCGAACGCGGCGAGAAACGGGCACCGGCTAGGGTCTGCCACCATGATGCGCAGGCTGATGCTTCCGGTGCTGTTCGTGCTCTGCGGCGTCGTGGTGGCGATCCGGCGGGCGGCCGACGGATCCCCTGTGGCGGCCGCGGTGCTGCTGGCGGTGTTCCTGCTGCTCGCGGCGCTGTTCTCGCCGCTGGCGTTCCCCAGGTCGGTCGGTGCGGCCGAGGCGCGGCGGCGCAGCGAGGCCGACGGCCGGCCGATCGTCTACTGGCGGCCCGGCTGCCGGTACTGCCTGCGGCTGCGGCTCCGCCTGGGCCGCCACGCCTACCGGGTGCACTGGGTCGACATCTGGCGCGACCCGGCCGGCGCCGCCGAGGTGCGGGCGGTCGCCGGCGGCAACGAGACGGTTCCGACGGTGGTCGTGGCGGACGAGGCCAGGGTCAACCCCGACCCGGCGTGGGTGCTCGACCGGCTGCGCTCGTGACGTCCAGCGCCTCCACCCAGTGCCACCAGCCGGCCGGGATGAACAGCGCGTCCCCCGGCTCCACCACCGTCTCCAGGACGGGTCGCGCGGCGCCGCTCCGGACTAGCCCCAGTGCTGCGGGGCCGGCTGGCGGGTGGTCGCGTTGAGCCGGTTGAAGAAGTTGGTCGTGGCCACCCACAGCACGATCGCGGCGAGCTCCTGCTCGGGGAAGTGCTTCGCGGCGGCGTCCCAGACGTCGTCCGGCACCGGGTCGGACCGGTCGGCGAGCCGGGTCGCGGCCTCGGCGAGGGCCAGCGCGGCCCGCTCTGCGTCGGTGAAGTAGGTCGCCTCGCGCCAGGCGGCGACGGCGAACAGCCGCTCGTCGGTCTCGCCGTTCTTCTTCGCGCTGCGCGCACCCGAGTCCACGCAGGCGCTGCAGCCGTTGATCTGGCTCGCCCGCAGGTGCACCAGCTCCAGGATCGTGCCCGGCACACCGGCCGAGTGCGCCGCCTTGTAGAGCAGGTTGATCGCCTTCTGGGTATCGGGCAGCAGCCCGGCGGGGTTGGTCATCCGTGCCTGCATCGTCGTCTCCTCGTGTCACATCCGTGCGGTTTCGTTCGTCGCCGGTATGACGCACCCGCACCGGGCAGTGTGACGAATGTGGCATCAGTCACAAATCTTGGCGAACAGGAGAAGTAGGGTGGCGACGTGAGTGATGGCGACAACCTGCTGGCCGAGCGGTTCGAGCAGCACCGGCCCCGGCTGCGCGCGATGGCGCACCGCATGCTCGGCTCGCCGACCGAGGCCGACGACGCCGTCCAGGAGAGCTGGCTCCGGCTGAGCCGAACCGGCGCCGGCGACGTCGACAATCTCGCCGCCTGGCTGACCACCGTCGTCGGCCGGGTGTGCCTGGACATGCTGCGGTCCCGGACGATCCGCCGCGAGGAGCCGCTCGAGTCGCACGGTGACGAGTCCCCGGCGGGCGGCACCGACCCCGAGCGGGAGGCGGTGCTGGCCGACTCGGTCGGCCTCGCGCTGCTCGTGGTCCTCGACACGCTCACCCCGACCGAGCGGCTGGCCTTCGTGCTGCACGACCTGTTCGCCGTGTCGTTCGACGACATCGCGGTCGTCGTGGGACGCAGCCCCGCCGCGGCGCGCCAGCTCGCCAGCCGGGCGCGCCGCCGTGTCCAGGCCGCGCCCGCGACACCGGACGCCGACGTGTCCCGGCAGCGGCGGATCGTCGGCGCTTTCCTCACCGCGGCGCGCGGCGGCGACATGGCCACGCTGCTCACCCTGCTCGACCCGGACGTCGTCATGCGTGCCGACGAGACCGCCGCCCGGATGGGCTCCACCGGCGAGTCGCGCGGCGCCGAGGTCGTCGCCCGCTTCTTCGCCGGCCGCGCCCAGGGCGCGCTGCCCGCGGACGTCGACGGCGCCGCCGGTGCCGTGGTGGCCGCCGACGGCCGGACCAGACTGGCGCTCAGCTTCATCGTCGTCGGCGACCGGATCCTCGGCATCGAGGTGGTCGCCGACCCGGAACAGCTGGAAGAGCTCGAGGTGACGCTCCTCGGCTGAGGCGGCATGATCCGGAAGACTTCGCGCTCGACAGCGGCGCGAAGTCTTCCGGATCATGTAAGCGCGGCCACCGGCGCTCCACGGCAGAATCGGTGCGTGTTCACTCAGACGGGGTGGAGGCCTGGCAGGCCGCCGGTCTGCCGCTGCACCGCGGCCCCGCCGACGTCCGGCGCTGAGCCGGCGCCCGCCGGGTTCCGGGCCGTGGCGGACGGCACTATCGCAATGCCGTTCGCACCGCGCCGACGAACGTCCAGAATATGGCTTCGGTGGTGTGCCGGCGCCGCGCCCGGGTGTTGTTCCCGAACATCAACGCGCGCAGGGGCGTGGTGAGCTCGAGCTGCGCCCCGGCGCCGGTGCGGGTGCGGTTGACGATGTTGGCCGGGTCGTCACCACTGAGCGCGGGGACGGCCGTGGCGTCGTGGGCCTCGATGCCGGCGGCGGCGAACCCGGTGAGCAGCCGCTCCTTCAGCACGGTGTCCAGGCCGCCGACCAGGACCGCCTCGGTGCCGTCGGCGAGGCGGGCCTGGTGCGGGGTGCAGCCGTGCAGCGACACGGCCCGCCCGGCGCCGGCGGTCAGGGCCACCGCGACCGGGTCGTCGCAGCGGGTGGCGGTGACGTGCAGGACGGTGTTGTCCGTGGCGCGGAGCCCCTCGAACATCCAGTAGTCGTAGGCCGGCCCGTCCTCGGGACGGGCCGCCCCGGTGGCCGGGTGGTAGCCGGCGACGGCCAGGCAGAGCTCCGAGGTGCCGGGCTCGATGCCACCGCCGTGCACGGCGAGCACAACCGTGTCCGGCACCGGGATCGTGGCATGCCGACGGTACCGGCGGGCGTAGTCGACACCCTCGGTGAGCGCGGAATCGGCGTAGAGCGCGATGTTCGAGGCGTACGTATCCCGCAGCATACGGTCGGCCGGCGGACGACTCCGACGGACGGGTCAGGGTGCCGGGGGGAGGTCGGCCGGTCGGAGCACCGTGCCGTGGACGACGACACCGGCGGGCGGCGCCGCGTCGAAGACGGCGTCACCGTGGAAGGTCGCCCGCCCCTCCGGCCCACCGAGGATGAACTTCAGGCGGTCGAAGGCGGTGCCGTCGAAGCGGGTGGTGCCGTGGAACTGCGCGCCGGTGAACTCGCCGAACAGTCCGTGGCAGCCGCTGAGGTCGAGGTCGACGAGCGTGGCGCCGCACAGGTGGAGGCACATGCCCGGCCAGTGCCCGGGGCCGGGCCGGAGCCGGTCGGCGAGGATGCGCTGGGCGGTCTGCCGCAGCCGCAGCCGCGCGGCCTGCCCGGCGGTGCGGCCCGCCCCGTCGGTGAGGTCGAAGGGGATCGGGATGCGCAGGTACGCGCAGAGGGTGTCCACGACCCGCTGCCGCAACTCCGGGTCGCCGTCGAGCCCGGCGAGGATCCGCAGCCCGGCCAGCTGGACGTCGGGGTCGCGGTCGGCGAGCTGCCGCGCGTACGGCGCGACGGACCCGTCCGGCACGAGGCCGCCCGAGTCGCCGGGCTCCGAGCGCACCGCCCAGCCGAGCGGCCAGGTCGACGGCCCGTCCTCGGTGGCGCCGGACCACATGGCGCCGGTGAGGTCCGCGGCCGGCTGGTCGAGGTGGACCCGCCCGTCGAACCGCACCCCGTCGAACGCCGCGACTCCGGCGAAGCGGGCCTTGCAGAACCAGGCCGGCCCGCCGAAACGGGCCCGGCGGAACGTCACGTCACCGGCGAACCGGGCGCCGTCGCCGCCCTCCTCCCAGTCCTGGTAGTCCTCGATGAGGACCGCGATCGGCCACTCCGGGTCGTCCTCGTTCGGCTCGTCCCACGGCGCCGGCCGGATGTCGTCGATCGTGTCCCAGGCCGGGTCGTCGTCCCACCACGTGTCCTCGCCGCGGCCGAACCAGGCCATGCCGCCGAAGCCGGCCCCGGTGAAGTCGGCGGCGCCGCGGAACCGGGTCCGCCCGAATACCGCGTCCGCGCCGAACCGCGCATCGGCGAACGTGACGTCGCCGTGGAACACCGCGCGCTGGAACTCGGCGTCGCCGTCGAACCGCGCACCGGCGAAGTTCGCCGAGCCGTGGAAGCGGGTGTCGGCGAAGTTCGCACCGGCCAGCCGGGCGCCACCGAGGTCGGCGTCGACGAGGGTCGCGCCCGAGAGATCGACGTCGACGCCGTCCCAGGCGGCGATGCCGCGCAGGGCCGCCTGCCGCAGGCCGGGGTCCGGCTCCGCGGAGGTGCGCAGCCATGCGCAGAGTTCATCGGTGGCGGCCTGCCGCAGCTCGGGATGCGCCGTCGCCAGGTCCGTCAGGGCCCGGACGGCCGCGTCCTGCCCGTCCGCCGTCGCCAGCCGTTCGACATCGGTGCGGTACGCCTCGGTGATCTCCTCGTCCACGGCACCGAGCCTAGGACCGTCACCGAATCGTCAGGTCTCCGGGAGCGGTTCGCCACACCGGCGGATCGGGCTGGTGAACGTCCCGGATGCGCTGCCGCGGACCTCGATCGCACCGAGGCCGAGGCCGGCCGCGGAGGGGTCAGACCCGGTGGGCGCCGACGAGGGTCTCGGCCCGTTCGGGCGGCATCGCCTCCTCGACGACCCGGTGCGCGACGGACGACGCGTGCACCATGCGGCCGGGCTCCGCCACGATCCCGACGTGGTGGACCCGCCGGCCGGGCCGCGCGAAGAAGTACAGGTCACCGGGGCGTTCCTCGCCACGCGGCACGACGGCCGTCGCGGTCGACTGGTCGTGGGCGTCGCGCGGCAGTTCCACGCCGAGCCGCCGCCACACCAGGTGGACCAGGCCGGAGCAGTCGATGCCGAGGTCCGACAGGCCGCCCCACACGTAGACGGCGCCGAGGAGGCGGCGGGCCACGGCGAGCGCCTCGTCGCCGGTCGGCGGCTGCGCCGGCACCGGCGCGAGGTGGTCGGTGCGGGCCCACAACGGATCGGCGTGGCCCGCGGCGTGCACCGGCAGCCAGCCGTCGACCGCCGCGCCCGCCGGTGTCAGCAGGGTGCCGAGCACGACACCGGACACGGCCGCCGGACCGCCGGGGGAGCGGGCGAGGGCGGTGGACAGGGCGTCGACGACGAGCGGCGCACCGTCGCCGGCCGCCGGCTGCCCGGCGAGGTGCGCGGCGCGGATCCAGCCCGGGTAGCCGCGCGGGTCGAGGCCGGGCGCCGGCTGGCCGGTCGCGACGACCCGGGCCCAGCCGTCGGGCCGCACCTCCTCGACCAGCACCCGCTCGCCGAACAGCAGTTGGGTGACCACGTCGCTGTCGGCCTGTTCCTCGGGGGTCATCGCGGCGATCCAGGTGCCGATGCCGGGCCGGTCGTCGAGGGCCGCGGCGTCGGCCGGGCGTACCTTCTCCGGCGCCGCCACCAGCGTCGCGACCGCAGCGGTGACCGTCGCTTCCGTCAATGGTCCTCCAACGTGATGCCGAGGCCGGGTGCCTCGGGCAGGTGCACGGTGTCCCGCTCGTACCGGATGCCGCCCTTGAGCGGCGAGGACGCCAGCCACCAAACGGCGTCGAGGTCGGAGACGGCCGTGGTGCCGTACGCGGCGACGAGGCTGGCGGCGGCACCCACCCCGGCCTGGGTCTCCATCATCGAGCCGACCAGCGTGCCCATGTCGTGCGCGGCGGCCAGGTCCAGCAGCGTGCGGGCCGGGCCGAGGCCGCCGCATTTGGCCAGCTTGACGTTGACCAGGTCGGCGGCCCGCCGGCGGATCACCTCGACGAGGTCGCGGACGCCGAAGACGGCCTCGTCGGCGAGGATCGGCACGCCGACCCGGTCGCTGACCCAGGCGAGGCCGTCGAGGTCGTGGCGGGGCACCGGCTGCTCGACCAGTTCGACGTCGAGCCCGGCGTCCTCGATGCCGCGGATGACGCGGACCGCCTGACGCGGGGTCCAGCCCTGGTTGGCGTCGAGGCGCAGCAGCACGTCGGGGCCGACGGCCGCGCGCAGCGCCCGGACCCGGGCGAGGTCGGCGGCGGCCGCGTCGCGCTCGTTGTCACCGGCCTTGCCGACCTTGACCTTGAGCACGCGGAAGCCCTCCCGCACCCGGTCGCGGGCGGCGGCGACCAGCGCCTCGGGGCTGCCCGCGGCGAGGGTGACGTCGGTCGGCACCGAGGTCCGCACACCGCCGAGGAAGCGGACCAGCGGCACACCCGTCCGGCGTGCGGCCAGGTCGTGCAGCGCGACGTCGACGGCCGCCTTGGCGCCCTCGTTGCGCTGGACCGCGTGCTGCACGAGCCGGCTGTTGCCGGTCACGTCGTCGGCGTCGCGGCCGGTCAGCAGCGGGCCGAGCACCTGCTCGACGCAGGCCTCGGCACCGGCGACCGAGCCACCGGTCACCTGCCAGACCTGTGGCGCCTCGCCGAAGCCGCTGCGCCCGTCGCTGTCGACGACCTCGACCAGCAGCGACTCGGCCGCCGTGGCGCGGCGCAGGGCGGTGACGAACGGGGTGTGGAAGGGGGCGGAGATGCGGTGCGTGCGCACCAGTTCGACGGTCATCGGGTGAGCTCCTCGCGTGCGTCCCACGCGATGCGCGACACACGGGTGATGAGCCGGCGGGCATCATCGTCGCCGCCGGGTTCGCCGGTGGTGCAGACCGCGATCACGTAGGGCGGTGTGTCGCCGGGACGGACGACACCGGCACCGTGCCGCACGCCTGGGATCCAGCCGTTCTTGTGCTCGATGCGGACCCCGTCGGGCAGGCCCGCGGCGAGGTCCTCACGCTGTTCCTGGGCGGCGAGCACGTCGAGCATCTCGGCGCGGGACCGCGGCCCGGCGATCGACCCGGTGGCGATGGCGCCCAGGAGCCGGGCGAGGTCGGCGGCGGTGACCGTGTTGTCGATCCCGGCCACGCGGGCGGCCCAGTCCTCGATGCCGCGCCCGGTGACGCTGCCGGTCGCGCCGGCCAGCCGCCACGCCTCGGCGACCGTGGGCAGCCCCACCAGGGCGATGAGCAGATTGGTCGCGAGGTTGCTCGACCGTACGACCATCCGCCGGGCCAGCCAGCGGGCCGGCGCGGCGGCACCGAGGCGGTCCCACACCTCCCGCTCGTTGTCGTAGCCGGGGTCGTCGGCGTAGCGGGAGCCGTCGCCGAGCGCCGAGGCGAAGTCGTTCACCACCGGCACCGGCGCGTCGAGGTCGAGCGTGCCGGCCTCCGCCGCCCGGTGCACGGCGACGAGCACGGCCACCTTCATCGTGCTGGCGGCGTAGTGCGGCTCGTCCGCCAGCCGGGTGTAGGCGGGTGGTGCGCCGAGGCGCCCGAGGGACACCGAGACCAGGCCCGGTGCCCCGTCGAGCGCCTCGTCGAGGGTTTCGCGGAGGAGCGTCACTGTTTCACGTACGCGTTGGTGACCGCGACGCTGCCCCAGATGGAGTCGATGAAGAGGCCACCGACCTTGGAGCCGTGGATCGTGAACATCACGTCGACGTACAGCGGCACGACCGGCGCGTACTCCTTCATGATCTTCTCGTCGAGCTTGCCCCACTCCGGGCCCTGCTCGGCGACGGGCAGCGCCAGGATGCGGTCGAACTCGGCGTTGAGTGCGGGCGCGTTGAGGTACGACGCGCCGTTGTTGCTGCCTTCGGCCTTGATCGCCCGGCCGTCGTAGAGCACCGGCAGGATCGAGGCGCCGCTGGGCCAGTCCGCGCCCCACGACCCGATGTACAGGTCCCAGGGGTTGTCCTTCTTCTTGGTCTCGTCGAGGAACGTGTCCGCCGGGATCGGCTTCAGCGTGATCTTGAAGCCGGCCTTCTCCAGGTTGCCCTTGAGGTGCGTGCTGAGCTCCTGGTTCGTGGCGTCGTCCTGGAACCCGAGCACCAGCTCGGGGGTCTTGCCGCCGAGCAGTTCCTTGGCCTTGTCGGGGTTGCCGCTCTTGCCGGCCGGGTAGGCGTCGTAGTCCTTCCAGCCGATCGTGGCCGGCGGCATGAGCGTGGTGACGGCGCGGGCGACCGTCTCGCCGCCCAGGGTCTTGACGACGCCGTCGCGGTCGATGGCGTAGTTGAGCGCCTGGCGGACGCTCAGGTCGGTCACCCGGTTGTTGTTGATGGTGAGCGTGTACTGGCTCGGCGTCGGCTCCTGCAGTGTCCGCGACTTCAGGGCCTGGTCACCGACCACCTTGGACACCAGCGACGAGTCGACGCCGTTGAACGACACGGCGCTCGCGTCGGCGCCGCTGTCGGCGATGATGCGGTTGGTCTGCGTGACCGGGTCGGGGCCGAACTCGTAGACGAACGAGTCCGGGTACTGGTGGCGCATCGCGTCGGTGGCCGGGTCCCAGTGCGTGTTGCGCTCGAACGTGAGCCGGGTGCCCGCCTCGTTCTTGGTGAGCTTGTACGGGCCGGAGGAGAACGGCTGCTTGTCGTAGTCGGTGCCGGTGTCCTTCGCCGCCGGCATGGGCGCGGTGGCCGGCAACGACGCCGCGAACGGCAGGTCGCAGTGCGGCTTGGCGAACGTGAACTTCAGCGTCCGGTCGTCCGGGGTGCTCAGCCCCGGCGGCAGCGACGTCTTGTTCTTCGCGAAGTCGAACTTGGTGTCGAACTGGGGCGAGTCGGCCAGCCACTCCTGGATGTAGGTGGGGCCGCCGGTCAGCGACAGGTCGAAGGAGCGGGCGATGCCGTAGGCGATCTCCTTGGCGGTGATCGGGCTGCCGTCCTCGAACTTGACGCCTTCCTTGATCTTGAACTCCCAGGTCTTGCAGTCCTTGTTGACGTCGGTGCCGGGCGTCTCGGCCAGGTCACCGACGAGGACCACCTTCCCCTTGCCGTCGTCCTTGAACGTGGTGAGCCGCCGCGCGTAGAGCTGCGAGGCGGTCAGGCCGACGAACGAGTAGACCCGCTGCGGGTCGAGGTGCGAGATCTTGCTCTGCCGGATGACCGTGACGGTCCCGCCCTTGGCGGCACCGGGGATCTCCGCGGCCGGCCCCTTGGAGTCCTTCGGGTCGGTGGCGATCGAGCCGGAGGCCTGGCGGTTGGTGTTCGGTCCCGGCTCGTCGTCACCCCGCTTGTTGTTGCTGCACGCGCCGAGCCCGGCCACGAGTGTGAGCAGCGCCAGCGCTGTCAAGGACTTCCGTCGCATGTCTTCCTCCCTGGCCGTGCGGGTTCTCACCGCAACCGGACCCGCGGATCGATGGTGGTGTACAGCACGTCGACGACGATGTTCGCGACGACGATGAAGGTCGCGGCGATCAGAACCGTGCCCATGATCGTCGGCAGGTCTCCGTCCTTGACCGCGTCGATCGCGGTCCGTCCGAGCCCGCGCAGTCCGAACGTGGTCTCGGTGATCACCGTCCCGCCGAGAGCGGCGCCGACGTCGAGCCCGGCGGTGGTGACGAGCGGGGTGATGACGGCCCGCAGCGCGTGCCGGCCGACGACCGTGCGCCGCTTGAGCCCCTTGGCCTCGGCGGTCCGCACGAAGTCCTCGGTCATCGTCTCGAGCATCTGCGCGCGGGACAGCCGGGCGTAGACGGCGGAGAACAGGAACGCCAGCGCGCACCACGGCAGGATCAGGGCGGTCGCCCAGTCCCACGGGTTGTCGAGGATCGAGGTGTACCGCGGGTAGGGCAGGACCTTCAGCGTGTAGACGAAGATCAGCAGCAGGAGACCGCCCACGAAGTACAGCTGCATCGAGGCGCCGGCCAGGGACACCCCGATCGCCAGGCGGTCGAAGACGGTGCCCCGGCGCAGCGCCGAGATCATGCCCAGCCCGATGCCGATGCCCAGCCACAGCACCGACGCGGGGATCACGATGCTCAGCGTGACCGGGATGACCCGGCCGAAGGTCTCGGTCACCGGCTCGCTGTTGACGTACGAGTAGCCCAGGCACGGCGCGTCGCAGTGCCCGCCCTGCGAGGCACCCAGGTCGCGGCCGACGAAGACGCCCTTCATGTAGTTGAGGTACTGCACGTGCTTGGGGTCGTTGAGCCCCAGCTCGGTGCGCACCCGCTCCAGCCGGGCCGCGTCGCAGTTCTTCGGGCACATCGCGGTCGCCGGGTCACGGGGCAGCGCGAAGAACATCAGGAACGTCACGACGCTCACCGCGAACAGCGTGAGCCCCGCCAGGAGGATCCTGCGGATCAGGAAGAAGACCATGTGCGCCCTACCGTGACGACTTCGGGTCCAGCGCGTCGCGCAGCGCGTCGCCGAACAGGTTGAACGCGAGCACGAGCACGAAGATCGTGACGCCGGGGAACAGCACGTACGCCGGATCGGTCTGCAGGTAGTTGAGGCTGCGGAAGATCATGCGGCCGAAGTCGGGGGTCGGCTCCAGCATGCCGATGCCGAGGAAGGACAGCGCGGCCTCGCTGGTGATGTACGCCGGGATGGACAGCGAGAACGCGACGATGATCGGCGCCCACAGGTTGGGCAGCAGCTCCCGGAACAGGATGCGCGCCGTCCTGGCGCCGCTGGCCCGGGCGGCCTCGACGAACTCGCGCTCGCGCAGCGACAGCACCTGGCCGCGCACGAGCCGGGCGGTGGCGGTCCAGCCGAACGCGGCGAACAGCCCGATCAGCACGATGACCCGGAACCAGCCCGGAACCGCCTCACGGGGACCGTAGAACGCCAGCTCGAGCGGGCGGATGACGGCCAGCGTGAAGATGAGGAAGGGCAGTGCGAGGGCGATGTCGGTGATCCAGTTGATGATCGAGTCGACCCAGCCGCCGACGTAGCCGGCGACGATGCCGGTCAGCACGCCGAGCACCGTGGTGATCAGCGCCGCGGCGAACGCGATGCCGAGTGAGGTGCGCATCCCGTAGACCATCTGGATGAACACGTCGCGCCCCAGGCCCGGCTCGATGCCGAACCAGTGCTCGCCCGAGATGCCGCCGGCGATGCCGTAGGGCATGCCGAAGCGGTCGAGGTCGTCCTTGAACGAGTCCTGCGGGCCGATGCCGTAGGCGAGCTCGATCAGCGGCGCGGCGAGCGCCACCACGATGAGCAGCACCGATACGACGCCGCTGACCAGGGCGGTGCGGTCGCGCCGGAGCCGTGCCCAGATGACCTGCCCGGGTGAGCGGGCGGCGACGGCACCGGCGTGCCCGCCGGTCGGTGGCGGCTCGCCCCCGCTGACTGACGTGCCGACATCGAACGGCACCGCGCTCATCGCGCCCACCTCCCCGGCTCAGCGATCGACCTTGACGAGTGAAGACAATCGTCTACGTCCAGCCTTGGAGTGAAGGTAATCTACCAACGGCCGAGAGTCAGCGGTTGGTTGTAACGACTCTGCAAAGGATTCGGACATTCTCCTGCGACTCGGTCGCGGGACGGCACCGACGCCGAAATCCGGGCCGTCCCCATGGACGGCCCGGATCGGCAGCGACCGGGTCGGGCGGCTACGGCACCGCCGTACGCGCAGGCAGGGAGCCGAGGGACCGCTTCGGCCGGTCGGCGCCGTGCGCGCCCGGCAGTTCGGCGAGCAGGATCTGGTGGAGCCGCGGCCACACCCCGGCGGCGTGCCACTCGCCGAGCCGCCGCCGGCAGGTCATCCCCGACCCGAAGCCCAGCTGGTGCGGCAGGAGCTCCCACGGGATGCGGGTGTAGAGGACAAACAGGACCCCGCACAGGACCAGCCGGTCCGGAATCCGGTCGTGGGCGGGGTGCCGTCCCGAGCGCTCCACCTCCGCCAGCAGCGGCTCGATGCGCTGCCACAACGCGTCCGAGACGATCCACGGCGGCTGCTGGCCCCGCCGCACCCAGCGGCGCGTGTGATGGAGGCGGCCGGGCCGCCGGGCCGGGCGGCGTTCCCGGCGCGGCCGTGCCGGCACCACCTGCTTCGCCGTGGCGGGCACGGGCAGCGCGTCCGGACCGGCGGGTGCCGGCGGCTCCGGCGTGGCGACGGCCGGTTCCGCCGCGGGGGCGTCGGCCGCCATCCGTTTCCCCCCTTCGGCCGCCGCCCGGCGGGCGCGGGTGGCCAGCGCGACGATGACGGCCTCCAGCGGACCGCGGCCCACGGTGAACCGCACGGCGAGCGCGATCAGCACCACGACGACGATCTGCACGAGCCAGCCGTCCGTCGCGCTGTACGTGTCGAAGTCGGAGTTGATGAACATGACGTGCACGGTGTAGAAGGTCAGCGTCATACTGCCGGCCGCCGCCAGCGGCACCAGCAGGGCCATGGTCAGGTGGCGCAGGACCGGCACGGTGACGCGGCCGACGAGCAGCATGAGCCCGAGCACGGCGACAGCGATCCCGGAGGTGCTCAGGATGTCGAACGGCGTGCTCGTGTGCGGAGCGTCGATCGCCAGCCACCACCACGTCGACGAGGGCGTGTAGCCGTTGCCGCCGAACGTGAGCAACTCGGTGGTCTGGGCCGCGGTGAGCCCGCTGCGCGGCTGCGCGGCCCAGATGTGCGCCAGACCGCCGAAGCGGTGCAGCAGCAGCCACGAGGCCGTCGTCGCGGCGACGGCGAGCACCGTCCCGCCGGCGAAGAGCACCGTCGCCACCTTCGCCCGCGTCAGGTCCAGCCGCCCGATGACGATGCCGGCGCACATGTACGCCAGCCAGACCGGCGACGGGTAGAACCCGGTGAGGGACAGCTCGGTGAGCATCCCGACCGGATCCTCGGCCAGGCGGGCGAACGTCGGGTTCGCCAGACTCGGCTCCGGCAGGTGCGGCAGCAGGAGGTGGTTGGCGGCGGGTCCGGCGAGGGCCAGGACCACGCCGATCACCGCCACCGCCCAGGTGCGTAGGAAGACCAGCGGGATCGCGAGCAGGAACACCACCGCGAGGTACGGCAGGATCACCGAGTCCAGCACGGTGTCGATGCCGCTCAGGTACATCCCGACGGCGCCGATCGCCAGGGCGCGCACGGCGAGCATCGCCACCGTGGCCCGGGCGTCGGCGCGGCGGACCGGGCGGCGGCCGGTCGCGAACGTGACGCCGACCCCGGCGAGCAGCGCGAACGCCGCCGCGGCCTTGCCGCTGAAGGCCAGCTCCGACCACGTCGGATTGCCGGCCGCGTCGGCCTCGTACAACGCGTGCAGGGAGATCATGCCGAGCAGCGACACACCCCGGGCGGCGTCGACCCCGACGAGCCGGGCCCGTTTCCGGGACGGCTTCGCCGGTGGTGGTGGCGGGGTGTCGACCTGACTCGGCACGGCGGGCTTCGGCGCTGTGGACGGTGCGGTGTTCACCGGAGACGTACTCCTTGACGGGATCGCGACACGGAACTGACGGCGGGGCCGTGTCGTCGGCCCCCATGCTGGCAGCTGGGCAACCCCGGGCGGGGCGAACGGCGGGGACTTCTCACCACGAAATCACCTGCCGGTTGGGCGGCCTACCTCGGCAGGTCAGAGGGCCTCACTCCCGGTCTCATCCACCGATCGGTGGACACCGGCCGTCCGTGAGCCGGTCGTCCCGCGGGTGGTGCCGTCCGGCGCACGATCGGGGCCATGACAGAGACCAGCGTGGTGTCGGTCCGCGGACTGCGGAAGCGGTACGGCCGGTTCGAGGCGGTGGCCGGCGTCGATCTGGACGTCGGCCGGGGTGAGGTCGTGGCGCTGCTGGGTCCCAACGGTGCCGGCAAGACCACCACCGTGGAGATCCTGGAAGGCCACCGGTCGCGTGACGCCGGTGAGGTACGGGTGCTCGGCGCCGACCCCCGGCACGCCGGCATCGCCTGGCGGCGGCGGATCGGGATCGTGACCCAGCAGGCCGGCGACCTCGGCCGGTTGACGGTCGCCGAGGCGGTCCGGCACTTCGCCCGCTACTTCCCGGACGCCCGGCGGCCCGGCGAGGTGATCGAGCTCGTCGGGCTGCAGGACAGCGCCCGCACCCGGATCCGCCGGCTCTCCGGCGGCCAGCGCCGGCGGCTCGACGTGGCGATCGGCGTCGTCGGCCGGCCGGAGCTGCTGTTCCTCGACGAGCCGACGACCGGCTTCGACCCGGAGGCGCGCCGCGCGTTCTGGGACCTCATCCGCGGGCTCACGGCGGCCGACGGGACCGCCGTGCTGCTCACCACGCACTACCTCCAGGAGGCGGAAGCGCTGGCCGGCCGCGTGGTGGTGCTCGCCGGCGGCCGGGTCGTCGCGGCCGGTGAGCCGGCCACGCTCGGCGGCCGGGCCTCCGCGCAGGCCACGGTGGCATGGCTCGACGACGGCAGGCCACGCGAGCGGCGCACCGACGACCCGGCGGCGGTGGTGGCCGAGCTGACCGCGCGCCACGGGGGCGCGGTGCCCGGACTGGTCGTGACCCGGCCCAGCCTCGAGGACGTCTACCTGGACCTGATCGGAGGGAACCGTTCATGACCGTGCTGTCGCTCGGCCTCGCCCGCGGCGTGGTCGAGCTCAAGGCCTTCTTCCGCGAACGCGACGCGGTGGTGTTCACCTTCGCGTTGCCGGTCGTGCTGCTCGCCCTGCTGGGATCGCTGATCTCCGGCGTCTACGACGGCACGGCGGTGACGTCGGCGCAGTACCTCGCGCCCAGCATGATCGCCGCCGGGATCGCCGCCACCTGCTTCGCGGGCGTCGGCACCGGGGTGGCCGCCGACCTCGACGACGGCACGGTGAAACGCCTGCGCGGCATGCCGCTGCCGGGCTCGGCGTACCTGCTCGGCAAGGTCGTCCTGCTGCTGGTCCTCGGGCTGGCCGAGGTGGCACTGCTGCTCGCGGTCGGCGTGGTCATGTTCGACCTGTCGCTGCCCGCCGACGCGGCACGGTGGGCCACGTTCGGCTGGGTGTTCCTGCTCGGTGGCACAGGATGCGCCTTTCTGGGCATCGCGATCGGGACGCTCGCCGGTTCCGAGCGCGCGGCCGGTGCGGTACTGAACCTGCCGTACCTCGTGCTGGCCTTCGTCTCGGGCATCTTCTTCACGCCGATCAAGGCACTGCCCGAGCCGCTCGTCGCGGTAGGGTCGGTGTTCCCGCTGAAGTGGATGGCACAGGGGTTCCGGTCGGTGTTCCTGCCCGACGGCATCCTGAGCCAGGAGGTCGTACCGTCGTGGGAACATGGCCGCACAGCACTCGTCCTGTCGGCCTGGTGCGTGGGAGGTCTGCTGCTGTGCCTGGGGACGTCACGGTGGCGGCGGCGCCGGGACGGGTGAGCCCGGACGCCTGGGCCGCCCGATGGCCGCTGTGGGACAGTTACTTCGCGCTGGTCGGCGCCGGCACGGCGGCGCTCGTCGTCGCCGGGAGTTCCGTGCCGGCCGGTGCGGCGGCACTCTCGCTGATGGCGGCCCTCGCCGGCTGGTACGTCGTCTTCGGCCGGCGGCTCATGCGCGACGAGATCGAGGACCGGCGCGGATACGTCTACCTCGCCGTGGTGCTGCTGCTGTACGTGCCGGCCGTCGCGGCCGCCGGTGAGGTGACGTTCGCGCTGTTCGCGCTCTGCCCGCAGGCCTACATGGTGATGGCGACCGTGCCGGCGACCGGGTTCGTGATCGCGTTCAACGCGACCCACCTGGTGCTGCACGCGGCCCGCACCGGCGACGTGGCGGGAACGCTGACGGGGCCGGGGCCGGTGGCGCTGATGGTCGTCGTCGTGTCGGTCGTGTTCGGCACCTGGGCCCGGCACGTGTCCGCGCAGAACGAGGAACGCGCCCGGCTCATCGCGCAGCTCGACGCGTCCCGCGCCGATGTCGCCCGGCTGTCCCACGAGGCCGGCGTGGCCGCCGAACGGCAGCGGCTCGCCGGCGACCTGCACGACACCGTGGCGCAGGGGCTGTCCAGCCTGGTCCTGCTGTTGCAGGCGACCCGGGCCGACCTGCGCCGCGACCCGGACCTCGCCGACCGGCACCTGGAGCTGGCCGTAAGGACCGCGCGTGAGCACCTGTCGGAGACACGGGCGCTGGTCGCCGCGCTGACCCCGGCCGACCTGGCCGCCTCACCGCTGCCCGCCGCGGTGCAACGGCTCGCCCACCGGGCCGGTCCCGCGGTGACCTTCGAGACGACCGGCACCGCGATGCCGCTGCCGACCGCCGACGAGGTCGTCCTACTGCGTGCCGCCCAGGAGGCCCTGGGCAACGCGATCCGGCACGCCGGTGCGGTGTCGATCGGGGTGACGCTGGCCTACCGCGCGGACACCGCCGTGCTCGAGGTGCGCGACGACGGTGCCGGGTTCGTCCCGGACGCCCCGACCGGCGGGTACGGGCTGAGCAGCATGCGCGCCCGCGTGGCACAGGCCGGCGGGGCGCTGACCGTCGAGTCGGCGCCCGGCGGCGGCACGACGATCCGGGTCGCGTTGCCCGTACGGTCGCGGGACGAGGAGGCAGCATGACCGCCGGAGCGCAGCGGAGGCGGGCATGCTGCTGGTCTGTCTCGGGTTTTCAAGGTAGAGCAGCGTGATCTCGGTGCTGCTGATCGACGACCATCCGGTCGTCCGCGCCGGCGTCCGCGGCATGCTCGGCGGCGTGCCGGACGTGACCGTGCTCGGCGAGGCCGCCTCCGGCGCCGACGGGGTGGCCGCCGCGACCGCCCTGCGCCCCGACGTCGTGCTGATGGACCTGCGCATGCCGGGCATGGACGGCGTGACGGCCACCGCGGCGATCCTCGCCGCCGTCCCGGACACGCGGGTCGTCGTGCTGACGACGTACGAGACCGACGCCGACATCCTGCGCGCGGTCGAGGCCGGCGCCTCCGGGTACCTGCTCAAGGACGCCACGCCGGAGGAACTGCTGCACGCCGTGCGGGCCGCGGCGCGCGGCGAGACGGTCCTCGCCCCGTCGGTCGCGGCGCGGCTGCTGGACCGGGTCCGCGGCCCGCAGCGCCCGGCGCTGACCCCGCGCGAGGTGCAGGTCCTGCGGCTGGTCGGCCGCGGCCTGTCCAACGCCGAGATCGGCGTGGAACTGCACATCACCGAGGCGACCGTGAAGACCCACCTGCTGCGCGTCTTCGCCAAGCTCGACGTGACCGACCGTACCGCCGCTGTCACCACCGCGATGGCCGACGGCCTGCTGTGAGCCGGACGGCCCTCACGTCCGGGACGGCGCTCGACGGCTCACCCGCCGGCCCGCCGGACTCACCCCGGCCGCCTCACCCCGGCCGCGGGCGGATGGTGGTTCTTGCGTCTCCCACGGGGTGACGTCCGCGCGCTCGTGTCGAATCGGCCGCGGGAAATGCCACATTGGGCAGCGAGCGCGCTGTGCCACCCCAGGTGTGGGGCGCTATTCGGAGCCTGCATCGTGTGGAGATGGCCATCGGTGAATGACGTGCGGTCGAATGTTCTCGATACGGCCCGCCAGGGGCGGCACGCAGCGCGGCGGCGCGGAGTGCGGCGGCGCTCGGACTGGCTGAGCCGGACCGTCGCGTGTGCGGCGTGCCTCAGCGTGGCCGGCCTCGCCTTCCTGGCGCACGCCGCGGAGATGCCGGCCTCGTACGACCGCTCGGCGAGCAACCGCCGGTCGGCGCCGGCCTCCCCTTCGCCGTCGCGGGAAGCCGGGCCGGCGGACGACCAGCAGACGGCAGTGGGCAACCGCAGGGCCGGCTTCCCGGAGCTGCACGGGCTGAAGTGCGGCCAGGCCGTCGAACGCCTGCGGCTGCTGGGCTTCACCCTGGTGGTCCTGGTGTCGGTGGACGCGAAGCTGGTCGACGTCGCCCCGCCGAACAGCTGGTCCGTCACCGCCGACGCGGCCGCGCCGTACAAGGCGGGCGACAGCGTGGCCCTCGACGCCGTGATCAGCGTGCAGTGCCAGTGGGACGGTGCGGGCACGCAGTCGCGTCCCGGGCAGCCCCGTTCGGCGCAGACGTCGTGAGGCCGGCGCCGGGGGTCGCCGCGGCGACGACGGCCTCCAGCCGGTCGGCGTGCGCGCCGCGCCAGTAGACGCGTCCGCACGTCCGGCAGCGGGCGAACGTCGAGTACGAACGGCGGGTGCCCGGCTCGAGCAGGTGCTCCACCTCCTGTTTCGCGACCGGTTCGACGCCGCCGTTGCAGGCGGGGCACCGTGACCACGGCGTCAGCGGGGGATCGAAGCGGCTCAGGACGTCCCGCAGCTGGTCGTCGGCGCGCGCGCCGTGCACGTACGCACCGGCGGTCAACGCCCGCCGCCGCAGCAGGCCGCGGTCCTGGGTGAGCACGACGCGCCGCTCCGCCACCGCCTGCGCGACCAGTTCGGCGTCCTCGGCGTCGTTGCGGTAGGCCACGTCGAGGCCGAGCAGGCGCATCCGGCGGGCCAGCGCGCCGAGGTGCACGTCGAGCACGAACCGCGGCTCGGCGATCCGCTGGG
Source organism: Dactylosporangium fulvum (assembly GCF_025137375.1). Lineage (GTDB taxonomy): Bacteria > Actinomycetota > Actinomycetes > Mycobacteriales > Micromonosporaceae > Dactylosporangium > Dactylosporangium fulvum. Next base: position 2,856,504 of record NZ_CP073720.1, read on the forward strand.
GCCGGCCGACCGGGCGGACGTCGACCACGTCGTCCGTGCCCGGGCGGGCTTCCGGCCCGACCGGCCGCCCGTTGACGAGGAACTCGCCGATCTCGGTGCGGGGCACGCCCAGCGACTCGACGAGGTGCCGCACGGTGGACACGCCGTCGACGGGAACCCGCACGTCACCGTGGCGGTGCCGGACGGGCAGCAGGAAGCGCAAGGGCTCGGCCACCCGGACCCGCAGGGTCGACCGCTGCATCCGTCCATCGTAGGTGCCACCCGGGTCGGGGGGCACCGTGCGGTGTCGCCGTGATCAAGACCGCCGCGCCGCCGGCGGAGCTACTGTCGAGCGGTGGCCCTGGCCGTCTGCCTGCTCTTCGACAGCCGGACCGAGCGCGCCCTGACGAGCCTCTGGGACCGGCTCGAGGAACAGGGCGTTGCGACACTTCGCTCGCACACCCACGGGTCGCACCACCCGCACCTGTCGTATGTCGTCCTGCTGCGGTGGGACCTCGCCGCCGTCCGTGACACCGTGGTGGCGCTGCCGGACCGGGGTGGCTGCGAGGTCACGTTCGACGCGCTCGGCGCCTTCCGCCGGGGCCGGATCTGCCTCGTCCCCGCCGTGCCGGCCGACCTCGTCGCCCGACAGCAGGGCGTCGTCGAGGCGGTCCGCGCCACCGGCGCGCTGGTGCACACCCACTACGAGATCGGTGCCTGGCTGCCGCACTGCTCGGTCGCCACGCGCGCCCGGTCCGAGCAACTGCCGGTCGTGGCCACCACCGTCTTCGGCATGCTGCCGCTCACCGCCCGGATCACCCGCGCCGCGCTCATCGACAGCGGGACGGGGGAGCTGTGGCCGTTGCCGAACGTGCCGTGATCCGTCGGTGGCAGGCTTGGAGACGGTGATGGGCGAACGACCGGAGTCGGGGCACCGGACGGTGCCGCACACCGCGGACGTGCGGTTCGAGGCGTGGGCGCCGTCGCGGGAGCGCTGTGTCGCCGAGGCGGTCGCGGCGATGGTGGACAGCTTCGCCGAGGTGCCGGCCGGGGTGGCGACCACGGTCGTGCGGTTCCGGACCGGGCCGGGCGCCGATCCCGACCTGCTGGTCGCGGTGCTCGACGAGGTCATCTTCCTGATCGACACCACCGGCCGGCTCCCGGTCTCGGCACGGGTGGCGTCCGGCGACGGCGGTCTCGACGTGGAGCTGGCGACGGCCGACGCCGGCCTGGTGGAACCGGTGGGTGCCGTGCCGAAGGCGGTCTCGCTGCACGAACTGCGGTTCGGCCGGGAGGGTGCCGGCTGGGCGTGCTCGGTGACCATCGACGTGTGACGGCGGGCAAGCGGGCGCTACCCCTTGACCACGCCGATCGGCACCAGCCGCGCGACCCGCGCGCACAGCCCGGCACCCTGCGCCGCGTCCACGACGGTGTCGATGTCCTTGTACGCCTCCGGGGTCTCCTCGGCCAGGCCGCGCCACGACGCACCGCGCACCGCGATGCCGCCGGCCTCCAGGCGCCGGCGGAGCTCCTGGCCGCGCACCACCTTGGCCGCCTGGTGGCGGCTGAGCGCACGGCCGGCGCCGTGGCACGTCGACGCGAACGCCGGCCCGCCCGGCCGGCCGGTGAGCACGTAGGACGCGGTGCCCATGGTGCCCGGGATGAGCACCGGCTGCCCGGCGTCGTGCAGGTCCGCCGGCAGGTCCGGGTGGCCCGGCGGCAACGCCCGGGTGGCGCCCTTGCGGTGCACGCACAACTGCCGCGCCGCCCCGGCCACCTCGTGCGTCTCGAGCTTGGCGAGGTTGTGCGAGATGTCGTACACCAGCGCCAGCTCCCGCCCGGTGATCCGGTCGAACACGTGCCGGGCCGCCTCGGCGAGCAGCTGCCGGTTGGCGCGGGCGTAGTTGGCCGCCGCGGCCATCGCCCCGAGGTACGCCCGGCCCTCCGGCGACGTGACCGGCACGCACGCCAGCTGCCGGTCCGGCACCGTGATGCCGAACCTGCCGGCGGTGCGCTCCATGACCCGCACGTAGTCGGTGCAGATCTGGTGACCGAGCCCGCGCGACCCGCAGTGGATCATCACGCACACCTGGCCGGCGCGCAGCCCGAACGCACCGGCCACCCGCTCGTCGTACACCCGGTCGACGGCCTGGATCTCCAGGAAGTGGTTGCCCGACCCGAGGCTGCCCACCTGGCCCAGGCCGCGCTGCACCGCCCGCTCGCCGACCTGCCCGGGGTCGGCGCCCGCCATCGCGCCGGTGTCCTCGCAGCGTTCGAGATCCCGCGGTACCCCGTGATGCTGCTGTACGGCGTACCGGGCGCCCTCCGCCAGGACCTCCCGCAGTTGCCGGGCGTCGTGCAGCGTCCACACCGCGCGGTGGCTCATGCCGCGGGGGATCGCCGCGTCGAGCCCGTCCATCAACCCTCGTACCGCCGGCTCGGTGAGCTCCTGCCGGTCGAGGTCGGCGGCGAGCAGCCGGACACCGCAGGAGATGTCGAACCCGACCCCGCCGGGGGAGACCACCCCGCCGGCGTCGACGTCGGTGGCGGCGACCCCGCCGATCGGAAACCCGTACCCCCAGTGCATGTCCGGCATGGCGTACGACGCGTCCACCACCCCGGGCAGCGTCGCGACGTTGGCCACCTGCTCGAGGGACTTGTCGGCGGCAGGGTCGGGCAGGAGTGCCCGCGACGCGAACACCACGCCCGGCACCCGCATCCCGCCGTACGGATCGATGCGGAACCGGTAGTCGGACTCCTGCACCAGCCTCACGCTCATCTCGCCTACCCGCCGCCGGCGGCCGATAATCCTGCACCGGTAGTGCCGAAAGATCGGTGCCGGGAGCCGTCGAGCGTCCACCCACCTGCGACGAGAACGTCAGGCCCGGCGGCATCGCGCAGCCCGGCAGCGGTCGACATGGCCTGACCCCGACCAGGCCCACCGGGAGGCTGTCCGTCAGATACCGGGTGGAGGGGATCACCGGACCCGCAGGCGGACCCGGGAGACCCCGGCCGGTTCGGGACGTGATCGCAACGGAGGTTGAAAAACGTGTCCATGCTTGGGCCGCGGCGTGCGCGTGGCGATGACACGCTGTATGCCCGCGCGATGCCAGAAAAGGTCGAGCTCTGCGAGACCTACGCCGTAGAACAAGAGATCTCCCGCAACCCCACCACCGAGCAGATCGGGGACGGCAGCGGCCGGATCGAGATCACCGTCCCGTACGACGGGAGCCGGTTCTTCACGCGGCAGGCTGTGGCCGACGTGGAGCGGGTGCTCGGCCGGCGTGGCGGCGCAGGGGAGCACCGCGCGACGGTCGGACATCTACTGCTCGCCGACCACACGAACACGAACGGGCTGCGCGGAGTCATGCGTCACCACAGCCAGGCCGGCGTCATTCCGGTGAGCGTGCCGGTGGCGAAGCATGACGGCAGCCTTGACCTGAGCGGCGACCGGCAGGCGTGCGTCATCGGCTACGACTACCATCCGGACCACGCGCCGGTGTACCCGTTGCAGCTCGAGGTGTGGCTCGACGACCCGGACAGCCTGACCGACGCGTTCGCAGGCGTGCGGACGCTGATGACCCGCGGTCGCGAGAACCCGTCGTGGCTCATCGAGCGGCTCCGGCAGGAGGCGAGCTTCACCAGCAAGTTGCTGTTCACGTTCAAGGTCAAGGTGTCGCTGCCGGTCAAGGGCGGCTTCCAGCGGAAGATCGAACCCGTCGTCAAGCACATGTCGGTCGAGTGGCCGACCCTGACGTCGATGCAGAGCACGGAGCTGTACGTCGGGCAGCTTCCGTCGGATCCCGAGCCGCGGGTGCGCAAGGCGGCGGTGCGCTACAACCCCGTGCAGAGCCGGCTGGAGTGGACCGACGTCCCCACGTTCGAGGTGCTCGAGGACGGCGCTCCGAAGCGTGGTGAGGCCGGGACGCGGATCTTCCACAGCGTGGTGTGCGTGCTCGCGGTCGGTCACCCCGGCGAGCTGTTCGAGCAGGAGCGGCTCGAGGTCAGCGCGCGCGTGGAGATCCCGAATTACCTGCTCTCCGGCCTCGAGGCACGCTCCTACGACGCGACCGGACGGCCGCAGGTCAGGCAGCCGGAACACGTCACGAAGCTGAACCTCCGCACGATGGTCTACCCGGCCGACATCTTCGCCGGGCGGACGTTCTCGCCGTACCAGCAGTTCGTCTTCGACGACATCATCCCCGACGAGATGCGTATCACCGACATCGTCACCGTGCTGCGCAACTCGAAGTTCACGGTGGAGAACCCGCGGCCGCAGACGCCGCAGGACCCCCTGGCCCCCATGTGGCTGGTGCTGGCCCACCGCAGCCAGGGCCCCGACGATCTGGACCTGCTGGTCGCGGTCGAAGGCAAGCGGGCCATCCTGGACCGCGAGCACATCACGTCCTCCAGCGTGAAGCTCAAAGGCAGCGCCGAGAGCGGCCAGCTCAAGGTGTCGGTGCTCGGCACGCTGCCGCGCGACCACCGCGAGCTCACCCGCGAGATGAACGCGTTCCAGCAGAAGCTGCGCGAACGCTTCCGTTTCCACCAGATGTCGAGGGAGGTCGGTGCCTCATGACCGAGATCCTGGAGCACCGGGCACCGCGTGTGCGCTGCTACGAATGCGGCTCCGAGAGCGTCTTCTCGGTCTGCCACCACTGCCAGCGGCCGATGTGCGAGCAGCACAGCCCGCTCGTCTTCCGGCACGGCGGCGCTCGGGTCCCGGCCCTGGGTGGCGCGATCGACGAGGCAAGGCCGATCAGCAAGGAGCTCGCCGGGTTGCGGCTGGGTGGCCTGCGTGAGGCCGTCTATCACTGCAAGGACCACGAGCACCTGGTCCGCGGCTTCCCGCTGCCCTGGATCGCTGCCGGAGCCGGCAGCTTTGCACTCGGCTTCCTGCTGCTGTTCGCCTCCGTCGCCACCGGCCTGGTGCTGATGCTGATCGGCGCGGCCCTGACGGGGGGCGCGCTGCTCACGCACCGGATGCTGGCCGAGCGCAACACCCGGCCGCCGTTGCCGCTCGTACCGCAGGTGAACGCGGTTGACATGCTCGAACAGCTCACCGGCTACGTCCGGCTGGAGCACGGCGAGTACACAAGCACCGTGGACTCCCTCGACGGCGAGATGAAGGTCAACCTGTCCGCCAACGACGGCCACCTGGTGCTGCGCGCCTACCGCAAGAAGTTCGCCGTGCCGGAGCCCGAGCCGGTGCCGTTCTCCGCCGGATACCTGATGGTGCGCGGCGACGTCGGCCTCGCGTTCCGTGCCGGACAGGTGCCGGTTCTCCCCGGCGGCACCGGCATCGTGCTCGGCGGCGACTCCGCGGACACGCACGAGCTGTTCCCCGACGACCCCGAGCTGCCACAGCGCGAGTCCAACCTCGCCATCGGCTACGAGGTGCAGGACGACCGCAGCCCTCGGGAGATTCCCCTGTGGATCGTCCCGTCGCTGGTACCGTCCTCGGACCGTCGGAGCCTTGAGATCGACCTGCACTGGAACGATCTCGGCGCCGACGGCCAGCGGCTCAGGCTCGCCATGTTCGACCTTGTTGCGCTGGAGGTGCCGGCGAGCTGGGGCAGCGTGGAGAGCTTCGCTCCCAGCCGGGTCGAGATCGGCCAGTCCGCGGGCCGGCGGATCATCCGGTGGAAGCAGCTCAAGCCGGACGTGAAGGGGGCGCAGAGCCTCACGTTGAAGCTGCGCTTCGAGCGGCCCATCACCGAGGTCTCCGAGTCGGCCGGGCCGGCCGCCGGCGACTTCACCGGGCCCGACGACGGCACCCGGACCAGGCTCACGCTCGCCGGGACCCTGGAGGCCACGTTCAACGGCCTGCTGTCCGGGGCGAAAGGCGTCGGTGTGTTCCTGCCGGGTGGCGGAACGGGTCACCCGCCGCCGACGACGACGCGCACGAAGGTGGCCGTCGGCTTCGACGTCAGTCTCCGCTCGATTCGCTACCAGGACGAGCGGGTGGTGCCGGACGAGCACGACGAGGACGACATCAGGCACGGCCGGCACCGGGTCGACGAGTTCCACGGGATCGTCCCGGACCACCGCATCGTCGCGGAGCTGACCAACGCGATCAGCGCGGACGGCTACTACGTCAAGAGCGTCGTGGAGCATCAGCCGTACCGCGACGACGGCCGGCCGGGTGTGGTCAACCGCGTGTGGGACATCTCTGGCCGGCTGTACGTCGGGCTGTTCCCGATGGACTTCGACATCAGCCTGCGCGGCGACGAGATCGCCACGGCCGGCGGGTTCTCCGGCATGACGGTCGCGCAGGTCACCGTCAAGGGTGCGTACGCGAGGGGGACCCTGGTCGACAGGCGGAGCTCCTTCGAGGACACCGGCAGCCCGGCCGACCTCTCGTCGGCGACGATCGAGGCGGACCGGCAGGGTGACGAGCTGCTGCGGAGGATCGAGGACACGTGGACCGGCCTGCACGACCGGGTGACGCAGGTGTTGTCCGCGCGCGCCGGCCGGGCCGGAGGTCCGCGGTCGCTTCCCGGTCCGGCGGAGCACGTTGTGCACGGCGAGGTGATCGAACCGGACGCGTCACGGCTGCCGGACGACGTCGTGACGGTGGATGCGGTCATGGTGCCGGCGCAGCGCGAGGCGGCCGTCGAGAGCGTTCCCCCGCCTCCGTCCAACGGGTTCGCGGGCCGGTTGGCGGAGCTGCGGCGGCAGCGGGAGGCTGCGGACGACGCGGTGATCATGGGCCGGATCTCGGACGGGACCTATGGCCGGATCGTCGCTCGGATCGAGGCGGAACTCAACGAGCTGGGAGCATCGTCATGAACGTCAACTGCGGGATCAACGGCGAGTCCCGGCACGTGAGTCAGATCTTCCTGTGCCACCACTGCGGGATGCCGGTGTGCGAAGAGCACGGCTGGGTGGTCGTGGCCGACGACGCGTTCGCCGACAGTGCGGCGGCACCGTCGGCGCTGCCGGTTGCGCCGGTGCCGCCCGGCCCGACCGCCCATCCCGCCGCGGCGCCGCCGCCGGGGCAGCTTCCGCCGCAGCCGGCGCTGAGGATCGCCGCGACCGTACCGCGGCCGGCGATGCATTGTCGTGACTGCGTGGACCGGTTCCACAAGGGGGCCCCGAAGCGCCACGGCTGGGCCGACCCTCGTCCGCAGGCGGTTGGCCAGCCCGGTCCGGCGGGCAGGCCATGATCGAAGTGTCCGTCGCACCCGGCGACGTCGTGGTCGGCCAGACATCGTCGTTGGCGATCCGGTTCCGCAACCCGGGCCGGGGCCCGTGCTTCAACGTCGTGTTCAAGCTGCGGCTGCCGACCGGTCTCGTGCTCGTGAGAGGCTCCGGCCAGGTGGACATCCCGACCCTTCCCGCTGGGCACACGCACACGCACACGATCTCCGTCGAGGCGCGCCGGCCCGGCCCGTTCGAGCTGACCAGTATCAACTTCTCCTACCGCGACGAGAACGACCTGCCGGTCCGGGTGCCCGACTTCCGCGCCGGCCTGGTGGCGAAGCCGGCGCCGCCACCGGTGCTGATCAGGCAGCCCACCGGCCGCCTGCGCGTCGAGTGCGAAGACGGCGAGCTGGACCTCGGCGCCTGGGACATGCTGCGCATCAGGGTCTCCAACGGCACCGGCGTCCCGCTCGACGACGTCACCGTGGCGGTGGAGGGCCCGTTCGCGACCGACGGCAAACGCTCCAGGATCGCGACCCTCGACGACGGCACGACGGCGAGGTACTCATTCCACGTTAACGCCGGCGAAGGCGGCCAGCACGTGCCGGTCACCGTCCACACCACCTACCGCTATCGCGACCTCGGCGGTGAGATCCGCACCCGCACACAGCAGGACAACGTCAACATCGCCGTTCGCGCGGTCGAACCTCGCCGCGATCCGACGTCCGGCGAGCAGGTCGTGCTGTACCTGGCCGCGAGCCCGCGCGACATGGCACCGTTACGGTCGGACCTGGAGATGCGCAAGGTCAAGGAGAAACTGCAACTCAGCCGGCAGCGCGAGCAGTACCGCATCGAGCTGTGCCCCGCGTCCCGCTTCGACGACATCAGCCAGGCCCTGATCGACTACGAACCGCACGTCGTCCACTTCTCCGGCCACGGCGACGCCGGCGGCAACCTGTGCATCGAGGACGAATACGGCTACCGGGACTCGGTCACCCCGGAGGGCCTGGCCGAACTGTTCGGCCAGCACCGCGCCACGATCCGCTGTGTGGTCGTGAACGCCTGCCACTCGATCCACCTGGCCAAGATCCTGTCCACCCAGATCGACCACGTCGTCGGCATGCGCTACCAGATCGGCGACGAGGCCGCGATCCAGTTCAGCGTCGGCTTCTACCAGGCGCTGTTCGCCGGCTGGTCCGTGCCGGACGCCTTCGCGCGGGGCCGCGCGCACATCCGCTCCCGACCGGCGCTCGAACAGCACCACCTGACCCCACTGCTGTTCCCGCCGGGCCCGTAGCGCCCCATCGACATCCGCTCATTGGCCACCGAAAGTTCAGGCCGGGCCCGGCCCCAGCGGGAGGGCCGGGCCCGTTCCACCGGCACACGTCCGATCCCCGGCTTCCCGCCCGGCCGAGGAGGCGGCACGTTCAAGGCGCGCCGACGGGACCGTGCCGGTGGGCCGCTCGTGGTCAGCCGGCCTGGACGGACAGCCGGTGGCGGAACACGTTGCCGGGGTCCCAGCGGGCCTTCACCCGTTGCAGGCGAGGATAGTTGGCGCCGTAGTAGAGCGTGTGCCACGGGACGCCGGAGGTGTTCCACGCCGGGTCGGCGAGATCGACGTCGGGGTAGTTGATGTACGAGCCGTCGTTGACCCCGCCGGGCACCGGCACGCCGCCGGTGTCGGCGTAGACGTCGCGGTAGAACTCGCGGATCCAGGCCAGGTGCCGGGCGTCCTCGGCCGGGTCGGCCCAGCCGGCGAGGTAGAACAGCTTGACCACCGAGTCGCGCTGGGCCGTGGCGGTCGCCGCCGGTGCCACGGCGTTGATCCGGCCGCCGTACGTGTTGAGGCTCAGCGACCCGGCCGGGTTCTCGTAGTCGGTGCGGGTCAGGTGGTGGTGGACGGCGGCGAGCTGCCGGTCGGTGAAGCCGCCGCGGAGGTACCCCGCCTTGGTCTTCAACCGCCACTGCTTGCCGTCGTCGCCGTTGCCCCGCAGCGCCGACGCGAGCCAGGGCACGGTCTCCCGGGTCACGACCGGGGTGACGCCGACACCGTCGCTCAGGGCGGCGACGTGGTCGTCCAGCAGGCGCGTACCGTCGGCGCCGGCGACCTGACCGATCAGCGAATGGTCGCCGGCGGGCCGGCGGAACAGCAGCAGCTCGCCGTAGAGCCGGGCCTGCGGTGCACCCGGTGCGCCGTACCGCACGCACCAGTCGGTGAAGTTCCGCGCGAGCCTGGCGAAGCCCCGTTCGTCCATGCCCTCCCAGGGCCACCGGACCGTGAAGGTCAGCACCGACGCGGGCGGCCGGGGCAGCAGGCGGCCGGGGTCGTCGCCGCGGGCCCCGGGCGACCGGAACCAGAAGCGCGTGACGACACCGAAGTTGCCACCGCCACCGCCGGTGTGCGCCCACCAGAGGTCCCGGTTCGGGTCCGACGGTTCGCGGGTGGCTGTGACGGTACGGGCTGTGCCGTCCCGATCCACGACGACGACCTCGACGGCGTGGAGGTGGTCGACGACCAGGCCGTGCAGGCGGGACAGCGGACCGTACCCGCCGCCGGTGACGTGGCCCCCGGCACCGACGCCGGGACACGAGCCGCCGGGCAGGGTCACACCCCAGCCGAGGTACAGCCTGCGGTACACCTCGCCGAGCGTGGCGCCCGCCTCGACGGCGAACGCGTTGCGCAGAGGGTCGTAGTACACGGCGGTCATGCCGGACAGGTCGATGACCGTCCGTACCCGCGGGTCGTCGACGAAGTCCTCGAAGCAGTGCCCGCCGCTGCGGACCGCGATGCGCCGGCCGGCCCGTACCGCCTCCTGGACCGCGGCCACCACCTGGGCGGTCGAGCCGACCACCCGGACCTCGTCGGGGGTACCGACGAAGCGCCGGTTCCCGCGGCGGACGAGGTCCGCGTACCGCGGGTCGTCCGGGCCCACGCGGACCGGGCCCAGCGGTGGCGGGCAGTCGCCCGGTGGCGCGGCGGCGGCCGCGGGTGCCTGATCGGTGACCACTGCGGCGGCGGCCACGGCCGCGACCGCGGTGGCGCGGAGCAGATCTCTACGGCGGTGTTCGACCATGTCGCGGACTCTCCGTTCGGTGGCGTCGAGTGCGGCCAACGCTATGGATGTCCGCCGGCTGAAGAAATCCCGCTGACCGCAGCGTCCGTGCGGGGGAGAGCCCCACCCTCTCCGCTTCCCGTCCACTGTGGATCCCCGGGGGCGGAGCGCCGGCTGCTCGGCCGCCGCTCATGACGGCCGTTCCGGTGCGACGTCCGGCCGGGTTGCGGGCGGCGCCTACCATCGCGGCACCACCGAATCCACGAGGAGCATGGCATGCCCGCTGGCTGGTCCGTCACCACACACGACGTCGCGCACCTCTCCGGATGCGACCCGCGTACGGCACTGGTGTTCAAGGACGGCTCGAAGTTCTGGCGGACCGAGCCGGACGGCAGCCCGGCCGGGACCGTGCTCGGCGACGGCGCCGTCGTGGTGATCAGCCACGCGGAACTGGTCGGCGTCACGACCGAAGCGGACTGGGTGGGGGAGGGCTGGGCGCGTGAGCTGCTGCCCGAGGCCGCCGCCCGGGTCGCGGAGCGGCTGAACGCCCGCTGACCGCCGATGGTCGCACGCCGTCCGGCCGGAGGGAGAGCCGGGCGGCGCGCGACGATCGTGGGATGCCGGCGGTGGGGATCAGAAGGTGCCGGTGAAGAGGAGCCGGCGGCGGCTGGCAGGGGTCACCGCAGCAGCGGCCGGGACGGGGCGGGGCCGGCAGGGCGGCGGGCGTGCGGGATGAGGCCCTCGACGCGGTCCGGCGCGAGGTGGACGACCTGGTCGGCGTGGACGCCGTCGGCCAGCAGCCGGGCGGTGGGCGCGGGGTCGCCGCCGGTCACGAGGACCACCGGCACGGCGCCCGTCTCGAGCAGGTCGGCGACCGCGGCCGTCTCGTGCGGGTGCGGCGGGGTGCCGGCCGTGATCGCGAGGACGGTGTGGGCGGGCAGGTGCCGGCGGAGCCCGGCGACCAGCGAATACCCGTGGCACGTGCCCGGCGCCGGATCGCGGCCGGCGTAGACGATCACGAGTTCGTGCCGGGTGGCCAGCGCGGCCAGCGCCACGGTGACGTCGCCGAGGTGGGCCCGGACCTCCCGGGCGGACAGCGACACGACGGTGGTGGCGGCCTCGGAAGCGCCGGCCGCCGGGGCGGGGAACGCGACGGCGGCGCTGAGCCAGGTGCGGCGGGCATGGAGGTTGCCCGCGCTGGCCACCGCCCCGCCGGCGAGGAGCATCACCGCGATGGTGTAGGACCCCTCGATGCCGTGGACGGCGGTCACGAGCAGCGCGGGGAGGATGGTCACCGCGCTGCCGGCGGCACTGATCACCCCGGCGACGGCGCCGGCGTGCGCCGGTGGCGCGGTCCGGCCGATCAGGGCGAGCACGGTGCCGAAGGCCGTGCCCACGCCGATCGCCGCGCCCGCCAGGGCCGGCGCGGCGGCCCAGGCCAGCGGCGGCTGGAAGGCGAGCAGCAGCAACATCACCGCGACCACGGCGTAGCAGGTGCGCAGCACCGCGGTCGGACTGCGGCGCCGGCAGAGCCACCCGCCGAGGAGGCACGCGGCCGCGGCGAGGCCGACGGCGGCGGCCGTGCCGATCTCGGCGCGCACCTCGGGTACCGCGTAGGTGCGGATGAGGTACGACGGCAGCACCAGGTCGAACACGACGATGCCGCCGCAGGAGACGCCGTACCAGACCGCCAGGTGCCGGGTGGCGGGGATGCGGAACAAGGTCGGCGCCGTCGGGTGACCGTCCGTGGACCGGACGGCCGGATCGGGCCTGTCGTGCAGCAGGACCGCCGCGAGCAGGGCGTAGCCGAGCTCCACGCCGGCGAGCACGAACAGGCCGTGGCGCCGGTCGACGTCCGGCAGCACCCGGGAGGCGATCCCGGCGGCCGCGGCGAGGCACAGCCCGGCCGCGAGCACGCTCAGCGCGGAACCGCGGCGCCCCGGCGGGAAGGCGCGGACGATCGCCCCGGCACCGGCCGGGACGGCACCGGCGGCGAGACCCGCGGCGCAGGCGACCACAACGAGGGCGGCCACGGAGCCGGCCATGGCCAGCGCCAGCACGGCCACCGCCGACGCGAGGCTGACCGCGGGCAGCACGACACGCGCGCCGAAACGGTCGGCGAGCATACCGGCGGGGGTCCGGAAGAGGACGCCGACCAGGATCGGGACGACGCCGATCAGCGCCCACGTGCCGGGGTCCAGCCCGTGGCGGTTGCCCAGCTCGAGACCGATCGGGCCGACGAGGGTCCACGTCCAGTACGTCAGCCCGCACCCGGCGACCACGACGATCAGCGTCCGCGCCGGCCCGCCCCGCGACCTCGTCAGCATGGACCCACCCCCGGAGGCTCGTCGTGCGCACACTGCGCGCTCATAGTCAAACGAGGATGGGACCGCGCCGGTTACGGCCGGTGGGCGGACGGCTACGGCATGGCCCACCGCTGCGCGCCGGACAGCGTGCACCCGGCGACCCGCAGCGGGGCCCTGCTGCCAGGTCCCGACGCGGCGAGGCACAGCCCCGACACGGCATGGACGAGCGCGTCCGCCGGCCCCGGCCGCCACCGCTGGGCCGCGGCGCCGTCGCAGGGCCGCAGGCCGAGCAGGCCGTCCACCGGCTGCAGGCAGCTCCCGAGGGCCTGGACCGTGCCGTCACCGCCGACGCTCCAGGTCTGGCCGGGACCGTCGTCGCAGTCCGACAGCCGGAGGCTGGTGCCGTCGAGGCACAGCCCGGAGGCGCCGATGATCCGTCCGGTGCGGTTCACGCCGGCGGTGGCCGCCGGCGGTACGGGCTGATCGGTACCGGTGGATGACACGCTCGGCGGTGCCGTCATCCCGGCGTCGGGCGTGACCGGCCGGTCGCCGGTGCGGAGGGCGAGACCGCCGAGCGTGAGGACCAGGACGGTCGAGCCGATGGCGAACAGGATCGGTTGCCGGTCTCCCGTGGGGGGATCGAGCAGCATGTCGCCGACCGTAGGGGACCATCGGCGCGTACCGATTCACGTAGGGCGGGTGAATCCGGATATCACCCTGGCCGGGCGGCGTCGCCCGGCTCCCGCGACTGTTCCGCCCGCCCCACCACCGCCGTACCGCAGATCCCGCTTGACGAGGCGGAGATCGCCGCCGTCGGCAAGTTCCTGGCCGCGGCCGAGTTGCGTTGACCGGCGTGGGGCAGCGGCACGACGGTGGTGAAGATTTTCTACGCCACATAGCAACGGTGCGCAAGGGATTGACGGCAAGGATTCATGGGGCCAGGCTGTGCGTAGCCATGCACAGTCAGGAGGTTCGATGCGTCTGCGTCGCAGATCCCTCACCACCACAGCCCTCCTCACCGCCACCGTCGTCGCGTCGCTGGGCGCCACGGCCCTCACCGCCGGCCCCGCGTCGGCGGCCGGGCCGGACGGCCGCCAGGCCGACTACGCCGCGGCGTCCGCCGCCTCCGGCGTGCCGCTGAGCGTCCTGCTCGGCGTGTCCTACCTGGAGTCGCGATGGGACACCAACCGGGGTGCGCCCAGCACCAGCGCGGGCTTCGGGCCGATGCACCTGACCGACGCGGCCGCCCTCGCGGCGGCGGCGCAGCACCACGACGACCCCTCCGAGGACCCGCGCGGCGACGACGCGCGCGGCCCGAAGGTCGGCCGGCGGGCCGGCACGACCACCGCGGGCGGGCCGGCGCTGCAGACGCTCGACCGGGCCGCGACGCTCACCGGCACGGCCAAGCAGACCCTGCGCACCGACCCGGCGGCCAACATCCGCGGCGGTGCCGCGCTGCTCGCCGCCTACCAGCGTGAGGCCGGCGGACCGGCCGGCGCCGGCAGCGACCCCGCCGCCTGGTACGGCGCGGTGGCGCGGTACAGCGGCGCCGAGACCACCGACGCCGCGGCCGCGTTCGCCGACGAGGTCTACGCGACCCTGCGCGACGGCGCCGCCCGCACCACCGACGACGGCCACACGGTGACGCTCGCCGCGCAGCCCGGTATCCGCCCGGTCAAGACCTGGCTGGACCGCCTCGGCCTGCGCAGGCCACCGGTCCGCCCGGACGGCCTGGAGTGCCCGGCCGACATCTCGTGCGAGTGGATTCCCGCGCCCTACGAGCAGTACGGCCCCGGCGCCGGCGACTACGGCAACCACGACCTGAGCGACCGGCCGAGCCGGCAGCGGATCGAGTACATCGTCATCCACGACACCGAGACCAGCTACGACAGCACGATCGGCCTCGTGCAGGACCCGACGTACGTCAGCTGGCACTACACGCTGCGTTCGGTCGACGGGCACGTCGCGCAGCACGTGAAGACCAAGGACGTCGCGTGGCACGCCGGCAACTGGTACGTCAACGCGAAGTCGATCGGCCTCGAGCACGAGGGCTTCGCGGCGCAGCAGGGCGCCTGGTACACCGAGGCGATGTACCGCTCGTCGGCGAAGCTGGTCCGCTACCTGGCGCAGCGCCTGTCGATCCCGCTGGACCGCAACCACATCATCGGGCACGACAACGTCCCCGGCACCGTTCCCTCGACGGTGCGGGGCATGCACTGGGACCCGGGCCCGTACTGGGACTGGAACCACTACTTCGACCTGCTGCACGCGCCGTTCATCCAGTTCGGCACCGACCGGACCGGCCTGGTGACGATCGACCCCGACTACGCGACCAACCAGCCGCAGTTCACCGGCTGCACCGGCGCGGCGACGAACCCGTGCCCGCTGCACGGCTCGTCGTCGGTGATCCTGCGCACCGCGCCGGACGCCGGCGCTGCGCTGCTGAGCGACGTGGGCCTGAACCCGGCCGGCGGGCCGGCCACGATGGAGATCGCCGACCACGGCGCCCGCGCCGCGGCCGGGCAGACCTACGCGGTCGCGGACCGGCGGGGCGACTGGACGGCGATCTGGTACCTCGGCCAGAAGGGCTGGTTCTACAACCCGCGCTCGAAGCCGGCCGC
Organism: Dactylosporangium fulvum; assembly: GCF_025137375.1. GTDB lineage: Bacteria > Actinomycetota > Actinomycetes > Mycobacteriales > Micromonosporaceae > Dactylosporangium > Dactylosporangium fulvum. Next base: position 2,871,609 of record NZ_CP073720.1, read on the forward strand.
GAAGTGGTCGACCGGGTTCGTCGTGGTTCCCAAGCCCGGCAAGGCGACCGTCCCGGTCTACGGGCGGGCGTACCCGGAGCAGGCCGCGTACCCGCCCGGCGTGCCCTACCAGGCGATCACGCCGCTGCAGTACACCTTCGCCGCCGGCCAGCGGTACGCCATGAGCACCGTCGTCCCGGGCGAGTACTACCGGGCGGTGACGTTCGACGGCTCCGGGCCGGGTGACTGGACGGTGATCCGCGGCCAGACGAAGTACGTGCAGGTCCAGTTCGGCCACCGGATCATGTACGTGAACCTCGACGACGTGCAGATCCTGCCGTCGTTCGTCCCCGGGCCCTGATCCGGCGCGACCGCGGTCCGGAGGTGTCGCCGGACACCTCCGGACCGCGGTTACCCGTCCGCACCTGTGTCGGGGCCGTGACAGCGCGGCCTTGACGCGGTTGCCGATCATGGGGTGACCGGATGGCTCCGTGCCCGCGACGCCGTCCCACCCCTGACGGAAAGGATCACCACGCGATGCGTGCTGCGCGTACGGCCGTTGCGGTCACGATTCTCGGCATCGTCGGCGCCGGCCTGGCGGCCTGCAGCTCACAGGCCGACGAGCTGGAGAACCAGCTCCGCAAGGCGGGCTACACGGACGTCGACGCCGAGGCCGACTACGACTCGAAGTACAACTCGAAAAAGAAGAAGAACGAGAAGAAGCTCGACGACTACGAGGCGACCGCGAAGGCCGGCAACTGCACGGTCGAGGTGGAGCAGGATCCCGGCAGCAAGGACTGGGTCGTCGAGACCGCCAACGGCAAGGACGTCAACTTCCGGAACATGACGGCCGCGGCGCTCGTCACGGAGCTGGGCAAGCAGGGCGTGAAGTGCTGAGCGGGCGGTCGGCCGCCGCCTGTACGTAAGAAACCTTCGTCTCTGTAGCAACGGTTGAAAGGTGTCGACATCGACGCTCTGTCGGTATAGAGTGCCGTCCATCCGCCGGCCGCCCGACCGGGCCGGTCGTCGGATGGTCGCGACCTTCACCCGGAGGGCACATGAGACGATCACCAGCCACCGTCGCGCTCGCCGTCGCCGCCGTCCTGGTGTCGACCGCACCGGCGTCCCCCGCGGCGGCGAAGCCGAAGCCGGTCAACCACGACGAGCAGATCACGTTCCACCGATGGCAGACGTTCCCGCAGTGGCGCAGCGGCACGTCGGAGGGCACCCGGGCGGTGCCCGGCCACAAGCCGTTCCTGACCATCGGCCGGGCCGCGGGCACCACCGAGTTCACCGACCCGCACACCGGCACCACCGCCACGTGGGAGTACGCCACCTGGACCTCACCACTGCAGCGGATCGGCTTCGGCGCGAGCGAGCTCGTCGCGTCGTGGAACGCCGACACGCCGTCCGGCACGTGGTTGCAGGTCGAACTGGAGGGCACGTACACCGACGGCCGGTCGACCCCGCGTTACGTCATGGGCCGCTGGGCCAAGGGCGACCAGGACATCAAACGCGCCACCGTCGACGACCAGGGCGACGGGGTCTCGTCGATCTGGACCGACACGTTCGCCGTCGACGACACGAGCAAGGGCGTGCTGCTGCAGGCCTACCGGCTGCGGGTCACGCTGTTCCGCACGCCGGGCTCGGCCGCGGCACCGCGGGTGTTCCAGGTCGGCGCCATGTCCTCGAACGTCCCGGACCGCTTCACCGTCCAGCCGAGCGCCGGCCACATCGCCTGGGGCCGGGAGCTGGCCGTGCCGAGGTACTCGCAGAACATCCACGAGGGGGAGTACCCGGAGTACGACGGCGGTGGCGAGGCGTGGTGCTCGCCGACGTCGACGCAGATGGTCGTCGAGTACTGGGGCCACCACCCGACACCCGATGACCTCGCCTGGGTCGACCCGTCCTACGCCGACCCGCAGGTCGACCACGCGGCCCGCAGCACGTACGACTGGACGTACGAAGGCGCCGGCAACTGGCCGTTCAACACCGCGTACGCCGCGACCTACGGCCTCACCGGCATCGTGACCCGGCTGCACTCGCTCGACGAGGTCGAGCGGTTCATCGCCGCCGGCATCCCGGTCATCACGTCCCAGTCGTTCCTCGCCACGGAGCTGACCGGGGCGAACTACGGGACGTCGGGCCACCTGTTCGTCGTCGTCGGGTTCACCGCCGACGGCGACGTGATCGTCAACGACCCGGCCTCCTCGTCCAATGACGCCGTGCGCAACGTCTACAAGCGCACGGAGTTCGAGCAGGTGTGGCTGCGCACGAAGCGGTACCGCGCGAACGGTACTGTCGCCTCCGGCAGCGGCGGGATCGCCTACGTGATCGCGCCGAGTTGGAAGCAGGTGCCGAAGGTGCCCGGCTCGGACAACTGGTGACACCGCTCGAGGGCGGCGCACCCCGGGCGGGTGCGCCGGCCTCGGCACGGGACGGACGGGGGATCGGGATGGATCTGGAGCTGAGGATTCCGCAGGGTCGGGCCAACCGCCGGCTGGTGGTCGTGGTCGGCGGCCTCGCCGTCGTCTGTGGGGTGCTCGCCTTCACCGACCTGCCCATCGCGACCGTGGCGGCCGCGTTCGCCGTGGGCCTGGGCATCCCCGCCGTTCTTGCCGCCCTCGCGGGCCGCGGCGCCGATCCCGCCCTGACCGTCGAAGGGATCCGCCTCAAGGCCTTCCCGTTCGACCGCACGCAGGTGGTGGTCCCGTGGCGGGAGGTGGAGCGCACCTGGATCGCGACGCTCGGTGCGTACGACTACCTGTTCGTCGTCCCGCGCGACCCGGCGCGGTACCGCCGCGGCCGGGGCTTCGTGCGCCCCGCCGTCATGTCGCTGACGTCGGCCCGCCACGGCACCGCGCTGCAGATCTACCTGCCGGCCGACGGCGTGAGCAAGGACCGGATCCGCACCGCGATGGCGCAGTTCAGCGCCGGCACGGTGCACGTCGGCCCGGCCCCCGTCTAGGCCGGCCGCACGCCGCCGTGCCGCGCCGCCTCCGCCTCGGCCATCATGTGGGTGATCAGTTCCCACTCGGTTGTCCTGCCGTCGGCGGTCGTGATGTCATGCGGCGGTGGAGATCGGACAGGTTCGGACGGTGGCGGAGCGGCGCGTGCTCGTGGCGGACCCGGACGACCCGATCACCCCCGGGTTCGTGCTGCGATGATCCCCTTCCTCGACGCCGGGGAGATCACCCGGCTGCTGTCCCCGGAGGAGGCCGTCGCCGTCGTCGAGGCGGCGCTGCGCGGCGGGCTGGACCCGGCCGCCGGCGTGGCCCGCTCGACGGTCCCGCTGCCCGCGGGGGAGCTGCTGCTGATGCCGGCCTGGTCGGCGGCGCACGCGGGCGTGAAGCTCGCCGCGGTCGCGCCCGGCAACCCCGCACTCGGGCTGCCCCGCATCAACGCGGTCTACGTGCTCTTCGACGGTACGACGCTGCTTCCGGTGGCGTTGTTCGACGGCACGGCGCTGACCACGCTGCGCACGCCCGCGGTGTCGGTGGCGGCGGTGCGGGCGGCGCTGGGACCGGGTCCGCTGCGGGTCGTGGTGTTCGGCGCGGGCCCGCAGGGGACCGGCCACGTCGCGACACTCGCCGCGGTCGCGGAATTGTCCACTGTGGACGTGGTCGTGCGGTCGCCGGACGCGGTGGACCGGGCGGCGCCGGTCGCGGCCGGTGGGCCGCCGGCCCGGGTGCTGCGGGCCGGCTCGGTGGAGGTGCCGGAGGCATTGCGGGCGGCGGACGTGGTGGTCTGCGCGACCACGGCCCGGACCCCGCTGTTCGACTCAGCGCTGCTGGCCGAGCGGGCGGTCGTCCTGGCGGTGGGCTCGCACGAACCGGACGCACGGGAGGTCGACGCGGCGTTCTGCCGGCGCGCCACCGTTGTCGTCGAGGACGTCGCCACGGCCCTGCGGGAGTGCGGCGACGTGGTGCTGGCGATCGGGGAGGGCGCGCTGTCGCCGGACCGGCTCGTGCCGATGCGCGACGTGGTGCGCGGCACCGCGACGCTGTCCGGCGGGCCGCTGCTCTTCAAAGGCTCGGGCATGGCCTGGCAGGACCTCGTGGTCGCCGAGGCCGTGCTGGCCCGCTCGACCTGATCAAGCGGGCGCTCAGGCCGGTACTGCGAACGCTCAAGGGTGACTGACCGTTGAAAGTTGCCAACCTTCGCGATTCAATGGTCGGAATATTTTCACCATCCGCCCTCACGGATGAAGGTGGCACCATGTCTGTCCGTGTACCCCGTCTGCTCATCGCGGCGACGGCCGGCACCCTGCTGGCCGTCACCGCCCTGACCGGCTCCGCCGTTGCCGCACCCGCCGAGCCGACCGCCGTCGCGGTCGTCGATCCGCGCACCTGCACCGTGAACCCGGCGACCCCCAAGCACCAGATGCGTGCCATGTGGATCGCGAGCGTCGTCAACATCGACTGGCCCAGCGCGCCGGGCAAGTCGGAGGCCGAGCTCAAGGCCGAATACGACGGCTGGCTGGCCCTCGCCAAGTCGCTCAACTTCAACGCCGTCATCGTGCAGGTCCGCCCGCATGCCGACGCGTTCTGGCCCTCACCGCTGGAGCCCTGGTCGCAGTATCTCACCGGCGTCGCCGGCCAGGACCCCGGCTGGGATCCGCTCGCCTACCTGGTGAGCAAGGCCCACGAGCAGAATCTCGAGTTCCACGCCTGGTTCAACCCGTACCGGGCGAGCATGCCCGCGCCCGGTGGCGCCGGCACCGACCTGTCGAAGCTGCCGGAGAACAACCCGCTGCGCCAGCACCCCGACTGGGCGGTGCCGTATCCGGTGAACAACGCCGCCGGCCGGCTGTACTTCAACCCCGGCATCCCCGAGGCCCGTGCCTGGGTGCAGGACGCGATCATGGACGCCGTCACGAAGTACGACATCGACGGCGTGCACTTCGACGACTACTTCTACCCGTATCCCGCGGCCGGGCAGGACTTCGGTGACGACGCCGCGTTCGCGCGGTACGGCGCCGGCTTCGCCGACAAGGGCGACTGGCGGCGCAACAACATCGACCTGCTCATCAAGGAGATGGACGCGCGTGTCCACGCGGCCAAGCCGTGGGTGAAGTTCGGGGTCAGCCCGTTCGGCATCTGGCGCAACAAGGCCGCCGACCCGCTCGGCTCGGACACCAACGGCACCCAGTCCTACGACGCCAACTTCGCCGACACCCGCAAATGGGTGAAGGAGGGCTGGATCGACTACATCGTGCCGCAGGTGTACTGGAACATCGGCCTCGCCGTCGCCGACTACGCCAAGCTGGTCCCGTGGTGGGCCGACGTCGTCGCCGGCACCGACGTCCAGCTCTACATCGGCCAGGCCGACTACAAGGTCGCCGCCGCCGGCCAGCCGGCCGCCTGGTTCGACCCGAACGAGCTCTCCGGGCACCTCACGCTCAACCGGCAGTACCCGCAGGTCCTCGGTGACGTGCACTTCAGCGCCGTGCAGGTGCGGGAGAACCGGCTCGGCGCCGAGACGATCCTCGCCGCCGAGCACCGCAGCCGGCCGGCGTTCCCGCCCGCGTGGGGTCCGGCGAAGCCGTTGCTGTTCCCGGTGATCACCGGGGCGAAGCGGACCGCCGAGGGCGCCGAGCTGCGGTGGCACAAGACGGCGAGCGGGGCCGGCCCGTTCGGCGAGGTGACGTCCTACGGCGTGTACCGCTTCGACGGCGTGACCGTCCCCCAGGGCTGCGACCTGGCCGACGCCTCGCACCTCGTGGCGACCGTGCGCGGCACGACGTACACCGACACGACGGCCGAGCCGGGCAAGCGGTACACGTACGTGGTGACCGCCCTCGACCGGCTGTGGCACGAGAGTCCGGGCAGCCCGCCCCGCTGGATCTAGGTCAGGATCCCGTCAGGATCCGACCGGCGAGGGTTCCCCTCGGTGGAGGGGGACCCTCACCGGCAGGCGTTGAGGAGCCCAGGTCAACCGTAGGTCACGCGGTGAGGTACGGCCACCGTCGGGTGACGGGCGGCGGCGCCCCGGGTCGCGTGGCCGGGGCGCCGCGGCGGGCGCCGGTCAGCAGCGTGGCACGCCCGGTATAAAGCCGTCTTGACGTCCTCTCCCGTCTGGAGTCGGGAGATTCCGGCCTGTCACGCCGCTTTCGCGGCAGACTTCCGGCGGGTTACCGCTTCGCCACGCGGCGCCAGCGTCACCGCTGGTCTTACCTGCGCTCCACGGCCGTTGCTGTCCGCCCGTCCGGCGGCCACGATGTTCTTCGCCGCGTTCACGTCCCGGTCGTGGGTTACCCCGCATGAACATGTCCACGACCGGACGTTCAGCGGCAGCTTGTCGCCGAGGCGTCCACAGTCCGAGCACATCCGGGTCGACGGGAAGAACCGGCCGACCCTGCCGAACGTACGTCGTGGACAGCTTGTGCAGCCAGTCCCTACGCGAATCGGCCACCCTGGCGTGCGCCTTGGCGACCTTCACCACAGCTTTCTTGCGGTTGTTCGACCCGCGCTGCTTGCGCGACAGCGCCTGCCGCAACCGGCGCAGACGGCGTTCGGCGTTGCGCAGGAAACGGGGTGCGTCGACCTTCGTGCCGTCGGAGCGGACCGCGAAGTGCGCCAGTCCGAGGTCGATCCCAACCTCCGACTCCGACGGCGGAAGCGGTGCGTCCCCGGCCTGCACGACGAACGACGCGAAGTATCGCCCGGACGCGTCCCTGACGATCGTGATCGAGGTCGGCTCGGCGGGCAGATCCCGAGACCAGCGCACCTCGACGTCACCGATCTTCGGTAGCCGCAACTTGCCGTTGTCGAGCACCTTGAACCAGGCGTTGGCGGTGAACCGGATCGCCTGCCGGCCGTCCTTGCGGGATCGGAATCTGGGCGGTGCCACCTTGCGGCCCTTGCGCTTGCCGGACAGCGAGTTGAAGAAGTTGCGGTAGGCGGTGTTCAGGTCCGCGAGGGCCTGCTGCAACACGACCGCCGACACTTCGCCGAGCCACGCCCGCTGCGGGGCGGACTTGGCCTTGGTGATGACCTGCTTCGACAGCTCGCCGTCCGTGATGCAGGGCAACCCGGCGGCGTGCGCCTCCTGCCGAACGCGCAGCCCGTCGTTGAACACAACCCGCGCGCACCCGAACGCCCGCGCCAATGCCTGCCGCTGCCCCGGTGCCGGGTAGATGCGGTAGTTGTACCGGAGCTGCACCGGCACATTCTAGTTTCGGCACGAGGTATTCACCGACCTGCACCTGACGCGCCTCGAAGAGATCATGCGGGCGGTATGCGCCGACTTCGAGACCGAGTTGGTCGAGTTCAACGGCGAAGCCGATCACGTCCATCTGCTGGCGAACTTCCCGCCGAAGATCGCCGTGTCGAGGCTTGTCAACAGCCTCAAGGGGGTCTCGTCCCGGCGGATGCGGCAGGAGTTTCCCGACCTCGTACGGCACTACTGGCGGGCCAACCGACTATGGTCGGGGTCGTACTTCGCCGGGTCGGTTGGCGGAGCGCCACTGGACGTGTTGCGGAAGTACATCGAAGACCAGAACCGGCCCACCTGACAGCAGGATCACGAACACACCTCCACCTCCACCCTGAAGAACGGAGCACTGGCGTGTGATCGGTAGCTGGTGTCGCCGAGGTTGGCGACCCGGTCGACCGTGCCCGGCGCGCTCGCCACCACGGGATCGCCCAGGTCGTCGGTGCGGTTGAAGTCGATCGCGTTGGCCGGGCTGTGGTTGCTGCGGGTCTGCCCGGACCAGTTCTGTCCACAGGGGAACGGCACCTTGAACGTGGGGGCGGCCAGCGCGGCCGTCGCCGGCTCGGTCACGGCGGCGACGCCGACGAGCGTCGCGAAAGTTTCTTACACCGGGCCCCGTTCCGTCGAGGAGACCGCCGCCGCACAACCGAACCCGTGGGGTGACCCAGAGAGTTCCCCCCTCCAGGGAGGGGAGGAGGTCAACCGGCGAGGAACGGTGGCAGGTGCAGTGCGGCGTCGTCCGCGTCGAGCCCGGCGAGGATCGACCGCCACTCCCGGCGGTAGGCCAGGGCGGCGGCCTCGTCACCGGCGGCGGCCGAGATCCGGTCGAGGCGGGCCGACGCTCGGGCGACCTGCGGCAGCGCGCCGATGCGGCGCCAGATGTCCAGGGCCTGGCGCAGATGGGCGACCGCCTGCGCCCGCCGTCCCTCGGCGGCGGCCAGGTCACCCATCGCGCGCAGCGTTTCGGCGAGGCCGTCGGGCTGACCGACCTTCCGGTGCCCCGCCAGCGCCCGGTCCAGCCGTGCCGCGGCCTCGGGCCACCGTCCCCGCCGGATGTCCGCGTCGGCGAGCGCCTGCTCGACATAGGCCGTGCCCAGGTCGTCCCCGACCTCCTGGCCGGTCCGCAGCGCCGCGGTCAGTGCCCGCTCCGCGTCGGCGGGCCGTCCGGCCTCGATGAGCGCCAGGCCGTAGTGGTAGCGCAGGACAGCGGTCCGCAGCGACCCGGCCGGTGCGGCGTCGACGGCGAGCGCCTCTTCCAGCAGCGCCACGGCGGTCGCGGCGTCGCCCGCCTCCCAGGCGGCGAACGCGAGGCTGTCCAGGCTGTCGCGCAGCAGCGAACCGGCCACGCCGGTGTCGCGGGCCGCCTCGACCGCCTGGCGCAGCCGGTCGAACGCCGCACCGAACCGCCCGACGCGGACCTCGGCCAGGCCGGCGTTGCGGAGCGACCGCACCTCGAGCTCCCGATCGCCGAGCCGGCGCGCCACGCTCAGCTGCTCGGCCGCGACGGCCGGGAGCGGGTCGTACTCGTCGCGCTGGAGATGACAATTGTAGAGGCCTCCGAGCAGCTGTACGAGGAGCGGGCCGGGCCCGAGCGGGCGGACGCAGGCGATCGCCTCGTGGAGCGTGGCCTCCCAGTCGTCGGTGTAGGAGCGGTTCCCGAGGAATCCCGAGAGGCTCAGCGCGAGCGCGCCGGCGAGGCCGGGCAGGCCGGTCCGGGCCGCCAGGCCGACCGCCGTGACCAGCCCGGCGCGTTCGGTCTCGAACCAGTCGAGCACACCGGCGCGCATCGCGCGTGCGCCGCTGCCGGGCGGCGCCGGCACCTCCACGCCGAGCCCGCCCGCGGGATCACCGAGCAGCTCGTCCGCCTCGCTCGCGAGCGCGAGCCAGCCGGTCAGCAGCCGCTCCAGCGCCCGGTCCCGCTCGGCCGGCGGCTCCTCGGCCGCCTGGCGCTCCCGGGCGAACTCGGCGACCAGTTCGTGGAGCCGGTACCGCTCCTGACCGGTGCCGTCCCGGCCGAGCGACTCCACCAGGTGGACGTCCGTGAGCCGGCCGAGCAGCGCGCGGGCCCGCTCGGGCGGAGCGTCGAGCAGCACCTCGGCGACCCACTCCGGCCAGTCGGCCGTGGCGAGCACGCCCAGCCGCAGGAAGAGCCGCCGTGCGTCAGCCGGCAGCGCTTCGCAGCTCAGCGCGATCGTCGCCCGGACGTCGAGGTCACCGACCGCCAGCTCGTCCAGCCGGCCGCGCTCCGCCGCCAGGCGCTCCCGCAGCTCGTCGAGCGGGGTGTCCGGCCGCAGTGCCAGCCGGGCGGCCACGATGCACACGGCGAGCGGCAGCCCGCCGCACAGTCGCACGATCTCCGCCGCGGCCTGCGGCTCGGCGGCGACCCGCGCGTCGCCCACGCCGCCGGCGAGGAGCCGGATCGCGTCCTCGGCCCGCAGCGCCGGCACCGCGAAGCGGTCCGCGTTCAGCAGCGCCGCCAGCTGCCGCCGCGAGGTCACCAGGACACCGCCCGACCCCGGCAGCAGCGGCCGTACCTGTGCCTCGTCGGCGGCGTCGTCGAGCACGACGAGCATCCGGCCGCGCGCGAGATGGCTGCGGTACAGCGTGACCCGCTCCTCGGGATCCCTGGGCATGCCGGCGCTCTCGACGCCCAGCGCCCGCAGGAACCGCTCCAGGACGCGGTACGGGTCCGCGGGATCGTCCTGGCTGCCGCGGAGGTCGGCGTAGAGCTGCCCGTCCGGGAACGCCGGGCTCAGCCGGTGACCCGCTGCCAGGGCCAGGCCGCTCTTGCCGATCCCGCCGGGCCCCACCAGCAGGATGACGGGGGAGGCCCCGCCGTCGAGCCGCCCGGCGACCTCGTCGAGCAGCGGGTCGCGGCCCGTCAGCGCGGCCGGCCGGGGAAGCTGCCGCGGCACCGGTGGTGCGGACGTCGCGGCGGTCCCGCCGGTCGGCCGCCCCAGCAGGATCTGCCGTTCCGCGTTGCGCAGCAACGGCCCCGGCTCCACGCCGATGTCGTCGACGAGCCGCCGGTACGCGCGCCGGTAGACGGCGAGCGCCTCCGCCCGGCGGCCGGCGCCGGCCAGCGCCAGCATCTGCCGGCGGTAGAGCCGCTCCGCGTACGGGTTCTCGGCGACCAGCGGCGCGACCTCGCGCAGGACGGTGTCGAAGTCACCGAGCGCCAGCGCGGCGTCCAGCTTCGTCTCGGCCGCGGCGAGCCGCTCCCGGTGCAGGGTCTCGCGGATCTCGTCGGCGTGCGCGCCGGCGAGGTCGGCCAGCGCCGGGCCCCGCCAGAGCGACAGCGCCCGGTCCAGCAGCGCCGCCGCGGCCGTGTGGTCGCCCGCCCCGGCGGCGGCGCGGCCCCGTCCGGCGAGGCCCCGGAACTCCGCGAGGTCCAGGTGGTGCGGGCCGAGCCGCAGCACGTACCCGGCGGGCCGGGTCTCGATCAGGGCCGGATCGGCGGCGCGGAACCGGCGCCGCAGCCCGCTGATCAGGTTGTGCAGCTGGGCCTTCGCGGTGCCCGGCGGCGTGTCCCAGAGCCGGGTGATCAGCAGCTCGGCGGGGATCGACCGGCCGGCGTCGACGAGCAGTGTCGCGAGCACCAGCCGCTCGCGTCCGCTGCCGCTGGGCAGGAGCCGTCCCGTGTGCCGCACCTCGACCGGTCCCAAGAGCCCGAACTCCACCGACCATTGATATCAAACCGGGCCGGACCCGCTAACAAGCCGCTAACAAGTGATCGATGCCGGTGACGGGAACTCCCTAGACTGGCGGCCATTGCCCAGGGGCTGCAAGGGAACGGTGTGGATTGGTGTCGATGAACGGGGGCCCGGGTCACGTCGGCCCGGCCGACGCGCTCGACCGGTACGAGTTCGTGGAACGACATGCCGCGGGCGGCGAGGGTGAGGTGTGGCTGGCCCGCGAGCACCACGGCACCGAGTCGTTCTCGTACGCCGTGAAGATGATCCAGATCGACGACGACTCGGTCGCGGAGCGCCATCTCGGGGACCTGCGGCTGCAGGCAGCGCTCGCGACGCAGCTGGAGCACCCGGCGTTGGTGAAGGTGAAGGAGGTCTTCGTCGGCCCGCCGCCGCACCCCGCCGGCGAGGGGGCCGTCGCCACCGGTCGCCGCTTGTACTTCGTGATGAAGTGGATCGAGGGCCGCAACCTCCAGGAGGCGCTGGAGCGGGGCGAGCTGCCGGGCCTCGACGTGCTGGCGCCGCTGGAGCAGGTCGCCGAGGCGGTCGACTACCTGCACAGCGGGCGGGACAGCAACGGCGCCCCCGTGATCCACCGCGACATCAAGCCCGCGAATATCCTGATCGCCGCCGACGGCCGGGTGTACCTGGTCGACTTCGGGCTGGTCCGCCTGCGCAGCACCGACCGGACCTCGCGGATCTTCGGTACCGCCCCGTTCATGGCGCCGGAGTCCCTCGCCCGCGGCGAGTACACCCCGGCGACCGACCGCTACACGCTGGGCGCGACCGTCTACTACGCACTGACCGGCGAGGCGCCGGTGCCCGGTGACGTGGACGGCATGGCGCAACGGCTCACGGCGGCGCTCGGGCCGGGCCGGGACCGGGAGGTCCGCGGCATCCTCGCGATGCTCGCGGTGCAGCCCGAAGCGCGGCCCGCGAGCGCGGCCCGCTGGATCCGCGCCCTGCGGACACCACCGCCGCAGACCACGACGGGCCCGGGGTTGCCGACGGGACCGGGGTTGCCGGCAGGCCCGGGAGCGCTGACGGGCCCGCCCACCGCGGCCGCGACCCCGGCGTATCCGCTGCCGCCGGGCTCGTTCGCCGCCGCGCCGCCGTCGCGGCCGGGCTCGTTCGCCGCCGTGCCGCAGTCCCGGCAGCCGGTGAACTATCCGCTGCCGCCGGGCAGCCTCGGCGGACCGGGGCGGTCCCCGGCCGCCGGCGGTCTCGCCGGCGCGCCGCCGCCGCGGAAGAGCAAGGCCGGCAAGGTTCTGCTGGTGATCGCCGCCGTGGTGCTGGTGCTCGTCGTCGGCTGCTTCTACTTCACCGTCGAGAAACTCGGGTCGGCCGCGGACCGGCTCGCCGGTGAACCGGGATCCACCGGTGGGCCCGGTGCGACCCGGTCGTTCGACAAGAGCCGGCCCCCGCCGCCGGTGACGGACCTGCGGGCGGCGCTGGTGTCCGTCGGTGACATCACCGCGGTCATGAGCACGTCGTCCGGCTCGGTCCAGACCCGCAGTGACGAGGGATGGCTCCAGGGCGGGCTGTCCCGCCTGAAGCTGTGCGCCGACGGCGCGGTCGCCGGGGACGCCATCGCCGGCACCGAGACCAACACCTTCAAGGCCATCAGCGCCCAGGGCCAGCCGTACGTGAGTTCGGCGGTCGCCGGGTTCTACGGCGACGAGGCGAAGGTCTTCTTCGCCGCGCTGCGCGACAAGGCGGGCCGATGCGGATGGTCGCAGATGCAGACCGCCGCGCTCGGCGAGGAGACGCTGGGCGTCTTCAGCGACAACGGGGACGACAAGGTGGCCATCGTCTTCGTCCGCAGCGGCCAGGTCGTCGTCGAGGTGGCGGTGACGGGGCAGGCCTTTTTGAGCGAGACGCGCGGCAGCTACCAGTCCGACGCGATCCGGCTCGCCACCGCGATGGCCGGACGGCTCCCGAAGAGCGGCTCATGACCGATGTCGCCCTGCTGATCGGCACCCCCGACGGCGAACGCCGGATCACGCCGGGGGAGACGGCACTGCGGATCGGCCGCGATCCGCTGTGCCGGATCGTCATCGACGACCCTCGCGTGTCCCGGGAACATCTCGAGGTGCGCCACCGCGCCGGCGGATGGTGGCTGCGGGACCTGGGCAGCCAGAACGGCACGTACGCCGGGGGTGCGCGGGTCGACGAGCTCGACCTGGCGCAGCCGCGGCAGGTCCGGCTCGGCGGCGCCGACGGGCCGGCGCTCACCCTGCGCCCGGAGCCGGTCCGGGCCGACGTGCCGCTGGAGACGGTCGCGGCCGCGGCCCGGACGGCGACGGGGGCGTCCGGGCCGCGGTTCGAGGCCGGCCGGCTGCCCTCCGCGGTCCACCGGGCCGAGCACCGGACCCGGATCGGGCGCGCCCCGGACAACAACATCGTCCTCGACGACCTCCAGGTGTCGCGGTACCACGCGGACCTGCTGCGGACCCCGGCCGGCCTGAAGCTCGTCGACCTCGGCACCCGCAACGGCACGTTCGTCAACGGCCACCGGATCTCCGAGGCCGACCTGCACTCCGGCGACCTGCTGTCGTTCGGGCGGCACCAGCTCGTCGTCGACGGCACCGAGCTGCGGGAGTACGTCGACACCGGGCGGGTCTCCCTCCGGGTCGACGGGCTGGGTGTCACGGTCGCGGGCGGCAGACGGCTGCTCGACGGCGTCGGCTTCACGCTCGACGAGTGCAGCCTCCTCGCCGTGGTGGGCCCGAGCGGGGCCGGCAAGTCGACCCTGCTCGGGGCGCTGACCGGCTACCGCCCGGCGAACGAGGGCACGGTCGTCTACCAGGGACGCGACCTGTACGCCGAGTACGACGACCTGCGCCAGCGGATCGGCCTGGTGCCGCAGGACGACATCCTGCACTCGGCGCTGACCGTGCGCCGGGCCCTGCGGTACGCCGCCGCGCTGCGGTTCGGATCCGACGTGACCGGCGCGGAGCGGGAACAGCGCATCGACGAGGTGATCGGCCAGCTCGGCCTGACCGCCCAGGCCGACCAGCGCATCGACACCCTCTCCGGCGGGCAGCGCAAACGCACCTCGGTCGCGCTGGAACTGCTCACCGAGCCGTCGCTGCTGTTCCTCGACGAGCCGACGTCCGGGCTCGACCCGTCGCTGGACCGGGACGTGATGGTGAGCCTGCGGGACCTCGCCGACCGGGGCCGTACCGTCGTTGTGGTCACCCACAGCCCGTTGCACCTCAACGTCTGCGACCGGGTGCTGGTCCTCGGCCGCGGTGGCAAGGTCGCCTACTTCGGGCCGCCCGCCGACCTGCTGCCGTTCTTCGGTGCGTACGAGTACGCCGACGTCTTCAAGCAGGTGTACGACAACCCCGACGACTGGGCCGCGCGGTACGCCGCCACGGTGGCGCCGCGACCCGCCGCCGAACCGGCCGCACCGGCGGTGGCACCGGCACAGGCGCCGCCACCCCGGCAGGGCTGGTGGCGGCAGCTGACGATCCTGACCCGGCGGTTCGCCGCCGTGACCCTGGCCGACCGGATGTACGCGGCCCTGCTGCTCGGGTTGCCGCTCGGCCTCGCCGCCCTGCTGCACGTGATCCCCGGCGACGACGGGTTCACCGGGCCAGGCGACCCGCTCGCCCGCAGCGCCGAGGCGTCGCAGTTGCTCGTGGTGCTGATCATCGGGGCCGTCTTCTTCGGACTCGCCGGCGGTGTGCGGGAGCTGGTCCGTGAGCGCCCCGTCTATCGCCGGGAACGGGCCGTCGGGCTCGCCCCGGGCGCGTACCTCGGCTCGAAGCTGCTGGCGTTCGCCGTCGTGAACGGGGCACAGGCGGTGCTGTTCGTGGTGGTGGGCCTCGCCGGGCGTCCCGGGGCGCAGGAGGCGCTGGCGCTGCGCTGGCCGTTGCTGGAGCTCATCGCCGTGGTCTGGTCGACCGCTCTGGTCGCGACCGTGACGGGCCTGCTGGTCAGCGCGTACGTCTCGACCGGCGAACAGACGATGCCCGTCCTGGTGGGCCTCGTCATGGCGCAGCTGGTGCTCTGCGGAGGGCTGTTCGCCGTGGTCGGCCGCACGGGCGTCGAGCAGCTGTCGTGGCTGGCACCGTCCCGATGGGGGTACGCGGCCGCGGCGGCCACCGTCGACCTTCGCTCGCTGGTGGTGAACCCGAGTGCCGACGCGCTGTGGAGGCACACCGCCGGAGCGTGGTGGTGGGCGATGGGCGTCCTCGCGCTGCAGTGCGCGGTGGTCACCGGCGCCGCCCGGTGGGCGCTGCGGCGCCACGAGCCGGGCCGCTGACCGGAGAGCAGGGGGAACGAATGACCCACCTCGAGCATGCCCTGCGCGAGGGCTGGAACAGCGCATGTCAGCTGTACGGCCATCTCCACGCCGGCGGCGACCTCGCGGCCCTGCCGCCCGGCACGGTCCGGCTGAACCCCGACGAGGTGCCGTACGGCGACGCCCTGCTCGGCTACGCCCGCTTCTACGGGACCACGGTGACGTACCAGCAGAGCAGCACGCTCCTGCTGGGCTCGGCGGCGTTCGTGGCCGCCGGGCTCGCCGCGAACGCGATCGCGAACTCGTCGGCGCGCCACCGGGCGCAGGCGCAGGCGGCCGTCCAGTGGCGCGACCACGCGACCGTCCGGACCATCCTCACCAACCGGCGCCTGCTGTGCGACTACCGCGGGCGGTGGCTGAGCTTCTGGCACGAGGGTGTCGTCGAGTTGCAGGGCGACGTCGCGCGATGGCTGTTCGTGTTGCGCTACCAGGTCGGCGACCCGATCATGCTCCACGGCCCGGCCGCGCCGTGGTTCGCCGTCAGCGTCGCGCACCTGGTGTACGGCCGTCCCGGCCTGCGACTGCCGGGCCTCGCCGCGTTGCCCCGCTCGATCGCCGAGGCGGCGGCCCGGCAGCAACGGGCGATCGGCCCGGCCTAGGCCGGGCCGATCGCCCGTTCACCAGCCTCTGATCGCGGGCTCGTAGCCGCCCGCCGGGAGGACGGTGACGTCGGCGAAGGGCCGCTCGGCCACGACGGCCCCCTGCGCGTCATAGGCGCGCACCGTGAGCTCGACCGGTCCGGCCAGGTCGAGCCGACCGACACCGTTGACCAGCGGGGTGCTCGCCACGACGGCCCCCGCACGGAGGAGGTCCACGCGGACGGCGGCGGGCGGAGCCACGATCTGGATCGTGTCGGGCATCTCCTGGGTCCAGTGCGGCAGCCGCATGACGACGAGCGCCCGTTCGGGGTCGCCGAACACGCCGGTACCGGTCGGGTGGTCCCGCGCGGTCGGCGGCTGGTTCGTGTCGGTGGCGATGGTGATGTACGGTCCGCCGCCGTCCGGGGTCACCGCCATCACAGTCGCGATCTGGCCCGTGCCGGAGCCGCCGCCGTTGGGATCCTCGACGGGGAAGTTGTCGCTCCAGAGCACGACGTAGTGGACCTCGGGCCCGACCAGACCGGTGCTGTAGGCGAGTGCGTCCGCGGCCGTCTGGACTGCGCGTGGTGCGGGCCTGCCCCGCCCGTGCAGCGGGTTCGGGTCGACCGTGCCGGCTTTCCTGCCGTACGAGGGCACCGCACGCTCGTACAGCACCGTGTCACCGCGGCTCATCCGCACGCGCAGCCCGCGTGGCATCGCGGTGGTGTCGCGGACGAGGTAGCCGGCGGGCTCCGGTGCCCAGCTGCGCTGGACCGTGCCGTCGGCGAGGTACCGGGGCTCGCTCGACACGGACACGTCGTAACCGTCCGGTCCGAACAGCAGGACATATCCGGCCTCGCCCGGACCGGCGTGCGAACTGCCGTCCACGACGGGGTCTTCGAGGTCGCCCCAGCTGACCAGCTTCAGCCGTGTCGCCGGCGTGCCGGCCTTTCCGGTGAGGTTGATCATGAGGGGGGCGGCGGTGACGCCGGCGACGATCACGAGCCGGTGACCACCCGGCAGATCGCCGGCGAAGAGCACCCGGAGCCGCGCGCGGTCGCCGGGCAGCCCGAAGCTGTCGGGGTCGTCGACGATGCGGTCGAGCACCGCACCCAGATAGGCGGTGTCGCCGGCCAGGGAGCCGCGCGTGGGCGAGTCGAGCAACAGCCGGACCACGGCCGGCGGGTCGCCGTCCTGGCGGCCGGGCCCGCCCCCCGGGCGTCCGCCGCCGAAGGAGAGCAGCGAGTACGTGAAGCCGGTCAGGACGACCACAACGAGGACGGTCAGCGCGGTCCGTTCGAAGGCGCGCGCGCGTCGTCGGCGGCGCGCGCCGCGGATGGCCGCGTCGGTGACGTCGTACAGTTTGGCCTGATCGGCAATGTCGTCGAGCGAATCGGCGAGCCGTCTCACGACTGCACCTCCATCGAATCATGCATGAGGCCGGCGAGTTCCGGCGCTAGGGTCCGCAGCCGCGACAGGGCATGACTGGTCTGGCTCTTGACGGTGCCGACCGAGGTGCCCATCACCTGCGCGGTGTCGGCCTCGGACAGATCCTCGAAGTACCGCAGCACCACGACCGCGCGCTGCCGGCGGGTGAGCTTGGCCAGGGCCTGTTCGAGCACGAGCCGCAGCACGGCCCGGTCCGTCTCGTCGCCGGCGGACGCCCTGTCGGGCACGGCGGCGGTGGTCTGCTCGAGGTACCGGCGCCTGCGCCAGGACCGCACGTGCTCGTGGTAGAGGATCTTGCGGATGTACGTCTCCGGGTCGCCCGTCGCTGAGATCCGCGACCACTGCACAGCGGCCTTGATCAGCGCCGACTGCAGGAGATCCTCAGCCTGGGCATGACCACCGGCGAGCAGGTATGCGGCACGGGACAGCCGTGGCAGCCGTGCACGCACGAACTCACGGAATCCCTCTTCGTCGACCACGCGGCTCCCTCCGGACTGCTTCTACCGTGTACATGCCTCCAGCAGTCCGGCGGGTTGGAACCCGCGCCGATGATTTGTCACAGCTTTTTGTCAGGAACCATCCGGACCCTGAGCATCCTCCGGCGCGCCGGTGCCGGAAGGCTCGGCCGCCAAGCGCGCCTACCTGGAGACGGTCCTGGCGGCCGTCATCGGCACCGGCTAACCGGTCGTGGCCGGCAGCGGCACCACCTGCCGCCGCTCGGCGGAGCGCCGGGCGGCCTCCAGCACGGTCAGCGCGGCGACCGCGTCGGCCGGATCGACCGGCGGCGGCGCGCCGTCGCGCAGCGCGGCGGCGAGTCCACTGTAGAACTGCTGGTATGCGCCGGGTTCGGTGCGCACCGCGCGGTCCTGCCCGCCGACGGTGAGCACACCGTAGTTCGCCGGATCCTCCTCGCCCCAGCCGGGCTCGGTGGGCAGCCGACCGGCCCGCAGCGCGTCCTCCTGCACGTCCATGCCGAACTTGACGTACGCCGCCCGGTCGCCGAGCAGCCGCAGCCGCGGGCCGGGCGACGCGGCGACCGAGCTCATCCACAGGTGCGACCGGGCGTCCCCGTCGTGCCGCAGCGCCACGAACACGTCGTCGTCGACGGTGATCCCGTCGCGACGGCTGTGCACCTCCGCGTACACCTCGGTCGCCGGCCCCAGCAACTGCAGCGCCTGGTCGACGACGTGGCTGCCGAGGTCGTACAGCAGGCCGCCGGCGTCGGCCGGGTCGTCGCTCTCCCGCCAGCCGCCCTTCGGCACGGGCCGCCACCGCTCGTACCGTGACTCGAACCGCCGGATCCGTCCGAGCACGCCCTCGTCGACCAGCCGGCGTGCCGTGCGGAAGTCACCGTCCCAGCGCCGGTTCTGGTACACGGTCAGCAGCAGCCCCCGCTCGGCCGCCAGCTCGACCAGTGCCGCGCCCTCCGCGGCGGTCGGCGTCAACGGCTTGTCGACCACCACGGGCAGGCCGGCCTCCAGCGCGGCCCGGGCCAGCGGCACGTGGGTCCGGTTCGGCGAGGCGATCACGACCGCGTCGAGCTCGCCGGCCGCGGCCCACAGGTCCTCGGCCCGGTCGACGAGCCGTGCCTCCGGATGGGCCTCGGCGGCGCTCCGGCGGCGCCCGGGGTCGGCGGTGACGATCGCGGCCAGCCGCAGGCCGGGTGTGGTGCTGATCAGCGGTGCGTGGAACGCGGCGCCGGCCAGGCCGTAGCCGACCAGTCCGACCCGCAGGGAGGTGTCGCTCATGATGTGCAGTCTTCCCTACCCGCCGGGCCGGACCGACGCCGTCCTGATCATCCGATGCTGCGCCGCGCGCGGATGAACTCCGCGACCGACCAGGCTTGGAACGGGCAGCCGGTGGCGGTGTGCGGCGGGTCGCCCTCCGCGGTCTCCGACACCGAGCCCAGACCCCATTCGCTGAGGTGCAGTTCCAGGCCGTCCAGCAGGCCCTCGGTGCCGGCGCCGACGCGCAGCGACGCGTCGGTGAACGGCCCGATCAGCCAGGGCCAGACGGTGCCCTGGTGGTAGGCGTGGTCCCGCTCGACCGGGCTGCCGTTGTGCCGGCCGAGATAGGCGGGCGTGTCCGGCGCGAGGGAACGCAGGCCGACCGAGGTGAGCAGCGCGGTGCGGCACACCTCGACCGGTTGCGGGTCCTGGACCGGCACGTGGGGCAGGGCAACGGCGAGCAACTGGTTCGGGCGGACGGCAGGGTCGTCGCCGCCCGGCCCGTCGATGACGTCGTAGAGGCCGAGTCCGTCGGGCCGGGGAAAACGACGCCGGAACGCGGCCGCGGCCCGCTCCGCGGCGGCGCCCCAGTCGTTCCGCCGGCCGATCCGGTCGAACAGCGCGGCGGTCACCGCGAGTCCTTCGATCCACAGTGCGTTGATCTCGACCGGCTTTCCCTGGCGTTCGGTGACGGGCCGGCCGTCGACGCGGGCGTCCATCCAGGTGAGCGCATACCCGGGACAACCCTGCGTGAGCAGGCCGTCAGCCGGGTCGGCGGCGATGCCGTAACGGGTGCCGTGCCGGTGGTGGACGAGGATGTCCTGCATGCTGTCGGCGAGGACGGCGACGGTGTCGAGATCTCCCGTCGCGTCGACGTACCGGCCGATGGCGTGCAGGAACCACAGGGCCGCGTCCGCGGTGTTGTACTCCAGCGTTCCGGTGTCGGCGGTGTTGGCGAGCATCCCCTCCGACACGGTCGCGCCGGCCCGCAACAGGACCTCCCGGGCTTCGGCGTGCCGGTTGGTGGCCAGCAGCAGCCCCTCGAAGGAGGTCATCAGGTCGCGTGACCACTCCCCGAACCAGGGGTACCCGGCGACGGCCGAAGGCCCGGTGGGCGTGTCGATGAGGAACTGGTCGGCGGCGATCGCGAGCTGCCGTCCGGTGGCGTCGGTGGCGCCGGCTTCCCTGCCGAGCTTCCGCGCACGCCGCCGGGCCGCGGTGACGAGGCCGGTGGCCGCCGGCAGGGTGCCGTCGAACGGCGCCGCGGCGGCCGTGACCTGGACGGTGTCGCCGGGCGCCAGTTCCGCGGTGAACTGCCCGGCCGCCCAGAGGTCCTCGACCGGATTCAGCCCGCGGGCAGCCTCCTCCCGGGCGTACACCCCGCGGTACCAGTCGCCACCGGGTTGCCAATCCGGGCCGGTCACCCGGTAGGCGTTCTCGAACTCGAAGCCGCCGGCGACCGCGGTCACCTCCGGGTCGCCGCCGGCGTGGCGCTCGCCGTGAGCGTCCCGCCACGTGCACAACGGCACCAGGTCCAGCCTGACCGGCCGTGGGGCCCGGAGCAGACGGAACACGACGCCGACCGCGGGACGGCCGTGCGCCATCGCGATCTCGCGCTGGAGCACCACGTCGCCGAGGTCCCAGCGCCAGCACGGGACACCGTGGTCGAGGCTGAAATGCGCGAGGTGCACATGGCCCGCGGGATCCACGGCGCCGCCGGCCCACTCGTCGGTGGCGAGCCGGAACAGCCGTTCGCCGACCCGCACGGTGGGCTCGAGGGCGGCGAGGCCGAGCCGGCGGGAGCTCGCACCGGGCGACGCGACCACGAGCAGTCCGTGGTAGCGGCGGGTGCGCAGGCCGGCGACCGTGCCCATCGCATAGCCGCCGAGGCCGTCGGTCACCAGCCACTCGCGGGAGGAGGCGAGTTCGAGGTCGCCGCAGATCTGCCGGCCGAACGCGATCATCGCCGCACCTCCCGTCGCGGCGGGCGCTGCGTCGCCGGCCGGGCCACGAGTTCGGCCAGCAGCCCGGTCCAGCCCGTCTGGTGCGACGCACCGAGCCCGGCGCCGTTGTCCGCGTGGAAGTACTCGTAGAACAGCAGGTTGTCGCGCCAGTGCGGGTCGTCCTGGAGCTGGCGCACCCACCCGTAGGCGGGTCTGCGTCCGTCGGGCCCGCGGCGGTACAGCGAGAGCAGCCGCTGGCGCAGATCCTCGGCGATCTCGCCGGCGGTGCGCTGCTGCCCGGAACCGGTCGGGTACTCCATCTTCACCGACTCGCCCAGGTTCGCGTGGTAGTCCTCCAGCGTCCGCAGCACGAGGTAGTTCAGCGGTACCCACAGCGGCCCGCGCCAGTTCGAGTTGCCGCCGAACATGCCGGTGCTCGACTCCGCCGGCTCGTAGCTGACGCTCGCGGTGCCGCCGGGCAGTTGCAGGCTGAACGGGTGCCGCTCGTGCCACCTGGACAGTGCCCGCAGGCCGTACGGTGAGAGGAAGTTCTCCTCGTCGAACAGGTGCGTCAGGATGCGGCGTACCCGGCCTTGTGCGGCCACGCCGACGCCGACGAACCGCTCGCCGCCGGCGGTGCTCAGCACGTGCTGCTCGGGGATCTCCGCGAACGCCTTGCTGAGCCGGCGTACCCGCTGGAAGTCCTCCTCGCGCAGCACCTTGGTGGCGAACAGCGGGATCACGCCCACCATCGACCGGACCCGCAGCGGCTCGGCGGAGCCGTCGGCACCGCGCAGGACGTCGTAGTAGAAGCCGTCGCTCTCGTCCCACAGGTCCTTGCCGCGCATCGCCTCCGAGATCAGCGCGAAGTGCTCCATGAACTTGACGACGAGGTCGTCCAGCGCCGGGTCGTGCTGGGCCAGTTCGCGGGCCATCTCCAGCAGGTTGAGGCAGTAGAACGCCATCCAGGCCGTCGCGTCGGACTGCTCCAGGGCGAATCCGGCCGGCAGGTGGGAGCGGTCGATCGGGCCGATGTTGTCCAGGCCCAGGAACCCGCCCTCGAACAGGTTGTTGCCTTCGGCGTCCTCCCGGTTGACCCACCAGGTGAAGTTCAGCAGCAGCTTGGCGAAGACCCGGGTGAGGAAGGCGACGTCACGCCGCCCGTCGATGTCGTACACCTGCAGCGCGGCCCACGCCTGCACCGGAGGGTTGAGGTCCTCGAACGCCCACTCGTAGGCGGGGATCGCGCCGTTGGGATGCTGGAACCACTCGCGGCACAGCAGGATCAGCTGGTACTTCGCGAAGGCCGGGTCGAGGTGGGCGAGCGCGACCGCGTGGAAGGCCGAGTCCCACGCGGCGAACCACGGGTACTCCCACGGGTCCGGCATGGACATGATGTCGGAGGCGTCCAGGTGACGCCAGCCGGCGTTGCGCCCGAACTGCCGGCCCGGCGGCGGCGCGGGCTGTGTCGAGTCGCCGCTGAGCCAGCGGGCGACGTCGTAGTGGTAGAACTGCTTGCCCCAGATCATGCCGGCGAACCCCTGCCGCATGATCATGGCGTCCTCGGTGCTGGTACCGGGCGGGGCCAGCGCGGCGTAGAACGCGTCGGCCTCCGCGCGCCGCCGGGCGAGAACCTCGTCGAAGGCCGGGCCGAACGCGTCCGGGTCGGCGGCCGGCGCCAGCCGCAGCGACAGCTCCGCCGTCTCGCCCGGCGGCACCGTGACGCGGTACCAGAAGGCGGCCTTCGTGCCCTCCCGCGCCGGGTTGACGGTGGCGGCGCCCTGCAGGACGTGGTCGTTGATGCCGTCCTTCGGGTACGGCGTGACCGACGGGCTGCCGAACAGCCGCTGCGCGTTGGTCTCGTTCTCGCAGTACAACCGCTCCGGGATGGTGCCGTCCGGCGCCGGTGCGGCCTGCAGGACCAGCGGGCCGAGGCCGTCGTGCTCGACGCCGATCGCGGACCCGCCGGCGTCGGCCAGGCGCGGCCTCGGCGCGTCCGGCTCCCACGACCACGTGTTGCGGTACCACACGGTCGGTAGCACGTGGAGCGTCGCCGGCTCGGGCCCGGCGTTGGTCAGCCGGACCCGGATCCGCACGTCCTCCGGGTCCGCCTTGGCGTAGTCGGCCTCGACGATCCAGTACCGGCCGTCGTCGAAGACGCCGGTGTCGAGCAGTTCGAACTCCGGCTCCTGCCGGGACCGGCGGCGGTTCTCGGTGACCAGCTGTTCGTACGGGAAGGCCCGCTGCGGGTAGTGGTAGCGCCAGCGCAGCCAGGCGTGGCTCGGCACCGCGTCGAGGTACCACCAGTACTCCTTGGCGTCCTCGCCGTGGTTGCCCTCGTTGCCGGTCAGCCCGAAGATGCGCTCCTTGAGGATCGGGTCCTGCCCGTTCCACAGCGCGAGTGCGAAGCACAGCCGCTGCCCGGCGTCGCAGATGCCGCCGAGCCCGTCCTCGCTCCACCGGTACGCGCGGGACCGCGCGTGGTCATGGGGGAACGCCTCCCACGCCGTGCCGTCGGCGCTGTAGTCCTCCCGTACGGTGCCCCAGGCGCGCTCGCTGAGGTACGGGCCCCACAGGTACCAGGGGCTGGCGTCGAGCAGCCCGTTCTCCGGGGGCCCGAAGGACGCCACCCGCTCCCGCTCCGGATTCGTCATGTCGTCAGATGATCATTCCCGGCGCGCGACGGCTTCACCTCGGCCGCGTGAGCTTCCCGCGGTCGCCCGGCGCGTCACCATTCGAGCACCGGGACGAGGCGGCGGCGCGCGACCGGTACCCGGCGTTCGTGCCTGCCTCCGTCTGGCCCGGGTCGCGTCGTAGCGCCGGAAGTCTCCGCGGACGCGTGAGGCGACGAGCAAGCCCCACTCCGACGCCGGAAATGGACAGACGCGCATCCGTCGGCGTCTACCTAATTATCTCACGAGCACTATTTTGGACTACCAGGGGTTGTGGCATTTGCCTTATTCGGTTATCGCTACGGTGCCCGGCATGCTTGCTGGTGACGAGAAGTTCGTGAGTTCCGGACGACTGCGGCTGTGGACGGAGCGGTTCGGCGACCCCGGCAAACCCGCCGTTCTATTGATCATGGGTACGTCGACGCAGGGCATCGGCTGGCCTGAAGAACTGCTGGAAGCCCTCGTAGACAGCGGTCGGCAGGTCATCCGGTTCGATCACCGCGACACCGGCCGTTCCGACTGCGTCGATTTCACGACAGATCCGTACGCCCTCGCCGACATGGCAGCCGACGCGGCAGCGGTCCTGGATGGTCACGGTGTTGCAGCCGCCCACATCGTCGGGACGTCGCTGGGCGCGGCGATCGGGCAGTGGCTGGCCGTGCACCGTGCACCCCGGGTACGCACCCTGACGGCGATCGCGACCTCGCCGATGGGCCACAACCCGGGCCCGGCCTGGGCGCGGGCGATGGCAGGTGAACCTGCCGTGGCCGCCGAACTACCACCCCCGACCGCGTCGTTCGTGAACCACGTGCTGGTCTCGGCGCGGGCGCCCCGCACCACGCAGCAGGAGCGCCTCGACGCCGACGTGCAGACCTGGCGGATGCTCAACGGTGATGTTCTGCCTTTCGACGAGGCCGCCGCGCGGAGTTTCGTCGAACGCTGCTACGCCCGAGCCGGCAACTTCGCTGCCGCGTTGCATCACAATCTCGCCGGGCGGCGCTTCGACGACGACCGGCGTGCCCCTCTGTCCGCCGTCACCGCCCCGACGTTGGTCGTGCACGGCAGTGCGGATCCGCTGTTCCCGCCGGCCCACGGTGAAGCACTCGCGGCACAGATCCCGGGCGCGCGACTGGAGGTGATGCCCGGCATGGGGCATCACCCGTTCTTCTCACCCGGTCTCACCCAGCAGACCGCTGACTTGATCGTCCGTCACACAACCTGACGCCCGAGTCATGACCGCGTGGGTAGCGACCCGCCACTGCCGGCGGGGTCCTGCGCGGCGAACCCGACCGAATGGAGAATCCGATGAATGTCGATGTGATCATCGTGGGTGGCGGCCCTGTCGGGCTGTTGCTGGCCGGTGAATTGATACTTGCCGGCGTGCGTCCGGTCGTGCTCGAGCAGTTGTCCGAGCGCAGCACCGCGTACAAGGCCAACGCCTTGGTCGGTCAGGTCGTCCGCTTCCTCGACCACCGGGGGTTGTACCAGTCCTTCGGCGGCCGCGGCGATCGGCCGCAGCCCGCTCCCGCGTTCCTGTTCGGTGCGCTGCCCTTGAAACTGTCCGGCCTGGCCGAGAATCCCCTCTACGGCCTGCAGATCCGTCAGGCGCGCCTCGAATCGCTGCTGGAACAGCGGGCCCGGGATCTCGGCGTGGACCTACGACGCGGACACCGGGTACAGGAACTGCGTCAGGATGACGATGCCGTGACCGTGCAGGTGCAAGGCCCTGACGGCTGCTACGAGATGCGCACCGGGTATCTCGTCGGATGCGACGGCGCCCGCAGCGGGGTGCGCAAGATGATCGGCGTTTCGTTCTCCGGCTTCACCGATCCGAGCATCATCTCGCGTGCCGCACATGTGACCGTGCCGGCGTCATCGATCAGCACCGATACCGCCGACATTGCCCTGCCGAGCGGTGACCGGATCGGCCTGTACGCCTGGCACCGCACCGAACGCGGCGCCTACGTGGTGGTGCCGCACGAGCCCGGCGTGTTGATGGTGTCGGTGATCGAGTGGGACGGGCCCCCGATCACCGGCGAGATCCCCGTCAGCATCGAGGAGGTGCGCGCCAGCCTGCACCGGGTCCTCGGCCAGGACCTGCCGCTTGCCGCACCAACCACTCCGGGGCCGCATCTGCTGCGCCGCGTGTATGTCGCGAACACCCGGATCGCGGACTCGTACCGTCACGGCCGGGTGTTCCTCGCTGGAGATGCCGCCCACGTGCATTCCGCGGTCGGTGCGCCCGGACTCAACCTCGGGCTGCAGGACGCGGCCAACCTCGGCTGGAAACTCGCCGCGCAGGTGCACGGCTGGGCGCCACCCGGACTGCTCGACAGCTACCACGCCGAGCGCCGTCCGGCCGCCGAACGGGTCACCATGCACACCCAGGCCCAGCTGGCGCTGATGTCCCCCGGACCGGCGGTCACCGCCCTGCGCCAGGTCGTCGCCGAACTGCTCGAAACCCCCGTTGTCACCGGACAGATCACTGACCTGCTGGCCGGCTCGGATGTCCGCTACCGGACGCACCCCGGCACACCCCATGCGCTGACCGGCCGGTTCGCCCCTGACCTCGATCTCCGTATCGGGTCCCGCGACACCCGCCTCGCCGAACTCATGCGTCCGGGCCGGCCGCTGCTGGTGGACCTCACCGACGCCAGCCACCTCGCCGACCTGACCGGCCCATGGCGCGACCGCGTCGACCTCGTCACCGCCCACGCACCGGCACCACCCGCCGACGCCCTTCTCATCCGGCCGGACGGCTACGTCGCGTGGGCCCTCGGCCCGAACGGCAACGACCATCTCCTCGAGGCGCTGGGAACCTGGTTCGGCGACCCTCAATGACCCTTCGCCGACCAACCCCGAACCCGCACACCAGGGCAGATCAGGTCCGATGAGAGCTCACACCGTTGCGGGCGATCACCGTCTGGTACCAGTCGGCGCTGGCCTTGCGGGTGCGCTGCTGGGTCTTGTAGTCGACGTGGATGATGCCCCAGCGCTGGGAGTAGCCCTCGGCCCACTCGAAGTTGTCCAGCAGCGACCAGAGGTGGTAGGTCTCCAGCCTCACGCCGGCCTGGATGGCGCGGTGGGCGGCGACGAGGTGGTCGTGCAGGAAGGTGATGCGGTCCTGGTCCTGGGTGGCGTTCTTCGTCGGCATCCCGTTTTCCGTGATGATCAGCGGGATGTCGCCGTAGTCGCGTTTGATCCGGGTCAGCAGGTCGAAGAGCCCGTCGGGGTCCACCTCCTGCCACGTCGCCTGCGACGTCGGGTGTTTCATGACCCGGCTCCCCGTGCCGGTCACGTGTGTAGGGCCGTAGTAGTTGACCCCGACCAGGTCGTTCTTCGCGCCGATGACGGCCAGGTCGCCATCCTTGATCGCCGCGCGTAGCGGCGCGTCGGCGGGCTGCGTGGCCAGCCAGTCCTCCGGATAGCGCCCCAGCAGCACGGGGTCGAGCCAGCGGCGGTTCTCCTCGGCGTCGGCGACCGTCGCCTGCCTCCGCGCCGCATCCGACTCGTCGGCGGGATAGGTGGGCGACAGGCTGAGGGCGGGGCCGATGCGGCCTTCGGCGGTGGTACCGCGCAGTGCCTGCACCGCCAGGCCGTGTCCGAGCAGCAGGTGGTGGCCGACCACGTTGGCCAGTTGCCGGTCCCGCTTGCCGGGGGCGTGCACGCCGGCGGTGTAGCCGACGTCGACGACGGTCTTGGGTTCGTTGAGTGTGAGCCAGGTCGGGACCTTGTCGCCGAGTGCGGCGAACATGGTGGCGGCGTAGTCGGCGAAGCGTTTCGCGCAGTCGCGGTGTTCCCAGCCGCCGATTTCCTGCAGGGCCTGTGGGGTGTCCCAGTGGAAGAGCGTGGCGACCGGTGCGATGCCGCGGGTGAGGAGTCCGTCGACGAGTTTGTGGTAGAAGTCGAGGCCCTTGGTGTTGGGGGTGCCGCGGCCGGTGGGCAGGATCCGGGACCAGGAGATGGAGAACCGGTAGGAGGTCAGGCCGAGGTCCTTCATGATGTCGAGGTCTTCGGCGAAGCGGTGGTAGTGGTCGGCGGCCACGTCGCCGGTGTCCCCGTCGCGGGTGCGGCCCTGCTCGTGGCTGAACACGTCCCACACCGACGGCCCGCGTCCGTCCTCGGCGGCGGCGCCCTCGATCTGGTACGCCGAGGTGGACGCTCCCCAGCCGAAACCCGCCGGGAAGACCAGTTCCGCCGGGTTCGTTTTCGCCGGGTCCGTGGAGGCGGGCGCGCCGTCCGTCAGGGGCATGGGGCCGCGCGCGCAGCCGGCGACCGCGCCCACGGCGGCCAGGGTGAGTACATCTCGCCGTCGCATCGGGCGAACCTAGCGC
This sequence comes from Dactylosporangium fulvum, assembly GCF_025137375.1. Taxonomy (GTDB): domain Bacteria; phylum Actinomycetota; class Actinomycetes; order Mycobacteriales; family Micromonosporaceae; genus Dactylosporangium; species Dactylosporangium fulvum. The sequence continues at coordinate 2,899,510 of NZ_CP073720.1, forward strand.
GAGCCGGGCTATACCCACAAAAATCGCCCCGAAGAGTGATGTTGACCGCGAAACGCCAGCTTTCTCGCGAGGGGCGACCGTTCGATCAGCCCTTTGTCAGCCGGCCCGGAACAGGGCGACGTCCCGGCGGTCGAGGGCCGCGCGAGTCGAGTCGCGCGGCCCTCGATCCGGGCGTGCTTCACGCCACCGGCATGTCCCTCCGGCGCAGCCCGGCGAGGCCGGCCACGCCCAGGGCGGCCGCGATGACGGTGAGCCACAGCAGCGGCGTCACGGTGAACGCGGCGCCGGGCAGCTTCGGCACGTGCGCGAACGGGGTGAGGTCGACGACCCACTGGCTCAGTCCGAACAGCGCGCCGAGCTCGAGGAGCAGGACGGACACGATGAGCGCGGCCCAGGTCAGGGTGCTGAGTCTCGGTGCCAGGCCGATCAGGGCGATGCCGAGACCGGCCAGCACCCAGGCGGCCGGCAGCTGCACCAGTGCGGCGCCGAGCAGCCGCCCGACCTGCCCGCCGACGTCGTGGACCTGCGCGCCGTACACGAGGCCGCCGCCGATGCCCGCCACGGCCAGCAGCAGCGCCGTGCCCAGCAGCGCGAACGCCAGATGGCTCGCCGCCCAGCGCAGCCGACCCACACGCGTGGCCAGCAGCGCCTCGACCCGCCCGCTGCTCTCCTCCTGGCGCAGCCGCAGCGTCGCCTGCACCGTGTAGGCGGCGGCGACCATGCCGGTGACGCCGAAGATGGCAGCGAGGAACGCGTCGGTGAGGCCGCTGCGCCCGCCCAACCGGCTCAGGATGTCGGTCAGCTGCTGGTTCGGCGACTCCAGGTTGCCGATGCCGACGGCGGCGCCGCCCATGACGGCCCCGGTCAGCGCCAGCCCGACGGTCCAGCCGAGGAGCAGGCCGCGGTGCAGCCGCCAGGCCAGCGCGAGCGGGCTGCGCAGGGCGGGGGAGGCCTCGGCGGGACCGGGCCGCTCCGGCAGCAGGCCGGCGCCCACGTCCCGGCGACCGGCGAGCGCGTAGCCGACCGCGGCGAAGACGGCCGCGAACCCGGCGAACAGCAGGGCGACCCACCACCGTTCATCGGCGTACGGGCGCAGGTGCAGCGCCCAGCCGGTCGGTGACAGCCAGCTCAGCCAGGTCGGACCGGTGTCGCCGACGGCACGCAGCAGGTAGGTCCCGCCGAGGACGGCGCCGGCGATGCCGCTGGCCGCCCGAGCGCTCTCGGTGAGCTGCGCGGCCGCGGCCGCGATCGCGGCGAACAGTATCCCGACGAGGCCGGTCGCGAGGCCGAAGGCCACCGAGCCGACGACCGGCAGTCCGGTCGCCAGCAGCCCGAGCGCGCTCAGTACCGCGATGGCCAGGTTCGCCAGCACGGTGACCAGCAGGGCCGCGGTGAGCGGCGCGTGACGCCCGATCACGGTGGCGCGGATGAGCTCCAGCCGGCCGGTCTCCTCCTCGGTCCGGGTGTGCCGCACGACCGTCAGCAGGCTCATCAGCCCGACCAGGATGAACTCGGTCACGCCGATCTTCCACGCGGTGAGCCCTCCGATCGACACGTCGAACAGCGGGCCGCTCAGCGCGACGAGCGACGGGTTGGTGAGGACGCCGCTCACCGCGCGCAGGTCCTCCTCGGTCGGGTAGAGCTTGAAGTAGTTGGCCGCGGTGGCCATCGGCAACACCGCGAGCCCGGCCACCCACACGGTCAGCCGGACGCGGTCGAGCCGCAGCGCCAGTCGCGCCAGGGCGCGCGTGCCGGTCAGCGAGTTCACCGGGCCACCCCTGTCCGCTGCTTTCCGTCGGCCTGGGTCCGGTCGTAGTGGCGCAGGAACAGCTCTTCGAGCGTCGGTGGCTGGCTGGTCAGGCTCCGGATGCCCACCGCGGTGAGCTCCCGCAGCACCGCGTCGAGCGCGGCGGTGTCCACGTCGAAGCGCACGGTGCCGTTGTCGGTCCGCAGGTCGTGCACGCCGGGCAGCGTGTCGAGGCCGGTCGCCGGCCCGGCGAGGTCGACCTGGATCGAGGTGCGGGTCAGGTGCCGCATGTCGGCGAGCGTGCCGGTCTCGACCGCCCGCCCCTCGCGGATGATGGTGACCCGGTCGCAGAGCGCCTCGACCTCGGAGAGGATGTGGCTGGACAGCAGGACGGTGCGGCCGTCGCGGCGTTCCTCGGCGATGCAGTCGCGGAAGACCTCCTCCATGAGCGGGTCGAGGCCGGAGGTGGGCTCGTCGAGGATGAGCAGCTCGACGTCGGAGGCGAGAGCGGCGACGAGGGCGACCTTCTGCCGGTTGCCCTTCGAGTAGGTCCGGCCCTTCTTGCTCGGGTCGAGGTCGAAGCGCTCCAGCAGTGCGGCGCGGCGCCTGGCGTCGAGGCCGCCGCGGAGCCGGCCGAGCAGGTCGATGACCTCGCCGCCGGACAGGTTGGGCCACAGCGTGACGTCGCCGGGCACGTAGGCGAGGCGGCGGTGCAGGTCCGCGGCGTCGCGCCACGGATCGCCGCCGAGCAGCCGGGCGGCGCCGCCGTCCGGGCGCAGCAGCCCGAGCAGGACCCGGATGGTGGTGGACTTCCCCGCGCCGTTGGGACCCAGGAAGCCGTGCACTTCCCCGGTCTGCACAGCCAGGTCGAGCCCGTCGAGCGCACGGGTGCGCCCGAACGTCTTGACCAGTGCGTCTGCGCGGATCGCCTCGGTCATGTTCCTCATGCTCCTTCGGCCGCGGGGTCGGTCCCCGTGGCGGTAGGCGGATTGGGTGCCCGCAGCGACGCCATCGCCTCACGTGCCTTCGCGGCGAACTCGGCGTCGAGCAGCGAGTGGGAGTAGAAGTCGGCCAGCGCGCCCGCCATCCGGAGGTACCCGTCGGCGGTGAAGACGTCGACGCCCAGCGCGCGGGACACGTGGTCGTGCATCGCGAGAATCCCGGACTGCATGCCGACGAGCACCGCGGCGTATGCCCGGTAGTCCTCGGTGATATCCGGCGCGTACTTGCTGATCCACTGCTCGGTCAGCGTCACCATGTCGTCGAACAACCCCGCGGCGGCGGGCGAGCCGTCGAGCAGGGCCCGGGTGACGTACTTGTACAGCAGCACGATCGTGGGATGGACCGACGGCAGGAAGGCCGGGTTGGCCACCTTGCCCTCGAGGAGGAGCTCCTCCTTGATCCGCATGAGCCGGTCCAGCGCGTAGGCGTCGCACTCCTCGCGCAGCGCCTCCTTGGACCCGAAATGGTGCCGGAGCAGGCCCGGTGACACACCGGCCAGTTGGGTGATGTCGCGGACCGTCGTGCCGTCGATGCCGCGCTCGGCGAACAGGCGGATCGCGGCGTCCCTGATCCGTGCCCGAGCGGTCAGGTCCTCGAGTGTCGGATCGCCGACCGGGCGTTTCATGATCCGCACCTCCATATATAGACGTATGGCGAGCTATTCGACCCAGTAGCTGACTATACGCTCGTATAGCGCCGTCGCAAGACGGCTGTGCGGGCGGGAACACCGGGACCGCCGCCGGGCGGGTTTGAGGCGGCCTTGCCGTGGTAGATCCGTGCGGTCGCCGTACCTGACATCGGGAGGATCGCCATGTCGCAGACCCGGGAGCTGCTCGACACGCTCGCCGTGAGTTTTCGTCCGCAGGTGGGCAGCGAGCAGCTGGCGAGCGTGATCGATGCGATGGCGGCGTGTGAGGAGGCCGCGACCGCCTGTGCGGCCGCCATGGTCGCCGAGGACGACGTGCGGGCGCTGCAGGACGCGATCATCCGGGATCTGAACTGTGCGGACGTGGTGGCGGCAGCCCGTCGGGTGGTCAGCCGTGGCGGCGATGCCACGTTGCTGGGTTCGTTGCTGGAGACGTGTGTGATGGCGTGCGAGCACAGCGCCGAACTGTGCGGCAGGCACGCCCACCATCACGACCACTGCCGGATCTGCTCGCAGGCGACGCTGCAGTGTGCGGAGGCGTGCCGGGCGGTCCTGCGCGGGCTGCACGGTTAGTGCGGTCCTGTCGCGCGTCGATGGTGGACCGGGTGGCGTTCACACCTCGTTGATCGGAATCTTGACCAGGACTGCTGTGCCGTGTCCGACGGGGCTCACGATCTCCATGTGGCCGCCGAGGGCCTCGACGCGGTCCTGCAGGCTGATCAGTCCCGACTCCTTGCTGAGGCTGGCTCCGCCGATACCGTCGTCCTGTATCGAGAGCCGGAAGACCGCGGCCTCCGCCTCGGCGTTGACGTGCACCATGGTGGCTCGGGCGTGCTTGGCGGCGTTGGCGAGCGCTTCGGACACGACGTAGTGCGCGGCCACCTCGGTATGTTCGGGCAGTTGCCGGTCGATGTTCAGGTGCAGTTCCACCGGGATCGCGCTACGGCGGGCGAGCCACTTGATCGAGGCGCCGAGCCCGCCCTTGGCCATGATCGCCGGGTGGATTCCCCGCGAGACCTCCTGCAGGCACTCGAACACGCCGTTCAGGCCCTGTGCGGTGTGCGACAGCTGCGCCTTGTACTTGTCCAGCTCGGGCGGCATGGATGCCTCGATCATGCTCAGTTCGAGCCCGAGCGAGACGACGCGTTGCAGCGCGCCGTCGTGCAGATCTCGTTCGAGTTGCCGCCGAGCGTTGTCGGTGGCGGTGACGATGCGGGCGCGCGAGGCGGCGAGCTGCGCTCGACTCTCGGCGTTGGCGATCGCGGTCGCGATGAGGTCGGTGAAGTCGGTCAGGCGCGCTTCGGTGGCGGTTGGTATCGGCTCCGCCGTGAACGACACCACGACGGCCACGCCCCAGAGGCAACCCTGAACCATGACGGGAACGCCCGCCGCCGACCGGATACCCAACCCGCGCACCGCTGCCGCCGGGTCGGCGGCATGCTCGTAGTCGTCGATCCGGGTCGGGCGCCTGGTGCGGAAGACCCTCCCGACGACGCTGTCGCCTTCGAGCGAGACGGACATCGGGCCACTCGCCTCGCCGAGGCCCGCCAGGTGGATGGCCGTGCCGTCCGGCTCGTAGCGCATCAGCGCTGTGTGGAACGGACCGAGGGTCCGGCGGAGCTCTTCCGTCACCGCGTCGAACACGTCGGTCGGTGAGGCTCCATGCGCGACCAGTGTGGCCACGCGCCGCAACGCGACTTGTTCCTCCATGAGCCTGGTGGACTCTTCGCGACTCGCCTTCAGCGAGTCGGTGATCGCCTCACGGTCACGTGCCGCGCACAACAGCGACTCCAGCTGCGGCGCCACCCGTTGCCGCAGGCGCTCCAGTGTGTGGTTCGGCAGATCGGCCGGAACCAGCAGGGTGCCCAGGCGCGAAGTGCCGTCGTGCAGTGGGAACGCGGCCCGTCGCTCGTCTCCTGGCACCGCGTCGAACTCGATCGCCGCGGAGCGCAGTTCGAGCGCTTCTGCGAGCCGCTGTGCGGCCGGGCCGAGCTCCGAGCGCAGATCGTCGGTGCACAACATTCTTCTGGCCAGCTCGGCGGCGAGGTCGGCTTCCCGGCGGCGTTCGGACGCCTCGGCGGCGCCGGACCGGGCCAGGTCTGCCAGCTTGCTGGTCAGCAGCCCGGTCACGATGAAGAGCGCGACGACCAGCAGGTCCCGGTGCGCGGCGAATTCGAACACCCCGTAGGGCGGGATGTGGAAAAAGCTGAAGGCGAAGGCGCTGGCCACCGCCGTCGCCACGCTGAGCCCGGCGCCCCACAGCGTCGAGACGAACAGGATGCCGCAAAGATAGACCACGGCCCGGGCGCCCGTTGGAAAGTTCTCCCTGAGGGGAAACAGGACGAGGGTCTCCGCGGCGATGAACGCCACGGCGGCCACCAGTCCGAGCCAAAGCGGCGGCCTCGGCCTCAGCAGCAACGGAACCAGGTTTGCGCGCACCGGCGACCGTCTTTCACCGTGCGCCAACACGCGAAGCCTGTGCCGACCCATCACCGCCGGATGCGAACCGTGGATCGCCGGGCGTGCTGACGCGGCTTCCTGCAAGGGCATTCTACCGCTAAAGCGATGAAATCAGGCTAATTCACCCCTACGGCGGTGTGCCCGCGGTCCCCGAGCTCACCGCCCGCCGGGCGCTGTCCGCTGACGTCATGAGACGTGCCAGCGCTGCGCCGGCCGCCTCGGCAAGTGACTGGAGTCGGGTCAGTTCCTCGTCGGTGGCGCGGTGCGGCTGGATCCAATAGGCGCCGATCGCCCCGAGCGGGTCCTCGACGCGCATCGGGACGATGACGAGACTCTTCACGAACGTCGGCCGGTACGCCTCCTGCGGGACCCGCTCGTCGACCTGGATGTCCGGCACGACGGCCGGTCGGCGATTGAGCATCGACCAGCCGCTGATGCACTGCTCCACAGGAAATCGCTGCCCCTTCCACAGGGGGCTCACCGCGTCCTCGTCGGCGTAGAAGCAGTACCCGTTGCGCAGCAGGACCACGGTGGACCCGTGGGCGTTCGCCACGCGCCTGGCGGTGCTGCGGATGATCTGCTGGAACTGCTCCAGGCCCTGGACCAGGGCCAGGTCGCTCACTGCCGCGTGCAGCAGCTCGATCTCGCCCGTCATCGAGCGTCCTTCCTGTCGCGATGTCGCACGTCCGGGAAGGACGACCTTGCGACACGACATCGGCCTTCGAGTCCCATTGATACGGCCAGGTTGTCTCGCCCTTCGCAAGGCGTTCTCATCCTTTCCGGATGATCGCCGCCGGATCCCCGCGCCCGGTGCGGCACTGCCTAGTGCGGACGTGGTGTTCACCACCACGTGGGCAGTCGGTGCTCCTGCGACTGCCTCCCCCTCTGGCCGGGGTGGGCGATGTGCCCGGCGAGGCTGCACGCCGCGTCCACGATCGCCCTGATCGGTGTGCCGATCCAGTCGAATTCGGACACGGCGAGGTGTTCGACCTGTTCGTGCACCCGTTGCCGGTTGCGTGGGACGGGTGTCGGCTGTGTGGTCATGAGGTCCTCCGGCCGACTGCGCGGCTGACCGGTGTCGTTCCGGCGTTTCAGGAGCGCGCATCGGAAACGCGTGCCGTGCGGTGCGCCCCGGGCCGGCACAAATGCTTGCGTAGCGCAATTATTGCTCATTGCGTGGCGTTGCGACCACGGCTGAGGCGTGGTGATGCCACGGATGGCACCGATGGGCGATCGGGTGGTGGCATCGGGCAGCAGCATCGGACAGACACGCTGGGATGATGCAATCATGGCAGTATGCAATCTTATCGCCCTCAGAGCGCCGAGATCGCCGTGCAGGCGCTGATGCTGGCCAGCCGTGCTTTCGTCGGCCTCACGGCCCGTTCGCTGGCCGCCGTGGAGGGTGAGGTCACGCTGCCGCAGTTCCGTGCCCTCGTCGTGCTGGCCGTGCGCGGGCCGCAGCGCAGCATCGACATCGCCGACGAGCTCCAGGTCAACCCGTCGACCGGCACCCGCATGCTGGACCGGCTGATCCGCAAGGGGCTGGTCCGCCGGGTGCGGTCGACGGCCGACCGGCGGGTCGTGCGGGTGCGGCTGACCCGGGCCGGTCACGACGTCGTGGAGCAGGTGATGGCCCGCCGTCGTGCCGACCTGGAGCGGCTGGTCGCCGAGACGGCCCACCTGTGGCAGCCGCCGGTGACGGAGGCGTTGACGGCGTTCGCCGAGGCGGCCGGCGAGGTCGGCGAGCAGGACTGGTGGCTCGGCTGGGCCGCGTACAGCGCCGACGTCGACGCGGCCGACCAGACGGAGGGCGAGCCGGCCACCGCCTGATCCCGCCGCATCGGTGACCCGTAGGGCAGGCGCCAATATTTGCATAGTGCAAAGGTGGTTATGCGCCCAGTTTCGGGGAACCAACATATTGAGCGGATGAGGAGGTCGGCATGGACCGCAAGGGCAAGCACCACATGACCCGCGTCCGCGGTCACCGGCCGGGCAACGCCGCGGACGGCCCCGGTGGAGGGAGCGGGCGGTGATCGCCGTGGTGCGCGACCGCCGTGGCGGTGCCGTGCCCTGGCGGCTGGTCCGCGGGACGGACGCGGGCGGCGACGTGCTGGCCGAGGTCGCCACGGTGACCCGGCGGTCCACCACCGGCGTGATCGAGGAAGACCGCGAGGGCTGGCGGCGGGCCGTCGAACGGCTCCGCGACGGTGCCGGGACGCTGACCGTCGTCGCGACCGGCGACGGTCACTTCCGGTGGAGGCTCACCGACACCCACATGGCGCTCATCGCCGCGTCGCCGGCGGTGTACCGCGACCCGGGCAGCTGTCGCAGGGCCTTCGCCACCGCCCGCCGCGCCGCGCGTGCCGTCGTGGGCGACGCAGACCGCGGCGCCGGATCCTGAACCCGCACGGGAACGTCCGCGCCGGACCGATCAGTGGAGGACCCATGCGTGCGCTGACCGTCCGTCCGCCGCCCAGAGGACGCAGGCTGCCGTCATGGCGCCGCTTTGCGGTCAACGACGTGGTCGGCCGACGTGCGGCCGACGAGGCTCGCTGTTGCTGAGCCACCTGGTGCTTGGGTGTCGACCCGGCCGATGTGCGAGCCCACGAACATTCCGGCGGTCGGAGGGGTAGCTGAGAACTGCATAGGACGACGCAGATGCGGTTCAGGAGGTGCGTCATGTCCGACGTGTCCGAGTACAGAGAGATATCCGAGCACCCAGATGTCGCCGAGATGCGTCAGCGGTACGAGCGGATCACCGCCAGCAGCCAGGCGACCGTCATCGACGGTCTCGTGCTGCTGGCCGGCGCGTGGCTGGCCATCTCCCCGTGGGTCGTGCATTTCAACACGTCAGCGCCGAGTGTCACGATCAATAACTTGATACTGGGGGTCCTGGTGGCTGTGATCGCGCTCGGCCTCACCTGGACGCCGGCGCGGATGTACCGGCTGAGCTGGGCGATGGTGGCGGTTGGTATCTGGGTCATCATCGTGCCCTTCGTGACCGGGCAGGTGAGTGCCGGCGTCGTCTGGACCAACGCGATCACCGGCGGTGTGACTGTCCTGCTCGGCCTCGCCGCCGTGGGGACGCTGTTGTCGACGACTATGGGGAGTGACCGATCGGCATTGGCGCGTCAGCGGTGAGCATGGTGGACGTCGTGGCGCCGCCCGCTGCGGGTGGGCGCCACCGACGTGCGGCACCGACCCCGACACCGACCCCGACACCGGTCACGGCGTGTGCTGCCCCCACGGCGGTGCTCACGAACCGTCGGGATCACAGCGTCAGGGCCGAGCGGTGGGCCTCGAGCCGAGGGTCGCGCTCGGTGCCGCCGGGCGCGGGCTCGAGCCGGCGCTGCCGGGCAGCCGTTCCGTCCCGGCGGCGCAGCGCGCCATGGCATACCGGCCGGCCGGGCGGGAGGTGGGTGCGGAGCCGGCGCGGGTGTTCGACGGTGTCCCTCGTGCCACTGGCGCGGCCGCGTGGCGGGGCTCCGGGCCGGCCGGCCGTCGGTAGCGGTGCGGCGGTGTTCGGTGGGTTGCGGTGCGGCGCCGTCCAGCGCGGCGCGCAGCCGGTCGAGCGCGGTGCGGAGCAGCCGGATCACCTGTGCGGGCGAGCAGCCGACCTGTTCGCCGATCTCCTCGTACGTGCGGTTGCCGTAGAAACGCAGGATGACGACCTGGAGTTCCCGCTGAGGCAGACGGCGCAGCTGCGCGTGGAGGGCTTCACGATCGTCGATCGCGCCGGTCTCGTCGGTGTTGTCGGCCAAGGTGTCGGCGATCGTGGAGCCGTCGTCGGACAGGTCGGCGGGTCCGTCGAGGGACAGCATGTGCTGTTCGTGCAACACCCGCAGCGTGCTCGTCACGTCGGATTCCCTGCACCGCATTGCGGTGGCCGTCTCGGCGACGGTGGGATCGCGGCCCAGGTGTTGTGTCAGCCGGTCGCGGACGTCGGTCATCCTGGCGAGGAGCTCGCCGTGGCGCCGGGATGTGTGCAGTGACCAGCGGTTGTCCCGGATGTAGCGCTTCAGCGCTCCCGCGAGGGTGGGGGTGGCGTACGCGGAGAACGGCACGCCGCGTCCGGGGTCGAACCGTTCGGCGGCCTCGACGAGCGTGAGCGCCGCGACCTGGCGGATGTCCTGGGCGCGTGGATCGCGGCGGTACCGTGCGGCGACCTTCTCGGCGAGCTGTAGATGCCGCACGACAAGGCGGTTGCGCAGGGCGACCCGCTGTGTGGTGTCCGCGAGCCGCATCGCGGTGAACGCGGCACCGCATCCGGGATCGCCGCATCCGCACCCGGGACCGGCCGTGACCGTGCCCGTTTGCCGTTCGCGGAACCATGGGTTCACGATGCCGTGATCCCTTCCTCGGGCCAGGCGACGAACACACCCACCCTACCCATCATTGCATAGTGCAAACATTGCATAGCGGATCACGCCGACGGCGCCGGGTCGTGCAATCACCCAGTGGTGGCGATGGCCCGGCCCTTGCCGCGGGTAGCGTGGGTCACGGTGACAGTCGGTGGCGCTCGTTGCGGTGTCGAGCGCCACTTCCTCATCCAGGACCAGCGGCGCACGTGGCCCGGTTCGATGACGCGAGGAGGAACGGCGGGTATGACAGCGGCACCGGATGTCCGGCACCGCGCCGTCGGATAGCTCGCGGCGATGATCTACGCCTTGGCGGTTTGCGCCGCGGCACTCAGCGGCATCGGCAATGCGATCCAGCAACGCGTGGCGGCACGTGCGCCGGCCGGAGACACACTGCACTGGCGGCTGCTGGGACACCTGCTCCGGCAGCGGCTGTGGCTGAGCGGTCTCGCCGTCGCCGTGGCCGGCAACATCATGACCGGGGCGGCATTGGGCATCGGCACCGTCACGCTGGTGGAACCGCTCACGGTCACGTCGCTGCTGTTCGCACTGCCGGTCGCGGCGCTCTGGAGCCGCTACCGGCTCGGCCGCCGCGAATGCGTCGGCGCGCTCGCGGTCGTCTTCGGCCTGGCCGCCTTTCTGGTGGCCGGCCAGCCGAAGCCGGGTCAACGGACGGATGCTCCGCTGTGGCAGTGGGTGCTTGCCGCCGGGGCGATCGGGCTGGTCACCTGGGGGCTGGTCCATGTGGCCCGGCGGATGCGTCCGCAGCAGGAGGCGTCGGTGCTCGGCCTCGGCGCCGGCATGCTGTTCGGACTCCAGGCGGCGTTGACCAGCACCGCCGCGCACCGGCTGTTCAGCGACGGGCTGCGGGCGGTGCTGTTGTCCTGGACGCCGTACGCGATCGTGGCGGTCGCCGCGGTCGGCATACTGCTGGCGCAGAGCGCGTACAAGCTGGCGCCGCTGTCGATCTCCTATCCGGCGGTGACCGCCGCGGAGCCGCTGGCCGGGATCGCCATCGGGGTCGGTGTTCTCGGCGGCGCGCTGCGGATCGGGCCGCTGGCGGTCGTCGCACAGATCGTCGCGTTGGCGGTGATGACCGCAGGCATCTACGCGGTGGCCGCTTCGCGGCTGGTCGAGGCGCACCACCATCACCGGTTCCACCCTCCCCATCTGCACATCGGGTCCGGTCACCGCTGAGTAGGGCACGAATCCGGTCGGCAGCCCGAGTGTGCGCACCGGCGTGGTCACGTTGTGCCTGGCCGGGTGTTGCGCAAGTGCCGCGCCCACTCCCCCTGAACGTACGCCGTCCTCGACCGTGACAACCAGGTGATGCGCCGTGCTTTCCGTCGAGGCCCGGATCAAACAGCCGTCAGCTCGTGTCCGGTCCGCGCTGTGGCGCCGGGCCGGGTTTTCCGTATCCCGGTTGCTGTTGGCGGATGTCCGAGCGGGTGGTGGCGGCAAGCCAGATGCCACCGACCATGGCGAGCACGGCGACCACTTGGATCGCGAGCCGTGGCCCGTCCGTGGAGATCTTCTCGTGGAAGGCGGTCACGCCGATCACGACGCTGACGGCGGGGTCGAGGATGGTGATCGCGGTCAGCGGCACGGCGATCCGCGAGGTCTGGAAGGCGTTCTGGTTGAGGGTCACCGCGGCGAGCCCGACGATGATGAGCGCATAGGTCTGCCCGCGAGCGAAGATCGCGAGCGGCTCCGTGGACAGCTGTGCGGTCAACGCTTTGAGCAACGAGGCGGCGACGCCGTAGAGCAGGCCGCTGGCGACGCCCAGCAGCACGGCCCGGACCGCGTTGCCGGCACACCACGCGGCGACCAGGCACGCCGCGAGCGCGGGCCCGGCCCAGAGCGCGACGCCCAACCAGCCCGCCACCGACGGCTCGGCAACGCCGGGCTGGGGCTGGGCGGCGAGCAGGAACGCGGCCAGGCCGGCGCCGCCGAGCGCCACCACGGCGTAGTCCCGCGTGTGGACGCGTCGATGGTTGAGGGCAGCCGACAGCGGTATGGCCAGGAACAGGCCGGTGATCAGCAGCGGCTCGACGAGGACGAGCGGCCCGAAGCTGAGCGCCAGGGCCTGCAGCCCGGTGCCGATGCCCTCGGGCACCCAGGCCAGCAGCCATCTGGGCCGCCGTATCAGGCGTAGGAGCAACCGGGGATCGAGCGGCGGCGCCCGCTCTTCCTGCTTGGCCTCGCTCTGCTCGAGCGTGGCGCCGACGGCGAAGGCAGCCGCCGAACCCAGCGCGGCGACAACAGCGACGACGTTCATGACGCCCGGCCGCCGGCGCCGACGTCACCGGTGGCCGGCATCGTCACCGACGAGCGACGGCTGTCCGCCGGCGGCGATGTCGGCGATTCCGGTCGCGGGATCCGTGGCGAACAGCGCCAGCCCGGCGTCGCGAGCCTGTCGGCCCCGCTCGCCGACGACGACCTCGGCGAGCGCCCGTCCGAGCTCGTCCCGGCCGCGCACCAGGGTGGTCACCCCGGCCTCGGCCATGGTGGCCGCGCTCGCCCTGCCGTGGCCGGGTAGCGGCCGGTACGTGATAACGGGCAGCCCGCAGGCCATGGCTTCAAGGGCGGTGAGTCCGCCGCCGTTCTCCACGAGCACGTCGGCGGCGTGCAGCAGCTCCGGCATGTCGTCCACCCAGCCGAAGACGTGCCCGATTCCGGCCCGCAGCATCCGGCGCCGCAGCGCCGTGTTGTGTCCGCAGACCGTGACCGGGATCGCGGCACCCGTGGCCGCGATCTCGGTGGCCGTCGTGGCGACCTCGCCGACACCCCACGCGCCGGCGACGAGCAGCGCGAGCCGGGCGTCCGGCGGCAGGCCGAACCGTTGCCGGGCCTGCCGCTTCGTCGACGCCGAAGCCGGGCGGCACCGGGCGGACACCAGCCGGCCGGCCACACGGACATCGGTCGCTCCGTAGGCGAGAGCCTGGACGCGACTGGTCTCGTGCGCCGCGTAATGGACGTCGACGCCGGGGGAGAGCCAGATCGGATGCACGGCGAAGTCGGTCAGGTAGGTGATCACCGGTACGGCGAGGTGTCCGTCGCGGCGCAGCGAGCCGAGCAGCTGGCTGGCGATCGGGTAGGTCGACACGACCGCGTGGACGTCGGCGGGCAGTGCCCGGCGCATCCGTGAACGCACAGGGCGCAGCAGGGCGCGCGTGATCGGTCCGGCGCCCCGGAACCGGCAGGCGATCGCGAACAGGCCGTCGTAGACCCACGGCAGCCGCAGCAGCATGCCGTGGTACGTGCCGCGCAGCAACCGCCCGAGCCGCCACGGAAAGACGTCGGTGACATCCATGCAGTCGACCAGGAAACCCCGGTCGCGCAGCCGGGCCGCCAGCTCGCGGGTCGTGCCGTCGTGCCCGGCACCGACGCTGGCCGAGATCACCACGACGCGGCGGCGCAGGTCGGCGCGGACCGGACCAGACTCGGTGATGGACACGCCAGGCGCTCTACCGCAAAAGCGCGTGGTTCTAACCCTCGGACATTGTTGGAAGCTGGAAGAAAGGGCAATCCGATGCGGATCGCGGGCCGGGTCGCACTCGTCACCGGCGCCTCTTCGGGTATCGGCAGGGCTGCGGCGCTGCGGCTGGCCGAGGCGGGCGCGCGGCTGGTCCTGCACGGCCGGGACCGGCGGCGGTTGTCGGCACTGGCCGGACGCACCGGCGGGTTTCCGGTGCCGGGCGACCTCGCCGAGCCGGAGGAGGCGGGCCGGCTGGCGGCAGAGGCGGGCCGGCTCGCCGGCGGTGTGGACATCCTCGTGAACAACGCCGGCGTGGGCTGGGCCGGACCGTTCAGCGGGATGGCGCCGTCCGACATCGAGCGGCTGGTCGCGGTCAACCTGGTGGCGCCGATGCGGCTCACCCGGGCGCTGCTGCCGGCGATGTGCGCCCGCCGGGACGGGTGCGTGATGTTCGTGACGTCGATCGCCGGCCGGACGGGCGTGGCCGGCGAGGCGGTCTACGCGGCGACCAAGGCCGGCCTCGACAGCTTCGCCGAAAGCCTGCGGCTCGAGACGCGTGGCTCAGGCGTCGGGATCGGCGTGTTCGTGCCCGGGGTGGTCCAGACCGAGTTCTTCCAACGCCGGGGGCGGCCGTACGAACGGCGCAGCCCCCGGCCGCTGCCCGTGGACCGGGTCGCGGACCTGCTGGTCGAGACGATCGCGACCGGCGCCGCCGAGCGGTACGCACCCGCCTGGCTGCGGCTGCCGGTCGCGGTCCGCGGGGCGGCCCCCGGACTGTACCGGTGGCTGGCCGCCCGGTTCGGCTGACGCTACCCGGCGCGCAATGCCCGCAGCGACTGCTTGAGCGACGACATCGTCGCCAGCACGGCCGTCGGTTCGTAGCCGCAGTGGGCCATACAGTTGGCGCATCGTGCGTCACGACCCCGGCCGTAGCGCTGCCAGTCGGTGGTCTCCACCAGCTCCCGGTAGGTGCTGACGTATCCGTCGGCCATCAGGTAGCAGGGTCGCTGCCAGCCGAACAGCGAATACGACGGCACGGCCCAGGCAGTACACGGGAAGTCGATCCGGCCCTCAAGGAAGTCGAGGAACAGCGGGGAGTGGCTGAGGCGCCAGCGTCGCCGCCGGCCGTCGGCGAAGGCCTTGCGGAACAGCTCGCGGGTCTGCTCGACACCGAGGAAGTGCTCCTGGTCCGGGGCCTTCTCGTAGGCGTACGCCGGGGAGATCATCATCTCGTCGACCTGGAGCTCGTCGTTGAGATGGTCGAGGACGTCGACGACGGTCTGCGGGGTGTCGGTGTTGAAGAACGTCGTGTTGGTCGTGACGCGGAACCCGCGCCGCTGCGCCTCCCGCACGGCGGCCACGGCCTCGTCGAACACGCCGTCCTTGCACACCGAGGCGTCGTGACGTTCCCGAAGGCCGTCGATGTGGACGGTGAACGAGAAGTACCGCGACGGCCGGAACTTGTCGATCTTCTTCGGTAGCAGGACGGCGTTGGTGCACAGGAACACGTACTTCTTGCGCCGCACGAGCTCGGCGGCGATGGTGTCGATCTGCGGGTGCATGAGCGGCTCGCCGCCGGCGATGGACACCATCGGCGCGCCGCACTCGTCGATCGCGGCGAGTGCCTGTTCGACGGGCATGCGGCGCTTGAGGACGTCGGCCGGGTGCTCGATCTTGCCGCAGCCGGCGCATTTGAGGTTGCAGGCGAAGAGCGGCTCCAGTTCGACCAGCAGGGGGAACTTCTCGCGGCGTCGCAGTTTCTGCTCGACCAGGTACCGGCCGATCCGCAGCCGCTGCTGCAGGGGAATGCTCATTGCCGTACCTCCTTGGGCAACATGAACCGGACGTCCTCGCTCACGGCGGTGTGCTCCTGGACCGACTGCGCGCCGAGCCCGGACAGCGCACCGACGACCTCGTCGACGAGGACGGGCGGTGCCGAGGCGCCGGCGGACACGCCGACGGTATGGACCCCGGCGAGCCACCGCAGGTCGATGCCGGCCGCGCCGTCGACCAGATACGCGGGCGTTCCGGCACGTTCGGCGACCTCGACCAGGCGGCGGGAGTTCGACGAGTTGACGGAGCCGACGACGATCATCGCGTCGCAGGCGGCCGCGACCTCGGACACCGCGCGTTGCCGGTTGGTCGTGGCGTAACAGATGTCGTCGGACGGCGGGGCGGCCAGGTCGGGAAACCGGTCCCGCAGCACCGCGACGACGTCGGCGACGTCGTCGACGGCGAGGGTCGTCTGGACCAGGTAGGACACCCGTCGCGGGTCGTCGACCCGCACCTGCTCGGCGTCCCGGACGTCCTGGACGAGGCGGATCCGGTCGGGCGCCTCGCCGAGGACGCCGTCGGTCTCCTCATGGCCGGCGTGCCCGATGAGCAGGATGGTGTCGCCGTGTTCGGCGAACCGGCGGGCCTCGTTGTGCACCTTCGTGACGAGCGGGCAGGTGGCATCGACGGCGGACAGCCGCCGTGCGGCGGCGGCCGACCGGACCGCGGGCGAGACGCCGTGCGCGGAGAACACGGTCACCGCTCCCTCCGGAACGTCGTCGACGTCGTCGACGAAGACCGCGCCGCGTCCGGAAAGGTCGGCGACCACGTGCGTGTTGTGCACGATCTGCTTGCGGACGTACACCGGCGGTCCGTGCAACTCGAGGGCGCGCTCCACGACGAGGATGGCGCGCTCCACCCCGGCACAGAACGAACGGGGTGCGGCGAGCAGGACACGGCGGACCGTGGTGGCAGCCGCCCACTCATCCAGTCCGGCGGCCACGGCGGGCAGGGCCGCCAGCGCCGTACGCAGATGCCCCAGGGTGCTCGGCTGGATCACCGCACCGGTGTCGGCGACGACCCGCACGCAGGCGGCGGGCCGGCCCGCGGGTCCGGCGAGCAGCCAGGCCGACTCCAGGTCCACCGCCAGTGCACCGGTGGCGGCAAGGCGGTCCCGCGTCGTTCCCCGTGCCAGCCGCTCGGCGCTGACCACCGGGCCGGTCCGGACGGTGAGCCCTTGACGGCGCAGCGCGCCCGCGAGCACGGCGGCTGCGGGGAGCACGGTCGGGACGGGCCGGGGATCGGTGGCCCACGGCGCGGCGCGGACCTCGGTGGCCACGACAACGTCGCCGGGCTTCAGCGCCACGTCCAGCCCACCGCCGACACCGGCCACGGCGAGCGCCTCGGCGTCCGTCACGGTGGCCGAGCGGGTGGCGCGTTCGGACCGGCGGCGCCCGACGCCGGTGTGCAGGACGGTGCCGGCCGAGCCGGGCAAGGCACGGCGCAGCTCCGCCGCCTCCATGCGCATCGGTGCGCAGAGCACCCAGCCGCCGTCCATCCGCTGCCGTGCCGGTGTACTCATGGGTCCTCCTGCGCGGTGTCCCGCAGGACGCGGCCGAGGGCGCTGACCGGGAACACCAGCCGGTACAGGTGGTAGTTGATGGAGAAGTCGCCCGGGAAGCCGGTGCCGGTGTAGTGCGGCTCGTCCCAGGTGCCGTCGGGGCGTTGGGTGTGGATCAGCCACGCCAGCGCCCGGCGCGCCGCCGGCGAACGATGCTGACCGGTGGCGTGCAGCGCCAGCAGGGCCCAGGCGGTCTGCGACGCGGTCGACACCCCGCGCCCGCGCATGGCCACGTCGTCGTAGGAGCGCATGTCCTCGCCCCAGCCGCCGTCACCGTTCTGGTGGCGCACCAGCCAGTCCACGGCACGCCGGATCGCCGGGTGCCGCGGTTGGATGCCGGCGACGACCAGGGCGGGGACGACGCAGCCGATGCCGTACACGTGGTTGGCGCCCCATCTGCCGAACCAGGATCCGTCCGGCTCCTGCGCCCGCAGCAGCCATCGCACGCCGCGGCGGGTGGCGGCCGAGTTCGTCAGGCCCTGGGCGCACAGCGCCTCCACGATGTGGGCGGTGACGTCGGCGCTGGGCGGGTCGATGACCTCGCCGAAGTCGCAGAACGGCAGGTCGGCGACGAGCGCGCGGTTGTTGTCGGCGTCGAAGGCGCCCCAGCCGCCGTCGCGGGACTGCATGCCGATCAGCCAGCGGGTGGCCCGCTGCAGCACGGGATGCTGCCGCAGCGAGGTACGCCGTAGCGCGAGGATCACTTCGGCGGTATCGTCGGTGTCGGGGTAGCCGTCGTTGTCGAACTCGAACGCCCATCCGCTCGGCGGGACGTGCGCGCGGCGGACGGCCCAGTCGCCACGAGTGGTGATCTCCTGCCCGACCAACCAGTTCCCGGCGCGGACGAGTGCGGGATCGTCGGCCGGGAGCCCGGCGTCGGCCAGCGCCGTGACCGCGAGCGCGGTGTCCCACACCGGTGACTGGCACGCCTCCAGCCGGCGGATCGTCCCCTCGGGCGTCTGCTCACGGACGGTGAAGCGCTCCAGCCCATCGAGCCCGGCCCGCAGCACCGGATGCGTGAGGGGGTAGCCGAGCAGGTGCAGGGCGATGAGCGAGTACACCCAGGGAGGCTGGATGCCGCCCCAGGAACCGTCGGCCTCCTGCCGGGCCACGATCCACTCGGCGGCACGGCGCAGCGCATGCCGGCGCAACGGGCGGGCGGCGATGCGTTCGTAGCCGCGTGCGGCCAGGTCGAGACGGTGCAGCCAGCCGGCACGGCGCGACAGCGGCGGCGGTGGCGGCGGTCGCCGCCCCGTGCGCAGCTCGGACAGCGAGAAACCCAGCGACCGCACGGGTCGCGTGGCCCGCACGATCGCCAGCGGCACGATGGTCTGCCTGGCCCAGCACGCGAAGTCGTACACGTTGAACGGCATCCACGTGGGCAGCAGGACGAGCTCGGGCGGGATGGCGGGCACCTGCTGCCATGGCCATTCGCCGAACAGGGCCAGCCAGATACGGGTGAACACCCGGCTGCGTTCGACGCCGCCGTGGGCACGGACGAACGCGGCGGCCGCCGTCATGTGCGGCGCGTCGGCCGCGTCGCCGGCCAGGCGTAGCGCCGCGTACGCCTCGACGGTGGTGGACAGGTCGCCCGGCCCGCCGTGGTACGTCGCCCAGGCGCCGTCGTCGAGCTGCCGGGAACGGATCCAGCGGGCCGTCTGCGCGGTCAGCTCGTCGTCGGAGATCCCGAGGAACCGGCGCAGCAGCAGGTCCTCGGCCTCCATCGTCACGTTGGTCTCCAGCTCGCCCTTCCACCAGCCGGCAGCGTCCTGCAGGTCGAGCAGCTGTGCCGTCGCCCGGTCCAGGCCGGCCCGGACCCGGTCGAAGAGCTCGTCGCCGGTGGGCGCCTGCGCCAGCACCTGTGTCATCAGTGATCACGCCCCGTCACGAGGCGGGCGAGGTCCACCAGGTCGTTGTGCACGTCCGCGGGCAACTCGAGCGCGGCGAGCTCGTCGAGTGCGTGGGCCAGATGACGATCGGCCTCGTCCTGGACCCAGTCCCGTGACCCGGACTCCTCCAGAAGCCGGCTGGCGGTCCTGAGGTCGGCCTCCTGCGGTTCGTGGGTGGATGCGTACAGCGTCCGGAACGCGTCGCCGGCGGCGGTACCGGAGGTGAGCGCGTGCACGATCGGCACCGACTTCTTGCGTGCCCGCAGATCGGACCCCACCGGTTTGCCGGTGCGCCCGGGTTCGCCCCAGATGCCGAGCTGGTCGTCGACGAGCTGGAAGCTCATCCCGAGGTGAGTGCCGAAGCGCGAGAGGCCCCGGGTCACCGCCGCGGGCGCGCCGCACAGCAACGCCCCCAGCGTGCAGGCGCAGGACATCAGCGCCGCGGTCTTGTCGGCGGTCATGGCGAGGCACTCGTCGAGGCTGACGTCGTCGCGATGTTCGAACTCCAGGTCGGCGGCCTGCCCGGCGATCAACCGGTGCACATCCGCGTCCAGCCGCCGGGCCGCCTGGACGCGGCCCGGCCCGCTGTCGCCGGCGAGCGCGTCATGGGCCAGGATCATCAGGGCGTCGCCGGCGAGGATCGCGGCGGCGGTGCCGAAGACCGCCCAGGCGGTGGGGCGGTGCCGGCGCATCGTGTCCTGGTCCATGACGTCGTCGTGCAGCAGCGAGAAGTTGTGGGCGAGCTCGACGGCGGCGGCAGCGGCGACGCCCCGCTCGGGCGGATGACCCGCGGCGCGGGCGGACAGCAGGGCCAGGGCCGGGCGGATGCCCTTGCCGCCGGCAGTGGTGGGTGCGCCGTCGGCGTCGCAGTAGCCCAGCTGGTAGGCGGTGACGCGCTGGTTGCGAGGATCGAGGCGACCGATGAGGTCTCTGATCCGGGGCTCGACCAGGGCAGGCACCTGGTCGAGGCAGGCGACGGGTGCGATGGTCAACGTGTGCCCTCCAGGTTTCGGTTCGGGGACACAAGGTGGGCGAGCACGACGTCGGCGGCGCGGTGACCGCTGCGGACAGCGCCCTCCATCGTGTCCGGCCATCCCGTGTCGGTCCACGCGCCGGCCAGGACGAGGCCGGGCAGGCGGGTCGCCGCGCCGGGACGCAGCGCTCGGGTGCCCGGGGCCTGCCGGAACGTGGCATGCGGCTCACGGGTGACGAACGCTTCCAGCAGCCGCGCCGACCGCGCCGCGGGGAAGAGCCCGGCGACGGCGGCGGCGTAGGTGGCGGCCAGCCGCCCGGCCGGAACCGTGATGGTGTCGTCCGCGGCGGAGATCGAGACCACCAGGTACTGCCCGTCGGCCATCGACGCCGGTGTGCGGTCGAAGATCCACTGGGCGGGGGACTCGACCGCCGCGGCGAACGGCAGGCGGGTGACGGCCGAGTCGTACCGCAGATGGACGTTCACGATCGGGGCGCTGCCCAGCCGGTGCCAGTCGTCCCGGTCGTGGGACGCCGCGGCCGGCACCAGCCGCGCGGCGGCGGCGTGCGGGACGGCCAGGACAACCGCGTCGGCGATGAGTTCGTCCCGGACCGCGCGACCGCCGGCGCCGCCGGTCGCGACCCGGAACCCGACGGTGTCCGGCTGGACCCGCTCCACCCTGCTCCCGGTCGCCACCCGCACGCCGAGGCGGGTCAGCAGCCGGTGCGCGGGACGGCCGTGCAGACTGGACAGCGGTACGAGCGGCCGCCCGATGTCGCCGGCGTCGGCCCGCTCCAGCAGCCCGGTCCGGAACACCCGCGCGGCGAGGGCCAGCGACGCGTGCTCCGCGGGTTGGTTGAGCGCGGCGACGGTGATCAGGTCCCACAGCCGGCGCACCGCTCGGGAGCCCTGGCCGTGGTCCGCGAGCCACCCGCCGAAGCTGCGCCGGTCGTTGCCCGGGTCGTCCGGATCCACGGTGCGCAACGCGTTGGCCGCGCTGATCGCGCGCACCCGCTCCCGGGCGTTGAGCAGGGAGTACCCGGCCAAGGCCGGGAGCAGGTGGGCCGGGGCAGGCAGGCCACGCGCACGGGCCAGCACGTGCGGCGGCCGCCCGGGCGACAGGACCGGGACGGAGAAGCGTGGCTGCAGCTGCGTCATGCCGGTGCTGCCGAGCCGGTCGAGGAGGGCCCGGTACCGCTCGTAGCAGCGCAGGAACACGTGCTGCCCGGTGTCCACGACGAGACTGCCGTGGTCGAACGAGTACGTCGCCCCGCCGAGTTCGCTGCGCCGCTCGAGCAGCGTCACCCGGATCCCGGCATCGGCGAGGCGGACGGCGGTGGTGATGCCCGCGAGCCCACCGCCGACGACACACACGTCGTGGCTGACGTTCGCCGCCGGTGGACTCGGCGTCACGCCGTCCGCCTGACGAGTGCACGGGCGGCGACCATGGCCTTCGCCCGGGGCGGCAGGGAGAGCCGCGTCCGTGTGACGGCCATCGGATCGTTCACGATGCGGGCCAGCAGCCGGTGGTAGATACCGGCCATGGCGGCGGTACAGGCGGCACTGCGCGCGTCCAGCATCGGTAGCAGTTGCAGGCCGGTCTCGTACCACCGCTCGGCACGCTCGGCCTCGAAGCGCACGAGGGCGATGAAGCGGCCGGGCGGGTCGGCGAAGCCGTCGCCGTCGAGCTCCAGGTTGCAGCCGAACCGGTCGAGATCGTCCTTGGGCAGGTACACCCGGCCGTTGTGGCGATCCTCCCGCAGGTCGCGCAGGATGTTGGTCAGCTGCAGCGCGATGCCCAGCGCGTCGGCCAGTTCGGCGGCTCGTCCCGGGGTGCCGACGTCGAACACGCCCAGCGACAGGCGCCCGATGGAGCCGGCCACACAGCGGCAGTACCACAGGAGGTCGTCGATCGTGGCGTAGGTGGTGCCGCGGACGTCGGCGGCGCAGCCGTCGATCAGCTCGTCGAAGGCCTCCAGCGGGATGGGCAGCCGATGTGCGGCGTCGTGCAAGGCCAGCAGCACCGCGTCGTCCGTGGCCGCGTCCGGCAGGCGGTGCAGCGACTCGCGGACCCGGTCGAGCCGGGCCAGCTTCTCGTCCGAGGGCAGGTCGCCGTCGCCGATGTCGTCGATACGGCGGGCGGTGGCATACACCGCGGACAGTGCGCGTCGCTTGTGTTCGGGCAGCAGGCGGATGCCGTAGGAGAAGTTGCGTGCCTCCCGCCGGGTGATCTCCTCGCACCGCCGGTACGCCTCGTCGACTGTGGTGGCCGCGCTCACCCGATGCTCCTGACCATCGCGGCCAGCCAGGACGTCGCGATGTCACGCCTGCGGGGCCGGGGCGGCCCGGGCAGCGGGTCGTATCCGCTGCGTTCCAGCGCCCGCAGCGTCGCGTACCCACCGGCGAGATAGCCGCCGACCGCCACCCGCGCCCAGCCGCGCAGTGCCGTGAGCAGCGGCGCACCGGCGTCCAGCCGTGCCTTCGCGCGTCCGGCCTCGAAGCGGACGACCTCACGAAGCGTGCTGCTCGCCGTGGCCGCGGCCAGATCGGTGTCGCGAACACCGAACCGGTCGAGATCGGCCTCGGGCAGGTAGACCCGGCCGCGCCGGTGGTCCTCGGCGACGTCCTGGAGATGCTCGATGATCTGCAGCGCGGTGCAGATGCGGTCCGACAGTGCGACCTGTGCCGGACCGGCCTGATCGAACACGTGCAGGACGAGTTCGCCGACGGGATCGGCCGACAGCGAGCAGTACCGCACAAGCTCCTCGATGGTGGTGTATCGGGTGACGATCTGATCAACGCGGTTCGCCTCGATCAGGCGCAGCAGCGGCCCGGCGGGAAGCCGGCACGCGACCACCGTCGGGGCGAGCACGCACAGCACCGGGTGCTGAATCCGCTGCCCGTCGTACAGCCGATGGACCTCCGCTTCGAACGCGTCGAGCATCGCTGTGCGGTCGGCCGCGGTCACTCCCGCGACCGGTTCGTCACCCAGATCGTCGACGAACCGGGCGTAGCGGTACAGCGCGTGCAGGTGCCGGCGGGTGGTTTTCGGCAGGATACGAAGTGCCACCGGGAAGTTCTCGGCACCGGCACGCGCTTCCAGCGACACGTGTCCACCGGGCTGTGCCGTCGACTCCGTCGTCACGTTGCTCATGTCAGGAGTCAGCTCCAGCGCCGGAGGTGGCTTGTGACGCTGCGAAGAGGCCGATGCCGCACATGGCGGCGCGCTACCCGCAATCCCGCGCTCGTAACCCGCCACCGCACCGCGCCGGTGCCCGGCCCGACGTCTGCTCCGCACGGAATCGGCCGTTACGGAAGGTGGTTGCTCATCCGGGCGAATCGAAGCCCTTGCCGCTCGCACTCACCGGCGATCGCCGTCAGCGCGCCGAGGGCCGACCGCCAGGCGCCGGGAGCCGCCGTGCAGTCGCTGTCGTGCAGCAGCAGGGTGGCGCCGCCCCGGATGCCTCCGGACCGGAGGTGGGAAAGCACCGTGCCGGGGGTGGCGTCGGCCTCCCAGTCGCGGCCCCAAGCGCTCCAGAGCACCGGACGCAGGCCGAGCCGGGCAGTCGCGAGCAGACTCCCCGCGGAGAGGATGCCGTACGGAGGGCGGAACCAGATGGGCGGGACCCCGCAGGTGTCCAGGATCAGCTCGGCCGTCCGTGCGAGCTCGTCGTAGACCTGGCCCGGCGTCATCCGGAGGTGATCGCGGTGTGTCCAGCCGTGTACGCCGATCTCATGCCCGTCCTCCCGGATTCGGCGCAGCAGGCCGGGTGCCTTCGCCG
Organism: Dactylosporangium fulvum; assembly: GCF_025137375.1. Lineage (GTDB taxonomy): Bacteria > Actinomycetota > Actinomycetes > Mycobacteriales > Micromonosporaceae > Dactylosporangium > Dactylosporangium fulvum. Next base: position 2,923,239 of record NZ_CP073720.1, read on the forward strand.
CCATGTCACCGAGCACGAAGAAGGTCGCGGGGATGCGTAGCCGCGCCAGCGTTCTCAGGAAGGCCGGCGTGGACCTGGGATCCGGGCCGTCGTCGAGGGTGAGCGCGACGGTACCCGGGCGGCCGATGCCGCTGAGTGCCCGCAGGCGCCGGCGAACAAGTGGCAGCGCGGTCACCGCGGGGCCGGCGTGCAGCGCCACGAGGGCCGCGGCCAGGCCCGTCGCCAGAAGCCGTTTCCTCATGCCGGTACTTCCCCTTGCCGGCGTCACCCGCCGCTCGCCGTGGCCGGGGGTGGCTACCCGGTGGAGGGGCGTCGAAACGGCGGGTCGCACCGGGTAAGGTGCCGCACCGCCGACCTCGCCTTCGCCGTGCCGCCTACCGCGGACCGGTCGAGGGCCGGGATCTCCGTCTGCGGCCACGACGCCGGTGCGCCGACTGACCGGCGTCGACCGGTAGCCGGTCACCGATATTCGTGAAAAGAAGTATGTTGATATGACCATGCCTTGGATGGTCATCTGGAGGTCTCGTTCACCTCCACATCCAAGGAGGCTTGATGAGCCACACCCGTAGGCTCTCCATTCCACTCACTCTCGTCCTGGCCGGTGCCTTCGTCGTCACCGTGAGCAGTTCGGCGGGGGCCGCGCCGACCGACGCCGAAACCGCCGCTCCCTACCTGGTGAGCGGGGTCAGGACCCTGGAGGAACGCAACCGGATCGCCGCCACCGGCGCGTCGGTCGACGGCATCGACCACGGTGTCGTCGACATCAGCGCGACGCCGTCCGAGGTCACGCGACTCCGGCAGCAGGGCTTCACCGTCACCCGGGCGCTGCGGCCCGCGACCGAGAGCGGTCCGTCGACCATCCTCGACTTCCCGTCGGCTGACTCGGCGTACCACAACTACGCGGAGATGACCGCCGAGCTCAACCAGGCGGTGGCCGACCACCCGGCGATTCTGCGCAAGACCAGCCTCGGCACCTCGTACGAAGGCAGGGACATCCCGGTCATCAAGATCTCGGACAACGTCGCGACCGACGAGAACGAGCCCGAGGTGCTCTACACGGCGCATCAGCACGCCCGGGAGCACCTCACCGTCGAGATGGCGTTGTACCTGGTCAAGCTGCTCACCGACAACTACGGTTCGGACGCGCGGATCACGGACGTGGTCAACTCGCGCGAGATCTGGATCGTGCCGGACATGAACCCGGACGGCGGGGAGTACGACATCGCAACCGGCTCCTACCGGTCCTGGCGCAAGAACCGCCAGCCCAACAGCGGCAGCAGCAACGTCGGTACCGACCTCAACCGCAACTGGGGGTACAACTGGGGCTGCTGCGGCGGATCGTCGGGCTCCACCAGCTCGGAGACCTACCGCGGGCCGTCGGCGTTCTCGGCGCCGGAGACCCAGCGGGTGCGCGACTTCGTCCTGGGCCGGCGCGTCGGCGGCGTGCAGCAGATCAAGACACACATCGACTTCCACACGTACGGGAAACTGGTCCTCTGGCCGTTCGGCTACACCACGGCCAACACCGCGCCCGGCCTGGACGCCGACCAGGAGGCCACCTTCCGCACGCTCGGCATCCAGATGGCCGGCACTAACGGCTACACGCCCGAGCAGGCAAGCGACCTGTACATCACCGACGGGTCCATCGACGACTGGCTATGGGGCAACCAGGGCATCTGGTCCTACACGTTCGAGATGTACCCGGGCTCGTCCGGCGGCGGCGGCTTCTACCCGCCCGACGAGGTGATCGCGGCACAGACCTCCCTCAACCGGGAGGCCAGCCTGCAAGTCGCCGAATACGCCGACTGCCCGTACCGCGTGATCGGCAAGGAGGCGCAGTACTGCGGCGCCGGCCAGGGGACCACCGTCTGGTCGGACGACTTCGAGACGAACCTGGGCTGGGTGGTCAACCCGAACGGGACGGACACCGCGACCAGCGGAGCCTGGGAACGCGGTGACCCCGAGGCCACCGACTCCAGCGGCCCGAAGCAGCTCGGCACCACGGTCAGCGGCAGCAATGACCTGGTGACGGGGCGGCTGGCCGGCTCCAGCGCCGGCGCGAACGACGTCGACGGCGGGACGACGAGCGTGCGCTCGCCGAGCATCACGCTGCCGGGGAGCGGGACCCTGACGTTGACCTACTCGTGGTATCTGGGACACGGCAGCAACGCGTCGTCGGCCGACTTCTTCCGGGTCAGCGTGGTCACCGGCAGCGGCACCACCGTGCTGTCCACGTCCGCCGGCGCGGCCAGTGACCGGGACGCGTCCTGGTCCACCGGTAGCCTCAACCTCACCCCGTACGCGGGGCAGAGCATCCAGATCCTGATCGAGGCGGCCGACGCCTCGACCGCCAGCCTGGTCGAGGCCGGCGTCGACAACGTCGCCATCAGGCAGTCGTAGGGCACCGCCGTCATCGGCGTGCCGTCCCACCCAGGGCAGGGTGGTGGTCGGCGCGCCGGTGCGGTCGGACGGGTGCGGAGCTGGGCGCGGACGCCCAGCTCCTTCGCCGGGTGGCGCTCCATCCGGTGGTACACCACCGGATCGTGTCACGCGCGCCAAATCGATGATCAACTGTCGGTGTGGAGCAGCCCCGACCGGCTGGCATGATGGGTGTGATGCTGACCGCCCGACGTTCCCGCCACGATCGCATTTCGGTCTCGCTCGGCGCTTGCGATGACGCCGAGCTGGCCGCGCTGCTCCATGTCGCGCCCGCCGTGGGCGTGGGCGTGGGCGGCGGCTGCGTAGTGCTCGACGTCGAGGGCGTTCCGGTATTCGCCAAGCGGATTCCGATCACCGACCGCGAGCTGGCCCGTCCGCACAGCACGGCGAACCTGTTCGACGTGCCGCCATACTGCCAATACGGCATGTATCGCCTCGCCGGCCCGGGCTTCGGCGCTTGGCGCGAGCTGGCCGCGAATCTGATCGTCACCGAGGGAGTCCTGGCCGGTGCGGCGGAATCGTTCCCGCTGCTGTACCACTGGCGGGTGCTGCCCGGCCGCTCACCCGTAGCGTCCGAGCATCTCGACATCGACGCGGTTGTCGCCCAGTTCGGCGGCGCTTCGGGCGTGCGTGCCCGCCTTGAGGAACTGGCCGGCGCGACCTCCAGCCTCGTGCTGTTTCTCGAGTACGTTCCCTATCCGCTGCTCGACTGGCTGAACGAAGACCCGGTCGGCAGGGCGGAGACGATCGAGCGGCAGCTGTCCGAAGTCGTGGCGTTCCTGCGTAACCGCGAGTTGCTGCACATGGACGGACACTTCGGCAACATGCGTGCCGATGGTGATCGGATCTACCTCGTCGATTTCGGGCTGGCCACATCGCCCCGGTTCGACCTCTCCGACGCCGAGCGCGACTTCGTCGCGCGCCATACCGGCCACGATGCCGGATATGCGGCGATGCGGCTGGTGAACTGGCTGGTCACCACCGTGTGCGGGGTGCCGATGCCGGCCAGCGGCGGCCCTGTTGCCCGCAACGAGTACGTGCGCCGATGCGCGAGCGGCGACATCCCGCGGGACGTGCCGGCAGCCGTGGCGGACGTTCTCGCCCGGCACGCTCCCGCGGCGGCGCGGATGAACGACTTCTATTGGCGGCTGTTCGACGGTGACATCCACGCGGAATATCCCGGCCCGTAGGCCGGGCTCGCAACACTGCCGGGGCGCGCTGGCCGCCGGCCCGCTGACACGTCATTCACCTGCGACGGCTTGGGACCTCGCGCCGGTCCGAACGGCGGTGGTCGCCAAGGTGGTGTACTGCATCGTGAAGCGTCCGCCCAGCGTGTCGATAGCGGTCCCGACCGCATCGAGGATGTCGAGCACTGTGCGGCCGGCGGCTTGGAACTGGCGGGCCGCGATGCCCGTTCCACAGCCGGCGTCGAGCACGTCGGGCCCTGTGCTGCCGGCGGCGATCCGCGCCACCAGGGCATCGGGGTAGCCGGGTCGGGCCTGGTCGTAGCGTTGCGCGTCCGAACCGAACGACTCGGCCATCTGCCGGGCCTTGTGCGGCTCCGCCGGGGGCTGTTCCGGTTGCTCTTGCGATAAGGTGGGCATGTGCCCACCGTAGTGGGCGCATGCCCACCTGGCAACGGATGTCAGCGGGTTGACGCACGAGAGGATCTGTGAGTGCCGACCGGGGTGCACCTTCACGACGCGCGGCAACAGCTGTTCGACGCTGCCGAACGTGTGCTGCTGCGGGACGGGCCGAACGGGCTGACCAGCCGGGCCGTCACCGACGAGGCAGGCTGCGCCAAAGGCGTCCTGCACCGGCACTTCACCGACTTCGACGCTTTCCTCACCGACCTGGTGCTCGACCGGGCCGCGCAACTCGAGGCTCAGGCGAGCACGTTGCGCGAGTCCGCCGGCACCGGCACCGTGGCCGACAACCTCACCAGCGCGCTGACCATCCTGTTCGGACCGGTCCCGGTGGCGATCATCCCGCTCATCACCTTCCGGGACGAGTTGCGCGCGCGGCTGCGGCAAGCCACGCCCGGAGGCGGCATCGCGATCCTCGCCCAGGCCACGACCGCGATCTCCGATTACCTGACCGACGAGCGTGAACTGGGCCGCATCGCGGCCGACGCCGACATCGACTCACTCACCCTGTCCCTGGTCGGCGGCGGGCATCTCCTGTTCGCGGACCGCGACCCCGGCCCGCCGACCACGGCAACCGTGAACAAGTTCGTGACAACGGTGCTCGCCGACGTTCTGCGACGGCGGCCGCGCTGACGGCCGAGGCGATCGACTCGCCGCTACCGCTGTCCGGTGGTTCAGGAATACCGTCGCGAGGCACCCGTCACACCGCCCGCAATGCCTCATCATGAAACCTCTCGAGAGCCCCTTGGTCGTCGTCGGTGGACCGTGCCGCAGCCGTGGGAATCTATCCTGTGCGCGAGAGAGGGGGTCCCTCGTTGGACGCGATGATCGAGCTCGACCCGAGCACCCCGTGGGAGCCACCGGAGGCATCGCCCCCGCCGCGAGTTCCGGCACGACGGCGGTGGATCGCGCTCGCCGCAGTGGGGCTGATCACCGCGGGGATGCTGGTGGCGGCGGTGCCGCGCGTCAGCACCGAGCCGGTCTTCACCGTTGACGATTTCCGGGTGCTCAGCGTCCAGGCCGGCGGCGGCCGGCTCATTCTCGGGCGGTTGCAGCCCGAGGGCGGGGGCACGCAGGTCGAGGTGTTGAGTCTGCGTGACGGCACCCGGCTCTGGTCGATGGCACTGGACGTTGATCAGCATCTGACGTTTTTGACCGACAACGTCATGTCACTGGTGACCGAGGTGCCCACCGGCCCGGCCAATACACTTACCGTGCTGGATGCCGCCACGGGCGAGCAGCTGTGGCAGCGCACGCAGGTCGTCTGCTTCGGCCGGGTCGCCGGGCGGATCCTCGTCGAGGACGTGGCCGGAGTTGCCGAGGAGAGCCCGGCCGTCGAGGTCCCTCCCTCCGGCGAGACTTCGGTGAACCCTGCGCTGGAGCAACGCGGCCGGCGATACCTCGTACTGGACGAGCGCACCGGGGCGACGGTGTGGGAGATCCGTGTGCCGAAGGGTTCTGCCGCCGAATTCAGTTGGGTCGGCGACTCCGCCGGCCCGGCGTTCATGTCGGAGCTGAGCCCGACGGGCCTGCTGCAGATCCGGGATCTCGGCACCGGCGCCGTCATCGCGACGCACCAACTGGACTGGTCCGGCACCATCTCGTCGCTCACGATCGGCGATTCCTTCCTGGAGTCCGGCGCGGCCCTGCCCGAGCAGGTGCTGATCGCCAAGGCCGGTGAGCGGGGCACGGACGTCTTCGACCGTGGCACCGGCCGGCTGCTGTGGCATTGGCAGGCCGAGCGTTCGGACGCCCGGGGTGGAGGGCATCCCTATCCCTGCGCGACCGACCTGCTCTGCGTCCGGGACGAGTCCGGCTTGACGTTCATCGACCCACGGACCGGTGAACGGCTCTGGCGCGTCGACCGCTACAACTCTGTGATGGGCCGGGACGGTGACACCGTCGTCGCCAATGCATGGGCGACGCCCGGGAACGCTGAACTGCCCATCGCGGCGTTCGACGCCCGCACCGGCCGCGTCGTCCGGAAGTTGGAAGGGTGGCGTTTCATCGAGACCGTGCCCGGCGGTCGGCTCGTCATGTGGAAACCTGTCGACGTCCGCAGGGCAGTGCTCAGCGTCGTCGACCCGCGCAGCGGTCGGGTCGTTGTGTTCGGCAAAGCGGAGGGCTGGTACGGGATCCCCGAATGCCACCAGCAGCGCAACATGCTTGCGTGCCTGGTCAACGGAGCGCTGTTGGTGTGGAAACTGCCGTGACCTCGCGCGGCTCCGAGCTGCGCCGAGTGTGGGCGGAGGAGATCGGCCCGGCGCGCTATCGGTGTGCCGGTCGCAGGACGCGTTCGCGGGCCTCCGTCCCGGTCGCCGGGGCGACGGCGTCGAGGTCGACCAGCAGGTGGCGGGGGCCGCGCAGGGTCGGATTGGGCCGGTACGGCGGCGGATCGGCCACCAGCCGGGGGTTCACCAGCCGGCGGGCCAGCGCGGGCAGGGCGACCTGCGTCTCGACCCGGGCGAGGGGGGCGCCGTAGCAGTAGTGGATGCCACTGCCGTAGCCGAGGTGGACGTTGTCGGTGCGGTCGGGGTCGAAGCGGTCGGGGTCGGGGAAGCGGTTGGGGTCGCGGCTGCCGGCGGCGAGCATCAGGGCCAGGGGCGAGCCTTCGGGAATGGTGGTGCCGGCGACGTCGATGTCGGCGAGGGTGCTGCGGCTGGTCAGCATCTGTACCGGTGGCTCGTAGCGCAGCAGTTCCTCGACCAGCGGGACGATGAGGTCGGGTTCGTGGCGCAGCCGGTCGAGCACGTCGGGGTGGCGCAGCAGGGTGAGCATGCCGTTGGTGATGAGGTTGACGGTGGTCTCGTGACCGGCGACCAGCAGCAGCGCGCAGGTGCTGAGCAGGTCGGCTCGGGACATCGGTGCGTGCGGGCCGGTGTCGGTGAGCATTCCGGAGATCAGGTCGTCGCCGGGCCGGCGGGTGTGGGCGTCGGCCAGCCTGTTGAGGTACGCGCCGAGTTCGGCGTTGATCTGTTCTCGCCTGCGCTGGCGTTCGGCGAACGTGCCGGTGGTCGGGTCGGCGGTCTCGACTTGCGCGTCGGCCCAGTGGTGGAAGCGCGGCTGGTCCTCGCGGGGGACGCCGAGCAACCGGCAGATCGCGGTGACCGGCAGCGGATAGGCGAAGTCGTCGACGAGGTCGACGCGGTGTCGGCCGGCGAGGTTGTCGATCAGGTCGTTGGTGGTCTCGATCAGCCAGGGCCGCATGTCCTCGATGCGTCCCGGGGTGCTGGGTGGTCCGAACGGCCGGGTGGCCAGTTCCCGCAGCCGGTCGTGTTCGGGCGGGTCGCGGGAAATGAAGGGCAGTGGCAGTCCGGGTGAGCCTTCCTGCGGTGCGGGCGGGGCGCCGGCCAGTTCGGGGTGGCTACGGGGGTCGGAGCTGACCCTGCGGTCGTGCAGCAGCGCGACGATCTCGCCGTAGGTGCTGACCACGTAGGTGCCGTCGGGCCGGCGTGCCACCGGGGTCTTGCGCAGCTCGGCGAACAGCGGGTACGGGTTGGCCCGGTTGGCGGGGTCGAGGATCTGCTCGTAGATGCTGGCCTGTGCCATGACGGTGCCTTTCCTGGGTGTCGCGGCGTCGGCGGTGCGGCTGGCCGGCACGTCAGTGGTGGAGCAGCTCGGCGCGGCGCTCGCTGGGGTCGTGGCCGGTCACCGCGACGGTGGCGTGGCGGTTGCGGGTGCGATGGTCGGGCAGCTGCGCCGCGACCGGCTCCTCGTCGGCCGGCTCGTCGACCCCGCGAAGATCAGGCGGGAACGGCGCGCCGGCCTCGATCAGGCCCTGGTACCACTCCAGCCACTTGGCCTGGTTGAACCCGACCGCGGCGGTGAGGCGGCCCTGATAGCCGTAGGCGGCGACGAACCGGCGCTGCGCGACGGAGCCCTGGGCGATGACGACCTGGTCGGCGAGGGTCGGCACGCCGACCGATTTGATGTTGGTGTCGAACTGCGCCGACCAGAACACCGGAACGGCCATGTGCGGCCACCGCTCGGCCGGGACGCTGATCATGTTGTGGGCGGCGATCTGGGCCTGGCTGACGGCGTTGCCCCAGTGTTCGAGGGCCAGGAACTGGTAGTCGTACAGCGGGTGCGGAAACCGCGCCACGTCGCCGGCGACGAAGACGTCGTCGGTGACCACGCCGGCCGCGTCGAAGACCCGGCAGCCGGCGTCGCAGCCGACGCCCCAGTCGCCGACGGCCAGACCGCAGTCGCGCAGCCATTCGGTGTTGCGGACCGCGCCCAGCGCCACCACGGCCACCTCCGCGTCGACGGTGCTGCCGTCGGACAGGTGTGCGCGGCGCAGCCGCCCGGCGGTGTCGCCCTCCAGACGCGTGACGGTGACCCCGCAGCGCAGGTCGACACCGTGCTCACGCTGCAGGTCGGCGGCCACCGCGCCGATCACCCCGCCCAGCGCGCCGACCAGCGGCGTCGGTCCGCGCTCGACAAGGGTGACCGCCAGATCCCGGTCCCGGCAGGCCGAGGCCACCTCCGAGCCGGTGAACCCGCCGCCGATGACCAGCACCCGGCCGGGCCGTTCGGCCAGCCGGTGTCGCAGGGCGGCGGCGTCGTCCCGGGTCCGCAGCACGAACACGCCGTCGAGGGCTGCCTCGTCCGCGTTGAACCAGGGCCGGGCCCGGGTCCCGGTGGCGATCAGCAACCGGTCGTAGTCGACGACGCCGCCGTCGCCGAGGTGTACCTGCTTGCCGGCCGGGTCCAGCCCGGTGGCGGCCACGCCGAGCAGCCACCGCGCGTCGAGCTCGTCGACCCGGGGGAGCGTGGTGTGGTCCGGGGGCACCCACCCGTCGAGGACCTGCTTGGACAGCGGCGGCCGGTCATACGGCCGGTACGGCTCGTCCCCGATCATCGTCAGGGAGCCGGCGAAGCCCTCCCGGCGCAGGGTCGCCGCGGCGGCCAGACCGGCCAGCGACGCGCCCACGATCACGATCCGGCCGGCGCGCCGCATCGCCTCCATCGCCGCGTCGTGCCCGTCCGGCGAGGGCTGCCCGCCCGTTCGCGGCCACCCGGCCGTCTGCGACGGTGCGGCCGCCCTCGCAGACACCGCCGGCCCGGTCGTCGCGGACTCCACGGCGGCCTCCCTGTCGTCGATGTGGTCGACCAGGATGGCCTGCACCGGGCAGGCCGCCGCCGCTCGCAGCACCCGTTCCCGCTGCGCGTCGTCGGGCTCCGGGTCGTACATCAACGCCTCGGCGCCACGCATCCGGAACACTTCAGGAGCGAGGAAAGCGCACTGCGCGTACGCCTGGCAGCGCGTGAGGCTTACCACGACCCGCATCGCCGCACCTCCCGGCAAGAGGCAGTCCCGGTGTCCTTCCCGGCGGTCCACCGACAAAACCCGCTCGATCTCGGCCGGTGACCGCGCACCGGCCAGCACCGCGGCGACGGCGGGGTGCCCGAAAGGAAACTGGATCGCGGCCGCGAGCGGCGGCACGCCGAACTCGGCGCAGACTGCCCGGAGCGCCGCGATCCGCTCGCGCATCGCGGGCGGCGCGTCCCAGGCGGGGCGAGCGCTCAGGGCATCAGGACAAGGTCCAGGCGGAGCCAGCTCGCCAGGTCCTTGATCTCGTGCTGCACCGCGGCGGTCATCGCCTTGGTGAAGGGGACGTCCTGGTGGATCGCGTCCACCCGCAGTACACCGGCCTTGCGGTCGGCGGTGGCGTCGAGCTTGCCGACCAGCCGGTCCCCGTGCAAGATCGGCAGCGCCCAGTATCCCCAGCGGCGTTTGGCGGCCGGCTTGAACATCTCCAGCTGGTAGTCGTACTCGAACAGCTCGGTCATCCGCTTGCGGTCATAGACCAGCCGGTCCAGCGGGGACAGCAGCGCGACGCGGCCGGTGAACGCCCGGTCCAGCAGCTCGGGGTCGACCCGCCACTGACCTTTCACGCCCTCGACCACCGCGGGCTCGCCCGCGTTCCGCACGTCATTCGGCTCGGTCGGCGACTCCGGGGCCCGGGCGCGGGCGATGCCCAGCGCGCGGAGCCGGCGCTCGTCGCGGATGTGCAGCGCCTCTTCATAGGGCACCACCTCGTCCGGGTAGATCCGCTCGGCCAGGTCCCACAACCGGTCGGCGCCGCGCTGGCCGGCGGCCGCGACCTCGCCGCGCTGGACCAGGAAGCCGATCATCCGCATGACGTTGCGATTGTTGCTCCAGCCGGAGGAGCGCCACGGGATCACGCAGGTGTCCGGCAGTTCGCGTGCGGTCAGCGGCCCGTCGGCGCGCAGCCGGGTGAGGATGTCGAGCCGGCAGCCGTTGTTCGCGTCCACCCATTCCCGCTTGCCCTCCTGCCAGTCACGCAACGGGGGACGACCGGGCCACTCGGCCATCTCCGCCCGGAACAGCGTGATGTCCTCCGGCGGGCGGATCAGGCCATGCAGCTCCAACAGGGCCTGCTCGTCGACGGCGTCGCGCAGCTGCGCCGGGGAGTACGACGAGCCGAGGCGGCTCCACAGGACCAGGTCGGCGCTCGGTGCGACGGCCGCGGCCGGATCGTTCTGCAGCAGCGTCAGCCGGCGCACCACGTCGAACATCCCGCTCGGGCGGCGGGCGTCCAGCAGTTGGGCGCGCACGGCCAGGCGGCGTGCGTCGGGACGCGACAGCTTGTGTACGGTCACCAGCCGAGACTAGGCGGCGGGTACGACAAGAAAGCGACGCCATGTGCGCGTCGGCCCGGCCGACGAGGTCTTCCGGACTCAGCGGCTCACAGCGGTCTCCCGCTCGACGTGTGACAGCTTCTCGGGATTGCGTACGGCGTAGAGCCCGGTGATGAGGCCGTCGTCGATGCGCACCGCGATGACGGTGTCGATCTCACCGTTGATCCGGAGTATCAGCGCCGGGTAGCCGTTGACCTGGGCCGGCAGCAGCGACCCCACAGCGGCGATCCTGCCCACCGCAGCGCCCAGCAGGCGGGCCACCCGGTCGGCTCCGACGATGGGCTTCGGCACGGCCTGCACGACTCCGCCACCGTCACCCAGGAGGACGACGTCCGGCGCGAGAAGGTCGAGCAGGCGCTGCAGATCGCCCGTTTCGACCGCCCGCTGGAACGCCTCGAGCGCGTCTCGGGTCTCGGCTGCGGAGACGACCCCGCGTGGCCGGCGTGCGGCGACGTGTGCCCGGGCCCGGTGGGCGATCTGGCGGACCGCGGCCGGGCTCTTGTCGACGGCTTCCGCGATTTCGTCGTACTCCAGGTCGAACACCTCACGCAGCACGAACACCGCCCGCTCGGTCGGCGTGAGCGTCTCCAGCACCAGCAGCATCGCCATCGAGACGCTTTCGGCCAGCTCGACGTCCTCGGCCACGTCGGGCGCGGTCAGCAGCGGCTCGGGCAACCAGGGGCCGACGTAGGACTCTTTGCGGCGGCGGAGCGTCCGCAGCCGGTCCAGCGCCTGGCGGGTGGTGATCCGGACGAGGTACGCACGCTGATCCCGCACCGTGTCGAGATCGACGTTGGCCCACCGCAGCCAGGTCTCCTGCAGGACGTCTTCGGCGTCGGCGGCCGAGCCGAGCATCTCGTAGGCGACGGTGAACAGCAGGTTGCGATGGGCGACGAACGCTGCCGTGGCCGAGTCCATGGGACCGCCACAACCGAGCGGCTCGGCCGTGTCCGATGGTCGCTTGCTGCGCTCGTTCATGGCTGGCTCCTGCCTGTTCGCTCTTGACGGTGCCACACACAAGACGCCGGTCCCTACCGCCTTGTGACACGCACGACCGCGTGGCGCCCGTCACGTCACCGCGCTGTCACCAGGGCCGGGTCGCCGGAATGTCGTTGCAGGTCCGGCGTTCCACGATGAAGAATCTTGTGCTGTGTCGATCGTAGGTATGGACGCCGAGGTCCCGGCCGGCACCGTCGTCATCGTCATCGACGTCATCCGTGCCTTCACGACGGCCGCGGTTGCCTTCGAGCGCGGCGCGACGGACATCGTCTGCGCAGCGTCGGTCGAGGCCGGCCGGGATCTCCGGCGGCTGCACCCGGATCGCCTCCTGATCGGTGAGACCGGCGGGCTCAAGCCGGCGGATTTCGACTTCGGGAACTCGCCGTTCGAGATGTCGACGGCGCGGCTCGACGGCCGGCGGTTCATCCAGGCGACGTCGAACGGCACACGCGGGCTCGTCCGGCATCCCTCCCCGGCGGCGCTGCTCGCGGTGTCAGCACGAAACGTCGGTGCCACCGCGCGATGGATCGGGAAGCATCACGCCATGACCCCGTGCATGCTGGTCTGCACCGGGGAGACCGCTGAGGACCGGGCCTGTGCGACGTACCTGGACGACCTCCTCCGCGGGGCTGAGCCGAGGCGGGAAGACCTGATCGCGGGCATCATGGACGGCGCCGCCGAGCACGCCCGTGGGTATGCACGGCAACCCGCGGCCGAGCGCGTCGACCTGTCCAGGGATCTTCCCTTCTGCTGCGACGTCGACCGGTCCGCGTTCGCCATGGTCGGCGAGATCCGCCAGGATCACGTCGTGCTCGCAAGGGTGCCGTGCTGAACGGCGGCGCCCGGGCGGTGTTCGGACACCCGTGTGCGATGCGGCCGATGTACGGGAGCCGGCGTGCCGGCCCGCGGTCAGCGGATGTGCCCGGCTCGGGCGGGCGGAACAGTTCGCGCGCAACGCTTAGCCGCATGGGCCTCGGGTAGCGGCAGCCCGACGGCAACGTGCGGCAGGGGCGACGTCCGATGCGGATCGAGCGCTTGATCGAGCGCGCGACCGGTGCCGTGGTGACCCCGAGCACCGGGCTGTCGAAGCTACGCGCCTGACAGACGCGGAGGTGTCATCGTGACCGCTGTCCAACTGCCCGCACCTCGGCTTCGTCCGGTGCCCGGCGCCGACCTCGACCCGGCCGCACTGCGCCGGACGCTCGCGGAGCGGGTCGACGGGGAGGTGCGCTTCGACGCCGGTTCGCGTTCTGCGTACTCGACCGACGCGTCGAACTTCCGGCAGGTGCCGATCGGGGTCGTGGTGCCGCGGACCGTGGCGGCCGGCGCCGAGGCGGTGGCGGTGTGCCGCGAGTTCGGCGCTCCGCTGCTGTCCCGCGGCGGCGGCACCAGCCTGGCGGGGGAGTGCACGAACACGGCGGTGGTGATCGACTGGTCGAAGTACTGTCACCGGCTGCTGTCCGTGGACGAGCGGGCCCGAACCTGTGTCGTCGAGCCGGGCATCGTGCTGGACCATCTCAACGATCAGCTCCGCGGCCACGGGCTGGAGTACGGGCCGGAGCCGGCCACGCACAACCACTGCACCCTCGGCGGCATGATCGGCAACAACTCGTGCGGCGCCACCGCGCAGCGAACCGGCAAGGTCGTCGACAACATCGTCCGGCTGGAGGTGCTGCTGTACGACGGCACCCGCATGTGGGTGGGGGAGACCTCCGACGAGGAGTACGAGCGGATCGTCGCCGAAGGCGGCCGGCGGGCCGAGGTGTACCGGCAGTTGCGTGCCCTGCGCGATCGGTACCTCGAGCAACTGCGCACCGGCTACCCGGACATCCCCCGGAGGGTCTCCGGCTACAACCTCGACTCGCTGCTGCCCGAGCAGCGCTTCCACCTGGCCAAGGTGCTCGTCGGCTCGGAGGGCACGCTGGTCACGGTGCTGCGCGCGGAGCTGCGGCTGGTCCCGACGGTGCCGCAGCGCAGCCTGGTCGTGCTCGGCTTCCCGGACATCGCGGCCGCCGCCGATGCCGTGCCCGCGATCCTGCCGCACGAGCCGATCGCCCTGGAGGGCATCGACCACCAGCTGATCAGTTTCCAGCAGCGCAAGCACCTCGACCCGCGGGCCCTGTCGCTGTTTCCCACAGGATCAGGCTTCCTGGTCGTACAGTTCGGCGGACGGACCCGCGACGAGGCCCGCGACCGGGCACGGCGGATGATCCGGGCGATCGGCCGGGACGTCGGCGGCGACGACGTCACCGAGTTCGCCGACGAGGAGCACGAGCGGCAGGTCTGGCAGGTACGCGAGTCCGGCCTCGGCGCGACCGCCCGCGTGCCCGGCCTGAGCGACTCCTGGCCGGGCTGGGAGGACTCGGCCGTCGCACCGGCCCGGCTGGGGGACTACCTGCGGGACCTGTACCGCCTGTACGAAGAGTTCGGCTACCCGGAGGCGAGCCTGTACGGCCACTTCGGGCAGGGCTGCGTCCACACCCGCATCCCGTTCGACCTGATGAGCGCGGACGGGGTCCGTGCCTACCGGGCGTTTCTGGAGCGCGCCGCCGATCTGGTGGCGCGGTACGGCGGTTCGTTCTCCGGCGAGCACGGCGACGGCCAGCAGCGGGGCGAGCTGTTGCCCAGGATGTTCGGCCCGGACCTGGTCCGCGCGTTCGAGCAGTGCAAGGCGATCTTCGACCCCGGCAACCGGATGAACCCCGGCAAGGTCGTCGCCCCGTACCGGCTCGACGACAAGCTGCGGCTCGGCACCGACTTCCACCATCCGGCGCTGCGGACGCATTTCGCCTATCCCGACGACGACGGCAGTTTCAGCCGGGCTGTGCAGCGCTGTGTCGGTGTCGGCAAGTGCCGCCGCGACGGCGGTGGGGTGATGTGCCCGTCCTACATGGTCACCCGTGAGGAGGAGCACTCCACCCGCGGCCGGGCCCGCCTGCTGTTCGAGATGCTCGACGGCACCACCCGTGGCGGCGCCATCGCCGACGGCTGGCGGTCCACCGCGGTCCGTGACGCGCTCGACCTGTGCCTGGCCTGCAAGGGCTGCAAGACCGACTGTCCGGTCAACGTGGACATGGCCACGTACAAGGCCGAGTTTCTCGCCCACCACTACCAGGGCCGGTTGCGGCCGCGCCAGCACTATTCCATGGGCTGGCTGCCGCTCTGGGCGGCGCTCGCCGGCCGCGCGCCTCGGCTCGTCAACGCCGTCGCCCACGCCGGACCGCTCGGCACACTGGCCAAGACCGCGGCCGGCGTGGACGTGCGCCGCGACATCCCGGCCTTCGCCGGGCGCACCTTCCAGCGGTGGTTCCGCCGCCGTCGCCCTGCCGGACCGGGCTCCCGCGGCGACGTCGTGCTGTGGCCGGACACGTTCACCAACCACTTCGACCCGGCGATCGGGCAGGCGGCCGTGGAAGTCCTCGAAGACGCCGGCTGGCGGGTCGTCGTACCGCAGCGGCCGCTGTGCTGCGGGCTGACCTGGATCTCCACCGGCCAGATGGCCACCGCGAAGAAGGTCCTGCTGCGCACCGTGGCCGCGCTGCGGCCGTACCTGCGCGCCGGCACGCCGATCGTCGGGCTCGAACCGAGCTGCACCGCCGTGTTCCGCGGCGACGCCCACGAACTGTTCCCCGGCGACCAGGACGTGCAGCGCCTGCACCGGCAGACGTTCACCCTGGCGGAACTGCTGTACGAGCACAGCCTGGGCTGGCGACCGCCGCGGGTTCCGCGCACGGCACTGATCCAGACCCACTGCCACCAGCACGCGATCCTCGGGTTCGCCGCCGACACGGCGATCCTGCGCGACGCCGGTGTCGAGCCTCACGTGCTCGACTCGGGCTGCTGCGGCCTCGCCGGCAACTTCGGCTTCGAGGAGGGCCACTACGACGTCTCCGAGGCGTGCGCCGAACGGGTCCTGCTTCCCGCGATCCGCGCCGCCGACCCGTCCGACGTGGTCCTCGCCGACGGGTTCAGCTGCCGTACGCAGGTCGTGCAGAACGCCACCGGCGGCCGGCGCGGCATGCACCTGGCCGAGCTGTTGCGGGCCGGGCTGCGCGGCGACGACGGGCGCGCCTACCCCGAGCGCACCTGGGCGCCGCGCCCTGCTCCGTTCGGTGGCGGAGTCGCCGCGCTGCTCGCTGTGGCGGGCGCTGCCGCCGGTACCGCTGTCATCCTGCGCCGGCGCGGCGGGTAAGGCGGTGCGGCCGGGGTCTACCCGCACCACCTTCGCCCCGTGGACCCGGTCGGGACGTCCGCGGCGGGCAGGGGCGCAGAGGGGTGGCCGGGTGAAATGAGGGGTGACAGCCGCTGGTGAACGGGCCGCGACGTAATGATCGGGTCCAGACGCGGCGGAAGGATGTGCGGGTACGGTACCGTAGCCCGCGTGTCGTTCTGATCACCTTCGGTCAGGACTGATCCGATTGATCCATTTGTCGCGCAGACCCTTGTCGGCGCAGCTCGCAGTCGTCGCCGTGTCGGTGGCCGTTGTCGTCGGGCTGGCCAGTACGGGGCTGCTGAGTCCCTGGTGGTCGCTGTTCGCCGACAACACCGGGCGGTTCGCCGCCGCGCTCGCCGCGACCCTCGCCTGTTGGATCACCGCCGCCCGGCATTCCGGCGCGCAGCGGTGGTGGCGGCTGTGGATGGGCGCCGGGACGTGCGGCTGGATGTTCGGGCAATCCGTCTGGTCCTGGTACCAACTGGTTCGCGGCGTCGGGCTGCCGTCCCCGTCGCCCGCGGACGCCGGATACCTGACCCTGCCGGTGTTCGCGCTCGCGGCGATCATCGTCCTGGCCGCCGACCAGTCCGACCAGTCCGGGCAGGGCGCGCCGCGGCGCCGCCCGGAGCAGCTGGTGATGGTCCTCGACGGGCTCATTGTCGTGGGTGCGTTGTTCGTGTTCACCTGGGCCACCACGCTCAGGCCGGTGGTGCGGGCCGGTGCGGCCACCCCGTTCGCCTTCTCGGTCGCGATCGCCTACCCGGTCACCGAACTGCTGCTGACCGTCATCGTCATCCTGCTCATCGCCGCAGCCGCGTCGGCGGCGAACCGGTTACAGCTGGTCATCCTCGCAGCCGGGCTGTTCTGCCTGGCGTTCTCGGACAGCATCTTCGCGTACCAGGTGTCCGCGGGCGCGCACAGCATGCCGCTGCTGGCCAATGCCGGGTTCGTCGCCGGGCACGGGCTCATCGCGATCGCCGCGCTGACCCCGACCCCGACCCGGGAAGCGCCGCGCTGGGTGGTGCGCCCGCACGCCCGCTGGGGCCACCTGTTGCTGCCGTACGTGCCGGTCGCCGGCACGGGCGTGCTGTTGATCGTGCAGCTCGTCCGGGGTATCCGGATGGACAGCGTCGAGATCGTCGTCGTGACCGTGGTCATCTCGCTGCTGATCATCCGCCAGGCGGTCACGCTCGTGCAGAGCGCCTACCTCGTCGCGTCGAGGGCGCGACTTGTGCTCGCCACCGACCAGACCCGCCGGCAGCTCGAGCGCGATCTGCACGATGGCGTCCAGCAGCGACTCATCTCGCTGGGGCTGGACATCCGCCGGGCCGAGGCGAACGTGCCGCCGGAGCTGACGCAGCTTCGGCAGCAGCTGTCCGCCGTCGTGTCCGGGTTGAGCGGCACGGTCGACGACGTGCGGGAGCTCTCACGCGGCGTACACCCGGCGATCCTCACCGAGGGCGGCCTGCGACCCGCGCTGCGCACGCTGGCCCGCCGCTGCGCCGTCCCGGTGGAGCTCGACGTGCAGGTGGACGGCCGGCAGCCGGAACCGGTCGAGGTCGCGGCCTACTACGTGGCGGCGGAGGCGCTGACGAACGCCACCAAGTATGCCCAGGCCACGCTCATCCACGTCTGCGCGCAGGTCCGGGGTAGGAACCTGTACCTGACGGTGCGCGACGACGGTATCGGTGGCGCGGACCCGAAGCGCGGCACAGGTCTCATCGGACTGACCGACCGCGTCGAAGCACTCGGCGGCACGCTGACCGTCGAGAGCCCGGCCGGCCAGGGCACCCGCCTGCAGGCCGAGATCCCACTCGACCAACGGTGACCAGGTCGCCCGGATCCCCTCGAGCGGTGGGCTTGGCCGGGCCACGAGCGGGTAGGCCAGGCGAGCGGGGATGACGACAGCGGGAACGCCGGCGACCGGCGTACCGGTGGAGGAGAGGACGCCTGGCGATGCAAGAGCGCTTCAGCCTGCGCAACCTGTACCTGTATCTCGTCTGCCTGATCACGCTGGTGATCGCGATCTTCGCCGGCGTGGGAGTCGTCCGCAACGCGGTCGAACTGGCGTACCCGGAACCCGGCCACCACGTCCCGATGCTCGGCGAGGAGCCGGGCATGAGCGCCGAGGACCAGCAGCGCCTTCACCGGGCGATCCAGGACTCGCAGCGACGCCAATCCGTGCTCGGCCTGATCAGCTCCGGCGCGCTGCTGCTGATCGCCGGTCCCGTGTACGTCTACCACTGGCGGCGTGTCCAGGCGGAACTGCCGTCGCGGCAGGCCCCGCCGGAAGAGCCGCGAGCACCGGCGTGAGGATCGCCGGCGGGACAATCTGTGGGTTTCGTTAAGTGTCGCTTAGATCCCACTCCCGGCGGTACCGCCGCCGAGACGGTCCCGTTATGTTGGGCTCGCCTGCCGGATGTCGTCGCCCAGCGGGGTGACCCGGACAGGCGCCGTCGAGTCGGCGGTCCGGCGTCCCGGTCACGGGTGGCGGGCGGCCGAGCCGGGGACCCACCTGGGCGAGCGATCGCCCCGGGGCGAATCCGTGGCGCGGCGCCGGCACCGTGCCGACGCGTGTGACCACCACGGTAGGGCGCCTTCTTCTCGCCCGAGCCCGTCAGCTCACCCGGTAGGCGGTCCCAAAAGAAGGAACCCGCCGTGTTCAACGGACGAACGCTCCTGCGTTCCCTGCTGGTCGGAGCTACCGTGGCGGTGGTCGTGGCGCCCGCCTGCGCCGCGCACGCCGACCCGACGGCGGCCGAGATCCAGGCCCAGATCGACGACGGCAACCGCAAGGTCGAGCTCGTCGTCGAGCAGTACAACAAGGTCAACGGCGACCTCACCGTGACGCAGACGGCGCTGGCTGACCTCGACGCGAAGCTGCGCCCGCTCCAGGCGAAGATGGAGGCCGCCCAGGTCAACGTCGAGCAGGTCGCGGTGTCCGCCTACAAGACCGGCAGCAACCTGCGGACGCTGTCCGTGGTGCTCGGCGCCGGCTCGTCGGACCACTTCGTCGACCAGCTCGGCACCCTCCGGCAGATCTCGCACAACCAGCTGGTCGAGCTCGACACGTTCAAGACCGCGAAACACGCCTACGACGCCGAGCGGCAGCGGCTCGACGGACTGCTCGCGGCCCAGCAGGCGCAGAAGACCGAGCTGGAGACCCGCCGCAAGCAGATCGAGGCCGACATCGCCCGGCTGGACGCGTTGCAGGACAAGGTCAACGCCGCCACCGCGGCCGCCGCGCAGAAGCCGCCGGCCGCGAGCCCGCCCGCCACGAAGCCGCCCGCGGTGTCCGGCGCGGCCGGCAAGGCGGTGAGCTATGCATGGGCACAGTTGGGCAAGAAGTACGTCTGGGGCGCCGCCGGCCCGAACTCGTTCGACTGCTCGGGCTTGACGATGATGGCCTGGAAGGCGGCCGGGGTGACGCTGCCGCACAACGCCGCCCAGCAGTGGCAGAAGGTCCGCCACATCAGCCGCAGCCAGCTCGCCCCGGGTGACCTGGTCTTCTACAACGGCCTCGGGCACGTCGGCATCTACATCGGCAACAACCAGATCATCCACGCTCCGAACAGCCGCACCGTGGTCAAGGTCGCCCCGATCGACGTCGACCCGCTGTACGGCTACGGCCGCCCGTAACGAGCGGCTTGCGAGCGGGGCGGACCTGACGGCACCACAGCGTGCCTGTCCTCGTCCGCCCCGCTCCGAACGGCGCACGGACACCGTCGCCGGCCTGCTGGACGGCCGGCGGCCGGGGTCACCGACGTGCGGCCAGATGGCCGGCGAGGTGCTCGATCACCTCTCGGGCGTCGTCCTCGACGCCATGGATGAAGGTGGACTTGCGCCGGCGCAGCACGGGCAGGCCCAGCGCATAGAGGCCCGGGCTGTCGAGCACGCCGCCGTTGTGGTCGAGCCGGCCCTTCGCGTCGAGGACGGGCACGTCGAGCCATGCGTAGTCCGGCCGGAAGCCGGTCGCCCACACGATCGTGCGGATCTCGCCGCTGTGCAGGTCGAGCTGCAACCGGGTCGACTCCGGCACCCGGGTCGGCGGGAGGCGCTCCGGCGGCCCGGCCTCGGCGGTGTGACCGGCGGTCCGGGCCCAGGAGTCGAACGTGTCCAGCAGGCGCTCCATCTTGAGGTCGGCGAGCGAGAACACGTTGCGCAGGCCGCCGGAGAACAGCGCGCGGCCGTCCCGCACAGCCGCCCACCGGCCCACCAGTTCGACGCCCATCGCGGTGAGCGCGTTGAGGTCGAGGGTGTTGCGCTCCGGTGTTCCGGCGAGCTGCGGCGAGGGCAGCCGCCGGGCCCGGGTGAGGTCGTCGATCTCGTCGTACCGCTGGTCCCACACCCCCGACGCGTCCATCCACCACAGCACGTCACGGCCGCGGTACACGCGGGGCAGCCGGACGTGCTCCCCGACCGAGAGGGTCACCGGCCGGCCCGACCGCTGCAGCTCGGCCGCCAGCTGCACGCCGGTCGCCGACGCGCCCACGACGAGCACGCCGCCGTCCGGGAGCTTTTCGGGTCCGCGGTAGTCGAACGGCGTGAGCTGCTCGACGGAGCCCGGCACCGCGTCGTGGAACTGCGGCACGGTCGGACGATTGCACGCGCCGCTCGCGACGACCACGGCCCGGCAGCGGATCTCGCCGCTGCCGGTCGTCACGTGGTAGCCGTCGCCGGTGCGCCGCACCGACGTGACGTTTGTGCCGGTCCGGACGGGAGCGCGGGAGACGGCGGCGAAGCGCTCGATGAAGTCGACCACTTCGCCCGCCGTCATGTACCCGTCGGGATCCGGGCCTTCGTAGCGGTGGCCCGGCAGGCGGCACTGCCAGTTCGGGGTGAGCAGCCGCAGGGAGTCCCACCGTTCGCGCCGCCACGAGTTCGCCACCTCGCCGCGTTCCAGCACGACGTGGTCGATCGACCGGTCGCTGAGAAACCGGCTCGCGGCGAGGCCGGCGTGGCCGGCGCCGATGACGACCGTGGTGACGCGCTCGATGGCTCGGCCCTCCAACGTCGACCGGTCAGGCGACTTCGACGGTGACGTTCGTCGGGTTGGTGAGCGCGTCGAAAACGGCGGAGCGCTTCTGGGACTGGGCCACCAGCGCTTCGATCTCCTGCTGCGAGGCGTCGGCGTCGATGTTGAACGTCACCTTGATGTCGTTGAACCCGTTGCGGACGTCGCTGTCGACGCCGAGGATGCCCCGGATGTCGTGCTGGCCCTCGACGACCGACTCGACGGAGCGCAGCTGGATGCCGCGGTTCTGCGCGACGGACGCCACGCCCGCCGTCAGGCAGCTCGCCAGGCCGACGAGCAGGTATTCGATCGGCGTGATGCCGTTGTCCTCCGCCGCGAAGACCGCGGGGTGGTCGGCGTCGAACACGGCTTCGGTCTTGTGGCTCTGCTCCTGGCCGAGACCGAAGAACTGCTGGATCCGCGTGGTGCTGTGGACGCCGTGCTGCCACTTGGACGAGGCCCGCCAGGTGAACTGCGCGGCCTCCGGCGCGTCCTTCAGCACGGTCCGCGCGTCGAGCAGTGCCTGCACGTTGACGCCGTTCTCAACCGTGGTCATGTCGCGTAATGCTCCCTTCGGTCCACCATAATCCCGGTCGGGATGGTTGACAGTACATCGGCCGGACGGTTCCGGCTATGATCGCGGCCATGGGACCAGCCTCGACACGCGCGACCGGCTCGGTCGGCCTTGTCGAGACGCAATACGCCGACCTGCCCGAACCGATCCGGCTCGACTGCGGACGGGATCTGCACCCTGTCCGCGTGGCCTATGAGACGTACGGCACTCTGTCACCCGATCGGGACAACGTCATCCTGGTGTGCCACGCGCTCAGCGGCGACGCCCACGCGGCCGGCCTGTCGAAGACGCCCGGGGAGAGCGCCCGCGACGGGTTCGGGGCGGAGGACCGCGACGGTGTGGCCGGCAAGGGTCTCGGATGGTGGGACGGGATGATCGGCCCCGGTAAGGCGTTCGACACCGACCGCTACTTCGTCGTCTCCACGAACCTGCTCGGCGGTTGCCGGGGGACGACCGGACCGTCCTCGACCGACCCGGCGACCGGCCGGCCGTACGGGTCGGACTTCCCGGTCATCACCGTCGCGGACATGGTGCGCACCGAGCGGGCGCTGCTCGACGTCCTCGGCATCGAGCGGCTCGCCGCGGTGGCGGGTGGCTCGCTGGGCGGGATGCAGGCACTGGAATGGGCGGTGCTGTTCCCCGACCAGGTTGACGCCGTCGTGGCGATCGCCAGCACGCACGCGCTGCACCCGCAGGGCGTGTCCTGGAACGCGATCGCCCGTGAGGCGATCATGCGCGACCCGGCCTGGCAGGGCGGTCACTACCACGGCACCGGCCGCGCGCCCGACGCCGGCATGGGCGTGGCGCGGATGGTCGGCCACGTCACCTACCTGTCCGCGACCTCGATGGGTGACAAGTTCGGCCGGCGGCTGCAGGACGCCGACGACATCCGCTACACGATCGCCGAGCCGGATTTCCAGGTCGAGAGCTACCTGCGCCACCAGGCCGCGACGTTCGTCAAACGCTTCGACGCCAACACGTATCTCTACACCTCGCGCGCGCTGACCTATTTCGACCTGGCGCGGCAGCACGGTGGCGGGTCGCTCGCCCGGGCGCTCGACGGCGTCACGGCGCGGACGCTGCTCATCGCGTTCAGCTCCGACTGGCTCTATCCGCCGTCCGCGTCGCAGGAGATCGAGGACGCGCTGCTGGCTCACGGCAAGCCCGTCGAGTTCCAGGTGATCGACGCGCCGTACGGTCACGACTGCTTCCTGCTCGAAGAGGCGCGACAGACGCCGATCATCCGCCGCTTTCTGGGCGGTACAGCCGCGTGACGTCGAGGAAAGAGGCACCGTGACCGACAAGCCCCTCCGTGCCGAGGAGGCCCGCGAGTTCGGGTTCGAGACCCGGCAACTGCACGCCGGGCAGCGGCCCGACCCCAACACGGGTGCCCGGGCCGTGCCGATCTTCCAGACGACCAGCTACGTCTTCGAGGACCCGGAGTCGGCGGCGGCGTACTTCAACCTGCAGGAGTACGGCAACACGTACTCACGCATCATGAACCCGACCGTCGCGGTGTTCGAGGAGCGGGTGGCGAACCTCGAAGGCGGCTGCGGCGCGGTGGCGTTCGCCAGCGGGATCGCCGCCCAGGCGGCCGCGTTGTTCACGCTGCTACAGCCGGGCGACCACGTCGTTTCGTCCTCGGCACTCTACGGCGGGACGGTGAACCAGCTCAAACATCTGCTGCGCAAGATGAGCGTCGAGCTGACGTGGGTCGATCCCGACGATCCGGACGCATGGCGGCGGGCGATCCGCGCGAACACCAAGGCGTTCTTCGGCGAGACGATCGGCAACCCCGCCGGGAACGTGCTCGACATCGAGACCGTCGCGGCCGTCGCGCACGAGCACGACCTGCCGCTGATCGTGGACAACACGTTCGCGACGCCGTATCTGTGCCGCCCGATCGAGTGGGGCGCCGACATCGTGATCCACTCGGCGACCAAGTTCATCGGCGGCCACGGCACGAGCATCGGCGGCGTCGTCGTCGAGGCGGGCACGTTCAACTGGTCCAACGGGCGGTTCCCGGTGATCGCGGATCCGTCGCCGGCGTACCACGGCCTGCAGTTCCACGAGACGTTCGGGACCTACGGCTACCTGATGAAGCTGCGCGCCGAGACCCTGCGCGACCTCGGCGGAGCGCTTTCGCCGTTCAACGCGTTCCTGTTCCTGCAGGGGCTCGAGACCCTGTCGCTGCGGATGGAACGTCACGTCACCAACGCACGGGCGGTCGCGGCGTTCCTCGAGTCGCACGAGCTCGCGGCCGACGTGTCCTACCCCGGCCTGCCGGGCAGCAGGTACCGTCCGCTGGTGGAGAAGTACCTGCCGCGCGGCGCGGGCGCGGTGTTCTCGTTCGAGTGCGCCGGCGGCCGCGACGGCGGGCAGGACCTCATCCGCGGCGTGACGCTCTGGTCCCACCTGGCGAACGTCGGCGACGCGAAGAGCCTGATCATCCACCCGGCCAGCACGACGCACCGCCAGCTGGGCGACGACGAGCTCCGCGCGGCCGGCGTCGCACCGGGGACGGTGCGGCTGTCGGTCGGCACCGAATCCGTCGACGATCTGATCTGGGACCTCGAGCAGGGCTTCGCCCACGTCGCCGCGTCGGCGGCAAGAAGGGTGGCGACGGCATGACCGGTCCGGAGCGCAGCGGAGGGGCCGATCTCGCGCGGTACCAGGACCCGTTGACGATCCAGCGCATGCTGCACACGGCAGGGACCATCGCGATCGTGGGCCTGTCGAGCAACGAGCTGCGCGCCAGCTATTTTGTCGGCTACTACCTCAAACGGCACGGCTATCGCGTGATCCCCGTGAATCCCCGTGAGACGCAGATCCTCGGCGAGACCTGCTACGCGAGCCTGCTGGACGTGCCTGTGCCGGTGGACGTCGTGAACGTCTTCCGCGCGCCGGATGCGCTGCCGGGGATCGCGCGCGAGGCCGTGGCGATCCGCGCCGGTGCCCTCTGGTGCCAGTTCGGCGTGATCAACGAGGAAGGTGCGCGCATCGCGGAGGACGGCGGCATGACGGTGGTCATGGACCGTTGCCTCAAGATCGAGCACGCGCGTTACGCGGGCCGGATGCACTGGCTCGGGTTCAACACTTCTCGCATCACGTCGGTCCGCGCCGGGCTCCAGTAGGCGTTCACCGTGCGCCGACGCGGGGCCGGCCCCGCGTCGGCGCCGGGAGGGTCCGGCGCTTGCCGTCAGCGTCGGCGGCGCCGTTCCCGCCTGCCGTGGTGGTGCGGCTCGGCCCGGTAGACCAGCGGGGGCGCCAGTTCGTCGGTGTGATCACCGGGGAGGCGTACGGCGACGACGACGTACGCCGTGTCGTAGCGGTGGCCGTCTGCTGCGGATGGACGTTTGCGGGCGTGCGATGTCGACATCACGGTTCCTCACGATCGTGGGTGTGGCGAAGTGCCCGGGCTGCGCGGCGCGAGGCCCGGGGTCGGCCGGATGAAGAGGGCGTGTGTCAGGCGGGACAGGAGGCCGACCACACGCGACCGAAGTCGATGTGGTCCCGTGTCCACAGCAGTGGCAGGCGTGCCATGCATACAGTCCAGCGGCGCCTGTCCGGGACTGTCAACGCCTGTGGCCGTCGCTGTCGCCCTCGTCACGCCGGCCGTCGAATTCGTGGACTAAAACTCTACTTAGCAGATAGGATTCATAGGAAGTCTGCACGATGGCGCGGGTGTCAGTGGAGGAGACGAGTGTCCACACCACGCAAGGTTGTGGTGGTGACCGCAGCGGGCAGCGGCATCGGGCGGGCCACCGCAGAACTCTTCGCCGCCCGCGGATTCGCCGTCATCGCCGTCGACACCGACCCGGGGCGGCTCGCTGAGGTGTCCGAGGTGGACGGCGTGACGCCGCTGCTCGGCGACGTCGCCGAAGAGGAGACGAACCGCGAGATGGTGGCGCTGGCGGTGCGCCGCCACGGGCGGCTCGACGTCGCGGTGCTCAATGCCGGTGCGGGTGGGGCGCCACCGCTGGAGCACGGCGGCGCGATCGCGGCGCTCGACGCGATCCACGCCGTCAACGTCCGCGGTGCCGCACTCGGCATCCGGGCTGCGGTGCCCGCACTGCGCGCCGCCGGCGGCGGTGCTGTCGTCGTGACCGCGTCGGTCGCGGGACTGCGCGGCGACCCGTACACCTGGGCCTACAACACCACCAAGGCCGCCGCCGTCAACCTCGTGCGGTCGGCGGCGCTCGACTATGCGTACCAAGGCATCCGTATCAACGCGATCGCGCCCGGCCTCACGCTGACCGCCCGGACCGCCGCCGTGCACGAGGACGCCGAGCGTGCCCGTGAGCTGAGCCGGCGCATCCCGCTGGGGCGGTGGGCCGAGCCGCGTGAACAGGCGGAGGTCATCTGGTTCCTGGCCTCTCCCGCGGCGTCGTACATCACCGGCGCGGTCCTGGCCAGCGACGGCGGCCTCAGCGCCAGCAACGGCATATTTTTCCCGCCGACGGCGGACCCGCCGCCCACAGAAGGGCTTTGACGATGTCTCTCGTGCTCGCCGTCGAGATCGACGGTGACGGTGCCCATCCCGAGGCCTGGCGCCGCGCCGCGCACCCACCCGCGGCGCTGCTCGGACCGCGCCGGGTCCGGCACGTCGCCGAGATCGCCGAACGTGCCGGCTTCACCCTCGTCACCCTCGACGACGACCTGTTGCCGCCGGACGGCGGCATCGCCGGCCGGATCGGCGCCGTGGAGCGGGCGGCCTTCATCGCCGCGTCGACCAGCGTCCTGTCGGTCGCGCCGGTGGTGTCCACGACGTACACCGAGCCGTTCCACGTCTCCTCGCAGCTCGCGTCGGTCGACCACATCTCCGCGGGACGGGCCGGCTGGGTCGTCGCGACCAGTCCCCGGCCCGGAGCGGCGGAGGCGTGGGGACGGCCCGTCGCCGATCCCCGGCAGGAGGCCGCGGATGCGGTACGGGTCGTGCGCGCGCTGTGGGACTCGTGGGAGGACGACGCCGTCGTCCGCGACGTCGCCACCGGCCGCTACCTCGACCGTGACCGGCTCCACTACGTCGACTTCACCGGCGCCACGTATACGGTGACGGGTCCCGCGATCGTTCCGCGCCCGCCGCAGGGACAGCTGGTCGTCCTGGCCCCGCCCGGCCTCGTGCCGGACGAGGAGGTCGACGTCACGCTGGTGGGCGGTGCCGACGTCGCCGCGGTCCGGCAGGCCGCCGCCGCGACGACGACGCCGCGGACCTTCGCCGAGATCGAGGTCGCCCTCGACACCTCCGCAGCGGACGGTGCCGACCGGGTGGCGGCACTCGACCGGCACGCGCCGTGGCCCGTGGCCGGGCGCCTGCGGTACACAGGTGGCCCGGGCGGCCTCGTGGCACTGCTGCGCGACCTCGACGCGCAGGCCGGCGTCGACGGTGTCCGGCTGCACCCGCTGGTGCTCGACGAGGACCTCGCCGTGCTCTCGCAGTACGTCGTGCCCGCCTTGATCAAGAGCCGCCTCGCCGCCCGCCCGCTGCCGGGCGCGTCGCTGCGCCAGACGCTCGGCCTGCCCCGTCCGCAGAACCGGTTCGCGCTTCCGGGAGGACCCGCATGACCCGCACCGACCCGACCGACGTTCCCCGTCCGGACGCCCAGCTGCACTTCGGCGTGTTCTTCCAGGGCGTGAACTACTGGACCATCTGGTCCGACCCGGCGAGCGGGTCGCAGATCTCCCCGGAGTCGTACCGCAGGGTCGCCCAGACCGCCGAGCGCGGCCTCTTCGACGCCTTCTTCCTGGGCGAAGGGCTTCGGCTGCGCGAGGTCGGCGGCCGTATCCACGACCTCGACGTGGCGGGCCGGCCCGACGCCATCACCCAGCTGTCGGCTCTCGCCGCCGTCACCGACCGCATCGGGCTCGTCTCCACCACCAACACCACGTTCAACGAGCCCGCCGACCTGGCCCGCCGCCTGGCCGGCCTCGACCTGCTCTCCGACGGCCGGGCCGGCTGGAACGTCGTCACCACCGACAACGCCTGGACCGGCGAGAACTTCCGCCGCGGTGGTTATCTCGACCACGCCGACCGGTACCGGCGCGCCGAACAGTTCCTGACCGCCGCCCGGGCCATCTGGGACGGCTGGCACGACAACGCCGTCGCCGTCGCCGCCTCCGCCGACGCCCCGTCGTGGGCTCAGCCGGGCGCGATCTCCCCGGTGCGGGTCCGTAGCGAGCAGTTCACCGTCGACGTCACGCCCACCCTGCCGCGCAGCCGGCAGGGCCATCCGGTCATCTTCCAGGCCGGCGACTCCGGTGAAGGCCGCGACTTCGCCGCCCGCAACGCCGACGTCATCTTCTCCGCCCACGGCGCCGACTTCGACGACGCCCTCGCGTTCGCCGACGACATCCGGGCCCGGCTGCGCACCGCCGGACGCCCGGAGGACGATCTGCGCATCCTGCCCGGCACGTCGATCATCATCGGCGCCACCGCCGCCGAGGCCGAGGAGAAGGCGGCCTGGGTGCGGCGGGAGCAGGTCACGCCGGCCACCGCTCTCGCCCAGGCCGGCCTGCTGTGGAACCTCGACCTCAGCGACCACGACCCGGACGGCCCGCTGCCCAAGGACGACCCGCGACCGCAGGACACCAGCGGCGCGTTCGGCGCCGCCCGCACCGCCGACTCGCAGGCCGTCGTCCGCCAGTGGCGCGAGGCCGCCGACGCCAACGGCTGGTCACTGCGCGAGACGGTCATCCACCTCGGCCAGCGCGCCCGCGGTCACGTCGGCACCCCGCAGGCGCTCGCCGACAAGTTTGCCCGCTTCGTGCGCCACGGCGCGCTTGACGGGTTCAACATCTCGCCGTACCTGGTTCCGCACGGCCTCGACGACATCGTCGACCTGCTGGTGCCCGCCCTGCAGGAACGCGGCGTCTACCGCACCGCCTACACCGGCACCACCCTGCGCGAGCACCTCGGCCTGCGCCCCAGGCCGACGAACCGCAGCGGCGCGTGATGTCCACTGTGGACATCGTGCGGTAGGGTGCCCGCCGGTCGTACCGGCTGAACTACAGTGGCCTCCGTCTCGCCCGGTCATCCTTGGAGGACTCTGGTGCCCGCAGCCAATCGGGATTCGACCTCGACGCAGTACGAGCGGCTGCGTGCCGAGATCGTCAGCGGGAAACTCGCGCCGGGCGCGGTGCTGCTGGAGACCCTGCTGTCCGAGCGGCTCGGCGTGTCCCGCACGCCGGTGCGTGAGGCGTTGGTGCTGCTCGAGCGGGACGGGCTGCTGGAGCGGGACCGACGCGGATACCGGGTGCGGATGCGCAGCCCGGAGGAGTTGCTGGAGATCTACGAGGCGCGGATCGCGCTGGAGTCGACCTGCGCGGCGCGGGCCGCCGCCCGCCGCTCGGCGTACGACCTGGCGCGGCTCGGGCATCTGGGTCGCGAGGCGCGCGCCGCCACCGACCCGGCACGACTTCTTGAGCTGCACGCGGCCTGGCACAAGGCCCTGCGCGCGGCGGCCGGCAACGCCACGGTCATCGACCTGCTGGAGCGGCTCGACTCGATGCTCGCCGTCTACGACGTCGACGAGCCGACCCTGGCCGACCAGGCGATCGCCGCTGCCGAGCACGAGCGCATCCTGGCCGCCATCGAGGCCGGCGACACCGAAGAGGCCCGCCGGGCGACGGTGGCGCACCTCGACCGGGCCCGCGAGGCCCGGCTGGCGAAGCTCGCCGCCACCTCCTGAACCCGGCCTGTCCCGGCGACCTCCGGCGGGCGCTGGCCGAGCCCCGGTGGGCCCCGGTCGGCCCCGGTGACCCCGACGAGACCCGGCCTGCCCCGGTGAGCCCCGGCGACCCGGCTGAGCTCCAGTTGGCCCCGGCGAGACCCGGCCTGATCAGAGCAAGACAGGTCACAGCAGACGACTCTTGCCGCTGCGTCGACGCGTGTATACGCTCACGCTGATTTCCTAGTAAGTACGTCTGAAAAGGGGAGTAACCATGTCCCGCAGGCTGGTCTTGGCGGCGGCGTCGGTGGCGCTCGTCGCCGCCTGCAGCGCCACCGGTGCTCCCGGCGACGGCGACGGCGCCGGCTCCGGAACGCCCGTGCGTGGCGGCACTGTCGTGTTCGCCACCGACGTCGAGCCCACGTGCCTCGACCCGGCCGCACCGAGCCAGATCGCCACCCAGATTCTGCAGCGCAACGTCTACGACTCGCTGATCTTCCAGGACGCCAAGGGCGCCTTCCACCCGTGGCTGGCGAAGTCCTGGGAGATCTCCGCGGACGGCACCACCTACACGTTCAACCTGCGCGACGACGTGACCTTCCACGACGGCACGAAGTTCGACGCGACGGCAGCGAAGGCCACCTTCGACCACTTCGTCGACCCGGCGACCAAGGCGCCGCTGGCCGGCTCCCTGCCGTTCGAGTCCGCGACCGCGGCCGCCCCGGCCACACTGGTGGTCAAGCTCAAGTCGCCGTTCGCGCCGTTCCTGCAGCTCGCGTCGTTCTCGGTGCTCGGCATCCAGTCGCCTGCCGCGCTCGCCAAGGGTCAGGCCGCGCTGTGCGCGGGCGGCCCCAACGCCGTCGGCACCGGACCGTTCACCACTGCCGCCTACACCAAGGGGCAGAGCCTCACGTTCGCCCGGTACGACGCCTACAACTGGCCGCCGGACGGCGCAGCGCACCAGGGCGCGGCCTACCTGGACAAGGTCGAGGTCCGGTTCCTGCCGGAGAACGCGATCCGGGTCGGCGCGGTCAGCAGCGGCCAGGCGCAGCTCGCCGCCAACGTGCCGCCGGTCACCGCGGCCGCGTTCGAGGCCGGCGGCGGCGTTCGCATCCTCAGCGCCGCCGCGGCCGGTACCCCGTTCACCGCCTACCTCAACACCAAGCGGGCGCCCTTCGACGACGTCAAGGTGCGTCAGGCATTCCAGCGCGGCATCGACATCGAGAACATCGTCAAGTCGGTGTACGCGGGCCGTTTCCCACGGGCCTGGAGCCCGCTCACGCCGAGCACGCCGTATTCCTACGACAGCTCCCTCGAAGGCAGCTGGGCCCAGGACCTGAACCTGGCCAACCGGCTGCTCGACGAGGCCGGCTGGACGCAGAAGGACGCCCAGGGCTACCGGGTCAAGGACGGGAAGCGCCTGACGGTGGTGTGGGTGCAGAACAGCACCGTCATGCGGGAGCAGCGTGACGTCGTGGCCCAGGCGATCGCCGACAACGCCAAGAAGCTCGGCTTCGAGGTGACACTGCAGGGTCTCGACGCGGGCACGTTCGCCTCCCGGGCCCGGGCCGGCGACTACGACATCACCGACCAGAGCAACCAGCGCGCCGACCCCGACATGCTGTTCAACGTGTGGTCGTCGAAGTTCCTGGCCACCAAGGGCGGCGCGAACTACGCCAACGTCGACGACCCGCAGGTCGACGGCTGGCTCAGCCAGGGCCTGACCGCGCTGCGGCAGGAGGACCGCCCCGCCGCGTACAAGCCGCTGCAGCGCTGGGTCATCGACAATGCCGCGGCCGTGCCGATCTACGTCCCGCAGTACCTGCTGGGTGCGTCGAATTCGGTGCAGGGCGTCCAGTTCACGGTGTCGGGCTACCCCGACTCCTTCTACACCGTCTGGCGCACCAAGTGAGCGCCGACTGGGAGGCGTGGCTGGCCGCGCGGGCGGAAGAGGTGGCCGGGCCGGCCGGTCACGTCGCCCTCACCGGCACCTACACCGTCTTCGAGCCGCTGGTCGTCGACGGCGTGCCCGGCATCTGGGACGTGGACGGCGGGCGGCTCACCGTGACCGTGGAGCCCGGCGCGCAGCTGACCCGGGACGGGACGCCGCTGACCGGAACCTCCTATGTGGACGGTGATCTCGAGGCGCCCGGCGTGACCGTCCGGACGTTCGTCCGCGAGGGAACGCCGGTGGTGCGGACCTACGAGCACGCGGCGCCGGCCCGCGCGGCGTTCCGCGGCGTCGACCGGTACCCGTACGAGCCGAAGTGGCGGGTGCCGGCGGTGTTCGAACCGTTCACCGCTCCCGAGCCGGCCGCGATCCCGTACCAGCGCGACGACGTCGTGCGGGAACACGTGGTCCCCGGCGAGCTGGCGTTCACTCTCGCCGGCACCCCGCACCGGGTGCGTGCCTTCGAAGGCCACGGCGGGCTGTGGTTCGTGTTCGCCGACGCCACGACCGGGGTGAGCACGTACCGCCCGGGCCGGTTCGTCGAGGCGCTGCGCACCGGTGACGGATACGTCGTGGACTTCAACCGGGCCTACCTGCCGCCGTGCGCGTTCTCCGACTGGTACAACTGCCCACTGCCACCACGGGAGAACGTGCTGTCGAGCGCCGTCGAGGCGGGCGAGAAGTCGGTGCTGGGCCGTGCTCACCCGGCGTGACGCCGGTCGTTTCGCCCGCCGGGCGGCGATCGCGGTGGTGCAGCTGTGGGGTGCGGCGACGCTGTGCTTCGCCATGCTGCACCTGATCCCGGGCGACCCGGTCGACATCATCATGGGCAACCAGGCCCTGGTGTCACCGGAGCTCAAGGACCAGGTCCGCGCCGAGTACGGGCTTGCCGACCCGCCCGGTGTGCAGTACGCCCGGCTGCTGGGCGATCTCGCCCGTGGTGACCTGGGCACCTCCTACCAGCTGCAGCGGCCGGTCCTGGACGCGCTCGTCGAGCAACTGCTGCCGACCGTGCAGCTGGCCGCCGCCGCGCTGGTGCTGGCGATACTGCTCGCGGTGTGCGCGGCGGTGCTGGTGCCGGAGCGGCACCGTCTCGCCCGCCTGCTGTTCTCCGGCTTCGAGATGGTCGCCGTGTCGCTGCCGCAGTACTGGCTGGGCATCCTGCTGATCACCTTCCTGTCGCTGCGCTGGCACGTCTTCCCGGTGATCGAGGCAGGCACCTGGCGCAGTCTCGTGCTGCCGGCCGTCGCCGTCGCCCTGCCGATCGCCGGGACGCTCGGGCAGGTGATGCGGGAGGAGATGGACGCCGCACTCGCGCAGCCGTTCGTCACCTCCGCACGAGCGCGCGGTGCCGGGGAACTGGCCGTGCGGACCGGGCACGCCCTGCGGCACTGCCTGGTGCCGGCCACGACACTCACCGGCTGGTTCGTGGGGAGCCTGCTCGGCGGGTCGGTCCTCATCGAACAGGTCTTCGGCCGGCCCGGGCTCGGCCAGGTGGCGCTGACCGCGGTGACGAACAAGGACATCCCGATGGTCACCGGAGTGGTGATGCTGGCCGCGGCGGTGTACGTCGTGGTGAACCTGCTGGTCGAGCTGTCGTACCTCGTCGTCGATCCCAGGCTGCGTCGCGATGGCCGCTAGGCAGACCCGGCGGCTGCCGGTCACGGTCGTCATGGCTACGTTGGTGGTCCTCGTCGTCACCGCTGCGGCGGTCATGCCGCACCTGTTCACCGGCCACGACCCCAACGCGACCGACCCGCTCGCCTCGTTCCGCCCACCGGGCGCCGACCACCTGTTCGGCACCGACCAGCTCGGCCGGGACCTGTTCGCCCGTGCTGTCCACGGCGCCCGGCACTCGCTGCGCATCGCCGCGGGCGCCACGCTGGTCGCGCTGCTCGTCGCGGTGCCGGTCGGCGTGCTCGCCGCCCTCGGCGGCCGGCTGGCCGACCTCGTCGTCTCCCGCGTGCTCGACGTGCTGCTGTCGTTCCCGGCGCTGCTGCTCGCCCTCGTCGTCGTGACGATCGTCGGGCGCGGCGAGCTGAGCCTGCTCGTGGCGATCGGACTGGCCGACATGCCCGGTTATGCGCGGCTGTTGCGCTCCCGGCTGCTGGTGGTCCGTCACGCCGGTTACGTCGAGGCCGCCACCGGGCTCGGCGTGGGGCCGTGGACCTCGCTCTGGCGGCACATCCTGCCCAACGCGGTGGGCCCGCTGCTCGTGATGGCGACGCTCGGGTTCGGCGTGGCGGTGATCTTCGCGTCCGGGCTGAGCTTCCTCGGGCTGGGCACGCAACCGCCGACGCCCGAATGGGGCGCGATGCTCGCCGAGGGCCGCTCCACGCTGGCCGTCGCCTGGTGGGCCGGGGTCTTCCCCGGCCTGCTGATCACCGTCACCGCCGTCGCGGTGACCATCCTGGGCCGGGCACTGCGCACCCGCTTCGGCGTCGGCGCGGTCCGTGGCGGCCGATGACCCACCTGGAAGGCACGACGATGCAGACCGATCGATACGGGCAGACCGTGTCCACCGCCGACCCGGATGCCGCGGCGGCGTACTTCGAGGCCGTCGACCAGTACCTGGCCCTGGACGGCTCCGCCGCCGACGGCTTCGCCCGCGCCGTGGAACTGGACCCAGGGCTCGCGGTGGCGCACCTCGGGCTCGGGCTGAGCCTCGCCTCGGCGGGCCGCGACACCGAGGCCCGGGACGCGTTCACCGCCGCGGTGCGGCTGCGCCGGGAAGGCGCGGACCGGCTCGACCCGCGTGAGGCTCACCAGATCGATCTCGTCACGGCGCCGCCGGCGCACCTGGCCGCGTTCGCCGAGCACCTCGACCGGCACCCGGGGGACCTGCTGGTGCTGGGTTTCGCCGCGGGGCTGCTCAGCACCCGGCGGATCGCGGCCGGCACCGGCCGGGAGGGGGTGCTGGATCTCGCCGCCCGCTCCAGCGCCGTGTTCCCCGACGACTGGGCGCTCGCCGGGATCTGCTCGCTCGAGCTCGAGGAGGCGTGGCAGTTCGCCGCGGCCGAGACGGCCGCCGAACTGTCGCTGCGCGACCGGCCGGACAACCGGGCCGCCTGCCACGGCTACGTCCACGTCCTGCACGAGACCGGCCGCATCGCACAGGCGGAGTCGTTCCTGGAGGGCTGGTTCGACACCCGCCACCCCCGCTCGCCGCTGCAGACCCACCTGCGCTGGCACCACGCGCTCGTCGCGCTGGAGCGCGACGACGCCGAACTCGGCCTGCACCGCTACCACGCCGCCATCGATCCGCAGGTCTCCAGCCAGCGGACCACCCTGGTCGACAGCGCCGCCGTGCTGTGGCGGCTGCGGATCGACGGCCACGGCGACCTGCCGTGGTCACCGGTGGCCGAGCTCGCCCGCACGCAGGTGCACGGACCACGCAGCGGGCTGTTCGACGTGCACGCCGCCCTCGCCCTGGCCGTCGCCGACCACGCCACGCTGCACACCCTCCGCGCCGCGTGGCGGGCCGAAACCACCCGCCCCAACCGGGACGTCATCGTCGCCGTCCTGGACGGTGTCGCCGCACACGGCGAGGGCCGCTTCGACGCGGCCGCGCAGCACATCGGCGGCGTCCTGGCCGCGGTGAGCCTGGTCGGTGGCAGCCGCCTGCAGCAGGACATCGTCGTCGACACCCTCTGCGACGCGCTGGCCCGCAGCGGGGACCCGGGCCGGGCCGCGGACATCCTCGAGGACCGCAAACGGCGCCGCCGGTCACAGCGTGACGAGCGCTGGATCGCCGAGCTGCGCCGGCAGGCCGCGGCGGCGCAGCGGTGACCGCGCCCGTGGCCCTGGAGGCCGACGACCTACACGTCACGTTCCGCACCGGCACCGGCACCGTCGAAGCGGTACGCGGGATCAGCTTCGCCCTGCACGCCGGTCAGTGCCTGGCGATCGTCGGAGAATCCGGATCGGGCAAGAGCGCCACCGCCCGAGCGCTGCTCGGCCTGGCCGGTCCGAACGCCACCGTGACCGCCGGCGCGCTGCGCCTGGCCGGGAGGAACCTCACCGAGCTCTCCGAACGCCAGTGGCGCCAGGTCCGGGGCCGCGACATCGGCCTGGTCCTGCAGGACGCCCTCGGCTCACTGAACCCGCTGCACCGGGTGCGTCGCGACGTCGGTGAGCCGTTGCGCCGCCACCGGCTGGTCCCGCGCGGGCTGCGCGAGACCCGGGTCGTCGACGCACTCACCGGTGCCGGGGTGCCCGAGCCGCGGCTGCGCGCCGCGCAGTATCCGCACCAGCTCTCCGGCGGCCTGCGGCAACGAGCCCTGATCGCCTCCGCGGTGATCGCCGCGCCGCCGGTCCTCGTCGTCGACGAGCCCACCACCGCGCTCGACGTGACCGTACAGGCACAGGTGCTGACCCTGCTGGAGGAGCTCAAGGCGGGCGGCACCGCACTGCTGATGATCAGCCATGACCTGGCCGTGGTCGGCCGGATGGCCGACCACATCCTGGTGATGCGCGACGGGGTGATCGTCGAGTCCGGCAACCCGGACGCCGTGCTCGGCGCGGCCCGGCACCCCTACACCCAGCGGCTGCTCGCCGCCGTCCCTTCCGCACGCCCCGGCCGGCCGAAGCCGGGACCGGCGGGGGAGCCCCTCCTGGAGGTGCGCGAGGTCACCAAGCGGTACCGCCAACCGGACGGAACCCTGCGCGACGCCGTGCATGACGTGTCGTTCACCGTGGCGGGCGGCCGTACCCTCGGGATCGTCGGCGAGTCCGGCTCCGGCAAGAGCACCGTGGCACGCATCGCCCTCGGCCTGCTGCGCCCCGACGCCGGCGAGGTCCGTTTCGCCGGCGCGGCGTGGAGCACCCTGCGGGAACGCGAGCGCCGCCCGAGCCGCGGCCGGATCCAGCTCATCCATCAGGACCCGCTCGGCGCGTTCGACCCGCGGTTCACCACCGCCCAGGTCGTCGGCGAGGCCCTGCACGGGCTGCCCGATCCGGCCGCCCGGCGGCGCCGGGTGACCGATCTGCTGGAGACCGTCGGACTGCCGGCGGCTCTCGCCGAGCGCCGGCCCGCCGAGATGTCCGGCGGCCAGCGGCAGCGTGTGGCCATCGCCCGGGCCCTGGCACCCGGGCCGGACCTGCTGGTCTGTGACGAACCGGTGTCGGCGCTGGACGTGTCGATCCAGGCGCAGATCCTCGACCTGCTCGCCGAGCTGCAGGCGACGCGGGGGCTGGCGATGCTGTTCATCTCCCACGATCTCGGCGTCATCCGGTACCTCAGCGACGACGTCCTGGTGATGAAGGACGGCGACGTCGTCGAGCGCGGCCCGGTCGACGACGTCTTCGAACGCCCGCAGCACCCCTACACCCGGCAACTGCTCGCCGCCGTGCCGCGTCTGCCCGTGTACTGACACGGGACCGCCGCCCGTCGTCAGGGCTCGACGTTCGGCGGGGACCGCATGCGGCCGGGCGTTTCGTCGCAGGATGTCGGGGAAATGACGCCGACAGCTGTGGACGTCGCGCAGCTCGCGGTTCGGGAAGGAATGGCATCGTGACGACCGTGAAGGGCCAAACCGACCCGGAACAGCTGCGGGCGGAGATCGCCAGGACCCGCGCCGCGCTGGGCGAGACGGTCGCGGCGCTGGTGGCGAAGACCGACGTGAAGGCCCGTACGAAGGCGGCCGCCGGCCAGGCCGTCGACCGGGCCAGACGACGGATCGGCACCGCGGGCGCCGCAACGGCGATGGTCGCTGTCGGTCTCGCCGCCGCCGCGGGGCTGGTGGTGGTGCTCGTACGACGCGGGCGGTGGTCGTAACGGCGTGACCGGGCCAGGGGACATGTTCGGTGCCGCGGTGACAAATGTCAGTGGCGGTCGTGGATCGATGGCCGGTGCACCGCGGCGGCGGCGAACCCAGAATGGGGCCATGGGCCTGGTGAAGAACATCATGATCAAAGTCCACAAGCGCAGCGGGGACCGGTTCGCCGGGATGGACCTGTTGTACCTCACCACCGTCGGGGCCAAGAGCGGCAAGGAGCGGGTCTCGCCCGTGGCCCGCTTCGCCGACGGCGACGACGCCTGGTTGGTCGTGGCGTCCAACGGCGGCGCCGACCGGCATCCCAGCTGGTACCACAACCTGCGGGCGCACCCGGATCAGGTCTGGGTCGAGGTGGGCGGCCGGCGCATCCATGCCCGCGTCGAGCAGTTGGAGGGCGAGCGCCGCCGTGCCGCACTCGAGCGCATCGTGGCCGGCCAGCCGCGCTTCGGGGGGTACCAGCGCAAGACCGACCGGGCACTGCCGGTGCTGCGCTTGTCGGGCGAGTAACGGTCGGGCCTCACCCGCTGGAGGAGGCTGAGGGTGATCGCCGAGCTTGCGCAGGAGCCGCCTGAGAACGACGGGCGACACCCCGACCGCTGCTGCCTCGGCCCGCCGCTGGTGGGTCCAGGCAGCAGCGGCGGGCCGAGTGTGCTCGCCCGCTACGCCCCGACCCGTCCCTGACGGCGGGCCGGGATCAGCAGTGCCAGCAGCGCGCTGAGGAGCGCGATGCCGGCGCCGATCCACATGACTGTGTGCATGCCGGACATGAATGCGTGTTCCGTGGCACGGGTGATCGTGGCGGCCAGATCGTTCATCTGCGCGCCGAGTGGTGCGATGCCCTGTTCGGCCAGGCCCATGTGGGTGACCACCTGTTCCGCGATCGCATCGGGGACGTCGGCGCTGTCGAGTTCCGCCGGCAGCGTCCGCGCGACGATCGTGGCGATCACCGTCCCGAACACCGTGGTGCCGAGCACACCACCGAGTTGGTTCGCAGTGGTCTGCAGGCCACCCGCGACTCCGCCGTGCTGCACGGGAGCCGTCCCGACGACGGCCTCGGTCCCGGCGACCACGACCATCCCCATGCCGAGGCCCAGCAGGACCAGGCACGGCCACTGCCGGCTGTAGGGGGAGTCCGCGGACAGGCCGACCAGCCCGAAGAAGCTCGCCGCGAGCAGCGCCATCCCGAGGGCCAGCGGCCAGCGTGAACCCAGTCGCTCGGTCAGGCGTCCGCCCAGCGGCGAGCTGACCATGAACATCGCCATCAGCGGCAACAGGCGGACACCGGTCTCCAGCGGCGTGTAGCCGTTCACGTTCTGCATGTAGAGGCCGATGGAGAACAGCACTCCGTACAGTGCGACGTTCCCGGTCACCAGCAGCACGACACCCACCGACAAGGCCCGGGAACGAAACAGCGACAGCGGAAGGAGCGGCGCCGAGAAGCGGCGTTGCCGGATCACAAACCCGGCCAGGAGTACCAGCGCTGCGACCGCGCCGGCCGCCCAGCGCCACCATCCGCGCCCAGGTGTGCCGGTCAACGCCCACACCAGCACGAACAACGCCCCGGCCAGCACGCCGGCGCCGACGATGTCGAACCGGTCGCGGCCCGGGGCGCGGCTCTCGTCGGCCCACCGGACCGCCAACGCGGCGGCGGCCAACCCGATCGGGACGTTCACCACGAAGATCGCCGACCAGGACAAGTACTCCACCAGCAACCCGCCGACGATCGGTCCGGCGGCGGCGGCCAGCGCTGATGCGGCACTCCACATCCCGATGGCACGGTTCAACTCGGACGACGGGAACGTCGACCTCAGGATCGCAAGTGTGTTCGGCACCAGGCACGCCCCGGCAAGTCCCTGCAGCACGCGGAAAGCAATCAGTGCGGCAGTCGACGGTGCCAGGCCGCACCCGAGGGACGCGATCGCGAAACCGGCGACGCCGATCACGAAGAGTTTGCGCCGGCCGAACCTGTCGCCGAGCTTGCCGCCGACGATCAACGTCACCGCCAGCGCGAGAAGGTAGCCGTTGGTCACCCACTGCAGGCCGGTCATCGACGAGCCGAGGTCGCGGGCGATCGTCGGGTTGGCGATGTGGACCACGGTGCCGTCCAGACTGACCATCACCACACCCAGCGCCACCGCGACGAGGGTCATCCGTTGCTTCCGCCTCGACGGGCTGATGCCCGTTGTTTCGATCACGCTCACCCATCCTCCAAGTGATACACGCTGTATCAGTTGTGACACGTTGTATCATTTACTGGTGGGCGACGCCAGTGATCTCAACTCGACCGAACAGGCATTGCGGTTGGACGCCCGGCGCAACCGGGACGCGGTGCTGGCCGCGGCGATCCGGATACTCGCGACCGACCCGGAGGCGAGCATGCGGCAGATCGCCGCGGAGTCCGGCGTGGCGCGAGTCACCGTCTATCGGCACTTTCCGACCCGTGAACACCTCATCCAGGCGCTCATCGACCTTGTCGTCGAGGAGGAGCGGGCCGTCGTCACGACCGCGATCACACCGGCTGCCACGGCCGCCGAAGTCTTCGATCGCCTTGGCCCTGGGATCATCCGGGTGGGTGAACGCTACCGGTTCCTGGACAACCGTCCCGGCAGCGTCACCGACGCGCCGCTGCGCCGCCCTGCGGCCGACGAGCCGCTGCTGATGTGGCTGACCGAGGCCGCCGAGCGGGACGAAATCCGCACCGACCTCCCGCCCGAATGGATGTACGCGATGATCCATGGACTCGGCCGCGCGGCCAACGAGGAAGTGCTGGTCGGACGCACAACCGCCGGCGAAGCCGGTCAGCTGCTCGCCCACACGCTGACACACGCCTTCGTCGCCGGCCGGGACGGTTCGGCGTGACGCCCGACGAGCCGCGCGGCACGCGACCGTGAGCGTGTCGATCCGCCGGGCCGACCCGGAGGGTCAGGGGCTCGTGAGGATGACAAGTTGCTGGGTCGCCCGGGTCATCGCGACATAACGGTCGACCGCTCCTTCGATGCCATCGCCGAACTTCTCGGGGTCGATGAGGACGACCAGGTCGAACTCGAGCCCCTTCGACAGCTCCGGGGCCAGCGACCGGACGCGGGCCGTCGCCCGGAACGTGGGATCGCCGATGACGCAGGCGATCCCGTCGGCGTGCGCGGCGAGCCAGGTGTCCAGGATCGACCCCAGATCCGAAACGGATCCGTGCACGACCGGAGCGTCGCTGGTGCGCACGGAGGTCGGCACGTTGGCGTCCGGCAGCACGGCCCGGATGACGGGCTCGGCTTCCGCCATGACCGTGTCCGGTGTCCGGTAGTTGATGGTCAGGGAGGCCACGTTGATCCGGTCGAGTCCGATCCGCTCGAGCCGTTCCTGCCATGACTCCGTGAAGCCGTGCCGTGCCTGGGCGCGGTCCCCGACGATGGTGAAGCTGCGGGACGGGCAGCGCTGCAGCAGCATCTGCCACTCCGCGTCGGTCAGCTCCTGGGCCTCGTCCACGACGATGTGCGCGAACGGTCCGGCGAGCCGGTCCGGCTCGGTGCCGGGCAGTGCGGTCTCGTCGACCAGGGCGTCGTGGAAGTCCTCGCCACGAAGCATCGTCACCAGGCCTGTTCCGTATTCGTCGTCGGCGACCTCGATCAGGTCGTCCACGACCCTGGTCATGCGCTCGCGTTCGGCGGTGACAGCGGCGTTGTGCCGGCGCTGACGCCGTGACGCCTCCGGGTCGCCGAGCCGCTGCCGTGCCGCGTCCAGCAGCGGCAGGTCGGACACCGTCCAGGCCTGGGCGTCGTCGCGTCGCAGTCGCCGGACGTCGTCGGTGCCGAGCCAGGGAGCGCACTTGCGCAGGTACGCCGGCACCGACCACAGGTCTCCGACGAGGTCGGCCGCTTCGAGCAGCGGCCACGCGCGGTTGAACGTCGTGAGCAGTTCCCTGTTCCGCAGCAGCGACCGGCGCAGCAGGTCATCCGGTTCGTCGCCGTCGTACTTGTCCATCAGGATCGTGAGCAGCTCCTCCCAGATCTGGTCACGCGCCTCGTTGTGCGGGGTGCCGGGTCCCGCTGCCTGGAACGCGTCGGCCCAGTCGTCGGCGCTCAGCCGGATGCCGGACTCCTGGGTCGCGACCGTCATCCCCTTGGTGGGCGGCTCCTCGTAGAACCTGACGGCCGCCTCGATCGCCTTCACCAGATCGGCGGACGACTTCAGGCGGGCCACCTCCGGGTCGGCCTCGACGGTCGCCGAAGCTCCCTCGGCGACGAGGTCCCGCAGGGTGCAGGTCTGCACGCCCTCCTCGCCGAGGCTGGGCAGGACGTCGGCGATGTACGCCAGGTACGGCTGGTGCGGACCGACGAACAGCACGCCGCCCCGGCGGTGATCGAGGCGCGGGTCGGAGTAGAGGAGGTAGGCGGAGCGGTGCAGCGCGACGACGGTCTTCCCCGTGCCCGGACCGCCGTCGACGACGAGCGCACCGCTGGATCCCGCGCGGATGACGGCGTCCTGGTCGGCCTGGATGGTGCTGAGGACGTCGCGCATCCGGCTCGACCGGCTACCACCCAGGCTGGCGATGAAGGCGGACTGGTCGTCGAGCGCGGCGTGCCCCTCGAATCCCGCTGCGGTGAACACCTCGTCCCAGTAGTCGCTGATCCGGCCACGCGTCCAGCGGTACCTGCGGCGGCTCGCCAGACCCATCGGGTTGGCGTGGGTCGCGCCGAAGAACGGTTCGGCGGCCGGGGAGCGCCAGTCGAGCAGCAGCCGACGACCCGTGCTGTCCGTGAGGCCGAGCCGTCCGATGTACACGGGCTCGGGGTTGTCCGCGCTGACGAGGTGGCCGAGGCACAGGTCCAGGCCGAAGCGACGCAGGGTGCGCAGGCGAGCGGTCAGCCGGTGGACCTCCAGGTCCCGGTCCATCGCCGCCTGGCCTATGCCGCCGGCCGCCTTGCGTACGGCGTCGAGGCGGCCGGACAGGTCGGAGATCGTCTGTTCGAGGCTCTCCGCGATGGCCGCGAAATGCTGCTCATCCCCGGCGATCAGCTTCGGGTCGGCCTTGGCGGAGAGGTGGTCGGGAAGATCAAACGCACTGGTGGTCAGCGGGTTCACGGCATGAGCTCCGATCTGGGTTCGCTTGCGGTGGAGAACGAGTGCGTGGCGGCCCTGCGCGACTCAGTGCGGTGCCGCCGCCGCTTCCTGCGCGCGGCGCTCGTCGCCGGTGAGGGTGGACAGCGGCTTCTCCTTGATGAAGATCACCGCGAGCACGGCGAGGAACGCGATCGGCGCGGCCACCAGGAACAGGTCCGCGGTCGCCGTGCCGTAGACGTCGCGGACCACGGCGAGGACCGGCGCGGGCAGCGTCTTGAGGTCGGGCACCTTCGCGCTGCCGCCCTCGGTCGCCGCCGTGCCGAAGTGGTCGACGAAGAGCGAGGTCACCCTGTTGGTGAGCACCGCGCCCAGCGCGCTCACCCCGATCGCGCCGCCCATGCTGCGGAAGAAGGTGAGCGCCGAGGTGGCCGCGCCCAGTTCGGCGGCGGGCACGTCGTTCTGCGCGGCGAGCACGAGGTTCTGCATGAGCATGCCGACCCCGATCCCGAGCACCGCCATGTACACCGCCAGCAGCACCACGCCGGTCTTCGCGTCGATCGTGCTGAGCAACAGGAACCCGGCGGTCATCACGATCGAGCCCACCACCAGGTACGCCTTCCAGCGCCCGAACCGCGTGATGAGTTGTCCGGCGACCGTCGAGGACACCAGCACACCGAAGATCATCGGCAGGCTCATCAGGCCGGCCACCGTCGGGGACTTGCCGAGGGCTATCTGGAAGTACTGCGAAAGGAACACCGTGCCGCCGAACATCGCCACGCCGACCAGCGTGCTGGCCACCACGGCCAGCGTGACCGTGCGGTTGCGGAAGATGCCGAGCGGGATGATCGGGTCCGCGGCCCGCGACTCGGTCCACACCGCGAGCGCGAGCAGGAGCGCGCCGCCGCTGACAAACGCCGCGGTCTGCCACGAGCCCCAGGCGAAGTGGTGACCGGCCAGGCTGGACCAGATCAGCAGCGTGCTGACGCCGGCCATGATCAGCAGCGCGCCCAGCCAGTCGACCTTCACGCGCCGGCGGACGACCGGCAGGTGCAGCGTCTTCTGCAGCAGGGCGATCGCGGCCACCGTGAACGGGATGCCGATGAAGAAGCACCAGCGCCAGCCCAGCCACGAGGTGTCCACCAGCACACCGCCGATCAGCGGGCCGGCGATCGTGGCCACGCCGAACACCGCGCCGAAGACGCCGGAGTAGCGGCCCAGCTCGCGCGGCGGGATCATCGCGGCCATCACGATCATCGCGAGCGCGCCCATGCCGCCGGCGCCCACACCCTGCGCGATACGGCTGAGGAGCAGCAGCGTGACGTCCGGCGCGGAGCCGGCGATCAGCGAGCCGACCGCGAACAGGCTCAGCGAGAGCTGGATCAGCAGCTTCTTGCTGTAGAGGTCGGCCATCTTGCCCCAGAGCGGCACGGTCGCGGTCATCGACAGCAGTTCGGTGGTGACCACCCAGGTGTAGACCGACT
This sequence comes from Dactylosporangium fulvum, assembly GCF_025137375.1. Classification (GTDB taxonomy): domain Bacteria; phylum Actinomycetota; class Actinomycetes; order Mycobacteriales; family Micromonosporaceae; genus Dactylosporangium; species Dactylosporangium fulvum. The sequence continues at coordinate 2,966,721 of NZ_CP073720.1, forward strand.
GGGTGCCGCCGAGGTCGGCGATGATGCGCGGCAGTGCGTTGGAGACGATCGTCGAGGCCAGGATCGTGACGAACACGCCGAGCATGAGGCCGGACAGTGCCTGGATCACCTCGGCGTGCGACATCTGTCCGGACTGTTCGGCCGGCGCCTCGTCGCGGGCGGCCGACCCGGCGGCCACGGGCACGCCGGCTACGGTCCGGTCGTCCGGCGCGATCGCCGCCGGGGTCCCGGCCGCGTCCGGCTCAGGTTGAACGGTCATCGGCTCTCCTTGGTGGTAGCGGTGGGTGTGGCCGGGCCGCCGGCAAACGGGGGCCGCGCCGTCGCCCGCCGTGGCCCGGCGCACCGTTCGCGGTGCGGGACGCGACGACACGCGCCGACGCGTCGTCGCGGACGTTGTCCGGTGGCAGGCCGATCGACGGGCCGGTGGATGTCGAGCGCCGTGTCGGACAGCGCCCTGCAGCTGGGGCGTGTCCAGGTCCCGCAGCACTCGGTTGCCGGTTACGTCCGGCGGGAACGGCGCGACCGGATGGCGAGCGGCCCGGCGCAGGTCAGGCTTGGGTAGTCCGGTCCCGGCGAGAGTTCACATCGCCCGGCTCGCTCGCGGCCGTGCCCACGGATCGACCGTGGTCAGGTCGTCCACGACAAACGCGACTGTGTAACCCGATCGCCGACAGCAACACACGCATTTTGCGGTCCCCCATTTCCGCAGGTTCCAGCCTCGGCCGACGATTCTGCGGCACGACCCGGGTCTTGCCGCAAGCCCCCCGGTGTGCTATAGGTTAGAGGTGGAGGGGAGTGGGTATCTTCCATTCCAGTTCCCTGATTGCCCGCCATAGATGGACAATCAGGGCTCGGCGAGGGCAGCTATTCGGAGCCGAGGAGTTCACGGACGACCGCTGAGTCCGCGCCGGCCCGCAAGATCTCGATCGCGTCGACTCGCCGGCCGTCCGGACCGATCAGCACGCCGCGCACGGCGGGATGCTCCAGCCGCCAACCCCGCCGCAGCAGGTGATCCTCGACCAACGACACCGCCGGGTCACCCGCAGTGAACTCGTGGTGGCCTCCGGCGTGCCCACACCCGCAGGGGGCTGCCCCTGTCTCGATCGCCCGGATCGCCTCGACGTCGTCGACCAGGTCGCGGCCGAGTGCGGCGGCCAGGTGGGCGCGTATCGAACGGGCGTCCTTCGCGGCCCGCCGTCGCCACCGGCGGGCCGGCGCCGTCTCGTACGTCCGCCACCACAGCACCGTCGGGACGGACTGATCGGTCAATGCGCGGATGAGCCGCCGCTGCTTGTGGACCGATAGCGGCACCACCGGTACGGACCTGGCCGCGGCGACCAGGGGCAGCGACTCCCGGCCGAGCGCGGTCAGCGCGCCGGACAGCCGCGGGTGCAGCCGGGCCAGCACAGCCGCCGTCTCCGCGTCCCACTCCGCGTCGCCGAGCCCGTACCGCACCGCACGATCCCAGCCGTCGAGCAGGTCGCTGAACTGCCACCACCACTGCCCGAGCAGTGGCGGACCGGACTCGACCCGGAACACGAGATAACCGGTCTCCGACAGGGTGGCCAGCGCGACGGCCCGCGCCGCCGGTTCCGCGCCGCCGGCCGCGGTGATCGCCGCTTGGTCCGCCGCGTCCTGGAGCTCGGCCACGTACGGGTCGGGCTCGCGCCGCGGATCCGCCGGAAGCTCCTGTACCGCCTCGTCCCAGACCGCGCTGGACCACTTGGCGAGTGCACGGTCGGCCCGGCGGGCGTCCGGGCGGTGCAGCAGCGCCAGTTCGTGGCCGACCAACGCCCGCAACTCCGTGCCGGACAGCAGGCTGAGCAGGGGGAGGCCAATGATCAGATGCCGGCCGTACAGGTCCGCCTGACGGGTGACGGCGGCGTCCGCGGTCAACCACACCCGCGTGGTCGGCGGCAGGCGTAGCGTCCGCGCCACCCCCGCGACCAGGGCGTGCAGCGCGGGCTGGCCGGCCGCCGTCACCGGCGCCGTGCCCGACGGCCCACCGAATCCCGGGGCCGTACGCCCCGCCGACTCCTCCGACACCGGCTCATGCTCGCCCGAGATCATCCCAGTAGTCTCACCCGCCTGATTCCGCCGGGCAACCGCCGATCGAACCTCACGAGGCGAGCATTACGGCTCCAGCACCTGCACCGTCGCGGTCTCCTGGGTGGCGGCGTGCTGAAGCCCGGGGAGAGGTCTCCCCGGGCTTTGTGATGGTTGTTCAGGTGGTCGGACGTCGATGAGTTCGACGGTCACGGTCGCGAATAACCGCATGTGACGACGACGGAACGTTACTAGACTTGACGGTCATGGCCCGCGTCCTTACTCCGCGTTCGGAGGACTTTCCCCGCTGGTATCAGGAGCTGCTCGCCAAGGCAGAGGTGGCCGACAACGGGCCGGTGCGCGGCACCATGGTGATCCGACCGGCGGGGTATGCGATCTGGGAGCGCATGCAGTCCGAGATGGACGAGCGCATCAAGGCGGCCGGCGCGGAGAACGCCTACTTCCCGCTGCTCATCCCCGAGAGCTACCTGCGGCGCGAGGCACAACACGTCGAGGGCTTCTCGCCGGAGCTCGCCGTGGTGACGCACGGCGGCGGCAAACCACTCACCGAGCCCGTGGTCGTGCGGCCGACGAGCGAGACCGTCATCGGGGAGTACATGGCGAAGTGGGTCAGCAGCTACCGCGACCTTCCGTTGCTGCTCAACCAGTGGGCCAACGTCGTGCGGTGGGAGCTGCGGCCGCGGCTGCTCCTGCGCACGGCCGAGTTCCTCTGGCAGGAAGGGCACACCGCTCACGCCACGCAGGACGACGCCCGCCGCTACGCGCGCAGGATCCTCCACGACGTGTATGAGGACTTCATGCGCACCGTCCTCGCCATGCCGGTCGTCGTGGGGCGCAAGACCGCGCGGGAGCGGTTCGCCGGCGCCACCAACACGTACACACTCGAAGGCATGATGGGCGACGGCAAGGCGCTGCAGATGGGCACCAGCCACGAGCTGGGCCAGAACTTCGCGAAGGCGTTCGACATCGTCTTCTCGAGCCCGGCCGGCACGCAGGAACACGCCTGGACCACGTCCTGGGGCAGCTCGACCCGCATGCTCGGCGGCCTGATCATGTGTCACGGCGACGACGCCGGCCTCCGCGTCCCGCCGCGCGCCGCGGCGACGCAGGCGCTCGTCACGGTGGTCAAGACGGGCGAAGGTGTACCGGAGGCAGCCGCCCGGCTCCGCGACGAGCTCAAGGCCGCGGGCGTCCGGGTGGCGCTCGACGACCGGGTGGACACCCCGTTCGGGCGGCGGGCGGTCGACGCCGAGCTCAAGGGCTTCCCGGTGCGGATCGAGATCGGTCCGCGTGATCTCGCCGCGGGCAACGTCGTGCTCGTGCGGCGGTTCGACGGCACCAAGACGTCCGTCAGGGTCGACGCGATCGTCAGGACGGTGGTGGAGACGCTCGCGCTGGACCAGCAGGCGCTGTACGACGAGGCACTCGCCCGCCGGGACGCCGGCACGGTCGAGGTGAAGACGACCGACGACGCGATCGCCGCGGCGATCGAGGGCAAGTGGGCGCGGGTGCCGTGGTCCACCATGGGGACCGAGGGTGAGACGAAGGCGAACGGGGAAGGGGTGACCGTCCGCTGCCTGGTGCGGCAGGACGGCACCGTTCCCGACAGCGAGGACGAACCGGGCCTCGTGGCAGTCGTCGCGCGAGCCTACTGACACCGCGACGGCGGGTAATCCGCGTCACCCCGGCCACCTCGTCGGGCCGGTGGTTCCCGCGCGAAAGGCAGGATGGGGGCAGCACCGTGCCTCCATACCGCCGTGGAGTGTCGGTCCCCCTGGAGGGCGGCGACGCCACGACGAGCGGAGGCACCACCGTGAGCACCACCGAGGCCCGGTCCGCGGTGCGGGACGCACCCGGCGCGCGCCGTCCGGCCGCGGCGGCACTGTTCGCGCTGGCGATCGGCGGCTTCGGCATCGGCACCACCGAGTTCGCCACCATGGGCCTGCTGCCGCAGATGGCCGACGAGCTGCACGTCTCCGTCCCGACGATGGGGCACGGCATCACCGCGTACGCGCTGGGCGTCGTCGTCGGCGCACCGGTCATCACGGCCCTTGCGGCCCGGGTGCCCAGGCGCGGGCTGTTGCTCGTGCTCATGCTCGCGTTCGTGGCGGGCAACGGGCTGACCGCCGTCGCGCCGGGCATCTGGTCTCTGGTCGGCGCCCGGTTCCTGACCGGTCTGCCACACGGCGCCTACTTCGGCATCGCCTCGGTCGTGGCGGCCGGGCTCGTCCCGCCGGACCGCAAGGGCCGGGCGGTGTCGCGGGTCATGGTCGGACTGACCGTGGCCAACATCATCGGCGTACCGCTCGTCACGCTCGCCGGGCAGCTGTTCGGCTGGCGCGCCTCGTATGCGCTGGTCGCCGGGATCGGCGTCGTGACCGTCGTCGCCGTCCGGCAGTGGGTGCCGCCCGTGGCCGCCGCGGACGGGGCCAGCATCACCCGGGAGCTGGGTGCGTTCCGCCGGGTGCACGTGTGGATCGCGCTGCTCACCGGGACCGTCGGCTTCGGTGGCATGTTCGCCGTCTACAGCTACGTCGCGCCGACCCTGACCGAGGTCGCCGGGATGCCGACCTGGGCGGTGCCGTGGGTCCTCGCCGTCTTCGGCCTGGGGATGACCGTCGGCGCGCTGCTCGGCGGCAGGCTGGCGGACCGGTCGGCGCTCGGCACACTCATCGGCTCGCTCGTCGCGATGACCGGGGTCCTGGTGCTCTACGCGCTCACCGCCTCGGCACCGGTCGCCGCTGTGCTGCTCGTCTTCGCGGTCGGGCTGGTCTGCCAGGCGCTCGGCGCCGGGCTCACGATCCGGCTCATGGAGGCCTCGCCGGACGCGCCCGCGCTGGCGGCGTCGTCGAACCATTCCGCGCTCAACCTGGCCAACGCGATCGGGGCATGGCTGGGCGGCGTCGTGATCGCGGCCGGCCACGGATACCTGGCGACGGCGTGGGTCGGTGCGGCGCTGTCGGTCGCCGGGCTGCTGTTCGTCGGCGGCTCGGTGCTGGTGCCGCGCCTGGCGGGCGGCCGGCCCACGGCGCCGGTGCGGTTGCACCCGGCCTATGTCAAAGACCCGGACCGGACCCCGTCGGCATGACGGTTCTGTGCGCCGGCGGCGGGGAAACGCAGGGCCTGTCGAAAAGCGGTCGTGTCGTGTCGCTGGCGCTGGTTGATTTGTACACCTACGGTGGCCCCCATGACTGAACCACCTCGTCCCCCAGGGGAGTACGGCTCGCCGCCGGACCCCTACTCCACGCCTCCCTCGTACTCGGGCGGGAACCCCGGAGCCGGATACCCGCCGCCGACCTCCGGCGCGGGCTACCAGCAGCAGGGCTACGGCGCCCACCAGCAGCAGGGCTACGGCGGCTATCAGCAGCCGGGCGCATACGGCACCCCCGGCGGCGCGCCGGTCGGCTACGCCAACAACGACGAGAAGACCTGGGCGCTGATCGCGCACTTCGGCGGCATTCTCGTCGGCTTCATCGCGCCGCTGGTCGCCCTGCTCGCGAAGGGCAACGAGTCACCCACGGTGAAGGCACACGCCAACGAGGCGCTGAACTTCCACATCACGTGGGGCATCGCCATGATCATCTCGGTGATCATCGCGGTGTGCTCGTTCGGCATCGCGTCGCCGCTGCCGCTGCTCGTGTGGGTGTTCGTCCTGGTCTTCGCGATCATCGCCGGCATGAAGGCCAACAACGGCGAGCTGTACCGCTACCCGGCCACCTTCCGCTTCATCAAGTAACACCGAGGGCCGTCTGCGCGCGCCCCCGCGGTGACGTGAGGGCGCGCGCAACCTCTGCGGCCGGCCCGGCAGCGTCGACGATCACCAGCATGCGGGCCGGTGCTCAGCCCTGCGCCGCGACGTCAGCCGGAAATGCTCCGCTTGTTCTTGTTGCGGACACCGTCGACGACGGCAACGCCACCGGCGGCGAACGCCACCTGCAACGCCAGCTCGATCCAGTCGATGCCCCGGGTGTCGGCCACGCCGAACACGGTGGCCACCACCGTGCCGAGCAGCGCGGCGACGACACCGACGAGCAGCGTGAGCCAGAACCCGATCTGTTGCCGGCCGGGGAGGACCAGCCGTCCCAGCGCGCCGATGATCAACCCGATGATGAGTGCGGTGAAGATGCCCGAGATCTCCATCGTATGCATCCTTTCTCGGCGGCCGTCATGCCGGCTCCCGGCTCGCGGCGACGCCGTTGCACCTTGCCGATGCTTCGATGGTACGGCGGCCGTACAACACAGAAGCTCCAGTGCAATGAACTCCGGCGGTATAGCCACATGATCGTACGACCGTGTGATCATCCTCTTCCGTCACCGGAGGAGCGACTGTGCCATCGTATGGGCTGTGACAACAAACCCGCAGCATGAGCCCACCGCACCACCGGCTTCAGGGCCGGGCGTGAGCGTGCTCGGGCGGCTGGCGGACGGTTGGCGGCCGGTCCTGCGGTGGGCACGGGCGCTGTTGCGCAACGCGCTCGTCACCTTCGTCGTGCTGACGGTCACACTCTGGCTGATGCCCGGGGTGCGCAGCACGGATGTGGTCGACACGCTGTGGCTGGTGGTGCTCGTCGCCGGGGTCGGAGCGCTGGCCAGACTGTTGCTGTTCCCGGCGATCCGGGTGCTCGGCGGGCTCGCGGCGATGCTGCTCGGGGCGAGCACGCAGTTGCTGGTGATGGCGGTGGCGCTGCGCCTGGATCCGGCCGACCGGGTGACCGGGCTGCCGGCCACCGTGGTTGCCGCGGTGATGGCGGTGGTGTTCGCGGCGCTGCTGAACTGGTTCGTCGACGCCGGCACGGACACCGCGTTCGTCGCCGAGCTGCGCCGGTTGATGTCCCGGACCCGCCGGGCGCACACCCGCCGCACCGGCGAGCGCGGCGAGCCCGGCCGGCGCCCACCGGGCATGCTGGTCGTGCAGCTGGACGGGGTGTCCGCACCGCTGCTGGACTGGGCGGTGCGGGCCGGGAACCTGCCGACGATCGGTGGCTGGCTGCGCTCCGGCACCCACGCGATGGTCCCCTGGCACACGGGGATACCGGCGACCACTCCGGCCGCGCAGGCCGGCATCCTGCACGGCGACACCCGGACCGTGCCGGCCTACCGCTGGTACGACAAGACACAGCAGCGGCTCGTCGTGCCGGCCCGTCCGCGCGACGGCGCGGACGTCGAGGCGCGCATGTCCACCGGCGAGGGGCTGCTGCGGTACGGCGGCGTCAGCATCAGCAACGTCTTCACCGGCGACGCACCCACCTCGCTGCTGACGGTCAGCCGGGCCGCGCTGCCGGGCCGGTCGGCGCGTGGCTGGGCGGTGTTCATGGCCAGCCCGTACGGGTTCACCCGCGCGATCGTGCTGGGTCTGGCCGAGATGGTCACGGAGCTGCACCAGGCACGGCTGCAACGCCGCCGCAACCTGCATCCGAGGGTGCGCCGGCTCGGCGCGTTCGTGGCGTTGCGGCCGGCGGCGATGCTGCTGCGTGACGTCAACGTGTCCCTGGTGGCGGAGCAGATGGCCCGCGGCGCCCCGGTCATCTTCTGCGACCTGGTCGACTACGACGAGGTCGCCCACCACGCCGGACCGGCCCGGCCGGAGGCGCTCAAAGCGCTGGAGAACCTCGACCACACCCTCGGCATCCTGCACCGCCTCGCCGGCGATTCCGCGTTCCGTGAGTACCACCTCGTGGTGCTGTCCGACCACGGCCAGAGCCTCGGCGCGACGTTCCGGCACCGGTACGGCGAAACCCTGGAACACCTCGTGGCCCGGCTGGCCCGGCGCGCCGACGGCGCGGCATCGGCATCCGGGCGTGGCACGCCACCGCTGGTGGTGGCCTCGGGAAACCTCGGCATGGTGTACGTCGTCGGAGAGCCCGGCAAGCTCACCCGCACCGAGCTCGAGACGCTGTACCCCGGCCTGGTCGACGGGCTTGTCCAGCATTCCGGGATCGGCGTCGTGGTCGTCGACGAGGAGGGAGCCGGACCGGTCGCCCTCGGCCGCAACGGCCGCCATGAGCTCCGCGACGGAACCGTGCACGGGACCGACCCGCTCACGCCGTTCGGACCGCGCGCCCGCGCCGACCTCCTGCGGCACCAGCAGATGCAGCACGTCGGCGACCTCGTGCTGATCAGCGCCGTCGACCGGGCCACCGACGAGGTCGCCGCGTTCGAGGAACTCGTCGGTTCGCACGGCGGTCTCGGCGGTGCGCAGACCGAAGCGATCCTGATCCATCCCGCCGCATGGCCGCGCGACGCCGCCGATCTGGACGGTCCGGCGGCGGTACACCGGCAGCTGCTCACCTGGCTGCGCCGGCTCGGCCTGCGCGAGCCGGCCCGGTCCGTCGCGGCACCCCCGCTCGGATCGGTGCACACCGGCCCGCTCGACGAATCCGTCGGCACCCGGCAGGCCGCACCACGAAACGCTTGACGGTGCCACGCGACCGTGTGCCGCGGCCGCCGTGGTGCCGAGCACAGAGGGAGGGGCGGCGTGCGCCGGCCCCTCCCTCCGTGGTGTTCTCAGCTCAACCGCTGGGCGGTGCCCGTGGTGGCGTCGCCGGACTGGTACGACACCAGCAGCGTGGTGCCAGCCGGCAGCGCTCCGGCCGTCGGCAGCCACACGTCGCGCGAACCGCTGCGGCCGAACTCGACCGTGGTCTGCGCCAGGATCGCGTTGCCGTCCCAGACGAACACCTGGGCGGTGCCCGCCTGGCGGGTCTTGAGCTCGACCTCGACGCCGGTCTGCTTCTTGGTCACATCCTTGATCTGGATCGTGCCGTCAGGCAGCGCCGCCCAGCCGCCGGGGGCGACCTTGTCCGAACTCGACTGCAGGATCGTCTGCGGCGAGTTCACGCTCATCGCCGCCGTGTCCGGCATGATCGGCGCCTTGGGCGACGACGGCTGGGTCTGGTAGCCCTCGAGCTTGGCGACGCCCCAGCGCCACGGGTCGGCCCGGACACCGCTCCAGGTGGACCAGCCGACGCGGGTCTGCGCCGCCAGGTCCTGCGTGTCGGAGTCGTTCACGAGGATGTTCATGCCCATCTTCGCCGCGTCCACGTTGTCGGGCAGGACGCTGAACGGCACCTTCACCTCGATCCGGTAGCCGGTGTAGGGGTTGCTGGTGACAACGGACGCGACCTGCATGCCGGGCGCGGTCTCCGGGCCCGGGCCCTGGTGGTTGTCCCGCTCCCGGGCGTAGCACGGCGGGTTGCCGTTGGCCGGGTCCTTCGTGGCCGGGAACAGCGCCACGTTGAACACCGTGGAGGTGTTCGGCGAGCCGCCACGCGGGTCGATGCCGAACTCGATGTTGTCGTTGCGCCGGGGGCGCTTGCAGTCCTCCGGCGGCAGCACCGTGCCGAGCACGTCGTCGGTGATCTCGAACAGCGCGTAGATCGCGTCGTCGGTGTAGGTCAGCCGGGCCGTGCCGGAGATGTCCGCCGCCGTGGCCGCGCTGCCCTCCCACCGGGTGGAGATGTCGATGACCTGGCCGCCGTACTCACCCGGGCTCGCCGTGCCGTCGACGACGGGGGCCGTCGCCGCCTTGGGGATAGACGTGACCGGCACGATGTTGAGGACACCGGGCTGGACCGCGCTGCCGCCGGCGTAGCTGGTCTCGATCTGCACCGGGTAGCGCCCGTCGTTGGGCGCCCGGTTGGCGGTCGGCAGCGACGCGTCGGTGTTGGTCACCGTGAACGTGACCGAGCCGCGCGCGCCGGGCTGCAGGCCGCTGTAGCTCTGCTGCGCCTCGGCCACGGCGAAGCCGGCGGGCACGTTGAGCTTGACCGAGCCGGACTGCACCTGGTTGCTGTGGTTGGTGAGGTCGACCCGGATCGGCCGGGTGCCGCCGCTGGGGATGCTCAGCATCGACTCGATCAGCGCGTCGAGGGACTGGACCTTGTTGCGCTGCGTCCACTCGCGGAAGTCACCCACCTCCGGCAGCGGCTCGAGCGTGCCGCGGACCGGGGCGGTGGCCTGCACCAGCGTGGTGTTGCTGCCGGTGCCGTCCTTCTTGGTGGTCATGGTCGCCTTGAGCCGGAACCGCTCACCGGCCACCAGGCTCGCCGGCGGGGTGACGGTGAACGTGGCGACGGACTCCTTGTTGTTGGGCGTGATGGTGCCGATGTCGCCCTTGCCCGTGACGGTCCAGCCCGCCGGGGCCTCCAGGGCCACCTTCGCGCCCGGGATCGCCTCCGTGGCCCGCACGTGGGTCTTGACCTCGAACGGCTGGCCGGCCAGCACCTCCCACGTCTGCGAGCGGACGTGCAGCTCGGTGCCGAGCGGCAGCCCGCCGGCGGCGCGGATGCTGGTGCCCTGCAGTGCGGCGGTGCCGCCGACGTTCGGGTCCGGGTACGGTGTCCGGCTGTCGATCATCGTGATCCGGTTGCAGCCGATGCTCGCGGGGTTGGTCTGCGCGTCTGCCGAGTCGCCCCAGCCCTGGGAGACGTACTCGCGCCGGGCCAGCACGTTGACCTGGTTCCACCGCATGCCGCCGTTGCGGGCCGACTCGTAGCCCTGCCAGGTGCCGAAGATGACGTTGGTCGCCTGGGCCGGGGTGAAGGTGGTCTCGCAGGCCGGGCCGCTTGAGCTCGTGCCGCTGCCGCCGCCCTGGAAGAGGCGGGCGGGCCGGAACGGCTGGAGCCCTTCCTTCTTGATCTGCTCGGGGAAGGCGTTGGGGTCCGCCGCCGCGTAGAACGCCTCGACGGCGAGCATCGCGGCTTCCTGGTGGTTGCCGTGGTTACCCTGGGTCGCCGACGGGTTCATCGTGACGATGACTTCCGGCTTGGTGGTCCGGATCGTCCGCACGATGCGCGACAGCGACTTGTTGTAGTCCCAGATCTGCTCGGACAGCGGTGCGCTCGCGGTGTAGTAGAAGTCGAGCGCGTCGAGGTTGTAGACGTTCATGACGCCGGCCCGGCCCACGGCGCGGCGCTCCTCGGCCTCACGCAGGATGCCGAGCGCGGGCCCTTCCTCAAGGCCGACCGCGTTGCCGCCGCCCTCGCCCCGGGTCATCGTGATGACTCCGGCGTTGATGTTGTGGTACTCGTTCCAGTAGCCGAACATGCCGAGCTGTCCGGCCTCGTCGTCCGGGTGGGCACCGATGAACATGATGTCCAGGTCGACCGGTGCGTTCGGCTTGGCCTGTACCGGGCTTGCCAGGCCCAGCAGTAGCAGACCGCACGTGGCGGTCACGGCTTTGGCGCGCCATCTCATAGGGGCATACCTCTTCGTGTGGTGGATACGGGCGTACTCCTGGGACCGCCGGCGACTTGCCGGGTTAATTCGGACTGCGAAATTAGTGCGGTGAGCGCGGCGGCGACCCGCACGGACGGTAATCGTCCACAGTGGACGATCGCAGGGTGTAGCAACGCCCGGCGAACCCGTCAGCACTGGTGGGGCGTTGTGGCGTAACGCTAGGGACCGCCCGAAAGGGCTGTCAACACTCACGCGGGCATTTTCTTCGCTCTAGAAAGAATCGATGGTTGGAGGCGCCCGGCGGTGGTGCCGATGCGACCATGTATGTCCATATTTGTTTTCGCGATCTGTCCACATTACTGTCCCTTTATGCCGCCGGCTGGCCTTCCGGCCATGGCTGGCTGGCCAGGACTCACGGGGCCACGGCGGCCCTTCGAGATCGTTCCGTGACTTGACCCCAGATTTTCTTCGCACTAGTAAGAAAGGGTGATCGCCGTGGAGAGAGCACCGACCAGCCCGGTCAGCCGGGAGCGGTCGCGTGAGATCAAACGCCAGTCGGTGATCTCGGCTGCCCGGGAGGCGCGCGTGCTGTCCCGGGTCGATCTGGCCGAGCTCACCGGACTACCTGCGGCGACGCTCACTGCCCTCGTGCGTGACCTGATCGCCGAGGGATACCTGATCGAGCGCGGCCCGGGCGCCAACACGACCGGGCGGCCGCGGGCGATGCTCGAGTTCAACCCGCGCGCCGAACTGGTGGCCGCGGTTTCGCTGGAGCCACCCCGCATCACCTGCGAGATCGCGGACAGCAACGGCACAGTGATCGCCCACCGCACGTCCCGCCTCGGCCCCGACGTCGTCGAGACCGTCTGCCAGTTCGTGGCGGAGCTGGTCGCCGACAACCGGCCGTCGCTGTGCGGGGTCGCGATCGCCGTGCCCGGGGTGTCGTCCGGCGGCGCGGTCCGGCTGGCGCCTTCGGTCGGCCTCGTCGAGGCGCGGCCGATCGGCCAGTCGGTGCAGCAGGAGCTCGGCGTGCCGGTGGTCGTCGACAACGACGTCAATCTGATGGCGGCGGGGGAGCGGATGGCCGGCGCCGGGAAGGACGTCGACGACCTGTTGCTGCTGCACGTCGCCGACGGCATCGGCGCCGGCCTCATCCTCGACGGCCAGGTGCGGCGGGGCGCGAGCGGCGCGGCGGGGGAGGTCGGTTTCCTCCCGGCCGATCCGGAAGCGGACCGCGCCTACAGCGGGGTCGGCCCGTTCGAGGCGCGTTGGTCGGCCAACGCGATCGCGGAGCGGGTCGTCGCACTGCATCCCGGCCGGCGCCCCGAGGCGCCGGTCAGCGAGCTGATCGAGCTCGCGGCCACCTCCGCCGCGGCCCGCGCCTACCTCGACGAGGTGCTGGACGCATGGGCCCGGCTCGTCATCTCCTGCGCCTGCGTCGTCGACCCGGGCCGGGTGCTGCTCAGCGGCGCGGCGGCGCAACTCGACGACGCGGCGCTGGCGCGCATCCAGGACCTGGTCTCCGCCAAGGTTCCCGCCCCCACCGAGGTGCGCCGGGCCGTGCTCGGCGACCAGGCGGTGCTGCACGGCGCGATCAGTTACGCCTTGTCGGCCGCGGTACGCCTACCCGGCCCATCCCCGACCACCACCCACCGATAGCACCCCATTTCGCAAGCGGAGGAAGTCATGAGACGTCGCGTTGCCCTCACCCTCGCGTTCGGCACGTTAGTGGCCGGCCTGACCGGCTGCGGTAGCGGCAGCGACGATTCCGACACGCCGGGCACCTCGGCGCAGAAGATCGTCGTCTACAGCGCCCGCGACAAGAAGGTCACCGACTTCGTCGTCGACCAGTTCGTCGCCAAGTACCCCGAGTACAAGGGCAAGGTCGAGGTGCTCAACATGGGCGCCCAGGAGGTGCTGGAGCGGACCCGCGCCGAGAAGGCCAACCCGCAGGGCTCGGTCTGGTGGGGCGGCACGCAGCAGGGCCTGTCGGCCGGTGCCGGCGACGGCCTCCTCGAGGCGTGGCAGCCGTCCTTCGCGGCGCAGATGGATGCGCGCTACAAGGACCCGCAGGGCCGCTGGTTCGGCGAGATCCTGCTGCCCGAGGTCATCATGTACAACAACAAGGCGATCCCGGCCGACCAGGCGCCGAAGGACTGGGACGACCTGATCGACCCGCGCTGGAAAGACAAGATCATCATTCGGGACGTGGCCGCGTCGGGCACCATGCGGTCCATCTACGCCTCGATGATCCAGCGCCTGTCGAAGGACGGCAGCAACCCGCAGCCCGGCTACGACTGGCTGCGCAAGCTCGACGCCAACACCGTCGACTACGCCGCCAACCCGACGGACCTGTACGTCAAGATGTCCCGCGAGCAGGGTGTGCTCAGCGCCTGGAACCTGCAGGACATCCTGCTGCAGGCCGAGCAGTCGAAGATGCCGTTCGGATACGTGATGCCGGCGTCCGGCGCGCCGGTGCTCGTGGACGGCGTGGCCGCGATCAAGGGCGGCAACACCGAGGGCGCCAAGGCGTTCATCGAGTTCCTGTTCGACAGCGGGCTGCGGGCCAACCTGGCCAAGGACTTCTTCCAGATCCCCGCCGTGCCGATCTCCGAGCAGCCGCAGTGGCTGGCCAACCTCAACCTCAAGCCGATGGACGTCGACTGGGACGTCATCGCCAAGAACGAGACCCAGTGGATCAACCACTGGAACGCCGAGATCAAGAACAAGGGCTGACCGCCCACCGGGCCGGGCCGTCGCACCGCGGCGGCCCGGCCCGCCGGATACTCCGTGCCGGCTGACCGTCCAGGCATCGATGGCAGTGCAGAGAGGGAACGATGATCGACGTCGAGTTGGAGTCGGTGAGCAAACGCTTCGCCAGATCGGGCGAGGCTGCCGCGGTCGACGACGTGACTCTCACCATCGGCGCAGGGGAGTTCTTCACACTCCTCGGGCCGAGCGGGTGCGGCAAGACGACCACGCTCCGTATGGTGGCCGGGTTCTACTTCCCCACCGTGGGGCACATCCGCTTCGGCGGGCAGGACGTCACCCGGCTCGCCCCCAACAAGCGCGACACCGGCATGGTGTTCCAGAACTACGCGCTCTTCCCGCACATGACCGTGTCGCAGAACGTCGCCTACGGGCTCAAGGTGCGCAAGGTGTCCCGCGCCGATGCGAGCCGGCGGGTGGCCGAGGCGCTGGCCCAGGTGCATCTCGACGGATACGGGTCGCGGCGGATCGAGGAGCTCTCCGGCGGCCAGCAGCAGCGCGTCGCGCTGGCCCGCGCGCTGGTGATCCGCCCGCGCATGCTCCTGCTCGACGAGCCGCTGTCCAACCTGGACGCGAAGCTGCGTGAGGAGACCCGCACCGAGATCCGGCGCATCCAGCGCGACGCCGGCACCACGGCCATCTACGTGACCCACGACCAGGCCGAGGCGATGGCCATGTCGGACCGCATCGCCGTGATGCAGGCCGGCCGCGTGCAGCAGATCGGCACGCCGCGCGAGGTGTACCACCAGCCGGCGAACGCGTTTGTCGCCCGCTTCATCGGCCGCAGCAACGTGCTGTCGCTGCCGGTCACCTCCGCCGACGCCACCCGGGTCGAGGTGGCGCTGCCCGGCGGCGGTCACATCGCGGCCGGCGCGCCGGACGGGCACGGGCTGCGCGCCGGCGACACCGCACTGGTCTCCGCCCGCCCCGAGCACATCGCGCTGGCCGGCCCCGACGACCCCGACGCGATCCGCGGACGCGTGACCGCACTCGAATTCACCGGCATGGCCACGCACCTGACGGTCGACATCGGCGCCGAGGAGGGCGGTGAGGTGACCGTCGCGGCCGTCGACGTGCCCGACCGCGTTGATGTCGGCGACCGGATCGGCCTGCGGCTCTCCGCCGACCGGCTGTGGGTGGTCCGGCCGTGACCGCAGCGTCGTCCACGGTGCTGTCCCGCCGGGCCGCACTGGCCCGGCGGCTGGCCGGTGGCGCCAGTTCGACCTGGTTCCCGTACCTGTTGGTGGCCCCGCTCGCCCTGATCCTCTGGGGCTACGTGGTGCAGCCGATGCTCGCCACGTTCGTGGAGAGCGTCAGCGAGGACGGCGTCAGCAACTACACGAAGTTCCTCAGCTCGTCCGGCGTCGCGCGTACCTCCCTGATCACGTCGCTGGTCATCTCGGCGGCCAGCGTGGTGCTGTGCGGCGTCGTCGGCGTCGCGATGGCGTTCCTGCTCAAGCGGTTCTCGTTCGCCGGCCGCCGCCTCATCGAGGCGTTCATCCTGGTGCCCGCCGCGCTGCCACCGCTGATCGGGGCGATCTCGTTCCAGCTTCTGTACAGCGAGATCGGCATCCTGCCGCGTGGCCTGCAACGCCTGTTCGGGACCGACTCGCCGGTGCTCGCGTTCGACGGCATCGCCGGCGTGCTCGTGGTCCACACGTTCACCATGTATCCGTTCTTCTACCTGGCCGCATCCGCCGCGCTGGCGGGACTGGACCCGTCGGTCGAGGAGGCCGCGTACAACCTGGGCGCCGGACGCGTCCGGGTGTGGCGCACGGTGTTGCTGCCGATGCTGACCCCCGCGCTGGTGTCCGCGTCGCTGCTGGTCTTCATGACGTCGCTGGCGTCCTACACGGCACCGCTGCTGTTCGGCGTCGACCAGACCATGACGATGCAGATCTACATCAACCGCACCAACGGCGACCTGCCGATGGCGTCGACGTACGCCTCGGCACTCGGCCTGGTGTCGATCGCCTTCCTGCTCCTGATGCGCTGGTACGAGGGGCGGCGCAGCTACATGTCGCAGTCCAAGGGCGTCTCGGCGCGCCGCAGGGAGATCTCCAACCCGATCGGGCGCTGGCTCGCGCCGGTGGCCTCCGTGCTGGCGACGCTCGTGCTGCTGGCCCCGGTCGCGACCATCGCACTGGTGGCGTTCTCCGAGGACGGGTCCTGGACGACGGAGATCATCCCGTCCGCCTACACCGTCGACAACTTCGTCACGATCCTGTCCGAGCCGAAAGCGTTCCAGCCGATCCTGAACTCGTTGCAGATGAGCCTGCTCGCCACCGCCGGGTGCGTCGCGGTCGGCGTCCTGATCGCCTACGCGGTGCGGCGGCTGCGGTTCTTCGGCAGGAGCCTGCTCGACATCGGCGTCATGATCGCGTGGGCGCTGCCCGGCACCGTCGTGGCGATCAACCTGATCTCGGCCTTCAGCACCGGCAACACGTTCAGCCTCGGGCAGGCGCTGATCGGCACGTTCTGGATCCTGCCGCTGGCGTACTTCGTGCGGTTCCTGCCGCTGGTGTTCCGGGCCAGCTCCGCGTCGCTGGCGCTGATCGACCCGTCGCTCGAGGAGGCCGCGCGCAGCCTCGGCGCGTCGTGGTGGCGGGCCTTCCTCAGCATCACGGTGCGGCTCATGCTGCCGGGTGTCATCGTCGGCGCGCTGCTGGCGTTTGTGCACGGCGTGGGCGAGTTCGTCGCGTCGGTGCTCATCTACACCTCGTCGACCGTCCCGATCTCGGTGGCCATCAACAACCGGATGTACTCCTTCGAGATCGGCACGGCTGCCGCGTACGGCATGCTGCAGGTCCTGCTGATCTTCGTGGTCATGTGGTTCTCCGGGCGGCTGGAGAACGGCGGCCGGGCCGCGTCACGGCGGGCAGAGCAATGGACGAACTGATCGAGGCCTGGCAGGCGAACGGCGGGCTCCTGCCGGTGAGCCGGCTGCCGGGGCACGAACTGGCGCGCGTCGCCGCGGCGGCCGACTTCGCGGTCCTGCCCGTCGGCGCGGTCGAGTGGCACGGGCCGCACCTGCCGCTCGGCACCGACCTGATCCTGGCCGAAGGGTTCGGGTGCGAGGTGGAGGGCGCCGGGCTGCGGGCCGTGTCGTTCCCGGCGGTCCCGTACGCGGCGTGCCCGGGACAGACGCGGCCGTGGCCCGGAACCGTCGCCGTGCGGCCCGAGGTCGCCGTCGGATACCTGTGCGACGTGCTCGACGGCATCGTCGCCGCGGGCTTCCCGCGGGTGCTCGTGGTCAACGGCCACGACGCCAACATGTCCACGGCACGGGCGGCGATGGAGTGGGTGTCCGGCCGGCAGCGGGCGAGCCTGCTGCTGGTCAACTGGTTCCAGCTCGTCGACGCCCGCGAGACGACTGCGCTGTTCGGCGAGCTGCCCTCGCGCGGCCACGGCGGCGCCTACGAGACGTCGGCGGTGCTCGGTTTCGACCCGGCGGCGGTGCACCTGGGCGTCGCGCCCGACCTGCCGCCCCGGCCGAAGCTGCCGACAGCCCATCCGTACGTCCTGGTCGAGTCGCGACCCGAGCCGTGGCAGGGCTGGTCCGGCCACGTCTCGCTGGCCACCGAGGCGGCCGGCCGCCGGGTGCGCGAAATGGCCGCCGCCCGGCTCGGTGAAGTCGCGCGGGCGTGGGTCGCGGCGCCGTTGCCCGGCCCGCCCGGCGCGGATCCGGCACCACAACCACACGAGGGGAACGCATGACGCACCCGCCGTTGACCACCTACCAGCAGCACCACCTCCGCGTCGTGTTCGACCACCACGCCGCCCACCTCTACGGGCCGATGGTCAAGGCCAGCGAGGCGCACGTGGTGATGCTCGCCGAGCAGGGCCTCGTGCCCGCCGACGCGGCGGCGCGGATGCTGCGCGGGCTGGTCACGCTCCGGACTGACCGGCCCGAGACGTTCGACTACGACGGCTCGGTCGAGGACGTGTACTTCACGCTGGAGAAGCGGCTCGCCGCGGCGTGCGGCATCCCGACCGGGCAGCTCAGCGTGCAGCTCGCTCGCAGCCGCAACGACCTGGACGCGGGCGTGTTCCGGATGGTGCTGCGCGACCAGCTGCTCGGCGTGCTCGCCGCGGTCGGCGACGCGGGCGCCGTGCTGCTGGACCGCGCCGACCGGTACGCCGACGTGGTCGTGGTCGGGTACACCCACCGCCGTCCCGCCCAGCCGACCAGCATCGGGCACGTGCTCGCCGGGTACGCCGAGGCCCTGGCGGGTCAGGCGGCCGCCTACGCGAGCCTGCTCGCCGAGATGAACCGGTCGCCGCTCGGCTCCTGCGCCTTCGCGGGCACGGACCTGGCGATCGACTCCCACCGCGTGGCCGCCCTGCTCGGCTTCGACGAGGTGGTGGTCAACTCGTACGAGGCGGTCGCCGGCGCCGACCATCTCATGCGGACGTCCGCGCTCAACGCGCAGGCGCTCGCCACCGGGGCGCGCGTGGCCCGCACCCTCATGGACTGGCTGACCTGGGAATGGGTGCGCACCCCCGAGGAGTTCACGCAGGGCAGCAGCATCATGCCGCAGAAGCGCAACCCGGTCGTGCTGGAGCACCTGGTCTCGATGGCGGGCGCGACGGCCGCCGACGCCGCGTCCGTGTACAACAACGTCGGTGCGGCGTGGTGGGAGGACTCCAACAACGCCACCACCGACGTGCAGGTGCGGCTGTGGGAGAGCAACGACCGCGCGTACCGGTTCTTCGCCCTGCTCGGCGGCCTGTTCGAGCGACTGGAGCCGCTGCGGCCGCCGAGCGGTGAGGCGATCGTCGCGACCGGCGCGACCACGACCGCCGCGGCCGACGCACTGACCCGGCACGGCTTGCCGTTCCGCGCCGCCCACTCGGTCGTCGGCCACCTCGTCCGTTCCGGACCGCCCGCGACCTGGACCGACGCCGACGTACGGGAGGCGGCCCGCGCCGTCGCCGGGGTCGACTCGCTCGGTGACGCCGCCGTGCGTGACCTCCTCGCCGCCGCGTTGCGCCCCGAGCTGGTTCTGCGCCGCGCCCAGTCGGACGGCCCGGGCGAGGCCGCCGTGCGGGCGCAGGTGGCCCGGCTCCGCTCGTCCCTCGACGAGACGCTCGCCGGGGTCGAGGCGCTGCGCCAGCGGTTGCGTGACGCCGACGCGGAGCTCGCGACGGCGGTCGCGGAAAGGGTCGCGCAGTGAACCTCGAAGCCCCCACCGACCGGCGGTTGTTGGGTATCGACTTCGGCGGCACGAAGATGGCGATCGGGATCGGCGACGCCGAGGGACGCCTGCTCGTCTCGGAGCGCCTGCCGACCCTCGCCGCCCGCGGCGCGCGGCAGGCGCTCGACCGCGCCCTCGACCTGGCGCAGAAGCTCGTCACCGACACCGGCGGCACCCTGCACGCGGTCGGGATCGCCTCGCCGGGCGTGATCCGCGAGGACGGCATCGACCTCGCGCCGAACGTGCCGGGCTGGGAGCGCCTGCGCCTGGCCGAGGCCGTCCGCGATCACCTGGGCGTCTCCCGCGTGCGGGTCGCCAACGACCTCAACGCCGCCGCCCTCGCCGAACTGCACCGGGGAGCGCTGCGGGACGCCGACCCGGGCCTGGTGATCGGTCTCGGCACCGGGGTCGCCACGGCCGTCACCGTCAACGGCGCCGTCGTGCCCGGGTACCGCGGCGCGGCCGGTGAGATCGCGTACGCCGTCACCGGCCCCGACTGGCCGGCTTCGCCGGAACCGCTGCTCGAGGCCGACTTCTCCGGGAGGGCCCTCGACGAGCTGGCCGATCAGCTCGCACTGGACGACGGCGCTGCCGGGCTCTGCGCGGCCGCGGTGCCGCCCGGGCCGGTGCGCGACGCGCTGGTCGCCCGGGTCGACGAGCTGGCCCGCCACGTCGTCACGTGCTGCCTGCTGCTCGACCCGCAGCGGCTCGTGCTCGTCGGCGGTGTCGCCCGCGACGACCTGATCCGCGAGTTGCTGCTCGACCGGCTCTCCCGCGCGCTGCCGTACCCGCCCGAGGTGGTCCTGTCGGCCTTCGCGCAGGACGCCGCGCTGCTCGGCTCACTCACACTCGCGGCGCAGGCCTGACCCTTCCCGCCCCGGGCCGTGCCGAACGGCCCGGGGCGGGACGGCACCGTCGACGGAGGTCCGGTTCACCGCTGTGCCGGCACGTGTGGAAGTTCGGCCGTCTGCGCGTCGGTCGGGGTCGGGATGGTGACGAGCAACGAGGTGCCGACGTTGAGCGGGCTCGTGATGGCCAGGTGTCCGCCGAGGGCTTCGACGCGGTCCCGGAGACCGGTGAGCCCGGAACCTCGGGACGGGTCGGCACCGCCGACGCCGTCGTCGTGGATGGCGAGCTGGAGCATGTCGGACTGGGTGGTGACGCTGACGTCCACCACCGACGCCTGCGAGTGCTTGGCCGCGTTCGTCAGTGATTCCGACACGACGTAATAGGCGGCGACCTCCACCGGTGTGGGTGGTCGGTGGTCGGTGTGGATGTGCAGTTCGACCGGGATCGCGGATCGGCGGGCGAGCGCTTTGAGCGCCGGCGCGAGGCCACCGGCACCGAGGATTGCCGGATGAATGCCACGTGCCAGTTCCCGCAGGTCTGTCACGACGGCGGTGAGGCTCGTCGCCGCGTGGGCCATGTGTGCCCGCAACTGCTCGGGTGGCATGTCGATGTCCTCGGCGGCGCGCAGTTCGAGGCTGATGGCGATGAGATGTTGTTGTGCGCCGTCGTGCAGGTCACGTTCGATGCGCTGGCGTGCCTCGTCGGCGGCGGTGGCGATCCGGGCGCGGGAGGCGATGAGCTGGGCGCGGCTGTCGGCGTTGGCGATCGCGGTGGCGGCGAGGTCGGTGAAGTCCGTGATGCGTGCCTCCGCGTCCTGCGGCAGTGGCTCAGCCTGCGCGGAGGTGACGGCGAGGGTGCCCCACAGACGGTTCTCGACGACGATCGGCACCGCGACCGCCGCCTGGATGCCCAACGTACGTCTGCATGCGTTGCCGGGGACGGTGTCGTCGGCGTACGAGTCGGTCCGGGCGGCTCGGCCGGTGCGCCGCACCAGGTCGGTGACGCTGCTGTTCCCGACGTGTCCGTTCGCGCGCGCCGTCGTCCTCCAGCGGTTGCCGGGCAGCGCCATCAGGCCGGGCTGGTTGGTCGAGATGATCGTGACCGTGCCGTCGGGCTCGTAGTGCAGCAAGGTCGTATGGCGGTTGTCCAGGAGCCTGCTGACCTCCGTGGTGACCGCATGGAAGACGTCGGCCGGACTGACGGCGCGCGCCACGAGGGTCGCCACCCGCTGCAATGCGGCTTGCTGGGCCGCTCGCTGTTGGAGTTCCTCCCCTCGTGCGGCGAGGGTGTTGACCATGGCCCCGCGTTCGCGTGCGGCGTGCAGCAGTGACACGAGCGGCGGGACCACCCGCTGCCGCAGACGGTCCACCTGCCGGTCCGACACGCCGGCGGGCACGCGGAGCGTCCCCAGCAAGGTGCCGTCGTGGTGGAGCGGGAATGCGGTTATCCGGCCGTCCTCAAGGACGATCTCGCCGGCGGCGGATTCGTCGGGAAGCATCCGGTCCGGATCGGGGTCTTCAGCGCCGGGCGACCTGGGCGCCGGTTCGATCACCGCCGTGGGCAGGTTCAAGGCTTGCGTGATCTTCCGGGACACCGTGGGCAGCGCCGCGGTGACGTCGTCGGTGTCGAGCAGCAGGCGGGCCATGTCCGCGGTGAGGTCGGACTCCTGGGCCTGTTCGGCCCGTCTTCGGGACTGGTTCGCCAGCGCGCTGACCACCACCGCCACGGTGACGAAGACCACGAGTGGCGTCACGTCCCGGACGTCGGAGTCGGTGAGGTTGCTGATGGGCCTGACGTAGAAGGACACGAACGCGACGACACTCACCAACGCTGTGGCCACCCCCAGCCACAGTCCCCAGACGATCGAGACCAACACGACCCCGAGCAGGTAGATCACGCTCGGGGTCGACTCTTTGGTGAATTCGTGGAGCGGGTAGGTGAGCAGACTCTCCACCACGATGAAGAGGAGGGCGACCGCGGTTCCCAACCACGGGGACGGTGGCGTCGGCCGCACCAGCATCGACAACGGGCTCGCGCGCATAATGCCACTTTAGTCCGATTCCAAACTGGAGACTCCGCGGTGCTGCGGCGGCCACGCGTCGCGGGCGCGGCCTTGTTCAAGCGGCCTTGTTCAAGGGGCCGGCCCATCTCCCCGGCCCGCCGCCACCCGGCCGACCTCGTCGTGTCACGACGCCTACGTGGGCCTGCCGTCACCCGTGCCGTGCAAAGCGCCACGGATCGTCTGGGCCGACAGCTCCGCCTTGTCCACGAACGCCACGGCGGGACTCTCGTGGAGCAGATCGACCATCTCGTCCCGGGAATGGCTGGAGATCAGGATGACCTGGACCGCCAAACTGTGGGCCCGGGCGATCGCCTCGATGCGTTCGGCCAACGCGAAGCCGCTCTCCGCACCCAGGTAGACGTCCACCAGGACGACGTCCGGCTGGAGGGCATTGATGTCGGCAATCGCCTGCGCGCTGTCGTGCGCCACCCCGACGATGTTGATCCCTTGACTGGTCAGCGCCCGTTCGGCGGCCGCGAGGAACGCGGTCGAGTCGTCAACGATGAGACATCGAATGACCATGACCCCAGCCTCCCGGCCGAACCAGCAAGGCTCCCGCGGACTCCACACCAACCACCACCAACCGTAACGCGTGCGCAAGAAGGGACGCATGCTTTGCCCGACGGCACTTCGCGGCACACACGGCCGGGTGATCAGCCGGAGGCCCGCAGCGTGTCCGAGGGGGATTCGCCGTAGCGGGCCCGGTAGTACTGGGCGAACCGGCCGAGGTGGGCGAAGCCCCAGCGGTGCGCGATGTCGGCGACGGTCGTGGTCGCCGGCGTGGTGGCGAGCAGGTCGGCCCGCACCCGGTTGAGGCGGGCGCCGCGCAGGAACTGCATCGGTGAGGCGTGGACGTACTGCCGGAAGCCGTCCTGGAGGGCGCGTGCGCCGACCCCGACGTCGCGGGCGAGGGAGACGGCGGTGTAGCTGTGCTCCGGCCGGTCCTCCAGCAGCCGTACGGCGGCGCGGACGTGCCAGGGCGTGGACTCCGGCAGTTCGTCCCGCAGCAGCGCCGAGTAGCTGTGCGGCTGGGACAGTAGTAGCCCGCGCAGCAGGAGCCGCTCGGCGTGCGTCACCACCCGCGGGTGTTCCAGCAGCCCGCTGCCGGCGTTGAGCTCCTCGGTGAACGACGTGGCGATCGCGAACCAGGACCGCACGCGCTCGCTGGCGAGGTCCATCACCGGCTCGAACCGCAGCGGCTGCTCGACCGGACCGTCGATGAGCGACTCCAGCTCGTCCTCCAGTGCCCGCCGCTCGATGCGGAAGGCCAGCGTCGCGCAGTCGTGGCTCCACGTCATCGCCACCCGCCCGGACGCGGAGGTGACCGACGCCTGGCCGGTGGTGCAGACGAACTCGGTGTCGCTGACCTGCATCCGCAGGCTGCCGGAGACCGGCATCTGGATCCACACCGACGTCGCGGTGTGGTCGTACGAGGAGCGGACCTCGCAGCCGTACGCCAGATACAGCGCGACGATGTGCGGCAGCCGCACGGCGTGCAGGCGCGCGTTGAGCCGCAGGTCTTCGGTGTTGCCTTCGAGCCGGTGCGCCGGCAGCTCGCGGGCGAATTGGCCGCTCACGTCGTCGCTGTCGGTGGAGCAGACGACGACGTGCCGGTCCAGTGGCAATTCGGGCATCGGGTTCGAGGCTGCCACGACGGCCGATACTCATGGTTACCTAGCGGTTACGGCTGACGAACATACCCGGCTCTCCTCGCGGGTGAGCTCGGCCGTCCACGTCTCCTCGAAGACGGTGAACGCACCGATCCGCACGACGCCGTGTGCGTGCAGCGTGTCCTGCGTGCACCGCACGGAGGCGCTCGCCCAGACCCGCTCGTCGGTCGTCAGCCACACCTCCGCCGTGTGGGTGCCGCTGGTCACCACGGCCTGCGGGGAACCGCCCGGCAGGTGCGCCCGCACCAGGCTGGTGAGGCGGTAGACGTGCCCGTCCGCGCTGACCGTGTGCGGCACCTCGCCGGCGACGGTCACCGTTGTGGTCCCGCCGGTGTGGTCCCGCTCGACCCGCCAGCCGGGCGGCGCGGCGGCACCGGGGCGGGCCGGTGCGTCCGCCGCCCGGGCCGGCAGGTCCACCGCCGTGCCGGCCTGCTCGTCGGCGACCGGGAGGACCAGCCGCAGCCCGGCGACCCGGATGACGCCGCCGCCGGACAGCGGCGTGAGCCGCGGGAAGTCGGCGTCGCCGAGCGCGATCCGCAGCCGGGTGCCGGCCGGCACCCGGTGGTGGACCGGCCGCAACAGGATCCGGTGCTCCTCGGCGGCGGAGTCCGGCCGCAGGGTGCCGGTGCTGATCAGCGTCGAACGGCCGCTCGGCTCCACGCCGCACAGGCGTACGACGAGGCGGGCCGGTGGCACGACACGGCCGTCCTCGTCCGGTGCGAGCCGGACGAAGATCTCCGGCCGCCCGGCGAGCAGCAGGTCGGCGTCGGTCGGCTCGCCGGTGGCGCACAGCGAACGCAGGTCGTCGTCGTGCTGGTCCTGCGGCGGGCAGGACTCGCCCAGGCCCAGCCCGGGAAGGCCCCGCAGCGTGCCGACGCTGGGGTCCGGCACATGCGTCCCGGGCGGCCGGCAGTGGACGTCCGGCACCGCCTGCGTCAGCGTGCCGCCGTCGGCGGCGAGCACGACACGGCGGCCGGGCGGGGGCCACTCGGCATACCCGCGCCACTGCGGCACCGGGCCGTCGAGGTGCAGGACGACCGGTGGCGGCACCGTGGCGTCGTTCGGCACGCCGCGCAGCCAGTGATCCCACCACTGCGCCATGAGCGCGAGGAAGTCGACGGGGTGGTGCGCCGAGTCCTGCGGCATGACGTGCCCCCACGGGCCCATCACCAGCCGCTTCGGCCCGCGGATGCGCTCGTAGGCGTCGATGACCGCGTGGGTGAAGCCGTCGCGCCACCCGCCGGCGCAGAGCACGGGAACCACGATGCGGCTGCCGTCGATCGCCCGCTCGGCCCAGACGGGGTCGTCGGCGGGGGACCGGGCGTAGTCCAGGGCCATCGGCCGCTGGGTGCGCAGCCGCGCCCGCCAGCGGCGCTGCGCGCCGGGATCCGCGTAGCCGGCCAGCGGCGGCAGGAGCTGCTGCAGCAGCATCGCGCTGCCGCGGTTGGCCAGGGCGTGCAGGTCGCCGCGGGAGCCGTCGGGGTGGATGCTGTCGCGGCCCGCGTCGAGGCCGTGCGCGACGGCGACGGCTGCCCGCAGGTGCGGCGGACGCCGGCTGGCCACGCGCAGTGTCGTGTTCGCCGCGTACGACATCCCCCAGGCGCCGACCGCGCCCGTGCACCAGGGCTGGGCCGCGATCCAGTCGATGGCCGCGATGGCGTCGTCGCCCTCGTCGCGGTCGAACTCGGGGCGCCGCTGCCCGTCGGAGGCGCCGATCCCGCGGTGGTCGACGACGAGGCTCGCATACCCGTGCTCGGCGAACCACCGCGCCGGGCCGGCGTAGATGCCGCCGGCGAGGAAGTCCTTGCGGTACGGCTGCACGGTGACCAGGCCGGGCACCGGCCGTCCGGTCACCGGGCGATAGAGATCCGCCGAGAGCGTCACGGCGGGATCGGCGGTGGGGAGCCGGACGTCGCGGTAGACCCGCGTGCGGAAGCCGGCGCCGGCGCCGGCCGGCTCGTCCGGCGCGCCGTCCTGATCCGGGAACACGTCCAGGGACACATCGACCTCCATGACCTCGTGGCCGGGGACCTCACAATAGCGCTGCGAAGTGCTTCGCATGAAGGGCTTGACATCTCTTTGGTGGTCGTTGTTACCTGAGCATTGCGCCGAGGTAACACACCCCACTCACACCCCCACTCACAGGCTTGCGAAACGGCAGCTGCCTGAAGGAGGAGCCGTGCGCACGTGCCGCAGGACCATCGGCAGGGGACTGCTCACCCTGTCGCTCATCGCCGCGTTATCGGCCACCGGCTGCGGGTCGGCACCGGAGACGAAATCCGCCGTCGGCGACACGCTGACCGTCGTCACCGCCTCGCCGCCGCAGACCCTCGATCCCGCGAAGACCCCCCAGAACAACAGCTGGCTGGAGAACCTCGCCTACGAGCCGCTGATCGTGCGCAAGTCCGACGGCACGCTCACGCCGGGACTCGCCGAGTCGTGGTCGTACCAGGGCGCGGACAACACGACGTTTGTGCTCAAGCTCCGCGACGGCGTGACGTTCTCCGACGGCTCGAAGCTCACCGCCCAGAACGTCGTCGACCATCTCAAGTACGTCGTCAGCTCGGCCGGTCAGATGGCACCGCTGCTCGCCGGCTGCACCTTCACCGCGACCGACCCCCGCACGGTCACCGTCGTGGCGCCGGCGCCGAACCCCGACTTCCCCGTCATGCTGACCCAGGACTACATCATCGGCGGCGTCATCGGCGGCGGCGGGCTGGCGAACCCGGCCGCGCTCGGCACCACGACCGTCGGCGCGGGGCCGTACATGCTGGACACGCAGCAGACCGTCGCCGGGGACCACTACACGTACGTACCGAACCCGCACTACTACAACGCCCCGGCGGTGCGCTGGCGCAAGGTGGTGATCCGGGTCATCACCACACCGCAGGCCGTGCTCAACGCGCTCAAGACCGGCCAGGCCGACGTCGCGGTCGGCGACCCGTCCACCGTCGCGGCCGCGAAACAGGCGGGACTCACCGTCACCTCCTCGATGTTCCTGTGGACCGGCGTGGTGCTCGCCGACCGGGCCGGCACGCTCGCCAAGCCGCTCGCCGACGTGCGTGTGCGGCAGGCACTGAACTACGCCACCGACCGTGCCGCGATCGCGAAGGCGCTCTTCCCCGGCGCCGGCGAACCCGCGCACCAGATCACCGTCCCCGGCGGTCACGGCTACGACGAGAGCCTCGCCGGCGCCTACCCGTACCAGATCGACAAGGCCAAGAGCCTGCTCGCCGAGGCGGGCTACGCCGGCGGCTTCACGCTGACCCTCGTCACGCCCGAGTACCAGCAGCTGCACCTCATGGCCCAGGCGCTGGCGCAGCAGTGGAAGCAGATCGGGGTGGACCTGCGGGTCACCGACCACGCCAACGCCAACCAGTACGCCGCCGACGCGTTCGGCGGGAAGTTCCCCGCGTTCATGACGGCCTTCGGCCAGATCCCGATCTGGATGGAAGGGCCGTCGCTGTTCCTGCCGTCGGCGGCGTTCAACCCGCTCAAGTACACCGATCCGGCCCTCCAGTCGCTCTACGACGGGGCGGCCCGGGCCACGGGGGCGGAGAAGACCGCGGCGGACAAGAAGGTCGTGGCGTACCTGACCAACGAGGCCTGGTTCGTGCCGGTGGTGATGACCGGGCTGCCGTACTACGCCCGCAACACGGTCGGCGGCATCACGACCTCCCCGAAGCAGCCGCTGCTGTCCCTGTACGAGATCGTGCCGGCCGCCTAGCCGCGGCAGAAAGGTCGTCCGCCATGCTCCGCGCCGCGGTCCGCTGGCTCGTCTCGTCGGTGACCCTGCTCTTCGTGGTCACCGGGCTGTCCTTCGTCCTCGTCTCCCTCGCGCCCGGTGACGCCGCGACGTCCATCCTCAGCAGCCAGTCGGGCACCTACACCCCCGAGCAGTACGCCCGGACCCGCGAACTGCTCGGCATCGACGAGCCGCTGCACGTGCGGTACTGGCACTGGCTGCGCGACCTGTTCCACGGCAGCCTGGGGCAGGACCTGTTCAGCGGCCAGCCGGTCGCCGAGATCGTCGGCAGCCGGCTGCTGCCCAGCCTCGCCGTCATCGCCGGCACGGTCGTCGTCTCCGCCGTCGTCGGCACCTGGCTCGGTGTCGCCGGCGCGCGACGCAGCGGCCCCCTGGGCAAGCTGGTGGACGCGGCGTCGCTGGTCGGTCTCGCGGTGCCGAGCTTCTGGCTGGCGCTGCTCATGGTGGAGCTGTTCGCGGTACGCCTGGCCTGGCTGCCCTCCGGCGGCTACGTCGATCCCGGCCGCGACCCGGCCGGCTGGCTGCGCAGCATCATCCTGCCGGTGCTGACGCTGTCCGCCGGTGCGATCGCCTTCGTCGCCAAGCAGACCCGCGACTCGATGGCCACGGTGCTGGACAAGGAGTTCGTCACGATGCTGCGGGCACGGGGCCTGCCGATCCGCTCGATCCTCTACAAGCACGCGCTGCGCAACGCCGCGATCCCGGTGGTCACGATGCTGGGCCTGCTGTTCGTCAACCTCCTCAGCGGCGCGGTCCTGATCGAGGGCATCTTCGCCGTGCCGGGCCTCGGCCAGCAGGCGGTGACCGCGAGCGGCAGCCACAACCTTCCGGTGATCACCGGGGTGGCCTTCTGCTTCACCGTTGTCGTCGTCACCGTCAACCTGCTGGTGGACCTGGCGTACCGCTGGCTCGACCCGAAGGTGCGTGCCGTATGACCATGTCCCTGGCCGTCACCGACACACAGCCGGTCGACCGGCTGCCCCGGCGGCCGCGCTGGCGGCGGCTGCTGCGCCCCGGTCCGGGGCTCGTCGCGGGAGTCTTCCTGCTCTGCCTGGCCGTCGCCACGACGGGCGCCCGATGGCTGGCCCCGGCCGACCCGGAGGAGCAGGACCTGGGCGCGGCACTGGCCGGGCCGAGCGGCGCGCACTGGCTCGGCACCGACCGGCTGGGCCGTGACGTGCTGAGCCGGCTGCTGCACGGCGGTCAGGTCACGCTCGTCAGCGTGGTCGAGGCGGTCGCGGTGTTCGTCGTGCTCGGCGTGACGCTCGGCGTGACGGCCGGATACCTGGGCGGCTGGGCCGACCGCGCGATCTCGTGGCTGGCCGACCTGCTGCTCGCCCTGCCGGGCATCATCATGCTGCTGATGGTGCTCGCGGTCTTCCCGGGCAACACGGCCGCCACCATGGTCGTCCTGGGTGTCATCTCCGCCCCGATGCTGCTGCGGGTCACGCGCGGGGTCACCATGAGCGTGAAACAGGAGTTGTACGTGCGTGCCGCCCGCCTGTCCGGCCTGGGTGAGGTACGCATCATGACCCGGCACGTCCTGCCCCGGCTCACCGGCCCGATCCTCGTGCAGGTCTCGCTGTTCGCCGCCACGGCGGTGCTGGTGCAGGGAGCGCTGTCGTTCCTCGGGCTCAGCGCCCCCGAGACCGAGGGCCCGAGCTGGGGCAACATGATCGCGCAGGCGGCCCAGGTCACCAGCCAGGACCTGTGGCTCGCGATCCCCACCGGGGCGCTGCTCACGCTGACGGTCCTGGCGCTCGGCCTGTTCGGCGACGCGATCCGGGACGCCACCGCCGGCCACCGCGCGCCGGCGGCTCCGTTGCGCCCGGTGCGGTCCACCGCGCCGGCCGTCCCGCCGCGGCCGGCGGAGGGGCCCGCGCCGCTGCTGTCGGTGGACGGCCTCACCATCGGGTTCCCCGGACCGGACGGCCCGGTCACCGTCGTGCGCGACGTCAGCTTCACGGTCGCGCCGGGCGAGTGCGTCGGGGTGATCGGCGAGTCCGGTTCCGGCAAGACGATGATCGCCCGCAGCCTGCTCGGCCTGCTCCCGGCCGGCGGCGCGGTGACCGCGGGCGCCGCCACCCTCCACGCCGATTCCGGGCCGGCCGTGGAGCTGACCCGGCTCGACGAACGCGGGTTCGGCCGCGTCCGGGGCTGCCGGATCGCGCTGGTGTCGCAGGAGCCGTCGAGCAGCCTGGATCCCGCGTTCCGGGTCGGCAGCCAGGTCGCCGAGGTGATCCGCCGGCACACCCCGATGAGCCGGCGGCAGGCCGCCCGGGAGGCGATCGAGCTGCTGCGCACCGTACGGCTGCCCGAACCCGAGCGGGTCGCGCGGCGGTATCCGCACGAGCTGTCCGGCGGGATGGCCCAGCGGGTCGTCATCGCGCTCGCGCTGGCCGGCAAGCCGAGCCTGCTCGTCGCCGACGAGCCCACCACCGCGCTGGACGTCACCGTCCAGGCGGAGATCCTCGCCCTGCTGCGCGATCTGCAGCGGCGCCTCGGCATGGCGGTCATCCTGGTCACGCACGACTGGGGCGTGCTGGCCGACCTGTGTGACCGGGCGGTGGTCGTGTACGCGGGGGAGGTCGTCGAGCAGGCCGGGGTCGCGGACCTGTACACCGGCGCGCGACACCCGTACACACGGAGCCTGCTCGCCGCCGATCCGCACCTCGCGGAGGCCGGGCAGGACCTGCCGACCATCGCCGGGACCGTCCCTTCGCCCCGGCAGTGGTCACCCGGCTGCCGGTTCCGCCCACGGTGCGGCGTCGCGGTGGACGACTGCGCCATCGGGCGCATCCCGCTGACGGTCATGTCCGATGGCCGGGTGGCCCGGTGCATCCGAGCGGACGAGGTGGTGAAGCGATGAACGACACACTGCTGGAACTGCGGGGCCTGACCGTGAACTACGGCCGCGGCCGGCGCCGGATCCCGGACGCGGTCAGCGACGTCAGCCTGGCGGTAGCGCCGGGCGAGACGGTCGCGCTGGTGGGGGAGAGCGGCTCGGGCAAGTCGACGATCGGCAACGTGGTGCTAGGCCTCGTCCCGGCGACGGCCGGCACGGTCCGCTTCGACGGCGAGGACATCACGGCGGCCGGGCGGCGCCGGCGGCGCATGCTGACCCGGCACATCCAGCCGATCTTCCAGGATCCGTACGGGTCACTGAACCCGTCCCGGACCATCCGGCAGACACTGATCGAGCCGCTGCTGGCACACGGGCGTGCCGGCGCGGCGGCCGGCGAGCGGATCGCCGAGGTCCTGGACCGGGTCGGCCTGCCGGCGGACGCCACCGACCGGTACCCCGACGAGTTCTCCGGCGGCCAGCGCCAGCGCATCGCGATCGCCCGGGCCCTCGTCGCCGGGCCGCGCCTGATCGTGTGCGACGAGCCCACCAGCGCCCTGGACCTCTCGATCCAGGCGCAGGTGCTCAACCTGCTGCGGCGACTGCAGCGTGAGTCCGGCATCGGGTACCTCTTCATCACCCACGACCTGGCGCTCATCCGGCACGTCGCCGACCGGGTGGTCGTGCTCTACCGTGGCCGGGTGATGGAAACCGGCCCGGCGGCTCGCGTGACCGGAGAGCCGCAACACCCCTACACGCAGGCGCTGCTCGCCGCGGCGCCCGTGCCCGACCCGGTCGAGCAGCGCCGCCGCCGTGCGGCGGCACGGTCACTGCCGCCGGTCACGACAGCGGCCGCGCCGGACGGCAGCCCCGAGCGCTCCGGACAGGGGGAACACAGCCGTGTCTGACGCCGTCACGATCTACGACGTGGCCGCCCACGCGAAGGTGAGCATCTCCACCGTCTCGCAGACGATCAACCGGCCCAACCGGGTGAACGCCAAGACGCGCGATCGGGTCCTACGCGCGATCGAGGAGTTGCAGTACGTCCCCAAGGGTGTCGCGGTGAGCCAGGCCCGGCGCGGTGTCGGCCGCATCGGCGTGCTCGCCCCGTTCACCTCCTACGACTCGTTCCGCCGCCGGCTCATGGGCGTGCTGGCCGAGTCGGACGGCACGAACCGCGACGTGGTGGTCTACGACCACGAGTCGGCCGCGGCCAGCGTGTCGCCGCTGCTGCGCACGCTGCCGGTCACGGGGCGGCTCGACGGCCTGCTCATCATGGGCCTGCCGCTCGACGACGCGCTCGCCGAGCATTTGACCGGACGGGGGCTGCCGACGGTGCTCGTGGACAGCTCCCGGCCGGAGCTGTCCACCGTCACCATCGACGACGAGGAGGGCGGCGCGATGCTGGCCCGGCACCTGCTGCAACGCGGCCACACGTCGTTCGCGTTCCTCCAGGAGCCGCAGGAGTCCCACGCGTTCCTCTCCCAGGGCCAGCGGCGCAACCGCGGCTTCCTGCGGGTCCTCGCCGACGCCGGCATCAACGCCGCCGAGGTGCCGACGGTTCTCACCGGCAACGACATCGTGAGCAGCCGCAAGGCACTCCGCGACGTGCTCGCGCTCCGGCCGGCGCCGACCGCCGTCTTCGCCCATCACGACCTGCTCGCCGCCGGCCTGGTGCTGGAGGCCCGCAGGCAGGGCCTGCGCGTGCCCGACGACCTCGCCGTCGCGGGCTTCGACGACGGCAGCGTCGCCGAGGCGGCCGGCCTGACGACGGTGAGCCAGCCGTTCGAGGAGTCCGGCCGGATCGGCACCCGGCTGCTGGCGGAGCGCATCGCGGACCCGTCGGCACCGGTGCAGCACGTCATGCTGGGCCTGCGCCTGATCGTTCGCGACTCGAGCTGACACGATGATGAGCCCACAGCAGTACGAGGTCGTGGTGCGCCACGACGTCCGGGTGCCCACGGCGACGCCCGGGGTGACGCTGTCCGCGGACCTGTTCCTGCCCCGGGCCGGCGGACCCACCCCGGTGGTGGTGTGCCTCCTGCCGTACCGGAAGGACGCACTCGGCGGCGTCGGGGTCCGCGCCGCGATGCACGAGTTCGCCGCCGCCGGCATCGCCTGCGTGCTCGCCGACCCGCTCGGGCTCGGCTCGTCCGACGGTGTCGCCCGGCCGCCGTTCGACCCTGCCGAGGCCGACGACGGCGCCGACCTCGTCCGCTGGGCCGCCGGGCAGCCCTGGTCCACCGGCGCGGTCGGCATGTGGGGGTATTCCTACGGCGCCCTCCTCGCACTGCGGACGGCGAGCCGCCGCCCGCCCGGGCTGCGAGCGGTGGTGTCCGTGCTGGGCATGCTCGACCCGGAGCGGGACTTCGTGCATCCGGGCGGGGCTCCCGGCTGTTTCACGGCCCTCGCGAGTTGGGGCCTGACCACACTGCACAACCTGGTGCTGCCGCCGCTCGGGGACTTCCACGCCGCGGACGAGCAGCGGCGCTGGCGGCGGCGGGTCGCGACCGCCGAGCCGTATCTCACCGACCTGTACCGTCACCCGGCCGGCGACCCGCGGTGGCGTGACCGGGTGGTCGACGCCACCGCGATCACCGTGCCGGTGCTGTGCGTGGCGGGATGGCGCGACATGTTCTGCGACGGGTCGCTGCGCACCTTCGAGCGGCTCGGCGGCGCACGGAAGCTCCTGGTCGGCCCGTGGTCGCACACGATCCCGGACGAGGCCGTCCCGGTGGCGGTGCGCTGGTGGCGGCGGTGGCTGGCCGGCGAGGCGAACGGCGTGGACACCGAACCGCCGGTGACGCTCCACGTCCCCGGCACCGACCTTCCCGGTGCCGGCTGGCGCGACTTCGACACCTGGCCGCCGGAAGGCGTGCCGCAGGAGGTCATGCCGGTCGCGGCCGGGGCCGGGGCGGCCGCCGCGCCGGACGCGACCGTGGGCGTCCTCAGCGGCACGTGGGGCATCCCGGCCGGCGATGCCGGACGCGTCCTCGACCAGCACGACGACGACACCCGTGCGGTCACCGTCACGGGAGAGCCGGTCCGTGAACCGCTGCTCCTGCTCGGCCGGCCGGTGGTCACGCTCGACCTGACCTGGTCGGCGGTGCGGCGGGTCGTGGTCAAGCTGACCGACGTGGACCCCGCCGGCCGGTCGGTCCTGATCACCGGCGGAATTCTGGCCGACGTGCCGGCCGACCGGTCGGCGCTGCGGGTCACGCTGGACCCCGCCTGCCACGAGCTGCCGCCCGGTCACGCGCTGCGCGTCGTGGTGAGCGAGAGCACATTCCCGCGGCTCTGGCCGGCACGCGACGGCGGGACGCTGCGGGTCGGCCGCGTCGGCCTCACGGTGCCGGTGGCGCCCGCCGGTGCCGGCAAGCCGGTGTCGGTGCCGGCCCCGGCGCGTCCCGGCGCCGGGACGCCGTGGCTGGCGCACCGCCCGCTGTGGGAGATCACCCGCGAGCCGGCACGGGACCGGGTGACCGTGATGCTGGGCGACGAGACCAGCGCGGTCCTGCCGAGCGGCGGTGTGCGGGTGGACGCCGCCAACCGCGTCTCGGCCGGCACGGACCGGGAGGCGTCAGCCGTGACGCGGGTCGAGGGCACGGCCGACACGACCGCCGTGCTGTCCACCGGCGAGCGGGTCCGCACGACCGTCCGGCTGCGGCTGACCCCGGAGGCCGGCAGCGCCGACGCCCGGGTCACCGTCGACGGGGCGGAGGTCCTGCGCCACCGGTGGGATTTCTGACCGGGCCGCCGGATCCCGGATCCGGGCGCAGAGCACCGCCGCGGCGACCGCCGCCAGCGCGGCCCCGGTGAAGAACACCCGGTACCCCGGGATCGTCCCGGCGCCGGCGGGCGCGGCCCCGGCCGTCGCGACCGCGAGCGCGGCCAGCACGGCAAGACCCGCCCCGCCGCCGAGCTGGCCCGCCGTCTGATAGCCGGCGGTGGCCAGCCCGGCCCGTCGCGGCACCGCCGTGGCCGCCAGCGTCACCGGCACCGACTGCGCGCCGAAGCCGAACGCCAGCACGCCGAGGGCCGCGACCGGCCACACCGCGGGTGCCTGCGCGGTCATCGGGACCAGGGCCAGGATGCCCCCGGCCGTGACCGTCGAGCCGGCCACGGCGAGGCGCCACGGCGCGACCCGCCGCAGCAGCGGTGGCGCCGCCGCCGAGCCGGCCACGATCCCCAGGCTCAGCGGCAGCAGCAACAGGCCGGCGGTGACCGCGTCGAAGCGGAGCACCTCCTGCAGCCACAGGGTGCTCGCGTAGCTCACTCCCACCAGCGCCCCGCAGGAGAGCGCCGTCGCCGCACACGCGGCCGCGACCCGCCGGGCCGGGAACGGGGACCGGTCCGGTGCCCCGGCGCCGGGCGCCGGCCCGGTGCCGGACCGCAGGAGCCGTACCGCGGCGAGCGCGGTCGCCGCGCACACCAGCGCGGGGAGCCAGAACAGCGAGGTCCAGCCGAGCAGCGCGGTGCCGAGCCCGCCGAGCACCGGGCCGATGGCCACGGCGGCGGCGCCGGCCGCACCCCACACCGCCAGCACCCGGGCCCGCTCGGCCGCGGACCGGGTCGCCGCCGTCGCCACCGCGAGTGCGGCCGGGCTGAACAGCGCCCCGCCGGCGCCCTGCACCGCCCGCCCGGCGAACAGGGCGCCGGCGTCCCCGGCGAGCCCGCACAGCACACAACCCGCGGTGAACAGCGCCATGCCGGCGACGAACGGCACCCTGGGCCCGGCCCGGTCCGCGACGAGCCCGCCGAGGAACAGGCAGCCGCCGAACACGAGGGTGTAGCTGTCGACGACCCAGGGCAGCTGCGCCGGGTCGATCCGCAGGTCGTGCCGCATCACCGGCAGCGCCACGTTGACGATCGTCGCGTCGGTGAGCACGACGAAGTTCGCCACACACGCCATGAACACGGTGGCCCGCCGCCGTCCGGCCGTCAGCGCCGTCAGCGCCGTCAGCTCCGCCGGTGCCGCCGGTGCGGTCCGGGCCGGTGTCGTCACCACCGGCCCGCCAGCGCCGCCGCGGCGACCTCGGCGAGGGCGCCGGTGAACTCGTCCGCGACCGCCGCCAGCCGGTCGTGCGGGTACAGCCCGTCGTGCCCGCACACCTCGCCGCCGAGCGCGCCGTCGGGACCGAGTCGCAGGTTGTACGACAGCGGCAGCACCTCCGGGTGGTCCTCGGTGTGGCGCGGCGACAGGCGCAGCGGATCGACCGGCCGGGCGGCGATCCGGACCGTCCGGCCACCCGGCGCGGCGAGCGTCGCGGCGAGCGGCGCGGCCGCCGGCAGGTAGTTGTACCGGGTGTCGAAGAGCCGCTGCCGGCGCACGGTCAGGTCGTCGGGGACCACCTGGCGGATCCGGCCGAGCGGGAGCTGGTGGGCGAGCGCCTCCCGGTACGCCTGGGCGACGTCGGCGACGAGCTTCCCGAAGTGCGCCGACCGGGACACGTCGACCCGCAGCGGGAGGTGGTCGAGCAGCGGGCCGACGACCCGCTGCGACCCCGGCCGGTCGCGGCCGGCGCGGGTCACGCCGATCACCTGGTCGTCGCCGGACCGCGGGCGCCGGGTCAGCAGCAGCGTGGCGAGCAGCGCGGTGTTGAGACCGCCGCCGTGGTCGGCGGCGAGACGGCGCAGCGCGTCGGCCGCGCGGGCGGGCAACGGCGCGATCGGGGCGGAGACGAACCTGCCGCCGACGGGCGGCAGCGGGGCCAGCGGCGGCAGGTCGCGCAGGCGCTCGCGCCACCACTGCTCGTGACCGGCGTCCCGCCGCCCGCGTTCCGCCGCCGTGTGGTCGCCCAGGTGCAGCGACAGCCGCGGCAGGCGTGGTGCCCGCCCCTCCGCCGCGGCCCGGTAGCAGCGGACCAGCTCGTCGTGCAGCACCCCGTGCGACCAGCCGTCGAAGATGAGGTGATGCATGAACAGCGCCAGCACCCAGCGGTCCGGACCGAGGCGCAGCAGCGAGCCGTGCCACAACGGCGGGTGCTCCAGCGCCCGGGCCCGCTGCGCCTCGGCGACGATGTGCGCGTCCGCGGCCCCGTCCGGATCCGGCGTACCGCCGAGGTCCGCGACCTTCAGGTCGACGTCGACCGACGGCTGGACGATCTGGTCCACGTCGGGATCGGTGCCGCCGGTGCGCATCCGGAACCCGGTGCGCAGCGCGGCGTGCCGGTCGGTGAGGTGGGCCAGCGCGACGCGCACCGCTTCGGCGTCGAGCGGGCCGTCGACGTCCCAGGCGATCGGCAGGCTGAAGTGCGAACGGCCCGCGACGCAGGCACGCACCCAGTCCCGCTGGTAGTAGCTGGTGGGCAGCCGCGCCGGTTCAGCCAGTGTCAGGGTCGTCACCAGTGTCTCCTTCCCACAGACGGACAGTGTTCAGAGGTCGGCCATGAGCGCGGCCACGTCGCGGTCGGGCTCGCGGGCGGCCCGCTCCAGCAGGCCGCTGAACCGCTCGGCCCACCGGCGCACCTGCGCGGACCCGTGCAGGTGGCCGTCGCCCTCCACCTCGCCGGCCAGGCGGCCGTGATCGATCCGGGGCCGGTAGGCGAGGGTCGCGTCGCCGAGCCACCACGCGTCGGGCCGTGACTTGGCGATGCCGTACGGCAGGGTCAGGTCGTCGTCGGCCGCTGCCGGTGCCGCGGGCCTTGCCGGCGGCGGCAGGAAGTTGAGGTTCACCGCGAAGACCGGCGCCTGCCTGCGGTCCAGCAGCTCCACCAGCCGGCCCAGCGGCAGCCGGTGCTCGTACGCGTCGAGCAGCGCCTCGCGGACCCGGCCGACCAGGCCGCGGAAGGTCGGCCGGCCCGTGATGTCCACCACCAGCGGCAGCTGGTCGGCCAGGCACCCCACCACCGAGCGCAGGTGCGGCTGGTCGCGGTTGCCGACCGTCAGCCCGATCACGACCCGCTCGGCCCGTGCCGTCTCGAGGTGCGCCGCGACGGTCGCCGCCGCGAGCACCGCGGTCATCGTCGTCCGCACGGTGGCGGCGAGCCGCTGCAGCGCGGTGACCACGCCGGCCGGCAGCACGGGCAGGGCCGGGCGGTCCATGAGGTGGCCGGCGGCCGGATACGGCAGGCCGAACGTGTCGTCGGCCCCGGTCAGGGCCTGCTCCCAGTACCGCCATTGGGCCGCGGTCGGTCGCGCGGCGCGCTCCTGCCGGGCGAAGTCCGCCATGTGGGTCACCGGGCGGGGCAGCCGCTCACCCCGCCACAGCCGGGCGGCCTCGTCGGCGAGCACCTGGCTGGTGCTGAGGTCGGAGATGGTGTGGTGCAGCCAGAGCACGAGGACGTGCCGGCCACCCGCGGCGTGCAGTTCGGCGCGGGCGAGCGGGCCGTCCAGGAGCCGGAACGGCCGCTCCGAGCCGGCGAGCAGCCACCGGGGGAGGAGCTCACGGACGCTGCCGTCGTGCTGCTCGTACACGAGGTCCAGCCGGCCCGTGCCGGCCACGCGCTGGCCGGGTGGCGAGCCGGGACCGGCCCCGCGGGTCAGTTCGGTGCGGAGCGCGCCGTGCCGTGCCACCAGTTCGTCGAGGAGTTGCCGCACGCGCTCGACCGGTACCGGCCCGGGCAGCGCCACGACGGACGGCACGTTCACCGCCGATTCGTCGGCGACCAGGAACGACTCCTGGCAGTACGACACCGGAGCGGTCACCGTCGGGGTCGCCGCGAACGTTCCCGTGCTCACGCGGTCCTACCTTCAAGAGCCGGAAGAACCCCGCCGCCCGCCGCGGGCGCGGCGTCCACTCGCGCGGCGAACTCCCGCAGGCTGGTGCTGTCGAGCAGGTCCCGGACCGTGACCTTGCGGCCGAGCTCCTCCGACAGCTCGCTGATCACCTCCATCGCCGCCAGGGACGCCCCGCCGAGCTGCAGGAAGTCGTCGCTCGCGGAGATCTGGTCGAGATCGAGCGCCACCGACCACAGCTCGGCGGCCCGGACCTCCGTCGGCGTCCGCGGCGGCTCGTAGGGTCGCGCACCTACGTACTGCTCCAGATCCTTGCGGAGCTGCCGCTTGTCGACCTTGCCGATCATGTTGCGCGGCATGTCGTCGACCACCACGATCCGCAGCGGTGCGGCGGCGCCCTGCCGCTCGCGGGCGAACTCCTGCAGGGCGGCGACGTCCAGGCCGGGTCGCGCCCGCACGGCGGCCATGACGCACTCGGTGAGCACGGGATGCGGCACGCCGCACACCGCGGCCTCCACGACGCCCGGGAACTCCATCAGCGACGCCTCGACGTCCAATGTGGACACGTTGAGCCCGCCGGTGTTGACGAGGTCGGGGTTGCGGTCGACCAGATAGAAGTAGCCCTCGGTGTCGACGATGCCGATGTCCCCGGTCCGGGTCCACCCGCCGTCGAGGAACACCGCCGAGTCCGCGGTCTCGCCGTCGTACCGGCGCTGCGGCGCGTCGCTGCGCAACTGGACGTCGCCGGCCACGCCGGGCGGGGCCACGCCGCCGTCCGGCAGGACGATGCGCACCTCGGAGCCCGCCGCGGGCCGGCCGAGCGAACGGGGCCGGTTACGGTCGTAGTCGGTGGCCATCCGGCGCGGCCAGCACTCGGTCGTCGAGTAGACGTTGCGGATGCGGGCCGTCGGGAAGAGTTCGGCGAGGGCCTGCAACGTGGCCGGGTGGATCGGGGCGCTGGTGGTGCGGACCTGTTCGACGCTGCTCAGGTCGTACCGCTGCCGCGCACCGGCGGAGATCAGCGCGATCGCCATCGCGGGCACGAGCACCAGGTCCGTGGGACGGTAGCGGGCGACGGCCTCGAGGACCTCCGCCGGGACGAACTGCGGCAGTGTGAGCGTGCGGTGCGGGCCGGGACCGAGGGGTTGTACGAGCAGGCCCTGGCCGACGGTCGTGCCCGGCGGCAGCGCGTGCAGCGCGGTACGCGGTCGGTGCGCCCGGGAGCGCATGAGGGGGAACAGCAGGTTCTCGTGCGTCGCGACGACACCCTTCGGTACTCCGGTGGTCCCGGACGTGTAGATGATCTCGGCGTCGTCCGTGGGCGACACCGGCACGGCGAGCGGCGTGTCCGGCTGTCCAGCGAGCAGGTCGGCCACGGTGCTCCGCTCGGCGTCGACGAGATCGCTGTCGCCGACGACGAGCACCGACCGCGACGCGTGGAAGGCCGCCGTGGCCTGCTCGCGCCCCGCGGACGGGGACACCGGCACGGCGACGGCGCCCGCCTTGAGTACACCGGCCCATGCGATGGCGTAGTCCGTCCAGTACCGGGACGAGACGTTGAGCAGGACACGGGATCCGGGCGTCACGCCGCGCGCCTGCAGCCCGCGGGCGGCGGCGTCAGAGGCGGCGTTCCACCGGCCGAAGGTGAGCTCGGCCGCTCCCGCCGTCTGGTGCGCGATCGTGTCGGGCCACTGCGTCGCGCGCAGTCGCAACTGGCCGGGAATTGTCCATTGCGCCACATCGTTGGTTTGCGTCACCGAGAATTTCTCCCGTTCAAGATTGTTGGGCGAGGCGGTGCGACAACCCGCACCACGCTAGGTGCGCGCGGCGCCGTGCGGCAATCCACAAAGCGATTCCGGTTATCCTTTTTCGGCGCCGGTCGGCGCACGTATGCCCAGGTTGTAAAGCCTGTGTTGCGGGCATATGAATGGCGCCAGATGTTGGCTGCCTGTTACTTCATCGCCCTCGGAAATTTACTTGCCGGCATTTTCGAAAATTGTTTTAAAGATCATGAATCATCGATGATGAGATCATTTCGGAGCGCCGCTCGTGGTCGTTCGGCGTGTCGCGGGAGTGCGTGTCGCGTAGGGTCCGGCGACGCGCGGACCCGTGCGCGGCGCGCCGGCGCGGGTGCCGGCGTTCGCGAGCGTGGCGGCCGACCCGGTCAGGTCCGGCGGGCGATGAGCGCCTCGACACCGTCGAGGAGCAGGTCGAGCCCGAAGTTGAAGTCGGCGTCGTCGGTCCACTCCTCGGCCGCGCCGAAGCCGCCGGCCCGCACGGCGGCGGTCAGCTCCGGATATTCCGCCGGGTCGAGTACCTGACCGAGGATGTCGCCGTAGTCGGCCAGCCCGGCGATCGAACCGTCGCCGGCGGCCGCCTCGGCGGCGCTCGTCATGCCGTGGACCAGCGTCGCCTGGCTGGCGGCATAGCTGGTGAGGCTGGTGGCGATGTTGATCCGTTCGCCGTGGCCGAGCCCGGTGCCGGCGAGCGCGGCGAGCGCGCGGTCGAGCCAGCGCAGCGCCCGGGGCCCGGCGGGCGGAGTGCGGGAGGTGAGCGCCAGCAGCCAGGGCCGGTCGAGCAGGAAGTCCCGGTTGGCCCTGGTCCAGGTGGCCAGGTAGGCCCGCCACGGTCGCCCGTCGAGGGCGGGCGGCTCGGGCGCGGCGGCGTCGGCCATCGCGACCAGAAGCTCGTCCTTGCTGCCGACGTAGCGGTAGAGGGACATCGTCGCCACGCCGACCTCGGCGGCGACGCTGCTCATCTTGACCCCCTCCAGCCCGTCGCGGTCGGCGATCGCGATCGCGGCGGCGACGATCCCGGCCACGTCGAGGCTCGGCCGGGGCCCGTGCCGGGATGCGGTCTCGCGGCCCCACATCCGCGCCACGACAGGAGGAAGTGCCCGCTCCGCCACGATGCCCTGGCTCCTTCCCGGCGACCGGTCTTGTGTTCACTGTAGATCCTTGTACTCTGTACCTCATACACTGTACTTCATACGCAGATCACGGGGAGGCTTGATGTGAGTACGCAGAGTTCCAGTCAACGTGTTCTTGATGTCGACGCGGTCCGGGGCTTCGCGCTCCTCGGGATCTTCGCCGTCAACGTCACGTTCATGGCCTCCGGCTATCCGGGGAACCTGGTGACCGACCCCGACTTCCGCTCGGGGCTGGACAACGCGGTCCGCGCGTTGTCGTCCGTCTTCATCGACATGAAGTTCTACGTGCTCTTCTCGTTCCTCTTCGGATACAGCTTCACGCTGCAGATGACGTCGGCGAGCAGGGCGGGTGCGGCCTTCTCGGCCAGGATGCTCCGCCGGATCGCCGGCCTCTTTGTCATCGGCGCCCTGCACACCGTCTTCCTGTACGGCGGTGACGTCCTCACCACGTACGCGGTGGCGTGTCTCGCCCTGCTCCTGTTGCGCAACGTCAAGGACCGCACGGCGATCCTGATCGCAGTCGGTCTCTACGCCCTCGTGCTGCTCAGCCTGCTCTCCAGTGCCCTGTTCGTCGACCGTTCGGCGTTCCTGCCGACCGAGGACCGGGCGCTGGCCAACGCTGAGCAGGCCACCCGGGCGCTGCTCGGCGGCTGGGGTCCGAACATCAGCGAGCACCTCGCCGGGCTGCCGCTGCTCGTCCTCCAGGCGGTGACCCTGCAAGGTCCGACCGCACTGGCCCTCTTCCTGCTCGGCATGGTCGCCGGCAGGCGGCAGTGGCTGGCCCGGGTGACCGGCGGTGAACCCGTGCTGCGCCGGATCCAGTGGGCCGGGCTCACCGTCGGGCTGCTCG
Organism: Dactylosporangium fulvum; assembly: GCF_025137375.1. Classification (GTDB taxonomy): domain Bacteria; phylum Actinomycetota; class Actinomycetes; order Mycobacteriales; family Micromonosporaceae; genus Dactylosporangium; species Dactylosporangium fulvum. The sequence goes on from NZ_CP073720.1 coordinate 3,008,577, forward strand.
GCGGGCTGGCCTACGCCGCCGGCGGCGGCAACGGCAACACCCTCGCCGTCGCGGCCAGTGTCGCGACCGCACCGTTGCTGGCCGCCGCGTATGTGGCGATCCTGCTGCGGCTGATGCACCACCCGCGCACGGTGGCCGTGCGCGGCGCCCTCGCCCCGGCCGGCCGGATGGCCCTCTCCAACTACCTGGGACAGTCGGTCGCCGGACTGATCGCCTTCAGCGGCATAGGCGTCGGCCTGGCCGGCACCTTCTCCCCACTCGCACTCTTCGCCTTCGTCCTGGTGGTGTTCGCCGGCCAGTTGGCGGTGAGCGCGCTGTGGCTGGCCCGGTTCCGCTACGGCCCGGTCGAGTGGGCACTGCGCTGGCTCACCAACGCCCGGCGCCCGGCCTTCGTCGCTTCCGCTCCGGAGCGCCGGCCGGCACGGCACACGGTCGCCGCCCCGGACGACGCCGCGGTCCGCGAACACGAACCGCGTTGAGGCACCCGTCGCCGCGGCCGTGCGGATCTCCTGAGGCAGGCCACCGGTCAGGTGCCGTCGATCGGGATCGTGACCAGGAGTGCCGTGCCGTTGCCGGTCGGGCTCACGATGTCCATGCGGCCGCCGAGGGTCTCGACGCGGTCCTGGAGACCGATCAGTCCGGACCCTCGGCCGGTGCCGGCTCCGCCGACACCGTCGTCCTTGATCGAGAGCCGGAGGACCGCATCCTCCGCCTCGGCATCAACGTGGACCACGGTGGCCCGGGCGTGCTTGGCGGCGTTGGTGAGTGCTTCGGACACGACGTAGTACGCCGTCACCTCGACCCGCTCGGGCAACCGCCGGTCGATGTCCACGACGAGGTCGACCGGAACCGTGCTGCGGCGGGCGAGCGTCCGCAGCGCCGGGCCCAGTCCGCCCCTGGCCAGCATCGCCGGATGGATGCCCCGCGAGATCTCCCGGAGATCCTCGAGGACGCAGGTCAGGCCGGTGGCGACCGCTGCCAGTTCCTCCCGCACCGTGTCGAGCCCGGGCGGTATCGCGGCCTCGACCGTGCCCAGTTGGAGACCGAGCGACACGAGCTGTTGCTGCGCGCCGTCGTGCAGGTCGCGCTCGAGCCGCCGACGGGCCTCGTCGGTGGCGGCGACGATGCGGGCGCGGGAGGCGGTGAGCTGCGCACGGCTGTCGGCGTTGGCGACCGCGGTCGCGACCAACTCGGTGAAGTCGGCGAGTCGCGCTTCCACCTCAGCCGGTATCGATGTGGACCGCGTGCTCGAGACGACGGCAGCACCCCACAGGCGGCCCTCGACGACGACCGGCACGCCGAACCCCGAACGAATGCCCAACCCGCGCAGGATCGCGGCGGTCGGACCCTCGGCGTTGTCGTAGGTCGTCCGGGCCGGGCGACCGGTGCGCTTGATCATCCCGGAAAGGCAGTTCCCCTCCAGCCGGACGCACGTCCCGGCCGGCATCTCGGCCATGCCGGGCTCATGACGACCTGCGAGGAGGGTGCCCGTGCCGTCCGGCTCGTAGCGGACGAGGCCCGTGCTGTAAGGGCCGAGGAGCTGGCACAGTTCCGAGGTCACCGTGCTGAACACCGCCGGCGGTGAGGATCCGCGTGCGACCAGGATCGCCACCCGCCGCAGCGCGGCCTGCTCCTCCATCAGGAGCGTGGACGCCTCCATGAGCCTGGTGGCCTCTTCGCGGCTCGCCTTCAGCGAGTCGGTGATCTCCTCACGTTCCCGTGCCGCGCACAGCAGCGACACCAGCGACGGCACCACCCGGTGCCGCAAGCGCTCCAGGGTCCGTTCGGGGGCGTTCGCGGGGACCAGCAGGGTGCCCACCTGCGTCGCGCTGTCCCGCAGCGGGAACGCGACCCACCGCTCGTCCCCGGCAACCGCATCGAGCTCGACGGCCGCGGACCGCAGCTCGAACGCCTCCGCGAGCAGCTGTGACACCGGACCGAGCGTCGAACGCACGTCGTCGGCGCGCAACATGCGGTGCGCCATGTCGGCGGCGAGGTCTGCCTCCCGGCGCCGCTCGGACGCCTCGGCGGCGCGGGACCGGGCCAGGTTCGTGACGAAGCTGGTGAACAGCCCCGCTCCGATGAACATCGCTGCGGTCTGCAGGTCCTGGCGCGGGTTGAAGCTGAACGCCTCGAAGGGGGCGACGTGGAAGTAGTTGAAGGCGGCGGTGCTGGCCACCGACGTGACCACGCCCAGCCAGACGCCCCACACGCTGGAGACCACCAGGACGCCGCACAGGTAGACGACGCTTCTGGCACCCACTTCGGAGCCTGCCCTGAGCGGGAACAGCACGGCGGTCTCCGCCGCGATGAGCACCGCTGCGACGATCAGTCCGAGCGCGAGTGGCGGCCGCTTGTGTGACAGCAGCAACGCTGTGAGGCGAGCCGGCATCAGCGACCGCCCTCCACGCCTTGCGTCGGCACCGGCACCCGCGGGCTCTTCACGCGGAAGCGAACCGGCGCCGACCGTAAGGCGTCCTGACGCGACCTCACGTCATGGTACCCGGGCGAGCTGTGTGTGAGGTTGCGTCAGCCTTTCGACATCCTGCGGCGACCCCGCATCGTGCCGGTTGGCGCAGGTGCTGCGTGGCCCTCCGCACGAGACCCGATCGGGACCTGCCCCGCTCCCGCCGCGGCGTGCTCCACCAGGGCGGTCACCGCCGGATGCCACGGCCGGTCGAGCGGGCCACGCAGCACCAGCCGCCGGGCCAGGATCGGCCGCAGTGGCACCAGCACCAGGCGCGGGTCGAGCATCGCGGCGGCGAGGCCGGGCACGATCGACACACCGATCCCGGCCCGGACCATCGCGAACAGGGTGCCCAGTTCCCGCACCCGGTGCGTCGGTGCGAACGGGACGCCGCCGCGCCGGTGCGCCTCGCGGACGTGCCGCTCACAGCCGCCGCGTGACAGCAGGAACGCGTCGTCCTGCAGGTCGGCGACGCCGACGGCGGGCTCACCGGCGAGGGGGTGGTCGCGGCGCAGGACCGCGTGGAACGCGTCCTCCGCGAGGACGTGTCCCGGCCCGGGCGGCGGGTCCACGACGACGGCCAGGTCGACGGTGTGGTTGGCGAGCCAGTCGGCGACCTCGTCGTCCTCGCCCTCGAACAGCGTCACGTCGACACCCGGCAGGTCGTCCCGCCAGTGTGCGAGCAGCCCCGGCATGAGGCCCTGGCAGACCGTCGGAGGCGCGGCGAGCTTGATCGAGCCGGTCGGCCGGCCGTCACGCTGGGCGGCCAGCATCCCGATCGCCGCGGCAGCCCGCACGGCGGCGCGGGCGTGCCCGGCGATCTCCGCGCCGAAGGCGGTCGCGCGAACCCCGCCCTGCCGGGTCAGCACCGGGTGGCCGAGGGCCCGCTCGAGCGTGGCGATCGTGTGGGACACCGCCGACTGGCTGATCCCGAGCGTCGCCGCGGCGCCGCTGAAGCTGCCGTCGTCGAGGACCGCGACGAAGGCGCGGAGCTGTGCCAGGTTCATGAGCAACCCTCATGCCATCGATCACGCCACTTGTTGGACTCATGATGTGGTGCCGACCCATGATCCGTCCATGCGCAACGTCCGCTGGGTGCCCCTGTTTCTGCTGCTGTCCCTGATCTGGGGGGCCAGCTTCCTGTTCATCAAGGTTGCGGTCACCGCCGGCGTCGAGCCGGTGTGGCTCGCGTTCTGGCGCTGTGCGTTCGGCGCCGTGGCCCTGGCGGTGTGCTGCCTGGTCCTGCGGGCGCCCCTGTCCCGGGATCCGGTCGCATGGGGCCATGTCTTCGTCGTCGCCGCACTGCTCAACGCTGTGCCATTCGCCCTGTTCGCGTACGGGCAGGCGCAGGTCACCACCGTGCTCGCCGGCGTGTTCAACGCCACGACCCCGCTGACCACGTTCGTCTTCGCGCTGGCCCTGGTGCCCGCGGAACGGCCGACCGCTCGCCGCCTGGTCGGCCTGGTGACGGCGTTCGTCGGTGTGCTCGTCGTGCTCGGCGTCTGGGACGGGCTTGCCGGGGCACCGCTGCCCGGTGCGCTCGCCTGCCTCGGCGGCACCCTCTGCTACGGCGCCGGGTTCGCGTACACGCGCCGGTTCGTCTCCGGCCGGGCGGAGACGGCGGCGACGCTGTCGGTGATGCAGATCGGCACCGCGACGCTGCAACTGGCGCTGGTCGCCCCGCTCGTCGACGGCGCGCCCAGCTGGCCCGGCCCGCAGGCGGCCCTCGGGCTCCTCGTGCTGGGAGCGGCCGGCACCGGCGTCGCGTACATCATGAACCTGCGCATCATCCAGGCCGCCGGCCCGACCGTGGCGGCGTCGGTCACGTACGTCGTCCCGTTGTGGTCGACGCTGTTCGGCGCGGTGCTGCTCGGCGAGCCGGTCGGGCCCGCGACACTCGTGGGCGCGGTCCTGGTGATCGGCGGCGCGATGCTGACCGCCGCGAAGAGGGACACTCCGTCCACGGTTGACGACGACCAGGACCCGGTACCGTCGCCGGCGCCCGCTCCCGCGCAGCCGTGACGTTCACGACGACTGTCACGAGCGCGGACGCGCCTCGCCCTGAATCCAGTCGCTGCCGTCCCGGTGGATCTGACAGTCCCATCCCATGTCCCGCAGCCGGTCCCGCAACGCCTGCGGGTCCACGAAGTTCTTCACGATCCGGAACTTCCGGCCGTCCTGCAGCCGCCGTTCGACGATCTCGTCGGCATCCGGGACATAGGCTTCCTTCGCGCGGACGTTAACGGGCTCGTCGATGAACAAGACCCGTCCGTCCTCGGCCAGGAGACGCCGCAGCAGCTGCCAGAACTGGTCGAACCGGCTCATCGGCACATGAGAGAGCCAGGCCGAGAAGAAGATCACGTCGAACCGGTCGTCCGTCGTCCACGAAAACACGTCGGCAACCTCGAACGTTACGCTCCCCGACCGCACCCGATCACGAGCGATGGCCACCGCCTCGGGCGCCGCGTCGATCGCCACGACCGTGTCGGCCACACCCACGAGCGCCTCTGTCCACAGGCCGGTTCCGCAGGCGATCTCCAACACCCGTCCGCTCGGACGCATCCGCGCGACCAGCCGCGCGATGCGCTCCCGAGCCGCCGCAACATCCCCATACGCCGTCGCGTCGTACTCGCCCGCACGGCGCCGGTAGTAACCGACCTGGTCGGCCAGAATCTCGTCCGTCACATGCCTATCATCACGCGGTGGCGGCCACGACCACAGCCGGCCCGTCACCGCTCGACATCCGCCGCCGAGGCGTTATCGGGCGACAGCGTCGTTCGCCGGTTCCGCTTCGGTTGCGGGGGTGCCGGACGGGGTGCGCTGGGGACCTCGCGCGAGAACGTAGACGAACAGGATCGTCATGACGGCAACTCCTGCCCACATGGCCTGTTGCCAGCCGTCGACGAAGGACTCCTGGGCGGCTCGGATCAGTGCCTGCGCCTGAGGGCCGGCTCCGTCGACGGCGGCGAGGGCGTTGGCGACGCCTTCGCGGGCGGTGTCCGCGGCGTCGTCGGGAACGCCGGCGAGCCGGGAGTCGATGGCGCTGCGGTATCCGGCGGACAGGACCGCTCCGAGCAGTGCGACGCCGAGGGCGGTACCGAACTCCCTGGTCACGTCGTTGAGGGCGGACGCGACGCCTTGACGCGCACGCGGCAGCGCGGAGGTGATGGCCTCGGTGGAAGGGGTCTGCGTCAGGCCCATGCCGAGGCCCATGGCGAGCATGCCGGGCAGGATCGAGCGGTAACCACCGTCGACGGAGACGAAGGTGGCCATGAGGGCCAGGCCCACGCCACCGAGGAAGATTCCCGACGCCATCGCCGAGCGGCTGCCGATCCGCGCGGCCAGTCGCGGGGCGAGGCCGGAGGCGAGCATCATCATCAGCGCCATCGGCATGAGCGCCAGGGTGGAGCGCAGTCCGGACCAGCCGAGCACCGCCTGGAAGTACGGGAAGAGGACCACGAAGATTCCCGCCTGCACGCCGAAGACCGCCAGCAGTGCCACGGAGCCGCTGGCAAGTCCTCGCTCACGGAAGAGACGGACGTCGAGCAGCGGGGCAGGACGGCGCAGTTCCCAGGCCGCGAAGCCGGCGGCGCCGAGGACGCCGACGAGCAGGCTCAGCAGCGTCACGGGCGAGGTCCAGCCCTGGACCGGACCCTCGTGCAGGACGAAGATGAGCCCGACCACCGCGACCACGGACGCCAGTGAACCGATCGTGTCGAACCCATGCGCGGAATGCTCACGCGAGTTCGGGACCGATCGCAGCGTCATGACGACGGCCACGACGACGAGCGCGACCGGCAGGGCGAACAGCCACCGCCAGTTCGCCAGGTCGACCAGGATCGCGGACAGGTACATCCCCAGGATGCCGCCACCGCCGGCGACGCCGGTCCACACGCCGATCGCCCGGGAACGCTCCTCGTTCGGGAACGTCGAGGTGATGACGGCCAAGGTGGCCGGCATGATCATCGCGGCACCCACACCGGCGAGCAGACGCGCCGCGATCATGACCGCGGACGACCCGGCCAGGCCGGCCACCGCACTCGCCGCTCCGAAGACGATCAGGCCCGCGAGCAGCACCGGCCGGCGGCCCCACCGGTCGCCGAGCGCGCCGAGCGGCAGGAGCAGCGCGGCCAGGCTGACGGTGTAGGTGTTGATGATCCACAGCACGGTGCTCTGCGAGGCGTCAAAGGCGACGGCGATCTCCTGCTGGGCGACGTTGAGCCCGGAGACCGAGGCGATGACGGCCATGAGGGCGACGCAGACCGCGATCAGGATCGCGCGACGCCGGCGCGGGTCGTGGATCACGGGGTCCGCAGCGTGCGCTTGCGAAGGCCAATCGGAGGAATTCATTCTCTGAGACTCCCGGTTCTTGCGCTAATTGCATAGCGTCTTGCCAAATAGGCAAGACGACGCCGGCAGGCTGCCGAGTGGGACGTGGAACGGAACGAAGCGGCAGCCGGCGAGGATCAAGCGGTCAGCGGCGGGCCAGCCAGACCGTCCGTTTGGTGCGGACGCTGAGGTCGTCGCGGCCGGCCAGGCCCGCGACGATCTTCTCCAGGGCGGCGAGATCGGCGACGGGCAGCCGCCCCTCCAGCCCGTGGCGCATCCGACCAAGGGAGATCTCGGCGTACCGCGCGGCGGCCGCGGGCAGCGGCGGCCGCAGGTTGATGTCGAAGTGCCGCTCGGTCACCGACGTGAACCCGGCGTGGTTCATCCGGTCGCCCCAGTTCTCGTGCATGTGTAGGCCCGCCTCGTGCCGGCGCTTCGCCGACTCGGCGTGACCGCGCAGCTCCACGTCCTCGTCCGGGGTGCCGGCGAGGAATCGGGGGAACGATTCCAGCTCCGCGATCACCAGGAGCCCGTCCGGCCGCAGTGCGCCGAACGCCGAGGCGAGCGCTTTCGCGGGGTCGGCCATGTGGTGCATCGAGGAGGCGGCCCAGATCACGTCGGTCGGCCCGAGGTCGGGCCAGGGCTGGTCGAGGTCGGCCTCGACGGTGCGGATCCGGTCGCCCAGCCCGGCGGCGTCGGCCCGGCTGCGCAGGTGGGCCAGCATCTCCGGGGACACGTCAACCGCGGTGACCGCGGAGCCGGGCAGTTCCCGGGCGAGCGCAAGGGAGCCGGTGCCGCTGCCGGCCCCGAGGTCGACGACGCGGGGCCGGTCGGCGGCCTCGCGGCCGACCCAGCCGATCAGGTCGCGGAAGTATTCGTGCAGGACCTGTGCGTCCAGGTCGAGCATCTCGATCATGTGGTCGTGTGCCATGCGCCAACGGTAGGCATGCATTGCCCGTATGGCATAGTATCTTGCGTATGAAGCAAGACAAGGATCTGGAGGCCCTGGTCCGGCAGCGGATCCGCGGCCTGCGGGTGGCCCGCGGCTGGTCGCTGGACGAGCTGGCCGGCCGTTGCCTGATCAGCCCCTCCACGCTCAGCCGGATCGAGACCGGCCACCGGCGCATCGCCCTGGACCAGATGGTCACGATCGCCCGGGTGCTGGGCACCACGCTCGACCAGCTGGTCGAGTCCGACGCCGACGACGACGTGGTGATCCGCCCGCACTGCAACGAGGAACGCGGCACCACCACCTGGCTGCTGTCCCGCGACAGCAACCAGACCGTCACCAAGATGCGGGTCACCCGCGAGGTGCCGGAAGACCTGCGGGTGCATCCGGGGCGCGACTGGTTCACCGTGCTCTCCGGCACGATCGAGCTGCGCCTCGGCGAGCGCATGATCCTGGTCGGCGCGAACGAGGCGGCCGAGTTCTCCACCATGGTCCCGCATGCGTTCGGCGCGCACGGCGGACCGGCCGAGATCCTCTGCATCCTCGACCACGAGGGCGAACGCAGTCACCTGGGCCCGGAGCACTGAGTCGGTGCGCCGCCCGGCGTGGGCGCGGGTCCGGGCGAGCCGGTTACCGCAGACTATGGGGTGATCGGTGATGACCCGTGGTCCAGAGCGGCGAGGACCGCGTCCAGCCGGCCGTCAAGCGGCCCGCTCAGCTCCAGCACCGGTGTGTCTTCCCAGGCATTCAGCGGGTCGCCGTAGACCAGCTCCAGCAGCGCGTCATGCATTCGCGAACGAAGCCCGGGCATCTCCGCGGCCGGCAGAATCTGCTCCGTCTCGGGCGTGATCAGCGTGATGACCAGCAGATCGAGGCTCGCGAAGGCCGGGCGGAGCGTTGCGCCATCGGCCTCGTCGGAGGGGTCCGCACCAGTCGCGGCCATGTATGCGAGATAGTCCAGCGGCGTCCGGTCGAAGACGACCCCCGACAGTAACGGCGGCGAGCCCAGGCTCCGCACCGAGCATGCCAGCAGTGCCCGGTAATCCTCCAGCGACGGCGGGAACCGGAACTCGTATCCCTCCTCTTCGAGCAGGTAGTACGGTTCGTCCGCCGCCACGTGGCCCGGTAGGTGCGCACACAGCGCCTCGACCAGCGTCGTCTTCCCGGTTCCATGCGTCCCGGAGATCCCGACCCTCATCCGCCGCTCCCGCTCCTCTGGAGGATTCCGGGCGATCCTATGGCTTCCGGACGCGGTTGACCGGCCTGTGGCTCGACACCCGGCAGAACATCGGGTGATTGTGGGCGTCGGCGCCGGGCCGGCCCGACCCCGCACCACACCGGGACGGCGGTTCGGACGTCATCTTCACCAGTGGTAGCCCAGGTTCACGGCCAGTGCGGCCACCGCAGTGGAGAAGAACACCGCCCATCCCACGAGCTTGCGTGAACCCACTCGCAGGTGCGCGACGAGCGCGCCGAGGAAGTACAGCACGAGACCGGCGGCGGCGAGTGTCCCCAGCAACGGTACGGCGAACCCGGCGAGCAGCCCCAGGGAGCCGGCCGCCAGCAACATGCCCAGCACCGGCACCCACGACCGTGGCACGCGCTTCATGTCCGCCTGGGCCTTCGGATAGTCGTGGCCGATCAGGTAGGTGACGGCGGCGATGCCGTTGAAGACCGAGGCGACAACGGTGACCGTGACGTAAGCGGCGAACATGAGCCCTCCCTTGTGGTTCGTCGGCTTCAAGGACGAGCCGGCCCTGCGGGACGTGACGTGCTGTGCTGTGACCTGAAGCACAAACATCGGCCGGCAAGTGGACCGGCGTTCGCTGTTGCCGCGGCCGCGTTCCATCCTGTGCGGGCCGCCGCGTCGCAGTCACCGCGTTCGACGCTCCGGTCACGTTCACCGACCCGCTCGTCCCCGGCACCGAAAGGCTCACCGCATGACCGGCACCGACAACACGCCCGTCCCGGTCACCGGATGCACGGTCACCGTGTGCCGCGACTGTTGCTGCGGCAGCACGCGCAAGCACCCGGGCGTCGACCATGACGCGCAGATCGACCGGCTCCGGCGGGCGCTGCCCGCCCCGCACCGGATCCGGGTCAGCGACTGCCTCGACACCTGCGACCAGTCCAACGTCGTGGTCGTACACCCCACGCCTGAGGCGCGACAGGCGGGCGCCCGGCCGGTCTGGTTCGGCCTTGTGCTCGGCGATGCGGTCACCGACGACATCGCCGCCTGGGTCCGCGCCGGCGGTCCGGGCCGTGCCCCGATCGGCGACACCCTGGCCCTGTCGGTCATCGCGGCCTCCGCCGGCTCCGCCCGCTGACCTGTCACGAGCGGCGCGTGTACCGGTAGGAATCTGCCCATTTCCGGTCGCAGGTGCTCCGCAGGGTCACATCCGCGATTTCGCTTGTTGCAAACTCTTGGCAAAAGCGGCATGGTTGCAAAGTGGGTTCGGATCGTTCGGTGGCGCCGCTCCGCGTCGAGCTGCTGATCTTCAGCGCTCGCGACGCTGCGCTGCACGTCCGCACGGTGAGCCGGGACGTGCCGCCCGGTCGTCATCCGGATGATCTCGCCGCCGAGCTGGCGGCCTCACCCGCGAGCGCCCTGCCGGCCCTGGGTCCGGCCGGGCCTGGCGGCGCCCAGTGCGATGGTCCTCAACCTGGCTGGGCGCCGCCGCCTCTCTCGATTCTGCACTCGACGTCGTGGCGGCATGCCGAGGGGCAGGTGATCCTGACCTAAGCCGCTGTTCTCGACGCCGTCCCGGACCTGTGGTCGCGGCCGCTGCGGGAGCATCGGATCGCCCATTCGGGTGATCCGGCCGCGCCGAGCCCGCCGCAGATCTGCCCCGACACGATCGCTGTGCACGCCGCCCGGCATCTCGCGTGGCTGCGCACCCATGACGAGGTCGTCGCCGCGGCACTCGCCGGCCTGCCGGTGCTGTGGCATGCGCTGGAGCGCTACGTTCCCGCATCGGCCGGCGCGTTGTCGGTGCCGGCGAGGCGGCCGGTCGGCTAGTGGTGCCGCGCTGCGCAGTCGGCGCAGCGGCCGAACAGGGCCAGCCCGTCCGGGCCGAGGTCGAGATCGCTGCCGCGGCGGGCTTCGGCGACTGCGGCGGCGAGCGTGTCGGCGCGGATCTCGGTGTGGCTGCCGCAGTCCTCGCACACCGCGTGGATGTGCGGGTGTTCGTTGAGCCCGTAGAGCGCTTCGCCGGGCCATTGCAGGGCGTGGACGACGCCGAGCTCGACGAGGAACGCGATGGTGCGGTGGACGGTGGAGACGTTCACCTCGGGCCGGGACGCGGCGATGGTGCGGTGGATCTCACCGATGGACAGGTGCCCGGGCGTGGCGGCCAGCAGGTCGATCACCATGCCGCGGGCAAGCGTCCGGCGGGCGCCGGCTGCGGTGAGCCGTTGCCAGGCGTGGGTGGCGCGGTCGGCGGTGGTGGTCATCGCGTTCCACGGTACCCACGCCTGGCCTGCTGTTCACGGCGCGGACGGGCGTTCGGATGAGGTGGCGAGTGCGTGTTCGACGAGCAGGTTGAGTTCGCGGACGAGTTCGTCCATGGTCTGCCCGGTCTGCGCCCGCACGGCGGTCACGCCGGCGTCGGGCCTGCGGTCGCCGCGGCGAAACGGGACCGGACGTCGGCCCAGTTGACCAGGCCCCAGAGCCGGTCGACGTAGTCGGGGCGGACGTTCTTGTACTGCAGGTAGTACGCGTGCTCCCAGGCGTCGAAGACGAGCAGCGGGGTGGTGCCCTGCCCGACGTTGCCGTGGTGGTCGTAGACCTGCTCCACGAGCAGCCGGCGCCCGAGCGGCTCCCAGGCGAGCACGCCCCAGCCGGAGCCCTGCACCGACTTGGTGGCGGTGGACAGCTGGGCGGCGAACGCCTCGAACGAGCCGAAGTGCTCGTCGATCGCGGCGGCGAGCTCGCCGTCGGGCCGGTCGCCGCCGTCGGGGGAGAGGTTGTTCCAGAAAATCGAGTGCAGCACGTGCCCGGACAGGTTGAACGCCAGGGTCTTCTCCAGTCCGACCAGCGCGCCGAAGTCACCCTTCTCGCGCAGCTCGGCGAGCTGGTCGAGGGCGTCGTTGCTGCCCTTGACGTAGGCGGCGTGGTGCTTGCTGTGGTGCAGCTCCAGGATCTGCCCGGACATCGCCGGCTCGAGCGCGCCGTAGTCGTAGGGCATGTCGGGCAGCGTGTAGACAGCCATTCGCGGTCCTCTCGGTGTTCTGCCACTGGCTTGTTTCTGCCATTATCTTGCAATAGAAGCCTACGGCAGAGGGAGCGGAGGGTGATGAACACCGCTCACGACCGGGTGCCGGCGGCGATGGCCCGGAGGGCGCACTGTCCGCGGGTTACCGGAGCACAGCGGTGTTGGAGTCTCCGGGGCCGTGCAGGAGCGCGCCCCGCAACACCGCGGCCGGATCGGCGGCGAGGTCCAGGCGGCTCGGGGTGGCGCCGGCGTGGACCAGCAGATCGCCGACGGCGGCGATCATGGCACCGTTGTCGGTGCACAGCCTGGGACTGGGCACCCGCAGGGTGATCCCGGCGGCCGCACACCGCTTGGCGACCAGCGCACGCACCCGGCTGTTGGCGGCGACCCCGCCGACCAGCAGCAACGTGGTCACGCCGTGGTCGCCGCAGGCGGCGACGGCCTTGCGGGACAGGGTGTCGGCGACCGCCTCCTGAAACGATGCGGCGAGGTCGGCGACCGGCAATGGACCCGGGTGCCGCTCGACGTGGCGGGCCACCGCGGTCTTGAGGCCGGAGAACGAGAACCGGTAGGGCGGGTCCGTGGGGCCGGTCAGCGGGCGGGGGAACCGCACCGCCGAGGGGTCGCCGGTGCGGGCTGCCCGGTCGATCGCGGGCCCGCCCGGATAGGGCAGGCCGAGCAGTCGGGCGACCTTGTCGAACGCCTCGCCGGCGGCATCGTCGGCGGTGTCGCCGAGGTGCGCGATCGGATCCCGGGCGAGGTCGCCGAGCAGGAGCAGCGACGTGTGCCCGCCCGAGACGATCAGGGCGACACACCGCTGCGGCAGCGGCCCGTGCTCCAGGACGTCGACGGCGGCGTGCCCGGCCAGGTGGTGCACGCCGTAGAGCGGCACACCGAGCGCCAGGGCGTAGGCCTTGCCTGCGGCGAGCCCGATCTGCACCGCCGTGGCCAGGCCGGGGCCGGCGGTGACGGCGATCGCGTCCACGTCGCCGAGCGCGACGCCGGCGCGGTCCAGCGCGTGTTCGACCATCGGCCGGAGGGCGTGCAGGTGGGCCCGGGCGGCGATTTCGGGGACCACGCCCCCGAACCGGGCGTGCTCGTCCATGCTCGAGGCGAGGGCGTCGCCGAGCAGTTGCCCGTCGCGGACCAGCCCGACGCCGGTCTCGTCGCATGAGGTCTCGATGCCCAGGACCAGCGGCATCGCGCTCAGCCTCGCAGTCCGGCCTCGCGCAGCAGCCGCTCGCGCTGTTCGGCCGGCAGCCGGTCGACGTACACCACGCCGTCGAGGTGATCGGACTCGTGCTGCAGGCAGCGGGCGAAGTAGCCGGTGCCGGTCACGGTCACCGGGGCGCCGTGCAGGTCGACGCCGGTGACCGTGGCGAGCGCGGCGCGCGGCAACTCGGCGCGCGGGCCGGGCACGGACAGGCAGCCCTCGCTGTCGTCGGTGACCCCGGCCAGCGCCGTGCCCGCCCGCAGCACCGGGTTGACCACGTGTCCGACGTGCCGGGTGCCGTCGGTGTCCGGGCAGTCGTAGACGAACACCCGCAGGTCGACCCCGATCTGGTTGGCGGCCAGGCCCACCCCCTCGGCGGCGTACATCGAGGCGAACATGTCGTCGATCAACTCGGCCAGGGCCCGGTCGAAGGTGGTCACGTCAGCGCAGCGGTGGTGCAGCACCGGCTCCCCGTAGTGGGTGATCGGCCGGGCGGTACCTCTGGTCGTCGGCATAGCTGCATATCATATGTAGTTGCAATCTGATTGCATGTAGGGTGGACGGGTGCGGACCGCGGAGATCATCCGAATCTGCTGTTCGTCAACGCCGGCATGGTGCAGTTCGTGCCGTTCTTCCTCGGTCAGCGGACTCCGCCGTATCAGCGGGCTACCTCGGTGCAGAAGTGCAGATGGCCAGCAGCGCGAACACGGCTGGTGGGTCGGGCCTGGCCCGGTTCCGCCGTAGCCTCACCCGCCGCGACTGTCGGTCCCTCGGCGGAATGACCGCCTTCATCGTCCTGCTGCACGTCGTCGGGTTCGGCGTGCTGTACGGCCTGGTCGTGCCGAAACATTTCCAGCTCGGCGGCGACCACCCGGTCTTCACCGTCGGCGTCGGCCTGCTCGCCTACACCTTCGGCCTGCGTCATGCCTTCGACGCCGACCACATCGCCGCGGTCGACAACACCACCCGCAAGCTCATGGCCGACAACACCGCCACCGGTGAGGACCGTAAACCGCTCTCCGTCGGATTCTGGTTCTCCCTCGGCCACTCCACCATCGTGTTCCTGCTGGCCTTCCTGCTCTCCGCCGGTGTGAAGACCCTCGCCGGCCAGGTCGAGAACGACGACTCCGAACTGCACTCCGTCACCGGCGTCATCGGCGCCTCGGTCTCCGGTCTCTTCCTGTGGATCCTCGGCATCCTCAACCTTGTCGTCCTGCTCGGCATCATCCGCGCCTTCCGCCAGATGGGCACCGGGCAGAACGACGAACAGCAACTTGAGGACCAGCTCAACAGGCGCGGCATGATGTACCGCATCCTGGGCGGCCTCACCAAGTCCGTGCGCCGCCCATGGCACATCTACCCCATCGGCGTGCTCTTCGGTCTCGGCTTCGACACCGCCACCGAGGTCGGCCTGCTCGTCCTGGCCGGCGGCGCCGCCGCGGTCAACCTGCCCTTCTACTCCATCCTCGTCCTGCCGATCCTTTTCGCCGCCGGCATGTGCCTCATGGACACCATCGACGGCGTCTTCATGAATGCCGCCTACGGCTGGGCCTTCGCCAAACCCGTCCGTAAGGTCTTCTACAACATCACCATCACGTCGATCTCCGTCGCCGTCGCCCTGATCATCGGCACCATCGAACTCATCGGCGTCCTCGCCGACCAGGCCGGCATCACCACCGGACCCATCGCCGCCATCGCCGGCATCTCCCTCGACTACGCCGGCTACGCCATCGTCGCCCTCTTTGTCCTCGCCTGGGCCGTCGCCATCACGGTCTGGAAGGTCGGCCGCATCGAGGACCGCTGGACCGCAAAGCACGCCCGTGCCGAGACCGACGCGACCTGACCCACCATCAACTCACACCGCCCCTGGGCACGCCGCGCATTGTTCACGCCGGCGTTCCACGTAGATCACCGATCATCGCCTGTGCGTGTTCGCAAAGCTCGGCAGACTCAGCGCCGTTCGCTGTACCGGCACCGCCAGGAGCGTGTTCCTTGGCCTTACACAGGCATCGACGATGGCGTGGGCTGATCGCCGCCCGCGCGCTGGCCGTGTGCGTCACCTCCGGGCTCGCGACCTTGTCCGGCACGGCGGTGGCGGCCCCGGCGGCGGCGCATCCCTTCGGCGACCCGCAGACCGTGGCCATCGCCTTCGACGAGCAGCGGCCCGAGGTCGTCCATGTGCGTTGGCGGGTCGGCGGCCCGGACGACCTCACCTTGCTCGGCGTGTCCCTCGGCCTGCTGCCGCCCGACCGCGTCAAGCCCGACGGCAGCGTCGACTACCGATACACCGACCCAGCCGTGCTCGCCTCGTCCGAGCAGTTCGCCGCCTACCTTCTCCGGCAGATCACGGTCACCGACGGCGGACGGCCGTGCGCCGGCGAGCTCGAACCCCCACGCGCCCTCGACCTGAAGGGCGCGATCGCCGACTACGCCTGCCCCGGCCCGATCGCCGTGGCCACCGTTACGGTGCGCATGCTCACCGATCTCAATCCCGCCTACCGCACTCTCGCCACCGGACCCGGCGGCCGGCGCACGGTGTACGAAGCTGACAAGGACACCCACGACTGGACCTCGGTCGGCGCACCCGCAGGCGATGACGCGGGTCTGGGCCGCAGCGCGGCCGTACAGATCGCCACCGTCGTCGGCGCGGTGGCGATCGCCGTGGCCGCCGGTTTTCTGGTAGCCCGCCGACTGCACCGACGGCGGACGGCGGCATGAACGACCTCATCGCCGACGCCACGTCCGTCTCGGACCGGCTGCAGGGCCTCATCCACACACCCGGCGTATCACTGCTGGCCTTCCTGCTCGCCTTCCTGGCCGGCGCATGGCACGCGGTAACCCCCGGACACGGCAAAACCCTCGCCGCCGCGTACCTCGCCGGCTCCCGCGGACGCATTCGCGACGCCGCCTGGCTCGGCGGCTCCGTCGCCGCGATGCACACCGTCTCCGTGCTCGTGATCGGCGTCGCCTGGACGTTCCTGTCCCTGTCCGACGTCGTCCGGATGGAGCAACTCACCACGTGGCTCCAGATCGCCGCCGGCGTGATCGTCCTCGCCACCGGTCTGTGGCTGCTACGCCGACACCTGCGCGCCGCAGGCCATGACCACGGGCACAGCCACGACCACGGGCACAGCCACGACCACGGGCACAGCCACGACCACGGGCACAGCCACGACCACGGGCACAGCCACGACCATGACCATCACCATCAGCGCGCCAAACGTCCGGGTCTGTTCCTGCTCGGCATCTCCGGCGGGCTCACCCCGTCCCCGGCCGCCTTCCTCATCCTCGCCACCGGCCTGTTCCTCGGCCGCGCCGGCTTCGCCCTGCTGCTCGTCCTCACGTTCGGCATCGGCATGGCGGTCGTACTCTTCACCGTCGGCGTCCTCGCCGTCGCCGGAAGCTCCCTCATCACTCGCAGCGCCCGGTCACACACCGCACTCCGCCGGGCCGCCCGGGTAACCCCGGTCCTCGCCGCAGGCGGCATCACCCTCGTCGGCGTCTCCCTGGTCGCGGTCGCCGCGGTACACCTCGTCTCAGTGAGCTGAACACCAACGGCCGATCAGCCGCGCCCGGAAAGGCCGCGCGAGCCGCGGGCTGTGCCGGATGCTCGCCGGGTTTTGTCGTGCGGCCCCGTGACGCAACGCCGTCTTCGATCATGACGTGGCGCAGGCCATGGTGACGGCGCTGCCCGGGTTGGTTAGGGTGGCCTGGCCGTGGTGTTCGGGAAGCCGGTGTGAGACCGGCGCGGCCCTCGCCACTGTGATCGGGATGCTGGAGGCCACCACAAGGTCACTGGGCGTGTGCCTGGGAAGGCCGGCCGCCGGCGCACCACCCGTCAGCCAGGAGACCGGCCACGGCACCTGCACGACCCGTCCACGAGGTGCTGGAAGGCGGTCCCGCTGTGCGGTTCCCTGTGTCCTGGCGCGTCACCGCGCCGCTGTCCGTTCTGCTCGCCCTGCTCGGCGGCTGCGCCGCGACCGGTGACGACAAGCCGGCCACCACGGCGTCCGCCGCGGCCGGACCGGTCGCACTCACCAACTGCGGCACGCCGGTCACGATCACGAAGCCTCCGGCGCGGGCGGTGACGATGAACCAGTCCGCCACCGAGATCATGCTGGCCCTCGGCCTGCAGGACCGGATGGCCGGCACCGCCTACCTCGACGACCGGGTCCTGCCCGAGTACGCCGCCGCGTACGCGAAGGTGCCGGTACTGGCCGGGGAGTACCCATCGAAGGAGAAGCTGCTCGAGGTGGCGCCGGACTTCGTCTACGCCTCCTTCGCCACTGCGTTCGGCGACGAGGGGGTCGGCGACCGCGCCGGCTGGCAGAAGCTGGGCGTGGACACGTACGTCTCCGCCGCCGGCTGCTCGAAGAACACGCGGCCGGCGAAGCTGACCATGGACGACGTCTTCGCCGAGATCCGTGACATCGCCGCGATCTTCGGTGTGGGGGAGCGGGCCGAGACGCTGATCGCCGACCAGCGGGCGCGCATCGCGAAAGTGTCAGCGGGCGTGAAGGGCGAAAAGGTGTTGTGGTGGGACGCGGGCAACGACGCGCCCAGCGTCGGCGCCTGCTGCGGCGGTCCCGCCATGATCATGTCCGCGGCCGGGGTCACCAACACCTTCGCCGAACTGGCCGGCAGCTGGGCCGACACCAGCTGGGAAACCGTCGTCGAGCGCAATCCGGACGTCATCGTGCTCGTCGACGCGAGCTGGGACTCCGCGGCTGCCAAGCGGGCATTCCTCGAGCAGCACGCGGCGCTCAGAGACCTGCCCGCGGTCAAGGACAAGCGGTACGTCGTCCTGGACTTCTCGTCCACGTCCGCAGGCGTGCGCAACGTGCTCGCCGTCGAGGCCCTTGCCCGGGGTGTCGGCGGGGTGGGCAGCTGACCGCCGCTGCCACCCGGCCGGCGGAGGCCCCGGCACGGCCGGTCCGGGCGGTACGCATGGCGGCCGCGGTGGTCGTGCTCGCCGGTGGTCTGCTGCTGTCGGTGGGCGCGGCCGTGACCGTGGGGCCGGCGGACCTGTCGCTGGGCACGGTGTGGCTGGTCATCGCCGACCATCTCGGCCTGACGAGCGCCGACGTGCCGCTGCTGCGTGACCACATCGTGTGGGAGCTGCGGCTACCGAGGGTGCTGGGTGCCGCCGTGGTCGGTGCCGGGCTCGCCGCCTGCGGGGCGGTCATGCAGACCGTCACCCGGAACCCGCTCGCCGACCCGTACCTGTTGGGCGTCTCCTCCGGGGCGTCGCTCGGCGCCGTCGCCGTCCTGGTCCTCGGCCTGGGCGCGGGTGTCGCGGCGCTCACCGGGGGCGCGTTCGCGGGGGCGCTCGCCGCGTTCGCCGTCGTGGTCGCCGCCGCCGGTCGGCGGGCGGTCCTGCGGCCGACGCGGGTGGTGCTGGCCGGTGTCGCCGTCGCGCAGCTGTGCGCCGCGTTGACCTCGTTCGCGATCATCTGGGCGGCCGATCCGCACGCGACCCAGAGCATCACCTTCTGGCTGTCCGGCTCGCTCGCCCGCGCCGACTGGACCGCGCTCGGGTGGGCGACGCCGGTGCTCGCGGCGGCGTTCGCCGTGATCCTGTGGCACGCCCGGGCGCTCAACGCGTTCGCGTTCGGCGAAGAGGCCGCCGCCGCCCTCGGCGTCGACGTCGGCCGGGTCCGGTGGCTGCTGCTGGTCACCACCGCGCTGCTGACCGCCGTGCTGGTCGCGATCAGCGGCGCGATCGGCTTCGTCGGGCTGATGCTGCCGCACGCCGCGCGGCTGTTCACCGGCCCCGACCACCGGCGGCTGCTGCCGGTCGTCGTCCTCGCCGGGGCGATCTTCCTGATCTGGGTGGACACCGCCGCCCGGACCCTGTTCGAACCCCGCGAGCTGCCGGTGGGCGTGCTGACCGCCCTGCTCGGGGTGCCCGCGTTTGTGGTACTGCTGCGCCGGCGGGAGGGCGACGCCTGATGCTCGACATCCGCGACGTCTCGTGGTCGGTGCCGGCCGCCCGGCTCCTCGACGGCGTGACCTGCGCGGCGCCGCGCGGCAGCCTGGTCGGCCTGCTCGGCCCCAACGGGTCCGGCAAGACCACCCTGCTGCGGGTCGTCGCCGGCCTGATCGCTCCCCGGTCCGGGACCGTGACCGTCGCGGGCGACGACGTGGCAGGGCTGCCGCGCGCCGCCGCGGCACGGCGGATGGCCCTGCTCGCCCAATACGCCGAGACCGACCTCGACCTGACCGCGCTCGACGTGGTGCTGCTCGGCCGCACCCCGCACCGCCGCTCCCGCTGGTCCGACAGCGACACCGACCGGGCGGCCGCGACCGACGCCCTCGAGCGCGTCGACATGGCCGGATACGCCCGCCGCAGGTGGCAGACGCTGTCCGGCGGCGAACGCCAACGGGTGCAGCTCGCCCGCGCCCTGGCCCAGGAGCCGGAACTGCTGCTGCTCGACGAGCCCACCAACCACCTCGACATCGGTCACCAGCTGCAGCTGCTGCACCTGGTCCGCCGCAGCGGCATCACCACCCTCGCCGCGCTGCACGACCTCAACCTGGCCGCGATGTTCTGCGACCTCGTGGTGGTGCTGCGCCACGGCCGGGTGGTCGCCTCCGGACCGCCCGCCGGAGTGCTGACGCCCGAGCTGCTCGCCGACGTCTACGCCGTGGACGCCGACGTCACCGTGCACGACGGGCGCCCGGTCATCACCTACCGGCCACCGGCATCATGAGCCGGCAGTCCCGCCCGCGCGGGGGTTCGCGCTGTCGATGCGCCGCCACGCAGCTTGCCAGGTAGACGTTCCGCCGGCCGGTGGCTCGACGAACGTACCGCTACAGGACCGCGCCGCGGGGTGCCATCTCGAGGGCCGCCACGCCGCGACCGTACAGGACGATCATCCGGTCGCCGTGGCGGGTGCGGATCATGCCGGACTCGTTGGCGAGGGCGGTGATCGCATGCTCGGCCACGTCGTTGACGTCGGAGGTGTCGGTGTCCTCGTATGTGACGTCCAGATGGTCGCCGCTGATCAGCCGTACACGCAGGACGATCTGCGCCATGAGGTCAGCCTACGGCAACCGTGCGCGATCGCCGAGACAAGGCATGATCGTCAACGTTCCGTGTTCGGGCCTGGTGCTATACGGTCAGTGGGTGAGAATCGAGCGCCATTGGTGGAACGGCGACAGCACCGTGCGAGGACGTCGCGATGTGTACATCCGTACCGATGGCGAGTTGTGGGAGGTCGAGGCCCGGGCCGGCGGCGGTGCCGGCCGGTCGAAGATCCACCAGTGCCCGGGCCAGCAGTCGGCAGAGATCCTGGCCGGGGCGTGGATGGCCGGGAGCGGCCGGTGGCAGGTAGTGACGCCCTGATCGGACGGCACCGACACTCCGGTTACCGTGCGTCAGCAGGCAGCGGGCACGGCAGCGGGTTCGGGTAGACTGCCGCTGTGGCCGCCCAGCATGGCGGGCCAAGTTCGATGTCCCACGCCACGCGCCGCGGCCGAGATGGTCAGCGCCGGGCGGGATGTCCCCTTCGACGTTCGGAGCCTTCATGGCGGCACGCCGCCCGCACAAGACCACCCCGTCCAACTCGTCCACCTCGTCCAATTCCCTGACCTTCGCCGACCTCGGCGTGCCCGGCGTGCTCACCCGAGTGCTGGCTGCGACCGGCGTGGATCGGCCGTTTCCGATCCAGGCCGCGACCCTGCCCGACGCACTCGCCGGCCGCGACGTGCTCGGCCGGGGCCGCACCGGTTCGGGCAAGACCTACGCCTTCGTTCTGGCGGTGCTGACGCGCCTGGCCGCCGGCCCCGCGCCACGGCGGACCGGGCGGCCCCGGGCGCTGATCCTCGCACCCACCCGCGAACTGGCCGCCCAGATCGACGCCGTGATGGCGCCGCTGGCGCAGGCGCTGAAGCTGCGCACGATGACCGTCTTCGGCGGCGTCGCCGCCGGCCCGCAGGTCGCCGGGCTGCGCGCCGGGGTCGACGTCCTGGTGGCCTGCCCGGGCCGGCTCGCCGACCACGTCGAGGCGGGCCACGCGCGCTTGGACGCTGTCGAGATCACCGTGCTCGACGAGGCCGACCACATGGCTGACCTCGGCTTCCTGCCTACCGTCAGGCGGCTGCTGGAGAAGACCCCGCGCGGCGGGCAGCGTCTGCTGTTCTCCGCCACGTTGGACGCCGGCGTCGACGTCCTGGTGCGACAGTTCCTCACCGATCCGGTCGTGCACAGCGTGGACTCGACGCTCTCGCCGGTCGCCGCGATGACGCACCACGTCCTGCACGTCCACGTCGAGGACCGGTTCGCCGTCCTGGTCGAGCTGGCCGCCGCGCCGGGCCGGACCGTCGTGTTCACGCGCACCAAGCGAGGCGCGAAGACGCTCACCCGCCGGCTGGTCGCGGCCGGCGTGTCCGCCGTGGAGCTGCACGGCAACCTGGCCCAAGCCGCGCGCACCCGAAACCTGCGGGCGTTCTCCGACGGAGACGTGCGCACGCTGGTGGCCACCGACATCGCCGCCCGGGGCATCGACGTCGAGGACGTGGCCCTGGTCGTGCACGCGGATCCGCCGGCGGAGCACAAGGCGTATCTGCACCGCTCGGGCCGCACCGCCCGGGCCGGCGCGGCCGGGACAGTCGTCACGCTGATGACCGACGGGCAGGCACCCGAGGTCCGGGAGCTGACCCGCAAGGCCGGCATCTCGGCGACCACCACCCGGCTACGCCCGGGCGACGCACTGCTGCGCACCCTCGCCCCGGGAGAGCGGACGATGGTCCCGCAGCCGGCGCCGGAATCGGCCGGCCCTCGGCACGAGGCGCAGGCCGTCCGGGGCGGCCGGGGCCGAGGCGGCGGCACGCCGGCACAGGCGGCCTCGACACGGTCCGCACCGGCGCGATCCGGTGCGGCGGTCTTTTCCGCCCGGGCTCGGCCGGGCGCTCGCCGCGGTGGGCGCTGAGCGCTACCAGGCGGGGCGCCTACCGAGACCTTGGTGACGTTCGGCGTCTTCGGGGTGCCCGGGCTGCGGTTCCAACCAGGACAAGCGCCGTTCGTGAACGGTTGCCTGTCAGGGCGACCAGGTCTCAGGCGCCGGCCGGCTGCGGAGTGCGTCCGACGGCGTGCAGGTGGCGTAACGCCTGGGCGTAGGACGTCAGCAGGCTGGTCTGGCAGTATGCCAGGTCGTGTGTGCGGCAGAACTGGCTGACCATGGCCTGGGCCCGGCGCAGGTTCGGGCGCGGCATGCTCGGGAACAGATGGTGCTCGATCTGATAGTTCAGGCCACCGAGCATGAAGTCGGTGAGCCAGTGCCCGCGCACGTTACGCGACGTGAGGACCTGCCGGCGAAGGTAGTCGGTGCGGTCGTCCGGGTGGAGTATCGCCATGCCCTTGTGGTTCGGCGCGAAGGAGCAGCCGAGGTACAGCCCGAAGAGTCCCTGGTGGAGCAGGATGAAAACCACGGCCTGCAGTGGCGACAGAACCACGAACACGGCGGTCAGGTAGCCGACGGTGTGGACGGCGAACAGTGCGGTCTCCCAGCCACGGCGGCGGGTCGTGCGCCGGGCCAGGGCGCGGAGGCTCGCCAGGTGCAGGCTGAGCGCCTCGAGCAGCAACAGCGGGAAGAAGAGGTACGCCTGATAGCGGTAGACGGCCGCGGCGGTCCGGCCCCTGCCGCGGGCCTGGGCGGCCGTGAACGCCAGTGCGCCGATCTCGATGTCGGGGTCCTTGCCCTCCTCGTTGGGATGGGCGTGGTGCCGGTTGTGCTTGTCGATCCACCAGCCGTAGCTGAGGCCGATGGCGAGGTTGGCGTGCAGGACACCCACGACGTAGTTCGCCCGGCGTGAGCTGAACATCTGCCGGTGTCCGGCGTCGTGGCCGAGGAATCCGAGCTGGGTGAAGACGAACGCCAGGAAGGCGGCGGTCGCCAGTTGCCACCAGGAGTCGCCGATCGCGACGAAGGCGGCCCAACCGCCCAGGAACAGCGCAGCGGTGACGGCCATCTTCCACCGGTAGTAGCGGGGCCGCCGGTCGAGCAGGCCAGCGGCCTTGACGAGGCGCAGCAGTTGCGCGTACTGGCTGCCGTGCCCGGACCGGACGGTGGGCAGCATCGGCTGCGGTGGTGACATGGTTCGGCCTCCTGGCTGCACGCATGCATCGACGGGGAGGCCTCGCAGGACCGCGAGGCGCTCGGAGCGTGTGGGTTTGCCGTGGGCCTCCGCAAGC
The DNA here is from genome assembly GCF_025137375.1 of Dactylosporangium fulvum. Classification (GTDB taxonomy): domain Bacteria; phylum Actinomycetota; class Actinomycetes; order Mycobacteriales; family Micromonosporaceae; genus Dactylosporangium; species Dactylosporangium fulvum. Next base: position 3,031,944 of record NZ_CP073720.1, read on the forward strand.
CCGGCCGGTCGGTCGTCGACCGGACCGGCCGGGCGCCGCTCAGTGTGACGGGGTGGCTCAGATGGTGCGGATGTTGGCCGCCTGCGGCCCCTTCTGGCCCTGGGTGATGTCGAACTCCACCCGCTGGTTCTCCTCAAGGCTGCGGAAGCCGCCCGCCGAGATCGCGGAGTAGTGGGCGAACACATCGGCACCACCGCCATCCGGGGTGATGAAGCCGAAGCCCTTCTCCGCATTGAACCATTTCACAGTGCCGACGGTCATGTCCTGCTCCTTCGCAAGGCAGATGGAGGCCACACGGTGTGGTCTCCCGCGTCGCCGCTTTGATGACCCTGCTCCGGAAACCCGGCAATACTGACAGCGCCCGTAGGGTGCGGGACCCACGGGCGCGGCAACGTATGTGGAAATCAAGACTGCAACAGGCTCCACCGTAGCACGGGCAGACTGCTGCAAGAGCGCCCTGGCATGCCATGTCGCCCGCGGGTGCGGACCGGAGGCCTCGACCACACACCTACGCGCTGTCCGCTCTACCTCTCTGACGGATCGCAACACGATCACGCTCGGTCAACCGTGCGGACAGAGTGAACATGCAAGAGGTGGACAACATCGAGGGTCTGGACCACACCGGGATGGTGATGCCGACCTGGAAAGCGGCGGTCGCGTTCTACGAACGGGCGTTCGGTGCGGCCGTCGTCGTCCGCGAAGCCGACACCGACGTCGACGCGACGGCGATCGGGCTGCCCGGGGAGACGGTCCGCACACCTTCATCCACGACCGGCCGGGCGGCCGGGTCGGCAACGACGACAGCTTCGCCGCGGTCGCCCGGCTGGTGAACGGCGCGACGGCGAGTCACACGCCCATCACCTGGCCGAGTACGTCACCGGCGACCGGGTCACGACCGTCGCCGCCACGATGCACACGTTCGCCGCCGGGCGGGAGGTGTACGACATCGGGTTGCGGACCCCTGCCGGAACCCGATGCCGGATCGACAGCGACGCCCGCGTGTCAGCTCGCCGGGCGCTCGTCCGGGGGCAGCGTCCCGGTCGCCGGCGTGCTCAGCGCGGCCGACCTCAGCCGGTGCAGCCGCGTGGCCAGGATGAGCTCGAACCGGGTCTCCTCGTCGTTGAGGTCGCGCCCGAGCAGTTCGGTGACCCGATCCAGCCGGTACCGCAGGGTGCTGACGTGGACGTGCAGCTTGACCGACGTCTCCTGGTACTTCCCGCCGCACGAAACGAACCGCTCCGCCGTGTCGAGTAGTTGGGTGCGGTGCTCACGGTCGTATGCGAGCAGCTTGCCGATCACCTTGTTGATGAAGTCGTCGACGTCCTCGGCGGCCGACGCGGCGAGCAGGAACCGGTACGCGCCGAAGTCGTCGAGACGGACCACCCCGAACTGTTGCAGCTTCTCGGCCAGCTCGACGGCGAGCTCGCACTCTCGCCACGCCCGGGGGTACTGCTCCAGTTCGACGCACGGACCGGCTCTGCCGATCGTGACTTGTCTGCCGAGGATCTGCTGCGCGCGGGCGCGCAGCGTGTGGAGGCCCTGGGTCAGCCGCTGGCCCTCGGGTGCGGACTCGGCCGGCACGAGCACGGCCAGCCCGGCACCGGCCCGGACCATCAGTGCCCCCTGCCACTGGCCCACGATCACCCGCAGTGACCGGACCAGTGACTCCCATTCGGACGCTGTCGGCGCCGGTTGTGCCCGCACGGCGATCAGGTGCATGGGCTGCTCCAGCGGCAGCCCCAGCGACGAGGCGCGCACGAGAAGGTCCTCGCGGCGGGTCCACTTGCCGGACAGCAGCGGGTCGATGATGCCGACGCCCAGATCCTGCTCGGTCTGGTGGCGAATCAGGTCGCGCATGAGCACGGCGGCGACGGCGGAGCGCAACTGGGACAGCGGTGGATGGTTCGTTTCGGCCGACCCGGTCAGTGTCCGGAGGAACACCGCCGTGCCCAGTGCCTGCGTGCCGTCGACGATCCGCGTGATGCGGATCCGCACGTCCTGGTCGTCGAAGGCATCGATGCGGACCGGGCTCTGCGGCACGGCTTGCTCGTATTCGTCCAGCGCGACAGCCTTGACGGCGGCCCGGGCGACGTCGCCGGCGATGGCGGCCCATGCGGCGGTGTCGTACCGCCCGGGGTCCGGACTGCTGCCGCCATAGACGACGCGCTCGTCGCCGTCGAGGATCGTCATGGACTCGCTGGTCATGGACTGCACGAGGTCGTACACCAGGGCCGAGCTCTGGCCCCTGATCAGCGCGTCCAGCACCGATGCCTGCATGGCCTGGCCTCGGGCCATGGTGGTCATGGCCGCCTGCGCGGCCGCGGCCTGCCGAGCGTTGCGGACCGCCAGGGAAGCCAGTTCGGCGACCGTCCGCAGGAAAGGCAGCTGGTGCGGGTCGTCGGTCAGCTGGTGATCGCTCTGAACACACAGCACCATCGGCCGCCCGTCGACGTCCTGCGCGCTCAGCGGCAGGACGACGCCGCAGACGTAGCCACGGTGGCGGGCGTCCGTCGCATACGCCGCGTATCGCTGCTGGTGCTGTGCGTCGGCGATGACGACCGGCTCACCGCTGGTGACGGCGTCCAGGGCCGGGATCCCGTCGAGGAGCCACCGGACCTGGCGGCCGGCGGCGCTGTACTCCAGCTTGTCGCGCCGCGCGACCACCTCGGCCTGGTTCGCGGCGACGTCGACGACGTCGATCCAGCAGATCTGCCACAACGTCAGGTCGCAGACCGCGTCGACCACGGTCTGCAGGACGCTGTCGAGCTTCAGGTCGGAGTTGACGATGGCGGCCACCCGTCGCAGGCTGCGCAGCAGCTCGACCGAGTCCGGGCCGGCACCCGCCTTCCACGAATCCATCCGCTCACGCTCCTCCGTCACGGGGACCAGATGTCCCGGCTGACCGTGATCGGAATCGGATGCTGCCTGGCCTGGATCCACCGGGGGTCCCTGACGAACTCTAGCCAACCGTTTTCCATGTGCGTCGCGTCCCGCCAGTGCACGATGTAGAACAGCTCCCCGCCCTTGTCCGACACCCGCGTCCAGGGCCCGACCACCTCCGCGCCGGCGTCGCGCAGGACCGGAACGGCCGCCGCGCGCAACCGTTCGACGAGCCGGGCGAGGTCGGTCGCCGCGCACCCGTAGGTGCGGAACTCCGCGATCACGTGTACCGCCGCACGACGGTGCCGTTCACGGTGACACTGTCCACGGCGATTGACGCGATGGCATCCGGCTCGGCGTCGCGCGGGTCGGCGGCGAGCACGACGAGGTCGGCCCGCTTGCCGGCCTGGATGGTCCCCCGGTCGGCGAGGCCCATGGCGGCGGCCGCGGACGACGTGTGCATCGCCAGTGCCTCCATGACCGTGACGCGCTGCTGCGGGCCCAGCACCTCGCCGATGCACGAGCGGCGGGTCACCGCGCACTGCACGCCGAAGAGCGGGTTGAACTGCAGCAGCTCCGAACCGGCGCCGTCCGAGCTGGAGCAGACCGGCCAGCCGAGATCGATGAGGTCGCGGAAGCGGAACAGGGCCGGGAACGCGTAGTCGCCCATCGAGCGGGGGATGAAGCTGCCCATCGTGTAGAGGAACCCGGCCTGGGGGATCGGCACGGCCCCGGCGCGGTGCCAGTAGTCCAGCGTCGTGTCGTCGGTGAGGACGTTGCCGGCATGCTCGAGGCGGACCGGCAGGTAGCCGTCGGTGCCGCCGCCGCGGGCGGCCACCGCGGCCCGGCACAGCTCGCGCTGTGCCCACTCGCCGTTGACGTGCGCGGTGAGCTGCAGGCCGAGTTCATCGGTGGTGCGGACGAGTTCGGTGAGGGCATCGACGGTATACGCCATCCGCCCGGACTGCGGCTCGCCGTCGCGCAGCTGAGCGTAGGGTCGCAGGACGGCGGCACCCGCGGCGGAGAACCCGCCATCGACGAAGATCTTGATACCGCGATACCGGAAGTTGGGGCCGACCGGGTCGTCGAGCCGGCCGGCGCGCCGCTGCGCGAACAGGTCCGGAAGCGACAGCGTGCCCGGCGCCCAGACAAAGGCGTCGATCGAGAGCGGCAACCGGTCCGTGCCGGCCACCTCGGCCAGCCGGCGTGCGCCGGCCATGGTGTTGGTGATCTCGCCGACTGTCGTGACACCGTACCGGGTCAGGTATCGCTCGCCCGTCTGTTCGATGGCCTCCGCCAGTTCGGCCTCGGTCATGGCCGGGATCGGCAGGGCGTAGAACAGCTCGTGCAGCTCGCCGGTCGGTCGTCCGTCGGCGTCGCGCCCGATGTAGGCGTCGCCGGTCTCGGGAAGGCCGTCGACGTCGATGAGCCGCAGGGCGTAACTGTTGACCACGGTCACGTGCGCGCCGAAGCGCACCACGACGGGAAACGTCGTGCTGACCCGGTCGAGATCGACACGGGTGGGCAGGCGCTGTTCGGCGAAGCGCCGGCCGGCGAAGAGCCCGCCCTGGCCGACCAGCCACCCGCCGCGCTGCTCGCGCAGGTATGCGTGTGCGCGGAGCTGTTCGACGAGTTCCTCGATGCTTCCGCACGGCGGGGTGTGGCAGTCGACGGCGCCCCACATCGCAGCCGCCGCCATCTCGATGTGCACGTGCGGGTCGACGAAACCGGGCAGAACCGGCCGGTTGCCCACGTCGGTCACGGGGAGATCGGCCGGCAGGCCAGCCCCGGCCGGGACGACCTCGCTGATCCGGCCGTCGCGGATCACCACCGACCCGTCGATGACGGTGCCTGCCGCTTCCATCGTGAAAATCCGCCGGGACGACACGATCATGCTGCCGGCCGCGATGCTCACCGGGACGCCTCCTGTGCTGATACGGGACGCAGAACCGTCCTGGTCTCTAGGTATTCGCGGAGCCCGTCGACGCCGTTCTCCCGGCCGAAGCCGGAGTGCTTCACCCCACCGAAGGCGGCCTTGGGGTGTGAAACGCTGCCGCGGTTGACGGCCACCATCCCCACGTCGAGGCCCGCGGCGACCAGATCGGCCTCGTCGGCGGGGCCGAACACGTAGGACGCGAGCCCGTAGTCGGTCGCGTTCGCCAGCGCCACCGCGGCGCCGAGGTCGTCGTCGGGGTAACAGACCACCGGAAGGACCGGGCCGAACAGCTCCTCGACGCAGATGTCGGCGGCCGGGTCGGGGGCCAGGACCACGGTCGGGGCGACGGCGACGCCGGGCGTCCCGGATGCGACGCCACCGGTGACGACCGCACCGCCGTGCGGCGACTCGACCAGTCGCCGCAGCCGGTCCGCGGCGGCCTGGCTGATCACGGGTCCGAGCCGTGACGAGGCGGCCCAGGGGTCGTCGGCGGTCGCGGCGGTCGCGGCGCTGCGGAACAGCGCGAAGACGTCGGCGGCGGCGCTCTCGGGCACCACCACGCGGTTGGGTGAGGTGCACGCCTGTCCGTTGTTGAACAGCTTGGCGTTCCAGATCGTGCCGACGGCCTGCTCGAGGTCGGCGCCGGGGCAGATGACCGCCGGCGCGTTGCCGCCCAGCTCGAGGCTCACCCGCTGGAAATGCGTGGTGCTGGCCTGCAGGACCTTCCGGCCCACCGCGGTCGACCCGGTGAACGAGATCTTGCGCAGCCGCCGGTCCCCGGTGAGTGCGGCCAGGATCTCCGCGGAGCGGTGCGATGGCATGACCGAGCCGACGCCCGCCGGCAACCCCGCCTTCAGCAGCGCTTCCACCATGTACATCGCGGTCAGCGGGGTGCGCTCGGACGGCTTGAGGATGAAGGTGCAGCCGGCGAGCAGCGCGGAGACGACCTTGCGGCTGGCCATCGCCAGCGGGAAGTTCCACGGCGTGATGAGCAGCACCGGCCCGACCGGGTCCCGCAGGGTGGCGACCCGCGCCTGCGGATCGCCGTCCTCGCGCGCTTCGAGCGCCACCGGCGCGCACGCCAGCAGCTCGTCGACGACCGCCCCGGCGACCGCCACCTCCGCGCGTGCGTCGGTGATGGTTTTGCCGCTCTCCAGCACGATGAGCCGGGCCAGGGGCTCGGCCGAGGCGTCGAGGAACGCCCGGTAGCCCCGGACCACGTCAGCCCGATCGGGCAGCGCCGTGCGGGCCCAGGCGGGCTGGGCCGAGGCCGCGGCGTCCAGTGCCCGCAGCGCATGCCCGGGCGAGGCGACCGCGACCGGCCAGGTGGCGTCGGCCGCCGGGCTGACGTTCTCGGCGAGGTCGTCGCGGTCGACGTCGACGACCTCGGATCCCACGACCAGCCGGCCGAGCAGATGCGCTGGGAGGTCCGGATGCGGCGGCATCAGGCCGCGACCCCGGAGGTGTGCAGCGACTCGGCCAGCTGCCCGAACAGTTCGATCGAGCGCAGCGTCAGATCCTGCGGGGCGCCGAACGTCAGGTTGAGATTGAGGATGTCGACCCCGGCGTCGCGGTAGAAGCGCATCTTCTCGCGCACCTGGTCAGGGGTGCCGACCAGCAGGATGCGGCGCAGGTCGTCCAGCGTCGGCTCGTCGGGGCCGGGCACCGGCCGGACTACGCCGCGCGGGTCGGCGTTCTGGGTGAAGTCGTGCAGCTGCCGGTGGATGCGCCAGCCCTCAAGGATCTCCCGGAGCCGCGGCTCGACCTCGGCCTCGTCGTCCACGACAAACGCGTAGCGGGTCAGGCCGAGTTGGGTCTGCCCCACAAGGCCCGCCTTCGCCTGGCCGCGCTTGAACGCCTCCACGACGTTCATCGCGTGCTCGTCGTCCCAGAGGAACAGCGAGTTGAGGACGTTGTATCCGCGGCCGGCGGCGTCCTCGACGGCCCGCGGCGCCTGGGCGCCGAGCCAGATCGGCGGGTGGGGCAGCTGGCGGGGGCGCGGCCACACGAACGCGTTGTCGAAGTTGACGTGCTCGCCCTTGAACGAGACGGGCGCGTCATCGGTGAGCCAGACGGCGCGCACCGCGTCGAGCACCTCGATGAAATGCGGGAGGCTGGACGCGAAGTCGATGCCGAAGATGTCGAACTCGTACTTGTAGGCGCCACGCGCCACGCCGAAGTCCAGCCGGCCGTTGGTGAGGTGATCGGTGGCCGCCACTTCGGCGGCCAACTGGAGTGGCGCGTGATACGGCAGCACCACCACGGCCGTGCCGACCCGGCACCGCACGTGCTGGGCGATGGCGGCGGCCTCGATCAGCGCCGACGGTGCCGGCAGGAACTGGACCAGGTGATGCTCCGGGACCCAGACGCGGGCGAAGCCCGCCCGATCCGCGGCGACGGCACACTCCAGCATGCGGTCGTAGATGTCGGAGTACTGCTCGTCGTTGTTCACTTGGTACGAGAGGAAAAGTCCGAGGTCCATGCCGGTCCCATCGTTGCGAATGCCGGTGCGGTGCTCGCATCCGGCGTTAGTAGCTTTCCTGTGAGCGTATGAGGCCTGGACCGCTGGATCCTCGGGCAGATTGTGGGAGGTTTCCGCCGTTGGATCGTGCGGTCTCTACGACTAACTCGCTGACCTTTCGTAATTGCCAGCATGGTCGGCCCATGGCACCTCGTGCTCGATCTGCGCAATGCGGCCGGCCGCACCCAGGTTCAGGTAAATGCCGAAGCGGTCGCTGACCCGCTCCTCGAAGTACCGGCGGAGGATCGACTCCATCGAGGAGTGGGACAATTCGCGCCACGGCATGTCCTCCTCGGCGAACAGGCGCAGGTCCGCCGTCTGCCGCGGCAGGACACCCGGCCTGGCCCGGTACACGTGGCAGGTCTCCGACTCGCTGATGTCGATCGCGGAATACAGGAACTCCGGCTCGATGACCTGCCCCATCAGGACGTGGGAGGTGCTACGCAGCGCATCGGACATGGTCGACCCGCCCTGGAGCGGTCCGACCGGCAGGCGCCACTCGCCGGTGGCGGTATCCCGGGACAGCAGGATCTTGGCCTCGTGCTCGACGAGCCAGCCGACGAGGATCTGTCGCCCGGGCCGGTCGTCCTCGAGCGGGGTCTCCCCGCCGGACAAGCTGAAGAAGGAGCCGTCGCAGTACCCCAGCGGGGCGCTGCGGCCGAGCGAGCATTCCTCTACGGCGCCGATCAGCATCACGTGGTCGCCGAGGTCGACACGCGTGTGCACGGTGCAGACGAACGCGGCGGCCGCCCCGCTGAGCAGGATCGCCCCGGGCCGTTCCTCCACCTTGGCCACGCCGCCGAACTTGTCGTCGAGCGGCGTCGCGAACCGCACGGCGAGGTCCTGCTGGTTTTCGCCCAGGACGCTGACCCCGAACGTGCTGCACTGCGAGAACGCGGAGAAACTGCCCGCCTTCCGGTCGATGCAGAGGGAGATCAACGGCGGGGCCAGCGAGACCGAGGTGAACGAGTTGGCGGTCATGCCCCACGGCCGCCCCGTGGCGTCGCGCGTCGTGACGACCGTGACGCCGGTCGGGAAGCGGCCCATGGTGCGCCGGAAGAACAGGGGATCGACCCGGGTGGATCCGGTCGGCGCGTCCATGTTCAAGGGTTCATTCTCCTTCGGCGGGAGGCCAACGCCGGTGTCCGTCGGCCAGTTCGGTGCCGGCACCGAACAGCAGGGTCAGGTGTGCCATCGGCGAGTCCGGGCCGGCGCCGTGGTAGTGCAGGAGGCCGGCGGGCACGACTACGACATCGCCGACGCCGACCGGGATGTCCCGGCCGGGTCGGCCGATGTGCCCCTGGCCGTGCGTCACGATCAGGATCTGGTCGCCGGCATGGGTGTGCAGCCGGGTCCGGGCGCCGGCCTCGAACCGCACGAGCGATGAGCGGACCGGATGACCGCGCATGGCGGTGACCGACGACGCGATCGCCGGGACGTCACAGGACCGGACCTGACCGCCTTCGAAGATCTTGTTGTCGCTGATACGCAGGTCGGCCACGTCGGCGCGCAATACCGTCAGATCGCAGCCGGCGGCGTCTTGTGCATTGGACATGATTTGCCTCCGTCCCCGGGTGGCGGGCAGCGGCACCCCCGCTGCTCGATACAAGCTAAGAGGCGGGAGAGGCCGTGGCATCGTAGGAACCCTACGGATCCGGCCCCGCTGCCTCCTATCCATCAGAGTGCAGGTCGGCCGAGGTCGATGCCGATGCCGGCATAGCTCACCATGCCGCCACGTTCCGGCGGATGCTAGGAATGTCGAGCCCATGTGTCCTGTCTTTCAGTCAGGCCACACACCTTGAACCTGACCTAAACTCCCTGCCAATCGAAGGCGCGGCACGCTGGCCCACGGGGCCGGCGATGAGGCGGGAGTGTATGGAACAGTCGCAGGCGGTCATCACGCTTGAGGGCGTCCGCAAGTGTTACGGGTCGTTCGTCGCCCTGAACGACGTCTCGTTGTCGGTCGGAACGGGCGAGACCGTCTGCATCATCGGGCCCAGCGGCTCGGGAAAGTCCACCCTGCTGCGGTGCTGCAACCTGCTTGAAGTCCCGGATGCAGGGGCGCTGCACGTCGGCGGAGCCCGGTATTTCCCGCTCGCACCCGGCGGGCGGGCCCGCGCGGCGTCGCTGCGCGGGCTGCGCACCCGAACCGCGATGGTGTTCCAGAGTTTCGAGCTGTTTCCGCACCTGTCCGCGATCGACAACGTCGCGCTCGCCCCGATCCAGGTTCGGGGCGTCACGCGGGCCGCCGCCAACGAGACCGCCCGCGCACTGCTCGAACGGGTCGGTCTGCGCAACTTCACCGAGGCACGTCCCGCAACGCTCTCCGGCGGTCAGGCGCAGCGCGTATCGATCGCACGCGCACTGGCCATGGAGCCGGAGGTGCTGCTCTTCGACGAGCCGACCTCGGCGCTGGATCCGGAGATGGTCGGCGAGGTGCTCGAGATCATGCGTGAACTGGCGCGATCCGGCGCGACCATGCTGGTTGTCACGCACGAGATGCGCTTTGCCCGTGAGGTGGCCACCCGGGTGGTCGTCATGGACCACGGCGAGATCGTCGAGACCGGCACCCCGACCGAGATCTTCGAACACCCGCAGCAGGAACGGACGCAGCGGTTTCTCCAAGCGCTGTCGCGCTCCGGCTATGCACTCTGACGCACGTCGTCAGAAACCTGACGGTACAACTATGGGAGTTGAAGCTTTGATGGGTACGCAAAGTCTGCTGGGTCGCCGCGTGCGGCGCCGCGGCGTCGCGGCCGTGGCCGCGATCGCCGTGCTGTTCGCGGTCGCCGGCTGCGGTGGCTCGGACGACGCGGGGAATACCGGCGACCTGCCGTTCCGCGTGATCAAGCCCGGCCACCTCACGGTCACCTACTCGGAGAGCTACCTGCCGAAGATCGCCTCCGGCGACGCCGGCGCGCTGCAGGGATACGAGGGGTACCTGCTCACCAAGGTCGCCGAGAAATACGGCCTGAAACTGGCGCCGATGCCGACCGAGTTCGCCTCGCAGATCCTGTCGGTGCGGCAGGGCCGGGCGGATGTCGGCACCGGGATCTACTACACGGAGGACCGCGCCAAGCAGGTCTTCTACACCCGGCCGAACATCACCGACCGGCTGGGCGCTCTGACGCTCAAGACCACGCAGTACGACGACGTGAACTCCCTCAAGGGCAAGCCGATCGCGTCGGTGAACGGCTTCTCCTACAACGAGTACCTCTTCAAGTTCTACGGCAAGGACAACGTCAAGCTGTTCCAGTCATACGCCGAGGCGTCCCAGGCGGTCCTCGGTGGTCAGGTGGTCGCCTTCATGGGCTCGACCGGCACGGCCCCCGGGATCATCAAGTCGCATCCGGAGCTCACCCTGCACACCTTCGCCGACGGCGACTTCTCGCTCCCCGCGAACGTCGCGAAGTCCGCGACGTACGAGTATGTCAACTGCGACAACCCTGGCCTCGCCGACGCCATCGACAAGGTCTACCAGGAACTGGTGGACTCCGGTGAGTGGCAGAAGCAGTTGGAGCAGTGGAACGTCGGCGGTGCGGAATACGCGCCGCCCGCCGAGCGGCCGACCCAGCACTGTAAATGATGGCTGACTGGCTGGGCTTCCTGCTGCAGGGGCTCTGGACGACGCTCCTCCTGGTCGCCGTGAGCACGGTGCTGACGTTGGCACTCGCGGTGCCGCTCGCTGTGTGGCGGATCAGCCCGCGTCGCTGGATCCGCTGGCTGTCCGGCTCGTTCGTCGAGGTCTTCCGCAGCATCCCATTGCCGGTGCTGCTCGCCGCGCTCTACTTCGGGTTCGGGCCGAAGCTGTCGGCGCTGGGCCTGGGGGCGTTCGAGCTGGCGGTGATCGGCATCGTCCTCAACGAGGCCGCCTACCTCGCCGAGGTCTACAAGGGCCTGCTGCTGTCCATCCCCAATGGACAGTGGCAGGCCGCGGCGAGCCTCGGGATGCGGCGATGGCAGGCGTTCCGCCTTGTGCTCCTCCCGCAGCTGCGGCGGCCGGCGGTGCCGCACACCGTCAACGGGTTCATCTACATCGTCAAGGGCAGCGCATTGGCTTCCATCATCACAGTCCAGGAGCTGACCCTGCACGCGAACCAACTCATGATCGAAACGTTCCGCCCGCTGGAGGTGTACCTGCTGGTCGGCGTCATCTACCTCGCCATCAACATTCCGGTGTCGTACCTGGCCCGGCTGGCCGAGCGCGACCCGCGGCGACGCCAGGCGGCATCGGCCGGGGCCGGCCGGGCCCGACCTGATGCCGAGCCGGTCGCACCGGGAGCGAGTGTCTGATGGATCTGTACATCCGCCTCATCACCGAGGCCCTTCCGGTGACGGTCGCGGTCAGCGCGGTGTCCTGGCTGGTCGGAACCTTCCTCGGCACCGGGCTCGGGCTGGCCGGCCTGAGCCGGCGGCGCTGGCTGCGCGAGTCGCAGTTCTTCGTCAGCACCGTCCTGCGCAGCCTTCCCGAGCTGCTGGCGATCTACCTGTTGTTCTACGGCATCACCGCGCACGGCATCGAGCTGACGCCGTTCACCGCCACGGTCCTCGCGTTGGGCATCACCCAGGCCGGCTTCTGGGCCGAGGCCGTCCGGGCGGGGGTGCAGGTCGTCGGGCCCCGCCAGTTCGAGGCGGCGTACTCGTTGGGCCTCACCACCAGCCAGACGTACCGGAAGGTGATCTTCCCGCAGCTGGTGTCGGCCTTGACCTCGCCCAGCCTGAACATGTTCGTCGCGCTCACCAAACTCACCGCGATCGCCGCCGCGGTGGGCCTGCCCGAACTGCTGCACACCGGCCGGTCGGTGATGGACCGCACGTACGACGTCATGCCCGTGGTCGTCGCGCTGATTGTCACCTACCTCATGGTCACGGTTCCGTTGACGTTCCTGGTCAAACGGGCCGAGGGCCGGTGGCGCAAGCGGACCGGCCGGCACACCATGCCGATGTTCTCGTAGCGGCGACCAGGCCGGTCCGGCTCCCGCTCGGCATGCCGGCGCGGGGCCGACCGATCGTGGACTCCGTCCGATTAATCGTTAGACGGTGAGCACGATCCGGAAGCGCGTCTGCCCGGCCTGCCACGCAACCCCGCGAGCCTGTCCGCGGGAACTGCACGATCAGGTCGAGATCCAGGTCCGGTAGTCCGAGTCGCCGCCGGACGCTGGACATCGGGCTCGATCCGGGCCGACGCTCGGCACCCGCAACCGCGGCGCGCCGGTTGACTCGCAGTGCCAGCATGGCCCGCATGCGAAGCGATGATGATCTCGTTGCCCTCGCCCGTCAGCACCTTCCCGCGGACGTCGCCGAGCGGTGGCTGGCGCTGCGGCGGCCGGCGGTCGGGCTTGCCCCGGTGCCGGTCGGGGATGTGCTGACGCCGGTGGTCGGGCATCTGGGCGGGGAGCCGGAGTTGCCGGAGGACCTGCCGTGGCCGGTGGCCGGCGACGGGTTGCCGCTGTACCACGTCGCCAGCGTCGACTGCGGGGCGCTGCCGCCGGAGGCCGCCGCGATGGGGGTGCCGGCGCGGGGGCGGCTGGTGTTTTTCGTCGACGAGGGGCTGTTCGACGACGCGGTCCGGTCGGACGAGGAGGACGACTTCAACGACGAGCTCGGGGCGCTGCCGCCGGCCGATGCCGCGCGCCTCGTCCATGTGCCGACCGGGCAGGCGGTGCGCCGCCGCGGTACCCCGGAGCGCGGCAACGCCTACGAGCGTATCCGGCTGGGAGCGTGGATCGGCGCCACCGCACCGGCCCCCGGCCATCCGACGGTGCGCCGTACGCTCGGCGACGCCGTCACGGCGCCCGGGCATCCGTTGCAGAGCCTGCGGTTCGCGGCCGCGCTCGCCGGCGCGGAGCCCGACCACCGGCTCGGCGGCTACCCAGGGGCGCTGCGCCACGCCGTGGAGCTCGACGCCGCGGCCGCCGCCCTCGGCGGCGACGTCGGCTGGCGGGACCCCGCCCTGCACGAGGAGGCCCTCCAGTGGCGGCTGCTCGCCCAGTTCGACCGGAGCGACCCGGACATCGCCTGGCACGGCGACGACGCGGTCCTGCTCTCCTGGCTCATGCGCGCCGACGACCTCGCCGCGGGGCGGTTCGACCGGGCGGTCTTCACCTTCCGCCGTCCGTACCGAGGGTAGCCTCGGTGCGCATGGAGCGAACGACGGCCTACAGCGGCTGGCATCCGCAGCCGTTTCCCGGTCCCGAGTGGGCCTCGCGGGTTCTGTGGTCCGCGACCCGGCTCCTCAGCGCGTGGACCGGTGAGGTTCGCGCCGAGGTGACCCCGGCCGGCGACCCGGCGGCCGGGGTGCCGACGGACGCCGCCACCGCCCGGGCGCTCCTCGCCGAGCGGATCCCGGTCGCCGACCGGCGAGCCGAGTCGATGCGCGACTGGATCGCCGACCACCTCGCCGGGCCGTATGGCGAGCTGACCCGCACCGAGCGGGACGGTGCCCTCCATCTGGTGCGCACCGACCGGCACCGCCCGCAGCAGCTCACGGTCTCGAGCGGGAAACCGTCCGGGGCGATCGACGCGACCACGCGCGTCGCGTGTGCCATGACCCTGCTCAGCAAGCTGCTCTGGCTCAACAACAACACGCCGGTCCGGTTCTGTGCCTGGACCGGCCCGCGGGAGCACGCCGACCCCGATGCGGAGGCCGTGGCCGCGCTCGCCCGCACCCGCGAGGACGAGGACGGTGACGAGGAGCCGCCGGTGCCGCGCGCCGTCACCCTCGACCAGGCGTACGCGGGCATGGAGAACATCGTCCGCGGCTCACTGCTGGAGCTCATGGACGGCAGCTGGAGCGGTGTCGACGAATGCCCGCCCGTCCCCGACGGGCACGTTTCCCGGCATCTGTACCGCGACCTGCTCGCCGCCCTCACCCCCGACCGCCTGGAGTACGTCGCCGTCGCCGGCTACGTGCCGCTGCGCTGGACGGAGGAGGACCTGGAGATGGACGAGGAGGTCGGCACCATCCTGCTCGTCGGGGCCGGTGGGACCGCGGTGCTGGACGTCGACTTGATGATCTGACCCGTCTGCAGGACCGCGACGGAGGCCAGCACGAGGACGCCGCCGGCGAGCTGGGCGACGGTCAGCGACTCGCCGAGCGTGAGGGTGGCCAGTCCCGTGGTGACCACCGGCTCGAACGTCGAGAGGATGGCGGCGGCCGACGGGCCGGTCCGGCGCAGGCCCGCGAAGAAGGCGAGCACCGCCAGCACGGTGGAGACGACCGCGATGCAGGCCAGCCACCACCATCCCGCCGCCCGGAAGCCGAGGTCGACGCCCCCGGTGACCAGGGCGCGCGCCCCGAAGGCGCCGGCGGCACCGGTCATCACCAGCGTGGTGAGCACCACGGGCGGCAACTCGTGCACGACGGTGTCGGCGACGAGGATGTACATCGTGTAGGTGACCGCCGAGCCGAAGCCCAGCAGCACGCCGAGTGGGTGGAAGCTGGCGCCGCCGGTGCCGAGCAGGACGAGCAGCGTGCCGGCGGACGCGGCCGCCAGCGCCGCCGAGCGCCGGGGCGTCAGCCGGTCCCGGCCGAGCAGCACCGCGCCGACGGTGACGAGCACAGGGTACGTGTAGAGGATGAGGGACAGCGGCGACGCGTCCATCAGTTCGAGGGCGGCGAAGTACAGGCCGGCCTGCGTGGCGTATCCGACGGCGCCGAGGCCGAGTGCGATGACCACCGCCCGGCGGCTCGGTGCCGTCCCGGTTCGCCGCAGCCCGGGGCGCAGCGCCAGCAGTACCGCCAGCATCACCGCCGCCAGGGTGAACCGGACCAGCAGTGCCGTCGCGGGCGTGACCCCCGTCTCGTAGGCGAACTTCCCGAAGATGGCCATCGCGCCGAAGCACGCCGCCGAGAGCAGACACAGTGCGGGTCCCACGCCGTCGAGGATCAGCCACCCGACTCATCAGGTCCAGTGATGATTCATGGAGCTGATTCGTTAGGATTCGTGCATGGTCGCGCTGGACCTCCGCCGCCTCCGCTTCCTGCGGGAGTTCGAGGAGCGCGGCACCCTGGGTGCGGTCGCCACGGCGCTCGGCTACAGCCCGTCCGCGGTCTCCCAGCAGCTGAACCTCCTGGAGAAGGAGACCGGCGCGCGGCTGTTCGAGAAGGCCGGCCGGGGCGTGCGGCTCACTGACGCCGGGCGGTTGCTCGCCCGGCACGCGAGGGTGCTGCTCTCCGCGGCCGAGGCGGCGACCGCGGACCTGGCGGCGCTGAGCGGCGAGGTCCGCGGCACCGTCCGGGCCGGCGGCCTGCAGTCCGCGGCCCGCCGCCTGCTCATCCCGGCCGTGGCCCGCACGATGGCCGAGCACCCCCGGGTGCGCCTGGAGATCTTCGAGCTGGAGCTCGAACAGTCGCTCCCCGGCCTGCGCCTGGGCACGGTCGACCTGGTGATCGCCGACGAGTACGACGGCCACCCCCGTCCCCGGCCCGACGGCCTGCGCTTCGAGGTGCTGCACGAGGAGCCGTTGCGGCTGGTGCTGCCGGCGGCCCACCCCCTCGCCGCCCCGGCCGGCCCCGTTTCGGTCGCCGGGCTGCGCGCCGACGTCTGGACCGCCTCCGCCGAGGGCACCGGCCACCACGCCATGGTCGTCGGCACCTGCCGCTCCCTCGGCGGCTACGAGCCCGACCTCCGCCACCGCTCCAACGACGCCGACGTCCAGCTCGAACTCGTCCGCGCCACCGGCGCCGTCGCCCTGATGCCGCCGCTGGCCCTGCCCTCGGACGACCCAGCCCTCGCCGTCCGCGCCATCGCCGAGGCCGACCTCCGCCGCAGGCTGTTCGTCGTCACCCGCGACGGCCCCCGGGCACCCGCCCTGACCGCCTTTCTGGAGGCCGTGCGGGACCAGGCGGCCCGGCTCGGCCACTGAGCCGGGCCGCTGTTCACTCCACATCGGACACACGGGAGATCGAACACCACCCTCAGACCGATGTCAGCCCCAAGTCCTGGTTCCACCCGGAGGACAAGAAAGCCTCCTGTCGGGGCACGGACGCGCGACTAGCCTGCCTCGGGTGGAGCGATTGGCGATCGACGGGGGCACGCCGGTGCGGACCCGGCCGTTTCCCGGTGTCCTCGAGCCCGGCGGGCGCACGTTCGGCGAGCAGGAGCGGGAGGCTGTGCTCGCCGTGCTGGACAGTGCGGTGCTCAACGCCACCTGCGGCGGGCCGTGGCTCGACGACCTGGAGTCGGCGATGGCGCAGCTGCACGGGGTGCCGCACGCGGTGGCCTGCTCCTCGGGGACGGCCGCGTTGCACCTGGCGGTTGCGGCCGTCGACCCGGAGCCGGGGGACGAGATCATCACCACGCCGCTGACGGACTTCGGGACCGTCATCGCGATCCTGGCCCAGAACGCGGTGCCGGTCTTCGCCGATGTGGACCCGGCCACCGGCAACCTGACGGTTGAGTCGGTGCGGGCCTGCCTGTCGCCGCGCACCCGGGCCATCGTGGTGGTGCACCTCTTCGGGGCGGCGGCGCCGGTGCGGGAGCTGCGGGCACTCGCCGACGAGCGCGGCATCGTGCTCATCGAGGATTGCGCGCAGGCGTATCTGGCCCGGCCGCCCGGCGGTGACCGGCCCGTGGGCGGCTACGGGCACGCCGGCTGCTTCAGCCTGCAGCAGTACAAGCATGTGACCTCGGGCGACGGTGGACTGGTGATCACGTCGGACGCGGGGCTGGCCGAGCGGATGCGGCTCTTCGCGGACAAGGCGTGGCCCCGGGAGGACGGGCGGACCCATCTCTTCCTGGCGATGAACTACCGGATGACCAACCTGACCGCGGCCGTGGCGGGCGTCCAGTTGCGCCGGCTGCCCGGCGTGGTGCGGCAGCGCCGGCAGCTCGCCGCCCGGCTGTGTGACGCGGTGGCCGGCCTGGAGGGCGTGCGGATGCCCGCCAACCCGCACGACCACGCCTGGTGGGTCGTGCCGCTGATCCTGCCGGGAGGCGGCAACCAGCGGTGGGCACAGGCGTTGACGGCCGAAGGGGTCACCGCGCACGCGGGCTGGCTCAAGATGCCGGTGTACCGGTATCCGGCGCTTGCGCAGCGACGGACCTACGGCCGGTCGGGTTTCCCGTTGACCAGCCCGCCGGCGCGGCAGGAGTGGCACTACCCGCCGGGGCTGTGCCCGGAGGCGGAGCGGCTGATCGAGCACACGCTGGTGATGCTGCCGTGGAACGAGAACTACACGACGTCCGACGTGGACGACATCGCCGCGGCGGTGCGCAAGGTGCACGCGGCGATGCCGTCCGTCCGGTGACGGCCTACAGGACGTCCATCCGCATCAGCGAGGAGCCGTTGGCCCAGTAGGGGCGCACTTGGCGGGCCGAGCACCGTTCTTGTCGTGCACAGGGTCGGGCCTTGTGCGGGTGCCACGGAATTCGCCGCGCCGCCGTGAGCTGCGGTTAGGGTCGGTGCGCATGCGGATCACTGAGGTCACCGCGGTTGCGGTGCAGGTGCCCAGGCAGGTGCCGATGGTGGCGAGCCAGGGTGCCATCAGCGTCAGCGAGTTCGGCGTGGTGCGGATCGACACCGACGCCGGCGTCGTGGGCTGGGGCGAGATTGCGATGTCCTGGGGCCGGGTCGGGCGGGCACTCTGCGGCGATGTGGCGCGGAGCCTGGCACCGGTACTGGTGGGGCTGGACCCGCGGGACGTGTCGGCGTGCGTGATGGCGATGCAGCGGATCCTGCACATCACCCCGGACGGCGCACACGCGGCGCGGGCCGCGGTGGAGATGGCACTGCTGGACATCGCGGGCAAGGCGGCCGGTGTTCCGGTGTACCGGCTGCTGGGCGGACGGGTGCGGGACCGGGTCCCGATGGCGTGGCCGATCCCGTGGGGTGCGCCGGCCGACACCGCCGACGCCGCGTCGTGGGCGGTGGAGCAGGGGTTCCGTACCGTCAAGCTGAAGGTGGGCCGGCCGGGGGGAGTGGACCGGGACGCGGTGGCGGCGGTGCGCTCGGCGGTCGGCGACGGGGTGGCCATCAAGGTGGACGCCAACATGGCCTACCGTTCGGCGGGCGAGGCGTTCGCCGCGCTGCGACCGCTGGAGGAGTTCGGGCTCCAGCTCATCGAGCAGCCGTTGCCGGTGCGTGACCTGGACGAGATGGCGCGGCTGCGCGACCGCCTGGCGACGCCGCTGCTGCTGGACGAGTCGTGCTGGGAGCTGCGCGACATCGGCGAGATCGTCCGCCGGGGCGCGGCGGATGTCCTCAACGTCTACGTCGTGGAGATGGGCGGGCCGCTGCAGGCGTGGAAGGCGTTCGCGGCCGCCGAGTCGGCGGGGCTGACCGGGTTGCTGGGCAGTCAGTGCGAGATGGGCCTGGCGACGGCGGCGTGCGCCCACGTCGGCGTGGCGGTGCCGAACCTGGCGTACGAGTCGGACGTGGTGGGGCCGCTGCGCTATCCGCGTGACATCGTGCTGAACCCGCCCCGGATCGAGGACGGGTTCCTCTACGCCCCGGACGGTCCCGGGCTCGGCGTGGAGATCGACGAGGATGCGCTCGACGCGCTGCGGATCGGGTAGCCCGGTGCCGTGGGCGGCGCCGGTGCGCCGCCCACGGTCTCACACCTCGCGCAGCGCCTCGGCGACGATCTCCACGGTGCGGTCGATGTCGGCGTCGGTGTGGGCGACGGAGAGGAACCACAGCCCGCGCGGCACGATGTTGATGCCGCGGGTGAACAGTGCCCGGTGGAACCGGGCGGCGGCGGCCCGGTCGGTGGCGGCGAAGTCGCGGTAGTCGAGGACCGAGTCGGATGCCGTGAAGTAGGTCTGGAACACCGGTCCCGGGCCGTCGACGAGCATCGGCACCCCGGCGTCGGCCGCGGCGGACCGGATGCCCTCCATGAGGCGTCGTCCCGTCGCGTAGAGGTGCGGGTAGATCCGGTCCCGGTCCCGATCCAGGACGGTGAGGTTGCCGACCGCGGCCGCCATCCCGAGCGGGTTGCTGTTGAAGGTGCCCGCGTGCCCGACCTCACCCCGGGTCACCAGTTCCATCACGGACGCCTTGCCCGCGATGGCGGCGACCGGCAGCCCGCCGGCGATGGCCTTGCCGAACACGGCCAGGTCCGGGACGACCCCCAGGTGCTCCTGCGCACCGCCGGGCGCCAGCCGGAATCCGGTGATCACCTCGTCGAAGATGAGCAGCGCACCGTGCTCGCGGCAGAGGCGCTGCACGGTGTCGAGGAACCCGGGCACCGGGGCGATGCAGCCGGTGTTGCACAGCACCGGCTCCATGACCACGGCGGCGACCTCGTGACCGTGCTCGGACATCAGCGCGGTCAGCGCCTCGGCGTCGTTCCACGGCGCGACGATCAGGTCCGCGCCCCCACTGAGTTGCTGGCCGCCGCTGCCGGGCACCGGCCGCGGGGACCGGGCCGGCCCGGCGCTGTCGACCGCCGGATGCAGGCTCCAGAGCGCGGCGTCGAGCCACCCGTGGTAGTGCCCCTCGAACTTGAGGATCTTCTGCCGTCCGGTGGCGCCCCGGGCGATGCGCCAGGCGCCGATGACCGCCTCGGAGCCGACCGTGTTGAACCGGATCAGCTCCGCGCAGGGGACCAGGCGGCAGACCAGCTCGGCGGCGGTCACCTCCAGCTCGTGCTGGGCGGCATAGGCCTGACCCCTGGTGAGCTGCCGGTTCACCGCGTCCACCACGGCGGGTGCGGTGTGCCCGAGCACCATCGGACCCTGCGCGAGGACGTAGTCGACGTATTCGGTGCCGTCGGCGTCCCACAGGTGCGCGCCGTGGGCCCGGTCCACATACAGGGGCACGAACTGGCTGCGACGGGCGTCGCTGGAGACACCGCCGGCAAGTACCTTTTGTGCCAGTTCGTAGAGTTCGGCGCTGCCCATTGATGTCACTCTCCGTTTTCGTCGCGGTATCCGCCGAACGACCGTAGGCCGGGCCGGGCAGGATCTGTCAAGGTCGACAAAAAACTCGGGACCAGCAGGACAACAAATCGCCTGGGATCACATGAAGCGTGCTTGTCCATCTGTTGATCGCAACTTACGGTCATCGGACAGCACGCGGAGTGAGGAGGCGGGGCGTGGACCGGTTGATCGTCGGCGTCGTAGGGACAGGGATCATGGCGCGAACGCATGCCGCCGTGCTGGACTCGTATCATCGCAGCGCCGTCGGCGGCTGGGTCAGCCGCGATCCGGCCCGCGTGACCGGGCTCGGCGACGTGCCGGTCCATTCCGACGTGCCGTCGATGGCCGCGGATCCGGCCATCGGCGCGGTGCTCGTGGCCACCCCGGATCACCTGCACACCGCGCCCGCGCTGGCCGCCATCGAGGCCGGCAAGCACGTGCTCATCGAGAAGCCGCTGGCGACGACGGTGGCGGACGCCCGGCGGATCCGGGACGCCGCGAACGCGGCAGGGGTCACCGTGATGACCCTCTTCAACCACCGCTGGGTGCCCGCCTACTGGCAGGCGCACGAGCAGACCGCCGGCCGCCGTCCCGTGCTGGCCTACGCCCGCAAGAACGACACCCTGTTCGTTCCCACGCAGATGATCGGCTGGGCCGGGCAGACGACGCCGTCGTTCTTCCTCACCAGCCACGACCTCGACCTGCTGCTGTGGTACTTCGACGATCGCGTCGAGCGGGTGTACGCCAGCGCTGTGCACGGTGTGCTGCGCGAGCACGGCATCGACACGCCGGACGCGGTACAGGCGCAGATCCGGTTCGCCGGCGGCGCGGTCGCCACCCTCGAGGCGTGCTGGACGTATCCCGACACCTTCCCCACCATGACTGACTCGTTCCTGGAGCTGATCTTCGCCGACGCGGTGGTCCACCTCGACCGCAAGCGGGAGCAGATCGAGATCGCCACTCCGGACCGCTTCAGCTATCCCCGGAACCAGCTCGCCGGTCGGGTCGGCGGCAAGCCGTCCGGTTCCGTGGCCGCCGCGGTCACACACTTCGTGGACGCGGTGCTGGACAAGACCCCGCCACTGGTCACCGTGGACAGTTCGGTGCACGTCACCGAGGTACTGGCCGCGATCGACACGTCGTGGCGAACCGGGCAGCCGGTAACTGTCGACATTGGAGAGTGAGACCCGATGAGGTTACGAAAGCTTGTACGCATGGGCGCCGCGGCCGTAGCCGTGTCGCTCACACTGACCGGCTGTTTCACCCAGGGCAACGACACGAAGAGCAGCGACGACAAGCCGGCCAACCTGACCGGTGAGTTCGAGGTCGTCAGTTTCTATCCGGAGGGCTCGCCGGACTACAAGCGCCTGGAGGGGCTGGCCAAGGAGTTCGAGGGCCGCTTCCCCGGCGCGAAGGTCAAGCTCGTCTTCGGCGGCGGGCAGGACGTTCCGAAGATTCAGGCCAGGTGGCGGGCGGGCAACCCGCCGGAGGTGAACTACGGCTTCTTCGGCCGGATGGCGGGCAACCCCGACGGCATGAAGTACGTGGAGGCCGGCCAGGTCCAGTCGCTCAGTGACGCCATGGGCAAGAACCTGACCGGATTCGACAAGCCGTGGAAGGACGCGGTGCTGCCGGCGGTCCGCACGATCGTCACCAGCACCGACGGCACCTACTACGCCGCACCCGAAGCGGTCACCACCATCCAGTTCTTCTACAACAAGAAGGTCTTCCAGCAGCTCGGCCTCAGCGCACCGAAGACGCTTCCGGAGCTGTTCGAGGCGGCCGACAAGGTCAAGGCCTCCGGGGTGGCGCCCTTCGCGGTCACCGGCACCTTCGCACCGTACCTGCAGCTGTACCTGGACTACCTGCTGATGCGCCGCAGCGGCACGCAGAACATGCTCGACGTCATCGCCGGCAAGAAGGACTTCGCGTCGCTTCCCGGCGCCGCCGAAGCGGTGGCGGACCTGCACAAGATGGTCAGCTCCGGCTACTTCATCGACGGGTTCAAGTCGACCGACTTCACCGCCGCGCAGCTCGCCTTCTTCCAGGGCAAGGCCGCGATGATCCTGATGGGCTCCTGGCTCATCGGCGAGATGAAGGAGAGCATCCCGGCTGACTTCGAGGTGGGCACGTTCGCGTTCCCGACCGTCCCGGGGGCGTCCGGCGACCAGACCGGCGTCTACGGCGGCGTCAACGTGCAGACGGTGGCCAAGCAGTCCAAGAACCCGGCGCTCGGCGTCGAGTGGCTGCGGTTCGTGGCGGAGAAGTCCAACCAGGAGGCCTTCGTCTCCGCGACCGGCAACATCTCCGCCTACGAGGGTGTCGCCGCGCCCAAGGGCTTCGAGGCGCAGGCCGAGATGCTCAAGCAGGCGAACGCCTTCGCGCCGAGCTACCTAGGCATCCTGTCGGAGCCGGCGGAGGTCAAGGACGCCTACGGCCAGGCGGTCGTGAAGCTCTTCTTCGGCCAGGCCGACGCGCCGGCGACCGTGCAGAGCATCAACGACGGACTGAAGAAGGCCCGCGGTTAAGGGGTTCATGGCGATGAGACGGCAGCGGGCAGGGATCGTGGAGCGCCAGAAACGGCGTCTGGTGATTCCCTTCCTGCTGCCGGTTCTCGCCGTCTACGGGTTCTTCATGCTCTATCCGGCGTTCAGCACGTTCTACGTCGCCGTCACCGACTGGGACGGGGTCAAGGTCCCCAACTTCGTCGGGCTCGGCAACTTCACCGAGCTGGCGTCGGACCGGCTGTTCCGGTCCACCATCGGCAACACCGTCATGTTCACCGTGCTCGGCGCGCTCATCCTCTTCCCGGCGGCACTGTTCTTCGCCGCCGTCACGCAGAAGCTCCGCGGCGGCAAGTTCTACCGGTTCCTGATCCTGGCGCCGGTCGCGCTGTCGGTGACCACCGCGGCGCTGCTGTGGAAGTTTCTGCTCAATCCCACCTTCGGCTTCATTCCCGAGGCGTTGCGGCTGGTCGGGCTCGACGGGCTGGCCGACTTCGAACTGCTGGGCAGCACCTCGACCGCGATGCTGATGGTGGTCCTGGCCACGGTCTGGCACGGGGTGGGCATCTGGACGATGCTGTTCTCCGCCGCGCTGGAACGGGTGCCGGCGGAGCTGCGGGAGGCCGCCATGCTCGACGGGGCGTCGGCCTGGCAGACCTTCCGGTACGTGATCTGGCCGCTGATCTGGGACGTGACCCGCACGCTGCTGATCCTCTGGATGATCCAGGGCCTGCAGACGTTCGCCTTCATCATCGCCATGACCGGTGGTGGGCCGCTCAAGTCGACCGAGGTCATCGGCACCTACCTCTACAGCGTGGCGTTCAGCGAGGGCCGGTTCGGCTACGCGGCGGCGATCGCGGTGGTGCTCTTCGGCGCGATCCTGGTCCTGACCCTGGCCGTGAACCGGTTCTCCCGGCGCGAAAGCGAGCAGTACTGATGGTGGCGATCCGTTCCCGGCGCATCGCGCTGCACCTTGCGCTGGTGTCCTACTGCCTCGGTTCGGTGGGCGCCTTCGTCTGGTGCGTCATGATCTCGCTGAAGACCAACCCGGAGTTCTTCTCCACGAGCCCGTGGTCGCTGCCGAAGTCGCCGGAGTTCGGCAACTACGCCGACGCCTGGAGCACGGCGAAGATCAGCCGGTTCTTCGTCAACAGCCTCTACACGACCTCGGTCAGCGTGACCGTCGGGCTGCTGCTGTCGGTGATGGCGGCCTACGTGCTGGCCCGGGTCTCCTTCCCGGGGCGGCAACTGGTCCGGCTGACCCTCCTCAGCGGGCTGATGATGCCCGGGTTCCTGGTGGTCGTCCCGCTCTACTTCGTGCTGCGGGACCTGGGTCTGCTCGGGTCGCTCAACGGCCTGATCCTGGTCTACATCGCCTCGCAGATCCCGTTCAACGTGTTCGTCCTCATCAGCTTCTTCACCTCCCTGCCGAAGGAGATCGAGGAAGCGGCCTACGTCGACGGCGCCTCGGCGAGCCGGACCTTCTTCCGGGTCGTCCTGCCGCAGGCGATGCCGGCGGTCACCAGCGTCGCGGTGCTCAACACGCTCACCACCTGGAACGAGTTCTTCTTCGCCCTGGTGTTCCTCACCAGCGACGACGCGCAGACCGTGCCGGTCGGCATTCTCGGCCTCCAGGTCAACGCACAGTACGCGGCGAACTGGGTGCAGCTCTTCGCCGGCCTCGTGATCACGATGATCCCGGTGCTGGTGCTGTTCGCCGTGGCACAGGAACGGATCGCGCGCGGGCTCACCGCGGGCGCGTTGAAGGGATGAACGCATGAGGTTGCGCGTCCGCGAGGAGGTCGGCGTCACCCGCGAGGGCGAGATCGTCGTCGCCGGGGTGCCGGTGGCAGCCGGGGAGACCGGGCCGTTCACGGTCCGGGATCCGTCCGGCGCGGTCGTCGCCGCACAGGAGCTGTGGCGCTCGGGTGGCTGGGTGGCCCTGGCCTTCCCGGTCACCCTGGACGCCATGGCGTCGGCGGACCTCACGGTCGGCACCGGCTCCGGGGCGGTGCCGGTCCGTGCGGCCACCGCGGTTGCGGACGGCGACTCGGTGGTGCTGGACACAGGACGGGTACGGGCGACGGTGCGGCCGGACGCGTTCGACCCCCTCGGCGGCCTCACGGGCCTGCGGGAAGCCCGGGTCCAGCTCGTGGACGGCGACGGCGTGGCGCACGCGGCGACGAGCGCCGCGGTCCGCATCGTCCACAGTGGACCGCTGCTGGCCCGGGTCACGGTCACCGGCCGGTACGGCACCTCGTGGGCGTTCGCCGCCACGGTCACCGCGACCGCGGGCGCGCCGCATCTGGACGTGGAGCTGCGCCTCATCAACGACACGGACGGCGACGAGGCGGCCGTCGCGGAGTGGGCGGCGGTGCTCGGCACCGCGCCGGTTCGCGGCGGCCTGTGCGGGGCGTTCGACGCCGCGCACCGGTCCTCCGGCCCGTTCACGCTGCGGCACCGCGGCGCCGGGCACGCGCGGGGCATCTTCGCCACGTCCGAGGTCTCCGGCGGCTCGGACTGGACCGACGCCAGCTCCCCGGGGTACCACGACCGCTGGGAGTGGGCCGAGCTGCACGGGCGGCAGGGCACCAACTGGGTGATCGCCGAGACCGGGACCGGGCCGGTGACCGTCGCCGTGTACCGGTTCGGAGAGAACCACCCGGCGGACCTCGCCGTCGGCGAAACCGCGGTCAGCGTCCGGTTCTGGCCGCGGGACGCGGGCGAACTGCGGTTCACGCAAGGGGCGGCCAAAACGCGGCGGGTGCGGGTCGTCGAGGGCGCCGACCGCTTCGCCGGGCTGCGCCTGGACCACCCGCTGGTGGGACACCCGCTCGACCCCGCCGGCGCGCCGCGCATCCTGCCCTATCTGCCGGACCGCTACCCGAACCTCGAGGCGCACATCCGCGAGGAGCTCTTCGGGTGGTACCAGTCAGGCCAGTCCCTGGGTTTCCACGACCTCGGCGACAGCGTGCAGGGCATCACCACGGGGCCGCGGACCGGCTACTCCGCCAACAACGAGCACGACGCGCTCTACGCGCTGGCGCTGCACTACCTGCGCTCGGGCGAGCGGGCCCACTACGACTCGGCCAGCGCCTACGCCGACCACCTGTGCGACATCGACCTGATCCACCACAGCACCCGGAACGACTTCGAGGCCGGCGGGGTCCGGGCGCACGGCCGCGCCCACGTCCACTACGTCCGTGCCCGGACCCCGTCCGGCGAGGTGTGGTCCTCCATCGACACCGGCCACATGTGGACCGAGGGCCTGGTCCTGTTCGCCCAGATCAGCGGGGAGCAGCGGTACCTGGACGCCGCCCGCCTGATCGGCGACTGCCTGATCCGGCTGCACGGCCTCGGCTGGACCCGCCCCGAGCCCGGCCCGCGCAACAGCGGCTGGCCGCTGATCGCCCTCACCGCCCTGGCCCGCGCCACCGGCGAGTCGTCCTACCTGGACACCGCGGCCGCGATCGCGCGGCAGGCGGTCAAGACGCAGACCGGTGACGGCCGCTGGCTCATGCGCCTGGGCCTGCACGACGACTACTGCGCCTGGCAGAACGCCGTCCTGCTCACCGGGCTCGCCAACCTGCTGGCGCTGCAGGACGACCCGGTGGTGCGGGCGGCGTTCGCCGCCGGCTGCCGTTCCCTGGTCGACCTCGGCCGCAATCCCGACGGCACGTTCATCTACCTGCGGCGGTTCGACTACCGCTGGGCGAACCGGTCCGCACAGATCCGCGAGGCCTTGGCACTCGGGTTCGACCTGACCGGCGACGAGCGGCTGCTGGCCGCCGGGCTGCAGGGCGGCGGCCGCTGGTACCGGCCCCGCGGCGCCGCCCCCGCGCTGAGCAACGACATCGCCGAGTGGCGCGGCCACCTCCCGTTCCTGGCCCGCGCGCACGACGCCGGCCTGCTCACCGACCTGCGGGACGAGTGATGGCCGTCGACGTCAACGTCACCGTCGGGCCGTGGCCGACCGACGACCATCCCGCCTGGGCCCCCGCCGACGTCCTGGCCCACCTGGACCGCCACGGCCTCGACGCCGCCCTGGTCCGGCACAGCCTCGCCGTGCGCTACGACCCGGTCGCCGGCAACCGCGCCTTGCGCGAGGCGCTCGCGGGTGACGAACGGCTGCTGCCGGCCTACGTGCTCGGACCGCTCGACTGCGGGGAGTTCGGGCCGCCGGAGGACCTGCCGGCACGGCTCGCCGCGGAAGGCGTGCGCGCGGTGTGGCTGTACCCGCGCAGCCACACCTGGTCGCCGGACGGCCCGGAGGCGGCAGGTCTGGTCGAGGCGCTCCGGGCGGCGCGGCTGCCGGTGTTCGTGGAACAGGACGAGATGTCGTGGTCCGAGGTGGACCGGCTGGCCGAAGCCGCGCCGGAGCTGGACATCGTGGTCTGCGGTGTCGGCTATCGCACCCTGCGCCAGCTGATCGCCGTGCTGGACCGCCGTCCCCGGGTGCACGTCGACCTCTCCTACCTCGCCAGCCAGGACGGCCTCGAACTGCTGGCGGGACGCTACGGCACCGGCCGGGTGCTGCTCGGCACCGGTGCACCGATCCGCGACGACGCGGCCCCGGTGTTCCTGCTCGCCCGCGCGGCGCTGGCGCAGCCCGGACGCGCGGCCGTGGCCGGCGCCAACGCCCGCCGCATCCTGCCGTCCGGCGCCGTCCCCGTCCCCGTCGCCGTCGGTGGCGCTGGCGCTGGCGCGGGCCCGGTGAGCGACACCTTCCCGCAGGTGGACGACGTCCTCGACGCGCACGCGCACATCGGGGCGTGGCCGGGCACGTGGCTGCCGCAGCAGGAAGCGGACGAGCTGGTCGCGGCCATGGACCGGGCCGGGACCCGGCAGACGGTGGTCTCCCACCTGCTCGGGATCTGGGCCGACCCGATCGCGGGCAACGAGCAGGCCGTCGCCGCCGCGCAGCGGCACCCCGGCAGGGTCTACGTCTACCTCGTCGCGGACCCGCACCGGCCGCAGGACGAGTCCGTGCTGGCCCGCCAGCTCGAGCTGCCCGGCGTCGTGGGGATCAAGGTGCATCCGCACACGCACGAGTGCGCGATGGACGACCGGCGCTACGACTGGATCTGGCGGCTGGCCCAGCGGCACGACGTCGCGGTGCTCGGGCACGGGTTCGCCGACACCTGGCACAGCGATCCACGCCTGTTCGGCAACGTGGCCGCCCGCCACCCCGAGCTGCGGCTGCTGATCGGTCACAGCGGCGCCACCGTGACCGGGTTCCGCCGCACCATCGAGGTCTGCCGGGCACACCCCAACGTCTACGCGGAGACCTGCGGCTCGTGGATGACCGGCCGCTGGCTGCGCCGGATGGTCGACGCGCTCGGCGCCGACCGGATCGTGCACGGCACCGACGCGTGCGTCATCGACCAGCGCTACGGCCTGGGCCGCGTGCTCGGCGCCGACCTGACCGGCCGTGAACGCGCCCTGATTCTGGCGAGCAATGCCCGCCGATTGCTCAACATTCCATGTTCAACTGGAGGAGACTGATGTTCCTAGCCCGCGTCCGGGTCGGGGCCGGCCCGGTGGTCCTCACCGCCCGGATCTCACCGGACTCCCTGCTCCGGCTGGATCGGCTCGGTGTGACCGGCGACGATCCGGTCTCCGTCCTCACCGAGCTCGGCCTCGACACGCTCACGAAGATGGTGCGCGAGGCAGTGCAGGCCGGGATCCCCGCCGACCGGCTGCTTCGGGTGGACGAGGTCACCTTCGAGTCGCCGGTGCCCGCGCCGTCGAAGATCGTCTGTGTCGCGCTGAACTACGTGGCGCACGCCGAGGAGGGCGAGCAGGCGGTGCCGCAGGAGCCGGTGGTCTTCTTCAAGCCGCCGTCCTCGCTGACCGGGCACGGCGCGACCGTGCACTGCCCGGCCCGGTCCCAGCGGCTCGACTACGAGATCGAGCTGGCCGTGGTCATCGGCACCACCGCCCGCGACGTGCCGGCGGCCGACTGGCGGCGGGTGGTGCTCGGCTACACGGTGCTCAACGACGTGACGGCACGGGACCTGCAGCTGGTGGCGATCGAACGCAACCAGCCGTGGGACCTGACCAAGGCGTTCGACACGTTCGCCCCCTGCGGGCCGTACCTGGTGACACCGGACGAGATCGCCGACCCGATGAACCTGGACCTGACCCTGACCGTCGACGGTGAGGTGCGCCAGCAGTCGAACACGAGGCACATGGTGTTTTCCATCGGCGAGCTGATCGAGGTCATCTCCGACGGTATGACGCTGGTCCCCGGCGACATCATCGCCACCGGCACGCCCTCCGGCATCGGCCCGGTCCCGGACGGCGGCGTCATGGTCGCGACCATCGAATCCGTCGGTACGCTCACCAACCCGGTCGCCTACGCCCACGTTCCGGCGTCTTAGTCCGGGGGCGTGCCGCGGCCGGGAACACCGGGGGATCCGGTGTTCCCGGCCGTGTGCCGCCGGCCTCAGGTCAGGTGGAGCGTGGTGCGGCCGGGCAGGAGGGTGAGCGCGATCTCCAGGTGCGCGATGCCGTGCCGCTGGACGACGGCACAGCGCAGCGGGGCGCCCGTCACGGTGGGGATCGGGGAGTCGCCGAGGGGGATCAGGATCGCGGCGTCCTCCAGGGGGAGCTCGGTGTCGATGTGGAGCAGGCCCGGCCCGGGCCGCAGCGTGACGCCACGGCGGGCGCGTTCCCACGCGCCGATCCGCGCCGCGGTCCACCACCGCAGGCCCAGCGAGCGGCCGAGCTCGACGATCGCGGTGGCCGCCCGGCGGGTCTCGGGGGACAGGCGCATGTTGGCGCCGTGGAACAGGCAGTGCAGGACGCCGTGGTGCGCCAGCACCTGGCCGAGCACGGCCTCCGCGATCGGCGGCTGGATCGTCCACGCCAGGTCCTGGAAGTGCAGCGGCAGCATGAGGACCGGGAGCGCGCCGAGCGGATACGCGACGTGGCAGGTACCGAACGGGAAGCCCACGTTGCCCTGCGTGCCCGGGCCGCGGGATCCGTCGACGAGGATCCCCATGGCCGAACACCAGCGGTAGAAGTCGTCCCAGCCCTGCCAGCGCAGGTAGTGGTTCTTGTTCGTGGTGACGGGACCGCCGGCGGCGCGGGCCCAGGCGAGCTGGGCGGCCAGTTCGGCCTCGGTGAAGCCGCGGCCGGGGGAGTGCGCGTCGAAGTGCAGGCCGAGCTCGTGTCCCTCGGCCGTGATCCGGGCGATGGTCTCCGGCGACAGCGCCGGACCGCCGCCCGGCGCCGGCGGCAGGAGGCACCACGTCGCTGCGGTACCGCACTGTGCGAACGTCTCGAGCGCCACCGCCGCGTCCGGGTCGGCGTTGCCGTCCGTGTCGTGTGACAGGTGCCCGATCGCGGGCACGCCGGCAGGCCAGTAGCCCAGCCACGGCAGTGTCGCGGCCGGTGCGAGCCACCACAGCGTGCGCAGCAGCACGTGCCGCCACAGGTCGGCGTGCGGGCGGTGGAAGTAGGGCGCCACCGCGTCCGGCGGCCACGCGTGCGCGAAGCCGGGCTCGAACACCTCGCCGGCCGGCAGGGCACGGTCCTGCTCGTAGGAGAGGGCGATCCCGTCGTCGACCTTGAGCACCCCGTCGTCGACCGGGGACGTGCCGTCCGAGGGCGGCACGCCGTCGGCGACCACCGGCCACCCCTGTTGGATGCGGACCACCGACTGGCACAGGTCGGCCCCGATCACCATGACGGTGCCGGCGCCCACCCGGCGTACGGTGACCGCCGCGCTGCCGTCGTCCCAGCGCGCGACGACGGAGGCCGCGGCGGCCGGCGCCATGCGGACACCGCCGAAGGCGCGCAGTGGCACGTCGGGCGGGGTGCCCCAGGCGGGAGCGGGGGCGAAGACGACGCGTCCCTCGGCGACCGGGGCGGTGACGCGGACCGCGGCCAGTTCGGCGAGCGGGCCGGGGTCGCCGAGGACGAGCAGGCGGCCGCCGCGGCCGAGCCACGGCTGGAGCACGCCGGCGTCGGTGTTGACGGCGGCGGTGACCACGAGGACCGCGAAGCGCGGGTCGGGTGCGGGCACAACCTCGTACGGCAGGCCCGCATGGGCGAGGATCTCGGTCAGGTAGCCGGGGAACGCCGGCTCGGCGCCGCCCTGGACGGGATCCAGGACGACGCCGAGCGGCTGAGCGAAATCGGTCACGGTGTCCATCTCATGAGCGAGGCGCCGCTACCCCAGTAGACCCGGCCCGACGAGTCGAACGCGATGGTCCGGTAGTAGCTGCCGCCGACGTTGGCGAGGGTGGTGAGGCCGTCGGTGGCCGGGTCGATGCGGAACAGCAACCCGCCGGTCGTTCCGTAGACCAGGCCGTCGGGGCCGGTGGCGAGCGCCAGCGGCGATCCGAGGGGGAACGCGCCCAGCTGCGTCACGGCCCGGGTGGCCGGGTTGAACGAGAACCACTTGCCGTCCGAGGTGACCCCGTAGACCTTCCCGTTGCCGCCGGTGGCGAGCGAGAAGATCCAGGTCGAGCCGGGCACCGGGACGGTGGAGTGCACGACCGACGAGCTGGCCTCGTCGAAGACGAGCAGCTTGGCGTCGCCGGTGGCGAACACGCCGTCGCCGTGGGTGGTGCTGCCGACGTAGATCTCGCCCTGCCCGGCCGCGAGCGCGAACAGGTTGTGGTCGCCGGCGAGGTGCCGCCAGGACTGGGACTGGTAGGTGACCGGGTCGATCCGGGTGAGTGCGCCGCCG
Source organism: Dactylosporangium fulvum (assembly GCF_025137375.1). Lineage (GTDB taxonomy): Bacteria > Actinomycetota > Actinomycetes > Mycobacteriales > Micromonosporaceae > Dactylosporangium > Dactylosporangium fulvum. The sequence goes on from NZ_CP073720.1 coordinate 3,063,349, forward strand.
AGCTGGCCGTAGGCGGCCCCCGAGGCGAGGTACAGCTTGCCGGTCGAGCCCTTGACGAAGTCCCACGGGCGGTACTGCTGGTCCCCGAACTGGCCGAGGTCGCGCGGGTTGCCACCGGCGGCGGAGTCCGGGTTCCACGGCTGGGCGGGGTCGTAGGCGGTGACGACGTTGAAGGTGTACGACCCCATGAAGAGCTTGTCCGACGTGGACGTCATCGACAGGATCTCACCCGTGCGGCCCTTCGCGACCGGTCCCAGCACCGTTGTGGTCCCGGTGCCGGGGTCGGTGCGGAACAGTGCGTTGGTCTCGTAGGTGCCGCCGTAGATCTTGCCGTCGGGACCGGTCTCCAGCGCGGTGATGGTGGTCGGGGAGCCGGGCAGGGTGAGCTGCTGCCGCACGACCTCGCCGGTGCGCGGGTTGACCCGGCCGTACACACCCTTGTTGCCGATGCCGGTCAGCCACTGCTCGCCGCCGACGCGCAGCTCGTTGAGATGACCGGAGACCCAGTCGGCGTCGCTGATCCGGGTGCACGCCTTGGTGGCGAGGTTGTACCGGATGACGCCGTACGTGGAGCCGATGCAGGTGCCGACCGCCCACGCCTCGTGTCCGGACTTGGGCAGCACCGTGTAGCCGGCCAGCTCCGGCACCTCACCGAGAAACTTCGGTTGCTGCCACGGCGGGGTGTTCAGGTTGAACCGCAGCACCCGGGTGTCCGGGGTGACCATCTGGACGAGCAGGTCGTTGCCGACGACCGCGGCGTTGTAGCCGAAGGAGTAGCCCGCGTACTGCTGCGGCAGGATGTCGGTCTTCCGGCCGGTCCGCACGTCGAGGATCGTGGCGAAGGCGGGAGTGCCGCCGCCGACGAACAGCCGCCTCCCGGGCAGCGGCACGAGTGCCTTGGCGTACATGTGGTCCGGGACGACCACACCGAGGTCGCGCAGGGCGCTGGTCTTCTGGTCGTATTCGAACACCTTGCCCGACGGGTAGGTGCCCAGGTAGAGCTTGCCCCAGGGGGCGGCGGTGATGCCGAAGAAGAAGGTGTGGCCGATGCCGGTCTCGGGTGACGTGGCGACGATGCCGAGCTGCTCCGTCTTCGGGTCGTAGCGCCACAGGTGGGCGCGGCCGTCGCCGCTCTGGGTGGCCAGGTACACGCGGTCGTCGGAGCCGAGCACGGTGTGGTAGCCGCCCCACGAGCCGGTCATGGTCAGCTGCTTGACGAGCGCGCCGGTGCGGGCGTCGACGGCGAAGAACGTGACGCCCGGGGAGCTGGCGACGTAGGTGCTGCCGTAGAGCATGGGGTTGCCGCGCTTGTCGCGGCCCTGGACGCTGTCGAGGATCAGGTAGTCGGAGATCGGGATGCCGAGGTTCTCGACGGTACCGACGACGGCCTGGCTCGCCGCCGGCGCTGCCGCCGCGGGCGGTGCGGCGAGACCGGCGGCCACAAGGGTGCCGGTGACCACCACGCCCAGGCGGCGCAAGAGGGTCCTGTTCAACGGTGCTCCTATCGCAGCGTTACGAAGAGCAGGGGATGGAACGACGGATCGCCGGAGCGCTGCCCGGCCATGAGCATGCTGACGCCGTGCCCGGGCGGGGTCCGGCTGCCGGAGCGGGCCTGCAGGAGGTTGGGCCAGTAGGCGGCCGAGACGCCGGGCACGGTGTGCCGGTCCAGGCGCCAGTCGCGGCCGTTGCGGCTGGTCGCCACGACCAGGTCGGCGCCGTCGGAGCTGAGCACGACCAGCGTTCCGTCCGGCCGCGCGACGATTTGGCTGTGGTTGTCCAGCGGGCCGACCGGCACCGGGGAGCCGGCCGCGCCGCGCTGGTAGTAGAGCGTGCCGACGCCGTCGTCCCGCCGGTAGAAGACCGCGTGCACGGTGCCGTGGACGTCGACGGTGAGGTCGGAGGCGTCGACCCAGTTGCGGTCGCCGTCGGGAGCCGGATTCCGGGTCAGGTATCCACCGGCGAAGGTCCGCCCGCCGTCGGTGGAGTGCCACAGGGTGGCGCCGTCGAGGTAGGCCGAGTTGGGCGTACCGAGTACGTACTGGCTGAACGACAGGTGGACGTCGCCGGCGTGCTTGCCGGGCTGGACCCGTGGGTAGAGCCAGGCGCGCCCGGCCGGCGGGGTGCCGATCCGGGTGCTGTGCACATCGCGCCCGGTGCGGGTGTCGAACTGGTTGAGGTACAGGTCCCAGCCGTCGACGGCGTAGGCGCTGTAGAGGTAGCGCCCGTCGCGGGAGACGGCGAGCCCCTGGTAGTAGCGTTCCGTGCTGCCGGTGCGCACGGTGTGGTCGGTGAACCGGGTGAAGTCGACCGACCCGTCGCGCAGCCGGGCGTCGAACTGGAGCCGGATCGCGTAGACGGAGGCCATGTCGTCGCCGGGCTTCGGCGCCACCCCCGGGAACGCCTCGGCGCCGGTGTAGCAGGCGACGTGCAGGTGCAGCCGCCCGGCACCGTCGACCAGCAACCCGACCGGCTGGTACACGTGGCCGGGCAGCCGTACCGCCTCGGTCCAGTTCTGGCTGTCCCGGGATTTCCACACCCGTGCCTGCCACGGGTATTCGGCGCCGGCGCCGTCCAGGGTGGCGGCGTAGTACCAGCGCCCGTCGAAGACGACCTTGGGTATCTGTGCGCCCCAGGTGGGGACGACGTTGGTGACGCGCAGGGCGTCGGAGACGATGGACGTGCGCAGCCTGGCTTCGGTTCGGGCGAAGGCCGGCGATCCGGTGGCCACGGCCGCCGCGGCGGCGCCGAGGCTGAGTATGACCACGCGCCGGGAAACTGGTTTGACTGCCATGTATCGACGCTAGTCACCCGGGCTCGGGTGCTGGGGCGCCGTCATTGCGGTGCGACGGCCGGAAAGTTGCGCTGTCGCGCTCAGTCGGAGTACTGGCGCCGGTATTCGGTGGGTGTGACGTTGAATGTGCGTTTGAAGAGGACCCGGAAGCGCTTGGGGGAGCAGTATCCGACCCGGTCGGCGATGGCCTCGACCGGAAGTTTGGTCTGCGCCAGCAGTTGCCGCGCGTGGTGCATGCGCACGCCGGTGAGGTAGCGCAGGAACGTCGTGCCGAGCTCACGCTGGAACAGGTGGCTGATGTAGAAGGGGCTTACGTAGACCGTGCTGGCCACGGTGGACAGCCGCAGATCCTCGGCGTAATGGTCGCGGATGTACTGCTCGACCATGGCGAGCACGTGCCGCCCGGGCGACTGCGGCGCCTGGACCTCGACGATGCGCGGGAGCAGCTGCCCCAGCCACAGCATCAGGTAGGACCGCTCGTGGATCTCGAACATCTCCAGCAGCTCGTCGAGGGCGAGCCGGTCGAAGGCGTCGACCCAGTCGGCCGACCCGTCGGCGAGGCGGCGCTTCCCGGCCACGTCGAGGGCGTAGAGCAGCTCGGCGCCGATCCAGCGCCGCAGCACGTCCGGGGTGACACCCTCCACCAGCGCCACCCGGTCGATCCAGCGCCGCAGCGCGTCGACGGCGCCGCTGGCGTCGCCTTCGCGGATACAGCGGGCCAGGTCACCTTCGACCCGTTCCGGTAGCGCGGCCGCGCCCGCGCTGTTGTGGTCGTCGAAGAGATAGAGGCGGTTGCCGCCGCCGACGAGCTTGCGCTCGACGGCGCGCACCGCCTCGCTGGTGGCGGTCTCCAGCCGCGCCGGTCCCGCGTGCGGGTTGCTGACGCTGATGGTGACCGCGACGTCGGTCTCCGCGCTGACGGCGGCGAGCAGGCTGTCGGCGTACTCCTTGGCGGCGGCCATGAGCCGGCCGCGATCGTCGCCGGCGAGGGTGACGATCCACGAGTCGGGTGGCACCAGGGCGAGCCGGGCGCCGGCGGGCAATAGGGACTCGGCGTGTTTCCGGGCCATGGAGACCTGGTCGGCGGCCCAGTCGTCGCCTCGGGCGAGCCGGTTGACCTCAAAGTCGTCGATATCTGCGAGGACCGCGACGAGCAGGCCGGGGCCGGCGTCGTCGAAAACTGTCACGGGTTGACCTAGGACGGTGCCGAATCGGGACATCGTGCCTCCGGCAGGTAGAGCAGGTCCGAGGTGGTACAGCGCAATCTCGCGCCCTCGGAGTTCAGTTGCCAGCTGATATACCACAAGTGGGTCTTCCGAGAAAGGGTGTCATATGGATCTTGCCCAGCTGCGCGGCGCGCTCAACGGCGTGCTCGCCTTCGCTCCGACGTTCTTCCGCACCGGTGGTGAGCTGGACCTGGACGCCCTCGCGCGGCACGTCGACCGGCTCGCGGACAGCGGTGTCTGCGGCGTGGTGGTCGCCGGCGGGGTCGGCGAGTTCTACGCGCTCGACGACGGCGAGCTGCGCGATCTGGTCGCCGTGGCCGTCGACGCGGCGTCGGGCCGGACACCGGTGCTGGCCGGGGTCGGCCACGCCACCGACCGCGCCGCACAGCAGGCACGGCTCGCGGCCGGCGCGGGTGCGGCCGGGCTCATGGTCAACCCGTTCTACTTCATCCGGCCGGAGCCGGCCGGGATCATCGAGCACTGCCGGCGGCTGGGCGAGGCCAGCGGGCTGGGCCTGATGATGTTCAGCACCCGGGACGCGGCCTACGACGTGCCGGCACTCCAGGCACTGTCCGAAGTGGACGCCGTGGTGGCGGTCAAGGACGAGTTCGGCGACCTCGACCTGTTCGCCGAGTGCGTGCGGGAACTGGGCGACCGGTACGTCTGGATCAACGGCATGGCCGAGATCCCGGCCGTCGAGTATGCCGCGCGCGGCGCGGTCGTCATGACGTCGGGCATCGTCAACCTCGACCCCGCCCTGGCCCTGCGGATCTGGGACGCGGCCGAGCGCGGCGACGCCGACACGCACCGGCGGCTCATGGCCGAACGGGTCGCGCCGATCGCCGCGCTGCGGACCGCCCGGCCGGGCTACCACATCACGGTGATCAAGGAGGCGCTGAGCCTGCTCGGCACCGGGACGGCCACGGTCCGGCCGCCGCTGGTGCCGCTGCGCCCGGACGAACGCGCGATGCTGCGGGAGCACCTGACCCGCACCGGGTTCCCCGACCGGGCCAGCGCATGATCGACCATCACGTCCGGTTCGGCCCCGAAGACATGGGCGCCACCGACGCCGACGAACTGATCCGGCTGCTCGACGCCCACGGGGTGGAACGCGCCGTCCTCGGGCCGGTCGGGCGGTGGGTCGCGGTGGACAACCGGGAGGGCAACGAGGCCCTGTCGGCCGCGATCCGTCGCCATCCCGACCGGCTGCTCGGCTACGCCTGTGTCAACCCGTGGTACGGCATCCGTGCCGTCGACGAGCTGCGCCGCGCGCTCGACGCCGGGCTGTGCGGGCTGAAGCTGGAACCGGCCCGGCAGGGACTGCGACTGCTCGACCCGCAACTCGTGCCGGTCCTGGGTGCCGCCGCGCATCGGGGGGTTCCGGTCTACGTCGTCACGGGGGTGCCGATAGCGGCCGAACCGTTGCAGCTCACCGAGCTGGCCCGGCGCTGGCCCGGCCTCACCTTCGTGATGGGCCGGTCCGGCCGCACCGACTTCAGCACGGACCTGATCCCGGCGCTCGCCGCGGTGCCGAACATCGTGGCCGAAACCGCCTACAACGGCCCCGGCGACCTGCGCCGCATCGCCGACGCCATCGGCGCGCACCGGGTCGTCTTCGCCGGCGACCTGCCCGCCAACGACCTGGGCCTGGAACTGGCCCGGGTCGCCCGCACCGGGCTGACCCTGGGGAGTTTGTTCCCATGATTCTCGACATGCACACGCACCTGCCCGCCGAGGACTCCCCGGCCTGGCGCTCCTGGCGCCAGGAGAACGTCCTGGCGGCGATGGATGCCAACGGCGTGCACCGCGCGGTGGTGATGACCCTGGACGGGTTCTTCCGCGACACCCGGCGCGCCAACGACATCGTCGCCCGGGCCTGTGCCGGTTCGGGCGGTCGCCTGATCCCGTTCGGCACCGTCGACCCGCATCAGGCCGGGGCCGCCGACGAACTGCGGCGCTGCGCGCGGGAACTGGGGTGCCGGGCCGTCAAACTGCACCCGTGGCTGCAGGGCTTCTCACCCCTGGACGCCGCCATGGACCCGGTTGCCGAGGCCGCCGCCGAGACCGGCCTGCCGCTGGTGTTCCACGACGGCACGCCACCCTACTCCTCGCCGCTGCAGATCGCCGCGCTCGCGGAACGGTTCCCCGCCGTGTCCGTGGTGCTGGCCCACGGCGGCCTGTTCGACCTGTGGCGCGACGCGGCCGCCGCCGTCCTGCGCCACCCCAACGTGCACGTGACCCTCTGCGGTACCGCACCGCTGGGCATCTTCCGGCAACTGCTGGCGCTCACCGGAACCGCTCGGGTGAGCATCGGCACGGACAGCGGCTACGGCGACCCGGATCTGGCCCGGCACCGGCTCGCCGTGCACCGGCTGCTGCTGGACGAGCTGGACGGGCCCGCGGCCGCCGCGATCGGGCACCGCAACGCCGAACGACTGCTGGGACTGGACCAGTGATGGACACGTCTGCCTGGATCTACCCCTGGGACGTCGCCGACCACGGCACGTCCGCGCTGTCCCCGGTGGTGCGCGACGCCGGCCTGTCCGCCGTCAACGTCGCCGTCAGCTACCACAGCCTCTTCGCCACCGTTCCCGACAACCCGCGCCGCCATCTCGTCGAGCTGCCCCGCGGCATGGTCTACTACCGGCCCGATCCGGCGCACTGGCGCGACAGCGCCGTCAAGCCCCGGGTGTCGGCCTGGGTCGACGAGCTCGGTGACGCGCTCACCCTCGGCCGGGAGCTGGCCGAGCGGGCCGGCTGCGGGCTCACCGCCTGGACCGTCTGTCTGCACAACAGCCTCGGCCGCCGCCACCCGGAACTGGCCCTGCGCACCGTCTGGGGTGACGTCGTGACCGCGGCGCTCTGCGTGCGCAACCCCGCGGTGCGGGCGTATGCGGCCGCCCTGGTCGCGGACGTCGGCGCCTGGGCCGACCGGGTGCAGCTCGAGTCGGCGCACTGGATGCCGCTGCCGCACCACCCGCACGTCAAGCTCGCCCTGCCGCACCCCGTCAACCTGGGCATGATCGCGCAGCTCTGCTTCTGCGACCACTGCCGCGCGGCGGGAGAGGCCGCCGGGGTCGACGTCGGTGCGCTGGCCGGCGCGCTGCGGCGGCGCTGGGAGCGCTGCTACGAGACACCGGTGCTGGAGCCGCTGTCCACCGAGGAGGGCTACGAGGCGTACCAGGCGGTGCGGGTCCAGGCGGTGACCTCGCTCGTGGCCGAACTGGTGGAGCGCAGCCCGGTGCCGGTCGAGTTCGTCACCTTCGGGGACCGGGCCGCCACCGGGGTGCACCTGGCCGACATCGAGCGGGCCGGGGCGGCGGTCCGGGCGCTCGCCTACGGCCCCGCCGAGCGGGTCAAGGAGATCCGCGCGGCGGAGGAGGCCGCCCCCGACCGGCCGCGGTCGCTGCATCTGGGGCTGTCGCTGCTGCCCGAGCACGTCACCGACCACGAGGCGTTCCTCGGGGCGGTCGACGCGGCCGGCACCGCGCCGTCGCTGTCCTTCTACCACCTGGGGCTCGTCGGCGCCGAGCGCCGTGCCTGGCCCGGGAGCGTGCGCCGTGGCTGACGCGGTGCGGGTGGTGCTGGCCGGGTGCGGTGACATCGCCACCACCGGCCATCTGCCGGCGCTGGAGCGCAGCGCCGACACTGTTCTGGTGGGGGTGCTCGACAACTCGGCCGAGCGGCGCGGCGTCACGGCGCGCCGCTACGGGGTGCCCGAGCTGGAGCGGCTCGACGACGCGGACGCCGACGCGGTGATCGTGGCGACCCCGCCGGAGGTGTCGCCGCACCTGACCACCCACGCGGTCGGGCTCGGGCTCGACGTGCTCTGCGAGAAGCCGATGGCGGTGGACCTGGCGTCCGCCGAACGGGTCCGCGATCTGGTGGCGGGCAGCGACCGGATCGTGCAGATCGGGTTGAAGAACCGGTTCTCGCCGCTGGTCCGGGCTGTGCGGCGGTGGCGGGACGAGGGGCGCATCGGCGGGCCGGTCGCCTTCACACTGGGCGGCTTCGACGAGGCGTACGACCCGTCCGACACCGTCCACACCGGACGGATCGGCCACTTCCTCGCCCACGGGCCGTCGTTCGTGCACGAGGGCGCGCATTTCGCCGACCATCTGGCGTACCTGTCCGGTGCGACGCCGGTCTCGGTGCAGGCGATCGGGGTGCGGTCGCGGGACAGCCTGCCGTCGGAAAACTTCGTCTCCGCCCTCGTCGGCTACGACAACGGCGACGTGGCGCGGCTGGAGATCGGCTGGCAGTTCCCGGTCTCCCCGGTCGGTGAGTTCCGTGCGCTCGGCCCGGACGGCATCGCCGTCGTCGACCGGCCGGGCCGCACCGCGACGCTGTTCACCCGGGACGGCAGCGAACAGGTGACGCTGGACAGGCCGTGGAACGATGTGTGTTTCGACGCCCAGCTCGCCCACTTCGTCGACTGCGTCCGCAACCGGGTCACCCCGGAGACCTCGGCGGCGGTCGGCGTCGAATCCCTGCGGCTCGGCCTGGCGGTCGTGACGGCGATGCGCACCGGGGAGGCGGTCACGTGGGACTGATGCGGGAACGGGTCTACGAGACGATCCTGCAGGACATCATCGCCGGGCGGCTCTCGCCCGGTGACCGCGTCACCGAGCGCGTGCTGGCCCGCAGCCTCGGCATCAGCACCACCCCGGTCAAGGAGGCCCTGCGCCGTCTGGAGAACGAGGGGTTCGTGTCGGCGGTGCCGCGCACCGGCGTGGTGGTCAAGGAGACCGCGCTGACCTCGGTGAGTGATGTGGTGGTGGCCCGTGCCTGGCTGGAGGGGCTGGCCGCGAGGCTGGTGGCGGAGCGGTTCGCCGGCGGCGGGCCGCCCGCCGGGCAGCGGGCGGAGCTCGCCGAGGTCGTGGGCGAGATGGGCCGCGCACCCGGGGAGGCCGGGCTGGACCTGGAGCTGGTGGTGACCACCAACGCCCGGTTCCACGACCTGATCCGCACCATGTCCGGCAACCGGCTCATCGGGCAGTTCGTCGGCGTCCTGCTGGGCGTGGACGGCGCGCTGCGCCGGCACCTGCTCACCGACGAGGCGGAGCTGCGGCGCGGCCTGGCCGAGCACCTCGCCGTCTACGAGGCGGTGTGCGCGGGCGATCCCGATCTGGCGGAGACCCGGATGCGCGAACACATTCTGCGTTCGGCCAGCCGGGTCGTCACCACCACGCGGCAGGAGGCCACGCCATGAGGACGTTGCTGGCGGAGCTGACCCGCGACGAGGCGGCGCGACGGGCCGCCGAGGCGGTGGCGGTGGTACCGGTGGGAGCGTGCGAGCAGCACGGGCCGCACCTGCCGGTCGGCACCGACCTGTTCGCGGTCGCGCACATCGCGCAACAGGCCGCCGTGCTGGCGGCGGGGACGGCGGACGTCATCGTGACACCACCGGTGCCGTTCGGCTATTCGCCGTACCATCTGCCCCACGGTCCGACGGTGACGCTGCGGACCAGCACCCTGCACGCGCTGCTGTACGACGTCTGCGACTCGCTGGTGCGGTCCGGGTTCCGGCGGGTGTTCCTGCTCAACGGGCACGGCGGCAACGCCGAGCTGATCGCGGTCGTGGCGCGCGAGGCGGGGGTGGACCTGGGCGTGCTCGTGGGCGCCGGCTCCTACTGGACGATGGCGTGGGACGCGCTGGAGCAGGCCGGCGCTCAGGAACGCGGGCGCCTGCCCGGCCACGCCGGTGCCTTCGAGACCTCACTGGTCGCCGCGCTGCGGCCGGACCTGGTGGTCTCCCCGCCGCGCGGACCGGACACCTTCACGCGCAACCCGCGCGGATTCGCCCGGCCGTACCTTGTGGAGGACCCGTTGGCGTGGGCCGGGGAAGGCTTCTCCGACAATCCCTCGGCGGCGTCCGCCGCGGACGGCGCGCGCTGGCTGGACCTCGCCGCCGGCGCGGTCGCACAGGCGCTGCAGGAGTTCGCCGCGCTCCCGCTCGGATGACAGGTGGCTGGAAGCCACCCGTCATCCTTGCCTTCGGTCAGGCCGTGGCGCCGAAGAAGGCGCGCCAGTTCTCGTGGATGATGGCGTCCTGCGCGTCCGGTGGCAGGATCGGCAGCGCGGTGCCGGCCACGATGTCGTTGACCCGCCGCAGCCCGGTGACGGTCTGCTCGACGGTGGCGCTCGGGAAGTCCGACGCCAGCAGCAGCTTGTGCGTCACCCCGTATTCGTGCGCGGTCACCATCGCCTGCCAGAACCGGTACGGGCGGTAGTGCAGCGCGGAGATGTCGGCCCAGACGTTCGGGGCCTTCCGGATCAGCGCGACGACGTCCTGCTCCCACGGATGCCCCATGTGCGCGATGATGACCCGTACCGACGGGAACCGCATCACCAGCGGCTCCAGCTGCAACGGCTGGGCATATTCCAGCCGGGCCGTGCTCGGGAACGTCGTGCCCTGGTGGATCAGCACCGGCAGGTCGAGCCGGGCGCACAGCTCGAAGACGGCCCAGTTCGCCGGGTCGCGCGGGTCCCAGTGCTGATAGGTCGGGCCCACCTTCAGCCCGCGCAACCCCAGGTCCTGCACGCAGCGCTCGAGCTCTGCCACCGCGCCGGGCTCGCCGGGGTTCACCGAGGCCCATCCCTCGAGCCTGTCCGGATGCTGCCGGACGTAGTCGGCGACGACGTCGTTGGGCACCCGGATGCCGGTGGGGCGGGCGTCGAGGCCGAACACGACCACCTTGTCGGCCTGCTGGGCGGCGGCCCAGTGCTCGGCCGGGGTGGAGTCGTAGCAGTGCAGGTCGAGGTGGGTCGCGTTGGTGAGGCCGCCGCTGCGTTGCAGCTTGACCAGCTTGGCGGCGAGGGCCTCCTGCGCGGTGGCCTCGGTGATGTGGTCCGGATACCACATGAGGTGGGTGTGCACGTCGACGATGGCCATGGCATCCCTGATTACCGGGTGTGGCGCGCGGCCGGAAGCTCCCGCCGGGACACAGGGCAATTCTGCGCCTCACGGCGCAATCTCCGGCCGGCATACGGTGTGGTCATGACGCTGCAGGACCATCCTGACTACCGGACGTTGCTCGAACGGCTCTTCGAGTGGCGCCGCGAGATCCTCAGCCGGATGGCCCGGTGGGACGAGTACGCGACGCTGCCCAGCTATCCCCGGCAGGACCTGGCCAAGGAACCGGGCGTGACGGTGCGCGTGGACAGCTTCCTCGGTACCCACAACACCGGCACCGTGACGGATGTGTACTTCCGTGTCGCCGACGCGGCTAAGGGCGTCTGCGAGACCGGGGCGATCCCGTTCCCGGTCGAGCCGGTCGACGAGCCGACGCTGGCCCGGCTGCGCAGCCGGTTCCCGCTCGCCGAGGTCGCCGGGGACGGCGACGACGTGAGCAGGGCGGTGCGGCTGCGCGACTGGATCAAGTCGCTGTTCCGCCACCTCACCCCGTTTCGGATGCCGGAGTGGAACGGCCTGCTGATCCTGGACCGGGGCTCGCGCGGCGTCGAGAACTTCATCTGCGTGCACTACTCCGTCGCGCTGGTGCAGTCGTGCCTGGCCGTCGGCATGCAGGCCCGCATGGTCAACCTGCACCGCGGCATCGCCGACAACTATGTGATCGGGGACGAAGCGGTCGCCGACCCGCCCGTCGACGAGCACGTGGTCGTCGAGGTGTGGAGCGCCGAGCTCGGCACATGGGTCATGATGGACACGGACTTCGACTGCCACTACGAGCGGGGCGGCGTCCCGATGTCCGCCTGGGACATCCACAACGCGTTCATCCACGGGGAGCTCGACGCCGTCGTGTGCCGGCGGGGGCCGCACTCCATGTCCTTCAACGCCTACGGGGAACGGCTGCCGGACGAGGACCGGTTCTTCGCCGAGACCCTGCCGTCGTACTACGCCCACGTCTCGGTGCTGATGCGCAACACGTTCCTGTCGGACCCGGACGGCCCGGTGACCGTCGCGCACCTCACCGACGCGAGGACCGCGCCGATCCTGTGGCACCGGGGATCGGACCTGCGGCTGCAGCCGCACCTGATGGGGCCGGTTGTCGTCGCCGGCCCCTACCAGGACACCACCCCGATCCTCACCGACGGCAACCTGCGCACGGGCTGGGCCTCGTCCGACGCGGAGACCGAACACTCCGTGGAGGTCACCCTGCCCGGGCCGCGGGTGCTGGGGCGGGTCGTGCTGCACTGGCCCGAGTACGCGCTGTACTACCGGGCGTCGGAGGAGTACCGGATCGAGGCCCGGATCGACGGAGCCTGGCGCACCGTGGCGGAGGCGACCCAGCCGGTCGAGGCACCCTATTCGCTGCACGACCTGGACGCGGTGGTGGCGACGGCGGTACGGGTGGTGCAGCCCGCCGGCGGCGGATTCCGGGAACACCCCAACCGGTTGTGGCTCAACCAGATCGAGCTCTACGCACCCCGGTCGGCGTGAGCCGGGTCAACAGCGTCGACGTCCGCACCGGGGCGTCGACCCCGACGGCGTACGTCGACAGCGACGCGGCCGAGGTCGACCGGGTGTGCCGGGCCGCCGCGGCGACGGCGGGCACGCTGGACGGCATCGGCCGAGCCGGGCGGGCCACGCTGCTGGAGCGGATGGCGCACACGCTCGACGACGACCGGGACGGCATCGTCGCGGTGGCCGACCGCGAGACCGGGCTCGGCCCGGCCCGGCTCAACACCGAACTGACCCGGACCTGCCTGCAACTGCGCCTGTTCGCGGAGGTGGTGACCGACGGCGGATACGTCGAGGCGGTCGTCGACGGGCCGGCCGACACCCCGATCGGCCCGCGCCCGGACCTGCGCCGGATGCTGGTTCCCGTCGGGCCGGTGGCGGTGTTCGGCGCGAGCAACTTCCCCCTGGCGTTCAGCGTCCCCGGCGGTGACACCGCGAGCGCGCTCGCAGCGGGCTGCCCGGTGGTGGTCAAGGCGCATCCGGCGCATCCGGCGACCTCGGGCCGGTGCCTTGCCGCCCTGCGCCGCGCGCTGCGCGACCTGGACCTGCCCGAGGAGATCGTGTCCCTCGTGTTCGGGCGGTCGGCGGGCCGGTGGCTGGTGGAGCATCCGCTGATCCAGGCGGTCGGCTTCACCGGTTCGACCGCGGGCGGGCGGGCCCTGTTCGACCTCGCGAACCGGCGCCCGTCGCCGATCCCGTTCCACGGTGAGCTGGGCAGCCTCAACCCGCTCGTGGTCACGCCCGGAGCCGCGGCCGGGCGCGGTGCCGGGATCGCGGCCGGGTACGCCGCCTCCGTCACGATGGGCATGGGCCAGTTCTGTACCAAGCCGGGCCTGCTCTTCCTGCCCGCGGGCGCGGCCGGCGACGCCGTGCTGGACCGGCTGGTCGACGAGCTGGAGCCCGTGGTTCCGGGCGTGCTGCTCAGCGCGGCCATCCGCGACGCGTACGCCGACGCCGTGGCCGGGTGGCGGGCGGACCCGCGGACGACCGTGGTGGCCGAGCGCGCCGCGTCGCCGGGGGCGGGTTTCACGGCCGGTGCGGTGGTCCTGTCGGTGGCCGCGGCCGAACTGGCGGACACCCTGCTGGAAGAGGTGTTCGGGCCGGCCGCGCTGGTGGTGCGGTACCGTGACACGGACGAGTTGTGCGCCACGCTGGGACGGCTGGGTGGCCAGCTGACCGCGACGGTGCACAGCGCGGAGGGGGAGCGGGAGCTGTTGACCCGCCTGCACGGCCTGCTGCGGGGCATCGCGGGACGGCTGATCTTCGACGGCTTTCCGACCGGCGTCGCCGTCGCGTGGGCGCAGCACCACGGCGGTCCGTATCCCGCCACGACCGCACCCGCCCACACCTCGGTCGGCGCCACGAGCATCCGGCGCTGGCTGCGCCCGGTCACCTACCAGAACGCGCCGGACTACCTGCTCCCGGAGGAACTGCGGGACGGGGACCGGACGGTTGTGCCCATGCGCCGGAACGGCAGCCTGGAGGCGACGGCGTAAAGCGCCTGTTGAGCGTCTTACCTTGACCGGCCGGTGTGCCGTCGCTTCGGCGGTAGTGGCATATGACGCATCGCATTGCCTTGACCGCCCATGAGTCACGATTATAGATTCCAACCAAGCGCTTGCTTGACCTTGGCCGCCCGATCGCGGGGCGGTCACTTCGTCCATCTTTCGAGCGGAGCTGCCGGTGCGCACGTTTGCCGAAGTGGTGCGGTCTCGAGCGAATGACGACCACGTGGGTCTGCGCTTCGGTGACCAGGACTGGACCTGGGCCGAAGTGGTACACGAGTCGGCGGTGCGGGCCGCCGCGCTCTCCCGCCTGCCCCGCAACGGCAGGCAGGTCCACGTCGGAGTGTTGCTGGAGAACGTGCCGGACTTCGTCTTCTGGATCGGCGCGGCCGCGCTGAGCGGGTCCGTCCTCATCGGCATCAATCCGACCCGTCGCGGCGCCGAGCTCGCCAACGACATCCGCCACACCGAGTGCGACGTGATCCTCACCGAGGATCGGCTGGCCGGTCTGCTCGACGGCATCGACCACGGGGTGCGGCCGGAGCACGTGATCAATGTGGACAGTGCGGGCTACCAGGACTGGCTGCGGCCGCACCGCGACGCCGTGCTGCCGACCGGCGATCCGGATCCGCGCGACATCCTGCTGCTGCTCTACAGCTCGGGGTCCACTGGCGCGCCGAAGGCGGTGATCTGCTCACAGGGGCGGCTGGGCGCCCTCGCGGTCGCCCTCGCCGAGCGGGCCGAGCTGACGCTCGATTCGGTGAGCTACCTGTGCATGCCACTGTTCCACGGCAACGCCATCATGCTGAACGTCGCCCCGTCGATGTACGTGGGCAACACGGTCGTCATGACCCGCAAGTTCTCCGCTTCCGGCTTCGTCCGGGACCTGCATCGGTACGGGCTCACGTACTTCAACTACGTGGGCCGGGCACTGAGCTACGTGCTTGCGGTACCCGAGGATCCGCGCGACCGGCGCAGCACCCTTCGCCTCGCGGTCGGCACCGAGGCGTCGCTGGCGGACGTGCGGCGGTTCAGCGAACGGTTCTCGTGCCGGGTGTCGGAGGGCTACGGATCCAGCGAAGGCGTGTTCCGGCTCAACCGGACGCCGGACTCGCCGGAGGACTCGCTCGGGCTGCCGGTCGGCGGCATGGACGTACGCGTGCTCAACGAGGACGGGTCGGAGTGCCCGCGCGCAGTGTGGGACGAGCACGGCCGCCTGCTCAACGCCGACGAGGCGATCGGTGAGATCGTGGCGATCGGCAAGGCGCCGGCGTTCGAGGGCTACTACAAGAACCCACAGGCGCAGGCCCAGCGTGTTCGGGGCGACGACTTCTGGACCGGCGATCTCGCCTACCGCGACGCGGACGGCTACTTCTACTTCGCCGGGCGCTCGTCGGACTGGCTGCGGGTGGACAGCGAGAACTTCGCAACCGCCCCGGTCGAGCGGATCCTGGAGCGATGGGGCCCGGTGGCGATCGCGCTCGTCTACGCGGTACCCGACCCGCGCACCGGCGACCAGGTGATGTGCGCCCTGCAACTGGTGCCGGACGCCGCCTTCGACCCCGCCGCGTTCGCCGGCTTCCTGAACGAGCAGGCCGACATGGGCACCAAGTGGCGGCCCAGGTTCGTGCGCATCCTGACCGAAGTGCCCACCACCGGCAACAACAAGGTGGCCAAGACGGTACTGCGCCGGGCGGCCTGGGTCACCGAGGACACGGTGTACTGGCGCGCCGGCAACGAACGCGAGTACCGGTTGCTCGACGGGCACCAGTGCGAGCGGTTGGCCGCCGAGTTCGTCGAACATGGGCGCGAGGCGCAGATCCCGTCCGCGCGCGACTCCCGGAAGGAATGAGCGGTGTTCCTGGAATACACGGACGAACAGACCCGACTGCGCCGGGAGTTGCGGGCGTACTTCGCACAGCTGCTGACCCCCGAGGTGCGCGAGGCGATCGGCGGCACGAACGAGGACCGCCCCGCCTACCGCGAGGTGGTCCGGCAGATGGGCCGCGACGGATGGCTCGGCCTCGGCTGGCCCACCGAGTACGGCGGGCAGGGCCGGCCCGCCGTCGACCAGTACATCCTCTTCGACGAGGTACAGCGGGCCGGGGCACCGTTCCCGTTCGTCACCATCAACAACATCGGGCCGACGATCCAGCGGTTCGGCACCGACGAGCAGAAGCGCAGGTACCTGCCCGGGATGCTCACCGGAGACATCCTGTTCGCGATCGGCTACACCGAGCCGGAGTCGGGCACCGATCTCGCCTCGCTCAAGACGCGGGCGGTGCTGGCCGGCGACGAGTGGGTCATCAACGGAACCAAGGTGTTCACCAGCGGCGCCTCGCAGTCGGACTACATCTGGCTGGCCTGCCGGACCGATCCGGACGCGCCCAGGCACCGCGGCATCTCCGTCGTCATCGTGTCCACCTCGGACCCCGGGTTCAGCTGCACCCCGATCGCCACCTCCGGACCCACCCACACCAACGTCACCTACTACAGCGACGTGCGGGCACCCCGGGAGAACCTGGTGGGCGAACTGCACGGCGGGTGGAAGCTGATCACCTCGCAACTGGGCCACGAACGGGTCGGCCTCGCCGCGTTCGGCGGACGCACCGAGCAGTTGTGGGAGGACGTGGCCGACTGGTGCCGCCAGGACCAGGGCGGTGGGCGACCCGTGGACCAGCCCTGGGTCCGGCACGACCTCGCCCGTACCTACGTGGAGATCGAGGCGATGCGGCTGCTCAACTGGAAGCTCGCGGTGCTGGACGAGGCGCAGAGCCCGGAGCCGGCGTCAGCGGCCGTGGCGAAGGTCTTCGGTACCGAGACACACGACCGGGTGTGCCGGACCCTGCTCGGTGCGGTCGGCCCGCTGGCGACCCGCCGGCCGGGGTCCGTGGGCGCGCCGCTGGACGGTCGGCTGGAGGCGCTCACCCGTGGCTCCTACATCAACACATTCGGCGGCGGCACGAACGAGGTGCTGCGTGACGTGATCGCCACGCGCGGCCTCGGAATGCCCCGGAAGGGTCGGTGACGTCGATGACCACCACGACAACCGCGACCGGCGAGGATGCGTTGTTCCAGGCGCTGCGGGCGTTCGTCGGGCAGGAGGCGACACCGGTGCGCCACGCCCAGGACCCGGTCAACCGCCCGATGATCCGCCACTTCGTCGAAGCGATGGATGACGAGAACCCGGTGTATCTCGACCCCGAGGCCGCCGCTGCGACCGGTCGGGACGGCATCGTGGCTCCACCGGCGATGCTGTCCACCTGGCTGATGGTGGGCTACCGGGCGCACCGGGCCGCCCGGTCCGGCCCGCCGGCGGACACCGCCATGGCGCGCATGCTCGCGATCCTGGACGAGGCCGGGTTCACCGGCGTCGTCGCCACGAACGACGAGCAGACCTATCATCGTGAGCTGCGTGAGGGCGACCAGCTCTCGATGCGCACGGTCATCGTCGAGATCTCACCCCGCAAGCAGACCGGCCTGGGGCCCGGCTACTTCATCACCACCGCACGCACCTACTTCGACCAGCACGAGGAAGTCGTGGCGGAACAGCGGTTCCGCATCCTGCGGTTCAGTCCCGCGGCGAGCAGACCGGTGGCCGAGCCGTCCCCTGCCGACCCTTCGCCTGCCGACCCGGCACAGCGGCCCAAGCCGCTCGTCACCCGCGACAACGAGTTCTGGTTCGCCGCCGCACGGCAGCGCCGGTTGGTGATCCAGGCATGCGACGCATGTGGCCGGTTGCGCCACCCACCGTCGCCGGCATGCCCGCACTGCCGGTCCTTCGACTGGCACGAGGTGACGGCGAGCGGCCGTGGCAGCGTGCACAGCTTCGTGGTCGGCCACCACCCGAAGGCACCGGGATTCGACTACCCGCTCACCGTCGTGCTGGTCGACCTCGAGGAAGGCACGCGCCTGGTCGCGGACTTCGCCGGGGAACCGGCCGAGGTGCACATCGGCATGCCGGTCGAGATCGACTGGCTGGCGTACGACGACGAGCTGACGCTGCCGCGCGTGCGCGCCCGGCGCGAGGAGGTGTGATGGACTTCGAGCTCACCGAAGGCCAGCTCGCGGTCCGTGAGGTCGCGGCGGACACGCTCGGCCGGCACGCGGATCCGCAGCGGCTCGCCGAGATCGAGGCCGGCACGGAGCGCTTCGACCGCCGGCTCTGGCGGGAACTTGCCGAGGCCGGGGTGCTCGGGCTCGGCGTGCCGGAGGAGTTCGGTGGCGCCGGGCTGGGGTTCGCGGAAACCGCCCTCGCGCTCATCGAGCAGGGGCGCCGGGTGTGCCTGGTGCCGCTGTGGGAGACGGCCGTCCTCGGCACGCTGGTGCTGGCCCGATACGGGACCGACAAGCAGCGGGCCGACTGGCTGCCGCGGGTCGCCGACGGCTCGGCCGTCATCACCGCCGCGTTGGAGAACCCGGGTGCGGCGCGGCCCTGGCTGCCGCCGCTCACGGCCGACGGTTCGGGCACCGCGTGGTCGGTGAGCGGCCAGGTGCTCTCGGTGCCGTACGGGCATGTCGCCGACGCCGTGGTGGTGCCGGCACGGGTGGGCTCGGGCGCAGTGGCGCTGTTCCTGGTCGCGTCCGATCAGACCGGGGTGCGGCGGCAGAGCTTCGAGCGTACCGATCGCGGGCGGTCGGCGGACCTGACCTTCGACTCGGCGCCGGCGCAACTGCTCGGCGCCGCCCCGGCGGAGGACGGCAAGGACGACGCGCTGGACTGGCTCCTGCAGCGCGCTTGGGTAGGGCTCGCCGCGATCCAGCTCGGCGTGAGTCAGGAATCGGTTCGCCAGACCGCGACGTACCTGTCCCAGCGGGAGCAGTTCGGTGTGCCGCTGGCGACCTTCCAGGCCGCCGCCCACCAGGCCGCCAACTGCCACATCGACACGCAGGCGATGGAGGTCACCTTCTGGAACGCACTGTGGCGACTGGAGACCGGCCGCCCGGCGGCGGCCGCGGCGCACGTGGCGAAGTGGTGGTCCGCCGACACCGGCGACCGGGTGGCCCGGGTGGTGCAGCACCTGCACGGCGGTATCGGTTCCGACGTCACCTACCCGATCCACCGCTACATGTTGTGGAGCAGCCAGCTGGCCAACACGCTCGGCTCGGCCGGCTGGCACCTGGAACAGATCGGCGCGCAGATCGCTGGAGGAACGGCATGAGCCACCCCACCCGTCGGGCCGACCAGGTCAGGGTCGGAGACAAACTGCCGGAACTGCGGCTGCCCATCACCCGCACGCTCATCGTCGCCGGTGCGCTGGCCACCCGTGACTTCGAGGACGTACACCACGACCCGGATCTGGCCATCGCTCGCGGCACTCCGGACATTTACATGAGCATCAACAATTCCAACGGTCTTGTCAGCCGCTACGTCACCGACTGGACCGGCCCGGGGGCGCGGCTCACCAGCCTGTCCACCCGACTCGGCGTGCCGAACTTCCCGGGCGGCGCGCTCACCATGGCCGGCGAAGTCACGGCTGTCGACGGGGATCTGGTCACCGTCACGGTGGCGGGAACGACTGGGACCGGCGCGCACGTGACCTCGACGGTGAGGGTCCGGCTGCCGCGGCAGCGGGAGGTGGAGTCGTGACGTCCGATTTTCTGTCCGGGAAAGCGGCGATCGCCGGCATCGGCGCGACGGAGTTCTCCAAGAACTCCGGCCGCAGCGAGCTCCGGCTTGCCGTCGAGGCGGTGCTCGCCGCGCTCGACGACGCGGGCCTGAGCCCGCAGGACGTCGACGGCATGACCACCTTCACCATGGACACCAACCCGGAAACCATGGTGGCCCGATCGCTGGGCATTCCCGAGCTCAAGTTCTTCAGCCGGATTCCGCACGGCGGGGGCGGGGCGTGCGCGCCGGTGCAGCAGGCGGCGATGGCGGTGGCCACCGGGATCGCCGATGTCGTCGTGGCGTACCGGGCCTTCAACGAGCGCTCCGGCGTGCGGTTCGGCCTCGGTCCGCCGCCGGGGAAGACCGCGGCCACGGCGGAGAACGAGTACCGGACCTGGGTCAATCCGTACGGCCTGCTCACCCCGGCGCAGCACACCGCCATGTTCGCCCGGCGCTATATGCACGCCTACGGCGCCACCAGCGAGGATTTCGGCCGGGTCGCGGTGACCGTCCGCAAGCACGCGGCCGCCAACCCCCGCGCGTGGTTCTACGGGAAGCCGATCACGCTCGCCGACCACCAGGCGTCGCGGTGGATCGCCGAGCCGCTGCGGTTGCTGGACTGCTGCCAGGAGACCGACGGTGGGCAGGCGATGGTCATCGTGAGCACCGAACGCGCCCGGACCCTTCGGCATCCGCCCGCGGTGATCACCGCGGCGGCCCAGGGCATCGGCCCCGATCAGTACTCCATGGTGAGCTACTACCGCGACGACCTGACCCGCATTCCCGAGGTGGAGCTGTGCGCCCGCCAGTTGTGGGCGCAATCGCACCTCGGGCCGCGCGACATCGACGCCGCGATTCTCTACGACCACTTCTCGCCGTACGTGCTCAACCAGCTGGAGGAGTACGGGTTCTGCGGCCGTGGTGAGGCGAAGGACTTCATCGCGGACGGCAACCTCGAGGTGGACGGGGCGTTGCCGACGAACACCCACGGCGGGCAGATCGGCGAGGGGTACCTGCACGGCACCAACGGCATCGCCGAGGGGGTGCGGCTGATCCGGGGTACCTCCACCACGCAGCCGGCCGACGTTGCCAACGTGCTGGTGACCGCCGGCGTCGGCGTGCCGACCAGCGCGTTGATCTTGTCCGTGGACCGCTGAGCCCGGCGCCGAAGACCGGCGCCGGCGCCTCGTTTCCGCGATCAATCGCGAACGGCGAGACCGTCGAGGAACAGCGAGGTGCAGTCCTCGGCCAGCTTGGTTATCGGGTATGCCCTGCTCGGCTTGAACCAGCGCACCGACAACCACAGGGAGTTACGCATGAGCCGGTAGAGGATCTTCGGGTCGATGTCGGCGCGGAACGCGCCCTCGGCGATACCTGCCTCGATCACCCGGAGCCAGGCGTCCTGGACCGCCCGGCCGGCGTTCCTCAGGTAGCTGAACCGCTCGAACTGCAGCAGGTAGTTGACGTCGTTCTGGTAGATCTCGGTGGCGTGCGGGTGCTCCTCGACCACCTCCAGCGACGCCATGATCAGGTCGTGCAGCCGCTCGCGGGCACCGGCCTTCCGCGCCAGCACGGTCTTGTACCGGGCTTGGAGGTCCGTCAGGTACGACGAGATGATCTCGTCGACCATCGTCTCCTTGGAGTCGAAGTGGTGGTAGAGGCTGCCGGAGAGGAGACCAGCCTCATCGGCGATCTGACGGACGGTGGTGGCCGCCACGCCCTTGCTGGCGAACAGGGCGGCCGCGCTGTCGAGAATCGTCTCGCGTCGGTCTTTCAGCACTCGCGTCAACGTGTTCCTCGCAGTTCGACGTGCGGTTCGACGGGCCAGGATCGCAGCACCGTCCGGCCCGATAGTTCTACCAAGCGCTTGTTACATCGGTGTATCCGCGTTCTTGCCCGATTCGCGACAAACAGTTGGCCGGCGATCTCCACGCGGTCGCGATCCGGCGTCGACATATTTCCATGAAATCGCCCGCGCCGCATCGCCGGTGGGGTGGCTCGCGGATCGACGGGTGCGCAGCGCGATGCCGAGCCCGGCAAGCCGCCGGCGCCCGAGAGGAATGGCCTACGGTGCGGTTGTCGTGGACGGCAGTGTGTGCCGTCCTGGCGGTCCGTGGACGGGCGATGCGGTCCCGGCGGGTTCGGTGTCCGGCGTGCCGGCGGTGCCGGCCGTCGCCGCGCTCAGCACGCCGATGATGGTCACGCCGGCCAGCACCGCCAGCAACGGCAGCAGCGTGCCGACCGGTGGCCGCCAGGCGCCGGCGAACGGGTCGAGGCGTGCGCCCGGGCCGGACTGGAAGCGTGTCATCACGAACGCAAGGATGTACAGGTGCAGCACCGCGGCGACGCCGGTCAGGACGGTGCAGTAGCGGCGCAAGCGGCCCAGCCGGGCCAGCCGGCGCTCGAACTGCGGCGCGCTCGCGGCGCACAGCACCACACCGGCGGCCGCCGGCATCGCGTACCGGCCGTGCGCGAACCAGCCGATGATCGGCAGGTAGTGCAGCTCCAGGGCCACGAGCAGGCCGATGGAGGCGGTGCCGAGCGAGGCGGCGACGAGGGCGAGCCGGCGGCCGCCGTGGATCAGGCTCGGCACCACCAGGGCGCCCAGCAGCAGGTACCAGGCCGCGACGACCACCACCGGCAGCTTGGTCTCGCCGTACCCGAACTGGCCGACGATCTGCTGGAGATAGAACGGGATGCGCCGGGTGGCCAGGACCTGCGCCAGCTGCGCCGGGGTGAGGTGCTGCGCGTCGCGGACGACCGGAGCGACGCGAGCCACGCCGGAGTAGGCCAGCCAGCCGAGCCAACCGGCCAGGCCGAGCGACCACGAGCAGGCGATGATCCAACGTGTGTCGCGGCGCCGCCACAGCTGGGCGATGCGGCCGGGACCGGCCAGCGTCGCGCACGCCGCCACGATGAGCGTCAGCAGCGCGGGCCCGAGCTGGCGGACGGTGAGCAACACCAGCGAGCCGATCCCGACCAGCACCAGCAGGCGGCGCACGGCGCGGTCGTCGAGCCGCGCGTCCGGCGCGCGCAGCAGGGCCAGCAGCGCGCAGCAGACGGCGATGCCGGCGGCGATCTCGAGGCCGTTCGGGTTGACCGAGCCGGCCAGGTTCGTCGCCATCGGCGTCGCGATGAGCACGACGCCCAGCGCGAGCAGCCGACTACCCAGCCGCAGCGCGGCCCCGACCGCGCTGGCCAGCAGCATCGCCGCGGCCAGCGCCGAGATGAGTCGTGCGAGCAGGATGCCGTTCAGGTCGGGCAGGAGCACCAGCGGTGCACCGACGAGCAGGTAGTAGACCGGGCTGTACCTCGCCGCCCCGCTCGGCGTGAGGACGGGCACCCGATCGGTGGTCCAGCGCTGACAGGCGGCTGAGCGTGCCGGGCGGGGCGACCAGGCGCAGTCGACGTTGCCGTTGCCGGGCAGCAGGCTCGCCGGTACCAGGAACGCCGGCTTGTGGTCATCGCGCCGGTCGACGACCGTGCGGTTGGTGATGACCTGCCCGGTGGTCACGGCATACGCCCGGGCGATGTGGTCCTTCTCGTCGTACGTGCCGTTGACCGGCAGTGCGAGCGCCCACCCCGCCGCGACCAGGAAGAACCCCAACACGTGGGGCAGCCACCAGCGCCACCGCCGCGGCACGACGTTTTCAGGCACGGCCGGACGGCCGTCGTCGTGCGGCGTCGCGAACGCCCTGCCGCGCGCGGCGCAGCACCACGGCACACACGATGAGGAAGACCAGACCCACGATCGTGTATGCCTCGCCGATCAGGTGCTGCGGCCACGTCCAGTGAAGCTCCGGCGCCTTGCCCGGCAACGGGGAGTTGAGGTTCGGGGCCAGGAACACGAGTCCCTGCGGTGCCGGTCCGCCGAACCTGCCCGACGGTGCGGGCCACGCCAGGAAGACGAACGGGAGGAGAACCGCGGGGAACGCGTACCATGCCCGCGCGGGCCGGTGGAGGGTGGTGGACCAGCGCCGAACGGCGTCCGCCAGCACCAGCACGAGCAGGACCGCGAACACCCAGTGGTGTGTCCACGAGACCGGTGACACGAGCGCGCCGCCGAGGCACACAAGTACCGTTGCCAAGAGTTCGTTCCCGAGCGCGTGAGCGCGGGCGGCGAGCCACACCGCACCGGCGGCGACGGCGACCGCACCGACCAGCCAGAGTTGGTCGGCCCCGTGCGTCGCACCGACGGTTCGAAGCAGGAGACCGTGTAACGATTGGTTCGCGACGTACCACAACTGCGTTGCCTCGCCGACCCGATCGGCCGACGCGCCGATGCCGGACCAGTACTCGATCGAGTCGTGCGGCGCGGCGGCGAAGCCGACGGCGATGCTCGCGGCGAAGGCCCCGGTGGCGACCGCGGCCGCGCGCCACCGCCTGGTTGCCAGGAAGTAGACGATGAACAAGCCGGGGACGAGTTTGACGCCGGTCGCCAACCCCACACCGAGACCCTTGAACCAGCGGCGGTCCGACGTCGCCATGTCACCGATCACCAGAAGCAGCAGGACCATGTTGATCTGGCCGAACTGAAAGTTGTTCATCGTCGGCTCGAGCCACAAGGCCGCCGCCGTGATGCAGGCGGCGAGGCCGGCCCGTCCTCGCCCCTTGACGGCACCGAGCATGCCGAGGCCGATCCACACGATCAGGAACAGGCAACACAACGACGCCGCACTCAGCGCCTTCGCTGCCGGGTACGGCGACAGGAGTCGCATGGGTGTGAAGAGGACCGCGGCCACGGGAGGGTAGGTGAACGGGAGGAAACCGTGCTTCAGTGCATAGAGCGATCGCCCGTGCCACAGATCCTCGGTGCCGCGCCGATAGACGAACGCGTCCATCCCGTTGAAGATCCTGAAACGTCTGTTGGCCCAGAACAGGACGGCTGCCGAAACCACCAGCGCCGCGCAACCGACCGGCAACAGCCAACCGGCCGGGCGATAGACGACTCGGCGAGGTGCCGATCTCGACAGTTCTGCGGGCTCTTCGGCACGAGTGCCCGTGGCAAGCTCCGCTACGCCCACGAACTCCTCCCGTTCGACCTACGCATCGATGTGGCCGTGTTCCTTCCCGACGATGGGTGCAGGGCGACCCGTCCAGCCGCCGGGCAGCGCTCGGCGACCCTTCCCGCAGGCGAATGCCGCGAAACATGCGACGGGTGCCGGCCACCGAGGACATGGAGACCCCGCGCCAGGTGCACCCGGCGGCTCCCCTGCGGTACGCCGCGGGTCTCACCCGGGTAACCGCGCGCCCGCGGCCGGGCAGCGCGTCATCGTTGTAGTGACTGCGCCATCGGAGCCGCCGCATTCGACCGTGACGGGACCGGCACGCTCGCCGTGGTGGTGTTCACCGGGACGGTCATCAGCAGGATCAGGCCGGTGATGACCTGGACGTTCGAGCCCAGTTGGTACCCGAGGGTGCCGGGGTCCGCGAAGCGCCACTCCAGCGCGGTCACCAGCACTGCGTAGACGACCGCGGCGAGCAGCCGGAACCAGTGCCGGCGCCGGCCGGAGGCGCGACTGTCGAGCAGGATCAGCAGCGCCGGCAGCTGCCAGACGAGGTGGTGTACCCAGGTGAACGGGCTGAGCAGGCAGATCGCGACGCCGGTGAGGGCAAGCCCGGCCCAGTCGTCGGGCAGGGTGCCTGCTTTGCGGGCCCGGAACGCCCACACCACGAGGACAACAACGACGAGTGCCGGCCACACCCCGGGCGGCGCGTGCAGGCGGTGCACCGCGCCGGACAGCGACTGGTTGCCGGCGATCGTGACGTCGCCGATCCGGTCGGTCTGCCACAGCAGGTGGGTCCAGTACCGCCGGGATTCGTCCGGCGCGAAGAGCCAGCCGAGACCGGCTGTCACCAGGGCTGTGCTGCCGGCGACGAGTCCGGCCCGGTAGCGGCGGGTGAGGACGAGATAGAGGATGAACAGGGCCGGGGTGAGCTTGACACCGGCGGCGATGCCGATGAGGGCGCCCGCGGCGGGATGCCGTTTGAGGACGAACAGCAGGTCCAGCCCGACCATCGTCAGCAGGACGAGGTTGATCTGGCCGACGGTGACGGTGTCTCGCCAGGGTTCGGTCGCGGCCGCCAGGACCGCACCGGTGAGCACCGGCAGCAGGGCGCGCAGCCGGTGCCACAGCAGGATCAGGGTGCCGGACAACGACGCCAGGGCGAGGAGCATTTCGGCGACCCGCCACGGCAGCACGGCGAGCGGCATCAGGACCAGCGCGGCAAACGGCGGGTACGTGAAGCCGAACGAGCGGATCATGCCCTGTTGCCGATACGTGTAGAGCCCGTCGCCGTGCAACCATGACCGCACCGCCCCGCGGTACACGTGGAGATCGAACTGACCCTGCCACCGAGCGAACATCGCGAGCAACACGGCTGCGCCGACGACAGACACGATCAATCCGGCCCAGGCCCGGAAGCTCCGCATCGTACCTCGTTCCTGTCTGCCGACCGCGGCTGCGCGCCGACACGATCGGCGCGGAAGATCCCCACCGGTTGGCGCACGTCCCGGCGGCGGCCATCAGATGCCCAGTGATCGGCGTGACTAACACGGCGGCTCGTGTGCCCGTCCGTCACCACGTGGGGCGAGCGACCAGGGTGCCGCCCGATCGGGCACCGGCGATCAGGGTCGGCGCGACGACCTCGGCCGTGATGCGTTCACCGAGAGCCGCGGCGCACAGTTTTTGTGGACGGTGCGTTCAGTGAAGCGTGCGTACCGCGCCTCACCTGCCCGGATCGGTGCGGAACCGGGCGGAGCGTGCGCCGACTCCGGCATGCTCGGCGCCGGGGAGCCTGTTGCATAATTCGCTGGGACAGCGTCGGCGGCCCAACTATGCGCCGATCTTGGAGTTGTGGCGCCATGAACCTCCGAATTTGTCCGGGTTTGTCAAGGACCACAACTCCAAGATCGGCGCGGTTATCGGGGTTGACGTGCGAGGGATCCGAATTGCGCGACAGGCTCCGAGCCACGCGAAAACCGGCCGCATTTCGAATGGTCGACCGGAAGCGGGAACCGCGGGGCCGAGGTGTTGTTGCCGGACGGTCCGCCGCCCCGATGGCGCGCGGGACGGCGGCCCGTCCTCGGTTGCGGCGAGTGGGGTCCACGTGCCGGTGAGGGCTGGTGGAAGCCCAGCTGCACTTCGTGCGTCAACCGAAAACCAGTTCGCCACGAGTCCGGCCGGGATCGTCTGAGATCGTCCGAGATTCTTCTTGGTGTGCCGGATCCGCTTTACGGTCGGTTCCGGAAGCCCACCCATGGGTGACTGGAATTGCCGGAGCTATCGGAGGAACGACGTGAAGTTGCAAGGCTGGGCACGCCGATCGATAACCATTGTCGGGGTAACGGCGGCGCTTACTCTGGCGAGTACGGCATTCGCTTCTCAGGCTTCCGCCAACAGTGCCGTGGCCTACACCGGGACCTCGCCGCAGGGTGGCTGGGGTGTCGGTTACTGGGACAATGGCTCCTCAGCAGAGCGGAAGATCGAAGCCTGCGATAGCGGCTCTCCAGATGGCAGGCGTGCGGTGGCGATCCTCGCGGTCGACGGTGTTGGCCACGAGATCCACGCCTCAGGCGGCGCGGGCAACTGTAGTGGACCAGCAACCATTTCCGGGCTCAAGGCCGGTAGCTCCTACAGCTTCAGGGCATGCCTTCGGGATGGCGCGAATGGAGCTAATGTGTATTGCAGCCCCTGGCAGCGTGGGACTGTCAAGTAGTGTTCTGCACCGGAAATTCGCCTACAGGATCGGGCGAGTGATTCGACGACCTCTTCGGTTACGGCGCAGCGACGGATCTTGAGACACCGTCTCGTCGCGCACGCTGAGCGTGGCGGTGTATGTCGACACTCATCGTCGACGCAGGACCTCGATGAAGTTGATCTCGGAGGGACCATCTTCGTATCGGGGTTCTGCGTCGTTCTTTCGTATCCCGGCCTGGTGGAGGCGATGCGCGCCGACCGGCCCACCGGCGGCGGATCCTGGGTGACCGGTGATGCCGCTATGCTCAGCGACCTCATGGGCATCATCGGCGCTGGCCTGCCCTGGGCGATCGGCGTGACGGTGCTGGCCATGGTGGCTTTGCTGTTCGCCATGACCGGCTCGCTGGTGGTGCCGCTGAAGGCTGTGCTGGCGAACGTGGTCTCCCTCGGCGCCACGTTCGGTGTGCTTACGGCGGTCTTCGGAGAAGGTTTCGCCAGTGACCTCCTGGACACACTGACGGTCGGCGCGCTGAACCCGTTCGTCGCGGTCCTCGTCTTCGCGTTCGCGTTCGGGCTGTCGATGGACTACGAGGTCTTCCTTCTCGGCCGGATCAAGGAATACGTCGACGCGGGAGTCGATACCGACACCGCCGTGCGCCAGGGACTACAACGCACCGGGCGTGTGATCACGTCGGCCGCTGTGCTCATGGTGATCGTGTTCGCCTGCTTCGCGGCTGCCCGGATCGGCAACATCGAGCAGATCGGGTTGGGGCTGGCGGTGGCGGTGCTGATCGATGCCACTGTGGTGCGCTGCCTGCTCGTACCCGCCACGATGACACTGCTTGGACAGTGGAACTGGTGGGCGCCACGCTGGCTGTCACAGCTGCACGCTCGGGCCGGTCTGTGCGAATACGCCCTGCCCGAGAAGGCTCACCGGCCCGCACCCGAGCCCGTATCGGGCCCGCTGTGAGCAAGTTGACCGCCATCACTCCGGCCCGGGCCGGCCTTTCGACGACGCAACCGGTTCGCTGACACCGGCGTGCTTCCCGGTAGGGAGCAGCCTCTCCGGTTCGGTTGCCGGTGCGGGTGTGCCGGCGCGGGCGAGGATGCCGGCGGCAGCCACCAGACAGGCCGCGCCGATGGTGGCTAGGACCGGGGTGTAGCCGCCGGTGGCGGTGTACAGCGCGGCTGCGCCGAGCGGTGCGCCGGCTTTCGCGAGGGTCACCGGGGTCGCGAGGGTGCCCGCGATCGTGGCGTAGCCGGCGGTACCGTACCGGTCGGTGAGCAGTGCGGGGGAGGCGAGGTTGGCGACGCCGAACCCGATGCCGAAGGCGACCACGCCGACGACGGCGCCGGTCCGGGTGCCGGCGAGCAGTGGCAAGGTGATGGCCGCGACGGCCTGCGTGGCGAACACCGCCGCGACCACGGTGGTCAGCCGGAGCCGTTGCTGCGCGCCGGTGAGGACGAGGCGGCCGGTCACCGACAGCACGCCGAGCAGTCCCGCCACGGTGGCGGCGAATGTGGCCGGGTGGCCCTCGCCGGTGAGAAAACCGACGAGGTGGACAGTCATCGCGGTCATGGCGGCGCTGTGCGCGATGAACGCGACGGCGAGCCACCAGAACCGGCTGTCGCGGGTCGCGGCGCGCACGGCCGCCGCTCGCTGGGCGGTGGCCGGTCGTCCGGCGGGGCCGTTGCCGGCCGGTGGGCGGCGGACGACGAGGGCGTGCAGCGGCACGGCCACGGCGGCGTAGACGGCGGCGAGCACCAGGAGGGTGGTGCGCCATCCGTACCGTTGCTCCGACAATCCGGTGAGGGGCATGAAGATGGTACTGGCGAATCCGGCCACGATGACCATCGCGAGGATCGCCTTCGGTCGGCGGGCCGGGTCGAACCAGGAGACGATGACGGCGGTGGCGGCGTCGTAGAGGGCCATCGCCATCGCGGCGCCGAGTCCGGCGAACACAAGGTACAACTGCCACAGCTCGTGGACGCGGGACCATGCGACGAGCAGGGCGGCGCCGGCGAGCGAGCCGATCGTCATCAGGCCGCGGCCGCCGTGGCGGTCGAGCCACCGGCCCACTGGGATGGCCGCCGCGGCCCAGGCGAGGATGGCGGCGGTGAGGGCGCCGGTGACAGCGGCGGAGGTGGTGTGCAGGTCGGCGGCGATCGGGTGCAGCAGGACGGCGAAGGCGTAGTACAGGGCGCCGTAGCCGGCGGTCTGGGTGACCGCGAACGCGGCGACGATCCACCAGCCGTGGAACACCTGCCGGTGGCCGCGGACCGTGCGGTCCGCGGCCACCGGTGTCGTCGTGGGTGCCATACGGGTGTGGTCAGCCGCAGCAGGTGCCGCCGGACTGCTCACCGCCGGAGTTCACCACGGGCAGCGACGCCAGCGGCGTGGACAGCAGCCCGCCCGCGATGCCGGTCGCCAACCCTCGCCCGGCCGGAGCTGCCTGCTGCGGGGCCGGGCCGCAGCATCCGTCGCCGGTACCGGCGATCGTGGTCTCGCCGATGATCGGGTTGCTGTTGCACACGCCGGTCTCGGGCAGGTCGAGCTGGACGTCGCGGGCGGCGTCCCAGTCGCCGTCCAGCGCGGCGACGACGGAGCGGGCCTGCTCGTAGCCGGTGGCGAGCAGGAAGGTCGGCGCGCGGCCGTAGCTTTTCACCCCGACGGCGTAGTAGCCGGGCTCGGGGTGGGCGAGCTCGTCGACACCGTGCGGCGGAACGGTGCCGCAGGAGTGCTCGTTCGGGTCGATGAGCGGTGCGAGGGCCCGGGTCGAGCCGAGGATCGGGTCGAGGTCGAGGCGCAGTTCGCCGGTGACGGTGTGGTCGGGCCGGAATCCGGTTGCGGAGACGATCCGGTCGGCGGTGACCGGCCGCGTCCCGTCGGAGGCGACCACCTGGTTCCCGTCGGTGACGGTCAGCGACTGGATGGAGAAGCCGGTGACAAGTTCGACGGTGCCGGCCTCGACGTGCTCGCGCAGCCGGGTGCCGAGGGCACCACGCGCGGGCAGGGCGTCGGCGGCCTCACCGCCGTAGGTGCGGCCGGGGCTGCCGGAGCGGATCGCCCATACCACGCTGGTGCCGGGGGCCTGCTCGGCGAGTTCGGCGAGGGACAGCAGGGTGTTCGCGGCGGAGTGGCCGGCGCCGACGACGAGGGTGCGCCTGCCGGCGAACCGGTCGCGGTCGGCGCCGAGCACATCGGGCAGGGCGCGGTCGACGAACGCGGTCGCGGTGTGCTCGCCGCGGGCGGGGATGCCGGATGCGCCGAGGACGTTGGGGTTGGTCCAGGTGCCGGAGGCGTCGATGACGGCCCGGGCGAGGACGTCGTCGCCGTCGGCGAGGCGGACGAGGAACGGCGCGGTGTCACGGCCGGCGGTGCGCAGCCGGTCGACGCCGAGCCGGGTGACGGCCACGACGTGCGCCGCGTAGCGGACGTGCGGCTTGAGCGCGGGCAGGTCGGCGAGCGGCTGCAGGTACTCCTCGGCAAGCTGCGCGCCGGTGGGCAGGACCTCCGGGTCGGGCTCGACCCAGCCGGCGTCGGCGAGGAGCCGACGGGCGGCGGAGTCGATGTTGTACCGCCACGGGGAGAACAGCCGCACGTGCCCCCACCGCCGCACCGACGCGGCAGGGCCGTCACCGGCCTCGAGGACGGTGAACGGGATACCGCGCCCGGCGAGGTGCGCGGCGGCGGCCAGCCCGACCGGGCCGGCGCCGATGACCACGACCGGCAGATCCTTCAGCTGGGTACTCATATCGATCCTCCATTGTCTTGAATATTGTCGAAATAAAACCTCGGACGGCGGTGCGGTGCGCGCGGGCCGTGGAGGGGCTGGCTTGAGATCCGGGTGCGGTGGTCAGGCGACGTCGCGCCATCGATCACCTTGGGCGGCGTGCCGGCCGACGCGCTCGCGGAGCCGAGTCGGTGGTGACCAGCAATGCCGTCGCCACGACCAGCCGCGCCACCGCCGTGAGGGTGGCCTGGTCGACGCGGTCCGGGGTGTCGGCCGGGCTGTGGTACCCCGCCATCCCGGCGCCGATGCCGACCGCGGCGAGCCCGGCGGCGGCGTAGCGGCGGTTGTCCGACGCCACCGGACCGGCCACGAGGGGCAGGCCCGTGTGTCGGCCGGCCTGGTCGAGGGCCGCCAGGAGGGCGTGTGCCGGCCCGCCGGCCTCGACCGCCGCGGCCTTGTGGAGGTGCCCGGCACCGTCGACGTTGATCACTGTCGGCGCGGCGCCCGCGGCACGCAGCTGGGCGGCGTGGTGCGCGGAGCCGAGCGCTCCGGCCTCCTCGCCGTCCAGCAGTGCCACCGACAGCCCGACGCCGTCCGGCAAGGTGGCGGCGAGGGTGCGGGCGGCCTCCAGCACGACGGCGACGCCGCTGCCGTTGTCGGCTGCGGCCGGTTGCCGCAGTCCGGGATGGTCGCCGACCCCGTCGTAGTGCGCGGTCAGCAGGAGATCCGCCCCGCCGTCCGCCGCTGCCCGCCAGCGACCGTGGATGTTGGTGGCCGTGACGTCGCGGCGGCGGATCGGCGTGCCGCCGGCCAGCCGGCCCACCCCTACCGCCGCGGCGGCCTGGGCGGCGGCGTGGGTGACGGTGTCGAGGGTCAGGATCGGCAGCGGACCCGGGTTCGGACCGGCCAGCATCGTGTAATGCCAGCCGTCGGCGTCCACGCCCCGGCCGACCAGCAGGCCGAGTGCGCCGTGCGCGTGGCCGTAGGCGTCGAACAGCCTCATATCCGGCGGTACGACCAGCCATCGTCCCGCCGGGTCGCCGGCCCCGGCGACGGCGAGGTCGCCGTGCCGGACAAGTGGCTGGTCGGCGGAGGCGAGATGGACCGCGACGTCCCGGCCGAACGCGAGCCGCCGCTCGGTGGTGCCGTCGGACCAGCTGACCGTGGGTTGCGCGTACACCTCGGGCACGAACGGCGCGGTGAACGGCTCGAACGACACCACCGCACCGGTGTCTTCCAGGTGCCGGGCCAGCCACGCGCGAGCGGCCGCGCCGCCCGCACTGCCGACCCGCCGCCCGGTGAACGGCTCGCTCGCCAGGGCGGCGACCGTGGCGGTCATCCGCTCGCCCGACACCCCGCCGAGAGCAGCCCGCAGGCGCTCACGGATCGCTGCGGCCAGGGTGGGGGTGTTCATCCGCAGCAGCCCGCGCCGGAGGTCGCCGCCTCGGTCGTGGTGCCGCAGCACGGCGACCCGGTGGCGGCCGGCTCGGGCAGGGTGAGGGTGGCGGCGGGCGGGTTGCCGCAACAACCGCTCGTGCCGGCGACGGTCAGCGCGGCGGCCGGGTCGCCCGCGAAACCACCTACCGTCGGGGCGCTGGTCTGGGGCTGGGCCTCGCTCATGGTCACACTCCTTCAAACGATGTACACGCCAGTTGCTGCGGCTGTCTTGACGTCTGTCAAATCAAACCGTTGCACACTGATTCGAGATCTGTCAACCTAGAGGTATGTCAAAACAGCCTGCGGTTCTCACCCTCGCCGACCTCAGCGCGGGTGAGCCGTGCTGTAGCCCGATCGCGCAGCAGCGCATCCCGGCCGGGACCGCGGCGGTGCTCGCCCCGGCGTTCAAGGCCCTCGGTGACCCGGTCCGGCTGCAACTGATGTCGATGATCGCCTCGGCGCCCGAGGGCGAGATCTGCGTCTGCGACCTCACTCCGGCCTTCGAGCTGTCCGGTCCGACGATCTCCCACCACCTCAAGACCCTGCGCGAAGCCGGCCTCGTTGATGCCGATCGTCGCGGCACCTGGGTGTACTACCGGGCCCGCCCGGGCCTCATGCGGCAGCTCGCCGCGCTGCTCGCCGTGGACGACCGCACCGGCGTGTAGCCATGAGACGGAAGGCTGGTCGAACGGCGATGCCGGTGCGCGGACCTCGCCTTGTGTAGGAATCTGTCGGGGGACCCGGGCGTGCGGCGCGTGACCGGAGGGCAATCAGCACCGCTGTCTTGACCTCGCGATGTACCTCAGTAATGATTGACTCAATGGAACCTGAGTCTTCATCACTGCTGGCGCGGGCGCGGGTGCACGCCGCGCTCGGCGATCCGGCTCGCCTGGCGATCGTCGACGCGCTCACCCTCGGCGATGCGTCCCCGGGCGAGATCGCCCACGACCTCGGCATGCCCACCAACCTGGTGGCCCACCACGTCAAGGTGCTCCAGGAGGCCGGACTGCTGGTGCGGGGCCGCTCCGAGGGCGACCGGCGCCGCACCTACCTGCGCCTGGTGCCCGACGTCCTCGCCTCGCTCGCGCCACCACCGTTGGAGGCCGCCGACCGGGTGGTGTTCGTCTGCACCCACAACTCGGCCCGCTCGCAGCTCGCCGCCGCGCTGTGGCGCGACCGCGTCGGCGGCTCGGCCGCCTCCGCCGGCACCCACCCGGCCGCCCGGGTCCACCCCCGAGCCGTCAGGGTCGCCCACCGGCACGGCCTCACCATCGACCCCACCGGCACCGCCCACGTCGCCGATGTCGTGCACGACGGCGACCTCGTCATCGCCGTGTGCGACAACGCCCACGAGGACCTCACCGACCCGGCCGCGGAGGTCCGGCCACGGCTGCACTGGTCCGTGCCGGACCCGGTCCGCGTCGACACCGACGCCGCGTTCGAGGCCGCCTACACCGACCTCGCCGACCGCATCAACCGCCTCGCACCCGCTGTCGCCCCCGCACGGCACCGATCCCAGTAACCCTGGAGCGACGTCATGACCGACGTGATCGCCTACCACCACCCCGACCTGTCCGTCGACCAGCAACTGGCGCTCCGCACCGCCGCCCAGCGACTCGCGCTCGAGTTCGACGGCACCTACGGCGCCGAGACCATCGAACGGTTCCTGCACACCAGCTACGACCAGTTCGCGTTGTTGAGCAGCGTGCCGAACTACCTGCCGCTGCTCGCCGAACGCTTCGCCCGGCAACGCCTGCACGCCCTCGCCCGTGTCGAGGGCCACCACCGCGACGGCAAGCCGGTCGTACTGTTCCTGTGCACCCACAACGCCGGCCGCTCGCAGATGGCCCTGGGCTTCCTCACCCGCCTCGCCGGCGACCGTGCGATCGCCTGGTCCGGCGGATCCGAGCCCGGCGTCGAGATCAACCCGTCGGCGATCGCGGCCATGGCCGAACGCGGCATCGACATCACCGCTGAGTACCCGAAGCCGTGGACCGACGAGGTCGTCCGCGCCGCCGACGTCGTCGTCACGATGGGCTGCGGGGACGCCTGCCCGGTCTTTCCCGGCACGCGGTACGAGAACTGGGACGTCGCCGATCCGGCGGGCCTCGATCTTGAGCGGGTGCGGCCGATCCGCGACGAACTCGAACGCCGCGTCCGCGACCTCATCGACCAACTCGCCATCCCCACCACCTGAACCCCGGCCGAACCCGACCCGACCCCGAACCAGGAACGAGACCTTCGTGAACCCCACCCTGTGGCGCCGGCTCCTCGCCGAGTTCCTCGGCACCGCGCTGCTCGTCACCGCCGTCGTCGGCTCCGGCATCATGGCCACCGAACTGTCCGACGACATCGGCCTGCAGCTGCTGGAGAACTCGATCGCGACCGCGTTCGCGCTCGGCGCGCTCATCCTGACCTTCGGGCCGGTGTCCGGGGCGCACTTCAACCCTGTTGTCTCCGCCGCCGACTGGTTTCTCGGCCGGCGCACCGGCACCGGCCTCACCGGCCGCGATCTCGCCGGATACGTCACCGCACAGACCTTCGGCGCGATCGGCGGTGCGGTTCTGGCCGACCTGATGTTCGCCCTGCCCGCCGTCGACTTCTCCACCAAGGACCGCACCGCCGGACACCTGTGGCTCGGCGAGGTCGTCGCCACCGCCGGGCTGATCCTGCTCATCTTCGCCCTCGCGCGCGCCGGCCGCGCCGCGGTCGCGCCGGCCGCGGTCGGCGCCTACATCGGCGCCGCCTACTGGTTCACCTCGTCCACGTCGTTCGCCAACCCCGCCGTCACCATCGGCAGGTCCTTCACCGAAACGTTCGCCGGCATCGCCCCGGCCTCCGTGCCCGGCTTCGTCGTCGCCCAGTTCGCCGGCCTGGTGGCCGGCGTCGGCCTGGTGCTCGCCCTGTACCCGGGCGTCAGCCGCAGCACCGACGAGGTCGTGGTCGCCCACCCTGCCGACGCAACCGTGCGGCAGGCCAACGCCGGCGCCGCCGGCACATCCTGATCGTTGACGACCGTACGCCAGAGGAGCCCTACCGTATGAGCACCAAGCCCACCGTCCTGTTCGTGTGTGTGCACAACGCCGGCCGTTCGCAGATGGCCGCCGGCTGGCTGCGCCACCTCGCTGGGGACAGCGTCGAGGTCCGCTCGGCCGGGTCCGAGCCCACCGACCGGATCAATCCGGTGGCGGTCGAGGCGATGCGTGAGGTCGGGATCGACATCACGGCGAACACGCCGCGGAAGCTGGACCGGGAGACCGCCGAGTCCTCCGACGTGCTCATCACGATGGGTTGCGGTGACGTCTGCCCGGTCTTTCCCGGCAAGCGGTACCTCGACTGGCAGCTCGACGACCCCGCCGGGCAGGGCCTCGAAGCGGTCCGCCCGATCCGCGACGAGATCAAACGGCGCGTCGAGCACCTGCTCGCCGAACTGCCCCTCAGCACCGCCTGAACCACCGCCACAAGCCCCGCCGCCGGCCACCAACGCTCCACATCGGACACACGGAAGACACAGACCCTAGATCCAGCCGTGTTCGGCGGCGATGCGGGCGGCCTCGTGGCGGTTGGCGGCGTGCAGCTTGGTGATGGCGGCGGCGAGATAGTTGCGTACCGTGCCGGGGGAGAGGGAGACGCGCCGGGCGATCTCGTTGACGGGTGCGCCATCGCGGGCGAGGGCGAGCACGTCGGCCTCGCGTGGTGTGAGGGGCGAGTCGCCGGCGCCGATGGCCTCGGCGGCGAGTTCGGGGTCGACGTGGCGTCCGCCCTCGGCGACCTTACGCACCACCTGTGCGAGTGTGCGGGACGACACCGTCTTCGGCAGGAACCCGCGCGCTCCGGCGGCGAGTGCGGACTTCAGGTAGCCGGGGCGACCGTGCGAGGTGACGATGATGACCCGGCAGTCGGGCAGCTCGATCGTGAGCCGGCGGGCGACCTCGATGCCGTCCGGTGCGGGCATCTGCAGGTCGAGCAGCGCCACGTCCGGGTGCAGGCGCAATGCGGCGGCGAGCGCCTCGTCGCCGGACGCGGCATGGCCGACGACCTCGAGGTCGTCCTCGAGGTCGAGGAGCCCCGCGATCGCGTCGCGGATGAGGTGCTCATCGTCGGCGACGAGGATGCGGATCATGGGCTCTCTCCCTCTGTGAGCGGGACGACGGCGTCGACCAGGAACCAATCTCCGTCACGCCGCGTCTCCGTCCGCCCGCCGAGCGCGCGGATGCGCTCGGACATCGCGTGCAGTCCGGTTCCGGCATTCGGGTCGGCGGAACTCGGCTGCGCGGTTCCGGCGCCGTCGTTCGCGATGGTGAGCTGGGCCTCGCCGTCCTCGACGGTGGTGGCGATCGTGACCCGGGTGGCCGTGGAATGGCGCAGCACGTTCGTGACGCCCTCGCGCACGACCCAGGCCAGCGCGTCGGCGGCCCCGGCAGGAACCGGGTCACCGGTGACCATGCAGTGGATGCCTGCGGAACCGAGCAGCGACTGGGCACCGTCGAGTTCCGCCTGCCAGGTGGTCTGCAGCTCCCCGCGGACTATCCGGCGCACCTCGGTTCCGGCCTCCTCCGCGAGCCGGCGGACCTCGGCCATCTCGTCAGCGGCGCGCTCGGCGCGCCCGCGGCGCATGAGTTCCGAGGCGAGCTCACTCTTCACCGCGATGGCGGCGAGGGTGCGGCCGAAGACGTCGTGCAGATCGCGGGAGATGCGCAGCCGCTCGTTGGCGAGGGCGAGCGCGGCGCGGTCCACGTGCGCGCTCTGCAATTCGTCCAGCACTCGCAGTGTCCACACGCTCGACCAGCACGCCCACAGCACCATGCTGACGATCAGCGCGCTCACGATGAGCAGCGGAAGGTCGACGAGCGCGGCGAGCGGAATCGCCAGCGCGACGATGCCGGCATTCAGCGCCAGCGTGCGGCGCGCGTCGAGTACCGGCACGAGGCTCGCGGCCGCCGATCCGACCGCTGCGGCGACCGTGACGCCCGTCGCGGGCACCGGGATGGTGAGGAGCACGGCGACCGTCGCCACGAGCACCGCCACCCACGCGACGACGCCGGCCGCGGGCAGGCGGCGCTCCTGCCCGACAACCGTGTCGACGCTCCACCGGCTCACGAGGACGTTGCCGACGACGAGCAGGGCGCCGAGCACCGTCGCCACGATGATCGTGACGAGGTGCTCGCCGACCGGGAGGCCCGCCGCGAACACGCTGTTGAGCAGCGTGGCAATCGGGGTTGTGACGACGGTGTACGTGGACCAGCGCACGAAGGTCTCGAACCGTCGTGCGCTGACCACGGGCCAGTCGCTCATGCCCCTCATTGTGCCTTCGGCGCATACATCGCAGATGCGGACGCGTCGAGCTGGGGGGTGCGCGCGGGGCCGGTGCGCCGGGTACGGAACCAGATCACCGCGGTGATGATCGCCATCAGCACACACGGCATCAGGAAGATGATCGAGCCGACGCCCGACGAGCGGTCACCGCCGGAGACGGGGTCGCTGTGCATTACGAGCATCAGCAGGAACGCGACCGTGTTGTTCGCCGCGTGTATCACGATCGAGGTCTCAAGTCCCCCGGTGCGCCAGGTGATCAGCGACCAGGTGACGCCAAGCGTGACGTAGTAGACGTTCAGCCATACGTCGGTGGATCCGTGGATGACGGCGAATAGGATGGTCGAGACGATGATGCCGATCATGAGCGCGGTGCGCGGCCCCCGGCCCCAGCTCGCGGCAACGCGGAATGCAAGCCCGCGGAAGCCGTACTCCTCACCCGCGGCCTGGAGCGGCTGGAAGACGATCGTGATCGCGAACAGCCAGAGCAGGTCGGACACGGCCCAGTCCGTCACCTGGTACGGCGAGAGCGCCGTGAACACCGTCAAGTAGACGGCCCAGACGGGCAGCAGGATCATCACGGCGCGACCAATACGGGCGCGACGCAGCTTTGAGAGCACCGAATGCAACGAGGCTCCCTTTACGCCGTAGAGCCAGCGCTGGATGCACATACTCCAGGGGATGAGCAGCGCGATCGACACGACGTTGCCGAGATGCATGATCGGCGTGAACTCAGTGCCGCCGGCGATGATGTTGTGGCGGCCGAACACGTGGAGGTCGATCTGTCCGCCGGCATAGCCGATGATGCCGCCGAAACCGAACAGGCCGAACAGCACCAGCACGAGCGCGAGCACACCGCGCCCGATGCGGCGCTCGTCGCCGGCGAGAACGCGGTGGTACTCGACGCCCGGCAGGGCAGGTCGGGGGCCACGGCGTCGTTTTCCGGATTCGACGGTTCTGGAGCCCGCGTCCGACATGGAGGGTGCGATCAGGAAGTCGTTCTGAGTCACGCCTCCATCCTTTCCGGGTGTACTTACGCACGGCAGTGGCACGGCTAATGTGTTTTGATGCGATCCGCGCAGTGCGGCAATGACATATGTCATGGAGCGCCCGCTGAAGGCTTGTTCGGGACGTGGATCAGGTCCAGGTGAATGAGCCCCTCCCATTGAGATGCGAACAATGCAACCAGATGCTCCGACTGGCAATCGTCGGGCGGTCAGGTGATGTCGCGTCGCATCGGTGCGATGACGGCGATCACGGCAGCGGTGAGCGCGTACGCCAGGAGCAGCAGCGCCCCGGCGATCGGCGGCAGTAGCTGGACGGGGGTGCTGCCGAGTTCCTGCGACATCGCGTCGGACAGGTAGGTGAAGTCCGTCAGGGAGGCGGTGGCGCCGCCGGGCAGGATCGGGTAGAGCAGGTTGATACCCGGGATGATCATGAGCAGCGCCTCGCCCATGTACAGGTAGCCGACCACCACCGCGAGCGCCGCGACCTGGTTTCGGATGAGGGCGCCCACGCCGACGCCGATGAGTAGATAGACGACCATCGCGAGGCCGATGCGGGCGAGCAGTGCGAGCACCGTTCCGGTCGCCAGGCCCAGCGGGACGCCGCGGACGGCGGTCACGGCGAAGAGCGCTGCGGCGGCGGACCCGGCGAGGATGAGCCCGTACGCCAGCCCGGCAAGGCCGTAGGTGACCAGCTTGGCCGCCAGCACCTGCCAGCGGCGCGGCGCGAACAGGAACGTCACGGCGACCGTGCGGTGCCGGTACTCGGAGGTGACGGCCACCGTGCCGACCGCGGCCGGTACGAACGCGGTGTAGCCGAGGATGCCCAGGAGCGCACGGATGCCGCTCTCGGTGTCGAGTCCGGGCATGGGCGGATGGAAGTTCTCCGGTCCGACCAGCGCCAGCGCACCCATCATGCCGCCGCCGAGCAGGACGGCGAGGAGCAGCAGCCCACCCCACATCCGGGTGGCCAGGAGTCTGCGGAGTTCCGCCTTGATCAGCTGGTTCATCGGGTGGCCGCCTTGTCGGTGGTCAGGTGGAGGAAGAGTTGTTCGAGGCTGGTGCTCTCGGTGACCAGTTCGTGTACCCGCAGCCGGTGCGCGGCGGCGAGGTCGGCGACGCCTGGCGCGTCGAGCCCGCGCACCCGCAGCCGACCGGCCCCGGCGGCTTCGACGTGCCCGGCGGCGCCCGCCACGGTGGCCGCGAGGGCGGCGGCCAGCCGGTCGGCGTCGGGCGAGCTGACCAGCACCGTCGGCGGCCCGGCGAGCTGGGACCATGGCCCCGCGGCGACGAGCTCGCCGCGTCGGATCACCACCACGTCGTCAGCGAGTTGCTGGACCTCGCTGAGCACATGGCTGGAGATCAGGACGGTGCGGCCCTCGTCGGCCAAGCGGCGCAGAAAGCCGCGCAGCCACGACATGCCTTCCGGGTCGAGGCCGTTGCTCGGCTCGTCCAGCAGCAGGACGCGGGGGTCGCCGAGCAGCGCGGTGGCGAGGTTGAGCCGTTGCCGCATGCCGGTGGAGAACCCACGGGTGCGTCGGTCGGCGGCCCCGGCGAGGCCGAGCAGGTCGAGCAGTCCGGTCACCCGGCCGTCCGGGTGCCCGGCCATCGCGGCGTAGACGCGCAGGTGGTCGCGGGCGGTGTGGCCGGGGTGGAACGCGTTGGCGTCGAACACCGCGCCGACGGTGCTCGACGGCCGCGCCAGCCGCCCGTACGGCCGGCCGCCGATCGTCGCGGTGCCGGACGTGGGCGTGACCAGGCCGGTCAGCATCCGCATCGTGGTGGTCTTGCCGGCACCGTTCGGGCCGAGAAATCCGGTGACCACTCCCGGCTGGACGGTGAACGTCAGGTCCCGCACGGCGGTGACGTCACCGTATCGCTTGGTCAGGTGCGTAACCTCGATGTTCATCGGCGGGCCGCCGTGGCGCGTGCGATCGTGTCCGCGATGCCAGCCGCGTCGGGGTCGGAGAGCACGATCTCGTCGAACTCGCCGCCACCGGCCGTGCGGTCCAGGACGAGATGCAGGCCGGGCTCGCCCCGGCGGGCCGAGACGAGCTGCCGGGGACCACCGAACAAACCCCAGATGCCGATCTTGACGAAGCCGGAGATCGCGAGTCCGCGCCGGGCACCGCGCGCCAGGCGGAGCGGGTTGTCGACCGCGGCGGCGTGCCGCACAGAGGCGACCGGGATGGCCAGCCGCTCCCGACCGATCCAGCGCCGCTCCCATTCGGTGAGGCGGATCTCGATGAGCTCGCCGGTGACCGTGGCCGATGCCATCAGCCTCTCCCTTCCTTCGCGCCGGGGGCGTCTTCCCGCAGCGGTGTGTCCTGTGTGGTGCCGGCCGGCTGGTCGGCCGGCAGCAGGATGGTGGCCAGCAGCCGGGGCACTCGGCCACCGCCCGGTTCGTTGCCGAGGAGCGGCCCGATGAGCTGATTGAGGTCGGTGGCGAACTTGGCCAGCTCCGCGTCGGTCAGGTGGAGCACGAGCTGGTGGTATCCGACCCCGTCGGCGGCGAGGTCGATCCGCTCCCGGGTGAGGTAGCGGGAGAACTCCGACAGCAGGCTCGACACGAACGCCGTGAAGTAGCGCGCGTGATCGTCGGGTGTCGCTGTGGCCAGGGCCGCGGCGTCCAACGTCGCCCCGTCCGCGGGCAGCGCGTACACCCGCTCGGCCGCGCCGCGCGTCTTGCGCTCCTCCACCACGTCCAGCAGGCCGCCGGTGACCAGCGTGGCCAGATGCCGGTACAGCGTGGCCTGCGGGACGTCCGGCAGCAGCTCGACAAGGCGGTGCGTGGTCAGCCGGGTGCCGGCCACCGCCCGAAGGATCCTGATACGCACCGGATGCAGTGCCAACTCGGCCCAACGCTCACTCGACATCGCCACGGTAGATATATTATCACTATCGAGAATGATAATATAAGCCCTGGTGGACGTCCCGGCAGCTGCGCGGCGGAGCCGCCGCCGAGCTGAGTGCCGCGTCGACCGCAGCTGCGGTCAGCCCCGGCTACCGCGCTCGGTGATCGCGAACATCTCGCGATCACGGGCGCGGTGGTTGAGTGCGGCCGGGTGGTGCGGCTGCGGTTGGTAGAGTTGGCGGCCCAACTACGCGCCGATCTTGGAGTTGTGGCGCCATGAACCTCCGAATTTGTCCGGATTTGTCAAGGACCACAACTCCAAGATCGGCGCGGTTTTCGGGGTGGGCGCGCGAGGGATCCGAATTGCGCAACAGGCTCTCCAGCAACACAAATCCTCTGTGATCGTGAAACTGGCTACTCGGTCCCGTGCGCTTCGGGTCGGTGGTTGGCCATGATTGCGACAAGTTCGCGATCATGCTTGGCGAACCCTGAAGGGGCGCCGCCGTGGCGGACGCGACCAAGAACTTCCGGGGCGGCCACGTCCTTCCAGCGATCAAGACTGGCGAGAAGCAGCCCAGGCGGCGGGTGGCGGTTCGGGTGCCCCGGCGCAGGCGTTCAGTGTGCAGCGGGCGCGAGACGAACAGCCACCTGCTGGATTCCACTTTGGACGGTCTGGCGGGGTGCCCTGGGCGGCGGTCAGCCGGTGAAGGAGTGCGGGCCGAAGCGGCCCCACGCCACGAAGACGGCCAGGGCGAGATAGGCCACGTTCGCCAGGATCGGCTTGGCTTCATGACGGCGCAGGTGCGTGACGATCGCGCCGATCATCAGCAGCACCAGGCCGACGGCGGCAAGCGGCACGAGAACCGGCGCGATGCCGAGCACGGCGGGCAGGACCAGGCCGATCGCGGCCAGGACCTCGAGGGCCCCGATGGCCTTGACGGCGCCGGCGCTGATGTTCTCGACCCAGCCTCCGCCGGGGGGCGGCGGCCAGCGTCCGCTTGGGCCGGGCCAACTTGATGGCGCCGCTGGCCAGAAAAGCAGCGGCCAACAGCCCGGCGATGATCCATAGGGCGATGTTCATGCGGGTTCTCCTCGCACGTCGTTGCGGTCTC
Source organism: Dactylosporangium fulvum (assembly GCF_025137375.1). Taxonomy (GTDB): domain Bacteria; phylum Actinomycetota; class Actinomycetes; order Mycobacteriales; family Micromonosporaceae; genus Dactylosporangium; species Dactylosporangium fulvum. Next base: position 3,106,061 of record NZ_CP073720.1, read on the forward strand.
AGCAGTACGACGACGAGGGCACCCGTACTGTGAGGTCAGGCGCCAACCACACAGTTCGGTGTGCTGTCTCGTCGAGTTGATGAGGGCAGTGACGACGCGAGGGAGCCGGCGACACCATGACCACACAGTCCGAGCCGGAAGGCGGCCGGTTCGACCCGGGTCTGAGCGCGATCATCGGCGAGCGGCGCCGGCTGGTCAACCTCGCCTACCGGCTCCTCGGCTCGCTGGCGGAGGCCGAGGACGCCGTGCAGGAAACCTACGCCCGCTGGTATGCCATGACTCCGCAACAGCAGGACGCCGTCGAGTCTCCCGGCGCCTGGCTGACGACGGTCGCCAGCCGCATCTGCCTCGACCTGCTCCGCTCGGCCCGGGCCCGGCGGGAGCGGTACGTGGGCGAATGGCTCCCGGAGCCGGTACCCGACCGCACGGGGTGGATCGGCGGGCGGCCGGACGGGGTCGCAGTCGATCCGGCCGACCAGGTCACCCTCGACGAGTCGGTCAACATGGCCTTCCTCGTCGTGCTCGAGTCGATGACCCCGGCCGAGCGGGTCGCGTTCATCCTGCACGACGTCTTCCGGTACCCCTTCCCTGAAGTGGCCGAGATCGTCGGTCGGACGCCGGCGGCGTGCCGCCAGCTGGCCGCGTCGGCCCGCCGTCGTATCGCGGCGTCGCAGGCTCCCGCGACCCCCGTGGTACAGCGCGGCGACACCGTCGTCAGGCGCCTCCGGCAGGCCTGGGAAGCCAAGGACGTCAACGCCCTCATCGGCCTGCTGGACCCCGACGCCACCGCAACCGCCGACGGCGGCGGCCTGGTGCCCACCGCGCCGCACCCGATCGAAGGCGGCGAACAGATTGCCCGTTACCTGGTCGGCCTCGCCGAGTGGGCAGCCGGCCTGACGATCCTGGAGTGCGCGGTCAACGGTCAGCCAGGCCTGGTGGTTCAACACGAGGGCGCCACCGTGGCGGTGCTGGCGTTCGAGGTCGCGGGCGACCGGGTCAAGCGCATCTGGGCGGTACGCAACCCCGAGAAGCTGCGACCCTGGACTGCGGGCTGACCCGCGTCTCCATCAGCACCCGGTGGGGCCGCCGACCTGCCGGAAGGCAGTCGGCGTAGACCCCACTCGTGGCTTTCTCACGATGCCTTTCACTCAGGGCGGACGTTGTGGTTGCGGGCGAACAGGTTCCCGGGGTCGTACCGGCGCTTGACCGCCGCGAGCCGCTGATAGGTCTCCGGTGGATAGATCGCGGCGACATCTTCCTCGCCGGCAGCGGCGAGGAAGTTCGCGTAGGCGCCGTTGACGTGCGGTGCGAGTCTGCCCCAGATCTCGTCCAGAGCCGGACCGGCGGCCTCGACGACCGGCTCGGGCCCCCCGACGGTTGTCATGATCATCAGCTCCGCCTGGCGGTGCGCGTAGGCGGTGGCGTCGCCGGGGATCCGGGACACCGCACCGCCGAGGCCGCGAACGGCGATGACCGGCGGCCGCGCCGACGCGCCCACCTCAGCAAGGATCTGAAGGACCTCGGACACCGACTCCTTGTCGACAAACGCGCTCCGGGTGACCAGCCGTACGCCGGGCGGCGGGGTCACGCCGTCCACGAGCGTGTCCGCATACGGTGTGGGCGCGACGTCGTCGTCGATCACCGTGCCGAGCCGGCGGATCGGGTCGAGCACGTTCGCGGCGAGCTGCGGATCGTCGCCGTCGAAGGCGACGTGGATCTCGACCGGCGCTTCGGGTCCGCCGGTGAAGGGATTGGCGAGGTTCACGATGGAGGTGAGCTCTTCGGGGGCGGTGCGGAGGTACTCCGCCCAACCCTGGAGCACGCTGGCCGCCTCCGGTGCCGGGAAGGAGATCTTGCCGTACCAGACGTCGGTCGTCGGGTGCGCCGCGAACTCGAAGGCGGTCACGATCCCGAAATTGCCGCCGCCACCGCGAATCGCCCAGAACAGCTCCGGGTTCTCCTGCGCGCTCGCCCGCACAAGGTCCCCGTTGGCGGTGACCAACTCCGCGGCGACCATGCTGTCCAGGGCCAGACCGTACTTCCTGACCTTCCAGCCGATGCCACCGCTCAACGTCAGCCCGCCGACACCGACGCTCTTGGTGTCGCCCGAGGAGATCGCCAGACCGTGCGGAGCCAGGGCGGCCGCGACCTGACCCCAGGTGGCGCCGCCGCCGATCCGCACCAGGTGACGGCTACCATCGATGATCTCCACGTCCGCGAGGTCGCTGAGGTCGATCACGACGCCGCCGTCGTTGGTACCGAAGCCCGCAAAGCTGTGGCCGCCGCCTCGCACGGACAGCACAAGCCCTGCGCCGGCGCCGAATCTGACACCGGCCTGCACGTCTTCGACACTCTCGGGCCGCAGAACGCAGACCGGGCTACCCGAAGCCAGGAGCGAGCGGCTCGCCGATGCGTACTCCGCTGCACCCGGTTCGATGATGGCACCGCCGAACTCACGGCGAAGGCTTTCAAGCGCTGGACTCATGGCGTTCCTTCCCATGCGGGAGAATTTTTGATTCGTACGCATGAGTGACGATTCGGCCCGGCAAGATGTGAGCCCCACCGGCTGTGACCTGTCTCCCACCCCCGACCGCACCGCCCGACCGCGCTCAGCCGCTGCGGCGCGGCATGACCCCGGCAGGTTCGGGCCCGGGCACGGCAACCAGGTCCGGGCCGAACCGAGCACCCGGAGCGGAAGCGGCCGCTCACGTCAGTGCAATCATGGTGCCCTCAACTGCCGGTCATGGGCCGCAACCGCGCCGCGGTCATGGGACTCTGTGCTGTGCGAGAAGGGGGTGCCGTGCCGGACGGGATGATCGAGCTCGACCTGACCAGCCCATGGCGGCCGCCCGAAGGATCGCGGCCACCGCGAATGCGGGCGGGACTGCGGTGGATCGCGCTCGTGGCGGTGGCGCTGACCACGCTGGGGGTGCTGGCGGCGGCGACACCGTCCGCGAGCACCGAGCCGGTCTTCACCTTCGACGACTTCCGGGTCCTCAATGTCGAGGCCAGCGGTGATCGGCTCATCATCCAGCGGTACCAGCCGGGGGGCGCCGGCACGCGGGTCGAGGTGCTGAGCCTGCGTGACGGCACCCGGCTCTGGTCGATGGGGCTCGGCCTCGACCAGCACCTGACGTTCCTGACCGACAACGTCATGGCCCTGACGGCCGACGTGCCCGCCGGCTCGACCCCGACGCTCACCGTGCTCGACGCTGCCACTGGCGAGCGGCTGTGGCAGCGCACGCAGCCTGCCGCCCTCCGGCGGGCCGGAGGGCGGATCCTTGCCGAGGACGCGACCGGCGTCACCGACAAGGGCCAGCCTGCCGGCGTCGACCTCACCGGCGAAATTCTGGTGGAACAGCACGAGCGGCGGTACCTCGCGCTGGACGAGCGCACCGGGGCGACGGTGTGGGAGGTTCGCGTGCCGAGGGGCTCCGTCGCCGACTTCAGCTGGTTCGATGAGGACTCCGGGCCCGGCCTCATGTTCGAGCTGAGCCCGACCGGTCTGCTGCGGATCCGCGACCTCGACACGGGCGCCGTCATCGCGACGCACCAGTTGGACTGGTCCGGCACCGTTTCCGGGTTCACGGTCGGAGATCTCTTCCACGAGTCCGGCCCGGCCGTGCCCGACAAGATGCTGATCTCCAAGGCCGGCGAGCGTGGCATGGACGTCTACGACCGTGGCACCGGCCGGCTGTTGTGGCGCTGGCAGGACGACCGCTCCAACGGCTCGGGCGGGAGCCCTTACCCTTGTGCGGCCGACCTGTTCTGTCTTCGGGACGAGTCCGGCCTGACAGGCGTCGACCCAGGGACCGGCGAGCAACGCTGGCACCTCGACCGCTACACCGATCTGCTCGGCCGCGACGGCGACATCCTTGTCCTCACGACAAGGGAACCGAGTGAGACCGCCGCGCGGCCCGTCGTGACCGTTGACGCCCGCACCGGCCGGGTCGTGCGGGTGCTCGAGGGATGGCGTCCTGTCGTGTCCCTGCCGGGCGGCCGGCTCGTGTCGTGGAGACGCGTCGACGACCGCACGGCCGTGCTCGGCGTCGTCGACCCGCGCAGCGGCAGGATCACCGTGATCGGCAGGTCGAACGAGTGGTATGGGCAGCACCAGTGCCTCCAGCGCCGCAACATGCTCGTGTGCGTGGTCGACGGAGTGCTGTCGGCGTGGAGACTGCCGTGATGCCGGCTTGCGCCGGTGGACGGGGCCGCAAGCGCGGCGCGGCTGTGGGAGGCTGTGCTGTGCGAGAAAGCGGTTCCGTGCCGGACGGGATGATCGAGCTCGACCTGACCGTGCCGTGGGAGCCGCCGGAGGCGTCGCATCCGCCGCGAGTCCGGGCGGCTCGGCGGTGGATCGCGCTCGCGGCGGTGGCGCTGGTCATCGCGGGCATGGTGGCGGCATCGGTACCGCGCACAAGCACCGACCCGGTGCTCACCATCGACGGTGTCCGGGTCCTCAACGCCGCAGTCCGCGGCGGCCGGGTCATCGTCGAGCTGTATCAGCCGGAGGGGGCCGGCAGGCGGGTCGAGGTGCTGAGCCTGCGTGACGGCACCCGGCTCTGGTCGATGGGGCTCGGCATCGACCAGCACCTGACGTTCCTGACCGACAACGTCATGGCCCTGACGGCCGACCTGCCCGCCGGATCGCCCCACACGCTCACGGTGCTCGACGCCGCCACGGGCGAGCGACTGTGGCAGCGCACGCGGCTTTCGTATCTCGGCCAGGCCGCCGGGCGGATCCTCGCCGAGGACCGGACCGGCGTCGCCGACGAACCGCTGATCGTTGCCGACCTCGCCGGCGAGATCCCGACATACCTGACCATGGAACAGCACGACCAGCGCTACCTCGCGCTGGACGAGCGCACCGGGGCGACGGTGTGGGAGGTTCGCGTGCCGAAGGGTTCCGTCGCCGATTTCAACTGGTTCGACGCCCACTCCGGCCCCACCGTCATGTCCGAGCTGAGCCCGACCGGCGTGCTGCGGCTCCGCGACCTCGGCACCGGCGCCGTCATCGCGACGCACCAGTTGGACTGGTCCGGGACCATCTCGTCGTTCACGACCGGCGGGCCCCTCCTCAGGTCCGGCACGGCCCTGCCCGACCAGGTGCTGATCGACACGGTCGGTGAGCGTGGCACCGACGTCTACGACCGTGCCACCGGCCGGCTGCTGTGGCATTGGCAGGACAACCACTCGAACGGCCGGGACGACGGCAGTCCCTATCCCTGCACCGCGGAGCTGTTCTGCCGTCGGGAGGAGTCCGGCCTGACGGCCGTCGACCCGCGGACCGGCGCACGGCTCTGGCACCTCGATCGGTACAACGGTGTGCTCGACCACGCCGGCGACACGCTCGTGGTCGGCGTGTGGGGGCCGGGCGGGAACGCCCAGCCCGTCGCGACCGTCGACGCCCGCACCGGCCGGGTCGTGCGCGAGCTGGAGGGATGGGAGCTCACCGCGGGCCTGCCCGGCAGCCGGCTCGTGGTGTGGAAACCCGCCGACGACCGCACGGCCGTGCTCGGCGTCGCCGACCCGCGCAGCGGCCGGATCACCGTGTTCGGCAGGGTGGCGCGGTGGCACGGGCGGCCGGATTGCTTCCAGGACCGCGGCATGTTCGCGTGCGTGATCGACGGAGCGCTGTCGGTGTGGAGGCTGCCGTGAGCACCGTGCCGCGATGCCCGGTCACACGTTGCACTCGTTGCGGTTGGCCTGGGTGGCACCCTTGCCGCACAGCGCCTTGTTCCCGAACTGGAACTCGCTGTCGTGGTGGCTGCGCCGCAGGAAGCCGGTGCTGACAAACGTCGCCGTGTAGCTCGTGCCCACGATGTCGTCGGCGGTACCGACGTCGAACGCGCCCTTGCCGGTCTCGTCCTTCTCCGCGTAGGACTGATACGTCACGACGATCTTGTTCGGGCCGTCGAGCCGCCATTTGATCTTTGTGTACGCGGTGCGCAGGCCGAGCCAGTCGTACCGGTAGGCGTATCCGCCCGCGACGACAAGGGCGAACGCGAGCGTGACGGCGACGACCGCCGCTCCCCTCCGTCCCCGGAGCCAGCTGGGCATGTCAGGGACCCTCCGATGCCGTCCTGTCCCGCGGCTGTCCTGCCGCAGGTTGATGCTGCCCGCAGCCGCCCTCGCCCACTTCACCCGAACGTGCTGGACCGGTAGCCGTCGGTAGGAACCACTCCGCCGATTCGGCCCGCGGGCGGGGCGGCTCGGCGAGCGTGGATGGTGTAAGAACGTCGGTGTGGCAGACGGATCCTCGTTGCGGCGCGCCGGCAGAGGCATGGCGATCGCAACGCTCGCCTCCCGGACCGCCGGTTTCCTCCGCATCGTGGTGCTGGCCGCCGCGCTCGGCCTGGGCACCCGGCTGCTCGACAGCTACAACGTGGCGAACACGCTGCCCAATGCCGTCTACGAGCTGGTGTTCGGCGGGGCGATGGCCAGCATCGTGGTGCCGCTGCTGACACGGGCGGCGCTGACCGAGCCCGACGGCGGGGTGGTGTATGCACAGCGGTTGCTGTCCCTGATGGTGTACGGGCTGGGCGCGGTCACCCTTGTCGCGATGGCCGGGGCGCCGTGGCTGGTCGACCTGTACGCGCCCGGCTTCACCGCCGAGCAGCGAAACCTGGCGATCCTGTTGAGTCGATACTTCCTGCCGCAGATCCTGTTCTACGGCGTCAGTGCCACCGCCGGTGCGGTCCTCAACATCCGTGGCCGGTTCGCCGCGCCGATGTGGGCGCCGCTGTGCAACAGCGTGGTGGTGATCGGGGTCGGACTGATCTACCTCGCGGTCGGGGGCAGCACCGGCATCGCCGGCCTGACCCCGGGGCAGACGACGCTGCTGGCGATCGGTACCAGTGCCGGGGTCGTCGCGCAGATGGCGCTCGTGGTGTGGGCACTCGCCCGCAGCGGCTTCCCGCTGCGGCTGCGCCTGGATCCGCGGGGTATCGCGATCCGCCGCATCGGCCGTCTCGGCGGGTGGGTGCTGCTGTCCGTCGTCGCCGCTCAGGTGCTGCTCACGGCGGCCACCCGTGCCGCGTCGCTGAGCGGGCCGGGTGCCATCACCGCGTACCAGAACGCCTATGCGGTGTTCCAGGTGCCGTTCGCGGTCATCGCCTTGTCCGTGATGACCGCCATGCTGCCGCGGTTGAGCCGCAGTGCGGCTCGTCGCGACCATGAGCACGTCATCGGAGACCTGTCGCTGGCCGTGCGGGTCGCCGTGGCGGTCATGGCCCCGATCGCCGTGGCCATGGTGGTCCTCGGCCAGCAGATCGCCACGCTGTTGTTCGGCCACGGCCACAGCGCACCGGCGACGGTGAGCCTGCTCGGCCTGGTCGTGGCGGTGTTCGGGTTCGCCCTGGTGCCCTTCACCGGCTACATGATCCTGCAGCGGGGCTTCTACGCCCTGCAGGACACCAGGACGCCCGCGCTGATCACCGCGGGCGTCAGCGCGATCGGAGTGGCCGGATGTGTCGCCGCCGGGTGGCTGCTGCCGTCCGCCGACATCGTGGTCGGTGTGGCGGTCGCCTATGCCGCGGCCTACACCGCCGGCCTTGTCGCCACCGCCGTCGTGCTGCGCCGGCGCCTCGGCCGCATCGACGGCCACCGCCTGGTCCGGACGCACTTCCACGTCCTTGTCGCGGCGGCCGCCGGCGCGGCCTGCGCGGCGCTCGCCGTCCGCGCGCTGACCCCGCTCGTCACCCCGGGCTGGACCGGCTCACTGCTCACGCTCACCGTGGCCGCCGTGGCAGGCTTCGCCGGCTACGTCGCCGCCGGACGACTCCTGGGCCTTGCGGAGCTGCGGCAGGTCGTGACCACGGCGATGTCCGGCATTCGCCCCACCTGACAGCGGCGGGCCGCCCGGAATCCGTGGCTGCTGGAGGATCCGGTCGGTTCCCGCCGAGCCGTCACCCGGGCCTGCCGCTATCCTGCTGCGGTGGAGTGCCGCCGTGCCGTTCACTGGTAGCCATCCCGCGGCGGTGCTGCTGCTGACGCGATGTGGTCTGGTGCCGTCCGCGATGGTCATCGGCAGTATGGTGCCTGATGCGCCGTACTATCTGCCGACGTTGGTCGATGCCGATACGACGCATTCACTGACCGGCACGCTGACCGCGGACCTCGTGCTCGGTGGGGTGCTGTTCGTGGTGTGGCACGGGCTGCTGGCTCAGTTCGCGGCCGCCGTGGCGCCGGCGCCGGTGCGCGCCCGCCTCGATCCGGCCTGGACGCAGCGGAACGGCCCGGTGACGGTGCGCGGTGTCGCGCTGGTGGCGTTGTCGTTGGTCATCGGCGCGGCAACGCACACGCTGTGGGACGCATTCACCCATCCCGGCCGCTGGGGGACGGAACACGTCGGCTGGCTTGCCGCGCAGCAGGCCGGCATGCCGGGGTACCGGTGGGCGCAGTACGCCAGCGGTGTTCTCGGGGCGGCCGCCATCGGCGTCTGGCTGATGCGATGGTGGCGCACCACGCCGCCGACCGCCCGGCCCGGTGCCGGTCGGGCGGTGGCGGGCACAGCGTGGGCGCTCATCGTGTTCGCCGGTGTGGTCGGTGCGATGGTCGCGACGATTTCCGGTGCCGACGCCGAGTGGCCGCTGCGGATCGTGTTCTTGGCCGGGACCGGTGCGGTCGGCGGCGGGCTGGTTGCCGCTGTGCTGTGCGCCGGTTGGTCGGCCGCGCGCCGGCGCTGAAAGTACAGCGTGGGCGACCACTACGAGGCCCTTGGTTTCTGTGCCGCCTCAGCGGTCCGCGGCCGCCATGGCCTGCTGGCGTGCGAGCAGGCGTGACACGTCCTCGGCGGTCATGGGCTCGGCCAGGTGGTAGCCCTGGCCGAGGGTGTAGCCGAGCTCGCGGAGCACGGCCGCCTGCTCGGCGCTCTCGACCCCCTCGGCAACGGTCTCCAGGCCGAGCGCGTGGGCGAGTTGGATCACCGCGCGGGCCACCGCCTGTCGGGCGTCGGCGGCGGCCGGCCGGCCGTCGTCGATCTCGATGCCGTCGACGAACGACTTGTCCAGCTTGACGATCGCGGCCGGGAACGCGCGCAGCAGGCTCAGCGACGATTCGCCGGTACCGAAGTCGTCCAGCGCTAGGCGGATGCCCATACGGTTGAGTTCGTACAGCGTCCGGGAGACCTGCTGACCGCGGAGCACCGCCGACTCGGTCACCTCGAGCACCAGCCGCTCGCAGGGCAGCCCGCTCTCGGCGAGCGCGGCGGTCACATCGGACACGAAGTCGGGGTCGTGCAGTTGCCGCGCGGACACGTTCGGTCCCGCCTTGTGCAGCGCGTCCGGCCCGAACTCGGACAACCACGCGGCCGCCTGGCGGCAGGTCTCGCGCAGCACGAACCGGCCCAGTGGCACGATCAGGCCGGTCCGTTCGGCGGCCGGGATGAACTCGGCCGGGCCGACGACGCCGCGGGTCGGGTGATGCCACCGGACCAACGCCTCGACACCGATCACCCGGTTGTCGTCCAGCCGCTGGATCGGCTGGTAGACCACGCGGAACTCGTTGTTGTCCAGGGCCCGCCGCAGCTCGCCCCCGAGCTGCATGTGTGCCAGGACGGGCTCTCCCATGCCGTCCACGTACCGCACGAAGCTCGCCTTGCCGCGCTGCTTGGCCGTGTACATCGCGACGTCGGCGTCCCGCAGCACCGAGTCGACGGTCGCGCCGGGCGTGGCGTCGGCGATGCCGATGCTGGCCTGCACCAGCAGGCGGTGCTCGCTGATCGGGTTGTTGAGCGCGGCCAGCAGCCGGCCGGCCAACTCCTCGGGATCGGCGTCGGCGCCGGTGAGCAGTACCGCGAACTCGTCGCCACCGACCCGCACCGGCAGGCCGTCAGTGCCGACCTCGGCGCGCAGCAGTTGCGCGATCGAGACGAGCAGCCGGTCGCCGACGCCATGGCCGAGCAGATCATTGACGGTCTTGAAGTCGTCCAGGTCGACGAGGAGCACCGACGCCCGTCCCGTCGTGGCCAGGACGGTCGTGAGCCGGTCCCGGAACAGCGCCCGGTTGGCCAGCCCGGTGAGGCCGTCGTGGCTGACCTCGTACTGCAGCCGCTCCTCCTGGACCCGCGCGTCGCGAAGCAGCCGGGCGTTCTCCCGGAAGGCGATGAACTGCCGGACCGTGACCAGCGCGGTCACCATCACGGCAGCGATCACGACCACGCGACCCGGCCAGCGCAGCGGCGCGCCGAACGCGACCGCGACCAGCGGTACGTCGACCGCCGTCACGGCCAAATAGGGCAACAGCACGCCGCCGCGGGCCGTGTCGTGGCGAAACCCGAGTTCGGCGCGCCACTGAGCGGCAACGCCGAGGGTGGCCAGCACCGGGGTCAGCGGCATCACGATCGCCTGGGCGGGGACACCCGCGGCGTACCCGAACCGCACCGCCAGCACGGCGACGGCCCCGGCGGTGACGCCCCCGCTGGCCGCGATGAGCCGTATCGCGGCGCCGTCGACGGGGCCGCCCGCAATGTACGACACCTTCGTCGCGGCGCCGACCGCAACCAGGAACGCGAGCCCGACCAGCACCATCGCCTGCCGGCTCCATGGCTCGTGGGCGGACAGCATCGGGGCCAGCCCGACGTACCACAACACGGCCGTACAGCCGAGGAACGCGATCGTGCGGTCCAGCAACGTGCGCCACCACTCGACGCCCCCGGTCGCGACAACCGGCACCCGGGCCACCGCCCAGATGGCGATACCGAACCCGATCGCCACGCAGGCCGCGGCCGGCACCGGCATGCTGCGCACATGGGCCTGGGCGGCGTGCGTCAGCATGTCCACCGCAAGCCAGCCGTAACCGATCGTGATCGCAGCCATGGCGACGAGCACGGCGCGCCAGAATCGTCGGGCGACGGGGTCGAGGTCGCAGCTGCGGGACATGTGACGGACGGACGCGGTCGCGAGCACGCCGCCGATCGGGACGAATATGTACGCGAACGCCTCGGTGCCGACACCGGCGGTGAGGTACGCCACGCACCAGGCGGTGCCGAGGGCGGCAACCCCGGCGGTGGCCCACACATACCGCCGGGCGGCCTTGTTCACCGCCGTGCCGGCGACATCGACCGCGGGGCTCGCCGTCGACCGAAGCGCCTCCCGCGTCACGGGCCTGACAATATCCTGTCCGTTGTGTACGGGATCTCACCCGAACGCTTGGAGTTCACCGATGTGCGCACTGCGCTGCCAGCCGGTTGGCGGCAGGCGCACGATCGTCGGCGGCTCGGTTCGTACCACAGCAGGCGAGGCCTCGTGGCGGGTCGGCGTGGCGGCTGCCGTGCTGCGTTGGGCGGTGACCCCTGCGGAGTCACCTTGCCGTCACGCCGACCCGCACCACGTTTACCGTGCCGCCAGCACCCGGCGGGTATCGATCGGTGTGAGTTTCGAAATGCTGCAACAGCATCGGCCGAATGGGGGAGCGGTTCCGGGTGGTGTCGGCGGACCATCCGACGGGTGCGGGCCGCCGCCACGGGCAGCGCGTCGATCGAGGCGGGCTGGCCGACCACGACCCGGACGCGGTAGGCGACCTTGCCGAACAGGGCGCGCAGCTTGGCCACGGTGTTGGGCGGGGCCGCGTCATGCGGCCGTTACCGTCCGGGGCTGGTCAGCCCGCCCGCAGGGCGAGCAGCAGTTGCAGGTGGCAGACCAGGCGTTCGACCCGGTCGGCGAGGTTGATGCCGCTCACCGCTCTCGCTCGGCGGATCTGGTAACGAAGCGTGTTCGGATGGATGTGCGGCTCCGTGGCGGCGGCACGCACATCTCCCATCGCGTCCAGGCAGGCCAGCAGCGACCGAGCCAGCTCCGTTCCGTATGTGCGATCGTGCTCGACGAGCGCGGTGATCACCGGGTCGCGCAGTTGCGCGTTCGCTTCGAGGAGGCTGAGCAGCTCGCTGAGCAGGATCTCCGCACGCAGGTTCGCGATCGTCCCCACATCGTGATCCGGAGTGTGCGCCATCGCGGCGAGCACTCGGTCGGCTTCCGAACGTGACGTGGCGACGTCATCGAGGGCGCGGACCGGCGAACCGACACCCACCTGGACCCGGATGCCGGCGCGCCGCCGCAGGACGGCGACGATGGCCTCCGCGAGCGCGATCAGCGCGATGCCTTAACGGCGCCGGACGTCGGCGGCTGTCGGCCCGTCCACGTCGAGCGGGAACAGGGCCTCGACACGCAGGCCGCCGCCGGGGTGGGCCTGTGCGGTGAGGTGGGCGGCGTGCGCGAGCGCAATGGCGCGCACGATGGACAGGCCCAGGCCGTGGTGGCCGTCGTCGGCGACGCGGTGCAGGCGTTGGAACGGCTCGAAGAGCCGGTCGACCTGCTCGGGCGGCACGGGGGCGCCGGTGTTGGCCACGATGAGGCGGGCGTGGCCGTCGATGGCGCGGACGCTCACCTCGACGGTGCCGCCGGGCTCGTTGTAGTGGATGGCGTTGTCGAGCAGGTTCGCCACGAGCCGGGCCAGCAGCATCCGGTCGCCGAGGGTCGTGGTCGGGCGGATCACGGCCTCGACCCGCAGGTCGTGCCGCTCGAGCTCGGCGGACCGCTCGGCCAGCGCCGCGGTGACCACGTCGTCGAGGTGGACCGGCTCGCCCTCGTCGCGGGCCGACTCGCTGCCGGCGAGCGTCAGCAGCGACTCCAGCAGCTCGCCCCGGTGCCGGTTGACCGCGAGCAGTTGCTCGAAGTTGGCGCGGTACGACTCCACGGTGGCGCCGGGGTCGATGAGCGACTCCTCCAACAGGGCATGCTCCACGGTGAGCGGCGTGCGCAGTTCGTGGGCGGCGTTGGCGACGAACCGCTTGTGCCCGTCGAGGGCGACCTCGAGCCGCCCGAGCAGTCCGTCGATGGTGTCGGCGAGGTCCTTGAACTCGTCGCGGTGACCGGTCAGCGCGAGCCGTTCGTGGACGTTGCGGCCGGAGATCCGCTGCAGCGACCCGGTCATCGTGCGGATCGGGCGCAGCATCCGTCCGGCGATCAGCCAGCCGAAGCCGAGCGACAGCGGCACCATGAGCAGCAGCGCGGCGCCGGGCACGATGAGCACCTGGTCGGGGAAGGAGTCGGGGTCGGTGAGAGGGTCGGTGAGGGGATCGATGAGGGGGTCGGCGCGAACCGCGTCGCGGTCGGGTGGCGGCACCGGCGGTGCCACCGGGATGCCGGGCAGCGCGATCGTCCGGTCGGGCGGCAGGGTGCGGGCCAGGCTGGCGACGAGGATCAGCAGCACGGCGCCGGAGATGAGGGTCACGAGGCTGTACAGCAGTGTCAGCCGCCACCGCAGCCGGTTCGTGGGGCGCACGGCGCTCAGATCCGGTAGCCGGCGCGGGCGACGGTCTCGATGAGCGGCGGGTCGCCGAGCTTCGCCCGCAGCCGGTTGATGGTGGCCTTCACCGTGGTGGTGAACGGGTCGGCGGCCTCGTCCCAGACCCGGTCGAGCAGCTCCTCGGCCGACACGACCCGGCCCCGGCCGGCCAACAGGTACTCCAGCACGGCGAACTCCTTCGGGCTGAGCGGCAGGCGCGCGCCGGCCCGGGCGGCGACCCGCTGCGCAGGGTCCAGCCGCAGGTCGCCGTGGACGAGCACGGGCGGGACGGCCGGGCGGGTGCGGCGGCCGACGGCCCGGATCCGGGCGACCAGCTCCGCGTAGGCGAACGGCTTCGGCAGGTAGTCGTCGGCGCCCAGGCCGAGTCCCTCGACCCGCTGGGCGACGGTGCCCGAGGCGGTCAGCATGAGCACCCGGCTGGGCGACTCCCGGGCGACGAGCGCGCGGCACACCTCGTCGCCGTGGACGGTGGGCAGGTCCCGGTCGAGCACGACGACGTCGTAGTCGACGACGTCCGTGCGCTCCAGCGCGGCCGCGCCGTCGTAGGCGACGTCGACGGCCATGCCCTCCCGCCGCAGCACCCGCGCGACCGAGTCGGCGAGCTGCTTCTGGTCCTCGACCACCAGCACCCTCACCGCGTCGAGCCTAGCCGCGGCGCGGTCACAGCCTGGTCACAGTCGCGCGGACCGTGCTGTGACCGGGCGTCGACTACAACTGCCGTCGACCTCACCAGACGGGAGAGCATCCATGACAGCCGTCATCGAGACGGAGCAGCTGAGCAAACGGTACGGGAGGAAGACCGCCCTGTCCGAGTGCACCCTCCGGGTGCCGGCGGGGCAGATCGTGGGGCTGGTCGGGCCCAACGGGGCCGGCAAGTCCACGCTGCTGTCGCTGACGTGTGGGCTCATCGCGCCCAGCGAGGGCCGCATCGAGGTGCTCGGCGCGCCGCCGGCCGGTAGCGCCGCGCAGTTGGCGCGGGTCGGCTTCGTCGCGCAGGACGCGCCGGTCTACGCGGGCCTGTCGGTCGCCGAGCACCTGACGCTCGGCGCGCGGCTGAACCCGAGCTGGGACCGGGCGCTGGCGCGGCGGCGCATCGAGCGGCTGGGCCTGGACCCGGCGCAGAAGGCGGGCCGGCTCTCCGGCGGCCAGCGCGCCCAACTGGCCCTGACCGTCGCCGCGGCCAAGCGCGGCGACTTGCTGATCCTCGACGAGCCGGTCGCGTCGCTGGACCCGATCGCGCGCCGGGCGTTCATGCACGACCTGCTGTCGTTCGTCGACGAGCTCGGGGTGAGCGTCGTGCTGTCCTCGCACCTGCTGAGCGACCTGTCCCAGGTCTGCGACCACCTGGTCGTGCTGGCCGGCGGGCGGGTGCAGGTCGCCGGTGACGTCACCGAGCTGCTGTCGGTGCACCACCGGCTGCGGGTGGACGGCGGCGGTCTCGACGGGCGGCTGCCGGCCACGGCGCGGGTCGTGCACACCGAGCGCACGGTCGCGGGCAGCACGGCGATCGTCCGCTCGACGGAGCCGATCCCCGGCGCCGAGCGTGCGGACCTGGAGGACGTCGGCCTGGCGTACATGATGGCGATGGAGGCACAGCGATGATCTGGCTCACCTGGCGGCAGCTGCGCACGCAGCTCCTCGTCGCGGCGATCGGGCTGGCGGTGCTCGCGGCCTACCTGGTCTACCTCGGCGTCCGCATCCGGCACGACTACACCGTCGACGTGGTCAACTGCGTGCCGAGCGACTGCGACAACACCCGGCGGCTGTTCGCCGACCGCTACGTCGCGCCGGTCTCGCTGCTCGGCCTGCTGCTGCTCGCCCTGCCGGGGCTCATCGGCGCCTTCTGGGGCGCGCCGCTGGTGGCCCGGGAGCTGGAGACCAGGACCGACCTGCTGGTATGGAACCAGAGCGTCACCCGCGGCCGGTGGCTCGCGGTGAAGCTGGTGCTGGTCGGCGCCGCGGCAGTCGCGGTCACCGCGGCGTTGAGTCTGCTGCTCACGTGGAACGCGAGTCGCTACGACCAGTGGGCCGGCGACCGGTTCGCCGCGCTGAGTTTCGCCGCACGCAACGTGGTTCCGCTGGGCTACGCCGCGTTCGCGTTCGTCCTCGGTGTGCTCGTCGGGCTCCTGGTGCGCCGCACGGTGCCGGCCATGGCGATCACACTCGGCGTGTTCGCGGTCCTACAGATCGTGGTGCCCATGGCGATCCGCTCCCACATCTTGCCGCCGGTCACCAACACCGTGCAGTTCACCGCCGACGCGATGCAACACGCCCGGGGTTTCGGCATCAACCCCGACACCGGGGCCGGCGTCCACGGTTACGTCATGCCGGGCACGTGGCCGATGCAGTCGCTGAGCAGGGTGTACAACGCGGACGGCACGCCCTACACGGGTACGCAGGCCCGCCAGTGCATGACCGGCGACTTCGGCAAGGACATGGAGTGCGTGGAGCGGCAGAACCTCCACTTCTCGTACACGTACCAGCCCGGCAGCCGCTACTGGCCGTTCCAGTGGATCGAGCTGTCGGCGTACACGCTCCTGGCCCTGCTCCTGGCCGGCTACGCCTTCTGGTGGATCCGCCGCAGGGCCGGCTGACCCGGCTTTCCGGCAGCAGCACGATGGATCATCCCGCAAGCCTCGCCGAACAACGGGCCGGAGGGTAAGGAAACAGTAAGTCCGGATGCCAACAATGACCGGCATGCACGACACGCGCAGCGATCCACCCCGCCCGGAGGGGCTCATGACACCGGCCGAGTTCGTCGCGGCGCTCGCCGCGCTGCGAGGCTGGTCCGGGTTGACGTACCGGCAGCTGGCCGCGAAGGCGCGAGCCTCCGGCGACGTGATGCCCTCGAGCACGATCGCCGCCGCGCTGAGCCGGCCGAGCCTGCCGCGGGCCGAGCTCGTGGCCGCGTTCGTGCGGGCCTGCGGGATCGACGACGACACCACGCAGCGGTGGTTGGCCGCCCGTCAGCGCCTCGCCGCTGCCGCCGCCGTGCCGGGCCCAGTTCCTGAGTCGGCCACCGGTTCGGACATCGGGTCGGTCACGCCGGTGCCAGCGACCGAGTCGCCCACGGAGCCCACGGAGCCCACCGTGGCCATGGCGCCCACGGCGCCCACGGTGGCCGGGCCGTGCGGGACCGGGCGGCCCGGCCACCGTGGGTGGTACACGATCACCGCAGCGACGCTGCTGCTGGTGGCCGTCGTTGTCATCGCCCTGCTCCTCGCCGGCGGGCGGCACCCGGGTGAACCTACCGATGGGTGGTACCGCATCAAACCCGCCCACATCGAAGACCGCGACCTCTGCCTAGGCGAGGGCCGGGAACGCAACCACCACACTGACCGGCCCCTGGCCGTCCAGCGGCCCTGCGCCGGAGTCGTCCCGGACACCTACCTGCACCGCGTCGGCGTGGGCGTGTACGAGATCCAGTGGCACGATCCGGTCAACGGCACCGGCTGCCTGACCGTCGACGAGGCATTCACCGGCGACGGCGCGCTGGTGGCGCCGGCCGACTGTGTCGGCGCGGCCCACCAGCGGTTCCTGCTCGAGGCTATGGACACCCCCGTTCGCGGTGCCTTCCGGCTCCGCCCGGTCCATAGCGGCCTGTGCATCGGCATCCTCGGCGGCCCGGCCGACGTCGACGCCGGCGCCGAGGCTGTGCAGACGCATTGCACCGGCGCCGCCGACCAGCAGTTCCTGATCCGGCCGGCCGCCCGGGCCGGCCGCTGACCAGGACCTCGCCGTTCGGCGGTCACGGACTCAGCAGCAACCGATGTCGGCCTGGGCGACGCCCGCCGGGCCGACGGCGACGGCGCCCAGGCTCAGGCCCGCCGAGAGGACCAGTGCCGCGCCGAGCCGGCCGAGATATCTGAAGGTCTTGCGCATGTCGTTCTCCTCAACTCGTTCCCGCCGCCACTCAACCAGCTGGATGACGACGGACGGCACCGTCGAGGCGTCCGGGACAGTCCGGGACACGAATCCGCACTCGCATGACCACTGGAAGTACCGGGAGAGTCTCACCGAGTGAGCCCCCACGGACGGCATGGTGCAAGGCTTCGGGCGCTCGGGCCGGCTCCAGGTTCTTGTCGGGCCCGGTCATGCGTCCGTAGACAGCCTGGGCGAGTTCGGCCGCGGCGCGGTCTTCGACGGTCCGTAGCGTTGAGATCACGTGGCGGAAGCCGGCGAGCTGGATGGCGCCGGCGATTTGGAAGATCAACGGTCGCCGCCGTTGGGTAGGGTGCTGGGGGTGACCGTGGAAGCGTTCGACATCTGGACCGGCGACGAGCACGAGATCGCCGACGAGGCCGGTGACCGTCCCCGGCTGCCGGCCGGATGGGCAGGCCCGGACGGGCCGGGCATCGACGTGCGGACCTGGCCGCGCTCGCCGCGCACCGGCCAGCCGATGGTGCACTGTTTCACGCTCCGGCTGCCCGAGGCGTACCGGCGGCGCGGACCCGATCTGGTCGCCGTCGCGGTGTTCCAGTGGGCGGACGAGCTCTGCTTCACGGAGCCGCTGCCTGAGGTGCAGGCGGTTCTGGCCGGACGGCGCGCCGACGTCGCGCAGCCCGACCACCCGTTCTGGGCCGAACTCGGCCGGTCGCGGCGCCACACGCAGCTGCAACTGGCCGACGACGGCGTCGCCTCCCTGTTCGCCATGGTGTGGCTGGACGAGACGGAGCTGAGCGGTCCGCGCGTGACCCGCCCCACGGCCGCCCCCGAGCTCGCCGACGGCGAGGTCGACGCGGTGCACCTGAGGGAGCGGTATGGCATGTTCGGCCCCGTATGGCTGGTGCGCCGCGACGACCCGAACGCCGGGATCGCCCCGGTCTCCTTTCCCGAGGCCGGCAACGCCTACGTCGAGATACCGGACCGGTGGGACGTTTTCCACGCCGAGCACCTGGGCGGCACCAACATGTGCCCCGACGGTGTACGTGAGGGCCTGTCCCCCTGGTACATCGAGGTCAGCCGGCTGGGCGGCATCAGCCACGGCGGCGACCAGGACCTCGCCCTGGACCTCGACGCCAGGGCCTTCCTCGGCGACCTGACCAGCGCCGTGCTGCTCCCGGAGGCCTGATACGGGGCAGCGACCGGGCACGATTCGAGGCATGTCCACACGTATCTCCGGGGAACACTCCGCGCATGCGGCGCGGTTGAGGCTGGGCAGCCCGGTCAGGAGCTACCCGGTGGCGACCCCTGAGGCGTCGCTGGCCTTGGGGCTAAGCCTCTTCGGGAAGGTCGGACGGCGGTCGCCGTAAGCCCGGGCCGCTCGGGGTTGTCCGGTCCAGGCAGGGCGGCGAACCACGCGGCGAGTGCCGATGGGGCAGGTGGTGTCGGATCGTCCCGCATCTGGCGGTGCAGTGTGTAGAGCAGCTCCGGCGCGTCGATCAGCGGTCCGGTGGCGTGGCCCGTCTCGTGGACTGACCAAGCCAGCATCCACCCCGCCCACCGCTCCGGGTCCGTCCCGGTGAGCGTCCGCTCGTACCCGCGTAGTGCCGCCTCCGGATCCCCGGACAGCAAAGCGACGTCGGCGGCGTCAACGGACGGACCCATCGCGGCCAGCCACTGCGGGTCGGTGCACCGGGCGGCAAACCGGTCTGGGTCTTTGAGCAGACCCACCATCAGCCGCAGCCGTCCGCTCAGCGCCAGGTTCGGGTCGGTGGGAACCGGTGCGTTCACCGTTCGGTGGCGTCGGGCACCGAGATCACCCGTCCGCCAGGCGGCTGCCAAGTCGCGTACGTGTTCCGGGTCCGGGCGTAGGTGCCGGATCCGCCACCGGACGCGGTGGTCGGCGATCGCCAGGTCGGCGAACCAGCGCGGCCGGCTGGCGCCGGGCAGCCCGGTCCAGCGCAGTGCCCGCGTCGCCATCCCCTGCACGAACGCGACGCCGTCGCTGGTCAATTCGCCTGAGTCGAGCAGGGTATGGATCGTGGCACGCAACTGCCGGCTCCACCGGTGGAACTCGAACTCCGCGAACTCGGGCTCGGGGCAGTCGGGCAGGCCGCGCTGGACCTCCCAGAACTCTGTCACGCCGAGGTACGAGTAGACGGCGTGAAGGATCCCTTCGAGCGGTCGTGGATCGTCGCGCCACGGCGAGTAGTGGCGCCGCTCGCCACCGGCAGTGTTCAGCGGTACGAGGTCCGTCACGCCGTGTAGCTTGGAGTGCTGGAACTCATGGATAAGGGTGTCGGCGAGCTGGCGTCCGTCGGCGCCGGGTGTGGTCATCACCTGACCGAACGCGTCCTGGGCGCTCACCGAGGAGCCGTTGCCAGTGCCGTCCGGGTCAAGCGGTACGAGCGTGGTCAGGCCGACGTGCAACTCCGCCGCCCGCTCCGGGTGGTGCCGGGTGAGCACCCGCCACGCGTCGTCGAGCAATCCCTGCCAGTGGGCCAGGGCCGCATCGTCCAGCCGGGTGCTCAACTGCCCCAACCGCTCACGCCCGGGATCCAGGTCGTCGATCTCCACGGCCAGGGTCAGTCCACCCGCTGTCGACTTCAGCCTGCGCAGGCCCTGCCAGTTGAGCGAATCTCGGGTGTGCTCCATTGGTACCGTCACCTCGACATCGGTTGTCGTCAGCCGGGTGTGGTGGCCGTCGTGGATGATCCTGGCCTGCCCTTGTGGCTCGGTCGCATCGGCGAAGCGGGCCAGTCCCAGCGTCGGCAGCATGACCGCACCGCGCAGCCGGGGGACCGGAAGATCGCACGGGTGGCCGGCGCGGATCGCGGCGACCGCCGCTATCGCCGCCAACTGGCCGAGTTCCGTGGCGAGCGGGACGTCGCCGGTTTCGGCGCCGGTGAGCCGGCGTAGGCATCGGGACGCCCAGGTGCCAATCGCGGGGTGCCGCAATAGGGTGGCGACGGCCGCGCTGTCGCGTTGCTGGGCGGCGGCGAGTGTTGCGTACGCGGCCCGCAGTGCCTCGGCCATGTCGGGCTCTGCGGCGCTGCCGAGTTGAGTCACCCCGCGGATCATCACGATGTGCTTGCTGAGCTGGCCCCGCCACAGCACTTCGATCGCCGCCGGTCCACCGCCTCCGCTGGCGAGCGCGTCAAAGTCGGTTCGGGACACCTCAACGGCCTGTGCCATTGAGTCTCTCCCTTCGTGCCGCCAGGTCGGCGACCACCCGGCCGTTGATGTGTTCGATCAGACGGAACAGGTCGGCGCAGTAGACCGACGGATTGAGAAACCCGGAGCCGGGTCGGTAGCGGTGCGGGTAGTGACCGCCGCCGCAGATGTCCCGGACCGGGCAGGCCAGGCAGGTCGGGGACAGCGCGGCCAGCCCGCGTTGCCGTGCCACCACCGCCGGATGCAGCATGGCTGCGTCGAAGGAATGCCGGAACACGTCGAGCCCGGTCGCCGGTGCGCCGTCGAAGGTCACCTTGAGCGAGTCGACCAGTTCGAGACTGCCGTCGGTCTCGACGACGATCGCCTGGACCGGTGCCAATCCCAACGCTTCGGTGCGGCTGGCGCCACCCAGCAGCAGCGCGATGATCTCCTCGAACAGGGAGATCCGGGTGGGTGGCGGGGCCGAGTGGTACCAGCGGTCGAAGATCGGGATGAGCCAGTCCGCATACGGCGTGCCGCCGTCGGCGCCGGCCCATCCCGGCGGTGGAGTGGCCCAGGTGCCGTGTGGGAGCAGGAAGTTGACCACCGGTGGGGCGGACGCCAGCAGTGATTCGTACACGTCAATTGGATCGTTGGCCAGATCCACTGTGCAGAGGAGACCGGAGAACAACTGGGCATACCCGGTTCGGCGCAGTGTGTCGATGCCTCGCATGACCGCGTCGTGACTGCCGTTTCCGTTGGCATACCGCCGATGCCGGTCGTGGGCCTCCCGGCCACCGTCGACGCTGATCCCGACCCGGATCTGGTGCGCGGCGAGTACCGCCAGGATATCGTCGTCGAGCAGCACTCCGTTCGTCTGGATCGCGAGCGTCACCGCAGTCTGGTCCGTGCCGGCGGCAACGAACGCGTTGGCCGCCCGGTCCAGCGCCGCGGCACCAACCAGCAGCGGTTCGCCCCCGTGCAGGATCACCTCCACCACAGGGATTCCTGGATGGGCCTCGAGGTGCTCCCGGATCCGCCAGGCGGTCCGGTCGATCGTGAGCGGAGTCATGGCCACCGGTTTGGTCCGCCAGCTCTGGTCGGCCATCTCGTACATGTAGCAGTAGTCGCAGGACAGGTTGCACCGTCCGTGCACCTTGACGATGAACTCGGCGAACGGAAGGGGTCGCCAATCCGGATCAGCAAGCGCGTCGGCAACCACCTTGGCGGTCGGCCACTCGGACCTGCGGGGTGACGGGGCGGCCAATTCCTGCACGATGCCTCCGCGATCGTTCGGCGACCGTGCGTCCGCTACGGCCGCACGGCCGTGTCGTCAGGCGGTGACACGCCGTCGCCGGATCGCCGACGTGTCAGGGAACGTCCGCGTCCTATCGCGGACGCTCGACGATCGGTCTCGCGTCGTCGCTACTGCGGCGAAACCGACTGGAACCAGGGCTTGCCCCGAAGTCCGCTGCTGGATTCGGCGACGACCCGGTCCAACACCCGGCTCAGCGCGCTGTCGTCGCCTGTGTCCAGGGCGGCGAGCGGAACGTCGCTGAGGTCGACCAGTTGCACCTGCACCGGCGCCGGCTGCTGCGGAGCGGTGGCCGGAGCCGCTGCGGCGGCTGACCCCATCCCCACCGCGGCAGCCGCGGCGGCTGCCACGATGCCGGCTCGCAGCACCGTTTCATTCTCAGGCATCTGATGCTCCTTCCGACGGCGCTGGTCGTTACCATGACCTAGCTCGACGGACCCGGCCAGCGACACCAATAGATGTATCGAGTGGATCAGAGGCCAACGGCTGAGGGAAGCGATTCCGCCGTTCGGAACAGTTCCGAACGACGTCGGCACCCGCCCGGTTGTCGCGCCGGCGACCCGCAACCAGGCAACCGCAACGACGCGGGCCGCGACCACCCGACGCGCCTTGACTCGCGGCGGACAATTCCCTATCTTCTCGATAGGAGTTGGCTCGGGGGAGGTGTGGTGGTGCCGACCGGTGCGCTGGTCGACACGCGTCCGCTGCGTGACTACCCCGCTTTCCGCCGGCTGTGGCTGGGCTCGACAGCATCCGGGATCGGCAGCCAGTTCGGCGCGTTCGCCGCGACGTATCACATCTGGGACCGCACGCACAGCCCCGCGGCCGTCGGGTTTGTCGGCCTCGCCGTCGCCGTGCCGATCGTTGTCGTCGCGCTCGTCGGCGGCACGTTCGTCGACCACGTTGACCGGCGCGCCCTCGCGGCCTGGACCACCGCCGCACAAGTGGCGGTCAGCCTCGCCATGGCGGCCGTCGCGGCGCTGCCCGGCGACAGTGTCATGGCCATGTTCGGTCTCGTGGCACTCGCGTCAGCACTGTCCGCGCTGACCGGCCCGGTGCTGCGCAGCGTCGTGCCGGGTCTGCTGCCCCCGGTGCAACTGGCCGCCGGGCTCGCCCTCAACCACCTGTCCTTCCAGTTGGCCATGCTGTGCGGCCCGGTGCTCGCGGGTCTGGTGACTGCGACGTGGGGCACCACATGGTGCTTCGTCATCGACGCGCTGACGTTCGGCGCCGCCCTGGCCGGCATCGCCGGCCTGCCCCGCACCGGTCGGCCCCCGGCCTCCAGGCCCGCCGGGATCGGTGCGGTCGTCGACGGCATCCGGTTCGCCGTCGGCACACCGCAGGTGCGCGGCGCGTTGCTCGCGGACCTCGCTGCCACGGTGCTGGCGATGCCGATGGCGATCTTCCCGGTCATCAACGAGGAGCGTTTCGGCGGCTCGCCCGGGACGCTCGGCCTGTTCGGCACCGCGGTCGCCGTCGGAGGTGTCGCCGCCTCGGCCCTGTCCGGTCTGGTCACCCGAAACGACCGACCCGGACGGACGCTGCTCGCGTGCGGTGCCGTCTGGGCTGTCGCGCTCGGCGTGGTTGGGCTCGCCGGCGCGCTCGCCGTCGTCCTCGTCGCGCTGGCCGTCGCGGGCGCGGCCGACACCTGGGCGGTCGTGTGTCGTGCCACTGTCGTCCAGTCGTCGACCCCCGAGTCGCACCGCGGCCGGGTCGCCGCGCTCGAGCACGTCGCCGGCGTCGCCGGTCCGCAGCTCGGCAACCTTCGCGCCGGGCTGCTCGCGGCGGGCACCTCGGGCGGCATCGCAATGGTCACGGGCGCGCTGACCTGCCTGACCGCCGTCGGGCTGATCACCCTGCTGACCCCGCCGCTGCGAACCTTCCGGACCGGAGCAGGCCGGTGAGCGCCGGGTCAGTCCTTCCAGTCCAGCTGATGCTCGGGCTGTGACCCGCGGGCGCTCGCGGACACGTCGAGCCGGGCGATGCGGCGGATCCACACGCCGTCCGGCGCGAACACGGCGCCCGGCCGCAGGCTCTCGGCGATGACACATCCGGTGATCACGTTTGGTGCTCCGTTCTGTCGGTTGCCGGCCACGTTAGGCACCCATGGCTGACAACCTGTGTCAGCGATGAGAGCGGATCGGCTCCTGGCCCTCCTGCTGCGCCTCCAGTCACGGGGGAGGACGACCGCCCGTGAGCTGGCCGCCGAGCTCGAGGTGTCGGTGCGTACCGTCTACCGCGACCTCGACGCGCTCGGCGCCGCCGGCGTCCCGGTCGTCACCGCAGGCGGTCCGGGCGGCGGCTGCTGGCTCCTCGACGGCTACCGCAGCCCGCTGCTCGGGCTCAGCGCCGACGAGGCCACCGCGCTGCTGGTCGTCGCGACGGCCGGGCCGTTGGAGCGGATCTCGCTCGGCGACGTCCTGCCCGACGCGCGACGCAAGCTGCTGGCCGCGTTGCCGGAGGGGCGGCGGCGGGACATCGCGGCCGCTGCCGGACGGTTCCATCTCGACGCCGCCGCCTGGTTCCGGTCTGCCGAGCCCGTGCCGCACCTGGCGATCCTGGTCGATGCAGTGCTGCGGGGCCGCCGACTGCGGATCGCGCACCGCGGCACCGCCGACGCCGTCGTCGACCCGCTCGGCCTCGTGGTGAAAGCCGGGGTGTGGTACCTGGTGGTGCGCGGCGACCGGGGCGTCGTGGCACACCGGGCCGGGCGGATCTCGGCGGCACGGCTGCTCGACGAGGGCTTCGAGCGGCCCGCCGGGTTCGACCTCGCAGCGTTCTGGGCCCGGTGGACCGCCGAGTTCGAGGGAGGTTTCGGCCAGGTTCCGGTCACCGTCCGGCTCAGCCCCGAGGGAACACGCGCCGCGGTCGAGATTCTTGGAGAACCGGTGGCCGGCGGACCAGTCGACGCCGACGGGTGGCGAACCGTGGTGCTGCGGTTCGACTCGCTGCCGACCGCCCGCAGCCGGCTGCTCGGCTTCGGGCCGCACGCGGAAGTGCTCGAACCGGTGCGGCTGCGATGCGATCTCGCCACGACAGCCCGCGCCATCGCAGACCGTTACCGCCCGGCGGATACGCCGCCGAACCCGGAGAAATCCTAGCCACGCGCCCCAGACCGGCGCCGAGGCGAGCGGCAAGGGAGCCGTGCGGCCGGGTCAGTGTGTCGATTCGGGCGCGGACCGGCCGGTGGCCGCGATCCGTCGCTGCCGAGCGTGCGTGGTGCCTCCGTACATTCCCCGAACCGTTGACCGCCTCGCCGGGCACACCTATCGTGGCAATACTAACTCTTGTAGTTGGTAGTGTTTGCTCGCGCAGTCGGGACACCAAGATACGACGGGCGTGTTCACGCTGGTCGCCGAGCGGACCGGGCCGGGGTAGCAGTATCTATCAACGGAGGTAGTAGTGAGTGGAGACGGCGGCGACATGGGCCCGGACAGCGCGCGCGGGCGGGAACTCGACGACGTGAAGGTCCTCCGGGTCGGGACGAGTCTCGCCGGTGACTACCTCTCCTCGCTGCTCGCTGACCACGGCGCGATGGTGGAGGCCGTCACCGTGGAGGCCGTCTCCGGATCCGGCTTCGTCGAGCGGCTCTCCAGCGCCGACGTTCTGCTCGATGACACCAGGCCCGGCGCCGTCGCGTCGGCCGGCTGGCCGACCGGGCGCATACACGCTACGAGGCCCTCGATTGTGGTGTGCAGCATCGTGCCGTCGCTGACGGCGGACCACCCCGACTGGTCCGCGGAGGACGACGACATCGACGCGAAGATCGCCGCGGAGGTCGGCATCAACCGCCTCGGCGGCACGCCGCCACGCATCGACCCGCTCCCGGTCGCGAGCTACTACGGCTCCCTGATCGGCGCGGTCTACGTCGTCGCCGCGCTGCTGCGTGAGGGCGAGGCCCGCGACTCCGTCGCGATCACCGTGCCCCTCGACGTGGCGGCGGCCACCGTGCTGAGCAGGAGACTCGTCGACTTCGACGCACCGCCGATGCCGGACGGCGCGACCCAGCCGCACCTGCCGATGATGGAGATCTACCGCTGCCGCGACGGCCGTTTCGTGCAACTGCACGGGCTGTACCCGAACTTCGTGCGCGCGCTGATGACCGCCGCGGGACATCCGGAGTGGACCGATGATGCCGTCCGGGGCCTGGATGTCCTGCCGGACCGCGAGACCGAACAGCTGTGGCGCGGCAGGTTCGCCGAGTTCTTCCTGCGGCGTGATTCCTGGACGTGGGAGCGCGACATCAACGCCGCAGGCGGAGCCTGCACCGTCGTCAGAACCAGGGAGGAGTTGCTCGCGGAGCCGCACCTGGCGGCAAGTGGCATTCTCGCGATGCCGGGCCCGGACGCCGGCCGGCTGTCCTCGCTCGGGCCGGGTGTGACCGTGATTCCGACCGCGGGTGCCAGACGGGCCGCGCCGCTCGACGGTCCGCTCCCGCTCGACGGCGTTCGCGTCGTGGACCTCTGCATCGTGCTCGCCGGCCCGACCTGCGGCCGCATCCTCGGCGAACTGGGGGCCGAGGTCGTCAAGGTGGACAGCCCCAACCGGGAGATCACGCCCTTCCAATGGTTCGACGTGAACCGAACCAAGGAGAGCATCATCGTCGACCTGCGTACGGACGGGGGAGCCGAGGTCGTCGCCGAGCTCATCGACCGGGCCGACGTCGTGCTGCAGAACTTCCGCAGCGGCAAGCTCAGGAACTTCGGCCTTGACGCGCGAGCGCTGGTTGAGCGCCACCCGGGTCTCGTGGTCACCGAACTCAACGCCTACGACTACGACGGGCCGTGGGAGGAGCGCGCGGGGTGGGAGCACAACGCGCAGGCCGCGTCGGGGATGCAGCACGACAGGGCGCGGGCCACGCCCGTCCAGGTGCCGTATCCGGTGAACGACTACGCTGCCGGCTATCTCGGCGCCTTCGGCACCCTCGTCGCGCTGCGGGGACGTCAGCGGCGCGGCAACGGGTCGATCGTGCGCGGCAGCCTGTTGCGCACCGCCGCACGCCTGCAGGCAGGATCGCGCCTTCCTGTCGAGGCGGCCACCGTGCGCGACGGCTACCCGGCGGAAGCCGACGTGAACGACACGGCCACGCAGGGCGAACTGGCCCGGCGGGGAATCCTGCATCGGTTCGCGCACCCCAAGTTCGGCCGGATGCAGCAGGTCGTGCCGCGGCCGATCTGCAGCGTGGCGCTTGACCGGTTCGGCTGGCCGGCACCCGACCGTGGCGCGGACAGCCGGCGGGTGCTCGGCCGGCTGGGCTACGACCCGGAGCGGATCAGCGTCCTCGTCGACTCCGGCGCGGTGGGCGAAGGGCTGGGCGTCTTCGAGCGCTGGGCGGTCGTCACGGCCGAGGCTCTCGGTCACGATGCGGTATAACTCGCCGATCCCTGGGTCACCACGGTTGCCGCCAGCTGTGGTGGTGGTCGCGCCACCGTTGCGACCAGCCGCCGGCGTCAACGCCGACGGTGCCGGGTGACTCAAGCAGTCACCGCCGCGAGCACCGCGCCGACCACGAGAAGCGCGATGACCGCCCGTCGAGTCCAGGTCTGGTCCATCCGCCGGCTGACCCGATCGCCGGCGACCCAGCCGAGGATCATCGCCGGGACCGCGACTGCACCGATGCTCAGCGTCGAGCTGGTCACCTGCACGGAGGTGAGCACCAACGTGTTGCCGACGAAGCCGTGCACGACGAACACCATCGCCAGGGTGGCCCGGCTTGTCCGCGGTGGGTGCGCCTGCGCAGCCAGTGCAACCGCCAGCGGCGGTCCGTTCAGGCCGGTGCTGGTGAGCAGGACGCCGCTGAGCAGGCCGGCGGAGATCACGGTGGAGTCGGTGGCGGGCAGTCGGATCCGTACCGTCATCATCACAGCGGAGACCAGCAGTACACCGCAGATGAGCACGGTCAGGCCGCGGTCGGAGAGCGTCCGCAAGAGCAACAAGCCGACCGGGGCGGCCACCACACCGCCGCCCCCCATGAGCAGCACCGGCCGCCGCAGCACGTGCCGGCGCTCTGCGATGGCCACCCCGGTCGACAGCAGTACCGCGACCATCAGGCCCGCCATCACCGCCGGCCGGGGACCGGCAATGATCGTCAGGAACGGAACGGCCAGGAGCGCCGAGCCGAAGCCGGTGATCGCCTGCGCCGCCGAAGCCGCCGCGATCACCGCTGCGGCCAGAACGATGGTCACTCGTCCGTCGCCTTACTCGATGGTGTGGCGGGCGGGCGCATCGGCGGAGGGCCGGTGCCTGCCTGCCGGCTCGGCCACCCAGTGTCCGGGC
The DNA here is from genome assembly GCF_025137375.1 of Dactylosporangium fulvum. Taxonomy (GTDB): domain Bacteria; phylum Actinomycetota; class Actinomycetes; order Mycobacteriales; family Micromonosporaceae; genus Dactylosporangium; species Dactylosporangium fulvum. Next base: position 3,133,992 of record NZ_CP073720.1, read on the forward strand.
GACACTTCATGCATCGTCACCCGTTCGGGGCTGCTGCCACGCGGCCGGACCGGGCTGACCAGCTCATCGTTGCTGCGGTCTCGCGTCCGGCGGCGGTCAGGGTCGGCCACCGGCACCGCCTCCAGCAGTCGCCGTGTGTACGGATGCCGCGGGTCGGTGAAGATGTCCTGCCGGGACCCGAACTCTACGATCTGGCCCAGCCGCATCACCGCCACCTGGTGCGCCACCCGCTCGACCACCGCCAGGTCATGACTCACGAAGAGGTAGGCGATGCCGAGCTTCTCCTGCAGTTCCATGAAGAGGTTGAGCACGCGGGCCCGCACCGACACGTCCAGCGCCGAGGTCGCCTCGTCCGCCACGACCAGCGACGGTTCGGACGCCAGCGCCCGGGCGATGCACACCCGCTGCCGCTGGCCGCCGGAGAACTGGTGCGGGTACTTCGCCATGTCCGACGGGTCCAGACCGACCAGCCGGAACAGCTCGGCGACCCGATCCTCGTGCGTCGCACCGCCCGGTGTTCCGTGCACCCGCAACGGTTCGGCCACCGAGTTGCCCACCGCCGCGCGCGGGTTGAGGCTGGCGAACGGGTCCTGGAAGACCATCTGGATCTTCCGCCGGTGCGGGCGCAGCGCCCGCGAACGCAGGTGGGTGATATCCACGCCGTCCAGGACGATCGAACCGGAGTCCGGCTTGTCCAGCCGCATCGCCAGGTTCGCCAGCGTCGACTTGCCGCACCCGCTCTCGCCGACCAACGCCACCGTCCGGCCTGACGGCACCGACAGCGACACATGCTCGACCGCGTGCACCGCGCTTCCGCCGTGTAGCGGGAAGCGCTTGACGACGTCGGTCAGTTCCAGAATCGGCTTCATCGCTCCTCCTCGCTGCCGAGCGGGAACGGCAGCGGGTGATCGATGCCGGCCATCGCGCCGAGCCGCGGCACCGCGTCGAGCAACGCCCGGGTGTAGGGCTCGCGCGGATTGCGGAAGACCTCGCTCACCGTTCCCCGCTCGACCAGCCGGGACTGTTGCATCACCACCACCCGGTCGGCCATCTCGGCCACCACGCCCATGTCGTGGGTGATCAGCACCACCGAGGTCCCGGTCTCGTCCTTCAGGTCGGCGAGCAGGCCGAGGATCTGCGACTGGATCGTCACGTCCAGCGCGGTTGTCGGCTCGTCGGCGATCAGGATCCGCGGCCGGCACACCATGGCCATGGCGATCATCACCCGCTGTCGCATCCCGCCGGACAGCTCATGCGGGTACTGTCTGCTGCGGCGTGCCGGATCCGGGATCCGCACCTGCTCCATGGCCTCGACAGCGGCCGTCCGGGCCACCCGCCGGGACGCCCCTCGGTGCAGCCGGAGTGCCTCGGCGATCTGCTCGCCCACGGTGAGCACCGGGTTCAGCGCGGTCATCGGCTCCTGGAAGATCATCGAGATCTCGTTGCCGCGCAGGCGGCGCAGCGACCTCTCGCCGAGGCCGAGCAGCTCGACCCGGCTGCCGGCCGCGTCCACGTATACGGCCCGGCCGGTCACCGTTGCCGAGTCGTCCAGCAGGCCCATGACGGCCAGCGAGGTCACCGACTTACCGGATCCCGACTCACCCACCACCGCCAGCGTCTCCCCGGGGTACAGGTCGAAGGACAGGTCCCTTACGGCGGGCGTACCACCGCCGAACGTCACGCCGAGTGACTCCACGGTCAGGATCGGCGCCGTCATCGCTTGCGCCGTTTCGGGTTCAGCGCGTCGTTGAGGCCGTCACCGATCAGGCTGATGCTCAGCACGGCCAGGAAGATGGCGGCTCCGGGCAGGGTGACCGTCCACCAGGCGATCGCCAGCTTGTCCCGGTTGTCGCCGAGCATCGTGCCCCAGCTGACGGTGCCCGGGGCGCCCAGCCCCAGGAAGCTCAGCCCCGACTCGAACAGCATCGCCGAGCCGACGACCAGAGTGGAGATCACGATGATCGGCGGCAGTGCGTTCGGCAGTACCAGCCGAACCATGATCCGCAGGTTCCGGGTGCCGATTGCCCGAGCCGCCCGCACGTAGTCCAGCGTGCGGATACGCATGAACTCGGCACGGGTGATCCGCGCCGTTCCGGGCCAGGCGACGATGCCGATGGCGAACGACAGCATGCCGACACTCGGCTGGAACAGCGTCACCAGCACCATCGCGAACAGCAGGATCGGCAGTACCTGGAAGAACTCGGTGAACCGCATCAGCGCCGAGTCGATCCAGCCGCCGAGGTATCCGGCCAGGCCGCCGATCACCACGCCGATGAGCGTGGAGAGGGCCGCTGCGGCCACGCCGACCAGCAGGGTCACGCGCCCGCCGTTCAGCAGGCCGGCCAGCATGTCCCGGCCCACCTCGTCGGTCCCCAGCGACGGGGCGCCCGGTGCTCCTGGCGGTTGCAGCGGCCGGCCGACGATCTCGACCGGGTCGACGGGGTAGAGCATCGGCCCGAACACCGTCGCCAGCAGACAGATCGCCAGCAGCAGTATTCCCGCCAGCCCGACCGGGCTGCGCAGGAGCGCCGCGAGCACCGAACCCTGCCGAGCGGGGGAGCCGGCGCGTCGGGCGGTCGGGCGCGGGAGCATCGTGTCGGTCATCGAGCCACTCCGGTCCGGATTCGGGGATCGATCAGCCGGTAGGTGAGATCGGTGAGCAGGTTCGCCACGATCACGACCACCGACGAGACGACGAGGATGCCCAGCAGCACCGGGGTGTCGCGGCGCAGGATGGAGTCCAGCGCCAGCCGGCCCAGGCCGGGCCAGTTGAAGACGATCTCCACCAGTACCGCGCCGGACAGGAGCGCCCCGGTCTGCAGGCCGGCGACGGTCACCACCGGAATCAGCGCGTTGCGGAAGGCGTGCTTGAACGTCACGATGCCGGGCCCTACGCCCTTCGCGCGAGCGGTCCGGATGTAGTCCGAGCCCAGCACGTCGACCATGCTCGCCTTGGCCGTCCGGCTGTACAGCGCCAGGTAGACCAGGCCCAGGGAGACCGTCGGCAGGACCAGGTGCTGGCCGATGTCCACCATCCGGGCGAAGAAGCCGGTCTGCGGAATCGGGCTCTCCATGCCGGCGGTGGGGAAGATGCCCAGCCGCAACCCGAAGAGCAGCACCAGCAGGCTGCCCAGCCAGAAGGCCGGCATCGCGAAGCCGACGACCGACAGCACCGTGATGCCACTGCCGTAGGCGCCGTTCGGCCTGCGTGCCGCGCTCACCCCCAGCACGGTGCCGAGCACCAGCGCGAACAGCATCGCCGACACCGACAGCAGCAACGTCGGGCCGAGGCGCTGCCCGATCAACGAGGTCACCGAGGCGTCGAAATAGTACGAGTGGCCGAGGTCGCCGCGGAACACCTGGCCGAGATAACTGAGCAGCTGCGTCAGGAACGGCCGGTCCAAGCCGTACGCGTGCCGGATCGCCGCCAGCGTCTCCGGGGAGGTCCCGCCGGACTCCCCGGCCAGTACCACCGCCGGATCTCCCGGGGCGAGATGGATGAGCAGGAAGTTCAGCAGGACGACGGCGACGATCAGCGCGACCGCGTTGGCCAGCCGCCGGAGCCCGGCGAGCAACATGTCTGTCCTTCGAGGTTGGGCCGGGCCGGCGGGCGACGGCCGCCGGCCCGGGCTGGATCAGCCGGCCTGCGTCCCGGTCGCCTCCAGGAGCGGGGCCATCGCGCCCCAGATCCCGTCCGGCATGCCGGTGTACGCCTTGCTGTAGATGTTCACGATCGGCTGCGTCTCGATGTACACCACCGGCAGGTCGGTGGTGATCTGTCGCTGGACGTCGCGGTACAGCTGCTTGCGCTTCTCGACGTCCATCTCCTGCGCGGCCGAGGCGAACAGTTGGTCCACTGCGGGGTTGCAGTACTGCGCCATGTTCACCCAGACCACTCCGGGCTTGATGTTGTCGCACACGTAGGTCCGGCTCACCCCGATGGTCGGGTCCCCCCAGTTGTAGACGGTGTCGACGGTCAGGTCGAAGTCGTACTTGGAGACCCGCTCGGACCAGGTGGCGAAGTCGGGGGCGTTGCGCACCTCGACCTTGATGCCGACCTTGCCGAGCTGCGAGGCGATCGCCTCGGCCACGTTCTTGCCGGTCACGTCGTTGCCGGGGTTGTAGTCGATCCGCAACGAGAACCGGGTGCCACCGGCCTTGGCCGGGAAGCCGGCCTCGTCCAGCAGCGCGGCGGCCTTGGCCGTGTCGTGGTTGTAGCTCACCAGGTCCTTGCTGAAGAACGGGCTGCCCGGGTGGATCGGCCCCGGTGCCACCTCCGGAATGCCGGAGTGCAACTGGTTGACGATGAAGTCGACGTCCACCGCGTGCGCGACAGCCTGCCGGACCTTGAGATCCTTCAGGTACTGGTTCTTGGTGTTCAGCTCCAGCCAGTTCAGCGCTCCGGCTGCCTCGTAGCCCGACGTGGCCACGGTCAGCTTCGAGTTCTTCGCCAGCCGGGCGGCGTCCACCGGGTCGTAGGAGATCTCCATCCCGATCTCGCCGGCCTCCAACGCTGTCGTGGTCGCGGCGGAGTTCGGGTAGAACTTCACGATCAGCTGCTTGAGCTTCGCGCGATCCTGAAGGAAGAAGGAGTCGTTGCGCTCCAGCACGATCCGGTTGCCGGCGGTGAACTCCTTGAGCTTGAAGGGCCCGGAACCGACGACGTCCTTGACATTTCGGGGGTGCTTGGCCAGGTCCTGCCCGTCGCCGTAGACGTGCTTGGGAATGATCGGCAGCAGCGCCGGCGACATCGACAGCAGCAGCGCGGGCGTCGGCTTGGACAGCTTGATGACGGCCGTTTCCTTGTCCGGTGTCTCGACCGAGCTCACCGAGCCGAACATCGCCGTGCCGAACGAGTGGTACTTCTTCACCGTCTCCAGCGAGAACGCCACGTCCGCCGAGGTGATCGGCGTGCCGTCGTGGAAGGTCGCGCCGCTCACCAGATGCAGGGTCAGCGACAGCTGATCAGCGGAGAACTCCCAGCTCTTGGCCAGATACGGCAGCGGCGTGAAGTCCTTGCCATACCGGATCGGACTGGCGAACAGCTGCGCCCCCGGCAGCGCGGTGACCATCCCGGACTGCACCGCCGGGTTGAGGGTGCGCGGCTCAAGCGGCCCGCCGATGATCAGGGTGTCGCCGGCCCCGCCGGCCTGACCCTGCGGCGATGCCGTCCCACCGCAGGCGCTGGCGAACAGGGCCACAGTGCAGAGTAATGCTGCCAATCTACGTTTCATCAGTTCGTGTCGTCCTTTCCGGACCGGCGTGAGCGGCGGGGGGTGCGGAAATGGTGGTACGGGCGGTCGGCGCGGGTCAGGAGCGCTGGTAGGCGACCTGGCCGCCGACGATGGTGGTGTCGACGCCGATGTCCCGTACCGACATCGGGTCGCCAGCGGTCGGATCGGCGGCCAACACGGCGATGTCAGCGAGGTAGCCGGGGCGCAACCGGCCGAGCCGGTCCTCGTCGAAACTGAAGTACGCCGCGTCAGAGGTGTAGCCACGCAGCGCCCGCCCGGCCGGGACCGCCTGGTCGGCGCCCAGCACGGCGCCGCCGGAGGTGCGCCGGCTCGCGGCACACCAGATCCCTTCCAGCGGTGGCGGCGGGGTGACCGGGGCGTCGGAGTGCAGGGCGAACCTGATGCCACGTGCGTCCGCGCCCGCCAGCGGGCTGATCCGCGCGGCCCGTTCCGGCCCCAGGAACAGGTCGCGGTGCCGATCGCCCCAGTAGTGCACGTGCTTGACGAAGAACGAGACGAGGATCCGGTGGCGGGCGATCCGGTCCAGCTGGTCGTCCCGGACCGTCTGGCAGTGCTCGATGCGGTGCCGCAGCGGGTTGTCGACTCCGGCCGGCCCTTCGAACGCGTCCAGGATCGCGTCGATGGCGCCGTCCCCGTTGCCGTGCACCGCCACCTGCCAGCCCAGCTCGCTCAACGCACCCACGGTTTCGGTCAGCTGCTCCGGCGGCAGCAGCAGCATCCCGTCCTCCGCACAGCCCGGGTGATAGCCGCCGGTGAGCCGCGCGGTACGCCCCTGGATGCTGCCGTCGGCGACGATCTTGACGCCGGCGACCCGTAGCAGATCGGGATCCGGGCCGGCGAAGTCGTTCGGCGTCAGCCGATCCGGGATCAGCCGGCTCCACCGCGGGTGGAACAGGTAGCCGCGGATCCGGGTCCGCAGCCGCCCGGTGTCCTGTGCAAGACGGTAGTGGTCGAGCTCGGCGGTGCCGCCGAGCCCGCCGATAGCGGCGTCGTGCACGCAGGTGATGCCGGCTGCCAGGAACGCCTCCCCGGCCAGCCGTAGCCGGCGTTGCACGGACTCGGCGTCCGGCGGTGGCACGCAACCGTTGACCGCGAAGGCAGCTGCCTCGTAGAGCACGCCGTTCGGGCGGCCGTGCTCGTCCCGGCCGATCAGCCCACCGGGTGGGTCGGCGCTCGCGTCGGCGAACCCGACCGCGCGCAAGGCGACGCTGTTGACCACGCAGATGTGCCCGGACACGTGATGCAGGACAACCGGATGGTCCGCGCTCACCGGATCGAGATCGGCCAGGGTCGGATGCCGGCCCTCGGCCAGCAGCGTGTCGTCGTAGCCGTGGGCCACGACCCACTCGCCGGCCGGGACGCACCGTATGCCCTCACGGACCCGCTCGACCAGGTCGCCGACGCTCTCACCGGGACGGGTCGTGGCATCCACCGAAGCATCCAGCCTGACGCCGTAGAAATACGGGTGGGTGTGCGTCTCGATGAAGCCGGGCAGCGCGGTGCGGCCGCCGAGGTCGATCAGCCGGGCGTCCGGTGCGGCCAGCGCCAGCATCGCGGCGTCGTCGCCGACGTCCAGGATCGTGTTCCCGGCAACCGCGACCGCCGCGGCCCGCGGCCGGCCCGGATCTTGGGTCAGCACCGTGCCGCCGAACAGCACGAGATCGGCGGCCGCGCGGGTGGCGGGCGCGGTTCGCGAGCTGCTGGACGATCCCTCAGGGGCGTTGTTCGTCGACACGGTGACATGACTCCCGGAGCGGCGCTGATGACGGCTACTGCGACCGCCGCGGGGATGGCTGCGGCGGTTCTCGTGCCCTGTGAAGGCCATGGTGATGATAGTCATTCACCGATATGTGATGGACTATCACTGGAGACGATATAGTATCAGCGTCATGTCACGGAAGCCCCTCAGCCGCGATCGTGTGATCTCGTGCGCGGCGGTCCTGGTCGATCGCGACGGGCTGGACGCACTGAGCCTCACCGCTGTCGCCCACGAAATGAGCGTCGGACAGTCTGCGCTGTACAACCACGTCAACGGGGTCGACGACGTGCGCCGGGAGTTGGCCCTGCTGGCTCGACGAATGCTGGCCGACGCTCTGCGCGACGCGGCACTCGGCAGGTCCTGCGACGACGCGGTGATGGCCATGGCGCAAGCCTGGCGGGCCTTCGTCGCCGAGCATCGGGGTCTGTATGCCGCGACCGACCGCGTGCCGATGAGCGGCGATGCCCAGCTCACTGCTGCCGTCGAGGGGATCGTCTCGATCGTGCGAGCGGTTGTCGCCGGTTACGGCTTGCCGGATCCGGAAGCCATGGAGGCGGCGTGGGCCTTCCGCAGCGCAGTGCACGGGTTCTGCGTCCTGGAGGCCGACCGCGGTCAACCGGCGGGACTGGATCTCGACCACGCGTTCCAGCGGCTGGTGGCGTTGCTGTGTTCAGGGATGAAACGGTCCGTGCCGGCGTGACGTCGTTCTGGCACAGCGCCGGCGGGCCGCGTGAACCACAACTCCAGCTGATCAGGGACGTGCCGAATCCAGACGGGCAACCGACCGACCGCGCGTGACGCACGGTGGGACCGCCGATTCAAGATTCTCCCAAGGTTCTTCCAATCACGACTGTGCATGGTGGGCGCATCGTTCGAACGGACTACGGGAGGCACCATGAGGTGGACGTCGGCCCGGGCAGCAGCGGTCATCACCGCGCTGCTCATCGCGATCGGCGGATTGGTCGTGCAGGCTCCGGCCGCTTCGGCGGCCGTGGCGGCGTCGTGCCCGAGGATCAGCGGCGGCGGATTCGGCCCGACCGAGGCGAAGGTGCTCAAGTCGCCCAAGGCGGCGGTGCACAACGGCCCGGCCGCCGCGTGTCCCGTCACCGACTACGTCAAGTACGGCACCACGGTCTACAAGTGGTGCAGCTGGTTCAACGAGTCGACGGGCAACTGGTGGACCTACACCAACTGGGGCTGGATCTACGAGGGCTACCTCGACGGATACCTCTCCGGCTCCTGCCCCTGAGCATCACCGGCAGGGTTCGGTGACGGTCACCGCCGCCATGTCTCGGGCCGAGCGTTCGGCCGCCTCGAGCATGGCCGTGGTGGCCACCGCCGGCACCACCCTGACCGCGTCCGAGCATCCCGGCGGCTCGATCGACTGGCACTCGTTCTCGATCGCCGCGCACCGCGGCGGATCCGGCTCCTACGGCGCGGCCAAGGCCGCGCATCGGTCCGAGCCGGTGCGAGGACGGCCGGGAATACCTGGGCGGCGGCGTCCCGGCGTGCTGAGACGAGCACGTCGATGACCTGGCCGCACCGGTCGACGGCGCGGTACACGATCGGTGGCCCGGCTCAGGCGGCCAGGAAGGCGAGGACCTTCGGCCAGCCGTCGCTGCGGGCCGCGGCGTCGGCGGCGCGGGTGCCGCCCATTGTGCCCGCGGCGAGATACGGGAAGCTGCCGACGCCGTGGCCGGCGTCCGGATAGACCAGGGCCTGGTGCGCGGCGGTCACGGGGGCGTCGTCGAGGCGTTGCATGATCCGCTGCGCCTGCGCGGCGGACCGCCACACCCGGTCCTCGCCGCCGGCGATGGCAATGACCGGACCGGCCACGTGGGTGACCGGGATGGCGGTCCGCGGCACCGGGACGCCGCCGACGGTCCAAGCGTTGCCACCGTTGGGAAAGCCCGGCCAGACGGTGTCATTGGGCGCGTACAAGATGGCGCCGCGGACGAGGTCGGGGTAGGACTCGGCCAGCAGCAGCGCCGCCTCGGAGCCGCGGGAGTAGCCGTTGACCACCACCCCGCCGGGGTCGGCTCCCGGCTGCGCGCGCAGGAGCCGCGCCGCCGTCACGAAGTACTCCAGCGGTATGTCGCGCAGGCTTGTGGGCAGACCGGGCACACCGAAGTAGCCCAACGCCAGCGCCGGGTAGCCGTGCGAGGCGAGCAGCGCCGCATCGTACTTCCGCCCGACACCGCCCTCGGAACCGCCGAGCAGCAGCACGCCGGGGCGGCGCACGGCATCCGGGGGCGGCAGGAACAGGACTCCGGCCACTCCGTCGACGCCGAGCGTCAGGGTGCGGTGGGTCACACCGGTCGTGGTCCACTGCCTGGTCAAGGTGCGCGCCGCGATCTCCCGGCCGGCCACGGTCACGGTCAACCGGACCTCGAACGTCCCGGCCGTCTCGGGGTGCCCGGGACTGAACCATGCCTCGTCCGGATCGCCGGTCGGCGGCCGCATCGACCAGAACAGGCCCATGCCGTCGGCGCCGCCGTAAGAGCCCGACACGGGCGCGGACCGATCGAGGTCAACGACGCCGTCGCCGTCCGCCGCGAAGGTCGCCTCCCCGTGCCAGCGCTGGCCCTGGGCGTCGACGGCCTGCGACGCGACGGTGACGGCCTCGCGGGCCCGCAGGCCGGACACCCGCACATGGACGGGCTGATCAGCCAGGGCGACCGCGGCGTCTACGTCGATCGTGGCGTGCGTCGAATGCCGCTTTGAGCACGCCGCGGCGCCACCACTCACGATCACGACGGCGGTCAGGCCGACGAGCCAATGACGAACGCCCACGCCATACATGATAAAGCTCAATCATCCGGGCCGGTGCGTGCGCGCGTTGGCCGCGCGGGAACGGCTGAACCACCATGAATGTAAGGACTCCGAGACGCGGACGTGAGCGTCGCATGTCCGGTAACGTCACGGCGTGAGTGCCGCTGTTTCTGCGGGCTTGTCGACGGCCGGGGCAGTTTCGTCGCGGTGTTTCGCGGCTCTCCTCCGCATGCGTGTCCGCAGCTGGCGGATCCGGCGGAACAGCGTCTCGTAGTCGGAGTCGCGCAGGATGACGGCGTCGACGGCCATCATCGCGAAGCCGAAGGTCATCAGGCCCATGCCGGCCATGATGCCGATGTGCATCCCCGCGATGCTCAGGACGACCGATTCGCGGAACCAGCGCCGCGAGGTCAGCGCCGCCGGGGCGGCGAGCAGCTGCACGATGATGGCGAAGTAGGTGAAGAACGTGGTCAGCAGCAGGCTGTTGGTCAGCGACGTGAAGGTGGAGCTGTAGGTGTACTGCCAGACGTGGCTGATGTAGTAGAGAGCGGTGCCCTCCTCCCACTGCGGTGCGGCAACCTTCCACAGCCCGGAGACGGTGTAAACGACGCACGCCTGGAAGACGATGAGCACCGCGGCCGTGTTGTGGAGCGAGGTGCGCAGGTGTGGCCGGCCGGCACGCTGCTCCAGTCGGGCCCGGACACGCTTGGACAACGGGCTGAAGTATGCGTTCACCGTTGCGCCCAGCAGCAGGATCAACACAATCTGGGTGAGCGCGTCGCCGCCCTCCCACATCGTGTAGTTACGATGGTAGATGGAGATCATGAACACCGCGTGCGCCAGCGTCAGGCTTCGTGTGCCCAGGACGGTCCAGGCGAGCGAGGTCGCCAAGCCGGCGAAGTAGACAACGTTGAACCAGGCCGAGCTGTCGCTGAGTGCGTACAGCGAGAGGATGTGCTTGTCCGCGGTCAATGCCTTGAACGCCGCGAAACTCGCGTAACTGTTCGGGCCCCAGAGGAATTCGCGGTAAGGGATGTTCGAGACGTAGTACAGTGTTGTGCTCAGCCCCAGTAGAAGGCGGCAGAGCGAGAGGCCGACGAGATACCTCGGGCGGCTGGAGAGTCCGCGGAGCGCGGCCGTCGCGACCTGCTTCAGCTTGTCCATGGCTGGGCTCCAGACCGGTAGTCGAACCAGCCGAGGTCGGCGAACACCTCGGAGTTCGGAGTCTCATTCGAGTCGCGCACGTCGAAACGCTGCACGGGTGTGTACGTGTAGTACGCGCGAAGCCGGATGACCTTGCCGTCCAAGCGCATCTCGTCCACCAGGGGGGACAGCACAGTGGCGGCGTGTGTCTTCGCCGCCTCCACCAGGTCCTGGAGGTCGCGTTGCTGGCCGGCGAAGTCGGAAAGGGCCTTCTTGCGCGCCTCGTCGACGGCCGCCTGCCGTTCGTGGAGACTGCCCAGCTCGACGGCGAGGTACAGACCCACTGCGCCCATGCGGTTGGGGGCCAGTCGCACTTCGCGGGCGGTGCCGGCCATCCTGCGGGACAACGAGATCGGCTCGGTGGTGTGCGTGCCGGTTGCGTTCTCGTACTCGACCTGGAAGAAGACCTCGCCGTTGTAGTCCACCGAGTACGGGGCGAGGAGCTGCCAGCTCTGCCGAAAGTAGGTGTCGGCCGCGGGCGCGACGGCCTTGTACGCCTCGGTCCGGGCGGGCGAGGCCGGGCCGTTGATGATGAGTGTCATGGCGACGAAGGCCAGGCCGAGCAGTGGCGGAAGGGCCGTGCTCAGCAGCTTCCATCGGGGTGCGTCGTCACGTGGATCCGTCACGGCCGCGGCTCGCCGTCCTGCGCGGCGGGCCGGGGCAGGGTGCCGCCCCCGATTGCCCAGCGGTCGGCGGGAACCGGGGTGAGAACCACCCACGTCTGGCTCCGGATGTCCTCGCCGAACACGTTCACCACCGCCTGGGTGACCTGTTCCGCCAGGTCTTCTTGAGTCCGCGCGGTGAGGCGCCGGTCGAGAATCTTGACCTCGATGAAAGGCATGGATGCTCCTCTGGTCAGACGGTGGCGGCTGCGCCGCCGCGGAGTTTCGCGGCCGGGCCCGTGACGGCCGTGAGAGCGGCAGCGAGGGTGTCGACGAGGTGGTCCACCTGGGAGTCGACCAGCCCCGGGTGGCAGGGCAGGTTCATGTGCCGCTCGAACCAGAGGTGTTCAGCGACCGGGCACTCGCCGGGGCCGTGCCCGCGGAAGCGCCATTCCGGAGTCAGGTGGAGCGGAAAGTAGCGCAGCTGTACCTCGACGCCGCGCTCGTCGAGTTCCCGCAGCAGCGCGTCACGCATGTTCCGATCGTGTGCGAGGAAGGTGTAGAGGTGGTACGCGTGGCTCACGCCCCGCGGCGCATAGAGCGGTTGGGCCCCGGGGAACGCCGCGACGACCTCGTCGAGCCGGCCGGCGATCAGCCGGCGACGCTCCACCAGCTCATCCAGCCGGTCCAGTTGCGACAGGCCGACCGCCGCCGCCGCCTCGGACAGCGTGGCGTTCGTGCCGGCGTTGCGGATCCGGGCGCAGGCGCGGCCGTAGATCTCGTCGGAGAACATCATCCAGGGCAGTGCGCCGGGGATCTCCTCGGCGTCGCTGTGGTGGACGTAGTCGCCGTCGACCGTGTTGTTCCGGTATCGGCTCACCCGCTTCGCCCAGTCGTCGCGATCCAGGGTGATCATGCCGCCCTCGCCGAGGGTGGTGATGTTCTTGGTGGAGTGGAAGCTGAACGTCGCGATGTCGGCCAGCGAGCCGGGTCGGCGGCCGTGGTAGGTGGCGCCCAGCGCGTGGGCGCTGTCTTCGATGACCGGGATACCGCGAGGACGGGCAATCTTCATGATCGCGTCCATGTCCGCCGGGCAGCCGCCGTAGTGGACGAGGATCACGGCCCGTGTCCGGTCGGTGATCAGCGACTGCAGCGCCGTCGGGTCCATGTTCAGGGTGAGCGGGTCGATGTCACAGAACCTGACCTCGACGTCCTTGTCGAGCAGCGGCTGGATGCTTGCCTGGAAGGTTTGCGGTGTCACCACCACCTCGTCGCCCGGTGCCAGGTCCAGCAACCGGATGGCGATTTCGAGGGCCACGGTCCCGCTGGTCACCGACAGGGCGTGCCGGGCGCCGACGTGACGGGCGAAGGCCTGCTCGAACGCCTCCCGCCACCCCCCGGCGGAGAGCGTTGCGTCGGAGGAGACGAGTCGCGCCAGAACGCCCAGTTCGCGGTCGCCGATGACGCTCCCTCGACGACCGCTGGGCACGACGTAGCGTTGCTGCATGCGGAAGTACCCCCATGACGGACGGGCGTCCCGCGTGATGCGGGACGTTGGCTGATTGGTGCGCGCCTGACAGGCCGGAGGGCCCGAGCATGGCAGGAGAGCCGAGTCCGGCCGGGCGGTGCACTCGGGCCGGGCCGGCTCGGTCAATCGCTGGTCCCCAGGCGCTGGGCGAGTTCCGCCGCGAGCGCCCTCTTGTCGACCTTGCCGAGTCCGGTCAGGGGGAAGACGTCGATCACCTCGATCCGGTCCGGCAGCTTGAACTCCGCCAGTCCGCGGGCGCGCAGGAGCCGCCTCACCTCGGGGACGGCGGGCGGTTCGCCGTCCAGAACGACGAATGCGCAGACCCGTTCGCCCATGACCGCGTCGGGCATCGGGACCACCGCGGCCTGCTGGATGCCATCGTGCGCGGCGGTCAGGTGCCCTTCGACCTCGGTGGCCGAGACCTTGTCACCGCCCCGGATGATGACGTCCTTGATACGGCCCTGGACCACCATGTCCCCGTCGTCCGTGAAGCGCACAAGGTCGCCGGTGCGATAGAAGCCGTCCTCGGTGAAGGCGCGGGCGTTGTGTTCCTCGGCGCGGTAGTACCCCCGCAGGGTGTAGGGGCCACGGGTCAGCAACTCGCCGGTCTCGCCCGGGCGCACGGGCCGGTCCTCGGTGTCCACCACGCGGATCTCGTCGGCGGGCGAGATCGGGCGGCCCTGGGTCGTGAGCACGCGGTCGAGGGGGTCGTCGTAGCGGGTGAAGGTGAGCAGCCCTTCGGCCATCCCGAACACCTGTTGGAGCCGGCAGCCCAGGGCGGGCGTGATGCGTTCGGCCACCTCGGGGTGGAGCTTGGCACTGCCGATCTGCAGGACAGACAGGCTGCTGAGATCCCGTTCGCTCCAGCGGGCGGCGTCCAGCCACATGTGGGCGACGGTCGGCACGCACGAGGTGATGGTGACCCGCTCCCGCTCGATGAGCGCGAAGCACTCGTCGGGGTTCGGCGTTTTGGCCAGGACGACCGTTCCGCCCGCACTCAGCGTGCCCAGCACACCCGGACATCCCCAGGTGAAGTTGAACTCGATCGGCAGCACCGCGAGATAGACCGTGTCGCCGTCGAGCTCGCAGATCTCGGAAGCCGCGCGGATCTGGTAGGCGTAGTCGTCGTGAGTGCGCGGGATCAGCTTGGGGAGGGCGGTCGTGCCACCGGACAGGAGGAAGAACGCGGCGTCACCCGGATCCGCGCCGAGCGGCGCGTCTTGGACGGGGGTCGGGGCAGGCGTGCTCGACAGCTCGTCGAGGGAGCTGTGCGGGCCGGGATCGCCGGCGACGAACACCTCGCGCAGGCTCGGGACGGAGGTGCGGACCGCCTGGGCCAGTTCGCGGTGGTCGAATCCTTGGTGGATGTCGGGCACCACGTAGGCCACGGCGTCGGAGTACCCGCAGAGGTGGCCGATTTCGTGGCGCCGGTGCGCCGTGAGCGCGAAGACGGGTAGCGCGCCGAGCCGGAAGAGACCGAAACAGACGGCGACGAACTCCGGGATGTTGGGCAGCTGGACCACGACCCGCTCGCCTCGGCGGATGCCCCGCGACGCGAATCCCGCCGCCAGCCGGTCGGCCCACGCGTCGAGCTCCGCATAGGTGAAGCGCCGGTCGCCGCCGACGAGGGCCGTCCGGCTGCCGTACGCCCGCGCCCAGTCACGCAGCAGCTTCCCGAGCGTCTCTCCCCGCCAGAATCCGGCTTCCCGGTACGCCGCTGCGGTCGCTTCCGGCCATGGAACGCATCCGTCCAGCATTCTCGGTCCTTTTCTCCAGTCATTGAAATCAACGGCTTCTGGGTTTATGGCCTGGGTGATGGTAACTGAGTGGTATGGGCGAGGGAACCATCGTCATTTGGTCCTTTAGGGCGTGCGTTAACGCCTCAATAGCCCTTCTTAAGGACTGTTTTAGGGGGTGTCGTCTACGGTTGGTCCCGTCGATTCACAGACGGAGCCGGATGGCGTGGTGCGGTCAATTGGGTAATCTGAACGTAGTTCCAAGGAGTAAGCCGGAGCTGCAGCAAGAGCTCGCGGAGCGCCTCGGTGTCAGCCCCTCGGACGTGGCCGAAGACGCCAATCTTCGAGATCTTGGCCTCGACTCGATCGGCGTCATCGGCATCGTGTCGCGCTGGCAGCGAGACGGTCTTCGCATCGAAATCGCGGAATTCGCTGCGGCGCCCACGCTGAAGTCGTGGTGGAGCCTCATATCCCGGTAGTTGCCGGATCGTCCCCCGCTAAAGGGTGATCATTTCAATCTCGGGAAGCCATGGAGACGTGATGGAATTCGGTGTGAATTTCTTTCCGGTCGTCGATCCGGCGAAGAAGAGTGCGAGCGACTACTTCGACGAGTGCCTCCGGCTCGTGAGCCTGGCCGAGAACCTCGGCTTTGAACACGTGCAGTGCGTGGAGCACTATTTCTCCCCGTACGGCGGTTACCTGCCGGACCCCGTCACGTTTCTCGCCGCGGCGGCCGCGCGCACCAGCCGGATTCGCATCTGCACCGGAGCAGTCATCCCGGCCTTCACGCATCCGCTGAAGCTCGCCGGCAAACTCGCGATGTTGGACAACCTCTCTCACGGCCGGCTGGACGTGGGCTTCGGACGGGCCTTCCTGCCGCAGGAGTTCGAGGCGTTCGGGATCGACATCGACGAGAGCCGGGCGCGCTTCGACCAGGGCGTCGAAGTGTGCCGCCGACTGTGGTCCGAGCGGGATGTGGTCTGGGAGGGCACCTTCCAGCAGTTCGGGCCGGTCACCATGCTCCCGGAGCCGGTGCAGAAGCCGCACCCGCCTATCTTCATCGCCTCCGCCATGAGCCAGGAGTCGTGCGTCGCGGCCGGCCGAGCCGGCTACCACCTGCAGGTGGTTCCGTCGGTGACCTCCCGCGAGCAACTGCAGTCGATGCTGAGCGGCTACCGCGAGGCGTGGCGGGAGGCAGGGCATCCGGGCCGCCCACGCATTCAGATCAAGTACACCTGCTACGTGGCCGAGGACCGCGCGGTGGCTCTGGCTCTCGCCGAGACCTTCGAGCTGAACTATGTCGAGAACATGGCCCAGGCGGTGGCCAGCTGGGGCCGCGCGCGCAGCGACGCGTACCGGGGCTACGAGCAGTTCGTCGAGAAGGTCAAGAAGTACGACTTCCGCAGCTCACACGCCGACAACAAGGTGCTGGCCGGCACGCCGGACGAGGTACGCGACCAGATTGCCGTGCTCATCGACTGGTTCGGCGCGGATCCCACGCTCAGCCTCCAGTTCAACCCCGGCTACATCGCTTACGGGGACGCCGAGCGCGCCATGCGGCTCTTCGCCGAGCACGTGATGCCCGCCTACGTCGGCCTGGAGCACGCGACGTGACGGGGATGCCCGACGCCGATGTGGCGGTGGTCGGACTGGGCGCCTGGGGCTCGTCAGCTCTGTGGCAGCTGGCCGCACGGGGCGTGCGCGTGCTCGGCTTCGAGCGGTACGGCCTGGGCCACCCCTTCGGCGCCTCGCACGGCGGCAGCCGAATGTTCCGCGTCACGTGCCTTGAGCACCCGGGTCTCGTACCGCTGGCCAAACGGTCCCGGGAGCTGTGGCGACAGCTGGAGATCCTGGCCGGCCGTGTCCTGTTCGATCAGGTGAGCGCCGTGCTGATGGGCCCGGCCGACGGGCACATCGCGGGAGGCTCGCTGCGCGCCGCCCGTGAGCACGACCTGCCGGTGGACGTCCTCGACGCCGACGACCTGGGCCGTGCGTTCCCGCAGCACGTCGCGTTTCAGGACGGCGACATCGGCGTCCGCGAGCCGGAGGCCGGCCTGATCAGGCCGGAGGAGGCCGTTCGGGCCGCCGTCGGCGCGGCGGCCGCGGCCGGCGCGCGGGTCTTCACCGACACCCGCGTCAACGCCGTCGAGCTGACCGCGAACGGGGCGGTGGTCCGCACTCCTGTCCGCGACTTCCACGTCGACCAGGTCGTGGTGGCCGCGGGCCCGTGGCTCGACACGCTGGTGCCCGGTCTGCCGCTCGAGACCGTGCGCGTCCCGCAGACCTGGTTCCGTCCGGTCGGCGACCCCGAGCCGTTCACCCTCGATCGCCTGCCGCCCTTCATGCGGGAGCTCGGTGACGGCGGCGCCATCTGGGGCCATGGCTCCCGCGGTCACGGCGACGTCAAGCTCGGCCTGGAGGATGGCGGAAGCGCCTTCAAGGTCACTCCCGCCGACGACTGCGACCGCGGCGTCACCCTCGAGGACTGGACCGCAGTCGCCGGCGTGCTGGCCGGGGCGGTGCCCGGCATGGGCGCCGCGCCGTCGCGGACGGAGATCGGCATGTTCACCCGCACTCCGGACAAGCAGTTCCTCATCGGCCGCCCGCACGGCGATCCGCGTCTGGTCATCGGTGGCGGCTGCAACTTCCATGGCTTCAAGCACTCCACGGGCATCGGAGAGGCGCTGGCCGACATCGTCGTCGGCCGGCAGACCAGCGTTCCGCTGGACTTCACCGATCCCAATCGATTCTTGTGAGACTTCGCCGGGAGAGAGTCGCAAGCATGCCCGCTAGGGATGAGGCACGTCTGCCGCTCATCGGGGCCCAACTCGGTGTGTGGTACGCCCAGCAGATCGACCCGGTCAACGCGGCCTACAACACGGCTCAGTTCGTCGAGGTCGAATCGTCCGTCGACGTGGCCGGGTTCGCTCGGGCGCTGCGGTACGCACTTGCTGAGACGGACGCGCTCAACGTGCGGTTCACCGTGTCCGACGGCGGGCCCTGGCAGCTGCCCGTGCCGCCGGCCGATCCGGGGCCGGACGTGGTGGACCTGAGCGCTGAGGCAGACCCGGCGGGCGCGGCCGACCGGTGGATGCGCGAGGACGCCGCGACCGTCGTCGACCTGGTGCGCGGACCGCTCTTCCGCAACGCGCTGCTGGTGCTCGGGCCCGGCCGGTTCCGTTGGTACCTGCGCTGCCACCACACGCTGCTCGACGGGTACGGCTTTCAGCTGCTCGCCGCGCGCGTTGCCGACGTCTACACCGCCCATGCGGCCGGCGAGGAGCCCCGCCCACGCTGGTTCGGCACCCTCGACGACCTCGTCGGCGCCGAGGCCGAGTACCGGTCGTCCACGGACTTCATGACGGATCGCGCGTACTGGGTCGAGCGCATGGCCGGCGCTTCGGACGCTGCCACCCTCGCCCGGCGGTCCTTCAGCGGTCCGTCGGTGACCCCGGTGCGTACCGGACCCGCCCAGGTTTTCGAGACAGCCAGGGCTCCGCTCGCCGTTGACCGCGCCGAGCTGGTGATCGCTGCGCTCGCCGGTTATCTGCACCGCATGACGCAGGCTGAGGACATCACCATCGGTGTGCCCACGGCCGGCCGTTGGGGCATCGCCGCCAAGACCCCTGGCGTACTGGTCAACGTGTTGCCGCTGCGGCTGGTGGTATCGCGTGACACCACCGTCGACGCCCTGCTGCACCAGACCGCTGACCGGCTGCGCGAGCTCCGCCGTCACCAGCGGTACCGCAACGAGGACGTCCTGCGCGACCTCAGCATGGTCGGACGGCAGTTGAACGGGCCGCTGGTCAACATCAAGTACTACGACCGTGAGCTGGACTTCGCCGGCAGCCGGGCGACCGTCGTCACCGTTGCGTCCGGACCGATCGACGACCTCTCCCTCATCGTCGGCGGCGACCAGGCGTCCGGTGAGCTCACCGTCGCCTTCGAGGCCAACGCCGCACGCTACGGCGAGGCGGAACTGGCGGGCCACCACCGGCGGTTCACCGGCTTCCTCGCCGCCTTGGCCGAAGCGGATCACGACACGCCGCTCGCACGCATACCCCTGCCCGTCACGGCGCTGCCATCCGCTCGTCCCCGCCAGGTGTCGGCACCGCTCGGCGCAACCCTGTACGAGGCGTTTGAGGCACAAGTGGTACGCACGCCCGATCGCACGGCGGTGACCAGCGGCTCGACCCAGATCACGTACCGCGAACTCAACGCACGCGCGAACCGCCTCGCACGGCTGCTCCTCCGCCGGGGCGTGGGTCCCGGACGGCTGGCCGCCCTGGCTCTGCCCCGCGGCGCCGGCCTGGTGACCGCGTTGCTCGCCGTGCTCAAGACGGGCGCCGGTTATCTGCCGCTCGACCCGCAGTATCCCGCCGAACGGCTGCGCTTCACGCTCCAGGACGCGGCCCCGGCTCTGGTGCTGTGCGACGCATCCGGCGCCGACCGGGTCCATGGCGGCGCCGACCTCGTGCTCCTGGACGACCAGGCGGTCGCCGCTGAGCTGAGCGGGCTCGCCGACGCGGATCTGACCGCCACCGAACGCCCGGCCGGCGCCGGGCCCGGAAGTCCGGCCTACGTCATCTACACCTCCGGTTCGACCGGCCGGCCCAAGGGCGTCGTGGTCACGCACCACAATGTTCTCCGCCTGTTCCAGCAGACGGATCACTGGTTCGGCTTCAGCGCCGACGACGTCTGGACGCTCTTTCACTCCTACGCGTTCGACTTCTCGGTGTGGGAGATCTGGGGGCCGCTGCTGTACGGGGGGCGGCTCGTCGTCGTGCCCTTCGATACGAGCCGGTCGCCGGTCGACTTCCTGCGGCTGCTCGTCCAGGAGCGCGTCACCGTCCTGAACCAGACCCCCTCGGCCTTCTACCAGCTCATCGCGGCGGACCGGGAACGCCAGGACCTGTCCCGGCGCCTGGCCCTGCGTTCTGTCGTCCTGGGCGGCGAAGCGTTGGAGACGCACCGCCTGGGGGACTGGTACGCGCGCCACGGCGACGACGCACCCCGTGTGGTGAACATGTACGGCATCACCGAGACCACCGTGCACGTGACCTACGCAGCGCTCGACCGCAGGACGGCGCGTGCCGCCCGCGGCAGCGTCATCGGTGTGCCGATTCCGGATCTCGAGGTGTACGTGCTGGACCATGCACTGCGGCCCGTGCCTGAGGGCGCCACCGGCGAGATCTATGTGGCCGGCCCGGGTCTGGCCATGGGATACCTCGGACGCCCCGGCCTGACGGCCGAGCGCTTCGTGGCCAACCCGTTCGGCGGTGCCGGCGAACGGATGTACCGCACCGGCGACCTGGCGTGCATCCTCGACGACGGTACCCTGGCCTACCTCGGGCGCGCGGACAGCCAAGTGAAGATCCGCGGTTTCCGTATCGAGCTCGGTGAGATCGAGGCCGCGCTCGAAGGCCATCCGGACATCGCACAGGCCGCGGTTGTCGTGCGCGAGGACCGGCCGGGCGACACACGGCTGGTGGCGTACGCCGTGCCGGTTGCCGGGACGCGGCCGGACGCCGCCGAACTGCGGGGGCACGCCGCGCGCGTCCTGCCCGCCCACATGGTCCCCGCCGCCGTCGAACTGCTCGACGCGCTGCCGTTGACCGCCAACGGCAAACTCGACCATCGGGCCCTGCCGGCACCCGATCTGCCGGTCACGCCGGGCGACCGGATCCCGTCCGAGGGCACCCGGCGCGACACCACCATCGCTGCGCTGTTCGCCGAGGTCCTCGGTCTTCCCGCGGTCGGTGTCCGCGACAACTTCTTCGACCTCGGCGGCAATTCGTTGCATGCCGCCAAGCTGATCAGCCGCATCCGGGCCGAACTGGGTGTCGAACTGCCCATCGGCGCGCTGTTCGAGAACCCCACGGTGGCGTGGATCGCCGGCCTCGTCGGGGACGCGGACTCGACCCTGCCCGCCCTGCGGCCGGAGCCGCGGCCCGAACTGGTGCCCCTGTCCTTCGCCCAGAGCAGGCTGTGGTTCCTCAACCAGGTCGAGGGCATGTCCGGCACCTACAACGTGCCCCTGACGATCCGGTTGTCGGGCTGGCTCGACGTGGACGCGCTCAGTGGCGCGCTGGGCGACGTGGTCGCCCGTCATGAGAGCCTGCGGACGATCTTCCCGCAGCTCGCCGGTGTTCCGTACCAGCAGGTCAAGGCCGCCGCCGACAGTCGGGTCGAGCCGATCGTCATCGATTGCCGGCCTGAGGAGCAGGCGGAAGGGGTGCGTGCAGCGCTTGTCGAGGGCTTCGCGTTGGAGCGCGAACTGCCCCTGCGGGCGACCCTGTTCCGAACCGCACCCACCGAGCACACGCTTCTGGTCGTGATGCACCACATCGTTGCCGACGGTTGGTCCGTCAGGCCGTTCGCCGACGATCTTGCCGTCGCCTACGCGGCCCGGTGCCGAGGTACGGACCCCGTCTGGCCGGGTTCCCTGCCGGTGCAGTACGCCGACTACACCCTCTGGCAGCGCCGGGTGCTGGGCGATGAGCGGTCCGTCGACAGCCGCATGGCCCGGCAGCTCGCCTACTGGACCGAGCAGCTGGCCGGCCTGCCCCAGGAACTGCCGTTGCCCACCGACCGGCCCCGCCCGCTCGCGGCCAGCCCAGAGGGTGGCACCGTCGGCGGCCGGATCGGCGCCGATCTCCACGCCCGGCTGCTGCGCCTGGGCCGGGATCGTGGCGCCACGCTCTTCATGGTGCTCCAGGCCGGTCTGGCCGCCCTCCTCAGCCGCCTGGGCGCGGGGGAGGACATCCCGCTCGGCACCCCCGTCGCGGGCCGCCTCGACGAAGCGCTGGACGACCTTGTCGGGTGCTTCGTCAACACTGTCGTCCTGCGCACGGACACATCCGGTGCACCGACGTTCCACGAACTCCTCGACCGGGTCCGCGCCACCGACGTGGCGGCCTACGAGCACCAGGATCTGCCCTTCGACCGGTTGGTCGAAGCACTCAACCCGACCCGGTCGCTGGCACGGCACCCGCTCTTTCAGGTGCTGCTGGCGTTCCGCGAGCCGGCGCGAGAGGTCGCGGGCATGCCCGGACTCACCGCCCGTGTCGTGCCGTTCGACACCGACACCTCGCGCTTCGACCTGTCCTTCGTGTTCGCGGAGACGTACGGAGAGGTCCGGGCGCCGGGCGGGATCGACTGCTCGTTGCAGTACAGCGGCGCCCTGTTCGACCGCGAGACAGCGCAACGGTTGCTGGCCCGCCTCGTGCTGTTCCTGGAGACAGCGGTCGACACCCCGGATGTCCCTGTCGGTCGACTCGGCATTCTCCTGCCCCGGGAGCGCGAGGACCTGCTGGAGGGGTGGCAGGGGCCGCGCCGCGAAGTCGAGGACGCCACCGCTTCCCAGCTCTTCGAGGCGCAGGCGGCGGCTGTGCCGGACAAGACCGCCGTCGTCTTCGAGGGCGTCCGGTTGACCTACGCCGAGCTCAACGACCGGGCCAACCGGCTCGCCCGTTACCTCGTCGCCCAAGGCGTGGGGCCGGAGCAGGTAGTGGCGCTGGCGGTGCCCCGCTCGCTGGAGATGGTGGTCGGCATGCTGGCCATCTTCAAGGCGGGAGCGGCTTACCTCCCCGTCGACCCCGACTATCCGGCCGACCGCATCCGCTACATGGTCGAGGACGCCGAACCGGCGCAGGTGCTGACGACCACCGAGGTCGCTCACCTGCTCGCCGGCTCGTCCGCTTGCGTCGTCATCGACGAGCCGGCGACCGAGGCCGTCGTCGCCGCCATGTCCGCCAAGGACGTGACGGACGATGAGCGCGTCATCCCCCTCCTGCCCGCGCACCCCGCATACGTCATCTACACGTCGGGTTCGACCGGTCGGCCGAAGGGCGTGGTCGTCTGCCACACAGGTGTCCCCAGCCTGCTCGCGAATCAGGTCGAACGGTGCGCCGTCGGCCCCGACAACC
This sequence comes from Dactylosporangium fulvum, assembly GCF_025137375.1. Lineage (GTDB taxonomy): Bacteria > Actinomycetota > Actinomycetes > Mycobacteriales > Micromonosporaceae > Dactylosporangium > Dactylosporangium fulvum. The sequence goes on from NZ_CP073720.1 coordinate 3,156,775, forward strand.
GGGTGCTGCAGTTCGCCACCGCGAGCTTCGACGCGGCCTTCTGGGACGTCGCCATGGCGCTGTTCACCGGCGGCACCCTGATCCTGGCGCCCGCCTGGCGCCTGCTGCCCGGTCCCGACCTCTCCGAGCTTGCCGCCGTGCACGACATCACCCACGTGACGCTGCCGCCGTCGGTGCTGGCGATGCTCCCCGTGGAGGGCGGTCTGCCATCGACCACCACGATCGTCGTGGCCGGTGAGGCCACTCCGGCCGACCTGATCGCGCGTTGGTCGCGCGGCCGACGGATGGTCAATTCCTACGGGCCCACGGAGATCACGGTCTCCTGCGCGATCAGCCCTCCGCTGACCGCCGCCGGGGAGCTGCCGATCAGCCCGCCATCGGTCAACACACGGCTGTACGTCCTGGACCGGAACCTGCGGATGGTGCCGCCGGGCGTGCCGGGCGAGCTGTACGTCGCCGGCCCCGGCACGGCCCGAGGCTATCTCGGTCGTACCGATCTCACCGCAAGCCGCTTCGTCGCCGACCCGTTCGGTCCGCCCGGCACCCGGATGTACCGCACCGGTGACCTCGCCCGGTGGCACTCCCAGGGCTGGCTGGAGTTCCTGAGCCGCGCCGACGACCAGGTCAAGATCCGCGGGTTCCGCGTCGAACTGGGTGAGATCGAGTCCGTGCTGACCTCCCGCGACGACATCAACCACGCGGCGGTGGTGGTCCGCGAGGAACGCCCTGGCGACCGGCGACTGGTGGCCTACGTGACGGTCGCCGCGGCGGCCGCGGAACCGCGGAACCTGAGGGAGTCGCTGGCCGCGACGCTCCCCGACTACATGGTGCCGGCCATCATCGTCGAGTTGGATGCGTTGCCGCTCACTCCCTCCGGGAAGATCGACCGGATCGCGCTGGCCGCCCGCCCCGTGTCGTGGACCTCGTCCACCGCGTTGTACGTCGCCCCCGGCGACGGGCTGGAGCGCCACATCGCCGACGTGTGGTGTGCCGTGCTGGGCCTTGCACAGGTCGGCGCCCAGGACAACTTCTTCGACGTCGGCGGACACTCCCTGACCCTGATCGCGGTGCAGAAACGGCTGGTCGACGAGCTTGCCCGCCCGGTCGCGGTCGTCGACCTGTTCGCACACCCCACGGTGGCCGCGCTGGCCGCGCACCTGAGCGCGGCCGTCGTCGGCGCCGAGCCGCCGCCCCGGAGCAGCGGCGTCGACCGGGCCCGGCAGCGGGCCGGGCTCCAGCACAACGCCCTGGCCCGGAGGGCCGCCAACAAGAACGGAAAGGGCACACAGCGCAATGCCTGACGACTCCCGCACGGTGCGGGATCTGGACATCGCCATCGTCGCCATGGAGGGCCGCTTCCCCGGCGCCCGCAACGTGGAGGAGTTCTGGGCCAATCTGCTGGCCGGCGAGGAAGCGATCAGGCCGATCAGCGACGAGGAGTATCTGGCGTTCGGCGGTGACCCGGCGGCGCTCGGCAACCCCTACCTCGTCAAGGCCGCCTCGGCGATGGACGACGCCGACCTGTTCGACGCGGACTTCTTCGGCCTGCGCGCCGAGGAGGCCGAGATGATGGACCCGCAACAGCGCATCTTCCTGGAAGTCTGCCACCACGCGCTGGAGCAGTCGGGCCACGACGCCGACCATTTCAACGGAGTGATCGGCGTCTACGGTGGCGCCAGTCAGAGCCGCTACTACATGTCGCACGTACGCCCCCGTTTCGACGAGTCGGTCGAGCCACTGCGGGCCTGGTCGGCGTCCATGGGCAACGAACCCGGCATCTTCGCCGCCCGCATCGCCTATGCGCTGAACCTGACCGGACCCGCGCTGACCGTCCAAACGGCCTGCTCCACCTCGTTGGTCGCGATCCATCTCGCCTGCCAGGACCTGCTGTCCTTCCGCTGCGACCTGGCGCTCGCCGGCGGCTCGTCGATCAATCCGGGTGCGCGGCGCGGCTATCGCTACACGCCCGACGGCCCGTTCTCGCCCGACGGCCATGTCCGGGCCTTCGACGCCGGTGCTGCGGGCATGGTGCCCGGCGATGCCACGGCGGTGGTCGTCCTGAAGCGGCTGACCGAGGCGGTGGCCGCCGGCGACCGCATCCGGGCTGTGATCAAGGGCACCGCAATCAACAACGACGGCAGCCGTAAGGTCGGCTTCACCGCGCCCAGCCCAACGGGACAGAGCGAGGTCATCCTCGACGCCCACGCGGCCGCCGAGATCGACGCCAACACCATCGGCTATCTGGAGGCCCACGGAACGGGCACCCCGGTCGGTGATCCGATCGAAGTTGCCGCGCTGACCCAGGCATTCGCGGAAACCACGCGCCGCACAAGCTTCTGTGCGCTGGGCTCGGTCAAGAGCAATGTCGGGCACACCGACGCCGCCGCGGGCGTGGTGGGCCTGATCAAGGCCGCCTTGGTGGTGGAACACGGCCAAATCCCACCGACCCTGCACTACACCGCGCCCAACCCGCTCATTGACTTCGACGCTTCGCCCTTCCGCGTCAACGACCGGCTCACCGAGTGGCCGGCGAGTTCGACGCCGCGGCGGGCGGGCGTGAGTTCGTTCGGCATCGGCGGTACGAACGCCCATGCGGTCCTGGAGGAGCCCCCCGCCGTCCCGCGGTCGGAACCCAGCGACGGTTGGGTTCTGCTGCCCTGGTCGGCCAGGTCCGCCGAGGCGGCCGACCGGCTCGGCACGTTGCTGGGCGATCATCTCGCCCGTACACCCGGACTCGCGCTCGCCGACGTGGCGCACACCCTTCGCTCGGGCCGCCGGCTGTTCCCGCACCGCCGTTTCGCGGTTTGCCGGGACCGGGGCGATGAGGTGACCCGGCTGAGCGCTCCGCATCACCCCGCCCCACCGGTCGACGACCTGGCCGAACGGCCCGTCGCGTTCCTCTTTCCGGGCGGCGGAGCGCAGTACGAGGGCATGGGCCGCGGCCTGTACGAAACCGAACCGGTGTTCCGGGAGGCGTTGGACCGCTGCGCGGCCATCCTGCGGCCCGTTCTCGGCTTCGACGTGCGCGCCGCCATGCATCGTGGGGAGCACGGCCCGCGGTCGAGCCTGCTGCCCGGACTGGTCGCGACCGAGTACGCCCTCGCCACCCTGCTGATGTCGCAGGGTATCCGGCCGAACGCGTACATCGGACATTCCGCGGGGGAGTACACGGCCGCCTGCCTGGCTGGTGTGATCTCCCTGGAGGAAGTGCTGCCCCTGATCGCCAAGCGGCAGTGGCTCCTGGAGCGAGCCGGTGGCATTTCGGTGAGTGTCGTGCTCGGTGAGCGGGACCTCGACGACCACCTCACCGACCGGGTCTCCCTGGCCGCCGTCAACGCACCCGCCCTCTGCACCGTATCGGGGCCGGTGGAGGAGATCCGCGGGCTGGAGCTGCGCTGGGACGCCGACGGGGTCGAGTATCACCGGGTCCACTTCCCCAGCGCCGTGCACTCCTGGCTGCTGGAATCCATCCTGGACGACTACGCGTCCGAACTCGCCCGGGTCACCCTCCGCCCCCCGGCGCTTCCCTTCGTCTCCAATCTCACCGGCACCTGGATCACCGACGAGGAGGCCACCAGTCCCGAGTACTGGCTGCAGCACACCCGCCGAACAGTGCGTTTCGCCGACGGGCTGGCGCAGCTCTGCGCGGACCGGAACACCGCGCTGGTGGAGGTCGGGCCGGGCCGGATCCTGACCCGATGTGCCCAGCTGACGTTCGGCGACTCCGTGCCGACGGTGGAGACCATGCGCCATTCGCGGGCCGACCAGCACGATCAGCAGGTGCTGCTGACCGCGGTCGGTCGTCTCTGGCAGCTCGGTGCCCGGCTGACGCGCGATGAGGAGAACCACCACGAAGGTCGCCGCGTCCCCCTGCCCGGCTACCCGTTCGAGCGCAAGCGGTACTGGCTGGACGAGGTCCGCCCCGGCCGCACCGGAGGTGGCGTCGCCCGGAGCGCGCGGGACCTTGCCGAAGCGGAACGCGAGCTACGCCGCGACACCGCGGTGACCACGGTGTCGGCGGGGGTGCACGCGGACTTCGACCGGCTCGCGGCCCTCCGGGCCACCGACTTCCTGCGCGCGTCCGGCGTGAACACCAGGCCGGGAAGCACGTACACCCACGCGGACCTTGTCGACCGTCTCCGGCCGGCCGGGCCGTACCGCAAGCTGCTCGACGCCATGCTGCGCATGCTGGTCGAGTCGGGATTGCTGGTTCGTGAAGGGGACGTCCTGCGATTTGCCGGGAACGCCGACGACGCCGCGGAGCGGGCCCGGCTCGCCGCCTCCGTCACGCAGCGGCATCCCTCGCTTGCGAAGGACCTGGAACTCCTCGAAACCTGCCTGGCCGAGTGCGCGGAGGTGATGCGCGGCAAGGTGAACGGCGCCGCGGTGCTGACCCCCGACGGGCGCACGGATCTCACCGCCGCCGTGGTTGAGGCACACCTCGGCGAGGGCGACTTCGGCCTGTACCGGACACTGCTGGCCGAGCACGTCGCGGAACTGGCGCGTGCGGCGCGTGGCCGGCCGTTCCGGATTCTCGAGGCGGGCGCCGGACGAGGTTGGCTGACCTGGCCTGTGGCCGAGGCGCTGCGGGGCATTCCCGGCGTGGAATACCACGTTACCGACCTGGGACGGTCGTTCGTGCTCGAGGCCGAGCGTGAGGCCGAGCGGCGCGGGATCGACTTCATGTCCTTCGGGACGCTCGACATCGGAAAGGCCCGCAACCCGGACGCATTCAGCGGCGGCTTCGACGTGGTGCTGGCCTTCAACGTCCTGCACATACCCGCTGACCCGTACGAATGCGTTCGTCATGTCCAAGGGCTTCTGGCCCCCGGCGGTCGGCTGTGCGCCCTGGAAACGGTACGGATGCCCTGGGCCTCGGAACTGTGCGTGGGGCTGCTGCCACAGTGGTGGGCCTTCGCGGACGACCTGCGGCGGCACTCGCCGATCATGTCGGCGGACCAATGGCGGGCGCTGCTGGCCTCGACAGGGTTCGAAGAGGTCCAGGTCCTCAGCGACGAACGGGCCGAGCGGCCGCTGATCCCGACCGCGCTCATCGTCGGCCGCCGTCCCGCGGCGGCCGTCGCCGGTGAGACCGGCGTCGCGACGTCCGTGCGGCCGGTACAGGAAATCGCACCGGTGCTGAAGACACGGCCCGCATTGGAAGTCGCACACCGCAGCCCCGCAACCGACACCGAACGCGTTGTCGCCCGGCACTGGGAGGAGATCCTGCGGGTCGAGGGCATCGGGGCCGACGACAACTTCTTCGACCTGGGCGGGGAATCGTTGCTTGCGTTGCAACTGGCCCAGCGACTGGGGGAAGAGCTCGGAGTCGAGATGCGGGTCAAAAAGCTCATGGAGAAGCTCACCGTTGCGGCGATGGCCGCCGAGGCCGATGCGCTCCGCGGCACCGGGGGCGAAGCCCGGCGTCCCGGGATCGTGCCGAGTGCCCGCCGTGGTCGGCGCGCCGGCTGACCATTCGCCAACTGCACCGCCGAAGTCCAGTCCGACATGAATCACCGGCACAGCGCCGGGTGCCAGTCGCCAAGGAGTACACCTTGTCCACTTCGACGAGCGAGAAGCAGGAACCCGGAACCGACGTGCGGGCGGCATCCGAGGAGGCGGCCGACGCTCTGGAGTTTCCGGCCACCTATGCCCAGCAAGGACTGTGGTTCTTCAATCGCCTGAACCCGCGCAGCGCCTTCTACAACGTGTCGATGGTGCACCGGCTCACAGGTGAACTGGACGTGCCCGTGCTCCGGGCCGCGCTGCACGACGTCGTACAGCGGCACGAGGCGCTGCGCACGACCTTCCGCGAGCACGAAGGCGGCCTGCGTCAGCTCGTCGCCGATGCCGTTGACGTACCGCTGCCTGTGCACGCGGCGGTGGGCTCTGCGGACGACGGGACGCCCGTGCTCGAAACGCCTGCCGTGCGCGAGCAGGTGACCGCGCTCATCCAGGCGCCCTTCGACTTGGAGCAGGGTCCGCTGCTGCGCGCCGCCCTGGTGCGCGTCGGACCCGACGACCACCTCTTCGTCCTGTCGATGCACCACATCGTTGTGGACGGCTGGTCGCTGGGCATCCTCCTGCGCGAGCTGAGCGAGGCGTACCGGGCCCGCCGGGCGGGGGAGGCTCCGAACCTGCCCGAACTGGCCGTTCAGTACGGCGACTACGCGGAATGGCAGGTGGGGCACCTGCGCGGGACGGCACTGGAGGACGGGCTGTCGTACTGGCGCGAGCGACTGCGCGGTGACCTGCCCGAGTTGCACCTGACCACCGACCACCCGCGTCCCGAGGCCCGCTCCTTCGCCGGTGCCCGACTCGACTGGACCTTCGACGAGGACCTCACCGCCCGGCTCAGGCAGCTGTGCCAGACGGAGGGCGTCACGCTGTACATGGCGCTGTTCGCCGGGGTCGCCGCCATGCTGCACCGCTACTCGGGTCAGGAGGACTTCATCGTCGGGACGCCGATGGCGGGGCGCGACGATGCCCAGACCCAGCCGCTGATCGGGTCGTTCGTCAACACACTGCCGATGCGTGCGGATGTCTCGGGCAACCCGCCGTTCACCCGGCTCCTGAACCGGGTCCGGGAGATGAGCCAAGGCGCCTACGCGCACGACGACATCCCGTTCGAGAAGATCGTGGAGGACGTTGCACCGCAGCGGGGCATCGGTGCGAACCCGCTCTTCCAGGTCACGTTCGCGCTGCAGAATTACGAGCTCGGCGGCTTCGAACTCGACGGCATGCGTGCGGAGCGCATCGCCGTCGAGGAGGGCACCGCGCGATTCGACCTGGAGGTGCACTGCTGGGACGATCCGCACCGCTTGCGCGGCGCCTTCGTCTACAGCACCGACCTGTTCGACCGCAGCACGATGCAACGCATGGCCGCACACCTCACGCGGGTGTTCGAGGGTGTGCTGTCGGACCCCTCCCGGACGATCGGCGAGCTGCCCCTGCTCACGGCGGACGACCATCAGGTGCTGGACGCGGTCGGCGGTCTGGAGTCGGAATTCGATGCCGGGGCCACCGTACTGAGGCGCTTCTCCGCCCAGGTGGCGGCCCGTCCCGAGGCGACGGCTGTGCGCGCGCCGGATGCCGTGCTGTCGTACCAGGGGCTCGCAGCTCGCGTGAGAGCGCTGGCGGCCCATCTCCGAAGCGCCGGGCTGACAGCGGGTGCGCGGGTCGGCGTATGCCTTGATGCCCCGGACGACCAGCTGCTGGGCACCCTTGCCGTCTTGGCGGCAGGGGGAGTCTGCGTGCCCGTGAACCCGGGCGACGACCCGGCCCGGCTGCGCCGCACGGCTCGTCGCACGGGGCTCGCCGTGCTGCTCACCCGGGGCAGCGCGCCCGACGACCGGGCCGACGGGTTGACGACGGTCGACTTGCGCGCAGTGCACCTGGACGAGGCCGGCCCGCCCGCCGCCGAGGCACCGGCGGAGCCCTCCGGTGCCGCCGCCGCTCTCGTGCTGGATGTGCCGGGCGGCCCGCTCGTCCTCGACCATGCGGGGCTCGCCGGCCGGCTCGGACGCCTGGCCGGGCTGTCCGCGCTGACGCCCGGTGACCTCGTCGCCCGGCACACTACCTGGGGCCGCGAGCATGCTGTCTGGGAGACGCTGCTTCCGATCTGCCACGGGGCGACCCTGGTCGCCGCCGACGGAGCGGGCGTCCCCGCAGACGCCACCGTGGTGATCGCCGCCGACGCGGAGCTGTCCGCGATCCTCGCCGCGGACGTTCAGGCAGTGTCGCCGCGTGCGCTGCTGTGCCTGACGGCCATGCCCTCACCCGCCCTCGTCCGGCGCTGTCGGGACCGATTCGGGTCCGCGGCGCGCTGGGTGTACGCGACCCCTCAGGCGGGATTGACCGGTGTCGCCGAGTCGCGTCCCTCGGATGAGACCGTGTCGTTCACTCCCTTGTGCGCGCTGCGGGTGCTGGATGCGCGTGGACTTCCCGTCCCGGTCGGTGTCGCGGGCGAGGTGTACGTCGGCGGTCCCGGTCTCGCCCGTACCGCCGCCGGCAACGCCGTCGCGGCGTCGGCTTCGAGCAGTGACACCGGCAGGATCACCGCTGCCGGGAAGCTGGAGGTCCTCGGTCGGCGCCCCGGCACCGCCGTTGTCTGCGGTGTCCCCGTCGATCTCGGCGAAGTGACCGCCGCGATCCTGGCCGAGCCGGCGATCGCTGACTGCACGGTCTTGGCCCGCCGCTCGACCGCCGGGCACGCCGAACTCGTGTCCTACGCCGTCCCTCGCGGCAAGGTGACGGCGCAGCGCGTCGAACAGGCCGCCCGCGCCGGCCTGCCCAGCGGAATCGGCCTGTCGGGCGTCGTGTTCGTCACCGCCCTGCCGCATACCCCCGGCGGCGGCGTGGACGCGTCCGCGCTCGGTGAACTGCCGGTGCTCGACGACGAGCTGGCCGGCGCGTGGGAGCAGGCGCTGTCCGAGCGAGGCATCCCGGCGGTCGTGGTGGTCACCGGGAACGAGCCGGCACCGACCACCGACGACTTCGTCAACCTGCGGGCGCTCGCCCGGGACACCGAGATCGAGAGCGTGCAGGCCAGGAGCGCGGGCACGGCAGAGCATCCGGACACGCCCGCGATCAGCAGCGGCGGGCCCGCCCTCGACCCGGGCGCGGCGAACCTGGCCGACGTGCTCCGACGGGTCGCCACTGACCCGGCCGCCAGGGACATCGTCTACATCTCCGCGGACGGCGAGGAGGACCACCAGTCCTACGCTCTGCTGCGTGACGAAGCGTCCCGGGTGCTCGGCGGTCTCCGCGCGCTGGGCGTCCGTCCCGGCGACAAGGTGATCCTGCAGTTCGCGGACAACCGTGACTTCGTGACCGGACTGTGGGCATGCATACAGGGCGGCTTCGTCGTCGTCCCGCTCGCCGTGTCGCCGACCTACACCGAGGACACGGCCGCCACCAGGAAGCTCGCCGGCGCCTGGTCATTGTTGGCGGGCCCGCTGCTGTTCACGGACCGCACGCTCGCCGGCCCGTTGCGCGGGCTGGCCGATCGGCTGGGCTGGCATGACCTCCGCCTCGCCGTCCTCGACGACCTGCGCGACGGTCCGCAGGACCTCGACGTTCACGAGTCCCAGGGCGACGACCTGGCCCTGCTACTGCTGACCTCCGGCAGCACCGGCCACCCCAAAGCGGTCGAGTTGCGTCACCGCAACGTCTTGGCCAGGACGGTGGCCGCCGTGCACGTCTACGAGCTGACCACGCGGGACGTCTCGTTCAACTGGATGCCGCTCGACCACGTCGGCGGAGTCGTGATGTCCCACATCCGCGACGTGTTCGTCGGCTGCCGGCAGATCCAGGCCCCGACGCAGTGGGTACTGGCAGAACCCCTTCGCTGGACGGCCAAGATGGCTGAGCATCGGGTTACGACCACATGGGCCCCGAACTTCGCCTTCGGCCTCATTGCCGAGCGCTCGGCCGCACTCGCCGGGCAGAACTGGGACCTGAGCGCCCTGCGCGTCATCATCAACGGCGGCGAGGCCATCGTTCCCCGCGTAACCCGGCGCTTCATGCAGGCGCTGGCCCCGCTCGGTCTGCCCGCCACCGCCATGCGCCCGGCATGGGGCATGTCGGAGACGTCGTCCGGCGAGGTCGACGACCGGTTCGACCTGGCGACGTCCGACGACGACGACAAGTTCGTCTGCGTCGGCGCCCCCTTCCCGGGATTCACCATGCGGATCGTCGACAGCGACGGCGCTGTGGTGAGCGAAGGGGTGCCCGGACGGCTCCAGGTCCAGGGGTCAGCCGTCACCTCCGGATATCACCTCAATCCCGAGCAGAACGCCGCGTCGTTCACCGCGGACGGCTGGTTCGAGACCGGCGACCTCGCCGTGCTACGCGACGGCAAGCTGACGATCACCGGGCGGGCCAAGGACGCCATCATCATCAACGGCCACAACTTCCACAGCCACGAACTCGAGGAATGCGTGGAGGAGCTGGACCAGGTCGAGCGATCCTTCACCGCGGCGTGCGCAGTGCGCACCGCGGGCAGTTCCACGGACGAGCTGGCCGTGTTCTTCTGCCTGAAAGACGGGGTGACCGAGGCCGAGGCGATTACCTTGATCCGCGCCCGGCTCCTGCGCGAGACGGGCGCCCAGGCCACCTACCTGGTGCCCGTCACCCGGGACCGCATCCCCAAGACCGAAATCGGCAAGATCCAGCGCACCCTGCTGCGTCAGCAGCTGGAGGCCGGGGACTTCGCGGCGGACCTCCGGCGAACCGGAGCCGGCCCGGACGACGGTGCGACGATGCCCAACTGGTTCCACCGGCCGGTGTGGCGGCGGGCCGCCGCCGGGCCTCGCCCCGTCGCGCCGGAAGCGCACCACACCCTGTTGTACGCCGACAGCCAGGGCGTGGCCGACGCCCTGGCCGGCCTGCTGCGCGACCGTGGCGAGCGCTGCACCGTCCGGCCAGCCGGTGCCGGGCAGACACCGGAGGTACATCGGGAGAACGACACTGCCGACCGTGTTGTCCACCTTGTCGGCTACGCCCCGTTCGGGGAGCTGCCGAGCGATACGGAGGCGCTTACCGCGGCCTATCACGCGGGGCCGCTGGCGCTCGCGGGGCTCATCGGTGCCGTGGTCCGCGCCAACCCGGCGGAACGGCCGGTCGCGCTGACCGTCGTGGCCTCCCACAGCCAGTGGTTGCGTGACGGTGACCGGGTGATGTGTGAGCGGGGCGCCGCCGTCGGCGTGGTGAAGTCCGTCGACCAGGAGTACGACTGGCTGCGGGCCACCCACATCGACGTGGAACCGGAGGAACCCGCGCGGCTGGCTCGGCGGATCCTGGACCTGCTCGACTCGGCCGGCAACGAGCCCGAGCAGGCACTGCGGGACGGGGAGCGCTGGGTGCGCCGTCTCGAACGGCTTCCCGCAGCTCCGCCGGCGACGTCCGGTCTCCGCCCCGGCGAACTTGTCGTCGTCAGCGGTGGCCTCGGCGGTGTCGCCGCCGAGACGGCCGCCCATCTGCTGTCGGCCAACAGCGCGCGCCTTCTGCTGCTCGGCCGGACCGTGTTGCCGGCCGAAGACGCTTGGGACGAGACGCTGTCCTCCGGCGGTCTGATTGCCGAGCGGATCGCCGTCCTCCGTCGGCTGCGCGCCTTGGGCGAGGTTCACTACGTGGCTGCCGATGTCACCGACGAGGCGGCCGTGCGCGCGGCGATCCAGGACGCCGAGGCCCGCTTCTCGCGGCCGGTCACGACCGTCCTGCACCTCGCCGGGCAGTTCCACGAAGCGCCGGTGACCGATGCGGGCGCGGCCGACTGGGCGGACGTCACCCGGGCCAAGGTGCTCGGCGCCGCCGTCCTGCACCACCTGGTCAAGGAGCGGCCCGAGATCCGTTTCCTGTCCTACTCCTCGGTGAACGGGTTCTTCGGCGGCGCCAACGTGTCCGGCTACGCCGCCGCCAACGCCTTCCTGGACACGTTGGCCGTCCACCAGTCCACCGCGCACGGCATGCGGGCCCAGAGCCTGGGCTGGACCATGTGGGACGAGCTGGGCCTCAGCCGCGGTTACGCCATGAAGACCTTGACCGAGGCCCGCGGCTACCGTGCCATCACCGCAGAACAGGGCGTCGTGTCGGTGGACGTCGCCCTGCGGCACAGCACGCCGCAGATCCTGATCGGCCTGGACCACACCGCGCCGTGGGTGGCCGGCCGGCTGCTCACCGCCACGGCCCCGCTCCACCGGCTGGTCGGCTACCGCACCGCCGGCGCCGCGGAAGACGGCTGGAGCGATCCGGGCCTCGTGGACCGTTACGGGACCCGCACCGACTGCGCGTTCACCGTGGTGTCCGAGCTGCCGGTGACCGAGAGCGGAGAGGTCGATCGCCGGCGCCTGGCCGAGGCGGGCGCCGTCGGAGCCGCGGTCGACCACCGTCCGCGCAACGCGGCCGAACGGACCATCGCCGCCATCTGGTGCGAGATCCTGGGCCTGCAAGAGGTCGGCGTTCACGACAACTTCTTCGACATCGGCGGGCACTCCCTGCGCGCGGCCATGTTGCTCAGCCTGATCCGTGCGGAGCTGGGTGTGGATCTGACCATCGCCTCGCTGTTCGAGAACCCCACGGTCGCCGGCCTGGCCCGGCAGCTCGATTCGCTGACCGCGCAGCAGAATCCTCTTGCCGTAGTGTTGCCGCTGCGCCGTGAGGGCGAAGCCGCACCGTTGTTCTGTCTTCACCCCGGGGGCGGCATCAGCTGGTGCTACTCCGGCCTGCTCGGCGGCCTGCCGGAGCGGCATCCGGTCTACGGCATCCAAGCGCGTGGGCTCGACGGCGAGGAGCCGCTGCCGGCGACCCTGGACGCGATGGTCGACGACTACACGGCGCAGATCCGGGCCATCCAGCCGACCGGCCCCTATCACCTCCTCGGCTGGTCGTTCGGGGGCGTCATCGCCCATGCCATGGCAACCCGGCTGACCGCCGAGGGCCAGCGGATCGGCCTACTGGCTGCGATCGATGCCTGGCCTGCGGACCCGCTGCTCGACCCGGTGTTCGGCGACGACCTGAACATCGAGAAGGAGATGCTCGGCGCTCTGCTCGCCGACGCCGGATACGAGGGGGACGTCGCCGGTGAGGACCTCACCCGTGCTCGCGCGCTGCAGATCCTGCGCAGTGAGGGCAGTCCGCTCGGCAACCTCACCGAGGAGAGCATCACGTCGCTCGTGACCATCGCGGCCAACAACATCAAGCTGCGCCAGGCCACGCTCGCCCCGTACGACGGCGATCTGCTGCTCTTCCACGCGGACGGGGACGACCGCGACGTGGATGCGGTGACGCGCAGCTGGCAACGGTTCAGCACCGGCCGGATCCACAACCGTCCCATGCCCTACGGCCACAACAGCATCATCCACCCCAAGCCGTTGGCCGAGATCGGCATGTTCGTTGGGAAGGCGATGGCGGGCGGATGACGCGCCCGGCGGAGGAGATGACCATGACCAATCCGTTCGACGACCCGGACGGTACCTATCGAGTGCTGGTCAACGACGAGGGGCAGCACTGCCTGTGGCCCGAGGCGATCGAGGTTCCCCGCGGCTGGGACGTCCGGCTTGACGCGAGCAACCGGCAGGAGTGCCTCGACTTCGTCGCCCGGAACTGGACCGACCTGCGTCCGGCGAGCCTGGCGGCCGCGAAGGACGCAGTCCGGTGAGCCACCCGAGGACGCCCGTCGACGTTGACCTGCTGGACCCCGACGTCTACGCGGTGGAGAACCAGCCTCGGCTGTGGCGGCGGTTGCAGGACGATTGCCCGGTCGGATGGCACGAGCCCAAGCCCGGCGTCCCGGGCTTCTGGGTGCTGTCCAGGTACGCCGACATCATGGAGGTGTTCAAGGACCCCGCCACCTTCAGTTCGGCCCGCGGCAACATCCTGGGGACGCTCCTGGCCGGCGGTGACCCGGCCGGCGGGCAGATGCTGGCCGTCACCGATCCGCCGCGGCACCGGGACCTGCGCCGAATCCTGCAGGGAGGCTTCTCCGCCCGGTCGATGCGACGTATCGCCGACAGCGTCCGCGTGGTGGCGCGGCGGCTGGTCGCCGAGGCCGTCGAGCGCGGCGGCTGCGACTTCGTGGCCGACGTCGCGGCCCGCATTCCCCTGGAGGCGATCTGCGAACTGCTCGCCGTCCCGGTCGAGGACCGTCCGCGCATGCTGGAGCTCACCTCGACGGCACTCGATGCCGACAGCACGCCGCTGGCGGCGGCCCGAGCGCAGAGCGACATCATGAACTACTACGCGAAGCTTGTGCCCGAGCGCCGGGCGAACCCGCAGGACGACGCCGTGAGCATGCTGGCGGTCGGCGTGATCGACGGGCGGCCGCTGACCGAGGTCGAGGTGTACCTCAACTGCTACAACCTCATCATCGGCGGCGACGAGACCACCCGCTTCTCGGCGGCCGGCGGCCTGCTCGCACTGATCCAGCACCCGGACCAGTGGCGGGTGCTGAAGGAGCGGCCGGACGTGATCGACAGCGCCGTGGAGGAAGTCGTCCGCTGGACCTCGCCGGCGCTGCACATCGCACGGGTGGCGACGGTCGACACCACGATCCGGGGAGCCCGAATCTCGGCGGGCGAGATCGTCAGCCTGTGGATCGGCGCCGCCAACCGGGATGTGGAGGTGTTCGAGGACCCGTACACCTTCAACCTGGCGCGCACACCCAACAGACACATGGCCTACGGGTTCGGCCCGCACTTCTGCCTGGGCGGCGCGCTCGCCCGGATCGAGATGCAGATCCTGTTCGAGGAGATACGGAACCAGGCGGGCTCGGTCAGCCTGGCCGGCGACGTCGAGTACTCACGGTCCAACTTCCTGGCCGGCGTCAGCCGGCTGCCCGTCACGTTCACCCGGGACCGCGCCGAGGTTGTCCCGACGGCGGGGCATGGATGATGTCCGGCCGCACGAGCCCTCGGCTGCGCCCGTCACTGGCCGCTGTTCCCGGCTACACACCCGCGCGCGTCCCGGCCGGCCCGGCGTTCCACCGGCTGGCCGCCAACGAGAGCCCGTATCCGCCGCTGCCCGGCGTCGTGGAACAACTGCTGGCCACGGCCGGGGATGCCAACCGCTACCCGGACATGTGGTGCCGCGACCTGACCGCCGCACTCTCCGCCCAGCTCGGTGTTCCGGCCGCGCACATCGCGGTGGGCACCGGTTCGGTCGGCATCACCCAGCAGTTGCTGCAGATCACCGCGGGCCCGCAGGACGAGGTCCTGTTCGCCTGGCGCTCGTTCGAGGCGTATCCGGTGATGACCAGGCTGGTCGATGCCGCGCCGGTCCAGGTGCCGCTGACCGCTGACGACCGGCACGACCTGGAGGCCATGGCCCGGGCGGTGACCGACCGGACGAGACTGGTCATCGTCTGCAACCCCAACAATCCGACCGGCACCGTCGTGGGCCGTGCGGAGCTGGAGAGGTTCCTGGACCGGATGCCGGAGGAACTTCTGATCGTCATAGATGAGGCGTACGTCGAGTTCGCGGACGATCCGGATCACCCGGACGGCATCGAGCTCTACCGCGATCGTCCGAACGTGTGCGTGCTGCGCACCTTCTCCAAGGCGTACGGCCTGGCGGGTATGCGGGTCGGGTACGCCGTTGCCCACGAGCCGGTGACCACAGCGCTGCGCACCATCGCGCTTCCCTTCGGCGTGAGCCAGCTCGCCCAGGATGCGGCGATCATCGCGCTGCGCGCCGAGTCCGCGATGCGCGCTCGCGTCGTGGCGTTGACCGCCGAGCGCGCACGCGTCATCGGGCGGTTGACGGCGTCCGGCTGGGCCGTCGGTGCGTCACGTGCGAACTTCATCTGGCTCCGGCTCGGCGACCGTACCTCGGCCTTCGCGGACGCCTGCACCGCGGCGGGGGTGTCCGTCATGGCGTTCCCGGGCGAGGGCGTGCGGGTCAGCATCGGCGACGCCGCGGCCAATGACGAGTTTCTGTGCTGCGCGTCGCGGTTCCGTGCTGAACTCGCGGCGGGGGAGGGGCGGTGCACCGTATGACCACGGCGGCGGCGGAGCGGCAGTTCAAGAACGTGATGGCGGGCGTCGGCGCGCCGGTGACGATTGTTACCGCCTTCGACGAGGGTATGCCGCACGGGACCACGGTCACGGCGTTCGCATCCCTCTCGCTCGACCCGCCGATGGTGAACATCGCGCTGAGCGATCACTCCACCCTGCTACCCAAAATCATCCGGACCCGACGGTTCGGGGTGAATGTGCTCGCCGCTTCACAGGAGCAGCTGGCCGCCCGCTTCGCCCGACGCGACGTGGACCGGTTCGCCGGTGCTGAGTGGCATGCCGACGACGGTCTGCCGCGGCTGGCCGGTTGCCTCGGATGGCTGGCATGCGACGTCGCACAGGAGATCAGGGGCGGCGACCATCTTCTGCTGCTCGGATCGGTCACGAACGCTCAGCGAGCCTGGCCCGACTGTCCGTTAGTATATGCCGACCGAGTCTTCGGCACGTTTCGTCCCAGTCTCGGGACCATGCCCGCCGTCATGCCAAGGACTGCCTCATGAGCGAACGCGTCATCATTCCGCGCAACCTGGGCTTTCTCTTCATCGATTCGCATCCCGCCGGTTGTGCCCGTGTGGTGAACGACCTGTGGAGCGCGGTCGTGCCTCGGCCTCGGGGCGACGGCGACGACGACGCTCCTGTGGCTCTCGTCATCGGGTCCTCCGCCGGCTACGGACTGGCCGCCACGGTCGCCGGCCTGGCGCGCGCGGGAATCCGCGGGGTCGGAGTTGCCTTCGAGAAGGCGCCGACCGAGCGTCGGAGCGCCACGGCAGGGTGGTATCGCACCGCAGCGACCGCCGAACTGGCCCGCGCGGCCGGGCAGGACATGCGCTTTCTCAACGGCGACGCCTTCTCGGACGGCATGAAGGAACAGGTGGGCGACCTGATCGAGCAGCGTTTCGGTCGGCTCGACCATCTGATCTACTCCGTGGCCGCCCCGCGCCGGATCGACCCCGAGACCGGTGTCACCTACCACTCGGTCCTCAAGCCGATCGGTGCGACGGCCCGGACCAGGACCCTCGCCTTCGACGATGACGGCAAGGCAGAGATCCGGGAAGCGGTGACGGAGCCGGCCGGCGAAGAGGAGATCGTGCACACGGTCGGCGTGATGGGCGGGGCCGACTGGGAGCGATGGGTGACGTACCTGGCCGGCCGCCGGCTGCTCGCCGACGGTTTCAGCACGGCGGCCCTTTCGTACATCGGCTCGCCGCTGAACGCCGCCATGTATCGGCAAGGCACCGTCGGCGCCGCGAAGGCGCACCTGGAGCAGACGGCCCGGACGCTCGATGCGCGCCTCCGCGAACATTGCGGGGGCCGCGCGGTGACGTCGGTCAACGGCGCCGCCGTCACCCAGTCGTCCATGGCCATCCCGGGGATCGCCCTCTACACCGGTCTGCTGCGCCGGGTCCTGGGAGACGGCATGGTGTCTCCCGTCGACCAGCTGTCGGAGCTGTGGGACCAGCTGACCGGCGTGCGCCCGCTGCAGACCGACGACGAGGGACGAGTGCGGCTCGACACCTGGGAGCTCACGTCGGCCGTTCAGGACGTCATTGCCGACAGGTGGGATGCCGCAACCACCGACACCGTTTCGGAACTCGCCGACCTCGACTGGTTCCGCGACAGCGTCCGCCAGCTGTACGGCTTCAGCGTCCCTGGCGTCGACTACTCCATCGCGGTCGAGACCGACATCCCCTGGCCCGCCGACTGATGCGCCAGGTCGATGTCGCCATCGTCGGAACCGGCCCGAACGGGCTGGCGGCCGGGGTAACGCTGGCGCGCAGCGGGCTGAATGTCGTGCTGCACGACGCCGCCGAGCACTTCGGTGGCGGCCTGCGCACGATGCCATTGTTCGACAGCGACATCGTCCACGACATCTGCTCGGCTGTGCACCCCTTGGCGAAGGTGTCTCGGTTCTTCCGCGAGTTCGACCTGGCCGCGCGTGGTGTGGAGCTTCTCCGGCCCGAGATCGGCTACGCGCATCCACTGGACGGGGGCCGCGCCGGACTCGCCTACCACGATCTCGACGTTACGTGCGACCGGCTCGGCCCGGACGGGAAGCTGTGGCGTCGCCTCATGGAGCCCCTCGTGGCGCACAGTGTCGGTGTGGTGGACCTGGCGCTGCACGGCGGGCGCTCCCTGCCGGACGACTGGGCGGCGCCGTTCCTGCTCGGCGGGAGAACGCTCGCACACGGGACCGCGCTCGCCCGCCGGCGTTTCGCCACGGAGGAAGCCGCCGCGCTCCTGACGGGAGTCGCCGCGCATGCCATCGGCAAGTTGCCCAGTCTCGTCTCGGGTGTGATAGCCCTGCTGCTGGGCCATCTCGCCCACGGCACAGGCTGGCCCGTCCCCAAGCACGGCAGCGCCCGGATCGCCGAGGCCATGGCCGCCGACATCACGGCTCACGGTGGCACCTTTGACCTGGGCCGGACCATCACCGACCTGCGGGAGTTGGCGGGCGCGAAGGTGGTACTGCTGGACACAGGCGTGAAGGGCCTGCTGGAGATCGCGGGCGATCGCCTGCCGCGGCGCTACGCAAACAGGCTGGCCCGCTTTCGCTACGGGCCCGCCGCGGCCAAGGTCGACTTCCTCGTGTCAGAACCGATTCCCTGGTCAAATCCGGAGCTCGGCAAGGCGGGAACAGTACATCTCGGCGGATCTCGGGCGGAGATGTACCGTACGGAGTCGCTGACCGTCAGGGGCGTCGCGGTTGAAGAGCCATTCGTCCTTCTCGTTGATCCTGCCGCGGTCGACGGCACACGAGCCCGTGCGGGCAAGCGTCCGGTCTGGGCCTACGCTCATGTGCCCAACAACGACGACAGGGATCCGGTGGATCTCGTGCGGGCACGCATCGAACGTCATGCGCCGGGCTTTGGTGACACCGTGCTCGCGCAGCGCGGCGTCAGCGCTCGACAGCTCGAGGCGTACAACCCGAACTACGTCGGCGGCGACATCAGCAGCGGAGCGGTGACGCTCGCTCAGAGCGTTCTGCGCCCCACGGCCCGGTTCGACCCGTACCGCACACCGCTTCCCGGGGTGTACCTGTGTTCGGCCGCCACCCCACCGGGGCCGGGAGTACACGGGATGTCCGGCTATCTCGCGGCCCTTTCCGTGCTGCGCCGCGAGTTCGGCATCCGGACGCCGCCCCGTTTGGCGCCTGGCAGGAACACTGACGGCCAGGGATCACACGCCGCGCGCCGGCCTCGCTCCGTCCCGCGACGGTAAAACAACGGCGCTGGCCCGGAAACGTTGATCGCGAGTGAATGATCTATTTGAGCAGGATCGGTTGTTGTATGCGTGCGCATTCTTTTGGTTCGGCACCGAATTCGGGAGGAGGTTCTTTGCAGACTGCGGAATTTGCGTCAACAAGTCTTGACACGTGCCCGCAATTGGTGTCGAGGGACGTGCCGTCAATGGGTGAGTGTGAGATTCGTCACTGTCGATAGTGCTTGGCGTCAATGCCTTGTCACTGAAACGATTGGTTCCGTCACAGGAATTCGTCCGCCTTCATGCCTTGGGACGGGTGGCGCCGGTGGGCCAGACATGGAAGGGACTCCACTCGTGGCGGCAGCGCAAATTGACGTCAAATCCGTTTTCGAACTGTGACTTGGCAGTAATACCTGCAGCTGGATAGCAGGCACGCGACCGAGCACTTGATCGAATTCGGGGAATCATTGCATGAAGGTTCAGATGCTGGGCCCGTTTGAAGTGAGGACGGATCGGGGTGCGGAGGCCACGCCACGCCCGTTCAAGCTCCGTTCGCTCCTTGCGGCCCTCTGCATGAGCTCGGGTCAGCCGGTCACCGCACCCTATCTGATCAAGATCCTCTGGTCGGACGAGCCGCCTCGTACCGCGTCCACCGCTCTGCAGGTCTATGTCTCAAAATTGCGCAAGCATTTCCAGGGTGCAGGTGTCGATCCGGGCGTTCTCACGACGACACCTGCCGGCTATGCATTCCGCCCTGAAGGCAGTGTGACGGATCGGGATAACTTCGACTCGTTGGTGGCGAAGGCTCGTTCCGCTGCGGGAAGCGGCCGCGCGGAAGAGGCGGCGGCCGCATTCTCCGAAGCCCTGTCCCTCTGGAAAGGACCCGCACTGGCTGACCTTCGAGACGTGTCGGCCCTGCGGGACTTCGCCGAACAGTTGGACGAGCGGCGCAATTCGGTGTACGAGCACTGGCTCGAACTCGAGATCAAACTGGGCCGCCACTCGATGCTCACCGGCGAGTTATACGGACTTATCGCCGAGAAGCCGATATGGGAGAATCTGTACTTCTACCTCATGATCGCTCTCTATCGCAGCGGCCGCATCTCTGAATGCCTTGAGATCTACAACCGGGTCCGGCGTATTCTGATCGAAGAACTCGGCATGGAGCCGAGTTCCCGGCTCCAGAATCTGCATCACGCCGTGCTGTCCAGACAGCCCTGGCTCGATTCTGGCGAGCCCTTGGCGGTAGGGCCCTCGACCATGCTGTGATGCCTGCGTCGGCCTTCGCTCGGGTGCCGTGTCCGGCGCCGTGCGGGAGGCCGTTATGCCGGGAGCCGCGCCGTGAGCTCGGAACTCAGCAGGGAGAGGAAGCGCTCGGCGTTGTCCCTGAGGAAGAAGTGCCCACCATCGACCTCGTGATACCGGAAGTCCGCCGCGGTCTGCTCCGCCCACGCACGGACGTGCTCGGGCGGGGCGAGTGGGTCGTTCGGGCTGGTGAATGCTGTGATCGGGCAGGATAGCGGAGCCTCCTCGTGATATCGATAGGTGTCGACCACGGACAGGTCGGCGCGCAGTACCCGGATCACCATCTCCCGCAACTGCTGGTTTTCGAAGACCCATGCCGGAGTGCCGTGCATCCTCATAACCTGCTGGACGAACTCGTCCTCGGGGAGATGGTGGACGGCCGACCACGGAGGCGGTATCTGTGCGGCGCCGCGGCCCGACACGACGAGGAGCTCAGGCGCCGGGCAGCCGCCGGCGCGCAGTCGGCGTGCGGTCTCGAAGGCGAGCAGGCTGCCCATGCTGTGGCCGAGAATGGCGTAGGGCCGATCGGTGTTCTCGGCAAGCACGGCACCCAGTCTGGCGACGACATCGTCGAGTTCCCGCATCGGTTCCTCTCGGAAGCGTTCCTCGCGGCCGGGTAGCTGCACGGCATTGACCTCCACCCCGCCGGGCAGCCGGTGCATCCAGGCCCGGTACATCGACGCGCCACCGCCGGCGTACGGAATGCAGAAGAGCCTCAGCCGGGCGGTGTTGTCAGGCTTGGGGGTGATCAGCCACGGGCTTGTGTAGCTCGTCGTCCTCATGATGTTCTCGGTGGCCTTTCCGTGGGTCGGCTCGGTCAGCGTCACGTCGCGGCGGGCAACCGCTGCGCACATGAATCCAAGGCATCAGCGACGGAACGCACGTGTCGTACCGCCGTCAGGTAATGCTCGCGGACGAAGCCGCGCGCGCCGGCGTCGGCGAGCCAGTCGAGCAGACCGCCGAAGTGGTCGTCGGGGTCGAGCAGGACGATGGGTTTGGCGTGCGCGCCGACCACACGTTCCGTCCACGCGCTGAAGATCTCGTCGCAGGTGCCGAGCCCGCCCGGCAAGGCCAGAAATGCGTCGGCCGCCACGGTCATCTGCTGTTTGCGGGCGGCGACGCTCGAGGTGACGATCAGCCGATCGCAGTCGCGGTCCGCGCGGTACAGCAACGAATTCGAGACGATCCCCACCGTTTGCGCGCCGCCCGCGCGAGCGGCGGCGGCCACCGCGCCCATCATCGAGACGTGTTCGCCGCCGGACACCAGCGTCCATCCACGGGCGGCCAGAGCCGTTCCCACCTCTTCGGCCAGCTTCAGGTACCGAGGGTCCACGGACTCCGAAGCGCTGCAGAAGACGCACACTGCAAAGGTCATGGAAGCCGTCCTGTCCGGTCCGTAGTCACACGTCTGCCTGGAGAAGGTGTTGGCCGTCAGCAGGCGGATGGTCGGACGCGATCAGCCGGGCGACCTCGGTCCGCAGTGCCACCTTGTTCACCTTGCCGACGCCCACCAGCGGCAGGGCCTCGGCCAGGATGAGCCGTTCCGGCAGCTTGTAGCGAGCCAGCCCGCTGTCTTCCAGAAAGCGCCGCAGTTCGAGCAGGGTTGGTGCAGGCTCGCGGGCGTTCACCACGACGAGGCATACGGCCTCGCCGTACACGGGATGGGGCATCGCGACCGCCGCGGCAGCGCCGATACCCGGATGGGTCAGGACGACACCCTCCAGTTCGTCGGCCGGGATCTTCTCGCCGCCCCGGTTGATGACGTCCTTCAGCCGCCCTGCGACCACGAGATTGCCGCTGGGGTGGACCCGCACCAGGTCGCCGGTGCGGTAGTAACCGTCTTCGGTGAACGAACGGGCGTTGCCTTCGTCGTCGCGGTAGTACCCGGCCAGCACGCTGGGGCCCCGGGTGAGCAGCTCGCCGATCTCTCCCGCGCTCACCTCGCGTCCGGCCTCGTCGACGACGAGGAACTCGTCGCCGGCCGCCGCCGGGCGGCCCTGCGTCTCGTCCACCACCACGTCCGGGTCGTCGAGCCGGGTGAAGTTGAGCAGGCCCTCGCTCATCCCGTACACCTGCTGGATCTGGCAGCGCAGTTGCTCGCGCGCCTTGCGCGCGGTGGTGGTGTCCAGCCGGGCGCCACCGACCTGCAGCACCTCCAGGCTCGTCAGGTTGTGCCGGCCCGGCTCGATCGCCGCCAGCCATTGGAGGAGGACCGCAGGGGTCAGAGCGCAATGGGTCACCCGTTCGCGTTCGATGAGCGACAGGGTTCGTCGGGCGTCGTCCGGAGCGGCCAGCACAACCCTGCCCCCGCGTGAGAGCGTGCCGAGGATCCCGGGATGGCCGAAGACGAAGCTGTGCGACGCCGGCAGCACCGCCAGATAGACGGAGGCTTCAGTCAACCCGGACACCTCGGCCGCGGAGCGGACGACGTGCCCGAACGCCTCGTGGGTGCGGGGAATCGCCTTCGGCGGACCAGTGGTGCCGCTGGACAGCAGGAACAGGGCGTTGTCCCGCGGCCCCGGCGGCTCCGGCACCTCGGCGGCAAGAGGGCGCCGGTCGTCCTGCGGGATCCGCACGCCGGGGAGTATGCCGCCCAGTGTCAGTGCGGTCAGGTCGGTCAGCTCCTCGGCCTGTGCCGCCGTCGCACTGCGGTCGTCGTCGGTGACGAGCAGCGTGCGGATCTCCGGGTGCCGATCCCGGAGGCGCTCGGCCATCGCCAGATGGTCGAAGCGCCGCGATCGGCGCGGCACGGCCATCGCCACCGGCCGGGTGACGCGGATGATGTGGTCGAGCTCGTACTCCCGCAACGCCGGCAGCGTCACCACCGGCGGTGCGCCGAGCCGGATCAGCGCGAGCACGACGACCACGTGTTCGAGGCTGTTGGGCAGCTGGACGAGAACATGGTCGCGCCGGCGGATACCGAGGCGATGCAGCCGGGAGGCTGCGGCGTCGACGGCTGCGGCGAGTTCGCCGTAGCTGAGCCGGCGGTCGCCGTCGACGACCGCGCAGCGGTCCGCGTACGACGACGAGCTGCCGAGGGCGACATCGGTGATGGGCAACGGCAGCCACCAGCCGCGTCGGCGGTATTCCTCGGCGCGGTCCTCGGGGACGCGCACGATGCTTTCGGTCACGGTCGTACTCCGTCGGCGGCCCGGCGCGCGTCCGTCCCCTGCGCGGCGTGTCGGTCGACCAGCTCGGCGAGCTCGGCAAGGGAGTAGTCATGCTTGTCCCAGAGATCAACTTCGGTGCGCAGCTGCTCCTCGATCTCCAGCTCCAACTGAGCTGTCTCGGTGGAGTCGAGGCCAAGGTCGGACCGCAGGCGGCAGTCGGAAGTCAATTCGTCCTCACGGACGCCCAGCTGCAAGAGAATGCGTCGCAGTTCATCGAGGGTTTCGTTCACAGAAACCTCCTGGAGAAGAAGTCGCGTGGTGCGCCATCATGCTAGCCGCCTTATGGGTAAAAGATTCCCGCGCGAAGATGATGTTCCGTGCTTCTTTAGTGTCGGATATCCGGTCGGCTGGCGGGCTTTAAGGTCGGTTTTAGGAGGTTCGAATAGGTTGTTTCCCTAGGCGAATTTGATCGGCACGCATTCGGTTGGAAGGGCTTGAAGTTGGAAGGGCTTGAATAGATGGCGGCGGAAGTGACTTCCCTGGAGGCATTGCCCGGGGAGGAGGTGAGCGGCGACCTGACCCCGTATGGCGGGGTGGCGGCCGATGCGGCCTGGCGCGAGGAGGTACTGCGGCTCGCCGAGCGGCACGACGCGGTGATTCTTGCGCACAACTACCAGCGCCCTGAGATCCAGGAGATCGCGCACAGCGTCGGCGACTCGCTCGGCCTCTGCAAGATCGCGGCTGAGTGCGACTCCGGCACCATCGTCTTTTGTGGTGTTCATTTCATGGCGGAAACGGCCAAGATTCTTGCGCCGGACAAGCGGGTTATCATTCCGGACGCCCGGGCCGGCTGTTCGCTGGCCGACTCCATCACCGCCGCACAGTTGCGCGCCTGGAAAGCCGAGCACCCGGGCGCCGTGGTGGTCTCGTACGTGAATACAACGGCCGAGGTGAAGGCGGAAACCGACATCTGCTGCACCTCCTCCAACGCGGTCGAAGTGGTCCGGTCGATCCCGGCGGACCGTGAAGTCCTTTTCTGCCCCGACCAGTTCCTCGGCGCCCACGTCAAGCGCGAGACAGGACGGGACAACCTGCACGTCTGGGCCGGCGAGTGCCATGTGCACGCCGGGATCAACGGTCCCGAGCTGGCCGAGCAGGCGGCCGCCGATCCGGACGCGGACCTCTTTGTTCACCCCGAGTGCGGCTGCGCCACCTCTGCGCTGTACCTAGCGGGCGAGGGAATCGTGCCCAGGGAACAGGTGAGGATTCTGTCCACGGGCGCGATGCTCGACGCGGCGCGCGAGACCAAAGCGCGTTCCGTGCTGGTGGCTACCGAGGTCGGGATGCTGCACCAGCTGCGCAAGGCGGCGCCGGGAGTCGATTTCCGGGCGGTCAACGAGCGCGCCTCCTGCCGGTACATGAAGATGATCACGCCCGCCGCGCTGCTGCGCGCACTGCGCGACGGTGTCGACGAGGTGCACGTGGACCCGGAGGTCGCAGCGCGGGCCCGGGCGTCTGTGCGACGGATGATCACCATCGGCCGGCCGGGCGGTGGCGAATGAGCGATCCGCGTTGGGAGGCGCGCGCGGACCTCGTGGTGGTGGGGACCGGGGTCGCCGGCCTTACCGCCGCGCTCACCGCCGTTGAACTCGGGCTGCGGGTGCTGGTGGTGACGAAGGCCGGGCCGGGTGACGGCAACACCCGCCACGCCCAGGGCGGCGTGGCGGTCGTGCTGCCCGCCGCGCACGAACCCGGGGACACGGTCCAGCGGCACGCGCAGGACACCCACGCGGCTGGGGCCGGGCTGTGCGCCGAGGACGTCGTCGAGCAGATCGTCACGCAGGGGCCGGATGCGGTCGAACGGCTGCGCCGGGAAGGGGCCCGGTTCGATACGGGAACGGACGGCACGCTGGCCCGCACGCGGGAGGGCGGTCACAGCGCCTTCCGTATCCTTCGCGCCGGCGGCGACGCCACCGGCGCCGAGGTCGAGCGGGCGCTGCTGGCGGCCGTGCGGGACCGCAGCGTCGCCGTCCTCACCGGACACATCGCCGTGGACGTGCTGCGCACCCCCGGCGGAGAAGTGGCGGGCCTCGCCTTGCTGGACGAGTCCGCGGTGCCGGGACTGGTCGGCGCCCCGGCCGTGCTGCTTGCCACCGGTGGGCTCGGCCAGCTCTACCAGGCCACCTCCAATGCGGAGGGCGCCACCGGCGACGGACTCGCCCTGGCCCTGCGCGCTGGAGCGAGCCTGGCGGACATCGAGTTCGTCCAGTTCCACCCGACCGTGCTGTTCACCGGCCCCGACGCGCTTGGGCGCAGGCCGCTGGTGACCGAGGCGGTTCGGGGCGAAGGCGGCGTCCTGGTGGACCTTCGAGGTGAGCGGGTGATGGCCGGCGTCCACCCGCTGGCCGACCTCGCCCCGCGCGACGTCGTGTCCGCCGCTGTCACCCGCCGCATGGCGGAAACGGGCACCGATCACGTCCTGCTGGACGCCACCCACCTGGGACCGGAGGCGTTCGCACGGCGCTTCCCGACGGTCTACGCCATGTGTGTCGCGGCCGGGGTCAACCCTGGACACGAGCCCATTCCCGTCGCGCCCGCCGCTCACTTCGCCTGCGGCGGAGTCCTGGCCTCCATCGACGGCCGGACCGAGGTGCGTGGCCTCTACGCGGCCGGTGAGGTCGCGCGCACCGGGCTGCACGGAGCCAACCGACTCGCCTCCAACAGCCTGTTGGAGGGGCTCGTGGTCGGGGAGCGTGCGGCGCGTGCGGCTGCGGCCGATCTGCGTGATCGCGCTCCCGTCTCGGTAGACGCGGCCGTGTGGCAACGGCGCCTGACCGCCGTGCCGATCGCCGATCGGACCGTCCTCCAGCGGGCCATGAGCCGCCACGCGGGCATCGGTCGCACCGCCACTGGATTGGCGGAGGCCGCCGACACCATCGGCCCCGGCCGGCCGCGACCGGTCGACAGCGCCCAGGCGGTCGAGGACGCCGCGCTCACACTGGTGGCCCACGCCCTGCTCGGCGCCGCAGCCGAGCGGCGCGAAACACGCGGATGCCACGTGCGCACCGACTTCCCGGCGCTCGACGACCTCGCTTGGTGCCGATCGACGACAGTGCGTCTGGACGCTGCCACCGGCCGGCCGGCCGTCCACCGTCCGGTGCCGGTGGGCGAGGCGGCATGATCACCGAAGCGTGGTCGCCCGAGAGCGACGAGCGCCTGCGTGCCGCCGGCATCGACGCCGAGGATGCCCGCCGCGTGGTCCTGACCGCGTTGGAGGAGGACCTTCGCTACGGTGCCGACGCCACCACCGACGCCACCGTGTCCGCCGGTGCGATCGGTGAGGCGGTCGTCGGCGCGCGGCGGCCAGGGACACTGGCCGGCCTGCCGATAGCACTGGCCGTGCTCGACCTCGTCACCCGGGGGCGATACGAGGTCTCCGAGTGCCGGGCGGACGGTGAACAGCTCGGCACCGGCGATGTGGTGCTCCACGTGACCGCCACCGCCCGCGAGCTCCTGGTCGCCGAGCGGACCATGCTGAACCTGCTGTGCCACCTCTCAGGCATCGCCACCGTCACGGCCCGGTGGAACGAAGCGCTGAAGGGCACGGACTGCAAGGTCCGCGACACCCGCAAGACCCTGCCGGGAATGCGTCGGCTGCAGAAGTACGCAGTGCGCTGCGGCGGCGGCGAAAACCACCGCCACGGCCTCGGCGACGCCGTACTCGTCAAGGACAATCACGTCGTCGCGGCGGGATCGGTGGGCGCCGCACTGCAAGCCGTCCGTGCCCACGCCGGTGGCCTGCCCTGCGAGGTCGAGGTCACCACGCTCGAGCAGTTGGACGAGGTCCTCGCCCTCGGCGCCGACGAGGTGCTGCTGGACAACTTCACCGTCGACCAGTGTGCCGAGGCCGTCCGTCGCCGCAATGCCGCGGGAGCTCGGACCCGCCTGGAGGCGTCCGGTGGCCTGACCCTCGGCGTCGCCGCCGCCTATGCCCGCACCGGCGTCGACCTTCTCGCCGTCGGCGCGCTGACACATTCGGCACCCGCCCTGGATCTGGGGCTGGACTTCACCTCCTACACCGACGGAAGTGGAGGCCGCGATGCGTCGTCCTGAGACGATCGCCGCCGACGTTCGCGACAACCGCATCGCGATCGTCGGCATCGGATGCCGGTTCCCTGGCGCCGACGGACCGGAGTCGTACTGGCGGAATCTGCGGGACGGCGTCGAGAGCGTCACGTTCTTCGACGAGGCCCAGCTGGCGGCCGAGGGCGTGTCGCAGACCCTGCGCGACAACCCCGACTTCGTGCCGGCCCAGGCCGTGCTGGAAGACGAGTTCGCGTTCGACGCAAGCTTCTTCGGCCTCAGCCCGCGCGAGGCCGACATCATGGATCCGCAGCACAGGCTGATGCTGGAGTGCAGCTGGGAGGCCATCGAGGACAGTGGACGCCGTCCCGACCGCCTCGACGGCAAGGTCGCGGTGTTCGCCGGCGGCTATCGCAGCGACTACCTCCAGCACGTGCCCACCGGCGGTGACGCGGCGGCGGCCTTCGCCCGCGACGTCGCCAACGACAGCGACTACCTGGCCACCCGGGTTTCGTACCAGCTGAACCTGACCGGACCGTCGGTGACCGTGCAGACCGCCTGCTCGACCTCGCTGGTCGCCGTGCACCTCGCCTGCCAGAGCCTGCTGCTCGGCGAGTCCGACACCGCGCTGGCCGGCGGCGCCACGGTGCGGTCGGGCCACCAGCGCGGATACGTGTTCCAGCCCGGCGGCATCCTCTCCTCCGACGGACATTGCCGCGCCTTCGACGCCGCCGCCGAGGGTACGGTCATCGGAGAAGGTGTGGGCGTCGTCGTGCTACGTCGGCTGGCCGACGCGATCGCCGACGGCGATCCGATCCGGGCCGTGATCCTCGGCTCCTCCGTCGGCAACGACGGCAGCGAGCGGGTCGGCTTCACCGCGCCCGGAGTGCACGGTCAGTCCGAGATCGTCCGCACCGCCCTGCAACGTGCCGGCGTCCATCCACACACCATCGGCTATGTCGAGACGCACGGCAGCGGCACACCCCTGGGCGACCGCATCGAGGTCGACGCCCTCGACCGTGCCTTCCGCGACGCCGGCTGGCAACACGGCGAGTGCGCCATCGGTTCTGTCAAGACGAACATCGGTCACACGCATGCCGCCGCGGGCATCGCCGGCCTGATCAAGACCGTGCTCGCGCTCCAGCACCGAATGCTGCCGCCGACGCTGCACTTCGAGCGGCCCAACCCGCGCATCCGGTTCGGCCGCACGCCGTTCCGGGTCGTCGACCGGCTCACTGCATGGACGACAGACTCCGGACCGCTGCGGGCCGGCGTGAGCTCCTTCGGACTCGGCGGCACGGGCGCACACGTCGTCCTGGAACGAGCACCGGAGCCGGCCACCGCCGCGGACGACGGGGACCTGGACGGCTGGCATCTGCTACCGGTTTCCGCCAACACCGCCCAGTCGGCGGAACGGATCGCCGATCGGCTGGCCGCACGCCTCGCCGAGCACCCCGGCCTGCGGTTGGCGGACGTCGCCCGGACGCTGCAGTGCGGCCGGCGCCACTTCCGCCATCGGCGTCTGGCCGTTGCCCGTGACCTGGACGGGGCCGTCGCCGCATTGCGCGGTGCCACGGTTGACGCCTCGTTCGCCGGGGAGGCGGCGGACGACGGCCCGCCGGTGGCACTCCTGCTGACCGGTCTCGGGGACCAGTACCCCCAGATGGGACGCCAGCTGTATGAGACGGAACCGATCTTCCGTGCGACGGTCGACGACTGCGCGGCGCTGCTGAAGCAGCGATCGGGAATCGATCTGCTGGGCGCGCTCTACCCGGGACCTGCGCCCACTGACGACCAGGACCAGGGCCCCGACCTGCGCAGGCTCCTCGGCCGCGACACCGGCGCGGCCGGCGGGCTGAGCGAGACCGAACTGGCCCAGCCGGCCTTGTTCGTCGTGGAATACGCGCTTGCCAAGCTGTTGGAGCATTGGGGGGTCCAGCCGGACGCGCTCATCGGCTACAGCCTCGGTGAGTATGTGGCGGCCTGCCTGTCAGGCGTGCTCACGCTGGAGGATGCGCTGACCCTGGTGACCGTGCGGGCCGAGCTGATCGGCCGGCTCTCGCCAGGAGCGATGCTCGCGGTGCCGCTGTCGGAGGCTCGGATTCGCCCGCTGCTCGGTGGATCGGTCTCGCTCGCCGCGGTGAACGGGCCGGACATGTGCGTCCTGTCCGGCGAGCTCGACGCTATCGCCGGCATCGAGGCCGATCTCGGGGCCCGGGGCCTGGCTACGCGCCGGCTGAACGCCTCACGTGCCTTCCACTCCGTGATGATGGATCCGATCGTCGAGGAGTTCACCGAACTGGTCTCGGGCTTCACGCTCAAGGCGCCGGCAGTTCCGTATCTGTCCAACGTGACCGGTGACTGGATCACGGACGCCGAGGCGACCGACCCCGCCTACTGGGCACGGCACCTCCGCCAGCCGATCCGTTTCGCCGACGGTGTCGTCAAGCTGTGTGC
This sequence comes from Dactylosporangium fulvum, assembly GCF_025137375.1. GTDB lineage: Bacteria > Actinomycetota > Actinomycetes > Mycobacteriales > Micromonosporaceae > Dactylosporangium > Dactylosporangium fulvum. The sequence continues at coordinate 3,186,443 of NZ_CP073720.1, forward strand.
GACGAAGGGCAGGGTCCTGCTGGAGGTCGGCCCCGGGTCGACCTTGGGCGGCATCGCCTTGCGGCATCAGTCGGCCGAGGCCGACGCGGGACGCCTCGTGCTCGCCACGCTACCGCCGTCGTTCGACCGCCGTTCAGCCGCCCGGTTCCTGCGCAGCACGCTCGGCAAGCTCTGGATCGCGGGAGTACCGGTGCGCTGGCCCGCGATCGGGGGCGGCAACACCAGGGTCGCCCTGCCCACCACGCCGTTCAACCGGCGCGAGCATCGTGTCACCCGCCGGTGGGAGACCGAGCAGGCACCGCCGAGGACCACTGCGCTCACTCGTAAGGAGAACCTCGCGGAATGGTTCTCCGTGCCGTGCTGGGAGCCGCTGCCGCCGCTGCCCGCCGGGGCCGGCGCCGCCGTCGAGCCTTCCACGTGGCTCGTGTTCCTCGACGACCTCGACGTCGGCGACCATGTCGTCGCGCGGCTGATCGAGCGCGGACACCGCGTGGCGGCGGTGCGGCCCGGCGAAGCGAGCCAGAACCTGGGCGACGGGCGCCACACGGTTCGGCCCGACCGGGTGGAGGACTACGCTGAGCTGCTGCGGGAGCTGGAGCGGACCGTCGGCACCCCCCGGCACATCGTGCACTGCTGGACCGTGACCAGCCCGCAGGAGAGCCCGGACCCCGGCGAACTGCGCCGGCGTGCCTTCGACAGCCTGCTGTTCCTGGCACAGGCGCTCGGTGGGCTCGGCACCACCCCGGACGTTGCGGTCACCGTGGTCTCCAACGACCTGCATCCGCTGGACGGCAGTGCCACGCAGCCGCTCAAAGCCCTGTTGCTCGGGCCCTGTCAGGTCTGGCCGCGCGAGGCGGCCGGCGTCGCCTGCCGCAGCGTGGACGTCAGCCTTGCCGCTCCGGCGAGTCGCCGCGACCCGCTTCGGGCCCTCGACGCCCTCGTCGAGCAGTTGCACCAGCCGGTCTCGGACACCCAGATCGCGCTGCGCGGCGCGGCCCGCTGGCGACGGACGTTTCTCCCCGCCGAACTGCACGGCACGAAGGCGGACAACCCGCGGCTGCGGCCGGGCGGCACTTACGTGATCACCGGCGGACTGGGCGGGATGGGCCTGGAGCTGGCCGGCCACCTGGCCCGCACGACCGGTGCGAACCTCGTGCTGCTCGGCCGTCACGGGCTGCCGGCCCGCGCCGAGTGGGACGATGTGGTCGGTTCGCCCGGGGCGGATGCCGCGCTCGTCCGCAGGATCGAGAGTGTGCGGCGGCTGGAGGAACTCGGCAGCCAGGTCGAGGTCGTCCGCGCTGACGTCACCGACGCTCCGGCGGTGGCCGCGGCCATGCGGTGGGCCACGGACCGCTTCGGAGCTGTGCACGGCGTCGTGCACGCCGCAGGCGTACCCGGCGGCGGCCTCATGCAGCTCAAGGACCCGGAGGCGGCCGCGAGGGTGCTGGCGCCGAAGGTGGCCGGCACCCTCGCGCTCCTTGACGCCTGCCGCGAGATCGCGACCGACCTGGATTTTGTCCTCCTGTGCTCCTCCCTGCTGTCCGTCACCGGTGGACTCGGACAGGTGGACTACTGTGCGGCGAACGCCTTCCTGGATGCGGTGGCCCACCACCACGAGGCACTCGGCGACCTGCCGGTCACGGCGGTCAACTGGGACGCCTGGCGCGAGGTCGGCATGGCCGAGCACGCCGCCGCCGGTGCCGTCGAGGCGCAGCACCCGACGGAAACCGGCCATCCGTTGCTGCCCCGGCGTCTCGGCCAGGCTGAGCAGCACGCGGTCTACGCGGCGGACTTCAGCGTCGAGGGCAGCTGGCTCGTCGACGAGCACCGGATGCTCGGCTACCCGGTCGTCCCCGGAACGGGACACCTCGAACTGGTGCGAGCGGCCGTGTCCGACCATTCCGGCGGCGAGCTGCGAGCGCTGTCGGACATCACCTTCATGTCCCCGATCGTGCTGGACGAAGAACGGTCCCGCGAGGTCAGGGTGGTCCTCGACCGCACCGGCGAGGAGTACGAGTTCTCGGTGGTCAGCCGGTACGACGGCACGGCGGAGTGGCAGCTCAACTCCACCGGCCGGGCGACCGTCGGCGACCGCGACGCCCCGCCGGCCGCACGACACCTGGACGTCGCGTCGCTCATCGGGACCGGCGGTCTGCGTCCGGTGGAGCGACTGGTGCACGAGGGGCCGATGGGCTTCTCGGGCCGATCCCGGTGCCTGGAGTGGATGTCCGGCGGCGATCGGGAGTTCCTGGCCCTGTTGGCGTTGCCTGAACAGTTCGCGCACGAGGTCGCCGACCTGCCCCTCCATCCGTCATTGATGGACCTGGCTACCGCGTTCGTCGGGCTGTACGCGGCGGAGGAGTTCCGAATCCCGATCTCGTACGGCCGTCTCACGCAATACGCGCCGCTCACGGCGCGCGTGTACAGCCATCATCGCTACGCCGTCGCCGACGATGCCGGACGCGAGACCCTCTCGGCCGACGTGACGATCACCGACCTGGACGGCCGGGTGCTGGTCGAGATCGAGGGGTTCGTCCTGAAGCGGACCGGCGACCTCACCGGGCGGCTGGCGGCCCTGTGCGGCGGGACGTCGGACAACATCGTCGCCTACCACTTCGCCGAGGCCGCCCGGGAGCGCGAGACCTCGGTTCCCGCATTTCTTCGTCAGCAACTGGAGCAGGGCATCCGGCCGGAGGAGGGTGTGGCGGCCTTCGACCGGATCGTGGCGGCCGGGCCGGGCCCCCAGGTCGCGGTCTGCACGCAGGATCTTGACGCGGTCATGGCACAGGTCGTCGCCGAGGGCGCACAGACGAGCCGGCCCGCGGCCCCGGCCGGTCCCGCGCATCCTCGACCGCTCCTGATGACCCCGTACACGGCCCCGAGGGGTGAGACCGAGGGCGCGTTGGCCGCGCTCTGGCAAGGTCTGCTGGGCCTGGACCGGGTCGGCGCGCACGACAACTTCTTCGAGCTCGGGGGGCATTCGCTGCTGGGAATCCAGCTCGCGGCCCGGTTGCGCGCGGACCTGGGCGTGGAAGTCGCCCTCGGCACCATCTTCAACGCGCTCACGGTCGCCGAACTGGCGGCGGTCGTGGAGCGGCTCAGGGACGAGGCCGGCTGATGGTTCAGCGTCTTCAGTGTCTCCAGTGGCCCGCCAAGTGGGCAGGCATCGATTACGGCATGGAGTGGAGAATTGGAATCGCTTCGCACGGTGGGTGTGGCCGGAGCTGGGGTGATGGGCCGCGAGGTGGCCCAGGTGCTGTCCCAGCACGGGCTGCGGGTGATCCTGGTCGACGTGTCCGACGAGGCGCTGAGAAGCGCACGCGAGGCCATTGAGCAGAAGGTCCGCTTTCGGGGACTGCTGGGGCTCGGCGGACCGGCTGTGCCTGTGGCGGAGGTGCTGGAGGGCATCACGTTCGCCACGGACTTCAAGCAATTCACCGAGGTCGACTTCGTCGTCGAGAACGTCACCGAGGACTGGGAGATCAAACGCCAGGTGTTCCAGGAGATCGACCGGCTCTGCCCGGCACACGCTGTCTTCGCGGTGAACACCTCGTGCATCCCCATCACCAAGGTCGGCAGCGCGGTCACGCGCCCGGACCGCGTCATCGGTACCCACTTCATGAACCCGGTCACCCAGAAGCCGGTTGTCGAGATCATCCGAGGGCACCACACCTCGGATCCGACCGTCGCCACCACACAGCGCCTTCTCAAGGCGATCGGCAAGGAGGGCATCGTCGTGAACGACGCGCCCGGCTTCGTGTCCAACCGCGTGCTCATGCTGACCATCAACGAGGCCGTTTTCCTGCTGCAGGAAGGTGTCAGCACCGTCGAGGACATCGACGCCATCTTCAGGACCTGCTTCGGGCACAAGATGGGGCCCCTGGAGACGGCTGACCTCATCGGTCTGGACACCATCCTGCACTCGATCGACGGCCTCTACGAAAGCTTCGCCGACAGCAAGTACCGGCCCTGCCCGCTGCTGCAGCGGATGGTCCACGCCGGTCTGCACGGCCGCAAGAGCGGCCGCGGCTTCTACGACTACGGCGGTCGAGCCACCGCCTGAACCGCCCCGTGCGGCCGGATTCCACACACACCATCACAGAGAGGCCCCGATGGACGCCACAAAGTCCGCCATCAGGGAATTCATCAACAAACACATCGGCAGCCGCGAGATTGCCGACGACGACGACCTGTTCGTCTCCGGGTACGTGAACTCGCTCTTCGTCATGCAACTGGTGATGTTCGTGGAGAGCACCCTGGCGACCCCGGTCGCCGACGAGGACCTGCACATGGACAACTTCCGCAGTGTGCACGCCATAGCGGACTTCGTGGCGCGGAAAGCGGCGCGCACGATGGTCGCCTGACAACCGCGGAGGGACGCACGATGCAGTTGACGGCCCAGCAGGAGCGCCTGCTCAAGGAAGCCCGGTCCTACGTGGCTGAGGAAATCGCCCCGTACGCCGGAGCATGGGACGAGCAGCAGGCCGTTCCCGACACGGCCGTCGCCGGGTTCGCCGCCCGCGGCCACCTCGGCGCACTGGTGCCCCAGGAGTACGGTGGTGCCGGACTTGACGCTGTTTCGTTCGGACTGCTGAACGAAGCGGTCGGCTACGGCTGCTCGTCGATGCGCAGCCTGCTGACCGTGCACAGCATGGTCGTCCACGCGGTGGCCCGCTGGGGCAGCGAGCGGCAACGCGCTACCTGGCTGCCCCGGCTGGCGAGCGGCGAGAGCGTCGGCGCGTTCGGCCTCTCCGAGCGGGAGGCCGGCAGCGACGCTTCGCAGCTGCGGACAACCGCGGAACAACTGCCGGAGGGCAACTACACCCTCAGCGGCCGCAAGATGTGGACCACCTTCGGGCAGCGGGCGGACGTCTTCCTCGTGTTCGCTCGGCTGGACGGCCGGATCACCGCATTCCTCGTGGAGCGCCGAGCGCCCGGACTGGAGGTCGTGCCCGTCTCCGGCATGCTCGGCACCCGGGCATCCCGACTGGCCGAACTCCGGTTCGACGACTGCCGGGTGCCGGCCGACGCCGTTGTCGGCCGGCCCGGATTCGGGCTGACCGCGGTGGCCCTCAGTGCCCTGGACGTCGGCCGTTACAGCGTGGCGTGGGGGTGCGTCGGCCTGCTCGCCGCATGCGCCGACGCCTCCGTCTCGTATGCACAGCAACGCCTCCAGTTCGGCAAGCCCCTGGGTGAGCATCAGTTGATCCGCCGCATGATCGCCGACATGGTCACCGACACGACGGCGGCCCGGCTGTTGTGCCTCAGGGCCGGCCGGCTGAAGGACCTGGGCGACCCGGAGACGGTGAACGCGACCTGGATGGCCAAGTACTTCGCCTCGGTCAAAGCATTTCGCGCGGCGGCGGACACCGTGCAGATCTTCGGCGCCGTCGGCTGCTCCGAGGGCCACCCCGCCCAGCGCATGCTCAGGGACGCGAAGGTCATGGAGATTATCGAGGGGAGCACCGAAGTGCAGCAGGACTATCTGGCGCAGGCCGCGTTGCGGGAGCGCGCTGGATGAGTGCGAACGGCAAGACGGTGAAGTGCGTCGTCTGGGACCTGGACCATACGGTCTGGGACGGCGCGCTCCTGGAGGACGATCGTGTCGCGCTACGACCCGGCGTCACCGAGGCCATCCGCACTCTCGATGAGCGCGGCATTCTCCACTCGATCGCCAGCCGCAACGACCATGCGGCCGCCATGGCGAGGCTCGAAGAGCTGGGCCTGGCCGACTACTTCCTCTACCCGCAGATCAACTGGGGCAAGAAGTCCTCGTCCGTGCGGGCCGTGGCCAAGGCGCTCAACATCGGCCTCGACGCTGTCGCGTTCATCGATGACCAGCCCTTCGAACGCGACGAGGTCGCCTTCGAGCTGCCGCAGGTGCGCTGTCTGGACGCGGCCGCACTGCCCGACCTTGCGCGGATGCCCGAACTGACGCCGCGTTTTGTCACCGAGGACTCCCGGATTCGCCGTCAGATGTACCGGGCCGACCAGGTTCGTCAGGGGGTCGAGGAGCGGTTCGACGGGGCTCAGGACCAGTTCTTGAGTACCTTGGGCATGCGGTTCGAGATCCGCCCCGCGGCCGAGTCCGATCTGCGGCGAGCCGAGGAGCTGACGGTCCGCACCAACCAGTTGAACACCACCGGCGTCACCTACTCCTACGAGGAACTCGACGCGTTCCGCGAGTCGGACCGGCATCTGCTGTTGACCGCGTCGCTCACCGACCGGTACGGCCCGTACGGCACTATCGGGCTGGCGCTGGTTGAGACCGGTGAGCAGGACTGGAACCTCCGGCTGCTGTTGATGTCGTGCCGAGTGATGTCGCGCGGAGTGGGCGTCGTTCTGATCAACCACATCAAACGCCGGGCCCGGGACGCGGGCGCACAGCTGATCGCGGACTTCGTGTCGACCGATCGCAATCGGATGATGTACGTCTCCTTCAAGTTCAACGGGTTCGCCGAGATCTCCCGCGACGAACGTGTCGTGCGGTTCGCCGCCGACCTGTCCTCCATCCCGGCAGACCCGCCCTACCTCGACGTTCGCGTAGTCGGCTGAGAGCCCCGGACCCGGCCTGCGTGCGCGCCACCGTGCCCCGCGGCAGCTTCGTACAGAGAGGAACATGATGCACCTCATCCAGAAGAAGGCCCTGGTCACCGGAGGATCCCGCGGCATCGGTCGCGGAGTCGTCGAACGGCTCGCCGCCGACGGCGCGGACATCGCCTTCACCTACCGCGAGCGAGAGGCGGACGCGAAGGAGGTCGTCGCGGCGGTGGAGGCCGCGGGACGTGTTGCGCACGCCATCCGTGTGGACCTCACCGACGTCGCCGAGGTGCGTCGAGCGATACGGGCGGCGCACCGCCTCCTGGGCGGCCTGGACATCCTGGTGAACAACGCCGCGGCGGCGGCCACGGCGACACGTATCGACGCCGCCACGGAGGAAGAGTTCGACCGGGCGATGGCGGTCAACGCCCGTGCCGTCTTCTTCTCCCTCCAAGAGGCGTCGAGCCTGATGAGCAACGGCGGTCGCATCATCAACCTCTCCACGGCCAACACCGCGTTGCCGGTGCCGGGCGTCTCGCTGCACGCCGGCAGCAAGGCGGCCGTCGAGCAGTACACCCGCGTGGCTGCTCAGGAACTCGGTCCGCAGGGCATCACGGTCAACACCATCTCGCCGGGGGCCACCGACACGGAACTGCTGCGGGCCAACATCACGGAGGAGGGCTTGGCGCTCGCCGTCAAGATGACGCCGCTGGGCCGGATCGGCGAGCCGTCGGACATCGCCGGCGTGGTGGCCTTCCTCTGCGGCCCGGACGGTGCCTTCGTCAGCGGCCAGAACCTTCGCGTGACCGGCGGCATGGTCTGATCCGCAGCGGCCGGGCCGCAGTGTGGGCGATCGAGCAACCCGGTTCCGGCAGGCGCCTGGTGCGGCGACCGACCCGTTGACCGCGCGCACGACCCTGCGGCTGTCCGACCTGTCCGGCCGGCGGCTGCCTGACGGGACGGCGGCAGACAAGGGCGGCACGGAGCGGCCACCGGCCGGCTACCGCAGCACGCTGGACCTCTCCCAGATCTTCAACCTGGTCGAGGTGGGCGGCATCGTGTGGATCCTGCCGGAGTGGGTGGCCCGGCGGTTCCCCCCGGCCGAACACCGCCTACCGGCCGGTGGAGGGACTGGAGCCGGTGACGCTGACGGTGGCCTGGCCGGCCGAGTCGCGCTCACCCGCGGTGGCGGCCTTCGTGCGGACCGCCAAACAGATCGCGCAAGCCGCCATCGGCGCCGAGTCGACGCTGGTGACCAATTCTGCCCACGCACTGTCGCGTCATTCCTCCGGCGACCCGGCAGGACCGGACGGCGGCCAGGGGCCGATCGGCCCCTGACGACCCGGTGACGCGCTAGCTGAGCGTGCGGGATGCGACCGGAGCGGACGGCACGGCGCCGCGGGGGAGGGGGACGACCAGCGGGGTGCCGGTGGCCGGGTCGGGGACGACGAGGGCGGCCAGGCCGAAGACATCGGCCAGCAGTTCAACCGTGAACACGTCGGCCGGGGTGCCCTGGGCGACGATCCGGCCGTCCTTCATCGCCACGACGTGGTCCGCGTAGCGCGCGGCCAGGCTCAGGTCGTGCAGCACCATCACGATGGTGCGGCCCCGCTCCCGGTGCAGGCGGGCCACCAGGTCCAGCACGTCGATCTGGTGGCTCAGGTCGAGGTAGGTCGTGGGCTCGTCCAGCAGGAGGATCTCGGTGCCCTGCGCGACGGCCATCGAGATCCAGGCCCGCTGGCGCTGGCCGCCGGACAGGGCGTCGACCGGGCGGTCCGCCAGGTCACGCATGTCGGTCCACTCCAGGGCCTCGGTCACGATCTGCTGATCGCCGGGGGACCACTGGCGGAACCAGTTCTGGTGCGGGTGGCGGCCGCGCATCACCAGGTCGGCCACGGTCAGCCCGTCCGGCGCGACCGGGCTCTGCGGCAGCATCCCGACAATGCGGGCCACCTCGCGGGTCGGGATGCGGTCGAGGCGGCGGCCGTCGAGCAGGACCTCGCCGGCACGCGGGCGCAGCAGCCGGCCGAGGGCGCGCAGCAGCGTCGACTTGCCGCAGCCGTTGGGGCCGACGACGGCGGTGACCGCGCCGTCGGGGACGTCGAGGTCGAGGCCGTCGACGACGATCGCGTCGCCGTAGCCGAGGCGCAGTCCCCGGGCGCGCAACCGGGCCCCGGTGGTCTCCGTCATGCCGACATCCTTCGATTCGTGCGGACCAGCAGCCAGAGTAGGTAGGGGGCGCCGACGATCGCGGTCACCAGGCCGACGGGCAGCTCCCGGTCGGTGAGCAGCGAGCGGGCGGTCAGGTCGGCCACGGACACCAGCAGCGCCCCGAGGACGGCCGAGACGACCAGTGGCGGGCGGGAGCCACCGCAGAGGCGCAGCGCGATCTGCGGCACCACGAACGCCACGAACTCGATCGGGCCCGCGGCGGCGACGGACCCGGCGGCGAGCGCGACGGCGGTGAGGACGACCGCGAGCCGTCCGGCCTGCAACCGTACGCCCAGCGACCGCGCCACGTCGTCGTCGAACTGCATGGCCTGCAGCGTGAACGACGTCGCGACGGCCAGCGGCAGCAGGACCGCGAGGGCGGCGGCGAGCGGCCGCACCTGTGCCCACTCCGCGCCGGCCACCGAGCCGTTGAGCCACACCGTGGCCCGGGTGGCGTCAACGATCTCGGCCCGGACCAGGAACCACGACACGCCGCTCTGCGCGAGCTCGCCGAAACCGAGGCCGACGAGGACCAGCCGGTAGCCGTCGACGCCGCGGCGCCAGGCCAGGACATAGACGAGCGTGGCCGCCAGGAGTCCGCCGGCCAGCGCCGCCAGCGGCACGGCGCCGGAGGCGGGGCCGGCGAGCACGATGACGGCGACCGCGCCGAGCGAGGCGCCGTTGGTGACGCCGAGCACGTCGGGGCTCGCGAGAGGGTTGCGGGTGAGGGTCTGGGTCAGCGCGCCGGAGACCGCGAGCGCCGCGCCGACCAGCAGCGCGGTGAGGATCCGCGGCAGCCGCAGGTCGAGCACGATGAGCCGCTGGGCGGGCGTGCCGCCGCCGAGCAGCACGTCGACCACGTCGCCGGGCGGGATGGTGAAGCTGCCCTTGCCGATGCCCACCACGGCGACGGCGACCGTGGCCACGAGGCCGGCCACGCCGACCGCGATCGAGCGCGCCGACACGGTTGTCGTGAACCGGCCCGCCCGCACCAGCCGGCGCCCGGCGGGGCGCACCAGCACGGCGGTCACAGCCGCACCACGCCGCGGCGGCGGACCAGCGCGATGAAGAACGGGGCGCCGACGGCGGCGAGGACGATGCCGGTCTGCAACTCGGCCGGACGGACCACGACCCGTCCCAGGACGTCGGCGCAGAGCAGCACGGCAGCGCCGGCGAGGGCCGAGCAGGGGATCAGCCACCGGTGGTCGGGTCCGGTCAGCGCGCGGGCGGCGTGCGGCACGACCAGGCCCAGAAACCCGATCGGCCCGCAGGCGGCGGTGGCCGCGCCGGTCAGCAGTACGACGGCGGCCACCCCGACCGCCCGGGCGGCGAACACCCGCTGGCCCAGCGCGCGCGCCACGTCCTCGCCGAGGCCCAGAGCGTTGAGGGCGGGCGCGTTGGCGAGGGCGAGCAGCAGACCGACCGCGAGGAACGGGGTCACCTGGACCGCGACCCCGGCGTCCCGGCCGGACAGTGAACCGACCACCCAGAAGCGGAAGACGTTGAGGCTCGCTTTGTCGGCCAGCAGCATCGACTGTGTGAACGAGGCGAGCAGCGCGCTGATCGCCATGCCCGCCAGGGCGAGCGCCACCGGTGTCGGGCCGCCCTGCCGCCCGGAGGCGATGCCGAAGACGAGCAAGCTCGCGAGCAGCGCCCCGGCGAAGGCGAACCAGACGTAGCCGGTGAGCGTGTCCACGCCGAGCTGGATGCCGATCACGACCGCGAACGAGGCACCGGCAGAGATGCCGAGCAGACCGGGGTCGGCGAGCGGGTTGCGGGTGTGGCCCTGCATGAGGGCACCGGCCGCGCCGAGTGCCAGGCCGACCAGCAGGCCGAGGATCGTGCGCGGCAGGCGCAGGTCGCGGACGATCGCGGTGGCCTGGGCGCCGGGCTCGGGGGCGACCACGGCGTGCCAGACTTCGGCCGGGCTGAGCGTCTGCGCGCCCACCGCGAGGCTCAGCACGACGGCCCCGGCGACAGCCGCGATCAGGGCGGCGATCGCCGCGCTCCGGCCGCGTACCAGCGGAGCCGGGCGGGCAAGCTTGGCATCGGCCGCCATAAGTTTCTTCCTTCCGACGTATCGCTGACGGGCAATGGAAGGTTAGCCTTACCAAACTTCGGACTCCATCTTGCCTCCACCGGAGATCTTCACTTAGGTTAGCCTAACCTAACTTCGAGTGTGAGGTCCGACATGGCCTTTTCCCTGCGCATGACCCGCCGCGCCGCCGCGGCCGGCATCGCTCTCGTCGCCGGACTCGCGCTGCTCAGCGCCTGCGGCGACGACACCAAGGAGACATCCGCGCCGGCGGCGTCCGAGGGGGCCGCAAGCTACCCCGTCTCCCTGACCCACAAGCTCGGCACCGCGACGATCCCCGCCGCTCCGAAGCGCATCGTCGCGCTGTCGGACGCGGACCTCGACGCGCTGCTGCTGCTCGGCGTGCAGCCCGTCGGCATCGCCGAGTCCTCCGGCGAGGGCGGCGTCACCGCATGGGCAAAGCCGCGGCTGACCGGCACGCCGACCGTGCTGACCGCCGGCGAGACCGGCTTCGACGTGGAGAAGATCGCCGCACTCAACCCGGACCTGATCCTGGCCGGCGGCGACTACTACATCGACGACGAGTACGCCAAACTCAGCAAACTCGCGCCGACCACCGCGTACGAGACCACCGGCGCCTTCGAAGACCCGTGGCAGGCCACGCTGCGCCAGGTCGCCAAGGCCGTGGGCAGGACGGCGGAGGCGGAGAAGATCGTCACTGACGTCGAGGGCAAGATCTCCAAGGTCAAGACCGACCACCCGGAGCTGGCCGGCAAGAAGTTCGCGATCACGCAGGTGTGGGAGGCCGGCTCGGTCGGTGTGCTGCGGTCCGACAAGGACGCCGGCGTGAAGATGCTCAACGACTTCGGCATGACCCTCGCCCCGGGTGTGGCGAGCCTGCAGGGCGAGGAGTTCGCCGTGCAGCTGAGCCTGGAGAAGGTCGGCGTCCTCGACGCCGACGTGCTGCTGGCGTACTACACCGAGGGCGGCCTGAAGACCGCGCTCGAGGGCAACGCGCTGTTCAAGAGCCTCAACGTGGTCAAGCGCGGCGCCTACGTGTCGCTGACCGAGGCCCAGTTCTCGTCGCTGCGCACGCCGACGCCGCTGTCGGTGCAGTACATCATCGAGAACGTCGTGCCGCTGCTCTCCACCGCCGCGAAGGTGGCTCCCTGAGTGTCCACGCGTGAGGTGACGGCAGGTCTCGCCGCAGCGGTTGTTGCGGCGGGGCCTCCCCCTGCCCCGCTGCTGTCCGAGCCGTGGTCGGCGCGCGAGCTGACGGTGGCCGGGTCCGATCCCGGGCTCGTCAGCGCGTGGATGAACGAGCCGCACGTCGCCCGCTTCTGGGGGCAGGCGTGGCCGCCGGACCGCTGGGCCGAGGCGATCGCCGAGCAGCTCGCGGGCGACTACTCCCGCCCCTACCTGGTCTCGTACGCCGGCGCGCCGGTGGCGTACGTCGAGATCTACCGCATCCCGCGGGACGTCGTCGGGCTGCGGTACCCCGCCGATCCCTACGACCTGGGCATCCACCTCGCGATCGGGGACCGTGACCGCACCGGCCAGGGGCTCGGCCGTGCGATGGTGCGCGCGGTCGCCGAGGGCTTGTTCCTCGCCGACCCGCGCTGCCGGCGCGTGCTCGCCGACCCCGACGAGCGGCACGAGGTCGCGCTGCGGATGTTCGCGCGGGCCGGATTCCGGTCGCTGGGCATCAGCGACCTTGGTCACAAGCGAGCTGTGCTGCTGTTTTGTGGCATGCCGCCGAAAGAGGCGTGAGGCGGGCTTTACGAAGCCGAAAAAGTAAGGTTAGCCTAACCTAAATCGACCGAAGGAAATCCGTATGACCGCACCCCTGAGCCTCGAACGTCTCCGCAGCGACGTCGCCGAGGTGCTGGCCGAGGAGCCCGGGAGCTTCGCCGACGACGACAACCTCATCGACCTCGGTCTCGACTCGATCCGGCTGATGAGCCTGGCGACCCGCTGGCGCGAGGCCGGCTATGAGGCCGGCTACCTCGACCTGGCACAGGAGCCGACGGTCGCCGCGTGGTGGAACCTGCTGGAGGGGAAGCGTTGAGCCCGATCATCGAGAACACCGACGTTGTGGTCGTCGGCGGCGGACCCGGAGGGTCCACTGTGGCCACGCTGCTCGCCCGGCGCGGCCACCGGGTCGTCCTGCTGGAGAAGGAGACCTTCCCGCGCTACCAGATCGGTGAGTCGCTGCTGCCGTCGACGGTGCACGGCATCGGCCGGCTGCTGGGGGTCACCGAGGAACTGGAGAAGGCCTCGTTCATGGTGAAGCGCGGCGGCAGCTTCCGCTGGGGAACCAACCCCGTGCCGTGGAACTTCCTCTTCGCCGTGGCGCCCGAACTGTCCGGCCCGACGTCCTTCGCCTATCAGGTCGAGCGGATGAAGTTCGACGAGATCCTGCTGCGCAACGCCGCGAAGCACGGCGTCGACGTGCGCGAGAACAGCCCGGTCACCGGCGTGATCGACGACGCCGAGCGGGTCCGCGGCGTGCGGTACACCGATCCCGACGGCATCGAGCACGAGATCCACGCGACGTTTGTCGTCGACGCCTCCGGCAACCGCAGCCGGGTGCACCAGCACGCCGGCGGCGACCGGATCTACTCCGAGTTCTTCCGCAACATCGCGCTCTTCGGCTACTTCGAGGGCGGCAAGCGGCTGCCGGCACCGGACTCGGGCAACATCCTGTGCGCCGCCTTCGACGAGGGATGGATCTGGTACATCCCGCTGTCCGACACGCTCACCAGCGTCGGCGCCGTGATCAGCCGCGAGCATGCCGCCCGGCTGCAGGGCGACCAGGAGCAGGCCCTGCTCGGCTTCGTCGACCGCTGCGCGATCGTCAAGGACTTCCTGTCCGACGCCACCCGGGTCGCCGAGGGCGTCTACGGCGAGCTGCGCACCCGCAAGGACTATTCGTACACCAACAGCACCTTCCACCGGCCCGGCATGGTGCTCGTCGGCGACGCGGCCTGCTTCATCGACCCGGTGTTCTCCACCGGCGTGCATCTGGCCACCTACGCCGGGTTGCTGGCGGCCCGCTCGATCAACAGCGTGCTGTCCGGCGACGTCACCGAGGATCGCGCGTTCGGCGAGTTCGAGGGCCGCTACCGTCGCGAGTACCGGGTCTTCTACGAATTCCTCTCCGCCTTCTACGACATGCAGAGCAACGAGGATTCGTACTTCTGGAAGGCCCGCAAGGTCACCAACGTCGCCACCACCGACCTGGAGGCGTTCGTCAGCCTCGTCGGCGGCGTGCACTCGGGTGAGAACGCCCTGACGGCCTTCCGCGTCTCGTCGGGCGCGCTCGCCGACGCGGTGGAGCGCACCGGCGACATGCAGACGCCGTCCGGTGAGCGCATGCACCACCTCTTCGGCACCCCCGTCGTCCGCGAGGTGATGCAGGAGATGAACAACATCCAGGTCCGCGGCATCCAGGGCGCCGCCGCCCGTGAACTGCCGCTGCTCGACGGCGGCCTGGTGCCCGCGTCCGACGGACTGTCCTGGGTGGAGCCCGCCGCGCTGCTGGAGGAGGCACGATGACGACCAACCCGTTCGAGGACGAGGACGGCACCTACCTGGTGCTCGTCAACGACGAGGGCCAGCACTCGCTGTGGCCGTCGTTCGCCGAGGTGCCGGCCGGTTGGCAGGCAGTCTTCGGCGTGGACAGCCGGGCCGCCTGCCTGGACTACGTCGAGACGCACTGGACCGACATGCGGCCCAACAGCCTGATCGCCCAGATGGACGCGACCGGCTGACCACCGTCGCCCACCGACTCCACCGCATCCCACCGCACCCGCCGCGCCCGTACGGCGCGGCGGGGCAAGCGCTGCGCGCCCCGCCTGCGAGGAGCCCCACGTGCCCGACCGTCTCGAACTCACCGGCGCCCAGGCCGGCGTGTGGTACGCCCACCAGCTCGACCCCGGACCGGCGTTCACCACGGCCGCCTGCGTCGACATCGACGGCGAGCTCGACCCCGTGCGGTTCGAGCAGGCGCTGCGCGCCGTCGTCGCCGAGTCCGACGCACTGCGGGCCCGGTTCGCCGAGACCGGCGACGGGCCCGGGCAGGAGGTCGCCGAGACCCTCGAGTGGACCCTGACCGTCCTCGACCTCGACGACGCCGCGGCCGAGGCGTGGCTGCGCGCCGACCTCGCCACCCCGATCGACCTCGCCGCGGGCCCTGCCTTCGCCCAGGCGCTCATCCGCCGCGGCCCCGGGCGCTGGACGTGGTACCAGCGCTGCCACCACATCGTGATGGACGCGTACACGTTCGCCCTCCTCTCGCAGCGCCTCGCCACCGTGTACACCGCGCTGGTGGAGGCCGGTTCAATCCCCGGCCGGACCTTTGGAGACCTCGCCGACGTCGTCGCCGAGGACGCACGGTACCGGGCCTCGCCGACGTGGGTCGCCGACCGCGACTTCTGGCGCGAGCGCCTCGCCGGCATCGAGGTGCCCGACCTGGCGTCCGGACCCGTCCGGCCCAGCCCCACCTTCCTGCGCCGCCGCGTCACCCTGCCCGCCGCCGTCGGCCGCGGTCTGTCCACCCTCGGTGCCACGCGGGTCGAGGCACTGCTTGCCGCCGCCGCACTCTACGTGCACCGGCTCACCGGCAGCGCCGAACCCGTCCTCGGGCTGCCGATGATGGGCCGGCTCGGGTCGGTCGCCGCCCGGGTGCCCGTCACCGCCGTCAACGTGCTGCCGCTGCGGGTGCCCGTCGCGCCCGCCGACACCGTGGCCGTGCTCGTCCAGCGGGTCGCCGCCGAGATCAAGGCCGTTCGCCGGCATCAGCGATACCGCGGCGAGGACATCCGGCGCGACCTCGGGCTCGTCGGCGGGGACCGGCGGCTGATCGGCCCGTGGGTGAACATCAAGCCGTTCGGCACCACGCTGTCCTTCGCCGGCCTGCCGGGCACCCCACGCTACATCTCCGCCGGGCCGGTCGACGACCTGTCGATCACCGTCGACGACCGTGGCGGCGACGTCCTCGAGATCGTCGTCGACGGCAACCCCACCCGATACCTACCGTCCGATGTGGATGGTCACGCCACCCGGTTCGCCGAGCTCCTGGCCGTGCTCGCCGCCGCACCTGCCGACACCCCGTGCGGCCGGTTCGGCCTTGGCGCCGTCCCGCCACCCGGCCCCGCGCACGTCCTGCCGGCCGCCGGGCTCACCGACCTGTGGCTCGCCCAGGCCGCCCGGACCCCGGCCGCGACCGCCGTCGTCACCGCCGACGGCACCGAGCTGTCCTATGTGGAGCTCGCCGGGCGGGTCGAGGCGCTCGCCGGGGTCCTGGCCGCCCGCGGCGCCGTGCCCGGGCGGACCGTCGCGGTCTGCCTGCCCCGCACCGCCGACCTGCTCGTCGCGCTGCTCGCCGTGCAGCGCACCGGCGCCGCGTACCTGCCGCTGGACCCAGACTTCCCGGCCGACCGGCTCGCCTGGATGGTCACCGACAGCGCGCCCGCCCTGCTCGTCACGACCGGCGCCGTGCGGGCACCCGAGGTCCGCGTGCCGGTGCTGCGGCTCGACCGGCCGCTCCCACCCGCTGCCGCCGTGCCGGCGGCCCCGCCCGTCGTGTACCACCCGCACGACGCGGCCTACGTGCTGTACACCTCCGGGTCGACCGGCCGCCCCAAGGGCGTCGTCGTCACCCGGGAGAACCTCGTCAACTTCCTCCTCGCGATGCGGGAGACGGTCCCGCTCACGGCGGCCGACCGGCTCGTCGCCGTCACCACGGTGAGCTTCGACATCTCCGGACTGGAGCTGTACCTTCCGCTGCTCGCCGGCGCCGCCGTGGTCCTCGCCCCCAAGGAGACCGTCCAGGACCCCGCCGCGCTCACCGCGCTCGTGCGACGGGCCGGGGCGACCGTGGTGCAGGCGACCCCGACGCTGTGGCGGGCGCTCGCCGACGAGTCCGGTGGCACCGCCGCGCTGAGCGGACTGCGGGTCCTCGTCGGCGGCGAGGCCCTCCCGCCGGAGCTCGCCGCCGAGCTGCGCAAGCACGCCGCCGACGTGACCAACCTCTACGGGCCGACCGAGACCACCATCTGGTCGACCGCCCACCGGCTCACCGACGACACGGTCAGCGTCGGCGCTCCGATCTGGAACACCCGGGCCTACGTCCTCGACCCTGCGCTGCGCCCCGCGCCCGACGGCTTCCCCGGCGAGCTGTACCTCGCCGGCACCGGCGTGGCCCGCGGCTACCTCGGCCGGCCCGGCCTCACCGCGTCGCGGTTCGTCGCCGACCCCTACCACCCGGGCGAGCGGATGTACCGCACCGGCGACCTGGCCCGCCGCCGCCCCGACGGCACCCTCGACGTCCTCGGCCGCGTCGACCACCAGGTGAAGCTGCGCGGCTTCCGGATCGAGCTCGGCGAGATCGAGACGGTCCTGGAGGCCGACCCGGCCGTCCGGCGCGCCGTCGCCGTCATCCGCGAGGACCGGCCGGGCGACCGCCGACTCGTCGCCTATGTCACCGGCACCGCCCCGGACCCGGCCGCGCTGCGCCGCCACGCCGCCGAGGCGCTGCCCGACTACATGGTCCCGGCCGCGATCGTCCCGCTCGACACGCTGCCGACCACCCCGAACGGCAAGCTCGACCGCGGCGCCCTGCCGGCACCCGCCCTCGACGCCGCCGCGCCCGAAGCGTTCCGCACCCCCGCGGAGGAACTGCTCGCCGGCGTCTTCGCCGACGTCCTCGGCGTGCCCGCGGTCGGCCCTCGCGACGACTTCTTCGCCCTCGGCGGCCACTCGCTGCTCGCCGCCCGGGTCGCCGCCCGCGTCCGCACCGTCTTCGGCACGGACCTCGCGCTGCGGGACGTCTTCGACGCGCCGACGGTGGCGGGGCTCGCGGCCCGGATCGCGGCCGGCCCGGTCGCGCCGGCGAGACCGCAGCTGTTGCCCGGCACCGGCCGCGACGCGATGTCGCACGCGCAGCGCCGGCTGTGGTTCCTGTCTCGCCTCGACGGGCCCAACGCCACCTACAACCTGCCGCTCGCCCTCGACCTCGACGGACCGCTCGACGTGACCGCGCTGCGGGCCGCCCTCACCGACCTCGCCGCCCGCCACGAACCGCTGCGCACGGTCTTCGCCGACCGGGGCGGCGAGCCGTACCCGGTCGTGCGTGAACCCGCGGTCACGCTCGCCGTCGTCGCGGTCGCCGGCGACCCCGCGAACGCCGTCGCCGCGGCCGTCCGCGTCCCGTTCGACATCGCCGCCGAGACGCCGCTGCGAGCCACCCTGTTCGCGCTCGGCCCGGACCGGCACACCCTGCTGCTGCTCGTCCACCACATCGCCGGCGACGAGTGGTCGCTCACACCGATGCTCGACGACCTGGCCACCGCCTACGCCGCCCGCGCGGCCGGGCACGCACCGGGCTGGGCGGCGCTGCCGGTGCGGTACGCCGACCACGCCGCCTGGCAGGAGCGGCTGCCGATGGCGGAGCACCTCGCCTACTGGCGGGACGCCCTCGCCGGCGCCCCGCCGGCCCTGCGGCTGCCCGCCGACCGGCCCCGCCCGGCGCGCGCCACCGAGGCCGGCGGCACCGTCACCTTCCCGATCCCGCCGGAGCTGGAGCGGGCCCTGCGCGACCTGGCCCGCCGGCACGGCGTCACGCTCTTCATGCTCGTGCAGGCCGCGGTCGCCGCGCTGCTGAGCCGGCTCGGGGCCGGCACCGACATCCCGCTCGGCACCCCGGTCGCCGGCCGCGGCGACGACGCCGTGGAGCGGCTCGTCGGCTTTTTCGTCAACACCGTCGTGCTGCGCACCGACGTCTCCGGCGACCCGGCCTTCGCCGAGCTGCTGCGCCGGGTCCGCACCGCCGACCTGGCCGCGCTCGCCCACCAGGACCTGCCGTTCGAGCTGCTCGTCGAGGAGCTCAACCCGGAGCGCTCGCTGGCGCACCACCCGCTGTTCCAGGTCATGGTCTCCTACCAGGCAGCCCTGCCCGACGTCGCCGGCTTCCCCGGCGTCCGGGTCGCGCCGCGGCTCGTGGCGACCGGCACGGCCAAGTTCGACCTGACGTTCGACGTCGCCGAGCGCCCCGGCGGTCTCGAGGGCTCCGTCGAGTACCGCGCCGACCTGTTCGACCCGGCGACCGTCCGATCGCTCGCCGACCGGCTCCTGCTGCTGCTCGAAGCGGTGACCGCCGACCCGGACCGGCGACTGTCCACCGTGGACCTGCTCATCGGCGCCGAGCGCGAGCCGCTGCACGGGCCGCCGTTCGACGCCCCGCAGCGCACGCTCGCCGAACTGTTCGCCGCCCAGGTCGCCGCCGCGCCCGGCGCGCCCGCCGTGGAGGACGGCGACCGCACGCTGACCTACGCCGAGCTCGACGCCCTCGCCAACCGGCTCGCGCGGCGCCTCGTCGCCGCCGGGGCCGGGCCGGAGCGGGTCGTGGCCGTGCGGCTGCCGCGCTCGGCCGGCCTCGTCGTCGCGGTCCTCGCCGTCGCCAAGGCGGGCGCCTGCCTGCTGCCGCTCGACGTCCACCACCCGGCCGGGCGCATCACCCAGCAGCTCACGGACGCGGCACCGGTCCTGGTGCTCGCCGATGAGGATCTGACGGCCCGCATCGCCTCCGCACCGGTCCTGGCGGTCACCGAGTCGGACCTCACGCTCGCGGACCCGACGGACGACACGACCGGTCCGCTGGTGCCGGTCCGGCCGGAGCACCCGGCGTACATCATCTTCACCTCGGGCTCGACGGGCCGCCCGAAGGGCGTGGTCGTCCCGCACGCCGGCCTCGCCGCCCTGGTGGCGAGCGTCCGCGCCGGCTTCGGCACCGGACCTGGGACCCGCGCCGCGCAGTTCGTCTCGCCCGCCGTCGACGTCGCGATCAGCGAACTCGCCGCGTCGGTGCTGTCCGGCGGCACGCTCGTCGTCGTCCCCGAGGACGCCCGGCTCGGCGCGGCCCTCGGCGAGTTCGTCACCGCCCGTGGCATCACCCACGCCGACCTGCCCCCGGCCCTGCTCGCCGCGCTGCCGGCGACCGCGATCCCGGCGGGCGTCACGATCACCATCGGCGGCGAGGCCGCCCCGCCCGACGTGGTGCGCCGGTGGTCCGCCGGCCGGCGGCTCGTCAACGCCTACGGCCCGACCGAGACCACCGTCACCGCGACCAGCTGGACGGCCACCGGCGACGGTCCGGTCCTCATCGGCCGCCCCGACCACGGCCGGACCGCCCAGGTGCTCGACGCGGCGCTGCGCCCGGTGCCGCCCGGCGTCCCCGGCGAGCTGTACCTCGGCGGCGCCGGCCTGGCCCGCGGCTACCTCGGCCGCCCGGCGCTCACCGCCGAGCGGTTCGTGGCCGACCCGGCCCGGCCCGGGCAGCGGATGTACCGGACCGGCGACCTGGTCCGCCGCACCGCCGACGGGCAACTGGAGTTCCTCGGTCGCACCGACGACCAGGTGCAGATCCGCGGCTTCCGCGTCGAGCCGGCCGAGGTCGAGGCGATCCTCGCCACCCACCCGGCGGTCGCCCAGGCCGTCGTCGTCGCCCGGGACGCCCGTCTCGTCGCCTACGTCGTGCCCGCCGGAGGCGTCGGCGGTGACGCCACGGCCGACGCGCTGCGCGACCACGCCGCCGCCGTCCTGCCCGCGGCCGTCGTGCCCGCCGTCGTGCTGCTCGACGCGCTGCCGCTCACCGCGGGCGGCAAGGTCGACAAGGCCGCCCTTCCGGCACCCGCACCAGCGAACGCCGCCCCGGCCGGGGAACGGCCCGGCACGCCCGCCGAGGAGACCCTCGCCACCCTCTACGCCGGGCTGCTCGGCATCAACCGCGACGCCGTCGGCCGGCACGACGGGTTCTTCGCCCTCGGCGGCGACAGCATCCTGTCCATCCAGCTCGTCTCGCGCGCCCGCGACGCCGGCCTGTACATCACGCCCCGCCAGGTGTTCGAGCACCAGAGCGTCGCCGAGCTGGCCGGGGCCGCGGCACCGGTCGCGCCGGCCGCCGCGGCCGCAGGCGGCGGCACGGGCCGCGCGCCGGAGACCCCCGTCATCGCCTGGCTGCGCGAGCTCGACGCCCCCGTCGCCCGCTACTCCCAGGCGCTGCTGCTGCGCACCCCGGCCGGCCTCGACGCCGCCGGGCTCGACCACGTGCTGCGCACCGCCCTCGCCCCGCACGACGTGCTGCGCGCCCGCCTGGCGACCGACGGCGACCGCTGGGCGCTCGACGTGCCCGACGGGCCGCTCGACCTGCGCCTGCAGGTCGTCACCGGCGCCGACCTCGCCGCGGAACGGGAGGCCGCCGCCGACCGGCTCGACCCCGAAGGCGGGGTGATGCTGCAGGTCGTCTGGTTCCCCGACCGCGACCGGCTGCTGCTCGTCGCGCACCACCTCGTCGTCGACGGCGTCTCCTGGCGCATCCTCGCCGAGGACCTCGCCGCCGCCGCGGCCGGTGCGCCGCGACGCCCGGCCGGCACGCCGTTTCGGGCCTGGGCCGCCGGGCTCCACGCCGCCGTCGCCGCCCGCGCCGCCGAGCGGGACCGCTGGCACGCCGTCCTCGACGGCCCGGCGAACCGGCTCGGCGGGCGCCCGCTCGACCCCGCCACGGACACCGCCGGCACCCTGCGGCGGATCACCGTCACCCTCGACGCGTCGGTCACCGGGCCGCTGCTCACCACGGTCCCCGACACGTTCCGCGCCGGCGTGCAGGACGTGCTGCTGGCGGCCCTCGTGCTGGCTCTCTCGCGGCGCACGGGCGCGGCCGCCGAGCCGCTCGTCGCGCTGGAGGGCCACGGCCGCGAGGAGCAGGTCGTGCCCGGCGCCGACCTGGTGCGCACCGTCGGATGGTTCACCAGCGAATACCCGGTGCGCCTCCCGGCCGCCGCCGGTGGCCCCGCCGCCGTCGTCCGCGGCGTCAAGGAACGGCTGCGGGCGGTGCCCGACGGCGGCATCGGCTACGGCCTGCTGCGCTACCTCGCCGGGGACGCCCCGGCGGCGGAGCCCGAGATCCTGTTCAACTACCTCGGCCGGTTCACCGTCGCCGACGCCGGCGACTGGGGCATCGCCGCCGAACTGCCGGCCGCGCACGCCACCGCCGACCCCCGCATGCCGGTGCGGCACCGCCTCGCCGTGAACGCGTCCACCGTGGACACCGCCGACGGTCCCGTGCTGCGCACCGAGTTCGCCTATCCGGCCGGCGCCCTCGCCGACAGCGACGCCCGCCGCATCGCCGACGACTGGCTCGCCGCGCTCGTCGCCGTCCAGGTCGCCGCCAACCAGCCCGGCGCCGGTGCCCTCACCCCGTCGGACGTGCCGCTCGCCGGCCTCGACGCCGAGGCGCTGGACGAGCTCGCCGCCCGCTGGCCCGGCCTCACCGACGTCCTGCCGCTGTCGCCGTTGCAGCAGGGGTTGTACTTCCTGGCAAGCCTCGACGACGCCGGTGCCGACGTCTACACGGTCCAGCAGGTCTTCACCCTCACCGGACCGGTCGACGCCGGGCGGCTCCGGGCGGCGGCCGTGGCGCTGCTGGAGCGCTACCCGAACCTTCGCGGGGGCTTCGACCGTACCGCCGCCGGCCGTCCCGTCCAGGTGATCCCGGCCGCCGCCGAGGTCCCGTTCGCCGAGCTCGACCTGTCCACCGTGGACGATCCGGCCGACGCGCTCGCCGGCCTCGTCGCGGCCGAGCGGCGCCGCCGGTTCGACCTTCAGGCACCGCCGCTGCTGCGGTTCGTCCTCGTCCGCCTCGGCGCCGGCGAGCACCGGCTCGTCCTGACCCAGCACCACCTGCTCATGGACGGCTGGTCCGGCCCGCTCGCGATGCGCGACCTCTTCCAGCTGTACGCCGGGGAGCCCGGCCCGGCGCCCCGCCCGTACAGGGACCACCTCGCCTGGCTCGCCGCGCAGGACGGCGACGCCGCCACGTCGGCCTGGCGGGACGCCCTCGCCGGGGTCGACGAGCCGACCCTGGTCGCCCCGGGCGCGCCGCACACCGCGGTGCTGCCCGAGGTCGCCGAGATCGTCGTCGACGAGCCGGCGGCCGGGCGGCTCACCGCCGCCGCCCGCGCCCTCGGCCTCACGCTGAACACGGTTGTGCAGGGTGCCTGGGCGCTCACGGTCGCGGAGCTGACCGGCCGTGACGACGTGGTCTTCGGCGCGACCGTGTCGGGTCGTCCGGCGACGCTGCCGGGTGTGGAGGACATGGTCGGCCTGTTCATCAACACGGTGCCGGTCCGGGTCCGGCCGCGCCCGTCCGACACGTGGGCGGGCTTCCTGGCCCGGCTGCAGGCCGAGCAGGCCGCGCTGCTCGACCACCAGTACCTCGGCCTGGCCGACATCCAGCGCCTCACCGGGCTGGGCGAGCTGTTCGACACGCTGACCGTCTTCGAGAGCTACCCGACCGGTGCCGCCGTCCCGGCCGTGCCCGGGCTCGCGATCGGCGGCGGCATCCCGGTCGACGCTACCCACTACCCGCTGAGCCTGGTCGTCGTGCCGGGCACCCGGCCGCGGCTGCGCCTGGAACACCGCCCGGACCTCTACTCCACGGCGGCGGCGACAGCGGTCCTGTCCCGCTTCTCGGCGCTCCTCGAGTCCTTCGCGGCCGATCCGTCGGCCCGTCTGGCGGCGCTGCCCGCGGCGGCCGTGGTCCCCGCGCAGGACACGCTGCTGCCTGTCCCGGCCCGGACGGTGGTCGATGCGCTGCGGGAGACGGTGGCGGCGCGGCCGGACGCGGTGGCGTTGCGCTTCGGTGCGGTGTCGTTGACCTACGCGGAGTTGTGGTCGCGGGTGGAGTGTCTCGCCCGCGTCCTTGTCGCCCGGGGTGCGGGTCCGGAGCGGGTGGTGGCGGTGTTGCTGCCGCGTACGGAGGACGCGGTGGTGGCGTGGCTGGCGGTGTTGGTGTCGGGCGGGGTGTATCTGCCGGTCGACGCGTCCTATCCGGCGGAGCGGATCGACTACCTCCTGGCCGATGCGGCGCCCGCCGTGGTGGTGACGCCGGAGTTGCTGGCGGAGACCGCCGACGCGGAACTGCCCGTGGTGGATTCGCGGTCGGCGGCGTATCTCATCTACACGTCGGGTTCGACGGGCCGGCCCAAGGGGGTGGTGGTCGAGCACGCGAGCCTGATGAACCTGTACCACCACCACCGCGAGCGGATCATCGAGCCGACCGCGGGCGGGCGGCGGATCCGGGCGGCGTTGTCGGCGGCGACGGTGTTCGACACGTCGTGGGAGGGGCTGCTGTGGCTGGTCGCCGGCCACGAGCTGCACCTGCTCGACGACGAGACCCGCCGCGACCCGGAGCTGTTCGCGGCCTACGTGGACCGGCACCGTATCGATTTCCTGGATGTCACTCCGTCCCTGGCCGGGCCGCTGGTCGCTGCCGGACTGCTGGCTGAGGGCCGGCACCGGCCGGCGCTTGTTGCGCTCGGTGGCGAGGCCGCTGATCCGCGGATCTGGACGGCGTTGCGTGAGGCGTCGGGCACGGTCGGGGTGAATCTGTACGGTCCGACGGAGTGCACGGTGGACACGTTGTTGGCGTGGGTCGCGGACAGTGTGTCGCCGTCGGTGGGTGGTCCGATCGGGAATACCCGGGCCTATGTGCTGGATGGTTGGTTGCGTCCGGTGCTGCCGGGGGTGGCGGGGGAGTTGTATCTGTCGGGTGCGCAGTTGGGTCGGGGTTATCTGGCTCGTCCGGGGTTGACGGCGGCGCGGTTTGTCGCGGATCCGTTCGGGGCGGGTGGGCGGATGTATCGCACCGGGGATGTGGTGCGGTGGGCGGTGGACGGGTCGCTGGAGTTTGTGGGCCGGGCCGACGATCAGGTGAAGATCCGCGGGTTCCGGATCGAACCGGGTGAGGTCGCCGCCGTCCTGAGCGAACACGCCGGCGTGTCGCAGGCGGTGGTCGTCGCCGTCGAGGGCCGGCTCGTCGCCTACGTTGTCGGCGATCCCGGCGACCTGCGTGAGTGGGCCGCCGCCCGGCTGCCGGACCATCTCGTGCCCGCCGCCGTCGTCACCCTCGACCGGATTCCTGTCACGGTCGCCGGCAAGGTCGACCGCAAGGCGCTGCCCGCGCCCGACTTCACCGCGGGTGCCGGCACGCCGCGTACCCCCGCCGAGGAGATCCTCTGCGGGCTGTTCGCCGAGGTGCTCGGGCTGCCCGCCGTCGGCACCGGCGACGACTTCTTCGCCCTCGGCGGTCACTCGCTCACCGCGACCGCCCTCGCCGCCCGGATCCGCGCCGTGTTCGGCACGGCCCTGCCGATCCGCGCCGTCTTCGACGCGCCGACCGTCGCCGCGCTCGCCGCCCACCTCGACCGGGCCGGCACGGACGCCGGACCGGCTCTCGGCGTCCGGGAACGGCCCGACCCGCTGCCCGTCTCGCCCGCCCAGCACCGGCTCTGGCTGCACCACCAGCTCACCGGCCCCGGCCCCACCTACAACGTGGCGTTCGCGCTGCGGCTCACCGGGCCGCTCGACGAGGCCGCCCTGCGCGCCGCGCTCGACGACGTCCTGGCCCGGCACGAGAGCCTCCGCACCGTCTTCCCGACCGTCGACGGCCGGCCGGCCCAGCGCATCCTGACCGACCCGCGGCCGCGGTGGCACATCGCCGCGACCACCGCGGACGAGCTGCCCGAGCGGCTCGCGGCCGCCGCCCGCCACGGGTTCGACCTCGCCGCCGAGCTCCTCGTCCGGCCGCACCTGTTCGCCGAAGGCCCCGACCGGCACGTCCTGCTGCTCCTGCTGCACCACATCGTCACCGACGAATGGTCCGAGGGCCGGCTCGTCGCCGACCTCGGCATCGCCTACGCCGCCCGCACCCGTGGCGCCGCCCCGGACTGGGCGCCGCTGCCGGTGCAGTACGCCGACTACGGCCTCTGGCAGCACGAACTGCTCGGCGAGGTCCAGCAGCGGCAGCTCGCGTTCTGGCGCGACGCCCTCGCCGGCGTGCCCGCCGAGCTGGCGCTGCCCGCCGACCGGCCGCGCCTCGCCGTCCCCTCCCACGCCGGCGGCATCGTCCCGTTCGCCGTGGACGCGCCGACCCACCGGCTCGTGAGGGACCTCGCCCGGCGCACCGGGGCGACCGCGTTCATGGTCGTGCAGGCCGCCCTGGCCGCGCTGCTCAGCCGGCTCGGCGCCGGCACCGACATCCCGCTCGGCAGCCCCGTCGCCGGCCGGACCGACCAGCGCCTCGACGAGCTGGCCGGGTTCTTCGTCAACACCCTCGTCCTGCGTGCCGACGTCGCCGGCGACCCCACCTTCGCCGACCTCGTCGGCCGGGTGCGCCGCACCGACCTGGCCGCGTTCGGCCACGCCGACGTGCCGTTCGAGCGGGTCGTCGAGGCGGTCAACCCCGAGCGGTCCGCCGGCCGCAACCCGCTGTTCCAGGTCATGGTCGCCTACCAGCACCTGCCGGCCGAGGTGCCCGGCCTGCCCGGCCTCGACACCGAGCCGGTGCCGGTCGACACCGGCGTCGCCCAGTTCGACCTCGGCATCGTCGTCACCGAGCAGGACGGTCAGGACGGTACCGACGGTCTGCGCGGCGTCATCGAGTACAGCGCCGACCTCTTCGATCCGGCCACCGTCGCCACCCTGGCGGAGCGGCTCGTCCGGCTGCTCACCGCCGCCGCCGCGGCCCCGCACCGGCGGGTGTCCGAACTGGACGTCCTCGCGCCGGCCGAGCACCGGGCTCTCGAAGCCGGCTGGCAGGGCATCAACGCGCCACGCCCGGCGAGCACGCTGCCCGGCCTGTTCGCCGAGCAGCTGGCGCGGACCCCCGAGGCGATCGCGCTCCAGGACGGGCCACGCACGCTCACGTACGCCGAGCTCGACGCGCACACCAACCGCCTCGCCCGCCGCCTGATCGCCCATGGCACCGGCCCCGAGCGGACCGTCATGGTGCTGCTGCCGCGCTCCGCCGAGCTGTTCGCCGCGGAGCTGGCCGTCGCCAAGGCCGGCGGCGCTTACCTGCCGGTCGACCCCGCGTACCCGGCCGAACGGATCGCCGGTCTCGCCGCCGACGCGTCCCCGGTCCTCGTCATCGCCGCGCCCGGCACCGCCACGGTCCCGGACGGCCCGCCCGTGCTGCACGTCGACCTCGACCCGGTCGAGCCAGGCGCGGACGCCGCGCCGGTCACGGACGCCGACCGGATCGCACCGCTGCGGCCCGAGCACCCCGCCTACGTCATCTACACCTCCGGCTCCACCGGCCGCCCCAAGGGTGTTGTCGTCCCGCACGCCGGCCTCGGCGACCTCGCCGACACCTTCGCCGAGCTGTGGCGGGTCCGCCCCGGCGACCGGATCGCCCAGTTCGCCTCGCCCAGCTTCGACGTCACCGTCGCCGAGCTCGCCGTCACCCTCCTGCGCGGCGCCACCCTCGTCGTGGTGCCCGAGGCGGCGCGGCTCGGCGCACCGTTCGCCGAGTTCGTCCGCGACGAGCGGATCACGCACTTCGCCCTGCCGCCCGCCGCGCTCGGCGCGCTGCCGTCCGGGGTCGTCCCGCCGGACGTGACGGTGGTGACCGGCGCCGATCGCTGCCCGCCCGACCTCGTCACCCGGTGGGCGCCCACACACCGCATGCTCAACGCGTACGGCCCGACGGAAGCGACCGTCAACTCCACCTACTGGGAGTGCGAGCCCGGCCGCCCGGTGCTCATCGGCCGCCCCGACCGCAACAAGCGCGCCCACGTGCTCGACGCCGCGCTGCTGCCGGTGCCGCCCGGTGTCCCCGGTGAGCTGTACCTCGCCGGCGCCGGGCTGGCCCGCGGCTACCTCGGCCGGCCCGCACTGACCGCCGAGCGGTTCGTCGCCGACCCGTTCGGCCCGCCCGGCACCGTGATGTACCGCACCGGCGACCTCGTCCGGCGCACCGCGGACGGGCAGCTGGAGTTCCTCGGCCGGGCCGACGACCAGGTGAAGATCCGCGGCTTCCGGATCGAGCCGGGCGAGATCGTCGCCGTGCTCGCCGAGCACCCGGACGTGCGCCACGCCGCCGTCGTCGCCCGTGCGGACCGGCTCGTCGCCTACGTCGAGGGCGCCGCCGGCAACAGCACCGTGGACTCCGAGGAACTGCGCGCCTGGGCCGCGCGGCGGCTGCCCGCCCACATGGTGCCGGCCGCCGTTGTGGTGCTCGACGCGCTGCCGCGCACCGCCGGTGGCAAGGTCGACCGGGCCGCCCTGCCGGAGCCGGTGCTGGAGCGCCGCGTCGAGCGTCCAGCGACCGTGCTGCAGGAGTTGCTCACCACGCTCTTCGCGGACGTGCTGGGCCTGGACGAGATCGGCGTCGACGAGGGCTTCTTCGGCCTCGGTGGCGACAGCATCGTCGCACTGCAGCTCGTCTCCCGCGCCCGCGCCGCCGGCCTGGAGCTGTCCGCCCGGCAGGTCTTCGAGCACCAGACCGTTGCCGCGCTCGCCGCCACCGTCGTCGTCGCAGACGGCGCTTCCGGCCCCGCACGGGAACCGGAGGGTGCCGGGCTCGGCGAGGTGCCGCTGACCCCGATCATGGGCTGGCTGCGGGACCAGGACGCCCCGATCGGCAGCGTCAGCCAGGCGCTCCTGCTGCGGGTACCGTCCGCGCTCACCCGTGACGGTCTCGCCGGGGTCCTGCAGGCCCTGCTCGACCGGCACGACGCGTTGCGCGCCCGCTGGAGCGGCAGCGGCCTGTTCGTCCCGCCCACCGGCACGGTGTCCGCCACCGACCTGCTGCGTGTGGTCCACGCGGCCGCCGAGGCCGACTACCGGGCCGAGCACGCGGCGGCCGTGCGGCGGCTCGCGCCGGAGGCCGGGCGGATGCTGCAGGCCGTGTGGTTCCCGGGCCGGGACCGCCTGCTGCTCGTCGCCCACCACCTAGTCGTCGACGGCGTCTCCTGGCGCATCCTGGCCGGCGACCTCGCCGCCGCGTGGGAACGGACGGCGCGCGGCGAGCGCATCGAACTGCCGGCTGTCGGCACCTCGCTGCGCGGCTGGGCCCGCGGGCTCGCCGTGGCCGCCCGCGACCGGGCGGGCGAGCTGCCGCACTGGCTGTCCACGGTGGACACGCCAGCCGCACCGCTGGGCGCCCGGCGGGTCGACCGAGCCCGCGACACCGTCGCCGCGCAGCGCGAGCACACCCTGCGGCTGCCGGCCGGCGACACCCGGCCGCTGCTCACCGCCGTTCCCGAGGTGTTCCACGCCGGCGTCCAGGACGTCCTGCTCGCCGGTCTCGCCCTCGCCGTGCGCGAGTGGCGCCCGGCCACGGCGGAGCACGGCGTCCTGCTGCGTCTCGAAGGGCACGGCCGCGAGGAGCACCTGGTGTCAGGCAGCGACCTCACCCGTACCGTCGGCTGGTTCACCACCGAGTACCCGGTCCGCCTCGACCCCGGCGGCGGCGACGCCGCCACGGCGCTCAAACAGGTCAAGGAGCAGCTGCGCGCGGTGCCCGACGCGGGTGCCGGCTACGGCCTGCTGCGGTACCTCAACCCGGACACCGCCGACCGGCTCGCCGCCGCGCCCGGCCCGGAGATCCTGTTCAACTACCTGGGCCGGCTCGCCACCGGCGACGCTACCGACTGGGTCGCCGCTCCCGAGGGCGAGCACCTCGGCGACGGCCTCGACCCGGCCTTCCCGGTGGCGCACCCGCTGGAGATCAACGCCGCCACGGCGGACCTGCCGACCGGCCCGGAGCTCGACATCCGCATCGCCTACGTCGAGGGCATCCTCACCGCCGCCGACGTGACCAGCCTCGGCGAGCTGTGGCTGGCCGCGCTCGCCCGGCTGCGGGCCGCCGCCGAGGCGCCCGGCGGCGGCGGGCACACCCCATCCGACCTGACCCTGGTGACCCTCAGCCAGGACGAGATCGACGAGTTCGAAGACGAGTGGAGGCAGTTGTGACCACGGGCGGACTGCAGGACATCCTGCCCCTCTCGCCGTTGCAGGAGGGGTTGTACTTCCTGTCGTCGTACTCCGCCGGGGACCAGGACGTCTACGTCGTCCAGCAGGTGCTCACCCTCGACGGCCCGCTGGATGCCGTCCGGCTGCGCGGCGCCGCCCAGGCGGTGCTGGACCGGCACGCCAACCTCCGCGCCGCGTTCCGCCCGCGCAAGGCCGGCCAGCCCGTCCAGCTCATCCCGGCATCCGTCCCCGTCGACTGGACCGAGGCGGACGTGTCCACCACGGCCGGTGCCGCCGCGGCGGCCGACGAGCTGGCCACGGCCGAGCGGCGCCGGCCGTTCGACCTGGCCCGCCCGCCGCTGCTGCGATGGCTGCTGGTCCGCCTCGGCACCGACCGCCACCGCCTCGTGCTCACCAGCCACCACATCCTGCTCGACGGCTGGTCGGCGCCGCTGCTCGTCCGCGACCTGCTCATGCTGTACGCGGGCGGCGAGCCGCCCCGCGCCCGCCCGTACAAGGACTACCTCGCCTGGGTCGCCCGGCAGGACCGGGCCGCGGCCGAGCGGGCCTGGCGCGACACCCTCGACGGCGTCGAGGAGGCCACGTTCGTCCGTCCGGGTGCGGCCCCGGCCGCCGCCGAACCCGAGCTCGTCGAGGTCCACGTCGACGCGGCGGCCGTCGCCGAGCGGGCCCGCGCCCTCGGCCTCACGCTGAACACGGTCGTGCAGGGCGCCTGGGCGCTGGTCCTCGCCGAGCTGACCGGTCGTGACGACGTCGTCTTCGGCACCACCGTCTCGGGTCGCCCGGCGACGCTGCCGGGTGTGGAGGACATGGTCGGCCTGTTCATCAACACGGTGCCGGTCCGGGTCCGGCCCCGCTCGTCCGACACGTGGGCGGGCTTCCTGGCCCGGCTGCAGGCCGAACAGGCCGCGCTGCTCGACCACCAGCACGTAGGCCTCGCGGCGATCCAGCGGCAGGCCGGGATCGGCCCGCTCTTCGACACCCTCCTGGTGTTCGAGAGCTACCCGCTCGACGCCGACGGCCTGCGCGCCCTGGAGGAGGCCGCCGGTCTACGCCTGGCCGAGGTGACCGGCCGGGACGCCACCCACTACCCGCTGACCCTGACCGTGGTGCCGGGCGAGCGCCTCCAGCTCGGTGCCGAGTACCGCCCCGACGTCGTCGACCGCGCCGCCGCCACGTGGGTGCTGGACCGCCTGACCGCGCTGCTGGCCGCGTTCGCGGCCGACCCGTCGGCCCGCCTCGCGGCGCTGCCCGCGGCGGCCGTGGTCCCCGCGCAAGACACGCTGCTGCCTGTCCCGGCCCGGACGGTGGTCGATGCGCTGCGGGAGACGGTGGCGGCGCGGCCGGACGCGGTGGCGTTGCGGTTCGGTGCGGCGGCGTTGACCTACGCGGAGTTGTGGTCGCGGGTGGAGCGCCTGGCGAAGGTGCTGGTGGCCCGCGGCGCGGGCCCGGAGAAGGTCGTCGCGGTGCTGCTGCCGCGGACCGAGGACGCGGTCGTGGCCTGGCTGGCCGCGCTGGTGTCCGGTGCGGTGTACCTGCCGGTCGACGCCGGCTATCCGGCCGAGCGGATCGACTACCTCCTGGCCGATGCCGCACCCGCGGTCGTGGTGACGCCGGCCTTGCTCGAAGAGACCGCCGACGCGGAACTGCCCACCGCGGACCCGCGGTCTGCGGCCTACCTCATCTACACCTCCGGCTCGACGGGCCGGCCCAAAGGGGTGGTGGTCGAGCACGCGAGCCTGATGAACCTGTTCCACCATCATCGGGAGCGGTTGATCGAGCCGGTGTCGGGGGAGCGACGCCTGAAGGTGGCGCTGTCGGCGGCGACGGTGTTCGACACGTCGTGGGAGGGGCTGCTGTGGCTGGTCGCCGGTCATGAGCTGCATCTGCTCGACGACGAGACCCGTCGCGATCCGGCGCTGTTCGTCGCCTATGTCGCCGCGCACCGCATCAACGCCCTCGACGTCACCCCGTCACTCGGGCAGGAACTCGTGTCCGCCGGCCTGCTCGACCACGCCCCGGCCCTGGTGATGCTGGGCGGCGAGGCGGCCGGGCCGGCACTGTGGACGGCGTTGCGCGAGGCGCCCGGCACGGTCGGGGTGAATCTGTACGGTCCGACGGAGTGCACGGTGGACACATTGTTGGCGTGGGTCGCGGACAGTGTGTCGCCGTCGGTGGGTGGCCCGATCGGCAACACCCGGGCCTATGTGCTGGACGGTTGGCTGCGTCCGGTGCTGCCGGGGGTGGCGGGGGAGTTGTATCTGTCGGGTGCGCAGTTGGGTCGGGGTTATCTGGCTCGTCCGGGGTTGACGGCGGCGCGGTTTGTCGCGGATCCGTTCGGGGCGGGTGGGCGGATGTATCGCACCGGGGATGTGGTGCGGTGGGCGGTGGACGGGTCGCTGGAGTTTGTGGGCCGGGCCGACGATCAGGTGAAGCTCCGTGGGTTCCGGATCGAGCCGGGTGAGGTCGCCGCGGTGCTGACAGAGCACCCGCAGGTGTCGCAGGCGCACGTTGTCGCTCACGACGGGCGGCTCGTCGCCTACGTTGTCGGCGATCCCGGCGACCTGCGCGAGTGGGCCGCCGCCCGGCTGCCGGACCACCTCGTGCCCGCCGCCGTCGTGGTCCTCGACCGGATGCCGGTCACCGTCGCCGGGAAGATCGACCGCCGGGCCCTGCCCGCGCCCGACTTCGGCGCGCTCGCCGGGGACGCGGCACCGCGTACCCCCGCCGAGGAACTCCTCTGCGGGCTGTTCGCCGAGGTGCTCGGGCTGCCCGCCGTCGGGATCGAGGACAGCTTCTTCACCCTCGGCGGCGACAGCATCGTGAGCATCCAGCTCGTCGCCCGGGCCCGCGCCGCCGGGCTGCGGATCACCCCGCGACAGGTGTTCGAGCTGCGGACCGTCGCCGCGCTCGCGGCGGTCGCCGCCCCCGCCGAGGCACCCCGCCAGGCGGACGCCGGCGCCGCCCTCGGCGACCTGCCCGACACACCCGCGCTCGCCTGGCTGCGCGAGGCGGGCCCGTCCGGCCGGTACAGCCAGTCGATGGTCCTGCGCGCACCGGCCGGCCTCACCCTCGACGGCCTCCACGCGGTCGTCCAGGCCCTGCTCGACCGCCACGACCTGCTGCGCGCCCGCCGGACGGACACCGGCCTCACCGTCCCGCCGCCCGGCACCGTCCCGGCGAGCACGATCGTCGACCGGACCGGCGAACCGGTCGAGGCCGCGCTCGCCGCGGCGGCCGGTCGGCTCGACCCCGCCCGCGGGACCGTGGTCCAGGTCGTCTGGAGCGGTGACGCCGTCGGCGTTGCCGTCCACCACAGCGTCGTCGACGGCGTGTCCTGGCGGATCCTGCTGCCCGACCTCGCCGCCGCCTGGGCCGCCGTCGCCGCCGGCCACGCGCCGAAACTGCCCGCGGCCGGCACGTCGTTCCGCGAGTGGGCGACCGGCCTCGACGCCGCCGCCCGCGACGACCGCCAGCTCCCGTACTGGCGGTCCGTCCTCGCGGGCGACCCCGAACCGCTGCTCGGCCAGCGGGCCGTCGACCCCGCCCGCGACACCGTCGCCACCGCCCGCACCGTCACGGTCGAGCTGCCGGCCGGCGAGGCCGCGCCGCTGCTCGACACCCTCCCGGCCGCCTTCCACGCCACCGTCGCCGACGTCCTGCTCGCCGGGCTCGCCCTCGCCGTCACCCGCCGGACCGGCCGGGACACCGTCCTCGTCGAGCTGGAGGGGCACGGCCGGGAGGAGCAGCTCGTCCCCGGCAGCGACCTGAGCCGCACCGTCGGCTGGTTCACCACCGAGTACCCGGTCCGCCTCGCGCCCGGCGGCGACGGCCCCGGCGCCGCGATCAAGCGGATCAAGGAGCAGCTGCGGGCCGTGCCCGACGCCGGCGCCCGCTACGGCCTGCTCCGCCACCGCAACCCGAACGCCCGCGCCGAGTTCGCCGCCCGGCCCGAGCCGCAGATCCTGTTCAACTACCTCGGCCGCTTCGGCGGCGCCGGCGCCGCCGGGGGTGACTGGAGTCCGGTGGAAGGCCTCGGCGGCGACGCCGACCCGGCCATGCCACTCGCCCGCGCGTTGGAGGTCAACGTCTCCGTCGTCGACGGCCGGCTCACCGCGGCCCTCACCTACCCCGACGGCGTCCTCACCGAGACGGCAGTGCGGGAGCTGGCGGCCGACTGGTTCGCCGCACTGTCCACGGTGGACACGGTGGACGGCGGGCGCACGCCCAGCGACCTCACGCAGGCCGGTCTCGGCCAGGACGAAATCGACGCACTGGAGCGCCGTCCCGGCGGCCTCGCCGACGTCTGGCCGCTCACGCCGCTGCAAGAGGGCCTGGTCTTCCTGGCGACCGTCGCCGAGGACGTCGACCCCTACGTGGTGCGGCAGGTCATCGACCTTGAAGGCCCGCTCGACCCGGCCCGGCTGCGGGCCGCCGGGCAGGCGCTGCTCGACCGCCACGAGACGCTGCGCGTCTCGTTCGTCACCGGCCCGGGCGGCGTCCTGCGCCAGGTCGTCAGCGAGCGAGTCGAACTACCGTGGAGCGAGACCGAGGAGGACGCGGGTCCGTTCGACCTCGCCGACCCGCCGCTGCTGCGGATGGCCCTGCTGAGGACCGGCGAGCAGCGGCACCGTCTCGTGCTCACCAACCACCACGTGCTCCTCGACGGCTGGTCGACGCCGCTCGCCGTCCGCGACCTGTTCGACCTCTACGCCGGCCGTGAGCTGCCCGCGCCGCGGCCCTACCGGGACTATCTGCGCTGGCTCGGCGGCACCGACCGTACCGCCGCCGAAACTGCCTGGCGCGAGGCCCTCGCCGGCCTCGACCAGCCCACCCTGGTCGCGCCCGGGGCCGGACCGGTCCTGTCCGAACGGCCCGGCCAGCTCGAACGTGAGCTGCCGGCCGAGGTCACCGAGCGGCTCGTCGCGCTGGCCCGCGACCGGCAGGTCACCCTGAACACGGTCGTCCAGGCCGCATGGGCGGTCCTGCTGGTGCAGCTCACCGGCCGCACCGACGTCGTCTTCGGCACCACCGTCTCCGGCCGCCCGGCGCAGGTGCCCGGCGTCGAGGACATGATCGGCTTTTTCATCAACACGCTGCCGGTCCGTGTGCCGCTCGACCCCGCCGAACCGTGGACCGGCCTGCTCGACCGGCTCCGCGACGGCCAGGCGCGACTCCTCGACCACCAGCACCTGCCGCTCACCGCCGTGCAACGCCTCGCCGGACCCGGCTTCGAAGGCGGGCTGTTCGACACGCTCACCATCTTCGAGAGCTACCCGCTCGACACCGCCGGGCTCGACGCCGCGACCGGTGAGGGCGGGCTGCGGATGACCGGCGTGACCGGCGACGACGCGCCGCACTACCCGCTCACGCTCGCCGTCGCGCCCGCCGAGCGGCTGCGGCTCGGCCTCGCCTACCGCACCGACGTCTACCCGGCGGCGGCCGCCGAGGAGATCCTCGACCGGTACGGCGCGCTGCTCGCCGAGATCGCCGCCGCCCCGGCAGCGCCGGTCGGGCGGGCGCTCCCGGCCCCGGCCGATGCGCCGTTCACCGCGCACCCGGTGCCGGACACCACGCTGCCGGCGCTGTTCGCCGCGGCCGTCCGGCGCGACCCCGGAGCGACCGCGCTCGTCTTCGAGGGCGAGACGCTCACCTACGCCGAGCTCGACGCGCGGGTCGACCGGCTCGCGGCCCGGCTCCGGGAACGCGGCGCCGGGCCGGAGACCGTCGTGGCCGTGGCGTTGCCCCGCTCGATCGAGCTCGTCGTGGCGCTGCACGCCGTGCACCGGGCGGGCGCCGCCTACCTGCCGCTGGACCCTTCCCACCCGCAGGACCGCAACGACTACCTCCTCGCCGACTCGCGCGCCGGCATCGTCATCACCCCGGACAACGTCCACGAGGAGCCGGCGGGGCCGGTCGACCCGCCGGCGCTGCCCGCCGGCGCCGCCGCCTACGTCATCTACACCTCCGGCTCCACCGGCCGGCCCAAGGGAGCGACCGTCTCGCACCGCGCCATCGTCAACCGTCTGCTGTGGATGCGGCACGAGTACGGGCTGCGGCCGGGGGAGCGGGTGCTGCAGAAGACGCCGGCCGGCTTCGACGTGTCGGTCTGGGAGTTCTTCTGGCCGCTGCTGGCCGGGGCCACTCTCGTCGTCGCCCGCCCCGACGGGCACCGCGACCCGGCGTACCTCGCCGCGCTGATCCGCCGCGAACAGGTCACCACCGTCCATTTCGTACCGTCGATGCTGCGCGCGTTCCTGGACGAGGAGACCGTCGCCGGCCTGCCGCTCACCCGGGTCATCTGCAGCGGCGAGGCGCTCCCCGCCGACCTGGCCCGCCGTTTCGGCGCCGTGCTGCCCGGCGTCGAGCTGCACAACCTCTACGGCCCGACCGAGGCCGCCGTCGACGTCACCCACCACCCGGTGGACCCGGCCGCCGCGGGTGCCTCGGTGCCGATCGGCCGGCCGGTCTGGAACACCCGCGTCCACGTCCTCGATCCGTGGCTGCGCCCGGTCCCACCGGGTGTCACCGGCGAGCTGTACCTCGGCGGCGTCCAGCTCGCCCGCGGTTACCTGCGCCGGCCGGGCCTCACCGCCCAGCGGTTCGTGGCCGACCCGTTCGGAACGCCCGGCGACCGGCTCTACCGCACCGGCGACCTCGCCCTCGTCACCGCCGACGGCGTCGTGGAGTACGCCGGCCGCACCGACGACCAGGTGAAGATCCGCGGCCTGCGGGTCGAGCCGGGCGAGATCGAGGCCGCCCTCACCGCCCTGCCCGGGGTCACCGCCGCCGCCGTCGTCGCCCGCGCGGACGGCCCGGCCGTGCGCCTCGTCGCCTACGTCGTCGGCGACGGGCCTGAGGACCTCGCCACGGAGCTGGCCCGCACACTGCCGGAGCATCTCGTGCCGGCCGCGTTCGTGCGGCTCGACGCGCTGCCGCTCAGCCCGAACGGCAAGCTCGACCGGCGCCGGCTGCCCGCACCGGACTTCGCCGCCCGCACCGGCGACGACGCCCCGCGTACCGCGGCGGAAACCGTCTTCGCGGGACTCGTCGCCGACGTGCTCGGCCTGCCGCGGGCCGGCGTGCGGGACAGCTTCTTCGCCCTCGGCGGGGACAGCATCCTGGCCCTGCAGCTCACCGCCCGCGCCCGCGCGGCCGGCTGGCGGATCTCGGCCGGCGACGTCTTCGCACGGCCCACCGTCGAGGGCCTCGCCGCGATCGCCACCCCAGTGACGGAGGAGCGGTACGACGCGGCCGAGGGGTGGGGTGACGTACCGGCGACACCCGTCATGCTGGAGCTCGACCCCGCCGACCCGAGGCTGAGCCAGTCGATGCTGCTGCGCGCCCCGGCCGGGCTGACCGAGGCCGGGCTGGTCTCCCGTCTGCAGGCGCTGCTCGACCGGCACGACCTGCTGCGCGCCCGCTGGACCGGCGCCGGCCTGCACGTGCCGCCGCCCGGCGCGGTCCGCGCGGAGTCGCTGCTCGGCGCCCCGCTCGACCCGGTCGCCGGCCGTCTGGTCCGTGCCGACCTCAACGGCGACCGGCTGCGGCTGACCGTGCACCACCTCGCCGTTGACGCGGTCTCCTGGCCGGTGCTGCTCGCCGACCTCGCCGCCGGCAGTCCGCCGCCGGCGCCCGGCACCCCGTTCCGCGTCTGGGCGCTCGCGCTCGCCGAGGAGGCCGGGCGGCGGGCCGCCGAGCTGCCGTACTGGCGCGGCGTGTTCACCGGTCCGCCCGCCTACCTCACCGACGTCGCCCTCGACCCGGCCGCCGACACGCTCGGCTCGCTCGACCAGGTCACCGTGCGGCTGCCCGCCGACGCCGCCACCGTCGCGGCCGCCTACCGGGCCACCGTGCAGGACGTGCTGCTCGCCGCGCTCAGCGCCGCGGTGCCGGGCCGGGACCTGCTCGTCGAGCTGGAGGGCCACGGCCGTGAGGAACGGCTGCTGCCCGGCGCCGACCTGGCGCGGACCGTCGGCTGGTTCACCACCGTCCGCCCGGTCCGGCTCCCCGCCGGCGCCGGCGTCAAGCAGGTCAAGGAACTGCTGCGGGCCGCACCCGACGGCGGCATCGGCTACGGCCTGCTGCGCCACCTCAACCCGGCCACCGCGCCGGAGCTGGCCGGGCTGCCGACGCCGCCGATCCAGCTCAACTACCTCGGCCGCGCCGACAGCACCGGCGACGCACCGGACGCGCCGTGGACGCCGGTGGCCGGTGAGGGACTGCGCGGCGACGCCGGCGACGAACTGGCCGCCCGGCACGTGCTCGCCGTCGAGGCGTCCATCGTGGACGGTGAGCTGGTCCTCTCGGCCGCCTACCCGCGCCGGGTCCGCACCGAGGCCGCGGTGCGGGAACTGCTCGACGCGTGGGCCGCCGCCCTCGCCGAGCTCGCGGCGGCGCCGGTCACCGCCGGCCTCACCCCGTCGGACGTGCTCGCCCCCGTCGACCAGGACACCCTCGACGCGCTGTCGGCGCGCTACCCCGGGCTGACCGACGTGCTGCCCCTGACGCCGCTGCAGGAGGGCCTGTACTACCTGCACGCCCTCGACGAGGCCGCCGACGTCTACACCGTCCAGCAGCAGCTCGACCTCGACGGCGAGCTCGACGAGCCGCGGCTCGCCGCCGCGGCCCGCACCCTGCTCGACCGCCACCCCAACCTGCGGGCCGCGTTCACCACCACCACGACCGGCGCGCCCGTGCAGGTCGTGCCCGGGCCCCTCACCCCGCCGTGGCGGGCCGAGGACCTCACCGGGCTGCCCGAGGCCGAGCGCCGCGCCGCCGCCGACCGGCTCGCCGACGCCGAACGCGCCGCGCCGTTCGACCCGGCCGAACCGCCGCTGCTGCGCTTCCTGCTGCTGCGGCTCGGCACCGACCGGCACCGGCTCGTCCTCACCCAGCACCACCTGCTCGTCGACGGCTGGTCCGGGCCGCTCATCGCGCGGGAGCTGTTCGCCGGCTACGCCGGCACGCTGCCCGCGCCGGCCCGCCCGTACCGCGACTTCCTCGCCTGGCTGGCCGCCGCCGACCGCGAGGCGGCCCGTGCGGCCTGGCGGGCGGCCCTCGACGGCGTCGCCGAGCCGACGCTCGTCGCGCCCGGTGTCACCGGCCGGTCGGCTGAACAACCTGCCGGGCTGCCCGCGGAGGTGACCGCCGAGCTCCCGGCCGCCGTCGTCGCCGCGGCCCGGGTCCGGGGCCTCACCCCCAACACCCTCGTGCAGGGTCTGTGGGCAGTGCTGCTCGGCCGGCTCACCGGCCGCGACGACGTCGTGTTCGGCGCCACCGTCGCCGGGCGCCCGCCCGAGCTGACCGGTGCCGGCGAGACCATCGGCCTGTTCATCAACACCGTGCCCGTCCGCGCCCGGCTCACGCCCGGCGAGACCTGGGCCGCGTTCCTCGCCCGGCTGCAGGCCGAGCAGGCGGCGCTGCTCGACCACCAGCATCTCGGCCTCGCCGACATCCAGCGGATCGCCGGCGGCGAGCTGTTCGACTCGCTCGTCGTCTTCGAGAGCTACCCGGTCGACGCGGTCCGGCTCGACGAGAGCCAGCGCGCGGCCGGGCTGAAACTCGCCGGGGTCACCAGCCGCGACGCCACCCACTACCCGCTGACGCTCGTGGCCGCCGACGACGACGGACTGCACCTGGCCCTGGAGTACCGCCCGGACATCTTCACCGCGGACACCGCCCGGCTGCTGCTCGACCGCCTGGTCGCCCTGGCCGTCGAGGTGACCGCCGACTTCGGCCGGCCGACCGACCGGACCGATGCGCTCACGCCCGCCGAGCGGCACCGCATGCTCGTCGAGTGGAACGCCGGCTCCGTGCCGGTCACCCCGGCCGCGCTGCCCGGCCTGGTCCGCGGGTGGGCGGCGCGGACACCGGAGGCGACGGCGCTCGTCGTCGGTTCGCGGCGATGGTCGTACGCCCAGCTCGCCGCCGACGCCGACCGGGTCGCCGCCGCCGTGGCGGCCGCCGGGGCCGGACCCGGCCGGATCGTGGCCCTGCTGCTGCCCCGCGGCGAGCACATCGTGCCGGCCATCCTCGGGGCGATGGCCTCCGGCGCGGCCTACCTGCCGATCGACCCGGAGTACCCGCCCGCGCGCATCACCGCGATGCTCGACGACGCGCGGCCGGTGGTCACGCTCGCCGACCGATCCACCGCGGAGCTGCTGCCGCCGGGCACCGCGACGATTCTGGTCGACGGCGATCTGCCGGCCGGTCAGATACCAGCCGGTCAGGTGCCGGACGGGCCGGCCCCCGACCACCCCGCGTACGTCATCTACACCTCCGGCTCCACCGGCCGGCCCAAGGGCGTGCTGGTGCCGCACCGGACCGTGGTGAACCTGTTCCACAGCCACCGGCACCGCATCCTCGGCCCGGCGGCGGCCCGGCTCGGCCGGCCGCTGCGGGTCGCGCACAACTGGTCGTTCGCGTTCGACGCGTCCTGGCAGCCGCTGCTCGCCCTGCTCGGCGGCGACGAGCTGCACCTGGTCACCGACGAGCCGCGACGCGACCCGCAGCTGCTCGCCGCGCTGCTGCGCGACAACGGCATCGACGTCATCGAGGTGGCCCCGTCCCACCTGGAGCAGCTGCTCGCGGCCGGGTTCGACGCCGCCGGGCTGGCCGTGCTCGGCGTCGGCGGCGAGGCCGTGCCGGATCCGCTGTGGGCGGCCATGGCGGCCCTGCCGCACACCGAGTCGTACAACTTCTACGGCCCCACCGAGTGCACCGTCGACGCGGTGGTGCAGCGGGTCAAGGAGGTGCCGCGCGCGCTCATCGGCCGCCCGGTCGCCAACACCGCCCTGTACGTTCTCGACGCCCGGCTGCGCCCGGTGCCGCCGGGCGTGGCGGGTGAGCTGTACATCGGGGGCGCGCAGCTGGCGCTCGGCTACCTGGGCCGTCCGGGGCTCACCGCCGGCCGGTTCGTCGCCGACCCGTTCTCCGGTGCCGCGGGGTCGCGCCTGTACCGCACCGGCGACGTCGTGCGCTGGACGCCGGACGGGCGGATCGACTACCTCGGCCGCGCCGACGACCAGGTGAAGATCCGCGGTCACCGGGTCGAGCCGGGCGAGGTCGCCGTGGTGCTCGCCGAGCACCCGCAGGTCGCCCAGGCCGTGGTCGTCGCCGACGGCGGCCGGCTCGTCGCCTACGTCGTCGGCGCCGCCGAGCCGGCCGAGCTGCGCGCGTGGGCCGGGCAGCGGCTGCCGGCCTATCTCGTGCCGTCCGCGGTCGTCCCCATCGCCGCGGTCCCGCTGACCGTCAACGGCAAACTGGACCGCGCCGCCCTGCCGCGCCCCTCCTACGCCACCGGCCGCCCGCCGGCCGGCCCTGCCGAGGAGCGCCTCGCCGCGCTGTTCGCCGAGACCCTCGGCCTCGAGTCGGTCGGCGCCGAGGACAGCTTCTTCGACCTCGGCGGGGACAGCATCGCCGCGATGCGGCTCGCCACCAGGGCCCGCGCCGAGGGCGTCGATCTGCGGCTCGCCGACCTCGTCGCGCTGCGGACCGTCGCGGCCCTCGCGGAGGTGACCGGATGACCCCCGCCGTGCTGCTGCGCTGGGCCGTGCGCCGTTCCGCCCGCGGCCTGGCCGCGTCGTGGGTCGGCGGCCTCGGCTACCAGGCCGGGCTGATCCTGCTGCCGTGGTGCCTCGGCCGGGCGCTCGACGCCGGGATCACCACCGGCGACCGGCGGGCCCTGCTGCTGTGGGCCGGCGCCACCCTGGCCGTGTCGGCCGGGCTGACCGGCGCCGAGCTCGCGATGCGCTGGTGGGCCACGCTCGCCGGGGTCCGCACCGGCAACGCGCTGCTGCTGCGCCTGGCCGGGCGGGTGCTCGGCTGGGACGCCGCGACCGCGCACCGGTTCTCCGCCGGTGACCTCGTGGTCCGCGGCACCCGCGACGTCGAGCAGGTCGTCGTGTGGCTGGCCACGGTGCCGTCGCTGGCCAGCGGCGTGCTCGGGTTCGGTGCCGTCCTCGTGGTCGTCGCCGCCCTCGACCCGCTGCTCGCGGTGGTCGGGCTGGCCACGGTACCGCTGCTCATCGCGGTCAACCTGTGGTACCCGCGCCGCTACGAGCGGGCCAACGCCGCGCTGTCCGCCGCGCACGGCGCCCGGGCCGACACCGTCGAGGACCTGCTGTCCGCCAGTACCGCCGTGCGTGGCCTCGGCGGCGAGACCGTCCTCGTCGAGCGGCACCACGCCGCCAGCGCCACGGTGCGTGACCGCACTCTCGTGCTGGCCCGGATCGCGGCCGCCTGGTCGGCCCATGCGCCGTTCGTGCCGTGGCTCGCCACCGCCGTGGGTGTCGCCGTGGGCGGCCTCGCCGTGCTCGACGGGCGGTTCTCGGTCGGTGGCCTGGTCTCGTTCGCCAGCTGGATGATGCTGCTCGGCCGCCAGGTCATGATGCTCACGCTCCGGTTCAACCAGCTCGGCGACGCGTGGACCGCGGCCGGCCGGATCGGCGCCGTGCTCGACGCCGTGCCCGGCCTGGCCGAGCCGCCGGACCCGGTGCCGCTGCCCGCCTCGGGCGCGCTGCGCGCCGAGGGCCTGACGGTGGAGCGGCCCGGCCGGTCGCTGCGACTGCCGGACCTCACCGTCGAGCCCGGCGAGTTCGTCGCCGTCGTCGGCGGCGTCGGCACCGGCAAGTCCACGCTGCTGCGGCTGCTGGCCCGGCTGGAGGATCCGGCCGGCGGATCCGTGGCGTACGGCGGCACCGACCTGCGGGCGGCCGAGCTCGACGCCGTCCGCGCGGCGGTCACGCTGGTGCCGCAGCGGCCGCTGCTGCTGTCCGGCACCATCGAGGACAACCTGCGCCTCGGCCGGTCCGCGATCACCGGGACCGACCTGCGCGAGGCGTGCCGGCTCGCGGCGATCCTCGGCTTCGTCGAGTCACTGCCCGGCGGCCTCGGCACCGAGGTGGGGGAGCGGGGCAGCGCCGTTTCCGGCGGGCAGCTGCAGCGCCTCGCGCTCGCCCGCGGCCTGCTCCGCGGCGCCCGGGTGCTGCTGCTCGACGACGTGACCTCGGCGGTCGACGCCGCCACCGAGCGGCGCATCCTCGACGGCCTGCGCGGCCTCGGCGTCACGATCGTGTTCGCGACCTCGCGCCCGGCCGTCGCCGGGTGCGCCGACCGCGTCGTCGACCTGGGCGGCGGCCTGCCCACCGCCGCCGAGACCGCGGGGGAGCTGGTCGGCCGTGGCTGACGTACGCATGCTCAGCGAGGAGCCGGACCAGCGGCGGGTGCTGCGGCGCGCCTGGCCGTACCTGCGCCCGCACCGCGCCGGGATCGCCGGCGCCGTCGCGGTCAACCTGCTCTCGACGCTGGCGCTCACCCTCGTGCCGGTGCTCATCGGCCGCGCCGTCGACCGCCTGCTCGACCACGACCGCACCGGGCTGCTGGTCGCCGCCGGGGCGGTGCTCGGGCTGGTGATCGCCAGGATGGTCCTGTTGCGCGCCTCCGAGGTGCTGCTCACCCGGGCCGGTGAGCGGGTCGTGCACCGGCTGCGGGACCTGGTCGTGGAGCGGCTCGGCGGCACCCCGCTGCGATTCCTGGAGGCGCACCGCGGCGGCGACCTGCTGCAGCGGACCACCGTCGAGATCGCCGAGCTGGCCACGTTCGTGCGCGGCCAGCTGCCCGACCTCATCTCCCTCGGCGGCTATCTCGTCTTCACCACGGTCGTGCTGCTGACCTCGTCGTGGCAGCTCTCCGCGCTGCTCCTCGTGGTGTTCGCGCCGCCGATGTGGCTGCTCGCCCGGACGTTCCGGCGGGCCGCCCAGCGCGCCTATCCGGCCGAGGCGGCCGCGCAGGCGACCGTCGCTGCGACGTTCGCGGAGAGCCTGCAGGCGCGCGAGCAGCTGCAGCTCGACGGCGCGACCGGCACGTGGCTGGCCCGGCTGCGCGGCGACGCCGAGCGCTACCACACCACGGCCCGCGGTGCCCAGCGCGCCGCGACCTGGATCGACGGCACCTGGATCGTGCAGGGCCTGACCAGCGCCGCGCTGCTCGTCGGCGGCGGCCTGCTGGCCGGCGCCGACCTGGTGACGGTCGGCGTCGTGGTGACGTTCGTCCTGGCCAGCCGCGACCTGTTCAGCTCGGTCGACGACTTCACGCTCGTCGCGGGCGAGCTGCTGGAGTCCCGCGTCGGCCTGGCCCGCCTGCTCGACCTCCTCGACGCCACGTCGACCGACGAAGCCGCGCCGGCCGCGGTCCTGACCACGGCCGCGCCGGACCGCGGGGCGGCCGGGCCGGCCGGCACCGACCTGCCGGGGCTCTGCGCGGACGCCGTCACGTACGCCTACCGGGACGGACAGCCGGTGCTGCAGGACATCACCGTCCACTTCGGACC
Source organism: Dactylosporangium fulvum (assembly GCF_025137375.1). Taxonomy (GTDB): domain Bacteria; phylum Actinomycetota; class Actinomycetes; order Mycobacteriales; family Micromonosporaceae; genus Dactylosporangium; species Dactylosporangium fulvum. Next base: position 3,230,398 of record NZ_CP073720.1, read on the forward strand.
CGGCGAGCACGCCGGGATCGTCGGCGAGACCGGATCCGGCAAGACCACCTTTGCCAAGCTGCTCTGCGGCCTGTACCGCCCGGACACCGGCACGGTCCGCGCCAGCGGCACCGACCTCGCCGCCCTCGACCCGGCCGAGCTGCGCCGCCGGCTCGTGCTCATCCCGCAGCAGGTCCACCTCATCGGCGGCACGCTCGCCGACAACCTCGCTCTGACGCCGGGCCGGCCGTCGCGGGACGACTACGCCCGCGCGGCCGAGCGGCTCGGGCTCACCGGCTGGGTCGCCGGCCTGCCCGGCGGCGTCGACGCCGAGCTGGGCTCCCGCGGCGAGCGGCTGTCGGCAGGCGAGCGCCAGCTGGTCGGCCTGCTGCGCGCCGCGATGATCGACCCCGAGGTGCTGATCCTCGACGAGGCGACCGCCGACCTCGACCCGGAGACCGCGCACCGCATCGAGGCGGCCATGGCCCGGCTGCGGGAGGACCGCACCGTGCTGGTGATCGCACACCGGCAGACCACGATCGACCGGCTGCCCCGCGTCGTGCGGCTGCACGCGGGCCGGCTCACCACGTCCGCACCGGAGGAATCATGCCGCTGATCGACACCTGCGGGGCACGCCTGCACTACCAGGACACGGGAACCGGCCCGGCAGTGCTCATGCTCGCCGGCACGGGCGCGCGCGGCCGCACCTGGCATCTGTACCAGGTGCCCGCGCTGGTGGCCGCCGGCTACCGGGTGGTCACCTTCGACACCCGCGGCATCCCGCCGAGTGACACGCCCGAACTGGTCACCGTCACCGACCTTGTCGGCGACGCGGCACACCTCGTCGAACGACTCGGCCTCGCACCGTGCCGGGTCGTCGGCTCGTCGATGGGCGCCCGGGTCGCCGCCGAGCTCTGCCTCGAACGCCCCGATCTCGTCGACCGGGCCGTGCTCATGGCGACCTTCGGTCGCCCGTCCGCCTATCTCACCGCCCTCACCATCGCCGAGCGCGCCGTGGAGCAGGCCGGGCTTGTGCTGCTGGACGCCTATGTCGCCGCGGTCCGCGCCGCCCTGAACCTCTCGCCGCGCACCCTCGCCGACGACCGCAAGGCCCGCGACTGGCTCGACATCTTCGAGCTGCCGCTACCCGGCGCCGAGTCCGCCAGCCGGCTCGAGCTCGACGCCGACGCGGACCGGTTCGACGCCTACCCCAAGATCGCCACTGCGTGCCTGGTGGTCGGTTTCGCCGACGACCTCATCGCGCCCGCCCGTGGCTGCCGTGAGGTCGCCGACGCCATTCCCGGTGCCCGCTACGTCGAGATTCCCGACGCCGGCCACTACGGCTACCTCGAACAACCCGACCGGCTCAACGCCGAGCTGCTCGCCTTTCTCGACACGAAGGAGCCCGCATGACCGCAGTCCGTGAGGTTGAGCTTGTCTGGCACGACCTGACCCCGAGGCTGCTCGAAGTGCGCCGTGTCCGGCGGCTCACGCCACGCATGGTCCGCGTGACCTTCGGCGGCGAGCAGCTCGACGGCTTCTGCCACGCCGCCCCCGACGACCACGTGAAGGTCTTCTTCCCCGAGCCCGGCGCGGACCTGCCGGTCATGCCGACGCTCGGCGAGGACGGCCTGGAACCGCCGCCGCCCGGCTCCCCGCAGCCGATCTACCGCGACTACACGGTGCGTCATCTGCGGCCCGAGCAGCTCGAGCTGGACATCGACTTCGCGCTGCACGGCCACGGCCCGGGCGCGTCGTGGGCCGGGCAGGCGGCACCAGGGCAGCGGCTGGGCATCCTCGGCCCCCGCGGGTCCAACCTCGTGCCGTTGACCTTCGACTGGTACCTGCTCGGCGCCGACGAGACGGCCCTGCCGGCCCTGGCCGCGTGGCTGGAGCAGCTGCCGGACGGTGCGCGGGCGCTCGCGTTCGTCGAGGTCGCCGACGCCGCCGAGGAGCAACCGCTGGCGACCGGGGCCGACGTCACCGTCCGCTGGCTGTACCGCGACCGCGGCGAGTCCCTCGAAGCCGCGATCCCGGCGGTCGAGCTGCCGGCCGGCGACGGCTACGTCTGGATCGCCGGTGAGGCCACCGGCCTCAAGCCGATCCGCCGCCACCTGCGCGGCCTCGGCCTCAACCGGAACTGGACGGAGATCGACGGCTACTGGAAGCGCGGCACCGTCAACCTCGACCACCACGAGGACGACGATGAGTAGCCCGCTGCCCAGCCTGGAACCGCACACCCTGCTGGTCTTCCTGCTGCAGGTGTCGCTGCTGCTGCTCGTCGCGCTCGCGTTGGGCCGGATCGCCACCCGGTTCGGCCTGCCGGCGCTCGTCGGCGAGCTGCTCACCGGCGTCGTGCTCGGCCCGTCGCTGCTGGGTGCGCTCGCGCCGGGCGCGCTGTCGTTCGTGCTGCCCGCCGACGCCGACCAGCTGCACCTGCTCGACGCCGTCGCCCAGCTCGGCGTGCTGCTGCTCGTCGGCGTCACCGGGGCGCAGCTCGACGTGGCGATGCTGCGCCGCCGCGGGGCCACCGGCGTGCGGGTCAGCCTCGCCGGGCTGCTCATCCCGCTCGGCCTCGGCATCGGCGCCGGGTTCCTGGTGCCGGCCGCGCTGCTCACCGACGGCACCGAACGCTCGGTCTTCGCCCTGTTCCTCGGCGTCGCCATGTGCGTCACCGCGATCCCCGTGATCGCCAAGACGCTCGCCGACATGGGCCTGCTGCACCGCGACATCGGCCAGCTGACGCTCGGCGCCGGCATGGTCGACGACGCCGTCGGCTGGTTCCTGCTGTCGGTGGTGTCGGCCGCGGCCACCACCGGTGTGCACGCGGACTCGGTGACGCTCTCCGTCGTGTACCTGCTGGGCTTCATCGCCGCCGCGCTGCTCGTCGGCCGCCCGCTCGTGCGGTGGGCGTTGCGGCTGGCCGGGCGCGCCAAGGACGGCGGCCCCCGGGTCACCGTCTCGGTCGTGATCGTGCTGCTCGGCGCGGCGGCCACCCACGCGATGAAGATGGAGGCGCTGTTCGGCGCGTTCGTCGCGGGCATCCTCATCGGCCTGGTCCGCGCCGAGGAGGCGCGCGCGCCGGAAGCCGCCCGCGAGGGCCGCACGCTGTGGACGGACCTCACGCCGCTGCGCACCGTCGTGCTGTCCGTGCTCGCGCCGCTGTTCATGGCGACCGCCGGCCTGCGGATGGACCTCACCGCCCTGGCCGACCCCGTGGTGCTCGCCGCCGCGGCCGCGCTGCTCGCGGTGGCGATCCTCGGCAAGTTCGCCGGTGCCTACCTCGGCGCCCGCGCCAGCCGGCTCTCCCACTGGGAGGGCATCGCGCTGGGCGCCGGAATGAACGCCCGCGGCGTGGTCGAGGTCGTGGTCGCCACCACAGGACTGCGCCTGGGCGTGCTCTCCGTCGCGACGTACACCGTCATCGTCCTGATCGCCGTGGTCACCTCGGTGATGGGTCCGCCCATCCTGCGCCGCGCCATGACCCGCGTCGAGCAGACCGAAGCCGAGGCCGAGCGCGAGCTCGCGCTCGCGGGGAGGGCGTCATGACCGTTCCGGAGCGAAGCGGAGGACGCATGACCGTTCCGGAGCGCAGCGGAGGTCGCGTGACCGGAACAGTGCTGGTCACCGGGGCCGGGCAGGGCATCGGACGGGCCGTCGCGCTCGCGTTCGCGGCCCAGGGCGTCCCGGTAGCGGCGGCCGACCGCGACGCCGAGGGCGTGGAGCGGCTCGCCGCCGACCACCCGGCCATCACCGCCCATGTGGCCGACGTCGCCGACGCCCGGCAGGTCGACGCGCTCGTCGACGCCGTCGAGCGCACCGGCCCGATCAGTGTGCTCGTCAACGTCGCCGGGGTGCTGCGGACCGGAGCCGTGCTCGACTACGCCGACGAGGACTGGGCCGCCACGTTCGCGGTCAACGCCACCGGCGTCTTCCACGCCGGCCGGGCGGTGGCCCGGCGGATGGTCCCGCGCCGCGCCGGCGTGATCGTGACGGTCTCCTCGAACGCGGCCGGCGTGCCGCGCTCGGGCATGGCCGCGTACGCCGCCTCCAAGGCGGCCGCCACCCACTTCACCAAGAGCCTCGGGCTGGAGCTGGCGCCGTACGGGATCCGCTGCAACGTCGTCGCCCCCGGCTCCACCGACACACCCATGCAGCGGGCGCTGTGGACCGACAACGGCCCGGCCGCAGTGATCGCCGGCGACCCGGCAGCGTTCCGGGCCGGCATCCCGCTGGGCCGCCTCGCCGAGCCTGAGGACATCGCCGACGCCGTGCTCTTCCTCGCCTCCGACCGGGCGCGGCACATCACCATGCACGACCTGTACGTCGACGGCGGCGCCACGCTGCGCGCGTGAGCGCCGCCGCCCGAAGGGAGAACCCCGCGTGACTACCGTCTCCGCCGCGACCGCCGGCAGCGCCGCGGCCGAGCTGCTGGCCGGCTACCGCCCCGGCAGCTCGTCGCTGTTCGCCTCGCCGCGCGGCACGCTGCTCGCCGAGGGCACCTACTTCGCGGTGCCGCCGTCCGGCCGCCGCGACGGCCTGGCCGACCTGGCACGTCGCGTCGACGCCGTGCTCGGCGTGGCCGAGGCCGCCGGTCACGAGGTACGCACCGTGGTCGGGGCCGTCCCGTTCGCGCCGGACGCCGCCGCCCACCTCGTCGTGCCGCTGCGCCTGCGCCGCAGCGGTCCGCCCACGGCGGTGGAGACGCCGCCGGCGCCGGCAGGCGTGGCGTCGGTGCGGCCGGTGCCGCCGCCGGACCGCTACGCGGCTGCCGTCGCGGCGGCGGTCCGGCAGGTCCGCGCCGGCGACTACACCAAGGTGGTGCTGGCCCGGTCGCTGCGGGTCGGCGCGCCGGGCTTCGACCCGGCGCCGGTCGTGCGGGCACTCGCCGCCCGCGAGCCCGGCGGGTACACCTTCGGCGTCGACCTCGGCGGCGGGCGCACCCTGCTCGGCGCCAGCCCCGAACTGCTCGTCGCCCGCCACGGCCGGGTGGTCACCGCCAACCCGCTCGCCGGATCCGCGGCCCGCAGCGCGGACCCCGCCGAGGACCGCCGCCGCGCGGCGGCGCTGCTGCGCTCGGCCAAGGACCGGCACGAGCACGCCGTCGTCAGTGAGGCGGTCGCCCGGGCGCTGCGCCCGTACTGCGCGGAGCTCACCGTGCCCGCGGAGCCGTCGCTGGTGTGCACGGCGACGATGTGGCACCTGTCGACCCTGATCACCGGTGCGGTCACCGACCCGGCCGTGTCCGCGCTGACCCTGGCCACGGCGCTGCACCCGACGCCCGCGGTGTGCGGCACCCCGACCGCGGCGGCCCGCGCGGCCATCGCCTCGTTGGAGCCGTTCGACCGCGGCTTCTACACCGGCATGGTCGGCTGGGTCGACGCCACCGGCGACGGCGAGTGGGCGGTCACCATCCGCTGCGCCACCGCCGACGCGGACGGGCTCGACCTCTTCGCCGGAGCGGGCGTCGTGGCCGACTCCGACCCGGCCGCGGAACTCGTCGAGACCACCGCCAAGCTCGGCACGATGCTCGCCGCGCTCGGTCTGACCAGCCCGGAGCAGTCCGATGTGGCCTGACGAGTTCGCCCGGCGGTATCGCGAGCGCGGTTACTGGACCGGCCAGACGTTCGACGCGCTGCTGCGCGAGCGGGCCGCGACCCACGGCGACCGGGTCGCGGTCGTCGACGGCGAGCGGCACGTCACCTACCGCGAGCTGCGCGACCGCGCGCTGTCGCTGGCGGCCGGCCTGCACCGTCTCGGCGTCCGCCGCGGCGACCGGGTGGTCGTGCAGCTGCCCAACACCGCCGACTACTTCGACGTCGTCTTCGCGCTGTTCCGCCTCGGCGCCCTCCCGGTCCTCGCGCTGCCGGCGCACCGGGCCGCCGAGATCGGCTACTTCTGTTCGCACACCGAGGCCGTCGCCTTCGTCACCACCGACGTGCACGAGGGCTTCGACCACCGCACGCTCGCCGCCGTCGCCGGCGGCGCCACCGTCGTCGTGGCCGGCGACCCGGGGGAGCACACGGCGCTCGCCGGCCTCTACGACGCCGACACGAGCCACCTGCCGCCCGGGCCGTGGCCCGGCGAAACCGCCTTCCTGCAGTTGTCCGGCGGTAGCACCGGACTGCCCAAGCTCATCCCGCGCACTCACGACGACTACCTCTACAGCGTGCGGGCCAGCGCCGAGATCTGCGCCCTCACCGAGGACAGCGTCTACCTGGCCGTGCTCCCCGTGGCGCACAACTTCACGATGTCCTCGCCGGGCGTGCTCGGAGTGTTCCACGCGGGCGGCCGGGTGGTGCTGGCCCGGCGTCCGGATCCGGCCACGGTACTGCCGCTGATCGCCGCCGAGCGGGTCACCGTCACCGCGGTTGTGCCGCCGCTGGCGCAGCTGTGGCTCGACGCCGTCGCCGCCGCACCTGCACCGCCCGACCTGTCGAGCCTGCGGCTGCTGCAGGTGGGCGGCGCGAAACTGGGGAGCACCGTCGCCGCCCGGGTGACGCCGGTGCTCGGCTGCCGGCTCCAGCAGGTGTTCGGGATGGCCGAGGGGCTCGTCAACTACACGCGGCTCGACGACCCGGACGAGATCGTGCTGCACACGCAGGGACGGCCGATCTCGCCCGACGACGAGGTGCGGGTCGTCGACGACGACGACCGCCCGGTCCCGCCGGGCACGGTCGGGCACCTGCTCACCCGTGGCCCCTACACCATCCGCGGCTACTGGCGCGCCGACGAGCACAACCGGGTCGCGTTCACCGCCGACGGCTTCTACCGCACCGGCGACCTGGTCCGCGTGCGCGCCGACGGCTACATCGTGGTCGAGGGCCGGGCCAAGGACCAGATCAACCGGGGCGGCGAGAAGATCGCCGCCGAGGAGGTGGAGAACCACCTGCTCACCCACCCGGCCGTGCACGACGCCGCGATCGTCGCGGTGCCCGACCCGTACCTCGGCGAACGCAGCTGCGCCTATGTCGTCGTCCGCGCCGGGCAGGCTCCGGTCACGCTGGCGACGGTGCGCCGCTACCTGCGGGGACGCGGCCTCGCGGAGTACAAGATCCCCGACCGCCTCCAGATCCTGGACGCGTTCCCCGTCACCGGCGTCGGCAAGGTGAGCCGACGCGTGCTGCGCGCCACGTTGCGTGCCACCCAGGAAGGCTGAACCGTGCTGCCCCGAATCACCCCGTACCCCGTCCCGACCGGCTTCGGCCTGGCTCACTCCAAAGTGGACTGGCGGCCGGACCCGGCCCGGGCCGCACTGCTCGTGCACGACATGCAGCAGTACTTCCTCGCCCCGTTCGGGACCGCCGACCGGGCGCCGGTGGCCCGGGTCGTCGACAACATCGCCGCACTGCGCAAACACGCGCACGAGCTCGGCATGCCGGTCGTCTACTCGGCCCAGCCGGGCGGGCAGAGCCGGACCGAGCGCGGCCTGCTGCAGGACTTCTGGGGCGACGGACCACCGCCGGACGAGCACGCGCTCGCCGTCGTCGACGCCCTCGCGCCGGCCCCGGGCGACATCCGGCTCACCAAGCGCCGCTACAGCGCCTTCGTCGGCACGCCCCTGGCGGAGATCCTCGCCGAGCACGGGCGCGACCAGCTCGTCGTCACCGGCGTCTACGCCCACATCGGCATCCTCGCCACCACCCTCGACGCATTCATGCGCGACCTGCAGCCGTTTGTGGTCGCCGACGCGGTCGCGGACTTCAGCCCGGCGCACCACCGCGACGCCCTGCGCCACGTCGCCGACCGCTGCGGCGTGGTCGCCACCGCCGCCGAGGTCACCGAGTCTCTGCTCGCCGCCGACCCCCGTCACCCGTGACCCGACCCGCGAAAGGCAACCACATGGACTCCACGGTGTACGACCTGGTCGGTATCGGCTTCGGGCCGTCCAACCTGGCCCTCGCGATCGCGATCGAGGAGTACAACACCCGCGCGGCCCGGCCCGAGGACCGCATCTCCGCGGTGTTCGTGGAGAAGCAGGACACCTTCGGCTGGCACCGCGGGATGCTCTTCGAGGACGCCACCATGCAGGTGTCCTTCCTCAAGGACCTCGTCACCATGCGCAACCCGGCCAGCGACTACAGCTTCGTGTCGTACCTGCACGCACACAGCAGGCTCGCCGACTTCATCAACTACAAGACGATGTACCCGCTGCGCGTCGAGTTCCACGACTACCTGGAGTGGGCAGCGGCCCGGGTCACCGTGCCGGTGCTCTACGGCCACACGGCCACCGACGTCGTCCCCGTCGAGGGCGGTGATCTCGTCGACGTCGTCGCCGACGGCCGCGTCCTGCGCGCCCGCAACGTCGTCGTCGCGGTCGGCCTCGAGGCCAGCCTGCCGTCGGGCGTGGCGCCGTCCGAGCGGGTCTGGCACAACCTCGACCTGCTCCACCGGGCCACGGCGTTCGAGGTCGAGCGGCCGAGCCGGTTTGTCGTCGTCGGCGCCGGGCAGAGCGCCGCCGAGTCGGCCGCGTTCCTCCACGAACGCTACCCGGGCGCCGAGGTGTGCGCGGTGTTCTTCCGGTACGGCTACAGCCCGGCCGACGACAGCAACTTCGCCAACCGCATCTTCGACCCGGAGGCCGTCGACCTGTACTTCGACGCGCCCGACGACGTCAAGCGGATGCTGTTCGACTACCACCGCAACACCAACTACTCGGTCGTCGACGGTGACCTCATCGAGGACCTCTACCGGCGGGTTTATCGTGAGCAGGTCCTCGGCCGGCCCCGGCTGCGGATGCTCAACGCCTCCCGGATCGCCGACCTGGACGCGCGTCCCGACGGCGTCACGGCCGTGGTCGAGCACCTGCCCACCGGCGAGCTGACCCCGCTGGACGCCGACGCGATCGTCTTCGCCACCGGCTACCGCCCGGTCGACGCGGCCCGCCTGCTCGGCCAGGCCGGGGCGCACTGCCTGCGCGACGAGGAGCACCTGCTGCGCGTCGGCCGCGACTACCGGGCGGTGACCGACGAACGGCTGAGCGCCGGCGTCTACCTGCAGGGCGGCACCGAGCACGCGCACGGCATCACCTCGACACTGCTGTCGGCGGTGGCGGTGCGCGCAGGTGAGATCGTCGCGTCCGTCGCCGCGCACCCGAGCCCGGCACCGCGGCCGCTGGTGATGACCGGCCTCGCGTGAGCGGCTGGTAGTGCCAGGCCGGCCGACGCTGCGACTATCTCGCGGCCTGCCGGCGCCGCGAATCAGGACGCGCTGCCGGGTCCGGTTCCACGGATTTCGTCGGCCATCAGCGCGACGTGCAACGAGACCCGCACGTCGGGGTCGTCGAGGTCGGCACCCAGCACGCGTTCGATCTGGGCCAGGCGGCCGTAGAAGGCCGCCCGGGAGAGGTGGACCGCGGCGGCAGCGTCCGTCTTGCTCCCGGGGTGCTGTACGAGCGCACGGAGCGCGTCCAGGAGGCCCAGGCCGTGGGTGGCGTCGTGCACCTTCAGCGCGTCGAGCTCGCGATCGACGAAGAGTCGAAGCCGGTCGTCGTCACCCAACAGCGCGAGCAGCCCGCGCAGATGAACGTCCTCCAGCCTGTGCACCGTGCGTTCCCCGGGGGCGCGGACCGCGTCGGCGACCTGGCGCGACTCGCGCAGTGTCCGGTCCGCCTGGGCCGCTCGGTGGACCGCCCGACCCGCGCCCAGGACAACGCGGTGGCGCCCGGCGATCCGGGCCGCGACTCGCTCGACCACGCCGGCGACGTCCGACTCCAGCGGCAGGGACAGCAACGCCCGGACATCCCGGTCCATCTCGCACACCAGCGCCGGCACGTCCTGCTGATGTAGCGCGTGCACCGTCGCCGCCAGCACGTTGTCGAGTGCCGAGTGGGTTCCCTGGGTCGTGAGCCGGTCCCCGACGACCGAGGGGCGGATCGTGATGCCGACGAACTGTCGCCGCTCGATCGGTAGCCCGGCCAGTTCGCACCGGCGCAGCACGTCGCTTGACGTGGGGTCGCTCAACAAGCGACTGAGCAGCTCATGATGGGTGCGGCGGGTCAGGTTGTCGCGGTGCCGGTCGTTCAACCGGTGCATGGTCAGCGCCGCGGCGGCGCGCTCCGCGACGGCGACCAGACTGCGGCTCGGCGGTTCAGGGCAGTCCACGACGAGCCGGCCCCATCCACGATCGCGGGTCCCCAGCCGGGTCAGCAGCCACCCGTTCGCCGTGTCCCAGGTGGTCCGCTCCGCCGACTCCACCCGGCGCGAACGGGCTGCCCAGTCCTCCAGGAAGACGGACACGTTTCCCGGTCCGGCGAGGTAGTCGAGCACCTGGTGCTGGTCGCTCTCGAGGACTACGGCGGCTCCCGAAAGCCGTTGCACCGCGGCCAGGATGTCTCCGGGTCCGGCGTCGCCGAGCCCGAGTTCGGTGAAGGTCTCGTGGACTCGTTCGGCGTTTCGCAGCTCGGTCAGTTGTTCGTCGACGATCCGCTCGCCGACGGCCTGGATGATCGCGGCGAAGCGGACCTCCAGTGTGAGCGAGACCAGAGGCAGGCGGTGCAGCTGGCAGGCCTTGACCAGGGCCGTGGGGAGGTCGGTGCGCCATCGCCGGCCGAGCTCGATCATGAGACCCGCGGCTGCGACCTCGGCCAGCGAGGACGCGAACGTCTCGAGCCCCTCGTCGGATTCCGGCAGCGCGATCCCGGTCATGAGCACGAGGTCGCCGGCGCGCAGCAGCGGGGCGATGTCCGTGAGTTCGGTCGCGTGTACCCATCGCAGCGGTCGGTCCAGCCCGTCAGCTCCCGCGACCACTACAGGCCCGGCGTTGCGAACCACCGGCATGGCGAGCGCATCGCGAACGGTCAGCTGCGACATGCCCCTCCATCCGGTCGACGCGGCCGATCATAAGTCGCCCGAATCCGGCACGCTGGTGACAGATTGTCGGCGAAAAGGGTTCTGACCATACAGTATGCGGCCGGCCGTGGCGGTTGACGCGGGGGAGGATGGCGCCATTCCGACCGCAAGGAGCCTGTATGCCTACCTCCATCCCGCACTGGGCCGCCGGTGCGCCGTACGCCGGGACGTCTGGCCTCACGGCACCGGTGACCAACCCGGCGACGGGTGCCGTAACGGGCACGGTCGCACTCGCTTCGGATGCGGACGCGCATCACGTGATCGAGTCCGCCGCCGAGGCGGTTGCAGCCTGGCGTGCGACCTCCCTCGCCAGGCGAACCCAGATCGTCTTCCGCTTCCGGGAGCTGTTGAACTCCCGCCGGGACGAGCTGGCCTCGATCATCACCGCCGAGCACGGCAAGGTCCACTCCGACGCGGTCGGCGAGGTGACGCGCGGCCAGGAGGTCGTGGAGTTCGCCTGCGGGATCTCGCACCTGCTCAAGGGCTCGCGTTCCGCAGCCGTCTCGACGGGCGTGGATGTGCACAGCGTCCGCCAGCCGCTCGGTGTCGTCGGCATCATCAGCCCGTTCAACTTCCCGGCCATGGTCCCGATGTGGTTCTTCCCCATCGCCATCGCCGCGGGCAACACCGTGGTGCTCAAGCCGAGCGAGAAGGACCCGTCGGCGTCGATCTGGCTGGCGCGACTGTGGAAGGAAGCCGGTCTGCCTGACGGCGTCTTCAACGTGCTGCAAGGCGACAAGACCGCCGTCGACGCACTGCTGCGCAGCCCGCAAGTGGCGGCCATCAGCTTTGTCGGGTCCACCCCGATCGCCGAGTACGTGTACTGCGAGGCCAGCCGCTTCGGCAAGCGGGTTCAGGCCCTCGGCGGTGCGAAGAACCACATGGTGGTCCTGCCGGACGCCGACCTGGACCTGGCGGCGGACGCCGCCGTCAACGCCGGCTACGGCAGTGCCGGCGAGCGCTGCATGGCCATCAGCGTCCTGGTGGCGGTTGAGCCGATCGCGGACGACCTGGTGGCCCGGATCGCCGAACGCACTCGCACCCTGGTCATCGGTGACGGCGCGGCGGGCACCGATCGCGAGGCCGACATGGGCCCGCTGGTGACCCGTGCGCACCGGGATCGGGTCGCCTCCTTCGTCGCCTCCGGAGAGGCCGCCGGGGCAAAGGTTGTCGTCGACGGACGTCAGACGGCCGTGGCCGGTGAGGAGTCGGGATTTTTCCTCGGCCCCACCCTGTTCGACCAGGTGACCCCGGACATGGAGATCTACCGTGAGGAGATCTTCGGGCCGGTCCTGTCCGTAGTGCGGGTTCGCTCCTACGAAGAGGCCCTCGCGCTGGTCAACAGCAACCCCTACGGCAACGGCACCGCGATCTTCACCAACGACGGCGGCGCCGCCCGCCGGTTCGAGCAGGACGTCGAGGTCGGCATGATCGGCGTCAACGTGCCGGTGCCGGTACCCGTCGCCTACTACTCCTTCGGCGGATGGAAGCGATCCTTGTACGGTGACACGCACGCGCACGGTGTCGAGGGCGTGCACTTCTTCACCCGCGGCAAAGTCGTCACCTCCCGCTGGATCGACCCTGCCAACCGGCCCGCGGGCGGCCTCGAACTGGGGTTCCCCCGCAATGACTGACCTTCGCGAAGACAGCCGACCGGAAGGCGTTCTGGCGTCGGCCGGCGCAGTCGAGCGCACTTATGCGCTGGACCGCCGGCACGTCTTTCACTCGTGGTCCGCACAGGCCACGGTCGACCCGATGGTCGTCACCCGAGCCGAGGGATCGTGGCTGTGGGACGGCGACGGGACGAAGCTGCTGGATTTCACCTCCCAGCTGGTGTTCACCAACCTCGGCCACCAGCATCCGCGGATCGTGCGCGCGATCCAGCGTCAGGCCGCGAAGCTGTGCACGATCGCCCCGGCACACGCCAACGACGCCCGTTCGGAAGCGGCGCGACTGATCGCGGCACACACCCCCGCCGACCTGGACCGCGTGTTCTTCACCAACGGCGGAGCCGACGCCAACGAGCACGCGATCCGAATGGCGCGGCTCCACACCGGCCGCCACAAAGTGCTGTCGACCTACCGCTCGTACCACGGCGGCACCCAACTCGCCGTGAACGTCACCGGGGACCCTCGCCGGTGGGCCAGCGACCACGCCACGGCCGGCACCGTCCATTTCTTCGGGCCGTTTCTGTACCGCAGTCCGTTCTCCGCCACGACCGAGCAGGAGGAATGCGAACGCGCGCTCGCCCATCTCGAACAAGTCGTCGCCTTCGAGGGGCCGGAGACGATCGCGGCCGTCGTGCTGGAGTCGATCCCCGGCACCGCGGGGATCATGGTCCCGCCACCGGGCTACCTCCGCGGTGTGCGAGATCTGTGCGATCGGCACGGCATCGTCTACATCGCCGACGAGGTGATGGCCGGGTTCGGCCGCGCGGGCCGCTGGTTCGCCGTCGAGCACGGCGACGTGGCGCCGGACCTGCTGACCTTCGCCAAGGGTGTGAACTGCGGCTACGTTCCTTTGGGCGGAGTGGCGATCAGCGATGCGATCTACGAGACGTTCGCACAGCGGCCCTACCCCGGTGGGCTCACCTACTCGGGGCACCCGCTGGCTTGTGCGGCCGCCGTCGCGACCATCCAGGTGATGGAGGACGAAGGCGTCGTAGATCATGCCGACCGGCTGGGCCGAGAGGTCTTCGGGCCGGCACTCGCCGAACTGGCGCGGAAGCACGCATGGATCGGCGAGGTGAGAGGAGTGGGCGTCTTCTGGGCGCTGGAACTGGTCGCCGACCGGGTGACCCGGGAGCCCCTGGCGCCTTACGGGGGCGGAAGCGCGGCGATGACGGCCATCATGACTGCGGCCAAGGACGAGGGGCTGCTGCCGTTCGTCAACTTCAACCGGATCCACCTCGTCCCGCCGCTGAACATCAGCGCGGACGAGGCCTTGGTCGGCATCGGCATGCTCGACCGGGCGCTGTCCCGGGCCGCTCGCTCCGTGTGATCCGCCGCGGCACATGAGCCGGGGCCTCAGCCGCCGATGCCGCAACGCAGCGGAGCCGTGCGGTGGAACACGAGAGCGGTCACAGTCCGGCTCGGGTGCCACCGCTTGTCGGATGCCTTGCTTCGGTCTCGAGCGACCTCTATGGTTGGGGCGTCCGGGTGAGAGGCGCTGCAACGGACCTGCCGGTCCGCCACGCTCGCCCGGAGGCAGTGATCTCAAGGGCGCCTTCCCATACGGGGAGGCGCGGTGCGCACGTCTATGACGGCCGGGGGTTCCAGCGGCTGTCCGGCGATAGCACGGCGGTTGAAGTCGCCCGTGGAGGCGGCGGTGATGGCTGCCGGCATCGAGGCTGTCTCTTCCGCGTATGCCCAGTGGGTCACTCCGGATCTGCCGCTGTACGGCAACGACCACGACCGCGGCGATTTCGCTCCCTGACACGAGTGCCGGTTTCCGGCTCTTCATGCCCTCTTCCGGCCACTCGTGTCTTCGTTCTGGGAGCGATTCATCATGCCCGATTCCGGGATTCGTGCCGTGCTGCGTGCCCCGCAGGTCCTGCTGGTCCTCACCGCCAGCCAGGTCGGCCGCCTACCCCTGGCCTCGGCGCCGCTGGCGCTGCTGGTGTACGCCCGACAGGCGCAGAGCCTCGCGCTGGCCGGGATTGTCGTCGCCATCTACACCGCCGGGATGGCGGTCACCGCGCCGCTGCTGGCCCGCACGGTCGATCGCTGGCGGCAGTCACCGGTGCTCTGGGGCTCGGCGGCGTTCTCAGCGGTCGGGTTCGCCCTCGTTGCGTACGGTGGTCACCGGATCTCGATCATGCTGCTGGGGGCGGCGGTCGCGGGCCTCGGCACCCCGCCGCTGGAGGCCTGCCTGCGGGCGCTGTGGCCCGCGCTGGTGCCATCGGCCCTGGTACCGGTGGCGTACACCCTGGACATCGCGGTCCAGGAGATCATCTTCGTGGTTGGTCCGTTGATCACGCTGTCGGCGGTCGCATTGAGCGGCCCGGCGGCGGGAGTGCTCACCGCGGCAGCGCTCCAGTTAGGTGGGGTGGCGGCCTTCACCGTGGCCCCCGCCGTCCGCGAATGGCGCGGCGTGCCGGCGCACCGGCACTGGGCCGGCCCGCTGCGGGTCCGGCACTTCTCGATCATGGTCGTGGGCGTGGCCTGCGTGGGGGCGGCGGTAGGCAGCCTGCCGGTCGCGCTGACCGGGTATGCGGAGGCGGCCGGCGACCGGTCGCTGACCGGGTGGCTGCTCGCGGCCCAGGCCGGTGGGGCGCTGATCGGAGGTCTGCTCTACACACGCGCCGCTCCGGGTGACGCCCGGCGGTTGCCGCTGCTCGCGGTCGCTTTTGCGGCAGGTTATGTACCGTTGGTGGGCGTGCCCGGTCCGGGATTCATGGCGGCGCTGGTGGCGGTCAGCGGACTGGCCTTGCCGCCGCTGCTGACCGCGGTGTTCCTCGCTGCCGACCGGCTGGCGCCGAAGGGGACGGCGGTGGAGGCGTTCGCCTGGATCATGACCGCATTCACGGTGGGGAGCGCGCTGGGTGCCGCGCTGACCGGGACATTGGCAGAGACGAACCTTCGGTACGGCTTCCTGTTCGCTCCAGCGATCGGAGTGGTGTCGGTGCTGTCCATGGCGCTCGTCTCCGGTGAGCGAACCCGGCGCCGGTGACGCCGGTCCAGCCGCGCTCTGACTGAGCGTTGGCCTGGTCAGGTCAGGGGGTCCGGGTCTGTGCCGTAGAACCCGGCGGCGTCGGTGTCGGAGAGGCTGATCGAGTCTGGGTGGGGTGCGGTGGTGTGCTCGGATGCGTCGCCACGGAGGTCGATCCCGATCCCCTCCCGCCTGAGGTCGGCTTCGAGTGTGTCGGGCAGGTCTCCCGGTGCGAGGCCGGGGTGCTCGGCCCGGGCGTTTCCGGCGAGCCGCGCCACGCGGGGGCGGGTCTGGCTGTCCCACGGTGGTAGCCGGATGTGGACGGTGTGCGTGACGCCGCGCAGAGCGACCGTGGCGTGGATCTGGCCAGCCTGGATCGTGAACGAGGTGACGCCGTCGTTGCGGGCGATGCTGCGTGCCTTGGGCAGGAGCGGGTTCGGTACTGCCACCTTCGAGGTCTCGATGGTTTTCAGCCAGGCCCGGCCCCAGGGGGTGGCCCCGAACTCGGCCATCAGATCAGCCTTTCGTCGTCGAGCCGGAGGACGTGGAGTACTGCTTGGGCGGCAGGTCCGCGGCGACGTCCGCCTTCGTCCGTCGCAATAGGTGCGGCGCGACCAGTCCGTTGAGGCGTGCCGCGGCGGTCGCCGAGCGACGCTGCTCGATCGGGGTGGCGAAGTGTTGCCGGAAGCGTGCCCGGTTGCCGAGCAGCCCGGGGTTGGTCACGTTGAGGATGGACCAGAGACGGAGGCAACCGACATGCGCAATGTGGTCTGGCTGATCAGCGGGTACGCCGCGATCAGCCTGCTGACACTGGTGGCGGTGATCTGCGGATCTTTTCGGGAGCAAGTCACTAGGCCGAAATGAGTACCGCTACTCGGTCGGCGCGGATGCACGACGGTCAAGACTTGCCACATGACACTCACCGGTCGCGGCAACTCGCCTGAACGCGGTGTTCCACCGATGTCCGAAGCGGCTCGGTCGAACTGGCTGCTGTGGTCCTTGCTCCTGCCGGCCCTCGCTGTTCCCGGTGCGCTGAATTCGCTGTGGGGCGGAATCGTCCTCACCACGCCGTTCTTCGGCGAAGAGCCGTCGCCCATCGACCGGGCGACCGCCGCTGCCGCCATGTGGTCCGGTGTGTCTTTGTGCCTGTTCACCGCGATCGTCACCGCAATCGTGTCGCGCCGGTTCGTGGCACCTGCGCTGTGCGGTGTCGCGGCGCTCGGCTTGGCGTTGCTCGTCCTCACACGTTGGGACACGAGTGTCCCGCTCAGCAGCGCCGAGTTTCGTGTCGGGTGGGCCGCGGCATGGTGGTCGCCGACGAGCTGGATCGTCGTGGTCGTTGCCGTCGTGCTCCCGGTGCGCAGCGCGTATCGGGCGGTCTCGCACCGCCGATCATCCTCCCGCAGCGTGTTATGACGCCATTTTCCTGGTGAGGGCGGCGACCAGATCGCTCACCTCAGGCACGCCGGCGAGCCCGGCCGGCGTGGAATAGATTCGGCAAGCCAGCGTGCCGGCCGCGGCCGCGGTGTCGAACAGGTCGGCGCCGTCGACGGTGAAGGTGGGCGATCCGGCGAAGCCGAGCGCGGCCGCCTCGGCGTCGGTCTCCACCGGCACGAACGCGATCGGAACGTCGGCGCGGCCTACCTCGTCCATGGCCTGCCGCAGCCGCTGTCCGGCTGTCCGCCAATTCGGGCAGCCGGCGAAATACCACACCGTCACCTGCACACCTACGATTCTGCTCTACGCCGGCGCTATGCGGAAGCAGCTCGAGCTTCCGCATGAAGTGGTGGTCGCTACCGGTGCTGCCAACGCTGGTCGGGCCAGGCGGAGTCGACCAGATCTGTGCAGGCGTTGCCGCAGGTGTGCGGGTAGGCGACATCAGTGACGAGGTCCGCCGGGGCGGAGTTGAGGGCGTTGGGGTAGGAGATCTCACGGGCCGGTCCGGTGAGGGGCAGACCGTGCCGGTGCAGCCATCCGGAGACGGTGTGGTGGGCGACCAGGACTCGGGGATAGAGGGCATCGGCGGGCGGCAGAGAGACGTAGACCTGCGCGTGCGCCGGCTCCAGGCGCACACCGATCCGGCCGCGCGGCTCGACGCTGCCTTCTGTAGGGGCGCAGACCTCCACCGATCCTTCGGAATCCTCCGAGACGAGGCTGTGGAAGCAGACGTACAGCGGCCCGGTGAGGGGCAACTGGGCCCCCGGAGCAGGGCGAACAGTTCCTCGCAGGGACTTGATGCCACCGGTGGCGTCGACTCCGCTCCAAGCCGTGGTCGACAAAAGTGGCTCTCGCTCCCGTTCTCGCGAATGTAGCGACCACCGCTTCATGCAGAAGCTCGAACTGCTTCCGCGTAGGGCCGGCGAAGAGCAGGCATGCGTTCGCGAGCCCGCACAGGACCGGAGAGGCGTTCGTGCTCTTCGACGGGCTGTTGTTGTCTTGCTATCTCGGTGGTGTCACACCGTCACGACGGGGCAGCGACCGGCCGACGCCCATGGCGACGACACCGCCGATCCAAGCCGCACTGGCCCAGACGGCGTGAAACACGTATCCCGGCAACTGTTGCAAGTCGCGGACCTCGTTGACGACCGCCACCAACAGGTATGCCGCCGACACCGCTACGACGATCACCAGGAGTCGGGCCAGCGGCCGCCGCGCGTTTGCAAAGACGCTGAGGATCGCGCCTGGAACAGCCAAGAGCACGTACGAAAGACGTATGCCGTCGCTGGCGGACCAGGCCCAGTCGAAGACCAACGCCACGCCGGTGGCGAGGACAACAACGGTCGTCAGCCAGGCTAGGCTCGACCGCCACGAGAAGTCATCGCCATCGGCCACGTACCGATTGTAGAGCGCCGCAGGCTGCACGCCCTGGTCGCCGCTGTGCGAGGCGTCGGAGTGAAGATTCAGACTGAGATGTCGACGGGCGGGCGCAGCGGGGCGAGGTTCGCGAGCGCTTCGTGCATCGGGTTCTTCCGGAATGCGTCCACGAGCCGGTTGTCCGGGTCGCCGGGCCCGTCGAAGGCGGGGAATGCGACCTGTTCGCACGCCGCCTGGAAACGCGGGCCCCACTTGCGGGCGCCGAGCCGGGCCGTGACCGAGCAGTTGTCCACCATGTAGGCGACGTCGCGGGCGTGCATGTACGGCAGCAGCGAGTCCACCGCCTCGATGATCGACTCGTTGATGATCTCTGACCAGGGGTGGCCGCGTTCGGCGAGCAGATCCACCTGGGCGGTCAACACGGCGAGGAAGGCGCCCGCGGTGAACGGCTCGACCGGCAGGTCACGCTCGGTGCGCCGGGCCCGCACCGCCGGACCGGCCGCCCACATCGGCGACCCGCTGATCGGTGCCATCGGCCGGCTGGCCAGCCGCTCGGCGGCCAGCACCACGCTGCGCAACTCGTTGCCCGAATCGACCTCGTCGTAGATCTCCGCGACCAAGTCGAGGGCCGGCCGGTAGGTGGCCGCGTACGCCCGGTCGAAGACGTCCTGGCCGGCCGGGCCCAGCCGGTCGCGCACTGCGGCCAGCCCGTCGGCGGAGATGGTCCGCGCGATGGGCCCGGTCACGTTCTCGCAGGAGCGCTCGTAGGCGGTCTGCGGGTCGTCGCCGGCGAGTCGGAAGCGTTGGTAGAGGCTTTCCACCAGTCCGTGGACGGCGCCGAGGAGGATGGCCCGCTCGCCGACGATGTCAGATCGGTATTCGTGGTTCAGCGTGGTGCCGAACGTGTAGGGCGAGCCCAGCCCGATCGACCATGCCAGCGCGCGCTCGACGGCCCGCCCGTCGTGGTCGCGGTGCACGGCCACGCTGCTGTTGATGCCGGCGCCGTTGACCTGCGCGCCCTGCAGGTAGAGCCGCCGCACCGAGTCGCCCATCCCCTTTGGGCAGACGGCGATGACGCTGATGTCGGCCGGGAAATCACCGCCGGTCTGGCTCAGGTGACCGACTAGGAAGCCGTGTGAGAGCCCCAGCGTCGTGCCGGGCCGCAGCGCGGCGAACAGCTCTCGGTGGTGTGCGGCGAGAGCCGCGTCGGAGACGAGCGCGATGACCAGGTCGCTGCTGGCTGCCACGGACAGCCAGTCGCCCAGCGTGCCGTCGTCGGTCCGGAACCCCTCGGTCCGCGCCGCGTCCACCGAGGCGGAGCCGGGCCGCAGCCCCACCGCCACCGGGATCTGGCTGCCGGCCAGCGAGTCGCGTAGGTTCAGCGCCTGTGCCCGGCCCTGTGGTCCCCACCCGAGCACGCCGATCCGGCGTACGCCGGCGAGGGCGGCCGGTAGCAACGCGAACAGGTGCCGCCCGCCGGGCACGATCGTCTCGGCGCCACCGGGCAGATCAACGCTGCGGACGGGGAAGATCTGGGATGTGAGTGCGGCCATGACGCCGTTCTACCGGCGACAATCAAGTTGCAGCAAGCGCAATCATCGCAACGACACGTTGCAGGAGATGGAAGATGGACTCACTGGAACCGCTCCGGGTGTTCCTGCACCTGGCCGACACGCTCAACTTCGGTCGCACCAGCGTGGAGCGGCACCTCAGCCCGGCCACCCTCACCCGAACCGTCCAACGGCTGGAGACCCAGGTCGGCCAGCGCCTGCTCGACCGCGGACCGCGCGGCGTCGCGCTCACCGAGGAGGGCCGGCGCTTCACCGAGTACGCCCGGCAGGCGCTCGCCCTGTGGACGGACTACCGCGAGCACGGCCGGGACGCAGCGGGCCTCAGCGGCACCCTGAGGATCTTCTCCTCCGTGACCGCGGGCCAGGCGATCCTGCCCGACCTACTGGCGCCGTTCCGCCGGGCCCATCCGCAGGTGCGGCTGGAGTTGCAAACCGGCGACGCGGCCGGCGCGATCGGCCGGCTCGACGAAGGCACGGTCGACGTCACCGTCGCCGCACTGCCGGCCCGCGTGCCCGAACACCTGGCCAGCGCGCCGGTGACCGACACGCCGCTGGTGTGTGTCGTGGCCCGCACCGCCCGGCCGCTGCGAACCGCAGCCCGCACCGGTGACTGGGCCGCGGTGCCCTTCGTACTCCCTCGCAGCGGCCTCGCCCGCGACGCCGCCCGGCGCTGGTTCCGCCGGCAGCGGCTCGACCCGACGATCGCCGCGGAGGTCGACGGGCACGAGGCGCTCCTCACCCTCGTCGCGCTGGGCGTCGGCGCCGGCGTCGTACCCCGCCTGGTGCTGGACACCAGCGGGGTCAAGGACCGCCTCGCGGCCGTGCCCACCGATCCGCCGATCGGCACCTTCGCCATCGGCCTGTGCGCACGCCGCACCGATCTGCGCCGGCCCATCCTCTCGGCGCTGTGGGCCTCGGTGGCGCCGGCCCGATCCGGACGTCAGGAGCCGGCATAACGTCCTGCACGTAGACGTCGTATCGCCAGCGCCGGGCAGGTCCTTCGCTGGTCAGGCACGCCTGACCAGGAGGGAACGCTTCGTGTGACAGCGCTGCCTATTCTGGTGGCGTGGTTCGTTGGCCTTGATCCTGCAGAACTCGAACCAGACGTGCGAGGTCGTTGCGGAGCGCGGGCCAGTTGATGTCAGTCGCTTCGGCCTCAATGGCGTCGACCCACTTGCCGTGCTCACGGCTGATTGTCGAGAGCGCGGCTGCGCCGCGGTCGGTGACGACGAACAGCCTGGACAGGCGGTGCCGTGGGTTCTCGTCGTAGCGTCCGAGGCCTTCGGCCACGAGATCGTCGGCGATGCGTTGGTTTGCGGATCTTCGTGTCAGGCCCGGCGGATCGGCATGTGCGTCGGTGCCGACGGTCCGCCGAGAAACGTCGCGATTAGGCCGGTACACAACTGCGGCTTCTCGATCAGCAGCGTGTGCGTGGCACCTGGCACCACGGCGAGTTCGGCGTCGGGCAGCCCGAGGTAGAGCTCCAGCGTGTGCTCCAGGGAGACGGCGTCGTCGTCGCCGACGAGCACCAGCGTGCGGCAGCCGACCGCTTTCAACTCGGCCGCCGTCAGCGCCAGGTCGCATGCCTCGGCCGAGGCGGCGATCCGCTCGATGACGGAGGTCAGGTGCCCGGGCCCGTTCGGCGACACCTCGGCATGCTGGTCGTAGATGATCTGCGGGATGTCAGCGGGCGATGCGGGCGGCAGCAGCCAGCCGTTCTGGTGGAACGCGCCGCTGATCAGCACCAGCCGGGATACCAGGTCTGGACGGGCCAGCGCGGTCAGCAGCGCCACCACCGCGCCCGCGCTGTAGCCGACCAGTGCCGCGGGTCCACCCACCACGGTCTGCAGGAACGCGATCGTGTCCGCGGCCATGAGCTGCGGACTGAGCGGGCCACCCGGGTCCGGGGTGTGCCCGTGGCCGCGCCGTTCCGGCAGGTAGAGCCGGAATGATCCGGCCAGCGCGTCCAGGTTGCCGGCGAAGCAGCGCGAGTCGACGATCGCGCCGTGCATCAGCACCACCGGATCGCCCGTGCCACGCTCGTCGTACCACGTGCGCACTCCGTTGACCTCGACGTACCGATGCACTGCGACCTCCCCGCCGTCCGCTCGCACCCGATCATGTCGCACCCCGGCCGGTCCCGCAGACCCTGGCCCGCCGGCTGGACCGGCCATCGAGTCACCGGGCCGATCGATCGCTGGACACACGTCACGGTACGCGGCATAGCGGGTGCTCGCAGCGTCGAGCCGGCGTTCACGACGGACGCTGTGGAGGTCCCTGCGCCCACAGCCGGAGTTCGTGGACGGCCTCGTCGAGGTTGACAGGGCCGGTGAGATGCGCGGAGAAAGATCACGTCTTACGAAGCCGGCCGTTGCGTCTGTCGCCTTCCTACGCTGCCGTCCGTTGTGCCCTGTTGGTGGGAGCGGGCGTGCCCTGGGTGACCGTTGCCCGGAAACAGAACGTCAGGAGGAATGAGAGGCAGAAGGTGTAGAGCACCGGATACCAGATCAGGACATCGAACAGGACTGGTACAAACGCTGTTCCGCTTTCTTCGCTCCATCCGCGGTACGGCAGCATGCTGGCCCAGTACGCCAGCCATGGGTTGCCCGTCGGCTCGGCGCCATTTATCAGCACCAGCATCGTCGTCGCGAGCTGGGGCAGTGTGAAGGCCCCGATCGCCGCGGCGGTCAGCGCGGCTGTGCGTCGGTTGCGGCGAACCAGGGCGACCACCAGTGCGGCCAGTCCGGCCATGGCCGCAACGAACGCCGCCGTGCTCGCGACCTCCGCTATGCGATCGATCCGCCCGACCAGCAACTGGACCAGGTGGGGCGAGGTGAAGAGCGCCAGGACGGCGCCGATGACCACGGCCGCCGAGCCGAATCCGCCTCCCCTTCTGGCGCACAGCATGCCGCTGGCGAGCCCGACGGGGACGATGACTGACGGCACCGTGCTGAACCCCAGCAGCGGCACTGCCAGGCACGCCAGTACGGCGACGGAGGCGACCGTCAGCCGTCGGGGGGTGCGCCGTAGCGCATCGGGTAGGTCAGCAGTCACCATCTTCTCCGCTCGATCGGTCAGCGCGGACCAGGCCACGTCGGTGAGGTCGCGCACCGGGGTACGTGACTGTTCCAGCAGTCTTCCAGGCGCTTGATCGCCCCGTACAACGTGCCCGGTCCGGGGCGGTCGCCGGTAAGCATGCCGATGTCCTCTTGGATGGTATAGCCGTGCTTCGGGCCGTCCGCTCCACTTTGCGGCCACCGTTGTGGGCCGCGGAGGGTGAGGATTCGGCACCGACACCGTCGGGCTGCATGGCATGGATGCGATTCCCGCCGCCTACTCGGCCGTCGGACGGCATCGCGTCAGTTGGCGAACCTGCTGGCGAGGTCGAGGTAGGTCTGGCGGACGACTTCCAGGCGGGCGCGCCGGAACCGGCCGGGCTCGACCGTGTAGATCTCACTGCCGCGGCTGCTCCACACAGCGTCGGCGGGCACCGCGTCGGCGCCCTCCGGGGCGAACTTCAGCACCTCCGACAGTGCCGACGCGGCGGTGAGCAGGTCGATCCGGGCCAGCCGGCGTTCTTCACCGGTCAGGCCGGCCTGGTCGGGCGGCACCCCGCTCGCGATCACGTCCGCCACCCACAGCCACTCGGCGGCGTCGAGCAGTTCGGAGGGGCGGTTGTCGCCGAATCGCGGATCGTCGTCACTGGGCATGATGATCTGCTGCGGCAACCGGAAGACGAACTCCCGGGCCGCACCACAGCCCGGGCACGGGCCTGCGTAGCGGCTGGCCAGATCGCCGTCGACCTCGATCACCGAGTCGGCCGGCTCGAACTGCTGCTCTCCACAGGCGTCGCAGGGATGCAGCTCCATGTAGAGGTGCGCCTCCGCACTGGTACGAGCCAACCGCAACGCCACGTGCCGATACTACTCTTGCTCGGGCTGTCGCTGGCCGAGTCGCAGGCGCAGGGTGTGCTCGTATGCGGCCGACCGCTGGTGGTGCCGGGCCAGCACGGCGAACAGCTGGTCCCGGCCGAACTGCCCCGGATCGGTGACCAGCATCCTCCGGCCGAGTTCGGAGGTGAACGCCTCGTCCGGCGCCACCGCCTATTTCGAGCGCCGGTTGGGTGACCCCAACTTCGGCAACGCCCGTGACGCCCGGAAGCTCTTCGAGGGGATGCGCAAGGCGCAGGCGCAGCGGCTGCGCATACTCGGGCGCATACCCACCGCCGAGGAACTCCAGTTGCTCGTGCCCGATGATCTCATCGCCGCGACTGAGCTCTGAAGCCCTTCGTGTCCGTCAGCACGCGCTCGGTCTGGTTGTCACGCCTGTCTTGGTGACGGTGCCGCCGCCCTGCAGTTGGACGGTGACGCGCCAGCCCTTGGACGGGTCGGTCAGCTCGGGGTTGCCGCCCTGGTTCGGCGGGATCTCACCGGAGAAGGACGTGCCGCTGCCCGACAACGCGTAGGTCCGGGCCGGGGCGTTCGAATCACGATCGTGCCAGCCGGTGGCGGAGACACCAGTTCCATTGTGGACAGTTACTCTGACGGCGATGGTCCAGCCGTGCATCTCGGGCCAACCGGTGCAGTGGCTGCCAGACGTGTCCACGGTCAGCGACGGGGCTGGCGGCGGCGGTGGCGGAGCGGGGGCCGTCGAGGTCGACTCCGGTGCGTTGGTCCGGACCTGGGCCGGCGGGGAAGCCGCCACCGAGGGCGGGATCGTCGATGGCTCGGTGGTCGACGCGGGAGGCGACGGGGCGGCCAGGGTCGACCCGCCGGCGACCGGTGACCCACCGATGTTCGTGCTCAGGGCGGGGATGCTGGCGGCGGGGGTTCCGGCGGCCGTGGGCGACGACACCCTCGGGAGGTATATCACCGCGAGCGCGCCGAACAAGGCGAGCAGCGCGAACCCGATGCCGACCGAGAGCCACCGCGCCCGGCGCCCGCCGTCGCCAGGACCGTTGTTGCCAGGACCGTTGTCGCCGGCACCTGTGTCGCCAGGACCGGAGGACGGGTCCTGTGCGCGGTGCCTGCCGGGTGGCTGCGGCACGGTGCGGGCGGCGACCCCTGCGGCGAAGGCAGTCAACCTCGCCAGCGCGGGACGTCGCTCCGGTGCGTCCGTCGGCTGGGTCCTCCGCAGGCGGGCGCGCCGGGAACCGCTCGACCGCGCAGGGCTCGGCGCGACGGGATCAGCAGTGGCGATGGCGGTGGCCGGCTCGGCGGGGAGTTCCGGCCCGCCCGTCGACGGGGCTGTTTCTGACTGATCGGTCACGGCTGGCAGATCGGGTGCGACCGGCGACCGCGGCGCCCCGGCCGGCTGTGGGGTCGCGGTGTCCTCCTGCGGCTGCGGTGCGGGGTCGGCGGCCGGGCCAACGGTGGGTAGCCGGGCGCCGCACGCTGGATCGAGGCAGTAGGCGCTACCTGTGTCGTCCGCCAGCCCGCAAGCGGTGCAGGTTACCGTCACCCGCATATCTTACCTGTCTGCACGATGTGTTTACATCCCTCGTCAAGACGGCGAAGGAGTCTGATGCTGTGTCCAGCCTGTGATGAGCCTGTCGAGCCCGGCAGCCCGTACTGCGTCAATCCTGACTGCGGCGTGCTGCTGCCAGAACGTCCAGCCGAACCATCCACATTGGAACCGGCGGTTGCGCCCGTTGCGCCGGTGGGTGCGAAGCACCGTCAGCCGGGACCGGGTCGACTGGTGCTTGTGGCCGCCGTCGTGGCACTGGTGCTGGTCGCCGTGGTGTTGTGGGTGGTTCGCAAGGATGGGGCCGAGCGGCCGGTGGCGCTGGAACCGTCGCCGACGCACTGGGTGCGGTTGCCGGAGCCCGTCGGGTTGCCGTCGGTCGCGCCGTCGACGGCACCATCCGTCGCGGCCGCGCCGCCGTCCGCCGTCCCGGCCAAGAGCAGCGCACGGCCGGAGACCACATCGATACCCCGGCCCGTCACGCCCGGTCCGGCGGTGACCACCGGCCGGCCGTCGCCCGGTCCGCCGCTGCCCAGCGCCACGACCCGCACCGCGCCGTACCTGAGTGCGACGGCGACGGCCTTCTGCCGCGGTGGGGGCGGCTGGGGGGTCACGATCACGGGTACCCTGCACAACGCCCCGGCCGGATTCGACCCACATGGGTGGGTGTCGCATGACGGCTCGAGCTACGGCTACTACATCAGTGGTGACGGCTCGACGAGATTCTCCGGGACGGTACCGCCGGACTGGGGCGGCCAGCACACGCTGAGCACGGCGTCGACGACCTGGCAGCTGGAGGTGTACATCAACGGCGACCTCATCACCGGCGACAGCCTGCGTACCTCCGGAACGGCTCGCAACCCGTGCTGAGGGCCCAGCGGGCCGGGGGCTGACAGGTGCGCTCCACCCCGGCCGGCACGTCGTCGCTGAAGACAAGGTGGGTAGGTCCGGACCAGCGCTGCCCGGCCGGAGTCCGTCAGGAGCGGACACGACGATGCCGGCGTCGTAGGCGCGGATGATGGCCGCGGCGCGGTCGCGGACCCCGAGCTTGAGGAAGATGGCCGAGATATGGCCCTTGACGGTGCGCTCGGCCAGGAAGAGCCATTCCGCGATCTCAGCGTTGTTGGCCCCGGAGGCCACCAGGCGGAGCACCTCCAGCTCGCGCTCGCTCAACGGCTCGACCGAGCGGGCGGGGTCGGTTGCGCCGGGCCGCCGCCGGAGGGTGCCCATGACCCGGCCGGCGACGCGGGGATCGAGCCACACACCGCCGCGGGCGGTGATGCCGACGGCGCTGACGAGGTCGTTGGCCGGGGCATCCTTGAGGACGAACCCGGCCGCCCCGGCCTCCTGATCGCCGCGAGTTCGGGGAAGTATGTGATCTCCGGGGTGGAAATCGACAGCAGGCGCAGCGCACTACAGTGAGCCTGCCGGCAGCGGCGTGCCACGCCAGAAAGGGCGCAGTGGATCTTCTTGCTATCGCGTTGGCGTTGACCGCGGCGGTCATCCACGCGTGCTGGAGCCTGCTGAGCAAACGCCTCTCGCGATACGACCCCGCGGCGTTCGTCTGGCTGGCATCGCTCGGCTCGCTGCTCGCCTACGGCCCGATCGTGCTGGTGCTGACCGGCAGCGCGGCACTGCACCCGACCGGGACGCAGGTCGTGTTCATGGCCGGCAGCATCCTGATCAACCTCGGCTACTTCATGCTCACGCAGTACGGGTACCGCAACGGCGACCTGTCCTTCGTGTACCCCATCGCCCGGGGGACCGGCCCGATCCTGGCCACGCTCGGCGGCGTCGTGCTGCTCGGGCAGGTGCCCAGCGCCCTCGGCGTCGTCGGCCTCCTCGCCGTCGCCGCAGGCGTCATGACCCTCGGCCTGCTCGGGCGACCAGGTACGTCCGGCGACCGGCCCGCCCCCGCGTCCGGCCTCGCCTACGCCCTGCTGTCCGGGGTGGCGATCGCCGCCTACACGCTGTGGGACCAGCACGCGGTCGGCGCACTGGCGATCTCCCCGCTGCTGCTCAACGTGGTCGACGACGCCGGCCGCGTCGTGCTGCTCGCGCCGGTGGCCGTCCGCAACCGGCACGAGGTACGCCGGCTGTGGCGGGAGTGCCGGTGGCTGATCGTGGCCGCCGGCACCCTGATGCCGGTGCCGTATCTGCTGTTCCTGTACGCGTTGCGGCTCGCACCGGCCAGCGTCGTGTCGCCGGTCCGCGAGGTCAGCGTCGTGCTGGTCGTGCTCGCCGGCGGCAGGCTCCTCGCCGAGGGGCAGCTGCGGGTCAAGCTCCTGGTGTCCGCGACGGTACTGCTCGGCCTGGTCACCCTCACCGTCGGCGCCTAGGGCCGCAGCGCGCGGGCCACGGTGTCGTGCAGCAGTTGGTCGAACGGCGGGCTGTTCTGCAGAATCCGGGGCAGCTCCGCCCGGCCGAACCACGCGTACTCCGTGTGCTTGTCCCACTCCAGCTTCGGATCCGTGAGATCCCCGCCGACCTCGACCACGTAGCTCACCTCGTGGCGTTGCACCCCGTCGTCACCGGTGTAGACGACCACGCCGAGATCCCGCACGACCCGTTGCAGGGTCCATCCGGTCTCCTCGGTGATCTCCCGCGCGAGCGCCTCCCGCAACGTCTCGCCGGGCTCCACGTGCCCGGCCACGAGGTCCCAGCACCCGGGGAACAGCGACCGGTCCGGCCCGCGCCGCTGGAGGAACACCCGCCCCTGCGCGTCGAGGACCACCGCCCCGACACACCACACCTGTTCCGCGTCCGGCACCGCGTCCAGCTCGTACATGCCGTCACTGTATGCGGCCGGACGGGGTACGCACCGAACCGGAGCGGATGACCCGGTAAGCAGGCGCACCTGGCCGCGTGCGGCGCCATCCACTTCCTCGTCGGCTGCCCGGCCGGTGTACTGCAACTTCATGGCCATGCGCCGGGCCACGTTCGCCGGCGACCGCCCGCACGACTCGGCGAAGCTGAGCCGCCTGCTCGAACTGGCCCGCGAGGTGCTGGCCACGGTGGTCGCCGTCCTCGGTGCCGCCTACGGCCGGCACAGCACCATCGCGCAGGCATCCCCGGGCGTCGTGGACATCTCCGAGGTCCAGTTCGACGCCCGGCGGATGCCTGCGCCAGGTCGTTACCTTGCGGATGATCCTCTCCCACTGACCGTGGGCGCTGAGCGGTCGACGGTGCTGCTCGTTCTCCGTGCGAGCAGCACCGTCGGTATCGCGGCGCAGGCGGCCGCGTTTGTCGGCGTGTTGCAGGCGTAGAGTTGGTTTTGGGTACTCCAGACCCCGGTGACCGATATGGACCGCCGACGGACCACGGCCGGCGCAGCACGAACCGAGTCACGCTGATTGAAGCTGCAGGTTTCTACACCGGTCACCTCCGGTGGCAGCCGCAGGTCGGGAGAGGGGCCAGTCATGTTCACCGCCGCCCAACGCGTCACAGTCGTTCCGCCGGGACCACCGAGCCAGCCGAGGATGTCGCTCGCTGCGGTGCGGGCAAGTCGAGCTGTCCTTGACGGCGGGTGGTGGCCCCGTTCCCGGGATCCGGTGGCGGAACTGCCGGGGTTGATCCTCGCCCTGAACGAACGGTACGGACCGATCCGTCAGCTGATGCTCAACAGCGGCACCTGGGATGGCCACTTCCGGCGCCTCGCGGTTGGCACCCGCGTCGTGCGGGTCGGCTGGTTCAGTACCGTCGACCCCGGCATGCTGATCGCCACCACCGAGCGCGGCGACCAGATCGACCTGCTCGTCGTGCCGCCCGAGGCCACCGCCGCCACCGCAGACACCGCGATGGCCACGGCCGCCGATCCGACCAACCGCCTGCGCGCAGCGGCCATCCTCGCTGCATCCCGCACCGCACCGGCCGCCGAGCGCAGTGAAGGCGTCGACCCAAGCACCGTGTGGGACAACGAAGGCGGCCACAGCGCCCGGGAGCCCTCGCGACGGCATGTCCCAGCCGAGCCGGCGAACACCTTATGACCTGCGTTCGAAACCGCCGGTTCGACCTGATCGAGGTTCTGCTTGCGGTTGTGGCGCGTAGTGGTTGGTCGACGTCGTGGAGGTGGTGCAGGGTTTGGGCGTAGGAGTGCAGCAGGGTGGTCTCGTAGTACGACACGTCGTGTTGCTGGCAGAAGGACCGCACGAGGGGTTGGGCGCGGCGTCGAGGCCGAAGGAACCAGGTTGCACATCCTGCGTCGGGACCAGCTCCTCGACCTCGCCGCCGCGGCCAGCCAGGCCCAACGCGTCGAGGCCGCCGATCCGGCGTGGCAGGCAGAGTTGGCATACTGGACCGGCGGCACCCGACCCGCCGGCACCGGCATCCCAGACGCCACCATCCCGCAGCGCGCGCCCCGCACGACCGTGCCCGGCCGAGACTTCGGCCACCACGGCGACCTGCCGATCAGCGCAGCACACGACAAGGCCGCCGTCTTCGCGATCGTCTACGGCCGCGAGGACCAACCCCTGGACTGGCTACGCGCCGGCGAAGCGCTCTCAGCCGGCTGGCTCACCGCCACCGAGCTGGGTGTGTCGGTCTTGCCGCTCAGCGCCACCGTCGAGGTGGCCGCCACCCATGAGGCGATGCGGGCACTACTCGCCGGCCTCGGCCGCCCCTACCTCGTCCTGCGGCTCGGATCGATCGAACCGACCGAAAGGGTTGCGCCACACGCACCGCGGCTGCGAGCCGATCAGATCATCGAACGGCCGTAGCGGGGGCGGAACCGGCCGTTGGCGTGCCGATCTCCCGCCGGCCGCGTATGGGCGGCCACGATGCGTACGGGGGTGGTTTGCGGTGCGACGCGGGTCAACTCGTCGCGATGACTTCGATGACCTCGTCGCATGGGCGGCGCGATGCCGGCGGTACCGGGGGCGCGCTCTCGTTGACACCGAGCCGGACGGTCAGTTGTGGATACCCGGCTGGTGCGATCGCCCCGCGTAGTACCGTCCGCGCACCGGGGACCTCGACCACATCGCTCATCGCCGACGACGCCAGCCCGATGGTTGTGGCGGTGAGCAGGACCGCGCTGAGCGCCTCCCCGGTGCGCAGCCAGTCCGCCCTGGTGTCGTGTGCGGTCGCGAACGCCAGGTAGGTGGTGTACCGGTCGTCGCCGGGGCCGGGAGCCGGGCCCGGCGTCGCGCCGGGAGCGAAGTCGTGTGCCGGCCCGGTCCGTGTCACCGCCGGGACGGCCGCTGTCGCCGGCACACCGTCGCGGGTCGATGGTATGCGGTGGGTTGGCCAGGTGTCAGTCTCGTCCTGGTAGCCGAGGTCGCGTTGCTCGACTGCCGCCGCTGACCGTGCGACGAGTGCCCGGACGCCCACCTGTGCTGGGTCGAACGCGTGCGTGCTGACCCCGAACGGTTCTGTGGTGTGGCGCAGCAGGTCTATCACCGCGTCCGGTAGCGGCCGGACGCCCAGGAATGGGCGCTGATCGGTGCGCCGCGTGCGCAGGGCATGATGCAGGCGCATGTCGTCGGCTGTCACCTGGTGCGGGCCGGTGAGCGTCAGTCTGGCGAGCAGGTCCGGGTCGGCTGGATCGTCGATCCGTTCGACGGTGGCTGCGGCCCCGAGGACGGCGAGCACGACGATGGCATGGTGCAGGACCGCACCGCAGCTGACGATCATCAACCGACCCTCCGGGTCGGTGACGGTCAACTGGCGGGAGCGGTCCGCGTGCAGTTCGAGGGCGTTGCCGCGGATGCGCCAGCGCCAGGGCTGGGAGTTCTCGATCGACGGGGCCAGACACGCCACACGGGCCGCCTCGTACAACACATCCTCAGCGGACAACGGCGCGGGTTGCTGGATCTCACTCATCGGTGTGCCTCCATTCGCGTGTCTCCCACTGCGCTACGACGGTGCGGGCAGACACCGTCGGACGGGCCACGGCCGGACGGAAGGCTCATGATGATCAACGCCCTTTGCGAAACATGCCGCAGACATACCGGCTGGACCGGCATCTTCTACTGCAGCGCTGGGAGTGGCCGGTCGTGACCGCAGGGCCCGGACGGATGGGATCGCCGACACAAGCGCCGACCGTCCCGTTGACACGCGACAACGCACCCCAAGGCGATGCCGCGGATGCCACGCCGGGGCGTTGCCGGGCCGTCGCCTCCTCATGATGGCCCGACCACGTCGTCTGCGGTGACGTTGATCGTGATGTGGTGCAGGCCGATGGCGTCGCGGAGTTCGTTGATGACGCGGCGTTGCACCTCCCGAGCGACGTCGTTGATGGGTTCGCCGTAGGTGACGGCGAGGGTGAGTTCGATGGCGGCGGTCTGTCCGAGGATGCCGACGGCCGTGTGGGGATAGCGGTGGTGCCGTGTGGCGGTGTCGGTCAGGGTCGCCAGTGGCTCGTGGGTGCTGCGACCGAAGGCGATGCTTACGCCTGGTACGCGCATGGCGGCGCTACGGGCCAGGACCGCCACGGTGCGGGCGGCCACCCGGATGCTGCCGGCGCCGGTCGGCTCCAGGGTGTACCAGACGTCGTGGAGCAGCTGGGCGAGGCGGCGCATGACGGTGGCGGTCAGGGCCGGCGGCGCGGTGATCGGGATGGAGGCGAGGGCGAGGATCGGGGTCCACAGGTCGCCGAGCTCGGTCAGGGCAGCCCTGCAGTGGGGACAGTCTTCCTGGTGTGCGTCGAACTCGGTGGCGTTGCGATCGGCGGCCTGCTCGAGGAGGTCGTCGATGTCGGCTCCGCAGGCCAGCCGACCGCCGGGGGCGCGCAGCAGCGGCGCCGGGTCGGCGCCGGGATCGCCGTGCGGTACTTCGTTGCTCATCGGGGTGTCGTCACCTCCAGTCCTGCAGCGTTGTGGCAAGTGTGCGCCGTGCGCGGTAGAGGTGGCTACGGACCGCCGCGACTGTGCTGCCGGTGATCTCGGCGATCTCGCTGTAGCTGAGCCCCTCGAACTGGTGCAGGATCAGTGCGAGGCGCTGCGCGGTGGGCAGCGCGTCGATGGCCTCGGTGACCGCGGCGGCGATCAGGTCCTGTTCGGCTTGTTCTGCCGGTCCGTGTGCCGGGTCGGCCGGCTCGGGCATTGCGTTGAGCGTTTCGGTCCGCGCCGTGCGGGTGCTCTTGTTCAGGGCGCGGGTGGTGACGATGCGGTACAGCCAGGTGGCGAAGCTGCTTTCGGCTCGGAAGGTGGGCAGGGCTTGCCACGCGGCCAGGAGCGCGTCCTGGGTGACGTCCTCGGCGTCCTCGCGGTTCCCCAACAGCCTCAAGGCGACCCGGTAGGCGCGCGGGCCGTGGCGTTCGACGAGTACCTGGTAGGCGTCGAGATAACCCTCGCGTGCGCGCCGAACCAGGTAGGCGTCGTCGATCGCGGGTTCCATACTTTCCCGGGTAGCTGGGCGGTGGCCAAGTGAAACGTGGCGGGTAAACCTGGCAATAGACCCGGCAACGTCTCGCGCTCACCATCAAGCGGTGCTGGAACGGCGGTCCATGAGCACGTTATGCCCCGTGGTCGGCGAAGAAACCGGTGGCCAGGGGCGCGACGTTTCGACGCCCGGGGTGTCTAACCATGCAAGGGCCCACGCGGCGCCGATGCCGTGGCGGGCCTGAGCGGCCACCGCCTTGGCCGGCGTCTTCGTCGACCTCGATCACCGAGGAGCGCAGTTCCATGACCCAGACCGTGGCACGAACCGACACCCCCGCCGAGACGAGCCCGGCACCCCGCAGCACGGAAGTCACCGGTCCGGCCCGGAAGAGCCGGCTGACCACCGAGGAAGGAAAGATCAGCGTTGCCGAGGGTGTGGTACAGAAAATCGCTGGCATCGCCTGCCGGGAAATCGGTGGCGTGCACGCCATGGGCGCCGGCGGCAGCCGCGCGTTCGGCGCGATCCGGGAGCGGATTCCGGGCAGCACCGGGCCCAACGTCGCTCAAGGTGTCGGCGTCGAGGTCGGTGAGAGCGAGGCAGCGGTCGACCTGGACATTGTCGTGGAGTACGGGGTCAGCATCGCCGATCTCGGACGTGGCATCCAGCGCAACGTCAAACAGGCTGTCGAGCGGATGACCGGCCTGGAGGTCGTCGAGGTCAACATCAACGTCGACGACGTCCACCTACCCGAGTCCGGTGAAGGCCAGGACGAGTCGCGGGTGTCATGAGCACGTCCGTCCGTACCCGGCAGGCTGCGGCAGCGATCGTCGACGGTGTCGACGTCGACGCGGTGGCCGTTGCGGTGCGGGCCTGCCCGGGTGTGGACGACCTGTACGGCAGCCGACCGGGTGGACCGGCCACGTATCTGCCTGGTCGGCGGGTCTACGGCGTGCGGGTCGACCCGTACGTGCTGGAAGTTCAGGTCCGCGCGCGGTGGGGCGTGCCCGCTGTCGAGGTCGCCGTGCAGATCCGCCACGCGCTGCGAGTGCTCGCGCCCGCTCGACGCATCGACGTGATCATCGCCGACCTGACTGACCCGGCTGCCCCCGAGCTGGACCGTTCGGCTGGGAAAGTTCCGATCACAGTCAGCGAACAGGATCAGTGAACGAGGAACAGCAGTGGCGGGCGCGCCGCGCGTTCATCCGGGCCCATCATCCCGACCGCGGCGGCGACGCCGCTGTCTTCATCGCCGGCCTAGCGCGGCTCGACCACGCCGGTCCGCCGGAGGCGTTCGACCGGGTGCGGGTGATCGTCGTGCGTCGTCGGCCGTTGGTGGTCCGGTTGATCCGGGCGCTGTCGCGACGATGCCGCCGCCGATCGGCACGGGTCTGCTAGCCGATCCTTGCCGTTTCCACAGGATGTGAGAGACATGAACCATATCGTCTTCGGCACTGCGGTGGGCATGGCGCTGGGATTCGCGCTGGCCTTCGGCAGCTTCGGTCAGATGCTGATCGTGGCGCTGTTCGCCGCGCTCGGCTTCGGCGCCGCCAAGGTGCTCAGCGGCGAGGTGGACCTGGGTAGCTACCGCGCCAATCGGAGCGGTAGACGATGACCGTCGACCCCCAACCCCCGACGGTAGAAGAAGCCCCCGGCCGGGCCGACGACACCGTACCCGGGTCGATCACCATCGCCGACACGGTCGTGGCGAAGCTGGCCTCCCGCGCGGTGCTGGAAACAGCTGACGCCGGCGCCGCGGCGGCCCGCATGTTCGGCCAGGTCATACCCGGTGCCGAGCACCTCGGTTTCCGGCAGACTGACCTCACCGGCCTGCCCAAGGCATCCGCCCAGGTCGACGGGAATGTCGCCTTCATCGAGCTGGTGATCAGCGTGCGCTGGCCGGCGTCGGTGCCGCAGGTCACCGCCGCTGTCCGCCAACACGTACGCGACCGGCTGACCGCCCTGACCGGGCTGACCGTCGCCGAGGCACGCATCGTGGTTACCGACCTGGTTACCGAGATCCCACCGTCGCGGGCGCGGTAGAGGCGAAGGGAAGCGCCGCCGTGAAACTGCTCAACCGCCTGCTAGCCCTGGTCGTCAGCCTCACCTTGATCGCAGTCGCAATGATAGTCGTCGCGGACCTCATCGCCGACTGGACCGGGCGCCGGCCCGCCGTGATCGACTGGCACGCCACCTACCGGTGGGCCCAGCGCACCACCTGGGACGCCGGCAGCGTCCGACGCATCTGCCTGCTGCTGTGCCTACTGGGGCTGGCCCTCCTGGCCGCAGAGCTCAAGCCGCGCCGCCCCGCCAGGTTGGTCACCGACAGCGAAGACCCGGCCATCGACACCGCCTACACCCGCCGCGGCGTCGCGCAAGCCGTCCGCACCGCGGTCACCGAGGTCGACGGCATCGACCGTACTGCGGTCACCGTCCGGCGCCGGCGCATCCGCGTGCACGCGCACGCCGTCGCACGCGAGCCGTCGTCGGCCTCCTCGATTCGCGAGAGCGCCACCCGCGCTGCGCGGGCCCGCCTCGACGCCCTTGACCTGCGTCGTCCGCCGAAGTTGGTCGTCCAGATCTCCACCAGGGGGCGCTGATGCACGCCGACCGTGTCAACCGCGCCGCACTGGCCATCCTCGGGCTGCTCCTGCTGGCCCTCGGCGTCTCCGGCATCCTCCTCGGCGCCGGCGTCTTCGGCGACCATGCGGCGCACCGGAAGCTGCTGGACAACAGCGTCAGCCATTTCATCGGCGCGCACGGCGGCTGGGTGTGGCCAGCCGTGGCCGTGGTCGCGGTCGTCATCGCGCTGTTGAGTCTGCGTTGGCTGCTCACCATCCTGTTCTCCACCGGCCGGCTCGCCGACATCACCGTGGCAGGAGACCACTCCGCCGGACGTACTACCCTCACCTCCACAGCATTGGGCGACGCGCTGTCCGGCGAGATCGAAAGCTACCGAGGCGTGCACTCCACCCGAACCCACCTTGTAGGCGAACCGACCAACCCGCAGCTGGCCGTCACCGTCAACACCGACCGCAACGCCGACCTGGCCGCGCTACGCCGGCACATCGAAGCCAACGCGCTTCCCCATGCCCGCCACGCCCTCGGTGTCCCCGACCTGCCCATCCGGCTCGACATCACCGTCACAAAGCAGCGCTCCGCCCGTGTCACCTGAGCGGATTCCCCGTGGGGATCTCATCCCATGTTTCCACGGCTGCGGCACTGGGCCTATACGTAACGATCATCGGGTGCTGCGCGGTACCCGCCCGGGTGGCGGTTCAGGCCGATCGCGGTGATGATGTCGGTATGGACGCCGAAACGCCGTCGCGCTCGTCGGCGGTCATGGCGACACGTGGACGGTCGACGCTCCTGATCGGCGCGTCGCGGGATTTCGCAGTGTGCCGTCGGGTGCGGCACGGCGAGGTCTGGGTCAGCGTGGCGGGCGTACTCGACTATGCCACCCGTGACGTGCTTGCGGTTGCCGTCCGCGACGCGCTGGCCGAACGTCCGGGCCACCTGGTGGTGGATCTCGACCAGGTCCGGCTCCTGGACGCCAGCGCGATCGGAACGCTGCTGCGGATGCACGAACTGGCCGACAGATGTCATGCCGCCCTGCGGTTGGCCAATCCGCATGGAATCGTGCGTGAGGCGCTGCAGGCCACCGGGTCGTTCCCGGTCCTGGTCGGCTCGCCCGCCGAAGCCAACCCGGTATAACCAACCGCGTCGCGGACCGCTCACCTTCGGTGATGGTGGGCGCCACCCCCACCGGCAGGTTGCCGTGCTCGCCGAGGAAGGACACCTCTGCCCGCTGCCGTCTGGAGCGACACCTTCGCCTGACGCCTGTTCGACGCCACTGCCGGACGTCACATCCTCGGCCCGACGCAGCCGTGACACGCGATCGCCACCGACAACAGGCCGAGGCCGCGGCGACCCTGGTGGTGAACAAGATCCGCGGCAAGTTTGTGGAACCGTTCCAGGTCGGGCAGGTCCACCAGGTATGCCAGGCGCGGGTCGGCGATCGGGACGCACAGCACCTTCGGGTCCGGGCCTTTGGTGTCGAGCATCCGGAACATGCCGAACGCCCGGCAGCGGATCTGGCAGCCCGGGAAGGTGGGTTCCCGGACCAGCACGAGAGCATCGAGGGGGTCGGTGTCCTCGCCGAGGGTGTGCTCGATGAAGCCGTAGTACTCCGGGTACTGGGTGGCGGTGAACAGGGTGCGGTCCAGCCGGAGCCGGCCGGTGCGCCGATCTACCTCGTACTTGTTGCGCGTGCCCTTCGGGCTCTCGACCGTTACGTCGAACTCCATGCGCTGCGCTCCTCAGGTGCCTCGCCGGTCTCGGTGGGCCGTGGATCGGGTACCGGATGCGCTGCCGTTTTGTTCTGCCGTCACTGCAATGGTGCCGCAGTGCCGCGCTGTGGCGGGCACGGGCCACGCTCGGCGCGCAGCCGGCGCAGTGGTCGGCCGACGTCGTGGAGATGTTGCAGGGCCTGCGCGTAGGAGCGCAGCAGGGTGGTTTCGCAGTACGACACGTCGTGCTGCCGGCAGAACGACCGCACAAGGGCCTGCGCCCGGCGCAGATTCGGCCGGGGCATGCTCGGGAACAGATGATGCTCGATCTGGTAGTTCAGGCCGCCCAGGGCGGAATCGACGAGCCAACTTCCGCGGACGTTGCGCGCGGTGAGCACCTGTCGGCGCAGGAAGTCGGTCCGGCCGTGGACGGGGAGCACCGGCATGCCCTTGTGGTTGGGCGCGAACGAGCACCCCAGATACAGGCCGAACAGCGCCTGCTGCACCACGATGAACACGGCCGCCTTGAGCGGGGACAGCACCAACAGCACCGCCGCCAGGTAGCCGGCGACGTGCAGGAGCAGCAGCAACGTCTCCCGGAACCGGTGCCGCAGCCGGGGACCGGCCAGGGCCCGCACGCTGGAGACGTGCAGTTGCAGCGCCTCCAGCAGCAACAGTGGGAAGAACAGGTACCGCTGGCGGCGGGCGATGAACCGGGTCACCGGGCCGCGTTTGGCGCGGGCCTGCCCGGCGGTGAACGCCAGTGCGCCGATGTCGAGGTCCGGATCCCGGTCCTCCTGGTTGGGGTGGGCGTGGTGGCGATTGTGCTTGTCGACCCACCAGCCGTAGCTCAGCCCGACAGCCAGGTTGGCGAGCAGGAGGCCGGCCAGGTCGTTTGCCCACCTCGAGCGGAAGATCTGCCGGTGCCCGGCGTCATGGCCCAGGAAGCCGATCTGGGTGAACATCACGGCGAGGAGCGCGGCGACGGTGAGCTGCCACCACGAGTCACCCAGCACGGCGAAGACGGCCCACGCCGCGACGTAGAGCGCGCCGGTCACCGCGATCTTCATCAGGTAGTACCCGTATCGCCTCCGCAGCAGGCCGGCTGCCTTGACCCGATGCAGCAGGTCGGCATAGTCGCTCCCGGGCGCCGCGGCCCGCGGCGCGGCGTCGTCCTGCGCCAGGAGAGTTCCCTTGGTCGTCATGCCGGGCTCACCGGCAGTGGCTTTCCGTTCGGCTGCACGGGATCCAGCGACACGACGGCCGCCGCCGCAGCCCGGCCGAGCCGGAACAGCAAACCCTGCTCGTACTGCTTGGCGACCCGCACGGCGAGCGACAACAGGAGCAGGAACACGAAGACAGCGACGACGATCCACACGTACGGCATGCGATGACCTCGATCGGTGGGACGCGTCCATCAGCGATGGACTGTCAGCCACCGGGGTCTGGAGCAGCAACTGTCACCCTACGCCTATCCGCCCGAATCACCCAGGACGCGAGGGCATGGCGTTGCCCGGCGAGCGTCCGGTGCGCCCGGGCCCGCCGCCACGTCTCGGCCCTCCAACTCATGAGGGCACCCTCGATTCATTTGTGTGGCCGGATTCATTTGTGGCCGGCGACCTCGCAGGTGGCGTCGGTCAGCGCGGGGGTTTCGGCTCGGGAGCCCCGGGGATCTGTTCGGTGCCGTCGACGACGGCCTGCGCGAGCTCGGAGATGCGGCGGTTGCGGTTGCGGGAGGCATGACGTAGCAGGGCGAATGCTTGGTCGAGGTCGACGTGCAGGCGTTCGGCGAGAACGCCCTTGGCCTGCTCGATGAGGACCCGGCTGTTCAGCGCGGTCTGCAACTGGTCGGTGAGGATGTCGCGGTGGCGGATGGCGCGCTGTTGCAGCAGCCCGATGGTGGCGACGTCGGCGAGGGCCTTGCCGGCACGCAACTTGCCGTCGTCGAGCGTGCCGGGTTCGACGCCGAAGAGGTTCAACGCCCCGATGACCTCGGCGCGCAGGCGCATCGGCAGGGCATGGACCGAGACGAAACCGACCTCGGCGGCCGCGGCCGTGAACCGGGGCCAGCGGCCGGCGGAACGGATGTCGGGCACCGAGACCGGCTGTCCGGTGTTGAAGCAGTCGACGCAGGGTCCCTGGTCGGTCTGCAGCTGGAACAATTCCAGCAGCCGGGTCCGCTCCGAGGAGGCCGCCACGAGTTGCAGGGTCTCCAGCTGATCGGTGAGCAGGATCCCGGCGGCCGACACGTCCAGCAGTTGCACGCATCGTTCGGTCAGTACGTGCAGGAAATCGATCACGTCGAAGTCGTCGACGAGCGTGTCTGCCATCTCGACGAGCACGTCGGCTAGCGCGGTCTCGGCCATCTCAAGCACCCTTGTCAAGCGTAATGCCGTCGGCCTGCCGGCCACCTGCGGCGTTGAACCAACCGGAAAACACGGTCGGCTTGAGCTCTCAGCTGTCATCGGATCGACTGCCATCGGGTGGGCTGCCGCGTGCGGTGTCGTCGGGGTTGAATCGTAGGCGGCGGGCGACCACGTCGCCGGCGACGTCGCGCAGCCGCCGGTCGTGGGTGTACGCATAAGCACGCAGCCAGGTCAGGGCGAGCGCCGCCGACAGCCCGAGCTGCACGCTGACCATGCCTGTCGCCTGGTGCACCTCCGGATGCTGCAGGCCGGACGGCTCGGGGATACGTCCCGGCACCTGCGGCGCGTCCCGCTCGCTGGAGTCGAGCAGCAACGCGCATGCCGCATCCGCCAGCACCAGCGCGTCGAGCAGCTGCTCCCGGTCCAGGTCACCCGGTTCGCCGCGGTAGAGATCCAGGACGCCGAGCCGGATCGCGCCGACCTGCAACGGCAGC
The DNA here is from genome assembly GCF_025137375.1 of Dactylosporangium fulvum. GTDB lineage: Bacteria > Actinomycetota > Actinomycetes > Mycobacteriales > Micromonosporaceae > Dactylosporangium > Dactylosporangium fulvum. The sequence continues at coordinate 3,270,188 of NZ_CP073720.1, forward strand.
GCGAAGACGGCGCGAATCCCGGCTTCCACCGCAGCCGGCGCGTAGACCGGCCATCGAGCCATGCACTGGCTGCTGCGCAGATCGGGGACCAGTATCAGGTCACCCCTGAGCGCGTCGGCACACGGACCCTCGCCGAAGGTCAGGCTCAGCTCCTCCGCCTCGGAGACGATCCGGTCGCTGCTGTAGATCGTCTCGTGTGGGGTGGCGGCGAGGGCGACGGCGATGGCCGCACCATCAGTCGCGGTCGCGGCGATCGCCGCGGCGCACACGTGCTCGACTGTCACCGGTCCGACTCCCGCGTACGACGCGGCGAGGCTCCACAGCCGCATCCTGCGGTCCATGCTCACCAGACCGCTCGATCCGGACGTCCGAGCGTCAACGACGAGATCATGAGAGCCGCCTCCGATACCCCAACGGTTCGTGCGGCCGTGCCGGGTGGCAGCGCAGCGCCTTGACCCATAACAGCACCAGCAGCACCGCGGCCAGGTACGCCACCAGGTGGACGCCCGGCAACACCGCCTCGAGGCCGGACACGTGCAGGTTCAACCTACCCTAGTCAGCTCACGAACGAACCGACGGCGGCGGAGCCGACAGCCACCGGGATCCCGAGCGACGACCTCACCCTACGCGCTCTCGGCCCGATAAGCGCTGCCGGAAGACGACAGCCGGGCCCCGGGCATGTGGACGGCTGCGACGTGCCTGAGGACGACGTAGACCGGCGTAGTGTAGGAGACCAGGATCGATTCCCGCATCTGCGCACCCTTCAACCTGCGGATTGACCCACCCTTCTGCTGCCGCTTGGACCTCGCGGTCACGACCAGTGACGTCCGGCGCTTCAACAGAGGTGCCGCCACTGCCGGCATCTCCGGCATGTCCCCCTGATGGGCGTGGAACCATGACCGTGCTCGCCACACCAACCTCGATCCTCACGCCACAGCCGGCGACCGAACCAACACCACGGCCGATTGCCGATCGTCCGGCGCGGCGGGCAACCGCGGTCGGTACCACGGCCCACAGAGCGGACAGCCTCCGCGCCGGCCCGCCGGGAGCAACGGAGCACCTGCTGCGTGCACGTGGCCGGCTGCCGGCCGGGCACCCTGACCGTGATGTCCTGCGAGCCCGAGCCATCGAGGACAACCTGCCGCTGGCCGGACGACTCGCGCGGCGCTACACCGGTCGCGGGGAACGCCACGACGACCTGCGACAGGTCGCCGCGCTGGCGCTGGTCCTGGCCGTCGACGGCTACGACCCGAACCGGACCACCCTGTTCGTCAGCTACGCCGTCCCGACCATCGTCGGGGCCCTCAAACGGCACTTCCGGGACACCACATGGGCGATGCGGGTGCCCCGGGCCGCTCAGGAACTCCTCCTCGAGATACCGGCCGCTACCAGCCACCTCACGCAACTGCGTGGCCGGCCACCGACGTCGGTCGAGCTCGCCGACCACCTCAGCGTCAACATGGACGTACTGCAGGCCGCAGTCAGCGCCGGCCAGGTGTACCGGCTGCCATCGCTCAACGAGTCCGCCTCCGACCACGACGGCACCGAGCTCATCGACCTCATCGGCGCCGTTGATCCCCACTACGGCAAGGTCGACGACCACCTGGCGCTCGGGCCGCTCCTCGCGGCGTTGCCGCTACGGGAGCGACGCATCCTCACCATGCGGTTCTCCGACGAGATGACCCAAAGCCGGATCGCTGCCGAACTCGGCCTTTCACAGATGCACGTCTCCCGGCTCCTGAAGCGATCCCTGAACCAACTCAGAACCGCCCTGCTCGACCCGGACGTAGCCAGAACCGCCGACGCACGTGGTTTGACGCCCAACCGCTGATGCGCGGGTGTGGTTTCGGTCAGACATGCGTAGGGTCGGCTTGTAGCCCGAGTCCCCGGTGGCGTAATGCCCACTTCTGCGGATATGCCCGCGGGAGGTCGAGCTCTCGTCGCAGGTGACTGACGGACCGGAGATTGCACTGCGGCAAGCCACGAAGGCCGCCTGACAGCTCCCAACTTCCATCGCATGGAGGCGACAGACGCCTCCCTGTGATGGAAGTTGGCGCAAACCACCTTGCGGCGCGGCGCACCGCCCACCTCAACCCGCGGACCGAGGCGAAGGTCGACAGCACCACCCCCGACCGTGGTCCGATGCTGATCATCTCCAGAGAACGGACCACACCGTATCCAGGGCCATCAGCGACGCCATTCCCGGAACACTTGCGATCGCTAACCGACCGGGACGCGATCACCACCGGGAGAAGAACCCGGTCCAGTATCAGGATCACACGGTCTCCGAGCGGTTCGGGCGGTACGGCCCTGCGTCGCAACGCTCTGCCGATGAGCGAGGAAAGGCGTCGTTCGAGGCGGGGCCGGCTTGTGCGCAGCACGGCGTGCGTGCCTCGACGCGCTGCGCACAATCCATTCAGGGCTGTCGCCAGGTCAGCTCAGGGCGTCCTTGACGTTGCGGGCCGCGTCCTTCACCTTGTCCCCAGCCTGCTTGACGTTCGCGGAGGTCTGCTCGGACTGGCCTTCGGCCTGGAGTCGTTCGTCGTCAGTCAGGTCACCGCTCTTTTCCTTGACGGCGCCCTTCGCTTCTTCGGCCTTGTGCTGGGCCTTGTCCTGGAAACTCATCATGCCTCCCGTGGGCGGTCGATGACGCCGATGCGGATAGCACCGACACGGTCGGTAGTTGCGTGCCCGGACCAGCTGCGCCGAAACGCCCACGACAGCTGCCAAGAACGTGATGCGGCCGCCAGGGTTATCGGCAGACGCGCAGGGTAGCGGAAGTGCCCGGATGATGAGTGGAGGCACGTATGTTCATCCTCGGCGTTATCCTGCTGTTGCTCGGTTTCTTCCTCCACGTCATGATCCTCACGATTATCGGCGTGATCCTCATCGTGATCGGCGCGGCGCTGTTCCTCCTCGGCTCGCTCGGACGGCCCGTTGCCGGGCGGCGACACTACTGGTAGTACTTTTGTTACGTCGGTGGCGTGACGGATGAATGTCCATTGTGGATGGTTATTGGCTCGTGGTATGACGCCGCTGGCGGCAGGCGCCTGCGGATGGCAGCGGGTACCCGCGATAGGTGGCCGGAACCTGTATGGCTATGCTGCCCGGCGCCATTGCGGCGCGGGCCCATCTTGACGTCACAATCATGATCGCCCCACACGGCCACTTCCAGATCGAACTGGGTCAGTCAGCTACCGCGCACCAAGTCGTTTAGTTCTTCGGGTGCGCGTCGGCCGTGGTTGTTCTCCTGGTGCCTGGGTAGACGGGCTGGCTGACCCGTTCCCGCACTGTTGGAGTGGCTATGACCGACGCAATCCCCGATCCTCCGGCCGAGACGCCCGCCGAGGCCGCGGCAGCCGCACCCGCAGCACCTGCGGTGGAGCAGACCGGCCTCGCCGTCCCGCCGCCCGCGCCGCGCGGGCTGAGCTACGCCGTCGACATTGTCTTCTGCGTCGACGTCACCGGCAGCATGACGCCGATCCTCGACCAGGTGAAGGCAAACGCTCTGCGCTTCTACGGTGACGTGCAGTCGAACCTCACGGCGAAGGGGAAGACCATCGACGAGCTGCGGGTTCGCGTTGTCGCGTTCCGTGACATCGTCGCGGACGGCGAGGCGGCGCTACAGGAGTCGCCGTTCTTCGAGTTGCCGGCCGAGGAGACGGGTTTCAGCGGCTTCGTCAACGGCCTGGTCGCCGAGGGCGGGGGCGACGCGCCCGAGTCCGGTCTGGAGGCCGTCGCGCTGGCCGTCACATCGCAGTGGACGACGCGCGGCGACCGTCGCCGCCAGGTCATCGTGGTGTGGACCGACCAGCCGGCGCACTCTCTGGACGCCTCCGTGCTCCCGCCTGCGCTCGCCGGGCGTGTGCCCGCCGACTTCAGCGCACTCACCGACTTGTGGGAGGACCCGCAGGGCCCGCTCGGCTCGAGCAGCAAGCGCCTCATCCTCTTCGCGCCGGACGGACCCGGTTGGAGCGACATCTCCGGCGTTTGGGAGAACGTCGTCCACCATCCGTCGCAGGCCGGCGGCGGACTGTCCGACGTCGACTACGGCACGATCATCGACTCGATCGGCAACTCCGTGTGAGAGAGCAGCAGGAGGCCGAGCACCAGGAGCCCGGGGTCTTCGGCGGCGAAGAGGGGACGGCGACGGCCGACGTCGCTGCAGCCGACAGTGGGCCCCGAGAGCCGAGCGAGGATGGCGAGGCGACGACCGAGGACTTGGAGGCAGCCGACAGCGGGGCGTTGGAGGAGCGTGCGGCGCGTTTGGATACCGCCGAGATCGGGCAGGGTGAGCCGCCCGTTCGAGGAGTCACGGGCGCCCGGCGGTCGGCGGCGTGGGCCTCGCCCGCGCTGGAGGATTCACCGGCGGGCCCAACTCTGTCCTTCGGCTTCAACCTCGGGAAGGTGCCGGGCCAGGGCGAGGACTCCGATCCGATCGTCCGCGACGGGCGCGAACTTGGGCTGGTGGGCGTCTTCGACGGCATGGGCGGCGCGGGCGGCACCGTCTACAAGACTCCGGACGGGCCTCGTACCGGTGCCTATCTCGCTTCCCGCGTCGCTCGGGACGTCGTCGAGGAGCGCATGTTCGCGCTCCTCGACCCAGAGTGGAACCTGGATGGCCCGGCAGCGGCGCGTGACTTGAGGCGCAGCGTCAAGCATGCACTCGCCGACACGCTGGCGGGGCTGAATGCGCCGACGAGCGGCCTCCGGTCGCGGCTGCTGCGGGCGCTGCCGACGACGATGGCGTTGATGGCTCTGCAGTGCCGCGAGCCTCGCAAGGGGCGCTGGGCCGGGCACGCCTTTTGGAGCGGCGACTCGCGCGTCTACGTCTTCGATCCGGCGACCGGGGCCCACCAGCTCACCCGCGACGACTTGCGCGATCGAGGCGATGCGCTGGTGAACCTGCGGCAGGACTCAGTGGTGAGCAATGCGATGTCTGCGGACACCGACTTCATTGTTCACCACCATCAGGTCGAGCTCACCGCGCCGTTTCTCGTGGTGGCCGCCACGGATGGGTGCTTCGGTTACGTGCGCACCCCGATTCACTTCGAGCACCTCGTCCTCGCTTCGCTGCAGGACTCCAACGACTCCGGGTCCTGGTCACGGCTCCTCCAGCAGCGCATCGCCGCGGTCACGGGCGACGACGCCGCGATGGCCGTGCTCGGCGTCGGCGCGGATCATGGGGAGTTCCGCCAGTTGTTCGCCACACGGACGGCGGAGATCGAGCAGCGCTGCGTCGTCCCGCTCGACGAGCTCGAGTCCGAGGTGGGCCGCGCGGAGCATGCGGTCGCCGAGGCGCGCCGCCGCCATGCAGCGGTGCAGACGTCGCTGTGGGCGGCGTACAAGCCCGAGTACGAGCGCTATCTGGGCCGTGAGGAGGACGAGTGACCCGCAGTGACGTGTTCCGGGCCGGCGACGTGCTGAACGGCTACCGGATGCTTGAGGACTTCCGCGTAGTCGGCGCCGGCCTCTCCGAATGGAGCTTCGCCGAGCGCGGCGGCCGGATCTTTTTCATCAAACGTTTCCTCAGCCCCACCTACCCAGAGGCCGACGCGCCGGGCAGCGAGCGGATCAAGGCGAAGAAACGGGCGCGCTGCGCGGCGTTCGAGGCGCACCACCGCGGCGTCCAAGCCGCGATGGCGCCGCTCACCACCTACGGCGGTAACCTCATCGCCACGCTTGATTTTTTCCGCATCGGTGCGAAGTACTACAAGGTCACCGAGAAGGTCGACGTGGCCGGCTTGCAGACGCGCGACGTCGCCTCCCTCGACTTTCCCACCCAGCTGGTGCTGCTGAAGACCGTCGCGCACAGCCTGAAAATTCTGCACGACCTGCGGATTGTGCACAGCGACCTCAAGCCGAGCAACGTGCTGATCAAGCGCACAGAGCTCGGTTACACCACCAAGCTCATAGACTTCGACAGCTCCTACATCGTCGGTAGCCCGCCACCGCCGGAGGAGATTGTGGGGACGATGAACTACTACTCGCCCGAACTGGTGCGCTACATCCAGGGCAGCGCTGCGCCGGGCGAGCTGACCGAGGCGTCTGACATCTTTGCCCTGGGGCTCATTTACGCCGAGTACCTCACCGGTGCCATGCCGCCCTTCGACCCCGCCCACCACGAGCCCGCGATCGCCGTGCTGCACGGACAGCCGCTGAAGCTCGGCCCCAGCCGGGCCCCAACGTCGGTCATCGACCTCGTCGAGCGGATGCTGGTGCCAGACCCGGCGGCACGACCGAGCGTGGCCCAGGTGCATTCGACGCTGATGAGCCGACGGGGCGGCGCCGCCCCGTCGACGACCGCGCGTGCCCCTATTCCGATGCGCCCCCCCGTCGTGCCGCGCGACAGCGCAACGACTGGTGCGACCACCAGCTCACCTACCTCCGGAACGCGTCGCGTGTCCAGCGGCACTCCCTCGGTACTGCGCGGCAAGGGGGTGCGGATCGGGGGCGGGACCGCGACCGGTGCGCCGGTCCCGACCGCTTCGGCGCCCTCCGCGCCGTCAGCACCGCACGCCTCAACGCCGCCTCACCCGACGACCTCTGACCACACTTCCGAGCGCCCGGGAGGTCGCGGACGCGCGCTCCTGGGCAGGTTGCTCGGCAAGTTCGACGAGCGGCGGAAACGATGAGCACCCTCTGGCGGTGCAGTGTGTGCGAGGCGGTGAACCAAGGCGGCCGCGAGTGCTCGGCCTGCGGGGCGGTGATGACACGCCGGTCAGCCGCGGCCACCGCAGTCCGGGGCCGGGTAGCGCCAGTCCCGATGCTGCCCGACCCTCACGAGCCGCTCCCACCACCCGTGAAGCGGGCGATCAATCGGGAGCCCGTCATCGAGGAGGAGTGGCCCTACGACGACGAGCTCAGCTTCAAGATGATCCCAGTGCCGGGCGGCTGCATTATGGTGGGCACACCGCGCGGCCGAATGGCGGGACGTCGCACACAACCCCTGGGTCAGCCTCGTCGTCGATGACGTGCTCCCGCCGTGGCGGCCACGCTTCAGTGAGATAGGTGGCTCGGGCCGTTCCTGGCGTGTGTGGTGGAAGCCGGACCAGTGCAGGATGGGATGTGGCTGGCTTGGTGTCGCGCGGTCAGGACGAGTTTGGCGGGCAGGCGGCGGATTTCGTTGCTACTCAGACGGATCAGCGTGCGTTCGTGTTCGCTGGCGCCGGCTTTGCGGCTTCGGCGGCGCGGGTGGCGACTAGGAACGCCGCCGTTGCAGTAATTGAAGGCGGCCCTCAACATCCCGGTGGCGCCTTCCGACGCGTCACCCTCCACAGGTCAAGCTGCTCCCGGGGTGCCTTCGGTTGCAGCGTGTGTGGCCGCGACGCCGACCGCACGCGATGAATTCGTGTGGCTGATGGCATCGCGCAGCTGGTCTTGGTCATGCCCGGCTAGCTAGAACCGGACCGGTACATCCCCGATCGATGCGGCCGGGCCGATCCCGTACACGGAGGCTGGCAGCGCCTGGCCGTGCTGCGGGCTCCCTGGCGGAAGCCTCACCCTAGGCCCACAGGTATGGAGCGGGTAGGGGCGGGTAGAGCGGTGGGCATGATGGCGAACACGATGAAGGGCAACATCATGGAGGAGCGGGACACTGTCCTGCGATCGATGCACGACACTGGCCTGGCGGCCTGGTTCGGTGGCTCGTTGATGGGCGCGGTCGGGCTCAACGGCGCAGCGGCCAAGGTCGGCAACCCGCGTGAGCGGCTCGTTGTCTCGTCGATCGGCTGGGACCGCTGGGCGCCGATCGGTATGGCCGCGATCGGCGCTCACCTTGTCGGAGCGACCGGCATATTGGCCTCCGAGTGGCGGCGCGTCGTCGCGCAGCGGGGGGTCGCGACGATGAGCGTCGTGAAGACCGCGCTGACCGCCGCGGCGCTCGGGGCCACCGCGTACAGCCGTAAGCTCGGCAAGGAGCTCGAGCACGCCGGCGAGGTGCCGGTCGAGGGGGTGACCGAGCCCGCTGCCGAAACCCCTCCCACGATTCAGGCGGTACAGCGGCGTCAGCGCATCGCCCAGTGGTCCGTGCCCGTGCTGACCGGCGCCCTGATCGCCGTGTCCGCGCTGGCCGGTGAGCAGCAGAAGCCCGGTTCGGTGCTGCGGGGCGTCGGCGGGCGGCTGCGCGGCATGCTCGTCCCCGGACGATAGCCCTCGACCCGGCAGCCGTCGGTCTCGTGGGTGTACCGGTGTGCAAATCGGAAGGCCGTTCGCCGGGCGGCGGAAACTACTGGTAGTCGGCGGGTGGCAGTTCGAGCGCCACCTGTGCCGACCGGAGTTGTGCGGTGCACGGCGGCGGGTAGCCCAGACCGGTAGGACTCCAGGCCGGAAACGGGGCAGCACGCCATGGACCGTAGATTGCTGGGTGCCGCGGTGGTCGACGCCGCCGGTGCGGGGGCCGGGGTCGCCCTCGGCCGGACCCTGCGGAAGGGGCAGCGCCGGACCGTCGGCACAGCGTCACCGTCAACCGTGCACCGGAGGACCTCAGCCCCAAACCGCCGCCGCGGTCTCGTGGCGAATCCGGGCTGCCGTGCTGGTGTTGTTCGTGGCGGCGCACAGCACACTCGCGAAGTTCCTCTTCGCCCATCCGGTCGGTGATCTCAGTCCTGGCGGTGAGCACGAACCGTTCCGCGTGGGCGTTCGCCCTCGGGCTGCGTGGCGGGATCTTGCACACAACCACGTCAGCGTCGGCGAGCACCGCATCGAACGCTGTCGTGAACTGCCCGGCCCGGTCCCGGACTCTACGGATCGTGGACGTACCGACCCGGTGGCCGAGGCCGAGCAGCTCACCTCGGATGCACTGGTAGCCCCAGCCCATGGCAGGTGCAACAGTCGATTGGTCGCCGACAGGACCGGCTTGTCGAGGCGCTGCCGGGCATTTCTCGTGCCGCCATCGCCGGCTGCGGCCGGTCAACGGGTGCGGGCGGCATCCTGCCCGGGTCGCGCCGGCCGGGCCTGCCGCTCCTGGGGCACCTCTTCCTCCTCCTTGTGCTCGCCCTCGTGTTCGGTGTGCTCGTCGGGTGCGCGGTCCTCAGGGCCGCCCTGCTCCCGCTCGCGTGCCTCCTGTGCCTCGTTCATCGCGGTCTCGTGGTCCTTGACGACCTGGCCGTCGCGGATCTCGCCGCGCCAGCCCTCGACCTCGTCCGGATTGAGGATCGCCTGCGTCATGAGGTGCCGTCGGAAGTGCTTGAGCTCCAGGCGGGCCCGGCGGCCCTGCGCCCGCCAGAGGTTCCCGGTGCGCTCGAACAAGCCCTTCGGGTAGTACTCCATGACCAGCAGGATGCGCGTCATGTCCGGCGCCAGTTCGTGGAACGTGACGGATCCGTCGACATGTCCCTTCGGTCCTTTGGAACGCCAGACGATGTTGTGGTCGGGTACCTGCTGGATGGTCGTGGCCTCCCACTGGCGCTGGGACCAGAAGATTTTCGCCTTCCAGTTGGTTTTCTCATCTGCCGGCCGGTCGACGCTCTGGACCTTCTTCATGAAGCTCGGGAAGTTCTCGTATTGCGTCCATTCGTTGTACGCGACCCGCACCGGCACGCCGACGTCGAGCGCCTCCTCGATGTTGGTCAGCTTCAACTTTTTGGCCCGCTTGCCCTTACCACGACCGAACAGGCCTTTGAACTTTTCCTTTATGCCAGCCAGCCCTCCGCTGAACGCCGCCCGGAGCCGCGACTTTCCTTCGGCGCGTTTCTGCGTGCCGGTCAACGCGGCGACGAGACCTGGTCTGCCCTGACCTTTCGCGTATTCGGTCAGGCGATCGGTTACTGAGCTGACCTTCTGACCGACCGCGCCGATCGACCGCTGCCCGGCAGCCGAGGCCAGATTCCGCAGCTCGCGCATGAGCAGTTCAGTGAGCTTCTCCCGAATGCCTCCGGCTGCCTGTGGGCTCGATTGCCCAGCCATGGCACATAACCCTTCCCTCCGCTGCACCTGTGGTCGGCCATCCGGCCGCGCCGGCGAGCAGCGGATCGTCGTCCATGTCGTCGTACTCGGGTTCGTGGTCCTCGGCGGGCTCCGCTCGTGGTCATCGGCGGTGGGTGACGGGCGACCGAAGCGACCCGATCGGACTCCGCCGTCCGCGCACGTCCTTCGTGGCCGCGACGACAGACGTACTCATCTCGCCGAGCTTGCCGTGCTCCGGCGACGCGCCGATCGCGCTCACCCACGTCCCAGCTGAGGACAACCGGCAGGCACGAACATGAATGATATTCTTATTTTTTCCCGTGTGGTTTGTTTACTGCCCCACTGTGCCCGCCGGAAACTCGCTTCATGCCACTCCACTGTCCATCGGTGTAGACCTGGAGTTCTTGACAGAGTCGTACGACGTGCCGGTACGTGATGATGCGCATGGCGAGCGTGAGGAACGCTTCGTGGATGTCGTCGCGATGTTCCCACTGGGTGACGTCGTTACGGTTGCCGCCGGCCAGCGGCACCGCCAGGGGATGCCGGCGCCCTCGGTCAGGACGTGGTGATTCAAGCCCGCTCGGGCGCTTTGGGCCGCGTCGTGTGGCACGGACGTGGAAGGAGTCGACGACCGCCCGGGACCAGTCCAGCCTCCCCGCGCCCTGCAACTCAGCGAGGAGCAACTCGTGCATCTCACCGGTCATGGTGAGCGTGGCCACCGGTGGTGCGATGTGGGCGGGCGTCGAGGCGACGGCGCAGAACGCCGCGACGACCGTGACCGCGAGCCCGAGTCGAGCTGCGGAGCGCAGTTTGGGACTCATTGCGCCACAGTCGCGGTGGCCACCGGCACGCGCCCTGCGACTGTCAGCTACCGGAACGAACGACGCCGGCCGACCACGCGGGAGTAGCCCCGCCGGACACCGGCATCGAGGACTGCGGTCGTGCCGGTTTTGTGGTGGGTGCCCCGGGTAGGGCTCTTCGGTCGCCACGATTGCGTCGCCGGGAGGTACGCATGAAACGGGGAACGCAGGTCACGCTTACGGTACTGACCGGGTACACGCTCGGCCGGCGGCGGAAGCTGGCCACCGCCTTGCTGCTCGGCGCGGCCACCGCAGCCGGGCGCTACAGCGGCAACCCGGCGGAGCTCCTGTCACGTGGCCGGTCGCTCATCGGCGAATCGTCCACTCTCAGCGAGCTGTCCGGCTTGACCAAGCCACTTGTGAAGGCCTGGCGGGCGGAGCTGATGGACGGGGACGACGAGGAACCGGTGCCGGTCGGGGCAGGGCGGGGCCGGGCCCGGGGCGAGGACACCGAGCCTCCGCTCCGCCGACGCGGATCGGCGGTGCGGCGATGAGTTCGGTACCGCATAACGGCCACAGCGGCGGCATCGGCGAGCGGGTCTCTCGCCTGGTGGTCAAGGAGTTGGGCAACTTCGCCGGCGCGCTGGGGGAGCGGGCCGTGGAGTCGCTGCGTGGCAGGGTCGGCGATCTCACCGAGCGGCTGACCGGCTTCGCCGAGCGCTCGGAGAATCCCACGCTGGTGGCCGCGGCCAAGGGCGCGGAGCAACTGGCCGGGGGTGGCTCTCCGGCGAAGGCCACGCTCAAGGGCGGGGTCGCCGGTGGGCTGGCCAAGTTGAAGCAGGCGTTCGGTGGGGGGAAGCGGAGCAAGAAGCTCAAGCTGACGAACATCGTCGAGTACGTCGACGTCGGTGTGCCGGTGCGGGTGGCGTACAACCAGTGGACCGAGTTCGAGGACATCCCGCGGTTCACGAAGAAGGTCGAGAAGGTCGAGCGGGAGAAGGAGCAGGAGAAGCTTCATTGGCGGGCGCAGATCTTCCTGTCGCACCGTGACTGGGACGCCCAGATCGTTGAGATGGTTCCGGACGAGCGGATCGTGTGGCGCTCGAAGGGGGCGAAGGGCTATCCGGACGGCGCCATCTCGTTCCATGCCCTCACGCCCACGCTGACCCGGGTGGTGCTGATCATCGAGTATCACCCCCAGGGCTTCTTCGAGCAGACCGGAAACCTCTGGCGTGCGCAGGGGCGCCGGGCCCGGCTGGAGTTGAAGCACTTCGTGCGGCATTGCATGACGCAGGCGGTCCTGAACCCGGAGCAGTTGGAGGGCTGGCGCGGTGTGATCCACGACGGTGAGGTGGTGACGGACCACGAGACCGCTGTGGAGCAGGAACAGGAGCGCGAGAAAGCGGAGGAGCGCGGCGAGGGCCGCGAGGGCCGCGAGCGCGAGGAAGAGGAGCGCGAGGAAGAGGAGCGCGAGGAAGAGGAACGCGAGGAAGAGGAACGCGAGGAAGAGGAACGCGAGGAAGAGGAACGCGAGGAAGAGGAACGCGGCGAGGGCGGGGAAGTCCGCGACGACGTTGAAGGCCGGGAGCGCGAAGGCCGGGAACGCGGCGAGGGCCAGGAACGTGAGGGGCGTGAGCGCGGCGAAGGCCGGGAACGCGGCGAGGGCCAGGAACGTGAGGGGCGTGAGCGCGGCGAGGGCCGTGACCGCGGCGAGGATCGGGGGCGGCGCGGCCGGCGTGAGCGCGGCGAGGATCGGGAGCGGCGCGGGCGCGGGTGAGACAGAGGACCGCGAGCGCGGCCGGGAGTGCGGTGAAGGCGCCAGTACCGCCCGGTCGGCCCAGTCCAGCCGCGGCGTGGGGTTCTGTCGGCGCAGGACCGCGTCTCGTGACGAAGAACCAGGATCTCTGCACTTTGGCTGCACTGGTGTGGGTGAGGAGAGCAAGCCAGCCGGCGATGCCTGAATGGTGCGGTTACGCAGAACGTCAGGATCGATCTTGGTAGCTCCCGGCGGCGGCACGCGAATGGTTCTCACAGTCGTTGTGGTTGCGGCTGTCCCGAACGTCACCGGCCTGCATCGCCGTCGTTGTCGTGATGGCTGTGTGGGGAGTAGCGTTACTGGGAGTGATGTCGTTTCAGCATTCGGTCGCCATGACATCTGGCTGCGGCAGCCTTCGGGCGATAGGGCCACAGGCTGAGACGCTGTGTCACGTTTGCTGCGCCGAGTTGCGGCTGCGGGCCATTGTCGTGTCGCCGTGATCGGCGCGGGCCGTGGTCGCGCGAGGGTCGTCACCGGTCGGACGCGCCGCCGGACATTCCCTAAGGTGGGCGGCATAGTGGAGCTGCTGGAGAGGGTCTGCGTCGACGCTGCGCGGGCACTGTCGGCCTCGGGGGTCGGGATGAGTCTGATGGCCTCCGACGGTGTTCATGGCATGGCCGCAGCGTCGGACCCGAACACCGCGCGGATCGAGGAGTTGCAGTTCACGTTCGGGGAGGGTCCGTGTATCGACGCCGCTGCGGCCGGCCGCCCGGTTCTGGTGCCAGATCTGGCCGACGGGGCGATGCGCCGATGGCCGGTGTACGCGACCGCGGTCCTGGATGCGGGGATCCGGGCGGTGTTCGCGTTTCCGTTGCAGGTCGGGGCGGCTCGCCTCGGCGTCCTCGATGTGTTCCGTACCAGTTCCGGGGCGATGTCCAGGCCGGAACTGGGTCAAGCGCTCGCGTTCGCCGACCAGGTCGTGATGACCTTGTTGGATGGCCAGGAACGGACCACCGGCGTGGACGAGCTGGACGAGGCGTTCGAGCACCGCGCCCAGCTGTTCCAGGCCCAGGGCATGGTGATGGTCCAGCTGGGCATTCCCCTCGCGGAGGCGTTGGCACGAATCCGGGCCCACGCCTACGCCGCCGACCGGCCGTTGAGCGAGGTGGCCGCGGATATCGTGGCTCGTCGGCTCTGCTTCGACATCGACCGTGCATGACCACTGTCACGAGCATCGCAGGAAAGGCCAGGGAGCTGTCATGACCACCGTATCCGAACGACACCTGGCGACGATCTTTGTCGAGGTGGCCGACACCCTGGTCGGCGGGTTCGACCTGATCGAGTTCATGCAGATGCTTGCCGACCGCGTCGCGGGGCTGGTCGAGAACGCCACCGTGGGGCTGCTGCTGGCCGATGAGCAGAACCGGCTGCGGTTCATGGCCGCCTCGGACGAGACAACCACATTGTTGGAGCTGCTGCAGCTGCAGTGGCGGGACGGGCCCTGTCTGGACGCGTTCCGCACCGCCGAGCCGGTCGTCAACGCCGATCTGGGCACCGCAGGCGCCCGCTGGCCGCGGTTTGCGCCCTACGCCACGGCCGCCGGTTTCCGCTCCGTGCACGCATTCCCGTTGCGGCTGCGCAACGACGTGATCGGCGCGATGGGCGTCTTCGGCACCGGCAGCACCGCCTTCGACAACGCCGACGTGCAGATCATGCAGGCACTGGCCGACGTCGCCGCGATCGGCCTGCTGCAGGAACGGACGATCCGCCAAGGCGAGGTTCTCATCGAGCAGCTGCAGGGCGCGCTGAACAGCCGAATCATTGTCGAACAGGCGAAAGGTGCCGTCGCGCAGGCGCATGACGTCTCCGTCGATGCGGCCTTCGAGTTGATCCGGGCCCACGCCCGGCGCACCCACCGCAGCCTCAGCGACGTCGCCCTTCGCGTGGCTACCGACGTCACCAGTCTGCCCGACATCACCGGAGACTGACCGGCCGAAACCCAGCGCCGATGCCCGGGACGTTCCGGTTGCAGCTCTCGTTGTGGTGGCTCACGCCTTCCTCGTACGGAATTTGACGGTATGTGTGCCGGGCGGTCGACCAGCACGGCCAGGTCATCGACGTGCTCGTCTCGACCCGCCGCGACACCGCTGCGGCCCGACGGTTCTTCCGATGGGCGCTATCGACGTTGAAGTGACACTCGGCGAGGTCGTCACCGCCGCCGCGGTCTACCCCCGACGTCCTGGACGAGTGATCCCGTCCGCGTGGCACCACGCCGAGCAGTAGGCCAACAATCCGATCGAGGCTGGTCACAGCCGACTCAAACACCGGCTGAGACCGATGCGCGGGCTGCGAACGGACCAGACAGCACTCCGTGGTCGAGGCCGAGTTCGGACCAGCGCGGCCCGCATGCCTCGCCATGGCGGAGGCCGCGTAGGGCTAGTGAGCCGTTACGACGTCCCGGCATCCGCACCGTTTGAAGATCAAACCCGGTGTCGCCACGGCGCCCTCTGTTAGCGGCGTGCTTCTGGTCTTCAGGGTGACATCGTGGTCGTGTGCGAGGTAGGTACTCGGTCGGCGTAGTGGCTGGGCGGGTATGCGCATGGGTAAGACGCGCCGGCCCCGCGGTACGAGGAGGGTAAGGACGGCCGTGTGGATGCGGTTGGTCGGGATGACCGTTGCTGATCCGCATTCTTGGTATGTTTCGCGTCCTGGGTGATTCGGGTGGACGGGTGTAGGGTGACGTTGTTGCCCGGGACCCCGGTGGCTGACAGTCCGTCGCTGATGGACACGTCCCACTGAGCGAGGTCGTCGCATGCAGCATGTATGGACCGTCGTCGCTGCAATCGTGGTCCTGGTTCTTCTTTCACTCGCTGTGCGGGTCGTCAGGCGGTACGAGCAGGGTGTGCTCGTCTGGCTCGGCCGGGTAAGCCTGCGGATCGTCGCCATGCCGATCCGGTCCAGGGCATCACCACCAGGGTCAACGTCAGCGTCGACGTGTCCGCGGTGGCGTATTTCCGGGTTGTTGACGCGGTGAAGTCGGTGGTGGCCATCGAGAAGGTCGGGGCAACCATCAGTCAGATCGCCCGGACCGCCCTGCGCAAGGTCGTCGGGCAGCACACCCTCGATGAGACGCTGTCGGAAACCGACCGGATCAACGTCGACGTCACGACCGAAGCGCGGGGCGTCGCCGTCACGCTGGTCGAGCTCAAGGACACCCAACTGCCCGAGAGTCCGAAGCGGGCCATGGCCCGACAGGCGGAGGCGGAGCGGGAGAAACGCGCCAAGATCATTGTCGCCGAGGGGGAGGCAATGGCCACGGACGCGTTCGGGACCGCCGCGGACGTCATGACGGCTCATCCGCTGGCGTTACAGCTGCGCGATCTGCAAGGCCTGGTGGAGATCGGCGTGGACAAGAGCACCACGGTGGTGTTCCAGTCCCCGTTGATGACCACGATCGGCGAACTCGGCGCGTTCCTGGCGCGGGAGGCGACGGCTGTGGCCGTTCCGCGGTCCGATCCGTCGCCGGCCGCCGGGCCGCCGAATGGAAGGCCCATCCCGCGATCTGCTGGCGCTGGTCAAAGCTGTCGACGGCGACGACCCGGACCGGCTCGCACTTCACCAGCTCCGGGTCAGCATCCTGATCTTGGCCGACGAGCCATCTGAGCGAGAACCGATCCCCACACGTCCTTGACCCGCAATCGACAGTCCGCCGCGGAGCACCTCACGCACCGGCTCCCTTCTGGTTGGGCAGGGCGAGGCGGAAGATGGTCTTCCAGACGCTTGCGCTCTGATGGGCGAGGGATCCGGTGTTGTACCGGAGTCCGAACCGTTCGCAGAGGTCGCGGACTTTCGGGGCGATCTCGGCGTAGCGGTTGCTGGGCAGGTCGGGGAAGAGGTGGTGTTCGATCTGGTGGCTGAGGTTGCCGGTCATGATGTGGAAAAGCGGGCCGCCGTCGATGTTGGACGAGCCCAGCAGTTGCCGTAGGTACCATTGGCCGCGGGTTTCGCCGTCGAGCTGCTCCTCGGTGAACACTTCGGAGCCTTCGGGGAAGTGGCCGCAGAAGATGATCGTGTGCGACCACACGTTGCGGGCCACGTTCGCCAGGAGGTTGCCGAACAGGGCCGGCACGAACGACGGGCCGGCCAGTAGCGGGAATGCCACGTAGTCCTTGATGACCTGGCGGCTGGCCTTGCGCAGCACCCCGCGCAACTGGGTCATGGCCTCGCTCCAGCGCTTTTCACCACGCCACGCACGTTCCAGCTCGACGTCGTAGATGGCGATGCCCCACTCGAAGGCGAGGGCCAGGGCGGCGTTGTAGATCGGCTGGGCGAGGTGGATGGGGTGCCAGGGCTGCGCGGGACTGACGCGCATCGCGCTGTATCCGATGTCGCGGTCCTTGCCCAGCACGTTGGTGTAGGTGTGGTGCACAAAGTTGTGTGAGTGCTTCCACATGTCGGCCGGCGAGGCGTGGTCCCATTCCCAGGTGGTGGAGTGGATGTCGGGGTCGCGCATCCAGTCCCACTGACCGTGCAGGACGTTGTGGCCGATCTCCATGTTCTCCAGGATCTTGGCGACGGCCAGTGCCGCGGTGCCGGCCAGCCAGGCCGGCGGCAGGACCGAGACCATCAGCAGGGTCCGGCCGCCCGCCTCCAGGCCCCGCTGGACAGCAATGACCCGGCGGATATAGCGGGCGTCGCCCTCGCCGAGGCTGGCGGTGATCTCGTCGCGGAGCTGGTCGAGTTCGCGGCCGATCTCCTTGATGTCGACGTCGGTGAGATGTTCGGGCACAGGCACAGGTGGGTCTCCTACACATCGATCTCGACAGGACCGGCCGCCGTGCAGACGCAGGCCTGGATGAGTTCACCCTCGTCGCCGTGCTCGCGGCCGGTACGCAGGTCACGCACCCGGCCGACCGCAACCGCACCACGCAAGGCGTCGGACGACGACAAACCGGTGCACCCCTCAACGGCGCGCCACCTACCCATGTGCACCTGGCGCTAACCTCCGCAACGCGACGCGACCTGCCGTAGCGCTGCGCCCGACAACCGTGGCCGCCAAGGGGCGAGGGCGACGAGCGACACTCCCACAGTGCGGCATCGTCGACGTACGGCTGAGGCCGCCTTTGCCGGGTAGGCCACCGCGTCGGCGTTGGTACTACGAGACCACCCTGCTGCGCTCCTACGCCCAGACCCTGCACCACCTCCACGACGTCGGCCGACCGTTGCGCGTCGCCACCGCGGCTTGACCCTACGGCCTCAACATCGGCGCAGCCGCCGTGATGACGACGGTTGCCAGACCGATGTCAGCAGCCTCGTTAGGTGCCGGTCGGCATGGGATTCGGTGGAATGTCGCCGGAGGGGAGGATATCGAGAGCGAGCGCGGCGTGTATGGCGTCGCGCCGGGTGTGGACCGCCAGCTTGCGGTAGATCGACGCGACGTGGGTCTTCACCGTGTTCGGGGAGAGGTGCAGCTCGGCGGCGATCTCGTGGATGGTTCGGTCTCCGGCCAGGTGTCGCATGACCGAGATCTCACCCAGGCTCAACGGACCGCCCGCCGGTGGGGTGATGGCAGTCGAGGGGAGATGGTTGAGGGTCGGGGCGAGTACGTGGTGGTTGGCATGGAACGGGTGCCAGAGCTGTTCCAGGTCGGCGAGGGCCATGGCCTGGCGCAGCAGGTGCGTGGCGTGCTGCGGGTCGCCGGTGGTGTTCGCCTGGTGCGCCATGAGCAGGCGGTGCTCGACTCGGTGGAACAGCGAGATGCGTGGCTCGTGGAGCAGGGGCTGCAGCAGCTGGTCGATGCGGGCCTGCCGTTGGCGGGCGAGCACGAGTTTCGCGGTGGTGATCGCTGCGGTCGACGCGGGGACGGCGACGGCGTCGACACGCCAGTGCCGGTGGGCGTCGTGGAGCCGGCCGGTGGCGATGAGGACCTCGATCCGTAGCACCCGTGCGGCCCATTGTGGGACCAGCAATGCGTCGTCGCCGTCAACGATGAGTCGTTGGACGGCGTCCAACGCGGCGGCGTAGTCGTGGCGTTGCTGGCAGAGCAGCGCTGCCTGAAACTGTTGAGCGGCGACGAGCGCGGGTACCGACTGCCACAGTTGGACCGCGAGCGCGTCGAGATGCTGCACGGCCGCTTCGGGTGTGCCACGTTGGACGGCCACTTCGGCAAGGATCAGCCGCGCCCAGCCGCCGTCGTGGGAACCCACGAGGCCGTTCGCACGAACGTCCTCGCCGAGGGCGTCGGCATGGCGGACCGCGTCGCGTAGCCGGCCGGTCATCCGGGCGGTGACGGCGTGCAGGCGCAGCATCGTGCTTCGGTGCAACGGGCTGCGCCCGGCGGCCGACGTGTCGGAGTCAAGCGCTGCCTGCGCAGCTTCGTAGTCCCCGCGGCGCAATGCATGCCAGATGGGTTGCGCCGAGTGCTGGATCAGATCAGCTGGCCCTGCTGTCTCCCGCCGGACGGCGGTCGTCGAGTGCCGGACCGCGGACGACGGTGCTGCGGTGTTGTTGCCGACGCCGCGGTGCACGGCGAAGGCGTGGGCGAGTGGTGCATCGTTGGCGAGCGATGACCAGGGGCCCGGAGTTGCCGCGGTGACAGCGGCCTGCGGGGTGGCCTCGCGGATCTGCTCGCCGTGCTGCTGCACGATCCTGATGGCCGATGACCGGTCGGCTGCGGCCAGTGCGTGACGCAGTCCTTCGGCGGGCTGGAGGTGTGCGGTGTACCAGTCGGCGGCGGTGGCATGCAGTTGGCGCGTGTGGGCGGGGTCGTCCTCGGTGAGTGTGATGTAGAGGGCGGTGCGCCAGAGCCGGTGGTAGCGGTACCAGGCGGACGTGTCGTCAAGGCGGGTGGCGAACATGTCGTCGCGGGCGAGGTCGGCCAGGACGTCGGCGGCGTCGGTGCGGCCGGTGAGCGTGGCGAACAGGTCCGGGCAGACGGATTCGACCACGCTGGAGTCGCGTACGGCTTGGCGGAGGTCGGCCGGGTGCCTGCCCAACACGTCCCGCATCACGTACTCCGACAGCCCCGCGCCGGTGCGCAGCAGCTGTTCCAGGACGCCTTCCGGCTCATGCGGTTCCCCGTTCAGCGCCGCGGTCGCGACCGCGAGTCCCGCAGCCCACCCGTCGGTGGCGGCATACAGGCGCCTGCTGAGGGCCGCGGGCAGGCCAAGCCCTCGCTGAACGCAGAGGGTAGCCGTTTCGGCGGCGGTGAAGGCCAGGTCACGCCCGCAGAGCGCGTTGACCTGGGAGTGACCCAGCCGTTGCGGGGATCCGTCCGGTGGGGCGTGCCTGCCCAGCAGCACGACGTGCAGGCGATCCTCGCTGGCGGCAAGCTGACGTACCTGTGGCAGGAAGCCGATGCCAGCAACCGCCTCGGTGCCGTCCAACACCACGATCACCTGGCCGCCGATTTGCGCTGGAATATCCTCATGCAGCGCCTGGGCCAGCTCGGCCGCGTTGACCGGCCACGACGGCCACCATGAAGGTGACCGCAGCGGCGCCTGCCACCATCGGGCGGTAGCGCACGCGGCGAGGTCCACGAACACCGACCGGGACAACGCGCCGACCGCCTCGATCCAGTCCACGACGAGCTCCGTCTTGCCCGCACCGGCCGGAGCATAGACCGTCGTGATCGACTGCTGGTCAGCTGCGGCGAACGCCGCGTGCAGCCGGGTCCGGCGCAGATGCCGTGACGCGTTCGCCGCGACCGCCCGACCACCGACGATCGCAGGTGAGGACACATAGCCGACCATCATGACCCTCTGGGTGACGTCGAATCCTTGACCTGCAGAATTCGCCACCGGGGTCTGAGGTGACGCCCGAGGATATCGCAACCCGGTCGGTCGTTCCAGCCCAGCAGACGAACCACCCGCGCAGCTTCATAGCTCCCTCAGGTGCGGCCCTACTCCAGATACCGGATGTCATGCGGTGCTGTGGCGGTGCGTCAGGCAGTGGTGAGGTCCGGCAGGCTGCTCAGGTCGGTGACCACGAGGTGGGCGACGTCGCTGAGCCGTCGGTTGGTGCGTCGGGCGTAGGCCCGGATCAGCTCGAACGCGGCATCGACGGAGACGTGATGTGCCTGTGCGATGGCACCCTTGGCCTGCTCGATGATGATCCGGCTGTTCAACGCCCCTTGGAGTTGCTCGGTGAGGACCTCACCGCGGCGGATCGTCCGTTCCTGCAGCAGGCCGATCGCGGCGACGTCGGCCAGGGCCTGCACGATCTGCACGTCGGCGTCGTCGAAGGCGGTGCTGCCGGTGCCGAAAACGCCCATCGCGCCGATCACCTCGCTACGAAGCCGCAGCGGAACCGCGTGCACCGAGCGGAACCCGGCGGCGGTGGCGTAGGGCGCGAACCGCGGCCAGCGGGCGCCTGCGGTGCGCAGATCGGCGTTGACGACCGGTTCGGCGGTGCGGAACGCGTCCAGGCAGGGGCCGTCCCGCCACTGCAGCTGGAACAGCTCCAACAGCTTGGTTGTCTCGTCCGAGGCGGCCATGAACCGCAGCCGGTCCTTCTCGTCGGCCAGCAGCAGCCCCACGGTGGCGGTGTCGATGAGCCCGGCGGCGCGGTTGGCGAGCATCTGCAGGAACTCGATCAGGTCGAACTCGTCGACGAGGGTGTCGGCGACCTCGACGAAGATCCGCGCCAGGCGTTGCTCGGATACGGTGGTCATGACGGCTTCCCGGCCTTCCTACGATCGTCGTCGCGGTGGTTCCCCGCGGTGGTCATGCGTGGTCGGTGCCGAACTGCAGCCGGCGGGCGACGATGTCCGCGGCCACCTCGCTCAACGGCCGGTTGCTGACGTAGGCGTGGGCCCGGATCCACACCAGGGCATCGGTGAGGGGGATGCCCATCTGGACCATGACCATGCCCTGGGCCTGGAACAGTTCGGCGCGGTGCTCAAACATCTCGTCGAACTCGCCGACGTCGGCCCGTTCCTGACCGTCCAGCAGCGTCATGACCATCAGGTCGGCGAACGTGAACGCCTGACCCAGTTCCGCTCGGGACAACGAGCCAGGGTGGGTGCGGAACACGTCCAGGACGCCGAGGCGGGCCGCGCCGATCTGCAACGGAAACGCGAACACCGCCCGGATCCCCGCATCCAGGACCGCGGGGGTGTACACCGGCCATCGACTCGTCGCTCCATCTGCCAGATCGCTCACCAGGACCGGACGGCCGGACGCGAAGGCATCGATGCATGGGCCTTCGCCGAGGGCGAACGGCAGCTCCTCGATCCGTGCGGTGCTCGGGTCCGAGGCTGCGGCCATGCCGTGCACGCCGTCGCCGGCCATCACGCTCACCCCGGCTCCCGAGGCGGACAGCGCCTGCACGACCTCGACGCAGACGCGCTCCAACAACTCAACCACGCCGCCCGCCTCGCGTGACAACCCGGCATCGCAGATGAGGCGCGGCGCTTGACGGATGAGGATTGACCGTGCCGATCACGGCGGCCCAGGGCAATGGCTCACAACTGCAGGCAACACGTCGGTCTCGCGCGCGCATGGCCGCACCTTCCGGAGACCGACACTGCCAGCACCAGGGCAGCCAGGCGCCGGGACCGGCGTCGTGCAGGTGACGCTACCCCCTGTGAAGCGCCGAGACAATGCGGTCAGCGCAGGCCGGCGACATCACCGCGGGCCCGGATCATCAGCTGCCCGATCGCCGGTGTCTGTCGCGGCGTGCAGGCCGCCCGTATCGGAGCAGGGCGTTCAACTCCAGGCTGATGTGCTCGTCGTAGCCCATCGCCAGCGAGAACGGCCGTCCTCGTGCCCGCAGATGCTCGGCAACCCGCCGATCGGCGATCGTGAGCAGCCACGCGTGCGCATCATCGTGCCACATCCTCGACGCCGGTGCGAGCCGCCACACTTCGACGAAGACCGCACGGACGATCGACACAGCGGCGGCAGTGTCGCCCAGGCCGGCGCGAACGTGGACGAAGATCCGGCGGACCAGGAGACGGTGGAGATGAGCAAGGGCAGCCGGGTCCCGGTCTGCGATCTGCCGGACGAGACTGTTGTATGACGCGGTAGCGGTGGACGGGTCCACCTGCGGCGTTGCCATCGAAGCTCCCAACGATGCCAGCAGCAAGGGCACCGCCGGGGTCCGGAGCGGTCGAGACGACGCGCTAATGGTAGGCCACTGAGGGTTCGACAGCGCATCAGCGGTGCACCAGCCCCTCCTTCGGGGTTCATCACCGGAAACCGACCCGGTACGCCTGACGGCGGTTCCCGCGGCTGCGGCGCTGGTCTTGCGTCCGCTTCCGCCCGATCGGTGGTGTTGACCACGGTGACCGCCCAACGGTCCGGGTCGGCGTCGAGCGGGATCCAGCACAGCATCGACCCGTTGCGTGCACCGCGAACGGCACCAGGCCGCCCGGCTCGGGATGGTACGGGCGACGGGACTTGCGCTCGACCGGCCGGACGACGGTGAGGTGACACGGCCGCCGGCCGGACGAGATCGGTACCTTACTGGTTGAGGCATCCGCTGGCCGTGGTTGTTGTCGTGGTCGTGGCCGGCGGGTTCTGTGCGATCCAGTCGGCGAGTGTGTCCTTGACGACGGCGTCGTAGAGGGACTTCGCTCGATCTGGGTCGGGGACCACCACGCTCTCCTTGTTGATCATGTCTGGTCCGCGGTTCGGGCTGACCAGCATGGTCAGGTCGCTACTGCCGATGTTGCGGAAGGCGAACGCCGTATCGGCGAGGGAGAAGTCCTTGTCGACAGTCATCGCCGAGGCCACCGACTTGAGAAACGCGTTGAGCTTGAGCGGGTTTTTCAGTGTGTCGGAGCTGATCGCCTTGTCCAGCAGTGCTTTGAGGAACTCCCGCTGGTGGCACATCCGCGTGAAGTCGCCACCCGCGAACTGCTGGCGCTGGCGGACGTACTCCAACGCCTCGGATCCGTTCAGGTGCTGGACGCCCTTGCTGAAACGCCGCCCTTCTTTGCCGACCCCGGTGATGTCCTGGTCGATGTACAGGTCGACGCCGCCGAGCGCGTCGGTTACCTGCTGGAAGCCGGCGAAGTCGACGAGAACGACATGGTCGATGTGCACCGACGTGTAGGCTTCAATGGTCCGTACCGCGAGCGGCACGCCACCCCACGCGAACGCGGCGTTGATCTTCGCATTCTTGTTGCCCAGGCTCGGATTGGCCGGGTTCGGCGGGATGTGCACGTAAAGGTCGCGCGGCAACGAGATCAGGTATGCCCGCTGGTGAGCGGCATCGATGTGCAGCAAAATGATCGCGTCGGTGCGCCCCGCTCCCGCTTTGCCCCTGCTGTTCGGGTCATCGGGGGCGCGCGAGTCGCTGCCCAGCAGCAGGAGGTTCTTGGCGCCGACGACCTCGACCGGCGGCCGGGCCGCTTCCTGTTGCGTTTGCTGGCCATCGGTACCGAACGCGTCGGTGCGCTGGATGCCCGAGTCGACGCTGCGGTAGTAGAGGAACGCTCCGCCGGCGACAAGACCGAGCAACAGGACGATCGTCGAACCGATGATCGCCACCATCTTTCCCCAACGTCGGCGCCGGCTCCGGTTGACCGGGGGGCTGCCGACCGGGGGACTGTCGTCGACGCTGCCGCGTTGCTCGGGCACGCCGCCGTTCCCGGTGGGCACGGCAGCGCGGCCGGCCTTGTAGACCTTGCGCTGTTGCGAGTTGGCCATGGCGCTGCACTACTGGCCGGGCGCGGTGGCGCGAACCACGCACGCCGTGGTGGAGACGTATGAGGTCGGCGTGGCAAAGACGGCCGAGGCCGCGATGGGGACTCCGGGTCGCATGTTTCTCCTACTTCGATGATGCTGTTCGGCTGTGCGTGGCTTCGACCGAACGTGTGATGAACGTTCGTGCCGGATGATCACGCGCGCCGCGAGGCGCGATGCGGTATGGCGAAGCGCTACTCGTCACAGCAGACCATTTCGGATGGCGGAGCGACCCACCCGCACAGCATGAGCGCCGGCTGGGCGGTGCTGGCTCAACCGGCGATGAGCCACTCGCCGGTCGCCGGGTTGATCATGCCGTGGCGCACCGCGGTCGTGGCGGCCTCCAGGCGCGAGTGTGCTCCCATCTTGGTCAGCACGCTCTGGATGTGGCAGCGCGCCGTTGTCTGCGTGATGCCCAGCATGCGCGCCAGGCTGGCGGTGTTCGTTCCGCCGACCAGCGCGCTGAGCACCTCTCGTTCCCGGGGCGTGAGGAAGGCGGCGAGGAAATGCCCGGCGGATGCGGCGGCACGGCGGGTGGTGGCCGGCGATGCCCCGGTCCGGCCGCTCGGCAGCATGGAGTCACCGGCGTGGACACGATCGATCAACGTCACGATCTCGGCGATCGGCTGCCGCTTGTCGGCGACGCCGCCCACCCGGTACGGTCGCGCGGCGGCGAACAGCGCATCGTCGGCCAGGCTGCACAGCAGCACGATCTGGCTGCTCGGCGCGACGTCCCGCAACGCGCCCAGCCAGGACACGCCGTTGTCCGCGCCGAACATGACGTCGAGCAGGCAGACGTCGACCTCTTCGGCGCGCAACACCGCGACCGCCTGGGCGGGGTGGTGAGTGACGGCGACGACGTCTTTGCCGAGCGTTCGCAGCAGGCACGCCAGTGACTCCGCGAAAACGACGTGATCGTCGCAGATCAGCAGCCGCATGCTTGCCGCCGCACGATCACCGGCTGCCGGACGGGCCGGGTGGCACTGCCGGCAACCGCAGTCGTACGCAGCAGCCGCCGAGGCTGCTGCGGCGGTACTCCAGTTGCCCGGCCCATGCGGTGGCGACGTCCTGCACGATACGCAGTCCCAACGAGGCGAGCCCGGGCTCGATCGCACCGAACCCCGGGCCGTTGTCGTCGACCTCGGCCACGCTCCACCCTTCGTGGCCGAAGACCCGCACCTCGACGCGGCCGTTCGCACCGGCCGCCCGCAGCGCGTTGTCCAGCACATTGCGCAGCGCCCGCCAAACGGCCAACCGGTCCGCGAGTGCCCATGCCTCGCTGCTCGTCAAGCTGATCTCGGTGACCGTACACAGGCGCATCGCATCGACCACCTCCTGGGCCATGAGGTCGAGCCGGATCGGTTGGGTGGTCGCCGGCTCGTCGTGGTCGTCGACGTCCGGCACGTGCTCCTCGTACGCCCGCTGCAGCTGGTCGAGCCAGCGCGCCTCGCCGAGAATCTGGCGCGCCCGCTTGCGGCTCTCCTCGCCCGCGTCGGGTGCGGTGCTCAGCAGCGACGCAAGCAGCATGATGGTGCCGAGCTCATGGTGTATGTCGTGGCTGAGCTGCCGACGTCGGAGCCGGTTGCGCTCGGCGACGCCGGGTGTCGACTCGGTCTTCGGGGCGAACCGTGCCGGCGTCGGCGTTTCGGTGTCCGGAATTTCGTTGTCCAGAGCGGAGCGCGACCGCACGACGGCACCGACGTTCGTTTTCCCGACTTCCGCTGCTCTCTGATCCGGGATTCGCGGCGAAACACCCACAGTTGCCCCTTCGAGGTACTGACGCGGGTCCGACGCGAGCCACTCCCCGATCGTTCGCGCCACGGCGTATCCCACGAGCTACCACCGTGTAGACCGCTTGCGTCAGCCAGGACTTTAGTGCATCCCATGGACCACCTGGCGGGTTACACCAGGTGACCGGGCAGGGTATCCGCGCCGAACCGACGCCGTACCACAGCGCGGAGGAAGGCGGCAGGCCGGCAGTCCACGCTGTCGCGGGGCGGGGATCATCGGCGAGGCGATGCCGGGCGTCCGGAGTCGCTGTGCCCCGCATTCGTCGCAGTCCCTGCTACGTCGTGCGCGGGATGCCGAAACGGACCAGGACGAAGAGAGTGTTCGGTATGCCCGCGGTTACCTTCCTCGGCCATGCCGGCCTGCGCATCGAAGCACAGCGGTTCCGCTTGCTCGCCGATCCCTGGTTCGCTCGTTCCGGCGCGTTTCTCGGCGCGTGGCACCAGTTTCCCCGCAACGATCATCTCGATCTCGACGAGCTGCTCGACGCGGACTGGGTGGCAGTTTCACACGAGCATCTGGACCATATGGACCTGTCGGTGCTGACCCGGCTTCCATCGCACACCAGAGTGCTCATCCCGCGGTATCCGTCCACGGCATTCCGGGATCGTCTGCGCGGCGCCGGAGTGGCGCGGATCATCGAGCTGGAGCCGTGGCAGAGGTTCGCCCTCGACGCGCACGGATCCTGGATCACCGCCATTCCGGAGCAGTCACCGATGTGCCATGACTCGGCCTTGCTCGTCGTGGCGGACGGATACGCCGTGCTGAACTGCAATGACGCGAGGCTGACCGCCGCTCAGGCGCGTCGTGCCAAGCATCTGGCGGGCGGCCGGCTCGACGTCATGACCGTTCAGACGTCCGGCGCGTCGTGGCACCCGATCTGCTATTCATATCCGCCCGAGGTCCGTGCCCGTCTGGAGGCCGAGAAGCGGGTCGGTAAGTTCCGCTCGGTGCTGCGCCTGATTCGGGCGACCGGACCCGAGCTGGCCGTCCCGTTCGCCGGCCCGGCCTGCTTCCTCGACCCGGACCTGCGGCATTTCAACGACTCGATGCGCGCGCCGGGGATCTTCCCGGACAGCGAACAGGCCACCGCCTGGCTCTCCGAGAATCTGCCCAGCCAGCGCTGGGCGTGTTTCCGCCCGGGCGACCGTCTCGACCTGGCGACCGGCGCGGTGC
This sequence comes from Dactylosporangium fulvum, assembly GCF_025137375.1. Lineage (GTDB taxonomy): Bacteria > Actinomycetota > Actinomycetes > Mycobacteriales > Micromonosporaceae > Dactylosporangium > Dactylosporangium fulvum. The sequence goes on from NZ_CP073720.1 coordinate 3,297,304, forward strand.
TGGCGGACCCGGTGTCCGCCCAGTTCAGCTACACCGACGGTCTCGACGCCTATCTCGATCGATATGCTGCCGACCGGGCCGCGGATCTGGATCTGGTACGCGCGGCGGCGCCCGAGCCGGGCCCGGAATTCGCTGACGTCTTCACCGCGCACTTTTCGCGGCTGGGCACGCTGTCGCCGTATTTTTTGACGAGGATCGGTATGACCGCCAGATTCGAGGTGACCGGTCCCAACGGTGGAAACTGGGATGTGCGGTTGGACGCGAACGGTGCGCGGGTTGATCTCGCGGCTCGAGCGACGGCACCGGAATACACGTTCACGGTGGAGGGGCGTTGGCTCGCCGCGGTCCTCACCGGATCCATCGCCTGGGAAGACCTCCTGCTTTCCCTGAGATTGACCGCGCACCGTGACCCGGACCGCTACAACGACTATCTGATCGGGTTGTTGAAGCACGCCAACGAGCCGGCGTTGCGAGCGGTCGAAGCGTACGAGACCGGCCGCGACCGCGACGAGCGGATAACCATCTCGGCCGGTGGTGCCGAATACGAGATCGGTCGCTACTGCCCGCATGCCGGTGAGGATCTCTCGGTCGGTGCCGTGGTGGTGGACGGGCAGACGCTGCAATGTCTGGCACACAACTTCGCCTTCAACCTCGACACCGGGGAGTGCGTCAATGCGCGGTGTGAACCGCTCTCCACTCGTCAGCTGCGCGATCCCGCCCCGGTCCTGACCGCACCGTCCGGTGCGCCTGTCCTCGACGACATCGAGCGCGGACTGTAGGGACGTCGACGTCGAGCAGAACGTCAAGCAGGCGGTCCGGTCAGTGCTGGGGAGGGACAGGCCGACCGAGAAGGTGCCGAACGGTGTCCACCAGGACCCCGAGGGTCGCGGCCAGGGTCGGGTTCCTCAGGTACACCGCCTCGATCGCGGTCCGCGCCGGCACGATCTGGCTGAGGTAGGCCGCCGTCGTGTTCGCGTCCGCCGTGCCGAGGATGTCGGTGTCGCGCAGCCGTACCTGCGCCGGACCGGTCAATCCGGGCCGGTGGTCGAGGACCCAGCGGCAGTCTGGCGGGTATGCCTCCGCGAGCGCCGGGGTCTCCGGGCGCGGCCCGACGAGGGTCATCTGCCCGCGGACGACGTGCCAGAGCTGGGGCAGTTCGTCGAGTGAGGTGCGGCGTAGGAGTCGGCCCAGCCGGGTCACGCGCGGGTCGTCAGCCGTGGTGATCTCCAACCCGGTCGAGCCGGTGCGCATGGTGCGCAGCTTGTACAGGATGAAGGGGCGCCCGCGTTCGCCGAGGCGGATCTGGCGGAACAGCGCCGGTCCCCGGCTCTCCAGCCGGACCGCGAGCATCAGCAGGAGCAGCGGGAGGCAGACGACCAGCAGGCCAACCGAGCCGGCCAGCAGGTCCAGCAGCCGTCGCGGGAATCCGACCCGCTGGCGTCGCGCGGTGCGCCCGGTCGGGGCTTCGGCAGTCATGTGATCACCCGGTTCCGGCCGCGACGAACAGGTCGGTGAACACCTTGGCAAGCATGGCGAGATCGGTATGCAGGTCAACCTCCAGCGAAGAGGGCGACAGGTGGGTGAAGAGCCGGGCGCCGGCGTTGCGCCGCTGTAACAGCCCTTCCCACAGGGCATTGCTGCGCAGCCCCGGATCGAGCAGGCGGTACGTGTCGCCCTGGTACTGCTGGCGCCATGTCCAGACGTCGACCGCGGCCGCGCCCTGCTCGCGCGGGATGTCGAGATACGTGGTCAGGGTCGGCCCGGTGTCGGGCTCGTGGTAGGTGCCCGGGTGAGCGAGGGCCTTGCGGGCGTGCAGGGTGGTCAGCTTGTCCCAGCCGCGCCGCTTCGCCTCCGTCCACGCCGCGCGTTGGGCGGTGGCCTGGTCGACGCCCCAGTCGCCGTACGTCTTCGGGGTCATCAACCCGGTGGACAGGTCCACCACGTCGATCCGCCGGGACCGCAGGTATCCGTCGACAGCCTCCAGCGTCAGCTGCGGGTACTGACCGCGGGCCTGCCCGGCGCAGGTGGTCGCGGCACGCAGCGACGGACCGTGCCCGGGAAGACAGCCGAGCTCGGGCACCAGGAGGTCGATGAGCAGCCGCTTGCCTGGTGTCGCGGTATGCAGCGCCTCGGAAGCCGCGTCGAGGAACTGCTGGACCTTCTCCGCAGAGTCGAGCTTGTCGCGGTAGCCCAGTTCGTCAGCGATCTTGATGCCCTCGACACCCGGCTGCGCCGCCAGCTTCGCGATGGTCGACACTGCGGCCCTGAACGACTCCGGCCCGGCCAGCCAGCGTTTGACGAGGTCCGACTCGATCCATACGGTCAAGCCCTGTTGGTGCGCGGTCGCCACCGCGGCCTCGTACCGGTTGCCGCTCGCGTCGATCGGTCGGTGCGACGGCACCACAGGGGGCTGGTGCGCCGATTCGGGGCGCAGTCCGACGGCCAGTGCGATGCCCGCGGCCGCCGTCGCCGCCGTCGCGCCGATCACGATCGTTCGCCGTCTCAAGGGCTTCTCCTTCGGATACGGCTGAAGCAGGCCAGCAGCGTGACGACGGTCAGCAGGTATGCGACGCTCGAGGCCACGGCGGCGCCGACCGCCCCTAACCGTGGGATCAACAGCAGGTCTCCGACGATGGTGACGGCCACCCCGAGGCCGATGGCCAGCGAGGTGAGCTCCGGCCGGCCGATGCCGTAGAGGTAGGCGGTGATCACGCCGGACACGCCCTCGCCGAGAAGGCCGCCCAGCAGGATCCATGCGGGCACGACGGCACCGCCGAAGTCGGCGCCGTAGATCAGCGGCAGCAGGGCAGCCGCGGCCAGCGCCAACGGAATCGCGGCCAGCACGGTGAACCCGGCGGCCGGAACGAGCAACGCGCGCGTCCGGGTGCCGGCGTCGCGCTCGTGCTTCGCGGCGAACACGGGATAGAGGATGTAGTTGACCGCTTGGCCGGGCAGCCGCAGCAGTTCGGCATACTTGCTGGCCACCGCGTACACGCCGAGCGTGGCGGGGCCGGCCAGAGCGCCGAGGACGGCGACGTCAAGACGCAGGTTGACCAGCGTCAGCACACTGCCCAGCTGGCCGCGCCAGCCGTATCCGCAGATCTGACGGCCCAGCCGGTAGCTCGCCCGCCCCCAACCGGCGAAGAATCCGTTACGGCGTAAGCGTTCGGCGATACCGATCGCGACCGCCACATCGGCGGCGACGAGGCCCCACAGCATCATCCAGACGTCGGTGCCGAGCAGCAGCAGACCGCCGTACAGCGGCAGGAAGACGGCCTCTTCACCGACGATGGCGACGTTGGCGCCGGCGAGATCCTGGCCCCCCTGCAGGAGCGCCTTGCCGACGGCGACGAACAGCTGGGTGAACACGGCCACCGCCGCGGCGGCTACCAGGGGACCGCTCCAGGACCGGAAGAACACCGGGTGCAGGACCGGGGTGAGCAGCAGCCAGCAAACCGCGGCCGCGGCGGCGCCGAGCCAGGTCAGCGCGACGAGGGTCGGGCGGAGCTGCGGGTCGTCGGCGCGGGCGCCGAGAAAGTACGGCGCGGCCCCGGGCAACCCGGCGGCCGCGACCACACCGGCCAGCCCGGGCAGGACCCGCAGGAGGGTGAACGCGCCGACGAGGTCCGGGCCACCGGCCCGGGCGACCATGACGGTGGCCGCGGCGAGGGAGACCAGGGCACCGAGCCGGGCTGCCAGGTTGCCGGCGACCAGCCGCCGGATGCCCGCGACGCGCCGGGGGGCTCGGGCGATCACCGCGGTCATCGGCCACGCCCCGACAGTCCGAGCGCCGCGATGAGTCCGAGCAGCGCCCAGACGTGCCGGAAATGGAGTACCTCGTAGACAACGGCGGACAGCCCTACCGCGACCGCCGCGGCGGCGAGCAGTTCCGGCCGGGGCACGACCGCGCGGTACTGCGCACCCACCCCTTCGGCGGCGCAGATGCGCCGCGACCGGACGGCCACCGTGGCGATGAGCAGTGTGAGCGCGATCCCGCCGAGGACCCCGCGTTCGAGCAGCGCGGCGAGATAGTCGTCGTGGGCCTCTTTGACGTACGGGGCCTGGTTGGCCCGCAACGTCGCTTCGGTGCTGGCCGGTCCGATGCCGAGGATGGTCTCCGTCTCCAGCCAGAGCTGGACGGTTTCGTGCGCCACGGTCGAGCGGCTGCCGCTGCTCTCACGCTCCCGGCCCAGCGAGTCTCGGATCAAGGGCGAGGACTCCTCGACCCGGTTCACTCGGCCGCGAATGTCTACTGTGGACAACGTGGCCACGACGCCGAGGGCCAGTGCGGCAGCGGCCGCGACCGCGACCATCGGCCCGCGTCGGCGGGCCAGCGCGATGAGCCAGCCCAAGACCGTCGCGGCCAGTACGGCGAGGATCCCGCCGTTGGACAGGGTCAGGACGACCGCGGTGACGACCAGCGCACACGCGGCCCAGCGCAGGCCGGTGCGCCGCGGGCGGCGCGTCGCCCGCATCACCAGCAGGCCGCACACGAAGTAGCTGGCGGCGAGGTTCGGATCGCCCAGGGTCAGTGAGGCGCGGATCCCGTCACGCGCGCTGATGCCGCTGAGCCAGGCGATGCCGGCCACCTCCCCGATGATCATGACAGCGGCCCAGGCCGTCGCACTGTATGCCCAGGCGCGGCAGAAGGTGTCCAGCAGCCGGTGGTCGCTGCCGACGGTGGCCACCGCCGCGGCCCAGCCGAACACGAAGAGATCCTGCGCGAGGGCGATCGCCCCCCGCTCGACGACGCCGGGATGCCCGCTATTGATCACGACGGCCAGCGCGCCGGCGGTCATCGTCAGACCGACCGGCAGCGCGTACGGCAGGCGGGCCCGCACCGAGCGGGTCGACGCCCAGACCGTGCAGGTGACCATCGCGCCGACCAGCGCCAGGTCGACCAGTCCCGTGTTGCCCGGACCGGACGGGCGCAACAGCGGCATGCTGACCACCGCCACCGAGATGGCGATCTGTACGAGCCGCCGGCGCGCGGACCGGACGACCGGCGGGGCGGTGACGAGGACAGTCGTCATGCCACCACGCCGGCCGCATCCGGGGCACCAGCCGGCTCGTTCCCGTCCGCCGCGTCGGACGGTTGTGGTGGATCCGCCGGACCCGGCTGCCCGGCGGCCGTGCTGTCCTCCTCGCCGATGCCGTCGGAGCGCACGATCGCCACGAGCAGATCCAGATGGGCACGGGCGAAATCGGGGTGATCGGCGGTGGCGGCGATCTCCGCGACTCCGGCGATCAGCAGGTCGCGCCACCGCTCTCCGGAGACGCCGAGCCGCTCGAGCGCACCGGACACGTGCTCGCGCACCAGCGCGCCGAACCAGCCCCGGCCGGCCACCGCGTGCGCGATTCCGGCCCCCCAACGGTCGGCGTAGAGCCCGCGATGCCCGGGCACCCGCGCGCCCGGCCGCACGTGCCGGTCGAGGTAGAGCGCGTAGCTGACGGCGAAGCGGGCGACGTCGCGCAACGGCTCGCCGGCCAGGTCGCCGCATTCCCAGTCCACCACCCCGACGACCCGCCCGCGGTCGACAAGCAGGTTGCCGAACCAGTAGTCGCCGTGCACCACGGTCCGCGGAGTGTGTTCGCCGGCGAGGCGGCCGGCCGCCGTCGCCAGCCGCGCGCGCAGCATCGCGACGTCGGGATGGTCCGCGAACCGGGCCTCGATCGCATCCAGACAGTCGGCGAGCAGCGTGACCGGGCCGGGCTGACCGGCGGTGCGTCGCTGGAGGTCGGCGAGCCAGTCGCCGGCGGCCGTGAAGTCGGCACGGACCCGGCGCTGCCGGGCGGTGTGTCGCCAGGCGTGGTAGCGCACGGCCATCTGCGTGCCGACCAGCGCGGTGCTCGCCAGGGCGGGCAACGCGCCGGACGCGAGATAGCCGATCGGCCGGGGCAGTGTCGTGGCAAGTCGCCCGAGCCCGAGATCGGCCAGCTGGCGCAGCAGCGTTCCCTCGTTCTGGACGACCTGTGCCGCGTCGCGGGTCGTCGGGACCTTGATGACGAACGAGGGCCCGTAGTCGTCCAGCAGGATCAAGGTGATCTTCGCGTTCGGGTTCCGCGACCCGGCCAGGAGCACCACCCGCGTGCCCGGGCGGTCCAGCAACTGGGCCAGTTGCGGCTGCTCGCGACCCAGGGGCGCGGGAATCTCCGTGGTGATCTCGGTGCTCGGCATCCTCATCGGGTACCGACCACCAGGCGGTCACCGGCCGGCACCCGGGCCAGGAGCCGAGGGTACCGCTGCACGAGCCGCATGGCGGTCCACAGCGGAGCGTGCAGCCGGATCACGCCGCTGGGCACGGTCAGCACCGTGTGGGCGGTCCAGCGCAGCGAGCCCAACGTCACCTGGGTGATCGCGACCGGCGTGACCAGCGACGGCATGGCCACGTACTCGGCGTGGATCCGCAGTCCGGCCCGCCACGCGAGCGTGCGCAGCCGCCGGCCGCCGACCAGCGCCACCCCGGTACCCGCGGGAAGGGCGCGAACCTGCCGCACAGCGTCCCGGCGCCGGTCGACGCGGATCATGACCGCGCCGGCCGGCACCAGCAGCCGCCAGCGCTCGTCGGGGCTTTCCTCGAGGCTTTCTCCGCCGGACACCGGATCTCCTCAGTTGAGTACCGCGAGGGGGCGCAGCCGGGCGACCGGCCGCACCAGGCCGTGATCCACCAGCACGCCGAGCGCCGCGTTGACCCCGTTGTCGTCGAAATGGCGGACGCGGACCGCAGCGGCGCCGTCGTAGCCGAACCGCAGGGTTTCGTGCCCGTCGGGATGCTCGGCGGAAAGCCCCTTCTCGGCGAAGTCGGCGACCAGCGTGCCCGCGCCGTGACAGGCCGAGTGGAGACTGGCCTCCGCCTTCGGCCCGGCCACCGCGAGGTACGAGGACGTCCTGGAGGTCCCCGGCAGCAGGACCGCCTGGCCCGTCTCGGCGAACACGGTGCCGGGGGCACAACGTTCGGCCGGGAACGCCCGGCACGAGTTGTGCCGATGCACGACGGCGGTCCGGTCGCCGACCTCCTCCTCGTAGATGGAGTTGTGTGGCGAGTCGACGACCAGCCGGCCGCCGGTGCCACCGAAGACCGTCGCGGCGATCTTCTTCAATGCCGCGTACGTCGCCGTCCGGAAGGCGAAGCCGTAGTTCATCGCCGCCGCGTTGGCCAGCATCAGCCGCTGCCCCTCTTCGCTGTCCCGGGACACCGGCGGGCACCCGTCGGTGAAGTACAGCGCGAGCCGTTCCCGCAGTTGCCGGTACGAACGGGCCGTCGCCAGGTGGTAGAGGGGCTTCTGCACCGCCATCGCCATCCGCAGGTGCCGCGGGTAGTGCTTGCGGCGCCCGAACAACGCACCGATCTCACCGGTCAGCACGCCGCCGCCGGCGTGGTACTGCAACGTCAACTGCCCTTGGCGTACGCCCAGCAGCTCGGCCGCCCGTGGGTCGAAGACCTCTTCGACGACCTGCAACTCGACGAAGTGGTTGGACGGGCCGACCGTGCCGAAGCGCAGCCGGGCGAGTTGGTACGCCAGCGACGGAAGCTCCCGCGCCAGCCGGTCGGCACCGCCGTACCGGTCGAGATCGAGCCGGCCGAACTCCTCCACACGGGCCAGCTCACCGGCGTCGACCTCGAACCGTTCGGCGGCGAAGTACGATCCCTCGACCGCAGCCCGCCGCACCTCGTGCGTCGACAGCTCGCGCAGGTTGCGTGCCGGGTACGGGTACCGCTCCCGGACCCGCCGGTAGAACTCGATGACGCCGGCCACCCCGGGCCGCTCGCAGTCCAGGGCCAGCAGTGCCATGCCGCAGTTCACCGATGCGGACGTCAGGGTCGGACGGATGGTGCCGGCCGTCGCGACCGCCACCGACGACGGAAGCTCCATGGTGGACTTGTGATGGAAGTCCGGCAGCACGACCGGCGGCGCGGCGAGATCGGCGTCGGCGACCTGGGCCGTCAGTTCAGCGAGGACGGTCGCGTCGGCCGGCAGGCGCGGGCCGTCGAAGACCCGTGGTTCACGGCCGATCAGGGTCAGTTCCATGTGCTTCTCCCGCGGTAGGTGTGATCAAGCGCGGCGCCGAGCGTCTGGGGCGTGTACCGCTGGTCGAGACGTTCCCGAGCGGTCCGGGCCATCCGTGCGGCCTCGGCCGGCTCCTCGAGCAGGTACCGGATCGCCCGGCCGAGCGGCGCGGCAGTCCCCGGCGGCACCAGCAGGCCCGTCTCGCCGGGCACGACGACTTCCGGCACCGCGTTGACCGCGGTCGCCACCACCGGCACCCCGGCGCCGATGGCCTCGATCAGCACGCACGGCAGCCCCTCGTACCGGCTGGCCAGGGCGAACACGTCGAAGGCCGGCAGCAGGTCGGCGACGTCTTCGCGGTGTCCCAGCAGGCAGAACCGGTCGGCCACGCCGCGCTTGCGGGCTCGCGCCAGCAGCTGCTCGCGCAGCGGCCCGTCACCGATCCACACGCCCCACACGTCGTCACCCGTCGCGGCGAGCGCGTCGATCCACAGCTCCGGCGCCTTCTGATAGTCCACCCGGCCGACCGTGCCGACCAGCCGGACCCCGGTCGGCAGGCCGAGCCTCCGGCGGGCCAGCCCGCGTGCGGCCGGGCTGAACTGGAGGTCGGCACTGTCGACCGCGGGTGGGATGGTCCGAATACCGTCCGGTGGGGCGAGCCCGAGCCGGATCGCCTGTGCCGCGACCGCGCTGCCGACCGCGAGGAACGCGTGTGTCCGCCGGGCCAGATACCGCTCCGCGCGCACGTACGCGGCCCGCAGCCATCGCGGCTGGAACTCGTGGAACGGGAAGCCGTGGAAGGTGTGCACGATCCGTGCCACGCCGGCCCGCGATGCCGCGATCCGGCCCAGCGCACCGGCTTTCGCGCTGTGCGTGTGCACCACGTCATAGCCGCCTTCGGCCAGCAGTTGGGTCAGTGTGCGTCGGGTGGCCGCGTCGCGCCTCGGGGAGATCTGCGGTACCAGCGTGGACACCCGCATCACCTGCAGGCCGGCCTTGAAGGCGTCGAGGAGCAGGTCGCCTCTCGGCGCGTCGTCCACCGCGTCGGTGCCCACCAGCACCGTCGGTTCCGGCGTGCCACGCACTCCCCGGGACGCGCCCGGAGTGTCGGCCGCGCCGGTGATCCCGTGTCCTCCGGCGATGACCGTGATGTCGTACCGGTGCGGATCCAGAGCCAGCGCACCGCGCAGGCTCACCCCGCCCGCGCCGGCCGCCATTCGCGTGATCACCGTCGCGACCTTGACCCGTCTGTCGCCCACGTGGGATCCCTTCGTGTTCATGTCGTCAATCCACCTCACACTGCCAAGCCGCACAGGTCCGCGGCCGAGATCGTGTCGCCGTCGCCCACCCGCACCCGCAGGCAGGGCAACCGTTCCGCGTAGCCGGCGGCGATCCGCTCGATCGGCGGGTGCGCCGGACCGTGACCGGTCGCCAATGCGAGGGTCGCCGCGAACGCCCAGTACCGGCGTAGCTCGCCCGCCGCGTACGTGCCGGCGATCAGGGACCGTGCCGCCTGGTCCGGCGGCAGGTGCTCGACCTCGGTCCGGGGGCCGCGTTCCAGCACCACCAACCGGTCCGGTTCCAGTACCGGCTCGCGCGCGGACAGGGCCACCTCGACCCGCCCGTGCGAGGTGCGGTCCCGGTTCGTACGGGCGCCAGGTGCGTCGGTACGGAGTGGTTCAGCGACGCCGAAGCAGCGCGACCGGTCGGCGCAGCACAGGTTGTCGGCGGTCGCCACCGCCCCGGCGTCGAGGGCGTTGAGCAACACGGTCGACTTGCCCACCCCGCCGGGCCCGGCGAACAGCGGCGTGGCCGACCCGGCCCGCAGTACCGAGGCGTGCAGCGGCACCCGCTCTTGCCAGCCGGCCCGCCACAGCACCGGGTAGTGCACCAACATCTGCCCGGCCAGCAGCCCGAAACGCGTGCCCAGCAACAGGTTCGCGGCCCGCAGCGAACGGCTCGGCCGGTACCGTGCCACGACCTCCAGCGTCTCGCCGCCGCGGACCATCAGGTCGAAGCCGGAGCCGCCGGCGTTGGTCAGCACGGTCGTCGTGCCGTCGGACCACGCGCCGCGGGTGACCAGCCGCAGGCCCCGCACCGGCATCGCCGTCGCGCCCGCTTCGACGCGCAGCCGAACCGTCGGCTCGGCCGCGCCACGTGTCGGTTCCCGAGTTTGCCCTGCCGCGCCCAGCGCGCGGACGACCAGCCGGTTGACCCACGGCAGCTCGGTGTCGACGTCCACCACCTCACCGGCGGAGTGGTAGCGCATCAGAACCCGTCCGGGTACGGCCCGGCGACGCCGGCCGCGGTCTGCGGGTGCAGCACCCGCTGGTACTCCGGAAGCATCTGCTGCAGCAGCGCCAGTGTCGCCGGTTCGTCGTTGTCGTCGGCGGCGGCGTAGAGCCGGGTGAGCATGGCCGGCAGATCCGGCGGCACCTCGCTCGTCCGGGTCGCCCAGACCTTCGGATGCGCGGTGCGCAGCCGCACCTCGGAGTCGGAGAACACCTTCTCGTTGAGCTTCTCGCCGGGCCGCAGCCCGGTGAACCGGATCGTCACCTCGGGTAGGTGCACGGCCTCCGCGTACTTGTGGACCAGGTCGACGATCGGCACCGGGTCGCCCATGTCCAGGACGAACGTCTCCGCGTACTCGGCCATCGCGACCGCCTCCAGCACCAGCCCGACGGCCTCCTCGACGGTCATGAAGAAGCGGGTCACCTCCGGGTGGGTGATGGTGATCGCCTGGTCCTTGGCCAGCTGATCGGCAAGGACGCTCAGCAGCGACCCGCGCGAGCCGAGGACGTTGCCGAAGCGCACCGACGCCATACAGGTCGGGCCGCCGGCCGCCGCCTGCACCACGATCTCGGCCAGCCGCTTCGTCGCGCCGAGCACCGAGGCTGGATCGGCGGCCTTGTCGGTCGAGATCAGGACGAACCGCGAGGTGCCGTGCCGGACCGCGAGGTCGACGAGGTGGTGGGTGCCGCCGACATTGGTCTTCACGCCCTCGCACGGGTGCCGTTCGAGCAGCGGAAGGTGCTTGTGTGCGGCGGCGTGGAAGACGATATGCGGCCGGGTCTCGGTGAACACCTGCTCCAGGCGACGCCGGTCCCGGATGTCGGCGATGATGATCTCGTTGGAGTCCAGGACGCCGGAGCCGGTGATCTCCAGGTGCAGGCCGTGCAGGTTGGACTCGTCATGGTCGAGCAGATAGAGCGCTGAGGGTTCGAAACGGTGGATCTGCCGGCACAGCTCGGCACCGATCGACCCGCCGGCGCCGGTCACCAGCACCCGCCGGCCGCGGATCAACGACCGCGCCCGCTGCGAACTGACGTGGATCTCGTCGCGCCCGAGAAGGTCGCCGATCTGCACCCCGCGCAGGTCCGACAGGCGCATGTCGCGCTCGACCGCGGCGAGAAACGACGGGAGGTGGCGCACCAGCAGGCCGGCGGCGAGCGTCCGGTCGATCAACTGGGCGATCCGGGACGACGACAGCGACGGTATGGCCACGAGCGCGGCGCGTGCCCCGGTGGCCTTCGCCGCCGTGGCCACGTCGTCCAGCCGGCCCACGACCGGCAACCAGGCGGCCCGGCGCAGCCGTGGGTTGTCGTCGAGGAATCCAACGGGGCGCAGCCCGTATCCGGGTGCCGCGCGTAACGCCCCGACGAGGGCGCGGCCGGCGTGGCCAGCACCCAGGACGAGGGTCGGCAGCCCCGCGGAGCGGGCCGACGATGCTCTGCGCCAGTTCACAAGTGGTACCTCCGGAGTGGGCTCAAGCGAGAAGTTCGGCCAGCCGGCCGGTGACGATGTCGACGGATCCGTGCTCGAGAGCCGGGTAGAGCGGCAGCGACAGCACCTCGTCGGCGACCCGGTCGGTGACCGGCAACGCGGCGCGGTCATCCGGGTCGAGCAGCCGGGCAAACGCGGTGAGGCGATGGACCGGGATGAAGTGCACCGAGGTGCCGATCCCAGACTCGGCGAGCGCCGCGGCGACGGCGTCGCGGTCCGGGACGCGCACCTGGTACAGGTGCCAGGCGTGCCCGGGATGGCGCCGCGGGAGTCGCACCAGATCGGCCAGTGCCCTGTCGTACCGCGCCACCAGCTCGGCCCGGCACCGCTGCCAGCCGGGCAGGGCGACCAGCTGTGCCCGGCCGATCGCCGCCTGCAGGTCGGTGAGATTGGCCTTGAACCCCAACTCTTCGACGTCGTAGCGCCACGAGCCGCCGGGCAGGTACCGGCGCCAGGCGTCGCGGCTCATCCCGTGCAGCCGTGACGAGCGCAGCCAGGCCGCCAGCTCCCCGTCGTGGGTGGCGACCGCGCCGCCCTCGCCGATGGGCAGGTTCTTGGTCGCATAGAAGCTCAGGCAGGTCGCGTGCGGGGCGGTCGCCGGGTCGTCAGCCCGCCCGACGCCACCCCCGGGGCCGTGCGCGGCGTCGACCACGATCCGCCCGCCGGGGAGCCCGGCCGCATCGGCGAGGGCGACGTGGTCGACGGGGTACCCGCCGAGTGGGCAGACGACCATCGCGGCCGGCCGACCGGCCCGGCGGGTGGCCGCGGCAACCGTCTCGGGGCTCGGTACGAGCGTGTCCTCGTCGACGTCCACGAGAACCGGCCGGTAGCCGGCGTGCACGATCGCCGCAACCGCACCGCAGAACGTCAGGCTCGGGGTCAGGACCGGGGCGCCCGCATCCAGTCGCAACGCGCGCAGGCTCAACTCGATCGCCTGGGTGCAGGAGGCGACGGTCACCACGTACGGCTGGCCGAGGTATGCGGCGAGCTCCGCCTCGAACGCGGCGCACTCGGCGCCGGTGGTGACCCAGCCGGAGTCGAGGACCCGCACCGCCGCCTCGCGGGCCGCGCCGGTGAACGACGGGACGGTGAAGGGCACCGCCACGGCGGTCGAGGTGGTCATTCCCCAACACCTTCCTCGAGGACGCCGAGCAACGGCCAGCCGGAGGCGGTCGCGAGGTCTCGCACCCGGTCTACCGCCCGGATCGCGACGTTGCCGCCGGTCAGGACGACCAGTCCGATCCGTTCGCCCTCCGCGCTCGGGTTCAGCTCTTCGAGCGCGCAGACGCGCTGCAACCGCATCGGCGGAGTGGAGTTCTCCGTCGCCGTAAGCACCGCGACGGAGCTGTGTCCGTCGGCCGGCCGCCCGTCGACCGGCTGTCCGGGGACCACCTGTGGGGAGACGAGCACCGGGGAGTCGAGGACCTGGGTGGGAATCGCGATCCGGCCGGTCACCGGAGCGGGGCGCACGGCGGCGGCCTCGACCCGGTCGACGAACTCGGGATGGATCGGCGTGCGGCCGGTCCGCGCCAGGACGACGGTGGAAACCTCGGCCTGGCTCGCGGCCAGCCGTATGCGCCGGCCGATGTCGGCGAGCGCGGCCGGATCGGGGCTGACCGTACCGAGCAGCGGCACCTGCAGCACCCGACCGACCCGGGACGCACCGGACAGCTTCGGACGCACGGTCTCGTTCAGCCCGGCCAGGATCAGACCGACGGCGAGGCCGAGGATCGCGGCGATGCCGAGCCGGCCGGGCAGGCCGGTCGGGTCCGGCCGGTCGGGAACCGTCGGGGTCGCGACCACGCTCGCGTGGCCGGCCGCGGCCGCCTCCTCGGCCAGCCTGCCGCGGTCCGCGGACAGCTCAGAGATCAGCCGGTCGATACCGGCCAGCTTGTTCTGCGCGACCGGGTCCCCCGGGTTGGAATGCGCCTCGGCCGCGATCGGTGCCCGCTTCTCCGTCAGGTCGGTGAGCTGCCTGTCCACGTCCTGGAGCACGTCGGGCAGGGCGCCGACGCGCTGCGCGTCGAGCTGTCCGGTGACCGCGGTGAGGAGCGCCGCCGTGACCTTCTGCGCCAAGTCCCGGTCGCGATCGGTGTAGGCGACGTCGACCAGGGTCGAGCTGCCCAGGCCGGTCACCACGACAGCGCGGATCACCGTGTCGGGGTCACGCGGCAGGTGCGCCTCGTCCAGGGCCCGCTTGGTGACGTCCCGGCTGGTTGCGATGGCCTGCACCTGGCTGACGATCGCGGCCGCCTCCGCGAGCGACCGGGGGATGGCGGTGGACGCCACGACGCGCCCGTGGGCGGTGTACTCGGCGGGCTGGCGGGCAACGTAGACGGCCATCGCGAGCACCGGCGTGAAGATCGCCAGCAGCAGTACCAACCAGTACCGGTGGAATAGTCGCGTCGCGACCTCGTTCATTTCCACGCGAGAACGCCCCTCCGTTTCGGGGTGAATCCCCGGTGAACGCCATCTGGCGCCGAGACTAAGACGATCTGTACCGCGGGTGATCGCGCGCTTGCCGCAGGTTCGTCTACGCCATCTGCGGGAGGGCCGTTCAGTGGCCGGAGGCGCGCAACCCGTGACGCAGGGCGACCGCGACCGACTCCAGCGTCGAGTGCACCTCGAACTTGGCCAGCAGGTTCTGGGTGTGGGTGCGTACCGTGTTGGTCGACAGGTGCAGGCGGATCGCGATCTCGGCGCGGCTCAGCCCGTCAACCATGCACTGCAGCACCTCCCGCTCGCGCTTGGTGAGCCGGCCGAGCAGGTCCGGCTGCGTCGCCGTGCTCCGCGCGACCAAGCCCGGGAGCGCCTGCCCGAGCAGGCTCGGGGACAGCCATGCCTCGCCCTCCGCCACACCGCGAATCACCCGCACCAGATGATCGCCGTCGACGGTTTTCGGCAGCCACGCCCGGGCACCGTGACGCAGCACGGCGACGACCGCGTCGACCGACTCGACCGCCGTCAGCATCACCACCCGGGTGGTCGGCGCGGTCTCGGCGACATACCTGGCCAGGTCGACCCCGCTGTCGTTGCCGAGCGTCACATCGACCACCGCGACCTGTGGGTGATGGGCAGCCAGGTAGGTACGCGCGGCATCAGCGGTGAAGGCCACATGAACCGGCCGCAGACCGGACTCGCAGGACAGCCGGGCCTGCAACGCCTCAGCGAAGAGTGTGTGGTCGTCGACCACCAGCACCGAGATATCGCGCACCAGAGCACCATGCACCCACTCCGGTGGAAGTAATCCGGCATACGCGTCAGGCGCCCGGGTGAGAAATCCGGATGATCGGCCCGGGTGACCTCATTCAGGTGAGGGCAATCTACGTCTTTTGCAGCGGGTGCCGGCAGGACGCCACACGCATCATGAGCGAGCCGGATCCGATCAGCTCTCCGCACTGGAGTCCTCATGTCGCGCGTTCACTGGCTTTCCCGACGCTCCGCCGTCACGGGTGGTCTCTGCGGGATCACCTTCGTCTGCACCGCGCTGGGCGCCAGCCCGGCCTTCGCCGTCGACCCGTACCTCTACGTCGGCGGTCCAGGCTGCTCCGACGCCGGCCCGGGAACCCAGGCCCAGCCATTCTGCACCATCAAGAAGGCAGCGACGGTGGTGGCAGCAGGCCAGACCGTCGTGGTCGCGGACGGCACGTACCCGGAATCGGTCACCGTCGCCGGGAGCGGGACCGCGGACAACCCGATCACCCTCCGGCCGGCAACCGGCGCGACGGTCACCGTCACCGGCGGCACCAACGGCTTCGTCGTGTCCGGCAAGTCATACGTGACGATCAGCGGATTCAACATCACCGACACAACGTCCTACGGCATCTCGGTCAAAAAATCGAACCACATCGTTATTTCCGGCAACACCGTGTCGGACGCGGGAACCCCGGTCAGCGGCGGACTCGCCGCCGGCATCTATCTCAAGGACACCAGCGCCTCGACCGTCAGCGACAACTTCACGCACCACAACAGCGACCACGGCATCTACCTCGCCAGCGGCACCAACACCACCACGGTCAGCGGCAACGAGTCGTCGTGGAACGCCAACCGGTACCGGCGAAACGCCAACGGCATCAACGTGATCGGACCGAACAACACCGTCATCGGCAACGTGGCGCACGACAACGAGGACTCGGGTCTGCAGTTCTACACCGGGGCCGACAACTCGTTCGCCACGCTCAACGTCTCGTACAACAACGGCGATCACGGCATCGACAACCTGAACGTCACCGGTGGCCGCCTGATCGGCAACACCATCTACCACAACTGCACGAGCGGGATCAACGTCGAGGGCACGTCGGGCAACTACGTCGTGGCCAACAACATCGCCGTCGACAACGCGGTGTACCCGGCCTACAACGGCATCTCCTGCAACCGGCGCGCCGGCAACATCGGCATCTTCGACTCGGCGCCGGCGACGACGGTCGTCGACAGCAACCTCGTGTACCTGAGCAAGCCGGGGGCCATGTACGTCTTCGGCTCGTCGTTCACCTCGCTGGCGGCGATGCGGAGCGCCACCGGCCAGGAGCAGCACGGCCTGCAGGCCGAACCGCTCTTCCGCAACCCGTCCGGCGGTGATCTGCGGCTGGCGGCGGGATCGCCGGCGATCGACTCGGCAGACTCCGGCGTTTCAGGTGAGCAACCGGTCGACATCGTCGGCACGCCGCGCCGCGACGACCCTGCGGTACCCAACACCGGCATCGGCCCACGCCCGTACGACGACCGCGGTGCCTACGAGCACTGACCCGCGCCGCCGAGCCTGCCGCCGTGCCCGCACGGGTTGTCTCGATCTGGAGCGCCACAGTCGTCGCCCAGGACCTGCTGTGTACAGAACGGATCAATCGTGAGTCGCTATTTCCGGCATTCCGGGACGGTCACCGCCTGGATGCGGAGTCCTCGTCCCGCCACGATGGCCGAGCTGGTCGGCTGATGGTGCCCGGGCACCTTCGCTCCCGTGCGCTCGCCACACTGACCGCCGCCGCCCTGCTGCTGGGTGCGTGTTCTTCCAAGCCCGCACCGAAGCACGCGGGCTCCGGCGACCACACGCCGGAGGCCATGCCCGGGATGAGCATGCCCGGCATGGCCACGTCCCGGCCGCCCGGGAGTCCGGGCGGGGCCACCGCGCCGGGCGCCGCGCTGCCCGGCATGCCGCCGCTGCTCGACCCGCACGACGTCTACGCCGCGGACCGGCCCGGCGCGCTCGCCGACGCGGTCAGGAACGACCCCGTCCGGGTATACGTGCCGAATCTCGACAGCGACACCGTCTCCGTCATCGACCCGGTGACGTACAAAGTCATCCAGACGGTCAAGGTCGGCGACGCACCGCAGCACGTCGTGCCGGCCTGGGACCTGCGCACGCTGTGGGTCAACAACAACGACGGCAACACGCTGACCCCGATCGACCCGGCGACCGGCGCGTTCGGCACGCCCGTCCCGGTCGAGAACCCGTACAACCTGTACTTCACCCCCGACGGCAAGTTCGCGATGGTCATGGCGGAGCTGCTGCACCGCATCGACTTCCGGGACCCGCACACGATGGCGATCGTACGATCGGTGCCGGTCAACTGCTCCGGGGTGAACCACGCCGACTTCTCGGCCGACGGCCGCTACTTCATCGCGACCTGCGAGTTCTCCGGCGACCTGATCAAGGTGGACGTCCAGCGTCAGGAGGTGGTCGGCCAGCTGCACCTGCCACGCGCCGGGGCGATGCCGCAGGACGTCAAGCTCACCCCGGACGGGCGCACCTGGTACGTCGCCGACATGCACACCTCCGGCGTGTGGATTCTCGACGGGGACGCGTTCACCGTGCGGATGTTCCTGCCGACCGGTGCCGGCACGCACGGGCTGTACGTCAGCCGCGACTCGAAGCGCCTCTACATCGCCAACCGGGGCGAGGGTTCGGTGTCGGTTCTCGACTTCGCCACCGGTACCCTCGTCGCCAAGTGGCAGATCCCCGGCGGCGGCAGCCCGGACATGGGCGGGGTCTCGGCGGACGGCAAGGTCCTGTGGCTCTCCGGCCGGTACAACGGCGAGGTCTACGCCATCTCCACGGACGACGGGCACCTGCTCGCCCGGATCAAGGTCGGCACCCAGCCGCACGGGCTGTGCTTCTGGCCGCAGCCCGGTCGGTACTCCCTCGGCCACACCGGCATCCTGCGCTGACCACAGCGGCCGCCGAGACGCGGGTGCGTGCTGATCACCTGGTTGGCCGTGCTTTCCTCGTAGGCTGAACCTCACACGCGACGGACAGGAGACGCTGAGGTGGCCGAGACGACGGTGGCCGGGGTGATGGCCGAGCTGGCCGAGCTCGAGGACCCGAAGGCGCGCGAGGTGAACGAGAAACACGGTGACGATCACGGTGTGAACCTCGGCAAACTGCGCGCGCTCGCGAAGCGGCTGAAGACGCAGCAGGAACTTGCGCGCCGGCTCTGGGCGACGGATGACACCGCGGCGAGACTGCTGGCGATCCTGATCAGCCGTCCGAAGGCGTTCGAGCGTGACGAGTTGGACGGCATGGTGCGTGAGGCGCGTGCCCCCAAGGTGCAGGACTGGCTCGTGAACTACGTGGTGAAGAAGAACCCGCACTCCGAGGAGCTGCGCCTGGCCTGGTTCGCCGATCCGGATCCGGTGGTGGCGAGCGCCGGCTGGGCGCTGACCACCGAACGCGTGGCCAAGCAGCCCGAGGGCCTCGACCTCGCAGGACTGCTCGACGTCATCGAGGCGGAGATGAGCGACGCCCCGGATCGCCTGCAGTGGGCGATGAACCACTGCCTGGCTCAGATCGGGATCGAGCACGTCGAGCACCGCGCCCGCGCGATCGGCATCGGTGAGCGCTTGGAGGTGCTCAAGGACTACCCGACGTCCCCGGGCTGCACGTCTCCGTTCGCGCCCATCTGGATCACCGAGATGGTGCGCCGACAGCACGATGCATAGAACACGCCGCAGCGCCGAGTCCACGGGGCGTCCGCCTCACGACCTTCGGGTGGGCGAGCGGCGGGACAGCAGGCATCCAGTCAACGCGGCGACGAGGCCGGCCAGCCCGGCCGCCGCGAAGCCGCCCGCTGGTGCGGAGAGGTCAACCGCCACCCCGACGAGCGGGGAGCCGAGCGCGAAACCCGCGCTCTGCGCCGAGGATTGCAGACCTGTCGCCTCACCCCGCACGCTGGCCGGCGCCAGCCGGCTCACCGCGTCGGCCACCGTGGAAAGGGTCGGCGCGGTGAGAAGCCCGGCGCCGACGACGGCCACGCACAACCAGGGCCAGTCGTGTGCAAGCCCGGCGGGAATCGTCATGAGCCCGAGCAGGCCGAGCAGCAGCCACGTGGGCAGCGGCCGGGACAGCGCGCCGTAAACCAGCCCACCGGCGACGGACGCCACGCCGAACACGGCTACGACCACGGCGGCCCAGGACACCTGACCTGCTTCTTCAAGCGTGGCGACGATGGCGAGGTCGACGCCGCTGAGCAGCGTCGTGGTGCCGAACGCCATCATCAGTACGGCAATCATGCCGGCGCCCAGCCACTCCCGGCGCGGGGGTCGTCCGGCCGCGCCGGCATCCGCCTCGTCCTCGGCACGCACCGGCGGGTTGAGCAAGGCGATCCCGGCTCCGCCGGCCGCGATCGCGGCACCGACCCCCCACGCCACCACATCGGGGGACATCTTCGCCGCACACAGGATCACCACCGCCGGGCCCACGATGTACGACAGCTCGCCCTGCACCGATTCCAGCGCGAACGCGGCCCGGCGCTGTCCCGCCGTCGTCATCGCGGCGATCGCCTGCCTGGTCACCGACTGGGCCGGCACCATCAGCAGACCCGCCACGAAGGCGGCGCCCAGCAGGATCCCGTAGGGCAGGATCGGCACGCTCAGCCAGAACGCGACCTGCAGTACGACAGTGACCAGCAGCACGGTACGCAGGCCCCGCCAGTCGATCATGCGGCCAAGCAGCGGCCCGCCCAGCGCCACCCCGGCGGTCAGAGCCGCCGCGACACCACCCGCTGCCGCGTAGCTCATGTCCAGGCCCAGCACGACATACATCGTCAGCGCCATCACGTCAGCCGTGATCGCGGTACGGGCGAGCAGTGAAACGCCCAGGAGTGATGCCATCCCTGGCACGGCGAGCACCTGCCGGTATCCGGTCACCTGCGTGACGCTAGATCATCCGTTGTGTCATAGGAACGGCGAATTTGTTGGGAGTCGGCATAATGAATGCTTATGGCCAGGGATCTTGAGATCGTGTTGCTGCGGTCGTTCGTCACCGCCGTGCGGGCGGGCAGCATCAGCCGCGCCGCGGCCGCGCTCGGACATACCCAGCCCGCGCTCAGCCAGCAGTTGCGCAAGCTCGAGAGCGTTGTCGGCCGTCCGCTGCTGTACCGGTCGTCGTCCGGCGTCTCGCCGACCCGGGCGGGTGAGGAGCTTCTGCCGTACGCCGAACGCATTCTCTCGCTCTCCGCACAGGCACTCACCGAAACCGGGCGCGCGCTCACCGGCCACTGCGGCGTCGGGTTGCTCGAAGACCTCGCCGCGTCCCAGCTTCCGCAGGCCCTCGCCGACCTCGCCCGGCTGCACCCCGGCGCGACGCTGGAGGTGCTCAGCGTTTCCAGCGCCGCGATGCAGGAGGCCTACGACGCAGGCCGCGTCCACCTCGTGCTCGACGAGGTGCCGGACCTTCCCGGGCCGCCGCGCTGGACGGTACGCCGCCCGCTGGTCTGGGCGATCGGCCAGGGCGTGGACGTGACTGCCGATCCGCTGCCGGTGGTGCTGTTCTCGAACACGTGCGCCTGGCGTACAGCGGTGCTGGAGACGCTGGAACGTACCGATCGGCGCTGGCGGGTGGCGTTCGAAAGCAACAGCCTGGTCGGTGTGCTCGCCGCGATACGGGCCGGGCTCGGCGTCGCGGCGCTCATGCCCACGAACCTCGAACCGGTCATGGTCTGCCACGACGCGGACGCCCTGCCCGCCCTGCCGGACGTCGAGTTCGGTCTCGCGCGGCACCCACGGACCGAAGGCGATCCGCTGATCGATGCCGTGGAGACCGCGCTACGACGCATGATCTGAGTTCCGCGGCTGGTCGGGCACGATCGCGTCGTTCAGCGCCACCGCCGAGTCCACGGAGGTCGTCGTCTTCGCCGACGGCGAGCGCGGCGCCGACGTCTTCGACCGGGACACCGGCGAGCGGCTGTGGCACTGGCCGGGCAAGCGGCTCGCGTGGCTGTTCGGCTGGAGACTGCCGCCCGGCACCGGCCGTTAGCGAACCCGACCACGGGCCGGGGCTCCGGGGTCACCTTCTCCTCATGATACTTGGACATCCTACTATTCCGTCGTAGAGTACATGGACATCCAAGTATCCGGCCGCGCCGACGGCCGTCCGGGGCAGAAGAATCAGGAGTGGGCATGGCTCCCAGCACGCCGTCCGAGTTGCACGTTCCCTCCCACCCGGTCCGGTTCGTGACCGCGGCGAGCCTGTTCGACGGGCACGACGCGGCGATCAACGTGATGCGACGGCTGCTGCAGGCACAGGGTGCGGAGGTGATCCACCTCGGGCACGACCGCAGCGTCGACACCGTGGTGCGGGCCGCGCTGGAGGAGGACGTGCAAGGAGTGGCGATCTCCTCGTACCAGGGCGGGCACGTGGAGTACTTCAGCTACCTGGTGGAGCGGCTGGCCGAGTCCGGTGCCGGCCATGTGCGGGTCTTCGGCGGCGGGGGCGGCGTGATCGTGCCGGAGGAGATCGCGCTGTTGCGCGAGCGTGGCGTGACGATCTTCTCTCCGGAAGACGGCCAGCGGCTGGGCCTGCCCGGAATGATCAACCAGCTGATCCGGGCCTGCGACGTCGACCTCACGGTCACGGATCCGGACGTCAAGGCGCTGCTGGCCGGCGATCCGGCCGCGCTGGCCCGGGCGATCACGGTGCTCGAGGCGGGAGGGTCGCCGGGGCTGGCCGACCGGCTGCGGACCGCGGCGGCCGGACGCGTGGTGCCGGTGCTGGGCATCACCGGCACGGGCGGGTCGGGCAAGTCGTCGCTGACCGACGAGTTGCTGCGCCGGCTGCGGCTGGACCAGGAGGACAAGCTGCGGGTCGCTGTCCTGGCGATCGACCCGACACGGCGGCGCGGCGGCGGTGCGCTGCTGGGTGACCGGATTCGGATGAACGCGCTGGAGACCGGGCTGGGCAACCGCACGTTCTTCCGGTCGCTGGCCACCCGCACTGCCGGCGCGCAGGTGCCCGAGCACCTCGACGACATCCTGGTCGCCGTCAAGGCGGCCGGGTTCGACCTGGTGATCGTGGAGACGCCGGGCATCGGCCAGGGCGACGCGGCGATCGTGCCGTTCTCCGATGTGGCGCTGTATGTGATGACGCCGGAGTTCGGTGCCGCGTCGCAGTTGGAGAAGATCGACATGCTCGACTTCGCCGACGTCGTGGCGATCAACAAGTACGAGCGGCGCGGGGCCGAGGACGCCCGCCGCGACGTGGCGAGACAGCTGGTACGCAACCGGCAGGCGTTCGGTGTCGCGTGGCAGACGATGCCGGTGTTCGGCACCAGCGCCGCCCGGTTCAACGACGACGGCGTCACCGCGCTCTACCAGCGCCTGCGGGACCTGCTGGTGGCCAAAGGGCTGCCGGCGGGAACCGGGACGCTGCCGGCCGTCGACGTCCGCGCCTCCTCCGGGCTGACCAGCGTCGTTCCGTCCGCCCGCTCCCGCTACCTGGCGGAGATCGCCGACGCGGTCCGGGGATACCACCGGACGACCGGCGCGCAGGCCGAGGTGGCACGCCGGCGTCAGTCCCTGCGCATGACGGTCGAACTGCTGGGCGACGACGCGGCCGCGGAACGGGTACGCGAGCTGGCGACCGTCACCGACCGCGAACTGCTGCCGGAGGCGCGTGAGCTGCTGGCGACCTGGCCGGCGCGGGTCGCGGAGTACTCCGGCGACGAGTACGTCTACCGGGTTCGTGACCGGGAGATCCGCACGCCGTTGACCCGGCAGACCCTGTCCGGCTCGCGGGTCCGCCGGGTGGCGCTGCCGCGCACCCGCGACGAGGCGGACCTGCTCACGTTCCTGCGCAGGGAGAACCTGCCCGGGTTCTTCCCGTTCACCGCCGGGGTGTTCCCGTTCAAGCGGGAGGGCGAGGCCCCGGCGCGGATGTTCGCGGGCGAGGGCGACGCCTTCCGCACCAACCGCCGGTTCAAGCTGGTGAGCCGGGGTGGTGAGGCCACCCGGCTGTCGACGGCGTTCGATTCGGTCACCCTCTACGGGCGCGATCCGGACCTGCGCCCGGACATCTACGGCAAGGTCGGCACCTCAGGCGTCTCGATCGCCACGCTCGATGACATGAAGGTGCTCTACTCCGGGTTCGACCTGTGCGCGCCGACCACCTCGGTGTCGATGACGATCAACGGCCCGGCGCCGGCGATCCTGGCCATGTTCCTCAACACCGCCATCGACCAGCGGATCGACGCCTTCCGTGAGGAGAAGGGCCGCGAACCTGACGCGGAGGAGGCCGAGGGGATCCGCGCCTGGGTGCTGGCCAGCGTCCGCGGCACGGTGCAGGCCGACATCCTCAAGGAGGACCAGGGCCAGAACACCTGCATCTTCTCCACCGAGTTCGCGCTGCGCTGCATGGCCGACATCCAGCAGTGGTTCATCGACCACCGGGTGCGCAACTTCTACTCGGTGTCGATCTCCGGCTACCACATCGCCGAGGCCGGGGCGAACCCGATCAGCCAGCTGGCGTTCACACTGGCCAACGGGTTCACCTACGTGGAGTCCTATCTGGCCCGCGGGATGGCGATCGACGAGTTCGCGCCGAACCTGTCCTTCTTCTTCTCCAACGGCATGGACGCCGAGTATTCGGTGATCGGGCGGGTTGCCCGGCGGATCTGGGCAATCGCGATGAGGGAGAAGTACGGCGCGGGGGAGCGGTCGCAGAAGTTGAAGTACCACGTGCAGACCTCCGGCCGGTCGCTGCACGCGCAGGAGATGGACTTCAACGACATCCGCACCACCCTGCAGGCGCTGTGCGCGATCTACGACAACGCCAACAGCCTGCACACCAACGCCTACGATGAGGCGGTCACCACCCCCAGCGAGCACTCGGTCCGCCGAGCCCTGGCCATCCAGATGATCATCGACCGGGAATGGGGCCTGGCCGGCAACGAGAACCCGCTGCAGGGTTCGTTCGTCATCGACGAGCTCACCGACCTGGTCGAGGAAGCGGTGCTGGCAGAGTTCGATCGCATCGCCGAGCGCGGCGGCGTCCTCGGCGCCATGGAGACCGGCTACCAGCGCGGCCGCATCCAGGACGAGTCGATGCTGTACGAGCACCGCAAGCACGACGGCAGCCTGCCGATCGTCGGCGTCAAC
The DNA here is from genome assembly GCF_025137375.1 of Dactylosporangium fulvum. Lineage (GTDB taxonomy): Bacteria > Actinomycetota > Actinomycetes > Mycobacteriales > Micromonosporaceae > Dactylosporangium > Dactylosporangium fulvum. Next base: position 3,321,460 of record NZ_CP073720.1, read on the forward strand.
ACCTTCCTCGATCCGCATCGCGACGAGACCCCGCCGCAGACCGTCGAGCTGGCCCGGGCGACCGAGGCGGAGAAGCAGTCCCAGCTGACGAGGCTCGCCGACTTCCACACCCGGCACGCCGAGGAGGCGCCCGCCGCCCTCGCCCGGCTCCAGCAGGCCGCGATGAACGGCGGCAACGTGTTCGCCGAGCTGATGGAGGCCGTGCGGCACTGCTCGCTCGGCCAGATCTCCGGCGCCTTCTTCGAGGTGGGTGGCCAGTACCGGCGTAACGTATGACCGCGACATTGAGCGCAGGGGGGCCACCCGCGGTGTCGCGGGTCCGTCCCGTCCCCGCGCACGCTGTAACCTCCGGGGTATCCGACCAGCCCAGGAGGAACCCGGTGACGACCGCACGGCTCCCGTTTGACCCGATCGGGGAAGCCGCCCGGCTGTGGCGTGAGCACGGCTGGGAGGCCGCCGCCGAGGGCATGGCCGCCGTTACCTCGCTCATGCGGGCGCAGGCGATTGTTCAAGCGTGGGTGGACGACGTCCTGCGTCCGTTGCAGCTGAGCTTCGCCCGGTATGAACTGCTGATGCTGCTGTCGTTCACCAGGGAAGGCTGTCTGCCGATGGCCAAGGCGGGCGCACGGCTGCAGGTGCACCCGACCAGCGTGACCAATGCGGCCTCGCGCCTGGAGGCCGCGGGACTGGTGGTCCGTCGTCCGGACCCGAACGACGGCCGTGGCGTGCTGGTGACCATCACCGAAGCCGGCCGGTCCGTGGCGGCGCAGGCCACGGAACTGCTCAATGACCAGGTCTTCAGCCGGTCCGAGCTGACCACGCCCGGAATGCGCGCCCTCGTCGACACTCTTCGCGAGCTCCGGCAAGCGGCGGGAGACTTCGAGACGTGACCCGCCCCGGAGCCGGGCGCCGCCTGGCCGACGATCTCGGCCACGTGTTGACCCTGGACGGCCCGCCCCGACGCATCGTCTCCCTCGTCCCCTCGCTCAGCGAGGCGCTGGCTGTGACGGTCCCGGACCGGCTGGTCGCGGTCACCGACTGGTGCACGCATCCGCCGGGGCTGGATCTGCCCCGGGTGCGCGGCACGAAGAACCCCGACCGGGCCGCGGTTGCGGCGTTGCGGCCGGACCTCGTGGTGGCCAACCAGGAGGAGAACCGCCGGATCGACGTGGAACGGCTGCGGGCGGCCGGTGTACCGGTGTGGGTCACCGTGATCGAGTCCGTCGACGACGCGTTGCGGTCGCTGCGGCGGCTGTTCGTCGATGTGCTCGACGTCGGTGAACCGGGCTGGCTGCGCACCGCGGCCGACGAGTGGAGCCGCCCAGCGCCGCGGCCGGCACCGCGGGTCGTCGTCCCGATCTGGCGCGACCCCTGGATGGTGGTGGGCTCCCGCACGTTCGCCGGTGATGTACTGAGCCGTCTCGGCCTGGTCAACGTGTTCCGCACCTCCGCCGAGCGCTATCCCCGCGTGGACCTCGCCGGACTGCGGTCGGCCGGCGCAGACCTCGTGCTCCTGCCCGACGAGCCCTACGCCTTCACCGATGACGACGGACCGGAGGCGTTCCCCGGCATCAGGACGGTTCTCCTGTCGGGGCGGCAGCTCACCTGGTACGGTCCGTCGCTGGCCTCGGCCCGTGCGGAGTTGCTCGATCGGGTGCGCTGAACGTGTCGGCCGCGGTGGCCTTCACTTCCTGTACGACGCGCCACATCGGCGTGCCGCGGCGCATGATCACGACCACTACCTGCTCGTCGGGGGTTGACGCGCCGGCGGGTTCGCCGGCCAGCCAGGGGCCGAGGGACGCCTCGACCGCGGTGAGCGCCCGGTCCAGTTCTGTCCGCACGTCGCCTTTTCCGCCGTCCCGCAGCCATTGCCGCAGCACGTGGTTGTGCGCGGCGACAACCGCGGCTGCGGCGACCTCGTCGGGCAGTCTGGAATGCGGCCGACCGCCCGAGCGGCGGTTCAGGTAACTGGTGAAGACCCGCTGGTAGCGGCTGGTCGCGGTGATCTCACGGTCGCGGAGCGCGGCCACGTGCCGGGTCAGTCGGTAGCGCTGGACCGACGCGGCTGGATCGTCGGCGTACATGTCCATAACCAGGTGTGTGGCCGAAGCGATTGCCGCCATGGGGCGCTGTGCGGGATCGGCGCCGGTCAGGATCTGTTCCACGCGCGTCAGGCATTCGTCGTGGTCGGGGAAGACCACGTCCTCCTTGCTTCGGAAATGACGGAAGAAGGTGCGTCGGGCCACTCCGGCCGCCTCGGCGATCTCATCGACAGTGGTCTCGTCGTACCCCTTGGTGAGAAACAGTTCGATAGCGGCAGCGGTGAGATCGTGCCGGGTGCGCGACTGGCCGGGCATGAGATAGGCCTTTCTTCCGAACCGGTGAGCCACACCACGGCATCTTCCACCATGGCACTCAGTGCCCTACAGTATGGCACTGAGGGTCAACTTCTGCGGGTCGACGGCAAGGCCCACCCGGCGCCCTGTCCGCACATTTCACCGTGCCCGCTACCTCTTGCACGCCTGAACTCCCGCTGAACCAGAAAGGGAGCCGCCATGTCCGCCAGACCCACACTCGGCGCTCGCCCGCCGCGCGCCACACCGACACTCCCGCCGCCCGTGCCGGACTGGTCGACGATCGGGCACCTGATGGCTGACAGTCAGACCGTCGGGCGGGCTCTGCTCGCCGACGATCCGGCACTGGGATGGACCGCCGCCGGTGTCCGCCCAGCGGCGATCCTGCTGCTGGAACCGGCCGAGCCACTGATGGCTGTCGACCCGCCTACCGGTCGCACCTTCGATCTGCAGGTGGAACTGCTCGTGCGGAGGGGCTTCGGGCGGTTTCCGCTGGACGCCCCGGTGCCCGCGCCGCTTCCTGGCTGGACCGTACAGATCGGGCCGGTAGGACTGGAATTGCTGGACGCCGGTGGCAACGTCTGGTCCGCTGCCGGCGTCACGCCCGGACCTCGCTGGCTGTCCACAGTGGACGAGTGCGGCTACGTCCAGGTGCTGTACGGTGCCTGGCTCGGTGTGCGGACACCCCGCGGCGTGCGGGCTGACCAGTACGGCCCGGCGCGGCGGGCCGCCGAACTTCGCGCCGCACGGATGCGCGGTCTCGTAGCCGCCGCAACCGTCGCCTGGACCGATCGGTCCGTGCGGCACTCTCGTGATGAACCGCTGCCCCAGTGCGTCTCGCCGAATCCGGCGCCGTAGCACTGTTCTGAGCAAGCGGAGCAGGCGCTGCGCTCGCCGGCCGTACAACCGCCCGCACCAGCATCGACGACCGGCTCGCCGGCGGGCTCACCACCTGCCGTGACGACGGCACTTTGGGCAGCGCCTGGTGACGGCAGCCCGCCTCGCCGGTGCTCCAACCGAGATGCGGCATCGGGCGCGGCATCCGGCGTCCTGCGGGTCCATGACGAGGTTGCGTATGGCTTGGGTGACCCGGGTGGCGGTGGTGGTGTGCGGTGGCGTTGTCGTGGTCAGACCGGCCGCGATCAGGGCGGACGTCATTGTCGGTAGCCGCAGGGCCGGTCGACCGGTTGAACGTTGGGGGAGAGTGGGATACAGTATCCGAACTTCTGAAGGGGGCTGACGTGCAGCTTGCGAAACCGCACCCGATTCCCGACGCGCAGGACGCCGCCCGGCTGATCGACGAGCTGACCAACGGTCATCTGCGCTGGACCGCCGGGGACGACGGGGTCGCCCGCCTGACCCTGAACCGTCCCGAGAAGCTCAACGCGATCAATCGGGACATGGTGCGCGGCCTCCGCGCCGCGGTTCGGCTCGCGGAGGAGAGCCCCGATGTCCGTGTCCTGATCGTGGCTGGCGAGGGCCGGGCGTTCAGCGCGGGCGGCGACCTTGCCGAGGTTAACGCGCTCGTGCGGGACCGGGCCGCCTTTGACGGCTTCCTCGACGAATGGCACGACGCCTTCGACGCGATCGAGGCCTGCAGCAAGCCGGTCATCGGGCAGGTCCACGGCGTGGCGTTGGCGGGAGGGTTCGAGCTGATGCAGGTGTGCGACGTCGTCATCGCTGCCCGCTCGGCCCGCCTGGGCGACCAGCACGCGCGGTTCGGGCTGTTTCCCGCCGGGGGAGGGACCCAGCGCCTGGCGCGGCTCATCGGCCTGCGGCGAGCCACGTGGATGCTGGTCACCGGCGAGGCGATCGACGCCGACACGGCGGAGCGCTTCGGGCTGGTGAACCGAGTTGTTGACGACGAGGAGCTGGCGGCGGTCGTGACCGAAACCGCGCGGTCGCTGAGCCGGCTGAGTCCACGCGCGACGGCGGCGATCAAGCATGCCCTCCGGGTGGGCGAGGGGCTGGAGGTGCACGAGGCACTACGCGCGGAGCGACCGCTGGCCCTCGATCACATGGCCTCCGACGACGCCCAGATCGGGTTCGAAGCGTTCCGGCACCGCCGGGAGCCCGATTTCGGCGGCGGCCAACGATGACGAAATTACCGAGGAGCCGATCATGCAACTGAGCGACATCCTGTACGAGGTCAAAGATAGTGTCGCCCGCATCACGATCAACCGCCCGGAGAAGCGCAACGCCTTCCGCGAGGAGACGCTCGACGAGCTCATCTGGGCCTTCGGCCAGGCCGAGGCGGACCGTACGGTGGGCGTGATCGTCCTGACGGGCGCCGGCGATCGAGCGTTCTGTTCCGGTGGGGACATCGCGTGGGAGGACGCGTCGGACCCGGTGGGGGCCGCGCGGATGAACCGCCGCACCAGCGTCCTCTCGATGATCATGCGAGGGTGCGGCAAGCCGGTGATCGCCCGCGTGCGCGGCTACGCGGTCGGTGGCGGCAACGAGTTGCAGATGATCTGCGATCTCACCGTCGCCAGCAGCGACTCCAAGTTCGGCCAGTCGGGTCCGAAGATGGGCAGCGTCCCGGTCTGGTGGGGCACGCAGCTCCTTCCGCGCATCGTCGGCGAACGCCGGGCCCGCGAGATCGTCATGCTGTGCGAGCCGATCACCGCCCAGGAGGCGCACGCCATCGGCCTGATCAACAAGGTCGTGCCGCCCGACGAGCTGGACGCCGCCGTCGACGCGTGGTGCGAGCGCCTGCTGTCGCTCAGCCCCCAGGCCCTCCGCGTCGCGAAGCTCTCCCTCAACTTCGAATCCGATCAGCTGTGGGCCTCGGTGCAACACGGTCAACAAATGATCAACTTCATCCACGGGACCGAGGAGTTCCACGAGGGTACGTCGGCCTTCCTCGAGAAGCGCCCGGCGGACTTCGCCCGGTTCCGTCGCTAGGAGGCGCTGGTGCAGCACACGCGAGCAGATCATGAGTGAGTCCCCGGTCGTCATCGTCGGAGCCGGGCACGCCGGGTTCACGCTGGCACTCATGCTCCGCACGCGGGGCTGGGAAGGCGGCGTCGTCCTCGTCAGCGACGAGGACGAGCTGCCCTACCAGCGACCGCCGCTCAGCAAGGAATACCTGCACGCCGGGCAGGACGAGGAGGACACGCGCTTCCGCCCGGCCTCGTTCTACGGTGAGCAACGTATCGAGCTCGTCGTCGGTGCCCGGGTCGTCGGCATCGACCGTGCCGGCCGCAGCGTCGTCTTCGCCGACGGCACGCGCCGATCGTTCGGGCATCTGGTGCTGGCGACCGGAGCGCGGGCCCGCGAGTTGCGTGTGCAGGGCCACGACGCCGACGGTGTGGTGTCGCTGCGGGCCCGGCACGAGGCGGTCGACCTGCGGGCGCGCTTGAGTGTCGCCAGGAGCGTGGCCGTCGTCGGCGGCGGGTTCATCGGGCTCGAGGTCGCCGCCGCTGCGGCCGACCTCGGGTTGCGGGTGACCGTCCTCGAGGCGCAACCGCGGCTCATGGCGCGGTCGCTGTCGCACGTCATGGCCGAGCATCTGCTCGCGCTGCATCGCCGGGCCGGGGTTGACGTCCGGCTCTCGTCGGCCGTCGACGCGATAGCGACGGAGGGCGGGCGCGTCACCGGTGTGCTGACGCGGGAACCGGACGTCGTGCCGGCCGACATCGTCGTCGTCGGTGTCGGCGCGGTGCCCAATGACGAGCTCGCCGCGTCGTGCGGATTGCCGGTCCGCGACGGCGTCCTCGTCGACGCCCAGCTGCTGACGGCGGATCCGGCGATCTCGGCGATCGGCGACTGCGCTCGCCTCCCCGGTCCCGGGCCCGACGGGGCGGGCTACCGGCTGGAGTCCGTGCAGAACGCGGCCGACCAGGCGCGATTCGTCGCCGATCGCCTGATCAACGGCTCGACGGAGCCGTACTGGGCGGTCCCGTGGTTCTGGACGGAGCAGTTCGGCCAAAAGCTTCAGATAGCCGGGCTCAGCGCGGGCTACGACGAACTGCGGACCGAGCGTGCCCGGGATGACAAGTTCTCGGTGTACTGCTCGCGCGGCGGCACGCTGCTCGCCTGCGAGTCGATCAATGCGCCGGGAGACCATCTCCGGGCACGGAAGGCGCTGGCCGCCGCGCTCACCGGTAGCGGCGGCTGAGCCGCCCCATTGGACAACCCTGACTGAACCTTGCCAAACAGGGTTCACTGAGTAAGGTATCCCGTATACAGCGCGCCGAAGTGCGGACCAATGGTGCCAACGGCGCGTTCGCGGATGATGCGACGTCGCGTCCCGTCGACAGGAGCGTTCTCATGGCCGAGGCCGAAAAGCAGGAACTGGTCGATGTCGCCGGTCAGTGCCCGTATGACTACTACCAAGCGGCGCGCCGGCGGGGTCCGGTGTCCTGGGAGGACCGCACCGGCTACTGGGTGGCGTCGAGCTACTCGTCGGTCAGCCAGATCCTCGCCGACGAGGACACCTTCGCCCGCCTGACGCCCGCCGAAATCGTGTCCGAGCAGCGCTACGAGAGAATCATCGCCACGCCGACGTTCCTCCGCGGCCAGGAACGGCTCCAGCACCACCGGTGGTGGCTCGAGATCTTCAACCCGAAAAACCTGCAGGCCCTCCGGTCCGGCGTGATCGCCGAGGTCGTCGACGCGACGATCGACGAGTTCGCGTCGCGGGGCAGCGCCGAACTCGTCCATGACTACACCGAGCCGGTGGCGGACCGGGCCATCGCCGCCGTCCTGGGGCTGCCCTGGCGGGATCCGTCCTGGATGGCCGACCTCCGCACCAACTTCAACCACATCGAGCACTACAAGAGCTCCATCTACCTCAAGCCCGAGGAGTCGAGGCCGTTCGCCGAGCAGGCCCTCGAGGCCACCCACCGGATCGACGATCTGCTCCGGCCGTTCATGGAGCAGCGGAAGGTGCATCCCGACGACACGATCATGAGCCGGGTGCTGCACGACGACGCGATGACCGGCTGGAGCGAGGACGAACTGTACGGCCTCGTGCGCACGTTCTTCACGGGCGGCAGCGGTACGACCAGCATCGAGCTCGCCAACGCGATCTACCTGATGCTGACCACCGAGGGCATGACCGAACGCCTCACCGGTGCCGATCCGAAGGTCGTCGCGCACTTCGTGGAGGAGGCCCTGCGCCTCGTGCCGACCAACCACTTCCGGACCCGGGTCGTGCAGCAGGACGTCGAGATGGGTGGCGCTCGGCTGGCGAAGGGGCAGATCGTTGCCCCGCTCATCGCGTCCGGCAACCGGGACGAGTCGCACTACGACCACGCCGACGAGGTCGATCTCGGGCGCAAGAACCCGCGCCAGCACCTGGCGTTCAGCGTGGGGATCGGTGCCTGCGCGGGCTCCGGGCTGGCCCGCGTCGAACTGCAGGAGGGCGTCGCCCGCCTGGTGAACCGTCTCGGCGAGCTGCGCCTGGATCCTGCCGCCGAGGCGCCTTCCCTCGGCGGGTCCATGTTCCGCCTCTACGCACCCCTGCACGTGCTGTTCCAGGCCCGGTAGGGCATCGCACACCTGACATCGAAACTGTGAAGGGAATGCCGAAGTGGCACGTCTGAAGGACAAGGTCGCCATCGTCACCGGCGGCGCCTCCGGCCTCGGCGAGGAGACCTCCAAGCTGTTCGCCGAGGAGGGCGCCCGCGTCGTCGTGGCCGACGTCAGCGTCGAGCGCGGCGAGGCCGTCGCGGCCGCCATCCGGGACAAGGGATCCGAGGCGGTCTTCCAGCGGACCGACGTCGCGAGCAGCGAGGACGTGCGCGCGCTGGTGGCGCGCGCCGAGGAGACGTTCGGCCGCCTGGACATCATGGTCGCCAACGCCGGCATCGGCGGTGTGGCCTCCCGCAAGTCTCTCGAGGAGCTCGAGGAGCACGAGCTGGAGGAGGTCCTGCAGATCAACCTCAAGGGGCTGTGGCGGTCCCTGAAGTACGCCGCGCCGGCGATTCGCCGGGCCGGTGGCGGTGCGATGACGTCGAGCGCGTCCGTCGCCGGGCTCACCATCCTGGGCGGATCGAACCTGGGTGGCTACACGGCCTCGAAGCACGGGGCGGTCGGCATGACGAAGTTCTTCGCCGCGGAGCTGGCGGCCGACGGCATCCGCGTCAACTGCGTCTGCCCCGGCCGGATGCAGACCAACATCGACGAGAGCTTCGGCTACGACGATGCGCAGCTGCAGGTCGCTCGCGACCGCCGTGAGATCGCGATGAAGACCTCAGGGCTGCGCACCATGGCCCACCCCCGCGAGGTCGCGTACCTGCACCTGTTCCTGTGCTCGGAAGAGGCCTCGTTCATCACGGGCCAGGCCATCGAGGCCGACGGCGGTGTCAACCTCTTCATGAACCGAAGCGGTCTTGTGACCAAGAACAGCGAGTAACGGGCGATGTCCGTCGATCAGGTGGCGAGTGCACTGGTCCTGGCGCACCGGGAGCAGCGGCCGGTTCACCGGTGCACGAGGTGGCGCGGCTCGGGCTGGAGGAGGCGTGTCTCGTCCAGTCACGCGTCTTCGAGCGGTTGTGGGAGCGCGATTCCCGGGCGGTCCCCTCGTACAAGGTCAGCCTGGTGACCCGCACGATTCAGGAGCTCTACGGCACGGACGAACCCGCGCTCGGCGTCGTGCCGCCGCAGCACGTCGTGGACAGCGGGTCGACCCTGGCGCTCGATGACCTGTTCCGCCCGGTCATCGAACCGGAGCTGGTCTTCGTGGCCACACGCCCCCTTTCGGCCGCGGCGGGCGTCGAGGAGATCCTCGACGCCTGCCTGGTCGCGCCGGGCTTCGAGGTGCCCGACTCACGCTATGCCGGCTGGTATCCGCTCCCGGACGGGACGGTCGCCGACCTGGTGGCCGACGGGGCCTTCGCCGAGCAAGGCAGGATCGTCCAGGCCGGCTCGCACATCGCGTCCGGGACGTTCGCCGATCCGGTCGTGGTGCGGGCCGGCACATTCCGGGCGGATTACGAGGGTATCGGCTCGGTCGAGGTTTCTTTCGCGTGATCAGGAGGTCGGCATGGCCAGGCGTGTGACGATCGAGGACTACCGCCGCATCGCGAAGCGTCGCCTGCCCCGCTTCGTCTTCGACTACGTCGACGGCGCGGCCGGCGACGAGTTGACCATGCGCGACAACATCGACGCGTTCCAGAAGATCCGCCTGTACCCCAACCAGCAGGTTGATGTCAGCCGCCGGTCGACAGCGACCACGGTGCTCGGGCGGCAGGTCGAGATGCCGGTGCTGCTCGCGCCGACCGGGCTCCAGCGACTGGTGCACCGGCGGGCGGATCTTGAGGTCGCCGCCGCGGCCGGGCGCGCCGGGGTCCCGTTCGTCGTCAGCGCCTCGACCGCGTTCACGATCGAGGAGATCGCCGCGAACGCCACCGGGGACCTGTGGATCCAGATCTACCCCTGGCGGGACCGGGCGGCCGTCGAGCACGTCGTGAAACGCGCGCTGGACGCCGGATACTCCACGTTGGTGGTCACGGTCGACGTACCCCTGCTGGGCCGGCGCGAGCGCGACGTGCGCAACGGCATGAGCATCCCGCCCCGTATCACGGCACGGAACCTCTACGAAGGGGCCCGGCACCCCCGATGGGTCACGCATCTGCTCCGCGGGCCCGAGATCACCTTTACGAACTTCTCGAGTTTTGTGCCCGACTCACGTGGCATGGCGCTGATGTCCTGGGTGAACAACGAGCTGACGAATCCCGGGGCGCAATGGGACGAGGTGCGCTGGTTGCGCAGCCTCTGGCCGGGTCCGATGGTGGTCAAGGGCATCCTCACCCGGCGCGACGCGTTGCTCGCGGTCGGCGAGGGCGCCGATGCCGTCGTGGTGTCCAACCACGGCGGTCGGCAGCTCGACGGAACGCCCGCGACCGTCGACGTGCTACCGCGAATCGTCGACGCGGTGCCGGATCGCGTGGAGGTGCTGCTCGACGGCGGCGTCCGGCGGGGGACCGACGTGCTGAAGGCGCTGGCTCTGGGCGCACGCGCCGTCCTGATCGGCCGACCCTACTGGTGGGGACTCGCGGCGGGCGGCTCGAACGGTGTGCGGGCGGTGCTGGAGGTCCTGCGTGCCGAACTCGACATGGCCATGGCCCTCTCGGGCCGACCGACCATCGAGTCGATCGGCCCCGATCTCCTGGCTCCGCCCGACTGACGCGCGCACCGTCGCGGCGGGTGTCACTGCAACTCGAGTCCCTGCAACGTCAGGTGCTCCACCAGTCCGTGCCCGGATCCGACGATGTGGTCGGTCATCAGCGAGCCGACCTTCTTGTGCTCGTGGTGCCGCATCGCCTCGATGATCGCCTCGTGCTCGGCGTTCGAGTGGCCTGCCCGCTCGGGCATCTCGATGAGGAAGTTGCGCGGCAGGTCAACGGAAAGAATTTTGAGTGCGGTCAGCAGCTTCCGCGACCGCGCGAGCCGGTTGATGCTGCGATGGAACGTCCAGTTGAGCTCGGCCATCGACGCCTGGTTCCCGACTGCCGCTGCCGCAACCATCCCGTCGTGCAGCGAAGCCAGGTTCTCCAGGTCGTCCGGCGTCGCGTTCTCCGAGGCACGCGTCGCGGCCATGCCGGCGAGCATGCCCTCGATGAGGTAGGAGTCGATGAGATCGGCGCGGCTCAGCGGCGCGACGATCGTGTGCTGGCCACGATCCGTGGTCAGCAGGCCCTCGTGGGTGAGCGCCTGCAGCGCGTCGCGGATCGGCATGCGACTCGTTCCGAATCGTTCGCAGAGAGGCTGCTGCGACAGGCGAGTGCCGGGCTTGATCATGCCGAGCAGGATGTCGCGGCGCAGCTGGTCGGCAATCTGGCTGCCGAGCAACGAGCGCTGAACTTTGCTGGTCGGCTGGGTCACCATCACGTCAGGCTGCGCCATGGTTCTCCTTGACTCGGTTCGACAATGTCCATGGTATACGGTAGCCGAAGAAAGTGTCACAATGAAAGATCGGTATCAATGACGTTACTCCGGACGCCGGCACCAGCTGACGTCCTCTGACGACAATCCGGGAGCGGGGCTGAATCTACGGCCCACCGAGCCGGATAGTCGAATGGGACTATTCGGTTGTCGCGAGTGTCCCACAGTGACGATGTCCTGGCTGGCGGTCAGATATGGATCGACGGCCGCCTCAGCCATGTCGTTGATCGGCGCGTAGCAGACGTTCGCGTCGCCGAGCAGTGCGTCCCAATGGTCCCGGTCTGCCGCGGCGAAGACGGCCGAAAGCTGCTCGATCGCGGCGTCGGGCCGGCTTGCGCGCAACTGGATCAGATCGTCCCGGTCGAGCAACCGGCACAGCCGGATCCAGAAATGGTCCTCGAGTGCGCCGATGGCGATCCATCGGCCATCGCGACATTGATACGTCGTGTAGCCGGCATCGCTGCCCAGGTTGAAATCGCGCTCCAGGCGCGGCGGATCGGCGGCCAGCGCCTTGACCAGTTGCGGGCCGGTCAGCGCGACCGCGGAGCCCAGCAGGCTCACGTCCACGAACCGGCCTTCGCCGCTGTGTTCCCGCTGCAGCAGCGCGGCGAGTATCCCCACCGCGGCGTGCAGGCCGGCGGCGATGTCGGCGATCGGTGGCCCGATCGGCACGGGCGCACCGGCCGAATCCCTGACCTGACTGAGGAAGCCGGCGCGGGCCAGGAAGTTGATGTCGTGTCCGGGTGTGCCGGGGTTGTGACCGTGCTGCCCGGCGACGGAGATCGAGCAGTACACGACACGAGGGTTGACGGCGCGGCATGTCTCGTAGTCGAAGCCGAGCCGGGCCGCGACGCCGACGGTGAACCCCTCGACGATGACGTCGCAGCCGGTGACGAGGGTGCGCAGCCGGTCGCGGTCTTCGTCGTCCTTCAGGTTCAGCTGGATGCTTCGCTTGTTGCGACCCACCCAGGCGTGCAGCGCGCTGTCGTCCCCGACTCGTGGCTCGATGTGCCGCCCCGGTTCGCCTCCGGGTCGTTCGACGTGGATCACGTCCGCGCCGAGGTCGGCCAGCAGCAGCGTGGCGTAGGGTCCCGGGAGGTAGGTGGTCAGGTCGAGCACCCGGACTCCTGCGAGCGGTGCGCCGTCGGATGTCACGCGGCTCTTCCAACCTTCCGCCGTTGAGGGTGCTTCCGATTGCTCGTGTTCGTGCCCGTGGAAGCTGGACTGGGCTGTCGTATCCTGTATACACTTTAGCCGGACGTCGGTGCCCGGACAAGCAGAGGATGCGGCACACGGTCCACCACCGGTCGGATTCGGCTCGCCGACGATCTTCGTCCGCCTCGTTGTGACCCCCTGGACGAGATTCGACGACTCGGTGACCGCCCTCGATCCCGCCGATCGAGGCCGCGGGCCGGCCATGCCAATGTGAAGGGAGTTCCACATGGGTGGACAGCGTGACCTCCAAACCGCGCTGGAGACCGCGCTCGAGCGCGGCGAGCGTGGCGTGCAGATCGCGGCCTACATCGGCGAGGAACTCGTGCTGGATGGATGCATCGGCACCGCCGACGACGCCGGCACGCCGGTCACCGGCGAGACACTCTTCCCGATCTTCTCCGTGACCAAAGGGCTCGTCGCGACGGCGCTGCACATCCAGGCCGAGCGCGGCTACGTGGACTACGAAGCGCCGGTCGCGACGTACTGGCCGGAGTTCGCCGCCAACGGCAAGGACGCCATCCGCGTCCGTGACGTGCTCGTTCACCAGTCCGGGGTGCCGCAGATGCCGGAAGGCACGACGCCGCAACGGCTGCAGGACTGGAATTGGTGCGTCGATGGGCTCGCCCGGCTCACGCCGCTGTTTCCAGCGGGCACGAGCGCGTACGCCTCGATCAGCTACGGCTGGCAGGTCGGCGAGATCGTTCGCCGCACCGACCCCAAGGGCCGTACCTTCGCCGAGTTCGCACGCGACGAGATCTTCCAGCCGTTGGGCATCGAGGACTATTACCTCGGCATGGACGGGCGCAACCACGACCGCGTGGCCACCCTGTACTCCGCCGGCAACCTCAGGCCGCAGCCGAGCCAATACCGCGAGCTGGCCATGCCCTCGAACATCACGCCCGGCCCGCTCTGGAACGACCCGACGTTCTACGACGCGGTCATCCCCGGCGCCGGCGGGATCGCCAACGCCAGGGCTGTAGCACGCTTCTTCGCCCTGCTGGCCAACCGCGGCGAGTTCAACGGCCACCGGCTGCTCAGTGCCGACCGGGTCATGTCCTTCACCCAGCCGCGCCCGAACCCGCACGCCTGGGACGAGGTGCTCGGCCAGGTGCCCTGGGTCGGCATGGGAGGCTTCTGGCTCGGCGGCGACTCACCACCCGCCGAGCCGATCATCGGCACGAGCCCGCGGATCCTGTCGAGCAACGGCGCGGGTGGGACGATCGCGTGGGCCGACCCCGATACCGGGCTCGCGGTGGCCATCTGCCACAACCGCATGTTCCGGATCAACCCACCCCTGCCCCCGGACGAGCACCCGTTCACGCTGTTGGGTGCCGTGGCCCGGTCTGTGAAGGAGTAGCAGTGCCCAAGGTGACCTACGTCCAGCCGGACGGCAGCGCGGAAAGCTATGACGTGCCGGCCGGGAAGTCGCTCATGCTCGCGGCGATCTCCCACAACGTTCCCGGGATCCTCGGCGAGTGCGGCGGCCAGGCCATGTGCGCCACCTGCCACGTCTACGTCGACGAGGAGTTCCTGGACCGGCTCGCGCCCCTGTCGGAAGACGAGGACGAGATGCTCGATGCGACGACGTCGGAGCGGTTGCCGAACAGCCGGTTGTCCTGCCAGCTCATCTGCGGTCCCGAGCTCGACGGGTTGATTGTGACGCTCCCCGAAGACCAGGCCTGAACCCCGGAGGACGGCGTGGGTGTTCAGCAAAAGGCGGCGGTCTCGGAGTTCGACGCCACGGAGGGGCGAAGTTGTCTGCGGGGCTGGGACGTCATCGTCCGCCTGCCCGCGATCCAGCGAAAGCTTGACCTGGCGGCAGGTCACAACACCGCGGGCTACGTGTCCGGCTATCCGGGTTCGCCGCTCGGCGGCCTGGACACGGAACTGCGCCGCGAGCGTGAACGGCTCGAGCAGTACCATGTCCGCTTCGAGCCCGGCCTCAACGAGGACCTGGCGGCGACCGCGATCTGGGGCACGCAGTACCTCAACGCCGGCAGCGTGAAGTCGGACTACGACGGCGTTTTCGGCCTCTGGTACGGCAAGGGTCCCGGCGTCGAGCGGTCCACCGACGCCATGCGGACGGAGTCCGAGCTCCTCGGCAGCCTGCGTTCAAGCCAACCCGTCGGATGACCGGCCCGAGCCGCCCGATCACTGGAGGAAGCATGCTCAGGCATGTGGTGCTCATCAAGTTCAAGCCGGACGTGACCCCGGGCCAGATCGAGCAGCTGGCGGATCGGCTCGAGTCCGTTCGCCGCACGCTCCCGCAGGTGCGTGCCCTGGCCTGCGGCAGCGACCGCGGGCTGATCCAGGGGAGCAGCGACTTCGCCATCTGCGTCGACTTCGACTCGATGGATGACTATTCCGCATACCTGCGGCACGACGAGCATGTCGCGTTGGCGGGCATGCTCGGTCCGCTCGTCGACTCGCGCACGGTGGTCGACTACGAGTTCCACTGAGCCCGTCGCCACTGTGTCAGGTCTGGATCGCCCATGACGGTGGTGACGTTCGTGCCCCCGGGCGGCGCGCCGATCACGGCCTCGGTGCCGACCGGCGCCAATCTTCTGCGCGTCGCGATGGCCTACGGCGTGAGCGGTCTCGTCGCCGAGTGCGGTGGGGACGCCGTCTGCGGGACGTGTCATGTCTTCATCAGCGGGATCGAACCGCAACAGCTCGACGCGATGAGCGAGGCCGAGGACGAGCTCCTCGACAACGCGGCGGCGCCGCGCCGGTCGGACAGCCGGCTCGCCTGCCAACTTACCGTGCCGGCCGCGCCCGGTCCGATCGTCGTGACGATCGCCGCCGAGCAGTGGCGAAGCCTGCGCTGAAACGCGAACGCGAGCGCGGTGTCCACCGACGTTCGCCGGTTTGTCGCGCGTCGACCTTGCAGTTGTGGTGCCTGACAAACCGGGCATTCAAGGAGTGCCTCGGCACCACAACTGCAAGATCGACAATGGTGGACCCGGTCAACGTGGTGGACGACGCCGGCCCTGCCGGCGCTTGTGGCGGGCGAGGCCCGTCGCAAGCGCCGACGCACCCCTGAACCCTGTGCCGCGCCGTCTCCGGCGCCTGCCATCCGGCCTGCCCCGGTCCACGGCGGAAGCCGGCTCATGCCGGTTCGAAGACAGGCTTGCTACGGAATGGTTTACGGGATACCGTATGCAGCACCCGGTGAGACGTCGGTCACAACCACGTCTTGGGCATTGCCCCCCACTTGGCGAAACGCCGCCCGCGAGTAATCGGCTTGAGGCCGGTCATGCAGGGCGGACTCGACGCCGCAATGCCTTGCTAACACATTGGTAACCGTATACCGTATTCAAACTAGCCGCGATGGGAAGGCCGGATGTTGATGGGACAGATCGCGGCGCCGTCGCTTCAAGGCGCCCGGACGCTTCGGCGGGCGCCGGAACGAGGATGGTGCTGATGCTTGTTCATGAGGCACTCGCGAGAGAGTTGGCCGCCCTCGGCGTTACGCACGTCTTCGGCGTCATGGGTGATGCCAACCTGTTCATCATCGACAGCTTCACGCGGACCGTGGGCGGCACCTACGTTCCCGCCGCGAGCGAGGGCAGTGCGGTGCTCGCCGCGATGGGTTACGCCCAGGCGTCGGGCGGACTCGGGGTGGCCACCGTGACACACGGGCCCGGGCTCACCAACACCGTCACCGCGCTGGTCGAAGGGTCGCGGAGCCGGACTCCGATGCTCCTGCTGGCGGGCGACACGCCTGAGGACAGCGTCAACCATATCCAGAACATCGGCCAGCTCGAGGTCGCACGAGCCGCGGAGGTCGGGTTCCAGCAAGTCCGGTCGGCGGAGAGTGCCGTCGCGGATCTCTTCGAAGCGGCTCGGCGGGCCCGGACCGAGCGCCTGCCGGTGGTGGTCAACATCCCGATCGACCTGCAGTGGCAGGACGCCGGCAACGACCCCGAACTGCTTGCCGCTGCGGACGACGAGCCTGTCCTGGCAACCCCGGAGCTGATCGAAGACGGCGTCGCCGTCATCGCGTCGGCGAACCGGCCGCTCGTGCTGGCGGGCCGCGGCGCGTCCGACGCCGGGGCGAAGGCGGCGCTGGTCAAGCTCGCTCATCGCATCGGGGCCCCGTTGGCGACGACGCTGCGCGGCAAGGACCTCTTCGCCGGCGAGCCGTCTGCCATCGGTATCTTCGGCACCCTTTCCGACGAGCGGGCTCTCGAGGTCATCGGGCGCGCGGACTGCGTCATCGCCTTCGGCTGCGGACTCAACATGTGGACGTCCGCCGAGGGATCGCTGCTCAAGGGCAAGCGCGTCGTCCATGTGAACACCGACCCTGGCGCGTTGAACCGCTACAGCGCGGTGACCGTAGCCATCCCCGGCGACGCCGCGAGCGTGGCGAGTGCCTTCGTCGCGTTGCTGGACGAAGGCGAGATTGACGCCACCCGATTCTCGCAAGACGTCCGGCCGTCCGAGCGGCCGGCCGGCGCCCCCGCCGGGGATGAGGGTAGCAAGGACACGCTCGACCTGCGCGTGGCGCTCGATCTCGTCGACCGTGGCTTCCCGTCGGAGCGCACCCTGGTCATCGACAACGGGCGCTTCATCCACCAGGCGTTCACCAGGCTGCACGTGCCCGAGCCGAAAGCGTACGTGCACGCGGTCAACTTCGGTTCCCTCGGGCTCGCGATGGGCACCGCACTCGGCGCCTCGTACGCCGACCCGGATCGGCCCGTCCTCGTGGCGTGCGGCGACGGAGGCTTCGCCATGGGCGGCCTCTCCGATCTGACGTTCATGGCTCAACAGCACCGCAACATCACCGTGGTGATCTTCAACGACAGCGCCTACGGCGCGGAGTACGTCCAACTGGCCAACCGCGGGATGGATCCCAGCGCCACGACGTTCGTGTGGCGGGACTTCGGGCCGGTTGGGGAGGCGCTCGGCGCCATCGGGTTCACGGTTCGATCGGAGCAGGAACTGCGCCACGCCCTGGAGCGTGCGAGCACCGCCGATGGACCGAAGCTCATCGACATCAGGATCGACACCAGGTACGTCTAGCGAGCGCCCTGGCCATCTCTGCGAGATGGCCGCGGCGACACTCGGCTTCAGGGAGCGACATGAGTCCTTTGACAGCGCGTTCCCGGCGGCTTATGGCCGCCGTGGCCGCGGTAGCAGTCTTCGCCACTGCCGGCTGTGCGAGCGGCAATGACCGTCAGACCACAGGCAGCGCGGCGAAGGCGCCCGCCAGTCTGGTCATCTCCAGCAGCGGCAACTATCTGACCAGCTTCGCGCCGCTGTGGGCGGCGGAACCCGACTTCAAGGCCATCGAAACCAAGTACAAAACCAAGGTCAGCTTCGAGCCGTTCAACAAGGGCTCCGACGCGCTCACCGCACTGCTTGGCGGATCCGCGCAGATCTGCAACTGCGGCGCGACCACCGGCCTGACGGCGGCCATCGCCGGCAAGGAGGTCCGCTACATCGGCAACATCTTCAAGGGCACCGGCCAGGTCGTCGTGGCGGCCAAGAAGTACGAGGCCAGCCATGGCAGCGACGTGGCCAAGTTCGCCAATGCCACGTTCGGTTTCACGTCACCCGGCTCCGGCAGCCAGATCGCCGCGCAGAAGGTCGCCGAGCACTTCGGGCTCAATTGGGGCGCCACGAAGCAGCTGGCGCTCGGATCGACCACCGCCTACTCGCCGGCGTTGGCCGCCGGTCGCGTCGACATCGTCGTGATGGAGGTGCCCACCGCGATCAAGGCCGTGGAAGACGGTGTCGGCTACATCGTCGCCGACCTGAGCGACCCCGCGAAGGCCGCCCCGCTGATCGGCAACATCATCGGCGCGGGCCTGGTGACGACGAAGAAGTTCATGGACGAGTACCCCGAGCTGACGCAGGACGTCATCAACGCGCTCGTCAGCGGCATCAACCGCGTGAAGAAGACGCCGGACCCGGCTGCCGCGTACGCGGCTCTGCCCGATGCGTACAAGAAGGTCAACCAGGACGAGAAGGTGTTCGCCAAGCAGTGGCCGTTCATCTACCCGTCGTTTGTCGCCACCGAAGGCACCGTCGATGACAAGGAGATCGCGGACACGTACGCCCTGGGCGGCTTCAGTTCCCAGGACGCGAGCGGTGCTCAGGCCAAGGCGTACTTCGACAACACCCTGGCGAAGCGCGCCGCGGAAACCGCGCACAAGTAGCGAACCGTACGGAGGCTCGAGATGACGACAACTGTTCAGGGATCGCGAGCGGACACCCACGCGATCAAGCTCTCCGGGGTGAAGCGGTCGTACCCGACCGCCAAAGGCGAGTTCGTGGCGGTCAAGGATGTCAACCTGACCGTCGCAAGCGGCGAGTTCGTCTCGGTCGTGGGTCCGAGCGGGTGTGGCAAGTCCACGCTGCTCGGCCTCCTGGCCGGTCTGGCCAAGCCCGCGGCCGGAACGGTCGAGACGCTGGGCCACCCGGTGCGCGGCGTGAACACCGAGGTTGGCTTCATCTTTCAGCGCGACGCTCTGCTGCCGTGGCGCACGGCGGAGCAGAACGTCGCCCTGCCGCTGCGCTACCACGGCATGTCCAAGCGGGACGCGTTGCGTGAGGCACGGGCGTGGCTGGCGCGGGTGAAGCTCGACGGCTTCGGCGAGCGGTACCCGCACCAGCTCTCCGGCGGCATGCGCAAACGGGTCGCCATCGCCGCGTCGCTGGCGTACCAACCGAAGATCATTCTGATGGACGAGCCGTTCAGCGCCCTCGACGTGCAGACCCGCACGATCATGGAGGACGACCTTCTCGTCCTGTGGCAGGAGTACCGGCCTTCGGTCATCTTCATCACCCACGACCTCGAGGAGGCGGTGGGCCTGTCCGACCGCGTCCTCGTCATGAGTGCGTCACCGGGCACCATCGTCGGCGAGTTCACGATCGACCTGCCGAGACCGCGCAACCTCCTGGAGCTGCGCTACGACGAACGGTTCACCGAGCTGTCGCACGAGATCTGGGAGCGTCTGCGCAAGGAGGTGCTGCAGACCAATGTCGACAAGCGTTGAGTCCGCAGGCCGGCGCCTCGGCGTCGGGCGCCGCCTTCGTGGCCGAGGCACGCGCGGGCAGACGGGTCGGATGATGGCGGCGGTCTGGCTCGTGCGCCTGGCCATCCTGGCCGCCGCGGTCGGCGGATGGCAGCTGCTCACCACGGATCTGCGCTGGCGCCTGCTGTTCGGCCGCCCGACCGAGGTGGTCAGCCTGGTCCGTGCGTGGGTCGTCGACGCGACGTTCTGGACGGACACCGGCGTCACGCTGGCGGAGACGGCGACGGGATATGCCCTCGGCGTGGCGGCGGCGATCGTCCTGATCGCCGTCATCCTCCCCTTCCCCGCGGTGGGCCGGTTCCTGTCGCCGTTCATCGCGATCGTGAACTCGCTCCCCAAGATCGCCTTGGCCCCGGTGTTCATCGTCTGGTTCGGCATCAGCTTCCAGTCGAAGATTTACTTCATCGCCGTCGCGATGTTCTTCGTCGTGTTCTACGGCGTCTACTCGGGCCTGAACAACATCGACCAGACCATGGTCGACAACCTCTCGGTGATGGGCGCCTCAGGACTCGAGCGGGTCCGGGACGTCTACGTGCCGGCGACCGCCGGCTGGCTCATCTCGAGTCTGCGCGTCTCGGTGGCCTGGGCGCTGACCGCGGCCGTCATCTCCGAGTACATCGCGTCGAACCAGGGCCTGGGGCACCGGATCGCCCTCGGCCAGCAGGCGCTTGACCCCAATGCCGTCGTCGCCGGGATGTTCATGGTGGCCGTAGTGTCACTGACCGCGGACCGCCTGTTGACGCTGATTGACAAGAGGTTCCGGCAATGGCGACTCTCGTGAAGCTGCGCATGCCGCTGTTGCAGGTGGCTGCCGTGCTCGCCCTCCTCGGGCTGTGGCAGTGGGGCACGGCCAGCGGCGTGCTGGACACGTTCGTCGTCGGCACGCCGGGGGAGACCCTCGGCCAGCTGAAGAACTGGATCGTCGACGGCACACTGCTGCAATCGTCGCTGTCCACGATGCAGGTGCTCCTGCTGGGGTGGGGGATCGGCACGCTGCTCGGCGTGATCATCGGCGCGGCGATCGGCCTCAACGAGTTCCTCCGGCTCGTGACCGACCCGTTCATCACGTTCTTCAACGGGATGCCCCGCCTGATCCTCTATCCGTTCCTCGCGGTCTGGCTCGGCTTCGGCCTGCAGGCCAAGGTCCTGCTCGTCGTGCTGGTCATCGTCGTCGTCGTCATCACGATCGTCGCCTCCGGCTTCCGCGACGTGGACCCCGAACTGATCAACAACTCGAAGCTCATGGGCGCCCGAAGGCTCGACATCGCGCGGAACGTCTACGCGCCCGCGTTGGCGACCTGGCTGATCGGCTCGGCACGCGTCACGCTGGGCTACGCGTTCCAGGCGTCGATCACCGCGGAGTTCATCGGCTCCAGTAAGGGTCTCGGATACCTCGTGGTGTTCGGTGAATCCCGGTTCAACATGAACGAGATCTGGGCCGCCCTGGCCGCGGTCATCGCGATCGCGTGGGCGCTCGACGGGCTGATCAGGTTGTGGGAACGGCGGGCAACGCGCTGGTCGGGCGCAGGTGCACGGTGACCGGGACGGACGAGCGGGACAGGCCGTCTCGCAGGACATGGCAGGAGTGGATCAGTGCGTGACAATCGTTTGCTCGGCTCGCTGCGCGCGGGCGAGGCGTCCATCGGAACCCTGATGACCATCCCGGACCTCCTCGTGGCCGAGGTGATGGGGACCGCGGGCGTCGACTTCCTCGTGGTGGACACCGAACACTCGCCGATGACGACCGAGCAGTTGCACGGCGTGCTCACGGCGTTGTACCCGACCGAGTCGACGGTGCTGGTCCGTGTGCCGGCCCACGGCGACGTCTATATCAAGCAGGCGCTCGACCTGGGTGCCGAAGGCGTGATCGTGCCCTCGGTCAGCACCGCCGCGGAATGTCGCGCGGCGGTGGCCTCCGCGCGCTATGCGCCCGTTGGGAGCCGGGGCTTCGGCCCCCGGCGGGCGAGCCGGTTGCACGGCGACCGGGCCGACTACCTCGCGCGCGCCAACGGGCAGATCGCGGTGCTGGCCATGATCGAGACCGGGGAGGCCGTCGAGGCCATCGAGGAGATTCTGGCGACGGGCGGGCTCGACGGCATCATGGTGGGTCCGTTCGACCTGGCCGTCTCGCTCGGCCACCTCGGCGACCCGGAGCACCCGGCGGTCGAGGAGGCGATCCAGAAGGTCCTCCTCGCGTGCCAGGGCAGCGGCGTGCCGTTCGGCATCTTCAGCAACTCGCTCGCGGCCACCCAGAAATGGGTCTCGCGCGGCGCACTGCTCACCACCATCGGATCCGACCTGCAATACCTCGACGCGGGCATCGCTCGGACCAAGGCCGACCTCGCCGCGGTGAAGAGCGCCTCACGTAAGGAGTCGTAGCATGTTCGTTCTCGAGACCGAATCGATCGAGTGGGAACCAGTCGTCAAGAACCACCGCACCGGCAAGATCTCGCGTAAGTTCATCCACGAGGGAGAGGCGTCCCCCGGCGTCGGGTACACGTCCGACCTGGTCCGCTACGAGGGCGGGCACGGCGTCTTCACCGCTCCGCGACACCGCCACAACTTCGACCAGTTCCGCTTCACGATCTCGGGCGAGCCCGACTACGGACAAGGGCAGGTGTCGTCCGCGGGCGGCGTGGCGTTCTTCCCTGCGGGCGCCCACTACGGGCCCGAGCGCTTCGAGGCTGCCGAGATCCTGCTCGTCCAGTGGAGCGAGCATTGGGTGACGCGGGAGAAGTCGGACGCCGCCTTCACGGAGATGGAGAAGTCCGGCACGTTCAAAGAGGGCTACTACGTGACGGCGGACGCCGACGGGAACGAGGTGCGCCACGACGCCACGAACGCGATCTGGGAGGCGGTCAACGGCCAGCCGCTCGTCTATCCGGTGCCGCGCTATCCCCAGCCTGTCCTCATGAATCCGGAAGGCTTCGCGTGGCGCGTCGATGACGGTGTACGCCGCAAGGACCTCGGCCACCTGACGGAGAACGATTTCAACGTCCAGCAGTACCAGTGGGACGCCGACGGTCTCGTCCCGCTCCCGGCGGAGCGCACGCAGATGGTGTGGCTCATGTCGGGCGAGGTGGAGGTGGAGAACAGGAAGCTCGGCGCTCGTACCATCGTGATCTCCGATTTCGGCGAGAGCCATGCTCTGGTCGGAGTGACCCCGGGTGAGGCGATGGTGTTCGACTTCGGCGCGCCGCTACCCGGCCGGTAGCCGGCGACACTGCGACAAGCGAAGATGTGCAGCGACCCCGCGCATGCGGGGTCGCTTTCGTCTTCAGTGGTGTATCAGGCGCCTCGGCTCCAGCGCCGCCGGCTTGGGCCCGCCGATCAGAGGACGGCGGCGTCGGCCGCCATGGGTTCTTCTCGGTGATGTAAGGGCGCGGTGTCAGGTTCTCGGGGCGCGGGGGAGGCCGGCGAGCTCCTCGGTCAGCTTGAGCAGGCCGGAATGGTCGAGGCCGCCGTCCCCGCGGGCCACCATCGCGGCCACGAGTTGGGCGACGACGGCGCCGAGCGGAGTGATGACGCCGGCGTCGCGTGCGGCGGCGGTCACGATCCCGAGGTCTTTGTGGTGCAGGGCGAGGCGGAACCCCGGCGTGTATTGGCGGCGCATCATCCCGGCCGCCTTGCGGCTCAGCACGGTGCTGCCGGCCAGCCCGCCGCCGAGGACCTCGATGGCGGCCGCGGCATCGACGCCGTGGGCGTCGAGGAAGACGATTGCCTCGGCGAGCAGCTGGATGTTGCCCGCGACGACGAGCTGGTTGGCGGCTTTGACGGTCTGCCCGGCTCCCGCCGGACCGACGTGCACGATCGTGTCTCCAAGGACCTCAAGTACCGGACGGGCCGCGTCAACATCGGCCGCGGTTCCGCCGGCCATGATCGACAGGCTGCCCTCGATCGCGGCCGGCTCGCCACCGCTCACCGGTGCGTCGAGGGCACGGACGCCGGCCTCCGCGGCCGCGACCGAGATCGCCCGGGACACGTCGGGACGCACGGTGCTCATGTCGATGAACAAGAGGCCGGCCCTGGCATGCGCCAGCACTCCTCCGGGGCCGAGGACGACGTCCTCGACGTCGGGCGAGTCCGGCAGCATGGTGATGACGACGTCGGCATCGCGGACGACCTCCGCCACCGTGCCGGCGGCCCGCCCGCCCTTGTCGACCAGGGCATCCACGGCGGCGCGGCTGCGGTTGTGGCCGACCACGTCGAATCCGGCGCTGACGAGGTTGGCGGCCATCGGGCCGCCCATGATGCCGAGGCCGATGAACCCGACGGTGGTCATGCGGTGCTCCTGTCTGCGCGCGGCAGCCAACCGAAGGGGTCGTCCGTGGCAGGGACGTACTCCAGGCCCACGCGACCCGCGAAGCCCGCGCGGTACAGATCGTCGATCCACGTAGTGAGCGGCAGGGCACCGGTACCGGGTTCGCCGCGGCCGGGAGCGTCGGCGATCTGGACGTGACCGATGCGGTCGAGGTGTGTGGCGATTGCCTTGTCGACGTCGTCGCCGTTGACCGCGAGGTGGTACAGGTCCGCCAGCAGCGCGACTCGCGTGGCGCCGGCCGCGGCGGCGCGCAGCAGCACGTCGTGGGCGTCGGCGAGGGTGCGCAATGGATAGCGTTCGGCCCCGCTGATCGGCTCCAGCAGTACCCGCGCGCCCACCCGCGCCGCCGCGGCCGCGGCGAGTACGAGGTTCTCGACGGCCAGCGCATCCTGCTCACCCGCGGCCACGCCGTTGATCCGGTTGCCGTACAACGCGTTGAACCCCTCGACACCCAGGCGTGCGCCCAGCCCCACGGCGACGTCGATGTTGTCACGGAACTCGGCTGCGCGCCCTGTCCAGGACAGCAACCCGCGGTCGCCGCCGGCCATGTCCCCGGCGAAGAAGTTCAGTCCGGTCAGGGTCACGCCGGCATCGATGATCGCTGCCGCGAAGGCGTCCAGCTCGCGGTCACCCGGTGCGGCGTGGGTGAACGGCCACCAGAACTCGACGGCGTCGAACCCCGCCGCCTTCGCGGCTGCCGGCCGCGCCAGCAACGGGAGGTCGGTGAACAGCAGCGAGCAGTTGACCGTGTACCGGGGCCTCACGCGTATTCTCCCTAACGCCCATGTCGGGCTGCGCACGATGCGGCCACTCGGGTGGTCATCGCATCGTGCGCAGCCGGGTTGCTCCTGGTCCGAGGGGGCGAAGCCCGTCGGGGCTCAGGACACGCCGCTCACTCGCCCGCCGTCGACGAAGATCGTCGTGCCGGTGGTGTAGCTGCTGGCGGGTGACGCCAGGAGCAGGGCGGCGCCAACCGCCTCCGAGGAGCGGCCCACACGTCCCAGCGGAATGCCCTTCATGCTGGGGGCCCAGATGTCCCGCATCTCACCGGTGGGCGAGAGGCTGCCGGGACAGATCATGTTGGCACGGACCTCCGGGCCGCACTCCTTCGCCAGCTGACGGGTCATCATCGTCAGTCCGGCCTTGGTCGCGGCGTACGCGATCGACCCGATGTTCGGTTTGGGCCTGAACGCCGCCACCGCGGTGGTGTTGATGATCGACCCGTACCCCTTCGCCTTCATGTCCGGCACCACGCGCTGTGCGAGCAGGTAGGCCGCAAGGAGGTTCACTTCGAACTGGGACTGCCAGTCCTGCACAGTGAGCGACAAGGGATCGGTCTGGAGTCCCTCGAGACTCTGCCCCGCGTGCGAGGCCGCGTTGTGGAAGAGGATCTGCACGGGTCCGAGCCGACTCCGAGCGGCCCCGACGAGCCGGTCGATGTCCTCTGGCCGGCTCATGTCCGCCACAACGCCGACCGCGGTGCCCCCGTCGTCCTCGATGGCCTTCACGGCCGCGTCCACCTTCTCCTGGCTGCGCGCGCACAACGCCACGGCCGCTCCCGCAGCGGCAAAAGCGCGCGCGATGCTGAAACCGAGTCCTGGACCAGCTCCGGTCACCAGAGCCGTCATGCCGTCCAGCCTGAACTGGTCGAAAACAGTGTCCCGGTAGTTGCGCTCCTGGGTCGAACGCATGTGACATCCTCCGATCACAACAGGCCGACGACGGCTCGTTGCCGACTATTTCTGATGGTTGATCCTGGCGCAGGCGCCGGACCATCTAATTGGTTGGGCGCTGGATGCCCAGGCTCTTGTATGCCTCGTCGACGTAGGTCGGGTCGAAGTAATCGCTGGGCAAAGTCTTGGGATCTAGATCGCCGAGACCGAGGGTGCCCTTGATCTGCGAGTCGGAGAAACCGCCGTCCGAGGCGAAAGACGGCCGCAGGTACGGCCACTGCTCGGTGAAGCTTTCCTGGCGGTTGACGTCTTTGAATTCCTTTGGCATGAGGGCATAAACAGCAGCCGCGTCGTCGCCCGCGCCCTGGACCAACGACAGTCCCTTGATGAGGCCCGTCACGAGGTCCTGCGCTAGGTTCGGATACTTTTTGATGAAGTCGCCGGGGTAGATCATGCCGACACCCAGGCTATCGCCGACGAGCTTGCCGCCGGTCTGCGGATCGTTCAGGTTTGACACCATGTAGGCGGCCCCCTGGTTGATCGCGGACACGGCTACGGAGATGTCCGCGACGGCGAAGTCGACTCGGCCCTGCCCCAGGGACGGGGCGAACGCGCCGCCGGAGCCGAGTGCGACCGGGTTCACGTCGTCCCACGAAAGCCCGGCGGACTCGAGGACCTTTTTGGCGACTGCCTGTGTGAATCCAGGCCCGTAGAAGCCTAGCGACTTACCCTTGAACGCCTTGATGTCGGTGCCGTACGTCTTCTCATGCTTTTTTGCGCCAATAAGCATCAGGCCGGAACCCACATAAGTGGCGGCGACGTACTTGACGTCCTTGCCGGATGCGGCCGCTGTCAGCCCGTTCGTCGGGCTGATGACGCAGAGCTGAAGACTCCCTCCGAGCATGCCGTAAAGCGCATCCGCACCCTTGCTGAACTCCTCGTACCGAATGGTGGTGCCGTACTTCTTTTCGATTTTCGAGAACTCTTCGTGGGCAGCCCACAGGCTCGCGTAGTTTGCCAGGTACTTGCCGCCGACGCCGATCACAACCTTGCTTGGGGCATCGGTTGTGGCCCGTGCCGGTTCCTTGTCACTCGCGCATCCACTGATGAGCAGTGCAGCGACAAGAGTTGCCATAGTCGCTGCTGCATTCCGCGCACTGTTGAATCGACTGAATCGACGCATGTCCAGCCTCATTCTGATAGTTACCCGAACACCTGCGACCAGATGTAGTTAGGGACCGTATACGGTAGCCCGTATTCAAGTCAAGAGAAATTAACGAGAAGTTAACGAGTCTGTCACCATGCGTGCATGATTGCCTTGACAATGCGTCGCCCAGAGCCCAGCGTTGTTTGCTTGAGCAGGGTTGGGAAGGCTCGATCATGAATGCGCCGATGGCGCAATCGCCGACGGCTCGAGCCTCCGGAATGGCAACGACGAGCAATGCCCGTCAGAGTCCAGCGGCGACCAAGGAGAAGAACTCTTGTCGGGTCCGGGCGTCAGTGCGTGCCATGCCCAGCAGCGCCGAAGTCACCGTATTCGTACCGGCCGCCTGCACCCCGCGCAACGTCATGCACATGTGTTCCGCCTCCAGCACCACCCCGACGCCCTTCGGCTTCAATCGCCCGTCGAGCCAGGTCGCGATCTGCATCGTCAAACGCTCCTGTACCTGGGGACGGCAGGCGAACAACTCCACCACCCGTGCCAGCTTGGACAGCCCGAGAATGCGGTCGCCGGGCATGTAGCCGACGTGTGCGACACCAACGAACGGCAGCAAGTGATGCTCACAGAGCGACCGGAACGGGATCCGGCGAGCGATCACGAACTCGTCATAGCCCTCGTCGTTGGGGAACGTGGTGAGGTCGAACTCGCGCGGGGTCAGGAGCTCGGCGTAGCCCTTGGCCATCCGACCTGGTGTCTCGGCCAGCACATCATCCGCGAGGTCGAGGCCGAGCGCGATAAGCAGGTCGCGTGCCGCCTCAGTCGCCTTGGCCAGGTCCGGCTCCGGGGTCCCGCGCAGGACCCGCAGCCGGGCGCCGCCACATTCCGGGTCGTCAGCCACCGCCTTCCGCGTTGTCACGGCCGGATCCGGAAAGCCTGGGTGTCCGAGCCGTTGGTCGGCCTAGCCAGATACCGCGCGACGTGAGCCGCGGCGACCAGGTACTTGTATCGGGTCGTCTCGGGGTAGTCGCGCGAACGCATGGACCTGTCCCAGTCGGTCAAAAGGCCTGCCCAATCCGGCGGCAGCCCGGCGATCATTTCTCCCAGATCGTGGTCCATGTGGTTGCCTCCCTCCCACGACGGGGTCTGTGAATACCTCACGCCGATCAGGTGCGATTCCTCGGCGCGACTGCAGGCCGGCGTTGTCCGGATGCATCCGACAGGGGCGATGGCCTCGAACTGCTGACATGGTTCGGTGCCCGACCGAAGCACCCGCGCAGTAACTGCGGACGTGATCGAACGCTAATGCGAGGGGCGCCAGGACACCGCCAGCAGGCCCGCCGCTCCCACGAGACCCGCGATGACCCCGACTGCGAACGAACCCCAGCCGACGGGCCAGAAGATGCCCACCGCGTGGTCGATGGAGATGCGTCCGGCGCCGGTGCCGGCGAGCGCGATCCCGGCGAGGGCCAGCGTCATGACATACTCATAGCCCTCGCCGGGGCGGAAGATGAAGAAGCCGTTCTTCCGATGGTTCGTGATCCAGGCGACGACCATCACGCCGATCACAGCCCCAGCGGCCAGCGGGGTGAGCGCTCCCAGCACGAGCAGAGCGCCCGCACCCAGCTCGGTCACGCTTGCCACCCACGCGTGAAACAGACCGGGCCGCATGCCCAGACTCTCAAACCAGCGTGCCGTGCCTTCGATTTTGCCGCCACCGAAGATGTGGTTGTACCCGTGAGCGATCATTACGGCCCCGAGACCCGCCCGCAGCACCAGGAGACCGACATCCTGAGTCACGCTATCTCCCTTTCGCGAAGGTCGATCCCGATTTGAGCTGCGATTTGCGCGGGCCGCCCGGGCGCGCGCAAATCGCGGCACTCTAGCTCCTACTCGGTGCGACGGGGGGAAGGTCGATACCGAACATCTGCGCTGCGGTGTCCTGGAGCATCTTCGTGAGGATGGGCTCCGGCACATCCGCCAAATTGCTCTTGATCGTGTCGCGCGGCCCCTTCACATAGGGAAGGTGGTCGCCGGGCGTGAGGCTCGTCGGGTGCGGAAAGTCGGAGGAGAACATGAAGTTGTCGGGGTACAGATCAGCGATCCGACCGATGTTCTTCTCGAACCAGAAGGTCGCGAAAATCTGCCGCTTGAAGTACTCGGACGGAAGCAGCATGTCCGGGAACTTGTCGAACGTGTTGCGATTGAGGAACTGCCAGTCGAGCATGTCCATGAGATATGGAACGAATCCCACGCCACTCTCGACCGAGATGAACTTGAGCGTCGGGTAACGGTCGCAGATCCTACCCATGATCAGTTCAACGATGCAGCGCATGTTGCCGGCGAAGTTCATGGCCGAGAATGCGAGAGCATCGAGATCGGGCAGGCTGTTGAAGCCGGTGTCCTCGAGCTTGACCGAGTTGAAGCCGATGTGGAAGTTGACCGGGATCCCCATCTCCTCGGCCGTCTTCAGCAGCGGCTCCCAGTGCGAATCACGCAACCGCGGAAGGCCGATCTGTTCGTACTGCCAGCCAAGGTTCAGGCCGCGATGACCGAGGTCGTAACAGCGCTCAAGCTCCTTGACGCTCGCCTTCAGGTCCCACCACGGCACGTTCGTGAGGGGGATCAACCGCTGCTGGTCAACGCTGCAAAAATCGGTCATGAAGTCGTTGAACGCCTGCACGCAGAGCAGCGACAACTCAGGGTCCATTTTCATGAACTCAGCGACGTCGAACCCAAGAATATTCGGGAAAATGACCTGAGCGTAAACGCCCTGCCGGTCCATCCAGCGGAGCCGAGCCTCCGCCTGGGAGGCCGCGTCTTGCGTTTCCTGGTCGAAATCCCTTGCGTAGAGCTCATCGTGGACCGAACAAATAAGGTTGTCACCGGTTGCCCAGATCAGCTTGCCACTCTTGTCTTCCACAATCTTCGGTGCGAGATGCTGCCATTTCGCGGGGAGTCGCTTCGTCCAAATGTCAGCCGGCTCGCCCACATGTGAATCGACATCGATCAGCCGGATGCGGTCGAGCGTGTCCGTCGACTTGACAGGCTCAGCAACTGCGGTCATGGGCTGCTTCTCCTCTCTGAGTGGCGATTCCGCCGCCATCGACACGCAGCCTAAAGTTCACCCGGTCTTACTGTCAACCGTAAGACCGGGTGACAGATGGTGCCCACGTTGATGGCCTCTGCGGCTGGCGCGTCATGGCCGGTCACCGCCTCCCCGCGTAGCCCTGGGGCGCCTGCACCGGGCCGGTCGGTGCCGCTCGCTCGTGACCCACGGCAGCGCGCCCAGCTGCCAACTTGCGACCACGGCGCCTGCGTGGACGACGACACGACGGACCCCACACCTTGGGCGCCCGAACCGCAGGGGAACTCCAGAACGCGGCTCGGCTGCCGCCTGTGATGGTGGTGCCGCTGCCACGTCATCGGGCCCGCGGCCACCACCGCACCCGGCTACGCCGCAGCCTTCAAACCGCACGAACGCAGCAAAGTCTCGAAGCGCAGCTGCCGTACTGGTGCACGTCGAGGTGCGCCATCACGCCGGATGGGGTCAGCTGAAGCCGGATATCGAACAAGGCGACACCCGGGTATGCTCGACGGTCGCCTCAAGCGTTAGCATGAGTCGAACAATGAGCCGTTGGGGTTGCCAACTATCTCGCCAGAAGGGCCGATTAATGCCGCACAAACCTCTTCCCGCACCGCTGTACATGCGGATATACGGCCTCATTTTCCAGCGCATTCAGCAAGGCGAGTATCCACCTGGCTCCACGCTGAACACCGAGGACCAGTTCGCCGCGGAGTTCAACGTCAGTAAGGCCACCGTGCGTCAGGCCGTCGGAGAACTCGTCGAACGCGGCATCGTCATCCGCCGCCAGGGAAAAGGGACTTACGTCCGCGAGGATCTTGAAATCCGGCCGCCGCATCAAATCATCGGATCGCTCGCCGACCTCATCCTGGGCACCCGTAGCATGTCGGTCGCCAACCAGGAGATTGAAGAGCGAACTTTCCCGGTAGACATCCAGTCAATCCTGGGCATTAGTGGCGTCCCGGGAACCACGATTCGCCATCTGCGGCTCATTGATAACACGCCATTCGCGTTTACAGCTGAATATCTGGCACCGGTCGTCAGCGAATACATCAAAGCCTCAGAGTTGCGGGCGGGAGGCCATGCAACCTTGCTGAACGACCGCGGACTCCGGATTCTGGGAGCAAGTCAGTCGATGTCTGCGGAGTTGGCCGACCCGGAGGTCGCACTACATCTCAACATCGATTTCGGTGCTCCCGTGCTGTTCGCGGAACGTGTCGTACACAGCGATCGGGGCCCGGTAGAGGTCTCGCACACCTGGTATCGGGGAGACCTTTACAAGTGGCACGCCGACCTTGAATTCAGTTGGAGCGGCACGGGCGTGACCGTATCCACGAGGGCCGCGGCAACCAGTCCCCGTTAGTTCCGGCAGCCGCACTTCGAGACTTTGTCACGTTCGTGCGGGTTGGAGGCTGCGCGGCGTGGCCGGGTGCGGTGGCGGTGGCCTACCAGGTCCGCGACCAGGACGTCGACATCGATGCCGGCACGCCCATGCTGCGTCGTGGTGTGGCCGAGGCGTGGCGGATCAGCGTCGAGGACCCGGACATGCGCCACGGCCGCAGGTCACGCTCGAGGCTGTTCGACGGGTACAAGCGGGACGTGCTACGCGATCTCGACACCGGCCTCGTCGCGGCGGTCGGGATCACCGACGACATCGCCGCCGACCTCACCGACCGGCCGGACCTGCGTGCCCTGGCCATGGTGGTGCTGGCCTGTCTGTCCTAATCGGACGGATGCCGATCTTGTCGTCAGGATTCTTTTCTCGGCAGGGGACAGGCAGCGACGTGCACCGACCCCGTGCGGTGGGGGTCGCTGCACGTCGATCCTGACGGGTCAGGCGATCGGGAAACCGAAGCAGACCGCCTCGGTTCCGGCGCCGCCGGCGACGTTCGTGATCTCGTCGTAGTTCGACCAGATGGCGGTCTCCGGCCCGTAGGAGGCGTCGCCGATCCGGACCGAGCCCGTGGTGATCCACAACAACTGGGTCCGCTCGGCCGAGAGCACGAGCGTGGCATCGTCGTCGTCCCACCGGTGCTTCGAGGCATACACGTCGTTCTCGGTGTAGCGGCCGAGGACCTTGCTGGACAAGCCGTTGCCGTCCGGACGCCAGGCGAACGCGGCCGGATTCATGACGAGCGGCTGCGGGTAGCGGGGGATCGGGAACGCCAGTTCCGTCATGCCGAACCGCTTCCGCTTCACCGCCTCGAACACCGCGTTGGCGGCGTCCGTGCGTTGCTCGGCGCCCGTGTCGTCGACGGAGATGTACGTGCCGTCCTCAAACCGGCCCGTCCGGCTGAGCTGATCGCGCATCTCGTCGTACTCCTGGCGTGTCACCCACGAGTGGCTCCACTGCACCTGGAGGATGGATCCGCCCTCGATGCGTTCAGGTCCGTAATGCGCGCCGGCGGGGAAGTACGCCACCTGTCCCTCCGGGGCCAGCACGTCGCGGCCGTAGTCGGGGCATCCTTCGAGGGTCAGCCGGAACTGGTCGTAGTCGTGACGGTGTCGGGGAGCGGTGAACGCCCCGGCGCCTTCGGAGAACTTGACGAGGTCTGCCGTGAAGCCGACGCCGGGTGCCAGTTCCCCTTCGCGGAGGAACTTGCGGTACACCTCGCCGGAACGGTGGTTGGCGACCGGCTCCCATGGGACGTCGCCGCTGACGAAGGCCTCCATACGTACTCCTGCTCTGGCGCGGATGGGCGATTTTGTATACCGTATCCGTGTGTCTCTAGGCACGCAACCCTCGCTCGAGGCGCTGAACGGCGGCGATCTCGCGCGGTCCTGTCGCCTGGAGCATTGACCCATACTTGTATATTGGATACCGTATCCAATCGAGCGGAGGGAGGGAGTATGCGAAGGTCATTCCTCGCAGGAGTCGGCATGACTTCGTTCGGCAAGTTTGCGGACCGGAGCCTGGGGTCGTTGGCTCGGGAGGCATGCATCGAGGCGCTGAGGGACGCCCAGACCGCCCCGCAGGCGGTGGAGATGATCGCCTGCGGCTGCGCCCGCAGCGGCAGCCTTCAAGCACGCGAGAGCGGCGTCGGTCAGCTTGTCGGCTGGGAGGTGGGCATCCAAGGGGTGCCCGTCTACAACGAGAAGGCGTTCTGCGCCTCGGGGGCCATGGCCTTCAACGTCGCGAACCTGGCGGTGACCGGCGGCGAGCACGACATCGCGCTTGTCGTCGGCGTCGAGCGCATGTCGACGCGCAACGGGAAGGGCCGGCCGCTGACCTCCGACGGCATGGTGCTGGAGGGCGAGCAGGGCTTCACTCCGCCGGCGTACTACGCGATGGCCGCCCGGCGGCACATGGACGTCTACGGAACGACCCGGGAGCAGATCGCCGCCGTCGCGGTGAAGAACCGCCGGGCGGCGTCGCTGAACCCCAAGGCTCAGTACCGGGAACCCATCACGATCGATGACGTGGTCGGCTCACGACCCGTCGCCGGTCCGTTGCATCTGCTGGACTGCTGCCCGACGGGCGACGGCGCGGCGGCGGCCATCATCGTCAGCGAACGGGGCGCGGAGCGACTGGGCATCGACCCGCAGGTGGAGATCCTGGCATCGATCGTGGGCAGCGGGTACTACGCCGAGCAGCGCCGCGACATGACATCGTTCACGCTCGACCGGCACACCGCGAAGCGGGCCTACGAGCGGGCACAGCTCGGCCCGGAGGACATCCACGTCGCCGAGGTCCACGACTCGTTCTCCATCGCGGAGATCATCCACTACGAGGACCTCGGCCTGTGCGAGGCCGGCGAGGGCGGCAAGCTCGTCGAGAGCGGGGACACCTCGCTGGGCGGTCGCCTCCCGGTCAACCCGAGCGGCGGGCTCCTCAACCGCGGTCATCCGTTGGGAGCCACGGGCGTTGCCCAGATCGTCGAGCTGGCCGACCAACTCCGCGGGCGCGCGGGGGAGCGGCAGGTGCCCGGAGCTCGTCACGCGCTCGCCCACATCTCGGGCGGCTTCCAGGAAGGCGACTTCGCGACCTCCGGGATCACCATCCTGGCGCGGATTGGAGCGACCGAGTCGTGATCGTTGGTGAGTTCAGTCTTGGCACGCCGATCCTGACGGTGAATGAGAGCGGGCGCCACGTCCTGGTCGGCAGTCGTTGTCCGGTCTGCGGCGACGTGCGGCTGCCGTCGCGGACGCTGTGCGGAGCGGACCTGAGCGAGTGCGTGCCGCATGAGCTCAGTGGCGAGGGTACCGTCTACGAGGCGGTGCGGATCTCGCTCGCGCCCGCGGGGTTCGAGGCGCCGTTCTGGATCGGCTACATCGACCTCGCGGAGGGTCCCCGATACCTCGCGCAGATCGAGGCCGACGAGGACGCTCCGCCCAGCCACGGCGACCGGGTGACGCTGACCGTCGGGCGGCTTGGGACGTCCGCGGAGCCGTTGCTGGGCCCGATCTTCAGGAAGGTCACAGATGCTCACTGAGGACCTCGACGACAGCCTCCGGGATCTCGCGAGCAT
Organism: Dactylosporangium fulvum; assembly: GCF_025137375.1. GTDB lineage: Bacteria > Actinomycetota > Actinomycetes > Mycobacteriales > Micromonosporaceae > Dactylosporangium > Dactylosporangium fulvum. Next base: position 3,355,674 of record NZ_CP073720.1, read on the forward strand.
GGCCAGGGCGGTCGCCGTCAACAAGATCGGTCCGCTGGTCGCCGCTGTCGAGCGGTCGGGCACGTTCAGCCCGGAGATCCGCGAGATCCTGGCCTCCGCGGGCTTCTTCGGCATGGTCGTCCCCGAGGCATACGGCGGCGTGGACAGCGACATCCGCCATCACGGCATCGTGCTGGAGGAGCTCGGCCGGGTGTATCCCAGCGCCTGCACCTACCTCACGGCGCACTGGCTGGCGACGAAGCTCATCGCCCTGAACGCGACCGGACCCACGGCGGCGTCATGGACCGATTCGGTGCTCACCAAGGCGGCCAGCGGCGAATGGCTGGGCGCCATCGCCGCCACCGAGCCGGAAGCGGGGTCCGATCTCGGCAGTGTGACGACGACAGCGGTGCCGGACGGCGACGTCTGGGTGATCAACGGCACGAAACGGTTCATCACCAACGGCGGGTTCGCCGACTTCTACACCGTCCTCGCCCGCACGGGCGGGCCCGGATCGCGAGGCCTCTCCCTGTTCCTGGTCGAAGCGTCGACGCCGGGCGTGGTCGCCGCACGGTGGGAAGAGAAAATGGGCCTGCACGGCTCGGCCACCGCGGAGATGCACTTCGACGACGTCAGGATCCCGCGCGACCACATCATCGGCGAGGTCGACCGCGGGTTCACGTACCTCATGCGGGGGTTCGACGAAGGTCGCCTGGGAGTCGCGGCGATGAGCCTCGGGATTTCGCAGGGCGCCCTCGACGCGGCCACCCGCTACGCGGCCGAACGCCGGCAGTTCGGCAAGGAGATCGCCAGCTACCAGGGCGTGCAGTTCCTCATCGCCGACATGGCCATCGGCGTGCACGCTTCACGCTCGCTGCTCTACGACGCCATGGCGGCACTCGTGGCCGGGCGCGACGACGCCTCGCGGCTCGCCGCCATCGCCAAGACCTACACCACTGACGTCGCCATGCAGGTGACGAGCAACGCTGTCCAGGTGCTGGGCGGGTCGGGATACGTCCGGGACTTCCCAGTCGAGATGCTCATGCGCGACGCCAAGATCGGGCAGATCTATGAGGGCACCAACCAGATCCTGCGCATGGTGATCGCCCGTTCGTACTTCGGCGAGCTGGCCCGTTGAATGCCAACAAGAGGAGGCAACACCCATGAAATCTGACGGCAAGGTGGCGATCGTCGTCGGCGGCGGCAGCGGCATCGGCCGGGCGACTGCCGAACTCTTCGTCGAGAACGGTGCGCGCGTCGCGATCGCCGACGTCAATGAGCAGGGCGCGAAAGAGACCGCGGAACTGTTGCGGAGCAAGGGCGCCGAGGTGTCGGCTTATACCTGCGACATCACGCAGCAGAGCCAGACCGACGAGTTGATCCAGTCGGTGCTCAGCCAGTACGGTGCGCTCGACATCGTGACCAGCACCGTCGGGTGGTCCGACACGACGTTCTTCGCGCAGGAGACCGAGGAGTACTGGCGCCGGATCATCGACATCAACCTTGTCGGCTCCATCTTCCTGTGCCGGTCGGCGCTCGGCCCGTTCAGCGAGCAGAAGTCCGGATCGATCGTGCTGACCAGCTCGGACGCCGGCAAGGTCGGAACCATGGGGGAGACCGTCTACGCCGCGGCCAAGGCCGGTGTCATCGGCTTCGTCAAGTCGCTCGCGCGGGAGATCGCGCGCGACGGCATCCGGATCAACGCCATCTCACCCGGTCCGACCGACACGCCCCTGCTGCGCGCCCAGTCGGATCAGCACGTGATCGAGAAGATGATCCGTGCCGTCCCGCTCAAGCGCATGGGCACGGCGGCCGAGCAGGCGGGGGCCATCGTCTTCCTCGCCTCGGACGCGGCGAGCTACATCACCGGGCAGACCCTGAGCGTCAGCGGCGGGCTGACGATGACGTCGTGACGCCGCCGACCGAGTCCGGCCCGGCAGGCGCGCTTCCGCCGGCCTTCGCGCTCCCCGTCGAAGAAGGCGCGAGCAAGGTCCAGGATCTCGCGACGGCCGTCCGGGCGTTCGTCGAGCCCGGCATGACGTTGCACGTCGGCTACTCCGACGCACGGCCCAACGCGGCGCTGCTCGAGATCGCGCGGGCCTTCGCCGGGCGTGACCCCGGCTTCACCCTGGTCACCGCCGGGTTGGTCAACATCCAGCACGCGCTCGTCGAGCTCGGCTTGGTCCGGAAGGTCGTCGCGTCGTTCGCGGGCGAGAACTATCCCGTCGCCCGCCCCAACCCGGCTCTCGTCCGGGCGATCCGCGACGGCCGTGTGGAGATCGAACACTGGTCGCTGTGGAGCCTGGTCGCCCGCCTGGCGGCCGGAGCGCTCGGCGTGCCGTACTTCCCCGTGCGGTCGATGGCCGGCAGCACCATGGGCGTCGAGGCGGCGGCGCGCGGGGAACTCGTCGAGGTGAGCGTCGGCGACGAACCGCTCGTCCTGGTGAAGGCGCTCCGGCCGGACGTCGTGGTCCTGCACGGTGCGGCGGCGGACGCGCACGGCAATGTGGTGCTGGCGGCGCCCTACGGGGAGAGCCAGTGGGGCGCGTTGGCCGCGACGCGCGGGGTCATCGCGTGTGTCGAGCGGATCGTCACGACCGAGCAGCTTCGGCGGATGAACAAGCTGACGCGAATCCCGGCGCACGTGGTCCGTGCCGTGTGCGTCACGCCGCACGGGGCTCATCCCTACGGCTTCAACAACCCGGGTGTCGAGGGCATCAGCAGCTATGTCGAGGACGCGCAGTTCATGGCGGACACCCTGCGGGCGAGCCGGGATCCCGCCGACTTCAAGCAATGGATCGACGAATGGGTCCTCGGCGTCGGTGACCACGACGGCTACCTCGCCAAGCTCGGCTCCGATCGCCTGAGTGCCCTGACCCGCCGGCACACCAGCGACGAGTGGCACATGCCGGTCGATGGCGCAGGAGCGGTCCCCGCGCCGGCCAACGCCACGGAGACCCAGGTCGTGGTGGCGGCCCGGCGGCTGCGCGCCGCCGTCATGCATCGGGGCCACGACGCCATCCTGGCCGGAGTCGGCCTGGCGAACCTCGCCTCCTGGATCGGCGCTCGCGACCTACGCGGCCGGGGCGTCGACGTCGAACTCATGGCCGAGATCGGGCTGTTCGGCTACTCGCCTCGCCCCGGCGAGCCCTTCATTTTCGCCGGGCAGAACGTCCCGACCAACAAGCTCCTGACGGACGTGATGGGCGTGCTCGGAACGTTCGTGTCGGGTCCTGGCACGAGGACGATCGGTGTGATCGGCGCGGGGCAGGTCGACCGGACCGGCGCGATCAACTCGACGGTTGCCGACAGCGGTGATTTCATCGTCGGATCCGGTGGCGCGAACGACGTGCTCTCGGCCGCCGACGAGGTGATCGTCTGTGTCGGCCACGGCAGCACACGACTCGTCGACAAGGTGCGGTACGTGACGTCACCCGGCACGAACGTCTCTACGATCGTCACCGACCTGTGCGTCTTCGAGCGAGCCGCGGATGGCGAGTTCGTCCTGACCACGCTGCTTCCCACTGTGGGCGGGAGCCATCTCGAGGCCGTCGAGGTCGTGCGGGAACGCACGGGTTGGTCGTTCCCCATCGCCGACGACCTTGTGATGGAACCGCCTCCCACACCGGCCGAGCTGGCCGACCTCCGGGCGTTCGACCCGAAACGCCTGTTCCTGCGCGACCGTGGCGCCTGACGTCGTCGAGACGACATGATCCGGTTTGGTCGGGTATCAGCAGGAGCCGGAGTCCTCGCGCAGCCGGGTAGCTGAGCCGCGCCACCGCGTTGGTCGAACCTCGCGGTGGCGTCGCGGCTTCGACGCCGTTGTCATCGGCGAGCCGCATCGCGCCTTCTTACGGCGTGGCGTTGTGGATGTCCGGGGGTCGGGCGGCCCGCTCGACCCCGGACATCCAGGATCGGCAGTTCAGCGCAGTCGGCCCAGGCGGCGCACGCCCGCCGCGCCGTCGCAGCGTCCACCTGCGCACCATGAACCCGATCGAGTCGACCTTCGCCACCGTCCGGCACCGCACCAAGGTCACCGAAGGCCCCGGCTCCAAGGCCGCCGGCCTGGCCATGGCGTTCAAACTCATCGAAGCCGCCCAAGCCCGCTGGCGAGCGGTCGACGCACTCCACCTCGTCGCCCTTGTCCGCGCCGACAGTTCGGTCCGCGCCGAACCATTGCAGCCCTACGCTCGAGGAGCCGAGATGATCAGCTGAGAGAGGAAAACATACGGAATGAGCGACACCCCCATCACCGATGACCGCCACCCCGCACAGGTCATCGAGGACGCCGTCGCATATGCCCTGCGACTGGCAGAGACCTGGCCGGCGTGGGACGGGCAGCCCCGTGCCGCCGAGGACCGGATCTACACCCCGCATAAGGCGATCCGCCGCCTGGGCGACCACCTGCTGGACCACCTCGCCGAGCTCGAGGCGCGCCTGGCCGGACAACCGCCCCTGCCCGACCACTGGCACGCCTCCGCCATCACCACCCCAGCCGACCTCGCCCTCTTCACTCACGAGGACTTGGACGAGGCTCGCAGCCGCCTGACCCGGCTGGCGCAGATCTGGTCGCTGCGTCTACGCGCGCTCGACGACGAGCGCCTCGACCGGATCGAAGGAGACGCCTGGACGTTGCGCCAGGTCGCGTTCCACCTCGACAACACCTTCTACGCCGACGCCGTCGGCAACCTCACTTCACGACAGGAAGCGTGAGCGATATCCGCTCGCGTCAATCCGTCGCCAAGTGCTGTTCGAGCCAGCTGAGCAGGGCCGCGAACGCCGGCGACATGGTGGTGTCCGACTGGGTGAGGACGGTCGACCGTTCGCCGTCCTGCACCGTGATCGTGTAGCTCATCGCGTCCCTGGCTCGTCCAGGTCCTTCTTCCTCGGCCACCTGAGCGGTCTTTGCCGCTTCCACCAGCCGGGCCAACTCTCGCGCCTCTTCCTCCGGCAGAGTGTCGGCATCCACGACCCGGGGCGGGAGGCGCAGGTAGATCGAGGCCGCCTGCCCGCCATGGGTCGCCAGCGTCACCTTCATCCCACGCCTCCGAGCCGACTCCGACATTCGTTCCTGAAGTTCCCAGGCCAGGCGCAAGCGGTCGCTACTTCCGCGTCAACGCGTCGACGTCCTCGGCCAGCGCCTTCGCGTGAGCGGAGAGGGCCTCGATCCGCCGGATGAAGCCAGCGATCGTCTCGTCCTCGAGGACGGAGCCATCTGCCCTACCGGCCGGGACGCGTTCTCGCCCCGCCTCCGCGCCGTTGACCAGGATGCCGACCTCGCTCCACGCTGCCAGCACGGCCTTCTGCTCGATGCCACCGGCCCCGTACAGTTCTTCCGCCTTCCAATAGGTGGTATCGGCGAAATCTTGGAACCGGGTCTGCGCGCTGGACGCCTTGAGCGACTCGTACCAAATATGTCCGGGAGCGTCCCACGCGTATCCACCGATGCCCGCTGCGGTCAGGTAGAACGCTCTGTTGGGGATGCCGGAGTTGATATGCACCCCACCGAAGTCACCCTCTTCTGTGTCCGGCAGCTTGACGAGTCGGCTCATGTGGTCAGGCTGCGGATCCTTGCCGAACAGCTTGTTGTCGAACGCCGTTCCCGGCGCCTTCATCGATCGTAATGCGTCCGCCTCGATGCCCGGGGTGAATACCTCAGGCCCGATCAGCCAGTCCGCCTCGGTTGCCGTCTGGTGCAGCGCACGCTGCTTGACCATTGCCCCGAAGGCGTCCGACAGTGACTCGTTCAGCGCCCCCGACTCATCATGATATTCCAGGCCGGCCGTATGCTCGGTGACCCCGTGCGCCAGTTCATGGGCGATCACGTCGAGGGATCCGGTGAAGTCAGTGAAGATTATTCCGTCCCCGTCGCCGAATACCATCTCCTGCCCGTCCCAGAACGCGTTGTTGTAGTTCGTTCCGCGATGGACATATCCTTGTAGCCGCATGCCTCGATCATCGATCGAGTCGCGATGGAACACCTCGTTGTAAAAGTCGCGAGTCGCGCCGAGTCCATCGAAAGCACGGTTGACGGACGCATCGGCGACGGGTGGATCGGACTCCGACCTCACCAACTCGGCAAGCGGCAGGAACGTACCGCTTCGGCAGTCGAAGATTGTTCGGCGGCCGTTGGCGGGGGCAACGGCGGAGCCCGCGAAGCTTGCCCGCACGGCTCGCCCTCCCCGCAGTTGGGCAGTGGTCACCAGGGTGTTCAAGGCGGCTCGGCGGATGTCTTCCTCGCCGCTTTCGAGGAGCTTCTGCAACAGGTAGGGAGGCGTGATGCAGTTCAGGCGGTGGTGAGTCCTGGACATGGAACACCTCGAGTGTGTAGTCGGGACTAGGCAGAGCCTCTACCCGTTCAGTGGATGGTTTCTGTGTTCAGGTCAGACGCTCGCAGCTACGCGCGTCAGTGGCTTGCCGCCGTTGAGGTACTGGTAGAGGCGTGGGACGTGGTCTGGGAACTTGTCGGCGTTCAGCAGGATGTATGGGGCGGCGGTCTCGGTTTTCGGGCCGCGCTTGCGGTCTTTCCTCTGCTTGCGTTCGATGCCCTGCAGGTAGTGGTCGGCCAGCAGGTGTCCCCATGCCCGCTTCCGCTTGTAGCGCGGGCCGTCGATCCGGACGCCTCGCTTGGCCGGGTCTGGCGCCAGCACGCCGAGCCGAGCGACGATGTCGAATTCGTTGCCGTAGCTTTCGATCCACGGGACCGGCGTGCCCTGATGGGTCGTGACGTAGCACATCGTGGTCGCGCAGTTGGCGAAGCAATAGACCTCGAGCTTGGCGATCTCGCTCGGTTCCAGTGGGTCGAAATCGGCGAGATCCAGCGGTGTGTCGTCGGGATAGACCGGCTCGGGTTCGACCGCGCGAAACGCCCTTGCCCGACGTTCACCCAGCCGCTGCATGTACCGGAGCACCACGCTGGCGATGATCGTCCCCTGTGAGTGCGCGATGAGCACCACGCGTGTCCTTCGTGGATCTTTCAGTGCGTCGTACACCACGGGGAAGGTCTTGGTTGCCGCCTCGCTGATGCGGGTCCAGTCCCACGCCTTGTCCAGCGCGCACTCGAGCAGGTCCTCGGCAAGTCCGCCGGTCGAGTTCTGAATCAGCGTGATCGGGCGGTGGAAGAGGTCGGCCAGGTAGGCCGCGTTCAGCTGCGCCAGCGCGTCGTTGGTCATGATGCCGTTGACGAAGAGCCATGCCTCGTCGGGATATGAGGTGTAGCTGTTGTTGTGGTCACCGCGCTGCAGGACAAGCGAGGGGTGCCAGAACAACCGCTCCACGATCGACGGGAGCAGCGGCGGGGTGAACGACGGCGGCGTTGCTGGCACCGACGGGACGACGACGTCGGCGACGAAGCCGAGCACGCGAGCTGGCCGCCACACGTCGAGCAGCCCGAACTCCGAGTAGCGGTGGTGCGGTGGCAGCCAGGTCCACGGAAGCCCGAGCAGCGACGAGAGATACGCGGGTGGGATGCTGAGGGCATCGAGGACGCCGCCGAGCAGGTCATTCCACGCTCGCCCACCGATCACATACGACCGGTCCGTCCGGATCGCCTCCGCCGCCTCGGTCGGCCTGGCCGCGCGGGCTCGCCGCACGGCTGCCGCAGCGTCGACTCTTCCGTTGCCGAACCACTCGCTCGCGCCGTCGGCATCATGAGTGCCCTTGGCGAATCCGCCGGCGCTCTTCTCGTTGATGCTCATGTCCGCACTCCGGGAGTTCCGCGTTCGTCGCAGCCACGCCTGGAACGGGCTCCTCACACCGGCATGGTCCGGTGCTGAGCACTTGCTACCCCAGACCCGTCCCGCCAACCGCACCCGCCGAACCGTAGCGGATCTGCGACGCTCGCAACCCTGTGAGGAGTCGCTCGGTGGGGGATGTCTGAGGGTGGTTGAAACCCGGGCACCGCGCTGGCTGCGGCGGTGTCGCCCTTCGACATGGCACACGCCGCGATTGCCGGGCACTGTGGAGGTATTGGGACAGGACCTTCGGCCGGCTCGAACAGCCCGGGACGTCGCACCCGGGTTGCCCGGTGGACCGTCAATCCGCTGCTCCGGCGTGATCACGTCTGGACCGAGGAGCAACACGTCGTGGCGAGCTATGGCGTAGGCCGCCGGGGCGTACTCATCGAGCTCAACCTCTCCGCGGGCGTTGAGCCCGACGATGTCTTTGCCCGGTTCCGCGAGGCATACCGGGCGAGACTGCCCGACGTGCGGGATCCCGAACGGCTGTCGGCCAGGTACGTGCGGGCAGTGCTGGACCGTGAGCAGTTGCGTCGCCTGGTCGGCGCCGATCATGCGGCCGCTCCGCGTCCGCCATTGCTGCCGTTCGTGGTGCGGATCTGGCCCGACTACGTGGTGGAAGCTCATGTCGATCGCTCGATCTCCACGGTGAAGGCCGACGCGGCCGGCCGTACCTACGCCGCGACCGGAAGCGGTGTCGCGTGGGGTGTGGTCGACAGTGGCATCTGCCGCGATCACCCGCACTTCGCCGGCGGAACTCTGACCGACCCTGCCGTGATGATGCTGCACCGTGATTTCACCTACCTCGTGCGGGGCGATCCGACACCGTCGAAGTTCGATCCGGCTGATGCGCTGGTCGACCCGAGTGGGCACGGGACCCACGTGGCGGCGATCATCGCCGGTGCCGCCCCGCGCGCGTCAGTACCGCACATCGCCTGCCAGCAGTGGACACCGTGGGGCGGCGACCAGGACATGGTCGGATGGACCACCCGGGAGCTTGAGGCGCACCGCACCCTGTCGGGCATCGCGCCGCTGGGCCTGTTGGTCAGCCTCCGGGTCCTGCTTGAGGACGGAACAACCACGTCCAGCGCGGTCATCAAAGCCCTCGACCACGTCCGCGAGGTCAACGCCGGCGGGAGTAATTTGCGTATCCACGGGGTCAACCTTTCGCTCGGACTGGTCTACCAGCCGCGGGAGTACGCCGCGGGGCAGAGCCCGCTGTGCCGCGAAGTCAATCTCCTGGTCGGCACCGGCGTGGTCGCCGTGGTCAGCGCCGGCAACAACGGCGCGGCCACCGCCGATCCGTTCTCCGGCGGGGATCCCCGCGCCTCGCTGGCCACCATCGCCGATCCCGGCAACGCGGACCGAGCCGTCACCGTGGGCAGCACCCATCGCGACAGTCCTCACACCAACGGTGTCAGCTTCTTCTCCTCCAAGGGGCCCACGCTCGACGGGCGGCCCAAGCCTGATTTGGTCGCGCCCGGCGAGCGGATCACCTCCGCCGCGGTCGCCGGCTTCCGGGCCCGCAGCCGCGACCTGGCTCAGCTCAGCGACGCCGACCCCTGCTACATCGAGGACTCCGGCACGTCACAGGCAGCTCCGCACGTGTCCGGCGCGATCGCGGCGTTCCTGTCCGCTCGCCCGGAATTCAAGGGACAACCCGACTGGGTCAAAAAGCGTTTCTGCGACAGCGCCACCCCGCTGGGGCGCCACCAGTTCTTCGAAGGCGCCGGCCTGCTCGACCTGATGCGCGTGTTGTCCGACATCTAACCGATCGGAAGAACCATGGGCAACGATGGTCAGAGTGTCGGCGACCGACGCGGCGGACTGGCCTACTACGAACTGGAGTTCGCCGACGACGGCGCCGTGGCGCGAGACACCGGACTCCGGGCCGCGGTAACGGCCGGTCAGGTCGACGACGTCTTCGTCTTCTGCCACGGCTGGAACAACGGCGCCGATTCGGCCCGGCGCCTCTACACCACGATGGTCGACCTCCTCGCCGACGGTCTTGCCCGCCATACGCCGGACAAGGGCGCCCGCACCGCGGTCACCGGCGTCTTCTGGCCGTCCCTGCTCTTCCCCGAAGACGACCCGACCACCGGCCGACCGGCCTCAGCTCCCCGCCCGACCGGCGGCGAACTCGCCGCCGGCTTGGAACCGGCATTCCCCGGCAACAAGGACAACCTGGCGCGCATCGGCGTCCTCCTCGACGACAAGGGTGGTAGCGACCGGCTCGCCGAATTCCACGAGCGCGCCAAGAAGCTGCTGACCACGCCGAACCTGGACGCGGGTGAGGATTCAGGGGAGAGGGCCGCCGCCGAGCTACCCACTGAAACCGTCATCACCTACTACTCGGGCTGGTCCCGCGTCGACGGCCAGGCCGCGCCGGGACTGGCCGACCCGGTCGAAGGCCTGTGGGAGGGCGCCCGCGAGGTGCTGCGCACCCTGAGCTACTACGAGATGAAAAACCGGGCCGGCCAGGTCGGACGTGGAGGGCTCGGCCCCTTCCTGTCCACCCTGGCCACCCCGGACGGCTGCCGTCCGCGGGAACACCTGCTCGGTCACAGCTTCGGCGCCCGGCTCGTGGCGTACGCGCTGTCCGGACTGGCCGACGGACTGGTCGACGGCGCCAGTCCGGTCAAGTCCCTCTTCCTGATCCAGGGAGCGTTTTCGCACTTCTCGTTCAACGACGTGCTGCCTTTCGACCCGGGCCGTGGTGGCGCGCTGTCCTGCTACCGGAACCGAGTCGACGGGCCGCTGCTGTCCACCTTCTCCGCGCACGATCGCGCCGCCGGGTGGTGGTACCCGCTGGCCAGCATGCTCAAGCGACAGGATGCCAGCAGCCAGGCCGATCTGCTGTACCGCTGGGGCGCGATGGGCGCCGACGGCTACCAGGTCGACACCGCGAGCCGGGTCCGCCTCGCCGAAGAGGGCTTCCCGTACGGCTTCACCACCGGAGGGTTCTACCGGCTCGACGCCAACTCGGTCATCAGTACCCTCCAGTCGCCGTTCTCCGGCGCGCACAGCGACATCTGCCACCCCGAAGTGGCCTGGGCGGCCATGGCGGCGGCCGATCTGGCAGGGGAGCATCAGCGTCCGGCCCGGTAGCTCACGATGCCCGCGGACAGCACCCGTATCAGCAATCCGCAGCCGCCGCACCGGCGTGGCGCGTGACGGCGAGATAATGTCGGAGGCGTAGGTCCCCGCCGGTGCATCGGCGGCGTCGACGAATCGGCTGTGTCCGACGCACCGCGCGGCGAGTCTTCGCACAGCGTGAAGCACCATCAACCAAAGCGTTGCTCAGGTGGGATGACAATCTCGCCACGCTCGTGGACCCGGAACCCCGGGCCACCTTCCTCGAATCGGCGGTCGGTGTCCAGCCCGCCGCAGGAAACCTTGGAAGAAGTGAAGACCCATGCCACACAACGCCAGAACGCCGCTACGCACCGAAGGTGGCAGGATCGTCGACGCGGACGGCAACGAAGCGCTCATCACCGGCGTGAACTGGTTCGGCCTGGAAATCGACACGTTCGCCCCGCACGGCCTCCACAAGCGCTGCTGAGCACGCACTTGGCGCCCCGGCTGGCGGTGCCGGTGCCGGCCTGACCAGCACGGTGCATCCGAGCCTGCCTGACTCGCGGTCCCGTGCCCCGGCGGCCACCGCTGCCGAAGAGGCCGGGAAAGCTCTCCACGTTACGAGGAACTGGTCAGCACGCAGAGCCGTGCAGCGGAGGCTGGAACCATGGCACAGGAGTCGAGAGAACAAGTCTTCAACGGATGTTTCAACGACAACGACACCGCTGGCTGGTTCGCTGCCGGTGGCGCCGGCGTGCAGATGTCCGCCGTTGACGGGAAACTGCGCGTGCAGGTGCCAGGCGGCACGTCGAACAAGTTCGACGTCATCGTCGGTCAGAACGACATCGCGCTGCGAAACGGGAAGGAGTACACGCTCTCGTTCACCGCCTCGGCCAGTGAGCCGGTGACGGTCGGGGTTCGAGCCCAGGTCCAAGTCGACCACACGTTCCCCGGAACGTTCGAAAACAGCGACGTCAACGTCACCCCGAGCCAACAGCAGCACCAGTTCACGTTCGTGTGCACCCTCGACAACACCGACAACGGCCAGCTCGCGTTCCAGTTCGGTGGCCACCCGAACGACTGCACCTTCTTCCTGGACGACGTGTCACTTGTCGGCGGCGATCCGGTGCGGCCCTCGGTGCCGGACACCGGCCCACGGGTGCGGGTGAACCAGGTCGGCTACCTGCCGTTCGGGCCGAAGCGGGCCACCGTCGTGACCGACGCCCCCGAACCGATTCCCTGGCGTGTGACCGACAGTGCCGGGAACCGTGTCGCGTCGGACTCCTCGACGCCCCGCGGGGAGGATCCGTCCTCCGGACAGAAGGTCCACACGGTCGACTTCAGCGATCTGACACAGCCCGGCATCGGGTACAAACTGAGCGCTGCAGGGGAGGACAGCATCCCGTTCGACATCTCCGATTCCCTCTACGACCGGTTGCGCTCCGATGCCCTGCACTTCTTCTACCTTCAACGCAGCGGCATCGACATCAGGGCGGACCTGGCGCCCGGCCCCAAGTACGTCCGGCCGGCCGGACACATCGGCGTCCCACACGACCCGCATGACGGCGTCCCACCCAACCAGGGCGACAAGGACGTGCCCTGTCAGCCGGCGGTGTGCGACTACACGCTCGACGTGCAGGGCGGCTGGTACGACGCGGGCGACCACGGCAAGTACGTGGTCAACGGCGGCATCGCCGTCTACCAACTGCTCAGCCAGTTCGAGCGGGCGATGCATCGGACTGTGAACGGGGCGGTGCCGGAAGCGCTGCGCGACGGCGGCCTGCGTGTTCCCGAGCGCGGCAACGGCGTGCCGGACATTCTCGACGAGGCACGCTGGGCGTTGGAGTTCCTGCTGCGTATGCAGATCCCCGCCGGTATGCCCTTCGCGGGAATGGCACACCACAAGGTGCACGACGACAAGTGGACCGATCTGCCGTGCGCCCCCCACGCGGATCCACAGCGGCGTGAGCTGCACCCACCGTCGACAGCGGCGACGCTCAACCTCGCCGCGGTCGCCGCGCAGGCCGCCCGGCTGTACGACCGCTTTGACAACGCCTTCGCCGACGGCTGCCTGGCCGCAGCTCGTACCGCCTGGACGGCCGCGCAGGCCCACCCGGCGATGTTCGCCAGCCCCGAGGACAGCAGCGGCGGCGGCCCGTACGACGACGACAACGTGGATGACGAGTTCTACTGGGCGGCCGCCGAGCTGTTCCTCACCACCGGCGAGGACACCTATCTCGACGCGCTGCGGGTCTCGCCGTACCGGACCGGTGATGCGTTCGGCACCAGCGGGTTCGACTGGAAGTACGTCGCCGGGCTCGGCCGGCTCGACCTGGCGACCGTGACCGGGAGCAAGCCGCTGCCCGACGCCGATCGGGACTTCGCCCGCGCCTCGGTACGGGCCGCCGCTGATCGGTATCTCGCGGCAGTACGAGACCATCCGTACGGGGTGCCGCTCACCGACGGCGAGTACATCTGGGGCTCCAACAGCGTGGCGCTCAACAAGCTCGTCGTCATGGCCACCGCGTTCGACCTGACGGGTGACACGATGTACCGCGACGGTGTGCTGGAAGGGCTGGACTACATCTTCGGCCGCAACGCCCTCAACCAGTCCTACGTGACCGGGTACGGCGAGCAACACTCGAAGAACCAGCACAGTCGCATCTACGCCCACCAGAGAGATCCGAACTTCCCACCGCCACCACCGGGTGCGATCGCCGGCGGCCCGAACACCGGACTGCAGGATCCGAAGGCGAGAAAGACACTCGTCGGCACGCAGAAGGGGGCTCCGCTGCCCAAGCCACAGTTCTGCTATCTCGACGACATCATGTCGTGGTCGACCAACGAAGTCGCCATCAACTGGAATGCGGCGCTGTCGTGGGTGACCTCGTTCGCAGCCGATCTGTAGGCAATCCGGGGCGAGGTACCTTCACTGGGAAGGGCCGCAACGACGGCGCGCAACTTCTCGGATGGTGCCGGGCGGCGAAGCGCGAACCAGCCTCCGCAACGGTGACAGATCGACGCCTTACGGTTTGAGGCGAAGTAGTCATGTTTCGTAGAACGTCATGGGCCGTCGCGGTATGGAGCCGCCAGCGTTGGCGTTTGCTCCTGTGGCGTCTTCGCTTTCGGCTTACCCGTCAGGGGATCCTGAGGACCAGGCCCGGTGAGGTACCAGCGTCGAGGTGGCATGTGCCGTGGTCGGGGCTGGTGCGGCTGGGCTTTGTCGTCGCGGCCGCTGCTCTGCTGCTCGGGTGGGTCGGATTCGCGGGCTACAACCTGGTGACGCGATGGTTGAGCCCAAAGGCCGGAATCAGTTCACACCGCATCTGCGGCGATGACTTCGGCATGTACTGCAGCGTCGTCAACAGCTTCATCGCACCATGGTTGACGCTCGGGCTGGTGTTTCTCGGCTTCATCCTGTATCGGTACTCCCGAGTGCGCCGGAGCTACCAGAACAGTGCCAAGGACCATCCGAATGACCTGGTGCCGACGGCCGGGAGCATTGTCGGTGACGTCGTTGGGCGCGAACAGCTATGCAGGGTGCTCATGCACGACGTGCGAGAGCGCGAGACCCGGCGTCCGCACATCCTGATCGGGTCCGTAGGGGCGGGCAAGACAGCGGTTCTCGTCAGATTGATGAAGCTACTAGCAAGCTACAACGTGGTGCCGGTCGCTATCCGATTACGGAACGCGACGAAGGAGCTGGACTTCCAGGCCATGGCCCGCGAGCGACTGAAAAGTCTCGTCGACCCGGTGCTGCGTTCCAACGCCGAGTCGGACAAGATCTGGCGGCAGTTGCGCCGGGACAACCGGGTCGTCGTCCTGGCCGACGGCCTGGATGAGGCGCTGGTCGACAACGACGGAGCACACGACCGTGACACCGTGCTCCGGCAAGCCATCGACCGGGCTGTTGAACAGGACCTGCCACTGATCGTCGCGTCCCGCCCCCATGATCCACTGCGCGGAACGCGGGCGATCATCATCGAACTGGAGCCACTCGGGCAGGGACCGGCCCTGGAGTACCTGACCCGCGACGACGTGAACGGGCACAGAGGCCAGGACACGAGCACGGACCTGCATCGACTTACTTGGCTGGTGAGATCGGCGGAGGTCGCCGGCTCGCCGCTGTACATGCAGATCATCCATGAGCTGAACCATGTCGAAAGACTGTGGGAGATGTTTCCCCAGGAGTGGCTCCCCGCCGGGCCGGACCGCGTGCCGACCAGGCACCCGCGGGTGAGCCGTTCCGTGCTGCGCTGGCATCTCCTGGAGGCGTGGCGGCGCGCGCTGGTCAACGGCGATCTCTACCAGGACTACGCACTGGACCGGGAGCGCCGCAGGATTGCCGTCGAGGTACTCTCGGCGCTCGCATGCATCGGCCTGAAAAAGGACCGACTCGAGGTCAAGTTCGCAGACCTCGTCGGGCCGGATGCCTGCGACGCGCAACAACCCCATGACGCCCGGCTGCCCGGCGACAAGCCGCAGCACCGCGGACTCCACGATGCGCTGATGAACCGTCTATGGGCGAAGGCGGACGGCACCGCACGACAATCACCATACGACTTGCGAATCATTGCGACCATGGGCGCGGAACTGGGCGTTGTCGAGGCACGCCAGGACAGCGTCCGCTTCCGGCACAGCATCATTCAGGCGTACCTCGGCTCCCGCCACCTTGACGATGCGCTCCGCGACGAGAGCTATACGAGCGAGGCCTTCCGTTTCCACGGCAAGGAGTTCCTGATCGCGCTGGCCTTCCAGGCAGCACAGGCTGCCACGAAGGGCGCCGCCCCCACCGTCCCCGCCGACGAGGTTCGGCCTTCGGGGCGGGAACGACGGCCAGCAGCGCAAGACGGTGAGATGACCCGCGACGGCATGATCAAGAGAGCCAAAGACGAGGTGGATCGCGATGCCGTCGCGGCGCTGAACATCTTCGCCACCGCGCTTGAGATCGACAGTATTGGCGCGGATCGGGACCCGGCAGCGATCATCAGCGCGGTCGAGAGCAGATGGGACGACATCAGCCGGCCGATCCGGCTCGACCGGGCTATGGACGAGGCCAAGCTCGACCTGGTGCACCGTTTCGGTGACGCGGTGCGGGCCGCCACCGATGGCGGCGACCGGTCTGACGGACCCACCGAGCGTGTCCGTCACGCCTACCGGACGTTCTACCAACTCATGGGCCGGGAGAAAGCACGTTCGATCCGCTTGGCCGCCGCTCTGGAGATCGGCGCCAGCGGAGCACAGGCATTCGATTCGTTGAAGGACGAGCTCAAAGAGTTCGGGCCTAACGGGGCCGTTACCGCAGCGTCGACCGGGCCGCCCCCCGACAGCGAGGAGGAAGAGGAGGACCGGCGCAAACGCGTGATGTGCGCCTGGCTGGCCCCACTGCTGTACTACTGGTCCACCGCCGATGACGTCGCGTCAGACGACCAGGTCCGTAGCGACGTCGGCCATGAGCGCGAGACGAAGGCGTACCTCGAGGAGTGGCTCGAATACCTCGCCCAGATGGATCCGTCGCGTCGGAGCACCAGGCCGTCGATCGCGCTGGAGATCGCACTCGCCAGGGGCTTCAAGCTGACCGCGAACCAGCGGCATCCTCACTCGTCGGTACATGCGCACCGGCGCGCGGTGCTGATCGAGAAGGCGGAGTGGGCGCTCACGCGGTCACGTTTCTGGTTCTCGCAATTGACACTGATCCAGGCACTGACCCTTTGGTCGCTACCTGATGACCCAGATGAAGCCCTCGCTGACCGGGGCCACGGATCCAACCCCAAGAAGCAGGTCGACTACTGGGTCTCCATCGCGGGAACGCGACGCGGGGGCAAGTGGCCCAGCAGCGAGGCTGACCGGCCGCACCCATTCGTCCTCGCCGCCGCGGCCCTGTGCACCCTGGCGTTGCAGACCCGCCGGCCGGCGGAGTTCTGCTGGATCGACGAGCACATCCTGACCAGCCATATCGGCTCGTACAGCCCGTCGCGCCGCAGTCAGTACGGACAACACTGCTGGATCATGGACTCGGTCGGCTGGACCACACTGCACCCCACCGCACAACAGTTGCTGGCTGATGTGATGCTGATGCTCAACCTCATCGGACGAGGCGGGGAACTGTCCGGGGTGGACGCGCGGCTGACCCAGGCCGATCGACGGGACCTGCCGCCATGCATCACCACCGACCGGAGAGCGTTGGACCCGGACCGGGCGATCGGTTCCGCCCAGGTTTCGTCAGCGGGCAGCAACTGCCTCGACCACTGTCCTTTCCGTCTCTGCCCGTACCCGCCGAGGGGGGAGACGTCGTACTCGGAGGAACTGGACGAAGGCTTTTGCAACCGGCAGATCTATCTGTTGCGACCCTTCCGTTGGTTGCCGTTCAGGCTCGTCGGCATGCGGCACCGGGCGCATTGGGAGGGCGTGCCCCGGCGGCAGCTGCGGCACTTCTGGTGGCACATGTCGCAGCGAACCCGGCCGAAGGCATCCGACATCCCCTCCCAGCCGGTGAAGCGCCGAATGAAAGTGCGCTGAGCCAGGAGCATCCCGCGCGCAATGACCCTGGCCCCGACGCCCACTTCAATTGATCCCGGATCGTCAGCAGTTCGGCCCGATGGTGTCCGTTCCGGTGTAGATGTACGCGTCGCTGACCCAGGTGCCGTCGGTCAGTTTGTTCCAGACCGCGGTGGAACCCCAGCGGCCGGAAAGGGTGGTGCCGTTGCGCCAGCAGGAGATGGTGACGGTCTCACCGTCGGCAACGGATCCGACGATGGGGTACCCGGTGCCAGGTCCCGAGCGCTTGTTGATGCCCGTATCGTCGTTGGCGTCGACGATGCCCTGGTTGAAGTCGAGAGCGCCGTAGTTGTACAGCAATCCACCGGCATCCGTGTGCTGGCCTCCGGCATTGACCCGCGTGCTGCCGTGCAGCGCGTAGCCGCCGTACGCGGCCGATCTATTGATGAATACCCATTTGCCGGCAGACCGCGTGACCCACGAGGTGTAGGTGGTGTCCTTGAGGATGGCCCAGTGGACGTGCCGATAGGGGGCGGAGCCGCCACAAGACACGTCGCGGCCGGTGTTGCCGAGGAAGTCCCCTTCGGCAACGGCGCCGCCGTTGTAGTTGACAGGCGACCACAGGTGGTAATAGTCGGTGGTGTAGCCGCTGCCGTGGTAGACACGTACCCAGCCGCCGTACTGTCCCGAGCTGTTCCCGTCGCACATCAGATACGCGTTGCCGCTGCCGGCGGCCAGCACTCGATAGTCGCCACCGTTGAGGTCGATCGAGCTGTATGGGGTGTCGCTGCCGTTCCAACCGTGCGGCCCGCCGGTGAGTCTCCAGGACTGGCCGAGCGCGAACGGCAGGCGCAGCCCGGTGTTGTACGTGGTGTCCGCCGTGGGCAGTAACGTGACGGCGGCCCGGCCCAGCACCTGACGCTCCCGCGCGGACACGATGGTTGCCGGCGCTTGGCTGGCCAAAGCGGTGAATTCCGTGGTGCCGTCGAGGGCAGCCTGCCAGCCGCGACCGGTGCGGTGCGCGAGGAACATCCGCCCCGTCGGGTACTGGTCGGGTTGTGCGGGTGCGGTCAGCACCGCGCTGCCGAAGGCCCAGTCGTCGGCCTGGCGTTGGACGTCCACCCGTGTGTGCCGCCCGGCGGCGGTTGCCTGCGCCCGGCTCACTTGCGCCTGCTGCAGGATCGCGGCGGATACGGTTTCGTACATGCTGCTGCCCGGGGCGGCTGGCGGGGCGGCCGCCGATGTCCGGGCGGGAATCGCTCCGAAGAGCACCGCAAGCAGCGTGATCATTGCGGCGGCGAACGCGCGTCTGACCATGGGAGGGTACGCGGACACGGCTTGCTCCTCACGTGTCGACGAAGGCTGATTTGCCTTGATCGACGGATTTCGGGTCGGGGAATCCCGGCAGAACCATGTCCTTGAATGTATGGCAAGAATCAGATCATAAAAAGTACAGCAGTGGGGTTCACCCGAATGTGAACGCCGGATTTGTATCGCAATATGGGGTTGTCGGGTAGCTCCTGGTCACGTTCCGCACGTGGTGGCCATGTTCTCGATGTGCCGGCAGCGGGTGGGGAGATGGTGGGATAGCTCCATGATCGTCTATGGAATCTGACCCGATCTTTCTTTCTCCGCAAGGTCACTCACCCCGCATGGTTCAGCTTGATGGCGTTTTGATGAATGGGACGTTACGGGAATTGAGACGAGAATGGCGATGTGGTCGACGGAATGCGGCCCTGACGTGCTGGAAACCGGGTGCCGTTCCGCTGCTCGACCGTGGGGCAGCAGCGGTTCGACGCGCTGCCACGGGTTGTCGGAGGCGGTGCACAGCGGCTGCCGGTCTCGCCGCGGATGGCGCGTGCGCCCATCGTTGATCATTGTCGGCATGGCGATTGCGATTCGGGTCTTCGCGGCGGTGTTCGCGCTGCTGTGGGCGGTATTGGGGTTCGTGGTCATCGACCTTGAGGTGACCATCGCACCCTCGGCGGAGTGGGTGCCGGTGGTACTGCTCGACGGCGGCTGGGGGCTGTTGGTCACCTTCCTCATCGTGGCGGGGTTCGCTCTGGTCACGGTTCGCCCACAGTGGGTCGATGAGATCGTGCCGCAGGTCCTTGTCGTCGCGGCGCTGATCGCGGGTTCGGGGTTCCTCGGGGCCGAGAGCGCCGTGTGGTGGATGGTGCTCGCATTGCTGGTCCAGGCCGGCGTGCTTGCCGGCCTGGCCATGATCGGCCGCCGGCGCGGCGTGCTGGCCGTCGCCGACGTGCGCCGGCCGGCCGGGTCGGGGGTGTCGTGGACGCTGGCGGTGCTCGCCACGCTCGGCGCGGTGCCCTGGTTGGTCTACGCCGCCGACATGTACGCGGCCAACCGGGAACGGCGGTGGCCGACCGAGATCACCAACGAGGTAAACCACTGGGCCGTTCAAGGCGCCTTCGCGGTGGCCCTGGTCATCTTCACGGCCGTCGCCGCGCTGCGCCCGACGCTGCGCCGGTTCAACGCCGTCCGGGTCGCTACGTGCGCGGTGTACCTGGGCATCTGCTCACTGCGTTTCCCGACGGTCGCCGCTGCCTTGCCCACCACGTGGGCAGTACTTGCTATCGGGTGGGGCGCCCTCGTCGTCGTGTGCCCATTCCTCGACCGCGGCCGGCGCGTCCGCCGAGAGCCGGGTGCACTGCAGATTCCAGGGAATTGACAGTTCCATCCAGCGGACCGTGTGTGTTGTGTGCCCTCGCGGCCTATGCTTGGGTTCGCGCGTGAAGCTGCGTGTAGCTGTCGGTGGCCTCAGCCACGAGACGAATCAGTACTCATCGACGAGCACCGAGTTCGACGACTTTGAAATCGTGACCGGCCGGGCAGTCTTTGAGCGCCACGCGGGCAGGACCTATGTGGGCGGCATGGTGGCCGCGGCGAGCGAGGCCGGCGCCGAGGTGGTCGGCACGCTGCACGCGGAGGCGCTGCCTGCCGGCACGATCGCCCGGACGGCATACCAGCGCCTCAAGCAAGCCCTGCTCGAGTCGCTGGGTGCGGTCCTGCCGGTGGACGGTGTTCTGCTGGACCTGCACGGCGCTGCCGCGGCCGAGGGCGTCGACGATGTGGAAGGGGACATCTGCCGGGCCGTTCGTGACCTGATCGGCCCCGCCGTGCCGCTGGTCGTGACCCATGACCTGCACGGGAACATCTCACAGGCCGAAGCCGACGTTGTCGATGCGATGTTCGGTGTGCATCATTATCCCCACGACGACATGTTCGAACGCGGGCAGGAAGCGATGCGTGCGGTGTCCCTGATCGCCCGGGGTCGATGGCGTCCCTACGTTCATGTCGAGCGCCTGCCGCTGCTCGTGCCTCAAACGACGACGTACGAAGGAATCGGAGCGAAGGCACGGGAGATCTGCCAGCGGTTCGAGGAGCAGGACGGCATCCTGGATTGCACATTCATGCACGGCTTTCCGTACGCCGATCACGCCTTCGTCGGTGCCCAGGTCGTCACGATCGCCGACAACTCCGACAATGAGCTGGCCCGGCGGGTCGCCCGCGACGCGGCGCGGCTGATCTGGGCCTTGCGTGACGAGTTCACCGTCGACTACCCGAATCCCGACGAGGCGCTACGTCTGGCGGAGGCCGGCCGACAATGGCCGGTCGTTGTCAACGAAGTCTCGGACAACCCTGGAGGCGGCGCCCCGGGCGACGGCACGCACCTGTTGCGTGCGCTGCTGGCTGCTCGCCCGGAGAACGCGGTTTTCGTCGGGATCAAGGACCCGGACGTGGTGCGGCAGGCGATCGAGGCCGGCGTAGGAGCCACGATCGACATCCGCTTGGGCGGAAAGACCGACACGCTACACGGTGCTCCGATCGAGTGTCGCGCCTACGTGAAGCTCCTGAGCGACGGTGAGGTGGTCCTCGAGGCGCCGATGGGGCGAGGCTGGCGATACCCGTTGGGCCGCAGTGCTCGGCTGGTGATCGACGGGGTCGATGTTGTCGTGATCAGCCGGGCTATGCAGACGCTGGACCGGACTCCGCTGTTGCTGCACGGGATCGACGCCGCCCGGTGCAACCTCATCGCTCTCAAATCGGCACATCATTTCCGTTCCGGATTCGGCGAAGTGGCCAAGGCCGTGGTCTCCACAGACCCGCCAGGGCTCTCGACCATGCGGTTGGACACGTTCCCACGATCACGGACACCACGACCTGTCTACCCGCTCGACGCACACACCACTTACGGCGATTGACGACACGGCCCAAATGCGCTGATCATGGTTCGTGATGCCGGCGTATCGCTGGGTGGACCGCCTTGATTGCCTCACCTGGATCGGCTGAGCGAGGATGCGTCCAACGTCGCCCAGGGTAGCCGGCGACTCGTCCCTCTGGAGTGTTCTATGCACGGTCGGGCACGCTCCGTGATAGCCATAGCCATCGGAGCCGCACTTACTCTGTCGGGTTCGGCGTGTGGCGGGTCTTCTTCTTCGAACCCGACCGGTAAGGCCGGTGCGTACAAGGATGGCCAGACGCTGACCCTGCGACTCAGCGGAGTGCCGGGGACCCTCGATCCGACGCAGGCTCTCGGCCAGGCCCAGGTGATCGACAGGTTCGCCTACGATCCGCTCATCAACATCGCCAAGGACGGCTCGATCGTCTCGGGGATCGCCGAGAAGTGGACGGCCACGCCGGCCGTCATCACCTTCACCCTGCGCCCGGACGTAACCTGCTCCGACGGTCACAAGCTGGTGGCCAGCGATGTCCAAGCCTACTTCGAACACCTGCAGGATCCGAAGACAGCGCCGCCGGCGCTGCTCGGCTACCTGGCGGACGGGAAGTTCAAGGCCTCTTCCGACGACGCTGCGCGCACCTTCACGGTCACCTTCGACAAGCCTTTCAGTTTCGGGCTGCCGGTTATGGCGAGCATCGGCATCGTCTGCCCCAGCGGTCTTGCCGATCTCACGAAGCTGGCCACCACGACGGCCGGAACCGGCCCGTTCGTGCTGAAGGGCTCCATCCCTGACGTCGAGTACCGGATGGAGGCGCGCACGGACTACGCCTGGGGACCCGGTGGCGCCAAGACCGCCGTTGCCGGGTTCCCGGCAGCACTCACGCTGAAGGTTGTCCCCGAATCTTCGACCGCGATCAACATGGGCCTGCGGGGCGAGCTCGACATGATCTCGCTTGGTACTCCCGACCGCGCCAGGTTGATGAGCAACGCGGAATTCGCCGCGACCGACGTGAATGTGCTCTCACAGTACCTGTTCTTCAATCAGCACCCCGGTCTGGTCTTCGAGGATTCGGCCGTCCGCAAGGCGCTCTCGATCTCGCTGGACCGGGACAAGTGGGGCAAGATCATTACGGGTGGGTTCTACAAGCTCTCGAACAGCACGATCACCGGCGTGCCGCCCTTCTGCCAGGACCCGGAGTCGCAGAAGTCGATTCCTACCGGTTCGGTCGACGCGGCCAACAAGCTGCTCGACGACGCGGGCTGGGCCCGAGGCGCTGAAGGGGTGCGCGGCAAGGACGGCAAGAAACTCGAAGTGAAGATCATCGCGCTCGGTCGGGAGAAGACTGCCTGGGAGTACGCGCAGCAGGAGTGGGCCAAACTTGGTGTCAAGGCCACGATCGAGGTCAAGACCAACTCGGCCGCCAACGACATCATGTTCTCCGGATCCGGCTGGGATCTCCGACTTATCGGCGTGGGCACCAACCTGCCGAGTCAGTGGACCTTCCTGCTGGACAACCCGGACCCGAAGCCGCTCGCCGGCATCAAGAACGCGGGATACAGCAAGCACGCCGCCGAGGCGATCGGAACCCCCGGCAAGGAAGGCTGCCAGCTGTGGGACCAGGCCGCGGTGGAGGTGCTGACGGCAGTGAACATCTACCCGCTGATCCGCGAGACGACGCATTGGTTCGCCCGCAAGCGCATCGAATTCGACTACATCGACGAGGTCCTGCTGGAGCCGTCGTCGCTGCGAGTCAAGGGCTGACCGGGTGAGCACGGCCAACCCGGCGATCGCGGTCGCCGGACTCCGGCACTGGCTCGTCTTTGCGGCACGTCGCATCGGCGCCCTCGTGGCAGGGTTGGCGGTGCTCATGACTGCGACGTTCGGCATCGTGCACCTGATCCCGGGGGATCCGGCGCGAGAAATCGCCGGCGTCACCGCGTCGGAGGCGACCGTCACGCAACTGCGGGCGAAGCTGAACCTCGACAAGCCGCTGGTGACGCAGTATTTCTCCTACGTCAAGGGAGTGCTGATCGGCGACTTCGGGAGCTCATTTCACAGTCAACGCAGTGTCGCCGACATCATCGGGGCACGGCTGCCCGCCTCATTGTCACTGGCACTGGCGGCATTCTGTGTGGTCATCGTGGTCGCGCTGCTGGTCGGCATCTCGTTCGGTGCCCTGACGGCGGAGAGCCGGCGACCCCGACTGCTGATGTACTTCGGCATGGTTACGGGCTTCCTGACCTCGATTCCCGGCTTTCTGCTGGGCGTCGGACTGGTCTACCTGTTCGGGGTGGTCACGCAGCTGCTTCCGGTTGCCGGACGAGACGGACCGTCGTCCTACGTGCTACCCGTG
The DNA here is from genome assembly GCF_025137375.1 of Dactylosporangium fulvum. Taxonomy (GTDB): domain Bacteria; phylum Actinomycetota; class Actinomycetes; order Mycobacteriales; family Micromonosporaceae; genus Dactylosporangium; species Dactylosporangium fulvum. The sequence continues at coordinate 3,379,517 of NZ_CP073720.1, forward strand.
ATTGCGCTCGCCATCGCTCCAGCGGCGTCCATGGCCCGGATCGTCCGGGTCCAAACCGCCGTCATTCTGGCACAGGACTACATCCGGGTGGCCCGCAGCAAGCGCCTCGCCCCGGTGACTGTCCAGGTCAGGCATGTGCTGCCGAACCTCGCGACCCCGGTGCTCACGCTCGGCGGGATGCTGCTGCCGGCCTTGCTCGGAGGCAGCGTCGTCATCGAGAACGTCTTCAACTGGCCGGGGCTCGGCACGGAAGTCGTCTCAGCGGTGCTGATCAAGGACTATCCGGTCATCCAGGGCATCGTTCTCGTCCTCGGGTTCGGTGTGCTCCTCACGACCGCACTGGTGGACCTGGCGCTGGGCATCCTCGACCCGCGCTCTGTCATGGCGGAGGACTGATCGATGACGCGCCTCAAGCGGGTGACTCAGGTATTCCGAACACCCGGCGGCCTCGTGGGTGGAATCGTTCTGCTCGTCATCGCCGCCATAGCCGTCGTCGGCCCCGGGCCGTGGCATTCCGCAGCAACCGCGATCGATCCGGAGGTGGCACGGGCCGGGGTGTCGAACGACCACTTGCTCGGGACCGACGATCTCGGACGTGACGTCCTGGCCCGCATCCTCGCAGCGACCCGCCTGTCCCTACTGCTCGCGCTGGCCGCCACCGGGATCGGCGCGGTCCTGGGCATTCCGTTCGGCGCCGCCTCCGGACTGTTCGCGCCGCGGTGGCGGCGGCTGGCGGGTCGTCTGATCGCGGTGATGCTGGCATTTCCCGCAATCCTCACCGCACTCATCGTGTGCGCCATCTTGGGCCCCGGCCAGGGAAGTGCCGTGCTGGCCGTCGGACTCGCCGTAGCGCCCGGGTTCGCCCGCCTGTCGCAGACACTCGGTGCCACGATCGCCGGATCGGAGTACGTTGCGGCCGCCCGGGTCACCGGCGTCGGGGGCTGGCGCCTGTTTCGTTACTACGCGCTGCCGAACATTGCCGAGCCTATGATCATCGCCGTGATGATGGTCGTCAGCGATGCGCTGCTGGCGACGGCGGCCCTCGGGTTTCTCGGTCTGGGCGTGCAGAGTCCGAGCTTCGACTGGGGCGGGCTGCTCGGCGACGGGCTCCGCAACATCTACATCGCCCCATTGGCAGCGATCGCACCCGGTGTGGCCGTGGTCCTGACCGGCCTGGCGTTCAACCTGGTCGGCGACGCTCTGGCGGGCGGATCGACGCCGCGGCATCGGCTCGTGAGACGCCGACGACACGACCCGGTGCAACGGCATGAGGACCCGGCACCCACCCCTACCGAACCTTCGCCGAACGCGCGCGGAGTGCTGGAGGTCGACCGACTCCTCGTGGAATTCGGCACAGCCGACTCGCCGCATCAGCCGGTCCGCGGCGTGTCATTCTCGATGGGCGCCGGTGAGATGGTCGGAATCGTCGGTGAATCGGGCAGCGGGAAGACGTTGACCGCACTTGCGGTTGCGCAGCTGCTGCCCTATCCAGGTCGAAGCCGAGCCCGCAGGCTGGCCCTGGACGGTCAGGAAATCCAGACCGTGCCGGCCGGCCGGCTCCGTAGGCTGCTGGGAACTCGGTTGGCCGTCGTTTTCCAGGATCCGCTGTCCTCGCTCAACCCGGCGCTACGTCTCGAGCGTCAACTGACCGAGAAGATCCTGGCGCATCATGGCATGTCCCGCCGAGTTGCTACGCAACTCGCGGTGGAGCGGCTCGGTGATGTCCGGATCAACGCACCCTCGCAGCGCATCCGCCAGCTACCGCACCAGCTGTCCGGTGGGATGCGGCAAAGGGTGATGATCGCCATGGGGATCATGGGTACACCCGCGCTCCTCATCGCCGACGAGCCGACGACCGCGTTGGACGTGACGGTCCAGGCACAGATCATCGATGTGCTGCGCGAGTTGAACGCAGTGCACGGCACGGCAGTTCTCCTGATCTCGCACGACCTGTCGGTCGTCACGGAGCTCTGCGACCGGGTGATGGTCATGTATGCCGGACGCATCATCGAGGACATGCCGCGCTCGGTGCTGATCGCCAAGCCCGCGCACCCCTACACCCGGGCACTGATGGCCTCGATCCCCAGTCTGGACATGTCGCAGGACCGGCCTCTCGCGGTTATCCCGGGACAGTCGGTGAGTGCCGAGCAGGTTCAGGAAGGATGCCCGTTCGCGCCGCGCTGCCTGTTGGTGATCGACCGGTGTCGTCAGCAGGAGCCGCCGCTAGTTGACCATGGAGCAGGTCGAGTGGCGTGCTGGCGGGCCGATGCCGAACTCCCCGACGAGTCGTCGCGCAACCCTGCGAGCGTGCAGTCGTGACCGACCTGCTTTCGCTGACCGACCTGCAAGTCGGCTACCGGACCACATCGCGCACCCTGACGGCTGTCGACGGCGTGACGCTGTCGATAGCCGCTGGCGACACCGTGGCGCTGGTTGGTGAGTCCGGCTGCGGCAAGTCGAGCATCGCCCGGGCGATCGTCGGACTCGCCCCCGTGACAGGCGGGCGGATTCATCTGGACGGCACCGACGTCACCAGCCGCGCGGCCCGCAGCAGCCGGGCGTTTCGGCGGCGGGTGCAGATGGTATTCCAGGACCCCTACGCCTCGTTGAACCCGAAGCTGACGGTGGGCGAGACCCTGGAGGAAGCACTCCGCTGCCACCATCGGATGAGCCGGACGGAACGGTCGGCTGAGATCGAGCGTCTCATGACCGTCGTGGCCTTGGATCCCGCCCACGCCAATCGGTATCCGGCTCAGCTGTCAGGGGGGCAGCGGCAGCGCGTGGCCATCGCGCGTGCTCTTGCGGTTCGTCCGGACCTCATTATTGCCGACGAGATCACGTCCGCCCTCGATGTGTCCGTGCAGGCGGCGATTCTCAACCTGCTGCGGGAGATCCAGGGACGGACCGGTGTGTCCATCCTGCTCATCACGCACAACCTCGCTGTCGCCCGCTACTGCAGCGTGCGCACCGCGGTGATGCACCTCGGTCGCATTGTCGAGATCGGCGGCACCGACCTGTATGAGGCACCACGACACCCGTACACGCGCGGGCTGCTCGACAGTGCGCCTAACCTGCACCGTCGACGCACCGGGCCACTGACCATTCTGGGTGACGTTCCGGACCCGCATCATCCACCGCCGGGGTGTCGCTTCCACCCGCGCTGCCCGATGTTCGACGCGACGGCCCAGCAACGTCGGACATGCGTGACCGCGGATCCTCCGCTGCTCGGCACCGAGCAGGCGGGGGTGGCATGCCACTTCCCGCTGGGCCACGGCGCGATCGACGTGCCGACCGCGCGGCAGGTGACGTCATGACCCCCCAGGCAGCATTGCGCGACTTCGTGTTCGACGCCGCCGAACGGCACAACATTCCCGGTGCGGCGGTCGGGATCGTCCACGGTGCCGACGAGTACACGGTGACCAGGGGCGTGACCAGCACCCGCGATCCACTTCGCGTCGACGATCACACCTTGTTCCCCATCGGCTCCATCAGCAAGACGTTCACGGCAACGGCGGCGATGAGCTTGGTGGAGCAGGGGTTGCTGGACCTGGACCTGCCGGTGGCTCGATACCTGCCCACCCTTCGCCTGTCCGAGCACGGCGAGCGCGCCTCGGTTGTCGTCCGCGACCTCTTCACGCATACGGCGGGCTGGCTCGGCGACGATGTCCCCGACACCGGGTGGGGCGACGAAGCGGTGTCTCGGGCGGTGACCGAGCAGCTGCCCCGGTTGCCGCAGCTGGTGCCGCCCGGCGGGCCGCCGTCGTACAACAACATGTCGGCCGCAGTGGCGGCGTACCTGCTGGAGACGGTGACCGGCCGTTCGTTCGAGGAGGTCCTACGGCGCCGGGTGCTCGCGCCGTTGCGGCTGGCTGAGACGTTCTCCTTTCCACAGGAGATCGCGCATCGCCGGCACGCGGTGGGACACGTCGTGGTGGCCGGCTCGGCGCGACCGGTCATGGAATGGCAGACGTCTCGTGCGATGGTGGCCGGTGGCGGGCTGGTCAGCTCGTTGACCGACCAGCTGGCCTATGCGCGCTACCAGCTCGATGGGAACACCGCCGGCACTCCACCGGTTTCCCAGGCCACCCGACTCGCGATGCAGCGGCCGTACGTGCGGATGAACGACTGGTTCGGCATAGGCATCTCCTGGCTGTTGCGGTCACGAGGTGAGCTCGCCCTGGTCACGCACAGCGGGAATGTCGCCGGCCTGTACGTCTCGCTCCTCGTCCTGGTGCCGGGCGAGCGGCTCGGTATCGTCGCCCTGACCAATGCGGCAACTGGTGCGCTGATGCAGGAGGAACTGCTGGCGTGGGCCCTGCGGAGGTTCCTCGGCCATGACGTCGTCGCGCTGGAGCCGGCAGGCAGCACCGGGCCGCTGGATGAGTACGTCGGCCGGTATGTCACCGGCGAACTCGACATCGAGGTCCGCAGTACGGCTGATCAACTTACTGTGAACGTGAAGTACGTAGGTGTGGTCGTGGACCCCGCGGTGGCGAGAGAGATCGAAAAGCCGACACCGGTGTTCTTCGTGGCACCCGATGTGGTGGCCGCCGAATCTGCTCCCTGGCAACCTGCCGGCGAGTTCGTCCGGGACCCGGACGGTTCGGTGGGTTGGCTGCGTTGGGGCATGCGTCTGGTCCGTCGCCACGGAGCGGACGTCGGTGCAAGGCAACAATGATCGACCAAGCGGAACAGGAGAGTGACCTTGACCAGACCACGCGCTCGTGACCTCGGCCTGAAGTTCGGGAAGTTCGAGCCCGGCCCGCACAACGCCATAACCGACGTACCAGGGGTACGGGTCGGGCACGAGACGATCGTCGGTGGTGACGGGCCCTTGGTCGTCGGCACCGGACCGGTGCGCACCGGCGTCACGGTGATCGTGCCGCATGACGGCGACGTTTGGCGCGAGCCGGTATTTGCAGGCGTGCACACCCTCAACGGCTGTGGTGAGATGACAGGCCTGGAATGGGTTCGGGAGTCCGGCACGCTTTCATCGCCGATCGGGCTCACCAACACCCACAGCGTCGGCGTCGTGCGTGATGCCCTGATCGGGCTGGAGTTTCGCCCGAGGCAGGGCCAGGGCGCCTACCAGTTCGGGCTGCCAGTCGTGGCCGAGACCTATGACGGACTGCTCAGCGACATCGACGGGCAGCACGTCACCGAGGCGCACGTGGCGGCTGCGCTGGCGGGGGCGGCAGCGGGCCAGGTCGAGGAGGGCAACGTCGGTGGCGGAACGGGCATGATGTGCCACGGCTTCAAGGGCGGGATCGGCACCGCCTCCCGTCGCGTGCCGGGGGTTGCGAGCACCTTTACCGTCGGGGTGCTCGTGCAGGCCAACCACGGCCGCAGGGACCGTCTGGAGATCTTGGGTGTCAAGGTCGGGAAGGAGTTGAGCACCGACGTCATCCCCGACCCGACGGCCGACCTGCGCAACCAGATGTCGATGCCCGAGGGGGCCGGATCGGTGATCATTGTCGTTGCGACCGACGCGCCGATGCTTCCCAAACAGTGCGAACGGCTGGCCCAGCGCGCCGGATTCGGCATTGCCCGGATGGGTGCCGTCGGCGAAGCTGCCAGTGGTGACATCTTCCTGTGCTTCTCCACCGGCAACCGCGGACTGTCGCCGGTCACCTTCGGCGAGAGCGAACCGGAGTCCACGCCGGCACGATTCATCTCCAACACCTTCATGACCGACTTCTTCGACGCGGTCATCGACGCCACTGAAGAGGCCATCGTCAACGCCCTACTGGCAGCGGACACCATGACCGGCCGGGGAGGTGTCACTGTGCATGCCATCGATGTCCCAGCCTGCGTCGAGATCCTGCGAGCACGTGGTGTCCTGTGTGAATCGACGACGGGGCAAGCGACGTGACCGGCGGAGCGGCCCTTGAGCGCAGTGAGTTCGTCGTGCTCGTTGATGTCGATGTCATCGCGGCGCTCGACACGGTGTGGGCCGCCATGGTCGAGGAAGATCGACGCGTGGGCTGGTGGCCGGGTCTCGCGTTGCACGCCGTGCCCGGAAGCCTGCTGCAGGAGCTCTGGACCGATCGGGAGGGAGTCGAGCGGGTCGGCTACGGCGTGGTGCACGACGTGCGGCGCGGGCAGTTCCTTCGGTTCAGTTGGGCCGATTCGCGGTGGGGCGCCCCCACGACGGTCGAATGGAGTGTCTGCCCGACCGGTCCGTCGTCAACCAGGGTGAGCATCCGCGAGACCGGACTGGAGCACGTCCGTGACAGCGCCGAGCTCTTTCGTGTGCATCAATCGGGCTGGCGCCTGCGCCTGGACAATCTCCGGGACTATGTCGAGCAGGCATGACATCCGTTCGGCGGCGATCCGCCTCGCGGGTACTGCGGCAGCTCACCACACCCAGGGGTTTGGATCAATTCGCTGGACTGACGGCATAGGACATCAGCCGCCGCGAAACGGTGTGCTGGGCTACTCGTAGCGCACTGGCCAGACGCTCGGGGTCGGCGCGGAAGGACGGCGCGGTGATCGACAGCGCGCCGACGGCCTCGCCCTCCCCGTCCAACACGGCGACCGCGACAGCCAGATTGCCGAGAACGCACTCTTCGCGCTCGACGGCGTAGCCTAACTCCCTGATCCGCTTGAGCTCGCGGTGCATCATGCCGCGTTGCGTGATCGTGTAAGGCGTCAGTCGAGCCAGCCCGGCCTTCGTCACCGCTTCGACGAGTCCCGCCGGAGCGTTGGCGAGCAGGGCCTTACCGGTAGCGGTGCAGTGCAGGGGCATTCGTCCGCCGACCCGTGAGGCGGGCACCTCATGCCGGGTCGGCGCGATCTTGTCGATGTACAGCACCTGCAGGCCGTCGAGCACGCCGAGATGGATCGTTTCCTGGGTGGCACGGAAAAGGTCGTCCATGATGGGCAGCGCCGCCCGGCGCAGCACACGTTGCCGGGGCACCTGCTGACCGAGTTCGAACAGCCGGAGCCCGAGCTGGTACCGCTGTCCGGAACGTTCCAGCAGCCCCCAGTCGACGAGATCCTGGCAGATCCGATACACGCTGGCTTTCGCCACCGCGGTTCGCGCGACGAGTTGGGCAAGCGACAGTTCTGCGTCCTCCGGCCCGAACGAGTCCAGAATGAGCCGCACCTTGCCGAGCAGGCTGTCACGCTCCACGCCGGTCTCGCCTCCTCCAGTGCTGCCGCGTCAGGTCTATCAGTTCACGGTCCCGAGCACCAGGGTCCCGCCCACCGCCGGGTCAGGTGAGTGCACCAGTCCGCTCAGTGAACCAGAACGCTCCTCAATCCGCGTCGGCGTCGTTAGTGTCCGTGCGGAACGCCAGAACGAGAAGGAGCGCCCATGGGCGGAACTATGATCGCGGGGAAACGCTGACATGGCACATACCGCAACGGTCCAGCGTATGTCGGCAATCTTGCCGACCATCATCGACGACATCGGTCGGCTGGTGCGCTGTGAGTCACCGTCAACAGACCTCGCTGCCGTTGCACGCAGCGCCGAGGTGGTTTCCGCACTGGGTACCGAGATCCTGGGCGTGCCGCCCGAGCGGATCGACGTAGCGGGCCGGACGCATCTGCGTTGGCGGTTGGGCAGTGGACCGCGACACCTCTTGCTGCTCGGCCATCACGACACCGTATGGCCGCTCGGTTCGCTCGACCGGCTTCCGTTCTCGGTCGAGCGAGGTGTCCTGCGGGGTCCCGGCTGCTTCGACATGAAGGCCGGGCTGGTCATGGCATTTCGGGCGATCGAGGCGCTGGACGATCCAGACGGGCTCACCATCCTCATCACGGGTGATGAAGAGCTTGGGTCGCCCTCATCACGGCAGCTGATCGAGGAGGAGGCCGCCGGCCTCGTCGCCGTCGTGGTAGCCGAGGGCGCTGCACCTGACGGCGCACTCAAGTGTGCGCGAAAGGGCGGCTCGCTGTACGAGGTGACGATTCAAGGGCGCGCCGCTCACGCCGGACTCGATCCAGGCCTTGGCGTCAATGCCGCGATCGAGGCCGCGCACCATGTGCTGGCCGTCGTCCAGCTAGCCGATCCTGAGACCGGGACCACCGTGTGCCCGAGCCTGCTCACCGCTGGGACTACGAGCAACACCGTCCCGGCCAGCGCGAGCTTCACGGTGGACGTCCGGGTGAGCGACCCTGCCGAACAGGCTCGGGTGGACGCCGCGATGCGATCGCTTCGCCCCGTACAGCCCGGTGCCGGTATCACGGTCCGGGGCGGGCCTAACCGGGCGCCGATGACTGCGGAGGCGTCACGGGACCTGTTCTTGCGCGCGGCGGCGATCGGACGCGCGCTGGGGCTGCCTCCGCTGGCCTGTGCGGCAGTCGGCGGTGCGTCGGACGGCAATCTGACCGCTGCCATGGGTGTACCGACGATCGACGGGTTCGGGGCCGTCGGGGGAGGCGCGCACGCGGACGGCGAGCACGTCCTGCTCGAGGCGATTCCCGGCCGAACGGCGCTGCTCAGCGCCTTGCTCGCCGAGGTTCTCGCGGAGGCCCGCGACCGATCGCACACTCCGGATGGAGACCAGCCATGAGCGGTCCGGAGCGTAGCGGAGGAGCCGCTCATCATCAGCACAATGTGGGGCTCAGGCGGCCGGAGCGAAGCGGAGGTCGCCTGAGCGGCAACGACGTCCGCACCGCGAGCCAGCACCACAGCGATCCGGAGCGGCAGGAAGCCGAGGACGTCACCGCCGCGGCGTTCGAGCTCGCGGAGCAGACGGCCCGAGCCTGTGGTGTCGAGCTACGCACCCTGGCCGAGTTGGCCGACCTCGAGCGCGTATGCGAGCTCTACCAGCGGGTCTGGGGGGCAATCCCGCAGGAGCCACCGATGACACGGGATCTTCTTCGTGCGATGGTCAAGTCGGGAAGCTACGTGGCCGGAGCCTACGCGGCCGGCGAACTGGTCGGGGCGTGCGTCGGATTCTTCTCCCCACCGGTCAACGCGACGCTGCACAGCCACATCATGGGCGTCTCCAACGTCATGCGTGGACGCAATGTTGGCTTTGCCCTCAAGGTTCATCAGCGTGCCTGGTGCCTCGAGCGTGGCGTCTCGTCGATCAACTGGACGTTTGATCCGCTCGTCCGGCGCAATGCCCATTTCAACCTGACGAAGCTCAACGCGGACGCGGTCGAGTACCTCGAGAACTATTACGGCGGCGGCCACGACGACCTCAACGGCGACGACGAGACCGACCGGCTCCTGGTGAACTGGAACCTGCCGAGTGCGGCGGTCGCGGCCGCATGCCGAGGCGAGCATTCATCGTTGGACGCCGCGGCACTGCTGGCGGACGGGGCCGCTGTCGGCCTCGCGTCCGTCAACAACCAGCCGCGACGGGGACCGACCGACGCGCGGACGGTACTTGTCGCCGTCCCTGAGGACATCGAGTACCTGCGAGCCGCCGAGCCCGGCCTCGCAGCTGAATGGAGGTACGCCTTGCGTGAGACCCTTGCCCCGCTGATCGCGGCCCGCGCGCAGATCGTCGGCTTCGCCCGGACCGGCTGGTTCGTCGTCGTGCAAGGAAACAAGCTGTGAAGCTGACCGGGGTTGAGCTGCGCCATGTGACCCTTCCGCTGATCAGCCCGTTCCGCACGTCGTTCGGCACCGCAACGACCCGCGATGCGGTGCTCATCCGGGTGGAGACCACCGAGCAGCAGGGGTGGGGCGAATGCGTAGCGATGGCCGAGCCCCGATACTCGTCCGAGTACGCCAGTTCGTGTGCGGAGGTGATCCGGCGGTTCTTCGTGCCGGCGCTGGCCGCGGCCAAGTCGGTTCGGGCGGACGACGTGGCCGGCATCCTCGCCGTGTTCCGGGGCCATCGGATGGCGAAGGCCGGCTTGGAGATGGCACTCCTGGACGCCGAACTGCGGGAGCACGGGCAGTCGTTCGCCGAGGCGCTCGGCGCCACGCGGGACCGCGTTCCGAGCGGGGTGTCCGTCGGCATCATGGATTCGACGCAGGCCCTGCTCGATACGGTGGGCGACTATCTGGAGCAGGGATACCGGCGGATCAAGCTGAAAATCGAGCCAGGTTGGGATCTGGCGCCGGTGCGCGCCGTCCGGGAGCGCTTCGGCAGCGAGGTCGTGCTCCAGGTGGACGCCAATGCTGCGTACCAGATCTCCGATGCTCCCGCGCTGGCCGCGCTCGATCCGTATGAGCTGGCGCTGATCGAGCAGCCGCTCGGCGAGGAGGACATCCTCGGGCACGCCGACCTGGCCCAGCTCGTGCAGACACCCATATGCCTGGACGAGTCGATCACATCGGTCCAGGCCGCGGTCGATGCGATCAGGTTGGGGGCGTGCCAGATCGTGAACATCAAACCGGGCCGCGTCGGCGGATATCTCGAAGCTCGACGCATTCACGACGCCTGCCTGTCCCGGGGCGTACCTGTGTGGTGCGGCGGCATGCTCGAAACCGGTTTGGGGCGGGCGGCCAACGTCGCGCTCGCGGCGTTGCCCGGCTTCACCCTTCCCGGCGACCTCTCGGCCTCCGATCGCTACTATCGGACCGATATCACCGTCCCGTTCCGTCTCGACGACGGCAACTTGCCTGTGCCCGGCGGTCCCGGACTCGGCGTCACCCCGATTCCGGAGCTGTTGGAGGAAGTCACCACGGCATCGGAATGGATTCCGGTCTAGACCGCCGTGTCCCTGCCAAGCGTGGCCGCCGTCCCGACCTGAGCCCGGGGCGCGGCCAGCGCTGGGCGTCACGTCCGGGCCCCTTGGGCCTCCGCGATGGACCGCACCGCCACTGCGATTGCTAGGAGGCCGGCACCGTAGGCGGTGAGGAGGAGGAACCCGCCGAGGGCGCCGTGTGCCTGGACGACGGCACCGGCGGCGAGTCCGGCGAGGGCGATCCCGGCGGCGCTGAGCGCGGACATCAGCGCGAACGTCTGCGTCAGCAGCGACCGGTCGACGTGTCGTTCGACGAGGGTACCGGTGAGGATGATGATCGGGCCGACGCCGAGACCGACGACGAACAGTGCGGCGAGCTCGGCGACCAGGTGTTGCAGGGTCGTGAGCCCAGCCGCTCCGGCGGTGACGAGCAGCGCGGCGCCGAGGAACCGGCGCCAGGGTGCGATGCGCCAGCGGATGGCACCGTAGGCGGCGCTCGCGGCGAGGCTGCCGGCGCTCATCGTGAGGTAGTAGACGCCGGCGAGGCCGACGGTTCCCTCGGCGCTCGCGAGGGCGGTGACGGCCAGCTGTGTGGTGCCGAAGAGCAGCCCCAGCAGCACGTTGGCGAGGCTCAACGACACGACGAGGCGAGGCATCCGCCGGGGCGCCGCAGCTGCGGCGCCTGCCCGGGCGCCGCCTGGCGGTGGCATGCTGTCGCGTTGCAGCGCGAGCGCCAGCGCCGACCCGGCGACGAGGGCGCACGCGATCGACGCGCCGGCCGGGGCGGCGACGGTGGCCACGGCGGCCGACGCGGCGAGGGGCCCGACGATGAAGGCGACGTCGTTGGCGAGGGACTCCAGCGAGAACGCGGTCTCGATCCGCGGGTCGCCGTGCAGCAGGTGGCTCCAGCGGGCCGCGGCGAGTGCGCCGAGCTGCGGGACGCTGAGCCCGGCGACCGCGGCGACGACAACGGTGGCGAGGACTGGCGCCGGCCGGTGCAGCGCGACGATGAGGCCGACGAGCGCGGCGAGGTGCACCACGGCGACCGGCGGTAGCATGCGGCGCTGCCCGACCCGGTCGGCGAGCCGGCCGAGCAGCGGCCCGCCGACGGCCTCACTGGCGGCGAACGTCCCGGCGACGACACCGGCCCGCACGTAGTCCCCGTAGCCGGCGACGGCGGCGAGCAGGACACTCAGGCCGTACATCGACACACCGAACCGGCCGGCGACCGTGGTGGTGAAGAACGCCGCCGCGCCGGGGGTCCGCAGCACCCGCACGTAGGGTCCGAGCGCGCAGCGCCGCTCCCGCATGGTCATGCCGGGGCCGGGACGGTCCGGTGGTGACGATGGAACTCCCACGCGTCGGCGATGATGCTGTCGAGACCTCGGGTCGGTTGCCAGCCCAGCTCCCGCCGGGCCTTGTCGGAGACGGCGACGAGGGTGGCGCTGTCACCGGCGCGGCGAGGGTGGACCCGGACCGGCACCGGTCTGCCGGTGGTCGCGCGAACCGCCTCGATCACCTGGTGGTTCGTGAAGCCGACGCCGTTGCCGAGATTGTAGACGCGGTGCTCGCCGGGGTGCTCGACGTGCGCCGCGAAGTGCAGCACCCCGTCGAAATCGCCGCGGGCAAGCACTGCATCGGCGACGTCCTGGAATCGGCCGGGCACGAACGTCGTGCCGGTGGGCAGGTGGCTCGAGCCGGCCGAGTGGTCGTCGATGACGGTGACGTCATGGCCTGCCTCGACGAGCAGCGTCGCCACCGTGGACCCGACGTAACCGGCGCCCCCGGTCACCAGATACCTCGCCATTTATCCAAGCTCCTTACACTCGGTGGATCATTGTGAATGTCCGTGAACATTGCCGTGCGGCAATGTTAGGGCTGGACGGTGCCGACGCAGACGATCGACTTCCAGCAGGGCATCAACGGCAAGGGATGGGACTGATGGTAGGAGTGCTGAATGCCTGACTGGTCGCTGATCGTCTCGCCGGCCGACGGCCGGAACCGCACCACCGAGGAGCTCGTCGCGCTGCTGCCGGCGCTCGGCGCGACGATCGGCATTCACCTCGGCTTCCTCGGCGATGACCGCTTCGGCGGCACCGGCGAGGACGAGCGCGGCGACCCCTTCTGGCTCAACGGTGCGTTCCGCGAGCCGGGCGAGTTCGGCCGGTACGAGTCCTACCAGTTCGACATCGACGTGCAGATGCGGGCCGGTGCCGACCAGGAGGCGATCGCCACCGGCCTCTACAACCGGGTCCGCGACAGCGAACAGTTCCACGCGGTCCTCACCAGGAATTCCACCGCGATCCTGGCCACCCACGCGAACAGATCCCTGTGGTGGACGTGAGCGCTCAACCCCGCGCGCGGGGCTTGGTCAAACTGGCGCATACGGTGGACCTTGAGGCAGCTCAGAACGGGTGAAACCGCTCGAAGGGCGGCTCGGTCAAGGAGCCGGGAAGCCGGAGGGCGCGGCAGCGGGGCACCGCCTCGGCCGCGGTGTCATCGCCAACGTTTCGCAGGGTCCCGTCGGCGAAGGCGTCGGGAATCGCCGTCCAGCCCAGGTTCCGCTCGTAGTACCGCACCGCGGTGCGCACTGACGGCGTCCAGTCGTCGTCAATCACGATCAGCCCGCCCGGCCGGACGATCTTGCGCAGGAAGTAGAGGTCCACAAAAACCTCGTGGAAACGGTGACTGCCGTCGACAAACGCTGCGTCGGCGACGAGACCATCGGTGACGAGTTCCGGGAGCGCGATGGATGACCACGTGCGCATGAGCCTGGCGATCGAGTCCAGTCCTGCGGCGCGCAGCAGATCCCAGCCGATGTTGCAGTACTCCTGGTCCTGGAAGGGATCGATGATGACGTGCCGGGGATGCGGCGGGTCGACCGTGACCAGTGCCTCGCCGACTGCGAGGGCGGAGCTGGCGTAGGCAAGCCCGACCTCGACAACCGTCTCGACCCTCTCGGAGATCAACAGATCTCGGAGCAGATCGCAGTCCCGCTCAGGCATCGTGACCGTCTCGAAGTCCCGCTCGTGATGTCGCGTCCACGGCGGACCGTCCTGTGCAAGCCGGCGGCGTACCTCCCGGACTCGGGCCCTACGTTCATCCATCTGCATCACGCCAGTCTGGACCAGCTTCCGTGCTATCGAAGGACGAGAAGGTCGAGCGCGTCGACAACCGGTCCGGACTCGGTTTGAGCGGCGTGTTGGAGTCGGGCCAGACCGGTGGCGTACTCGTCGTCGGTGATCAGCTGCAGGGGCGTGTGTGCTTCCCGTCGGATGTTGGCCGCGACGTCACGAAGCGACGGCGCGGTTGTCTGCGGGACCTGTTCGAATGAGACGGTGGTGAAGCCGGCGGTGGCGAAGGCGGCTTCGATGTCGTCCACGCTGGGGAAGGTGTTCAGCACGCGGATGGCCTCGGGGAAGAACCGGAAGAGCGTGATCGCGTGGTGGCGGCCGGCGAGGGCGGAGCGGATCAGTACCGGGCCGCCGGGGCGCAGCACGCGGCGCAGTTCCCGCGCGGCGGCGCTCAGGTCTGGCAGGTGGTGGATGACGGTGGACAGCCAGGCCGCGTCGATGCTGCTGTCGGCCAGTGGGATGTTGGCGGCGTCTCCGGCGATGACCTGTGGGTGCAGGCAGCGGGCTCGCATGGCCGCGGCCGGCTCGACGGCGATGACGTCGATGTTGTCGTACCAGTCGGTGAAGGCCCGTGCCCACATGCCGGTGCCCGCGCCGAGGTCGAGCAGACGGGTGCCGGGCCGAGGATCGAGGTGGCGGGTCACCGCTTCGCGCCAGGCGGCAAGTCCCTGGTCGGACAGGTGCCGGGTGGCTTCGAACGCTGCCGCGTCGTGGTTGTTGTAGGCGATGCGAGCCATGTCACTGACCCAACCGCTTCGTCGCTGATTGCGGCAAGGGTGGATGGTGTGATTCACATACGGCGCATCCCGGTCAGGCCGGCACCGGTCCGGCAATGCGGCACGCGGCCATCCCAGCCGGACCGGTTCACCACGACCGAAACGCACCGCGCCCTCGTCACTGACGCTGCGTGAATTGGGCGAATTGGTCGAGCAGGCTCTGCGGGGCGGTCTCGTTGAAGGAGAGGGCGAGGTTCGTGGCGGCTTCCCGCGCGGCCTGCGCGCTGCGTGGGAACAGGGCTTTCTCGTATTCGGTGAGCGCGGTCTCGATGTCGCCGGGATGCTCGGCGATGGCCTTGCCGAGCTCGGCGCCGTCGAGCATCGCGAGGTTGGCGCCTTCGCCGGCGAAGGGGGACATGACGTGTGCGGCGTCGCCGAGCAGTGTCACGCCGGGCACCCGGTTCCAGCGGTGCTCGACCGGCAGGGCGTTGACGGTGCGGGGGATCAGCGCGCCGTCGGCTTCGGTGATCAAAGCCTTCAGTGGCGGCGCCCAGTCGGCGAACTGCTCGAGAAGGACCGTTTTGACCTTGTCGGTGTCGGCGAAGTCCAGCGTGGCGAGCCACTCGGGTGACGTGGTGATGGCTATGTAGAGGTGCAGGCTGCCGTCGGGTTCGCGATGTCCGAGGATTCCCTTGTCGGGCCCGAGCGCGAACAGCATGCCGCCGCCGACAACCGCGGCCGCCGAGGGGTGGCGTCGGTCGGCGTCGTGCAGGTCGGCCTCGACGAAGGAGATCCCGGAGTAGGCCGGTGTGGCGGCGGAGACCAGCGGCCGGATTCTGGACCATGCCCCGTCCGCGCCGACCAGTACCTGTGTGGTCACCGTGGTGGCGTCGGCGAAGACGAGTTCGTGTCGCCCGCCGCCGAGTGGGCGCGCCTGGGTGACCTTCGTGCCCCAGCGGATGGTGCCGTCGGGAAGTGAGTCGAGCAGGATCTGGCGCAGTTGCCCTCGTTCGACCTCCGGGCGGGCCCCGGTGTCGTCGTCGGTGTCCTCGTACAGCAGGGTGTTGTCCTTGTCGAGGACTCGTGTGGCCTCGCCCCCGGCGTGGATGATGGCGCGGAACTGGTCGTACAGGCCGGCCGCGTGTAGTGCCACTTGGCCGTTGTAGTCGTGAATGTCGAGCATGCCGCCCTGGGTGCGGGCGGACGGCGAGTCTTCGAGTTCGTAGATGGTTGCGGTGATGCCGTGCGTGTGCAGCACCCGGGCGAGGGTGAGGCCGCCCAATCCGGCGCCCACGATGGCAATTGATGGCGTGGTCATGGCTTCTCCTGGAAGTAGGGGCCGGTGGGCCGAAGTCGCACCTGCGGCGATCATGTTCGTGACGAACATGTTCCAAACGGGTACAGGTTGACGGCGACAGATGTCCAGCTGGGTTTTGTGCTGTTCAGCTTAGTCGCTGGCGGTGAGACCGTTGATGATCTGGCGGAAAGCCCAGTGCATGCGCTCCAGGCCGGTGCCGGAGAACAGTTCGCCGCGGGCGCGGACGATGTGGGGGTAATCGTCGGATGTCGCCTCGGCGACCGCGGCGACGAGCTCCTCCTCTTCGCCCTGCGCTTCGATGGCCTCCTTGCGGCTGCCCTGCTCGGCAGCGGTCGCCGTGGCGTGCTGCAGCAGCAGGTCGACACCCCAGGCGGCCTGCCGGGCCGGGATGCCGCCACTGTCGAGCAGGCCGAGGATCGAGTCGATCAGCCTGAGATAGTGCGGCCCGCAGGGGCGCAGGGTGAGCACCGAGCGGGCCAGGCTCGGGTAGGCGAACAGCATCCTCGTGTAGGCGGTCATGAGGTCGATCAGCTGCTCGCGCCAGGCGGCGCCGGCGCTGTCGCCGGGCAGCTCCAGGTCGGTCAGCAACTCGTTCAGCAGTGCCCCGTGCAGTTCGGCGGTGTTGCGGACGTAGACGTACAGCGAGGCCGGGCCGGTGTCGAGCTCGGCCGCCAGCCGTCGCATGGTCACCCGCTCCAGGCCTTCCTCCCGCATGACGCGCAGAGCGGTCGCGACGACGCCGTCGCGGCTCAGCGGCGGCTTGACCGGCCGGTCGCGGCGGCTGACGGGTACGCGGCGAGGACTCATAACCGGATCGTAGCGAACGCGTTCGTCATTCGACAACGAACGCGTGCGTAACGAACGCGTTCGCGCTACTGTCGGTGCCATCCGTTGTCCCACCCGCGTCTGCCCCAGCCGGTTCGCACGCCCCGACCACCTGCAAGAAGGAAGCGATGACCTCTCTCACCGAGAAGATCCTGCAGCCCCAGCCCGATCTGCCGTTGACCGTGCGCACCGGCGGCGCCGGCAAGCCGATGCTGATCCTGCACGGCGGCAGCGGCCCCGACTCCATCGATCCGCTCATCGAGCACTACGCCGACACCCACCTTGTCGTCGCGCCCACCGTCCCAGGATTCGCCGGAACGGCACGACCCGACTGGTTCACCGGCATCGACAACCTCGCCATCACCTACCTGAACCTGATCGAAAGCGAAAAGCTCGACCCCGTCATCGTCATCGGCAGCTCGTTCGGCGGCTGGGTCGCCGCGGAAATGGCCGTACGCGACCGCGCCCGCACCATCCAACAGCTCGTACTGCTCGACGCGATCGGCCCCGAGATCGCCGGCCACACCGTCGCCGTGCCCGGAACCCCCGCCCACCGGCCCGACGCTCCTACCGGGCACGAACCGCCCCGGCAAGGGCCGCCTCCCGGGCAGGTCGCCACCATGCTGGCCTACACCACCAGCGCCATGGCCGACCCCCAGCTCCTACGCCGGCTGCGCCACGTGCCGACACCCACCCTGCTGGTCTGGGGCGAAGACGACCACATCGTCCCACCCACCTTCGGACAGGTATACGCCGACGCCTTCCCGAACTCCCGCTTCGAGACCATCCCCGGCGCCGGCCACATCACCACCCGCACCCACCCGAAAGAAACCCTCACCCACATCGACGCGTTCCTCGCCTAACCGAGATGGCCTGGAGCACGGCGTCAGGCCCCACCACTCCCTGCCAGGGCCCGCACCGCCGCGGCGGGGGTGCTCGACAGGGCGAGGGTGACCCGGCCGTCGCTGACGCCGCGGGCGCGGATCGCGCGGGGTTGCGGGTCCCCGGCCCACCGGTGTCGTTAAGGTTGGTTGGCGATCAGCAGTGGAGGATCGACGGTGCCAGACGGCTACGACGAGACGGCCGCGTTCGCCGTGGACAGCTTCCGCGGCAAGTGCGAGGAGTGCTTCGGGCTCTGCTGCGTCGCGCCGAGCTTCTCCGTCTCGCCGGACTTCGCCATCGACAAGGCGGCCGGTGAGCCCTGCCCGAACGTGCGGCGGGACCACCGGTGCACGATCCACGACAGCCTGCGGGCGCGGGGCTTCAACGGGTGCGTCGCCTACGACTGCCTCGGCGCCGGGCAGAAGGTCGCCCAGGTCACGTTCGGGGGTCGGTCCTGGCGGGAGGCGCCGCATACGGCGGAGCAGATGTTCCAGACGTTCCGGGTGGCCCGCCAGCTGCAGCAGCTGCTGTTCTCGCTGGTCGGCGCGATGGCGCTGCCGCAGAGCCGGCCGCTGCGCCCCGACCTGGCGGCGCTGCGCGACGAGATCGACGGGGTGACCCGCGACAGCGCCGACGCGATCGTCGCGACCGACCTGCCGCGATACCGGCGGCGGGTGGACGGGCTGCTGCTGCGGATCGCCGGGGAGCTGACCCGGGCGGGCGCCGGTCGTGCGATCACCCGGCGGGGCATCGACCTCAGCGGCGTCGACCTGGCCGGCGCCTACCTGCGCGGCGCGGACTTCACCAACGCGAACCTCGGCGGCACCCGGCTCGCCGGCGCCGACCTGCGCGACGCCGACCTGACCAACGCGGACCTGACCAACGCGGACCTGGCCGGCGCGGACCTCGCCCGGGCCGACGTGACGGGTGCGGACCTGCGCCACAGCGTCCGCCTGACGCAGTCGCAGCTGGACGCGGCCGTCGGCGACGCATCGACCGCGACCGCCGATCCTCTGGTACGACCGGCGCACTGGTGATCCGCCCGCACCGGGTAGGAAACCCGTAGCCGGTCAGGACGAGACGTCCGGTGCCTGTTCACCGCCCTTCCGCGGCGGTTTGGACGGGGTCACAGCTCGTGAATCCGATCCAGATAGGCTGCGCCGAGCAAGGGCGCCTCCATGAGGTGAAGCGCGGGTTCGAGGGCGATGAGCGCGGTTCGAGGATCGGCGTCGGTGAGACCAGATCGCAGTGGTGAGGCCAGAAGATCCCACGCCGCGGCGATCGATCCGCCGACGACGAGGACCTCTGGCGCAAATTCCGCCAGGTGTGGGCCGAGCACGGTTCCCAGTGCGTGGAACGTTCGCGTGAGGACCTCGGTCGCTGTCCGGTCGCCTTGTCGCGCGCGCTGTGTGATCTCCCGGACGTCAGGTGCTGGCGATTGGCCTGTCGCCTGGGCGTAGGCTTGCCGGATAGCGCGGCGGGATACCGTTTCCTCCAGCGGCCTGCCGTCGTGGTGTAGGAGGTCGACTCGTCCTTCTGGCGGTATGCCGGGCCCGTCTTGCAGCGTGTGCCCGTCGCGCAGAAAGCTGGAGCCGACACCCGTTCCGAGGGTGATCCCGACGGCTGAGCAGTGGCCGTTCGCGGCGCCGGCCCACCATTCGCCGATGCCGAAGGCGTCCGCGTCGTTGTGAAAGCTGACGCTTTCGGCGCCGGGCAGATGCGGCATCAGGGCGGTTCGAAGGTCGACGCCGTTGAGCGCGTCGAACTTGCCGACGCCTGCGTATCGTGCGATGCCGAGTTCGTAGTCGAATGGGCCGGGAACGGCGATGGCCCATGGGCCGGCGGGCTGGGCGGGCAGCCGTGCGGCGCAGTTGACGATGGCGGACAGGATCTTTTCTGCGCTGCCGTCGCCGTCCAGCGGTTCACGGAACCACCGTCCGCTCAGGATGCTGCGGGTCGAGACGTCCACTCCGGCCGCGGTGACGTGTGTGCCGCCGATGTCCAGGACTGACACGACGTTCGTGTCGCCGGTGCTCATGGGACCAGTGCCTTGACGTAGCGGACCTTGCCCGTTCCCAAACCGCGTACGCGGTAGGAGCGGACCGCGGCGGGAACGGTCAAGGTTTCGGCATAGGTGAGGTCATAGCGGTGTCCGTTCTCGGTCTCCAGCACGATGCCGTCGCCCTCGACGACGTTGAGGACGTGGAACCCGTGGCTGGTGGTGTCCTCGGCGATGGCGTCTGGTGCCAGCTCTACGCGGCGCACTTCGAAGAACATCTCGGGGAGGCGGCCGATGACATCCTCGTGCCAGCCCTCACCCGAGCGCACCATGCGCGGTTGCTGGACCAGGTCACGCGCTACGGCGTCGCCGGCCCGGCCGGTGTCGAGGTTGGTGAAGGCGTGTCCGACGTGGACCGGCCGTTGTCTGCCCTCGGTGTCTTTGCGCAGCCAGTCGTAGAAGCGCAGGCTGTACAGGTAGGGTGTCGCGCTGATCTCCAGGACGACGTTGCCCTCGCCGCTGCCGTGCGGCGTTCCGGCCGGGATGAGGAAGAGCTGGTGCGGGTGGGCGGGGAAGGTCTGGACGTAGCGCTCGACGTGGAACGGCACACCGTCGTGGACTGCGCGATCCGCGTCGCGGCGGAATGCCTCCAGGTCGGCGTCGTCGCGCAGGCCCAGGAATACTCGACGGTCGGCTCCGCCGACCATCATGTAGTAGGTCTCGTGTTGCGTGTAGGGCCACCCGAAGACCTCGTGCATGTAGTCCGGTTGCGGGTGGCAGTGGACGGACAGGTTCCCGCCGCCGACGGTGTCGAGGTAGTCGAACCGGATGGGGAACGAGGTACCGAACGTCGTGTGTACGCTGCGGCCGAGGACCTGTTCGGGATGCTGGGCGACGACCACTTGGAGCGGGATCTCGACGCGGACGCTGTCGGTGTTGCCGACGAGGATGCCACTTTCCGGTGCGATGAGTTCGTAGCCCAAGGCGGTGTTGGGTGCCTCGGGGTTGAAACCGAGCTTCTGCTGGGCCCAGTGCCCTCCCCAGGAGGTCGTGTTGAACGTCGGCCGGGTCCGGAACGGCCGTGCTGACAGGTCGGCCAGGGCCGTGCGCAGCGTCGGCCCGTCCAGCCAGGCGGGCGCTGGGAGGTCCTGGGTGTCCAGCCACAGGTCGATGTCGCCGATGATGTGGTCGCGGTGCCGGTCGAGCACAGGCCAGTCGATGTAGAACAGGCGCCGCGTCGTGCCCGGCCCGGTGCCGGCCGGCTGGCCGAGGTTGTGTCCGGTCCCGGCGGTGATCGCGGCCTCTGCGTACCGTTTGGGCAGGTCGGCGTACCACAGGACGTGGTGTGCGACCAGTGCCGCCCCCGGTCCGAGGACGACGGTCACGGCGTCGGGGTTGGCGTCCGGCTCGGGTAGGTCGGTGAAGAAGTCGGCGAGGCTTGCCTGCGACAAGGGGGCGAAGTCCGGGTCGTCGCGCAGGGTCGCCGACGCGGTGAGTTCGAGGATGTCCGACCATGCCGCCAGGTGCTCACGCATGTCGACCTGCTTGGCCCCGAGGTCCCGCGCGGTCAACGCATTGCCGATCTCGACGGCGACGCCGTCCCAGTCGACGGCGACCGGCCCGTCGACGGCGAGCACATGCCCCGGTGCGAGGCCGGCGACTGCTGATCGGAATCCGGTGCCTACGACTCCGGTGATGGGGTGAAATGGTTCGGCTTCGTAGCCTCGAACAGGCGACATTGTGGTGCTGGCCTTTCTTGGAGTGTTGTCAAGAACTGCTGTCGTTGCTGGTATCGGCGCTCGAACCGGCCGCGGCAGTGGTCAGCAGGGTGCATGTGAGCGCTGTGACGGCGCCGATGCTGACGGCCCGTCTGGGCCGGGGCGGGAGCCTCATGGATCGGACCTCTCATCGAGAAGCAGCGGTGGGCGGCGCTCGTGAGAGATTTCGTCCGTGCTCGGCGCGTCCGGCGGATGTCCGCAGGTCCCAGCGCGGGCCGGCGCCGGGACCTGCGCGGGACGCCGACGTGGCCGGCGTCTGCCGCCGCGCGAACGCGCTGAGTCGGGGGGACGCGGATCAACCCCTCACGCGATCACGTGTATTCGACGGCCGCCGCACCGTCGAATAACGTTATCTCGAAGAGTGGATGGTGCCGCGCCGTTCTGTCAAGACCCCTGTTACGCCGTCGTAGCCGCCGAGGCCGGCACCTCGCCGGAGCCGCGGACGGTCAGCGAGACGGGGACGATGACGGTCTGCACGGGCCGGGACGGGTCGGCGATGCGGGCGCGCAGCAGCTCAACCGCGGTGTGGCCGATCTGTGTGGTGTCCTGGGCGATCACGGTCAGCGCGGGCTGCAGCAGGTCGGCGAGCGGGACGTCGTCGAAGGCGACGATCGCCAGCCGTGAGGCCGCCTGCGGCCCCAGCTGACGCAGGACCGCGATGGTGGTGTCCATGTTGCCGGTGACCAGTGCGGTCGCCGGATCGGCAGCGTCCAGTGCGGTGTCCAGGGCCGCGGCGACGCGCTCGGCGGCGATGTCGCCGGGGTGGACGAGGCCGCTCACCGGCTGTCCGTGGGCGATCAGGGCGGCACGGAAGGCGGCGGCGCGCTCGCGGCCGGAAAAGACCCGTTCGCTGTCGCCGATGTAGGCGATGCGACGGTGTCCGTGCTGGTGCAGGTGGTGGAAGGCCATGCCGATGCCCGCGGCGTTGTCGGACATGACACAGTCCACCGACAGCGCGCTCATCGGCCGGTCCATGGCCACCACCGGCATGCCCGCGTCCAGTTCGGGCTCCAGGTAGCCGTGGCTTTCGCCGAACGGCTCGACGATGATGCCGTCGAGTCGTTGCCGGCACATGGAGACCAGGGTGTCGCGTTCGCGGGACTCGTCGAAGTCCGTGGAGGCGGCCAGCAGGGTCAACCCTGCGGCGCGGGCGGTCTGCTCGATGGCGGCCAGGGCCGGGTTGACCTCGGCGATGCGCCGCACGGCCGCGCCGATCGTGCCGGCGATGCCGGTGCGCAGCTGGCGGGCCCGCTCGTCCGGGCGGAAGTGCAGGGCCCTGATCGCCGCCTGGACCTTGGCGACGTATTCGGGCCCCACCGTCGGGTCGTTGTTGACCACCCGTGACACCGTGCGCAGGGCCACCCCGGCCTCGCGAGCGACGTCGACCATGGTCGGCCGCTTGGCCCGGCCCCCGTTTCCGTTCCCGCCCCGTGCAGGGCTCATCCGCGTCCTCCTCATCGCGATACGGCGTCGCTATCAGATCGGTTCTTGACACATTCTCGCAACCTGAGCTTATCCTCGTGAGATAACGTTATCCCAGATAACCCGGCGCCACACCCCGCACCGGCCGGGCCAACATCATCCACTGGAGACGCACATGCGGCAAAAACGTCTGCTCCGGATTCCTGCGCTCGGTCCCCCGGCGAGATCGTGGAGGCGGCGGCCACGGACGGCGCCGGGATGCGGCGCATCTGGTGGACGATCGTCATGCCGCTGCTACGCCCCGCCACCGCGACCGTCGCGATCTTCCTGCCGCTGCGGATCTGGAACGACTCCATGAACCCGCAGTTCATCGCCGGACTCACCACAGGAGCTACCAAGTGACCGCCGAAGCGGCCGGCATCGAGGAGATCCTCGTGCTGCACCACAGCCACCTCGACGTCGGCTACACCCATTCCCAGCCGATCCTGTGGCGGCTACAGGCCGAGTACATCTCCCAGGCACTGGACTGGTTGGAGCAGACCGCAGACCTCCCCGAAGACTGCCGACCGAAATGGACGTGCGAGGCAACCGAGCCGGTCCGGCGCTGGCTGGCCGACGCTTCCCCGGACCAGATCGTGCGGTTCAGGAACCTGTGCGATCAGGGCCGTATCGGGCTGTCCGCGCTGCGCTGGCACGTCAGCGCCCTGATCGACCGGCCAGGGATCCGACGCCTGCTGGCCGGCAAGCGCGAGCTGGAAGACGTCGTCGGCCGGCCAATCCCGGTCGCCTGCCAGCACGACGTCAACGGCGTCCCGTGGCCGATCGCCGACGAACTGCTCGACGCCGGCGTCGACCTGTTCGTCATGGCGATCAACCGGCACCTCGGCCAACCCGTGACACCCCGGCCCGGGTTGTTCGCCTGGCAGACGCCGTCCGGGCGACGGCTACGCGTCTTCAACGGCAGCCACTACACCATGTTCGACCAGCTCCTCAACGCCTGGGACGACTCGGTGGACCGGATGGCAGAAGGCTGGAACGCGTTCCACGAGCGGCTGGCCCGCACCGGCTATCGGCTGCCGTTCGTCTATCTCACCTCGACCTGCTCACCCATCATGTGGGACAACGCGCCGCCGAACCCATACCTGCCCGACCTGATCCGCCGCTGGAACGACGAGCAACGCGGACCCCGCATCCGGTACGCGACCTTCGACGACCTCAGAGAACGGATCCTCCGCATACCCGACGACGACGTTGCCACCGCTCGCGGCGACTGGACCGACTACTGGAGCTTCGGCGTCGCCAGCACACCGACGGCCACCGCCGTCAACCAGCAATCCAAACCACTGCTCGCCGCGGCAGAGGTACTGAAGGCCGACCCGGCCCTCATCGCCAAGGCGGCCGAGCACGTCGACCTGTTCGACGAGCACACCTGGAGCCACTGGAACACCGAACCGGACAACCCCCAGGCCACCGCCATCGAGACGATGAAACAGGCCGGCGCCCACCAGGGCCACGAACTGGCCGCGTTCGCCGTCATGGACGCGCTCGAACGTCTGGCCGGCAACCCGGTCGCGGACAAGCGGATCGCCGGTGTGCTGGTGTGTAACCCCACCGAATACCCCCGCACTGTCACCGTCGACCTTCCCGACGCCTGGTTCGCCGCGCCGACTCCGGCCAACGAGCGGACGTATCGGGCCAGCCGGATGGCGTACGAGAACCGGCCCTGGCGAACACCCGCCCCGGACGAACCACGCCGGGTGTTCGGGCCGATCGATCTCGCCCCCGGAGCCTGGCAGGTCATCGGCATCAACGACCTGCCCAAGTCGGCCTTCCCCGGCCAGCCGGCGCACGAGATCATCGAACACCACAAGGCGGCTCGCGAGCTGAACTTCGCCTCCGCCGTCGACCGTGTCGCCTCCACCGGCCGCATCACATCGCCGTTCCACGAACTGACCTACGATCCCGACTCCGGGCGGATCATCGCCCTGGTCGATCGCGCCACCGGTCGCGCCGTCCTGCGCCCCCGGCCAGGCATGGACCTGATGTCGTTCATCCGGGAGCGGCCCGACCCGCTTGCCGACGGCAGCAGGCGAGCTTTCTACCGGCGCAACCTGGACCTGGAGATGCTCGACAAGTCGTGCTGGCGGCCGTGGACACCGATCCGTGAACCCGCCGAACGGGTGCTCAGCTGCACCGTGGAGGAACGACCCGGACGCGTCAGCCTGATACGGCGGTTCGCCGCGCCAGGCACCAGAGGCCTTGTCCAGCGCCTCAGCTTCGACGCAAACGACCCTGTCATCCACATCGACATCGACGTCGACCTCGCCGGGGACTCCTCCCCGACCGGCATCTACTTTGCCCTGCCGCTGGCGATGGAAGCGGGGTGGCAGGCCGCGTTCGACACGGCCGGACAGATCGTGACCCTCGACGACGAGCAGCTGCCCGGCGCATCCCGGGGCTGGGTGACGGTCCAATCGGCAACAGCCTTGTGGAACGGACACGGTGCGGTGGCGCTGCTCACGCCCGACGCGCCGCTGGTCCAGATCGGCGGGTTCCACTTCGGACCGCCGCCGGACGCCATCGAACGAGACCCTGATCCGCTGCTGCTGAGCTGGATCGCGAACAACTACTGGGACACCAACTTCCCACAAGTCCAGAACGAACGCGTCAAGCTCCGTTACGGGCTGCTGACCCTCGCCCAGCCCGACCTGGCCGAGATCGCAGCGCAGGCTGCGAAGCTGCGAAGCCCCGTGCTCACATGGCCGGTGACAACCGGTGGGCGTGGACCGTCCGCCGGCAAGCTGTAACACAGTGGGGTTGGGGTGGGATGCGGCGGCAGCCGCATCCCACCCCAACGTCTGGCGAGGAACAGGTATGACTAGATCAGCGTGACGGTGAGAACCGCGGTGTAATTGCCGACGGGTGTGTCGAACGGAACGCCGAGGTTGAGGCCGCCGCCGCAGGTGAACTTGCCGGTGCTGGCGCCCTGGTTGGCCGAGCACAGCGTGTGTGCCGTCGAGAGGCCCTTGCCCGGGGTCAGTGCCGGACCGGCGACCACGTTCGGGGCGGTCGTGGTGCTGTGTTCGAGGTTCAGCGAGCCCGGTACGACGGCCGCGGCCGGCGCCCAGGCGAGGTTGGCGGCCGGGATGGTCGCCGTGCCGGTACCGCGGAAGTCGCTCACCTGGCCGGTGAGGCTCCACCCGGCGTTGTTACCCCGCGGGTCCACGACGGTGATCGACTTGAGGGCACCCGAGACGATCTGGTCCTGACCGTTGAGCTGGACCTTGCCAAGGTCGATGGGTGCGTTGTCCGACACGCTCAGACTCAGCGCGCCGCCGGT
The DNA here is from genome assembly GCF_025137375.1 of Dactylosporangium fulvum. Classification (GTDB taxonomy): domain Bacteria; phylum Actinomycetota; class Actinomycetes; order Mycobacteriales; family Micromonosporaceae; genus Dactylosporangium; species Dactylosporangium fulvum. The sequence goes on from NZ_CP073720.1 coordinate 3,405,527, forward strand.
GACCTCGGTGATGATCGTCTGCTGGCCGGGGTCGACGCTGCCCACGTTGGCTACGGCGTTGACCATGCGGCTGTTGATCGGGTCGGGGTCGATGGTGGCGACGGTCAGCGTGTAGGAGCCCGCCTTGGCGTACGTGTGGGTGCCGGTGACCGAGTAGGTTCCGTTGCCCAGCGGCACCACCACCGCCGCGCTGTGCGTGTTGTCGCCCCAGTTGATCTCGGCGGTGAGGGACGCTGCCGAGCTGCCGGTGACCCGGGCGACCTCGCCGCTGAACGCGGTGCCCTGGCCGGCCATGATGGAGGCGCCCTTGACGGTCGGGGCCGGCGCGGCCACGACCTTCTCCGGCGTGAAGGGCAGAGCGATGGCGCGCAGCTGGCTGCCCTGCGCGTCGCCGTTCAGCTCCCAGGTGAACATGCCGTTGAGGCCGTTGTCCTTCGCGTACTGCGCCCGGATGTTGAGCGACTGCGCGTTCTCCTGGCTGCAGAAGCGCCGTGCCGCCGGGTCCCACACGTACGGCGACAGGACATACGGGTCCCAGTTGACCAGGGCGGTGGTGCCCGGCCTGAGGGCGTTCGCCATCGTGGCCGTGCCGCAGCCGGTGGCCGTCCAGTTCCGGTAGAGACCGTTGTTCAGGTCATCGACGGTCTGGAAGCCGCGGCTGAGCGTGAACTCCGCGCCCAGGGTGAGCTTGTTGGCCGGCACGCCCTGCGCCTGGTAGAGCTTCACCGCCGCGTCGATGCTGTTGTAGGGGTCGCCGCTGGTGTCCAGGGGGTGCTTGTAGAGCGGCTGGTTGAACATGGAGATCGGCGAGTAGCCGGTGCCCATGTCGTAGGTCATGATGTTGATGGTGTCGAGCGTCCGGCCCAGGGTCGCCAGGTCGAAGCTCTTCAACACGTCGTACGGCGCGCCGGTCACGTTGTCGCCGGAGTCCTGCCAGCGGCCGGCCGGAAGCGCGGCGGTGACGAGGAAGTCGCGGCGGCTCTTGCCCTTCGAGTCCGCGTAGGCGTTGAGCTGGGTGCGGAACTCGTCGACCAGGAGGTTCATGTTCTCCCGGTCCTCGGCGCGGTAGCCGATGTTGTTCAGGCCACCGCTGACGGGGAACTCCCAGTCGATGTCGATGCCGTCGGCCACCCCGTTGGCGATGAAGGCGTCGATGCACGAGGCGACGAGTGTCTTGCGGCCAGCGTCGGTGGCGGCCGCGTCCGAGAAGCCGCGGGCGCCCCAGCCGCCGAGCGAGCGGAGCACCTTGAGGCTCGGCTGCTTCTGCCGCTGGGCAAGCACGGCGTTGATGCCGGCTTGGGAGGCGGTGGTGCACCTGCCGTTGCTGATGGTGGAGAACGCCCAGTAGAAGTGGGTCACGAGCTCCATCCGGATGGAGCTGAAGTTCGGCGTGCCCTGCAGTAGGTATCCGCCCACCATCGGGCTGGTCGGCGCCGGCACCGTCTCGCCGGAAGCGGCGGGCTCTGCGGCGGCGGAGCCGGCTGCGGCGATCGCGGTACCGGCCGCTAACAGGCCGACCAGGCCGGCGCGGATCAGCTTGCCCATCCGCCGGCCGGGTCTGTGGACGTTGGGTGATCTCATGCTCTTCCCTCCTGCGGCCCGAAGGACCGCGTACTCATGGGGGGTAGGGGAGGAAAAACGAAGCGTTCTTTCCTATTCCTACGGCACGGCTATGATCGCGTCAAGGGGAGACAGATGAGCGTCGACGGGGCACCCGCTACCGACTCACCTGCGGCCATGCCTTAGTTGTGCATCCCGGGTATCGTCAATTCCGGACATACATACGGAAGGCAGGCTGGGCTGGTGGCCGATATACCCGCCGGTACCGCGGTGCTGCGGCAGTTCAACACTTCGCTGGTTCTCGCGGCGGTGCGCCAGGCGCGGCGCCCGCTGCGCATCAGCGAGATAATCAGCGTCACTCGACTAACACGGCCGACGGTCACGCAAGCCATCGAAGAACTGAAAACTGGTGGCCTCGTCGTCGAGTCCACCGACAGTCCGGACGAGGTCCGCCAGGGCCGCCCGGCCGCCGTCTTCCAACTGCGTCCAGGTGTCGATCCGGTGCTCGGCATCGACCTCGGGCCACACGCCGTGAAGGCCCGGGTGAGTGACCTGGGCGGCAACACGCTTGCCGCCTCGGCCCGGACGGTGTCCCGGCCTAACGACGCGGTGGCGGTGTTGGCCGGGGTGCGCCGGGTCATCGACGCTTGCCTGCGCGACGCAAACCTTGACAGCGCGCAGATCGCCGACGTGGTGGTCGGCTCCCCGGGCGTGGTGGACCCGGTCGCCGGGCGGCTGCGGCTTGCCCCCAGCATGCGGGGATGGGAAACCTTCAACGTCGCGAGCCACCTGGAGAAAGAGTTCCGGTGCCGGGTCCATCTGGAAAATGACGCCAACCTGGCGGCGGTGGCGGCGGCGAGCCGGTTGCCCGGCCGCACGATCATCGCGATCCAGTGGGGTGCGCGGCTGGGCGCGGGCATCGTGATCAACGGACTGCTCCATCGCGGCAAGGACAGCGCCGCCGGCGAGGTCGGTCTGATCAGCTTGGACGACGGCGACAACTTGGCCTTCGACCGGGACGGCAGTGGTCCGCTGGAGGCCCAGGTCGGCAGCGCGGGAATGATCAACCTGGCCCGTCACAAGTTCTCCGGCCTACCCACCACGCGGCTGCGGTCAGACCGTGAACTCACCGCAATGGACCTGTTCAACGCCGCGGCCGCCGGTGATGAGCGGGCCGTCGCCGTGCTGGACCACACCACGTGCATCCTCGCCCGTGCCCTCAGCCCGGTCATTCTCGCGCTCAACCCCGACGTCCTCGTCGTCAGCGGTGGGATCGCCCACGCCGGCGACGTCCTGTTGCAGCACCTCAGGCGGCATCTGCAGGCCCGCACGTATTGGGTGCCCGAGCTGGAGTTGTCGGAGTACGCGGAGCACACAGTGGTCATCGGCAGCGTGGAGCTGGCCCGCCAGCACACCTGGGACCGGCGTCTGGCCGCCGCCAAGCAGAAGCTGGAGTTGTCGGAGCACGCCGAGCGCGCAGCGGCGGTCGGCGGTGTGGAGCTCACCCGGTAGCGCACTTGAAACCGGGTCGCTGGTCGCCCAGGCGGCACAGCAACCCGGTCCGCCTGGGCCACCGGCATCATTCGGCGCATAGCGCCGAATTCGCAGTGACCTTGACGAAACCTGCGGTGTTGACGGTGAGTTCAGCCGGGTGCTGAGGCTCGCGTTCAGGCCCGGCAGCGGGGTTCCGGCGTGCCGGAGGGTTGGCCGTGAAGGGTTCCGCTACTGCATAAGGCCTGGTCGGCGGCAACTCCGCTGCCTGCGGCACTGCGTGTGCCGAAGAACTGGCGGGCCCGGCTCCATCGATTGAACCGATCCTTGCCCTAGACGATCAACGCATGGTGCGCTAGGTTCTCGGCCAATAGAAAGTGAGCTTTCGAATACCGGAGAGTAACCTAGCTATGAAAACACCCCTGTCACGGCGGTTACGCATGCTCGGCACGCTCACAGTGCTCACTTGCACGCTCGGCGCGGGGACCGCGGCTGTCCTTGCCGCGCCGGTCCAGGCGGCGCCGACCGCGCCGGGCACGCCGATTCCCTCACACGTGTTCGCCCCGTACTTCTACAGCGGTTCCTCCGCCGACACGCTGTACCAGGCCAGCCAAGAGTCCGGTGCCAAGTACCTGACCCTGGCCTTCCTGCAGACCCGGAAGCACGGAGACTGCACGGTCTACTGGAACGGCCGTGCCGACTCGCCGGTCGGGCCGACCTACGCCGCCGGCATCGCGGCCATTCGAGCCGCCGGCGGCGACGTCTACCCCTCCTTCGGTGGAGCCGCCGCCACTTCCGGGTCCCTCACCGAACTGGCCGACAGCTGCCAAGACGTCAACGCGATCGCGGACGAGTTCAAGCGTGTCATCACCGCGTACAACTTCACCCGCATCGACCTGGACATCGAAGAGGAGTCACTGGCCAACCCCGCCAACTGGCCAGGCATCGACCGGCGTAACAAGGCCATCAAGATCGTTCAGGACTGGGCAAGGGACACCGGCCGCACGGTCGAGTTCGTCTATACCCAGCCGACCTTCACCGACGGCCTGAACAACGGCAGCATGTTCCTGTTGCAGAACGCGGTCAACAACGGCACCCGCATCGACGGCATCCACCTCATGACCTTCAACTTCTACGACGACATCTCCGAAGCGTGCAAGGCGAAGACCGGACCCCCGCACGACATGGCCGCGGCGACGTTCAAGGCCGCCAACGCGACCTACAACATCCTCCACGGGTTGTACCCGCAGAAGACCCCGGCCCAGTTGTGGGGCATGATCGGCATCATCGCGATGCCAGGTCCGTCCGACTTCGGCGAGTGCGAGACGTTCACCACCCAGGACGCCGTGAAGGTGCTCAACTGGGCCATCCAGAAGAACATCCACGGCCTCTCGTTCTGGTCGCTGCAACGGGATCAACGAGCTACCAGCCGGACGTACAACTGGAAGCCGTACCAGTTCGCGCAGACGTTCGCGCCGTTCACGCATGGCGACAACTCGGCCCAGACGGCCATCACGGCCACGGTGACGGGTGGTCCACTCAGCCTCGCCGTCGGCGACATGTCGCCGGTGGCGCTTCCGGCCGTCGCACTCAACGGCCAGGACCAGGTGGCGACCGGGCCCCTCAGTCGCGTCACGGTGGTCGACGCCCGGGGTACCAACGCCGGCTGGAACGTGACCGGGCAGGTCAGCGACTTCCGGTCACCGGCCGGGAACCAGACCATCGCCGCGGCGAACCTCGGCTGGGCACCGGCCGCCAGCCTGGTGCCGGGCGGCATGAACCTGATCCGCACCACCACCGACTCGGTGGTCGTCGCAGGGCCTGCGAAGGCGCCGGGCTCGGGCCTGTCCACGCCGCAGACATTGTGCTCGTCCGGGGCCGGCGCGAGCACCGGGACGTTTGACTGCGGGGCCACCCTGAACCTGGGCGTGCCCTACAACGCGGCGCTGGGGACCTACACCGGCGTGCTGACTCTGACGCTCGTCTGACCCGCCTATCCGCTCACCGGGCGTCAGGGTGATGATCCACCCATCCCTGACGCCCGGTGCCTTGCACGACAGGAGCGACCGTGACCGAGCTGGCCCGCCCCCACATCCGATCCGGCCGTGCGATGGTCGCGGTCGGCCTCCTCCTGGTCCTGTCCAACGTATGGCCCGCCATACCGGCCACGGCCGCCCCCACCGAGAATGCCATTCAATGGGCCGTCGGCCCTGCCCCCTCCGCCAGCGGCGAAACCCGCTCCACCATCGACTACACCCTTCCGCCGGACACCGAAATCACCGACCGGGTGGCCATCAGCAATCTCGGCGCCGAGGCATTGACCCTCGCCGTCTACGCCACCGACGCGTTCACCACGCCGGAGGGCAGCTTCACGTTGCTGACCGCCGACCAGCGACCGGTCGACCTGGGCAGCTGGATCACCTTCGAATCGCCCACCATCACCATCGCCCCGGGCACCACGGTCCAAGTGCCGTTCCGCATGGCGCTGCCCAAGGACGCCACGCCCGGAGACCACGCGGCCGGCATCGTCGCCAGCCGTCAGGTTCCCGGCTCGGCCGACGGCACCACCCGCCTCGCTGTCGACCAGCGCGTGGGCACGCGCGTCTACGTGCGCGTCAACGGCACCCTGAGCCCCGCGCTGTCCATCACCAAACTGTCGGTCGACTACGGCGCAGCCGTATACCCGTTCCGCAACCGGGATGCCGCAGTCACATACACGGTGCACAACAGTGGCAACATCCGGCTCGGCGGCACCGGGACCATCTCGCTGCTCACACCGTTCGGCACGCGAATGGCACAGTCCCAGCCGGTATCGATCCCACCGCTGCTGCCCGACGAATCCTTCACAGCCACCGTCGCCATCGGCGGCGCGTTCCCGGCCGGTCGAGTCACAGCTCGGATGGACCTCGACGGCGTGAACCCGCCCGGCGTGGTGCCGCTGGACACCCCGCACCAGCGCCAGACCGCTACGACATGGGCGGTGCCGTGGCTGCTCACCGCCGTCGTCGTCGCCATCCTATTGGCCTGGCCCGGCCGCCGCTTCCTGCGCACCGGCTACTTGAGCATCCTTCGCCGCAACCGCCCGGCAGCCGCGGAACTGTGATCCGATCTGATCCACGCTATCTCGCTGCGCCCGGCGAGGCCGCCGGCCGCCGGGCGGTCCTTCGGCGGCGCGCGCCTACTCGGAGGTCAGCTGCTGCGCCAGCCGATCCAGGCCGCCCTTGATCAGCTGCGCGTACTCATCATCGCCAAGCGCGCCGATCCCGGCCTGTGCACGCTGGAGGTACTCGCGGGCACGGCCGAGATCGCCGAGCTTGCGGTAGCACTCAGCCAGGTTGAGGTGCAACGACGGATACAAACCGGCCACCGGCAGCGTCACCCCGGCCTGGGCAACCCGGGCATCGGTGAGCAGGTCGGCCGCCGTCAGCGCTCGCTGATCCCAGACCAACTCCTGGTGGACGTCGTCCTGCACATCGGCCATCGCGTGCGCGAGGACGCAAACGTGCAAAGGATCGCCTTGCTCTCCGCCGATCTCATCCCAGATCTGCGCGAACACGTCGCGAGCAGCCTCACGCTGGCCTTGATGATGATGCAGCTGCACCCCTTGGTTGATACGGGCGAGCGTTGCATCGGTGATCATCGGCTGCTCCTGCACGGCTCATTTCGCGACGACGGCATGGATCGTACTTTGCCGCAAAACCATCGGCAGAACAGCCCGATTCCTCTGCGAGTCCCAAGACACGCACGCGCCGAGGCCGCCCTCTGAAAGGTGTTCGAGATCAGCGGTGGTCGGTGTCGCGTCCGGCTCGAGGTTGCGGATGATCAAGGCGATGATCAGCGCCCGCAAGGTAAGTCCGGTGATACTGCTCGATCCACTGCTGGTTGAGTCCGTCTGCTTGGCGTCGATGCCGTGCAGCTACGGCGGAGGCCCGGTCGGGCGCGTTGATGCCGAGAAACTCCAGGATGCTGCGGGTCGTGGTGACCATGTCGTCGTCGAGGTGTTCGTAGGTCACCCGATGGGGTTGGATGCCCCATGAGGCGAACCATGCCTCCCAAGCGGCGTTGTGCTCCTCGATCATGTCCATGAAGCGCCTGATCGCTCCGGCGTCGAACCTGGGTGTCTGCCCGTTGCCGCTGTTGCCGCTGATCTCACCGTTGCCGCCGATGAACCACGTGTTGGTCTGCTCGGCGCGTAGCCAGGAGACGGCTTGTGCCAGGACGTCGTGGCGTCGCAGGTAGATGAAGCGGGTGCGGCCGAATGCCCGGTTCAGCAGCGCGACATCGTCGCCGGTGAGGTCCTGGTGAATCGCTGCGAGCTTGTCAACGACTTCATCGAGTGTTCCCCACATGAGTTTCGCGCCGAACACGCCGTTCAGGGTGCTTCCGGCTGCACGCGCGGCCTGCGCGTAGTCCGCGTAATTGAAGCCACCTTCGGCGGTGCGAGGGATCTGCCATCGATCGGCCCAGAGCCGTTCGTCAGGCGCACGAAAATACGCCTGAGGGTGACCGCAGACCCCCGTGGAATTCAGCAGCCCGAGAAGTAGGGAGCTGCCTGTGCGGGGCGTGGCGCAGACGAAGTACGAGTCGGCGCGGTATGCGATCTCCGTGGGCATCGCCGGATGCAATCGCAACGACAGTCAGGCATGCAACCCGATTCTGTGGAACTGGATTCAGACCGCGGCGAGGGCTTTGGTGATGTTCCACTCGGCCAGGTCCAGCATCCACTGCCGATTCGGGAAGTCGGTGTCCGCGATGCGTAGTGGTCCCTCGATCAGCGACAGGACCTGGGCATACCGGTAGAGCTCCAGCCTGTGGAGGTCGAGGTCGACCGGACGCAGAGCCGGGTACGCGTCGCCGAAGCGCAGTTGCAGGAAGGCGTGCTCCCACTCAACGTCGAAGTACGTCAACCCCTCGATGTCGATCATGGCGGGTTCGCCGGAGGGCGTGACGAGCACGTGATCTGGTCCGAGTTCGCCGTGTACCAGCCCGTATTCCTCGCGCGCGGTGATCGCGCGACGCAGGTGACGCACGTGGTCGGCGATCTGTTCGTGCGCGTCGGCGAGCCGGGTGTCGCGGACGGCCGCCGCGTCGAGGTGAGCCAGCGCCCGGTCCGTGATGACGTCCTCGGCGCGCCGGGTCTGGGACGCCTCGCCACGGGCGATGGCGGCGAGTTTGCCGTAGTGCGGGCCGAATGTGGTGTGCATGCGGCGCAAGGAGTCGCCAAGTGCGGACAGTGGTGTCGCGGCTGCGGCCGGGTCTCGTTCCATCAGCGCTTCGAGTGTCAGCGCGCCGACATCCTCGACCAGCGCGATGTCGGCGGGGAGGTAGCGGCTGTCGCGGTCGAGCATCAGCAGGCGCGGTGTCCGCACGCCCGCGGCTGTGAGGGCCGCGTGGTTGGCGGCGAACAGTTCGGCGCCCGACGCGTCGGTGAACGGATCGTCCGGGACAGCCGATGATGCCGGCCAGTAGTTTTCGGCCGGTGCCCACACGTAGAGGATCACCGTCGTCTGGTCGTCGAGCCGGAGCCGGTAGGCACCTTTTTTGCTGCCGCCGGTCAGCCGGTCCAGGGCAGCGAGTCTACGGTCGCTGCCCAGTTGTTCCGCCACCAGGTCGCGCACATCATCCGGTCGCAGGAACACCCGTGTCATGATCGCCTTTCCTCAGGTTGGCCCGGCCATGTTGCCCGACGGAGCCGCACGGCGCAATCGAGTTGTCACCAGTTCCAGATCCTGGCGCTGCAAGAGGGACCCGGACAGGATCTCGTCGTAATGGTCGAACCGGTCCGTGGCCAGGGTGGATGACACTGTCGGCACCCGCAACGTCGAGGCCCGCGACAGCGCGCAGGGGCTGAAGACGGTCGCCTTCAGCCCCTGGGCTGCCGAGCGTCTGACCTAGCCGAAGGCCCGCAGCTCGTAGATGCGCGTCGCGGCGTCGGTGGTCTGGGTCGGTGTGACGATGTTGAGCCGCACGTAGCGGGCGGACACGCCGGAGACCGGATGCGTGGTGTTCGCCGCCGTGTTGCCGGTGACGTTCACAACCTGCGTCCAGGTGTTGCCGTCCGCGGAGACCTCGATCGTGAACGCCTTCGTGTTGAGCGTGGCCGGCTCGCCGCCGGCCTGCGCGTGGGCCACCTCGAACCGGCTGATGGTCCTGCTCGAACCCAGGTCCACCCGCAGCCAGGCGCCGTACACCGTGGAGCAGAACTTGTCCGCGTTGCCGCCCGACACGCTGCCGTTGACCGCCTTCTCCGGGCCTTCCGTCGCCGCGCACGAGGTGGTGCCGGTGGCCGGCCGGTTGAGCGCGAGGTTCACCGGTGTGGTGCCGCCGCTGCCGTACGCCTCCAGCTCGTAGATGCGGGTGGCGGTGTCGGCGTTCTGGGTCGGCGTGGTGACGTTCAGCCGGATGTAGCGGGCACTCGTGGCGGCGATCTGGTGGGTCGTCACCGGGTCCACGTTGCCGGTCACGGTCACCGGCGTCGACCAGTTGCCGGCGTCGGTGGACAGCTGGATCGTGAAGGCCCTGGTGTTGAAGGCGGCCTGCTCGCCGCCGGCACCGGCGTGCTTGACGACGAGCCGGTTCAGCGTCTGCGCCGAGCCGAGGTCAACCTGCAACCACGACGGCCCGGCAAGCGAGCAGAACTTGCTGGTGCTGCCCACGACGCTGCCGTTGACCGCCTTGTCCGGGCCTTCCGCCGTGGCGCACGCGGCCGATCCGGTGGCCGGCTTGCCGAGCGCCAGGTTGGGCAGCGCCGCGGGCGGCGAGGTGTGGTTGACCGACGGCGGGGTGTCGCCGGCGCCGGTACCCCAGGAGCCCGGCGTGTTTGTCACCGTGTAGTTCACCGTCGCTCCGCGGGCGATGTCGGACTGCGCGAGCCACGTGCGGGTGAACGGGGTCCCGCCGAGCGACGCGGTCGCGATGTACCGGTTGCTGTCGCTGACCCCGGGTGCGTTGATGGTCAGCGTGCCGCCCTGCTGGGTCCCGTACGAGCCGATGGTGACCTTCGCCGACGGGAACTGCGGCGTGCTCACGCCGTAGAAGTTGGCGCCGTTCATGAGTGGGTACAGGCCCAGGGACGAGAACACGTACCAGGCCGACATCGTGCCGAGGTCGTCGTTGCCGGTGACCCCGTTGGGGCCGTTGGTGAACAGGGTGTACGCCGCCCGCAGCACCGTCGAGGTCTTGTACGGCTGGCCGGTCCACAGGTAGGTGTACGGCGCGAGCAGGTCCGGCTCGTTGTTCGGGTTGTAGGTCGTGAAGCTGTAGTAGTCGTAGGCGCCGTTGACCCACTTGTTGCGGGCGGTCCCGGACGGGTCGGTCAGCAGGTCGTTGTACGCGAAGAACTGGTCCAGCCGGGTGTTTGTCGCGGCCTTGCCGCCGAGCAGGCTCACCAGCCCTTCGGGGTCCTGCGGCACGAGCCACTGGTACTGGTACGCGCCCGCCTCGTGGAACGTGTGCGAGCCGTCCGTCGGCGAGTAGGGCGAGCCCCACGCGCCGTTGGCGTTGCGTGGCCGGAAGAACCCGATCGACGGGTCGAAGAGGTTGCGATAGTTCTGGCCGCGGGCGTTGAGCAGGTCAGCGTCCGTGTTGTTGCCCAGCGCGCGGGCCATGAGCGCCAGCGACGAGTCCGCTGCGGCGTATTCGAGCGTCGCCGAACTCGGGTACTGGCAGTCGTGGTCGAACTGCGCCGTCGGGTTGCAGGTCACGCCCGTCGGGATGTATCCGAGCGCGGTGTAGTACGGGTTGCCGTTGCGGCCGTTGAGCCCGGTCGACGCCGGTGGGGTGCCCATCGCGTTCTTGCGCAGCGCGGTGTAGAACTGCTGCTCGTAGCCGTTGAGCAGGCCCCGTGCCCACAGGTCGACGAGGAACGGGGTGACCGGGTCGCCGGTCATCGTGTTGGTCTCGGTGTTGGCCAGCGACCAGCGGGGCAGCCAGCCCAGCTCCCGGTCGACGGCCAGCAGCGACAGCGCGTAGTCCCGGGCGACCTGTGGTTCGAGGAGCGCGACGAGCTGGTTCTGTGCTCGGTACGTGTCCCACAACGAGAACGTCTGATATGGCGTGTATCCGGACGCGACCCGCACCACGTTGTCGAAGCCGCGGTACGACCCGTCGACGTCACCGGCCAGGTTGGGGTGCAGCAGCGAGTGGTACAGCGAGGTGTAGAAGGCGACCTGCCGGTCGGTGGTGCCGCCGTCGACCTCCGCCTTGTGCAGCTTGGTGTTCCAGGTGTCGTGGGCGGCCTGCCGGACCGAGTCGAAGTTGAACCCGGTCGCATTGGTCTCGGCCGCGAGGTTGTTGCGGGCGCCGGTCAGGCCGGTGTACGACAGCCCGACCTTGACCGTGACCGCGGCCCCGCCGCCGGGGGCGGTGGTGTCGAAGCGCACCCAGCCGCCCTTGGCCCCGCTGCCGCTGGTGGTGCGGCTGCCGTCGGTGAAGGCCGAGCCGGACCAGGTGCCGAAGGACGCGAACGGCCGGCTGAACTTCGCCGAGAAGTACACCGTGTGGGCCGGCGACGGCGCGCAGAAGCTGCTGGAGGTCACCGAGCCCTCGACGGTGTCGTTGTTCACGATGGACAGCGACGAGGTCGTGGCGCCGGTCGGCTGTCCGCGGACCTGGGCGGTGTTGAACAGCACGTTGGCCTGTGTGCTGGACGGGAACGTGTAGCGCTGCCAGCCGGTGCGCAGTGTCGCGGTGAGCTCCGTGGTGACGCCGTTGGGCGTGCCGACCTGGTAGTACCCCGGGGTGGCCTGCTCCTGCCCGTGGTTGAGGGCCTGCCCGTAGGTGCCGGGGTCGTTGGAATTGACCGCGCCGACCGTCGGCATGAGCGGGATCTCGCCGGCGACCGGGCAGCCGACGCCGGACAGGTGGGTCTGCGAGAAGCCCCAGATCTTGGCGTGGTCGTAGTTGTATCCCGTGGCCCAGCCGGTGTCCGGGCTGACCTGGACCATGCCGAACGGCAGGGCGGCGCCCGGGAACGTGTTGCCCTCCTTCTGGGTCCCGATCATCGGGTTGACCAAGGTGGTCAGGTCGGCCGGCACCGCTGCGGCGGCCGATGTCACCGGCAGTGCGACGGCCACCGCCGCGACCGCCAGGACCACTGTGCTGAACAAGCGCAGTCTGCTCACATCGCTCCGATCGTGTGCTGCTCGGGTGCTGGATCGCGACGTTGCTGGAGCACAACGTGCCGATCCGCCGCCGATCGCCGAAGTCGACGTGCGTATAGCTTCTGGTGGAACCCTGCCAGGCTCCCTGCACGAAGGTTCGCGACTATCTTGAGTTCTGTCAATACTTGACATCCGACGGCTCGCTCGCCGGCTCCTGGGTGAACACCGCCGGGTCCCACCGGCGGACAGGCTCGCCACCTGCACGGACGGCATGCTCGGCAGGTGCAGTGTCACGGGATGTGGTGCAGGGCGCCCTCGGCCACGACGATCTCGGGCTGTTCCAGGACGGTCGGGCGGATCCGCAACTGCTGGAACAGCATCGTGGCGGCGAGCGGCATCCGGGTCGCGCCGCCCACCAGGAACAGGCCGGCGACCCGGTCGGGCGGGACGGCCGCGGCGCGCAGGACGGCGGCGGTGGCGCGCACGGTACGGTCGACGAGCGGCCGGGCCGCCGCCTCGAACTGCTCGCGGGTGACATGGGTTTCGACGCCCAGGCCGGGCAGCGAGACGGCGGTCATGGGCAGCCGGGAGAGCGCCTCCTTGGCGGCACGTGCGTCGTCCCACAGCAGCCGGGCGAGGCGGCGCTCGGCGGCGTCCCGGGGTCGCAGCAGGTGCTGCCATCGTTCGTCGGCCTCGCCGGTCCGCGCGCGGACCTGCGCGCCGACCAGGTCGACCACGAGGGCGTCGAAGTCGAGGCCGCCGAGGTCGTCGAGGCCGTCCGCGGCGAGCACGTCGAGGCCGTCGCCGTCGCGGCGGACCACGCTGGTGTCGAAGGTCCCGGCGCCGAGGTCGTAGACGACAAGGCTGTGGCCGTGCGGCAGTGTCTGGCCGAGCACCGTGGCGTAGTACGTCGCCGCCGCGACCGGCTCGGGCACAAGGACGGGGTCGGTCAGGCCGGCCCGCGCGGCGGCGTCGGTGAGGATCGACCTGCGGATGGCGCCCCAGGCGGCCGGGTGGGTCAGCGCGGTCCCCGGTCCCGGCTCGACGCCGAAGGCGTGACGCACCTCGTCCGCGACCCGGCGCAGCGTGGCGGCGACGAGGTCGGCGAGATCGTGTTCGCGATCCCCGAGCAGGATGCTGTTCTCGTTGAGCCGCCGCTTGGGGTTTGGCTCGTGGCGGCCGGGGTCGAGCCGGGCGGCGTTGACCGCGTCGCGGCCGGTGAGGATCTGGCCGCCGACGTCGTGGACCGCGGAGGGCAGCAGCGGCGAGGCGTCGAACAGCAGCGGCCGGATCCGGTCGTCGTCGCGGCGCATGAGCGCGACGGTGTTCGACGTGCCGTAGTCGACGGCCAGCCGCGGCGCCGCCGTCGGGCGCCCGGCCTCCGGCTGGGCGCCCGGTTCCGCGACTGGGTCGGCCAACGGTTCGGGCGTCGGTTCGGGCACCGGCTCGGTCCGGGCGACCGGGTCGTTGGCGGCGGGTTCCCGGCCGGGTGGCGCGAAGGGGTTTGCGCGGCCGCGCTCGCGCAGGATGAGCGCCGTGGATCCGACCGCGATCAGCACCACGACGACGATGGCGACGAACCGCCCGGTCGGCACCGCCGCCTGCCCGTCAGCGGCGGGGCCGGCCAGCGCACGGATGATCCACATGGCTGCACTGTATCGGCGACGGTCAGGACGCGGGGGCCAATGGTTTGTGGCCTCGGGTGGGGCGGTAGCAGCGAGCGGTGTGGATGTAGTTCGGGTGGCGGCCGAGGTTGCTGCGGTAGGTGCCGTCGTAGTCGTTGGCGCACAGCACCGCGGGGAAGTTCCTGGTGACGGTGTACCCGCAGACCGTGTGTCCATACGCTTGAGCGCCATGAGGGGGCGGTGGGGGGCCGTGGTCGTCGTCGGGGTGGCGCTGCTCGCCCTGGCAGGAGCCGCCGGGTGCGACGGCAGGACGGCGGTCGCGCCGGACCCGCAGGGACCGCTGCCGTCGGGCGTGGCACCCGAGGCCGTGACACGGTGGGCGCAGTTCCCGGCGGACCGCGCGCCGCGGCCGGTTGTGCTGCTGGACGAGCTGCCGCTGTCGTCCGGGTTCTCCGACGGCTCGACCCAGGACGCCTTCCGGTACGGCCGGTACCTGCTCACGACACAGGAGCCGTTGCCGCAGGCACCGGCGAAGACCGTCACCGTCACACTGCCCGGGCAGCCGGCCGTGCAGCTGCCCGCCATCGGCGCGCAGGAGGCGTTCGTCGCGCTCAGGAACGTCAAGCCGAGGAACGTGGCGTCCGACGCGGCCGAGCCCACGGGCGTCGTGCGGATCATCGCGGTGACGTTCGGCTCGGCGATGTTCCGGACGGACCGGGGCGACGCGAGCCTGCCCGCCTGGGTGTTCACGGTCGAGGGCAGCAGCGGCCCGGTGCTGTGGCCCGCCCTCGCGGCCGACGGCTACGTGAAGGCACCCACCAAGATCCAGGCGCCGCCGCTCGGTCCGGCCACCGCCCGCGGCAGCACCGTCACGATCCGGCTCGAGGCACCCGAACCGGCCTGCCCGGGACAGCCGGAGCACCGGTACGAGCCGGTTGTCGTGGAGTCGCCGCGGGTGGTTGCGATCGGGCTGCGGGCCGTGGTGAGCGGCACGGCACCCGGCCCGGCGAACGACAGCTGCGGGCACGTGGCGATGCTGCGCACCGCCGAGTACGAGATGCGCCTCGCCGCCCCGCTCGGCGCGCGGCTGCTGGTCGGCGCCGACGGCATCCCGATCCAGGTCAACCAGGTCTAGCGTCCGGCGGCGGTCAGTCCTCGTCGTCGTCCAGGCGGGCCAGGCGGACGGCGAGGCGCTCGATCGGGGTCTCGAACTGCGGGCTCTGGTCGACGCCGCTCCCGCCAAGGCCGCCCTCTCCGAGGGACTCCATCTACGCCTGACCCATCAGCCGGCAACAAGTAGCCGTGATCCGTTCTCGTTCGACGGGTGCGCGACGGCGATCCGGAGCATTCGCAACGACTACGACGGGGACGGCGTGTTGGTGCGGACCGCTGCTACGCGGCGGACGGCGGTGAGCTGACCATTGCCGGTGAACCGATGCCGCCCCGACCGGCCGGGGTGCCGGAGATCGCCAACCTCTACCCGAACGGGGCTCTGGGCGGTGGTGCGGCGGCGCGACGGCGAGCTGCACGGGGTGGCCCGGCACTGGAACGCCGACGGGACGCACACGGTCGCCGAGGCCACGGGCCCGGCGTTTCGGTACATGACCGCATTGGTCGACCGGGTCGCCACCGACGACGACCGGAAGCGGCTGCTGGACCTGCTGGTGGGTATCGCCACCCGGGACGGCTCACCCGCCGCCGTACACCGTCTCAAACTCATCCACGCCAGCCTGCCCGGCGACGCGGCAAACCCGGCCGAGCACCTCGCCGAGCACGGTGCGGAAGGCGCCTGCCACGAGGTGCTCACCAGCCTCGCCGATGCGGTACCGACCTGGACGAGGCTCGCCGCCCACCGGCGGGCCAGGTTCCGGCGCCGCGCGGTCACGCTGCTCGCCGCCGCACCGGGCGCGGCCGCCGCGGATGCGTTACGGGACCGGCTCACGACCGAACCGAAGCGCAAGATCCGGGCGGCGATCCTGCTCGGCCTGGCGCTGCACGACACCGACCCGCAGACCCGGCAGGCCCTCCGACCGCACCTCAGCGGCGACGACCCACTGCTGCGGTTCTGCGCCGCGCTGACCTGGGTCCGCCAGCACCACACTCCCGCCGCCGACGGCGTGCGTGTGCTCGTTGACGCGCTGCGCGGTGACCTCGTGCCGACCGGCTACGGCAGCCTGTTCCTCGGCGAAGAACCGTTGACCGACGTCACCACCGCCCTCGCCCTGCTCCCGGCCGAGGGCGACCCCCTCACCGACCCGCAGCGCACCGTCATCCGCGCCATCGCCGAGAGTGCAAACGTGTGGACGTTCAACGTCGACCTGTTCGAGGTCCTCGACCGCAACGGGCTACCAATCCACCCCGACGAGTTGCTCGCCCTGGCCGGCGCAGGCTCGGTGTCCTGACACGGGCGTGTCAGCTGCCGGTGCGGAGCAGGTAGACGAGGTCGTCCCAGCGGGTGATGACGAGGCCGGCGACGAGGCCGGTGGCGAGGCCGGGCAGGTTCGTCGAGCCGGCCGGGCCGGACACGGTCAAGGCGGCGCCGGTCGTGGCGACGGCGAGCAGGACGCCGTTGCGGACGAGCTGCGGCGCGCCCATCTCACCGCCGTCGGCACCGAAGCACTCGCAGCGCACCGAGCCGCCGGTGCGCAGCGACTGCAGGACGGCGAGGCTGAAGGCGGCGAGGGTGACGGCGGCGAGCAGGAAGCCGAACGGCACTGTGGCCGGGACGGCGACGAGCCCGACGATCAGGCATTCGACTGCGACGACGACGAATGCGAGCGAGGTCCGGAATCGGGCCGGAACCCAGCCGAACGCGGTCAGTGTGGTCGTGAAGGCGGTAAATCTCCGGAGCTTGCCGACGACGGCGACGGCGAAGACGATGCCGAGCAGCGCCCGGCACAGCGCGATGGCCAGCAGCATGTCGACCTCGGTCAATTCGCCTGTTGGGTCTGGATGAGTCTCGCGATGTCGTGCCCGTCGAGCCAGCCGAGGTGCAGCGCGAGTGCGCCCAGCTGGAAGCGGTTACGCAACCCGTACTGCGTCATGGTGCAACTGATCCGCCGCTCGACGGTGCGTAAGCCGAGGTGCAGCCGGTCGGCGATCTCCCGGTCCTGGGCACCTTCGACGAGCAGACGAACAATAAGGGTCATTTCAGCATCCGGCATGTCGCAACTCCCCCGTCGTGCCAGCCGTCCGGGGGAACGTATCGGGGCCCGCGATCAGCCGTCAAGCGCCCGATTTCTCCCGTCCGACCCGGCCGTAACGTCGTGACCCGCGAATTCACCGATATCTGGGAAGCCTGCGGAAGTGGCGGGTGCCCGCCATATTTGTTAACTAACCTTGTAGTCAGGTTTGGGCGGCTCCTAACGTAGCGTGGCAGCGCGCGCTACCCATCGAGGTATCGACATCACGGAGGGCATGCAGTGACGAAACTGCTGACGAAGCCGCTGCGCCGGGCGATGACCAACATCGCCTGGCTGGTTGCGCCGAGCGAGAAGGCCGGGGCCTGCACCGCCAGCCAGGGCAACACCTGCTGGTGCGACTGGTGGCGCACCTGTGACTCCAGCGGCTGCTACTACATCTCCAAGCGGTACATCTACGACTGCTACGCCAACTGCTACCAGTACGGCGGCTGCTGACCGGCGTCACTGCTCCCGTGACGGGGCGCTGCTCCGTCACGGGAGGTCCGGTCCGATCACAGATCACACGGATGGGATGGTTGTGGATACATTGCTGGCGGCCGCCGCGATCGGTGGTGTCGTGCTCGGTGCGGGAAACCTGTTCCTGACGCTCGCACTGGCGAAGAAGGTCCGGGAGGCGAGCACCTCCACCGCCGGGCATCACCCGAAGGCGAGCGTCCCCGAGGTCGGCGACAAGGTCGGCGGGTTCTCCGCCCCCGACGCCCACGGCAGCCGGATCTCGCACACCGACCTGGGCCCCGGCCGGGCCCTGCTGCTGTTCCTGATGCCGGGCTGCGGGCCGTGCGAGCTGATCATCGCCGCGTTGCCGCAGGAGTCCGGCCGCCCGACGTTCGCGTTCATCGTCGGGGATCGGGCGGACGCGAAGGTCGGCGGACTGGTCGCCGCGCTGCCCGCATACGCGCGGGCGGTCGTGCTGCCGCTGGACGTCGACATCATCGAGTCCGCGTTCCACGTCGGGCGATTCCCGACCGTGCTCGAGGTGGAGGACGGGTTCGTGACGTACGTCGGATCCAAGCTGCCCGAGCTGCACCCGGCCCGATGACGGGGGACGAGCCGCGCCGCCGGCTGGGGCGGTCGCTCCTGGCCGCGCTGCGGCTGGGCTGGCGGGCGTCGCCCGGTCTGCTGCTGCTGTCAGCCGGGTTGACGGTCCTGGCGAGCGCCCTGCCGGTCGCGGCGGCGTGGGCGAGCAAGCTGCTGGTCGACCGGCTCACGCAGGGCGAACCGGACCGCGGGGCCCTCGTGCTGCTGATGGCGGCGGTCGTCGGTCTCGGCGGGGTGGCCCTGCTGCTGGGCCACCTCGGAGCGGTCGCGACCGCCGCGCAGCAGCGGGCGATCACCATCCACGCCGAGGGCGGCCTCTATGCGGCGATCAGCGGCTTCCCCGGCCTGCGGTACTTCGAGGACCCGGTGTTCCGGGACCGCATCCAGCTCGCCGAGCAGTCCGCGCAGGTCGCCCCGCGGGCAGTCAGCGACCTGGCGTTGTCGCTGGTGCGCACCGCCGTCACCATCGGCTCCTTCCTCGGCGTCGTGATCGCCGTGTGGTGGCCGATGGTGCTCCTGCTGCTGGCGGCGGCGGTCCCGGCGATCCTCATGCAGTCGGTCCTCGCCCGCCGCAAGGCCCGCACCAGTGAGGCGATCATGTCGCAGAGCCGGCAGCGGCTGCAGTACCAGATGCTGCTGACCGACCTGGAGGCGGTGAAGGAGATCCGCCTGTTCGGCCTCGGCGGGCTGTTCCAGCGCCGGATCGCCGGGCACCTGGCCGACACCAGCCGCCGGGAGCTGCGCACCGAGCGCGGGGTGGCGCTGACCCAGGCGCTGCTGACGCTGTTCAGCGTCGTGGTCACGGTCGGCGGCGCGGTCGTGGTCGTGCTGCAGGCGGCCGCGGGCCGGCTCACCGCCGGCGACGTGCTGCTGTTCGTGGCGGCGGTCGGTGGGGTCCAGGGCGCGTTCGGCGGGTCCGTGGTCCAGCTGTCGTCGGTGGGGCAGGCGTTGTACCTCTTCGGCCACTATCTCGACGTCACCGGCACACCTCCCGACCTCGTCGACGGCGACCGGGATCCGGGGCCGCTGCGCGAGGGCATCGAGTTCCACGACGTGTGGTTCCGCTACTCCGAACAGGCGGGCTGGGCGTTGCGCGGGGTGTCGCTGCGGATCCCGGCCGGGGCGGCTGTCGGCCTCGCCGGCGCTAACGGGGCCGGCAAGAGCACGATCGTGAAGCTGCTGTGCCGCCTGTACGATCCGGACCGCGGCCGGATCACCTGGGACGGCGTTGACCTGCGCGAACTGCGCCTGGCGGACCTGCGCCGCCGGATGGGGGTCACCTTCCAGGACTACGTGACGTATGAGCTGAGCGCGGCGGAGAACATCGGTGTGGGGGCGGTGGCGGCGATGGAGGACCGGGACCGGATCCGGGAGGCCGCGACCCGGGCCGGTGCCGACGACGTGATCGAGGCGCTGCCCCACGGGTACGACACCATGCTGACGCGACTCTTCTCGATGAACGGGCCACAGGACAGCGGCGTGATGCTCTCCGGCGGGCAGGCCCAGCGGGTGGCGGTCGCGCGGTCGTTCATGCGGCCGGACGCGGACCTGTTCATCCACGACGAACCGACGTCGGCGCTCGACCCCTTGGCGGCGGAGCAGGTCGGCGGGCAGCTCGAGGCGTTGCGCGGGGACCGCACCGCGGTGGTCATCTCGCACCGCCTGGCTGCGCTACGCTCGGCCGCGACGATCGTCGTGCTCGATGCGGGCGAGGTCGTCGAGCAGGGCACCCACGACGGGTTGATGACCGCGGACGGCGTCTATGCGCGGATGTTCACCGCACAGGCGGCCGGCTACCAGGACGACCGGGTCGACGGGCCAGGTCTCGCCATGCACAACGGAATGCAAGAGGGGATCGCGCATGAGATCGGGGCGATGGGGTTCGGTCCTGCTGTGTCTGGCGTTGTTCGCCGGCGGATGTAGCGGCGACGCCGAGCCGTCGGCGACGCCGACGGTGGTGGACGGCAAGGCGGCGGAGGCCAAGCGCAAGGAGCAGGAGCGGGCCTTCGCCGCCTGCATGCGTGAGCACGGCGTCCCGCTCGCCGACGACCCGTCGCAGCAGAAGGTCGGCGAGATCAAGGCCGACGACACCTACATCGCCGCCTACCAGTCCTGCGGCAGCCTGCAGCCGAAGCAGACCCTGAACCCGCAGGAGGCGGTCGAGAACCTCGAACACCGCCGGAAGAACGCGCAATGCATGCGGGAGAACGGATTCCCGGACTGGCCCGACCCGGACCCGATGGTCGACGCGGACCAGCCGCCGCCCGGCGTGGACCTGGACAAGGCCAAGGAAACACTGACCATGTGTTCCCGCAAGAACTCCTAGGACGTACCGTGCCCCCATATGTCTGGCTCCTGCTCGCGGTGGCCGCCGCCGCGGGCATCGCGCTGGTCCGCCGCCGGTTGCTGGTCGTCACGGTCGCCGGGGACAGCATGTCGCCCAGCTACGGCGACGGGGACGTGCTGCTCGCGGTGCAACGGCGGCGGTTCGCCGTCGGTGACGTGGTCGTGTTCCGCAACCCGCTGCACCCGAACGCGGGCCTGGAGAAGCTGGTCAAGCGGCTCGTCGCCGTCGCCGGTGACCCGGTCCCGGCGGAGATCCGTTCGGCGGCCGGTTGTGATGTCGTACCGCCGGGGAAGGTCGCCGTCCGTGGGGACAATGTGGACAGTGTGGATTCGCGCCGGCTCGGGCTGATCCCGGCGGCGGACGTGCAGGCGGTCGTGCGGTTGCGACTGCAGGAGGCGGCCTCGTGAAGCGGCGGCGGTTGTTGCTCCTCGGTGCCGGGCTGGCGGTTGCGGCTCCGGTGACGTACATCGGGGTCGCCGTGGCCCGCCGGCCGGACGAGACCGGGCCGGCGCCTGAACTGGCCACGGCACCGGTCGTGCGCGGTGACCTGTCGGACGTGCGGACGCTGCGCGGCACCCTCGACCACGGGCCGGTGGAGCCGTTGGAGTGCCAGGCGACCGGCATCGTCACGGAGCTGACCCCGGTCGGTGCGACGGTCGAGCGGGGCGGGGTGCTGTTCCGGGTCGACGACCTGCCGGTGGTCGTCCTCTACGGAGCGGTGCCGATGTGGCGCGAGCTGCACGGCGGCATCACCGGCCGGGACGTGACGCAGTTGCAGGAGAACCTGACCGCGCTCGGGCACGGCAAGCTGACTGCCGACGGGTCGTTCACCCGCTCGACGGGGCTCGCCGTGCGCCGCTGGCAGAAGTCGCTCGGGCTGCAGGAGACCGGGACGGTACCGCTGGGGCAGGTCGCGTTCCGTCCGGCGGCGGTCCGCATCGCCGACCACCGGGTCCGGCAGGGAGCCCGCGCGTCCGGGCCGGTTGTCGGCGTCACGGGCACGGCCCGCATGGCCACCGTGCCCGTCCAGCCGGCCGACAAGGCGCTGGTCAAGGCCGGGGTCGGAGTGTCCGTGCTGTTCAACGGCGGCGGATCGGTCGCTGGGACGGTCACCGGCGTGACGCAGGCCGCAGAGCAGCTCAGCGCGACGGTCTCCCTCGCCGAGCAGGCCGCGGCGGCGAAGGCGACCGATCCCGCTGTACAGGTGCAGATCGTGGTCGCCAAGCGCACCGGTGTCCTGTCGGTTCCGGTCACGGCCCTGCTGGCGCTCGCGGACGGCGGATACGGGGTGGAGCTTGTCGACGGCCAGGACACCAGCATCGTGAAGGTCGAGACAGGGCTGTTCACCCAGGGCCGGGTGGAGATCTCCGGAGCGGGAATCGAGGCCGGAGATCTGGTCAAGGTGCCGGCCGCATGACGATGGTGGAGCTGGCCGGCGTCAGCAAGGACTACGGCTCCGGGGTCGTGGCGTTGCGCGACGTCACCCTGACGATCGAACCGGGTGAGCTGGTCGGCGTCGTCGGACCGTCCGGATCCGGCAAGTCGACCCTGCTGCACGTCGCCGGGCTGCTGGACCGGCCGACGTCGGGACGGGTCAGCGTCGCCGGCCACGACGTCTCCCGGCTCGCGGACCGGCAACTGTCGGCGTTGCGCGCCCAGTACATCGGCTTCGTCTTCCAGCAGTTCCATCTCGCGGCACGGGTGTCGGCCCTCGACAACGTCGCCGACGGACTGCTCTACAGCGGCGTCCGCCGCCCGGTCCGGCGGGACCGGGCGGCCGAGGCGCTGCGCCGGGTGAACCTCGGGCACCGGCTCGAGCACGCACCGCACGAGATGTCCGGCGGCGAGCGGCAGCGGGTCGCGATCGCCCGGGCCATCGTCAGCGAGCCCAGGCTCCTCTACGCCGACGAGCCGACCGGCAACCTCGACAGCGTCGCCGGACAGCTCGTCATGGACATCCTGCGGCAGCTGTGGACGGCCGGGACGACCATCGTGATCATCACGCACGACCGGGAGATCGCGGCCGGCCTGCCTCGGCAGGTCGCCCTGCACGACGGGCGGGTGACCGCGGCGTGAGCGCACCCCTGACGCCGAAGCGGATGCCGTTCGGCGATGTCGTCCGGGTCGGCGGGTCGGGACTGCGGACCCACCCGCTGCGGGTGCTGCTGTCCGCGCTCGGCATCGCCATCGGCATCGCGGCGATGGTGTCGATCGTGGGCATCACCAGCTCCGGCAAGGCCGGCCTGAACGCGATCCTGGACAAGCTCGGCACCAACATGCTGGCCGTCGCCCCGGCGAAGGGTGCCCTCGGCTCCGACGTCACGCTGCCCGCCGAGGCGGAGACGATGATCGGCCGGATCGAGTCGGTCGAGTCGGTGACCGCGATCGGTGCGGTCAAGGGCGTCAATGTGTACCGCAACGATCGCATCCCGGCCGCTCAGTCCAACGGGATCACGGTCGTGGCGAGCCGACTGAACCTGCCGGACGTCGTCGGCGCGCGGGTCGCGTCCGGTTCGTGGCTCACCGAAGCGACCGCGCGGTACCGGACGGTCGTGCTGGGCTCGACGACGGCCCGGTGGCTCGGACTGAGCGGCACGAACATCGGCGGGCAGATCTGGCTCGGCGGCCGATGGTTCACGCTCGTCGGGATCCTGGAGCCGATCGCGCTCGCCGAGGAGCTCGACGTGGTCGCGTTCATCGGCTGGGAGCAGGCGGCGACCGAGTTCGCCTTCGACCGGCTCTCCTCGACCATCTACGTCCGGGCGCAGGAGCCCGCGATCGGCAGCGTGCACGCCCTGCTCGACCGGACGGCGAACCCGAAAAGCCCGCAGGACGTCCGGGTCTCCCGCCCGTCCGACGCCCTCGCGGCGAAGGCGGCGGCGGACAAGGCGCTGACCGGGCTGCTCGTCGGGCTGGGCGCGGTGGCGCTGCTCGTCGGCGGGGTGGGGGTCGCCAACACGATGGTCATCTCGGTGCTGGAACGGCGGTCGGAGATCGGGTTGCGCCGGTCGCTGGGGGCCACCCGGTCGCAGATCTGGCTGCAGTTCCTGACCGAGTCACTGCTGCTGTCGCTGCTCGGCGGCGGTGCCGGCGTGCTCCTCGGCGGGCTGGCGTCGGCGGCCTACGCGGTGTCGCAGGACTGGGCGATCGTCATGCCCAGCTGGGCGGTGCTCGGCGGGCTCGGTGTCACGCTGCTCATCGGCGCCTGCGCGGGCATGTACCCGGCGGTGCGGGCCGCCCGGCTCAGCCCGACCGAGGCCCTGACCGGCGCGTGAGGGTGCCGGGTCGCGACTCGTCCCGCCCGGGAGCCATGGTCGGGCAGCGCTGCGGTACTACCACTGCCATGACAAGAGCGCAGAAAGATCCTCAACGGCCGACACCGCGCTCGGGCAGCGACATGAGCGTGCACGACCACGCCGGATGCTGTGACTCTCTACCGGCATGGAGGCGCTGTTCGCTCGCTGCTGGATCGCTCGCGCGTCAGCGCCGTTGGCCCGGGGCCGCGGCGGCTGTTTTGTTCAGTTCGGCGGCCGTCCGTCGAGTGCGTCGGTGAGACGGACGATGCCGAACTCGTATGCCTGGTCGATGTCGCCGCCGAGTTTGAAAGCGCCGGCCAGTTCCATGCTGATGAATCCGTTTGCCCAGGCCGTGAGCGTGCGCGCGGCCTCCAGGGCGTGGTGTTCGCCGGCGAGGTTCACGGCCACCTGCATCACGGGCTCGATGGCGCGGGTAAGCGCTTCGGTGCTGGGCCCACCGAGGTCGGGTCTCGGTGCGAAGATCAGCTGGTAGCCCATCGGCCGGGCGTGCGCGAACGCGCGGAAGGCCCGGGCCAGCTCGGCCAGGTCGCGGCGCGGATCGGTGCCGGCACCGATCGTCGCGAGCCGTTCGCCGAGGTCGCGGACGGTGGCTTCGGTGATGAGGCGCACCAGGTCGTCGCGGTTGCGCACACGTTTGTACAGCGACGGTGCGCGCACGCCGACCCGGTCGGCGACGGCCTGCATGGTCAGGCCGGCGATACCCGCTGACTCCAGGATGTCGCGTCCGGCCTGGACGATCGCTTCGAGCGAGGTCCGATCAGGCGTCGGCATGCCACTTCCCTCCGGATCGCGGGGTCGCATCCATGGCTATTGACCATAGCCATGATGGCTACATAGGATAGCTATCATGCTGACGATAGCAATCCCGGTGCAGGTACTGCGATGAGGCTCGCGCCGCACCTGCACCGCATCGGCAACGACATCGTGGCCGCCTACCTCGTGGACACGGACGAAGGCGTGACCGTCATCGACGCGGGCATGACCGGACACTGGCACGACCTGCAGGCCGAACTCTCCGACATGGGCCGATCGGTGGACGACATCCGGGGCATCGTCCTCACCCACGGCGACGGTGACCACCTCGGGTTCGCCGAGCGGCTCCGGCGCGATCACGGTGTACCGGTTTACGTCCATGAGGCGGACGCCGCCCGTGCGCGAGGCGAGGTCAAAGCCGACAATTCATGGGGACGCATGAAGTTCGGCGCGACGGTCGGCTTCTTTTGGTACGCGATGCGCAAGGGCGGACTTCGTACCACCCACCTCACCGAGGTCGTCGTCGTGCACGACGGCCAGGTGCTCGACCTGCCCGGCGCGCCCCGCATCATCGCAGTGCCGGGCCACTCGCCGGGCAGCATCGCCATTTATGTGCCCGTCTCCGACGCGATCTTCGTCGGCGACGCAATGACCACCCGGCATGTGCTGACCGGCCAGCGCGGCCCGCAACCCGCACCCTTCACCGACGATCCGCACCAGGCGCTGGCGTCGCTGCGCCACCTCGAAAGCGTTCAGGCATCGTGGGTACTGCCAGGTCACGGCACGCCATGGTCCGGTGGAGTCGCCGAGGCGATACGCGCGATCAGGACCGTCGCCCACTCCTCGCCCCGATAGGCTTTATGCCCGCCGATGACCTCGTCGCACGCGTCCGGCTGACGGTGGATGACGCCGCGTCGGCGATGACGTTCTATCTGCCGCTACTCCCAGGTGCTCGCCAGGTCGGCGGGTCGCCGGCGCACCAGTACGCCCGCCGGGACCAGGCTCGCGGCCAGCGCGACGACGAGGCAGGCGCCGGCGATCGCGGCCACCGGCCACCACGGCACCACGGCACCACGGCACCACGGCACCACGATGAGTACTTCCGCCCCGGCCGCACCGTGGACGACCTGTTCCGCGACTGTCTGGAGGTGGTCATCGCGGGCGCCGCGGTCAAAGCCGGGGCCACCCCCTGACCGATCATCCGCTCTGCGGCAATGGATCCGGCGCGAGTGGGCTCATCGATCTGCTGGCCCACCTACACCACGTCGGCAGGGTCGTCGAAATGCTCCCAGGTCACACGCTTCTGCCGCAATCCGAGCGCCGTCGGACGCTATCGACAACTCAGCGTGAGTAGACGAGAGACCGCCAGGTCGGCGGACGCTGCAGCATCGGCGCGCCAGGCACTCCGTTGGCCTGTGCACGTCTGGCGTACGAGACCGGACTACGCGTGGCCGGCACGTCCGCGTGGGTGCACTCGGCGTCCACCGAGGCCCTCGCCCTGTTCACCGTCCACCCGACCCGCGACCACGACGCCATGACCACCGCCGGGGTCCTACCGGCCTTCACTGGCGTCGCCGTGCACGACGGGTACACCCCGTACCGCCGCTACGGCACGGCCCACCAATTCTGCAGCGCCCACCACCTGCGTGAACTCGCCGGCATCCTCGACACCGACCCGCCCGGACCTGGGCGGCGGACATGATCCGGCTGCTGTGCGAGACCGGCGCGGAAACCTTCTGCGCCATCCGCAGCTACCTCGCCACCACCCGCAAACACGGCATCAACGCCCTCGAAACCCTCACCCAACTCCACAATGGACGGACCTGGCTCCCCGAAACTACCTGAACAGTTACTGATGGAGCCGTCCGCCGATCACGGTCAATCGGACGAGCTCGGATCGTGGGTCCCTCAGGGCATCTGCCAGAGGAACGTGCAGTAGGCACAGGTCGGCGCGGACTCCGGGGCGAACCTGCCTTATGGAACCGCCTGGGTCACTGGGGAAGGACAGATAGCCGGCGAGGGCGGTAGCCGTCGTGACTGACTCCTCCGGGCCGATCACTCGCCCCCGCATGCTGGTCCGCTGACCGGCCGTCCGTATCACCTTCCACGGGTCGAGTTCGCCATACGGGGCGTCGCTGGAGACCGCGACCCGCACACCGGAGGTGACCAGCGAACGGTACGGGTAGAGGAATGGTTGCTCGGCGATGTCGACCTCACGCAGGTAGTCGTCGCCGCGGGTGCGCAGGAAGTCCGGTTGCGTGACGACCGCGACCTCGAGGTCGGCGATCCAGGGCGCGAGGCCCGGTGGAACGACCGAGGCGTGTTCGATCCTGTCACCAGGGACGGTGCCGACGTCCTCGACTACGGCAAGGGTCAGGGTCAGTGACTCGCTGGTCACGCAGTGCACCGCAACCGCTCGTCCGGTCCGGTGGGTCTCGGCGATCATGCCGCGCAGCTGGTCGAAGGTTGGGAGGGCGTGGTCGCGCAGCAGCAGCTTGCGTGGCCCAGCCGTGAGCCCGGTCGGGAGTGCGGTGCCGGTGGGCGCGCCCAGCAACGTGATGCGTTGTGGGAGGTCGCCTCCGGCGTGCGCCGCTGCGAGCAGTGCTACCGCTTCCGCGTCCAGGTCGGGCGTGGCATCGGTGACGCTCGTGATGCCATGGTCCGCGAGCTCTCGACCGAGCCGTGCCAGGTCGAGGTCCGGCGGCGTAAGGGCAGGCCGCAGGCGCGCGTCGTACCTCCAGAGCCGCCCGGTCGGCTCGCCACGCGCATCTCGTTCGACGTCGGCGGAGTCGTCGAGCAGATGTGACACCAGCGCGAGCGCCGACGAGTTCAGCATCCAGAGCGCGCCGCTGCGGTGCTGGATGCGCACCGGTCGGTCGGGCACGAGCTCATCGAGTGCATGCCGGTCGAGGTGTCCCGCTACGGACTCGTGGTAGCCGGTGCCCCGCACCCATGGTCCCCTGGCTTCCCGTAGGTCGGCGGCGAGGCGTGACCTGTCGCAGACGGCGGGGCCGCAGTCCACGGAGTCGCGTGCGGCAGCGAGCGCGAGAAGGTGCACGTGGTGGTCGTGTAGACCGGGCAGCAGAACGCCGCGATGGCCGTCGACGACCGTGACAGGTTCCTCGTCGCCGGCCCTCTGGTTAGCTCCGACATCGACGACGTAGGTGCCCTTCACCCGGACGTCGACCCGGTTGCCGTCGACCTCCACGTCGCGGAACAGGAGGTTCACCGCAGCCAGAGCTCGTTGCCTGCGCCGAGTTCGGGCCCGCGGCGGTGCGGATCGCGCGCCGTGGGGCCGGCGACGCGGTGCCGGCCGGAGACGGACTCCACCCACCAGGCGCCGTCGTCGCGCCACACGGTGTGTGGCTCGGGGGGTCCGATGGCGGCCTCCCGTACGACATGGAGCATGGAGACGTCGACCAGGACTGCGTTGTCGGCCAGCAGCGCTTTGGATGCCGCCGCCGCTGCGGCGGCACCGCTGAGGGGGTCGGCGAGGGCGTCGCCGGCGGGAAGCAGGTCGCCGGCTCGCTGGACAGCCGCGCCGGCCGCGACCGCGACGTCGTCACCGAACCCGACGGTCTCGCAGTCACGTCCCCGCGCGGTGATGGACAGCCAGCTGGTGCCGCCGGCGACGAGACTCTCGGCGCGGATCCCGAGACGCCGCAGCGCATGGGCCCGGGATCCCTCCAGCACCAGGTCCGCGCGTTCCATCAGCGCCACAAGTCGATTGCGGTCGTGCGGATCGGTGAAGTCGACCGCCACTGAGCTGTGGCCGCCGTGGAGCAGGTCGAAGAACCGAGACGGACCGCGCCGGGTGCCGTCCGGGCGGTTCCAGCTCTCGACCTTGACAACGACACAACCGGTCAGTCCGAGAAGGTGAGCGCACAACGGACCGGCCCACAGCGAGGTGAGATCCACAATCAGCGGGCGCTCCACCGGCTGGCGGCGGCCGCCCCGCTCGACGAGCACACCGGGTCGGGTGCGGATTTCCGCCGGCCACGCAGCGTGCGGCAGCTCGAGCAGGCGGGCCCGGAACACCGCCTCTGCGGTGGTGATGGCTCCGGCCCAGGCTTCGATCGCCTCCCATGGGCAGTCCACGGTCGGCCGCTCGATCAGGGCAGGCACCAACGCCACGTCGTCGTCACGCGGTAGGGACAGGCCGAACCATCCGTCCACGGTGGGGACAGCGCGGAACGCGCCACCGCACGACCACGGCCCGCGACGCGAGAGGCCGGCGATCGCTGCGCGCTCGCCCAGCAGTTCGCATCCCGGCAGCGCCGGTGCGGAGCCGGTACGCAGGACAGCGTTTCGACGGACCTGTTCCAGGTGGCTCAGCAGCGCGGTTGCGGGCCGGCCCGGTGCGACAAGAGGTGGTCCGTCGGCTCGCCCGGTCAGCGCCATGGCCCCGGAGCGTGCCCAGTCCGCCACCGGATCGGGCTCAGGCACGGCTGTCCACCAGGCCCCACCGCAGCGCCGTCGAAACGTCGACCCGCCGGTTGGTCAACGCCATGTATGCCGTCCGCCAGCGTCCGATCCGTCGCGTGACGCTCACCGTTCCACCGGCGCCGGGAATCAGCCCCATCCGCAGCTCGGGCAGTTGGAAGTAGGCATCGTCCCGGGCCGCCACGGACCCGGCGAATGAGGGTATCTCGACGCCGGCGCCGATACAGGCGCCGTGCACGACGAAACGAGCGCGGTCACGCACCTGGTGTACGGCGTGCCCGGCGCTGTGGTGCAGGCGAACGAGATGCGCCGCCGACACGCTCGGCGCGGTGCCGAACTCGTCCAGGTCGCCCCCACTGCAAAACGACCGCCCCGCCCCGGAGACAACCACCTCCCGAACGGACGGGTCCTGTCGTGCGACGTCGAGGCCTCGCAGTAGGCCGTCACGAATGGCGCGGCCGAACGCGTTGTGCCGATCCGGACGGTTCAGCGTGATCGCCAGGGTGTCCCCGGACCGTTCCAGCACGACCGGATCGTCGCTGTCCCCGACGTCGCGCCGCGGGGTGCCCTTGCGCCAGGCGGTGAACTCCGGCCCGGCCAACAGCATCGAGTAGGCGAACGACTCCAGCAGCAGACCGTCGGCGACAGAGCACCGAGCGCTGACCTCGAGCAGCTCGGCGAGGGTCACGGCGGCGTACGGCGCCGCGCCGACCGTCTCCGCGATGCTGCCCAGATCCTCGATGTCCCCCGCGCAGTACCGGCCCGGGCCGTCCGGGGCAAGCGTGCAGGTCATCCGCTCGAGCAGGGGTGCGCAGGCAGCCGGTAGCGCCGAGGTCGCCACGCCGACCAGCACGGGGTTGCGCCCGTCCAGCGCTGCGGCCGCGTCCTGCGCAGCGCGCCAGTCGGCATCGTCGAGGTCGACCACGACCAGCGGGCGGACCGGGAACCCTTGGTCGTCGAGCTCGAAGGTCACGCCGCGCTCGGCGATGTGCCGGAGGCTGATCAGATCCATGTTCGCCTCCTTCACGTGCCCGTCCACTCGCAGACGAGACGGTCGCTACCGGCGGAAACGTCGAGGTAAGCATGCCACAGGCGTAAGGACGACCCGCCAAGCGACCGAGCGCCCACCGGTGAGCCAATCAGGTTCTCGTGTTCTCGACCCACGCCCGGCCACGGTCCATCACGACGGTCCCGTCGTCTCTGCGCGTACGGAAGAGCACTGTGTTCTCCTGCGCCCACATTTCCACCGTCAGGCTCTGCCCAGGGAAAACGGTGGCGGTGAAGCGGCCGGACATGCCGCGCAGGCGTGCCGGATCGGAGCCGGCCATCTCGTGCAGCAGAGCCCGTCCGGTCACGCCGTACGTGCACAGGCCGTGCAGGATCGGACGGTCGAACCCGGCTCGGGCGGCGAACTGCGGGTCGGAATGCAGTGGGTTACGGTCGCCGCTGAGTCGATACAGCAGCGCTTGCTCGGGACGGGTCGGGTAGGTGACGGCACGGTCGGGCGCGCGGTCCGGTAGCCGCCAGGTGTCCTGCGGGCCACGTTCGCCGCCGAAAGCGCCTTCGCCGCGTATGAAGACCGCACTGCGGGCGGTGACGAGGACCTCGCCATCGGGGCATGTGGCGGTGGATTCGGTGACGACGAGCGCGCCGGAGCCCTTGTCGTACACACCGGTCACCCGCGTCCTGGCCTGCGCCGTGCCTTCGGTCGGGATCGGCCGGGACAGTGTGAAGGACTGCTCGGCATGCACCAGTCCGGCCGGGTCGTAGCTACCCAGCCGGGGGAGCGGCGCATGGGCGAGCAGCACGCCGAAGCTGGGCAGCACCCGCTGCCGGACACCGGCGGTGTTCTCAGTGGTGAAGGCGAGTTCCCTGGTGGGGTCATCCATGCCCGCGCCGACCGCGACCGCGTACAGCAGCGTATCCGCGGCGGACCAGCGGTGGGTCCGGGTCGGTCCCTCCCGCCCGACGACCGTGATGTCGATCGGCACCTCGAACTCCCATCAGACGTCAGGTGATCAGCGCGTGGTGGCGCGTCCCCATACCGATGCCAGCGCCGCGCAGATCTCGCCGACCGTGGCGTACTCGCGGACGGCAGCGAGGATCGATGGGATCGTATTGTCGCCGCGCCGTGCCGCCGCCGCGACCTCGGCGAGGCTGTCGGCGACGGCGCCCGCGGACCGGTCGCGCTTGACCTTCGCGAGCCGCTCGCGCTGCTCGGCTTCGGTGTCGCCGTCCGGGCCGGCCCCGAATTCGCCGAAGGCGGGCGCCTGATCGGTGGCGAAGCGGTTCACGCCGACGACCGTCCGACGACGCTCCTCGATCTCCATCTGCTGGCGGTACGCCTCGTCGTCGAGCTGGTCACGCAGCCAGCCCGACTCCAGTGCGGCCAGGGCTCCGCCCTTGTCCCGGATGCGGTCCATCTCCGCGGCGACGGCCGCTTCGAGCCGGTCGGTCATCGCTTCGACGGCGTACGAGCCACCGAGCGGGTCCGCCGTCCGGGTGACCCCGGTCTCGTGGGCGAGGATCTGCTGGGTCCGTAGCGCGACCCGGACGGCCTGCTCCCCGGGGAGTCGGAGGGCTTCGTCGTAGGAGGACGTGGCGAGCGTCTGCACTCCGCCCAATGCCGCCGCGAGGGCCTGGTAGGCGATCCGCACGATGTTGTTCAGCGGCTCCTGCGCGGTCTGCAGGCTGCCGAGGGTGTAAACGAAGATGTTCGCCGCGCATGCGCGCTCGTCGGTGACCCGGTAACGGTCCCGCATGAGTCGCGCCCACATCCGCCGCGCCGTCCGGAACTTCGCGACCTCCTCAAGCAGGTCGATGTGTGCGGCGAGGAAGAGGTACACGTTGTGTGCGAAGTCCTCCAGTCGCAGGCCGCGGCGCAGGGCCGCGTCGAGGTACTCGATCCCGTTGGCGAATGCGATCGCGAGTT
This sequence comes from Dactylosporangium fulvum, assembly GCF_025137375.1. Classification (GTDB taxonomy): domain Bacteria; phylum Actinomycetota; class Actinomycetes; order Mycobacteriales; family Micromonosporaceae; genus Dactylosporangium; species Dactylosporangium fulvum. Next base: position 3,437,337 of record NZ_CP073720.1, read on the forward strand.
CGTGTACGGCCGAACCGCCCGCGTCGCGGATGTGGTAGCCGCAGAACTCGATCGGTTCCCAGTGCGGCAGTTCCCTGGCGCAGTACTCGATCACGTCGACGGTGAACTCCAGCGCCCGGCGGGGCGGGAAGATGTACGTGCCGCGGGCCAGGTACTCCTTGAGCACGTCGTTCTGCAGCATCACCTTGAAGTCCGACGGCCGGTAGCCGTGGGCCTCCGCGCCCGCCACGAGCAGGGCGACGGCGATCGGGCCGATGGCGTTCGCAGTGGTCCGGATCTGGGACACCTGGTCGAGCGGGATGCCGTCGAGCAGGTCCTCCATGTCCCGGAGGGTGTCGATCGGCACCCCCACCTTGCCGACCTCGCCGGCGGCGAGCGGGTGGTCGGAGTCCAGCCCGTTCTGGGTCGGCAGGTCGAGGGCAATGGAGAAGCCCTGTTGCCCGCCGGCGAGCAGGCTGCGGATCCGCAGGTTCGTCTCGGTCGGTGAGGCTCGCCCGGAGTACTGGCCCATGACCCACAGTCCCTCGCGGTACATGCCTGGCCGGATGCCACGGGTGAACGGGTACTCGCCGGGGAGCCCACGCTGGGTCAGGTGCTCGTCCGGCCCGTCGGCGACGTCGAGCGGGGTGTACAGGGGCGCGACGGGCAACCCGGAGGCGGTCCGGTCGTCCGGTCCGGTGAGGCGATCACAGTGGTCGTCCCGCCACCGAGCGACCGCCGCGGCCAATCGGTCATGAGGCACTTCCCGATGTTGTCATATTGTGGAAGTCTAGTCCACAGCTAGTGCAGGGAGTCCGACATGGTAACGATCGATGCCCTGGTCGCCCGCGCCGCGGCGTGGTTCGGCAACCGGCCCGCCGTGGTCGACGGCGAGCGTACGGCCACGTTCGCCGATGTCGAGCGGCGCTCCAACCGGCTGGCGAATCTGCTGGTGGGCCTGGGCGGCGCGACCGGTGGTCGGGTCGCGATGCTGCTGCCGAACCGGCTCGAGTCGGTCGAGATCGACTTCGGCATCGCCAAGGCGGGCCGGGTGCGGGTCCCGCTCAACACCCGCCTGGCGCTCGACGAGCGGGCCTTCATCCTCGCCGATTCCGGCGCCGACACCCTGGTCTTCGACGCCGCCGAGGAGGAGTCCGTGGCCGAACTGCGGGCGCTCTGCCCACAGCTGCGCCACCTCATCCGGCTCGGCGCCGGCCGCCTCGGGCTCGACTACGACGAAGCGCTCGCCGCGGCCGTGGACAGGCCTGCGGGCGTGGCGCTCGCGCCCGACGCGCCGAGCTTCCTGCTCTACACCTCCGGCACGACGGGACGCCCGAAGGGGGCCACCGCGACGAACCGCAGCCGGCTGGCGGCGACCGTGAACATGCTCGCGGACGAGATCGACCCGCGGCCCGGCGACGGGATGCTCCACGTGGGATCGATGGCGCACGGCAGCGGATCGAAGGTGCTCGCCCACTTCCTCCGCGGCAGCCGTAACCTCCCGGTGCGGTCCTGGGACCCGGAGCGCTTCCTGGCGCTCGTGGCACGAGAGCGCGCGACGCACAGCTTCCTCGTCCCCACGATGGTGGCGGCACTCACCGACGTGGCCCGGCGGGGCGGGCAGGGCCCGGAGTCGCTGCGGGCGATCACATACGGCGGCTCCCCGATCGCCCCCGCCACGCTGGGGGAGGCGATCGAGGTGTTCGGGCCGCGTTTCGTCCAGGTCTACGGGTCGTGTGAGGCGCCGCACCCGGTGCTGGTGCTGCCGCCGCGGGACCACGTCCCGAACGGTGCGCGGCTGGGAACCGCGGGCCGCGAGGTGACGACCATTCAGGTGCGGCTCGTCGGCCCGGACGGGGTGGATGTGCCGGACGGCCAGGCCGGCGAACTCTGGGTACGGGGTCCGAACGTGATGGCCGGTTACTGGGGGCGGTCCGAAGCTGACCGGGAGGTCTTCCGGGACGGCTGGTACCGCACCGGTGACGTGGCGCGGCGAGACGGTGACGGCTATTTGTCCATTGTGGATCGGATGCGGGAGTTGATTATCAGCGGCGGGTACAACGTGTACCCGGCCGAGGTGGAGGCCGCTCTCGCGCGGCACCCCGGCGTTGCCGAGGTCGCGGTCATCGGGGTACCCGACGACCGCTGGGGGGAGGCGGTCAAAGCCATCGTGGTCCGCCGGCCGGGAGCCACGCCCTCGGAGCGGGAACTGGTCGAGCACTGCGCCACCACGTTGGCCGGATACAAGAAACCCCGCTTGATCGAGTTCGTCGACGCACTTCCGCGCGGATCGACAGGGAAGATCGCCAAGAGGGTGCTGCGGGAGCCGTACTGGCAGGGGCGGGAGCGTCATGTCTGATCGCGATGTCGTGATCGTGGGGGCGGCGCGCACGCCAATCGGTTCGTTCGGCGGCGCGCTGCGTGAAGCCACCATCCCCGCCCTCGCCGCGGTCGCCATCCGCTCCACAATGGAGCGTGCCGGGTTGGCCGGTGTGGACGTCGACGAACTCGTCCTCGGTGTGAACTTCCCCGGCTCTGATCGCTCGATTGCCCGGCAGGCGGCGCTGCGCGGGGGGCTCCCGGAGGACGGCGTGGCGTACACCGTCGACCGTGCCTGCTGCTCGTCGCTGGCCGCACTCGCCCTGACCGCGCGTGGAATTCGTAGCGGGGAGAGCGATGTCGCGCTCGCCGGCGGCGCGGAGAACCTGAGCGCCGTTCCGTTCTTCATCGACGGTATGCGTTGGGGGCACCGTCTGGGAAGCATCCAACTTGGTGATCAGCTCGTGATCACCTGCCCGCACACCGGGGTGCCACGAGCGGTCCAGGCGGCCGACGAGGCCGCCAGGTACGGGGTGGGCCGAGCCGAGCAGGACCGCTGGGCGCTGCGCAGCCAGCAGCGGTGCGCCCGCGCGGTCGAGCGGGGCCTGTTCGACGTGGAGATCACGCCGGTCCGGTCGCCGGCGGACGCGGCGCGGCCGTACTCGCTCGGTGCCGACGAGTCGCCGCGCCGGGACACCACCCTGGAGCGGCTCGCCGCCCTGCCGACCGTGCACGGCAGTGCGACGGTGACCGCAGGCAACGCCCCGGGCCTCAGCACCGGGGCGGCCATGCTCGCGGTCGCCGCGGCCGGGGTCGCCCGGGAGCGCGGCCTACGCCCGCTCGCCACGGTGCTGGGGGTCGCATCGGTGTCGGGGCCGCCGGCGCAGATCGCGTCGATCCCCGCGGTGGCCGCGCAGCGGGTCCTGGATCGGTGTGGAGTGGACCTGGCCGACGTCGACCTCATCGAAATCAACGAGGCGTTCGCGGCGGTGCCTCTCGTCACCACGCTGCGGTTGGCCGGCGGCGATGCTGATCGGGCGGCCGAACTGCGGGAGCGGACCAACGTCAACGGTGGCGCCGTCGCGCTCGGGCACCCGACCGGCGCCACCGGAGCGCGGCTGGTGATGACGGTCGTCGCCGAACTGCGCCGCCGCGGCGGTGGGATCGGCCTGGTGACGATGTGCGGCGGGATCGGCGAGGCCAACGCGGTGCTCGTCCGGGCACACCCGGACGGCGAGGTGAAGTAGGCCTGGACTCGCTCCGGTGTCGGAAGGAGATCGAAGGATGCAGGAGCCGTACGCGAACGATCCGCTGCTGTTCTACCCGGGGCGGCGGCTGACGGCGCAGGAGCGGGAGCGGATGGACCGGTACGAGATCCCGATCGAGGAACTCACCGTGGACCATCTCGTCTACAGCATGAGCCGGCAGATCGAGAACAATTTCCAGACGTTCTACAGCATCGCCGAGGAGGTCGTCGGTGTCGAGAAGGCCACCGAGATCGCCCGTGAGATCGGCCGTCGGTACGGCGGTCGCGGGTACGCGATGCTGTTACGGGCATACGGCATGGAGGGTGCGGGGAGCGCCCGGATGATGGCGCTGTACCAGGATCTGGTGCACAGCATCCGCGGACCCAAGCACGCGGCGGCGCTCTACGCCGAGCACGACGAGGGTCGCTGTGTGGTCCGGCGCCGTGAGTGCGTCTACTACAGCGAGGATCATCCGGAGAACGCCCGCTACACGGGGGCGTTCGAGTCCGGGTGCTTCGAGGGGTACCGGGCGGCCGACGAGAACCTGCTTCGGGTCGAGGTCCACCGGTGCCGGTGGAAGGGGGACGACGGCTGCGAGCAGCACTGGGTCTACCGGGAGGATCCGGACCGTCCGCCGCCCGCTCTCTCCGTCGGGGACCACGACCCGGATGCCGCGTGAGGCGTCAGTCCGCGGGCCAGGTAGCGGCGGCGCCGAGACCTTCCAGGGCGAGGCCGTGACCGATCCGCTCGGCGAAGAGCCGCCGCAACGGCTCGGTCATCACCTCCCGGGTGTAGCGCAGCGTGATGTCGTCCTGCCGGCAGAGGTCCTCGGCGAGCGCGTGGGCGCGGGGGAGGAGTTCGCCGGCGGGGACGACCTCATTGACCACGCCCAGCTCCTTCGCCTCGCGCGAGGTGAGCCGCTGTCCGGTGAGCAGGAAGTAGCGAGCGCGGTTGATGCCTAGCAGCGTTGACCAGACGGCGTGCACGCCGTCCCCGGGCACGGTGCCGAAGCGGAAGTGCGGCGCGTCGGCGAACACCGTCTCCGGCGTGGCGAGCACGATGTCCGACAGTACGGCGAGTTCGGCGTGGACGGTCGCCTTGCCGTTCACCGCCGCGATCACCGGGACCTCGATGTCGAGCAGCGCGGCGAGCAGGCGTTTGCCGTTGGTGTAGATGCGCTCCCACTTCTGCGGCGTCATCGGCCCCACCCAGCTGTCGTCGAGCCGGGCGATGAACTCGGTGCCGGTCCCGGTGAGGATCACCACCCGGTTGCCGGGATCGCCGCCGATCTCCCGGAACGCCCAGCCGAGTTCGCTGTGCGGTCCGGCGCCCCAGACCAGCGGTCCGTCCTCGGTGTGCAGGCGCACCTCGAGCACGCCGTCGCGGCGCTGCATGGTCAGGTGACGGTACGCGGTGCGGTACTCATCGAAGGTGCGGTGCATGCGTTCTCCTCTGCGCCGTGGTTGACGGCTGGGTCACGGCTTCCTAAGCTACTTCCACAATACGGAGTTAACTTCCACAACGATAGGCCGTTCGTCGAAAGCCGGTCCACATGCGCCTGACGTACACCGATGAGCAGCGACAGCTGCGTGCCGAACTCTCCCGGTACTTCCGAACTCACCTGGAGGGGGAGTTCTCCGACCTGCGATGGGAAGATCACGGGCCGCGTTACCGCGCCTGGATTCGCCGCCTCGGCTCGGACGGCTGGCTCGGCCTCGGCTGGCCGCTGGAGTACGGCGGCCAGGGGCGTCCCGCGATGGATCAGTTCATCTTCTATGACGAGGCGCAGCGGGCCGGCGCACCGATACCGATGATCTCGCTGAACACGGTCGGGCCCACCCTGATGGATTACGGCACCCCCGAGCAGAAGGAGCGGTTCCTGCCGGCGATTCTGCGCGGCGAGATCGACTTCGCGATCGGTTACACGGAGCCCGAGGCAGGTACCGACCTGGCGTCGCTGCGTACCCGGGCGGTCCGGGACGGCGACGAGTACGTGGTGAACGGCACCAAGGTCTTCACGAGCCGGGGTGCCACGGCCGACTACATCTGGTTGGCCGCGCGTACCGAACCCGATACCCAGGACCATCGGGGCATCTCGGTGTTCATCGTCGGCACCGCGTCGCCCGGCTACAGTGCGGCCCCCATCCGCACCCTCGCCTCCTATGACACCTACATCACCCACTATCAGGACGTGCGCGTGCCGTGCGACGGGTTGGTGGGCGAGGAGGGTGACGGCTGGCGGCTGATGCAGACCCAGCTCAATCACGAGCGCGTCGCGATGGCGGGGTTCGGCGGCCTGGCTGTCCGGCTGCACGAGGAGGTCGTGGCGTGGGCGGGCACCACGGAACGGGACGGTGTCCTCGTCATCGACATTCCGTGGGTACAGCACAACTTGGCCCGCAGTCACGCTCTCGTCGAGGCGATGCACCTGCTCAACTGCCGTATGGCGTGGGAGGTCGGCCGCGACGAGGTGGACCCGGCGGACGCCTCCGCGGTGAAGGTGTTCGGCACCGAGACGGTGCTGCGGGTCTACCGGCTGCTCATGGAGGTAGTGGGCCCGGAGAGCTTGCTCGCGGATACGAGTCGTGGGCACTCGCCTTGGGGAGCGCTGGAGTTCGCCTACCGCCGCGCCGTGATCAACACTTTCGGGGGCGGGACGAACGAGGTGCAGCGCGAGATCGTGGCCAGGGCCGGCCTCGGGATGCCCAGGGTCGATCGGCGTCTGCACTCGGCGGTGCGGGCATGACGGCGCCGAACCGCGGGCCGGAGGCCTCCGGTGGCCCGGTGGTGGACGAGCTGCACACCCGCCTGTTGACCTTCGTCGGCCGGACCAGTGGGTCGCCCCGGGTCGCCCCGGATGCCGTCAACGAACCGATGATCCGTCATTGGTGCCAGGCGATGAGCGACTGGAACCCCGCCTACACCGATCCGGACCGGGCCCGCACGGGACCGTTCCGGCAGACAGTCGCTCCGCCGGCCATGCTCCAGTCCTGGACGCATCACGACCGGCGGTGCCCCAGTCCGAAGCAGTCGGGCAACGCCGAAGAGGAACTGGTCGCGGAGCTCGCGGACGCCGGCTACACCTCCGTGGTGGCGACCGGCTGCACGCTGCGCATCGCCCGGTATCTCACGGTCGGAGAACGGGTGCGCTACCAGGCAACGATCCGGTCGATCTCGCCACGGAAGTCGACGGCACTCGGTGAGGGCTACTTCATCACCACCGAGATGCGCTACACCGACGACGCGGATGAGTTGGTCGGCTCGGTCGACTTCGTGACGCTGCGGTTCCGGCCGCGGCGGCCGCGTGAGCGGGGAGAGTGATGGACTTTTCGTTCGACGAGGACCAGACCGCGGTGGCGCAGCTGGCCCGGCAGGTGTTCAGTGACCTCGTCACGCCCGAGCGGCTGGCCGCGCGGCAGACGTCCGGATCCGACTGGGACGAGGAGCTGTGGCGAGTGCTCGCCGGCGCGGGGCTGCTCGGGATCGCGTTGCCTGAGGACGTGGGTGGGGCCGCGCGCGGCGTGGTGGAAGCGGGCCTGGTCGCGTGGGAGGCCGGCCGCTGCGTCGCCCCGGCGCCGTTGTCGGGGGTACTCGCCGCCGCCCTGGCGCTGGCCGGCCTGCCCGCGGCGCTGCGGCCCGACCGGCTCCTCGCCGAGATCGCGGCGGGACGGGCACTGGTGATCCCGTCGGTGGCGGGCGCGCAGGAGGCCGTGCGACCCATCGCACTCAAACCCGTCGAGGGCGGCTGGACAGCGCACGGAACCCTGCCGGTGGTGCCGTACGCCACGATCGCCGACCGTCTGCTTGTCGCCGCGGTCGATCCGCATGGTGCCCGGTTCGCGGTCCTGCTCCAGCCGAGGTTGCCGGGGGTGGTCGTGGAGCCGGTGGAAACCAGTGGCGTGGACGTCTGCGCCCGGGTCGCGGTGGAGGGGCCGCTGCTGCGCGACGGGGACGTGTTCGCCGGCGAGGCCGGTATCGCGCTGCTCGAGCGGGCCCGGCTGCATCACCTTGTGCTGAGCACCGCCGAGATCTGCGGTCTGGCCAAGGCGGCGCTGCGGCTCACCGCCGATTACACCACCCGGCGGCGGCAGTTCGGCCGCCCACTGGGCTCCTTCCAGGCGGTCGCCAACCGGGTGGCTGACGGATTCATCGATCTCCAGGCGATGACCTGGACGATGTGGAAGGCCGCCAACCTGCTGGACCAGGGGGAGGATGCCCGGGACGCGGTGTCGGTGGCGCGGTTCTGGGCCGCCGAGGGCGGCCACCGGATCATTTCCGCGGCCCACCACCTGCACGGCGGGGTGGGCATCGATCTCGACTACCAGCTGCATCGGTACTTCTTCAGGTTCAAGACGCTCGAGTTCACCCTCGGTGCGGCGGCCGAGCACCTGGCGGGGTTGGGCCGGTCTCTCGCCACGCGTAGCCGACCAGGAGGTGCGTTGTGACGGGGACGCCGACCGCCCAAGTGGGACAGGAACTGCCGGTGCTGGACGTGGAGGTCACCACCACGCTGATCGTGTGCGGGGCAATCGCCTCGCGCGACTTCTACCCCGGCCACCACGATCGCGACGCGGCGGTGCGGGCGGGCTCACCGGACGTCTTCATGAACATCATGACCACGGCGGGTCTGGTGAGTCGCTACCTCACGGATTGGGCCGGCCCGAGGGCGGTGCTGCACGAGATCGACCTGCGTCTCGGCGCGCCGAACTACCCGGGAGACATCATGCGACTCACCGGCGAGGTCGTGCAGAGCACTGCCGCGGACGCCGGGACGACGGTGACCGTGCGCTTCGAAGGCCGCAACGACCGCGGCGCCCATGTTCGCGGGTCCGCCCGGCTGCAGATCTGTCAATAGGGAAAGTGGGGCCTTGACACCCCTGTCATGACGCCCATAGCTTCTGCAATGTGAAAGCCACATCCAGTATGTGGAGTGAGGAGGTGATCGTTATGACCGTGACTCGAAGGTGGCGTTGGCGTACCGCAGGCGGACTGATCTGCCTCGTGCTGGTCGCCGGCGGCGCCATGGGCTGCGGAAAAGGCGGTGCGGACAGCACCGCGGGCAGCACGGCGAATTGCAAGTCCGTCGACAAGGTCAACTACGTTCTCGCCGCCGCGAGCGTCACTTTGGGTTCCGTGGGGTACGCCCAGGTGCCACAGGAACTCGGTTTCTTCGCCGAGGAGTGCTTGGACGTGACGATCCAGGCCAGCGGCCAGACCAATAGTGAGATCGCCCTGGCTCAGATGGAGACGGGCCGCTTCGACGTCGGCGTGCCGGCGACGCTCAGCCAGGTCGTGTTCGCGGGCAAGAAGCCAGTTACCAAGTCGGTGTTCTTCACCGCCTTCACCAACATCGGCCTCTACGTTCCCGACAACGGCCCCGTTCAGTCACCGGCCGACCTCGCAGGCAAACGCATGGGCGTAACCTCGATCGGCACGGGGACGGCCATCTACTGCCTGGAGTCGGCTCGGCTCGACGGCGTCGCAGCGAACCAGATCGAACAGGTACCGATCAACTCAGGGCTCGCGGCCGTCGCGGAGGCACTGCGCTCGAAGAAGATCGACTCGTGGTGCGGCATCGACAGCGACGGCATCGCCTTCACCAACGCAGGCCTGCCCTCCCACCGACTCGACACCAAGTTCGACAAGGATCTGCTGCCGCCCGGAACACTCGTCGCGACGCACAAGATGATCCAGGAGCGGCCGGATGTCCTGAAGCGGTTCCTCCGTGCGCTCCTGAAGGGATACACGTTCGCGCTCGCGGCGCCCGACAAGGCCACGGCGATCGCCCTCAAGCTGTACCCGGAATCCAAGCCCGCCGCCGACAACGACCAGGAAGCGTTCAAGAAGGCGCTCGCCATCGTCCAGGAGCGGATGAAGAACTCGCGGCCCCCGGGCTACCCCCAGACGTCGTTGGGGTTCACGTCCGATGACGCGCTCAACCGTGGAATCGAGCCGCTGAAGGCCGCCGGCCTCGTCCCCGGCAACATCACGCTGGACGCCTGGCGCGACCTCTCGCTGCTCAATGACGTCGCCAAGGACTTCGATCCGGCACCGATCGAAGAGCTTGCCCGTACCTACAAGGCGCCGTCCTTCTGATGCGGTTGCCGGCGGGCGGATCGGTGACGACAGCACTCCGGTCCGCCCGCCGGGCGTCCCCGCGGTACTCAAGGAGCAGGAATGACATGAATGAGCCGGTCATTGTTGAGGCGCTGCGGACCCCGATCGGCAAACGGGGAGCCGGGCTCGCCGGGGTCCATCCGGCCGATCTGCTCGCCGCACCGCTGCGCGCCGTATTGAGCAGCGCGGGCGTTGATCCCGGTGACGTCGGGCAGCTGATCGGCGGTTGTGTCACCACGGCCAACGAGCAGAGCAGCAACGTCACGCGCAACGCCTGGCTCGGCGCCGGCCTGCCCGCGCACGTCGCCGCCGTCACGGTCGACTGCGCGTGCGGGTCGGGCCAGCAGGCGAATGCGATGGTGTCGGCGCTCATCGCCGCCGGCATGATCAAAATAGGGATCGGCTGCGGCGTCGAGTCGATGAGTACCGTCCCGTTGCACAGCAACAAGCCCGCGGGCCTGCAGACGCCACGCCCACCCGGCTGGCCCTGGGACATGCCGACCCAGTACGTCGCCGCCGAACGCATCGTCGAACGCCGCGGGCTCACCCGGGAGGATCTCGACGCGTTCGGGCTACGCTCCCAGCAGCTGGCTCGCCGCGCGTGGGACGAAGGCCGGTTCGACCGGGAGGTGATCCCCGTGCCGGACCCGGCCGGGGGCGCGCCCGTCACCCGTGATGAGGGACTACGGGAGACGAGCCGGGAGGCATTGGCCGGACTTCGCCCGCTGGCCGAGGACGCCCGGCACACCGCGGGAACGTCGTCGCAACTGTCCGACGGGGCCGCCGCCGTGCTGTGGATGGACCGGGCGGCGGCCGAAGCACGCGGTCTGCGGCCCAGGGCCCGGTTGCGCGCCCATGTACTGGTCGGAACCGACCCGTACTTCCTGCTCGACGGTCCGGTCGAGGCGACCGCGGCGGTGCTCGACAAGGCGGGTCTGAGCCTCTCCGACATCGACATCTTCGAGGTGAACGAGGCCTTCGCGGCTGTTGCGCTGTCGTGGCTGCGCGCCACCGGCGCCGATCCGGAGCGGCTCAACGTCAACGGCGGTGCCATCGCCCTCGGCCATCCGGTCGGCAGCACCGGAAGCCGGCTCATCGTCAGCGCTCTGCACGAACTGGAGCGCCGCGGCGGAAGGTATGCCCTCATTACCATGTGCGCCGGCGGTGCGCTCGCCACCGGTACGATTCTTGAGCTGCTGTAATGTCCGCTGCCCCACCGCACAACGCGCGCGCCGAGGAGCGGAAGCTGCTGGCCGGCGCGCTGGACGGGTGGACGCGGCGGCACGCGGGCCCGCAGCTTCCGCGTGCCGCGCTGACGGGTGGGCCGGCGCCTGATCCCGTTCGCGGCCTCGCTGAGCTCGGGTTGCTGGCCGCGCACCTGCCGGAACCGATCGGCGGAGGAGGTGACCCGCTCGACCTGATCATCGTCGTCGAGCGACTCGCCGCCGCGCTCACCACCGGTTCCTACTTCGCCGGGCTGCTCGCCACCCTCGCCCTCGCCGACCACCTGGATCATCCGCTGGCGGCCTCGCTGTGCGAGGAGATCAGCTCGGGGCGGGCCCGGGTGGCCGTCGCGGTGGACGGCGCACCGCGACTCATTGCGACCCCCGACGGCGGGCTGCGCGTGCGGGGCGACCTGCCGCTGCTGGTCGGTCCGGCCGACGCCGAGTTGCTCCTCGTCCGCGCGCTCGCGGATCGGGAGCGGTGGCTGCTGCTGCGGCGCGGGGAGGTCGTCACTCGCCCCGAGCCGGCATTCGATGGTGCCCGGCCGATGGCGAGCGGCACTGTCGACGCCAGCCAGGGTCGTGACCGACTGTTGCCGGTGGGGCTCTCCACGTCCATTCCCCACGCACTCGGTCTGCTCTGTGCGGCCGAGGCGGCCGGGACCCTGGACTGGTGTACCCGGACCGCGGCGGCCCACGCGGTGAGCCGCGAGCAGTTCGGGCGGCCGATCGGGGCCTTCCAGTCCGTGAAGCATCGGTGCGCCGATCTCCTCGTGCGACGGGAGACCGTCCGGGCCCTGGTTTGGGAGGCGGCGCGGAGCTGGCACGGTCCGCGCCGTGGCGTGGCGGTGACGGCCGCCGCCGTCCTCGCGCCGGACCTGGCGGTCGCCGGCGCCGGATCATGCCTGCAGATCCTGGGCGGTCTCGGCTTCACCTGGGAACACGACGTGCACCTGCACCTGCGGCGGGCGGTCGTGAACCAGCGGCTGGCCGCCGGGCCGGCGGAGGCCGTCGACCTCGGTCGCCGCTGCCTCACCGGCGGGCTGCCCGAGCCGACCCCCCTGGCGGGCGACGGCGGGGAGGGCGAGACCGAGGCGTTGGCCGCGGTACGCCGGTGTGCGGCGGTGGCCCCGGAGCACCGCCGGGCGGCACTCGCCGCCGAGGGACTCATCGTCCCGGAACTATCACCTCCGTGGGGTCGCGGCGTCGGGCCACGCGAAGCGGCCGAGATCCTCACCGCATCGCGGGCGTACGGAATCGAACCGCCCGACCTCGGCATCGCCCGTTGGGTGCTCCCGGTACTGCTTGACGGCACGCTCTCCCCGCAGCGCGAACGAATGATCGCGGCGATCCTCTCCGGCGAGCAGCGCTGGTGCCAGCTGTTCAGCGAGCCCGGGGCAGGCTCGGACCTGGCGGGCCTGGCGACGCGGGCGGTCCGGGTCGCGGGTGGATGGCGCCTGAGCGGCCAGAAGGTGTGGACATCCCGCGCGCATGAGGCCGACTGGGGACTCTGCCTGGCCAGGACCGGCGGCGGCCCGCGCCACCGTGGGATCACCTGTTTCGCGATTGCCATGAGTACCCCCGGCATCGACGTGCGTCCACTGCGGCAGATCACCGGCGAGACACGGTTCAACGAGGTGTTTCTCGATGACGTGTTCGTGCCCGACGCGATGGTGCTCGGCGAGGTCGACGACGGGTGGCGGTTGGTGCGGCTCGCTCTGGCGGCGGAACGGACCGCGATGAGCACCATGGCCTTCTCCGACGGCGGCTTCGACCGGATCCTCGCCACGGCGCGCTCGGTCCACCCCGACGCCACCGTGCTGGGGCGGCTGGGCCGGCTCGCGGCGGCCGAGTACGCGGTCCGGGCGCTCGGGCTCCGCGCGGCGCACTCGCAGTCGGAGGGGTCGGCGGGCCCGGACCCCACAGTGCGCAAGCTCATCAGCGTCGAGCACCGGCAGGAGGTGGCCGCGTTCGGGCTGGAACTGCTTGGACGCGGTGCCCTTACCGACGGGGCCGACGCGCGGCATTGGCGGCACGCGTTCCTGGATACCCGGGGGCTCAGCATCGGAGGAGGGACCAGCGAGGTCATGCGCAACGTCATTGGTGAGCGCCTGCTCGGCCTGCCCAAGGAACGGTCATGACCGGTCCGGAGCGAAGCGAGCACGGGCCGACCGTACGCGATCTCGTTCTCGCCAGGGCCGGCGACCACCGGACCGGGCTGATCTTCGAGGATCGGACCTGGACCTGGGACGAGGTGGTGACACAGGCCCACCGGTGGGCCGATCTGCTGATGTCCTACCGTCGGCCGGGACCGTTCCACATCGGTACCCTGCTCGACACGACGCCTGAGCACATTTTCCTGCTCTGCGGGGCGGCCCTGTGCGGCGCGACGGTCGTCGGTCTCAACGCGACCCGCTCACCCGCGGGGCTGGCCCGGGACGCCCGCCGCGCGGACTGCCAGGTCGTGGTCACCGAGCCCGCTCTGCAGCCGCGGCTGGACGGGATCGACCTCGGCGTACCGGTTCTGGATGCCACTCGGATCGACATCCCGGACCACCCGGCCGGGTCCGCGCCGCCGGTACGCCCCGACTCGCTGTACCTTCTCCTGTTCACCTCCGGCACCAGTGGCGAACCGAAGGCGGTGCGCTGTTCGCAGGGGGCCATCGTCCGGCGGGGGAACAAGGTCGCCGATCGGGTGTCGCTGGGCCCCGAGGACACCGCGTACATCTGCATGCCGCTGTTCCATTCGAACGCGATCATCGCCGGCTTCGCCCCCGCGCTCGTCGCCGGTGCCGCGCTGGCGCTGCGCCGGTCGTTCTCCGCATCCGGCTTCCTGGCCGACGTGCGCAGGTTCGGCGCGACGTACGCCAACTACGTGGGCAAGCCGTTGAGCTACATCCTCGCCCAGCCCGAGCGCCCGGACGATGCCGACAGCACCCTGCGGGCGGTCTTCGGCAACGAAGCGGCCGCACGCGACATCGTCGCCTTCGGACGCAGGTTCGACTGCCTGGTCTTCGACCACTATGGGCAGACGGAGGGCGGGCTGACGCTCGCCCGTGACCCGGGTGACCCGCCGGGCGCCATGGGACGAGGCAGCGGCGGGGAGCGGGTGGTGGACCCGGTCACCGGGCGCGAATGCCCGCCGGCCCGGATCGAGAACGGGCGGATCAGCAACGCCGACGAGTGCATCGGGGAGTTGGTCAACACCGGCGGTCTCGGCTCGTTCGAGGGCTACTACGACGATCCCGAGGCCGAACGGGAACGGACCCGCAACGGGTGGTACTGGACCGGGGACCTGGCCTTCCGTGACGAGCAGGGCCGTTTCTACTTCGCCGGGCGACGTGGCGATTGGGCCCGCGTGGACGGGGAGAACATGGCGCTGGCCGGGATCGAACTTGTGTTGCAGCGCCACCCGGACGTGGTCAACCTCGCCGTCTATCCGGTACCGGACCCCGCCGCTGGCGACCAGCTCATGGTGGCCTTGCACTGGCGAGCCGACCGGCCGTTCGATCCCGCCGCGTTTGAGCGGTGGCTCCGCGAGCAGCCCGACCTGGGGCCCAAGGGCATTCCCCGCTTTGTCCGGCTCACCCGCGCGCTTCCCATGACGGCGACGAACAAGGTCCGGAAACGCGTGCTCGTCGCCGAGCGCTGGGAGGTGGACGACCCGGTGTGGTGGCGTCCCCGGGCCGCCGACGGATTTTGCCGCTTCGATGCGTCCGCGCGCGCCGAGTGGAACATGCTCTTCGAGCGGCACGGCCGGGCCGTTGCGCTCGATCTGGCTGGATCGGGATACGGAGGCGAGTCGTGACCACGGTGGATCTCTCCGGGCGGGTGGCGATCGTGACCGGGGCCGGCCGCGGGCTGGGCCGGGCCGAGGCGCTCGCGCTCGGCGCGGCGGGGGCGAGTGTGGTCGTGAACGATGTGGACGCCGCCGCCGACGAGGTCGTCGACGAGATCGTGTCGGCCGGCGGCGAGGCGGTCGCCGATCACGCGGACGTCGCGGACCTGGCACAGGCCGGCGCGCTGGTCGACACCGCGGTGCGGGTGTTCGGCCGGTTGGACGTGCTGGTGAACAACGCCGGGATCGTGCGGGACCGGATGGTCTTCACGATGTCCGAGCGGGAATGGGACGACGTGCTGCGGGTGCACCTGCGGGGGCACTTCTGCACGACGCGGTGGGCCACCGCGTACTGGCGGGCCGAGGCGAAGGCCGGGCGGGCCGTCGGGGCCTCGATCGTCAACACGGCCTCCGAGGCGTTTCTCAACGCGCCGGCCGGTCAGCCCAACTACGCGGCGGCGAAGGCCGGAATCGTGGCGTTGACCGTGTCCACGGCGAAGGGGTGCGCGGCGTACGGGGTCAGGGTCAACGCGATCTGTCCACGGGCGGCGACCGCCATGACCTCGCCGATCTTCGCGGACCGGCCCGAGGACGCCAGGCGGCTCTCGTCCGAGCATGTCGCGCCGCTGGTGGTGTATCTCGCCTCGGACGCGGCCGCATCGGTCAGCGGGAACGTCTTCATCTGCTACGGCCCTCGGGTCGGGGTGCTGGCACCGCCCGTCCTGGCCGCGACAGCCGACGCCCCGGATGGCCGGTGGACGCCGCAGGCCCTCGCGGCGACGTTTGCTGAGTCGCGCTTCGCGCGGCGGCTGAGCGACGGCTATGCCGCCGACGACGTGGTCGCGGCGGCCGCCGACCTGTGGGGACCAACCCAAGAAGCCCGTCGCGGCCCAGCCGGTCGTTGACGGGTTCTGTTCACTCGAATTAACCGTTTATTGACCATGCAAGACCAGGTTGATAGCGTGAAAACCGCTTCCACAATGCGGATGTCCCGATCGATCAGGACCGTGGAGACGCGGACCGCGCAGCAGAGGGGGAGAGCGGTGAGTCTTACTCCGCAGACCGTGTCCGATCGGGCAGGGCGGGAGGGCGCAGCGGCCCGTAGTGCTGCCGACGCCCTGATGGACCGGCCCGTCGAGAAGGCGAGC
Source organism: Dactylosporangium fulvum (assembly GCF_025137375.1). Lineage (GTDB taxonomy): Bacteria > Actinomycetota > Actinomycetes > Mycobacteriales > Micromonosporaceae > Dactylosporangium > Dactylosporangium fulvum. The sequence goes on from NZ_CP073720.1 coordinate 3,453,208, forward strand.
CTGCTGCGCCGGCGGCCGGAACTGCTGCTCTCACCGGCGGTACTGGTGCTCGTGCTGGCCGTCTGGCACCTCGTTGTGCAGTGGTTCGAGGTGTCCAGATTCGTGCTGCCACCGCCCGTCGACGTGATCCAGGCGCTGGTGCGCAACATCCAAGAAGGCCGGTACACCGATCATCTGCTCTACACCGTGCGCAACTCGCTGACCGGGTTCGCCGCCGGAACGATCCTCGGTGTGCTGGTCGGTGGCCTGCTCGCAGCGTCATCCATCGTGGAGCGCGTGCTGCACCCGTACATCGTCGCGTTCCAGACGTTCCCCAAGATCGCGCTGGTCCCGATGCTCACGATCTGGTTCGGCTTCGACGCCCAGCCAAAGATGATCATCGCCGGGATCCTCGCGTTCTTCCCGGTCATGGTGAACGCCTACGTCGGCCTGACCTCGCTGGACGTGGAGTCCGAGGAGTTGATGCGGTCGCTTCGGTCCTCGCGGCTGCAGACGTTCGTCAAACTCCGGCTCCCCACCGCGTTGCCCTACATCTTCGCTGGCCTGGAGCTGGCGCTCGTCTTCGCGATCCTCGGCGCGGTGACCGGGGAGTTCCTCGGTTCGAGGCAGGGGCTCGGGTTCCTCATCCAGCAGTTCTCGGCCCAGCTGCGCACGGAGGACATCTTCGCACTGCTCATCATTTTCGCCATCTTGGGCATGGCCGTTCACATGCTCATCAGCTGGCTCCGGAAAAAGGTCATCTACTGGCAGGGCTGAGGAGACACAGCATGACGCCTACCGACGGAGGAACCCGAACCCAGAACGTGCCGCGCCGGCTGCCCGAGCCGGAACCGCGGAAGGTGCACTACACCGTGATCTCGGTGGACGACCATGTCGTCGAGCCCCCGACCACGTTCGAGGGGCGCATCCCGGCCGCCTTCATGGACCGGGCGCCCCGGATCGTCGAGGACGCCGACGGGGAGCAGGCGTGGCTGTACGACGGTGAGCTGCTGCCCAATATGAGCGTGCACGCGACCGTTGGATTCGACATCACCAACGCGGGCTTTGACCCGCAGCGCTTCGACCAGATGCGGCAGGGCTGCTGGGACATTCACGAGCGGGTCCGCGACATGGATGTCAACGGCATCGCCGCCTCGTTGTGCTTCCCGTCCAAGCTCGCCGGGTTCGGCGGGTACCGGTTCTCGATGAGCCGTGACGCGGAACTCGGCCGGGCGGCGTTCGAGGCCTACAACGACTGGCATCTCGAGGACTGGGCGGGCGCGTACCCGGACCGCATCATTCCGTGCCAGATTCCGTGGCTCCGCGATCCCGCCGAGGGTGCCGAGTACATCCGGCGCAACGCCGAACGCGGATTCCGGGCCGTGACCTTCCCGGACAACCCCGAGCACCTGGGCCTGCCATCGGTGCACTCCGGACACTGGGATCCGCTGCTGCGGGCCTGCGCCGAGACCGGCACCGTGGTCTGCCTGCACGTCGGGTCGGCCTCGTTCATCCTCGGCGCCGCCTCGGACGCACCGCTGGACACCCGTACGGTGCTCTTCCCGCTCAACTCGAGCGTCGCCCTGGTGGACTGGCTGTACTCGATGATTCCGGTCCGGTTCCCGACCTTGAAGATCATGCTGGCCGAAAGCGGGATCGGTTGGGTGCCCTCGATGCTGGACCGGCTCCGGTTCTGCGTCGACCAGAACCACGCGGGCTACGCCGGCGGCTGGGCCAGTAACGAGTTCACGCCGACGGAGATCGTCCAGCGCAACTTCTGGTTCAGCTCGCTGGAGGACCCGTCCGGCTTCGAACAGCGGCACCGGATCGGGGTGGACCGGATTCTGGTCGAGTCCGACTACCCACATCCTGACTCCACCTGGCCGGACACACAGGAAGTGTTGCACCGGCAACTCCGCGACATCGACCGGGACGAGGTGGACCGGATCACCTACCGCAATGCGGCGGAGCTGTTCCGTTTCCCGGTCTCCGGGCTGCTGACCTGACATTGGCGGATTCGCAGGGAGGAGAAGGCGTGCCTGAGTTGGTATCGCAGAGCAGCGGTCCGATAACCCATGATCGGCCGGTGCCCGAAGCCTTGATCACCGTCGAGGCGCTGTCGAAGGTGTACGAGACGCGCTCCGGCGAGCGGGTGATGGCGCTGCGCGACATCGACTTGGCGGTCGGCGAAGGGGAGTTCGTCTCGTTGGTCGGTCCGAGTGGCTGCGGGAAGACGACTCTGCTCAAGATCATAGCGGGGCTCTACCCGGCATCGCTGGGTGGGTCGAGAATAGACGGACAGCCGGTGCAGGGGCCGCACCCGGATGTGGCGATGGTCTTCCAGAGCCCGGTACTGCTGGCCTGGCGCACTGTCCTGAAGAACGTCATGCTGCCCGGGGAGATCGCCGGCCGGAACCGTCGCGACAGCGAGAAACGGGCACGGGAGCTCATCGAGATGGTCGGCCTCGCCGGCTTCGAGAACAAACTTCCGCGGGAACTCTCCGGTGGCATGAGGCAGCGTGCCTCGATCGCGCGAGCCCTTGCCGCGGGCAGCCGAATCCTGCTGATGGACGAGCCGTTCGGCGCGGTCGACGCCTTCACCCGGGACACGCTCAACATCGAGCTGCTGCGGATCTGGGATCAGGACCGCAAGACGGTCGTGTTCGTCACCCACAGCATCTCCGAGGCGGTGCTGCTCTCCGACCGGGTCATCGTGATGGCCGCCCGCCCCGGCCACGTCATCGAGGACTTCAGAGTTCCGCTCGCCCGGCCACGGACCATCGACGACATGGCCTCGCCGGAAGCAGGCATGGCCGTCAACCACATCCGGCACCTGCTCACGGGGCCGGCGGTCAATGGTTGAGGGGCCGCTGGGCGGCATGCGCGTGGTGGAGATCGGCCAAGACATCGCCGTTCCCTACGCCGGCCGGTTGTTGCGTCTGCTCGGCGCCGAGGTGTGCAAGATCGAGCCACCGGCCGGTGACCGGCTGAGGCGGTACGCGCCGAGCGGCTCGACGGCCGGGGTGGGAGGCCTGTTCCGCTACCTCAACGCCGGAAAGTCCTCGGTCGCCCTCGATCCCTCGCGACCGGACGGTCGCGCGGTGGCCGCCGGGCTGTGCGCGAACGCGGACGTGGTCCTCGTCGACGAGGGGCTCGGCGCCGTGCCAGGGGTCGCGGCGGACGTCGCGGAGGGGGCCGGGACGGTGGTGCGGCTGCTCGACTTCGGCGCGGGCGGACCCTACGCGACGTGGCAGGCTTCGGAACTGGTGGTCCAGGCCGCGGCGGGTTGGGTGTCCCCGCGCGGGCGGGTCGAGGGGGACCCGGTGCCCGTCGGCGGCAGGCTCGGGGAGTACGCGGCCGGAACGTATCTCGCCGTCGCCGGCCTCACCGGCCGGCGATCCAGAGCGGACGAATCTCCGGTGCGCGTGGTGGTGGACCGGATGTCAGCGGTGTTCAACACCGTCGCGTACGACATGCTGCGCCGCGAGACCCTGGTCGAACTGGGGTACGTCCAGACCCGCTACACCGCCTACATACCCGGCCCGATGCGCTGCCAGGACGGCATGGTCGCGGTGAACTGCCTGACCGGCCAGCACTGGAACGACCTGTGCTCGTTGCTGGGCGTGCCGGAATACGCGGACCGGTACGTGGAGATGCGGTACGACCAAGGGGACATGGAGGCCTTCTACGCGGCGGTGCGCCCGTGGTTCGCCGCGACGACGGTCGTCGACGCGGTGGAGATCTGCCAGGCGTTCCGCGTACCTGCCGCACCGATAACGACCGGCGCCACCGCGCCGGACCTGCCTCCGTTCCGGGAACGCGGCTTCTTCGTGCCCGCGCCCGACGGGGCGGTGCACCCGGGCCCCCCGTTTCGGCTGCGCGACGTCCCCGCCGAGCCGCTCGGGCCGGCTCCGACGCTTGTTGACGGGCGGACGCGGTGACCGAGCCGAACGCCTTCGCCGGGATCCGCGTACTGGACCTGGGCACCTTCTGGGCCGGCCCGTACCTGGGCAGCCTGCTCGGCGCGCTGGGTGCGGACGTGCTGAAGGTGGAAGGCCCGCGCCGGCCGGACGGGTTCCGCTTCGTCGCCGCGTTCCCCCAGCAGGGCAGCCGCTGGTACGAGATGAGCGGACTGTTCCAGGCGACCAACCTCAACAAGCGCGGGATGACCCTGGACCTCGGTACCGACGCCGGCCGGGCGGTGTTCGAGCGCCTGCTCGGCGGCGCCGACATCGTCATCGAGAACTTCTCGCCGCGGGTCATCGAGCAGTTCGGATTCGGCTATCCCGCGATCTCCGCGGTGAACCCCCGGATCGTGATGGTCCGTATGCCGGGGTACGGGCTGGAGGGTTCGTGGCGCGAGTTCGTCGGGTTCGGCAACTCCTTCGAGTACGCCGGCGGCCTGGGCTGGATCACCGGTGACCCGGACGGCCCCCCGCTCGGCCCCGGCGGGTACGCCGATCCGCTCGTCGCGATGCACGCCATGCTGGCGGTGATCGCCGCACTGCGGGACCGGGAGCGCACCGGGCGCGGTCAGCTGATCGAGTTGGTGCAGGCCGAGGTGGTCGCGGCGATGACGGCGGAGCCGGTGATCCAATATGCCCTCGCCGGTGAGGTACTCGGGCGCACGGGTGCCCGGTCGGAGGAGTTCGCACCACAAGGCGTGTACCCGTGCCGCGGCGAGGACGAGTGGCTCGCGCTGACCGTCCGCGACGACGCGGAGTGGACGCGGCTGGTGCGGATCGTCGGGGAGCCGCAGGGACTGCCGGCGGAACAGCTGGCGACCCTTGCCGGGCGCCGGGCCGCCCACGACTCGATTGACCGCTGGCTGTCCGACTGGACCCGGGACCGTGATCCGGCCGGCACCGCTGACCTGCTCCAGGCGGCGGGAATCCCCGCGGCCAAGGTGCTCACCCCGGCTGGGATGTACCACGATCCACAGGTGACGGCGACCGGTTACTACCAAGCGCTCGAGCATCCCCTGACCGGGGTCCGCCGGTACCCGGGCTGGCCGTTCCGGTTCGGTTCCGGCAGCGGAGTGCGTCTGGCGCACCGGTTCCGCTCACCGCTGCTGGGCGAGCACAACGAGGAGATTCTGCGCGAGAGCCTCGGCATGAACCCCGAGGAGATCGACGAGCTGCGCCATCGAGGCGTGATCAGTGAGCGGATTCTTGGGGTCGAGGAGGAGCACGATGGCGGAGATACGTGACGGGGCACAGGTGCGCGTCGGCAGCCGGGTGCGCTGCGAGCGGTGCGGCACCGAGATCGTGGTCGTGCGCCCGCCCGCGGAGCAGCTCATCTGCTGTGAGGTACCGATGTCCCCGCTGGAGAGTGGTCGGAGGCAGGCATGAACCTGATCGGAAAGCGATACGAGTGTGAACGGTGCGCGGCGGAGGTGCTCTGTACTCGGCAGGGCGAGGGCTCGCTGGCCTGTTGCGGTGCGCCCATGCGGGTCAAGGCCGCCAAGCCCCTGCCGGCGTCGGACTGAGCCGGGCGGCCAGGCCGCCCAGTGGTCAGTCGGGGTAGCCCAGCCGGGCCGAGATCTGCCGGGCGACCTTGATCAGGTCGGAGGTGTGCTGCTCCATGAGCGGGCGTGTCCACCGGTCGGCGGGCCCGGTCACGTTGACCGCTGCCACGGCGATGCCCTGGTCGCTGAGGATCGGCGCCGCGACGGCGGTGGCGTTCGCCACCACCTCGCCGAGGCTCATCGCGTACCCCTGGCGGCGGATCGTGGCGAGTTCGGCCTCGATCTGTTCCCTGGTCGGGATCTCGAACTCGGGGTAGTCACGACGGTCGGCGTGTTCGAGGCGGGTGAGGACGCGTTCGACGGTTTCCGGTTTGGAGAATGCGAGGATGGCGTGACCGGTAGCGCCGATGAAGAGTTCGTAGGTGTGTCCGACGCCGGTACTGAGGCGCAGCGGCTGGCGGCTCACGAGCTCCGCCACACAGTACCGTGCCTCGGCGGTGGGGCAGTGCAGGCCAACGGTTTCGTTGGTGATCGACCGCAGCTCCTCAAGGTGGGGCATCGCTGCCGTCACCAGATCCTCGTTCGCGGAGCGATGCATCATCACCCGAGCCAGGGTCATCACGGCCGGCCCCAGGCTGTAGCGGTTGGTCACCGCGTCCTGGACCAGGAAACCGCTGCTCTGCAGGGCCTTGACCATCCGGTGCACGGTCGGCATCGTCAGCCCGGTCTGCCGAGTCAGTTCGGTCAGCGAGACCGTCGGACGTTCCACGCTGAAGCACTTGAGCAGTTGCAGCGCCCGGTGGATGGCCTGAGAGCCGCGCTCGGCGGTTGGCTCGTTGGCTGCCGGCGTATTGGCATCTTTCTTCATGGCTCCCCTGCCAGTCATGAGTCTCGCCAGATCATGGAAGTATATTCCACGCAGTGGATTACCGAGGTTGGCCGATGAGATCTATACCACTGCCACCCGAGTTCGCGTGGCGCACGGTCCCGTCCCTCCTGGCGGCCCGCACGGCCCGCACACCTTATGCCAGGGCGGTCGTCGGGCGCTCCGGAAACGGCTCCTACCGAGCGCTCACCTACCAGGAACTGGACGAGGCGGCGGGTCGGGTCGCGGGCGGGCTGGCCACGGCGGGCGTCCGGCGCGGCGACCGGGTCGGTTGGATCCTCGACAACGGCAGCGGCGTCGACGCGCTGATCATCTACCACGCCGTGCTGCGGCTCGGTGCGGTGAACGTGCCGGTGAACGCGCGGCTCGCGCCGCCTGAGGTAGCGCATATCCTGCGCCACAGCGGGGCCCGGATGGTCCTCGTCGGTCCGGACCACAAAGACCGGGCGCGGGATGCGCCCTGCGATGTCGTCGTGCTGAACACGACCGATCCGCTCGGTCCGCTGCGCGGTGCGCCGGTACCGGCGGTCGCCGGCCTGGCCGACACCGACCCGGCCAACCTGCTCTACACCTCGGGCACGACCGGGCGGCCGAAAGGGGTCCTGCACACACACGGCTCGTCGCTGGCCGCCGCAATCGGCTGGAGCGATGCCTTCCGTCTGACCCCGAACGACGTGCTGCAAAGCCCCTTTCCCGTCACCAGCGGGGCCGGCCTGCACTTCAACGCGTTGTCGTGCCTGTCGGCCGGTGCCTGTGTCGTTGTCGACGACTACGACACCGCGGCGAGCCTCGCCCTGATCGCCGAGGTCGGAGCGACCGTGTACGTCGCGGTGCCGTCGATTTACGCGTTCTGGCTGGACAGCCCCCTGATCGCGGAAGCATCCCTGGAAACCCTGCGCATCCTGGACTACGGCGGGGCCAGCATGCCCGCGTCGCTGATCCAACAACTGCGGGCCGCGGTGCCCTCGGCCGGGCTGATGCACACCTACGGGCTCACTGAGGCCGGTCCGGGCGGGTGCTACCTGCCCGAGGAGTACGCGTTGGCCCGGCTCGGGTCGATCGGCAACCGCTGGGCCGGCCGGTTCACCCAGGTGCGGGTCGTCGACGAGCACGGCGCGGACGTCGGACCCGGCGGCACCGGCGAACTCCTGCTGCGAGGACCGTCCATAATGGTCGGCTACTACGGTGACCAGGAGGCAACCGCGGCGGCGTTCCTCGACGGCTGGCTGCGCTCCGGCGACGTGGTCCGGGTCGACGACGAAGGCTTCCTGTACCACGTCGACCGGCGCAAGGACATCATCGTGCGCGGTGGGCACAACGTGGCCGGCGCGGAGGTGGAGGCGGCGCTGCACGCCCACCCCGCGGTACGCGAGGCCGCAGTGATCGGTGTGCCGCATCCGCGGCTCGGCGAGGACGTGTACGCGGTGGTGGTCCTGCGGGAGAGCCTCGACGGCTCGCTGCCGGCACCCGCCGACCTGATCGCACACTGCCGGGAACTGCTGGCGGACTTCAAATGCCCGCGCCGGGTGGAGGTGGTCGAGGCGTTGCCGCGCAACGCGGCCGGCAAGGTACTCAAGCAGGTGTTGCGCGAGCGGGTTCGGCAGTCGGGCACGGCCGGCTCGGCGAAGCCATGACCGTGCCCGCCCCGCCCGAGTGCTGGTACCTTCTCAGCCGGTACGCGTGGTGACGCGCTGCGGCGGATCGAGCACCTCGGCGTACCAGGGTGCCAGCACCTCACCGTCGATCGCCACGTCGATCACCATCGGCGCCTCGCCGGACCAGGCGTGGATCGCGTCGGCGAGTTCGCCGGCGGTGGTGGCGCGCCGGGCCTCGCAACCGAAGCCGGCGGCTACCTCGACCATGTCCGGACCGCTGAACCGCGCGATGTCGTCCGGCAGTCCCTCGTGGCGTAGGTGGTGGATCTCTGCGCCGTAGGCCATGTCGTTGAACACTACGACGAGCAGCGGGATGGCCTCCCGCACCAGCGTGTCGAGGTCGGCGATGGACGTGGCGAGCCCGCCGTCGCCGATCACACAGACGTGCGAGGGACCCGGCCGGGCGACGGCTGCCCCGATTGCCACGCCGAGAGCCTGGCCGATGGCGCCGAACGTGAGGGTGAACTGATACCGGTGTGGTTCGGGGACCGTGATGAACTCCGTGGGGAAACCGATGTAGTGCCCACCGTCGACGGTCAGGACCCGATCCGCGGGCAACTCCCGGTCCAGAACCATCGACGCGGTACGGGGATCGATCCTGCCGTCGCCGCTGCGGTCGGTGAACCCCTCCTCGGGCCGCCGCTGGGCGAGTCGGTCGAAGGCGCCTTCGGCGGCCCACCGCGCCGGTGCCGCGCCGCGCTCCGGCAGCCGAGGCAGGAGCGACTCGACCAAATCCCGTACATCGGCGACTATCCCGTGGTGCGGCCGGGCCTGCGCGCCGATGGCGTCCGCGTTTTTGTCGCATTGCACCAACGTGGCGTGCGGGAAGAGTCCGCCGCGAGCTATCGTCCACACGCTCAGCGACGCCCCGAGCGCGACCACCAGGTCCGCCGCGCCCAGCAGCTCACGGGCCAGCGGGTGGGAGAAACCACCGACCACGCCGATGTCGGCCGGGTGGCTGTGGAATCGATCCTTGAGCAGCGCGGTGGTCCCGAGGAGGGCGCCGGTCCGCTCGGCCAGTGCCGCCACCGCGTCCCCCGCGCCGGACCATTCCGCGCCTCGGCCGGCCACCACGACCGGGTGGGTCGCGGCGGAGAACAACTCGGCCAGCCGTACCACGTCGCCCTCGTCGACCGGTGCCCGGTGCCGCGGCACCGTCGGTCGGGTCAGGGGTACCGGCGCCCAGGTCCGTTGCTGCACCGAGCCGGGCACGCTGACGACGACCGGGCGGCGCTCACGCATGGCCAACTCGGCCGCCTCGACCAGCGTCGCCCCCGGATCGGTCTCGGTAACCCGAAGGTACGCGGCGCCCGTGCCGGCAACGAGCGGTTCCTGATCGATCGCCTGCCCGGTGGGCCTTCGACCGACAGGCAGCTCACTGGTGACGACCAGGACCGGGGAGGCGGAGCGGACCGCGGTCGTCAGCGCGGTGAGCGCGTTCGTCAGGCCCGGGCCTTGGATCACCGTTGCCACGCCGAGCCCGCCGGTGGCACGTGCCTGACCGTCGGCCATGTTCACTGCGCCCGCTTCGTGCCGGGTCGCCACGTACCGGCCACCACCCTTGCGGAACTCGCCGATCATGTGCATGTTGCCCACGCCCATGACACCGAACATCTCGCGTACGCCGAGGCACTTGAGCGCTTCGACAAGACGGGCGTAACCCGCTGTTTCCGTGTTCATGTCAGCCCTTCCAGGTTGTGCGTCCCCGGCGTCCGTACGCCGCGAACCAACTCCTCCACCCGCTCGGTCAGTGCCCGGTTGAGCGGTGCGGCGACCCCGACCCGCTCTCCGGCGTCGACCACCGCGCCGTTGAGCCAGCGGACCTCGACCGAGCGCCCCTTCTCGGCGTCTTGCAGCATCGACGGCTTCAGGTCGGGGAACGGGGCGTAGGTCCGCTCGAACGCGGCTTGGAAATCCCGGACCGCGGCGGGGTCGCCGGCAAACAGCCGGTCCAGATCGGTGCCGTAGAGAATCCCGGGCTCGACGGCGACGCCGGTGGCGCGCGCGACCGCGATCACTTCGAGCCCGGTTCGCAGACAGACCTCGCGTACCGGGGGAAGCGCGGCCATCCGCCCCAGGCCCAGCCCCACCAGCGTGGACACCGGGTTCAGCAGGCAGTTGCGGGTGAGCTTGCTCCACAGGTCGGCCCAGATGCGGTCGGAGACGACCACCGGCAGCGCGGTACGGAGTTGGTCGGCGACCCCGGCGACGAGGCCGGCCGCCGCGCGGTCCACCGCCCCGATGACCAGGTCCCCGTCGGAGCGTTGCTGCGTGACTCGACCGGGGCCGGCGAGCGCGCCGTCGAAACGGACGACAGCACCGACCGTACGGGTCGGGCCCACCACGTCGGCGATGACCGGCTCGTTCAGGCCGTTCTGCAGCGACAGCACCGGACAGCCCGGCGGCAGCCGGTCGGCCACCGCGAGCAGGGTCTCGCGGGTACGGTCGGACTTCACCGCGAGCAGTACGAGGTCCGGCGGTGCCGTGTCGGCGATCACGGACAGCTCAGACAGCTCGGACGACAGGATCGCCGCGGGCCGCGTGTGCAGCACACCGCCCGGGTGCTCGAGCGTGAGCCCGTGCTCGCGGATCCGGTCGACGTGCTCGGCCCAGTCATCGATCACCACGACCTGCTGACCGGCCCCGGCGAGCCGGGCGGCGATGCTGGCGCCGATGCCGCCCGCCCCCACGACCCAGATCGTGGCGCTCATCCCGTCCCCCGCGTGGACACGGCAGCCCAGCGCTGCGGTGGCCCGGGCGACACGGTGGCCGCACCGAGCGTGGCGAGTCGCAGCAGGTGCGCGTGGGTCTCGCCGAGCGCGGCCCGGACGAGGTAGGCGGGCAGACTCTCCAGACGGTGGTGCCAGGCGAGCTCACCGCACACCTCGTGCACGGTCTCCGCTCCGCTGCGCAGTACCATCAGCACCTCCTGCAGCCGATCGTCGTGGTGGCGCACAAGTTCCTCGGCCCGGCTCGCCGCGTCGGGGATCGCATGCTGATGGGCGGGAAAGGCGGTCCGTGGACCGAGATCGGCCACCGCGAGCAACGAGCGTAGGTAGTCCGACAGGGGATCGGGGTCGGACAGCGGTCCGAACGAGATGTTCGGCGTCGCCCGGGAGAGCAGGTGGTCCCCGGCGAACACCGCGTTCTCGGCCGGCAGGTCGAACATGAGGTGACCCGGGGTGTGTCCGGGCGTGTGCACGGCGACCACCTCCCGTCCGGGGATCGGCGGTCGGTCGCCGTGTCGCAGCTCCAGGTCGGGGTGGCAGATGCCGATGTCGCCGGGGCCGGCGAGCATTGACGCACTGAGTTCCTCGCTGCGGCTGTGCGGCACGCCGGCAGCGTGCAACCACTGCTGGATACTGGCGCCGAGCTTGCTCTCGGTGCTGTACCGGACGTCGATCAGCGCGGCCTCGGCGGGGTGCAGTGCGATCCATGCGGTCGTTGCCTCCCGGATCCGTGCCGCCAGCCCGTAGTGGTCGGGGTGGATGTGCGTGACGAGGACCCCGCGCAGGTCCGCGAGCGAGGCACCGGCGGCGGCGAGTCCGGCGGCGAGCAGGTCCAACGCGCTCGGGCTCGGCCATCCGGCGTCCACGAGGTAGAAGCCGTCATCGGCCTCGATCGCGTAGACGCGTACGTACGCCAGGCCGGTGCCGGTGATCGGCAGCGGCAGCGCCCAAATACCGGGCAGGACCTGCTCAACCGGAGGGAGGGCCGGCGCTGTACTCATCGGATCACCTCCGCGGTCGACTGCCGGGACTCCAGCAGTTCACGTACCTGCGCGCGCGGCACTTTGCCGGTGGCGGTCTCCGGCAGCGCATGAAGAACTTTGATCACGTCCGGGGTCTTGAGCGACCCCAGGTGCCGGCGGACCCACTCTCGGATCGCCTCCGGCTCCGCAGTGCCGACACGGGGCACGACCGCCGCGGCCACACGTTCGCCCCACTCGGAGTCCGGCAGGCCGACGACGGCCACGGCTGCCACGGCCGGATGCCGCAGGATGACATCCTCGATTTCGCCGGGCGCCAGGTTCTCGCCGCCCTTGATGATGATGTCGTCGCTGCGGCCACCGAGGAACAGGTAGCCATCCGCGTCGACCCGGCCGGTGTCGCCGGTGCGAAGCCACCCACCGGTCGAGCCGCTGGACGCGACCTGGGCGCCCCGCACCTCCACCACGCCGTTGGCTCCGGGTGGGACCGGCTCCCCAGCGGTGTCGACGAGCCGCACCTCTACGCCCGGCAGTACCCGCCCGACGGAGTCGAGGCGCTCCAGCGCGACGGGGTCACCGAGTGCGGCGGCCCGGTGGTCGTCGGGGCCGAGCACCGCGATGGTGGAGCTGGTCTCGGTCAGGCCGTAGGCGTTGACAAAATCCGTGTGTGGAAAGGCGCGCAGCGCCAGCTCAATCGTGGGCCGGGGCATTCGCGCACCCCCGTAGGAGAGGCTGCGCAGGGCGGGCGCCGGACGGTCCGGTGTCCGGTGCAGCGTGTCGAGTACCCGTGCGAGCATCGTCGGTACCAGAAAGGCGTGGGTGGCGTGCTCGGCGGCTGCGGCGCGCAACCAATCCTCCGGGGTGAAGCGGCCCAATGGGATGAGTCGGCGACCCGCGTAGCACGAGGTGAGCACCGCGGCCACGGCTGCGATGTGGAAAGGCGGTGTGGCCAGCAGCAGGGCCTCGTCCTCGGCGGCGGCACCCAGTTCGACGGTGTTGGTGACGTAGCTGAACAGGTTGGCGTGGGTGAGTGAGGTCAGCCTGGGCGGTCCCGTCGTGCCACTGGTGAACAGTTCGACCGCGGTGCCTTCGGCGTCGGCACGGTCGTCCTCGTCGTGCTCGACGCCGGATGGCGCAGCGCTGATCAGCTCAGCCTCGTTCACCGCGTCCATACCGGCGGGCACGGTGACCCTGGCACCCCGGACGATGCAGGCACCCGGCAACCGTTCGAGCAACTCGTGGATCCGGTCGGCGGGGAGTCGGTGGTTGACGGGCACGAACGGGAGGCCGGCCCACGCGGCGGCGAACAGCGCGACCGGGAAGGCGGCGGTGGTTTCGCAGAGCAGCACGACGCGCTGGGCTCCACGCTCCCGCAACAGGCCCGCCGCCGCCGCCACCCGGTCCCGGTAGCCGGCGAAGTCCAGCAGCGCGCCGTCGGGAGTGCGCAGGGCGGGCCGGTCGGGGTGGGCCTGGGCCGCCATCTCCAACAGCAACGGCACGCTCATGGCGCAGCCACGGGCCGGAACCGGGGCAACGAAACGCCCTCGGCCACGTCGTCGAACCGCACCTGTACGGTCATGCCTATGTGCACGTCATCGGGGACGCAGTCCACGATGTTCGCCATCAGGCGGGGGCCCTCGGCCAGTTCGACGAGTGCGACGACGTAGGGTACGTCCGCGGCGAACGCCGGACTGGGCGCGCGCCGGACCACCGTGCACGAATACACGGTGCCCGTGCCGGCGGCGGGTCGCAGCCGCAGCGCGTGTCCGTGGCAGCGTGTGCAGATCAGCCGTGGAAAGAGCTGGTCGGCGTCGCAGTCGTCGCAGTGTTGCACCACAAGCCGGTGCTCCGCGGCGGCGCTCCAGAATCCGGCGCTGTCCTGGTCGGGCACGGGCAGGGGCTTCGCGGCCGGTGCGCTCACGCGGGTACCTCCGAGGAGAAGATCGCGGTGCAGTGCGAGGCGAGGATGCCGCCCTCGGCGTGCACCAGGGCGGTTCGGGCGCCGGGGACCTGTCGGTCGCCGGCCTGGCCACGCAGCTGGTGCACCGCCTCCGTGAGCAGGAAGAGGGAGCTGGGCTTGCCGGCGTGCGAGTGGGACAGCACGCCGCCGTGGGTGTTGGTCGGGAGCTGCCCACCGAGCCGGGTGTTGCCGGCCGCGACGAACTCCGCGCCCTCGCCCTTGGCGCAGAAGCCGAGATCCTCCAGTTGCATAGGCTGGATGAAAGCGAAGGCGTCGTAGACCATCGCCACGTCGATGTCATCGTGGCGGCAGCCCGCTGCGGCGAACGCGGCCCTGCCGGACTCCACCGCCCCCGTCTCGATCAGCTCGGCGGCCTGGGAGACATGCTCGAACGGGTGCGACTCGCCCATGCCGAGCAGGTGTACCGGGGGCTGGCGCTGATCTCGCGCTCGTGCTGCCGAGGTGATGACGATCGCGGCACCCGCGTCGGAAACCGGGGCACACTCGAGCATGTGCAGCGGGTCCGCGATCAGGCGTGAGCCGAGGACGTCGTCGACGGTCAGCGCAGAGCGGAACTGCGCGGTCGGATGGAGTGCGGCGTGCATCCGGTCGACGACGGCGACCTCGGCGACATGCTCGGGCTTGATGTTGTAGCGGTGGTAGTAGCGGGCTGCGATGAGCGCGTAGAGCGCCGGGATCGGCGGGCCGGTCGGTGCCTCGAACTCCGGATGCCCGATCGTCGCCATCGACTCGATCGTCGCTGCGCGGCCCATTCCGGTGGCCAGATTGTCCGCCTTGGCGATGACCGCGACCTCGGCCTGGCCGGTCAGGATCATGGCCGCCGCGTACTGGAGCAGCGCCAGGGAGGTCGAGCCACCCGTGTTGACCGTCAGGCAGTGCGGGGGACGGATACCGAGGTATTCCGCCACCATTTCGGCGTGGTAGAGGTAGGGTCGCGCTCGGGAATTGCCGGTTATCAATAAGTCGATATCGGCCAATGTGAGACCGGCGTCGCGTACGGCCGCCTCGATCGCATTGGCGTGCAGTTGGGTGCTCGACCGGTCGGGGACCTTGCCCACCGGGGTTTCGCCGATCCCAGCGATCGCGACTGCGCCGCGGATATCCACTCCGGCTCCTATTGCTCGATCGATGATGCGGACCTAGTAGGACTTCGGCAAGCCGAGGACCTGGGTGGCGATGAACGCCTTGGTCAGGTTGTTGGTGACGGGCGCGACGCGCGTCAGCGGCAACTGCCGGTAGAAGCGTTCGATGTCGTACTCCTTGGCGTAGCCGTAGCCGCCGAACGTCTCGAACGCGATGTTGACTGCGTAGTGTGCTGCCTCGGTGGCCCGGAGCTTCGCCATGTTCGCCTGGGCGCCGCAGTCCAGTCCGGAGTCGTATCGCCACGCCGCTTCATAGGTGGCCAGTTCGGCCGCCTTGAGCTGTGAGTAGGCGTCCGCCAGTGGTAGCTGTACGCCCTGGTTCTGCCCGATCGGCCGACCGAACACGACCCGCTGTTGTGCGTAGGCGGCGGCGCGACGGACCACGTTCAGACCGAGACCGACCGCCTCGGCTGCGATCATGATTCGTTCCGGGTTGATTCCGTCGAGCAGGTGTCGAAAGCCTTGTCCCTCTTCGCCGATGCGGCATGAGACCGGCACTCGCAGCCCGTCGATGACGACCTCGTTGGACGAGACCCCGTTGCGGCCCATCTTCGGGATCTCAGTGATGATCACCTCGGGAACGCGCATGGGAATGAAGAGCAGCGTCATCCCGTCGGTCTTGCGACTCACCGCCGAGTACGGCTGGGTGCGGCACAACAGCAATCCATACTCGGCCTGCGCGGCCCGGCTGATCCACACCTTACGTCCGGTGACCACGTAATCGTCGCCCTCGCGTCGGGCGGTGGTGGTGATGCGGGTCGTGTCCACCCCGGCATCCGGCTCCGTGACCAGGAAGCAGGAGTTCAGCTCGCCGCGCGCCGCCCGTGGCAGGTATGCCCGTTTCTGCTCTTCGGTTCCGTGCACGAGCATCGGATTGAGCCCGAACATGCCCATGTGCACCACCGAGCAAGCGTCGAGCCCGCCGTCGCTCGCCGCGATCTCCTGCAGGACGATGGCGGCCTCGGTGACACGGAGGCCCACGCCGCCGAGTTCGACGGGGAGCATTGTGCCGGGGATGCCGGCTGCGGCGCACGCCTTGGCGAACTCCTCTGGAAAGATCTGCTCTCCGTCGATGTGACGCCAGTAGTGCGAGTCGAAGCCCTGACAGAGCTTCCGGGTGGACTCCCGGAGGTCCTGTTGAATGTCGCTCAGCTCGAAGTCCACCCCGCTTCCACCCCCCACCGACCGGTTGCGAAAGTAACTTCCATAACGTGGAAGTTACGGAGGTGCCCCGGGTCTGGTCAAGCCCCCACCTTCGGGATTGACGACGTCGGTGTGAAGTGGATACGTTCTCCACATGTTGGAAGTCCGTCGCCGGAGTGCTGGATGGACCTGAGCGACAGTCCGGCGGAGGCCGCCTTCCGCGCGGAGGCGAGGGCCTGGCTCACGGCGAACCGCCCAGATCCACCGCTGCCGTCCGGGGACACCGCAACCGGGTTCGCGCTCCACGTCGAGTGGGAGCGCATGCTGTTCGACGCCGGTTGGTCGGTCGTGTCGTGGCCCCGCCAGTATGGCGGCAGGGAAGCCTCGCTCGTCGAGTGGCTCATCTTCGAGGAGGAGTACTACCGGGCAGGAGCACCGCAGCGGGTTACCCAGAACGGCATCTTCCTGCTCGCCCCGGCCCTGTTCCGTTTCGGCACCGCGGAACAGCAGAACCGCCTCCTGCCACGGATGGCCGCGGCGCAGGATCTGTGGTGCCAGGGCTGGTCCGAACCCGAGGTGGGCAGCGACCTGGCCGCGATCCGCAGCCGTGCGCTCCGTGATGAGCAGGCCGGCGGCTGGCTGTTGCGTGGCCAGAAGACATGGACGACCCGCGGCGCGTTCTGCACCCACCTGTTCGGACTGTTCCGTACGGATTCCCAGGCGCCGCGGCATCGCGGTCTCACCTACTTTCTCGTGCCGCTGGACGCCGAGGGTGTCACCGTGCGCGGGTTCGGCCGGCTCGACGGGGATGAGGGCTTTGCCGACGTCTTCTTCGACGATGTGTTCGTCCCGGACGACGCCGTGCTCGGCGAGGTTGACCAGGGCTGGCACGTGGCGATGGCGACCACCGGATCGGAGCGGGGCCTCACCCTGCGCTCGCCCGGCCGCTTCCGGCATACCGCGCGACGCCTCATCCACCTGGCCACCACCCGTGGGGACGACCTCGATCCCCTGCTCGCGGATGCGGTGGTGCAGGGATGGATGGCCGCTGAGGCCTATCACCTGTTCACGCTTCGTCAAGTAACCGACATGCTCAACGGCCGTGACCCCGGCCAGGCATCCAGCCTCAACAAGCTCTTCTGGTCTGAACTGGACGTCCGCCTGCACACCACAGCGCTCGAACTGCTCGGCCCCGCGGGCGAGCTGGACGGCCCGTGGAGCCGCGGGTTCCAGTTCGCGTTGGCGGGGCCGATCTACGCCGGAACCAACGAGATCCAGCGCACCATCGTGGCCGAGCGGCTGCTCGGCCTACCCAGGAAATGAGCGGCCGATGTACTTCGGGTTCTCCGCGGAGCACGAGCAGCTCCGGTCACTGACCCGGTCTGTGCTCGAGCGCGAGTGCTCCACCGCCGTGGTCCGCTCCGCCCCGGACGCGCCAGCGCTGCGGGCACTCTGGCGCCGGCTCGGTGAAATCGGGGCACTGGGCGTGCTCATCCCCGAGGAACTCGGCGGACTCGGGCTCGACGAAGTCGGGATGGTCGCCCTGCTCATCGAGGCCGGCCGGGTCGCCCTGCCGCTACCCGCACTGGAGGCCCTCGCGCTGGCCGGTCCGCTGCTCGCCGGGCGGATCGAGCACCGGAGCACCCTGGCGTCGCTGCTGCGGGGTGAGGTGAGCGTGGCCGCTGACCCCGCCGGTGCCGGTTGCTTTCCGCACGGGCGTACAGCCGCGTACGTCCTTACCGGAGGGTGGGCTGGAGTCGGCTCGATCCATTTGGCGGCGCTCGACACGGGTCACGTCGAACCAGTCGTCTCGGTTGATCCGACCCGTGGGCTGGTCCGTCGCACCGGACCGGTCGGCGAGCCCATCGCCGATGGTCCCGAGGTTCTGCGTGCCTGGCGCCGCGCGGTTCTCGGCACGGCCGCGGAACTCGTCGGACTCGCTCGCCGGATGCTCGACATGGCGGCCCGGTACGTGCGCGAACGCCGGCAGTTCGGCGTTGCGGTGGGAAGTTTCCAGGCCGTTCAACATGCTCTGGCCGACGCGCTCGTCCAGATCGAGTTCGCCGAGCCCGCGGTACTGCGGGCGGGCCACAGCATGGCCACCGGTTCCCCCGACGCGGGGCGGGACGTATCGATGGCGAAGGCGCTGGCGTCGGCGGCCGCATCAGCTGTCGCGCGGACAGCCCTGCAGTGCCACGGGGCCCTCGGCTACACGGTCGAGTACGACCTGCACCTGTTCCTGAAACGCACCTGGGCGCTGGCAGAGGCGTGGGGCGCGGCCAGTTGGCACCGTCGGGAGGTCGGTCGGGCGCTGAGCCTGACGCCGTATTGATCGGAAATGGCTCGGTGGCGGGGGAATGCCCCGGTGACCTGGAGACAAGGGAGGCAACACCGGTGACGCAGCAGTCCGGCACTGGCGATGACGTGGTGCGCTACGAGCGCCGGGGTTCGATCGCCATCATCACCATGAACCGGCCTCGATACCGTAACGCGCAGAACTCGGCGATGACCTACGCCCTCGACGACGCTTTCTACCGTGCCGCCGACGACAACGAGGTCGCGGTGATCGTGCTTCGCGGTGCGGGTGAGCACTTCTGCGCCGGGCACGACATCGGGACGCCGGAGCGGGACATCGACCGGAGCTTCCCGCGCCGGGCCGGCCTCTGGTGGGACCACGTCGGCCGCTCGGGCGCCGAGAGCCGGTTCGCCCGCGAATCAGAGGTCTATCTTGGGATGTGCCGCCGGTGGCGGGACCTGCCCAAGCCGACCATCGCGTCGGTACACGGCGCCTGCATCGCGGGCGGGCTCATGCTGGCCTGGGTCTGCGACCTGATCATCGCCGCCGATGACGCGTTCTTCGCCGATCCCGTGCTGCGGATGGGCATCCCCGGAGTGGAGTACTTCGCCCACCCGTGGGCGCTCGGTGCTCGGCAGGCCAAGGAATTTCTCTTCCTCGGCGAGCGCATCGACGCCCACCGCGCCTACCAGCTCGGCATGGTGAACAGGGTCGTCGCGCGGGAGGATCTGGAGGCGTTCACGCTCGACATCGCGACACGGATCGCGTCGATGCCGCCCCTGGGCCTGGCGCTGGCAAAGCGGGCAGTGAACCAGGCCGAGGATCTCATGGGACTGCGGGACGGCATGGACGCCGCATTCGGCCTGCACCACCTGGCGCACGCGCACAACGCGGAGGTAGGACAGGACTCCCTAGCCGGCCACGACGCCCGATCGATGCGCGCGGCCAGCCGAGAGGCCGACGCCGGCTGAGATTCCGGCCTCCTGGGGGAGCTGCGGCATTCCAGTTGGTTGAGGATCTCTGCCGTTCGGTAGAGGTGGGGACGTTGCCGCGCTCGTATCTTCGCGGTCGTGACCGTGATTCGTACGCTGATCCAACGCCGGCCGCTGCTCTGGTTCATCGTGTTGACGTTCGTTCCGGCCTGGACCTACGAGCTCGTGTGCATCTTGCTGCTCCGGCTGCCGTTCCTGCCGTGGATGTTCGCCGCGCCGTTCATCGGTCCGGCCGCCGCCGCGTTCGTGGTGACCGCGGCCGTCGATGGACGCCGTGGTGTCCGTGACCTACTCAGCAAGCTGACGCGGTGGCGGGTCGGCGCGGGCTGGTATCTCCTCGTGGTGCTCGGCTCGCCAGCCTTGCTCATGCTGTGCGTCCTGCCGGTCCCCGGCGCTGTGACGGCCTTCCGGCCGTCGCTGGCAGCGCTGCCGGAGTATGTGTTGCTGTACCTCGTGGTGCTCATCCTCGGCGGCCCGCTCGGCGAGGAACCTGGCTGGCGATGCTTCGCGACACCCCGCCTCCAGCAACGGTTCGGTCCGGCCGGCGGCACTCTGATCCTCGGCCTGCTCTGGGCGGCATGGCATCTGCCACTGTCACTCATCGAGGGCTACAACCACGCCGGCGCTGACCTGCGGGGCATCCTCGTCCCGTTCCTCGTGTTCACCGGCTTCGTGGTGGCCGTGTCGTTCCCATTCACCTGGATCGCCAACCGCACCCAGGACAGCGGACCGATCGCCGTGCTGCTGCACACCTCGTTCAACGCATCACTGCTGCCAGTCCTCTTCCCCGACGTTCCCGACTCACTGCACTACGAACTGATCCAGGTCATCGCCCTCAGCCTGCTCGCCACCGTCACCCTCGCGTGCACACGAGGACGACTCGGCTACGACAAGTGAGCACAATTTGCCGCGAACCGGCGCTTCAGCTGGCCGACAGTTGCCGCTCGGCACGCCGCGGGCTTGGCAGGTGGTCATCGACCGACAAACGGCCCTGCGTGCGGGTCCGCAACACACCGGCGGGTGGTGCGGGATCTACCGATCTGGGCACATCGATCGCCGGACCGGGCGGTACTTCGCTGTCGTGCGAGGCACCGTGTCCAGACCGGCACTCGCTTCACGCGTACGCGGATCTTCAGGCCGGCTTGACCGCAGCCAGGCCCAGAACGTCAGGAACGCCGTTCGGACCGATCTCCTCCACACGCTCGAGCCGCAGTCCGGCCGTGACCACCGCGTTCAGCAGATCGGCGAGCGGGACATGCCAGGCGCCGACACGGGCCCGGACCCCGGCCGGGCACCAGGCCTCGTAGGTATGCGACCGGTCGGCGTAGCGCTCATCGACGACGACGGCGGGCCGACCGCTCCAGTCGGCGAACGCGCCCACGTAGCAGGGATGAACGCCGATGTGGACGAACCGCCCGCCAGGCTGCAGAACCCGGGCCACCTCGCGGAGCACGGCCGCGTAGTCCGGCACATCGGTGTGCGTCAAGACGTCAACTCCGCCCATGAAGGGCGTTATATGACCGTTGCTGACGTAACGACTCTTCGGCGATCGGCGGTCGTACCGTCCCTTGGGTGGGTCCCCACGCCGACGTCTGCCGGTCGCGGTTGGCATATGCCTTGCGTCGAGCCATGCGAAACCGCAAGCGTGCTGGGCCAACGACGTAGTGCCAGTTGTCGGTGACCCGATTGCCGAGGCCATCGAACACCCGGGCCGCTGACGGCCAATCCCGGGCCAGGCTGAACGCGAGCGCGAACGAGTTGCACGCCCTCAGCCAGCCGACGGTGTGGCGGTGCTCGGCGTGCCAGATCGACCGCTCGGCGGCGACGCGCAACTCAGCCCGTACCTCGGGATGCCGCATGTAGCTCCAGTCCTCCTCGGCAGTCAACGCCATCCATCGCTCCAGGTGGGCGATCGCGATGAGGGCGGGTAGCAGGCTGCCGGTCGGCGCTGTCTCCGCGGCAGACCGGGCGAAGGCGAACATCTCATCGTGACTACCGAACCACTTGCCGCACAGGTACTGCAGCATCTGTGCGTGCGCCACGTTGTTGAACGGTGCGTGCCGGACGGCACCGGCGAACCGCCGCTGTGCCTCGACCCGGCTGACCTGTAAGCCGCGTGCCGAGGTCACCAGGAAGGTCCACGGCGCGGGGTCGGCTTCGTCGACGGCCACCACCTCCCACAACGTCCGCTCGACGAGTACGAGCCTGCGGTGGAACTCCTGGAACTGCGACCGGCGGGTGAACCTGGCGAAGCGCGATCCGCGGGCGTCCCAGGCCCATTGAACGCCCGCCGCGCCCTGCACCAAAGCCCGCAAGCTGTCTTGGGGCTCCGCGGCCACCCATTCGCTGGCCAGCGCGTACGCGTTCGGCATGAACGAATACTCATCGATCAGCACGGTGCGCTCGTCACCTTGGGCGGCCTCCACCACCCGCTGTGCCTCGGCCCAGTTCCGTCCACGGAGTGCGTTGTACAAGGCATGCACGGTCGGATCTCCCGCAGACGGGTCCAGCCTCAGTCCCATTGACCACACGCCGGCATCCTAGTGGGTCAAAATCGCACGGAACGATCCCAGGACCTGCGTCCGGTTTGAGTACGGGACGCGAGCAGTTCGGTGGTCGGGATCTCGCCCGATGGAGACCGGCAACACGGTCTGAGCAGAGCCGCGAAGAACCTGCTCAACCGGGCGGTGCGGAAGGCCGAATCGGCCAAGGCGGTCGCGCGGAAGGCGTTCCGCCCGGACAAGATCTCGGTCAGGGTAGGCGCCTTCGATCTCGCGAAGACCGGCTGCGGTCTGCGGGCGAAGTGCCGGAAGAAGGTCGGCGCCTACTGGGTCGGCACCGGCTACTCGAGGTACTGAATCCAGTGACGAAGATAGGTATCCTCGGACAGTGACGAGGATATGAGGCCCAGGTCGACGGCGATGTCGCTCGACCTGGGCCGGCACCTCGGCCGGCTGTTCCGCCGGCCGTTGGCCCGCTGGCTCGACGAGACCCCCGACTCCATCGACGAGGATCTGCACACCACGGCGACGACCTGGGAGGACCTGGGGGTCGGTCACATTGTGCGGGCGCTCGCCTGGGCGTTGACCGCCGGCGTGTGCTTCGTCGCGGGCATCGTCTCGATCACGGTCGAGGAGCTGGTGGCCGGCCACTCGAACCAGCCGTCCGGCGCGATCCAGGTGGCGTTCGGCATCGCGCTGCTCACCGGCCTCCTGCACGGCGGGGCAGCCGTCCTCGCCGGTCGGGGTAGCCGGCTCAGCGAGCGCAGCCGTCCGCGCGGCCGGAAGGCCCGGCTCGCCGACCCCGGGTCGGAAGGTCCGACCGGGGTGTGGCTGTGGCTACTGCGCCCCGGCAACCGATACTTCCTGATCGCCGCGGCCTTCTTCGCCGTGGGCGTCGTGAGCCTCAGCACCTGAGTCGTGTGGCCTGCTCGAAAAGCTGTTGCGGGCCGCCGGAGGACCGACACCGGGACGGTCCGAGCCGTCGCCGACGCGGCGCGCTCCAATTTTGCTGCCACATCGGCGACCCGTGTAGCCGGCTGGCTTCCCGCGAGCTGGTTCAGCGCCGACACTACGGCCGCCCCGGCATCCTTGAATAGGCGCGCGAACTCCGGCCCGCACACCGCCACCGTCGCCTCGACGTCCGTCGCCAAGGACCGGGCGTTTGACCGGCGGTTCCAGCCAGAAACGGGCGCCCGGTCCGCCCAGGCCGCTACCTCCGACACCGCCGACCACAGCGTGAACCGCACCTTGTCCACAAGAATTTCGAGCGGTTCGAATTCGTCTTCGATATCCGCGAAGGCGGCGAAGAGTTCGAGTTCGTTGTCAAGCGCCCGCATGCGGTCGACGGCTTGTCGCCACTTGCCCAGATCGGCCACGCCGTATTTCAGTCTGGCCGCGAGGAGCAGCGGCAGGGAATCCGGCAGTGCCTCCTCGTGTACCTGCGTGAGACGGATAACGGCGTCAGCCGAGAAGCCGGATAACATCTCGCCAACCCAGGCGATGTCGGTGTCGATCTTATCCAGTCGGCTGGTGAGATGTGTGAGAAGCGTTTCCTTGAGGTGGGTGGTATCCAGACCGAGGCCCTGCCGAAGGTGTTCAGCAATAGTGTCGTCCGACGGCATCCAACCCTGGTTCTCTATGTCGTTGTAGCGTTCCAAGGCCGGCGGGGCCTTCTCACCAATGGGTTCGCTGATTGGGTAGCCGTCGCCGCGCTCGAAGAGCGAGCAGGCCAGTTCGAAGTACAGCAGGCTCGCGGTGCGCACCGTGACAGCTGTACGGCGCCGCGTACAGCCCGCACGACAATCCGGTCGAACACATCTGGAACGCGTGCAAAGCCCAGCCGGCCAACACCGCGGTCACCTGGACCGAACGCATCCACCAGGCACGGGTGTTCTTCCGACGACGAACACCCCGACCAGATGCTGACCACCGCCGCACCATGGACCTCACCCTGGCTGCCCCACAGTTACGCGCAGAACTTCCGAGGACCCGCTTGGCACCCCGCGTCGCCCGGACGGCCGCCAAGGGGTTGGCCCGCCGCCCGGCCGAGCTGCTCGCCGAGGCCGCGCCGGTGTGGGCCGGGCTGCTGCGGCCGGGCGGCGCGCTGGGCATCGCGTGGAACACGTTCGTGGTGTGGCGCGAGGAGGCCGGCGGCGTGCTCGCCGCCGCCGGCCTCGAGGTGAGCGTGAAACAGGCGCTACCGGTTGAACTGGAACCAGTTGAGGTTGACGAAGTCGGCGCCCGCGGTGCCGGTGAAGGTGAGGAACACCGTGTGGACGCCGGTGGCCGCGCCGGTCAGGTTGGTGGTGTTGGTGGTCCAGGTCTGCCAGCCGCCGGTGGAGGTGACGGGGACGCTGGCGATGATCGGGCCGGTGGTGGAGTCCAGGCGGTACTGGATGGTGCCGCTGGACGCGCCGGAGGCCAGCCGCGTGGTCACCGACGCCGCGGTCGGGGTGCCGAAGTCCACGTTGGTGTAGCCGAGCCAGTCGCCGGGCGTGATGAAGCCGACGCTCTGGCCGCCGCCGGTGTCGGTGGTGGTCTCGGTCTGGGTGCCGGACTGGCTGCTGAAGCTCTCCGCCTGCCGCACGCTGTACGCGTTGGGCAGTCCGCCGCCGGCGTTGAACTGTAGCCAGTTGAGGTTGACGAAGTCGGCGCCCGCGGTGCCGGTGAAGGTGAGGTACAGCCGGTGCACGCCGGTGGCCGCGCCGGTCAGGTTGGTGGTGGTGCTGGTCCAGGTCTGCCAGCCGCCGGTGGAGGTGACGGGGACACTGGCGATGATCGGGCCGGTGGTGGAGTCCAGGCGGTACTGGATGGTGCCGCTGGACGCGCCGGAGGCCAGCCGGGTCGTGACCGAGGCCGGCGACGCCGCGCCGAAGTCGAGGTCGTAGGCGAGCGTGTCGCCGGGCGTGATGAAGCCGACGCTCTGGCCGCCGCCGGTGTCGGTGGTGGTCTCGGTCTGCGTCCCGGTCTGGGCGCTGTAGCTCTCGGCCTCGATCTTGGTGTACGCGCTGCGCGTCGTCTGCTGCGTGCCCCACGGGACCTGCGGCGAGCTGTAGAAGTTGATGCCCTGCACCGTCCACCGCGGGCCCTGCGCGCCGAGCCGCACCTTGAAGGTGTCCCAGTTGCGCACCGCCTGCGGCGACCACGCCAGCTCGGCCAGCGCCGGCATCCGCGGGAACGCCATGTACTCGATGTCGGCGAGCTTCGTGAGCGTCTCCGACCACAATGGAGCCTCGACGCCGAGGATCGCGCTCGCCGGCACGCCGGACAGGTAGGCGCCCGGGTCCCAGTTGTAGGCGGTCTGCACCTCGATGAGGCCGGCCCAGCTCAGGCCGAGCGGGGTCTGGTTGTTGTACTTCATGTCGAGGTACGTCTTGTTCGCCGGCGACAGCAGGACCTTGCCACCCTTGCTCACGGCCGCGCTGAGGTCCGCGTCGGAGGTGCCGGTGCCCCAGAACTGCGCGACCCGGTTCGCGGTGTGGTTCGCCTGCCCGATCTGGTGCCAGCCCATTACGGTCTTGCCCGCGTTGCCGACGTACGGCTGGATGCGGTTGATGAAGGTGCGGTAGTCCGCCGCCGGCGTGCTCGACGCCTCGTCGCCACCGATGTGCAGGTAGGGGCCGGGGGTGATGGCGGCCAGCTCGTTGAGCACCTGCTGTACGAAGGTGTAGGTGATCTCCTTGTTCACGCACAGCGAGCTGAACCCGACGTTGGTCCCGGTGTAGAGCGGTGGGGCGGTGTTGTTGCAGTTGAGCTCCGCGTAGGAGGCGAGCGCCGCGTTGGTGTGGCCGGGCATGTCGATCTCCGGCACGATCGTCACGTGCCGGGTGGCCGCATAGTTGACGATCTCGGTGTACTGCGCCTTGGTGTAGTAGCCGCCCTGGCCGCCGCCGACCTGCGTGCTGCCGCCGTAGGTCGCCAGCCGGGGCCACGCGTCGACGACGATCCGCCAGCCCTGGTCGTCGGAGAGGTGCAGGTGCAGGGTGTTGAGCTTGTACTGCGCGATCTCGTCGATGTACCGCTTGACGACGTCGACGCCGAAGAAGTGCCGGGACACGTCGAGCATCGCGCCGCGGTAGGCGTAGCGCGGGTAGTCGACGATCCGGCCACCGGCGACGGTCCAGGGTCCGCTCTGGGCGGTCTTCGCCTCGATCGACGGCGGCAGCAGCTGGCGCAGCGTCTGCACGCCGTGGAACAGCCCGGCCGCGGTCTGCGCCCGGATCGTGACGAGTGAGGCGGTGACGTCGAGCTGGTAGCCCTCGGCACCCACGCTCGCATCGGCGCCGGACAGCAGCAGCGCGATGCCGCTCGTCGGCGTGCCGCTCGCGGCGACGACCGGCAGCGCGTAGCCGGTCGACGGGCGGAGGACGCCGGCGAGCTGGTTGCCGACCTCGGTCGCGGGGGCGGAGCCGGGCTGGGTCTGGATCGAGGCGTTCGACGGCAGCGTGTAGGTCACGCCGGCCGCGGGCTGCGCCGACACCGGCGCGGGTACGACGTCGGAGAGGCTCACCGCGGCGCTGGCCGGGGAGGCCGCCAGCAGCAAGGCGGCGCCGGTGGCGGCGGTCGCGACGGCCAGCGCCGCGGTGAGCAGCAGGTTACGCGGGGAACGGTGCACGGCATCCTCCAGCGAAACTGTTAAGTTTCCTGTTAGTTTGACGGCACGCTATGTCCCGCGCGGGAAAGTGTCAAGGGGGAGTCACCTCCCTCCGAGTTCCTCCCAGCTGCGCTGGGGTAGTAGCCCGAATCTTCACCAGCTACCTCGCGGGACGCGGTATCTTCGCCATCGCCGAAGAGCTCACTCGCGACGGCATACCCTGTCCGTCCGCCCATGATCCGCAACGCAACCGGCACCGCAGCGGAATTGCCTGGTTCAAGATGGCCATCCGCGTCATCCTGACGAGAGAAGCGATGCATAGACCTACCAGCGGGCGGTCAACGCAACGCCATGCGACGGGTCACCGACCCCGAGAGAACCGAAAGGGGAACCCCGCCAAGATCGTAGCTGCTACGCATACTGGCTCTCACCAGCACTGGCCTGCGCGGAGCGCTGGAATGAGTTTTGGGCAGGCGCAACGCTGCGGTGTCTCAGATTTTGGTCCCGGCTGCCGAGCGCACGACCCGGTCGAGCACCTCCAGAGCTCGGTACAAAGTGGCCGAGTTGTCGTCGGCTCGGACCGCGGAACACAGGTCGATGGTTGCCCCCTCACCGCTGACCGGACGGAAGGTCACACCGGCCACCCCGAGCTTCGATACCGGCTCCGGGACGACCGCAAGCCCGAGGCCGGCAGCGACAAACGTGAGCAGGGTCGAGGTCTCGGCGACTTCGTGGCGGAACTTTGCTTCGACCCCGGCATCGCGGAACAGTGCGGCTACTGCTCCGTACATCACTGAGGTTCCCCCGGCGTGCACCACGAGGTCCTCTCCGCGTAGGTCCTTCACGTTCAGCCGGCGCCGGGATGCGAGCGCGTGGCCTTCGGGCATCGCGACCAGGAGCCGGTCAGTACGCAGTGTGCGCACCGTCAATGCGGTCTCGTCCACGGGTGGACGCAGGACCGCGAGGTCGATGTCGCGGGCCAGGAGGCGTTCGACCTGGTGGGGGACGAGGAGTTCGCCTCGGAGGACGAGTTCGACGTCGGGAATCTCCTCGCGAAGGGTGCACGCGAACGCCGGCAGCAGGCTGTAGGTAGCGGAACCGACGCAGCTGACGACCAGACGGCCCTGCAGCCCGGAAGCGATGCGGGCAGCCTCGTTCCCGGCGACCTCGACCTGGGTGAGAATTTCGCGAGCTCGTTCCAAGTACGCCGAACCCGCCGCCGTCAGTTCGACCTTCCGGGTGTTTCTCTCGAGAAGTTGCGCGCCGAGTTCGGTCTCCAACTGCCTGATCTGGCGAGACAACGGCGGCTGCGCAATATGCAACCGCTCGGCGGCCCGACCGAAGTGTCGTTCCTCTGCGACCGCCACGAAGTACCGAAGGTGGCGTAGCTCCACGGTGATACCTCCACAGTCTTAGTCGGGTCAAAATAAGTACTTCAGAGTATCTCACTGCAGACCTACCGTGGCGGGCATGAGCAACATCGTGATCTGTGAGCCAATCCGGACTCCGGTCGGGCGGTTCGGGGGCGTGTTCGCGTCCCTGACAGCGACGGACCTGGCCAGCACCCTCCTGTCAGAGCTCGTCCGGCGGACCGGTCTGAAGGCCAGTGACGTCGACGACGTCATCCTCGGGCACAGCTACCCGAGCGGCGAGAACCCGGCGATCGGCCGGATCGCTGCACTCGACGCAGGACTCGGGCCGCACGTGCCCGGCCTGCAACTGGACCGCCGCTGCGGTTCAGGGCTGCAGGCGGTCCTGACCGCCGCCAGCCATGTCGCCAGCGGTGCGGCGCGCGTCATCGTCGCTGGAGGCGTCGAGTCGATGTCACAGGTCGAGCATTACGCCGTTGGACTGCGCACCGGGGTGAAGCAAGGCGGAATCGAGTTTCTCGACCGGCTCGACCGTGCCCGCGAGACCGCAGGCGGGAAGAATTTCCCCGTGGCTGGCGGGATGCTCGAAACCGCAGAGAACCTGCGTCGCGCCTACAGCATTTCCCGCGAGGAACAGGACGAATTCGCTCTCCTGTCCCAGCACCGTGCAGGGCTCGCCAACGACGAGGGCAGGTTCGCTCGGGAACTCGTGCCGGTCACCGTGCCTGGCCGCCGCGGCAAGCCGGCGGTCGTCGTCGACTGTGACGAGCACCCTCGCCCGGAGACCACCCTCGACGACCTCGCACGTTTGCGACCGGTTCGCCTCGGTATCGACCCGGAGTCGACCGTGACCGCTGGCAACGCCAGCGGCCAGAACGACGGCGCCGCCATGTGCGTGGTGACCACCCGCGAGAACGCCGAGCGGTTAGGACTGCTTCCGCTCCTGGCGCTGCGTTCGTGGGCCGTGGCCGGTGTTGGTCCTACCGAGATGGGCATCGGTCCGGTACCCGCGACCGCTGCGGCACTCGAACGGGCTGGCCTGACGCTGGACGACATCGACCTCATTGAGCTGAACGAGGCGTTCGCTGCGCAGGTGCTTGCCTGTTTGCGCGAGTGGGAGCTTCACGCGACCGACCACAGGCTCAACCCGAACGGGTCCGGCATCTCGCTCGGCCACCCGGTCGGTGCGACTGGTGCGCGCATTCTCGCGACGCTGGCCCACGAGCTGGTGCGTCGCGAGGCCCGGTACGGCCTGGAGACCATGTGCATCGGTGGCGGCCAGGGCCTGGCTGCGGTGTTCGAGCGGGTGACCGCATGAGTAGCCTCAACAAGGTCTACGCCAGCGCGGCCAAAGCTGTCGCGGATGTAAAGAGCGGTTCCAGTCTCGCGGTCGGCGGGTTTGGTCTCGCCGGCATCCCGTGGGTTCTCATCGAAGCTCTGCTCGAGCAAGGTGCCGACAACCTGACCGTCGTGTCGAACAACTGCGGTGTCGACGGAGCCGGGCTCGGTCTGCTACTCGGTCAGGGCCGCATCAGCCGCGTGATTGCGTCCTACGTCGGGGAGAACAAGGAGTTCGCTCGGCAGTACCTGTCCGGCGAACTGACCGTTGAGCTCACCCCGCAGGGCACCCTCGCGGAACGGATGCGTGCCGGCGGGTCCGGCATCGGTGCGTTCTACACGCCAACCGGCGTCGGAACGATGGTGGCCGAGGGCGGGCTCCCGTGGCGGTACAACCCGGACGGGTCCGTTGCGCTGGCCTCCCCAGCCAAGGAGGTCCGCACGTTCCACGGGCGCGAAATGGTGCTGGAGGAGTCGATCGTCACCGACGTTGCGCTCGTTCGCGCAGCGGTCGCCGACAAGGCCGGGAACTGCGTGTTCCACGCGGCGGCACGGAACTTCAACCCGCCGGCAGCGATGTCCGGCCGCCTCACGGTCGTCGAAGCCGAGGAGGTCGTTGAAGTCGGCGCGCTCGGCCCTGACGAGGTTCACCTTCCAGGTGTGTTCGTGCAGCGGGTTGTGCCACTGACTACAGAGCAAGCCGCACGCAAGGGCATCGAGAAGCGCACCACGCGAGGTGAACGTCCCGCTGGAACGGAGAAGTGACATGGCCTGGACTCGCGATGAGATGGCCGCCCGTGCTGCCCTCGAGCTTCACGACGGCGAGTACGTGAACCTCGGCATCGGCCTGCCCACCCTCATCCCCGACCACCTTCCCGCCAGCTCGACCGTGACGCTGCACGCGGAGAACGGCATTCTCGGCGTCGGCCCGTTCCCCTACGAGGACGAGGTCGACCCTGACCTGGTCAACGCCGGCAAGCAGACCGTGACCGTGCTGCCGGGCGCGTCGTACTTCGACTCGGTCACCAGCTTCGCGATGATCCGGGGCCGTCACATCGACGCTGCCATCCTGGGCGCGATGCAGGTCTCCGTCTTCGGCGACCTGGCGAACTGGATGGTTCCGGGCGCCATGGTCAAGGGCATGGGAGGCGCCATGGACCTGGTCTCTGGTGCCGGTCGCGTCGTGGTCCTGATGGACCACGTGACCAAGAACGGTGAAGCGAAGCTTCTGCGGATGTGCACGCTGCCGCTGACCGGTCGCCGCATCGTGTCCCGCGTCATCACCGACCTGGCCGTACTCGACGTGGAGGATGGTGCGTTCCACGCCACCGAACTCGCCCCGGGGGTCGAGTTGTCCGAAGTCATCGCGAAGACGGCTGCGCCGGTCGTTGACGCGCTCCCGGCGCGAGCGAGCTAACCGCGAACTGCCGCACCAACAGGGGCCGCACATCTAGTCTTGGATGTGCGGCCCCTCTTCTTCGGGGGTCCAGTTACGCTGGAGAGCGCTGTGGCTGGTCGGCACAGATGACGGCCCTCAGGACCGGACAGCCTGCACGGCGTCAACGATGGCGTCAGCGGCGAGGTTGAGGTCTTCGTGGGTCATGGCCGTGGACAGCGAGAGCAAGGCGTTCGTGCCAGCGAACACACCTCGCCGGTACAGCGCCCACCAGAGGTCGCTGACGTCGACCTTCTCCATGATGCGCATGAGGGAGCCTCGTCCGTTGACCTTGACACCGGCGTCACTCAGGCAGTGCCGGAGCTGGTTCCCGCGGCTGTTGAGGTCGTCGATGGCCGGCTGGTCGTAGGCTTGGACCGCTGCGAGGCCAGCGGCCATCGTCAGTGGGTTCGCGCTGAAGGTGCCGCCCCAGGCGACGAGCGGGCCGGTCTTCGCGTCGAATGCAGACATGATGTCGGTCCGGCCGGCGAGGGCGCCGACTGGGAGGCCGCCGCCGATGACCTTTCCGAAGGTCGCGAGGTCGGGGGCGATGCCGTAGCTGGGTCCGAGGCCGTTGAGCGCGAGGCGGAACGTAATGACCTCATCGACGATCATCAGGGAGCCGTGACGGGTGGTCAGCTGGCGTACCGCGTTGATGAACTCGGGGTCTGCCGGTTCCAGGCCAGCCCGGTTCGGCATCAGGTCGATGAGGACCGCGGCGACGTCATCTCCGCGGTCACCGAAGACGGTCTGGAGTGCGGCGAGGCTGCCCTGCGGGAGCACCATGACGGTCTCGTGTTCGGCGCAGGTGATTCCCGGCCGGTCCGAGTCAGTGACGGGGTCTGAGGTGCCGTGGTAGCTCCCCTCGAAGCGAACGATGAGGTCACGTCCGGTGACTGCACGGGCACAACGGATGGCCTGCATGACGGCCTCGGTGCCCGAGTTGGAGAACCGCCACTGTTCGTGGCCGGTCCGGTCGCGGAGGTGCTCGGCCAGTGCGACCTCGCGACGGGTCGGAAGGCCGAACGACGTGCCCTCGTCCAGCGCCTCGGCGATGGCGCGCTGAATGGGTTCGAAATGGTGCCCGTGGATGAGCGAGGTGTAGTTGTTGTTAAAGTCGAGTACCCGGGAGCCGCTCTCGTCGGTGAGCCAGGCGCTCCGGCCGCTGCGGGCCATGGGAACGGCGGGCGGCACGTAGAGCGTCGACCGTGACGTACCACTGGGAATGACTGCGCGCGCCCGGGCGGCGAGATCGTCGATGTCCGGGGCTCCTGCGACCTTGTCGGAGGAGTGAGACGAGGTGGCACTCATGATGCGGGCTTGGCGATGGTGCGGCTCTGCTCGCGCATGAAGCCCTGGATGTACCAGTGGCCGAGGCCGCCCTTGCCTGCTGAGCCGCTGCGCTTCCAGCCGCAGAACGACTGGACGCCCGGCCAGGCACCGGTGGTGGCGCCGGCTGCACGGTTGATGTAGATGACGCCGGCCTCGATCTGGTCGACGAACTGATCCACCTCGGCCTGGTCGCCGCTGAACACACCGGCGGACAGGCCGTAGGGCACGTCGTTCGCCTCATCGAGCGCGTCCTGGAACGTGTCGACCTCGGTGATCGTGAGGAACGGCGCGAACAGCTCATCGCGCGTCAGGGTGTGGCCAACCGGAAGGTTGGACACGACAATGGGCGAGAACCAGTTCCCTTCACGGTCCAGCCGCTCACCGGTGAGGACCTGGCCGTCAGCAGCCGCGAGCTTGAGAGCTTCGTCGATGCGGGCGCCGATGCTGTCGTCGATGACCGGGCCCATGAACGTGGCTTCGTCGATGGGGTCGCCGATGGTAAGAGCTTCGGCCTTCTCGACGATCTTGGAGATGAGTTTGTCGGCGACCTCGCGGACGACCACGACACGGCGGCAGGCGCTGCACTTCTGCCCGGACAGGCCGAACGCGGAGCGGACGATGCCGGACGCGGCAGCGTCGAGGTCGGCACTGGCGCCGACGACTGCTGGGTTCTGTCCGCCCATCTCGGCGAGAACCGGACGCGGCAGTCCCTTCGGGGTGGTCGCGGCGACGATCTGCCATCCGATCTCGGCAGAGCCGGTGAACGCGATGCCGTCGATGTCGGAGCCGACGATCGCGCGGCCGATGTCAGCTCCACCGTGCACCAGGTTCACCACGCCGGCGGGGAGGGCGTCAGCGAGGATGGCGGCGACTGCGGCGGTCGAGCGGGGCGTCTTGTCAGACGGCTTGCACACCACGGTGTTTCCGGCGACGAGAGCGCCGACCATCATCCCGGTCGCGAGGGCGAACGGGAAATTGAACGGGGCCAGCACCCCGAAGACGCCGTAGGGGACGAGGACATCGTAGGTGTCCTCGGTCGGCGACTGCTTCATCGTGTGGTTGTAGCCGTCGTTCTCGGTCATCAGGCGCGTGTAGTGCTTGATGATGTCGGCGGCTTCCTGAACCTCACCGATGGCCTCGAGCCGGGTCTTGCCGGTCTCGGCCGAGAGGATGGCGCTGAGCTCGGCGACGTCGCTGTTGATTCGGTCGGCCGCCTTGAGCAGGCTGTTGCACCGCTCCTCAACGGTGGCGCGGCGCCATGCGCGGTATGCGATGCGGGCCTGCTCGATCGCCGTGGTCACGAGTGCAACCGGTGCCGCGTGCGCGGCCGAGACACGTACCCCCGGGTGGCACGGGTCGAACCGTTCGAACACGATGCCGTCGCTACGCCGTGCCCCGCCAATGATGTGCTCCTCGACGGGCGGCTTCTCGGCGCGCAGTCGGCGCAGAGCGCTCTCGAACGCGGCTCCGAGGTCGTCGGGCAGCGCAGTGGACGTGTAGTCGACCTTCGCAGTCATCGTTGTACCTCCTTGGTTCGCTCGATGATTCGGTCAGATGCCGGCGGCGATCTCGGCGACGGCCTCGCTGAAGATGCGGAGACCGGTCCCGGCCTCGTCGGCGGTGAGGACCAGCGGCGGCGACATGCGGATGACGTTCTCGCCCGCTTCGAGGACCAGGAGGCCCTTCTCGAAGCAGCGGTTCTGGACCGCGTTGGCGACCTGGCCGTCGGGGAACTCCACGCCGACGAACAGGCCGACGCCGCGGACGTCGCGGACCGTGTCAGGCTGGTTGGCCCGAAGCTTGCGAAGGCCCTCGATCAGGTAGTTGCCGAGGTTGGTGGAGTTCTCCAGCAGGTTCTCGGACCGGATGACCTCGAGGGTCGCGAGACCGGCCGCACAGGGAACCGGGCTGCCGCCGTAGGTGGAGCCGTGCTTGCCCGGACCCCAGGCGGTCATGATCTCCTCGCGGGCGATGATGGCGCCGAGCGGCAGGCCAGAGGCGAGGCCCTTGGCGCTGGTCACGATGTCGGGCTCGACCTCGGTGTGCTCGATGGCCCACATCTTGCCGGTGCGGCCGATGCCGGACTGAACCTCATCGGCGACCAGGAGGATGCCGAACTCATCGCACAGCTCGCGCAGGTCCTCCATCCAGCCCGGGGCGGGGACGATGATGCCGCCTTCGCCCTGGATGGGCTCGGCGAAGATGGCAGCCACCTCGGTCGGCTCGACCTCGTACCGGAACAGCGCGTTCCGCAGATACTCGATGGTCGCGGTGTCGCGGTCACCGGTCGCCGCCCGTCGCGGGTCGGCGTACGGGGCGTGAAGCACCGCGGGCAGCAGCGGGCCGAACCCGGTGTGGTACTTAGCCTTGGAGTCGGTCAGCGTGAGCGCGCCCATGGTGCGGCCGTGGAACGCTCCCTGGAAGCTGATGACGTAGGGACGCTTGGTCGCGTAACGCGCGAGCTTCAGCGCGCCTTCGACAGCCTCCGCGCCGGAGTTCGACAGGAACACGCGTGTCGGTCCGGACATCGGCGCGACGTCACGCAGAGCGGCGCACATCTCCGAATAGATCGGCAGATAGAAGTCGGATGCCGAGTAGTGGAGGATCTCGGCGGCCTGCCGCTGGACGGCTGCGACGACCTTCGGGTGACCGTGACCAGTCGAATTCACCGCGATGCCGGCGTTGAAGTCGAGGAAGACGTTGCCGTCAACGTCTTCGACACTGGAGCCGCGGCCGCGCTTCGGGACCAGCGGGTAGGCGCGAGGCAGCGACGGGCTGGTCACCGCGTGGTCACGCGCCAGGACTTCACTGGCAAGGGGACCCGGGAGTGCCGTTTTGATCAGCGGCGAGGTCTCGTAGGAGTCCGGGGCGATGGTGTTTTCGACAGTGGTGTTCAACGGTCTCTACTTCCGGTTGATGTGCGCGTGCTCGCGAGGGATTACTGGGCAAACGAGTTCTGCACGATGGGCAGAAGAAGGTCGGCCCTCGGGCAGTTGCGGCGGGCCCACTGGCTGAGCGCGCTGGTTGACCAGAACGCCGGCGCGACGTCGTGGTGGAAGGCGCATGCGTTCGGGTCCGCCTTCAGGGGGCATTCGGTACGGCAGCCGACGACATCGGCGACTGCCGTGCGGAACTTGTCGGCTGTCTCGTCCTCCGGCGCCGGGGGCCGGACCTCGCCGATCTCCTCAGGCGACGAGAACGCGGTCAGGGCCGTGTCGACCGCTCCGGGCTGGTAGGCCTGCACACCGGCCTCGGTGATAAGCCCTTCACGCAGGTCGCGGGCCAAGAGGTCGGGGTCGCGTTCGGCCGGGTCGCCGAAGCCGCCGCCCCCACCGTTGATGACCTCGAGCGAGTCGCCGGGGTAGGCGATAACGCCGGACCACTTGCTGCTGCTCTGGGCGAACTCGTCGAATTCGAGCCATTTGTCGGTACCAGCGCGACGCAGGCGGTAGCGGCTGCCCATGCCTGCGTGGCCGCCGGCCAGGCCGTACGGCTGGATCTCGTGGCGGTCGGCGAATCCGCTGAGAACGGTTTCTGCGGTGAAGGTGAACTGGTGCACCGACCCCAGGCCGCCACGGAACTTGCCGGCGCCACCGGAGTCGGGGATCAGCGCGACGGTGTCGCAGACCAGCGGGTACTCCGACTCGATAATCTCGATCGGGTAGTCGCGGAAGTTCGCCGACTGGTTCGGGGTGACGTTCCAGCCGTCGCGGCGGCCGGAGGCACCCATACCGCCTTCGTAGAAGAACCAGTAGAGGAAGTCCTCGTTGTGCTCGTTCGTTCCGCTGCCGGCCACGATGTTGCAGGTGCCGTAGCTGCCGGCGATGGCGCGGTCGGGAATGACGGTCGCGAGGGCCCCGACGATGGTGTCGATGACCCTCATCGGGGTGTCGGTGCTGCATCCGAAGGTCGGTGCGGGCGGCTGCGCGTTGACCAGTGACTTGCGGGGGGCGTGGAGGCTGACGGCGCGGAAGCATCCGTGGTTGAACGGGATGTCGCCACCGGCGAGCTGCAGGACCGAGTTGAACACGGCGGATGCGGTTGCGGCGTACGGCAGGTTGATGGCGCCGTCTGCCTGCTCGCTGGTGCCGGTGAAGTCGACGTGCATGCTGTCTCCGGCGATCTTCACGTTCGCGCGGATGGCGTAGCGGCAGGTGTTGTTCCCGTCACGATCCATGTAGTCGGTGAACGAATACTCGCCGTCCGGGACGCTGGTCAAGAACGCGCGGACCTGGGACTCGGACTGAGCCTTGATCTCGTCCATGGCTTCGAGGACGGCTTCGACGCCGAACTTGGCGCAGAGTTCCCCGACGCGGGCGCGCCCGGTCATGAGGGAGGCCACCTGAGCGCGCATGTCGCTCAGCTCGATGTCGGGCAGGCGGACGTTCGACAGAATGTAGTCGAGGACCTCGTGATTCTCCTGGCCGCTGATCATCCAGCGCGACGGCGGGATGCGGAGACCTTCGGCGAACACGTCGCGGGCACCGCCAGGGACGCTCCCGGGGGCCATGCCACCGATGTCGAGGTGGTGGGCTCGCGTGACCGAGTAGGCGACGCGAACGCCGTCGACGATGACAGGGGTGAACATGGTGACGTCGGGCAGGTGGGTGCCGCCGCGGTAAGGGTCGTTGACGACGATGACGTCACCGTGACCGATGTTCTCGGCACGCTGCTCGAGGACGGCGGCGTCGACGGTGAACGGCATGGACGCGAGGTGGCTCGGGTCGTAGTTCGCCGCAGCGACGAGTTCGCGGGTCGGATCGAGGATGGCACAGGAGAAGTCCTGCCCCTCGATGAAGATCGGCGAACGGGCGTTGTGCGTCAGCGCCTGTCCCATGTCGCGACAGGTTGACTCCAGGAAACCGCGGATGACCGCAGTGGTTACGGGGTCGCTCATGCTCCGACCTCCAAGATCACAGCTCCAGACTTCGGGGACCTCGTGGCGCGCGAACCGGGCGGCACCGCGATGGTGGTGTTCTCGTCCTGCAGGAACGCAGGACCGTTGACGACCTCGGGCATGGCGCTAAGCGACACGACCTCGACCGCGTCGTGGGATTTCCCGGGTCGGTGCCAGGTCCGCGACGGCGACGTTGCCGCCGGGTCCTCGGCAGAGGTTCCATGGGTGGAGACGCGGGCGACTACCTCGGATTCAGCTCCGAGGGCACGGGCACGCACGAGGACGATCTCGACGGCCTCATCGCTGCGGTCCAGGTGATAGAGCCGCGTGTGCTCGCTGTGGAAGGCGGCGATTGCGGCGTCGGTCGCGGTTGGTGCGTCTCCGGTGTTCTCGACGGGGACCGTGAGGGTCTCCGGCTGGGAGCGGTACTTGACGTCGATCTCGAATTCGATGTCGACGACGGACTCGTTCTCGTCGGCCATGCGGGCGCGGACGTCGCCCTCGACCTGCTTAAACAGCTTGGTGACGTCGTTGTCGGTGAGGTTCTCGCGTCGCTCGGAGATGCCGATGATGCACTCCGAGACCGGGCGGCTGCGAGCTGCGCCGAACGCGGAGAACACGCTCGATGCGGGAGGCAGGCAGACCTTCTCGATGCCGAGGTGTTCGGCCAGGTCGACAGCGAAGGCGCCGCCGGCGCCGCCGAAGCACATCAGGACGCACTCGCGCGGGTCGTAGCCGCGGTTGACCGTCATCTCACGGATGAGCAGAGCCATTTTGCTGAGCGTGACTTCGTAGACCGCGAGAGCTGCCTCTTCAGCGGAGGCGTAGCCGGGCATCGAGTTGATGAGGGCTTGTCGCGATGCCTCGACGTCGAGACGGAGGGTGTCGCGGGCAAGGCCGACCGGGAGCGCACCGAGAACAAGGAGCGCGTCGACGACGGTCGCGTTCGTTCCGCCGTGTCCGTAGCAGGCAGGGCCGGGCATGGAGCCGGCGCTGCGCGGTCCGACGTACAGGCCGGTAGCGTCGAGGCCGATTATTGAGCCGCCGCCGGCACCGATGGACCGGATGTCGACCTGGGACGCGCGTACTGGGGTGTTCCACAGGACATCGTTCTCGCGGGAACGCTGGGCGACTCCGTCCCAGATAAGGGCTACGTCTGTGGTGGTGCCGCCCATGTCCATCGTGATGATGCGGTCCCAGCCTTCCTCGCGGCCGACGAGGTTGGCGCCGATGACGCCGGCAGAGGGGCCGGAGTTGATGAGGCGGAACGGCTCGCGCTGAGCTGCCTTAGGCGTCATGAGGGCGCCGTCGGAGCGGACCATGCGGAGCGGGCCACTCACACCGATCTCCGCGAGAGTCTTGGAGACGCGGTCGAGGTAGCCGGCGATGACCGGGCGAACGAGCGCGTTGACCGTGGTGGTCGCGGCGCGCTCGTACTCGTGGATCTCCGGCAGGATGTCGGCGGACGCGGAGACCGGGATGTCGGGAAGCTCCTCGGCGAGGATCTCGACAGTCCGGCGCTCGTGGGCGGGGTTCTTGAAGCTGAAGAGGAAGGTCACGGCGACCGCCGCGACCTCCTCCTCACGCAACTTCCGAGCGATAGAGCGGACCTCGTCCTCGTCGAGTGCAACGACGACTTGGCCTTCGGCGCCGATGCGCTCGGCAACCTCGAATCGCAGGTCACGGGGCACCAGTGCGTCCGGCCGCTCCCAGTCGTACCCGAAGAGTCGTTCACGCCAGAGGCGCTTGAACTCGAGTACATCTCGGAAGCCGCGCGTACAGAGCACAGCGGTCTTTGCCAGGTTGCCCTCGGTCAGAGCGTTCGTGATCACGGTGGTGCCGTGATTCACGGACTTGATCGAGTAGCCGGCGTCCTGGATGAGCTTGATGCCCTTCCGCAGGCCCTCCTCGAGACCGTGGTGGGTGGTCGGGGTCTTGGCCTCGATCACCTCCCCGGTCCGTGGGTTCACTGCGACGATGTCGGTGAAGGTTCCACCGATGTCGACGCCGAGAAGGACCTCGTCCTTCTGCTGCTGGACGGCCTTGTCGGCGGAAGTCACAGGTCTGCTCCAGTCTGTTCGTTGGGGAGGGCAAGGTTGTCGCCGGCCCGGCCCGGGGCGACGCGCGGGCTGGGGTGCGGGGCCTCGTGGGCCGCGTCCGCGTCGTCGGA
Organism: Dactylosporangium fulvum; assembly: GCF_025137375.1. GTDB lineage: Bacteria > Actinomycetota > Actinomycetes > Mycobacteriales > Micromonosporaceae > Dactylosporangium > Dactylosporangium fulvum. The sequence continues at coordinate 3,492,095 of NZ_CP073720.1, forward strand.
GCCGTGGTCGGAGAACTCTTCAGCAAGCGCGGTCATGACGCCCGGCTTCCTCTTGTTGAGGTAGATGGCGACGCCGAAACCGACGAGCAGGTAGCCGGCTGCGATCCACGGCAGCAGGTTGTACGGGTGCACGGTGGAGGCCGTGACGTTCTTCCAGAGCATCACGCCGATGAGCCCGAGTGAGCTGACCGGGAGGATGACGTGGAGGAAAGCGTTGAACTCGGAGCGGTAGTCGCGCCAGTACATGCGGCCGACGCCGATGGCCAGGAAGCCGTAGACGAACATGACGCCGATGGTTCCCAGGACGCCCAAGTACCCGTAGACCGACAGCGGTCCGTCGCTGAGTCCGATCCAGAGGACGAGGGTGACGGCGATGACCTCTTCGACAGCGATCGCGACCCACGGAGTGCGGTACTTCGGGTGGGTGTAGGCGAGCGCCCGGGGGAGGACGCCGGAGCGGCCCATGCCGTACATGACGCGGGTGACGGCGTTGTGGATGGCGATCCAGACGCCGAGGATGCCGGTGGTGCCGGCGATGTAGACCAGGATCTTGCCGGGAGTGCCGAGGTAGTGGTCGGCGATCGTGACCCACGGGTTGGCCGACTCGGTCAAATTCTTGACACCCGCAGCGTCGGTACCGAACGCGACGCTCTCGGAGTAGGTGGTCAGGACATAGAACAGGCCGACGACGATAACAGTTCCGACGACGGCGAGCGGGATGCGCTTGCGAGCCATGCGGGTCTCTTCACCGAGGGTGGTGGCACCTTCAAAGCCGATGAATCCGAACATGCCCCAGATGGCGCCGAGGAAGATGCCGCTCCAGCCGGTGGGGCTGTTGTGCGGGTTGAACGGCTCGAGCGACAGCTCGTTCGGGGACGCACCGTTAGCGAAGATGACGCCGACGATGAGAAGAATGCAGCAGGCCTCGAAGATGAGGAACAGCAGGCCGGCGCGGAGTGATTCGAGGACGCCGAGCATCGACAGCGTGGTGACGAGTGCACCTGTGGCGAGGGCGATGATCCACCAGTGGATGGACACTCCGGCGAGGTCGTTGATGACGTCGCTGATGAAGCTTCCGAAGAGGCCGTAGGCGCCGGGCTCGAATGCGGCGTAGGCGAAGACGACCATCCAGCCGACCAGGAAGCCGGCGGTCGCGCCGAGTCCTGCGGTGGTGTAGCTGAAGAACGCTCCGGCGCTCGCGATCTTCCGGGCGAACTGCGCCACGGTGTTCGCGATGAGCAGCGAGGCGATCATCGCGATCAGGAACGAGAGCGGGAACGCAGCACCCGAGAAGGTTGCGTTGAACGAGGTGGAGAAGAAGATCACGGACGCGGGCCCCATAAAGGCCGCGGACATGACCGCACACTCGATCAGACCGAGGGAGTTTTTGCGCAGTCCCTGGTCGGTTGTGGAGTTGGCGTCACTTGCCATTTTTCCTCCGTGCCACGGATGCCGGGCACGCCAACGTGACCCTTTGGGCTTGATGTGGACCATAGCGAGGCTAGTTACAGGCTCAGGCCTTGTCAATGGGCTCGTTGTAGACCAATCTAGGTCGTGGCAACGGGCTCTGCGAACTAGGAGAGACAACGATGGCGACCTCGTCCCCCAGCCTCGGGGCAGACCTGTTGGGTACTGCGGGCACCGCATGGGCCGACCTTGAGCGTTGGCCGTCCGAACTGGAGCGCGCGCTCGCTGCGCAAGGAAGCGACAGCCTGGTTGCTGACCTTGGCGCGAAGTTCCCGCCGAACTACATGCTCAACCGGTCTCCCACCGATGCGGCGAACGATCTGACCGCGCTGGCTTCGCTCGATGCGGGGTCTGCGCTGTTCGCGGCTCGCAAAGACGAGCCGTCGCGCGTGACCGCGTACAGCGTCGGCCAGCCGCTCTCGTTGGCCCGCGTTCTCGGCGTTCTGGGGAACCTCGACATCGAACTGCTCGACTCTCATTCCTACGATCTCGCCGCAGGGGATGTTTCGGGACGGTTCGTTCACGACCTTGTCGTTGGTTTTCCGCAGACGTGCGAGCCGAATCCGGAACTGCGCTCGCGCGCTATGGCTGCTCTTCAGCGCGCGTGGGACGGTGTCATCGAGGACGACACGTTCAACGCTCTGGTCGTGCACGCAGGTCTTACCTGGTGGCAGTCGAACGTGCTGCGCGCTTACGCAAAGTACTTGCGGCAGGCCGGCCTCACGTTCACCCCCGAGCACATCGCCGCGACGCTCGTGGAGCACCCGACTCACCCACGTGCTCTCGCGGACCTGTTCGAGGCCAGGTTCGACCCCGACCTTTCTGAGGACGAGTCGACCGTCGCCGTCGCGAAGGCCGAGGCGACGATCGAGGCCGGGCTGCAGGAGCTGGTCAGCTATGACCAGGACGTCATCGTTGCCGCGCTGCACAACTGCATCCGGGCGACGCTGCGGACCAACGCCTACCGTGAGGAGAACGGGGTGCGCCGGTCGGCGCTCGCGTTCAAGCTCTGCTCGGCAGAGGTGTCCACGTTGCCGAAGCCACGGCCGTGGTCGGAAATCTGGGTTCACTCGACCCGGATGGAAGGTGTGCACCTTCGATTCGGTGCAGTTGCTCGCGGTGGTCTTCGCTGGTCGGACCGTCTTGAGGACTTCCGAACCGAGGTTCTCGGGTTGGTGAAGGCGCAGCAGGTGAAGAACTCGGTCATCGTGCCGCTCGGGGCCAAGGGTGGGTTCGTGGTGAAGTCGACTGGCGGTGCGGAGCTGCGCTCGGCCGGCGTGGAGTCCTACCGGACGTTCATCGCGGGCCTGCTGGACCTGACCGACAACGTCGTACGCAGCCATGACGCGGCTGGCAACCAGACCGAGGAGGTTGTCGCGCCGCCGCGTACTCGTTGCTACGACGACCCGGACCCGTACCTGGTGGTGGCTGCGGACAAAGGCACGGCGACGTTCAGCGACGAGGCGAACGCGGTGTCGGCTCGCTACGGGTTCTGGCTTGGTGACGCGTTCGCGTCGGGTGGGTCGATCGGGTTCGACCACAAGGCGATGGGCATCACCGCCCGTGGGGCGTGGGAGTCGGTGAAGTCCCACTTCCGCGAGTTGGATGTCGATGTCGCCGAAGACCAGTTCATCGTCGTAGGGGTCGGCGACATGTCGGGCGACGTGTTCGGGAACGGCATGCTGCTGTCTCGCGCCATCAAGCTCGTGGCGGCTTTCGACCACCGCAGCATCTTCATCGACCCGCGCCCGGAGGCCGGTCGTTCGTACACGGAGCGGCAGCGGTTGTTCGACACGCCTGGGTCGTCGTGGGGTGACTACAACGCAGACCTCATCTCTCGTGGCGGAGGTGTCTTCCCCCGCAGCGGCCGGTCGGTTCCGGTTTCAGCAGAAGCGGCGGCCGCGTTGGGCATCGACCCGGCTGTCACGTCGGTCAGCCCCGCCGAGATGGTGCAGCACATCCTTCGCGCGCCCGTCGACCTTCTGTGGAACGGCGGTGTCGGAACGTTCGTGAAGGCGTCGTCGGAGACGGCCGCCGATGTGGGCGACCGTTCCAACGACGGCATCCGTGTCGATGCGAAGGACCTTCGTGTTCGTGTCATCGCTGAAGGGGGCAATCTCGGGCTCACGCAGAAGGCTCGCATCGAGTTCGCGGAGGCGGGCGGTCTGGTCAACACCGACGCTCTGGACAACTCAGCAGGTGTCGACACCTCCGATCACGAGGTGAACCTCAAGATCCTGCTCGACCTGGCGATCGGGCGCGGAGAGTTGGACGGTGCTCTTCGTACGACGCTGCTGAATACGTCGGAGGATGACGTGGCCCGGCGGGTGCTTCGGCACAACCAGTCGCAGAACACGCTGGTCAAGGTCGAGTCTTCGATGAGCCCGACCCTGACTGAGGTCCAGGATCGGTTCCTCGGGGAGCTCGAGTCGGCCATTGGGCTCGACCGCAGCCTTGAGTGCCTGCCCGACAAGAGCGAACTGGAGCAGCGCCGCGCCCAGGGGACCGGGCTCAGTGCTCCAGAGATCGCGGTGGTGTGCGCTTACTCGAAGCTATGGCTGCGTGCAGGCCTGTTGAACTCGCAACTTCCGTCTGAGGACTGGGTTGAGGGCCGCTTGCGGGACTACTTCCCGTCTGCGGTGGCGAAGGCGTGTGCCGACTCCATCCCGGTTCATCCGCTGCGGCGGGAGATCGTGGCGACGGTGTTGGCCAACGAGGTTGTAGACCGGGCCGGGGCGACGTTCGCGTTCCGCGCGACGGAGGAGACTGGTGCGTCTGCCGCGCAGGTCGTGCGCGCGTTCGTCGCTTCATGGTCGGCATTCGGGCTCGACACGTTGATGCAGGACATCGAAGCAGCGGGCCTCCCCGCAGGGGCGGGCCGGCGAGCGCGGATGGAGGTGCGGCGGCTCATCGACCGTGCTACTCGTTGGTTCCTGACCTTCGGGGCGCCCGACGCCGACCCGCTCGCGGACTACAGGCAGTTCGCAGACACCGTTTCGGCGATCGCTCCGCGGCTGCCTGAGCTGTTGCGTGCCCGGGACGCGAGCAACCTGCAGGCCGATGTTGCCGAGCTTTGCTCCGAGGGTCTCCCGGTGGAGCTCGCGCAGCGTCTGGGTCAGCTTCTGCACGCTTTCCAGTTGCTCGATGTGGCCAAGGTTTCGGCCGAGACCGGCCGCAGCGCATGGGAGGTTGCCGACGTGCGGTTCGCCCTATCGGAGCGGCTCCGGCTCGACGATCTGCTGATCGCCATCGGCGAGCTTCCGCACGGAACCCGGTGGGATGCCATGGCACGTGCCGGGCTGCGTCACGACCTGTACGCGGCTGCTGCTGCAATCACCGTTGCGGTCGTTGAGGGGGCTGAAACGGCATCGGGGACGACGGACCGGCTCACTGCTTGGGAGTCCGCTCTCGCGGAGGCAGCGCCGGGGGTGGACTGGACTATCGCCGAGGTTCTTGCCCCGGGGCGTCGCACCCTGGCTGCGCTCTCGACGGCTGTACGTCTCCTTCAGGCGCTTCGTCTCCGTGCTGCGTGATGTGTCTGCTGGTCCTAGGGCCTATCTGACGGATCTTGTAGCGGGCACGGATACCAGGGAGTTGGTGGCGCTGCTGGCATCCCGCACGTCATCCCGGAGCGGGCTGATGTGCCCTAGACTCGTTGGACTGCTTGATCCTGGCGAACGGAGCGCTTGATGGGTCTGGTCGTCGAGGTTGTATGCGACACGGCCGAAGCCGACGCTGGCTTCGTCGGCGACCGGCTGTCGTCCCATCACGGCGCCCGGTTGGTCTTCACCAGCCGTGACCAGCTGATCGAGGGCCGAGAGTCCGCTGGAGACCTGCTGCTCCTTCTCGGGTCCGAGCGCAGTGTGTGTGACCCCGAACAGGCGGCGGTCGTCACGGCCGAGTCCGACCTGGTGAGGCGCTCAGTTGCGTCCGGAATTCCGGTCCTCGGGATCTGTTATGGAGCACAGCTCCTGGCTCACGCCCTTGGTGGGAGGGTCATGCCGGCCGAGAAGCCCGAGGTGGGTTGGTTCGGCCTGGACAGCGTCGATGAGGACCTCTGCCCGCCGGTGGAGTGGACGCAGTTTCACGAGTACGCGTTCACTCCACCGGACGGAGCTTGTGTTCTTGGCGAGTCGTCGAACGGCTGTCAGGCGTTCAGCCACGAGGTGGCCGGGACCCGAGTCCTCGGGTGGCAGTTTCACCCCGAGGTGAGTGCAGAGCGTTTCGCTCGCTGGGTCGACTCAGGCCGCCGAACCCTCGACAAGACCGGTGCGAGCGCAGGGGAACTGGTCGCCGCCGCTCCACGCCGGGAGCCTGTGCTGCGTCAAGCTGCTCATGACCTGACCGACGCCGCAGTGAAGTGGCTGTTTCCGTTCAGCGGCATCGCCGGCGAACGCGATACGAATTCTGCTCTCTCCCGCTCAATTGCGGATATGGTCGATGCGCTGGAGAAGCGCGATGTGGTCGGGGTCGCTCTGCAGTTCGTCGACACCTCTGGGATTGCGCGCATCAAGACGGTGCCGCTGCGTCGGCTGCCGCAGGCGGCTGAGTGTGGGGTGAGTGCACCGGTTTCGATCGAGTACTTCACGCCGAGTGACCAGGTCGCCCCTGGGCCCGTGCCCAGCGCAACGTTGGGCGACGTGAGGTTACTCCCGGATCTGTCGCGGCTCGTCGTCCTAGAGGCTCAGCCGGGGTGGGCATGGGCTCCGAGCGACCGGATTGAGGTCGACGGAAGTCCTCATTTCAGCTGCGGGCGGCACCTACTGCGCCGCATGGTGCGTCAGCTCAGCCAGAAGGGCATCACCGCGCTCGTTGCGTTCGAAGTGGAGTGGATGGTGTCGGTCGGTGACTCGGACAATCTGGTCCCTCCAGCCGGGCACACCGCGTACGGGATGACGTCGCTGATCAGCGTTTCGGACTACGGTCGCGACCTCATTTCGGCGTTGGAGGCGCAAGGGGTCTCGGTTGAGCAGTTCCATCCAGAGTTCGCCGCTGGTCAGTTCGAGGTGAGCGTGCGCGCTGAGGACCCGTTGAACGCATGCGACACCTCGGCCCTGGTTCGGGCCACGATTCGTGCAGTCGGTCAGCGTCATGCTCTTCGGACGACGTTCGCGCCGAAGCCTGATCTGGATAGCTTGGGGAACGGTGGTCACCTGCATCTGAGCCTGTGGCGCGGCGAGAGGAACCTGATGGCCGGCAACGGACGGGGGTTGAGCAACGAGGCGGAGGCGTTCGCTGCTGGTGTGTTGCAGCGTCTTCGGCCGCTGGCTGCTCTGGGCGCTCCTAGCCCGGCTTCGTATCTTCGGTTGGCACCCCAGGCGTGGGCGGGTGCGTACGGATGTTGGGGTTGGGAGAACCGTGAGGCGGCCATACGGATGGTCTCGGGGAACGCGTCGGGTGACGGCCGAGGTGCCAACCTCGAGCTGAAGTGCTTTGACCAGATGGCGAACCCGTATCTCCTTCTGGCCGGTGTTCTGGCGGCGGGAACGCACGGGATCGACAAGGCGCTGCGGTTGCCGGAGGAGACTCGAGGCGACCCCGCTGCCTTGACCGCGGAGAAGCGTCGCGAGCTCGGTATCGATCAGTTGCCGTCCAGCCTCGATGAGGCAACGAAGACGTTCGACGATGACGGACTGTTCCGTCAAAGGTTCGGAGGGGATCTTGTGGACCAGATCGTGACGGTGCGCCGTCACGACGCAGAAGGGTTCAGGTCGAAGACGCCAGCAGAGATTGCAGCAGCGACCCGCTGGGTCGGATAGCAGCAAGATGAGAGAAGACGCAGTGTCGCGTACCAATCGGAAGCCAACCTGTCGGAGAGCGTATCCTCGTCGCGTGATGAGCGTGGAAGGTCGGCGATGATGACCACAGCCGAGTCGGTTACTGGCGGCAAGGACGCCAGTACGCTCATCGACCCGATGGACTTGCTCGCGAACCTGGGTACGTCGCTGGATGCTCGCACGCACACACAGATCGCATCCGCGCTCCGGAAACTCATTGTTCTCCGAGCGGTTCCAGACGACCGGCTTCCAGCTGAGCGTGAGCTCGCGAAGACCCTGGGCGTTTCGCGAATGACTGTCCGCGAGGCGCTGTCGGTGCTGAAGGCCGAGGGCATGGTCGACACACGTCCCGGACGCAGCGGTGGTCACTACCAGCTGCAGGTGAAGCCTTCACCGCACTGGCGTTCGGCTGTCGCGAACGTGCGCGAGGAGATCGCCGAGCTGGTCCAGTACCGGGCGCTGCTCGAAGAAATGACCGTGCGTATCGCTGTTCGTGAGGCCGACACCGATGAGATGGAAGCACGGCTGTCTGCCGCCATCGACCTGATGTCGCACGACCCGGACCAGCCGCGGTTCCGGCACGCGGACACGGCGTTCCACCTGACCATCGCCCAGGTCTCGGGGAACCGGCACCTGTGCAACGCGCTTGCTGATGCGCGCGCGGAACTCTTCTCGTGGATCGACACGTTCCCCATCCCGTACGAGCTGGGCGATGCTGTCGCAGAGCACCGTGCGATCGCCGACGCCATCCGTGACCGGGACGAGGCGCGGGCTGTCGAAGAGGTTCACCGTCACATGGCGAAGACCGCCGATCACGTCCTTCGGCTGCTGGACTCCATCGGCACGCGTGGCAGTAAGTCGTGAACCCACGTTTCGATCCCGCCGACGGCGGTTGGCCCTGCCACGAGTCCAACCCGGTCGACGTCATCATCTGGTCGTGACCACGTCCCGAGCCGGCCTCGTCAGTCCAGGCCAGCCATTCGTCGTACGACGTTCTCAGTGATGCGTGAGGGGCTCGGATCCTCGGCCTCGGTGAGCATGCTTCCCGTCCAGGCGATGGACCCGACGGAGAACACGGACCCGCCGCCGGGAACCTCGAAATAGACCATGTCAGCGTGCACTTCGGGGTCGGTAGCGCCACCGCCTGCACCGGCGACGTTCATCCCGATCTCCTCGATACTGCGCTGGTAGTAGTCGCTATGCCCAGAAGACGCTGCGAGCAGGTGCGCGTTCCGGGGCGTTCCCAGGCTGTAATCGACGCGGTCGAGTTCGTCACCTGCGGCTCCGTTGAGGAGTCGTCCGGCGGTGCCGATCTTGCAGGTTTCGACGCCGTCGAAGATCCACGCCACGGCGCCGTCGTAGCTGGCGTCGGTGCGCTGGTAAGGGGATGCGGTGTCCCAGCCTTGGGCGCAGAACCCGACGCCGACGAGCTTCTGAGGAGGCCGGCCTCGGTAGCGCCACAGGCCTCCGGGTTCACCGGTGGCGGCGAGGTAGCACTCACCGGGTGGCGATTCCCAGATGCGGACACCGGCGTTGCCGCGGCGGATCTCGATGACGAGCGGGTCGACGCTGTGGACGGCGGTCACTTGGTACAGGCCGTTGCCGCCGAGGTACATGAGGTTGCCACCGGTGTCACGGTAGTTCTCGAATGCGTCGAGCATCTGTCCGCTGAAGTACTCGGGATGTGACCCAGTGATGACGACGGAGTAGTCACTGAGGATGGTTTCGCCGTGCTCGTGCAGCTCGAGGTCAGTGATGGTGTCGAACGCGATCTGCTTCTTGGTCAGCCACTCGACGAGGTAGAGGTCGCCCGCGATGGCGCGCCCGCCCTCCATCAGCCACATCTCGTAATCGGCACGCATGTTGATGATGGGCCGGCGTGCGGAGCTGGTGACGACGCCGGATCCGTCGGTGTGGACGTCGTAAAGGGACAGGCCGAATTCGGGTCGCCCCGTGCGTGCCTGGTCGCGTTCGTCGAGAACGATGTCGCGGTTGCTGAGCGAGGTCGCATCGCCTTCGTACATGTGCTCGTTCCCGTAGGCCAGGTACGTAAAGGTCGACATGACGACCAAGACCTTGCTGGCGGTGGGGCCGGCGGGCAACACGGTGAACGGCACGATGTCCTGGGACTGTCCGGCCTTGAGCCGAATTCCGTAGATGCCGGACTCGAGATCAGCGGGGAGGTCGACCTGTGTGAGTGGCTGCCAGCCGACGTCGAGGAGGTCGTCGTCGTGGAAGTGAAGCGTCGCGTACTGATCGGGCGCGGTGGTGAAGTCGAGCCGGGTCCCGTCCCAGCTAACGCCGGTCACGCCGGCTTGGGGCAGGTTGACCGTGATGCCGTGATGGTTTCCGACCAGATCCTCGACGCGTGTGCTGAGCCCCGGGAGTGGGTTGAATGCCCATGCGGCGACAACGTGCGGGTGTTGCCGGACTGTGGTGGTGTCGCCAGCTCCGCAGCGTGCTTCTTCACCCGGGGTGAGCGCGCCGGCGATGAGGAACGGTGCTTCGACCTTGCCATTGAACGGCTTCTCGGCGCGGCCGCGCGCACCCCCAGGTGATTCCGTGACTGTCACGGTGCCTGCGGCGGCGATGGCCATCCACTGTTCGTTCGGGACGTGGATGTAGGCCGGTGCGTCGCCGCTTGCTTCGGTCGGTTCGCCGAGTTGTCGGTCGAGAGGCTGGATGAGCAGCCGTGCTCGTTGTCCGTGGATGGATGCGGAGAGGAAGTACCAGGCGCGGTCCTGGAGGTCGAGTTCAGCCCGCACTTGGTATTTGTGGCCGGATTGATCAGCGAGGTCGAAGGTGACGCTCTTGCCGTCGTGGGTGATCTGCAGGGTGTCGCCGGCGCCGAGGATTCCTTGCGGCTGTCCGGTGGTGGTAAGCGTGGGGTGGAACCACGCGCCCCACGTGAAGGTGTCCAGTTCGATGTCGGCGAACGGGTTGGCTACGGCGGCGAATGAGCCGACGCAGTGGCGTTGGGCTTGGGCTACGTGGGTACCGGAGCCGGCCCAGGTGATGGGCTCGGGGTCCGGCTGCCCGTCTGAGCGTCGGAGTCGTACGAGTTCGGCCGCGACGGTTGTGTTGTCGACGCGGGGGTCGACCATGACTTGGAGTGTTTCGCCGGGCTTGTAGGAGAGCTTGTCGGTGTAGCCGTAGACGGCTGTATTTGGCATTCTGGCGTGCTCCTTGTTGGTTGGCTTGGTTGCGGTTAGCGGCGGGAGCGTGCCCAGGAGTCGAGTCCGACGGCGGCGACGACGATGAAACCCTTGATCATCTGCTGGAGGGCGGGGTCGAAGGCGAGGGACTGGAACAGGTTGTTGATGATGGCGAGGATCAGGAGGCCGGTGAAGGTCCGTCCGATGGAGCCTTCGCCTCCGAGGAGGGAAGTACCTCCGATGATGACGACCGCGATGGCGTCCAGTGCCATGGAGGCGCCAAAGTCGGGCTGCGCGGTGCCGATCTGGCTGGCGAGGAGGACGCCGGCGAGCCCAGAGAGCGCTCCGACCATGACGAACGTGCTTGCCCGTATGAGGCCGACTCGCATGCCGGAGAGGCGGGCGGCTTCGTCGTTGCCGCCGACGGCGTAGACGGCTCGTCCGTACACGGTTCGGGACAGGAGGAACCCGGCGACGACGAATGCGACAAGAGCGATCCAGACGGGGATGGGGATGCCTGCGATGAGGTTGGAGCCGACGACCCCGAAGGACATGGACTTGATGAGGAGCGCCTGCTGCCCGGAGTAGATGGTTGCGGCACCGGTGATGGCGGCGGCTGTTCCCAGGGTGGCGACGAAGGCGTTGATGTTGACCTTGGTGATGAGGATGCCGTTGAGGAGGCCGGCCGCGGCGCCTGCTGCTACGGCGATGAGGAGCGCCAGGTCGGCTGACAGTTTGCCGTCGAAGGATGCAAAGACGACGGCACCGGCGGCGAAGATGGAGCCGACGGATAGGTCGAACGATCCGGTGATCATCACGAACGTCATGCCGATGGCGATGAGCGCGAGTGGTGCGTTCTGGGACAGGATGTTGCGCAGGTTCTGCGGGTCGAGGAACCCGTCGTACGCGATGCGGGCGGCGATGGCGAGCGCGAGCGCGACCCACACCATCGGGTAGCGCGTGAGGATGTGCAGCGCGACTGCTGTTGGCGTGTTCTTGGTTCGGCTGGCGTGGCTGTCGGTCGTGGCCGGCGTGGTGCTGGCCATCTGGTCGACGGTCATCGGGCGGTTTCCTTCAATGCGAAGACGATGTTGAGGATGGACTCGACGGAGATGCACTCTCGGGTGGCGTCCATGGCTTTGACGATGCGTCCGCCTGCGATGACGAGGACGCGGTCGCTGTGGGTGACGACCTCTTCGAGGTCGCTTGAGACGAGGATGAGCGACCTTCCGGTGGCGACGATTTCCTCAAGCGACGCCAGGATCTGCCGGCGTGCCCCGATGTCGACCCCTCGGGTGGGTTCGTCAGCGAGGAGGATGGGGTGGTTGGTGTGTTTCCAGCGAGCGAGCATGAGCTTCTGCTGGTTTCCACCGGACAGGTCTCCCGCGGGGTCACGCAGGCGCTTGGTGTCGAATGCGACGGAGGACGCGGCTTGTCCGGCTGCGCGGATGAGCGCGTTGGGTGGGATGTAGCCCAGGCGGGCGATGTTGTCGTACTCGCCGAGGACGACGTTCTCGGCTGAGGCCATCCGAAGGGCTAGGCCTTGGTGCTTGCGGTCCTCAGGCAGGAGCGCGATGCCGGCACGCCTGGCGCGGCGGACGCCTCCTCGCAACGGCATGGTTCTGCCTTGAACCGTCATGGTGCCGCTAGCGTGCGGGTCGAGCCCGGCCAGGGCGCGCAGGAGTTCGCTTCTGCCGGACCCTACGAGGCCGGCGATGCCGAGGATCTCTCCTGACCGCAGGTCGAAGCTGATGTCCTGAAGCCCGCGGGGGCTGTTGAGCTGTTCGATTCTCAGGATGGGGCCGGGTTCGATGCCGTCCGCGGTCGTGACGTGGTGGCTGGTCCGCGTCCGTTCGAGTGAGGTTTCGGACTCGGTGCCGAGCATCGCGTTGACGAGGGTTCCCTTGTCCCAGGTGCCGGCCGGCCGACTCTCGACCAGGTTCCCGTTGCGGAAGACGGTGATCATGTCGGAGTGGTCGAGGACCTCGTCGAGGTTGTGGCTGACGAACGCGATCGCGACTCCCTGACGCTTGAGCCGGTCGATGAAGCTGAACAGCGCTTGTCGTTCGGCTGCGGCGAGGGATGCGGTCGGTTCGTCGAAGAGCAGAACCTTGGCGTCGACGAGGACCGCGCGCATGATCTCCAGCATTTGCTGGTCGGCGGTCGACAGGTGGCGCGCGGGTACGTCGGGGTGGGCTGCAACGCCGAGTTCGTGGCACAGGTCGATGTAGCGCTGGCGCATGGCGGCGTCGCGCAGGAGCCCGTACTTGGCGGTGGTGTTGCCGAGGAATACGTTCGCCTGTGCTGACAGGGCGGGCACGATGGTGAGTTCCTGGTAGATGGCGCAGACGCCTGCTCGGCGTGAAGACCGGGGGTCTCCGGCGCGGAGGTCGTGGCCGTCGATCTGGATGGTGCCGGTGGTCGGCGCGACGCGTCCTGCCGCGACTCCGAGGCAGGTGGACTTGCCTGCACCGTTTTCGCCGACCAGCGCGTGGACCTCGCCGGCACGCAGGTCCAGGGTGATGTCCTTGAGGGCGTGCGTAGCGCCGTAGGTCTTGGAGATGTCGATGTAACGGACGAGGGTCCGGTTGGTCTGGCCGTCGCGATGGCGGTGGGTGCCCAATTCGGTTCGCTCCTCAGTGGTTTCGGGGGTTAGTGGGGTTGCCCCGCCCGAAGGGAGGTTCTGGCGGGGCCCCGACTCACCACTCAGGCGTGTAACTGCTGAGCTTGTCGGCGGGGATGCCCTCGAGGACCCCGTTCGGGTTTCCATCCCGGTCGATAAACCGCGGAACGGTCTCGCCCTTGGACGCCTTCACGAGGGCCTCCAGCGCGGCGTAGGCCGAACTCTTCGGGTAGGTCGGAAAGGTGGAGTACACCTCGCCGCTTTGCACGAGCGCGACGCTGTCCTTGCCGCCGCCCATCTCGTAGACGCGGATCTTGCCTTCGCGGCCCAGGGACTTGATGGCCCGGACGGCGCCCTTGGTGAGGTCGCTCTGCGCAGAGATGATCACGTCGATGTCGGGGGCACCCTGGAGAGCGTCCTGGACCCTCTTGAACGCGTCGGGGGTGGACCAATTGGTGTTGACCTCGCGGGTAATCCTGAAGTCCGGGTTGTCCGGGAGGACGAGCTTCCCGGCTGCCTTCCACGCCTTGGTGGTTCCGAAGTACTCGGGGCCGAGGAGGGCAAGCGCCTGGTGCTTGCCGGGGCTGTGGGCGATGCAGTCCTTCAGGAACGCTTCCTGGCCCGGGGTGTTGTACATACCGCCGACGAAGGAGACGGTGCCCGGGCTCGCGAGTTCGTCACCGCTGGAGTCGTCCTGGCCGCACAGCGTGGACCCGAGGACTGTGATCAGGACCTGGTAGCGCTTGACGCCCTGCTGAACCTGTTTGCAGACCTGCGGGGTGGTCGGCTGGACGATCATCGCCTGGTACTTGCCGGAGGTGAGCGTGTTCTGCAGCTGGTTGTACTGGGTGTTGATGTCGAAGTTGGCCTCGAAGATACTCAGGTCAACGCCGTACTTCTCGGCGGCTTCCTTGGCTCCCTTGGCGAGAGCGGCCGCGTACTCGTTCGTTGCGACACTGCCGCCCATGAGGAAGGCGACGTTCCGGACGGGCTTGGCGTTGACGGTCTGGCCGTCGCCAACGTCGACCTTGGTCGTGCCGGCGGTCGAACCGCTACTGCCGCCCGCGTCGGGCGAGGTGCCACATGCGGCCGTCGCGAGGGCGATGACGGCCAGGCAGGCACCGAGCCACACGGAACTGCGCTTGAGGCGGGGCTTGCGGAGAGCCGGTTGGACGGCGGCATGCAGCGCCTGAGCGCCGGGGTTCCCGATGGGCACGTACGTCTCACTCCTGATCAAGATGGGAGTCGACAAGGGCGTCCAGCCCGGTTCCGTGGCGTGCCGGGCAGGTTGTTGTTCCCTGTTTCCCAGCGCCTCAGGTCCCGGTCACATCCCGTTTGACTCTTTGGGCTCGGCGTAGACCAACGTGACCGTAGTCACGGCCCGGATGCGCTGTCAATGGGCTAGCGGTAGACCAAACCGAAAACGTCTTGTGCCTTACACTGCCCAAACCCCCCCGGCGCCCTTCCTGTCGAAGGCAGCCGGAGATCCGCCGGAGGTCGCCGCCGTCGGCGGATGCGCGGCTGAATGCAGTCGGCGCGTGCCGCGCGGAAACGCCTGGTGACCGGCTGCCGGGTGCCTTGCCGGCGGGCGATGCAGCGAACGTGGTCAGGTGTTGCACCCGGTAACCGGTGCAATGGTCGTGGCCGAACTCGGTATGGTTGCTCCGCATGACCGAGACCGAGATCACCGCGGGTCTCCTCCGCGACCTGCTGCGGGACCAGCATCCGGACCTGGCCGAGCTGCCCCTCCGCGAGGTGGAGGGCGGATGGGGCAATCAGATGTGGCGCCTCGGGGACGAGCTGGCCGTGCGGATCCAGCGCATGGATACCGACCCCGAACGCCAGCTCAAGGAGCGCCGGTGGCTGCCGCTGCTCACCGCGCGCCTGCCGCTGCCGATCCCCGTCCCGGTGCGGCATGGTGCGCCCTCCGAGCGTTGCCCCAAGTTCTGGACGGTCATGACGTGGGTCCCGGGCCTGCCGCTGGACCACGGTTCGATCACCCGTGGCGAGCACGCGGCCGACACGCTGGCGACGTTCCTCCGGGCGCTGCACGTGGCAGCGCCCCCCGACGCACCAGCTGACACGGGCCGCGGCGCGCATCCCAAGGACTGCACGGACGGCTTCGACCAGTTCTTCCATGCCGTCGGCGCCGACGCGATCGGCTCCGCCGCCGCCGACGTCCGGGCCGTCTGGGACGACGCCGTCGCGGCCCCCGCGTGGGAGGGTCCGCCGGTGTGGGTGCACGGCGACCTGCACCCCGCGAACGTCGTCGTCGCGGACGGGACGCTGGCGGGTGTTGTCGACTTCGGTGAACTGTTCGTCGGTGACCCGGCGTCCGACCTGGCGGCCGCCTGGGTGCTGCTGCCGGCGGGCGCGGCCGCACGCTTCTTCGCCGCGTACGCGGTGGCTGACGAGGCGACGGTCCGGCGTGCCCGCGGGCTGGCGGTGGTGAAGAGTCTCTTTCTGATGCTGATGGGCCAGAACGGGGACCGTGGCCTGCCCGGCGGCAAACCGGCCTGGGGTCCGGCGGGACGGGCGGCGCTCGACCGGGTCCTGAGCGAGCGGCTGACCCGATTCCACTGATTCCACCAGGAGATCGGCCGAACCGCAACGCACGTCATGGTGAGAGGAGCTCGCGGGCGAACCCGTCGGTGAGCGCTCGCGCCGGTCTCAGCCGTATCGCTCGACGAGCGCGTTGCCGATCGAGGCCAGGTGGTCTCGCACACCCGGAGGGCCAGTCACCTCGAGCCATTCGACCATCCCGGCAAGCTCGCCGGCGAACGCGTACTCGTTGTGGCCGCGGATCACGACCTCGATGCGGCCGTCGGTCGTGGAACCTCCCACCTCGAGCCGATCGCCGAGCACCATCCGGAGCCGGCCTATCTCGTGGGGCACGCATACCGCCTGGATCTCGAGGGGCGTTCGCTTGCGGTCGACCTCGTCGGCGATCTCGCGCCAGCTCTCGGCAAGGTCGAAGTCTTCGGGTCGGTGCACGGGATCGTCGGTCGGGTCGGCGGACGACACGCGGTCGATCCGGAAGGTCCGCCGGCCGGTCTCGGTGTTGGAGACGAGGTACCACGACGGACCTTTGGCGACGATGCCCAGCGGGTGGACGGTTCTCTCGGTTTCGGCGCCTTTGCCGTCGACGTAGCCGAGCCGCACCTGGACGCCGCGGATCACCGCGTCTTGGAGTTCGTCGAGGAAGCGAGGTGGTCGGTGCTCGACCCGACTCGACCCCCATCGTTGCGGGTCCATGACCAACGACGACGCTGCTGCCTCGGCCTGCACCCGGAAGGGCTCCGGCAGGGCATGGAGGAGCTTGCGCAGAGCTGCTTTCACGGCCGGCCTCGCAGCCGAGGCCGGGCCGGCAACCAGGAACAGGGCGCGGGCCTCACTCGCGGTCAACCCGGACAGGTCGGTGCGGGCGCCGCCCACGAGACGCCAGCCGCCGCCTCGGCCCTGCATGGAGTACACGGGCACCCCGGCCATGGCCAGGGCGTCGAGGTCGCGGCGGGCGGTGCGCTCGGAGACCTCCAGCTCTCGGGCGACCTCCGCTGCCGTCACCTGCTCGCGCCGTTGCAGCAAGAGGAGGATGGCCACCAGCCGGTCGGTTCGCACCCCGACAACACTTCCGCATAAACCGGTCATGGGTTGACCGGTATCGGTCGGCAAGATGGCGACATGGCCGCACCGACGAGTCCCGCTACCCACGACCGCATCGACGCTCGGCCTATCGGGGCTGCGCCGACGCTGTCGTCGGGCACCTTCGTCGCCTGATCACCCCGAAAAGATAGAGAGGAAATGCAATGTTCGATCCAACCGATTTTCCCGAGCCCACCCTTATTTCAGTCAACGGTGTGGAACTCGAAGTCTTTGAAGCAGGCCGGCAAAATGCAGGAAAGCCCATTGTCCTCTGTCACGGCTGGCCAGAGCATGCCTTTTCTTGGCGCCATCAGGTGCCCGCCCTTGCCGCAGCGGGCTACCATGTCATCGTCCCGAACCAGCGGGGTTATGGCAACTCATCCCGTCCGACCGAAGTGACAGACTATGACATTGAGCACCTGTCGGGTGATCTCATCGCACTTCTCGATCACTACGGATACGAAGATGCCACCTTTGTCGGTCATGACTGGGGTGCAATGGTCGTCTGGGGACTGACCCTGCTGCATCCGAACCGTGTAAACAAAGTGATCAACCTGAGCCTGCCTTACCAGGAGCGCGGAGAAAAGCCCTGGGTCGAGTTCATGGAAGACATGCTCGGCAGCGACTTCTATTTCGTCCACTTCAATCGACAGCCAGGCGTCGCAGACGCCGTATTCGAAGAGAACACATTCCAGTTCCTTCGCAACATGTACCGGAAGAACGAGCCCCCCACAGGGCCTCAGCCGGGTATGGCGCTGATCGATCTCGCCAGAGCGGAAACGCCACTCGGTGATCCCGTCATGAGCGACAGCGAACTGGCCGTTTTCGTCTCCGCCTTCGAATCGACAGGGTTCACGGGCAGTGTGAATTGGTACAGGAACCTTGACCGCAACTGGCGCTTGTTGGCGGATGTGAATCCAATCATCCAACAGCCCACCCTCATGATCTACGGCGACCGGGATGCGGTCTCGAAGTCTGAAAACCTGACAGAGTTCGTGCCCAATGTGGAAGTGGTCAATCTGGATTGCGGTCATTGGATCCAGCAAGAAAAGCCGGAAGAAACAAACCAGGCGATTCTGAAGTGGCTGGACCAGCGGGATGCCACCTAGGCCGTGTTTCATAGGGGCTCGGTGTGACGTAGGTCCGGCGCGGTATTGATCGATAAATGGCGAGGTCTCCGGTAGATGGTTCTTCGACCAAGAAGACCAGAACATCGGAGACCTCGTGGCCGGCGTAGCGGTGACGAGGCGGTTCGACCTGTCTGACGCGCAGTGGGCGAAGCTGGAACCGCTGCTGCCGAAGGGTAGGAAGCCAGGCCGGCCGCCGAAGTGACCGGGCTGCAGGCCCCGCGCCGACGCCGCCGGGTTGATCAGCGCGGGTCGAACAACCGCGAGAAAGCTGTGGTGAAGGTCGCCAAGGCGCACGCCAGGGTGGCCGATTCGCGCAGGGACTGGCTGCACAAGCTGTCCACGACGTACGTTCGGCAGGGTCGACCGGTTCTTCCCGTCGACCCGGATGTGCTCGGACTGTGGACGCCTCGGCGACAAGCTGCCGCTGAACGTCCGGTCGTGGACATGCCCGTGCGGGGTAACCCACGACCGGGACGTGAACGCGGCGAAGAACATCGTGGCCGCCGGGCGGGCGGACAGCAACGGCCGTGGAGCGCAGGTAAGACCAGCGGTGACGCTGGCGCCGCGTGGCGAAGCGGTAACCCGCCGGAAGTCTGCCGCGAAAGCGGCGTGACAGGCCGGAATCTCCCGACTTCAGACGGGAGAGGACGTCAATCCTCAGCCAGCAGCCGGGCGGTCGGCAGCCGGCGCAGCGATCGTACCGGCAGGATCGCCGCCGCCACCGCCAGCAGCGCGCCGGCGAGCGCGGCGGCGGCGGCGACCGCGTACGAGACGGCGGTCAGCTCGGAGCTCAGCAGGGCGGCGGTACCGAGCGCGACGCCCACCCCGGTCGTCGCGCCGAGAACGCCGATGGCGAGCGCCTCATAGGCGGCCAGCCGGCCCAGCGGGGCATCCGCCCAGCCGACGGCGCCGAGCAGCGCGAACTCGGCGGCCCGCTCGCGGATGTTGACGTAGAGCACGTCGGCGACCGTGGTCGCGCCGAGCAGGGTGGTGAGGACCGCCGCGATGTAGTCCGTGCTCTGGACCTGCACGGTGATCGCATCGCCGAGGACAGTGCCGGAGACGCTGCCCCGGAAGGTCAGGTTGATGATCACCAGGAGGGTCAGCGAGGCGATGCCGAGGGCGAGGCTCACCGCGCCGAGGACGGTTCGCCCGGGCGCGCGCAGCACGTTGCCCATCGCCAGGCCCGAGACGCGGCGGGGTACTCGGCGGCGACGGACCAGTACGACCGCCGGACGAACCGTCGCTCCCGGGTCGGCCCGCGTCGCCCGCCAGGCCGGTGGCAGCGCCGCCAGCCCGCTCAGCAGCAGCGCGGCCGGGATCGCGAGCAGGGCGTAGTCGGCGCCGAGGGACACGCCGAGCAGGCGGGACAGCGCCAGCGCCAGGATGGTGCCGAGCAGGCCGGCGACCGCGCCGACGGTCACCGACTCGCCGGTGACGAGCGCGAACAGCCGCCAGCGGGCCCAGCCGAGGCAGGCCAGCACGCCGAGCTCGGTCGCCCGGGTCCGCACCGCCGCGCTGGCCGCGTTGCCGACTGCGAGCGCGCACGCGACGAGCACGAGGATCGCCAGCACCAGCGACTTGCGGTCCAGCGCCGACACGATCGTCGTCGCGACCCCCAGTCGGAGCCAGTTCTCCCGGACCGCCAGCGCGGGCCTTCCGAATGTTCCGGCCGGCAGCTGTACCGCCACCCCGCTCGCCGACGACCCGACGGTGAGATCGACCCGCAGCCCGGTGGCCAGGTGGATCTGATCGGCGATGGCCCGCACCCGCTCCTGGGAGAAGGCGTCGATGCCCACGTCGCCGGCGACCCGGACCCGCACCATCGAGATCGGCGCGTCCTTGTTCACCCCGTGCTCGGCGTCGACGTTGGTGTACGGGTCGCGCTGGAGCTTGGGCAGGGCCGACAGCGTGGTGAGCAGGTGCGGGCGCTGCCCGAGCGGCCCGGCGAACCCGGTCGTCGGCTGGAGCGCCCGGTCTCCCAGGGCCTGCCGCGCCGCCGGGTCGGCCCCGGTCGCCTCGGCGCCCGCGTAGAGGTCGAAGGGCATCCGCGACAGCTGCGGCCCGAGCTGGACCTTGGCCGGGTCGAAGACGCCGACGCCCCGCAGGAAGGTCCGCTCCTGCTTCGACTCGTTGATGCCGTGCCGGACGATGGCCCGGACCGGGTCGTCGGCGAGGCCCATCGGCAGCGGCCGGCCCGCCGGATAGCCGTGGGGGACCTTGCCCCACTCGCCGCCGCCGTAGGGCACCACGTCGGCGGCGCGGCCGGGGCCCGACAGCGTCATCGCGCTGGTCGTCCACCACTCGCCGACGTCGGAGGTGCCCGCATACGGCACGAACCGGCTGCGGTCGGCGACCGGGTGCGCGATCGCGTCGAGGAGGGCCGGGTACACGTCCTGGGCCGTGTAGGCGCGCGAGGCCAGCGGGGTGGCGGGCATGGTCTCGTAGTAGGGCACGGCGTTGTCGAGCCGCATCCCGGCGCCGGTCTGCTCGGCCGCGTCGCCGCCGAGGCGCTCGATCTCGAGGCGCAGCTGCTGGTCGAGGTCGAGGCGGCTGGAGGCGAGGACCGGGATGCCGGCGGACTGGTCGGACTCGGGGAGGTACACCCCGGAAGTCACCGACCCGTCGAGCCCGTCGAGCTTCGCCTCCTGCACGGGGTCGACGGCGGCCAGGAGCAGCGGGATCGGGAAGAGCACCTCGACCTGGGCCCGCTTGACCGTGTTGGCGCTCGACGCCGGGTCGCGCGACCAGCAGTTCGCCTCCGTGCGGTCCTTCGGCGCGAGGGGCTCGACGTTGGTGTAGTAGCCGGTCTGGCGCTCGCACACGGTGGTGACGCCGTTCGGGCCGTGCTCGTGGATCTCGGGCGGCTTCGGCATGTCGTCGGCCGTGTAAATCTTGCCCTCGACCCATGGGTCGCCGGGCACGTACTCCAGGTTGTTCGGGGTGACGTAGAGGTACTTCGACCCGTCGGGGATGCTGCTCAGCCCGCGGTCGCCGACGTAGGTCGGCCGCAGCTTCAGCACCTGGCGCCCGCCCTGGTCGGCGTACTCGGTGAGATCGACCGTGATCACCGCGGTCTGCATCACGTAGCCCGCCATCGCGACCGGCGCCGCCACCGACACGCCCTGGATGTCGAGGATTCGCCGCCACTGTGCCTCGCTGATCCCGCCGTAGGTCGAGCTGACCCGGTCGGTGCTGATCAGGCCGTCCTCGGTGGTGTCTGCGGGCGGGCGGACCAGGATGTCGTACATCGGCCGGAAGTTCTCCTGGACCGTGCCGTTGACCTGCACCTGCGAGCCGCGCGAGGCCGACGCCAGCAGCGTGAAGCTCGCGACGGCGACGGCGACGGCGACGATCGTGGCGACCAGCCGACCGCGCCGGAAGCGCAGCTGCGCGCGGATGAGCGAAATCAACTGACCCTCCTGAGAGGAGCGAAACGGTAACGAATCGTTAGCACGGTTACGCAGACCCCGACCAACCACCGGCACTCGGCCGGTGGACAGCGGAGGGAACCTTCATGGTCAACAAGCTCAGGCGACCGGATGCTCGGCGCGCTGGTGTCGAAGAAGACGGCGCACGCCTACTACTGCTGGTACAACTACGGCGTACCGGCGTGCGACGGTGACGACGAGCAGCGGCTGGCGTACCGCCGACAGGGCCCCGACCACGAGAGCGGCCGCCGCGATCCCCCACGCCACCGCCGTCACCGGGCCGCCAGCCGGCCGTCGAGCAGGTCGACCACCCGCTCGCACTGGGCCGCGATGGCGGCGTCGTGCGTGCTCAGCACGATCGTGACGTGGTGCCGCTCGCGCAGGCCGAGCAGCAGGTCGAGGATCGCGCGGCCGGTGTGCGAGTCGAGGTTGCCGGTGGGCTCGTCGGCCAGCAGCAGGCGCGGGCGGTTGATGAGCGCGCGGGCGATAGCCACCCGCTGCTGCTGCCCGCCGGACAGCCGCGACGGCAGCGCGCTCTCCCGGCCGGCGAGCCCGACCGCGTCGAGCAGCTCGCGGGCCCGTTCGGTGCGGTCGAAGTCCAGGTTGCGGTAGGGCAGCACCGGCACGAGCACGTTGTCCAGCGCGGTCAGGGCCGGCAGCAGGTGGAAGCGCTGGAAGACGAAGCCGATCCCGCGCCGGTAGGCGGCCAGCTGGGAGCGGCTCGCGGAGGTCAGCTCCCGGCCGTCGACCGCGATCGAGCCCGAGTCGGCCCGCTCGATCGCCCCGATCAGGTGCAGCAGCGTCGACTTGCCGGAGCCCGACGGCCCGGTGAGCGCCGTCAGGCTGCCCGGCTCCAGGGTGAGGCTCACCCCGCCGACGGCGGCGAGGCGCTCCCCGTCGCCGAGGGGGAAGGTCTTCACCACGTCGCTGAGGACGACGCCCGCCCCGTCCGTGGCCGGCGTCACGACGGGTACCCGATCGAGGCGGCCAGGCGGCGCAGGCGGCCGCCGGGCTCGACACCGAGCTCGCGGCTGAGGATCGTTCGGCAGCGCTCGTACGAGGCGATGGCCTCCATCGGCCGCTCCATTCGGATGAGTGCCAGCATGTGCAGTTCCCGTAGGCGGTCGCGGAAGGGGTGCTCGTCCAGCAGCGAGCCGAGCTGGTCGAGCGCCTCCCGGTGCCGGCCCAGCACGAGCTCGATCTCGGCCCGGTCCTCGGCCGCGGCGAGCCGGCGGTCGGCGAGGCGGGCCGCCGCGGCCCGGATCGCCGGCGCGGCGACGTCGGCGAACGCGGGCCCGCGCCACAGCGCCAGCGCGGCGGTGAGCAGCCGTACCGCCCCCGCCGGGTCCCGGGGCGCCCGGGCGGCGGCGTCGGACACCAGCCGGTCGAAGCCGTCGAGGTCGGTCCGCAGCGCCGGCCCGCGCAGCAGGTAGCCCGGGGCCCGGGTGACCAGGACGTCGGCCGGGCTCGCGCAGCCGGCCTCGGCGAGGGCCTTGCGCAGGGCGGTGGGCGCCAGCTGCAGTCCGGCGGCGAGGATCTCCAGCCCGATGGTCCCGACCGCGACGACCACCCGGAAGCGGACGGGCACCCCGCCGAGGTCATGCACCGCGGCGACAAATCCGGCGAACGCCTCCCGGCCCCACACCTTCGCGCCCGCGGAGATCACGAACACCCCGGCGATGAATATGTGCAGGCAGAGCGCCACGTAACCCACCCGGTCGTCTCCGTCCCGCGCCATGCGCAGGCCACTGCCGATCTCCCGGGCCCCGCTCCGCGGCTCGACCCTTCGTTGATTTCCGTCTTATGTCAAGACTTAAAAAAATAGAGCCTCCACCTATCCCTGGCATTTCGGACAATGGTCATCGCCAGTCCTGGGTCATTCCCTCAGGTCGACGGCGCGGCTGCCGATGGACGGGGCCGTGACGACACCGGACCTCCCGCCCTCCTGCGTCGGCTGGGAGCCCGCGACCGCGACCCCGGTTCCGGCCCCGGTCGCGGCGCCGGGCCGGTCGGCGGCGTAGGAGGGCGGGAGGCCCGGACGGCGGGGGCGCAGCGGGCGTCCTGGTCCGGGCGAGGCCGGCCGACCGTGGTGTCCAGCAACGGTAGAAGAAGGCGGTGGTGTTGCCGTAGGCCTCGTCCGCGGCAACACCACCGGGCCGGGACGTCCGCCTCAACCGCGGCGGTGATCACGTCAGCGGCCAGTTCGCAGCGGGTCGCGAACCCGACGATCACGCGGTGGCCGCCCCGCATCCACCCGGCCCGACCAGCAACATCTCAAACGGCGGCTGCCGTACTAGCGCTTCGTTCGTGAGAACCGAGCCTGACTACCAGTCGCGCCATGGACCGGTAATGTCGCCGGTGAGGAGGCCGTTGCGGCGGGCCAGTTCGTCGGCCTCGATGCCAGCCGCTCCCAGTACACGATCGATGTACTCGCAGAGCAGCTCTCGTTCGTCTGTCTCGTAGGCGGCCCCGTGGAATTGGTTGTTGACCGCGTTCAGAGCTCGAACGGTGCGCTCGACGACCTCGAGTACCTCCGCATCGGTAGCTGCCTCCCACCTGTGGTCGACAAGGCCAGCGACGTCCGCTTCGAACCCGTCAAGGACGGCATCGGTCGCTCGGATCATCTCGTCGGGCCACAACCTTGCTGACACCGCTTCCTCCGGCCCGATGACACCTGCGGCAAGGTCGGCAGCATCTCTTGCCACGTCTGCCCGCCATACGGCGGTCGGTCGATCAACCACGTCACGAAGCGTATTGCCTGCGACCTTGATGAGATGGCGTCGGATTCGCCCTCGTAGCCCAGGTCCCCGAGCGTTCGCAGCTCATCGCTGACCTTTGCGAGTACCGGAAGGATCTCCTCGTGGGTACGTACGGCCGTGGTGTCGTGCTCCCGGCCTGGACGCACCGGCGAGGTCCACAACGGCCAGCCGTCCGGGGCGGTGATGACCGGGACGTTGCCGCCATGGTTGTGGTGTTTGCCCGACCACCACGGGTCGACCCCGGGGGTAGGCCCGGGAGTGCGGCACCGGTCGGTCTCGATCAGGGTGCCGTCGATGTTGATGTGGCCGTAGCCGGCCATCTTCGCCGCCAGCAGCGCCGGCTCCAGTTGCGGGGTGCGGGCGGCCAGGACCGTGATGCCCTCATGCAGGTAGGCGTACGCGGTGGACTTGCCGATGGCGTTGTCGTGGGCCAGCTGCTTGACGCGGGTGCCGTCGAGGAACCAGCGGATGACCAGGACCGCCTGCTTGAAGCAGCCCAGGGCGCGACGGCCGGTACGGGTGCCGCGGCGGTGTCGTTCGTCGTGCAGCAGGGTGGAGACGAACAGCACGGTCTGCTCGCGCACGCTGAGTGAGTCAGGACCGTCATCACTCGGTGCTTCGCTTCGATCTGGCTTTGTTGGCAGGCTTTGACGTGAGCCTCTCGCGGCACACTCACCCGGGTTTGCGGCCGGACCAGATGCCTGTTGTACGCCGCAGGACGCGGTCGTCGGCGGGAAGCTCCATTACACGATGGTGGAATTCGCGGCGGCGGTCTTCCGGCAGATCCTCGATGAATGCTCGGTAACCGTGGCTCAGCGCCCATCGCCATAGCATCGCGTTGTCCGGGAACGCGATGGCGACCTCGGCGCGGTCCTTGTGGAGGTCCACGAAGCCCGCCTCCTCCAGTAAGTCGGCGGCGTCGACCACTTGACCCATGCTTCCGTTCGGGTGCAGGTAGGCGGCGAACTCCTCGAACAGTGCGTCCAGGAGGCCGCCGAGTGAAGGTGTCTGGATGGTCGGGTTCTTACCGGGGCGGTGGCTGTTGCTCTGACGGGCGCTGCTACCAGTGAACGCGAACCGCCCGCCAGGTACCAAGACGCGATACGCTTCGGCAACTCCAGCCGCCGGATCGTCGAGGATGTGGATGACGAACGAGGAGGCGACGAGGTCGAAGCAGTCCGAAGGAAGTCTCAGGGCTTGAGCGTTCATGACGTGTGTGACTGCTGCGGGACAGTCCGCGGCGAGCCGCTCGATCATCGCCGGTGCCGCGTCGACGGCTGTCACGACACAGCCTCGCTCAAGGGCTGGCGCGGTTAGCGCACCACGTCCAGCACCCAGATCAAGGAATCGGCAACCAGCCGGAGGGTCGAGGACGTCCATGATGGCTTCGCCATATTCGGCAAAGAATGGGGTTACCTGGTCATAGTCGGCGGCGACGCGATCGAATAGCTTCCATGTCGATTCTTCCATGGCGACGAATATCACGGTGATCCCGCGTCTGCGCAAACTGTTTTCCACGCTCATGCGACTAGCAGTGCAACCGGTCCTGGGGATCGCGGCAGGGCTGCCGACATCCGCTATACCGCGTTCCGCTCGCGATCGAATGTGACCGCCGCTGGTCGCAGACTCGTGGAAAGTCCCGCACCGGTCGAGAGTTGGACGAGACAGGGCATGTCAAGCGCAGGACGAGCGCAGCGCTGCTGCGCACGTTGGTCCTGGTGCCCGTTCCCCGCGATCCGCGCGGCGTGGTCCACCCCCTCGCGAGCCTGCTCGCGGTCGCGATCGCCGCTGTGCTGGCCAGTGCCCGCTCGGTCGCCGCGATCGCCCGAGCGCTCCGCGCCAACGCCAGAGACCCCCGCCGGCCGCTGCGGGTCCTCGGTGCCTACCGACGTAGCGCAAAAGCGGTCAAATGCCTACCTTGCAAAGGCCCTGATAGCGCGGCATGCGCGAAGCATCCAGGTTCGGCAGAGCCGGCGCCCCAGAGGCATCCACCCCCCCGACCGGCTCACCGTCCTGCTACCCCGGCGGTCAGCGCGCGACCAGGGCGGGGTCGGGGTCGTCGCGCAGAGGGCCTTCGGCGCGCACGCCGGTGCGGGCGACGAGGGTGAACAGCACCCGGTCGGGCGGGTTCCGCTTCGGGACGACCGCGAGGACCTTCTCCACGGCCCGCGGAGTGGACGGCGGATCCGGCCCTTTTCCCTGCGCGGCGAGGTGGAGCTGACGATCAGGGGTTGGATTGTGCGGAGACGGTGAGCTTTTTGGTGAGGTTGGGGTAGCCGACCACGGTGAGCAGGTACGTGTGGGTGGTCGTGCTCTTTGACTTGTCGCATGGGAATGCCAGCGTGAGCTCGCCGTTCGCATCGTACGTGCCGTAGAGACCCGGGCCGTCGACCGACACGGTCACCTTACTCGCACCGGTCACAGACCATTCGATGGTGACATCCTTGCCGGGGCTGCTGTACGGCGCGTCCGAGGTGGGGACCACCGGGCAAGACGGCTTGGTGCGGACCTGGAACTTGGTGATTCGTGGCCCGGTCGAGGACGACGTCGTCGTCGCGCTGGACTGGCCGTCATGTCCCTTTCCGCTGGCGGCGTTGCCGCTGGCGGCGTTGCCGGTGCCGCCGTTGCCGGTGCCGCCGATGTTGCCGTTTCCGCCGATGCCGGCGTCGTTCGAGTCGGACGGGGCCGGTGCGGCCGCCGGAACGGACGCGCCGGTTTTCGCGTTGGTGGAGGTGTGCGTGCAGCCCGCCAACGCGATCGTGGCGGCGCAGGCCGCGGCGATCCGGACGGCGTGCGGTACTGAATGGCTGGTCATGCGTCGACGGTAGGGGCCTTGAGGGTTCCGGCGAATCCTGCGTTCGTGCCGTCCGTCGAGGTTCTCCAGGAGTGAGTTGGCCGAGGAGGGCCTCGCCGCCGACGACTCGCCCACCGCCACGCGCAGCACGCGCTCGGCATCCGCACGGAGCTGGAACCGGAGCCGGGCCCGCCTGCCGCAGGCTCACAGGCCGGTGGGCTCGATCGCCAGTAGTTCAATCGCGGTCGTCGTGCCGTGGTCGCCGGGGCTGTCCAGGGTCCGCCGGTCGGCCAGCGCCTTCGCTGGTCGACCAGGCCGTTCAGGCCCGAGCCGCAGCGCCGCCCACGCCGTCGTCGGGGCCGTTATCGGTGTGCCGCCGCCGAGGCTTGACCCCTCCGTTGACCGATGCCTCCGACACCACGCAGTGCGCGGCGATCTCGACGGGTTCCGGCATGCGCGCGGCCACTCCACGTTTACGACGACCGGGGATGTCGGCCATGGTTTCCTCCCCATATCGACAGGTGTCGCGGGCGGGCGGAACCATTCTTGGCACGCGGCGAGGGCGGCGGGGGCCTGACGGCGATGCTTGTCAGATCAGCCGGACTTTGTCATGCCGGATCTGACAAAGTCGGTAACGGTTGACGAAGTGCCGTGCCCGGGTTGCCGCGATTTCACCGCGCCGCCAACCATTGGCCCATACGGCGTCCGTGGTCCCGGGCGCCGATCCCGCACCCGTACAACCATCAGGACTGGTGACGACATGACCAACCTGCACCCCACCACATTCGACATCGCCGGTGAGTTCACCGTGAACAGGATCGGCTTCGGCGCCATGCGGCTCGCCGACGGTGACATCTGGGGCGGCCCCGCCGACCGGCCGGCCGCCGTGGCCGTCCTCCGGCGCGCCGTCGAACTCGGTGTCAACCTGATCGACACCGCCGACGCCTATTCCCTCGGCGCCAACGAGGAGCTGATCGCCGAGGCGCTGCACCCGTACCGCGACGACCTCGTCATCATCACGAAGGCCGGGGTGTCACGTCCCAGCCCCTCACTGGAGGAGTGGATCCCGCTCGGCCGGCCCGAATATCTGCGGCAGCAGGCGGAGCTGAGCCTGCGCCGGCTGCGGCTGGAGCGCATCGACGTGTTCATGCTGCACCGTGTCGACCCGGCCGTACCGCTCGCGGACCAGATCGGCGCGCTGAAGCAACTGCAGGACGAGGGCAAGATCGCCGCGATCGGCCTGTCGGAGGTCGACGTCGCGCAGATCGAGGAGGCGTCGGCGATCGCGCCGATCACGGCCGTGCAGAACCTGTACAACCTCGGTGCCCGCCACCATGAGGCAGTCGTCGACCACTGTGAGAGCAACGGCATCGTATTCATACCGTTCTTCCCGATTGCGGTCGGCGAGCATGCGAAGAAGGCCGGCGGCCCAGTCGCCCGGGTCGCGAAGGAGGTCGGCGCCACCCCCGCCCAGGTCGCGCTCGCGTGGCTGTTGCACCGGTCGCCGGTGATCACCCCGATCCCCGGTACCAGTTCCGTGGCGCACCTGGAGGAGAACGTCGCCGCCCAGCAGGTGCGGCTCGGCGACGCCGAACTCGCCGTCCTGGCCGAAGGGATCTGAGGGGGATGGCCGTGGCACCGGCCGTGCACGGACGCGTCGCACCCGGCTACGAACCGATCCGCGAGGAGTTCGCGCGGAACCTGCGCGACCGCGACGAACTCGGCGCGGCGTCCGCGACGGTGATCTCGTCGTGGACCTGTGGGGCGGCACGGCGGACGCGGCCACAGGAGCGCTGTGGCAGCGCGACACGCTTCAGCTGATCTTCTCCGGCAGCAAGGGCATTGTCGTCACCGCGCTGATGGTGCTGGGCCCGGACGACAAGCGCGCGGGCTCGCTGCTGAAAGCGACCGCCGCGTCCTGCAGCGGGTGCGGTGAGATGGACGGTGGGCGCCTCGGTGAGCCACCGTCCAGCGTCTTACCGGGTCCCGGCGGTGCAGATCAGGGCCGGTTCCGCGGGCGCCGGCAAGCATGCCTCGCCCTCCAGGGACAGCTCGGCGATCGCATGAGCGAGCGACACCAGTGTCTTGTGATGGTGCCAGCCCTGGAACGTGCGACCCTCGAAGTCGAGCGCGCCCACCCGCGTCGACACGGCCGCGAACGAACCGTCGACCCGCTGGGTTAACCGGCTGAGCCCTAGCAGCGCATCAGTGTCGGCGTCGGTCATGTTCGTCAGCCACACCTGCGGCGAAGTGCTCGCGGCGGTGTTCCACTCGGCGACCATGACGTGGCGCGCCTGCCCGCCGCCGTCGGCCTGGTTGAGCGTCGGCGTCACCTGTAACCGCAACGCGAGCCGCTCGCCCTTGTCGCCAACCGGCTGTCGCAGCCCTTTCACCAGTTCGGCGAGTCGCTGGGCCGGCATCGCCTGGCCGCCGTAGCGGCCGACCGCCGGGTCGCCGGCCACCACCGGGGTGCCGCCGCGCAGCCGCAGGAGGTAGGGCACCTGGCGGCGGGTCAACCTGGGGATCATCGCGGCGGTGTCGACGTCGCGGGCGTCCATCACGACGGGCCGGCGCAACCGGCCCATCGTCGCGACGGTGTCCGAGACGAGGCTGATCGCACACTCGGTAGGGCTGACGCAGTCGACGTGGTCGGGGATGCCGACCTTCCGTCGGCGGCCGTCGTCGGTGAGCCAGTCGCGCGGCAGGACCAGCCGCCAGTTGACCGGACACACGAGCTCGGGGCCGACCAGCCAGATGGCGAGCACGTGCTGATGGTTCACCGTCCGGCCAAGGCACGGCACGACGCTGTTGCGCACGCCGACGGAGTGCTCGCCGGATTTCTCCACGATACGCGGCTGTACGACCCACGCCCCGGCCGAGGCCGCGTCGTGCAGATAGCGGGTCAGCGCGGCCCGCACCGGCCGCCAGTCCCACGTCGACTTGCTGATGAAATGGTGCAGCCGTTGCTCGCCCGCCGAGCTTTCCGGCAGCGCCGCGACGCTCGCGATATTGCGAATCGTTTTCCGTCCCGGTGCGTGCAACAGGCCGCGGACGTACAACTCGCCGAGCGTCCGATGATCGGCTCGCGGAAGCGTGGCGAGCAGCGTGTTGCAGACCTCGCGAACACCGTCGTCGTAGACGGCTCCCGCGATGTCCTCCATATACGAGCTGGTCACGTCGCGTACCTCCCGCGCGCCGCTGGGACACCCCGCCCGCCGGGTGAGGCGCGTCTAGGGCCATTAAACCCGCCGCCACGGGGCAAGTCGAACAGTTCTCAATTGTATCGATGTGAGGTTAGTCAATAATCGGGAATCGGAAACGCCTTGTAACACGGTTTCATTCATTCGTTCTCGCGGGTGAGGCAGGGCTACTCCTCATTTCGATCAACCGCGCAAATCGTGGCCCGACGTGTTTGGAGCGAGCCAGACCCACGGGCGGGATGCCCTCCACCCAGGAGATCGGGTGTCCATCGGCGCTCGATGGCGATGACGCGGGCGGCCGGAGGGCTGAGTCACGGATGCTGCAGCTGTTCACCCACCGCAACCGGGTCAGCGCCAACCTGCTGCTGTTGCTGCTCGGCGGCACCATCTTCGGCATCTTCTTCTTCGTCACCCAGTTCCTGCAGAACATCCTGCGCATGGACGCGTTCGCGGCGGGCTTCGCGTTCGTGCCGTGGGGCGTCGGCATCTTCGCGTTCTCGCAGCTGGTCAAGCCGCTGTCAGACCGCTTCGGGGTCAAGCCCGTGCTGATCGCCGGCGCGCTGAGCACCGCGATCGCCACGATCTGGCTGAGCCGCATCGCCGACCACAGTGGATACTGGACGGCCGTGTTCGGGCCGATGACCCTCTTCGGCATCGGCATCGGCCTGCAGTTCGCGCTGATCACCCGGATCGCGCTGAGCGACGTGCCGCCGCGGATCGCCGGCGCCACCTCCGGTGTGCTCAACGTGTCGCAGCGCCTCGGCGCGTCGTTCGGGCTCGCGGTGCTGGTGGCGGTCTTCGGCAGCGTCGTGGCCGGATCCGGCCACAACCCGGCCGACATCACGCACGGCTACCGGGTCGCGTTCTTCGTCGGCATCGGCTACACGGTCGCCGCGCTGCTGCTGGCCGTCTTCGGCCTCACCACCGCGCCGAAGCCGGCCCCGCGGCCCGCGCCGGATCTCGCCGAGTCACCCGCGTAGAGGTGTCGAACCGTCCACCAGCCTGCGCGGGTGAGGTGGCTGGCGGCCGGACGGGGCAGGTAGCCGACTACCACGCAACGATGTCTTCCGTACGAAGGATCAGAAGCCTTGGCACATCTGAAGATACGCGCAATGGCATCCGCTGGACGTCGCCGGCACTCCATCGCAAGACGCGTCCGCTTGGCCGGTGCCACCAAGGAGAGTACGGCGGCCGGAATCTACGGCGTCATCGTCAGCGCGGCCGTCATGGCATCCTCCCATGCCGGCTCGGCGACGGCCCTCGTCGTGGCGGTAGCGGTCACACTCATCGTCTATTGGAGCGCCGAACGCTACGCCCGGCTGGTGGCGGAGCGCATCCACGAAGGCCATCGGCCGGCATGGCGCCAAGTCGGGCAACAGCTGACCACCGGATGGGAGATCGTGACCGCCTCCGCCCTGCCCGTGGCCGTCCTCGTCGTTCTGCGCCTGATGGGCATCGACCTGTACGTCGCGGTGATCTGGGCGTTGGTGTGCAGCACGCTGCTACTGTGCCTGGCCGGCTGGGACGTGGGTCGACGCGGTCAGCTCACCGGCCCCGAGCGACTGGCGTCGGCAGCGGCCACCGGGATGTTCGGCGTCGTGATGATCTTGCTCAAGGTCGTCCTGCACTGAAGCCGTACATCACCCATCCGCAGCGGGTGAGGACTCGGCGGTCCTTCGTCAGCATGGTGAAACGGGTATCGAAGTCGCCGCCATGGCTGCTCGTCGTGGGAGAGCTGGATGCGGGCCGGCTGCAGGCCGAGTGGCGCCCGCCCCAGGACGTCGGCCAGGGCCGGCTGGTCCAGGATGTGCTGGCGCGGCTCCTTGTCCGCCAGGCCGTGCTCCGAGGTGGACAGCAGCGCCGCGAGGTGCGCGGCGATCGCGCCGTCGTCCGCATCTCCCGCTGACAGGTGCCGGCCGGCGCCCGCGGCTGCGACCTGCTCCCCGGATGACCGGAGACCCCCGCCGGGTCACCCGGCCTGCTAGATGATCTAGCGGGCCGCCGCGGACAGCAGGGCGAACGCGGCCCTCCGCGCGTGTTCGCCGGCGTCGGACCGATCGTAGTGAGCGGCGACGGTGGTTGCCCCCTCGGCGAGCATGAGCAGTTGGCGTGCCAGGAGGTGGGGATCGGCCGCCTTTGCCCGGCTGGCGATGCCGGTCAAGAGTTCGAGGTAGCGGTCGAGGTGGCGTGCGGTGATCGCGCGTACGGCGTCGACGTGGTGCTGGGCGGCCGCGTTCAGCATCGCGCAGCCGCGGAAGGCCGGCTCCTCGTACCAGCGCTGAAGCGCGCCGAACACTGCCGAGAGCTGCTCTCGTGGGTCGCTCCCGGCGGCCGCTACGGCATCGGACAGCCATCGCATCACCCGGTCGCTGCGGGCCTCCAGCACCGCTTCGACGAGGCCGTCCTTGGTGCCGAAGTGCCGGTAGAGCGTCTCCTTCGACACCCCGATGCCGGCGCACAGTTCGGCGACGCCGATGCCGTCGAGCCCCCGCTCGTACAGCACCGGGGTGGCCGCCGCGAGGATCGCCGCGCGGGTGCGCTCCGGATCGATCGTCGATCCCTTGGGTACGGGCATGGCATAGATCGTACCGATCGGTTCGTCCTTCTGCTAGCATTCGAGTTCGTACCGATCGGTTCGATCTAGGGGGTTTACGTGCCAGCAACGCGGACGCTGCCCGCGGCCGCGCCAAGGGTGACGTGGCGTGCCTGCCGCCTGGCCCTGGGCACCGCCTCGGCGCTCGGACTGGCCCGCTTCGCCTACGGACTGCTCCTGCCGGCCATGCGTGACGACCTGCACTGGAGCCTTTCCGAGGCCGGCGCGATGAGCGCCGCCAACGGCCTGGGCTACCTGCTCGGCGCCCTCGCCACGCCCATGGCGGTCCGGCGTTGGGGCGCCGGCACCGCCTTCCGCGTCAGCATGGCGCTGGTGGCCGTCTTCCTGGCGGCCACCGCCGCAAGCGACAACTACCTGGCGCTGCTGGTCGCGCGAACGTTGGCCGGCGCAGCCGGCGCGGTGGTGTTCATCTCGGGCGGCGTGATCGCCTCGCACATCGCCGCCGCTGCCGGATCGGCCGCGCCTATAACCGTGTACTTCGCCGGCACCGGGCTTGGCATCGCCGTCAGCGGCCTGAGCATCCCCGCGCTCGGCGAACACTGGCGCCTGGCGTGGGTCCTGCTGGCCGGCGCCGCCGCGTTGGCTGCGGCGGCGAGCTGGACCGCGGCGGACACGGCCGGCGACCAGCAGACCGCAGCCGGGCGGGCCCGCGTGCGCCCGCTGTGGATACCGGCGGTGGCCTATCTGCTGTTCGCTGCCGGGTACATCACCTACATCACGTTTCTGTCCGCCTACCTCGCCGACCAGCACGCTTCCCGCACCCAGGTCATGCTCACCTGGACCGTGCTCGGCTCGGCCGTCGCGGCGGCACCCGCGCTGTGGAGCCGCCCGATCGCCGGATGGCCCGGCACCCGCGCCCTCGCCACCCTGCTCGCGGTGCTGGGCGGTGGAGCGGCCCTGGCGCTGGCATCGCCTGCGCCTGCGATCGTCCTCGTCTCCGGCCTGGTGTACGGGGCCACGTTCATGAGTGTCCCCGCCGCCGTCACCGCCCTGATCAAGGTCCGTACCGCACCGGGCGACTGGACCCCCACGCTCGCCGTCTTCACGACCGTGTTCGCGGCCGGCCAGACCGCCGGCCCGTGGCTCGCCGGTGCGCTCGCCGACCACACCTCGACCAGGGCCGCCCTGGCATGGACCGCGATCCTGTGCGCCACCGCCGCCGTGATCGCTGTCGCCGCCGGCCGTACGCGGGTCACCTCGCGGCGCCACACCACCCGGCCCACCACAAGCATCTGACAACGACAAGGAGAGGATCATGGCGAATTTCGTACTCGTTCCCGGGATGTGCCACGGCGGCTGGTGCTTCGAGGGGGTCACCCAAGACCTTCGCGCCCACGGGCACACCGTCCACCCGCTGACGTTGACCGGGCTCAGCGAACGCAGCCACCTCCTGCACGGTGGCGTCAACCTCGAAACACACATCCAAGACGTCACCGCCGTGCTCGCCGCCGAGAACATCCGCGACGCCGTGCTGGTCGGCCACAGCTACGGTGGCATGGTGATCACCGGGGTCGCCGACCGCGCGGCCGAACGCGTCGACTCCCTGGTGTTCGTGGACGCCATGGTCCCGAAAGACGGCGACTCCTGCTGGAGCCTCGTGTCCGACCAGGAACGGCAGTGGTACCTCGATGTGGTGGACAACGGCTACGGGGTGCGACCGCTGCCGTTCTTCGACACGCGGGCCACACCCCACCCGATCGCCTCACTGCTCCAGCCGCTCCGACTCGCCGGAGACCTCGCACACCTCCGTCGGCGCGACTACCTGTACGCCGCGGGGTGGGAAGGTCAGTCCCCGTTCACCCCGGTCTACCGACGGCTGCGCGACGATCCCTCCTGGACGACGCACGCGCTGGCCGGCGGCCACAACCTCATGCGCGACACGCCACAGGAGTTGCTGAAGATTCTCCTCGACGTCGCCGCACCCTCCTGACGCTCCGATCGTGGCCTGCGCGCGGGGGCGTGATCGATCGATTGCGCCCCGCGGCGTCATCCGGCCGGAAAGCGATCAGTTTTCGCGTGTCCAGGCGGGTATGATCCGCACCTCGCGGAATCGCCAGCCCGCCGGCGTCCGTACCGTGGTGGAGGCCATCCGCAGGCCGCCTGTGAAATGCCGGGCCGGCCTGGTCTGGTCAGTTGGTGCGGGCCAGGGGTAGGAGCAGGTTGTCCACGATGGACTCGATCTGCTGGTCGGTGCTGTGATGCTGTCCGCTGATGCAGTTGTACATGAGCATTGCGGGTCCGGCCATGGCGAAGGTTGTGTCGCGTTCCTTGTCGGGGGCGGCTGGTGTGTGCCGGTGCAGGAGGGCGAGGATGCGGTCCTGGCAGGGGTCGGTGACTCGGGTTTGGAACAGCTCCCGTAGCAGGGTCACGTCGCTGCCGCTCTCCGCGGCGACGGCCTGGAACGCGGCGCCTTTGGAGCCGAACAGCGCCGAGTCGAAGTAGCGGAGCAGGGTCAGCAGGCCGTCCCGCAGTGGGGTGTGCTCGGGCAGGTCCGGCGGTTGCGGTAGCAGGTTGCCCAGAGCGTCGCGGACCAGTGCGTCCCGGTTGTCCCAGCGACGGTAGAGGGCGGCCTTGCCGGTGTTGGCCGCCGCCGCGACGCCCTCCATGCTGAGCCTGGCGTAGCCGACGGTGCCGAGCTGTTCGATGACCGCTTCGAAGATGGCGCGCTGCAGATCCGCACCGCGTCGACGGGTCTGCGTCCTGCTCCCGTCGCCCGGGTCGTCCTGTGGATCGGTCATCGGCACCTTCCTGCCCTGCACCCGTCCACGTCGCGGAGTCGGGTTGCTTGTCATCTCGGGACCGGCATCCCTATAGTAGACGCAAGCGTTCACTATTCTTTGTCTGTCTTCACGCTATGCCAGCAGGAGGATCCGTGTCGAGTGCACCGCACCGCCCAGCCGGCACCGGGCCCGAACCGGCACCGGCGGGCGGCCGGGCCGCCGCCCTGACCCTGACGATCCTCGTGTCCTGCGAGCTCATGCTGATGCTCGACGCCACC
The DNA here is from genome assembly GCF_025137375.1 of Dactylosporangium fulvum. Lineage (GTDB taxonomy): Bacteria > Actinomycetota > Actinomycetes > Mycobacteriales > Micromonosporaceae > Dactylosporangium > Dactylosporangium fulvum. Next base: position 3,527,685 of record NZ_CP073720.1, read on the forward strand.
ATCATCAACGTCGCGCTGCCCGTGATCCGAGACGGTCTCGGCTTTTCCACCGCCGGCCTGTCCTGGGTGGTCAACGCCTTCCTGCTCGCCTTCGGCGGCCTGCTGCTGCTCGGCGGCCGGGCCGGGGACATCCTCGGCCGGCGCCGGGTGTTCGTCGCCGGCATCGCGCTGTTCACGGTCGGGTCCCTGCTCGGCGGCCTGGCCCAGACCGGCGAGTGGCTGGTCGCCATGCGGGCGCTGCAGGGCATCGGCGCGGCGGCGGCCGGGCCGAGCACCCTCGCCCTGCTGATCACCAACTTCCAGGGCCCGGCGCAGACCAGGGCGCTGGGCATCTACTCCTCGATGACCGCATCGGCGATGACCCTCGGCCTGATCCTCGGCGGGATCCTCGTCACCCTGACCTCCTGGCGCTGGGTCCTGCTCGTCAACGTCCCGATCGGGCTGCTCGTGGTGCTCTGCACACCCCGATACGTCGCCGAAGCGCCGCGGCATCCCGGCCGGTTCGACCTGCTGGGAGCGGTGACCTCCGCGGCCGGCGCGGTCGGTGTCGTGTACGGCCTCGTGCGCACCGCCGACCACGGCTGGCGCGACTGGCTCGCGCTGAGCGGCCTCGGCGCCGGTGTGCTGTTGCTGGTCGCGTTCGTCCTCGTCGAGCGGGCGGCGAGTCAACCGATCATGCCCCTCGCCCTGTTCGCCGACAGATCCCGGGCCGGTGCGTACCTGAGCCTGCTGCTGATCCCGATGGTGACCCTGAGCATGCAGTTCCTCCTCATCCAGTTCCTGCAGGAGGTGTCCGGCTTCAACCCGCTGCAGGCCGGCCTCGCCTTCCTGCCGATGGCGGCCGGCATGCTGCTCACCGCCACGGCCGCGGCCAAGGTGCTGGGCCGGTTCGGCGCCAAGGCCACGGCCGCCGCCGGTGTCGTCCTGCTGCTGGCCGCCACCGGCTGGCTGACCCAGATCTCGGCCACCACCGGATACTTCACCGGCGTATTCGGACCGCTGCTACTCGCCGGCGCGGGCCTCGGTCTCGTGACCGTCCCGCTCAACGTCACCCTCATGTCCACCGTGGCGCCCCAGGACTCCGGCGCCGCGGCCGGGCTGCTCCAGGCGCTCATGATGTCCGGCGCCACGCTCGGCGTGGCCATCTTGTCCACCGTCTACGCCTCGGTGCTCAACGGCACCGCACAGACCCCGGGCACCGCACCCGCCGCCGAGACCATCGCAGACGGTATGCGCAGCGGCTTCCTGACCAGCACCGGCATCGCGGTCCTGGCCCTGCTCACCGTGCTCCTGGCAATCGGCTCCCGGACCCACAACCCACCCGCGCCGACGACCGAGGCCACCCCCACGACCGCGGACCCGCCCGAGCTGACCGCTTCCAAAGTCGATGGCAGGTAGCGCATCCACCGCTGTCGCGCGAGTTCGCAGTCGCCGCGTCGACCCAGACCAACCTCAGCCGGTGGCCAGCCGTCGGCGGAAGACGGCGGCCGCCTCGGTGGCGGCGTGCCCTTCGCGGCGGTGGCGCTGCCGCCGAGGTACCAGCCGAGCCAGGTCAAGGACTCGGCGACACCACCGAGATGGTTGGCGGCGTGGAAGTCGTCCACCGAGGAAACGATCTCGACAGCTTCCGCGGTAGCGGCGCCGCCTCCTCGGCGCGGTCCAGGCGGGGCAGCCGGAGGCCGAGGTTGGCGAGGCCCGACAGGAGGCCCGGAAGGTGGGTGCCGGGGTCAGTCAGGCTCAGCCGGCGATACAACTCCACGTTGAGCGCGAGCTTATGTGGCGTTTTTATAGTGTTCAGCGTTCGCAGCTTAGCTTGTCGGGGGCTGAGTAGCAGGGGCCGAAAAACAACGCTTAGCCGTGCTGGCCCCACCTCGACATCGAGGGTGTGCCCGACCCGGAGCACGTCCCGGATGGATCGACCCGACCCGTCCGGCCTGGCGAACGGCCCGGTGTCAGCGGCTTTACCGATCAAAAATCCTCCGTCACGTCGTCAGTTCTGTTAGCCTCTCGCACCGGTGGAAGGATTGATGACCATGACCGACGCCAGACTGCTGGGCGCCGACGAGGCCGCGTTCATCGCGGCGGTCCGCTCAGACGACACGGCGCGGTTTGCGCTCATCACGGAGCGCCACCGGCGTGAGCTGCAGGTGCACTGCTACCGGATGCTCGCGAACTACGAGGACGCCCAGGACATGACGCAGGAGACGTTCCTGCGAGCGTGGAACAAGCGGGCGTCGTTCAAGGGCCACGCGGCCCTGCGGACCTGGTTGTACCGGATCGCGACGAACGCCTGCCTCGACTTCCTGGAGAAGCGCAACGACCGCACGCCCGTGCCGTCCGAGCTGGCGGACGTCGGCTCCGAGGTGCTGTACCTGCAGCCGTACCCCGACCGGATGCTCCCCGAGGACCCGCAGGAATCGGTGGTGGCGCGGGAGACGATCGAGCTGGCGTTCATCGTCGCCGTCCAGCACCTGCCGCCGCGGCAGCGGGCGGTGTTCATCCTGCGCGACGTCGTCGGCTGGCCGGCGTCGAAGGCCGCCGACGCCCTCGAGCTGACCGTCGCATCGGTGACCAGCGCGCTGCAGCGGGCGCGCGTGACGATGCGCGAGCAACTGCCCGACCGCCGCCTCGACTGGCGGAGCCCCGCCGCCCACGAGCTGTCGAATGACGAGCGCGGCGTGGTGAAGTCGTACATCGACGCCCATGAGCGCAACGACCTCGACGGGCTGATGTCCCTGCTGCGCGACGACCTGCGCTTCGTGATGCTGCCCGAGGCGGGCACCTCGGTCATCACGGCCAAGGACGCGGTGGACGGCTGGGTCTCCGGTGGGCTCTTCCAGCCCGGCCACGACGACTGGCGCTGTATCACCACGACGGTCAACCGCATGCCCGCCGCCGTGCTGTACCTCCGCACCCCCGACGACCCGGAGTACCGGCTGTTCGCCATCGCGGTCCTGCACATCGTCGACGGGAAGATCGCCGAGCTCACCGGATTCGACGCCACGGACAAACCATGGCTGGACCTGCCCCCGACACTGTGATCAGACAAGTCCCCATCGTCCTGAACACCAACGCGACAACGCGAACACCACCGCCCCGCCGGCGTTGCCGGCGGGGCATCTTGATGCCCGAAGAACGTCAGGAAGGATTTCGACCCGGCCTCACGAACCGAGCAACTGGCCCGTGCTCATCGCCTCGTCTCGTATCGGGTCAGCACGACGCCGCCGGGAAATGTCCGCGTCTCCACGAGGTTCAGGTTCACCCAGCTGTCCAGCGCGGTGAAGAACGGCGTGCCGCCGCCCACCAGGACCGGCACGGTGACCAGCATGTACTCGTCGATCAGCCCGGCCCGCATGGCCGCCCCGGCGAGCGTCGCGCCGCCGATGTCCATCGGGCCGGCGTCCTCTGTCTTGAGCCGGGTGATCTCGGTGACCGCGTCGCCGGTGACCAGGCGGGTGTTCCAGTCGACCGTGCTGGTCGTCGAGGACAACACCACCTTCGGCATGTCCCGCCAGCGGCGGGCGTACTCGATCTCCGCCGGGGTGGCGCCGGGCTGCTGGTCGGCGGTCGGCCAGTGGGAACTCATCGCCTCCCACAGCTTGCGCCCATACAGCGCCAGGCCCGTCGCCCCCACCCGGTCGGACCACCACTGGAACAGCTCGTCACTCGGCGACGAGTCCGGTCCCTCACCGCCACTCCAGCCGAGGTCGTCGCCGGGCGCGGCGATGTAGCCGTCCAGGGTCACATTCATGCCGAAGGTCAGTTTCCGCATCATGCCAGCCTCTCGTGAGTCGAACTTATACGTACAGACGGGCGCGGCGCGGAAACCTAATCGGTGCGCGAGCTGCGTCCGCAGGTAGTCCTCGCGTTCCGGACTCGGCACGGCGTACTCGGCTGGGCTCGAGCAGCACCCACCGGACGCCGACGTCACGCCAGCGCCGATAGGTCAGTGGCGGCAGCCAAGCTAGATCATCACGATGACCGTCGTGCGGCGCCTCCGCCGGGTGCTCCTTCGATCGCCGCGCGGATGACCGAGCCGTCCCCGCGCCGGACGCTGCACGATCGGGTTGTGCTCGACGAAGCCGCGTCCGACCGCCCACCGGTAGAACCCGTTGACCGTGGCGACTTCCCGCGCCACGTCGAGCCCTTCACACCGGGTCCGTGTTCGTCGCTGCGGCGCCACCGCTGGTAAGCAGCCCGATCCTCGGGTGCGGCGTCGCGCCATCCGCGAGTGCCCAGCGGTTCCCGATGCGACCACAGGAACGTGAGAAAGTTCGCCAGGTCGTACGCGACGGCGGCGTGCGTATTCTCCGGCGCCGGGCGTTCCAGGAAATACCTGTTGAGCTCCACGTCGTACGTACCGTCGGGACCGATCAGGCAGGGCATGCCGTCGTCGATGCCCTCCTTTTCCAGCCAGGCTGGTACATCGGCCGGCCGGAGGCTTGCCATCAGCGGTCGGGCGGACCGCGGCATCTGTATCTGTCGGCGAGTGAAATGCATCCGCCAGCCCAAGATCGGCATCGGCTCACGCTACCTTGCACGGTGTTCGGCCATACATAAGCGATCGCGGTGTATTCCAGCTGCAGCGCGTCGGCACCGGACTGCGGGTGGCTGCGCCACCGCGGCGCCCACTCCGTTTGGAACGGGCAAGTGAGTTGGAGTTGGGCAGTGCGTGTTGCGCTGATTCCCTCAGCGGTGTGACGGAGCGAGTTGGAGCTGAGCGGTTGGTTGACTGTGATCGGGCCTGCTGCTGCCCTAGCGCGCCGCCGTGCAGCTCTCGATCCGTCCGCCGATCTCGACCACGCTGCTGGGGTCCGTGACTGGATCGAGGTGCAGGCCAGCACTACCGGGTGGAGAGGCCGTCCAGGATGACGTCGATGGCGCGTGTGAGCATCTGTGCTGGGACCGGTGTGGCCGCGGTGGTTTGGGCTAAACCGCGAATTAGCAGGTAGAGCTCTTCGACGTCGACATCTGGCCGGACTGCGCCGGCGGCTTGGGCACGCCGTAATGCCATGTCGACTGCTGCCTTCACCTCGCCTGCCACGGTGACGACGGCCGGTGGGGCATCGCCGAGCATTGAGGCCAGGGTGAGTTTGCTCGCGCCGCGCTCGATCATCTCGCGGATCAGCGCGGGCAGCGCCGCCGTCGGATCGGGCGCGGCGGCCGCTGCCCGGGTTCGGTCGAGCAGGCCGGTGTAATGCCGCACCAGCGCGGCCTCGATCAGCGCTTCCTTGGTCGGGAAGTGCCGGAACACGGTCGCGATGCCCACGCCGGCCAGCCGCGCCACCTCCTCGGTGGAGCCGGCCTCGCCGCGTGTGCCGAAGACGTGGTCGGCCGCGGAGAGGATGCGCTCGCGGTTCTCCCGAGCATCCTGGCGCATGCGACCACTTTAACCGAAGTCTAGACTTCGGTACTCTAACCGGAGTCTCGACTTCGTTAGGAGGAGTGCCATGCGCACGCCCGAGGAAACCGTCCGCGCCGTGGCCGCCGGCGTCTGTCGCCTCATGCGCGGCGGGCTCACCGTCGCCGAGGAAGCGGCGCAGATCGATGAACTGGCAGCCTGTTACGCCGAGCGCACCGACGTGCGCCATCCGTTCAACCCGGTCGGCGACACCCCGCTGAGCAGCCGGGCCAGGGTGCGAGAGCATTTCGGCGCCGGTGGCCGCCCGGCCGGCGTGGAACGCTACGACGTCGTTGACGACCACGTGTATCCGACACCGGATCCTGAGGTGGTCATCTTCGAATTCCGGTACGCCGGCGTGATTGACGGCCGCGCCTTCACGCTGCCCTGCATCTTTGTGGTCCGGGTCCGGGACGGAGAGATCGTCGAGTCCCGCGACTACGTTGACCACGTAGCTGGCGCCCGTGCTTTCGGCCGCCTGCCCGCCCTGGCCGCCGCGCTTACTGCGCCTCTTGCCCGGTCGTAGTGGACGCGGTGATGATGTCGTTGTCGCGCCCCTGACCAGCCGGTTACGGCCGTAGGAATCAGCGCCGAGTACGCAGCATCCGGGTGTAGCGCCCACCAGCCGAGCCAGCCGAGCCAGCCGAGCCAGCCGAGCCAGGCGGGCCAGCCGGGCCGCGCGGGCTCTCCCCGGCCGGCGAGGATGGCCCACCCACTGGCGAGACTGAGGCTGTCGAGGGCCACCCACATGTTGGCGAACGTGACGTAGCCGAGGTCGAACGCGAACTGGGCGACCTGGGTATCCAGCCCGTCGCCGCCGCGGAACCCGGCGGCCTGCGGTGCACCGAACAGGAGGGCGGCGACAGCGGCGGTGCCCGACACCACCACGACCGTTGGGAGCCATTCGGGGCGTGCGCCGGACCGGCGCAGCGCGGCGGAAAGGCCGCAGACGAACCACAACAACGCGCACAGGCCCAAGACGAGCAGGAAGCCACCCGCGGCCAAGGCCGTGGCGGACTGGGTCTCCAGGTACCCGCTGGATCTCTGCGGCCGGTGCGTCGAAGTTGGGTTCGGGCGTGCCGGTGCTCGACATGAGGATCACGCCGCTGAACAGCATCGCGGTGGCCGCCCAACCCGCGATGCCGGCCGGGCGGAGGTGTCAACGACGGTTCTAATCCGCCGTTGACATGCGGAGATGGCCGCGCACGATGGGGTGCTGATCGACCCGGCCCGCCGGGCCAAACCGAAGGACAAGCCCCACGTTGAGCGGCAGGTCCCGTATGTCCGCGACAGCTTCTGGCGCGGCCGGGATGTCGCATCGCTGCAACCATGCCTCACAGCGAGTGTCCCGCAAGCTCGGCTACGAGGTCGACGGCATCTCGGTTGACGCTCGCAGTGGTGAGGCCGTCGTGTCCGACCGCTTACGGCTCACCAGGCAGAGGTGGACTCAGCAGGAGCGGCTCGCGCTTTGGGAAACGTGGTGGTCGAAGCGCGAAGTGTCGTGGCACGTAGTCAACCGAGTGGTCCGCCAACTGGCGGTGGCGGCGAAGCAGGTCTGCTGCTGCGCCTGGGGTTCCCGGGTGATATTGAGCGGACACCGCACCCTTGGCAGACGATGGCCCGGGGCCACGCGGCAGTCGCCGAAGCGCCCGGCGACGTGGTTGCTGTACATGCTGCAAGGAGGTCTGAGCCGTCGCGCTCTGTCCGCACCGTGGCCCGACATGCGCAGGAGTGGGCGTGGAACCCTCCTCGATAGCTTGACGCCGCTACTACGCCCGGCGATACTACGTCCTGCGTAGTAGGAGGTGATTCCCGTGAGCCTTTCCGAGCTGGGCAGGTTCTCCGAGCCTGGGCTGCTTGTCCTGGTCAGCCTGGCAGACGGCCCGAAGCACGGCTATGCCATCCAGGAGGACATCGGCATGCTTACCAGCGACCGCCCCGGACCGGGCACGTTGTACGGGGCGATCAAGCGCCTGGAAGAGCGTGGGCTCATCGAGGCCCTGGCAGCCCAGGACAGACGCAAGCCCTATCAGCTCACTCCTGTGGGAAGGCGGATGCTACAGGCGGAACTGGAGCGCACCAGGTCGGTGGCCGCAGTGGGCCTGCGTCGCCTGGCGGTGACTTGATGCGCCGGCTGCACGCGGCTGTGCTCGCGCTGTACCCCCCAGCAGTACGCAAGCGCTACGGCGAGGAGATCGCCGCGCTGCTGGAACAGTCGCGCACCCCGGTGCGCGACCTCACCGACGTGGCCTGGTCCGCGCTGACCGATCGAGCGGAGAAGATGGTGACTGCTGACCTACCCGATGCGCTACGGCGCACCCCCCGACGGCTGACGGTCGCCTCCGTCGCCGTACTGGCGTGCCTGGCAGTGCCGCTGCTGGGGTTCAGCACGGTGCCGTCGGCCATTGTCCCCGTCGGGCTCGCCGCCGGCGTGCTGTGCGCCAGAAGGGGAGGCGGATTCGGCTCGGCGGCCGTGGTCATCGGCGCCGCGCTGGCGCTCTTCACCTCGCCCCACCTGGTCCAGTTGCTGGTCGGGCGGATCGATCGCATAGCGGAGGTCGCGAGCACGGCGGCGTTCGTTGCGGCCATGGCCGGACTGGCGGCACTGGTGGTCGCCCTGGTTCGCCGCAACCGACGCACAGCCGCGCTGACCGCCGCAGTGATCGGGGCCTTCACACTGCCCCAGCTCGCGACGACGATGCTGGTGCTGATAAATGGCGCCGAGCCGACGGGCAACCCATGGCTGGCGTACTGGGCCAGCATGCTGCCGTACCGCGGATGGAGCGAAGAAAGCGGAACAGCGTTTGTACCAGTCCTGTTCGATGTCCTGATCTGGTATCCGGTGCTCTACACCTTCTGCCTCTCATTCCTCCTGACGTTCTGTTTCCGGGCAACGGTCACCCAGGGCACGCCCGCTCCCACCAACAGGGCACAACGGACGGCAGCGTAGGAAGGCGACAGGCTGCAGCGACCAGCTTCCGTGAGGTCATGAGCTCCGCTGTCCCCTAGGCAACACAGATGCCTGGCACCGCGACCTTCTGAAAGAGGTGCGGAGTGGCGACCACGGAGGACGGATACGCGGCGAGGCCGGCCTTGAACTCTGGATGCGTGAAGGCGGTGCGGTACTGGGCCGTCGACTCCCAAACTGAGTAGTTCACATAGGTCGAACTGTCCCCGATGGCGCGGTGAAGCTGAGTCGAGATGAACCCCGGTTGCCGCTTCATGAAGGCCGCGTCGTTCTGCCATGCCTCGAGGAAACGTGGCTCATCGGCTTTGTCCAGCGTGACCAGGTTTACGAGTACGACGGGCGTGGCATCCACCGCGAGCTGTCGGTCGATCGGAAACGCGGGGTCGAGGGGGCGAAGTACCGGCATGACAGGCTCCCTTCAGGCCACGTTGGTTGTATGATGTCAACGTGGTGCCATGGAGCCTAGGAGTTTGACATTGTGATGTCAATACAACAGTATGGTGACAGATGACGACCAAGCGCACGCGGGCCGCTGACGCCTTGACCGACCTCATTATCGACGTACTCAGGCTGAACGGCCTCCTCGTGACGGCAGGCGACCGGATGGTGGCGCAGCTCGGGCTGACGAGCACCCGCTGGCAGGTCCTCCGAGCCATCATCGACGCCGAACACGCCCAGCCCGTTGCGTGGCTCGCCCGCGACATGGGCGGAAATCGCCAGAATGTGCAGCGAATCGTGAACGACTTGCAGAAGATGGGGTTCGTGACACTCGAGGAGAACCCGCATCACCGCCGCGCGTCACTCGTCGTGCTGACCGATAAGGGGCGCCGGACGTACGACGAGGCCAGCCGTCTGCAAGTGCCGTGGGCGAACGGCCTTTCCGAGGACCTGGCGATCGAGGACATCGACACGACTCGCCGCGTCGTCGCGGAGCTGCGGAAGAAGCTCGAGCTGAATGGCGAACGGGCTTCGACATGACCTGATCAAGGGAGCCGTAAGCCGAAAAACATTCGTGAAGGGTCGGTCCGTGGAGGGGTAACACAGCACAGGCGAGGCTCCTGGTCGGGGCATCGAATCCTGGTCGACTGCTGTCTTACCCGGAGCCTCGCCCTCATCGATGGCCGGGCTCCCCGCACCTGCCCTGAGCTGCAAGATCAGCTTGAAAAAGGCTCACTGGCTATCGCAACTTCTCCTGCCCGGCCGGCTCGGCCTGCTCCACCAGCACGCGCTCAAAGCCGGAGTAGACGTTCATGCGCGCTCCGCGCAGGAAGCCGACCAGCGTCAGACCTGACTCGACGGCGAGATCGACGGCCAGCGAGGACGGCGCGGAGACTGCGGCCAGCACCGGCACTCCCGCCATCACCGCCTTCTGCACCAGCTCGAAGGAGGCTCGCCCGGACACCATCAGCACACACCCGCGTAGCGGGACCCGCCCGCCCAATAGGGCCCAGCCCAGCACCTTGTCCACGGCGTTGTGCCGCCCGACGTCCTCCCGGACCACCAGCAACTGTCCGTCCGCGGTGAACAGCGCCGCGGCGTGCAGCCCACCGGTGGTGTCGAAGACCTGCTGCCCTGCCCGCAGCGCAGCGGGCAGCCCGGCCAGCACCTCAGTGCTGATCCGCACCGGGTCCGCGGCGGGGGAGAAGCTGGAGGCCAGCCGTACCGCGTCCAGCGAGGCCTTGCCGCACACCCCGCACGAGGACGTGGTGTAGAAGTTGCGTTCCACCCCCGGCTCGGGCGGCGCAACCCCGGCCGCGAGCGCGACGTCGAGCACGTTGTATGTGTTAGAGCCCTCGTCGTCGCGGGACCCGCAGTATCGGGCGGTGACCACGTCGGCCGCATCGCGGATTACGCCCTCGGTGAGCAGGAACCCGTGGGCCAGCTCGACGTCGTGTCCCGGGGTGCGCATCGTCACCGCGAGCGCGCGGGCGCCGACCCGCAGCTCGAAGGGCTCCTCGGCGGCAAGGCTGTCCGGGCCACGGCGGGCGCCGGCCGGGGTGATCCGCAGGACCGGCTTGCGGACCGACAACCTGCCCATCAGTACCCCCCTCCGGGCAGCGCGATCAGCCGTACTGGGCCCTCGCCCGGCCCGACGACCGCGATCGCGTCCGCACCGGCGGCACCGCGCAGCATCGCGCTGCCGGCGTGCGTCACCGGCTCAGCGACACCCGCGAGCACCCGGACCGGGACCAGTGTGGTGGTGCCGGCACGCCGCGGCAGCCGGGGACCGTGCGCGGTGCCCGGCACGGATAGCGCCTCCCCGCGCAGCCCGGCGAGCACCGGTACGGCCAGGGTCAGGAATGCTACGAGAGCGGCCAGCGGGTTGCCGGGCAGTCCGATGACCAGCGTTCCGTCCGGAAGCCTGGCCAACGACTGGGGGTGGCCCGGCCGGCAGGCCACGCCGTCGACCAGCAGCTCCGCGCCGAGCCGCTTGAGACACGGGCGCAGGTGATCGGCCGGTCCGGCCGAAGACGAGCCCGAGACCAGCAGCACCTGGCCGCTGCCTGCCTCCAGCGCGGCGGCCAGCGCGCTGTCCGAGTCCGGCAGCCGGGTTAGACCGGCCGGCTGCCCGCCCGCCCATGCGATCAGCCCGGGCAGCATCGGACCGATCGCGTCGCGCACCGCGCCCGGCCCCGGCAGCCCGCTGCTGCACAGCTCGTCGCCGGTGACCAGCATGCCGACCAGCGGCCGCGGGTGCACCTCGAGCAGGTCGTTGCCCACTGCGGCCGCCAGCGCGGCCAGCTGGGGGGTGACCGGCGTGCCGACGGGGGCCAACTGCTCCCCGCGCCGACACTCCTCACCCGCCCGGCGCACGTGCCGGCCGGCCGGCGCAATCGTCGCCGCGGTCACCGACTCTTCGTAACGAATGGCCTGTTCATAGGGCAGCACGCCGTCGGTCCCCTCTGGAACCGGGGCGCCGGTGGCCACCTCACGCGCCTCGCCGGGCCGCAGCGGCGGCCCGGCGGTCTGGCCGGCACCCACTCGACCACGGATCATCCACGGCGGTGCGCCCCGCACGGCGTAGCCGTCCATCGCCGATCGGTCGAACGACGGCAGGTCGATCAAAGCGAGCAACGGCCGGGCCAGCGTCGTGCCGACCGCGGCCGCGGGGTCCAGCAGGCTGGGCGCCAGCGGCTCGGCCACCGAATGGGCCAGCGCCCGTGCCTCGTCCCAGTCCACCGTCCTCCCATCCAACCGCGTGAAGCCTTGGGCCGTACCCGTTGCGGTCGCCGCCCGTTGCGGTCGCTCCCCGTTGTGGCGGCAACCGTTGTACGCAAAGCCCTGCCGGTCACCGCCATCCTGCGCCGCCAGCCGCTCGCTCACGGCGACCGCCCGACTGGCCGCGTCGCGGTCGGCTAGGCGGCGCGGCATCTCCCCGACGCCGCCGAGCTGGAACGAGCTCACGCCGCGCCGGGCAGCCGGGCGGCGGCGGCCACGGCGAGCGGGTCGAGCCTCTCCCCGCCCTGCTCGACGTGCACGAGCAGGGCGGCGCGCATCCTCGGTTCCCAGTACTTCTGGATGTGCTCAGCCACCGCCGCCACCGCCTCCTCGTGCGGGCGATGTTGGAACTGCGCAGCGATGTGGTTGGCCATCCGCACGTGCGATGGTGTCGAGATCGTGCTCATCGCTCACTCTCCCGCGATCGGGACCGCCACGGCAGGCGCGGCCTCCGCGGCGGCCGTCGCGTTCGCCGGTGTCACCTGCACCGCGGTTACCTTGTACTCCGGGCAGTTGGTCGCCCAGTCGGAATGCTCGGTGGTGACCACATTCGCCCCGGACTCCGGGTGATGGAAGGTCGTGTAGCAGACCCCGACCGGCATCCGGTCCGACAGTTGGGCCTGCATCGTGGTCTGCCCGACCCGGCTGGCCAGGGTGACCGTGTCCCCGTCGTGGATGCCGCGCAACTCGGCGTCGTGCGGATGGATCTCCAGCACGTCCCTCGGATGCCAGGCGATGTTGCCGGTCCGCCGGGTCTGGGCACCCACGTTGTACTGGCTGAGGATCCGGCCCGTGGTCAGGATCAGCGGGAAACGCCGGGTGCTGCGCTCCTGAGTGGGCACGTAGTCGGTCCTGACGAAGCGTCCCTTGCCGCGTACGAAGCCGTTGACGTGCATGACCGGCGTCCCGTCCGGAGCGGCGGCGTTGCATGGCCACTGCACGCTGCCGACCCGGTCCAGCATCTCGAACGACACCCCGGCGAAGGTCGGGGTGGTCAGCGCGATCTCATCCATGATCTGCGCCGCCGACTCGTAGTGCATGGGGTAGCCCATCGCCTGCGCGATCTCGCAGATGATCTGCCACTCCTGCTTCCCGGTGCGGGCCGGGCGCACCGGGCGGACCCGGTTGATCCGCCGCTCGGCGTTGGTGAACGTACCGTCCTTCTCCAGGAAGGACGTGCCGGGCAGCAGGACATGGGCGAACTTGGCCGTCTCGTTGACGAACAGGTCCTGCACGACCAGCAGATCGAGCGCCCTCAGGGCGGCGTGCACGTGCGTTGTGTTCGGGTCGGACTGGGCGATGTCCTCACCTTGGACGAACAGGGCCCGGAACGAGCCGTCCAGCGCCGAGTCGAACATGTTGGGGATACGCAGGCCCGGCTCGTTGAGCAGCGGAACCCCCCACAGGTGCTCGTAGACCGACCGCACGTCGTCGTTGGCGACGTGACGGTAACCGGGCAGCTCGTGCGGGAAGGAGCCCATGTCGCATGAGCCCTGCACATTGTTCTGCCCGCGCAACGGGTTGACCCCCACCCCGGGGCGGCCGATGTTGCCGGTCACCATCGCAAGGTTGGCCATACCCATGACCATCGTGGAGCCTTGACTGTGCTCAGTGACGCCAAGGCCGTAGTAGATCGCGGCGTTGCCCGCGGTCGCGTACAACCGGGCCGCCTCGCGCAGCTCGGCTGCCGGCACCCCGGTGATCTCCTGCACGGCCTCCGGGCTGTTCTCCGGGCGGGCGATGAACTCCGCCCACTCGTCAAACCCCTCGCAGCGCTGCGCGACGAACTCGTCGTTCACCAGGCCCTCGGTGACCACCACATAGGCCATCGCGTTGACCACCGCGACGTTGGTGCCAGGAGCAAGCTGCAGGTGGTGGCGCGCCTGAATGTGCGGGGAGCGGACGAGCTCGATACGCCGCGGGTCCACCACGATCAGCTGGGTCCCCTGGCGTAGCTGCTGCTTGAGCCGAGAGGCGAACACCGGATGCGCGGCAGTGGGGTTCGCCCCGATCAGCAGCACGACGTCGGCCTCGGCGACCGAGGCGAAGTCCTGAGTGCCTGCCGAGGTGCCGAAGGCCTGGCTCAGGCCGTAGCCGGTGGGAGAGTGGCACACCCGCGCACAGGTGTCGACGTTGTTGTTGCCGAACGCCGCCCGCACCATCTTCTGGACGACGTAGACCTCCTCGTTCGTGCAGCGCGACGAGGTGATGGCACCGATCGCGCCCTGGCCGTGCTCGGCCTGGATCTCGCGCAGCCGCCGCGCGGTGAACGAGATCGCCTCCTCCCAGCTGACCTCCCGCCACTCGTCGGTGATGGATTCGCGCAGCCGCGGGGCGAGCACCCGGTCGGGGTGGGATGCGTAGCCAAAGGCGAAACGACCTTTGACGCAGGAATGGCCCTCGTTGGCGCCGCCGTCCTTGTAGGGCACCATACGGACCAGTTCGTCGCCGCGCAGCTCGGCCTTGAACGAGCAGCCGACGCCGCAGTAGGCGCACGTGGTGAGCACGGTACGGGTGGGCATGCCGAGTTCGACGACCGAGCGCTCCTGCAGCGTGGCGGTCGGGCAAGCCTGCACGCAAGCGCCGCACGACACACACTCGGAGTCCAAGAATCTCTCGCTGGCACCGGCTGCGACCTTGGAGGCGAAGCCCCGGCCCTCGATCGTCAGCGCGAAGGTGCCCTGGACCTCACCGCAGGCACGGACGCAGCGCGAGCAGGCGATGCACTTGCTCGCGTCGAAGTCGAAGTACGGGTTGGAGGTGTCCTTCGGCGCGTCGAAGTGGTTCTCACCGTCGAAGCCGTAACGGACCTCCCGCAGACCCACCACGCCCGCCATGTCCTGCAGTTCGCAGTCGCCGTTGGCCGAGCAGGTCAGACAATCCAGCGGGTGATCGGAGATGTAGAGCTCCATGACACCCTTGCGCAGCTTATCCAGCTCCGGCGTCTGAGTGCGTACGCGCATGCCCGGCGCGACCGGCGTGGTGCACGACGCCGGGGTGCCCCGGCCGCCCACCACCTCGACCAGGCACAGCCGGCACGAGCCGAACGGCTCCAGGCTGTCGGTGGCGCACAGCTTCGGGATTTCGATACCGGCCAGCGCCGCCGCCCGCATCACCGACGTGCCTTCGGGTACCCGTACCGGGTGCCCGTCGATCTCGACGTCGACGCTCGCCCCACCGGTGCGCGCCGGCGTGCCGAGGTCCGGCTCCTTGAGCAGGCTCATGCTGTGCCCTCCGTCATCACGGCAACGGTCTGACATGGAGCGAAGTCATCGGGGAAGTGCTGCAGCGCGCTGCGCACCGGCATCGGAGTCAGCCCGCCCATCGCGCACAGCGATCCCTTGGTCATGAGATCGCAGAGGTCCTCGAGCACCACCAGGTTTTCCGACCGGTTCACTCCGGCGACGATCCTGTCGATGACCTCGACGCCACGCACGGCGCCGACCCGGCAGGGCGTGCATTTGCCGCACGACTCCGCCGCGCAGAATTCCATAGCGAACCGCGCCTGGCGCGCCATGTCGACGGTGTCGTCGAGGATGACGACGCCACCGTGTCCGAGCATCGCACCGGCTGCGGCGAACGCCTCGTAGTCCATCGGCAGATCGAACCGCGATGTCGGCAGGTACGCCCCGAGCGGCCCACCGACCTGCACCGCCCGCACCGGGCGCCCCGAGCGGGTACCGCCGCCGAACCGTTCGACGAGCTCGCCGAGAGTGATGCCGAAACCGGTCTCGACGATGCCGCCGCGGGCGACGTTGCCGGCAAGCTGGAAGACCTGGGTGCCGCGGGAGCGCGCCACGCCGTGACTGGCGAAGGCTGCCGCGCCGTCGGCCAGGATCATCGGTACGGACGCGAGGCTGAGCGCGTTGTTGACCACGGTCGGCTTGCCGAACAGCCCGTGCAGTGCCGGGACCGGCGGCTTGGCCCGAACCATGCCGCGCTTGCCCTCCAGGCTCTCGAGCATGGAGGTCTCTTCGCCGCAGATGTAGGCCCCGGCACCGACCCTGACGAACAGATCGAAGGACAGGTCCGAGCCGAGGATCCGCTTCCCGAGCCAGCCATGCGCGTACGCGATCTCGATGGCCGAGCGGACCGTGGCGACCGCGTCGGGGTACTCGGAGCGGATGTATATGTAGCCCTCGCACGCGCCAACCGCGTACGCGGCGATCGCCATGCCCTCGATGATGGTGAACGGGTCGCCCTCGATGAGCATGCGGTCGGCGAAGGTACCGCTGTCGCCCTCATCGGCGTTGCAGCAGACGAACTTCAGATCCGCCTCGGCGCCCAGGACCGTGCTCCACTTGACGCCGGTCGGGAAGCCAGCCCCGCCCCGCCCCCGCAGACCGGACGCCGTGACCTCGGCGACGACTCCGGCCGGACTCAACTCCAGCGCCCGACGCAGGCCTTTCAGCCCGCCATGGGCCAGGTAGTCGTCGGTCGAGAGCGGGTCAATGACGCCGACCCGGGCGAAGGTGACCCGGGTTTGGTCGCGCAACCAGGCAATGTCCTCGGTGCGCCCGAGGCGGAGACCGTGCTCGGCACCGTCGAGCATCCCGGCAGCCACCAGGCCCTCGACGTCGTCGGGGCGCACCGGCCCGTAGGCAATCCGGCCCTCCGGCGTGACCACCTCGATCAGTGGCTCAAGCCACAGCATGCCGCGGGAGCCGTTACGTACCAGGCGGATCGGCCGCCCCGCAGCCGTCGCGGCAACCGCAATCCGGTCGGCCACGTCATCAGCGCCCACGGACCGGGCCGCCGAGTCGCGCGGGACGTAGACCGTCACGGGGCTGTTCACGAGTTGACCCCCAGCAGGCTGTCCAAGCGAGCGGCGTCGACCCGGCCGTACAGTCGGTCCCCGACCTGTACTGCCGGGCCCAGCGCGCAGTTGCCGAAACAGAGGGTCTGATCCAGGCTGACCGCGCCGTCCGCGGTCGTCTCGCCGAACGTCACGCCCAGCCGCGCCCGCGCGTGCTCCGCCAGCGCCGTGGCACCCACCGCCTGGCACGCCTCGGCCCGGCAGATCCGCACCGTGATGCGGCCGGGCGGGGTCGGGCGGAAATCGTGGTAGAAGGTGACCACACCGTGAACGTCTGCCCTGGTCAGGTTCAGCTCATCAGCCAGTATCGGGATGACCGCCGGATCGACATGGCCCAGTTCCGACTGGATGCTGTGCAGGATCGGCAACAGCGCGCCGCGTTCACCACGGTGGGCCGCCACGATCGACCGCACCCGCTGCTCCAACGATTGCTCAGGCATTGGTGTCATGACTAGTCCCTCCGATCCCGCGACACGAGACGTGGTCACGATCGCGCGGTTCGTCGGCGTTGGTCAAGGTGCACTTCGCGAATCGCGTGATAGGCCTCGCGTATCAAGGCTCACCGGTCCTGCTCAGCCAGCCGGTGGGACCGGTAGGAGGTGTTGGCGCATCAGCCGGTCCAGCGTGCCAGGTACGTCGGCGGCGCGCGCCACATCCACCAGAGCCCTGGCGAGGATCAACCCCGGATCCCGGTCGGCCAGCACTAGGCCGACCTGATAGGACCGGCTGGGCCGCTGCAGGGGAATCACGCGCATCCCCTTCGGCACACCGAACATGTGCAGCCAGGCGTGCGCGATCACCGTGGACCACCGGTGCGTCGCCACATGGGCGAACAGGGCCGAGACGGTGTCAGTCTCGATGGTTGGGGTGACGGTCACGCCGGCGTCTGCGAAGTTCCGGTCCAGGATCCGGCGGTTCTGCATCGTCGAGGACAGCAGGCACAGCGGCGTGCCAGCGATCTCCGCCCACCCGATGCTCTCCCCACCGGCGAACTCGCTGTCCATCGGTGTCAGCAGCAGGTAACGCTCCCGGTACAGCGGCACCGTCCGTACGTTTCCGAGCGGTTCCCCGTCGAGATAGGTCAGCCCAACGTCGAGGTCGAACTCGGCCAGCCGCTGCACGATCTCGCGGGACGACAGCGACTCAAGCGAGATCCTGGCGAGTGGATACTGGTCGCAGAACGGTGTGGTCAGCAGCGAGGCCGCGGTCAGCGCGGTAGGAATCGCCCCGATGCGCAGGACACCCGACACCTCGGTCTGCAGCGCCGAGAGGTCGTCGAACAGCGCGTCACGCTCGGCCAGGATGCGGCGCGCCCACATCACCACCCGCTCGCCCTCCGGCGTGAAACCCTCGAACCGGCGGCCGCGCCGCACGATCGCGACCTTGAGCTCGCGCTCCAGCTTGCGGATTCCGGCGGACAGCGATGGCTGGGACACACGGCAGGCGTCGGCCGCCCTGGCGAAGTGGCGCTCCTGCGCCAACGCGGTCAGGTACTCCAGTTGACGCAGCAGCACGACACACTCCTCTCAGATCCGCGGCCTTGTCCCCCTGGCCCGACCAGTCATGCGCCCGGCGTCGATCGCGCGCGGCCGCGGGCGCGAAGGTGCGTCAACTGCAGCACAGCAGCGCCGAGGGCGACCGCCAAACACATCACGGAGACGACGAACCCGGCGCGATATCCAGCGAGCTGGGCCACGACACCGAGGGCGAAGCCCCCAGACCGATGCCGACGCCGAAACCGTGGTCGTGACAGCGAAGCTCCCGCAGCACCTGGAGCTTATCCCGGCCCGCGCTCGAAGCGGGGAAGTCGGTGCTCAGCGCCGTTGCCGCGGGCCGCGGAGTGTGCGACGCCTGGCCGACGATGTCGGAGCCGAGGCACCGCAGGTGTCGAAGCGCCGTGTGGCTGGTGAATGCCGCCCGGGAGGTACCGCTGGCGAGACCCGCCAGCAGCTCGGCTTGACGCAGGTGGCGGTCATCTCGACGTCATCGACCGCGTCGGCCGGTATGGTGGCCACGAGGTCTCCGGTCCTTGGTGCTTCGGGCTTCCAGGTCTGGAACAAGCAGCGCCGCGGCATACGCGTTCGACGGGCGGAAAACATGCGGCATCACAGCCTCGTCGGCCGCAGGTACCGCCAGCTGCACGGCGGCGAATGTAACCTCGAGACGTCGGCTGCCTTACGGCGCTGACCATGCCCAGCTGGGTCTTCGTTAACTGTTGATCAAGGACTGTTGGTCGCGGTTTGATCTTGCCGGGTTGATCCGCGGGTGTGTGGGCATGACGAAGACCTGGCGCATGGCCGGGCTCCTTCAGGGGTTCGTCGGGCGCCGGCCGTCGATCGTCACCAGCGCGTCCACCCACCACGGCGGATCGCCGCTGGTACGCGCCGCGCGCCCATCCTGTGCGACATCGGGCGCGAGTTCCCGCAGCTGCGGCAATGACCCTGTGCCTGCCGAGAATTCAATCCGGGCAGCTCAGGCGGCATGTTCGTACTCGTGGAGAACACCGCCGAGGCGGTCGCGTCGGTGGATGTTCAGGTGGGCGAGCCGGGTGCGGATCGCTGATCGGTTCGGGTAGCGGTGCCAGTGGACGGGCGTTGGCGATGCCCTGGTGCGGACGATGCTCGTTATAGAAGATCTCGAACTCGCGCAACGCATGCAGCAGGTGTCGCTGGTTCCAGATCAGGGTATGGTCCGGCAACTCGCGGCGGCAGGTCCGCACCCGGCGCTCCATGGTCGAATTCATGCCGGGGCTGGTTCGAACCGGACCCGATGCCCGCCGCGCGGCGCTGCAGCAGCGCGAGCTGGTGACGTAACGCGAGGATCTCTCTGTCCTTGTCCCGGTCGCTGCCCGGCAGCAGCCGCAGGAGCGCGAACGCGTTCGTGATGCCGAGGTACGCCCGTCGCGCCAGCATGAGGCGGCATCACCGCGTAGTCGTCAACACCGATGAGCAAGGAGGACGCGCGGAGACGAGACAAGGTTGATGCCTCGGATCCGAAATGACCTCTGACCAGCACGGACGCAGTTCTCGGCAGGCACACGGTCGCCAGCGCTGCGCCGACTGGCGTCCGGTACGCGCGCTGTACCTGACGACGATCAGACCCGCCAAGACTCGCTACCACGAACCAGCAGGCCAACCCGCCGACGGGAGTATTCGGCACCCACATGCTCGCAATGATGACCGGCTTGATCGTTCTGTAACCCGCTCGCCATCGCGGACCCTTGACACAGGACTGCGCCCGAAGAGATATTGGGGTCAACCAAGCGCTTGCTAGGTTCCGTGAACTCCTCGTCAGACCCCGCATGCAGGAACGACGTGGCGGTAGCGACGTAACAGTTGAGCCCATTTTCACTTTGTCCCAGTAAGGCAGGGGGGTAGACGTGGCCACATCCAGGAGATCAGCGGCGCTTGCCGGCGCGCTGATCGCCGCGTTGGTGGCGTTCGCGGGCTGTAGCAAGAGTGGCTCCGACGCACCGAGCACCGGCACGGCGACCGGTGATCCCATCATCATCGGCCTGGACCAGGACAGCACCGGTCCGGGCGCTTCGTACAGCAACATCTCCGGCAAGACGATCCGACTGGCCATTCAGGACATCAACGACAAGGGCGGCGTGTTGGGCCGTCCGCTCCAGCTTGTGGTGGGCAACGACGAGAGTGACCCGACCAAGTCGCCGGCCGTGGTGCAGAAGTTGGTCAGCCAGGGCGCCAAGCTGGTGCTGATGCAGACGGGTGGCGCGGCATCGGCGCAGGCCAAGCCGACCCTCACCCAGCTCGGTGTCCCGGCCATCGCCCCCACCAGCGTGACCCAGTCGCTGGTCGACGCGCCGAACAACGAGTTCATCTACATGCTCGCCAACTCGACCGGCGACTGGGCCGAGGTGTACTGCGGAGCGTTCCAGAAGGCCAACATCAAGAAGATCGGCGTGCTGACCGATGACTCGTCGACCATCGCGGCGGTGAACAAGTCGCTGTTCGACGCGATGCCCTGTGTGCAGGTCGCGGCGACAGAGAAGGGCGCCACCGCGGCGTCCGACCTGTCCGCACAGGTGGCCCGACTCAAGGGCGCGAACGTCGACGCGGTGATGGTGACCACCCTCGGTGGCGCGTTCGAGGTGCTCGCGCAGAACACGCTCGCCAGCCAGTTGGCCGCGAAGCCGCGGTTCTCGCTCGCGTCGATCGGGAATCAGCCGGAGTCCTGGAAGCTGGCCAACGCGGGTGCCCTCAACGGTTTGGTGTTCATGGGTTCCATCAACAACCAGAACCCTCGTACCCAGGAACTGACCAAGTTCCTGAAGGACAAGAACGGCGCCGACTACGAGGTCACGGCCTATGACGCCCAAGCCTGGGACACCGTGCACATCGTCAAGCTCGCGATCGAGAAGGCCGGCGGCGCGGACGACTCGAAGAAGCTGAACGAAGCGATCCAGAGCATCTCGGGATATCAGGCCTCGTTCGGCCAGCCGAGCTTCACGCTGTCCTACTCCGCCACCAAGCACCTCGGTGCGGATGGCCTCTGCGGCCTGTCCCTGATCGAGTTCGGCGCGGACAACAAGCCGAAGGGGCCGTGGGCGACCTACCAGCCGCCCTGCTAGACCGAAAGTCGGCCGTGGGGCGGACATCCTCCGCCCCACGGGTCGATGATCGTCTATGGTCGAACCTTAGCTTTGGATCTGGCCGGCCTGGCGCTCATCCCAAGCGCTTGTTAGGTGGGCAGGATGTGTCGCAGTTCTTCGGCTCCAACGAAACCGGTGCGCCGTCCCCGGACCCGTACCACCGACTCGGCCGATCTGCGTCTGCGTACCGCCGGGGCCGTCATCGGATCCACTGTGGACCTCGACGAACTGCGCGAGCACCTCAGGGCGCGCGGCGTCGCGACCGGGACCTGGCCGGAGCGGCTGGAACTCGCGGACGAGCTGCCTCGCGGCTCGGGCGGCAAGGTCGCCAAGGCGGAACTTCGCGCCGACCTTCGTCGCAGGATGTCCCTGACCCGTAGCCAGCTTCATCGAGGGAGCCCGAGCCATGCCGATTCGGATCGCCGTCCTTGACGATTATCAGTGCGTCGCCCGGTCGAGTGCCGATTGGACGCCCCTCGACGGCCGGGCCGACGTCACATTCTTCCACGACCATATTGCCGACCCGGCTGACCTGGTGCGCCGGCTGGAGCCGTTCGAAGTGGTCGTGGCGATGCGCGAGCGGACGGCGTTCCCGTCGGCGATCCTCGACAGGCTGCCCAATCTGGCCCTCCTGGTCACCACCGGTCCGTTCAACGCGGCGATCGACGTCGCGGCCGCACATGCCCGCGGGATCGTGGTCTGCGGAACTGACGGCGTGCCGCACACCACGGCCGAGCTGACCTGGGCCCTCATCATGGCAGTCACCCGCAGAGTGCCGGCGGAGGATGCCGCGCTGCGGGCAGGGCATTGGCAAACCACGATCGGTCCTGAACTGGCTGGATCGACCCTCGGCATCATCGGGCTGGGCAATATCGGCTCGAGGATCGCCCGCTACGCACTGGCCTTCGACATGGACGTCGTCGCCTGGAGCCAGAATCTCACCAACGAGCGGGCGGAGTCGGTGGGCGTGAAACTCGTCAGCAAGCGCGAGTTGTTCGAGCGCGCCGACGTAGTTACCGTCCACCTCAAGCTGAGTGAACGTACGAGGAACCTGATCGGTCGACCCGAGCTGGAACTGCTCGGCCCGCGCGGTTACCTCGTCAACACCTCGCGCGGGCCGCTCGTGGACGAGAGTGCCCTGGCCGAGGCCCTGTCGGACGCCGTCATCGCCGGCGCGGCGCTGGACGTGTTCTCCGTCGAGCCGTTGCCAGCAGACCACCCGCTGCGCGACGCGCCGAACACTGTTCTGACTCCACATATCGGCTATGTCTCGGTGCCGATGTATGAGCGGTTCTTCTCGCACGTGGTGGAAGACGTCGTGTCATGGCTGCAGGGCACCCCGGTTCGGGTAATCCCGGCCGAGTCGTAAGCGCCGAAAAGGTCAGGGACGAGTACCACAGAACAGCCTTGACCCGATCCACGAAATAGCAGCGCACGGGCCCTGAAGCTAGATTTGGCGCAGTACAGGGTCAGGCGAGAGCAATGAGGGGGTCAGAGCGCGTGCACATTGACACGAGCGTCCGATCATCGAACACGGCTGCCTTGGTGCAGCACAGCATCGACAGATTCGAGGAAGTGGGTGACCAATGCCGCGGGAAGACCAGGTCGAGCGATCACGGGTCGATGTGACCACGGCCGTTACTGATTGCCTGTACCGGTATGCGAGGGCGGTCGATCGGTGTGACTGGGACTCGGTGCGTGCGTGCTACCACGACAATGCCTTCGATCACCACGGTGCGTACCAAGGCGGGGTCGACGGGCTGATTGAGGACATGAAAATTCGCCACGCACAACTGGACTCTTCGGTCCATTTCATCACCAACGTCCTCGTTGACTTGCCCGATCCGTATGTTGCATTGGTCGAGTCCTACTGCCTGTGCTATCTAAGGCGCCGCAGGCAAGAAGTCTCTGGCGCGCAGCAATTGACGACCGTGAAATGTCGATACCTAGACAAATTCACGCCGGATGCTCGTGGTCGGTGGCGTATCGCATCCCGCATGGTTGTGTTGGATGAGGTGTGTGTCGGCGAGGTTCAGGACAGTCGGCCACAGGCAGGCGCTCGATCAGAGAGGGATCAAAAGGACCCATTGTGGACCTTTCTTGATCGCGGAGCGGACTGGAACTCAGAAGATTATGCCTCTGGGGTCGAGGCATGAACGGGAGCGCGGCAGCGCTGTAGGGCACCCCGCTGCGCCCGCTCTCCAGGGCGAGCGAGGATCGCAACGCTGCGCCCGGTCTCCGGCTCGTTGAGGATCGCAATGTGAAGGCGGCCCGGCTGCACCTGTCTTCGATGCGGTGCTGGACCTCGGGGTGGGGTTGTGCGGCGGCGACTACGCCGGCTTGCCCGATGCTGGTTGGAGTAGCGCAACTCGGTAGACGGGGGAATGAACGGGTCGGGAGGCCGCCGCCGGCGACTTCGCGAGCATGGACAGCGGCATGAGTGCGCAGCCGATCAAGCGGCTATAGCGGCCGGCACGGCGCCCGAGGCTTGATGGCTGAGAATGGCCTGTGGGGTGTCTTTACTTCGCTTCAGTGCCTGATCTGGACTTCTATGCGGCTTGTTCGTACTCGTTGACGAGGCCGCCGAGGATCGGTCGGCGTTTGATCCGCTCCTGGGTCAGATCGACGGTTGGGCGTTCAGATCGGGGCTGCCGCACTCCAGGGCGTCGGCGATGCCACGACAGGACCGTGGCCGGGGTGACCAGCCGGTGCAACCGCAGCGCTCGTGGCAGTCGCCGGATCAACGCGGCGAGGACGAACCGATCAGCCCAGTCCAGCTTCGGTTTCGGATTGCCCCGCCGCAGGACCGCGTTCTCGTGCCGCAGGACGAGAATCTCCGCATGCAGGCTGGCACGGCTTCGTCCAAGGATGGTCACCCGTCCAGGAGGCGGCAGAACGCGAGGTAGAACAGTCGCATCGACACGGCCCCGATCATGCCGGCATCGTGACAGGATGTCGCGTCCACCCAGGTCAGACACCATGACCGAGTAAAGACACCCCACAGGGTAGAACATCGTGATCGCCGAACCCCGTCAGCGGCTGCTCGGGGTGACCAGGCCGGATTCGTAGGCCAGGACGACGAGCTGGGCGCGGTCGCGGACGTGCAGCTTCGTCATCGCGCGGTTGACGTGGGTCTTCGCGGTCACCGGGCTGATCACCATTTGTCCGGCGATCTCCTCGTTGGACAGCCCTTGCGCGACCAGCGTGACCGCTTCGCGTTCACGGACGGTCAACGCGGTCAGGAGGGCGCCGGCGTTGCGGTGCGGCCGTTGGGTGACATACCGGTCGATCAGCTTGCGGGTGATCGACGGCGCCAGCAGCGCGTCACCGCGCGCGGCGACGCGGACGGCGTGCAGGAAGTCCTCCGGCAGGACGTCCTTGACGAGGAAACCGGCCGCACCGGCGCGCAACGCGTCGTAGACGTGCTCGTCCAGTCCGTAGTTGGTCAGCACCACGACGTGCACGCCGTCGAGGGCCGGGTCCGCCGCGATCCGCCGGGTCGCCTCGATGCCGTCCAGGACGGGCATCCGCACGTCGATGAGCACGACGTCGGGCAGGTGCTCCTGGGCCAGCGCGACACCTTGGCTGCCGTCACCGGCCTCGGCCACCACCTCGATGTCGTCCTCGGCACCGAGCAGCGCACGGAACCCGCTGCGGATGAGCGGCTGGTCGTCGACGAGCAGGACACGGATCACGACGCCTGCTCCACGGGAAGTTCGGCGTGGACGGTGAACCCGCCGTCGCTGCGCGGCTCGGCGCGCAACCGGCCGCCGAGGGCGGTCACCCGTTCCCGCATGCCCAGCAGCCCGACGCCGGGCGTCGGCGGGGACTGCGCGGTGCCCGTGCCGTCGTCGTCGACCTGGATGACCACCGCGCCCGGCCGGTAGCCGATCCGGACCGATGCGGTGGTGGCGGCGGCGTGCCGGGCGACGTTGGTCAGCGACTCCTGCACGATCCGGTATGCGGTGCGGTCGACCGCGGCCGGCACGTCGGTGCGGTGCCCGTCGACCGTCAACGACGCGTCCAGGCCAGCGGCCCGTGCCCGCTGCACCAGCGCTGGAACGTGGTCGAGGCCGCGCGGTGGTGTTCGGTCGTCCTCGCGCAACGCGTCGAGGGTCGCCCGCAGCTCGCGGGCCGCTTCACGGCCGGCGTCCCGGATCACCAGCAGCGCCTCCGGCACCGGTTCGCCCCGCTTCTGCGCCACGTGCACCGCGGCCTCGGCCTGGACCTTGATCACGGAGATCTGGTGGGTGAGCGAGTCGTGTAGCTCCCGGGCGATGTGCAGCCGCTCCTCGTCGGCGCGGCGCAGCGCGCTTTCCTCGCGGGTGCGTTCGGCCTCGTCCACGCGGCGTTCGGCCTGGCGCAGCGCCTCACCGGCCGCACCGGCGGCGATCAGCCAAGCCAGCGGAAGCACACTGCGCGCCTGGACCAGCGCCTCGCCCGTGGGCTGCCGGCCCAACGTCATCGCCGCGACAGGCAGCGCGAACAGCATCACCACGCTGGCGACGACGGTGACCCGAAGACGCCCGGCACGCACGGCGGCGTACACCGCGACCATGTACGCGACGGCGAGCACGACGAAGCCTGCCGTCTGATACGCCACCGCGCACAACCCCGTGACGATCAGGACCGCGACCGGGGCACGCCGCCGGGCGAGCAGCACCAGGCCGCCGACCGCGAGCAGCGGGTACCCAACCGGATCCAGCACCGTCGACCAGCCGTGTTCGGACAGACCGGCAGCCACGAGGACCGCCGCAACTCCGACCGCGACCAGCCAGTCGACGACGTCGATCCGTGCGCTGCTCACACACGCACCCTAACCGTCCGAGGACTGCGGCGATTCACTCCGGCGCACCATTTCCGGCTACTGCGCACGCAGTACTACGGCCATGCCTGCCACGCCCGCAGCAGGGTGAAGAGCCGACTCCCGCACGATGCCAGGCGGTAGGTCCGGCGACAGGATCGGTGCCACACCCAGAACGAAGGGAATCGTCATGACCGTCCATCTTCTGTCCGCCGCATCCGCTGTCGGCGCCGGGACCCTGACCCTCGACCGAGCGGCGGCCACCGCCGCGGCGCTCGCCGCACTGGTCGGGGTGATCATCGGCGGCCTCGCGCTCGCCCGCCCGACCAGCCGCATTGGCAGGCGCGGTGCGACTGCTGCTCTGGCCGCTGGGCTCGTCGGTGCGGCGGTCGGTGTGCTGATCCTTGCCACCGCCGATGGCGGCCCCGGCACGGGCAACGGCGTGGTCGGCGGCTACGCGGCCGTGGTGCTGGGACCGGTCGCCGCAGTCCTCGGCGGTCTGCGGTTGGCCAGATCCCGCCGCACCACCTGACCTCCGACGTGTTGCCGCTGCAACGCACGATGCCGACGCGGCTGGCTGCAACCGGCCGAGCGACAGCTCGGTGAACGCGACGAAAGCATCACGCCAGGGTCGTTGACCGGCCGAGGGCTTAAGCTTGATCACGCAGTTGTCACTCGACGTCCCACGCGTTCTCGCCCGTACCGTCGGCTGCTCCGCCTGCTCAGACTGATGCTTCGATCCCGATGAGGCTCGATCATGAGTCTGGGCATCATCGGTCAGGCGGTCGGCCTGTTCGCCGTCACCAACGTCGACGACATCCTCATTCTCGCGCTGTTCTTCGCCCAGTGCGCCGGGTTCAGGCACGCGACCCGGAACATCGCCGCCGGTCAGTACCTCGGCTTCGCCGCGATCCTTACCGTCGCGGTCGCAGCGGCATTCGGCGCGAACTCCCAGCGGATGCGCAGACGGCGGAACCAGTGCGGCAGCGCGACGGTCTGTTCCACCACCCAGCGGTGAACGCCGAGGCCGGAGCCGTGTTCGACGCCGCGTTGGGCGACGTGGGGTGTGATGCCTTTGGCGCGGACTTGGTCGCGGTAGGTGTCGTAGTCGTAGGCGCGGTCGGCGTACAAGCTGTCCGGGCGTCGGCGTGGGCGGCCGCGTTTGCCTCGAACGGGCGGAATGGCGTCGATCAACGGCATCAGCTGGGTGACGTCGTGCCGGTTGCCGCCGGTCAGGCTGACGGCGAGTGGGATGCCCGCGCCGTCGGTGATGACGTGGTGTTTCGAGCCGGTCTTGGCGCGGTCGACCGGGCTCGGGCCGGTTGTGGGCCGCCCTTCAGGGCCTGGACGTGCGAGCCGTCGATCACCGTCTTGGTCCGACGCCTCGCCCACCCCGCCATTGTCGATACCGACACCTTCAAGCAGGTACAGGCCAAGATCGCCACGAAGGGCGCCTCGACCACCACCGTCAAACCGCGGCGCACCCAACGTCCCTATCTGTTCCGCGGCGCACTCATCTGCGGCATCTGCCAGCGCCGCATGCAAGGCCACTGGCTCCGCGACGCGGACCGCCGGTACATCCTCACGCTCGGGCGATGGTTCGCGCTCGTGGAGTCCTACACGCAACAGCTCGACGCCGACCTGAGCAAGATCGAGGATGTCACCGCTCTGCTGAACCCGCCTGCGTGGCCCGCGAGCTTCCGGGAAGGTCAGTACAACACCCGCTTCCACCGATCCCGGCCCGGCGACACGATCGTGCTGGACACCGTCGACATCAGATCCGAGGACGGCGACGAGATCGAAGCCTGCGATCTGCTCGACCGGTCCGGACGTCTCATCCACATCAAGAACTACAAGAAAAGCCAGACCCTCAGCCACCTCTTCTCCCAAGGGCTGGTCTCAGCGATCTCGCTGCGGCGAGACCCGACCTACCAAGCGAACTTCCGCCGGGTGGTCGAGGGACTCGACCCCGCGTTCACACAGATCGCCGAGCGGGCGCCCGAAGTCGTGGTCTATGCCATCGCCGTGCGCGATCAACGGTCCATCCCAGCCGGCTTGCCAAGCTTCAGCAAGGTCAACCTGCGCGACTTCACCAAGCGAGTCCAGATTGCAGGTGCACGCCCAGCGATCTGCCGGATCCAGATCGTCGACGACAGCGCCGCGTGAGCGAAAGGCCCGGCGGCCGACGTTGCCTCCTCACTCACGCGCGGACGTCTCCGCACGTACGCCGGAAATACCGGATTGATTACCGGACGGCTTGACGTTTTCCCATATGGGAAAATATGGTGGCTGCCGTGGCACGAGCAGCGACGACATCGGACGCTTTCAACGCGATCGCCGAGCCGCAGCGCCGGGACATCCTGGCGCTGCTGCGGGCGGGTGAGCGGCCGGTGACCGACCTGGCCCAGGAGCTGGGGATGAGCCTGCCGGGGGCGTCCAAGCACCTGCGGGTGCTCCGGGAGGTGGGGCTGGTGCGGGTCCGCGGGGCGGGCAAGCAGCGCCTCTACGGCCTGGACGCCCGCGGGCTGCAGCCGGTCCACGAGTGGATCGGCGGGTTCGAGCGGTTCTGGAACGAGAGTTTCGACCGGCTGGACACCTACGTGCAGGACCTCAAGCAGACACGGCAGGAGGAATGACAGATGGCAGGGGCAAGGCAGGAAACGTGGGCGGAGCCGGCGACGGCCGACCGAGAGATCGTGATCTCCCGGGTCATCGACGCCCCGCGGGAGCTGGTGTTCGAGGCGTTCACAGAGGTGCGGCACCTGTCGCGGTGGTGGGGTCCGGAGGGGTTCACCACCACCACGCGGTCCTTCGAATTCCGCGTCGGCGGAGTCTGGGACTTCGTGATGCACGGACCGGACGGGACCGACTACTCCGAGTGGATCACTTGGACCGAGATCGTCCCACCGGAGCGGATCGCGCTGCTGCACGGTGAGTCGCGCGACGATCCGAACGCCTTCGAGTCGGTCCTGGCCTTCGCGCCGGACGGTGCGGGGACCCGGATCGTGATGCGCACGGTGTTCCTCACCAAACAACTGCGCGACGAGGCGGTCGAGAAGTACCACGCGATCGAGGGCGGCCAGCAGACCCTGAGCAGCCTGGCTGCCTACGTCACCGAGATCGTTCGGAAGGGAGCGGAGGGCTGATGGCCGGGAAGGTGTTCTTCAGCGTGTCGATGTCGCTGGACGGGTTCATCGCGCCCGAGTCCTCCGAGGACTTGATGGGCCAGCTATGGATGGAGCTCCAGCAGTGGGCCTTCCCGCAGCGGTTCATCCGGGAGAACCTGAAGCTCGGCGAGGGCGGCGAGGAAGGACGCGACAACGACATCCTGCGGGAGACGTTCGAACGCACCGGTGCGAGCGTGATGGGCAAGCGCATGTTCGACGCCGGCGAGAAGATGTGGCCGGAGGAGGCGCCGTTCCACACGCCGGTGTTCGTCGTGACGCACGAGAAGCGTGACCCCTGGGAGCGGCCGGGTGGGACCACCTTCCACTTCGTCAACGACGGCATCGAGCCCGCGCTCGACCAGGCCCGCGAGGCCGCCGGCGACCGCGACGTCCGCATCGCGGGCGGCGGCGCGACGATCCTGGAGTACGTGAACGCCGGCCTGATCGACGAGTTCTCGATCGCGCTCTCACCCGTGCTGTTCGGCTCCGGAATCCGCCTGTTCGACGGCGTGGACGCGTCAAGGGTCGCGCTGGAGCCGGTCCGTTCGGAGCCGTCGTCGCGGGTGACGCACCTGAC
Source organism: Dactylosporangium fulvum (assembly GCF_025137375.1). Lineage (GTDB taxonomy): Bacteria > Actinomycetota > Actinomycetes > Mycobacteriales > Micromonosporaceae > Dactylosporangium > Dactylosporangium fulvum. Next base: position 3,557,249 of record NZ_CP073720.1, read on the forward strand.
CTACGCCGTGCACCCACGGTAGCCGCGCCACCACCCCACCCTAGCGACCCGACTCGCGCTGCGCCCCGGGCTGTTTAGCCGCCAGCTTTAAAGGCGACCTGTTCGCGGGTGGTGCCACCGGCGGTGGGCACCTGTTCAAGCATCGAGCCGGCCGGACGTCCAACGATTGTCCCATCCGTAGGTCCCGATCGCAGGTCGGTCCTCGCGTGGGAGCGCCGGGGTGCGGCTTTTCGCGGCGCGTCGGCGCCCTGAACGGGACTGATCTACTCCAGGCCGTTCGCTCGGATTACGCCGGCGTACCAGCGGGCGCTGCGCTTCGGTGTGCGTCGCTGGGTCGGGTAGTCGACGTAGTAGATGCCGTACCGGACGCCGTAGCCGGAGGCCCATTCGAAGTTGTCCATGAATGACCACGGGAAGAAGCCGATGAGCGGTACGCCGCGGGTGAGCGCGTCGTGGGCAGCGCGGATGTGGCCGTCGAAGAAGGCGATCCGTTCGTCGTCGGCGATCTCGCCGTCGGGGCCGGCGTAGTCGTGCAGGGCCAGGCCGGTCTCGGTGACCACGAGGGGCAGCGGCGTGTACTCCTTCGCGACCCGGTCGAGGATCTCGGCGAGCCCTTCGGGGTGGATGCCGATGTCGGTCACGGTTGGGTGCTCGGGCGGGACCCGCCGCCAGCCGCGGACCGGGTCGGCCGGGTCGGCGGCGACGTGGTGGCGCTCGTAGTAGTTGACGCCGAAGAAGTCCAGGGGGGCCGCGATGAGCTGGAGGTCGCCGTCGCGGACGAAGCCGAAGTCGGTGACCGGCGCGTAGTGGGCGGCGGCGTCCTCGGGGTACGCGGCGCGGAACAGCGGGTCGAGGTACATCCGGTTCTCGTGCAGGTCGAGCCGGCGCGCGGCGGCCACGTCGGCGGGGTCGTCGCTCGCCGGGTGGACCGAGGTCAGGTTGCAGGTGATGCCGACCTGGCCGGTCGCGCCGCCGGCGCGCAGGGCGGCGACCGCCTTGCCGTGTGCCAGCAGCAGGTGGTGTACCGCGGTCACCGCGACCCGTTCGTCCCGCACGCCGGGCGCGTGGCGGCCCTCGAGGTGCCCGACGACGGCCGAGCAGTACGGCTCGTTCAACGTGAGCCAGTACGGCACCCGGTCGCCGAGCCGGCCGTGCACGACCGAGGCGTAGTCGGCGAAGTGCTCGGCGGTGTCGCGGTTGGCCCAGCCGCCGGTGTCCTGCAGGGCCTGCGGCAGGTCCCAGTGGTATAGCGTGAGCATCGGGGTGATCCCGCGCTCCAGCAGGCCGTCGACGAGCCGGTCGTAGAAGTCGAGGCCGGCCGGGTTGACCGGACCGGTGCCGGCCGGGATGACGCGGGGCCAGGCGACCGAGAAGCGGTACGCCCCGACGCCGAGATCCCGCAGCAGGTCGAGGTCCTCGCGCCAGCGGTGGTAGTGGTCGCAGGCGATGTCGCCAGTGTCGCCGCGGAGCACCGCTCCGGGGGTGTGGCTGAAGGTGTCCCAGATGGACGATCCGCGGCCGTCTTCGGCGACGGCGCCCTCGATCTGGTACGCGGCGGTGGCCGCACCCCACAGAAAACCGTCGGGAAAACGTACGGAAGGCTCGGGCATGGTGGTTCCTTGTGTTCGCAGGGATGGGCTGACTAGTCGGCGGCGCCGCGGGCGAGGCGCCGGCGGCGGCTCACCGCGTCGAGCACGACGGCGACGACGAGGATGACGCCAGTGGCGACGTTTTTCACGGCGGCCGACTCGCCCAGCAGGTCGAGGCCGTTCTGCACGCTGCCGACGACGAGCGCGCCGAGGATCGCGTGGTAGATCCGGCCGCGGCCGCCGAAGAGGCTGGTCCCGCCGATCACGGCCGCCGCGATCGCGTTGAGCTGCAGGGTCCCGCCGCCGAGCGCGTTAGAGGCGGAGAACTGCCGGGATGCTTCGACGACGCCGGCCAGGGCGGCGATCGCGGAGACGAGCACGAAGACGATGACGACGGTCCGGGCGACCGGGATGCCGGCGCGGCGGGCCGCCTCCCGGTTGCCGCCGATCGCGGTGACGTGCCGGCCGAAGGTGGTCCCGGTCATCAGCACGCCCGCCCCGCCCGCCAGGGCCAGCAGGAGCACGAAGACCCAGGGGATGCCGAAATACGAGTTCAGCAGCCACGTGACCGCGACAACGAGGACCGCCACACCGGACACCGCGATGGCCTCGGTGAGGCGCGTCGGGTTGGCCAGGCCGTGCCGGGCGCGGCGGGCGCGCCGCAGTGCCCGCAGGCCCGCGTAGCCCGCGACGACGAGCAGCGCGAGCACCCACCCGAAGGCCGGCACGACGTAGCTCGACGCGATCGACCGGATCGCGGTGTCCCGGATCGGGATCTGCCCGCCGTCGCCGACCAGGGCGAGCTGGGCACCCTGCCAGACGAGCAGGCCGGCGAGCGTGATGATGAACGACGGGATCGCCGCCGAGGTGATGACCAGGCCATGCACGAGGCCGACCGCGGCGCCGGTGAGCAGGGCCGCGGTCACGGCGAGCCAGGCGGGCGCACCGTGGTCGGCGATCAGCCGGGCCAGGACCGCTGCGCTGACGCCGGCGACGGCACCGACCGACAGGTCGATCTCGCCGAGGATGAGCACCATCACCATGCCGACCGCGAGCGTGCCGAGCACCGCGATCTGCAGCAGGAGGTTGGACAGGTTCCGCGCGGACAGGAAGTTGTCGTTGAGGGCCTGGAAGAGGCCCCAGACCAGGACCAGTCCGACCAGGACGGTGGTGGTTCCGGTCAGCCGGACGGCTGGCCTGCGCACAACGCTCACAGGCGTTCGTCCTTCCGCTCGCGGCTGCCGGTGATGGCGGCGACCACGTCGTCGGTGGTGTCGCGGCCGGGCCGGAACTCGCCGGCGTTGCGGCCGAGCCGGAGCACGGTGATCCGGTCGGCGACCGCGAAGACGTCGGCCATGTTGTGCGAGATGACCGCGACGGCCAGGCCGCGGTCGCGCAGGCGGCGGATGAGGTCGTACACCATGGCCGTCTGCGCCACTCCGAGCGCGGCGGTGGGCTCGTCGAGCAGCACGATCCGGGAGCCCCACAGCGCGGCCCGGCTGACCGCGATGGCCTGGCGCTGACCGCCGGACAGCGCCGCGACCGGCTTGTCGAGGTCCGGCAGGTGCGCCGCCAGGTCGGCGACGACCGCGGCGGCGTGCGCCTGCATCGCCTCCCGGTCCAGCAGTAGCGAACCCCGGCGCCGCCGCTCCCGGCCGAGGTACAGGTTGGCGGTCACGTCGAGGTTGTCGCACAGCGCCAGGTCCTGGTAGACGGTCTCGATGCCCAGCGCCGAGGCCTCCGCCGGCGAGCCGATGGTGACCGGCTCGCCATCGAGCAGGATCTGTCCCGCGTCGATGCGGTGGGTGCCGGCGATCGCCTTGACGAGGGTGGACTTGCCGGCCCCGTTGTCGCCGACCAGGGCCACCACCTCGCCGGCGGTGGCCGTGAAGTCGACGTCGGTGAGCGCCGCGACCTGCCCGTACCGCTTGACGACGCCGCGGAGCTCGAGGGTCGGGGGGCTCACAGGCTGCACTTGTCGGCCGCCAGTCCCGCGCAGATCTTGTCTTTCGTGGTGTACCCGTCCTTGATGACCACGTCGGCGATGTTCTCCCGGGTGACGGCCACCGGGTCGAGCAGTACGGCCGGGACCTTGCCGGTGCCGTTGTCGACGGTGCTGGTGGTCAGCTGCGCGGCGCCGGCGGTGTCGCCCTTGGCCAGCGCCACCGCGATCTTCGCGGCCGCCGTCGCCTCGGCACGGATCGACTTGTAGACCGTCATCGACTGGTTGCCGGCCATGATGTTGCCGAGCCCGGCGTCGGTCGCGTCCTGGCCGGTCACCAGGACCTTGCCGTTGAGCTTGCGGGCGGTGAGCGCGGTGATGACCGCGTTGGCCAGGCCGTCGTTGGGCGCGATCACGCCCTGCACGTCGTCGTTGAGCTTGGTCAGTCCCTGCTCCATCGCCGCCTGGCCCTTGGCCGGGTCGAAGCCGGGGGTGTCGGACTCGTATCCGAGCTTGAGCCGGCCGGACTGGAACGCCGGGTCGAGGACCTTGTGCGCACCGGCCTTGAACGCCCGGCCCGGCGCCGACGTGATGTCCCCGTTGATCATCGCGACCGTGGCGCCCGGCGGTAGCTTGTCCAGCAGGTACTGGCCCTGCAACTCGCCGACCTTCTCGTTCTGGAAGGAGACGTAGGCGGCGGGCACCGCACCCTCGATCGCCCCGTCGTAGGCGACGACCTTGGCGCCGGCGGCGTCGGCCTTGGCCACGATCGCCGCGCCGGCCTCGGCGGTGAACGGGCTGACCACGATCACCTTGGCGCCGTTGGTCAGCGCGGACTCGGCCTGCTGTAGCTGGACGGCGGCGTCGCCTTGGGCGTTGTTGGCGATCACCTTGATGCTGGGGTCGATGGCCTTCACAGCCTCCTCGAAGTACGGCTTGTCCTTGCTCTCGAAGCGGTCGGCGCAGGTCGAGCAGGGCATCAGAAACGCGATGGAGAGGTCCTTGGTGGGCCCGCCCGGCTGGTCAGCGGCCGGTGATCCCTGCGTGCAGGCGGTGGTGGCCAGGGCTAACGCCAGGGCGGCGGGGGCGAGCAGTCGTCGCAGCATGGGGTGTCCTTTCGGCAGATGTGCGGGTGTGTTTCACCGCGCCACCGGTTCGGCCAGCGGCGGGCGGGGGGTGTGTGCTGTTCAGGCGGTGAGGGTCAGGCGCTCGACGCCGGCGCCGGACTCGATGAGCTGGCTGATCGGCAGCGTGGCCGCGCCGAGGGCGGCCGCCTCGGGACCGAGCTGGGAGCGCACGAGGACGACCTCGCTGCCCGGCTGGTCGAGGGCGAAGGCGCGCACGGCGGCCTGCAGGTCGCCGAGCAGCTCGGCGGCGATCCGGTCGCCGAACCAGCCGCCGACGATGATCTTCTCCGGGTTGTACAGGTTGACCAGGTTCGACAGGGCGAGCCCCAGATGCCGGACCAGGCCGTCGATCGCCCGCTGCGCGGCGGGATCGCCGTCGCGCCAGGTGGTGAGGATCGCCTCGACGCCCTCGGTCTCGCGGCCGAGCCACGACTCGTCGGGCCCCCGCCACTGGTTCAGCACGGCCGACGCGCCGACGAAGGTCTCGACGCACCCGGCGCGCCCGCACCGGCAGTGCGGGCCGTCCAGGCTGATCTTCGTGTGGCCCCACTCGCCGGCGCTGCTAGACGAGCCGCGGTAGAGCCGACCGTCGGTGATGATCCCAGCCCCGGCGCCCTCACCGATCAGCACCATGACCGCGTGGTCAGCGTCGCGGGCCGCGCCATACCATGCCTCGGCCTGGGTGGTCGACTTGGCGCCGTTGTCGATGTAGGCCGGGATGCCGAGGTGGTCGCCGAACCCGGCGAAGTCGACGCCGTGCCAGCCGACGACCTCGGCGTGCACCAGCTGCCGGTCCTCCTCCACGATGCCCGGCACACCGAGCCCGAGGCCGACCACCCGCCGACTGTCCACGCCGAGCTCGGCCAGCATCGAGACGACCTGGTCGGTGATCGCCGTGCTGGCCTCGCCGACCTCGATGCGGCGACCCTTGAAGGGGTACACGCGGGTCGCGAGCCGGTTGAGGCCGAGGTCGAAGACGTCGACGCCGATCTGGGTCTCGCCGACGTCCGCGCCGATGACCAGCCCGGCGTCGTGGGCGATCCGCACGATTGCGCGGCGCCGGCCGCCCTCGGAGTCGAGGAATCCCTCCTCGCGCACGGTGCCCTCGGCAAGAAGCTCGTTCATCAGGTTGGTCACGGTGGCGGCCGACAGGCCGGTCGCCGCCCCCACCTCGCTGCGCGACGTGGGGCCGTTGAGCCAGACATGCCGCAGGATCAACGCGCGATTACGCCGCCGCACGTCCCTGACCGAAGCCTTCTTCGCCACCAGCTCTCCAACCCTTAGTTCAATGTTTGTTTTATAGTCTGAAAAAAGTGCCGGCACAAGTCCTCGGGCTCGTTGATCCAGGCGGGTTGTGTAACGGCGGGGGCGGTTGACGGCTGAGGCGGAGCCCTTCCCGCTGCCGGCGCGAGTGCCGGCAGCGGGCCTGCCCGATCTTCCCGGTCGCCGGTCAGGGCTGGATGTCGTCCAGGCCCTCCGGAGGGAACTCTCCGGCCGGCGAGTGGGAGCTCGATGAGCACGGAGAGTTACTTCTTTGCGAGCGGTGGGTTCGCCGGTGAGGGCGGCAGTTGCGGTTTGGTCCGACCCTGATCCTGCTCCGTGACCGCACACCGGCATCAGCACGTCCGGACATCGGCTACTTCAGTTGCTGGAAGTCGCGATGGATCGGATCGCGGCTGCGTCTTCCCTGGCCAGCCAGGTGTCGAAATCCATCAGGCCCGGGTACAGAGCGCGCAGCGCTGGAATGTCGGCCCGGTATCCCTGTTCGTTGAACCACTCGTGCGCGATCGCGGCGTGCCCGTTGCGCTCGCGGATCTGCTCTATCGGGATCTGCATGTATGGCAGGGGTCGGCCGATCGCCTGCGAGATCGCGGCGGCGATCCGGACCGGCGTGAGCTCGTCCCCGGCGATCTCGAGCGCCTGTCCAAGGTAGCGGTCGGGTTCGGCGAATGCGAGCGCGGCGAACGCGCCGACGTCGTGCACGGCGATGATCTGCTGGGGTACCGCGGCCTTGAGCGCGCTCGACAACGTGCCGTTGCGCAGGTAGTAGCCGCCGGTGAAGTTCTCCATGAAAGACACCGGCCGCAGTACCGTCGCGGGCAGCCCGAGCCTCTGGATGTGCTGTTCGATCCGCCATTTGCTGTCGTGGTTACGGGGTATGACGCCGGTGCGCCGGTCCGCACCTCCCACCGAGGAGAACACGAAGTGCCCGACGTGGGCGGCGTGCGCGGCTTCGGCCACGTTGACACCCCAGCGGACCTCGTCATTCGCAGTGAAGGCGGCCCCGGTGCTGGGGGAACCGACCGTGGGCTGGACGCTGAACACCCCGTACACGTCGCGCATCGCGGCCGCCAGCGAAGCGGTGTCTTCCATGTCGCCGCGGACCAGCCGCGCGCCCGCTGCCGCTAACCGGCTGGCTGGCGCAGCATGGGTGTCCCGAACCAGGGCCCGCACCTGCCAGCCGTCGGCGAGCAGGTGACGTGCTGCGGCGCCACCCTGCTTTCCGGTCGCCCCTACCACCAGGACGGGCTTGTCCGCCTTGTCCATGCGTACCTCCCGCTGACCGAGTCACCGCATAAACGGGAGGCCCTCCCGGTTACGCTGGATACGATACGGGAGGCCATCCCACTTAGCCAAGGGAGCGCAGATCGTGGCGGCCCGCACACCTCCGACATCGACGCGCCTCGCCATGCGTGCCGACGCCCAGCGCAACTACCAGAGGCTGCTTGCCGCGGCAAGCGTCACGGTCGCGGAGCAGGGGGCCGAGGCGTCCATGGAGGAGATCGCCCGGCGTGCCGGCCTCGGTTCCACCACCCTGCATCGACACTTCCCCACCCGGCAGGCCATGCTGGAAGCGGTCTTCCAAGATCGGATCGAGTCCCTGTGCGCCAAAGCACGCGAACTGCTCACCGATCCGGCGCCGGACGCCGCCCTGATCACCTGGCTTCGCGCCTTCGTCGCACACGCTGCGACCCAGCGCGGCCTGGCCGCCGCGCTCACCACGGCTGACGGAGGCGAGGAGCCGCCGCAGGACGAGACCTGCCGCACGATGATTCGGGCCGCGGGAGCCAAGCTGCTGGCCCGCGCCCAGCAAGCCGGCTCCGTCCGCCGTGACCTCACCATCGGTACGCTGCTCACGCTGGTCAACGCGATAGCCCTGATCACCGAACGGCGACCGGACGGCGCCGAGCAAGCCGACCAGCTTCTCGATGTCGTCATCGGCGGCATCCATCGCGAAACCAGCACGGGCCGATCGCCGCGAGCCGCCCACCGGCAGCGGCCTGCCTGAGCCGGTACCGTCGGCGGGCGGTCAGCCGCCGGGAAGCGCGCGGAGCGGGCACGATCTACTGCACGTTCCACCCCACGCACCGGCGAAGGTTCTGCCAAAACCGGTCCAGCAGCCGCGGGAAACTGATCGCGTCCCACGCCGCCCGCCGATAGTCATACGCGCGTACGACGCAAGGTCGGGAACACTCCTGGGCATTACGAGCCGCTGGCCGGCCCGGCCCGGGCGGGCTGTTCGCCGAGTTGGGTGAGAAGCCGTTCGACCTGCCGGTGGCTGGTCAGCTCGATGAGCACGGCGTGGCCGCCGTGGTCGGCGATGCACCGGCGCACCACCGTGCGGGCGTCGAGGTGTGTGCCGGGCAGGTCGAGCAGGCGTCCGAGCCGGTTGGCCAGGACGGTCGTGCCGGCCCCGCCCGCGCCGATGATCGCGATGCTGCCGCACGCTGTCAGCCCCTGCCCGGCCGTGCCGGGGCGGGCCAGTCGGCCGCCGCGTAGATCTGGCCTGACCGGAACAGGTCGATCCCGATCTCGGTGTACCGCAGTAACGGCGCCGGTAGCGCGTCCAGCGGCGCCCACCGCAGCTCACGGCACTTGTCAGGTTCGGCAATGATCGGTTCGCCGTGCCGGGCGGCGCGACCGGGCCGCAGCCCTGGTGGGTTCGGCTGCTACCGCTCGCCGCCGCGGCGGCGAGCGCGCCGGTCGCCGCTAGCGCCGCGCCGCGCTTCGTCTTCTCCGGCGGCTACTACGACGCAGCCGCAACGGCAATGCCGGCCGCTGCGGTGACACTGCTGATCGGCGGGGCGCTGCTCGCGCTCGGCCTGGCCGCCCGGCACGACTACCGCGGCGTCTGGGCGCTGCTGATCCTGCTCCCGCCGATCGGAATGCTGGCATTGAACTCGCTCGGTGCGATGCTCGACGACAGCGGCCCCGGCAGGCCCGTCACCCCGCCGTGGTCATCCATGGCGGCCGCGTCAGTGCTGGTATTGACGGTCGGCCTGGTTTCGATGCCGCTGGCCCTCGCGGCGCGGGGCCGACTGCCGTCAGGTGGCCGACCGTTCCACACCGACGCGGGTCGTTGCCCAACCTGCGGCGCGCCCTCAGAGTCGGCGTAATACGCCAGCTCCGGCGCCGGACGGCGGTCCCGAACCACGACCGAGGCGCGGATTCGCGACTCAACGCCGACCGAGTACACGCATATCGGCTAATTAGCGCTGTCCGGCGCGGCCGCGGTGACACCGTGGGATCCGAACCTTGGCTGCAGCGATGGACCGGCACGGCGTCGCCGTGCATGAGGAAGCGTTGCTGCCAAAGCTATTGGCGGATCTTGCCCGGTGAAGTTGCCGATGGTGGCTCCTTTCATGACGGAAGCCGGGTTGACGCGGCTTGTCGGCCAGGCGGTGTTCAAGTCGGCAATGCACCACCCAGAGTTCAGCCCAACGGGTGACAGTCCGGGCGCTCGCACTACCTGTGCGTCATGGCGTGCGCCGATCGGGTCTGAATCGGCAGCGCAGTATCTTTGCCCGTCGATCGGAGCGGCCGATGGCCGACCTTGCAGTACGCAGCGAGTCCGACCTGTTGACCCACTGGGTGAGTCAGTCCCGGGCGGTGAAGAGGTCGCGTCGCCGACGGCCTGACGAGCTCGGGACGTTGCGGTTCGCCTTCTACGGTCGGGTGTCCACGGCCGACTTCCAGGAGCGGCATTCGTCGTGGCGGTGGCAGCGGGATGTCGCGGAGGATCTTGTCGACGGTCACGGCCGGATCGTCGCCGACTACTTCGACGCCGACCGGAGCCGACGGCTGCCGTGGCGGGACCGGCCGCAGGCGGCGTTGCTCCTCGCGGCGGTCGTCGACCCGGACCGCGACTTCGACGCGGTTGTGGTGGGGGAGTATGAGCGGGCGTTCTACGGCGATCAGGTGCTGTCGTTGCTGCCGCTGTTCGAGGCGTATGGCGTGCAGTTGTGGCTGCCGGAGGCGCACGGCCCGGTCGATCCTGCTGAGCCGGCGCATCGGGCGTTGTTGATGCTGCTCGGGGCGCAGTCGAAGCGGGAGGTGTTGCGGGCGCGTTCGCGGGCCCTGGCGGCGATGCGGGCGCAGATCCGGGATGAGGGCCGGTTCCTTGGTGGCCGTCCGTTGTATGGGTACCGGCTCGTGGACGCCGGCCCTCATCCGAACCCGATGCATGCGAAGTGGGGCCGGCGGCTGCAGCGGTATGGCGAGGATCCGGTGACCGCGCCGACGGTGCGACGGATCTTCGCGGAGCGGCTGCGGGGTCGCAGCGTCTCGCGGATCGCCGCGATACTGAACGCGGACGGGGTGCCGAGCCCGTCGCAGGCCGATCGCGGCCGGAACCGCCATCGGGCCGGCTGCGGGTGGGGTTTGACGACGGTGCAGGCGATCCTGGCGAACGTGAAGTACACCGGGCGGCTGGTCTGGAACCGGCAGCCCGCCCGTCACACGCCGGCGCATCTTCCTGGGCCGTTCAAGACACAGCGGTGGGCGAGGACGAGCGAATGGGTCATCTCCAAACAGATGGTCCATCCGGCGTTGGTGTCCGAGGCCGACTTCATCGCGGCGCAGGAGATCACCGCGCTGCCTGCCCCGGCGTGTGGCGGCGTCCGGAGTTATCAGCTGGTCGGCTTGCTGCGCTGTGGACTGTGCCGCCGACGGCTGGAGTCCTGTTGGTCGCACGGCCGGCCGGCGTACCGATGCCAGCACGGTCATTCCAGCGCACGGCCGCGAGGGCCCGACAGGATACGAAACCTCTACGTCCGTGAGGATCGGATGATCGTGGTCCTTCGCGCGCTGCTGCACGAGGAGAATGTAGATCTGGTAGGTCAACCGGTCTGGATGATCGATCGCTATCTCCGTGAGCACAGGCTCGTGGTGATGTGCAGCGAAGCTGCCTGCATGATTCAGGCAGAATTTCCGAATTGACCCGCCTGCGCCGGAAATGTCTCGGCGCAGGGATTAACGTGTCGAAGGATCTTGACCCAGAAAGCCGGCACACGCCGGAAGCGTGTGCACATGCCGATAGCGTAGCCAGCTCAGCGTACGGTCTCAACCGGCATTGATGGGAGTCCTCGGAAGAGTGAATCGGCAGGGTGGCTTCATCGGTAAGAACGGACCCGGATGCGCGTGAGTTCTGGGACCAGGCAGGCCACCTCTCCTTGATCATTGTCCGCCGGTTTGGGCCTACCTCGCAGCGCGCTACGGCGGCGGGAAGGGTTCAGAACGGCAAGGCGCATGGTGATCTGCTGTTGGACGTCGAGCGGACGGGGGCAGGAAGCCGGGGCATCGCGACTGGCGGCGGTGAGGCACCGATGCACTCTGCGTGGCGGGCCCGGTGGTTCAGGTGGTATCCGGATCTGTTTGACATGCAGATGATCGTGTGCCCGGCGCCTGGGTTTCACTGGCCGCCACGCAGATCTCTGCCCGCCGGCAAGCGCGAGCGATGCCGCTCGCCAGCACCGGCTGGCTGAACGCTTTCTGGACTGGTCGCCCGTGCTGGTCACCCATATGCGTCCGACGCGTAGGAAGGGGGAGGTTGCGCGAGATCACCGAAGCCTGGGGAACCGCAAGAGTACGTCTGCGTCGCCGAGGCTCGAGCCGCGGCGTGATGGCGGGGCTCGGGGTAGCGTGGAAGTATCCGATCGTTCGGAGGAACTATGCCGAAGCGGGTGGAACTCTTGGTGATCGGTGCGGGACCGTACGCGTACTCGGCCGCCGCCTTTGCTCGTGACAACGGAATCGATACTCACATCATCGGCCATTCGATGGCCTTCTGGCGTGAGCAGATGCCGGCTGACATGTTCTTGCGCTCGGGTCCTGACTGGCACCTCGACGCGGGTGGCAACTACACCTTCAAGGCCTTCTTCGAGGACCGAGGGATGCGACCCGAGGACTTCGACCCAATTCCGATCGCTATCTTCATCGACTACGCGGAGTGGTTCCGTCAGCGCACGTCGCTCGAAGTCGACGAACGGATGGTCACCGACCTAACTAAACCGAGCGGGATCTTTCTCGCAAACCTGGACGACGGCTCGACGATCACAGCGGAAAAGGTTATTGCCGTCCCGGGCATGTGCTACTTCGCCAACCTCCCGCACTGGCACGAGGACGTACCGCCGACACTCCGATCACATACCAGCGAGCTTGTCACCTTCGAGGATCTCGCCGCCGCCCGTGTCGCCATTGTCGGAGGGCGGCAGAGCGCCTACGAGTGGGCAGCGCTGCTGTGCGACCGGCGCGCCGAGCAGGTGCACGTGGTGCATCGCCATCCCATTCCGGAGTTCGCCAAGGTCAGCTGGTCCTTCGTGGACCCATACATCGATCAAACGCTGGCACAGCGGGGATGGTGGCGCCGACTTTCCGCGGAGGAACAACAGAGGATCGCCGGCGAATTCTGGCGAGCTGGCCGCTTCACCCTCGAGCCCTGGCTCGTCCCACGCCTCGCCGCACAGGTTGTCACCAGCCATCCCCACTGCGCGGTCATCGACGTGACGCCCGGTGATCAAGATGTGCGGCTTCAGCTCTCCGATCAGACAACGCTGATCGCGGACCATGTGATCTTCGCATGCGGCTACAAGGCAGACCTGTCTCGCATCCCCTACCTGCGCAGCGTCTCGCACCAGGTGAGGACGACAGATGGTTTCCCCGATCTGACCGAGGGCTTCGAAACATCGCTGGCGGGTCTCTACGTGATCGGCTTCGCCTCTACCCGCGACTTCGGGCCCTTCTACGGTTTTACTAAGGGCTGCCCGTCATCCGCGCGCATCGCAGTCGACGAACTGATGCGCTGCGCCGCTTGATCGACCAGGGCCGAGACGAGTGCTGCGTCGAGCGGACAGACCCATGCCGCCGATCGGGCGCTGCGGCTCGCCATCGATCGTCACGCTTCGTAAACCGCCCGGGCCGGCCCTGACCCACGGTCCGCTGCACGCTCGTAGCCGATGTGCGGGCGCCCCGCTCCTGGGCCGGTGTCGGCGCCACGACCTGATCCGGTTTTTCGTGCTCGTTCTTCGGCGGCGCCACATGTCAGAGAACGAGCACGCGAGGGACAGCAGGATACCTTCGTGGCCGATATATTGTCCGCCATGGACCTACCGCTTAAGGAACCGACGTTTCTCATCCTGACCGCGCTCGCGGCCGGACCGCTACACGGGTATGCGATCATCGGCGAGGTGGCGGCGCTCTCCGGCGGTCGACTCGACCTGCGGCCCGGCACGCTCTACGGCGCACTCGACCGGCTCACCGACGACGGCCTCATCGAGCCGGGCGGCGAGGAGATCGTCGCCGGCCGGCGCCGGCGGTACTACCGGCTGACCGACGCGGGTGACACCACCCTGCGCACGGAGACCGCCCGGCTGCGCGCCAACGTGGCGGCGGCGACAGCCCGGCTGCGGGCCCGCGACGCACGCCCCACCCGCAGGCTCGCCGGAGGATTCGCGTGACCGGCCGGCTGGAGCGGCGCTATCGCATGCTGTTGCGCGTGTACCCCGCCGCCTACCGGGCCGAACGCGGCCAGGAGATCATCGACACCTATCTCGATCTGGCCGCCCCGGGCCGGCGGTGGCCCAGTCCCGCCGACGCCGCCGATCTGGCGCGCGGTGGACTGCGCCAGCATCTGCGCGCGGCCGGTGCGAGCGGCCTGACAACCGCACTGCCGATCGCGGCGACGATCGCCTTGACGCTCAACACGGCGATGGCGGTGTGCTGGTTCGCGTTCGTCGAATCGACCCAGGTGGACTCCAGCGGATTCGACTCCGCACCGCCGCCGTACCGCAGCTTTGGCCCGTTCCTGTCGCCGGGTGTCGTGGTGTGGGCATGCTGGGCACTGGCCGCGCTCGCCGCGATCGCCGGTCGCGCCCGGCCACTGGTCGCACTGGCCCTGGCGGCGACCGTGCTCGTCGCGCCGGTGTCGGCGGCACTCCACCTCGCCCGGCCGCCGCTCATGATCCTGCTGCCGATGACCGCGCTGGGACTGGTCGCGCTGGCGATGCCCCGGCGTCGCAGTGTCACCCCAGCCGTCGTGGGTCTGGCGAGCGCGGCGTACACCTGGCCGGCGATGTTCACCCTGAGCTACAGCCCGGCGGAGTACTACCCGACCGTCGGGCTTTTGTTGCCCGCGGCCGCAGTGCTGGGCCTCGCGAACCTGGGCGTCGGCATCACACTCGCCGTGCGCGGCGACCGCCGGGCGTGGTGGCCGACCCTTATCCTGCTCGGCCCGCTCCTGCTGCTCCTCGTCAACGAACTGGCACTGCTCGCGACCCTGAACAATCGCAGCACCCACGCGTCGATGCCGTCCCTGATCGCGATGACCGTGGCGGTCCTCAGCCTGACAGCACTCGTCCTGCTCGTGACACTGCACGCGCGGCGGCGCCTGCGGTCACGACCGACCCCGCGGGCGATCGACGGTCCCGGCACCGTCTGAGCCCAGGTGCGACAACTCCGCCGATCGTGCAGTTGTGGCGCCACGATTGCGCTCCACCGACGGAGCCGAGCAACCACGACTCCACGATCGCGGTTTGGTCGACACCGCGCGGCCTCCAGGAGGTCCGACCCGTGACCGGTCAGCGGGTAGGCACGTCACCGTCTGCTGATGATCGGGTCCTGGTGGAACGCTGCCTCAACCGGCTCAAACCGTGACCCTCCAAATCTCAAGACATCCGGGCTCGGCCCCTGATGTGCCCCCGATACATTCCTTTCGCGACCGACAGTGCGGAGAGGGCAGGACGGATCCGGTCGACGGCATCAGGCAGTTCCAGGAACGCTCGGCGTGCAGCACCCGTGGTCACCGTCCAAATCGTGCTCAACGAGGTCTGCCACGAGCTCGGCGAGTTCCACCAGCCCGAAGTACCGCATCGCGTCCATGGCTCGTTTCTCGTCGGCTGGCCAAGACTTCCGGAGGTGTTTGAGGGGGCTTGACCCCTGATCTTGGACACGGGGTTTATGCGGCTGGCGCCAGCGTAGCTGGTGCTGTTCGGATGTTGTTTTCGTAGTTGATCGGGGATTGCTGTCCGAGTCGGGAGTGGCGGCGGACGGTGTTGTAGCGGTGCAGCCAGCGGAACGCGGTCAGCCGGGCTTCGCGTTCGTCGGTGAACGCGCGGCGGCCTTGCAGGGTTTCGCGTTTGAAGGTGGCGTTGAACGACTCGGCCAGGGCGTTGTCGGCGGAGCTGCCGATCGCGCTCATCGACTGGCGGACGCCGGCCGCGGTACAGGCTTCAGCGAAGTCCTTCGATGTGTACTGGGCTCCGTGGTCGGTGTGCATGATCGCCCCGTCCAGGCTGCCGCGGGTGCGTTGGGCGGCGTTGAGGGCGTCGATGACCAGGTCGGTGCGCATGTGTTCGGCGATCGCCCAGCCGGCCAGGCGGCGGGAGTGCAGATCGATGACCGTGGCCAGGTAGAGGAACCCGCGCTCACCGACAGGCAGGTAGGTGATGTCACCGACATAGCGCTGGTTGACCGCTGTGGCGGTGAAGTCCCGCCTGATCAGATCAGGTGCCTTCGACGCCGCCGGGTCCGGGATCGTGGTCTGTACCCGCCGGCGCAGCCGCAGACCCCGGATCCGGTAGCGGCGCATCACCCGGGCGACCTTCTTGCGATTGACCGGCGGCCCGCTGTCGCTGAGTTCGGCGGTGATCCGCGGCGCCCCGTAGGTGCCGTCGTGCGCGGCCTGCACCGCCCGGATCCGCACCGCCAGAGCCGCGTCCGCGGCCTCCCGGGCGGCCCGTGCCGGCGCCGTGGCCTGCCAGTAGTAGAAGCTCGAGCGGGGGATCCCGAGGATCTGGCACAACCGCTTCACGCCGTAGCGTTGCTGATGGTCGGCGACGAACTGGAAGCGGTTCACCAGCGCGTCTCCCCGGCGAAATACCGGGCCGCCTTCCGCAGGATGTCGCGTTCCTCCTCCAACTCGCGGATCCGTCGCCGCAGCTGCGCGTTCTCCTCCTCGACCGAACCGGCCGGCTGCGGCCTCGCCGAAGCCATCGGACCGCCAGCCCGCCGCTGGTCATCGGCTCGAACCCAGCTACGCAACGTCTCCCGATTGACGCCCAGATCGTCGGCGATCTGCGCGATCGTCGCTCCCGGCCGAGACCGGTACAACGCCACCGCGTCGGCCTTGAAGTCGGGCGGGTAGTGCTTGTTCACCATCGTGTTCCAGGACTCCTGATCTCCCGGGACCATCAACATCCCAGGTTCAAGTGTCCAAGATCAGGGGCCAACTCCCGAGCTGATGTCGGCGCCACCGTGGCGCGACGCCGGATGCGACGGACGTCTGCGGCATTCACCAGCCCAACGCCGGCTCGCCGAGGATGTCGCCACCGACCGCCGCGGCAAGGTGTTCGGCAAGTTGGGGCATTGCCGGGGGCACGTGCACGTAGAGACTGTGGCCGGGAGGCGGCGGACGGTGCCACAGCGCGGCACCGTTGACGCCGAGCTCGAACCCGGACTCGTGATGCACGCCTGGCCAGCATGTCATCCACGAGATCTGCGCCTGCTCCATGTGCACCAGCCCGAGGAACGTGTCAGCCAACGTGCTTGGCAGCGGGTGGTCAGGTGGGTAGACATGAGCGTTCATTGGCGGCAGTTCCCGCAGTGCGGCGGCCATTTCGACTGTCAGGGTCGTCGCCAGGTGTACGCCGCCGCCATCCCCGCGTGACATCGGCAGGTCATTTGGTGCTAGACACGGCTCCAGCACAGCTCCGGCCTGACGCACCACGTAGGCCGGGATGTCGAGACTCAGGCAGACGGTGGCGGCGACGCCCACGTACCGGTCCAGGTCGTGCGAGTCGGTCTCGACATGCACACCGACTTCCGGTTGACAGCAGGTCGGCGCGGTGGCCAGAAGGCGTTGGGCCATGGCATACATCTCGTCGAGGTCATCGCTGGTGTGGATGAGATAGACGGCCGAATTTCCCATAGCGGGTAGCCTCTCCTGCCTGCCTGCCAGCGCGCGACCACGCCGCCGTACGAGCCTCAGCCGGCATCCGCGCGGAGGTACGGGAGCCGGACGTCGCGCTCGGCGAGCATGGATGGGGGCATGTCGAAAAGCAAGCGCCGGGCACCGTCCCTGTCGACGGTGGGGGCACTCCAAGATCCGGCTAACTCTTCTGGCTCCCCTCTGTGTCAAGACGTGGCCCAGGGCTGAGGTTTAGGCTTGGTGTTGGCGGGTCCGGGAAGTGACTTCTCCGAAGAGCCGGTGTGGGGATGAGAGCTGGTCACGCAGGAGTTGTAGACGTGTCCCGGTGTCCTCCCGGGCCTGTCGCTTTGGCTGCGACGGCATCGTTGATCATCTGGCGGTAGACGATGTCGGACAGCCGCCGTTCAGGCTTCGCATCGCCTCCATGGACGTCTTCCCGGCTGCCTTTCTGCGGTCGAAGTAGGCGCGACCGAGGGTGGCGTTGCGCAGCTGGACGGTGGCCATGATGTGCAGCACCCGGTTGATCTGCCGGTTACCCGCGCGAGAAAGGTGGGCCGGGCCTGCAAAGACGACGTGCACCCGCCAAAGACGCACTGAACAGCAAGCTCGGCCGGTTGACGACCGGCCGAGCGCACGCCGATTGACCGGCAACGGTCAGGACGGCTCGGCCGCCAGTGCAGCGCGGGCGGCCAGTTGTGCCGGGACGGTGAAGCCGACCTGGATCGCGCCGCGGATGAAGTCGTCCATGATGTCGCGTAGCCGCAGCGTCGAAGGCACGGGCAGGAAGCGTTGGTACATACCGGGTACCAGAGTACGCATCCCCTCGATCACCACCGGATCGCTCATCCGCTCGGTGAGGGTGGCCAGGTCAGGCAGCACCTCGGCGGCGGCCACCCCGTACGCGAGATGGTTGACCCAGCTCTGGAACACCACCGAGTCGCCGACCAGGGTACGGACCTCGCCGTCTTTGAACAGGTCGGCGGTCGCCTCGCCGAACCAGGCCAGCAGGTCCGGCACGGTGACGCCACGCTCGGCCAGATAGAGAAAGGTCGGAATGGCCGACCATTGGCTGCGTGTCGGGTCGACGTAGGCGTCGCGCACCAGGGCGAGGGAGAACCCGTCCCACACCAACAAATGGGGTACCAGTGTCTGTTGCGAGACGGTCGAGTCCAGTGCCGGCACTGTGTCCAGTCGGCCGGCGTAGAGCGCCGCGTGCCGCGGCCCCCAGAACGTGTCGTTGCCGACCAGGCTTTGCGAACCCGTGTGCTCGGCCAGGTTGGGTATCGACACGTAGGCCACGAGATTGTGCTCGCGCACGTATTCGAGAAGTACGACATCATCCGGCGCCGAATCGTCGGCCGGGAACTTCGCCAGGTCCCGCGCCACCTGCGCCGGGACCAGCAAAGCGGCCGTCGGGATGTAGGGGTCGATCACCGGTACCCAGGAGACGCCCTCGATGGCGCCGAGCCGGACGGCGTGCGCGGTGCGCGAACCCCACTCGCTGAACAAGCTGAGGATCTGGTCCGGCATCGCCACGGCAGCCTGCCGCGCCAGCCCCGCGATGCCTTCGACGAGTTCCATGTCGTCCTGGACCACCAGGTGGTGCGTCGCGTCCGGGGTGACCGCACCCCAGGCCAGCCGCGCGGTGCGCAGCGCGCTGGGCGGGCCGGCCGGCTCGGGGTCCTCGACGATGGTCAGGTTGAGATCTGGATGCCGGTCCCGCAATGCCTCGGCCGCCCGGCGACGGCTCGGATGGGTCATCACGACAGCCGAGAGTCGGACCTCGGCAGATGCATCCACAAGCACCATTGCAATCCTTCGGGTAGGGGACCGTCTGACGCGTTCTGCGTGGCCCGTTTCGAGAACGACGATGTTCCCTGTATCGATGTAACGATCAAGGCTATATCGATACGCGGCCGGCTCACTCGCCCGGACAGCCATCGCGGCACCGGCCTGTTGGCGATCACCCTCCACCGAGTGTTGGAGTTGATGCCCAGCCATCGATCCTGCCCGCTCGCTACCCTCAACGGCCGAATTGGGCGCGCCGCGATTTCTTTCGGGTACGTCGGCGGTCGGTACGGGCATGGATGCGATCAGGGAGATGTACGCCCGCTGGGCCGCCGGGGACACGGGCGAGGACGACCAGTGGGGCGATGTGACGGCCGAGCCGCGGGGCCTGGACTATGCGGAGGTGACGGCGGGCGGTGCAGGGCCTTTGCAAGGCCGCTGGCCGTCGAACTGCGACTTGGGGTTGGTGAGCACGTCGGCGTGGTCGTTGTCGTACACGTCGAAGCCGAGCACGTAGCCGCTCTGGGCGACCTGCGCGCTGGTGTTGCACACGTTCTTGCCGAACAGCCCGATGTCCTTCGCGGTGGCGTGCGGCGCGAGCATCAGCGCGCCGTAGCGCTCGGTGGCCTCCTTCGCCAGTCGAAAGACGCCGCGCTCGTCCGCAACGACGACGATCAGGTCGGCGCAGGTCTGGATGTGCAGCCGGGTGTCGGTTGTCCAGCCGGGGGCCTTGAACAGGACAGCGTCCGCGACCCGCCCGTTCATGTCGATCGTGGCCAGGCCGAAACGCAGAGTGCCGGCGGGGCGCTCCGTCAGCCGGGCGAGCGGCAACGGTCCGCGCAGCCGTGCCGCGGCGGCCACCGCGATCGAGTCGCGGGGGTGCGGCTGGGCGGACGGGATGACCGGTCGGATCGAGCTGGCGCTCATCGCGACCACCGGACCGTGGTCGAAATGTCACGAATGCGCGGCGGAAAAGCCACAGCTGCGTGCTCGATTGCGCTCGAACACGCAGCCCTCAAGTCGGCATGTGTGCCGGATTCTGGTGTCGAAGGGGGGACGCGGACCCCCATTTGTGGGATACGTGCCCGAAGCACGTGTCCATGTGCAAAGTCTAGCAATGTCGATACGGTGAATCAACCGGGTATTTGGGCAGCTAGGAGGTTTCCAGAATGGTCGTCATGGCGGCCATCTGTGCAGCTCGGCCTGTGGATCGGCAAGGCTGGGTTCAAGTGGCGAGTGAACCCGAATACATGGAGTGCATGCGCAAACAAGCACCAAGCGAAGTTCAAATCGGCGTTGGTGCCGGGCTATTCATTTTCTTTCGAGAAGCCCAAGCTGTCGTCATTACCGGGCTGTATGTGACACTATTGACGGGTGGTTAGCAATGCCTCCCGACGGCATGATCTGCTTGACCGGTTCGACTGGGCCTCCTTGGAGCACGGCGGCGGGCGGGCGTCTGACACACCTTCCCTGCTCGCCGGGTTGACGTCCGGACGTCGTGCCGAGGTCGTCAGTGCACTGAACCACCTCTGGGATGACCTGTTTCACCAAGGCACCGTGTATTCCGCCACGGTTGCCGCCGCTCAGTACGTCGCCGTGCTGCTCGGCGAGCCTTTGATCCCTGTGTGGGAACCGGGGAGGCGGCCCCTGCGGGCGAGGCTGCTGGATTGGCTGACCGGGATGGCGTATGCAGTCGGCAACGCCGCGGATAGCAGGTGGCAGATATGGTTCGGTTACTCGCGGACCGAAGGGATTCCGCTGGTTCGCCAGATGCAGCGACTGCGGCCGGAACTGTTTGACGCAGTGCAGGTCTGCCTTGCCGACCCAGACCCGGTCATCAGCGACGCGGCGCTCACGACCACCGTGTGCCTGCTC
This sequence comes from Dactylosporangium fulvum, assembly GCF_025137375.1. Classification (GTDB taxonomy): domain Bacteria; phylum Actinomycetota; class Actinomycetes; order Mycobacteriales; family Micromonosporaceae; genus Dactylosporangium; species Dactylosporangium fulvum. Next base: position 3,577,772 of record NZ_CP073720.1, read on the forward strand.
GACGCGCCGGAGCTTGCCGCGCATCGAGGGCGGGTGGTGGCACTGGTGCGGCAGAAGGTCCTCGTCGACCCCGAATGGGGCGACCGGGACATGGTGTTCGAGAGCCTCGAGTCATGGGGTGAGGACATCGCCGAGCTGCGGGCGCTTGCCGCCCCGGTTGCAGAGAAGGTCTTGTGGAACGACATCTGGAGCGCAGACCGGGGACCCACCGACGTGGCTCCCTTCTGAGCCGCCTGGAAGCATCACCACAAACAATCCCTATCCGGGGCATCCCCGCAGGGTTCTCGTCCCCGCCAAGGAGGTCAGCGATTTCGCCTCTGGCACCAGCGTTCGGCCGGCCGATCCCCAGTCGATGACATTCGGCGCGGCCTTTCTGATCGCCCTCGCGGTGTTGCTGATGTGGAGGCGATCACCGTCGGCTGCCGCCGCGCCCTCGCCTGCTCCGGCTAGCACGGCCCCCGCCAGCGTGGTGGGGGCCGTTCGTCGCGGAGGCGTCAGACGGGGCTGCCGCGGATGAACAGCAGCACCTGGCGGACGGTCGGGTCGGGCTCGATGATCAGGGCGGCGCTGACGCCGCGCTGGCTTGGCCCTGCAGTCCCGGGTGGCTGGGCGCCGGTGTCGGCTGGTCCGGCCTCCGGGGTTGCGCCGGTCCCGCCCGGCGGGCTGGCCAGCTCCGGTAGGCAGCCGAGGCTGTCCAGGAGCTCCCGCCGCCGAGTGTAGGGCAGGTCGAGCGTCGACACGCCATCCAGGTGCAGCCGGTCAAACACGTAGTACGGCACGGGTACCCGCTCCAGCAGTGCCGGTTTCCGGGCCGCGGACGTGAACAGTTAACTGCACCCCAAGGTCCGATCGCTGCAAGGCGGCAACACCTCGCAGCATGTGCGTCGGTCGGCCTGAACGTGATCAATAAGGTCGGCAAGCCATGTACTGCGCGTAGCCGATGAGCAGTCCAGGTGGCGCGCACTCATGCCGATGAGCGAGTGCTCAACTGGAGATGGTTGGGTCTCCGGAGGCCTCCGCGTCCTCCTCCTGAAGCTGCCGATGCGTCACACGGTAATGCGCCATGGGTGCGTCCGAGACGTACGTCGTATCGGCACCACTGAAAACATGCAGGCCGACATCCCCGAACTCGATCCACAAGCCTGCCATGCTCCAGCCGGCAACCAGATCCATCGGCAACTCGCCGGTAAAATCCAGGTCGACGGTGAAGTACGGGTTCTCGGTCACCGCCCATCCGGTCAGCACGCGACCGGCAGCCGCAGCGAACGCGTGCGGGTGCGACGATCGCCACTCGTGCGGCTGGCCGACAAAGGTGAACGCCGTCCCCAGATCGATGGTGTTCCAGCTGACCGACAATCGGTCGGCCCCGTCCCAGGCGAGCTCCAGCTGCACACCGCCGTCGAACACCAGCACCACCGGGATAACCGGTTGCCACCTGTCCCTTGCCAGCCCCCAGCCGACCCAGCCGGCCTGGAGCCGTCGACCCACCAGCGCGAGCAGGTTGGACCGCTGGCGACGCAACTGCTCCGGCCCGGGCACAAAGTTGGACCGCCATCCGGACATCGACTCGTCCCCGGGCCATCTTCTAGGCATGCTCTCCACAGCGCGGATCATACGGATTTCGCACCTGCTGTACCGGCCCGTCGCGTCGGCATTGACCGCTGTCCGGTGCACGCTCATGCCGCCGTTGGTGCGCGCAGCAGGTCGCCGCTCGTAACGCTCGGTAATCGGCGCAATGAGTCGAGGACGTCCTCAACTGGCCGATGGGCGGACGTTGTGCCTCGGTTCGTCAGGAGATGGGTTCGGCGCTTCGCCCGAACGCCGCGCGGTAGTCCCGCGGCCGGTGCCCGGCCAGGCGGGTGAAGACGGCGCTGAACGTCCCGGAGTCGCGATAGCCGACATCGGCGGCGATGCTGGCGACTGTCCGCTCAGTGGTCTCGAGCAGGTGTTTCGCCATGCGCACCCGTTGCGCCTGCAGGTATCCGAGCGGGGTCTGGCCGGTCTCGCCGCGAAACCGCCGCAGGAGGGTTCGTGTGCTGACGTGGAACGTCGCGGAGAGCAGCCCGAGGTCGTAGCGCTCCCGCACATTCTGGTCCAGCCAGCGTTTGACGCCTTGCGAGAAGTGGCTGCCGGTGGCCGGCAACAGCTCCGCGTCGACGTACGGAGCCTGGCTCGGCCGCGCGTCGTCGACGAGCGCGACACGCGCGGTGGCGCGGGCGACGCGGCTGCCGTTGTGCTCACGGATGAGGCCGAGGGCGAAGTCGTACATCGCGCTGAACGCACCTGTCGTGGTCACCCCGCTGTCGGTGACCACGAGTTTCTCCGGTCTGACGTCGGTGCCAGGGCAACGGTCTGCGAGCCGGTCGGCGAACAGCCATGAGGTCGTCGACTCTCGCCCGTCGAGCAGGCCGGCGTCGGCCAGCAGGAACGCGCCGACACAGATCGACACCAGCGCGACTCCCGATTGCGAGCTGGACCTGATGGTCTCGATCTCGGGCCCGAGCGACGTGAGCGTTGCGTCCAGGTCAAGTCTGGGGTACAGCTCGAACCCGGGTACGACGAGGACATCGACCTGCCGCACCGGCACAACTGCGATCGCCACGCCGCCGGAGGCGACCACGCGCCGCCGCGGCGACAGGATCGACACGTCGTACAGCGGATCCCTGGTCGCGTTGGCCGCGGCGATATGCGAGGCCATCGTGAGGAGGTCTGGAATGCCGAAGACCTCCGACGCGAAGCATCCGGGATACGCGAGCACACCTACACGAAGCGGGGCCACCATGGTGGCGAGATTACCCGGACATGTGGCGATCTCGCCCCTGGCCGGCCCAGACTCTCCCGCCCGACGATACGGCTATGGCGATCACTGAACCGCAAGCGGACGACGCTCTCGCGGACTTCTCGACGCGGCTTATCGACGCCGAGGGCGTCAGCAAGACCGTCTACGTCGGCGGGTCCGGGCCGGCTGTCGTGCTGATGCCGGAGATGCCCGGCATCAGCCCGGACGTCGTCCGCCTGGCGCGCTGGATTCGAGACGCGGGATTCACGGTCTACCTTCCGTCGCTGTTCGGTATCGATGGCGCCTTCCCCAGCACCGCCGACGGTGAGAAGGTCGTCCGCCGTGCCTGCGTCAGCGCCGAGTTCCGCGCGTTTGCCGGTGGCGGCACAAGCCCGATCACGGCCTGGCTCCGGGGGTTGGCCAGGACGGCGCTGGCCGAGTGCGGCGGGCCCGGCGTGGGAGCGATCGGGCTGTGCTTCACCGGCAACTTCGCGCTCACCATGACTCTCGAACCGGCCGTCATCGCGCCTGTGGTCAACCATCCCTCGCTGCCACTGGACGACCCCGCCGGACTGGAAATCAGCGACGAGGACGCCGCGATGGTGCGCGAGCGCATCGAGCGTGATGGGCTGACGGTGCTCGCCTACCGTTTCGACAACGACCGGTGGTGCACCGGCCAACGGTTCGCCGCCTACCAGGCGCTCCTGGGCGACGCGTTCGACGGACGCGTCATCCCGGGCGAGACGGCCAACCCCGAGCCACCCCCGTTCTTCCGTGATGTTGTCGGCTGCCCCCACAGCGTCGTCACAGCCCATCTCGTCGACCAGCAGGGACACCCCACACTGCGCGCCAGAGACGAGATCCTGGCCTTCCTTGCCGAACGGCTCGGCCACGACGATCCGAGGGGGCATGAGACGCATTGACGTACTCTCATGCCGCAGACTTCGCGCGGCGGCTGACTGGAGATCGTCACGCTTCGTGGCCGCGGGTCATGGACGGGTTCGCCGTGACAGGTACCCGCAGCACCGAGAGTCGTTGCGTAGCATCACCTTCCGTGTGGTGGCGGGCGGCTTCGGTGGGTGTGGTCCTGGGTGCTCTCGCCTACGCCGCCGACTTCTGCCAAGGCCTGCTCGCCATCGTGATGCTGCTGCTGTCGAGCAGCGTGTTTGCCTGGGGCGCAGCCGGCCTGGCCTTCGGCTTCGCGTCCCGGGACCGGCGCAGCGCGATCGGCGCAGCGGTCGCCGTTCTCACCGCCGCCACGCTGGTCTACTACGGCATCATTCTCGTCGACGGCCACCGCTGGCGGGATGCCGTCACCGACGGCGATGCATTCTCCGGCGCGTCGAGCCTGGTGTCGGTACTGACGGCGACTGCCTTCTGGACCGCCGCCGCTGTCGCCGGCGGGACGGTGCTGGGCCTCTTCGGCCAGGCCATCCGCCGGAGCGGCCCTACTGTCGCGGCGCTTGTCGCAGGCTGCTCGTTCGCCTTGCTGGCCGGACAAGGCGCGGTCGCTGCCGTGCGCGTCTACACCCTCGGCGCCGGCTGGGCCTGGCTCGAGGGGGTCGCCGAGGTCCTGCTCGCTGCCGCACTGACCGCCACCCTGCTCGGCCGCGGCCCCGGCCCGCACCGCTGGTGGACGTTCGCGGGCGCGGCCGTCGCGTTGCTCGCGGCAAGCCACGCCGTCTGGGTCCAACTCGACATCATCCGCACCACCGGCACCCTTTGGTGAGGTACAGGGCGCGTCTCGTGGATTGGTGTGGCGCGGCACGGCAGGCGGCATAAGGCGAATCACGTTCTCTTGATCAGCTGCACGGACATGCCGCCGTTGGTGCGCGGTCGCGGCTGGGGTGACCGTGGTTGGTCACGGACCGTCAACGGCTCGCTGTGGCCGACGCTTCCTGTCCTGCCGAGATGAGTACGTCTACTCGCCCTCGGTGGGTGGGTTCGGAGCAGTCGGGTCTGTCGACAGTCCCAAGGAGCGCGTAGCAGCCCCAGCCCGCAACACCGTCAACGGCGAAAGGCTGAGATCATGCCGGACGGCATCGACGAAGTCGTCATACGCCACCAGCGCCGGCTCGCGGTACGTCGGCCAATGGCCGTCAGGGATGCCCTCGTTCATCGCCCGAGCGCTCAGCTTGCTCAACTGGTTGTCAACGGACAGGGCACACGCCGCCGCCCGTTCTGAGCCGTGCAGCCAAAGCGTGGCCAAACTGCGGTTCCAGTCGGTGCGCAGCTTGCTGACCTCCGCAAGCTTTTCGTTGTACACAGGTCCAGAGCGAGGTGCGCGGCTCAGCTCACGGATCGAGTCCCGATATCGATAGAACTCGCCGGCCACTGCTTGGTAGCTCTGCACCCGCTGGTCGCGGCGCCAGCGCTGAGACTCCGAGCGGGTGTCCCAGAACCGACCCAGGATGATTCCGATTAGTCCGGATACTGCTGCCAGCAAGGCAATCTGCACGCGATCCTCCAGACCTCGTAAGCGACGGAACGCCTACTGTCATGCCGACGGATCTTTCCCCATCCACAGGCATCTGTCATGCCTCCACGCACGGCACCAAATGCTCGACGTGTCGCGGGGGCTTGGGCCACGCACTTCTGCCGCGATGAAGGATCGGTGCCGCGGGGCTGTCCGCGCTTACAGCGTGGGTAGCCGGTCACCTTGGGCCGGGCTGATGTGGTTGTCCAGAAAGTAGCTGTAGACCTGCAGGTCGCCGTGCAGGTCGCCGTCGAGATAGGTCAGGTAGTCGGCCAGGCCAGTGGCCGCTTCTCGTTCGTCGGCGCGATCGGAGTCGCTCCAGCACCGATGTTTGGTCGTGATCCACTCCCGGAGCCGGGCGCGGTCGCGCCACCATTGCCTGACGAGAGCTGGCGTCCAGTGCGCGTCGCCGTCGCAGGCCCAGCCGGCCCACGGATCCTCTCGGGCCGCGAAGATGACGGCGCGGAGCTCCTCAATGCTGCGCGGCTGACGGTAGAGGAACTCCTGCTCGTAGTCGATATCGTCGCCGTACAGCACATGGCGCGGCGCGTGTAGCCGGCCTACCCAGCAGTTGTCAGTCTCAGCGCCGTAGAACGGGCCGGGCACATTGCGCCAGTTGCGCTCCGACCACTTGCCCTGGAACGTCGCATCACGCCCCCGCCACAGGCCGTCCTGCGGCTGCGCTGCGAACACCGCGCTGACGTACGGCATCGGATCCCAGTAAAGCGGCGCCCGGTCCTCGGTCACGAACACATCGTAGAACCGCTTGATCAGCTGCGCGCTCATGCCGCCGTTGGTGCGCGCGGACGGTCCGTGCACGTCACTCCGTGTGACCAGCGTGGTGAGGCTGCGGCTTCCGGTCCTGCGGATGAGCGCGCACGCGACTTTCACTTACGGCAGACGGTGAGGTGGTACGACGGGAGTGCGCGGTCGGGTCGACCGCGTGCAAGTCGTGCCGCGAAGGGTCGGGTGAATCTTGGGTTGGTCGGTGTTTCTGCTCGACCGCTGGGGTCGATGCCGACAGCTGACTGGTCACACTGGCGATTGCCAGACTCCGTGGATGACCAAGTCGGCCCGGGCCGTCCGGCCCGGCAAACGCTCCAAACCGATGAGCGGCATCATTCATGACGTTGCTCCGGGTGCGTCCGGCAGGCCGGCCTGCACGCGCCAAATGCTCGGGTCGAATGGTGCTGTGTTCAGAACTTCCGTGAGTATCGCCGTCCCGGCAGCGAACCCTTCGATCAGGTCGTGAGCGGTCGCCACCGGCCAGCACGCCTCAAGGACGTAGTGCGCGTTGTGGTTCTCGGCGCACCAGCACGCAACGTGAACCGACGCCGTCACGGTGAGCTCCGGACCCCATCCGATGTCGAGATCCAGTTCGAGCCAGTCCACGCCAGAGTCGTACAACATGACGCCCCCGCTGACGATCGTCAGAGACTCGCGCTCGGCGAGCGTCGGCGGACGTTCGGTACGGTCCAACCACCAATGCCAAATGGTGCGGCCGGCGGCTGCCTGGTGGGCCTCCAGGTCGCGAGCCAGTCGCCACAGATCACCTTCGACTGCGTTAAAGGCGATCGGAAGCACGTCGCCCAACGGAACCTGATCGATGGACGAGACCGGTCCTGCCATCCGCAAAGAATGTCACAGGCGCTGGCACACTCATCTGCCGCCGTTGGTGCGCGGCGGCCGGTCCATGCACGTCACAGCGAGTGACCAGCACGGTGAGGCTGCGGCTCCGGTCCTGGCCGATGAGCGCGTCCGCAAGGTTGACCCCGGATCTTCCCGAAGAGGCTCGCGGATGAGCGGCCAAGCGCCGTAGTTGCAGACGGCGCCGATCGTTAAGATGTGGGTTTGCTTGAGGCGATGCTGGACTGGTCGACTCTGTCACGGAGGCAACATGGAATTGAGCACAGCAGCAAATGAGGTTATCCAGATCCCCTATCATCCGCCGCTGGCTGAATTGGCGCCGGAACCGGAAGCATTCTATTTCCAGTGGAAATTCATGTACTTTGCCTTCCGGTTTGAGGATCCAGCCTTGTTCCCTCCGCTCACGCTCTTAGACAGCGGAGATATAGCAGCACTCAAGCGATATTCGTCAGCCGCAAGGAGGCTCGCTTCCACAACCCTGCTGAGCGCCAAGGAAGAGGTAACAATTCGGGTCAAAAATACCCCTTCAGGGCAAGATGAGTCCGTAATTACCCGATTCTCCCCGCACGACGTAACCGCCGGCTTCAGTGTCATGTTCAGACAGTTCTTCTCCGACTCCGAGCCGGCCAGCTTTAGTACCGTCAGGAATATCATTGGGCGCCGCAACCGGGAGACAGTCGATGCTGACCACGACGTGAGGGCTGCCATACTGAAAGAGTGGCGGTCGGCCAACGCGAAGCTACTTAATGCGCCCCTGAAGACGATCGCTCTACGCAGACATTACGATGAGATGGGCGCCACGGACCAACCCGTTCAGGGCGAGGGTGGAAGGTCGCCAAGAGAAACCATTCAGATCTTCAATTATGGCGACCTTATCCATTGGGGCGATGATCGGGCGACGTATGAGGCCCTGGGTGTTACTAAAGCCAGCGCCGCTTTGAGCCGGATGCAGTTTCTCGACGCGATCGTCGGGCTGAGTCACCTCTATCTTGGGTTTTCGGTGATCGTTGACCGGGTCCTAACTGCATGTCAGCCCGAGTAGCCACACCGCACCGCGCTCAGCTGCGCTATTAGGGTCGTGCGTCTGTGAAATCACCGGTGGCTAGGGAGAATGCTGAGACTGGAAGGCCGATCAGAGCTCCACGGTTCCTCGCTTCGGGCAGGCCGCCGGCTTGTCTCGCCAGTGGTCCTTGACGTGTCGCCGCCACAGGATGACATCGAGTGCCCGCAGGACGCTCACCTTGTCGTCCGCGCCGACGGTCGCGCGAGCCGCAGCGAGCACGGCTCGAAGGCTGCCCTCATTCTCTGCAAGCCGCCTGTGGAGCTTCATCCATACGTGTTGCGACGCTCTAAACTGGCAACTGACGATTGAGTCGTAAACAGGGATGAGCTTCGGCCGCTTACGAGCTAGCAGTTTCCCGGCGATCACCCAGCCGACGCCGGTCTTCTCGTTCCGATTGTTCAACAGCCGCCATGCCTGATCAGCGTGTCCGTTGTCAGCGACCAACTCGCCGCCACCACGACCGCCGAGCTCGACATCAGTAGGAATCTCCCGTAGATGGAAGCCGACGTCGCGGCCAAGTTGTCCTTCGATCAGGTCTCTGCCGACGACAAACGGAACCTGCACGTTGAGTGCCTCCACCGCGTACAGGTCCTCCGCGGTTATCCGATCCCGCGTCTCGGCCCGGTCGCCGCCACCTGCGAAGGTCTCGAACCACTGCCCGGTGTACGCCCTCGGTGCAAAATACGCCTCGAGATGGACCACGCCCTCACGTTCAGCAATGTCGATCAGCTTCTCCGGCATCGCCGCATGCTATCGGCTCCAGTCGTGCGCTATCGTCGCCGCCGGTGCACGGATTTGCCGCGATCCGCTCACTCCGACTCCCTGAGCCAGATCACGCCCGGCACGCAGATGGTCGGCGCCCACGGACGAAGTGTGTATGTTTCTTGCCGAGAGTTGCAGGCGCTGCCGGATGCACTGGCGACGCCTGCGACGGATCGATGTTCTGGGAACGGTTCGGTCGTGTTTGTCGCTAGGGTGTGGGTCGTTCGGTAGTTGTCGAGTCAGGGGTTTGCTGGTCGGGGCGGGCTGGTGGTTGTTGCGTCGTGGTGTTCGGTGGCGACGAGCGGGGTCATGAGGTCCAGCATGCGTACCTGGGCGTTGGCGTCGGGCAAGGCGGTCATCGCGGTGAAGGCGCGGGCCAGTGCGGTGTCGCGGTGGGTGCCGGAGTGTGTTGCGGCCAGTGCGAGCAGACGTCCGGCCCGGTCCTTGGGATCGTCGATGGCGGATGCGGCGGTCAGTACGGTCTGTGCGAGTAGTGGTTGCTGCTCGGCGGGTGTGTGTGGCAGGACCGTGGTGAGGGTTTCGGCGAGGATCCGCGGATCGCGCAGGTTGAGCACGGCGGCGACCAGCCGTCCGATCTGGTCCTCGGCGAGGTGTGGGGCGATGCCGGCCATTGCCTGACCGCGACCTTCTTCGTCGTCGATGGTGAGGACGGTGGTCAGGGCGGTGTCGAGTTGGCCGTGGTCCAGGTGCGCGGCGAGGTGCTCGATGGCGTTGCCGGCCGCGAAGGGTTCGCCGTTCGGGTCGATCGAGGCCAGCACCTGGTCCAGCTGAGCGGGTGTGAGGTACTTGGCGACCAGCGCCAGGTTCTCGGCCCAGAGGTGTTCACCGACACCGATCTGGTCGCGTATGGAGACGGCGCTGAGCGCTGCGAGGTTGCGGTGGCTGGCAGGCAGGTACTCGACGATCCGTGGAAATCCGTGGCGCATTCCCATCGGTAGGTCGGGCAGCGGGTCCCCGAGTTGGTGTGGTGCGATCGCGGCAGTGACGGCGGTGACGAGGTGTTCGGGTGCGGCGTACGGAGCCACCGCTTCCAACCACGTTCCGCCCTCGTTCCGTTTCCGGGAGTCGCTGTCGATGATCGTGGCGACCTGGTCGTGGTTGAGCAGCGGTAGCAGCGCGCCCCGCGCAAGGCGGCGCAGCCCGTCGCGGACCGGCGTGGCGAGCAGCGAAGCGAGCGCGGCGTCGATCACCTCCGGGCGTCGGCTCTCGGCGAGGTGCAGGGCGATCTCGGCAAGCGCACGGGTCCGGGCGCCGCCGTTGCGGATGGCGTGGGCCGCGGCGAGCACCGCGTCCAGGTGCTCGACAGGCGCCTGCTTCGCCAGGTCCCTCAACGTCACCGCGCGGAGGTTCCCGTCCTTGATGGTCGCCGCCGCGGACACCGCCTCGGCCCACCATGCGGCTGGTCGAAGCGATGGGAACCGGGTCAGCAGATTCGACCGATCTTGCTCATCGGCCACTGCCCGGGCCGCGGCGGCGAGTGCCCGGTCCAGCTCGGCTGAGGTCAGGTGCGGTGCGAACTGTCCGACTGTCTCGGACACGAAATAGAACCAATCGTTCTCCTCGATGGCGTCCAGGGCCGCGTCGATCACGGCCGCCCGGTCGGCGCCGACCAGGTACGGCACCAGCGACACGAACCCGAACATGCGGTCCCGGGCGAGCGTCCACCCGCGGACGGCTGTGACCATGCCGGCCAACTGCCCGGCCGAGGCACGCGGGGCCACCGCCATGAACACCCGGCACCGCTGATACTCCTCGTCGATCGCGTGACCAGCCGCCAGCAGCGTCGACAACTGCTCCTCATCGACATACGGCACAAGGTCCGACAGCGCCGACGCGCGGTACCCGTCGTCAGACACCGCACACGCGAACGACACCAGGTCGTCCACCGTCGGCACCCCATGGCGGTCGTCCTCCCCGCCGAGCAGGTCGGCCAGCCGCCGGACCGCCTGCCGCAACGGCGAATCCACCACCGGCGACGTCAGCCAGCCCTCGGCATGCGCGGCAGCACACACCTCCCGCGCCCGAAGCAGCAACCGGGCAACGTCGATCTCGGCCAGAGTCACACGGCGATCATGACCGCCACCAAGCCACCACAGCAATCCGCCACGAGACCATCCAACCCCCGGCCCCAGGGCTTGACGATCCTCATGGTGCCGTCCGACGGCGAGTTGATCGAAGAGGTGCGGCGGCTGCGGCGACTGGCCGACGAGATGGCCCCGGCGGAACTTCCTGACACTCGACGTCCGGAGATGCCGCTGACCAGGCGCGCCGGGCTACCGGACTCGAACCGGCTCATACCTTGCGGTCGTTAGCCAAAAAGCTAGTAACGGACTTTCCCATCCGCCTTTGCCCGGCGCACCCGCCAAGCGTACTTGTGATCGCCGGATGCATGTCGGTTCCGAGCCACGCTCTCATGCCGCGATCCACGTGCTGGCAGGTCCGCTGGAGATGCCCGTACCGGACGATGGGAGGGCAGCACTTGCGTCTGCGGTCACCGGCCCATACGTAATCTCACCATCGAGAAGAGCGCGCAGCGCAAGCAACGGGAAGTCAGAAGTCACATCGAGCGCACCCGGGGAATCGACTATGTCGGGCATTCCGACCTCATCGGCGAAGGTCTCTTTGGTGTCCGCTCGGATCTGCCGCCGACGGCGTTTGAGCGACCGCCAAGAAAGGACAACGCGCCGGTGCCCGGACGGAAGACCGAGGGTGGGGTATGGCCATGGTATCCGCCGCTGACGGATGACAACGGCCCCTGCCGCATCACAGAATCCACAGGTGGCCATGACGTTGCGGGCGGTCCTGGAGATCCCCTTCACGGCACCGGATCCCGTGCAGTGGCCCGTTGCCACGCGCGAACCCGGCACCTGGCTCACCCTCGACGGCACCTGCGACGACCTCGAGGTCGGGCTGTTCGCCGCCGTCGTCGCCAGCTCCAACAACATCCCGCCCGGCGAGCTGGCCACAGCGAAACACCTGATCGCGCCGGGTGGGCTGACCCTAACGGACACCAACACCGTAATCACCCCAGGTTGCTGCTGCGGCCTGGAGGACTGGCGCGATTGGGCTCGCGCCCTCGACGACAACACACCGCCCTGGCTCGGCCATGACCCGACACCCAAGATGTCGATCGGCGACCGGGTCACCGTATGGCAGGACACCGGACCACTGGAGAACCACGCCCCGATCCTGTCCGGCCCGTACCTCACCCTCACCCGCACTCACCTCGCTGACCTGCTCCACGGTGTCCACCGCGACCTGACCGAGTTCACCGCCGCGTTCGCCGCCTGGGCCGCCAGACACACCATGAACGGCTCAGCCCTCACCGCGACCATCGACACCGCGTTCGCGTTCACCGCGCCGCTGACCCGCAGCGCGACCTGACACCGCGAGGGACGGCCGCCTCAAGCTCCGGTGCACTGTTCCATCCAAGATCACACGCACTGATCTGCCGCTGGTGTCGCGTTCCGGCCAGCCGAAGATCGTCACGCTCTGTGGTGACGTCTCGGCCCCGACGGTGCGCGCTCGTGCCGATGACCGGAAATCTCATCTTGCTGGCGGCGCCGAGCGGCTCACGTCGTCGCCGGCGTGGTACCGCTCCGGCTCGCCGCCGTCAGCTTCAGGCGCGCTTCCTGGTACGCCGCACGGCGGCTGAAGCTGGATGCCGCCCCAGGTCAGGACGTGAACGGCCGCGGACTGAGCAGGCGGGTGTCCTGTTCGGTTTGCCCGCGGTCGTACGCCTCGATGTCCCACGAGGTGATGGTGTCAGGCCGGTCGACGGTGATGGTGAACGGGCCGTTGTCCAGGTCGTTGACATCGATGGCGCTCGCCGGGAACCAGCCGTCCGAGATCACCCATCTAGCCGCGATCCGCGCGGTTCGTTGTCCTGCGGGCCGTTGCACGGAGCCATCGTCTGAGGCCAGGTGGGTGGTTAAGCCGGTGGGTGGCCACCGTCTAGTTAATTGTTGGTGTGTGTGCGAGTGGGTGTGGTTGGCCGGTCAGCGCCGCGAGGGCGGTGGCGACGGCTTGGAGGTCGGCGCGGATGTAGGTGGTGGTTGCTGGTCCGGTGTTGTCGGTGTGGCCGGCGTAGGCGCGGGCGGTGCCGTAGCCGAAGTGGCGTTCGACCCAGGTCAGTGTGGTGTGGCGGAGCCAGTGGGTGCTGATGCCGTGGGCGGCGACCCAGGGCAGGTGCTGGCCGATGCGGTGCCAGAGGTGGTCGTGGCGGCGGCTGGTGAGTGGTGTGCCGTTGCGGTAGCGCAGGAGCGCGTCGGTGGGCAGGACGGCACCGCGGAGGTGGGCGTGTTCGGTGAGTCGGGTGGCGAGGTCGAGGCTGATCGGCTGCCACCGGACGGTGCCACCCTTCTCGCGCAGCATGACGAGGCCGCGTTCGGCGTCGAGGTCCATGAGGCGCAGGCCGAGGGCACCGCCGCGGCGGCAGGCGGTTTCGGTGTGCAGGCGCAGGAGGAGCGCGTCGAGGATGACGTCGTTGCCGGTGGTCCGGGCGGTGACGTTGATCTCGGTGAGCTCGTCCGGGGTCAGCGCGCGGCGGGTGCTGGGCAGGCGTCGGGGTTTGCTGATGCGGTGGGCGGGGCTGTCGGCTGCGTCGATGAGGCCGTCGTCGGCGGCGCATGTGTAGTAGGCGCGGGCGGCGGCGATGAACAGTTCGCCGGCGTAACGGCCGCCGCGGTTGTTGCGGCGGTTGCGGGCGGTGGCGACGATCACGAGCCGCAGCGCCTGGATCTCGCTGGCGGCGATGTCGTCGATCGGGCGGCCGGCCCAGGTGTTGGCCATGCGGTTCCAGTAGGTGCTGTAGACGCGTTTGGCGCTGGGTCCTGCGGCGGCGACGACGTGTGGCAGGTACTCGTCGAAGGTCGGCCGTCGTGGTCGTGCGTCGTGCTGCAGGTCGGCGAGGGTGATCCCGAGCTCGGCGAGCGCGGCCCACGCTGCCGTGAGGCGGTCCGGGTCAGCGACCACGGCGGCCGTCCGCGAGGCGGGCATGGTGCTCGGCGAGCAGCCGGACCACTACCGTCATCGGATAGACGGTCATACGGTCGCGGGTGAGGTCGGCGGCGAGCACGATCCGGTCGCCGCCACAGATCCCGCACAGCTGTCGCGGCGCGGCGGGCAGGGTGAGTGCGCCGCGGGGGTCCGTCAGGACCCGGCCGCCCGGGTGGCGTTGGATCAGGATCGTGCCGTCGGCGACGTCCACGACGAGTCGGTGCTCCGGGCGCCAGTCCAGCTGGTGCAGCAGCGTCCGGGCCGAGCAGCGCCCGGCCCGGACGAGCCGGGCCACGTCGAGTTCGATTCTGTTCGGACCGGTCGGTGCCCGGGGTGGTGGGAGGTTCGGCAGCGGTGCTGGCGTCGGGATGGGCCGGGGGAGTGGCCTGGGGATCAGCGCGCCTATGAGCTGCTCGACGGCTGGTCCGCTGCGTCTCATGGCGGTCATCGTGACCGCGCCGCGCTCGATGGGCGTGTGCCACAAACGGGCTGGTCACCCGATCGAGTCACCGAGCATGCGGCAGCGCACCAGCGCCGTGGGCGGCCGTGCCCTGACGTGATGTTGGTGTAATCCCACACGAACTGGTGTCGAAGGGGGGACTTGAACCCCCACGCCCTTGCGGGCACTAGCACCTCAAGCTAGCGCGTCTGCCATTCCGCCACTTCGACCTGCTTGCGAGGCAACACATTACACGCTCCCCGAAGATCTTGGCGAATCGGGGTCCCGACACGCCTGGGACCAGCACAGAGGCCCCGGCGTGAGAGTTCGCCGAGGCCTCCTCTGTGCCGGGGTGGCCCGAGGGGGGAAATGGGCCACCCACGTCTAGACGTTGAAGATGCTGACCCCTCCTGGGCCGACCAGCAGCGCGACGACGATGAGGATGATGCCCCACAGGATCTGCCGGCGCAGGAGCGCGACGACACCGGCGATGCCGATCAGTACCGCGATGATCCACAGGATGGTTGCCATGACTGTTTGATACCTCCGGGGCAAGATTGATAAACGTGTCCGTGTCAGAGGTCCTCGGCCCAGGTGGTACGGCCGGAGAGGACGTCACGGACCTTGTCGACGACGCCGACGGCGGGGTCGACGAGCTTGTTGAGCGGCGGCGTGGCGGGCGTGCCCGGGTGCGGCCGCGTCGGTGCGGACCCGCGGGCGATCTCGACCCGGTTGCCGAGCCTGACCAGGTCGGTGTCGGTGCAGGACGCGCGGAGCCGGGGGAACACCTTCCCGGCGGTGCGGTGGGTGTGCTTGCGCACATGCTCGGCGACCGCCTCGAGGGCGGCGCGGTGCGCGGCGGCCTCGTGCCGGGGAGTGGTGTGCAGACGGCGCAGTGCCACCAGGAGTTCTGCGTCGGCTTCGACCTCCCGGGAGGCGATCGGCTCGCCGTCGGGCAGCACAGTCCGTACTGTCGGATAGAGATATTGCTCCTCGGCGGACAGATGCCGGGACAGTGTGGCCACCAACACGTCCTCGACGTCCCGCGACGTCTCGTCGTCGGCCAGCCGGTGGCACAGCTGGTCGATCAGCTGATGGTCCTCGTCGAGCAGGTCCAGCATGCTGCGCCCGGGCACCTCGAGTTCCTCGGCGACGGGCGGCAGCGGGGGGAGCGGAACCGCGTTCACGTCGACCCTCCTCGATCACGTGTAGTGACCGCGGATTACCCGGGGCGACGATTCCTGAAACGGGGGTCCGGCCGCCCGGCAAATTGTCAGTGCCGCCTGGTATGACTTCTGCATGGACGCCACCGACGAGGTCATCGAGCTCTGCCGCGATCTGCTGCGCATCGACACCACCAACACCGGCGACCTCGACACGAGTGCGGGGGAGCGGGTGGCCGCGGAATACGTGGCCGAGAAGCTCGCGGAGGTCGGGCTCCAGCCCGAGATCCTCGAGAGCGCGCCGGGACGGGCCAGTGTCGTGGCCCGGTTCGAGGGTGAGGACCCGTCGCGTGACGCCCTGCTCATCCACGGTCACCTGGACGTGGTGCCCGCCGACGCTTCGGAGTGGTCGGTCCACCCGTTCGGCGGCGAGATCAAGGACGGGTATCTGTGGGGGCGTGGCGCCGTCGACATGAAGGACTTCGACGCGATGGTCCTGGCGTTGGTGCGGCAAATGCGTCGCGAAGGCCGTAAGCCCCCGCGCGACGTCGTCCTGACGTTCCTCGCCGACGAGGAGGCCGGCAGCACGTACGGTGCGCAGTTCCTCGTCGACGAGCACCCGCACCACTTCGAGGGTGTCACCGAGGCGATCGGCGAGGTCGGCGGATTCTCCGTCAGTGTGGGCGGCGACCAGCGGCTCTACCTGATCGAGACGGCCCAGAAGGGCATCGACTGGCTGCGCCTGCACGCCAAGGGCCGCCCCGGCCACGGTTCGATGATCAATGATGACAACGCAGTGACCGCGCTCGCCGAGGCCGTCGCGCGGGTCGGCCGGCACCGCTTCCCGATTGTGATGACCCCGACAGTGCAGGCGTTCCTGGAGCACGTGTCGGAGATCCTCGGCATCGAGCTCGACCTCGACGACCCGGAAACGGCCGTCAGCAAGATCGGCCCGATCGCCATGATCATCGGTGCGACGCTGCGCAACACCGCCAACCCGACCCGCCTCGCCGCCGGGTACAAGGACAACGTCATCCCCGGCCGGGCCTCGGCGACCATCGACTGCCGGACCCTGCCGGGCCAGTCCGAGATCTTCGAGCAGCAGCTGCGGGACATCGTCGGGCCCGACATCGAGTTGGAGTACATCCACCGCCAGCCCGGCCTCGAGACGACCTTCGACGGCGCGCTCGTCGAGGCGATGTCCGCCGCGCTCAAGGCCGAGGACCCGGGCGCGCTTCCCGTGCCGTACATGCTCAGTGGCGGCACCGACGCCAAGCAGTTCGACAAGCTGGGCATTCGCTGTTTCGGGTTCTCCCCGCTGCGCCTGCCGGCCGACCTGAACTTCGGCGCGTTGTTCCACGGCATTGACGAGCGCGTTCCCGTGGAGGGACTACAGTTCGGCGTGCGAGTCCTCGACCGGTTCCTGCAGCAGTCCTGACCCACCCGCGAAGACCCACTGACCGGCAACACTCACATCGATTCCAGGGGGAGTCTCATCATGACCGACCGGCACGCGGAGCTCGACGCCGCGCTCGAGCGCGTGATCTCGGCGGCCCGCGACCATCTTGCCGCGGTCAAGGCCGCCGACGGGCGGGCCGACGACGACGAGGTGTGGCGCGCCTATGTGGAGCTCAACAACGCCTCCAACAGCTACGACGAGTTGCTGCTCGACGCCTTCGGCGAGGTCACCCCGTGGGACGTCGAGGCGATCGACCCTGACGAGGCCGACCGGCAGTTCGGCGTCGGCATCGGCGGCGTCGACGGCACCGAGGCCGAGGACCCGCACCCGCGGATCATCTCGGTCCGCCAGCGCCGCGACTACCGGGTCCCCAGCGTCGCCGCGCTGCTCCGGCTCGCCGACGCCGCCCGCCGCGCCAACCCCGGTGACGGCGACGCGTCCGCGGTCGAGACGGTCGGCGAGGCTGTCCTGGAGCTCATGCAGGCCGGCGACGGCTCCCTCGGCGCCCTCGACATCCCCGAGCTCGAGTCCCTCGACGGCGTGGTGATCGTCGCCGAGGTCGAGTCCCCGCTCGACCCGGAGGCGTTCGAGGACACCGACGGCACCGGGCCGTTCGCCCTCAACGACGGCGAGCGGGTCGTCGACCGGCTCGACGAGCACGCCTATGCCGACCTGGACGAGGAACTCGACGAGGAACTCGACGAGGAACTCGACGAGGACGAGGAGGGCGAGGGGGTCGACGCCGACCTGTCCGAGGCGCCGGGTGAGAGCTCCGGCGTGGGTGAGGCCGCCGACCGCCGCTGACCCGTTCACCGGCACCGGCGGGCCGCACTCCACCGGCGCTGTGACCTACTACGACCCGGCGCGTCCGGACCGAGCCGCCGAGGCGCTCGGCCCGGGCGCGCCGGTCTGTTGTGGGTGATGCCGGTCCTTGGGTGCCGGATCTGGGTGGTTTGTCCGTGCGGTCGTGGTCGTGGATGCGTTGGACGAGGACTGCGGCCAGGCCAGGCCCGCTCGCGGTGGTTCGGGTGGTGCCGGGCGCCGGCCCGCTCGTGGTGGTCTTGGTGCTGCCGGGTGCCGGCCCGCTCCGCGGTTCCGGCGGTGCCCGGCAGGTGGTCTGGGAGCCGCGTTCGGTGGCCGGCTTTGCGTCGCGTCCGATGGGGAGCCCCGGGGTGCCGCCGAGGGCCGCCACCGAGCTGACCTTGGTGGGCTTCCGTGGTTCTGGGCACGGATTTCGACCAAGGTCATCCTTGAGGGGCGCGGAACGCGGGCGGTGACTGCCTTGGGTTGTGCCCGGCAAGTGCGTCGGGCTGTGCCGGCGAGAACCTAGGCCGTGTTTTCAGAAGGGCGGCGTCGTAACTCCGAAGCGCCTCGCCTTGGCGCGCAGCTGAGCGTTTGCGAACGGTCTGTAGGAGAATGTCAGGCGTGACTTTCCGCAGAAGGGGCTGTGCCTCGTAGGCGGCCCGGATCGCTTCGCCGTGGCGTGCCTGCCACCCGAAGCTCGTGGATTTGTTATCGGGACGTTCCGGGCCTGTCCGGTCCAGCTAACGCGGCTATCCGTGTGTTGGAGAGGCGGCGGCGGTGGTTACCGGGTGTAGTGTCGGTGGCCGTCGGCGTGTGGCGTGTCCATGTGCGTGGCGGTCGGCGTCGCTGGCGGCCGTGGGAAGCCGAATTTACATGTTCGTGCTGTGGTGAATACTGGGCGCGAGAGCGACTGGAAGAGGTCGTCGCCATGCTGCCCCAGCATGCCGCACGAGAGTTGCGGGCGGTTGTCAACGACCTGGACGAGGTGCTGCTGAGGCGTACCCATCACGATTCGCAGACGCCCAGTGGTCTTCCGTGGTGGCATCGCCGATGTTGACCACCGGAGACGAGACCGTGTCGGTGGTCGATAGATGGCGAGGTCTCCGGTAGATGGTTCTTCGACCAAAAGGACCTGAATACCGGAGACCTCGTGGCCAGCGTGGTGGTGACGAGGCGGTTCGACCTGACCGACGGGCAGTGGGCGAAGCTGGAGCCGCTGCTGCCCCGCGGTGCGAAGCCAGGTCGGCCGCCGAAGTGGAGTAAACGGCAGCTCATCGACGGGATCCGGTGGCGGGTGCGGGTGGGCGCGCCTGGCGGGACGTGCCGGAGTATTACGGGCCCTGGCCGACCGTCTCGGCGAACGCCGGGCCCTGGGTGGCCAGGAGGGCCGACGCCATGGTCACCGCGACCACCAAGGCCCGGCGCCGACTGCTGTGCTGCCGCAAGATGTGCCCCGATCGTCGATCCGACGTCGGTCACGCTAGCAATCAGGGCAGTCCGGGCGCAGGACCCGAAGGGCATGCACCACCCTGACCTTCGTCGTGCGGCCACAGCCGTGGGCCGGGAGCATGCGGCTACGGCCGTGGGCCGGGAGCCTGCGAGGCGGCCGTGCGGCGGCGGAGAGGTTCATGATCGTGGGAAACATCCGGTCGCCCCGGCGACCAGATCTTTCCCTCGATCATCAAGGGGAGGCCGCCTGCCGGCGCAGGGATCACTCACCGTCACCGGAATATCGCGGTGCCGGCGCGAGCGTGGAGTCGGAGCGTCAGGTGCTCAGACCGGGCAGGGTGTCGTTGGTGACCCTGCGGCGGAGCATCACCTGGCGGGTGCCGTCGGGGTAGAGGCGGACGCGGGCGAGCTCCCAGCCGCCGAACTCCGCCTGGATCGTCAACTGCGCGTTGGCGGTCATCCGATCGACATTCGACGGCAACCGCAACGGCACGTATTCGTAGTCCATCTTGGGAACCTCACCCCAAACCCATATAGCAGCAGCTCACCGGGCATATTGTGGAACCCTGGCAGGTGACTCCAGAGCGTAGCGGGGGCACATTGGGGGCACCCACTGTCTGAAGCCGCGTGATCGCACCGTACTGCCGTATCGCCGACCGGGCCAACAGTCGAGCCGGTTCCCCCCTTGCGCACGTACACGGCGACGCCCTGGTGGCTCTCGACGAGGTCCCGTTCGTGCAGCAGGCGCAACGCCCGCTGCACCGTCGACCGCGACACCCCGTAGCACTTGCATAGCTCGCGTTGCGACGGCAGTGCGTCGCCTGGGGCGAGCCGTCCCGATGCGATACCTTCCACGATCTCGCGCACAATCTGATCCGTATAAGTTTCACGTTTGGGCATGCATGCTCATCTTTCGGCAGCAACTGGGCACCCTGGGCGCGTCTATTTGATCATCCGCGGTGGCGGGTATGAAGTGTCCACCGTCGTCATGTGACGAATCGCTGAACGCGCCATTCGACTCGACTCAAGGTGACGCATGCCGCGCCGTCCGGGTCAACCGTTCGCCGGTCACCCAGCGTCCTGCGCTTCACGTAGCCGGTCCGCCTCGTCGACCAGACGCAACGCCGCACTGCGGTGCGGCTCCGCAGCCACCCGTGCGATCCCGCCGGCCGGCCCGGTCACCAGCCCGATCCAGCGCAACAAGAACACGGCCCGCGCGGCCGCCGAGCGGTCAACCCGGTACTGCTCGCCGAGTGCGGACCCGGACGGCAGTCGGCCTCCGGGCGGATATCGGCCGGTTCGTATGTCGGCGAGCACGCCGTCTAGGACGCGCCGATACGACGCGTCTTGATCGCTTGCCATGTTGAGTTCTCCCTGCGTCAGCAGGAGATATCGGACCACGTTCCGGCGGGTCGCTCAACGCAGGGCAGACCATCCCGCGTGTCGCAGCAGACCTGTTCACCAGGTCCGTTTCACCAGGTACGGTGGGGCTGCACCCGCTCTCCCTGCGTCAGCACCAGGATCGGCGGGCGGCAGCGGCGGGACGCTTCGGCGTCCTGCCGCCCGAACCCCGAACGTGGCGGTCCCGCACCTCCACCAGACCGCCGCGCCGTCCTCTGGAGGTGCCGTGTCTGATCATCCGGAGTGGTGCGTCGGCACCGCCTGCACCGCGGACCGCCCGCCGCTGTACGGCCACCAGGTCGGCGCGCACTGGTCGTCGCCGGAGGTGGTGGGTGCGACGGTGCTGCGCCTGGCCCAAGCCCCTGACGCTGACCGGCCGTGGGTGGAGTTGCGCCGCGGTGACGACCGGGTGGTGCTGCCGCCGCTGGAGGCCCGGAGCCTCGGGTTGGCGATCGGCGACCTGCTGGGCCGGGCGGGACTGTCCGGGATGCAGACGGAGCCCGGGTCGTGACGGCGCCGCGGGTTCGTGGCCGCGCCGAGCTGGAGCACCCGCCGTGGTGCCAGGCGGAGTTGTGCTCGCTCGAGACGATCGGCGTCGGCGGCTGCCATCAGCGGGAGTTCGTGGTCACGGACGACGAGGGCCGGAAGATCGCGTCGGTGCTGCTACGCCAGTATGCGTCTGGTGTGGTGACGGTCGGCGCGGTCGGGTGGCGCGGCAGGCAGGAGTGGCCGCCGGCGGCTGCGGAACTGGTGGCGCGAACGATCGTCGAGGCGACGCGGTACGCCGGCCGGATGGCCCGCGCGGCGTAGCTACTCGGCGGCCTTGCGCCGACCGGGCGGCTTTCCTTCGGCGCCGGTGGCCTTGCGGTGTTCGCTGATGGCACGGCGGGCGGCCCGGTCGGTGATGCCGAAGTGCGTGGCGGTCTCGGGTGTCGTGTGGTCGCGGCTGTGCTCGTAGATCTCGGCGTTGGCGAGTTGGACCAGCTCGCCGCGGGTTTTGGTGTCTGCGATGAGGCGGGCGGTGTGGATCCGGTCGGCGGGGCGCAGCTCGCCGAGCCATGCCTTGAGGCTGGCTAGGTCGGTGAACGGCACCCGTCGCGTCATGGTCGAGATCGTACACAAAGGTTCCCCCATGGGGGTAGCCAGAGTGCCTTGCTTTTACGCCCCCCATGGGGGTACGTTTATGGCATGACTCGCCAGACGCCGGAGCCGCTGAAACGCCTTCCGATCAACGCGTCGTCTATGCCGCTCACCTCCCTCGTGCAGTACGTCGAGGCAGGCCGTATCGACCTCAATCCGCCGTACCAGCGTGGCGATGTCTGGATCGACGACCAGCGGGTCGCGCTCGTCTACTCGTGGCTGACCGGCGCCACCGTCCCGTCGATCACGATCAACGACCGCAGCAGTGAAATCTGGACCGACCTGGACACCTTCGACATCAGCCGGACAGATGTCGGGATCTGGGCGGTCATCGACGGCAAGCAGCGGCTCACCACCGCGGTCATGTGGATGCGTGGCGAGTTTGCGGTCCCGGCGAGCTGGTTCCCGGCCGACTGCCTTGTCGTCACCGAGGGCACCGCGGACGGCCTGTACGTCCGCTACACCGGCCTCACCGATCGGGGCCAGGCCCGCAGTACGGACAGAACGATCATCCCTGTCGGCATGGGTGAGTTCGCGGACGTGCGCGCCGAGGCGCAGGTGTACCTGCTCCTCAACGGCGGTGGAACCCCGCAGACCGACGCCGACATGGACAACGCCCACCGCATCGCCAATCCCTGAGGAGCCCCCATGGACCTGTCCACCGTCGACCGCCGGACCCGCGAGAACCTGGCCCGCCACCTGCGGCACGTCGCCGCGATGGGCGGCTGGGTAACCCGCCTCTACTTCGACCGGATCTCCGAGAACGTCCCGAGCCGCGACCTGGCCCTCGCCGAGAAGCTGATCGAGCGCGGCGAGCGGGACCGCATCCGCACCTACGAGCTCACCGACGCCGGCCGCGCCTGGCTGGCAGGACAGGAGTCCTGATGGCCACCTTCAACGCCTTCGTGACCACCAACGAGCACCACCGCCTGTACCCGGGCAGCAAGGTCGTCGTCCTCGACCCGGTCAAGGGTCTGGTCAACGCCCGCGTGCAGGCCACCGCCGAGAACGGTCCGATGTCGGGCAGCGTCGTGTGGCGGCACCGCATGGCCGAGGCGCTCGCCACGATCGGCTGGCGTTTCACGGCCGGCACCGACTTCGTGAACGACGTCGCCAACGGGCTACAAGGCGAGCGGACGCCGCTGGTCCGGTTCAACGCCGAGCCGGTGTCGTGATGACCACCGACCACCAGGCACACGCGCTGAAGGCACTCGGCGAGATCGACCGCTCCGAGCCCGGCGCCCGGCTGCTGGCGACGAAGGTCGTCCGGGCGGAGACCGGCTGCGACCTGCCGACCGCGCTTGCGGCTGTCGACTGGGCCATGGACCGGCCGCCGGCGGCGTTGCTGCCCCATGGCTCGGTGGTTGCGACGGCCGGCGGGGCGTTCTTCAAGGAGGAGTCGTCGGCCGAGTCGCCGTACCCGTGGGCGGCGTCGCACCGCACGGGCCCGATCACGGACGCGCACGTCGACGAGCTGCTCCGCTCCGACCAGGCCACCATCCTGCGCGTCGGGGATGGTGCCTGATGGCCCGCCACCCGCACCCGATCGTCGAGGTCATCCTCGGCGCACTGCTCGCGGAGGGCGCCGACGCGGTCGTGTCCCGTGTCGCCACGGACCGGCTCGACGTCGACCTGACCCTGACCGCCGCCGACGGCCGCCGCGTGGTTGTGAACGTCCGCGAGGAGCAACAGTGACCCGCGTCGAGGGCGCCACCCTGCACGTCGGAGACTCGATCGTTGACCCTGTGGACGGCGTCACCATCCACCGCATCGACTCACTGACCGAATACCCGGGCCGCTGCTGCGGCGACCACCTGCGCCGCGCCCACGGCGACCACTGGGACGCCACGATCGCAGACAGTCACCTGTACCAGCTGGTCCGGGCAGCACAGCCTGTCGCGGCCTGAACGGGACACGGCGGCGCCCGGCATGTCCGGACGCCGGCAGTGGCCGTTCAGTTCACGACGAGAGGAACCGCATGACAAAGACCGCGACCGTGACCGCCGAGACGACCGCCATCCACCACACCGGCCGCGGCTTCAGGCTGCCGGCCGGCACGTACGAGTTCGTCGACATCGACGGCGCCGTCGAGCGTGGCGTCGCCTACCTGGCCGGGCCGGAGGACGGGGCGCTGGTGTGCGTCAGCCTCACCGACCACAACATCGACTTCAAGGGGGCGCGGTGATCTCTTCCACTGGTCGCTACTGGACCGCCGGAGTCATCGTCAGCTACGACAGCCACCGAAAGGCATGGGCCGCTGGCATCGACTTCCTCGACGACGGGTTCGCCGACGACGACCCCGACACCGGGCGGATCTCCACTGAGGGGAAGCTGCACACCCGCTACATGGTGAAGGACGGCCAGCAGGCGGCGGCGCTCACCGCGGCCATCGACGTGATCGTCGCCGACGCGGAACGACTCGGCATCGAGTTCAACGACCGGAACCTGTACTACGACGACCGGGACGGCATCTTCCCGGAGCCGGACGACTGGAAGCGCCTCCAGGACGAGCAGGTCGCCCGGCTCGGGTGGGCGTCGTGAGCGTCGGCCGGGCCGCGGCGCCGTGATGCGCACGGTCGCCGGGACGGGTCACCGCCCGGCGACCCGCACCAACCCGGACGGAATCACGCCGGCCCAGATGCCGTGGGTGCGGGCGAAGTGCCGGGCCGGGCTGCTGTGGCTCCGCGACGAGCACGGCACCGAGGAGGTCTGGTCGGGGATGGCGCTGGGGTTCGACCTTGCGCTGGCCGCCGCCGCCGTCGACCTCGGCATGCCGCTGCGCGCGGTCATCCCGTTCGAGTCGCAGCCCGACGTGTGGCGCGACCCCCGCGACATCGCCGAGTGGCGGCGACTGCGGGCCGCGGCGGCATCGGAGATCGTGTGCGGGCCGAACCCCACGTCGAAGCAGCAGGCGGTCGCGCTGCTGCACGGCCGCAACGACGAGCTGTTGAAGGCCGACGGGATCTTCGCCTGCTGGGATGCCCGGAAGCGCGCCGGCGGCACGTATTCGGCGGTGAGGAAGGCCCGTGACCGGGGAGTGCCCGTGGTGCACATCGACCCGGCGGCGCAGGTGGTATGCGGCATCGGGTGCCCGCGTATCACGTCTATCGCGAAACCACAAAGCGAACAGTCGTCGCTATTCGACACCTGACGTTCGCCGCCTTCGACGAGGGAGTGGCTGACCCGGAACGGAGTGGTCGTGACCGCTGTACCGACAGCAACGCCATAAGGCGTCCGGTCGCACCGCACGAGTCCCTATCGGGTCCCCTGTCGAAAGGAAGATCATGTATCAGTTCCTCAAGTCCATCGTCGCGCTGATCCGCCACGCGTTGGGCTGCTGGCACCGCACCGCCCGACTGTGCGCCATCATTGTCGTGGCGACGGTCGCCGTGATTGGCATGGCGCTCACCGGGGCGCTGTAGCACGTCTCCTGTTGCTGGCGGCGGCGCTACGGTGCCGCCGCCTCCACCTCGCGCAGTTCGCCGATGTCGACGCCGTGCTCGTCGGCTGCTGTGGCGAGCGCGGCCAGGCTGGGCAGGTCGCGTCGCACGCCGTCGCCTTCGAGCCGGTACCACCGCACGGCACCGACACCGCCGACCCGCACTCGCCAACGGCCGTCCGCGGTGGCCATCTCATCCGCCCACGTCATCCCTGGAACGTAGAACGCCCGCCGGCCCTCGTGGGGCTCGGCGGGCGAATGACACGGCTGTAGTTATCCACAGACTGGAAAATGCTGGAACGTCAGAGCTTGATGACGATCGCGTGCGCGCCGTCGCCTTCCCATTCGACGGTGAGGCCGTGCTTGACGAGCACGTCACGGATGAGCGTCCCGGTCTCGACGTCGTCCCACGGGTAGGAGACGCGCAGCACGGTCGCGTCGTAGTAGCCGCGGTCGTCGTAGTAGCGGGGGCGGCCGTCGACCCACCGGCCGTCGGTGAGATGGATGCTGGCGACCCGGTCGCCGTGCTGAGCGACGGCGTCGCACCAGGCGTCGCCGCGGGTCTGGCCGTTGGCGGAGATGACGAGGGTGATGCCGCGCTGGTGCAGCTCGGCGGACACGGGGCCGGTCAGGGTGTCGTAGATGGTCATGGGGTGCCTCCTTCAGGCTGCGACGAGGGCGATGGCTACCGATATGCCCAGGGTCGGACGATCCGGCCGATGGCGTGGGCGAGGCTCGTCATCGTGTTGATCTGGTCGTCGGGGATGCCGTCCTCCTCCATGTCGTGGGCGAGGGGCAGGTTGCACAGGTAGGAGTCGAGGGCGGCGGCGGCGGCCGTGTTGAGGGCGATGATGGCGCGGCCATGGTCGTCCATGGCGACGGCGACCTGCGGGTCGGGGCTGTTGTTGAGCACGGGCAGGTTCATGGGTCTCTCCTTCAGGTGTTGGGTTCGGGTTGGTGACGGTGTCGATGCTCAGGCGGGGATCTGCGCGACGACGCCGGCCCACGCGGTCAGGTAGTTCATGTCGGCCTGCCACCACGGGTCGGCCTGCGGCGCGCGGGGTGCGGGGCGGTACTGCTCGGCTACCTGCGCGCGGATTGCGACGAGCACGTCAACCGCACGGAAGTGCCTCAACATCGGGCTGAAGCTCATCAGGGGCTCCTCAGGCTGCGGTGGGGTAGGGGGTGCCGGCGACCGCGGCGGCGATCCGCGCGTTGTGGGCGTCGGCGGCGGTGAGCTCGGCGAGCCGGGCGCGGCCCTTCGCGGTGATGCGCCCGGCTTCGGGGACCTTCCGGGCGTCGGTGCGCTTCTCGTAGATCAGCTCCAGGTAGCCCTTCTTGGCCAGCGAGCGAAGCTGGGTGCGGGTGGCGTGGCCGAGGCCGCCGCCCTGGCGGACGATGCCGTCGGGGTCGGTTGCGGCGAGCGCCAGCACGGTGTGGGAGGGGTCGGAGACGCGCAGGTGGCCGGTGGCGTTGCCGGGGATCGGGGCGGGGGCGGGGCGCTGCGCGGGGATGGCGGGCGCGGCCGGGGCCGGGTCGACCGGCGCCGGGGTGGCGGGGTACTGCTCCAGCAGCTTCGCCCAGGCGATGCGGGCGGCCCATTCGGTGTTGTGCTGCGAGCACAGGTCGCGGGCGATGACGCCGTTGCGGCGGCCCTGGATGAGGTAGCCGGCGACGGGGTGGGGGCGGACGGTCAGCTCGACGTCGCCCGCGGTGTGGACCAGGCCCTCGGCGGGGATGGTGATCGGGGCGGTCATCGTCTGCGTCATGCTTCGATCGTAACTAAATGCCAAACTGTTTCGCTACTAGTTACGATCGGATTGACCGAAAGTATGAGCGGAACCGATCCGCTTGTAGTTCCGATGCTGGTCCGGCACACTCAGCAAGTGCCAGAAGAACTCCACCCCACCGCCAAGGCCGTCCAGCAGGCCGAGAAGCGTCACAAGGCGAGCATCGCCAAAGAGGTCGCTGACCGCGAGGCGCTGACCGCAGCACGCGCAGCCCGGGACAAGGCCATCCTCGAAGACCCGGACGCCAACGCCGCCGCCGTCGGACGACGGTTCGACGTCTCGTCGACCTGGGTCAAACAACTGCGGAAGCGGGCGGCTGAACCAACCACCGAGAGGACACGCCAATGAGAACACTGCCCGGCAACACGTTCCTCGCCTACACGGTCATGCACGAGGCGCACTGGGCTCCGCTCGCATGGACTGGCCTCGGCGAGCCGAACCAGATCAACATCGCCGCCACGACGGGCGGCGGCGCGCGCTGGGAGTTCATCGTCTACGAGAAGGACGGCGCGGCGCGGCTCTGCATGTACGACGAGGCATGGCCCGCCTTCCGGGAGATCCCCGACTTCTTCGCCGCGCTCCCGGGCCTGCACACCCTCGACGAGGTCCGCGCGGTGCTCGACTCGTTCGGCGCCGTCGACCAGACCGAACGCGAGCCGGCCACCCGCTGAGCAAAGCGAAGGAGCCCCGTCCGCGAGGGACGGGGCTTCGCTGCTTTCATGAGCGGGGCCGCCGCGACGCTGTCTGTGCTTTCTGCGCCGGCGGCCCCGTTTGTACGGCCCGCCGCCGAGCTCGCGGCCGAACACGCAGCCACACCCGGCGGACCGCTGCACGAACCCGCGGCGAACCACGCCGGCCGGTAGGCGCCGTGGCGGGGTCACTGTCGAAGAAGTGACCGAACCCGAACCGGTCCGGCGCCGGATACCGGCCGGTGTCGGTGTACCTGGCTACCTCGACCCAGCCGCGGTCACTGTCCCGCAGAATCCGCACCGTGCCGCCCACGCCGGCGATCGCGGTCCGGGCGATGACGTGCGCTTCGGCGCAGCTGGCGAACAGCGGCCCGACCGACTCGTCGTCGAGCCTCGCACCGGACACAAGGTAGGCGATCTCGGTCTGACCAGGGGATTCGTTCATGCCTCCACGTTGCCGCGATGGCGTGGGCCTGACTATCGGCCGAGCAACCCACAGCGACCGGCTGACCACCCCATGTCGGATACGTGGAAGTAACCGACGGCGACGAACGGATGAGACGCGGCCGACGAACGGGCTATGCCGCCCACCGCACCGTCATACCCAGCGTGGCCAGCGCCCCCTCCACAAACTGGCGGGTGCCGGCCTCGTCGTCGGGCAGGTCCAGCGTTACCACCGCGCCGGCCGTGTCGGCGGCGAGCAGGTCGGGGGAGTACAACTCGCCCGGGTCGACCCGCAGCGCGCCCGCCATCGCCGCGAGCACGTGCAGCGGTATCCGCTGCCGGCCCGCCTCGACGTTCGCCACCGACGAACGGGTCAGCCCGGACACCTCGGCGAGGCCCGCCTGCGTCATGCCGACCGCACGCCGGGCACGGTTGATCCGCTGCCCGGCGTCGGCGTAGAACCGGTCGATCTGCTCCTCGGTCACGCTGGACGCCTCTCGTCCTCGACGACCTTCAGCACGATCCGCCCATCGCTGCTCCTGTGCAGCTCGCACTCCACATCCCGGTCGGTGCAGCGGCTGATGCCCCGACCGTGCGTCGGCGATCGGCACTCGCAGGTGAGCGGCAGCAGGTCACCGGCACGGCGCGGGTCAACGGTCGACATGAGGCATCTCCTCCGGCCACTCGTAAGTCACGGCGACGGCCTCAATCACCCGGTATGGCATCAGGTGGCCCGGATGGCCCGGCCCGTGCTCGTCGCAGGCGTCGATGACGTGCCAGACCATCCGGCGCCCTTCAAGATTCGCGAACGTCAGGCAGCCGCACTGCTCGAACTGAACGTTCGGGTTACTCGCCACGGCCGCCCTCTGCTACCCGCGCCACCTGCGCCTGGATCTCCGCCGTCATCGGCCCGTACTGGGTCCGCCGCACCGGATCGTCGCAGCCCTCACCGGCCGCCAGGACGTGAGCCTGGACGCGGATCGTCACCCGGTACAGGCCGCCGTCGTCGGGCAGTTCGTGGACGCACAGCGTCTCACCGACCGCGAGCCGGGCAAGCTGGGCGCCGAGCCACCGGTCGTGGCGTCGCGCCAATTCACGGACCACGTCGTCGATCACTGCCCCTCCGTAATCTGCCCGGCCAGTGTCGCCAGCAGTGCCCGGCCCTGCTCGTCCAACCCGGCAACCGCCGCGAGCCGCAGCGCCTCGGCCCGGTCCGGATGGCGTCGGCACCACGACGCGAGGTTCAGGGCGGCACCGGCGAACTCGTCGGCGACGCCCTGCTCCCTCCACGACAGGCCCGACTCAGCCACGGTCATACCCGTCGTCGTCGAAGTCCACGATCCGATCCTCGTCCATCAGTCGCTCTCCTCGTCGTCGTAGCGGGGTTCCAGCCCGTTCGCCTCGATGTAGGCGACGATCGCGTCCGCGGCGGTTTCGTGTGCGGCCCTCGTCGTCTCGTAGGCGACGACGAGATGCTCGGGAATCTCGTAGTAGTCGTCGGAGCAGTCCCGGGACACGCTGGTGTGCAGCGTCTCCGTGTCCTCGTGGACCTCGACCTTGACGGTGCTCACCGCGCACCCGCCGCCGCGTTCAGCCCGGCCGCCATCGCCTTCGCCTGCTCGAACCGAACCTCGGCACCGATCGACGGGTCTTCGTCTTCGAGGTAAGCGTCGATCTCGAAGATCTGGTCGCCGGACTGATAACTGCCCGGCAGACGCAGCTCGTCCCCGGACCGATTGTTAGGCAGGGCGGTGCCGCGGACGATCGTGATCCGGACCTCGTCGTCGGGGTCGGCGATGTTCTTCCGGGCGTCGGTGACGTCCTGGTAGGCGTAGCCGTAGCGGTCGGCGAGGACCGCCTGCCACGGCCCGGCGAGCGCTTCGGCACGCAGTTCGTCAGTGGTCATCGAGTGTCCTCCTCCGTCGGGAACAGATGCGCGGCGAGCCGCATCAACCCGGCGAGGATGAACGCCACGCCGGAGATGACGGCGACGGCGATGAACGCCGCAGGATAGCCGGTCGCAACCCACAGCCCGATCGCCATCAGGTACAGCCCGGCGAGGACCAAACCGACCACGAACACGACCTGCTTGACGTCGTTGTCGAGACCCCGCCACCAGGTGATCACGCTGGCACCCCGACCGGCAGCGCCTTGATTTCGGCGAGCTTCGCCTCCACCTGCTCCGTCGTGAGGCCGGACGCGACGATCAGCTCGTCGTCGCCGTCGAACTCGACGTCGAACCGGAACGGGTGCACGGTCACGTGCGCTGGATACACGCCGACCTCACGGCCGTTCGGGAAACGGAACTGCCACCACAGCGTGCTGGTGCTGCCGTGGTTGGTGAGGTAGTCGATGAAGTCGGCCATGGGGGCTCCTCAGCGGTTGGGGTCGTCGATGCGGGCGTTGGTGACGGTCCAGTCGACGCCGAGAGCGCGGATGACGGCGTCACCGACCTCGGCTCGGACCAGCAGGCGGCGTCCAGCGGGGCGGCTCCTGTCCCAGTCGATACGGGGGATGGTCACTTCGCCGGACAGTTGGCGTGCGCCGAGGTCGGCGGACCAGCGGACGCGGATGTCGCCGCTCACGCGAACACCTCCCGGAACGCCCGCTCGACGCCGAGGACCGTGGCGATCAGCTGTTCGGTGATCGGCACCCCCATGCGGTGGAGTCTCTCCAGCTCACGGTTGCGGGTCGGGCCGGCACACAGGTCGACGTGTTCACCGTCACGGCAGTACTCGCCCTTGCAGTGCGCGGCGCAGACGACGCCGATGGGGGGGAAGCAGGTGCACACAGTCAGTCCTCCTCGCGCGTGAACTGGTCCAGGTCGTCGGGCACCTCGAACTCGTCGAGGTCGAGGCTGAACCGGCCCGGGAACTTGTTCACCTCTGTCGTGTAGCCGGAGCACTGGACGCACAGCTCAGCGCTCGGCTCGTACTCGCCGCTGTCGAGGATCTCGCGGGCTTCCTCTTCGGTGTCGGCGTGGATGGCGACGGTCATCGAGCCGGTCACCTTCACGTCGAAGGTCCACTTCGGCATGGTCAGCTCTCCTTCGAGTCGGCGCCGCAGTCGCACGTTCGCGGCTGGTACGCGGTGCTGCTGTGTCCTTGCGACAGCCACACCTGCCGGAACGCGCGGTCGTACAGGTTGGTGCCGGCGCAGTCCCTGGTGTGCCCGGCGGCCTCGTAGCGGCGCTTGGCGTCGGCGTGGGCGGCGCTGGTCCGGCAGTCCTCGTGCGCCCAGTTGCCGCGCCACGAGTTGGTGAGCGCGGACCCGTGGATGGCGGACGCTGCCTCGGCGGTGAAGTCGTCGTCGGGCAGGGCGTGGAGGGCGTCGAGCCAGCGGGTGAGCGGCTCCTTGTGCCCGTCGGTGGCCTGCTCGAACTCGCGCTCGGCGACGGGGCCGTAGCGGGTGGCGGGGTTCGTCATCACGTGCCCTCCGCTCCCTTGGTCTCGACCCAGACGCCGCCGTTGTCGTTCTCGGACTCCTCGTTCCAGAAGCCCGCCTTGATGTCGGACCGCTGCTCATCGGTGAGCGCCAGCCACTCCGCGACGGTCTTGCCGGTGTCGTAGGTGCTCTCGGACTGGATGTCGATCGCGATGCGGATCTTCACGGTTTCGTCGGCCATCAGGCGCTGCCGAACCGGAACGAGTAGAAGCCGCCCTCGCTGCTGACACTGAACCCGAGGTGGTCGAGCCGGGCGATCTCCTCCCCGGTGAACGCCTCGTCGTCGGCCATCACGTTCAGGGTGTCGTGCTCGCAGTGCAGCGGGCTGATGTCGCTCGTGTGGTGCTTCGCGAGCAGGGTCAGACCCTCGATCAGGTCCGACCATGCGGGCGGCATGGTGGTCGCCGTGGCTGCCTCGGGCCGGGCGTCGGGGCGCGCCTGTTCACCCTCGGGTTCCTGGTGCTGGCCGTCTGCGTGGTCCATCAGGCGGTCGTCTCGTTCGCCCGAAGCCCCACGGTCGGCGCCTCGCTGATGCCGCTCTCCCAGAACCGGTTCGCGACGTTCGTGACGCAGTAGTAGAACTCGGTCCGCGCCTCATCCGCGCCTCGCTGCCTGCCGAAGTGCCGGGCCACGTCGGCGGCGGCACCCATCGGCAGAGTCACCGCGACCATGCCGAGCTGGCCGGGAACCGAGGTGCCGTGCACGTCGAACTCCTGGTTCAGGCGCTCGACCACGTCGCGGGACAGCAGCAGGTAGAGGGTGGCCGGCGTCTCGTCCTCATCAAGGTCGATCCGAACGGCGCGGGCGGTCGGGTTGCTCATGAAGTCTCCTCAGATCTCGGTGACGGTGGTGCCGTACGGCAGCCAGTACGACGACGCGCCGCCGCGGTAGTAGTTGGTGGGTTCCTCGACGAGGTCGCCCCAGATGCCGCCGAGCAGGGCGGCCCGGCAGCGCGTCGCCTCGTAGCCGTGGTGGGCGGTCTGGATGAGGGCGACCCTGCCGTCGAACGTGACGCGGCGGCCGACAAGCGGGGTCAGGTCGGTGGTGGGGTCGAGCGTGACCGGGGCGGTGGTGACGGTCATCAGAGACTCTCCGCACCGTCGGTCTCGACCCAGATGCCGCCGTTGTTGGACTGCGACTCGGTGTCCCACATGCGCTGGCCAATTGCTGCACGCTCGGTGTCGTGGGTGCCTTCGGCGTGGATGTCGATCTCAACGCGGATCTTCACGGTGTCGCTCATCGGAACCTCCTCGGCTCTCGATCTTTATTCATAGTCACTGTGAATAGTCTAGCATCGGTTATCGTATTGACTATGAATTTGGACGGCTACGTTCCCACTGAAGAGGCGGCCGAGATCCTCGGCGTCAAGGTGGCGTCCGTCTACCTCTATGTGCGACGGCTCGAAGGCTTCCCTCAGCCCATCCACATCGGGCGCACCCTCATGTTCGAGAAAGCCGCCCTGCTCGCGTGGCGCGAGAAGCACCCACCACGCAGGCGCAAGACGGAGAGCTAGCGCCGCTCCGTCCCCGCCCACCACACGAGGCACCACCGCGACCCGCACACGTCGCAGCGGCGGAACAGGCGCCGGATCACAACGGCCTCCCGAACGCCCGGCAGCCCAACGTAGACCCGTCCAGGTCCCGCACCACGTGGTGCGGCACCAGCAGATCGCAGCGGTGCCGGTTCACCATGGCGACCGGGCGCGAGACGACCAGCCACACGCCCGGCCCAGGCTCCGGCAGGCCCTCACCACCGCCGAACCGGATGTCGACGACCGGCACCCCGTCGACCGGACGGGCCGCACCGAGCTCCGTCTCACCGAGGCGCGGCGGCCGGTCGTAGGCGGGTAGGACCACGAGCGGGTCGACGGTGCCGGGCACGATCCGGTCCGGGCAGTCCGCCGGGTAGATGTGCATGGGGTGCGGGGTCAGGTTGACGATCACGCCTTCTCCTTGGTCATCTCGGCACGGCAGAACACGCTGTGCCCGTTCGGCAGCGTGTGGGCCGCGTCCATCGGCGTGCAGCACGGCACGTCGACCTCCTCGACGGCCGCGGCCGCCGCGTCAAGCTCGTCGGCGAAGTAGTCGGCGGGGTCCACGCCGAGGTACTCGCGCATGTCGGTGTCGCGGAGCGTGAAGCCGGTCGACTCAAACCAGCGCTCCTGCTCACGGCGGACCAGCGCCTGCAGCCGCTCCTCGCGAGTCACGGCCGCCGCCCGAGGAGCGCCCGCGCGATCGTGAACGCCGCCGCCTTGTCCGCCAGCGCCACCGGCCCCTCGCCGCGCGCCTCCTGGCCCGGCACCTGCCGCTCCAGACGCTTCACGACGGACTCCAGCCACCCCGCAAGCTCCAGACCGGCGTACGGGCTGAACGCGGCCAGATAGTCGCCGATCTCCCCGCCGAGCATGTTGTCGCATGCTCGACCCCAGTCGTCGGTGTACGAGAAGTTCTCACCGGTGGTGAACTCGCGCAGCGCGACCTCGGCCCGCGACCGGACCTTGATCGCCGCCATGCGCAGCTCAAGCAGCGGATCGTCAGCGAGACGGGCCAACAGCCCGTCAGTCACAGCAGTGGTCATGTCGGCCTCCTCAGCCATAGCTCGGGAAAACAAGCCACCGCGGCCCGTCCTGGATCGGGGTGATCCCGAGCGCCTCCACCGCAGCGGTGCACCGCTCGAACCACTCGTGCGGCGCCTGCTCCATGCCGAACAGGTCGAGGACCATCGCGTCGGCCCACTCCACCCGCTTGTGCGAACCCGTGGCGACCAGCATCCAGCCGGGGTACTCGTGGTGGCCCGACCGCTGAATCTCCACGCCGAGGCCCTTCTCCACCTCGCGGCGGCGCCGGTACCAGTCGGGCTTGCCCTCGTCGCGGGCCTCGGTGAACCCGGCAGCGACGATGAGCCTGTCGGTTGCGTCCTGCTCAAACGCGTAGCCGCCTTCAGTCCAGTCGAAGTCGAAGGTGCCGTACTCGGCGGCGCCGGCGAGCTTCCAGCCGCCTTCCTTGCCGCCGAGGTTGTAGCCGTAGGCGATGTGGGCGTACGGGGAAGATCCCATGGTCAGTTCTCCTTCGTCAGGCGTGGTGCACGTACATGCACGGCACGCACGAGCAGCAGTTCGGGCAGTGATCACAGTCGGACCCGTCGAACGTGTCGTCCGGGTCGTAGTCCTCGTCGTATGAGGGCCGCGGGAAGTAGCACTGGCAGCCGTTCTCGCAGCAGTCGTCACCGTCGTCTGGGGTGGCTTCGGCGCGGGCAGTGCCGGCCTCGACGAGGGCGTCGACGTCGATCGGGTCGGTCGGGTTGGCCATGGTCAGCTCTCCTTCGTCTCGGGGTTGATCTCGTACGTGACGGGCCCGTTCAGGTCGATGCCGTCCCACAGCGGCTTACCGGCCACGACCACAGCCATCGCCGACCGCTCCAGCCGCAGCACGTCGGACGGCACCACCACACCCTCGTCGAGGGCGGCCAGCACCCCGTCGACGGCGGCACGATGGTCGTGTAGGGCACGGCGCAGCCGCAGCGCCTGCACCTGGCGTTCGAGGGCATTCATCGGGGCTCCTTCGCAGGCTCAGAGTCGGGGAAGTGGTTCACGTGCTCAACGAACCGCTGCGCCCGGGCCGCGGCC
This sequence comes from Dactylosporangium fulvum, assembly GCF_025137375.1. Classification (GTDB taxonomy): domain Bacteria; phylum Actinomycetota; class Actinomycetes; order Mycobacteriales; family Micromonosporaceae; genus Dactylosporangium; species Dactylosporangium fulvum. Next base: position 3,612,804 of record NZ_CP073720.1, read on the forward strand.
TGCTCGAACACGGCGACCGTCGTGCGCCAGGTGGGCCGCCACCGCGTCCGGGACAGCGGCCCATACCGTTCGGTCACCAGCCAGCCGAGCAGGACCGGCCGGATCGACACCTCGGCCAGCAGCGTCCGGCGGTGCACGCCACCGGCCGTCGTCGTGATCGTGTGCGTCACCGTGGTCCGGGCGGTCATGCCGCCGCCCCCGGCTTCAACACGTAGTCGCGCGGCCCGGCGTCGCCCTGGCCCCGGACATGTCCGGAAATCCAGAATTTGCCCTCGTACTTGCCGAAGAGCTTGCCGCGGTTGTAGCGCTCGCCGTAGTGCGACCAGTGGCCCCGAACCGGGCTCAGTGCAGTCTCGGACGCGTCGATCGGCCGGGCAGCACCCGACTTGGCACGGTGCTTTCCGGGTGGCCGGACCACGATCGTCTGCACCGTCACCCCGGTCCGGGCCAGCCGGCGGCGCTGAGGCCGCGGCCGCGACGGCTCGGCGATGTCGACATTCGAGGCGTTGAGGAAGTTCAACGCGGCGCCGACCATCACTGTCGCCGTGTCCCACACCTCCGTGTTCGGATCACCGATTGCATGCGCCTCGCCGAACACGCCACGCTTGTGCATGAGCGCCACCCAGTTGATGTCGGCGATCGACCCGTCCTCGTGGATCGCGTGGCGCAACAGGTGGCATGGTCCCGACGTCGGCAGATACCGGCCGTCCCCGGACCGGCCACCGATCCAGATCGACGTCTCAGCGATCCATCGGACCCGGGCCCATTCGACGTCGTTGTCGGTCATCCAGTTGTCCCACGACGGCGCCGAACCATCCCAGTCCACGCGGAGCACCTGCAGGGCGTTGACGTTGCCGAACTGGTTCACGTAGCACAGGAACGCGTTCTCCCACGGCGGCACGATGCTCGGATAATCGTCGTACAGGGCGACGCCCTTGCCGGCCTTCATGTAGCCGTCGTAGATGGCAGTGCAGTCGACAACCGGCTGTGGCACCTGCGCCTGCTCGAGGAGCTTCAGGCTGGAGCGGAGGCCCATCTCGTCGAACGCCGCGGGGTGGTTGACTCGGCCGGCGCGGATGTCGGCGATGACCTCGGCGATCGGCTCGGCGGTCATCCGGCCGCCTCCGCCCGCCACGCGCGTTCCCGGCGGTCCTCCTCGCGCCGCCGCGCCTGGGCCGCCTGCGCCGCGGTCGCTGCCCCATGGCCCGGGCCGGTGTGCTCCCGCTCCCACAGTGCCGCGATCGTCTCGGCAGCCGCCGGCGGCGTCGACCGGGCATGCAGCGCGCTGCCACACAGGCAGTGGCGGGTCTCCTTCGCGGTCACCGGGACACCTCGTGCGTGGCCAGCCCGATCTGCCGGGCGATCTCGTCGAGGTCGTGGCCGCCGTGCGGCGCCCCGTCCTCGTCGGGGCCGAAGTCGTCCATGCCGAACCCGAACGCGACCAGCCTGCCGCCGACGACCGTGGCGATGCTGAAGTCGTCGTGGTCCAACGCCTCGACGCCGAGCCGGATCGCCTCGGCCCGGTCCTGGTGCTCGATGCCGTTACAGTCGTAGACGACCTCGTAGTCGGCGGGAGTCCCGACGATCTGCTGCTTCACGACGACGAACATCGTGGTCATCCAGCCGCCTCCCGTAGCTCCTTGGCGCACGCCGTCAACTTCTCGGCCGCCTGCCACAGCGTCAGCGTCTCTTGGTCGTCGCTCGACCCTGCGGACATGCCGTACAGGTAGCCGATGGCCTCCTTCCAGCCCTGGGCGTGCTCGTCGCGGGCGTGCTGCGCCATCCGTTCCACGTCCTGCCGCAGCTGCTCCACCTCGGACAGCGCGTCGACGGGCACCAGCCGGAACGCCTCGTACGCGTCCGACCAGCCGTGCTCGGTCGCGGTCCGGCGACGCTCGGCCACACGCCGCTCGGCCTCGGCCAAGTCGGTGTAGGCGACGACAGCGAGGGTCTCGATGTTGCCGCGCTCGTCCGTGTGGACGATCACGAAACGGTCCGTCACCGGGCACCACCCTCCGGCTCGGCCGGCGGCCACGCACCGGCGGCAACCTGCGCGGCCCGCTGCTGCCGCAGCGCGGTCAGCCACTCCCGGTGCCGGTCCGCGTCCCGGCACGCCTTCTGCGCGTCCCTGAGGCGGGCGTCGATCGCCTCCAGCGAGGCGTGCTCCGCGAACCCGGCCCGGTTGAAGTCCGCGGTCACCGCGCCTCCCCAGCCTTGACCCGCAGCCGCCGCACCTCGGCCTGGATCTGCCCGTGCAGCTCCTCCCAACGCTCCTGTGCGCCCCGGGTGCCCTCAACGTGCAGGGCGGCGCACGCGTCCTCGTAGTGGGCGAGGAGCCGGTCGAACTCGTCGACTGTCACCGCGCCACCTCCTCACGCAGCACCTGACGGGCCACCCGAACGACCTCCATCAGGTCGGCGAAATGCGCCAGCTGCGGCTCCGCCATCCGGCCGCGACGCAGCACGTCGTCGAGGGCCGCCATCGCGTCCGCAGACCGCTCGAACAGCACCGCAAGAGCCATACCGACCGGCGGGTGCATGAGCGCCGCATACTCAACGTCAGCGTCCGCTCGCGCGAACTCGGCCGGCGTCTCAGTGCTGGTCTGCAACGCGCACGGCGTCACCAGGTCGTCGCCGGTCGGACCGTTGATCCGCCACGTGTGGCCGTCGTCCCAGCCGTGCGACCACGACTCCACCGTCCACGGCGAAGGAGTTGTTGCGGCGGCGAGCTCCCGGACGTGCTTGGCGGCACGGCGGAGCAGGCCGGGATGGTCTGGGGTCACGATGTCGCCTCCAAAGCGAACCTGGCCCCGACCGCACGGCCGACCGTGACCACCGGCAGACACGGCCACGCGCCGCCACAGCCGCCGCAGTACGGCGTCTCGCACCCGCACTCGCCGGCGAAGATCGGACCGTCCTCGCCGAACCCGTGGAACACCTCGCCGGTGCCACCGCACGACCCACAGGTGCCCGTCGGCGACGGCGTCGGGCCTGGCGCCTCATGCCGCCAGTGACCGCCGAGCAGCTCCTCCAACGCCTCGATCGAGGTGTACAGGCGCAGGTGCACGTCGGTCAGCACTGCCGGTGCGGCACCGACCAGTTCGATCCGCCACCGGCCAAGCCGCTGCGCCACATCACGAGCCTCGGAGCCGTGCGCGGGGCACGCCTCCTCGAATGCTGGCGGGCTCGACGCGAACGGGTCCGTGCAGGTGCACGAGTCTTCCCAACTGAAGCCGGTCACTCGGCACCGCCCCGGGCGTCGATCACCGCGGCGGTCGCCGCCGCGGTCCGCTGGCGCATCATCTCGCCCACACCCGCCAGTTCGGCCGGGGTGAACGCGTCGCGTCCGGCCTCCGGCGCCAGCACCGCAACGATCGCGGGCGGGTTCTCGTGGTCGTCGACCCGGGCCTCGAAGACCGCGTCAGTACGGCTGTACCGGCCCGCCTGCCACACGTCGGAGGTGTAGCCGGCCCGGTTCGGTCGCCACCACTGGTGGTACCGGTTCGACCACAGCAGGTGCGGCAGGCCGTCCAGCGGGTCCGTGTCGGGAAGGTTCCGCCAGTAGGTGCCGACGCCGTTGAAGTGCAGGTCGTCATCGTGCGGCGGCAACACGCAGGTGAAGTCGCCGATCGCGGTCGTCGCCGGGTCGCCGCAGACCTGCGGCGCGGTGTCGGTGGTCGTGGCCATCGTGGGTCCTTTCGGTGGAGTCAAAGGGTGGTCGTTCGGCTGACCCGCCGCTACGCGGGCACCCACTCGCGGAGAATCGCGTCGACCTCGGCTTCGAGCCGGTCGTACTCGCGGTTGAAGTCGGCGTTCGACGCCCCGTCGGGCAGCACCCAGTAGATGAGCACCTGCACGAGCAAGTCCGGGTCGAGCGGCGCGTCCACAACATGCGGCGGCAGCCAGTCGCCGATGTTGTTCCAGCCGGCCTCGCAGACGACCTTCACGTTGCGGCCACACTTCGCCCGGCACGGGCAGAGCCGGTCGGGCAGAACGCTCCACGCCTCGACGACGTGAGCAGGGATCGGGTTGGGCATGTCGGTCTCCTTTCGGGGGTCAGAGGGTGGTCTGGGTGAACGGTGCGACGAGCAGCCCGGCCGCGTCGAGTTCGGCCGCCAGGTCGGCAGCGGCCCGCTCGTAGTCGGCCGCGGTGTAGCAGCCCGGCGGCGTCGCCACCTGCCGCCACCGGACGACCGCCGCCACATCAGCCGCGGCCGTGGTGTCCTCGCGCGGGAAACCGCCAGCCAGCAGGCCCTTCAGGTCCAGCTCGGCGACGAGGCGGGCCGCCTCGGACGGGAACGACAGGCGCGGCGCGACGATCTCCGTGGCGCGGGCGATCACATCCGGGCTGGTTGTCGCGTTGATGCCGTAGACGGCGCGGAGATGCTGGCGGGCCCGCCACACGGCACCCTCGCGGGTGAGCTCGTAGTCGCTGTCGTGTGGACCGACGCGGGGAAAGTGGCGGCAGTAGCGGTAGCCGAGACCGTCTGGGCGGACGGTGATCACGGGCGGGGTAGCGACGTTCGCGCGGGTCGTGGTCACCGGGCACCGCCTGCGGTCTGCGCGGCGGAGGCCATGCCGGTCGCATCGCATGCCGTGCATTCGGTGACCGTGTCGAACCCTGCCGGCGCGCCGGCCACCTTCCCGGAGATCGGCACCCAGCCGTTGCCCTGGCACTGGTCGCAGAGCGGGCCGTTGTACACGAACAGCGGGAGCCAGTACTCACGGCGCAGCCCTCGGCAGCCGGCACACTCGCTTTCCCACGGCTGCCGCGGACCGTCGTCAGCCAGAAGATCGACCCATGCGATGTTTCCGCATTCGTGCCGCCACAGCGGGCCGTAGCCAGGTCCGGCGGAAACGGCCTCGCCATATGAGGTGGAACGCTCGAAGGCGGTCACTGGGCACCGCCCGGCGCCGGCTCGTCGTCGACGGGGTTCGCGGCCAGCCACGCCGCCCGCACCTCACAGTTCGCGGCGTAGTAGATCGTCGGCGACCAGTCGTCACCGCGAAGCTCCTGGTAGGACACGTCATCGAGGGCCATGCGCAGCTCGTCGAGGACCCGCAGCGCCTTCACCGCCGCCTTCGCGGGACGCGACGCCACCGGGTAGCTCGCCGACGTCAGTTGCACCGCGGCGAACACGGCGTCACGGGCGCCCTGCAGGCGGGCGCCCAGCTCGACGTGCTGACGGCGGGACGGCGGCGTCTTGCGGGCGCTCACTCGACACCTCCGGTCGGCACCGGGCCGAGGTTGATGACCGCAGGCACCCAGTGCGGTTCCCGGTAGCCGTTCTTCGGCGGCCGGACCGCCGGCGGCATCTGCAGCAGCTTGCCGTCGGCGAGATACACGAGGACGCTCGTCGGCCGGTAGTGCACCAGATGTGCGCCGAGGAGCTCGTTCAGCGCGGCAGTGAACATGGCGTTGACGCCGGCCCAGATGAACAGGTTCGCGCACTCGGGGTGCTCGATGCCGAGCTCGCCGGCCGGGTCGAAACCGGCGGCGGACAGTGCCTGCTCGATCTCGACGAAGCTAGTGCCAGTGCCGTTGGCGGTGACGATGCCGAGGATTGCTTCGGCAGGCGGGGACAGGTTGGTCATGTTCGGGAGTTCCTTTCGGTCGTGGGGGTTGAGTCAGCCGCGGGAGATCGCAGGGGTCAGCAGGTCGTAGCGGCCCTTGCCGACGAGGTACGCCACCAGGCGCTCGTCGCGGTCCGGGGCGGCGTGCTTGTCGTTGAACAGCGGGCGCAGGGTGCGAATCAGTTCGACCTCTTTGCGCTCCGCTGCGCGGCGGTCATCGCACCAGACGTGCTCGCCGCGAACGGCGAACTGCGCCCAGCTGGACTTACGGCCGTGCTGACGACCGCGAACTTCCAGAACGTCGGTCATGCCGACGTAGAGCAGCATGTCGTCTGCGTCGTAGTGCAGGTAGACGGCGCAGCGAGCCCCGGCGGAGGGCGGGGCGACGGCCGGCGCTTCGGGCGCTATCAAGATAGGCGCGGGAGCGACGGTCGGCGCTCGCCAGTGCGCTGACCGAGGATTGGCCCGCACGCCCTGAAGCCAGCGTTCAAGCCCTGCCAGCTCGTCGCCGTTCCGGTCGAGCGATAGGCCGCCGGTCATGGCGTACAGCACGCGCTCATCGCCGTGCTGCGGGCAGTGCCGCGTTTCCATCGCCGCCGCATAAACGCCGTAGCTGTTGCAATCGCTAGATGTGCGGGCGGCGCGCCCGAAGGCCAAGGCTGGCGGAAGGTCGGCGAAGAAGAACCAGCCACCGAACCCCACCGCATACCCGCGCTCGATCACCAGGTCTTCCCGGTGCGCAGGTGAGGGCAGCTGGGAGACGAGCCCGACATCGAGGTAGCGGCCCAACTGGTTGCCGAGCACGGCACCCTTGCCGCCGAACCGTTCGCACAACGGGCGACGAACACCATCGGCGCTGGCTGCGGGGGGCCGGCCCGCAGCGGCCACCTCGCAGATGATTCGCCACTCGCCGCCGTACATCTCGCCCAGCGCCCACAGGGCGACGCCTGGCGAAGCCGTCAGCATGTTGGCGTGCGACGGGTGCCGAAACGCCAGGGTCAGGGTCCGTTCGCGAACGCTTCGCACTGCTGCCTCACGCAGGACGCACATGGCCTTCTTGCTGCGGCTGTTCACGAGGGTCAGCAGCGCGTCCCAGCGAATGCGCATCGTCGACATGGTGACGTCGCTGTCCAGGGTCGCGATGTTCGTCGTGGGGGCCATGCGTTCGTCGTTTTCGGTCATCAGCGTTCCTTGCTCAACGTCGGGGCAGGGGCTAGAGCGGCGGCGAGGAGCAGGTAGCGAGGGGTCCGTACGTGCCTGCCGGCTTTTCTCGGGGTTTTCCCGCACTTATCCCGCAGCGGCCTTGATCGCAGAATCCTGGCCTTGACGTGCGGCGATGCATGATCGTTTGAACTTTTCCCGCTTTTCCCGCTTTTCCCGCACCAATGGGCGGGAAGGACGGAGGGGGTATATAGAGATAGATAGATAGGATCTTGAAAATTGGCCTTCGTAACGCGCGCGCGACCTCCGGCCGCCCGCCGACCCCTGCGGGAAAAGCGGGAAAAGCGGGAAAAGTCGAAGGCGGTCGCGTTCTTGCAGGTCAGACGGCCCGTAGAGCGATCTTGCAGTTGCGGGATAAGTGCGGGATAAGTGCGAGAAAAGGTCCCAGCGGCAAGATCAGTCATCGTCGGACTCCCGGTCGGGCAGCTCGGTGACGTCGATCTCACGCACCCACATCCGAGGCCGGCCGCCCGTCGGCTGCTCAACCACCGCGTGCGTGCCCGCCGCGACCAGTTCGGCAACGAACGAGTCGATCTGCCGCTTCGGGGTGCGGTTCGCGAACACCTTCTTACCGATCCGCGCCCGCGTCACCGCCCGGTGCGCGCTCGCATGGATGTATTCGGCAATCCGGCCCGCGCCCTCGCTCAGCCCCACCACCGAGCCGGCGCGCAGGTAGTGCTCCACACCCCAGCGGCCGATCTCGATCGCGTCCTCCATCGTGGACTCGGCGATCTCGTCATCGGTCGTGCCGTCGGCCGCGATGTGCAGGATCGCCGACAGGCGCAACACCCGCGCGAGGTGCTTCGACCCCCACGCCTTCAGCTTCGGGTCGCCCTTGGCCGGGTGCAGCCGCTCCTCAAACTCGGCCTCGTACTCCCGGTGCCGCTTCCACGCGCCCCGGGTCAGATCGAACGTCGGCGCCGCGTCCAGGTCGATCTGCCACTCGTGCTCGTCGTCGACACCGATGATCGGCGTCTCGACGATCCGAGCCAGCAGGTTCTCCCACCACTCCCGACCCGTACGATCCCGCCGTTCGGCGGGCACGTCTTTGTAGTAGGTCGACGGTCGCTCAGCACGCTGGCCAACCAGGTCGCCCGGCACGCAGATCCAGAACCGGTTGATGAACCCGGCCTCATCCATGACCTGATCCGACATGGCAGAGGCGAGGATGCCGGGCTGCGGCGACAGGAACATCGACAGCACGGCCCGCTTGATCGGCTTGGTCTCGCGGCTGATCCGCTCGGGCTCGTAGTAGCGGCCGTCGAACCCGACGAGCAGGACGCCGATGTTGCTGGCCTTCCCGCCGTTGTAGAGGCCACCGGCGACGCGGAGGAACGTGCCCTCATCGTCGATGATCCCGCCCGTGCCCTCCGTCGTGGCGAGCTTGGCGCACAGCGCTTCGACGGTCACGTCGCCGTCGAAGAGCAGCCGCGGTGCGGCCGGCGGGTTCTTCGCCAACTCCTCGGCCTCGGCCTCCTTCGCAGTGGCCTGCGCCCGCAGGTTCTCCTCTTCCTCCTTCTGTTCGAGGATCGACCGGGACGGGTTGGCCAGGCGGTTCGCCTGGGTGTGCAGCTCCTCAGCGTCTGCCTTGAGCCGGGCGATCCGCTGCGCGACGGCCTCTTTGTGCTTCTCCTGGAACACCCGCATGGCCTTGTAGGCGCCTTTTCGCAGCTCGTCGACGGCCGGGGACTTGCTTGCACCCGACGCCATCGCGCAGACGACGTAGCCGTTGAGCGGCTGTCGCCAGTCGATGTCGCGGCGGACCATGAACCGCGGTCCAGCAAGCGTGTGCAGGATGCCGATCATCGTGAGTGCGGGAAGGTCGACCGGGACCTGCTTACGGACCGCGAGGTCTTCGACGTAGGTGCGCATCTGGCCGGGCAGGGCGTCGAGGGGGAACCGGCGCGCGTATCCGTGGCCAGCCACGAACGGGGTTGCGCCCAGACCGAGAGGTTTCTGCGCCTCCGGCGCGGTGCCCTGCCCGTTCTGCTTGGCGAGCTGGGCCGCGCCCTCGCGCTCGAACTGGTCACGCAGCGGACCCCAGGTGTCGTTGTCGAAGTCGCCGTTCATGACGGCCCCCGCGCGCCGCCCGCCCGCGCGGACTTGCCTGCGCGGACGGGCGACCAGGTGTGCAGCACGATCGGGACCCCTTTCCGGGTCGGCGGTGAGGGGTCGGTCAGGGAGTGGGGTGCTCGGCGTCGTCCCGCGTGCCGATCCATTCGGCACCGGATACCACGCCGGCCTCTGGTGTGAACACGAGCGACGGCGCCCAGCCATCGTCGATGAACTTCCGGGCCACGTCCGGCGGCAACCAGCGGTCGCCGCGCGCCGGGTCGGACATCCAGGTCGCGAGGTCGTCGGCGGTTGCGAACGGCACGCGCCGAATCTCGCGACCCATCAGGCACCGACCAGCACGCGGTCGAAGTGGATGAGGCCGCGGGCCTCGTTGAGGGCGTCGCGCAGGTCCCGGCGCTCGTACCGCTGCCGGAGCTCGGCGCGGGTGGCGCGGTGGCGCTCATCGGTGCTGGCGCGCGGGGCGGGGATCTTGTTACCGTTGGCGTACATGGTCGGACCTCCGTTGTCCGGTCTGGGCCCTCGCCCGCAGTGTTCGAGCACTGCGGAATCAGCGGGGGCCTGATGCTTTGGTGGGGGTCAGGCCGCCTTGACGGTCGGCTTGTTGCTGATGAACTGCTCCGGGTTCTTGCCGAGCGCCGCCGCGATGCGGACCAGCACTGCCGGCGAGCCGAGCTTTGTGCCCCGTTCGATCGAGCTGAGGTAGGGCGCACTGACGCCGACCGCCTCGGCGAGCTCGTAGAGCTTGAGTCCCTTGGCGTACCGGGCAGCGCGAATATCGGCTCCCTTGACGCCGATGATGTCGGTTGCCATGTCACCGATAGTACCTGAAGATAACTGAAGATAACAAGCCGCGACGGTGTCGATCGGTGACGTCAGTGCAAGGATGGGCGGCGTGGGGTGGCAGGAAGTCGCAAACGCCGTGGTCAGCCGTCGAGTCGAGCTCGGCATGCAGACGCGCAAGAAGCTCGCCGAGAAGACGGGCCTGACGGTGAAAACCCTCGGTGAGATCGAGCGCGCGGACCGGACCAGCTACGACCCGGCGACGCTCGTCCGCGTCGAGCAGGCTCTCGAGTGGCCGGCCGGCACGATCCTCTCGATCGTTGGAGATCTGCCCCGGCCGGCCAGTGTTCCGCGCGCCGAGGTCCCACCGCCGTTGACGCCACTGCGGACAGACCCGGTGGTCGGCGACCTTGCCGACCTGCTGAACAACAAGTCGAAGCTGCCGCCCACGGTCAAACAGGCGCTCACCGACGCGGTCGAGCACCTCGTCGAGGCCGCGCACAAGATCCTGGCGGTCGCTGAGAAGACAGACGACCCGGAGGCCCTGGACCGGGTCATCGCCTCGATCGACCCGCACGCCACGTTCCCGACGCCCGGCCTGATGCTCGACGCGACGGTCCGCGCCGACATGGACGAACGGTCCCGGGCCGCCTTGGTCGACGGCATGAACTCGCTGCTGCATCTCGGCCAGCAGGCGATGCTGGCGCACAGCTACAAGTACGGTCCGACGCGCGAGGAGATCCTGCGCCAGGTCGAGGAGGCGCGGGCCGGCCGCGGTGATGTGCCGACGTACGGCGCCGGGGCACGGCAGGGCAGCCCCGGGGGGATCGGGCTGCGAGCCGGTCGTCGCGGTAGTGGCCCGGGGGTTGGAGGCCAACCGCAGGGGCCATACGGGATGGGGTGAGCGTGCTGGTAGGCGAACCGCGCTGTGTTGGGTCATGACGCCGGCACCGCCCTTCCTCACCATGTCAACTGCAACCTGTTGACATGGTGAGGCTGTCAACCTAGACTTGTTGACATGAGCGGGATGAGCACCTACCACTACTTCGAGGCATGCGGGTTCGTCTCCGAACCGTTCCAGGCCACCGACCTGGCAGCCGCCGAAGCCCACGTTATGCAGGCGTTCCGGAACCCCGCCAACCCCGACTTCGACGACGACGACGGCGGAATCATGGGATTCGACGGTGAGTGGTGGGAATGCGAGGCCACCTTCGAAGGGGACACCGCACACAACCCCGCCAACGCCGACCGCCTCGCCGCAGCCATCAACGCGCTGACCGGCCCGGACGCGCCGACCCCGGGCGGCCCGTGATGACCGGCCTCGACCCGGCCGCCGCCCAGCTTGAGGACGAGCTGGGCGGCCTTGCCGCACGCATCGGCGCGGTCCTCGGCACCGACCTGCAACTCGCCCTCGGCGAGCGGGCACAGTCGCGCGCCGCCGGGCTGGTCGCTCAGCTCGCCGACGGGGACCTGGCCGACGAGACCGCCACCGACCTGCTCGCACTGCTGTGGCCGGACGATCCCGACCTCGAGTGGTGGCGCACCCCGCTCGGGCTGCTCGTCGCGCCCACGGCAGCCCGGGAGGAGGATGCGCCGGGCTGGTCGCGGTCCGAGACAGCCCGGGTACTGGGGGTGTCGCCGGGCACGGTCGCGCAGCTCGGCGCGCGGGGCACGCTGGAACAGGCGGACGGCGGCGGGTTCAGCCGCCGCTCCGTGCTCACCCGGCTCATCCGGCTCGCCGGCCAGCGGTGAAACCCTCGACGGCGGCACAGATCAGCGCCCAGGCCGGGGCACTCTACCGACAGGGCCGCACGATCGCGCAGATCGCCGCCGAGCTGGGCGTCACCAAGGTAGTGGCCCGCCGCGCCGTCACCCTCTCCGGGACGCCCCTGCGCAACGACCGGCTCAGGACGAAACCCGCCGAGGACCGAACCGCGGCGCGGGTCAGCGCCGAGGTGGCGCGACTGTACGCGTCCGGACTCAAGATTCGGCAGATCGCGGCCGAGCTGCGCATGGCCCCGGACACGGTGATGCGCGGCCTGGATCTGGCCGGGGTCGCCCGGAATCTCGGCCCGGTGCGGGGCGCCCGGCCCGAGGCCCCACTGGACGTTCCCAGTCACGACATGCGCGGGTATCGGCTCGGCTGCCGCTGCACGGTGTGCCGGGCCGCGAACACCGACAACGTCGCCGCGCAGCGGGTCCGGCGGAAACTCCGGCAGGCGCGACAGGCCAGCGTGCTGCCACCCGAGGAAGAGTGGCGCACCAGCGACGGCATCCGCTGCCTGGAATGCGGGGTGTGGAAAAAGGCCCTCGGCCGGCACCTGCCCGTGCACGGCCTGGACGCCGACGAGTACCGGCGGCGGTGGGGGATGCGGCAACGCCAGCCGCTCACATCCCGCGAACTGTCAGACGTACGGCGTGAGATCGCGGTCGACACCGGCGGACCGGACCGGCTGCGTGCCCTCGCCCCGCAGGTCGCGCCGATCGCAGCCGCCGCGCGGGTAGGCCGGGAACGGCGGGAGCAGGAACGCCGGTCGGTGCGTGCCGGGCAGCAGCGGGCGGCGGACCAGCGCAGCGCCGACGCGGACCAGCGCGCCGACGCGGCAGCTCGCGGTCTGGGCCACCGGGATGTGGCCGACTACATGCGCCGCCGCTACCTGGACGAGGGGCAGCCGATGCGGGTGCTCGTCGCCGAGCTCGGCGTCAACAAGCAGGTGGTCGGCCGGCTGATGGACCTTCATGGGGTGAGGCGGCGTGGACCTGGCCCGCCGCCGACCTGAGGGTCGGGCGATACGCGGCCGTTGATCGGCGCCCATCACGACCTGACCGTCCGATCCGTTCCGGGCCTGACGGGTGCACCATCCGGCGATGACCCTCACCCGCGTCGCTTCCGCGTGCGACCCGGGGCTGTTTCCGCCGAACCTGATGCTGGCGAAGATCCGGCAGTTGGTGCGGCGCGGTGTGCTCGACGGGTGTGCGTGCGGGTGCCGGGGTGACCTGGCCCGGCCGGGTGCGGCGCTGGGTGTCGCGTTGTCGTCGCCGGCCCTGTATCGGCTGGTGCGGGGATCGACGCGATGAGCACCTGGGCTGACGGCGTCTGGGCGGCCCTCGGCGCCACGCTCGCCGAGCCGCTTCACAAGGCGTTCCGCGATCATCTCGACGAGCATCGGTGCGGCACTGGCGACTATCGCAGCCCGCACTACGTCGGCGGGTTCGCGCACTGCCCGGCGGCGATGGAGCTGTGGGAGTTGCTGCCCGACGGTGACCGCATCGTGCTTGGTTGAGAGCGGGCGGCTGGCGTGGCCCGGATGCTCGGGGTGTGCCGGCGGGACTGGTGTCCGTATTGCCGGTCGCGGGGGTTCGGACTGGACTGCCCGTCGACGGCGCGGGACAAGAAGGCGGAGCGGCAGAGGGAGAAGTGGGCGTGGCGACGGGAGCTAGGTGTAGACGTGTCTACAGTTCGTCTGTAGACTCATCTACATGACGCAGACGTACTTCCGAGTCCAGAGCGGCGACCGCCCGGCGAGCGACCTCCTCGACGCCGAGCAGCAGATCTCCCGCGCATGGGGCAAGGACCACCTCGAAGACCGCGGCACCGACCGCGTCGGCGTCTCCGTCTGCGCCACCCGCGAAGAGCTCGCCCAGTACCTCGCCACCTACGGCGCCGGCATCCCCTACGGCATGCCCGGCTGGGTCCTCGTCGAGCTGCGCGGCGACATCAGCGACGACCAGCCCCTCGACTCCGAGGGTGGCGAACTCCTCGTCCACCCCACCGAGATCATGTCGGTCGCCGCGATCGACGACGAGTTCTTCGACCTGATCGGTGCCGCCTACGACACCGCGATGGGAGTGTGACCCGTGCCCAGCGACGACCTGATGGCCTGGCTCGGCCCGGCCGCCGACGAACTCACCGCCGAGCAGATCGACCTCGTGGCCGAAGCCTCCCGCGAGATCGACGAACGGTACCCGGACCCCGACGAGCAGCCCGAGCGCGACGCGGCCCAGTCCGCCACCGTCCAGTACCTACTCGGCGAAACCACGCCCGAAGACGCCAACCGCGCCCTGATCGCCGCCCGGCTCGCCGAGGCCCGCGCGTACGCGGCCGCGCTTCAGGTCGCCGTCATGGCCCACCGGTCCGGCACGGCTGAGGCCGCCGCTGCACGGCTGGCCGGCGTCGACCGGATGAGCCTGCGCAAGGCTCTGGGGAAGCGCTAACCGGTCAGTCCTCGATCAACACAGTGTCGATCCCATCCCCGTACGCGTCCGGGTTGAGGGTCGCTACATACCAGACGTCGCCCTGCGCGACCAGGAGCGCCGCAGCGCCCGCACCGGCACTGCCGAACAGGGCTGCCGCCGACGCGTGGGCCTTCCACTCGGCGGCGTCCAAACCGACGACCACCGCGGACGGGTGCCCGGCGAGGACGTCCAGCATCGGCCACGACGCCTCATCCAACTGCAGGCCCGCCTCGACCAGGCACGCCGCGGGCACCGCGAACCGGCGTTTCTCCTCGGCGACCTCGCCCAGCAGTTCACCGAGCCCCGTCGACCCGGCGACGTAGGCGAGAACAGCGGAGGTGTCGAGGGTGAGCTGCGCGTCGATCACGCGGCGTTGATCTGGGCGAGGAGGGCCTTGCGGCGCTGCTCCCGCTCCTCGGGTGTCCACCTGGCGTCGAGCTCGTCGAGCTTCGCGCGCATCCGGGCACGGCCGGCGGCAGTGATGAGCACGCCACGCTCGTCGACGTAGTCGCCGCGGGTATCGCGCTGCTGGTCGGCCATGACTCGAGGGTAACTGCTCGGGGTCGCCGGGTCACGTGGTCAGCGGCTCGCGGATAGGGTTCAGGATCTGGCGGATCGTCTCACGGCTGTAGCCGGTCTCTCTCACGATGTCCGCCTGTTTCATACCCTCGGCCGCCGCGGCGCGGATGGCTTCGTTGCGCTCTTCGATGGCGATCCGAAGTCCCTCGTTGTAGGCCGCGATGGCGATGGCCAGCGGGTCGCTGGAGTCTGTTGCCGCGGGGGCAGCTGGCTGTGGTCGAGATGCCGGGTCTCGCCAAGGCTGGGTGAGGTAGGCGTCGACGGCTGCTCCCGTGAGGAGGCCGGGTCGTCCGAGCATGGTGTTGCACCGGGAGCAGAGTAGGCCGCGTACCGCCCACTTTCCTGCCGACTGTTCGTGATCCACATGCAGGAAGCCATGTGGCGTGCCCTCGCCGGCGATGCCGCAGATCTCGCAGTGTCCTTCGGTGCGACTCCAGAGCTGGTCGAAATCAGTGCAGGTCAGCTCGTAGTTCAGGTGGGCGCAGCGGAGGTGGTAAGCGGCGGGCGTGCGTGGCATCGGCACGATCACGTTGCGTCTCCGGCGCCGCGCTTCCAGCGGTTGGCTTTGGGCAGCGCCTTCTGCGCGACGGACTCGCGGGTGAGGCCCGTGCGCCGGACGATCTCGGCCTGGATGACGCCAGCCGCGTGCGCTTTGGCGATCTCGGCGTCGAGTTCGGCGTTGACGCGGTTCAGTTCAGCACGCAGGCGTGCGCGTTCTTTTCCCAGCTCATCGAGCCGTTCGGGGTTGTATTCGGTCACAGGTCAATGATGGCACATAACTAGGCCTTGCACTAGGCCTAGTACTAGGCTATGGTTATGGGCATGACGGAGATGCAGAGCGCGCCCCAGACCGGCAGCAGCCGCACCTCCCCCCAGACTTCAGGAGCCACCATGACCCGCATCGACTGGACCCGCACCGCCGCCCAAGGCGTCGTCCTCTCCTTCGCCGCCGGTGCCCTCTACTTCTCCTTCGACCACATCACCCACCTCGCCACCAACCTCGGCGCCAAACCCGCCGAAGCCGCCGCCGCCCCGTTCTACATCGACGGAATGATGCTGCTGGGCCGCATGGCCATGGCGAAGCGGTTCTCCGCCCGCACCAACACGATCGGCCGCTGGTTCATGATCGGCGGCGCCGTCGCCTCTCTCGCCGCCAACTTCTTCGCCGGCGACACCGTCGGCTCCCGCGGCTTCGGCGTCCTCATCGTCGCCGGGTTCCTCCTCTGCGAATGGCTCGCCGGCCAGCTCACCACCCGCACCGCTGAGACCGCCGCCGCCGAGACGTCCGCGCAGGACCAGGCTGCCGCCGAGCTCGCCGCGAAGCGCAGTGCCGCCGCGAAGAAGGCCGCCGAAACCCGCAAGGCGAACGCCGCCAAGGCAACCAAGAAGCCCCGCACCCGCAAGCCGGCCGCGCCGAAGGTTCCCGCCGCCGCCCCCGTCTCCCCGGCACCCGGCGGGCGGATGATCGACGGACTGTGGCTGCCCGACGGCGTGACCGTCTGAGACGGCGAAGCGCCCCGCCCGGAGTCTCGGGCGGGGCGTTCCCGGCTTCCATGACACGTCCGCTGCCACTACCGTGCACGCATGGAGATCGTGCTGCTACTCATCGGCGCCGGAGTCGGAGGCGCGATCGGCTACAACCTCGGTCAGAAAGCCCGGCCCGCCGTGCTTGAGACGACCGCCGCCGACGCGGTGGTCAACTTCCTCCGTGCGTGCACCCGCGAACTGCCACAAGAGATGGTCTGGGCAGTTCGCGGTGTCGCGTCGAAGATCTACAAGGGTGAAACGCTCGGCTATGTCATGACCAAACTCGACGAGCCGCCGGCGGAACCCGCATCATCCGGCGGCCAGTCGGGCTGACTAGATCCTGGTCGGTATGACTAAGCGAGGGCGTCAGAAGCGGCGAGGATAAGACGACGCGCCTGCTCTCCGGTTACCGCTTCAGCCATCAGCAGATCCATCGCCTTGGCGTATGTGCTCGCGCGCTCGCCGCGATAAACGGCCTCATCGGCGAAGTCCTCGATGTAGATGACGTCGTCGACGGCGATGAACCGGTTTTGTGGCACGGTCGGCAACTGGGTGCCGAACGGGATGATCCCGAACCACAGATTGGTGCGCGGGTACGTCAGGGTGAGCAGCCGGTCGAGTTGGGCGAGCATCACATCCGGCGGTGAGTACAGCAGGCGGAGCGCGGACTCGGCCACAACGAACTCGAATCGCTTCGTAGCGTCGTACAGGACATCCTGCCGGCGCATCTTCGCGTCGAGGGTGGCTTCGATCTCGTCAGGGGCGAAGCCGTGCAGCACCACTGCCTGCTCGGCCTGATAGCGGGCGTACTCGCGAGTCTGGAGCAGGCCGGGGACGGTTGTCACCTCGGCGTTGCGGATCACCTTCGCGGCGCGGACCAGCTCGTCGTAGTTCTGCTGGATCGCGGTCTGGCCGCCGGCGCGGCCGGCCCGCCACTCCTTGCTGATCGCGTCGGCCTGGGTGCGCAGGTCGGTGAGGAGTCCCAGCGCCTCGTCGTCGAGTTCGACCGCTGCGGCGAATGCGTGTAGGTCGTCGTCGCTTGGGAGCTGCTTGCCGGTCTCCAGCTTCGATACCTTCGACTGGTTCCAGCCGACCTTTTCGCCGAGCGCCTGGCCGGTCAATCCGGCCCGTTCGCGGTGCTGTTTGAGCAGTCGGGCGAGGCCTCCTGGCTTCAATAGCCACGCCTCGGTGGGGTTGGTCATGTTCGCTCCTCAGGCTGCTGCGCTGCTGGTGAACGGCGCGCTGTGGTGGACTGCCAGGTCTCGCCACGTGCAGTACCGAGAGACGATCGCGGGGTCGGTGAGGATGGTGCCGCCGAGCGGGGTGCCGCCGTCGGTGAAGCGCATGACGGCGACGGCTTCGCTGTCGAACAGCCACCAGTCGGTGTCGGCCGGCAGCCCGGCCTCGACTGCGGCAGGTCGCGGAATAGTGCGGAGGGTTTCGCCGGCGGCGATGTTGTACCGGGCCATGTGCAGTTCGAACGCCTGGTAGTCCGTCGGCGGGGTCTCGACGATGCGGACCCGATCGAGACGGCGGCCGGCGGCGGTGACCTCGCGGACCTTGTCGAGCCAGGTGGCGTAGAAGCCGTACTCGGTGGCCGGGCGTGGCTCACCCCGCAGGAAGTCGTCGAACGCCTCCCGCTCGACGTCGACGGTGTAGACCGGCTGGGCTTCAAGCCGGAACGCGTCGCGCCGGAAGTAGCGGAAGGCGTCGTCGAAGTCGCGCGGGGTGAGCCGTGTTGTCATGGCTACTGGGCCGCCACGATGCCGGCGATGACGTCCGCGGGGATGACGACGGCGGTCTCGTTGTCGGCGAGGTCGCGTAGCTGGGCGCGGGTTTCGTCGTCGATTTTCCAGCCCTGGATGACGTACCGGCCGTCGTCGGTGGAGTAGATGGCCGGGCAGTTGCCGGTCGTCGACTCGCGGGTCTTGCGGATGAACTCGATCTTCATGCCGCGCTCCTTGAGGTTGCAGGGTTCCGCCACGTGCCCCCGATGCTCCCGCACCGGGGGCTGTTCCGGCAATATTCGCGGCCCACACGGGGCGTGTGTCGCGTTTTGTCCGGTTGGGCGGACCTGGCAAAGAAAGTGTATGCGCATAATTCTTGCCTTGACTCCGGAGTATGCGCATAATCAGTTGCGGGCGCCACGATCCCGGCGCCCGCAACGACTACCCCCGAAGGACCGACGTGGACGCATCAGCCGGCACCAGCGCAGCCCTCGACGGGCTCCGCCCCGCCGACCGCGACGCCTACGCCGCGTTCGTCCGTATCGCCGACGACGCCGAACGCGCTGCCGCCATCACCGCCTGGGGCCGCCTGCGCGGGAACCTCCGTAGGCCGTTCACGGACCTGCGCAACGACGCCCTCAGGCGGGCCCGCGACAAGGCAGAGCAAGACGGCCGGAAGCTGACACGGCTCGCGAGTCTCGTCGGCTTTGACCCATCTCGCCTGTCGCGCCTTGCTCCGAAGGCCACCGACCCCAAGGGAGCCGCCGCGTGACCGCCACCGTCCTGCCGTTCCGCCGGCCGAGCATCCACGTCGAGCCGGCCGTCACCGTCACCCCGTGGTGGCACTGCCAGCCGTGGTGCACCACCTGCACCGGCGGCGAAACCTACACCTGGCCCAACGGCAGCACCGCCATCATGACCCGCTACCACGCCGGCGCCGTCTACACCGCCGTCCACCCCGACACGGCCGACAGCGCCGACGTTGAACTGGCCGTCGCCGTCCAGGTTGCCGAGTTCGACGACGAAGGCTGCATCGAGCCGCCCGCCGTCACCCTCGACCTCGACGGTGTCGCCGTCGCCCTCACCCCGGCGCAGGCCGAACAGGTCGCCGCCGCGCTGACCGCTGCCGCCGGCATCGCCCGGCAGCCCCTGAACCCCCGTCCGTCGGTTTCCCCCGTTGCCGACGGACGGGCCACCACGTCCGGCCCGGGCGCCTCCCCCCGTTGCCGCCCGGGCCGGACCAACCATTCGCAGATTGGAACCCGCGCATGAGCACCCTGCTTGCCGCGGCCCAGGTGCTCGCCGACGCGCACATCCTGGCCGCGCCCGACCCCACCACCACACCCGGCCCGTCCGGCGAGGTCAACACGACCGGCATCCTCGGATGGATCGCCACCTACATCGTGCCGATCCTGATCGGCGGCCTCGGTGTCGTCACCCTCAGCCGCGCCGCCAAAGGCAACGTCTCCCAGACCATGACCACCTCGATGATCGCGATCATCGGCATGGTCATGCTCGCCGGGGCCACCACCCTGTTCTTCTTCGGCGACAACATCGTCGGCGTCTTCTTCAAGTAGGCCCATGATGCTGCTGCGTACCGACGACGACATCTACCGGGCCCGGCTCGTCTACCTCGGCCCGACCGGCTACACGTTCCCGATCCAGCTTCCGTACGCCCAGTACGGGCTCGGTGCGATCGTGTTCGCCGTGACCGAGGCCGCGACGTGGCTCGCCACCGGCGGCAGCTGGGCCGGCACCGGTGTCGCGCTCGGCGCCACGCTGCCGCTGACCGCGCTCATCTGGCGGCATGTCGACCCCGACAGGCCCGCCCGCAAGGTTCTCGCCACCGCCGCCCGCGACTGGCGCCGCACCGGCCCACCGGCCGTCGGGCCGACCGCGCGCTATACCGCCAGGAAAGTGCAGGTGACCCGATGATCTGGACCCCGAAGGTGCCGCTGCGCCGCGACCCGGCCCCGGCCGTCGACCTGCAGCTGACCCACATCGCGAGCAATCTGACGTTCACCGCCGCGACCGTCACCGCCTGGTACCTGCTGCCGGAGCGGGTGTGGGCGTTCCGGCCCGACGCCGACCGTGAGACGTTCATGACGGCGGTCGCCGACCAGTACGCAGGCCTCGCCGGGTTCCGGATGCACCTTCGCCGCACCACCACCCCGTACCCGACCGGCCAGTGGGCCGCGAACTTGTTCCGGACCTCCAGCCCGGCCGGCGACCCGCGGGGGTTCGCCGACCACCTGCGCGCCGCCGCCGACCACCTCGACGCCACCAACCCCGTCGAGGGCCTGACACTGCTCGGGGTGACGTTCGCCCGGCGCACCGTCGGTGACCTCGTTACCGGCCTCATCCAGGCGAAGCTCGGCCGCACCGGCGCGGGGGAGCGGGACCGGCTGCAGGAGCGGCTCGACAAGTTCACCGAACTCCTCGCCCCGTTCGGGCTCGGCGCCCGACCGGCCAGCCCGACCGAACTGTCGTGGCTGGTCTACCGGTCCGTCGGGCTCGGCCTGACCCCACCCGACCGGCGCCTCACCTCCGTCGGGCCATCCGACCTCCTCGCCCTCACCGAGCACATCGACCGGTACCGCACCTCGTACGGGTCCACGGTGCGGCTCGTCAACCGGCACACCCAGGAGGAGACGCACGTCGCCGTCCTCACCGTCGGCCGGATGGAGCCGCTCGAGATCCCGCAGCAGCACGAGCCGTGGCTGCACATCGCCGACCAGCTCGGCTTTCCTGTCGAACTGTCGTCCCGGGTCGACGTGCTCGGCCCGGCCGCGACCGCCGGCAGCCTCAACAAGCGGCTGCTGATGATTCGCTCGCAGGAACGGGACTACCGCGACCACGACCTCGACGCCCCGCCCGAACTGGCCCGGCTCGCCGAGCGGGCACTGCACGTCGGCGACGAGATCGCCACCGGCCAGCCCGTCGACGCGTCCCGTGTTCACGGCTGGCACCGTCTCGCCGTCGCCGGCACAACCGAGCGGGAGGCGCTCGACCGGGCCGCCGAGCTTGGCCGCGTCTACCAGCTGCAGGCCCGGATCGCCCTGCAGCACCCGAAGGACCAGGACGCTCTCGCGCGCGAGTTCATCCCCGGCGAGCCGGTCGCGAACACCGGCTACCTGCGGCGCATGTCGGTGCGCCTGTTCGCGGCCGCGGTGCCGCAGGCCGCGTCCGCGGTCGGTGACGGCCGCGGTGACCTGATCGGTCACACCGCCGGCACCGGCCGCCGTCCCGTCATGTTCGACGCCCATTTTCCAATGGAGGTCCGTGAACGGTCCGGCCTCGCGGTGCTCGTGTCGGAGCCGGGCGGCGGGAAGTCGACGCTGATCGGTGCCGTCGGGTATCTCGCCGCACGCCGCGGCGTGCAGGTCACCCTGCTCGACCCGTCCGGTCCGTTGGCGAAGCTCGCCGACATGCCTGCCCTCGTCGGCCAGGCCCGCGTCCTGAACCTTGTCGGCTCCCAGCGGGGCACCCTCGCTCCGTACGCGCTCATCCCCACCCCGGGCCGCGGCGACTACGAGCCGGGCGAGGAGGGCCGGCACCTGTACGAGGTCGATGTCGCGAACGCCCGCGCCGAGCGTCGGATGCTGGTGCAGGACATCGCCGCGATGCTGCTGCCGCCGCAGGTCGCCCGCACGAAGGAGGCGGCGACCGCGCTGCGGCACGCCGCCCGGCAGGTCCCGGCTGAGGAGTCGTCGACCCTCGACGACATTGCCCGCGTCCTCGCCGACAGCGCCGACGTCGACGAGAAAGAGGTCGGCCGGCTGCTCCTCGACGCCGAGGAACTCCCGCTGGCTCGGCTACTGTTCGGCCGGCCCCAGCCCGGTGCGCTCGGCACCGACGCCCCGCTGACGATCATCACGATGGGCGGGCTGCGCCTGCCCGACATGTCGATCGAGCGGGACTACTGGTCCGCTGAGGAAGCCCTGGCCCTGCCGATGCTGCACCTCGCGCACCGGCTCGCCGTGCGCCGCTGCTACGGCGGCGACCCTCACGTGCGGAAGCTCGTCGGTCTCGACGAGGCCCACGTCATGGACGGCTGGCGGTCCGGCCGGTCATTCCTGGTCCGGCTCGCCCGCGACTCGCGGAAGTGGAACATCGCCGCGCTCGTCGCGTCGCAGAACCCGCGCGACATCCTCGACCTGGACGTGCAGAACCTCGTGTCGACGGTGTTCGCCGGCCGGGTTGCCGCCGACGGTGAGGTCGCCGCCGAGGCGCTGCGGCTGCTGCGGATCCAGACGGGTGTCGGCTACGAGGAGACCCTCGCCGCCCTTTCCCAGACCGACCCCAGCAGCGATGAGCGGCTCGGGTTCCGCGAGTTCGTCATGCGTGACGTTGACGGCCGGGTGCAGAAGATCCGCATCGACGTCGGCTACGCGGCCGGGCTCCTCGAACACCTCGACACCACCCCCGGAGGCCGGAAGTGACCCGCATCGTTCACGCGTGCGCGGCCCTCGCTGCGGCGCTGCTGCTCATCGTCGGCCCGGGTGTGCCCGCGGCCGCGGAGCCGCAGCCGCAGTCGACGCTGTGCACCGTCCAAGAGTGGCGGACCCCTGCGAAGTTCGCCGACTGCGTGAAGCAGCTCGCCGCCGCCGGCGCGCAGCGCGCCCAGTGCATCAAGGCCCCGACGCCGTCGTCGCCGGACTCCGGTGTCGCAGGGTGGCTGAGCACCCGGCCCGACGCCGACCTGCGTTCCGGTGTGGTCGGCATGTACACCCGGTACGGCGTCGGCGGCTACCAGCTCGACCTGTACGACGCGTCGTGCGCGTCCGG
Source organism: Dactylosporangium fulvum (assembly GCF_025137375.1). Classification (GTDB taxonomy): domain Bacteria; phylum Actinomycetota; class Actinomycetes; order Mycobacteriales; family Micromonosporaceae; genus Dactylosporangium; species Dactylosporangium fulvum. The sequence continues at coordinate 3,635,311 of NZ_CP073720.1, forward strand.
CGTGACGCACCCGGAGGCGACGTTCGAGAACTCGCTCGCGTCGATCGAGTTCGCGATCGCCGCCGCGGTGCTGGGCGGGGCGAACACGCTGCGGGAGCACGCCTACGAGCCGGGCAGCATGTGGGCCTGGTCCGACGGCTTCGTGAAGGACGCGACCCAGAAGGCGTACGACTGGGTGTTCTCCGTCTTCGGTGTGCTGACGGTCGCCGGCGGCGGGCTGTGGCTGATCTGGCGGTCCCGCCTCGGCCGGATCTCGGAGGCGTTCCGGGTCGCCGGGTGGGCGCTGCTCATCATGGTCCTCGCGACCGCGGTCGCGAAGTGGCCGCTCACGGTCGCGCACGGCTTCGACCGGGCCGGCACGACCGGCCTGGCAGCGATGCACCGCGTGCTCGGCCCCGGCCCCGACGACGTCCCCGCCGACCGGTGCGTGTTCGCCGCGACCAACCCGGAGGCGTGCAAGGACCACCGCACCGTCGCGGTCCGCGCCTCCGACTCGGCGACCGAGGCGATCCTGTTCACCGCCTGGCTGCGCGCCACGCTCGGCTCCGCCGAGTCGGAGACGGCGAAGAAGTACGGCCCGGCCCTGTATGACGCGACCACGTTCACCTGGGCGGAGGCGGCGAACATGCAGGCCCACCCGGAGTTGCGGCAGCAGTACGTCGACGCGAAGGGTCAGCAGTGGCTGACGATCGCCGAGCAGATCAAGACCGAGGACCCGGAGGCCTACGCGAACCTGCAGGGTTTGCGCGGCACGGACCGGGTCGGTGCCGGACTGGTGGCGCTGCTGTCTGCGATGGTGTTCGCCGGGTTCGACTCGATCGCCTCGTTCATGATCCTGCTCGGGTTTCTGATGATCCGGATCGTTGTGATTGCGTTCCCGATCCTCGCCACGTGGGGTGTGCTGCAGCCGGCGTCGGCCGGTGTGCGCCGCCTGGCGAACACGACCGGCCAGGCGCTGATCAACGTCGTGGTGTACGGGGCTTCGGCCGGCCTGTACCTGACCGCTGTCGGGTTGGTTTTCGACTCGTCGCTGCCCGGCGCGGCGCAGATCATCGTCGTGCTCCTGGCGGGGGTGGCGTGCTGGCTGGTGCTGCGCCCGGTGCGGGCGCTGACCCGGGCCGCCGGCCGTCCTGACCGCGGCGGCGACAGCGGTGACGGCGGCGAGCCTGGACCCGGCTGGGGTCAGCGGCTGTGGACCACGGTCCGCCCGTACGTGCGGGAGTCCGCAACCCAGGCCGCGCAGTCTGCGCAGCGCGGGACCCCGATGCCGGGCGGTCCTGCCCGGTCCCGCCCGGAGACGCGGGCGCTGACGGGAGGTAAGCGGTGAACCGCCGCCTCATCGTCGCCGTGCTCGCCGCCGCCGCGGTGGCTGTGGTGCTGCTCGTGTCGCGATGCTCGAGCGGCAGCAGCCCGGCCGCCGGGCCGGTCCCGGCCGTGACGCCCACGGTCGCCGAGCCTGTCTCGCCGGGTGGCGACGACCACGGTGACGACGGCGCGGTCGACGTCTCCGACGAGCCCGCTGTGATCACGGCGGGGCCGGTTGATGCCCGCGAGGCCGCGATCCAGGTCGTGGTGAAGCTCCTCAACACCACCGGGCGGACGTCGGAGCAGTGGCTGGCTGGGCTCCGCCCTCTCGTGTCCGACGCCCTGTACGCCGATCTTGCCGACGCTGACCCGGCGCTGGTGCCGGTCGGCCGTGTCGACGACCCGCGCGTGACCGTCGCCGCCGCCGGTGATCAGTTGGTGGTCGCCACGGTGCCGGTCGTTGGCCCGACTGGCCGGCCGGTCGCCACGGTGCGGGTCACTCTGTCCGGTGCGTCGCACCGGTGGGTCGCGACCGAGTTCGACGTGGAGCGGTCATGAACGGCCGGGCCGTCGCCGTGGTCGGGGTCGCGCTCGGCGCGTCTGCGGTGCTGTGCGTCGGTGGGGTCGGCTACGGCCAGGTGGCGGCGCTGTTCGCCGCAGGGCAGCAACCGACCGCCGGCGGATCCGGATGCGGCGGCGCCCCCGCGCAGACACACGCCGCGACGGCGAAGGTGTCCGGGTTCAACGCCGACCAGGTCGCCAACGCCACCACGATCGTGCAGGTCGGGCAGGAGCTGCGGGTGCCGCCGCGCGGCTGGGTTGTTGCGGTCGCGACCGCGATGCAGGAGTCGAACCTGCACAACACGGCCAACACGAGCGTGCCGGCGTCGATGCGGCTGCCGCACCAGGGCGCGGGCCGGGACCACGACTCGGTGGGCCTGTTCCAGCAGCGGCCGCTTCCGCCGGACGGTGCCGGGTCGTGGGGGACCGTCGCCGAGCTGATGACCCCGGCGGTGTCGGCGCGGAAGTTCTACCAGGCGCTGCTGCGGGTTCCGGGCTGGCAGCAGATGCCGCTGACCCGGGCGGCGCAGAAGGTGCAGCGCAGCGCGTTCCCGAACGCGTACGCCAAGCACGAGGCGAAGGCCGCCGCGCTGGTCGGTGCCGTCTCGGGTGGCGCGGACCAGGCGGGGCAGCAGCCGGGCCAGTGCGCGGCGCCGGAGGAGGTCACGGCTGGCGGCTGGGTGCGGCCGGTGCCGGGCGGTGTGGTGTCGGCGTTCGGGCAGCGTGGTGGCCGGCTGCATGCCGGTGTCGACCTGGACGCCCGGAAGCGGACACCGATCAAGGTCGCCTCATCCGGGACCGTGATCAAGGCCGTCTGCGACGGGTCGACGCTCCGGACAGTCGGCTCATGCGACCGGGACGGGTCGCCGTCGGCGGCCGGCTGCGGCTGGTTCGTCGACGTCGCCCACGCCGACGGGATCATCACCCGCTACTGCCACATGGTCCAGCGGCCCGCGGTCGGCGCCGGTGACCGCGTGGCGGCCGGGCAGCAGATCGGCCTCGTCGGCTCGTCCGGGCACAGCTCCGGCCCGCACCTGCACTTCGAGGTGCATCTCGGCGGCGACCGCTCGCCGAAGGGCGCGACCAACCCTGTCCCGTTCATGAAGGCGCACGGTGCGCCGCTGGGGAGTGCCGCATGACCATCCACCCGATCGTCGAGCACACCAACGGCCACCGGACGCTCCTCGACCTGCCCGACTGGGTCACCCGCGACCAAGCCGGGACGCGGACCGGGCGTCGCGCCGCCCCGGTCGCGACGGCAACCGAGCCCGTCAAGTCGACCACCCAGGTCGAGCTCGACGCCGACCTGCAGAAGACCGTCCGCCAGTCCGGCCATATGCGGCAGGCGTTCTACGCCGTCGTCCTGATCGTCGCACTCACCGGGCAGGTCATCGGCGCCCACGAGGCGCTGTACCTGCACTACCTGTTCGCGATCCCGGCGGTGGCCGCGCTCGAGCTCGGCGGCATTGTCGTGCTCAACAACGCCGACGTCCGTCGCCGGCTGGGTGAGCGGGCGGTCGGGTCGCGTGTCCTGTCGGCGCTGATCGCTGCGTGGGCGGTCACCTTCAACTGGATGGCCCACGACAACAAACTCCTGGCCGGCTTCTTCGCCGGCATGTCCGCGCTCGGCTATCTCGTCTGGGTCATGCACACCGAGAACCAGCGCCGTGACCGGCTGCGGGCGAAGGGCGACCTTCCGCCGACCGCGCCTGCGTACGAGCTGTGGGGGCACTGGGTGCTGCATCCGTGGATTACCCGCCGGGCGCGTTCGCTGGCGAAGCAGCACGCGCATCTGACGCTGTACACGTCACTGGACGAGGCGCGTGCGGAACGCACCCGGAAGGTGCGTTCGAAGGCGATCGCGACTGTGGTCGGTGAGGAGATCCGCCGGAACGCGGATCCGCACGCGGCCCGGATCGCGCTTGCCGTGTACGACCTGAACGAGATCGCGGTGCGTCTGGAGGAGGACGCCGACTACACGGGTTTGACCGCGCTTGTGGCTGCGCGTCTGAACCCGAAAGCGCTGGTCAGCGACTCGCAGGCGCACCCGACAGGCGCACTTCGGGCGCAGTCGCCGGACGCACTTCGGACGCACCTGGATGCGGTTGCTGGGCGCGTTCCGGACGCACTTCCGGCCGTATCCGGGGACGCGTTGGATGCGCGTCTGGACGCACCTGATGACCGCGTCCCGGACGCGTCCACGGGTGCACCCGAGGGCGCGTTCGGAGACGCGGCCGGGGAGGCGCTGGGGGACGCGGTTTCGGATGCGGCACTGAAGCGCACCCAGACGCGTTCAGCGCTTCCGCTCAAACGCACCTCCGGTGGCACCGGCCGGACGCGGCAGGGCCCCGACGTGACGCGTCTGCTCAAGCACGCGTCTGCGTCCGGGAAGACGCCATCGATCCGCGAGGTGCAGCGGCTGTTGAACGTCGGCGCGCCGAAGGCGAAGGCACTCATGCAGGAAGCCGGGCTGCTTCCCGGCACCAACCCCCAGGAAGGGAACTGATCATGTTCGGAGTTTCGATCCTCAGCATCGTCATCGCGCTCGGCTTCGAGTACCTCGGCCACAAGACTCGGCCGAAGAAGGCGGCGAGCACGCCCGCCGCCGCTGGTCCGGGCGGGCAGGGCGAGAAGCAGAAGGTGTCCGGTGTCGTCCTGTTCCAGCACTGGATGGCGTTCGTGCTCTACACCCTCGGCGGCCTGTGCTGGTCGGTGGCGTTCTGGCCGGTCATGGGCAAGTTCGGCTGGGAATGGCTCGTCGTCGGCGCCGTGTTCGCGTTCCTCGGCCTGGCCGGCGGCACCGTCATCGACATCATCCGCGACCGGAAGCCGGACATGTTCGCGTTCGTTGCGGCTCGGCTCCTGCCGATGCTGTTGCTGGTCACGGTTGTGAACTGGGGTGTCTTCACCGACGCCGCCGGCAACCAGTTCGAGCAGTACCAGCAGAACATGAACGACAAGAGCACGGTCAAGGGCAGCACCAAGTGACCAGCACGTTCGCGGAGGTGCAGCGCGCCCCGAAGGCAACCAAGCGGCGCGCTGCCCACCGGGCTCGCATCGACAAGGCCCCCGAGGGTCGCCGCCGGGAGATGCAGGTGCTGGCCTGGCTGCGGTCCGAGTTGGCCAACGGCGGCAGCCTCGACGACCTCATCTCCTTCATCGACTCCATGAACGCGAAGGCAATCCGGTGACCGAGCGTGACAGGCATGCATTCATGCATGCGCCCCAGGGTGATGCCGAATCCGCTGGTGGTGGCGGGGCTGAACCGCGTGACACCCGCGCCTGTGTCACGCGCGTGATACACGAGGATGATCGTCCGGCGCAAGTGGTGATCGGTGACTTTCTGTCACAGCATATCGGCGAGGTGATCGACGCCGTCCGGGCCGGTTGGCCGTTCGCGGCCGCAGCCCCGACCGTCCCCGAGGCCGGACACCTCGTGTCGCGCCTGTTCGCCACCCCAGCCCGGCTCGCCGGTGTCGCCGTCGTGCTCATCGTCGTGACCGCTGTCGTCACGCTCGTCCACGCGATCGCCGGAGGTGCATCATGACCAGCCAAGACGAGGCACCCCTGCGGGAGCAGGCGAAAGACTGGGCACGAACCACCGTCGACGGGTGGAAGCAGCAGGCCAACGACGCGGCCAAGGCGCACGCTGCCGCCAGCCGTGCGTGGCTGGTCCGACGGCTGCGGCACTGGTCGGCCGAAACCCGCAAGCACCGCCCATCCGTTTTCGCCGCGCTCGCCCTGATCGTGGCCGGGCTGCCTTTCGCCGCCGAGCACCGCCTCGCGGCCGCCGCCGCCGGCTGGCTGACTATCGTCGCCGGAGCACCCGCCGCGTACCTGGTCACGTACCGGGTGCAGTACGGGCGGGCCAAGCACGCCGGCGACGTCGAGGACTTCGCCGGCCGAGCGATCGGGCGCCGCGCCCGCGACAACGCCCGCCAGGTCGGTGCCGCCGCCCTCGCCTACGGCCTGTGGCTCATCATGCTCGCCGTGCTCGGCGTCAGCGCCACCGGCGGCCGTGCGGTGCTGCTCGAGGTCGAACTCCTCACCGCGGCACTGCTGACCTGGGTCGTGTGCCGCGGGCATTGGGCCCGGCTGTGGGAAGAACGGCGCCGCCTCCACGAACTCACCCAGCAGCGCAGCACACCGCCCGCGACGACCCCGACGCCGGTCGAAGACGAACCGGAAGAAGAACCCGTCGAGGAGTCCAAGGACGAGCGGCTGCCAGCCCTCCCGGCGACGCCGCCGGTCCAGCCAGCGCCGGCATCAGAGCGGCCCGCCGCCGGTGACAAGTCCACACCGGTCGGCGGCGAACACACGCCCGTCATCGAGGAAGTCCTGACCAAGCATGGCGTCGACGCCCACGTCGTCGGGCACGTCCGCGGCCCGGTCATCACCCGCTACGAGGTGCAGTTGGCCGGCAACGCCTCCGTGAAACACGTCCTGAAGCTCGGCGACGATTTCGCTGTTGCCGTCGGCGGCGTGCCCGTGCGGCTCATGTGCCCGGTGCCGGGGAAGCCCGTCGTCGGTATCGAGGTGCCGAACAGGCATCGCGAGGACGTCACCCTCGCCGAGGTGCTCCGTTCGGCGGTTGCCCGCGCCGAACAGCACCCCCTCGCGGTCGCGCTCGGCAAGGACATCGAGGGCGGCTATGTCGTGGCGAACCTGGCGAAGATGCCGCACATCCTCATCGCGGGCGCCACCGGCGCAGGCAAGTCGTGCTGCCTCAACAGCATTCTCGTGTCGCTGCTGACCCGGGCCACCCCGGACGAGGTGCGGCTGCTGCTGATTGACCCGAAGCGGGTTGAGCTCACCCAGTACGACGGCATCCCACACCTGGTGCGGCCGGTCGTCACGGACCCGAGGAAGGCGGTCGACGCGCTGGAGTGGCTGGTCCGCGAGATGGACGGCCGCTACGACCAGCTCGTCGCGGCCGGCGCGCGGAACATCGACGACTACAACCGCAAGGCCGAGGCATCCGGCACCGCACGGATGGCGTACCTGCTCGCGATTGTCGACGAGCTCGCCGACCTGATGATGGTCGCGGCGCAGGCCGCGAAGCGTCGCCGGGACGACGAGGACGAAGACGCGGACATCGAGGATCTGATGGTCCGGCTGGGCCAGCTGGCCCGGGCCGCCGGCATCCACCTGGTGCTGGCCACCCAGCGGCCGAGCGTCGACGTCGTCACCGGCCTGATCAAGGCGAACGTGCCGTCGCGGCTGGCGTTCGCCACGTCGTCGCTGGCGGACTCGCGGGTGATTCTCGACAGGCCCGGCGCGGAAAAGCTGCTGGGCCGCGGAGACGCGCTGTTCCTGCCGATGGGCGCGTCGGAGCCGATCCGAGTCCAGGGTGCCCTGGTTACCGATGGGGAGATCGAGGCGATCGTCGCGCACTGGCGGGACCAGGCGGATGACTGGCCGTCGTACGCCGGCGCGCCGATGGCCTCGACCGCTCAGGCGGCCCGGCCGGTTCGGGAAGCGCCGAAGCCCGCCGTGTCGGCGGATGTGGTGTTGGCGATTGTCGCGTCGGAGCCGGGATGCTCGTCGGCGCGGATCGCCGGGCACCCGGTGTGGGCTGCCCGCGGTGGCGCCCCGTCGCAGCCGCAGCTGTCCCGGATCACGCAGCGGCTCGCCGACGACGGGCTGGTGTCCCGGGTCAAGAGCGGGTCGGCGTGGGGCGACTACCGGGTCACCGACGCCGGCCGGAATCGGGCTGCTGCGGCGCGTGCCGCAGTTCTGCCCGCAGACACAGACGAGCTCGCGGCGTAGGTCCGCCGGGCCGATAGAGGGGAGTGCGATGAGCAACTACGTGGTCAACGAGGACGGCTCGGTGATCCTGCCGGGCGACGAGAGCGTCGACGACTGGCACATCCGGCAGGAGGAGGGCGGCTGGGTGGCGTGGAACGCCGAACAGGGCTACATGCACGACGGCGGTGACCGGCACCGGTCGTACACGCGGGTGTTCGCGACCCGTGACGAGGCGCTGGCCGCGTTGGAGGTGCCGGAATGAGCACCAAGGTGTTCCGGAACCCGGACGGGTCGGCGCTGGTCATCAACGGGTCCGGGAACTGGCGGGTGTGGAACTCGCACAGGGGCTGGATCGCCGTGAACGACGGCCCCGGCGAACGGACGATCTTCGACGGCGACGGCCAGACCAGGGTGTTCGAGTCTGCCGACGCGGCGATCGACTACCTGATCAGCAGGTAGCACCACCGGTCGGCCTCGACGTGGCGGCCGGCCGTCCGCAAGACCATCCAACCGAGAGGGGATCGAAATGAGCGACACGATGTGGGATCACGAGGCGATCGAGGGCTGGGACCCGCATTCCTCGACGTACTGGACCGACGAGAAGACGAAGGCGTACTGGGCCAAGTCCGGTTTCCGGCACGACGAGCGGCGTGACGACCGCCGCACGGACGACGACCGCGACGACAAGTAGCACCGCCTCCGGGCCCGCCCCTCGCCTGGCAGCAGTCGGCGGGCCCGGAGCACCCAACCAGCCATCAGGAAGGAGGGCGTCACCATGATGCACCGCTACACGGTTCACTACAGCTACGACAAGATGGCCGACTGGTCGCACCTGATCGGCAGCATGCCGATCGAGCAGAAGGAGTGGATGACCACTCACCACGGGCGCGCCGTGATCGATGTTGACCGGCCGATCGGCATGGCTGACGCGGACGAGGTTGCCCGGCGTCTCGCGGCCGGCCACGGCGACGCCACGAACGTCACCGTGACGTCGATCGAACCGGGTGATGGAGCTGCGCGATGAACGCGCTTGACGGCCCGAACGTCCGCGGCCCGCACGTCGACGGCACGTACTCAATCGTCTCTGACATTCCCGGCGACGGCGCCTGGGTGCTGCGGGACACCGGCGCCGGCTGGGAGGCGACGCACCCCCGGGATGGCTGGCTGCACCTGCCTGGTGGCGTGCCGTGCCGGTGGGCGACCGCGGAGGACGCGGCGCAGGCCGTGCTTGGTGACCCGGCGGACACGCTCCTGGTCGACGGGCGCAGGTACTGGCAGGTGTTCCAGTGACGGCGCTGCGGAAGGTCGGGGAACGCTGGATCGACCCCAGCGCCCCGTACGACTTCGAGTGGACCGGCGTGGAATGGGCGCCGGTCTGCCCGGCCGACGACGTGGCGGTCACCGAACGTCGCAAGGACCGCTGGCTGTACTGCGGCGCCTGCGGGGTTCGGGTCGACAAGCTCGGCCGAGGGCAGGTGGCGGCATGACCACGATCGCGCAGGTCACCCTGCACGACCGGTGGCTGACCGTCGACTCGACGATCGCCCTGCCCGACGGGCCAGTCCGCCTCGGCGACGTCCGGCATGCGGCCGAGATGGTGTCGTGGACGGGCGTGCCGGGCCGGCTGCCCTGGCAGGCGATCATGGTCGTGTGTAACGCCGCAGGCTGGAAGCCGTCCGGGGAGCCGTGGGGATGGCTGCCCCGCGACGAAGACCCGGCCGACCGTGACGTGCTCGAGGTGCCCGTCGAGCCCGTCGGTGCGCTCGCCCCGGGGCTCATCCTGTGACCCAGACGTTTCGCCACATCCCGGGCCAGCGCGCTGACGTGCGCCGGCCCGGGATCGTCTACGGCGTCAACATCCTCGACCCGGCCACCGGCCAGGTCCACGTCGACTACGTCGGGCAGACCCGCCAGCAGCTGTTGAGCAGGGAACGGCAGCACCGCGACGAGCGACCCTTCTCCGACCTGATCGTCGGGGACGCGTTCGTCATCGAGCAGGGCATGTGGACCGACGCCGAACTCGACGAGCGGGAGCTGTTCCACATCCAGCGGATTGGGCCGCGGATGAACCACGACGGGAACCTCGACAATCCGGCGCGGATCCCGATCTGGCGGCAGCGGCAGGACCGCGATGCGCGGGACCGGGCGAAGGGGCTGCCGGTGCGGCGGTGGCCGGCACCTCGTCCCGGTTCGGCGCCGGCATCCACGGTGCGCCGGCCGAAGCTGTCTCTGCGGTGGCGTCGCCGCCGGAACTGGGCGGCCGGGCTCACGGCGGGCTGGCTGGCGGCGACGGTCCTGCTGTGGTGGGCTGACGCTTCGATCGCGGCAGTGGATGCGGCGGGCCGCACCTACCCGATCGTGGCCGCCGCGCTGACCGCACTCGTCCCGGCGCTGCGGCTGCGTCGTAGGCGTGACCGGCGCCTGGCCGTGCTGCTCGTCACCGTGGCGTGCGGTGCGCTGCTCCTGGTCACCGACTAGGGTCGGCCGTCGAGAGGTGGGGACATGGAACTGGTGACGTTCGAGGCGTTGCTGAAGTCGCGGCTGGAGCAGGCTGGCGCCGAGGTCAGGACGTTCCAGGAGGCCGGGGTCGGCTTCCTCTATGGGATCTTGGTTCGGACCCGGGGCAGTGCCGCGACGGTCCGGCTCACCAAGGGCTCCGGGACCGGCGATCCGGTCGCCACCGAGGCGGAGCAGGCTGCTCACGCGGTGAACGTTGCCCGGCTCGACGCGGTCAAGGGCGCACCCAGCGCAACACATGGGGTGGACGGCGCCCGGCCGGTCGAGGATCTGATGCGGGACGTGCTGGCCGCTGACCTGCCGCCGACCGCGGTGGAGGTTGAGGGCCCGGCGGACGGCCGCACGAAACCCGGCGTGAAGATCCGCTTCCGAAGTGGCAGCGAGATCTACATGACCCCGGTCGACATCAGGCGCTGACCGCCGGGCACGACGAAACGGCCCCACCCCGATCCGCGAGGACCGAGGTGGGGCCGAATGCTTGGCGCGGCCGGAAGGCGCCGGCCGCGAGGTCAGACTATCGCTTGATGTCCAGCCGCAGCCAAGCGACGTCGCCGACGGTGGTGGTCGTGTTCACCCGCCACGTCACCCCGTTGCGGGGCCGCTGCGGCTCCGACGAGCCGACGAGCGTCTTCACAGTTCCGCCAGCGCGTCCCGGCGTGCATCGCCGCTCGACTGTTGCCCGCCGGACTGCGACGGCGCCACACCGGACAGCACGAGCAGGGCAGCAAGGAACAGCGCCGACACGTCCGCCGACGACACCCCGTCGATGATCAGCGTCGTGAGCAGCTGCAGCACCGCGAGCAGCGCCGACAGGGCCAGCTTCACCCACGGGTAGCGGGTCGTGTTCGGCACCAGGTAGATGAGGCCGGCGTTCGTCGCGGCGATCGCGATCTGGACGCCCTCGACGTCGCTGAGGCGCGAGTCGGACAGGGCGGCCTGGACCGCGGTGACGACGAGCACCAGGGCTGCGGCGAGGGTCTTGCCGTACTTGGCCCACATGGGCGGTCTCCTATCGGGGGAGCGGGCTGGGGTTGCGCGGTGTGCCACGTGCGTCTTTCGGGTTGTGCGTTGGGCGGAGACGGAAACTGTCGGTGGTCGGCGGTACGCTGCCCTGTTCGGGCGAACCGCCGACGTTGTCCGTACGTGTGTGCGAAACTGCTGGTCATGGCGGCGGACGAACTGCAGGTGGGTCGACTGTCGCGGCCGGAAGGACTCGCGGTCGCCCGCATCACCGGGGTCGCCGAGAACTGCACGCTGCATCTCGGGCAGACGCCAGCCGAAGCGCTCCAGCGGATCGCCGCCGAACTCGCCGCGATCGACCCCGACCGGCGCCGGCTGGTCCTGTCGCATGCCGCCGCCGCATACGTGGCAGGCGACCACCAGTACCAGGCCGACAGCCTCACGATCCTCGAACGCGCCGGCGCCGACCTCGACCTGGCGTTGCAGATCGCCATCCACCGGGCCGGGCAGCCGAACTGGATGCCGACCAGCATGCGACGGCGGGCGCGGCTCCGGGACCTCGGCCGGTCAGAGGCAGATCGGCGGGAGTAGCGGCAGGTCGATACACAGCAGCGGTCCGCCCGACGGTGCCGGGCTCGGCGACGGCGGACGCCCAGCCGGAGACGGCAACGGAGCCCGCGCCGGCGACGACCTGACCGCCGGTGGCAGTGCGCCGGCCGTGGTCCGTGACAGGCCCGGCCCCGGCCGCGCGGGTGGTGCGGTGCTCACCGACGGCACCGGATACGGGCCGCCGGTACAGCCGTAGGTGCCCCTGACCTGCTCGATCTGCCCATCCCTGGGTTGGGCGTGGTCGGCGAGGATGCACACCAGCCGGCGCAGCTCGGCGATCTGCCGATCCCGTTCCGCGTTCGCCTGCTGGTTCGTGGTCCGCCTCTCCGACAGGTCCCGCTCGAGTGCCTCGATCCGGGCGTCCGTATGGTCGGCCGCACGCGTGTAGGCGATCTGCGTCGCGATCCACCCGCCGACCCCTGCGCACAGCAGCGGCAGCAGGGCGTAGACGACCGCGATCTGCCGTAGCTTCCGGTATGGGTTGTGCAGGATCAGGCCGGGCTGGTCCGTGGCGACCGGATGCAGCTTCTCGGTGTTGTCGTCAGGCGTCGCGTGCCGCATCGTCGCCGTCCCTTCCCCGCCGATCAGGCACGAGCCGATCCGGGTTCAGGCCGGCGGCGCGCACATCCAGCCGCAGCTGGGCATGCATCTCCCGATACCGGTCGCGGTCCGCTGTCATCACCTCAAGATCAGCGCGTAGCTTGTCGCGCTCCGCCCGCAACGCGGCCCGATCCGCGTCGACCTGACGGTCGAACTCGACCTCACGCGCGACGCCCGCCGTGCGGAACGTGCCCCGCATCGCGAAGAAAGCGGCCACCACCGACGCCAGCAGCGCAATGACCGCCGGGGCGATGTACTGCTGCCACACCGGCGCCGCCTCGGCGATCACGGGAGCCAGCCACACTGGTCACCCCTTCCGCGGTGGGAGCGACGTGGGCGTGAGCCGGGCGAGGATGATGCAGGTGACGGCGATGAACAGCAGTTTCCCGATCCCCAGTGAACTGATCTCCCCGACGAGGAGCCAGCTGCCGATGATGCCCGCCGTCCAGCCCGTGTACCAGACCGCGACAGCGCTCAGCGTGAGCCGCAGCAGCACATACGAGTGGCCGGTGCCGCCGCGGTGCCGGCCATAGGCGTACACCGACAGCAGAAACAACGCCATGAGTGGCGGGCCGTAGCCCTCCATGCCCCACGGGCTGACGTTGCGCAGCAAGGTGTAGGCGTTGGAACGGAACCCGACGTCGGGGAAGAACGTCAAGCTCACGGCGTCCCAGCCGACGACGAGGACAATCAGGGCGGCGGTCAGGCTACGCCAAGCGTAGTAGCCTGCGGCCCGGCGCCACTGCACCGGCGGCTGGACGGCCACCACGGGTCAGGTGCCGGAGATCGCGTCGGCTTCGGCCTTGGCGCCGGCGGCGAGCGCCGTCCGCAGCCGCTTCACCTCGGCCTCCGCGGCGGCGGCGCGCTGCTCGGCCGACGCCGCCCGGGTCAGCAGCTCGGCGAACTTCGTCCGGGCCTCGTCGCGGACCGCGCGGACCTCGTTGATGATCGGCGTCGGGTCGGCGCCGGTCGCGGCGGCGATGCCCTGGATTGCGGCGAGCGTCGCCCTGTCGCGGACCTCGTCGGCGGCGTTCGCGGCGGCCTGCGACGCCTCCAGCGCGGCTAGCTTGTTGTGGATCCGCAGATTCCAGTTCGGGAACTTGAAACGGTCGATGTCGGGCCGGTACTCGTTCGCCGGGTCCCGGTCCGCCAGCGCGGCGGCCCACGTGTCCACCAAGATCTGCTCGACGTCGATGCCGAGCTTCGTGCGGTCGCTGAGTTGCATGTCGTCCTCCACGTCTCCGAGCGCGATCGCCACGATGCGCTCCATCAGCGCCCGATCGGCGCAGTGCCGCCGGTCGATGGTCAGGTGCCAGTGCCACAGGTGCGACGAGTCCGAGGTGGCGGCCCGGTTCCGCACGTTGTCCCAGCCGTCGACGACCTTGTCCCCGTCGACGTTGCAGTACAGTTCGCGGACCTCCTCGAGGACGCCCGCCTTGACCGCCGCCATCAGCCGCCGGGACTGGGCGATCATGTCCTCGGGGCTGCCGGGCGTGAAATCGAAACCTGCGATGTGCCGCGCCTGCGCCGCCGTCAGCCCGCTCTGGGTGGTGTAGGTGCGGCTGGTGCTGTAGCGGGAGTTGAGGTTCCACTCCTGGCTGCGGTGGGCGCCGCGCAGGTGGACGTTATTTCCCTTGTTGCCTGCGGCGTCTCGTGGTCGGCCGGTGCGGCGGCATAGTTCGTCGCCGAGCCACCGCAGCTCAGGCGTGACGATTTCCCGGCCCCACCACGACTCGGCCTGTAGTTGCGCGTACGTGGGCATGGCGGTGCCACCTTTCTCGAGGCTGGCTACTGTGCGGGGACCTTGCCGGACGGGCCGATGTCGACGACCTCGACGTACGCCTGCGCGCCTCGAATGAAGTTGACCGCCCCGGACGGCGAACACAGCCCGGTCAGGCCGAACGTGTGCGCTCCGGTGCTGCCCGGCTCGTATGTCGCGAATCCCTGCGCTGTCCAACTGCCGGAGACGGCAGGAATCGGGGAGGCGGCCGGGGTTGCGATAGGCGGCGCACCGGTCGAGGTGCCGTCCCGAACCGTGACCACCGCCGACGACCCCGCTACGCCGATCTGGACGACGCAACTCCAGTTGATGCGGTAGCGCCGCCCGGCGACAGTGGTGACGGCACCCGACGACATATTCGTGTAGCCCTCGCTGATGATGCCGATCGCGAGGTTGCCGGACCCGGGATAGCTTTGCCCGCCGATCACACCCCAGCTGGTGTTCCAGTCGAGGCGCTGCCAGGCTGTGCCGTCGTGGCGTTCGAACGCTTTGGTGGCCTGCAGCCAGCACAGCATGCCCTCGGTGGCGCTGATCCCGGCGGCGGCGAACGCCGAGGTGCGCGCCGCCGACGACGCGAACACCATTACGAGGCGTTTCTCGACAGCGACACCGAGAGCCTGCAGGTCGGCGGGGACGTCGGCGGCTGCGGATGCGGCCGGGTACGGCATCGCTTGTAGCAGTGTGTTCGGCACGCGCCCTCCCAGTCAGGTGATGATCGAGCTGTAGGTGAACAGTTCGACGAATGACGCCTCGTCGATGTGCAGGGTGTTACTCGGCGGCGGGGTGCCGGTCATGCGGACACGCAGCTGTGCCGTGCTCGCCCCTGCGGGCGGGGGCGCGATCACCTCGATCTGCGTCCACGTGCCTGCGGTAGCCGTCACCGCTGCCGTGCTCGCCGAGAGGAACGCGCCGTTCGCGTCATTCCAGGAGGCGGCGATGTCGACGCCACGGGTGGCGGCGGACCGCACCCACGCCGATGCCCGGTATTGGGCGCCGGCAACGACGGGAACGGATTCCGACAGCACCAGCACGGAGCCGCTGACGCCGTTGGGTGTGAGCAGCCCGGACGCTGCCCCTTGGTGTGCCTGCGCGGTCGACCGGGCGAACGTGCCGCCGGTCGGCGTCCAACTGCTCGCGTCCGTCTCGAAGAAGGGGTTGGCGTTGAGTGGCGTCGACCGGGCGGTGCGCAGCGTTTCGTAGGTGCCGTAGGTGGCGAGGACGTCGGCGTAGGTGATGCCGATCGCGCCGTTGCCGACACCGGCCGGGGCGGCGACCTGCGTGAAGGGAAGCCGCCACTCGCGGTCCTGGTTCGGGCCGACACCCGCCGGGCCTTCGTCGACGGCGTCGCCGACAGCCGCGTAGAACCACATCTGGCCCCACGAGCCGGGGCAACGCACGCACAGGGTGGCGCCGTCGGCGAGCAGCGCCGCCAGGCCGGCGGTTTCGGCCAGGGTGGTCGTCAGCAGCGTCATCTCGGCGACCGGGGACAGCCGTGCGCCGGTCATCGCGACCGGATCCGCGCGGCCGATGATCGGCAGGATGCTGTCCCGCGCTTTCCGGGTTCGGGCGCCGATGCCGGTGCAGGTGATCAGCCGGGACAGTGACGGCTTGAGCGGGTGGGTGAGCCAGATCATCGACCCGACCCGGGCCGGGTCGGATGCGACCGTCACCGGGTTCGACGCCACCACAGCCGGGTCCTGTGTCGACGTGGCCCGGTATGTGACCGGCTGGTCGAGGGGCGCCTCATGGTCGTAGCCGACCCATCCGACACCCGTCGTCGACGCCACCAGCGCCGGTGCCGCGGCACGCACCGGCCACACGGTGCCGTCGGCGTGCACCCGTGACACGGTCGCGGACGTGACCGTGGTGAAGGTCAACTGCAGCTGTACCCGCGCGTACTGCTGCTGCGCCGTGGCGGCGAGTCCGGTAGCCACCTAGACCCCGCGGAGCTTCCGGCACACGATGCCGTCCCAGTAGGCGGACGCACCCAGGTCGTCCGCCAGGTACGAGACCAGCACGACCCGCATGTAGGCGACGCCGTCGGGGACGACAGCACCCTCACCGATCAACTGCCGCAGCAGGAACCAGGAGCAGGTACCGCCGGGCGGGAACACGACACCCTGCATGACCGTGTCGCCGACCGCCGTGGACGGGTACATGGAGGTGGGGTCTTTGTACCAAGACAGGTAAATCTCGGAGAACCCGCCGTCGAGAGTCAGCGGCGAGTTCACCACCCAGCCCGCAGCGGTCCACAACTCGCCCGGAAGGACCGGGATCGCTTCGGAGACGACGTACACCACCGATTCGCCGGCGCCCTGCTGGTTGATCTCCAGCCATTTCGTGCCGGTGATCGACCCCCAGCCGCTCGCGAGGTCGACCTTCACGTTCGATGACGCGCCGGAGATCACCGGCGTCCAGTACGACGGCGGCGACCCGGGCGAGTCCAGTTCGAACGAGGGGTTGGTGAGAACGTTGTCGCCGGCGATCGGTGACGTGCGGCCGAGAACAACCTGCACGGAGCCCTGCTGGATGATCTGGACGATGTCGCCGAGGATCGGCTCGTACTGGGTGAGGCATGGCATGTCGACGAGTTCGCTGCGGCCGATGTCGACAACGACCTGTGATGCGCCGAGGAGCTTGGTGACGCGCCCCGTGCGCAGCCGGGCGGGCTCCGGCGCCGAGTCGAGGGTTTCAGCGATCCCGGCCACGGCGGCACCTCCAATCAGTCCGGTGAGGGTGAGGAAGGTACGGCGGTTCACAGGTCACCGGCGTCTGGTTTGGTGGAGCGGGTGCCGACGGTCATGGCGCCACCGTCGGGGTGCAGCGGCAGCGTGAACGTGTCCGCGATGTGGGTCTCGGCGGCGCCGGCGACGACGGCGGTGATGACGTCTCCGGCCTCCGCCGCCGGGTTAGGGACGCACGTGATGTTGCGGGTGCGGGTCGCGCCGACCGACCTGGCGAGCAGCGCATACCCGGCCGCTTCGGCTTGGGCGGCGTTCGTGACGAGCGGGTTGCGCAGGAATCGCGGCACCCGGCCGAACAGGCCGCCCACGAAGGTCGGGGAGGCGGGGTTGGCGTCCTCGGCGACGAACCGGAGCGGCAGGTCGCCGTTTGCCCTCTCCACGATTGTGACGACGACGTTGTAGACGCCGTCACGGGACACGCTGCGCCCGGCGGTGACGAGCGTCCCGTACGTGCCTTCGTTCGCCGTCCACTGCGGCGCGTCGTACAAGGTCGGCACCCGCCGGATGTGGAAGCCGCTGCCGTTCGGGACGGCGAACACTTCGGCGCCGATCGACGTCGCGAGGTCGTCGACGGCTTTACCGCGGTCGATGTCCCACATGAGCCCGGACGGGACGGTGGATGTCTGGTCGACTCCGGCGGCGACGTTGACGCTGGCGTCGGGGCAGGCCTCGAGCAGGAGTGTGGTGATGGCGGAGACGATGGTGGTGCCGGTCGGTGCGGCCCGGGGGGTTTCGAAGCGGGCGTCGTTGACGTCGGCCATCCGGTCTGAGCACCGTACTTCGATCTGCGCGTCGAACTGGTCGCTGTCGTCGATGGCGTCGACGCGGCCGTAGAAGATCGGCACGAGTTCTTGGGTGTCGCCGTAGTCGATGCCACGCCACGCCTGCAGGTATGTGCCGTACGGGGAGAGCAGGTCGGCGGGTTCGGTCGGGTACAGGTTTGCGGGGACGACGAGTTCGGCGGTGCGCCGGACCCGGTTCCGGGCGGTGACGTTGACGCTGCCTTCGGAGGTGTCGATGGTGCCGAGGAGGGTACCGCCGCGCCAGGCGTCGACGCGGCTGATCACCTGGTGGGATTGGCTGAGGGCGGCCGCGAACCGGCTGGAGACAGTCCACACGGCTACACCGGGGCCGGACGGCCCAGTCGATGGCGCCGAACGCCGACTGACTGTAACCGGCCGGGGACTGTTCGCTGACGCCGGTCTGGGGCAACGTACAACGACATGCGTGCCCGCCCTTCGACGATTCTGATGGTTGCTGTCCTCGCGATTGGCGGGACCGGTGGCTGTGGTGGCCCCGACTCGGCGAAAACCGCTGATGGCACCTCGAGCGCCCCGGGTGTCTATAGCCCCGGCCCGGGTGTTGTCGTGCCGAGCTACACGCCGTCACCGAGCCGGTCGCCGCTGACCTGGCGGAACTGTGACCCGGCGAAGAGTGGTGTCCTTGACTATGCGCGCGAGGGCTGTGAGACCTCGTTCGCGGTCGACGCGTGCCAGGCGTCGAAGGCGTCAGGGGATGCGCTGCTTGACATGCTGATCGAGAACAAGGGCACGGTCGAGGAGGCGGACCTGCAGGACTGCCCCCAGTTCCTGCCGACATGGCGGCGGGCGCAGGCCGGGTTCACCGACGGCGCGCACCTGGTCCCGGAGGATGTCAAGCCCGGCACGTACGAGACGACCGGCGGTGTGAGCGACTGCTACTGGGAACGCAACCGCGGCGGAAAAATCTTGGCGAACAACCTCATCACCGGAGCCAGGTCGGCGAGGGTGACGGTGCAACAAGGTGATGAGACGCTCGTGACCCGCGGCTGCGGAAACTGGGTGCGGACGTAGGTCGTCAGGCCCTGACGCCGCCGCTGATCTGGCGGGCGATCTCCCCGGTTTTGCGTTCGACCCGGACGTCGATCATCGACACGAGGGCCTTCAGCTGCGGGTCGGCAGCGGACAGGACCACGTTGAACTCCGGCGCGTGCGCGGCGAGGGATGCCCGCTCCTGCGCGTTGGTCTGGACGAGCTCGCCGCCGTGGGTGCCGTTGTAGGCCAGGCTGAGCCCCTGGGGGAGGCGGCCGCCGGAGTCGTACACGCCGAACGGCAGCGAGTTGACGAGACCGCCGAGCGCCATGGCGATGTGGATGTGGTTGCGGTGCGCCTCCATCAACGCCGGGTTGAACGAGCCTTTGTTGACGCCGCGGGTGTAGGCGTAGTCGCGGGTCTTCGTGCGGTGGATCAGCTCGAGCGGGCGGCGCGCGGCAAGGAACGTGGCGAGGGCGTCCTGGTTGTAGCCCATCCAGTCGACTCCGCGCCCACTTCCGTGCCACAGCGGGTCGCCGGGCCGGTACGCGTTGCCGAAGCTGCCGCTCAGCGGGCCGGTGGCCTTGATCAGTGCGACGACCTGCCGCCACACGCCCGAGTCGCCACGCGACGCGCTGGGTGACCTCGGCCACGGCGGGAACCCGCCACCGGAACTGCTGGCCATGGCGCGGGCGACCGCTGCGGCGACGTCGCCCCGGCTCGGGATGCGCGTGTTCTCGACGGTGGTCGGGAACGGGTAGTGCTCGGTGAGCAGTTGCTGGACGAGTCCGCCGTCGGCGTAGCCGGGGGCCGTCGTCCGGGGTAGTGCCCGGCGGCGGATGGCCTCCATGAAGCCTTGGCCGTAGTAGTCGACGGACGCGGCCGGCTGCACAAACTCGCCATTGGACAGCCAGAACGGCGCGCCGGTAGTGCGTTCCATGGCGGGCACGTCGTCGGAGGTGCCCGTCCCGGGTCCGACGACCGGGCCGCCGGTGTGCAGATATCCTGCCCGGGACTGGCCGGGGCCGCTCGGCGCCCGGACCTGCGGTGCGATTTTGTCGCGGGCCTCGCCGAGGGTGATACCCGTACGCAGCGCCAACTGGTAGGCCAGCAGTTCGTCGAGCTGGGCCTTCGTGGTCTGCATGCCACGGATCGACACGTCGGTCGTGGCTGACGTCGGCACCTGCCCGTAGATTCGGATCAGGTTCTCGGTGGCCTTCTGGTCGACGCCCTTCTGTGCCGTTTTCGCCCGAAGCTTGTCGATTTCAGCTTGGTGTTTCCGGGTCGCTTCCTCGACCGACATGCCGTTCGCGACGTTCGCGCGGTATGTCGCGTTGATCGCGTTCAGCTGCTCGCGGAGACTTTCCCGCAGCCGCAAACCCGCCTCGGTGTTGATGTCGAGCTGCTTCGCGCCTTTCCCGGTGATCGTCGCCCGATCGTCGAGCACCTTGTTCGCCGCCTGGACCGCCCGCGCCTGCGCAACCGCCGCCTCGTCGGCGTCGCGGGCCGCGCCGAACAATGCATCCTCGGCCTGCTTGAGCGCGGTCGCCTTGTCGGCCGCTGTTGACGTGCGGTCGGCGAGGACCTGATACGCGTCGGCGAGCGACCTCACCGGCCCGGGCGCGTCCCGGAAAATCTGGTTCATCGCGGACTGCTCCGCGTGCAGTTCTTCCGTCAGTCGGTTCGCTTCGGCGTTGGCGTCGTTCGACTGCGTGAATGCGTCGCGCATCTTCGACAGGGCGTCGGCCCGGTCCAGGTGTTTCCGAGACGCCGCGTTCTCCGCGTCGGCACCCTTCCGGGCCTCGCCGGCGGCGACTTTCTCACGCAGGATCTGCTCGTCGAGCGCCCGGATGACCTCCGCGCGGGCTTGGCGGTCACCGTTGAGACCGCGCACCAGCGTCTCCGTCGCGACCCCCGCGTCCCGGGACGCGTCGACCAGGCCCCGCAGCGCGGCATTCTGGCGCAGCAGCGCCGACGCCTGCTCGGTTGCCGCCGGCGTCAGCCCGTTTTTGAGGATCTCGGCGTACTGGCTCGCACCCTGACGGATGTCGTTGATCTGCGCTTTTGCCTTCTGGCTTTCCGCAACGAAATAGCCGATCGCCAGGCCCACGACGGTGAGCGCAGCCACGAACGGCCCGCCCATGAACCCCGACGCGGCGCCCAGTGCCCGCTGCATGCCCGTCGTTGCCCGGCCCGCTTCGTCAGTCACCGTCCGGAAGGTGACCATCGAAGCGACGCCCTGAACCATCCGGGAGCCGAGCACGGCTTGCGCGCCGGCCGTGAGCAGCGCGGCCGTCTTGTACGCGGTGAGCGCGGCGGCCAGCGCGGTCAGGACCGGGACCGGGATCGCGTTGATGACCTGGGCGAGAATGCGCAGTTCGGTGACGACGACAGAACCGACGGGGGCGTAGGCCTGGGTGATCCGCAGCCCAGTCGTCGCCAGTTCGCCGAGCAGCCGCATGACCCGGGGGCCTTCAAGCTGGACGAACTGGACAAAATTCTGGAAGCCTCGGTTCTGGTCCAGGCCACGCGACCAGTTGACGAACCGCCCGGTCAGGCTGAGGATGCCCTCGCCGACTCGCCGCTCGACCAGCGCAAACTGCAACAAGATACGGGCGCCGCCCTCGGCGACGTTGACGCCCGCCTCATACATCAGGTTCAGTGTTGGAACAGCCTGGTCGCCGATGAACGCTATGAACCGGCGCCAGAACGGGTCGGTGAAGGTTCGGGCCGCCCGGACCTCCAAGTTGCCGATGCCGCCCGCGACCGCACCGACCCACCTGTTCAGGTCGGCGAAGTACGGCAGAACCATCTCGATCGACTGCTGCGCCCCCGGCAGCACGCCGTTCATGGCGGTCTCTTGCAGCTCATCGAGCTGTGGCTTCAGTCCGAACAGGAACCGCGCGAACCGCTGCCCAGACACCGGCAGCTGATTCAGGGTGTCGTCGAGCTTGTCCAGAGCGGAACCGGCTGTAGCCGCCGAAGCGACGGTCGCCGCCGCGGCGGACCGTTGCGCGTTTGCGACCGCCTGCTGTGCTTGGGCGATCGCGAACGCCTGCTGCCGTGCCGTCGACGCAGCCTGCTCCCGGGCATGCGTGATGGCCCGTTCGGCTTGCGCGATCCGCTCCTGCGACTGGGCGACCGCGTCGAGGGCGTCCCGGACCCGCCGCGACCCCTCGACCCCCGTCCGGTCGTTGCGGGCCTTCTCGTCGGCGAGCCGCCGGCCGCCGGCTGCAAGTTCGTCCTGCCGGATGCGGGCCTCTTCGAGCGCAAGCTGGGTCTGCTCGCCGCCGAACCGGGCGAACTCCGACTCCAGCCGCTGCACCTCCGCGGCGGCCTTCCGCTGGTCGACGGCGTTGTGCCGCAGCCGGTTCGCTGTGTCTTCCTGGGCCCGGCGCTCCTCCTCGCGGGCGTCGTTGAGCTTCTCCTGGGCCCGGCGGGCTTCATCCTGCGCGCGGCCAAACGCCCGTTCCGCGTCGGCGATCTGCTGCAACGACCGGCGGCGCGCGTCTTCAGCGTTCGCCCGGGTGTTCGCCAGCGACGCCTCCGCGGACCGAACCTGGTCAGCGGTCGACGCCAGCGACTTCTGCTGCTGGGCGACGGTGTTCCCGGTCTTCGCTTCGGCCTGCTCGGCATCGCTGAGGGCCTTGACCGCGTCGCCGATCCCGCGGAACGCCAAGGCGAGCACACCGACGGCGGGCGCCGCGGACAGTGCGGCCGACCCGAGCGTGACGATCGCCGCGGTGCCGGCCGCCGCGGCCGGCACGATCGCCGGACCCAGGGCGAGCGCAGCGGCGATCAGCCCCTGCATGCCATTCGCCGCGGCGTCGGCGTTCGAGTCGACGTCAACCCGGGCGTTTGCCCGGCGGCCGTCAAGCCGGTCCAGTTCCCGCTGCAGACGCATCAGTTCGATCGCCGCGTTCGCGGTGTCGACCCGCACCTGCGCGTCCGGCGACGACGCCGCCACCCGGTCCAGTGCGGTCTGCAGCCGGCGGACTTCGGCGAGCGCCTCGGCCGAGGAGATGTCGACACCGACGCGTCGGGTCGACAGTCGGGCCAGGTCGTTGTGCAGGTCCCGGATCTGCTGTTCGGCTTCGTTGGTGGCGACACCGATCTGCGGTCTGGGCAGGGACCGCAGTGCTGCCTCGATCCGGCGGCGGGCCGTGTCGGCGAACGTGCCGCCGAACTCGTTGCCCTGCCGGCCTCCCTGGGTTCGCAGGCCCCGCCCGCCGTCTGCGAGGCCGTCGCGGACGCTGCGGGCGATTCGGTCAGCGATCGCCCGGCCGATCCGGTCGCCGAGTTCGGCGCCGGCCGCTGTCGCGCCGGCCTGGTTGTCGGCGACGAACCTTGCCCAGAAGCCGTGGGAGTCGGGGATGACCTTGACGTATACGGTCCCTGCGTTGATCCCTTCGTCCTCGGCGGCCATCGACTACCCCCTTCCTGCGGCTATCCGTTGGGGTTGTCGATGGTGTAGCTGTGCAGTTCGGCGTGTTCGCGGGCGATCGCCTCGATCATCGCTTTCACGGCCGGGTTGGATCTGGCACGGCGGCGTCCGCGAATGATCCCGGGCCGGTGGTATGGCTCGGGTGGTTTCTCGTAGGCGTGCAACGCCCAGGCGACGACGCCGAGCCGGTCGATCGCTTCCGCCAGCAGCAGGTCGGTGTGCGACCAGGTGCCGTGAGACGTTGGCGGGGTGGCTGCCATCTCGACCAGGTCGTCGTCGCTGAGTGCGTTGCGGATGGCGGTCTTGTAGAGCGACTCGCCGGGTAGCGAGTCGAGGAGCACGTCGAGGCGCCGCAGGGTGAGCCGGGACGTGCCGCCGCCTTTGCGTAGCAAATCCCGCAGGTCGATGCCCTTGAGAAAAAGGTCGCCTTCGATCTGCCGGGTGTAGCGGATTATCTGGTCGGCAAGGCGCGCCGCGACGCGAAAGGGATGCCGGTCACCTTCTCCAGATCGGCGAAGAACGCGATCACCTGACGGTTCGTCGGGTCGACCTTCACCCACACCTTGGCGAAGTCGTCCCCGGCGAGGATCTTGCTCGCCCAGGCGGTGACCCGGCCGAACGACAGGTCATCGTCCGCCGACGCCGGCCAGTCCAGGAAATGCTTGACCCGGACCGCGGTGTCGGCAAACGGCACGATCTCGATCTCGTCGGCGGCGTCCGGCTCCGCGGCGACCTCGGCGCGCAGGGCGTCGACGTCGCCGCGGTCCGACGTGTCAGCGTCCGCGGTGGCGGGCGCGGTTTCGGGGGTTGTCACAGGCTCTCCTAGCCGAGGTTGGGCAGGGCGAACAGCGGGTAGACGGTGTTCCCGGACGTGTCCGGGTAGGCGGTGAGGGTCACGCCCCAGTCGAGAGACTCACTGTTGGCGATCTTCAGGTCGGTCTGTGCGGTGACCTCGACCTGCGGGAAGTACAGCCGCATCCGGTTGGTGGCGTCGACCATGTCCGCGACGAGCGCGTACAGCTGCCGGGTGTAGTTGCCGCCGGTGGTGCCGAACGCGCCGGTGACCGCAGTCGGGGTGATCGAGTTGAGGGCCTTGCGCCAGAACACCTCCATGACGCGGGCGTTCGTCTCGCCGAACACGACGTCGATCGTCATCTCCTGCTCGGTGACGAGCGTCCGCTGGATCGACGTCGACCCGTAGAACTTCTTCTTCGTCGTAGAGAGGCTCTGCTTGACCGAGATCCCGGCCTCGGTGATGCCGCCCATGTTCTGCCAGGCGACGGCCAGCGCGGTCGTCGCGTCGGTCGGGGCCGTCGACCCGGTGGGGGCCATCCAGACGAGGCCGGTGCCATCCGCGCCGGTGGCGCTGATGCCGGCGAGCAGGTTCCTGTTGTCGCTCACGGCGCGGTCCTTTCAGGTGCACGAAAAGACCCCGGCCGCGTGGAACGGTCCGGGGTGCGAATTGGGTGCTGGTGTCAGCCGATGCCGGCGTATTGGTGCACGGTCAGCTGGTATCGGGCGCTGGTCCGGAACACAGCCGACGCGGACCACGGCAGGAGTTGCGGCGCGGACAGGGTTTCGACCCGTCCGACGACTGCCCCGCCGTGCATGTACCGGGGGAGTTTCGTCCGGAGCGCGGCGCGGACGTCCTCGCCGAGCCGTTCGGCGGTGTCCTCGGTGGAGGCGAACACGTCGATCTGGATGCGTGGCCGGTCGATGGTGAGCTTGTCGTCGGTGCCACCGAACCGAACGACGACGAGCAGCGGCACGTTGTGCGCCAGGTTGCCGGGTGGCCGACGGTGCACGTTCTTGAACGCGGCAACCTGGTCGGTTTCGCCGAGCTCGGCGAGGAACGCTTTGAGGAGCGCATATGCGGTGACGTAGCCGGCCACGACGTCCCCTCAGCGGATCGGTGTCAGGTGGTGGTGTCCGCGGCGCCGGACTGGTCGTCTGGCTTCGTGGCTGCCGTGTCGGCGGGCGCGGGAGCCGCTTCAGCGCTGCCGGCGGTGTCCGGGGTGCCGGCAGGCAGGGCGGCCGGGTTGACCGCCAGCGGCTCCGGCTGCGTCTGCTTGGCCGCTGAGCGTCGCCGCGACCGGGTGGTGGGGGGTCGCGTGTCCACTTGGTCGACTGGCTGAGCCGAGGCCTGGTCGCCGGTCACGCTGGTGTCCGAGCCGGAGTCTGAGTCGGAGCCCGGGCTGGCCCCGTCCTCCTGGTCGCGGTCGTAGGTGTCGAGCTCGTCGTCGGACGGTTCCCGCGCGGTGCCGGCCTGGAGCATCTGCACCGCGACCTCGTCGGGTAGATCCTCGACCCTGCCCATGCGGTCCCGGTCCATGTCGGTGTTGTCAGCGTTCGGGACGACAACGATCGTGACGAGCATCGCGGCTCCTCCGTGCTCAGATGTGTGTGGATAGGGCGTCGAGTGCGCGCCCGAGCGTGTGTCGTGCCTCGACGTGCTCGTTCCCGAACTCCTGTGCGATCCCGTACGGGTAGCCCTGGGGCCAGTTTGTGGACGGCGCAGACCGGACGTCGTTGGAGACGATGACGCTCGCGACGCCGCCGCGGACCTGGGCGTCGACCTTGAAGCCGCCACCCGTGACGCCGGGGTCGTGGTTCGTGCCGAACGCGTACGCGCCGGTGTCGACCGCGGCGATCTGTTCGGCGTCGATCTGCACGATGTTTCCGAGGTGCTCCATAGCGGCGAGCATCGCCGGGGAGCGCATCATCTCGGCGACACCAGCGCGGTTCTCCCGGAACTCGACGTCGGCCACCGCTCATCCCTTCCGGTTGAACAGGTGCGGGTCGCATCTGCTGCAGCCCCGGACCGTGCCCAGAGTGCTGACGCCCTCGGCGGTGAGCACGTGCAGTTCGACCAGCAGCGCAGCACTGGTTTGGCAGCGGTCGCACCAGTCGGGGCGTGGTGTTCCCGCCGCGCAGTCGACGATGTGTATCCGGTCTGCGGCCATGGTCGCGTCAGCCGACGACCATCGCGCCGATCGTTGCGGTCGACGAGTAGTTCGCCGTGACCTTGTTCGTGGCCGGGTCGATGTAGCCCACCAGCTGCCGGTAGCCCCAACAGCGGGACGTGTTCGCCGCGACTGTGACCGGCGTGACCGCCCCGGCAACCGTCCCGGCCGGGGTCTTGCCTGGGTCGACGAACGTGACGTTTGTCGGGGTGCCACCGGCCGAGACGATGAACACCGCACCGTTGAGGATGTCGGCGCCGTCGATTCGGTCGCCGGACGCTACCGCGACCGGCGTGCACAACTGGGCAGCGGCGGCGTTCGTGGGGAACACGCCGACGTAGTCGGTCATGGGAGGACTCCTTGATCTGGCTAGGGAAGGTCCCGATCCCCGTACGGGCTCGGCGAGGGAAAGCTGTATACGGGCATGACCTCGAACACGGCCGGGTCGACACCGGTCAGCGCCTCGTTGCGGGCGGCGAGCGCGGCAAGCATCTGGTCGGCCTGCTTGAACAGCCGGTCCGACGTCTGATTGGCGGTGTCCCGCATGCCCTTGTCGCGTTCGCCGTACCCGAGCTCGACGAATGCCGCGGCGCGGATCGCGGCGACCGCGGTCGCTGACTCGTGCAGCACCGCGTCAAGTTCGCCGGTGGCGTCGGTGACCCATCGCACCGCGTCAGCAATGTGAAGATCCACCTGGGCGCCGGTCGGTCGCGTGGTGGCATCGAATGTCATCAAGTCGACGTTCGACCCGTCGGGGGCGGGGACGAGCGGCCGGGACGGAACATAGGACGCGACGCGGGCGCGGGTCGGTGTCCACTCCGGCCCGCCGGCCAGCGGTGACCGGGCGACGAAGAACCGCTCGAACGGCTCGCTCGCGCCGACCCCGATGATCTTCCACGACTTCACCCACCACCGGGGCGCTGCGTACCGCACCAGGCTGGTGGCCGCGAACCGCAGCACCATGAGCCCGTCGACCTCGGCCTCAACACCGCTGTCGAGCGGCACGTCGGTTCCGGTCTCGTCCGGGTCGTCGGGGGAGTGCAGCGCCAGGGTCGCCTGGGTCGAGCCGATCTCGTACGGGTGGACGTCGATCCACGGACGTTCGGAGTCCCCGACGGTCAGGTCTGGAATCACGGCGACTCCCGTCCGGTGCCGGTTCGGATGTGGGGGCGGGCCACGGCCGGCCGGACGTACGGCCGTGAGGCCCGCATTCGCACGTACCGGGCGGGCGTGGCGTTGTCGCCAGCACTGGCGGAGGCCGCATCGGTCAAGCCCAAGGGGTCGGCGAGCAGCCGATCAATCGCTATCTCGACGAGCACAAGGTCGGTGAGCCCGACCCCGTCCCCGGCGCCGACCTCCCCGCCGGCGGTCGTCTCGGCGGAGACTGTGTCGGTCATGCCCAGCGTGTCACCGGGGACACGGACGGCGACTGTGGTGGCCGTGGCCGTGTCTGCGAGCCCGATGGAGTCGGCGGCGCCGCGTATCGCGGCGACCGCCGTGGCGGCCTGGTCGGCAGCCCCTAGCGGGTCGGAGATGGTGACGGACCCGGCCCCGCTGGTCTCGGCGACAACAACGTCGGTCAGGCCCAGGCTGTCGCCAGGCGACCTGGCCAGGTTGACGGCAGGGGCGACGGCGTCAGTCAGGCCCAGGCTGTCGGAGGCGTCCGCCGAACCGGCCGAACTGGACTCGATCGCGACCGCGTCAGCCAAGCTGGCTGTGTCGGCGGGGAAGCGGGCAACGTCGAGTGCTGCTGTGACGGCATCGGCGGCACTCAGGGCGTCGGCGGCGGTCCGGGCGGCCTCGAGCGCCACACCAGCCGTGTCTGCGAGTGCCGTGGTGTCCACGGTCGTGCGGGTGGCGTCGAGAACCACGGCGGGGGCGTCGATGGCGGTGAGCTGCTCGACGACGGCTCGCGCGAGCCCGGCGACGGCCGCCGCGGTGTCGGCGAGCCCCACAGTGTCGCCAGTGATGCGGCTGGCATCTGTGACGGCCGCTGCGGCGTCTGCGAGTGCCGCACTGTCTGTGCTGGCGCGGTTTGCGACGACCGCCGCGGCGGCGGTGTCGGCGAGGCCTGCTGTGTCGGCGGCGTTGGCGGCCAGGTCCGACCCTGACCCGGTCGCGGTGATCGCGATCGAGATCGACGCGTACGCCCGGGATGTCGAGAACGTCGCCGTCCGTGTGCCAGTCGATCCCGCCCCGGTCACGTCTTGCGCGGCGACGCCCATGGTTGCCCACGGGGAGAAGTCACTCTCGGCGATCTTGGTCATGCCGACCGGGGGTGTGTAGTCGCCGAGGACCGACGACAGCCATGCACAGATCAGCAGCGCGTCCGCGGAGTAGTTGACCGACGGGGCGTCCTGGCTGGCGGATGTGCCGGAGCCACCGTCGGCGCCAGCAACGGTGAGACCTTCACCGGCGACGACGACCACGACGCCGTGGTTCACGGCGTCGGACACCTGTTTGAACGTGACCGACTGGGCACCGCTCGTGGCGGCCGGGCGGGTCCAAACCTTGACGTGCGGGGTGTTGTTGCCGCGGTCGCCGGTGGCGCGGAGGTCCCAGGCGCCGGGCGTCGGGGCGACCATGGACGAGGCCGCATAGAAGTCGATGCCGTGGACCGCGACCAACATGTCCCCGGCCAGGGTGCCGGCACCGGTGGTGACGGTGACGTCAGCGTTCTCGGCGTTGCCGAAGAGAACCTCGCGGATCGTCGGGGCCACCGCCGCCCCCTTACCTACTCAGGCGCGGATGGGGCTGCGCTGACGTAGGTTCAGCTCAACTTCCGGCCAGATCATGTGTCCACGTCAAAGCCAAAGTGTCCGACGCCCCCTTGGACCCGATGCCGACCAGCAGCACCCGGGCGATCGTGTTCGCCGCGACAGACGTGGCATCGGCCAGGGCGTCGTTCACGATCACGGCCTCGGTAATCGGGCTGGCGGTCGTGGCCTTGCCCGCGGCATAGCTGACCTTCCACGTGATTCGCCGCGCCGCGCCATTCAACGCGCTGGTCGGGAACCCTGCGTCGATCGCCTGGTGCGAGTTGGTGAGGTAGGTCGCCAGCGCGGCCCCGGCGCCCGTCTTCGCGACCGCGGTCGACCCGCTGCCGAGTTTCATGCCGGTGACCTGGCCGGGCGGGGACGCGATGCCCGCAGCCCGTTCCGCGTAGTATTGATCGCCGGTCTGGGTGATGAGGTTCCGGGTCTCGCAGCGGGCCTTGATCTCCCCGTCGGGGCCGATGAGTTCTGCTACGACGAGACCGGACAGCCGGACTTGGTTCTCCGGCTCCCGGAAGCGGCCCATGCCGAATGTGACCTCGTCGGCGATCCGGCTGCGCTCGATCTGCATGTGCTGCTCCTGGATGGTGTGGCGTCGCACGCCGGGTTGGTACGGAGTTAGAAGGCGGCCGCGAGGACCGGCCAGAAGAACGCCAGGGCGAGCGCGGCGGCGCCGAGTAGGGCCAGCGAGACATGCCGGGCGGTCACCCCGCACGCGGCGAGGGCCAGTAGCAGCACGCCGAGCAGGGCCAGTAGAGCCTGAGGCATGGCGGCCGCCGGCTACGGCTTGAGCGCGCCCGCGGCCCGCTGCGAGGCGAGCAGGGCGTTGATGGTCGTCCGCAGCGCGATCACGTCGTTGCGCAGCGCGTCGTATTCGGCCTTCGTCGGGCTGGCGCCGGCCGCCGCAACTGACGTGATCGCGGCAGCATCTGCGACGGCTGCGGCGCCCTTGTCGCCGTAGTAGGCGGCGCGTCGAACTGGAGGCATGTCAGGTTCCCTTCTTGGCGGCGGTGGCGCGCCGTCGGGTCGTCTTCGGCTTGGGTTCGTCGGCGGCCGGCGCCGCGGTCGCGGGCGGGTTGGGTTCGCGGAGCTCGACCACCTGCGGCCCGGCCTGCTCTTCGGGGACCGGTTCGGGCTGGCCGTCCTGCCGGCCGGCGAGCACCTGGCGCAGCAGGTCGTTCTGCTCGGCGAGCAGGTCGGCGATGTGCGCGTAAAAGTGCTGGTCGGTGCTCACCGGGCGCGGCAGTTCAGGCATCGAAGGTCAGCTCCCGCTGCCATTGCTGGCCACGGTCATCCGAGCGTCGACGCGAGTTCCGCCGAACACGTGGACGACCTTCTTCTCGGCGGCACTGTGGTTGAAGCTCCACGGGACCTCGCCGCCGCCGATGCGGCGCATGTCCGGCAGCTTCTCGTACAGGGCCGGGGCCTCGAAGCCACGGAGCCGGCCGAACTCCAGCGCCGGGCGGGACTCGCCGGGGTTCGCGAACAGCCACCAGCTTGTGCGCGAGTTCGCCGTCGAAGCGACCGTCGGGATGAAGTAGTTGATGTTCAGATGCAGATTCGCGTCCACACCGTTGCCCCGGATGATCGTCACGTCCCCGTTGGGGCCGACCGCCCGGTACTCGGTCGCGTTGATGATCTCCTTCGCCGCCAGCGCCAGGCCCGGGCCGACGGTGAGTTCGACGGCTTTGATCTGGATCGGCATGCCGTTGTCGTCGACGCGCTCCGTCAGCTTCGTGATCGCATCCTGCAGCGCGGGCCGGGTCAGGGCCGGGTTGCCGGTGAGCACGTTGTCGTTCGGGCCGGAGTAGAACGAGGCGTGGGGGCCGTTCGCGTCGGCGAACATCTCCGTCACGAACAGCTCCTCCGAGTCGATCGCCGACTGGGCGAGATCCTGCGGGAGCCGCATGAACGCGTCCAGATCGTCGTTGATCATCATCTCGAAGGAGAGACCGAACCCGGCCTCGTACTTGTCGACGGAGTACTTGTACTCGCCCATGTTCTGGGCGCGCCGCTTGTGCTCGGCGAGCTCCTCGACCTTCGCCAGCCGACCGCGGATGCCGGTCGTCGCGAACCGCTTGACCTCGCGGAAGTCGTTGACGGTCCCCGCCCGGGCGTAGTTCCGCCACGTCGCCTCGGTCGCCGTGTAGGCGCCGTACATCTGCCGGTCCAGGGAGTCGGCGAAGTACAGCGGGAAGTCGGAGGTCGACATCGCCTCCTGGAAGTGGTGCAGCGGGCGCCGACCCGACTTGATCTCGTCGAGGAACCGCTCCGCCTCAACGAGCAGCCGCGGGTCCAGCCGCGGCCGGTTCCGGGCGACGGCCTGCTGGTCGCCGAACAGCGTGCCGAACGAAGCCGCCTCGGCGTCCATCCGGGCAACAGCCTGGGAGAACAGGGTGTTCGTGGTCATGGTTGGTGGTCTCCTCAGCCGGCCAGGCGGACTTCGATGGTGGCCGTCGCCCCCGAGCCGACCGCGCCCATGGCGTTGCCGATCTTGGTTCCGGTGGCCTTCTTGGACACAGGCGGCGTGTCGCCGTCGGTGTAGAACAGGTCGTCGCCGTCGGCGACCGCACTGTTGCCGGAGCCATTGATGCCCTTGACGGGAATCGTGGCGGCGCCGTTGAACTTCACCGTGGTCTTGCCGGTCTTGGGGTCCTTGTCCGCGAGCGCGACCCCGCCCTTGCCGCCCCAGCGGACCGGGTCGCCGGACTTCGGGTTGGTCGGGTGGGAGACGGGGACGGCGAGCTGGTCGCCGAGTTCACGGGTGATGTTCTTGGCCATGGCTGTCTCCTCCTCAGACCGCTCGCCCGCGAGCGGCGGCGGTCGCGGCCTCGGCGTTCAACCCGCGGGCCTTGTAGGCCTCGACGAGTGCCTGGTCGGCCTGCGGCGCCGGCGTGGACCAGCCGGCGGCGGCGGGCTGGCTGGTCGGCTGCACGGTCTGGCCGAACCCGGCGACACGGCCAACACCGGACGCCTCGGCGAGCTGCGCCAGGTACGTCTTCTCCGCGGTCGCCTCGGCCTCTGCGAGCGTCTTCAGCGCCGTCTCGTCGAGCTGGCCGGCCTCGTTGAGCGGCACCCGCTGCATGAGCCCGGCGACGATCCGGGCCTGCGCGGCCTGCGGCAGGCCGGACTCGGCGAGTTGCGTCTCGACCTTCGGTCGGGCGGCCTCGACCGCCTTGTAGCGGGCCAGTTCGGCGCGGGCCGTGTCGCGCTCGGTACGGGCGGTCGACGCCTCCTGCAGTGCGGCGTCACGCTCGCCGACGGCCTTGTCGCGAGCGGTCGCGGCCTCGCGGGCCTCGATCTGGATCGCGGCGGTGTCGACGACCGGCGCCGTCCCCGCCTGCCCCGGCTGTGCGCCGGTGTTGGTTCCCGACATGTCGGGCTCCTCCTCGGGTGTGTTGGGTGAGCCGGTCGGCGGGGCGCCGTCCGTCACATCTGTGGTGGTGGGGACCGGCTCAGCGGACTCGACGTAGTCGGTCACGACCGGCCGGTACACGGTTTCGGCGACCACCGGGCGGCGCGGCCCGAGCAGCACTACGTCTCCGCCGTTGATCGCGTAGGCCTGCTCCCAGGTGCCGCCGGCGTCGGGGCCGCCGGCTTCGAACCAGACGACGCCGCGGTCCGGGTCGTAGTCCCGGACGTACGTCCACCAGCCGTCACCGGCGTGGTGGGCGGCGCGGACGGCCCGTTCGAGTGCAGTCCGGGTCTGCTCGGCCGATGTCTCCTGCAGCCGCGTGCGGGCCGACTCGAGCAGCGCCAGCACCTTCCCGCCGCGGCCGGCGCGGGTGACGAAGTCGACGGATGCGGCGTCGCGGATCTCCTGCACGATGAGCCCGTCACGGCCCTCCGCGGTGCCGTACTCGGCGAGCCCGCCTGCGCGGATCGACAGGCCAACCGCCTTGACGAAGTCCTTGTCGCCGAGCAGATCCCGGTAGGTGGGAAGCGCCTTCGCGAGCGCCACCAGCGCCCGCCGGTCGTGGTCGTAGCGGGCGTCCTCGGTGAGCACGGCCGCCAGATCGCGGACGTCCCGCTCGGGCCGGTCGTGTTCCTCGGCGGCGCTCGGGTGATTCATGTACAAATGCAGGCCACTGGCAAACCGGCGGTCGCGGGCGGCCTGCTCCAGGACGGCGGCGCTGTAGTAGCCACTGCTGCCCCAGCCCTCGGAGATGAGCTGCAGGAACATGCGACCGTCGCTGGCGATGGTGGCCACCGGGGCGCCACCAGCCGTCTCCCGCAGCGGGGCCAAATCGGTGGCCAGCGCCGACTCGCGCAACGGCGTCCGGAGCGACCGGCCAGGCACGGCGAACGTGCGTCGATATTTGGGCATGCGCGACCTCCCGGCGCGTCAGGACGGCGGCGACTGCCGGGATCAGGGCATACAGAAAGGCCGGGTCGTGTGACCCG
Source organism: Dactylosporangium fulvum (assembly GCF_025137375.1). Classification (GTDB taxonomy): domain Bacteria; phylum Actinomycetota; class Actinomycetes; order Mycobacteriales; family Micromonosporaceae; genus Dactylosporangium; species Dactylosporangium fulvum. The sequence goes on from NZ_CP073720.1 coordinate 3,668,510, forward strand.
GCCTTTCGAAGATCAGATGTTCAGTTTGCGGTGGGGTAAAACGTCAGCCGGTGGTGCGGCGGGAAGCCGGAGGCTCTTCGATGCTGACTGGCGGATACGCGGGCTGCTCAGGCGCCTTCAAAACCTTCACCGGCTGCTCGTCAGTAGCCCACCGGTCGTTCAGCGGCACCGGGCCTGCGGTCTGGTCACTCATACGTCAATCACCTCCACGTCAAGGATACGCCTGCCATGCTTGTCAACTCCATGGTCGGCAACAACCCGTCGGCGCTGACCGCGCGAAGCAAGCACTTCCGCCTCTTGCGGGATACCAGCGGGCACCGTGCCGTCGGGTGCGAAGTCCGACAGGCGCACCGCGCCCGTCCCCTTCGGCAGCAGAATCCGCATCACAACGCCGTTGTGAGCGAACTTCTCCGCGACCCGCCTGTCCGCGGACGTTGACGCGAACGCCAGATCGTCCCATTCGAGTCCGACGACATCGACACTGTTCCAGGCGGTGCCGAAAACGGTCGACGGATGGTTCACACCCCGATAGGCGATCATGTCCTGCGGCAGGCGCGACTCCCGCAGCGCGGCGTCGATACCGGCCACCTGGCGGACGAGTTCGTCCGCCTCGGGCTCGGTGCCGCGCAGATAACTGTTGATCGGCCCGTAGTAGGCGCCCCGATAGTCGTCGAGCGCCACAGCCGACTGGTACACCTGCGTGCTGGACCAGCCCGCCGGCGCCGGGTCCAGCATCCCGGCGCCGACCGGCAGCCGAACCGGAACCACCTCCAGCGCCGCCGACCCCTCCAGTGCGTTCGCAGCCGAGGCGTCGAACGCACGCTGCCGGTCCGCCTCCTGCCGTAGTCGCGGCAGCCGGTCGAGTAGTTGCTGCCGCCGCCGGATCAACACGTCTGCGACGTGCGGCAGGCCGTGTTCGCCGGCGAGGCGGCGAATCTCCTCCGGCGACACGTTGCTGAGTTGCTCGACCGAGGCGACCATGTCGGCCCGGGGCATTCCGGTGAACAGCTTCGACGCCTGCGGTGCGGACGTCTTGTCCCGCAGTGTCATCCACTCGCTGACGCTGTCGCCGAACGCGGCACCTTTCGGTTCGCCCTGGGCCCGGTACAGCAGCGACCCACCGAGGTCGATCCGCCACGGTTTCCCGTCGGCACCGGTGACCACGTTGTCCATGGCGGCGCCGGCGACGTCCCAGTTGCCCAGCCATGCGTCGGTGGCGAACCCGGCCCGGATTTGGGCGAGGTAGGCGTCGTCGTCGAGCCTGATGCCGAGGTCGCTGGTGGCGCCGTCGACGAGTCTCGACGCGGTGTGGTTGTCACCGGGTAGGCCGGGTGTTCCGGATCCGCGCACGACCTCGGGCGCGTCGACTCCAGTGGCCCGGTACAGCGCCGACGACAGCGCTTCGTTCGCGGCATGCTCGGGCGACTTCTGGGCTTTCACGTACCAGCGGGACCCGTCGGGCGCCTCGAACACGCCGCCCGGGTTGGAGCCGCCCTGCTCGCCGACCTGCTTCAGCTGCGAGAAGTCGCCTGCGGCGATCCGTTCTGCCGGGGTCGGCTCTGCCTTCGCCTTCGGTGCGGGCTTCGGTTTGGCCGGCTGCTCCGGATTCGACGTGGTCTTGGTGTTCTTGGCGCTTTTGGTGTTCTTGTCGCCGAAGTCGGCGAGGAGCTTCTTGGCGATCGCGTCGCGGTCTTCGCCTCGCTTCAGTTCGATGCCGCGGGCCTTGGCGACCTTGCGGAGCTGCTCGCGGCTGTAGCCGTCCAGCGGGTGCTTGTCGCCGTGCTCCCCGCGCCGGTGGGCGGTAATCGAGTCCTTGACCCGGTCGACCATCGGCCGGAACTTCCCGCCGAGCGGATGCCCCTTCGGGTAGCGGGCCTGGCTCGGGTCGAACACCTCGACAAGTTCGGCGTCGAGTTCGCCGAGGGCGGCGAGGAGGATCAGTTCGTCGTCGCCGAGCGGCTCCGCGTCGACCACGTCGTCGGGGTGGACGGGCTCGAACCCGCCGGATTCGACGATCGTGACCTCGACGAGGGTTGCCGTCGGCGCAGTGCTGGCTTCGGCGTGGCGCTGGTTCGGCATGTGCCCGAAGTGGAGCTTGTACCAGGCGGAGGTGACCCGCTTCGCCCGCTCTGGATCAAGGTGTTTCCGCAGGTGGCGGAACAGTGCCGTCCACGGATGCTTCGAGAACGCCCACTTCTTCAGGCCCTTGCCGAACACCCACCAACGCTTCAACTGGTTGTCGCCGTCGGCCTCGACCAGCGACCAGTCGCCGTCCGGCCCGTCGTCCTGTTCACTGTCCTGCTCGTTGTTGCCGGCGAGCGGGATGTCGACGTTTTCGCCGGCGAACGCGATCCGCAGCCGGTCGAACCGGACTGGGCCGATCCGGTCTGCGAGATCTTCGAGCTGGTCGAAGGCGCCGTCGGGCGCGATCGTGATGTGCGGAAGCCAAGGCGCGTGCCGGTCGGCGGGCGGCAGTGCGATGGTCTCGACGAGGAAGTGGTGGACGGCGTCGAGCAGGTCACCGCCGACGACCAGCACCCGGCACGGTTCGTCGCTGCCGGGGTTGAACACGGCCGGGGCGAACGCCTGGCCCTCGATGGCGGGCAGCCCGTCAACGGCCTTCGTGACCGCGTCGACCAGCGCATGCCGGGTGTCGGCGTCGATCGTGTCGGCTTTGCCGAGGTACGCGAGCGTCAGGTGTAGTTCTTCGGCCGGCAGTCCGCCGTCGACAGCGAGCCGCGCGGCGTCCTGCTCGGCAGGGATGAGGGCGATCATTGCGCCGGTGTGCGCCACGTCAGGCCCCCTTGCCGCTCAGGCCCAGACGCCGACGAGGTGGCCGCGGCAGCGTGATCTTCCCTGGCATGACCGATATCCGCCCACGCCCGGGTAGTCCTGCATCGCCTCGGCGAGCGTCGCGTACCGCTTGCCGTCGACGGCCTTGCATGTATCGCATGCGGCCCGGTCCTGGTGCTCGCTCGCCCGCAGTTCAACCGGCGGGTGGGCGGCGAACACGGCCCGTCGGCCCTCGTGCTCGGCGGCCGACATTGCTGCCCGCACCTGCGCGGCGACGAGGCCACCCCCGGCGAGCGCGGCCAGGGCCATCTGTACAGCGGCAGCCACACCGGACGCCGGCGCGGCGAGCGCGGCCTGACCGGCGGCCGAGGCATACCCGGCGGCGATCAGCGCGACCACCGCGGCGGCGACCTGCCGTAGCCGGTCCTCGTCGGGTTCCGGCGTCGAGTCGACGTCAGCGCCCTGCTCGGCGGCGTCTGCGACTGTTGCCGCGGCGGCCTGCCCGGCGAGCGGCGCCATCGCCTGCAGTAGCGCGTCGACGAGCGCCTGGATCGACGCCTTCGAGGCGGCCAGGCTCCCGAGCGCGGCCAGGTTGCCGGAACGGGCGGCTCGCTCGGCGCCGGCAGCGAGCTCGGCGACCAGCGGCGCGGCGAGCGCCGGCCATGCGGCCAGGAACGCGGCGACAGCCTGCTGCCACGCGTCGTCGTCCTGGTTGTTGTCCTCGCCGGTGCTGCGCTCGGCCTCTTGCAGTGCGGCACCGGCCGAGTCGTCACCGTCGCCGCCATCCGGGGCGGCAGGCTGCGGCGGGTCTGTGCCGGTCGCCCCATCAGTGCCGGGCTGCTGCTGCTGCCCGGGCTGGGACGGCCACAGGAACTCGCCGTCGTCGCCGGTCATGTCGGCGACGATCGTGTCGATGTCGCGGACGCCGAGCGCCGTCAGCAGCAGCCGCAGGATCACCTCAGGCGGCAGTACACCCGAGCCGGCGGCCTGCGTGACCGCCGCGACAACGTCCTTCTGGTTGACGTCGTCGAGGTCCGGGTAGTCGATGTCGATCGTCTGGTCGGTGTCGCCGGCCAGCTCGACCGTTTCGCGGTCCCGGAACTGATCCCGGCGGATCTTGCCCTTGAGTGCGCCGCGCGGCGCACGGACCGCCTCCGCGATCACATACCGGAGGATGCGCAGGTCAGCGGACCGCCACACCTCGCGGCGCTGCTGCATCGCCAACTCGGTCGGCTGGTCCAGCGTTTCAGCGACCGCCCGGGCGCCGGTCTGGCCAGGATCGCCGAGCAGCATCGTCACCGGCAGATCGAGGGCGGCGGCGACCATCATCGCGAGCGGCCGCCCGGACTCGGAGTCGATCGTCGCACCCGACTTCGGGATCGCCTCGAGTGTCGCGTCGGGGCTCGTGACGACCATCTGGCCGACCTGCGACGGGTCTGTCGTGTCGGCGGTGCGCGGGTTGGCGGCGGTGACCGCGGCCCGGACCTGCCGTGCCTGCTTCGACCCGGCGGCGGTGGTCCGCCACGCGTACCGGGACAGTGCCGACATGAGCGTCGCCCACTGCTCCAAATAGGTTTTGTAGGCGCGGGCCCAGTTGATCGCCGCGTACACGTCGGGGATGCCGTGCTGCCAGTGTTCTGGCCGGTTGACGTCGATGTGGAGGATCGGCGCATCCCAGGCGATGTCGACCGTGCCGAGCCGCTTCGCCCGGGTGGCAGGCCGGTAGCCGACCGCGGGGTGGAGCCGCTCCCGCTGAACCTGCTCAGGGACCGACTGGCCGTCCCGGTAGGTGGTTTCGACCCAGACGCGCCGGTACAGCCACGGCTCGGTGCGATCCTCAGGGTTGCAGATGATCTCGGTGATTTCGTCGGCGAGCACGACCCGGATCTGCACCTCGCCGGTCAGCGGCCTCGTGAACAGGGCCGCGTACAGCTCCCCGTCGGTGCCGAGCGCCCGTTCGTGACGGTCCCGGGATGCGGCGCTGAACCAGGCCCGCTGGTTGCCCTCGTCGTCGATGAAGGCGGAGACGACGGCCTGGACGTCCTGCTCGCCGTCCCCGGCGCCGTTCGCCCGGGCGGTGATCTGCACACCCTGCCCGTGGACGTAGGCAGAGCGGAGACTGAGCCCTCGTTTCAGTAGAGGGTTAGAGATCGATGCCAGTCGACAGACCGCCCGCATCTGCCGACGGCCATCGTCAGTAAATTCCTGCTCGGTTAGTACCGCGAACCGCTGCCAGCCCGGGTCGTACAGCCTCTGCTCCAGCTCCGACGTCGACTCCCGCAGCGGTGTGCTGTCCTGCAGGCGCCTCTCCGCAAGCTCGTAGTTCCGGGCGGCCATGACCAACTGGGCGCGGGCGTCGACTTCGGCGAACTGGGTGGTGACGGTCCGGCGCCGGTTACGGGAGCGGCCCAACGTCGACACCCCCGGGATCAGTACAGGGAGATCGATCCCTCGGCGTCGGCTTGATCTTCGTCTTCGTAAACCTCGTCGGCCGGCACGGCCACGCCGGCGACCGCGGTCAACATCAGCGAGTCGCCCTTGTCCGGCGACGGCAAGCCGCGGCGCCGCATCTCGTCCTTCGACTCGATGATGATCTGGCCCCGGGACGTGTACTTGTACTTGATCGATCCGATCTGCGCGGCGAGCTCGTCGTCGTCCGGGTCGAGGTCCATGTCCCCGGCTTCGAAGCGCTCGCGGAGGCCCCACCACCACTCGGCCCGCGCGTTCGCAAAATGCTCGGAGTCGCGTGCCGCCGCGCCGGACTGCATGTCGACGACGTCGTGGCCGAGCTCGACCAGGCGGTCCACGACGCCGGCGCCGACACCGACACCGTCGACCCGGATCTCGTCGACCGCGTGCTCAGCTTTCGCGGCGAGCACCTGGCCGGTGGTAGCCATCGTGTCCTGCTTGCCGAAGTCGCCGACGATCCGGGCGACCGGGCCGCGGCGCAGGCAGAAGATGGTGCGGTCGGAGCCGTAGCGGGCGACGTCGACGCCAAGGATTGCATGCGGCCCAGGGTCGAGGTTGCGGCGCTGGGCGGCTTCGATGAGCAGCGGCGAGATGAGGGTGTCGGTGCCGAGGTCGGGGAACCTGCCGAGCACCTTCGAGATGTAGCGGGGGCTGTCGACGCCCCAGCGTTTCTTGTCCTCGACCCAGTCGGGGGAGAGCATGAGCGGCCGGAGTTCGGCGGGGATGTCCTCGCCGGACAGGTTTGGGGTGTCGAACGCTGAGACGTGGATGACGTTCCAGCCGGACCCGGGCTTGCAGATGTCGCCGAACTCGGTGTTGGGATCGTCGGGGTTGCCGATGGCAAGGATGTGGACGTCCTCACCGGTGGTGATGGCTTCGATGGCGGTCCACAGTTGGCGGGGCACGCCACACGCTTCGTCGATGATCACCAGCATGTGTTTGTGGTGGACACCTTGGAAGCCGTGCTGGTCGGTGTCGGCGGGCTTGCGGCCCCAGCCGACGAGGGTGCCGTCGTCGAGCTTCCACTGGTCGGAGCCGAGGACTCGGCCGGGGAGCGGGTTACCGCGGGCGGCGGCAACCTTGGCCGCTTTGCGGATCTCCTCCCACAGCAGGGCGTGTACCTGCGCATAGGTGGGGGCAGTGGAGACGATGAAGCCGTCGTCGTGGCCGTAGGTGTCGATGAACCAGGCGGCGACGCGGGAGGCGATCCGGGTCTTCCCGGCGTTGTGGCAGCTTGGTACGGCGGTCTTCTTGTTGACGACGACCGACTCGGCGATCTCGCGTTGTTTCGACCACAGGAACTCGCCGAGCTTGTCCTGCACCCACGCAACGGGGTCGGTGAGGTACGGGCTGGGCGGTTTCGGCTGGAACGCCTCGGCGAGCTTCTGCAGGGCCAACCGCTCGAGCGGCGACAGCTGCGGCGCGATCGTCACCGTCACCCCCGGGAAATGGGCCCGCCGCCGATGCCTTCCCGGTAGGCGATGTACGCGACCTGCAGCGCTTGGGTGCCGACCCGGCCGCGGAGGTAGTTGAGGATGTGACCGCTGCCCATGTGGGCGATGCCGTCGAGGACTGCGCGGTCGCCGGCGGACAGGGTGCCGGCGGCGATGTAGGCGTCGATGCCTTCGTCGAGGTCGGGTACGCCGTGGTGTTGGCAGGCGGAGCGGAGCGCTTCGAGGATCACGTGCTGCCTTGCTTTTGTGGGCGCGCCCTGGTGAACGGTGGTGCCGGGGTCGGGCCCTGCCGGGACTCTGGGGGAGGGAACGGCAGGGCCCGCCCGGGGGTCAGACGGCCGGCTGCTCGGGCTCGGCCGGGGTGTCGGAGCCGTCGGCGTCGCCGATCTCGGCGTGCTTCGCCGCGACCAGCGACTTGATCGAGTCGAACGTGGACTGCGCCTCAGGGCTGAAGTCCTCGGTCTGGGCGTTGAGCTGGTCGAGCTTGGCGTCGACGTCGGCGAAGAACGCGTCGAGGTCGTCCTTGAGGGCCGTGAGCTGTTCGTTCTGGGTGGCCATGAGGCGCTCCATTCGGTAGGCGATCCAGCCGACCCCGGCGAGGGCGGCGGCGGTCAGCACGGTGCGGAGCATGTGGTCGATCCTTTATGGGGAGGTGGCGGGCCCGGCCCGACTTGCACGGGCTGCACTCGCGGGGTGTCACTGCCGCTCCCGGGCGGTCAGGCCTGACCCGAGGTTTGGCGGGCCCACGCTTCGACGTTTGATGGCGCGGACCCGTCTACCCCTCAGAGACGGGTCCGCACCGTCCGGCACATCGCGGCCGACCAAGCCCCCGAGGCAGGCCGGCCAGCGGAATCCGGAGCAACAAAAACGCCGCCCCAAATTGGGTGCGGCGTACTGCGAAGACACCAAGGTCCACGCTGCGCCGAGTGTGACAGGCGCCCCGGTGATCGTCAAGTTTCGTCACCGGGGCGTGTCGTTAGGCCGGTCAGGCGCTCATTTTGCGGCGCACCCCGGCTGGCGGCCCCCAGATCCGCTCGGCGTAGGCAACGACCTCGACAAGGTCGTATAGCACCCGGTTGCGGCTGTCGCGCTTCGCGCGTGTCTTGCCCGGATAGACCGGGTCGGGCTCCTCAACCGCCCCGATCTTGCCACGTGACGCCCACTGCCGTACCGCAGCCGGGTCGACCGGCCGCATCCACTTCACGGCCAGGTGCGCGGCCAGCGCGTACGCGTCCACGTGCGCAGCCGTATCGCCGACGATCCACCGCTGCCACTGCTCGACGGTCTCCTGTGTGTCGCAGCCCTCGCAGGCGATCAGCGCCTGGTCCGGGTACTGGTAGAGCCGCGTGTCGCACACCGACTCGTTGCCGTCGAGGTCAGTGAGGATCATCGGGCAGTCGCCGACGTACAGCCGGTCGGCGCCGACTGGGTAGGCCATGGCGCGCAGCCGGCCGTCGCCGGCGAGCTGGCGCAGGTTCGTGGCGCAGGTGGCGGCGTTGCGGTGGGCGGCGAGCCATTCGTGGTGCCGGCCGACGAACAGAGCGAGCCGGCCGAGGTCTCCGGTGGTGCGGTACAGGAGGCGTGGCGGGCCGATGAAGCCTGCGGGAAGCTGCTGCAGGTACGGCTCACGGGGCAGGGTGACACCACGCTGCCCCGTGATGACCTTGACGGTGACGGTGAGAACCAGCCGGATCGCATCCCGGGCTTCCATGACCTCGTCGCGGGGGACCGCCGGGCCGCCGCCGGTGCCGGTGGTTTTCTCGCCGTTGGCGCCGCCGCCGATGAGGGCGGTTTCGAGGTCGCGGTGGAGGATGGCGAGCCGGGCGGCGTCCTGCCGGATGCGGGCGGTGCACACCTGGCAGAGGCGGAGTCCGTCGGCGGCCCATCGGGGCAGGCAGCCCCAGCACTGCTGCGGGTTGTCGCAGGCGTCGGTGTGGTGGTTGCGGATGGCGCAGTGTGGGGCGGCGCACAGAGGACGGGGGTTCGGCATTTATGGCTCCGTTCGCGCAGCTCATGGCTATGATCGCGGCACGGGCCACCTGGCAGGGCGGGTCGTGGGCGGCGCCCGGCGGGCAGGTCGGGCGCCGTCAGCTTTCAGGCGTCGGCGTAGCGTTCAGCGACGATCCGGAGCCGCTGACCGTCGTCGACGGGCTCGGCGGAGGCGATGACGAACCCGGGCCGGGCGGGCATGACCTCGACGTCGGCGACGTGCATGGCGAGGCTGCATGACCGTCCGATGAACCCGGACAGGTCGGCCCGGTCCCAGCGGAATCCGGTCGGTGCACCTTCGGGGATGGGGATGAACCACAGCCAGCGTTCGACTGGCTGCCGGGGCGCCTCGGTGAAGGTGAGACCGCCGTCGGTGACGTAGCCGAGGTGAGGCCATTCGGCGGTGGCTGGTGCGCCGACCGGGCCGACCAGCACCTGGCCATCGTTCGCGGTGATCACGTCGATCCTCCTCGGTCGTCTCCGGGTTCGGGCTGGACACCCTCCGGGTTGATCATTTGACCCACCCTCCTGATCCGTCACAGTTCGGGCAGTTCACCCACGCGTCGGCCACGTGATCCATCCAGCCCTCGTCGCCCTGACAATCCGGGCACTCGACCCACTCGCCTTCGGGCTGGTCGAGCGGCGGCAGGCTGCCGAGCGGGACGAGCGCGCACAGTTCGTCGCGGGCGTGGTTGCCGGCCGGGCAGCAGTCGGCGTCGGCCGTGCCGTCCGGGCGGTGGATGAGGGCGGTCACGGCGTGCGCTCCATCAGGTGCCAGACGAGCGCGCCGCCGGGTGCGATCGCGGTCCCGACGTGCCGGACCGGTTCGGTGATCGGCTGGCCGGTGCCGTACACCCGCAGCGTCAGGGTCCGCGCTGTCTCCGGCTTGGCGTCGGAGTGCAACGTCCACACCTCGACGACATACGGGTCGCGGGTGGCGACGTGCACGATCGGGCCGGGTAGCGACACGTCGTGCCAGGCGTCGTCGACGGGGATCACGTGCCGCAGCACCCAGCCTGCGGCGGTCACTTCTCATCCTTCGGCTTGGTTGGGATCTGGGCGATGCGGACGGCAGCCCAGCAGGCTGCCCAGGCGACGCCGACGATGGTGGCGCCGACGGTGACAACGACGATCGCTGTGGTGCTCATCGGTTGGTCTCCTCTCGGGGGATCGGTCGGGGTTGGGCGGCCTCATGCCCGGCAGCCCAGCCGCGCCTTTGAGCGGCGTGCCAGAAACCGGCGACCGTGGCCACGGCCAGTGGCAGCTGTACGACCCCGGCCGTGACGAGGAGCCAGTCGGGGGCGTTGCCGGGGACAATCCGCGCGGCCTGCCACAGCAAGGCGGAGGCGGCGCCGACAGCGAGCCACCGGCGGGCGGCGTGTTCTGCGTGGACGGCCCGGGGTGTCACCGGGGCTCCTGCGCTTTGACGGCGGCGTAGACGCGGGCGGCGAGGAGCGGCACCTGGTCGGCGGCGTGCTCCCACAGGCGCCCGTCACGCAGGTGCATCTCGAGCAACTTCTCCGCCTCCCGGTGCCACTCGTTGAGCAGCGGGCCGAGGTTGTCGGCGGTGTTCCTTCGCTGCCGTTCGGCCAGGCCGATCTCGTGCGAGCGGTCCTCGACCCGGGTCACGGCGGAGCGGATCGCCTGCCGGAGGGTGGCGGGCAGGTCCTCGGTCAGCTCGCGGACCTGACGGAGCGCGTCCATGAGCGCCGGGTCGAGGGCGGTGCCGGTGTTCGGGTCGTCAGCCATCACACCTCCCCGAGCAGCACCCGTCGCAGCCGTGGATGCCCTCGTAGTGGGCGTACTCGTCGCCGCGAGTCCGCCGCTTGTAGTCGAGGTCGTCCGGGTCCGGGTGGCCGGCGCCGTGACGGCAGACCCGCTCCATCAGCTGCCGGTCGTCGCGCCACAGTTGCGGCCAGTCCCGCATCAGGTGGTCGCTCGGGTTGTGGATACAGCAGCGTTGACCGGCGCACCGTGCCGGGTCGTGGACGAGGAGCGGGCCGCCGAAGTGCATGCCGATCAGGTCAGGCATCGGGCACCTCCGGTAGCGGCACGTCCTCGACCGGCGTGCTCTTGTCCCACCCGGCGAGCACCGGGTAGGCGGTCAGCTCAGCCCACTTCCCGAGCGCCCGCCGGTGCCGCTTTGGGCCGCGCATCCCCGCATGCCACAGCGCGGTGAGCAGCTGGTGGCGGGTCAGGCTGTAGGCGTCGGCGGCGTCGTCACCGGCGAGGTAGGCGTCGGCGACGGACTCGACAGGGGCGCCCGCGATGTGCGGGCGGCCCCAGTTGACGGCGGGGTCGGTGGTGATGACGGGGCGGGCGGTCAGGTCAGTCATCCCACCGGTCAGGTGGACCGCGTAGTACCCCTCGGGCTTGGCCAGCCCGCGCTCGATCAGCCGGTCGACGTCGTACAGCCGGTATCCCTGCGGGGCGGTGTCGTCGTACACGTACCAGTAGTCGTCACCGATCGACGAGATCTCGCCTTCGTCGATCAGGCGCAGCAGCGTGTGGACGTGGCCTTGCTGGGCTTGCTTGCGGTCTTCAATGGTTGCCATGGCGGGGGTCTTCTCCTTCGGTGATGCCGAGGTTCTCGGCGGGCGGCTCGGTGAAGCCCAGTTCGCGGGCGTAGTCGGCGATCTCCCGAGTCGGGCGCCCGGCCAGCATGTCGACGAACGCGGCCGCCAGCACTGCGTTAGCGCGGATGAACGCCTCACCGATGAGCTTGTTGACTTCGCTGATCACGCGGTTCGGGTCACTGGCCATCGGGTGCCTCCTGGATGCCGAGGTGCTGGGCGATGGTCCGCACCTCGTCCTCGGCGGTCAGCTTCGCGATGAACTCCTGGTCGGTGAGCCGGTCGTCGCGCATCCACGCCAGCTCGATCCGGCTCTCCAGCACCTCCTGGTGGAGCGTCTCGGCGAGGTCGCGCATGCGGTCGAGGCGGCGGTGGAGGTCAGGCATTGCGGTCGCTCCCCTCGGACTGCTCGGCGGCGAGCTTCGCCACACATTCCGGACAGCCGGTCAGAAACGGCGGCAGGCCGGGCGTGTGTCCGTGCATCCTCGGATCAGGTCGGATGTCGACGACGGGCGCGGGCGCGGGCTGTTCGGCGGTCTCCCACGAGCCGACGGGCCGCTGCTGCAACTCGCCCGGCGCATAGCCGTACTGGCGCTCCATCCTCCGCTGCACCTTGACGTACGCCGCCACGTACGACTCGTGGGGGAACTCCCAGGTCGATCCGTCGGCGAGGCGCCAGCGCAGTTGGCGTTCCCAGCCCTCGGTGGCCTCGCGTCGGCCGCGCTCATATGCCAGCTGGCACGGCCGCTGAACCGCGGCATCAGCCTCGCGGTGACCATCGGTGTGCCCACGCTCATACGCGAGCCGCCATACGGCATCGGCTACGAGCGCGATGACCTGGTTGTGGTCGAGCCTGCGGCAGATCGCGTCGTCGGCCGCGTCAGCCGCAGCGCGAAGGGCGTCCGGCGGGGCGAGGGTGGGCTGGTCAGGCATTGGGCTTCCCTTCGTGGTTCCGGGCTTCGAGGGCGGCGAGGCACGACAGCACGCCCTTGCGGAAATCGCTCGGCCGGTCGAAGTGCACGAGGTCGGGAAGGTTCGCCTGCGCGCGGACGGCCTCGGCTGCCTGACGCAGGCCCTCGGCGATGCCCCGGGCGTACGAGTCGGCGCGGTCCAGGTTGATCCGGGCCTCGATGACGTCGATCAGCTCTCGGACGGCTGCGGCGTTGCGGTCGTTGGGGACGACCTCCAGGTTGACCCGCATGGCGCCGTAGCGCCGGATCACATCGAGCAGCGACGGGGTGGGTGTGGGGTCAGTGGGCATCGGAACCTCCGGTCTCGGCGATTTTGTTGCGGAACCGTTCCGCCTGGGTCCGGCAGAGCCCGGCGAGGGTTTCCTGCCCGGGCAGTGCGGCCAGCGCGGCGGCCATCCGCTCCAACTGGGTGGCCTCGTGCTCGTACGTCTGGCGTCGGCCCTCGGCGATTCCCTCGGCCTTGCCCCGCTGGTAGGCGTCGGCGATCAGGTCGGCACGCCCGCCGTTCGGGCCGAACCAGCGGCTCGGATCGGACGGCCACGTCAGGGTGCAGCCCGAGTCGGGCACCAGCACGGGGCCGCGGTCGACGACACCGCCGGTAGCGAAGGCCGGGCGGTCAGTGTCGGGCACCTCGGTGGCCGGCGGCGGAACGCTGGCAGCGCCTGCCGGGCCGGTCGCTGTGGCACGGTCGGGGATCTTCACAGGGCACCTCCGGTGCAGTCGTGGGGGTTGAGGCGACGCTGCTCGTGGGCGTGCTGCTCCCGGTGGGCGGCCTTGATCGCGTCGACGAGTCGGTACGGCACCGGGTCGGCGGACGCGGCGGAGGTCGGCTTCGAGCGCATCGTCAGGGGTCGGCTCCGACGGGATGGCCCCGGAGGCAGCCCTCAGCCCGCGCGTGACGCGAGAAAACGGTCCGGTCGTGGGTTGGTGCACCAAACGGCGCCCGTGGCTCTCAGGGCGCGTCACGCCGCCACCCCCTCGATCGTCTTCGGCCCGCCCGCCAACGCCGCCAACTCCTCGGCCACCACAGCCCGCACCGCCGGGTCCCGCGGGTCGTGGCCGAGCCGGGCCATCGCCCGCTCCACCGCGGCGACAGTGAGCGCCGCCATCTGCTCCGACGCGCGCACCATCCGCTCCGCCAGACCAGCCGCCACGGCTTTCGCGGCGAAGTTCGCGCACCGGTCCCGCTCCTCCGCCTCCAGCTTCGCCAAGCCGCGAATCGCCTCCCCGGTCGCGATCACACCCGACGTCTGCGTGCCGGCGTACGTGTGCCCGATCAGCGCCGCGACGGGGCCGGCGTTGAACACCCGCTCCAGGTCCAGCCGCGCCGTCTCGGCTTCGAGGAGATCCGACTCGGGTGCGACACCCGCCCGCTGCAAGCGCTCGGCGGCGTCAACAGCCTCGGCGAGGAACCGGGCGTACATCTCGACCCGGGCCGCCGACTGCGTCACCAGCCGCAGCAGCGTCTCCCCAGGGTCGGCGAGCTCGGCGTAACCGGTCAGGCCCCAGCGTCGCAACTCCACCACCACCGCCCCCTCCGCTTTCAACTTCGTCAATGGCTTGCCTGGGTGTGACCTGCAGTTGTGCGTTCCGTCGATCACCTGCGCCGAACACCGCTCCCCGGCACGGTTCCGGTGGAAGTCGCCGTTCGTGCCGCGCCAGTGCCCGCACAGGCTCGGGTCTGCTGCCGGGTCGCGCGGCTCCGAGCGCTTCCTTCGGTGAGCACTGCTCTCGGAGTCGCTGATGCTCATGGGCTCCGCTCACTGCCCGCCGAGGTCCAGCTGCCCGGCCCGCTCGGCACGCCGCTGCCGCCGCTTCCGCTCCGCCTCCCGCAGCTGGGCCGCCACCGCCTCGGGGCTGGTGTCGGCGCCGAGCTCGGCGATCCGGGCCGCGTTCAGCCGGCGCCGGCGTTCGACCTGGGCCAGCACCGCGTCACGGTCGAAGTTGTCAGCCACGGCCCACCACCTCGTCGAAGCCGAGCGCCGAACGGATCGCCGCCTCCGACATGACGCCGCTCAGCGCCGCCTGCTCGTCGTCGGCGCGCTGCGGGGCCGCCCGGTGTTCGGGCCGGTCCTCGAACCGGTCGACGTCGTCGAGGGTCACAGGCTGGTCGGGCCACACCGCGTCGGGGTGCTGCGCGGCGGCCTCGTCGGCGGCGGCGAGGAGGGCGTCGACGGTAGCGCGGTGCTCGGTCACTGGGCCACCTCCCCCGCTCCGAAGCTGCCCGGGTACGGGTGCCGGATCGTCAGCGCCGCGCCGTACGTGATCACTGGGGTCGGCTGGCCGCCGATGACGACCACCTCGGGCCGGGCGTTGCTGTAGACGTCGCCGGCGCCGAGAATGGCGTCGATGACGGTCATGCGCGTCGGCTCGGGCATGTCGACGCCGTCGAGGACGCCGGTCAGGTGCTGCTTGAGGTGCATGCGGGCGACGAGTGCCTGCGGGTCGTGTTCGGGCTTCATCGGGTCGCCTCCGTGGTGGGTCGGGGCTGGTCGTCGGGCATGACGTCCCAGCAGAAGCCGCAGCAGTCCTCGGCGATGGCGGCTTCGTCGTGGAATCCGGCGGGGTCACGGTCGTGGAGCCGGCGGAGCAGGTCGGTGGTGGTCATGCGGCTTCCTTCCGCTGCTGGACTCGGTGCAGCAGTTCGTTGATGTGGGATCGGACGTGGTCGTAGGCGTGGTGGCTGTCGAGCCATGACGGTTCGGGGTTGAACGGGCGGGCAACGGTCGCCATGGCCCACAGGCGGGTGCCGGCGGGAACGCCGCGGAGCCCGTTGCGTGGGTTCCGGCCACGGCCGGGGCCGACGAGCCAGCCGATGAGCGGCTTGGTCATGACGTAGACCGCCTCGGCGTGGCATTCGTGGTTGTGGCCGACGAGCGCGGTGGCGGCTTCGAGGAGCGCGGCGAGGCGCGGTTCGGCGGTGATGAAGTCGTTCCAGGTGGGCATCATGCGGCGGCCCTCGCGTACTGCCGGGAGCGTTGGATCATGCGGCGGGGGTCGAGGATCAGGCACGCCTGCTCGGCGCGGGTCGCGGCCGTATAGCGCCAGCTGGCCGCTGCCTGCCGGAACGCGGAGGCTTCGTCGACGACAGCAACCCGCGGCCACTGCGACCCTTGCGCCGAGTGGCAGGTGATGGCCTGGGCGAACGTGGCGGCGATCAGGCCGGAGTCGCGGTCGCGTTTGGCTTCGTCTTGGCCGGCCTGTCCGTGGAAGCCGCGGCCGTCGACGGGCCAGGGGAGGACTGCGCCGTCGTCGGTGCGGATGGTGAGTGCCCAGTCGCCTTCGTCGCCTTCGTAGGCGTCGAGGACGGTGGCTTGCTGTCCGTTGACGACGTCGTGGTCGGGGTCGTTGCGCAACACCATGATTCGGTCGCCTGGTTCGGGCCGGCCGGGTTCACGACCGGCAGCGTCGCGCAGCTGCTCGATGATGTGCCAGCGGGTCTGGTTGCGGCCGACGATGACCTGGTCGTAGCGGGCAAGGTCGGCGGGGGTCCAGGCGTTGCGGGTTTGTCCGGCGGTGCCGTTCCAGCGGGGTGCCGGGCGTCCGTTGCGGAGGGCGGTGGCGAGGTCGATCAACGGGGCGGTGTCCCCGAATCGGTGGATGGTGCTGAGCAGTGCGTCGGGCTGGCCTGACTGCCAGTGGGCTTGTCCGGCGACGGGCGGCAGTTGGTAGGGGTCGCCGAGCGCGAGGACGGGGATGCCGAAGGAGAGCAGGTCGGCGAAGATCCGGTCGTCGACCATGGACGCTTCGTCGAGGACGAGCAGGTTGGGCTTTCGGCCGCCGAATGCTTTCGACGGTTCGCGGAGGGTCCAGATGGGCTGCGCCTTCACCTTGGCGATGGCCTGCTCGAGCTTTTCCCGTTCCTTCGTCTGCCACATGGGTATGGCGGCGAGCTGGGTTTCGAGGGCCCGGATCTGGGCGGTGCGTTCACCGGCGGGGGCGTAGATCGCGGAGTGGATGGTGCCGGCGTCGGTGCAGCCTTTCGACCGCAGGACGGCGGCGGCTTTGCCGGTGGGGGCGATGTAGGCGGTGCTGCCGCGGGCGAGCTTGTCGGCGATCTGGCGGACGGTGCTGCTCTTGCCCGTTCCGGCCGCTCCTTCCAGGCGGAAGAACAGCCGGCGGCGGGTGGCGTACCAGTTGACGGCGCGGTCAACGGCGGCGTGCTGGTCGGGGGAGAGGGGTGTCACGGGCGCTCCTTGAGCGTGAGGGACGCAAGTTTGGGCCCGGGTGGAGGGTGTCCGGGGCCGTGTCAGGCGGTGTCCGGGGCCGTGTCCGGACGTGTCAGGCCCGTGTCTGGGCGTGTCCGGCCCGTGTCCGGCGGTGTTTTCGCAGGTGGGGCGGCATTTGGGCGCGGTGTCCGGGACGCGGGCACCTATTGTGCTGCTGGCGTACACGCCGCGGAAAAACATACATACGGACAGTGACACCTGGTAACGCTCTGTTGAACGTTTTTTCTTAGTCCTTGTCACTTCACCGCTCAGAAGGGAGAAACGCCCGGACACCATGACACCGCAGGTCAGAGCGTCCGGACACGGCCCGGACACGGCCGGACACGGGCTCGGTGTCCGGCCGGTGTCCGGACACGGTGCCCACCGAATCGGGGTCACGGCTTCTCCCGGAGGCAGTTGATCGCATGGGCCTGGGTGTCGTACTCGAAGCCGCACGTGCCGCAGGTGGGCACTTCGCCGAGCAGGGCCGGCTGGTGTCCGGTGTCCGGCCGGTCCGCCTCGGCGGCGTCGTCGCCTTCCTCCTGGCCCAGACGCAACCCCTGCACGTAGTAGGGGCGCGGCTCCCCGCGCTTCCCGGGCCGGATGACCCGGACCTTTCCGTGATGCGCCGACCGCAGGTTCGCGCCGAACGTCTCCTTCGGGGTGACGTGCTGCCTGCCCTCCCGCGTGGACCACCGCGTGAACTCCAGGTACAGCGTGTCCAGCAGCACCCGGTCGTCCTCGCCGAGCGTGCACATGTCCTCGACGAACGCGTACTCCGGCGACGCCGCCCGCCGTACCTGCTCACTGACCTCGGTGCCGCACGCCGGCTCCACGAACCGGCCGCGGGCGTTGAGTGTCCGCAGCCCGTCAATGGCCCAGTTGAAGATCCCGGGCAGTTCGGCCAGGAGCTTGTCGGTCAGGTCCGGGTCTTCGCGGCCGACGAACGACTGCTCAAACACCAACTGGATCATGCGGATTGCGAGGGCGCCGGACGCGTCGGAGAACTTGGGCGGGTCGTTCGACATGACCAGGAAGCGCAAACCGAGGGTGCCGTGCCACGCGATGCGGTTCTTCCGGTGCACGTCGTGGGCGTCCTCGCCGGTGATGGCGAGGAAGATGTCGATCGCCTCGGCGGCGGCCTGCGTGTGCCACCGGACGTCGCCGAGGATGGCGAGGGTCTTGCCGATGAAGCTTTCCTCGCCGAACTGCCCGGCCATGTTGCGCAGGGTGGGGGCGACCACGTTGGCCTCGCCGAGGAGCGCCTTCAGGACGCGGGCAACGGTGCCCTTGCCACACCGGGGCGGTCCGACGAGCGAGGCCAGTTTTTGCAGGTCGGTACGCCCGGACAGGCTGTAGCCGAACCACTCGCGAAGGAACTGCTGGCCCTGCTGCTCGGGCGGCACCCCCTCGATGTTCGGCAGCACCTGGTCCAGGAACTGAAGCCACAGCGGGCACGTAGCGTCGGGGTCGTACGCGTACGGCAGGGAGATGAGGTTGAACCGGCCGGGGCTGTGGGGGAGCAGTTTGCCGGGGGCGAGGTCGTAGACGCCGTTGGTGCAGGCGATCGCCTGCTCGGCTTCGTCTTCGGCGGGGCGCTGGATGAGGGCGGTGCCGAGCGCGTCGACGACCTTGTTCACCTTGTCCCGGTCGGGCTGCCACGGCACGACGCCACGGACCTCGCCGGCGTCGTATTCGGCGTGCTCGGTCGCCCGATAGATCCACTTCCGGACGGACGAGACGGGCTCGACGACCCACCGGGTGCCGTCCCACCGGTAGAAGTCGTCACGCCACCACGCCCGGTGCGAGTGACCTCCGGTCCGGGGCTCTTTGTCCATGAGGGCGCGGGCGACGGCGAGCGGGTTCGCCGGCGACGGCAGGATGACGCCCTGGGCGATGGCCGCGGTCAGCTGTGCGGCGTGTTCGGCGGCGCGCTGGGCGGCTTCCCGGGCTTCGCGTTCCTGTTTGCGCCGGTCGGTGACCTGTTTGACGATCGCGCCGAACTCGCCGGCGGGCAGGTGCCCGTAGCTTTTGAGCAGGTCACGCCAGTTGCCGATGGCGGCCTGGTCGGTTTCGTGTGCGGCGACCAGCTGGGCGATCTGCCGGGCCCGTCGGCGGATGGCGTTGACGTCGGGCCTGAGCGCGACCAGTTCGTTGGTGGCCTGCTCAGGCGTGGGTGGACCCTCGCTGGGCGCGGTGAGCGTGCCCGCCGCGGCGGGCCGGTCGACGCTGGTTGCGTCGTTGCCGGCCCGCTGGAAGGCGTCGAGCTGCTCTTCGAAGGACGTCACGCCGCGGCCACCCGCTGCCCGTAGCCGAGCCGGCGCAGCTCCCGGTATGCGGCGCTGTGGTCGCCGCCGTGGTGCAGCAGCGCATAGGCGTGGAATTTCGTGATCGACTCGCCCTGTGGGAACAGGGTCGCATCGGTGAACACCCACATGCGGTCCCGGTCGGGGGACCGGCCGGTAGTCGCAGAGATCCCTTCGCGGCGCTCCTTGCCGGGCCGGACCCATTCGCAGTAGGCGCCGCGCTGTCGGTGCAGAGTCCAACCGTCGCCGCCGAGGAGGAGCGCGTCGTCCCACTCGATCGTCCGCTCGAAGTCCTCGACGACGTCGTCTCGCCCGGCCGGGCGCTGTGACGGTGCCCGCCGAATGGCGATGGGCGCGTCGGGGGGGAGCGCCGCCCACGCTTCGCGCAGGTTGTCGCGCAGGTTGGCGATGCTGTACCGCCGCCCGCTGTCGTGCACGATTCGGCACGGGGCGGGTTCGGGCATGCCCTTCTTGCGGTTGACGGTGCCGGGGATGCGCAGGATTCGGGCGAGGTCGCCGACCGGGCCGTAGGTGTAGCCGAGCCGTTCGGAGGTGCGGCGGATGACGTCCTGCCAGCGGGCGCTGAACGCCTGCACTCGGCTGGTGTCGCCGTTGATGGTGTACGGCTCGTCGAGCAGCCACCATGCGTACAGTCCGCCGCCTGAGTGGACCCATACGCTCGGGTCGAGCAGGCCGGTTTCGTCGATGACGTGCTTCGCGGCGGCCGGGTCGGCGGGGAGGGGCTTCGGCGTCTTGTGGCCGGGGCCGGCGATGTCGAGGTCTGCGGCGAGTCCCGGGAGGGCCAGAGAGTCGTCGTCATGGCCGCGGCCTTCGCTCGGGCGGGACCGCAGGGTGGTGGTACGGACGTAGATGCCGGCGGCGCCGGTACGATCGAGCTGGGCAATGTAGTCGGTGGCGTGTCCCGCCCAGTTACGGCCGCGGGTGTCGAAGGTGCGGCCACGGAAGTCGTGGGTTGACCCGACCCAGACGTGTCCGGTGGAGCGCGCGTGGAGCGTGTCGAGCCAGCGCCGGGTAGCGGTTTCGTTGAATGCAGCGGCCGGTGTGAGGGTGGTTGTCATGCTGCACCGCGCCGGCTTCGGGGTGCGTGGTCGGCGCAGAACCAGCCACCGGGGAACAGGCGGCCTTCGCTCGTGCATTTCGGGGTGCCGCAGCGGCCGACGGTTCGCGGGTTGCGTAGCTGGGGGATGGTGATCGTCTGTGTCATGGCGCGTCGTGCCCCATCGCGCGGAGGATGCGGATGCGGATGCGGAGCTGTTCGACGTCTCCGGCGTGCTGGTCGATGGCGTCGAGGATGTCGCCGATGCGGTCGAGGTGGCAGCGGGTGAATTCGTCGATGGCGTCCTGCCGGCCGCGTTCGTAGGCGTCCTGGACGGCGGGGTCGTGCAGTGTGGTCATGGAGTGCTCCCGCGGGTTCGCGGCAGCCTGGCATTCATGTTGATCGCTAGATCAGGTATGCTGACGCCAGACTTGCCGGGGCTGGTGGGTCACTGAAGGCGGCCGTGGGGGCCGCCTTCGCCATTCCTGGCGGGAGTCGTCAGGCGGCGACGCGTTCGGCGCGGAGTTCTGCCACCTGGGCGTACAGTTCCTCGACGATGTTTTCGAGTTCCTCGACGCGCTTGCCGACGGCGACGCGCTTGAATGCGGCGTCCCGGGCGATTTCGCTGCGGCGCTCGGGGGAGAGTTTCTTGGCGCGGGCACGTCCGCCGCGGGCGCCGTCGGTGACGGGGTTGTTGAACGGCATGGTCGGGTCCCCTTTCGAGGGTCCATACCCGCCCGGGCGTGCGTCCGCGTATGGTGGTACGTCGACGCACACCCTTGCGGGTGTTGCTGTTGGGCGACCGGTGGGGAGCTGTCCAGGCTGTTGACCCCACCGGTCGTTTCTTCCGGGCTGGCGACTTCCGCCAGTGGAAGATTCGGTGTAGTCCGCCATCGGCGGAGCGCTTAGAAGCCTACCTCAATCTGTGGCGTTGTGTAGCGTTTGAACGCTCACGATCACTCACGCTTCCGCAGCCGCGCGTTCCGCTCCCGCCCCGCCTCCCGCCGGGCCCGCCGTTCCGGCGTGTCGGTCGCCTCCATGTCCCGCCGGACCGCGTCAACCAGGGCTCGCAGCGCAGCCTCAGCCTCCGGCGATATGTCCGGTGAGACGTGCGCGACCGCCAGCACCTCCCCGTCGGCGCCGACAATCGCCCGCGGCACGTGGTCGTCGTCAGGCCTGGCCATCGTCGCCCTCCTCGGCCGGCGGCGAGCCCGTCACGAGCTCGGCGGTGCTGCCCGCCGCAACCAGCGTGGGCGCCAGCTCTACTAGGCACGGGTTGCAGTAGTCGAGTTCGTCCCGACCGCCGGACTCCTCGCCGTAGTTGACCTCGATAACGACCTCGACCAGGCCGTACTCGGCGTCATCGGCGGACACGCCGCATCCGTTACAGGTCCGGCCGACCTCAACCTCACGCTGGACGACGACGTCCTGCAGCTCGTAGCGCCTCACGCCGTGCTCCTTTGATCCGTGTTTGGGGAAGGTGACAGCCGTTCCCACGGTCCGAGCAGCTCCCAGTCGTCGGGCAGCACCCACACCTCGGACCGCTCGACATGCCCGCCAAAGCTGCGAGCCAGGTCCCGGGCGGCATCCTCCGACAGCCCCTTGACGGGACTCCGGCCCGGCAGCACGGCGCGGTGCCGCGGGACAACCTGCGCGTGGTAGCGCAGCTCGCCGAGCAGCACCTGGAACGGGTCGTTGAGGTCGATGTTCACGCAGCATCCCTTCGGTTGGCCGGCCGACGCCTGACCGGCGAGTATGTTGCCGCGACCCACGGCCCGGCCTCCGGATGCCGGCGCCGCCACTCCCGCAGGTAGGCGGCCGACAGTTCGGCGGCGGTGCGCGGGTCACGGATGACGGCCGGGGCCAGCGGCGTACCCGGTTCGGCGCCGACAACGTGCCGGATGATGTCGGCCACCTCGCCGGCGCGGACACTGCCGGGCGACCGGTCGGCGTCGGCGACGATCGCCAGCCACATGCCATGCCGGCTCACGCGGCCACCGCCTCACCGGCGAGCTCGGCCCGCCACCTGTAGAACGTCGTCTTCGACGCCTGCAGCCGCTCCTCGAACTCCCGCAACGTCATGTGCGGCACGTGCTCCACGATCACGATCCTCTGCTCCGCGGTCGTCAACCGGCTGAACGGCAGCCGTCCCGCCAGCGCCAGTTCGACCGCCGCCTCGTCGACCCGCCCGGAGTGATCCGCTGCGGTCGCCGACCAGCGCGGCCGGGCATCCGGGTTGTCGATGTCACCGTCGTCCCACGCCAGAGGAGGCACCCAGCCCTTCTCCTCGGCCCGGCGGCGGGACAGCGCCGACGGGCCCGCCGTGGCGCACAGCTGCCGGAACACGTCGTCGATGCGCCGGGCGATGTCGACGTGGACGACCCGGTTTCCTCTGATCGCATGCTGCTGCACGGCCTGCCACGTCACACCGAGCCGTTCCGCCAGGTCGGACCAGCGCCAGCCGAGCGCCGCGAGGGCCTGCAGCCGCCGGGTGGTGCCGATCGCGGGAACCCGGCGGGGTTGTGCCAGTCCGTGCCGGCGGCGTTTCCGGTAGATGCGTTCCGCGTCGCGGGCGTGGGGGCAGCGGCAGCCGCGCTCGTAGGCGGAAACGGTGCCGTGGTAGATGGCCGAGCATGCCGGGTTGCGTCGCCCCAGGTCGGTGCCGGACTGCATCACGCCGCCGCCTGCCCGTCCTCGGCGACTCGTTCGCGCCAGTACTTCACGGTCCGCGCCGACATGCCCAGCAGCGACATGATCGGGTTGAAGGTCCAGTCGGCGAGATGCTCCCGGAACAGGGCGATCTTCTCCGCGTCGCGTAGCTGCTTGAACGGCAGCTTCCCGGCCAGCACCCGTGAGATCGCCTCCTCGTCGACGATCTCGTCACCGGACTCGCCGAGCTCCGGCATGGCATCCGGGTTGTCGACGTCGACGTCCTCCCACGCCAGCGGCGGCAGCCACTCGTTGCGCTGGGCGTTGGCGCGGGCACGGCTCGACGGGCCCGGTGTGCCTGACAACCGCTCATACAGGTCGCGCACCTTGTCGGCGCTCGACTGGGCGACCGCGGACTGCCGGCGGCGGGTCCACTCCCACACCTGCTGCATGTTCTTGTAGCCGAGCCGGTCCGACAGGTCGGAGATGGTGTAGCCGATCGCGACGAGCGCCTGCAGTCGCCGCGACGTTCCGGTGATGTCGACCATCCCGGCTGGCAGCGGCGGGCACTCGGGCGGCGTGACGGCCAGGATTGCGGCGGCGGTGGCACCCTGGACGTAGCGTCGGCTGCCCTCCCGGGCGATCGGCCACACGGTACCGGGCGACAACTGGGCGGCGTCGGCGATGGCGGTGAGGGACATGCCGGCCGCAGAGAGCAGCACGATGTGGTGCCGGATGTCTGCGCTGGGGACCGGGTGCCGCCAGGTGCCGTCCTTGATGTGGCGGCGTCGGCGCCGGTCGTAGGCGCGCAGGTGGGTGCGGCCCGGGTTGGTGATGGTGGTCATGGCGTTACTCCGGCGCTGATGTTCGGATCGTGGCGGATCATCGGACGGCCCGGTGTTCGGGGCAGTCGTCGAGGGGGCAGCCGTGCAGGCACGGGCCGCAGGAGCGTTCCTCGCAGTGGGCGCCGGTCTCGTCGTCCCGGCAGACATCGGGCAGGCAGACGCACTCCGGGCAGCGGGCCGGGCTGACCTGGGCGGCTCGCTCGCGGCGCTGGACCACGACCAGGATTTCGGCGAGTGCCTGCGACAGGGACTCGGCTGCGGCCCGGCCTGCGGGGCTGTCGGGGTCGAGCGGGGTGACGTGCACCTGGCCGGTGTGCTGCTCGCCGGTCATGACGTCGCCTCCCGGGCCGCCTTGGTCAGCTCGCCAGCAAGCCACTGGGCTGCCTCGGGCGTGTAGAAGTCGTTGACGATGTCCCCGTCGTCCATCTGGCGGCGGACCAGCACGAACGGACCCGGCTGGCCGAGCGGGGTTCCCGCGACGACGGTGACCGTCAGGTTGAGCGCGGTGCGGTTCACGTCGGCCATCACGCCACCTCCGCGAGCTGCGCTCGGACGGCCGCCTCGACGTCGCCGGGCAGCGTCCACGGCACGGCGAGCTGCCCGGCCGCGCGCACCGGCTCGCCGAGCGGGCGGATGGTGATGGCCTTCATCCCCACTCCTACCGGTAGATGCCGTCGGCGGGCACAGCGCGGCGGATCGCATCCCAGTCGGGCACGGGCAGCCCGGCGGCCTCCGCCATGCGGGTTGTCGTCTCGCGGGTCGCCTCGGCCCGGCCGTTGTTCTTCGCGTAGTCGTAGTTGCCCATCGAGCAGCGGGCGGCGACGATCTGCTGCCGGTACTCCTCGGCGGACTCCGCGATCGCGGCCTGCAGGTCGGCGAGCGTCGTGTCGTTCATGGTTCACTCCTTGGGTCGGGCCCGGCGGCACCGTCAGGGGGTTGGTCGCCGGGCCAGGCTTGATGCAGGCCAGGTCAGTCGTGCGAGTACTCGTCGACGGTGATCCCGTCCCGGCGAACCTTCACCCGCGCGTGGTCGCCGAACGCGTTCAGCAGCACGTCCTCGAAGGCACCCGAGTCGATCGCCTCGGAGAGCGCGTAGCAGGCCAGGAACGACAACTCACGGGTTCCCTGGTACGGCCCGTAGACCTTGCGGCGGTTCTCCCAGTCGCGCGGGTTGTCCCACTCGTAGTCCCGATCCCCGAGGGTCGGGTGGCCGCCATATCCGATGGTGAACGAGTCGTCGTCCTCGTCGTCGTCCTCGTTGTTCGGGGTCTTCGGCTTGACGTCGTCGACCGTGCGGAACCACGGCTCGCGGACTCTGAACACGCACGGTTCGCCGTCGTTGAAGTACGGCGTGTACTGGATCCAGCCGAACGAGTGGATGTAGTCGTCGGCGAGCACCGCCCGGATCAGCGGCTCCAGTTCCGACAGCGGGCGCTGCGCGGTGCGCTGATCGCCGCGGGTGATGTCACCCTCGACGGGAATGCCGAGGAAGTTGGTCTTCGTGGTCATGCGG
The DNA here is from genome assembly GCF_025137375.1 of Dactylosporangium fulvum. Classification (GTDB taxonomy): domain Bacteria; phylum Actinomycetota; class Actinomycetes; order Mycobacteriales; family Micromonosporaceae; genus Dactylosporangium; species Dactylosporangium fulvum. The sequence continues at coordinate 3,693,337 of NZ_CP073720.1, forward strand.
TGGCTCCTTCTTTGAGCAGGTGGGACAGGGGTAGTTCCTTGCGTTGGGCGCCGGACATCCACGGCTTGATCGGCATGCCGTCGATGTAGTCGGCGGGGCTCGGCAGCCAGCCGAGGTCCTCGAGGATGTGCCGTTCGGCGATGAGCCGAACCGGGACCTGGATCACGCCCTCACCGGACGCCCGGGGGATCTCCAGCACGCGGCCGAAGATCCGCTGGCACAGCCATACGCCTGTCGTGTGGTGGTACATGGCGCGGTGCCGAACATCCCCGATGACCTGCTTCGACGAGTCGATGAACTCCTCGACCTCGATGTAGTGCTCGGGTGCGCCACCCCACTTCCGGGCGGCCGACTGGGCATGGTTCCAGGAGTTCACAGCGATCTCCTCTCAGGGGTTTCGGATGATTCGGTGCACGGCGACGGCGAGCACGCCACCGCCACCCAGCACCGCTGTGGCGCCGAGCAGGTAGCCGGCGGTCGGGAGGTCCAGGCCGGTGCCGGAGATGAGCGCCACGCCGACGACGGCGGTCAGGGCGGCGCGGGCCAGGTTGAGTTTCACGAGCCGAGCCCTTCGATCGGCGCGGTGTCGAGCACGGCACGCAGCCGCGACCCGATCCACGCACCGACCGCCGGCGTCACGGCATTGCCGAATCCGTCGACCTGATCCCGGGCCGACCCCCACACGACGAAGCTCCCCTGATAGCCGGGGAAGTCCACGTCGAACCCGCATCCGCGGCCGACCTCGTGAGGGCCGAGCATGCGGAAATAGCAGTCCTCAATGGCGAGGTCGGCGAGCGCGTCACGCCATTCGGCGGACAGGAGCGCGGTCGTGTCGCGGGCCGTGAGAGTGCCGAGCGGATCAGTCAGCGGGTGAGGTGCGGTCGCCTCCGAGCCGGTGCCGTTCTGCTTGTACCAGCCGGAGAACAGCAGGGCCTGGTTGGCGCTCGACGCGACGACCGTGCCGAGCGGGTCGCTGACCGGGTGGGCGCGGTACTGCGCCTCGTCGATCGAACCGTTGTTCTTAATCGTTCCGGCAGCGGTGAGCAGGCCAGGGATCTGGTCGGAGGTCACCGTCGGCATCGGCTCGGCATGTCCGGTCGGCACGGTGTTCTTGCGGAACGGAACGACGCCGGCAGACAGCAGACTAATGCCGCCGGAGCCGGCATTGCCGACGACGGTGGCCATGGGTTCGGCGAGAGTGCGGCTGGTCGCGTTCTCCCGGTTCGCCGTGACCCCGGCGGTCACCAGCGCCATGGTCTCCGAGCCACCCTGAGTCGGCAGCGACTCATCGACGCCACGCGGGGCGCCCTGATAGTTGTCGACCGCGGCGAACAGCACCGCTTTCTCGTGCGTGCTCGTCACCGTGTCCATCGGCCGCGTGATGTGCTGACCGTCGCCGTTGTGCCGGTGCGCGGCTACCACGTGGCCAGTGAGTGCCGTGGCTGCTCCAACAGACAGGAGCGCGGCCTCCTGCTGGCTGGTCTGGGTGGACATCGGCTGCCATGGGTGCCGCTCCGTGCCATGCACGGCCTTGGCGGGCATCAGCACGGCGGGGAACTCGGGGAAACGCTGTCGGCAGCGTTCGGCGCGGGCCATCGTCGCCGGCGCGAGCGGCTTGGCGCGGTCGCCGATCCGGGTTCCGAGGTTGGTCAAGTCCAGCGCGTTGATCGACGGCGCCATGGGCGGAACGACCTCGCGACGGCAGCGCGGGCAGCGGTAGTTGTACTGCTTGCCGTAGCGCACCGACCCGGTGGGCGGGACGCCGGTCTTCCACGACCAGACGGCCGGCAGTACCTCCTGGCAGTGGCCGCACCAAGACATCGGCCGGTGGTCCAGGTCGGGGGCGGGGATGCTGCGGTCCCAGAACGCGCCGTACCACCTGTCTCGCGACTGTGACACGCCGAAGAACTGGGAGTTCAGGTACAGCACCTTGTGCCGATAGTTGAGGTTGTTGAGTTGGCGCAGCCACCACCGGTACGTCGATCCGTCGCCGACCTTCGGGCGCCCCTGGATGGCTGGCCCCCACGATTGGAGCTCGGTCGTGCATTCGACGAGGATCATGCGCGGGTGGTGGCGCTCGGCGTAGTGCAACACGCAGTTTGCCGTCGCCCTGTCGCGTTCGCTGCGGGTGACCCGCGCCTCGAAGTCGGGGTCGTCCAGGTCGAACAGGCTGAGTCCCTGCTCGTATGCCTTCTGCGTGTTGGCCTGCGAGTGATTGACGCAGTTGTGCACGAGCATGCCGTCGACGACGTAGGTGTGGTCCTCGGCGACAGTCATGTTGTAGACCGTGACCGTCGCGCCAGCCTTCACCGCGCCGCCGGTCTTGCCCCAGCGGTAGCCGTCGGCGTCGCGATGCTTCGGCCGGCGGTCCCGGACCAGGTGCGCGGTGACAGTCCAGCGCGGACGCTGGTTCACCGTGCGGCCCTCGATGACGGCCTGCGCGGCGGGACGCTGGTAGTGCATCGTCGCGAAGTAGCCGAGCGACGTGAGCAGCAGGCGGACGCCGACCGCCAGCTCCTTCGACACTGACGATGCCTGCGCCCTGAGTCCGTCCCGGCTGACATGGCCGTCCGCCGACAGGTAGCCGTCGACGAACGCCCGGCGGATGGGCTCGGGCGCGAACAGCAGCCATGCAGGAAGACGCTTCCCTTCGGCGCCGTGCCCGAAGTGTTCGACGATGAACGCGGCGAGACCTTGCCGGGTCACGTGGAAGGTGTCGGTGGTCGCCTGCCGGGTTCGGTTCCACGGCAGTTCGGTCAGGGTGGCCAGCGATTTGGCGAGGTCGTCGGCCTCGTCGTGGCTGGCGCAGATCGTCACCCGCGACCACACGTTCCCGCGATCGGGGCGGCGAGACACCCACCCGTCACCGATCCAGCGGCCGAGAACCCAAGCGACCTGCTCGTCGACGGGGCCAAGGTCGTGCGCGCTGGGCATGGTCGCGTTGCCGTCGAGCACCGGCGTGCCGACCCACATGCCGGCCAGCGCGTCTGCCCGGACCTCGCGCGGCTCGCCGAGGACGGGTAGCAACCGACGGTTCGCGTCCGCCTGACTGCATGCCCGCGAGCAGAACAGCCGCGCGGTGTTGGCCTTGAACTGGGCAACCGGACCACCGCACTCCAGGCACTGGGCGCCGTCGAGAGGCTGATACTTGCGACGCGTCTGGTATTCGCGGGTCGCCGGCGCGGCGATGAACGGGTGGTCGGGGGTGCAGGTGATCGGGGTGAGCGCGTTGACGGTGATCGTCGGGCGCTCCACGGCAGAGGTGTGCGTCACCGGCCGCCAACGGCTGCGGTGTGTCCACACCTCGTCGCCAACGCTGACGGCCTCGATCGGAACCAGCCCGCGACGGGTCAGCACGAGCGACCCGGCGGCGAAGCAACTGACGCCTGCGACGAGAAGGTCGGCGGCCGGTAGGTCGCGGGCCGAGTGGTAGTCGGCGGACTCGGGGTCGACGAGGTCGGCGATCCAGTGCTCGGCGTATGGGTGGTTCGCCTCGTGAACCTTGACCTTGTAGTCGTTGTGGTTCGCGGCCATGATCGTGGTGAACCCGGCCATCTCGATGCCCTTGGTCAGGCCGCCGAAGCCGGAGAACAGGTCGACTGCGACGAGATCGTCATGGCGGAACCGGCGGCGGCGAACGGCAGGCCGGTGTGTGGCTGTGCGGTGGGTGACGCTCACGCCGCGACCGTCCGGATGGAGCGGGCGATGCCGGGCGTGCGGGTGATTTGCCTGCGGGCCACGAGCGCGTCGATGTGGTACTGCGCGGACTGGGCGGCCGACAGGCCGACACCCTTTGCGATCTCGCGTAGGGACGGGCCGTAGCCGTGGCGGGTCTGGTACTCGGCGATGAAGGCGAGGACGGCGGCGGTTCGCTGGCAGTCCCGCTGGGCGTGGCGGGGGGCAGTTATAGACAAGAGAGACCTCCGGTAAAGGCCAGAAATTGGCCTGCCAATTACGCTACCTGACAGGCGTTCGACGCGGAAGAGGAATTGGCAGGCCATGTGGAAGAATCAGCCGCGTGGTCAGCCGGAGCAGCGACAAGACCGAATCCGTCCGTGTCACCGCAGCGGAATCCGACGCTGCCCGTGCTGCGGCCGACGCAGCCCGCTGGACCATCGGCGACCTGCTCCGCGCCGCGATCGTCGCCGCCGGCACGAAGCCCAGAGAGACGTTCGCCTTCCTGGCGCCCTTTCGGCGCGAGCAGAAGAAGGCCGGGCGGCCACGCAAGGCCGCCCCCCCGCCCGCCGGGTAGCGCCGTCACGCCGCTGCCACCAGCTGTGAGTCGCCGGGCGTGCCCGCCGGCGCCCGGTCCGCCGCGCGCAGCGCCAGTCGTAGCTGCGACTGGTCGTTGATGCCCAGCTTGCGATAGACCGTCTTCATCGTCGTCTTGGCGCTGTTCACCGAGATGCCGTGCTCCCGCGCAACCTCACGCAGCGGCAGCCGGTCCATCGCGAACGCCCACGCAATCTGCCGCTGCCGCTTCGTCAACGGCCGCGACGGCACACTCGCCGGCCGGATCTGCGCCAGCAGCGTCTCAACCTGGGCGAGGCTGTCCGTCAACTGCCGCTGCAACTCCAGCGCCCGGGCCTCGACAGCGTCGAGCACGGCGCCGAGATCAGCCCGGGGCTCGGCGGTCGCCTGCGGTGCTGTCACGCGGCGAACACCTCCGTGTCTTCGTCCTCGGCCCGCAGTTCGGTGATCGTCAGCACGAGCAGGCCACCGCCCGGGTATTCCTTCCGGTCGACGTTCGGCCCGGACCGCATATCGGGACCGACCAGGAAGCTGTCGTTGTCGTCGTCGGCCAAGCCGTAGTCGATCAAGCCGTCGATACACGCCTTTGCGGTCGGGTAGCGGTTCCCGGCGTCACGGGTGCGGGTCATCGTGAAGTGGCAGCGGGCGAGGACGTGCACCCTGGCCAGGCCTTTCGGCAGCTTCGCCTGGATTGCGTACACCCGGGCGGCATCCCGCCACGCCTTCACCACGACGGCTAGGTTCCGCGCATGGGTCCGGCCGTTGGCGCTGAGCCAGTCCGCCGGGGCGGGGATCTGCAGCGTCCATGTGCGCCGCCCGAACCGGTCGACGCTGGCGGTGTGCTCGGCGCGGGTCGTGACCGCGGCGCCGGTGACGCGCGGGCTGCGGCGCTTCGCAGGCTTCCGGGCTGGCTTCGCCAGGGTGTCGGGCAGCAGGCCGAGCAGAGTCTGCTGGGTGGCGGGCATCAGGCGGCCTCCCCGCGAGTCGGGGCGGCGCCCGGCGCGACCGTGGTGGCCGCGCCGGGCAGAGTCAGGGGCAGGGGGAGTGTCACGCCGCCTCCCCGTACATCGGGGCACCGAACGCGAGCCCGTCGCCGCCCTCGAGCGTCTTGATCCGGGCCTCGACGATCGCGGCGTCGTGCTCCAGCCACATCGCGTACTCGTCGTGCTCGGCGTCGCCGACGGCACGCGCCTCTTCGGCGTCGAGCCGCAGGTCGTTGAGCTTCTGGCACTGCACGGTGATCGGGTCGATCGGCATCAGGCACCGCCGATCATGCGGTAGTGGTCGCGCCACAGATCCGCCTGATATTCGGCCTCGGCGGCCTCCATGTCGGCCTCGAACTGCTCACGGGTGCAGTCGTCGGCGTCACAAGGCCACGGATCGACGACCCGGCCGCGGGGAAAGTCGGCGTTCGGGTCGGGTTCGACGATCCGATGCCCGTGGGCGCACCACGTTCCCCATTGGTCCGCAGGAACCCCGTTGATGGTTCGGTTATCGCTGGGCGGCAGGGCCGCCGTGCTGGACACGGCGGCCACCACCTTCTCGTTCGCGCCGGTCACGCCGGCTCCCCGGCATCGGCCGAACCGAGCATCAACAGGCCCTGGTTCGCCAGCGCCGTCTTCATCCGGTCCTTCGCCTCAGCGTTCGGCTTCACCGTCAGATACGGGTCACCCTGCCGCATCACCACACCCGGGATGACCTCCCCGGTGTCCTTGTCGACCGGGTCGCCGAGCCGCGTCGCACGGCCCAGCAGCAGCTCACGGAACGACGGCCGCACCGCCATCACCATCTGCTCCGGGTAGCGGGCCGCCACCCAAGCCGTGAACGCCTCCTCGTCGACGATCCCCGCCGACCGACGGCCCGGCGCGCACACCACCGTGCCGTAGTCGACATCCCCGTCGCCCTGGACCCGGACCCGCTCGACCCCAGACTCGGTCATCTGCTGGCCGAGGGCTGCCCGAGCAGCCGCCCCCTCCTCCTTCGCGGCGTCGCCGAGCACCTTGCTCGCCATCGCCACCCGTGCCAGATCCCGCAGGTTCACGCCGCAGCCTCCGCCGTCTGCTCCGCCTTCTGGTCGGCCTGCCACGCGATAACCCGGGCGATCTCGGCATCCGTCAGGTCGCTACTGCTGGTGATCGCCCGGCCGACGACCGCCGACGTCCGCTGCAACCGCTCGTCCCGCTTCGCGTCGCCACCCAGCCCGAGTTCGGACCACTGGGCGTGCATCCGCGCCATGGACCGCTTCCGGGCCGCCTCGTCGATCTGCACCGGCGGCGCCGACGTCGGGTTGTCACCGCCGAGCTCACCCTTGCGCGTCTTCACGTGCGCGTTGAGCTGGTCCGCCTCGGCCTGCGTGACCTCACCCGCGGACAGCGCCGGCTGGACCTGCTCCCACGTCGCCTTCAGCGCGTCGAGATCCTTCGCCGTGGTGATCGCGCCCAGCAGCTCGACAGCTTTCGGCGACGGCTTCACCACCGCAGGACGCTGCGCCCGGCCCGAACGGGCGGGCTGCGTCTCCGGCTCGGCCTGCGGCTGATCGGGCTCCTCCGAACCGGGCTTCACCTCGACCAGGTCGCGGGGCTGCGCCTGCGCCGGGTTGCACTTCAACACGTCGAAGATGAGCCGCTCCAGCGTCAGCCCCTTCGCGCCGCGTGGCGCATCTGTACCCGGGCGGATGCCGGCGTGCACCGACCGGGCGCCGATGATCGTCGGCGGTTCGGTGCGGGACATCCGCAGCCACACCGTCGCGTCGAACGCCAGGTTCTTCTGACCCTCGACCTTGTACTCCTTCGACCCCTCGATCGGCCGGCCGTTCGAGTCGAGCGCCGCGACCTCCTTGCCGCGGGCAGTCACGATGACGATGCCCGGGAACGTCATCAGGATCGTCATCAGCTTCCGGTGCCGACCGTTCGCCTCGTTCCACAGGTCCATGGAGATCTGCGGGTCCTTGTCGGCGTCGAGTCGCCTGTTGTACTTCTTGGCCTTCTCCTCGGCGCGCTGCCTGGCACGGTTCGAGATCCAGTCCTTCAGCAGATCCCATTCGGCGGTCATCGAGTCGATGACGAGGACGACGGGCTTGTCGCCGACCTTCGCGGCCTGCGCGGCGACGTCGCGGACCTCGACGACGGCACCGAAGATGCTGGCCCAGGTGCCGTCGTGTTCGACGATCTCGTAGCGGGCTCCGGGGATGGCGCCGTATTCGTCGGCGGCGCCTTCGCCGAGGTCGATCCAGAAGGTGCGGCCGACCCGGTCGGACGCGGACAGTGCCGCGGCGGACCACGACTTGCCGGACTTCTCGGAGCCTTCGACGAGGATGAGCGGCCATGGGACGAGGCCGGTCGGCTTACGGGTCTTCAGGGGCATGTGGTTCCTTCTTCCTCCGGTGGGCGACGGGTCTGCCGGTAGTCCGGACGCGGCCGGCGTTGCGGTGTGTGCCGTCGACATGCGGTTGGGTTGGTTCAGCCACGCCAGGCGGGCGCGGTGGTCTTGCGGCGGCGGACGGCTTTGACGACCCACTGGTCGCCGAGCACGTGGCGCAGGTTGTCGCGGTACTCGACCGCTTCGCGGCGGGGTCGGGCATGCCATGACCGGGCCTCGCCGGTCTGCCGGTGCCGCGCGACGACGATGTGCGTGTTGCGGCGGGCCTGGTCGGCGAGCATCCGCAGGTCGGCGGCGTAGTCGCGGCCGGGGAATGTCAGGACGGTCATCGGGCACCTCCCGTGACCCGTTCGGACGGCCGCGTCAACTGCCTGTCCAGGGCGAGCCAGCCGATCGGCCGCCGGTGGGCACCGACACCGACCGTGCGTCGGGCGCGGATCTCGCGCTCCTGGCGGCGGGTCGCCCGGCCGGCCGCGCGATGGCTGGCCTTGTACTGGTCGAGGTCGAGCCAGCGACGGCCGTGCGACCGCACGTTGTTGTCGACCGCCGGACGGACCGACGCGACCCCGACAGCAGGCCGGGCCGACACCCGCAGCGGCGCCGACGAGAAAGGCCGGAACCCGCGCCGCATCGCGACGAACACACCCGCCGACGCCAGGATGACCAGCGGCGACGCCACGATCAATGTCGTCATCGGGCACCCGCCGTGGTCCGGCCGACACGGTGACGGCTGCGGTAGCGCGGGCGGAGCAGCCCCGTGCCGTGGCCGACCGCCCGGGCCGGGACCGGCGACGGCATCTCCCGGGTGTCGTCAGCGCCGGGCAGGCTCGAGTCGCCCCGCGCCCACGCCACGAACGGCGACAGCGCTTCCGTGTCCCGCGACGACCACACCGGCCGCTCACCGGACCCGTCGTCGTCGCCGGGCCGGGCCTGCTCGAGACTCAAATGCTGGGGGAGGACCCGGAACGCGATCAGCGTCAGCATCCCGGTCACGACCCCGGCGGCGACGGCGGCGAGCGGCGTCGAACCCGGCCACAGTGCGACCGCGGACCCGATGCCCCAGCCGACACCGCAGCCCATCACGCGCGGCAGCAGATCCCGGGTCACAGGTCACCCCGCCAGCGGGTCGCGGCGTCGACGGTCAGGACGTCGTTGGCTCGGCGGATTGCCTGGTTCTCCAGCGCCGCGGCGTCGATCTCGGCGCTCCACCGATCGATGTCCCGGCCCGCGGCGTCGAGCTTGCGCCACACCCACGACAGCCCAGCCGCGGCCAGACCGCCCACGGCGGCGGCGGGCAGGACCAGCAGGGTGTTCGGCCGGGCGCCGAGATGCACGGCCTCGGCAAGCAGCGCCACGCCGACCACCAGGCCGACGGCAGCGCACACAACACGACGCAGCATCAGCGCCTCCAGATGAGCAGTTCGAAGAGTGTCGACGCGCCGATCAGGACGACGACGAAAAGGACGGCGTAGATGACGAGGTGGACGACGGCAGCAACCGCGTACCGGGCGGCACCGACCAGCACAGCGATGAGGGCGGCGGCGACGCGGTCCCAGCTGTAGTCGCCGCGGCGGGCCGGCTTGGTGTGGCGCTGCCGGAAACGGACCGCCCACGGCGACAGGTCAACAGTCGTGGCGTCAGCGAGAGAGGTCACGCGGCCACCCGCTTCCGCAGGTCACACAGGTGCGCGTACCCGCCCAGCACGATCAGCGCGTCGTGGACGGCATCACCGGTCCTCCACGCTTCCCCACCTGGGCCGGCCGGGCGGCGAAGCCGTTGCAGGGCGTGGGTGATCCGAACCGCCATGAAGGCGTCGGCGTCGCCCCGGCGGTGCACCAGGTCGACGAGCTCGGTCTCCGACCGGTCCCGGACCGGCGACGGGTCCGCGCAGTGCTTCTCCAACTCGCCGAGGAGCAGGTCGGCGAGCATCGACAGGCTGACGGTGCTCACGCGTCCTCACCGTCCCTGCGCGGCCGGACCAGCGGCTCAACATCCCGGTCCGGGACCCGGCGCATCTCCTCGACACGCAGCTTCGCGTCCTCGGCCCGGCACACCGACAGGAACACGTCGGCCAGGTACGACATCACCTCGGAGGCGAGCACCTGCACTTCGCAGTCGGCGTTGCCGCGGCCGTCGACCGTGATGAACAGCCAGTCGTGGCCGCCGTCCTCCTGGACGCGGGTCGTCAGGTTCCCGAACGGCGACACCCACTCCTCGCCGACGATCAGCGCGGTCGTCAGGCCGTCGGCCAGGACTTCGATGGGCTGGAACTTCCCGGTCGTGATCTCCACGACGGCGGGTCGGGCAATGTTGTGGATGAAGTAGGCGACCTCGCCGGCAGGAACACGGCGGCCGGCCTGGTTGACGATGGCCGGGATACGGGCCACGGTGTTCACGCGGCTGCCTCCAGCTCGGCGAGCGCGTTGACAGCGGCGTCGGCGGCGAGGGTCAGCGCGGTCGCGGTGCGGCGCTCGTCGTCGGTGGTGGCGGCAGTCTTCTCGGCGTCTGCGGCGGCCCGGAGCCGGTGGGCGAATGCCTGCGAGGCGGCCGGGTTGTCCGCCCAGTTGCGGCGGACGAACTCGGCGGCGGACTTGATGCTGGCGCGGGTCAGGGGGCTCACAGCGTCACCGCCAGCCCGGCCACATCCACCGGCAGCTCGTCGAGGGCGTCACCGTGCCCGGCGAACACGACGCGGTTCATGTGCCCGCCGAGCGTCTGCGCCGAGGTCGCCCAGCGCAGCGCCAGGCCGAACACCTCGGCCTCGGCGCCGGACGCCAGCACGAACGGGTCGCCCGGGTTGGTGCCGCGCGGCACCGCGAACCCGAGCCACTGGCCGTTGATCTCGCGGACCTTCACCGACCAGCGGCCCGACGGCAGGTTGATCGCCTGGACGAGGTCGCCGGAGCGGTGCACGTAGTGCTCGTTGATGCGAAGGCCGGGGCGGGCCAGGACGGCGGTCACGCTGCCCACCTCGGCTCGCCGGGCGTGTTGGTGCAGCGACGGTGACTTGACGCCGGGCAGCGGCGGTAGTGCTCGGCACGGCCGAACGCGGTGTCGCGCCAGCCGGAGTTGTAGCGACGGAGGGTGTCTTCCTCCGTGTGGACGTCGGTGTCGGTGGCGGTCGATACGATGTTGCCGATATGCTGCTGTGCGGGCATCTCCAACCCCTTTCGTAGCTGTGGGGATGCAGTACGGGCCTCGGCGGGTCAGAGCGCCGGGGTCCGTTTTCGTTTCAGGCGGCCTTGCTGATCCGGCGGCGGCGCGGGCGAAGCGCGCGGCGCTCGTTCTCGCGGGCCACGTCGTCGTCGACGGCCGTATCCACGGTGACGAGACGAAGGCGGCGGGCGGCTTCGACCTGCTCGGAGGTCAGGCAGTACCAGCGGCCGTTCTTGGTGTAGGCGATCTTCCGCTGCTGGCACATGCGGCGCAGCCACCAGAGGTTGATGCCGGTCCGCTCGGCAACCTCGGCCAGGGTCTCCAGTCCGTCGCCGACCTTAGTGGGACGATCCATGACCTTGAACACTCCGTTCAGACTAGCGGATGAGAGCTGATGTGAGCTGATAAAAGCGTGCATGATGTCACGTGAGTCTGTCAAGCGTCATGTGACATCACCACCAGGATGGACCGCTAGTTTCTTGTGCGTCATGACGGCTCATTGATGTACGTAAGACTCACGCGTGCTACACAAGGCACATGGCAAACCGAGGGCGCGGCCCGTCCTATCCCTTCTGGGCACGCATCCAGCGCGAAATCAGCGAACAGGGCATCACCCTGCGCGAGCTTGTCAAGCGATCCGAGGTGACCCACACCGTCATCGGCAGCTTGGCGCACAGCGGCATCCGCGACCGCGCCGCCAGGCAGCGCAACGTCATCGCGCTCGCCAAAGCGCTCGGCATCCCCAAATCCGAAGCCCTGCAGCTCGCCGGCCTCGCCCCGGTCAAACCCGACCCCCGCGTCGACGCACGCGAAGCGATCAGGCTCGACCCCGAACTTGACGACGAGCAGAAAGACGCCCTATTCCGGCTCCTCGACGTCTTCGCCAGAGATCGCAAACAGCACCAAGCGAACGAGCAAACAGGCTGACAGGCGCGGTCAACCCACTCGACGGGTGACAAATCAGCTCGGCGACGTACCACTTGTGCGGCCGTGATGAATCATGTCAACCATGGAGATCAAGCACCGTACCCCCGCGGGCCGGTACCTCCGCCGCCTCGCCCGGGCCGCCCCCGCCATCGCCGGCTGGACCACGGCCGTCGCCACCACCACGACAGCCGCACTCGGCCTCACTCCGGTCGTCGTCGCCGACTTCGCTGTCGGAGCCGCGGTCGCCGCCACCGTCTTCTACGCCCGGCGAGCTACCGAGGCCACCACTCAGGCGGCGTTCATGGCCGGCGTCATGCATGAGCGCGCCACCGGCGACAGCTACCAGCTGCCCGACCCGTTACGCCTCGTCTCGGGCAACGACACCCCCGTCAGCCTGCCCGCCCAACGCCGCCGCCCCCGGCCCAACCGGCGTCGCTGACGCCAGGACACCCTCCGAAACCTCCGCCAGCGACTGGCGCACCTCCGGCAGGATCCCTGCATACACCTTCTCGGTCACCTCCGTCGACCCATGGCCGAGCGCCTCCGAGATCGCCACCAGCGGCCGACCGGCGGCGATCTGCCACGCCGTCCACGAATGACGCAGGTCGTGCGGCGTCAACGCCGGAACGGTCAACAGCCCTGGACACCCGCATGTGGAGATGTCGGTCGGGCGCAGCACTCGGGCCGGACCCCGCTTCGACCGCGGTGGCGGCGCCGGTGGATGCTGCGGGCACCGTCGAAGTTCGGCGACGGCCCGATCCCAATGCTGAGTCCGGAACGTGTTGATCCAGATCCTGCCGCCGCGCGGGCCTGTGAACACCAGTTCGTCGGGCCGGCGTCCCTCCGTCAGGCGGCGGAGCATGTCAGTCAGTAGTGGTCCGACGAACGCGCGCCGCTTCCGGCGCCCCTTGGTGATCCCGATGAACCAGGTCTTGTCCTCGTCCTGCTTCCATGCCCGGCGGATGTGCACGAACGGCTCGGGTTCCTCGAGACGCAGGTCGCGTATCTGCAGTGCCGTCGCCTCGGACCAGCGTGATCCGGTGCCGGCCAAGTAGTCGACGAGCGGGCCGTACGTGTCGTTGAACCCGGCGCGGAGCCGGTGGAACTCTGTACGGTCGAGGTAGACGTGTCCGTCGCTGTCGTCCTCGTCGACGTCGGTGTCGGCGCGGACGCCGACGGTCCAGTCGGTGTCGTCGACCGGGTTACGTTCGATGAACCCCTCGGAGAGGGCGAAGCCGAACATCGACTTCATGACGATGAAGTACCGGTCGACGGTGGCGTTCGCCCGACCGTCCGACAGGCCCTTCAGGATTTTGGCGATGTGGGAGCCGCGGACGAGATCGACGGTGAGTGGCCGCAGGGCGGGCAGGATGATCCGGTCGAGCTTGCTGCGGTAGTCGCGGCGTTGGCGGCCGCCGAGCCGGTTGCGGGACTCCAGCCAGAGTGTGGCGAGTTCGTCGACGGTCGGGGTGGACCTGCGGGTCTGACCTTCGTCGTCGACCTCGACCTTGAGCCCGAAGATGCGTTCAACCTCGATCGCCGTGATCTTGTTGTTACGGGCGTTGACGAGATCGAGGATGCGCAGCGCCAGCTTCTCCGCGCTGCTGTCGACGGTGATGCGCTGCTTGCCCTTGCGGCCCTGGTTGCGCCAGTACACCGACCACGAACCGCTGGCGCGTTGTTCGATGCTCGCCATCGCGACTCCCTACGGGTGTGCCCCCACGATGGGGCACAATCTACCAGCCGGGAGCGGTTGTGAGCGGATGAAAGCGTACGAGAGCTTTTCAACACTTGCGAGTTTGCGCTGATTGTGTAGCAATCACCCGTTTTGGTCGGTGACGGCGGGTCATCGCCCGAAGAACGGCACGTATTCGTAGTCCATGCACCCGATAGTGCTACGACCCTATCCGCTGCACCAGCCCCTCCGCCGACCCCGCGACCGCGACGGTGCCGGTCGGCGGGTCCACCGAGACGGCGACCGGGAGGCGGACCGACGGGTGGCGGCCCACCTCACGCGGTGTGCCGCCGGAGAGGTCGTAGCCCACGACCTCGTTGCGCTGCGTGACCGCGACCCACAGGGTGCGGCGCGTGGGGTCGTACGCGGCGCCGAACGGGGAGCCGGCAACCGGGTGGCGCTGCCGCAGGATGAGCGGGCCGGTCTCGAACACCAGCAGTTCGCCGTCGCGGGCGTCGACGACCACGAACCGGCCGGTGCCGTCGGCGGTCACGGTGACCGCGCCGTCGCCGGCCCGGATCGCCTCCTGCTTGGCGCCGTTCGCGGCGTCGAACACGGTCAGTGACGACTGGGAGGCGTCCACGACCGCGACCCGGGTGTCGTCGGCGGCCACCGCGGTGGGGCGGCCGCCCGCGTCGATCGTCCGGGTGACGGCGCCGGTGGCGGAGAGGATGATCACGTCACCCCGGTCGGGGAGGGCCACGGCCGTCCAGTCACCCTTCGGGGGGACGGCGAGGGCCGACCCCGCGGCGGGGAGGGTCCAGCGGGCGAGCCCCGGCCAGGCTCCGCCGGAAAGCCCTGTGGAGGAAGGACCCGAAGCGGAGGCGCCCGGGGCGGACGAGGCCGGGGCGGACGAGGCCGGGGCGGACGGGGCCGGAACAGAGCCGGCCGGAGAAGACGAGGCCGGGGACGGCGCGCCGGTCGAGGGTGAGGAGGCGCCGGCCAGCGGTGGCAGGTTCAGCACCGTCGCGCCGGCCAGTGCCCGGAAACCGCCGCCCGGCAGGGCCACCACCGCCCGGGCCGGCTGGTCGACGGGGATGCGGGCGAGCTCGGCGCCACGCTCGTCCAGTACGACCACCGCTGTGTCAAGGGCGACGGCCGTGCGGCTCCCGCCCACCTCGACCGCGACGGACGCCGGTGCTCCGGTGGTCCTGGTCACCGTCCCGGCGGGGGAGGCGGTGAGCGAGGGTGCCCAGGTGGGCGTCGGGACCGTGGCGTCACGGTTTCCTGACGGAGCGTCAGCGGTGCACGCGGTCAGTCCGGCGGACAACAGGGCGGCGACGAGCAGCAAACCAGACCGGGTCATGATCAGCCAATTATGTCTGGCGCTCCGGATAGCCCGACGGCGGCGCCGACACGTCGTCGAGCGCGGCCCGGATCTCCCGGGGCAGGACGATCTCCTCGGTCTGCAGCGCGCCGAGCAGCTGCCCGACCGTGCGGGCGCCCAGGACCGGCGCGACGACACCGGGACGGTCGCGGACCCAGGCCAGGGCGACCTCGAGCGGCGACACGCCGAGCCCGCCGGCGGCGGTGGCCACCGCCTCGACGATGCCGGCGCAGCGGTCGTCGAGGTACGGGGCGACGAACCGCTCGAAGTGCGGCGACGCGGCCCGCGAGTCGGCGGGGACCCCGGTGCGGTACTTCCCGGTCAGCACCCCGCGGCCCAGCGGCGACCACGGCAGCAGCCCGATCCCGAGGGCCGAGCACGCCGGGACGACCTCACGCTCGATGCCGCGCTCGAGCAGGGAGTACTCCACCTGGGTCGAGACCAGCGGCGCGCGGCCCGGCCACGCCGCCTGCCAGGTGGCGGCGCGCGCGGTCTGCCAGCCGGAGAAGTTCGACACACCGACGTAGCGGGCCCGGCCGCTGCTCACCGCCAGGTCCATGGCGCTGAGTGTCTCCTCGAGCGGCGTGTCGGGGTCGTAGCCGTGGACCTGCCACAGGTCGACGTAGTCGGTGCCGAGCCGCTGCAGGGACGTGTCGAGCGCGCGCAGCAGGTGGCCCCGGGAGCCGTCGCGGCGGCGGGCCATGCCGGGGCGCAGGCCGGCCTTCGTGGCGATGACCAGCTCGTCACGCGGTACCAGCCGGCCGACCAGGGCGCCGATCACCGACTCCGCCTCGCCGTCGGCGTAGACGTCGGCGGTGTCCAGCAGCGTCCCGCCGGCGTCGCGGAACGTCTTGAGCTGGGCGGCCGCATCGTCGGCGTCGGTGTCGCGCCCCCAGGTCATGGTGCCGAGGGCCAGCCGGGATACCGCCAGCCCGCTACGGCCGAGCGGTCGCTGTTGCATGCATGGAACGATACGGCCGGATGGCGCCTTCGTACGGTAGGCGTGCCCCGGGCTACCCTGGTGCCGCCCGTGCAGGGTGGCACGGAGGACCCTGGGAGGCGGATGTGCGGCTCGCGTTGAACCTCGGATACCTGTCGTCGTGGAACGATCCCGTGAGCCACCTGGCAATCGCACAGGAGGCCGAGCGGCTCGGTTACTCCTGCGTGTGGGTCGCGGAGGCCTACGGATCCGACGCCCCGTCGATGCTCGCGTGGATCGCCGGGCAGACCGAGCGGATCGAGCTCGGCTCGGCCGTGTTCCAGATTCCGGCCCGCACCCCGGCGATGACGGCGATGACCGCCGCCACGATCGACAAGCTGTCCGGCGGGCGCTTCCGGCTCGGCCTCGGCGTGTCGGGCCCGCAGGTCTCGGAGGGCTGGCACGGTGTGCGCTTCGGCAAGCCGCTGGCGCGCACCCGCGAGTACATCGACATCGTCAACCTGGCGCTGACCCGCAAGGTCGTGCAGTACGACGGCCAGCACTACCGCCTGCCGCTGCCCGACGGTCCCGGCAAGGCCCTCAAGCTCATCCTGCACCCGGTCCGCGACCACGTGCCGGTCTACCTTGCCGCGGTCGGGCCGAAGAACCTCGAGCTGGCGGGCGAGGTGGCGGACGGCTGGCTGGCGATCTTCTTCTCGCCCGAGTTCGCGCACGAGTCGATGGCCTCGATCGCGGCCGGGCGCGAGAAGGCCGGCAAGACCCTCGAAGGGTTCGAGGTCGCCGCGGGGGTGCCGGTGGTGTTCGGCGACGACGTGACCATGTGCGCCGAGCTGGTCCGCCACTACGCCGCGCTCTACATCGGCGGCATGGGCAGCCGCGAGCAGAACTTCTACAACGCCCTCGCCACCCGGATGGGGTACGGCGACGCGGCCCGCGAGGTCCAGGACCTCTACCTCGCCAAGCGGCACCGCGACGCGGCCGCCGCCGTGCCGTTGGAGTTCATCGACCGCACCTCCCTGCTCGGCCCGGTCGAGCGGGTGGCCGAGCGTCTGCAGGCCTACAAGGAGGCCGGCGCGACCGAGATCTCGACCCTGATCTTCGGCGACGCCGACCACAGCATCCAGACGCTGCGCCAGTTGGCCACCGCGTGGGAGAAGGCGGGCCTGTAGGGGTGACGACCGTACTGCTGCTGCGTCACGGCCGGACCAGCACCAACGCCACCGGGGTGCTGGCCGGCCACCAGCCGGTCGGCCTCGACGAGGTCGGCCGCGCCCAGGCACAGGCCGTCGGCGAGCGCCTCTCGGCCGCGAAGCTGCCGTTGAAGGCCGTCGTGTCCAGCCCGCTGCCGCGCTGCCTCGAGACGCTGTCGCTGGCGCTGCCCTCCTGGGAGGGTGTGCAGGTCGACGACGGCATCATCGAGTGCCGCTACGGCGACTGGACCGGCCGCCGGCTCCAGGAACTCGCCAAGGAGCCGCTGTGGGCGACCGTCCAGGCGCATCCGTCGGCGGCCCGGTTCCCCGGCGAGGACGCCGAGTCGATGGCGGAGATGTCCGCCCGCGCCGTCGGCACGATCCGCGACTGGGACGCCCGCATCTCCGCCGAGCACGGCCCCGAGGCGGTGTGGCTGGCGTGCAGCCACGGCGACATCATCAAGGCGGTTGTCGCCGACGCTCTCGGCATGCACCTGGACCTGTTCCAGCGCATCGCGGTCGAGCCGGCATCGGTGACGGTGATCCGCTACACCCCGCTGCGCTCGTTCGTGCTGCGGCTCAACGACACCGGCGGTGATCTGTCCGGGTTCCAGCCCCCTCCGCCGTCGGAGGAGGCTCCGTCGTCGGATGCCGCCGTTGGTGGCGGTTCGGGCGGTTCCGTGTGATCTTGGTGCCCATGTGGGGCGGTTGCCCGCCGGGGCGGATAGAGTTTCGGACATGAGCCACCAGGTGTACGCGTTCGAGCCGCCGGAGCGGTTCGTTGCCGGGACCGTGGGTGCGCCGGGGGAGCGGACCTTCTTCTTGCAGGCGCGTGGAGGGGGCCGCCTGGTCAGCGTCGCCCTGGAAAAGGTGCAGGTGTCGCTGCTCGCGGAGAAGCTCGAGGAGCTCCTCCTGGAGGCGCAGCGCCGCTTCGGCGTCGACCTTCCCGTCGAGCCGCCCGCCGAGGTGGCCGACAACGACCCGCTCGACACGCCGCTGGACGAGGAGTTCCGGGTCGGCACGCTCGGCCTCGCGTTCGACGTCGACACCGCGACCGTGGTCATCGAGGCCATCGCGGTCGGCGAGGACGAGGCCGAGGAACCCGAGGAAGAGGATGAGGACGAGATCATCGCGGCCGACCGGGACCGGCTGCGGGTCCGGCTGACGCCGCAGGCGACCCGCGCCTTCATCGAGCGGGCCAAGCGGGTCGTCGCCTCCGGCCGGCCGCCGTGCCCGCTGTGCGGCCAGCCGCTTGACGCGCGCGGGCACCTCTGCCCCCGCCACAACGGCTACCGCCGGTAGCCGCTCGTGCCGTCGCCGCCCGCGGACGAGGCCCTGGAGCTGCTGCACCACGGCGCCATGGAGATCGAGGGGCGGCTCATGGACGCCTCCAACGCCACCCTGCGCGCCGTCATCACACTCGGCGACACCGTCGCCCGGTGCGTCTACAAGCCGGTCAGCGGCGAGCGCCCGCTGTGGGACTTCCCCGACGGCACGCTCGCCGGCCGGGAGTACTGCGCGTGGCTGCTGTCCGAGGCCACCGGCTGGCAGATCGTGCCGCCGACGGTCCTGCGCGACGGCCCGCTCGGGCCCGGCATGGTCCAGCTGTGGATCGACGACGAGTTCCAGAGCGACGAGGCCATGCTGGGCTTCGTGCCGGCGAACAAGGTGCCGGCGACGTGGCGGCGCATCGTGTCCGCGCGCGACGAGCGGGGCCGGCCGTTTGTGCTCGCCCACGCCGACGATCCGCGGCTGGCCCGGCTGGCGGTCTTCGACGCGGTCGCCAACAACGCCGACCGCAAGGGCGGCCACGTCATCGACACCGTCGACGGCCGCGTCCTCGGCGTCGACCACGGCATCTGCTTCCACACCGAGGACAAGCTGCGCACGGTCCTGTGGGGCTGGGCCGGCGAGCCGCTGCCGGACGAGGCGGTCGAGGTCCTCGAGAAGGTCCGCGCGCAGTATCAGGCCGGCCTGGCCGAGTCCCTGTCGGCGCACCTGACCCCGGCAGAGGTGGCGATGGTGTCGGTACGGGTGGGTGCGCTGCTCCGGTCGCGCACGTTCCCGGAGCCGGACGAGGACCGCCACGCCATCCCCTGGCCTCCCGTCTGACCCACCGCGCTCTCTCCGCGCTCCCTCCCCGCCTCGGTCTTGCGCTTGTGGTGCCCGGATGCGCCGGATCTGCCCGGGTTTGTCGTCACCACCACCGCATGATCAACGCGGTGGGGAGGGCGGGCATCATCACATGCCTGGTGGAGGCCACTCGCCTATAGGCTGTTGGTCATGGAGTCCTGGACGGCACCGGCGGTGCCCACGCTGCCCCGCACCGGCACCGGTCGGGCACCCCTCGCGCTCTTCGACTCGGCCCGCCGGGAGATCGCCCCGACGGAGATCGACGGCCGGCCCGCCACCATGTACGTCTGCGGCATCACCCCGTACGACGCCACCCACCTGGGGCACGCCGCCACCATGATCGCTTTCGACCTCGCCAACCGGGTCTGGCGTGACGCCGGCCTCGAGGTCGACTACGTGCAGAACGTCACCGACATCGACGACCCGCTGCTGGAGCGCGCCGCCCGCGACGGCGAGGACTGGGTGGTGCTCGCCATGCGCGAGACGGCCCTGTTCCGCGAGGACATGGAGGCGCTGCGGATCGTCCCGCCGAAGCGCTACGTCGGCGCCGTCGAGTCCATCCCGCAGATCGCCCGCAAGGTCTCCGCGCTGATCGCCTCCGGCCACGCGTACACCCTCGAGGACGGCACCGGCGACGTGTACTTCTCCATCGCGACCGCGCCGCGCTTCGGCACGGAGTCGAACCTGTCCCGCACCGAGATGCTGCGCGTGGCCGCCGAGCGCGGCGGCGACCCGCAGCGCGCCGGCAAGCGCGACCCGCTCGACCCGCTGCTGTGGCGCGGCCTGCGCGAGGGCGAGCCGGCCTGGGACGGCGGCGACCTCGGCCCCGGCCGTCCCGGCTGGCACATCGAGTGCGCGGTGATCGCCCAGAGCCTGCTCGGCGACCAGATCGACGTCCAGGGCGGCGGCAACGACCTGCTGTTCCCGCACCACGAGTGTTCGGCGGCCCACGCCGAGGCGCTCAGCGGCAAGGCACCGTTCGCGAGCCACTACGTCCACGCGGGCATGATCGGCCTCTACGGCGACAAGATGTCGAAGAGCCAGGGCAACCTGGTCTTCGTGTCGCGGCTGCGCGGCGACGGCGTGGACCCGATGGCGGTGCGGCTCGCGCTGCTGGCCGACCACTACCGCAACGACCGGCAGTGGACCGACGACGTGCTCAAGACCGGCCAGCAGCGGCTGTCCCGCTGGCGGGAGGCGGCCCGGTCGGGCATCGGCCCGTCGGGCGTGGAACTGCTCGCCGCGGTCCGCGAGCGGCTCGCCGACGACCTCGACTCGCCCGGCGCCCTGGCCGCCGTGGACGACTGGGTCGACGCGACCCTCGCCGACGCCGGCGACGACCGCGAGGCCCCGGCGCTGATGACCGCGCTGGTCGACGCGCTGCTGGGGGTCAAACTCTAGAAGGCTTCGGCGCTGGCCACAGGTCGGACGGTGGCCAGCGCCGACCAGCACCCACCGGTCAGCCCGCCGGGGCGGTCTCCAGCAGCGCCGCCAGCAGGCGGGCCGGTGCCGGCGGGTCCGGGGGAGCACCGTAGAGGGCCGCGCTCACGTGCCGCGCGCCGCCGGGCAGCGGCACGGCTCGTACCGCTGCGGAATGATGCGCACGAAGCGCCAGGTCCGGCAGGATCGTCACGCCCAGGCCGGCCGCGACCAAGGACTGCACGGCGACGTAGTCGTCGGTGGTGAACGCGATCTGCGGCGTGAACCCGGCCGCCGTGCACCGCTCCACGAGGCTCTGCCGGCACCGCTCGCAGCCGGCGATCCACCGCGCCCGCGCGAACGACGCCAGGTCCCGCGCGGCGTCCGGCAGCGTCACCAGGTGCAGCGGCTCGGCGAACAGCGGCACCAGCCGCACGCCGTCGGGGGAGCCGGCGGGTGGCGGGCCGTAGTCGAACACCACCGCGAGGTCGACGTCGCCGGACCGCAGCAGTTCGAGGGCCTCCGGCGGCTCGGCCTCGACCAGTGTCAGCGCCACCGCCGGGTGCGACGCCGCGAACCGGGCCGCGGCGAGCGGCACGAACGAGCCCAGCGCCGACGGGAACGCCGCCAGCCGCACCCGGCCGGCCCGCAGCCCGCTGTGCTCGGCCAGCTCGGCCTCGGCGGCGTCGAGCCGGCCGATGATCTCCTCCGCCCGCTCGGCCAGCAGCCGCCCGGCCGCCGTCAACCGGATCCCGCGCCCGACCCGCTGCACGAGCTGCGCGCCGGTCTCGGCCTCCAGCCGGGCCAGGTGGTGGCTGACCGACGGCTGCGCATAGTGCAGCGCCGTCGCGGCGGCGGTCACCGAGCCGTGCCGGGCGACCGCGAGGAGCACCCGCAGGCGGGTCACGTCGAGCATCCATCAACCGTACCTATGGGTTCCACACAGAACCGGCATTGGACCTATCGGTGCTGGTCGCGTGAGGCTGGGGCATGCTCACGATGACCGACGTTCTCAGCGCCCGCCGCCGTCTCGCCCGTCACCTGCCGCCGACGCCCGCCTGGTCGTACCCGCTGCTCGACGACGCCGCCGGCCGCACCGTGGTCGTCAAGCACGAGAACACCCAGCCGACCGGCGCGTTCAAGGTCCGCGGCGCGCTGAACCTCCTCGCCTGTGTCGGCGACGACCGCCCGGTCGTCACGTACTCCACCGGCAACCACGCCCGCGCGATCGCCTACGCCGCCCGCGTCCACGGCGTCGACGCCACGATCGTCATGCCCGCGGGCGCCGCCGAGCTCAAGGTGCGCGCCGTCGAGGCGCTCGGCGCCAAGGTCGAACGCCACGGCGCCGGCATGCCCGAGGCCGAGGCCCACGCCAACGACCTCGCCGCGGCCACCGGAGCCCGGATCGTCAGCCCCGGCGACGAGCCGGCGCTCGTCGCCGGGGTCGCCACCGCCTACCTGGAGCTCTTCGAGCAGCACCCGGGCCTCGACACCGTCGTCGTGCCGGTCGGCAGCGGCACCGGCGCGGCGGCCGCCTGCCTCGTCGCCGCCGCCGTCTCGCCCCGCACCCGCGTCGTCGCCGTCCAGTCCGGCGCCGCGCCCGCCGCCCACGACTCCTGGCGGGCGGGCACGTGCCTCCGCCGCGCCATCGGCACCCGCGTCGACGGCCTCGCCACCGGTCGCGGCTTCGAGCTGCCGCAGCGGCTGCTGCGCGACCGGCTCGCCGACTTCGTCCTCGTCGACGACGACGCCATCGACGACGCCCGCCGGCTCCTCGCCCGCCGCGCGCACACCCAGGCGGAAGGCGCGGGCGCCGCGGCCCTCGCAGCCGTCCTCGCGCGCCCCGAGCTGATGGGCCCCGCCGTCGCGGTGATGGTCACCGGCGGCAACGCGACGGAGGCCGAACTCACCCGCTGACGACCGCCGGGCTCGGTCGTCAGCGGCCAGGGGTGACACGGCCATGCCCGGGAAGGAGCACACTCACAGGTATGAGACAGTTCACGACCGAGTTCCGTGGCTACGATCGGGCCGAGGTCGACAAGTTCGTCCAGACGGCCAATGACGCCATCGCCTCCGACGAGCCGAGCCGACGGGCCAGGGCTCAGGCCGACGCCCAGGCGGTCAGCTTCCGGGTGGCCCTGCGCGGGTACAACCGCCGGGAGGTCGACCACTACCTGCGCCGTATCGCCAAGGGCCGTCCCGACGACCGGACCTGAGATACCGACGACGCGGAAAAGACGACAGCCCAGTTCGATACGCCTCTAGGACCGCAGGGTGAGCCGGATCGCGTCGAGCCGCTCGGCCGGGGTGTCGGACCAGGCGGCGCCGCGCAGCTGCCCGGGTGTGGTGATGCCGGCCAGGGCCAGCGCGTTGCCGGTCCGCCCGACGAGGTCGGCGACGGTGTCGGCGCCCGGGGCCGCGGCCAGCGGCTCGCCGAACTCGTCGGACCAGCCGAACCGCGCGGTCACCCGCTGATGCGTGAACCCGCCCTCGGCGACCATGGTCCCGTCCGGGCGGCGCAGCCGCCAGCGGGCGCTGCTGGCGTACGGGTACAGCAGCGGCAGCGCCTCGCACCACGAGCCGAACAGCGACCGCAGCTCGTCGAGCGTCCCGTCGATGGTGCTCGACGTCGAGTGCGGGTAGAACATCATGCCGTCCAGGGCTTTGGCCTGCGGTGCCTCCACGTCCGGTTGGGTGGTCCACAACTCGGCCGGGCGCCAGTCGTCCGGGGTCGTCATCCACTTCTGGTTGTTGTGGATGACGTTCTCCCGGGGTCCGGTCGGCTCGATCAGCAGCCGGAGCGTCCTGCCGCGGGAGGCGGCGAGCGTCAGCGTGGTGCGGTGGCCGCGCCAGCGCGCGAAGGGGGCCCGGCCCTCGTCGCCGACGAGCGGCGGGTGGCCCAGGACGGTCACCGCCCCGGCCAGCGCCCGCCGGAACGCCCGCGCGGCATCGGTCGCCTCGACCGGTTGGGACACCGACAACGAGCTGATCTCACCGTGCCCGCGCTCGCCCGCGTCCCGGTCTCCGGCGCCGATCCACGCACCGGTGTCGGTGCTGAACCCGGCTGACCCGTGGCGCTGCGCCGCCTGCCAGCCCTGGGCCGCGGCCAGCCGGTCCAGCGCCGCCCGCGACCAGTCGCCGAGCCCGTCGGCGAGGACGGCGCACCACCGCTGCCACGCGGGTGAGGGCTCCGGCAGCAGCGTCGCCGGGTCCGGGTCCTCCGCCGCCTGCTGCGGCTGCGCCGCGATGGTCCGCAGCCGCGGGGCCCGCAGCCCGTTGTTGTTGAACGAGCTGAACGTCACCTCGGCCGGATCGGCCGCCCCGTGCACGTCGCGTAGCGTCCGCACGATCACCTCGGCCAGCCGCCTGGCCGTGGCCGGCGCCACCGGCGCGGGCACCTCCGGCTGGCCCACGGTCGCATCGTCGTCCCACCGGGCCCACCCCAGCGCGGCCAGGCCCTCCGCCGCCGGCGACCCCGGCCGGCCGGCGGTCGTGTGCACGAACACGGCCGGGCCGTCCACCACGTTGCCGCGGCCGAACCGGATGAACTGTACGAAGGTGTCGCCGACATCCAAGGAGACCGCGTCCTCGGCCCGCAGTCGCTCCAGCGCCTCGGCCAGCTCGCCCGCCACGTCTGCCCATCCCGCACGGTCCACCGAGGACATCGGCCCACTCCCATGGTTGCATCGCATATGGTGCACGCGGACCGTCAGGATGCCCCAACCTCGCGGCCGGGGCATCCCCGCGGCGCCGGCGTGCTAGCCGAGCGCGCAGCGTTTGCCGTTGACCGTGAAGTTCACCGGCAGCGCACCCGTGACATTGTCCCAGGTGCCGTTGAAGCCCACCCCCGTCAGCGTCGCTCCGGCGGCGAGCACGCCGTTCCAGCTCGCGTTGGCGACGCTCGCCGTCACCCCGTTCTGGCTGAACGTGCCGTTCCAGCCCTGGGAGAAGGCCTGGCCGTCGGCGAACTGCCACTGCAGGTTCCAGCCGTTGAACGCGACGCCGGACCGGTTGGTCAGGCTGATGTCGACCTGGAAGAACCCGGGCCAGGTCGTGACCACCCGGTAGGCGACCGTGCACGTCGCGGCCGGCAGGTCGGCGTCGGCGACGAGGAACACGTTGGGGTTGATGTCGGCGGCCGGTGTGTCGGTGTTGCGGGAGATGACCTGGGCCAGCGTCGTGTGGAAGTCGATCCCGTACTGCGCGGCGATCGTCGTCAGCCCCATGTCGTTGCCGTAGAAGAACCGGTCGCCGTCGCGCAGCGCGAGGAACTGCCGCGTCCAGATCGCGCGCTGCAGCTCGCCGAACTCGCTGCCGGGCAGGTGCTGCTCGGCGATCATGCCGGTGAAGGCGTCGACGTTGTTGACATTGCCGTACACCGCGCGCAGCCGCGCGGCGGTGGTGCTGCGGCGGACCCCGGAGGTCGAGCCGTCCGCAGCGCCGACGACCGTCGCGGTGCCGTTGATGTCGGCGGTGCGCAGGAAGTCGAGGCTGTTCGGGTTGTCGGCGCCGGAGCCGGCCGGGAACGCGTCGGTGGCCTCGCCGGTGATGGCCGTGAACGAGGTCTTGGGCGCGAGCCCGTACGCCTGCCGGAGCTGGTTGTAGCTGGGCATGCCGTGGTCGCGGCCGCGCTCGATGTCGATCGCGCCGAGGTCGACCACGCCGGTGAAGCAGGCGGGCAGCGTCGGACCGTCCAGGCAGGTCGGGTTGCCCGCGACGGGCACCTGGAACAGCACGCTGCGCAGCTGGTTGTCGATCATCTCGTCGTTGTTGTACTGCGACTCGCTCAGGCTGGTCAGGAACGGCCCGAGGCCGATGGCGGGCAGCAGGTCCGGGTTGAAGAACGCGACGTTCAGCGGGATGCCGATCGCCACGTCCGCACCGTCGACCTCGACGTCCAGGCCCTGCGCCCGGAAGGCGGCCAGCTGGGTCGCCGTGTAGCGCGACGCCTGCGTCTCCGCCGTGAACTCGCCGTGGATCTGGCTGTGCGCGCGGTACCCGACGACGGCGAACTCGTTACTCAACGTGGTGTTCACGTTGGCGTTGTAGCCGGTGTACCGCGGCAGGTTGACGCCCATCGCCGGCAGGAACTCGTTGTAGGTGATGTACTGCTGCTCGGCGATCACGATCCGCCGCGCGATCTGGAACCGGTCCTCGGCGCTGAGCGAGCTCGGCAGCATGGACACGATCCGGTTGTGTTCCCTCGCGAAGAGCGTGTGGGTCGCGGTCAGCGCGACGTTCTCGTTGGCTCGCACGTCGCCGGCGACCGCGGCGTTGTCGGGGTTCGCCGAGAGCCGGCCGTCGACGTTCATCGCCGGGGCGGCGGCCGGGTTGCCTCGGGCCGTGCGGCGGGGCAGGTAGCTGCCCGGCAGCATCAGGGTCGCGGCGTTGTTGGCCATGTTGTTGTCGTACGGCCCGTCCCGCATCCACTCCAGACGCTGCGGCGTGCCGCCGTACACGGCCCACGCGTCGATGTACGAGCTGACGGTGTTGACCTGCTGGCGCGGGTTGGTGACACCGGTGCCCGGCGCGCTGAGGTCCCGGGTGAACGGGATGACGCCCAGCGTGTTGGAGAACGTCTCCAGCGGGTCGTTGGCGTTGAACGGGATGTTCGCGGCCTCGGTACCCCCGGCGGCGAGCCCGAAGGTGTGGTCGAGGAACTGGCCCCAGGTCCAGCTCCACTGGGTCACCCGGTGCTCGGAGAAGATGTTCTGGTGCACGTCGTTGAAGATGCGGTTGCTGACCTGGCGGCTGTTCGGTCCGGCCACGGGCTGACCGCGGCCGTCGGCGTACCGCGCGGCGGCCACCCTGGAGTAGGCCGTGCCCACCTGGCCCTGGGTCGGCCGGGCGAGGTTGTTGCGGCTGCCGTCGAGGCTCTCCACCTCGAAGGGGACGGCGCCCTGGGCTGAATGCGCGCCGATGACCAGCAGGCTGGTCATGGTGGCGCCGACGGCGATCGCGTGCAGCGCGTATCGGAGTCGTCGCCGGAGGGGTCGGCGACTCGGGTGGACTGGGGCGGATGAACACGACATGGTTCCTCCCACGCGGCTCGAAGCCTCGCGTGTGGCGTGCCCGGCTCTGCGATCCGAACGAGCTTCCGCGGAAACGCGCAGCATTGCGTGCCGTTCAGCCGGGGACGGCGAAGCAGGAGGGAACGCCAGAGATGTTGGGTATGGTCCGGTTGCGCGATGCGCGTGCCGGCCGGGTCTCGGCACGACAGGCGGAGCGCCGGCGCCGTGGGGTCAGTTTGGACTTGATCCAGACAAGAATCAATAGATGATCATGACTTTTTGTAAAGGACCTTGCCAGATATAGATCAAGGGCCAACCGCCGGGCGCTGGATACCTACCGTTCACCGATTGGTGACCGGACCGGTCAGCGGGGTGGAAATCCATCAGGTTACGTCGATCACATGCGGGACTTGCCCCGCCCGCGTACCCCGCCCCCTGCGCCACTGAAGGAGGTCCGCCGTGACCGCTCCCGAAGAGCCGGACACCCCCAGGGTGGGCGACAAGAGCCCCTGGAACTGGCTGCTGTTCATCCCGATCATCGTTCCGCTGGTCACTGTCTGGTACAACGCCGACAGCCCCCGCATCCTCGGCTTCCCCCGGTTCTACTGGATGCAGCTGGCGATCATCGCCCTCGGCGTGGGCACCACCACGCTCGTCTACCAGATGACGAAGCGGCGGTGAGCGGCCGTGTGGCGTGACCATCAGCTCGAGATCGTCATCTTCGTCGTCCTGTTCGTCGGCGTCAGCGCGCTCGGCTTCGTCGCCGCGCGGTGGCGCCGGCCCGACAACCTGCTGCACCTCGACGAGTGGGGACTGGGCGGGCGCAGCTTCGGCGGCTGGATCACCTGGTTCCTCGTCGGCGGCGACCTCTATACCGCGTACACCTTCGTGGCGGTACCGGCGCTGCTGTTCGCCTCCGGCGCCGCCGGGTTCTTCGCCGTGCCGTACACCGTGATCATCTATCCGCTGGTGTTCCTGGTCCTGGTGCGGATGTGGTCGGTCTCGCACCGGCACGGGTTCGTCACCCCCGCCGACTTCGTGCGGGCCCGGTTCCAGTCGCCGACCCTCGCCCTGCTCATCGCGATCACCGGGATCGTCGCCACGATGCCGTACATCGCGCTGCAGCTCGTCGGCATCGAGGCCGTGCTCAAGACGATGGGCGTCACCGGCGAGAGCGCCGTCGCCCGGCATCTGCCGATCATCATCGCGTTCGCGATCCTGGCCGCTTACACGTACTCCAGCGGCCTGCGCGCACCGGCACTCATCGCGTTCGTCAAGGACACCCTCATCTACGTCGTCATCCTGGTGGCGGTGTTCTACCTGCCGGCGAAGCTCGGCGGCTGGGGCGCGATCTTCGACGCCGCCGACGCCAAGTTCGCCAAGACCGCCTCGGCGGCCGACGGGATCCTGCTCAACGCCAACAACCAGCTGCAGTACATCACCCTGGCGCTGGGCTCGGCCCTCGCCCTGTTCCTCTACCCGCACAGCCTGACCGGCGTGCTGGCCAGCAAGAACCGCGACGTGATCAAGCGGAACATGTCGGCGCTGCCGGCCTATTCGCTGCTGCTGGGCCTCATCGCCCTGCTCGGCTACGCGGCCATCGCCGCGAACATCACGCCGCTGAAGAACCCCAACGGCACGAACGACAACAACACCGTCGTGCCGCTGCTGTTCGACAAGATCTTCCCCGACTGGTTCGCCGGCGTCGCCTACGCCGCCATCGGCATCGGCGCCCTCGTCCCGGCCGCCATCATGTCCATCGCCGCCGCGAACCTCTTCACCCGCAACATCTACAAGGAGTACCTCAGGCGCGACGCCACACCGGCCCAGGAGGCGACGGCGTCGAAGATCATGTCGTTGCTGGTGAAGGTCGGCGCCCTGGTCTTCGTCGTGTTCGTCGACCCGCAGTTCTCCATCGACCTCCAGCTCATCGGCGGCGTCATCATCCTGCAGACGCTGCCGGCGGTGGCGCTGGGCCTGTTCACGCGCTGGTTCCACCGCGGCGCGCTGATCGCCGGCTGGGCCGCCGGCATGGGCCTCGGGATGTGGATGCTCTACCGGATCCCGAACGCCGCCACGAAACGCGCCCACTTCGGCGGCTCGGCGTTCCCGTTGAAGGACTTCGGGTTCGACACCCCGAAGACGATCTACGCCGGGTTCGTCGCGGTCGCGGTCAACCTCGTCATCGCGGCGCTGCTGACCCTGATCCTGCGGGCCGCCAAGGTCCGCGACGGCGGCGACGCCACCGAGTACGGCGACTACTTCGCCGACGAGAACGACCCGCGGATCACCGCGACGCCGACCTCACCGGCCCCCACGAGGGCCGCCCCCGACCCGATCACCTGATGGAAGACACCGGGCGCCCGCCGAGGCCCGTCGGCGGGCGCCCGGCCCTCGTCACCCCCCCCGGCCCGTCCGATCCCGGCTCGGCGGGCCCGCCGAGCCGGTCACAGCGTCGCGGCCAGCTTCGCCAGCAGGCCGTGCAGGGCCGTGCGGTCGTCCTGGGCGAGCCCGGCCAGCATCGCCGCCTCCACGTCGTCGGCCCGGACCCGCAGCTTCGCCAGGAGTTCCTCGCCCTCCGGGGTCAGCGACAGCACGTGGCGGCGCCGGTCGGCGGTGTCGATCGCGCGGGCGACCAGGCCGCGCCGGTGCAGCAGGTCCACCACCGCGACCGTGTTGCGCGGGTCGACGCCGATCAGCTCGCTCACCCGCTGCTGGTGGGCGGGACCGGCGTGGCCGAGGCTCATGAGCACGGCGAAATGGTGCGGCGTCAGCTGATGTTCCGCCAGCATCCGCGCCCACCGCCGGCGCGACTGCGCGCCGAGCCTGGCCAGCAGGTAGCCCGTTGTCGTATCGAGTTGATCACCCACGCTGCGACCCTAAGCAATGACCGTCATGCCGGACGTCCATATCGCGACAGGCGAACGGCCACCCGGTGCTCATCCCGTCGGGCGGGCTCAGCCCAGCGCGAGGCCCGGCTCGTCGTCCGGCAGGCCCGGCCGGGGACCCGGGATGCGGTACTCCTCGGTGAGCGACGTCATCGGCCCGGGCCATGCCGCCTGGGCGACCTCGATGGGCCGGTGCTCCTCGTCGTACGCGACGTGCAGCAGCACGAGCACCGGCGTGTCCGGCCGGATCTGCAGCAGCTCCGCCTCCTCGCGGGTGGGCAGGCGGGCGCTGACCTGGTCGCGGGCGCTGGTGTAGCGCCGGCCCAGCTCCTCCTCGACCTCCTGGTAGAGCGGCCGGTCGAAGACGTCGGGCCGCTCGATCGACGTGCCGCGCACGTCGTTGGGCTTGAACCAGGACGCGCCGACCTCGACCGGCGCGTCGCCGGTGCGCACCAGGTGGCGGCGGACCAGCAGCGGTGTGCCGTGGTCGACGCCGAACGCCTCGGCGACGTCGGCGGGAGCGGGCATCTGGGCGACGATCATGAGGTGCTGCCGGTACCGCGTGGCGAGCTCCGCGTGGTAACCGCGCTCGGCGCCGTAGCGCCCCCGGGAGAGGCGGTTGAGCCGCCGCTTCGTGCCGCGCACGAACGTCCCCGACCCGGGCCGGGTGATCAGCAGGCCCTCGATGCGCAGCTGGTCGATGGTGCGCTGCACGGTCTGCTTCGCCACGCCGAACTGGGTGGCGAGCGCCGGGATCGACGGCAGCCGCTCGCCGGGGGCCCAGTCGCCCCGGTTGATCCGCGCCCGCAACTGAGCGGCGATCTGCCGGTGCGGGAACTCGGCGGCGCCCGGGTTGATGGTCATGGTCGTAACCTAGCCTCCTAGGATGCTGAAGACAAGGAGGCGGAGCACACCACATTCTGGGAAGTGGCTACGAGCAGATGGGACGACGGCTCGTAATGTGGCTGCCATGCAGGTGACACAGTCCGCGAAGCTGGCCAACGTCTGTTACGACATCCGCGGACCGGTGATGGCCGCCGCAAAGCAGATGGAGGCCGAGGGCCACCACATCCTCAAGCTCAACATCGGCAACCCGGCCCCGTTCGGCTTCGAGGCCCCGGAGGAGATCCTCCAGGACGTCATCCTCAACCTGCCGTCCGCCCACGGATACGGCGACTCCAAGGGCCTGCTGTCGGCCCGCCGGGCCGTGGTGCAGTACTACCAGCAGAAGCAGGTGTACGGCGTCGACATCGAGGACGTGTACCTCGGCAACGGCGTCTCCGAACTCATCGTCATGGCGCTGCAGGCGCTGCTCGACAACGGCGACGAGGTGCTGATCCCGTCGCCGGACTACCCGCTGTGGACCGCCTCGGTGAGCCTGTGCGGCGGCCGGGCCGTGCACTACGTCTGCGACGAGACCAACGACTGGCTGCCCGACGTCGACGACCTCGCGGCCAAGGTGACGCCCCGCACCAAGGCGATCGTCGTCATCAATCCGAACAACCCGACCGGCGCGGTCTACTCGCGCGAGATGATCGAGCGGATCGCCGAGGTCGCCCGCCGGCACAACCTGCTGATCTTCTCCGACGAGATCTACGACAAGATCCTCTACGACGACACCACGCACGTGTCCACGGCCGCGGTCGCCCCCGACCTGCTGACGATCACCTTCAACGGCCTGTCCAAGGCCTACCGGGTCGCCGGCTTCCGCACCGGCTGGCTGGTGCTCGCGGGCCCGAAGCAGCACGCCTCGAGCTACATCGAGGGCCTGGACATCCTGGCGAACATGCGGCTGTGCCCCAACGTGCCGACCCAGCACGCCGTGCAGACCGCGCTCGGCGGCTATCAGAGCATCAACGACCTGATCCTGCCCGGCGGGCGCCTGCTCGCCCAGCGTGACGTCGCCTGGAAGCTGCTCAACGACATCCCCGGCGTCAGCTGCACCAAGCCCAAGGGCGCGCTGTACATGTTCCCCCGGCTCGACCCGGAGATGTTCCAGATCAAGGACGACCTGCAGTTCGCCCTCGACCTGCTGCGGCAGGAGAAGCTCATGGTCGTGCAGGGGACCGGGTTCAACTGGCACCACCCGGACCACTTCCGCATCGTGACACTGCCGCGGGTCACCGACCTGGAGGACGCGATCGGCCGGATCGCCCGCTTCCTGTCGACATACCGCCAGTTCTGACCCCGCACGGCCGCTGCTCTCGAGTTGATCTTGGAGTTGTGGTGCCGTGACACTCCCGCGATGTCCGGGTTTGTCAGGCGCCACAACTCCAAGATCAACGCGTGGGGTCGGGCAGGCCGGTCGAGGGCCCGGGCACCGTGCCGGTTGCTACCAGGCGCCGGTCGCGGACGGGCCGGCCTGACCGCCGCGGCGGCGCAGGTACTTCTCGAACTCCTGGGCGATCTCGTCGCCGGTGAGCGGCTGCAGGCCCGCGTCGCCGGAGCGCTCCTCCAGCTCACGGACGTATTCAGCCAGCTCGGCGTCCTGCTCGGCGGCCTGCTTGAGCCGCTCCTCCCACTCCGCGGACTGCTTGGCCAGGTCGCCGGTCGGCACCGGCAGGTCGAGGATCTCCTCGACCCGGTGCAGCAGCGCCAGGGTGGCCTTCGGGCAGGGCGGGTTGTTGGCGTAGTGCGGCACGTGCACCCAGAACGACACGGCTTCGAGGTCGGCGCGCACGCAGGCGTCGTGCAGGACGCCGACGATGCCGGTCGGGCCCTCGTAGCGGGTCGGTGTCAGGCCCAGACGCTCGGCGGACTCCGTGGACGTGTGTGACGGCGCCGAGCCGCTCACCGGCAGCGGCCGCGTATACGGCACGTCGGCGAGCAGCGCGCCGAGCAGCACGATCCGGCTCACCTCGAGGCTGTGGCAGACCTCGAGGATCTCCTCGCAGAACGTGCGCCAGCGCATGCTGGGCTCGATGCCGCGGATGAGCACGATGTCGCGCTCCCCGTCGGGCGGGGTGGCCACCGAGAACCGGGTCGTCGGCCACTCGATGCGCCGCGTCTCGCCCTCGGACATCAGCACCGTCGGCCGGTTGACCTGGAAGTCGTAGAAGTCCTCGGGGTCGAGTGCGGCGATGGGCTCGGCGCCCCACTCCTGTTCGAGATGCTCGACGACGGCGGTCGACGCATCGGCAGCGTCGTTCCACCCTTCGAACGCGGCAATCGCGACAGGGGAGCGCAACACGGGCAGGCCGTCGAACTCGGTCACGCCCCCAGCCTACGTGTGCGGTCGCCGTATGGCTTGTCGGCCGCGCGGGGTGTCCGATTCCGGGGGCCACAACCGCGCCTCCGGTGTGCCTCGTCCCACCTGGTGGGCATACCCGGCGCAGTGGCCAGGATCGCCCACGCCCGGGGCCGACCGGATGCGGACGTCCCGATAGCCTTTGGAGTATGGCGGACACGTTTCTGACGACTCTCCGGGAGCGGGTGCTGCTCGCGGATGGCGCGATGGGCACCATGCTGCAGGCCGCGGACCTGAGCCTCGACGACTTCGAGGGCCACGAGGGCTGCAACGAGGTGCTCAACGTGACCCGCCCCGACGTGGTCCGCGGGGTCCACGAGGCGTACTTCGCGGCCGGCTCCGACGCCGTGGAGACCAACACGTTCGGCGCAAACCTCGCAAATCTGGGCGAATACGGCATCGAGTCGCGCATCCGCGAGCTGTCCGAGGCCGGCGCCCGGCTGGCGCGTGTGGCCGCCGACGCGCACAGCACCCCCGACCGGCCGCGGTTCGTGCTCGGCTCGATCGGCCCCGGCACCAAGCTGCCGACCCTCGGCCACGCGCCGTTCCGGGCGCTGCGCGACGCGTACTTCGACAACGCCGCCGGCCTCATCGACGGCGGCGCCGACGCACTGATCATCGAGACCTGCCAGGACCTGCTGCAGACCAAGTCCGCGATCATCGGCGCGCAGCGGGCCATGGTGTCGGCCGGCCGGACCGTGCCGATCATCTGCCACGTCACGGTCGAGACCACCGGCACGATGCTGCTCGGCTCGGAGATCGGCGCCGCGCTGACCGCGCTGGAGCCGCTGGGCATCGACCTCATCGGCCTCAACTGCGCCACCGGCCCGGCCGAGATGAGCGAGCACCTGCGGTATCTCGCCCAGCACGCGAAGGTGCCGGTCTCCGTCATGCCCAACGCGGGCCTGCCGCAGCTCACCGCCGACGGCGCCTACTACCCGCTGACCCCGCAGGAGCTGGCCGAGGCGCTGCAGCGGTTCGTCGTCGACTACGGCGCGGGCCTCGTCGGCGGCTGCTGCGGTACGACTCCCGCGCACATCAGCGCCGTCGCACAGGTCCTCGGCCGCACCGCACCGCACGGCCGGTCCCCGCAGGTCGAGCCGGGTGTCGCCAGCATCTACCACCACGTGCCGTTCCAGCAGGACGCGTCGATCCTGATGGTCGGCGAGCGCACCAACGCCAACGGCTCGAAGGCGTTCCGCGAGGCGATGCTCGCCGCCGACTACCAGACCTGCCTGGAGATCGCCCGGCAGCAGGCCCGCGACGGCTCCCACATGCTGGATCTCAACGTCGACTACGTCGGCCGCGACGGCGCGCAGGACATGCGGGAGCTGGCCGGCCGGTTCGCCACCGCCTCGACACTGCCGATCATGCTCGACTCGACCGAGCCCGAGGTCATCGAGGCCGGCCTGGAGATGCTCGGCGGCCGGTGCATCGTCAACTCGGTCAACTTCGAGGACGGCGACGGCCCCGGCTCCCGGTTCGCGCGCATGATGCCGCTGGTCAAGGAGCACGGCGCGGCCGTGGTCGCGCTGACCATCGACGAGGAGGGCCAGGCCCGCACCGCCGACTGGAAGGTCCGGGTGGCCGGCCGGCTCATCGACGACCTGACCGGCAAGTGGGGAATGAACGTCGAGGACATCCTCGTCGACTGCCTCACCTTCCCGATCACCACCGGGCAGGAGGAGGTCCGCAAGGACGGCATCGAGACGATCGACGCGATCCGCGAGATCACCCGGCGGTACCCAGGGATCAACTTCACGCTGGGCATCTCCAACGTGTCGTTCGGTATCAACCCGGCCGCCCGCCAGGTGCTCAACTCCGTCTTCCTGCACGAGTGCCAGGAGGCCGGGCTCACCAGCGCGATCGTCCACGCGTCGAAGATCCTGCCGATGAACAAGATCCCGGACGAGCAGCGCAAGGTCGCGCTCGACCTGGTCTACGACCGCCGCAGCGAGGGCTACGACCCGCTGCAGAAGTTCATCGAGATGTTCGAGGGCGTCGACGCCGCCTCCGCGAAGGCGACGCGGGCCGAGGAACTGGCCGCGCTGCCGCTCGACGAGCGGCTCAAGCGGCGCATCATCGACGGCGAGCGCAACGGCCTGGAGGCCGACCTCGACGAGGCCCTGATCGGCATGTCGGCACTGGCGATCATCAACGACGTGCTGCTCGACGGCATGAAGACCGTCGGTGAGCTGTTCGGCTCCGGGCAGATGCAGCTGCCGTTCGTGCTGCAGTCCGCCGAGGTGATGAAGTCCGCCGTCGCCTACCTCGAGCCGCACATGGAGAAGTCCGAGGACGACGCCGGCAAGGGCCGCATCGTCCTGGCCACCGTCAAGGGCGACGTCCACGACATCGGCAAGAACCTCGTCGACATCATCCTGTCCAACAACGGCTACGAGGTCGTCAACATCGGCATCAAGCAGCCGATCTCCGCGATCATCGAGGCCGCCGAGACCAAGCAGGCCGACGCGATCGGCATGTCCGGGCTCCTCGTCAAGTCCACGGTGATCATGAAGGAGAACCTGGAGGAGATGAACCAGCGCGGCGTCGCCGAGCGCTGGCCGGTCCTGCTCGGCGGCGCGGCCCTGACCCGCGCCTACGTCGAGGACGACCTGCGCGCCCTGTACCACGGCGACGTCCACTACGCCCGGGACGCCTTCGAGGGCCTCGCCCTCATGGACCGGGTCATGACCGCGAAGCGCGGCGGCGCCCCCGTCGTCGACGAGGCGCGGGAGGCGGCCCTCGCGGCACGGCGGGAGCGGCGGGCCCGCACCGTCGAGCTGCGCGACGACCTGCCCGGCCTCGACGACGCCTCGGTGCGCTCCGACGTGGCCGAGGACGCACCGGTGCCGGCCGCGCCGTTCTTCGGCACCCGCGTGGTCAAGGGCATCCCGCTCGCCGACTACGCGGCGCTGCTCGACGAGCGGGCCACGTTCCTCGGCCAGTGGGGCCTCAAGGGCGCCCGCGGCGGCAAGGGCCCGAGCTACGACGAGCTGGTCGAGACCGAGGGCCGGCCGAGGCTGCGGTACTGGCTGGATCGGCTCGCCTCCGACCGGGTGCTGGAGGCCGCCGTCGTCTACGGCTACTTCCCCTGCTACTCGGAGGGCAACGACCTCGTCGTCCTCGACGAGAACGGGCACAGCGAGCGGGCCCGGTTCTCCTTCCCGCGGCAGCGCCGCGACCGGCGCCTGTGCATCGCCGACTTCTTCAAGCCGCGCGACTCCGGTCAGCTCGA
Organism: Dactylosporangium fulvum; assembly: GCF_025137375.1. Classification (GTDB taxonomy): domain Bacteria; phylum Actinomycetota; class Actinomycetes; order Mycobacteriales; family Micromonosporaceae; genus Dactylosporangium; species Dactylosporangium fulvum. The sequence goes on from NZ_CP073720.1 coordinate 3,729,177, forward strand.
CGTCATCGGCTTCCAGCTGGTCACGGTCGGCCAGCCGGTCTCCGACTACACCGCCAAGCTGTTCGCCGAGAACGCCTACCGCGACTACCTCGAGGTGCACGGCCTGTCGGTGCAGCTGACCGAGGCCCTGGCCGAGTACTGGCACAAGCGGGTCCGGGAGGAACTCGTCCTGCCCGACGGCCGCAAGGTCGCCGACGAGGACCCGGCCGACCTCGACGGGCTGCTGCGCACCGAGTTCCGCGGCTGCCGGTACAGCTTCGGCTACCCGGCCTGCCCGGACCTGGAGGACCGTGCGAAGACGGTCGCGCTGCTGCGCCCGGACCGGATCGGCGTGGCCCTGTCGGAGGAGTTCCAGCTCATGCCCGAGCAGGCCACCGACGCGCTCATCGTGCACCACCCCGACGCGTCGTACTTCAACGCCAAGTAACCCGCGTGACGACCGGCCGGCCAACCGCGTTCGACCTCGGTTGACCGGCCGGCACACGATCACCAGGCGACGACGCCCTGTGCGCTCGGCTGGATGGTGCCGATCTGCATCGACTTCATGGTGATGGCGGAAGCCTCGGCGGGCGGGAACTCCAACAGTTCGGCCGGCACGGGCCTGCCGTCGGGCAGGCCGACGGACACGCTGTTGCCGGTCGCGCAGCCCGTCGCGGCCTTGTCGCAGGTGGTCCACTTGACGCCGGCCGAGGCGGTGGCACCCGGAGCCAGGTCCACCGGCGTTGCCGGGCCCGGCTGCTCCAGCTTGCTGGTCGGAACCGGCACCGGCGCGTCGGCGGCATCCGTCAGCGTCACCGTGGCCCAGCCCGACAGCCGGCAGGTGCGGCTGGACGTGTTGGTCAACTGCAGCATCACCACGCGGGTGGTGCCGCTGCTGCGCTGTGCCTGCCCGATGAGCCGGGGTTTGACGTCCGCCGTCGCGCAGGCCGCGGTCTGATCGCCGCTGTTCTGCTCCGTCGGTGTGGTGCCACTGGGGGCGCTCGGGCCGGTGGCCGGGGCGGCGGTGGGCTCGTCCTTCTTGCTGCTGCAGGCCGCGGTGCTGGCGAGGATCACGAGCGCGGCTGTGGCTGCCGCGAGCAGGCGGGGGCGGTACTGCACCGGATTCTCCGTTCCTTGAGACGTGGCAGGCGGCAACGCTACCGGCGGCGTCGATCGATCCCCGGCAGCGGGTGCGTGTCGGACGCCGGTCGTGCCGGCGGGCATCGGGCGGCGTCGTCGTGCCCCACGGTCGCAGCCCCACCGGGCAGGCGGGTTCTGCCACGATGGCCGGATGTGGGAGCTGTGGGGCGGCGCGGAACCGCCCGAGTCGTGGCTGAAGTGGGCGGTTGCCGCGGCCGCCGTGACAAGCGCCGTGATTCTGCTGGCCGTCGCCGTCTCCGTGGTGCCGTTCGTCTGGGACATGCTGAAGTTCCTGGCGCTCGCCGACTGAGCGACCGGTGTTGCCCGAAGCGACGCCCCTCGAAACCGGTCCCGCCGGACGTGTAAGTAGTGTGCGAACAACCCCGTCCGCTGCCGAGTTCTTCGAGGAGTACGTGCGCGCCCGCGCCGCCGGGCTGACACGTGTCGCGTACCTGCTCACGGGGGACGCGCACCTCGCCGACGATCTTGTCCAGGCCACATTGATCGAGGTCGCCGCCAGGTGGGAGCGGATCCTCGCCGGTGGGGACCCCGAGCCGTACGTGCGGACGGTCCTCTACCGCAAGCATCTCTCCTGGCGCCGGCGGCACCGGCGCGAGGCGCTGCCGACCGGTGACCTGCCGGAGCCGGCCGGCCCGGACATCTCCGGCCGGGTCACCACGGCGGTCGCGGTCCGCGCGGCGCTGGCGGCACTGGCGCCGAAGCAGCGGGCCGTGCTGGTCCTGCGCTACTTCGAGGACCTCACCGAGTCGCAGGCCGCCCGGGTCCTCGGCGTTACGGTCGGCACGGTCCGCAGCCAGACCCGCGACGCCCTCGCCCGCCTGCGCAAGATCGCTCCTGAGCTGACCGACGCCGTCGAGGTGGTGCGCCGATGACCACGACCCTCCGAACAGCGCTGGCCGACCTGGCCGAGCAGTCCCGGCTGCCGGGCGACCCGGGGAACCTGTGGCGGCGCGGCCGGCGGCTGCGCCGGCGGCGCCGGCTGACCACGGCGGCGGCCGGGGCCGTGCTGATGGCCCTGGCGGTACTGGTGGCGCTGCCGCCCGTCTGGCCCGGCGCACCCGGACCGGCCCAGGTCGCCGCCGGCGGCGCTGCCGTCCTGCCGAGCCGGTTCGGCGCCGCACGGCCCTGGCAGGAACTCGCCGAGCGGTCCCCGAACGGGCCGGCCATGCTGGTGTTCACCAACGTCCCCTCGAGACTCTCCCTGCTGCCCGGCGGGCCGGTCACCGTGATCGGCCAGGACGGCTCGTACCGGGCGATGGCGACCAGCCCCGTCCCGCCCCAGCGGCTGTCCCCGGACGGGAAGCTGCTGGCCCGCTGGGACGGCATCGTCGACCTCACCTCGGGCCGCCGTGTCCCGATCAGCGGATACGGGGAAGCCGCCGCGCAGGTGCTGGACTGGTCGCCCGGAGGTACCGAGGTCCTGATGGGCGTCGAGGACCGGATCGTTGTCGTCGACGCGGCGACCGGACGCGTCCGGACGGTGCTCACCGTGGCCACCGACCAGGCCGTCGACGACAGCTTCGGGGTGTTCTCGCCCGACGGCAGCCGGATCGCGCTGGTCCTGGGCGCGCAGACGGAGCCGCGGCGCGTCACGGTCGTCGACACCGCCGGCGGTACGGTCCGTGCCGAACTCCAGCTCACCGGCCGTCAGCGGCTCGCCGGATGGGACGCCGACGGCGTCAATCTCGTGCTCGTCGCCGCCGAGGTCTGCGACTGGACGCTCTGCGCCCGGAACGCGCCCGACATCGAGCACGCGCGGGCGGCCCTCGAACGCCAGCGCTGGCACCTCCAGTTCGCCGACCCGGCCACCGGCAGCGTCGTCGACGAGCCCAGGACCGGCCGGACCGGCTGGCCGAACCGGCTCGTCGGCTGGCACGGCCAGGACGCTGTCTGGATCGTGGGCGACTACCCGGCCGACCACGTCTCGATCGAGGCCGTCCGCCCCGGCGAGCCCGCCCGCGTCCTGGCCGTGTCCGACGACCCGGTGGCGGACCTCGACGTGGCCAGGGACCTGGTCAGCCAGGGGCGTTTCGGCGGGCCGGCGATCGACGCGCCGCTCTGGCCGCCGCGCGCCGAGGCCCGCCGGGCACTCGGTGTCGGCGCGATCGCGCTGATCGCGCTGCTGCTGTTCGTCCGCGGGCTCATCGTCATGGCCCGCCGACGGTGGCCGCCCGCGCAGCCCACCTCGCCCGTTCGGGACCAGCCCCCGTCCGGCCGGTGAACCTGGGTCCCGGGCCGGACGACCGGCACCGGCCCGATCGAGCCCTCCTCGGCGGTCAGCCCCAGCCGCCGGACCACGTCCCGCGCGACCGCCGGCGCGCTGTCAACACCGGCACAGTAGCCGGGTACCGTCGAGGCGTGCGATGGGTGATCTACGGGGCCGGTGCGGTCGGTGGTGTGGTGGCGGGGCGGCTCGCCGGGGCGGGGCAGGAGGTGGCGGTCATCGCCCGCGGTGCCCACCTCGCGGCGATCCGCGAGCAGGGGCTGACGCTGCGCCAGCCCGACGGTGACACGGTCCACCGGATCCCCGCGTTCGCCGATCCCGGCGAGGTCGACTGGCGGCCCGGCGACGTCGTCGTCCTCGGGATGAAGGGCATGGACACCGAGGAGGCGCTGCGCCGGCTGCCGGACCCGGCGCTGCCGGTCGTGTGCCTGCAGAACGGCGTCGCCAACGAGACGGCGGCCCTGCGGCGATTCTCGCAGGTCTACGGGGTGTGCGTCATGCTCCCGTCGAGCCACCTCGCGCCGGGGGTCGTGGTCGCGCAGTGCGCCCCCGTCCCGGGCATTCTCGACCTCGGCCGCTTCCCGCACGGGCTCGACGACACCGCGCTCGCGCTCTCCGAGGGTCTGCGCAAGGCCGGTTTCCACAGCGAGCCGCGCCCCGACATCATGCGGTGGAAGTACGCGAAGCTGCTCATGAACCTCGGCAACGCCGTCGAGGCGCTCTGCGGCCTCGTCGACGGCCTCGACGAGGCGGTCCGCCCGCTGCGCGCCGAGGGCGAGGCCGTACTGCGCAAGGCCGGCATCGACTTCGCCTCCGCCGAGGAGGACGCCGCCCGCCGCGGTGACATCCTCCAGCTGCGGCTCGACCGGGCCGGCGGCTCGTCGTGGCAGAGCCTCGCCCGCGGCACCGGCACCGTCGAGGCCGACTACCTCAACGGTGAGATCGTGCTGCTCGGCCGGCTCCACGGCGTGCCGGCCCCGGCCAACGAGACCGCCCGCCGCCTGGTCGTCGAGGCCGCCGCGACCGGCGCCGGCCCGGCCGTCATGACCCCGGAGGAGTTCCTGCGCGCCGTTACGGCCGGGGACGGATCCGGCCGGTGAGGACCAGGTGGTCCACCGCCTCGCGGACCGCGTCCAGTGAGGTGTGACGCGGCTCGAAACCGAGCAGGCGCCGTGCCTTCGTGATGCCGCAGTGCGGGCTGTGCACGATGTGGTCGTACGTGATGCGGGCGTCCTCCGCGTCCGCGCCCGCCCGCCACTGCTCCCACGGCAGGAACTCCAGCCGCGCCGGCCGGCCGAACCAGCCGGCCACGGCCTCGGCGTAGCCGCGCAGCGTGAGCGCCGTCGCCGCCACCGCGTGGAACGACTCCCCGACGCTCACCGAACGGTTCGCCATCGCGGCGAGGAAGACCTGTGCGACGTCGTCGGCGTGGACGTGCTGCACCGTCTCCATGCCGTGGTTGGGCAGCACCAGCACCTCACCGTCGGCGAGCCGCTGGAACACGCCGGGGTTGAAGTTGCCGGCCGGATTGACCGGCATCCATCCAGGGCCGGTGATGTGGCCGGGATGGATCACCGTGGCCGGGAAGCCGTGCCGCTGGGCCTGCTTCAGGAGGTACGCCTCGATCGCGGCCTTGGCGATGCCATAGTCGCCGATCGGTCGCCGCGGCCGGTCCTCCGTCGTCGGCAGGACCGTGCTCGGCCCGTGGACCCAGATCGTGCCGCAGTGCAGGAAGTGCCGGACCCGGCCGCGCAACGCGTCGGTGATCTGCCGCGCGCTCGGCAGGTCGAAGCAGATGAGGTCGACGACGACGTCCGGCTCGAGCTCCGCGATCCGCGCACCGAACCGCTCGTCGCCGCCGCGGTCGGCGGTGACCCGGGTGACCTGCTGCCACGCGCCGTGCTCCACGTACGGCGACCGCTGTGCCCGCGACACCACGACCACCTCGTGCCCCGCCGCGACGAGTCGCGGGACGAGGAAGGTGCCGATGTGCCCGGTGCCGCCGATTACCACTACGCGCATCGCCCGACGCTATCAGGGCCCGGGCCGTGAGCTTGCGCACGAACACCCTGGATTCCGCGCCGCCGCTTGGCAGGATCCTGGTGTGGCGATGCAGGCGGTGCTCTTCGACATGGACGGAACTCTCGTCGACAGCGAGAAGGTCTGGTCGGTCGGCCTGACCCTGCTCGCCGACCACTACGGCGGTGAGCTGTCCGAGGCGGCGCGCAAGGCGATGGTCGGCACCAACATGACCGACTCCATGCGCATCCTGCACGAGGACCTCGGCCTGCCGATGACGAAGGACGCGACCGACGTCAGCGTGGTGTGGCTGGAGGAGCGGGTCAAGGAGCTCTTCCGCGGCGGCCTGGTCTGGCGTCCCGGCGCCAAGGAGCTTCTCGCGTCGCTGCGGGCGGCGGACGTGCCGCTGGCGCTGGTCACCGCCACCCACCGGCACCTCGTCGACGTGGCCCTGGTCACCATCGGCGCCGACAACTTCGACGCCGTCGTGGCCGGCGACGAGGTCGACCAGACCAAGCCCCACCCGATGCCGTACCTCACCGCCGCCCGCCTCGTCGGCGCCGACCCGGCCCGCTGCGTGGCTGTGGAGGACTCGCCGAACGGCGTCCGCAGCGCCCGCGCCGCCGGCTGCGCCGTCCTCGGCGTCCCGTGCGAGGTCGACCTCGACGCGGAGGGTGTCACGCTCGTCGGCTCGCTGCTCGACGTCGACGTCGACTACCTGCACAAACTCGTCGGATAGCGGCACTGCTCGCCGCCGCTGTCCCCTACTTCTCCGCGATGATCTGTATGAGGTTGCCGCAGGTGTCGTCGAAGATGGCCACGGTCACGGTTTCGAGGTCGGTCGGTGGCTGGGTGAACTCGACTCCGGCGGCGCGGAGCCGCTCGTATTCGGCGTTGACGTCGTCGACCGCGAACTGTGCCAGGGGGATGCCGTCGGCGACGAGGGCGTCGCGGTAGGGCTTCACGGCCGGGTGGCCGGCCGGTTCGAGGAGCAGTTGGGGGCCGTCGGGCGCCTCGGGCGAGACCACCGTGAGCCAGGAGTCGTTTCCGACCGGGATGTCGTGGCGTTTCCGGAAGCCGAGGATGTCGGTGTAGAAGGCGAGAGCCTTGGCCTGATCATCGACATACACGCTGGTCAGTGAGATTCTCATGTCGTGCTCCTGGCTGGTGCCACCACCTCACCATAGGCAAGTCACTACTTGCAAGTCAAGGAAGGTGGGAAGGCCGGCGCGGTGTTCCTGACGCCGCTGCCACCCTGACGGTCAGCCGGATGTACCGAACCAGGGGTTGCCGGCCGGGTCGAGGTACCGGTCGGTGACATGGTTGAGGATGCGCCGGACGTCCTGGAACCGCTCCGCCACCAGTGCCACCACCTCCAGCTGGACGGTGGTCACCGGGGCGAGTTCGACGGCGTGCCGGTACCAGCGCCGGCCGAGGTGCTCCAGCAACTCGATCGCGGGCGCCACCATCCACTCCGTGTCCTTCGCCGACAGCCCGGCGGCCCGCAGCAGGCGCCCCGCGTCCACCGGCCCGAACGCGTGCAACTGGGTGTAGTCGGGGAACACACCGGTCAGGAACAGCGAGACGTCGCCGAGCCGGCGGTACACCCCGGGTTTGGCGGCGGCCGGCGCCTGCTCGGCGAGGACGGCCAGGCGGACCGGGTCGAGCTCGCTGAACCGCTGCGAGCGCAGGCCCCGTGCGGTGCGGATCCAGTACCGGCCGCTGGCGACCCGGACGAACGACGTGAGCAGTTCCGCGAGGAACAGCCGCAGCATCGGATCGTCGAGGAACTGCCCGAGCCGCGGCGCGTCGAACACCGGCACCACCTGCCGCAGCGCGGCCCGCTCGGTCACGAACCGGGCACCGGAGATCTCCCGCGCCGCCTGCTCGACCGCGACCAGGAACGCGAAGAACGGCGAGACGTTGACCAGCCCGGCCGGGTCACCCCCGAACACGCTGCGGAACAGCCGCGGGTCGCGGAAGTGCTCGACCAGCTCGGCCGGCCGGCCCCGCAGCTCCCGCGCGCGGACCGGGTCGGCGCCGACGGATCTGGCCAGCAACCGGAGATCCTCGTCGGTGAGATGCTCCAGGTACCCCCGTCCGGCCAGTGCCGCGTCCACCCGCCAACGCTAACTCGGGCGGGGTGTCAGTGCTCGTCGTAGTGGCCCGCGTGCTCGGCGTGGCGGTGCATGCCGTGCAGGTAGTCGACGTGGTCGCCGTGTTTGATCTGCTCGTGCCCGCACCCCTCACCGTGGGTGTGGGGATGGTTCTCCGCCTGGACATGCCCCTCGATGCCGCAGCGGTCGTAGTGGCCCTCGTGGACGTGGTGGGCCTCGCCGTCGTGCAGGAAGTCGAAGTGGTCGCCGTGCTGCACCTTGGCGTGGCCGCAGGTGTCGCTGTGCTGGTGGTCGTGGCCGGTGAGCGGCTCGTGCCCGGCTGCGGTCGTCATGGCGTGCCTTCCGTGGAACTCCAGGCGCCCTGCGCCTGATCACGCGACCGCTACCCGCCCCTGCGTGGTTCACACCCCTCGCGCCGGGGCGCCGCCCGGTTTGCCGGGGAGCGCCATGGGAAGGGAGCGCTCGTCGGTGTGAGGAGGTGCGTGATGAGACTCGTCGTCGACCTCACCCGGTGCCAGGGATACGCGCAGTGCGCCTTCCTCGCGCCGGACGTGTTCCGGATGCGCGGGGACGAGGCCCTCTGGTACGACCCCGAGCCCGACGACACGCAGCGGGAGCAGGTGCTGCGGGCGGCCGCGGCCTGTCCCGTGCAGGCGCTGCGCGTCGAGGGCGTGCACACGCGACCCCCGGCGCGCGCGAAACCGTCGCCGCGCAGGGACGCCGACGCCCTCCGGCACACCGGCCGCATCGTGATCGTCGGCGCCTCCCTGGCCGGCCTGCGGGCGGCGACCGCACTGCGCTGGGAGGGCTTCACCGGCTCGCTGACGATGATCGGGGACGAGCCGCACCGGCCCTACGACCGGCCGCCGCTGTCCAAACAGGTCCTCGACGGCTGGGTGCCGGCGCAGCAGACCGCGCTGCCCCACCTCGGCGACTTCGACGTGCGGTGGAAGCTGGGTGTGGCCGCGACCGCGCTGGATCTGGCCGCGAAGGAGGTCCACCTCGCCGACGGCGGGCGGGTCCCCTTCGACCGGCTGCTGATCGCGACCGGCGTGCGGGCCCGCCCGTGGCCGCACGAGGCCGAGGCGGCGCTGGACGGTGTTGTCGTGCTGCGCACCCGCGACGACGCCGCCGGGCTGCGGCAGCGGCTCGCCACACGCCCGGACCGGGTGCTGGTCATCGGCGCGGGCTTCACCGGCTCCGAGGTGGCCTCCGCCTGCCGCGACCTCGGGCTGCCGGTCACCGTGATCGAGGCCGGCCCGGCGCCCCTCGCCGGTGCGCTGGGCGGGGTGGTCGGCGCGGTCGCCGCCGACCTGCAGCGCGACCACGGCGTCGACCTGCGCTGCGGCGTCACCGTCACGGCGCTGGAGGGCGACGGCCAGGGCCGGCTGCGCCGCGCCCGGCTGTCCGACGGCGGCGTGGTCGACGCCGACGTCGCGGTCGCCGCGCTCGGCGGGGTCCGCAACGTCGAATGGCTGCGCGACTCCGGTCTCGCGGCCGGTGCCTGGGGCGTCGGCTGTGACGCGGGCTGCCGCGCCTTCACCGCCGACGGCATGGTCACCGACGACGTCTTCGTGGCCGGGGACGTGGCCCGGTTCCCGCATCCGCTCTACGACTTCGAGTTCCTGGCGCTCGAACACTGGGGCAACGCGGTCGCCCAGGGCGAGATCGCGGCGCACAACATGGTCAGTGCCCAGACCGACCGCTGGCCGCACCTGGCCGTCCCCGTGTTCTGGTCGACCCAGTTCGGCATCGAGATCAAGTCTGTCGGGGTGCCCACGTTCGCCGACGAGGTCGTCATCGCGCAGGGTTCGGTCGCCGAACGCCGGTTCGTCGCCGCCTACGGCCACCGGGGCCGCATCGTCGCGGCGGTCGCCTTCGACCAGGGTAAATGGCTGCAGTTCTACGAGGAGCTGATCGTACGGTCGGCGCCGTTCCCGCCGGACGTCCGCACCGTCGACCTGTCCGACGAGCGCAGGCCCGTCCCCGCCCGGATCCCGGACCACCCGATCCGCAACCGCGAGGCCACGGTCGTGGTCACGGGCCACGACCCGAGCGAACGGCGCGCGCGGCTGGTCCAGGGGCGCGTCTGAGCGCCCGGCGACGGCAGACCCAGGAGCCAGGGAGGCGCCGCATGGCAGCAGCCAGCGTTTTCAGCCAGATCCTCGACCACGCCAACCGCGCCGACCCCTATCCGCTGTACGCGCAGCTGCGCCGGACCCCGGTCAGCCGGGCCGACGACGGCACGTACGTCGTCAGCACGTACCGGGAGATCGTCGCACTCCTGCACGATCCCCGGGTCAGCTCGGACCCGCGCCACCGCGCCGAGCCGGGCGGCCCGCCCACCGAGCCCGGGGACGGCGTGTCCGGGCTGCCGTCCAGCTTCATCGCCCTCGACCCGCCCGAGCACGACCGGGTCCGGCGGCTCCTCACCCGGCACTTCGGGCCGCCGCACAACCCCCGCCGCATCGCCGGCATGGTCCCCGAGCTCGTCGCCGTCGTCACCGACCTGATCGACGGCTTCGCCGGCCGCGACCGGGTCGACATCGTCGACGACTTCGCGTACCCGTTCCCGGTCACGGTGATCTGCCGCGTGCTCGGCGTGCCGCGCGAGGACGAACCGCGCTTCCACGCCTGGGCCGCCGCCGTCGTCGACACCGTCGACCCCACCACCGGCGACTTCGCCGAGCGGTTCGACCGGCGCCGGCAGGTCTTCGCGGAACTGGGCCGATACCTTGCCGGACTCGCCGAGGCCCACCGGCGCCACCCCGGCGACGGCATGCTGTCCGGGCTCGTCACCGACGACGACCCGGACGGGCGGCTGTCGCTCGAGGAGATCATGAGCAACGCCGCGCTGCTGCTCATCGCCGGTCACGAGACGACCGTCAACCTCATCGCCAACGGCGTCCTCACCCTGCTGCGGCACCCCGGCTGCCTGGACCGGCTCCGGCACCGGCCGGACTTCTCCGTCCCGGTGGTCGAGGAACTCCTGCGCTACGAACCACCGGTCCAGTTCCTGACGAGCCGGGTGGCCCTCGACGACATCGACCTCGACGGCACCACCGTCCCGCGCGGCGCGTCCATCACGCTCGTCCTGGCTGCCGGCAGCCGCGACCCCGACCACGTGACCGACCCGGACCGGTTCGACCCCGACCGGGAGCACCTGGAACACCTCGGCTTCGGCGGCGGCGTGCACTACTGCTTCGGCGCGCCGCTCGCCCGGCTGGAGGCCCAGGTCGCCCTCGCCGAACTCGCCCGCCGGCTGGAGCGCCCCCGCCTCCTCGACGACCCGCCGCCGTACCGCACCAACCCCGTCCTGCGCGGGCCCCGCCATCTGCCGGTCGCGTTCGACGGGCTCGTCCCCGCGGCGGAACCGGTCCGCTGACACCTGTGCCACCGCCGGCACGCTGGTCGACCTGAAGTGAGTCCGGCGCCAGCTTGGTGCCACTCTGAGTCAAGCTGGTGCCATGTTGAGCCAACTTGGGTTGTCCATGGCACCGCTGTGTGCCATAGTGGTGCCATGGACCTGACCCCGTATGTGGCCTCTCTCGGTCGTGAGCTGTTGACGGCTGCGGAGACCGGTGGTGACGACACCGCGTTGATCGAGCGGTTGACCGTGTCGATGGAGTCGGCGATCCGGCTCGCCCTGCTCGAAGCGCTGTCGGCCGCCGCCGACGAGATCACCAGGGAGCTGGCTCCCGGTTCGGTCCAGGTTCGCCTGCGCGGCCGTGACCCGGAGTTCGTCGTGACACCTCACCGGGTGGAGCAGCCGCGGGAAGACACCACCGACCGGGGTGCGGTGCCGGCCGACGATGCCGCGATGGGCTTCGAGGAGGGTGCCACGGCGCGCATCAACGTCCGCCTCCCGGAACAGCTCAAGGCCGCGGTCGAGGAAGCGGCCGGCAAGGAGGGCCGGTCGGTCAACGCGTGGCTGGTGCGGGCCGCCTCGACCGCGCTGCGGGCCGCGGAGCGCGACCACGGCTCCGACCGGCGCGGCAAGCCGAGTGCGCAGCGCTACACCGGCTGGGCGCGTTAACCCGAGCCCGGCCCCACGTTCCTTTCACGCCCCCTACCAGCGGGGATGTTCTTCCGACTCATCTTGAGGGGACAACCATGCCTGTTTTCGCCACCCCGGCACCGATCTCCGTCACGATCGAACTCTCCGTCGGCGACGTGCGGCTCATCGCGAGCGACCGCACCGACACCGTCGTCGAGGTACGGCCGAGCGACGACTCCGACGACTCCGACGTGAAGGCCGCGCAGCAGACCCGCGTCGATTTCGCCAACGGCACGTTGACCGTGCGCGGGCCGAAGGCCCGTATGTTCGACTTCTCCAAGAAGACCAGGTCGGTCGCCGTGCTCGTCGAACTTCCCACCGGCTCGGCGGTGCACGGTGACGTATCGGTCGGGGACGTCCACAGCACCGGCGTGCTGGGGGAGTGCCGGTTCAAGACGTCCGTCGAGCACTTCCGACTCGACCGGACCGGTCAGCTTCGTCTGGACACCTCCGCCGGCCACGTCACGGTCGACACGATCGCCGGCAACACCGAGGTCGCCACCGGCACCGGGCGTGTGCACATCGGCGAGATCGGCGGAGCCGCGGTCATCAAGAACTCCAACGGCAACACCGACATCGGCACCGTCACCGGCGAACTGCGGGTGCGTGCGGCCAACGGCGACATCTCCGTCGACCGGGCCGATGCCGGCGTGGAAGCCAAGACCTCCAACGGAACCATTCGTATCGGCAAGGTCGCGCGCGACTCGGTCACGCTGGACACCGCGGCCGGCGACCTGGAGATCGGTGTCGCCGCGGGCACCGCCGCGTGGCTCGACCTGCAAACCGGGCACGGGCGGGTGCGCAACGCGCTGGACGACATCGACCAGGGACCGGAGAAGTCCGAGGAGACCGTCGAAGTCCGTGCGCACACCTCCTTCGGCGACATCACCGTCCGCCGTTCCTGACCAGACCTCTCCCAGACCTCTCGAAGGGGACCCCATGACCACGCCATCCCAGCCGGCGATCGCGGCGACCGGACTGCGCAGGTCGTTCGGCGACCACGTCGTGCTCGACGGCATCGACCTGAACGTCCCGCGGGGCACCGTCTTCTCGCTGCTCGGCGCGAACGGAGCGGGCAAGACCACCACGGTCAAGATCTTGTCAACGCTGATCCGCGCCGACGGGGGTAGCGTGCGAATCGCGGGCCACGATCTGGCCGCCGAGCCCGACGCGGTCCGCGCCGCGATCGGCGTCACCGGCCAGTTCTCCGCGGTCGACAACCTGCTGACCGGCCAGGAGAACCTGACCCTGATGGCCGATCTGCACCACCTGGGCCGGTCGGCGGGCAGGCGCAGGGTCGCCGAGCTGCTCGACCAGTTCGACCTGGTCGACGCGGCGAAGCAACCGGCCGCGACCTATTCCGGCGGCATGCGCAGGCGGCTCGACCTCGCGATGACCCTGGTCGGCACGCCCCAGGTGATCTTCCTCGATGAGCCGACCACCGGGCTGGACCCGCGCAGCCGTCGTGGCATGTGGCAGATCGTGCGGGAGCTGGTCGCGGGTGGCGTCACCATCTTCCTTACCACGCAGTACCTGGAGGAGGCCGACGAACTCGCCGACCGGATCGCGGTACTGGACCACGGCAAGATCGTCGCCGAAGGTACCGCGGACGAGCTCAAGCGCCGCATCCCCGGCGGCCACGTCCAGCTGCGCTTCACCGACCTGCGCGACCTCGAGTCCGCCGCCCGTGCCGTGGGCAGCGCCGCGGGTCAGGCGTCCCGCGACAGCGAGGCGCTCGCCCTGCGGGTGCCGCACGACGGCAGCCTCCGCGCGCTGAAAGCCCTGCTCGACCGACTCGACGACAACGCCGTCGAGGTCGACTCGCTCAGCGTGCACACCCCCGACCTCGACGACGTCTTCCTCGCCCTCACCGGCAACCCCAAGAACGAGAAGGTGGCCACGCGATGAGCACTGTGTCGTACGCACTGACCGACTCGGCGACGATGCTGCGCCGCAACCTCAAGCGAATGGTGCGCTACCCGTCCATGACGGTGACGCTCATCGGCATGCCGATCGTCTTCCTGCTGCTGTTCGTCTACGTCTTCGGCGGCACACTCGGCGCCGGGATCGGCGGCCCCTCCGGCGGGCGGGCCGAGTACGTCAACTACGTCACCCCCGCGATCATCCTGATGACGATCACCGCCGCGGTTCAGGGCACCGCCATCTCGGTCGCCATGGACATGACCGAGGGCATCGTCGACCGGTTCCGCACCATGGCCATCGCCCGCGTCTCCGTCCTGACGGGACACGTCATCGGCAGCCTCGTCCAGACGATGCTCGGCATCGCGATGGTCACCGGCGTCGCACTGCTCATCGGCTTCCGGCCGACGGCGGGTCTCGGCGACTGGATCGCCCTCGCCGGCGTCCTGGTGATGATGGCCTTCGCCTTCATCTGGCTGTCGGTCGCGCTCGGTCTGGCCAGCAAGACCGTCGAGTCGTCGAGCAACGTCGGCATGCCACTGATCCTGCTGCCGTTCCTCGGCAGCGGGTTCGTCCCGACCGACTCGATGCCCACCGTGCTGCGCTGGTTCGCCGAGTACCAGCCGTTCACCCCGCTCATCGAAACCATCCGCGGCCTGCTGATGGGCACTCCGATCGGGAACAGCGCCGTCATCGCCATCGGCTGGTGCGTCGTCATCACCCTCGGCGGCTACCTCTGGTCGAAGAAGCTGTTCACCCGCGAGTCCACCCGATAGATCAAACGCACCTGCGAGATGCCCTCTTCGCCGAGACCTAACGGGGTCCGGGCCCGTGGTGTGACACCACGGGCCCGGACCTTTGTGCGGGGGGAATCTAGTCGTGGGCGATGGCCTGCAGGACGTTGACCCGCGCGGCGCGGATCGAGGGCAGGACCGCGGCCACCACGCCGATCAGGGCGGCCAGCAGCAGGTAGGTGGCCATCTGCTGCCACGGGAACGCCATCTGGGTGAAGCCCTCGTCCTTGAGGGCCTTGACCACCGAGGCGCCCAGGCCGGTGCCGACGCCCAGGCCGAGCAGCGCGCCGAAGACCGAGATGACGACCGCCTCGACGGTGACCATCCGCATCGTCTGGGCGCGGCGCATGCCGATCGCCCGCAGCAGGCCCAGCTCCCGGGTCCGCTCCAGCACGGACAGGGCGAGGGTGTTGACGATGCCGAGGACCGCGATGAGGATCGCGAGGGCCAGCAGGACCTGGATCATCGTGAGCAGCTGGTCGAACTGCGCCGACTGTGCCGCCACGAACTCGGCCCGGTTGGCCACCGACACCTCGGGGTTGTCCGCGAGCAGCGCGTCGACCTGCTGCTGCACGTCGGCGACCGCGGTGCCCGGGGTCACCCGCACGAAGCCCCAGGACGGCTGCGGACTGCGGAAGTCCTGCACCACGTCGCCGGAGACGACCATGCCACCGGTGACGTCGCTCTTGTTGTACACCCCCACGATCTTGATCTTGTGGACCTGGCCGTGCGTGAACTGGATGTCGACCGTGTCGCCGAGCTTGAGGTTGCGGTCCTTCGCGCTCTGGACGTCGATGACCGCCTGGTCGGACCCCGTCCACCGCAGCTCACCCGACGCGGCGGTGAGCTTGAACATCCCGGCGTAGGCGGCGATGTCGGGCGACGCCGACACGCCGCGGTTCTCACCGTTGACGCTCGCGTAGTCCCAGTACTCGCTCGCGACGCTCGCCACACCGGGCAGCTTCGCCGTCTCGGTCAGCACCTTCGGGTCGAAGCGGGCCGGGCCGGTGTTGTCGCCGTAGCCGGAGATGATCAGGTCGACCGTCACGTCCTTCTCGGCCTGGCTGCTCAGGCTCTGCTTGGCCGAGGCGAGGATGACGTTGACGCCGGTGATGAGCGCCAGGCCGACCATCAGCGCCGCCGCGGTGATCGCGGTGCGCCGCGGGTTGCGGCCCGAGTTGAGCCGGCCCAGCTTGCCCGGCACCGACCAGGAGAACAACCGGCCGAGCAGCGACACGACGGGCCGGGCGAGCAGCGGGGTGAGCAGCGCGACGCCGATGAAGGTGACGAGCACGCCGCCGAGGATGAGCCACAGCGTGTTGTCGCCGCCCTTGCCGGCCAGGCCCAGGCCCAGCAGCGTGCCGCCGGCCGCGCCGACCAGGGCGCCGCTGACGGTGAGCTTGGTGAGCGGCCGGTCCGGCGTCGCCACCTCCTGCAGCGCGGCGATCGGCGGGATGCGGCTCGCGCGCAGCGCCGGCAGTACCGCCGCCACCACCGTCACCAGCAGACCCACCACGAACGCGCTGATGACCGCCGTCGCCGGCACCCCGACGCCGGCCAGGGCCACGCCGCTGACGTTGCCGAACACCCAGGCCAGCAGGACACCGACGCCGATACCGGCGGCCAGGCCCAGGACCGACGCGATCAGGCCGATCGCGACCGCCTCGATGAGCACCGACCCGAGGGTCTGGCCGCGGCTGCCGCCGAGCGCGCGCATCAGGGCCAGCTCGCGGGTCCGCTGCGCCACGATGATCGAGAACGTGTTGAGGATGAGGAACGTGCCGACGAACAGCGCCACCCCGGCGAAGCCGACGAGGATGTTGTTGAAGAAGCCGAGGCCCTCCTTGAAGCCGTCGACCGTCTCCTCCTGCAGCTGCTTGCCGGTCTTCGCGAGGTAGTCGGCGCCGAGGGCCGCGGTGACGTCGTCGCGCAGCTTCTCGTTGGTGACGCCGGGCGCCGCCTTCACGTCGATGCTGCTGTAGACGTCCTTGGCGCCGAGCATCAGCTCCTGGGCGACCGGGGTGGTGAACGACACCTCGAGGGCTCCGCCGAGTGAGTCGCGGTCGCCGCTGTACCCGAAGATGCCGACCAGCTTGAAGGTCTTCTTGCCCGGCTGGAGGGTCAGGACCCCGACCTCGTCGCCGACCTTGAGCCCGGCGGCCTTCGCGGTGGTCATGTTGACCGCGATCTCGTCGGCGGCGGCCGGGCCGCGGCCCTCGCGCAGCTGGACCAGGTCGTTGGTGCCGGTCCAGTTCTGCCCGATGCGCGGCGGGCCGAACGTGGTGACAACCTTGCCGTTCTTGCCGATGACCCGCGCACCGTCGGCGGCCGCGATGCCGGTGGCGCTCGCGACCCCGGGCACGGCCTTGACCTTGTCGAGGACCGAGGCCGGGATGCTCGTCGCGGCCTCCGGTCCGTCGAACTCGGAGGTGGCGACCTTCGGCTTGGCGGTGACGCTCACGTCGGTGCCCTCGAAAACCGACTTGAACAGGTTGTCGAAGGAGCGGCCCAGCGTGTCGGTGAGCACGAACGCCCCCGACACGAACATCACCCCGAGCACGACCGCGAGGGCCGACAGGGTGAGCCGTAGCTTGCGGGAGAGCAGGCTCTTGATCGTGGCTCTCAGCATCGGTCAGGCCTCGACCTTGTCGAGCCGCTTGAGCCGGTCGAGCACCGCGTCGGCGGTCGGCGCGTAGAGCTCGTCGACGATGTGCCCGTCGGCGAGGAACACCACGCGGTCGGCGTAGGAGGCGGCGTTGGGGTCGTGGGTGACCATGACGATCGTCTGGCCGAAGTCGCGGACCGAGTTGCGCAGGAACGACAGGACCTCGGCGCCGGAGCGCGAGTCGAGGTTGCCGGTGGGTTCGTCGGCGAAGATGACCTCGGGCCGGGACACCAGCGCGCGGGCGCAGGCGACGCGTTGCTGCTGGCCGCCGGAGAGCTGGCTGGGGCGGTGCCCGAGCCGGTCCTTCAACCCGACGGTCGTGATGACCGTGTCGTACCACGCTTTGTCGGGCTTGCGGCCGGCGATGGACAGCGGCAGCAGGATGTTCTCCTCGGCGGTCAGCGTCGGCAGCAGGTTGAACTGCTGGAAGATGAAGCCGACCTTCGTCCGCCGCAGGTTCGTCAGCCCCCGGTCGGACAGGTCGGTGATCTGGGTGTCGCCGATGAACACCTGCCCCCGCGTCACGGCGTCGAGGCCGGCGAGGCAGTGCATGAGCGTGGACTTGCCCGAGCCGGACGGGCCCATGATCGCGGTGAAACGGCCCTTCTCGAGCTCCACGGAAACGCCGCCGAGCGCGTTGACCCGCGCCTCGCCGGTGCCGTAGACCTTCCAGACGTCGACCGCCCGCGCGGCCACCTCGGTGCGCGTCGCAACCGATGTAGTCATGATTCCCCCTGGTGAATGGTGTGCATTCATCGTCGGGGCGGCGGGGCCCGGTCTCGTCCGCCCGCAGGGCGACCTGACCACCGGTTTTCCGCTGGGGGAGGCTCCCCTAGCCCGCCTCAGGGACAACCCTTATGCCGTGGGTCTCAGCATTCTCAGCAAGGGCCGTGAAATGGCGAAGGGCCGGTCGGGGAAACCCCGACCGGCCCCATTTCGTGAGTGCTATTCGTATGCGATGGCGTTGAGGACGTTGAGCCGCACCGCCCGGATCGACGGGATGAACCCAGCCACGGCGCCGACGAACAGCGACGCGATGAAGTACACCACCATCAGCCCCCACGGCAGGGTGACCGCACCGAAACCGAGGACCTCCTTGAGCGCGGTCACGATCGCCGCGCCGAGGCCCGCGCCGACGGCGAGGCCGAGCACCGTGCCGAACACCGTGATCACCACCGACTCGGTCGTCACCATCAGCCACGTCTGCCGTCTGCGCAGCCCGACCGCGCGGAGCATGCCCAGCTCACGGGTGCGTTCGATGACCGACAGCAGCAGCGTGTTGATGACGCCGAGGACCGAGATGGCCAGCGCGATGAGCAGCAGCACCTGGACCACGACCAGCGCGACGTCGAAGCCCTGCTGGTTCGTCTCGACGAATTCGTCCTTGGTGTAGACACTGACCTCGGGATTCTTCTCGATGATCGAGGCCACCGCGTCCTTCGTGGCACTGACGGACGCGCCGTCCTTCACGCTGATGAAGGCCTGCCACGGCTGGGGGAACGAGAACCCGGTCGTGGCGTCGGCGTAGGAGACCACGATGCCGCCGGCGATCGCCGACTCGCCGCTGATGCCGACGAGCTTGAGGGTCTTGTCACCGGTCTTGGCGAACGTGACCGTGATCGTGTCGCCCAGCTTCAGCTTGCGGTTCTCGGCGGTCTTCTTGTCCACGATGAACTCGCCGCTGTCGAGCCGGTCGATGCGGCCCTCCTCGGCCTTGAGCTTCAGCACCGTCATGGCCGCGCCGACGTTCTCGTACGACAGGACGAAGTTCTGCTCGCCGTTGACCTTCACCGCGTCGGCGGTGAGCGCCGCCACGGTGCCGGCGCCCGGCAGCGCCTTGATGCCCTCGAGCTCCTCCGGCGTGATGACCGGCGGGATCTCGGACGTCTGCTGGCCCAGCACCACCAGGTCGGCCTGGAGGTCCTTGTCCAGCGTGTCGCCGATCGCCGTGGACAGCGACGAGAAGATCGTGCTGATCGCCGTGACGATCGCGATGCCGATCATCACCGCGCCGGCCGTGATGGCCGTGCGCCGCGGGTTGCGGGACGAGTTACGCCTGCCCAACTGGCCCGGCACCGTCCAGGAGAAGACCGAGCCGAGCGCCGCGACCAGCGGCTTGCTGATCACCGGGGTCAGCAGCGCCACCCCGACCAGCAGCCCGAGCACACCGCCGAACACCAACCCCAGCGTCCCGTCGCCGGCCCCCGTCAGACCCCACGTCAGGGAGCCGATCGCGAGCGCCGTCACGACGCCGCCCGCGATCGTCAGCTTGGTCAGCGGCCGGTCGGTCGCCGCGGACTCCCGCATCGCCGCGATCGGCGCCACCCGGGCCGCCTTGAGTGCCGGCATCAGCGCGGCGACCATCGTCACCAGGATGCCGATCGCGAACGAGGCGACGATCGCCGAGATCGGGAAGCCCAGCCCGGCCACCTCGGCGCCGTCGGCGAGCCCGACGAAGAGGTACGCGCCGAGCGCGCCCAGCCCGAGGCCGACGACGAAGCCGAACACCGAGCCGACGACCCCGATGAGCAGGGCCTCCAGCAGCACCGAGCGCAGCACCTGGCCCCGGCTCGCGCCCATCGCCCGCAACAGCGCCAGCTCCTGCGTGCGCTGCGCGACGATGATCGAGAACGTGTTGAGGATCAGGAAGACGCCGACCAGCAGCGCCACCGCGCCGAAGCCCAGCAGGACGTAGTTGAAGTAGTTCAGGAAGCCCTTGATGGCCTTGCTGGACTCCTCCGACAGCTCCTTGCCGGTCTGCACCACGAACGCGTCGCCGAGCTGCGCCTTGACGTTGTCACGCAGCTTCTCGTCGGTGACGCCCGGCGCGGCCTTCACGTCGATGACGTTGAACTGGTCCTCGGCGCCGAGCATCAACTTCTGCGCCACCGGGGTGGTGAAGAAGATCGCGCTCTCGCCGGCCATCGAGTCGCGGCCGCCGGCGTACTGCATCTCGCCGACGATCGTGTACGTCTTGCGCTGCTTGTCGCGCGTGATGACGTCCATCGAGTCGCCGACCTTGACCTTGGCCGTCTTCGCCAGGCCCCGGTTGACGACGATCTCGTTGTCCGCCGCGGGCGCCTTGCCCCCCGCCAGCTTCACGAGGTCGTCCTCGCCGGTCCAGTTCGCGCCGAACTGCTGGCCGGTCTGGTTGGCCACCACCTTGCCGTTCTTGCCGATCGGGACGGCGCCGTTGAGGAAGACCTGGCCGGTCGCCTTCGCCACACCGTCGACCTTGGCCACCTCGTCGACCGTGGCGGCCGGGAACGGCAGCGTGCCGTCCCCGCCCTGCTGTGCCACCTGCGACTTCGCCGAGACCTGCACGTCGGTATACGTGTAGATGTTGGCGAACAGGTTGTCGAACGTGCGGCCCAGCGTGTCGGTGAGCACCAGCGAGCCCGACACGAACATCACGGACAGCACGACGGCGAGCGTCGAGAGCGTCAGCCGGAGCTTGCGCGCCAGCAGGCTCTTCAGGGTCGCGCGCAGCATCGTCTACTCGCCCGCCTTGTCCAGGCCCTTGAGCTTGTCCAGCACCGCGTCCGCGGTCGGCTCCCGCAGCTCGTCGACGATCTGGCCGTCGGCGAGGAAGATGACCCGGTCCGAATACGAGGCCGCGTTGGGGTCGTGGGTCACCATGACGATCGTCTGGCCGAACTCCCGCACCGAGTTGCGCAGGAACGACAGGACCTCGGCGCCGGAGCGCGAGTCGAGGTTGCCGGTGGGTTCGTCGGCGAAGATGACCTCGGGCCGGGACACCAGCGCGCGGGCGCAGGCGACGCGTTGCTGCTGGCCGCCGGAGAGCTGGCTGGGGCGGTGCCCGAGCCGGTCCTTCAACCCGACGGTCGTGATGACCGTGTCGTACCACGCTTTGTCGGGCTTGCGGCCGGCGATGGACAGCGGCAGCAGGATGTTCTCCTCGGCGGTCAGCGTCGGCAGCAGGTTGAACTGCTGGAAGATGAAGCCGACCTTCGTCCGTCGCAGGTTGGTCAGATCCCCGTCGGACATCCCTGTGAGCTTGGTGTCGCCGATGAAGACGTCACCCCGGGTCACCGAGTCCAGCCCGGCGAGCGTGTGCATCAACGTCGACTTGCCGGACCCGGACGGGCCCATGATCGCGGTGAAGTGACCGCGCTCGAGCTCGACGCTCACCCCGTGCAGCGCGATGACCTGGGCCTCGCCACTGCCGTACACCTTCCACACGTCAACCGCGCGGGCGGCGACCGCCTGCCCGGTCGTGACTGTCGTGGTCACGCCTCGTCCCCCTCGGATGTGGTCCTCTTGACCATCTCACGCTACGGGGTGTGCGCACGCGGTCCCTCGTTCGGTGGCGGGAAACCGGGCTACTCCCTGGGGAGGAGTCAGGACCCCGGGCGGACCAGGCCCGTCTCGTACGCGAGGACGACCGCCTGCACCCGGTCGCGGAGACCCAGCTTCGTCAGCACGTGACCGACGTGTGTCTTGACCGTCGTCTCGCTCACCGACAGCGCCCGGGCGATCTCGGCGTTGGACAGCCCCTTCGCGAGCTGTACCAGTACCTCACGTTCCCGGTCGGTCAGCACCCGCAGATCCCGCGGCGGGGACGCGTCGGGGTCGGGCAGCGCATCGGCGAACTTGTCCAGCAGCCGCTTGAGGATCCGGGGCGCCACGACGGCCTCACCGGCCGCCACCGTCCGGATCGCGGTGACCAGGTCGTCGGCCGGCACGTCCTTGGCCAGGAACCCGCTGGCACCGGCCCGCAGCGCACCGACCACGTATTCGTCCAGGTCGAACGTGGTCAGGATCAGGACTCGTACGGGCAGCTTGGCCTCGACGATCGCCCGCGTCGCCGCCACCCCGTCCATGCGGGGCATGCGGATGTCCATGAGCACCACGTCGGGCAGCAACCGCCGGGCGAGCTCCACCGCCTCGACGCCGTCGCCGGCCTCGGCCACGATGTCGAGGTCGGGCTCGCCGCCGAGCACCATGCGGAACCCGGTGCGCAGCAACGGCTGGTCGTCGGCGAGCAGGAGCCGGATGGGACGTGCCTCGGTCAACTCGCCAACTGCCTCTCTGAGACCGTTTCCAGGGGTATTCTCGCGTGCACACGGTAGCCGCCCCCGGGCCGGGGGCCCGTACGCAGTGTCCCGCCGTAGAGCATGACCCGCTCCCGCATGCCGAGCAGCCCGTGCCCGATCGCCGCCGTGCCCAGCTGCGGCCCCCGGCCGGTGTCGCAGATCTCGACGACCACGTCGATGCGGGTGAACACGAGCCTGACCTCCACACTCGCCGCCCCCGCGTGCTTCAGCGCATTTGTCAGCGCCTCCTGCACGATCCGGTACAGCGTCAGCGACACACCCGGGTCCAGCGGCGCCGGCTCGCCCTCCACCTTGAGCACCGCGGACAGCCCCGCCTCGCGGATCTGCTCCACGAGCCCCTCGACGCCCGCCAGCCCCGGCTGCGGCGCCAGCTCACCCGCCGGCTCGGTGTCGGTGCGCAGCACCGTGAGCAGCCGCCGCATCTCCCGCAGCGCCGTGCGCCCGGTCTCCTCGATGGTGGCGAGCGCCTCGTCGGCCGCGGCCGGATCCCGACCGAGCATCCGCCGCGAGCCGGTCGCCAGCACCCCCATCACGCTCACATGGTGCGCGACGACGTCGTGCAGCTCGCGCGCGATCCGCCGGCGCTCCTCGGCCACGGCCTTCTCGGTGAGCGCCCGCTGGCTGGTCTCGGCGGTTCGCGCCCGGTCCTCAAGTGCGGCGATGTACGCTCGGCGGGTCGCCACGGTCCGCCCCACGGTGAAGCAGACCAGCGCGCTCATCGTGTTGAACACCAGGAAGAGCTGCGGCTCGAGGACGAACGGCGACTCCCCGGTGCGCCCGAGCAGCACCGCCAGCGCGATGCCGGGCGCCCAGATCAGCGAGGCCGCCGTCAGCGCCGGGCGCAGCGGCAGGTAGGCGGCCACGGTATACGTCATGACGATGATGCCGAGCCCGCCGTTCATCATCGGCGGCCCGATGACAAACGGCAGGACCGTGTGCACGACGGTGACCCAGACGGCGAACCACATCCACTTGCGCCGCAGGGCGACGGCGACCATGCCGAGCGTGTCGAAGGCAAGCTGGACGGGCAGGTTCTGCGTGCCGAAGGCGTCCTGCCCGATGACCGTCAGCCCGGCACTGAGGACGGCCAGCCCGACCGCGAGCAGGATGTCCTTGGCCAGGGGTGAAGCCTGGCGCCCGAGGACCCGTTCAAGCGCACGCACATCATGACCGTAACGGGTGCGAACGCCCACAGATTCGTCGCCGAGCCGGACATCCGCCTACTGCTCAAGGATGACGCTGCCCGCGGCGGAGCGTGCGCTCCTCCGCGAGTCGGACCCGCCTCTCGTGCTCAAGGACGACCCAGACAACACCGCGAACGAGTCGCGGGGTCGCCGGCTAGGCGGGTCGCCGGCAGCTCGTCCCGGGTCGCAGCATTCGCCCAAGACCGCCGTGTCGATCGCAGCTGCCGCGGAGGCCGGCCGCACCACCCGGCCGGCCCCAGCCGCCGCGGTCGGTGATCGCGAACATGAGCGCGGTGGTTGAGTGCGGCTGGCTGGTGCGGCTGTGGTTCGTAGATCAAGGGAAACTTCGGGTTGCCTGGGAGCCTGTCGCGCAATTCGGATCCCTCGCGCGTCAACCCCGTCAACCTCGCCGATCTTGGAGTTGTGGTCCTTGACAAATCCGGACAAATTCGGAGGTTCATGGCGCCACAACTCCAAGATCGGCGCGTAGTTGGGCCGCCAACGCTGTCCCAGCGAATGACGCAACAGGCTCCTGGGCAGCCAGATGTTTCCGATGATCAAGCAGCTCGGGCCAGGCACGGAGCACGGACGCCCCGCACGACGGGCCGCGGACGCCGCAGCCCGGCTCCGCGGCCCGGCACCGCGAGGGCACGGCTGGGTGCGCGGCCCGGCACCGCTTGACAAAGTCCTTCACAGATCACGGAGTTTTTCTCGGGCCCTGGACCCCGAAGATGCTCCACGATCCCGAGCTGCTCGGGTGACCGGCGTACAGATCGCCGGTTCTGGAGACGACGGCGTTCCCGTGTGAGCACGCCGAGTCGGGCCACCCCAACCCGGTGCGTGCGCTGCCGGCGGCCCGCCCTTGGGAACACAGTTCCCGGGGATTCGCCGGTCGGCTGGGTTGGCCCGGCTCGGCTGTGCTGGCTCGGCTGGGCTGGGTGGCTGTGCTGGCTGGGCTGGGTGGCTGTGCTGGCTGGGCTGGGTGGCTGGGCTGGCTCGGCTCGGCTGAGTTGGTTCGGCTGGCTGGGTGGGGCTGGGCTGGGTGGCTGGGGCTGGGCTGGCTCGGCTGAACTGGAGGGCTGGGTGGGCTGGGCTGGCGGCTGGGCTGGGGTGGGGTGGGCTGGGTGCTCGGCTGAGCTGGGTGGCTGGGTTGGGCTGGTGGCTGGGCTTGGTGGCTGGCCTGGCCCACACGACGCGGTCAGCGCTGCCGGCTCGGCTTTGGCGTCGGCTTCGCGCATCGGCTTTGCCCGTGCTTCGACGCGATTTTCATGATCACGGACGTTTCGATGGGCCAGAACCCATTGAAACGTCCGTGATCATGAAAGCGTCGCCAACCAGCCTGCGTGACGGTGAGCCGGCACTCCTGCTGTTGCACCGAACGACCTGCGCTGCACCCGGCCCGCAGGCAGCCGGCCACCTGGCCTGCGGCGGCGGGCCTGCGAGCCACGGGCAGAGCGCAGCGTCTCGCCTCGCCCCGCGTGCCTTCCCAGTCCACGGGGCAGCCGGCCACTCGGCCTGTGTGCCTCCTCGGCCCCAGCGGGGGCGGCCGGCCCACTTGGCCCGCGTGCCTGCTTGGCCCGGGTGCCTGCTCGGGCTGGCGGCCACTCGGCCCGCGGGCCTCTCCGGCCCACGGGGCGGCCGACCACTCGGCCCGCGTGCCTCCCCGGCCCGCGGGCGGCCGTCACTCAGCCCGCGGCGGCCTGTGCGCCCCAGGCTGCGCGACTGCCCGCCCGCGGGCGGCCCGCACGCCGGTCGCCCATCCGCACGCATGCCGCCTGCGCGAACCAGCCTTCTCGCCAACAGCGCCTATGCAGACAGCCTGAAGGCGAGAGGCCAGGAGGCCGATCGGTGGGGCTACTCGTCGCGGCCGGCTGGGGGCTCGTCCTCCGCGTCCGGGGACAGCTGGGCCGGCTCCGGGAACGGGGGCGGGGTGCCGCCGTACGCCGGGCACAACGCCTGGTGGGCGCACCAGCCGCACAGGCGGGACGGCTGGGCGCGGAAGTCGCGGTCGGCCGTGGCCTTCTCGATCGCCTGCCACAGCGCCAGCAGGGTGCGCTCGAAGCGGGCCAGCTCGTCCGCGTCCGGGGAGAAGTCGCAGACCTCCCGATCCTTGAGGTACATGAGGCGGAGCACCCGGGGGACGACGCCGCGGGTGCGCCACAGGACCAGGGCGTAGAACTTCAGCTGGAACATGGCCCGCGCCTCGAACGCCTCGCGCGGCGCGCCGCCCGTCTTGTAGTCCACGACGCGCAGGTCGCCGGCGGGGGAGACGTCAAGGCGGTCGATGTAGCCGCGGATGACCAGCCGGCCGTCGACCTCCGCCTGGACGAACGCCTCCCGCTCGGCCGGCTCCAGCCGGTTGGGGTCCTCGACGGTGAAGTAGCCGGCGAGCAGCTCGCGGCTGGCCGTGAAGAACTCCTCGGCGGTCATGGCGGTGCCGGTGAACAGGTCGGCGAGGTCCTCCTGCTCGGCCAGCAGGCGCTGCCACTGGGGCTCGACCAGCTCCGCGGCCCGCTCGGGGGTCCGCTCGCCGGCGGGGGTGTCGAACAGCGTCTCCAGCACGGCGTGCACCAGCGTGCCGCGCGCCTGGTCGGGGGTCGGACGCTCGGGTAGCCGGTCGATGCTGCGGAACCGGTAGAGCAGGGGGCAGGTCTTGAAATCCGCGGCGCGCGACGGCGACAGGGTGGGCAACTCAGTGGCGACAGGCACCGTCATGCCCAAAAGGTTATGCGAGGGGTACGACGAAAACCGACGCCGATGCGCCCGAAGCGCCCGGGCCGCCGATCTTCGTGAACCCGTAGCATCGGGGGTAATGGACGAATACCGCTCGGGACCACCTCCGGCGCCGCCGGCCGCCCGCACCGGACCGCGGGAGCGCGGCGCCGGGATCCTGTTGGGCCGGCTGGCGGGTGTCCCCGTCTACCTGGCGCCGTCGTGGCTTTTGCTGGCGGCGCTGATCACGCTGACATATGGCCAGTTCCTCTCGATCCGCCGGGACCTGCCGCTGAGCACCGGGTTCGCGGTCGGATTCGGGTTCGTCGTGTGCCTCCTGGTGTCCGTGTTGCTGCACGAGCTCGGGCACGCCGTCACCAGCCGGCGCAGCGGCATCGGTGTGCGCGGGATCACGCTCGAGATGCTCGGCGGCTACACCGAGATGGATCGGGAGGCGCCGCGCCCCGGCGTCGAGCTGTTCGTCTCCCTCGCGGGCCCGGTCGTCTCGCTCGTGCTCGGGCTGCTCGCCGCGGGGGCGGCCGCCGTCCTGCCGTCCGGCGGGATCGCGGAGACGTTCGCGTTCCAGCTGGCGCTGTCCAACATCGTGGTCGCCGTGTTCAACGCCCTGCCCGGCCTGCCCCTGGACGGCGGCCGGGCCCTGCAGGCGCTGGTCTGGAAGGTCAGCGGCGACGCCAACCTCGGCCGCCGGGTCGCCGGCTGGGCCGGACGCCTCATGGCCCTCGCGACCGCCGGCACCGTGCTGGTGCTCTACGCGCGAGGGGTGCTCGAGGGGCTGTTCGGGCTGGTGTTCACGCTGCTCGTCGCGGTCACCATGTGGGTCGGCGCCGGCCAGGCGATCCGGCACGGCAGGATCGCGGCGAGCCTGCCGCCGTTCAGCGCCCGGGAGCTCGCCCGGCCGGTCGTCGCGGTGACGGCGGCCACCCCGCTGTCCGAGGCGGAGCGGATCGCCGCCCAGAGCGGCCAGCATCAGCCGGTCGTCGCCGTCGTCGACGGCGCGGGCGGGCTGATCGGCTTCGTGCACGGCGCCTCGGCGCGGGCCGTGCCGCCGGAGCGGCGGCCCTGGGTGCCGGTCGGCGACGTCGCCCGCCGGATCGACGGCCAGCACGTGCTCGCGGGCGATCTGCGAGGCACTGACCTGCTGCAAGCCATTCGGGACGACCCGGGCGGAGACTACCTGGTGGTCTCGGGCGAGGATGTGCACGGCGTCCTGCGCGGCGCCGACCTCGTTTCGCTCGTGGAGCCGAGCCGGCCCACCGTCCGGAGGAAAAGCACGTGACCTTGTCCAGCCCCCTGTCCCTCGACGCGCCGATCACGGGCGAAGCCCGCCGCGGACCCTTCCGGCCCGGTGACCGGGTCCAGCTCACCGACCCCAAGGGCCGGATGCACACGATCGTGCTGGAGCAGGGCAAGGCGTTCCACACCCACCGGGGCGTGTTGGAGCACGACACGCTCATCGGGCTGCCCGACGGCAGCGTGGTCACCTCGTCCGGCGGGACGGCGTATCTGGCGCTGCGGCCCCTGCTGTCCGACTACGTGCTGTCGATGCCGCGCGGTGCCCAGGTCATCTACCCGAAGGACGCGGCGCAGATCGTCGCGATGGGCGACATCTTCCCCGGCGCCAAGGTGCTGGAGGCCGGTGCCGGCTCCGGCGCCCTGACCTGTTCGCTGCTGCGCGCCGTGGGTGCCGGGGGCAGCGTCACCTCGTACGAAGTCCGGGAGGACTTCGCCGCGATCGCCCGCCGCAACGTGGAGGCCTTCTTCGGCGGGCCCGTCGACACCTGGACATTGCGGGTCGGTGACGTGGCCGGCTGCGAAGATGCCGGATTTGATCGGATAATCCTTGACATGCTCACGCCGTGGGAGATGCTGCCGCTCGCGTCGCGGGCGCTGATCCCCGGTGGGGTGTTCATCGGCTACGTGGCGACAACGCCGCAAATGTCGGAGTTGGTCGAGGCTTTGCGCGAGGATGGTGGGTACACCGAACCTCGTGCCTGGGAGAGCCTCGTGCGGGACTGGCACGTGGAGGGCCTGGCCGTGCGGCCCGACCACCGCATGATCGCCCACACGGCGTTCCTGGTCAGCGCCCGCAAACTGGCGCCCGGGGTGACCGCGCCGCCGCGCCGGCGCAAGCCCAGCAAGGGCGCGGAGGCATACGCGGCCCGGCGGTTGGCGGCCGCCGCGGCCGCCCGGGGAGGGGACGAGGAGGAGGCGACGTCATGAGCGGACCGGAGCGGAGCGCACCATGAGCCGGCCGAGCTTCAGCGACCTGCCCGCCGTTTTCCCGGACTGGTCGCCGTATCCCGACCTGGAGTCCGCGGCCCGGGCCTACCTGCGGGATCCGGACATCGCGCTGGATGCGATGGCGGGTGTACTGCGGGGGCAGAGCGTGCTGGGCTTCACCCTCGAGCGGTTCGTCAACGACGTCAACGGCGTGTGGCAGGAGGTCGTGGTCTGCGACGGCACGCGGCTCATCCTGTGGCACGGCGAGGACATCCCGCCGGAGGAGGCGCCGCCGGGCTCGATGACGTCGTCGCTGCGGGTGGTGGCCCTGTCGGCGGTGACCGAGGTCGGCTGCCGGCGACGGATCAGCCGGCAGCCCAACGGCGTGGCACGGGTCGACAGCGTCGACGTCTACCTGCTGCTGACCTCGCTGGACGAGGCGAACGTCGCCGCGGAGGAGGCCGGGTCGGTCATCCGCCACGACGCGCTGCGCTTCGGCAAGACCCTCGACGACGGCGGTGCGGGCCAGATCGCCCGGCTGGAGGAGTTCGCCCGGCTGGTCGCCTCACTCGTCGGCAAGCCGATGCTGTAGGAGCCTCAGTCCTCCGCGTTGGGGCCGGCGACGGGTGCGTCGTCGGCCGCGCGGTGCACGTGGATGCAGTCGCCGGGGCACTCCTTGGCCGCGTCGATGACCTCGAGCCGCAGGTGGGCGGGCACGTCCACCCGGCTGCCCGGCGCCAGGAGCAACTCGCCGTCGGGCCCCTTCACGTAGGCGAGGCCGTCGACGTCGAACTCGAAAACCTCCGGGGCATACTGCACACAGAGGCCGTCGCCGGTGCAGAGGTCCTGGTCAACCCATACTTCGAGGGCCTGCTCGGTGGTCTGTCCGGTCGTGTCCACGCTCACGACTACGACGCTACCCGACGCCCGGCCATCCGGCGCAGGACCCGTGACGCACACCGCAGCGGGCCGGCGAGGGCACGAAAAAGGGTGTCGGACAGGGCACTTCACCGTCCAGGATTTGTAAACACCCTGTGGCGCACGTGTTCGAAGGGGCCCGAACCGGCGATCAGCAGTTAGTGTTAGAGCACAACGTTCAAAGCCCCCGGGGAGGTGGGACGTGGCACGCAGCGACGACGCGGAGACGCGCGCCGCACGATGGGAGAAGGACGCCCACGATCTCTCCACGCAGGTCGCGTTTCTTCAAGAGGAACTCGCCCTGGTGCGGCGCAAGCTGACGGAGACACCGCGGCACGTGCGGCAGCTCGAGGAGCGGCTCGCCGCAGCGCAGGCGCAGATTGCCCGGCTGACCGAAAACAACGAGCGGCTCGTGGCCACCCTCAAGGAGGCCAGGGCCCAGATCGTGACGCTGAAGGAAGAGGTGGACCGCCTGGCACAGCCGCCGAGCGGTTACGGCGTCTTCCTCGCCCGCCATGACGACGGCACTGTCGACGTCTTCACAGGTGGGCGCAAGCTGCGCGTGGCAGTCTCCCCGGCCATCGAGGTCGAGGAACTGCGTCGCGGCCAGGAGGTCCTGCTCAATGACGCCCTGAACATCGTCGACGCGCTCGGGTTCGAGCGGGCCGGTGAGGTCGTCATGTTGAAGGAGGTCCTCGAGGGTGGGGACCGCGCTCTTGTCATCTCGCACGCCGACGAGGAGCGGATCGTCCACCTGGCGGACATCCTCGTCGACGCGCCGTTGCGCGCCGGCGACTCGCTCATGATCGAGCCCCGCTCTGCGTATGCGTATGAGCGGATCCCGAAGAGTGAGGTCGAGGAGCTCGTGCTGGAGGAGGTGCCCGACGTCGACTACACCGACATCGGTGGTCTCACCCGGCAGATCGAGCAGATCCGCGACGCGGTGGAGCTTCCGTTCCTGCACGCCGATCTGTTCCGGGAGCACCTGCTTCGCCCGCCGAAGGGCGTTCTGCTCTACGGCCCGCCCGGCTGTGGCAAGACGCTCATCGCCAAGGCGGTGGCCAACTCGCTGGCCAAGAAGATCGCCGAGAAGCGCGGCGAGGAGCGCCGGACCAGCTACTTCCTCAACATCAAGGGCCCTGAGCTGCTCAACAAGTACGTCGGCGAGACCGAGCGGCACATCCGGCTCATCTTCCAGCGCGCCCGTGAGAAGGCGAGCGAGGGCACGCCGGTCATCGTGTTCTTCGACGAGATGGACTCGGTGTTCCGGACCCGTGGCTCGGGGGTCTCCTCCGACGTCGAGAACACGATCGTGCCGCAGCTGCTGAGCGAGATCGACGGCGTCGAGGGCCTGGAGAACGTCATCGTCATCGGCGCCTCGAACCGCGAGGACATGATCGACCCGGCGATTCTGCGCCCGGGCCGGTTGGACGTCAAGATCAAGATCGAGCGTCCGGACGCCGAGGCGGCGAAGGACATCTTCTCCAAGTACATCCTGGAGAGCGTGCCGCTGCACAAGGACGACCTCACCGAGCACGGTGAGTCGGCCGAGGCCACGGTCAGCGCCATGATCGACGCGGTGGTCCTGCGGATGTACTCCGAGACCGAGGAGAACAGGTTCCTCGAGGTCACCTACGCAAATGGTGACAAGGAGGTCCTGTACTTCAAGGACTTCAACTCCGGCGCGATGATCCAGAACATCGTCGACCGGGCGAAGAAGATGGCGATCAAGGACTTCCTCGGCAACGGGCAGAAGGGCATGCGCCTCCAGCACCTGCTCGACTCCTGCGTCGACGAGTTCCGTGAGAACGAGGACCTGCCGAACACCACCAACCCGGACGACTGGGCGCGGATCTCCGGCAAGAAGGGCGAGCGGATCGTGTACATCCGCACGCTCGTCTCCGGCGGCAAGGGCGCCGAGGCCGGCAGGTCGATAGAGACGGCCACCAACACCGGCCAATACCTGTAACTGCGATGCTGTGCGGAGCGGGCGGTGATCTTGTGGTCACCGCCCGCTGTTTTTTCGACCAAACTGGCCCGCCCGGTGTGGGCCGAGTGCCAGTCCGTGCGACTAGGGTTGTGGCATGAGTGTGCGGCGTGTGATGGGCACCGAGGTCGAATACGGTGTTTCGGTGCCCGGCCAGCCGGGGGCAAACCCGATGGTGACGTCCTCCCAGGTGGTCAATGCCTACGGGGCACGACCCGAGCTCACCAAGGGCGGCCGGGCCCGGTGGGACTACGAGGAGGAGTCCCCGCTGCGCGATGCGCGGGGATTCACCTATTCGGGTGCTCTTTACGATCCGGCGGAGGCGCTGGCGGACGAGGACCTCGGCCTCGCCAACGTGATACTGACCAACGGCGCCCGGCTCTACGTCGACCACGCCCACCCGGAGTATTCGACGCCGGAGGTGACTAACCCGCGGGACGTCGTCCTGTGGGACAAGGCCGGCGAGCGGGTGATGGCGGAGGCGTCCCGGCGCGCCGCGACGATCCCCGGCACGCTGCCGATCCACCTCTACAAGAACAATACGGACAACAAGGGCGCCAGCTACGGCGCCCACGAAAATTACCTGATGCGGCGGCAGACCCCGTTCGCCGACATCGTCATGCACCTCACCCCGTTTTTCGTCACCCGGCAGATCGTGTGCGGTGCGGGACGGGTCGGCATCGGGCAGGACGGCTCCGGCCCCGGCTTCCAGATCTCGCAGCGCGCCGACTTCTTCGAGGTCGAGGTCGGGCTCGAGACCACGCTCAAGCGCCCCATCATCAACACCCGTGACGAGCCGCACGCCGACGCCGACAAGTATCGGCGGCTCCACGTCATCCTCGGCGACGCCAACCTGTCGGAGATCTCGACCTACCTGAAGGTCGGCGCCACCTCGCTCATCCTCGGCATGATCGAGGAGAAGGCGCTCCCCGGCGACCTGGGCATCGCCGACCCGGTCTCCGAGCTCAAGGCGGTCAGCCACGATCCCGAGCTCAAGCACCTCATCCGCATGCGTGACGGGCGCCGTCTGTCCGCGCTCGACATCCAGTGGGCCTTCTACGAGCGGGCCCGCGCCTTTGTCGAGAACCGCGAGGGTGACGACGTCGACGAGATCACGGCCGACGTGCTCGACCGCTGGGAGAGCGTGCTCGACCGGCTCGGCCGTGACCCGATGCTGTGCGCCGGCGAGCTCGACTGGGTCGCCAAGCTGCGCCTGCTCGAGGGCTACCGCGAGCGTGAGTCCCTCGGCTGGTCGTCGCACAAGCTCCAGCTGGTCGACCTCCAGTACTCCGACGTCCGTCCCGAGAAGGGGTTGTACCAGCGGCTGGTCGCCCGCGGGTCGATGGCCACGCTGTTCTCCGAGGAGGAGATCCAGCGCGCCATCGTCGAGCCGCCGGACGACACCCGAGCCTATTTCCGGGGCCGCTGCCTGGCGAAATACCCCGCAGAGGTGGTGGCCGCGAGCTGGGACTCGGTCATCTTCGACGTGGGCCGGGAGTCGCTCGTGCGGGTGCCGATGATGGAGCCCGAGCGTGGGACCAAGAAGCACGTTGGTGCGCTGTTCGATCGGTGCCCGAGCGCGAAGGATCTGCTCGAAGCGATCACTTCCGGGTAAGTTCGATACAGCGGTTGGTTTGGTGGTCCCCCCGAGGAGGATGAGGCATGGCTACGAGGGAAACGGGCGGGCAGTCCCAATCCGGGAAGTCGCGGCGCACGGAGGAAGAGGAAGTCGTCGCGCCTGAGGTCAACCCGGAGGTGGCCGAGCGGGTCGAGCAGATCGGCGAGGACGTCGACGACCTCCTCGACGAGATCGACTCCGTGCTCGAGGAGAACGCCGAAGAGTTCGTCCGCGGATACGTGCAGAAGGGCGGCGAGTAGCCGTCACCGCTGAGCGACCCGCCCGTCCGGCCGCAGCCGGGCGGGCGGGCCGTATCAGTCCGCTGCGCGCGGGCAGCCGCGCGCACAAACCGGGTTTCCGCCACGGGCTGAACCCCGGTTTCGCGCAGAGCGTCGTGGCGCACCGCCGTGCGGCGCGGACACGGTGCCCCGGCGGCGTATTGTTGGCCCACCAGAGTCGATCACCGCGGTCGATCAGCGACCCATCATTGAGAGGAGCTCCGTTGCCGACGGGTCTTGACCATTCCGGGCGTCTGCCTGCCGCGTTCCACGCCGCAGGGACCTCGTCGTTCAGCGAGTTCCTGACACAGGTGGCGCCCGACATGCTCCCGGGCCGGCGGCCCCTGCCGCCGGGAATGGCGGCCGACGTGAGCGCACACGCCACCACGATCGTCGCGGTCACCTGCGCCGACGGTGTGCTCATGGGCGGCGACCGGCGCGCGACGATGGGCAACCTCATCGCCCAGCGCGACATCGAGAAGGTCTTCGCCGCCGACGCCTACTCCCTGGTCGGCATGGCCGGCACCGCCGGCTTCGGCCTGGAGATGATGCGCCTGTTCCAGGTCGAGCTGGAGCACTACGAGAAGATCGAGAGCTCGATGCTCTCGATCGAGGCCAAGGCCAACCGGCTGGCCAGCATGGTCCGCAACAACCTCGGCGCCGCGATGCAGGGCCTGGCCGTCGTGCCGCTGTTCGCCGGGTTCGACACCGACGCCAAGTCGGTCGACAAGGCCGGCCGCATCTTCAGCTTCGACGTCGCCGGCGGCGTCTACGAGGAGCGCGGCTACGACTCGATCGGCTCCGGCTCGCTGTTCGCGAAGTCGTCGCTCAAGAAGCGGTACCGGCCCGGCGTCACCACCGACGAGGCCGTGAAGCTCGCGATCGAGGCGCTCTACGACGCGGCCGACGACGACACCGCCACCGGCGGCCCGGACCTGCTGCGGGGCATCTTCCCGGTCATCATGACGGCGACGGTCGAGGGCACCCGGCGGTATACGGACGAGGAGATCAAGACCGTCGCCGAGCAGATCATCGCCGAGCGCGCCGAGAACCCCGGCGCCTGATCCCACCGACCAGACCGAACCGAAGGAGAACCCGCCACCGTGGCCATGCAGTTCTACGCCTCGCCCGAGCAGATCATGCGGGATCGCTCGGAATACGCGCGCAAAGGCATCGCGCGTGGTCGCAGTGTCGTGGTGCTCAGCTACGAGGGAGGCGTGCTCTTCGTCGCCGAGAACCTGTCGACCGCCCTGCACAAGGTCAGCGAGATCTACGACCGGATCGGCTTCGCCGCCGTCGGCCGCTACCCGGAGTTCGAAAACCTCCGCTCGGCCGGCGTCCGGCTCGCCGACCTGCACGGGTATTCGTATGCGCGGCGCGACGTCACCGGCCGGCAGATCGCCAACGTCTACGCGCGCACCCTCGGCGCCATCTTCACCGAGCAGCAGAAGCCCTTCGAGGTCGAGATCTGCGTCGCCGAGGTGGGCGCGACGGTGGAGGACGACGAGCTCTACCGCATCACCTACGACGGGTCCGTCCAGGACGAGCCTGGCCTGGTGACGATGGGCGGCCAGTCCGACGCCATCTCCGGTGCCATCAAGTCCCGCCTGCGGCCCGACCAGACGCTCGCTGAGGCCTTGAAACTGGCGGTGGAGGGTCTGGCCAGCGTCGGCGGGGAAAACAGCCAGCCGCGCAAGCTGACGGCCAACCAGCTCGAGGTCGCGATCCTCGACCGCAACCGCTCGGGCCGGACCTTCCGCCGACTGACCGGGCTCGCCCTGACCGCGATCCTGGAGGACACCACCGCCAAGCCGGCGGCCACCCCGGAGGCGGGCCTGGAGGACAAGCCCCAGCCGCCGGCCTCCCCGAGCACCCCGGCCGACAACGCCTCCGGCCCGGCCCCCTCCACGCCTGAGGGCTCCGGGGAGGATTCGGGCAAGGCCGCCGACGACAACGGAAACGACGAGTAGTCCCGACGAGACAGAGGGCCGCCGCCCGAGTCGGGTGGCGGCCCTCTGCGGTCGTTGGCCTCCCGGGCCCGCTCAGCCGCGGGATCACCACCGACAGCATGCGCATCGCCCACGTGCGAGAGCCGGATGCGTGCAACGCCCCTGACGGCCACGTTTCGGCCGTCGTCGCGGACGCCTCGGCCTGCGCGGCCCGGGCAGCGGTGTCGCCGCCGGATACGCGCCCGGTGCCAGGAGCAGGAGCCTCGCGGACTCCTGGGCGCTCCTGGCGCGGTTCTGCCGCCGCTACGGATACGTGATCGGCACGACTTCCACCCGAATGCCCGGGTCCGTCTGCCGGACACGCTCGACCGCCTGTGACACCAGCGGCGCGTTGGTGACGAACCGCACCGGGTGCGGGCTGTCCCGAATGAACTGCTCCAGCTCCGCCTGGCTCTTGGTCGGCGTCGGCAGCAGCCAGAGGGTGACCCGCCACGCCCGTCCGTGGTTGTTGTAGAGCACCGACAACCACAGCGTCCCGTTGTAGGAGGTCATTGCGTCGTAGCGGCCGTTGACGTACAGCACCGTCACGTAACCGTCGCTGTCCGGCGCCCTGTTGTACGTGGTGACGATGGCGTTCGCCGGGTCGGCGAAGTTGTTGAGGTCGCGGACGTACGACTCGCCCCAGCTCCGGCCGTTGGGCGGATGCCGGAACCCTGTGTTGGCGGCCGTCGGCCCGGCGAAGAAGATCGCGCCGACGAGCAGAACCACCGCGGCGATCGCGGACGGTGCGAGCCCGGCCAGCCAACGCCGGCCACGCCGCTTCGGCACCCGGATCGCCTCCTGCGCCAGGAGCACCGTCGCGCCCGCGCCGACCAGCAGCACCAGCAGCAGTTCGTGCAGTGACTTCTCGTAGTAGTACCGGGTGGGGTGGCCGATGGTGGCCACGAAGAGCGCCGCGGCGTATGCGACATTCGTCGCCACCCAGACCAGCATCATCCGCCAAGCCGGGCTGCGCCGGGCGGTCCGGCGGCCGACCAGCCCGGCCAGAACCGCGGCCAGCAGTCCTGTCAGCAGCAGGCCGTTCATCGGCTCGACGCCGCCCTCGCGGGTCAGTTGCTCGACCGAACTTGCCTGGCGCAGGTTGACCAATGGCGCGAACAGCGCGACCGGTCCGCCGACGAGGATCGCGCCGAGCGCCCAGCGCCAATGCCTCAGCAGTTGGCGGCGGTAGCCGATCGCCCAGATCACCACGGCCACCGACGTGCTGAGCAGGAACAGGTAGTAGGTCATGGAAACGGTGCACAGCAGTGCCGCGGCCGTGACGATCTGTTCGCGCGGATCGCTCAACGGACGTGACAGCATCGCGATGAGCAAGGCGAAGGGCCCGAAGACGGCGACCTCGCTGACGAAGCCGTGGGTGAAGATGGGGATGCCGTCGCCGAAGAACAGGAAACCGGTGACGATCGCGGCCACGGGCAGGAACAGCCAGCCACGCAACCGCTGCCCGCCCACCCACCGGGCGGCCCACATGACGCAGGCGATGCTCAGCGCAAGGCTCAATGCATACAGCAACGCGAAGTTGTGCAGGTGGGTGAGCGACGTGCCGTAGCTCGAGCTGGAGTGGACGAAGTTGTTGATCAGCGCGAACGTCACGTGCGCGCCCTGCGGATAGGTGGCGAAGCCCGC
The DNA here is from genome assembly GCF_025137375.1 of Dactylosporangium fulvum. Taxonomy (GTDB): domain Bacteria; phylum Actinomycetota; class Actinomycetes; order Mycobacteriales; family Micromonosporaceae; genus Dactylosporangium; species Dactylosporangium fulvum. The sequence goes on from NZ_CP073720.1 coordinate 3,765,764, forward strand.
CTGGAGCGGCACCGCCATCTCCGACTGGTGAAACGCCAGCAGGCCGCCGTTGCGGTAGATGTTGTCGTAGATGCCGAAGTGCCGGGCGGCGTCCTCGCCGAGCGCGAGCACCTTCAACGCGGAGGTCGGGCCCGACGCGAGCGGTCGCAGGAGCAGCACCGCCGCCAGCGCCGAGACACCGGCCAGAACCACGTCGGACGGATCGATCCGGGCCGGCAACCTGGGCCGGCGCCCCGTGACGACCGCGACCAGGACCAACGTGGTGAGCGCCGTCCCGGCCACCGGCACCGGCTCGAGACCCCATGGCCAGACCGAGAACAGCAGCGAGGCGAGGCTGACCACGCCGCTGAGCACGGCGAAGGCGATCACCAACCGGTCGATCAGGGTCCGGCCGGCGCGAAGCAGCGATGCCGTGCCGACCCAGACCAGCACCGGCAGCAGCACGTCGAGCCCGACCTGATGGGTCGCGACGGGGACGACCCATGCGGCGGCGACGCCGACCAGGCCGAACCGCACCGGCTGGAGCCATCCGCGTTCGGTCGGCTCCAGCCTGGTCTGATCCCGGCCCGGCACCCGATCCGCGTGGGGTCGGGCCTCGTGGTCCGCAGGCTTGGGAGACGCTTGCTCGCCCTCCTTGAACACCGGCGTGGTCACCCGATGGCTCCCCTGCACAACGCGATCAACGTGCCCATAGGGGACTGCTCCCGTTTCTTCGGACTGCCGGACGGTCTGGATTGGACACCGGTGCCCGAGGATCGAGCGACACGCCCGACCACCGAGCCCGGCAGAGCGTACGACTCGCCGCCCCGCTACGGAAGACCGATCTGTTCAAGAAACGTTAATTCTTGCGCCAGATAGCCCATCGCTGGTTCGAATCGGTCACCATGAGCCGGAAGCCGTACCGCGTTCCGTCCCACGCCTCCAGGTCGGCGTCCGCCGGCAGGTCGTAGGGCGCGATGACCACGTTCGCGTCGCTCGGCGGGGTCGGGTCCTCCGTCTGGTCCCAGATGAGCAGCGGAGTCCAGTAGATCTCGCGCATGTGGTTGTACTGGAGATACCAGGTGAACTGCTCTTTCGCGAACGCGACCCGGTCACCTTCGTGGACGTGACCTTCACGGACGATGAGCGGCGTGCCGGGACGGTACTGGTTGACCACCATCGGCAGGCTGATCTTCTGCGTCGCGACCGCCATGTTGGCCACGACCATCAGCCCCATGCCGGCTATCACCAGCGTCGAGCCCCAGCGGGGACGCCGGATGAGCACGATGATCCCGGCCAGCAGGACCAGCGTGATGATGGTGGGTCGGGTCACCCCGATCTGATGGAATCGCCAGCCCAGGAAGGACATCTCCGGCGCGTCGAAGCCGAGGAACATGCCCCAGCCGTGCGCGCGGGTCCGGATCGACACGACCGCACCGGTGAGCAGTGTCATCGCGGCGGCGGAACCGCCGAGCACCAGAACCTGGCGGCGGGTCTTGGCCGACAGCAGCGCGGCGAGGCCGATCAGCAGCCAGAGCGGGAACAGCATGTGGATGTAGCGCGGGTAGGCGAAGTAGTTGATCCGGTTGTCGCCGGGAGGCAGCGCGGCCGAGCTGGACAGCGCGATGAGCAGGGTGGTGAACAGCGTCGCGGTCACGATGATCCGACGGGCCGCGGAGGCCGCGTCGGCGGTCAGCTCGGTCCGCAGCGCCCGCAAGCGGGTCAGCGACAGCACCGCCGCGATGACGCCGATCGCACCGACGCCGAACGTGCCGATGCTCAGGTACCAGAGCTGGCCGTCGGCGGTGCCCAGCATCCGGCCCAGACCGCTCAAGGTGGTGATCGCGTCGATGGTTGTGCTCGTCGGGCTGTTGCCGGCGGCGTCGATCGTGTCGGCGCTGACGGCTTTCAGGATCGGGTCGAGCGTCATCACCACGCCGGCACCGGCGACCGCGGCGAGGGTCGTCGCCCAGCCGCTGCGCCGCAGGACCAGCACGGTGATGATCAGCAGGACGTGCACGAGCACCACCATGGTGCCGCGGATGTGGGTGACGAACAGCAGGCCGGCCACCGCGCCGGAACCGAGCGCGCCGAGCACCCGCGCGTGGGCCGTGGTGCCGGCCAGCCAGGTGTGGGCCAGCACGAGCCAGGCGATGACCATGGTGCCGAGCACGGCGTCGGTCAGCGCGAACTGCGAGTAGAACACCACTGCCGGCATCGCCGCGGCGACGAACGCCGCGCCGAGCGCCGTCCGCGGCGACAGCACGAGGGTTCGCCGGGCGTAGAGATACAGCAAGGGGAAGACCAGCGCGTTGAGCACCGCGTTGATGATGAGCACGCTGCGGTACACCGTGAATGCGTCCTGGGTGAACCAGTACACCGGCGAGATGAGCATCGGATAGCCCATGCGCCGGAACGTTTCGTTGTCGGTGGTCTGACCACCGGCGCCCCCGGCCAGCACGCGAGCGGCCACCAGGTAGCCGTCTTCGTCGGCGTGGGCGGCCGGCACGTTGAGGTGCCGCGACAACCAGATCCGCCAGCCGACCTGCACGAGGTAGCCCACGATGACGGCGATGACGATCCAACGCCCGCTGAGCCACCGGCCAGTGGTATCCGACGTGGCCGCGGGCGGAGCGCCGGTCGACTGCGCGGAACTCGGGTCCTGCGCGGTTGGTATTGCTGTTGACGTGCCTCCGTCCGGCGGGCTCACGATCTCCTCGGCTGGGTCCTGGGAAGGCTTCGCCACAGCGGCGTCACTGTGCTGACTTACCATCGTCCCCTCGATGTGTCGCGGATTGTGGCTCGCCACAGACCAAGCGAGCACCGCTCAGAACGCGCCGACGCTATCACAATGCGAATGAGCGTGCCCCGGCGTCGTTTCGGCAGACGATCGTCGGTCGATCGGTTTCAGCAAGTGATCGTGGGGTGACGGATGGAACGGTCGGTGCTCGGTCGCCGGCCACGAAAAGTCACAGGTAAGGCGGGATGAAATACGTGTCACCGGTTGGGCGGCACGGCGCGCACGATCTTCACCTTGTCCGGGTACTTGGCGGCCAGATACTCGACTGCGTCAATGTTCGATTTGGCCCGGGGGTCACCGTATGCCGACCGCGTGACGCCGGGCTGTGCCGACGCCCGGACCGGATGCTCCGGATCCAGCACGAGAAAACTGGCCTCGGGATCGAAAATGAAGAAGCGAATCGGCACAGGACTGTCCTGCACCATGGCTTCCAGAGTTTCGAGCGTCTTCGGCTTCGACAGCGGGTCCTGCCACAGGTACCAGACTTGCGCGTGCCGGTAGTTGCGTTGCATCACGGATGCGTAGAGCGACGCATACCAGTTTCGATACGGCGAACTCATGAAGTCGACATTCATCATGCCGCCGCCGTCCGGATACATTCGAGTCATCAGAATGGCATCACGCGCGCCGTCGGGTGAGCCCCGCTCGAGCGCGGCCGCCAGCCGCAGCCCGTTGCTGGCGAACTGGTTGTGCCAACGGCCGCCGGCCACGATCAGCGCGACGACCAACGGCAGCACCACGGCGAAGGCGGGCATCGTGCGGCGCGGCAGCAGGCGGACCAGCCCGCCGAGACCGACCAGCCCCACGATGATGACCAGGTGCAGCGTCTTCTCGAAGTAGTAGATGGTGCGGCCGATGGTGATCAGTTGATATGCGGCGAGCGTCGCCGACATCGCACCTGCGACCAGGATGCCCAGGGCCGCGCGCTGGTTTCCCGGTGCCCGCAGGCCGCCTCGCCAGGCCAGGGAGAGCAGCGCCAGCACGATGAGCACCAGCGTCGCCGTCCGGTCGGCGACCTGGGCGGTGCCGGGCAGGGTGAGCTGGTAGCCGCTGGCCGCCTTCGCGTTGAGCAGGGGGGTCAACACCACCGGAGCCGCGATGAGCACCGCGGCCAGCCATGCCACCGGACGGCGCCAGAGCCGTTCCCGCCATGCCCAGATGCCGACCATGACCGCCGAGTACGGCAGGAAGAGGTGGTAGCTGAACGAGACGCCGACCAGCAGGAGCGCCATCGTGGCCAGCTGCTCGCCGAAACTGGCCAGCGGGCGTGCGACCAACGCGGTCAGCAGCGCCGCGAGGGCGAGGCCCACCAGCTCGTTCGGGTATCCGCGGGTGAGCACCGACACCGGGTCGCCGAAGAACAGCCAGGCGGCGATCAGCCCGATCGTGGCAAGCAGCCGGACCGGGTTCGCGCCGGCTCCGGCGACCCGGCGCGCACTCCACAGCACCGCCAGGACGAGGAACACGAAGGCGGCCACGCAGAGCCAGACCATCACGTCCATCGCGACCGTGCCGTCGGCCGCCGCCGTGTCCGACGAGCGGATGAAGCGGTCCAGCACGGCGAAGGAGAAGTGGGTGCCCTGCGGATAGTTCCGGATCCCCTCGGCGAGCACATCCGGTGCGTAGCGCAGCGACTCCTGCGGGTGGAGGAAGGCGTAGCCGTCGACCTGGCCGATCATGTCGAACAGCAGGAAATGCCGGGACATGTCCTCGCCGGGGATCAGCACGCCCAGCCGGCCACCCAGGTCGCGCAGCACGAACGGCTCCAGGGCCAGCGCCGTCGCACCGCCGAAGCCGACGGCCAGCACCCAGTCCCGCGTTCGCCAGCGGCGGGGCCGTGCCGGTCGGCGGCCGGTGAGCAGCGACAGCAGCACCAGGACGGTCAGGGCGAACCCGCCGACCGCCACCGGATGCAGGTGCCAAGGCCAGACCGAGAACAGCAGTCCGGCCACGCACAGCGCCGGAAACAGTTGGGCCAGGCTGACCACCACCCGGTCGAACCATCCGGCCGTGCCCCGCTGCAGACTGGCCAAGCCCGCCACGACCAGGACGGGCAGCAGGACATCGGCGTGGATCAGATGGGTTACCAGCGGTAGCAGCCAGGCCAGTGCGAACGCGGCCGACCAGCCCAGCGGCGCCCGCAGACGCCGGGGTGGTGCTGCTTTTCCCGCGACCGTGGCGCTGCCGGAGGTGACGGTGGTCAAGGGAGGGGCTCCTTGAGAGTCAGGCGCGGATCAACGCCAGCAGCAGGACCATGCCGGCACGGCCGAGGTAGATCGATGCCTTGACGGGTGAGTTGCTCGGAGTGCCTGCCATGCGTGGCCTCATGGCGACCGGGATCTGAGTGATTTTGTACTTCATGCGGGCCGTCCGCACCAGGACTTCGATGGTGTCCCCGAGGTACTCGGCCGGATACCAGTTCGCGAACAGTTCGATGAGCTCGCGGTTGCACGCGCGGTGCCCCGACGTGGTGTCGGTGAGCCGGGCGTGGGCCAGCCAGGAGATCACCCTCGACAGCAGTCTCATCGCCCACTTCCGGGGGCCCTTGACCGCATATCCGCCCTCGCCGGCGAACCGGGCGCCGATGACGAGGTCGTGCTCGTCGAGCGCGTCCACGAGCTTCGGGATGTATCGCGGGTCGTGCTGACCGTCGGCGTCCACCTGGATGGCCACGTCGAAACCGTGGTCACGGGCGTACCGGTAGCCGGTCCGCATGGCGCCGCCGACGCCCAGGTTGTACGGCAGTCGCGCGACGATCGCACCGGCGGCGGCGGCCCGCGCCGCGGTGTCGTCGGTGGAGCCGTCGTCGACGACGATCACGGACACCCCGGGCAGTTCGCCCTTGACCTCCGCGACGACATCCGCGATCGAACCCGATTCGTTCCATGCCGGGATGATGATGAGGACGCGCTTACCGTTGATCATTGCTGCGCTCCCGCTCGGCACGAATCAGCGCGATGTCTTCTGCGAGGGTTCTGGTCTCCTCCTCGAGTCGGCTGACCTCCCAGCTCAGGTGCACGCACACGAGCAACAGGAAGACGATGCCGAGGAAGAGCACCAGACTGACGCCGGACGCGACGCCGATGGCCTTCGCCACCGTGTCGGCGAGCGTCGGGAAGAACCCGAGCGGCAGCACCACGAGGCTGACGCCGAGCCAGAGAATCGCGTACTTCTCCTGAAGTTGCCGCCTGCGCAGCAGTTCGATCATGAAACCGAGTGCCGCGAGCGCGGTCAACCCGGTGATGATGGTGAGCTTCATGCCGGTCCCTTTCCGAGGCCGGATGGCCGCTTTGACAGCGCTGCGGTCAGCATCTCACGCCATTCGCGCATCGGAGGAACCCCGGCCGCCTGCCACCGGCCGTGCCCGAGCACGCTGAACGCGGGCCTGGGTGCGGGTCGCACGAAGCGCTCACTGGTCGTGGGTCGTACCCGAGCCGGGTCGAGCCCCGCTTCGGTGAAGACGGCCTGTGCCAGGCCGAACCAGCTGGTCCGGCCGGACGCGGTGCCGTGGTAGACGCCGGCCGGCGCGGTGCCGGCCAGGGCTGCGTCGGCAAGGGCGACGAGCTGCGCAGCCAGGTCGGCGGACCAGGTGGGCTGGCCGATCTGGTCGTCGACCACGTCGACGAAGTCCCGCTCACCGGCCAGCCGGAGCATGGTCGTCACGAAGTTGCGCCCGTGCGTGGCGTACAGCCAGGCGGTGCGAACCACATATCCGTGCGCCGGCAGGATGTCCAGGACCGCCTGCTCGCCGACGAGCTTGCTGCGGCCGTAGGCGTTCAGCGGCGCGGTCGGCGCGTCCTCGGCATACGGCTCGCCGGCGTTGCCGGCGAAGACGTAGTCGGTCGAAACATGCAGCAGACGCGTCCCGGTCGCGGCGCAGGCCGATGCCAGGTGGGCGACGCCGGTGCCGTTCACCGCGGTGGCGGCCGCCTCGTCGGACTCCGCACCGTCGACGTCGGTCCAGGCGGCGGCGTTGATCACCACGTCGTGGCCGTCGACCATCGCGCGGACCGCCGCCGCGTCGGTGATGTCCAGGTCGGCCCGCTTCACAGCGGTGACGGTGTGCCCCTGCGTGCTGACGCGGTCGGACAAGGTGTCCAGCACGTCCTGGCCCAGCATTCCGCCGGCGCCCGTCAACAACCAGCTGGTCATGCGCCCAGGGATGCCCGGTTCTTGAGCGGCTCCCACCACGACCGGTTGTCCCGGTACCACGCGACGGTGTCGGCGATGCCGCGGTCGAAGCTGATCGCCGGCACGTACCCGAGCTCGTTCTGGATCTTCTCGATGCTCAGCGAGTAGCGCCGGTCGTGGCCCTTGCGGTCCTCGACGTACTCGACGCTGGTGTCCCAGTCCCGGCCGCAGGCGGCCAGCAGCTGTTCGGTGAGCTCACGGTTGGTCAGCTCCTGCCCGCCGCCGATGTGGTACACCTCGCCGGCCCGGCCCTTCTCCAGGGCCAGCTGGATCCCGGCGCAGTGGTCGGACACGTGCAGCCAGTCGCGGATATTGCCGCCGTCGCCGTAGAGCGGGACCTTCTTGCCGTCCAGCAGGTTGGTGATGAAGAGCGGAATGACCTTTTCCGGGAACTGGAACTGTCCGTAGTTGTTGGAGCACCGGGTCACCACGACGTCCATCCCGTGGGTGCGGTGGTACGCCAGGGCGAGCAGGTCGGAGCCGGCCTTCGAGGCGGAATACGGCGAGTTCGGCGCAAGCGGCCACTCCTCGGTCCAGGAGCCCTCGGCGATCGACCCGTAGACCTCGTCGGTGGACACGTGCAGGAAGCGGCCGACACCGGCACGCAGCGCGGTGTCGAGCAGCACCTGGGTGCCGAGAACATTGGTGGTGACGAACGGGCCGGCACCGAGGATCGAGCGGTCGACGTGCGACTCGGCCGCGAAGTGGACCACCGCGTCATGTCCCGGCAGGACCTCGGCGACCAGGTCCGCGTCGCAGATGTCGCCCTGCACGAACGTGTAGGACTGGTCGCTCGCTACTGGTAGCAGATTGTCCAAATTGCCGGAATAGGTCAACTTGTCCAGCACGGTGACTTGAGCCCCGGCATAGGAGGAATATCCGCCTTGCAACAGGGTCCGGACGTAGTGGGAGCCGATGAATCCGGCACCGCCGGTGACAAGGATTCTCACGAGGTCGGGAGTGTAGTGCACGTCGTGCGTGCGGATGACCCGCCGCCGGGTCAGCGGGACATCCGGATCGCCCACTAAGGTGTCCGGCGTGCGTGGCATCATCCTCGCCGGCGGAACCGGCTCGCGACTCTGGCCACTGACGAAGGCTGTCTCCAAGCAACTCATGCCAGTCTTCGACAAACCCATGATCTACTACCCGTTGACCACGCTGGTGATGGCCGGCGTGCGCGAGATCCTGGTCATTACCACGCCCGAGGACCAGGCGCAGTTCCAGCGCCTGCTCGGCGACGGCACCCAGTGGGGTCTCTCCCTGTCGTACGCGGTCCAGCCGCGACCGGAGGGCCTCGCCCAAGCGTTCATCATCGGCGAGGAGTTCATCGGCGAGCAGTCCGTGGCGCTGGTGCTCGGCGACAACCTCTTCCACGGCGCGCAACTCGGTCAGCGGCTGTCCGAGAACGCCGACGTCGTCGGCGGCCGGGTCTTCGCCTATCCGGTGGCCAGCCCGGAGGACTACGGCGTGGTCGAGTTCGACGCGAACGGCCGGGTGCTGTCGATCGAGGAAAAGCCGAAACAGCCGAAATCCCGCTACGCGGTGCCCGGCCTGTACTTCTACGACAACCAGGTGGTCGACATCGCCCGCCGGCTCAAGCCCAGCGACCGTGGCGAGCTCGAGATCACCGCGGTCAACGCGACCTACCTCGAGCGCGGCGAACTGCACGTGACCGTGCTCGACCGCGGCACCGCCTGGCTCGACACCGGCACGTTCGCCTCGCTGGTGCAGGCCTCCGAGTTCGTGCGGGTGATCGAGGAGCGGCAGGGCTTCAAGATCGGTTGCGTGGAAGAGGCCGCCTGGCGTGCCGGCTTCATCGACGACGCCCACCTGCGCTCGCTCGCCGAACCGCTGCGCAAGAGCGGTTACGGGGATTATCTCCTGCAGCTCGTAGACTGGTCATTCTGAGTGGGTGAAAGCTCGAGATGCCGGGTCACCCGACCGTCTGCTTCGGGTGAACTGGGCTACTTGCTCCGGGTGAAGTGGTCTGAGAGGGTGGCACGGTGAGTGAGACCTTGAAGGCATCCGGCGGCATGACCGAAGGCGTTGACTACACGGATCGTCTGCAGCGCCTCAGTGGTGCCGGCTGGAAGCGGGCACTGAACGTGCAGGCGCCGTATCGGTGGAACATTCGCCGGCTCGACCTCGGCTTCACGCTCGACGTCGGTTGCGGCATCGGCCGCAATCTCTCGCACCTCGACGGAAACGGCGTGGGTGTGGACCACAATGCGACCTCCATCGAGGCTTGCCGGGCCGCCGGCTTCACCGCGTTCACCATCGAGGACTTCTTCAAGTCCGAATTCGCCGCCCCTGATCGTTTCGACGCGATCCTGGGTGCGCATTTGATCCAGCACGTCGAGGAAGCGCAGGCCAAGGAGATCATCGCCTCCTACCTGCCGTTCCTGCGCTCGGGCGGGCGTGCCGTCTTCATCACGCCGCAGGAGCGCGGTTTCGCCAGCGACGCCACCCACGTCAGGTTCTCCGGTTTCGACGAAGTCGGCAAGATCTGCACCGATCTCGGGCTTACGCTGGACCGGCAATACTCGTTCCCGTTCCCGCGCCCGACCGGCAAGGTATTCACCTACAACGAGTTCGTGACGGTGGCCCGCAAACCATGAAATTCCGCCAGTTGTCGATCGCCGGAGCCTGGGAGATCTCTCCCGCCCTGCATGGCGATCCTCGAGGCTTGTTCACGGAGTGGTATCGCTTCGACCGCCTCGCGGCCGAGACCGGTCACCCGCTCCGGCTCGCCCAGGGCAACCTGTCGGTCTCGGCGAAGGATGTCGTCCGCGGCATCCACTTCGCCGACGTGCCACCCGGTCAGGCGAAATATGTGATGTGCACGCGCGGCGCGGTCCTCGACGTGATCGTCGACCTGCGCGTCGGCTCGCCGACGTTCGGCCGGTCGGAGAGCGTCCTGCTCGATGACGTCGACCGCCGTGCGGTGTACATCGGCGAGGGCCTCGGCCACGGGTTCTGCGCGCTGACCGACGACGCCACGCTCACGTATGCGTGCTCGGAGGTCTACAACCCGACCGGTGAGCACGGCGTGCATCCGCTGGACCCTGACCTGGCCATCGAATGGCCGACCGAGACGCCGCAGCTGTCGGCGCGCGACGCCGCGGCGCCCACGCTCGCCGAGATGCTCGCCGCGGGCCGCCTGCCGGACTACCGCGCCTGCGAGGAGTACACGCAAAGTCTGCGAGCGCAATAGAGCGGAATCGGCCCCACGACGGCTAATGTCTGTACATGGACCGGCGAATTTTCGGCCTTGAGACCGAATACGGGGTCACGTGCACCTACCGTGGGCAGCGCCGCCTGTCCCCGGACGAGGTCGCCCGTTACCTGTTCCGGCGCGTCGTGTCGTGGGGCCGTTCCAGCAACGTCTTCCTGCGCAACGGCGCGCGCCTCTACCTGGATGTCGGCTCCCACCCGGAATACGCGACGCCCGAGTGCGACTCGGTGCCCGACCTGGTCGTCCACGACCGGGCCGGCGAGCGGATCCTCGAAGGCCTGCTGGTCGACGCCGAGCGTCGGCTGCACGACGAGGGGATCGCGGGCGAGATCTACCTGTTCAAGAACAACACCGACTCGGCGGGCAACTCCTACGGCTGCCACGAGAACTACCTGGTCAGTCGCCATGGCGAGTTCGGCCGCCTGGCCGACATCCTCATTCCGTTCCTGGTCACCCGCCAGCTCATCTGCGGTGCCGGCAAGGTGCTGCAGACCCCGCGCGGCGCCGTGTACTGCCTGTCGCAACGCGCCGAGCACATCTGGGAGGGTGTCTCGTCGGCGACCACCCGCTCCCGTCCGATCATCAACACGCGCGACGAGCCGCACGCCGACGCCGAGCGGTACCGCCGGCTCCACGTCATCGTCGGCGACTCGAACATGAACGAGGTCACCACGCTGCTGAAGGTCGGCACCGCCGACATCGTGCTGCGGATGATCGAGGCCGGGGTCGCGATGCGTGACCTCTCGCTGGAGAACCCGATCCGCGCGATCCGCGAGGTGTCGCACGACATCACCGGCCGCCGCCGGGTCCGCCTGGCCAGCGGCAAGGAGGTCAGCGCGCTCGAGATCCAGCAGGAGTACTTCGACAAGGCCACCGAGTTCCTGGACCGCCGCGGCGCCGACGCGGCGACGAAGCGGGTCATGGACCTGTGGGGCCGGGTGCTCGCCGCGGTCGAGACCGGCAACCTCAAGGGTGTCGAGCGTGAGGTCGACTGGGTGACCAAGCTCGGCCTCATCGAGCGGTACCAGGCCAAGCACGACCTGCCGCTGTCGCATCCGCGGGTCGCGCAGATGGACCTGGCCTACCACGACCTGCGCCGCGGCCGGGGCCTCTACGGGCTGCTGGAGAAGCGCGGGGCGGTCGACCGGGTCGCCACCGACCTCGAGATCTTCGAGGCGAAGGAGACCCCGCCGCAGACCACCCGGGCCAGGCTGCGCGGCGAGTTCATCCGCCACGCCCAGGAGCGCCGCCGCGACTTCACCGTCGACTGGGTGCACCTGAAGCTCAACGACCAGGCGCAGCGCACCGTGCTGTGCAAGGACCCGTTCCGCGCCTACGACGAGCGGGTCGACCGGCTGATCGCCAGCATGTGACGACAAAGTTACCGATGAGTTGAGTTGCCGCCGGGCGCCAGAGGCTAGGCTGGCCGGGCTATGTATGACGAGCCCGACCAGCCCGAGCCCCGGCCCCGCTCGTTCCCGAAGGCGGACTTCAACCCGGACCGCCAGAAGACGACGCGGCAGGGCCGGCGCCTGCAGCGCATCCGCGAGGAGATCGAGCGCAACCGCACCGAGGGGCCGGCGATCCCGACCTGGATCCTCGCGCTGGCGCTGGTGGTCATCGTCGGCGGCTTCGCGGCCATCGTCATCTTCTCGGACGGGTGACCGCCCCGTGAAGCGGTCCCTGATCGTCCCGCTGCTCCTGGTCGCCGGGCTGACGGCAGCCTGCACCGACGACGGTGAGCGGCGCAGCCCGCTGCCCGCCAGCGCGCCGCCGAACGCCGGGGAGTCGCTGCTGCCGGTACCGTCGCCGAGCCTGCCGCCGCCGGTGAACAGCGACGGCTGCCAGGGCCTCATCACCGCCGCCCAGGTGCAGAAGTCCACCGGTCTGGCCGTGCAGCCCAGCACGGGCGACGGGGCCGCCGCCGTGGCGCAGTACGGGCAGGCGGTGCAGAGCCTCGGCCTCAGCGCACGCGCCCGGATGTGCCCGTTCGGCAACCCCGCCGGCGACCAGGTGACCGTCGTGGCCCTCACCTTCCCCGACACCGGCCAGGCGCAGAAGCTGTGGACGACGATCGCCTCCCTGGAGGCCGTCGGCGGCGTCGGCGAGGCGGCCCTGAGCGACAAGTCCAAGACGCTGCTCGCCAGGCGCGGCAAGGCGATCGTCGCCGTCTACCTGATCGCCGGCGCCGACCCGGACGCCAACCACCTGCCGCAGTTGCAGTCAGTCGCCAACGCCGCGCTGAGCAAGGCCTGACGCGGCCCGTCGTCCTGCCGCGGCGGCGGCGAGGAAATACGCGCGGTCCTCGGCGAACCCGCGGCCCATCGTCGACAGCTTGACCGGGAGCGACTCCAGCGCCGCCGTCAGGTCCGCCGACGGCACCTCGACCAGCGTGTGCGGCGGGGTCAGCGGCGCCAGCGCGGCCCGCACGGCGGCGGCCAGCTCCGGTGCCAGGTCCGACGGCACCACCAGCTCCGCCGGGGCCAGCGCGACCCGCCCGAACGCGGTCAGGCTGTGATGGGACACGCCCCGGTGCCGCGGCCGGGGGTCGGCGTCGGAGATCCGCGGCGCCGCGATCGGCCGGCCGCCCAGCGCCGCGACCGCGTTGACCGCCTCGCCCGCGGCGACCCCGGAGAACCCCCACGAGGTGCCGGTGCCGAGGTTGCCCGGCCCCTGGGTGACCACCGCCAGGTCGGCCCGCAGGCCGTGCCGGGCGGCGAGCAGCCCGCTGTGCACGTTGGTCGACTCGAGGTCGCCGCCGAACGCCTGCCCGGTCGTCACCGTGCCCGCCAGCAGCCCGCGCAGCCCGTCGAGCGTGCGGGAGAACCAGGCCGGCAGCGCGCCGCCGTCGGTCATCACGTAGGCGATCCGGGCGCCGGGCGCGTCGGCGAGGGCGCCCGCGACCACGGCCGGCAGCGCCGAGTGCAGGTCCGCCACGACGACCGGCATGCCGCCCAGGTCGGCCGCGCCGGTCAGCGCGCCGCGCAGCGGGGAGGCCTCCTCGTCGGCGGCCAGCACGATCGCCTGCAGCGGCGTGTACCGCGCCTTGACCACGTGGCCGGGCACGTCGGTGTCCTCGGGCAGCCGGTCCGGCACGGCGACCACGAGCGCGTAACCGCCGGTCCCCAGGCCCAGGGCCAGGGCGTTGAGGTTCAGCAGCACCCGGTCGCCCGGCTGCGGGGTGCCGACGAGCGCCGGGTACGCCAGGGCCCGTACCGCCGCCGGATCCTCGGGACGCCGAGCCTCGACCGTCACGTCCAACTCGAGGCTGCCCCGCCACTCACGGTGCACCCCGACGACCGTTCCCCAACGCCAGCGGATCACGGCGCATACCGTAGTACAGCCACAGAATGTTTACGCGCCGTGACGGTCCGAGATGGAACATGCAGTGTCCGCGTGGGCGACGCAGAACAGGCGTTCGGGCTGGTAGGTTCGCTGGGTGTCGCGGACCCGAACCGAGCGCCTGGTCAATCTGGTGATCTGTCTGCTCGCTACGCGCCGCTTCCTGACCGCCGACCAGATCGCCACGATCGTTCCCGGCTACGAGCACGACCCGCAGGACGAGCGCGACCACGAAGCGTTCCAGCGCAAGTTCGAGCGGGACAAGGCCGAGCTCCGCGAGCTCGGCGTCCCGCTGGAGATGGGCACGGCGAGCATCTTCGACAGCGAGCCCGGCTACCGCATCGCCCGCCGGGAATATGCGCTGCCCGACATCCGCCTCGCCCCCGACGAGGCCGCCGCCGTCGGCATCGCCGCGCGGCTGTGGCAGCAGAGCGGCCTCGCCGCCGCCGCCTCCTCCGGCCTGGCCAAGCTGCGCGCCGGCGGCATCGACGTCGACCCGCACGCCACGCTCGGCGTCGAGGCCGTCGTCAACGTCGACCCCGCGTTCGAGCCGCTCACCGCGGCGGTGCGGGACCGGCAGGCCGTCACGTTCGACTACCACGTGCCCGAGCGCGACACCGCGCACGCCCGCCGCCTCCAGCCGTGGGGCGTGGTCTGCTGGCGCGGCCGGTGGTATGTCGTGGGACACGACCTCGACCGCGACGCGGAGCGCTGCTTCCGGCTCTCCCGGATCGTCAGCGGGGTGCGCCGCGTCGGCCGCCGCGGGGCCTACGAGCCGCCCAAGGCCGATCTGATCGGCTACGTGGCCAGCACCAGCGGCCCGGTCGAGCGCACCGGCAGCGCCACCGTCCTGGTCCGGCCGGGCCGGGCCGCCGGCGTGCGCCGCTGGGCCGAGGACTGCGTGCCCGGGCCCGACGGCGACCGCCTCACGCTGCGCTACGCCGACGTGGACTTCTTCGCCGGCTGGCTGGTGGGCTACGGCGCCGACGTCGTCGTGCTCGACCCGCCGGAGATCCGCGACGCCGTCGTGCAGCGCCTCCGCGCGATCGAGTCCTCCTATGACGCGGCCGGCGGCCGGGTCGAGGCGTCGCAGGTCGGGATGGGGGTGCCGGCGTGAGCAACTCCGCCGAGCGGCTCGGCCGCCTGCTCAATCTGGTGCCCTACCTGCAGGCCCGTCCCGGCGTCACCCTCGCCGAGGCCGCCCACGACCAGGGCATCACCGAGCGGCAGCTGCGCGAGGACCTCGAGCTGCTGTGGCTGTGCGGCCTGCCCGGATACGGCCCCGGCGACCTCATCGACATGGCGTTCGTCGGCGACAGCGTCACGCTGACCTACGACGCCGGGATCGACCGGCCCCTGCGGCTCAACCCCGACGAGGCGCTCGCGCTCATCGTGGCGCTGCGGATGCTCGCCGAGACCCCGGGCGTCGCCCAGCGCGACGGCGTGCACCGCGCCCTCGCCAAGATCGAGCACGCCGCCGGCGACCTGGCCGACGCACCCGTCGAGGTCCGCCTGCCCGGCAACGCCGACCGCCTGGAGGAGCTGCGCGGCGCCGTCGAGCGGCGGCGGGCGCTGCGGATCACGTACTACACGGCGACCCGCGACGAGACCACCGACCGGGTCGTCGACCCGATGCGGGTGCTCGTCGTCGGCCGCTGGGCGTATCTGGAGGCGTGGTGCCGCCGCGCGCAGGCGGTCCGGTTGTTCCGGGTGGACCGCATCGACGCCTCGGCCGAGCTCGACGAGCCGGCCCAGGTGCCCGTCCAGGCCCGCCCGACCGACACCCGCAGCGGCACGCTGTTCACGCCGACGCCGGACCTGCCGCTGGTCACCCTGCGCGTCGGCCGCGGCGTCCGGTGGATCACCGAGCAGTATCCGTGCGAGGAGGTCGTCCGCGGCCCGGGGGAGCACTGGACGGTGTCACTGCGCGCCTCCGACCTCGACTGGGCCCGGCGCATGGTGCTCGGCCTGGGCGCCGAGGTGACGGTCCTGTCGCCGCCGGAGCTGGCCGAGGCCGTCGCCGCCGAGGCCCGCAAGGCCCTGTCGGCCTATGCCACCCTGCCCTGACGCACGCCGTTTCATGTTCCGGGATCATGGGACTGGCCGCCACAGGGCGCCTCGGCGGCGTTCGCCGCACGTTGTGGCCGTGGCGGCGCTGCCGACACACGGCCGGTGCACTAAGGTCGATCCGTGGCTTGGCTGATCTCCGGCGGCATCGTGCTCTTCGCGCTTGTCCTTCTCGCGATCGTGGCGGCGAAGGCGGCCGGCAGCCTGCGCCGGTTCGGCATCGCCGCCGCCTCCCTGCAGCGCCGCCTCCTGGACGGCCAGCACCGTGTGGAGCCGCATCTGGCGCAGCTCCAGACGACCGTCGAGGCCATGCAGCCGCGCCTGACCGATCTGCAGGACAAGGCGCTCGTCCTCCAGGCCCGCCGCGGCGCCGAGGAAAACAGTTAACAAACCTGGCGGATCAACCGGGCAAATAGCGTGTTTGTCCAAACGAATGGTTGACGATCGGGCAGTTCACCGTCAACACTCGTCAGGACTTCAGCGGCCGGACCCCTTCCCGCTAACCCCGGCCTCTGCCCTCACCCTCCGATGGTCAGTACGATGGGTCGGGCAGCACAAATACAGTGAGGTGGCTTCACATGGGTGCAGTTAGGCCGTGGCACATCATCGTTCTGGTGGTGGTGCTGATCCTGCTGTTCGGTGCCAAGCGTCTCCCCGACGCGGCGCGTTCGCTGGGCCGGTCGCTCCGGATCATCAAGGCTGAGACCAAGGGCCTCGCTGACGACGACGTCGACGCCAAGGCCGAGGCGCAGTCGGGCCGGCAGCCCCTGAGCGGGACGATCGACGACAGCCAGCCGTCGCCGAAGCCCACGGTCGACCCGGTCGACCGCGTGCGCGAGCGCTGAGGCGCCCCGGCGACGTGACACTCCTGGCCCGGCGCAAGAACAAGGCGCCGTCGCAGTTCCAGCGTGCCGCAGATGGCTCCATGACGCTCATGGAGCATCTGCGGGAGTTGCGTTCCCGGCTGTTCAAAGCGTGCTTGGCGATCCTGATCGGCATCATCGTCGCCTGGTTCTTCGCCCAGCACGTGCTGACCATCATCCAGGACCCGTATTGCGAGCTGGCGCTCAAACAGACGCTGAAGGCGCACGGCAACGTGGTGCCGGAGGGCTATCGGTGCCCGTTCGTCAACCTCAAGGTCACCGACCCGCTCCTCCTACAGCTCAAGATCTCGCTGTGGACGGGGCTGATCCTGGCCTGTCCGTTCTGGCTCTACCAGCTCTGGGCGTTCATCGCTCCGGGCCTGCACCGCAGTGAGCGCAGGTGGGCCTATGTGTTCGCGGCGCTCGCCGCGCCGCTGTTCGCCCTGGGCTCTGTTCTGGCCTTCTACGTCGTGAAGACCGGCCTCGAGGTGCTGCTCTCCTTCACCGGCAACAACACGAGCAACATCCTCGAGGCGATGGCGTACGTAGACTTCGTCACCGGCATGATGCTCGTCTTCGGTGTCGCCTTCGAGTTCCCGCTCGGTGTCATGCTGGCCAACATCGCCGGCATCGTCACCGGTAAGCGGCTGCTCGGCTGGTGGCGGGTCGCGGTCTTCACGTTCTTCGTCTTCGCCGCCATCGCGACACCGACCGCCGACCCCTTCGGCATGACGTTCCTGGCGCTGTGCCTGTCCGCGCTCTACTTCGGCGCGGTGGCCTTCGCGATAATCAACGACAGGCGGAGGGGCCGTAACCAGCCGGATTACGCGAACATCGGCGACGACGAGATCTCGTCCCTCGACGACTACGAGGTCGAGCCGGTCGGCGCGGCCACGTCGGTGGGCGGTTACGATCCGGTCGAGCCGCCGACCGCGGTCGACGCCCCGACGCCGGTCGAGCGCCCGCAGTCGCTCGACCGCAGGTACGACGACGTCACCTGATGAAGTAACCGACGCGATCTGCTAATACAGAAAGGGCAACGACGGATTCCGTCGTTGCCCTTTCTGCTGCAATCTAGCCGCGGCCGACCGTGATCTGGTTTGAATTCTTGCGCTGACTGCCGCGTTCGATGACCGTTCGGCACGTATGTGTCGGAAGTGTACCCACGCAATTGTAATTGACATGGGTGTCGTATCCTTGATGCGCGGTTGCGTATTCAACGACTGCCAAGTGTTGCCATGCATGTGGACTTCGATCCACATGTTCGCCGTGGTGCCCGCACTGCGGCTGCTCAAGCTCCCGTAACCGTCGATCTGATTGCCGATCTTCGACGGGTAGCCGATCTGTATCTCACATGCTGCCAGGGCGTTCGGCGAATTGACGACTGGTCCTCCCGATTATCATTGTCGAACATCGATTTGATTCGGCGCCGGTGGACCGTGATCCGTGGATGGCTGGGATGCGTCGGGCGCAAGCCTCTCGAGTCTGGTGGACCGTGGACCTAGTATTCCCGCCATGGAAATTGGCCTGATCGCGAATCCGGCCGCGGGTAAGGGCCGGCACGCGCGGCTGCTACCTGCCGTTGAGGATCGGCTGCGCTCGGAGGGGTGCGCGGTCCATTTGCTGGCCGCTGGTACCAGGGCACAAGTAGTCGTTCAGGCTCAGGAGGCCGTCGCGTCTGGCTTTTCCGCCGTCGTGGCCATGGGTGGGGACGGGACCGTACACCTGGGGCTGCAGGCCGTGGCCGGGACGGGGGTGCCCTTCGGGATCGTGCCCGCCGGCACCGGCAACGACTTCGCGGCGCGGCTCGGACTGCCGCCGGACCCGCTCGACGCCGCCCGTGCGATCGCCGTCGCGCTGCGGGACGGCACGACCCGGGCGATCGACCTCGCGCACGTGGCCGGGGCGGACGGGACCGAGGCCTGGTTCGGGGCGGTGCTCGCGGCCGGGTTCGACGCGTTCGTCAACGAGCGGGCCAACCGGATGCGCTGGCCGCGGGGGCCGCAACGGTACAACCGGGCGATCCTGGAGGAACTGCTGGCGTTGCGTGCCCGACGGTACCGCATGGTGCTCGACGGCGCGCCCAGCGAGTTTGATTCGGTGCTCGTGGCGGTGGGGAACACGGAAAGCTACGGCGGGGGGTTCCGGATCGTCCCGGACGCCGATCCCACCGACGGGCTGCTCGACGTCGTCGTGGCCGAGCCCATCGGCCGGCTGACGCTGATGCGGATCCGGCCGAAGGTGTTCTCGGGGACGCATGTGCACGACCCGCGCGTGTCGACGTACCGCGCCAAGACCATCGAGTTGGCGGGAGAGGGCGTCACGGTGTACGCGGACGGCGAGCGCATCTGCCCGCTCCCGGTGACGATCACCTGCGTGCCGGGCGCGCTGTCCCTGCTGGCCTGACCGCCTTCATGCGTTGATCTTGCAGTTGTGGTGCCCGACAAACCCGGACACGTGCGGAGTGTCGCGGCACCATAACTGCAAGATCAACGCGGAGTGAGGGACGTCAGGCGGCGTTCTTGATGCGGATCTTGACGCCGTTGCCCGACGGCTCCGTCACGACGTCGGACTGGTCGACGCCGCTCGGCAGCGAGAAGCTCCGGGCGAACGAGCTGGAGCTCGACGAGCTCGACGAGAAGTGCACACCACCCTGGTCGTAGCTGCCCGAGGTGCTGCTGCCGCCCTGACCCCGGACGGTCAGGGTCCCGCCGGAGACCTGCACGTCGACGTTCGACGGGTCGACGCCGTCGACGGTGATGACCAGGTCGTCGCCGTCGGTGCTGGTCCGCACCGACGTGGAGTGCGCGTGCTGGGCGGCGTTGCTGACCTCGTTCTCGATGCGGGCCAGGGCGCTCGCGGGGTCCCAACGGCTCAAGGGCATGACGTACCTCCGGAAAATCGCTGTAGTGGTTCCTGCACTGTCACCCGAGGGAAGGGAACCGACAAGAACAGAGGCGGTGTTGCGACAGTGTTTCCCGGGGACGGTCGTTTCCACACCTGGCCCTACAGCAGCCGGAGCACGGCTCCCAGCCCGTGGACTTTGCCAGGTTCACTCTCCGGGAGGACAAGGACGCTGCATCCGGCCGCCGCCGCGCCCGCGTCCGCCGGGGTGTCGCCGACCATCAGTGTCCGTTCCGGGTCGACCCGCAGCGCGGCGCACGCCTTGTGGAAGATCGCCGGGTCGGGCTTGGTCCGGCCGATCTCGTAGGACAGCACGAACTCGTCGACGAGGTCGGCGAAGCCCAGCTCACCGGCGAGGTCGCGCAGGTCGAAGCCGATGTTGCTGACGACCGCCACCGGCACCCCGGCGGCCCGCAGCGCCCGCAGGGTGGGCAGCGTGTCGGCGTAGAGCTCCCAGCCGTCGGCGGCCAGCAGCCGGTCGTACAGGGCCGGGGCGAGGCCGGCGTCGACGGTGGCCGCCAGTCCTTCGTACGTGGCCCGGTGCGCGTGCTGGGAGAGGTCCCGGTCCGCCCACACCTCGGCCAGGTGCGGCGGCACCCGGTACGGCTTCGGCCCGCCGGCCCGCCCGGCCGTGGTGAGCCGGTCGGCGAGGACCGTCGCCTTGCCCCGGTCCAGCGTGTTGCCGAGGCTCTCGGCCGCCTTCGTCACCCATCGGACCGGGTCCTCCACCTGCGCGATCGTCCCGTGGAAGTCCAGGAGCACCGCCTCGATCGGTCGTCGGAAGGAGAGTGGCTCAACGCTTTCCGGCACGCCAGCACGATACCCATGAGCGGATCCGGGGATTCTTCGCCTAGCCTTGGGGGCGTGAGCGGTACCGACGAAGTGGACATCAGCCCAGCCGACCGGTACCAGGCGGCCCGCCTGCGGGCGGAGCAAGAGGCGCGGCACCCAGCACTGGCGGAGTTCGTCGAGGAGATCGACTTCACCCTCGACCCGTTCCAGGCCGAGGCGTGCGAGGCTCTCGAGCGCGGGACCGGTGTGCTGGTGTGCGCGCCGACCGGCGCCGGCAAGACCGTCGTCGGTGAGTTCGCCGTGCACCTGGCACTGCGTCAGGGCCGCAAGTGCTTCTACACCACGCCGATCAAGGCGCTGTCGAACCAGAAGTACAACGACCTCGTCGAGCGGCACGGCCCGGAGCGGGTCGGCCTGCTCACCGGCGACAACGCGATCAACGGTGACGCGCCCGTGGTGGTCATGACCACCGAGGTGCTGCGCAACATGCTGTACTCCGGCTCGTCCGCCCTCCAGGGACTGTCCTACGTCGTGATGGACGAGGTGCACTACCTCGCCGACCGGTTCCGCGGCGCGGTGTGGGAGGAGGTGATCATCCACCTGCCCGAGTCGGTGACGCTGGTGTCGCTGTCGGCCACGGTGTCGAACGCCGAGGAGTTCGCCGACTGGCTCGTCACCGTCCGCGGCGAGACGAGCGTGGTGGTCAGCGAGCACCGGCCCGTACCGCTGTGGCAGCACATGCTCGTCGGCAAGCGGATGTTCGACCTCTTCCACGACGCCGAGGCGGCGCAGAAGCACGACGTGCATCCCGAGCTGCTGCGCCACACCCGCGAGATGCTGCGCCGGCTGGAGAGCTCCGGCGACTTCCGCGGCCGCGGCCGGACCCGCCGGTTCGCCGGTCCCTACCGCCCGGAGATCGTGGAGCGGCTCGACAACGAGGCCCTGCTCCCGGCGATCCTGTTCATCTTCAGCCGCGCCGGCTGTGACGCCGCCGTCCAGCAGTGCCTCGCGGCCGGGCTACGCCTCACCGGGCCCGACGAGCGGGCCGAGATCCGCGCCGTCGTCGAGTCGCGCACCAAGCACATCCCGGCCGAGGACCTCCAGGTGCTCGGGTACTGGGAGTGGCTCGACGGCCTCGAGCGGGGCCTCGCCGCGCACCACGCGGGCATGCTGCCGGCCTTCAAGGAGGTCGTCGAGGAGCTGTTCGTCCGGGGCCTGGTGAAGGCGGTCTTCGCGACCGAGACCCTCGCCCTGGGCATCAACATGCCGGCCCGTTGCGTGGTGCTGGAGCGGCTCGTCAAGTTCAACGGCGAGGCGCACGTCGACCTGACCCCGGGGGAGTACACGCAGCTGACCGGCCGTGCCGGCCGCCGCGGCATCGACGTCGAGGGCCACGCCGTGGTCGTCTGGCAGCCCGAGGTCGACCCCCGCCACGTCGCCGGGCTCGCCTCCACCCGCACGTATCCGCTGAAGTCCAGCTTCCGCCCGTCGTACAACATGGCGGTCAACCTCGTCGGCAGCGTCGGCACCGCGGCGGCGCGGGAGCTGCTGGAGAGCTCCTTCGCCCAGTTCCAGGCCGACCGCTCGGTCGTCGGCCTCGCCCGGCAGGTGCAGCGCAACCTCGACACCATGGCGACCTACAGCCGGGAGATGGCCTGCCATCTCGGGGATTTCGAGGAGTACTTCGGGATCCGCGTCTCGATCGCCGAGCGCGAACGGGCGATCGCCCGGCAGGGCGCGCAGCAGCGGCGGGCGGCGGCCATGGAGTCCCTGGAGAAGCTGCGGCCCGGCGACGTCATCCGGGTGCCCGCCGGGCGCCGCTCCGGCCTCGCCATCGTCATCGACCCGGGCACCAGCGGCCGCGGCTTCGGCGAGCCCCGGCCCCTGGTGCTCACCGAGGACCGCTGGGCCGGGCGCATCTCCGCCGGCGACTTCACCAGCCCCGCCGAGCCCCTCGGGCGGGTGCGGGTGCCGAAGCAGTTCAACTACCGCTCCGCGCAGGACCGGCGTGACCTCGCCGCGCAGCTGCACCGGCTCGACCTCGACCCGGCCGCGCGGCAGTCGGACCGGGGCCCGCGGGGCCGGTCCCGCAACGTCGCCGCGGCCGACGACCACGAGCTCGAGATGCTGCGCTCCGCGCTGCGCCGCCACCCCTGCCACCGCTGCCCGGACCGGGAGGAGCACGCCCGCTGGGCCGAGCGGCGCCACCGCCTGGAGCGCGACACGGAGGCCCTGCGGGGCAAGGTGGCCAGCCGGACGGGGTCCCTCGCCCGTACCTTCGACCGGGTCTGCGGCCTGCTCACCGACCGCGGCTACCTGACGCCCGAGGGCACCGTCACCGACGCCGGCCGGACGCTCGCCCGCATCTGGAGCGAGACCGACCTCCTCGTCGCCGAGTGCCTGCGCCGCGGGGTGTGGGACAAGCTCGGCCCCGCCGAGCTCGCCGCCGCCGTGAGCGTGCTGGTGTACGAGGCGCGCCGCGAGGCCGAGGACCGCGCGTCCATCCCGCGCGGCGACGTCTCCGACGCCGTCGACGCGACGCTCAAGCTGTGGGCCGATCTCCGCGACGACGAGGACTCGCGGGGCCTGCAGCTGACCCGGGAGCTCGACCTCGGGTTCGTGTGGCCGGTGTACCGGTGGGCGCGCGGCGAGTCGCTGACCAAGGTGCTCGGCAGCGTGCACGGCATCGACGGCGACATGCCGGCCGGTGACTTCGTGCGCTGGTCCCGCCAGGTGCTCGACCTGCTGGACCAGCTCACCGGCGCGACCGGCGCGACCGAGCCGGTCCGCCGCACCGCACGGCAGGCGATGACGGCGATGACACGTGGCGTGCTGGCATATAGCGTGATGGTCTGATCACTGAGCGAGTTTTCATCGAACGGGATTAGGCGAATGTCGTTCGGATCCGCAATGATGCTCATCGCCGGTTGATGCCGGCCGTGCTGCCGTCGGCGTGGGAGGGCATTCGTGGGCCAGTTGCACCATTTCACGTATGGCGCGATCACTCCGATTTTCGCCTTCGCGATGTCCTTTCTCGGCTGCCTTCTCGGTCTCGTCAGCACGGCGCGAGCCCGGGCCTCGACCGACACCCGGCGCCGCGCCTGGCTGCTCGTGCTCGCCGCGTGGGCGATCGGCGGCACCGGCATCTGGGTCATGCACTTCATGGCCATGGTCGGCTTCAGCGTCAGCGGCTCGCCGTTGCGGTATGACGTGCCCATCACGATCGCCAGCTTCTTCATCGCGGTCGTGACCGTCGGTGTCGGCCTGTTCATCGTCGGCCTCGGCAAGCGGTCCATGTGGAAGGTGCTCGTCGGCGGCCCGATCACCGGCGTGTCCGTCGCCTTCATGCACTACACGGGCATGGCCGCGATGCGGATCAACGGCTCGTTCGAATACGACACCACCCTCTACCTGACGTCATACGCGATCGCCGTGGTCGCCGCGACGGTGGCGCTGTGGTTCACCGTGGTGGTCCGCGGCATCCCGGCGACGATCGCCGCCGCGGCCGTCATGGGCGTCGCCGTCTGCGGCATGCACTACACCGGCATGGCGGCCATGCATGTCCACCTGGCGGACACGCTCGACACGGTCCCCGGCGTCGACGTCAACTGGTTCCTGGCCCCGATCGTGCTGTTCGTCCTGGTCGTGGTGATCGCCCTGGCCAGCGCGGTGATGGCGGTGCCGTCGGAGCGCGAGCAGGCCGAGGCCGACGCGGTCCGCGCCAAGATCGCCGCCGGTCAGGTCCTGCAGTCGGGCGGCCCGGTCTTCGGCGGCTCGACCGCCACGTCCGGCAGCCTCGCCGGCGACAACTCCACCAGCGGCAACGCCACCCTCCCACCGCACCCCAACGGCGGCGGCAAGGCCGCTCAAGCGTTCGCGGCTCGCGCCGCAAACGGCATCGCCGACGCCCGCCGCCAGCGCGGCCGCTGACCCCCACGCGCTTTCCCGCCACGGCTGGGGCACCGGACCTCGAGGCCTTGCTCAACGCCTGCCCCGGAGCGCCCTGGTTCCTCGGTGCGACTTGGCTGGTCGGGTCGGAGCGTCTGGCGCCTGGCCGGCAGACTCGCGGAGTCGAGGTCGGGGTCGGGCTGGGTGGAGTAGTGCCTGGCAGGCAGAGTCGTGGGGTCGAGGTCAGGCCGAGCGGAGTGGCGCTCGACTGGAGGGCCGGGTCTGTGTCGACATTCCGGACATCTTGGTGCATTGACACAAGACGATGGACATGCTGTTTCATGATCCCGAAGACTTGAGGCAGTCTGGGCAGCCAAAAGTCTTCGGGATCATGAAAAAGTTGGTCCAACGGGTTCGACTAGAGTCGATGGAGTCCCGCTATTTGGTCGCACCGGCAGTTGTGAGGGCTTTCGAGGAGAGCGTCGGCGACCATGCCCTCGACTTGCCTGTGCGACTCGTCCGCTTTGCGTGGTATGCGTCGGCCGAGGCGAGCGCTCCCGGTCGAGTCGATCAAGAAGGTCGAGCGGGGCGGGGGCGGGTCGGCGTGTCGTACGAGAGAAGAGCAGAAGTTGCGAGTCGA
Organism: Dactylosporangium fulvum; assembly: GCF_025137375.1. GTDB lineage: Bacteria > Actinomycetota > Actinomycetes > Mycobacteriales > Micromonosporaceae > Dactylosporangium > Dactylosporangium fulvum. Next base: position 3,790,465 of record NZ_CP073720.1, read on the forward strand.
CCGACATGTCCGTATAAGGTCGGTAAGACAGGTGAATTGGCCTACCCGGCGCGGTGGCCAGGGCCGAGCGTCGCGGGGCACCCGTGATGTCCGACCCTGGGGGAGCGGGGAGGAGATACTGAGCACGTGACCGAAGCCCGGCCCCGGCCCAAGATGCGCACTGTCGGCGGGACGCTCGAGGACTTTGAGCGGGACCTCATCAGCAACCTGTACTACCAGCGTGGCACGACCCTCGAGTCTGCCAGCGGGCCCGACGCCTACCACACCCTCGCGGTCACCGTGCGGGACCGGCTCGTCGACCGGTATGCCCGCACCGCCGCCGCGCACTACGCCGCCAACCCGCGGTTCGTGTACTACCTGTCCGCCGAGTATCTGCTGGGGCGGCAGCTGCGGCAGAACCTCCTCTACACGGGCGCCGAGCAGTGGCTGCGGCCGGTCGCCGAGGACCTCGGGGCACCGCTGGAGGAGCTCGAGGCGTACGACGTCGAGCCCGGCCTCGGCAACGGGGGCCTGGGACGGCTGGCGGCGTGCCTGCTCGACTCGATGGCGACGCTCGACATCCCCGCCGTCGGCTACGGCATCAGGTACGAGTTCGGCATCTTCAAGCAGGCGTTCCGCGACGGCGCGCAGGTCGAGCGGCCCGACGACTGGACGTTCTACGGCAACCCCTGGGAGTTCCCGGCGCCGGACGACCGGCAGGTCGTCGGCTTCTACGGCACCACCGCCCGGGCGCTCGACGACCCCACCGGGCTGCGCCGGCAGTGGACGCCCGGCGAGACCGTCCGCGGCGAGCCCAGCCACATGCTCGTCCCGGGGTTCGGGACGCAGACGGTCAACATGATCCGGCTGTGGCGGGCCCGTGCGAGCCGCGAGTCGTTCGACCTGAGCCGCTTCAGCGCCGGGCAGTACAAGGAGGCCGTCGAGGACATCGTGCGGGCCGAGAACATCAGCAAGGTGCTGTACCCCGACGACAGCACCGAGCAGGGCCGCGAGCTGCGCCTGAAGCAGCAGTACTTCCTCGTCGCCTGTTCGCTGCGGGACATCATCCGCCGCTACCGGCTGCGCAACACCGGCTGGGACGGGTTCCCGGCGAAGGTTGTCATCCAGCTCAACGACACCCACCCGGTCATGGCGATCACCGAGCTGATGCGGCTGCTCGTCGACGTGTACCGGGTCGACTGGGACCTGGCCTGGTCGATCACCCGCCGCACGTTCAACTACACGTGCCACACGCTGCTGCCGGAGGCCCTGGAGACCTGGCCGGTCGCGCTGCTGGAGCGACTCCTGCCCCGGCACATGGAGATCATCTACTCGATCAACCACTTCTTCCTGCAGGAGGTCGCGGCGACGTACCCCGGCGACGTCGACAAGCTGCGCCGGCTTTCGATCATCGAGGAGGGGTCGGAGCGGCGGGTCCGGATGGCGCACCTCGCGGTCGTCGGCAGCACCGCGGTCAACGGCGTCGCCGAGCTGCACACGAGGCTGCTCACCGCGACGACGCTACGCGACTTCGCCGAGCTGTGGCCGTACAAGTTCCACAACGTCACCAACGGCGTCACCCCGCGCCGGTTCATCCGGCTCGCCAACCCGCGGCTGTCGGCGCTCATCACCGACCGGCTCGGCGACGAGGGCTGGCTCACGGACCTCGAGCGCCTGGAGCGGCTCGGTGACGCGGTCGACGACCCGGAGTTCCTGACGCGGTGGCGGGAGGTGAAGCGGCAGAACAAGGTCGACCTCGCGCGGCACGTGGAGCGGTCGACCGGCGTCGTCATCGATCCCGAGGCGCTGTGCGACGTGATGATCAAGCGGTTCCACGAGTACAAGCGGCAGCATCTCAAGCTGCTCCACGTGATCACGCTGTTCAACCGGATCCGCGAGAACCCCGACCTCGACGTCGTGCCGCGCACCGTGCTCTTCGGTGGCAAGGCGGCACCCGGCTACCACGCGATGAAGCTGCTGATCCACCTGGTCAACGCGGTCGCCGAGGCCGTCGACACCGACCCGGTGGTCTCGCGGCGGCTCAAGGTCGTGCTGCTGCCCGACTACAACGTCACCAAGGCGCAGTTCATCATCCCGGCGGCCGACCTGTCCGAGCAGATCTCCCTCGCCGGCAAGGAGGCGTCCGGTACGGGCAACATGAAGCTCGCCCTCAACGGCGCGGTCACGATCGGCACGCTCGACGGCGCGAACATCGAGATCCGCGACCGGGTCGGCGCGGAGAACTTCTTCCTGTTCGGGCTCAACACCGCCGACGCGGCCGACCTGCGCCGCCACTACCGGCCGCGGGCGTTCTACGAGCAGGACCCCGAGCTGCGCGCGGCTGTGGACGCGATCGCCTCCGGCGTTTTCGCCAAGGGCGACCGCGCCCTCTTCGCGCCGGTCGTCGACGCGATGCTCGGCCGTGACGAGTACCTGGCCCTGGCCGACTACCGCTCCTACGTCGACTGCCAGGAGGCGGTCGCCGAGGCGTGGCGCGACCAGGAACGCTGGACCCGCATGTCGGTGCTCAACTCGGCCCGGAGCGGCTTCTTCTCCTCCGACCGCACCGTCCGCGACTACTGCGACCTGATCTGGCGGGTCGAACCGGTCCGCGTGTCGCCGGCCTAACACCACCCGCGGTCGGGAGGTCAGCGGCGCCGGGCCCGCAGCACGGCGTCGTGGACCGTGACCTGCTGCCCGGTCTCCGGGTGGGCCACGGTCCGCGGGCGGGCCTCGGCGGCCTGCACCTCCCACTCGTCGGGCTTGAGCAAGGCGGCGATCTCCTCGCCGGTGAAGAACAGCTCCGGGACGTCCGGGCGGGGGACCACGCCCACGTCGGACGGGTGGTGGCCGCCGATCAGCAGCGTCCCGCCGGGCGCGACCGCGTCCGCGAGTCGCGCGAACAGCGCCTCCCGCAGCCCGGTCGGCACGTGGACGAACTGGGCGGAGACCAGGTCGTACCGGCGGGGCTCCGGCGTCCACGACAGCGCGTCGGCGCGCACCCACGTGGTCCGTGCGGCCACGTCGTCGCCGGCGGCGGCCGCGTGCGCGGCGGCGCGGTCGAGCGCGGTGGGGGAGATGTCGGCGCCGGTGACCCGCCAGCCGCGCTGCGCCAGCCAGATCGCGTCCGCGCCCTCGCCGCAGCCGACGTCGAGGGCCTCGCCGGGCGTGAGGTCCTCGACGTCGGTGACGAGGTGCGGGTTCGGCCGGCCGCTCCACAACGCGGGCCGGCTGGCGTAGCGGTCCTCCCAGTACGCCTCGGTGAACATCTCGGCGACGTGGGGCGCGATCCCCTTCCGGGCGGCCACCGCGGCCCGGGTCTCCTCGGCGATCAGGTCCGCGTTGATCGCGCCGGCCGCGGTCAGCCCCGCGGCGGCGGACGCGATGACCTGGCCGAATGGGTCGGCGACGTTCCCGGCCACGTACACGCCGGGCACGGCGGTCGCGCCGGTCGGCTCGGCCGGCACGTACGTGCCGACGACGGCGTCACCGACCCGCCGCTCGGCGGTCTCCAGCCCGAGCGGGCCGAGCAGGTCCGCGCGGGCCCGCAGCCTCGTCTGCACCACCACCGCGTCGCGCGGAACGAGCGTGCCGTCGGCCAGGCGCACCCCGGTCAGCCGGTCGGCGTCGGCCTCGACGCCGGTGACCTCGCCGGTCACCACCGCGATCCCGCGGGCGGCCAGCTCCTCCCAGGTGTCGTCGGGCAGGTCACCGAGGGTGTGCAGGAACAGCGTCACGTCGGCGCTCCACTGCCGCCACTGCTGCACCGCGTGCACGGCCATGGGGCCGGTGGCGATGACACCGATCGCCCGGTCCCGCACCTCCCAGCCGTGGCAGTACGGGCAGTGCAGCACGTCGTGGCCCCAGCGCCCGGCCAGGCCGGGGATGTCCGGCAGCTCGTCGGTCAGCCCGGTCGTCACCAGCAGGCGGCGCGCGTGGACGTGCCGCCCGTCGGCGAGTGCGACGCCGAAGACGCCGGCGCCACGGGTCAGGTGCGTCACGGTGCCGGTGACGACCTCGGCGCCGTACGACTCGATCTCCCGCCGGCCGATCGCCAGCAGCTCGGCCGGGGGCGTGCCCTCGCGGCCCAGGTAGTTGTGCACGTGCCCGGCCGGGGCGTTGCGCTGCTCGCCCGCGTCCACCACCAGCACGGACCGGCGGGCCCGGCTCAGCGCCAGTGCCCCGCTCAAGCCGGCCGCGCCGCCGCCGATGATCACCACGTCGTATCGCTCGCTCATGCTCCCGTTCATGCTCCGGACTGTGCCTCCGCCTCGCCAGCCCGACAAGAATCCTTGCCGTTTTGGCAAACTGGAGCGGTGAGCGACGACCTTGACACCGTCCTGCGGAACGTCGGGCCCCGGCTGCGCCGGCTGCGGCAGCAGCGCGGCACCACCCTGACCGACCTGTCTTCGGCCACCGGGATCTCCGTCAGCACGCTCTCCCGGCTGGAGTCCGGGCAGCGGCGGCCGACGCTGGAGCTGCTGCTGCCGCTGGCCCGCGCCCACCAGGTGCCGCTGGACGAGCTCGTGGACGCCCCCGCGACCGGCGACCCGCGCGTGCACGCCCGGCCGATCGTGCGCAACGGCGTCACGTTCGTGCCGCTGACCCGCCGGCCCGGCGGCCTGCAGGCGTTCAAGCAGATCCTGCCGCCCCGCTACAAACACGGCCACGCACAGCAGAGCCACGAGGGGTACGAGTGGCTCTATGTGCTGTCCGGGCGGGTGCGGCTCCTGCTGGGTGAGCACGACATCGTGCTCACCGCGGGGGAGGTCGCCGAGTTCGACACCCACGTGCCGCACGCGATCAGCAACCCGGACGACGTGCCGGCCGAGGTGCTGAACCTCTTCGGCCCGCAGGGCGAGCGGGTCCACGTCCGGGCCCGCCCGGCCGCGAAGGACGCTAAGGACGCGTAGGGCTAGCGGGCCAGGGTGTCGACGATCCGCTTGGCCGCGCCGGCGAGGCCCCACCGCTGGGCCAGCTCCATGAGCCGGTCGCCGTCGGCGGGGGCCGTGGGCAGCTTGGTCTCCAGCGGCCCGATCGGCACCGTCCGCGACACGGCCACCACGTCGCGGGCCTTCTCCAGGTAGTCGCGGCCGGCGACGATCTTCGCCCGCAGTCCGGGCGCGAAGCCGGCCGCCGGGTCGTCCAGCGCGGCGAGGATGCCGTCGAGGCCGCCGTAGCGGTCGACGAGCCGGGCGGCGGTCTTCTCGCCGACGCCGGCCACGCCGGGCAGGCCGTCGCTGGGGTCGCCGCGCAGGGTGGCGAAGTCGGCGTATCCGGCCGCCGGCACCCCGTATTTCGCGTGCAGCGCCGCGTCGTCGAGGACCTCGAGCTTCGCGACGCCGCGCCCGCAGTACAGCACCCGCACGTCCCGGGCGTCGTCGATGACCTGGAAGAGGTCCCGGTCGCCGGTGGCCACCTCGACCGGGCCCGGCTCGCGGGCGGCGAGGGTGCCGATGACGTCGTCGGCCTCGTGGTCGGGCGCGCCGACCGCGGTGATGCCGAGGGCCGCGAGGAAGTCGAGGATGATCGGCACCTGCGCCTCGAGGGCGTCGGGGACGTCCTCGCCGCCGGCCGGGGTGAGCCGGTGCGCCTTGTAGGACGGCAGCAGCGCCACCCGCCACGCCGGGCGCCAGCTCTCGTCGAGGGTGCAGACCAGGCGGTCCGGGTTGCGGCCCCGGATGAGCGTCGAGAGCATGTCCAGGAAGCCCCGCACAGCGTTGACCGGGGTGCCGTCGGGTGCCTTGGCGGCGGACTCCGGCACGCCGAAGTAGGCGCGGAAGTACAGGCTGGCGGAGTCGATCAGCAGCAGAGGTCGGGCGTCCACCGGGCCAGACTACTCAGTCCTGCCCCCGGGCCGGTCGACGCCTGCGGCGCGTGACCTCACCGCAACATGTGGACGCGGGTCGTGGTGCCGGTCATGCTGGTGTGCCGCTGCACCAGATCGGCGAGGAAATGCACCATCACCAGGCCGTTGCCGCGCCGCAGCGGCGGGCGCAGGCGGCCGGCCATGACGTCGGTGATCTGGCCGAAGTCGCGGACCTCGCAGACGACCCGCTCCTGGTTGCACCAGGTGCGCAGGGTGCCGGAGCCGCCGCCGTGGACGATGCTGTTGGTCGCGAGCTCGTTGACCGCGCCCACCAGGTCGCCGACCCGGTCCGGCGCCAGTCCGGCGTCGAGCGCGACCTCGGCGACCGCGCGGCGCGCGCGCACCAGATCGGCCAGCTCGAACCGCAGCGTGGTCGCCCCGCAGGGCGGCTCGGGCAGCGGCACGTTGTAGGCGTCGGTGATGCCGAAGGGGTCGTACGTGCTGCTGGTGGCCCGGCCCTCCGTGCCGGCCATGACCGGGTGCGTGGCGTAGGAGTCGCGGATGCGCTGCTTGTCGAGCCGGGCCGTGTCGTACGGGCAGAGGATCGTCGCCTCCCGCCCGGCGAACGCCACGTTGATCATCGCCTCGTGCTGGACGCACGCCGGATACTCGTCCGTGGTGCGCGTCGGCCAGATCGGCTCGCCGATGATCCGCACCCGCCGGCCGGGGTGGTCGTCCATGAACCTGCTGAGCACCCACGGGATGATCCGGCCCGGGTTGCGCCCGGCCCTGGTCATGTCGCGGAAGAGCACCGCGTCGGCGGCCGGGCCGAGCCGCTCCCGCAGCAGCGCCACGTTGTCGGGTGACGCGGCGACCATCATCGGCTCGTCGAGCCCGATCCCGTCGTAGATGAACCGCAGCGCGCCGTCGAGGTATTCGGCCGAGTTGTGGTACAGCATCGCCTCATGGACGAACGGGTCACTGCCCCGTTCGTGCCCCGGGCCGTGCTTCGACGCGTTGGTGGCGGTCATTGAGATGCGCTGCTCATCCCGATGTGGAAGTGGCTGTCGCCCTGCCCATGCTCCCTGCCCTTGCTCAAGGTCCACAGCCAGATTACGTCACCGGATCGCTCTGATACCTACCCGTCGGTACGGGTCCGGCGGACTCCCTCCCGGATCCGAACGTTCGTTAAGCTTGAGTTCGTGTCCCACGAGGATCTCCACCCCCCGTCCCGGCTGGCCGACGCCCGCCGCGCCATGACCGAAGCGGGCCTCGACGCCCTGCTCATCCCCCCGAGCGCCGACCTGCAATACCTGACCGGTTACGACGCGCACGCCCTGGAGCGGCTCACCCTGCTCGTCCTGCCCGCCGAGGGCGAGGCCACCCTCATCGTCCCACGCCTCGAGCGGCCCGCCGCCGAGGCGTCACCCGCCTCCGGCATGGGTGTCAAGCTCGTCGACCACGAGGACGGCACCGACCCGTACCAGCTGCTGCGCACCGTCCTCACCGGGCCGGTCCGCACCGTCGGCCTCGGCAACCGCATGTGGGCCGAGCAGGTCCTCGCGCTGCGCGCCGCGCTGCCCGGTGCCGAGCAGCGCCTCGCCGGTGCCGTGCTCGCCGGGCTGCGGCTGCGCAAGTCGCCGGCCGAGGTCGAGGCCCTCCGCCGGGCCGGCCGGGCCATCGACGCCGTGCACGCCCACATGGCCGAGTGGCTGCGCCCCGGCCGCACCGAGGCCATGGTCGCCGCCGACATCGCCGCCGCGATCCGCGCCGCCGGCCACGCCACCGTCGAGTTCACCATCGTCGCCGCCGGTCCCAACGCCGCCAGTCCCCACCACGGCGTCTCCGACCGGGTGATCCGCCCCGGCGAGCCGGTCGTCGTCGACATCGGCGGCCGGATGCCCGACGGCTACTGCTCCGACTCGACCCGCACCTACTGCGTCGGCGAGCCGCCCGACGACTTCCTCGCCTACTACAACGTCCTGCAGGAGGCGCAGCGCGCCGCGGTCGCCGCCGTCCGCCCCGGCGTCACCGCCGAGGCCGTCGACGCCGCCGCCCGTGACCTGATCACCGCCGCCGGCTACGGCGACGCGTTCCTGCACCGCACCGGACACGGCATCGGCCTCGACGGCCATGAGGATCCCTACATCGTCGCCGGCAACAGCACGCCCCTGGAGCCCGGCATGGCCTTCTCCGTCGAGCCCGGCGTCTACCTCGCCGGCCGGCACGGCGCCCGCATCGAGGACATCGTCGTCTGCACCGCCGACGGCGTCGACCGGCTCAACACCATCGACACCGGGCTGGTGGTTCTGTGAGCGTCGAGCGTCCGTTCCTGCCCGAAGAGGGCCGGGAGCTCATCGGCCTCGTCCGCGAGATCGCCGACGGCGAGCTGGCGCCGCGCGTCGCCGAGTTCGAGGCCGAGGGCCGGTTCCCGCGCGACCTCTTCCGGCTCCTCGGCCGGGCCGGGCTGCTCGGCCTGCCCTACCCCGAGGAGTTCGGCGGCGGCGCCCAGCCTTACGAGGTGTACCTCCAGGTCCTCGAGGAACTGGCCGCCCGCTGGCTCGCCGTCGCCGAGGGCGTGTCCGTGCACACCCTCTCCTGCTACCCGGTCGCCGCGTACGGCACCGGGACCCAGCGCAAGCGGCACCTGCCCGACATGCTCGGCGGCGAGCTGCTCGGCGCCTACTGCCTGTCCGAACCGCAGAGCGGCTCCGACGCCGCGTCCCTGACCACGAGGGCCGTCGCCGACGACGACGGCTGGCGGGTCAGCGGCACCAAGGCGTGGATCACGCACGCCGGGCAGGCCGACTTCTACAACGTCTTCTGCCGCACCGGCGGACCCGGCACGTCCGGCATCTCCTGCCTGCTGCTCGACGCCGGCACCCCGGGCCTCCAGCCGCAGGCGCCGGAGCGGACCATGGGCCTGCGTTCCTCGACGGTGGCCCAGATCGTCCTCGACGGCGCCCACGCCCCCGCCGACCGGCTCGTCGGCGACGAGGGTGGCGGCTTCCGCATCGCGTTGAGCGCCCTCGACGGCGGCCGGCTCGGCATCGCCGCCTGCGCCGTCGGCCTCGCCCAGGCCGCGCTCGACTACGCCGTCGCCTACGCGCGGGAGCGGCAGCAGTTCGGCCGCCCGATCCTCGAGTTCCAGGGCCTCGGCTTCATGCTCGCCGACATGGCCACCCAGATCGCCGCCGCCCGCTCGCTCTACCTGGCCGCGGCCCGGATGCGCGACGCCGGCCTGCCGCACAGCGCGGAGGCCGCCAAGGCCAAACTGTTCTGCACCGACACCGCGATGCGGGTCACCACCGACGCGGTGCAGGTCCTCGGCGGCGCCGGCTACGTCACCGACCACCCCGTCGAGCGGTACATGCGCGAGGCCAAGGTGCTGCAGATCTTCGAGGGCACCAACCAGATCCAGCGGCTGGTGATCTCCAGGTCGCTGTGACACGTTGCGCAGGGCGATAAGGTTCCACCGTGGAAGAGACCGATCGAGCGATCGTGGCGGCACTGGCCGCCGACGGCCGCCTGTCCTACACCGACCTGGCCGAGCGGGTCGGGCTGTCGGTGTCGGCGGTGCACCAGCGGGTGCGCCGCCTCGAACAGCGCGGCGTCATCAAGGGCTACACGGCCAGCATCGACCATGACGCGCTCGGCCTGTCACTCACCGCGTTCGTCGCGATCCGGCCGCTCGACCCGTCGCAGCCCGACGACGCCCCCGACCGGCTCGCCAAGCTGCCGCAGATCGAGTCGTGCTACTCGGTGGCCGGCGAGGACTTCTACATGCTGCTCGTCCGGGTCGAGAACCCGCTCGCCCTGGAGCGGCTGCTGCAGGAGATCCGCTCGGCGGCCAACGTGACGACACGGACCACGGTGGTGCTGTCCACGCCCTACGAGAACCGCCCCAACGTGAAACTGCCCGACAAACTCGCCTAGGCCCTGTCCTGGGTGTTCCGCAACGGGGGTCGGTCATGGCCAGTCTCTACGACCGCTAGCGTCCGGCCTCCGTGATCGCCTCCAGCACCCGCTGGGTGTCGGCGAGGTTCTCCAGCGTCACGTGGGCGCCGGCGGTCCGCAGTTCCTCCACGGAGAACCGGCCGGTGGCCACCGCCACCACGCCCGCGCCGGTGCTCAGTGCCGCCTCCACGTCCAGCGGGGTGTCGCCGACCAGCACCGTGCGGCTGCCCGGGAACCGGCGCCGGTACCGGCCGGCCGCCGCGGCCCGGGCCACGTGCACCAGGTGGCCCCGCACGGTGTCGCTCCAGCCGTAGGCGCCCGAGTCGAGGTCGAGGTACTTCATGAGCCCGAACGGGCCCAGCTTCACCTCGGCCATGCGCCGGACGTTGCCGGTGAGCAGCGACTGCACCGCCGCCGTGCCGTGCACGGCCAGCAGGGCCTCGTGCGCTCCCGGCAGCGCCCGCCCGCGGGCCGGCAGCTGCTCGGCGAGCTCGTCGAGCGCGGCCTCCGCGGCGGCCCGCATCGCCTCCAGGTGCCGCTCCGGGCTCGTCACGTCGTTGAGCCGCAGCATGTCCAGCGCGATCGCCCGGTCCGTGCGCCCGGCCATCGGCGGCTGGTGCACGACCGGCCGGTCGAACAGTCGCAGGAACGCCAGATCGTACGCCTCACGCCCGACTCCGTCGACGTCGACCAATGTGTGGTCGACGTCCCAGAGCACCAGAAGTCTGTCCACGCGTGCAGCGTAGCGGTACTCGACGTTTCGGATGTGGAACGTATTGTTAATCTCCGGTCCGTCATAACCGGCCGGGGCACAATGGGCGGGTGGGCGAGATCGTCGTGGTGCGGCACGGGCAGACCGAGTGGAGCGCCAACGGGCGGCACACCTCCACCACCGACCTCGACCTCCTCCCGGAGGGTGAGGAGCGCGCACGGAACCTCGCCAAGGCGCTGGCCAACCGCCCCTTCGTCGCCGTCGTCAGCAGTCCCCGCAAGCGCGCCCTGCGCACCGCCGAACTCGCCGGACTCACCGTCACGGAGATCGACCTCGATCTCGTAGAGTGGGACTACGGCGACTATGAGGGCCGCACCACGCAGCAGATCCGCGCCGAGCGGCCCGGCTGGGACCTGTGGACCGACGGCTGCCCCGGCGGCGAGACCCCCGAGCAGGTCACCGTCCGCATGGACCGGTTCCTGGCCAAGGCGCGGCCCATGCTGACCCTCGGCGACGTCGCGGTCGTCAGCCACGGCCACGCCTCGCGGTCCCTGGCCTCCCGATGGCTGGACCAGCCCGTCTCCTTCGGCGCCCGGCTGAGCCTCGACACCGCCACGCTGTCGGTGCTCGGCCACGAGCACGGGCACGAGTCCCTGCGCGCCTGGAACGCCCCCGTCGCCTGACCGCAACCCCGACGAAGGTCATGGCCGGGGCCTGCCGTTCGGGCAGGGTGCCGGGACCCTGCCGATTCCTACCGTCCCGGCATGACGTTTCCCCGCCGTGTGCTGCTGACCCTGTCGATCCTCGCCGCCGGAGCCGCCGCCGTCGTGGCGCTCGCGCCGGGCGGCCTCGGTGACCCCACCCGGAGGTGGTGACCAGCGGCGTATCCGCCGACCTGTACCGCAGCGCCGGGGTGCCGGAGGCGGTTGCCCGCCTCGCCGAGCTCGTCGCCCCCGGCGCGCTGCTGCTCCTCGCCGCCGCCCTGGCCCGGACCGGTTGGACCGGGCGGCGGTCGCCGCACTCACGCCCGGCCGGTGAGGGAGATCCAGTAGCGGCGGGCCGTCCCCAGCCACGTCTCGCGGACGTCCTCCAGCACGCCGCCGTTGCGCTCGATCACCAGCGCCGACGCCCGGTTGTCCACCGCGCACGACACCAGCACCCGATCGAGGCCGCGGCCGCGCGCCTCGTCCAGCACCGCGGCCAGGGCCCACGTCGCCAGGCCGCGGCCCCGCGCCGACGGGCGCACGCCGTAGCCCACGTGGCCGCCGGCCTCCAGCAGCCGCTCGTTCAGCCGGTGGCGCAACGTGATCGCGCCGAGCACGGCTCCGCCCTCGGCGATCCACCGGTACGACGCGTGCACGCGGTCCCTGTCGACCGGCACCGTCTCGTCGGACTGGCGGTTGAGCCGGTCGACCCAGGCCGCGAACCCTCCGGGCGAGTCGACGTTGTCGGAGCCGTGGAGGCCGCTGCCGTCCTGATGCGCCCCTCGGCCCCAGTCGTCACGCGATTCGAGCCAGGCGCGGTGCAGGTCAATGGTGGGTCGGACGAGTTCCGGCATGACGTACAAGATAAATGCATTGTGCTTCGGCCGGCGAATGCGTAATGTATTCATCAGCACCGAGAGGGGTCGGGAAAGAAGTCGGCCCGAAGCATACGGCTCGGTCACCACGGATTGGAGGATTGCCATGACGCGGCACCCCGCGCTCGCGCCACAGCGGCTCGCGCCGTGCGGTGAGGCCGTCCTTCGCTGTGACGGCGGGCCCGGAAGCGTCGATGAGCTGGGTTATCTCGACGAACGGGAGACCGGGCGCCTCGGCAGGCGGTGCGGCTAGCAGCCCACCGGCTCCGCGGCCGCCGCCTCCCAGCACCGGGAACGGCGGCTTTTTCTTTGCCTCTATCCGCCCGTGGCAGGGCGTGATCCACGCTGCCCGGGAATCGCATTTCTGCACCGCACGATATTGCACTGCAGGCTGCCCGGAAATGGCCGGGATGGCGTCGCGCATTGACAAGTTCACAGTGGATGGCACACATTTTTCCGGAGCGAGGGAGACGGAAACCCACGCGCCTTGGGAGCGCGAGACACCCCGTTCGACTCGGGGGCTTCGGACCATGCCACGCGGGCCGTCGGCCGGCAGTGGCAGCACCGCCCGTGAGGCTGAGGAAGGTAGACCCCCGGATTCTCACTCCGGAAGACCGGGTTCAACCCCCGGACGGGCGACGTGTCAGCACGAGCGTCAGTGCGGTAGTTGTCCAACCGGCAGGACACCTGCCCTCCAAGCAGGCACAGACGGGGTTCAAGTCCCCGCTACCGCTCTGGTGCCGGGCCGGGATCAGCGAAGGGGGGTCCTGATCCCGTCCGGCCACCACTTGCCGTCGTAGCTCAGTCGGTCAGAGCAAGGCCCTGTCGAGGCCGAGGTCGCCGGTTCGAATCCGGTCGACGGTGCGCAGCACCACCATGCGGTTGTAGCTCAGTCAGGTCAGAGCGTCGCCTCGCCATGGCGAAGGTCCCGGGTTCGAATCCCGGTTGCCGCTCAGGGTTCCAGCGTTGCGGTTCCAGTGTTTTCACGAAGCTTCACTCCGGTCCGGGCGGGCCATCACCCCGCCCGGCCCCCGCCCTCGTGGCCCAACAGGCAGAGGCACGACGTTGAGGACGTCGACGGTGCGCGTTCGAATCGCGCCGAGGGCACGCACACGTCCCGGAACCGGGACATGGCGCGGTGGACGAATTGGGAGAGTCGCCTGGCTTTCACCCAGGACACTTGCGGGTTCGAGTCCCGTCCGCGCTGCTTGCAGGGTAGAGGAGTTCGGCCGTCCTCGCCGGTCTCATAAGCCGGAGATTCGTGGGTTCAAATCCCACCCCTGCCCCCAGCCCGTGTAGCTCAGGGGGGAGAGCGCCGCCTTCACACGGCGGAGGGCCCAGGTTCGAGACCTGGTGCGGGCACGTTGACCGTCGGACACGGGGCCGGCCGGTCATCCAAGCGGGTGCGCCGACGTCGGAGAGTCGGGGCTGGCTGTAACCCAGTTGCCAGTGGGCTCAGGGGGTTCGAATCCCTCCACCCGCACGCAAGTTTTGTACGGTCGCATGCCCGAGTGGTCAGGGACCCGCCTGCAAAGCGGGGGACGCCGGTTCGAGTCCGGCTGTGGCCTCGTCCGTGTGCCATCCACTGTGGACTGTCGCGCCACCCCGTCACGAGGCGTCATGAGACGGCGTCGTACGCCGCCCGCGCGGCGTCGATCTCGCCGATGTGCCGCTCGGCCCACCCGGTCACCACGGCCACGACGGGCATCAGGCTCTCGCCCAGCGGCGTCAGCCGGTACTCGACGCGGGGCGGCACCGAGTCGCACACCCGCCGCGCCACCAGGCCGTCGCGCTCCAGGCCGCGCAACGTCTGCGTGAGCATCTTCTGGCTGGCGCCGGCGAGGACGCGGCCCAGTTCCCCGTGCCGGCGCGGCCGGAGCGCGAGTTCCTTGAGGATCAGGCTGACCCAGCGGTCGCCGAGCCGATCCAGCACGCGGTGCGTCGGGCACGCGGCCATCGCGCTGCGGTACGCCGCCGCGTCGCTGTGATCCATCGTGTCCTCCGGGCACCTGAAAGTACGTACTGCCGGTACGGCAGCCTCCAGCCTACGTTCGAGGCATGAGCGTGATCGGAATCCTCGGCGCCGGCAACGTCGCCCGCGCGCTGGCCCCGGCGCTGTCCGCCGCCGGCCACGACGTCGTCGTCGGCACCCGCGACCGCCTCGCCGCCACGGCCGAGTCGGCGGAGATCGCCGTCAACGCGCTGCCCGGCGCGGTGTCGGTCGAGGTGCTCGGGCGGCTGCGCCCGATGCTGGACGGCAAGGTACTGCTCGACGTCGCCAACGCCGTCGAGCAGGGCCCCGACGGCTTCGCCTCCCGCCTGCTGTACCGGAACCTCGCGCAGGAGCTCCAGCGCACCCTCCCCGGCAGCCGTGTCGTGAAAGCGCTGAACACGGTCGGCCCGGCGCCCCTGATGGCCGCCCCGGGCGGCCTGGCCGTGCCGCCGTCGACGTTCCTGTGCGGCGACGACCCCGGCGCCAGGAGAACGGTCGCCGGGCTGCTCGCCGACCTCGGCTGGCCGTCGCGGTCGGTCGTCGACCTCGGCGGCGTGGCGAACGCGTGGTGGCCGGAGTCGTTCGTGCTCATGATCCGGCCGCTGGTGGCCGCGCTGGGCCCGGTCCCGTTCGCGCTGACGATCGCCCGCTGAGCGGCGCGGGTCCCGCCGAGGGTTCCCCAATACATCGAAATCCTGGTATACGTCGATGCGTGACGCGATCCGTCACCGACGTATATCAGGAGGTCCGATGAAGCGAACCATCGCGGCGGTCGTCGTGGCCGGGGCCGTGATCGTGGCGCCCGGTGTCACGGTCACGGCCGCCCAGGCCTCACCGTCCCTGGAGGCGCACCGCGCCGACGCCAGGGCGTCCGCCGCCGACGTGTTCACCGCGTTCAGCACCAAGGTGGACGCGAACGGCGCGGCGCACACCCGCTACACCCGCACATACCACGGCATCCGGGTCTACGGCGGTGACGTCGTCGTGCACACCGACGCCAAGGGCGCCTACGCCGGCACCTCCAACAGCCTCGCCGTGCCGCTGCGGGTGAGCA
Organism: Dactylosporangium fulvum; assembly: GCF_025137375.1. Lineage (GTDB taxonomy): Bacteria > Actinomycetota > Actinomycetes > Mycobacteriales > Micromonosporaceae > Dactylosporangium > Dactylosporangium fulvum. The sequence goes on from NZ_CP073720.1 coordinate 3,805,548, forward strand.
CCAGGCCGGCGGTGAGCGCGGCGAACGCGGCCGGGGCGGCGAAGGCCGCGTTCGGCGGTACCGTCGCCGCGGCCGCCGTGCCGCAGCTCATGATCGACGCGTCGAGCGGCATCGGGCGGCTGGCCTGGGAGAACGTGATCGAGGGCTGGGCCGCGGACGGCCAGACGCCGTCGCGGCTGCACGTCGTCACCGACGCGACGACCGGCGAGGTTCTCGGCTCGTGGGACGAGATCGAGACCGTGAACGGCACCGGCCGGACGATCTACAGCGGCACCGTCACCGTCGACACGACGCTGTCCGGCTCGACATACCGCATGAGCGACCCCTCCCACGGCGGCAACACGGCCTGCGACATGAACAACCGCACGAGTGGCACGTGCACCGTCTTCACCGACGCCGACAACACCTGGGGCACCGGCGCCAACAGCAACCGCCAGTCCGCGGGTGCCGACGCCTACTACGGCGCGGCGAAGACGTTCGACTACTTCAAGAACGTCCACGCCCGCAACGGCATCTTCGGCAACGGTACGGGTGTGCCGAGCCGCGTCCACTACGGCAACGCCTACGTCAACGCATTCTGGGACGGCTCCCGGATGACCTACGGCGACGGCGCGGGCAACAACCGGCCGCTGGTCTCCCTCGACGTGGCCGGCCACGAGATGAGCCACGGCGTCACCGAGAACGTCGTCCCCGGTGGCCTTACCTATTCGGGGGAGTCGGGTGGCCTGAACGAGGCGACGAGTGACATCTTCGGGTCGATGGTGGAGTTCTACGCGGCGAACGCGGCGGATCCGGGTGACTACCAGGTCGGCGAGAAGATCAATATCAATGGTAACGGTTCGCCGTTGCGGTACATGTACAACCCGTCGCTGGACGGTGCGTCGGACTCGTGCTGGTCGACGTCGACGAAGAACAAGAACGTGCACTACTCCTCGGGTGTGGCCAACCACTTCTTCTTCGACCTGGCTGAGGGCACGGGCGCGACGGCGTACGGCACGTCGCCGGTGTGCGGTTCGGCGCCGGCGGTGACCGGGATCGGCCGGGCGAAGGCGGAGAAGATCTGGTTCCGGGCCCTGGACGTGTACTTCACGTCGAACACCTCGTACGTGAACACCGCCAACCCGGCCAACACCGCCCGCGCCTACACCCTGCGCGCGGCCGCCGACCTCTACGGCAACTGCTCGACGGAGTACCGCGCGGTGCGCGCCGCCTGGACGGCGGTGAACGTCGCCGGCAACGACGCCGCCTGCCCGTGACGGACTGACCCGCCGATGACGCCGGCCTACCCGGGATGCCTCGCGGTCCCGGGTAGGCCGGCCTCGTGCCCGGGGTCAGGCACGGCGGAACCGCAGGCCGTCCATGAGCAGGTCGAGCAGCCGGCCCGCCTGCTCGCGCTGGGCCGGCTCGCCGGCGGCGAGGGAGATGCCGCTCAGTGCCATGAGCACGTCGCCGGCGTCGACGGTGCCGAGGCCGGCGGCCGCCAGCAGTTCGGTGATCGCGCCGACCAGCCGCTCCCGGCTGTGCGCGAACGGCTTGCCGCCCGCGGCGATCACCACCCGCAGCGCGTCGGCGAGGCCGCGCTTGGCCGCCATGTAGTCGATGTACCGGTCCATCCAACTTCGCAGCGCCTGATCCGCGGGTAGGTCGGCGAGCAGGGCCGGCACGGCGTCGCACAGGCGGGTGAGTTCGGTGCGGTACACCTCCTCGATCAACGCCTCCCGGGTGGGGAAGTGGCGGTAGAGGGTGCCGATGCCGACCCCCGCCGTGCGCGCGATCGAGTCCAGGGTCACCTCCGGCCCGGTGTCGGAGAACGCGCGCATGGCGACCTGGAGCAGCCGTTCGCGGTTGCGCCGCGCGTCGGCCCGCAGTGGTCGCTCCGTCACAGTGCCCTCCCACGACTTGTATACGGAGGGTCCTCCACTTAGTGTTGGGTCTTAGTGGAGGTTCCTCCGTTTGGAATCGTACCGTTGGGAAGGACTTACCATGACCGACCGATCACGCATCACCACACCCTTCGGCGCCGCGTCGACGGCCGAGCAGGTCGTCGAGGGCATCGACCTCACCGGACGGCGGGTCGTCGTCACCGGCGGCGCCTCCGGCATCGGCGTCGAGACCGCCCGCGCGCTCGCCGGGGCCGGCGCCGAGGTCACCCTCGCGGTCCGCGACACCGCGGCCGGCGACCGCACCGCCGAGGACGTCGTCGCCACGACCGGCAACAAGCTCGTCCACGTCGCCCGGCTGGACCTCGCCGACCAGGCGTCGGTCCGCGCGTTCGCCGAGGGCTGGGACGGGCCGCTGCACATCCTCGTCAACAACGCGGGGATCATGGCCTCGCCGCTCGGGCGCACCGCCGAGGGCTGGGAGCTGCAGTTCGCGACCAACCACCTCGGCCACTTCACCCTCACGACCGGGCTACTGCCGGCGCTGCGCGCGGCCGGCGGTGCCCGGGTCGTGTCCGTGAGCTCGGCGGCCCACCTGCGCTCGCCGGTGGTGTTCGAGGACATCCACTTCGAGCGCCGGGCGTATGATCCGTGGCTGGCCTACGGCCAGTCGAAGACCGCCAACGTCCTGTTCGCCGTCGAGGCGACCCGGCGCTGGGCCGGCGACGGCATCTTCGTCAACGCGCTGATGCCCGGCGGCATCCGGACGAACCTGCAGCGGTATGTCACGGAGGAGGAGCTCGACCGCCTGCGCGCGGCGAGCGGTGGCGGTGGCCCGCGGTGGAAGACGCCCGAGCAGGGCGCCGCGACCTCGGTCCTCGTCGCCACGTCGCCGCTGCTCGACGGCGTCGGCGGGCGCTACTTCGAGGACTGCGCCGAGGCCGGCCCCAACGAGCCGGACACCCGCACCGGGGTCGCGGCGTACGCGCTGGACCCCGAGGCGGCCGCCCGGTTGTGGGACGTCTCCGTCGCCGCCGTCACGTCACGTTGAGCCGGCTCAGCGGCTCGACCAGCTCCCGCTCCTCGTAGGACAGGTGTGACAGGAGGGTGTCCGTGAGCAGGTCGACGGCGTCCCGTACGGCGGCGATGCCGTCGGGCTCGGTCACCATCGCGACCAGCGCGGCGTCGACCCGCTCGAGCACGTCCGCGATCACGTGGTGCTCGGCCTCCAGGCGGTCGACCACCGGTGCCAGCCGGGGGTCGGCCGCCCGCAGCGCCGGGAAGAGCGACAGGTCCTCGATGGTGTGGTGGGTGGTCACGACGCGGCAGTAGCTCTCGCAGTACGTGCCGAGTGTCCAGTTGTTCTGCCGCATCGCCATCGTGTTGATCATCGAGCGGGCCCGGGCGAGGTCGATCGACCCGGCCGCGACCTGCTGGACCAGGTCGCGGACCTGCGCCAGCTCCTGCCGCAGGTGGTCGTGGACGTCGATGAGGTGCTGGCCCTTGGCGCGCTGGCGGGCGGTGTACCGCACGGTGGCGTCCCGCTCCGGCCCGGTGGGCCGCTCGGACTCGTCCCAGAGCCGGACGGAGGACAGCCGTGCCCCGTCGTCCGGCGTCGGCGTGGCGAGGGTGTCGTTCGCCGGATGGGCCACGATCGGGCCGGCCGTGGTGTCCTCCGGCTCGACGACCCCGGTCACCGGCAGCGGCGGCCCCGCCGCGGACCGGGCCCGTTCGGCCGCCACCAACTCGCGCACCGCCGGGGCCACCTCCTCGCCGAACCGGCGCAGGTCCGTGTCCCCGCCGGCCGACACCATCAGCACGAACGCGCTCATGCCCTCCGTGACGGCCAGCTCGGCGAGCTGTTCGACCCACACCTTCGGCGGCCCCTGCAAAAACTCCTGCCCGCGGCCCGCGAACGTCCCCGCGATGTTGTACAGCCGCCGCACGTCCTCGGGCCGCCGTCCCGCCGCGACCGCCGCCTCGTCGATGCGCGCGTTGCCGTCGGCGAGCTGCTCGGGGGGCAGGTACGGCGAGCTGGGCAGCCAGCCGTCGCCGATCCGCCCGATGAGCCGGAGCATCCGCGGCTTGTACCCGCCGATCCAGATGCCGATGTCGTGCGCGGCGCCCGGGCCGGGATGCGCGCCCCGCAGCTGGTAGTGCTCCCCGTCGACCCGCGCCGACCGGTCCGCGCTCCAGAGCGCGCGGAGCACCGCGACGGCCTCTTCCAGAGCCTGTAAAGACTCGGCGGCGGTACGGCGTGTGCCGCCCATGCCCACGATCGCGTCCCAGAACGCGCCGGCGCCGAGCCCGAGCTCGACCCGCCCGCCGGAGAGGACGTCGAGGCTGGCCGCGGCTCGGGCGAGCACGGCCGGCGGGCGCAGCGGTAGGTTGGCCACGTTCGGGAACACCGAGATCCGCTCGGTCTGCGCCGTGATGACGGACAGCAGTGTCCACGCGTCGAGGAAGCGTGCCTGGTAGGGGTGGTCCTGCACGCTGGTGAGCTCGAGTCCCAGCTGTTCGGTGAGCAGTGCCAGCCGGAGGGTCTCCCCAGCGGTGGCGGCCTCGGCCGGCAGGAACGTGCCGAAGCGCAGGTCGTGGCCATAGTCGGTCATGCAGATAATATTCCACGCAGAACGTCTGTCAGCAAACAAGCACGTCCGCGGGAGTGCTGGATCACGTTGTCCGGCCGGATCGTTCACGACATGGCGGTCACATACCGTTTGATGCGGTCGGTGGCCCGCTCCGAGGGCATGAGGAACTGCAGCCCGATCTCGGTCTGCGCGTCGATGCCGAGGCAGTGCACGACCTGGGCGTGCAGCCGCAGCGGTTCGTCGTCGAGCGTGAGCTCGACGCTCACGGTGTCGCCGGCCCGCACCGGTGCCCCGGCGGCGGCGTGGCAGCGCAGGCCGCCCTGGCTGAGGTCCAGCAGTTCGCCGGTGACGACGTCCCGCCCGCCGTCGACGCTGATGCGCACCGGGCCGGTCGCGCCGATCCGCTCCGCGTGCCGGCGCTCGAGCTTCTCGGCGAGCGTCGACATCTGATGGATGCGTTCCATGGTCTCGTTGACCCGGCCGTTGAGCCGCTCGACGACCGCGTGCTGGTCCAGCGCGACGGTGTGCAGCACCCCGGTCGCCTCCCCGACGCCGCCGACCCCGGCCACCATCGCCTCGATCGTGTCAGCCATCTCCGCCGCGTGGCGCTCCAGCGACGTGATCGTGGCCGAGATCTGCTCGGTGGACTCGGCGGTGCTGCTCGCGAGGTCCTTCACCTCGTTGGCGACCACGGTGAAGCCGCGGCCCGCCTCGCCGGCCCGGTCCGCCTCGATGGTGGCGTTGAGCGCGAGCAGCCGGGTCTGGGCGGCGATGCCCGCGATGATCTGGGTCGTGCCGGCGACCTGGCGCAGGCTCTCGCCGAGGGCGGCGACCACCCGCTCGGCCTGGCCGGCGCGGTCGACCACGGAGGCGGTGGCGCGGTCCGCCGCGGTGACGCGGTCCTCGATGGTCCGGGCGGCGTCGCGCACCTCGTCGACCTGCGCGACGACCTCCTGCAGTTCCCGCGTGATCGCACCGACCGACTCGTCGACGGCGCTCTGGGCCCGTTCGTGCAGCTGGCGCTGCCCTTCGCGCTGCTGTTCGAAGCTCGCGTGCAGCTGCTCCTCGCGGACGCGCCGGCCGCGTCGCAGCTCCTCCTCCTGCTCGGCGAGGCGGTGCCGGGCCTTGTCCAGCGCCCGGCCGATGTCGCCGAGCTCGTCGCGGCCGGACGGCAGTTCGCGCGGGCTGAGGTCGCCGTCCGCGGTAGCGGTGACGCCGGCGACCGTGAGCCGCACGTCGTGCCGGGTGCGCCACCAGACCGCGGCGGCGAGCCAGATCGCGATGACCAGGCCGGCGGCCGTGACGGTCAGGTTGAGCGTGCGGCCCCGCACCAGCCGGTCGTACCGGACCTGCAGCAGCCGGCGTAGCGCGTCCGTGGCCGGGGCGAGCGTGGCGCCGGCCGCCTCGGCCACCGGGCCGGCGTCGCCGGGCGCCGGGGCCTGCAGCGCGGCGGTAAGGGCGACGGCGAGCGCGTCGACGGCGTCGGCGGTGGCGTTCAGCGGCGCGAGGCTCCCCGCCAGGGCGGGGTCGGCGGTCTGCCCGACCGCGGTCGCCTGCCCGGTCCGGATCGCCGCCGCGGCGGCGGCGAGCGTGCCGGCGTGGACGGCTTTCGCGGCGACCAGGTCGGCCGTGGCGTTGCGCGCCCCGGTGTCCGGTGCGGCCGCCGCCGCGGCGGCGCGCAGCGCCTTCGGCAGCTGGACGACCAGGATGTCCATCACGTAGAAGGAGTCCAGGTCCGGGTCGAGCATCAGGTTCGAGCGGTTGCCGGTCTCGGTGACGAGCGCGGCGAGGGCGGTGGCCGCCGGCACCCCGCCGCCGTCCGGGACCGCGCCCAGCTCGGCGCCGAGGTCCAGCTCCGGATGGTCGCCCACGGCGGTGCGCAGCGGTGTCAGGTCGGGTGTGCGGCCCGCGGCGATCGCGACCATCGCCGCCAGCGCCGGGCGGACCACCTCGGTGCCGTTGATCTCCTTGCCGGTGAACTCGACCTGGCCGCCCACCGAAGTGCTGTACGCGTACGTGGCGCCGAGCCCGGGCACCAGCAGGACGACACACAGCACGGCCAGGCGGGTGCTCGTGCGGACCCGGTCGGACAACCACAGGACCGGCGCGAGCAGCGCAGGCCGCCGCGAACCACTCATACCGCTCGGTTCGGCACGCCCGGCGTACTCCTGAGGTTTCCGGCGGCCGGCGTGACCGCCGATTCGAGCCCGTATGCTGCAGTTCATGGGGATATTTCGGGCACCGCGCGTCGGTGTGCTCGCCGCCGCGGCCGTGCTCGGCCTCGCCGGGTGCGGCGGCACCGCCGGGGAGGGGCCGGCCGCCGACGCCGCCTGTGCGCCCTACGCGGCGTACCACGGCCACGGCCGTACGACCGTGAAGATCTACGGCTCGATCCGCGATGTCGAGGCGGACAAGCTCACCAAGTCCTGGGAGGCCTTCCAGGCCTGCACCGGCGTCACCGTCGACTACCAAGGCTCCGCCGACTTCGAGGCGACCCTGGCCGGCCGCGTCAAGGACGGCGACGTGCCGGACCTCGCGTTCTTCCCGCAGCCCGGCCTGCTCGCGGCGATGGTGCACGCGGGTGCGCTCAAGCCCGCCGGGCGGGATGTGGCGGCCAACGTCGACCGGTACTACTCCGCCGACTGGAAGCGGTACGGCTCGGTCGGCGGCACCCTCTACGGCGCGCCGATCGACGCCAACGTCAAGTCGTTCGTCTGGTACTCCCCGAAGTTCTTCGCCGCCAAGGGGTACACGGTCCCGGAGACCTGGGACGAGATGCTCGCGCTCAGCGACCGGATCGCCGCCGACGGGGTCAAACCCTGGTGCGCCGGCATCGAGTCCGGCAGCGCCACCGGCTGGCCGGTCACCGACTGGCTCGAGGACACGCTGCTGCGCACCGCCGGCCCCGACTTCTACGACCAGTGGGTCGAGCACCGCGTCCCGTTCGACGACGGGCGGGTCGTGGCCGCCCTCGACCGCGTCGGCGGCATCCTGCGCAACCCGAGGTACGTCAACGGCGGCTACGGCGGCGTCGACAGCATCGCGACGACCGCGTTCCAGGAGGGCGGCCTGCCGATCCTCCAGGGTACCTGTGCCCTGCACCGCCAGGCGTCGTTCTACACGAACTGGTGGCCGGCCAACGCCGAGGTCTCCGAGGACGGCGACATCTACGCCTTCTACCTGCCGCCCGTCGACCCGTCCGCCGGTCGCCCGGTGCTCGGCGCCGGGGTCTTCGCCGCCGCGTTCACCGACCGGCCCGAGGTCCAGGCCGTCGCCGCCTACCTGTCCTCGCCCGGCTTCGCCGACAACCGGGCCCGCACCGGCGGCGTGGTCAGCGCCAACCGTGAACTCGACAAGAGCGTCCTCGGCACGCCGCTCGCGAAGCTCTCCGCGGCCCTGCTCACCGATCCCGCGGTGACGTTCCGGTTCGACGGCTCGGACATGATGCCGGCCGCCGTCGGCTCCGGTTCCTTCTGGACCGGGATGACCGACTGGATCGAGGGCGAGGGGACCGCTACCGTCCTGCACCGCATCGAGGGCACCTGGCCCGCTTGAGTCGGGGGTTCCGGCGCCGATGTTCGCCGCGTGTGCGGACGGATACGGCGTCGGGTGGCGGATCTGCGGATCGCCACCAAGATCGTCAGTGTGTCGTTCGTCGTCACCGCGATCTTCACCGCGTCCGGTGTCGTCGGGCTGCTGAGCCTGCGCCACCTCGTCGCCGCGCAGGACCGCGAGTATCGCGTCAACGTCGTCGCCCTCGACCGGATGACCACCGTCCGCTCCGCCGTCGGCGCACAACAGGAGGCCGTCCTGGCCTACATCCTGTCCGACCCCGGCTTCTACCGCGACACGTACGCCGCGGTCATCGAGCAGTCCGACCGCGAGATCGACGTCCAGATCGCGGAGCTGCGGCGCCTCGCCCTGCCCGCCGCCGAGCACGAGGGCCTGCGCGCCTTCGCCGCCACCGTCACCATGTGGCGCACCGCCCGCGACGCCGCGCTGTCCGCCGCCCGCTCCGGCGACCAGCGTAAGGCGGCCTACGTCGTGCTGGTGCGCTCCGAGGCGATCGCCCGCGCCGTCAAGGACCGCGCCAACGCGTTCCTGGCCCAGCTCGTCGAGGCCGTCGCCGACGGTGCCCGGCAGGTCAAGACCAACAGCGTGCAGACCGCCCGGCTCATGGGGCTGCTGCTGTTCTCCGGCGCGGTTACCGCCCTGCTGCTGTCCGTGCTCACGGCCCGCGCCATCTCCCGGCCGCTGCGGGAGGTCGTCGACGTCCTCGCCCGGGTCGCCCGCGGCGACCTCAGCCGCCGGGTCGAGCTCGACCGCGGCGACGAGGTCGGGCAGATGGGCCGCTCCCTCAACGAGACCCTCGGCGTGCTGCGCAACGCGTTCGAGGAGGTCCACCACCGGGCCTCGCACGACGGCCTCACCGGCCTGGCCAACCGCGCCCTGCTGCGCGAGCGCATCGCCCGCGCCCGGCCCAACGCCGTGCGCGGCCTCCACGTCGCGATGCTGCTCATCGACCTCGACGGCTTCAAACAGGTCAACGACGCCCACGGCCACGCCGCCGGCGACTACCTGCTCACCGTCGTCGCCGAGCGGCTCAAGGCCGGCGTCCGCGCCGACGACACCGTGGCCCGCCTCGGCGGTGACGAGTTCGCCGTCCTGCTCGACGGCATGGACCACGCCGACGTCGACGCCGTCGCCGAGCGGCTGCTCGCCGACCTGCAGGCGCCGACCGAGTTCAACGGCACCGTGCTCGTCCCGCGCGCCAGCGTCGGCGTCTCGCTCTGGGACGGCGAGGTGTCCATCGACGCGCTGATGCACGACGCCGACGTCGCGATGTACGCGGCCAAGACCGGCGGCAAGGGCCGCGTAGTACGCGCTTGACAGCGTGCCCGCGCACGGGAGCGATCGGCCACGCACTCCGGGTCGACGGCGCGGGCGCGGTCCTGGCCGTCACACGCAGGCTTCGGCCGCCCTCGGCACGCCCGTACCGGAGACGGACGTCTTCCCGGCGTTGACGCCCGGTCCACAATGGAGCACCCTGCGGCGGCCCGTGTCCGGGGACTGGCTGTCCCCGCACGAGCGGCCGGGCCACCTGCGCGTCGCGGGCGGACGGTCGGCGACCGCCCGCGACGGCACCGGCCTGGTCGCGCGGCGGGTCGAGCACTTCCGGGCCGTCTTCGAGGCCACGGTGGACTTCGCGCCGGTCAGCTTCCAGCAGATGGCGCGCGGCGGAGCCGGGTGAACGGGTGGTGGCGGCCGTGCCCCACAATGGTCCGGTCCAGGCGGCGGTCGGCGTTTGATCACGTTTGGATCACGTTCATCGGGCGCCGCGAACCGCGCGGCGAGGAGAAAGCGTCGGAGGCGGTGTGAGCGCAACTCTCGGCGGTGTCACGGGGCCCGCCGATCCGTCGGTCGTGCCCGACGCCGGCATCCCCCGGCAACACGCAACGACCGCCGCGGCCGCGGTCCCCACACCCACGACACCCGACGTCACACCGGCCGTCGAGCCGGCCCACGGGCCTGCCCGGTCGGCGCGGCAGCGGCTCAGCACCGCCGGCCTGCTGCTGTCCGGGCTGGCCGTCATGGTCCTGGGCTACCTGCGGATGGCCCGCGCCAAACCGGTCAACGCCGACGCCGGCGCCAACGCGCTGCAGGCGTGGGACATGTTGCACGGCAACGTCCTGCTGCACGGCTGGACACTCAGCGACGTCTCCTTCTACACGACGGAGCTGGTGCAGTACGCGATCATCGAGCTCTTGTACGGGCTCGACCCGGACGTCGTGCACGTCGCCTCGACGAGCACGTACACGCTGCTGATCGTCTTCGCCGCGCTCGTCGCCAAGGGCGGGGCGACCGGCCGCGCCGGCTGGGCCCGCGCCGGCCTCGCCGTCGCCACGCTGCTCGTTCCCGTGCCGGACAGCGGCTGGGCGATCGTCCTCTACACGCCCAACCACACCGGCACCGCCGTGCCACTGCTGGTGACCTGGCTGCTCATCGACCGGCGCGCCGCCACGCCGCTGCGGCGCTGGTGGCCGGTCGGCGTCGCCGGCCTGCTCGCGATCGCCCAGATCGGCGACCCGCTCGCGCTGTTCGTCGGGGCGCTGCCGCTCGCCGCGGTCAGCGTGCTGCGCCTGCTGCGCGACCGCACCTGGCGCGGCGCCGACGCCCAGCTGCTCGTCGCCGCCGTCGGCTCGATCGCCGTCGCGCACGGTGCGCTCGCGCTGATCTGGCGGGCCGGCGGGTTCTCCGTGCACGCGCCGATCGCGCAGTTCAGCCCGCTCGGCGAGATTCCCGGGCACCTGCGGCTCGCGGTACAGGCGATCGCCCTCAACTACGGCGCCTACTTCCCGCACCTCGACGACGTCCCGGTCGCGCCGCTGGCGATCGCCGCCGGGGTGGTCAACCTCGGCCTGCTGATCCTGGCGGCGGCCGCGGTCGGCACCGTCGCCGTCCGCGCGCTGCGGGGGCCGTGGAACTGGCCACCGGTCCGGGGCCGGGCGGATGCCGCCGAGCGGGACCGCGTCGCCGAGATCCTCGCCGCCGCGATCCTGGTCAACCTCGCCGCGTTTGTCGTCTCCACCCAGGCCGACGGCCTGCTCAGCGCCCGCCAGATCGTCGTCGCCCTGCCGTTCGGCGCCGCCCTGGTCGGCCGGGTCTGGGGCGACCGCCTGGCGGCGCTGACCACCCGCGCTGTGACCGGCCCCACCACCGCCGTGTCGCCGGCCGTGTCGCCGGCCGTGTCGCCAGCCCTGCCGCGGCTCGTCCTGGGCACGCTGGCCGGCGTGCTGGCCGCCGCGTTCGCCGTCCAGGCGGCGACCGCGTCAGCCCAGCCGGCGGAGGGCAGCCCGGCCGCGGACTGGCTGGTCGCCAACAACCTGCACTACGGCCTCGGCAGCTACTGGGCGGCGAACAGCATCACCCTCGCCACCGGCGGCGCCGTCCGGGTCGCGCCGGTGATCGGCCCGGACATCCGGTCGTTCCGCTGGGAGTCCAACGCCGACTGGTACGACGCGACCCGCCACGACGCCCGGTTCGTCGTCATCGACCTCGACGGCCCGGTCTACGGCACCGTCGAGGCGGCGGTCGACCGGTTCGGCCCGCCCGTCCAGCGGCAGGACCTCGACCGCTGGGTGGTGCTCGTCTACGACCACAACCTGCTGGTCGACCTGCCCGCGCAGTGCGGCGGGCTCGCCGTCGCCACTCACACCCACTGCCCGCCGCTGAAACCGAGGGTCCCCGGCGCGTCCCTGATCACCGGCCGGCCCGACTGAGCGGGCCGGACTGGACGGACCCGCCCAGCAGGCGGAGTGCCTGAAGCGGCCAGGGCTTGTCCGCTTCGTTCGCGATGATGGCCGTGACGACATCGCGAACGAAGGGTGCGGACCATGCCCGGCAACGTTTCACCGGTCAAGGACGAGCGGGCTGGCCGGCGACCCCATGGTTGCAGCCCTGGCAGCCGCCGTCCTGAGCACCCGCTCGTCACCGTCGACAAGGCACACTCGGACGCCTCCTGGCCGTCCCGCCGAGCCCGGGTCAGTCCGGGACCTGAGCCGGATCCGCGTAGGCGGTCATCCGCACCACCTTGCCGCCGGCCACGGTGAACACGTCGGCCACGGTGGCCTCGTGGACGCTGAGGTCCTGCAGGACGCCGTGGACGTGGTGGACCACGACGATCCGGTCGCCGCGGCGCGTCGCGAACGGCTCGGAGTGCAGCTCCAGCCAGCCGTCGTACGACGCCCGCAGGTAACGGGCGACGGCGGCCGGACCGACGTGGCGGCCCCCGTTCGGGAACTCATCCGGCTCGATCCACTCGACGTCTGGATGCAGGTCGCGGACGGCGCCCTCGATGTCGCCGGCGGCGAACGCGGCATAGGCTCGCAGCACCAGCTCAATGTCCGGATCCATGGCCTCGACCGTGAAGCCGCCGGCCACGTCGGAGTGCTCCGGCGCCGGTCGTTCGGTGTTCGCCGTGCGCGAATAGACCCGGCCGCGGCCCTGCAGGGCGGTGCGGAACGTGACCCGGCACGGCACCAGCCGCACCGGTGCCGGGGGCGTGGCGAACCGTCCGGTGCCCCAGCGCACCCACAGCGCCACCCGGCCCGCCGCCGCCTCGGCCGCGAGCTTCTCCAGGGTGCGCCGCCGGTCGGAATGGTCGACCTCCACCACGACGGGCGGGCCGTCGGCGCGGGCACAGCCGACGTCGACGACGGAGAACCGCGACTCGTAGGGCGGCGGCAGCGGCATCACGCTGGCCGCGCGCCGGTAGACCCGCCAGCCCCGGGCCCGCCCCCAGTCGACGACGGCGTCGAGGATCAGCTCCGTGACCTGGTCGGCGGTGCGGTCGGCGAAGGTGAGCCGGTCGAGGTGCGCGGCGAGCGCACCGGCGAGCCCGTCGGCGTCGCCCGGGCCGGCGGCCGTCTCGTCGGCGGGCATCTCCTCGGCAGGCATGGCCGCGAGCTTATCGATCGTCGGGGCATCGGCCGTCGCGGATGATGCGTTACCCTCCCCGGGAAAGAACGGACACACGGGAGGAACCATGACGAACGCCCTGCCGAACGCTCGGCCGGACGCCGTGACCGGCGGCATCTCACGAAGGACCGCGATCGCCCTCGGCGCGGGCGCGGCCGTCGGAGCGGTGGCCGGTGTCACGCCCGCGGCGGCCGCGCCGGAGACTGGTCTGGTGACAGCTCCAGCGGACCGCATCCGGCGCGCCTACGAGCGGCAGAAGGCGAAGGCCGGCGGCACGTGGCACTCCCACATCACCCTCGTCGACGCGGCCGGCGTGCCCCAGCCGGTCGTCGCGGACGACGCCGACCACGTCACCAAGGGCTACAGCGTGCAGAAGCTCGCCGTCGCCACCGCTGTCATGGACAAGATCGACCGGGGTGAGCTCCAGCTGGGCCAGAAGCTCGACCTGCCGGCCGACATCATCCTCGGCGGCAGCGGCATCTACTTCCTGCACACCGTCTGGGGCGACCAGATCACGATCGCGAACTTCCTCACCGCGATGCTGCTCCTCTCCGACAACACCGCCGTGCGGATGTGCGGCCGCGTCGTGCCGGCCCTGGAGATCAACGAGATCCTGGCGGCGAAGGGCTTCACCCACACCCGGGTCGAGCCGGTCGCCAACCCGAACCGCTTCTTCCTCGGCGACACGACCCCGCGGGAGATGCACGACCTGCTGTGGCGCCTGGCGACGAAGACGCTGCTCACCCCGGCCTCGTGCGACTTCCTGCTGGGCATCCTGCGCTGGATCAACGGCTACCACGACGGCATCCGCCGCTCCATGTCCTCGGCGGAGCGCAGCCGGGTCGCCACGAAATACGGCGCCGACTTCAACACGCTCGGCGCGTCCCGGCACGAGGCCGGCGTCATGTTCGGCGCCGACGGCGCTCCCGCGCTGGTCTACGGCCTGTTCGCCGAGGGTCTCGGCGACCTCGACAACTACGGCGCGACCCACCCGGCGGTCGAGGCGCACGCCGTGCTCGGCCGTGCCATGTTCGACGTGGTCGAGCACGTCACGACCCCCGCGATCACGGCGCGTCAGACGTTGACCCCGTTCCGGGCGGTTGACGGCGGATAAATGTTGTTAGGTTCGATGGATGCAGCATCGGTACCGCGAGCAGACGCGCTTCAGTGACCCCGGCCGGTTCGGCGCCCTGCTGGACGACCTGCCGGCCGACGTGCCGGCGTTGATGAGCATCATCCGCAACGTGCTCGTGCACTACGTGGCGGCCGGCATCACGTTCACCGGCTCGCGGCTCGCCGAGGTCGACTCGCGGTTCGCCGAGCGGCTCCTGGAACTGGACCAGCGCCGGTTCCCGATGCCGCTCGCCGAGCCGCGGCCGGAGCGGGACCGGGTCGTCGTCTGCTGCCGCGACTTCGCGCTGCTCACCGTCTCGGCGCTGCGCCACCGCGGCGTCCCGGCCCGGATCCGGGTCGGGTTCGCGCCGTATCTCGCCGAGGACTGGAATTACGACCACGCCGTCGCCGAGTACTGGAACGGTTCACGCTGGGTGCTCGCCGACGCCCAGCTCGACCCGGAGCGCTACCCGTTCGACACCGCCGACGTGCCGCAGTTCGTGACGGCGGCCCAGGCGTGGGACGCGCACCGGCGGGGACTGCTCGACGCCGACACCTACGGCGTGTCGCCGTTCCTGCCGTTCCGCGGCCACCAGTTCCTGCTCGACTCGGTGCTGCTGGAGGTCGCCCACCGCCAGCGCGACGAGCTGCTGCTGTGGGACCAGTGGGGCGCCATCACCGACCGGGTCGCCGACGAGCTGGCGGCGATGCTGCTGGCCGCGGACCGGGGCGACACCTCGGCGGAGCGGGCCCTCGCCGAGCGTTACGGGACCGACCCCGACCTGCGCTTCGACGGCCGGGTCCACTGCATGTCCCCGAGCGGCTTCGACGGCTGGGTCTCCGTCTGAGGCCTGTCCTGCCGATGACAGGGGTCGCGAGCCCAGGTGGCGGCGGGGCCCGACCGCCGCTACCGGGACTCGGACGCCTTGCGCAGGCCCTCGGCCTCCATGTGGACGTAGCGGCGGATCAGGCCGCCGTAGAGCAGGGTCGTCACGCGGGCCAGCGGGCCCGCGAACGACAGCGTCAGCTCGACGTCGCAGGTGCCGTCGCCGTGGTCGGTGATCCAGTGGCCGGCCACGTTGCGGATGCCGGGGGACCGGGACGCCCACTCGAAGCCGGTGCCGTCGGCCTTGGTCACCGTCCACGTCGACGGCGGCAGCTTCGGCTGCTGCACCACGACGGTCTCGCCGACGGTGAGCGGCCCGGTGCCGGCCCGGTCCACCGTGGACACCGACGCGGTCCAGGTCGGCCAGGCCTCGACGGCCTGCACAACATCGTTGATCACGGTAGCGGGGGCGGTGATCCTGACCGTCTCACGGAAGTCGACCGGCATGCGGCCAGCCTACGGACACGGCACACGCCGCCCCGAACCGGGCGGCGCCTCAGCTGAGCTTGAGCCAGAGCGCACCCAGCGGCGGCACCCGCAGCTCGGTGGAGGCCGGCAGCCCGTTCCACGGTGTCGCCTCGGCCTCGACGGCGCCGAGGTTGCCCACGCCCGAGCCGCCGTAGACGTCGGCGTCGGTGTTGAGGATCTCCGTCCAGCGGCCGGCGAACGGCAGGCCGAGGCGGTAGCCCTCGTGCGGGTGCGCCGCGAAGTTCACGACGACCGCGACCACCGACCCGTCGCCGCCCCACCGCAGGTACGAGAACACGTTGTTGCCCGAGTCCTCGTTGTTGATCCAGCGGAAGCCGTCGGGTGTGGTGTCCTGGCTCCACAGGGCGGGCGTGTGCCGGTACGTGGCGTTGAGGTCGCGGACGAGCCGCTGCAGTCCGGCGCGGAACGGGTCGTTGAGCAGGCCCCAGTTGAGGCCGCGCTCCTCGCTCCACTCCTCCTCGTCGCCGAGCTCGCAGCCCATGAACAGCAGCTGCTTGCCGGGGAACGACCACATGTAGGCCAGCAGCGCGCGGGCGTTGGCGATCTTCTTCCACAGGTCGCCGGGCATCTTGCCGACGAGCGAGCCCTTGCCGTGCACGACCTCGTCGTGGCTGATCGGCAGGACGTAGTTCTCGCTCCACGCGTAGACGGTCGCGAACGTCATCTGGTTGTGGTGGTACTGGCGGTAGATCGGGTCCTTGCCGACGTACGTCAGCGTGTCGTGCATCCAGCCCATGTTCCACTTGAAGCCGAACCCGAGGCCGCCGTGCTCGGTGGGGCGGGTCACGCCGAGCCACGCCGTCGACTCCTCGGCGATCATCATGATGCCGGGGTGGTGCTTGTAGACCGTCGCGTTGGTCTCCTGCAGGAAGGAGATCGCGTCGAGGTTCTCCCGGCCGCCGTACTGGTTGGGGGCCCACTGGCCCTGCTCGCGGGAGTAGTCGAGGTACAGCATCGAGGCGACGGCGTCGACGCGCAGCGCGTCGGCGTGGAACTCCTCGCACCAGTACAGGGCGTTGGCGACGAGGAAGTTGCGGACCTCGTTGCGGCCGAAGTCGAAGATGAGCGTGCCCCAGTCCGGGTGCTCGCCGCGGCGCCAGTCGCCGTGCTCGTAGAGCGGCGTGCCGTCGAAGCGCGCGAGGGCCCAGGAGTCCTTCGGGAAGTGCGCCGGCACCCAGTCGAGGATGACGCCGATGCCGGCCTGGTGGAGCCGGTCGACGAGGTGGCGGAACTCGTCGGGCGAGCCGAACCGGGCCGTCGGCGCGTAGTAGCCGGTGACCTGGTAACCCCAGGAGCCGCCGAACGGGTGCTCCATGACCGGCAGGAACTCGACGTGGGTGAAGCCGAGGTCGGTGACGTACTCGGTGAGCTGGTCGGCGAGCTCCGTATAGGACAGTCCGGGCCGCCAGGACCCGAGGTGCACCTCGTAGATGCTGACCGGCTCGTCGTAGGGGCGGCGCTCGGCCCGCTGGGTCAGCCAGTCCGCGTCCTTCCAGTCGTAGGTGGACTGCGTCACCACCGACGCGGTCGCGGGCGGCGTCTCGGCCTGCCGGGCGAGCGGGTCGGCCTTCTCCACCCAATCGCCGTCCGGGGTGAGGAGGCGGTACTTGTACCGCGCCCCGACCTGGACGCCCGGGACGTACAACTCCCAGACCCCGCTGTCGCCGAGGGAGCGCATGGGCCAGCCGTCGTGCGGTCCCCACCCGGCGAAGTCGCCGACGACCCGGACCCCGCGGGCGTTCGGCGCCCACACCGTGAACGCGACGCCGTCGGGGTTGGCCTGCGCGCCGAGGACGGTCCAGAGCCGCTCGTGCCGGCCCTCGCGGATGAGGTGCAGGTCGAGCTCGCCGATCGTCGGCAGGTGCCGGTACGGGTCGTCGGTGACCGTGCCGTCGGCGTCGATCCGGTAGTCGTCGACGGCGCCGGGGACCTCGGCCTCGAAGATCCCCTCTGCGTGCACCCGCGCCATCGGGTGCCGCTCGTCGCCGATCACCACCGCGACGTCGGAGGCGCCGCGGCGCAGCGCCCGGATGACCGTCGTGCCGGCGCCGGGATGGGCGCCCAGGATGCCGTGGGGGTCGTGGGCCCGGCCGGCGATCAGGTCGTCGAGATTCATGGGGTCGGTCACCTTGTCCGTAGGCGGTTCGTCAGCGTCCTGCACTCAGGTCCGAGCCGTTGACCATCCGCTCGATCGACTGCAGCGGGATGCGCAGCCAGGTCGGCCGGTGGCGGGACTCGTAAGCGGTCTCGTAGACCGCCTTGTCCAGCTCGTATGCGCACAATAGGGCCTGGTCGTCGCGCGGGTCGTAACCGGCGGCGGCAGCATAGCCGTCGCAGAAGGCGTCCCTGTTACGGTCGACCCACTGCCGGGCCCGCTCGGCCAGTTCCTCGTCGTCCTCCTGGCCGACGAGCAGGTGGTAGGCCGCGTACTCGTAGGAGCGCAGCATGCCGGCGATGTCCCGCAGGACCGAGTCCGGCCGGCGGCGCTCCTCGACGGGGACACCCGGCTCGCCCTCGAAGTCGATGAGCAGCCACGACTCGGGGGTGCGCAGCACCTGGCCGAGATGCAGGTCGCCGTGGATGCGCTGGGTCCCCACCGGCCCGTCGCCGAAGGTGCGCAGCATGGCGCGGATGCCGGGCAGCAGCCGCGACAGTTCCGGGACGGTCTGCGCCGCGGCCTCCAGCCGTGCCAGCATCGCCTCGGTCGGCGGCGGGGCCGTCCGGGTGCCGAGTTCCTGGGCGAGGGTCCGGTGGACGTGCGCGACGGCCTCGCCGAGGCGCATCGACTCGCCGGCGAAGTCGCCGCCGACCTCGTCGGGGTTGAGGTCGTGCTCGGCGAACAGGTCCCGGGCGCTCGCGGCCGCCATCGCCCAGCCCTCGGCGGAGTTCTGCGCGTATTCGGTCACCATCGCGAGGGTTACCGGTTCGCCGTCGTCGGTGCTGCTCTCGATCGCGCCGAGCAGCCGGGCCACGTTGGGGCAGCCGGCCCGGGCGAGGACCCGGTTGAGCTCCAGGTCCGGATTGATCCCGGCGGCGACCCGGCGGAAGACCTTGAGGATCGCGGCGTTGTCGAAGACGACGCTGGTGTTGCTCTGCTCGGCGCCGCTGACCCGCGCCGGCGCGTCGACGGGCAGCGCGACGCCAGGCTCGGGCGCGAACCGCAGGCCGTCGACCACCGCGCCGGTGTCGATGAGAGCCAGCAGCCGCTGGGCGGAGTGCTCGTCGTACAGGGCGTCGGAGCCGGCCCGGTCGCCTTCCGAGCCGATGAACGCCGCCGCGGACAGTTCGGCGGCCACGTTGAGGTCCCAGCCGACGAAGACCTGGTAACGCTCGGTGCCGCCGTCCTCGTAGCGGGCGTCGAGCAGGACGTGGTCGAGCCCGTCGGGCAGCGGCGTCACCGCGGTCGGCTCGACGGCGGCCAGGATGCGGTTGCGTCCGGCGTACCACCGCTGATGCGGCAGCCAGTCGGTGAACGGCAGTGACGTCATCGTCGGAATCTCCTAAGACTGCTCACTGGGGCTGCTCGGAGGGCTGGACCAGCTGGAACCAGTAGAAGCCGTGCCCGGGCAGGGTCAGCAGGTACGGCAGCTGCCCGATGTTCGGGAACTGGACGTGGCCGGTCAGCTCGATCGGGGTGTACCCGGCCCACTCTTGCAGGTTGAGCTCGATCGGCTGCGGGAAGCGCGAGAGGTTGTTCACGCACAGCACGACGTCGTCGCCGTGGATGCGCACGAACGCCAGGATCGACGGGTTGGAGCCGCCGAGCTCGCGGAACTGGCCGGCGGCGAAGGCCTCGTGCCGCCGGCGCACCGCGAGCATCGTGCGGGTCCAGTTGAGCACCGAGGTGGAGCTCTCCTTCTGCGCCTCGACGTTGACCGACTGGTACCCGTAGACAGGGTCCTGGATCACCGGCAGGTACAACCGTCCGGGGTTGGACTGGGAGAAGCCGGCGTTGCGGTCCGGGGTCCACTGCATCGGGGTGCGCACGCCGTCGCGGTCACCGAGCCAGATGTTGTCGCCCATGCCGATCTCGTCGCCGTAGTACAGCACCGGCGAGCCGGGCAGCGACAGCAGCAGCGCGGTGAACAGCTCGATCTGGTTGCGGTCGTTCTCCAGCAGCGGCGCGAGCCTGCGCCGGATGCCGACGTTGGCGCGCATCCGCGGGTCCTTGGCGTACTCCGCGTACATGTAGTCGCGCTCCTCGTCGGTGACCATCTCGAGGGTCAGCTCGTCGTGGTTGCGCAGGAAGATGCCCCACTGGCAGTTCGCCGGGATCTCCGGGGTGTGCGCGAGGATCTCCGAGATCGGGAAGCGGGACTCGCGGCGGACCGCCATGAAGATGCGCGGCATCAGCGGGAAGTGGAACGCCATGTGGCACTCGTCGCCGCCGGTCGCCGGGTCGCCGAAGTACTCCACCACGTCCGCCGGCCACTGGTTGGCCTCGGCGAGCAGGACCCGGCCCGGGTACTCGTCGTCGATGACCTTGCGGCAGCGGCGCAGGAACTCGTGGGTCTCCGGCAGGTTCTCGCAGTTGGTGCCCTCGGTCTCGAACAGGTAGGGCACCGCGTCGAGCCGGAAGCCGTCGATGCCGAGGTCGAGCCAGAACCGCAGCACGTCGATCATCTCGCGCTGGACCTCGGGATTGGCGTAGTTGAGGTCCGGCTGGTGCGAGAAGAACCGGTGCCAGTAGAACTGCCGCCGCACCGGGTCGAAGGTCCAGTTGGACTCCTCGGTGTCGACGAAGATGATCCGGGCGTCGGCGTAGCGGGTGTCGGAGTCGCTCCACACGTAGTAGTCGCCGTAGGGCCCGTCGGGGTCGCGACGGGACTCCTGGAACCACAGGTGCGAGTCGGAGGTGTGGTTCATGACCAGGTCGGTGATGACCCGGATGCCGCGCTTGTGGGCCGCGTCGAGCAGGGCGACGAAGTCGTCGACCGTGCCGAACTCGGGCAGCACCTTGTAGAAGTCGCGGATGTCGTAGCCGCCGTCGCGCAGGGGCGAGTCGTAGAACGGCGGCAGCCAGAGACAGTCGACGCCGAGCCACTGCAGATAGTCGAGCTGGCTGATGAGGCCCTTGAGGTCGCCCGAGCCGTCGGCGTTGGAGTCGGCGAAGGCCCGGACGAGGACCTCGTAGAACACCGCTCGCTGGAACCAGGTGGTGTCGGCGGGCAGCACCCGCGCCTGACCGAAGTCGCTGGACGACGGGTGCTCGACCATGCCGTCCGCGACGTGGGTGCCTTCGTCCGTCATGTTGGTACCTACCTTGCTGCTGTTGCCGGTGCTGTCAGCGGTGGCGGTGCACCGTGAACACGTGGGCCGGCTCGTACAGGGGATCGAGCCGGACCGCGTTGTGCTGTCCCCAGTCGAAGGTCGCGCCGGTGATCTCGTCTTGCACCGTGAACCGCTCGTGCCAGTCGAAACCCAGCGCGGGCATGTCCAGCGTCGTGTTACCCCACTGCACGTTGTGCGAATCCAGCGATACCACCACGAGGACGGTGTTGTCGCTGTCCGGGTCGCGCTTGGAGAAGCAGAGCAACTGCTCGCTGTCGATGCCGTGGAAGACGGTGTCGCGCAGCCAGTGCAGGGCCGGGTTGGCCTTGCGGACCGCGTTGAGGCGGCGCAGATACGGCGCCAGGGACTCGCCGTCGTGCTCCTTGCCGATCCAGTCGCGGGGCCGCAACTGGTACTTCTCGTTGTCGAGGTACTCCTCGGAGCCCGCCCGGGCCACGTGCTCGAACAGCTCGTAGCCGGCGTACATGCCCCACGACGGGCTGAGCAGGCTCGCCAGCACCGCGCGGATCTTGAACATCGGCGGCCCGCCGTGCTGCAGGTGCTCGGGCAGGATGTCCGGCGTGTTCGGCCAGAAGTTGGGCCGCATGTAGTCGGCGGCGGCGATGAGCTCCTGCACGTATTCGCGCAGCTCCCACGCCTGCACGCGCCACGTGAAGTACGTGTACGACTGGCTGAAGCCGATCTTGCCCAGGCCGTGCATCATGGCCGGCTTGGTGAACGCCTCGGCCAGGAACAGCACGTCGGGGTCGACCGCCTTGACCTCGTCGATGAGCCAGTGCCAGAACCCCACGGGCTTGGTGTGGGGGTTGTCGACCCGGAAGATCTTCACGCCCTGCGCGACCCAGTGCAGCACGACCCGGAGGATCTCGGCCCGGATGCCCTCCGGGTCGTTGTCGAAGTTCAGGGGATAGATGTCCTGGTACTTCTTGGGCGGGTTCTCGGCATAGGCGACGGTCCCGTCGGCCCGCGTGGTGAACCACTCGGGGTGCTCGGTGACCCACGGGTGGTCCGGCGCGCACTGCAGCGCGAGGTCCAGGGCGATCTCGACACCCGCCTCGCGGCCGGCGTCGACGAACGCCCGGAAGTCGTCGAGCGTGCCGAGGTCGGGGTGGATCGCGTCGTGGCCGCCCTCCGCCGCGCCGATCGCCCACGGCGAGCCGACGTCCTCAGGCCCGGCGACCAGCGTGTTGTTCGGCCCTTTGCGGTTGACCCGGCCGATCGGATGGATCGGCGGCAGGTACACCACGTCGAAGCCCATGTCGGCGACCTGCCGCAGCCGCGGGACGGCGGTGCGGAACGTGCCGTGCGTGACGGGCTTGCCGCGCTCGTCGACGACCGCGCCCTCGGAGCGCGGGAAGAATTCGTACCACGCGGAGAACAGCGCCCGCTGCCGGTCGCACCAGATCGGCAGCGGCTCCGACCGGGTCACGTGCTGGCGCAGCGGGTGCCGCCACAGCACGTCGGTCAGCCCGAGGGCGGGGGAGACCCGGGCGAACAACGGGATGCCGGCGTCGGCGAGCGCCAGGGCCGCGCCGGTCACCCGGTCCCGCTCCTGCTCGGGCACGCCCTTGGCGGCCTCGTGCAGCAGCGCCGAGCCCTCGGCGAGGTCGTTGGCGAGGTCCTCCAGGCCCTGACCGGCGGCGATCTTCTTCGACACCGCGTCGTGCCAGGTGAGATACGGGTCGCTGAACGCCTCGACGGCGAACGTCCACCTGCCGACCGCGTCCGGGCGCACCTCGCCGAACCAGCGGTCGGTGCCCGGCGCGCCCGGCCGCATGCGGGCGAACGGCCCCTCCTGCCCGTCCGGGCCGATGAGGACGACGTTGCAGCCCATCATCGCGTGGCCCTCGCGGTAGGAGACGGCGGAGACCGGGACCCGCTCGCCGACGACGGCCTTGGCCGGGAACCGCCCGCCCTCGATCGACGGCGTGACCTGCTCGATCGGGAACCGCTGGCCGAGTCCGAGCTCGTCCCAGGGCCAGCCGGCGGCGGACCCGGCGGCGTCGGCCGCCGCGTCCGCGGGCCGGGTGGACGCCCGGAAGCTGGCGGCCGGCGACTCGGCCGTCTCCACGGTGTCCTCCGTGGCGAGGGCGACTTCGGTATCGGTGGGTTTCGTCGTGGCGATCTCGGTCTTGAGGGCTTCGGGCGCGTGCTGCTCCGCGGGGTTACCCATGATCCTCACCGTATCGAATCCGCGCCGGGTTGGCAGGGTTGTCAGGTGTTGTCCGGTATCACAGCCGGTATCGCGACGGTGTCACGACCGGCAGGCGGTCGGCGCGTCACGCCGCTACGGCTCGATGCGTTGACCCTTGCCGATGACCACGATTCCCCCGTCGGACACGGTGTACCGCTGCCGGTCCCGTTCCAGGTCGACGCCGATCTCCACGCCCTCCGGCACGATGACGTTCTTGTCCAGGATGGCGTTGCGCACCACGGCGTGCCGCCCGATGTCGACGCCCTCCATGAGCACCGCACCCTCGACGTGGGCCCAGGAGTGCACGCGGACGTTCGGCGAGACCACCGAGTTCTCCACCAGGGCGCCGGAGATGACCGCACCCGGGGAGATCATCGAGCCGACCGCGCGACCGACCCGCTCGCCCCAGCCGTGCACGAACTTCGCCGGCGGCCACGGGCTGTTGCCCGTGAAGATCGGCCACTCGAAGTTGTACAGGTTGAAGATCGGCTGCACCGCGATGAGGTCCATGTTGGCCTCGTAGTACGAGTCGAGCGTCCCCACGTCCCGCCAGTAGCCGCGGTCGCGGTCCGAGCTGCCCGGCACGACGTTGTCGCTGAAGTCGTAGACGGCGGCCTCGTTCTTCCCCACGAAGAACGGGACGATGTTGCCGCCCATGTCGTGCTTGCTGCTCGGGTCCTGCGCGTCGCGGGTCACCGCGTCGATCAGCGCGTCGGTCGTGAACACGTAGTTGCCCATCGACGCGAAGATCTCGTCGGGGGCGTCCGGCAGGCCCTTGGCGTCCTTCGGCTTCTCCCGAAACGCGCTGATCTGCTGCCCGCCGGCGCCGACCTCGATGACGCCGAACTGGTCGGCGGTGGACAGCGGCTGCCGGATCCCGGCCACCGTCGCCGCGGCGCCCGACTCGATGTGCCGGCGCACCATCTGCTCCGGGTCCATCCGGTAGATGTGGTCCGCGCCGAAGACGATGACGTAGTCGGGCCGCTCGTCGTTGATGAGGTTCAGGCTCTGGTAGATGGCGTCGGCCGACCCGGCGAACCAGCGCGGGCCGAGGCGCTGCTGCGCCGGCACCGGCGTCACGTAGTTGCCGAGCAGCGTCGACATCCGCCAGGTCTTCGTGACGTGCCGGTCCAACGAGTGCGACTTGTACTGCGTCAGCACGACCATCTTCAGATAGCCGCCGTTGGCGAGGTTGGACAGTACGAAGTCGATCAGCCGGTAGATCCCGCCGAACGGCACCGCCGGCTTGGCCCGGTCGGTGGTCAGCGGCATCAGCCGTTTGCCCTCGCCGCCGGCGAGGACGATCGCGAGGACCTTCTTGGCAGCCATGGCGCAGACGCTAAACGTGTCCGGCGTGTTGCGCCAGACGAACGGCATTATGGTTTGGGACGTGCGTGTAGACCTGCTCACTCGAGAGTATCCCCCGGACGTCTACGGCGGCGCGGGCGTGCATTTGGAGTACCTTGCGCGCGAGCTGCGCAAGCTCCCGCTGGACGTGCGCGTCCACTGCTTCGGCGCGCCGCGCGCCGAGGCCGGGGTCACCGGCTATGCCGACCCGGCCGGCCTCGCCGGCGCCAACGCGGCGCTGCGCACCATGGGTGTCGACCTGGAGATGGCCGCCGGCTGCGCCGGGACGAGCATCGTGCACAGCCACACCTGGTATGCGAACCTGGCCGGCCACACCGCCAAGCTGCTCTACGGCGTCCCCCACGTCGTCACCAGTCACAGCCTCGAGCCGTTGCGCCCCTGGAAGGCCGAGCAACTCGGCGGCGGCTACGCGCTCTCGTCGTGGATCGAGCGGACCGCCGTCGAGGCCGCCGACGCCGTCATCGCCGTCTCCGCCGGGATGAAGGCCGACGTGCTGCGCGCCTACCCGGCCGTCGATCCCGACCGGGTCCACGTCGTCTACAACGGCATCGACACGGAGCAGTACGCGCCGGACCCGGCCACCGACGTCCTGGAGCGCCTCGGCATCGACCCGCAGCGCCCGTCCGTCGCCTACGTCGGGCGCATCACGCGGCAGAAGGGGCTGCCGTATCTCCTGCGTGCCGCCCGCCACCTGCCGCCGGACGTGCAGCTGGTCCTGCTGGCCGGCGCTCCGGACACCCCGGAGATCGCCGCCGAGGTCACCGGCCTCGCCGGCGAGCTGCGCGAGCACCGCCAGGGTGTCGTCTGGGTCCAGGAGATGCTGCCCAAGCACGAGGTGATTCAGGTCCTCAGCCACGCCACGCTGTTCGTCTGCCCGTCGATCTACGAGCCGATGGGCATCGTCAACCTGGAGGCCATGGCCTGCCAGACGGCGGTCGTCGCCACCGCGACCGGCGGCATCCCGGAGGTCGTCGCCGACCGCGAGACCGGCCTGCTCGTCCCGATCGACCAGGTCACCGACGGCTCCGGCACCCCGCTGGACGAGGCGAGGTTCGTCGCCGACCTCGCCGACGCCATGAACGAGCTGCTCGAGGAGCCGGCCCGCGCGGCCGAGTTCGGCCGGGCCGGCCGCCAGCGGGCCGTGGACCACTTCTCCTGGTCCGCGATCGCCGACCGCACGCTGGCGGTCTACCAGGCGGTCAGCTGAGCACGTGGTCCAGCACGAGGTGGGCGACCGCCTCGGGCTGCTCCACGTTG
This sequence comes from Dactylosporangium fulvum, assembly GCF_025137375.1. Classification (GTDB taxonomy): domain Bacteria; phylum Actinomycetota; class Actinomycetes; order Mycobacteriales; family Micromonosporaceae; genus Dactylosporangium; species Dactylosporangium fulvum. Next base: position 3,831,096 of record NZ_CP073720.1, read on the forward strand.
GCCAGGTGGGCCGCGTTCGGCACCACCGCCAGGCGGCTGCCGGCGATTCCGGCGTGGATGACCTCGCCGTGCTCGGGTGGGGTCGCCGGGTCGTCGGCGCCGGCGACGACGAGCGTCGGCGCGGTGATCCTCGGCAGGTCGTCGCGCAGGTCCATCCCGGCGATCGCCTCGCAGCAGCCGGCGTAGCCCTCGGCCGGGCCGGCGGCGATCATCGCCCGGAAGGGCGCGACGCGGGCCGGCAGCGCCGCACGGTACCGCGGCGTGAACCAGCGGCCGAGGACCGCGTCGGCGATGCTGCCCATGCCTCCGGTGCGCACCTGCTCGGCCCGGGCCAGCCAGCCGTCGGCCGGCGGCAGGTGCGCCGCCGTGCAGATCAGCACCAGCCGCTCGATGCGCTCCGGCGCGTGCGCGGCCAGCCACATCCCGACCATCCCGCCGAGGGAGAGCCCGCAGTACGACGCCCGCTCGATGCCCAGCCGGTCGAGCAGCGCCAGCACGTCCCGCCCCAGGTCCTCGATGCGGTACGGGCCGGGCGGCACCGGCGACCCGCCGTGCCCGCGATGGTCGAACCGGACCACCCGCAGCCGCTCGGCGAACGCCGGAAGCTGGGGACGCCACATGTCGAGGTTGCTGCCGAGCGACCCGCCGAGCAGCAGGGTCGGCGCACCGAGGCGGCCGCTGGTGCGCTGGAACAGCGTCGTTGCCGTCACGGCATCCTTCTATCACTCTCCGGGTCGGCGGCGGAAAGCCGGTGACGGTAAGGTGACGAAGGGCAGTGCGCCTGCCCGAGCCACACGTCGCCCGCACGGCGGCATGGCCAAGAGGCTTCGACTCAGCGCATCCACCTTTCCGTGACGGTTGGCGGGTGCGTTGCTCGTGTTGCCGGGAGCGGCCCCGCCGGAAGGCGTGATGGCGATGTTCGAACGATTCACCGACCGGGCCCGCCGGGTCGTCGTCCTGGCCCAGGAAGAGGCCCGGATCCTCAACCACAGCTACATCGGCACCGAGCACGTCCTGCTCGGGCTGCTCCACGAGGGTGAGCGCGCCGGGGAGGGCGGGGAGCCCGGTGGCGCCGCCGCCGACGCCCTGCGTCACCTCGGCATCTCCCTCGACGCCGTCCGCCGCGAGGTCGAAGAACTCGTCGGCACCGGGCGGCAGGCACCGGGCGGGAACATCCCGTTCAGTCCCCGGGCCAAGAAGGTCCTCGAGCTCGCCCTGCGCGAGGCGCTCCAACTCGGCCACAACTACATCGGCGCCGAGCACATCCTGCTCGGCCTGATCCGCGAGGGCGAGGGCGTCGCCACGCAGGTGCTGATCCGGCTCGGCGCCTCCCTCGGCGCGGTCCGGGCGCAGGTCGTGCAGGCCCTGTCGGGGCACCCGTCGCTGGACGACGCGGCGTCCGCCGCCTCGGCGTCCTCCTTGAAGACGCCGACCGGCAGCCCCGTCCTCGACCAGTTCGGGCACAGCCTCACCGACGCCGCCCGGGCCGGCGACCTCGACCCGGTCATCGGCCGCGACGCCGAGATCGAGCGGGTCGTGCAGGTGCTGTCCTGCCGGCGCAAGAACAACCCTGTCCTGACCGGCGCGCCCGGCGTCGGCAAGACCGCCGTCGTCGAGGGCCTCGCCCAGCGGATCGTGGCCGGGACCGTCCCCGCCGCGCTCGCCGGCAAGCAGCTGTACTCGCTCGACCTCGGCTCGCTCGTCGCCGGCGCCCGCTACCGCGGCGACTTCGAGGAGCGCCTGCGCAAGGTGATCAAGGAGATCCGCACCCGCGGCGACGTCATCGTGTTCATCGACGAGCTCCACACGCTCGTCGGCGCCGGCGCGGCCGAGGGCGCCATCGACGCCTCGTCGCTGCTCAAGCCGCTGCTGGCCCGCGGCGAGCTGCGGACGATCGGCGCGACGACCCACGAGGAGTACCGCCGGTACGTGCAGAAGGACGCCGCCCTCGACCGCCGTTTCCAGCCGGTGGAGGTCGCCGAGCCGACGCCCGCGCAGACGCTGGAGATCCTGCGCGGCCTCCGGGAGCGGTACGAGACGTTCCACGGCGTCTCCTACAGCGACGCCGCGCTCGAGGCCGCCGTGTCGCTCGGCGACCGGTACGTGCCGGACCGCCACCTGCCGGACAAGGCGATCGACCTGCTCGACCAGGCGGGCGCGCGGGTGCGGCTCGGCGGCGGATCAGCCCCGGTCGACCAGGACCGTGTCGATCAGGACCATGTGGCGTCGGTGGTCGCCCAGTGGACCGGCATCCCGGTGCAGCGACTCACCGAGGGGGAGACCGCCCGGCTCCTGCGCATGGAGGACGAGCTGCACTGGCGCCTCGTCGGCCAGGACGCCGCGGTCCGTGCCGTCGCCACGGCGATCCGCCGGGCCCGCGCCGGCCTCGCCGACCCGCGCCGCCCGACCGGCTCGTTCATCTTCGCCGGACCGTCCGGCGTCGGGAAGTCGTCCCTGGCGAAAGCGCTCGCCGAGTTCCTCTTCGGCAGCCAGGACGCGCTGATCCAGCTGGACATGTCCGAGTTCCACGACCGGTACACGGTGTCCCGGCTGGTCGGTGCGCCACCGGGATACGTCGGCCACGACGACGGCGGTCAGCTGACGGAACGGGTGCGCCGCCGGCCGTGCTCCGTCGTGCTGTTCGACGAGATCGAGAAGGCCCACCCCGACGTCTTCCACACCCTGCTGCAGATCCTCGAGGACGGCCGGCTGACCGACGGCCAGGGCCGGGTCACCGACTTCACGAACACCGTCATCGTCCTCACCACGAACCTGGGCACCCGCTTCGCCGCGGCGGCCGGCTTCGGCGACCGGGCGTCCTCCGCGGCGCAGGAACTGGTGCAGGACCTGCGGCAGCACTTCCGGCCCGAGTTCCTCAACCGCATCGACGAGACCGTGGTCTTCGACCCGCTCACCACCGCCGACCTGCTGCGGATCGTCGACCTCCTGGTCGAGCGGGTCGCCGCGCGGCTCGCCGCACGCGGGGTGACCCTGGCGCTGACGGCGGCGGCGCGGTCGCGGCTGGCGGCGACCGGCCACGACCCGCGTCTCGGCGCGCGGCCGCTGCGCCGCGCCGTGCGGCGGGAACTGGAGGACGAGCTCTCGGCGCGGATCCTGCGCGACGAGCTGGCCGCGGGCCGGACGGTCCTGGTGGACGCCGGCCCGGACGGCCTGGTCCTCACCGTGTCGGGCTCGCCCGCTACAACACCAGCGCCGGAGCGTCCGACTCCTGTCCCGGCAGGATGACGATCTCCTCGGGCTTGCAGGTGCGGGTCGCGACCTCGCCGTCGATCCGCACCTCGTAGCCGGTCGGCGGGCCGTCCGGCCCCCAGCAGGCGCCCACGACGGTGCCCTCCGCGCGCGGACTGTCCACGGTCCGCACGCGGGTGCCGGGCGCGTGCCCGTCGTCGGCGATCACCAGCAGGGCGTCGAGCACCTGCCGCACCCCCGCCCAGGGCGCCCTGACGACAAACGGCTCCCCGGCGGCGTCCTCCCCGGGCGTGACGAACGCGCGGTAGGCCAGCACCAGCAGATCGGCCTCGTACCGCACCCGCCACTCCCGGTCGTGCTGGGCCTTCACCAGGGCGGCCTCGATCCGCCGCCACCGTTCGGCGACCCCGCTGTCGAGGACCCGCCGGGCGGCGCGGTCGAGATCCGCGCAGACCGCGTCGACGGCGGTCTCCTCGCCGAGCTCGGCGGTCCAGGCGAGGTCGAGCGCCGCCGGGACCAGCCCCGGGCTGTCGTCGGCGACGACGAGATACACGAGTGCGAGCAGCTCGGCCCGCCGCTCCCCGGCATAGAACGTGTCGTCGAGCCCGGGCGGGAACCGCTCGACGAGATGCTCGGCCCTGCCGCCGGGCAGCCGCCCGGCCCGCCGCGCGTCGGCGAGCTTGACCTCGGCTCCGCGCGCCTCCCGGGACACGATCGTCCACCGCTCCCCGTGGCCGACCCACGCCGGATACACGGTCCGGCCCGCGTTCCCAAGCGTCTCCCCGGCCCGCAGCCGGGCGGCCTTGAGCTGCCGGGCCGCGACGGAATATGCCACACCGGCCTGCGCGGCGTGCGCCCGCACCGCGCGTCGCCGGGCCCGGTCCGGTCGCGGTTTCCGGCCAGGCTGCTCCGGGATGCTCCCGCCGGACGGGGTCTGCTCGGCGCCTGTCTCCGCGCCCTGTCCGGGGTCCTCTGCGGCAGGGGTGCCCTGCGGTGTTTCCTCGGCCATCACGAGTCCTCCGGCGTCGACCCACGCTCGCACCGATCGGACGGCGAGACTCCCGCCGGGCATCCTGCACCGATGCGCTGAGTCGGGGACCCTTGGCCTCGTGCACGGCCGGCGTGGGCGGCCGTGTCGGGCGCAGGCAGGCGCACTGCCCAGGGTCAGGATACCGCGTCCCACCGCCGCCCCGCAGCAGGCGACGGCGGGACGTGCGGAGGGTGGCGATCGCCGCTCAGAGCGTGACGAGCGACCGGACCGCGAGGGCCGACCCGACGACCAGCACGAGTGCCGCGGTCCCGGTGGGCGCGAGGCGGGTGAACCAGGCCAGCCGGCCACCCAGCCGCCCACCCAGCCGCCCACTCAGCCGGAGCCTGCCCGCCCACCGGTCGCGGACCTTGATCAGCAGCAGGCCGGCGGCGGTGAGGACGGCGGCCATGCCCAGGCCGTACGCGAGCACCAGCAGCACGCCGAACCACGTCCGCCCCAGGCCGACCGCCCCGAGGAGGACGACCAGCGCCGACGGGCTGGGCACCAGGCCACCCGCGACACCCATCCCCACGATCGCGAGCCGGCTGGGGCGCCCGCCGTGGTCGTGCGAGTGGGAATGGGAATGGGAATGCGGATGAGGGTGGTCATGAGCATGGGAGTGCGCCGCCTGCTTCCGGCGGGACAGCAGCATCCCCAGGCCCACCGCCGCCACCAGCGCGCCGCTCGTCACACCCAGCCAGCCGAGCACCGTCTCGCCGGCCAGGCCGGCCGCCGTCGTCAGCAGCAGGCCCAGCACCAGCACCCCGCCGGTGTGGGTCAGCGTCACCGTCGCGCCCACGGTCAGGGCGTCACGCGGGCGGCCGCGGCGGCCGGCGAGGTACGCGGCCATCACCGTCTTGCCGTGCCCCGGCAGCGTGGCGTGCGCGCCGCCCAGCACCAGCGCCAGCAGCACCGCGAGGGCACCGACCCACGGGGTCAGCTCGCGCGTGCCGACCCAGCCGCGCAGCGTCGCCTCCGCGCGGCCCAGCCGTCCGGGGAGGACGGGGGCCGCGACCGCGGTGTCGCCGGGCGAGGCGGCGGTGCTGCCGCCCGGCTCCACCGTCAGCCGCGCCGACCGGACGTCCGGCGGGGAGCTCAGCAGGTCGTCGGGGTAGCTGCGCAGCCCGTCGCTGCGGCTCTTGGCGGGCAGCGGCGGCGACACCAGATGTACCCCCGAAGCCGTCGCCGTCAGCTCACGCCACCCCACCCGGTCGGTCCGGTAGCGGTTCTCCACGTCCACGGTGGACGGTGCCGCCAGCGGGGCGGGCGCGGACAGCGTGCACTCCAGGCGGCTGGTCCGCAGCCCGGCGCTGCCTTCGGTGTACGTGTACGACGAGGTCCCGACCGTCCAGGCCAGCGGCGCACCGCCGACCCGCACCGAGAAGGCTCCCGTCAGGGCCGAGCACTCCCGCGCGGCCCAGGCCGGTGCGCCCATCGAGTCCACCGTGGACTGTTCCTGCAGCGTCGGCAGCTCGGCGAGGTCTACGAGGGCCAGCACGTCGACCCGCGACGGGTGGAACGTCAGCGCGCCGAGCTGGTTGACGGAGAAGTTGCCGAGCGGGTGGGCGTGCGCGGGGCCGGGTGCGAGCAGCACGCCGGCCGGCACGACGGTGACGACGACGGTGCAGAGCAGGACGAGAAGGCGGCGCATCACGGCTCCAGCGAGGCGAGGGCGCGCTCGGCGATCGGCGCGTCGACGGGGGAGAACTTCGGGTTGAGCGACAGCGCGAGCTGCAGCTGGATGCGCGCCGTCGCCCGGTCGCCGTTGGCGAGCGCGATCATCCCGTGGTGGTAGGCGAGCGCGGCGTCGACGCGGCCCAGCGCGCCGGCCTGCCGCACGAACGGCATCGCCTCGGCGGGCCGCCCGGCCTGCAGCAGGCTCCAGCTCAGCAGGTCGGCCACGTCGGCGAACTGCCGCCGGTGCCACTCGTTCATCGCCAGGTCCACGGCCTCGGCGGGCCGGTCGGTGGCGAGGGCCAGGGCCGCGGCGCCGAGATCGTCGGTGCCGCCGTTGGCGGTGAACAGCTGATGCGCGGCCTGCGCGAGGCGCAGCGCCGGCGCCGGGTCACGGCCGGCGAGCCGCAGCAGGCCGGCCTGTTCGAGCAGCACGTCGACGGTGGGCGTGCGCGCCACGACCTTCTCGAGGTCGGCGAGCGCGGCCTCGAGGTCACCCACGGCGGCGTCCAGCCTGGCCTTGAGCTGCCAGAGTCCGGCCGTGGCCCCGGCGGTGACCTCGGCGGTGGCTTCGGCTGTGCCATCGGATGTGGCCAGCCCGAGCGCCACGTGCCGCGCCGTGGTTGTTGTGTCGCCCGCGGCCCACGCCAGCCCGGCCAGGTGCTGGTGGCAGAACGCGACGTCGGCCGGCTCGGTCGCCGTCTCCAGCGCCCGCTCCATCAGCGCGATCGCCTCGGTCCGCCGGCCGTGCTGTTCAAGATCATAAGAGCCGCGGGTGTACGAGCTGAGGCCCGGCTTCAGGTCGAGCATCCGCTGGACGGCGGCGGTCGCCTCGGCGGGGTGGCCCAGCTGCGTCTCGGCGTCGGCGAGCACGCCGTACGCCGTGGCGGAGTACGGGTTCACGACGAGCGCCTGCTGCGCGTGCCGCTTCGCGCCGGCGAAGTCGTGCCGGGCGTTGGCCAGGGCGCCGAGTCCGGTGAGCGCGGGCTCGTTGCCCGACGGGCGGACCTCCAGCGACTTGCGCAGGGCGCCCTCGGCCTTCGGGTAGTACGCGGGGTCGGCGCCGATCCGGGACTGCTCCAGATACGCCTCGCCGAGCGCCGCCCAGGTGGTCCAGTCGCCCGGCACCGTGCGCAGCCGCTCCCGGTAGGCGTCGATCGAGGCGACCAGCCTGGTGGTCGCCGGTGGGCGGTCGACGAACGTGGCCGTGCCGGGGGAACGCTCCGGCAGGCCGGCGACGGCGCCGAGGCCGAGGAGCAGCGCGGCCGCCGGTACCACAACAAGAAACGCATGCAGTCGCACTGCATCCTCCTCGGGTCGGGGTGCCCGGGGCGGGTCCACAGTGGACCCGCCCCGGGCGGGGAACCGGCTAGAGCCGGGTGGTGCCGCGGCGGCGGCGCCACCAGCCGACGAACATCAGGGTGCCGAGGCCGGCCGCGACGGCCGACGTGCCGACCGCGACGGCGGTCATGCCCATGCCGGACTCGAAGGCCGACGGCGTCGTGTCCGGGGCCGCCTCCGCCGACGGGCTCGTCGCGGTGCCGCTGCCACCGGTCGTGGCTCCGGCGCCCGTGCCGCCACCGTTGTTGACCGACTCGCTGTTCGGCAGCGCCAGGTACGGGAACTCGGCGCCGAACGTGTTGTCGTTGGCGTCGACCTTGTCGCCGGCCGCGAGCGCGTCGACGAGCTTGCCGGTCTGCGCCGCGCCCTCGACGGCCTGGACGGCGATGTCGACCGCGTCGTCGGTGAGCCGCCGGCCGTTCGGGAAGCCCTGCAGGTCACCGGCGAGGACACCGAGCCGGTTCGGCTGTGCGGTCACCGGCACGGACAGGTTGAGCCGCAGCATCTCCGCCGGGCGGAACCTGCTCGCGTCCACGTCGGCGTTGTTGAGCTGCGAGTTGAGGTCCGCCTTGATCGGCCCGCCGGCCTTCGTGGTGATGCCGGTCAGGAAGATCTCGATGAGGTCGTTGCGCGGCGCCGGGGGCGCGGGCACCTTGTAGATGCCCTCGATGAGCTTCGGCAGCTCCGGGTCGGTGACCCGGGCCACGACCGCCGGGATGTCGGCGTCCTTGTCGGGGCTGATCGAGTTGAACGCGTCCTTCAGCGACGCGGGCACGACCACCTCGTTGACCAGCGGGTTGCCGAGCCGGGACACCTGGACCCGGTCGCCGCCGACGGCGGCCGGCTGGCCGGTGACGCGGGTCTTCGCCCGCTCGGTCGTGGTCCAGATGCCGATGACCGGGTTGCGCTTCGCGTCGCCCTTCAGGGCCACGTCGGAGAACGGGACCTGCAGGGCGATCGTGTTGACGTTGAACCCGGCGAGGGTGTCCTGGCCGACCTCGCTCAGGTCCCCGCCGTACAGCAGGTCGAACACCCGCAGGTCGAGGAAGAACGGGTCGTCGGCCTGGCCGGCGAAGACGTTCCAGCCGCCCGGCAGGCGCTTGTCGGCCTCGCTGCGCAGCTTGGCGTAGTCGGGCATGGTGGCCTTGCCGACCCGCGACGGTGCCACCGGGGCGCCGGTGACGCGGGTCTTGAACGGCTGGCCGTTGAACGACGACTCGAGCGTGTAGGTCTGCCGGAAGAGCAGGTTCTCGTCGTCGATCGAGGTGACCGGGCCGTTGGCGTAGAGGAAGGTGTTGCCGCCGCGCTTGTCGACGTTCTGGAACGTCCACCGGAAGACCGCGTCGGCCTTGGCGTCGCCGTCGTTGTCGACGTTGATGTTGTAGACGGCGTCGGTCGCGAACGGGTAGAAGTTCGGGCCGCTGTGGGGCTCCTCGAACGGCTGCCAGTTGGCGATGAACGTGACGTAGCCGGCACGCTCGGGGCTGACGAACGCGTAGAGGTCGGTGTTGTCGACGGCCGGGTCGGCCGCGATCAGCGGGGCCTCGCGGTGGCTCGACGCCGCTGAGGTGGCCGGCCCCAGGCCGAGGAACGCGACTCCGGCCGCCGCGAGGGCGGCGGCCGCGGCGCGCCACCGGCGACCGGCAGGGGTTGCAGTGCGCATGTCCGTGGTCCTCCCACATCGATGGCGGTCCGGGCTGTCGAACCGCCTGCGGGAGGACTTCGGAGCCACTGCGCTCGATGGCTGGTGAGTGTGAGATACCGGTCACTGAGCAATCCGCGCCGGCCGCGGCGCCGAACCGGTATTTCGGCGGTTCGCAGGTCGCGGCTTTTGCCGTGTGGCAATTTCTTGTACAGTCGACACGTCCCACCGATGTGCGCGGGTCCGTCCAGAAACGGCGGCCAACCTGCGGCGTGGCGACACCGGAGTTCTCCGCCGGCGCTCAAGACACGGGTGCCTCTCGCGTCGAACCTGACCGGTCCTGACGAGCCTGCCCTCTTGAGCCTGCCTTCGTGCCTGCGCTGACGAGGTGCCCGCTCGATCACCCACCGAAACCCTCATCCAGGGCTTCCGTCGTGGCATCGATCGAAAGGCTGATGTGTCGTGACTGTCGATATCGAGCACACCGTTCCCGTCCGGCCCACCGTTCCCACCGGGCACAGCGCCCCCGCGGGCCGGCACACGCACGCCCCGTCGCGGGCCAACCGGGAGACCGACGCGCAGGCCAAGGCGCTGCTGTCGCTCATGGCCGACCTGCCCGCCGGCGCGGACCGGGACCGGGCCCGCACGCGGCTCATCGAGCTGTACATCCCGCTGGCCGAATACCTCGCCCGGCGCTTCCGCAACCGCGGCGAGCAGTTCGACGACCTCGTCCAGGTCGCCAACCTCGGCCTGATCAAGTCCGTCGACGGCTACGACCCGACCCGCGGCGCCGCGTTCACCAGCTACGCGATCCCGATGATCGTCGGCGAGGTCAAGCGCCACTTCCGCGACAAGGGCTGGGACGTCCGCGTCCCCCGCCGGCTCCAGGAGCTGCGGCTGGAGATCAGCAAGGTGACCGGCGATCTCGCGCAGGACCTCGGCCGGGCGCCGACGGTCGCCGACCTCGCCGCCCGGCTCGAGGTGAGCGAGGAGGAGGTCATCGAGGGCCTGGAGTGCGGCCAGGCGTATCGGGCGCTGTCGCTCGACGCGCCGGTCGGCGACGCCGGTGACACCGGCGCGGCGGGCCTCGGCGACCTGCTCGGCGGCGAGGACCCCGACATGCGCAACGTCGAGAACCGCGAGGCGCTGCGGCCGCTGCTGGCCAAGCTCCCCGAGCGCGAGCAGAAGATCATCGCGATGCGCTTCCACGGCAACCTGACCCAGTCCCAGATCGCGATCGAGCTCGGCATCTCCCAGATGCACGTCTCCCGCCTCCTGGCCGGCGCGCTGCGCTCGCTGCGCGAGCAGCTGAGCAAGGACTGAGGCGGGGGCACGGACGATCCGGGGGCACGGACGATCCGGGGCACGCCCGCCGGCCGCGGGCTCACCCACACGGGTGCCATCCCCTGCCGTCTTCGCGTGGCCGCGTCCCTGCCGGGCCGGCGACCCCTACCGTTGTCGGCGAGGGGGTGGGCGAAATGGGTAAATCGCCGGAGTTGAAGTGGGTCCTGCGGCCGGACCGGAGCGGCGCCGACCACGCCGCGCTCGCGGAGCACGCGGGCAAGGAGATCTACGCGTTCGGCGACACCGACCCGGCGGGCCGGGTCGAGGTGACGCTCACCGACGGCACCCGGGTGCGCGTCCGCCGCTCGGAGCTCATTCCCTGCTGAAGGGGCGTCGGGGCGGAGAGCGGGTCAGGGCCGCGGGCGGCTAGGGTAGGGGCGTGAACCGGTTCGAGGTGGTCTGTGAGATCGAGCCCCCAACCCGGCCGGACATCCGGCACGTCCGGCACCAGATCGGGGTGCTCGCGCCGGTCGCCCACTCGTTCCTCATCCCCGACAACCACATCGGGCGGGCCACCGTCTCCAGCATCGCCGTCGCGCATGAAGTGGCGGCGATGGGCGGGCGCAGCATCGCCTGCCTGAACTCCCGCGACCGCAACCTGCTGGGCTTCCAGCGGGACATGCTGACCGCCGCGGCGTACGGCGTGGAGGAGTTCCTGTTCGTCCACGGCGACAAGCCGACGGCCGGCGACCGCACCGGCGAGCTCAACGTCCGCATGATGATCGCCGAGGCGCGGGCGATGGGGGAGCGGCCCGGCTTCCGGCCGCCGCGCATCGGGGTGGCGGCCGGCCTGCGCCGCGTGCCGTCCTGGAAGCGCGCGGCCGACTTCGTGTTCGCCCAGATGAGCTTCTCCGTCGACGGGCTGCTGCGCTGGCGGGACTCGGCCGGGCTGGACGTTCCGGTGTACGCCGGGGTGCTCGTCCTGTCCAGCGCCGCCATGGCCCGCCGGCTGGCGGCGACCATCCCGGACATCGACATCCCCGCCGACCTGGTCGACCGGGTCGAGGCCGACCGGCGGGCCGGCGTCGACGCCGCGTGCGAGCAGGTCGCCGCGCTGCGCGACAGCGGCGCCTTCGACGGCGTCCACCTGGTCACGGTCTCCCGCTACCGCGAGGTCGCGCTGCTGCTGGAGAGCATGCTCGCCGCGCCGCCGCTCAGCGGTGGAACACCTGGCGGTATGTCCCCGGCGTGACGCTCGTCTGCCGCACGAAGTGGGTGCGCAGGTTGGCGGGGGTGCCGAAGCCGCTGCGGTGCGCGATCCGCTCGATCGAGTCGTCCGTCGTCTCGAGCAGCTCCTGCGCGAGCCGCACGCGCTGCCCGACCAGCCACTGCAACGGTGTGGTCCCGAGGCTCTCACGGAACCGGCGGGCGAACGTCCGCGGGCTGAGCCGCGCCTGCCGCGCCAGGTCGGCGACGGTCAGCGGCTGGTCGAGCCGCTCCCGCGCCCAGTCGAGCGCACCGGCGAGCGTGTCGGGCGTCCGGGGCCGCTGGGGCAGGTTCGCGAACTGTGACTGGCCGCCGTCGCGGTGCGGCGGCACCACCATCCGGCGCGCGACCTCGTTGGCGACCGCCGCGCCGTGGTCGAGCCGCACCAGGTGCAGGCACAGGTCGATCGCCGCGCCGGTCCCGGCGGAGGTGAACACGTCGCCGTCCTGCGTGTAGAGCACGTCGGGGTCGAACGTGACGGCCGGGTAGCGCTGGGCGAAGTCGAACGCGTTCATCCAGTGTGTGGTGGCCCGGCGGCCGTCGAGCAGGCCCGCGGCGGCCAGCACGTACGCCCCCGTGCAGATCGCGACGATCCGCCGGCCGTTCTCGTGCGCCTTGCGGACGGTGCGGACCAGCTCGTCGGGCGGCTCGATCTGCTTGGCCCGCGCGAAGGCCGGCAGGATCAGGGTGTCGACGTCGGCGAGGGTCTCGAGGGGGTACGGCGCGTCGACCGTCAGACCCGACCGCGCCGCGTGGCGGCCCGGTGTCACGGCCGCGAAGCGCAGCTCGTACCACGGGTCGGCCAGGTCGGCCCGGTCGATGCCGAAGACCTCGCAGGGCACCGCGAGCTCGAAGACCGGCAGGTCCTCGGTGACGGCGACCCCGACCACGTGACGGCGCTGAGCACTCCGGGCGCGCTGGGCGCTCTGCGGACTCTGCCGACTCATGGCACGAATGTATCCGAGGATGGCATTCCTGCCACTCACGGCTCGGGTCGTACGACATCCAAAATGAAGATCATGATGACTGTGCCACAAGGGGCGGCGCTGTCGATCGGGGCGGTGCTCGGCACCGGGGTGATCGCCCTGCCCGCGCTCGCCGCCCAGACCGCGGGCCCGGCGTCGCTGCTCGCCTGGGCCGCGCTGATCCTGCTGTCCGTCCCGCTCGCCGCGACCTTCGCCGCGCTCGGCGCCCGGCACCCGGACGCGGGCGGCGTCGCGACCTACGTGCGGCGGGCCTTCGGCGCGCGGGCCGCGGCGGTCGTCGGCTGGTCGTTCTACTTCGCGGTGCCGATCGGCACGCCCGCCGCCGCGCTGTTCGGCGGCGCCTACGTCGCGGCGGCGCTCGGCGGCGGTACCCGCACCGTGCTGCTCACCGCGGTCGGGCTGATGCTCGTCGTGACCGTCGGCAACCTCGGCGGCGTGCGGGTCTCCGGCCGGCTGCAGCTCGGCCTCGCCGCGCTGCTCATCACGCTCCTGCTCACCGCCACCGCGACGTCGCTGCCGCACGCCGACCCGGCGAACCTGCACCCGTTCGCCCCGCACGGCTGGTGGGCCGTCGGATCCGCCGCGGCGGTGCTGGTCTGGGGCTTCGCCGGCTGGGAGGCGGTCACCTCGCTCGCCGCGGACTTCCGCCGCCCGGCACGCGACCTGCCCCGCGCGACCGCGATCGCGCTGCTGGTCGTCGGCGTGCTGTACTTCGGCATCGCCGCCGCGAGCATCCTGGTCCTCGGTCCGGCCGCCACCGGCGACGCACCCCTCGCCGAGCTGCTGGCCCGCGGCGTCGGCGGTCAGGTCCGGGCCATCGCCGCGGCGGCGGCCGTCCTGCTCACGCTCGGCACCATGAACGCCTACCACGCGGGCGCCGCCAAGCTCGGCGCCGCCCTCGGCCGCGACGGCGCGCTGCCGGCGTGGTTCGCGCGCGGCTCCGGCGCCGGTGAGGTGCCCCGCCGCAGCCTCGCCGTGGTGGCCGGGCTCGGCGGCGTGTCGATGCTGGTGGTGGCCCTGACCGGGACCACCACCCGGGCCCTCGTCCTGCTCACGAGCGGCGCGTTCGTGCTGGTGTACCTCATGGGCTCCGCCGCCGCCCTCCGCCTCCTGCCGCGCCGGTCCCCGGCGTGGTGGTGCGCCGGGGTCTCCCTGGTCGCGTCGCTCGCCCTGCTGGTGCTCACCGGGTGGTACGTGCTGAGCACGCTCGTCGTCGCCGCCGGCGCCCTGCTCTACGTGCGCCGGACCCGGGCGGGCCGGCACCCCACTCCCCGGGGTGACCGGCCCGCCCGTGCTGCCGCCGTCCGGCCCGTGGCGTACCGGGCGGCGGCCCCACCAGGGAGCGTGGCTCAGGAGGACGTCTCAGCCGTCGCGCGCTTGGCGGGTCTGACCGGTGAGGCCAGGTTTGACGAGTGAAGCCAGGGCACCGACGACCGACATGCCGATCGCCAGCCAGAACACGATGACCAGTCCGTCGTGGAACGGGCCGGACACCAGGTGCGGGAAGAATTCGCGGCCGGTCAGCGTCGCGGCGTTGGCGGCCGGTAGCTGGCCGAGCAGATTCGGGCCGAGCAGCGACGCGACCGGGTTGTACCCGAGGAACGCGGCGAACAGTGTCCCGACCGGCGGCAGGCCGGCGATGGTGTGCGCCGCCCCGGGCGGCACGCCCTGTGCCGTGAGCCCCTGGTCGAGGGTCCCCGGCAGGTGACTGGACAGGCCGGCCACCATCAGGGAGAAGAACACGCCGATCGACAGCACCATGCCGGCGTTCTGGAACGTGGCCCGCATGCCGGACGCGGTGCCGCGCAGGTGCGCGGGGACGCTCGACATGATCAGCGCCGTGTTCGGCGCGGCGAAGAGCCCGCCGCCGAGGCCGTTGAGGAACACGAGGGCGGCGAACGCCCAGTAGCTGAAGTCGGTCGGCAGGATCAGCAGGCCGGCGAAGGACAGCGCCATGACGAGCAGGCCGACAGCGGCGAAGATCCGCTGGCCGTACTTGTCGGACAGGTGTCCGGCGATCGGCCCGGCGGCGAGGAAGCCGACGGTGAGCGGCAGCAGGTAGATGCCCGCCCACAGCGGGGTCTCCTCGTAGCGGTAACCGTGCAGCGGCAGCCAGATGCCCTGGAGCCAGATGATGAGCATGAACTGCAGGCCGCCGCGGGCGATCGAGGCGAGCAGGCCGGCGACGTTGCCCGACGCGAACGCCCGGATCCGGAACAGGCCGAGCGGGAACATCGGCTCGGCGACGCGCCGCTCGATCCAGGTGAACAGCCCCAGGACGAGCACGCCGCCGATGAGCCCGGCGAGCACCCACGGGTTCGTCCAGCCCTGGCTGTGCCCGCCGTACGGCTGGATGCCGTAGGTGATCGCGGCCAGCAGCGCGGTGAGGCCGACGGCGAAGGTGAGGTTGCCCCACCAGTCGATGCGCCCGGGCCGGCGCACACCGGTGTCGTGGAGGGAACGGTACGCCCAGATCGTGCCGATGACGCCGATCGGCACGTTGACCCAGAAGATCGCCCGCCAGTTCCATTCGGCGAGCAGCCCGCCGAGGACGAGGCCGATGAACGAGCCGGCGATGCCGGCGACGATGTTGACCCCGAGCGCCATGCCGCGCTGGGCGGCGGGGAAGGCGTCGGTGAGGATCGCGGCCGAGTTGGCCATGAGCATCGCGCCGCCGACGGCCTGCAGCACCCGCCAGCCGATCAGCCAGAGCGCGCCGCCGCCGCCGTCGAACGGGTCGAGGGACAGGGCGATCGAGGTGACCGTGAACAGCGCGAAGCCCGCGTTGTAGATGCGGACCCGGCCGTACATGTCGCCGAGCCGGCCCAGCGTGACCACCAGGACCGCGCTGACCAGCATGTAGCCCATGAGCATCCACAGCAGGTAGCTGACGTTGCCGGGGCTGAGCGGGTCGAGGTGGATGCCGTTGAAGACGGCCGGCAGCGAGATGAGCACGATCGAGGAGTTGATCGTGGCGATGAGCATGCCGAGTGTCGTGTTCGACAGCGCGACCCACTTGTAGTGCGGGTGCTCCGCGCCGCCGGAGAGCGCGCCGCGGAAGCCGCGCTTCCCGAGGGTCTCCGTCACTTCGCGAGCCTCTCCAGCGCCGGGAGCGCGGCGGCGATCAGCGCCTGGTCCTCCGGCGGCACGTCGGCGAGCAGCGTGGCGAGGTGCTCGGCCCGGTGGGCGCGGCGCCGCGCGAGCAGGTCGCGGCCGGCGTCGGTGACGTGGACGAGCACCACCCGCCCGTCGTCCGGGTCGGTGGCGCGGCCGGTGAACCCGTCCCGCTCGAGGCGCTGGACCAGCTGGCTCATGGCCGGCTGGGTCACGCCCTCGGCTGCGGCGAGTTCGGTGAGCCGCCGGGGACCTTCACGCTCCAGGCGCCGCAGCGTCGAGGCGGCCGTGAGGCTGATGTCGTTGGGGGGATTTCCGTGCCGGAGGAGGCTGAAGAGCCGCTCGATGGCGCCGGTCAGCCGCGCAGGGTCCAGCGCCGTGCGCGGTGCGGTCTCGGCTGCGGGCATGCCTCAATTCGTATCACGCGCTTATAGAAGGGCCTTATGTATTGCGATGTACCTCACGCGAACCTTCACCCTCGGCGACAGCACCGGTCGATGCCCGACACCGCTCTGGGCATCGACCGGTGCCGCCGTCAGGTCCCGGTGCCTAGATGCACTTCGGGTTCTCGACGATGGTCAGCCCGTCGACGAGGTTGCCGTAGCCCGCGTCGGTCGACGCGCTCTCCACCGCGGTCAGCGTGACGCGGGTCGAGGTCTGGTTCGAGCCGGTCTTGTACCAGCCGTAGAGCCGCTTCCACCGCACGTCGTCGGCGGAGTTGCGGTACGCGAAGGTCGAGCCGACGCCGTTGACGCTGCCGCCGTTCTTCGGCGTGCGGCCGAAGTGGATCTGTGTGGCCTCGACGTCCCTGGCGCCGGACGTGTCCCGGGCCCGGATCCAGAACGACCAGTAGATCTTCGTGTTCGGCTTGGTCTTGATGTCCTGGTAGATCGAGTTGCCGGAGCCGGTGGCGTTGAGCTCGGCGAACTGCTTGCCGAAGCGGGGCTGCACGCCCTGGCCGCCGTCCCAGATCTCGATCTGGCCCTTCGGGTCGTCGGTGCGCCACGCCGGCACGTCGTTCTCGTCGAACAGCGCCCAGTCCTGGTTGGTGCCCAGCTTCGGCGTCTCGAAGCCGCCGTTGACGGTCAGCTCCTTGCAGGCCGCGGCCGGCTTCTTGGCACGCTGCGCGCCGAAGGTCGTGCCGCCGTCACCCGGCCTGCCGGCCGCGTGGGCCGGGGCACCGACGAGCGTGGCGAACAGCGTCACCGCGCCGACGGCGCTCACAGCGGGCAGGGTGCGGTTGAGCTTGAACATGGTCATCCCCCGTCGTCCGCCACGGCAGCACTGCCGTGGCACCTCCGACGGAGAGCCAAACATGGCCGCCTGCGGAAATTCGGGCGTATGCCATAAAATCCGCGTTTCGGGCAGAGTTGGCGGGCCGTTCCGCGGCTTTCCGGACCCGGGTGGCTTGTGCGGCGCCGCTCACGCGGCTTTCGCCGCGCGTCTGCGCAGGTAGAAGCGGGCGAGAGGTTCGGCGGCCCGGGCGAGGAGCGGGCCCAGGACGGCCAGCATCAGCACGTACGCCGCGGCGAGCGGGCCGAGTCCGGCGTTGGCGCCCGCGGCGACCGCGAGCCCCGCGATGACGATGTTGAACTCACCGCGGGGCAGCAGCGCCGCACCCGCCCGGGCCCGGCCGGTCAGTGCCACCCCGGCCCGTCCCGCCGCGATCCAGCCGGTCACCAGCTTCGACAGCATGCCGCACACCGCGAGGATCGCCGCGACGCCGAGGACCGGCGGCAGCGCCCGCGGGTCGGTCTGCAGACCGAAGAAGACGAAGAACACCGCCGCGAACAGGTCCCGCAGCGGGGTCAGCAGCTCCCGGGCGGTGTGCGCGAGCGGCCCCGACAGCGCGATGCCGACCAGGAACGCCCCGACCGCCGCCGACACCTGCAGCAGCTCGGCGACGCCGGCGACGAGCACCGTCAGGCCCAGCACCTTCAGCAGCAGCACCTCGTCGCTCTCGCTGGCGACGAAGCGCTCCACGATGTGCCCGAACCGCAGCGCGACGATGAGCACGAAGCTGATCGTGGCGGCGGCGATGGCGAGGGTCACGGTGCCGCCCAGCAGGCCCACGCCGGCCAGCAGGGCCGTGAGGATCGGCAGGTACAGCGCCATCATCAGGTCCTCGAAGACCAGCAGCGACAGCACGACCGGCGTCTCCCGGTTGCCGAGCCAGCCGAGGTCGTTGAGCACCTTCGCGGTGATCCCGGACGAGGTGACGTAGGTGATGCCGCCCAGCGCGACCGCGCCGACGACACCCCAGCCGAGGATCAGCGCGGCGGCCACGCCCGGTGCGGCGTTGAGGACCAGGTCGATCAGGCCGGCCGGCGCCGACGAGCGCAGCGTGCCGACGAGCTCGGGCGCGGTGTACTCCAGGCCGAGCGTGAACAGCAGCAGGATCACGCCGATCTCGGCCCCGGCGGAGATGAACTCGGTGCTCGTCGTCAGCGGCAGGATGCCGCCGACGCCGAACGCCAGCCCGGCGATCAGGTACAGCGGGACCGGCGAGATCGAGAACCGCAGCGACAGGGCCCCGAGGAGCCCGAGCGCGAGGATGATGGCGCCGAGCTCGACGAGGATCGTGTCGTGATGCACGGGCCGGCCTATCCGTCCGTGAGGAGCGTGGCGACACCCTCGGTCCCGGCGGCCGTGCCCACGACGACGACCAGGTCACCGGCGTGCAGCCCGAAGTCGGGCCGCGGGCTGGCGATGACCTCGCTGCCCCGCACGACGGCGACGATCGACGCGCCGGTGCGGGTGCGGGCCCTGGTGTCGCCGAGGGCCCGCCCGGCGTACGGGGAACCGGGGGTGATCACGAGCTGCTCGGTGACGAGGCCGGCGACCTGCCGCTGCATCTCGGCGAGCTGCTCGACGATCCGGGCGGTGCCGAGGTATTCGGCCAGCGCGTTGGCCTCGTCGGCGGCCAGTGCGACCGACACGACGCTGGTGTCAGGGTCCTCTTTGTCGTAGATGACCAGGTCGCGCCGACCGCTGCGGTGGGAGACGATGCCGATGCGCCGGCCGCGGGCGGTGGTCACCACATGGCTCGTGCCGATGCCGGGCAGGTCGGTGCGCTGGACGTCCATAGCCCATGGTACCGAACAGTGGATCTTTCTCCCGGTTTTACCCTTGCAGGGCGGTCGCCAGGTCGCGGCTCGCGCGGAGGACACAGGCGGCGACCTCCTCGGCGTGGTCGTCGGTCAGCCGGGCCAGCGGCACGACGCAGCTGATCGCGTCGGTCACCGGGCCGCTGGTGGAGGGCACCGCGGCGGCGATGCAGCCGACGCCGGGGACCATCTGCCCGCGCTCGTACGCCCAGCCGCGCGCCCGGCACTCGGCCAGTTCGTCGAACAACGCGGCCCGGTCGACGACCGAGTCGACGGTGTGCGCCTCGATCCCCTGGTCGAGGATCGCCTCCACCTCCGCCCGGCTGCGGTGCGCCAGGATCGCCCGCCCGCTGGCGGGGCCGTGGGCCGGCATCCGCTTGCCGACGACCGGCCCGACGAGGTCGTGCGTCGCCTCGCGGCCGGCCAGGCAGACGATCGCCGTGCCGTCGAGACGGACCAGCCGGAACGACTCGTCGACCTGGTCGCGGGCCCGGGACAGGACCGGCCCGGCGAGCCGGACGGCCCGGTCGCCGCCGAGGAACGCGCTGCCGGGCCGCAGGGCGGCGACCCCGATCGCGAAGGTGGCGCGGTCGAGGCCGTCGGCGGGCCGGGCGTCGACCCAGCCGCGGTCGACGAGCTGCTTGAGCCGGCCACGGAGCACGTTGGGCGGCAGCCCGACCTGGCGCACCAGGGCGTCGAACGTCATCCGGTCGGGGGCGGCAGCGAGTCGCTCGAGCAGGTCGAGAGTCGGGCTCTCAGTTCCCATGCGGCACTGTTCCCATCTGCGATCCCCCGGAACAGTTTCACCTTGCCCGTGTCGTCTTGACAAGCGGGAACGGCAACGTCTCGCGGATCGAACGGCCGGTCAGCAGCATCACGAGCCGGTCGACGCCCAGGCCCAGCCCGCCGCTGGGCGGCATCGCGAACTCGAACGCGTCGAGGAAGTCCTCGTCGAGCTCCATCGCCTCCGGGTCGCCGGCCGCGGCCCGCAGCGACTGGGCGGTCAGCCGGGCTCGCAGCTCGACCGGGTCGACGAGCTCGGTGTAGGCGGTGCCGAGCTCCATCCCGAACGCGACGAGGTCCCACCGCTCCGCCAGCCGCGGATCGGCGCGGTGCTGGCGGGTCAGCGGCGACACGTCGACCGGGAAGTCGGCGTAGAACGTCGGCCGCACGGTCGTGCCCTCGACCAGGTGCTCGTACAGCTCCAGCACCAGCTGCCCGTGCGTCCACCCCTCCTGCCAGGCGATGCCGAGCTTGTCGGCGAGCTGCCGCAGGTCCACGACCGTCATGTCCGGCGTCACGGACGTGCCCGCCGCCTCCGACACCGCGGTGTAGACGGGCACCACCGGCCACTCGTCGCGCAGGTCCACGACGTCGTCGCCGCGCCGCAGCACGGGGTCGTCGCCGGCCGCCGCGAGGATCAGGTCGCGCACCAGGCCGCGCATCGTCGTGTAGTCGCCGTACGCCTCATACGCCTCGAGCATCGTGAACTCGGGGTTGTGGGTGGCGTCGACGCCCTCGTTGCGGAAGTTGCGGCCGATCTCGAAGACCCGCTCGACCCCGCCCACGGCGAGACGCTTGAGGTACAGCTCCGGCGCGATCCGCAGATAGAGTCGCATGTCGTAGGCGTTGCTGTGGGTGACGAACGGCCGCGCGTTGGCGCCGCCGTGCACCGGCTGCAGCACCGGGGTCTCCACCTCGACGAAGCCCCGCTCGTGCAGGACGCGCCGCAGCGCGAAGCCCACCGCGGACCGGGTGCGCACCATGGCCCGGGCGTCCTGGTTGACGATCAGGTCGACGTGCCGCTGCCGGACCAGCGCCTCCGCGTCGGCCATGCCCTTGTACTTGTCGGGCAGCGGCCGCAGGCACTTCGCCGTCAGCTGCCAGGCGTCGGCGAACACCGACAACTCGCCCCGCCGCGACGTGCCCACCTCACCGGTCACGCCGACGTGGTCGCCGAGGTCGACGGTCCCGGCGAACCCGGCGCTGTGCTCCCCGGACAGCAGCACCTGGAGGTCACCGGTCCAGTCGCGCAGCGTAGCGAAGCACAGCCCGCCGTGGTGGCGCAGCCGCACCACCCGCCCGGCGACGCCGACCCGGTCGCCGGTGTGCGTGTCGGGCGGCAGGTCCGGGTGCGCGGCCCGGACCGCGGCGAGGGTATGGGTGCGGCCGAACCCCGGCGGGTACGGCTCCACGCCCGACGCCCGCAGCGCGTCGACCTTCGCGAGCCGGACGCGCGTCTGCTCGGGCACCCGGCGCTCCGCGGCCGGCTGCTGCCGCGGCTGCGGTGTCCCGGTCGCCGGCCCGGTCACGATCAGCTCGCGGCGCAGCTCCGGCGCCGGCGCCGTCGCGCCCCGGCGCAGCAGCGTGCGCAGCCGCGGCACCACGACGAACCCCTCGGCGGCGCCGGACGCGAGCCCCACCTTCGCCAGGTCGCGCACGTCCTCGAAGCACAGGAACCGGGGCAGCCACTGCGGGTTGTACTTCACGTTCGACCGGTACAGCGACTCCAGCTGGAACCAGCGCGACGCGAACAGCAGGACCCGCCGCCACAGCCGCAGCACCGGCCCGGCCCCGATCCGCGCGCCCTCCTCGAACGCCGCCCGGAACACCGCGAAGTTCAGCGACACCCGCTCGACCCCCAGCTGTGGCGCCTGGCGCATGAGGGTCGCCACCATGAACTCGATCAGCCCGTTGTCGGAGCTGCGGTCCCGCCGCATCAGGTCGAGCGACAGCCCGATGCCGCCCCACGGCGTGAACGACAGCAGCGCCACCTCCCGCCCCTCGCGGTCATACGCCTCGACCAGCACACACCGCCCGTCGTTCGGGTCGCCGAGCCGGCCCAGCGCCATCGAGAACCCGCGCTCCGTCTCGGTGTCCCGCCACCGCGCGGCGAGCTCGATGATCCGGCCCATCTCCGCGGCGCCGATCTCCGCGTGGCGGCGGATCCGCACCGTGTATCCGGCCCGCTCGACCCGGTGCACCGCCTGCCGGACCTGCCGCAGCCGCGGTGCGTCGAGGTCGAAGTCCCGCACGTGCAGGATCGCCTCGTCGCCGAGCTCGAGCACCCGCAGCCCGGCCCGGGCGAACGCGGTCGCGCCCTCCTCGCTCGTGCCCATCACCGCGGGCGTCCACGCATACTCCCGGGCCTCCCGCAGCCACGCCTCGATCGCCGGTGGCCACGCCTCGGGCGGGCCGAGCGGGTCGCCGCTGGCCAGCGACACGCCGAACACGACCCGGTAGGTGACCGCGGCCCGGCCCGTCGGCGAGAAGAGGACCTCCTTGTCGCGGCGCGTCGCGAAGTATCCGAGCGAGTCGCGCTCCCCGTGCTCGGCGAGCAGCTCGCGGATCCGCCGCTCCTCGTCGGTGTCGAGCGCCGCGATCATCCGCTGCGAGCGCAGCAGCGCGAACAGCGCGGTGAACAGCGCGATCGCGCCGAACGCGCCGAGGACCAGATTGACCCAGCCCGGCGCCCGGCCGTGCCGCCCGACGTCGAACGCGAAGGCCCCGCCGAGGACGATCCGGCCGCTGTACGCGAGCCGGGCCGCACCCGGCCCCAGCGACCCCGGGAACATCTCCACCAGTCCCCACCCGGTGACCGTGAACACCGAGAGCAGCACGGCGAGCGTGGCGAGCGCCTTCGGCAGGCTGGCCCGCTGCACCTTCGCCCGGAACTCGCCGCGGGCCAGCCACAGCAGCACCAGCAGCACGGCGGTGACGGCGACATTGGTGTAGGCCGCACCCACCCCGTGCCACGGCAGCCGCAACTCCCGCGCCTCGGCGCCGCGCTCGCCGACGTCGGACAGGAAGAACACGTCATAGAGCATCTGGAGCCCGAAGAAGGTGGCGAGCAGCCAGTACGTGACGTGCTTGCGGTTGTGCACCCCGGCGGCGAGCGTCGCGAGGAACGCCGCATAGCCGAGGTTTGCCGGTGCCGGGACGAGCAGCGCGTCGACCGTGGCGCGGACCGGGTGGACCCGCGCGCCGAGCGCCGCACTGACCGCGGCGCTGGCGCAGAGCGCGGCGACGACGAGCAGCCCGACGGCATACCAGTCCGGCACCCGCCGCGTGACACGGCCCAGTCCGCTGCCCAGGGTCATCGCGGCACCTCCCGGACCGCTCCGGCCACGTCGTCGGCGAGGTCGACGCGGCCGGACGGCCCGTCATACCATCCGCGGTCGACGATGGCCAGGGTGTCGTGCGCGATCGCGCGTAGCCGTCTGCTCACGGCGCTCATCATGCCCGAGCCGGCCGACAATTTTCCGCCGCCGGCCCGCCTTCATCACTCGCTGTGTTGTTCGATGTACCGCTGCGGATCCTTGTCCCGGAACGTGAGCCCCTTGCCGCTGGGGTGCTCACCGTAGAAGGTGAGCCACTGTTCGCCCAGCTCCAGCCGCAGCCGCAGGCCCGCGTGCCGGCGGAAGTCGGGCAGCACCTCGTCCTCCTCCTCGGCGAGATGCTCGCTGTTCTCCCTGCGCGCGGCCCACACCGCGGCCCACCACTCCTCCGAGCCGACCGGGTGCTGCCGCGCCGCCTCGATCGCGTCGCGGATCTTGTTGTGGTCGCGGATCGCGTCGTCGGTCTCCTCCTCGGCGTCGTCGGTGTGCTGCTTGAGCAGGTGCGGGTAGAGGATCCGCTCCTCGGCCTCGGCGTGGATGTCCAGGTGCAGCGCGAGCGCCTCCCAGACGGCGCCGAGCTGCTCCTCGCCCTCGGCGTCGTCGAGCCGGGCGAAGCCGCGCCGGAACGCGGCGTGGTCGTCGAGGATGAGTGCGGTGATGTCGTCCATGCCGCCTTCATCACCCGCGGCGTGTGGTTCTAAACAGATGGCCGTGCCACACGGGCCTCATCCGGCCCGGGTGTCGTCCGGCCGGTGGTCAGTCGGCGTCGTGGATGTTGTAGCCGCGCTTGGTGAGCTGGGTCTCGATGGTGTGGCAGACCTGTTCGACGACGGCGACACGGGCGTGCTGCTTGTTGTCGCCGGCGATGAGATGCCATCGGGCGCGGGGCTTGTCGGTCTTGGTGAGCATGTCCTCGACGGCGGCCTCGTAGTCCGCCCGGCGCTCGCGGTTGCGCCAGTCCTCGTCGGTGAGTTTCCAGGACCGGAGCGGGTCGCCGGCGCGGTCCTGGAAGCGGCGTAGCTGCTCGTCGGGGGAGACGTGCATCCAGAACTTGATGAGGATCATGCCCTCGGCGGTGAGGGTGCGCTCGAACTCGGTGATCTCGTCGTAGGCGCGCTTCCACTGCTGCTCGGTGGCGAAGCCTTCGACGCGTTCGACGAGGACACGCCCGTACCAGGAGCGGTCGAGGACCGCCATGCCGCCCCAGCCGGGCAGCACGGCCCAGAACCGCTGGAGGAAATGGTGCCGCTTCTCGTCGTAGGTGGGTGCGGCGAACTGCGCGACGCGGACGTGGCGGGGGTCGAGCGGAGCGACGAGGCGTTTGATGGCGCCGCCCTTGCCGGATGCGTCCCAGCCTTCGAAGACGACGCACAGGGGCGGGCCGATCTTGTGATCGCCGAGTTGGCCGCCCAGGAGCAGGCGTAGCCGGAGAAGGCGTTGCTGTGCGGCTTCGAGCCGTTCGAGGCCGTCCTTCTTCGAGATTTTGGCCGACAGGTCGACCTTCGACAGGCGCGTCATGCCGCCGTCCTTGCCTCGCGGTCCGAACGTCCGGGGGTCGGGTGACTGGTCCATTCCACGACCTCAGCCTGGCACAGTTGCGACCCGCCGGCATCCCGCTCGCGCCGAGGGCCGCGGTTCGTGGTGCCGGCGACCCTGGTGCCGTCGATCGTCGCGATGAGCGCGGGGCGCCAGCGAGGTTGGAGTGTGCTTCGAGGGCCGCGGAAGAGGCTGACCGCATGAATGTCTTCGCAGCACTGGTACCCCACCGAACAGGTCGGCGGCTGCGCCGAGCGCTGCTGGCGGCGCTGCTGGCCGCGCCGCCGGCAGGCATGGCGCTGACGTCGTCGCAGGCGGCCGCCGAGCCCGCGCGGGCCCCCGGGAGCGGCCGGCTGGTCGTGGCGAGTGTCGGCCTTCGTGGCGAGCAGAGCGACGCCGCCAGCTCGCGGGTGTCGCTGAGTCGCGACGGCCGCTTCGTCGTGTTCACCTCGTGGGCGCACAACCTCGCGCCCGGTAACTTCGGGCGGACCTCCCACGTCTACGTCCGGGACCTGTGGACCCGCACCACCGAGCTGGTCGACGCCGACCGCGCCGGGCGCCCCGGCGACGGCAACGCCTGGGACGGCCGGGTCAGTGACGACGGCCGGTACGTGGCGTTCACCTCCGACGCGGACAACCTCGCCGGCGACAGCGGTGGGCACTCCCATGTGTACGTGCGCGACCTGCGCCGACGCACGACGACGATGGTCGATGTCGATGTCGATGCCGCCGGCCGCCCGGCCGATCGCGACAGCGTCGAGCCGCAGATCAGCGCCGACGGCGCGGCCGTGGTGTTCATGTCGCGCGGTACCCGGCTGGCCGGCACGCCGACCGGCGGCGAGTTCAACGTGTATCTGCGCGACCTGCGCCGGTCGCGGACGGTGCTGGTCAGCGCCGGCCTCGACGGCGCACCGGCCGACGGGGTCAGCTACGGCCCCGCCGTCGACGCCAGCCACCGGTACGTCGCCTTCGCGTCCCTGGCGACGAACCTGGTGCCGGGCGACGCCAACCACGCCGGCGACGTGTTCCTGCGCGACCTGGTCCTGGGCACGACCGTGCTGGTGAGCAACGCCGACGGCGACGTGCAGGGCAACGACCTCGCGGTGGGTGCGACCATCAGCGCGGACGGCCGCTACGTCGGCTTCGCCTCGCACGCGACCAACCTCGCGCCGGGGCTGCCGCAGGACCACGCCTCGCACGCGTTCGTCCGGGACGTCCGGGCCCGCCGGACCGTCCTGCTGGACGCGAACGCCGACGCGGTCGTGGCCGACGGCGGTAGCACCTGGACCGGGGTGAGCGCGGACGGGCGATACGCGGTGTTCATGTCCACCGCCACCAACCTCGTGCCCGCCAAGCGCACCAAGCAGTGGGACGTCTTCCTGCGGGACCTGCGCACCGGCGAGCTCACCCTGGTGTCGACCGGCGCGGGCGGTGCCGCCTCCGACGGTGACAGCTGGTGGCCGGTGTTGTCGGCGGACGGCAGGGCGGTCGGCTTCCTCGGCTTCGGCACCACGCTGACACCCCACGACACCAACGGATTCCCCGATGTCTACGTACGGTTCCGCTGAGCGGCTGGAGGACGGGATGCGCAACAAGAAGTACCGGCGGTGGCGGCCGCTGCTGACGGTGGTGCTGGTGTGCGCCGCGGTCGCGGCCGGCACCGGTCCGGCGGGCGCGCAGGCCCCGGACGGGCAGGGATCTCCGCTCGTGCGGATCGTCGACGGCCCGCACGGCCATGTCGCCGTGGCGGCCGGCTGGGTCCGCGACAAGGCGGCGCTGGACCGGCCGGAGCGGTCGGATCCCGGCGGGCCCGGCCCCGCGACACCCGGTGCCGGACCGGTCGTCGCGAGCAACAACCAGTGGCTCGCGGGCTCCCGGCGCACCACGGCCAGGCCGCGCGGCGGCGCGCCCGGCCTGATCTCGGCGTCCGGTCGCACGTTCGTCCAGGCGCCCTACCTGGCGTACTACGCGTCGTTCACCCAGACCTCGTCGCGTGTCGCGTGGCTGGGTCGCAGCCCGTGGGCCGCCGACAGCATCCGGCACACCGACCGGTGGCGGGTTGACTCCTTCGGCGACCCGTTCACGTTCGCCGGCGCGCCCGACAGTGCCGTGGCCCGCCGGGATCCCGGGTCGCTGGAGGTGAGCTGGTCCACCACGGTCAGCGGCACCTGGCTCAGCGAGCACACGTGGGACCGCGTCGACTTCATGCCGACCGGTCACTTCGGCGAGGTGTACCGGATCAGCCACAGCGTCACCGGCGTGTTCCAGTTCGGCTCGGCGTTCTACCAGGTGGACGAGGAGGCTGACGCTTTCACCTGGTGAGCTCGTCCGGCCGGGCCCGCGGTGGGCCGCCGTCACGGCGGCCCACCGCGGGCGTGTGGCTCACCCGACGTACCGCGGCGTGGCCAGGATCGTGCCGAGCGCCTCGTCGAGCGCGTCGACCGGCCGGCCGGGCGCCGTGGCGGCACGCCAGGCCACATACCCGTCCGGGCGCACCAGGAGCGCGCCCGACGGCTCGATGCCCAGCCGCTCCCGCAGGACGTCGGCGGGCACCCCCCTGAGCGACCGGGCGGCCACCGGCCGGCCACGGCCGGCAAGGTCCTCCGCCGCCGCGTGCCACACGCCGTCGGCCTCGCCGGTCAGCAGCACGAACTCCTTGCCGAACAGGTCCAGCGTCGAGCCGGCCCGTCCGTCCACGACGATCGGCACGTGCGGTGCCCGGGTGCCGGGCTCGCCGCGCAACTCGCCGACCGGCACCGCCTCCGGCCCGGTCGCCCCGCCGACGCTCCCGCCGACAACCGCGGCGGAGCGGTAGCGGTAGCCGAACAACAGCGCACCGAGATCCACCTGCGGCGGCGGTCCGGCGGGTTTGCCGCCCGCACCGCCGCGGAAGGCGGTCACCGCCAGGATCTGCTCCATCGCGTGCTGCGCGGCGGGGCGGCGCTCGGCGTCATACGTGTCCAGCAACTGTGGCCCGGCGGCGCCACGCAGCACCAGCGCGAGCTTCCACGCCAGGTTGTGCGCGTCCTGGACGCCGATTCCGCCGCCCAGGCCGAGGGTCGGCGGCACGATGTGCGCGGCGTCGCCGACCAGATGCGCCCGGCCTTGCGTGAACCGGGTCGCCACCTGCGCGCCGATCCGGTACGCGAGGATCTTCACATCGGTGCCGGGGATCTGCGGCAGCACCTCGACGTCGAGGTCCGCGTCGCCGACCGCGGCGCGCACGGCCGACCGGCACCAGTCGTCGCCGAGGTCGATCGCCCGTTCGCCGGCGGCGGTGTCGACCGGCATCGAGAACGACCAGCGGTCGCCGCCGGCGTGCACCATGACCACACCCTGACGCGGCTGGGCAAGGTAGGCGACGGCCACCGAGCGGTCCCCGATGGCCGCGGACAGGTCGGCCCGGATGACGATGGAGGCGACCTCGGCGAACCGGCCCGGTCCGGTGGACTCGATACCCAGCGCCTGGCGCACGGTGCTCGAGCTACCGTCCGCCGCGACCACGTATCGTGCCCGGATGCCGTGCTCGGCGTCGGTGACCTCGTCGCGCAGGACGGCCCGCACGCCCTCCTCGTCCTGCTCGAGCTTGACCAGGCGGGTCGAGAACCGGACGTCGGCGCCGTGCTCGCACGCGTGCGCCAGCAGCACCGCCTCCACCCGGTCCTGGTCGACCGCGGCGAACCGGGCCGGGCTGACGTCGGCGAACTGATCCGGTGCCGCGGCGCCGAACGAGACGAAGTTCTCGCTGCGCAGCGTCTCCGCACGCATGCTCAGGAACTGCTCGCCGGTGCCGCCGTCCCCGGCGGAGCGGGCGATCGCCCCGTCGAGCCCGAACTGGGCGAACAGCTCCATGACCCGGGGGTTGACGCCGCGCACCCGCGGATGCGCCAGCCGGTCGCGGTGCCGTTCCACCACTGTGCAGCCGATGCCGTGGCCGCCGAGGAACGCCGCCAGCGCCAGGCCGCTGAGGCCGGCACCGACCACCAGCACCCCGGTCTCCTCGAGTTGGTCGTCGGACATGAATGGATCACCCTTCGTTCGTGGACGAGCGTGCCTGCCGGCCTTCGCCGTGCCCGTTCGGGCCGAGCACCGGGAGCACCTCGTAGCTGACGGGCACGTCGCGGTAGACGACGCGGTAGATCAACCGCCAGATCCGGTACTCCGCACCTCCGCGCAGCTCGCGGGCATGCTCCTCGGTGATCCGGCGCGCGGTGCACTCCACCGTCTCGCCGAGCACTCTGCCGCGCTTGTCGCAGGGAGCGAGGGTCACCCGCGGGTTGTTGCCGATGCGCTTGACCTTCCAGGTCTTCGCCCGGGTCGTGAAGTAGGCGCGGTCGTCGCGCACGGTGATGCCCACCGGTGTGCCGACCCCGCGACCGTCCCGGCGGAAGCTGGTGACCAAGGCGACGTTCGAGGTGCGCAAGGGCTCCAGTGCCTGGTGTGCGGCTGTGTGCCCCGGCTCGGTTCCGGACATGGATCCTCCTGACGATGCTACGCGTTATTACGCGTAATACGGTGAAGCTACCGCACGGGTCGCCGCAGGGTCTACGCCGGCCCTTCCGCGATGCCGTGCCAGCCTCGCGGACCGCCCTCGAGAACGCCTCCAGCGCGCATCGGTTCGGGGGAGGGACCAGCGCCGTTCGACGCGGTTTCGAGCGGACGGGCCGACCGTCTCGGGGGAGGCCGCGCAGCGAACATCGAGGAGGCGCCGTGGCGGAGATCGGACAGGTTGCCGTGATCGGCATGGGAAACATGGGACGTGGCATGGTGCACCGGCTGCTCGCCGCCGGTTACCAGGTCGTCGTGCACAACCGCACGCCCGAACGGGCGCGGCCGGTGGTGGAGGCGGGCGCGACGCTCGCCGGCAGTGCCGCGGAGGCGTCCGCGTCCGCGCCGGTCGTGCTGCTGAGCCTCAGCGACGACGACGCCGTGGAGCAGGTGCTCTTCGGTGAGGTGCTGGCGGCCCTGCGGCCGGGGGCGAGCGTCGTGGACACCTCGACGGTGTCCCCGGCGTACACCCGCGAGGCCACCGCCCGGGTGGCGCGGGCCGGCGCGCGGCGCGTCGAGGTCTCGCTCCTCGGCAACCCGCAGCAGGCGGCGACCGGCGAGCTGCGACTGTTCACGGCCGGCGATCCGGCCGGGGTCGCGGCCGTGCGGCCGGTGCTCGACGCGCTCGGCGCCGACGTGCGCCACGTGGGTGAGTCCGGCGCGGCCGCGACGCTGAAGCTCGCGTTCAACCTGGTGCTCGGCGCCCAGGTCGCGGCGCTGGCCGAGGCGGTGACGTTCGGCGTGCGCAGCGGGCTGGACCGCACGATGCTGCTGCACAGCATCGCCAACAGCGGCTTCAGCTCGATGGTGATGAAGTTCCGCGCCGAGCTGATGGCCGCGCGCCGGTACGACCCGGCGTTCTTCCGCGCCGAGCTGATGGAGAAGGACCTGCGCATCGCGCTGGACGCGGTGGGCGAGGCCGGGCAGACACTGCGCGTGCTCGACGGCGCGCGGCGGCAGTTCGCCGCCGTCGTCGAGGCCGGCCAGGGCGATGTCGACGCCGCGGCCGTGATCGAGCACCTGACCGGGCGATAGGACCCCGGACCGGCTGGTCCGCGGGTGCGGACAGCCCACTCAGACGAGAGGTACCTCGCGTGCGTGCCACCACCCCTGCTCTGTCCGTGTCCCCGCAGCTGAGCGGCGCCACCATGGACGACCTGCTGAAGTCGGCCGACCTGCTGGTCAGCCCACACGCCGGAAGCCTCGACGACGTCCGGGCCTGGCTACGGCGGCGGTCGACGATCGACGCCCCGGCCATCGAACGGATTCCGCTGGACGCGCTGGACGGCTGGCACTTCGCCGCCGGCAGCGGCGACCTGGTTCACGACAGCGGCGGCTTCTTCCAGATCCGCGGCCTGCGGGTCCGCGACGTCGACGACCACGCCGTGAACTGGTCGCAGCCCATCGTGTACCAGCCCGAGATCGGCGTGCTGGGCATCCTCACCATGAAGATCGACGGCGTGTTGTGCCTGCTGATGCAAGCCAAGATGGAGCCCGGCAACATCAACACGATGCAGCTCTCGCCGACCGTGCAGGCGACCCGCAGCAACTACCGGCGGGTGCACGGCGGCGCGGCGACGCGCTACCTCGGCCGGTTCACCGATCCCGACGGCGGCCGGCTCCTGGTCGACGTGCTGCAGTCCGAACAGGGCGGCACCTTCTACCAGAAGCGCAACCGCAACATGATCGTCGAGGTCCGCGACGCCCGTGACACCGTCGACGAGTACCGCTGGCTCACCCTCGGCCAGGTCTACGCCCTGCTGCGCGAGGACAACGTCGTCAACATGAACGCCCGCAGCGTGCTGTCCAACCTGCTCCCGGTGATGCTGCAGCGCGCCGAGCGGCCCAGCCGCACCGGCCTCGCCGAGGCCGTCGCCGAGTCGCTGGCCGACGCGCGCAGCTCGCTGGAGCTGCGCAACTGGTTCAACGGCATCAAGGCCCGCTGCAGCCGGTACAGCGAGCTGATCCCGCTGGGGGACCTGGCACCCTGGCGGCGCACGGCCATGGAGATCAGCCACCCCGAAGGCCGGTACTTCAGCGTCATCGGCGTCTCCGTCAACGGCAGCAACCGCGAGGTGCCGCGCTGGCAGCAGCCGCTGGTCGCACCCAGCGGGCAGGGCGTCGTCGCGTTTGTCGTCAGCACCGTCAACGGCGTGCTCGAGGTGCTGCTGCAGGCCCGGGCCGAGGCCGGGACCCGCGACGCGGTGGAACTGGCCCCGACCGTGCAGGCGATCGCGCGCAGCTACGACGGGTTCGAGCCGTGGCGCCGCCCGCCGCTGCTGGACCTCGTGCTGACCGCGCCACCGGCACAGATCCGCTACGACGTGCTGCTGTCCGAGGAAGGTGGCCGGTTCTTCCAGGCCGTGCACCGGTACATGGTGGTCGAGGTCGGCCGGGACGTGCGCGACTGGGCACTGCCGCCGCAGTACCGCTGGGCGTCCATCGCCGAGCTGGCCGAGCTCGTGCCGCACAGCGGTTACTTCACCGTCGAGTCGCGGAGTCTCCTGGCATGCATGCAGACACTGTGGTGAGCGCGGCCCGGGACGGCAGCCGTCCCGCCGTCACGCCGCCGGTCCGCTTCGGCGTGCTCGGCTGCGCCGACATCGCTCGCCGCAACGGGATTCCGGCGCTCGTCGCCGACCCGGCGGTCCGGCTGGTCGCGGTGAGCAGCCGCAGCGCGGACAAGGCCCGCGCGTTCGCCGACCGCTTCGGCTGCGCCGCCGTGACCGGCTACGAGCGGCTGCTCGAGCGCGACGACATCGACGCCGTGTACGTCCCGCTGCCACCGGCGCTGCACCACGAGTGGATCGGCCGGGCACTCGCCACCGGGCGGCACGTCCTCGCCGAGAAGCCACTGGCGGTGTCGCTGCGCGAGGTCACCGGGCTGACCCGCGCCGCCGCGGACGCCGGGCTGGTGCTGATGGAGAACTTCGCGTTTCTGCACCACGCACAGCACGCGCGGGTGCGGCGGATGCTGGCCGACGGCGCCATCGGCGAGCTGCGCCACCTGACGGCCGAGTTCGGCTTCCCGCCGGTGCACGCCGCCGACATCCGGTACCGCCCGGAGCTCGGTGGTGGGGCACTGCTGGACGCCGGGGTCTACCCGATCCGGGCCGCCGCGCACTATCTGGGCCCCGACGTGCGGGTGCTGGGCGCACACCGCCGCATGGACCCGGGCTCGGGCGTCGACGTCGGCGGCGCGGCACTGGTCGCGTCCGCCGACGGCGTGAGCGGCCACCTGACGTTCGGCTTCGACCGCTCGTACCGCAACAGCTACACCCTCTGGGGCAGCAGCGGGCTGCTGACGGTGCAGCGGGCCTTCAGCGCCCCGCCGTCGTTGCGACCGGTCGTCCGGGTCGAACGACAGGACCACGTCGAGGAGTTCACGATGCCCGCGGACAACCACTTCGCCCGCATCGTGGCGGCCTTCGTCGCCGCCGTGACCGGGCAGACGCCACATGACCAGGGGCGGGCCGCGATCGAGCAGCAGGCAGCGCTGCTCGACGCGGTGCTGCGCCACACCGACCGGACCGAGGGATGACGGGTGGAGATCATCGGCAGGGGCTTCCTTTTCCGCGGCCTGTCACCACTGGCCCACAAGCACGCCGACGTCGTCGTGCTGGCAGCCGGCGTGTCCAGCACCAACTGTCGCTCCGAGGACGACTTCCGGCGCGAGGCCGAGCTGGTGTACGACACCGCCCGGCGCTGCCGTGCCGACGGCCGCCGGCTGCTGTTCTTCTCCAGCGCCGCGGTCGAGGTCTACGCCGCTCCGGGCGCGTCCGGCCACGAGGACGGGCCGGTGTACCCGCTGTCTCCGTACGGCCGGCACAAGGTGGCCATGGAGCGCGTGCTGGCGTTGTCCGGCGCCGACCACCTGATCCTGCGCTCCACCTACGTGGTGGGTCCCAACCAGCGGGCCCACCAGCTGCTGCCCGGCATCGTCAGGCAGCTGCGCTCCGGGGTCGTCGACGTCTACCGGGGTGCGACCCGCGACCTCATCGCCGTGGACGACCTCATGCGCGTCGTGGACAGCCTGCTGGACAAGGGCGTCGTCGGCACCGTGGTCAACGTCGGCTGCGGCTGGTCGACGCCGGCCACGGACATCGTCGCCCACCTGGAGCTGCGGCTGGGAACGTCGGCGCGGTGGCGGTGGATCGACCAGCGGGCCAACCACCGCTACCGCATCGACACCGGCCGGCTGATGAGCCTGGTACCCGACGCCGCCTATTTCGGGTTCGGGCCGGAGTACTACCGCTCCGTCATCGACCGGTATCTCGAGCACTACCAGCACTGACCGGCCGGTGGTCGGGTCGGCGGGCCCGCAGGACGAGGCTCGAGGCGCCGATCGGGTGCTGCCGGACGTCGACGAATCCGGCTTCGCGCAGCCACTCCGTGCACTCCTGCGGTGTGTACTCCGACCCGCCCGCCGACCAGACCCGCATGTCGATGCTCACCAACGCGTTGCCGAACGCCGGCCGCTCGTCCTCGACCATCGCGTCGTAGATCAGCACCTGCCCGCCCGGCCGCAGGGCCGCGAACGCCTTGCCCACCAGCATCCGGCGCACGGGGTCCGGCCAGTTGTGCAGCACGTGCCCGACGATCACGACGTCGGCACCGGCCGGGAGGTCGTCGGTGAAGAAGTCGCCGGCGTGGAAGCGGACCCGCCCGCCCAGCCCGAGCGCCTCGACGTGACGCCGGCACGGCTCGGCCAGCTCCGGCAGGTCGAAGACGGTCGCCCGCAGCCGTGGGTGCCGGCCGGCGAGGATCGCCGAGAGGTTGCCGCGCGCGCCGCCGACCTCCAGCACCTCGTCCACCCCGGACCAGTCCAGCTCGCCGCTGAGCTGGTGGCCGTGCGGGGTGTTGATGACGTCCATCGCCTCCAGGAACGCCGTCCGGCCGGTCTCGTCGGCGTACAGCGGGCGGTACGGGTCGGCCGACGCCGGCCCGCCGCCGGGACGCAGCCGCTCGATCAGCAGGTCCCAGGCCGGGTTGAGCTGGCGGTCGAGGAAGTCCAGGAAGCCGCCGATGTAGTGCGGCCCGTTCGTGTCGAGGTAGCGCGTCGCCACCGGGGTGGTCCGGTAGCGGCCCGTGCCGTCGCGCTCCAGCAGCCCCAGCCCGACCAACGCGTGGGCCAGGTCCCGCGTCGCCCCGGCGTCCAGCGCGAGCCGGTCGGCCAGTTCGTGGCTGGTCATCGGCCGCGCCGACAGCAGCGTGAACAGGTCCAGCTCCCGCGCGACGGACAGCAGCCGGGCCGTGCGGTGGCCGCTGGCGATGTGCAGGACCGGCTGCGGTGTCGGGCCGTCGTACTTCTCGTGTGGCATCTCGCCTCCTCTTGGAGTTGTCGTTGTGACGCTAGGAGCGGCCTCTGGAGCCGTTTTCGAGTTTGGCTCGGCCGGGGCGGACCATCCTGTGTCGGCTCGTTGCCGACGGGTCGCAGGCAGTCCGCCTGCGCCGTCGCGGGAAACCGATCGGAGGGCGCGCATGGTGTTCACCGCAGGCGAGTTGGCGTACCTGGCGTCGCAGCGGCTCGGCCGGCTGGCGACCATCGGCCCTTCCGGGCCGCGGAACAACCCCGTCGGGTACGCGTACAACGCCGCCGAACAGTCCATCGACATCTTCGGCTGGGAGATGGCCGGCAGCCGCAAGTACCGCAACATCCAACGCGACGGGCGTGTCGTGGGTGTCCAGACGCGCAACGTGCCGATCGCCCTCGAGGTGCGGCGGTGAGCGCCGCGGCGCCGCCCGTCGTCATCGTCGGCGGCGGGCTGGTTGGGTTGTCCACCGCGCTGTTCCTGTCCTGGCACGGCGTGCCCTGCCTGCTTGTGGAGCAGCGGCCGGACACCTCACCGCATCCGCGCGCCCGAGGCATCAACCCCCGGACCATGGAGCTGCTGCGCGCGGTCGGCATCGAGGACCGGGTGCGCGCGACGCCGTCGGCCCGAGCGCTGGCCGACAACAGCGGCATGATCGCCATGCAGAGCCTCGCCGGCCGGCAGCTCGGGGAGCTGCGGGAGCGGTACGTGATGGACGTGCGCACCGACCTGTCGGAGCGCACGCCGTCGCCGTGGTGCCTGTGCCATCAGGGTGAGCTGGAGCCGCTGCTCCGCGACCGGGCACGTGAGCTCGGCGCGCGGCTGCGCTTCGACACCCGGCTGGAGGGGTTCGACGCCGACGACGACGGGGTCACCGTGCGGCTGCGCGGTCCGGACGGCTCCGTCGAGCAGCTGCGTACCCGGTACCTGGTCGGTGCGGACGGGCCCGGCAGCGGCGTGCGCGGGGCGCTCGGGATCGACGTGGACGGCCCGGGCGCCCTGGGACACTTCCTCAACATCCGCTTCGAGGCCGACCTCAAGGCCGAGCTGGGCGAGCGCCGGTTCGTCATGGCGTACACGTTCGCGCCGTTCCGCAGTGGACTGATCCCGCTCGACAACAACCGGGACTGGCTGCTGCACGTGCTGATCGACCCGGACCGCGAGCCGGCCGGTGCCTTCGACGAGCGGCGCTGCCTGGAGCTGGTCCGCACGGTGGCCGGCGTGCCCGATCTCGACGTCACGGTGCGCGGCGCGGTCCCGTGGCAGTCCAGTGCCTGGACGGCGGCCTCGTACGGGCGCGGCCGCGTGTTCCTGGTCGGCGACGCGGCTCATGTCATGCCGCCCAGCGGCGCGTTCGGCTCCAACACCGGTGTGCAGGACGCGCACAACCTCGCCTGGAAGCTCGCCGCCGTCCTCGACGGCCGGGGCGGGCCGGCCCTGCTGGACACGTACGACGCCGAGCGCCGGCCGGTCGCCGCCGCCGTCATGGTCCAGGCCGTGCTGCGCTCGCGGGACCGGCCGCGGATGGCGCAGGAGGATCCGGGGCCTGTGCACCCGGACATCGTGCCGGACGACGTGGTCTGGTTCGGCGCTCGCTACGACTCGCCGGTGATCTGCCCCGACGGGGGCCGTGGCGGCGGTTGGGTGCGCGACCCGCGCGGCGAGCCCGGCACCCGCGCACCACACGTGCCGCTGGACCGCGCCGGCGTGCGCTTGTCCACCTTGGATCTGTTCGGTCCGCACGTCACCGTGCTGACCGGCGAGCACGGCGACGCCTGGGCGGCCGCCGGGCAGGGGCTCGGGCTGGTCGTGCACCGCATCGGCACCGCCCTCGACGGTACCGCCCTCGGTGACACCGGGGGGCGCTTCGCCGACGCGTACGGCGTCGGCCCGGACGGTGCCGTCCTGGTGCGCCCGGACGGCGTCGTGGCCTGGCGCAGCGCCGGTGCCGTGGAAGACGCGCCGGCGGTCCTCGCCGCGGCGCTGGCGACCGCGCTCGGCCGGCGCGGCGACGACGAGTGAGGGAGTGTCATGTCAGCAGTCACCGGGTGGGTCGACTTCCAGCGCGACCTGCACCGCGAACGCGACACGATCCTGGCCATGACCGCCGCGATGGCGTGCCGTGGCCCGGACGGTGAGGACGTCTGGGCCGGTCGGCACGCCGCGCTCGGGCACCGCCGGCTCGCCGTGTTCGACCTCGACAACGGCCGGCAGCCGGTCGCCGTCGAGCGCGACGGACGGACCGTGGCGGTCGGCGCGCACAGCGGCTCCCTGCTCAACCACGCCGAGCTGCGCCGTGAGCTGGCCGCCCGGGGCCACCGCTTCCGCGGCGGGGGCGACACCGAGGTGCTCGTCCACGCCTACCTGGAGTGGGGCGGCGGGTGTGCCCAACGGCTCGAGGGCACCTTCGCCGGCGCCGTGTGGGACGAGGGGGCCGGAGAGCTGTGGCTCGTGCGGGACCGGCTGGGCGTCGAGCCGATGTTCTACTACCCGACGCGGTCCGGCCTGCTCTTCGGCTCCGAGGCCAAGGCCATCCTCGCGCACGCGCAGGCCGAGTCCGTCGTGGACGCCGACGGACTGCGCGAGATCTTCACGTACGCCGGGACGCCCCACATGGCGTTCTTCGCCGGCATGCACCGGCTGCGGGCCGGTCACACGCTGCGCTTCGGCCGCTCCGGCATCTCCACCGCGGCGTACTGGCGGGTCGAGGCGGCCGAACACACCGACGGGCTCGAGGCCACCATTGACACGATCCGCGGCCTGCTCGAGGAGAGCATCGAGCGCAACCTGATCTCGGACGTGCCGGTGTCGACGTTGCTGTCCGGTGGCCTGGACTCCAGCGGCGTGGCCGCGCTGACCAACCGCGCGCTGCGCCGCCGCGGCGAGCGGGTCCGCACGTTCACGCTGGACTTCGAGCGGCACGACAAGAACTTCGCACCGACCGACACGCGGTCCACCACGGACACGCCCTACGCCACGGAGGTGGCCGCGCACCTCGGCTCCGACCACCACCGCATCGTCGTGGAGCCGGGGGAGCTGGTCGACCCGGTGGTTCGTCACGCGGTGCTGCGCGCCAAGGACTTCCCGACGCCGCTCGGTGACATGAACACGTCGCTGTACCTGCTGGCGCGGGGCGTGCGCGAGCACGCCCGGGTCACGATGACCGGCGAGGCCGCCGACTCGCTGTTCCACGGCGTGGCCTGGAACCGTGACCCGGTCGAGTCGACGATGCAGACCTTCCCGTGGGTGGCCCGGGGCGTGGTCCGCGACGACGCCAACGGCCTCGGGTGCGGCCTGTTCGACCCGGGGTTGCTGGAGACCCTGGCGCCGCTGGACTACGCCGCCCAGCGGTACCGCGAGTCGTGCGCACAGGCCCCGCACCTGCCGGGCACGTCCGCGCACGAGCGGCACATGCGCGAGCTGTGCTGGGTGCACGTCAGCAACTTCATGGAGAACCAGAACGCGCACACCGAACGGCTGTTCAAGGCTGTCGGCGTGGAGGTGCGCATGCCGTACTGCGACCACCGGATCGTGCAGTACGCGTACAACCTGCCCTGGGCGTTGCAGAACTTCGACGGGCGGGAGAAGGGGCTGCTGCGCCGCGCGCTGAGCGACGTGCTGCCACGGCGGGTGCTCGAACGGCGCAAGACGCCGTACCCGGTGACCGTCGACCCCGTCTACGAGGCGGCGCTGCGCGGCGAGTTCGAACGGCTGCTCGACGACCAGTCCGCGCCGTTGCGCCCGTTGCTCGACGTCAAGGCGGCTCGGGCGGTGCTGGCCGACCCCGCCGGCGTGCGGGGCAGCTGGGCCAGGCGGGCCAACTTGGAGCTGCCGTTGCAGCTCAACGCGTGGCTGCGCGGCTACGGCGTGCGTCTGGCGCTGTAGCCGGGTTCCCGGGTGCGGACCGCGACGCGGCCGCACCCGGGAAGGTCAGCGCTTCGCCAGTCGCGGCAGCAGTCGCAGCGCGTTGTCCCGCAGGGTGGCCGCACCGGTGCCGAGGAACAGCGGATCCGCGAGCCGGTCCGCGAGCGCCGTCACCGCGTGCTCCGGCACGAACGGATAGTCGGAGCCCAGCACGATCTGCTCGACGCCGGCCAGGTCGCGCACCAGCCGCAGGCCGTAACCGGCACCGCAGCTGGCGGTGTCGTAGTACAACCGGCGCAGGTAGGCCGTGACGCCCGCCGGTGCGCGCTGCGCGGCGCCGGGCAGCTCCCGCCACACGTTGTTGATCCGGTTGACGATGAACGGCGCCGCACCGCCCGCGTGCGCCACGATCAGCCGCAGGCCGTCGTGGCGCTCGAGGGTGCCGCGCAGGATCAGGTCGGTCAGCGTCCTCGTCGTGTCGAACGGGAACTCGGCGAACCAACCGGGAAGGCCCAGGCTCGGTGCCGGATCCACGACCGGCTCGACCGGGTGCAGGTAGACCACGGCCTCCCGCCGGCCGAGCTCGGCGAACACCGGTTCGAACTCCGGGTCACCGAGGTACCGCCCGGCCACGTTGGTCAGCAGGCCCACCCCGTCCAGGCCGAGGTCGTCGTAGACGCGGGCGATCTCGGCGAGCGATGCCGGCACGTCCGGCAGCGGCAGCGCGCCGAAACCGCCCAACCGGCCCGGGTGCCGCGCGCACAGCTCGGCCAGGTAGTCGTTGCAACGCGCGGCCAGCTCCGCCGACCCGGCCGGATCGCCGAGTTGTACGCCCGGTGGTGCCAGCGACAGCACCGCGGTCTCGATGCCACGCCGGTCGAGCATGCTCAGGCAGTCCGCCTCCGACCAGTCCGGCAGCGGCGCGCCGCCGGACGCGGCGCGTCCGGCCCGGTGCAGCGCCGCCACGTAGAAGTCCGGGAAGTAGTGCTGGTGCACGTCGATGTGGCCGGGAACGGTGCCGGCCCGGTCCGCGTGCGGTGCGGCCATGTGGTGCCCCCTTTCGTGGCCGTCATCGTGGCGGTCGCGCATCGTGCCGCGCTGGTGCCGTGCGCACCGCCGCGGCCAGTGCCGCGCTGGTGCGGGGTTCGACCCCGCGTCGAGTCCCCGCCGCCACGATGAGGCCATCCGTGGCAAGGGGATGGAGGACGCATGCATCGACGACGGCGCGTCACGCTCGGCGTGGTCGCGGCGGTCCTGCTGGCCCCGGCCTGGCCGGCGCCGGCCCAGGGGTCCGGCACGGCGGAGGGGTCCGGCCGGAACCTGGTGGTCAACGGGTCCTTCGACGCTGGCACACAGGGGTGGGGCTGGTCGCCGACCGCCCCGGCGTTCGTCGCGGGTGGTGAGCTGTGCGCGGACGTCACCGGCGGCCCGCTCAACCCGTGGGACGCCACGATCAGCCAGGAAGGGCTGCCGCTGACGGGCGGGCGGACGTACACGCTGGCCTTCACCGCCCGGGCGGACCGGCCGGTGACCGTGCTGACCAAGGTGATGACGGTGACCGCGGCGCCGCCGTACCCGAACCAGCTCGTGCAGACCTCGTTCGTCGACCGCGCCACCCGCCGGTACAGCTACGTGTTCACGGCCGACGCCGACAGCACGGCCGCGGCGGTCTCGCTGCAGATCGGCGGTCAGCCCGAGGGGTGGCGGTTCTGCCTCGACGACGTCTCGCTGCGGGCCGGCGGGCAGCCGGCGACACCGCCGCGGAGCGGGCCGCGGATCCACGTCGCCCAGACCG
Organism: Dactylosporangium fulvum; assembly: GCF_025137375.1. Lineage (GTDB taxonomy): Bacteria > Actinomycetota > Actinomycetes > Mycobacteriales > Micromonosporaceae > Dactylosporangium > Dactylosporangium fulvum. Next base: position 3,870,923 of record NZ_CP073720.1, read on the forward strand.
GCTATCCGGCCGGCGGCGCGAAGCACGCGACACTCGTCTCCGGTCGCGGCGCACCGCTGGCATGGACCCTGCGGAGCGCCGACGGCGCCACCGTGGCCGCCGGCAGCACCGTGCCGCGTGGCACCGACGCCACCGGCCGACGTGTCCACGACATCGACCTCTCCGCGGTCGCCGTCACCGGTCGCGGCCTGACCCTGGTCGCGGACGGCGAACGCAGCCTTCCGTTCGACATCGGCACCGAGCCGTACGGGCGGCTGCGCGCCGACGCGCTGTCCCTGCTGGGCCTGCAACGCAGCGGCACGCCGATCCGAGCCGACGTGGCCGGGCCGCGCTACGCACGCCCGGCCGGGCACGCCGGCGTCGCGCCGAACACCGGCGACGCCACCGTCACCTGCGCGCAGGACTGCCCGGCGGGCGATCTCAGCGGCGGCTGGTACGACGGACCGGACCACGGTAAGTACGTCGTCACCGGCGCCGCGGCCGTCACCGCCCTGCTGAGCCTGCACGAACGCGGCGACCTCGCCCCCGGCGTGCTGGACGAGGCCCGCTGGGAACTGGACTTCCTGCTGCGGATGCAGCTACCGCCCGGCACGGCGTCGGCCGGCATGGTCGCGCACATGATCCATGACGAGAATCCGGTTCCGGTGCTCAACCCGCCGGACCGGGATCCGCAGCGGCGCATCGCCTATCCGCCCTCGACGGCGGCGACGCTGGCGCTGGCGGCGACCGGGGCGCAGTGCGCGCGGGTGTACACCGCCGATCCGGGGTTCGCGGCGCGCTGCCTCGCCGCGGCGCGCGCAGCGTGGGCGGCAGCGCTGGCGCACCCCGACGTGTACGCGTCGCCGTGGACGGGGCTCGGCGGCAGCTCGTACCCGGACATGACGCTCGCCGACGACTTCTACTGGGCGGCCACGGAGCTGTACCTCACCACCGGCGAGCGCCCCTTCCTCGACGCCGTGACCGGTTCGCCGGAGCACACCGCCGACGTGTTCACCGCCGACGGGTTCTCCTGGCAGTCGGTGTCGGCCCTGGCCAGGCTGCACCTGGCAACCGTGCCGAGCGGCCTGCCCGCCGCGGATCTGGCGCGGGTGCGGGCCTCCGTGGTCGCCGGCGCCGAGCGCTACCTCGACGCGCAGCAGCGTGACCCGTACGGCTCCCCGTACGCGCCCGCCGCCGGGTATGCGTTCGGCTCCAACGGTCAGGTGCTCAACGCACTGGTGGTGCTCGGCACCGCCTTCGACCTGACCCGGCAGCGGCGCTTCCGCGACGGCCTGCTCGGCGGTTTCGGCTACCTGCTCGGCCGCAACCCGGTCAACACGTCGTACGTCACCGGGTACGGCAGCCGCGCCGCGCGCAACCAGTTCAGCAACGTCTGGATCCACCAGCTCGATCCGCGCCGTCCGGGCGCGCCGCCCGGCACGGTCGCGGCCGGCCCCACCGCGACGCTGTTCGACTGGATGTCCGGGCAGCGCCTCGCGGGCTGCGCCGGCGCCGCCTGCTACCTCGACGACCTGCAATCCGTCTCGACGAACGTCTTCCGCATCGACTGGCAGGCCGCGGCGGCGTGGGCGGCGTCGCTCGTCGCCACCACCTGGACGCCGCCGGTCGGCACAACCAGAGGAGCGAGCCAATGACAACCAGCACGCCGCCGGCCGAGGTCGGCCTGCCCGACGGGCGGACGGTCGCCACCGCGAACCCCTGGGAGGTGGAGGTGCTCTGGCGGGAGGTGTCCGGCGACGGGATGTACACCCGAGCCGCCGCCGCACTGCCCGCGGACGCCGTGATCGTCGACGTCGGCGCCCACATCGGGCTCTCCGCGCTGTGCTTCGCCGACCGGCTGCCGGACGCGCGCATCTACGCGGTTGAGGCGGCGCCGGCCACGTTCGAGTGTCTGCGCCGGAACCTGGAGCGTTACGTGCCGGGTGCCACGGCGATCCACGCCGCCGTCGGTGACCGGGACGGCACCGCGACGTTCGAGTACTACCCGAACAGCACCTCGATGTCCACGATGTACGCCGACGAGGACGACGACCGCCGCAACGTGACCGCGGTGATGACCCACGGCGGCGTGCCGGCCCGGGAGCAGCAGGGGTTCCTGACCTCGCTGCGGGCCGGCAGCAGCCGCGTGACCGTCCCTGTCGTCCGGCTGTCCACCCTGTTGCGGCGCGCGGGGATCGACCGGGTCGACCTGCTCAAGGTCGACGTCGAGCGGGCCGAGTGGGACGTGCTGTGCGGCATCGACGCCGGGCACTGGCCACTGATCGGCGCGGTCGTGGCCGAGGTGCACGACATCGACGGGCAGCTGGACCGGGTGGTCCGGCTGCTGCGTGAGCGCGGCTACACCGTCGAGGTGGGGCAGGACCCGTCCTTCGCCGGCGGCAGCGTCCATCTGCTGCACGCCACCGCTGCGCGGGACGGGAGGGCCGCGCGATGACGGTGGTGCGCACCGACCGTCCGGCCGGGTCGACCCTCAGCCAGGGAGAACTGCTGCAGCGCGGCGCCGACCAGCTGCGCCGGGACGACCCGGTGCTCGCCGGGCTGCTCGACGACGAGGTCCGGTACCAGAACGACATGCTGCCCCTGGTCGCCTACGCGAGCATCGAGGACCCGACGGTGCTCTTCGCCGCCGGCTCGGCGCTGTCCAACGTGACCGCGGAGGGCTATCCGGGCGCGCGGTACCATCCCGGCACCCGCCAGTTCGACGCGATCGAGCGACTCGCCGTCGAGCGGGCCATGCGGGCGTTCGGCGCCCGGTACGCCAACGTCCAGCCGCACTCGTGCTCCTCGGCGAACCTGACGGTCCTGTTCACCCTGCTGGCCCCCGGCGACACCCTGCTCGGTCTGGCGCTGTCCGCGGGCGGCCACCTCACCCACGGCTCGTCGGTGTCGGTCACCGGGCGGTACCTCAACGCCGTGCACTACGGCCTCACCCCGGCCGGTTGGATCGACTACGAGCGCATGGCCGAGCTCGCCCACGAGCACCGGCCGAAGCTGATCGTCGCGGGGGCCAGCGCCTACCCGCGCATCATCGACTACGCCCGGTTCAGGGCCGTCGCGGACGCCGTGGGCGCGTGGCTGCTGGCCGACGTCTCGCACATCGCCGGCCTCGTCGCCGCCGGCGTGCACCCGAGCCCCATCGACGTCGCGCACGTGACCACCGCCAGCACGTACAAGCAGCTCGGCGGGCCGCGCGGCGGGCTGATCCTGCTCGGGCGCGACGCGGACGCGCCGAGCCCGGACGGGCGGGGCACGCTCGCCGACCTGATGCAGCGCGGTGTCTTCCCGCGGCTGCAGGGCACCCCGAACCCGGCCGGGATCGCGGCCAAGGCACGGGCGTTCGATCTGTTGGCCCGGCCCGAGTTCACGGAGACGGCGCGGGCCATCGTGGCCGGCGCCCGGCGGCTGGCCGCCGGGCTGGCCGTGCGGGGGCACCGGATCCTGACCGGCGGCACGGACAACCACATCGTGCTCGTGGACGTCCTCGCCGCGGGGATGACCGGGGCGGTGGCCGAGGCGGCGCTGCAGGAGTGCGGCGTTCTGGCCAACAAGAACCAGTTGCCCGGCGACCGCAAACCCGCCACCGTGACCAGCGGGCTGCGGCTGGGCACCAACATGCTGGCCCAGCGCCGCTTCACCGGCGCGGACGTCGACGAGTGCGCGGCGCTGGTCGCCGACGTGCTCGCGGCGGTGCGGCCCGTCGACGACCTGCGCTACGAGCTCGCGCCGCAGGTGGTGGAGCGGACGCGACGGCGGGTGGCCGAGCTGGTCCGGCGGCGTCCGGTCGCCGCCTATCAGCGCTGAGGCGTCCCGGGGCCGGTGCTCTGCGGCCGGCCCCGGAAGGCGTCGAGGTGGTCGCGCACCCAGCGGCCGAACGGCAGCGCGGGGCGTCCGAGCAACCGCGGCACGGTGTCGGTGGGCCGGACCGGATCCATGACCGTGGCCGCCTCGTAGGCCAGCAGCGCATCGGCCAGGTCCGGCGGCATGCCGCGCAGCAGCCGCTCCCGGGCCTGCGGCAGGGGCAGCGCCTCGGTGCGCAGCGCCCGGCCGAGGGCCTCGCCGAGCAGCTCGACCTGGCGGCGCTGGGTCAGTGTCCGCGGGCCGGTGACCACCGGGCGGGCGCCGTCCAGCAGCGTCGTGCACAGCGCCAGGGCGGCGACCTCGGCGACGTCGCGCTCGTGCACGGGCGCCGCGCCGGCCTGCGGGTACGGCACCCGCACCACGTCGCCGGCGCGAACCTGCGGCACCCACCACAGCGCGTTGGCGGCCAGCCCGCGCGGCCGCACGAACGACCACGACATCCCGGCCCGCACGACGGCTTGCTCGATCCGCGCGTGCCGGGCCGCGATCGCGCCGCCTGCCGCTGCCGCGCGGTCCGGCCCGGCTGTGCCGTCCGGTATGGCTGTATCGTCCGGTATGGCTGTGTCGTCGCGGACCGAGCCGGACGACAGCAGCACGACGTGACGGTCCCCGCCGCCCGCGGCCAGCAGCGCCTCCGGCGCGCCGGGCACCGGGAACAGCAACAGCCGGGTCACCCCGCGCAGCGCCGGGCGCAGCGACTCGGGGTCGGTCAGGTCGCCCCGCACCCACTCGACACCCGGGGTCGACGCGGGCGGGGGCCGGCGGGTCAGCGCCCGCGCGGGCACGCCCCGCTGCGTGAGCACGCGGAGCACGGCGGTGCCGATGGTGCCGGTCGCGCCGGTCACGAGGATCACGGCACCTCCCTGGTCGACGTCGCGGGCACACAGTGTCCGCGGCCGGTCTCAAGCCGCGGTGACGCCGGGCAAGGTGGTCCTTCCACCGCCGCTGGATCGCGCCCCCAACCGCGCGGTGTGACGTTTCGGCCGCGAGAAGTTACGGAGGGACGCGTATGAAGGCAATCATCGTCGGCGGGGGCATCGCCGGGCCGGCGACCGCCGTGGGGCTGCAGCGGGCCGGCCTGTCGCCGGTCGTCTACGACGCTCAGCCCGCGGACGTGCCGGTCGCGCAGGCGCGTGGCACGTATCTGACCGTCGCGGTCAACGGTGTGTCGGCGCTGCGGGCGCTCGGCATCGACGGCGAGGTGCTCGCCGGCGGGTTCCCGACCCGGGACATCACCTTCTTCCTCGGCGACGGCACCCCGATGAGCACCGTGTCGGTGGGCGGCGAGCGGCCCGACGGCACCGTGACGCACACGCTGAAACGCGCGGCGCTGTCGCAGAACCTGCGCCAGGTGCTCGACGAGCGCGGCATCCCGCTCGTCACCGGCCGCCGGCTGGTCGGCATACGCCAGGTCGGCGATGCCGTCACGGCTGACTTCGACGACGGCTCGGTCGTCTCCGGTGACATCCTCGTCGGAGCGGACGGCGTGCATTCCACCGTGCGTGCGCTGATCGACCCGGACAATCCGGTCGCGCGGTACTCGGGATTGTTGAATGTTGGAGGATTTACCCGCGAAGCGGCCATTCCGCTGCGGCCGGGAACATATCACATGGTGTTCGGCAAACGATCATTTTGCGGATACACGGTCAGCCCGTCCGGTGAAGTGTGGTGGTTCGCCAATCCGCGCAGCCGCCGGCATCTGAGCCACGCCGGCCTCGCCGCGGTGAGCGGCGACGAATGGCGGCGCCGGCTGTCGAGGCTGTTTGCCGTGGACGCCACGCCGGCCGCGGAGATCATCCGCGCCACGGCGGTGATCGCCGCGAGCAACGCCTATGACCTGCCGCCGGTGCCGACGTGGTGGCGCGGCCGGGTGGTCCTCGTCGGCGACGCCGCCCATGCCGCCTCCCCGGCGGCCGGGCAGGGTGCGTCGATGGCGTTCGAGGACGCGGTGACGTTGGCGAAGTGCCTGCGTGACGAGCCGGGACCGGAGGCCGCGTTCGCGCTGTTCGAGCGGGTCCGCCGCGACCGGGTGCAGCGGGTCGTCGCCCAGGGGGACCGGTCCAGCCGCTTCAAGTCGGTGCGCGGGATCGCCCGGATCGTGCGGGACCGCAAACTGCCCGCGATCCTGCGCGGGCACGCCGAGGGGGGCGCGCACTCGCTCGCCTGGATTCACCGGTACAGCGTCGACTGGGCCTCTCCGGCGACCGTGCCGGCGGACTGAGTCGACCCGATCGTGCGGTGTGCCGTGGTCGATTGCCGATGACAGATCGCGGTATCTGAAAAAAATTCAAAGTCACATTAACGGGTAACCAACAGATATACGGATCCCGATATCATGGTCGCCGGTCGATTGCTGAACGTCGTGAGAGGGGATCGTGTGTACGGGGGATCTCAGACAAACGATCATGATGGCGGGCGTTCCGACGGCGGCGAAGAAACCTGGGGCACCTACGGCGTGGCTCCGTCGCGTTCCCTGCCGTCGTTGCGGACCAATATTCTGGGCCCGTTCGAGGTGTTCCAGAACGACGACAGAGTGGTTCCCTCGGCGCCCAAGCTGCGCCAGGTCTTCGCTCTGCTCGCCGTGCACGCCAACTCGGTGGTGCGCAACGACCAGCTCATCGAGGAACTGTGGGAAGACCGGCCACCGCTGAGCGCCACCACCACCCTGCAGACATACGTCTACCAGCTGCGCAAGCTGCACCGGTTGGGCGGCAGGCCGGGTGCCGCCTCGGGCGACACCGGCGAGCCGCCGCTGCTGCGCACCTCGCCCAGCGGGTACATGCTCACGCTGGAGCCCGACGCGCTGGACGCCAACCGCTTCGCCCGGCTGTCGGACCAGGGGCGGGCGCAGGCCGACGCCGGCGAGTGGGACCGCACCGCGGAGACGCTCCGCGACGCGCTGCGGATGTGGCGGGGGCCGGCGTTCAGCGACGTCGGCGTCGGCCCGGTGCTGCACGCCACCGCCATCTGGCTGGAGGAGCTGCGCAAGAGCGTGGTCGAGCAGCGCATCACCGCGGACCTGGCGCTCGGCCGGCACCACGAGCTGATCGGCGAGCTGACCGGGCTGGTCGCGCACGAGCCGATCAACGAGGGATTCCAGGCGAAACTGATCCTGGCGCTGTACCGCTCCGGACGCCGGTCCGACGCGCTGCGGGCCTACCAGCGGGCCCGCGAGGCGCTCAGTGACGAGCTGGGGCTCGAACCCTCACCCCAGCTGCAGGCCCTGCACCGCTCGGTGCTCGCGGCCGACCCGAAGCTGGACCCGCCCCAGCAGAGCGCGATCGTGGTGACCGGGCCGCCGCCCGGCCGCAGTCCCAACCAGCTGCCGCCCGACGTGTCGAACACCATCGAGCGCAGCGCCGAGCTGACCATGGCGCAGCAGGCCGTCGCCCGCACCGCCGGGCTGGCCACTCCGGTGATCGTCGCGGTCGGCGCTCCCGGCTCCGGCAAGTCGACGTTCTGCCTGCACTTCGCGCACCGTATCCGCCGCGACTACCCGGACGGGCAGCTCTTCGCCGAGTTGACCAGGCCGGACGGCACGCCGATGTCGCCGTTCACGGTGCTGGAGAACTTCCTTCTCGCCATCGGCGGCCCCGACGCCGAGATCCCCGCGTCGATGGAGGACCGCGTCAGCACGTACCGCAAGTGGACCGACGACCGCAAGGCGCTGGTGGTGCTCGACGACGCCGTCGGCTGGGACCAGATCCGCCCGCTGCTGCCGACCGGTGAGGCGTGTGCCGCCGTCATCAGCAGCACCCGCAGGCTCGTCCACCCGTCGATCACGAAGATCGTCACGGTGCCGTCGCTGAGCCCGTCCGGGGGACTGCGGCTGCTGATGAGCGTGCTCGGGCGGCGGCGCATCGCCCGCGACACCGAGGGCGCGCGCGAGCTGGTCGACCTGTGCGACGGTCTGCCGCGCGCCCTGCGTACCAGCGCGATGGTGCTGGAGATGCGCCCGCACTGGTCCTTCGGCCGGTTGGTGAGCTGCCTGCGCGGCGAGCTGCCGCGTCCGCGCAACCTGCTGTCGGACGGCTTCGGCCTGTATCCGAGCACCTGCCGGACGCTGCGGCTGCTGCCGCCGGCCACGCAGCACGCCTTCCCGCGGCTGGCCGCCCTGCAGCAGCCGGTCTCGGCCAGCGTCGCGGCGAGCGAGCTCGGCGTCGACGAGGACCAGGCCGAGCTGATGCTCGAGGAACTGGTCGATCATCACCTGGCCGAGGTCGTCGACACGGCCGGCGGCGGCGCGTTCGACCAGTTCCGCTACCGCTTCCGCCGCCCGCTGATCGAGGTGGCCGGCATGCTCGCCCGCCGGGCGCCGCAGCATGACGACCTGGACGAGCACCAGTTCGGCCTCTCCGTCTCCATCCGGCCTTGAGCACTCCACGACCCCCGTCGACCACGATGAACGTGACCGACGGCAGGGGAGTGGGACGGCGTGGAACAGGGACTGACAGGCAAGCGGGTGCTCGTTACCGGCGCTGGCCGCGGTATCGGGCTGACGGTCGCGTCGGCGTTCGCCGCCGCCGGTGCGAGGGTGGTGACATGCCAGCGCGGCCGGCCACCGGCCGCGCTGGCGGACACCGGCGTCGTGTGCGTGCGGGCCGACGTGACACGGCGCGAGGAGGTCAACGAGCTCGCGGAGGCGTGCAAGCGGGAGCTGGGCGGGCTGGACGTCCTGGTCAACAACGTCGGCGTCGACGGCTCCGCGCCGCTGGACGAGCTCGACGACCCGGAGTGGCGGCGGCTGTTCGACCACAACGTCACCTCGGCGTTCCTGGTGACCCAGGCGCTCCTCGGCCAGCTCGCCGACGGTGCCTCGATCGTCAACATCGGCGCCGCGGCCGCACTCCGCGGACGCCCCAACGCCGTGCACTACAGCGCCTCGAAGGCCGCGCTCGTCGGTTTCACCCGGGCGTTGTCGCGTGAGCTGGGCTCGCGCGGCATCCGGGTCAACCTGGTGTCGCCCGGACCGGTCCTCGACGACGAGCACGCACCGCCGCCCCCGGTGGTGCAGCACCTCGTCCGCATGACCGCCCTCGGCCGCCTCGCGCGGGCCGAGGACATCGCCGGCCCGGTGCTCTTCCTGGCCGGCGACGCCTCCCGCTACGTGACGGGAGCGAATCTCACCATCGACGGAGGTATCTGATGCCGTACGCCGCAATCACCTACGAGGTCAAGCCCGGGCACGAGGACGAGATCGCCGACATCTTCGCCCGGTTCAAGCGCGTGGACACCCCGGTCCTGCGCGACGAGGACGGCCGGGAGGCCGGCCGGCTGCTCGGCACCGCCGTGTTCATCAAGGACACCGTGATGGTGCGGGTCATCCACTACGAGGGCGACTTCGCCGCGATCGGCCGGCACATGGGCCGCCAGGAGGGCGTCCACCTGCTGGAGCGGGAGCTCGCGCCGTTCCTGGCCGCGCGCCGGGACACCGGCAGCGCCGAAGGTTTCCAGCAGTACTTCCGCAACGCGGCGATGCGTTGCATCTCGCAGCTCAGCGCCGACACCCATCCCACCTCGGCATGAGCGTCGCCCGCCACGCGACGGGGGCGGGCCGATGAGTGCCGACGTGCTCGCCGTCGCGGTGCTGCTCGGCAGCGGTGTCACGGCCGGCGTGCTGTTCGCGGTGGCGCTCAGCGTCGTGCCGGCGCTGGCCGAGATGCCCGCCGACCGGTACGTCTACACGCATCAGATGCTCGGCCGCAACTGGGACCCGACCATGCCCGTCATCGTGCTCGGATCGGCGGTGCTGGATCTCGTCCTCGCCGCTACCGCCGACTCGACGCCCCGCACCGTGCTCGGGCTGACCGGCGCTGTCCTGCTGCTGCTCGTCTCGGCGGTCTCGCACCTGTGCAACGTGCCGCTCAACCGGTCGGTGAAGAGCCTGACCCCGAGCCGTCTGCCGGCCGACTGGACCGACCCGCGGCCGGCGTGGCGGCGCTGGCACCTGCTGCGCACCGTGCTCGCCCTCGCCGCTCTCGCGGTGAACGCGACCGGCGTCGCCGTGGGCTGACCCGGCCGCCCGACATCGAGGAGTTGCCAGTGCCTGCCATCGATCCCATCACCGATTCCGTCACCGATCCCATCACCGGTACCACCGGAACCGCCCGGCGCCGGACGCTCATCGCCGCGGCCGGCGCCGCGCTCGCCGCGCCGCTGGTCCGCGGGCCCGGTCCCGCGGCGGCGGCCGTGCCGTGGCAACCCGCCCGGCACCCGGCGCGTGTCCGCGTCGACGTCCGCGACGACCGGGTGGTGCTCACGCCCGCGCGGGTGCCCGGCGGCCTCGTCGAGCTGGAGGTGACGACGACCGTCGCGGCCGGAGCCTCGGCCGGGTTGCTGCGCCTGCACGACGGCGTCGACGTGGACGCGTACCTGCGCAACTACGCCGATGCCTACTCGCCGGACCCGGAGGTGAGCCACCGCGCGATTCTGCTCAACGACCGTCAGGCCGACTACCTGGGCGGTGCCACGGTCACCGCCGTGACGCCGGTACGGACCGGCGCCTATCTGGCGCCCGGACGGTACCGCGTCTTCAACTACCCCTCCATCCGCACTCCCTACGCGGCTGCCAGCATGGCGACGCTCGACGTGACCTCGGACCGGCCGGTGCCGGCCCCGGCGGCGGCGGCGCGGGTCGTGATGCACGGCCGCGGGCCGTCCTCCGGGTACCTGGCACCGGACCGGCTCCCGGCCCGCGGCCGGTGGCGGGTGACGAACCTTACCGCGCAGCTCAACGAGCTCACGCTGCTGCCGCTGGGGCCCGGCGTCACGGCGGTCGACGTGGCCGCGTTCTTCGCGGCGCTGCGCGACGGCAGGACCCCGCCGGACGGCGTCGTGACCGGCCAGCCGCGCGGGCTCGCGCCGCTGTCGCCCGGGCGGTGCGGGGATCTCGTGGCCGACCTGCCCGCAGGCCGGTACGCGCTGGCGAGCTTCATGTACGACCGCGGCACCTGGGTGAAGGGCGCGCTGCAGGGCTTCTGGAAGCTGGTCACGCTGTACTGACCCACCCGTGACGCGACACGGCGGCGCCGCCGGGCCCACGGCATCGTGCTGGCCCGGCGGCGCGGCGACCGGCGGCTCAGGGCTCGATCTGCAACTGCCCCATCATGGCGTGCGCGGAGTGCTCCAGCATGTGGCAGTGGAACACGTATCGCCCGGTGTACGTGCTGAACCGGACCTTGATACGGACGGTCTCCCCGGGGTGCACGGTGAGGGTGTCCTTGCGGCCCCGCTCGGCGGCCGGCGGCGCGACACCGTTGCGGTCGAGAATCCGGAACTGCTCGAGGTGCGTGTGGAAGGTGTGCGGGATCGGGATGCGTGTGTCGGAGTTGGTGATCTCCCAGATCTCCGGCACACCGAGCCGCGGCCGGGCGTCCACCCGGTCCGGGTCGAACACCGCGCCGTTGATGAGGTACCGACCGGTGGCCAGATCGAAGCTCAGCGCGAACGTCCGCGTGGTGGCCGCCGGGCCGAGGTCCTCCAGCGGCACGAGGCGCTCCGGGACCCGGCTGTCGTCCCGCGCCTCGCGCACGACGTCGAAGCGCAGCACGTCGCGTGTCTCACCGCCGAACAGCGCCGTGTTGTCGAGGTACACGCGGCTGCCGACCGGGTACCGGGAGAAGTCGATGACCACGTCGGCGCGCTCCGCCGACCACACCGACACCGCGCCGGTGCGGACCGGCTCGGGCAGCAGGCCGCCGTCGGTGCCGATCTGGATCATCTCCGAGCCGTCGCGCAGCTTCAGCACGTATGCGTGACCGCTGGAGACGTTGGCGATGCGGAACCGGTACCGCCGTGCCGCCACCGGAAGGTACGGCGTGGGCCGGCCGTTGACCAGCGTGGTGCCGTGGTCCGGGCCCTGCACATCCGTCGCGTCGTAGATCAGTGTGCCGTCCTCGGCGAGGTTGGCGCCGCGCAGCAGCAGCGGCAGCTCGTACTCGCCGCGCGGCAGGCCCAGCCGCTCCTCCTCCGGGTCGGTGAGCAGGTACAGCCCGGCCAGCCCGCGGTAGACGTTCTCCGCCTCGAGATGGTGTGCGTGGTCGTGGTACCACAGCGCCGCGGCGCGCTGCCGGTTCGGATACACGTAGGTGCGCGAGTCGCCCGGGGCGATGACGTCCATCGGGTGGCCGTCGTGCTGCGGCTCGACGTGGCCGCCGTGCAGGTGGACCGCGGCCGGCACGTCGAGCTTGTTGGTCTGGCGGACGATGACCGTCTCGCCGCGGCGGGCCCGGATGGTCGGCCCGGGGAACGAACCGTCGAAGGTGCGCACAGTGGTGTGGCGCCCGGGCAGGATCTCCACCGGCGCCTCCCGCATCGTGAGGTGGTAGATCGCACAGCCGGGCAGCCGTGCGGCGGGGCGCAGCACCGGCGGCACCGGCATCCGGACCGAGAAGGGCTCTGCGGGTGCCGCCGCGCGGCTGGTCGCGCGCAGCAGCGGCGTGGAAGCGAAACCGGCGGTGAGGACGCCCGCGGCCAGTACCTGCCGTCTGTTCAACATGGGAACTCTTTCAGGATTCGTCAGCGCTCGCCCGGTGCGAGTCGCCGACGCAGATTCGCTCCGGTCGCTCGGGTGCGGCTCGACGGGCACTGAAGCGGCACCGCCGGCATCGGCGCGTCCCGGCAGAATGGTACGTCCGCGCATTGTGCCGGAATGATCGTGACGCGGGGAAATGCGCCATTGTCGGCAGATATCAGAGTCAATACCGTTGTGTTATATGTGTTATCGTCCCGACAAGGGGGTGCCGCCGACATGACCGTGTGGTTCCAGGTGCCGCTCACCGATCCGCAATGCAGGTCACGGAATTTCGTCGGCGCTGATCTCGTCGCGCTCAGCCGGCAGTCGGAAGCATTCGCCGTTCCGCAGACGCTGGTGATCAGCGCCGAGATGGCCGGCTGGACCGTCTCGGCACTGTCGGGCTCGACCGGCGCCTACGCCGACCTGAGCCTGGCCATCGCCGGCGCGGTGTCGATGCGGGCCTGGCTGCTGCGTCCCGGCGCCGACGACCTGCCCGTGGAACCGAGCCTGCACAACCTGGACCCCGCCGCGGTCCCGGACGGCCTGCTGGAACTGGTCTCGTATGCCGCCCGCCTGCGCTCCTGGCGGCACCACGACCGCCTCGTGATCGCGTTGCAGAAGACCGTCCCGGCCGACCAGACCGTGCGCATCCGGGTGGTCCGCGACGATCCGCTGATCCGCCTGGCCGCCTGCCTGGGCCTGGCCGAGGAGCTCGACGATCCGGTGCACTTCGACGCGTTCGAGGTGCGCCGGGACGTGTGGCGGCTCGACCGGGTCGTGGTCGTCGACAAGCCCACCTCCACCACCTGCACACCGGCCGGCATGCTCACCGTGGCGGTGCAGGACGAGCGCCGCTACACCGAGGTGCTCAGCGAGGAGACCGTCCTGCGGCTGGCGGCCGACGCCGAGGCGGCGGCCCGCCGCGCCGGCGCCGACCTCGACCTCGAGCTGGTCCTGTTCGACGGTCAGGCGTTCCTGCTGTCCTGCCGGGAGGCCGGCCCGCCGGGCCGTTGGTAGCCCGGTCGAGCCCGGCTCGTCATCGCTTCGACCGCGTATCAAGCACCTTTTGGAACCGTCATGTGCACAGCGACGACGCTTCCAGGAGGTATGCGGTGCATCGCACTCTCATCGTGGCCAGGATGGACCCGAACAACGCCGACGCGGTCGCCGATGTGTTCGCCGAGTCCGACCGCACGGAACTGCCCGCGAGAATCGGCGTCACCCGGCGGACCCTGTTTCGGTTCCATGATCTCTATTTCCATCTGGTCGAGGCCGACCACGACATTTCACCGAATCTCTACCGGGCCCGCGGCAGCGACGAGTACCAGGACGTGAACCGCAAGCTCGGTGCGTACATCTCGCCGTACGACCCGAACTGGAAAGAGCCGAAGGATGCGATGGCGCAGCCCTTCTACGTGTGGACGCCGGAATCGGGGCGGTCCTGATGGCGGGCGGACCGGTCGGCCGGGTGGCCGCGGCGGCCGTGGCGGCCAACACCCGCCGCGGCGGTGACCTGCGGGTCACCCTCAGCCCGCGCACGGTCGGCTCGACGTCCGGGTTCGGCGGGGTGCTCGCCCTGGGACCGGGCGAGTACGTCACCGAGCACTACCACCCGTACTCGGAGGAGTTCCTGCACGTCGTCGCCGGCGAGCTGGAGATGGCCCTGGACGGCGAGCCGGTGGCGCTGACCGCCGGTGACAGCCTGTTCGTGCCGATCGGCGTGCGGCACCGCCTGCGCAACGCCGGCGGTACCGAGGCGCGTGTGGTGTTCCACCTCTCGCCCTTGGCACCCCGGCCCGAACTCGGCCACGTCGACACCGAGACCCCGCTCGACGCGGCGGTGCCGAACCCCGCGGTCGGCGGTGCGTGATGGACGGCTCGCAGCGCCGTGCCGTGATCACCGGCGTGGGCGTGATCGCGCCGGGCGGCATCGGCCGGGACGCCTTCTGGGAGCTGCTGTGTGCGGGGCGTACCGCCACCCGCACCATCAGCTTCTTCGACCCGGCGGGGTTCCGTTCGCGGGTGGCGGCCGAGTGCGACTTCGACCCGCTCGCGCACGGGCTGACGCCGCGCGAGGTGCGGCGCATGGACCGGGCCGCGCAGTTCGCGGTCGTGGCCACGCGGGAGGCCGTGGCCGACAGCGGCGTCGACGTGGAGCGTCTGGCGGCCGAACGGTTGGCGGTGTCGTTCGGCAGCGCGGTCGGATGCACCACCGGTCTCGAGGAGGAGTACGCGGTGCTGTCCGACAGCGGCCGCCAGTGGCTCGTCGACCAGTCCTACGGCGTGCCGCACCTCTACGGCTACATGGTGCCCAGCACCCTCGCCGCCGAGGTCGCGGACACCGTCGGCGCGGAGGGCCCGGTGTCGCTGACCTCGACCGGCTGCACCTCGGGCCTCGACGCGGTCGGCCGCGGCGCGGCGCTGATCGCCGAGGGCTCCGCCGACGTGGTCGTGGCCGGCGCCACCGACGCGCCGATCTCCCCGATCACGTCCGCCTGCTTCGACGCCATCAAGGCGACCACGGCGAACAACGGCGACCCGGAGCACGCCTCGCGGCCGTTCGACGCCAAGCGCGACGGGTTCGTGCTCGGCGAGGGCGCCGCGGCCCTGGTACTGGAGGAGGAGCAGGCGGCACGGCGGCGCGGCGCGCGCATCTACGCCGAGGTCGCCGGCTTCGCCTCGCGCAGCAACGCCTTCCACATGACCGGCCTCAAACCCGACGGCCGGGAGATGGCCGAGGCGATCCGCCAGGCACTGGACCGCGCGCGTCTCGACCCGGACGCGGTGGACTACGTCAACGCGCACGGCTCGGGCACCAAGCAGAACGACCGCCACGAGACGGCGGCGTTCAAGCGCAGCCTCGGCGACCGCGCGTACCGCGTGCCGGTCAGCTCCATCAAGTCCATGGTCGGACACTCGCTCGGCGCGATCGGCTCGATCGAGGTGGCGGCGTGCGCGCTGGCGCTGGCGCACCAGGTCGTGCCGCCGACGGCGAACCTGCACCACCGCGACGCCGAGTGCGACCTGGACTACGTGCCGCTGACCGCGCGGGAGCACCGCATGCGCACCGTGCTCAGCGTCGGCAGCGGGTTCGGCGGATTCCAGAGCGCCATGCTGCTGGTCCGGCGATGAACACACGACCGGACGCGACCCACCGACGGTGGACGAGAGCGGGGGACCACACAGTGGCGACGCAGCAGCGGCCGCGCGAGACGCCGGTGGTGACGGGCATCGGCGTGGTCGCGCCGACCGGGCTGAGCATCGAGGAGCACTGGCAGGCGGTGCTGGCCGGCAAGAGCGGGATCGTGCCGCTCGACGAGCGTTGCGGCCCCGACTACCAGGTGCGCCTCGGCGGCCTCGTGCCGGGCTTCGACGCCACGGCGCACCTGCCGGGCCGGCTGCTGCCGCAGACCGACCGCTGGACGCACCTGGCCCTGTACGCGGCGGCGCAGGCCCTCGACGACGCGGGCGTGCGGCCACAGGACCTGCCCGAGTACGAGATGGCGGTCGTGACGTCGAGCTCCTCCGGCGGCACCGAGTTCGGCCAGCGCGAGATGCAGCGGCTGTACAGCGAAGGCCCGTCGTGGGTCAGCGCGTACCAGTCGATCGCCTGGTTCTACGCGGCGACCACGGGACAGATCTCCATCCGCTACGGCATGCGCGGCCCGTGCGACGTGCTGTGCTGCGAACAGGCCGGCGGTCTCGACGCGATCGGGCAGGCGCGCCGCCTGCTGCGCGACGGCACCCGGCTGGTGGTCACCGGCGGCACCGACGCCGCGTTCAGCCCGTACAGCCTGGTGGCCCAGCTGACCAACGGCCAGATCTCCCGCGCGGAGCGGGCGGAGGAGGCGTACCTGCCCTTCGACGAGCGGGCGAGCGGGTACCTGCCCGGTGAGGGCGGCGCGATCCTGGTCACCGAGGCGGCCGGCACCGCCCGGGCCCGCGACGCCGGCGACGGCTACGGCGCGATCCTCGGGTACGCGGCCGGCTTCGACCGCTCCCGCCACGGGCGCCCGCCCGTGCTCGCCCGGGTGCTGCGGCGGGCGCTGGACGACGCCCGGTGCCGGGCCGAGCAGGTGGACGTGGTGTTCGCCGACGCGGTCGCCGACCCGGTCCAGGACCGCGTCGAGGCCGAGGCGATCACCGAGGTGTTCGGCCCGCGCGGGGTGCCGGTCACCGCGCCGAAAACGCTGACCGGCCGGCTGTACGGCGGTGGCGCGGCACTGGACGTGGCCGGGGCACTGATGGCGATGCGGGACGGAGTGGTACCGCACGTGGCCGCCCCGGTGCGCATGGCGCCGGACTACGACATCGACCTGGTCCTCGGCGAGCCGCGGCAGCGGGCGGTCCGCACCGCGGTCGTCATCGCCCGCGGCCACGGCGGGTTCACCGCGGCGCTGGTGCTCGGCGCGCGGGCCCCCGAGCACGGATGAGCACACGCGGCACGGCCGCGACCCACGACAGGAGGCAACACATGCGCACATTCACCCTCGACGACTTCCGCAGCGCCATGCGCTCGACCGCGGGCGTCGACGAGCAGGTCGACCTCGACGGCGACATCGCCGACGTCGAACTGGCCGCGCTCGGCTACGACTCGCTGGCCGTGCTGGAGGCGGCCAACCACATCAGCCGCACCTGGCAGGTGCCCATCCCCGACGAGGTCGTCCTCGATCTCGCGACCCCGGCCGCGGTCGTCGACTTCGTCGGGCAGCAGCTGGAGCGCCAGCGGCTCAGCGCGGCGGAGGCCTGACGTGGCGGGGCACGTCGACAACGCCGTCGTCATCGCGGCGCCCATGGACCTGGTGTGGCGGATGACCAACGACATCCCGTCGTGGACCAGCCTGTTCGACGAGTACTCCGTCGCCGAGGTGCTCGGGGTTCGCGACGGCACGATCACGCTGCGCCTCGCGCTGCAGCCCGACGAGAACGGCCGGGTGTGGGGCTGGGTCTCGGAGCGCACACCCGACCCGGAGACGCGCACGGTGCGCTCGCAGCGCATCGAGACCGGCCCGTTCAAGTACATGTTCCTGTTCTGGGAGTACACCGAGGCCGACGGCGGCGTGCGGATGCGCTGGGTCCAGGACTTCGAGATGAAGCGTGGAGCGCCGCTGGACGACGCCGCGATGACCGACCGGCTCAATACCAACACGGCGAAGCAGATGCGGCTGATCCAGCAGAAGATCGAGGCCGCCGCGCGCGCCACGGTCGGATCCTGACGGGGAGGGGTCGCCATGCTCACGGTCCTCGCGCCCCTGGTGCTGCTGGCGAGCGGGCTGGCCGGCGGCGTCCTGGTCGGTGCTCAGCTGGGCGGCTATCCGCTGCTCGCCTCACTGCCGCCGGCGCAGTACGTGCATGCGCACGCGTTCTTCGCCACGCGGTACGACCCCTTCATGCCGATCTGCCTGCTCGGCACCGTGGCCGGCGACCTCGCCCTGGCCGTGACGGTCGGCGAGTCCGGGCCGCGGGCCGGTTTCGCGGTGGGCGCGCTGCTGGCCGCGTGCACCGTGGCCGTGTCGGTGACGAAGAACGTGCCGATCAACCGCTGGGTGCGCGGCCTGCAGGAACGCGCCGAGCAACTGGCCGCGTCGCCCGCCGAGCTGTTCGAGCGCAGGCAGCGGTGGGGCCGGTGGAACAGCGTCCGCTGCTGCCTGGCGGTGCTGGCGCTGGCCGCCAACTGCTTCGCCCTCGCCCTGGTGCTGTGACACCGAACGACAGTCCGAACTGGAGGAAAGAGTGGACCTGCAGATTCAGGGGCGCAAGGCGCTGGTGACCGGCGGCACGCGCGGCGTCGGCCGCGGCATCGTGCTCGCCCTTGCCCGTGCCGGCATGGACGTCGTCACCTGCTACCGAACCGAGGGCGAGCGGGTGGAGTCGCTGCGCCGGGAACTCAAGGAGACCGGCGGGACGCACCGGGTCGTGTGCGCCGACCTGACCCGGCCCGAGGACGTCGAGCGGCTGCTGGGGGAGTGCCGGACCCATCTCGGCGAGTTGCACCTGGTGGTGAACAACGCCGGCGCGATCACCCACACACCCTACGGCGAGCTCGGCCTGGACGACTGGCGCCGCGTCATCGACACCAACCTCACCGCGGCCCACCTGGTCATCCAGGGCGCCCTGCCGCTGCTGGCGCCGGGCGCCTCGGTGATCAGCATCGGCTCGAAGTCCTCCGAGGTCGGCATCCCGCTGCGCGCCCACTACACGGCGACCAAGGCCGCGCTGCGCGGCCTGAGCCGGTCGCTGGCCAAGGAGTTCGGTGCCAAAGGCCTGCGGTTCAACGTCCTCGCGCTGGGCGTCATCGAGACGGAGGCACTCGACGAGATGCCCGAGCAGCAGCGCGAGACGCTGGTGCGCCGCTACAGCGACAAGACCGCGCTCGGCCGGCTCGGCACCCCGGAGGAGGTGGCCGGTGCCGTGCTGTGGCTGGCCAGCGACCTCTCCCGGTACGTCACCGGCGCCACCATCCACGTCGACGGGGGGATCTCCTGATGAGCGACGCTGTCCTGTTCCGCGTGATGCTCAAGATGAGGATCCGGGACGGCATGACCGACGAGTTCGAGCGGGTCTGGCTCGAGGTCGGCGACTCGGTCACCTCGCATCCGGCCAACCGCGGGCAGTGGCTCGCGCGCAGTGTGGACGAGCCGGACAGCTACTACATCACGAGCGACTGGTCGGACGAGCCCAGCTTCCGGCAGTTCGAGACCAGCCGGCGCCACGTCGAGCACCGGCAGTTGCTGCATCCGTACCGCGTCGGCGGCGAGATGACCACGATGCGGGTGGTGGCCCACGTGCCGCACGACAACGACGGGCGGACGCATGAGCAGTGGGCAGCGCAGGGATGAGCGGTCTCGTGCGGGTGCTGGTGCATCACCTGACGGAGGACGAGCCGGCGATCCGGGCCGCCTACCACCAGGTCAGCGAGCGACTGCGCGAGGTCGACGGCCTGCTCGGCAACGAACTGCTGCGCTCATCCATCGACACACGACGGTTCGTGGTGGCGAGCACCTGGGCGGACATGGACAAGTTCCTCGCCTGGGAACGCAGCAGCGGCCACAAGCCGGCCACGGCGCCGCTGCGGCCGTTCCGCGACACCGAGATGCCGGTTTCTTTCGATGTGTACCAGGTCGAAGCCGTGTACACCGCCGAACGGGTCGGCGCGTGAGCCACCCGGCCGGCCCGCCCGCCTGGATGCGGCTGCTGCGATGCATCGGCTACGGCGTGCTGGAAGGCCTGACCCAGCTGGGGTTCTTCTACGTCGGCTGGGTCGCGTATCCGCATCAGACGTTCTGGCGGTCGAAGCCGCCTGCCGGCGGCGTCCGCCACGGGGAGGAGGACCGTTGACGACGACCTACAGCCCACCGGGCACGAGGGGCGACACCAAGCTGGACTGGCTGGCCTGCCCGCGGTGTCGGGCGCTGGTGTACCGCCGGCGTTTCACTCGGCTGCACGACGTGTGCCCGGACTGCGGCTTCCATGCTCCGCTCACCGCGCAGCGGCGCCTGGACCTGCTGCTGGACCCCGGTTCGGCCCGGCTGGAGCCGGTCGCCGCCACACAGGTCGACCCGCTCGGCTTCCACGACGTGGTGCCGTACGTGGAGCGGCTGGCGCGGGCGCGGGCGCAGACCGGACTGACCGACGCGGTGCTCGTCGCCACCGGCACGATCGGCGGCCATCCGCTGGTCGTGGCGGCGATGGACTTCCGGTTCATGGGCGGCAGCCTCGGCACCGCCGCCGGCCAGGCCGTCACCGCGGCCGCCGGCCTGGCGCTGGAGCGGCGGCTGCCGCTGCTGTTGGTGACGGCGTCCGGCGGTGCCCGGATGCAGGAAGGGCCGCTGGCCCTGATGCAGATGGCCCGGACGAGCAACGCGATGGCCGCGCTGCAGGAGGCCGGGCTGCTGACCGTGACGTTGGTGACCGACCCGACGTACGGCGGGGTCGCCGCCTCGTTCGCCACGCTCGCCGACGTCATCGTCGCCGAGCCCGGCGCCCGGATGGGCTTCGCCGGGGCGCGGGTCATCGAGCAGACGATCCGCCAGCGGCTGCCGGAGGGGTTCCAGACCGCGGAGTTCCTGCTGAAACACGGGCTCATCGACGACGTGTGGCCACGTGAGGAACTGCGCGCCGGCCTGGCGCGGCTGCTGGCCGCGACGCGGCCGGGACCCCCGGACTGGGGTGCGGCCGAGGCCGATCCGGTGCTGCGACGGCCGCCGGGCGGCCCGGCCCACACCGCGTGGGAGACCGTCCAGCTGGCCCGCGACACCGGCCGGCCCGGGACCCTGGATCACGTCGGCAGCTGGCTGGACGGCTTTGTCGAGCTGCACGGCGACCGGGCGGGCGCGGACTGCCCGGCGGTCGTCGGCGGTCTCGGCGTGCTCGACGGCATGCCCGTCATGGTGGTCGGGCACCAGAAGGGCCGCACGGTCGCCGAGCGGGTCCGGCGCCGCTTCGGCATGGCGTCGCCGGCGGGCCACCGCAAGGCGGCCCGGCTCATGCGGCTGGCCGAGCGGCTCGGCGTGCCGGTGGTCACGCTCGTCGACACGCCCGGCGCCGACCCCGGTATCGCGGCGGAGGAACAGGGCCAGGCGATCGCGGTGGCGGAGAGCATCCGGCTGCTGGGGAGCCTGCGCGTACCGGTGGTGGCGGCCGTCATCGGCGAGGGCGGCAGCGGCGGCGCGCTCGCTCTGGCCGCGGCCGACCGTGTCCTGGCCCTCGAGGGCGCCACGTACTCGGTCATCAGCCCGGAGGGCTGCGCCGCGATCCTGTGGAAGACCGCCGGGCCCGCGGCCGCCGCGGCCGAGGCGCTCTGCCTGGACGCGGTGAGCCTGCTGCGGCTGGGCGTCATCGACGGGATCGTGCCGGAGCCGCCCGGCGGCGCGCACACCGACCCGGCCGCGGCCGCCGAACTGCTGCGCCGGGCACTCGTCGCGACGCTGCGCGAGTTGCGCACCGTACCGCGCGACGAGCTCGTGCGGCGCCGGCGCGACCGGTTCGGCGCCTTCGGGGCGCCTGCGACGGGGAGGTGAGCGGGGGTGGGAACGGTGCACCAGAACGCGGTGCCACAACAGAACGCGGTGCCACAACACAACACGGTGACACAGCAGAACGCGCAGGCGCCGCAGCACGTGGAGCAGCCCGGGGCCGGCCGGGCCACCGGGACCGACGACGGGGTGCTGGCCGAACTCGGCCGCACCGTCGCGCGGATCGCCGCGATCGGCGCGACGCCGCCGCGGCGGGTGCACGTCGCGGTGGGTGCCGCCTCGGTCGAGGTGGAGTGGGCCCCGGCCGGCCCGGCCGCCGATCCGGCCGGGACGGCTGGGCCGGCCGGTCCGGGCGGTCCGGGCGGTCCGGGCGTCGAGCACCGGGGCACGCCGGCGGTGCCGGACGCCGCGGCCGTGCGGGTGGAGGCACCGCTCGTCGGCACGTTCTACCGGCGTCCGGCGCCGGACGCCGCGCCGTTCGTCGAGGTCGGCGACCTCGTGCGGGCCGGTCAGCAGGTCGGCATCGTGGAGGCGATGAAGCTGATGAATCCGGTCGAGGCGGTGTGCGACGGTGTGGTCGCCGGCGTCCTCGTCGGCGACGGCGAGCCGGTGGAGTACGGCCAGCCGCTGTTGCTGCTCGAGCCGACGGAGGAGCATGCCGGTGCCCTCGGCTGAGCGGGTCTTCGACAAGGTCCTCGTCGCCAACCGCGGCGAGATCGCGCTGCGGGTCATCCGTACCTGCCGGGAGATGGGCATCCAGTCGGTGGCCGTGTACTCCACGGCCGACCGTGACGCGCCGTTCGTGCGCGCCGCCGACGAGGCGGTGCAGATCGGGCCGGGCGCGTCGCAGCGCAGCTACCTGTCGGCCGCGGCCGTGGTGGAGGCCGCGCTGCGCACCGGTGCGCAGGCGGTACATCCGGGATACGGCTTCCTGTCCGAGGACGCCGACTTCGCGCAGATCTGCGCCGACAACGGCCTGGTCTTCATCGGACCTCCGCCGGCGGTGCTGGCCCGGCTCGCCGACAAGGCCGAGGCGCGTGCCCTGATGGCGAAGGCCGGCCTGCCGGTGCTGCCCGGCAGTGAGCGGGCCGTGCTCGGCGCGGTCGAGGTGCAGGAGGTGGCCTCGCGCATGGGCTATCCGCTCATCATCAAGGCCGCCGCGGGCGGGGGCGGGCGCGGTATGAGCGTCGTGCGCACCCCGCAGGAGCTGCTGCCGGTGTACCGCAGCACGAGCGCCGCCGCCAGGAAGATCTTCCGGGACGGCAGCGTGTACCTGGAGCGGTTCTGCGAGCAGGCACGCCACGTCGAGGTGCAGGTGCTCGCCGACGGCCACGGCACCGTGCTGCACCTGGGCGAGCGCGACTGCTCGGTGCAGCGGCGCCGGCAGAAGCTGATCGAGGAGTGCCCGGCGCCCGGCATCCCGCGCGGCCTCGTCGCCCGGATGACCGCGGCGGCCGTGCAGGGGGCACAGGCAGTCGGTTACGCCGGCGCCGGCACGTTCGAGTTCCTGGTGCACGACGACACGTTCCATTTCATGGAGATCAATTGCCGGATCCAGGTCGAGCACCCGGTCACCGAGGCGGTGACCGGCATCGACCTGGTCCGCGAGCAGATCCGGGTGGCCGCGGGCCTGCCGTTGTCGGTCGAGCAGTCGCAGGTGCAGCCCCGGGGGGTCGCCATCGAGTGCCGGGTCAACGCGGAGGACCCGGCGCGGGACTTCGCGCCGGCACCCGGGCTGATCGACGTCTTCGAGCCGCCGGGCGGTCCGTTCGTGCGGG
This sequence comes from Dactylosporangium fulvum, assembly GCF_025137375.1. Taxonomy (GTDB): domain Bacteria; phylum Actinomycetota; class Actinomycetes; order Mycobacteriales; family Micromonosporaceae; genus Dactylosporangium; species Dactylosporangium fulvum. Next base: position 3,894,049 of record NZ_CP073720.1, read on the forward strand.
TCGACAGTCAGGCACGGCCGGCGTGGCGGATCCCGTCGGAGTACGACTCGCTGCTGGCCAAGGTGATCGCCTGGGCGCCGGACCGGAACCAGGCGATCGCGCGGATGGACCGGGCGCTGGCGGAGTTCCGCATCGCCGGGCCGGCCGTGCACACCACCCGCAGCCTGCTCCGGGCGGTGCTGCGCGACGAGGACTTCATCGCCGCCGCCCACCACACCGGATTCCTCGACGAACACAAGGTCCGGCGGCTCGTCGCCGACGCCCCGGCCGACTGATCCCGCACTGTGATCCCGCACCCGTGATTCCGCACCCGTGACGAAACGACATGGAGGCCCCCATGCAACTTCATCTGCTCCTGCTGGGCATGGTGCGCGGCGCGGACCTGCCCGTGCCCGGCTACCTCATCGTGACCGACGCCGGCGACGTGGTGCTGGTGGACACCGGCCCGCCGGCCGGCGGCCCGCCCGACGGGCCGCTCCGGGTCGACGAGCACCATCGGCTGCTGCCGCAGCTGGAACTGCTCGGGGTGCGGCCCGCCGACGTGCGGTACGTGATCTGCTCCCACCTCGACCCCGACCACGCCGGCAACCACGACTCGTTCCCCGGCGCGCGGTTCGTCATCCAGCGGGCCCACTACGACGTGGCCCGCTCCGGCGCCGTACCGCGCTTCGAGCTCACCCGCGCGCACTGGGACGACCCGCGACTGCGGTACTCCCTCGTCGACGGCGACACCGAGCTGGTGCCCGGGATCGAGCTGATCGAGTCCGGCGGTCACGTCCCCGGTCACCAGTCGGTGCTGGTGCGGCTGCCCCGGACGGGGCCGGTGCTGCTGGCGATCGATGCGATCCCCAACGGGCTCGCCCTCGACCCGCAGCAGCGCCCGGTGTTCCCGCTCGACCTCGACGCCGAAGCGGTGCGCGACAGCACCGGCAAGCTCGTCAAGATCGCGCAGCGGGAGGGAGCGTTGATCGTCCGCGGCCACGACCCGCAGCAGTGGCGGCAGCTGATCACCTCGCCGTACTCCTACCAGTGACAGCGACCGATGAAACTGTGACCGATGAACAGCGGTGAGGGAGGTACCGTGCCGTCACACACCGTGCGCGTGATCGTGTACCTGCGCGCGGCGGCCGGCGGGGCCGCCGCGCTGCGCGAGGCATACCGTGCCACCGACTGGGCCGGCGGCAAGGTGCCCGGCATGCTCGGCTGCGAGCTGCTGCGCGACGCCGAGCGGGAGGACGGCTACTGCGTCCTCAGCGAATGGGAGACCCTGGATGCGTTCCGGGCCTGGCAGCTGGGCCCGGAACACACCGCGCGGCCGTCCGCGCTGCGCCCCTTCCAGGACCGCCGCGTCGCGCCGCACTACCGGGTGTTCGAGCCGGATCCCGGCGACTGAGCCGGGACCTGAGCCGGCGACTGAGCCGGCACCGTCCAGGTCACCGGCAACGCGACCGGCCCACGCACCAGGCTGGTGCGCCGCCAGAGCAGCCGCTGCGGCGCCACGGCCGGACGCAGGTCCGCCACGCCGTGCAGCAGCACCGTCAGCGCCACTCGCAGCTCCAGCCGGGCCAGCGGGGCGCCGAGACAGTGGTGGGCGCCGTGGCCGAACGCGACGTGCGGGTTCGCCGGCCGGGCCAGGTCGAGCCGGTCCGGGTCGGCGAACACGTCGCCGTCACGGTCGGCCGAGGTCAGATCGACGAGCACCGCGTCGCCCCGCCGGATCGCCACACCGCCGAGCGTGACGTCACGCGTCGCGTAGCGGGGGAAGACGCCGGCGGTCTGCAACGGCACGTACCGCAGCAGCTCCTCGACCGCCGGCCCGATCCGCTCCCGGTCCCCGCGCAGCCACCGCATCCGCTCCGGCTCCGCCGTCAGCAGGTACACCGAGTTGACGAGCTGCGTCGCGGTCGACTCGTAGCCGGCGACCAGCAGCCCGACGAGCAGCCAGGTCAGCTCGACCGGGCCGGGTCCGTCGCCGCCGGCGAGCACGCCGGCGACCTCCCCGATCAGGCCGGGGCCCGGCCGGTGCACCCGCTCGGTGAGCAGCCCGTGCAGGTGGTCGAATGTCGCCTGGACCCGCCGCCCGACCTCGTCGACCGGCAGCTCGCCGGTCGAGTGGAAGGCCCGCGACGACGACGCGACCCGGTCGTGGTCCTCGTCCGGCACCCCGAGCAGCGCGCAGATCGTGCGTACCGACAGCGGCAGCGCGAAGTCGGCGAGCAGGTCGGCCGGTGGCCCCTGGGCCAGCATCCGCCGCAGCAGCTCCTCGGCGGTCGCGGTGACGGTCGCCTCCAGCCCGGCGATACGACGGGCGCTGAACGCGGCGGACACCACCCGGCGCAGGGCGGTGTGCTCGGGCGGGTCGAGGTCGAGCATCCCGCCGCCGGAGTCCTGCGGCGTGATGCGGGGCGCGTCCCGCCCGACGGCGGCGGCGCGGCTGAACGCCGGGCCGGCGAGCACCTCGCGGACGTCGCGGTGACGCACCACCAACCAGGCGTCCTCACCGTAGGGCAGCCGGACCCGGCTGACGGGTTCCTCACGGCGCAGCCGCTCGTACTCGGCCGGCATCACCAGCCCCGGCCGGTGCGCGAACGGGAACGGGCAGGCCGGCAGATCCCGCGGTGGCTCGTGCTCTGCGGCAGCGGACATGGCACCTCCAGGGCTGGATTCGTCCCGGCCGAGCCTCGCCGCGGCGGGCCGTACCCCGCTCGACCCGGGCTCGAGCCGCTGTCCGGGGCCGGTTCGACCCCCGCTCCAGCGACCTGGGGCAGCCTCGGCCGCACCCGTACGCCGACCCGAGGGTGGTGCGATGACCCAGGCCGACCACTTCGCGTTCCCGTTTCCCGCACCTTCGCTGCCCGAACCGCCGCCGCAGTTCGCGCTGCTGCGCGAGCGGCCCGGCCTGGCCGAGGTGGAGCTGCCGACCGGAGACCGGGCGTGGCTGGTGACCCGCTACCGGGACGTGCGGGCCATGCTCGCCGATCCCGCGTTCAGCCGAGCCGCCACCACCCGGCCCGAAGCGCCCCGGCTCGGCCCGGCGCGGCCGGAACCGGCCTCGATGATGGCGATGGACCCGCCCGAGCACACCCGGCTGCGGCGTCTGGTGGCGCCGGAGTTCAGCAGCGGCCGGGTGGAGCGGCTGCGCCCTTGGCTGGAACGCAGCACCGCCGGCCTCGTCGAGGCGATCGTACGGGCCGGCCCGCCCGCCGATCTGGTGGCCGGCCTCGCCGAGCCGCTGCCGCTGCTGACGATCTGCAAGCTGCTCGGCGTCTCCGACGGCGACCTGGCGGAGTTCGTGCGGCTGATCGAGGCGTCGCTGCGGATCGCTCCGGAGCAGCGCGAGGAGGTCGAGTCGGCCCGGTCCCGGCTGCGCGAGGCGCTCGCCGAACTGGTCGCGCGCAAACGGGCCGCGCCGGGCGACGACGTGCTCAGCAGCCTGACACGGCACCGGGCCGAGGGCCGGCTCGACGACGAGGAGCTGGTCGCGCTCGGTGTGACGATCCTGACCGCCGGATACCATCCGGTCCGCAACGCGTTGGCCAACGGGCTGCTGGTGCTGCTCTCCCGGCCGGGGGACCTGGACCGGCTGCGGGAACGGCCGGAGCTGCTCCCCACGGCCGTCGAGGAACTGTTGCGGTACACGCCTGGGCCGGTCAGCGGCGGCACGATCCGGGTCGCCGTGCGCGACACCTGGCTGGGCGGGACCCGGGTGTGCGCGGGCGAGGCGGTCATCCCGGCGATCGCGTCGGCGAACCGGGACCCCTCGGTGTTCGCCGACGCGGACCGGCTCGACCTGGCCCGGCAGCCGAACCCGCACATCGCGTTCGGCCCGGGCATCCACCACTGCCTCGGCGCATCGGTCGCCCGTGCCGAGCTGACCGTGGCGCTGGCGACGCTGCTGCGCCGCCTGCCGGGCCTGCGGCTGGCGGTCGCGGCGGACGAACTGCGGTGGAGCGGCGGCACGATGATCCGCGGCATCGAGGAGCTGCCGGTCCGATGGTGACACGGTGAGCGCGCGCGGCGGCCGGTGGGCGGCGGTGGCGCTGCTGCTCGCCCAGGCCCTGCTCGCCCAGGCCCTGCTCGCCCAGGCCCTGCTCGCCCAGGCCCTGCTCACGGCATGCCACGATGCCCCGGCCCCGTCGGTGCCCCCGTCCGCGTCCCCGTCCGTGCTCCCGTCCGTGCCCGTGTCTCCGGCCGTGCCCCCGGGGCCCGGCACGCCGGGCGACGCCGGCATGCGGACCGTCCTCGAGGACTCCTTCGTGCGTGACGGCGCGCGCGGGTACTTCGTCGACGCCGCCGCACGCTCGCCGGCGTTCTCGCTCTACACCTCCGCCTGGAACCTGCGCCTGGCCGAGGCGACCGGCGCCGGCACCGACGGGCTCGCCCCGGGTTCGGTCGCCGCCTGGATCGGCCCGGCCCTCGACGGCCGCGCGCCCGAGGGCCTGCCGCCGGTCGCCCAGCTGGATCTCGCCGTCGGGATGCTCCAGCAGCTCGGCGCCCCGATCGACCGGGACCGCGTCGCGCGGACGCTGGCGGAGCTCTACCGCGCAGACCGCTACGCCGCCTCGGGCACCGTCCCTGACGGCGACTGGGGCAGCACCGCGCTCGCCGTCGGCGTCGCCGTCCGGCTCGGCGTCCCGGTGCCGTCGCAGGTCGTCGCCGCGACCGCCGCCGCCCTCGCCGACCGGGGCCTTCCGCTCGGCGCCACGGTGGCCGCCCTGATCACGGCCGCGGCACTGCACGACCGTCTCGATGCCGGCGCCGCCGCCCTCGCCGCCGCCCGGGTCCGCGAGACCGCCGCGGTGCTCGCCGCGCAGCCACCGGACATGTCGGTGCCCGCCGGCGGACCGGACGCCGCTGACCTGTCGCTGGCGTACCAGCTCGGCGCGGCGGCCCGCCGGCTGGGCGCCGGCGACCTGCGGCCGCCGGTGCGGTGCTTCACGCGTCCGGACGACGCGCCGGCCGATCCGCAGGTGCGCTTCTACGCCCACGAGCTCGGCTGCGCGGCGGCCGGGGAGGTCGTCCCGACCGCGCACTCGCGGGCCGGCTGGCCCACCGTCCAGGCGGCCCGCGCCGCGGTGGCCGCCTCGGCCGCCGGCGCCCGCCTGGCAGCGACGTCCGGCGTGCTCGACCGGTACGCCCCGGCCCTGCGCCGCCAGCTCGCCGAGGTCTGGCTGCCCCGGCCCGGCCCCGATCCCACGGAACCGGCGAACCTCGCGGTGCTGGCCGACGTGCTCGGCGCGGCCGGGCCGGGCGACGTGACCGACGCGCAGCTGCGTGCCGCCGCCTCCGACGACGTGCGGCTGTTGCTCTGCCTCCTGCGGCGCCGGCTGGCCCGGGCGGGACCGCCGGGGCGGGCGGCGGTCGCCGACGCCGTCGCGGCCGCCCGCACCCGCGCGGCGCCGCCCTCGCTCTGGCGCGCGGCCTGGCTCGCTGTCGCCGGTGAACTGCTGGCCGATCCGGCGCTGGGGGAGGCCGCGCGGCGGGAGGCGGCGGCGCTGCGGCTCGCCGACGGCATCTACGCCGCCGCGCCCGGGCGGCCGCCCACGATCGGCGCCTCCAGCGTCGGGGTGTGGCTGGTCCCGCCCGACGGCGACACGCTCGCCGCGTGGTCGCGCGCCGGCCTGTGCGGTACCGGCGGCTGCGCCGCGCTGGTGGCCACCCCGGCTTCGGTCGCCGCCGCCTCGACGGCGCCGGACGCCACCGGGCCGGCCGGCCTGCGGGACCTCGCCGCAGTGGCCGCCTGTGCCCGGCAGCGGTGCCGGGACGCCTTCCCGATCGCGTTCTGACCGCGTTCTGACCGCGTTCTGGCCGCGGCGCCGGGGCGTCGAGCCGCGCTCGAGCGGCCGTCGACCCGCCGGATTCACCGTGGATCCGGCCCGGAACACCGGGCCGCACCCGGCTGTGAGGAAGATCGATGCGCATTCTGGTCGTCGCCCCCCTGGCATCCACGCATTTCACACCGTTGATCCCGCTGTGCTGGGCGTTTCGGGCGGGCGGCCACGAGGTGCTGGTCGCGGCACCGCCGGATCTCGTGCCCACTGCCCGCAGCGCGGGCCTGAGCACCATCGTGATCGGCGACGCCGCCCGGTTGCTGGACACCATCGGCGAGAACGTCACCCCGGACATGTATCCCGCCGAGGCGTTCGGCGACCGCACGTCGCACTGGGGCCGGCAGGTCTGGGAGCTCAGCACCCTGCACCAGGTGAGCTACGCGGTGGAGCACGTGGAGGAGTACCTGGCCTTCGCCGACGAGTGGAAGCCCGACATCGTGCTCTACGACCAGCTCACCCTTATCGGCCGGATCGCCGGGGTGGTGCTCGGCGCGGTTTCCGTCTCGCACCGGTGGGGCGTCGACCCGACCGCCGGGCCCTACGAGGAGCGCGTACGGCGGGACCTCGCGGCCGTGTGCCGCCGCTTCAAGCTCGACGAACTGCCCGCCCCGGACGTCATCGTCGACCCGTGCCCGCCGAGCCTCCAGGTGGAGGACGCGCCGCCGGGCCAGCCGATGCGGTACGTGCCGTTCAACGGCACCGGAACCCTGCCCGACTGGGCCCGCAGGCGCGCCGCCGGCCGGCGGATCTGCATCTGCCTGGGCGGGTCGCTGCTGGACGTAACGGGGCCGGCGCCGCTGCGCCGGGTCATCGAGGCGGCCCGCGCCGTGCCCGACGCGGAGGTGGTGCTGGCCATCACGCCGGCCAACCGGCGCCTCGTCGACGACCTGCCCGACGACCTGCGGGTCGTGGAGTCGCTGCCGCTGCAGCTGTTCCTGCCGACCTGCGACCTGGTCGTCGGCAGCGGCGGCTCCGGGACCGGCCTCACCGCCACCTCCATGGGCATCCCCCAGCTGGTGGTGCCGCAGTGGTTCGACCAGTTCGACTACGGCCGGCGTCTGGCCGCGGCCGGCGCGGGGCTCAACCTCCCCGGCCGCGACCAGCAGTCGGATCCGGCGGTCATCCGGGAGGCGGCGGAGACGTTGCTGGGGGATTCGAGCTTTTCGACGGCCGTGCAGAAGCTGCGGACCGAGATCGAGAGCGCTCCGTCGCCGATCGAGGTGGCGGCGCGGCTGACGTCCATGGTGCGCTGATGTTCGTGACGCTGATGTTCGTGGTGCGCTGACGGATTGCCGCAGCAGGTTATTACGCGTAATATCGCGTAATAACCGGCATGGTGAGGGGGACGCGGTGACTGATCGGCCGTTGTGGACGCTGCGCGGCGTCGTCGAGACCACGCCGGAGCGGGTGCGAGCCCTGCTGTTCGCGCTCAACCCCGGCCCGGTCACCGAGGACAACGGCTTCTTCCTGCTGGGAGAGGGCGGCGAGCAGGGGATGACGCTGCGCGGCGGGCCCGACGACTTCCAGTGCGTCGTCGACGGCTACGCGCTCAGTGTACGCGCCGACCGGGCGGCCGGGACGCTGAGCGTCTCCGGACAGTGGTGGTACCAGGGGGTGTACCGGGTCGGCCCGCACCCCTCCGGCGCACTCGTGACCTACGAGGTGTGCAACCGCTCGACGCTGCCGGACCTCGTCGTCCGGGGCTGGCAGGCGTCGATGCGCCGCGAACAGCGGCGGGGTGCGGCGCAGCGGTTCGCCCGGCTGGGTGGGCGACTCGGGTGCGCCGCCCACCCCCTGCCGGACGGGGCCTGACCGGCCTCGGTCACCGGCCCCGGTCACCGGCCTCGGTCACCGGCCCTCACCGTGCACGAGGTCCGTGAGCCGGACGGCGATCTCCGCCGGTGACGGCAGCGCGGCGATCTCCGCGCTCACCTGCCGGGCCGCCGCGGCGATGCCCTCGTCGGCGATGAGCCGGTGCAGCGTGTCCGCGTCCACCTCGTCCGAGTCGAGGAAGATCCCGGCGCCCCGGTCACGCACCACCGCGCCGTTGAGGAACTGGTCGCCGCTCTGCGCCAGGATCAGCTGCGGCACGGCCGCGGCCAGGCAGGCCAGCGCGGTTCCCGCCCCGCCGTGGTGCACCAGGCCGGCGCAGGTGTCCAGCAGCACGTGCAGCGGCACCCAGCCGTACGCGCGCACGTTGTCCGGCAGCGGCGCCAGCGAGCCGCCGTCGAGGTTGCCCAGCAGCAGGACCACCTCCACGGGCAGCCCGGCCGCCAGTTCGACCAGGCGCGCCAGGACACGGATGTTGTCCTGCTCCCGGTTGGCCGTGCCGAGCGTCATCACGATCCGGGGCCGCTCCGGACGGCGCGTCAGCCACGGCTCCAGCGCGGCACCGCCGTTGTACGGCACCGTCCGCATCGGCCACACCGGCGCGGCCGGCCGATCCACGTCGACCCGCATGCTCGGCGGCGCCAGGTCGAGCTGCGCGGCGGGAGCCTTGTACGCGCCGGCGCCGTGCCGGGTGTACGTTGCCGCCATGTGCTCGCCGACCGCCAGGGTCGCCGACATCGGCGTGGCGAACGCGTAGCCGTGTACCACCGACGGAATGCCCAGCGCCGCGCCGACCAGCGGTCCGGTGCCCTGCTCGTTGGTGTGCAGCACCAGGTCGGGCCGCCACCGCCGGGCGACCTCCAGCGTGCCGTCGGCCATCGCGTCGGAGATCTCCGCGAACACCGGCACGAACGGTTCGAAGTCGACCCGGGGAGTGCTTCGCTGCGCGTCGGCGTACCCGCTGAAGGACGCGAAGTGCCGTCCGAAGATCGCGCCGACGTCCAGGCCGGGCGCCACGTCCACCACGTGCAGGCCGGCCCCGGTGACCGGCCCGGCCGGGCCGCTGGTGGTGAACAACACCTCGTGCCCGGCGCTGCGTAGCGCCCACGCGGTGGGCAGCATCGGCAGCACGTGCCCGTGGCCGGGCGTGGTGCAGAACAGGATGCGCACGGTCCTCTCCAATCCCTCGGTGCCGGCGGCGACTGCCGGTGTACCCCACGCCGCTGTAACCGTTCTGAGCCGCGTCCTCCACCGTGCTTCGAGGAGGTCTGGATCGGCTGTTTCGATGCTGGGCCAGTTGGATGCCGGACCAGTCAGGAGGCAGCGTGTCCGAGCAGGCAGATGACGCCACCGCGGTGTTGCTGGCCATGGCCGACGGCACCCGTCACGAGGTACGTGCCCGGCTGCGGGCCGGCGATCCGGCCGCGGCGGCGCGCCACCTGCTGGACGAGGTCGCCACCCGCGCCGGTCTCGCGCCCGGGCCACCCACCGAGGTCACCGTACAGTTCTTCCTCGGCCTCGCCGGCGAGCGCATCGAGTTCCGGGCGTTGGCCGGCGCCGGCCGGTTCACGATCGATCCCGGCACCTGGGACACCCCCTGGGTGACCGTACGCCAGGATCTCGACGAGCTCCTGCTGGCCCTCTACGGCCCGCCCGGTGGCCGCCACGACGCCACGCTCAGCATCCACGTCAACGACGAGCCGGGACCGGCCACCTGGGTCGACGACCCGTGGCTGGCCGCGCGTGAGGCCGCGACCGCGGCCGCGCACCACGTGCTGCGCGGCCTCACACCGACCCGGCCCGACCTCACCGACCTGGCCGTGCGCTTCGGCTCGGACAAGTGGGGCGGCCACTGGTACACCAGGCACTACGAGCGACACTTCGCACCGCTGCGCGAAGAGCGGGTGCGGGTCCTGGAGATCGGCATCGGCGGCTATCAGGCGCCGGACCTCGGCGGCGGCTCGCTGCGCATGTGGAAGCACTACTTCCGCCGCGGACTGGTCGTCGGGCTCGACGTGTTCGACAAGTCCGGCATCCGGGAGCCGCGCATCACCACCGTCCAGGGCCGGCAGGAGGACGCCGTGTTCATGGCCGAGGTGGCACGCCGGCAAGGGCCGTTCGACATCGTCATCGACGACGGCAGCCACCTCAGCAGCGACGTCATCGCCTCGTTCCGCACGCTCTTCCCGCTGCTCAACCCGGGCGGCCTCTACGTGGTGGAGGACCTGTCCACGTCGTACTGGCCGGGCTGGGGCGGAGACAGCGAGGACCGCGACAACACCCGCACGTCGATGGGCTACTTCAAGTCGCTCGCCGACGGGCTGAACCATCAGGAGCTGTACCCACCGGCGAACGGCGCGGTGTCCGATGTGGAGCGTGCGGTGGTGGGGATGCACATCTACCACAACATCGTCTTCCTCGAGAAGGGCGACAACGCCGAGCAGCCGGCGCCGTCCTGGATCTCCCGTACCGACAACCCGGCGGACTTCATGGCCTCGGTGTTCGCGGCCGACGACCGCACGAGAGAGGGGTAGCGCCGACCGTGGCGACAACCGTGGCGACAGGGGAAACGGGTCTGTATCTCGACCTGCTGAAGAAGACACTGACCAACATGATCTACGGCGACACACCGCAACCGACCTTCTTCGCGGCGAACCAAGGCTACGACGAGGTCAAGCGGGCCAACGGCCTGGACTGGCCGAGTGTCGCGCACACCATGGTCGGCCGCAAGCGGCTGGACAACCTGCAGCACTGCGTGGAAGCCGTGCTCGACGACGGCGTCGCCGGGGACTTCATCGAGGCGGGTGTGTGGCGCGGCGGCGCCAGTATTCTCGTGCGCGGCGTGCTCAAGGCGCGCGGCGTCACGGACCGCGACGTGTGGCTCGCCGACTCCTTCCAAGGCATGCCGGTCGTCGAGTCCGACGGGCACCCGGTCGACCACCAGATGGGACTGCACCGGGCGAACAACGTCCTGGCCGTCGACCTCGACACGGTCAAGGCCAACTTCGCGCGGTACGACCTCCTCGACGAGCGGGTGCGGTTCCTGCCCGGCTGGTTCCGCGACACCCTGCCCGACGCCCCGGTCGAGAAGCTCGCGGTGCTGCGCCTCGACGGCGACCTGCACGAGTCCGTCATGGACGGGCTGGTGCACCTGTACCCGAAGTTGTGCGTCGGCGGCTTCGTCATCATCGACGACTACGTCCACGGCCCGTGCGCGGAGGCGGTGCACGAATACCGGGACCGGCACGGCATCACCGACCCGATCGAGGACATCGACGGCGTCGGCGCGTTCTGGCGGCGTACCGGCTGAACCACACCCACGACGAGGGAGCGACGATGACGAACGACGGGCACACCGAAACCGTCCGGCGCCTCATCGGCGCCGCCGGAGGCACGGCGCGCGGCCTCGCCGACGCCGTGACCCGGCTGGGGCCGCAACGGGTCGTGCCGGTGCTGGCCAACGAGGTCATGTTCCGGTGCGGCCCGGCACGCAACCACATCCCGGTGACCGCCGAACTGGTCATCGGGTTCGGCGCCGACGCCACAACGGTGGCGATGGCGTTCCCGACCGGCAAGCCGGTCACCGCCGCCGGTGACAGCGACGGCCCGATGGTGATGACGTTCGAGGTCGACGCCGTCGACCTGGTACGTGAGCTGTTCGGCCCGGCGCGCGGTCGCACCACCGGGCTGGGGCGCATCACCATGCACACCACCAACCCCGACGGCAGCCCGGACTGGGCCGTCGGTGCCGCCGCGTCGGTGGTGGCCGACCAGCTCGTCGTCGCCTGTACGGCGCAGAAGCCCGACCTGGGCACCGTCGCGCTGGCCTACGACTCCGACAAGTGGGGCGCGCTGCACTGGTTCGCCGCGCACTACGACCGGCACTTCGCCCCGCTGCGCGACGACGCCGTGACGGTGCTGGAGATCGGCATCGGCGGCTACGGCTTCCAGGACGGCGGCGGCTCACTGCGCATGTGGCGGCGCTACTTCCACCGCGGCGAGGTCTACGGGCTCGACATCTTCGACAAGTCGCACATCGAGGACCTGCGGATGGGGACGCTGGTGGGCGACCAGAGCGACGCGGCGGTCCTGCGGGAGATCGCCGAGCGGTACGGCCCGTTCGACGTCGTCATCGATGACGGCAGCCACGTCAACGAGCACATCCTCACCAGCTTCCGGGCGCTGTTCCCGTACGTGCGGGCCGGCGGCTTCTACGTCATCGAGGATCTCTGGACGACGTTCCAGCCGGGCTTCGGCGGCCGCGACACGCCCGGCTCGTCCCCGGGCACGTCACTCGATCTGCTCAAGCGGATCGTCGACGGGCTGCACCACGAGGAGCACACCGCCGCCGGCGAGCCCTCCTACGCCGACCTGCACGTGGTGGGGCTGCACGTGTACCACAACATCGCCTTCCTCGAGAAGGGCGTCAACGCCGAGGGCGGCATTCCCGCCTGGGTACCGCAGGGCCACGAGGTGATCTCCGCGATGTACCCGAAGAAGGACCCCGCGACCGGCGCATCGTGACCGCGACCCGGATGGTGGTACTCGGCCTGGTCCGGCACCTGCAGCCGGTGCACGGCTACGGCGTCTACCGCGCGCTCGCCGGCTGGACACCGGGCGACGCGGCGCCGATGAAGGCCGGCTCGGTGTACCACGCCCTGCGCACGCTCGCCGGCGAAGGGCTGGTCGCCGAGGCCGGCACCGAACCGGGCGGACCCGGCGCCGCACGGACCGTGTACCGCATCACCGGCCGGGGCGACGAGACGTTCCTGCGACTGCTGCGCCGGCAGTGGGCGCAGGAGGCGGCCCCGGCCGACGCGTTCCGTCACGCGCTGCTGTTCCTGCCCGACCTGGACCCCCGCGAGGCGGCCGCCGCGCTGCGCCGCCGCGCACGGCTACTGGACCTCGACGCGGGCTCAGTGTCGGGCGGAGTCCCGGGCTCGCTGCCGGGCGGGCCCGCGGATCTGCCGGCGCACCTCGTATGGTTGCGGGAGCTGGCCCGCGCACACGTCGACGCCGAGGTCCACTGGTGTCTCCGCGTGGCCGAGCGTCTCGACCTGCTCGCCGACGAGCCGCTCGGCCCCGCTGAAGCCCGCCGCTACCCGCCCCACCCGTCAGCCCGGTCGGCTCCCGGGGTCACGCGGGACTGGTCAGCCTGATCGGTGCCGCCGTGGGGCGGGCCGCCAGCCGCTCCAGCTGATGCACGATCGCGCCCGGCGACGGGGCGAGACGCATCTGTGCCGACAGCTCCCGCGCCGCGGCCGTGTAGGACGGCTCCTCGAGCAGCGCCCGCAACGCCTCGGCCAGCCCCGCGACGTCGTCCTGCCCGGCGCGGTCCGGCACGGTGATGCCGGCCCCGGCCACGGCCAGCAGCCGGCCGTAGTCGAACTCGTCCACCAGCTGCGGCAGCACCAGCTGGGCCCGGCCGTACGCCGTTGCGGTCAGCCCGGTGCCGGACCCGCCGTGATGGACCAGTACGTCGCAGGTCGGCAGCAGCAGGCTCAGCGGCAACGCCTCCACCACCCGTACGTCGTCGCGCAGCTCACCGATGATGCGCCGGTCCTGCGGCGCGAGGGCCACGACGGTCTCGACGCCGGGCAGCCGGCGCAGGGCGTCCATCACCCGCAGCAGCGGCCGGGGGCCGACCCACGCCATGACCGTGCCGCCGAGCGTGACACACACCCGGGGGCGGTCCCCGCGCCGGCGGGCCCAGCCGGGCAGCTCACCGGGGCCATTGAACGGCACGTACCGGATCGGCTCGCCGGGCGGGGCGTCCTCGACCTGCAGCCGTGGCGGGCACGGGTCGATGACCATCGCCGGCTCGGGCCACCGTCCCAGGCCCAGCCGGGCGCGCAGCGGCTCCAGCAGCTCGCGCAGCGTCTCCCGGAACGGCCCTTCGGTCGGGTCGACGCCCCACCGGTGCACCACGCACGGCACGTCCAGCACGGCGCCGATGAGCAGGTGCCCGACGGACAGCGGGTCGAGCAGGATCAGGTCCGGCCGGCAGCGGCGGGCCAGCCGCAGGTACCGATCGAGGTGCGTCTCGGTGAACTCGGCGCTGTGCCGGGCGTTGACCTGCCAGGCCATGCGCCCGGCCGGCGTGTCGCGCCGACCGGCGGCCTCGTTGGGAAACCAGCGCTCGTCCGGGGTGAAGTCCGCGGCCGAGGCAGCCGACGCCGTGTGCTCCACCACGGCGGTGGACAGCCCGGCGTTCCGGGCGGGGACGGCCAGCTCCGGCGGCCCGGCGACGAGCACGTCGTGCCCGGCCACGCGCAGTGCCCAGCACAACGGCACCATCGCCATCAGGTGGGCGGGGTAATGCAGCGGCATGACAAGAACCCTCATCGCATCTCCAGTCGTGGCAGTCGGGTCGTGGCAGTCGGGTCGTGACGGTCGGGTCGTGGCAGTCAGGTCGTGGCGGTCGCGGTTCAGCACCGGGCGGTGCCGCGGGCGAGCTCCTCCAACAGCGTCACCGTCGCCGCGGGCGACGGCAGTGCCTCGATCTCCGCCCGCAGCCGCAGCGCCGAGCCGCGGAACGCGGGGTCGTGCAGAACCGTCCGCAGCACGCCGGCGAGCGCGTCCGTGTCGTCCTGCCCGGCCCGGTCGGTGACGCTGCGGCCGGCGCCGGCCTCGGTGAGCCGGCGGCCGAAGTCGAAGCCGTTGCCCCATTGCGGCAGGACCACCTGCGGAACACCCAGCGCCGCGGCGGTGAGGCCGGTGCCCGTCCCGCCGTGGTGCACGATGAGGTCGCACCGCTCCAGGAACAGGTTCAGCGGCAACGCCTCGACCAGCCGGAAGTGCTCCGGCACCGCGCCGAGCAGCTCCCGGTTGGCGGCGCTGAGCGTGACGACGACCTCAACGCCGTCCAGCGCCGCGACCGCGTCCAGCGCGGCCCGCAGCGGCCGCGGTCCGCTCCACGCCAGGATGCTGCCGAACGAGACACAGACCAGCGGGGCACCGTCGCGGTGCAGCGCCCAGTCCGGCAGGACGCCGGCCTGGTTGTAGGGCACGTACCGGACACGGTGCCCCGGCGGCGCATCCTCTGCCTGCAGGCTCGGCGGGCAGGGGTCGAGCACCGCCGCCGCAGCGGGCAGGCGCGGCAGTCCCAGCCGCTTGCGCAGCGGCTCCAGCAGAAGCTGCGCCTGCTCCTCGAACGGCCCGAGCAGCGGGGCGACACCGCAGTGGTAGAGGACGGCGGGCACGCCGGCAGCGGCGCCGAACGCCCAGCCCAGCAGCGACATGCTGTCGGTGATGACGAGGTCCGGGCGCCACGAGGCGGACAGCGCGAGGTACGCGTCGACCAACTGCCCGGCCTCGGGCGCGAAGGCGGCGGCACACTGCCGCCACAACTCCCGGCCGGCCTCGGTGTCGCGCCGGCCGAGTGCCTCGGCCGGAAACAGCTCACGCGGCATGTACGGGGCACCGCTCTCGATCATGTTGACCGGCTCGCCGACCGTCGCGATGTTCAGGCCCGCGGCACGGCTCACGCCGGCGAGGTCCGGCGCGCCCACGACGAGCACCTCGTGCCCGGCGGCACGCAACGCCCAGCACAGCGGCACCATCTCGGTCAGGTGCGTGGTCAGGTGCAGCGGGGTGACAATGACTCTCATCGGATGCCTCTCATCGCCGCCGCTGCACCGCCGCCGGCACCTGCCGGGCGAGGTCCTCGACGAGGGACACCACGTCGTTGGCCGCCGGGGCGTCCGCGATCTCGGCCTGCAGCCGCTGCGCCTCCATCCGGAACGTGTGCTCGTGCAGCAGCCGCTCGGCCGCCGCGCGCAGGGCCGCGACGTCGTGCTGGGCCGCACCGGCCGGCACCGTGATACCCGCGCCGGTGGCGGCGAGCCGCGCGCCGTACTCCACCTGGTCGGGCCAGTGCGGCAGCACCAGTTGGGGAATGCCGGCGGCGGCCGCGGTGAGGCCGGTGGCCGGATCGCCGAAGCCGACGGACACCGCGCAGGTCTGCAGCACGACGTTCAGCGGGGTGGACTCGGCGAGGCGGAACCGGTCGGGCAGCTCACCGACCGCGGCGTGGTCGGCCGGGCGCATGACGGCGACGAGATCGACGCCGTCGAGGCCGGCCAACGCCTCGACCGCGCGGCGCGCCACGTCGGCGTTGCCGGGACGGCGCAGCGCGTCACCGGCCGCCATGCAGATCCTGGGCTTGGCCGGCCGCTCGCCCGCCCAGTCCGGAACAGTTCCCGCGCCGTCGAACGGCACGAACCGGATCGCCCGCCCCGGCTGGACGTCCGGATCGCGCAGGCTCGGCGGGCACGGATCGACGACCATGTCGGGGTCCGGCAGGCCGTGGAGGCCGATGTGCCCGCACAGCCCGGCCAACTGCTGACGGCCGTATTCGTCGTAGACGCCCGAGGCCGGCTCGACGGCCGCCCGGTGCGCGACGGCCGGCAGGCCCAGCGCGGCGGCGACGACCCTGCCGGTGAAGACGGTCTGGTCGAACAGGACCACGTCCGCTCCCCACCCCTCGGCGAGGCCGATGTGCTCGGCGGCGGTCCGCTCGGCGTGCTCGACGTTCGGCCGCGCGTGCAGCCGCTGGCAGTCGGCCGCGTCCAGGGTGCCGGGCGGGGCGGCGGGGAAGGGGTGGGCGGCGTCGGCGCCGGCGCTCTCACCGATCACCACCGCGTTGAGCCCGGCGCCCCTGATCGTCTCCACCAGGTCGGGCACACACGCGACGAGCAGCTCGTGGCCGGTCGCGCGCAGTGCCCAGCAGAACGGCACCATCGCCGTCAGACGGGTCGTATGCAACGGTGCGATCGTCAAGATCTTCACACAGCCTCCGCTCTCCCGACCGTTGATCCCGTGAGCCTCGCCCAGCGCCGTGGACCCGCGCTCGAACCCGGCTCGAGCGGCCGCGCCGTGGCAGGCCCGGCGATATGACGCGTTACGATCTACGTGTGGGGTCATACTCGGCGGGCACGGCGACCCGACCGGGAGCCGTTCGGTGAGCAGCTTGTTCGCCCGCGGCGAGCTCCGGCTGCTCCTGCTCACCCTGCTCGAGGAGCGCCCGCGCCACGGCTACGACATCATCCAGGTGCTCCGCGAGCGGTTCGACGGTGTGTACCTGCCGTCCCCGGGCACGATTTATCCGCGTCTGCGCCAGCTCGAGGCCGACGGGATGGTCGGGCAGCGCGAGCGCGGCGGCCGCCGCGTCTACCAGCTCACCGCCCGAGGCCGTGAGGAACTGGCCGCGCGGGGCGACGAGGTCGAGCAGCTACGCGGCCGGCTGGACGCGCTCGCCGCCGGCCACCAAGGCGCCGACGGGCAGGCCCGCACCCACATCCGCGAGGTCTCCTCCGACCTGCGCCGGGCCGCCGACGCGCTGGGCATGACCGAACCGCCCGCCGAGCGCCCCGACTTCGCCTTCCAGCCCGACTGGCCGGCCGCCACCGAGTTCGACGGCCCGGGCGGCATGATCGAGGCCCAGCTGCATGTGCTCACGACGAAGGTGCGCGCCAGCCTCGCCCGGCATCCGGTGACGGCCGAGCAGACCGGCGCCTGCGCCGCGATCCTCCACGAGACGTACCTGCGGCTGATCAAGGTCCTGGAGCCCTGACAGCGCCGAGCGGGGCTCGGCAGTGCGTCTTCGAGCGGGGCTCAACAGCGCGTCGAGGGCGGCCCGACCGGGATCGCGGAGCCTGATGGGCACCCAGCGCCGAGCCTGACCACGCTGCGGCCGTGATCCACGCCGGAGGGCACGCTGCCATGACGACCCCACCGCCTCCCGCCATCGTCCAGCCCTCACCGGCGCCGCCCCCACGGCAGCCGGAGCGGATCGTCCCCCGCGCGCCCTGGTTCCGCGTCCTGCTCGCCACCGAGATGGCCGAACGGTTTGGCTTCTTCGGCCTGCAGGCGACCCTTGTGCTGTACCTCGCCGCGTCCGCGCAGGACGGCGGTCTCGGCCTGCGCACCGTGGACGCGGCCGCGCTGACCGGCACCTGGATCTCGCTGACGTACATGCTCGGCGGGCCGGGCGGCTGGCTGGCCGACCGGGTGCTGGGCATCCGGCCCACCATGATGCTGGGTGGGCTGGTGAGCATGGCCGGCCACTTCGCGCTGGCGGTGCCGGCACCCGCGGCGAGCGCCACCGGGCTGGTGCTGGTGTCGGTCGGGGCGGGACTGTACCGCCCCAACCACCAGGCCATGGCGAACCTGCTCTTCGGTGACAGCGCCCGCCGTGAGTCCGGCATCTCGCTGCTGTACGTCGGGGTGCAGTTCAGCGCGCTGATCGCGCCGCTGGTCGTCGGCTTCGTCGGAGACCGGGTGAACTGGCACGCCGGGTTCCTGTGCGGCGGCGTGGTGATGCTCGCCGGCCTTGTTCAACTGGCCCTGGCCCGGGGGACCTTCCTCGGCGTCGGCGACCGGCCCGGTCGGCCACTGGGCCCGGCGGGCCGGCGCCGGCTGCGGCGCTACGGCGTGCTGCTGGGGGCCGCGCTGACGGCCCTGACCGGGGCGATCGTCGCCGTCATGCCGCCGGTCGGCATCGTCGGGCTGCTCGGCATGTGTACGCTCGTCGCGCCGGCGGTGGCCTTCGTCCTGCTGTACCGCAACCGTCGCCTCCGCCCGGTGGACCGTCGCCGGCTGAGCGCCTTCGGCTGGGTCATCCTCGCCTGGACACTGTTCTTCACGATGATCGCCCAGGGCGGCTCGGTGATGCTGCTCTTCGCGCAGGACTCGACCGACCGCGACATCGCCGGCTTCGAGGTGCCGGCCGGCTGGTTCCTGTCGGTCTCGCCGCTGTTCGTCCTGATCATGGCGCCGGTCTTCGCCTGGCTGCTGCCCCGCCTCGGCGAGGGCGTGCGGGTGGTGCCACGCAAGTTCGCCATGGCGCTCCTGCTCTGCGGCGGCAGCTTCCTGGTGATGGCGGTGGCCGCGTGGCTCGGCGCCGGCGGTGGCCGCGTCTCACCGCTGTGGCTGGTCGCGGCCTACCTGTTGCTGTCCTGCTCCGAGGTGGTGGTGATCGCCGTGGGTACCGCGGCCGCCTCTGACGTGCTGCCACGGGCCTTCATCGCGCAGACCATCGGTGTGCTGGGCCTGTTCGCGGCGTTCGGCGGCGGTGTCGGCAGCCAGATCGTGTGGCTGGCGGACGCGGTGCCGGCCGCCGCGTACTACCTCGGTTACGGCCTCGTGGTCTGCGGGGTCGGCGTGCTCATCGCCCTGATCCGCCGCCGGATCGTCCGCGGCCTCACCGCCGCGGACGCCGAACCGGCGGGCTGAGCAACCGGCGGGCTGAGCAACCGGCGGGCTGAGCGCTCAGCCCGCCGGTTCGGCCCGCAGCAGCGCGATGTCCCCGGACGAGCACTGCACCCACACCTGCCGCAGGGCCGCGCCGAAGGTCGCCTCGACCGCCCCGCCGGGCTCGCCGCCGGCCAGCTGCGAGAACCCGGCCAGCTGCGAGAACGTGGTGTGCACCCGGCCCCCGGCGCTCTCCAGCCGCACCACCGTGTCGGCCAGGTCCGGCAGGCGCAGCCGCACCGCCCCGCTCGCCGCGGCAAGCTGCACATGAGCGCCCTCCTGCGGCTGCGCGTCCACGTCGAGCGAGCCGGAGGTGGTACGCAGCCGCATCGAACCCGTAGCCTCCACGACCGTGGTGTCGGCGGCGGAGGTCACCACGTTGAGCGGGCCATCGGCCCGCAGCACCTCGACCCGGCCGTTGTGCGCGACCACCTCGGCCGGCCCGGCGAGGTCGACCAGCAGCACCCGGCCCTCGCCGGAGAACACGGTGACCGTCCCGGCGACCCGCTCGACCGTGATGTCGCCGTCGGCGGTGCGCACGTCGACGTCGCGGATGCGCGGCACACTGAGCGTCAGCCGCGCCCGCAGGTCGGCGCGGCCGTAGAGGGACCGGGCCTCCGCATCGGTCGCCGCGCGCGGCGCGTGGGAGATCTCCAGGGTGCCGTCGTCATGCCGGGTGACGTGCAACGGCAGCCCACCGACCTCGGCGACGTCGAGCGTGGGCCGGTCGGCGTCGCCGCCGGTGACGGTGACCCCGCCGTGCATCAGGAACACCTTCAGCCGGTCCGCGTCCGGCAGCTCGACCCGCCCGACGGAGCTGATGGCGAGCGTTTCCACGGCGGACCCTCCGTCCCTCGGCGCACGGACGTCCATCTTGCCACCACGGGACGCCGCCGGGCGGTCACCGGGCGGTCACCGGGTCGCGGAGTGAAGCCTCGGGAGTGGAAGCCTCGGCTCGTTCAGCCTGCCCACGGACTCGACTTCGTCGGCCTGGCCGCGACCGTCGCCGCGTTCGACGTCGACGTGAGCCTGATCCGGCTCACCTCACCCTCCGCCTGGTCCGTGGCAGCGGCCGGCTCTCCCTCGGTGAGCTGGCGGAACGGCTCGGCGTCTCGGAGATGACCGTCCGTCGCGACCTTGACCAGCTGCAGGAGCAGGGCCTCGTCCGCCGCGTTCGCGGCGGCGCCGTCGCCCTCGACGTGCCCGCCGACCAAGCCGGCTTCACCGTCCGCGAGCGCTGGCAGGCCGCCACGAAGGCGCAACTCGGCCGAGCCGCGGCGGCGCTCATCGAGCCCGGCACCACGGTGCTGCTCGACGCCGGGACCACCACGGCCGAGCTCGCCGGCCACCTCACCGCCCGCGCACCGCTCACGGTCGCCGTGCTCAGCCTTCAGGCGGCGGTGCGTCTCGCCGACCAACCGGGCATCAAACTGCTGATCATCGGCGGCGAGTCCCGCGCCAGCGAGCGCAGCCTCGTCGGCCCGCTCGCCCTGAACGCACTCGACCAGCTGCGGTTCGACACGTTCGTCATGTCGATCGGCGCCGCCCACCACGAGCTCGGCTGGTCCGAGTTCGACCTGGACGACGCGGCCGTCAAACGGGCCGCGCTGCGCCGGGCGGGCCGCACGATCGTCGTCGCCGACTCCACCAAGCTGGGCGTGCAGGCGTTCGCACGGGTGGCCCCCCTGGACGCGGTGGACACGCTGGTCACGAACGCGGTCCTGCCCTCGGATCTCTCCGGACCTCAGGACGGCGCCGCCGCCGACACGCTTGCAGCGCTGCGGGACGCCGGCGTCGAGATCGTCACCCCGCACACCGTTTCAGGTTCAGGAGACTCGCGATGATGATTCTTGTTGCCGGCCCGTACCGCTCCGGCACCGGCGACGACCCGGCCAAGCTCCAGGCCAACGTCGACACGATGAACGACGTGGCCGTCCACCTCTTCCGGCGTGGGCACCTGCCGGTCACCGGCGAGGCACTCGCCCTGCCCCTGATCGAGCCGATCTCCGTCCGCCTGCTCGGCCGCTGCGACGCGGTCCTGCGGGTCGGCGGCTCCTCGGCCGGCGCCGACGAGATGGTCCGTCAGGCGCGGGCCGAGGGCAAGCCCGTGTACACGGCGCTGGACCAGATCCCGGTTCCTGAGTGACGATCTGGTGCCCGCCGTCCCTACGTCCGCCGGTGGAACGTGTTGCGGCGTACCGTGCGGGCCGGGTCGAGGTAGGCCGGTGCGGTGAATTCCGGCAGCCCGTCGACCGGGTTGAGCCGCACCACCCACTCGCCGAAGTGGATCAGCTTGTGGTGGGCGTGGCAGAGCATCACGCCGTTGTCGACGGTTGTCGCTCCGCCGTGGGCCCAGTGCCGGATGTGGTGGCCGTCGCACCACTTCGGTGGCCGGTCGCAGCCGGGGAACGCGCACCCGTGGTCGCGCAGGATGAGGGCGCGGCGGACGGCGCCGGTGAACAGGCGCCGGCTCTGGCCGAGGTCGAGGACCTGGGACGGCCCGCCGAGGACGGCGGGAACGATCTGCGCGTCGCAGGCGATCCGCCGGGCCTCGCCGGGGCTCAGCTCTGTGCCGTCGTCCAGGCGGGCCGCCGGGAGGCCGGTGCCGTCGTCGCGCAGCGTCTGCAGCGGGATGGTGACCGTGACCTGGGGGCGGTCGCCGCCGTGGTCGGGCAGCTCGCCGCAGGCCAGCGCGATCCGGATCAGGTCGACCAGCGCGTCGGCGCGCAACTGCCGGGCGGTGGGCAGGGGGAGCGGGTGGCCGTCGTCCGTGGAGCAGCGGTCCCGGCGGGGTGAGCACAGCGCGTCGATCGCCTCGCGGATCAGGGCGGCGTCCGGGCGGGACAGGACGGCGGTGATCCGGGTCTGCTGGGTGCCGGGCACGTCGCGGATGTGGACCGCCCGGGCGCGGTGGGCGGCCTCTGCGGCCTTCTCGAGGTGGTCACGCTCGCGCCGCTGGTGCTCCTCCGGATCGACTTCCTCGAGCAGGCTGCCGGCGCGGACGCGCAGGCCGTGCCGGTCGGACTGGGCGGCCTCGTCGAGGAGCAGCCGCTCGCCGTCGCGGCGGTGAGCGGCGGGCAGGTCGGCGACGGCCTCGGCGATCGCGGCGGCCTGCTCGGTGTTGATGGTGCCGTCGGCGAGGGCTTCGGTGGTGGCGGCGAGCTCCGGCCGGTCGAGGGCGGCGGCGAGGTTGAGCAGTCTGTGCGCGGAGCCGGTGGAGATCCGGTGGCGGGTGCGCAGCCACTGGGCGGAGGTCTGGCCGTGGCGTTTCGGCAGTGCCCGGCCGTCGAGCTCGCGCACGATCGCGAGCTGGGCGGCGGTTGCCCGCTGGATGAGCGCGTGGACGGCGGCGTCGCGGGCCAGCAGGTCCTCGTCGGACCAGGCCCACGGGCCGGACGCGGGGCCCTTGCCGAGGGCCGCGTCGATCACCGCCAATACGTCGTCATCCACGCCCGGCAACCTACGCCCCGGGTATGACACCAACCCGGAGGTCGTCACCGTCCCAACACGTACAGCAACCTCGGCTACGCGTCGAAGGCGGCGTTGCGGAACTCCCGCGGGGACATCCCGAAGGCCGCTTTGAACGCTCGGCTGAAGTACGTGTTGTGCACGATGCCGTGCCGCCGGGCGACGGCGTAGATCGGGACGTCGTGCAGGGTCGGGTCGAGCAGGTCCCGGCGGCAGCGCTCGAGGCGGCGGACCTTGATCTCCTCGCTCACCGACCGGCCGCCCTCGAAGAGCCGGTGCAGTTCACGGACGGCGATGCTGTGCGCGTCGGCGATCGCCTGCGGGGTGAGCTCGGCGTCGTCGAGATGCACGTCGATGAAGGCGTCGATCTTGTCCCGCAGCGCGCGCCGCTTGACCTCGCCCGGCAGGGTGCCGGTCTCGCCCAGGTACTGGCCGATCGTCACCGCGACCAGGTCGACGATCCGGCGGGCGAGGAATCCCGCGTCGACGTCCCGGAACTGCTCCGGGTGCCGGGTGATGTGCAGCAGGTCGTTGGCCAGCAGCGCGCCCATGCCCTTGTCGGACGCGAGGCGGGCGGCGGTGAGGCGCGCGACCTTGTTCGGCGGCAACGGCAGCAGGTCGCGCGGGATGATCACGGTGACCGAGTGGGCGAGGAGCCCGGGCCGGTCGGGGGCGTGTTTCGCCTCGTGCGGCCGGGACGAGTCGATCAGCGTGAAGTCCGCGGCGGGGCGCAGTACCGTCTCGTGGCGCTGCTGCGTGATGGCGCTCTCACCGGTGACCGGCAGCGCCAGCTGGTACGTTTCCGGGTCGCCCCGGCGGATGAGCCGGCTGGTGCGCCGGGTGCCCAGCGACGGGTACCGGAACGACGTGAGCTGCAGCCGCCCCAGCGGGATCAGCTGCGCCCAGCCGGCGAAGTCGTCGGCGTGGGCGCTGGAGACCTGCTGCGGGGCCGTGTTCTGGGAGACGAGTTCCTGCCAGTAGTCGAATCGTTCCGCGGCGGGCAGCGTCGACAGGTCCATGGTGTGTGTCGTGAGCACCGCAGCGGTTCACCTCTGCCCTTGCACGTGCGAAAAGCCTGGCATCGAGAGTCAACAGCCTGGCGCGGATAGTCAACAACCCTTCCAAAGGTCCGAGCAGACTGTCATCCGGTTTAAACGATCACAACCAAAATGATCACGGCCAAATGATCACGGCCAAACGATCACGGTCCGGACAGGCGAGGCAGCACGGGGGTGCCTTGCCGTCGAGCCGGGCGCCGGGAGCCAGAAGCCGGGCGCCGGAAGCCGGGCAGGGCCGCACACAGACAGCTGCCCGGGGCGAACCGCCCCGGGCAGCTGTTTCATGAAGTCCGGCTAGTGGATGATGGCCGGGGCCGCCGGGCGCTCGCCCTCGGGCTGGTCGTCCAGGAGATGCGAGACCTCCCTCTTCTTGGGCAGGAACGCGATCGGGATGAACGTCGCCAGGACCAGCGCGAAGCCCACCCAGAAGGTCGTGGCGAACGAGTCGGCCACGAAGTCCAGGCCCTTGCGGATGAGCTCCGGCGGGATGCCGGGCGGCAGCATCTCCGGGTGCGTCTGCGAGGCGATCGCGAGGGCCGCCTCGGTGACCGGCTTGCCGTCGGGGCCGGCCGGCGCGCCCGGGACCGGCGCCGACTCGTTGAGCCGGCTGGTGAGGATGACCGACATCACCGCGCCGCCGACCGAGCCGCCGATCTGCTGGACGATGTTCGTCAGAGTGGAGCCGCGGGCGACCTCGTGGTTGGTCAGGGTCCGCAGCGCCGAGGTCATCATCGGCATCATCGTGCCGCCCATGCCGAGGCCCATCACGAACAGCGACCCGCACAGCAGCCAGTACGACGTGTCGGCCCCGACCTGCGTGAACGTGAAGAACCCGGCCGCGATGAGCGCCATCGCGAACGGCACCGTGCGCCCGACCGGGATCTTGTCGGCGAGCATGCCCGCGATCGGCATGGTCAGCATCGCGCCGATGCCCTGCGGGGCCATGAGCAGGCCGGCGTGCAGGGTCGACTCGCCGCGCACCTGCAGGAAGTAGCTCGGGAACAGCAGGCCGGCGCCCATGAACGCGATGATGAACACGAACAGCGAGATCGTCGCGATGGTCAGGTTGCGGTTGCGGAACAGCCGCAGGTCGAGCAGTGGGTGCTGGGGCTTGAACGAGTAGAGGACGAACCCGATGACCAGGGCCGCGCCGACCACCATCGGCAGCCAGACCTTCGTCGCGGTGATCGTCGCGGCCTCGGGCAGCGACGACACGCCGTAAAGGAACAAGGCGAGACCCGGCGAGAGCATCAGCATGCCGATGAAGTCGAACGACTCGGACGGCGCGGGGTTGTCCTTCGGCAGCGCGAGCCACGCGTACACGAGGGCGACCGCGCCGATCGGCAGGTTGATCAGGAAGATCCAGTGCCAGCTCGCCACGTCGATGAGCCAGCCGCCGAGGATCGGGCCGCCGATGGGGCCGAGCAGCATCGGGATGCCCAGGACGGCCATGAGACGGCCGATGCGCTCCGGTCCGGCGGCACGAGTCATGATCGTCATGCCGAGCGGCATGAGCATGCCGCCGCCGAGGCCCTGCAGCACGCGGTACCCGATGAGCTGGCTGATCGAGTCGGCCGTGGCGCACAGCCCGGAGCCGGCCGTGAAGAGCACGAGCGCCATCATGTACAGCCGTTTGGTGCCGAACCGTTCCGCGGCCCAGCCGCTGAGCGGGATCACCGTTGCCAGGGCGAGGGTGTAGCCGGTCATCGTCCAGGCGACCCGCGCGTATGACGCGTCGAACTCGTTCTGGAACTTCGGCAATGCGACACTGACCACGGTCACGTCGAGAATCGACATGATCGCGCCGAGCACGACCACACCCGCGATCTTCAATACCGTTGCATCAAGTTTGCTGGCAGCCGCCACCGGCTGATTCGCCACGAGTTCCCCCCACACTGAGGCACTGATCGATCGACGCCACCGAACCTGGCGTCACATGCAACGTCGCTGGTCGACGCTGCTGCAGCCGAACCCTCCACACACTACGCGGCCCAAGTTTCGGGCCGCCGCCGAGTTCCGGATGGCCGCGGAGGTGGAGACGATAGCAACACGGCACAGCGGGACGCACAGGATTTTTCGGAAGTTGTACCGGCTGTGCCACGCGACGGCGGAAGACCGGATTTTGTGAGGCTACGCTAAGCTTTTTCGAGTGAACGACGAGGCGCACGACGTCGAACCGCACCCGGTCCGGCGCAATACGAAGCAGCGCGACGCCGTGATGACGCTGCTCAGCGACGTCGACGGTTTTCACAGCGCGCAGGAGTTGCACGTCATGCTCCGCGAGCGCGGCGCCAACGTCGGCCTCACGACCGTCTATCGCACGCTCCAGCTGCTCGCCGAGACCAATGAGATCGACATCATGCAGGTCCCGGGCAGTGACACTCGTTACCGTCGCTGCAGCGGCCGCCACCACCACCATCTCGTCTGCCGCAGCTGCGGCCGCACGGTCGAGGTCCTCGGCCCGGCGGTGGAGCGCTGGGCGGACCGCGTCGGTGAAGAGCACGGCTTCACCGACGTCAGTCACACGCTGGAGATCTTCGGCACCTGCGGCCGCTGCTCAAGGTAGCGACATCGCGGGCTGCTACAGGAGCTCCCGCAGCGCCTCCACCAGCAGCCACACGCCGAACAGGACGAACAGCAGCGCCGCGCCGTACTTGATGGTCCGCTCCGGCAGGTGCTTGCCGAGCATGCGGCCGACCAGGATGGCCAGCGCGTCGGCGGCGACCATGCCGACCGTCGAGCCGATCCAGGTACCGAACCATCCGTGCTGGGTGGCGAGGGTGATGGTAGCGAGCATCGTCTTGTCACCGAGCTCGGCGAGGAAGAACGCGCCGCCGACGGCGAGGATCGCCGAGCCCGTGCTGCGTTCGGCCTTCTGCTTCTCGTCGTCGGTGAGGCGGTCGCCGCGCAGGGTCCAGGCGCCGAACGCGAAGAACGCGAGCGCCGCGATCAGTGAGATCCAGCCGGTCGGCAGGGCGGCGCCGAGGCCGTAGCCGACGCCGACGGACACCAGGTGGACCACGGCGGTGGCGATGGTGATGCCGATGAGGACCGGCATCGGACGGAAGCGGGTGGCGAACGTCAACGCCATCAGCTGCGACTTGTCGCCCAGCTCGGCGACGAAGATGACGGCGAAGCTGATGACCAGCGCCGCGAGGAAACCGCTCAAGGTGTTGCCCTTCCCGGTGACGACCGGGAGGGAGTGTCGGGGGACGACCTCGACCCGGCCGTCAGCACATGTCTGCTGTCAGCTGAGCCGAAAGTCTCGTCCGCCGTGATCATGAGGAACGATCACGGCCGCATGGCCGGGAGCCAGGGCTCCAGTATGTCGACCACGCTGTTGAGGACTACTCCCCTTCGCGCGATCAAGCGTACCAGAGGGCAGGTGTACGACGGCCGGTCGGGGCTCCAGCCCCGGCCGGCCTGTTCGGATGTCGTTTTTACTTTCGCTTGGGCTGCTTCGTGATCCGGTCGGTGCCGACGCGGTCGCGCAGCACCTCGGGCACCAGGACCGAGCCGTCCGCCTGCTGGTACTGCTCCAGGATCGCCGGGAAGATCCGGCTGGTGGCCAGGGCCGAGCCGTTGAGTGTGTGGACGAAGCGGTTGTTCTTCGAGCCGGGCACCCGGTAGCGGATGCCGGCGCGGCGGGCCTGGTAGTCGCCGGCCCACGACACCGACGACACCTCCTTGTACTTCTGGGTGCTCGGCATCCACACCTCGATGTCGATCGTCTTGCGCATCGAGGCGCTGGCGTCGCCGGCGGCCAGCAGCGAGCGGCGGAAGTGCAGGCCGAGCGCGTCGACGAGGCCCTCGGCGTAGTCGACCATCTCCTCGAGGGTCTTCTCGCCGTCCTCCGCGGTGGTGAACTGGAAGATCTCAACCTTGTTGAACTGGTGACCGCGGACCGTGCCGCGCTCGTCGGAGTGCGAGCCGGCCTTCTCGCTGCGGTAGCAGGGGGTGTACGCGTACGCCTTGTGCGGCAGGTCCCCGGTCTCGAAGATCTCGTTCTGGTAGGCGCCGAGGATCGCCGTCTCCGACGTCGGCAGCAGGAACTGGCCGCGCTCGCCCTCGCCGACGGCGAGGTGGAACACGTCGTCGTAGAACTTCGGGAACTGCCCGGCCGCGTAACCGGCCGAGTCGAGCAGCAGGTGCGGGGGCAGCATGAACTGGTAGCCGGCGGCGAAGTGCCGGTCGATGAACCAGTTGACGAGTGCCCACTCCAGGCGTGCGCCCCAGCCGGTGTAGATCCAGAAGCCGGAGCCGCCGAGCTTCACGCCGCGCTCGAAGTCGACGAGGCCCAGCTCGGTGGCGAGCTGCACGTGGTCGCGCACATCGTCGATCTTCGGTGCCTCGCCGAAGACCTTGACGACCTGGTTGGCCTCCTTGCCGCCGGCCACCACGTCGTCGGCGGGCAGGTTGGGCAGCTCGCTCATCGCCGTCTGCAGCTGCTCCTGCACGCCGGCGAGCCGGTCCTCGAGCTCCTGGAGAGCCGCCTTCGCGTCACGTGCCGCCGGCTCGACCGCCTGGCCGGCCTGCTTGGCCGCGGCGAACGCGCGGGCCTCCTCCTTGCGCCGCTGCCGCTCCGCGTCGATCTCGCCGATGAGCTCGCGGCGCTGCCGGTCGAGGTCGGCGATCGAACTCAGCGCACGGGACACCTCGGACGGGTCGAGCCTCTTGGACAGGGCGGCCTCCACCGAGGCCCGGTCCTTGCGAATCAACTCGATGTCGAGCATGCTTCCGCGCACCTTTGACTAGGGTTCGTTGGGTCTTCCAGATGCTACTCGTTGCCGCGACGCCATTTCCGCGACCGCGCCCATGAGCAGGTCGACGCCGAACTGGTAGTAGCGGTCGACGTCCGGCTGACGGGTGTAGGCCGACGCGAGCTCCACGAGCATCGGGAACCTGTCGTTGGGCAGGGTCGACAGGTGCAGCCGGCGCTGGCGCAGCCACTCGGCGGCCTGCTCCTGCGGCACCGCGGGCGGGCAGCCGGGCTGGCCGGAGACCAGGCCGATCGTGCCGTGCAGCAGGTAGGTGGCGACCCAGTAGGCCTCCTCGAGGGTGAACCCGGCGGCGTGCAGCAGCGCCAGCGTGTCGTTGGTGGCGCGGGTGAAGCTCTCCACCGAGTTCTTGTCCACCAGGTGCAGCAGCTCGGGCAGACACGGGTGCTTCCGCATCGCGTCGAGCAGTGCGGTGACCATGGCGCGCAGCTGCACCGGCCACGGGTCGTCCGCGTCGCGGTCGGCGCGGACCCCGGCCAGCACGTGGTCGGTGATGCCGAACAGCAGCTCGTCCTTGTTCTTGAAGTGCCAGTAGAGCGCCATCGGCGTGACGCCGAGCTCCTGGGCGAGCCGGCGGATGGTGACCGCCTCGAGCCCTTCTTCGTCGCCGAGCCGCAGGGCCCGTTCCGCGACGGTGGCCCGGCTCAGTCGTTCCGCGGATTTTCCGGAGGGCACTGCTCTTCCAGAGGGCTCTGCTCTCTCACTCGGCACTTGACAACCATACACCGTACAGGTAGTCCTATACAACGTACATGTACGCCGTACAAGTACACCGTATAGGGGGACCCTTCTCGTGCGAAATCGCTGGCTAGCCCTCGTCGCCGTGGCGCTGGGCACGTTCATGACCTATCTCGACAACAACGTTGTCAACGTCGCGCTGCCGTCCATCCAGCGCGACCTCGGCCTCGGCATCTCCGGCCTGGAGTGGATCGCGAGCGCCTACATCCTGGTCTTCGGCGGCCTGCTGCTCGTCGGTGGACGGCTCGGCGACGTCATGGGCATGCGGGGCACGTTCTTCGCCGGCCTGGCCGTCTTCACCGCCGCGTCGGTCGTCGCCGGCCTCGCCGGCAGCCAGGAGATGCTCATCGCCGCGCGCGCCGCACAGGGCATCGGGGCGGCGCTGCTCACCCCGGCCTCCCTCGCCCTGCTCACCGAGTTGTTCCCCGACCCGCGCGAGCGCGGCACCGCGATCGGCATCTGGGGCGGCGTCGGCGCGCTCGCGCTCGCGATCGGCCCGCTCACCGGCGGATACCTCAGCGAGAACATCTCCTGGGGCTGGATCTTCCTCATCAACCTGCCGATCGGCGTGGCCACCGCGATCCTGGCCGGGATGACCCTGCCCGCCGGGCGGCGCAGCCCGAACCGCAGCCTCGACCTGCCCGGCCTCGTCACCTCGTCCCTGGCACTGTTCGCACTGACCTTCGCGCTCATCGAGGGCGAGTCCCGCGGCTGGACGTCGCCGGCCATCCTCGCCGCGTTCTCGCTCGCCGCGATCGGCGCCGTCACGTTCGTGGCCGTCGAGTCGCGCTCCGCGAGCCCGATGGTCGACCTCGCGTTCTTCCGGATGCGGGTCTTCACCGGCGGTCTCGCCGCGATGGGCCTGTGGGCGTTCGGCGTCTTCGGCATCTACTTCTTCACCGCGATCTTCCTGCAGAACGTGCTCGGCTTCTCGCCCACCGGGGCCGGTGCCGCGTTCGTCCCGATGGCGCTCGTCATGGCCGTCATGGCGACCGTCGCGCCGCGACTGGAGTCCCGCTTCGGGGCCGGCCGCACCGTCGCCGTGGCGCTCGCGCTCATGGCCGCCGCGGTCGGCGCGCTCGCGACCGTCGGCGAGGGCGGCGGCTACCTCGACCTGCTGCCGTGGTTCCTGCTCTTCGGTGTCGGCGGCGGCCTGCTCGTGCCGCTCAACAACGTGATCCTCGGTGCGCTGCCGGCGGCCCGGGCGGGGATCGCGTCGGGCATACTGAACGTCTCGCGTGAGGTGTTCGGGTTGCTCGGGATCACCATCCTGGGCGCCATCCTCACGAACCGGCAGAACGCCGCAACCGGGTCGGTGCTGCACCGGTTCCTCGACGGCTACCAGTTCTCGCTCGTCGTGGCGGCGGTCATCGTCGCCGCCGGAGCACCGATCGCGCTGCTCACGCTGCGGAAGGCCGGCGCACGTGACGAGGCCGTGGCGGAGCGGGAGCCCGAGTTGCAGCCGGCCTGAGTCGCCGGCGGCACTTCTACCGGACGGTGACATCGATCTCTGTCCGGTAGAAGTGCCTGGCGTGCCGGTGTCACCATTGATGCATGCGCATCGAAGTTGTTGATCTGATCGATGGACAACTCCTGGACACGGCCTGGACGCAGTACAGCGAAGCGTTCTCCGGGCTGCGCACCACCGCCGTACAGCGGCACGTCATGCACCGCGACGAGTTCGACGCGATGATGACGGACCGGCGGGTGCGGAAGTTCCTCGCCTGGAGCCCGCAGGGCGAGTTGCACGGCCTCTCCACGTTCACGAACCACCTCGACGCGATCCCGCTCATCTCACCCGACTACTTCCGCGCCCGTTTCCCCGACCGCTACAGCGCCCGCCAGATCTGGTACGTGGGGTTCGTCGCCGTCCACCGCGAGGGCCGCCAGCCGCAGATCTTCGAGCGCCTCATCACCGCGATGCGCCACCACGGCGGCGACCAGCTCGCCATGGTCGTCATCGACGTCTGCCGGCTCAACGGCGAGGAGCTGCGCCTGCCCGACGCGGTCGGCCTGATCCTGCGCCGCCGCTTCGGCGACGTGCGCCGTGACCGCCTCGACGAGCAGACGTACTGGGGCTACACGTTCCCGCCGGACCAGATCGCCGCCGCCTGACCCACCCGGGCGCTCAGCCGGGTGAGCGCCGCACCACGTCGAGGGCGAGGCGCTCCAGCGCCTCGCGCACCTCGGCGCGGGGCATGCCACAGCCGTCGGCGGGCACACCCGGCCGCAGCCAGCTCCCGTCCGCGGCGAGCAACGCGAACCAGGGGACGACCACCGCCACGGCGGGGCACACCCCGCCGTCAAGTGGTTCGTCGGGCAGACGCAACGCCCGCACCAGCTCGGCGATCCCGGTGCCACGCCGCTCCTCCAGGCCCGGGCCGGCCGTCGGCGCGTCGCAGACGACGACCGCGGCCGGGTCCCAGTCCGGCGGCAGCCGGGGCAGCCCGAGCGCCGCGGTGCCCGGCATCCACGGGGCCGCCAGGTCGGGGTGTCCCGCGGGCCGTGACGGAGACGGGGCGGCGCCGGGGGAGGAGGGCGGGCCCAGCACCGCCTCGGCGCACGACGTCCAGGCCGGGTGGATCACCGGCGGGCCGCTCGGGACCGCCGGCCCCGCCGGCTGCCGCCCCGGCCCGCCGCAGGCCGCGAGGGAGACGAGGGTCAGCACGGGAGCCAGCACGAGGACCAGCACCAAGCGCGCGGTGGGTACCATGCGGATGTGACGCCGGCCCGCCGGCTGCGGTTCCCGTCGAGGCCCCCGAGTCAAGACCGAGATGCGGTCAGGTCCTCTCCTCCGCCCAGCGGAGGTCCGTCGACGGCGCAGTGCCGCCGCGGCGCCGCCTCCGGCGCCGCGGGTGCCGGCTTCTCCGGGTTGCGGATCGTGACCGCGGCGACCAGGCCGGCCGCGACGCAGAGCAGCGCGGAGATCAGCACGGCGTGGTGGAAGCCGGTCGAGAGGCGGTCCGGGTGGTGGTACGCGGTGCCGGTGATCCCGGCGATCGCCGGCAGTACCGCCACCGCGATGAGACCGGCGGCCCGCGCGACGTCGTTGTTGACGGCCGAGGCCATCCCGGCGTGGTTGGCCGGCACCGCCGCGAGGACGGTCGCGGTCAGCGGCGCGACCGTGATCGCCAGGCCCAGCCCGAGGACGGCCACCGCCGGCAGGACCTGGGTGACGTAGCCGCCGGCGGCGTCGATCCGCGCGAAGAGCGCCATGCCGGCCCCGGCGACGATCGGCCCGGCGCTCATCTGCAGCCGCGGCCCGATCCGCGTCGCGAGCTCGCCCGAGCGGGCCGACAGCAGCAGCATGATCACCGTGATCGGCAGTAGCGCGACCCCGGCCGCGAGCGGCGTGTAGCCGGCGACGTTCTGCAGCTGGATCGGCAGCAGGAACAGCGCACCGCCGAGGGCGCCGTAGACGATGAACGTGACCACGTTGGTGGCGGTGAACTGCACCGAGCCGAAGAGGCTCAGCGGCAGCATCGGGTGCCGCGCCCGGGTCTGCCACCAGACGAACGCGGCGAGCAGCAGCACGCCGCCGGTCAGGGCCCCCGTCACCGGCAGGCTGGACCAGCCCTGCGCCTGGCCCTCGATGAGGCCGTACGTGACGCCGATCAGCCCGGCCGTCACCAGTGCCCCGCCGACGAGGTCGACCCGGCCGGTCGCCTCCCGGTCCCGCGACTCCGGCACGTGCCGCCAGGTGATCAGCACGACGGCGATCGCGATCGGCACGTTGACGGCGAAGATGAGCCGCCACGAGGCCGCACCGAGCCCGACGAGCCAGCCGCCGACGAACGGCCCGATCGCCGTCGCGACCCCGCCGAGCCCGGACCAGGCGCCGATCGCCCTGCTGCGGTCGTCGGGCCGGAAGGACGCCTGGAGTATCGCGAGGCTGCCCGGGGTGAGCAGGGCCGCCCCGACCCCCTGCAGCGCCCGCGCCGCGATGAGCGTCCCGGCGTCCGGCGCGATCCCGCACAGCACCGACGCGAGCGCGAACCACACGATGCCGACGGTGAAGACCCGCCGCCGCCCGTAGCGGTCGCCGAGCGCCCCGGCGAGCAGCAGCAGCCCGGCGAGCGTCAGCGTGTACGCCGTGACGACCCACTGCAGGGTCTCCAGCCCGGCGTCGAACGACCGCCCGATCGCCGGCAGCGCGATCCCGACCACGGTCGCGTCGATCGCGGCGATCCCCGACCCGAGGATCGTCGCGGTGAGGACCCACCGCCCGGCGGCGCTGGCATACAGCAGCCGGCCCTCGCTCTCCGCCTCGTCCCGGGTCGCCATCCGCCCACTCCTCACCGGTCACCGCCGCCGGACCGACCGCCGGGCGCAGGTACAGGCCGTCTCCAGGTTCAGGGCCGGCGGGCCGTCACCCGGACCTTGAACGACGTCGCCGGACCCGGGGTCGGGGCCGTCTTCGTCGCCAGCTTGTAGCCGGGGGAGGTCAGCTCCAGGTCGAGCCGGTGGAACAGCCGCGCCATGGACAGCGCCATCTGGACGTCGGCGAAGCTCTTGCCGAGGCAGGTGTGGGGGCCGCGGCCGTACGGCGAGTACGCACCCGGCTTGAGATGCTCGGCCCGCGGCTTCTCGTAGCGCGTGATGTCGAACGTCTCCGGCTCGGCGAAGTACTCCTCGAGGAAATGCGGCACCGTCGTGCCGACGTAGACCGTCTCGCCCTCCCGGATCGGGTGGCCGGCGAACTCGAAGTCCCTGGTCGCGGTGCGGATCGCGGCCACCGCGACCGGGTACAGCCGCATGGTCTCCATCAGTGCATACCGGACCGTGGGGATGCGCTTCACGTCGTCGTCGGTGACCTCGCCCCTGGCGAACAGGGCGTCGGCCTCCTCCCGCACCTTCGCGAGCACGTCGGGGTGCTTGAGCATGGCGTAGACGAACGCGGCCGTGGTGTTGGCGACCGTGTCGAGGCCGGCGACGTAGGGCCCGGTCAGGGTCATCGTCAGGTCCTCCGCCGGCAGGACGCCGGGCCGGTGCAGGTGCGCGTCCATCAGGTCGTCGACCAGGATGCGCTCCTCCGGTGCCTTGGTGCCCGCCGTCGCGCGTAGCTCGGCCGCCATCCGGTCGCCGAGCTCGAACAGGCGGGCCTTGGCCCGCCGGTACCGCGGGTTGCGCAGCAGCACCTTCGGCCGCTGGCGGGTGACGAGGACGTTCAGCACGTACAACGTCATCATCCGGATGTCGTCGACGTATTCTCCCGGCGCGCTGCCGGTCAGCAGTGTTCCCAGCTGCTCGGTCGCCATGTACTGCATCGCCTGCACGACCGGGACCGCCGTGCCCTGCGGCCAGTCGCGGTCGATGACCCGGTCGGTGATCTCGATCAGCTCGCCGCAGCGGCCCTTGATCGCGTCGCGGGAGTAGCCGCGGCGCATCAGCTCACGCAGCTCCTTGTGGCTCTCCCCGTCCTCGCCGACCAGCGTGCGGGTGGCGCCGTACTCCTCCAGGAAGCCCTGCCAGAACTCCTTCGACCGCAGGCACTCACGCCCGTCCCTGGAGTTCATGAACTCGGCCGCCTCGGCACCGGCGATCACCGGATAGGTGTTGCCGAGCAGTCGCATGCGGAAGACCGGCCCGTGCTCGCGGTAGGCCCGGGCGAGGAACCGGCCGGGATCCTTGCCCATGTCGAGCGCGCTGCCCAGGAACGGCAGCCCGCGGACCTGGGGAGTCCCGCGCTGCGGTGCCGTCTCTGTGACCGTCATGAGCGCCACCCCTTGGTGTAGGTCGTCGGTGTAGGTCGCTGGTGTCGGTTGCCGGTGTCGGTTGCTGGCTTTCATCGGCCGGGGTTCGGCGCCGCGCTGCGCCACGGTGACCGATGGTATCGAAGAACACGGTTCCCCGGTGTCCCGTGTGTTACCGCCTGATGACGATGCGTCCTCCGGAACATCACACTCGCCGGCTGGTCGCTTCCGCCGGTCGTGGCCTTCGCCGGGGCTGCGGCACACTGTGCGGATGCGGTTGCGGCACTGGCACGAGGACGACCTCGAGGTGTTCTTCGACATCTACTCCCGCTGGGAGGTGATGCGCTGGCTCGGCCCCCAACCCCGCCGTGCGTTGCGGGACCGCGAGGAGGCCCGCGCGCGGATGGCCCGCTGGCACGAGCGCGAACGCGGCCTGCCCGACCCGTTCGGCCTGTGGGCGATCGTCCCCGACGCCGACGCCGACATCGCGACCGGCCTCGACCGGCCCGTGGGCACTGTGCTGCTGCTGCCGCTGCACGACGCGAACGGGCCGACCGACGAGGTCGAGGTCGGCTGGCACCTCCACCCGGACCACCAGGGGCGCGGGTATGCGACCCGCGCCGCGCGGCTGCTGCTCGACCGGATGCCGCCCGGCGTCCTCGCCCTCACCGACCCCGACAACCACGCCTCGCAGGCCGTCGCCCGCCGGCTCGGCATGCGCGACGAGGGGCTGACGGACCGCTGGTTCGGTCTCACCGCCCGCCAGTTCCGCGCCTGACCCCACCCGGCGCCGGTGTTTGCCGGCCGGCGTCTGTCGGAGACATTCAACCTAGCCTCCTAGGATGCCCTACGGGACGAGGTGCGCGTCATGTGTCACGGGAACCGCGCCCCGGCCGCCGCCTCGCTTGTTGAACATCCGTGTCGCGGGTCTCGCCACGGCAGGCCGTGCGTGCCATGCGTTTTTGACAATGATTGTCATCAGCGGTGAGACTTACCGCCATGTTGCGTCGCTGTCTTCTCGCCGCCTCCGTCCTCCTATCTCTTGTCGTCGCCGGGTGCGGGAACGACGCCGGAGGCGGTGGAGACGGGAAGGTGAGGGTCGTCGCGGCCTTCTATCCGCTCCAGTTCGTCAGCGAGCGCCTCGGCGGCGACCGGGTCACCGTCACCAACCTCACCAAGGCCGGCGCCGAGCCGCACGACCTCGAGCTCCAGCCCAACCAGCTCGCCCAGATCGAGAACGCCGACCTGGTGGTGTACCTCGCCGGGTTCCAGCCGGCCGTCGACGAGGCGGTGCGGGGGCAGGCGAAGGACCGGTCGTTCGACGTCGCCGCGGTCGAGGCGCTCAAGGACGGGCCGGGCGACGGGGACGAGCCGGCCGGCAAGGACCCGCACGTCTGGCTCGACCCGGTGCGGCTGTCGGTGGTCGTCGGGCAGCTCGCCGACCGCATGGCCGAGGTCGACACCGCGGGCGCGGAGGAGATCAAGGGCCGCGCCACGCAGTTGCAGGGTGAGCTGCAGGAGCTCGACAAGGAGTTCAGCACGGGGCTGGCGACCTGCGCCCGGCGGGACATCGTCACCAGCCACGCCGCGTTCAGGTATCTCGCCGACCGCTACAAGCTCAACCAGATCCCGATCAGCGGCCTCGACCCGGAGGCGGAGCCCAGCCCGCAGCAGGTGACCGAGGTGGCGCGGCTGGCGAAGGAGAAGGGCGTGACGACGATCTTCTTCGAGGCGCTGGTCAGCCCGAAGCTGTCGGAGACGGTGGCGAAGGAGATCGGGGCCAAGGCGGCGGTGCTCGACCCGCTGGAAGGTGTCGAGGGGAGTGACACGTACTTCACCGTCATGCGGGCCAACCTCACCGCGCTCCGGGACGCGCTCAGCTGCGGTTAGCCTTGGGCCGGTGCGACGAGCCCCGCTGCGACGATCTCCCCTTCTGAGCGCCGTCACCGCAGCGGCCGTGCTGCTCGCCGGCTGCGGCACCTCGGTCACGACCGAGGCCCGCCGCCTGGGGGTGCCGCGGCCGCTGCCGAGCGTCTCCGCCGCCGGCGGCAACACCGACGGCACGTCGACCCCGGTCGCCGATCCGATCTACCCGGGCTACGGCAACCCGGCGATCGACGTCCAGCACTACGGCTTGACGCTGGCCTGGGCGCCGGACACGAAGACCCTCACCGGCACGGCGACGATCAAGCTGCGGGCGGTGCGGGCGGTGCAGCAGGTGCGGCTCGACTTCTCCAGCGCGTACCGCATCGGGAAGACGAGCATCGACGGCGCCGACGTCGCCGGGCGGATCGTCGAGGGCGACCTGACCGTCGACCGGCCGCTGGCGGCGGGGGCGGTGGCGACGCTCGCGGTCGAGTATCAGGGGACGCCGGCGACGGTGCCGATGCCGTCGCACCGCGGGGACAGTGAGCCGCTCGGGCTGACGGTGACGAAGGACGGCGAGCTGTGGACGATGCAGGAGCCGTATGGGGCGTCGACCTGGTACCCGGCGAACGACCAGCCGTCGGACAAGGCGTTGTACGACATCGCGGTGACGGTGCCGGCCGGCTGGGCGGGGGTCGCGAGCGGCACGCCGAAGGGGCGGTCCGGTGACACGTTCAGCTACACGACGGCGCAGCCGGTGGCGAGCTACCTGACGACGCTGGCGGTGGGCAGGTACACGAAGTCGGAGGTCACCGGGCCGCGCGGGTTGCCGATCACGTTGTGGACGCGCACCGGGAAGGACGACGCGTTCATCCCGGAGCTGAAGAAGTCGCCGGAGTATCTGGGCTGGCTGGAGGAGCGGTTCGGGCCGCATCCGTTCCCGAGTACCGGTGCGGTGATCGTGCCGTCGGAGTCGGCGATGGAGACGCAGCAGATGCTGACGATCGGCGGTGACGTGCTGGGGCCGCGGCCGCAGCTGGACAACCTGGGCCCGGTGCTGGTCCACGAGTACGCGCACCAGTGGTTCGGCAACGCGGTCGGCCCGGCCACGTGGAAGGACCTGTGGCTCAACGAGGGCTGGGCGACGTACGTCGAGCAGCTGCACAACGCCTCGCACGGCGGGCCGGCCATCGAGCGGTGGGAGCAGGCGGCGCGGCAGCAGGATACGGAGCTGCGCAGGCGGCTGGGGCCGCCGGGCAGCCCGCGGGCGGACAGTTTCGCGGAGGGCAACGTGTACCTGTGTCCGGCGCTGATGCTGCGGCAGCTGCACAAGGCGCTGGGTGATGAGCGGTTCTTCGCGTTGGGCCGGGCGTGGGCGGGCGGTCACGCGGGGACGGCGCAGGACCGGGCGGCGTTCATCGCGTTCGTGAACCAGCAGACGGGCCGGGACTTCACCGGCCTGATCAACAGCTGGCTGGACTCGCCGGCCACGCCCGCTTAGCGCCTACTCGTGCAGGCCGCCGGCGACGACGTGGATGAACGCGGCCTGCACGTCGTCGGCGTTGACGGCGTTGTCGACGTAGGCGTCCATCGGCTTGAGGGAGTTCTTGAGCCGGTCGGCGGCGTCCTTCTTGCTGAGGACGACGACGCTGATCGTCACCGGCTTGTCGGGGTTCTTGAGCTCGGTGAGCTTTTTGACCATCTCGTCGACGGCCTGGGTGTTGGCGCTGTCCTTGTTCTGGTCGTCGGTGAGGATGAAGACCTGGTTGAACATGTCGTCGCGCCAGTCGTCGCGGATGGACTGGTAGCCGGCGACGATGGCGTCGAGGAGGCCGGGGCCGGCGCGGTGCACGGTCAGGTTGCCGACGGACCTGGTGAACGTGGTGCGGGTGGTGTCGTCGAGCCGGTCGGTGGGCAGCAGCTTGCGGTAGCCGGGCTGGCCGGTGCTGACTTCCCACAGGCCGAGGCGGGATCCGACGGGCATGAGGTCGGCGAGCTGGCGGCAGCCCTGTTTGAGCACGTCGATCGGTTGCTGGCGGGTGGTGCCGGGTGACGCGGAGCCGTTGCCCGGTGCGGAGGTGCTGCCGTTGGTGCTGGCGATGTCGACGATGATCAGCAGGTTGCTGCGCCGGTCCTCGGGGTCCCAGGTGGCGAAGATGTGCTGGACGTGGTGCGGGGCGAGGACCTCGAACGGTTTGGCGGTGGGCTCGGGCAGGACGTTGGCGCCGTCGAAGGTGGGCCGGATGTTGTCGGGGCCGCGCAGCCCGGCGGCGGCCAGGGCGCGCTTGCCTTCCTGGGAGGTGAACGCGGCGTAGAGGCGCTTGAGCGCGGCGGCGCGTTTCGGGTTCTTCGCGGCGGCGGCCGACGGCAGCCAGGT
The DNA here is from genome assembly GCF_025137375.1 of Dactylosporangium fulvum. Lineage (GTDB taxonomy): Bacteria > Actinomycetota > Actinomycetes > Mycobacteriales > Micromonosporaceae > Dactylosporangium > Dactylosporangium fulvum. Next base: position 3,932,941 of record NZ_CP073720.1, read on the forward strand.
GTAGCGCAGCAGGGCGGTGTGGTCGGTGCCGATGACGTAGCGGCGGTCGGTCTGGGCCAGGCGGAGCGTGGCGAGGAGCGCGTATTCGGGGATGAGGCCGACCTCGCCGGGGGCGCCGGGGGTGGCGGCGAGGTCGTGGTTGACGGTGCGGGTGACCGGCAGCATGTTGGCCAGGGCGAGGGAGGAGGCGTCCATGCCCTTCTCGAGCCAGACCGCCTCGCCGACGGCGCCGGCGGCGACCATGCCGTCGCCGGACATGGCGGGGTTGCGCACGGCGAGCTTCACGCCGGAGGTGTGGGCGTTGAGGAGGTTGGCGAGGGCGAGCCAGCCGCCCCCGGCGACCTTGATCTTTTCCGCGGTGGCGGGGTCGGTGACCATGTAGATCGGGCTGGTCGCGAGGGTGTCGTACGCGTTGAGGGTGCCCTTCGCGGCGAGGAACTGCGGCGGTGCGAGGGTGTCCCAGGCGGCGTCGTCGGGGATCCAGAGGTCGGCGGAGACCTGGCTGAGCTGTGCGGCGGCGGGGCGGCCGTCGGCGTTGGTGGTGTCGACGAGGACGCAGTCGGTTCCGGCGCGCAGGGTGCGGCCGGCGGCGGAGACGACGTTGGCGATCGACGACGCGGCGACGACCCGCAGGGTGGTCGGGCAGGTGCGGCCGTCGCCGGCGGCCTCGTCGCCGCGCAGCACGTACCACCCGGCGCCGGCGACGAGGCCGATCGCGAGCAGGAGCACCAGTCCGCGAAACAGCGTGCCGAGAGCTCGGCGTCCGGCTTGATGCTTGCCCATGGCTGAACCGCCTGCGGTCGGAAGGGGGTGTTTGACCGCGGGCAAGTATGCCATCGAGCGGGGCGGATTCCGGTTGCTCTCCGCCGTCCGGCGGGCACCCCGGACCGATCAGCCACCGCTTTCTAGGACTGGTGGCCGGAGTCGTTGCACCCAGGGTGACCCGAGCGTGACGGAAGAGTTCGACTGTGGTGTCAGCCCCGGGGCGCCGGTGAGGTAGGGCGATTTTCGTGTCCGCGCGGAGGCCGGTCGGTGGGCAGCCGCCGAATCATCGTCCACAGTGGACCACATGAACGGCCGCTGAACAGCGCATTGACGACAGAGGGTTGCGTGGACCGGGAACAATCGAGGACGTGATACGGACCCGTTCGCTCGTCGTCCTCGTGGTGGTGCTGGTGGTCGCCGGTGCGCTCATCGGGCACCTCATCGGGCGGGCCGATGCCACCACCGCGGTCCGCGGCATCATCGGCTCCGAGAAACGGGCGTTCTTCGCCGACCCCGCGGTGCGGAAGGTCTTCGAGCGGCACGGGTACACCTACCGGGTCGACCCGGCCGGTTCCCGCGACATGGTGAACCGGCTCGACGGCTACGACTTCGCGTTCCCCAGCAGCCACCCCGCCGCGGAGGAGCTGCTGCGGCACCGCAAGGCGGCCGGTGCACCGGTCACCGCGTTCAGCTCGCCGCTCGCGATCGCCACGTTCACTCCGATCGTCGACCTGCTGCAGAGCGCCGGCCTCGCCGGGCGCGACGCGACCGGCGTGTGGCGGCTCGACCTCAAGGCGCTCGTCGAGCGCAACCGGGCCGGGCTCAAGTGGAACCAGATCCCGGCCAACACCACCCATCCGGTCGGGCGGGCCGTGCTCGTCGCCACCACCCGGCCGCAGGACTCCAACTCCGCCGCGATGTTCGCCGTCGTCCTCGACAGCGTCACCGGCGGCGACGCCGGCGCGGTCGCGAAGCTCTTCGCCGACCAGGGCGCCGTCGACTCCACCAGCGACGAACCGTTCGAGAAGTACCTGACGCGGGGCAGGGACTTCGCGCCGATGGTGCTCATCTACGAGGCCCAGTTCGTCGACCACGCGCGCCACAGCCGGCTCGACGGCGGGCAGACCCTGATCTACCCGCAGCCGACGCTCGTCTGCGCCCACACCGTCGTGCCGCTCACCGACGCCGGCGTCGAGATCGCGCGGCTGCTCGCCACCGACGCGGACCTGCAGCGGCTCGCCGCCGAGCACGGCTTCCGCGCCGTCGACCCGGCGGTGTCCCGGCCGGTGCTCGACAGCGTCCGCCCCGGCGACGCCGAACTGCCGGAGCTCATCACCGGCGCGGTCCCGTCACCGAGCTGGACCGCCCTCAACACCCTGCTGACGAAGGTCGAGGAGAAGCTCGCATGAGGCGTTGGAACTGGACCGCGCCGCTGCTCGTCCTGACGCTCGCCGCGGCCGGCTGCACCGGCGACGAGAAGCCGCCGCAGGCCGGCGAGGGGCCGTACCTCAAGGGCGACGGCGTCCTGCGCGTCCTCGCCGGCAGCGAGCTCGCCGACCTGCAACCGGTCCTCGACGCCGCCGCCGCGGCGACCGGCGTCACGGTCAAGCTGTCCGGCACCGGCACCCTCGAAGGCGTCGAGGCCGTCGTCAACGGCACCGCCGCCGAGCACTACGACGCGATCTGGTTCGCCAGCAACCGGTACCTGCAGTTGCACCCCGGCGCCGGGAACCGGATCGGCACCGCGACCAAGGTCGCCGCCTCACCGGTCGTCCTCGGCCTGCGCAGGTCCGTCGCCGACAAGCTCGGCTGGAACGAGCACCGCCCCACCTGGAGCGAGATCGCGGTCGCCGCCGGCGAGCACCGGTTCTCGTACGGGATGACCAACCCGGCCAGCTCCAACTCCGGCTTCTCCGCGCTCGTCGGGGTCGCCGCCGCCCTCGCCGGCACCGGCGCGGCCCTCGACGCCGACCAGATCGCGCCGCTCACGCCACGGCTGCGGGCGTTCTTCGCCGGGCAGCAGCTCACGTCCGGCTCCTCGGGCTGGCTCGCCGACGCCTACCTGCAGTCGTTCCAGCAGGGTCAGCCGGTCGACGGGCTGGTGAACTACGAGTCGGTGATCCTGTCGCTCAACGCCTCCGGCAAGCTGCCCGAGCCGCTCACCGCCGTGTATCCCGCCGACGGCGCGGTCACCGCCGACTACCCGCTGACGCTGCTCGCCGGCCCGTCGGTCGCGGAGCAGGCGAAGACCAACTACGCGGCCGTCGTCGACTACCTGCGCCGGCCGAGCGTGCAACGGCAGATCATGGAGCGGACGTGGCGGCGTCCCGCGGTACCGGATCTCGCGCTGGCCCCTGAGTTCGGGCCGAAGCGCGGCGCGCTGCCCGAGCTGCCGTTCCCCGGCAGGTTGGCGGCCGCCGACGCGCTCATCGGGGCGTTCGGCGACAGCCTGCGCAAACCCGCCCGCACGATCTACGTGCTCGACCTGTCGGGGTCGATGAAGGGCGAGCGGCTGCAGGGACTCAGGTCCGCGCTCGTCGGGCTGACCGGCGCCGACAACAGCCTCGCCGGGCAGTTCACCCGGTTCAACGGCCGTGAGCAGGTGCTCATGCTGCCGTTCAGCACGAAACCCGGCCAGACCCGCCGGTTCGACGTGCCGGAAGGGGACTTCCAGCCGACCCTCGACCAGATCCGCGCGTACGCGGGCGGCCTGAACGCCGGCGGGGACACCGCGATCTACGACGCGCTGCTCGCCGCGTACGAGCAGGCGGCGCCGCTGATCACCGCCGAGCCCGACCGGCACACGTCGATCGTCCTGCTCACCGACGGCGAGCGCACCACCGGCGCCGACCTGGCCGCGTTCCAGGCCAGGCTGCCGCGGCTGCCGAGGATCCCGGTGTTCACCATCCTGTTCGGCGAGGGCAACGTCGCCGAGATGCAGCAGATCGCCACGGTCACCGGCGGCCGGTCGTTCGACGCCCGCACCGGCGCGCTGGCGGGCGCGTTCAAGGAGATCCGGGGATACCAGTAACGCGCTGTTCAAACCCCGGCAGTGGTCAAGTTCTGGTTCTCGGTGTCGCGCAACGAGCAGCGCACCCGGTTCCTCATCCGGCAGGTCGACCCGGTCCGGCGGTAGCGTTGGAACCGTGACCGATACCCACCATCGGGGCCGTGTCCGTGTCGAGACCGGTCCCAAACGTGTCCGTGCCTTCCTCGGCGGCAGCCTCGTCGCCGACACGATCCGCCCGTTGCTCGTGTGGGAGGTGCCCTACTATCCGGCCTACTACATCCCCGCCGCGGACGTGCGCGCCGAGCTCGTCGGGACCGGCGGGACCGAGCACTCGCCCAGCCGCGGCACGGCGGAGATCTTCGACGTCGTCACCGCCGGCGGGGTCGCGAAGGGTGCCGCGAAACGGTTCACCGACTCGCCGCTGTCGGAGCTGCGTGACGCGGTCCGTCTCGACTGGGCCGCGATGACCGAGTGGCTCGAGGAGGACGAGCCGGTCTACACCCATCCGCGCGACCCGTACAAGCGCGTCGACATCCTCGCCAGCAGCCGGCACGTGCGGGTCGAGCTCGACGGGACCGTCCTGGGCGAGTCCCACAACCCGCGGATGCTGTTCGAGACCGGCCTGCCCACGCGGTACTACCTGCCGATCACCGACCTGCGGATGGACCTCCTGCGGCCGTCGGCGACGCAGACGCACTGCCCGTACAAGGGGACGGCGAGCTACTGGTCGGTCGAGCTCGACGGTCAGGTCCACGACGACCTGGTGTGGATCTACCGCACGCCGCTGCCGGAGAGCCAGAAGATCGCCGGGCTCGCCTGCTTCTACAACGAGCGTGTCGACGTGTTCGTCGACGGGGTGCGGCAGCCCCGCCCGGCGTAGCGCCGTCGTAGGCTGTCGCGGTGGACTCATGGCGGATCGGTGACCATCTGAGCGCCACGTATGCGGCCGACGACGACTGCCGCGACCTCATGGTCGGCTTCGTCCGCCGCGGCGTCGCCGCCGGCCACCGGGTCGTCGTGCTGCTCGACACCTACTCGTTCGAGCTGGCCCGGGCCCTGACCGCCGCCGTGCCCGACGCCGCCATCGGCCAGTTCACCGCCCTGCGGTTCGGTGCCGGGTTCGGCGGACCCGGCGCCGACGGCACGCCGTTCGGGGTGGCCGACTTGGTGGCCGGGCTCACCGCGCTGTATGAGCAGGCGCTCGCCGCCGGATATGACGCGCTGTGCGTCGCCGGGGAGATGGTGTGGGCCCAGCGCGCCGGGTTCACCGCCGCCGACCTGCTCGCCTACGAGGCGCAGGTCAACCGGTCCGTCGGCGTCGGGCGGGCCGCCGCGCTGTGCGCCTACGACCGGCGCCGCTTCGGCGCCGACCTGCTGACCAGGATCGGGGTCCTGCACCCCGGGCCGCTGCTGCGCTTCACCCTCGGCGGGTGGGGCGCCCACCTGCGGCTCAGCGGCGAGCTCGACGCCTCCAACGCCGGCGCGCTGCCGGCGATCCTGTCCCTCGTCGCGGGCGCCGACAGCGTGGTCCTGCTCGACGCGAGCGACCTGGCGTTCGTCGACGCCGCCGGCGCCGCCACCATCGTGCGGTTCGCCGCGTCCCGGCCCGCCCGGCCCACAGTCGTGCGGTGCGCCGGCAGCGTGCGGCAGGTGCTGCGGCTGGTCGGCGCCGACAGCGTGCCCTCACTCGTGCTTCGCGACCAGAACAGCGGGGTATGACGTTCCCGTGTCCACCCCGGCAGAGCCGTTGAGCGCCCGCGCCGCCGCGCACGGCGTCGCCACCTGGTACGAGACCGCCGGCCGGCGGCGCGTCGACATCGACCCCGCCGTCGTCGAGGCGGTGCTCGACCTGCTCGGGCCGCGGCCGGCGCCCCGGTCACAGGCCGGCGGGGCCGCCACGCTGCCCGAGCCGCCGCGCACGTGGGGATGGATGCTCCAGCTGTACGGGGTGCGTTCCGCCGGCTCGTGGGGCGTCGGCGACTTCGCCGACCTCGCCGAGTTCACCCGCTGGGCCGCGTCCACCGGCGCCGGCGCGATCCTGGTCAACCCGCTGCACGCCGTCGCGCCCGTCGACCCGCTGCCCGCCTCGCCGTATTCGCCGTCGAGCCGCCGCTTCGTCAACCCGCTGTACCTGCGCATCGCCGACCTGCCCGAGTACCGCGCCGCGGAGCCGGCGCTGCGGGCGCGGGTCGACGCGTTGCGGCCACCGCAGCCCACCGCCGAAGAGCTGATCGACTACGACGGCGTGTGGCGCGCCAAGCGGGCGGCACTGCGGCTGCTGTTCGACGCCGGGCCCGGCGAGCAGGCCCTCGACCCGGCCCTCGACCCGGCGCTGCGGGACTTCGCCACCTACACGGCCCTCGCCGAGATCCACGGCGCCGACTGGCGGCAGTGGCCCGGCGAGCTGCGCCGCCCCTCGCCGGACGCCGACGCGGCCGCGCCCGCCGGCCGGGTCGCGTTCCACGCCTGGCTGCAGCGGCGCTGCGCGGAGCAGCTCGCCGCCGCCAACGAGGCCGCCGCCGGGATGGCCGTCGGGATCATCCACGACCTCGCCGTCGGCATCGACCCCGGCGGCGCCGACGCCTGGACCCTCCAGGACGTCATCGCCCAGGGCGCCCGCATCGGCGCGCCGCCCGACGCGTTCAACCAGCAGGGCCAGGACTGGGGCCTCGCCACCTGGCGCCCGGACCGGCTCGCCGCGAGCGACTACCGCGCCTACCGGGACCTGCTCCGCGGGATCTTCCGGTATGCCGGCGGGCTGCGCGTCGACCACGTCGCCGGGCTGTGGCGGCTGTGGTGGGTGCCGCCGGGCCGCGGCGCCGCCGAAGGCACCTACGTGCACTACGACGACGCCGCGATGCTCGGCATCCTCGTCGAGGAGGCCGCCCGGGCCGGTGCCGTGGTCGTCGGCGAGGACCTCGGCACCGTCGAGCCCGTCGTCACCACCACCCTGCAGGAGCGCAACGTCCTCGGCTCCGCGGTGCTGTGGTTCACCCGTGACGCCGGCGGCGCGTTTTTGCCGCCCGCCGAGTGGCCCGCCAACGCCGTGGCCAGCATCTCCACCCACGACCTGCCGACCGCGGCCGGGTTCCTCGCCGGTGAGCACGTCCTCGCCCGCGCCGAGGCCGGGGTCCTCGGCCGCGACGTCAAGGACGAGTGGGCCGACGCGGCGAAGGAACGCGCCGCGCTGCTCGACCTGCTCGACGCCGAAGGGCTCACCGAGCCCGACAGCACCGACGAGGAGATTGTCCTCGCCATGCACCAGCTGCTCAGACGCACCCCGTGCCGGGTCGTGCTCGCCTCGCCCTACGACGTCCTCGGCGTCGTCCGCCAGCCGAACCTGCCGGGGACGACCGACCAGTACCCGAACTGGCGCATCCCGCTGCCGCTGCACCTCGACGACCTGACCGGCGACGCGCGGATGCGGCAGATCGCGGACCTGTTCAACGGGCGCTAGGGCCGGTGTCGAACTCCGCGGGGCGCCGCGAGCCCGGCGGGATCTCCTGCAGCAGCCAGGTGTTGCCGTCCGGGTCGGCGAACGCGGCGTAGAGGATGCCGCCCAGGTCGTCGACGCCGGCGACCGCAACACCGCGGGCCAGCAGCGCCTCGCGGGACTTGTGGATGTCGTCGACGACCAGGTGCAGGCCCCGCAGCGTGCCCGTCGGCAGGTCCAGGCCCGGCAGGTCCTTGTAGAGCACGATCGAGCACGACGAGCCGGGCGGGGTCAGCTGCGTGACCCGGGAACCGTTGCCGGGCTGCACGTCGTGGTCGACGGTGAAGCCGAGCCGGCCCTCGTAGAACGCGAGCGCCACGTCGACGTCGGCGACCGGCACCGGCACCAGCTCCAGGCGCATCGCGGGCACGGCGACGGCCGGCTCGACCGTCGCGAGGTACGCCTCCAGCTGCGCGTAACCCGCGTCCATGCCGTCCTTCATGCCGCTGTGCAGGGCGTTGTCGCGGGCCTCCTGTGAGACGTACCGGACCGTGGTGATGATCGTCGTGCGTCCGTCGTGCTCGGTGAACGTCACCGTGTTGCGGGTCTCCGGCCAGTCGCCGTCGCTCCACGTCTCGCTGCTGACCAGCCGGTCGGGGCGGATCACCTCGTGGTAGGTGCCGGTGATCGTGAGCTCGCCCCCTTCGGCCGACCGCCACAGGTAACGGAACCGGCCGCCGGGCCGCAGGTCGATCTCGCACACCGGCATCGTCCAGCCGGGCGGGCCGACCATCCACCTCGGCAGGTGTTCGGCCTTGGTGTGGACGTCGAAGACGAGTCCGCGGGGCGCGGCGACGGTCCGGATGATCCGGACCTCCTCGTCGCTGGGCAGCTCGAACGTGGTGACGCCCAGCTCACCGGTCATGACCATCGTGTGGCTCCTCGTCTCGGGGAAGTGGGTCCGGGATCGTCTGATCCTGGAGAAGTTGCAGGTAGGCGTCGAGCCGTGCGTAGCTCTCGTCCCAGAAGCGCCGGTATTCGTCCGTGAACTCGGCCACCTCCTTCAACGGCGCGGCCTCCAGCCGGCACGGCCGCCACTGAGCCTCGCGGCCACGGGAGATGAGACCGGCGTTCTCGAGCACCCGGAGGTGCTTGGAGATCGCCGGCCCGCTCATGTCGAACGGTGCGGAGAGTTCCTTGACGGTGGCCTCGCCCTGCGTGAGCCGGGCCAGGATGGCGCGCCGGGTGGGGTCCGCCAGCGCCGCGAAGGTGGTGCTGAGGCGATCTGTGACCATCGGTTACCTTACCAGTTGGTTATCTAACCTACTGGTTATCTAATGCGGCCAGTGCCGCCTTGTCAACCCGGGTACCGGCCCGCCCGCCGCGACCCCGGCGTGTGTGAGGGGTGGCGGGAGGAGGGTCAGAGGATCAGCGCGGACTCGGCCGGGAGGGTCACCGAGCCGGACTGGAGGACCGCCGCCTCGTCCGTCGTGAACAGGATGCGGCCGGCGGACAGCGGGACCGTCCGCGGGTCCTTCGTCAGGTTGGCCACCACCGTGCGGGCGCCCCGCTCGATCAGCAGCACACCCTCGTCGTGGACGACCCGCACCCGGTCCAGCCGCGGATCCGCCAGGCCCGGCACCGACTTCCGCAGGCGGATCAGCGTCCGGTACAGGTCCAGCATCGACTCGTCCCGCGCCGACCAGTCCAGCTTCGACCGCTCGAACGTCGCCGGGTCCTGCGGGTCGGGCACGTCGTCCGAGAGCCAGCCGTGCTCGGCGAACTCCGACCGGCGGCCGTCGGCGACCGCGGCGGCCAGGGCCGGCTCGGGGTGACTGGTGAAGAACTGCCACGGGGTGCGGGCCGCGAACTCCTCGCCCATGAACAGCATCGGGGTGAACGGCGAGGTCAGCAGCAGCGTCGCGGCGACGCGCAGCAGGCCGGGGGAGAGCGACGCCGTCAGCCGGTCGCCCACCGCGCGGTTGCCGATCTGGTCGTGGTTCTGCAGGCACACCACGAACCGGTGGCCCGGGATCCGGGACCGGTCGACCGGCCGGCCGTGGACCCGGCGGCGGAACGACGACCACGTCCCGGCGTGCCAGAACGCGGACGTCCACACCGTGGCGAAGCACGCGGGGGAGCCGAAGTCGCCGTAGTAGCCCTGCCGTTCGCCGGTCAGCATCGCGTGCAGGGCGTGGTGCACGTCGTCGTCCCACTGGGCGTGCAGGCCGTAGCCGCCGCCCTCCCGCGCGGTGACGAGCTTCGCGTCGTTGAGGTCGGACTCGGCGATCAGCGACAGCGGACGGCCGAGCGCCGCCGACAGCGCGTCGACCTCGACCGCCAGCTCCTCCAGCAGGTGCGTCGCGCCCCGGTCGACCAGGGCGTGGACGGCGTCGAGGCGCAGGCCGTCGGCGTGGTAGTCGCGCAGCCACTGCAGGGCGCTGTCGATGATGAACCGGCGGACCTCGCCGGAGTCGGCCTCGTCCAGGTTGAGCGAGCGGCCCCACGTGTTCGCGCCGCCGGACAGGTAGGGGCCGAACCGCGGCGCGTACGCCCCAGAGGGGCCGAAGTGGTTGTAGACCGCGTCGATGATCACGCCGAGACCGGCCTGGTGGGCGGCGTCGACGAAGCGTTTCAGGCCGTCCGGCCCGCCGTACGACTCCTGGACCGCGTGCCAGCCGACGCCGTCGTAGCCCCAGTTCCACTCGCCGTTGAACGTGTTGACCGGGAGCAGTTCGACGAGGTCGACACCGAGGTCGACCAGGTGCGGCAGGCGTTCGATCGCCGCGTCGAAGGTGCCCGCGGGCGTGAACGTGCCCACGTGCAGCTCGTAGACGACGCTGCCGGGCAGCTGGCGGCCGGTCCACGCCGCGTCGCCCCACGTGTGGCGCGAGTGGTCGTAGACCCGGCTCAGGCCGTGGACGCCCGAGGGCTGCCACCGCGACCGCGGGTCCGGCAGCGGCCGGTCCTCGCCGTCGAGGACGAAGCCGTAGTCGGTGCCGTGCGCCGCGGACTCCGCGGAGGCCACGAACCACTGCCCGTCCCGGGTCATCGGCACCGTGTCGGCGCCGACCCGCAACGAGACCCGCCGTGCGGACGGCGCCCAAACCCGAAACTCCACTGTCAGACCCCCGTCATCGACGGACCAGCAAGGCCACCGGATACGTGTCGAGCAGTTCGGCGAGACCGGGGCCGGCCACCGGCCGGTCGGTCAGCACGTCGGTCCAGTCGCCGCCGGGCAGCTTCAGCTCGGTGTCGCCCCAGCCGCCCCGCGCGGCCAGCCCGACCGGCAGCCGGGTGGCCACGGTCAGCGCCCCGCCCCGGTCGAACGCCACGACGTGGGACACGCCCCCGCCGGTCGCCTGCACCGGGTGGTACCGCTGGAAGAGCTCGGGACGGTCCCGCCGCAGCCGCAGTGCCCGGCTGACCACCAGCAGCTTCGCGGCGCCGGAGACGTCGACGGGAGGGCGGACGGTGCCGGCGTCGAGGGCCGCCAGCATGTCGCGCAGTTCGCCGAAGTCGACCGGCCGGCGGTTGTCCGGGTCGACGAGCGAGTTCTCCCAGAGTTCGGTGCCCTGGTACACGTCGGGGATCCCGGGCATCGTCAGCTGCACCAGCTTCTGGCCCAGCGAGTTGCTCCAGCCGAACGGGGTGACGCGGGCCGCGACCTCCTCGACCTCGCCGCGGAGGTCGGTGAAGACCCGGTCGAGCACGGCGGCGAACGCCGCCTCGAACTCCTCGGACGGGTCGCTCCAGGACGTCGAGCGGTTCGCCTCCCGGGCCGCCTTCACGAAGTAGGCGTGCAGGCGGTCGCGCGAGATCGGCCAGGCGCCGACGATCGTCTGCCAGAACAGGTCCTCGAACGACGGGTCCGGCAGCGGCGCCGCGGCCCGCCAGCGGCCCGACACCGAGGCCCACTCCTCGGGCAGCTCGCTGAGGACGGCCAGGCGGGCCCGCACGTCCTCGCCGCGCTTGGTGTCGTGGGTCGACAGCGTGGTCATGCCGGCCGGCCACTCGGCGCGGCGGCGCTCCGCGGCGGCGTGGAACTCCTCGGGCGGCACGCCGAAGCGCGACGGGTCGCCGCCGACCTCGTTGAGGGCGACGAACCGGTTCCAGCGGTACATCGCCGTGTCCTCGACGCCCTTGGCCATGACCGCGCCGGTGAGCTGCTGGAACCGCGCGGCGAGCTCGTCGGCCGGGTCGGTGAGCCGGGGGACCAGCGGGTCGAAGTCCAGGTCGGGCCGCCGGCGGCGGGCCTCGGTGACCGCGTGGTCGAAGTCCGCGAGGCCGTACGGCAGGTAGGTGCGGTACACGTCGTAGCACGCCGCCAGCTCGGCGAGCGCCTCCTCCCAGGCGGGATCGCCGAGGCGCCCGAGGCGGTGCAGCTCGGCCTGGAACAGCCGCCTGGTCACGTCGAGCTTCTGCGCGTGCGCCTCCTCGGGCCAGGAGGTGTCGCCGTTGTCGGCGGCCGGGTCGACGAACAGGCCGCACACCTCGGCGAGGGCGTCGTAGCCGGTCGTGCCGTCGACCGGCCACTGCGGCGGCAGCGGCTCGCCGCGCTCCAGGATCTTCTCCACCACCAGCCAGGCGTCCGGGGCCCGCTCGCGCAGCCGGGCGAGGTAGCCGCCGGGGTCGCGCAGCCCGTCCGGATGGTCGACCCGGATGCCGTCGACGAGGCCCTCACGCACCCAGCGCAGGATCTCCGCGTGGGTCGCCTCGAAGACCGCGGGGTCCTCCACCCGCAGGCCGGCCAGCTCGGTCACCGCGAAGAACCGGCGGTAGTTGAGCCGCTCGCCGCCCTCCCGCCAGTACACGAGCCGGTAGTGCTGCCGCTCGTGCACCTCCTGCGGCGTGCCGTCGCCGGTGCCGGCCGCGATCGGGAACCGGTGCTCGAAGTACCGCAGCTCACCGTCCTCGACCCGGAGGTCCTCGACGGCCGGCGGCGAGCCGAGCACCGGCACGACGAGCGGGCCGGCGTCCCAGTCGATGTCGAACCAGTCCGCGTACCGCGAGCCGCGCCCGTTGGCCAGCACGTCCCACCACATCGGGTTGGCGGCCGGCTGGAACAGGCCCATGTGGTTGGGCACGATGTCGACGACCAGGCCGAGGCCCCGCGTGCGCAGCGCCCCGGCCAGCCGGTCCAGGGCCGGCGCCCCGCCGAGCCGCGGGTTGACCTGCCGCGGGTCGACGACGTCGTAGCCGTGCGGCGAGCCGGGTGTCGCGGTCAGCAGCGGCGCCGTGTAGAGGTGACCGACGCCCAGGTCGTGCAGGTAGCCGGCCAGTTCCGCCGTCGTGTCGAGGTCGAAGTCCGGCCGGACCTGCACCCGGTAGGTGCTCTTCGGGACGCTCATACGGTGCGGTCCAGCACGACGAGCGAACGGTCCGGCACCGTGATCGTGCCGCCGGCGGTGTACGAGACGCCGTCGCGGGCCGGGCCTGCCGCGGTCGCGATCACCAGCTCCCACTCCTTGCCGTACTCCTGGGACGGCACGACGAACTCCAGCGGATCGGAGTGGGCGTTGAAGCACAGCAGGAACGAGTCGTCGACGTGCCGCTCGCCGTGCGAGCCCCGCTCGGTGATCGACTCGCCGTTGACGAACAGCATCAGCGCCTTGCCGAAGTGGTTGTCCCAGTCCTCCTCGGTCATCTGCCGCCCGTCGGTGGCGAACCAGGCCACGTCCGGGATCGAGGTGCCCTCGGCGCGGGCCACCGGCCGGCCGGTGAAGAACCGGCGCCGGCGGAACACCCGGTGCCGTTCCCGGAACAGGGCCAGGCCGCGCGTGAACGCGAGCAGCTGCTCGTCGACGTTCTCCCAGTCGGTCCAGCTGATCTCGTTGTCCTGGCAGTACGCGTTGTTGTTGCCCCGCTGGGTGCGGCCCAGCTCGTCACCGGCGCAGATCATCGGCACGCCCTGCGACAGCATCAGCGTGGTGAGGAAGTTGCGCCGCTGCTTGGCGCGCAACGCGTTGATCCGCGGGTCGTCGGTCGGCCCCTCCACGCCGCAGTTCCAGGAGCGGTTGTGGTTCTCCCCGTCCCGGTTGTCCTCCATGTTGGCCTCGTTGTGCTTCTCGTTGTACGAGACCAGGTCGTTGAGCGGGAACCCGTCGTGGCAGGTGACGAAGTTGATGCTGGCGAACGGGCGGCGGCCGTCGTCCTGGTAGAGGTCGGCCGAGCCGCAGATCCGCGACGCGAACTCGCCCAGCGTGGCCGGCTCGCCGCGCCAGAAGTCGCGCACGGTGTCCCGGAATCGGCCGTTCCACTCCGTCCACAGCGGCGGGAAGTTACCGACCTGGTAGCCGCCCGGCCCGACGTCCCAGGGCTCGGCGATGAGCTTCACCTGGTTGACGACCGGGTCCTGCTGCACGACCTCGAAGAACGTCGACAGCCGGTCGACCTCGTAGAACTCGCGCGCCAGGGTGGACGCGAGGTCGAAGCGGAAGCCGTCGACGCGCATCTCGGTCACCCAGTACCGCAGCGAGTCCATGATCAGCTGCAGGGTGTGCGGGTTGCGGACGTTGAGGCTGTTGCCGGTGCCCGTGTAGTCGGTGTAGTAGCGGTTGTCGTCGTCGTCGAGCTTGTAGTAGTGGCCGTTGTCCAGGCCCTTGAACCCCAGCGTCGGGCCCAGGTGGTTGCCCTCGGCGGTGTGGTTGTAGACCACGTCGAGGATCACCTCGATGCCGGCCGAGTGCAGTGCCTTGACCATGCCGCGGAACTCCTGGACCTGCTGTCCCCGGTGCCGGCGGGCGTAGCCGTGGTACGGCGCGAAGAAGCCGATCGTGTTGTAGCCCCAGTAGTTCGACAGGCCGAGCTCGACCAGGCGCTGGTCGTGCACGAAGTGATGCACCGGCAGCAGCTCCAGCGCGGTGATCCCGAGCCGCTTCAGGTGCTCGACGATCGCCGGGTGGCTGATGCCCGCGTACGTGCCGCGCAGCTCCTCCGGCACGTCCGGGTGGCGCATCGTCAGGCCGCGGACGTGCGCCTCGTAGACGACCGTGTGGTGGTACGGCACCCGCGGGGCGGCGTCGTTGCCCCAGTCGAAGTACGGGTTGACGACCACGGCCTTCGGCATGAAGGGCGCGGAGTCCGTCGTCGACATCTGCTCGGGATCGTTGAAGTCGTACCCGTAGACGGCCGGATCCCAGTTGATGTCACCGTCGATCGCCTTCGCGTACGGGTCGAGCAGCAGCTTGTGCGGGTTGCAGCGCAGCCCGCGCGCCGGGTCGTACGGCCCGCGCACCCGGAATCCGTAGCGCTGTCCCGGCTCGACACCCGGCAGATAGGCGTGCCACACGAACGCGTCGACCTCGACCAGCTTGATGCGCTCCTCGACGTCGTTGTCGTCGAACAGGCACAGCTCGACCGACTCGGCCACCTCGCTGAAGATTGCGAAGTTGGTGCCCTGTCCGTCGTAGGTCGCGCCCAACGGGTACCGGTTGCCCGGCCAAACCTGCATGTCCGCCCCCGTCCTGCTATGTCGTGGCACCCGGTGTGGCGCCGCAGCTCAACGGTTCCACCGTTGCCACAGTGTTACGTGCTTCGAAAGTTCACGCGCGGGTACGCGCGAAGCTGGCTGGCATATGCCCAATGCACTCGATAATGAATCGTCGGCGGTTCGCCGCCGGATCTCCGGCAGCGCTCGAGAGTGAACCTCCGGCGAATTCCGTCGTGGCGAGCGTTTGAACCGAGGGGGTTCGGATCATAGTTGGGCACATGCCCCCAGGAACGGTGATGACCGTCGGCCCGCATGTCTGCACATCGGCCACGGGGTTCGAGTCGGAATGGCTGGTCACCGACGGACTCGGGGGATATGCGACCGGCACCGTCGCGGGTCTTCGCACGCGGCGCTATCACGGGTTGCTGGTCACCCCCGACCGGCGTCTCGCGCTCGCCGCGCTGGACCCGGTCCTGACACTACCCGGCGGGGTCACCGTCCGGCTCGGCGTCCACGAGTGGGCGTCCGGCGCCATCGAGCCGACCGGGCACCACCTGCTGGAACAGTTCCAGCTGAACGAGGGTGTGCCGCGCTGGCGGTGGCGCGTCGGCGAGTTCGTGCTGGAGCGCGAGCTGGCCATGGTCCACGGCCGCAACGCGGTGGCCGTCGTCCACCGGCTCGTCGGCGCCCCGGCCGGAAGCTCGGTGGAGCTGACACTCACCGCCCTGTGCACCTGGCGCGACGCGGACACCGAACGCGACCGCACCGGCCCGCCCCTCACCGTCGAACCGATCGGGGACACCGGCGGGATCGAGGTCGAGGGGGCGTACCGCATCGCGGGCCCCGGGTTCCAGCCGGTCGGGGACTGGTACCTCGGCGCCTATGCCCGCGAGGAGGCCGCCCGCGGCCTGAACCCGGTCGAGGACCTGTGGGCCGCCGGTAGCTTCACCGCCACGCTCGCCATGGGGGAGTCGCTGGACGTCGCCGCCTGGTCGGGCGGCGGTTCCGGGGGTCTCGACACCGCGCCGCCGCGTGCCGGAGCCGTGATCCAGGAGGCCCGCCGCCGGGCCCGCAGGCTCGTGCGGGCGGCCGGCGCGCGCGAGGCCGCCGACAAGGCGCTCGTCCTCGCCGCCGACCAGTTCATCGTCACCGGCGACGACGGGGCACCGGCCGTCGTCGCCGGCTACCCCTGGTTCGGCAGCTACCTGCGCGACACGATGACCGCGTACGAGGGGCTGTTCCTGCACACCGGCCGGCACGACGAGGGCCGGCGGCTGCTGCGGGCCCACGCGTCGCTGGGCGAGCGGCTGCGCACCGAGGCGCTCGGCGACGCCGACGGGCCGCTGTGGTACGTCCACGCCGTCGAGCGGCACGTCGCCCGTACCGACGACACCGACCTCGCCGCCGAACTGCTGCCCGCGCTCGAAGGGGTCGTCGCCGCGTACACCAAGGGCACCCGCGACGGCGTCACCGTCGACCCCGCCGACGGGCTGCTCGTCATCGACGCCGACCACTCCGGCCTCACCTGGATGAACGCGCGGTTCCCCCGCGGCCCGGTGACCCCGCGCGACGGCAAGCCGGTCGAGCTCAACGCCCTGTGGGCCAACGCCCTCGGCGCCGTCAGCGCCCTGCGGGAGCGGTGCGGCCGGAACGCCTCCGTGGTCCAGGGCCGCCGCGACGCCGTCCGCGCGCAGTTCATCAAGCGGTTCCGGGCGCCCGACGGCTGGCTCTTCGACGTCGTCGACGCGCGGCCCGCGCCCTACCCGAAAGGCGGCGGCGGGGTCCACGACGACGCCGTGCTGCGCCCCAACCAGCTGCTCGCCTTCAGCCTGCCGTTCGCGCCGGCCGCCGACGAGCCGCGCCTGCGCGAGACCGTGCTGCGTGCGGTGGGTTCCACGTTGCTGACCCCGCTCGGGCTGCGTACGCTCGCGCCCAACGAGTTCGGATACCACGGGAGCCATCGGGGCGGAGTGGGACCGCGGGACACCGCATATCACCAGGGAACGGTGTGGCCGTGGTTGCTCGGTCCGTACGTCGACGCGCGGTGTGCCGCCGGCCTGCCGGTGGACGCGGCGCTGACCGCCGTTGAGGCACATTTGGGCGAGTGCGGTCTCGGATCGGTGAGCGAGATCGCGGAGGGTGACGCACCACACCGCGCGACCGGCGCGCCGTTCTCGGCGCGGTCCGTCGCGGCGGTGCTGCATGCGCGTGCCGTGATCAGGCAGAACTGCAGGTTGCAACCTGCACAGAACGGGAAGTCGGGAAAAGTGAAGTTGACCCACGAAGCCGGTCCGCGCAAGCGCCGGAACGCGCTACGGTGACAGTCGGCGACGAGAGGGATCCGCAATGCGCGTATTGATGATCGCCTGGGAGTGTCCATCCATCGAGCCGACCGGGCGGATCGCCGCCCTCTCCGCCGCGTTGGTCGCGGCGGGACATGAGGTCACCGTCGCGACGCGCCACTGCGGTGCGCCCGACACCGTCGTCGACGGTGTGCGTATCGTCCACGCCCCGGCCGCGCCGGGCGCGACCGACGACCCCGACCTCAGCCACACCATGGCGGTCAACCACCTCCTCGCCGACACGGCGATCCGCACCGCGCCCGCCGGCGGCTACGAGGTGATCCACGCGCACGGCTGGCTCGTCACCCACGCCGCCGTCAGGCTCAAGGAGCACTTCGGCATCCCGTTCGTCGCCTCGCTGCAGGCCACCGAGGCCGGCCGCCACCAGGGGTACCTCCCGGGCGAGACCAGCCGCTCGGTCCACTCCGTCGAGTGGTGGCTCGGCTCCGAGGCCTGCCGGGTGATCGTGCCGACCGAATACCTGCGCTGGGAGGTCCAGCACCTCTTCGACGTCCCCGCCGAGCGGGTCGACGTGGTGCCGGGCGGCATCGACCCGGAGGTCTGGACCGCGGAGCCCCGCGCCGTGCTCTCGGCCCGCCTGCGGTTCGCGGGTGAGGGGCCGCTGCTGGTGTACGCCGGGCGCCTCGTCGCCGAGAAGGGCGTCCAGGACCTCCTGGCGGCGCTGCCCGCGATCCGTGAGCGGCACCCCGGCACCCGCGCCGTCGTCGCCGGTGACGGCGACCACCGCGGCGCCCTGATCGAGGAGGCCCGCCGGCTCAAGCTGCACCGCGCGGTGAGCTTCCCCGGCCGGCTCGACCAGCGCACCCTCGCCGCCGTCCTGGCCGCCGCGGACGCGTTTGTCATGCCCAGCCGGTATGAACCCACCGGCACCGTCGCCCTGGAGGCGGCCGCGTCCGGTGCCGCCCTCGTGGTGGCCTCGGCCGGCGGGCTCGCCTCGATCGTCGAGCACGGCGTCACCGGCGTCCGGTTCCCCGTCGGGGAGCCCGACGGCCTCGCCGACGCGGTGGGTGCCCTGCTCCAGGACCCGCTGTTCGCCCAGACCCTCGCCACCCGCGCCCGGCAGATGGTCCGCGACCGGCACTCCTGGCACGCGATCGCGGCCCGGACCGCGGCGATCTACGGCGCCGCCGTCGACGAGGCCCCGGCCTTCGAGGCCCGGCGCGCCGCCACCGTCCTCGGCAGCGGCCTGCCGGTCGTGTTCGTCCCGCCGGGCAATCTGCTCGCCGACGCGCCCGTAGTCCCGGTCGGCTCGCTGCGCCACGCCGTGCCGGATGCCGAGACGGAGGCCGCTCAGGAGGCGGCGTGGCAGGCCGGCGCGGACGCGGCCCGGGCCGCGATGCGCGCCGAGGGCCACCTGTGGACCGAGGCGGCCGCCCGCGAGGCAGCCGAACGGGACGCGGCCGCCCGCGTCGCCACCGACCAGTTCGACGTCGTCATGGCGGCCGTCGAACGCCGTTAGCCGGTGTGTGCCTCGAGCCACTCCTGGAGCGGGGCGCAGGTCCGGTAGAAGCGCTCCAGGTGCCCCTTGGCCTTCGCCGTGCCCAGCCACGCGGCCAGGGGGAACTGGTGCCAGGCGATCAGGCCCTTGTGCCGCAGCAGACGGGCCCGCGGGTGCTCCTTGTCGAAGCCCCGCGGGACCGTCTTCAGCTGCTCGCGTGCCGTGATCGAGTAGTGCTGGCCGGTCAGGTCGTCCACGATCTTCTGCAGCGGCACGCCGCTGCTGTCGTCGGCGACCGCCTGACGGAACCGGGCCAGCCGCGGCGCGTCCATCATGTAGACGCCGATGCCCGCGGCCAGGCCCTGCGCGGTCAGCTGGACATAGCCGCCGCGCTCGAACGACGCCGCGCACGAGGTCTTGTACGGCGACTTGTCGGCGCTGAACCGCACGTCCCGATACGGCCGGAAGATCTTCGCCGGGCCGAACTCCGGCTCCAGCTCGGCGAGCAGCTCGGTCATCGGCGCGCGCACCAGCTCGTCGTAGACCGCCTTGTGCGCGGTCCAGTACGTCTTCGAGTTGTCCGCCTCGAGCCCCTCGTAGAACTCGAGCGCCTCGACCTTCCAGCCGCGGAATGCCATGCGCGCAGCCTACCTACCTGCAGATGGTCAGCCCCTCGTGGCGCGCAGGAAGCCGGTGCACGCTCAGCCCGCCCGGCGGCGGGCTCGGCGCAGGGCCAGTTCGTCGCCCGTGTCGGGGAGATCGTCCGGGGTTGCCGGGAGGTCTTCGCCGGGGGTGGCGGCCTCGGCCGGGAGGTGGGACAGGGTGCCCTCGATCTCCTTGAAGGCGCCGGAGATCGCGATGCCGAAGACACCCTGGCCGCCCTGAAGCAGGTCGACGACCTCTTCCGGGGAACGGCACTCGTAGACCGTGGTCCCGTCGGAGATGAGCGTGATGCCGGCCAGGTCGTCGGCGCCGCGGGAGCGCAGGGTTTCGATGGCCTTGCGGATGTTCTGCAGCGAGACGCCGGCGTCCAGGAGGCGCTTCACGACCTTGAGGACGACGATGTCCCGGAACGAGTAGAGGCGCTGGCTGCCGGAGCCGGCGGCGTCGCGGACGCTGGGGACCACGAGGCCCGTGCGGGCCCAGTAGTCGAGCTGGCGGTAGCTGATGCCGGCAGCGTGGCAGGCCGTCGGCCCGCGGTAGCCGACGTCGTCGGCGTCGACACGGCTGCCGGACGTCACCTGTCCGGGGTCAGCGGCCTGTTCGGCGGCATGACCGGATATCCCGGGATCGGGCGGCTGTTGCATTGCGACCCACCTCCAGCGTCAACACCCGCAACCCTATAGCGCACCTTGAGGGTCAGCGGGGAGGTAACGCCGCGACACGCCGCGTGTCGGTGCGCCGCCCCCTACGCGTCGTTCGGCGAACACCATCATCCCACACCCCGGACCGCCGTCCTCGGGACGAAAAAAGCCACGGACAGACGGCGGGAAGGGACGTGCCGAGGAGGCACCAACCGTCCTGAGTCAGGAAGCCTAGCCCGCGAAGTCCTCCGGACGGACCTGCTCCAGGAACTCGCGGAACTTCTCGACCTCGTCCTCCTGCTCGTCCGGGATGACGATGGCGGCCTCGGTGAGGACCTGGTCCGCGCAGCGGATCGGGGCGCCGACCCGCAGCGCCAGCGCTATCGAGTCACTCGGACGGGCGGACACCCGCACGTTGTCGCCGATGACCAGCTCGGCATAGAAGATGTTGTCGCGCATCTCCACGATCTCGACGGCGCGCAGCGGGGCCTTCAGGGCCGCCAGCATGTCCCGCATGAGATCGTGGGTGAGCGGCCGGGCGGGCTTGACCCCCTGCTGCTCATAAGCGATCGCGGTCGCCTCCACCGCACCGATCCAGATCGGCAGGTAGCGGTCGCCGTCAACCTCCTTGAGCAACACGATGGGCTGATTGGTAGGCAGCTCCACACGAACCCCGACCACATTCAGCTCTCGCACTGCCGCCTCCGTGTCGACTTGCCTCTCCCTGCACGTTACACGGACCGGGCGGCAGTCGTGCCACTCGCGAGGCCGCTCCGATGCGCCCAGTGGCGAAGATCGCCCGCCGTCCGGCCGGTGTTCACCGGCCTCGCCGCCGGTGTTCACGCCACCAATGGGTCATTTGCCCAGGATTTCGCGGAGCCCGGCTCGGACCAACGCGGCATGCACCCGCTGGGTGAGCGCGGCGAGCTCGTGGACCGTGTCGGCCGCCCGGGCCCGGCCCGCCGGCCCGCTCTGCCGGGTCAGCGGCGTGACGAGCTGGCTGAAGAGGCCGATCTCGCGGTCGGCGGCGGCCCGGTAGGCCCGCAGGTGCCGGGGCTCGACGCCGAACTCGGCGAGCCGGGCCGCGGCCGTGGCGACCTCGAGCGCGTCGGCGTCGTAGCCGTTGCGGGTCCGGATGAGGCCGTGCTCCTCCAGGGACTTGAGCAGCACGTCGTCGAGGCCGGACCGCTCGAGCAGCTCGTCGCGGGTGAGCCGCACCTCGACCGCGGGCGCGGCCGGCTGCGGCGCGACCTCGGTCAGCGGCTCCCGCATCGTCGCCAGGTGCTCGCGAATCACCCGCAGGGGGAGATACTGGTCGCGTTGCGCGGTCAGGACGTAGCGCAGCCGGGAGATGTCGGTCCAGGTGTACTTGCGATAGCCGGCCGGCGTGCGGCGCGGCTCGACGAGCCCTTCCGCCTCCAGGAACCGCAGCTTGGAGATGGTGATGTCGGGGAAGTCGCCGCGCAGCTGCGCGAGCACCTCACCGATGCTCATGAGACGCTCGCCCCGGGTGACCTCGTCACCCGGGGTTGCAGGATTCCAGGCGGCCGCCGACGCCCCTGTCATCGCCTCAGCTCTCGTCGGGGCGCGGTCCTGCCACGAACACGAGGCGGAACTTGCCGATCTGGACCTCGTCGCCGTTGCTCAGCGTCGCCGCCTCGACCCGCTCGCGGTTGACATAGGTGCCGTTGAGGCTGCCCACGTCGCGAACCGTGAACGTGCCGCCCTCGCGGTGGAACTCGGCGTGCCGCCGGGAGACGGTGACGTCGTCGAGGAAAATGTCGCTGTCCGGGTGGCGGCCGCTCGTCGTCACGTCGTGGTCGAGCAGGAACCGGGCGCCGGCGTTGGGCCCACGGCGGACCGCGAGGAGCGCGGTGCCCGGTGGCAGGGAGCCCGACACGCGGGTCGGCACCACGTCGGTGTCCGGCCCCTCGATGGCATCCTCAATGGCGCCAAGGTTGAGCGTGGACGTGACGTCGAGCGGGGGAAACTCGTCGTCTGGGCGCGTCATCGAACCACCTCACGGTCGGTCTTCACGGGTGTCTTCCGCTACGACAGGGGTGCGCACGACCGGCTGCCGCGGCACCGATGCCAAGAACACATACGGTTGACTGAGCGAGCCTAGTCACGCCCGAAATAACGGGTCAACCGGACGCGCGGCAGCTGCCTACCGTATTCCCTGTCACTTGCTACTTACGCTGCTTCGGTCAGCTCTCGATAGGCGGCGGCGTCGAGCAGGCCGTCGACCGCCGACGGGTCGTCGGCCTTCAGCTGCACGAGCCAGCCCTCGCCGTACGGATCCGAGTTGAGCAGCTCGGGCGCTCCCTCCAGGGCCGGGTTCACGGCCACGACCTCACCGGAGACCGGCGCGTAGATCTCCGAGACGCTCTTGGTCGACTCCACCTCGCCGAGCGAGTCGCCCGCCTTGACGGTGGCGCCCACCTCGGGCAGCTGGACGAAGACGATGTCGCCGAGCGCGTCCTGGGCGAAGTGGGTGATGCCGACCTTGAAGGCTCCCGCATCGGCGGGTGCGAGCCACTCGTGCTCGGCCGTGTAACGCAGATCCTCGGGAATCACGTCGGTCCTTCTTCTCAGGCGGGCTTTGCGTATTTCAACTCACCGGCATTGTGCAACGCGGTCACGCGCACCGGATCCGCTTCGCGCAGGGAAACCGTACCGCCGTGCTGCCGGACGCTGTCCACGACCCCTCCCGGGATGTTCAGCGCCGTCCGCATGGTGTCAGGTCCGCCGATGACCATGATCGTATACGGTGCCGTGAGATCCGACCCGTCGACCACCAGACGGTTGTTGTCCCCGTCGACGAAGTACGTCGACGCGACGATCCGCGCCGCGGCGCCGTTGGCGCCGTTGACCTGCATCGCCTCGGCTCCGGCACCGCGCAGTTCCTCCACCGCGTCGAGGATCGTCTCGGACTTGATCCGTTCGGTGCCGGGTGTGAAGCCGATCTCCAGCCCGGGCCCTTCGGCGGGCAGGGTGCCGGCGAGGATGCCCAGCTCGTCGGCGCGCTTGCGGGCCTCGGCGAGGGCGGCGTCGCGGCTCTGGGCGCCGGAGTCGAGCTGGCGGCGGGTCTCCTCGAGATCGTTGATCTCGTGCCGGAGGCGGTCCTGCTGGGAGTCGAGATCGGACAGGATGCGGACCAGGTCCTCGGGGCGGGCGGAGGCGAGCTCGGCGTCGGAGTTGCCCGCCTTGAACTGCACGACGAGCGCGAACCCCAGCAGGGCCAGCAGGACCGCGATGACGGCGTTGGCGGGGACCGTCCGCCGGCGCGACCGCGGAGCGGCGGCGGTCTCCGGGGTTTCGGGAGTTTCCGGGGTTTCCGGGGTTTCGGGCTTGCCGGTGCTGCTCATGCGCCCTCCGCTTCGCTCCGGCCGCCTGAGCTCCACCCTGTGCTCATGATGAGCGGCCCCTCCGCTTCGCTCCGGACCGCTCATGCGCGGAACAGGTGTCGGCGGATGGCGGCCACGTTGCCGAAGATGCGCACGCCCAGGACGACCACGACGCCGGTCGACAGCTGACCGCCCACGCCCAACTGGTCGCCGAGATAGACGATGAGCCCCGCCACCAGCACGTTCGACACGAACGAGATCACGAACTGCTTGTCGTCGAAGATGCCGTCCAGCTTGGCGCGCACCCCGCCGAACACCGCGTCGAGCGCCGCCACCACGGCGATCGGCAGATACGGCACCAGCGCCAACGGGACCGTGGGCTCCAGGAAGATACCGGCCGCCACCCCGATGGCCAGGGCGAGTACGGCGATCATCGAGGACCTCCAGAGGCAGATCGAGACGGGGACGGAGACGGCGGACGGGCGTAGCGCAGCGGGGCCTCGGGAGCGGCGGCCAGCACCAGGCCTGTCCGTTTCTTCACGCTGAACTGCATGCGGTACGAGTCGACGTACCGCTTGAACCGCTTGGCCGTCGGCGACTTCTCGAACGTGGCGGCGAGGTCGCCCGGTCCGATCGCGGCCACCTCGTACGGACTGGTCACGGGCTTGAAGTCGACCAGGATCACGCCGCCGGCGGCGCGGATCGTGCTGGTCGAGGTGAGCCGCTGGCCGTTGATCGCGATCGCCTCGGCGCCACTGCGCCACAGCCCGTTGGCGATGTCCTGGAGGTCCCGGTCGAGGACCAGGCCGAGGTTCTCCTCGTCGGTCTCGCCGGTGACCGGGTCGACCTTCGGCGGCGCGTCGACGACCCGCACCACCGCGCCGTCCCCGGTGACCTTGCCCGTGCCGGCGCCGGCGGCCAGCCGGCGGAGGCGGACGGCACTGTCGCTGTCCGCGAGTGCGTCGTCACGCGCCTGGTCGACCTGCGTGCGCAGCTCTTCGGCGCGCCGCTGCAGGTCGTCGGTGGCCTTCTGGCGCGACCGCACGTCGGCGACCAGGTCGGCCCGGGCCCGGCTGGCGCTCGGCGCCTCGGCGACCACCTGGTGGTAGGCCACCGCGAGCAGGAACCCCGTCGCGGCGAGCACCACCGCCCGCGCCCAGCGGCCCCACTTCGCGGGCGGCTTGCCGGACGCGGCCGCGTCCGCATACCCGGGATCGAGTGGTGCGCGGAACAGCTCGGCCAGCAGGTCGTCGCGGCGAGCGGAGGTCACGGCGCGTCGGCGGCTTCCACGCGGCCGGCCCGCACGTGGATCCCGGCCTGGATGAAGTAGAAGACGGCCGCCACCCAGTACAGGACGATGCCCCACCACAGCAGGGCCCAGCCGCTCGGCTCCGCCCAGGCCCGGGCCGCCTCGCTGTACTTCGCGAGCAGCATCATCGGGAAGCCCATGAGCAGGATGGCGGTGGCCGTCTTGCCGACGTAGTGCACCGGCGGCGGCCCGTGCCCGAGGATCCGTAGCACGACCAGGCACAACACCATGACGGCCTCACGGGCGAGCAGCGCGATCGTGAACCACCACGGCACGACGTCCTTGTACGTCAGCGCGAAGAGGGTCGCCAGGATGTACAGCCGGTCGGCGAGCGGGTCGAGCAGCTCACCGAGGCGGCTGACCTGCTTGAGGCGCCGCGCGGCGAACCCGTCGACCCAGTCGCTCAGCCCGCCGACGACGAGCACGCCGATCGCCCAGCCGGTCGCGTCGGTGGCGAGGAGCAGGTACAGAAACAGGGGCACGCCGAGCAGGCGCGTGAAGCTGATGAGGTTGGGGACGGTCAGGACGGGCCCGAGCCCCTGCCGGTCCACCACGCTCACTTCCCCCCGGCTCGCAGGTAACCGGGGGAATGCTAGCAGCACGGTCGGGTGACCCCGTGGAGGCGCAGCGGCCTCGGGGCCGCCCCAGCCGGTAGCGTGCGCCGTCAGACCGGCCCGTGGAGCAGGGCGAGCGTGAGGTCGCCGGCGTCCGGGTGGTACGAGTGGTCGAGCACCCAGCGGTCGGTGATCGCCGACGCGATCCGCACCATCGCCGCCGGGTCGACGTAGAGCTCGTCGTCCGCCCGCGCGTCCGTCGGGCGGGCCGCGCTCAGGAACGTCGCCGCGGCGGCCCGCGCGGAGCTGTCGTACATGGCCTCCAGGATGTCCAGGTGGTAGAGGGGGTCGTCCGGGTCCTGGAACTGGAAGATGCCGCTGGCGAAGACGTAGTCGTAGGTGCGTCGCGGGCGGAAGCCGGGGCCGGCCGGCTCGACGCGCGGCACGCCGCGGTCCGTCGCCAGCTCGACCATGCGCGGGTCGAGGTCCACGCCGGTGTAGTCGAAGGGCAGGCCGAGCGTGCGCAGGTGGAAGTAGAGGTCGGCGGGGCCGCAGCCCCAGTCCAGGACGGAGCCGCCGGCGTAGGCGGTGGTGCGCAGCAGGGCGTCGAAGCGGATCCGCTGCAGCTCGGCGCTGCCCCAGCCGGCGACCTTCCAGGTCGGTCCGGTGAGACCGGCGTGGAACGCGAGGATCGCGGATGACCGGTCAGCCATGGCCGAGGCGGGTCCGGATGAGCAGCGCGTCGAGGGCCTTGCCGGCCGACGGCGCCGCCGGCAGGTGTGAGGCGTCGCGGGCGGACTCCAGCGTGGCCGTCAGCGCCTGCACGTCGGCGGCCAGCCGCTCGGGGGACACCAGGCCTTCCGGGAGGAGGCGGTGCTCGCCGGCCTTCTTCGCCTCGATCAGGTCGGGGAGGTAGGGCAGCGAGGCGAGCACCCGCAGGTCGGCCTGGAGCTCGCCGGTGCGCATGAGGTGGATGCCGGTGTGCAGGACGCGCAGCGTGTAGAGGGCCGGTTTGAGCTCGCCGGTCCGCTGGAACAGCTGCCACTGGCCGGCGGCGAAGCCGAGGTAATGCCGGGCGTGCTCCGAGGTCAGGCAGTGGCGCGACAGGGCGGTCAGCTCCTCGTGCAGCGGTGAGGTGCGCACGACCAAGGGGGAGAGGAGCTGCTCCAGGACGTAGCCGTTGGGCTTCAGCAGCAGCCGGACGAACTTCGCCAGCTCCTGGCTGACGACGTCGAGCTCGACGCCGCCGCGCTCGCCGCCGACCTGGAGGGTGTCCGGGCCGGTGTGCAGGCCGACGACCTCGTCGAGCGGCAGGACGTGACAGGAGCGTAGGTCGAGGTCGGAGTCGACGGAGGCGAAGCCGTAGAGGTGCGCGCCGCTGACGGTGGCGAACACGACCGGGTAGGGCAGCTCGCCGACGACGTCGTCGGCCCACTCGGGCACGTCCGCCGCACGGGTGGGCGGGGCAATGCTGACCACCGGGGCTCCGCCCGGCGCCCGCACGCCGCCGGCCGTGGACGACAGGTCCCGGCGGCGGGCCTCGACCAGGAACGCGTCCACCGTGGCCCGGTCCGGCTCCTCCGGGAGGGTGGTCGTGGCCGCCGCGGTCCCGAGATCCGCCTCCAGGGACGCCGCCAGCTCGCCGAACGACTCCCAGGACAGCTCGCCCCGGCGGATGGCGAGCAGCTCCTCGCGCCACGGGCTGACGTCGACCAGGACCTCACCCGTGCGCAGGACGTGGGCGCCGGCGCGCAGCAGCCGCGCCATGTGCATCGCCTGCTTCCAGCGGACCTCGCCGGTGCGCGCCCGGACCGACCGCAGCTTCGCCAGCTGGCTGCGGGCGTAGTCACCGTACGTGACGGCGGTCCGGCGGGACAGGAACGCGCCGCGGATCGCCAGCAGGTCGCGGCCCACCTCGGAGACCGACTCGACGAGCGGGGACCACAGGCACTCCAGCACCGTCGGGTTGGCGGCCAGCGCCAGCGAGCACGCCCGCTCCAGCTCCCAGAAGAACTGCTCAGGCAGGGGGCCGTCGACGTGTGTGGGCGGTTTGTCCAGGTGCCAGTACGACCCCGTCGGGGCCTGGAAGACCCCTCGGCGGTCGGTGTCCGACTGCGGGCCGGACAGCCCGTACGCCCGGGATCCGACGATCGCCGAATAGACCGTGTGCGACGCCACGATGGTCAGATCATGCACAGTTGGTAGATTAGGCACGCCGGCAATACCCACGCGGGAGAGATCGCCGGCCGCGCCGGTGCCATCGGCGCGGCCACGAGCAACGGCGGCGCCGAAGGGGCAAATCCTCCCCGGAACCTCTCAGGCAGAAGGACCGCGACGGGTTGGCACCTCTGGAGTCTGGCGACAGAGGGGGAGGAGCTTCATAAGGCCCCTGTCCTCGACCCAGAAGAGTGTGGCTATGACGACCTTCGCCAGCCGGCACATAGGACCTTCCGCCGACGAGCAGGCGCGGATGCTCAAGACCGTCGGCTACGAGTCCGTCGACGACCTGATGACCGCGGCGATCCCCGGCTCGATCCGGTGGCACAAGCCGCTCAACCTCCCCCTGGCGGCGTCCGAGGCCGAGGTGCTGGCCGAGTTGCGCGCCCTCGCGTCGGCGAACCGCATGCTGGTGTCGATGATCGGCCTCGGCTACTACGGCACGCACACGCCGCCGGTGATCCTGCGCAACGTGCTCGAGGACCCTTCGTGGTACACGGCCTACACGCCGTACCAGCCCGAGATCAGCCAGGGCCGGCTCGAGGCGCTGCTCAACTTCCAGACCGTCGTCGCCGACCTCACCGGGCTGCCCGTGGCCGGCGCGTCGCTGCTCGACGAGGCCACCGCCGCGGCCGAGGCGATGACCCTGGCCCGCCGCTCGTCGAAGGTGAAGTCCGACGTCTACGTCGTCGACGCCGACGTGCTGCCGCAGACCCTCGCCGTCATCGAGACGCGGGCCGAGCCGCTCGGCATCGAGGTCAGGGTTGTCGACGTCACCGTCGAGGAACTGCCGGGGGAGTTCTTCGGGCTCCACCTGCAATACCCGGGGGCGTCCGGCGCTGTCCGCGACCACGAGGGGCTCGTCCGCGCGGCCCACGACCGGGGCGCGATCGTCACCGTCGCCGCCGACCTGCTCGCGCTGTGCGTGCTGCGGGAGCCGGGCGCGATCGGCGCCGACGTCGCCGTCGGCAGCGCGCAGCGCTTCGGCGTGCCGATGGGCTTCGGCGGGCCGCACGCCGGGTACATCTCGGTCCGCCAGGGCCTCGAGCGCACCCTGCCGGGACGGCTCGTGGGCGTCTCGAAGGACGCCGGCGGCGCCCCCGCGTACCGTCTCGCCCTCCAGACCCGCGAGCAGCACATCCGCCGCGAGAAGGCCACCTCGAACATCTGCACCGCGCAGGTCCTGCTCGCCGTCGTCGCGAGCATGTACGCGGTGTACCACGGGCCCGAGGGCCTGTCCGAGATCGCGACCCGCACCCACGACATGGCCGCGCGGCTCGCGGCCGGGCTGCGCGCCGGTAGCGTGACCACCGAGCACCGCGCGTTCTTCGACACGGTCACCGCCGTGGTGCCCGGCCAGGCCGAGCAGATCGTGGCGACCGCCGCGACCCGCGGGGTCAACCTGCGCCTCGTCGACGCCGACCGCGTCGGAATCGCCTGCGACGAGACGACCACGTTCAGCCACCTCCGTGACGTGCTCGCCGCGTTCGGGCTGTCCCACGTCGACGTGACCGCCCTCGACACCACCGACGCGGTGCCGGCCGGCCTGCGCCGCACCTCGGACTACCTGACCCACCCGGTCTTCTCCGGTCACCGTTCGGAGACGGCGATGCTGCGCTACCTGCGGCGCCTCTCCGACAAGGACTACGCGCTGGACCGCGGCATGATCCCGCTGGGTTCGTGCACGATGAAGCTCAACGCTACCGCCGAGATGGAGCCGATCACCTGGCCCGAGTTCGCCAACGTGCACCCCTTCGCGCCGGCGGCGCAGACCCAGGGGTACCGCCGGCTCAT
Organism: Dactylosporangium fulvum; assembly: GCF_025137375.1. Classification (GTDB taxonomy): domain Bacteria; phylum Actinomycetota; class Actinomycetes; order Mycobacteriales; family Micromonosporaceae; genus Dactylosporangium; species Dactylosporangium fulvum. The sequence goes on from NZ_CP073720.1 coordinate 3,961,907, forward strand.
CAGCGACCTGGAGCGCTGGCTGGCGGAGGTGACCGGATACGACGCGGTGAGCCTGCAGCCCAACGCCGGTTCGCAGGGTGAGCTCGCCGGGTTGCTGGCGATCCGGGCGTACCACCAGGGGCGCGGCGACACGCAACGGGACGTCTGCCTGATCCCGTCCAGCGCGCACGGCACCAACGCGGCGAGCGCGGTCATGGCCGGCATGCGGGTGGCCGTCGTCGCCTGCGACGACCAGGGCAACGTCGACCTCGGGGACCTGGACCGGAAGATCGAGCAGCACGCGGACCGGCTCGCCGCGATCATGGTCACCTACCCGTCGACGCACGGTGTGTACGAGGAGGGCATCTCGGCCCTGTGTGACAAGGTCCACACGGCCGGCGGCCAGGTCTACGTCGACGGCGCGAACCTCAACGCGCTGCTCGGGTACGCCAAGCCCGGCCAGTTCGGCGCCGACGTGTCGCACCTGAACCTGCACAAGACGTTCTGCATCCCGCACGGCGGCGGCGGCCCCGGCGTCGGGCCGGTCGCGGTGCGCCAGCACCTCGCGAAGTACCTGCCGTCGCACCCGTTCCTGGCGGCGGACGCGCCGGTCGGCCCGGTGTCGGCGGCGCCCTGGGGCTCGGCCGGGATCCTGCCGATCCCGTGGGCGTACCTGCGGCTGATGGGCCCCGACGGCCTGACGAGGGCGACGGCGACGGCGGTGCTGGCGGCGAACTACGTCGCGGCCCGGCTGCGCGAGCACTACCCGGTGCTGTACAGCGGCAGCGAGCACCTCGTCGCGCACGAGTGCATCCTCGACCTGCGCGGGATCACGAAGGCGACCGGCGTGACGGTGGCGGACGTGGCGAAGCGGCTCATCGACTACGGCTTCCACGCCCCGACGATGTCGTTCCCGGTGTCGGGGACGCTGATGGTGGAGCCGACCGAGAGCGAGGACCTGGCGGAGCTCGACCGGTTCTGCGACGCGATGATCGCGATCCGGGAGGAGATCGACCGGGTCGCGGCGGGAGCGTGGCCGGCGGACGACAATCCGCTCGTCAACGCGCCGCACCCGGCGGCGGTGGTCACGGCCGACGCGTGGGAGCACGCCTACCCGAGGTCGGTGGCGGCCTATCCGGGTCGCTACGCCGACGGGGACCGCTCGGCGAAGTACTGGCCGCCGGTGCGACGGATCGACGACAGCTACGGCGACCGGAACCTGGTCTGCGCGTGTCCGCCGGCATCGGCGTACGAGGAGTAGCGGCTACGCTGCGTAGCAGCCTGGCCGCTACTCCTCGTAGCGGTCAGGCTGCCCTGACCAGCGTATGTGGCGCGGGACCGCGATGGGGCTCGATCACCCTGCAATCGGGCAAAAGCTCACCGGTGTCCTCGAAGACGATCACGCCGTTGCACAGGAGGCTCCATCCCTGCTCGGGGAAGAAGGCGGTGACGCGGGCGGCATCGCGGTCGGTGTCGTCGGCCGAGGGACAGGCTGGCTCGTGCTGGCAAAGCATCGGGGGTCTCCGATTGAGAGGTTCAGTTGAGGTCTGTGTGGTTCTTCACATGACCAGTGATGCACGCTACTACGCCCAACGACACGATTCCGCACACGTCACGACACATTCTGGGGATAATCCACCGTTCGTATGAGCACACTAGGACCGGTCGTCGGGTGCCGGCTCGGGTCGTTGGATCTTCATCCGCCCGGGGTGCCACCGGCGTGTCGTACCCACATTTGGGAGCGCTCTCGGCTGGAGTGGCATTCCCGCGACGGCGGCGACCCCCTTCGATTGCTCTCCGAGTTTCTGTCGTCGCACGGAGTGCCGGTCGATGATCTCTCCTCGTCACCCAGGGTGATCGACTCGTCGGTTTGTGGCGCCGCCGTACTCCTGTCGCCACCCTCCGTGAAGGCATCACCGGCCGCCGCCGTGCCGGCGCTGGTGGCCGTCGTCTACGCGCACGGCCCGCAGCGGGCCCCCGACGCCGACGAGCCCGCTCGCCCGGCGCTGGGCCCGTGGACCGGCAGCTGGACGGCCGCGCGGCACGCCCGCGCGGTCGACGAGGTCCGGGCCGCGATCGCCCGCGGCGACGTGTACGTGGTGAACCTCGTCGGCCACGCCAGCGCCCCCTTCGGCGGCGACCCCCGAGCCGCCCTGGCGAGGGTCGCGGCCCTCCCCGGGGCCCGCTACGGCGGCGTCCTGCACGGGGACGGGTGGTGGGTCGCCTCGGCCTCACCCGAGACGCTGGTCGAGGTCTCCGGCGGGCGCGCCGTCACCCGGCCCATCAAGGGCACCCGGCCGGCCACCGCCGAGGGACGGGCCGAGCTGCTCGCGTCGGCGAAGGAGCGCGCCGAGCACGTCATGATCGTCGACCTCGAGCGAAACGACCTCGGCCGGGTCGCGCGCGTCGGCTCGGTCCGCGTCGACGAGCTGTTCGCGATCCGCCGCTGGTCCGGGCTCTGGCAGGCCGAGTCGACCGTCAGCGCCCGCCTGGCCGGCGGCGTGGGCCTCGCCGAGCTGCTCCGCGCCGTCTGGCCCGGCGGCTCGGTCACCGGCGCGCCCAAGCTGGCCGCGATCGACGTCGCCGCCCGGCTCGAGCCCGTCGGCCGGGGGCCGAGCATGGGGGCGTTCGGCTGGGTCGGGCACGGGCCCGGCGGGGCGCTCACGGTGGACCTCGGGCTCACCATCCGGACCGTCGCCATCGCCGGCGGCCGGGCACACGTGTGGGCCGGCGGGGGCATCGTCTGGGACAGCGACCCGCAGGCCGAGGTCGCCGAGGCGGCGGCGAAGTCGGCCCCGGTGAAGACCGCCCTCAGTGGTGATCGCGGCGCAGCGTGATCCGGATCGCGCGCGACGACGGTGTCAGGGCCCCGGTGAAGTACGCGAACAGCGTGCAGGTCAGCGGGGCGTCGTCGGCGCTGATGCGGTGCGCGGTCACGTGCGGCGAGTCCCAGTGGACGCGCGGCAGCTCCTGACTCGGGCCGAAACACGCGTCGAGCTCCGCCCGGGTCAGCGCCGGGCCGGCGAAGGAGATCTCCACCGTCGACAGCCCGGCCCGCGCGTTCATGTAGATCTGCAACGACGTCGTGCCGGGCGGGCTGGGCTGCACGAACAGCTGCCCGAGCTCGTCCTGCGTCGGCGCGGGCAGCCCGAGCAGGGCCGCCACCTCCGCCGCGTGCTCGGTCGTCACGCCGCAGATCAGCCGGCCCCACGTCCGCAGCAGGTCGGTCGTCACCGGCCGGCCCACGAGGTCGAGCAGATGCGACGGCACCGGCGGGCGCTGCCACACCTGCGGCCAGTCGTCGAGGTCGGCCAGTTCGGCACCGTCGACGATGAGCGTGTAGAGCGGCTCCGCCGGGAAGTCGTTGACGCGCACGGTCAGCACCCGCCCGCCGATCTCGGCGTGGTAGGGGAACTCACCGTCGCCCGAGTGCTGCCACCGGATCGGGGTGGCGGTCAGGTCGCTCATGGCCGAGTCCTGTCGATCATGACTTGGATCCTCAAGACGGCAAAACGGTCGCCGACAGCGTATGACCTGTCTGCAAACCCACACTTGACCACGGTCACAGTCGGCACACATCGGGGAGTCGGGCCGATAGCGTCGAGGGCGTTATGCGCCGCTATCTCATGTGGACCATCGGACTCATCGCATACGTCCTCGCCGTCTTCCACCGCTCCTCGCTCGGCGTCGCGGGGGTCACGGCCGCCGAACGGCTCGGCGTCGGCACCGCCCTGCTGGCCGTGCTCTCCGTGACCCAGCTCGCCGTCTACGCGGGCATGCAGATCCCGGTCGGCGTCCTGCTGGACCGGTTCGGCTCACGCCGGCTGCTCGTCGCCGGCGGCCTGCTCATGGTCACGGGCCAGCTGCTGTTCGCGTATGCGGACGACATCGGCCCGGCGATCGCGGCGCGCGTGCTGATCGGCGTCGGCGACGCGATGACGTTCATCAGCGTGCTGCGGATCGTCGCCATGTGGTTCCCGCCGTCCAGCAATGCGCTCATGGTCCAGATGACCGGCATGATCGGCCAGCTCGGCGCGCTGTGCTCGACCGTGCCGCTGGTGTTCGTGCTCAAGAGTGCGGGCTGGCCGGCGACGTTCCTCGGCGCCGCCGGGCTCGGTGCGGCGGCGGTGGCGCTCGTCGTCGGCGCGCTCAAGGACACCCCCGACCCGGCGGCGGCGCCGGAGAAGCGCGACCGTGGCCTGCGCCACTCGTGGGCGCACCCGGGCACCCGGCTGGGCCTGTGGACCCACTTCGCCACCCAGTTCTCCGGCAGCGTGTTCGCGCTGCTGTGGGGCTACCCGTTCCTCACTCAGGGCGAAGGGCTCGCCCCGGCGACCGCGGCCCTGCTGCTGTCCCTGCTCACCGCCGGCGGCATCGTCATGGGCCCGCTGATCGGCCACTTCTGCGGCCGGCTGCCGTACCACCGCTCGACCCTTGTCCTCGGCATCGTCGGCAGTTCGGCGGCCGCGTGGACGGCCGTGCTGCTGTGGCCCGGCCGTGCCCCGCTGTGGCTGCTCACGCTGCTCGTGCTGGTGCTGACGGTCAACGGCCCAGGCTCGATGATCGGCTTCGACTACGCCCGCTCGTTCAACCCGGCAGCCCGCCTCGGCGGCGCGACGGGCATCGTGAACGTGGGAGGCTTCGTGGCGTCGATCGTGCTGATCGTCGCCATCGGCGTGGTGCTCGACGTCCTCACCCCCGCGGGTGCGGCCCACTCGTCGCTGGGCGCCTTCAAGGTGGCCTTCGCGGTGCAGTACGTGTTGTGGGCCTTCGGCGCGGCCCAGGTCTACCGCTACCGACGGACCACGCGCCGCCGCGTGGCCCGCGAGGAACTGGTCCTCCGCCTGGCCTGACCCGGCCGCCGGCAGGGTGCCCGACCGGACCCATCGATCTTGCAGTCGGGTCAGGACTCGGGGGCCAACGTCCGCCACAGGAACTCGAACGCCAACGCCCACTTGAAGGCCAGCTGGGCGTTGTCCGCCGCGCCGCCGTGGCCGCCCTCGATGTTCTCGTAGTACGCCACGTCCTTGCCGTGCTCGCGCAGCAACGCCACCATCTTGCGCGCGTGACCGGGGTGGACGCGGTCGTCACGGGTCGAGGTCGTGATGAGCGTCGGCGGATACGGCACCGCCTCCCGCACGTTCTGATACGGCGAGAACAGCCGCAGGTACTCCCAGTCCGAGGGATTGTCCGGGTCACCGTACTCCGCCATCCACGACGCGCCGGCGAGCAGCAGGTGGTAGCGCTTCATGTCGAGCAGCGGCACCGCGCAGACGATCGCGCCGAAGAGCTCCGGGTAGCGGGTCAGCATCACGCCCATGAGCAGGCCACCGTTGGAGCCGCCCTCGGTGCCCAGCTGCTCGCGGGTCGTGACGCCCCGCTCGACCAGGTCGGTGGCGACCGCGGCGAAGTCCTCGTAGGCGCGCGGGCGCTTCTCGCGCAGCGCCGACCGGTGCCACTGCGGACCGTACTCCCCGCCGCCGCGGATGTTCGCCACGACATACGTGCCGCCCCGGGCCAGCCAGCCGCGGCCGATGATGGAGTTGTACGTCGGGACGCGCGAGACCTCGAACCCGCCGTAGCCGCTCAGCAGGGTCGGGCCGGGGCCGGCGCCGGGCCGCCCGACGACGAAGTAGGGGACCTGCGTGCCGTCGGCCGACGTGGCGAAGAACTGCTGCGTGGTGAGCCCGTCGGCGGGGAAGTACGCCGGGCCCTGCTTGAGGATCGTGGGCCCGTCACCGCCGAGCACCCCGTGCCGCAGCGTCGGCGGGAGCGTGAAGCCGCTGGAGAGCAGCAGGTACTGCTCGTCGGTGTCGGCGTTGGTGTCCCACACGTCGGTCTGGCCGAGCTCGCTGCCGAGGACCGTGCGGTGCCACTCGCCGTCCTCGCCGTACGACAACAGCTCCAGGCGGCTCTGCACGTCCGCGAGCAGCACGAGGATCAGCCCCGTGCGGGTCCACTGGCTGTAGCTCAGCGACGTGTGCGGGTCGGGGGTGAACAGCGGGGTCAGGTCGCGCGAACCGGCGAGGTAGGCGTCGAGCCGGGTGATGAGCAGCGAACCGGCCGCGTAGGTGGTGCCGGCGACGGTCCAGTCGGTGCGCACCCGGATGAGCAGCCACTCCCGGTGCACGTCGACGCCCGCGTCGTCGGGCACGTCGAGCTCGGTCAGCTCGCCGTCGACGAGAAGGTATCGCCGGGCGTGGAAGAAGTCGACGGCCTGCCGGACGATCGCCCGCCGGCCGCCGGTGGACACGTCGGTGGTCGCCCGCACCGAGACGTCGTCGGCCGAGCCCTCGAAGACCAGCTCGGCGTCGGTGACCGGGGTGCCCCGGCGCCACCGCCGGACCTGCCGCGGGTAGCCGGAGGAGGTCATGGATCCCGGGCCGGTGTCCGTGCCGACGAAGACGTGATCCTCGTCGATCCAACTGACGTCGCTCTTCGCCTCGGGCAGGGTGAAGCCGTCGGTCACGAACCGCAGCTGTCGCAGGTCGAATTCGCGCACGACCGCCGCGTCGGCGCCGCCGCGCGACAGGGCGATCAGGGCCCGGTGCTCACCGGCGAGCGGGCCGGTGCGCAGGAAGTCGACGCCCTGCCACACCCAGTTCTCACCCTCGGCGGCGGCGAGCGCGTCGAGGTCGAGGACCGTCTCCCAGTGCGGCTCGTCGCCGCGGTAGTCGTCGAGGGTGGTGCGCCGCCACAGCCCGCGCGGATGGTGGGCGTCCTTCCACAGGTTGTAGACCCGGTCCCCGTGCCAGGCGACGAGCGGGATGCGGTCGTCGGCGTCGAGCACGGCCCTGATGCCGTCGCGCAGCACCGCGAAGCGATCATTGCCGGTCAGCGCCTCGACGGTCTCGGCGTTGCGCTCGCGGACCCACGCCAGGGCATCGGTGCCCTCGACCGCTTCCAGCCACAGGTATGCGTCGTCCCGGGTGATCGTTTCCGTCATCCGATCAGTCTGACCGAGCGGCGACCCGTTCGCCCACCCCGCCCAGCGACCAGCGTGCCGCGAACTCGTCCGGCGGCACGGCCTTGCCCCACAGCCAGCCCTGCGCGAGCGGCACCCCGAGGGTGACGAGCACGTCGCGCTGGGCCTCGGTCTCGACGCCCTCGGCGACGACCGACAGGCGCAGCGCGCTGCTCATCGCCACCACGGCCCGGACGATCTCCTCGTCCTCGGTGCTCGTGCCGAGACCCTTGACGAACGAGCGGTCGATCTTCACCCCGGTGACGGGATGGCGGCGCAGGTAGCCCAGTGCCGAGAAGCCGGTGCCGAAGTCGTCGACGGAGATCCGCACGCCGAGCGTGCGCAGCTCGACGAGCACCCGTTCGGTCAGCTCGCTGCCCTCGACCATCACCGACTCGGTGATCTCCAGGACCAGGTTGGCGGCCGGCACCCCGGCCTGCTGCAGCACCGCCGCGAGCCGCTCGGCGAACGCCGCGTCGCCGAGCTGGCGCGGTGACACGTTGACCGACATCCAGAAGTCGTCGTCGACCACCCCGTCGGCCCGCCACCGGGCCAGCTGCCGCACCGACTCCCGCAGCACCCAGGCGCCCAGCGCCGAGATCAGGTTGGAGTCCTCGGCGACGGCGATGAACATGTTCGGCCCGAGCCAGCCGCGCACCGGGTGCTCCCAGCGCACGAGGGCCTCGACGCCGGCGAGTCGGCCGGTGGGCAGCTCGACGATCGGCTGGTACGCGATGCTGAGCTGCTCCTGGGCGACCGCCGCGCGGAGCGCGACCTCGATCTCGACGCGCTCGCGGACCGCGTCGCGCATGGAGGCGTCGAAGACGGTCCAGCGGTTGCGACCCTCTTCCTTCGCGCGGTACATCGCCGTGTCCGCGTCACGCATGAGCGCGTCGGCCTGCTCCTGCCGGTCGGCGCGGACGATGCCCATCGACGCGCCGACGACCACCTCCGCGGTCGCCCCCTCGGCGGTGACGATGACCAGGGGACGCTCGATGCACTCCATGATCTTCCGGGCGTCGCCCATCGCCTCCGGCTCGGTGCAGCGCCGGACGACGACAAACTCGTCGCCGCCGATCCGGGCGACGGTCGCGGTGCCGGGCAGGGCGTGCCGCAACCGGGCGCCGACGTCGATGATGAGCTGGTCGCCGGCCGGGTGCCCCCACGAGTCGTTGACGAGCTTGAAGCCGTCGAGGTCGAGGTAGAACATCCAGACGTCACCGGGCGCCCGCTCGGCGAGCAGGCGCTCGACCATGATGGCGAGCAGCCGCCGGTTGGGCAGGCCGGTCAGCGGGTCGTGGGTCGCCTGGTGCTCGAAGCGGCGCTGCGCGGCCGCGTGGCTCTGCACCGCGTCGGAGGCGCGCACCAGCAGCAGCGCGACGATCGCCGCGCCGCCGATGCCCAGGACGAGCCGGGACACGGCCGACTCGTGCGCGAGCAGCACGGTGAGCAGGAACGGCACGGCCACCGCCGGCCCGATGACCAGCATCCGCGGCAGCGACCACGCCTGGATCGGCAGCGGCGTGGCCCGGCTCAGGGCCTTGGCCGTCGGGTGCAGCGCGGCGGCGCCGCCGAGCGTGAACGCGAGCAGGAACGGCAGGTCCATCAGGCGGGAGCCGTTGACGTCGCCGCTGCGCCCGATGATCGCGTAGCCCAGGTCGCCGGCGAACACCAGGACCATCATGCCGCCGAGCAGCACGAAGGCCGGCTGGCGGACCGCGGTGGTGAACGCCAGGTTGGCCACGAGCAGCACGGTGATGGTGTCCAGTAACGGATACAGCCCGGCCAGCGCCGTGACGACCAGCGGCCGGTCCGGGATCGTCGCGGCGGGCATGACGAACAGCAGCAGCGACGCGACCGCACTGCCGATGCAGACGATCAGGCCGTCGAGCAGGGCGTGCCGGTCCATGCCCCAGCGGTTGAGGAACGACACCAGGCCGGCGATGAAGAACCCGAACCCGCAGACCGAGAAGGCGTCGCCGAGCTGCGCGCGGGGCGCCGGCAGGTCGACCATGAGCGTGCGGAGGATGATCCCGGTGAGGAAGAGCAGCCCGGCGGCGGTGAGCAGCCGCCACGGCTGGCGGGGCCGCACGTTGTGCAGCCGTGGCCCGCACGCCCAGGCGACCACGCAGCCGACGCCGACGACGGCGAAGGCCAGGTCGGGCAGCACGCCGGCGGCGTAGGACACCGTCGCGGCGCCGCCCAGGACGAGATGCGCCAACCACAGCCGGTCGCGGCGCCAGGTCACCCGCCACCCCCAGCCAGATCGCGTTTCGCACTCCATCGGCCGTACCGCGAACCACCTTAGGGTTTCACCGGTTGTCTGACCTATAGCGACTTTGTGCGCCACACGAATATTTGCGTGGCGCGCAGGTTGGGTATCCGCTCCGAGCACGTCGGCGACGCCCTGCGCGCCCGCCCCGCCGGAACCGTTCGGCGGGCTCCTGCGCCGGGCCCTCGATCAGCTGTCGGCCCACATCGCGCCTCAGGCGAGGTGACGCAGGGCGTCCATGGCCGCCCCCTCTGCGGGTCCGGGTCAGGCCGCTTGGCAGAGCCGGTCACCCAGGTCGGTGCGGTGGTACTGCAACCGGCGGCCCGTCCGGTGCGCGGCGAGCAGGCCCGCGTCGCGCAGCGCCGTCAGGTGGTGCGACGCCGTGGCCGGCGCGAGGCCCAGCGACGACGCCACGTCACCGGTGCTCGCGGGCACCGACAGCATGGTCAGCACCGCTGCGCGGGTCGCGCCGAGCAGCGAGGACAGCGCCGCCGGCGGCGGCTCCGGCGCCGACCACAGCCGGCCGTAGGCCCGCGGCGGGAACCACAGCGCCCGCCCGTCCGGCGCCGCCACCACCCACGCGACCGGCCCGGCGAACCCCGACGGGAGCAGCGCGAGGCGGTGACCGTCGAGTGACCACGGCGGGTGCTCGCCGTCCTTGAGGTAGTCCAGCCGCAGGGCGTCGGGGTCCCAGTGCAGCCTGGGGTGCAGGTCCGACAGCAGCGACCGGGGCCCGTGGTCGGCCGCGGCGAGCGCCCGCGCGGCGATCTCGCCGTCGGCGGCCGCCCGGAGGCGCGGCATGAGGGGAGCGACGGCGAGCTGGTAGTACCGCCGGATCTCGGACACCAGCGAGGACCGCAGCGCCGCCGGATCGCGGACCGGGACTCCGGCCGCCGCGAGCTCCGCCTCGACCCGGTCGAGCGGCGTGGCGGCGATCACCCGCAGCTCGTCGTCGAGCGAGGGCCGGGGCACGCCGGGGACGGGGCTGAGGAAGTCGGGCACGGCCCCGGTGGGCGTGTCGAAGACGGACCAGAACGTGTCGAGCCGGGCGCGCCGGACGCCGCAGCTGACCCGGTCCCGCCACCGGGCGTACATCCAGAGCGCCCCTCGCAACGCGATGGTGCTCGTCACGACCTCGGCCATCGGCGAGTGCGCGAACCGCACCCCGAGCAGCTCGGCAGCCGTGAGTTCCAGCCGTTTCACGGTTCCATTCGAGCACAGTCGAACGGCTGGGACCGCGGGGCCGCCGTCCGTACGGTCGCCGGGCATGGAGTACACGAACCTCGGGCGGACCGGGCTCAGCGTCAGCCGGCTGTGTCTCGGGACGATGAATTTCGGCTGGCAGCTCGGCGAGGCGGACAGCCACGCCGTCCTCGACCGGGCCCTCGACGACGGGATCAACTTCGTCGACACCGCCGACATGTACGGCGCCCGTGACTACGAAGGCACCAGCGAGAGCTACATCGGCAGCTGGTTCGCCCGGACCGGGCGCCGCGACCATGTCGTCCTGGCCACCAAGGTCTACCAGCCCATGAGCGACCGCCCCAACGACCGCGGTCTCTCGGCCCGGCACATCATCGCCGGCTGCGAGGCGTCGCTGCGCCGCCTCCGCACCGACCGCATCGACCTGTACCAGATGCACCACATCGACCGCGGCACGCCGTGGGAGGAGATCTGGCAGGCGATGGAGGTCCTCGTCAGCCAGGGCAAGGTGTTGTACGTCGGGTCGTCCAACTTCGCCGGCTGGCACCTCGCGACGGCGCAGGCGTCGGCGGACCGGCGCGGGTTCCTCGGCCTGGTGTCGGAGCAGTGCAAGTACAACCTCCTGACCCGGCACGTCGAGCTGGAGGTCGTGCCGGCGGCGATCGGGCTCGGCATCGGCCTGCTGCCCTGGTCGCCGCTCGCGCAGGGGGTGCTGTCCGGCGCGCTGCGCAAGGAGCGCGACGGTGCCGCCGGCCGCACCACCTCGCACGCCGCGCCGAGGGTCGACGAGCACCGTCCGGTCCTGGAGCGGTACGAACAGTGCTGCGCCGACCTGGGCCTCGAACCGACGACGGTGGCGCTCGCCTGGCTGCTGTCCCGGCCGGGGGTCACCGCCCCGATCGTCGGGCCGCGCACCCCGGAGCAGCTCGACCTGGCCCTGAAGGCCCTCGACACGGTCCTCGACGCCGATGCCCTGGCCCGGCTGGACGAGATCTTCCCGCCGATCGGCAACGGCGGCCCCGGCCCCGAGGCGTGGGCCTGGTGACGCTGAGGCTCTGCTGAAGTCCCATGTCGGGCGATCGGTGACCCCGCCGGCCGGTCGCCCGACGGGGCTGAGGAAATCCTGTCGGGTGATCGGCGCGAAGTTGTCATGGCCTCGTGACTTTCGGTGTATGGCACCGCATCGTGGTGTCTCGGATGCGCGGAGTGAGTGCATCCGTGCTCCATGGATGGGGAGATGGCATGACACAACCGAGAGCCGGCCGGCGGCTGCGCACGGGCGCGGTGGCAGCGGCGGTGACGCTGGGGCTGGTCGGTGCCGGCGGCCCCGCGGCCGCCGTGACGAGCCCCGCCGGCGGCGCGGCCACCGGCGGAAGCACCCGGCCGGGCGGCGGCTGGTCCGCCGACGAGTGGCCGGCGGGTGCGGGCACGACGCTCAAGACCGTACGGTCGATCATCAAGGCCGACACCGGCACGGCCGGGTCGCTGACCGGCCAGGGAGTGGGCATCGCGCTCGTCGACACCGGGGTCGCGCCGGTCGCCGGGCTGCCCGCCGGCCAGCTGGTCAACGGGCCGGACCTGTCGTTCGAGTCGCAGTCCGGCCAGCTGCGGTACCTCGACACGTTCGGCCACGGCACGCACATGGCCGGCATCATCGTCGCCAACGAGTCCTCGACGGGGACCGTCGGACTCGCACCGAAGGCGAAGGTCACCTCGGTGAAGGTGGGCACCGCGACCGGCGCCAACGACGTGTCGCAGATGATCGCCGCGATCGACTGGGTCGTACAGAACCGCAACCACGACCCGGCGAACCCGATCCGGGTGCTGAACCTCTCGTACGGCACCAGCGGCATGTCGGCCTCGACGGTCGACCCGCTGATGCACGCGGTCGAGCAGGCGTGGCAGGCCGGGATCGTGGTCGTCGTCGCCGCCGGCAACGACGGCAGCGGCACGACGCTGCTGACGAACCCGGCGATGGACCCGTTTGTCGTCGCCGTCGGCGCCTCCACGACGAACAACACGATCACCACCAGCGACGACGACCTGGCGACGTACACCAACAACTCCACCGCGAGCCGCAAGGTCGACCTGCTCGCGCCCGGCACCTCGATCGTGTCGCTGCGCGACCCGGGCTCCCGCGTCGACGAGCAGTACCCGAACGCCCGCGTCGGCACCACGCTGTTCAAGGGCAGCGGCACCTCGCAGGCCGCTGCCGTGGTCGCCTCGGCGGCCGCGCTCCTGCTGCAGCAGCGCCCCTCGCTCACGCCGGACCAGGTGAAGAAGCTCCTGGTCGGCGGCGCGACGGCGCTGACGACCGGCACCGCCGGGCGCCAGGGCATGCGGGAGCTCAACGTGAGCGCCTCGGTGGGGATGGCGACGCCGTCGTTCACCCAGGCGTTCGCCAGGAGCACCGGCACCGGCTCGCTGGAGACCACCCGCGGCGGCAACCACCTGAGCGTCAACGGGGTCGAGCTCAGCGGCGAGCGCAGCATCTTCGGCCCGTTCAACGCCGCGGCCTGGGCGAGCCTGGCGAAGCAGGGCACGAGCTGGGTCGGCGGCACGTGGATGGGCTACCGCATGGCCGGGGACACCTGGACCGGCGCGGGAGGCACCGGCGGTACCGGCCAGGTCTCCGGATACGCGGGCAAGTGTGTCGACGTCATGAACCGGCTCGACAACAACGGCACGCCGATCCAGCTCTACGACTGCAACAACACCCCGGCGCAGTACTGGGCGCTCAACGCCGACGGCACCGCCCGGGCGCTCGGCAAGTGCATGGACCTGGTCAACGGCGGCACCGCCAACGGCACCAAGGTGCACCTGTGGGACTGCATCGGCGGCCTACAGACCCAGCGGTGGCGGGTCGACAGCGCCCGGCAGCTGGTGAACGTCGCGGCCGGCAAGTGCCTCGACGTGACCGGCTGGAACCCCACCAACGGCGTGCAGCTGCAGATCTGGGACTGCCTCGGCCAGGACAACCAGCGCTGGGTGCCGCCGTACACCTCGCGGACCTGGGCCGCGGCCACGTGGGCGGGCAGCCCGTGGACCGGCACCGGCTCGTGGAGCGACCCGCAGTGGGCCGAGCGCTACTGGACCGGCCACTACTGGTCGGGTCACTATTGGTCCGGTCACTACTGGTCGGCCGACGACTGGTCGACGAGCAGCTGGTCGTAGACCTGGGGAGAACGACGGGGTGTCCGCAACGGCGCGGGCACCCCGCCGCTCAGGGGGCCTCGGGGCGGTGCTCCGCGAGCACCGCGTCGGACAGGGCCGGCCAGACCTCCGCGGCCCAGTCGCCGAAGTCGCGGTCGGTCAGGCAGCCGACGGCGAGCCGCGCCCGCGGGTCGACCCACAGGAACGTGCCGGTGCGGCCGAAGTGGCCGAAGGTCGCCGGGGAGTTGCGCGAGCCGGTCCAGTGGGGCTGCTTGCCGTCGCGGATCTCGAAGCCGAGGCCCCAGTCGTTCGGGTCCTGACGGCCGAAGCCGGGCAGCACGCCGGAGACGCCCGGGAACTGTACCGTCGTCGCCTCCGCCATCAGGTCCGGCGCGAGGGTGGGGTCGAGCAGTTCCTGGCCGAGCAGCGCGAGGTCGGAGACCGGGCCGATCGCGCCGGCCGCGGGGGAGCCCGCCAGCCGGGTGCCGCCCATGCCGAGCGGCCGCAGCACCGACTCGGTCATCAGTTCGGCGAACGTGCCCCCGGTGCGGGTCAGCACGAAGTCGGCGAGCAGCTCGAAGCCGCGGTTGGAGTACACCCGCTTGCGCCCGGGGGCCGCCATCCGCGAGTCGTCGTCGAAGGCGACCCCCGAGGTGTGTGCCAGCAGGTGCCGGACGGTGGCCCCCTCGGGGCCCGCCGGCTCGTCCAGCGTGACGTCGCCGCGGTCGACGGCCACCAGGACCGTCAACGCGGTCAGCAGTTTGGTGACCGACGCCCACGGCAACGCCACGTCCGGCCCGGTGCGGTCGCGGACGCCTTTCGCGTCCACGACCGCTACCGCTGCGGTGTTCACGGGCCAGGTGCTGACGATGTCGAGTGCGCTCACACCGTACGAAACTACGGCAAGCTGTTGAGGAACGGCCGCTGGGCGTTCATGAACTCCCAGTTGTAGTACCGGTCCCAGTTGATCGACCAGGTCATGAGCCCCCGGAACGCGGGCGAGGTGCCGCCGCGCAGCGTGTACGAGCCGCAGCCGGTGCCCTTCACCAGGCAGTTGACCGCCGCCTGGACGACCGCCGGCGCGACGTGGCCGTTGCCGGCGCTGACCGCGGCCGGGACGCCGAACGCGATCTGGTCCGCCCGCAGGCCCGGGAACGTCTGCCCGATGTTCGCGACCGGGAAGCCGGCCTTGAGCATGTCGGTCATCGCGATGTGGAAGTCGGCGCCGCCCATGGTGTGGTACTGGTTGTCGAGGCCCCAGATCGGCCCGGAGTTGTAGTCCTGGACGTGCAGGACGGTGAGCGAGTCCCGCAGCGCGTGGATGACCGGCAGGTAGGAGCCGGCGCGGTTGTCGCCCGCCGACGTGCCGCCGTAGAACTGGTAGCCCAGCTGCACGAAGAACGTCTCCGGCGCCATCGTGAGCACGAACTTCGTGCCGTAGCGGGCCTTCAGCGTCTTCAGCGCGGCGATCAGGTTGACGATCACCGGTGTCGTCGGGTTGCGGAAGTCGCTGTCGCCCGGGTTGAGGTAGAGCGAGTGGCCCTCGAAGTCGATGTCGAGGCCGTCCAGGCCGTACCGGTCGATGATCGCCGCCACCGAGCTGACGAACTTGTCGCGGGCCGCGGTGGTGGTGAGCTGCACCTGGCCGTTCTGGCCGCCGATCGAGATCAGCACCTTCTTGCCCTGTGCCTGCTTGGCCCTGATCGCGGCGGTGAAGTCGGCATCGGACTCGACACTGGGGCATTCGCTGGCCGGGCACCGGTTGAAGCGGATGTCGCCGGAGGTCACCGACGTCGGCTCGCCGAACGAGAGGTTGATGATGTCCCACGCGGCCGGCACGTCGGCCATGCGCACGTAGCCGGAGCCGTTGGCGAAGCTCGCGTGCAGGTAGCCGATCAGCGCGTGCTTGGGCAGCCCGGTGACCGGCGGCTGGCTGGTGCTCGGGCTGGTGCTGGGACTCGTGCTCGGGCTGCTGCTGGGGCTCCGGCTGGGGCTCGCGCTGGCGCTCGGGCTCGTTGTCCTCGAGGGCGACTGTGTGGGCTGGCCGCCGGGGCCGTCGAGGGAGATGTCGTCGGCGTTGTACGCGCCGGTGCCGTACCAGCCGTGGAGGTAGACCTGGATCGAGGTCTGGCCGGCGGCGGTCGTGAACGGCACGGTGAGCTTGGTGTAGGTGGACGACGTGGTCCAGGTGGATGCGCCGCCGGTGACGCCGAGGTAGACGTTGCTGCCGCGGACCCAGCCGGTGAGCGTGTACGCGGTGCTGGGCTGGACGGAGACGGTCTGCGTGCACTGCGCGGTGTCGGAGGCGGTCGCGTTGCCGTTGAGTGCGTACGACCCGGAGTGGACGGGGCTGCTGACCGCGCCCGAGCCGCTGCCGGTGCACGACCAGCCGCTCAGGTTGCCGCTCTCGAAGCCGGGGTTGGTCAGCAGGTTCGCCGCATAGGCGTTGGTGGTTACGAGAACGCCGGCGACCAGCATGGCTGCGGCGCCGACGGCGATGGCGATGCGTTTCATGGACGGACCTCCATGGACGGTGGTCGCCATTATTAGGTTTGTTAACTGTTTCTGTCCATAGGGATGCTGCTTGACAGCCACTATTCATTCGATGAATAGTGGTCGTCGTGTCCGCACCGTTCGTGCTGCTCGGCCTGCTCACGGCCGGTCCCCGGCACGGATACGACCTGAAACACGCCTACGACCGCACCCTGCCGCGCGCCAAGCCGCTGGGGTTCGGCCAGGTGTACGCGACGCTGGGCCGCCTGGAGCGTGACGGCCTCGTCACCCAGTCGTCCCAGGACCGCGACGGCGGCCCCGACCGCACCGCGTACACGCTGACCAACGACGGATACGTCCGGCTCACCGAGTGGCTGGGGGCCGTCGAGGAGCCGGCGCCGCACGTCGCGAGTGCCCTGCTCGCCAAGGTCGTCGTCGCGCTGCTGGCCGCCGGGCCGGAGCAGGCGCTGGCCTACCTCGCCGCGCAGCGCAAGGCGCATGTCGCGCGGTTGCGCGAGCTCACCCGTACCAAGGCCGAACCCGGCGCCACCGTCGGCGACGTCATCGCCGCCGACTACGCCATCGCCCACCTCGACGCCGATCTCACCTGGCTCGCCGCCACGATCGAGCGCGTCGCCCAGCAGCCACCGGGGGAACCGTCATGATTCTTTCCGCACGAGGGGTGGTCCGGTCGTACGGGCCGACCCCCGCCGTCCGCGGCGTCACGGTCGACGTCGCCGAGGGCGAGATCCTCGCCGTCACCGGCCCGAGCGGCTGCGGCAAGTCCACGCTGCTGCACTGCCTCGCCGGCATCATCCGGCCCGACGCGGGTGAGGTGACGTACCGCGACCAGCGTGTCGACCTCATGTCCGAGGCGGCCCGCTCACGGCTGCGGCGCACCGAGTTCGGCGTCCTGTTCCAGTTCGGCCAACTCGTGGCCGAGCTGACCGCGGCGGAGAACGTCGCGCTCCCGCTGCTGCTCGCCGGCACGGGGCGGCGAGCAGCGCGCATGGCGGCGCTGGCCTGGCTCGACCGGGTCGGCGTCGCCGACGTCGCCGAGCAGCGCCCCGGGCAGATGTCCGGCGGCCAGCAGCAGCGGGTCGCGATGGCCCGCGCGCTCGTCACCGAGCCGCGGATCGTGTTCGCCGACGAGCCGACCGGCGCGCTCGACACGCTCGCCGGCGAGCAGGTCCTCGGCCAGCTCGTCCGGGTCGCCCACGAGCACCGCACCACCGTCGTGCTGGTCACGCACGAGGCGCGCGTCGCCGGCTACGCGGACCGGGAGGTCGTCCTGCGCGACGGCGTGCTCGACGACAGCGGCCTCGGCATCGCCGTGCCCACCGGAAGGCACGGCCGGTGAGCCCGCTGACCCTGCTCCGCCTCGGCCTGGCCGGCACCCGCGTCGACACCGTGCGCGTGCTGCTGACCGTCCTCAGCTCCGCCCTGGCCGGACTGTCGGTGCTGGCCGCCTTCAACGTCCTCGCGATCGGGCCGCTGGCATCCGGCCACTCCGACATGTTGGCCCAGCAGTACAGCAACGCCCTCCTCCGCGAACCGGGCCTGCGCCCCGGCGTGATCATCACGCTCGTCCTGCTGACCTTGCCGGTCTTCGCGCTCGCCGGCCAGTGCGTCCGTCTCGGAGCCCCCGCCCGCGACCGGCGGCTCGCGGCGATCCGCCTCGCCGGGGCCACCCCGCGCCAGGCGGTGGCGGTGGCCGCGGCGGAGACCGGCGTCGCCGCGCTGATCGGCGCCGTGCTCGGCCTCGCGGTGTACCTCGTGGGCCACCGGCTGCTGGACCGGCCCGACGCCCTCGGCAAGCTGGCGCTGCCCACGGACGTGTTCCCGCCGGTCTGGCAGACGGTCGCCGGCGTCGCCGCGATCCCGTTCGTCGCGGCGCTCGCCGCCGCCCTCGTCATGCGCCGCGTGTTCGTCAGCCCGCTCGGTGTGGTCCGCCGGGCCCGCCGCGAACGGCCGCCCGCCATCTGGGCCGGGCTCGTCCTCGCCGCGGGCATCGGCTTGTTCGCCGCGATGGGCCCGCTCGGCCGGTACACCGAGAAGCTCAAGATCACCTGGCTCGTCGACACCTACGGGTACTTCGTGTACGCGGGCGCCGTCCTGTCCGCCCTCGGCATCGTGCTCGGCACCGGCTGGGTTTCGTACACGACCGGCCGCCTCCTGCACCGCTTCGCCCGCCGCCCGGCGACGCTGCTCGCCGCCCGCCGGCTGATGGCCGACCCGTGGAACGGCTCCCGCACCCTTGCCGTCCTGCTCGTCTGCGTGCTGTTCGGCGCCGGCGTGGCATGGGTGAGGTCGTGGTTCGCGACGGAGAATCTCGTCAGTGCGCGGTACCAGCGGATGGTCGACCCGTCCATGGAGGTGACCGTCGACCCCTTCTACATGCGCACACTCGACCTCCTCGACGCCGCGGTCCTGGTCGGCATCGCGCTGACGGCGTGCGGCATGCTCGTGGCGCTGGTCGACAGCATCCTGACCCGCCGCCGCGCTTATGCTTCGCTGGTCGCGACCGGCGTGCCGAGGGCGGTGCTGGCCCGGTCGATCCTGTGGCAGGCGGTGATCCCGGCCGTCCCGGCGATCGCCGTGGCGCTGGCGGTCGGTGCCGGCTTGATGCACACCATCGCGTCCGAGGCCAGAGCCGGCGGCGGCGATCGGGAAACCTGCCTGGTCACCGAGGAGCAGTGCAACAACACCCCGACCACGGACCCGACGGTGTGGTCGGTGGAATACCAGCCCGAGGTGCGCCTGACCATCCCGGTCCCCTGGACGGAGCTGGCGCTCAACGGCGGGATCGCCCTGGCCGCGGTGGTGGCGATCGTCGCGATCGGCCTGATCTTCCTGCGGTCGAGCACGGAACTGGAGGAGATCCGGACAACGTGACGGTGACGGTTCAGGTGCTGCGACTGCCGCTCTGGACTGCGGTTCCGCCGAGCGTCGTGCAGATCGAGGGAGGGTTCTGGCCGCCCGGTCGACCAGAGTCCTCCATCGATCTTGGGTCCTCGGGTGCGGCTTCGGCGTTCCTGGGCGCCGCCCCGCCCGCCAACGGGATCGTCCACCGGGAGTTGACCTTGGTGGCGATCGGTGGCCTGAGCAACGGAAACCGACCAAGGTCAATCGTGCTGGGTGCGGACTCCGTGCTGTATCCCGAAGGCTCGTGGTATCCCAGGCGACACAAGGGCCTTCGGGATCGTGCAGCAGCCCGAGCATCGCCGGCCTGATCACCGGCCTGGCCGCGCCCCGCCCGCGTGGCGGTCTGCTGACGCCACGCGGGCGCAGCGACTTCTTGGTCTGCGTCCGACCGGCCACGGCCGCGCTTCGCCGCATGACGTGGCGCGGAGGCCGTGCCGGTGTGGCGCTTCATCCCCGACCAGTTCGCCGACCTCGTCATGAGGTTCGACCGATCCGTCCACCCACACGGCAAGGCAGCGCACTGCGATCGCCCAGCTGCCAGGCCCGCAACGGCTCAGCCGGGCTCGATACTTCCCGACACTGACTGCCGGGGTGACGATGGGCGGACGCACCGCCGGGGTATGTGTCTTCGGCGCACGCGCGCCGGCCACGCCGGCCGGCCGGGTATGACGTCCGAGCCGCCGGGGCGATCGGGCAACGGCGCGCGACGGCGGATCAGCGAACCTCGGGCAGCGCGCCCGCCGGCCGCCGTCGACTCGTGCGTCGGCCCATCGCGGCCTGCGCCACCGCCTGAGGAATCCGTCGCCGATTCCACGCCACTCACAGCCGCACCCGTGTGGTGGTCTGTGCCGTCTTTGGGGGAGGTGGTTGTGGGTTCGGGGTTGGGTGTGGCCGCCCCTGTGCGGTGGTCTGTGCCGTTTGCGGGGGAGGCGGTTGTGGGTTCGGGGTCGGGTGTGGCCGCACCCGTGTGGTGGTCTGTGCCGTCTTGCGGCGAGACCCCTGCCGGTGCCCGATTGCTCAGGGCCGAAGGCGTGGCGCCGTCCGTCTTTGTGTCGCGCACCACCGCAACAGCGCGGACGAGGCCGCCGTCTGTGCCGGCGATCTCGGAGTTGTTGCGGCGCTGGGCGCCGGGTTGCCGAGCGGCGCTCGCGGCCAGGACGTCGCGCTCACGGGACAGGGTGTCCAGACGGGCCAGCTTTGCCGCGTGGCGGGCGTGGAGGCCGTGGCGGCGGGCTTCGGCGAACTCGGCCCGCATCGCCTGACGGGCCGCGCGGCGGGCGCGCAACGCTGCCATGTTCGCCGCGAACCGCGCATCCCAGTCGATCCCCGTCCCCTCCACACGCCCAACCTAGACCCGACGTATGACACTTTCCCGGGGCGCGGACAACGGAAAGCCGGCCGACCCCGGAAAGGGCCGGCCGGCTTGGAAAGGTTAGACGCGCACCGGCTCCGGCTCGGGTTGCGCCTCGAGGTGGTGGCGGAGCTTCTCGCCCTCGATGTCGACGTCCGGCAGGATCGTGTTGAGCCACCTCGGCAGCCACCACGCGGAGCGGCCCAGCAAGGACACCACCGCCGGCACGATCGTCATCCGCACCAGGAAGGCGTCGATCGCCACGCCGATCGCGAGGGCGAAGCCCATCGACTTGATCACCGGGTCCTCGACCAGGACGAAGCCGGCGAAGACCGACGCCATGATGATCGCGGCCGCCGTCACCACCCGCGCGCCGTGGCCCATGCCGCTGATCGTGGCCTCCTGCGGCGGCGCCCCGTGAACGTAATCCTCCCGCATCCGCGACACGAGGAACACCTCGTAGTCCATCGCCAGGCCGAACAGGATGCCGATGAGCAGGATCGGCAGGAAGCTCACCAGCGGACCGGGCGTGTCCAGCCCGATCAGCGACGCCAGGTGACCCTCCTGGAAGACCAGCACCGTGATGCCGAACGTCGCGCCGACCGTCAGCAGGAACCCGGCCGCGGCCTTCAGCGGTACGAGGATCGACCGGAACACGAGCATCAGCAGCAGCACCGACAGCCCGACGACCAGCAGGAGGTACACCGGCATCGCATCGGACAGTTTCTCCGACACGTCGATCCCGACGGCGGTCTGGCCGGTCAGCGCGACGTCGGCGCCCTGGACGGCCTTGACCTTCGTGCGGACGTCGTGGACCAGGTCCTCGGTCGCGGCGTCGGTCGGGCCGGTCTTGGGGATGATGGCGAGCAGGCCGGTCTTGCCGTCGCGGCTGAAGTTCGGCGGGGTGACCGCCAGCAGGTTGTCGGTGCCCTGCAGCGCGGCCATGACCTCCTGCGCCTTGGCCTGGGTCGTCTCGGGCGAGTCGGTCGACACGACGAGTGCGAGGCGGCCGTTGAAGCCCGGGCCGAAGCCCTGCTCGATGAGGTCCGCGGCCTTGCGGGCGGGGCTGTCGACCGGCCCGGCGCTGGCGCCCGGCAGGGCGATGCGCATGTCGGCGGCGGGGATCGCCAGGGCGGCGAGGCCCAGGACACCGACGAGGATCACCGGGATCCGGAACCGGATCACGCCGCGCGCCCACCGGAACCCGAAGTTGCGCGTGTGGTGGGCGACGTCACCGGCGATGAGCCTGCGCTGCCGGCGGGACAGGATGCGGCGCCCGGCGAATGCGAGCAGGGCCGGCTGGAGGGTGATCGCCACCAGTACCGCCACCGCGACGGTTCCCGCGGCGGCGAGGCCCATGACGGTCAGGAACGGGATGTTCACGACCGCCAGGCCGGCGAGCGCGATGACCACCGTGGCGCCGGCGAAGACGACCGCGGAGCCGGCGGTGCCGACGGCGCGACCGGCCGCCTCCTCGGGGTGGAGGTCCTCCAGGAGGTGCTGGCGGTACCGCGAGGTGATGAAGAGCGAGTAGTCGATGCCGACCGCGAGGCCGAGCATCAGCGCGAGGACCGGCGCGGTGCTGGTGAGCTCGACGGTGCTGGACAGCGCGTAGAGGCCGGCCATGCCGGCGCCGACGCCGAGCAGCGCGTTGAGCATCGTCATGCCGGCCGCGACCAGCGAGCCGAACGTCACGAGCAGCACGATCAGCGCGATGGCGACACCGATGCCCTCCCGGCCGCCCACCTCGGGCTCGCTGTTCATCACCTCGCCGCCGTGCTCGACCCGTAGCCCGGCCTGCTTCGCCGCGGCGCCGGTGCGCTCGTACGCGCTGCGCTGCTCATCCGTCACCTTGTCCGTACGCTCGACGAACTGCACCTGGATCAGCGCATACCGCCCGTCCTGGGACACGGCCCCGGTCTCGAACGGCGGCAGCGCACCGACCACACCCGGGATCTTCGACGCCTCCAGGACGAGGCCGTCCACCACGGCCTTGGACGCCTCCAGCTTCTGGCCCTCCGGCGCGGCGACGACGATCGTGCCGGTCGACCCGCTCGCCTCCGGGAACTGCTGCTTCAGTGCGTCGATCGCCCGCTGCGACTCGGTGCCGGGCATGGTGAAGTTGCTCGACGTCGGGCCGATGAACGCGGCCGCCGCGCCGCCGAGCCCGCCCAGCATGACGATCCACACGATGAGCACGAGCCAGCGGTGCCGGAACGAGGCCCGGCCGAGCCGGTAGAGCACTGTAGCCATGTTCGCGTCCTTGTCGGTGTTATTCGAGAGGTCCGAGAACCCGGCCGGCCGCCTCGATCAGGGCCGGTCGCAGGTCTTCGTCGGGGTAGTCGGTGCAGGCGAACGCGGTGGCCGCGACCCCGGCCAGCACGATCTTGGCCGCGACCTGCGCGGCGGTGGCGCCGGACGCCCCGGAGAGGCAGTCCTGCAGGCGTTGTGTCATGAGTTGTACGTGCTGAAAGGCCGGCTGCTCGAGCAGCGCCGGCAGGTCGCCGTAGATGACCTGGATCTCCTTGCGGTACCGCATCACGAGATCGACGAATCCCTCGGTCGCCGCGGCCCGCGCGGCGGCGGGGTCCAGGGCGGCGAGGTGCGCGTCGAGCTCGGCCAGCTCGGCGATGGCCGGCGCACACATCTCGGTGAGGATCGCTTCCTTGCTGTCGAAGTGATACAGCAGGGCCGCCTTCGAGCAGCCGACCTCGACCGCGATGTCGTGCAGCGAGGTGCCCTTGAACCCGGCGGCCGCGAACTGGCGCGCGGCCACGGCCAGGATCTCGTCGCGCGTGTTGCTGCGGGCCATGGGGAACACCTCCGCCGGCCATGATGACTGACCGATCGGTCAGAAGCTGACCGATCGGCCAGTTCTGAGAGCGGCCTCACACCCTCAGTCTGCGTCGATCTTGGAGTCGTGGTGCCCGCTTCGCCACTCTTGTCCGCACATTGCGAACCGCAGAGCTACCGGCCGATCGTGTTGTGACCGCGGACCATCTCCTCGACCGGCGGCGGGCAGGGGCCGCCGTGCAGCGCGTCGAGCGCGAGCAGTGCGGCGCCCGCGACCGGCGGTGAGGCCAGCACCGTGACCGTCGCCCGCGGAGACAGCGCGGCGATCCGGGCCAGGACGTCGTCGTGCAGCTGCGGGTGGCGGGCGGTGAGGACACCGCCGCCGAGCACCACCGTATACGGGCGGTCGAGCAGGTCGAGCCGCGCCGCGGCGACCCGGACCAGGGCCTCGATCTCGTCGGCGAGCCGGCGCACCACGCGCGTGGCGACCGCGTCGCCGGCGGCGGCCACGGCGAACAATATCTCGGACAGCTCGTCCAGCCGCTCGGCGGGCAGGTCGCCCAGGTGCAGCGCGACGCTGACGTCCTCCACGGTGGACAGCCCGAAGTGGAGCCGCACGGCGTCGGTGAGCGCCGTCGCCGGGCCGCGGCCGTCCTCGCCGCGCACGGCGTGGTACAGCGCCATGGCGGCCAGGTGCTGCCCGCCGCCCCAGTCGCCCGAGACCGGACCCAGGGCCGGGAACCGGGACGTCCGGCCGTCGGCGCGCCGCCCGGCCGCGTTGATCCCCGCGCCGCAGACCACACCGACCGCGTCCGGGTCGGCCGTGCCGGCCCGCAGGAGCGCGAACAGGTCGTTGTCGACGGTGACCCGCTCCGCCAGCCCGAGCCCGGCCACGCCTTCGTTGAGCCGCTCGACCTCGATCGGCAGGTCGGCGCCGGCAACGTACACCGACAGCTGCGCCAGCGGCACCGCCCCGGGCAGCGCGGCGGCGGCCCGTGCCTGGGCCACCAGGTCGGCGAGCAGCGAAAGGGTGCCCGGCAGGCCGATCACGTGCGGCGAGGTCGTCGGGCCGGTGATCCGGGCCAGGATCCGCCCGTCGGAGTCGCCGAGGACGACGTCGGTCTTCGAGTTGCCCCCGTCGGCGGCGGCGTACAGCCGCCCCGTCCCGTGCCGGTCGACGCCTTCGACGCGTGACCGTGTGGCCGTCACGACAGCCACCCGAGGTGGTCGCGGTTGGCGGTGAGCAGCTCGTCGGTCAGCGTGTCCGCGGCGTCGTGCTGGCCGACGAGCGGGTGCGCGAGCAGCGCCCGGTAGACGCGGTCCCGGCCGCCGTGCAGCGCGGCCTCGACGGCGAGCTCCTCGTACGCGGAGACGGCGCCGACCAGTCCCGCGAGCTCCGGCCGCAGCGGGGGCGCGGGCAGAGCCGTGGCGCCCGCGGCGCCGACCCGGCAGGTGACCTCGATGACCGCGTCGTCGGACAGGAACGGCAGGAAGCCGCGGTTGCGCACGTTGACCGCGTGGATGCCGCCGTCGTCCTGGTGCAGCGAGGCGATCAGGCCGACCGCGGCCTCGGAGTAGAACGCGCCGCCGCGCTGGCCGAGCAGGTCGGGCTTGGTGGTGAGCGCCGGGTCGGCGTACATCCTCAGGAGCTCGTGCTCGATCCCGGCCACCTTCTCGCCGCGGGTCGGCTGCCCCTTCTCCTCGCGGACGACGGTGTCGTGGCAGTAGAAGTAGCGCAGGTAGTACGACGGGACGTTGCGCAACGACGACAGCACGCCCCGCGGGATCTGCACCAGGTCGGCGAGCTCGTCCAGGTGCGAGGTGAGCAGCGCCGGCAGCCGGTCGACGCCGTCGACGTAGGCCGCTCGCTCCCAGGTGAGATGGTTGAGCCCGACGTGGTCGAGGACCACCGCCGACGGGTCGACCCCCAGTTGCGCGGCGAACCTGCGCTGGAAGCCGATCGCGACGTTGCACAGCCCCGCGGCGCGATGCCCGTCGTCGAGCAGCGCGCGGGTGACGATGCCGACCGGGTTGGTGAAGTTGACGATCCACGCGCCCGGGTCGGCCCGCCGGGCGATGTCGAGCACGACCGGCACCGTCCGCAGCGCCTTCGCCAGGCCGCCCGCGCCGGTCGTCTCCTGCCCGACGCAGTCGCACACGAGCGGGAACGTCTCGTCGCTGATCCGGGCCGCCTGCCCGCCGACGCGCAGCTGGATGACGACGGTGGACGCCCCGCGCAGCGCGTCGTCCACGTCGGCCGTCCAGCGCAGGCGCGCCGCGCTGCCGTGGTGTTCGAGCACGCGCCGCGCGAACGCGCCGACGACCGCGAGGCGATCCGCCGCGGGATCGAGCAGCACGATCTCCGAGGCGAACGGCGCCAGCCGCGCGAACCCGTCGATCAGTTCCGGGGTGTAGGTGGACCCGCCACCGACGACCGCGATTTTCAACCCTTGACTCCTGTGAGTGTCACGCCCTGCACGAAGGCGCGTTGAGCGAAGAAAAACAGCGCCACGACCGGCGCCGTGGTCAGGATGGTCACCGCGCTGACGAGGTTCCATTGCACATGATGCACGGTCCGGAACGACGCGAGGCCCAGCGAGAGTGTCCAGTTGTGTTCGTTCTCGCTGGTGTACAGCAGGGGACCGTAGTAGTCGTTCCAGGCGTAGAAGAACTGGAACAGCGCCGCGGCGGCGATCCCGGGGCGGGCCATCGGCAGCACGACCCGCAGCAGGGCGCGCCACTCGCCGCAGCCGTCGACCCGGGCCGCGTCGAGGTACTCGCCGGGGATGGTCAGCAGGAACTGGCGGAGCAGGAAGATGGAGAACGCGTCGCCGAACAGCATCGGCAGCACCAGCGGCCACAGGGTGCCGGTGAGGCCCGCGTTCGCCCACATGAGGTACAGCGGGATCGTCGTGACCTGCGGCGGGATCATCATCATGCAGACGATGACGACGAGCACCGCACCCTGTCCGCGCCAGCGCAGCTTGGCCAGGGCATAGGCGGCCGGCACGCTCGACAGCAGCATGAACAGCGTCGCCGCAACCGCGTACAGGACGGTGTTGAGCAGGTACCGCGGCATCGGCGTGCGGGCGAAGATCTCCGCGTAGTTCGAAGGGTGCCACGACGACGGCCAGTAGGACGCGGTGAGCGCTTCCGAGTCGCTCATGAACGAGGTCAGCAGCAGGAACCCGACCGGCGCCACGAACATGACGCACAACGCGATGGCGATGCTGTGCCGGGCGATCCAAACGAGTTTCACGAGGCACGCTCCGGGTTGACGGTCCGGCGCAGCAGGAGCAGCGACACCGCGAACGCCACCACGAACAGCACGACGGCCAGCGCGTTGGCGTAGCCGAGGGCGCCGTAGCGGAACCCGACGACGTAGAGCCAGAGCGGGTACGTGAAGGTCGACCCCTCCGGGTAACCGAACGTCGTCGAGATGCCGGCCCCGGTGGTGGCCTGCCCGCTGGCCGCCGACGCGGCGACGGCCGCCTGGGTGAAGTACTGCAGCGTCGTGATGACCCCGACGACGGCGGTGAACACGACGACGGGCGAGATGTGCGGCAGCGTCACGTGGCGGAACCGCTGCCACGCGTTGGCGCCGTCGAGTGAGGCCGCCTCGCGCTGCGCCGCCGGCACGTCGAGGAGCGCCGCGAGGTACAGCACCATCAGGTCCCCGACGCCCCACAGTCCCAGCAGGACCAGCGACGGCTTCGACCAGTCCGGCGAGTTGAACCACAGCGGCGGCGTGCGGACGCCGACGTCGGCCAGAAACGTGTTCACCGGGCCGACGCCGGGCTTGAGCAGGTAGACGAACGCGAGTGTCGCGGCCACCGGCGGGGCGAGCGCGGGCAGGTAGAAGATCGTGCGGTAGATGCCGCTGCCCTTGCGTACGGTGGTGAGCAGCATCGCGCTGCCGAGCCCGCCGAGCATCCGCACCGGCACGAGGATCGCGACGAACCACAGCGTGTTCTTCGCCGCCAGGCCGAGGAACGCGTCGTCGAACATGTGCCGGTAGTTGCGCAGCCCGACCCACTCCGGCGTCGAGAGGAGGTCGAACCTCGTGAAGGAGAAGTAGACCGCGGAGCCCAGCGGGTACAGGAAGAACACCACGATGCCGACCGTCGCCGGCGCCATGAACGAGGCGACGGTCAGCACGTGTCTCGCCTTGTGGTGCACCCCTAGCCGCCCAGCCGCAGCAGCGAGTCGACCTGCTTGTCGACGCCCGTGAGCCCGGCGTTCAGGTCGGTCGAGCCACCGCTCTGCCACGTGTCGCAGAACGTCTGGAACGTCTCCTGGTAGGCCGGCCCGGCCGAGGACGGCGGCGTCGTGGTGGTCTTCGGGTGGTTGAAGATGTCGACGAACGTCTTGAACTCGGCGTCCGTCTTCAGGTCCGGCGAGGCGAGCGCGTCCTTCGTGGACGGGATGTTCTTCAAGCTGTTGGACAACTTGACGATCGCCTTGGTGTCGGTGGTGAGATACCTGATGAGCTCCCACGCCGCCTCGGGATTCTTGGCGGAACGGGAAATGCCGATGACGTTGCCCGTGACGTATCCGGCGCCGTAGCGGTCCGCGGTGGACGCCGGCATCGGGGCGACCCCGAACTGCAGGTCCGGCGCCTGGTCCTTGGCGAACGCGATGCGGTACTCGCCGTCGATCGCCATCGCGATCTGACCCTTCTGGAAGGCGTTGGCGTCGGAGTACTCGTCGCCGAGCGACGCGCGGAACGTCTCGAGCTTGTCGTAGCCGAACCAGTCGACGAGCTCCTTCTGCCACTTCAGCAGCTGCGGCCAGCCCGGGTCGGTGCCGATCGCCGACGAGCCGTCGCCCTTGAGCCACTGCGCGCCGACCATCGGGCCGAGGTGCGACGGCGTGTTCTCGTAGAAGCCGAACAGCGGCAGGAATCCGGCCGTCTGGATGCTGCCGTCCGGGCCGCGCTTGGTCAGCTTCTTCGCGTCCTCGGCGAACTCCTCCAGGGTCTTCGGCGGTCCGGCGATGCCGGCCTCGGCGAAGAGCTTCTTGTTGTAGTACAGGCCGTACGCGTCGGCGAGCACCGGCATCGAGCACCGCTTGCCCTTGTACTCCGTGTACTGCTTGACGGTCTGCGGGAAAGCGTCCATCGACACCTTGTCCCGGGCGATGTACCGGCTGAGGTCGAGCCACGCCCCACTGGCGCAGAACTGGCCGACGATGTCGGTGGAGTAGGACAGCCCGACGTCGGGCCCTTGGCCACCGCCGATCGCCTGGGTCATCTTGGAGTCGTCCTGGCCGGACTTCACCACGACCTTGATCTTCGGGTGGGCGGCCTGGAAGTCCGCGACGACGGCGTCGATCGCCTCGGCCTCGCGGTCGGTGAAGAAGTGCCAGAACTCGACGGTGCCGGAGACGTCCGCGCCGGGGTCGGCGATCGGCTTCTCCTTGGTCCCCGGGGTGCAGGCCGCCAGGACGAGCGTCGCGGCGGCGAGGATGGTGAGACGACGCAAAGCATCCTCCTAAGGACTGGGTTGGCGCAGTGCGGCGAGGAGGGTCTCGCGCACCGCGGAGACCGCCGCGCCGGCCGCGCCCAGCAGGGGCGCGTCGTCGTCGACGGTGCTTGCCGCGATCGCCGTCTCCAGCGGCGCGGTGTGTGCCATCGCCTTGGTGACGGCCTCGACGAGCGGATCGCCGTGCGTCCGC
The DNA here is from genome assembly GCF_025137375.1 of Dactylosporangium fulvum. Classification (GTDB taxonomy): domain Bacteria; phylum Actinomycetota; class Actinomycetes; order Mycobacteriales; family Micromonosporaceae; genus Dactylosporangium; species Dactylosporangium fulvum. Next base: position 3,990,716 of record NZ_CP073720.1, read on the forward strand.
CCGATCTCGCCCCCGATCACCACGAGGGGCGGGTCGAGGACCGCCACCACGGCGGCCAGGCCGAGCGCGATCCGGCCGGCCAGTTCCTTGAAGAAGGCCGCGCTGCCCGCACCGTGCTCGGCCGCGAGGCCCGCCACGGCCTCGGGCCCGACGAGGTCGTGGAAGTCGCCCGTGGCTATCGGCATGTAGCCGATCTCGCCCGCCCCGCCGCGGGCGCCGCGCAGGAGCTTCCCGCCACCGAGGTCGATGGCCAGGCCGAGGCCGCCGTCGCCGAGCCACAGCAGCGCGAAGGCGTCCGCGCCCCGGGCCGCGCCGTGCTCCCGTTCGGCGAGCGCGGCGAGATTGACGTCGTTGTCGACCCCGACCGGCGTGCCGACAGCGGCCTCGATCTCGTCGACCAGCCCGGGCCGGTTCCAGCCGGGCACGTCGACGTGGTGGATGACCCGGTCCCGAGGGTCGAACGCGCCGGCGACCGCGAGGTGGACGTGCGCGACCGGCGTCCTGGCCACGCCCGCCGCGGCGCACAGCGCGTCGATGGTCTCGTCGACCGCGGTGACCGGGTCGGTCCGTCGGAAGTCGACCGGCACGGCGAGGCGGGCCCGCCGCTCGCCGCGCAGGTCGTGCAGTGCCGCGGTGAGCGCCGGGGCGCCGCTGCCGGCGCAGTCGCGCGCCGACATCGCCACGGCGTAGGCGGCGTCCGGGTTGACGGCGTGGACCTCGGCGTTCGGCCCGGGCCGCCCGGTCTCGTGCCCGGCCGTGACGACGAGGCCCGCCTCGGTGAGGCGCCGGATCGCCTCGGAGACGGTGGGCTTGGACAACCCGGTCAGCTCGCGGAGCTCGGCGCGGGTCAGCTGCCCGCGGTCGAGCAGGTGGCCCAGGGCGGCGGCTTCGTTGAGCGCCTTGAGCAGCTTGGAGGAGCCTCCGAGCACCATCGCGCCCTCCGACTAATAGTCAGACTGACTAACAGTTGCGGAGTAAGGTAAGTGCCGGCACAGCCTTCTGTCAATGGAAGCGGTGGTGCGGGGCCGGCGCGGAGCCGTTCAGGCCCGCCAGTCGCGCAGGACCGCCTCGACGTCCAGGGGCGGCAGGATCGTCGGCGGGCCCTCGACGAGGCCGCGCTTCGCGCGCTCGATGCGCTCGTTGAGGTCGCGCACCGCCGCGCGGACGCGCTCCTCGGTCCGGAGCTTGCGGACCGTCTCCGGGAAGTCCTCCACCTCGCGCCGCAGCCGCAACGTCGGCGGGATGCCGCCGGAGAGCTCCTCCCGCCGGGCGAGGTCCTTGATCCACCAGTCCTCGTCGTAGAGCTCGCCGTGGTCGGGCAGCGGCTTGCCGGTGCCGGGCAGGTTGTCGAACTGGCCCCGCTCCTGCGCCTCGCGGATCTGCCGGTCGATGTGCGACTCATACCAATTGGTCATCGTCATACCAGCGTACCCATGGCAGGATCGGTGATCCGTGGAGTGGTTGCACCGGTACGGCTACCCGGCGCTCGCGCTCATTGTCCTGCTGGAGGGCGTCGGCATCCCCACCCCGGCCGTCACGGCCATCGTCGTGGCCGGGGGACTTGCCGCGCACGGCTCGCTCAACCTCCCGGCGGTCGCCGTCGTGACGTTCCTGGCCGCGGTGGCGGGTGACAACCTGGGCTATCTCGTCGGGCGACGGGCCGGTCGTCCCGCGATCCTGCGCTGGGGCCGCCGGATCGGCCTGACCGAGTCGCGGTTCGCGCGTGCCGAGGAAGTGATCGCCCGGCGGGGCCGCAACGTCGTGCTGATCGCCCGGTTCATCGACGGGCTGCGCCAGACCAACGGCATCATCGCCGGCACCGTCGCGATGCCCTGGCCGCAGTACGCCGTCCGCGACGCCATCGGTGGTGTGGTGTGGACCGCCGTGTGGGTCACCGTGGGCGCCGAGGTCGGCGGGAACATCGAGCGCGTCCACGCCGTCGTCGGCCGCTACCGGGTCGCGGCGATCGTCGTGGCGGCCGTCCTCGTCCTGGTGCTGCTGCTGTGGTACCTCCTGAGGCGCCGCGTCCGGCGGAAGTGACCGGTCAGCATGCCTTGTCGGCCTGGCGCTCGGATGCCGCGCGGGACATGGTGACGGCACGCACGGAAAGCGTGGCGGCCGGCGCTGGTGGCCCCGCCCGCCGCGCTGTCTGTGCTTCGACACGCCGATCGACTACGTCATGTCACCGCACGAGTGCATTGAGTGACGAAATTTCGCGAAATATCCGTCCCAAGCTCGCATTTCGGGTTAGGTGGAGGTCGCGACGGACGTTCCCCGTCGATCACTCGTCGAAAGGTTGTCATCATGAAACGCTGGCTCATCCGGTCGGTGCAGGTCGCCGCGCTGGCCATGGGTGGCCTCGCGCTCACCGGTACCGCGGCGCACGCGGACTGGGACAGCGGTCCCAACGTCGGTTTCTTCAACGGCAACCAGTCCTCGACCACGGTCCAGGCGCCGGTGAACATCTGCGGCAACTCCCTGGCGATCCTCGGCTTCGCCAGCGCCAACTGCAACGGCGGGGCGTACGCCTACTCCGGCAACGGCGGCAACGGCAGCGGCAGCGGCAGCGGCAACGCCGACTCGAACACCAAGAAGAAGCACAAGAAGCACGGGAACAACGCCAACGCCAACGCCAACGCCAACGGCGGCAGCGGCAGCGGCAGCGGCGGTGCCTACGCGTACAACAGCAACGGCAACTGGACGACGGGGTACAACGCCGGCTTCTTCAACGGCAACCAGTCCTCGACCACGGTGCAGGTGCCGATCAACGTCTCCTGCAACTCGGTGGCCCTGATCGGCTTCGCGTCGAGCTGCTGACCGCGGACCTCCAGGTCCCGCGGAGGCGCCGCCTGCCTCCGCACACCGACATGAGCGTTGGCCGCTGTCCGCGGGATCAGCCCTCCCGCGGTACAACGGCCAACGCTTTTTGCCTGTGTCAGTCCATCGGCACGGCACTGCCGGTGATCGCCACCTCGAGGTCGTGCTGTTCCGCGCCGGTCAGCGCGGCCATCGCGGCGACGTCGGAATACGTGCCGTAGCGGCCCGGATCGCCGGGCGCGCGCCGGGCACCGCGGTGACCGACGGGTGGGGGTAGTGCCCGCCGGACCGCCCGCGGCGCCGGCACATTTCCGGGATTCGGGCGCCCGGTGGTGCGGGTCACGTGAGCCGCTGCTGCAACCAGGCCAGCATGACCACGGCCTGGTCGCGCTGGAAGTCGCGCAGTGTGGGCAGTCCGCGGGGCGCGGGCAGCCGGGCCCGGTCCGTGAAGTACGCCGTCAGGCCGGCCACGCAGCCGGTGACGTCGTCCGGGTCGGGCTCGAAGTGGTCCAGGATGTCGTCGGAGAGCTCGCCGCCGTACAGGCGGACGTTGAGGATCAGCGACAGCGTGTCGAACCACGCCGGGCCGGCCGCCCCGAACGGCCAGTCGACGACCACCACCGAGCCGTCCGCGCGGATCAGCAGGTTGTCGGCGCGGAGGTCGCCGTGCACGAGCCGGTCGCCGGCCAGCGCCGCGATGCCGCGGTCGCCCCAGGCCACCAGCTCGTCGAGGTGCCGCGCCACCCACGGGTCCAGGCCGTCCGGCGGGTCGGCCGCGATGCGCCGCCAGCCGGCGAATTCCGCGCCGATCCTGTCGCGCAACGACGGCAGCCCGGTGGCCGGCACCGCGAGCCGCCGCAGCGCGTCGAGCACCGCGTCACGCTCCTCCGGCAGCCACGGCACGTGCGGAGGCCGCCCCTCGACGTCCTCGAAGACGAGCGCCACCCAGTCCCCGTCGTCGTAGAAGCCCAGCAGCCGCGGGGTCGGCGCCGAGGCCGGCAGCGCGGCGGCCGTCCGGGCCTCGGCGCGGTGCATCGACGGGCTCGACTCGTTGAGCCCGGCACCGACCGCCTTCACGAACGCCCGGGTCCCGGCCGCCGTCACCACCCGGTCGGCGGTCCCGGGCGAGAACCCGCCCGGCTGCGATTCCGCCGACACGACCGGGCTGCCGAGGATGTCCACGACCGCCCGCCGGACCGGCTCCGGAAGGTCAGACCAGTCGATGCGCGCCATCGCCCGATTACAGCAGTGCTATCTCGCGGAGACCAACCCATATTCGGACGGGGACACGTTCGGGAACACGTCGGCCAGGGAGCCGAGCCCGCAGCGGCGCTGCAGGATCTCGCCGATGACGGAGCGGTAGTCGGTGGTCGCGGCCAGGTCGCCCGCGGTGAGCTTCGCCGGGGCCAGGCCGGGCCAGGCGCCGTGCACCCGGCCGCCGCGCACGCCGCCGCCGAGCAGCAGCATCGCGTTGCCGTTGCCGTGGTCGACACCGCGCGAGCCGTTCTCGGCGACCCGCCGGCCGAACTCGCTCAGCGTGACCAGCGTGACCCGGCCGAACGCGGGACCGAGATCGGTCGCGAACGCCTCCAGCGCGAGGGCGAGCTCGTTGAGGTGGTTGTACATCCGCTGCCCCTTGACCGGGGTGCCGAGGCCCTGGTGCATGTCCCAGTCGCCGTAGTCGACCGCGGCGGCGATCAGCCCGGCGTTGCCCTTCACCAGCCGGGCCACGTCCTTCAGCGCGTTGCCCAGCGGCGTGGCCGGGTAGGTCGCGGCGGGTGTGTACGCGCCGAGCGCGGCGACGGTGCCGAGGCTCGCCGCGACCGCCCGGGCCGGGCGGGCCAGCACGTCCGGCGCGCCGTCGAACAGCTTGGCGAGGGTGGGCATCCGGTCGCCGGAGAGCTTGAACCCGTCGACGCTGACCATGCTCACGTCCGGCGTGGGGCCGGCGAACGCCCGGGCCGGGGCGGTGCTGCCGACCGTGATCCCGGCCATCGGCGCCGTGGCGCCGGTGACCCCGAGCATCCGGTCCAGCCAGCCGGTGCGCACGGAGGCACCGGCGGCGGCCCGCTCCATGCGCTCCATCGCCTGGAAGTGCGAGCGGGACGGGTCCGGCTGCCCGACCGCGTGCACGGCGCCGAACGTGCCCGCCTGCCAGCGGGCCTGCAGCGGCGCGAGCGCCGGGTGGAGGCCGAACATGCCGTCCCCGGCGATCACCGACGCCTTCGGCACCGCGATGCCGGGCCGCGCCGTGTAGTAGTCGGGGTCGCCGATCGGCACGATCGCCGACAGCCCGTCGAACCCGCCGCGCAGCGACAGGACGACAAGCGTGTCGCCGGTGTGCGGGGTGCCGGCGAACGCGAGCCGGGTCGCCAGGCCCTCGCCGACGAGCCCGGTGAGGACGGCGCCGGCGCCGATGGTCAGCACGCCACGACGGGAGACGCAGCAGGAGGCGAGAGTCACGGCGGTCACCTGGCCAGGAAGTAGGGCGAGTCGAGGATCAGGGCGATGAGGTGCGGCAGCTTGCCGTTGACGGACTGATCGGTCGCCTTCAGCGCGCTCGCCGGGGTCTTGCCGACGAAGCCGAGCAGGGCCGCGGTGTGCGCCGCCTGCAACGGCATGCCGACCAGCCGCGTCGCGAGTGTGTCGACGAGGGCGCCGTGCGTCGCGGGCAGCGCCGGCACGAGGTACGACCGCGTCGACGCCGGCCTGGTGAGCTGTTTCGGGTACCAGCCGGCGGCGAGGTTCAGGTGCGCGTTCCACCGCACCAGGAAGCCGGAGGGCGCCGCCCACGCGGCCGCCACGTCCGGGTAGCCGTTCGGCGGGGCCCACCGCAGCGGCGCGTGCCCGGCGTCGACGAGGTAGTGGTAGAGCCCGCGCACGCCGTCGGTGCCGGACGCCTCCGGCTGCAGGCCGAGCACCCGGGCGGTCGCCGCCAGGTCCTCGAACGGTGTGCGCAGCTTCGCGCCCGTCGACGCGGCGAACTCGGCCGACGTGAACAGCGCCCGCAGTACCGGTGCGATCGCGGTCCGCCCGTCGAGGTAGACCTTGGCGAGCGCGCTGACCAGGGCCGCCGGCGGTTCGTCGGACACGAACCGCACGCACAGCTTGCGGGCGATGCGTTCGGCGGTCGCCGGGTGCATGGCGAGCATGTCGGCGAACGCGAGCGCGGCCGCCTCCCCGCCGCCGGCGGTCGTGTTGGCGTGCCGCCAGCCGAGGATCGTGACCGCGCCGGTGGCGTGCTGGTTGGGGTCGAACCTGTACAGTCCGGTGGTCTTGTCGACGGTCAGCCCGGTGAGCAGCCGCGCGGCGTCCTTCACGTCGGCCTCGGTGTGGACGAGCCCGACGGTGTGCAGCTCCATCAGCTCGCGGGCGTAGTTCTCGTTCGGCTTCGCCTTCGTCGACGAGCGGTTGTCGAGGTAGGACAGCATCGCCGGCGCCGTCATGCTGGCCTTGAGCAGGTCGGCGAAGCGGCCCAGCGCGTGCTTGCGGAGCAGCGCGTCGTAGGCGGCCCGGCTGTCCCACACTCCGCTGGACGGGCACGTGACGTTGAGGTGGTTCGACCAGAAGTCGGCCATCAGCTCGAACAGCTGCCGCCTGCTCCAGATCGCCCGGGCCACGGTGGCGGTGCCGAGCTGCTGCATGACGTCCCAGCCGCCGGTCTTGAGCGTGCCGGCCTGCACGGCGGCGCGGACGCCCGCGATGTCGAGTTTGATGAGGTTGTACCGGCTGAGCACGGCATCGCAGGCGCTGTCGTCGATCGACGCCGGGTTGAGCTGCCGGTCGAGCCAGGCCGTGACGCCGAGGGTGCGCAGTTCGCGCTCCGCGTCGGGCGTCGGCCCGTAGGTCGCCCGGCGCAGCAGGTGCAGCACCGGATCCGAGGGGGTGAAGGCCGTCACGCAGCTCTGATTCGGCGCCCGGGCGCCCGGCCTGACCCGTCACCCCGCTCCGCTCCGCTCCGGCACCCCGTCCGCACCCACCCCCTCCCCGGCGCTCCCGCGTTGATCATGTACTTGTGGTGGGGTGCCGAGGGACTCGGCGAAGGCGGACACGGCGGGGTGGCGGGCGGCGCCGGCGCGGTACGCGAGGCGGGTCCGGCGGCGGGTCTCCAGCGGGGTCAGCACCACGCCGTCCGGGAGCGGCGCGGCGGCCAGCTCCGGCACCAGCGCCACGCCCTGACCGGCGGCCACGAACGTCAGCACGGTCACGAAGTCGTCGGCGTGGTGGCGCACGCGCGGGGTGAAGCCGGCCGCCTCGCAGGCGCGGACGGTCATCGTGTGGCACAGCGTGCCCGGGCTGGCGAGGATCCACGGCTCGTCGCGGCAGGCGGGCAGGTCGCGCGGGCGCGTGCCGGCGATGAAGATCGTCTCGTCGAGCAGCGGCACGGTCTCGAGGGCCGGGTCCGGCTCGATCGGCACCAGGTCGTAGTCGTGCACCAGGGCCACGTCGAGCGTGCCGTCGCGCAGCTTCGGCGGTACCACCGCCGGGTCGAGCTCTTCGACGCAGAGGTCCAGGCCGGGGTGCGCCCGGCCGAGCGCGACGAGCGCGGGCGGCAGCAGGGTGCGCATCGCGGTCGGGAACGCGCCGATGCGCAGCGGCCCGGACAGGCCGGTGCGCGTGGCGGCGAGCGCGGCGGTGGCCCGCTCCAGCGCGGCCAGCACGTCCTCGGCGTGCGTGACCAGCACCCGGCCCGCAGGCGTGAGCGCGACCCGCCGGCCGGTCCGTGCGAGCAGCGCCGCGCCCGCCTCCCGCTCGAGCGCGGCGAGCTGCTGGGAGACGGCGGACGGGGTGTAGGCGTGCGCCTCGGCGACGGCGGCGATGGTGCCGAGGTGGGCGAGGTCGCGCAGCAGGCGCAGCTTCCGGACGTCGAGCATCAGTTCAGCTTACGGTCAACGGTGCGAATGTGAACTGGACCTGTCGCTCGGCCTTCGTCAGGCTGCTTGTATGGACCTTTCCGGGATCTTCGTACCGCTGGTCACGCCCTTCGCCGCCGACGGCTCGGCCGACCTGGCGGCCCTCCACGACCTGGCCGCGTCCGTGCTCGACGCCGGCGCCGCGGGGCTCGTCGCGCTCGGCACGACGGGGGAGCCCGCGACGCTCACCGCCGCCGAGCGCGAGGACGTGGTCGCGGTGTGCGCGAAGTTCGGCGTGCCGCTGCTCGTCGGCGTCGGCGGCAGTTCCACCGCCGCCTGCGCCGAGGCCGTCCGGGACCTGCCCGCCGGGACGGCGGCGATGGTGGTCGTGCCGCCCTACGTCCGGCCCGGCGACGCCGGTGTGCTGGCGCACTTCCGCGCGGTCGCCGCCGCCTCGCCGGTGCCGGTCGTGGTCTACCACGTCCCGTACCGCACCGGGCAGGCGCTGACGACGGAGACGCTGCTCGAACTCGCGGCGATCCCGAACGTCGCCGGCATGAAGCTCGCCGACGGCCCGGTCTCCGGCGACACGGTCGCGTTCCTCGGCGCGGCACCGCGCTCGTTCGCGGTCCTCGGTGGCGACGACGCGGTGATCTCGCCGGTGCTGGCGCTCGGCGCGCACGGCGGCGTGCTCGCCTCGGCGCACGTCGCGACCGCGTCGTTCGTGGCGCTGTTCGAGGCGTGGCGCGACGGCGACGTGGACCGTGCCCGGGCGCTGGGCCACCGCCTGGCCGCCCTGGCGGCGGCCCTGTTCGCCGAACCGAACCCCGCGGTGATCAAGGCCGTGCTGCATGCGCAGGGGCGGATCCGCACCCCGGCCGTACGGCTGCCGCTCCTGCCGGCGTCACCGGGAGCGCTCGCCGCGGTGGCACGTTTCCGTGATGTGACGGGTCCGCTGAGCTCCTGACGTTCATGCCATCGCAGTGAGCGACCACTCCACCCCTGGCGTCAGGCCGGTCACCACCGCGGTGACCGGCCTTCGCCATGAGTGTCACTGGTCCGGCTTCTCCTGCTCCCGCTTGCGCAGTTCCTCCTCGCGGCGGCGCAGGTCGGCCTCCCAGCGGCCCAGCAGGTCCTGGTCCTCGCGCCGGCTCTGGGCCAGGCCGCGCAGGAACTCGGGATCGTCGTCCGGCGCCACCGTCGTCCGGGGCCGGGTGGCCTCGGGGAACCCGTTGCCGGCCCGCCAGGCGGCCCCGGCGCCGGCCCGCACCTGCTGCGGGCGCCCGGCGACGAACCACGCGATCCAGCCGACGGGCGAGAACAGCAGGATGATAAACACCCAGGCGATCTTGGGCAGGTTCCGTACCTCGTGCTCATCCGTTGACAGGCAGTCGATCAACGCGATCACGAGCACGACGAGATCGATGAGGAAGAGCAGTCCGTAGAGGCGAATCACGCCGGACATCATGCCGGACCGCGGCCCGGTTGTCCGTCCCGGCCGTCACTTCGTCCGCCGTCCCGTCATCGGCCCGTCGGGCTCGGGCAGCGGGGTGCCGCGCTCGTCGGTGGTGCCTGGGTCGACGGTGCCTTCGACGGTGCCTTCGACGGTGCCTTCGACGGTGCCTTCGACGGTGTCTTCGACGGCTGGGGCCGGGTTCCGGCGGTCACCGTCGCGCCGAACGTCGTGACGCCCAGGCCTGTGCCGCCCACCCACGGCTCGAAGCCGGCCTGGATGCTCGTCAGGTACCACGAGGCGGTCACCTTGCTGCGGGTCCTGACGTCGTCGACGAAGCTCAGGACGTCGACGTTCCACGACGTGAGCGGGGACCGGGCGACGTACGAGACCACGGCACTCGTGCCGTTGAAGCCGGACCAGACGTCCCACGAGCGGCCGCCGATGGTGGTCGTACCGACCTTCGAGCCGACCGGATGGATCGGGCCCCGCTTGGCGAACCAGATCATGAGCTCCTGCCGGTTCGTCGTCCGCCCGTTGGGTGCCGGGTCGAGCCAGATGTCGTAGCTGACGTTGTAGATGCCGGTCGCCGGATACGTGAAGGTCGCGTTGCTCGTCGCGCGGCCGATCCTCGCGAGCTGCATCGGCAGGGTCGTGCCCGGCGAGCAGGTGCCGTAGTGGCAGCCGTAGTAGACGGCCGTGTATGCCGCGGGCGCCCCGTTGGTCGCCTTGTGGTGGTCGGCGGTGATCGCGAAGCCGGTGCCGGTCACCGCGATGCACTGCTCGGTGGCGGCGCCCCAGCGGTTGTTCATGACGATGTAGCGGTCCTGGACGGTGGTGGTGCCGTACGCGTCACAGATCCGGGCGGCGGCGTGTGCGGCGCTGCCGCCGGCGGCAGGGAGCGCGGCGCTCCCACCGATGGCGGCGAGTACGGCGTTCCCGCCGACGGCGGCGAGCGTGGCGGTGAGCGTCAGGCCGGCGGCCGTCAGCGCGCGCGACAAACGGGTCATGCAGGTGCTCCTCGGCGCTGGTCGAGCGCCGTGGGAGCGCTCCCGCCGAGAGGCTAGGGCATGTTTGCGCTGCTACGGAAGCAAAGATGCGATGTTGTTGCGAACGGCGTCGGCTGTCAGGATTGTGCCGTCTGGCACCGTGCCCCGTTCAGATGGAACGTGTCGGGGATCCGGTCTGCGTGCTGACCGTCGACGTTGACGCCGACGTCGTTCACCGCGGCGCCGGCCGTCAGGTCGGTGTGTCCGGGCAGCCCCGACACCGTGACCTGGGTGCCTTCCTGCTGCCACGTGCCGTTCCAGGCGGAGTCCGCCCGCACCTGGCCGTCCAGGTCGAAGGTGAGCGCCCATTCCCGCAGGCCGGACCGGCCGGTGTTGCTGACCGACAGCGCGACGGTCGCGCCGTCCGGCCAGGCGTTCTTCACCTGGTACGAGACCGTGCACGTCGACGGCGGGGCGGTGCCGACGGCCGCGCCGCCCGGGTCCGCCGTGCCGGTCGGTGACACCGCCGGGCGGGGCGACGCGGGGGACCCGACCGACCACTGGGCCGCGTCCGGGGTGCGGGACCGCAGGACACCGAGGGCCGCGGCCGTTCCGGCGACGCCGACGAGCACCGCCACCACCGCCGCTCCGGCGGTCACGGCGTGCCGCACGGGCCGGCGGCCCCGGCGCGGGCGGCCCGGCGTCACCGCGAACTCCCGTGTGCCGTCCCGGGACAGGTCCCGGGTCCACTCCCGCGTCCCCGACGCTCCCGGCAGTCGCACCGTGTCGTCGGCGGCCGGCGGGGGCGGGACGCGGACGTCGACGGCGCCCACCCGTACACCTGCGAGAACGGCCAGTCGCTGTGCGATCGCGGCCGAGGACGGGCGCAGGCCCGGATCGGTGGCGAGGCAGTGCTGGTAGATCGCGGCGACCTCCAGGGGCATCCGCGGGATCAGTGGCAGCGGCGTGGGATCGGGGTCGTCGTGCAGGAGGCCGAGGCGGGCCGGCTGCGGGATGCTGCCGGTGAGGGCCGTGAAGAGCACGACGCCGAGCGCGTAGACATCGGCGGCGGGGCCGGTGCGGCGCTCGGGTGCGAGGTACGGCGACCTGGCGGGCAGCGGCGCGGCCGTGCCGAAGTCGACGACCTTGACGCCGGTGTCGGTGAGCACGACGCTGTCGGGCGTGACGGCGCCGTGGGTGAGCCCGCGGGCGTGGCCGGCCGACAGCGCGGCGGCGACGTAGGCGCAGATCTCGACCGCGCCGCGCCACGACAGCGGACCCCGGGCGAGCCGCGCGGCGAGGGGCGTGCCGTCGACGAGCTCGGCGACGACAAACGGCTCCCCGGCGTCGACGCCGTAGTCGTGGACGGCGCTGACGTTGGGATGGTGCAGCAGCCCGGCCGCCTGCGCCCCGGCCCGCAACCGTGTCTCGTCATTCGGCTGCGCGGCGAGCAGCTTCACGGCGACTCGGCGCCGGAGCACCTCGTCGTGCGCACGCCAGACGGAGCGCTTGTCGTCGATGGGTTCGATCAGCCGGTACCGACCGGCCAGCAGCCTGGGCATGTCAACCACGCGAAAAGTATGCCACCGGCATTCCGGCACAGATCGGGTCAAAGGTGATCTTCGATCATCGCGCGCGACGACGGTGACCGTTTTCGCTCACCCGTCGGATGCTCTCCTTCATGATCCGGAAGAGTTCGCGCCGCCATTCAGCGCAAAGTCTTCCGGATCATGGCGGATCCCTTGCACCTTCATGATCACGAAGACTTTGCGCAGCTCTGGAGCCTGTCGCGTAATTCGCTGGGACAGCGCCGGCGGCCCAACTACGCGCCGATCTTGGAGTTGTGGCGCCATGAACCTCCGAATTTGTCCGGGTTTGTCAAGGACCACAACTCCAAGATCGGCGCGGTTGTCGGGGTTGACGCGCGAGGGATCCGAATTGCGCAACAGGCTCTCTGGATGTCATAACCCTTCGTGATCATGGCGACCCTGTCCTCGGCACTGAACGAGCTGCCTGGCGTCGAGGGTGGCCGTGGTGGCGGGGGATGGTCGTGGCGGTCATGGTCCGCGCGTCTCGCCCGGTGCTCCCATGTCCGGCGGAGCTTCGAAGTCACCGCGTCGGGGCGCGTGTCTCGTGCCGCGCTCGCGGTGGCCAGTCTCCTCGTGTTCAGCGGTGCCGTGTTGGCTGCGTGTCCTCGTGTCCGGCGGTGCCGTGTTGGCTGCGTGTCCTCGTGTCCGGCGGTGCCGTGTCGGCTGCGTGTCCTCGTGTCCGGCGGTGCCGTGTCGGTCGCGTGCCCTTGTGTCCAGCGGCGCCGCCTGATCTGGTGGGTCTCTCGTCAGTCGGCGCTGCTGTCTGGCGTGGTGGCCCCCTCGCCGGCCGGTGCTGCTGCCGGGCCTAGTGGTTCCTTGTCGCCCAGTGGTGCTGCCGGGCCTAGTGGTTCCTTGTCGCCCAGTGGTGCTGCCTGGCGTGGTCGTCCCTCGTGTATCACGGTGCCGGCCGCCTGGCGAGCGGCGCGCCCTCTGCCACACGTTCATGATCGCGAAGGGTTACGACACCCAGGGAGCCTGTTGTGCAATTCGGATCCCTCGCGCGTCAACCCCGACAACCGCGCTGATCTTGGAGTTGTGGTCCTTGACAAACCAGGACAAATTCGGAGGTTCATGGCGCCACAACTCCAAGATCGGCGCGTAGTTGGGCCGCCGGCGCTGTCCCAGCGAATTGCGCGACAGGCTCCAGGGTTACCGCAGATCATGAACGTGTGGCGCTTCGGCGTGATCCGGAAGACTTGGCGCCGCTATTCGGCGCGAACTCTTCCGGATCATGAAGCAGGCCGGGCCGCGCCGACCTGCGCAGATCGGTCGGCGCGACGAGCACTAAACCGGCGGGCGGTGCGGAGCGGGTGCCATCCCGTCCGGTGGAGGGTCAGAGGGAGCGGGCCTCGGCGCCGATCGTCGTGTCCGGGCCGTGGCCGGTGTGCACCACCGTCTCCGGGGGGAGGGTCAGCAGGCGTTCGTGGATCGAGCGCAGGATCGTGGGCTTGTCCGAAAATGATCGGCCCGTCGCGCCCGGGCCGCCCTGGAACAGGGTGTCGCCCGAGAACACCACGCCCAGTGCCGGGGCGTGGAGGCACACCGCGCCGGGGCTGTGGCCGGGAGTGTGCAGCACCGTGAGGTCGACGCCGGCGACGCTGAGCGTCTGGCCGTCGGCGAGGTGCGTGTCCGGCTCGACGTCCGGGTGCTTCATGTGCCACAGCACCAGGTCGTCGGGGTGCAGCAGCATCGGGGCGCCCGTGCGCAGTGCGAGCTCGGGCGCCGCGTCGATGTGGTCGTCGTGGCCGTGCGTGCAGACGATGGCCCGCAACCGCCGGCCGCCCAGCGCGTCCAGGATCGCCCCGGCGTCGTGGGCCGCGTCGATCACCACGGCCTCGTGGTCGTCGCCGACGATCCACACGTTGTTGTCGACGTCGAAGGTTTCGCCGTCGAGCGAGAAGGTGCCGGAGGTGACGAGTCGGTCGATGCGGGCCATACCCCCCAGCCTAGGCCCGCCCGACCCTACAGGCCCGGGAACCTCCCGTTGCGGAACAGGTCGACGAAGATCTGGTGGTCGGCGCGGGCGCGGGCGCCGTACTCGTGGGCGAAGCCGACCAGCGACGCGACGAAGCCCGGCACGTCCCGGTCGATCGCCGCCACGATCGCCTCCTCCGTGGAGAAGTCCACCAGGTCGTGGCTGGACTCGTCGTCGGCGACGGAGTGCATCCGGGCGGTCGCCCGGCCCAGGTAGCCGGTGACGCTGGTGAGCTCGTCCAGCTCGTTGACGTCGCTCCAGTCGAGGTCCGCGGCGTAGGGTGAGACCTCCGCGACCACCTGTCCCACGTCCCGGAGCACCGTGTGGCCCGCCCACGCGTCGGCGTGGGCCTGCAGGGCGCGCTGCGACTCGCTGGTGCGGTGGCCCTGGTGCTTGAAGTAGCCCTTCACCCGCGGGTCCGTGATCCAGCGTGACACCGCCGGGGTCTGCCCCTGCTTCATGTAGATGACGACGTCGTTCTCCAGCGCCTGCGTGTGCCCCTCGAGCAGCAGGTTGTAGGACGGCAGGCCGGCCGAGCCGATGCCGACGCCCTTGCGCATGACGACATCCTTGATCTTGTACTTCTCCGGCCGCTCGGGGTCCCACGAGGGCAGCGTCGGCAGGTACGCCGCGAACGCCGATTCGACCTCGGCCCGCATCTCCGCGTCGACGGGGTAGACACCGTCCGCCATCATGAACCGCCGGTCGTAGTCCACGAGCACGGTCTGCTCGTCCAGCAGGGCGACGCGCGTGTTCAGGCGGGCCCGCTGCAGCACGTCCCGCAGCACGCCCTCGGTGGTGTCGAGCGTGAGCGACCCGATCGCCTCCTCGCCGCCCGCGGCGATCGCCCGCAGCTCCGCGACGTACGTGTGGGCGTAGCCGGTGACCAGTTCGCCGATGACGTCGTCGGAGAGCGCCTTGGCGTAGCCGATCAGCGCGATGCTCGCCGCGAACCGCTTGAGGTCCCAGATGAACGGGCCGACGTAGGCCTCGTCGAAGTCGTTGACGTTGAAGACCAGGATGCCCTCGGAGTTGAGGTACGTGCCGAAGTTCTCCGCGTGCAGGTCACCGTGGATCCACACGCCGGAGGTGCGCTCGTCGAGGAACGGATCGGGCTGCCCGTGCACGTCGGCGTAGAACACGCACGCGCTGCCGCGGTAGAACGCGAACGGTGAGGCGGCCATCTTGCGGAACTTGCGCCGGAACGCGGCCGGGTCCACGGCCATCAGTTCGCCGAACTCGGTCACAAGGACGTCGACGAGCTCATCGGCCCGCTGCTGAGTCTCAACCACTGATCAAACGTATGCAGCGGGTCGACGGTTCGAACCGGGGATGCCCGAAACCTGACCGAAAGCCGTTGCGCCGTGCCAGACGTGCGCGGACTTGCTACATTCAGCGGCCAGTCGGATCTTCGAGCCGAAGGAACCCCCCTTGAACACCGGCCTGGTACTGCTCGTCGTGCTGCTGCTTGTCGTCGTGGCGGTGCTCGTCGTCGTCCTGCTGCGCCGCCGTACACCCGCTCCGGCTGCTCCGGCCGGACCGCGGGACCCGTTCCGGGACACCGGCGAGGACGTGCTGCGCGGCGACCCGCGCAAGCTCAAGGCCGGTGACCTCGTCGAGATCCGCGGCACGACCTATACGGTGCGTGGCAGCCTGCACTACACGGAGCAGTCGTGGGGCTGGACCGAGCACCTGCTCGACGACTCGACCGGCGGCCGCAAGATGTGGCTCTCCGTCGAGGAGGACCCCGACCTGGAGTTGTCGCTGTGGCACGAGGTGCCGTCGGCGACCGTGACGCCCGGCCCGGCGACGATCGACTTCGACGGCCGGCGCTACAAGAAGGACGAGTCCGGGACGGCGAAGTTCGTCTCCAGCGGTACGACCGGGCTCAACGGCTCCGGCACCGCGAAGTACGCCGACTACGAGTCCGGCGACGGCGCGCTGCTGTCGTTCGAGTCCTACGCCGGGCCCGGCGAGCCCGACAAGTGGGAGGTCGGCCACGGCGAGCCGCTCACGCGCGCCGAGGTGCGCGTGTGGGCGCAGGGCGGCTGACGTGCTCGTCACGCTCGACACGCCGTATATCGACACGACGGCGGCCGACCTGCGGTTCGCGCTCGGCCTGCCGCCCCAGCCCGCGCTGCGCACGCTGAGCGTGGCCCTGCCGGGCGGCGAGGAGGTCGTGCTGCGGCTGCTGGGCGCCTCGCACCAGGTGCGCTTCCGGGACGTCGACGAGACGGTCGCCTGCCTGCCGTCGCTGTCGGCCGGGCTGCCGTCGGCCGTCACACGCCCCGGCTACCGCTTCACGGCCGCCGTCCGCGCGCTGCCGCCCGACGAGTTCGCCGCCGCGTGCGACGAGCTTCGCCGGCGGGCGCGGGCGGAGGAGCACGCCCTGGCCGGGGCCTTCCCCGGCGCCCGCGACGCGCTCACCGTGCTCGCCGCGCGACCCGTCCCCGGGGGCGCCGGCTGGTGGACCGCGCACGCCTACCCGCAGACCGGTGAACTCGTAACGACCGAGACGGTGGTGACACAGCGACGATGAGACGCATCTGGTACGTGATGGCCGCCTGCCTCGGCGTGATCGGCCTGTTCATCGGCGGCCTCACGCTGTTCTCCGGCAGCTTCTCGCCCCGCTCGTACGTGTCGAAGCACTACCAGCGGGCGGCGGTGCGGGACATCGGCACCGACGCCCGTGCCTACGTCACCACCAAGTCCCCGACGCGCGTCGCGAACGAGATCACCGGCGCCTGGAAACCGGCCGGCCGGTACGCCGACGGCACGGGCATCTACCTGCGGTACTCCAAGGACTCCGTCGTCCTCAAGCCCAACGGCACCGGCACCCTGATCCTGGTGGAGCCGCTGCGGACCGCCTACAACCGCTACTCGGGCACGGTCGGCGGCAGCGGATGGGTCGGGCGCGGCGACGGCAACAGCGGCCGCGGCGGCGGCCCCGGCACCGGAAAGTAGTCGACATGCTCGAACTCGTCACCGACCTGGCGATCACCCTGGGCTACGCCGCGATCGGCATCGTGCTCATGGCCATCGGCGCCGTGCTCGTCGACGTCGCCACACCGGGCTCGCTGCGGCACCTCATCTGGGTCGACCGCAACACCAACGCGGCCATCCTGCTCGCCTCCAACCTCGTCGCCGTCGGCACGATCACGGTCACCGCGATCGTCGCCAGCAACGGCGATTTCCTCCAGGGCATCGGCTCGACCGTCGGCTACGGCCTGGTCGGCCTGCTGGTGATGACCGTGGCGTTCATCGTCGTCGACATGGCCACCCCCGGCAAGCTCGGCGAGCTGCTGGTGCATCCCGAGCGGCACCCCGCCGTGTGGATCACCGCCGCCGTCCACCTCGCCGTGGGCGCCATCATCGCCGCGGCGATCCTCTGATGGCCGCACCGCCCGCCGACAAGGCGAAGCCCGCCGGGCCCGCGACACCGGGGTCGACGAGCAAGGTCAAAGAGGGCGTCTGGATCGCCGTCGTGGTGGTCGTCGGCATCTGCGTCGCGGCGTTCTTCGTCGGCGGTGACAACGACCCGGTGACCGCCGCCGACCCCATCGACGTCAACACGGTCGTCGCCGACCTCGACCGCGCCGCCACCGCCCACGGCATCTGCTACGGCTGGCAGCTGCTCGACTCCTCCAGCCCGGTCAGCACCGGCTCCAACCTCGGCGCCGGCAAGCGGGTCACCGACAACCCGGAGCAGTGCCCGAAGTACATCGAGGTCCACGGCAGGTACCGCTACTACCCGGACAGCAGCGAGTCCGAGGACTACGCCACCTACAGCATCGCCACGAACCTCAGCAACGCGAGCCACCTCGACGCGAGCGCGTTCGACCGGCTCGGCGCGGGCACGTCGCGGCTGCTCGACGACCCGACGTCGACGATCCTCGACGCGGCCCAGGCGCTGCCGCTGCTGGCCCAGGAGGCCGGGGTCGCCACCGGCGCGGTGCCGGCGCCCAGCGCCAGCGGCACCCCCGCGCCGCTGCCGAGCGCCGGCAACGACTTCTGGCGCGACCGCTGGGTGCTGCTGCTCGTCACCGGCGTGCTGCTGGCCGGCGCCGTCGTCACGCTCCTGCTGGGCATCCGGTCGTCGCGGCGGATCAAGCGCGGCGAGGAGACCGACCCGTTCGCGAAGACGGCCGCGAAGCAGTGACGCGGTTGCGCAGGACCGCGGTCCTGCTGGCGGTCTTCGTGTGCGCGGCGTGCGGCCTGGTCTACGAGCTCGCCCTGGTCGCCCTGGGCAGCTACCTGATCGGCGACACCGCCGCGCAGGCGTCGATCGTGCTGGGCGTCATGGTGTTCGCCATGGGCATCGGCGCGCTGGCCGCCAAGCCGCTGCAGAAGCACGCACTCGTCGCGTTCGCCGCGATCGAGCTGCTGCTCGCCCTGTTCGGCGGCCTGTCCGTCCTGGCCCTCTACGCCGCGTTCGCCTACCTCGACCTCTACGCCCCGGCGCTGGTCGCGATGGCACTGCTCCTCGGCATGCTCATCGGCGCCGAGATCCCGCTGCTCATGGTGCTGCTTCAGCGCATCCGCCAGCAGGACGCGGGCAGCGCCGTCGCCGACCTGTTCGCCGCCGACTACGTGGGCGCCCTGCTCGGCGGCCTCGCGTTCCCGTTCCTGCTGCTGCCGGTGTTCGGCCAGCTGCGGGGCGCGCTGGTGGTCGGGGTCGTCAACGCCGTCGTGGGCCTGGCGGTCGTCCTCACCGTGTTCCGGCGCGACCTGGTGCGCCGGTCGATGGTCTCGCTCACGGCCGCGGCGGTCGCCGTGCTGGCGGTGCTCGGCGCGTCGTACGCGCTGTCGCAGCGCTTCGAGGTGACCGCGCGCCAGGAGCTGTACGCCGACCCGGTCGTCTTCGCCACGCAGAGCCGCTATCAGGAGATCGTCCTGACCCAGTCGATCGACGGCGCCGACGTGCGGCTGTTCCTCAACGGCGACCTGCAGTTCGCGTCCAGGGACGAGTACCGCTACCACGAGGCCCTGGTGCACCCGGTGCTCGCGGGCGCCCGGCGCGACGTGCTGATCCTCGGCGGCGGCGACGGGCTGGCACTGCGCGAGGTGCTGAAGTATCCGGACGTCGGGTCGGTCACCGAGGTCGAGCTGGACCCGGCCGTCGTCGAGCTGGCCCGCACCGACCCGCGGCTGAACAAGCTCAACCAGGACGCGTTCAGCGATCCGCGCGTCCACCTGCTCAACACCGACGCGTTCGCCTGGCTCCGCGACGAGACGCCGAAGTTCGACGCGATCATCGTCGACATGCCCGACCCGGACGAGACCGCGACCGCGAAGCTGTACTCGGTCGAGTTCTACACCATGGTGAAGAAGGCCCTGGCACCCGGCGGCCGGGTGGTGGTGCAGTCGGGTTCGCCGTATTTCGCCCAGCGATCGTACTGGTGCGTCGGCGCGTCGATGGCGGCGGCCGGCCTGACCGCGGTGCCGTACCACGTCGACGTGCCGTCGTTCGGCGACTGGGGCTTCTTCCTCGCCGCCGCCGACGGCCCGGCGCCGCAGCTGCGGCTCGACCCGCCCACCCAGCTGCGCTTCCTCGACGCCGACGTGCTGCGCGCCGCCACGGTGTTCCCGGCCGACCGCCGCCGGGTCGACGTCCCGCCGTCGACGCTGATGGAGCCGCGGATCCTCGAGTACGCCCGCGAGGAGTGGAAGGGCTACTGACGGTGCCGACCCTTTGCGTGCGGTGCGGCGCCCCCGGTTATCCGGTCCCGGGCGACGGCCCCGGGCCGTGCTGCGCGCGGCACGGCGGTGTGCCGTCGGCCGCGGAGGTCGCCGCCCTCGTCGCCGGGGCGGGACCGCGCCGGCCGGCGTGGTGGTGGCGGGTCTGCACCTGGCTGTTCGTCGCGGTCACCGTCATCCACATCGGCCTGCTCGCGGTGCACATCCGGGTCCTGCGCCGGGCGGTCGCGGTCGCCGAGCGGTTCGTCGAGGACCCCGGGGCGATCACCCACCCCGACGTGGCCGCCGTGCTCGACCTCGCGCAGTTGCTCGCGAACGTGCTGCGGGACGGGTTGTGGGTGTACCTCGTGCTCTTCGTCCTGTGGTTCGCCACCGTCGGGCGGGAGGCCACGCGGCTGGGGCACGACCGGCACGCCGTCCTGCGGCACTGGACGTACCACCTCTGGCGCATCACCCTCGTCCCGCTGATCGTGGCCGTGGTGCTCGCCGGCCGGGTGCTGCCCGACGACGCGGACCCTGCGGCGTTCCGGGACGCGGTCGTCGCCGCCGGCACCACCGCGACCGCGTTCAACGCCCTGCGGATCGTCGCGCTCACCCTGGTCGTGGGGTACGCCGTGGTCGTGTGGCGGCGGCTGGGCGCTACCCGTCGCCGTGGCGCATCCACCGTTCCGTGAACTCGCGGCACTGGCCGACCGTGTCCGGCCGGATCAGCCACAGGCCTCCCGATCCGTCATGAGCCCTTCCTACACGTACGCTTTGCGGGTGGCCAGGTACTTCGACGTGCACCCGGACAATCCCCAGTCGCGGCTGCTCAACCAGATCGTGACGCTGCTGCGCGACGACGGGCTCATCGCCTATCCGACCGACTCCTGTTATGCGCTCGGGTGCCAGTTGGGCAGCCGGCCCGGGCTGGAGCGCATCCGGGACATCCGCAAGCTCGACGACCGGCACCACTTCACCCTCATGTGCCGCGACTTCGCCCAGCTCGGGCAGTTCGTGCAGATCAGCAACTCGGTCTTCCGGCTGGTCAAGGCGGTCACCCCGGGCAGCTACACGTTCATCCTGCCGGCCAGCCCCGAGGTGCCACGCCGGCTGCTGCACCCCAAGAAGCGCACCGTCGGCGCGCGCATCCCGCAGCACACGGTCACCCAGGCGCTGCTGGCCGAGCTCGGCGAGCCGCTGGTGTCCAGCACGCTGCTGCTGCCCGGCCACGACGACCCGATGACGCAGGGCTGGGAGATCAAGGAACTGCTCGACCACCAGCTCGACGCCGTGATCGACGGCGAGTGCGGGACCGAGCCGACCACGGTCGTCGACCTGTCGACCGACGAGCCGGAGATCCTGCGGGTGGGCGCCGGCGACCCCTCCCGCTTCGAGTAGCGACGCCACCCCGCCGGCCGTGGCGGCCTCAGGCGTCGAAGTTGATCAGCACCGGTTCCTCGGTCAGGACCAGCTCGCCACCCGCGGGCAGGCGCTTGCTCGTGCCGTCGAGGCGGGACAGCTCGGCGGCGCCCGGGTCGGTGCGCATCGTGGCCGTGCCCGTGTGGACCCAGCGGATCACCGCGCGGCGGCGGCCGAGCGGGGTGTCGACGGTGAACTCGCACTGCCAGGCGTTGACCGGCAGGTTCACCGCCGGGCCGTGGCCGCACGAGCGGATCTCCGCGGCCGTGAGCCAGCGCTTCAGCTGGGCGACGGCGAGACCGGCCGCGGTCGGCTGCCCGCCGTCGGCCTGGAGCACGATCGGGATCTTCGTGCCGCCCCAGTTGTAGAAGTACATCCGCTCGAGGTTGACGTTGCGCGCAAGGAGCCCGACCAGGAAGAACCGCACCGCGTAGTCGCGTGCCTTCACCTCGTCGAGCGAGCCCTGGAGTGGGATGGCGTACGTCGTGCCGGTGTTCCACAGCGGCGGGTGCACGCCGGCCTCGTGGAAGGTCCGGTCGACGAGCCCGGTCAGCTCCAGCATCGTCTCCGGCGGGTCCTCGGCCGTGCGCTGGTGCAGCTTGATCCCGGCGACGTCGCAGTGGTCGTAGCCGCCCAGCTCGGCGAAGCGGCGCAGCACCCGCTGCGCCTCCGCGGTCCACAGGTTGCCCATGCCGGGGCAGACGACCCTCGCGAGCGGGTCGGCGGCCCGGATGATCGTGCTGGCCCGGCGGGTCATCTCGACGAGGGTCTCGACGCTGCCCGAGTACAGGCGGGCGTCGTTGGCGAAGACCCACACCTCGTACGCCTCGATCCGGCCCCGGTACCGCTGGGTCAGCGCCCTCATGTACGTGTCCCAGTCCGCGAGGTCGTCGGGTGGGGCCGACCGCGCGTCCTCCGGGTAGACCGAGCGCCGCCCGCCCGGCGCGGCCCAGCCGGGGGTGCCGCCCGCGACGTACAGCACCGGTAACCCGGCGTGCTCGGCACCGGCGACGAGGCGGTCCAGGACCGACCAGTCGAAGACGCCCTTCGCCGGCTGGATCTGCGCCCAGCGCGTCTCGCTGTCCCACAGCCGCAGGGCGCCCACGGTGAAACCGGGCGTGTTCCCGGTCGAGCTGTTGACGGTGACCCCGAAGAACGACGGCGACACCGGTGCGGGCGGCAGCGTCCACGTCGGGCCGCTGATCCACTGCGGGTTCGCCGACGGGTCCGGCTTCGACGGCGCGGCGGGGGAGCGGATCACCACCGTGGTGACCACGACCGCCACCAGCACGGCCACCGCGGCGGCGGCCAGCGCATACAGGCGCCGCAGTCCGGCCTTGACCGGCAAATCCTGCAAATCCTGCAAATCCAGCAAATCCGGCGGGGACGGCGGTGCCGGTGGGGAAAGCGGCGCCGGCGTGGCCGGGACGTCGGCGGCCGGCGGGACGGTGTTCTCCTGTGCCGGGCCGGGCGCCGTGTCCTCGCCGGCCGCGCCGGGTCCGGAGTCCTCGCCGGTCGCGGCGGGCCGCTCGGTGTCCTCGCCGCCGCTGACCAGGGCCGGCGTCTCACGTACCGCCACCGTCCACACCGCGTAGAGCCGGTCCAGCTCGGCCGGGCTCGCGCCGCAGGCCCGGGCGATCCGCTCGACGGTCCCGAACTCGTGCGGCACCGCCTGGCCGGCGCAGTACCGGTGCACGGCGGACTTGCTCGCGTTGACCTTTCGCCCGATCCAGGCATAACTGAGTCCGCTGCGTTCCTTGAGGTCGGTCAGCAGCGCGGCGAGATCCCCATGGTGCTGGTGCATCGCCGTCTTCTCTCCCAGGGTCGCTGCGGCCACGGTGGCGGCATCGTACCGGTCGAGAGTGACGAGCGTCCCGGGGCACAGGCATTCGTGCTGGTCAGGACGAGAGACGCTGTCCCAGCGTCCCGGATGTGCGGCCCGCTCTAGCCTCCGCGGCGCTCGCGTTGGCAGACTTCCGCCGCTGGTCGGCACGAGGTGACCGGAGGCGAGGGAAAACGGGGGTCGCCGGTCGCCGGGTGTCAGGCCACGCAGGCGAGGAGGAAGTCGGCGGCGGGCACGGCGAACGCCGCCGACACCACCGCCATCCGCGCGATCGACGGCCGGAGGGTGAGCAGCGCGTAGACGAGCACGAGGACCGGCGCGGCGGCGTCCTGCAGCGGCCACGCGGCGCGGGTCACCAGCAGGCCGAGGTGGCAGGTGGCGAGCCAGACGAGCACCGCGGCGGTCCACAGCGCGAACCCGAGCCGGTAGCAGCCCTCGGGGGTCCACCGCACGGCGCTGGTCGGGTCGCCGGCCGCCCGGTCGGCGTCGACGTCGATGACGGTCGTCGGGAGGTACAGCGCGGCGCCGAGCAGCAGCCCGAGCAGGACCATCACCGACGGGTACTCCAGCGGCGACCGGTGCAGCGACCAGCCGGCGAGCGGCCCGAGGACCCCGACGGTCAGGGCGTTGACCGCCACGTCCGCACCGGCGCGGGCCTTGAGCCGCCACGGCGGGGCGCTGTAGAGATACCCGAGCAGCAGGACGAGCGCCGTGCCGGCGAGCGCCCACCAGCCCGCGACGGCGGCGACGGCGAGCGCCGCGACCGTGCAGCGGCGGGCCCAGCGGGCCAGCTCCGCCTCGGTGATTGCGCCGGTGACGAGAGCTGCCGTCGCCTTGCGCGGGTTGCGCCGGTCGCTGGGCAGGTCGTGCAGGTCGTTGACGGCCAGCACGGCGCCCCAGACGAGCGGTCCGAGCGCGACGAGCAGCGCCACCGTCGCGGGCGTGACCGGCGGCAGCCAGGCGCGGGTGGCGAGCACCGCGCCGAGGTAGGCGCCCGCCCACCCGAGGGGCCAGAACCACGGCCGGGTCAGGTGCACGACCGTCCACACCGGCGCGACGGCCGGGAACCGCCCCACCAGCCGTTCCCGGACCGCCGCCCCCGGCAGGCCGGCCGCCCCCGTCCGGCCCGGCACCCGCGGAAGATCCTCGTTCCGCGGCCGGTCCGCCGTCCGGCCGCCCCGCACCTCACCCACGACATCGACGCTAGGCAGCGCGCGGCCCGGCGAACTCCCGCGCCGGAGCCACCGCCCTCCCTCGCGCGGGGGAGCCCGGACTTGAGTGTGATCGGCTCAACTTCCGGGAAGGCTGTCGGCGGCTGCGCGGCCTGCCCGGTTCGCGCGGGACGGCCGTTCGGAGGATCACGGTGCCGGAGCGGCTGGCCGGCTCACAGGTCGTCGGCGACCAGCAGGGACCGTAGGCCCAGGGCCTCGCGCAGCGGGGTGTCGCCGGGCAGGTCGTCGACGACGCAGGCGGTGCCGAGCCACTCGGCCCCGATCTCGGCGACCATCTGCCGGGCGGCGTCCGCCTGCGCGCCGCTCTCGATCCAGTCGTCGACGCAGAGGACGCGGTCGCCGGGCCGGATCAGCGCCCGGCGGAAGCTCAGCAGCGCGCCGCCCTCGTGGTACTCCGGCGGGAGGCGCCGCCACAGGTAGGCGGTCGAGTGCAGGGCGGCCCGGTCGTTCTTGCGCAGCTCGACCAGGCCCACGCCCAGGTGGGCGGCCACCAGCGCGCCGAGCAGCGTGCCGCGGGACACCGGGCCGATCACGACGGTGGGCGTGCCGGGCACGAGCGCGGCGAGCGCCGGCGGCAGGTCGCGCAGCACGACCGGGTCGCGCCACCACTCGGTCACGTCGGCGAAGACGACGTCGCCACCGCCGCGCCAGTGGAAACCGACCCGCAGCCGGTCGAGCAGCGCGGCCACGGCGTCAGAAGCCGAGCACCGGCGCGGGCTGCCACCGCCAGCGCGGCGCGCAGTCCGGGTCGTTGGCGGCCAGGACGGCGCGCAGGACGCCGTCGGGGTCGCAGCTGTAGAGTCCGGAGCTCCATACGTTGTTGACCTCCAGCACCGCGAACTGGCCGGACTCGGTGCGGCCGATGTCGATGACCGCCGTCGGCGGCACGTCCTCCTCCGGCAACTCGGCCAGCATCATCGCGACGAACGCCGCGGCCTCGTCGTGCCACGACGCCCGGTGCATGCGCAGCGACGGGCTCCACTCCTCGCCCTCGACGAGATACGGCGACCAGGCGACCGGCTGGCGGCCGATGGTGAAGGCACGGTACTCCGAGGCGAGGTCGAGCCAGTGGTCCATGATGATCAGCGTGCTGGTCGCCGGGAGCCGCGCGGTCCGCAGCCGGTTGCGCAGGTCGTCGGCGTTGCGGACCCAGGCGGCCGAGAACGCCGGATGTTTCTCGTCGGCGAGCTTGGCGACCGCCGGCCGGGGGCCGACGAGGTCGGGCGCCTCGCCGACGCTGACCAGGCGGACGTCGCGGCCGGTCACGTCGCGCGGCAGGCCGGCGAACCAGGCCGGGTCGGCGCCGTGCAGCCGGATGTCGGCGCCCGCGGCGATGAGCGTCGTCAGGTAGCCGCCGGCGGCTCGCCAGGCGACGCCGTCGGCGGAGTGCAACCCGGTGACCTCCGCCGGGTCGCCGGGCAGGTGCGCGACCGGCAGGCCGATCCGTTGCGCGGCGTGCGTCAGCGCCGCACTCGCCTCGGGCGAGCGCACGCGCATGGCCAACGTCCGGTACTGACGCACCCTCACATCCTGCCAGCGAGCTCGGCCAGTGTCCTTCCCACCCACCCGAGACGGCACATCGGCGCATCTTGAGCGGTGTCCGGGGTGCACGAACCGGAATCGCCGTGACACGTAGGGGGACATTGAGCGCGACCTGTGCCATGAAAAGGAATAAATCGGGCAGTGTAACGGTATGGCTACCGAGCTTCGAACCCGCCCCGTCGTCCCGCCGGTCGTGCGCCGCGCGCGGGTGCGGCGGCGCCGCCGGCTGGTCGTCGCCGTGGCGCTGCTGGTCGTCGCGCCGGGCGGGGCCGCGGTGAGCACCTACGCCGGCGACGTCGACCGCGGGGTCCACGTCCTCGGCGCCGACCTCGGCGGCCTGTCCCGCGCGGACGCCGAGGCGAAGCTGCGCGCCAAGGACACCCGCGGCCCGGTCGACGTGCGGGTCGGCACCGAGCGCACCACCATCGACCCGGCCGCCGTCGGGCTGCGGCTCGACGTCGAGGCCACCGTCGACCGCGCGGTCCGGGTCACGCCCGGCCCGTTCGAGTGGCTGCACGGCGGGCGCGAGGTCGAGCCGGTGGTCCACGTCGACGCCGAGCGGCTCTACGACGCGCTCATGGTCCACCTCGGCCCGCAGGGCGACGCCCCGGTCCTGCCCGCGGTCCGGTTCGACAAGCTCCGCCCGGTCCCCGTCCACCCGGTCAGCGGCCGCGGCCTCGACCGCCGGGCGGTCGCCGGCATCGCCGAGCGCGGCTGGCTGCGCGGCGGGCCGATCGGCTTCCCCGTCGTCGACCTGGTGCCGAGGACGAGCCGGGAGGAGGTCGACCGCCTCGTCGCCGAGCTCGCGACCCCGGCCGTGGCGGCGCCGCTCGTGCTGGTCACGCCCCGCGGCGAGGTCACCGTCCCGGCCACCGCGATCGCCGCGGCGCTGCGCATGGAGTCCGACGCCGACGGCCGCATCGAGCCCACCATCGACGCCGCCGCCCTGCGCCGGGCCGCTCCCGCCGTGTTCGCCAAGGTCGAGATCCCCGCCACCGACGCCGCGTTCCGGATCGTCGACGGCAGGCCGGTCGTCCAGCCGCAGACCGACGGCCAGCAGGTCGACCTCGCGCCGGGGCCGATCCTCGCCGCGCTGCGCGGCACCGCGACGCCCCGCCGGGTCGAGGTCGGCTTCGTCCCGGCCACGGCGAAGACGACCACCGCGGAGCTGGCGAAGCTGGGCGTGGCCGAGCGGGTGTCGACCTTCACCACGAAGTTCGCGCCCGGCCAGCCGCGCGTGGTCAACATCCGGATCATGGCGGAGGAGCTGCGCGGCGCGCTCGTGCGCCCGGGCGAGACGTTCAGCCTCAACGAGCACGTCGGCGAGCGATCCCGCGCCAAGGGCTACGTCGACGCGCCCGGCATCGAGAACGGGAAGATCAAGAATTCGCCCGGCGGCGGGGTCTCGCAGGTCGCCACGACCCTGTTCAACGCCGCCTACTACGCCGGGCTGGAGGACGTCGAGCACCGGCCGCACAGCTACTACTTCGACCGGTACCCGGCCGTCATCGAGGCGACCGTGGTCTACCCGTCGCTCGACCTGCGGTTCCGTAACGACGGCGGCACCGGCATCCTCGTCGACACCGCGACCACCGACTCCTCGATCACCGTGACGCTCTACGGCACCCGCCGCTTCGACGAGATCACCACGCAGTACGGCCCACGCACGAAGGTCGTCCAGCCGAAGACGGAGTACCTGCAGGAGGAGGACTGCAACCCCACCGACGGGGAGCCGGGATTCCAGCAGGAGGCCTTCCGGGTCTTCAAGAAGGACGGCAAGGAGGTCCGCCGGCAGCGGTTCTTCTGGCGGTACGACCCGGAGCCGCATTTCGTGTGCGGCCCGCCCCCGCCGACGCTGTCCCCGGCGGGCGAACCCATGCCTGTCGGGTAGGCGGCGGGTCGGGTGCGGTGTGGATCGAGGACCGCATACTGGGGTCGTGGCTGGTCGGCGGGAGCGGGATCGGTGGGCGTCCGGAACGCGTCCGGAGACTCCCGGGCGGTCGGCGCCGCGCGGGCCGGGACGCTGGGCGCGGGCCGGCTTCGACCGGAAGAGCTGGGTCGCGGTCCTGTTCGGCGTCGTCCTGGGGGTTGGGCTGCTCGTCATCGGCATCGACGCGTGGCACGACCACCGCGTGCTGCAGGCCCGCGGTGTCGTGACGACCGGGCAGATCGTGGCGGTCCGCACCGGCAAGGCCGTGTACCTGACAGTGCGGTTCGCGACGGCCACCGGCGAGAGGATCACGGCCGACGTCACCAACCCCTCCACGAAGACGAAGCGCGAGGTGGGAGCGCCGATCTCGCTGCGCTACGACCCGGAGGATCCGGCCGGGCGGGTGGCCGACGCCGATGACGACAGGGCCGTCCAGTCGCGATGGCTCCTCGTGGTCGGCGGTGCCGGGCTGCTGACGGCGATCGGCTGGGCGACGCTGTGGCGCCCGTTCCGGCTCGACACGCGGTGAGCCGGAACGGGGCACCGCGTCAGGCGCGGACCCGGGCGCTCGCCGGGTCGTAGAAGGGCCGGAGCGAGGCCCGCGCCGGGTACACCGAACCGGCGATCTCCACGGTCAGCTCCCCGCCGTCCAGCCACGCCTGGTCCAGAGCGGCGTCGCCGGCGTCGAGCATCGCCAGCCCGACCGCGCCGCCGAGCGTGTGCCCGTAGGAGGCGGCCCGCACGTAGCCGACGTCCCGGCCGTCGCGCCGCACGACCTCGCCGTGGTGCAGCACCGCCTTCGGGTCGGTGACCAGCACCTGCACGAGCCGCCGGGTGAGCGGGCCGGCCGCCTTGCGGGCGAGGACCGCGTCCCGGCCGATGAACGCGGGCTTGTCCAGCGCGACCGCGAAGCCCAGCCCGGCCTCCAGCACACCGTCGGTGTTGTCGATGTCGTGGCCGTAGTCGCGGTACCCCTTCTCCATCCGCAGGCTGGCGAGCGCCTTGAGCCCGGCGTGGCGCAGGCCGAACTCCGCACCCGCGGCGACCAGCCGGTCGTAGACGTGGACGGCCTGCTCCGCCGGGACGTACAGCTCGTAGCCCAGCTCGCCGACGTAGGTGATCCGCAGGCACAGCACCCGCGCGTAGCCGATCTCGATCTCGTGTGCCCCGCGGAAGGGGAACGAGACGTCGGAGGAGGAGACGGCGGCCAGCAGCGACCGGGACGCCGGGCCCTGGACGTTGATCTGCGCCCAGCCCGACGTCACGTCGGTGACGAACGCGTGCCGGTCGCCGATCCGCCGGCGCAGCCGCGCCTCGACGTGCCGGTGGGCGGTGTCGGAGGCGACCACCCAGAACCGGTCCTCGTCGAGCATCGTGACGGTCAGGTCGGCCTCGATCGTGCCGCCCTCGTTGAGCCACTGCGTGTAGGTCACGGTGTCCGGGTTGGACACGCGGTTGGCGGACAGCTCCTCCAGGACCGCGCCCGCGTCGCGCCCCTGCACCAGGAACTTCGCCATGAACGACAGGTCCATGAGGATCACGCCCTCGCGTGCCGCCCGGTGCTCGGCCGCCCACTGCTCGAAGTAGTCCGGGCGGCCCCACGACAGCGACAGCGGGCCGGGGAAGCCGTAGACGTCGGGCATCTCCCAGCCGGAGACGTCCCGCAGGTACGGCCGGTGCACGGCGAGCCGGTCGTGCAGCGGGGACCGCTTGGCGTCGCGCGCCGACTGCATCGGCAGGCCGGGGAAGTGCGTCTGGTAGACCATGCCGAGTGCCTCGACGGTCCGCTCCGCCCGGTACTGCCGGTTGCGCTGGTACGGCCGCAGGCGGTCGATGTGCATGCCGGTCACGTCGACGTCGGGCCGCCCCTCGGCGATCCAGTGCGCGAGCGCCTGCCCGATCCCGCCACCGGTGAGGATGCCGATCGAGTTGAGCCCGGCCGCGACGAAGTAGTTGCGCAGCTCCGGGGCCTCGCCGAAGATCGGCGCCAGGTCGGGGGTGAAGCTCTCCGGGCCGCAGAAGAAGGTCCGCACGCCGGCCGTCGCCGTCACCGGGATGCGTGCCATCGCCGCCTCCAGGTAGGGCGCCATCCGGTCCCAGTCCGGCGGCAGCGTCCCGAACGAGAAGCCGTCGGGCACCCGGTCGACGCTCCACGGCGCGGCCCTGCCCTCGAACAGCCCGACCATGAGGCCGCCGGTCTCCTCCCGGAAGTACCCGTAGGCCCCCGGGTCCTCGAGGACCGGGAGGTCGGCGGTGACACCTTCGATCGGCTCGGTGATGAGGTAGTAGTGCTCGGCGGCCTGCAGCGGGATGCTGACCCCGGCCTCCTCGCCGAGCTGGCGGGCCCACATGCCGGCGCAGTTGACCACCGTCTCGGCCTCGACGTCCCCGAACGGCGTCCGCACCCCGGTGACGGTGTCCCCGCGGCGGAGCACCCCGGTGACCGGCACCCCCTCGCGGATCGTCGCGCCCCGCATCCGGGCGCCCTTGGCCAGGGACATCGTCACGTCGACCGGGTTGGCGCGCCCGTCGTCGGCGACGTAGAACCCGGCGAGCACGTCGTCGGTCCGGGCGAGCGGGAAGAGGGAGCGCACCTCGGCGGGGGAGATCTCCGCCACGTCGACGCCGCAGTGGCGGTTGAACGCGGCGACCCGGCGGTACTCCTCCA
Organism: Dactylosporangium fulvum; assembly: GCF_025137375.1. Lineage (GTDB taxonomy): Bacteria > Actinomycetota > Actinomycetes > Mycobacteriales > Micromonosporaceae > Dactylosporangium > Dactylosporangium fulvum. The sequence goes on from NZ_CP073720.1 coordinate 4,020,705, forward strand.
GCCGTCCCGGGTCGGTCGCCAGCTCGATGAACCCGCATTGGCGCAGCCCGGTCGAGAGACCGGTCTCCGATTCCAGGCTCGCGTACAGGTCCCGCGTGTACTGTCGCATCCGCGTCGAGGTCTCCGACAGCGAGCCGAAGGTGACCATGAGACCGGCCGCGTGCCAGGTGGTGCCGGCGGTCAGCCGGTCCCGCTCCAGCAACAGCACGTCGGTGACGCCCTGCCGCGCCAGGTGGTAGGCGACGGAGGTGCCGATCACGCCCCCGCCGATGATGACGACGCGGGCCCGTTCAGGGAGGTTCATGACCAGCAGGGTAGTGGTCGTCGGAGCGGGAATCGCGGGGCTCGCCTGTGCGCGTCTGCTGATCGAACGCGGACTGGACGTCCGTGTCCTGGAGCGGGGCGAGGTGCCCGGGGGACGCCTGGCCAGCCCTGAGGTGGACGGCCGGCCGGTCGACCTCGGCGCCGCCTACTTCACCGTCAGCGACCCGGCCTTCGGCACGGTCGTGGCCGGCTGGCACGAGCGGGGTCTCGTCCGGCCGTGGACGTCGCGTTTTGCGGTGTACGGGCCGAGCCCGCACTCCCCGGACTCGCCGGGCCCGCAGCGCTGGTCGGCGCCGGGCGGCCTCGGTTCGCTCGCCGCGGATCTGGCGGCCGGCCTGCCGGTGGAGTACGGCGTGGCCGTGCGCGACCTCGCCGGGCTGGGCGACGCCCGGGTGGTCCTGGCGATGCCCGCCCCGCAGGCCGCGGCGGTCCACCGGCCGGCCGCCGCCGTCGCCGTCGACCAGGACTGGCAGCCGTCGCTCGCGGTGGCGCTGCGCTACCCGGCACGCTGCTGGCCCGACTTCGCGGGCGCCTTCGTCAACGACCACCCGGTCCTGATCACCGTCTGCGACGACGGGGACCGCCGCGGGGACCGGGCTCCCGTCCTCGTGGCGCACACGACCCCCGGCTACGCCTGGGAGGACGCCGCCGCGCAGGTCGAGGCCGCCGTCCGGGAGGTGCTGCACCTGCCGTCCGCAGGGGCCGTCGCCGCGGTCCGGCGCTGGCCGCACGCCCGGCCGGCACACCCGTACAGTTCCGGCTTCGCGAGCGTCGAAGGCGTCCTCCTGGCTGGTGACGGGTTCGGCCGGCCCCGCGTCGAGGCCGCCTGGCACTCCGGGCGGGCGGCGGGCCGGGAAATCTCAGGGAAGATCTCCGGGACGGAGTCTGCGAAAAAGCCGTCAACCGGGGACGCGCCGAGGTAGCCTCGTGGGCGCCAACGCTGTTGATATGTCCACAGTGGACCGATTCGCCGCTCCTGCGGCGTGAGCAGCACCACAGGACATTCATTCATGTCGGTCGGGAACACATCCGGAGCCGGCGGCGTTCGTTACACAACCAAGTCACCAAGAAGGGGTGAACGCCATGGCCATCAGCACCGACTACGACGCGCCGCGCCACCCGGCCGGCAGCGATCTCGCCGAGGACAGCCTCGAGGAGCTCACTGCCCGCCGCACCACGGCGCAATCGGCGCTCGTCGACGTCGACGAGAACGAGTCAGGCTTCGAGCTGCCGGGCGCCGAGCTGCCCGACGAGGAGCTGACCGTGCCCGTCGTCCCGATGCGCGGCGACGAGTTCCGCTGCTCCAGCTGTTTCCTGGTGCACCACCGCAGCCAGCTGGCCCGCGAGAAGAACGGCGCGCCGATCTGCCGGGAATGCGACTAGTCCGACGGCGAGGTTCCTGGTCCGGGTGATCAGGGACGGCGGGCCGGGACCCGGATCCGAGTCAGGTCCTCCGCCACCACGACCTCGCCGTCGAACCGCGCCTCGGCCTCCCGCCGGAACACCGCCGGGTCGTCGTAGCGCTGCGAGAAGTGGGTGAGCACCAGCGTGCGCACCCCGCACTCCGCGGCCACCGTCGCCGCCTGGCCGGCGGTGAGATGGCCGTGCGCCGCGGCCAGATCCGCGTCGCCGTCGAGGTAGGTCGCCTCGATCACGAGCAGGTCCGCCCCCTCGGCCAGCTCGAACACCCCCGGGCACAGCCGCGTGTCCATCACGAAGGCGAAGCGCTGGCCTCGCCGCGCCACGCTGACCTGCTCCAGGGTGACGACCTTCCCGTCCTTCTCGAACGCCCCGGTCCGCTGCAGCACCCCGATCTCGGGGCCGCTGATCCCGTGCGCGGCCAGCTCCTCCGGCAGCATCCGGCGCCCGTCGGGCTCGACCAGCCGGTATCCGTACGTGGGGATGGCGTGGTCCAGCCGCCGCGCCTCGATGCTCATCGCCCCGGTCCGGGCGATCACCCCCTCCGCGCTCACCGGCTCGGCCCGGACGTCGACCACGTCGTGGAAGCTCGAGGCGTGGCGCAGGTGGTGGAAGAACCCCGCGCCCTCCGCCGGGAAGTGGACCGGCACCGGGTGCGGCGCCCGGTCCAGCGACAGCCGCTGGATGACCCCCGGCAGGCCCAGGCAGTGGTCGCCGTGGAAGTGGGTGACGCAGATCCGGGTGAGGTCCGAGGCCGCGACCCCGGCGTGCGCCATCTGCCGCTGCGTGCCGTCCCCCGGGTCGAACAGGATGCCCTCACCGTCCCAGAACAGCACGTAACCGTTGTGGTTCCTGATGCGGGTGGGCACCTGGCTGGCGGTCCCCAGGACGACAAGCTCGCGCACCCGAGTATCTTGCCGCTATCTTTCCGTCCCATGACAACCGCACTGGTGCTCGGTGGCGGCGGGGTCGTCGGGGTGGCCTGGGAGACCGGCGTCATCGCCGGCCTGGCCGCCGCGGGGCTCGACCTGCGCGTCGCGGATCTTGTCGTCGGCACCTCCGCGGGATCGGTCGTCGCCGCCCAGATCACCAGCGGCGCGTCCGTGCCGGAGCTGTACGACCGGCAGCTCGCCCCGCCGACCGGCGAGATCGCGGCGCGGCTCGGCGGCGCGGTGCTGCTGCGCTACCTGGCCGCGACCACGCGCCGCACCGACCGGGCCGCCCTCGCGCACCTCGGCCGGTCCGCGCGGCGCGCCCGCACCGTCCCCGAGGCCGAGCGCCGGGCGGTCATCGCCGGCCGCCTGCCCCGGCACGAGTGGCCCACCTCGCCCCGCCTGCTGATCACCGCCGTCGACGCGACGACCGGCGAGGAGGTCGTCTTCGACCGCGACTCGGGCGTCGACCTGGTCTCCGCGGTCGCCGCCAGCTGCGCCGTCCCGGTGGTCTGGCCGACCGTGACGATCGGCGGCCGGCAGTACATGGACGGCGGCGTCCGTTCGGCGGCCCACGTCGACCTCGCGACGGGCCACGACCGCGTGGTCGTCCTCGCCCCGACGACCGTGTCCCTGCGCCGCTCCGGCCGGGTGGCGACGGAGATCGCCGCGCTCGGCCCGTCGGTGCGGTCGGTGCTCATCTCCCCGTCGCCGGCCGCCCGGCAGGCCATGGGCCGCAACGCCCTGGACCCGGCCCGCCGCGCGGCCTCGGCGGAGGCCGGCCTGCGCCAGGCCGCCGAGGCCGTCGACGCGATCCGCGCCGTCTGGCCGTAGGAGGTGCCGCCGGACCGGCCGGCGTCTCGTACTTTGGGCTGATCTGGAGCGGCCGGTGCGCTCCTACCATCGACGTGTGACCGACCTGATGCGTGCCGTCTGGGCCGAGCCCCGGCCCGCCGGGGCGCCCCGGCGGGTCTGGCGGGACTGGGCGCTGGTCGCGGTGCTCGTGCCGGCCACGGTCCTCGAAGGGATCTTCCGGGCCGACGTGCCGTGGCGGGGCCTCTCGATCGCCATCACGCTCGGGTTGATCCCGACGGTGCTGTGGCGGCGGACCCGGCCCCTCGCCGTGGTCGCCGTCGCGTTCGGCATCTGCGGGCTGGCGACGGTGCTGACCAGCGGCGCGCCGCCGGGCCTGAACGCGATGGCGTTCATGCTGATCCTGCCCTACGCGCTGTATCGCTGGGGCTCCGGCGCCGAGGCCGTGATCGGGTCGGCGGTCATCACCGCGAAGATGGGCGCGGCCTTCGCCACCGGGGACCTCGACGCGGGCCAGGTGCTCGCCGGGTTCGCCCTCCTGTCCGCGGCGTGCGCGCTCGGCACCACGTTCCGGTATCGTGCCCGCGCCCGCGGCCGGGAGCTGGAGCAGGCGCGGCTGCTCGAGCGGGAGCGGCTCGCCCGCGACCTGCACGACACCGTCGCCCACCACGTCTCGGCGATGAAGATCCGGGCCCAGGCCGGCCTGGCGACCGCTGCCGTCGACCCGCGCGCGGCGGTCGACGCGCTGCACGTCATCGAGGCGGAGGCGTCGCGCGCCCTCGACGAGATGCGCGCCATGGTCCGGCTCCTCCGGCGCGGCGAACCGGAACCGGTCCCGAACGGCGTCGCCGACCTCGAGCGCCTCGCCGACCGCCGCCGCGCCGGGCCCTCCGTCGACGTGCAGATCCTCGGCGCCGTCGACGGCCTGCCGCCCTCGGTCGGCAGCACGATCTACCGCCTGGCGCAGGAGTCGGTCACCAACGCCCGGCGGCACGCCCGCCACGCGACCCGGATCGAGGTCCGGGTCGCCGCCGACGACACGGCGGTCCGGCTGAGGGTCAGCGACGACGGCGATCCCGGCGCCGCCCGGCCCGGCGCCGCGCCCGGCTACGGGCTGATCGGCATGCGCGAGCGCGCCGGTCTGCTCGGCGGCACCTGCGAGGCCGGCCCGGACCCCGGGCGGGGCTGGACCGTCACCGCCGTCCTGCCGCTGACCGGGGCGGGGCGGATCGCGGTATGACCGCTGGAGCGCGGCGGAGGCGGGCGCGCCGCCGGATTGTTTCGGGTTTTCGAGGTAGGGCCGCATGACCGTGCGGGTGCTCGTCGCCGACGACCAGGAGATCGTCCGCACCGGGCTCACCATGATCCTCAACGCGCAGCGGGGGATCGAGGTCGTCGGGGAGGCCCCCGACGGGCGCCGGGCCGTCGAGCTCGCCCGTCGCCTGCGCCCCGACGTGTGCCTGTTCGACATCCGCATGCCCGGCCTGGACGGCATCGAGGCCACCCGCACGCTCGCCGGACCCGGCGTCGAGGACCCGCTCGCGGTTGTTGTCATCACCACGTTCGACCTCGACGAGTACGTCTACGCCGCCCTCCGCGCCGGCGCCCGCGGCTTCCTGCTCAAGGACGCCGGCCCGGCGCTGCTCGCCCAGGCCGTCCACGCGGCCGCGAACGGCGACGCGCTCATCGCGCCGGGCATCACGACCCGGCTGCTGAAGGCGTTCGCCGACGCCGGCCCGGCCGAGCCGCCGCGCCAGCCGCTCGACCCGCTCACCGACCGGGAGGAGCAGGTGCTCGCCGCCGTCGCGGGCGGGCGCACCAACGCCGAGATCGCGGCCGGGCTGTATATCACGCTGAGCACCGTCAAGACCCACATCGCCAGCCTGATGGCGAAGCTCGGCGCCCGGAACCGCGTGGAGATCGCGATGTGGGCCTACGAGACCGGCCGGTCCCGCCCGCGAAAGTACGGCCCGCCCTCGTCCTGAAGCACGGCCCGGCTCCGGCCTCCGCGCCGATGAGGTACGACCACCGCCGCCGTCACCATCAGGGCCATGACAACGCCAGTCGTACGCCGCAGGACCCGGCCCGAGTGGCTGGTGCCCGTCGCACTCGTCGTGCTCGCCGCCGTCCCGGTCATCGCGGGCGGCGCCCGGGTCGGCCAGCTCGCCGGCGGTGCCGAGGTCACCCCGGAGAACGCCCGCTTCTTCGCGATGCCGGTCCCGGTGCTGGTCCACATCTTCAGCGTCACCGTCTACGCCCTGCTGGGCGCCTTCCAGTTCCACGCCGGCCTGCGGCGCCGGCACCCGGCCCGGCACCGCGCCGCCGGCCGTGTGCTGGTCGTGGCCGGCCTGGCCACGGCGCTGTCGGGCATGTGGATGACGGTGTTCTACCCGCTGCCGGCGAACGACGGCGACGCCGTGAACGCCCTGCGGTTGGTGGTCGGGACCGCGATGCTCGTGTCGGTGGTGCTGGGAGTCGCGGCGGCCCGCCGCCGCGACTTCACCGCCCACCGCGCCTGGATGATGCGCGGCTACGCGCTCGCCATGGGCGCCGGCACCCAGGCGTTCACCCACGCGCCGTGGGTCGCGTTCTTCGGCCAGCCGACCGAGGCCCCGAGGTTCTTCCTGATGGCCGCCGGCTGGCTCATCAACCTCGCGGTGGTCGAGTGGATGCTCCTGCGGTCCCGGCCCTCGTCCGGCAGGGTCAGGAGAGGACCCGCAGCTGCACGGTCGTGGCCATCTCGCTGAGCTGGGCGAGGATCTCCTCCGGGTAGTCGATCGCGATGTCGGTGAGCAGATAGCCGTACTCACCGCGGGTCGCCAGGATCTGCCCCTCGACGTTGACCTTGTGCCCGGCGAGGATGCTGTTGACGTCGGCGAGGACACCCGGCACGTTGTGGTGCAGCAGGGCGATCCGGTGCGTGTCGGGGGCCTGCTGCAGGTTGAGCGACGGCAGGTTGACGCTCAGCGTCGTGGAGCCCTCCGCCACGTACTTGTGCAGCTTCTCGGCGACGAACGAGCCGATGTCGGACTGGGCCTCCTCGGTCGACCCGCCGATGTGCGGCGTCAGGATGACGTTGGGCAGGCCGCGCAGCGTCGAGACGAACTCGTCGCCCTTGCCCTTCGGCTCCTTCGGGAACACGTCGACGGCGGCGCCGGCGAGGTGGCCGTTGTCGAGGTGCCGGCGCAGCGCGTCGTGGTCGATGACAAAACCGCGGCTCAGGTTGAGAAAGATGCTGCGCGGGCGCATCTTCGCGAACTGCTCCTCGCCGAAGAACCCGCTGTTGCCCGGCCGGCCGTCGACGTGCAGGGTGACGACGTCGGAGCGCTCCAGCAACTCGGCGAGCGACTCGCAGCGCTGCGCGTTGCCCAGCGCGAGCTTCTCGGCGGTGTCGTAGAAATACACCCGCATGCCGAGGTTCTCGGCGAGGACCGACAGCTGCGTGCCGATGTTGCCGTAGCCCACGATGCCGATCGACCGGCCGCGGATCTCGTGGCTGCCCTCGGCGTCCTTGTTCCAGACGCCGTTGTGCATGGCGGCATTCTTCTCGGTGAGCCGGCGGGTCAGGGCGATGATCTCGGCGACGGCCAGCTCGACGACACTGCGCGTGTTGGAGAACGGCGCGTTGAACACGGCGATGCCGGACTCGGCGGCCGCCCGCAGGTCGATCTGGTCGGTGCCGATGCAGAACGCGCCGATCGCGCGCAGCTGCGGCGCCGCGGCCAGCGCGGCGGCCGTGACCTGCGTCTTGGACCGGATGCCCAGCAGGTGGACCCCGTCGAGCCGGGAGATCAGCTCGTCCTCGTCGAGCGCGCGCCCGATGGTCTCTACCTGGTATCCCTCGGATCGCATCCGCTCGACCGCGACCGGGTGGATGTTTTCGAGGAACAGGACCCGCACGGGGTCGGCCTGGGAAGTCGATGGCTGCACAACACCTACCCTAAGTGACCGTCGGGATCGCTGGTACGTGAGCCGCGACTCGTCCCGCCCTGTGGAGCGCCCTCCGGAGAGGACTGCGCCAGCACGTGGCGTTCCCGCAGCCGGTCGCGGATCTCCTCCGGCGTGTACGCCCTGCGGCGCCGCTCGGCCCGAGCCACCATGACCCCGGTCGCCGCCACGCCGACGACACCCGCGAGGCCGAGCACCTTCCACCACTTCACCTTCATGAGGCCTTAGGCTAACGGCGGTGACCGTCGATCTGGATGAGGCCGTGCGGATGACCCGCACCGGCGACCTCTGGGTGTTCCGCGGCCGCTCGACCGCCGACCGGGCCATCCAGACGCTGACCAACAGCCCGGTGAACCACGTCGGCATGGCCGTGGTCCTGGACGACATGCCCCCGCTCATGTGGCACGCCGAGCTGGGCAGATCGCTGCGTGACATGTGGACCGGCACCCATCACCGCGGCGTCCAGCTGCACGACCTGCGCGACGCGGTGCTGGTGTGGGGCCGGCGGTACGGTCAGCGCGCCTGGCTGCGCCAGCTGCACCACGAGGTCGACGCCGCGATGGAGGATGCGGTGCTGCGCACGATCGCCCGCCTGGACGGCACGCCGTTCCCGTCCACGGCCCGGCTGGCCGGCCGGTGGTTCCAGGGCCGGCTCCCGGACATCCGTCGGCGCAGCGAGGCGTCGCTGGAAACCGCATACTGCGCCGAGGTGGTCGCCGTCACCTATGAGGCCATGAGCCTGCTGTCCGACGGAAAGCGGGCGAACTGGTACGACCCCGGCAAGTTCTGGAGCGGCGACGACCTGGAGCTGCTGCTCGGGGCGCGGCTGGGCGAGGAGATCTCAGTGATCTTGCCGCCGGCATAACGCTCAGGCCGGGGCCGGACGGTCCGATTGGTGTGGTTGACGTCCGCCAGTTGGGGAGCCACGCCATGACCACTGCAACGAGCCCGCGACGCCGGTCCATGATGTCCGCCTTCCGGGACCTGTCGGTCGCCTGGAAACTGCGCATCGTCGCCATCGTGGTGTGCGCCCTGCTGGCGGCGGTCGGGGCGATCGGCCTGCTGTACCTCGGCAACAGCCAGGACCGGCTCGACGCGCTGTACAACCAGAACCTGCGATCCGTGCAAGTGCTCGACGGTGTCGCCTCGGACTACAAGGAGGTCCGCTTCCGGTCCCGGGGCCTGGCGCTCGCGCAGAGCGACGCCGAGATGGAGGCCGCGACCAAGGGTGTCGAGGGGGCGATGGTCGCCCTCGAGGAGAGCTGGAAGGTCTTCACCGCCCGGACCACCGGCGCCGACAGCGAGCAGGACCGCAACACCTTCGCCACCGCCTGGACCACGTACAAGCAGGTCCTCACCGGCAAGTCGATCCCGGCCGCCCGCGCGAACAACTACGTGGAGTACAACCGGATCAGCCGCGAGGAGGTCGACCCGGTCGCGAGCCGGATCGCCACCGCGCTGGACAGCCTCGTCGAGCGGGAGAACCGGGCCGCGAAGTCGGCGCTCGACGCCTCGGCGGACGACTACCGCACCGCGCAGCTGCTGCTGCTCGGGCTGACGCTGCTCGCCATCGTGATCACGTTCTCCATGGTGACGTTCGTGGTCCGTGCGGTGTCCCGCCCGCTGCGCGAGACCGTCTCGGTGCTGGCCGGCCTGGCCGAGGGGCGGCTCGACCAGCGGCTGTCGGTGACGAGCCAGGACGAGGTCGGCCGGATGGGCACCGCGCTGAACAGCGCGCTCGACCGGCTCTCCGAGACGGTCCGCACCGTGATCGACTCGGCCCACCAGCTCGCCAACGCCTCGAACCAGATCAGCGGCGCGTCGCAGAGCCTGTCGCAGGCCGCGACCGAGCAGGCCGCGAGCGTCGAGGAGACGACGGCGAGCATGGAGCAGATGACCGCCAGCATCAGCCAGAACAGCGACAACGCCACGACCACCGAGGGCATCGCCGGGCAGGCGGCCGGTGAGGCACACGAGGGCGGCGAGGCCGTCGAGAAGACGGTCGACGCGATGAAGCAGATCACCAGCAAGATCGGCATCATCGACGACATCGCGTTCCAGACGAACATGCTGGCGCTCAACGCCACCATCGAGGCGGCCCGGGCCGGCGAGCACGGCAAGGGCTTCGCCGTGGTCGCCACCGAGGTCGGCAAGCTGGCCGAGCGCAGCCAGATCGCCGCCCAGGAGATCAGCGAGCTGGCCGCGGGCAGCGTGCGGACCGCGGAGCACGCCGGTGACCTGCTCGGCAAGATCATCCCGAGCATCACCCGGACGTCGGACCTGGTCCAGGAGATCGCGGCGGCGAGCAACGAGCAGACGACCGGCGTCCGCCAGATCAGCATCGCGATGACGCAGATCGGCAAGGTCACCGAGCAGACGGCGTCGTCGAGCGAGGAACTGGCGGCCACCGCGGAGCAGATGGCGGCGCAGACCCACCAGCTGCAGGAGCTGATGACGTTCTTCACCACCGGCGACGGGCAGCCCCGGCGGGTGAGCGGCCGCACGTACGCCACCGACGCCCGGGGGCCGCACGAGCGCGGCACGCACCGGCACAACGGCAACGGCAACGGCAACGGCCGCGGTCAGCGGCCGGTGCCGGCGCTCGCCGCCCGGTCCGCCGAGGTGTCCGTGCCCGACATCGACGAGACCAAGTTCGACCGGTTCTGATGCCGGGCGGCGGCCGCCCGGCGCAGCTTGTCGCCGGCGATGTGCTGGGCCATGAGCGCGTCGATGTCCAGGATCAGCGCGACGTCACCGGTGCCCAGGATCGTCGACCCGCTCACCGACCGCACGTCCTCGAACAGGTTCCCCAGCGGCTTGATGACGGTCTGCGACTGGCCGATCAGGTGATCGACGACGATCCCGGCCCGCTGGCCGGAGTGCTCGACCACGACCACGCTCTGCCGGCGTGACGGCTGCCCGGGCAGGCCGAACGCCTGCCGCAGCCGCACGAACGGCAGCACCTCCTCCCGCAGGTGCATGAACGACCGGCCGTCGGCGTCAGCGGGCAGCTCCACGCACTCGGTCACCCGGTCGAGCGGGATGATGAAGTACGCGTCGCCGGTGCCGACCAGGAAGCCGTCGATGATCGCCAGGGTGAGCGGCAGGCGGATCTGGATGGTTGTACCGGCACCGGGCGTCGTCTGCACGTCGATGCTGCCCCGCAGCGCCGTGATGGCACCGCGTACCACGTCCATGCCCACGCCGCGGCCGGACAGGTTGGAGACGGTGTCGGCGGTGGAGAAGCCGGGTTCGAAGATCAGCGCGTAGACCTCGTGGTCGGTGAGCGCCGCGTTGCGGCCCACGAGGCCCCGGTCGACCGCCTTGGCGAGGATCCGTTCCCGGTCGAGCCCGCGGCCGTCGTCGGCGACCTCGATGACGATGCTCCCCGCGTCGTGGAAGGCGTTGAGCCGCAACCGGCCCCGGACCGGCTTGCCGAGCCGCTCGCGTTCGGCGCGTGTCTCCATGCCGTGGTCGAGGGCGTTGCGGACCAGATGCAGCAGCGGGTCGCCGATCCGCTCCACGAGTGCCTTGTCCATCTCCGCCTCACCGCCGGTGATGACCAGGTCGACCTCCTTGCCGAGGTCGAGGCACACGTCGCGGACCACCCGCTCGAAGCGGCGCAAGGTGGTGCCGATCGGCACCATCCGCAGCGACAGCGCGGTGTGCCGGACCTCCTCGACGAGCCGCAGCACGTTCTCCTGCGTCTCGGAGAGCCCGTCGGCCGTGCCCACGCCGGCCTGCGCGATCACCAGCTCGCCGACGAGGTCGATGAGCTTGTCGAGGCGGGAGGCGAAGACCCGGATCGTCTGGTTGTCCTGCTGGCGGCCCTCGGCCGTCTTGCGCTGCCGGTCCAGCGCCGCCTCCACGACCGGCTGCTGGACGATGTGCTCCTGGACGAGGATCTCGCCGAGCGGCTTGCCGGACGCCTCGCCGGCGCGGATCGCCTCCTGCTGGATCTGCAGGGCCTTGGCGAGCTCCAGGTCGGTGACCATGCCGCTGCGGCGCAGCAGGTCGCCCAGCCGGTCGTTCTCCGGTAGCGCCGCGATGAGCTCGACGGCGCTGTCGGCCGGCAGGATGGTGATCGTGCTGTCGTCGCGGACGAACTCGAAGACGCTCTCGATGTCCGCCTTCGCGGCGGTGCTCAGGAACTCCACCTCGAAGCCGAGGTAGCAGGTCTCCGGGTCGGCCTCGTCGGCCCGCGGCAGGGCGTCGCGGACCGTGACCGCCCAGGCCACCGTGCCCATCGTCGACAGGTACCGCAGGAACGACAACGGATCCATCCCGTTGCGCAGGCAGTCCGGACCGAACCACAGGCTCAGCAGCCAGGTGCGCGGGCCGTCCGGCGCCGGGGCCGCCGGGGGAGCCGTGCCGTCCGGCGCACCGGACTGGAACGGCTCCAGCGCGGCGAGCAGCCGTGCGCTGACGTCCGCCTCGGCGGCGGTCGGCTCGGTCCGCCCGCCGGCCACCCCGTCGACGAGGGCCGTGATGTGGTCGGTGCACGGCAGCAGCGCGCTCACCAGCTCGGGGGTGACCTGCAGCCGGCCACCGCGCAGCTCGTCGAGGACCGACTCGAGCACGTGCGCGAACGAGACCAGGTGGCCGAGCCCGAACAGGCCCGCGGAGCCCTTCAGCGTGTGCATCGCGCGGAACAGCCCGTTGACCGCCTCCGGACCGGCCGGCCCCGACTCCAGCTCGAGGAGCCCGTCCTCGAAGTCCTGCACCAGCTCGCGCGCCTCGGTGATGAACGTTTCCAGGGCGTCGTGGATGTCGTCGTCGTTCACGCTGTCCTACCTCGGAATTCCGGAACAGGCCCGCGGCATGCCCGCCTGGGCGGCGTCGTCCAGGTCCGGGGTGAGCCATGCGAGTGCCAGCACGTCATGGACCGCCGGGCTGTGCTCGCACAGCCGCAGCGCCACGCCGCGCCGCTCGGCCTCGCCGCGGGCCAGCAGCAGCACCTGCAGCCCCGCCGTGTCGAGCTCGGTCACCGCCGCCAGCCCGAGCTCCAGCTGTGGCCCTTCGGCCAGGAACCGCTGGAGGCGCTCGTGGTGCTCGGCCGCGGTGATCACGGTGAGCTCGCCCTTGATGTCCAGCCGGACCGGCACCGAGGCCGTCACGCGCCCTCCGCTGCGCTCCGGCCGCGTGACCTCCGTGCTGAGCCCATGGTGACCGGCCCCTCCGCTTCGCTCCGGGCCGGTCACGGCGCGATGAGCTTCGACACGGCGGCGAGCATCTGCGCCGGCTGGAACGGCTTCGTCACCCAGGCCTTCGCGCCGGCCGCCTGCGCCTGCCGCTTCTTCTCCTCCTGCGACTCGGTGGTCAGCATGATGATCGGCGTGAACCGGTACGCGGCCTGCTTGCGGATCTCGCCGACCAGCGTGATGCCGTCCATGTTGGGCATGTTGACATCCGAGATGACCAGATGGATGCGCTGGCCGTTGAGCTTGCGCAGCGCGTCCTGGCCGTCGACGGCGTCGATGACCTCGTAGCCGGCGCCCTTCAGCGCGATCGTGACGACCTGCCGCACCGACGCCGAGTCGTCGACGACGAGAACGGTCTTGGACATGGAGCCTCCTAGAAGAACGTGATCTCCGACTCGGGTACCGCGGCCGCCACGCCGGACCGGTGGGCGTGCCGCTCGCCGTGCATGGTGTAGGTGCGTTCGAGATCGTCGAGCAGCGGCCGCGCGTCCGGGCCGCCGTCCGGCGCCGACCGGACGTGGCCCGGCATCCGCTTGATGTTGTCCTCCAGGTGCTGGAGCACCTGCCCGACCCGGTCCTGGAACTGCAGGTTCACCAGCGCGTCGGCGATCGCCGCCCGGATGCCCACGGCGGCGTCCTCGAGCCGGCCCGACGACTCCCGCGACCGTGTGACGGCGGCCAGCAGGTCGTCGATCACCTCCTGCACGTCGCCGTTGGCCCTGGTGACCGCGACGCTCTCCCGTTCCGCGTCGCCCTCCGCGGTCGTGAGCACCGCCTCGATCGCGGCGCCGATGCCGTTGACCTTCTCCGCCATCTGCACGCTGGTCTCCATCGACCGGTCGGCCAGCTGCCGGACCTCGAGCGCCACCACGCCGAAGCCGGCGCCGGCCGCGCCGACCCGCGCCGCCTCGATCGAGGCGTTCAGCGCCAGCAGGTTGGTCTGCGCCGCGATCTGCGCCACCTCGGCGGTCATCTGCTTGAGCTCGTCGTTGAACCCGGACAGTCCGGCCAGGTCCTGCACGGCCTTGCGCTTGGCCTTGAGCGCGTTGTCCAGCGTGGACACCACGTTGCCGAGCCGTTCCCGGCCCTGTTGGAACGATCCGGCGCCGCCGTGCTGGTCGAGCGCCGTCGTCGACGAGGCGAGGACCGAGTCGAGGTTGTCCACGATCTGGCTGAACTGCTGCGTCACCGCGCCGATCGCCGACTCCATCTGCGCGCGTGACGACTCGATCTGCGCCGACCACACCGGGGCCACCGCGCCGGCGAACTCGTCGACGCCGCGCCGGTAGTCGTGCGGCGCCGGCGCGGCGGGCGACGGGCCGCCGCGGGCCCGGCGCCTGCCGAGCGCGAGGCCACCGGCGAGACCGGCCAGCAGGGACACAACGACGTACAGGACCTCAGCCATGTTTGCGGATCACCTCTGCTATTGCGGGGAGCGGTACCTCGCGCTCCACGGCCCCGAGCAGGACCGCCTCCTTGGGCATGCCGTAGACGACGCAGGTGGCCTCGTCCTGGGCCACGGTGGCGGCGCCGGCCCGGCGCATCTCCAGCAGGCCACGGGCGCCGTCGTCGCCCATCCCGGTCATGATGACGCCGAGCGCCCCGCTCCCGGCGACCTTCGCGACCGACCGGAACAGCACGTCGACCGACGGCCGGTGCCGGTTGACCGGCGGGCCGTCGAACACCCTCACCCGGTAGCCCGGCGCGTCCGCGACCAGCTCCAGGTGCCGGCCGCCCGGGGCGACGAGCACCAGCCCGTCGGTGACCCGGTCGGCGTCGACGGCCTCGCGCACCTCGACCGCGCACAGTTCGTTCATCCGGTCGGCGAACGCCGCGGTGAACCGCTCCGGCATGTGCTGCACCACGACGACGCCAGGCACGCCGGCCGGCAGGGCGGTGAGGACCCGCTCGAGGGCCTGGGTGCCGCCGGTGGAGGTGCCGATCGCGACGATCCGCGGTCCGCCCGGGTGCGGCCCGGGCGCGGCGTCCGGCAGGCGGGCGGGTGCGCGCCCGATGCGGCGGGCCCGGCCGGCCGCGGCCGCCCGTACCGCCGACACGACGTCGCCGCTGTCGTCGGCGAGGTACTGCTTCAGCCCGGTCGTCGGCTTCGGCACGGCGCTCACCGCGCCGGCGGCCAGCGCGTCCATGGCGGTCCGGGCGCCGCGGCCGACGAGTGTGGAGCAGATGACGATCGGGGTGGGCCGGATCGACATGACCTGCTTGACGAACGTGATGCCGTCCATGCGCGGCATCTCGATGTCGAGGATCACCACGTCGGGCCAGTCGCGGTTCATGAGCTTCATCGCGAAGATCGGGTCGGAGGCGGAGCCGATGACCTCGATTCCCGGCTCCGCGCCGAGCCGCGCGGACAGCACCTGCCGCACGACCGCGGAGTCGTCGACGATCAGCGTCCGGATGGTCGCGCCGGTGGTCATGACGCCTCGTCCAGGGGGCTGCGGTCGTTGTGGTACATCCAGACGTCGCCGGTCGCCAGGTCGAACCGCAGGCGGCGGGCGCCGGTGCCGCCGAGGTGCCGCGCCACGACCGTGAAGCCGTGCCGGTCCAGCAGGCTGAGGCCGGCCGCCACGTTGGCCCGGGCGACCCCGTCGCGCAGGACCTGCGCGCCGCCGCCGAAGAGCTTCGCCTCGTACTCCGCCGGCCGTGTCCCGGTCCGCTCGAGCTCCCGCCGGAACAGTTCGAACGCGTCGGTCGCGTACCGCCCGTCGAGTGCCCGGACCTGCGCCGGCCGGCCGTGGTGCGGGAGCATGTAGTGGCACATGCCGCCGATGCGCAGCCGCGGATGCCAGAGGCTGACCGCCACGCACGAGCCGAGCAGGGTCGCGATCCGCGTGCCCGGCCCGGCGAAGTGGAACTCGCCGGGCTTGAGGAACACGGTGCGCGGGCTAGTCACGGGCGCCCGCCGGGAGCCGGTAGATCGACGGCCGGACCATCCGCAGCCGCGACGGGATGCCGTTGAGCGTCTCGGACAGGCTGACGATGAGGTGCCCGCCGGGGTGCAGCATCTCCTGCAACCGCTGGATCAGCGCCGTCTTCGTGGGCAGGTCGAAGTAGATCATGACGTTGCGCAGCATGATGACGTCGAACCGCCCCAGGTCGTGCAGGTCGTGGAGCAGGTTGGCGTGCAGGAAGGTGACGTGCTCGCGGAGCGCGGCGCCGGCTGTCATCAGGCCGGCGTACTCCTCGCGGCCCTTCAGCCAGTATCTGCGCAGCAGGTCCGGCGGGATCCGGCCGGCCGCCTCGAGCGGGTAGAGAGCCCGGCGGGCCCCGGTGACGATCCGTGTCGAGACGTCGGTGCCGATGATCTCCCAGGACCCGGCCGGCGGCCGTTCGGCCAGGACCATCGCCGCGGTGTACGCCTCCTCGCCGCTGGAGCTGGCGGCGCTCCACAGCCGCAGCACGCGATCGTCCGGATGCCCCGGCACGATCACGTCACGCAGGTAGTCGAAGTGCTGCGGCTCGCGGAAGAACGACGTCTCGTTCGTCGTCAGCAGATCGATCGCCCGGTGCAGTTCCTGCCCGTCCGGCTCGTGGAGCAGCCGGACGTAGTCGGCGTAGGTCTGCAGGCCGAGCTGCCGCAGCCGCCGGTTCAGCCGCCCCATGACCAGCGTCTCCTTGCCGGGCACGAGACGGATCCCGGTGCGCTGGTGCAGCAGCGCACTGATCGCCGCGAACTCGGCGCCGGTGATCTCCGGTGGCGCGTCGACGGAGCGGATCACGGGGTGCGAGCCGTTCCGCTCTCGTCGGGGGACTCGCGGCCGCCCCGGGACAGCTCGGCGATCTCGTCGGGCGACAGGACACGGTCGAGGTCCAGGACGATGAGGAAGTCGTTCTCCCGCCGGGCCATGCCGCTGATGAACTCGGGCTGGATGCCGGTGCCGAAGCTCGGCGTCGGCTCGATGTCGCCGGCGCCGAACCCGACGACCTTGTTCACCATGTCGACGAGGATCCCGATGTCCTGGCCGTCGGCGGCGTCACTGCTGTGCACGATGATGATGCTGGTCCGCCGCGCTACTGCGGTGGCGCCCTGGCCGAACCGGATGCCCAGGTCGACCACGGGGACCGCCCGCCCCCGCAGGTTGATCACGCCCCGGACGAAGTCGGGCGCCATCGGCACGGCGGTGAGGGAGCGGTACTCGATGATCTCGGTGATGTGGAAGATGTCCAGCGCGTACGCCTCGCCGTTGAGCGTGAACGTCAGATACCGTCCGGCCTCGGCGCCGCCGGCGCGCTGAGCGTCGTCTGCAGTGGTGGTGCTCACCGGTCTGCCCGTCCTGTGCGTGTGCTTGCGAAACGTCCTACCGATGCTGATCGGCGGCGCCGTCCGGCTCTGAAGCTTTCCTACAGCAGCTGTGGTGCCCGGGCCGGTGACGGCGCCTCGGCCGGGGCCCGGCCCGCCGCGGGCGGGTGGGCGAGCAGCCAGTCGTCGAACGGCACCGGCGCGCCCGTGCCGTAGCCCTGCGCGTGGTCCACGCCGATCAGCCGCAGTTCGTCCAGCACCGTGTCGTCCTCGACGAACTCGGCGACCGTGCGCAGGCCCATCTCGTGGCTGACCCGGTTGACCGACTCGACCATCGCCCGGTCCACCGGGTCGCTGGTGATGCCGCGGACGAAGTTGCCGTCGATCTTCACCAGGTCCACCGGGAGCTGCTTGAGGTACGCGAACCCGGACAGCCCGCTGCCGAAGTCGTCCAGCGCGAACCGGCAGCCCAGCGCGCGTAGCTCGGTGATGAACGCCACGGCCCGCTCCAGGTCGGCGATCGCGACCGTCTCCGTCACCTCGAAGCACAGCGCACGCGGCGGGATGCGGTGCCCGCGCAACTGCTCGCGGATGAAGGCGAGCAGCGCGTCGTCCCCGAGCGAACCGCCCGACAGGTTGATCGAGAACAGCTCGTCGCCGGGCACGCCGTCGCGGTACCGCTCGGCGAGGCGGTCGAGGGCGGCGCCGATGACCCACCGGTCGATGGCTGTGACGAGGTTGTACCGCTCGGCCGCCGGCAGGAACGCGCCGGGGCCGATCAGCGACCCGTCCTCGCCGCGCATCCGCACCAGGAGTTCACCGAAGGGCCCGCCGCTCGACGGGCCGGTGGGAACGATCGGCTGGTAGTACAGCACCAGCGCGTCGTCGTTGACGGCACTGACCACCCGCTCGGCCCAGTGTGCCAGGCCGCGCTGCCGGTCGAGCCGGTCGTCGCCGGCCGCCACGACGTGCACCCGGTTGCGGCCCGCGTGCTTCGCGGCGTAGCAGGCGGCGTCGGCGGCCCGCACGGCGTCCTGTGCGTCGACACCGCCGGCCGTGATCGGCACGACACCGATGCTCAGGCCGACCGAGAAGACCCGCCCGTCGTGCGGGAAGCGGTGTCGCGCGACGGCGTGCAGGATCCGCTCGGCGGTCGCGGTGGCGGCTTCCGGCGTGCGGTTGCGCAGCAGGACCACGAACTCGTCCCCGCCGACCCGGGCCAGGACGTCCGCGTCGTCCAGCTCGCCGCTGATCAGGCCGGTCACCTGGCACAGCAGGATGTCGCCGGCGCCGTGCCCGCAGCTGTCGTTGACGATCTTGAAGCGGTCGAGGTCGAGGAAGCACAGCGCGTGGCCGGACGGCGGGATCGGCTCCTCGAGCGCCGCGGCGAGCCGCCGGTCGAACTCGCGGCGGTTCAGCGCGCCGGTCAGCGGGTCGTGGCTCGCCTCGTGCGCCAGCCGCGCCGCGATGGCCCGCTCCGCGTCCTGTGCCCGGTCGGCGAAGCGCCAGTTGACGATCGCGGCCACCGCGGCGCCGGTGACGAACAGCGCGTGGATCACCGCCCACCGCACCGGGTGGCGCCACGCGTCGGCGTGGTTGTAGACGAGCTGCGGCGCGAGCACGCCGACGACCGCGTGTTCGACGAGCACGAACGCGGCGGCCAGCAGGAATGTGCGCCACTCCTGGTAGAAGGTGATGACGACGAGCATCACGAAGAAGTGGAAGTGCATCTCGATCATCCCGTGCCCCAGGTGCACCAGGATGGCCGAGGACCCCATCAGCCCCAGGGTGGCGGCGGCGGAGCGGAGGTGGCGGGAGAACCCACGCGCCCCGGCCACGCCGAGCGCGCCGATCAGCGGCGCGACGTCGGCGAACGCGTGCTGGACGGACAGGCCCTGCAGCAGTCCGTACGCGAAGAGGCCGACCGCGTGCACGGCCACGATCCACAGGATGGCCTTGTGCCGGGCGCGCCAGTCCTGCTCGGGCAGTGGCCGCCCGCTTGGCAGCATCCGGATCAGCGTTCGCATACAGGCTTCATCGCGGCCTGACCGCCCGTCCTGAGTGTGTGAACCGGACTGCTCCGGTTCGTTCCCCGAACTGCCCTGCACCCTGCCCGGCCCACAATGATCGACTACTCTGAGTCATGTGAAGACTACCTGGTGTGGTGCGGCGCTGGTGGTGACCCTGGCCCTGGGCGGATGCGCGGCGAAGGACAACACCGGCGGCGAGGGGAAGGCGGCTGCCGGGTTCAACGCCGGTCTGACCGGCGTGGTCAACCCCTCCGACCGGACCGGCGGCACGCTCCGCCTGGCCACCGCGCACGACGCCGACTCGTGGGACCCGGCACGGTCGTACATCAACGCCGTCTACAACCTCCAGCGGCTCTACACCCGCACGCTGCTCACCCCGGACACGAAGCCCGGCGCCGAGAGCCTCCAGCTCGTCCCCGACCTGGCCGGAGCGCTGCCGGAGGTGTCGGCGGACGGGCTGATCTACACGTTCCGGCTCCGCGACGGCCTGCGCTTCGAGGACGGCACGGCCATCAGGGCGCGGGACGTGAAGTACGGCATCGAACGCCTCTTCGCCCAGGACGAGCTGTCCGGCGGACCCACCTACCTCATCGACCAGCTCGACCAGGGCCAGGAGTACCCGGGACCGTACCGGTCGTCCGAGGGACTGCGGTCGGTGACGACGCCGGACGACCGCACGATCGTGTTCCGGCTCGCGGAGCCGTTCGCCGACTTCCCGTACCTGCTGGCGATGGGCGTCGCCGCGCCCGTGCCGCAGGCCGCGGACACCGGCGCCAGGTACGGCGACCGGCCGGTCTCCTCCGGCCCGTACCGCTTCGAGACCCTCGACCCGGGCAAGAAGGTGGTGTTCGTCCGCAACGAGCGGTGGGACCGGGCCACCGACCCGGTCCGCAAGGCGCTGCCGGACCGGATCGAGCTCACCATCGGTACCGCACCGGCGGAGATCGACGCGCAACTGCTCGACGGCACGCTCGACGCCGATGCCGGGCAGGGCGGCGTGCAGGCCGCGACGCAGCCGAAGGTGCTGCTCGACCCGGCGCTCAAGGCGAACGCGGACGCGCCGACGACGGGCTTCGTGCAGTACGCGGCGCTGGTGTCGACCGTCGCGCCGTTCGACAACGTGCACTGCCGGCGGGCCGTGCAGTACGCCGTCGACAAGGGCGCCGTGCAGACCGCGCGCGGCGGGCCGGACGCCGGCGGGGAGATCGCCGGCGGGATGCTGCCGCCCGGCGTCCCGGGCCACGACCCGGCGCTCGACCCGTTCCAGACCAGGGGCGGTAAACCGCAGGTGGACCGGGCCCGCGAGGAACTCGGCCGGTGCGGCAGGCCGGACGGGTTCGCCACCGTCATCGCGGCCACGAACAGCCCGAAGGCGATGAAGACGGCCGAGGCGATCCAGGCGTCCCTGGCCGCGATCGGCGTGACCGCCCGGATCGACCCGTCCGACCCGTCCCTCTACGCGCGGTCGGTCGTGGGCTCCCCGTCGAACGTGCACCAGCAGGGCTACGGGCTGATCCTGTCGGCCTGGTCGGCGGACTTCCCGACCGGCTACGGGTTCTTCCCGACGCTCGTCGACGGGCGCCGGATCCTGCCCAGCGGCAACAACAACTACGCCGAGATCGACGACGTGTTCATCAACGAGCAGCTCGACCAGGCCCGCACCACCACCGATCCGACGCGCTCGGCCGGTATCTGGCAGCGGGTCGACGCCGCCGTGATGGACTCGGCGACGATGCTGCCGCTGACCTACGACAAGGTGCTCAACTACCGCAACCCCCGCCTGACGAACGTCTTCGTGAACCAGTTCTACGGCGGCTGGGACGTCACCTCACTGGGCGTTGCCTAGCGCCTGTTCATGACCGAGGCCGGGCCGCGGCGCGAGCGCGTTACAGCTTGACGGTCCGCTCCGAGGGGTCGTCGGGCGGCGGCCCCTCGGCGACGTGCAGGCGGACCGTCGGCGGCTCGGCGGCATCGGTCTCCTCCGGGTCGGGCGGGACGACCTGCGGCACGACCCGGTGCACCGTGGCCAGGACCGACGCCACCATCAGGCCCGCGGTGCCGGCGATGCCGAGCGCTCCCCCCGCGTACGCCGCGAACAGCCGGCGCCGGCTGAGGTCCTCGACGGCGGTCGCGAGGGCGTCGTCCGTGACGTACAGGGCCAGCCCCGCACCCGCGAGCAGACCCAGGGAGAGCAGCGCCAGGAACAGCGTCATGTAGGTGCTCGGCGGACCGTACTCGACGCCGCCGTGCCGCCGCTGCGCCAGCACGATGAACAGCCCGGTCACCGCCGCCCACGCGCCGACGATGAGCAGCGCGGCGACCGCGTCGCTCGGCCGGTGCCACCCCGCGGACAGTGTCGCGACCCCGGCCAGGGCGGCGAACAGCGCGGCGACGAGCGCACCCGGCCCGCGCGCCTTGGCCGGTAGGACGAGCACGAACGCCACCGCCACCGACGCCGCGATAGTGGTGTGCCCGCTGGGCAGGCTGTTGCCGACGGCCGCCCGCTCCACGTCGACGCCGAGGTCGGGCCGGTAGATGACCGCCTTGAGCAGCTGGGTGGTCGCGTTGGCCCCGCCGATCAGCAGCACCGCCCCGACGGCCAGGGCGACCCGGCGCCGGGCGAGGGCGATGAACCCGATGACGATCGTCGCCACGGTCAGCGACAGCACGGAGATCCCGTTGAGCGTGTTGTGCACGACGCTCTCGACCCGTGCGCGGCCGATGCTGTTGCCCGTCAGCGCGACGTAGTCGAGCAGCTGCCCGTGCTCGGTCTGCACGAAGAACCGCCACACCTCGACGAAGCCGACCGTCTCGACGACCGCCAGCAACAGCAGCCACAGAGCCAGCCCAACGGGCCACCCACGCATGGCGAGCAACATAGCGGAAGTCTCCGATCGCCGCAGTGCCCGGTTAGCGACTGTTGTCCCCCCGCCCCGGTCCGTTCGGACGACCTCGGCCGGGGGAACGCCGGGTGATCCGCAGGCGAACCGGTTGCGGCGCCCGGGGCCCCCGAGCACAGTCGAGCCGCACCGCCACGCGACGTCCGCCCGCCGTCGGTTGTGGCCGGTGGAACTCCGCGCGAATCACTGAGACGGCGCCCCTGTGCCGGGCGCCGCACGACGCGTTCCGGAAGGCGGGCCCCACCGTGCGTTCAACCCTGCCCGATCACCTCCCCAGGCAGGCAACTCCCTTCCCCTTCGACCATCCGACGGTCGAGTTGCCGTTCGCCGCCGGGCGCCGCCGGCGGCAGCGATGGACGCCGGTCGTCGTGGCCGCCGTGCCCGCCGCCGCGACCGCGGTCGTCGGCTGGGCCGGCATCGGTGACCGCACGATCTGGCAGAACGAGGTCGCCGCGGTCCACGCGGCCCAGCTGTCGTGGCCGGACCTGTGGCGGCTGCTCACCACGATCGACATGGTCAAGGGGTTGTACTTCGCCGGCCTGCACCTGTGGACGGCGGTCGCCGGCGACTCGCTGACCGCGCTGCGACTGCCGTCGCTGGCCGCACTGGTCGTCGCCGCGGCCGCGACGGCCCTCGTCGGCCGCCGGCTCTTCGGCCCGGCCGTGGGCATGGGCGCCGGCCTGCTGCTGGCGGCGACGCCGTCGGTGTCGAGGTTCGCCGGCGAGATCTCCGTCTACGGGTTCGTCACCGCCGCGGTCGCGCTCACGACCCTGCTGCTCCTGCGCGCGTACGACGAGCCGACCCCGGCCCGCTGGACCTGGTACGGCGTGGCCGTCACCGGCGCCGCCATGCTCCACGTCGTCACGCTGCTGACGCTGGTCGCCCACTGGGTTTTGTACCGGCGAGCGGTGCGGTCCAGACCGGACGACGACGCGCCGGTGTGGCCGCTGCCGGCGTTCCTGGGCGCGCTGGCCGCCACGCCGATGCTGTGGCTCGGGCAACGCCAGTCGGGCGCGATCTCGTGGATCCGGATGGGCGTCGACGAGGTGCTGGCCTATCCGGCGGAGCTGCTCATGTCGGCGGCCGTCGCGGTGATCGTGTGGACGGCCGCGGCGATCGGACTCCTGGCGGGGCTGTCGCGGCCGGCGACCCGTGCCGACGCCACGTTCCTGGCGGTGTGGGCGGTCCTGCCGCCCGTGCTCGGCATGGCCACCTTCCCCTGGCTGCACCTGTTCCTGCCGCGGTACTACCTGTTCACGCTCCCGGCGCTGGCGATCCTCGCGGCGGCCGGGGTGCACGCGGCGCTCCGGCAGTTGCGCGGCCCGGCCACGGTCCGCGTGGCCGGGGTGCTCGTGCTGGTCGCCGCGGTCACCGCCGCCGGGCTGCCGGGCCAGCGACAGGTGCGGCAGAGCCCGACCGACGGACGCCCGGACCTCCACTCGGCGACGATGCTGGTGGCGCAGCGCCAGCGGTCCGGTGACGGTGTGGCCTTCGGCGGGGTGGAGTCGCAGTACTACGGCCGGGACCTGTTCGACTACGAGTTGCGGGACCGGCCGCGGCCGCGCGACGTCTTCCTCCAGACCCCGGGGTCGGCCACCGGCCGGTACGAGGGCACGGAGTGCCCCGAGGCCGCGGAGTGTGTGGCCGGCACCGCGCGGGTGTGGCTGGTGACGACGGCGGTGGGCCGGGATCCGCTGACCGAGCTGACCGGGACGAAGGCCGCCGTGCTGCGCTCGATGTTCGACGTGGTGGAGGTGCACGAGTTCCACAAGGCGCGGGTGGTGCTGCTGGTGCGCAGGCCCGCCCCGCCCGGCTGACCCGCGAATCACCCTCCGGGAGGGACGGGGACCGGACCGGGCGCCACCAGCATGGGGCCTGACACCCGGCCGGAAGGGGAGCACCATGGACGAGCGGGAATTCGCCGCAGCGGTCGCGCAGCGCGCCGGCCTGGCCAAGGAGGAGGCCGCCGACCTGGTCCGGGGCACGCTGGAAGAGGTGGGCAACCAGATCAGCGGCGGAGAGGTCAAAGGACTCGCCCTCGAATTGCCCGCCGACCTCGCCGGCCACCTGCCCCGGCACGACGGGCGGTCCCGCCCCGTGCCGTTGCAGCAGTTCATCCGCCGGCTCAGCGAGCGCACCGGCCTCAACGAGAACGACGTCAGCCGCGGGGTCGGCGCCATCCTCAGCGGCCTCGAGCGGCTGCCCGACGGCGGGCACGTCCGGCACGCGCTGTCCCAGCTGCCGTCCGACTACCGCCAGCTGATGACAACGGGCTGACGTCAACGGTCGGCTGACCCGCGGCGGCGGGCTCCGCGCGAAATGGATCGAGTGCCTAAGATGCACAGGTGCTGACGACGTTCCTGCGCGCTTGGCTCGGTAGTTGGCCGTCCCCGGGTGGGCTCCTCGTCGTCGGGCACCCGGCCCGTGAGAAGCCCCGATGGGACGGGGGCGAGCAGTTCGCCCTCGGGGTGACCGACGCGGACGGCAACGGGGTCCTGTCCGTGCCGCCCGCCAGCCGCGACGCCGTCGCGGCGCTGGTCGCCGGCCTCGACCCCGCCGCCACCGAGGCGGTCCTCGCCGCCGAGCTGCCGGCGCTCGTCGGGCGGCCGGAGCAGCGCTGCTTCACCGGGGTGTTCCGGTGGTCGGAGGCGCCCGCGGCGCTGCCCGACGCCGGGGAGTGGGAGCCGTCCGACGCTCCCGGGCTGCCGGACTGGCTGCGGCCGTTCCCCGGTGCGGTCCTCGTCGTGCGGGAGGACGGGGAGTACGTCGCCGGCGTCGGACTCAAGCCGCACGACGTGTCCGGGATCGAAATCTCCGTCGGGACCGAGGAGCGGGCACGCGGCCGGGGGCTGGCGCGGCGGATCGTCGCGCGGGCGGCCCGGCACATCGTCGCGAGCGGCGCCGTGCCGATCTACCTGCACGATCCCTCCAACACGGCCAGCGCGCACGTCGCCGTCGCCGCCGGCTTCCCCGATCTCGGCTGGAAGGTCCACGCCCTGGCGGGCACCGCGTAAAGTTTCCGCGCCGAAGTTGTCATCGTCGCCGTCACCGGGTCGATGAGTGCGGTATGTTCCGCCCATCCGGCGCCGTACACGTCGGACGTCAGCCGATCTTCGACCGGCACGGTGACGTCCACGGCTACGAGCTGCTCTTCCGCGGCGACGCCGGGGCGGTGCAGGCCGACGAGCGCGGGGCCTTCGCCACCAGCCGGGTGCTCATCACCGCGTTCACCGAGATCGGGATCGAGTCGCTCTGCGGCCGCTGCCTGTGCTTCGTCAACCTGACGCGGGAGTTCCTCGTCGGCGACCTGCCGCTGCCCTTCGACCGCGATCAGGTGGTCCTGGAGATCCTCGAGACCGTCGAGCTCGACGACGATGTGGTCGCGGCCGTCGCCGGGCTCGCCGGGCAGGGGTTCCGCATCGCGCTCGACGACTACGTGTTCGGGCTCGGGCACGAGCCGCTGCTGGAGCTCGCCGCCTACGTCAAGATCGACGTGCTGGGAACGCCGGACGAGGCGCTCGCGGCGACGGTCGCGCGCTGCCGCAGGTACCACCACCTCCAGCTGGTCGCCGAACGGCTGGAGACCCCCGAACACCTCTCCCGGGCGCGGGAGCTCGGGTTCGACCACTTCCAGGGGTACGTCCTGGGCCGCCCCCAGGTGGTGAGCGCGGCGGCGCTGTCGCCGTCCCGGCTGGCCCGGGTCGAGCTGCTCAGCCTGCTCGTCGGGCCCAGCATCCCGCTCAACCGCGTGGTCGGCCTGGTCACCAGCGACCCGGCGCTCAGCCTGCGGCTCATGGCGGCCGCGAACGCCGACGCTCTCGGGCTGCCGGTCAAGGTGTCGTCGGTGCACGAGGCGGTGCTGCTGCTCGGCGTCGACCGGCTCCGCGACTGGGCGACGCTCATGCTCGTCAGCGACCTGGACGACCCCGGCACCCAGCAGCTGTCCGGCGCCATCACCCGGGCCCGCATGTGCCAGAACATCGCGGCGCGGATGGAGCTGCCGCCGGAGGCCGCCTTCACCGTCGGGCTGGTGTCCGCCGTCGCGGAGCTGCTCGGCCAGCCGGCGGCCGAGCTCACGGTGCGGCTCTCGCTCAGCCACGAGGTGACCGGGGCACTGGTCGACGGAGCGGGGCCACTCGGCGAGCTGCTGTCGCTGGTCGCCGCGTACGAGGCCTCCGACCTGCCGATGCTCCTTGCGGCGCCGCTGCCCGTCGAGGACACCGCACGGGCGTACCTCGACGCCGTCGCGTACACCGGCCGCATCGTCGGCCCCTGCGGCGGCGACCGGTAGCGTTTCCGGCCGGTGCCTTCACTCCGGCGCTCCGCGGCCGATAGACCCGGATGTGGACAGCACGCGACCCGTACACATCGGCCGCCAGGCGCTCTACGACAACCGGGGGCACGTCGCCGGCTACGAGCTGCTGTTCCGCGACGGCCCCGAGGCGCACCACGCCACGGTCCGCGACAGCGCCGCCACCAGCCGGGTCATCGTCGAGGCGTTCACCGCGTTCGGGATCGAGGAGCTGGTCGGCGACAAGCTCTGCTTCGTCAACCTGACCCGCGAGTTCCTCGTCGGCGAGCTGCCGCTGCCGTTCCCGCCCGGCCGGGTCGGCCTGGAGATCATGGCCGGTGTCGAGGTCGACGACGAGGTGCTCGCCGGGGTCGCGGCGCTGGCCGAGCAGGGGCACCGGCTGACCGTCGACGACTTCACCGGCGCCGGCTCGCGGGCCCGTCTGCTGCCCTACGCCCACCACGTCAAGATCGACATGATCGCCGAGGAGCTGCGCGGCGACCGGAAGGCGATCGCCGCCATCGTCGCGCAGTGCCGCCGCCATCGCCGGATCCGGCTCGTCGCGCAGCGCGTGGAGACCCTCGAGCTGTTCGACCTGGCCCGGCGGCTGCACTTCCAGCTCTTCCAGGGCCACGCGCTGAGCCGCCCGGACCTGGTCACCACCCGCGCGCTCACGCCGACCCGGCTGGCCCGGCTGCGCCTGCTCACCGAACTCGCCGCCGGCGACGTTCAGCTGGACCGCGTCGTGGCGGCGATCGAGCGCGACCCGGCGCTCGCAGTGCGGGTCCTGCGCGGGGTCAACGCCGCCTCCCACGGCCTCAAACAGCCCGTCTCGTCGATCTTCCAGGCGGTCGTACTGCTGGGCGTCCCGCAGGTGCGGCAGTGGGCGACACTCATGATGGTCGCGGACCTCGCCGACGGCGACGAGTCGGTGCTGACCGACGCCGTCGTGCGGGCCCGCATGTGCCAGACACTCGCCGAGCGGCGCGGCGTGGACGGACCGACCGCGTTCACGGTCGGCCTGATCTCGGCCGTCGGGGATCTGCTCGGCGGGTCGGCGCACGCGCTCGCCGACCAATTGCCGCTCACCGACGAGGTCGCCGAGGCCGTGGTCCGCGAGCGCGGCGAGCTCGGTGCGGTGCTGGCCGCGGTGCGCAGCTACCAATGCCGGATCGCCGGCGGCGCCGATCTCGGCGATGACCTGCTCGCCGCGCTGCGCTGGGCCAACGCGTCACTGGCCGAGCCCGAACCGGCCCCGTCGCGGCCCTAGCGTCTGCGCAGCTCGCGGCGTACACCTGCCCAACCCGATCGACAACATCCGCGCCGCCTGTACGATCGCCGCGAACGCGCTCACCAACGAAGCCATCGTCGCCAATGCCGTCGAGGAACATCGTGAAGCCAGGAAGCCTGAAGTCCGGCGACCGGATCGCCACCGCGATCGGGACGTTGATCGTCCGGGGCGAGCCGATCAGTGATTTCGTGCCCGAAGACCCGCAGTGGGACCGCATCTTCGTCGACGTCGAGGTGGAGAAACCCGACTCGTTCGGCGACCCGGACCGGCTGCCAGCCGTAACCGGCGCGTCAGAGTTCCAGTTGCTGGGCCCGATGCCGCTGCGGTACCGGCTGGGATTCCGGCCCGACGTCGACGTGAAGGCCACCCGGTGAGCCGCGTCAGCGCGAGGACGAGTTCGCCGCAATCACCGCGGCCGCCAGCGACCTGGACCACCTGCGTACCGCGGTGATGCTGCTCGTAACGACGAAGATGCTGGAGCCGGCGGTGAGATTCGCTGGCCGATCAGCGGCGACGCCATACGTACATCACATCGGCGGTCGCGCTGTCCGGCCTGCCGAACGCCGACGCGGTGACCAGCTCCCAGCCGGCGGCCGCGACCGCGTTCAGGACCTGATTCCCCTCGTCGATGGATATCGGCCTCGAAAGCCCCGCCGGCACCGGACCAGACTGCGTGCTGAGTGCCAGAACATACTGGAAGAGGACGTCGCCGCGGGCATACGCGGTCCGGGCGGCACGAACAGCGGGGTGACCAACCATCCGCCGATCCTGCACCGGCCGGGTGGCGACACGCCAGACGGAGCCAGGTCGTGGCAGCCCGGCACCAACGGATGAGGGCACCCGTGTCCACACTGGACGGTCTGCGGGGCGCGTCGGGGTCGTCGACAGCGGCTCCGGCCTCCGGGCCGACGTCCGCCAGCCACGACAACACGGTTGCACGGTGGCCGGACCGGCTGCCGCACCCGTCGAGCCGGTGCTTCCCCGCGGGTGTCGGCCCACGCATCGGTGTCGCCACTCTGGAGGGGGACCACGAGCTGGTCCGCGCCCTGCACGCGCGGCGCGGCCTGCGGGCCTTCGCCTGCCGTCCGCGCGTGCTGGTGCGCCGGCTGGGCATTTTCGCTGTTCCCACCATGCCGCCGGCACACCGGCGGCGCCTTCGACGTCCGCCGGCGGTCAGCCGGTCTGGATTCGGACGACGACCTCCTCGTCCGTCACCTTCTGCACGGTGATGTCGAAGCCCTCGGCCTCCGCGGTGCCGTCGACCGGCACGCTCACCGTCGTCCCGGCCACGTCGAGCTTGACCACGCCGTTGTCCACCTCGACGAGCTTCACGTCGACGCCGAGCACCGACGACTCGGCATTCACCCCGCGGTCGAACGTGACCGTGCAGGCGTTGGTCGTGCAGTCGACGTTATCGGTGCTGCAGGCGGTGAGGGCGCCGAGGCCCAGGACAATGGCGGCGGTGACCACAATGCTGTGACGGGCGATGCGGCGGGTCAGGGTCGTCATGCCCGCCGAGTCTACTGGGCCTCCGCCAGCAGGAACTCCACCAGCACGGGCGCCGGCGCGGCCGGGGCGACGTCGTGGGTCTGCCCGTCGAGTGTGCGGTGCGCGGCGCCCGGGATCGCCTCGGCGGCGGCCCACGCGCCGCCCTGCAGCACCTGCGGGCTCGCCCCGCCGCCGAGGAGCAGGGCCGGGACGCGGATGCTCGACGCGATGCCGATCGGCACGTGACCGCCGTTGCACGCAGCGTCGTCGTGCGCGAGAGTGTGCCCGATCGCCTCCAGCGGCGCCCAGCCGGGGAGGCCCGGAAGCCCGCGCGGCTGGGAGGTGCAGGATCGTGGTCCGCTCCCGGCCGCGCGAGTCATCCCGTTGCTCAAATGCTGGGATTCCATCGACCGGCATCGAGGCGATTCGAGCCGGTCCCACATGATCCCGAAGACTTTGTGTCGCGTGGGGTACCACAACTCTCCGGGATCATGAGAAAGCCAATGCATTGACGAACGTCATTGCACCATGATGTCCGAAATGTCCGCGGAAGCCGCCGGCGGACAGGCGCACCCGTCGAACAGCGCGAGCTCCTCGGCCGTCGGCTGCTCGAACACCGTCGCGAATTCACGCAGCATCTCGAGGTCGATCACCGGCTCGCCACGTGCGGCCGTACGGCGGGCCAGCTCCTCCAGCGGCTCGTCGAGAAAGTGCAGCTCCACCTTCGCACCCAGCGCACGGGCCGCCGACCGGAGCTCGTCCCGCTCGCCGCGCGCCCAGAAGCCGAACTCCAGGATGACCGACTGGCCCAGGCCGACCAGCTCCAGCGCCAGCGTCTTGAACCGGTGCTCCAGCCGCTCCCGCACCGGCTCGTCGAACAGGTCCAGGCCCAGGTCGGTCAACCACTCGTCCGGGCACAACCGGACAGCCGGCAGCGCCGCGGCCAGGCGGCGCGCCAGCGTCGTCTTGCCCGCGCCGGGAAGGCCGCAGATCAGCATGAGCGTAGCCACGGCGACCGATCATCACATACTGCCGTGCATCGGCGGGGTCGGTATGTTTGCGCCATGCCAGACACCCGGACGACCGCCGAGTCCGGGCGGCTCCAAGAGGAGATCCGCCGCCGGAACCTCGGCACCCTCCTGCGTCACGTCCACCTCGACGGTGCCGTCTCCCGCGCCGAGCTCGCCGAGCGCACGGGGCTCAACCGC
This sequence comes from Dactylosporangium fulvum, assembly GCF_025137375.1. Classification (GTDB taxonomy): domain Bacteria; phylum Actinomycetota; class Actinomycetes; order Mycobacteriales; family Micromonosporaceae; genus Dactylosporangium; species Dactylosporangium fulvum. The sequence goes on from NZ_CP073720.1 coordinate 4,050,808, forward strand.
AGCACGATCATGGGGCTGACCGCCGAGCTGGTGGCCGCGGGACTGGTGCGGGAGGAGCTGCCCGTCGGCACCGGCAAGGCCGGCCGGCCGTCGCTCGTCGTGCGGCCGGAGTCCGACCGGGTGTACGTGCTGGCCTTCGACGTCGCCGTCGACCGGCTGGTCGCCGCGCGGGTCGGCCTCGGCGGGGTCGTGCTCGACCGCGTGGAGACCGTCCGCCAGCGGGCCGGGGCCGACCTCGACAGCGTGGTGCGGGTCCTCGCCGGGTTCGGTCGCCGGCTCCACGCGACCGCCCCGCCGGGCACCGTGTGCGCGGGCATCGGCGCCTCGTACTGCGGGATGATCCGCCCCGGCGACGGCATGGTGCGGTATGGGCCCGACATGGGCTGGGTCGACCAGGCGTTCGGCGCGGAACTCGGCCGCCGGCTCGGTCTCGGCCTGCCGGTGGCCGTCGGCAACGAGGCCCACCTGGGCGCGCGGGCCGAGCAGCTGCGCGGCGCGGGGATCGGCGCCCGGAACCTCATCTACCTGCACGGCGACTCCGGCGTCGGGGGTGGCATCATCGTCGGCGGCGCGCTGCTCGACGGCGAGGCCGGCTACGCGTGCGAGGTCGGGCACATGGTCGTCAACCCGTACAACGGCCGGCCGTGCATGTGCGGCTCGCGCGGTTGCCTGGAGGCCGAGGTCGGCGAGCGGGCACTCCTCGAGGCCGCCGGCCGCCCCGCCGACATGTTCGGCTGGGACGCGGTCCGGTCCGTCGTCGACGCCGCCGACCGCGGTGAGGAGGCCGCTCGGGACGCGCTGCGTCACGTCGGCGACTGGCTCGGCATCGGCGTGGCGAACCTGATCAACCTCTTCAACCCCGGTGTGGTCATCTTCGGCGGCATGCTCCGGGAGGTGTACCTCGGGTCGGCCGCCCACGTGCGGGTGCGCATCGCCGATCATGTGCTCGCCGTGTCCCGCGAGCGCGTCAAGCTGCGCATCTCCGCCCTCGCCGACGACACGACCCTGATCGGCGCCGCCGAGCTGGCCTTCGCCGGGCTGCTCCGGAACCCGCTCGAAGCGGTCCCGGAGCGCGAGCCGTTAGCCGCCGAGCGGTAGCACGAGCCGGACGTGGTCGAGCCCGCCCGGCCCCTCGCGGCGGTGCCCGTCGGCCCGCCACCCGCGGCGGGCGTAGAACGCGGCCGCACGCTTGTTGCCGGCCCACACCTCGAGGTGGCCGACCGCCACCCCGGCGGCCCGCCAGGCGGCGAGCCCGGCGTCGTGCAGCGCACCGCCCACGCCGCGCCCCCAGTCGGCCGGCCGGACGTACAACCCCACGAGCTGCGCGACCGTGTCCGGCGCGGTCCGGTCGAAGGCGAGTCCCAGGGACAGGAATCCGGCGCCGTCGGCGATGAGGACCGTGCGCCGCGGATCCCGGACGCTGTCGAGGTACGCGGCGTGCAGGTCGGCGGTGTTGTTGAGGACCGTGTCGGGGACGACGCCGCGATAGTACGTCTCGCGGGCCTCCCGGTGGATGTCGACCATGGTGTCGACGTCGGCCTCGGTGGCGGGGGTCAGGCGCATGGGTGATCAGCGTGCCACAGGACGCCGAGGACACCCAGGTGCCCGAGGCCCCCGAGGCCGGCGACGAGCGCCGGCACCACGAGGTCTAGGCACGAGATCTAGGTCAGCGTTCGCAGGTCCAGCGCGTACCACGTCTCCGGATCGCGCGGGGTGGGCGACCACCACACCACGCAGCCCCGCGCGGTGACCACGCCGACGTCGGTGGCGAGGACGGTCAGCGCGCCGGACCGCAGGTCGTAAGCGAGCAGGCGCAGCTTCTGCCCGTCCAGGTCGGTGACCAGCTCGAAGCGGTCCACCAGGCCCACGTCGACGGTGACCGCGTTGACGTCGCCGGGGATGCGGCGCCGTTCGCTGCCGTCCGGGCGCATCACGTCGAGCAGGTTGTTGCCGTCGGGGGTCTGCACCAGGGACCGGCACCAGGCGGGGGTGCAGCTCGCCGTCTCGGCGGAGCTGGTCGTGACGGTGCGGCGTTCGCCGGTCGCCTTGTTGACCAGCCGCAGCGGGCCGCCCTGCTGATCGGCGCTCTGCAGCCAGGGCCACGTCGTCCAGCGGTACCGTCCGGGAAAACGCTCGACGGTGACCGTTCCGCCGGCGAGTGCCACGCTGCGCAGCTCGGTCTGTTCGGACTCGTCCGGCGGGGCGGCGATCCAGTGCAGCCGGCCGTCGGCGACGACGAGGTCGAACTGTGAGTCGAAGAAGACGGCGGCGCCGGTGTCCGCGGTGAGCGACGCCGCCGGCGTGGTGCCGGTGAGGCCGGCACGCCAGAGCCGGGTCTCGTACGGGCCCTCGGGTGTCGCCGTCGACTCGGCCCAGTAGAGCATGCCGTCGGCGACCGTGAACCCGAGGAACTGCGGGTACCGCGCCTGCGGGATGCGCCGCAGCTCCCGCTCGGCGCCTGCCGACCACAGCATGAGTCGCTCGGCGGACCCGTCGGTCGTGGGCACGGTGCCCACCGACGTGGTCGCGTCGGCGTAGAACACCGGCGTGTACCGCGTGCCGTCGGCGAGTCGCGCCGGGACGGTGCCCGGTTGCTGCGTCACGGTTCTCAGCGCCGCCGGTTGCTGCGACGGTACGGGCTGACGCGCCGGTCTCGAGGCCAGCAGCCACCCGCCGACCGCGAGCGCGACGGCGAGTGCGATGAGCGATTGGCCCCTCCTCACGCGCGTCAACATACCGGGCGGGCAGTGCGGATCACCGGCAGTCACCCCCGTCAGCGTGTCGTCCTTATTAAGCCTTGACTTATATAAGTCGAGGCTGTAATTCTTGGTTCATGCACGCGTTCGACATCCTGGGCGACCCGGTGCGGCGCCGGATCCTCGAGTTGCTCGCCGACGGTGAGCAGACCTCCGGTGCGATCACCGCGGTCATCCAGGAGGAGTTCGGCATCTCCCAGCCGGCGGTCTCCCAGCACCTGCGGGTGCTGCGGGAGAGCGGCTTCACGACGGTCCGCGCCGAGGGGACCCGCCGCCTCTACGCCGTCGACGCCGAGCCGCTGCGGGAGGTCGACATGTGGCTGGAGCGGTTCCGCGGGTTCTGGAACCGGCACCTTGACGCCCTGGCAACCGAGTTGGCCCGGGGCAAACGCGAACGGCGCCGCAAACATGAGCAGGAGCGAGAGAGGAAAGACGGATGATCGACATCGTCAACGAGATCAGTGCCATCCATCGCGACGTGGTCAGACGGCCGGCCGGGAGCGGTGAGGTCGTCAGCGTCGTGGTCAGGCGCACCTACGACGCCGACGTGGAGGACGTCTGGGACGCGCTCACCGACCCCGACCGCATCAAACGCTGGTTCATGCCGATCAGCGGCGACCTGCGCCCCGGCGGTGCATTCCAGCTGGAGGGCAACGCCGGCGGCGACGTCCTGGAGTGTGAGCGGCCGCGACGGTTCAAGGTCACCTTCGGCGCGCCGAACAGCCTGGTCGAGGTGCGGCTGTCCGGCACGGCGAACGACCGCACCGAATTTGTGCTCGAGCACACCGTGCCGATCGAGATGGCCGGCAGCGGCGCGGGTGCGCTTTTTGTCGGCCCCGGCTGGGACGGCGGGACCATGGGGCTCGGGCTGTTCCTTCGTGACGAGGCCGTCGGCGACCCGGTCGCGGCGGCGAACTCCCCGGAGGTCGTGGAGTTCAACAGGCACTCCGTCCAGGCCTGGATCGCGGCCGTCGAGGCCTCCGGCACCGCCACCGCGGACGAGATCGCCGCGGGGACCGAGGTGGCGCTCAGGCAGTACGTGCCGGATCAGCAGTCGTGAGAGTTTCAGCTTGTCGAGGCGCTTGACCTGCGTGCCACCAGGGGTTTGCTGACCCGCGGGGCGGTGTGCTCCGAGTCCATGATCAACACACAAAGGGTGGGGGTGGGAAAAGGTTTGTCGGCGGTCTCCGGGGCATCTTCGGCGCATGCGGACCGAAGTGCGCAACGTCCGGGTCTTCGACGGCAGGCAACTGCATCCGCCGGACACCATTGTCATCGACGGGGAGCGGTTCGGCGGCGGTACGGGTGAGCCCCGCGTCGTCGACGGCGAAGGCGCGGTCGCGTTGCCGGGGCTGATCGACGCCCACGTGCACCTCGACCGGCGGACCACGCTCGAGCGGCTGGCGCGTTTCGGGGTCACCACCGCGCTCGACATGGCCTGCGGGCCGCCCGAGCTCGTCGAGGCCCTGCGGATCTCCCGCGGGCTCACCGACATCCGCAGCGCCGGCATCCCCGCCATCGCCCCCGGGTCGTGGCACACCCGCATCCCCGTCCTCGGCGAGCGCGGCGTCGTGAACGGCGTCGAGGAGGCGGAACGCTTCGTGGCCGGACGGCTCGCCGAGGGCTCCGACTATCTCAAGATCATTATCAGTGACCCGGAGCCCAGCCACGACCAGGCGACGCTCAACGCGCTCGTCACCGCCACCCACCGGCGCAGCCGGCAGGTCGTCGCCCATGTCACATCGGGCGAGGCGGTGGCCAAGGCGCTGCGGGCCGGCGTGGACATCCTCACGCACGCGCCGCTGGACCAGCCGCTGGGACGCGACGCCGCGGACCGGATGGCGATCGACGGCCAGGAGCTGATCCCGACGCTCACCATGATGGAGGGCGTGGTGGCGGCGTCGGCGCAGTCCGGCGCACTCTACCCGGGTGCCAGCTACGCGGCGGCCCGCGACAGCGTCAGCATCGCCTACCGCGCCGGGGTGCCGATCCTGGCGGGCACCGACGCGAACTCCACCCCCGAGGCGCCGGCGCATCCGAGCCACGGCGACAGCCTCCACCACGAACTGGAACTGCTCGTCGACGCCGGGCTCTCCGCACTCGACGCGCTGCGCGCCGCGACGGTGCTGCCGGCCATCCACTTCGGACTCATCGACCGCGGCGCGATCGAGCCCGGCCACCGCGCCGACCTGGTCCTCGTCGACGGTGACCCGCTGCACGACATCCGGGCCACCCGTTCGATCACCCGCGTCTGGTGCGGTGGCGTCGAGCACACCCCGGCGGAGCTCGCGGGCACGCTCTGACAGGCCGTACCATGCCGCTGTGTTCATGCCCGGCCGGAACGTGGACCGGCGGTACTACCGAGGCCCGCACCTGAGCTGGGCACAGGCCGCCACCGTGGTCGCCGACGACGACCGCGGAGGCGGCCTTTGATCCGCGCCGAGGGGCTGCGGGTCGTGGCGGCCCTCGAGGCGGGCCGCTTCCCGTTCGACGGCAGCCGGTGCGACTTCCGCCCCGATCCCGCCTGGTCACGGCCGCAGCTGCCGGCGCTGCCCCGATCGCGCTGAGTCGCCCAATCTTTCGCCCTGTGCGGGTTAGGTTGGTGACGAACGGGTAGCTGGCCGACCGGTAAATGGCCGGTCGGATCATGCACGGGGCACCTGATGACACTGAAGAAGACGCTGATGTACGCCACCGGGGTGTTCATCGTCTATTTCGTCGCGTTCCGCCCGGACGCCGCCGCACGCGTGGTGCGGGGCCTGATCGGGGGGATCGCGCGCATCGGCACGGGATTCGGTGACTTCTTCAGCCGCCTGGTCGGCTGACGGTCGTCGAGTGCCGTCCGGGTCAGCTCGCGGTCGCCGGACGCCGACCCTCGGCGGCCGTCGAGCACCGGCCGGGCGTGTTCACCGGAGGCGCGGCTTCACCGGGGGCGCAGCGTCAGGCGCAGGATCCGGTCGTCGTCGACGTCCGGGCCGCCGGGCCTACGGCCGTCGCGGTTCGAGGTCATCATCCAGACGCTGCCGTCCGGGGCCGTGATCGCCGTGCGCAGGCGGCCGTACTTCCCGGTCAGCGCCTCGATCGGGCGGGACGTCACGCCGGCCCGCGGGCGCCAGCGGATGGTGCCCGTCTCGGGGCCGGAGACCGGCCCGTCCTCTCCGGCGCTGACGTTGCGGGCGACCGTGCTGTCGAGGGTGACGAGGTAGATGCGCTGGCCGCGCAGGCACGTGATCACGGCGGTGTTCCCGGTGATCGCGACGCCCGCGCTGACGCCGACCTCGGGGCGCCAGGCCGCCGCCGGGTCGACGAACCCCGGCGTGCCCTTGATGCCCTCGATCCTCGGCCAGCCGTAGTTCCTGCCCGGCCGGATCACGTTGAGCTCGTCCCAGACCGCCTCGCCGATCTCGGTCGAGTACATGTTCCCGTCGCCGTCCCAGGCGAGGCCCTCGGGGTTGCGGTGACCGTACGACCAGATGAGTGAGCCCGGGAACGGGTTCCCCGGTGCCGGCTTGCCCGCGGTGGTCATCCGCAGGGTCTTGCCGCCGAGGCTGTGGAGGCTCTGCGAGCTCTCGGTGTGCGACGCCTCGCCGGTGCTGGCGTAGAGGTAGCCGTCGGGGCCGAACGCGAGCCGGCCGCCGTCGTGGATGCCGCTCTTCGGGATGCCCGTGACGATCGGGTGCGGGCGCCCGCCGAGCCGCATCTTCGCGATCCGGTTGTCGTCGCGGGTCGTGTAGTACACAAACAGCGTCCGGTCGGTGCGGTAGTCCGGCGACGCGGCGATGCCCAGCAGGCCGCCCTCGTTGTCGGCGGTCGCCTCGACGATCCGCCCCACGGGCCGGACGGTCAGGTCGCCGTTCGGCTGCCGGCCCGGCCCGACCAGCAGGACCCGCCGCGTCTGCCGCTCGGTGACCACGGCGCCGCCGTCGGGCAGGAAGGTGATGCCCCACGGCACCTCGAAGTGCCGCGCGAGCGTCGACACGTCCACGAGCGCGTCACCACTCGACGAGGTGTCGGCCGGCCCGTGGTGGAAGTCCGTGGGGTCGGTTACGGGTGATTTGACCACCTTGGCGGCTGGCTCCTCGGAGGTGCACCCGCCGAGCAGAGTGCTCAGGGGCAGGCCGGCGGCGAGCAGGACGGCAACCGTGGTGCGACGCACGGCCCCACCGTCGCCGATCCCGGGCGGACGGCCCTCACCCGGCGGGTTGGACAATCGATTTTGTGCACTATTGCGAGCAGTGTGAGGTGGCGACCGTCATGGCGCCCGTCGGTGATGAGGCTGTCTGCCCGGTCTGCGGGGCGCGGCGCCCGGCCCGGCGGCTGCCGCTGTTTGTGGTCACCGGCGCGTCCGGCTCGGGCAAGACGACGGTTCTGCCGCACCTGACCGCGGCGCTGGCCGACTGCATGGTCTTCGACGTCGACTGGCTGATCGGCCCGTTCCGCCGGGCCTGCGAGTTCGGTGACGTCGACTGGCCCGCGTTCCGGGACGCGTGGCTGAGCGTCGCGCACGGCGCCGCGCAGAGCGGCCGGCCCACCGTGCTCGTCGGCCCGTTCACCCCGGAGCAGCTCGACGACCTGCCCGGCCGCCGCTGGCTGACCGACCTGCACTTCGCCGTCCTGGACTGCGCCGACGACGTCCGCCGGGCGCGGCTGGAGGCCCGGCCGAAGTGGCGCGAGCGGGCGGTCGACCGGCACCTCGACTTCGCCGCCCACTTGCGCCGGACCGTGCCGACGTCGGTCCGGACCGACGCCGGCACCCCGGCCGAGACCGCCGGCGAGCTGGCGCGCTGGGTGCGCGACCGGCTCGCCTGAACCGCCTGTCCGAGCCGTCCCGCCCTACTCGAAACGCAACCCGTCGGGGCGCATCAAGCGCCACAGGGCCGGCATGCTGGCGACCGTCACCAGCAGCACCACCCCGGCCGAGATCCCGCTGACGGAGGCGATGCTCGCCCAGTCCAGCCGGATCGGCACGGCGACGATCCGCAGCAGGACCGCCCCGAGGCAGACTCCCAGCACGGCGGCGAGCCCCAGCCCCAGCGCCACGGGCACGGCGGTCTGCCACAGGATCGACCAGCCGATCGTCCCGCGCCGCGCGCCGAACGCCACCAGCGCCGCGAGTGTGCGCCGGCGCTCGCGCAGCTGCTCCAGGGTCGACACGAGCAGGCTCAGGCCGACGAGCAGCAGGGTCACCGCCGCGCTCGCGTAGAGGCCGTTGCGGATGCCGGCGAACCTGGAGGTGGTCTTCTGCCTCTCCAGGATCGCCACGCCCATCGTCGGGCTCACCCGCATGGCCGCGGTGCGCAGGCGCTCCTGGACGTCCGGGTCGCCGGTGTCGAGGCGGACCAGAGACTCGTATCTGGCGTGGGCCGGCACCGGCGGCGCCACCGACGGGGTGACGAGCACCCCGCGTCGGTTGCTCAACGAATCGGAATGCGTCGTGGCGGGCCGCGCGACCGGAACGGTCCACCGCGGACCGTCGGACGAGTCGCCGAGCGTGAGCACCTTGCCCGCCAGATCCGGCGCGCCGACGAGGAACGCGTCACCGTCGGCGCAGTCCGGCAGGTCGGCCAGGTCGCGCAGGGCCGCGCAGTCACCGATCAGCACCCGGTACTGGTAGTCGTCCTCGCCGAGGCGGCCCCACTCCTCCCGATAGGTGCTGACGCCGGTCACCCCGCGGGCCGAGCGCAGCGCGGCGTCGATGTCGGCAGGGCTGCGGACCGGCCCCACCGGGGAGTCGGTGACGAACGTGATCGCCTGCGCGCGGCTCAGGTCCGCCCCGGTGGGTCTCGTGTATTCGGCCTGCGCCGCCGCGAACAGCATCTGCAGGGCGATCGTGCCCGCCGCGGCGACGGCGATGGTGTTGACGGCGCGCACCGTGCTGCCGCCGGCGAGCTGCAGCCGCCGCACCGCCAGCTGCCACGACAGGCCGCCGGCGCCGCCGAACCGGCCGACCAGCCGGTCGAAGAGCCACGGCAGCAGGACAGCGACGCCGAGCAGGAGCAGCACGACGCCCCCGACGGCTCGCCTCGGGTTGAACTCGGCGCCGTCCGCCCCGGACAGCGGGGCGAGCATGCCCAGCCCGGCGACCGGCACGATGATCCGCCACCACAGCCGGCGCTTGGTGCGTGCCGCGGCCCGCCGGACCACGCCGAGCGGCTCGACGACGACCCGGCGCAGCGCGAGCAGGGTCACGGCGAGCGCGGCCAGCGGCACGGCCACGACGATCAGGGCGGCCAGCACCGGCACCGGGCGCACGTCGGTGGTGAACACACTGATCCCCGCGACCTCGAACCGCTCGGCGAGCGCCCGGCCGGCGAGGAAGAATAACCCGCCGCCGAGCAGCACGCCGAGCGAGGCGCTGACGACCGCCTCGCCGGCCGCGATCCGGTGCGTCATGGCTGCGTCGGCGCCGACCAGCCGGACCGCGGCGAGCCGCCGGTCGCGCTGCTCGCCGCCGAACCGGGTGGCCGCCGCGACGAACATCGCCACCGGCATGAGTAGGACAACGACGATGACGACGACGAGCAGTAGCAGAAGCGGGCTGAGCGGATCTCGATCCCCGATGGGCGGTGTCCCGTACGAATCCAGGCGGCGCACGCCCAACACATCGGTGCTCAGATTGTCGCGGACCGCGATGAACACCAGCTCGTTGGGGCCGATGAGCCCCGCCTGGCCGATCGTGCCGGCGATCCGCGCGGGGTAGCGCTCGCGCAGCAGCGCGCCGTCGGGCGAGTCGAGGAGCTGCTTCATGGCGGGGGAGACGAGCATCGAACCGGCCGGCGGGAGCGACCGAACGCCGGGCGGCAGGACCGGATGCGCGCCCTCCGGCTGGACGAACCTTCCGCGGACGGGGTGCCCGCGGAAGGAGTCCTCGACAGACAGTGAGCGCACGATGCGGTCGGACCGCGGCGTGACGACGCCGTAATAGGTGTCGTTCCGTGCCTGGTCGCGCGCCGTCCTTCCCGACAGTATCGTCGGCACCGAGGCCGCCAGCAGCAGCACGGTCACGCCCAGTGCGACCCCGACGGCCGTCAGGCCGGTGCGCAGCAGCCCTTCCCGCCCGCCACCGAGGGCGAGCCGGGCACCGAGCCCGACCTCCGAGATCCAGCGCCGCGCGCGGGTGAGCCTCATGCGACCCGCTCCAGGTCGAGGGCCTTGCCGTCGCGGACCACGACCTCCCGGTCGGACCAGGCGGCGACCCGCGGCTCGTGGGTCACCAGGACCACGGCCGCGCCGTTCTCCCGTGCCGCGGCGGTGAGCAGCTTCATGACCCGCTCGCCGTTGAGCGAGTCGAGCGCCCCCGTCGGCTCGTCGGCGAACACCACCCGCGCGCCGGTGACGAGCGCCCGGGCCACCGCGACCCGCTGCCCCTGCCCGCCGGACACCTCGCCGGGGCGCTTCCCGGCCACGTCGTCGATCTCCAGCCGGTCCAGCCATCCGGCGGCCCGGCGCTGCGCCTCCCGGCGCCGCATGCCGTCCAGCCGCAGCGGCAGGGCGACGTTCTCCAGGCAGGTGAGCTCGGGCACCAGCTGCCCGAACTGAAACACGAACCCGAACTCGCCGCGCCGCAGGGCGCTACGCCCGGCGTCGGACATGGCCGACAGCTCGCGGTCGCGGTAGCGCACCACGCCCGAGTCGGGCCGCACGATGCCCGCGAGGCAGTGCAGCAGCGTCGACTTGCCCGAGCCGGACGGCCCCATGACGGCGACGATCTCGCCGGGCGCGATCGACATCGACGCGCCCGCGAGGGCCGGCGTGGTGCCGAACGTCTTCGTCAGGTTCTCGGCCGACAGCAGCGGCGTTGTGGGCGGCGTCATGAGCGCACCGTCCCCGCCAGCTCGTCGAGGCGGGCGGCGGTCAGCTCCAGCCAGCGCAGGTCGGCCTCGAGGTGGAACAGGGCGTGGTCGCACACGAGCTGGTCGGCCAGGTCTCCGGCGGCCTTGCGGCGGGTCAGCTCGCGCATCAGCCGCAGGTGCTCGGAGCGCTGGGTGTCGAGGATCTCGGCGGCGGGCCGGCCGGTCAGCAGCGCCAGGATCACCTTGGTGTAGAGGGTGCTCTGCAGATAGGGCTCGGGCTTCTCCGGCTGCCCGAGCCACCGCTCGACGTCGGCGATGCCGGCCGGGGTGATCGCGTATCGCTTGCGGTCCGGTCCCTCACCGGGCTCGACGCCGTCGACGATCACGAGGCCGTGCTTCAGCAGGCGGGAAAGTGTGGCGTAGACCTGCCCGTAGGCGAGCGGCCGGTCGGCGCCGAAGCGCTCGTCATAGGCGCGCTTCAGGTCGTAACCATGCCGGGGGTGGGCCTCGAGCAGCCCCAGGAACGCTTGGCTGATGGACATGCCGAGCACTCTACACGGCATGTATACATGATGTGTATACATGCCGTGTAGAGTGCTCGGTCAGAGGTCGAGGGTCTTGCGGTAGGACGCCTCGAGCTCGGCCCAGCCGTAGTTCAGGGCGGCCTGGCCCCGCACCGGCGGGTGCGGCGTGTCGTCGAGCATCAGCTCCATGACGCGCACGCACTGGTGCCAGCCGGCCGCGACCTTCGGCACGAAGTCCCGGTCGGCCAGGGTGTGCCACAGTGTCAGCCGCGTCCCGTCGCCGGCGGGGGAGAGCTCCCACCGCAGGAGGTCGTCGCCCCAGCTGTAGGCCAGCAGCTTCGGCGGCTCGGCCGACCGCACCTCCGTGGCCAGCGGCACGGTCTCGTCGCCGTCGATCATGGTCAGCGTCGCCGGCCCCGTGCTGCCGAGGTCCCGGTCGGCGGTGAACGGTGCCCACTTCGCGAGCAGGTCCGGCACGGTCAGGGTCCGCCAGACCTTCTCCGGCGGGTGGCGCAGGTCGCGGACGAACCGCAGCACCCAGCGCCCGTCGTCGGCCTGGCCGTATCCCACCTCGGCGGGCGGTCCGGGATCGAACATGGCTCCTCCAGTCCTCGTCGGCTCCGGCCGAGTATATGCCTCGCAAGGCATATACGTGTACTTTCACAGCATGCAAACTTGCACATCGTGAAGAAATTTGGCATATTCGCATCGTGACCGAGTCGGGCGGCCTGCGGGAGCGCAAGAAGCAGCAGACCCGTCACGCCCTGATGGTCGCGGCGCTCGAGATGGTCGCCGGGCGGGGGCTCGAGCACACGACGGTCGAGGACGTCTGCGCCACGGTCGGCGTCTCGACCCGCACCTTCTTCAACTACTTCGCGACGAAGGAGGAGCCGCTCACCGGCGATCACTTCGTGTCGCCGGGCGAGTTCGCCGAGCTGCTCGCGGCGGTGCCGGCCGGGGATCCGCCACTGGCCGCCGTGCGCGTCGCGCTGCGGCCCGCCGTCGCGCGGATGCAGGCCGACCGTGAGCTGTGGCTGCTGCGGCTCAACGTCGTGATGGCCAACCGGCAGCTGCTGCCGTCGCTCGTCGCCGCCGGTGCCGAGGCCGAGCGCGGGATGGCGGCGGCGGTCGCGGCCCGGGTCGGAGCCTCCGCCGACGACGGTTATCCGATGCTCCTGGCTGCCGCGGTGACCGCCGCGCTCCGGGTGGCCGTGTTCCGCTGGGCGTTCGACCCCGCGGGCCGCGAGCTGGGTGAGTTCGTCGATACGGCCTTCGAGACCCTCTCCGGCGGGCTCCGGCCTGCCGCCACCACGACATCAACAGGGCGCTGACCAGGTCTTCCTACAACTGTAGGAGGAAATGTGCCAAACCCCATTCCCGATTGTGACCCGGATCACATTCAGGGGTTTATGTCCTTTTCTTCCCTTCTTTGGATCGGTAGCTTCGCCCAAACGCGTGGCCAATCACCCGATTTCTCCCCTGGGAGTCGGGATGCCGCGCTACCTCCCTCACCCGATCCAAAGGAGAGCTGGTGCGCCTGCCTGTCCTTTCGCGAAAAGCCCGATTGGCCGCCATTGCGGCGATCGTGGCGATCCCCGCGGTGGCACTGCCCATCGCCTTCGCCGGCCGTGACAGCGGCCTGCCCGGAACCGGTGGTGCCAACGACGGCAGCGCTTACGCGTTCCCGGCCACGCCGGACCAGATCCCGGACACCCCTGTCCGGGTCAACCAGGTCGGCTACCTGCCGGACGGCCCGAAGCGGGCCACGGTCATCTCCGACTCCCAACAGCCGCTGAAGTGGGAACTGAAGGACAAGGCCGGCAAGGTCGTCGCGTCCGGTGAGTCCGAGCCGCACGGCATGGACGACAGCTCGGGCCAGAACACCCACGTGGTGGACTTCAGCTCGTACCGCGGAACCGGCAACACCTACACGCTGGAGGTCGACGGCAAGGCGAGCCTGCCCTTCGACCTGGACCCGAAGGCGTACAAGCAGCTGGGCATCGACTCGCTGTCGTTCTTCTACCCGCAGCGCAGCGGCATTGAGATCTCCAACGACATCGCGCCCGGCTACGGCCGCAAGGCCGGCCACACCGCCGACACCGCCAACGGCGGCGACACGAAGGTCCCGTGCGCCCCGGGCAGCTGCGACTACACGCTCGACGTCACGGGCGGCTGGTACGACGCCGGCGACCACGGCAAGTACGTCGTCAACGGCGGCATCTCCGTCGCCCAGCTGATGAGCAGCTACGAGCGTTCGCCGAAGGCGGCGCAGGCCCGTGCGCTGCGCATCCCCGAGACGGGCGGCGAGACCCCGGACGTGCTCGACGAGGCGCGCTGGGAACTCGACTTCCTCATGAAGATGCAGGTGCCGGACGGTGAGCAGCTCGCCGGCATGGCCCACCACAAGATCCACGACGTGGCCTGGACCGGGCTGCCGATGGATCCGGCGGCGGACACCGAGCAGCGCCAGCTGCGCCCGCCGTCGACCGCGGCGACCCTGAACCTGGCGGCGGCCGCCGCGCAGGGCGCCCGGGTCTTCGCCCAGTACGACAAGGCCTACTCCGAGAAGCTGCTCGGAGCGGCGAAGAAGGCGTACGCGGCCGCCAAGGCCAACCCGACCATGTACGCGCCGGACTCCGACGGCGTCGGCGGCGGCGCCTACGGCGACACCAACGTCTCCGACGAGTTCTACTGGGCCGCCGCGGAGCTCTACATCACCACGGGCGACAAGCAGTACGCCGGGGACGTGACGGACTCGACGGTGCACCAGGCCGACGTCTTCGACCGCGCCTTCGACTGGCAGAACACCGCCGCGCTCGGCCGGCTCGACCTGGCCACGATCGACAACAAGCTCCCGGACCGGGAGCGGGTGCGCGAGTCCGTCGTGGCGGGTGCCGACCGGCACCTGAAGATCGTGTCCGAGCAGGCGTACGGCCAGGCCTACGCGCCCAACGGCGGCTACGACTGGGCCTCCAACGCCCAGATGCTCAACAACCTGGCCGTCGTCGCGGCCGCGTTCGACCTGACCGGTGAGCAGAAGTACCGCGACGGCGTGCTGTCCGGCATGGACTACCTGTTCGGCCGCAACGCGCTGAACCAGTCGTACGTCACCGGCTACGGCGAGAAGGCGTCGAAGAACCAGCACAGCCGCTGGTACGCGAACCAGCTCGACCCGAAGCTGCCGAACCCGCCGCGCGGCACCCTCGCCGGTGGACCGAACTCGCAGCTGCAGGACGAGGTCGCGTCGGCCCAGCTGCGCGGCTGCAAGCCGCAGTTGTGCTATATCGACGACATCAAGTCGTGGTCGACGAACGAGCTGACCATCAACTGGAACGCGGCGCTGGCCTACGTCTCGACCTTCGTGGCGGACCAGGTCTAGTCCGGTTCGGAACCTGACGAGTGGGGCGGCCATCGGTCGCCCCACTCGGCGTCTCTGGCCGCCTTGTACCGCGACCCCTCCCGCTTGGACACCAGCACCGGCCCGACGACGGTGTCCTCCCGGCACACCTGCATCGTGACGAGTCCCTTACGGAACGTGGGATGCCGCACGATCCGGCCCTCCGTCCCGCTCGGCGTGCGGGTCGCGGCGACGAACGAGAACTTCTCGTCCTCGTGGCCCAGCTGCGCGTCCTTCAGCCGCCGGTGCAGCGCCGAGCGGTTGACCCGGGCCGAGAAGTGACACCAGTCCCGGCCCCGCATGCCGCAGGCGAGCTGGTGCGGGCAGGGCGCCGCGACCGTCCACCCCGCCGCGAGGAGCTGGTCCCGCACCGTGAGGATCCGGCGGTACCCCTGGGGAGTCCCCGGCTCGACGACGACCAAGGCCTGCCGTGCCGCCCCGGCGGCCAGCCCGACGAGCGAGCGCTGGTCCTCCTCCGTCAGCTCCGTCAGCACGTACGACACCGTCACGAGATCGGCCTCGTCCGGCGCTTCGTCACCGAGCCGCCACTGCCGCCAGTCCGCCTCCAGGCGGCCCTTCGCGATCCGCTGACCGAGCTTCAGCGCCTCCGGCACCTGGTCGAGGATCGTCGTGCCGACGGTGCCGAAGACGTCCGCCACCGCCCAGGCCGCCGCGCCTGTGCCGCCACCGAGGTCGAGCAGGCTCCGCGGCCCGATCGGCGGCAGGTGCCGCAGCGCGGCGGTGACGGCGGCATGGGTCGCGGGCATCCGGTACGCCGCGTAGGCCGTCGCATCCACCATGTTCCGCAGCAGCGGCTCCTCGGCCGGGCGCCCGCCGCGGTAGTCGGCGATGAGCCGCCGCACCGAGTCCGCCAGCCGCGCGGGCGGCACGTCCGCCAGGACCGCGTCGAGGGCGGTGCGCAGGTCAGACACGACGACGCCACCACCAGCGCTGGACGAGCAGGGTGCGGACACCCGCGAAGAAGCCGACGACCCAGGAGAGCGCGTCAGGCTTCTCCGTCAGCTCGAGCGGGCTGATGACCCTCAGATGCAGCACGGCTCCATTTTTGTCGTACCGGGTCGCTAGGCTGACGCCGCCCCTCGACCCCCTCACCTGGAAGGCACTTCATCGATGGCCCAGACGACCTATCTCGAGCTGTCCGAGGACACCGGCACCGCGCACAAGTTCTACGAGGTCACCGTCGACGGCACCGAGATGACGGTCCGATACGGGCGGATCGGCGACACCGGCCAGGTCAAGAAGACCACCTACAACGACTCCTCGAAGGCGCAGACGGAGGCGGCGAAGAAGATCGGGGAGAAGGTCCGCAAGGGCTACGCGCCCGCCGTGCCCGGCCAGCGGGCGCCGCGCTCGGTGACCCGGCGGCAGATCGTCAGCCAGCAGTCGACGGCCAAGACGGCGCCGGTGCTGTGGAAATACCGGTCGGGCGCTCCCGCCTTCGGCATCTTCATCGACGACGACGTGTGCATGGTCGGCAACGAGAAGGGCACGATCACCGTGCTGCGCCACGACGCCACGGTCGAGCGGCAGTTCCAGCTGCCCGACGGGGTCAAGTGCATCGTCGCCGACGACGCGTGGATCTACGCCGGCTGCGACGACGGCAACGTCTACGACCTGTCCGGCAAGGTGCCGCGGCTGGCCTACGCGATCGCCCCCGACATCGACATCTACTGGCTCGACATCCACGACGGCATCCTCGGCGTCTCCGACGACAAGGGCGGCGTCTGCGCCATCGACCACGAGGACGAGTTCCTGTGGCGCAAGAAGAGCAAGGGCGCCAGCGGCTGGATGGTCCGCTGCGACGCCAACGCGGTGCACCACGGCCACAGCAAGGGCGTCACCAGCTATGACTGGCGCACCGGCGCCGAGCGGTGGTATCAGTCGACCCAGGGCGCGGTTCTGTTCGGCTGGCAGGAGGGCAACATGCTCTACGCCGGCATGTCGTCCAACTCGGTGCTGTCCTTCGGCAAGGACGGTTCGACGGGCGTGACCTACCGCTGCGACAACACCATCTTCTCCAACGCGACCTCGCCCGACGGCCGCTACGTCTTCGCCGGCGACTACCGCTCGTCGGTCTACTGCTTCGACGCCGCGGGCAACCGGCTGTGGAAGCTCGGCACCGGTTGCGGCAGTGCCTACTCGATGCAGTACCACAACGAGAAGCTCTACATCGTCACCACCGACGGGTCGCTGGCCTGCATCGACGCCAGCGAGAGCGCGGTGCGGGCGGCCGAGCAGGGCGTCGTGCCGGAATACGTCGACGTGAAGGCGCCGAGGATGGACGCCGTCGCCCCGTCCACGACGGTCGAGGTCATCTCCGACCCGGCCGACGGTGTCATCGTCGAGTGCGTCGAGCAGGGCGGCCGGCTGCGGATCCGCGTCGTCAGCCCCGGCTACCACAACGACTGGCAGGTCCAGTTCCCGAAGGGCATCCGCGAGCCCAGCGCCCGCTACGTCGTGACCGGCATCCGCGAGGCCACCCGCGGCGGCTTCTACCGCACGCACGGCGAGATCCGCCGCCTGGTCTGACCGCTCGCCATCCCTGCCACCGTCCACCGGTCGCGCCGACAGGTTGAGCGCGGCCGGGTGGTGCGGCTGCGGTTCGTAGATCAAGGGAACTTCGGGCTGCCTGGACAGCCAGATGTTTCCGATGATCAAGCAACCCGGGTCAGGCCGGGCGCGGGCCGTGCTGGTGCTCGCGAACCGGGGCAGGTGCCGGTCAGCCGGTCGGCTCCCACGGCGGCGGGCCCTCGAAGCGGAGCATGGAGACGTCGAACAGCACCGCTGCCTCGACGCCGATGGCCGGGCCGCCCAACTTGGCCATCCAGGTCAGGAACGGTCCCGGCTCGGGGCCGCCGGCGCCGGGCCCCTTCGTGTATTCCGCATGCGCTGCCAGCGAGCGGATGCCCGCCTGCAGCGGCTCGCCGGTGACGTCCACGCCGTGGGTCGACCGGTCGGCACCGGCGAAGCAGACGAACCGCACGCCGTTCCACGACTCCAGGCCCTCGTCGGCCGGCTCCGGGAAGATCCAGCGGTTGCCGGCGTCACGCGCGGCGTCCAGGTCGTCTGGGTGGGCGGCCACCGCGAGGCAGCGGTTCCAGCCCTCGGGCAGCACCTGCATCGGTGCGGTTACGTTCCCACGCTACGGGATACTCGGGCGTATGGAACCCTCCCGGCTGCACCCGCAGGCCCGCGCCGCCCTCGGTGTTCAGAAGCGCGAGCCGCTGGCGCTCGACAACCTCGCCGCCGTCCGCCGCAGCATGGTCGACGCGGTCCCCGACGAAGTCGGTCCCGGGCGGGAGATCAGCAGTGTGACCGACGTCGACGCGGGCGGTGTTCCGGCACGCCTGTTCCGCGACGGTACGGCCGGCGCCCGGCCCGTCCTGCTCTACGCCCACGGCGGCGGCTGGGTGCTCGGTGACCTCGACACGCACGACGGATTCTGCCGGGAACTCGCCGCGCAGACCGGCTGGGCGGTCCTCGCGGTCGACTACCGCCGCGCGCCCGAGCACCCGTTCCCGGCGGCGCTCGACGACCTGGCCAAGGCCCTCGACTGGGTGCACACCCACCCCGACGGCCTGGACCCGTCCCGCGTCGGCGTCGCCGGTGACTCGGCCGGCGGCCACCTCGCGGCCGTCACCGCCCGCCGCGCCCGCGACGCCGGCCGGCCCCTCGTCGCGCAGGTCCTCATCTGCCCGGTCATCGACCCGGCCATGGCCTACCCGGACCTCGACGGCTACGGCCTGCACCGCGACGAGATGCGGTTCTTCTGGGACGCCTACGCGCCGCCCGGCACCGACCGGGCCACCCCCGACCTCGACCCGCTCCGCGCCGACCTCACCGGCCTGCCGCCCGCCGTCGTCATCACCGCGGAGCTCGACGTGCTGTGCCCGGAGGGCGAGCGGTATGCGGCGGCGCTGATGAACGCGGGCGTGCCCGTCGTGTCCACACGGTTTCAGGGCATGGTGCACAACTTCCCGCGCAAGCTCGCCCGCTTCGACGCCGCACCGGTCGCCGTCGCCCAGATCGCCGCCGCCCTGCGCCGCTGGTCCTGACGTCTGCCGCTACCCGGCCAGGTGCCGGGCCGCGCGGTAGCCGTCACCGGCCCGGGCCGTGTCAGGGGTCAGCCGACGTCCGACGGATCCGGGCCGAACCGCCACGCTGCGTGACCGCCGGGGGAGAGCACGAGCGTGTGCAGGAAGACCGGCTCCTCGCCCTCGGCGGTCAGCAGCCATTCTTGTGGCGGGTGCTCCGCCGCGAGGGTGTTGTCGTCCAGATGGAGCCGGCCGTCCACGGTGGACGGTCGCAGGAACGCCTCCAGGAGCGGGAAGCCGGGGCCCGGCTCCCAGCTGCCGTGCACCCACGGGAAGTCGCCGCCGGTCCAGGTGAGGGTGACCACGTGCCGGCCGGCGAGCTCCAGGCGCTCCCGGTGTGACATGGCCGCAAGTATGCGGGGTCAGGGGTCGCCGGACAACGAAGAGGTGAGGTGGCGACTGCCGCCGGCCCGGGTGGATCGTCGGGGATCGAGGCGTTGCGGGCGGTGCGATCTCTCTAGTGCTGTGACCACAAACGTTGACCGGGTCGTGGTGGTGTTTGTGGTTCCTCGCCCGCGGGTGCGGTCGAGCGACTCCCCACCGCCATCACCGTTTCGGGTGGTGGTGGGGCGGGCCTCAGCCGGCCAACGGACCCTGCTTGCCGATGTGGTCGGCGGGGGTCACGCCGGGACGGTCCGGCACCGGGGAGGTGCCGTCCCGCTCGACGGTGCGTGACCACACACGGCAACACTGCTGCTGTCGTGGTGGCGGTGCCGCCGCCTGCCCCGGTCGGGGTGCGGGTGGCGATGGTGGCGGCCGCGAACAGGTCACGGTGCCCGGAAAGGTTACAGAAGCCGCAGGTCATCGTCCGCCCGGCGGGTTTGCGGACGCGCTGGCGGCAGGCGGGACAGGTGGAGGAGGTACCACGCTCGTCGACCAGATGCAGGACGATGCCGGCCAGTTCGGCCTTGTCCCGCAGGATCGCGATGGCCCGGCCGATCTGCCACTGCCGTAGCCGCAGGTTGTGCCGCCGCCCCGCATCCAGGTTGAGGACGCCGCGCGGGTCGCCGACGGTCAGGGTTCCGACCCGGTGCTGCACCGCCCACCCGATCACGGTCTTCGCGGCCTCGTGCCCGGCTTGGCGGATTCGGCGGCGGTGGCGGGCTTCGACGAGCCGGGCGCGGCGGCGGGTCTTGCGCCACCGCCGGGAGCCGCGCCGGCCGGGCCTGGGGGCGTGGGCGGCGGTGGCGCGGCGGCGGGTTTTGGTGTCGGCCAGGTGCATGCGGTGCTCAGCGCGGATCGCCCGCCCGGACACCAGCAGCCCGTGCCCGTCCGGGCCGGCCACCGCGTAGGGGTGGATGACACCGAGGTCGACCCCGGCGACACGGTGCCGAACCAGGCGTCGGAGAAACGGCGCAGCACCGATCGCGCCCCAGTCGTGTCCAGGTCACCGAACGTGCCCGGACCGGACGCCGCCAACTCCCGGCACAGCGCCTGAGACGACACCAACGGCACATCGCCACGCTGCCGGCGCCGCCCGTTGAGTTCCAGCACGCACGCCCACACGTCACCGGCCGAACGTAACAGCCCGTAACACCGCTTCCGCTGGGCTCGGGTCAGCCGCAAGCCAACCCTGGCGGTGCGGTACACCACCCGCGGCGCGTCCGGTTCTCGACATCGAGGCACACCAATGTTCTAGCACACACGTACGACAAAATCGTCACGGCTCAACCCGGCGAACGTTAGTGGACACCGCACTAGCTTTCGCCGGCCGAGCCGCGGCGGCGCAGCATCGCGAAGCCCGGGATGCCTACGATGGCCTGGCGCAGGTCGCGGGTCACGCCGAGCAATTCGTGGATGTCCGGCCCGACCCGGTCGAGCGTGGCCAGGATCGGCATGACGTCGGTGTTGAGATGGTGGGCGAGCTTGGGCAGCTCGTCGATCATCCGGATCGCGGCGTCGATCTCCTCGGGCGACAGGTTGTCGACGAACCGGCGCAGCCCTGGCTCGTAGGCGCTCAGCAGCTCATCGGCCGTGCCGGCGGTCCGTGCCGCCTGCGTGACGACCGCGGCGGCCGCCGCCGACGCCTGCGCCGCCTCGTCCACGATGCCGGCAGCCGTCGTGGTGATGGTGCGGGCCTCCTCGACGACACCGGCGGAGGCGGCGGTGAGCGTGCGGGCGTCCTCGACGATGCCGCCGGCTGTGGTGGTGATCGTGCGGGCGTCGTCCACGATGCCCGCGGCTGTGCCGGTGACGGTGCGGACCTGATCGACGAGGTCGGCGGCCGTGGCGGTCAGGGCCCGGGCGTCCGCGACGGCCTGCTCAGCCGCGTCGAGGGCGGCGGTGGCGCGGGCCATCAGCACCTCGGCCCCGTCGACGAGCCGCAGGACCCGGCCCGGCAGCGCGACCACGACGGCGGCCGTGCCGACGGCCGTCTCGGCGGCCTTGCCGGCGGCGTCGACGGCCATTCCGGCCGCCTTGCCGGCGGCGTCGACGGCTCTCCCGGCCGCCTTCCCGGCGGCGAAGGCGAGATCGACGACGGCGGAGGGGCGGGGCAGCGGCAACGGCATATGTCCATTGTGCCCGCCACGGCGGCGGTCCGTCGGGTATGCATGTCGGATGCGACCGGAACCCGGCCAGGTGCTGCACTTCTCCGAGGACCCGACGATCACGCGTTTCGTGCCGCACGTGGCCGCAACCGCGCAGCAACCGGAGGCCTACGTCTGGGCCGTCGACCACACGCGGGCGCCCGACTACTGGTTCCCGCGGCAGTGCCCGCGCGGCATGGCGTGGGTGACGGAGACCACCACCGGCGAGGACCGCGAGCGCATCATCGGCGCCGGGTGCGGCGACCGGGTCCACGCCATAGAGTTCGGCTGGCTGGAGGCCATGCGCACCGTGCGCCTGTATGCCTACCGGCTGCCCGCCGACCGGTTCGTCCCCTTCGGCGGCGGCGGTCCCGAGTCGCACGCCCACGTCGCGACGGCACCGGTGACCCCGCTGGGCCCGCCCGAGCCGGTCGGCGACCTGCTCCAGCTCCACGCCGAGGCCGGCATCCAGCTGCGCCTGCTGCCGAACCTGTGGCCGTTCTGGGACGCGGTCGTCGCCAGCACCGTCGGTTTCAGCGGCATCCGGCTGCACAACGCGCTCCCGCGCCGGTGAGGCTCCAGGGCCGGCTGTCCGGCCGGCGTCCGCCGGGCCCCGAACATCGCGCCGGACGGCCGGCCAGCATGTCGGGGTCGGCGACCACCGCCTCGACGGGTACGACGATTCCGCCGGGCGCTCAGAGGTCGCCGCGATGCCAGGCGTCGACGTCGGCCTGCCATGCCCGCTCGTCCGGCTCCGGCGGTCGCGCCCGGTCGAGCCAGGGCAGCAACGCCCGCGTGAGCCGGGCGATGTCGCCGGCGTCGCAGTGCGCGCACAGGTGGACCTCCCGGATGACCGGGACCGGGTCGCCCGCAGCGTTCGTCCAGGTGTGGGGCAGGCGCAGGACGGCGACGACGCTGTCGGTGCCGCAGCGGTGGCACGGCCGGTCGCCGGTCATGCGCGGGCGACCGCGTCCGCGCCGAGCAGTGCCTTGACGTCGCCGTAGAACGCCGGCTCCGGGTTGACCCGAAACGGCTTGAGGTGCAGCAGCACGCTTCCGCTGCCGTGCCGGTCCAGGCGGACGTGCACGGGCGACCGGCCGGGATGGCTGGTGAGGACCCGCTTGAGCTCGTGGACGAGCCGCGGGCTCACCTGCGCCTCGTGCATCGAGATCACCACGGCGGGCTCGGTCCCGGCCCGGGAGACGTCGAGGAGGGTGACGTCCTCGACGTAGAGGCTCGTCGTCTCGTCGCGCACGTTGACGCGCCCCCGCACCGCGATCACCCGGTCCTGGGCCAGCAGTTCGCCGTGGAGGGCGTAGGTCTTGGGGAAGACGAGGCACTCCACGGCGGCGTCGTGGTCCTCGAGGGTGACGATCGCCCACGGGTTGCCCTGTTTGGTGACCTTGCGTTGCAGGCCGGAGACGATGCCGCTGATCCGGGCCGTACCGTCCTGCCGCCCGGAGGCCAGGAGGTCGGCGACGGTGGTGTCGCGGTTGGCCTCCAGGACGGGTTCGACGCCGTCGAGCGGGTGGCTGGAGACGTACAGGCCGAGCATCTCCCGCTCGAAGGTGAGCAGCGTGGCCCGGTCCCACTCGCCTGTGGGGATCGCGATCGCGAACGCGTCGTGCCGGCCCGGCCCGCCGAAGAGCGAGTCCTGGCCGTGGGCCTCGTTCCGCTTGAGGCCGGCGACCGCGTCGACGGCCTGCTCGTGGACCGCGACCAGGGCTCTGCGGTGGTGCCCCAGGCTGTCGAACGCGCCGGCCTTGGCCAGCGACTCGATGACGCGCTTGTTGCAGACCACGGACGGGACCCTGGTGAGGAAGTCGTTGAAGTCGGTGTACGGGCCGCCGGCCTCCCGGGCGGCGATGACGGCGTCGACGACCCCGGCGCCGACGTTGCGCACGGCGCCCAGCCCGAAGCGGATGTCCGAGCCGACGGCGGCGAAGTCCAGCCGGCTGGCGTTGACGTCCGGCGGCAGCACCCTGACCCCCAGCCGCCGGCAGTCCGACAGGTAGACGGCCATCCTGTCCTTGTCGTCGCCCACGGAGCTGAGCAGCGCCGCCAGGTATTCGCTGGGGTGGTTGGCCTTGAGGTACGCGGTCCAGTACGAGACCAGGCCGTAGCCGGCCGTGTGCGACTTGTTGAACCCGTAGCCGCTGAACGGCACCAGCACGTCCCAGACGGCCTTGATCGCCTCGGTGGAGTAGCCGCGCTCGGTCATGCCCGTGCGGAAGCGGTCCCATTCGGCGTCCAGGACCTCTTTCTTCTTCTTGCCCATGGCGCGGCGCAGCATGTCGGCGGCGCCGAGGGAGTATCCGGCGAGCTGCTGGGCGATGGCCATGACCTGCTCCTGGAAGACGACCAGGTGGTAGGTGTCGCCCAGGATCGGCTCGAGGACGTCCGCGAGCTCGGGGTGGATCGGCTCGACCGGCTGCTTGCCGGTCTTGCGCAGGGCGTAGTTCGTGTGGGCGTTCATCTCCATCGGGCCGGGCCGGTAGAGCGCGTTGACCGCGGCGATGTCGGTGAACGTCGTGGGCTGCATGAGCCGCAGCAGGACCCGCATGCCGCCGCCGTCGAGCTGGAAGACCCCGAGCGTGTCGCCGCGTGCCAGCAGTTCGTAGGTCGTGGCGTCGTCGAGGGGGACGTCGAGGATGTTGATGTCGACGCCCTTGTTCGCGCGGACGTTGGCGATCGCGTCGCCGATGACGGTGAGGTTGCGCAGGCCGAGGAAGTCCATCTTCAGCAGGCCCATGTCCTCGGCCTGGGTGAAGGGGAAGCCGGTGAGGACCGGGCCGTCGGCCTTGGGCCTGACCAGCGGTATGACGTCGATCAGGGGCTCGCTGGACAGGATCACGCCCGCGGCGTGGATGCCGGTGCCGCGGGTCAGGCCCTCGATGCCGGTCGCGGTGTCGATGACCCGTCGCACGTCGGCGTCGTCCTCGTACATCCGGCGCAGTTCGGCGGCCTCGCCGTGGCGCGGATGGTCCTTGTCGTGGATGGCGGCGAGCGGGATCTCCTTGCCGCCGACCGCCGCCGGGAACGCCTTGGTGATCCGGTCGCCGAGCGCGTACGGCAGGCCCAGCACACGGCATGAGTCCTTGACGGCGGCCTTGGCCTTGATGGTGCCGAACGTGACGATCTGGCAGACCCGGTCGTCGCCGTACGTTCGCGTGACGTAGTCGATCATCTCGTCGCGCCGCCGGTCGTCGAAGTCGAGGTCGACGTCCGGCATGGTGATGCGCTCGGGGTTGAGGAAGCGTTCGAAGATCAGCTTGTGCTCGATCGGGTCGAGCTGGGTGATGCCCGTGCAGTAGGCGACGATCGAGCCGGTGGCCGAGCCGCGGCCGGGGCCGAGGCCGATGCCGTGCTCGCGGGCGTGCCGGCAGATGTCGGCGACCACCAGGAAGTAGCCGGGAAAGCCCATGGCCTCGATGACCGACAGCTCGTAGTCGATCCGGTCGAGCACCTCCCGCGGCGGCGGGTCACCGTACCGCCGGCGCGCTCCGTCCAGGGTCGCCCGGCGCAGCCAGCTGGACTCGCTCTCGCCCTCGGGGACGGGGAAGCGGGGCGTCAGGTCGCGGTGGGCGAACACCTCGCCGTAGTCGCCGATCCGCTCGGCGACGAGCAGCGTGTTGTCGCACGCGCCGGGCACCTCGGCGTCCCAGAGCGCCCGCATCTGCGCGGCGGACTTGATGTAGTAGCCGCTGCCGCTGAACCGGAAGCGGTCGGTGTCGGCGAGCCGCGTGCCGGTGCCGACGCACAGCAGCGCGTCGTGCGCCGCCGCCCGGTCCTCCGTGACGTAGTGCGCGTCGTTGGTGGCCAGCGGCGGCAGGCCGAGGTCCCGGCCGATCCGCAGGAGATCGTCGCGGACCCGCCGCTCGATGGCGAGGCCGTGGTCCATCAGCTCCAGGAAGTAGTTGTCCCTGCCGAAGATGTCGCGGTACCGCGCGGCGGCCGCCACGGCCCGGTCGTACTGGCCGAGCCGCAGCCGTGTCTGCACCTCCCCGGACGGGCAGCCGGTCGTGGCGATGATGCCCCGGCCGTGTTCGGCGAGCAGTTCGTCGTCCATACGCGGGTACTTCTGGACGTGCCCCTCCAGCCACGCCCGGGACTGCAGGCGGAACAGGTTGCGCAGGCCGCCGGCGTCGGCCGCCCACATCGTCAGGTGCGTGAACAGCCCCCGCCCGGAGACGTCACCGCCCGCGCCGGTCTCGTCGTCCGAGCGGCGCAACGTGAGATCGTCGCTGTAGTACACCGGCCTGCGGTGGTGCCGCGAGGCGGGCGCCACGTAGCTCTCGATGCCGATGATCGGCCTGATCCCGGCCTTCCGTGCCGCCTGGTGGAACTCGTACGCCCCGTGCACGTTGCCGTGGTCGCTCATCGCCACGGCCGGCATGTCCTGGCGGGCCACCTCGTCCATGAGCAGACCGATCTTGGCTGCCCCGTCGAGCATGCTGTACTCGGTGTGTACGTGGAGGTGCACGAAACTCTTCACCGACAACCACGCCTTCCAGTTGTAGGCTGCCCTGCGACCCGAGCATTCGATCCGAGAGCAGGTAGGGTTGTCCAACAACCGACACGCCGCCGAGTCACAACCGATAGCTGTGGACCTCGATCTCGGCGCGGTCCGCGCCTTCGTCGCCGTCATGGAGGACGGATACTTCAGCGAGGCCGCGGCCGGGCTGGGCATCAGCCAGCAGGCCGTCTCCAAGCGCATCGCCATCCTGGAGAAGGACCTCGGCGTGCGGCTGTTCACCCGCACCGCTCGCGGCGTCCAGCTCACCGTCGACGGCCAGGCGTTCCTGCCGCACGCCCGCGAACTGCTCAGGGTGGAGGCGCGTGCCGTCACCTCGGTGCGCCCCGGCAGCCGCGCGCTCCGCGTCGACGTGCTCAACCTGCGGATCGGACCGGCGGCGCTGGTGCGCGACTTCCACCGCGCACACCCCGAGACCGAGCTCGACGTCGTGACGCTCGCCGACTGCGACGTCGACGCGGCCATCGACGCCGTCCGGTCCGGAACGATCGACGCCACGTTCCGCGCGGTCCCGGTGCCCGCCGGCCGGCTCCCGGAGGGCATCAGCACCGCCCGCGTCCTGGACGACCCGCATCAGCTGCTCACCGGGCCGGGCCACCGGCTGGCCGGGGCCCGCTCGGTCGCGCCCGCCCAGCTTGCCGGGCACCGGATCTGGATCCCCGGCATCGTCCCCGGCACCGAGTGGGCCACGTACTACGACGACCTCGCCGCCGCGTTCGGGCTGACCATCGAGGCGATCGGCCCCAACTTCGGCACCGACCACCTGCTCGACGTGGTCGCGGACTCCTCGACGCTGACCAGTCTCGTCGGCGAGCTGACCCGGCTCGTCTGGCCGGCGCACTACGACCTGCGCCGTATCCCGGTCCGTGACCCGACGCCGGTTTATCCGCACTCCCTGATCTGGCGCCGTGACAACCCCCATCCCGGCCTGGCCGCGCTCCGCATGTACATCCGCTCGAGAATGTTCAGGCGCCACGAGGCGAAGACCTGGGTCCCGAGGTGGGCCGCGCGCCATGCCTCGCCGTGAGCGCGGATCAGTCGCCGGCACCCGGTCCGCGTGCGCCGCGTGCGTGTTTCGGGCGCGGCCGCTGCGGGCATCAAAGCATCGACCGGAATTGCAGGGTTGAGCTTAGGAGGAGCGGTGACCGTCACCGGTATCATCACGGCGCTGATCGTCGGTCTGATCGTCGGCGCACTCGGTCGGCTGGTGGTTCCCGGCCGGCAGAACATCTCGATCGTGCTGACCATGGTTGTCGGCATCATCGCCGCGCTGCTCGGGACCGTGCTGGCCAACGCGATCGGCATCGCCACCGACACCCCGGGTGTCGACTGGGGCGAGTTGCTGGTCCAGGTCCTGCTCGCGGCCGTCGGCGTCGCGCTTGTGGCCGGACTGTCCGGCCGTGGCCGCCGCAGCACCCTCTGACCGGGCGCTCACCGCTGGCACGTGACATCGAACGGTCCCCGGCCGCCCGGCCGGGGACCGTTCGTGTGTGCGGGCTACCCGGCCACCGGCACGTCGTCGTCGGCCGATGCCGGTCCCGTGGCCGGCGCCGCGGCCGGGGCAGGCTTCGGGCGCAGCACGGCGGCCGCGACGGCGGCGGCCGCGATGCCGCCGATCACGCCGACGATCGCGGTGGTGGACATGGCCTCGACGAAGGCGTGCTGCGCCAGGCGGGCCAGGTTGCCGTCGCCGGTGGCGGCCGCGATCCGCATGGCGTCGCCGATGGAGTCCCGCGCCGGCCCGGTGACGTCGTCGGGCACCGCCGCGCCGTAGGCGGCGGTCAGGACGCTGCCGAGCACCGCGACGCTCAGTGCCGCGCCGACCTGCTGCACGGTGTCGTTGACGGCCGAGCCGACGCCGACCCGCTCCGGCGGCAGCGCCGCGAGCAGGGTGCCGTACGCGGCCGGGCCCGCCGTGCCGCTGCCCGCCCCGATCACGACCAGCGCGACGACCAGCTTCGCGTAGCCGTCGGCGGGGCCGATCGAGGCGAGCACCCCGAAGCCGGCCCCCATGACCAGGAGCCCGATGGTAAGCGCGGCGCGGGCGCCGAGCCGCTTGTCGACCACGACGCCGACGCCGTTGCACACGATCACGGTCAGCAGCATCGGTACGAACGCCAGGCCGGCCCGCATCGGGCTGTACCCGAGCACGAACTGCAGGTACTGCGTCAGCGCGAGCATGACCCCGCCCGCGGAGAACGACAGCAGCACGATCGAGAGGCTCGCCCCGCCGAAGTTGCGGTCGCGGAACAGCGACATGGGCAGCATGGGCTCGGCGACCCGGCGCTCCCACAGCGCGAACGCGGTGAGGACGACCACCGCCACGACGAACCCGCCCACGGTCTTCGGCGAGCCCCAGCCGTCCGCGGCGGCGGCGATCACGCCCCACACCAGGGCAGCCATGCCGACGGTCGACAGCGCCGCGCCGACGAGGTCGGGCCGGTTCGCCGATCCGCGCGACTCCGGGATGATCGCGAGTGCCGCGATGATGCCGAGGATCGCGATCGGTACGTTCATCAGGAACACCGATCCCCACCAGAAGTGCTGCAGCAGCAGGCCGCCGGCGGTCGGGCCGCCCAGCGCGCCGACCATCAGCACCGAACTCCAGATGGCGATCGCCTTCTTCCGCTCGGCCTCGTCGAAGACCGTCGTCAGGATCGACAGCGTGCCGGGCATCAGGAACGCGGCGCCGGCGCCCATCAGGCCGCGCACCGCGATGAGCTGCCCGGGCGTCTGGCACAGCGTGGCCAGCACCGACGCGCCGCCGAACACGATCAGCCCGACGACCAGGCCGCGCCGGCGGCCGTGGCGGTCGGACAGGCTGCCGGCGGTGAGGAGCAGACCGGCGAAGACCAGGATGTACGCATCGATGATCCACTGGATGTCGGAGGCGCTCGCGCCGAGGTCGCGGATCAGCGACGGGATGGCGATGTTGAGCACCATGTTGTCGACGACGACCACGAGCAGGCTCAGGCAGAGCACGCCCAGGATCAGCCACCGGCGCGGGTGAGGAGCGGACATCGGAGCTCTCCGATCGAACGGTGTACGAGCAATCTCGCACACCGTACCATCGCTCTCGAACACTGTGCGAGGGGCGGTAGAGTGAAGCCGTGCCACAACAGTCGGACCCCTACGCCAGCTCCGTGTGGCTGCGCCCGCCCCGGTCCCGCGGCGAGCAGCCCACGCTCAGTCGCGAACAGATCGTCCGCGCCGCCATCGAGCTGCTGGACGCCGAGGGCGCGGCCGGGCTGAGCATGCGCCGGCTCGGCACGCGGCTCGGCTCCGGCGCCACGTCGCTGTACTGGTACGTCGCGAACAAGGACGAGCTGCTCGAGCTCGCCGTCGACGAGGTGATGGCCGAGGTCTACGTCCCCGAGGCCGGCGACACCGGCTGGCGGATCGGCGCGTCCGTCCTCGTCACCGGCATGCGTGCGATGCTGCTGCGACATCCCTGGGTGATCGGCCAGCTGGGCATGCGGCCGACCCTGGGCCCCAACGTGATGCGCATCGGTGACCGCACCGTGGCACTGCTCAGCGCGGCCGGCTTCTCCGGCGTGAATCTCTCGCACGCGAGCTCGCTGCTGTCGTCCTACGCCATCGGCTCGGCCACGACCGTGGCGGCGGCGACCAACAGCAGCCGGCAGGCCGGCGTGCCGGTCCGGAAGATGGCGCAGCAGCTCGAGCCGTATCTGGACAGCGTGGCCGCCGACCACCCCAGTTATGCGCAGTGGCGGCGGGAGAGCGGGGTCGAGGCCATGGACCCGGAGGCCATCTGGGACGAGGGCTTCGCATTCGGGCTGGAGCGCCTGCTCGACGGCCTGGAGCTGTGGCTCGGCCGCGAGTCCGGCACCGGCCCGTGACGGGGCGTCAGTCCTCCCGGACCGCCACGAGCCGCCGGAGCCGTCGCTGAGACCGCCGTGTCACAGCAGGCCGAGCTCGCGGGCGCGGCGGATCGCGTCGCGGCGGCGGTGCACGCCGAGCTTGTGGTAGATCGCCGAGGTGTGCGTCTTCACCGTGTTCGGCGAGATCCGCAGCGCGGCGGCGACCTCGGCCACGGTCATGAAGCCCACGAGCATCCGCAGCACGTCCGTCTCGGCCACGGTCAGCACCGCGGGCACCGCCGACCGGTCCGGTGCGGTGTCGGCAAGGCGTGGCAGCCCCCGATCGACGGTGAACGGATACCACAGCCGCTCCCGGGCGGCGATCTCGCGGGCCTCCCGCAGCAGGCCCGCCGAGGCGGCGGTGTCCCCGAGGCGCTGCGCCGCGTGGGCGAGCACCAGCCGGACGTCGACGTCGTGCGGCAGGCAGCCGGTCGGCCCGGCCAGGTAGGGGCGCAGCAGTTCGTCGACCCGCGGGTCCGCCCGGCCGGCGGGCCGGTGCGCGAGCAGCAGTGTGGCGGCGCCGAGGTCGGCCACGACGGGCGGGAACAGCTGAGCGTCGGCCTCCCAGCGCCGTTGCGCGTCGTGCAGCAGGCCCTCCGACAGCAGCAGCTGGATCCGCATCGCGCGTGGCGCCCATGCCGGCAGGACCTCGAGGTCGGCCTCCTCCGCGATGAGCCGCTCCAGCGCGACGAGCGCCGGGCCGTGCCCGCCCTGCTGGCGCAGCACCTCGATCCGGTGGAAGGTCGCGTTGGCCAGCAGCGCGGGCGTGCCCGGCCACACCTCCACGAGCAGCTCGTCGAGGTAGTGGTGCGCGGGCTGCGGGCAGCCGCGGAGCCGGGCCACGCCGGAGAGGACGAGCAGCGCCCAGCCCTCGTCGTGCGAGCCGGTGACCCCCTCGCGATGCAGGACGGCGCGGGTCCGCGCGGCGAGCCGGCCGGCGCGGTCGAGGTGCCCCTGCTGGAGCTCGATCATCGCGCGGACGCACAGCACCGACCCGTACGACGGTCGGGCGACGGTGTCCACGGCCCGCCGGGCCGCGTCCGGTTCGCCACGGCAGAGTGCCTGCCACGCGCTGCCCAGTGCCGCGTCGTCCGGCGGTGGCCACGGCGAGGACGGCGGCCACGGCGCCGGTGCCGCCGGTGCCGTGGTGGCGGTGGCGACGGTCCGGGCCGGGCTGTGCCGGATGGCGTCGGCCTGGGTCCGGGCCAGCCGGGCGGCGAGCGGGTGGTCGTGGCCGGCGATCGCCTGCCGGAGTGCCTCGCCGGGCTGGCCGTGCACCGTGTACCAGGCGCCGGCGACCCGGTGGAGCCGGTGGGCCAGCACCGGATCGTCGTTCACCAGGGCGGTGTAGAGGGCGGTACGCCACAGCCGGTGGTACCGGAACCACTCGGAGTACCGGCCGACGCGGGTGGCGAAGGCGCCGTTGCGGGCGAGGCCGGCGAGCAGGGCGGCGCCGTCGGGGCGGCCGGTGAGCGCCGCGAACAGGTCGGCGTTGACCGACTCGGCGACGCTGGCCAGCCGTACCGCGTCCCGCGCGTCCGGGGTGAGCTCGCCGAGGACGTCGTGCCACACGTACTCGTCGAGCCCGGCCCCGGCACGCAGCAGCTGGTCGACGTCCGGCTCCCGGTGGCGCGGCAGGCCCGCCATCGCGTCGAGCGCGATCACGAGGCCCGCGACCCAGCCCCCGGTCACCGCGAAGACCCCGTGGACGGCGGCCGGCGACAGGTCGAGCCCGCGCGACAGGGCCAGCTCGGCCGTCTCGGCCGAGGTGAACGCGAGGTCCGCCGCGTCGACGGCGACCGGGTAGATCGGGTTGCCCGTCCAGGCGCCGTCGGATCCGGGCCCGTGCCGGCCGACCAGGACGACCCGGGCCGACGGGCGGTCCGCGACGAACCGGTCCACCTGCGCGCGCAGGCTGGCGTCGGGAACGGCTTCGACCCCGTCCAGCACCACGGTCACGGGGCCCGTGCGGCCGCCCGCGTGCGTGGCGAGGTCGACCGGACGGTCCGGCCCGAGATCCGCGCAGTCGACGGAGACCACCGCGCCCGCCTCGGGGGACCGGGCCAGCCAGTCCCACACGAGTGTCGTCTTCCCCGCGCCGGCCGGGCCGTAGACCGCGATGGCCCGCGCCCGGCCGGCCGCCGTGAGCAGCGCTTCCAGGCGCGGCCGGTGCAGCCGGTGCTCGGCCGTGCCGGTCTCGCTCGCGGGTCGGTGCGTCGTCGCGACCATGCGCCCCGCCTTTCCGCAACAGGCCTGCCGTGGAAGAGCCTGCCCTGACGGCGGTGCGCCGCCCCGGGCCGGTACCGATTCGCCGCGCGGATCCGACAATGCCGGGTTCCGGGCACACTGTCCATCGATGGCGCGGCCGGTTTCCCGCGATTCGCGAATCCGCGACCGAACCGCCGGTCTGCGGGTACCGGATCTACCGATCGAACCGACCGGATCTACCGATGCGCTCCATGGCAGGACAGCTGGCTGCCGAAGGACTACGCGCTGCGCGTCGAGCACACATAGATCAGCACACCCGTATTGGTGTCCGGCCGGATCTTGTACTGTGCGACGCTATGTCGGTCATCGCTTCCTTTACCGTCCTCGATGCCAAGTTCCTTCCCGACTTCGCCGCCGACCCCGCCGGTGTGCTCGCGACGCACGGGCGCGCGGTGTCGGGGGAGTACGGCTGGTCCGGGTATGTCGTGCTGGCGGTGCTGGACGCCCTGGAGGACCGCGGGATTTCGCTGTCCGACACCGGGCACGGCGAGCCGATCAGCGGCCTGGACGACGACAGCTTCTCTACGCTGCTCACCCCCGAGCACCGGCGGTACCTGCCGCACCTCGACCCGGCCGGCATCGACGCGGCCGAGTTCAAGGCGATCTTCGACGAGGAGGGCCTGGAGCTGGACGAGTACGAGTCCGGCGCCGCCGGCCGTGCGACGGTGGCCCTCATCCGCGACCTGATCGCCGCCCTGACCGACGACGAGGTGGTGGTCGTCTACATCGGCTGAGCCGCCCGGCCACCGCCCGGACGTGCGCGTGACGACGTTGCATTCGGGATTTGAGAGAGCGCTTACTCTGATCCCATGCCTCGGTCCACCCAGCGCCCCTCGTCTTCCGCCCGTGGTGAGCGCACCCGTGCCGCGATCATGCGCGCAGCCACGTCGGTCTTCGCGCGGCACGGTTATCAGGGTGGGCCGCTCGCCGCGGTCGCGACCGCGGCCGACATGACGCAGCCGGGGGTGCTGCACCACTTCGCGTCCAAGGAACACCTGCTCATGGCGGTGCTCGAGGAGCGCGACCGGGACGGCACCCGCAGGCTCGAGGCCGGCACGTGGAACGACGGCGGCGGGGCGGCGCTCGACGCCCTGCAGGAGCTCGTCGACCACAACACGACGACGCCGGAACTCGTCCAGATGTTCACGGTGCTCGTGGGGGAGAGTGTGGCTGCCGACCACCCGGCGCGGCCGTTCTTCACCGACCGCTACGCGCACCTGCGGTATCGCACCACCCGCGCCATCCAGCGCGGTCAGGACCGCGGCGAGTTCCGCACCGACGCCGACGCGGCGGAGCTCGCCTCGCTGGTGCTCGCGGTCATGGACGGCCTGCAGATCCAGTGGCTGCTCTGCCCGGAGATCGACATGAGCACCCGCTTCGCGACGTTCGTCGACATGATGAAGCGCTTCCTGGCCCCGGACCCGCCTGCCGGATCCGGGGCGTAGGGCGCCGGCACGGTCCTGCTACCCCGGCGGCGGCATCCACGACGAACGTCCCACGGCCCTAGGACGGTGGCGCTCCTGCGCTACACCTGAGCCGGTCCGGGGCGGGCCGGCCCGGGCGTGCGGCGGCTGATGAAGACGGTCAGGCCGTCGAGGAGCCGGCCCAGCCCGAAGGCGAAGAGCCGGTCCAGGTCGAGCTCGAAGTCGTCGATCGCCAGGAGCTGCTCGAAGTTCGGAGCCCCGGTCGGCACCTCGGCACCGCCGAAGCCGTGGTCCATCCACTCGTTGCCGGTGATGCCGGTCTCCCGCTCGGCCTCGGCCTCCGGTTCCAGCGTCGTGGCGAGGCCGCGCACATAGCTGAACAGCAGCAGGTGCACGTGGAGCCGGTCGCTCGGCGGCAGCCCGGTGCCGTCGAGCGCGGCAAGGACCCATTCGGTGTACCTGAGCCCGTTCGGCGCCGGTTGCGGCCGGGTGAGCGACATCGACGGCGCCAGCCACGGATGGCGCCGGAACAGCCGCCACAGCAGGACGGCGGCCACCTCGAGCCGGGCACGCCAGCCGGGCGGCGGCACGGCCGGCAGCGGTGCCTCGCCGAACGCGGCGTCGATCATGGACAGGGTCAGCTCGTCCTTGCCCGGCACGTGCCGGTACAGCGACATCGTCGCCACACCCAGCTCGGCGGCGATCCGGCGCATCGACACCTCGGCGAAGCCCTCGACGTCGGCGATGCCGGTCGCGACCGTCACGATCCGGGCGAGCGTCAGCTCGGTGCCCCCGCGGCGCGGCGGGCCGGGCCGCCGGACGCCGGCCCGGTCGGCGGACGGCGCGGTGACGACGGTGCCGACACCCGGCCGCACCGTGGTCAGGCCCTCCTGCCGCAGCAGTGCGAGTGCCTTGGTCGCGGTGGCGACCGCGACACCCCACTCGTGGGTGATCTGCCGTGCGGACGGCACGAGGTCGCCGGGGCGCAGCTCCTTGGCGGTGATGCGGCGGCGGATGTCCGCGGCGATGCGGCGGTACGGCGGCTCGGCGTCGGTCACGGTACTAGTACACCAGTCCGGCGCACCCGGTCGCGACCGCCCGGTGTACTAGTGTCGATTGCCGGCATTATCGCTGTACGGATAGCCTTCCGCCCGCATGGCGTACGCAGTACGCGCGAGGATGGGAGGCATGGATGCGGGTACTCATCTCCGGTGCCGGGATCGCGGGCCCGGCACTGGCACACTGGCTGCACCGCTACGGGATCTCCGCGACCGTCGTCGAGCGGTCCCCGGCTCCGCGGCCGGGCGGGCAGGCGGTGGACGTCCGTGGGGCCGCCCGGCTCGTCGTGGAACGGATGGGGCTCATGCCCCAGGTCCGGGCCGCCTGTGTCGACGAGCGGGGCATCGCCATGGTGGATGCCCGGGGGCGGTGGACCTCGAGGATGCCGGCCGACGCGTTCGGGGGTGAGGGCTTCGTCGCCGAGATCGAGATCTCGCGCGGGGATTTCGCCCGGTTGCTGTACGAGGCGACCCGCGACGACGTCGAGTACCGGTTCGGCGACCGGGTCGTCGCGCTGCACCAGACGCCCGAGGACGACGGGGGCGGTGTGACCGTCGACTTCGCCGGCGGCGCAAGGGAACGCTTCGACGTGGTCGTCGGTGCCGACGGGGTCCATTCCGGCGTCCGGGCACTCGCGTTCGGCCCGGAGTCGTCGTACGTGCACCAGCTCGGCGGCTACACCGCGTACTTCAGCGTGCCCGATCCGGGCGACCTCGGCCATTGGTACCTGATGTACAACGCACCCGGTGGCCTGGCCGCCGGGATCCGGCCGGAGCACGGCGGGACCGCGAAGGCGTATCTGAGCTTCACCTCGTCCCGGCGCGGCCTGGAGCGGGCGCCGAAGGACGAGCAGCAGCGCGTGCTGGCCGAGCGCATGTCCGGGGCCGGCTGGCGGGTTCCGGCCCTGCTCGCCGCGATGCCCGCCGCGCCCGACTTCTTCTTCGACTCCCTCAGCCAGGTCCGGGTGGAGCGCTGGTCACGCGGCCGGGTCGTGCTCCTCGGCGACGCCGGCTACTGCGGCTCGCCACTGGCCGGCCTCGGCACCAGCATGGCGCTCGTCGGCGCCCACGTCCTCGCCGGGGAACTGGCCGGCTCGGACGGCGACGTCCGCGCCGCCTGCGCCGGCTACCAGGACCGGCTGCGCGACTACGTGGCCGCCGGGCTGGAGCTGCCACCGGGCGGCATCCGCGGCTACGCCCCGCGGACCCGGACGATGATCCGGCTGCGGGCCCTGTCGATGCGGATGATGCCGCACTGGCCGATGCGGCAGCTGCTCGCCGCCCAGTTCGCGAAGGCGGGCGCGTTTGAGCTGCCCGACTACGCACCGGTCCTGCCGTCGCGCTGATCGGCCCGGGAGCGGCCGCCGGGATGGTCCGGCATGCCTCGTGACGCGCACCGTACACCGGCGGATGCCGCCCCGGCAGCCCCGGCCGGCGTGGGCCGGCCGGGGCCCGGCAGGGCTCACGGACCGCCGGGCCGTCAGGAACTCACCAGCACACCTCGGGCTGGAAGGTCCGGTCCTCGTCCTGACGTGGTACGACGGCGCCCATGGGCGGCAGGCGGTACTCGGCGTCGCTCACGTGCGCACCCCACTCGGTGCCGACGTCGAGCGCGTCGGTTTCGCAGG
This sequence comes from Dactylosporangium fulvum, assembly GCF_025137375.1. GTDB lineage: Bacteria > Actinomycetota > Actinomycetes > Mycobacteriales > Micromonosporaceae > Dactylosporangium > Dactylosporangium fulvum. The sequence goes on from NZ_CP073720.1 coordinate 4,086,714, forward strand.
TCGACATGACGGCGACGAACGAGTCCGGTGCGGCGCCGTGCCAGTGCCATTCGCCGGCATGGCAGACGACCGTGTCGCCGGCGAGCACCTCCAGCACCGGGCCACCCCGGCGCTGGACCCGGCCCACGCCGAAGAGCACGTGGAGCACCTGGCCGTAGGGCTCGCTATGCCACGCGGTCCGGGCTCCGGGGCTGAACTGCTCGCTCACCGCCCGCAGCCGGGACGGCTCCATGCCGACGATGTCCTTGCCGGTCCACACGACGCCGCTGTAGCGGCGCTGCGGAGCTTCCCGGCGCTCACACGGGGCGCGGATGACCTCCATGGACTCCCTTTCTCCAGATGTACGCTCAGGCGCCGGTATCTCCGGCGTCCCGGCCGTCGAAACGGCCCGCCGGGGGTGAATCGGCGTGGAGTGTTCCTGCGCGGCGCGTGTGACGGAAGGCCGGGCCGACGGGACCGGGAGCCGGTCAGGCCGGTGAGCTCCACGGGCTGACCGCCAGCTTGCCGGTGTTGCCCGGGTCGACGGCGAGCGCGAGCGTGTGCCGGGGCTGTCCGCCGGCCGGTGCGACGCTCAGGTACGCACCCTTGGCGACCGTCGCGGCGTCGGTCGTGATGTTGCGCCACACCAGGACGGCGACGACCTTGCCGCCCGGCGCGACGTCGATCGGCTTCGGCGGTCCCGCGTACCGCTCGATGCGGGAGACGTGCTCGGTCCCGTCGAGGACGGTCACGTCGAGCACCTTGCCGTCCGCGTCGAGGACGTCGACGACGGGATAGCCGTTCACGCCGTACGTGCCGGTGCCGCAGTTGCGCACCGTGATGCCCACCGCGCGCAGCCCCATCGCGGCGTCGACCTCGCCGACGGACAGCTCGACGCCCGGGGCGAGACACCGCGGCCCGGCCACGAGCGGCGTCGACGGCGACGGCGTGGGCGTCGGCGCCGACGTCGCGTAGGTCACGTCGGGCCGGGCCGCCTCCGGCGTGGCGGGGGTCGTGCCGCAACCCGCGAGCAGCAGCGCCGTCACCGTGAGCCATCGTGCCTTCATCAGGCCGATCATGCCGTATCGGCGCGCGTGGCGGAGACCGCTGTATCACCGCGCCGCCGGGCCGCTCCGTCCTGACGAAGTGCGGTCCCGGCGGAAGGAGACTCGGGCGACCACTTCTACGTGGTGGTGGCGGGCCCGTCCGCGGTGTCGATGGACTTCACCTGCCAGTAGCCGCGGGCGGTGTGCGGGTGCCACCGTGTGCGGCCGGGAAGGAGCCGGCCGCACACGGTCGTGCGGGTCAGACCGCCAGGACGGAACCCTGGTACTTGTTCTCGATGAACTGCTTGACCTCGGGCGAGTGCAGCAGCCGCTCCAGCTTCTGGATCCGCTCGTCGTTCTCGTCGCCGGTGCGGACCACGACGAGGTTCGCGTACGGGTTGTCCTTGCCCGACTCCAGCGCGAGCGCGTCCTTGGCCGGGCTGAGGTTCGTCTGGATGGCGTAGTTGCCGTTGATCACCGACAGCGTGGTGTCGTCGAGGCTCCGCGGCAACTGCGCCGCTTCGAGCTCCTTGAACTCCAGCTGCTTGGGGTTGTCGACGATGTCGGTGCGGGTGGCCTTGACCCCGGCGCCGTCCTTGAGCTTGATGAGGCCCTTCGACGCGAGCAGGTTGAGCGCGCGGCCCGAGTTGGACGGGTCGTTCGGGATCGCGACGACCGCCTTCTCGGGCACGTCGGCGAGGTTCTTGACCTTCTTCGAGTACACGCCGAGCGGCTCGATGTGGACCGGCCGCAGCGCCGTGAACTCGTAGCCCTTGGCGGCCTTCTCGGCCTCCAGGTACGGGATGTGCTGGAAGTAGTTGGCGTCGAGCTGCTTGTCGCGCAGGGCGACGTTGGGCTGGACGTAGTCGTTGAACTCGACGATGTCGAGCTTGAGCCCCTCCTTCGCGGCGAGGTTGTCCTTGACGAACTTGAGGATCTCGCCGTGCGGTACCGGACTGACACCGATCTTGAGCGTGTCGCCGCCGCTGCCGCCGGCCTCGTCGGCGCCACAGGCGGCGAGCCCGAGGACGAGGGTCGCGGCCGTGATGGTGGCGAGAATCGTGCGTCGCACGGTGGTGCCTTTCTACTTGTGGGACAGGCGTCTGGCGACAAGGTCGCCGAGCATCTGGACGAGCTGGACGAAGACCACGAGCACAACCACCGTCGCGATCATGACCTCGTTCTCGAAGCGCTGGTAGCCGTAGCGGATGGCGAGGTCGCCGAGGCCGCCGCCGCCGACCACGCCGGCCATCGCGGAGTAGCCGACGAGCGCGACGACGGTGATCGTGAACCCGGCGACGAGACCCGGCCGCGCCTCACGCAGCAGCACCTTGCGGACGATCTGGGTCCGTGAGGCACCCATGGCCCGGGCCGCGGCGATGACGTCCCGGTCGACCTCGCGCAGGGCTGTCTCGACGATGCGGGCGTAGAACGGGATCGCGCCGACGGTCAGCGGCACGATCGCCGCCTCCGTGCCGATGGTGGTGCCGACCAGCGCCCGCGTGAACGGGATGATCGCGACCAGCAGGATGATGAACGGCAGCGACCGGCCGACGTTCACGACGAGACCGAGCAGCGCGTTGACCGGCCGCAGCGGGAGCAGGCCGCCTCGGTCGGTGAGGACCAGCAGCACGCCGACGAGGACGCCGCCGAGCGCGGTGAACACGGCGGCGGCGCCGACCATGTACGCGGTCTCCTGCACCCCGGTCCACAGCAGCGGACCGATCTCGCTCCACGTCACGCCGTCACCTCGTCGACGATGAGGCCGGCGTCGCGCAGCCGGGCCGGTGCCGACGTCGCGGTGGCGGGCAGCGCGAGGCGGAACCGCCCGGCCCGGGTCCCCGCGAGCGGCTCGATCGCGCCGCCGACGATGCGGACCGGCAGGTCGTGCGCTCGGGCGAAGTCGGTGAGGAAGGCCGTGTCGGCGAGCGGTCCCGCGACGGTGACGTCGAGGACCTGTTCTTCAGCGGTACCGCCGGTGAGCGGGCCGAGCGGGAACAGCTCCCGGGCGAGGGCCGACTCCGGGGTGGCGAGCAGGCCGGCGACGGTGCCCTGCTCGGTGAACCGGCCGTCGCGCATGAGGGCGACCGAGTCGCACAGCCGCTTCACCACGTCCATCTCGTGCGTGATGAGCAGGATCGTGAGGCCGAGCCGGCGGTTGAGGTCGCGCAGCAGTTGCAGGATCGAGCCGGTGGTCTCCGGGTCGAGGGCCGAGGTCGCCTCGTCGGACAGCAGCACCTTGGGCCGGCCGGCGAGCGCGCGGGCGATGCCGACCCGCTGCTGCTGCCCGCCGGACAGCTGGGCCGGGTACGCGCCGGCGCGGTCGCCGAGGCCGACGAGGTCGAGCAGTTCGGCGACGCGGGCGCGCCGCTCGCGGCGGGGCACGCCCATCACCTCGAGAGCGAACTCGACGTTTCCGGCGGCCGTGCGCGAGCGCAGCAGCGCGAAGTGCTGGTGCACCATCCCGATGCCCTGCCGGGCGGTGCGCAGGCGAGCCTCGGACAGGTCGGTCAGGGTCACCCCGCCGACGGTGATCGTGCCGGCGTCGGGACGCTCCAGCAGGTTGACGCAGCGCAACAGGGTGCTCTTGCCGGCCCCGCTGCGGCCGACGACCCCGTACACCTCGCCGTCGCGGACGGCGAGGTCCACACCGTCGACGGCGTGCACCGGACCGCCCCGGGCGTGGTAGGTCTTGCGCAGACCTGCGAGCTGGATCACGTACGTTTCCCCTGGTACATGTGGCGAATAGACCACTGAATCGGTCGGTATTAGAACCTACCGACGAAACATTGCGGAAACGCGCGGCGGCGGTGTGAGGAGGATCGCCACCCACCCCGGAAGATCGTCTGAACAGCGCGGCGGCATGCCCGTACACCCGCGAATGCAACACAGACCACACCCGCGGACGTGGCGTCGGCCACATCGGCGGCCTCGCACCCGGGCCACTGTTACGCGCCGCCGGTGTGCAGCTCCCGGCGTTACGGAAAGAAGCGGCTATCCTCGGGAGCGATTCTCGGACCGTCGCCCTGACCTGCCAGAAGCCGGAGGCATCATGCAGCCGTACCGCCTGTTCCGCGTGACCGCCCTGGCGGAGGCATTCTCGTGGACGGGCCTGCTCGTCGGCATGTACCTCAAGCACGTCGCGGAGGTCACCGACGCCGGCGTGTGGCTGTTCGGCAGGCTGCACGGGGTGCTGTTCATCGCCTACCTCGTCGCGACCGCATGGGTGGCGCGCGCGGAGCGGTGGTCCATCGCGCGCACCACCGTCGCGGTGCTGGCATCGGTTCCGCCGCTGACCACACTGCTCGTCGAGCGCTGGCTGTCGCGGCGGCGGCCCGCTCCGGCCGAGGTCGTCCGCACCGGCGCACCGGCGGAAGAGCGCGGATAAAGCCGCGCCCAACCGGTCACCCTTGCCGTGGCCCTCGGTCGCCGCGTTTTGTGCGCGAATGCGCATTTAGCGGCTACCATCGATGTTCGGATCCTGCGTACATTCTCCCTGCCCGTCGATACGTCGGGTGGTTCCGTGCACAGCCACACGGAGGGGAGAACACATCGTGGTGTCTCGCTCGGCTCGAAGACTCCTGGGCGCGGCCACCGCCGCCGCCCTGGTGGGCTCGATCGGATTGGCGAGCCCGGCACACGCCGGCTCGAGCGGCAACAACAACACGCCGAAGAAGCTGACCAAGGCCGTGACGCTGCCCGGCGTCATGCGGCACCTGCTGGCGTTCCAGGCGATCGGTGACAAGAACGGCGGCAACCGCGCGTCCGGCCAGCCCGGGCACAAGCGCAGCGCCGACTACGTGGCGGCGCTGCTGCAGCACGCCGGCTACACGGTCACCCGGCAGCCGTTCCAGTTCAACTTCTGCGACGAGAGCGGCTCGTCGTTCGCGCAGACCGCGCCCACGCCGACGACCTATGTCGACGGCACCGACTACGACCTCATGGACTGCTCAGGCTCGGGCGACGTCACCGCGGCCGTCGTGCCGGTCGACCTCAACCTGGTCGCACCCCGCACGGCGGTGACGTCCGGCTGCGAAGCCTCCGACTTCACCGCCGCCGTGGTCGGCAAGATCGCGCTGATGCAGCGGGGCACCTGCCCGTTCGGCACCAAGGTGGCCAACGCCGAGGCGGCCGGCGCGGCCGGCGCCATCGTGATGAACCAGGGCAACGGCGACCCGGTCACCAACGCCGACCGGTACAACCTGCTGCTCGGCACGCTCGGCACGCCGGTCGGCATCCCGGCGATCGGGGTCTCCTACGCCACCGGTGCGGCGTTCGCCAACACTCCCGGCCTGACCGTGCACCTCACGGCGGACACGACCGCCGAGATCCGCACCACCGAGAACGTCATCGCGGAGACGAAGACCGGGCGGGCCGACAACGTCGTCATGGCCGGTGCGCACCTCGACTCCGAGCCCGACACCGTGGGCGTCAACGACAACGCCAGCGGCAGCGCCGGGCTGCTCGAAGTGGCCCTGCAGATGGCCAAGGTCAAGCCCAAGAACAAGGTCCGCTTCGCGTGGTGGGGCGCCGAGGAGGCCAACCTCGTCGGCTCGACGTTCTACGTCACCAACCTCACGCCGCAGCAACAGGCCCAGATCACCCTGTACCTCAACTTCGACATGATCGCCTCGGCCAACTACATGTTCGGCGTCTACGACGGCGACGACTCCGCGGCCCAGGGTTCCGGCCCCGGCCCGGCCGGATCGGCGCAGATCGAGAAGCTGTTCGAGGCGTTCTACGCCTCGCGCGGCCAGCCGACGAACGCCGCCGACTTCACCGGCCGCTCGGACTACGGCCCGTTCATCGCGGCCGGTGTCAACATCCCGGCCGGTGGCCTGTTCACCGGCGCCGAAGGGATCAAGACCGCCGCCGACGTCGCCAAGTTCGGCGGGGTCGAGGGCGCGCAGTACGATCCGTGCTACCACGACCCGTGCGACGACCTCTTCCGGGTCGTCCAGAAGGGCGGGGACGCGGCGCTGTACGCGCAGCTGCGGAGCCGGTACAAGCTCTTCGGCAACATCAACACGTTCGCGCTCGACACGAACGCCGACGCGATCGCCACCGCGGTGATCACGTACGCGTTCGACACGTCCACCATTCCGCCGCGCACCGCCCCGGCCGCCGCGAAGGCGACCGTGGCCGGGCCGCAGACCGACGCCAACGACCTGCACCTGCGCTGATCAGCGACGACCGGCCGCCGCGCCCGGGCGCGGCGGCCGGGACGTTCAGAACTCGGATGCTCGGCGTCAGACCTTGAGGACGACCTTCTCGCAGTCGTCCTTCTTGTACTTGAACAGCTCGAAGCCGTACGGCGCCTGGTCCAGGGGCATGACGTGGGTGACGATGCGGGCCGGGTCGAACTCGCCGCGCTCGATGCGGGCCAGTAGCGGCCGCATGTACCGTTGCACGTGGCACTGCCCGGTGCGCAGGACGAGCGACCGGTTCATCCAGGCACCCGCGGGGAACTTGTCGACGGAGCCGCCGAAGAGGCCCAGCGCGGCCACCACGCCGCCGCTGCGGCAGCACGTGATCGCCTGGTTCAGCGCGTGCGGCCGCTCGACGCCGGCGTGGGTGACGGCCTCGACGCCGTGGTCGGTGGCGACCCGGGCGGCGCACCGGCTGGCCGCCGGGCCGACCGCCTCGATGCACTTGTCCGGGCCCCGCCCGGACGTGAGGTCCGCCAGCCGCGCCGGGACGTCGACCTCGGCGAAGTTGACGGGCACGTGACCGGCCTCCTGCGCCATCGCCAGCCGGTACGGCTCCTGGTCGATCGCGATCACCATGGCGGCGCCGAGCAGCCGGGCGCTGTCCATGGCGAACTGCCCGACCGGGCCGGCACCCCACACCGCCACCACGTCGCCCTGGCGGATCTCGCACATCTCGGCGCCCATGTAGCCGGTGGGCAGGATGTCGGACAGGAACAGCACCTGCTCGTCGGAGAGGTCCGACTCGATGCGCAGCGGGCCGACGTCGGCGAACGGCACCCGCACGTATTCGGCCTGCCCGCCCGCGTAGCCGCCGGTGAGGTGCGAGTAGCCGAACATCCCGGCGACAGGGTGGCCGAAGGTCTTCTCCGCCATGCCGACGTTGGGGTTGCTGTTCTCGCAGCAGGAGTACCGCTGGGCCACGCACGCCGCGCAGTTGCCGCAGGCGATGGTGAACGGCACGACCACGCGGTCACCGATGCGCAGCCGGCCCGGGTCGACGCCGGGCCCGACCTCGACGACCTCACCCATGAACTCGTGGCCCAGGACGTCACCCTTCTGCATCGTCGGCACGTAGCCGTCCACGAGATGCAGGTCGGAGCCGCAGATCGCGGTCGACGTGACCCGGACGATCGCGTCCCTGCGGTTGAGCAGCATCGGATCCGGTACCTCGAGAACCTCCACCCGGTTCCGGCCGGCCCACGTGTTCGCCTTCACGCCGGTGCCCCTCTCGCCAGCTCGCCGGCCGACAGCGGCTGCGCCGGCCGTTGCGGGAACTCCTTGCGGGAGCGCTTGCCCCACGGCGCCCCGTCGGACAGGACGACCTCGCCGGTCTCGAGGATCTGCTTGAGCCGGTGCAGGTCGTCGTCCAGCAGTTCGTTGGGCGTGTCGCCGAAGTACCTCGAGATCATCCCGCCGAGTTCGGTGCCGGGGATGACAAAGACCATCAGCGCGCGCACCTCCGTGCTCACCCCGTCGGGTGCGGGATCGAACCGGACGCGGCCGCAGTTGGGTAGCTCGGCCTCGCCGACCGAGCGCCAGCCGAGCTGCCGGTCCGGCACCACGTCGGTGAGTTCGGCGTCCCATTCCAGCCTGTGGCCGAACGGCGTGATCGCCGTCCAGTGGCTGGTTCGCTCGCCCGTCGGCCGTATCCGGTCGATGTACGTCATGAACGTCGACAGGTTCTCCAGATGCCGCCAGTGCCCGTACACCCGCGACACCGGCTGCCGGATCGTCGTCGCGGCCCAAAGTTCCATGACTCCTCCTTCGCGACAGTTGCAAATAGCCGCGACCGCGCGGACGAAACCCGATCACGGCTCGCGCGGCCGGATCCGGGCGACGCGGGTGAGGCCGTGGTCGCCGGCCTGGCAGCGACGAGGCGGTCCGCGAGGCCGCCCGCGGCTACCGGCCGGACGCCGGGCGGACCGTCCGTGACGGCCCGGGTTTATCGGTCGGGGGCCGAGGTAGTGGTCGGTGACGAGCCTCTCAGGACCGACACGAGGAGGGGCGGATGCGGACCTTTACCGTGCCGACGGTCGAACTGCCGGCCGGGCAACAGATCCCGGCCCTCGGGCAGGGCACCTGGGGTCTCGGCGAGGACCCGGCGTACCACGACGACGAGATCGCGGCGTTGCGGACCGGGCTCGATCTGGAGATGACGATCATCGACACGGCCGAGATGTACGGCGACGGCACCGCGGAGCAGCTCGTCGGCGACGCCGTCTTCGACCGCCGCGACGACGCGTTCATCGTCACCAAGGTCCTGCCGTCGCACGCCGGCCGCCCCGACACGCTCCGTGCCTGCGAGGCCAGCCTGCACCGGCTGCGGACCGACTACATCGACCTGTACCTGTTGCACTGGCCCAGCCCGGTGCCGCTGGACGAGACCGTGGACGCGTTCACGACACTCCAGGAGCAGGGCAAGATCCGGTTCTGGGGCGTCAGCAACTTCGACGGCGTCGACCTGATGGAGCTCACCGCGGTTCCGGACGGCGGTTCGGTGCAGACCGACCAGGTGCTGTACAACCTGGCCCACCGCGGCATCGAGTGGGACCTGCTGCCCGCGTGCCAGCGCGGCGGGCCGCTGATCATGGCGTACTCGCCGTTCGACCACCGCGGGACGGTGCTGCGCCACCCGACCGTCGCCGCCGTCGCCGACCGGCACGGCGTGACCCCGGCGCAGGTGGCGATCGCATGGGTGCTCCGCCAGGACGGGGTGTCCACGATCCCGAAGGCGAGCACCCCGGAACACACGCGGGAGAACCACGGCGCGCTGGCGGTCCGGCTCGACCTCGAAGACTATGCCGCACTCGACCGCGCCTTCCCGCCGCCGGACGGTCCCCGGCCGCTGGAGATGATCTGAGCCACCGGTTTACCGCCGGGGCGGTCGGGTAGCGCGGCCCGGTCCCTCCGGCCAATGACGTTCGCGCAGGCCGCCGGTGGAGGCGGCGCACCCGGGATCACCTTCGGGCGCCGCCCGTCGCATGAACCGGGCCGTACCGGGCAGTGCGGCTCGAGAGACGCCAGATGTGGGGGTGATGTCGATGACCATGACCGAGACCGAGAACGGCCGGGACGTCGTCGACCTGCTGCTCCAGCAGCACGACGAGATCAAGAGCCTGTTCCGCGAGACGAAGGCGTCGCAGGGACAGGCGAAGCAGGAGTTGTTCAACGACCTGGTACGTCTGCTCGCGGTGCACGAGACGGCGGAGGAGGCCGTGGTCCACCCGCTGGCGCGCCGCAAGCTCGACGACGGCGAGCAGGTGGTCGAACAGCGGCTGGAGGAAGAGGACCGGGCCAAGAAGGAACTGGCCGACCTGTACGACATGGGGGTCGACCACCCGGACTTCGACCGCCGGCTGGAGAACTTCGAGGCCGACGTGGTCAACCACGCGACGAGGGAGGAGAGCGAGGAGCTCCTGAGGCTGCGCACCACTGTCGATGCCGAGAAACTGCGCGACCTGACCGGGGCGCTGAAGGCGGCGGAGATGGTCGCACCCACCCGGCCGCACCGGATGGCACCCCAGTCGGCCGTCGGCAACATCCTGGCCGGCCCGCCGGTGGCCCTGTTCGACCGGGTCGCCGACGCGGTCCGGGACTGGCGGCAGAAGCACCCCGAGGAGATCAGGACCTGAGCAGGGATCGTGGACGACACGGGCGAGGCATCGGTACGGGAACGGGCCGCCGTGCGACTCGAGGCCGGTGATCTCTCGTTCTTCTACCGTCCGCGGGTGGACGACGACCTCGTGGCGTCGGTGGACGAGGTGCAGCGACTGCTGCTGGTCCTCCGCCCGTGGACGGGCCACGCCGTGCGACTGCTCGTCGTGGGACGCAAGCGGCTGCCCGACGTCAGTGCGCACGAGCGCGCATGGTGCTTCGTCGACCGGGTGGTGGCTCGGCCGAAGGAACTGCGCGAGGCGCTGGACGAGCGGCGGTACATGACGAAGACCCGCGGTGAGCGGGTCCAGCCGCCCGCGCGCCCGGCCGGGGAGGGGGAGTACACCATCGCCCGGCATGACGACCACACACACTTCGCGTACGCGCTGGAGCTGCCGGAGCGGCCGGGTCCGGTACAGCGTGACCTCAACATCGAGACCCAGGCCGGCTTCATCGTGGCGGTGCGGAACCCGCGGACGCCGGCACCGCAGGGTGTCGGCCGGGCGTGGACCCGGGCCGGACGGAAAGGGCCCGAACTGTCGCCGGCGCTGCTGGCCCGCTTCGGCGGCCGGCGCTTCTCCCCGCTGGATCCCCCGGTGTTCCTCGACCACGAGGGCGTCGAGCTCGTTCTCGTCGGTGCGTCGCGGGACGACGTGGAGGAACTGGGCCTGCACCCGGGCGACCGGGACGCGGAGTCGGCGGCGCGCGGCGCACTGCTCGAAGAGCTGCGGATCGAGCGCCGGCAGCACCTGCTCGAGCCGCTGCTGGCCGGTGAATGGCGGTAGGAGGCCGGGCGCCGCACAGCATGCCGGGACGCGGCGTCGCGGCGCTCCGGACCTCGTCCGCTCAAGCCCGTCGCGCCGGCCCGCCCGTGCGGGTGAACCGGCGGGGCGGCCACCTGTCGTTCGGCGACAAAGCGCAGGTCAGCGCCGGAATTCAACCGTGACGGACATCTCAAGTCGACGAGTACGTCACTGGTTGTTCACGTGGCGCTCGTACGGTTCGGCGCGCACGTCGTCCCACCCCCCAAGGAGCACCGCCATGTCCCACGTGTTGTCCGCGATCGTGATCGAGGTGGTCAGCGCCCTGCTGATCGCCGGCATCGTCGCCGTCATCCGCCGGATCGCCGCCCCGCGCACCGCCTGACGGGCGGCCGAACACCCGCCACACCTCCGCCCGGCCACGACCCGATGCCGGATCCTGGGTTGCCCCGGCATCGGGTGGGTAGCCCCGTGCGCTGGAGAAGTCACATGTGACATCCCTGCGGAGGTGCTTCTCGATGACGAATACAGCAACGCAGACCCGTCCGCAGTCGCGTTCGACGGAGACCGCGCGCCGTGCTCGACGCTCGACGAGCCGGGCAGCCGCGGAGAAGTCCGAAGCGGCGGCCGCGGAGCAGCCGGCCACCACACGGCCCGCCGGCAGACGGACCGCCAGCACACGGGCCGCCAGCACACGGACCACCGCCGGACGGACCGCCACGAAAGAGGCCACCACCGCGGTGAAGGCCGCGGCGAAGACGGAACCGGCCGCCCCGCGCCAGGCCGGGCAGGCCGAGCCGAGTGCCGCCGAGCGCGCGGCCGAGCGCGCCGCCGGCAAGGCCGTCGCCGGGGCGGAATCGGTCCTCGCACAGGCCAAGTGGACGGCCAGGACGCTGGCGGCCGCGGTGCCGCTGCCGGAGCCCAGGCGCCTGCTGTACTACGGCGGGATCGGCGCGCTCGCCGCGCTCGGAATCCTGGAGTGGCCGGTCGCGGCCGTGGCTGCGGCGGGCGTGTGGATCGCCACCCACACCGACGGGCACGAGGAAGCGGCGCGCCGGGCTGCAGGACCGCCCGGTGCGGAGATGAAGGGTGCACAGGGCGTCCCCGCCACCGCACGGTGACGAGGCCGACGGACGGCCGGCCGGCGACGCCGCGGTCCCGCGGCCGGCGGCTGGCCCGGGCCCGGGGCGGCCTCGCACAGATCGAGGTGCGCGGCGCCCGCCGCGGTATCGTCACGGCCGAGCACGGCAGGCTGTTCGAGAAATCCCTCGAGAAACTGCGTGGTGTCGACTGGGCCGCCTGGAACGGCGTGCTCGGGCAACTGCTCGTCAGCTACGACGAGGACAGCCTCGGGCTCGATGACCTGGTCGAGGCGGTGGCGACCGCCGAGGCCGACCACATGGCCGGTGAGCCCGCCGATGCGGAACGGCTCGACGTCGAGACCCGGCACAAGATGACGCTCGCCGCCGACGTCCTGGGGGTCACGGCTTCGGCCGTGGCCAGCCGCCTGGGGTTGCCCAGCGCGCCGCGTGAGCTGCTCGCCGTCGCGGCGCTCGTCGACCATCTGCCCCGGGTGCGCAAGACGCTGCGCCGGGCGATCGGCAAGAACCGGGCCGATCTCGCGCTGTCCGCGGCGAGGGCGGCACTCGGCGTCGCGAGCCAGTCGAAGGTCGGCATGGCCACGGACGCCGTCCTGCGTGTGATGCTGCTGCAAGAGGCTTCCGCGGAGCGTGACGCCTGGCTGCATCGCCTCGGCCGCCTGCTTCCCGAGCCCGCCGCCGCGCGCGCCGACGCCCGTCGCGGCGGGCGCCCCGCGGAGATGGCGGAGATACCCGACGGCCCCGTCGAGCAGTACGCACGCCGCATCAGCGTCCTCACCCTGCTCGTCGCGGGCGCGGCGGCCCTGCTGCCCAACGGTCTGCGGTACGCCGCACGCGTGGTCTCGGCCGGCTCGCCCGGCTCGGCACACGTGGGGCGCGAGGCGTACGCCGGCCGCCTCGGCCGCCTCCTCGCACACCGCGACGTCCTTGTGCGGGACCGGACCGCGCTGCGCCGTCTCGACCGGGTCGACACCGTGGTGATCGATGCCCAGGTGCTCACCGGTGCCGGCCACGTCATCAAGCACGTGGTGCCGCTCCGCGGGACGGTCGAGGCCGCCTGGGAGTCCGCCGCTCGGCTCCTCGACGGCGGCCGCGGCGGCCCGACCGGCGAGCCGGACGCCGACGGCTGGGCGCTGGTCGACCCGGACCGCCTCGGCACACCCGTCCCCGATGACGCCCGCGTCGAGGCACGCGCCCACAACGGCACACGCGGGAAGCTGTACGCGCTGGTCCGCGACCGGACCCTCGTGGCGCTCGTCGTGCTGGAGGCCGCGCTGGACCCGCTCACCGTCGCGCTGGTCGCGGCCGGGCGCCGGGTCGGCCAGGTGCTGCTCGCCGGGGCCAACGCCGACCTGCGCCGGCGAGTGCCGTCGGACGGCACGGTCGCCGGCGGCTCGCGGCTGGCCGGATCGATCCGCGCGTTGCAACGTGACGGTCACGCCGTCCTGCTCGTCGCCGGCCGCAACGACGCCGCCCTGGCCGCGGCGGACTGCGGCTTCGGCGTGCTGCACAAGGACCGCCGGCTGCCGTGGGGCGCACACCTGATGGGCGGCCCCGGTCTCGAGAACGCCTGGCTGCTGCTGGAGGCCGCGGCCCTGGCCCGGACCGTGAGCCGCCGCAGCGTCCAGGTCGCGCTGCAGGGCTCGGCGGCCGGCGCGCTGCTCGGCGCGGCCGACGGGACACAGCGGGGGGCGCGCAACGTGACGCTGGCGACGGGCGCCGCGCATCTCGCGAACCTGGTCGGCGCCGTGATGTCGGTGCGCGGCCTGGCCCGCCGCACACCGCCGCTGCCCATCGGCACCGTCGCCTGGCACGCGCTGCCCGTCGACGAGGTCATGCGGATCCTCGAGACGTCCCCGATGGGCATCAGCGAGGAGGCCGCCGCGCAGCGCCGCCCGGCCGGGCAGCAGAACGGCGACGAACCCGTCGAGCGGGGGCTGGTCGCGACGATCGTCGGCGAACTCGACACACCGCTCACCCTGCCGCTCGGTGCGGGCGCCGGGGTCTCCGCCATGACCGGCGCGAAGAGTGACGCGGGCCTCGTCGTCGCCGTCATCCTGGCCAACGCGGTGCTCTCCGGCGTCCAGGACCTCGCCGCGCGGCGGGCGCTGCGACAGCTGGTGGCCGCGGCGACGCCGCGGGTCCAGATGCGCCGGGACGGTGTCGACCGCCCCGGGACCCTCAACGAACTGGTGCCCGGTGACGTGATCCTCCTCGATCCCGGCGACGCGGTGCCGGCGGACTGCCGCCTCATCGCCACGACCGGCCTGGAGATGGACGAGTCGGCGCTGACCGGCGAGTCGATGCCCGTCGCGAAGGACACCGCCGCGACGCGGGCCGCCGCCGTCGCCGAGCGCAGCAGCATGGCCTTCGCCGGGACGACGGTCGCCGCCGGCTCGGCGACCTGCGTCGTCGTGGCGACCGGTGCGGAGACCGAGGCGGGCCGCAGCGCGCGCACCGCGCTGCACGGCACGCCGAAGACCGGTGTCCAGCAGCGGCTGCGGCAGCTGACCAAGGCGTCACTGCCGGCCGCGGGCGCCGCGGCCGCCGCGCTGCTCACCAACGGCCTGATCCGGGGGCGGTTCGCGCAGTCGGTCGGCGACTCCGTCGCTCTCGCGGTGGCGGCGATCCCTGAAGGCCTGCCCTTCATCGCCACGGCCGCCGAGCTCAGCTCGAGCCGCCGGCTGTCCCGGCGCAACATCCTCGTCCGCGACCACCGCTCGATGGAGGCGCTCGGCCGGGTCGACGTGATCTGCTTCGACAAGACCGGCACCCTCACCGAGGGGCGCATCGCGCTGCGTAGTGTCTCCGACGGCCAGGAGCAGGTGCCGATCGATGCGCTCACGCCCCGGCACCGCGCGATCCTCGGCGCGGCACTGCGGGCGAGCCCGGCGCCCAACGGCTCCGGGACGCTGCCCCATCCGACCGACCAGGCGGTGGTCGTCGGGGCCGCGGCCGCCGACGTCGGCACCGGTGAGGGCGCCGAGGACTGGCGCCCGGTGCGCGAGCTCCCCTTCGAACCGGTGCGCGGCTTCCACGCCGTCCTCGGCATGGCCCGCACCGGCCAGGTGATCAGCGTCAAGGGCGCGCCCGAGATCACGCTCCCCAGGTGCACCACGACCCGGTGGCCCGACGGCACGGTCCGGCCGATGACCACGGCCGACCGGGAGCAGATCGAGGCGGAGGTCGACCGGATGGCCCACCAGGGGCTGCGGGTGCTCGCGATCGCGGAGCGCGCGGCCTCGCAGCGGGTGGGACTCGACGACGAACGGGTCGACGGCATGCAGTTCCTCGGCCTGCTCGGGCTCGCCGACCCGACCCGGGCGAGCGCCGCCGAGGCGGTGAACAGCCTGCGGCAGGCCGGCGTCAAGGTGCTCATGCTGACCGGCGACCACCCGAGCACCGCGGCCGCGATCGCGGCGGAGCTCGACCTGCTCGACGGCGGTGCGGTCTTGTCCGGGACCGACCTCGACGGTGCCGACGACGCGACCGTGGACGCGCTGGTGTCCAAGGCCGCGGTCTTCGCGCGGGCCAGCCCGGGCGACAAGGTCACGGTCGTGCGGGCGCTGCGCCGTGCCGGGCACACCGTCGCGGTCACCGGCGACGGCGCCAACGACGCACCGGCGATCCGGCTCGCCGACGTCGGCATCGCGCTCGGCGAACACGCCACGGCGGCGGCCCGCCACTCCGCGGACATGATCGTGATGGACGGCCGGATCGAGACGATCGTCGACGGCGTGATCGAGGGCCGCGCGATGTGGGCGTCGGTGCGGGAGTCGCTCGCGCTGCTCCTCGGCGGCAATCTGGGCGAGGTCCTCTTCACCGTCGGCAGTTCGGTAGTCTCCGGCACCCCGCCGCTCAACGCGCGGCAGATCCTGTTCGTCAACCTGATGACCGACCTGCTGCCCGCGATCACGATCGCCGCCCGGCCGCCCAAACACGTCAGCCCGGAGCGGCTGGTCCGCGAGGGGCCGGAGGCGTCGCTCGGCGGCGCGCTGGCCAGCAACGTCATCCGCCGGGCGGTGGCGACGTCGGCCGCCACCACGGGGGCCTGGCTGACCGCCAAGGCCACCGGCACGGCGGCGCGCGCCAGCACCATCGCCCTGGCCTCGCTCATCGGTGCGCAGCTGGGCCAGACCGCGCTGCTGTCGGGCGGTGATCCGGTCGTGCTCGGCGCGGCCGGTGCGTCGGCGGCGGCACTGTTCGGCGTGGTGCAGACGCCCGTCCTGAGCCAGTTCTTCGGCTGCCGGCCGCTCGGCCCCGTGGGCTGGGGGACCGTCCTGGCCGCGACGGCGGCCGGCACGGCCCTGGGAGCATTGCGCCCACCCACCCGCTGACTCCCGCACGGTGTCACACCCGCACGGTCGTCGAGCGACACGGACGACCGTGTGGGGCCGTGGGCGTGTGCCCCCCTCGGGGTCGTCGGTTCGGCCGGTCGATTCCGATCGGCGTCGGTGAGTACGATGCGTCAGAGCTTCTGCCGCGCGGACCACGAGAGGACCCGCCTGACGTGGGGAACGCGATCGCAACGCTGCGGCCCGGCGACCATGTGTGCCTCGCGGCAGCGTCGGACGCGGAGTGGTTCGACGCCGCGGTGACCCTGACCGCCGGTGGCCTCCGCGATCACTGCAAGACAATCCTCGTCACGACGATCCAGCCCGTGGAGCGGCTGCACCGCCGTCTCGCCGAGCGGGTGCCCGGCTATCCGGCGGCCGCCGTGGCCGGGCACGTCGAGATCGCCGCCGGCCGGGAGCTCTACCTCTCCGGAGGCGGGTTCGACGGCGACCGGATGATCGGGATCTACGCCGCCGCGATCGACGACTCGCAGCAGCGGGGCTACGCGGGCCTGCGGGTCATCGCCGACATGGCATGGGCCGCGGACCAGCCGCTCGGCGAGCGGCTTGCGGATTACGAGACCGCCGTCAACAGGCTGTTCACGACGGGCTGGATGGCGGCGATCTGCCAGTACGACCGGCGGCTCTTCGACGATGCGACGATCGAGGGGGTCTGCTCGGCGCACCCGATCATCGACAACGGCGCGGCGTTCCGGTTCCGGGCGGTCGAGGAACCGCCGGGGCTGGTGCTGACCGGCGACCTGCACCGCTCGAACCGCCGGGTGCTCGCCGAGGTGCTGGCCCCGCTGGCCGACGTGCCGGCGGCACTGACGATCGACGCCACCGGTGTCACGTTCGTCGGCCCCGAGGCGGCCGTGATGCTCGTCAGCCTGGCCCGCCTGCGCCGAGAGCAGGCCCAGACCACGACGGTCGTCTGCGCCTACGGCCTGGGGGCCTTGTTGTGGAAGTTCGACAGCACCGGCGCCCTGACGACCCGCGGCCCCTCGGCACACGACTGACGGTGGCACACCGCCCCCCGGGGCGAAGGCCATGCGCGGCGCGATCGGCCGCCCACGCGGCGGCGAGACCGGACCCCATTCACTCGCTGGAACGGTCGCTGCCACGCCGTGGCCGCGGCCCGCGTGTCACGAGGACACCGCGGCGCCGGCCGGGGCACCCGCCCAGCCGACCTCGAGACCGGCCGGACCCAGGTCCGCCACGATCGTGTCCTCCTCGTGGCCCTCCGACCGCAGCAGCATGCGCGCGATCGGCGTCTCCAGTTGCCGTTGCAGGTAGCGGCGCAGCGGACGGGCGCCGAACACCGGGTCGAAGCCCTCGGCGGCGATGTGGCGCAGCGCCGCCTCGGTCACCTCCAGCTTGATGCGCCGGTCGGCCATGAGGCGGGCACGCAGGTCGTTGAGCATCAGCTCGACGACCTGCTCGATGTCCTCCAGCGTCAGCGGCTTGAACAGCACGGTGTCGTCAACGCGGTTGAGGAACTCGGGCCGGAAGTGCGAGCGCAGCGTGGCCGTCACGGCCTCGCGGGCCTCGTCGGTGAGTTGCCCGTCGCTGGTGACGCCCTCCAGGAGGTACTGCGAGCCGAGGTTGCTCGTCATGATGATGATGGTGTTGCGGAAGTCGACGGTGCGGCCCTGCGAGTCGGTGAGCCGGCCGTCCTCGAGCACCTGCAGCAGGATGTTGAACACGTCGGTGTGGGCCTTCTCGATCTCGTCGAGCAGCACCACCGAGTAGGGCTTGCGCCGCACCGCCTCGGTGAGCTGGCCGCCCTCCTCGTAGCCGACGTAGCCGGGCGGCGCGCCGACGAGCCGGGAGACCGTGTGCCGTTCCTGGTACTCGCTCATGTCGAGCCGGATCATGTTCTGGTCGGTGTCGAACATCGCGGCGGCGAGCGCCTTGGCGAGCTCGGTCTTGCCGACACCGGTCGGGCCGAGGAAGAGGAACGAGCCGATGGGCCGGCGCGGGTCGCGGATGCCGGAGCGGGCCCGGATGATCGCGTCGGCGACCGCCTGCACCGCTTCGTCCTGGCCGACGACCCGCTCGTGCAGGATCTCGTCGAGCCGCAGCAGCTTCTGCCGCTCGGTCTCCAGCAGCCGGGTGGTCGGTATGCCGGTCCACCGGGCCACGACCTGCGCGATCTCGTCCGGCGTCACGACCTCGCGCAGCAGCCGGTGGCCGCTCTGCTTCGTGGTGAGCCGCTCCTCCTCGGCATGGAGCCTGCGCTCGAGCTCCGGCAGCCGGCCGAGGCGCAGCTCGGCGGCGCGGTCCAGGTCGTAGGCGCGCTCGGCGTGTTCGGCCTCGCGGCGGATCCGTTCGATCTCCTCGCGCAGCGCCTGGACCCGGTGGATGGCCTGGCGTTCCGCCGTCCACTGCGCCCGCATCGCGTCGACCTGGGCGCGCAGGTCGGCGGCCTCCCGCTGGATCTGGTCGCGGCGGGCGAGGCTGGCCGGGTCGTCCTCTTTGGACAGTGCGGCCACCTCCATCTCCAGCCGCATCAGCCGGCGGCTCGCCTCGTCCAGCTCGGCGGGCTGGGAGTCGATCTCGGTGCGCAGCATCGCGCAGGCCTCGTCGACGAGGTCGATCGCCTTGTCCGGCAGGAAGCGGTCGGTGATGTACCGGTGGGACAGCTCGACCGCCGCGACGAGCGCGCCGTCCTGGATGCGCACCCCGTGGAAGACCTCCAGCCGCTCCCGCAGCCCGCGCAGGATCGTCACGGCGTCCTCCGGCGTCGGCTCCTCGACCAGGATCGGCTGGACCCGCCGCTCGAAGGCCGCGTCCTTCTCGATGTGCTTGCGGTACTCCGCGAGGGTTGTGGCGCCGATCATCCGCAGCTCGCCGCGGGCGAGCATCGGCTTGAGCATGTTCCCGGCGTCGAGCGCACCCTCGGCGGCGCCGGCGCCGACGACGGTGTGCAGCTCGTCGATGAACAGCAGGATGCGTCCCTGCGCCGCGGTCACCTCGGTGAGCACCGCCTTGAGCCGTTCCTCGAATTCACCGCGGTACTTCGCGCCGGCCACGAGCGAGCCCATGTCGAGCGCAAAGATGATCTTGTCTCGGAGTCCTTCCGGCACGTCCTGGTCGACGATGCGCTGGGCGAGCCCTTCGACGATGGCGGTCTTGCCGACGCCCGGGTCGCCGACGAGCACCGGGTTGTTCTTGGTCTTGCGGGACACGATCTGCACGACCCGGCGGATCTCGTTGTCACGGCCGACGACCGGGTCGAGCCGTCCGGCGCGGGCGTCCGCGACCAGGTCCCGGCCGTACTTCTCGAGGGCCTCGTAGGCCGCCTCCGGGTTGGCCGACGTGACCCGCTGCGCGCCGCGGATGCCGCTGAGCGCGGTCAGGAGGCGCTCCCGGGTGATGCCGAGGTCGCGCAGGACGCGGCCGACGGCCGTGCCGGGACCCTCCTCGTCGAGCGCGAGCAGCAGGTGCTCCACCGACACGTACTCGTCCTTGAGGCGTCCGGCCTCGCGCTCGGCGGCGTCCAGCAGCCGGGCCAGCCGTTGCGTGACCATGACCTGCCCCGGTTGGGCGCCGGGCCCGGACACGGACGGCCGCCGCCGCAGTTCGGCCTCGACTCGGTCGCGGACCTGGTCGACGTCGGCGTCCATGGCCGTCAGCAGGCGCGGCGCGATGCCGTCCGGCTGGTCGAGCAGGGCGAGCAGCAGGTGCTCGCCGTCGACCTCGGTGTGCCCGAATCGCAGGGCCCTTGTCTGGGCGTCGTGGAGGGCTTGCTGTGACTTCTCGGTCAGCCGGTTGAGGTCCATGTTCGTCTCCTGGGCAGTGCTTCGCGTCGGTGGGTCATCCCGCCCGCCGGGGGTCGAACGTCGACACCCTGGCCCACTGCTCCAGCAGGTGACGCTCTTCGTCGGAGAGTTTGGGCGGTACCACGATCTTGACGTTGGCGTAGAGGTCGCCGGGGGCTCCCCGGGGGTTCGGCATGCCCTTCCCGCGCAGCCGCAGCCGCCGTCCGGACGGCGTGCCGGGCGGCGCGTGCACCTGGACGACACCGTCCGGCGTCTCCAGGGGCACGGTCGCGCCGAGTGCCGCCTCCCACGGTGCGACGGGGAGGTCGACGGTGATGTCGCGGCCCTTGACGCGGTACCGCGGGTGCGGCGCGATGTGGACGCGGAGGTACAGGTCGCCGCGCGGCCCGCCGTCGGTTCCCGAGCCGCCCTGGCCGGCGAGCCGGATCCGCGATCCCTCGGTCACGCCGCGCGGGATGGTGACCTCGTACTCGCGGGTGCCGCCGGACGGGGCCGGCAGCGTGATCTTGCGCCGGTCGCCGTGGAAGGCGTCCTCCACGCTGATCGTGAGCTCGGCCTCGGTGTCGGCACCCCGGACCGGCCCGAAGCTGCGCGGCCCGCCGGCCCGCCCGCCGAAGAGGCTCTCGAAGAGGTCCTCGACGTCGACCACGCCGCCGGCGGCCCGGCCCGAGCGGAAGCCCTGAGCGCCGCCCCATCCGCCACCGCCACCGCCACCGCCGGCGCCGCCGGCGCCGGCCGGGGCCCACGCCCCGGCGCCGGTCCGGCCGGCCGCCTGCTCGAAGTCGTCGGGGATCTGCCGCCAGGCGTCGCCGAACTGGTCGTACTTGCGCCGGCGGCCCGGGTCGGACAGCACGTTGTACGCTTCGTTGATCTTCTTGAACCGGTCCTCGGCCCCCGGCGACTTGTTGACGTCCGGGTGGTGCCGCCGCGCGAGTGTGCGGTACGCGCGCTGGATCTGTTCGGCGTCGGCGTCCCGGGGCACACCGAGGATGTCGTAGTAGTCGTTCGACTCAGTCGCCATCCGCTCCGCCACCCGGTCGGTCGTCTGGGCCTGCCGCAGGCCGGGACTCCGCGGCGGCTTCCGGTCCGCCGGCCTGCTGCGGGGCGGCGCCCACCGCGACGACCGCCGGCCGCAGCAGGCGATCGCCCTTCGCGTATCCGGGCAGCAGCACCCGGGCCACCGTGCCGGGTGGCACCACGGCGTCCTCGACCACCTCGGCCGCCTCGTGCAGCTTCGGGTCGAAGGGCTCGCCCACCGTGCCGATCGGTTCGAACCCCAGCAGCGAGAGCACCCGCTGGGCCTGCTCGCGCACGTGCTGGACGCCCGCCACGATCGTCGCCGGGTCGGCCTCGGCGTGCTGCAGCGCCAGGTCGAGGTGGTCCAGGACCGGCAACCACGCCGCCGACACCGCGAGGCGCTCGTTGAGCCGCTGGTCGGCCGCGTTGCGGCTGGCCCACTTCCGGGTGTTGGCCAGCTCCGCGAGGGCCCGCTGCCACTTGTCCCGGAGGTCGGCGGCCTCGTCGCCGGGCGGTGTCCCGGCCGGCTTGGCCACGGTCTCGTCGGTGGCGGCCTGTTCGGCCGCGCGATGTTCGGTCATGGCTCAGCCCGTGCTGAAGTCGGCGTCGATGACGTCCTCGCTGCCGTCCGGTCGCGCTCCGGCGGGCTGCTCCTGACCGCCGCCGGGTTGTCCGGCCCTGGCTTCCGCCGGGCGGGCGCTCAGCGCGTACAGCATCTGCTGCAGATCCCCGGTGATCCTGCGGGACTGGTCCAGCGGTGCCTGGTCGCGCACGGCCTGCCGGGCCTCCTCGAGGAGCATGTTCGCGCGTGCCCGGTCGTGCTCCGGCACCTGGTCGCCCAGTTCGTTCAGCTGGCGCTCGACCTGGTAGGCCATGCTGTCCAGCGAGTTGCGGGCGTCGACCTCCTCGCGCATCCGCTGGTCCTCGGCCCGGTGCTGCTCCGCCTCGTGGAGGAGCCGTTCGACGTCGGCCTTGTCGAGGGTGCCGCTCTCGGTGATGGTGATCTTCTGCTCGGCGTTGGTGTCCTTGTCCCGCGCGGAGACGTTCAGGATGCCGTTGGCGTCGATGTCGTAGGTGACCTCGATCTGCGGCGTGCCGCGCGGTGCCGGCCGGATGTTCTCCAGCCGCATGCGGCCCAGCACCCGGTTGTCGGCGGCGCGTTCCCGCTCGCCCTGCAGCACCACCACGTCGACAGCCGGCTGGTTGTCCTCCGCCGTGGAGAACACCTCGCTGCGGCGGGTCGGAATGGTCGTGTTGCGGTCGATCACCTTCGTCATCAGGCCGCCGAGCGTCTCGACGCCGAGCGACAGCGGCGTGACGTCGAGCAGGACGACGTCCTGCACCTCGCCCTTGAGCACCCCGGCCTGGATCGCCGCGCCGAGCGCGACCACCTCGTCGGGGTTGACCGTCATGTTCGGTTCCTTGCCGCCGGTGAGCCGCCGCACGAGGGCCTGGACGGCCGGCATGCGGGTCGCGCCGCCGACGAGGATGACCTCGTCGAGGTCCTCGACGCTGATCTTCGCGTCGCTCATCGCCTGCCGCACCGGACCCATCGTCCGCTCCAGCAGGTCGTGGGTCAGCTCCTCGAACCTGGCCCGCGTGACCGTCGCCGTCAGGTGCTTCGGCCCCGTCGCGTCGGCGGTGATGAACGGCAGGTTGACCTGCGTCTGGGTCACCGACGACAGTTCGATCTTCGCGCGCTCGGCGGCCTCGGTGAGCCGCTGCAGCGCTTGCGGGTCCTTGCGCACGTCGATGCCGTTCTCGCGCTTGAACTCGTCGGCGAGGTGGTCGACCAGCCGGTGGTCGAAGTTGTCGCCGCCCAGGTGCGTGTCGCCGGCGGTGGCCCGCACCTCCACGACACCGTCGCCGACGTCGAGGATGCTCACGTCGAACGTGCCGCCACCGAGGTCGAACACCAGCACCGTCTCGTGGCCGGCCTTGTCGAGCCCGTAGGCGAGCGCGGCCGCGGTCGGCTCGTTGATGATCCGCAGCACTTCCAGGCCGGCGATGCGGCCGGCGTCCTTGGTCGCCTGCCGCTGGGCGTCGTTGAAGTACGCCGGGACGGTGACGACCGCCTCGGTGACCTTCTCGCCGAGGTGCCTCGCCGCGTCGTCGGCGAGCTTGCGCAGGACCTGCGCCGACACCTCCTCCGGCGAGATCAGCTTGCCGCGGACGTTGAAGCGGACCGTGCCCTCGGGTCCGGGGGCGACGTCGTAGGTGACCGTCTTGATCTCCTCGGCGACCTCCTCGAACTTGCGGCCGACGAACCGCTTCGCCGAGTAGATCGTCCCTTTCGGGTTGAGCACCGCCTGCCGCCTGGCCAACTGCCCGACGAGGCGCTCGCCGGTCTCGGTGTAGGCCACCACCGACGGCGTCGTCCGGCTCCCCTCCGCGTTCGGAATCACGGTCGGTTGACCGCCTTCGTACGCGGCGATCACCGAGTTCGTCGTGCCCAGGTCGATCCCCACAGCCCTCGCCATGAGCGGGTCTCCTCTCGCCTGTCGGTGTTGTGCGGGCCCACGGCCCGCGAAGTTCAGCGGTTCCGTAGTCGGAGGCCATCGGCGCCGGTAGGCAGGTGGTCGCGGCGTTCCCCCGCGACGGCGCGGCGAGGCCGTGCGGGGGAACGCCGCCGTCAGCCCGCCGTTGTCCCGCCGAGGATCTGCCGTGCCTGGTCGGCGTACTCGGCGTCGATCATGAGCGAATACGTGGACGCCTGGATGTTGCTGGCCGACTTGAAGTCCCGCTGGCCGCCGGTCATCGCGTGGGCGATCGCGCCGAACGCGGCGCCCCACAGCAGACCGGCGACAACGGCGAAGACCACGACCCGCCACCACGCGCCGACGGCGAAGATGCCGAGCAGCACGCCGACCAGCAGGCCGAACCATCCGCCGCTGCCGGCGCCGGCGAGCGCCGCGCGACCGATCGTCATCCGGCCCAGCACCTTTTCCACCAGGCGTACGTCCGTGCCGACGATGGTGACCCGGTCGACCGGGAACTTGGCGTCGGACAGGCGGTCGACCGCCCGCTGGGCCTCGAGGTAGTTGGGATAGGTGGCGATCGTCATCATCGGCCGCTCCGGCGAACCGATGTCCCAGGTGGCGGCGCGGTCCGGGGTGACGGGCCTACCGCCGCGGGTGAACGGCATCGAGTTGCTTTCCTGCGGTGTACCGGCGTCGGCCGGATTGGTCATGGCGACAGCCCTCCTCTGTTCTCGTGAAGATCAACCGGCGACGATGCGGTTGTCCACCGCGCGTACGCCGGGTGCGGACCAGGCGACGCGCTCCGCTTCCTGCTTCTCGATCCAGGGACGGACCCGGCCGGTCAGGATCACCGTGTCGCCCTCGACGGTCACGTTGATGTGTTCGGCGTCGGTCTCGGCACTGCGCACCAACGCCTGCTCGATCTCGCGGCGCAACTGTTCCGGCGTCGGCCGCCGCGGCTTCACCGTGATCAGGTTGGTCACGCCACGCACACCCCGGAGCTGGCGGACGGCGTGCTCGGCGGCCCGCCGCTCGTGTCCCCACTCGACCTCGCCGCGTAGTGTCACCCAGCCGTCGGAGACATTGACCTGAACCTGACCGACGGGCACGAACGCGTCCCACAGCAGGGCGCGCAGCGCGGCGGTCGCGATGTCGGGGTCCGGGCGTTGCGCGTCGACGGGCAGCCGTACCTCGATGTCGTCGGCGACGGCCTGCACGCCACGTATCCGGCCCACGGCCCGTTCGGCGGCCCACTTCTTGTTGTAGCTGTCGACCCAGCCGGCCAGTGCCACGACGCCGTCGCGCACCGCCGCGGCGATGTCGTTGGGCTGGAGCATGGGATCCCACCGCAGCTCCATGAGCACGTCGTGCTGGATCTCCTGATCGGTCCGCTCGATCGTCTGAGTGGGCATCACTGCTCCTTTCCCTTCCCGGTCCTCCGCCGAGCCTTCTTCGGTTCTCCTCCGAGCCTTCTTCGGGCACGGGTGACGGCGTCATCCGAAGGGGGTGAGACGAAGGCTGTTCGAAAGCTCGCCGGTTCAGGGCGCTCAGGGCTCGCGCAGCAGCCGTTCGGTGAGATGCCGGTACGACTCGTCGTCCAGTGCCTGACCGAGCGCGGTCAGCACCACCGCTGCATGCCGTTCGGCCACCTCGGCCGGCACGTCCTCCCGGTGGGCGACCCTGCCGATGAAGTCGGCAGGGTCGAATCGCTGTGCCGGGCCGGTCGTGGTCAGCGCTGGCCGCCGCCTCCGCCCGGCTGTCCGGTGCGCTGGCCCTGCTGGCCCTGCTGGCCCTGCTGGCCCTGCTGGCCCTGCTGGCCCGTCCGGCCCTGCTGGGCCCGCTGGTCCTGCTGGCCTTCCTGACGCTGGATCTCGATCCGGCGCGGCTGTGCCTCCTGCGTCTTGGTGATGTTGACTATCAGGACACCGTTGCTGCAGGTCGCCTCGACCTGGCTGGGGTCGATGTCGCTCGGCAGGTCGATGAGGTATTCGAAGTCACCCCGCTGGCGGTTCTGGCGCCGGACTATGCCGCTGCGCTCCCGCTCCTGGAAGTTGCCCGAGATCCGCAGCTCCTCACCGCGTATCTCGAGGTTGATGTCCTGCGGGTCGACGTTCGGCACGTCGATCTCGACGATGTAGGCGTTTTCGGTCTCCTCGATGTCCACCGGGACCGCCAGCGGCGACATCCCGCCGATCGCGGTGGGGTCGGTCAGGAGCGCCTGCATCAGTTGGCCGAACCGGTTGTTGATGTCGCCCATCTCCCGCAGCGGGTCCCAGCGGTACAGGGGAGTGAGCTGGCCACCGCCGCCACCACGCCACCGTCGGGAGGTGAAGGGTGCGAGTGTCATGACTGATCGGTTCCCTTCTCGATCCGAACGCTCTTTGTACGGAGCCGGTTTCCGTGGGTGGATCACTTCTCAGCCTCGGCCGGGACGGACGGATGTGTTTCCCCTGGCGGGGATGAAGTCCGACGTGACCGCCGGAGGCGCCGGACATCGCCCTCGAGGTTGAGGTCACGGCATGGAGCAGGGCTGCACACTGCCGAACTTCTCGGCGTATTCCTCTTCGGCGCGGATCACGTGGAACACCGCGTTGATGAGCGACAGGTGGGTCAGCGCCTGCGGGAAATTGCCCAGGTGCCGGCCGCTGTCGGCGTCGAGTTCCTCGGCGTAGAGCCCGAGCGGCCCGGCGAACGACAGCAGTTTGCCGCACAGTCGCCGGGCGCGTTCGACCTCGCCGATCTCGATGAGCGCCGACACCAGCCAGAACGAGCAGACGGTGAACGTGCCCTCATGGCCGTCGACGCCGTCGTCCGTGACCTCCGGGCGGTAC
This sequence comes from Dactylosporangium fulvum, assembly GCF_025137375.1. Classification (GTDB taxonomy): domain Bacteria; phylum Actinomycetota; class Actinomycetes; order Mycobacteriales; family Micromonosporaceae; genus Dactylosporangium; species Dactylosporangium fulvum. The sequence continues at coordinate 4,112,911 of NZ_CP073720.1, forward strand.
CGCAGCACCAGGTCGTTGACGGTGAGCTCGTCGGCGATGGCCAGCACGGTCGCGCGGACCCGCGGATCGTCGGGCGGGAGGAACCGGACCAGCGGCACCAGCAGTACCGAGGCGTCCAGCGCGTCGGTGCCGTAGTACTGGGTGAAGACGCCGCGCTCGTCGGTACCGTGCTCGCAGACGTCGGCGTGGATCTCGTTCGCGATCGCCCGCCACCGCTCGGCGAGCTGCCGGTCGTCGCGCAGCCGGGCCAGCCGCACGCCCCGGTCCAGCGCCACCCAGCACATGACCTTGGACGAGGTGAAGTGCCGCGGCTCGCCGCGGACCTCCCAGATGCCGCGGTCCGGCTCGCGCCAGTGCTTCGCGGCGCTCTCGACCTGGTGGACGAGGATCGGCCACATCCGCTCGTCGAACCGGTCGCGGGTCTTCGCCTGCAGCGACACCGAGTCGAGCACGGCGCCCCACACGTCGTGCTGGCGATGGCTGAACGCGTCGTTGCCGATCCGGACCGGACCGGCGCCCTCGTAGCCCTGCAGATGGTCCAGCGTGTGCTCGGTGAGGTCGCGTTCGCCGCCGACGCCGTACATGACCTGGAGGTCGACGTACCGGCTGGTGATCTCGTTGACGAACCGGCGGAAGTCGTCGGCCTCCCAGTTGAACCCGAGCGTGTAGAGCGCCCACAGCGTGAACGTGGAGTCCCTGATCCAGGAGAACCGGTAGTCCCAGTTGCGCGTGCCGCCCGGCGTCTCCGGCAGCGAGGTCGTGGCCGCCGCGGCGAGCGCGCCGGTCGGGGCGAACGTCAGGCCCTTGAGGGTCAGCGCGCTGCGCTCCAGGTGCCCCCGGAACGGGTGGTCGGGAAACGTGCCCCGGGCCAGCCAGTGCTGCCAGTGGTGCGCGGTCCACACCAGCCGGGAGTACGCCTCGGCGAAGTCGTGCGGCGGCTCGTGGACGGTCCACGACAGCGCGCAGTAGCGGGTGTCGCCGTCCTTGAGCAGCGTCCGTGCGATCGCCCGGCTGCCCTCGAAGCCGATCCGCAGGTCGGTGGTGAGGCACAGGTCGATGTCGACGCCGTCGGCCCGGCAGAGGCCCTGGTGGTAGTTGGAGTCGGTGTACTCCCAGTGCCCGGCCAGCCGTCCGTAGTCGAACATCGGGTCGCAGTCCATCGTGAGCTGCACCTCGCCGTTGACGCACCGGATGGTGCGCAGCAGTACGTGCTCGGCGTCGTAGTCCGTCGGCGCGCGGCGGTGGGTGTGCGACCGCTCGTCGTCGTGGTGCCACGGACCCATGAGCAGCACGTCCCGCACGATGAGCCAGCCGGTCCGCGTGCCCCAGCTGGTCTCCAGGACCATCGTGCCGGGGAGGTACCGCCGGGCCGCGGGCACCATGACGTCGGCCGGCCCGACGCGGAACCGGCCCGCGCCCCGGTCGAGGATCGCGCCGAAGATACTGGGCGAGTCGATGCGCGGCAGGCAGAGCCACTCCACGTTGCCGCTGGGCGCGACGAGCGCGGTCGTCTCGCAGTCGGACAGGAAGCCGTACGATTCGATCGGCGGGAAGGGCGATACCGGCGATACCGGTATCGGCATGCTCGGTGCGGACATCGCTCACCCTCCTCGGCGTGCCTCCGATGCTCGCTCGGCTCCGGCATCGCTCTGGTCGACGCTGCCCGTTGTCAGGGTGAGTCGGCCTCACCCTTCCTCGAGACACCCGCGCACCGGTGCCGCCGCGCCCGCCGGCCGTCGCCGGACGGCCGGGGGAGGGTAAATCGGCCGGTCCCCGGGTTAGCGTGACGGCGTGAGCAGCCGACCCGGCCGGCGGGGCCGACCGCGGTACCCCGACGTGCTGACCCCCGCCGAGTGGCAGGTGGTGGACGCGGTGCGGCACGGCATGCCGAACCGGCAGATCGCCCGCCGCCGCGGGGTCAGCCTCGACGCGGTGAAGTTCCACGTGGCCAACGCGCTGGCCAAGCTCGGCCTGGCGAGCCGGGCGGAGCTGCGCCACTGGCCAGGGGTGCCGGCGCGAAGCGCGCTGCGCGGACCGGCCGGCAGTGCATCGGCAGGGAGAGGAGCGTCAACGGTGGAGACGGTGGAGACGGAGCTGCGACTCGGCCCGATCGGGCAGATCGCCAGGCACGTGAGCGACATCCCGCGTGCCGTGGCATGGTACGGCGGGGTGCTCGGCCTGCCGCACCTGTACACGTTCGGCGACCTCGCGTTCTTCGACTGCGGCGGCACCCGGCTGTTCCTCAGCCCCGCCGAGAACGGCGCGCCGCCGGCCGACCAGCCGGTGGTGTACTTCCGGGTGCCGGACATCCACGAGGCTCACGAGCGGCTGACGGCCCGCGGCGTGCGCTTCGAGGGCGCACCACACATGATCTTCCGGCACGACTCCGGCACGGAGGAGTGGATGGCGTTCTTCGCCGACCCCGACGGCGCCCTGCTGGCCGTCATGGCCCAGGTCCCCGGCGCCGGCTGAGCCGGGGACCTGGGCCCGGTTCAGGCCGGCACCGGTAGCGCGGCGCCCTCCGCGACCACCGTCTCGGGCCGCTCCAGCGTGGTCGGTGCGACATCGAACACCCGGTGCAGGCTGGTGCCGGCCAGCGGCATCCGGCTCGACCCGCCGACGAGGAAGACCGCGGCCGGTCGCCGGGCGACGGGACCGGCCGCCACCTGTGCCGCCCGGGTCGCCGCGACGGTCCGCTCGATCACCGGGCCGGCCAGCTGCTCGAGCTGGGCACGGGTCAGCAGCAGCTCCTCCTCGAACAGCGGCAGGTGCACGATCGTCGACGCGGCCCGCGACAGCATCTCCTTCGCGGTGCGCACGTCGTCGAGCAGCGTCCACCGCGCCCGCCGGTCGGCCGCGGTGGCGGGGTGCTGCAGGCGCTGCCAGGTGGCGGCGTCCCGCCCGGCATAGGTGGCACCGATGTGGGCCATCAGCGCCGCGTCGATGTCCCGGCCGCCACTGTCGGTGCGCCCTTCGGTCGCCGCCACCTCGAAGCTGCCGCGGCCGCGGACGAGCACCGTGGCGTCGAACGTGCCGGCGCCGAAGTCGTAGACGATGATCGCCCCGTTGTCCGGCACAGCCGCGCCGTGCAGCTCGGTGAGGAACCGCGCCGCCGCGACCGGCTCGGGCAGGAGGGCGACGTCGGTGACGCCGGCCCGCGCGGCGCCGGCGGTGAGCATGTCCCGGCGGGTCCGGCCCCAGGCCGCCGGGTGGGTGATCGCCACGCTCGGCGTGGCACCGTCGAGGATGCGCCGTGCCTCCTCCACGACCCGGGTCAGGACGGCACCGATCACGTCGGCGACCGGGTATTCGCGGTCGCCGAGCAGCAGGTGACCGTCGTCGACGCAGCGCTTCGGCGCGGGCTCGAACCGCTCCGGCGCCGTGCGGGCCAGGTGCAGCGCGTCCCGCCCGACGACCAGCCGGCCGTCGTCACCGGCGAAGACCGCCGACGGCAGCAGCGGCGAGCCGTCGAACAGCAACGGCAGCCGGCGCCCGTCCGGGGTGCGCAGGACCGCGGCGGTGTTCGACGTGCCGAAGTCGATGCCCAGCTGCGCCACCGGCGGCGCGGACCGCGGCGCGGGCGTCGGCGCGAACGCTTCCGGCGGGGTGAACGGCTCAGGTGGCGTGAACGGCCCCGGCGACACCGGTCGCGCGGGTGCGGGGAGGTACGCCGGTGAGACCGGGTGCGCCGGCAACCCGGGTTGTGGCGGCGGTCCGAGCCGCGGGCCGGGCGCGAGTCGCGCCGGCGGCGGGAACGGAACCCGGGACTGCGGCGGCACCGGTGGCGTGACCTGCTGCGCCCGGCGCCGGCGGCGGGTCGCGAGCCGCACCACGACGACCAGGATGCCGGTCAGCAGGATGAGCAGGATGGCGATGGCGAGCAGCGAGACCATGTCCGACCGATGGCTCCTTCCGGGGTGTCGGCACCCATCAAACGAAGGAGCGGCGGCCGCCGTCAAATGCGCCTACAGTTCGGAGCCCCGGTTCGCCCCGGTGTAGTACTCGAACAGCATTCCCGCGGCCGCCGCGACGACGCCGACGATGCCGGCGGCGGCGATCCACAGCTGCCAGAGCACGACGCCGAGCGCGGCCGTCGCGGCGCTCAGGCCGATGCCGAGCGGCCAGTACGACGAGGGGCTGAAGAAGCCGACCTCTCCCGCGGCGTCGGCGATGTCGGCGTCGTCCCGGTCCTCGGGCCGCGGCGGGATCCGGCGGGAGATGAGCCAGAAGTACCCGCCGCTCATGCCGCACAGCACGCAGGACAGTCCGAGCGCCACCGTGCCGACGCGTTCCACGGCGCCGTTGAGGGCGGCTGTCAGGTACGCGTACACGATGGTGATGACGACGAGCAGCCCGCCGACGAGGGCGAAGAGCTTGGTCTCAGCTCTCATCGTGCAGCTCCTGACCGGGGCGGACCTCGCGCTGCGGACGGTCACGGCCGATGCCGGCGAGCTGCCTGCCGTACTTGAAGTCGAACGCCGGCCGCTCCGAGCGGATCCGCGGCATCGCGGTGAAGTTGTGCCGCGGCGGCGGGCAGCTGGTGGCCCACTCGAGGGAGTTGCCGAAGCCCCACGGGTCGTCGACGGCCACGACGCGGCCGAACCGGTAGGACTTCCAGACGTTCCACAGGAACGGCAGCATCGACGCGCCGAGGATGAACGCGCCGATGGTCGAGATCGTGTTCCACGTGGTGAACCCGTCCGTGGCCAGGTAGTCGGCGTAGCGGCGGGGCATCCCGCGGGTGCCGAGCCAGTGCTGGATCAGGAACGTGGTGTGGAAGCCGACGAAGGTCAGCCAGAAGTGCAGCTTGCCGAGGCGCTCGTCGAGCATCCGGCCGGTGATCTTCGGGAACCAGAAGTACACCCCGGCGAAGGCGGAGAAGACGATCGTGCCGAACAGCACGTAGTGGAAGTGGGCGACGACGAAGTAGGTGTCGGTCACGTGGAAGTCCATCGGGGGGCTGGCCAGGATCACCCCGGACAGGCCGCCGAACAGGAACGTGACGAGGAAGCCGATCGCGAACAGCATCGGCGTCTCGAACGTCAGCTGGCCCTTCGCCATCGTGCCGATCCAGTTGAAGAACTTGATCCCGGTCGGCACGGCGATGAGGAAGCTCAGGAACGAGAAGAACGGCAGCAGGACCTGTCCGGTCGCGAACATGTGGTGCGCCCACACGCTCATCGACAGGACGGTGATGGCGATGGTGGCCGCGACGAGGCCCTTGTACCCGAAGATCGGCTTGCGACTGAACACCGGGATGACCTCGGAGACGATCCCGAAGAACGGCAGCGCCACGATGTACACCTCGGGATGGCCGAAGAACCAGAACAGGTGCTGCCAGATGATGGGCCCGCCGTAGGCCGGGTCGTAGACCGTCGCCCCGAGCTTGCGCTGGGCCTCGAGCACCAGCAGGGCGGCGGCGAGGATCGGGAAGACCAGGATGACCATCATCGCGGTGAGCAGGATGTTCCAGGTGAAGATCGGCATCCGGAACATCGTCATGCCAGGTGCCCGCAGCGTGATGATCGTGGTGATCATGTTGACGGCGCCGAGGATCGTCCCGAGCCCGGAGATGACCAGGCCCATCGCCCACATGTCCCCGCCGACGCCCGGGCTGTTCTGCACGGTGTTCAGCGGCGTGTAGCCGGTCCACCCGAAGTCCGCCGCGCCGCCCGGGGTGGCGAAGCCGGCCACGACGAGCGTGCCGCCGAAGAGGTACAGCCAGTACGAGACGGCGTTGAGGCGCGGGAACGCGACGTCGGCCGCGCCGATCTGCAGCGGCACGACGTAGTTGGCGAAGCCGAAGACCAGCGGCGTCGCGAACAGCAGCAGCATGATCGTGCCGTGTGCGGTGAACAGCTGGTTGTACTGCTCGGCCGACAGGAACTGCAGCCCGGGCCGGGCCAGTTCGGCCCGCATGAGCAGGGCCATGAAGCCGCCGACGATGAAAAACGCGAAGGAGGAGACGAGGTACAGGATGCCGATCTCTTTGGCGTCGGTCGTACGCAGCAGCCGGGTGAACGTGTTGCCCGGCACCTCGGGCCGCACGAGCGGCACGCGCGGCCGGGCGGTGGTCGGCTCGATCACGGCGGTGCCGGTCCTGGCCTCGGCGGCCCGCACGGCCTCATCCGGCCGCCGCGGCACGCTGGGCCGGCGGTACCGATGGGACGAGGGCACTTCGATGTGCCGGGCGCCGCTCTCGGGCGGCGGCTCCGGCAGTTCCGGCGGCGGCTTCTCCGGTGGCCGCTCGTCCGGGGGCTGGTTCGGCGGTGGCGATGGTGGCTCGGAACCGGACAAAGCTCGTCATCTCCCCGTTTCACGGCATTCGGTGATCCGTGTCAGGCGCACTTCCCGGCGCCGCGGCGGCCAAACACCGGTCGCGGGACATGCTTTTCGAAACCCGCTGCCGCGCGGCGGGCGTCCGGGTGGCAGCAGGGGTCAGCCCGGGCCGACCGGCCCGGTGAAGTCGGGCCGCAGCGACCGGCCGATCTCGCTGTCGGGGTCCGGGTCGCCCTCGCGGTGCCGCCGTCGCCACTCCTGCCGTTCCCGCTCCTGCGCCAGCAGCGCCTCCTCGATCCCGGCGTCGTTGCCGGCCACGTCGTCGCCCTGGCCCTCCTGCGAGGAGACAGCCACCGCCTGCATCAGCTCGTCGAGCGGCAGGCGCCCCTCGTCGCGCCAGACGCCCTCGACGCCCTTGTCGTGTGCGGTCATGCCTGCGCCGCTACCCGGGGGCCGGGCGGCGCAAACGAGTCCGTGTCACGGCCTTGTACGCGGGGTAGGTCCGCGATATGCGTGAAGACACTTTCCCCAGGCCGGTCTCCGACCCGGAGGCCAAGGGCCTGCCCGGCGTGGCCGACGACGACTCGCACGCCTGGGACGAGGTCGAATCGCCCCGGATCTCCGACGGCCCGGAGCCGGCGGGACTTCCGCTCGACCGCGACGACATGCCGCTCGCGGTCGGCCACTACGGCCTCACGCCCGAGGAGGCCCGCGTCGGCGAGCCGCTCGACCTCAAGCTCCGTCGCGAGGAGCCCGATCCGGCGCTGAACGCGGCCGGGGACGAGGAGGAGCGCTCCGACGCCGTCGACAGACCGGCGAGTGCCGAGACCTTCGACCCGGACGCGCTCGGCACGGACATCGACGCCGTCGACGAGAACACCGAGCTGGACGACTTTCCGGACGACGAGACGGCCTGGCCGGACCCGCACTCGCACATCTCCGTGTACGACACCGGGCCGGGGCGCCGCAGCGGTACCGTCGGCAGGCTCGTCGAGCCGGACGAGGGCACCGGCGAGGACACCGAGAAGGACATGATCGCCTACGACGCGGGGGCGGCCGGCGGGGGACCGACCGCGGAGGAGGCGGCGGTGCACGAGGTGCCCGGGCGATGACCGCCCCCTCCGGTGGCGGTGCTACGGCACGAACACCGATCGGACGCAGTCGTCCAGCTTCTCCTTGAACATGCGGTACCCCTGCGGCCCGTCGTCGAGCGACATGGTGTGCGTGGCGAGGTGCTCGGTCACCAGTTCGTCGCGGGCCATGCGCTCCAGCAGCATCGGGATGTACCGCTGGCCGTACATCTGCGCCCCGCGGACCGTGAGGCCCTTGTTCATCATCGCCCCGAGCGGGAACTTGTCGACCACGCCGGCGAAGACGCCGAGGATGAACACGCTGCCGCCCTTGCGGCAGTTGTAGATCGCCGACCGGACCGCCGCCGCGCGGTCGGTCTCCAGCCGCAGCTGCTGCTTGACCTTGTCGTAGACGTGGTGTGCGCCGTCGGCGTCGGCCTCCATGCCGACCGCCTCGATGCACACGTCCGGGCCGCGGCCGCCGCTGCGCTCCAGCAGCTCGGCGCCGACGTCGGTCCGCTCGAAGTTGAGCGTCTCCGCGCCGACGTAGCGCTCCGCCATCACGAGCCGGTAGTCGTACTTGTCGATGCAGATGACCCGGTCGGCGCCGAGCAGGATCGCGGCCCGGGCGGCCATCTGGCCGACGGCGCCGGCGCCCCACACGGCGACCACGTCACCCGGCTTGACGCCGCCGAGGTCGGCGCCCATCCAGCCGGTCGGCCCCGCGTCCGACGCGAACAGGGCCCGCTCGTTGCTCACCGACTCCGGGACGGTGAACGCGCCGACGTCCGCGAACGGCACGCGGGTGTACTCGGCGTGGCTGCCGGCGAAGCCGCCCATCGCGTGCGAGTAGCCGTAGCAGCCGCCGACCGCCTGGCCCCACAGGGTCTCGGTGATGTCCGGGTTGGTGTTGCCGTTGTCGCACAGCGAGTACTCTTCGCGCTGGCAGTGCCAGCACTTGCCGCACGCGATGAACGACGAGACCACGACCCGGTCGCCGACGGCGTGGTTGCGCACGCCCGGGCCGACCTCGACGACCTCGCCGAGGAACTCGTGGCCGAGCACGTCACCCTGCCGCATGAACGGGATGTATCCGCCGAGCAGGTGCAGGTCCGACCCGCAGGTGACACTCCGGAGCACCTTCACGATCACGTCGCCGCTGTTGCGGATCTGCGGATCCGGCACGTTCTCCACGGCGACCTTGTTCACGCCTTCCCAGCACACAGCCTTCACAGTCGGCCCTCCTCTCGTCCGTGCCGGGTCGCGTACGCCAGCGGCTTCGAGGTGACGGTCGGCCGGGCCGTCCCCGGCGCGTCCGGCAGCAGCACCTCGCCGACCTCGGCGATCGCCCGGGCCTCGCGCAGGGACCGCCGCAGCCGGCGGACCGCATCGCGGCTCCCGGGCCGGGCCAGCCGCACCGCGAGCTCGGTGCCGCGGCCGGCCGGTGCGGGGCGGATCTGGATGTCGACCGGGAAGGGCAACTCGTCCAGCGGGGGAGGCTTCGCGCCGAGATCCTGCGGTGCGCGGTTGATGGTGACGCAGTGCCAGCGGTCGGTACGGACGCGGCCGTCGGGGCCGCGCACGGCCCGGCCGATGGCGACCCCGGCGCCGGCACCTGCCGCGACGACTGCGGCGGCGCCCACGACTCTTCGGTTCATGTTGCTCCTCAAGATCCTCTGCCGGACAGTTGGCTTCACGGTTGCCTCACAGTGGTCGGCGCCGGACACCGCCGGCGGGTGGCTCGACTCCGGCGAGCCTGCCCAGCGGCCCGCGGGGCAAACGCTGCCGGCCGCCGGTGCATCCACTCGAACCGCTGGGTGAGCAGCCGCTCCCACCACGTCTCGCCCGGGTCGAGTGGGTCGAGGGTGTGGTGCCCGAGAACTCGGCGGCGCCGTTCCATCCCAACGCCGCCGGCGAGCAGGGCATGGCGGGCGCCGTCACCGCTCGCCTCTGAAGAAGGGTCTGGTACTTCCGGCCCGAAAGCCGTACAGTGATCGGCGAGACCGGCATCTTCCCCCGTGGATGCCGGTCTCCGTATGTCCCGGGGAGTTCCGGCGCGGGCCTCAGCCCAGCGAGACCGGCAGCTCGGACAGCGCGCGGGTCCGGAAGGACCGCCGCCACCGGGGCGCCTCGTCCGGCCGGGCCAGACGCAGATCCGGGAAGCGCCGCAGCAGCTCGGCCAGGGCCACGTCCGCCTCCAGGACGGCCAGGGCGGCGCCGAGGCAGTAGTGCGGTCCGTGGCCGAGGCCGAGGTGCGGCGCGCTCGGCCGCCGGAGGCGGAACGTGTCCGGGTCGTCGACGACCCCGGGATCGCGGTTGGCGGAGGCCAGGCTGAGCAGCACGGTCGCGCCGGCCGGCACGGTCACCGTGCCGAACGTGAGATCCTCGAGCGCGAAGCGGCGGATGGCGAGCGGCCCCGGCGGCTCGAAGCGCAGCGTCTCGTCGATCGCGGCCCGCCGTGCCCCGCCGGCTCCGTCGGCGCGGACCTCGGCGAGCAGTTCGGGGCGCTGCAGCAGCGCGAGGACGCAGTTGCCGATGAGGTTGATCGAGTTCTCGTAGCCGGCGAAGATCGTGAGGAAGGCGAGCCATCTGCTCGGCCGCCGCGCCCGGTGTGCCGCCCTCCTGGACGGGAGCGTTCCGCGCGCGCAGGGCACCGGCTGAAACAGGCCGCGGCGGCCTATCCGCCGGAGCCGCCACCGGCCGGGAGGTATCCGTCGAGGGTGAGGTCGCCGTCGGTGAGGTACCGGTCGAACCACTCCGCCGCCGCACCGACCACGGCCTCCAGCGTGCCGGGCTCGGAGAACAGGTGGGTGGCGCCCGGCACGACGTGGATGGCGACCGGGCCGCTGAACAGCGGCGCGACCGCCTTGTTCAGCGCCAGCACCGGGGTGTCCAGCCCACCGACGATGAGCAGCGTCGGCGCGGTCACCGAGCGGACCGCCTCGCCCGCCAGGTCGGGCCGGCCGCCGCGGGACACCACGGCGCGCACCCGCTCGGGACGGTCCGCCGCCGCCAGCAGCGCCGCCGCGGCGCCCGTGCTCGCGCCGAACAGCCCCAGCGGCAGCGCGGCCAGGTCCGGCTGGGTGCCGGCCCAGTCGACCACGGCGCGCAGCCGCCGGCCGAGCAGGCCGATGTCGAAGCGCAGGTCCCCGCCGTGGGCGTCCTCCGCGGACGTGAGCAGGTCGGTCAGCACGGTGGCGAAGCCCACCCCGTTGAGGCGGCCGGCCACCATCCGGTTGCGCGGGCTCTGCCGCGAGCTGCCGCTGCCGTGCGCGAACACGACGAGACCGCGCGCGTCCGGCGGGACCACGACGTCCGCGTCCAGACGTACGCCGGCCGCGTCGACGCAGGTCGGGGTGTCGTAGGGCACGGCTCCTCCCTTCCGGGTCGCGGGCCGGGTCAGACGCCCGCGGGGTACGCCTCCGGCTCCAGCACGTCCACGGCGTGGGTGCGCAGCGGGCTGACCGCATGCGACTCGTCGAACCAGTAGAACGCGTCGTAGCGGCGGCCCAGAACGGTCGTCACGTAGTTGCCCCGGTGCTCGCGTCGCGGGTCGTAGACGACGCCGACGGCCCGGTGGCCCAGCTCGTGCCCGAGCAGGTCCGGCCGGTCGTCGGCGGGGAAGAGGAACATCGCCTGCGGGGGCGCGGCGAGGTGCAGGATGTCCTCCAGTGAACCCTTGCGGGCCTCCGGCAGCGGCATCACCGCCATCGGCGCGCCCCACGCCTCGCCGGCGACGACGGTGCCGCTGTGGGTGCCGAACCCGGCGAGCACCACCCGGTCCTCGCCGTAGCGCTCCCGGGCGAGCCGGCCGATGCTGATCTCGCCGGACCAGGCCATCTCGGTGCCCCGGGCGTCGCCGACGTGCGTGTTGTGCGCCCACACCACCGCCTTCGCACCGGGGCCGATGCGGCCCTCGTAGTGCTCCAGCAGGCGGGCGAGCGTTTCGTCCATGTGCCGGCCGCGGAGGTTCCAGGCGTCCGGGCCGCCGCCGACCAGCGCCCGGTAGTACCGCTCGGCGTTGACGACGATCTCGGCGTTCTGCCAGGCGGTGAACTCGTCCTCGGCGCCGTGGGTCGCTCGTTCGCGCAGGTCGACCAGCAGGTCGACGACCTCGTTCTCGCAGCTGAGCGGCGCGAACCGGGTCGCCGGCGCAGAGCGCTGCGGTTCCTCGGTGAACGGCTCGAAGCAGCGGTAGGCCGCCAGCGCCGCCGGCACCATCTCGGGGTCGTTCTCGCGCAGGTACAGCAGGAGCTCGCGCAGCGACGCCCACAGCGAATACACGTCCAGGCCGTGAAACCCGACCTGCTCGGGCACGTCGACCGTCGCGTTGTGCCCGCGCAGCCAGCGGGTGAAGTCCACGACCTCCTCGTTGGCCCACATCCACGTCGGCCAGCGTTCGAACTCCAGCAGCGAATCGCGGGGATCCTCGTGCGCGCCGGGGCGCATCCGGACGCTGTGGTCGATCCGCTCGCAGTCCGGCCAGTCGCCCTCCACCCCTACGAACGAGAAGCCGCGCTCGGTGATCAGGCGCTGGGTGAGTGCCGCGCGCCAGCTGTAGAACTCGTGCGTGCCGTGGGTGGCCTCGCCGAGCATCACCACGCGTGCGTCGCCGACCCGTTCGAGGAACTCGTCCGCGTCCCCCGGATCGGTCAGCGGTGTCGCGAGCGCCACCACGTCGTCGCCGTACCGTGCCACGATGACACCTCCTTGGCCGCTTCCGCACCAGGTTCCCGGTCGGCGGCCCGGTAACCCTCCGGCGGTGACCGTCCGTGGCAACGTCAGCGGCGCGGCGGGCGGGTCAGCGCCCGGTCAGGCACGGCTCGCCTGGCGGACCCGGTTGAGCAGGTCGGCGACGGACCGGCGGAGCTGGTCGGCGGTGAACGGCTTGGACAACAGCGGGGTGTCGTCGGACAGGGTGTGGCCGCCGGGCAGGTTGCCCGCCGTGTACCCGGAGATGTACAGCACCGGCAGGTGCGGGCGGGCCGCGCGGACCGCCTCGGCGAGCTGCGGGCCGGTGACCTCCGGCATGATCACGTCGGTGATGAGCGCGTCCAGGCCGGTCGCCGGGTCGGTGCACAGCTGCAGTGCCGCGGTCGAGGTGGGCGGGGCGGTGACGCGGTAGCCGGCCTTCGACAGGATGCGGACCACGATGTCGCGGACGTCCGCGTCGTCCTCCACCACGACGACGTGCCGGGACCCCGCGTCCGGGACGGCGCCACCGGCGGGGCCTTCGGACGCCGGCCCGGCCGGCCGGTCGGCCTCGGGCAGGGTGACGGCCATCGTGGTGCCCCGGCCCGGTGTGGTGTCGATGCGGATGTCGCCGCCCGCCTCGGTGACCACGCCGTAGGCGGTGGCGAGCCCGAGCCCGGTGCCGTCGCCCGGCCCCTTGGTGGTGAAGAACGGCTCGAAGGCGCGGCTCGCGACCTCCGGGGTCATGCCGCACCCGGTGTCGGTGACCGTCAGCTGCACGCTGCCCGGCCCGGTGGTGCCCGGCACCCGCCGGGTGGTGAGGGTGAGCTGGCCGCCGCCCGGCATCGCGGCCCGCGCGTTGACCACGAGGTTGACCACGATCTGCTCGAACTTGCTGCGGTCGATGACAACCGGCGGCAGCCCCGCCTCCAGGTCGCTGGTGAGCGTGACGTCCTCGCCGATGGTGCGGTGCAGCAGCTGCTCGGTGTCGGCGACGACCTCGTTGAGGTCGAGGACCTCGGGCCGGGACGGCTCGAGCCGGCTGAAGATGAGCAGCTGGCGGGTGAGGGCCGCGGCCCGGTCGGCGGCGCGGCTGATCCGCTCGACGTCGGGGTGGCTCGGGTGGCCGGGGCCGAGGTCGTTCGCGACGTCGGCGGCGTAGGCGGTGATGACCGCGAGCAGGTTGTTGAAGTCGTGGGCGATGCCGCCGGCGAGCCGTCCCAGGGAGTCCAGCCGCTCGGTCTGGCGGAGCTGGTGGTCGAGGCGCTGCCGTTCCAGTTCGGCGTCGTGCTGCTCGGTGACGTCGCGCAGGATGCCCTCGACGGCGACCGGTTCGCCCTCGTCGTCCCGCACGGCCTGGGTGCGCACCTCGATCCACAGCTGGTGGCCGTCGCGGTGCCGGGCCCGCAGGACCGTCGGGTGCTTGCGGCCCTCGGGCCACACCGTCGCCAACCGGCCCAGCTCGTCCGGGTCGAAGATCGTCATGAGCAGGTCGGGGTCGGCGTAGAGCTCGGCCGTCGGGTGGCCGGTGATCGACGTGACCGCCGGGCTGACGTATTCGAGGGCGCGGTCCGGGATCAGCCGGTACCGGAAGATGACGTCGATGGCGTGCTCGGCGAGCAGCCGGAACCGCTGCTCGCTGGCGCGCAGGGCGGCCTCGGCGGCGCGGAGCTGCCGGCGTTCCTCGGCGTCGCGCAGCTCGCGCTGTACCGCCGGGACCAGGCGGCCCATGCGGTCCTTGAGGATGAAGTCGCACGCGCCGGCCTTCATCATGGCGGCGGCGCGGTCCTCGCCGACCTGCCCGGACACGAGCAGGAACGGCGCGTCGCAGCCGTGCTCGCGCAGGATCTGCAGCGCCTCCTCGGCGGTGAACGCCGGCAGGTTGTAGTCGGAGATGACCAGGTCGGGCTCGTCCCCGGCGAGCGAGCCGCGCAGCTGTGCGGCGCTGTGCACGGTGTCGACGGTGAGGTCGAGGCCGCTGCGGCGCAGCCGGGTGACGATGAGCCGCGCGTCCTCGTCGTCGTCCTCGACGAGGAGCAGGCGGATCGGGTTCATGCGTGGCTGCCCGGGCGCGGTGGTACCGGCTCGTTGACCAGCAGCCAGTACATCCCCAGGACGTTCGTGGCCCGCACGAAGTCGGTGAAGATGACGGGCTTGCGCACGTAGCTGTTGGCGCCGAGCCGGTAGCTCTCGACGATGTCGCGTTCCTCGCTCGACGTGGTGAGCACGACGACCGGCAGCGCCTGGGTCGACGGCGCGGCCCGGAGCCGCTGCAGGACCTCGAGGCCGTCGTACTTCGGCAGCTTCATGTCGAGCAGGACCAGGGCGGGCTGCAGGGGCGGCCGCCCGTCCGGCGGCAGCAGCAGGTCGAGGGCCTCGGCGCCGTCGCTGGCGATCACCACCTGGTTGGTGATGTTGTTCTTGGCGAACGCCCGCAGGGTGAACGTCACGTCGTCCGGGTTGTCCTCGACGAGCAGGATGACACCGTCGTTCATTTCCTCGTTCATGGCCGCTCCGCGGCCGTGGCGGTGTCGATGTGCCGCTCCGGCGCCAGGGTGAAGCGGAAGGTCGAGCCCTCGCCGACCCGGCTCTCGGCCCGGATCCACCCGCCGTGGCGGCTGACGATCCGGTGCACGATGGCCAGGCCGATGCCGCTGCCGTCGAACTCGCTGGCCGCGTGCAGCCGCTGGAACGGCTCGAACAGCTTGGCGGCGAAGCGCATGTCGAAGCCGGCGCCGTTGTCCCGCACGTAGAACACGTCCGGCGGCTCGCGGTCCACCTCGACGAGTGCGTCCGCGTGTTGCCCGGTGAACTTCCACGCGTTGCCGATGAGGTTCTGCAGCACGAGCCGGACCAGGTCGGGGTCGCCGGGGGCGGTGAGCCCCGGTGCGATCCGCACCTCGACCCGCCGGTCCGGTTCGACGGTACGCAGCTCGTCGACGACCCGCCGGGCGAGGTCCGTGACGTCGACCGTGCTGCGGTGCAGCTCGGTGCGGGTGGCACGGGACAGGTCGAGCAGGTCGTCGATCATCTGGCTCATCCGCGCCACGTTGGCCTGGAGTCGTCCCAGGTATTCGCGGCCCTCCGCGTCGAGCCGGTCGGCGTAGTCCTCGACCAGCAGCTGCGCGTAGCCGTCCAGGGACCGCAGCGGCGCCCGCAGGTCGTGCGACACCGAATACGCGAACGCGTCGAGCTCCCGCGTCGACGCCTGCAGCTCCGCGGTGCGCTGCTGCACGCGGTCCTCGAGCTCGGCGTTGAGCCTGCGGACCTGTTCCTCGGCCCGCTTGCGGTCGGTGATGTCGGTGGAGATGCCGCACACCGCGTACGCGCGGCCGCCGTCGTCGATGAGCGGGAACTTGACGGTGATGTACGTGTGGAGGCCGTCCTCGCCGGGCGCGGTCTCCTCCATCGACACCGGCCGCCCGCGCTCGGCGGCCTGCAGGTCGTTGGCGCGGAACGCCGAAGCGATCGGCTCCGGGAACAGGTCGTGGTCGGTCAGCCCGACGATCGTGTCCCGGGAGACGTCGAACAGCCGCTCGTACTCGCGGTTGACGAGCATGTAGTGCCCGTCCAGGTCGCGCATGTAGATGACGGCGGAGGTGTTGTCGATGAGCGCGAGCAGCTGGTCGGCACCGACCCGCGGGTCGTGGCCGGGCGCCGCGCGCGCCGACGGCGAGTGCAGGGTCTCCGGGTTCACGGCGCGCCTTCCGCCGGCCGCGCGGGCCCGGTCAGGTCGTCGGCCGTGGGACGCTGCCGCAGGGCCGAGGTGCCGTCGAACCCGACCGCCGCCGAGAGGTCGCCGGGTGCGTCGGCGCGCAGGGCGGCGAGCCCGGTCAGTACCTCCAGCTCCGCCGTCGGCAGGCCACGCAACGCGACCAGTGGATGGTGCTGCCGCACGCGGGTCAGGTGCTCCAGCGCGGTCTCGTCCATCCCGGTCGTACCGCGCCGGTTGGAGACGACGCCCGGGTCGCCGTAGCCGCTCCGGTCCCGCGCCCGCTGCGGGTTGAAGAGGTACCGCTTGCTCAGCATCAGGTGGACGCCGGACATCCGGGCGTTGGCCTGGAGCACCAGGTGCAGCGCGGCCAGCACGGGGAACCGGCCGACCAGCATCCGCAGCTGCGTCTGCGTCGCCTGGGCGAGTCCGTCCTCCGGGTCGCACCGCTGGAGCACGAGCTCGGTCAGCGCCGGCACGTCGGCGACGGCGGCGAGCCGGTCGCGCTCGGCGGGCAGCAGCCCGGGCCCCATCCGGTGCAGGTGCTCGCGGAACCCCGGTGCCTCGGTGCCGAGCACCAGGTCGCGCTCCAGCGCCTCCGGGTCCAGCGCGCCGCTGGGCGGGACGTCGCCGGGCCGCCAGTGCACCGCGAATTGGCGGAACACGTCCATGAAGTGGCCCGCGCTGAGTCCTTCGGCGGGCGGCAGCGCCGCGAAGTCCGCGTTGAGCTTCCGCATGCCCTCCAGGAGCAGGGCGGCGACGCCGAGCCGGTGCAGGGCCTCGGCGCCGAGCAGGTCGACGCTGCCGTCGGCGAGCGGGCCCACGGCCAGGTTCACCGCGCGCTCGAACGTCTCCGACAGCTTGATCAGCTCGAAGAAGCGCACCTCGTCGACCGCCGCCGTGTAGGTGCGCAACGCCCCGTCGTCGAACACGCCCGGCAGGACCGCGAGCCGGGCACCGCCCCACCATGCCTCGCTCGGCGGCAGGTTCCAGCGGGTCAGCGACGCGTACGTGTCGCGGTGCGGGTGCCCGGTGCCGCTGTGCTCGGCGAGGCGGTGGAAGTACTCGAGGAAGCCGATCGGCTCGACGCCGACGCCGACACCGACGTCGAAGGCCCGCTCCGGGGTCGCGCGGTGGGCGGGGTGCCGCTCCTGGAAGTGCCGGCCCAGGCCGGCGCCCACGAGTCCCAGCAGGACCAGCAGTTGGCAGGTGTCACGGGGGCCGTATCGCTCGGGTGTGTCGAGGAGCGGCCCGACGGCGTGCTGGACCATCGCCGGGAACGCGTCGGGCGGCTCGCGGCCGGCGAGGATGTCCCGGTTGAGGGCGGTCATCGGGCCGATGACCCATCGGTTCACCGCGGCCGTGGGGTCGTCGTCGACCCCGGGCGACACGACCGCTGCCTCGTGACGCGCCGTGTCCATGCCCAGAAGCTAACACGTAGAGTGAAGACTTGCTTGCATTCGGTAGCGAATGCGGGCGATTCGCGGATGCCGTAGGGTGTCATCCAGGTGTGCCGGGAAGTCTGGTCGGCGATGTCCTCGTGGACATCCCCGTTTCCGACCCCCAGGAGCCACCATGACCCGTAGCCGCGCACGCCGCCTGCTCGAACGCGGCACGTGGCCCGAGGTCAGCCGGATCGGTGACGTCCTGCGCACCGAGTCGATCGGCGGCCTGCTCCTCCTCGTCGCGACCGTCGTCGCCCTGCTGTGGTCCAACTCGCCCTGGTCGGCCTCGTATGCGGCGCTGTCCGGCGTCCGGGTCGGTCCCGCCGCCTGGCACCTCGACCTGACCCTCGCCGGCTGGGCCGCCGACGGACTGCTCGCGGTGTTCTTCTTCGTCGCCGGGCTGGAGCTCAAGCGGGAGTTCGTCGCCGGTGACCTCCGCGACCCGCGCCGGGCCGTGCTGCCCGTGGCGGCCGCCGTGGGCGGGATGGTCGTGCCCGCGGTCATCTACACGCTGGTGAACGCCACCGCCGCCGGTGGCTCCCTCGCCGGCTGGGCGGTGCCGACCGCGACCGACATCGCGTTCGCGCTCGCGGTGCTCGGCGTGATCAGCACCCACCTGCCGGCCGCGCTGCGCACCTTCCTGCTCACGCTCGCCGTCGTCGACGACCTGCTGGCGATCGTCATCATCGCCGTCTTCTACACCGCCGCGCTGGCCTGGCTGCCGTTGCTGCTGGCGGCCGTGCCGCTGGCCGGCTTCGGCCTGCTGGTGCGCCGCGGCGTCACGTCCGCCTGGCTGCTCCTGCCCCTCGCCGTGGCGACCTGGGCGCTGGTCCACGCCGCCGGGATCCACGCCACGGTCGCCGGTGTGCTGCTGGCGTTCACCGTCCCGGTCCGGCCGGCGGCCGGCGCCCCGGGCGCGGGCCTGGCCCACCGGCTCGAGCACCGGTGGCGCCCGCTGTCGGCCGGCGTGGCGGTGCCGGTGTTCGCCTTCTTCGCCGCCGGTGTCTCGATCGCCGGCGTCGGCGGCGGTACGGGCATCGCCAACGCGGTCACGCTCGGCATCGCCGTCGGCCTGGTCGCCGGCAAGACCGTCGGCGTCGTCGGCGCGACCTGGCTGGTGCAGCGGTTCACCCGCGCCCGGCTCGCCGAAGGCGTGTCCTGGTGGGACGTGCTCGGCATCGGGCTCCTCGGCGGCGTCGGGTTCACCGTCTCGCTGCTCATCGCCGAGCTCGCCTTCGGCACGGGCACCACGCAGGACGGCTACGCGAAGATCGGCGTCCTGCTCGGCTCGACGACCGCCGCCGTGCTGGCCGCCGTCGTGCTGCGGCTGCGCAACCGGTACTACCGCCTGCTGTGCGCCGAGGAAGAGGTCGACGCCGACGCCGACGGCGTGCCGGACGTCTATGAGCGCACCGACCGGTGACGCGGGCAACCCTGCCACCGGAACAGGTAGCCGCACGCGCCGTTGAGAGGATCTGGCCGTGGCGGGGAGTCCGTATATTGGCCACGTGGACGTGCGAGAGTACCGACTCGGGGTCGACTTCGGTACCTCGAACACCGTGGCGATGCTGGCCTGGCCCGACGGCAACGTGCGGCCCCTGCTCTTCGACGGCTCGCCGACACTGCCGTCCGCCGTCTACGCCGACCCGCACGCCGGGCTGCTCGTGGGCCGCGACGCGGCGCACGCCGCCCGGGTCAGCCCGGAGCGGTTCGAGCCCAACCCGAAGCGGCGCATCGACGAGGCCACCGTGCTGCTCGGCGACCACGAGATCCCCACCGTCGACCTCATCGCGGCGGTGCTCGCCCGGGTCGTCGGCGAGGCGCGGCGGGTCTCCGGCGGCCCGATCGGCCAGGTCACGCTGACCTTTCCGGCCGCCTGGGCGCAGACCCGGCGCGGCGTCCTGCTGGCGGCCGCCGAGCGCGCCGGCCTCGGTGCCGTCGCCCTGCTGCCCGAGCCGGTGGCCGCCGCCCAGGTCTTCCGCGCGATCAGCGCCGCCAACGCCGGCCCGGGCTCGACCTTCGTCGTGTACGACCTGGGCGCCGGCACCTTCGACGCGTCGGTGGTCCGGCACGGCGCCGGCACGTTCGAGGTGCTCTCCGCCGAGGGCCTGAGCACCAGCGGCGGCCTCGACATCGACGCCGCGATCGTCGCCCACCTCGGCGCGATCCACGCCGCCCGCGACCCCGCCGCCTGGAGCCGGCTCCTGCACCCCACCGGCAGCGCCGACCGGCGCGCGAACCGGCTGCTGTGGGACGACGTCCGCTCGGCCAAGGAGATGCTGTCCCGCACCTCCACCACGATGATCCACATCCCGGCGTTCGACGTGGACGTCCCGCTCGGACGCGACCAGTTCGAGCAGCTGGCGCGGCCGATCCTGACCGCGACGGTGACCGCGACCCGGGCCGCGATCGCGTCGGCGGGCCTGAGCCCGGCCGACATCGCCGGCGTCTTCCTCGTCGGCGGCGGCAGCCGGATCCCGCTGGTCGCCACGCTGCTGCACCAGGCCCTCGGCGTCGCCCCGACGGCGGTCGAGCAGCCGGAACTCGTGGTGGCGCAGGGCGCGGTCGGCGCTGCGGTGTCCGGGTCGCCGGTCTCGCCCGGTGCCGGCGGGCCGTTCCCGCCGGGTGCCGCTGGGTCCGTGGCGCCGTTCGCGGTTTCCGGGCCGCCGGTCTCGCCCGGTGCCGGCGGGCCGTTCCCGCCGGGTGCTGCCGGGTCCGTGGCGCCGTTCGCGGTGTCCGGGCCGCCCGCCACGCCGACGTCGGCGGTGCCGGCGTCGGGCGCACCCGTGTCGGGCGCACCCGTGTCGCCCGGGTTCGGCATGGCGCACGTCGCCGCCTACCCGGCGCCGTCGTCGGGCCCACCCGCCCCGCCGGTCGGCATCGAACCACCGCCGTTGCGTCCCGGGCCCACCCCGCCGTCGTCCGGCCGGACCACGGTGCCGCCGAACGGCTACGGCGCGGCGCCCCCGGCCGTGCCCGCCCCGCCGTCGTCCGGCCCGAAGCGCCGCACCGGCGTGCTCGTCGCGGCCGCCGTCGTCGTGCTGCTGGTGATCGGCCTCGGCGTCTACGGCCTGACCAAGCTCGGCGGCACCGGTGACGACAACTCGGGCGACCGGTCGACGGGCCAGCGGCAGACGACCGGAGGTGAGGAGACGCACGGTGAGCAGGTGGCGGCCGACGTCGAGCAGGACAACGTCGACTGGTACACCACCGCCACGGCATACACCGCCAAGCCCGGCCGGACCGTCGCGTACCAGTGCCCGCCCGAGGGGACGATCGGCCCCGTGTGGGGCTCCGGCCCGTACACACTCGACTCCTCGGTCTGCACCGCGGCCGTCCACGCCGGGTACATCAACCTCGCCGACGGCGGCCGGGTCGTCATCAAGATTCTCGACGGGCAGGAGTCCTACACCGCCAGCACCCAGTTCGGGATCGTGACGGCCGCCTACGACGATTACCCGTGGTCGTTCAACATCGTGGGGTGAGCGGGAGACCTCGGCTGGACATCAACCCGGCTTGAGGTCCTACAGACCCGGTCCGTCTTCGCGACCGGCGTGGTCTCCGGGATCTTCCTCGTCGGCACCACGTCGGGCGTGACCTTCCTCGTCACGTCGGTGATCAGCGGGATCCTCGTCGCGATCGGTGGCATGTTCTGGGTGTTGGTCCTGGCGCTCGGGGTGCTCGCCCTCGCCGTGGCGCACCTGGCCGCCGTGCCGGTGGCCGAGCGTGCCCCGGCGACGGCCGAACCGGCGCTCCCGGCCCCGGTCGAGGCAGCGGCCGGGCACACGGCGATGCCGGAGCCGGACGAGCCGGCGCCGGCCCCGAAGCGGACGGTCGACCTGCGCGGCACCATGCTGGTCATCGGCCAGGTGCCCGACCTGCCCGCGCTCATCCTGTTCTCGGCGTTCAACAACTTCCTCGGCGGCGTGTTCATGGCGCTCATGGACGCCTACGGGCTGTCGCTGGTCTCCGTGGAGGCGTGGGGCCTGCTCTGGGGCGTGCTGAGCACCGGCTTCATCGTCGGCGGCCTGCTCATCGCCCGCACCGGCCTGGGCAAGAACCCGGTCTGGCTGCTGCTCGCGGTCGACCGACGGCGCGGGCGCCCGAACGATCGGCGACTGGTTCGGCACCGGCGCAGACCCCGGAGCCGGCCCCGGCCTGACGCCGGGCAGCCGGGCCGGGTGACGGGGCCGGCAGCGGGAACTACTGCCCCACCAGCCACTTCCGGGGCGCCGCGAGTCTGCGGGCCTGCGGCGGGCCCCACGAGCCCTGCGGGTACGGCTGCGGGCGGGGGCGGTTGTCGAGGAGCGGCTGGGCGACCTTCCACACCGCCGACAGGCCGTCGGGGCGGGTGAACAGGGAGCGGTCGCCGAGCAGGATGTCGTGGATCAACCGTACGTAGGGCGGCAGCGGCGCGGCGTCCGGCAGCTGGGCCAGCGGGAGGCGGGCGTCGGCCGGCTCGACGTACAACTCCACCCCGGGTTTCTTCGCGAGCAACCGCACGTCGATCTCGCCCGACCCGGACAGGGAGAACGAGATGACGTTGGCCTGCCCGGGCAGTTCGCCGAAGGGGCCGTGCGGGGTGCGCAGGACGAGGCTGACCCGCTCCTCGCTCACGGCGAGCCGCTTGCCGGTCCGCAGCAGGAACGGCACACCCCGCCAGCGCGGGTTGTCGATCCACAGGCGCGCGGCGACGAACGTGTCCGTCCGGGACCGTGCCGCGACGCCCGGCTCGTCGCGGTAGCCGGTGAACTGGCCCAGGACGACCTCCGCCGGGTCGAGCGGGCGGAACGAGCGGATGACCTTCTCCCGCGCGGCCTGGAGGTCGGTGGCGCCGAGGCTCGCCGGCGGCTCCATCGTGACCTCGGCGGCGACCTGGAACAGGTGCGTCACGAGCATGTCCAGCACCGCCCCGGTGGCGTCGTAGAACGCGGCGCGGTCGGTGATGCCGAGCGTCTCCGGGACGTCGATCTGCACGCTCTCGATGTGGTCGCGGTGCCAGGCCGCGCCGAACAGCTCGTTGGCGAAGCGCAGCACGTGCAGGTTCTGCGTGGCCTCCTTGCCGAGGAAGTGGTCGATCCGGTAGACCTGCTCCTCGTCGAGCACCGAGCGCACGGTGCGGTTGAGCGTTCGGAAGCTCGCCGGCGAGGTCCCGAACGGTTTCTCGTAGACGACCCGGGCGCCCTCGGCGAGCCCGTGCGCGCCGAGGGCCTCGGTGATGCCGGCGAAGGTGACCGGCGGCACGGCGAGGTAGTGCACCAGTTGGGCGTCGTCGCCGACCCGCTCGCGGGCCTCGCCGATGACGTCGAGCAGGCGGCCCGGGTCGTGCTTGTCGAACCCGTGGCCGGCGAAGAGCAGCCGCCGCTCGAAGTCGCGCCACGCCCGCTTGTCCGGGTGCGGCCCGAACTTGTCCAGCGCCTCGCGGACGTGGTCGCGGAAGTCCTCGTGCGTGAGGTCGCCGCGGCCGTTGCCGATGAGCACCCAGTCGTCGGGCAGGAGCCGTTCGAGGGCGAGGGTCATGAACGCCGGCAGGACCATCCGCCTGGCCAGGTCTCCGGTCGCGCCGAACAGCACGAACACGGTCGGCTGCGCGCACGGCCGGATCGTGGCCCGGCGGGCGCGGGTCGTCGTCGCCATCACGATCACACCGTAGGCACGGCGGGCGGCCCGGCCCGGTGCCCGGCCGCCGGCGGGGACCACCGTCATCCGGTATCTCACACGCACGGCATGACATTTGTCATCGCCGGGCGGTGAACGGTACAGCCGGATCGGTGTACGGCTGCACTACGAGGCGGCCCGCCACCCCGACAGACTGCTGTCATGTCAGTGATCGATGTGTACGGGCTGTGCCGGCGGTACGGCCACTTCGAGGCCGTCCGGGACGTGTCCTTCGGCGTCGAGCGGGGCGAGCTGTTCGCGCTGCTCGGCACGAACGGCGCCGGGAAGACCTCAACCCTGGAACTTGTCGAGGGTCTGGACCGCCCGGGCGGCGGCCGGGTGCGGATCCTCGGCCACGACCCGTTCGCCGACCGGGCGTGGGTCCGTCCGCGGATGGGCATGATGCTGCAGGAGGGCGGCTTCCCGGCCGACCTCACCGTGCTGGAGACGCTGCGGATGTGGGCCGGGACGCTCACCTCGCCACGGCCGGTCGCCGAGGCGCTGACGCTGGTCCGTCTCGACCATCGGGCGACGGTCCGGGTGCGGCAGCTCTCCGGCGGCGAGCGGCGCCGCCTCGACCTGGCGGTCGCGATCCTGGGCCGGCCCGAGGTACTCGTCCTCGACGAGCCGACGACCGGGCTGGACCCGCAGAGCCGCCACGACGCCTGGCGCCTGCTGCGCGACCTGCTCCGTGAGGGGGTCACGATCCTGCTGAGTACCCACTACCTGGAGGAGGCGCAGGCGCTCGCGGACCGGCTCGCCATCATGCACCGCGGCCGGATCGTCACCGCCGGCTCGGTGGCCGAGGTGGTGGCGGCCTACCCGTCCCGCATCGCCTTCGCCGCGCCGCCCGGCGTCGACCTGCCACCGCTGCCGGGTGAGGTGCTCGTCGGCGACGGCAGGGTCCTCGTCCACACCACGGCGCTGCAACCGGCGCTGGCCGCGCTGCTCGGCTGGGCGGACCGGTGCGGGGTCGAGCTCATCGGGCTGGACGCCCGGTCGGCGTCGCTGGAAGAGGCGTTCCTGTCGATCGCGGGGGAGCGGCCGTGAAGAGCGTTCTCGCACTCGGGCGTGCCGAGCTGCTGCTGTTGCTGCGCAACCGGATGGCGTTGTTCAACGCCGCGGTGCTGCCGGTGCCGCTCGTCGGGCTCACCGCGAGCGCCGCGAGCGACGGCGACCCCGCCGGCAACTCGCGGCTCGTGACCGGGCTGCTCGGCATGGTCATCCTCGGCGTCGTCTACTACAACCTGGTCACCACCTACGTGGCCCGCCGGGAGGAACTCGTCCTCAAGCGGCTGCGCACCGGCGAGCTCACCGATGCCGCGATCCTCGTCGGCACCGCCGGCCCGACCCTGGCCGTCGCGGTGCTGCAGATCCTGCTGTTCGTGGCCGGCGGCGCCGTGCTGATGGGCCTGCCGGTGCCGGTCAACGCCCCGGTGCTGCTGTTCGGCGCCGTCGCCGGGGTCGTCGCGTTCGTATTGCTGGCCGCGGTCAGTTCGGCGCTCACCCGCACGGTCGAGCTGGCCCAGATCACCACGCTGCCCGTGCTCGTCGTGTGCCTGCTCGGCACCGGGTTGTTCGTCCCGCCGGACACCGTCCCCCCGGTGGTCGCCGACATTCTACGGTGGTTGCCACTGGCACCGGCGACCGAGCTCATGCGGCTCGGTTGGGTCGGCGACGGCGGCACGTTCCTCGGCGTGTTGCGCGCGGCTGCGGCGCCGGCGGGACTGCTCGTAGCCTGGACGGTGCTCGGCTGGCTGGCCGTGCTGCGCTGGTTCCGCTGGGAACCGCGACGGTGAGAGGGAGGGCGGCATGCGCGCGTGGTGGTTCCGGAGGAGCCAGGCGGAGCGGTTCGAGCTGTACATCCGCGTCTCCTTCTACTCCTACGTGCTGGTTTCGCCGTTCTTCGCCGGCGGCCTCGTCCACGCCGACGTCGGCATCGGCGAGTCGTGGGTAGTCGCCGCCCTGACCGTCGTGCACACGGGTGTCTGCCTGCTGCTGCTGCGCGCCGGCATCGACCACTACATCGGTCTGCGGCCCAAGCCGATCGGCCTCGTCGCCGCCGGTGCCGCGCTGACCGCCGGCGGGGTCGGCCTTGCTCTCGCCGTGTATCCGGGGCCGACACCCGGCCGGCTTGCGGGCCCGGCGACCGCGGTCCTCATCGTCCTGGCCGGGTCGTACGTCGCCGCGCTGTGCACGGCGGTCCGCCTGCGCTCGTCGCTCGCCGCGGCGGTGGCGTGCACCGGCGCGCTCGTCCTGGGCGGCGATCCCCGTGCCGCGGTCGTGCTCGGAACGCTGCTCACCGGGATCGTCCTGGCCAACCGGGTGTCGCTGTGGATGCTCGGCGTGGTCCGGGAGCTCGACCGGGCGCGGCACGTGCAGGCCGGGCTCGCGGTCGCCGAGGAGCGGCTGCGGTTCGCGCGTGACCTGCACGACGTCGTCGGCCGCACGCTGTCGGTCGTCTCGTTGAAGGCCGAGCTGGCCGCGCAGCTGGCCAAGCGCGGCCGCGACGAGGCGGTCGACGAGATGCTGGAGGTGCGCAGGATCGCCCAGGAGTCGCTCGCCGAGCTGCGGTCGCTGGTCGGCGGGTACCGCGCGGCCGACCTCACCACGGAGCTCGCCGGGGCCCGCGCGCTGCTCGCCTCGGCCGGCATCGAGTGCCGCGTCATCGGTGACGGCGCGGGCCTGCCGGAAGCGGTGCAGGGCATCCTGGGCTGGGTGGTCCGGGAGGGCACGACGAACATGCTGCGGCACAGCGACGCCCGCTCCTGCACCGTGACGCTGCGCACCGGACCGGCGGCGGTGACTCTGACGATGGAGAACGACGGTGTCATGCCCCGGCAGGACCGCGTCCGCTTCGGCGGCGGGCTGGTCGGCCTGACCGAACGTGTCACCGGCCTCGGTGGCACGGTGACCGCCGGATTCCTTTCCCAGGGCGGCTTCCGTCTGGCGGTCGAGCTTCCGCCGTCCATAGTGGACGCATCCGCGGCGGCCGGAACGGTGGCCATCGCATGACCGCCGCGCCGATCCGCATCCTCCTCGCCGACGACGAGCACCTCATCCGGGGCGCGATCGCGGCGCTGCTCGGGCTGGAGGACGACCTCGAGGTGATCGCGCAGGCCGCGACCGGCCGGGAGGCGCTGGCGCAGGCCCGCGCCCTGCGTCCCGACGTCGCCGTGCTGGACCTGCAGCTGCCGGACCTCGACGGGGTGGCCGTCGCCGTGGTGCTGCACGAGGAGTTGCCGGCCTGCCGCACGATGATCGTCACCAGCCACGGCCTGCCCGGCCACCTCAAACGCGCGCTGACCGGTGGCGTGCGCGGCTTCCTGGCCAAGACGGTCTCCGCCGAGCTCCTCGCGACGGTCGTGCGCATCGTCCACACCGGCGGCCGGTACGTCGACCCGCAGCTCGCCGCCGAGGCCATCAGCGCCGGCGAGAGCCCGCTCACCGCCCGTGAGACCGAGGTCCTGACCCTCGCCGCGGACGGCGCCCTGATCGAGGAGATCGCCCGCCACGCCGCGCTGTCCCCGGGCACGGTCCGCAACTACCTGTCCTCCGCGACGGGCAAGACCGGCGCCGCCAACCGCCACGAGGCCGCGCGGATCGCCCGCAGCCGCGGCTGGATCCAGCCCTACACCGGCGGGCCGTAGGCGCCGCGACCAGGATGTCGCCGTCAGGCGGCGGGGTACGCCCGGTGTGACCGTCCGGGTGACCGGCAGGCGTGTCCCGTCCGTGCCGCGGCCGGCAGCGGTCAGGCTGGTGACGTGCTGTTGAACCGCTGTGCCGTGGCCGCGCTGACCCTCGTGGTGACGGTGGCGGTGGCCGGTTGCAGCGACGACCCGGACGCTCCGGCGGCTGCGCCGTCGGCGACGCAGCCCGTCAAGGCGACGGCGAAGGGCACGTTCGTGCCGGTGGCGTCGGCCCCGGCGGACGCGAAGGCGCTCCTCTACGAGCCGTCGGCGGTTCAGGGCAGCCCGAGCGCCGACCTCACGCTCATCAGCGGCAAGGGGCGGACCATGGAGTCGCTCGTGGTGACGGGATTCGACCCGAAGCGCCGGTACGGGGCACACCTGCACGCCGAGCCGTGCGGCAAGGACCCGTCGGCCGCCGGCCCGCACTTCCAGCATCATCCCGACCCGAAGGCCAGCCGGTCGCCGTCGACGGATCCCTCGTACGCCAACCCCCACAACGAGGCGTGGCTCGACTTCACCACGGATGCGAGCGGCCGCGGTGAGGCGACCGCCGAGCAGGACTGGGAGCTGACGCCGGACCACCGCCCGAACTCGCTGGTGATCCACGCCGACCCGACGAGCACGAGTCCCGGCTCGGCCGGCACCGCCGGTTCCCGGGTGGCCTGCCTGACGATCACCTACTGACGTTCCGGCACGGTACGGGCTTTCCGCCGCCCGTGCCGGGACGTGAGCCGCGCCCGGCGGGCGTTCTCCTGCGCGAACACGTACGGCGTCCGCAGCTCCGGCATCGTCCGGGGCGACCTGACGGCCGGTCCCGGGAAATGACGGTGGCCCTACCCGTGGTGACGCGGCGGGGTGACCCGCCGAATGGTCCGGACGGGCCGTGCCCCGGTGCCGTGGGTGGGGCTGCTGTGACCTGGGTGGTCTCAAGGTGAGAACTGCGTGGTGGACGCCACGGAGTCCGTTGCCACGGGGCAACCTGAGACCACGGCACCGGCCTGGTGTCGATTTTGTGGTGTTCCCGAATCCCTTCCCGTACGGATTCCGCCGTCACACGCGGGCAGGACCCGCATCGTCGCGTCTCGATGTCAGCGTGGCCTCGGCACCACCGCATCCGCTGTTCCGCCCACATCCGAGGAGCTGATCCGTGAGCCAGGCACCCATCACCGGGACAACGACGTCACCGCTGAACGGGCAGCCTGATCCGGGTGACCGCCGGGTGAACACCCCGGCGGTCACCCTGGACCCGGTCGAAGCCGCCACCACCGAAATCGAAGTCGAAGGCGCCGTCGTCGCCCGGGTCGAGGCCGTCGTGGCGGCCGAGATCGAGGCCTGGCCCGAACCCGTCACTGTCACCGTGCCGCGCACGCGGCGCCTGCACCACGTGTTCGAGGCGGCGTGTGACCGGACCCCGGCCGCCGTCGCGCTGGAGTGTGAGGACGAGCACCTCACCTACCAGGAGCTCGACGTCCGCGCGAACCGGCTCGCGCACCACCTGCGCACACTCGGCGTCCGCGAGGGTGTGCGGGTGGCGATCCTGCTGCGCCGCTCGGTGGAGACCTACGTGGCGCTGCTCGGCATCGGCAAGGCCGGCGGGGCGTTCGTGCCGATCGACCCGGAGTCGCCGGCGGACCGCGTCGCCTACATCACCGAGGACTCGGCCGTCGGGCTGCTGCTCACCTCGACCGAGCTGGCCGACCGGGCCGACGGGCTGGCCTGCACGGTGGTGCTGGCCGACGCCACCCCGGAGCTGGCCGCGGCGCCCGGGCACCGCTCGGAGCAGCGCGACGACGGCACCGACCCGGCCGCCTACGTCATCTACACCTCCGGCTCCAGCGGGCGGCCCAAGGGCGTGGAGGTCGGTCAGGCGAGCATCTGCAACTTCCTCGACGTCGTGCCCGGCCTGTACGACGTGCGTCCGGACGACCGGGTCTACCAGGGCATGACGATCGCGTTCGACTTCTCGATCGAGGAGATCTGGCCGACGTGGTCGGTCGGCGCGACGCTGATCGCCGGCCCGAACGACTCGCGCCGCTTCGGCGTCGAGCTCGCCGACTTCCTCGAGGCGGCCCGCATCACCGTCTGGTACTGCGTGCCGACGCTTCTGGCGACGATCCCGCGCGACCTGCCCCGCATCCGCAACCTGCTGGTCGGCGGCGAGGCGTGCCCGGGGCAGCTCGTCGAGCGGTGGAGCCGGCCCGGCCGGCGCATCCTCAACACGTACGGGCCGACCGAGGCCACCGTCACCGCGACCTGGTGCGAGCTGCTGCCGGGACGGATTGTCACCATCGGCGTGCCGTTGCCGACGTACTCCGTCGTGCTGCTCGACGAGCAGCGCCGGCTCGTCGCCGACGGAGAGGTCGGCGAGATCTGCATCGGCGGGCCCGGGGTGGCGCGCGGCTACGTCGGGCGGCCGGAGCTCACCGCCGACAAGTTCATCGAACACGCCCTGGCGCCGCCGGGCTCCCGCCTGTACCGCACCGGCGACCTCGGCCGGCTCACCGAGAACGGTGAGATCGAGTACCTCGGCCGCGCCGACGCCGAGGTCAAGATCCGCGGACACCGGGTCGACCTCGGCGAGATCGAGAACGTGCTGCTGGAGGACGACGGGGTCGCCGAGGCGGTGGCCGCGCTCGTGCCCGTCTCCGCCGCCGAGGACGCGCCGCGTGAGCTCGCCGCCTACGTGGTCCCGCCGACCGTCGGCGAGCCCGACGAGGCGCTCGTCCCGCGGCTCTACGACCAGCTGCAGGAGCGGCTGCCGGCCTACATGGTGCCGGGGTACCTCGACGTCGTCACCGCGCTGCCGGCCATGCCGAGCGGCAAGGTCGACCGCAAACAACTCCCGTTCCCCGTCAACCGGCGGCCGGTGCGGACCGGGGGCGAGGTCGTCGCGGCCGACGGCGAGATCGAGGAGGAGGTCCGCGCGGTGTGGGCCGAGGCGTTCAACGTCGAGCCGTCGGCGCTGTCGGTCGAGGCGGACTTCTTCAACGACCTCGGCGGCCACTCCCTGCTCGCGGCCCGGGTGGTGTCGTCGCTGCGCGCCCGTGCCGTCGGTGCCGGCGCCGCCGTCCGCGACCTCTACAGCAACCCGACGATCCGGGGCATGGCCGCGCGGCTGCGCGCCGTCGCCGGGCAGGCCGGTCCGGCCGCGCCGCCCCGGCCGGAGCCGCTGCGGCACCGCAGCGGGCGGATCGCGGCGGCCGGCGTCGGCCAGGGGCTGGTCATCTACCTGTTGCTGCTGCTCATCACGCTGCCCGTGTCGTACGTCTACACGTGGAACAACGGGCGGGTCTCCGTCGAGGTGCTCGTCCAGCTCATGATGGCGATCCTCGTCAGCTACCTCGGCGTGCGGTGGATCGTGCCGGTGGTGCTCGCCCGGCCGATGGCGGCGGGGATCCGGCCCGGGAGGTACCGGCTCTGGGGACCGACCTACGTCCGGCTCTGGGCGCTGAACCTGCTGCTCGCCATCGGGCCGATGCCCGTCATCAGCGGCTCCCCGCTGATGGCCATGTACCTGCGGCTGCTCGGCGCCCGGGTCGGCCGCCGGACCACGATCGCGACCAGCTCGATCAGCCTGCCCACACTGCTGCGGATCGGCAACAACGCCTCGATCGGCTACGGCGTCTCGATGCGCCCGTGGCGGGTGGAGGACGGCTGGGTGATCGTCGAACCCATCACCGTCGGCGAGCACGCGTTCGTCGGGGCGAACGCGGTCCTCGAGCCCGGGGCGTCGGTCGGGCCGCACGCCTGCCTCGGCGAGCAGTCCGTGCTCGAGCCGGGCGAGACCGTGCCGCCGCAGGCCCGCTGGTCGGGCTCGCCGCCCGGTCCCGTCGAGGCGCTCTCGCCGACCGTCGAGACCCTGCTGCGCGCCGGCGCGCCGGCGCGCGGCTGGCGGCTCCATCACCTCGTCGCCGCCGTGCTCGGCCTCGCCGGGCTGGAGCTCAGCGCGATCGCGATGATCGTGCCCAGCGTCCTGCTCGTGTGGTGGGCGCTGCTGCAATGGGGCCTGCTCGCCGGCCTCATCGCGACGATCCCGGCCGGGCCGGTGTACGTGCTGACCACGTGCGCCGTGGTCGCCCTCGGCAAGCGGCTGGTGCTGCGGCACGCACCGGCCGGCGTGCACCCGGCGCGCTCCATGCTCGGCGTCCGCAAGTGGATCGCCGACAAGCTGCTCGAGTTCAGCCTGATGTTCACCAACTCGCTGTACTCGACGCTCTACACCGTGCCGTGGCTGCGGCTGCTCGGCGCCCGCGTGGGCCGGGGCGCCGAGGTCTCCACCGCCGCGCACCTCGACCCCGACCTGCTCACCCTGGGACCGGAGAGCTTCGTCGCCGACATGGCCAGCGTCGGCGCCACCACCTTCGCCAACGGCCGGATGGCGCTGCTGCCCACCCGCGTCGGCAGCCGGGCGTTCGTCGGCAACGCCGCGTTCGTCCCGGCCGGGACGACCCTCGGTGACGGCAGCCTGGTCGGGGTCCGGACCCTGCCCCCGGACGAGGACGTGCCGGAGGGCACCTCCTGGCTCGGCTCGCCGGCGATGCATCTGCCGGTGCGGCAGAGCAGCGGCAGCTTCTCCGAGGCGGAGACGTTCCGCCCGCCGCGGAAGCTCGTCGTGCAGCGGCTCGCCGTCGAGTTCGCGCGCGCGACCGCACCGGCCTCGCTGCTGGGCATGAGCGTCTATCTCTACCTGTGGGTCCTGTCCGTGCTCGCCCGTGGCCGGGACCTGCCCATCCCGGCGCTCGTGTCGCCCTTCGTGGTCATCGCGGCCTGCGTCGCCGTCATCGTCTACTGCGCGGCGACCAAGCGCACCGTCGTCGGCACGTACCGCCCGCGGGTGGAGCCGCTGTGGAGCCCGTTCGTGCGGCGGACCGAGTTCGTCACCGGCCTGTACGAGGCCGCCGCGGTCCCGGCGGGCATCGGCATGCTCGTCGGCACGCCGTTCCTCCCGCCGGTCCTGCGCTGGTTCGGTGCCCGCATCGGCCGGCGGACCTGGATCGGCACCACCTACCTCACCGAGTTCGACCTGGTGGAGATCGGCGACGACGCCACGGTGGGCGCCGAGGTCTCGCTGCAGACCCACCTGTTCGAGGACCGCGTCATGAAGATGTCCGTCGTCACCGTCGGCGCCGGCGCCACGGTCGGCAACCACGCCGTCGTGCTCTACGACGCCGTGGTCGGCGACGACGTGTCACTCGGCTCGCTCTCCCTGCTCATGAAGGGCGAGCGTCTCACGCCGGGCAGCCGCTGGCGCGGCATCCCGGCCCAGGGCGTCGGCGGCCACGACGTCCTCCCCGGAGTGGTCGCCGCCTGACGGCCGTTCCGTCCCGTCCATCTCGAGAACCGACAGCTGAACAAGGAGTACGACACCCCGTGAACACCCGACTGCTGGTATGCGACGCCGCCCACTTCCGGATCGACTACGAGATCAACCCATACATGGACACCTGCGTGCAGCCCGACCCGGCCGCCGCGGCGGCCGAGCACGCGGCGATCGTGGCCGCGCACCTGGCGGCCGGCCGGCAGGTCGAGTACGTGCCCTCCGCGCCCGAGTGCCCCGACATGGTCTTCACCGCCAACGCGGCCCTCGTCCGGGGCCACCGGGCGGTGCTGGGATTCCCTCCGCCGGAGCGCAAGGCGGAGCTGCCGTACTTCCAGGAGTGGCTGGTCGGCAACGGCTACGAGGTCATCGAGGCGCCGTACCCGTTCAGCGGCCAGGGCGACGCACTCGCCTGCGGCAACCTGCTGTTCGCCGGCTACGGGCAGCGCACCGACCGGCGCATGCACGCCGTCCTCGCCCGCGAGCTGGACTACGAGATCGTGCCGCTGCGCACCGTCGGTCCACAGTGGTACGACCTGGACCTCGCGGTGGCCGTCATCGGCAACCCGCACACCGTCGCGTACTGCCCGGAAGCGCTCGACGAGCCCAGCCGCCGCCGGATGCGGGGCCTCGGGCTCGACCTCATCGAGGTGCCCGCCGCGGACGCCTCGCGCCTCGCGCTCAACCTCGTCAGCGACGGCACCACGGTCACCATGACCCGCGGCGCGCCCAGGCTCGCCGCCGAGCTGCGCGCCCGTGGCCTCGACGTCGTCGAGCTCGACACGACCGAGCTCGCCAAGGGCGGCGGCGGGGTCCGCTGCACCGCGCTGACGCTCGACAACCCGCCTGCGGGCAGGCCGGCATGATCGCCGTGCGGCGCGTCGCGTCCGTGGCGAGCCGCGTGTCGTCGTGGTGGCCCGGCCGGGTGCGTACCACCCGGCCGGTGGCCCTCGTCTACCGTGGCCCGGCGTCCTTGCCCGGCTGCCCGGAGGCGGTCGCCGCGCTGCTCGGCGCGAGCCGGTGGCGCTTCGACATCCGCTACGTCGGCCCCGACGAGGACCGGCCGGTCTCCGCGGAGACCCTCGCCGGCGCGGCACTCTACGCGCAGCCCGGCGGCGGCACGCTCGCGAAGGGCTACCGGCACCTGCGCCGGCACCGGTCCGCGATCCGCGAGTACGTGCACGGCGGCGGCCGGTACCTCGGCTTCTGCCTCGGCGGTTACCTCGCCGGGGCGACGCCCGGCTTCGACCTGCTGCCCGGCGACACCGACCAGTACATCGCCTCGTCCGACGCCACCGTCGAGTCCGAGGACAACACCCTGGTCGAGGTCGCCTGGCGGGGCCGGAGCCGGATGCTGTTCTTCCAGGACGGCCCGTACTTCTGGGTCCGCCCGTCCGCCGCCGCGACGGTCGTCGCCACGTATCCCAACGGCACCGCCGCGGCTCTCGTCGCCCGTTTCGGCCAGGGCTGCGTCGGTGTCGTCGGGCCGCACCCGGAGGCGACCGGCGACTGGTTCACCGACGCCGGGCTGACCGTCGACCGGCTCGGTGTCGACCTCGGCCTCGACCTGGTCGATACGGTGATGCGGCCATGACCGCGCCGACGATCGAGCGGACGGCCGAGCAGGCGGCCACCGAGCCGGCCGCCGCACCGCGGCGCAAACCGCGGCTGGTGGGCGTCGACGCGGCCCGGGGCGCGTCGCTGCTCGGCATGATCACCCTGCACTCGCTGTACGAGGCCGACGCGGCCGGCAACCCGACCTGGTCCGCTTCGGTCTTCAGCGGCCGGGCCGCGGCGGCGTTCGCGGTGCTCGCCGGGGTCGGCGTCGCGCTCGCGACCGGTCGCCGCCGGGTGACCCGCGCCGACGCGCCGGGCACCATCGCCCTGCTCGCCGTCCGCGCCCTGGCCATCGGGGCGGTCGGGCTGGTGCTCGGCCAGCTCGACACCGAGCTCAACGCGGTCATCCTGGCGTACCTCGCGGTCGTGTTCCTGGTCGCGATCCCGCTGGTGTTCCTGCCGACCTGGGCCGTCGCCACGATCGGCGTGCTGCTGGCGACCGCCGGCCCGTTCGGCGACCATGTCCTCCTGCCGCGCCTGCCGGATCCGCTTCTGGGCGACCCGACGTTCGCCCGGGTCTTCGGCGACCCGATCGGCACGCTCATCGAGCTGGCGTTCACCGGCTTCTATCCGACGCCGGCGTGGCTGGCGTACATGTCGGCCGGCGTCGTGATCGGACGGCTGAACCTCACCCGGCTGCGGGTCGTGATCTCGCTGCTCGCCGGCGGCACGGTCCTCGCCGTCGCCGCGCACACCACCTCGTGGCTGTTGCTGCACCGCTACCACGGCCTGGACCGGATCTGGGCCGCCCAGCCGGCCAGCGGGATCTCCGTCGAGGACACCACCGAGCTGCTCAAACTCGGCGACGACGGCAACACGCCCACGTCGACCTGGTGGTGGCTCGCGGTCGACACCCC
The DNA here is from genome assembly GCF_025137375.1 of Dactylosporangium fulvum. Taxonomy (GTDB): domain Bacteria; phylum Actinomycetota; class Actinomycetes; order Mycobacteriales; family Micromonosporaceae; genus Dactylosporangium; species Dactylosporangium fulvum. The sequence continues at coordinate 4,147,250 of NZ_CP073720.1, forward strand.
GCACACGAGCGCGCCGCTCGACCTGCTGGGCACCACCGGGACGGCCGTGGCCGTCCTGGGCCTGATGCTGCTCATCGGCCGGGCCCGGCACAAGGTCACCCGGTGGCTGTCCGTGGCCGTCCTGCTGCCGCTGTCCGCGGCCGGCGGCATGACCCTGACCTTCTACAGCGCGCACGTGTTGTTCATCAACTCCGACTTCGACGAGTACAACGCGACGACCGGCTGCATCGTGCAGCTCGTCGCCGTGGTCCTGCTCGCCGTCGCCGTGCGGTACACGGCCGGTCGCGGTCCGCTGGAGGCGATCGTCACCATGCTCGCCGCCCGCGCGCGCCTGCTGGCCGTCGCCGCGGCGGCACGCTGGGAGGCGCGTTCGGACGCCCGGGCCGCCGCGCGGGCGGCCAACTGGGCGGAGCTGTGGCCACCGGACGAGTCCCCGCCGTCCACACCCTCGGACGCCACGCCGGAACCGTCGCCGGACTCCGCTCCGGGCGCGGACGCGGACTCCGGGCCGGCGGCGACGACCCGTTCACGGCGGGAGCGGCGCGACCGGAGTCGCTGGCGGCGGTTCGGCCGGCACCGCCCGCAGTACGACGAGGCGGAGCCGTGGATCGTCTCCGACGAGCTGTGGCAGCGCATCAAACCGCTGCTGCCCGCGGCCGGGCGCACCGGCCTGCGGCGGCCCGACGACCGCCAGGCACTGTGCGCGGTCCTGTTCGTGCTCCACACCCGGGTGCCGTGGGAGCACCTGCCGGCGGAACTCGGGTTCGGCTCGGGTTTCGCGTGCCGCCGCAGGCTGGCACGATGGCAGGCGAGGGGGGCGTGGCAGAAGATGTACGAGGTGCTCCTCGCCGAGATACCCGGCGCCGACCGGCTGGCGTGGTCGAGGACCGTGCTGGACGCCCGATTCGTGCCGGCCCAACCCGGCGGTGAAGATCGGTGAACCGCCGGGCGGTCCTGCTCGGCGTCGGCGGCATCGGCCTGCTGGCCACCGTCGCCGGTGTCGCCGTGGCCGGCTCGATGATGCTGTCGAAGGACCGGCCGCTGGCGCTGGTCTATCGCGGCCAGGCGGCGTGCTCGGGCTGCTCCGAGGCGGTGGCGGCACTCCTGCGGGGCGCGTCGGCCCGGTTCGACACCCAGTTCTGCGGCCCCGACGAGGACGTGCAGATCTCCGCGGACACCCTTGCCAAGGCCGCCGTCTACGCCCAGCCGGGCGGCGGCGACGTGCGGAAGGCGTGGCGCAGGGTGCGGTCCCACGCCGACGACATCCGGAAGTTCGTCAACGACGGCGGTAACTATCTCGGCTTCTGCCTGGGCGCCTACCTGGCCGGCGCCGACCCCGGCTACGGCCTGCTCAACGGCATCGGCGTCGACGGGTACATCTACTCGAAGGGCGCCACGATCCGCGACACCGACGACACGGTGGTGGCCGTACGGTGGCGGGGGCAGCCGCGGCACATGTACTTCCAGGACGGCGCGGCCTTCTCGGTCAAGCCCGGCACCACCGCCACCGTGCTCGCCACCTACGACACCGGCGCCCCGGCGGCGCTCGTCACGTCCTACGGCGCCGGCCGCGTCGGCGTGGTCGGCCCGCACCCGGAGGCCGACAGCTCGTGGTACAGCGACACCCGGTTGTCGAACCCGGACGGCATCCGCTTCGACCTGGGCCACGACCTGATCCAGACCACGTTCGGCGACTAACGCTGCGACCACCGGGCGCGGCTTCTTTCCCTTCTGCGGGATTTCCAGAGGATTTGTCATACTAAGGTGAGCATCGTGGGGGGATACCACCTTGGCATCGACGTGGGGACGTCGCGCACGGCGGCGGTCCTCGCCGGGCCCGACGGACGGCGCGCACCGCTGCTGCTCGAGCCCTCCGCGGTGTGCCTGGACAGCGCGCCGCACCTCGCCGTCGGGCGGGACGCGATCGAGGCGGGACTGACGCACCCGGACCGGTTCGAGCCGTATCCGAAACGCGCCGTCGGACAGGGCTCCGTGCTGCTCGGCGGCGTCGAGTGCCCGGTGCGCAACCTGTTCGCCGCCACCCTCTCGCACGTCGCCGCCGACGCCCACCGGGTCGCCGGGATGCCCATGTCGACGGTCACGATCGCCTGCCCGGCAGGCTGGGCACGTCCCCGGCAGACGATGCTGGAACGGGCCGCGGCCCAGGTCGGGCTGCACCGTGCGCGGCTGGTGCCCGAGCCGGTGGCGGCGGCGCTCTTCGCGGAGGAGGCCGGCCTGCTGCCGGTCCCGGAGGGTGGCGCGGTCCTCGTGTGCGACGCGGGCGCCGGTGCGTTCGATGCGGCGGTCGTACGGCGAACGGGCCCGTCCTTCACCATCACCGCCGCACGGTCGGTGCCGGACGCGGGCGGCCTGGCGCTCGACACGGCGATCGCCGGGCACCTCGCCGCCGCGGCCGCGAACCGGCCGGTGGCGCGGTGGATGCCGGACCGGGCACTGCTGGACGCCGCACGGGCGGCACGCGAGGAACTGTCGACGGCCGCGGTGGCGCGGATCCCGGTCCCATGGGACCCGTCGGGCACGACCCTGTCCAGGCAGGATTTCGAGCGGATCGCCCGGCCGCTGCTCGACCGTGCGACGGCGGTCGTGGCGGCGGTGACGGCGGAGGCCGGCCACCCGGTCACGGGTGTGGTCATGACCGGCGGCGTGTCGCGGACACCGCTGGTCGCGCAATTGGTCGAGGCGTTGCTGGGCCTGCCGCCGGTCCGCCTCGAAGGCCCGGTCGTCGCCGAAGGCGCTCTGCTGGCCGATCCGTCGCTGCCCCGCCGCCCCGCGGCCGCCGCGGCCGAACCCGCGCCGGCCGAGGCGGCGGAGCCGCAGGAGACGACACCGGAGCCGGTGGCGGCCGTGCCGGAGCGGGTGGTGACCACGCGGCAGCCGGTGGCGACCGTGCCCGAGCCTGAGCCGGCCGAGGTGCCACGGCCGGAGCCCGAGCCGCGATTCGTGCCGATGACACCCGAGCCTGCTGTGGCAGGCGGCGCCGCGGTGATTCCTGTGCCGCCCGGAGCGGAGCCGGGCATCGCCGTGCCGCTGCGCCCTCCGGCGTCGCATCCGGCAGCGGTGCGGCCGAAGGCCGGCGCGCTGTCCCGCGTACGCCGGAAACTCACGCGAACCGGCGGCACGGAGCGCCAGGACGCGCACGGTCACGCCGAGGCGCCGCGCGGGGAAGCGCCGCCGCTGTCCACCGTCGCGGTGTCACCGTCGCCGCTGTTCCCCACACCCAGCGTGACCCTCGCGGACCATTCCGCCCCGCCGAAGACCAGCAGGCGGAAGGCCGGGTCGCGGCCCGGTGGCCCCGGGGCGCCCCGGCGGCACCGGCGCACCGGGCGCAGGCTGGTGACCGCGGGGCTGACCCTCGCCGCCTGCCTGCTGGCGGCCGGCGGGGGAGTGTTCGTCGCCCTCGAGGTCACCGACGCCGTGCCCGAGCAGGGCTTCCGGGTCGGCGACTGCGTGGCGCAGGACGCCGACCGGGCGACCCGGGTCGACTGCGACGCCGGGAACGCATTCCAGATCACCGAGCGTCTCACACCCGCGGACCGCTGCCCCGACGCGGGGCAGCCGTTTGTCGTGCAGGGGCCGGCGCTCTTCTGCCTGGCGCCGGCGCACAGCCGGCAGTGACCTACGGAACCGTCTTCTCGATCGCCGCCGGACCGAGCTCCTCCAGCTTCCGGCGGCTGCGTTCGACGTGTTTCGGCGTCGGGTCGTGTCCCTCGGCGACGGCGAGGTCCTCGGGATCCCAGGGCTGGTCGGCCCCGGTCCGCACCTCGTGCAGCCCGGCCTGGTCGACGGTCCGCGCCGCCGCCGGGACACCGGAGATGATGGGGTCGTCCTCGGCCATGGCAAACCTCCTGTAGTCCATGCCGGTAACCAAGAATTCGACGTACCCGCTCCGGCACCGCCGTAACGGCTCATGCGGCGCAGGGGTTCCAGCCGCGGGCGGCGACAGGTGCCACCAGGCCACCCAGCGCGCCGACGGCGGCGGCCGGCAGGGTTCTGCGCCGCACCGCTCGTCCGCCTTAGGAAATCCCTTTCCTGACGAACGCGGCTCCATCCACATGCGCGCGTCAATGTGTTCGGCGCGGAGCCGACTATCGTCGCCGTATGGCGTTCGACGTAGAACGGGTGCGGGCCGAGTACCCTGCGCTCGACGAGGGTTTTGTCCACTTCGACGGCGCGGCCGGCACGCTGGTCGCCGAGCCGGTCGCCCGGGCCGTCGCCAGTGTCCTGCGCGGCGCGGTCGCCAACCGCACGACCGCCTTCGCACCCGGCCGGCGGGCCCTGCGGATCCTCGCCGACGCGCGGGCCGCCGTCGCGGACCTCGTCGGCGCCGACCCCGACGGGGTGGTGTTCGGGCCCAGCGCCACCGCGCTCACCTACACGGTGGCCCGCAGCCTCGCCCGCACCTGGCGCCCGGGCGACAACGTGGTTGTGTCACGCCTCGACCACGACGCGAACGTGCGCCCCTGGGTGCAGCTCGCCGGGCAGCACGGTGTCCAGGTGCGCTGGGCGGAGTTCGACCCGCAGACCGGTGCGCTGCCCATCGGGCAGTACGGCGAGCTGGTCGACGACCGCACCCGGCTCGTGGCGGTCACCGCGGCCAGCAACGCGATCGGCACGCGCCCCGACGTCGCCGCCGTGGCCGCGACCGCCCACGCGGCCGGCGCCCTGGTCTACGTCGACGGCGTCCACGCGACTCCGCACCTGCCCACCGACGTCACCGCGCTCGGCGCCGACTTCTACGTCACCAGCGCGTACAAGTGGTCGGGTCCGCACATCGCGGCCTGCGCGGCGGCGCCGCAGCTGTGGGCCGGGACGGCGACGGACAAGCTGCTGCCGTCCCCGGACGAGGCACCGGAGCGGTTCGAGCTCGGCACCCCGAGCTTCGAGCAGCTCGCCGGCGTGACGGCGGCGGTGGAGTTCCTGGCGACGCTCGACGACACCGCGCCCGGCACCCGCCGCGAGCGCGTCACGGCGTCGCTGGCGGCGGCACACCGGTACGACACCCGGCTCTTCCAGACCCTCCTGGAGGGCCTGCGTTCGACGCCGGGGGTGCGGATCCTGCCCGCCCCGGAAGGCGGCGCCCCGACGGTGTCGTTCCGCGTCGCCGGGCAGCACCCGGCGGAGACCTCGGCGGCCCTGGGCGAGAAGGGCATCTGCGTGTTCGCGGGCGACTACTACGCGTACGAGTACTTCCAGACGATGGGGTTGCGCGACTCGGGCGGCGCGGTGCGGGCGAGCGTCTACCACTACACGACGGACGACGACGTGACGCGCCTGCTGGAGGCGGTGGCCGCCCAGGCGTAGCACGCACCCGGATCGATCTGCCGCGCAACGTCCTCGTCCGTGGCGGCCCGGTGCCCACCGGCGCGGACTGGTCCGACCTGCCCCGGCCGCCTGACGCGGCGGCCGGGGCTCGATGCGCCGCGCTCTACTGGCCTGACGGGCCGCGGCCACCCGCGCCGTCGGAGACGTCCCGGCGGTCCGCGCGCTCCGGGTCGCGCCGGGCCGATGTCAGCAGACTGTTGAGGCTCTGCGCGGTGTCGATCTTGTCGCGCAGTGTCGGGTCGACCGCGAGCAGCAGGTACAGGACCGCCCAGACCAGACCCGCGACCTTCGCCCAGCGCAGTGCGGCGGTGTCGAGTTGCAGCAGCGGTTGGGCCGCGATGACGATCAGCACCGGCGCGACCGCGACGGCCAGGACCTTCGCCGCGCCCAGAGCGGTCTTCCACCGCGGCTGAGCGCGGCCGGCGGTGTCCGACGGCTTTCTCCAGCTCAGATCGCCGAGATTGCCGGTGGCCACGGCGACGACCGCACGCTCGAGCGCGGCGTCGAACTGCGCCCAGCTGCCGTCCACCGGTGCCGCCACCCGCCGTTTGAGCGCCCGCAGTGCCACTGCCGCTCCGCCGGCCCGCTCCGCCACCCAGTTCGCCGTTGCCGGGTCCGCCGCCGCGAGTGTGACGGGCAGGCGTCGTTCGAGCGTCCGTGCCGCCCGTTCGAGCTTGTATATCCACGCCGCGCGCCAGTCCAGGTCGTTGCGCCGAGCCGGCAGCGCGGCCTCGTGCAGGATGCCTGTCAGCGCGTCGAGGATGTCGTCCCGGGGCGCCGCGTGCACGTTCCTGCGGTAGCTGACGATGAGCCGCCACTGCACCACGCCGATCGTCAGGAAATGGCACAGCGCCAGCGCCGCGCTGAGCATGACGGCGGTGCCGAGGACGACCGCGCCGCCACCGGGCGGCCACGGCGCGGTGGTGAGCAGGTAGCCGACGGCCACGGTCGCGAGCCCGGCCGGTGCTCCGCGCAGCAGGATGGCGGACCAGCCGCTGGCGGCGGCGAGACCGAAGAAGACGATGCGCAGCAACGCAAAGGAGACCGCGGTGCCGGCGACCGCCGCAGCGGCCGCCCACCACGCTGAGACGGTCATGGCCGTTCCGGCGGTCCAGAACAGCGCGGCCCCGGCGAGCACGAGGGACACGACCCGTGTGCCCCGCACCGCCCAGAAGCGGATGGCCCACATCCGGTGGTCGAGCACGGTGACCCGCTGCACGAAGCGGTCGACCCGCCACCGGATGTCGTCGGCGGCAAAACCTGCCGGCCAGGGAAGCCGGTCGAAGACGCGCAGATGTGCGGTGGCGGCCCGCCACGACTGCACCACGAACTCCTCGAACCCTCGAGGATCGCGCAGGAACAGGCGCAACGGCCCGCCGGACCGCCACCAGACGCGCCGGCGGTGCTTCCGGTCCCACGACGGCAGGTGCCGCGGGTCGCCGAACGCGTCGAGGGCGAGCGTCGGCAGGCCCATCGCGGCGTAGATCTCGGCCATCTCGGAGCGAAGGTCCGGGTTGTGCCGCACCGGCGCCGGCAGCAGACGGTACAGGTCGATCGCACGGCGGTGGTAGCCGAGAAGCCGCAACGACCGCAGGAGTTCCTGGAGCGTCTGCGGATCCGCCGGGTCGATCCCGTGGGCCAGCTCCAGGCGCCGCAGCGCGTCCAGGTCGCGCCCTTGCAGTTCCTCGGCCCATGCCAGCAGCCGCAGCCGGGCCGGGATCGGCCCGTCGCGATCGATGCTGTCCGCCAGCAGCCGGCCGGCCGCCTCGGCATCCTGCGCGTCGAGCAGCTCGTTGGCCCGGGACAGCACCGTCCGGTCGAGGCGCTCCCGTTGCAGCAGTGCCCGGACCTCGGCGAGCCCGGGTGTGCCGGGAGGCTCGGTCGTGGGCGGGTCGTCCGGCCAGCCGGCCAGCACCCGGCGCTCGACGCGGCGTCGCAGGAGACGCCAGAGCGGCAACGGTCCTCCGGTACGCCACCACAAGCGACGCCGCGTGTCTCGCCACCACGGCCTCGGCGTCCGATCGGCCTGCAGCGCGTCATGGGCCAGCGTGGGCAGGCCCATGTCCTGGTAGGTCCGGGCACGCCAGTACGCGGCGTCGACGCCTTCGCGAACGCCGGCGGGAAGGTCCTCGACGAGGGCGAGCGCGCCGCGGAACCGGCGGAGCCGGAGCAACAATTCGATCGGATAGCCGAACGTCTCCGGCCCGGCGTCCGCCGCCGGCGTGGCCCGCAGGAGCGCGATCGCCGCATCCGGATGGTGCAGGACGTCCAGCAGCTCCGCCAGGCCGGCCAGCAGCTTCGGGTTGTCGGGTTGGTCCGCCAGCGCCGTCAGCAACAGTTCCGCGGCGTCGAGCGGCCGGTCCTGCTCGCGCAGCTCGCCGACCGCCGGCGCCAGCGCGGCCGCCGTCCGCTCGTACACGACAAACACCTGGACCTCGCGAAGGACGTAGTCCAACGCGGGCGGCTGTTCCGGAGCAGGCGGCGGCGGGCCGGGACGGTCCGGCCTCCGCAGTGGCCCGCCGCTTCGCCACCAGGCGTGGCGGCGGGCCCGGCGGGCGAGCGACCACAGTGTGCGGCTGTCACCGAAGGCCTTGTAGGCGGCGGCGGGCATCCCCAGTGCCAGGTACGTCCGTCCCAGTGCGTCACGTATCCGCGGATCGCCGTGAACGTCCGTGGTCAGCTGCCGCAGCGCCGCCAGTGCCTCGTGCGGCCGCTGCAGTATCAGGAACGCGTCGGCGATGTCGGCCGCGTCCTCCGCGTCGGTGCCGCCGAGCGTGGCCTGGGCGATCCGCAGCAGTTCCAGAGCGATGTGGGCGTGCCCCTGCAGCCGTTCGACCTCCGCGAGGTTGATCAGGGAGGCGCGGTCGGGCGCGGCCGACAGCCAGCCGGCCAGGATCTCCGAGGCGTCGCTGTGCCGGGCGTCGGCAAGAAGCCGTTCGATGTGAGCATCCTCCTGGCTCGGCGCATCGGCAGCGGCCGGTGGCAGTTGCATGACGGACAGCATCGCGGCAGCCGTGTCCGGTGCGCCGCCGACGGTCGGCCAGAATACGCGCCGCCACAATGCCCGCGTCTGTCAGACTCGCCCGTTGTGGATGTGGAACGGTATGACGGCCCGCGGGCGGCCGTGCAGTGGCTGTTCGAGCTCGCCGAGGACTCGGCGGCGCTGCTCGACGGCTATCTCGACCTCGGCGTCGTGCTTGTCGCACGGGACGGCGACGAGCTGGTCGGGCATCTCCAGCTGGTCGGCAACGAGATCAAGAACATGGCCGTGGTCGAGCAGCACCGCGGGCACGGGGTCGGCGCGCGGCTGATCGCCGCCGCGGTCGAGCTGCTCACCGCCGAGGGCGCGACGACGGTGCTCGTCGCCACCGGCGCCGCCGACGTCGGCAACCTCCGGTTCTACCAGCGCCAGGGCTTCCGCATGCGCTCGATCGAGCGGGACGTCTTCATCCCGGCGAACGGCTACCCCGAGGGCATCATGGTCGACGGCATCGAACTGCGCGACCAGGTCTGGCTCGACCGGGCCCTGCCGTGAACCCTCAGCCCTTGGGGGACTCGAAGACGAGCATCGCGTCGGCTGGCGGCTCGCCGTACAACCGCCGCACCGTCTCCTCGTCGAAGCGGTGCTCGTCGGCGACGTTGACAAAATCGCGGATCGCCGTGCCGGTGGAGTGCGTGTCGGCGAGCGGCGCGCCCCGTTGCTCGAGGACGTCCGGCACGTGGACCGTGCGGAAGTCGATGCTGTAGCGGGCCAGCCCGGACGTGTTCGGGATCGAGCGGTGCAGGTGCGCGCCGGAGAACAGCAGCACCTGGCCGGGGGAGGGCAGGACCACCAGCTCGTTGGGCGGGTTGTGGTCGATCGCGCCGGGGCGGACCTGGGCTTCCTTCTTGACCGACGCCGCGGTGGTCAACCGGCCCACGTTGTTGGCGTAGTAGTCGAAGTCGGCGGAGTTGTTCGACACCGGGCGGTTGAACCGGTCGAGGTCGAACGACATCGCGTTGTCCTCGCGGACCGGGAGCACCGGCAGCCACCAGTTCAGCTGCTGGTTGGGCGCCGAGTACCACACGTCGCGGTGCCACGGAAACGCGAACGCGACACCGGTGGTCAGGTGGCCGACCGGGAACGCGGTGCGCGGCTTCGGCACGTCGAAGTGGGTCTGCTCGGCGTCGAAGCCGGCCTCCTCGATGATGTTACGGACCAGCTTCTTGGACCGCTCGTCGTGGATGAACCGTGGCTTCCACGCACCGAGGACCTTCGCCATCTCGGCCGGGTCGAGGTGCTCGTGGGCGTGCTGGGGGTCGTGCGGGGCGAACAGTTCGGTCAGCTGGGCGCGGGCGTGCTCGACGAACTGGGCGACGGACGGCAGCCGGGTCATGACGAGCAGGTGGCCGTCGTACAGATGACGGCGGAGATCGTCCGCGGACGCTTGCAAATCGATGTGAACCGCCATGGCGTGTCCTCCCCCTGCGACATCGAACAATCGCACGCTACTCTCGGTGCGCATGGCATGCCGACCGGGGCGTCACATTCGGCTGTACGGGCAACTGGGGCTGGGCGAACGGCCCACCCGATCCCCGTTCCTGGCAAATGATGGCAAGCGATTGCTGCCGGAACGGGGCGTTCGCTAGCGTCCTGTGCAGACCCGCTAGCGGTGCGTGAAGGTCGACCGATCCCGCCAGATCCCGGCCCCACCACAGGAGTCCCCATGCCCATACACGGCACACCACGCGGCAGTCTTCGCCTGGTGGTCGCCGCGGCGATGCTGCTGGGCGGCACCGTCGCGGTGCTCGGCACGACCCCGTCGGCGGCGCTCGCCGCCTGCGGCAGCACCAACGTCGCGCTGAACAAGCCCGCCACCTCGTCGTCCGACGAGAACGGCAGCCTGGTCCCGGCCAAGGCGGTCGACGGCGACGTGAACACCCGCTGGTCCAGCGCCTTCAGCGACCCGCAATGGCTGCAGGTCGACCTCGGTGCCAGTACCGACGTCTGCCAGGTCGTCATCACGTGGCAGAACTCGTACGCCCGGGCCTTCCGGCTCGAGGTGTCGCCCACCGGCGCCGCCGGGAGCTGGACGCCGATCTACTCGACGACCATGAACACCGGCGGCACGCAGACCATCACCGCGAGCGGCACCGGGCGGTACATCCGGATGTACGGCACCCAGCGCGCCACGCGGTACGGCTACTCCATCAAGGAGATCGCCGTCTACAGCGGCACGCCGACCACACCCGAGTGTCCGGCGCCGACGCCGCCGAACGCGGACCTGGGGCCGAACGTCATCGTGTTCGACCCGTCGATGTCCGCGACCACGATCCAGAACCGCGTCAACCAGGTCTTCACGGAGATGGAGGCCAACCAGTTCGGCGCGCAGCGCTACGCGCTCGCGTTCAAGCCCGGCACGTACAGCGGCATCAACGTCAACACCGGCTTCTACACCTCGGTCGTCGGGCTCGGCCGTCAGGTCGACGACGTGACGATCAACGGTGACGTGACCGTCGACGCCGGCTGGTTCGGCGGCAACGCGACCCAGAACTTCTGGCGCTCGATCGAGAATCTGGCGATCGTGCCGAGCAACGCGAACAACGGCAACCGGTGGGCGGTCGCGCAGGCGGCCCCGATGCGGCGGGTCCACATCCGCGGCAAGCTCAACCTGGCACCCAACGGCTACGGCTGGGCGAGCGGCGGCTACATCGCCGACAGCAGGATCGACGGCAGCGTCGGCCCGTACTCGCAGCAGCAGTGGTACACCCGCGACAGCCAGATCGGCGGCTGGGTCAACGGCGTGTGGAACATGGTGTTCTCCGGCGTGCAGGGCGCACCGGCCAACTCGTTCCCGGAGCCGCCGTACACGGTACTGCCCGCCACCCCCGTCATCCGTGAGAAGCCGTACCTGTACCTCAACGGCGACACCTACAACGTGCTCGTGCCGAACCTGCGCACCGACGCGGCCGGCACCACGTGGCAGGGCGGCCCGACGCCGGGCACGTCCATCCCGATCACGAGCTTCTACATCGTGCGGCCGGGCGCGTCCGCGTCACTCATCAACGCGGCGCTCGCGTGCGGCCGGCACCTGCTGTTCACGCCCGGCGTCTACCACCTCGACCGCACCGTCAACGTCACCAACCCGAACACCGTGGTCCTCGGCATCGGCTACCCGACGCTGATCCCGGACAACGGCGTCGACGCGATGCACGTCGCGGACGTCGACGGCGTGAAGGTCGCCGGCCTGCTCTTCGACGCCGGCACGGTCAACTCCGACACGCTGCTCACGGTCGGCACCGCGGGATCGACGGCGAGCCACGCCGCCAACCCGACGACGCTGCAGGACACGTTCTTCCGCATCGGCGGCGCCGGCCCCGGCAAGGCCACCAACAGCCTGGTCGTCAACAGCGACAACACGATCGTCGACCACATCTGGGCGTGGCGGGCCGACCACGGCGCCGGCGTCGGCTGGACCGTCAACACGGCCGACACCGGTCTGATCGTCAACGGTCAGAACATCAGCGCCTACGGCCTGTTCGTCGAGCACTACCAGAAGGACCAGGTGATCTGGAACGGTCAGGGTGGCCGGACGATCTTCTTCCAGAACGAGATGCCGTACGACCCGCCGAGCCAGTCGGCCTGGCGCACCGGGGCCCGCGGCTACGCGGCGTACAAGGTCAGCAACACCGTGACCTCGCACGAGGCGTGGGGCATGGGGAGTTACTGCAACTTCACCGCCGACCCCTCGATCGTCGCCGAGCACGGCTTCGAGACGCCCGTGAACCCGAACGTGCGCTTCCACAGCCTGCTCACCGTGTCGCTCGGGGGCAAGGGGACGATCGCGCACGTCATCAACTCGACCGGCGGCCCGGCGCAGGGCACCGCGACCGTCCCGGTCGAAGTGGTGAGCTTCCCGTAGCCGACTGTTTGACAGACGTCGATTATCGACGTACAACACTGTGAGAGCGCTCTCGGCACGCCCGTCCGGGTCGGCCGCCACCGACCCGGACGGGCCCTTCCGTTCGGCCACCGACGACCGGCCCACCCCGACCCTGCATCATGGACTGGTGAGAAGCATCGGGGGGTCTCGATTCCGGGGTGTACTGCGGTGGGTGGTCATCGCCGCCGCGATGGTCCACGTCGCCGGGCTGCTCGACGACCGGCCCGTGCCGTGGAGCGGGACGCTGACCATGGCGGCGCTGCTGGCGCTCGTGGCGTCGGCCGGCCGTTCGCGGTCGCGCCGGCTCGCGTCGGGTGGACTCGTGGCACTCACGTTGCTGGCGTTGTCCGTTGATGCCCGCATGGGCGGCGCCGGGTGGCCGAACGAGCTCGGCCACCCGGGCGGCCACTCGCGGATGATGGTCGAGGCGGTGCTGCTCGTCGCCGGCGTGGTCCTGCTCGCCGCGGCCGCCGTCACGACCCGCCGGTGGCCGGCGTTCGCCGGCGCCGGACTGCTCCTGCTGCTGGCGGTGCCGGTGCTGTGGTCGTGGGCGGTCGCGCCCGAGCCGCAGGTCACGATCACACAAACGGTCGAGCCGCGCGGGGTGGAGTCCTCCGCCGTGGTTGTGGTCGGCGGGCAGGTCACCACGACCGCGGTCGCGGTAGCGGTAGCGGTGAACACCGTGGCCGTCGCCTCGCCGGAGCCGCCCGAACCCGGGAAGGCGGGCGGGTGGCTGCCGTCGTGGCTGTGGCCGCTCGACCCGTGGAACGCGCGCTTCGCGTGGGAGCAGGTCCTTCCAGCCCTGCCGACCATGTTCGTCATCATCACGGTCCTGCTGGTCCACGCCGCTGCGGGGTGGCGGGGCGGCGACGCCGACTTCCGGGGCCTGGAGGATCGCGGCGAACCGCTCCGGTGACCGGCCGGCCTCCCGGATGACGTCGGCGTCGGTCTCCGTGTGGCTCCTGTCGGGATGTGTCACCACGACCAAGTCCATCTCCTTTGCTGGTTGACGAACACACCTGTTGTTCGCCGCAGCGGGGAGATGTGTTCGCGGCCGGCGTACGGGTTGGCCGTGTACGTGCGGGCGAACGGCCCGGGGACGGTGAAGTAGGCCGCGACCAGGCCGGCCGGGTCGGTGGCGATCGCCCCGCGGGCCGGCGGGTCGTCGTGGTCGTCCCAGCCCCACGGGGCGTTCGCGGCGTCGATGCGGCAGCCCCACGTACCGTCGCCGCACCTGTCCGCACCGGAGTCCGGGGCGTCGCCGGCGAACCGGCCCCACCCGGCGAACAGCTCGGGGTCCGCGCGCCGCGCCCAGAGCCCGCCGGGGGCGAAGATGTCAACCAGCCGGTAGCGCACGTCGCGCCCGTGGCCGGGCACCTCGGCCACCGTCGCCGGCTGGTAGACGAGGCCGCCGCCGGTGTCGCCGGCCGGTGCGTACAGGCCGTGCCCGTGCGACTCCTGCGCGGTGACGGGGTGGCGGCGGCCGTCGTACGGCGAATCGGCGAACCGCAGGACGCCGTCGACCGTCTCGCGGCCCGCGGTCCAGGTGCTCCCGGCCGGGACGTACGCGTAGAAGTCGCTGTGCGCGACGGTGACCGCGCCGCGCAGCACGCCGTACGCCGAGCCGTCGCGCTCGACCGCGAACAGCACACCCTCGGCGTCGTTCTCGTGCTCGCGCTCGAAGAACGGCTGGTCGGCCCAGTCGCGCGGGTGGTAGAAGAGGTACGTCAGGTACCAGTGCGTGCGGGTCGTCACCACCGAGTAGTACACGGTCGCCCGCAGCGGGTGGTCGCGCGCGTGCTCCCAGTTGTCGCGGCCGGCCCAGTTGCCGTCGAAGTTGATACTGGTGATCCAGTCGGCCCGGCCGCCGATCGCGTGGCTGCCGGTGGGGTCGACGTCCTGGTGGTGGATCGGCGCCCAGCGCAGCGCGAGCGCGGCGTCGCTGACCGCGGCCGCCTGCGCCCGGCCCGGCACCGCGAGCCAGCCCACCGCCGCGAGGACGGCGGCGGCCGCCCCCAGCCTGCTCGGCACGGGCGGTCTCTACCCGGCTCGGCGTTGGTTAGGCTGCGGGTGTGCAGATCGTCGCGCGGTGGGAGACCGCACTCACCATCGACGACCATGAGGCCTTGTCGGTGCTGCTCCGGGCCGCGTTCCCGGCGCAGGCGGAGCAGTTCGACGGCCGTTCGTGGGCGCTGTCGTACGGGCGGAAGGAGGCCCGCGTCTGGCTCGCCGACGACACCGGCCGCCCGGTGGCGCACCTCGGTCTGGAGCGGCGGACCGTCGGCGTCGGCGGCGCGGACGTCCTCGTCGCCGGCGTCGGTGACGTCGCCGTCGCGCCGGAGCTGCAGGGCCGGGGCCTCGGCGCCGCCCTGATGCGCGCCCTCGTCGACCTCCGCGGGCTGCCCTGGTGACGTTGTCGCGGTCAGGAGCCGTTCCAGGCCGTCGAGGTGGGCGGCGACGTCCCGCACGGTTCAGCCGGTGCACAGCGACGGCTGCCGCCACTCGTCGTCGGTGAGGCCCTCGAGCAGGTCCGCCACATCGCGCCGCTGGGCGTCGACGGCCTGCCGGATCTCGTCACGGTTCATCGCGGCACCTCCGCGGTGCTCGGGCGGACGACGGCGGTGATCGACTACAAGTGTTGTTTCATGGCTGGGCGCGTGCGCCAGTGGGTATGTCGTGAGCATGGACAAGCTCGGAACGCCGGTCGCGTATCTCGCCCTGCCGGTGGGCGTGCCCGTGTACGACCGCGACGGCACGCGGATCGGGACCGTGGAGCACGTGCTCGCCGACGAGGGCAGCGACATCTTCCACGGTCTCGTCGTGCGCGTCGTGGATGCGCCGGACCGGTCGATGTTCGCCGCTCGTGATCAGATCGGCGACCTCTTCGAGCACGGTGTCACGCTGACCGTGACCGAGGCCGGACTGCACGATCCCGGTGAGGACAGGGTTGCCGCCGCGGCCACCGACGGCTCGGTGGGTGAGCAGGCCAAGGAAGGGCTGCGGCGCGCGTGGGAGTGGCTGCAACGCCCGGGCTGAGCACAGCGGGCCGGGCCGAGTCGCGCCGGTGGTCTCTGTCGGGCCGGCACGTGGCGGCCGGCGGGCTACAGGTGCTGCGACAGCTTCTTCGGCGCCTGCACCCGGTAGCTCTCCGTCAGCAGCTCGCCGACCTCCTCCCAGTCGACGTCGCCGTCGAGGACCATCCCCACCACGTCGACGCCCCACGCCGCCTTGTAGAACGGATAGCCGCCGGCGACCAGCGCGGCCATCTCGTCACCCGGTGACCGGAACGTCAGCACGCAGACCGGCTCGTCGGTCCCGACCACCTTCGCGTAGGCGGCCTGGTGGTCCGGGTCGACGACGAGCACGTGCGCGAACGTCTTCTGCCGGATCCGCCAGCGGGTGCCGGCCCAGGCCGGCTCCTCGTAGGCCTCCGGCAGGGCGAGGCAGGCGGCGCGGATGGGTTCCAGATATTCGGCGGGAACGTCGTCGGGGTCGACCATGCGCGGACGGTACCGCGCACGTATGACAATTTTCGCCGGCTCAGGGCGCGAGCGCGGCGGCCAGCAGCGCCCGGGCGGTCGAGAGGACCGTCCGGGCCGCCTCGCCGGGGGACTGGCCGGCGATGTCGAGCAGCCACACCAGGCTCTCGATCCCGGTGGCCGACCGGATCGCGACCGCCAGCGCGTGGACGTCGACGTGCGGATGGGACTCGCGCAGCGGTGCCAACGCCTCCTCGATCCACCCGATCGCGCGACCCTGACGCAGGGCCGGCCGCTGCGCGCCGGTCTCCAGGGAGAGCCGCAGCGAGGTGCGCAGTTGCGGTTCCCAATCGAAGTTGTACCGGGTGAAGGCGCGGATGACGAGATCGAGCCGGGCCTGCGGGTCGCCCGGGGCGCCGGGCGGCAGCAGGGAGTCGGGCGCCAGTTGCGGGTGGGCCGCGACCAGGAGCGCCCGCTGGTTCGGGAAGTAGCGGTACGCGGTCGTCCGCGACACCCCCGCGTGCTCCGCGGCCTCCTCGACCTGCGGCGTCAGCCCGCGGGCCAGCAGCTCGCGGGTCGCGTCCACCAGGGCCTGCCGGGTGCGGGACTTCTGTCGCGTGCGGCCGGTCGCTTCATATGGTACTGGCATCGCCATCATGGTACCGTAGTCCCATGGAACTCCAGTCCCATGACCCCGTGGTCACAGACCCGCACCTCTACCGCGTGGTGTTCGAGAACGAGCGGGTCCGGGTCCTGGAATACCGCGACCGCCCCGGCGACCGGACCGGTTCGCACCGCCACCCGGACAGCGTCATGGTCACGCTGAGCGCGTTTCGCCGCCGTGTCTCGTCCGGCGGCCGGGAGGCCGACGTGGACCTGCCGGCGCATGAGGTGCGCTGGTTGGCCGCTCAGGAGCACGCCGGTCACAACACCGGCGCCACCGACACGCACACGCTCTTCATCGAGCTGAAGGAGCTGTCGCCGGCCGCACCTCCAACGGCGGACGCACTCGGCCCGTCGCCGCGCTGACGGCACGGCGTCACCGTGGACGATCCAGCCGGCTGACCGCGAACGCGTCACGTGGCCTTGAGCATCGGGCCGTCGACGGCTGGCCGGCCTGCGGTGTCCCGCCCCGGACCGGCGACGACGGCCCGAGCGGCGGTCTCAGCCGGGGGCCAGGGCCGAGGCGAGGCGTCTGGCCTCGACCGCCAGGCGGGACGAGCCCTTGCGGGCGGCGGCCTCGGCCAGCCCCGCGACCGTGCCCCGGCTGCCGGTCGCCGCTGCCGTCTCGGCGGCCAGCGTGAGCAGGTCGGGGACGCCCCGCGGCGGGGTCGGCGCGGCCAGCAGGGCCGGCAGCGCGGCCTCCAGCAGGCGCCAGACCGTGCGCCGGGCACCCGCCGTCGCCGCGTCGCGCAGCGGCTGGACCGCCCGGTTCACCGGCACCATGCCCTGCGCGCCGAGCGTGCCGAGGTGCCGGCCGACCGCCGGGGCGTCGAGGTCACCGGCCGCGGCCAGCATGAGCAGCGTGTCCAGCGTCGCGACGCGGTCGGCCTCGTGGCGGGCGGCGAGCCCGTAGGCGACGGCGAGTGGCAGCGCCGGCCCGCCGTCACCGGTGCACTCCGCGAGCAGCGGCAGGACCGCCGCGCCGTGGCGGCGGTCCGAGTCGGCCGCCGCCGCGATCTCGGGCATGGCGTAGGCGGCGACGAGCCCCCGGTATCCCGGCAGGAGCGACGGCCACAGCAGCGGCCAGTCGCCGTATCCGTGCCCCATCGCGGGCGTGCCGAAGTCGAGGAAACCCAGCGGGTCGTCGGCGTGCCACAAGGGCGTGAACTCGACCTGCAGCCGTGCGTCCACCTCGGCGCGGACCCAGCCGGAGCTGGGCACACCCAGCCGTTGCCGCCGGGTGGTGTGCACGACGGACAGCACCGGCTGCGGCAGGCCGCCGGCGCGCAGCCACCGCGCGAGCCGGTCCCCGGCGTCCGTGCCCAGCGCCGCCGCCCGTGCGGCGAGCGTGTCGTCGACGGCGGCCGGCAGGCGCAGCAGTGCCTGCGTGAGGTCCCAGCCGGGGGGCTTGCGATCGCCGAGGGCGGTCAGCCGGTCGAGCAGCATCGCCGGGTCGAGCGCGCCGGTGGCCGACGTGGGCGCGGCGAGCAGCCCTTCGGGGCGGCCACCGTGCCGGGCGATCTCGGCCAGGCGGACACGTAGGAACCGCTGCGGCGGTGGGATCCGGGAGTCGGCCGGTGGCACGTCGGCGGATCCCCGGCGCCTGGCGTCGGCGAGGATGGCCGCCCACCGGCCGAGCCGGGCGGAGTGCTCGGCGGGGTCCACGACCGAGTACAGGACGCCGAGCAGGATGCCCTGCGTGAACCAGCTGCCGTCGCCCAGCCAGGGCGCCTGGCGGTCGAGCACCGGCTTCACCGCCATCAGCAACCGTCCGCGGTCGGCGGCGGCGAGCCGGACCGCGCCGTCGAGGACCCGCTCCAGCGCCGGCGCCGAGGCGTGCACGCCGCCGAAGAGCGACACGACCTCCTCGGCCAGCTCGTCCGGGTCGGTGATCGGCGGTGGAGCCGGTGCGGGCCCCACCGGCGGCGGCAGGTCGTCACCGGCCTCGACGACCACCACCGCCGGCGCGGCGACGGCCTGGCCGTGCTTCGCGGCGAGGGCGGCGGCCCGCTCCCGGACGTCGATCGCCGGATGATCACCCGCCACCGCGATGACCGCACCGAATGCCGCGGCCAGCTCCGGGTGGCGCAGCGCGGACCGGTCGAGCCAGGCGAGCTGCGCCCGGACCAGCCCCTTCTCGGGGCGGCTCAGCACCGCGGGCGAGACGTCGAGCAACGCGTCGGGCGGGACCACGTCCGCGTCCCGCAGCAGCTTCTGCGCCGCCGTCGCCACCTGCCCGGGTGCGTCGGCGAGCAGCCGCAGGTAATCACCGGACCGCCGGGCGACCTCCGCGGCCGTGGGTGCGAGCGCGTCGTGCAGGGCC
Source organism: Dactylosporangium fulvum (assembly GCF_025137375.1). Classification (GTDB taxonomy): domain Bacteria; phylum Actinomycetota; class Actinomycetes; order Mycobacteriales; family Micromonosporaceae; genus Dactylosporangium; species Dactylosporangium fulvum. The sequence continues at coordinate 4,165,981 of NZ_CP073720.1, forward strand.
AGGAACCCGCGCAGGTCGGCGGCCCGACCCCCGCGCAGCAGCCGGCGGAGGGACCCGTCGAACAGTGTCGCCCGGTCGAGCCGCTGCTCGTCGGCGAGCTGCGCCAGGGCGCGCACGAAGCCCAGCCGCCCGCTGCTGTGCTGCTCGTGGAGCACCAGAAGGCCGCCGATGTCGTCGATCTCGAACACGCGGGGCAGCAGATGGTCGAGGAAGGGATCGGCGCGCAGCTGTTCGAGGATCGGCCGGTCCCGCCAGCGGGTGTCCGCCCATATCATGTGCACGAGCCAGAGGCGGACGAAGGCGTCGCCGGTCGGTGGTGGCGCGCCTTCGGCGGTGACGATCCCGGCGACAAACGCCCACATGTTGACGTCCTCGCGGTCGATCCGCTCCGCGATCCGGTGCGCGAGGTCCGTGAGCCAGGTGATGCCGCGGGCCCACGCCAGGTCGAGCACCGGCCGCACCGTGTGGCCGGGCACCGAGACCGACGAGCGCGCCAGGATCTTGCCCGCTGCGGCGGCGCTCGGCAGGCAGCCCACCGCCGCCACCGCCAGCGCGGCCGCCTCGGCGTCCCACCACCAGTTGTCGCGCCGCTTCCGCACGTAGGCGGTCAGCTCCGTGGCGAGCCGTGCGCGCTGCGCCTCGTCGAAGCCGGCGAACGCCGTCGCGGTCGCCTCGACGGCGCCCTTGCCGATCAGGTCGAAGTCGAACAGCTCCGCGGTCACGCGTCCTCCGCTTCGCTCCGGACCGGTGACGCGGGCACCCGCACCGTCATCGACACCGCCAGGGCGTGTTTGCACGGGCCGCGCCCGCCGCGGTACTTCGCCCACCACGGACAGGTGCACGTGAACCCGCCGTCGGGCAGCCGGCGCACCCGGTAGGTCTCGTCGCCGCTGCGCACCGTCGCCGCCGCGTCGCCGTCGAGCTCGACCGCGCCCGCCTCGACCAGGGTCCGCGCGCCGACGAGCCGGGGGTTGTCCCGATCCGCCCGCGCCGCGTCATAAGGCAGCACGCGGTGGAAATAGGCCGCCTCGGACACGTCGAAGCCCACCCGCCCGGCCGTGCCCAGCTGCGCCAGCGCGGCACGGACCCGCGCCGCGGGAATGCCGGCCGCCGTCGCGAGCGCGTCGACGTCGATCGCAGGATCCCACGACAGCAGCGCGCTCACCAGCTCGGCGTCGTCCGTGACGTCGTCACCGGCGAGCGAGGTCAGCGCGGCGCCCTCCCCGGAGAACCCGCGATAGGGCTCCGGGGACAGCGTCAACGACAGCCGCAGCGCGCCGGTGTCCAGCTCCCAGGTGCTCGCCACCGGTGCCGAACCGGCCCGGACGGTCGGCCCGTAGACCCGCAGCACCTTCGCGAACCGCAGCAGCCCGCGCAGCGCGGCCAGCCGCCCGGCGCCCGCCAGGCACACCGCGCCCGGCACCGGCCGGGATGTCGGCCGGAGCGTCCGGCCGGACGGCACCATCCACAGCACCGACCGGTCCCGGGCTCCGGGCAGCCGCCGCAGCAGCGCGGCCGCCTCCGTCGCCGGGATCTCCGCGCGCGGCTCGAACGCCGCCGACAGCACGTGGACCTCGGCGAAGCCGCGCAGCCACCGCGACGGCAGCGGCACCTTCTTCTCGACCACCGCGCCGTCCATCGTCGACACGGTGAGGTCGTCGGGCCCGACCGACAGGTGCAGCGGGTCGAGGCCGGCGACCCGGGCGAGCGCCTCGCGCAGCGGCGGGTTGACGTCGACGTTGGTCGTGCCGTGCGCCAGGATCTCGCCGTCGAGACCGGCCGGCAGCGCGTCGAGCCGCGCGTAGACCCCGCAGCAGCCGGAGAACGACTCGAACCGCAGCCGGTCGGCGCTGCCGGTGACGACAGGGTCGAGGCTCGCCGGGCTCACCGGCTGGAAGTATCGGGTGCGGGCCACCTCGGCCACCGCCAGCAGCCCGGCCGCCGCGGCCTGCGGCGTCGTGAGGAAGCCGCTGAAGAACCGCGGGTTGGCCGCCGGTCCGCCGCACGTCTGCAGGGCCATGCCGGCGTTGCTCACACCGGAAGGTGCGAGATACCGGTACGTCTGAACCGCATTCACGTCGCAGACCATAGCGGCACCCACCGACAATTTCCGGCGGCTGTGGCACGATGGGATCTCCCATGCCCCATACCGACCTCTGCGACGACAGCCTCGACGGTCTCTCCGTCGGCGACGCGCTCGGCGCCCAGTTCTTCGTCCCCGGCACCACACTCGACGACCTCACCGACGGCACCGCACCGCCGGGGTCCTGGCCGTGGACCGACGACACCGAGATGGCCTGCTCCCTCGCCGGGGAGCTGCACCGGCACGGCACGATCGACCAGGACCGCCTCGCCCGGGCCTTCGCCGAGCACTGCGAGCCCTACCGCGGCTACGGTGGCGGCGCCGTCGTCGTCCTGCACCGCATCCGCGACGGCGTGCCGTGGCGCGACGCCGCGCGGGACGCGTTCGACGGGCAGGGCTCCATGGGCAACGGCGCCGCGATGCGGGTCGCGCCGCTCGGCGCCCTGCACGCCGGCGACTCGCGCACCGCCGCGCTGGAGGCCCTGCGCTCGGCCGAGGTCACCCACGCGCACGCCGAGGGTGTGCTCGGCGCCGTCGCCGTGGCGGTCGCCGCCGCCGAGGCCGGCTGGGCCAGACTGGTCCGCAATCCGCCGCGCCCCGCCGAGCTGCTCGACGCGGTCCTCGCCTACCTCGTCGACAGCCAGGTGCGGCACGGCGTCGAGCAGGCCCGGCGGCTGCTCGGCCGCAGCGTCGCCGAGGCTGCGTACGAGCTGGGCAACGGCTCGCGCGTCCTCGCCCAGGACACGGTGCCGTTCGCGCTGTGGGTCGCGGCGACCCACCTCGCCGACTACCCGGCCGCGGTCCTGTCCTGCGTGGAGGCCGGTGGCGACGTCGACACGACCGCGGCGATCGTCGGCGGGATCGTCGCCGCACACACCGGCCGGGCCGGCATCCCGCCGCTCTGGCTGGAGCAACGCGAACCGCTGCCCGCCTACGTCCGCTGAGCCGCCCCGACGACCGCGGCCTCGATGTCGCGGGCGCACGCCTCGGCGTCGCCCGCGGACAGCGCCGCCGTGTCGACGTCGACGGTCAGCAGCAGCGCGCCCGGCGCGTCGTCGACGTGCACGAACAGCGGCTCCGTCGGCCCGACCGGCGGGTCGGTCCACCGGAACTCGCCGGTGCGGCCGGTGGCGCCCGCGACGGACTGCCGCACCGTCCGGCGGTCGTTGAAGCACGCCGTTCGAGCCGTGCCGTCCACGGCGAACGGGTCGTAGTAGGCGTACTTCTGGGCCGCCAGCGACGCCCGCCCCACCGCCGCGACCGCCGTGCCGAACCCGCCGGACACGTCGGCGACGCACAGCCCCAGCTGGGTGATCGGACTGACCACATCGGACAGCCCGGCGCGGAACCGGTTGCTCACCACGACCCGCACGGCCACCGTCGCCGAGGCGGTGACCCGGCCCAGCGCGATCATGTACGCGGCGAGCAGCACCGTCGCGGGGTCGGCGCCGACGCGGGCCGACACCAGCGGCAGCGCCTGCGCCAGCGCCGGCGAGCTGAAAAGCCCGCGGCGGTACCGGCCGTGCCCGCCCTCCGGCGGTGCCACGCCCGAGGACAGGTCCGGGACCCCGCCGTGCCGTTCCCAATGCCGCAGGGCCGCCGCGTGCTGCCGCTGCCCGGCGGGGGAGTGCTGCCAGGCGACCAGGTCGAGCGGCTGGAGCCCGGCCACCGGCTCGGCCACCCGCCGGGTCACCTCGTCGACCATGACCGCGGCGCCGATCCCGTCGGTGACGAGGTGCGGTATGACGGCGACCAGCCGGCTGGGCGTACCGTCGCGGCACACGACCGCCATCCGCATCGGCCACTCGGCCTCCAGGTCCGGCTCGGCGGCCCGGTAGCCGCGCTCGACGGCGGCGGCGACGGCCTCCGGATCCTCGGCGCCGGCCTCGACGACGTCGAGCCGCGCGGTGCCGTGGTCGGCGACCTCCTGTGCGGGCGGCGCGCCGGGGCGGAAGCGCAGCCGGGTGCGGAACGACTGGTAGCGGCCCATCGTGTACCGCAACTCCTCGGCCACGTCGGCGACGGTCGTGCCCGGCGGCACCGGCCGCCGCCCGCCCATCGGCAGCCAGGAGCGCTCCCGCAGCATCGCCTGGTACATCGCCCGCTGGCCCCAGGTGAGCTCCGCCGTGCCGGCGCCGGCACCGCGGAACGCCACGTCGATCCGGTCCACACGCCCTCCGTCAGTCGGCTGTGTGGCGGAGACTGTACACAGCCGGACGGGTCCGGCACAGCCTTGACAACGGCGGGGCCTAATCGATCAGGGTTGCCGGGAGGGCGAACGCGGCGAACAGGCCGGGCATCTCGAACGCGTCGATCGCCACGAGACGGCCCGCCGCCGAGTGCAGCACGGCCAGCCCGAAGGGGCGGAACAGGGTGTCGCCCGCGGCGCGGACGTAGGCGGCGGCCGCCGGCCGGCGGTTCGCGGCCGTCGGCAGCATCCGCCACTGCCCGGGGGTGTTCATGTCCTCGCGCAGCGCCCGGGCCACTGTGGGCTTTCCGGTCCACTCGCCGATGCCGGGCCCGATGGTCAGCCGGATGTCTTCGCGGAGCAGGTCGATCAGGGCCTGCGGGTCGGCCTGTTCGTGCGCGGCGATGTACCGCTGCAGCAACTCGCGCTCCGCAGGGTCCGGTTCGTGGGCGGGTGACCACTCCAGGCGACCGCCCGGCCACTGTTCGCGCAGGGTCGTCCGGGCGCGTTGCAGGGCGCTGTTGGCCGCCGGTACGGTCGTCTCGAGCAGGGTGGCGGCCTCGCTCGCCGACCACGACAGCACGTCGCGCACGATGAGCACGGCCCGCTGGCGCGGCGGCAGCAGCTGGATCGCGGCGAGGAACGCCAGGGAGATCGTCTCGCGGCCGACAGCCACCGCGTCGGGGCCGGGATGCTCGTCGAGCAGCTGGTCGGGGAAGGGCTGCAGCGGCGGGGTCTTGCGCCGCAGGGTGTCCAGGCAGGCGTTCGTGGCGATGCGGAAGAGCCAGGTCCGGGCGCTGGAGCGCTCCTCGAACGCGTCCCTGGACCGCCACGCCCGCAGAAACACCTCCTGCACGTGGTCCTCGGCCGCGTCGAACGACCCGAGCATCCGGTAGCAGTAGAGCTGCAGCTCGCGGTGGTGCCGGCGGGTCAGGTCCGAGAACGTCGCGGGGTCCACGGCAACGTTCATACCGCACCGACGAAAAAGAGGACCGGATCATCGGTGAGGATCCGGCCGCAGTACGTCTACCCGGGTATGACGATGGTCGAAGCGGACATCTCGATGTCGGTTGACGGGTTCGTGACCGGGCCCGACCTGGACACTTGGCCCGGGCTGGGCAAGGGCGGCGAGCGGCTGCACGCCTGGCTCGGGCACGACGAGGGGCGGCGGCTGAGCGAGGCGACGTTCGCCGCGTCCGGCGCCGTCGTGACGAGCCGGGCGGTGTACGACGCGACCCGGGGCTGGGCCGACGAGGACGGCTTCTACCGGATGCCGGTCTTCGTCGTGACCCACCGGGAGCATGACGTGGTGGGCAGGGGCGACACCACGTTCACGTTCGTGACCGGCGGGGTCGCCGCCGCGATCGAGGCGGCCGTGGCCGCCGCGGGCGACAAGCGGGTCCACATCATGGGCGGCGCGTCGGTCATCCAGCAGGCGCTGCGGACCGGCCTGGTCGACCGCCTGCGGCTGCACATCGCCCCGGTGCTGCTGGGGTCCGGCACCGCCCTGTTCGACGGCGCAGGACCGGCGCTGGAGCATCTGGACACCGTGGACACCCCGGAGGCCACCCACGTCACCTACCGTGTCTAGCGCAGTGCCCACGAACGTCCGCCGCGGTGGCGACCGTTGCGCTCCTCGGGGTTCAGCGCACGTGATCGCGAACTTGCCGCAATCATGGCCAGGCGCCGACCGAAGCGCAGGGGACCAATTTCATGATCCCGGAAGTTCTTCGGGCCTCTGACCCCCAAGAATCTCCGTGATCTGTGAAGGATTTTGCCAAGCGGTGCCGGGCCGCGCACCCAGCCGTGCCCTCGCGGTGCCGGTTCGCGGCGTCCGTGGCCCCGTCGTGCGGGTCAGGCCGTGCTCCACGCTCGGCCTGACCCGAGCTGCTTGATCGTCGGAAACATCTGGCTGTCCAGGCAACCCGAAGTTTCCCTTGATCTACGAACCGCAGCCGCACCACCCGGACGCACTCAACCGCCGCGCCCGTGATCGCGAGATGTTCACGATCACCGAGCACGGCGGCCGGTCCGACAGGGCGCCGACCGTCGACACGGACCCTAGTCGGCCAGGCGGGCCGGGAAGCCACCGGTGGCGACCGGCCCCCAGCTGTCGATCGTGATCCGGATCAGCGACTTGCCCTGGGCGACCATCGCCGCGCGGTACTCGTCCCAGTCGGGGTGCTCGCCGGAGATGCCGCGGAAGTAGTCGACGAGCGGCTCGAGCGCGTCGGGCAGGTCGAGGACCTCGGCGGTGCCGTCGACCTGGACCCACGGGTCGTTCCAGTCGTCGGAGAGCACGATGACGGAGACCTGCGGGTCCCGGCGGATGTTGCGGACCTTTGCCCGCTCGGGGTAGGTCGACACGACGATCCGCCCCTCGGGGTCGACCCCGCAGGTGACCGGCGACGCCTGCGGCCGCCCGTCGGGGCGCCGGGTCATGACGATCGCGCGGTGCCGCGTGGCGAGGAAGTCCAGCAGGGCCGGCCGGTCGACCCGGTCGTTCGTCGCAATCTTTCGTGCCATGCCACCGACCCTACCGGGGCGCCATGACCCACCGCGCCCAGAAGGAGGTCGACCCAGCCTTCGCCGTGGCCACCCCCGGATCGCACGGCCGAGGCGTAGACGGCGCCGGGATGGGTAGCTGCGCGGACGGCGCGTACGACCGACCCCTGGGGGTGTCCGTGTTGCGGTGGTTGCAGGACCGTGGGCTGGTCGGGGAACTCGCCGCCGAGTTCGCCGGCACGATGATCCTCATCCTCTTCGGATGCGGGGTCGTCGCGCAGGTCGTCGCCGCCGGGCTCGGCGACCACAACAGCATCGCCTGGTCATGGGGATTCGGGGTGACCTTCGGGGTCTACGTCGCCGGGCGGCTCAGCGGCGGGCATCTCAACCCGGCGGTCAGCTTCGCCCTCGCCATGTTCAGCGGATTCCCGTGGCGCAAGGTGCTGCCGTACTCGCTGGCGCAGACCCTCGGCGCGTTCGTCGGCGCGCTGCTGGTGCGCTGGAACTACGGGTCGATCCTGCACGCCGCCGACCCCGGCCTCACCGTCAAGACCCAGATCGTCTTCTCCACCCTGCCCGGCAACGGCACGCTGCCGGTCGACCTGTGGGGCGCGTTCCGCGACCAGGTCATCGGCACCGCGATCCTGCTCTTCCTCATTCTCGCGGTCACCGACCGGCTCAACACGGCGCCGAAGGGAAACCTCCAGCCGTTCATCGTCGGGCTCATCGTGGTCGCGATCGGCATGGCGTGGGGCGCGGCCGCCGGCTACGCCATCAACCCGGCCCGCGACCTCGGGCCCCGGCTGGCGTCGTTCTTCACCGGCTACGGCGGGGCGTTCGTCGACCAGACCGGCTACCCGTACTTCTGGGTCCCGATCGTCGCGCCCCTGCTCGGCGGCACGATCGGCGCCGGCCTGTACCGTGCCGCCGTCACCCGCTTCCTGCCGGCGGCGCAGCCCGAGCCAGGAAGGGTGGAGGTGACCAGTGGCTGAGTACGTCGGCGCGATCGATCAGGGCACGACCAGTACCAGAGCCATGGTCTTCGACCATCAGGGCCGGGTCGTCGCCCAGCATCAGCTCGAGCACCGGCAGATCCTGCCCCGGGCCGGCTGGGTGGAGCACGACCCGGAGGAGATCTGGCAGCGCACCCTGGCGGCCTGCCGGGAAGCGTTCGACGGCGTCGAGCTCGCCGCCCTGGGCATCACCAACCAGCGGGAGACGACCGTGGTGTGGGACCGGCGGACGGGCCGGCCGTTCTCCAACGCGATCGTCTGGCAGGACACCCGCACCGACCGGATCGCCGAGGCCCTCGACCGGGACGGTCGCGGCGAACTGATCCGCCGGAAGAGCGGGCTGCCGCCGGCCACGTACTTCGCCGGCGGCAAGCTGCAGTGGCTGCTGGAGAACGTCGACGGGGTGCGGCAGGCGGCCACCGACGGCGACGCGCTCTTCGGCACCATGGACACCTGGGTGCTGTGGAACCTCACCGGCGGCCCCGGCGGCGGCGTCCACGTCACCGACGTCACCAACGCCAGCCGGACGATGCTCATGGACCTTGAGACGCTGGACTGGGACGACGAGCTGCTCGCCGTCTTCGGCGTGCCACGGGCGATGCTGCCGGCCATCCGCTCGTCGGCGGAGCCCGCCGGCTACGGCTTGACGAGCGTCCCGCTCGGCGCCACCCGCAGCGGCACCGGCGGCGCCGACAGCCGCATCCCGCTCACCGCCGCGCTCGGCGACCAGCAGGCGGCGACCGTCGGCCAGGTCTGCTTCGCCGCCGGCGAGGCGAAGAACACGTACGGCACCGGCAACTTCCTGCTCCTCAACACCGGCACCGAGCCGGTCCGCTCGACGCACGGTCTGCTGACCACGGTCGCGTACCGGTTCGGCGACGAGCCGGCCGTCTACGCCCTCGAGGGGTCGATCGCGGTCACCGGGTCGGCGGTGCAGTGGCTGCGGGACCAGCTGCACATCATCCGTACCGCGGCGGAGAGCGAGACGCTCGCGCTGCGGGTGCCGGACAACGGCGGGGTGTACTTCGTGCCCGCGTTCTCGGGCCTGTTCGCGCCGTACTGGCGGTCCGACGCGCGGGGCGCGATCGTCGGGCTGTCCCGGTTCGACACCGACGCCCACCTGGCCCGGGCCACGCTGGAGGCGATCTGCTACCAGTCGCGGGACGTCGTCGAGGCGATGCAGCAGGACTCCGGCGTGACGCTCGACGTGCTGAAGGTCGACGGCGGGGTGACCGCCAACGACCTGTGCATGCAGCTGCAGGCCGACATCCTCGGGGTGCCGGTCAGCCGCCCGGTGGTCGCCGAGACCACCGCGCTCGGCGCCGCCTACGCCGCGGGCCTCGCCACCGGCTACTGGCGCGACACCGACGAACTGCGGGCGAACTGGAACGAGTCGCACCGCTGGAAGCCGACCTGGTCGGCGCGGCAGCGCGACGAGGGGTACCGCCGCTGGCGGATGGCCGTCGAGCGGACGCTGGACTGGGTCGAGATCGGAGCTGGTTGAGTGCACACCGGGACGTTGTCGCCGACGGCACGGGACGAGGCGGTCAAGGCCCTCGCCGGCGCGGAACTCGACGTCGTGGTCATCGGCGGCGGTGTGGTCGGGGCCGGCTGCGCCCTCGACGCGACCACCCGCGGCCTGTCGACGGGGCTGCTGGAGATGCGCGACTGGGCCAGCGGGACGTCGAGCCGGTCGAGCAAGCTCATCCACGGCGGGCTGCGCTATCTCGAGATGCTCGATTTCCGGCTGGTACGGGAGGCGCTGCACGAGCGGGGCCTCCTCCTGCACCGCCTGGCGCCCCACCTCGTGCGGCCGGTCCGGTTCCTCTACCCGCTGACCCGCGCCGTGTGGGAACGGCCCTACGTCGGCGCGGGCGTGACGCTCTACGACACCATGGCCGGCCGCGGTTCGGGCAGCCTGCCGCGCCACCGGCAGCTGACCCGGCGCCAGGCGCTGCGGGTCTGCCCGGCGCTGCGCAAGGAGAGCTTCGTCGGCGCCGTCCAGTACTGGGACGCGCAGGTCGACGACGCCCGGCACACGATGTTCCTGGCCCGCACCGCCGCCGCGTACGGCGCGCACGTCGCCTCGCGGACCCAGGTCGTGGGTTTCCTGCGCGAGGGCGGCCGGGTCACCGGGGTGCGGGTCCGTGACCTCGAGTTCGACCGCGAGTTCGAGGTCCGCGCCCGGCAGGTCGTCAACGCCACCGGCGTCTGGACGGACGACACGCAGGCGTTGATCGGCGAGCGCGGCCAGTTCCGCGTCCGGGCCTCCAAAGGCGTGCACCTGGTGGTGCCCCGCGACCGTATCCGCTCGACGACCGGCATCATCCTGCGCACCGAGACGAGCGTGCTGTTCGTCATCCCGTGGGGCCGGCACTGGATCATCGGTACCACCGACACGGACTGGACGCTGGACAAGGCGCACCCGGCGGCGACCCGCGGCGACATCGACTACCTGCTCACCGAGGTCAACAAGGTGCTGGTCACGCCGCTGCGCCGCGACGACGTCGAGGGTGTCTACGCCGGGCTGCGCCCGCTGCTGGCCGGCGAGTCCGAGCTCACGTCGAAGCTGTCCCGCGAGCACATGGTGGCGACGCCGGTGCCGGGGGTCGTGGCGGTCGCCGGCGGGAAGTACACGACGTACCGGGTGATGGCGGCCGACGCGGTCGACGCGGCCGTGCACGGCCTCGGTGGCGCGGTCCCTCCCTCCTGCACCGACCGGGTCCCGCTCGTCGGCGCCGAGGGCTTCGCCGCGCTGTGGAACCAGCGGGCGATGCTCGCCGCCGGCAGCGGCCTGCACGTCGCCCGGGTCGAGCACCTGCTGAGCCGGTACGGCTCGCTGGTCGACGAGGTCCTCGCGCTGATCCGTGCCGAGCCGTCCCTCGGCGAGCCGGTCGAGGGCGCGGACGACTACCTGCGGGCCGAGATCACCTACGCGGTCCTGGCCGAGGGCGCCCGCCACGTCGAGGACGTGCTGACCCGCCGGACCCGGATCTCGATCGAGACGTTCGACCGGGGCCTGACCGCGGTGGGCCCGGTGGCGGCGCTGATGGCGGGCCTGCTGGGCTGGCCGGCCGAGCAGACCGACCGCGAGGTGGAACGCTACCGGCTGCGGGTCGAGGCCGAGCGCGCGTCCCAGGACCAGCCCGACGACATGGCCGCCGACCTGATCCGCCTGGAGGCCCCGGACGTCGTCCCGGTCGCCCACGCCTAGAGAGGCGTGGGCCGACCGGCTCCGCTCAGCTCGCCGGCGGTGAGCTGCCGGTGCGGCTGTCGCCGGTGGGCTGAGCGGCGGCGCGGGCGGCGAGCAGCCGCGGCAGGTTGGCCCGGCTCCAGGCCCGCGCGGCGGCGATCAGGTCGAGCAGGCTGCGGCCGAGCGGGGTCAGCTCGTACTCGACCCGCGGCGGGTTCTCCGGATACGTCGTCCGCGTGATCAGCCCGTCGCGCTGCATGGCGCGCAGCGTCTCGGTGAGCACCTTCGCGGTGACGCCGCGCAGCGGCACCCGCAGCTCCGTGAACCGGCGCGGGCCGTCCTCCAGGCACAGCACGACCATGCCGGTCCACTTGTCGCCGATCTGGAACGGCAGGGCGCTCGAAGGGCACATCGGGTCGAACATCTCGGGGTCCAGCGGTGCCGCCATCGCCCCACCGTAGCCCCGGTTTCGTTGCGGGAACCGGGGCCGGCTGCAGTACCGTCCGGAACCCATGAGGATCGTGGTGTTCGGCGCCGGAGGTCGCGCCGGGAGGGCCGTCACGGCGGAGGCCGTGCGCCGGGGTCACGCGGTGACAGGGGTCGTACGGGATGTGGCCGCCCATGGCGACCTCGCGTCCCCGGCCGTGACCGTCCGGCCCGGCGACGTGACCGACGCCGTGTCGGCCGCGCGACTGGCCGCGGGGCACGACGCGGCGGTCGGCGCGGTCACGCCGGCGACCGGGCCGGAGGCGCTGGCCCAGCTGGCCCGGTTCGACGACCGGTACTTCGTGAAGGCCGCCGACGCGCTGCTCGCCGCCGGGCCGGCGCGGCTGGTCGTCGTCGGGCTGTTCGCGACGCTGCTCGACGCGTCGGGCCGGCTCGTCATGGACGACCCGGCGGCGTTCCCGGCGGGGCTGCGGCGGTTCGCGCGGGCGCACCTCGCCGGCCTCGACCGCCTGCGGCAGGCCGGTGCGGCACCGGCGGCCGACTGGCTGGTGCTCACGCCGACGGCGGCGCTCGACCCGGCGGGTGCGCGCACCGGCACGTACCGTCTCGGGGGAGACACGGTGCCGGCCGAGGAACGGCCGCTGTCCTACGCGGACCTGGCGGTCGCCGTCGTCGACGAGATCGAGGCGCCGACCCGGCGCCGGACCAGGGCCGCCGTCCACGGCTGACGCATGCCCTGCCGCCATGACACCGGTCCCGGTGTTCCTCTCAAGCTCGTGGCGGCGCGGTCGAACAGGTTTGTGACCGCGTAGCACCGTTGTGGCAGCCGAGGAGCAACCCGTGCCCGAACCGATCGGCCTCGTGAACGACAGCCCCACACCGGCGCTCGCACAGGCGGCGCTGAGACTGCTGGTGCAGGAGCGGCTCGTTGTGGTGCTCAACGTCAAGAACGGCTCCATCATGACCGTCAACGACCGGGTGCTGGAGACCACCGACCTGCCGTTGCCCGAGCTCATCGGGAAGCGGCTCGAGGAGGTCTGGCACCTGCAGTCGCAGCTGGTCGACCAGCTCATGGACAGCGCCCGGGCCGGGGAGTTCGTCGAGCAGGTGAACCCGATCGTCGACAGCGGTGGGCGGCAGCGCTGGCTGCGGTTCAACTGCGGGCCGGTGCCCGGTGCCGGCAAGGAGGCCGAGAGCCTGCTGCTCACCGCCTACGACATCACCAACGACCGCCGCCTGCTCGCCGAGCTGCGCGGCAAGTACGCGGCCGTGGACCGGGCGCAGGCGGTCGTCGAGTTCGACCTGGCCGGCGAGGTGCTCGCCGCCAACGAGAACTTCCTGAAGATCACCGGCCACGCGCTCGGCGACATTGTCGGGCAGCACCATCGGATGTTCGTCGACGAGACCTACGGCGCCAGCGCCGAGTACGCCGAGTTCTGGGCGAAGCTGGCCCGGGGTGAGGCCGACAGCGGGGAGTACAAGCGCCTCGGCCGCGGCGGGCGGGAGGTGTGGCTGCGGGCCACCTACAACCCGATCTTCGACCTGGAGGGCCGGCCGTACAAGGTGGTGAAGTACGCCCTCGACATCACCGAGACGAAGCAGCGCAACGCGGAGTACGAGGGCAAGGTCAACGCCATCTCCCGGGCGCAGGCGGTCATCGAGTTCGACCTCGACGGCACCATCCAGTGGGTCAACAAGAACTTCCTCGACGTCACCGGCTACACGGCGGACGAGCTCGTCGGCCGGCACCACCGGACCCTCGTGACCGAGGACGAGGCCCGCAGCAACGCTTACCGGGCCTTCTGGCAGAACCTCGCCCGGGGAACGTTCGAGAGCGGTGAGTACAAGCGGGTCGGCAAGGACGGCCGCGAGGTGTGGCTGCAGGCGACCTACAACCCGATCTTCGATCTCGACGGCCGGCCGTTCAAGGTGGTCAAGTACGCCACCGACATCACCGAGACGAAGCAGCGTAACGCGGAGTACGAGGGCAAGGTCACCGCCATCGACCGGGCGCAGGCGGTCATCGAGTTCGACCTCGACGGCATGATCCTCGGCGCCAACCGCAACTTCCTCGACCTCATGCGGTACACCAGCGCCGACGAGCTCAAGGGCAGGCACCACCGCATCTTCGTCGACCCGATCCACGCGGCGAGCGAGGACTACCGGGCGTTCTGGGCGCGGCTCGCGCGAGGCGAGTTCGAGATGGGGGAGTACAAGCGGGTCGGCAAGGGCGGCCGCGAGGTGTGGCTGCAGGCGACCTACAACCCGATCTTCGACCTGGAGGGCCGGCCGTACAAGGTCGTGAAGTACGCCGTCGACGTCACCGACGCCAAGCTGCGCAACGTGGAGTACGAGGGCAAGGTCAACGCCATCTCCCGCGCGCAGGCCGTCGTCGAGTTCGACACCCAGGGCGTGGTGCTCGACGCCAACCGCAACTTCCTCGACCTCTTCGGTTACGGCATCGACGAGGTCCGCGGCAAGCCCCACCGGATGTTCGTCGACGCCGAGGACGCGGCCTCGGACCGGTACCAGGAGTTCTGGGAGCGGCTGCGGCGCGGCGAGTTCGACGCCGGGGAGTACAAGCGGGTCGCCAAGGACGGCCGTGAGGTCTGGATCCAGGCCACCTACAACCCGATCCTCGACCTCGACGGGCGACCGTACAAGATCGTCAAGTTCGCCGCGGACGTCACGTCGGCGAAGCTGCGCAACGCCGAGTTCGAGGGCAAGGTCGCGGCGATCAACCGCGGGCAGGCGGTGGTCGAGTTCGACCTCGAGGGCAACGTGCTGAGCGCCAACGACAACTTCCTGCGCACCATGGGCTACTCGATGCGGGAGATCCAGTCCCAGCACCACAGCATGTTCTGCACCCAGGACTACATCACCTCGCAGGAGTACCGCGACTTCTGGCTGCGCCTGAGCCACGGCGAGCACCTCACCGGCCGGTTCCACCGCGTCGGCAAGTTCGGCCGAGACGTCTTCCTCCAGGCGACCTACAACCCGATCTTCGACCTCAGAGGCGTGCCGGTGAAGATCGTGAAGTTCGCGCACGACATCACCGAACAGGTCGCCCTCGAACGCCGGCTCACCACGAAGACCCGCGACATGAGCCGGGCCGTGGAGGACCTCAGCGTCTCCATCGCGCAGATCGTCGGCAACGCCGGCCAGGCCAGCCAGCTTGCCGGCGAGACGCAGACCAACGCCCAGCGCGGCTTCGAGGAACTGCGCAAGTCCATCGAGGCGATCGAGCTCATGGAGCGCTCCTCCGACCAGATCGCCGCGATCGTCCAGGTGATCGGCGAGATCGCCAGCCAGACCAACCTGCTCGCGTTCAACGCCTCGATCGAGGCGGCCCGCGCCGGCGAGCACGGCGTCGGGTTCTCGGTCGTCGCGGGTGAGGTACGCAAGCTCGCCGAGCGCTCGTCCGACTCGGCCCGCGAGATCAGCCGCCTCATCCAGGAGTCGGCGACCCGGATCAACCAGGGCTCGCAGGTCGCGCAGCGGGCCCAGGACGCGTTCGAGGAGATCCTGCGCAGCGTCGGCAAGACCGCCGAGTCGATCCACCACATCGTGACCTCGACGCAGACCCAGCAGGACGCGTCGCGGGCGGTCAACGCGCTGATCGGCGAGCTGATCGGCAGCGACTGATGAGCGCTGTCCTCCACGGCGTGTTCACGGTCGCCGACGTGCACGTCGCGCTGCCGCTGTCCGAGCTGCGCGAGGTCATCCCGTGCCCGCCGGCGTTCGACCCGCTGCTGGCCGCCGCGCCCGGCCTTGTCGGCGCGGTCAACCTGCGCCACCAGATCATCCCGGTGCTCGACCTGCGCCGGCTGCTCGGCCTGCCGGACGGCGACGGCACCGACGTCGTGGTGGTCGTGGCCTGCGACGGATCGGTGTTCGGGCTGCTCGCGAGCGCCGTCCACGGTGTCGTCGGGATCGACGGGGACGCCCGGCTCGGCATGACCGTCAACAGCGAGCCGCTGTTCAGCTGCACCTTCGAGCGCCCCGACGACGGCGCCGTCGTCTGCGTGCTGGACTGCGCCGCCGTGCGGCGCCTGCCGGGCATGGTCGTCGCCGACGACACGGGCGGGCCGAGCGGCGTGGTGGCGCCGGCCCGGACCGGCGGCCTCGAGCCGGTCGGCGGCCGCACGATGATGATGCTGCTGCGCTGCGGCGAGATCGGCGTCTGCGTCGACGTGTCCCACATCCACTCCGTCGTGCCGGAGCTCATCCTGAAGTCCTCGCCGCTGGACGGGCCGGCCGTCCACGGCGTCGTCGAGCTCGGTGAGCAGTACGTGGCGACCGTCGACACCCTCGCCGTGCTCGGCCTCGGCACCCTCGCCCCGATCGACGTCAAGCGCGGTGTCGCGCTCGCCTACGACCGGGGCCTGCTGACGTTCGCGGTCACCGAGGTCACCGCGATCGTCGGCGTCACCGGGGCGGACGTTTTGCCGGTGCCGTCCTTCGGCCTGCCGTCGTCCGACTACGTCGTGGGCATCCTGCCGGGCCAGGCCGGCGGCTCATACCTCGTCGTCGACGGCGACCGGCTGCGGGCCGACCCGCAGCTCGGCACGATCGCCGCCCTCGGCACCCCGGTCGCCGGACGTGCGCCCGAACGGCCGCGGCCCGACGCCGCCGACCGGCCCGCCGGGGACGGGCGGGTCATCGAGCACGTCGTCCGCAAGTACCTGACCTATCACGCGGGCGTCGAGGTCGCCACGCCGCTCACCCAGGTCACCGAGATCGTGCCGCACCCGGGGGACGTCATCCCGTTCGTGGGCGGCGGCCCCCTGCGGGGTGTCTTCACCCACCACCGCGCGTCGGTCCCGCTGATCTGCCTCGCCACGCTGCTCGGCCGCCCCGTCGAGACCGACCCCGCGACCGCCCGCGTCCTGCTGGTCGCCGACGGTGACGATCTTGTCGGCTTCATCGTCCCCGGGCTGCGCGCCATCGAGGAGTCGATCTGGGAGGAGCGCCGGCCCGCGGAGCCGGACGCGCCCGTCACCCTCGCCGGCAGCCCGTTGGTCAAGATCGGCCTGCCGGGCGGCGAACGGATGCTGCCCCGCATCGACCTGCGGCGGGCTGCCCGGACTATGGTGGGCGATCGTGAGCACCACGGTGATCAGGCTGGAGATTGACGGACGAGAGCCGAAGATCGAGGAGTTGTACCACCCGATCCTCGTCAACTACGGCCATTTCACCGCCATGCAGGTCCGCGGCGGACGCGTCCAGGGGCTGGCCCTGCACCTGGACCGGCTGGTGGCCGCCACGCGCGAGCTCTTCGCCGCGGAGCTGGACCCGGCGCTGGTCCGCGACCACCTCCGCCACGCACTGCGGGACGTGCCGGACGCGGCGGTGCGGATCAACGTCTACCGCCCCGGCGACCTCATGGTCCTCGTCGCCGTCCGCCCGCCCACCGACCCGGCGCCGGGCCCCGTGAGCCTCCGCTCGGTGCCCTACCAGCGCCCGGCCGCGCACCTCAAGCACCTCGGCAGCTTCGGCCAGCTGTACCACGGCCACGCGGCCGAACGCGACGGCTTCGACGACGCCCTGCTGACCGGCCCCGGCGGCGAGATCGCCGAGTCGGCCGTCCACAACATCGCGTTCTTCGACGGCACCGGCGTCACGTGGCCCTCGGCCCCGCACCTGCCCGGCATCATGATGCAGCTGCTGCGCCCGCGGCTGGCGGAGGCCGGGTTGCCGGACCGCTCGGCCTCCGTTCGGCTGGCGGACCTCGCCGGCTACCGCGCGGCGTTCGTCACCAACTCCATCGGCATCGTCCCGGTCGACCGCGTCGACGACGTCCACCTCCCGCTCGACCCGGCGTTCATGGCCCGGGTCGAGGCCGCGGCGGCCGCGATCCCCTGGGACGACATTTAGCGCCTGTCGACGGCCGGCGCGTCTGCGGAGTCGGTACCGGCCGGCTCCGCGGGGCGGGACTTCGCGTTGGCGCGCAGGCTCGTCACCGTCACGGTCGCGAGCGTCAGCACGATGACCAGCAGGGACAGCGGCGTGGGCACGTCCGGAACCCACGACCAGACGGTGTGCGCCCAGTGCAGGATGAGCTTGGCGCCGATGAAGCCGAGAATGATGGCCAGGCCGTGGTTGAGGTGGCGCAGCTGGCTGAGCGCGTTGCGCAGCACGAAGTACAGCGCCCGCAGGCCGAGCAGCGCGAAGGCGTTGGTGGCGAACACGAGGTACGGGTCTTCGGTCACGCCGTACACGGCCGGCACCGAGTCGACCGCGAACACGATGTCGGTGAGGAACACCGCGGTCACGACCAGCGCCATCGGGGTGAGCGCCCGCCGGCCGGCCTGCTTGATGGTGAGCCGCGCATCGTGGTACTGGTCGGTGACCGGCATGAGCCGGCGCAGCAGCCGGACGCCACGCATCTTGTCGATGTCGACCTCGTGGTCGGCGCCGCGCACCGCGTCACGCATCACCTTCACCGCGGTGATCACCAGGATCGCGCCGAAGACGAGGAACGCCCAGGTGCCGGCGGAGAGCATGGCGGCGCCGGCGGCGATGAAGATCGCCCGCAGGACGAGGGCGCCGACGATGCCGTAGAGCAGCACCCGCTGGGCCAGTTTGGTCGGCACCGCGAAGGCGGTGAGCAGCAGCATGAAGACGAACAGGTTGTCGACCGACAGCGACTTCTCCACCACGTAGCCGGTGAAAAACTCCACGCCGGGCCGGCTGCCGTGGTCCAGCCAGACATATGCGCCGAACACGACCGGAAGGGCGAGGTAGAACACCGTCCAGGCGATGGCCTCGCGCATCGGCACGTCGTGGGGGCGGCGGGTGACCACGAAGTCGAGCGCCAGCAGGCCCAGCAGGACCGCGATGCTGATCGCCCACAGCTGCGGCGAAGCGATGGACTCCATAGGAATTCGGGCTCCCTCGAACATGAAGCATCGTTCGAGGTCTCTCTCACCCGCCGGGGCGGGCGGCTGCCCGGGAGCCGCATCGGCGCGACTCGTACTGACCGGGACAACCTGGCGAGATACTCCCCCCGCAGGCACAGTCTACGGGTTGTTGCTGGACGTTTCCTGGGAACGTGGCCACCCGCGGCACACCACCCGGACGAGTGAACCGTGTGCCGGGTGGCGTGCGGTCGGTGGGCGGCGTCGACCACGAAGGTCGCCGCGCCTGCGGGGCCCTAGCGACGCCGGTGGCGGGTCAGTCGCGGTGCAGGACGATGACGTCGGCGTCGTGCGCCGCGGTCCACTGCACGGGCAGGCCGGCCGTGGTGAGGTGGCTGCCCGAGTAGTGCTGGTCGCCGGTCCCGTACCGTGCCTGCGGTCTCAGGCCGCGCAGCGGCAGCCGGACGGGGCGGGACGGCAGCAGACCGGCACCGTCGAGCCGCCCGGTGTGCCAGGCGAGGACGACGGCGGTGCGCTCGTCGGGGGAGAGATACTGCACCGCGCACCGCGCCTGGCCCGGCCCGCCGATGAGGTGCACGGTGCCGTGCATGACGATCTCGCGGATCTCCTTGTACCGGGCGATCCAGCGGGCCGCCTCGGCGCGCTCCTGCGCGCTCCACCGCCGGATGTCGGCGCCGATGCCGAGAACTCCCGCCATGGCGAGCACGAACCGGAACGCGAGCGAGCGCGGTCGCGGGTCGAACAGGCCGGGCGCGTCGGTGACCCAGGAGCTCAGCAGGTGTGGTGCGTTGGCGTGCAGGAAGCCGTGCTGGATCGCCAGGCGGTCCAGCGGGCCGGTGTTGTCGCTGGGCCAGAAGACGTCGGCGCGTGCCGCCATGCCCAGGTCGGTGCGGGCGCCGCCGCCCGCGCACGCCTCGATGATCACGTGCGGGTGGTCCCGGCGTAGCCGCTCGTAGATGCGCCAGAGGTTGGCGACGTGGGCGCCGTCGAGGTCGACCGGCCCGGTGGCACCGGGGCGGCCGGGCTCGGTGCGCGGCCGGTTGAAGTCCCACTTCAGGTAGTCGATGGCGTGCTTGCGCAGCAGCCCGTCGACGGTGCCGTGGACGAACTCGGCGACCTCGGGCCGGCCGAGATCGAGCAGGTACTGGTTGCGGACCTGGGTGAGCGGCTGGCCGTCGACGGAGTAGACCCAGTCGGGATGCTCTGCGTAGAGGCGCGACCGCGGGTTGACGCACTCCGGCTCCACCCACAGCCCGAACCGCAGCCCGAGCGCCCGCACGTCGGCGACGAACGCATCGAACCCCGCCGGGAACTTGGCCGGGTCGGGGGTCCAGTCGCCGAGCCCGCCGGTGTCGTCGCCCCGCCCGGTGAACCAGCCGTCGTCGACCACGAACGTCTCCACCCCGATGCCGGCGGCGACCCGGGCGAGCGCGAGCTGGCTGTCGGCGTCGACGGCGAAATACGTGGCCTCCCAGGAGTTGTAGAGCACCGGCCGCGGTGTCAGCCGTTCGCCGGCGAGGTGCCGCTGGTAGGCGTGCCACACGCGGGCGAGGCCACCGAGCCCGTCGGCGCTGTACGCCCCGGCGGCCGTCGGCAGCGTCAGCCGCTCACCGGGGGCGAGATCGAGCGGCCCGTCGACGAGCCCGCGGCCGACGCGCACCCGGGTCAGGCCGCCGGTGTCGCGCTCCGCCTGAATCTTCCAGGACCCGGTCCAGGCCAGACCGACGCCCCAGACACCGGCGGGGTCCTCCTGGTCGTTGACCGCGAGCCACGGCACGTAGAGGTGGCCGGGGACGCCCTGGGCGCTGCCGACCGCGAACGTGCCGTGCGCGAGGTCGACGTGGGCGAGCTGGAACTCCTGCGCCCACTGGCCCCACTGGTAGCTGATCCGGGCGCCGTGCGGTGTGGGCACGCAGAACCCGGCCGAGCCGGCCCGGGCCAGCCGCAGCGGGTCCGGGCCCTCGTTGACCAGTTCCACCCAGCGCTCGACGACGTCGGTGCCGGCCGGGATCCGGTACTGCAGCACGGCCCGCAACCCGTTGACCGGATCGGCGAACGTGACCGCCAGCCGGTCGTCGGCCGCGGCGGCGGACACGAACCGCAGCGACGAGCGGGCCTCCACCACCAGGTCGGCGCCCGCGAACGGCCGCTCGGTCTCCGTCGCGTATTCGACCGGCGCCGCGTCGCCCTTTGTCAGGAACGGGACCGGCCCGTCGTAGCCGACCGGGGAGGGCCCGTCGGAGACGCCGTGCGGCCCCCACGCGACCAGCTCCAGCCAGCGTCCGTGTGCCGGCACGGCCACGGTGTATTCGGTCTGCGCCCCGCGCAGGGTCCACCGCTTGGTCACTTCACCGCTCCGATCGCGAGGCCCGACACAAAATGCTTCTGGAAGCCCAGGAACACGGCGACCGTCGGCACCGCCGCGATCACAGTCCCGGCGGCGATGACGCTCCACGAGGACACGAACTGGCCCTGCAGACCCAGCAGTGCCGGGGTGACCGGCATCTTGTCGTCGGTGCGCAGCACGGTGATCGCCCACAGCAGGTCGTTGAAGATCCAGGTGAACGACAACGCGCCGAGCGCGGCGAGCGCCGGTCTGGCCAGCGGCAGGATGACCCGGGCGAAGATCTGCGCCGGCCCCGCGCCGTCGATGGTGGCCGCCTCCTGGATCTCGCCGGGCAGGTCACGCATGAAGCCGTGCAGCACGAACGTGTAGAAGCCGAGGCCGAAGCCCACCTGCACCGCGATGAGCGCGTAGAGCGTGTCGTAGAGACCGGTCAGCTCGCTGAACTTGGCCACCGGGATGAGCAGGATCTGCGGCGGGAGCAGGTTTCCGGCGAGCATGAGCAGCAGGACGGTGCGCCGGCCGGGAATGCGGTACCGGCTGAGCGCGAACGCGGCGACCGCCGCGAGCGCCAGCGTCAGCACGACCGACGGCACGGTCACGAGCATGCTGTTGACCAGTGCCTGCAGCTCGCCGCCGTCGGTCCACGCCTGCCGGTACGTGTCGAGGGTGAACGAGTGCGGCAGGCTGCCGATCCCGTTGGCGGCGATGTCGTCGAAGGTCCGGGTCGACATGACGACGACCCACAGGACCGGGGCGAGCCACAGCAGCGACAGCAGCACCATGCCGGTATGGAATGCGCCCGTCCGGACCGACCGGTTCATGCGTCCTCCGCTTCGCTCCGGACCGCTCATGTGTCCTCCTCCCGGAACGCGCGCACCAGGTAGCCGAGAATGACGGCCAGGGCGAGCGCGAAGATGACGACGGCGATCGCGGACGCGTAGCCCAGCCGGAGTCCCTGGAACGCGGTCGAGTACATGTAGGTGCTCAGCAGCTCCGACGAGTGATACGGCCCGCCGCGGGTGAGCGACCACACGATGTCGAACGACCGCAGCGAGTCGATGACGATGACCGACAGCACGACGGCGTTGACGCCCTTGAGCTGCGGGACGGTCACCCGCCACAGCCGCTGCCAGGCGTTGGCGCCGTCGACCCGCGCGGCTTCGTGCAGCGCCGGGTCGATCGCCTTCAGCCCGGCCAGGTAGAGCACCATCACGTAGCCGATCTGCCGCCACAGCGCGGGGAGGATGACCGCGTAGAGCGCGGTCTCCGGGTCGGCGAGCCAGGGCCGGATCAGGTGCTCGAGGCCGATGCCGCGCAGGATCTGGTCGGCGAGCCCGTCGGGCTGGTAGAACACCCGCCACACCAGGGCGGTGACCACGAGCGAGAAGACGACCGGGGTGAAGAGCGCGGCCCGGTAGAAGCCGACGCCGCGCCGGTCGCGTTGCAGCAGCAGGGCCATGCCGAAGCCGCCGGCCACGGACAGGCCGCCGAAGAGCAGGAGCCAGATGACGGTGTTGACCAGTGCGCCGCGGAACGTCGGGTCGCCGGCCAACTCGGTGTAGTTGTCGACGCCGACGAACTGCGGCGGGGTCAGCCCGTCCCAGCGGGTGAAGGAGAACCAGAACCCCTGCAGCGCGGGCCAGAACACCCAGATGCTCTCGACCGCGAACGGCACCAGGACGAAGGCGGCCAGCAACGGCGACAGCCGAGGCCGTCGCCGCCGCCGGAGGGTGGTTGCGGGTGAGGTCACGTCAGCCCTTGAAGACCTTCTCGGCGCTGGTCTGCCACTCCCGTAGGATCGCGTCGACCTGATCCGGTTTGTCGATGAACTTCGTCAGGGCCGTGTCGGCGGTCGGCTGGAGCGCGTCGCTGGAGTCACGGTTGAAGAACTGGGTCAGCTCCTTCGCGTCGTCGAGCATGGCCTTGCCCTTGGCGACCAGTGCCGAGTCGGCGGCCTTCGCCTTCGGGTTGGCCGGCAGGATGATGCCGGAGCTGGACTTGATGTAGGCCTCCTGCGCCTCGACGCCCGCGAAGTAGCTCAGCAGCGCCTTGGTCCCGGCCGGGTTGGCGGTCTTCGCGCTGGCGAAGAAGCCGTCTGTGGGTGCCTCCTCCGCCACCGGCACCGCGGGATCGATGATCGGGAAGCGGAAGAAGTCGAGGTCGCCGAGGGCGTCCTTCGGTGCGGCGTCGGCGAAGAACGTGCCGATGAGGAACATGCCGGTCTTGCCGGCCAGCAGCGCGGTCGTCGCCTCCTGGAACGGGTAGGCCTTGCCCTTGGGGTCGAAGTAGGGCAGCACCTCCGCCCACTTCGTGAAGACGGCCTTGACCTTGGGGTCGTCGAAGCGCTGCTTGCCGGCGAGCAGCCCGCGGTGGAACGGCGCGCCGTTGATCCGGATGTTGAGGTAGTCGAACCAGGCCGAGGCCACCCAGGGGGTGTCGCCCAGGCCGATGCCGATCGGCGGGATGCCCTTGCCCTGCAGGGTCTGGCACAGCGCGACGAACTCGGTCCAGGTCTTCGGCTCCTGCACGCCCCACTTGGCGAAGTTGGACTTGCGGTAGAAGAAGCCCCACCAGTAGTTGTTCATCGGCACGAAGACCTGCTTGCCGGCGGTGTCGGTGGACAGCGTGCGCAGCGACTGCGGATAGTCGCCGAGACCCTGCCAGACGTCGGACAGGTCGAGGAGCAGGCCCTTGCTCGCGTAGTCGTTGGCGACCGATCCCGCATACCAGGTGTAGACGTCGGGCGGGTTGGCCGAGGTCAGGTAGGTCGGCAGCTGCGTGCGGAACGTCTCCGACGCGATCGTGTTGAGCGTCGCGGTGCCCTTGCCCTGCTTGTTGAAGTCGGCGACCAGCTGCTCCATGGCCGTCTTGGCCTGTGGCGAGGAGAGGTTGGACTGGATGGTGACGGCACCGGACGTCTTGTCCGAGGGGCCGCTGGCGGAGCTGGCGCAGGCACTCAAGAACGAACCGGCGCCGAGCGCGCCCACGCCGAGAAGACCGAGGTGGCCAAGGAATCGGCGGCGACCGGGGTCGAAGTCGCTCACGGGGGTGTCCCTTCCTCAACGACACGCTGCGTCACATCGCGTGGTGTCGGTCGTATGAACGGTGTAACCAGAAGGTTGCATCCGAGGCTTCGATGCTGTCAAGATGTATTCGTAATTAATGGTTATTCCGCGGTCCGCGGTGGGCAGACGGGTCAGCATATGCGGCGGCTAGAGGGCAGAACCGCGCTGGTGACAGGCGCGACAGGTGGCATCGGGGCGGCGACCGTGCGCCGGCTCGCCGCCGAAGGTGCGGCCGTGGGTCTCATGGATGTGCGGGATCCGGCGCCGCTCGCGGAAGAGCTGACGGCGTCCGGGGCCCGAGCACTTTCCGTAGTCGCCGACGTCGCCGACGAGGACGGCTGGACCGCCGCGGTCGCCGCCGTCCGCGCTGCGCTGGGCCCGGTCGACATCCTCGTCAGCAACGCCTACACGGTCGAGCTGGCACCGGCCCACCGCACGAGCCGCGCGTCCTGGGACCACCAGCTCGCGGTCAACCTGACCGGCACCTTCCTCGGCCTCCGGGCCTGCCTCGACGACCTGCGCGAGCGGCGGGGCGCGGTCGTGGTCGTGTCCTCGGTGCACGCCCTGGTCGGACTGCCCGGCCGGCCCGCCTACGCCGCGGCCAAGGGCGGGCTCGTCGCGCTCGGCCGCCAGCTCGCCGTCGAATACGGTCCGGAGGTCCGGGTCAACACCATCCTGCCCGGGCCGATCCTCACCGGCGCCTGGGACGGCATCTCCGAGGAGGACCGTCAACGTAGCGTCGCCGAGACGGTCGCCAAGCGGTTCGGCACGCCGGACGAGGTGGCGGCCACGGTCGCCTTCCTCGCCTCGCCGGACGCTGCCTACGTCACCGGCACCAGCCTGGTGGTGGACGGCGGATGGACCGCGATGAAAACGTCAGCGTGACGGACCGACAGCGACGAGCGAGAGGGTGCGAAGAGCATTGGCAACTTACGCGGGCCGTGGCGTGCACGGGCAGACGGTCGAGGTGATCGCCCGCCGCATCCTGGCCGGAGAGATCGCCGAGGGTGCGACGCTCAACCTCGGCGCGCTCCAGGAGGAGCTCGACGTCAGCCTCACCGCGCTGCGCGAGGCCCTCAAGGTGCTCTCGGCGAAGGGCATCGTCGACGCCCGGCAGAAGCGCGGCACCTTCGTCCGGCCACGGGCCGACTGGCACCTGCTCGACGCCGACGTGATCCGGTGGCAGATGGAGGAGGGCGCCGACCCGCGCCTGCTCGACAAGCTCCACGAGGTCCGCAGCATCATCGAGCCCGCCGCCGCCCGGCTCGCCGCGATCCGCGCTGTCGACGAGGACTTCAGCGCCCTGGAGCAGGCCCTCGAGGAAATGATCGAGGCGCACGGCGACCCGGTCGCGTCCGTCGCCGCCGACCTGTCCTTCCACCGCGCCCTGCTCAACGCCACCCACAACGACCTGTTGGTGCGCATGGAGGTGGTCATGGAGACCGGCCTCGCCGAGCGTGACCGGCTCGTCCACGGCGGCGCCCACGACGACCCGGTGCCCAGCCACCGGGCCGTCGTCGACGCGATCCGCTCACGCGACGAGTCCGCGGCCGAGACCGCGATGCGGGGCCTGCTCGCCAAGGCGGTCAGGGATGTCGAGAAGGTTCGCGCGCAGAAGGGTCGCCGGTGAAGATCGACCGGATCGAGACGTTCCTCGTCCCGCCCCGCTGGTTGTTCTGCCGCGTCGAGACCGACGACGGGCTCGTCGGCTGGGGCGAGCCTGTCGTGGAGGGCCGCGCCGAGGTGGTCCGCAGTGCGGTGGAGGTGCTGGCGGAATATCTCGTCGGGCAGGACCCGCTGCGCATCGAGCAGCACTGGCAGATCCTCACCAAGGGCGGCTTCTACCGGGGCGGGCCGGTGCTGTCCAGCGCCGTCGCCGGTCTCGACCAGGCGCTGTGGGACATCGCCGGCCAGGCGTACGGTGCACCCGTCCACGCCCTGCTCGGCGGGCCGGTCCGCGACCGGGTCCGGATCTACTCGTGGATCGGCGGCGACGAGCCGGGCGAGATCGCCGAGGCCGCCGCGGAGCAGGTCGCGGCGGGGCTCACCGGCATCAAGATGAACGCGTCCGGCCGCCTGTCCGCCATCCCCACCCCGGCCGAGATCGACGCCATCGTCCGGCGGGTCGCCGCCGCCCGTGAGGTGCTCGGCGCCGACCGGGACATCGCCCTGGACTTCCACGGCCGGGCGGGCGCCGCCGCGGTCCGCCGCATCCTGCCGGAGCTGGCGCCGTTGCGGCCGTTCTTCGCCGAGGAGCCGGTGCTGCCCGACCAGGTGCACCACCTGCACGACATCGTCACCTGCTCGCCTGTCCCGGTCGCGACCGGCGAGCGGCTCTACGGCCGGTCCGAGTTCCTCGCACCGCTGCAGGCCGGGGTCGCGGTCGTCCAGCCCGACCTCTCGCACGCCGGCGGCATCTCCGAGGTCCGGCGGATCGCCGCGCTCGCCGAGACCTACGGCGCGGTGCTGGCGCCGCACTGCCCGCTCGGCCCGATCGCGCTCGCCGCCAGCCTGCAGGTGGCGTTCGCGACACCCAACTTCCTCATCCAGGAGCAGAGCATCGGCATCCACTACCACCAGGGGTCCGAGCTCCTCGACTACCTCGTCGACCCGGCGCCGCTGCGGTTCACCGACGGGCACATCGCCCGGTTCGACACGCCCGGCCTCGGCGTCACCGTCGACGAGGCCGCCGTGCGTGCCGCCGCCCGCACCCCGCACGCCTGGCGCAACCCGGTCTGGCACCACGACGACGGGTCGTTCGCGGAATGGTGACCGTGCCCCTCACCGCCCGCCACGACGCCGCGCTCGGCGGCCGGTGGACCTCGCTGTCCGGCGGCGGCCGCGAATGGCTGTGGCACCGCTCCTCGGACGCCCGCGCCGCGGTCCGGCCCGGCGATCCGTTCGTCGACGCGGGCGGCCTCGAGGAGTGCCTGCCGACGGTCCGCGGCACGCCCGACCACGGCGACGTCTGGTCCCGGCCGTGGCACGCGACGGGTGCGGGCACGCTGGCCGTCGAGACGCCGGACTTCGTCCTGACCCGCCGGATCGGCCATCGCGCCGGTGCCGTGATCGCCGACTACACGCTCGCCGCCGCACCGGGGCACCGGTTCGTGTGGGCCGCCCACGCCCTGCTCGACCTGTCGCCGGCCGCGCGGCTGGACGCCCCGGCCGGCACCCGCACCCGCCTCTACCCCGACCCCGGCCCGCCGGTCGAGGGGCCCTGGCCGGCACCCGCCGGCGCCCCGATCGACCGTCTCGGGCCCGACGACGGCACGGCGGTCGGCGGGGTCCTGTTCGACTGCCCGCGGACCACGGTGGTCGACGGCGCCGACCGGCTGACGTTGCTGCTGGAGTGCGACGGCCAGCCCCGGTCCACGGCGCTGTGGCGCAACCTGCGTGGCTGGCCGGCGCACGGGCCGTATCGCAGCATCGGGGTCGAGCCCATGCTCGGCGAGGGCTTCGACGTGGCCGAGGACGTGCCCGCCGCCGTCGTCCCGCCCGCCGGTGCGGTGCACTGGCGGCTCACCATCACCGCACACCGGACCAGCTGAAGGAAGTCCCGATGAACCTGCTCGACGAGCTGCGCCGCCACCGCCTCCTCGCGATCGTGCGCGGCCCCGACCCCGACGCCGCCCTCGCCGCCGTGCTGACGCTGGCCGGCAGCGGCGTCGCGCTCATCGAGGTGTCGCTGAGCGGCGCGTCCGCGCTCGACACGATCCGCCGGGCCCGGGCCGAGCTCGGCGACGGGTTCGCGCTCGGCGCGGGCACCGTCCTCAGCGCCGGCGACGCGCGGGCCGCCGCCGACGCGGGTGCCACGTTCCTCGTGACGCCGGCACTCGCACCCGGTGTCGGCGAGGCCGGCCGGCTCGGGCTGCCGGTGCTCGCCGGTGCGCTGACGCCGACGGAGGTGTATCAGGCGACGGCCGCCGGAGCGGCGGCGGTGAAGTTGTTCCCGGCGTCGCTCGGCGGTCCCGGATACCTGTCGGCGCTGCGGGATCCGTTCCCGGGGACGCCGTTCGTGCCGGTCGGGGGCGTCGACGCGGACGGCGCGGGGGAGTATCTGCGCAGGGGCGCCGTCGCGGTCGGGGTCGGCTCCCCGCTGCTCGGCGACGCCGCCAGAGGGGGCGACCCGGGCGCGTTGCGCGAGCGGGCGGCGGCGTTCCTGGCCGCGGTGGCGTCCCCGCAGGTCGCGGCCGGCGGGGTGCGCGCGTGACCGACGTGGTCACCCTCGGTGAGACGATGGCGGCGTTCCGGATGGCGGGGCCGCTGCGGCTCGGCGGCGCCGCGCACCTGTCCGTCGCCGGCGCCGAGTCCACGGTGGCGATCGGCCTCGCCCGGCTCGGACACCGGGTCGCGTGGATCGGTGCCACCGGCGCCGACGAGCCCGGTGAGCTGGTCCGCCGCACATTGCGCGCCGAGGGGGTCGAGCTCACCTGGAGCCGGGTCGACACCGGGCGGCCGACCGGGCTGATCCTGTTCGAGGCGCTGGCCGGGGACCGCAGCCGGGTCACCTACCACCGGACCGGGTCGGCGGGCGCCGGGCTTGCGCCCTCCGACGTGGACGCCGCGTTCGACGGGCTGCCCGACCCGCCGAGGATCCTGCACGTCACGGGGATCACCGCGGCCCTCGGCAGCGGACCGCTCGCGGCGGTGCGCCGGGCGGTGGAGCGCACCCGGGCGGCGGGCGGCGAGGTCTGTCTCGACGTCAACCACCGCGCGCGACTGTGGTCCGCCGCCGAGGCCGCCGCGGCGCTCCGCCCGCTGCTGCCGTCGCTGGACCTCGTCGTCGCCTCCGACGACGAGCTCGGCGTGCTCACGGACGCCGCCGACCCGGTCCCCGCCCTGCTGGCGGAGGGGGTGCGGGAGATCGTGGTCAAGCACGGCGCGGACGGCGCGACCGGCCACAGCACGGCCGGGAGCGTCCACCGGCCGGCCCGCCGGGTGCCGGTCGTGGATACCGTCGGCGCCGGGGACGCCTTCGTCGCGGGGCTGCTGTCGGGCCTGCTCGACGGGCTCGACGCGGACGGGCGGCTCGACCGGGCGGTCACCGCCGGGGCGTTCGCGGTCGCGACCCGTGGCGACTGGGAGGGCCTGCCCACCCGCGCCGAGCTGACCCTGCTCGACCACGCGCCAGGAACGGCACTTCGATGAGGAGCCTGCGATGGAACTGACCCCGTGGAGCGACGACCGGCTGGAGCTCGGTGAGGGAGCGCGCTGGGTCGACGACCGGCTCGTGCTCGTCGACCTGCTCGCCGGGCGCCTGCTGGAGACGACCGGCGACGCACCCGGGCCGCTGCGCGAGGTGTTCCGGCTCGACGTGCCGCTCGGTGCCGTCGCCCCGGTGAACGGCAGCCCGGGCCACTGGCTCGCCGCCGCCGGCACCGGCGTCGAACTGCTCGACCCCGCCGGCCGGCGCGCACCGGTCGCCGACCTGCCCGCCGGGAGCGGCGCCGGCAGGTCGGCGGTGCGGGTCAACGACGCCGTCGCCGATCCGCACGGGCGGTTCTGGGCCGGCACCATGACCTACGCCGGGGTGCCCGGCGCCGGGACACTGTTCCGGCTCTCGCCCGGCGCCGCCCCCGTCGCGGTCGTCACCGGGCTCACCATCCCCAACGGCCCGGCGTTCGACGCCGCGGGCACCACGATGTACCTGGCTGACACGCCCCGCGGTGAGGTCGACCGGTTCGCCGTCGATCCGGGCACGGGTGAGCTGAGCGGCCGTGAGCCGTTCCTGCGGCTGGGACCGGGCGAAGGCGTGCCCGACGGCATGACCGTGGACGCCGCCGGGCACCTGTGGGTGGCGTTGTGGGGCGGGTCGGCCGTCCGCCGGTACCGGCCCGACGGCACCCTCGACCGCGAGGTTCGTGTGCCCGCCGGCCAGCCGACCAGCGTCTGCCTCGGCGGGTCCGGCCTGCGGCGGCTGTTCGTCACCAGCGCCTCGTATGGGCTGGAGCCCGCCGGGCCGTTCGACGGCGCGCTGTTCGCCGCCGACGTGGACGTCGAGGGTATCTGCACTGCAGGTGCGGCAACTCGCCGTCCTGCTTGGTGAGCTGCCGAAACTCGCCCCCGGCAGCCCGGCCCGCCAGCTGAGGAGCGATGTGGCGGAGTTCAACCAGGCCGAACTGACCCGCGGCTTCGACGACCTGGTCACGTGGGCCCGGTTCGGCAAGCGGCCCGGCGGCGACGCGATCCTCGACCGCCGTGCGGTCGCCGACCAGACGTTCGGCTGCACGTACGCGTCGGCGGACCGGCCCAGCTTCGGGGCGGCCCGCCCGCGCTGAACCGCCGGGCGGACCGCCGTCCCGGGTGGTCGGGGACGGCGGTCCGCTGTACCTCAGCTGAAGTAACGCAGCCAGACGTATGCCCAGGCAATGACCGTCGTCATGATCGTGGTGACGATGCCGTACCGGGTGAACTGCCAGAAGCTGATCGGCTCGCCCGCCCGCGCGGCGATGCCGAGGACAACCACGTTCGCGCTTGCGGCGACGGCCGTGCCGTTGCCGCCGAAGTCCGCGCCGAGAGCGAAGGCCCACCAGAGCGCCTGCCCGGTCTGGGGGTCCGATGAGGTGGCGACGATGTCCTCGACGATCGGGGCCATCGTAGCGACGTAGGGGATGTTGTCGAAGAACGCGCCCAGCACCGCCGAGCCGAACAGCAGCGCGCTCGCGGCCGCGAAGTAGTCGTCGCCGACCCAGCCCGTGGCCCAGCCGCCGATGCGGTGGATGACGCCGGTCTCGACGAGCCCGCCGACCATCACGAACAGGCCCATGAAGAACACGAGGGTCTCCCACTCGACCTCTTCGAGGTACCGAGCGGTCTCGACCCGTGAGACGAGAACCATCAGCCCGGCGCCGAGCAGCGCGATGATCGACGGCTCGACGTGGATCACGGCGTGCAGCGCGAACCCGGCCACGACCACCGCCAGCACCGCGAGGCAGCGCACGAGCAGCCGCACGTCCTTGAGCGACGCCCGCTCGTCGAGCGCCATCACCTCGGCGACACGCTCCGGGTGGTACTCGAAGCGCTTGCGGAACATCACCCAGGCCAGCAGGACGAACAAGACGAACAGCACGGCGACGATCGGCGCCATGTGGACCAGGAAGTCGTTGAACGTCAGCCCGGCCCGGCTGCCGATGATGATGTTCGGCGGGTCGCCGATCAGGGTCGCGGCACCGCCGATGTTCGAGGCCAGGACCTCGGCGATGAGGTACGGCGCCGAGGAGATCCCGAGCCGCTTACAGACGGAGAGCGTCACCGGCGCCACCAGCATGACGGTGGTGACGTTGTCCAGGAACGGCGACGCGACCGCCGTGATGAGCATCAGCATGACGAGCAGCCGGTACGGCCGACCGCGCGACCGTTTCGCCGCCCAGATCCCGAGGAACTCGAAGACCCCGGTCTGCTTGATCACACCGACGATGATCATCATGCCGAGCAGCAGGAAGATGACATTCCAGTCGATTCCGGCGTGCTCCGAGAAGAAGATGTCCTGACCGGGCACGAGGCCGAGCAACGCCATGAGCCCGGCGGCGAACAGGGCGACCGCGACGCGGTGCACTTTTTCCGCCGCAATGAAGATGAACGCGATCGTAAAGATGGCGATCGCGAGAACAGCACTCATATAAGGGGGTACCTCCGTGGAAACCAACGCAACACAGATGGCCGTGGACCCGTCTGGGTCACGGCTGCGAAAAGAAGATGCGGCTGGTGCGCGTCAGGAGGTGGGTGGCCCGCGGCAACCGGGGGTGCCGATTGAACGTCCACAGTGGACGTGAGGGGCCGTTGGCGCGGCGGTCGTGCCGGTGGTGTCCGGCCCGACGGTGACGGCCGGCTGCTCCACGGCGGCCGGCTGGTGGTCGAGATCGGCGGTGATGGTGACGGCCGCGTGTGTGGCCCGGGCCACCTGGAAGGTGTCGCCCGGCAGCGCGTGGTGCGCGTGGGAGAGGCCGATCAGCAGGGCCAGCACGCTCAGGGCGAGTGCGACCGCGGCAGGCTTGCGCTGCATCGCACCTCCTCGCGTCCAGAACGTTGAACGCTTAAGGATACTGGTCCGCATGTCTACTGTCCGCCGAGCTGATGCGGCCGATGCCGCTGCGCTCCTCGAACTGGTCGGTGAGTTCTGCGCCGCCGACCGGCACGAGTTCGACGAGGCGCGGGTCCGCCGCGCCCTGGGGCCGCTGCTCGCCGACGACACATATGGCCAGGTGTGGCTGGCGATCGACGACTCGGGCGCGGCCGCCGGCTACGCGGTGGTGACGTGGGGCTGGAGCCTGGAGTCAGGCGGCCGGGAGGCACTGCTCGACGAGATCTACGTCCGTGACCGGAGTCACGGCGTGGGCGCCGTCCTGCTTCGTCACGCGATGCGGGCTGCGGCCGGGGCAGGCGCGTCGGCGATGTTCCTGGAGACCGAGGCGCACAACCTCCGGGTCCGCAGGTTCTACGCCCGCCACGGCTTCGCGGAGGAGGACTCCGTCTGGATGAGCGGCCCGCTGCGTCAGGCGGGCGGGCCGTCGCCGGCGTAGGGCACCAGCGGCAGGGGCCAGCCGGTGCGGAAGCCGGTGATCGCGGCCTGGTCCGCCCGGGCGGCGCCCGCTGAGGCTCACAGCGCCCCGAAATAGAACGGCACCGCGACGATCGCCGCGACCAGCAGGTCCCACGGCGACGGCTGGCACGCCCACCGCACCATCCGCATCCGGCGGCGCCGGCCCGCGGCGCTCCGGCCCGCCCCGGAGCGTTCGCGGCGGCGCAACCGCAGCCGGACCTCCTTGTCCATCGCGTCCTCGGGAAAGACCAGCCAGCCCCACCGGTTCGCGGCCGCCGCACGCAGCCCGCTCAGTCCGGCACTGGCCGCCGCGAACACCCCTCCGGACATCACAAAACGGAAGATCGTGTCGGCGACCGGCTTGCCGAGCACCGGCTCGAGGAGCAGCACGACGGCCACCCCGCCGAAGCCGCCCACCACACCGACGATCATCCACGCGTAGACGCGCTCCAGGTTGCGCAGGTTGGCCGCGATCGAGTGGGCCGGCCGTTCCACCGTCTGCCGGCGGAGCGTCGCCGCGTCGTCGGCCAGCCCCGACAGCCAGACCACCGGGCCGGCCGTCAAGCGCACCACCCGACCGCCGGGGTCCGTGAGCGTGTCGCCGGACCGCATCGCCACCTGTACACCTCCCAGCACGAGAGATGTCACCTTATCGGCAGCCGGGGTCCGCACACACCCACCGCGGCGGACCCGGTCAGCGGCGGGCGAGCCACGCCCGGAGGTTGGCGGCCCACAGGCCGATCGCGGCGGCCATGAGGACCGCGGCGACGGCGACGCGCCAGTGCTGGGTCGCGAGCGTGACGACCGCCCAGCCGGCGGCGAGGGCGACCACCGTCACCAGCGTCGCGCGCAGGAAGCGCAGCAGCCGGGACTGGGCCGCGGCCTCGACGGCGACGATCACGAACGCCAGGCCGGCGGCCGACCAGAACACCCCGGCCGGCGGGCGGACGAGGATCAGCGCGACGCCGGCGAGCACCACCGAGGCGGAGGCGGCCGCCCAGGCGGCCCGGAACCGGCGGCGCCGTGCCTGCTCCTCCAGCGGCACCGGCCGGTGGGCCGAGTCGCCGGCCGCGGGCGCCGGAGCGGGCGGGTGCGTCCTCGCCCGTACCAGGGCCGCCAGCTCCTCCTCGAGGGCCACCCGTTCCGCCTGCAACCGCGCCAGGCCGGCGTCCGCACCCGGGCGCTCCCGCCCCGTCGCCCGCGCCGCGGTGAGGTGCTGCCGGCTCGTGTCACGGTCCTGTTCAATGCCGGTGCGGACGTCGCGCAGCCGGGTCTCGACGGCCGCGAGCCGTCGTTCGCGAAGTTCCGCCTCGTGCGCCGTGCCGAGCGGTTCGGCATCGAGCAGCGCCCAGGTGACGGGGTAGGCCCACGACGGGCGCACGGTGCCGTCGCGCGTGTACCGCGGGCCGGCCGGCGCCCGCTCGCCGCCGAAGCGGTCCTGGGTGTCCAGGCCCCACAGCCCGCGGTAGGCACGCACCCAGGGCGTGTCGTCGGTGACGACCACCGGCGTCCACTGCCGTTCCTCACCGGGGCCGATGCCCGGCCCGTCGCCGCGGTGGTAGTCCAGGAACGGGATGCCGAACCCGCCGGCGTACCGCCGCAGCCGCCGCAGCCCCGGCGCGGAGACCTTGGTGACGTAGTCGCCGGGGCGGTACGCGCCGGCGTGGGAGCCGCCACCCGCGTACACGACGGGGTGCTCACCGACGTGCTCCAGGTCGGGATCGTCCCACCGGCGCCGCACGTCCCCGCCCTCCTTGTCGTGCGACGAGAACACCACCCACGCCGGGTCCGGGCGGTCCGGCGGGCCGGTGAGGAAGAGCGTCACCTGCTCCCAGTCCGCCTCGTGGTCGTTGACGCCGCCGAACGTCGAGCGCCAGTCGTTCATCGCGTAGAAGTACCAGTACTGCAGCACCAGATAGCCGGCGTCGCGGAAGACCCGGCCGTAGTACGGGCTGATCTCCGGCCGCAGATGCGCCGTGTACCGCAGGTGCGCCGCCGCGCGCGTGCCGCCGGGCACCTTGCCGCGCACCAGCAACGACATCCGCAGCGCGGCGTCGACGAGGCGGGCGCTCAGTCCGACGGCGGCGAACCGGCTGGCCGGCCGGAACGCGGGTGCGTGCCGCTCACGGCGCCAGCGGCGGTACTCCGCGCGGCCGAGCGGCTCCTGCGCGAACCGCAGGAACAGCCGGTCGCCGGCGAACCGTTCGCCATGCTCGGCCAGCAGCGCCGGGTCGAGCCCGCCGGGCGGCACGAGACATTCGCCACCTGCCGTGCCGGGCACGTGCCGCCACAGCCCGGTGTTGTGCAGGAAACCCTCGACGGCTGTGGGCAGGAACAGTTCACCGGCGGTGTACCGGACGACCGGTTCGAACCGGGTCAGCAGCCGCACGGCCTCGTCGTGCGTTTCTGGCACGGTCGCGTCTACCCTCCACCCGGCGGGGAGAAACCGGCGGTTGCGACAGGGGAGCATGATCGAAGCATGGTCCGTTTCGTGCTCAACGTGCTGTGGCTGATCTTCGGCGGCGGCCTGTTGCTGTTCCTTGAATACGCGCTCGCCGCCGTGATCTGCTTCATCCTCGTCGTCACCATCCCCTTCGGCGTGGCGAGCTGGCGGCTGGCGGTCTACTCGCTGTGGCCCTTCGGCCGCACCGTGCGGCCGAAGCCGGGTGCCGGTGTGGCGACCGGCCTGGCGAACATCCTGTGGGTCGTCCTCGCGGGCTGGTGGCTGGCGCTGTCACACGTCATCGCCGGGGTTACCCTGTGCCTCAGCGTGATCGGGATCCCGTTCGGCATCGCACACTTCAAGCTCGTTCCGGTCGCGTTCTGGCCCCTCGGACGCGAGGTGGTGGACCTGTGAGGATGCTCAGACCGTACAGTGTCGCGTGCTAGTGTCGCAGCGTGTTCAAGAAGATGCTGGCCGCGTTCGGCGTCGGCAGTGCGAGCGTCGACACCGTCCTCACCACGTCCGCCGTCCAGCCGGGCGGCTTCATCGAAGGTAATGTCCACATCACCGGCGGCGACCACGACGTGCAGATCGAGCAGGCCGTGCTGTCCCTGGTGACCCGCGTCGAGGTCGAGAGCGGTGACCACGAGCGTCACGCCGGCATCGAGCTGGCCCAGGTCGTCGCCGCGCACTCCTTCCGTGTCGCGCCCGGCGAGCGGCAGTCCATCCCCTTCCGGATGCCGGTGCCCTGGGAGGCACCGATCACGGAGGTGTACGGGCAGCATCTGCGCGGCATGGTGATGGGCGTGCGGACCGAACTGGTCATCGCGAAGGGCCGTGACAAGGGCGACCTCGACCCGGTCGCGATCACGCCGCTGCCGGTGCAGCAGGGTGTCCTGGACGGCTTCGCCGCCAACGGGTTCCGCTTCAAGCACGCCGACGTCGAGCACGGTTACCTGCACGGCGTCCAGCAGACGCTGCCGATCTTCCAGGAGATCGAGTTCTGGCCGCCGCCGCAGCACGCGGGGCGGATCAACGAGGTCGAGCTGACGTTCGTCGCCAACCCCTACGGCGTCGACGTCATCCTCGAGTTCGACAAGCGCGGCGGCATGTTCAGCTCGGGCCATGACGCCTACAGCCGCTTCAGCATCCGCCACGACCAGGCGGCCGGCACCGACTGGGCCGCGGTCGTCGACGGCTGGGTGCAGGAGGCGACGTCGCGCTACTTCAACCACCTCCCGCCCGGCTACGGTCACGGCGGTCACGGCGGTCACGGCGGTCACGGCGGTCACGGGGGTTACGGCGGTCACGGTCACGGCTCGCACCACCGCGGGCCGGGCATGGGCACGGTCGTCGCGGCCGGCGCCGCGGGCGTCGTCGGCGGCATCGTCGCCGGTGAGGTCTTCGAGGAGGTCTTCGAGGACGACGGCGGCGACTTCGAGTTCTGACACAGCGCACCTTCGCGGTGGCCGGGCCCCTTTCGGGCCCGGCCACCGCTGTTTCCCGGGAAAATGTCACACCCGGCGAGGATGATGTGGCGAGACGGATGGTGACCCGGGAGGACGGTGTGACATGAGCGGCGTTCGGGTGTTGGTCGGCACGCGCAAGGGGGCGTTCATCCTCACGGCGGACGGTGCCCGCCGGGACTGGCGGGTGGACGGGCCGCACTTCGGCGGCTGGGAGATCTACCACGTCAACGGATCACCCGCCGCCCCGGACCGGCTGTATGCGTCGCAGTCGTCCTCGTGGTTCGGGCAGGTGATCCACCGCTCCGACGACGGCGGCAGATCATGGGAGCCGGTCGGCAACGACTTCGCCTACGAGGGCGAGGTCGGTGACCATCTCTGGTATGACGGGACGCCGCGCCCGTGGGAGTTCAAGCGGATCTGGCACCTCGAGCCGTCGCCCGACGACCCCGACACGGTGTATGCGGGCGCCGAGGACGCGGCACTGTTCCGCTCGACCGACGGCGGCAAGGTGTGGCAGGAGCTCCCCGCCCTGCGCACCCATCCGTCCGGGCCGCTCTGGCAGCCGGGCGCCGGCGGCATGTGCCTGCACACGATCATCCTCGACCCGGCCGATCCCAACCGGATCTATGTGGCGATCTCCGCGGCGGGCGCGTTTCGCACCGACGACGGCGGCGCGACGTGGCAGCCGATCAACCGGGGGCTGATGTCGGGGCAGATCCCGGACCCGGACGCCGAGGTGGGCCACTGCGTGCACAACCTCGCCATGCACCCGTCCCGGCCCGAGGTGCTGTTCATGCAGAAGCACTGGGACGTCATGCGCACCGACGACGCCGGCGGGTCCTGGCGGGAGATCAGCGGGGACCTGCCGACCGACTTCGGGTTCCCGATCGCGGTGCACGCGCACGAGCCCGAGACGGTCTACGTCGTGCCGATCAAGAGCGACTCCGAGCACTACGTGCCGGACGGCCGGCTGCGCGTCTACCGCAGCCGCGTCGGCGGCGACGAGTGGGAACCGCTCACCACGGGCCTGCCGCAGGAGCACTGCTACGTCAACGTGCTGCGCGACGCCATGGCCGTCGACACGCTCGACCCGTGCGGGATCTATTTCGGCACGACCGGCGGCCAGGTCTACGGCTCGGCCGACGGCGGCGACAGCTGGACGCCGATCGTCCGCGACCTGCCGGCCGTGCTGTCCGTGGAAGTGCAGGTCCTGCCGTGATCCGGGTTGTGCTCCCCGCCCACCTGCGCAACCTCGCCAAGGTCGACGGCGAGGTGCGGCTCGAGGTCGCCGAGCCGGTGACCCAGCGGCTGCTGCTCGACGCGCTGGAGGAGCGCCACCCGATGCTGCGCGGCACGATCCGCGACCGGCGCAGCGGCCGGCGGCGGGCGTTCGTGCGGTTCTTCGCCTGCGAGGAGGACCTGTCCAACGAGTCCCCGGACGCGCCGTTGCCCGACCCGGTGGTCCACGGCAAGGAGCCGTTCCTGATCGTCGGCGCCATGGCCGGCGGCTGAGCCTCATCGCGGGTCGCGCCGCAGCGGGTGATCACGAGGGACCTCGACGAGCACGACGCGGACGCCGTCGGGGTCCTCGATCCACATCTCGTCGAGCCCCCACGGCTCCCGCCGCGGCTCGCGGACGACCCGCACGCCGGCCGCCGCGAGCCGCTCGTGCTCGGCGCGCAGGTCGCGGACCTGCAGCCAGATCCGCAGCGGCCCGCCGGGCTCGTCGTGCGCCGTGCCGGACACCTCGAGGAAACCCTGGCCGAGGAAGAAGACCAGACCGGGGCACTCGGCCGGCCCGAACTCGCGGTAGACCGCGAGCCCGAGGACGTCGCGGTAGAAGCGCTGGCTCCGCCCCGGGTCGGGCGAGCGGAGCAGCACACGGCTGCTGAGCACCTCCATGCCTCGATCATCCCGCCTCCGCCGCATCTTCGCGTCCGGGCGGCGTTTGACCGGTGCGGGAGACGCCATGTGGCGGAGACCTACCTCGCGGTGCGCCGGGTGTGCGGGGGCGCCTGCGTGCCCGACGTCTACCATTGCGGCGACGTCCAGGGAGTGTTCGGGGCGGCGACGGGGCCGAAGGCCGGCCGGTACAAGATCGCCCTCGAGATGACATGAGCGATACGAGAGAACTGTCCGACCTTGTCGGTCGTCTGAGCCGTGCGGGCGTCGTGGACGTGCTGGTGGATCCGGCGCACCGTGCGGCGTACGCCAGCGACGCGTCGCTGTACCGCGTCGTGCCGCAGGCGGTGGTCCGGCCCCGGTCCGACGACGAGGTCGCGGCGACGCTCGAGGTCTGCCGTGCCCTCGGGGTGCCGATCACCGCCCGGGGTGCGGGGACGTCCGTGGCCGGCAACGCCATCGGCCGTGGCGTGGTGCTGGACTTCAGCCGGCACATGAACCGGGTCCTG
Source organism: Dactylosporangium fulvum (assembly GCF_025137375.1). Lineage (GTDB taxonomy): Bacteria > Actinomycetota > Actinomycetes > Mycobacteriales > Micromonosporaceae > Dactylosporangium > Dactylosporangium fulvum. The sequence continues at coordinate 4,204,568 of NZ_CP073720.1, forward strand.
GACGTCGACGCCGGCAGCCGGACCGCACGGGTGCAGGCCGGCACGGTCCACGCCACCCTGCAGGCGGCCGCCCGGCCCCTCTCGCTGCGGTTCGGCCCCGACCCGTCGACGCACACCCGGTGCACGATCGGCGGGATGATCGGCAACAACTCGTGCGGGTCGCGGACCCTGGGGTACGGCCGGACCTCGGACAACGTCGTCGGCCTGGACGCCCTTACGATCGACGGCGAGCGGCTGTCCACCGGGCGGGACGACAAGGGCCGCCCCACCACTGACGGTGGCAAGTCGGTCACGGACAGCCTGCAGGAGATCGTCCGCGCCAACCTGGCCGTCGCCCGGACCGAGTTCGCCACCTTTTCGAGGCAGGTCTCCGGCTACGCTGTCGAGCACCTCCTGCCCGAGCGCGGCTTCGACCTCACCGGCCTGCTGGTCGGCAGCGAAGGCACCCTCGCGGTGGTCACCGAGGCGACCGTGCGGCTGGTCGCCGACCCCGCGCACCGCCTGCTGGTCGTGCTCGGCTACCCGGACTTCGGCTCGGCGGGCGACGCCGTGCCCACCATCCTCGGGTTCAGCCCGACGGCCTGCGAGGGGATCGACTCGCGGATCGTCGACGTGGTCCGCACCCGGCGCGGTCCCGACGCGGTCCCGGACCTCCCGGCCGGCCGATCGTGGCTGTTCGTGGAGATCGCCGGCGACGACCTCGGCGAGGCGCGGGAACGTGCCCAGCGGCTGGCGGCGGAGGCGGGTGCCGCCGACACCATGATCGTGGAGGACACCGGGCAGGCCGCACCGTTGTGGCGGATCCGTGAGGACGGCGCCGGGCTCGCCGGGCGTGCCCCGTCGGGACTGCCGGCGCACGCCGGTTGGGAGGACGCCGCCGTCCCACCGGCGAAGATCGGCGACTACCTGCGCGACTTCGACGCCCTGGTCGACACGCACGGGCTCAGCGCCATGCCGTACGGGCACCTCGGCGACGGCTGCGTCCACGTCCGGCTCGACTTCCCGCTGGACAAGCCCGGCGGCCCCGGCAAGTTCCGCGCGTTCCTGGAGGACGCCGCGGACCTGGTCGTGCGCTACGGCGGTTCGCTGTCGGGGGAGCACGGCGACGGCCGCGCCCGCAGTGAGCTGCTGCCACGCATGTACTCCCCGGCGGCGATGGACCTGTTCCGCTCGGTCAAGCAGGCGTTCGACCCGGAGCATCTGCTGAACCCGGGCGTGCTCGTCGACCCGGATCCGGTCGACGCGGACATCCGCGTCGCGGCGGCCCGGCCGGTCCGGACGAAGCTGGCCCTGGCCTACCACGGCGACGGCGGCGACTTCAACCAGGCGGTGCACCGCTGCACCGGCGTCGGGAAGTGCCGCGCCGACACGACCGTGCTCGGCGGGGTCATGTGCCCGTCGTTCCTGGCCACCCGCGCCGAGAAGGACTCGACCCGCGGCCGGGCCCGGGTGCTGCAGGAGATGCTCGACGGGGACCTCGCCCCCGACTGGCGCGCTCCCGCGGTGCACGACGCGCTGGACCTGTGCCTGTCCTGCAAGGGCTGCGCCTCGGACTGTCCGACCGGCATCGACATGGCCGCCTACAAGGCCGAGGTGCTGCACCAGAGCTACCGCCGCCGGCTGCGGCCCCGCTCGCATTACTCCCTGGGCTGGCTGCCCCGCTGGTCACGGCTGGCGGCGCGGCTGCCCCGGCTCGCCAACCGGCTCACGTCGGCGCCGGGCCTGCGCAAGGTCGCGCTGTTCATGGCCGGGGTCGACGCACGCCGGTCGATTCCGGCGTTCGCCGACCGCACCTTCCGGCGGTGGTTCCGCACCACCACACAGCAGCGGCCCGCGACGGGCAAACCGGTCCTGCTGTTCATCGACAGCTTCACCGACCACTTCGCCCCGCAGATCGCCAAGGACGCCGTCGAGGTGCTCACCGCCGCCGGATACGCGCCCGAGATCACCACCCGCTCGGCCTGCTGCGGCCTCACCTGGATCAGCACCGGCCAGCTCGACGCGGCCCGTCGCATCCTCAGCTCGACCGTCGAGCAGTTGCGCGACGCCGCCGAGCGTGGCGTGCCGATCGTCGGCCTGGAGCCGTCGTGCACCGGCGTGCTGCGCAGCGACCTGCTGGAGCTCGTCGACACCGACGCCGCCCGCGCCGTCAGTAAGGCCACCGTCACGGTCGCCGAGCTGCTGGCACGCACCCCCGGCTGGACGCCGCCGTCACTGGCCGACGTCCGGGTCGTCGCCCAGCCGCACTGCCACCACCACGCCGTCATGGGCTGGTCCGCGGACGCCAAGCTGCTCAAGCAGGCGGGGGCCACCGTGACCCGGCTCGGCGGGTGCTGCGGCCTGGCGGGAAACTTCGGTGTCGAGCGTGGTCACTACGAGGTGTCGGTACAGGTTGCCGAGCAGCAGCTGCTGCCCGCGCTGGCGGGCGCGCAGGACGGCGACGTGTTCCTCGCCGACGGCTTCTCCTGCCGCACGCAGGCCGCCGACCTCGCCGACGTGCAGGGCAAACACCTCGTCCAGGTGCTGGCCGACGCCCTGCGCCGGGCCGGCGGATCCGGCGACGGCACGCAGGGGTAGCAGCGGCCCGGCAGCGTCGCCCGGCGTTCGGGTCGCCTGGCCGCCGGGCGGTCCAGCACCGAGCCCAGGATCTCCGGGGGTCGGGGCGAAGTTGAGGTGCACGATGGACGACGTGTCGACGGGGGTGCCGGCGGCGCCGGTCACGACGGCCTGGTGTAGCGGTGCTTGGCGCCCGGCGGGAACCACTCCGGGTCGCCGGCCGGACGGGTCTCGACGAGCGGCAGCTGGTAGGCCGCCGGGACGTAGTTGGCGAACTCGCTGTTGAGCCGCAGCAGTTCCGCCCGCACGGCGCCGGCCAGCAGCGCCTCGGCCCCGGCCGGTGGGGTCGCGGCCGGGGCCAGCTCCACCGTGACGGAGAGCCGGCGCTCCTCGTCGGCGTCGGACAGGACCCGCAGCACGAACCGGCCAGTGACCCAGTCGCTGATGCCGTCGCGTTCGAGGGCCACCGTGACGTTCTCCGGGTAGACGTTGGCGCCGAAGTACGACACGGTGAACAGCGACCGGCCGAAGACGTAGACGAACGGCCGCTCGGGGCCGGTGCCCGGGTCGAAGCCGTGCCGGTGGCAGAAGCCGACCAGCTCGTCGTGCGACAGCAGGCTGCCCTCGTCGGCGATGTGGTAGCGCACGAGCGGCACCCCGCCGTCGCCGGTGAACAGCAGCGTGCCCTCGTGGGTCTCGAAGTATCGGGTCGCCGGGTCGAACTGCACGAGGGTCGGCAGCCGCGCGTCGCCGAACAGCTCGCGGGCCAGCGCCGGCGCTCCGGCCAGGAACCGCCGGATCCGGACGCTCAGCGGCGTCTCGTTGCCCAGGACACCGGCGTCGGCCGTGCCGTACAGCGAGACAGAGTCGGACTCCGGCTGCCGCATGCCGGCGCGCCGGCCGACCAGGTCGCGCCACTGCTCGCTGAAGACCTCCCCGGCGAGCAGGAGCCGGATGGAGTACGCCGGCCAGTCCACGCCCCGGCGCAGGCCCTCGTCGACGACGTTCTTCACGAACGGCGGATAGCCGGCGAGGACGACCTGCTGATAGTGCGGCGCCAGTTCGACGACGACCCGCAGGATCTCGTCGATGCTGTTGCCGGGGGTGGCGACCGTGACCGGGTATCCCTTGGCGGCGACGTGGCGGCAGGCGGCTGCGGTGTACATGCCGCCGACCCAGCTGCCGAGCGCGAAGCACACGACGACGAGGGTGGTGCGCTCGTGCGCCTGGAAGCTGCCGCGCAGCGCGTCCTCGAACCGGCGGGCGACGGCGAGCTCGTCGACGACCGACCGCGGCCACACCGTCGGCTGTCCCGAGGAGCCCGACGACACGGCGACGGTGTCCGCCACGGCGGCCAGGTCGCCGTCGCGGCACCGCTCGGGCAGCGGATAGCGGCGCAGGTAGGCGTCCTTGGTCAGCAGCGGCAGCGCGGCGAAGTCGGCCGGCGTGCGCACGGCGGCCGGGTCGACGCCGTGTCCGGCGAGGAACGCCCGGTAGGCCGGCACGGACGCCGCCACCTCGTGGAACAGGGCGAGCGCCCGCTCGGCCCCGTCGCCAGCCGGCGGGACGTCGTCGTAGAAGTCCCGCAACGCGTCGAGCACCCGCCGGCTACGCATCGGCGACCGCCCGCACGACCGGATACTTGGTGGGGCCGAACGACACGTTGTCGCTCGCCGCGATCGTCACGGCCGGCCCGTCGAAGGTGTAGACGTAGGTGCGTGCGAACGGGGTGGTGATGTAGCGGACCCGCAGCGTGAACTCGCCCGGCGCGGTCCAGCCGCCGCTGCTGGCGATCTCGCTGTCGTCGACGTCACGGGAGACGTGCCAGGTGCCGTCGGGGCAGTCGTGCACGTGGGTGCCGGTCTCGTCCTCGATCGTCACCCGCCGGCCACCGCCGCCCGGCAGCTCGGCGAACGCGATCGCCCGGATCGTCGGCGGCTGCTCGTGGCTGGGCCGCCAGTCCGACGGCCACGACCGGCGGGGGCCGGCGACGGTGTAGGTCCCGGTGGTGCCGCCGGCCACGCTGCGCGGTGTCGGCAGGTGCCGGTGCTCGACACCGGCGGCCGGCGGGGACGTGTCGTCCAGCAGGTGCGCCCAGACCAGGTCGAGGACCCCCTGCAGGTCCGCCACACCGGCGGTGATCGCGACAACCGTGTCACGCCCCGGCGCGACCACGCAGAACTGGCCGAAGGCGCCGTCCCCACGGTACGCGTCGTGGCGGCACCTCCAGAACTGATAGCCGTAGCCCTGCCGCCAGTCCGGCTCGGGCTCCGGCACGCGGCCGTTGGGCACCTGCCACGCGGTCGCCTCCGCGACCCAGCCCTCCGGCAAGAGCCGCTTGCCCTCCCAGACGCCGTCCTGCAGGTGCAACTGGCCGAACCGGGCGATGTCGGCCGTGCTCAGCGACAGGCCCCAGCCGCCGGTGTCGACGCCCTGGGGGCAGGTCTCCCAGGTGCCCGGCCCGATGCCGAGCGGCTCGAACAGCCGGGGCCGCAGGTAGTCGAGCAGCCGGTCGCCGGTGGCGCGCTGCACGATCGCGGACAGCAGGTAGGTGGCGGCGCTGTTGTAGACGAAGCGCGTGCCGGGCTCGTGCTCGACCGGCAGCCGCAGGAACGCGGTGGCCCAGTCGTCGCCGGCGGTCGCCACCGGTGTGGGGTCGGTCGCATGCCCGGTCGTCATCGTGAGCAGGTGCCGCACCCGCATGTCGGACGTGTGCGGCACACCGGGGAAGAACTTCACGACCGGATCGTCCAGCCCGAGCCGGCCTTCCGCCGCCGCCAGCCCCACCGCCGTGGCCGTGAAACTCTTGCTCAGCGAGAACAGCTGGTGCGGCAGGTCGCCCCGGTAGGGATGCCACCAGACCTCGGCGACGGTCTCGCCGTGCCGCAGCAGGACGCAACTGTGCAGCGCGTCGAACCGTGCCTCGACCGCCTCGACGAACGACTGGACACTCACGGACCCGACCTTAGCCGCCACACCACGACGGTCAACTGATGGCGAAGGTTCTGGTCACCGAGCTCTCGGGCGTCGCCCTGCCGATGTGAGGAAACCGGGCACCAGCCGGTAACTGGGCGGGTATGCGGAGGCAACAGCGCGTGGCAAGCATGTCAGGATGTACAGCAGCCCACGATTCCTGCAAGGCGTCTACAGCTACGAGGGCAAGGGGCTCGACCGGCCCTTCCCGCTGGATGCCGCCCTGACCTACGTGGTGCCCGACGGCGTGACGGCGCAGCTGGTCTACTTCCGGGGCGGCAACGCCGCGGGTGAGCTGGCCTCCGTCGTCCTCATGCGGGACGGCCGCCCGATGCGGTACTTCCCGATCGGCGCGAAGAGCCACACCCACGTGCCCCTGCGGGTCGTCGAGGACCTCGACCCCGGCACCGCGGTCGAGATCCACGCCGCCGCCCCGGTCGGCGTCGCCGTCACGCTGGTCCTCGACCTCGGGCTGGTCGAGATCGTATGACCACGAGCGGAAATCGCGCACGCCTGGTGGTCATCGGCAACGGCATGGCCGGTGCCCGCACCGTCGAGGAGATCCTCGCCCGCGGCGGCGGGGAGCGCTTCGCGGTCACGATGTTCGGCGCCGAGCCGTACGGCAACTACAACCGGATCCTGCTGTCCAACGTGCTCGCCGGGGCCGAGAACGAGGCCGGCATCTTCCTCAACGACCTCGACTGGTACGCCGCACACGGCATCGAGCTGCGCGCCGGCGTCCGGGTCACCCGCGTCGACCGGTTCGCCAGGACGGTCCACGCCGACGACGGCACGCGGCGGCCGTACGACAAACTCGTCATCGCCACGGGAAGCCGCGCGTTCGTCCCGCCCATCCCGGGCGTCCGCAACCCGAACCGCGGCTACCACCAGGGCGTCTTCGTGTTCCGGACGATCGACGACACGCGCGGCATGATCCGGTATGCGCGGGAGCACGAGCGCGCCGTCGTCATCGGCGGTGGCCTGCTCGGCCTGGAGGCGGCCCGCGGCCTGCAGCACCACCTGCGACACGTGACACTCGTCCACGCCGGCGCCCACCTGATGAACGCCCAGCTCGACGCCCAGGCCGGCGCGATCCTGCGGCGCAGCGTGGAGCAGTTCGGCATCGAGGTGATCACGGGCGCGCACACCACCGAGATCCTCGGCCGCGACGCGGTCACCGGCGTGCGGCTCAGGGACGGGCGCACCATCCCCTGCGACGTGGTCGTCGTCGCGGCCGGCATCCGCCCCAACGTCGACGTCGCCGCCGCGAGCGGCCTCGTCGTCGAGCGCGGCATCGTCGTCGACGACCAGCTGCGCGCCCGCGACGAGCCCGACATCTACGCCGTCGGCGAGTGCGTGCAGCACCGCGGCCAGACGTACGGCCTGGTCGCCCCGATCTGGGAACAGGCCCGCGTCCTCGCCGACCACCTCACCGGCGCGGACCCGAAAGCGGCCTACCACGGCTCACGGACCGCGACCAAGCTCAAGGTCGCGGGCGTCGACGTCGCATCGATGGGGCTCAAGGAGGCCGAGCGGGACGACGACGAGACGGTCGTGTTCGCTGAGCCGCGCAGGGGCGTCTACAAGAGCGTCGTCGTCCGCGACGGCCGCCTCGCCGGCGCGACGCTCGTCGGCGACGTGCAGAAGGTCGCGTTCCTCACCCAGGCGTACCACGAGGGCCTGCCACTGCCGGAGGACCGCGCCGGGCTGCTGTTCGACCTGGGTGCCCCGCCCGCCGCGGTCACCGCCGCCGAGCTGGACCCTGGCCTGCAGGTCTGCAACTGCAACGGGGTCACGAAGCAGGTGCTCGTCGACGCTGTCGAGGCCGGGACGCCGACGGTCCTCTCGATCATGGAGCGGACCCGGGCCGGCAAGGGCTGCGGCTCCTGCAAGAGCCTCGTCACGCAGATCGTCGAGTGGGCCGCCGGCGGCGCCGTGGCCGAGGACCCGGCCGCGAGCTGGTACGTGCCGGGCGTGCCCATGCCGAAAGCCGAGCTGATGGCCGCGATCCGCGAGCACGGCCTGCGGTCGGTGTCGTCGGTGTTCGCCACGCTCGCCCCGAACGGCGCCGAGGACGCGAAGAGCAAGATGGGGCTGGCGTCGCTGCTGCGGATGATGTGGGGCGAGGAGTACGTCGACGAACGCGACGCCCGGTTCATCAACGACCGCGTCCACGCCAACATCCAACGCGACGGCACGTTCTCCGTGGTGCCGCAGATGAAGGGCGGCGTGACGACCCCGGCGCAGCTGCGGCGGATCGCCGAGGTCGCCGAGAAGTACGGGGTGCCGATGGTCAAGGTCACCGGCGGGCAGCGCATCGACCTGCTCGGCGTGCGCAAGGAGGACCTGCCGGCGGTCTGGGCCGACCTCGACATGCCGTCCGGGTACGCCTACGCCAAGAGCTTCCGGACCGTGAAGACCTGCGTCGGCCAGGAGTTCTGCCGTTTCGGCCTCGGTGACTCCACCGCCCTCGGCGTCGCCGTCGAGGAGCGGTTCCAGGGCATCGAGGGCCCGGGCAAGATGAAGCTCGCCGTCACCGGCTGCCCGCGCAACTGCGCCGAGGCGTACGTGAAGGACCTCGGCGTCGTGGCGATCGAGGGCGGCCGGTGGGAGATCTACGTCGGCGGCGCCGCCGGCGCGCACGTGCGCAAGGGCGACCTCCTGGCCACAGCGGACAGCCACGCCGAGGTCGTCGCGCTGACCGGTCGTTTCCTGCAGTACTACCGGGAGACCGCGAACTGGCTGGAGCGCACGTACGCGTGGGTGCCGCGCCTCGGCATCGACCACATCCGCGCGGTTGTCGTCGACGACAGTCTCGGCATCGCCGCCCGGCTCGACGAGGCCATGGCCTCGTCCGTGGCGGCGTACCGGGACCCGTGGCTGGAGCGGCGCGCCGTCGCGACACCCGGTCAGTTCCGCCCGTCGCTGCCGCTCGTCCCGCTGCCGCAGGTACCGATGAGGCAGCCTTGACCCTGGAACACCGCATCGGCCGGGCCGACGAGATCCCGGTGGGGGAGGGCCGGGCCTTCGCCGTCGACGGCGACATGGTGGCCGTGTTCCGCCTCCGCGACGGCACCCTGCGGGCGGTGTCCGCGGTGTGCCCGCACGCCGGCGGCCCCCTCGCCGACGGCCTGATCGACATGAAGGTCGTCGTGTGCCCGCTGCACCAGCACGTGTTCGACCTGGCGACGGGCTGCTCGACGACGGGCCAGCCACCCCTGGCGGTCTACACCGTGACGACCGACCCCGACGGCACGGTGGTCCTGCGCCGCTAGCGGACCAGCCGGGCGCCGTCACGCAGCGGGCACGCCCTGCCGGCGGAGGGGTGCGCGACGTGGCCGCACGGCTGCGTCGGCATCACGCCGTCCGCTCGTGGACCGGCTCGCCGTCGACGAAGACCAGGTCGGCCCGCACCTCGTGCAGCGCCGTGCCCTCGGCGAACGGGTCGCGGTCGAGGACCACCAGGTCGGCGGCCTTGCCGGCGGTCAGGTCACCGGTGACCGCGTCGAGGCCGCTGACGTAGGCCGAGCCGGACGTGTACGCGCTGAGCGCCTGATCGAGCGTCAGCGCCTGCTCCGGCAGCATCGGCACCTGGGCCGTGGGCCAGGAGGCCTCCGCCGACCCGGCCGGCTCGGTCCGGTGCACCGCGACGTGGATCGCCCACCACGGGTCCGGTGTCGTGACCGGCCAGTCGCTGCCGGCCGCGAGCCGCCCGCCGGCCCGGGCGATGGCGCCGAACGGATACTGCCACGCCGCCCGCTCGGGACCGAGGAACGGCACGCACAGCGTGTCGTTCTGCTCGTGGTGGGTCGCCCACAGCGCCTGGATGTTCGCCGTCACGCCCAGCTCGGCGAAGCGTCCCACGTCGTCGGGGTGGACGACCTGCAGGTGCGCGATGTGGTGCCGCCGCGTCCGGCCGCCGGCCGCCACGGCGTCGAGGCACTCGCGGACCGCCCGGTCGCCGATGGCGTGGAAGTGCACGCCGAACCCGGCCCGGTCCAGCTCGGCGACGTGCTCCCGCAGCCGCACCGGATCCACATTGGACGTACCACGGCCGTGGCCGCCCAGATAGGGTTCGAGCATGGCGGCGGTGAAGTTCTCGGCCACGCCGTCCTGCATGATCTTCACCGCGGTCGCCCGGAAGCGGCCGCCGGCCGCCGCGGCCTCGGCGCGCCGGGCGACCAGCTCCGGAATCTGCTCGGCGCCCCGGTCCCGCTCCCACCACAGCGCGCCGGTGACCCGTGCCCTGAGCCGCCCGGCCCGGTCCGCCGCCAGGTAGGTGCCGAACTGGTCGCGGGCCCCCGCGTAGGCGCCGACGATCGCGTCCTGCCAGCCGGTGATGCCGAGCGAGAAGAGGTACCGCTGTGCCTCCGTCAGCGCGCGGTCGTAGTCCTCGGCGGTGTCGGCCGGGACGAACGGCGTGACGAGGTCCATGGCGGCCTCGTGCAGCACCCCCGTGGCGTGCCCGTCGGCGTCGCGTTCGATCCGCCCGCTCGCCGGGTCGGGTGTGCCGTCGTTGATCCCGGCCCGCTCGAGTGCGGCGCCGTTGACCCAGGCCGAGTGGTGGTCCCGGTTCGGCAGGAACACCGGCCGGTCCGGCACCACGGCGTCCAGGTCGTCGCGGTGCGGCAGCCCGCCGGGGAAGGCCGGCATCGACCAGCCGCCGCCGGTGATCCACTCCTGCGCCGGGTTCGCGGCGGCGTAGGAGTGGATCGCGGCGAGGTAGGCCTCCCTGCCGTGCAGGTGCGACAGGTCGCAGCGCAGCCGTTCGAGGGCTCCGCTCACCGGGTGCACGTGGGCGTCGTGGAGGCCCGGGACGAGCATCCGCCCGTCGAGGTCGACCACGTCGAAGCGGGTGTCCGCGAGCGCGTCGAGCGCGTCGCCGCGCGCCCCGGCCGCGACGATCGTCCCGCCGGCGACGGCGACCGCCTCGACGACCCGTCCGTGTCCGGTCCAGATCGGCCCACCGACGAACAACAGCCCACCCACGCGGTCCTCCTCCGGTCCCTGTTGGTCAGCACAGCGTGCCAGACGGCGCCGGCCGCGGCGGGTTTCAGTGTTCAGCCGGAAACTTGCGGCAACGTCGCCACCGCGGCCGCGAGGGCCTCGTCGGACAGCTCGTGGTCGGCCAGTCCGCCGGACAGGAACGCGCCGTAGGCGGCCAGGTCGAGGTGGCCGTGGCCGCACAGCGCGGTCAGGATCACCTTCGGCTCGCCGGTCTCCTTGCAGCGCAACGCCTCCTCGATGCACGCGGCGAGGGCGTGCGTCGGCTCGGGCGCGGGGATGATGCCCTCCGTCCGGGCGAAGCGGACCCCCGCCTCGAAACACTCCCGCTGCGTCTTCGCGACCGCCTCGATGAGGCCCAGCTCGTACACGTGGGAGATCAGCGGCGCCATGCCGTGGTACCGCAGGCCGCCGGCGTGGATCGGGTCGGGGATGAAGTCGTGACCGAGGGTGTGCATCTTCATCAGCGGTGTCATGCCGGCGGTGTCGCCGAAGTCGTACGCGTAGACGCCCTTCGTCAGCGACGGGCACGACGCCGGTTCGACCGCCCGGATCGTCGGCGACATCGTGCCGGCGAGCTTCTCGCGCAGGAACGGGAACGCGAGCCCGGCGAAGTTGGAGCCGCCGCCGGTGCAGCCGACGATGACGTCCGGGACGTCGCCGGCCTTCGCCAGCTGGAGCAGCGCCTCCTCGCCGATGATCGTCTGGTGCAGCAGCACGTGGTTGAGCACGCTGCCGAGGGCGTAGTTGGTGTCCGGGTGCTGCGCGGCGACCTCGACCGCCTCGCTGATCGCGATGCCGAGCGAGCCCGGCGACGCGGGGTCCTTGGCGAGGATCGCGCGCCCGGCGGCGGTCAGGTCCGACGGCGACGGGTGGATGGTCCCGCCGAACGTCTCGATCATCACCTTCCGGTACGGTTTCTGGTCGTATGAGGCCCGGACCTGCCAGATCTCGCATTCCAGGCCGAACTGCGCACTGGCGAACGCGAGCGCGGTGCCCCACTGCCCGGCGCCGGTCTCGGTCGTGAGCCGCCGGATCCCGGCCGCCGCGTTGTAGTAGGCCTGCGGCACCGCCGTGTTCGGCTTGTGCGAGCCGGCGGGGGAGACGCCTTCGTACTTGTAGTAGATGCGCGCCGGGGTGCCGAGGGCCCGTTCGAGGCGGTGTGCCCGGAACAGCGGCGACGGCCGCCAGAGCCGGTAGACGTCGAGGACCTCGTCGGGGATGGGCACGTACCGCTCCTGGGTCACCTCCTGCTCGATGAGCGCCATCGGGAACAGCGGCGCCAGGTCGTCCGGCCCGACCGGCTGCAGGGTGCCGGGGTGCAGGACGGCCGGCGGCGGGCTCGGCAGGTCGGCCATGATGTTGTACCAGCGGCGGGGCATCTCCGACTCGGAGAGCACGATCTTCGTGGCGGCTTCCGTCATGCCCACGATCTTCGCCGTGATCGCCCCGGTCCGGAACAGCCCCGTTCGGGTTCCGCCGGTCCGGTGACCCCGCCGGCGATCACGCGGCGAGCCTGGAGCGGTGCGCCGCTCCAGGCTCGTATAGTGCGCGGGAGACGTCAGAGGCGCTGGAGTTCCCGGTCGCGCCAGGCCGTCGCCCACGAGGTGCGGCCGTTGGTGCGCAACAGCGAGCCCTCGTAGAGGCGGGCGCCGACGGCGAGGGCCGCCAGGGCGGTCACGACGAGGATCGCCAGCGACACGAACGGTTCCCACGCGGCGGCGTCACCGTCGAAGAGGCGGATCGGCATCGCGGTCGGCGCGGAGAACGGGATGTAGGACATCACGGTGATCACCGTCGGGTTGTCCTGGAGGAACGCCACCAGGAAGAACGGCAGCATCACGAGGAGCTGCATCGGCATCGACGCGCCGCTGATGTCCTCCTGGCGGTCGACCATCGCGCCGACCGCGGCCCACAGCGCGGCCAGCATCACGAAGCCGACGACAAAGAACGGCACGAACCAGCCCATAGCCGGGGCCAGCAGCGGCAGCAGCTCGTTCCCGCCGTCGGTGAGCTGCGCGCCGGCGACCGTCACAAACGCGATGAGCGCGATCTGGGCCAGCGCCAGGACACCGCCGGCGAGGACCTTGCCCGCCAGGAGGGCCCGCGCGGGCACCGCCGCCACGAGGATCTCGACCATGCGGGTCTGCTTCTCCTCGGTGACGCTCTGGGCGATCTGCAGCCCGAACGTCAGCGAGGTGAAGAAGAAGACGATGGCGAAGGCGAACGGGATGATGAACGCCGCGGCCTCGTTCACCGCGTCCGGGTCGAGCAACCGGACCTCCGGCTGCGTCGACAGCGCCCGGACCACGTCGCTGGGCGCCTCCTTCATGGCGACGACGGCCGGCCCCGCCACGACGGCGGCGTCGACGTCGCCGTCGCGGACGAGCCGCTCCGGGTCGGCGGCGACGCGCACCTCCAGCCCGGCGTCACGGAGCCGCTGCTCGGACGCGTCGCCGGCCACGACCGCCACACTGGACGACCCGCCGGCGAACAGTGCCGGCAGCACGGTGCCGCCGATCGCGAACAGCAGGAAGAACACGGTGCTGAACAGGAACGTCTTGTCGCGGAGCTTGACCCGCAGCTCACGGGCGGCCACGAGACGGATCGCGGCGATGGTGCTCATCGGGTGACCTCCCGGAAGATCTCGGCGAGTGACGGGGTGACGGGGCCGAACGAGCGGACCGGGCCGCGGGACAGCGCGGCCCGCAGGACCGCCTGGTCGTCGGCGCCGGCGGCGAGGTCGAACACGGCGCGGTCGCCGTCGAGGTCGACCAGGGACACGCCCGGCTGGTCGCGCAGCCAGCCGGTGTCGCCGTCGACCCGCAGCGCGTACCGTGGCAGGGCGAACTGGTCGCGCAGCCCGTCACGGCTCCCGGCGGCGCGGATCGTGCCACCGGCGATGATGACGAGGTCGTCGCAGAGCCGCTCGACGACGTCGAGCTGGTGGCTGGAGAACAGCACCGGCACGCCCCGGGCGGTCCGCTCCCGCAGCACCCCGACGACGGTGTCGACGGCGAGCGGGTCGAGACCGGAGAACGGCTCGTCGAGCACCAGCACCTCGGGGTCGTGTACGAGCGCCGCCGCGATCTGGGCGCGCTGCTGGTTGCCCAGCGACAGCTGCTCCAGCGGGTCGTCGGCCCGCTGGCCGAGACTCAGCCACTCCAGCAGCTCGTCGGCGTTGCGGCGCACCGCGGCGGCCGTCAGGCCGTGCAGCCGGCCGAGGTAGGTCAGCTGGTCGCGGACGCTCATCTTCGGGTACAGGCCGCGCTCCTCCGGCATGTAGCCGAACCGGCGCCGGTCCTCCCGCGTGAGCGGCGACCCCTGCCAGGTGACCTCGCCCGAGTCGGGGGCGAGGACCCCCAGGATGATCCGCATCGACGTGGTCTTGCCGGCGCCGTTGGCGCCCACGAACCCGGTCATGCGGCCGGCCACCACGTCGAACGTGACGTCTTGGAGCACCTGCCGGTCACCGAACCGGCGGTTGATCGCTTCGAGGTGCAGCACCTTGCTCATACCGGAAACGGTAGGCACTCGCGGCCCCGACGTCGTCCGGCGCGCGATCTACATGGCGGGTCCGTCTCGAGGATGACCCGGAACCCGTACGGACCAGATGACGATCGTCGGCGAGCGGCACCCGGAACCCGCCGCCGCCACCCGATCAGGCGCCAAACCCCCGCACTCACGCCGACTGCGCCGTGACCCGCTCCGCGGTGAGCCACGTCTCGGCCGCCGGCTCCGGCAGCGGCTTCGCGTAGAGGTACCCCTGGCCGAACCGGCAGCCGGCGTCGCGCAGCAGCCCGTTGTCGGCCGACGTCTCGATCCCCTCGGCGACGACGCTCATCTGGAGCGTGCCGGCGAGCTGGATGATGCCCCGCACCAGGTCCAGCTGTTTGCCGGAGACCGCGATCGTGTCGACGAACGACTTGTCCAGCTTGAGCGTGTCGACCGGCACCCGGTGCAGGTACGACAGCGACGAGTAGCCGGTGCCGAAGTCGTCGATGGAGATCCGGATCCCGGCGGTGCGCAGCCGCGAGATGTCGGCGCGGATCTCGTCGTCGTCGCCGAGCAGCAGGCTCTCGGTGATCTCCAGGATGAGCAGGTCCGGGTGCAGGGCATGCCGGGTCAGCGTCTCGAAGACCAGGTCGACGAAGCCGGCGGTGCGGAACTGGCGGACCGACACGTTGACGCTCACGTACGGCGGGTCGGCCGGGAACCGCGCCTGCCAGCGGGTCGCGGCCGCGACCGACGCCTCGAGGACCCACGCGCCGAGCTTGACGATGAGGCCGCTCTCCTCGGCGATCTCGATGAACTGCACCGGCGGGATCATTCCGCGGGTGGGGTGCTGCCAGCGCACCAGCGCCTCGAAGCCGCGGGTCCGGCCCGACGACAGCTCGACGATCGGCTGGAAGTGCAGCACGAACTGGCTGTCGTCGATCGCGGTGTCCATGGCGGTGCGCAGCTGCATGCGGGACGCGACCTGGGCGTGCAGCGACTCCTCGTACCGCCGCCAGCGGCCCTTGCCCTCGCGTTTCGCCGCGCCCATCGCGATGTGCGCCTCGGCGAGCAACTGCCCGCCCTCCGGCACGTCGAACACGGTTGCCACACCGATGCTCAGCTGCACCCGGATGATGCTGCCGGCGATCAGGAACGGCTCCTCGAACGCCTCCATCAGCTCGGCCGTGAACCGCTCGACGGCGGCCACGTCCGCGGCCTCGTCGAGGATCCCGCCGAACTCGTCGGCGCCGAGCCGGGCCACCGCGCCGCGGCCCTCGAACGCCCGGCTGAGCCGGTCCGAGACCGCGACCAGCAGCCCGTCGCCGACGTCCTGGCCCATGCTGTCGTTGACGACGCTGAAGTCGTCGAGGTTGAGCACCAGGAGCGCGTCGGGCGACTTCTGCGTGAGGTCCTGGAAGCGCAGGCGGTTGCCCAGCCCGGTGAGCGGGTCGAGGTACGCCCGGTCGAGCAGCTCCTGCTGCAGCCGCCGCTGCTCGGTGACGTCACGCATGGTGAGGACGAGCCCGCCGACGGTCGGCTCGTCGCGCAGGTCCCGCACGACGACCTCGGCGACGATGAGGGCGCCGTCGGCGCGCCGCACCCGCCAGGTCACCGCCTCGTCGTGCGGCACGGTCAGTGCGTCCGCCGGGCCGACGAGGTCGAGCAGGCTGGTGCCGACGAGGTCGGCGGTGCCGAGGACCGGCTTGGCGGCAGGGCTGGCGTAGGTGATCCGGCTGTTGTCGTCGACGATGAGGATCACGTCGGTCGCGCCGAGGACGAGCGTCCGGAAGTACTCCTCGCTCTCCCGCTGGTTGATCTCCCGGTTGAGGGCGATGTGGTCGAGCATGCTGGCCGCCTGTCCGGCGAGCACCGGCAGCGCCTCCTGCAGCGGTACGAGCACCGGCTCGGCCGCGGCGACGAACAGTTCACCGACCTCGCGGTCGCCGACCGACAGCCGGCAGCACAGCGCCAGTTCGAAGCCCTGCAGCCCGCTCGCGACACAACTGGGCAGGTCCCACACGTAGGAGATGCCCATCGGCTGGTCGCCGGCCGGGCCGGGCTCGTGCAGCGCGAGCACGACCCGGTGCGGTGTGCCGGGCGCGAGCAGCCGCTGCACGGATCGGTGGACGACGGCGCGGACCTGCGTCTCGTCGGTCGTGGACAGCAGCGCCTCGCAGGCCCGCCGCAGCTCGCGTTCGCGGGTCATGGTGCGGCGCAGGCCGGTGACGACGGTCGACATGCGCATCATCGCGAGCAGGACGAGCAGGCCGGACACCAGCGCGATCACCATGCCGTCGCGGACCGTCCCGTTGACCGCCTGGACGAACAGGACGGTCGGAGCGATGAGCGACGCCATGCCCAGGACGGCCCGCCGGGTGTGGAGCTCATTGCGGCGGAGCACCCGCGGCTCGGTGAGCTGCCGCATCGACGGGTGCAGCACGGCCGCGCCGCCGGCGATGTAGAAGATCAGCCAGAGCAGGTCGATCGGGGTGCCGATCTCCCAGTGGCCGTTGAGCCGTTCCAGGCTGTAGAGGACGTCGGCGGCGAGCAGCCCGCCGACCGAGGTGAGCAGCAGCAGGACCGTCCAACTGCGCTGCACGGTGATGACCAGCCGGGCCAGGATGGCCAGCGTCAGCACGTCACACAGCGGATACGCGACCGAGACCGCCTTCTCGAGGGTGTTCAGCTCGTCGCTTTCCAGATACGGGTGGATGAGGAACACCCAGGACAGGAAGCCGGCGCCGGCGGTGAGGATCAGCGCGTCGATGACGCTCGCCCGGTCCCGCACGGCCGCGCCCGAGCGGGACAGCCCCCACAGCGCGAGCAGCAGGATCGGCGACGAAACGCCGAGGTAGAGTGCGTCGACGACCGACGGGAACGCCGGGTGGTCGAGCATGATGGCGAGCACGTAGGCGAGCGCCGTGCCGGCCGCGAAGGTCAGGTAGTTGGCGCCGAGCAGCAGCCAGGGGCGCTTGCGCCGGGGATTGTTGAGGTGGATGCCGACGCCGATCGCGATCGCGTTGGACACGACGATGACCGCCCACGCGGCGAGGGTCGCGGGAGGCGCGAGCGCGTACAGCGTGAGGAGCAGCAGCGTCCACACACCGTACAGAATCAGTGCACGCCGGGTCATCACGCTCCTTCCGTCGCGAGGCGCTCGAAAGCCCTATCGGTCGAAGCGAAGAAGTTCTTAAGGGTTGGTACGGGCGGCGGTGCGTGCGCCGTTTCGGTGAGCGTGCGTATGCAGGGGGTAGTTGGCGGCGGCGGCGCTTTCGCAGTGGCAGCGTACGCTTTTCGCGGCGCTATTCGGAGTCGTGCACGGTGTCGCTTTTCCGGCGGCCCGCGTCGCTTTCCGGCATGATTCGCAGCCGCCAGTGATTACAATGGATGGGCCGGCCCTCGTAGTCCATGTCGCACTGGCCGAGCAGCTCAAAACCGAGCCGCCGGACGATCCCGTTCGACGGGCCGTTGCGCACGTCGGCGAAGCCGTGGATCTCGGTGAACCGGCCCTCGGCGCGGCCGCGCTCGACGAGCATGCGGAAGGCCTCGGCGGCGACACCCTGGGCCTGGAACTCGGGGAACAGCATCGAGCCGACCTCGTGGACGATCCCGCCCTCCCACGGCGTGCGGAAGATGGCGATGATGCCCGCCGGGTGCGGCGCGCCGTCAACGTGGATCGTGAAATACCAGTCACCGGCGGCGACGCCGGCCATCCGCTTGGCGTGGATCCGGGCGGCCTCCTCGACCCCGACCGTCCTGCCGAGGCGGCTCTTCGCCTCGGGGTCGGCCTCCAGAGCAGCGGTGAGCGCCAGGTCCTCGGCCCCGTATGGCCGCAGCTCAATGCCCACCGCAGCATCGTAGTCGTGATGCGCGCCGTCAGCCCGCCAGGCGACTCAGACGGGACCGCTGCTGGCAGGCGTAGGCGCGCTGGCCCAGCCGCCGCAACTGCTCCCGGCTGCGGACCCCGGACAGGTAGGCGTCCAGCGCCTCCGGCGAGCCCGGCGCGGTGTGGCTGAGCCGGAGTCCGGACGCGGAGAGCAGATCGATGTCGAGGTAGATGGTCCGGACGTCGACGCCGAAGCGGCAGGACAGCGCCGCCGCCGAGACGTACGGTCGGGAGCGCAGTTGCAGCAGGATGCCGACTTGGCGGGCATGTCGCTGGGTCACGGCTGCGCCCATCTGCGACCGATCCGGTCCAGCGAGTTCGTCGCGCGGCCGGTGTCGGGGTCGACGGCACCGACGGCTATGCCCGCGACCAGCAGCAACGCCGCAGCGAGGGTTCGGCGGGTGGCGGCCATGGCGAGCCTCGCTAAATGTAAGCTTCCTTTACGGAAATCGCTCTCACAAAGTTGTACGTCGATGCGCTGCGGCCGTCAACAGGCAGTGTCGCTGCCTATCGCGCCTGTTCCGTTTCCGGCGGTGCACGCCTCGGCGCCGGCCGGGTCTTTGTGGGGGCGCGGCCTTGTGGCGGCGCGGGCTTGGTGGCGGCTCGCCCTTTGTGGCGGCTCGCCCTTTGTGGCGGCGCGGGCTTCGGCGTCGCGTCTCTGTGGCGGTCGCGTCTTTGTGGTGGTAGTGCCTTTGCGGGTTCGCTTCTCGCCGGCAGTTGCGCCCCTGCGGCTGCTCCTGCGGCGGCCGCTGTTCTGCGGGTGATGGTGGTGCTCGCGTGCGGTGGCGTGTTGCTGGTGGTTGTGCCCCTCTGGCGTCTCGCCTCTGGCGGCTCGTCTCTCTGCCGGCGCTGCTGCTCCGGTGGTCGCTTCATGATCGCGGACGTTTCGGTGGCCCGGGACCCATCGGAACGTCCGTGATCATGGCTGCGGCTCTCGGGGGTTCTTCATCGTGGAGTTTCTTCGGGCCCAGGGAGCCTGTTGCGTAATTCGCTGGGACAGCGTTGGCGGCCCAACTACGCGCCGATCTTGGAGTTGTGGCGCCATGAACCTCCGAATTTGTCCGGGTTTGTCAAGGACCACAACTCCAAGATCGGCGCGGTTGTCGGGGTTGACGCGCGAGGGATCCGAATTGCGCAACAGGCTCCCAGGGCCCCGGAAAACTCCACGATCATGAGCCGTCGACTTCGGCGGACCGGCGCCTGGCGTGGTCGACCGCGTGGCCGGCCCGGAGGGGGTGGTCGAGCCGAGCCGGGCGATCGGCGCGGAAGGTGTGCCGTGTGTTCCGACGGGCATGGCCGGGGTTCGCGGCCGGCGTGGCTGGTGGTGCCGAGTGCGGCGCAGGGGTGGGCCGTGCCGTGCGATCGGGCGGAGTGACCGGGCCGGGACGGGAAGTCGGTGCTGTTGGCCGTTCCGCCTGCCCCGGCGGGTCGTGAACACCCACCCTCGGGCCGGTCCGGAGTCCCAGCCGACGGAGCGCACATCTCTCGTCGGCCGGGACTCCGGACCGGTCCGCCGGTGCGTCCAGCACCCCCGCAGGACGCACCTGTGCCGCCTGACCGGCGCGGTCACGTCACCGGCGTGCGGTGTGTGACCGTGACGCGGCGGCAGGCGCACACGACGTAGCAAACATTTTCCGACGCGAACTGTCAACGACTTCCGTCGATCACGGCCATCGGTTGTTGGAAGTTGTTCGATCAATGAACGGCAGGTGGGGTTTTCGCAACCCTTGACAGAACTGGGCGACCCGTCGCCGACGGTTGGTGCGCTGCCATGGTCGGCGGGCGATTGCTCATGATCCTGGGAAGATCTGGGTCGCCGGGACGACCCGAATCTTCCCAGGATCATGAGCGGTGTGGCGGCGGGTGCCTCGTCCTGGTTGACTGCCGTGCTGCGGCCGAGCCCATCGGGAACGGGACCCGCGATCGAGGGCCACCGGCGGGGATGATGTCGCGCTGAGGTGCGCCGTGCCGGCGGCCCGCTGCAGGAGGGCGCGCCGAGGCGGAGGGCCGCGAGTGCTGCGGGGGTGTGCCGGAAGCGCCGCGGGGATGTCGCGAACATGCTGCGGGCGAGTGCGTCGCGGGGCGTGCCAGGAGAATGCCGCGGACGAAAGCCGGGAGCGCACCTCGGCAGGGCGCGGGGAGCGTGCCGTGGTGGAGATGCCGCCACGGCAACATGCAGCGACAGGCCGGAAGCGGGCCGCGGGGGAAGGCGGCGTCGCGCAGCGGTGGACCGGGTGCGTGCTGCGGGGAGTGTCGGCGTAGCGCGGCGGTGGACCGGGTGTGCTGCGGGGGGAGCGCGGCGGCGGGACGGCTGCATGCTGCAGGAACGTGGCGCGTGGCGGTGGATCGGTGCGTGCCACGGGGAACGCGGCGGCGGGCCGGGCGCGTGCTGTGGGGAGCGCGGCGGCGGGACGGCTGCATGCTGCAGGAAAGCGGCGCGTGGCGGTGGACCGGTGCGTGTCGCGGGGAAGGTGGCGTGTGGCGGTGGGCCGGGAGCACGCTGCGGGTGAACCCCGGCGTCACGTGGCGGCGGGCGGGGAGCGTGCCGTGGGGCAAAGCCAGGAGTACCCCGGCGAAGTGCCCGGACCATGCCGTGGTGGAGCTGCCCAGGCGGCTACCGAACGCGACCCGCCGGGCGGGACGCACGTCGTCCCTGGGGGCTCGAAAGGCGTCCGGGCGGTGCCTGAGCGAACCGGCTCCACCGCCGCGTGTATTGATAAATGTTGACCGAACGGTGATCAGCGACTATGAATGTGCATCGAGAGCGCTCTCCCGTCCTCACCGCCACCGAACGGGAGATCACCCATGTCCCGATCCCGCACGGTCGACCGGCTGCTTGCCGGTGCGGGCGCCGCCCTCCTCGGGGGCGTCCTCGCCGTCACGCAGGTCACGATGCCCGCGCACGCGGCCGACCTCAACCTGACCCAATACGTCAATCCGTTCATCGGCACCGACGACAGCAACTCGCCGAACCCGGTCGGCGGCGGCGCCGGCGGCAGCACCTACCCGGGCGCCACGGTGCCCTTCGGCATGCTCCAGTTCAGCCCGGACACGCCCACCGCCTCGCCGTCCGGCTACCGTGACCGCGACCGCACCATCGAGGAGTTCAGCCTCACCCACTTCAACGGCGCGGGCTGCCCGAACAACGAGGACCTCGGCCTGCTGCCGATCACCGGCGCGCTCGGGTCGTCGCCCGGCACCGCCTGGACCAGCTACGCGTCGGGATACACGAAGAGCAACGAGAGCGCGTCCGCCGGCTACTACCGTAACCGGCTCGACAAGTATTCGACCGACGTCGAACTGTCGGCGACGACCCGCACCGGGGCGCTCCGGCTGACCTACCCGGCGACGACCACGGCCCGGCTGCTCGTCAACACCAGCCGCAGCGCGACCGGCAACCGCAGCGGCTCGGTGACCATCTCCGGCAGCAACGTCACCGGCAGCGTCACCGCCGGCGGGTTCTGCGGCTCCTCCAAGACCTACCAGATCTACTTCCACATCCGCTTCGACCGGGCGCCGTCGTCGGTCGGCACCTGGAACGGCGGGACGATCAGCACCGGCTCGACCAGCACGAGCGGCGTGAACACGGGCGCGTTCGTCACGTTCGACACCAGCACCAACCCGACGGTCAACGCCACCGTCGCCCTGTCGTTCGTCAGTGTCGCCAACGCCACCGCCAACCTCAACGCGGAGGCGGCCGGGTTCGACACCGTCCGTACCAACGCCGGCAACGCGTGGAACAGTATCCTCAACCGCGTCCAGGTCACCGGCGGCAGTGCGACGGACCTGCAGAAGTTTTACACGGCGCTGTACCACGTGCTGCAGAACCCGAACGTCGCCAGCGACGTCAACGGCCAGTATCGCGGCTTCGACAACGCGGTGCACACGGCGACGCACCCCGTGTACCAGAATTACTCGGGCTGGGACATCTACCGGTCGTGGGCGGCGCTCATCGCGTTCATCGCGCCGGACGTCACCAGCGACATCATGAAGTCGATGGTCCTCGACGGCCAGCAGGGCGGCCTGCTGCCCAAGTGGTCGCAGCAGATCAACGAGGACTTCATCATGACCGGCGACCCCGGCCCGATCATCGTGGCGAGCGCCTACGCGTTCGGCGCGCGCAGCTTCGACACCGCCGCCGCGCTCCAGCTGATGAAAAACGCGATCGCGGGCGGCACCATGCAGGGCTCACCGATCCGGGGACGGCAGAACGAGTACGCGACCAACCATTTCATCGCCGGGGCGCCGTCGGACTCGCTCGAATACTCGGCCTCGGACTTCGCGGTGGCCCAGTTCGCGCAGGCGCTCGGCGACACCGCCACGTACAACTCGGCGATGACCCGCGCGCAGTACTGGCGCAGCTCGTTCTCCAGCGAGTCGAGCTACATCCACCCGCGTAACAGCGACGGCTCCTTCACCTGGCCGCTCAACCCGGCGCAGGAGAGCCCGTACACGGAGGGCAACGCCGCGCAGTACACCTGGATGGTCCCGCACAACTACGCCGGGACGATCGCGCTCATGGGCGGCCCGGCCACCGCCAAGCAGCGGCTCGACCACCACTTCACCGAGCTCAACGGCGGACTCAGCCGCCCGTACTTCTACATCGGCAACGAGCCGGAGCACAGCGTGCCCTGGGCGTACAACTTCACCGGCAACCCGGGCAGCGCCGGTGCCGCCGTCCGGCGGGTCATGAACGAGTCGTTCACGACCGGCGCCGGCGGCCTGCCGGGCAACGACGACCTGGGCGCCACGTCGGCCTGGTACGTCTGGGCCGCCCTGGGCATGTACCCGGTCACGCCGGGTGCCGACACGCTCGCGATCCACGGCCCGCTGTTCCCGTCGGTGCTCATCCAGCGCAGCGCCGGCAACATCACGATCAACGGCGGCAACGGCACGTCGCAGTACGTGCAGAGCCTGTCGCTCAACGGCACGGCGGTGACCCGCAACTACCTGCGGTACCCGGAGCTCGCGTCCGGCGGCACGCTGCAGTACACGATGGGCAACAGCGCGTCGTCGTGGGGGACGGGCGCCGGTGACGTCCCGCCGTCGTTCACCGACAGGGCGGTGCAGCCGCCGGCCGCGCCGAACCTGGGCCCCAACCTGGCGCTCAACAAGCCCGCGACCAGCTCGGCGGCGTGCGCCACGGCCGAGTCGGCGGCGAAAGCGTTCGACGGCAGCCTGTCCGGCAACAGCAAGTGGTGCTCCGGTACCGCACCGCGGTTCCTGCAGGTCGACCTCGGATCGAACCAGACCGTCGGCTCGTTCGTGCTCAAGCACGCCGGCCTCGGCGGCGAGACCACCGGCTGGAACACCGGCGCGTTCACCATCTCGACGAGCACCGACGGCACCAACTGGAGTCAGGCGGTCGTGATCAGCGGCAACCGCTCCAGCCGGACGCTGCACCAGGTCACGCCACGCACCGCGCGGTACGTGAAGCTGGACGTCACCACACCCGCCAACGACGGCAACTCGGCGGCGCGGATCTTCGAGTTCGAGGTCTACGGCGGCGGCCCGTCCGGCAACCTCGCCCTCAACAAGCCCGCCACCGCGGACTCGTCGTGCGCGGCGAGCGAAGGGCCGGACAAGGCCGTCAACGGCAGCGTCTCCGGCGGCTGGAGCGACAAGTGGTGCTCGAACGGCACCAACCGCTTCCTCCAGGTGGACCTGGGCGCGTCGGTACACCTCGGCTCGATCGTGGTGAAGCACGCCGGCGCCGGCGGCGAGTCGACCGGCTGGAACACGCGCGACTTCGACCTGCAGGTCTCCGACAACGGCTCGACCTGGACGACGGTCGCCCAGCCCCGCGGCAACACCGCCGACGTCACGACACACGCGGTGAACGTGAACGCCCGCTACGTGCGGATCAACGTCATCACCCCGACGTCCAACGGCGACACGGCCGCGCGGATCTACGAACTGGAGGTCTACGCCTGACGTTCAGCGGATGTGGTACGGGCCGTGCCGCGGCCCGTGCCACATCCGTGGCCTCACCTGACGCGGTAGCCGCCCCAGGCGGCGGCGCGTTCGTCGACCGCCCCGGCTCAACCTACCCGCGAGCCGGCGGCGTCGAGCTGCCCCACCACGTCGACCAGTTCGGGGAACGCGTGGATGAACGCGCTGACGTGGCGCGGCTCGAAGTCCTCACGGCTGCGCACGCCGCTCTGCAGGCATGCGACGAAGTGCAGGCCGGCGCCGCCGGCGGCCCGGGCGTCGCCGGGGGAGTCGCCCACGTAGACACACTGCTGCGGATCCAGGCCGGTGGCCGCCAGCAGCTCGTCGAACGCGCGCGGGTCCGGCTTGCGGAACCGGGTGTTGCCCGCGTGGTAGACGGCGCTCACACGCCGGGCCAGGGCGTGGTCCGGCGCCAGCATGTGCTCGACCTCGGTCTCGGTGCGCGACGTCAGGAGCATCACCGTCCGGCCGGCCCGAACCAGCTGGTCCAGCGTGTGCAGGTTTTCGGGCGCGACCACGTCGAGCCGGCCGTCGAGGACGTAACGGCGCAGGACGTGCTGGTAGGCGGCGGCGAACCGGCCGAGATCCAGCCCGGGCGACCGCACCGGCATCGCGTCGAGCAGCGGCTCGCCCCAGGTCGCCAGGTGCACAGCGCGGGACATCGGCTCGCGGCCCAGCACCGCCAGCACCTCGTTCTCGAGGTCGAAGCACACCGCCTCGGTGAGGCACAGTGTGTCATCGACGTCGACCACCACGGCTCGGATCACGGCAGGCTGCCGGTGACGCAGAGCAGGGCGGGGGACGGCCCCTTGAGCGTCGCCGTGGTGAAGCCGGCGGTCGAGAGGGACGCTGCCACCGACCGTGCGATCGCGGCGGTCCGGTCCGGTGACGGGGTCTCGTAGAACAACCGCAGCGGCGCGCCGGGCTTCAGCAGCGACGCCAGCACCGCCAGCTCCGGACCCGCCACGCCGGTCCAGAACAGGTTCACGTTCACCGCGAAGATCTTGTCGTAGTGCCGGCCCAGCGTGGCGGCGATGGTGAGGTCGCCCTGGACCACGCGCGCCCGGCCGGCGGCCACGTGCGCGGCGTTGCGTGCGGCCGTGCGGTGCACCGCCGTGGCCGAACGGTCGACGGCGGTGATCGAGCCGGTGCCGAGCCGCGCGCAGACCAGCTCCACGGCCACGCCCGGGCCGCAGCCGAACTCGAGGACGTGATCGTCCGGCCCGACGTCGAGCACCTGCACCGCCCACCGGATCCGCTCAGGAGCACCCACCCGACGACCTTACCGAAGAGTTTGGATGTTTTGCGGCGTTCGAAACGGGGAGGGGGTGTCACCACGGGGCCGGGCCATGGATTGAGCGGACGCATGGCCGCTGTCCCACCCACCTCAGGAAGGGACACGCAGCCGTATGTCCGCTCACCACGGGCACCGCGACCAGGGCCAAGGTATGACCGCGCTCATCGTGGTGCCGCTCGTGCTCGGGCTCGTTCTGATCGTGACGCTCGCCAAGTACGTCACGCAGACCAACGAGCACCGGGCACCTGAGGCGCGCGTCACACCGACCGCGGCGCCGGAGCCGGCCAGGCCGGTGTTCGACCCGAACGCCGGCGCGCCGCTGCCCACGAACCGGGTCGTGGCGTTCTACGCGGTGCCGGGCGCGGCGGCCACGGGCCCCGCGTACCAGCTCGGCGACGCGATGCTGGCCCGGCTGCGCGACCAGGCGGCGCAGTACCAGGCCCTCGACCCGGCGCACCCCGTCGTCGCCGGCATCGATCTTGTGGTGAGTGTGCCCGACCAGTACCCGGGCGACGACGGCTCGTACCGCCACCACGTCGACAAGGCGACCATCGACAGCTATGTCGAGTTCTGCGAGAAGTACGGGCTGGTGCTGTTCCTGGACCTCAACTTCGGCTGGACCGACCCGCTGACCGAGCTCAACAACTTCCGCGAGTACCTCAGGCTGCCGTTCGTGCACGTCGCGATCGACCCGGAGTGGATGTTCCCGCGGCGCAACGGCGTGCCGGGCGTGAACCTGTCGAACGTGCGCGCGGCCGACCTCAACCCGCTCATCGACGCCGTCGCCGAGATGCCGGAGCGGTACCAGGTGCCGCGCAAGATGTTCCTGATCCACCAGTACCGTCCCGACGGCGACGGCCTCGCCGACCCGTACGACCCGGCCAAGGCCCTGATCGCGGACAAGCGGAACCTGCGCGACGACCGCCGGGTCGACGTCATTGTCCACGTGGACTCGGTGGGCGGCTGGCCCGGTGACATCGAGCTCAAGACCCAGCAGTACAACACCTGGGTCACGCAGAGCATGCAGCAGCACGGCAACTTCCGCTACGGCGGATTCAAGATCTTCTACCAGCTGGAGTCGAAGCACAAGCTCATGACGCCCCAGCAGGTGATGGCCCTGCGGCCGCCGCCGATGGTGATCACCTACGGTAACTGAAGTGTTGACCGGCTCATCGGCATCGTCCGGCTCACCGGGGCGGAGCCGGAGACCGGGCGGGCGCGAACTGTTGGCATGAACAGGCGAGTCGCGCGGCCGGCGGGCGCGCGAAGCTCCCAGGTATGTCCTACGCCTGGCAGCAGCCCTACCCGGTGCGCACGACCGCGCCGGTCTCCCTGCACGTCGTCGCGATCTTCCAGTACCTCGGCGGCCTGATCACCCTGGCGATCGGCGGCCTGTTCGCGCTGGCCGCGTTCGAGCTGGTCCCCGAGCTGCACTACGACACCTCGACCGGCCGCTACGCCGACGTGAAACCGGCCGCCGGCGTGATCTTCGCCGTCTTCGCGGTCGTCGGCCTCATCGCGATCGTGCTGGGCCGCAAGGTGCAGCGCGGCCGCAACTGGGCCCGGCTCGTGCTCACCGTGCTCAACCTGCTCAGCGTCGCCGCCGGCCTCTGGCAGGGGTACACCACCGGCGGCTCCTACGGCGTGACGCTCGTGTCGATCGCCCTGCCGCTGCTGTTCGTGGTGCTGCTCAACACCCGCGCCGCCCGGTCGTGGTGCCGCCACCGGACCTACTGATCCGCCGCAGGGAGCTGCGGCGGGGCGGCCAGTGCCTGCACGTGGCGCAGCCCGACGCCGTGGTGGACACGACCCGCTCGCCCGCGCCCGCTGGTCAGGCACCGACGTAGGCCGCGAGGTGCTCGCCGGTGAGGGTGGAGCGGGCGGCGACGAGGTCGGCGGGGGTGCCCTCGAAGACGATCCGGCCGCCGTCGTGACCGGCGCCGGGGCCGAGATCGATGATCCAGTCGGCGTGCGCCATGACCGCCTGGTGGTGCTCGACGACGATGACCGACTTGCCGGCGTCGACGAGCCGGTCGAGCAGGCCGAGCAACTGCTCGACGTCGGCGAGATGGAGGCCGGCGGTCGGCTCGTCGAGGACGTAGACGCCGCCCTTCTCGGCCATGTGAGTGGCCAGCTTGAGCCGCTGCCGCTCGCCGCCGGACAGCGTCGTGAGCGGCTGGCCGAGGCTGAGGTAGCCGAGCCCGACGTCGGCGAGCCGGCCGAGGATGGCGTGCGCCGCCGGCAGGCGTGCCTCGCCGCCGCCGAAGAACTCCTCGGCCTCGGTCACCGACATCGCCAGCACCTCGCTGATGTCGCGGCCGCCGAGCGTGTACTCCAGCACCGATGCCTCGAACCGTCTCCCTTCGCACTCGTCGCAGGTGGTGGCGACACCGGCCATCATCGCCAGGTCGGTGTAGATGACGCCGGCGCCGTTGCAGCTGGGACAGGCACCCTCGGAGTTGGCGCTGAACAGCGCCGGCTTCACGCCGTTGGCCTTCGCGAACGCCTTGCGGATCGGCTCGAGCAGCCCCGTGTACGTCGCCGGGTTGCTCCGTCGCGAGCCACGGATCGCGCCCTGGCCGACCGACACCACACCCGCATCAGCGGGGATCGACCCGTGCACGAGCGAGCTCTTGCCGGAGCCGGCGACGCCGGTGACGACGACGAGCACCCCGAGCGGGACGTCGACGTCGACGTCGCGCAGGTTGTGCGTCGCCGCGCCGCGGATCTCCAGCGTGCCGGTGGGTTTCCGGACCGTCTCCTTGAGCGCGGCCCGGTCGTGGAAGTGGCGGCCGGTGATGGTGTCGCTGGCCTGCAGCCCTTCGACGGTGCCCTCGAAGCAGACGGTGCCACCCGCCGTGCCGGCGCCGGGGCCGAGGTCGACGACGTGGTCGGCGATCGCGATCGTCTCCGGCTTGTGCTCCACGACGAGCACCGTGTTGCCCTTGTCCCGCAGCCGCACCAGCAGGCCGTTCATCCGCTGGATGTCGTGCGGGTGCAGGCCCGTGGTGGGCTCGTCGAAGACGTAGGTGGTGTCGGTGAGCGAGGAGCCGAGGTGGCGGATCATCTTGACGCGCTGCGCCTCGCCGCCGGACAGCGTGCCCGACGGGCGGTCGAGCGAGAGATAGCCCAGCCCGATCTCCACGAACGACTCGAGCGTGTGGTGCAGCGTGGCGAGCAGCGGCGCCACCGACGACTCGCCGAGGTCGCGGACCCATTCGGCCAGGTCGCTGATCTGCATCGCGCAGGCGTCGGCGATGCTGATCCCCTTGATCTTCGACGATCGAGCCGCCTCGCTGAGCCGGGTGCCGCCGCACTCGGGGCAGGTGGTGAACGTGACGGCCCGCTCCACGAAGGCGCGGACGTGCGGCTGCATTGAGTCGACGTCCTTGGACAGCATCGACTTCTGGATCTTCGGGATCAGCCCTTCGTAGGTCAGGTTGATGCCGTCGACCTTGATCTTGGTCGGCTCCTTGTTGAGGAGGTCGTGCAGCTCCTTCTTGGTGAACCTGCGGATCGGCTTGTCCATGTCGAAGTAGCCGGACCCGCTGAAGATGCGGCCGAACCAGCCGTCCATGCTGTAGCCGGGAATCGTGAGCGCACCCTCGTTGAGCGACTTGCTGTCGTCGTACAGTTGGGTCAGGTCGATGTCGTTGACCGTGCCCCGGCCCTCGCAGCGCGGACACATGCCGCCGGTGATCCTGAAGCTGCGGCGCTCCTTCACGGTCCGTCCGCTGCGCTCCACGGTGACCGCACCCGCTCCGCTGATCGAGGCGACGTTGAAGGAGAAGGCCTTGGGCGAGCCGATGTGCGGCTTCCCGAGCCGGCTGAAGAGGATGCGCAGCATCGCGTTGGCGTCGGTGACGGTGCCGACCGTGGAGCGGGGGTCGGCACCCAGCCGCTGCTGGTCGACGATGATCGCGGTCGTCAGCCCATCGAGCACGTCGACCTCGGGCCGCGCCAGCGTCGGCATGAAGCCCTGCACGAAGGCGCTGTAGGTCTCGTTGATCATCCGCTGCGACTCCGCGGCGATCGTGCTGAACACCAGCGAGCTCTTGCCCGAGCCGGAGACGCCGGTGAACACCGTGAGCCGCCGCTTCGGGATCTCGATGTTGACGTCCTTGAGATTGTTCTCACGCGCGCCGTGCACGCGGATCAGGTCGTGGCTGTCGGCAGCGTGCGGCGCGGGCGCCTGCGTCGTGATCCTCGTGGCCATGCTCATCGTCTCCATCTGTTCGTTGCCGTCCGGCCCGGCCTGACCGGCTTTGAGCAGTACGTCTGGTTCGGTCGCCGGCGGGAGCGGGGGCCGGCGCTCAGCGGTCCTGCAACAGCCCGAGGACGTTGCCGTCGGGATCCGTGACCGTGGCCACCAGGCGGCCGCCACCGACGTCGCGCGCGGGCTCCCGCACGGTGGCGCCCGCGGCGGTCACCGCGGCCAGCTTCGTCTCGACGTCCGGCACATGCCCGTAGGCCACCGATGATGTCATGCCCTGCGGTCCGCCGTCCGGCACCAGCCCGATGTGCTGGCCCGCGGCGGCACGCCGAGCAGGGCGGTGTAGACCGCCTCGGCCTTCGCCAGGTCGGATACGGGATGCAGCACGGTCTTGATTCCCTCGGTGGAAGGGCTGGTCATGATCACTCCTGAGGTCGCGGGTCACAATTTACCCGGTATGTCCCAGGCCGGGCTTGCAGGCGGACGGAAGCCCCGGAGCCGGACAGCCCGGTTGCCCTCGACGTCAGGCTAGGCGCGACTCCGTGACCCGCGCTTCTCGAATCCTGATCGGTTCGGCCACCCGAGGAGCCGGTGGACCGCTAACCGGGCGGACCCAGGGTGATCGACTCAGTCGCGCCGGGGACGCCGACCTCGGTTGTCGCGGTGACCGTACCGTCCGTGTTCAGGGTGAGCACCTTCCCCGCGTGCGTGGCGAGCAACTGGTGGTCGCTCACCCACACAGCGTCGTACGGGAAGGGCCGGCTCTGTCCCGTGGAGACGTCGAACAGCTGCCAGTCCCTGGAGAACCCGTTGGGGCTGGAGACGAGATAGCGGCCGTCGGGCGACCAGGAGAACGGACTGGACGGCATCGCCTTGACCGGCAGGGACCGGGTCGGCGCGCCGGTTTCGGCGTCGAACAGCTGGAGGCGGCTGACCTTCTCGGCGGACTCGCCGCCGCTGCGGTCGGCGACCGCCATGGCGACCTCGCGCCCGTCCCGGGTCCAGCTGAAGTTGCACATGCTGCAGTCGTGCTTGCTCACGTCGATCCAGTGCTTGGTCACGGTGCCCGTCCGGGCGTCGATGACGGCGAACCCGATCTTCGAAGGCTCTTTCTGGCTGGCTCGGCCGACCAGCCGGTCACCGGCCGGGGACCATCGGTAATCACCGCCGAGGCCGGTGTCGTCCACGGTCACCGGCTGCGTGCCGCGCACGCTCCTGATCTGCAGCGGAGCCGGACTGCCATAGATCGTCAGGAAGCGGTCGCCGAGCGGCGCGGGCAGCAGCCCGCCGTCCCCCTCCATCGTCACCGGGACGTAGTCGCCGCTCGCGCGGTCGAGGACCTGGGTTCCGGCGCTGGTGACGACCCAGCCGCCGGCGAGTCCGGACGCTCCCGGAGGGCGCGCGACATCGGACGCCGCCGGCGTTCCGGTGGCCGGCGCTCCGGTCACCGGTGGGCCGTCCGGCCGGGAGACGACCGCCCAGGGCACGACGATCGCCGCGACCGCCAGGAGGGCGCCGCCCGCGACGGCGAGGCGGCGGCCCCAGCGGATGCGCCGCCCCCGGGCGACGGCACCACGGACGAGGGCGGCCGAAGGCGCCTTCATCTCGTCGCCCATCTCGTCGATCGTCTCGTGGAGCAGTTGGTCGAAGCGCATCATCGCCGTCCTTCCACGAGATCGGTGGACCAGTCGAGCTGGGGCAGCAGCTCGCGCAGCTTGGCCAGGGCCCGAGACGCCTGGCTGGCGACGGTTCCCCGGCGGCACGACAGCACGGCCGCTGTCTCCTCGACGCTGAGATCCTCGAAGTACCGCAGAATCACCACGGCCCGCTGGCGCGGCGGCAACGCCTGCAGGGCGTCCCGCAGCAACAGCCGCAGCGCGGTGTCAGACTCCAGGTATCGGCCACTGGCGTGGTCCGGCGGCTGGGCCACCGTGATCTCGGCCCGGCTGCGCGGGCTGCGCCGCCCCGACACGAAGTCGTTGTAGATCATCCTCCGGAGATAGGGCTCCGGCTCGTCGATGCGCCTCCAGCGCGCGAACGCCTTGGCCAGCGCGGTCTGGACCAGGTCCTCCGCAGCGTGCCGATCGCCGGTCAGGGCGTATGCCGTCTTCAGCAGTGCATGGGCGCGCTCCGTGACGAAGGCCACGAACTCGGCCTCCTGGGATATCTCCACTGCGGGCACCTCCTTCGCCCTATCCACGCCGGGAGCGCCCGAAAGTTTGCATCATGCGCTCTTGTTCCTCACGTGGCGTCATGCCACATAGTCGGTGCGTGGAGGAGCACCTGACCGTGGGACGTGTGGCACAGCTGGCCGGCGCCACCGTCCGCACCCTGCATCACTATGACGAGATCGGCCTGCTGCAGCCGTCCGCGCGGACCGCGGCCGGATACCGGGCCTACTCCGCGGGCGACGTGGAGCGACTGCGGGAGGTGCTCGCCTACCGGCGGCTGGGCTTCGGATTGCGCGAGATCGCGGATCTGGTTGACGACCCGGCCACCGACGCGGTCGCGCACCTGCGCCGGCTGCGCGGTCTGCTGCTGGAACAGCGCGACCGCGCTGCTGCCATGGTGACGGCCATCGACAGGGAGCTGGAGGCCCGGGCAATGGGGATCAGGACGACGCCAGAGGAGCAACTGAAAGTGTTCGGCGCGCAGTTGTACGACGCCATCGGATCCGCTTACCCAGCGACGCGGCGCACCGAGCCGCGGATCGCCGCGCGCATCTGGGATGCGCTCGGGGACGCGCGAACGGTACTGAACGTCGGGGCTGGCACCGGCTCCTACGAACCCCCCGACCGCGACGTCACGGCGGTGGAACCGTCGGCGGTCATGCGGGCGCAGCGTCCCGCGGGCGCGGCGCCGTGCGTGGCCGCCGCTGCGGAGAGCCTGCCGTTCGAGGACCAGTCCTTCGACGCCGCGATGGCGGTCAGCACCGTTCATCACTGGCCGGACCCGGTCGCCGGGTTGCGTGAGATGCGGCGGGTGGCCCGCCGCGTGGTGGTATTCACGTACGACGCCGATGACACCGGCTGGCGTCAGCGGTTCTGGCTCACCCGCGACTACCTGCCTGAATTCGCTGACCTTCTCGTCGGCTGGCCTTCACTGGCCGACCTGACCCGCGCGATCGGGGGCCGCGCGGAGCCGGTGCTCGTCCCGTGGGACTGCGCTGACGGCTTCTTCGAGGCGTACTGGCGCCGGCCCGAGGCATACCTGGACGAACATGTGCGCCGCGCGGTATCGGTATGGACCAGAGTCGGGCCGCAGGCCGAGCAGCGGGCAGTAAGCGCACTCCGCGAAGACCTTTCCTCAGGCCGGTGGGCCGAGCGCAACCGCGAGCTCGCCGCCCTCGACGCGGCAGAGCTCGGCCTCCGTCTGCTCGTGGCCTGAACCACCATGCGCGAGAACGCCGCCAAGGAGCAGTGGGCCATGTTCGCGGTACTTTGGCGATCATGGCGGATTGGGTGATTCGACCGGCTTCGGTGGCGGACGTCGAGGCCGTGGCCGAGTTGCGGGCCGTGGTGCTGCAGGCGGATCTGGAGCGGCTCGGGCGGTACGACGATCAGCGGGTGCGGCAGCGACTGCGGGACGGATTCGCGCCTGCGCACACCTGGGTGATCGAGGTGGGCGGCGCGTTCGCCGGTTGCGTGTCGCTGCGGCCGGCGGTGGACGCCCACTGGCTGGAGCACTTCTACCTGGCCCCGCATCTGCAGGGCGGCGGCATCGGGACGGCCGTGCTGCGCGGGTTGCTGGAGCGGTGCG
Organism: Dactylosporangium fulvum; assembly: GCF_025137375.1. Lineage (GTDB taxonomy): Bacteria > Actinomycetota > Actinomycetes > Mycobacteriales > Micromonosporaceae > Dactylosporangium > Dactylosporangium fulvum. The sequence goes on from NZ_CP073720.1 coordinate 4,237,706, forward strand.
ACCGCGACGGCACCCGGGTCCGGCTCAACGTACTGCAGGGCAGTCCTGCCCGACGGCTGTACGAGCGGCACGGATTCACGCTCGAGACCGAGGATTCGGTGGACGTGTACATGATTCGCGAGCCGGCGTTGCCTGTGCGCGACAGATAAGGGCCGCCAACCGCGCGATGCCGGCCGATGGCAAGGCGTTTGATCAAGGTATCGCTGGTTGTGGCGGCTTCCGGATGGCGGGGAGCACTTCGCTCGCCACCGCTTCCAGGACGGTCTCGCTGCCGGCGTACCAGCTGTCCGCCCGCGGCCAGTGCGTGATCACATCGGTGAAGCCCAGCTCGCTCGCCCGTCCAACGGCGTCGGCGAAGAAGCCTGCGCTGGACAAGGAGAACACCGGCGCGGCGTCCAGCGACAGCAGCCGGTCCACCTCGCCGGGGCCGCGCCCGGCGTGGGCCTCCGCCTCGCCGAACCGCTCGGTCAGCTCGACCACCGAGCGCCACCACGCGTCCAGGTCGTCGCAGCGTTCTCCTGTGGTCACCCAGCCCTGCCCGAACCGGGCGGCGAGGCGCATCGAGCGCGGACCGTTCGCCGCCACGACAAACGGCGCGCGTGGGCGCTGCACGCACCCGGGGGTGCTGCGGGCGTCCACCGCGCGGTAGTACTGCCCGGCGGCGTCGGCGCGCCCGGCGCGCAGCAGCCGGTCGAGCAGGGTCACGAACTCGGTGAAGCGGTCGACCCGCTGCCGAGGTGACAGCTCGGGCAATCCCAGCACCGCGGCGTCGTAGCCGACTCCGCCAGCGCCCAGGCCCAGGGTGAGCCGGCCGTTGGAGATGTCGTCAAGCGCGGTCACCTCGCGGGCGAAATGCACGGGATGGCGAAAGTTGGGCGAGGCGACCATGGTTCCGAGACGGATCCGCGACGTGACCGACGCGGCGGCCGTCAAGACCGGCACCGCATCGAACCACGGACCGTCGACCAGCTCGCGCCAGCCGATGTGGTCATACGTCCAGGCGCTGTCGAACCCGAACTCGTCGGCCAGCCGCCACCGGCGCGCCGATTGTGCCCACCGTTGGTCGGGAAGGATGACGATGCCCACTCGCATGGTGGACACGCTACTGCCAACTTCCGACACCGCTGCCGTCCGCCTCGCCAGCACATCGTGGACGGCAGCGGCGACAAGCGAACACGGTTCGGGGACGACACCCGCGACCGCGGGTGTATCACGTTCTGTTGACCTCAACCCGGGTTCAGGTGCTTCACTGCCGGCCATGAACCTTGACGGGCTGCGTGTCGCCGTCACCGGCGCTGGACGGGACACGGGACGGTTGCTGGCAGAAGCGTTCGCCGAGCGTGGTGCACAGTTGTTCCTCTCGGCCCGGAGTCTGGCAGCGGCCGAGCACGTCGCCGGTGTGATCCGCCGGCGTGGGCCTGGTCAGGCGGAGGCGTTTCGCTGCGATCTGGGCAAGGCCGATTCGGTGCGCGCGTTTGCCGCAGCGTTGGCCGATCGAACCGAGCACCTCGATGTGCTGATCAACAACGGTGCTGCCTACATCGACGGTGATGATGTGGGAGACGTTCCGGACGAGCAGATCGAGAGCGTGATGGCTGCGGGCGGGACCGGCACCATACTGTTGACCAAACATCTGCTGCCGTTGCTGCGGGCGTCACCGAGGCCCGACATCGTGAACGTCATCTCCGCATGCGGCGAGGTCGGGCACCGCCGTTCCGGCGCGCATCCCGCGTTCTACGCTGCCAAGCATGCCCACGCCGGGTTTGCTGAGATCCTGTCGCACCGGCTCAGGCCGGAAGGGATCCGGGTGATTTCCCTGTTCCCGCCGGACTTCGTTCAGGATGGACCGCGGCAGGCAAACAGCGATCTCACGGCCCGGTCGGTTGTCGACTGCGTGCTGTTCGCGGTCGGGCAGCCACGAGACTGCTTCATTCGTGAGTTCCGCTTCGAGCAGGTCCGGCATTGACCAGCGCGGCGAGGTTCAGGGCTGCGGCCTGTCGGCCCGGGCCAGGCGTCGAGCGGCCAGTTCCGCGAGCAGAACGGCGCCGTCGAGCAGGACACTGTCGTCGAACCGGGCTCTCGGTGAGTGGTTGTTCGGCATGACCGTGTGGTCGTCGCCCGCCGCGGCGCCGAGGAACAGGTAGGCGCCCGGCACCCGTTCCAGCACGCGGGAGAAGTCCTCGGAGCCGGGGTCCGGGTGTTCCATCCGCTGGAACCGCTCGGCGCCGAACACGTCACGGACGGTGTCCTCGACAAAGGCGTATTCGGCCTCGTTGTTGACGGTCGCCGGATACTCCTGCTCGAACCGTACCTCGGCGCGCAGCCCGTGCGCGGCCGCGATGCGTTCGCACAGCTGCACCGACTCGCGGGCGATGACGTCGGCCGCGGCGGCGCTGAACGTCCGTACCGTGGCCTCGAAGACCGCTTCGTCGGGGATGATGTTGCGCAGGGTGCCGGCATGGAAGGCGCCGACCGTGACGACAACCGGTTCGAAGGGTGAGAACCGGCGGCCGACCATCGTCTGCAGCGCCGTCACCATCTCGCAGGCGGCCGGGATCGGGTCGCGGGCGTCGTGCGGCGCCGACCCGTGGCCGCCCTCGCCCACCACGCGCACGAACAGTCCCGCCGAGGCGGACATCAGCGTCCCGGGCCGGCAGGCGAACACGCCGCGCGGGAAGTCGGTGGCCACGACGTGCAGCCCGTAGGCCGCGTCGGCCGGGCGACCGGCCGCCGACAGTACACCTTCTTCGATCATCAGCCCGGCGCCGTTGTGGCCTTCCTCACCCGGCTGGAACATGAAGACCACGTCGCCGGCGAGCTCCGCACGCCGGGCGGCGAGCAGCCGCGCCGCCCCGACCAGCCCGGCCGTGTGCAGGTCGTGGCCGCACGCGTGCATGGCGCCGGTGACCGTGGACGCGAAGGGCACGTCGGCGAGCTCGGTGACCGGCAGGGCGTCCATGTCGCCGCGCAGCAGGACCACCGGTCCGGGCCGCCCGCCGCGCAGCACCGCGGTCACCGACGACAACGCGGTGCCGGTGCTCACCTCCAGCGGCAGGCCTTCCAGGGCTTCGAGGACGAGCCGCTGGGTGTGCGGCAGGTCCAGGCCGATCTCCGGGTGCCGGTGCAGCTCCCTGCGGAGCTCGATCAGATCTTCGCGCAGTCCCATCCGCGACACGGTACCTGCGGCGGAGGAAACAGCCACCGCTCAGTTCGGGGCCGTCGCGTCGACCTTGTGGTACAGCAGCCACACACCGGCGTCGATGAGGCCGTGCACGACGTTCATCGGCACCCGCTGGTCCGCGCCGTGGGCGTAGTGCACGAACTCCACGCCGTCGGCGCGGCCGCCGGGCCAGGCGACCGTGGTCGGGGTGCGGGTGAACATCAGCCCCGCCGCGGTGAGCGCCCGGTCGACCGCCTCGACGCCGTCGCCCATGGTCACCAGGTGGTACGCGCTGCCGCCCCGGTAGATCCTCATGTCGGCCAATTGAACTACCGGAGGGCTCCCACCGCCAGATGATTGCTGACTAAAGTCAGGTATGTGGACACGGATCTGGTCGCGGCCGTCCGCCGCTTCAACCGCACGGTGACCCAGCGCGTCGGCGCGCTCGAGGACGGTTACATGGAGCGGGGGCGGCCGCTCGCGCAGGCACGCCTGCTGTGGGAGATCGGGCCGGACGGGGAAGAGGTCGCCGCCCTACGCACCCGGCTCGGCCTCGACTCCGGCTACCTCAGCCGGCTCCTGCGCGCCCTCGAGGGCGACGGGCTCGTGGTCGTCGGCCCGTCCGAAGGCGACGGCCGGGTCCGCGAGGCCCGGCTCACCGACGCCGGCCACGCCGAGTGGCGGGAGCTCGACGAGCGCTCCGACGAGCTCGCCTGGTCGATCCTCCGGCCGCTCAACGAAGCCCAGCGCAGCCGCCTCACCGCCGCCATGACCGAGGTCGAGCGGCTCCTGATCGCCAGCATGGTGGTGATCGAGCCGTGCGCGGTCGGTGACCCGCGGGCCCGCGCCTGCGTGCGCGCCTACTTTCGGGAGATCGCCCAGCGCTTCGACGACGGCTTCGATCCGGCGCTGAGCACCCCCGCCGCCGACGACGAGTTCGTCCCGCCGGCGGGCGGGTTCCTGCTGGCGACGCTGTCGTCCGAGCCGGTCGGCTGCGGCGCCGTCAAGCTGCACCCCGGCGGGCCGGCCGAGATCAAGCGCCTCTGGGTCGCCGGCTCGGTCCGCGGGCTCGGCGTCGGCCGTCGCATGCTGACCGAGCTGGAGCACTACGCCGCCGAGCGCGGCTGGACCGCGGTCCGGCTGGACACGAACCGCAACCTGCGGGAGGCGATCAGCATGTACCGCAGTGCCGGCTACCGCGAGGTCGAGCCGTACAACACCGAGCGCTACGCCCACCACTGGTTCGAGAAGCCTCTATAGCCGCTCCCGGCGAGAAGCACCCTGGCGCCTGCGGGTCACAGCTCGATGCGGTGCAGCCACAGATGGCCGGGGGCGATCCGGGTCAGCGCCGCGTAGAGCCACGCGCGGCGGCCCGGGTCGAGCCGCGGCAGCGTGGCGTCGAAGTCGGCCTGGTCCTTCGGGCGGACCGCCTTCGCCTTGAACAGCAGCACGATCTCCGGCACCAGGTACGGCACCCCGGCGGCCGTGTGGCGGATGATGTCCCGGTACGGCCGGCGGATGCCCGGGTCACGGCGGCAGATCCAGACGTCGCCGTCGTGGGGCTCGCGGAACACGTCGAGGTGGTAGCGGCCGGTCTCCGGCGCGCGGACCCAGGTCTGATGGTGCTCGTGGAACGCGGGGCTGTTCAGCGGCCACAGCTCCCCGTCGCCGGCCACCTCGAACACGAACCCGGGCAGCGCCGCCCGGATCTCGCCGAACGCCGCCGCCGGAACCGCGATCTCGATGTCCTCGTGCGGCCGGGTGTTCTCACCGCGCCACAGGTCGAGCGCCCAGCCGCCCGCGACGTACCAGGGCGACCGGACCTTCGCCAGCCGCCGGGCGACCTCGGCCGGCGGCCACGCATCCCAGATCACGCGGGGAGTCTATGGCGGCCGGGCCGATCCGGTTGCCCCGCCGGCCGCGAACCGGCCGGGTCACTTGCCGCCGTCACGGATGAGCAGCAGCTCGCGACCCCGGCCGCGGGCGCCGTCCACCCAGGCCGGGAGCTGCTCGCCGACCAGCCACGCGGCCTCCTCGGCGTCATCGTCGTCACCGGACGGCAGGAGATCGTAGTCGTCGTGGATCCGGTCGGTGTCGAAGCCGGCGAGCTCGGCGTGGACACGGTCGAGCTCGGCCTTCGACGCGAGCATGGGAAACGGCCACGGGTCCCGGTCCGGCGCCGCGTCACGCCACGGGAACGCCCAGGGCCGCTTCCACAGGCGGGCGAGGGCCGGCAGGTCCCAGGCGCGAAACGCCTTCCGCAGCCGGTGCCAGCCGCGGCCCGGCAGGACGACCGACCCGAGCGGCTCCCCTGCGGTGGGGCCGAGGAGCTCCAGCAGCCACCCGTACCCGCCGGGGCGGGACGGGTCGAGCCGGCCGTCGACGATCTCGCGCAACGCCGGCTCGACCTCGGCCGGCGTGGTCGCCCGCAGCAGCCGGTCGTCCTCCCGGAGCCCCTCGATCCTGCCGAGCGCCGCCCGGACCAGGGCGTCGTCGCCGGAGCCGACCATGCCGTGGAAGCCGTCGGCGTCGATCGCGAACGCTGAGATGTACTGTTCGGCCATCCCGACATGGTCACGCACGCCGGGCGTCAGCTGAAGTCGGGGATCGCCACCCGCGGGTTGTCGACCCGGCCCGTCGGCTCCTCCCACGCCTCCTGCCGCCCGAGCGCGGTCAGATCGAGGAAGCCGTACGCGCTGCCGACGTGGTCCGCGCCGCGGGCGTACGTCGAATACGTGTGGAAGACCTCGTCGCCGTCCTTCAGGAAACAGCTGAGCCCCGGCAACTCGGGCGTGTCGACCACCGGCAGCGGCTGGTAGTTGTAGACCTGCGGCTTCACGTCCGGGTCGAAGCTCACGTCGAAGTCGAAGTTGAACCCGGTCCCGTGCGAGGAGTACCACGGGACCGTCCACCCGCGGCGGGCCCGGTAGCCGTCCAGCTTCTCGTACGGCGCGCGCGAGACCAGCACGAACGTCGTGTCCCGCGCGGCGAGGTGCCGCAGCACCCCCACCGACAGCTCGTCGACCGACGCCGTGCAGCTCGGGCAGGCGTCGTCCCACGACAGGCCGAACATCACGTGCTGCACGATCAGCTGCCTGCGCCCCTCAAACAGGTCGGCGAGCGTGACCTCGCCGTCCTTGCCCCGGAAGCGGTACGGCGTGTCGACACGCACCATCGGCAGGCGTCGCCGGTCGGCGTTGACGGCGTCGATCCTCCGGGTGACCTCCTTCTCCCGTCCGAGCAGCGCCGTCCGGGCGGCGAGCCACTCCTCACGACTGACGATCTCCGGTAGTGCCATCACGGCCTCCTGGATGTGTCGGCAACGGGTTTCTCCTTGCACGACGAGCGGGAGGCGCCGTCCTCGACACGTCCGGCCGATGTTTCATCCCGGGACCAGCGCCGCCAGGAGATCGGCGGCCGTGGCCGCGGTCCACGGTGCGGCGGCCCGGCCGTCGGCGAGCAGGGCGACGGAGCCGTCGGCCACCTCGCCACCCATCGCCAGGGTGAGCCGGTCGGCGTCGATCGCGGCGGCGAGCACGCGCGGCACGGCGGGACCTGCCGGGCTCTGCGGATCCGCGAAGTCCGCCGCCGGGCCGGCAGCGGCCGCGCGGATCGCGGCCACCGGCAGGTATGCGGTGCCGGCGGCGGTCCGGCGGCCGCAGATCGGGCAGGCGCTGAACCGCTCCGGGCTGAAGCACTCGGTGCAGACCAGGTGGGCGCACGGGTCCAGCGGGTGCAGCACGCCGGACCGGCCGCAGATCAGGCAGCCCGGCTCACCCGGCTGGAACAGCAGGACCAGCAGGCGCCGCCGGTACAGCAGCGCGGGATCCTCCGGAGTCTCCGGGAACCGGCGGAAGAGCGGCACGTGGTCACGGTCGGCGCCCACCATCGCGTCGGCGACCGCCTGCACCCAGTCGGCCCAGCGCAGCCGGGTCGCCGGGTCGAGCCGCGCGAACCGTGCCCGCAGCGTGGTGTCGAGCAGCCAGCCCCGCGCGGCGAGGTCGGCCTCCAGCGTGGTGACCCACGCGTCGCCGTCGGCGGGCGGCTGGGGCCCCGGCTCGGGAAGGGGGACCAGACCGGCACGGCGGAGCAGCGCCGTGGCGAGCGCGTCCATTACGTGCTGCTCAACACCGGCTACCTCGGGCGTGGCGTCGCCAGCACGGTCGGCTTCGTCCGCGACGGTGACACGCTGCTCGTCACCGACCCCGGCATGGTCGGCGACCGGGAGCTCATCCTCGCGCGGCTGCGCCAGCTCGGGGTGGCGCCGGAGGCCGTCACCGACGTGGTGTTCAGCCACCACCACCCTGACCACACCCTCAACGCGGCGCTGTTCCCCAACGCCCGCTTCCACGACCACTGGGCGATCTACCAGGGTGACCGGTGGGAGGACCGGGACGCCGAGGGCTGGCAGCTGTCCCCGTCGGTCCGGCTCATCAGGACACCGGGCCACACGCCACAGGACATCACGACCCTGGTCGGCACCGCCGACGGCGTGGTCGCGTTCACCCACCTGTGGACCACGCCGACCTCGGCCGACGACCCGTACGCCACCGACATGGACGCCCTGCACACGGGCCGGGAACGGGTGCTGGCGGTGGCGGACGTGGTGGTGCCCGGACACGGACCGGCCTTCGTACCGGACGGGAACACCCCACGATGACCATCTGAGGGGCCGTCCACAGGGCCCACTGGGGAGCCCGGATGACCATTACGTGAACTTCCGGCGACGTGGGCTCCCTCCGGTGGAGCGGTGCCGGGAACGGCGTGACGATCGGGTGGTGACTGAGAGCACCGTGATCCTGGTTCTCGTGATCGTCACCGCGCTGGCGTTCGACTTCACCAACGGCTTCCACGACACCGCGAACGCGATGGCCACCTCCATCGCCACCGGCGCTCTCCGGCCCAAGGTCGCCGTCACGCTCTCCGGGCTGCTGAACCTGGCCGGCGCCTTCCTGTCGGTGGAGGTCGCGCTCACCGTGACCAACTCCGTCGTGAAGATCCAGGACACCAGCGGCGCACCACGGGCGGCCCTGCTCGGTGACGGCGGTTCCGCGCTGCTGCTCATCATCCTCGCCGGCCTGGTCGGCGGCATCGTCTGGAACCTGCTCACCTGGCTGCTGGGCCTGCCCTCCAGTTCGTCGCACGCGCTCTTCGGCGGGCTCGTCGGCGCCACGATCGCCGGCCTCGGCTGGACCGGGGTCAACTGGAACGGCGACGGCACGAAGCTCGACGGCCTGGTCGGCAAGGTGCTCCTACCGGCCGTCATGTCGCCGGTCGTCGCCGGGGTCGTCGCCGCCTGCGGCACCTGGCTCATCTACCGGATCACCCGCGGCGTGGCGCAGCGGTTCACCGACAACGGCTTCCGCTGGGGGCAGATCGGCAGCGCCTCGCTCGTCTCGCTCGCCCACGGCACCAACGACGCGCAGAAGACGATGGGTGTGATCACGCTCGCGCTGATCGCGGCGGGGGAGTGGACCGACACGACGAACATCCCGTTCTGGGTGAAGGCCGCGTGCGCGGTGGCGATCGCGTTCGGCACGTACCTCGGCGGCTGGCGGATCATCCGTACCGTCGGCAAGGGCCTCGTCGAGATCGCCCCGCCGCAGGGAATGGCCGCCGAGTCCGGCTCCGCGGCGGTCATCCTCGCCTCCAGCCATCTCGGCTTCGCGCTGTCCACCACGCACGTCGCCACCGGCTCGATCCTCGGCTCCGGCGTCGGCCGGCCCGGCGCGCTGGTGCGCTGGGCGGTCGCCGGTCGGATGGTCGCCGCGTGGCTGCTCACGCTGCCGGCGGCCGCCGTGACCGGTGGTGCCATGTGGTGGATCGGGCACCTGATCGGCGGCCTCGCCGGGGCGGCCGTGATCGTCGCGGTCCTGGTGCTGCTGGCCGGGTACGTGTACCAGCGCTCCCGCCGCACCCCGGTCGACCACACCAACGTCAACGACGAGTGGGGCGCCGTGCCGCGGCCGGCTGCCTCGGCGCACTGAGAGGGCACCGACATGCACAACCTCGGATTCGCTCTGGGAGAGGCCTGGAAGATTCTGCTGGCGAGCCTCGTCCTCGGCGCCGGGCTGCCGGCACTCTTCGCCCTCGGCATCCGCTCCCTCGCCTACGGCACGGGCGGCGCCGACTCGGCCCCGCGCCCGGTCGGCACCGTCCTCGGCTGGCTCTGCTTCGTGGTGGTGCTGCTGGGCGTGGCGCTGGGCCTCACGTACATCGTCGCGACCGGCTTCGGCAGGGAGCTGAGCTTCGAGCACGTCTACCCGACGATCACCGACAAGTGAGGACCCCGGGGTGGACTCGACCCGTTCGAACTTCGTCACCCGCACCGTCGAATGGCTGCGCGCCGGCTACCCCGCCGGCGTGCCCCGGCAGGACTACGTCGCCCTGCTCGGCCTGCTGCGCCGCAAGCTCACCGACGTGGAGGTGCACCGCATCGCGCAGGAGCTCGCCGGCCGGTCCGTGCTGTCCGCCGACCCGATCACCGTCGAGGACATCGAGAAAATGATCAATGATTCGGTACTGCAGAAGGCCTCCGACGAGGACGTCGCGCGGGTCTCCGCCCGGCTCGCCGCGGGCGGCTGGCCTCTCGCGGATCCGCCTGCCGACTGAGAGTGACTACTCGTGTACGTGTCGTCCTGAGTGGTGGGCGTCGATTCGTGGCGGGCCGGGCGGGTGGCTTAGGGTCCGTGTGCATGAACGCCGACGGGATGCCGACATGAGTGCCGACAACTTCGCCGACGGGCACAAGGATGACAGCGCGGGTGACACCGCTGCCAAGCCCGTGGACAAGGGCGACGGCCTCGGCGGCGAGACGGTGGTCATCGGCGGCGCGGGCGACGGTTCCGGTGGCGAGACGGTGGTCATCGCGGACGCCGGCAGGACCGATGCCCTCGGCGGGGAGACGGTCGTCATCGGCGCCATGGGCGCCGGCGCGGACACCAGTGACGGCCTGAGCGGCGAGACGGTGGTCATCGGCGGCGCGGGCGCGGACCTGGGCGAGGAGACCGTTGTCATCGCGGACGCCGGCAGGACCGACAGCCTCGGCGGGGAGACGGTCGTCATCCGGCACCCGGGCGCGGCCGGTCCAGCGTCGGCGGGTGCGGTCGCGGATGGCCCGGCGGATGCGATCGCCGGTGGCGCTGCCGCCGGGCCCGTCGCCCGGCGCCGGTATCTGCGTTGGGCGGTCCCCGCCGCTGCCGGGATTCTCCTCGCCGCGGTCCTGTCGATCGTCCTGGTCACGCAGGTCGGCGGCAACGCCGCCTGCGCCGCGCCGATCAGCGGCAAGGCGTCCTACTACAGCACCAACCGCAACGGTATGTGCAACCTCGGCGCGCCGTCCACCGACGCCTACGTGGCGATCGGCCCGGCCGAATACGCGGGCGGGTCCGCCTGCGGGTCGTATCTCACCGTGACCGGGCCCAACGGCACCACGACCACCGTGCAGGTCGTCGACCAGTGCCCGTCCTGCCCGCGCGGGAAGATCGACCTCAGCAAGGCGGCGTTCGGGCGGATCGGCGAGCTCAGCGCCGGCATCATCCCGGTCACCTACGAGCCGGCCCGTGACCCCGAGGTGCCGGGCCCGCTGCGGGTGAAGCTCAAGGGCGGCACCAACCGGTCGTCGCTCACCGCTGTCGTCGACAACCACGGCAACCCCCTCGCCGCGGTCGAACTGGAGACGCCGACCGGCTGGACCCCGCTGCGCCGTGGTGTCGACAACGTCTGGACCGGGCCCTCCGGTGTCGTCCCGGCGCCCGTCACGCTGCGGATCTCCGACGTCTACGGGCACCAGGCCGTCGTCGGCGGGCTCGCGCTCGGGCCGTCGGACTTCCAGCAGACCGGCACACACCTGTACGGACCCGAGGCGTCGCCGTCTGCCGCACCGTCCGAGTCGCCGTCGGCGGAGGCGACGGCCTCACCGTCGGCGGCAGCGTCGGTCATCGCCGCCGACGCCTCAGGTGCGCCGGCCGGCGGAGCCCCCGCACCCAGTTGCTGACGCGACCACCGTCCTATGCCGGTGGGCGCTTTGCGACCGGCATGCGTGCCGATAGATCTCCGCTCGACACGCTTGCGAACGGCTTCCTCGAAGGCCCGGGCGGGGGTATACCCCGGCGGCGAACGGTGATCGACGGCGGATCGGCGGGGCCGCGGGCATAGTTCCCACCATGGAGGGGACATTCCACGACGATCTGCGAGACTTCTGGCGGCTCGCCGGCCCGGTCTACGAAGCCGACCCGGTGCGGCACACCGTCGCCCTCAGCGTCCTGGCTGCCGAGCGCGCCAGGCCGAATGACTCCCCGTTTCCCGTGATGCAGTTCTTCACATTCCAGGTCGCGGCGGAGGCGGTCGGCGCCGCGTTCCGCACCCCGCCCCGGCCGCTCCATGTCAGCGGCATCCCGCTGCAGTACATCCCCGAGATCGTTTCCCGTTGGCATGCGACCGATCCGGGGCTCACCGGCGTCACCGGCCCTCGTGCGATCGCCGAGGCGTTCGCCATTGAGTGGACGCGCATCACCGGCACCCAGAGCAGGACTGTGACGGACCAGATGCTCTATCGGCTCGGTGAACTCGCGCCGCCGGCCTCGGTGCCTGGCCGGCCACGGCTCGCCGATCCGGATGATCTGCCGTTGCTTACCGGGTACCGGCAAGGATTCGACCGGGACACGCACACCCGGTCCCGACGTAGCACCGAGGTCGTGAAGGCCGACATCGCTTGGTGGCTCGACCTTGGCTATGGATTCGTGTTGTGGGAGGTGGACGGCGAGCCGGTGTCGCTCGCTGTGGCCAGAAGTCCCGTGCTCGAGATGAGCCGGATCGCGGTGGTCTACACGCCGCCAGAGGCACGTGGCCACGGGTACGCGTCGGCCGCCACCGCGTCAGCCGCCCGGTGGGCGATCGACGCTGGTGCTGAGCACGTGCTGCTCCACACGGATCTGGCCAACCCGACCTCCAACGCCATCTACCAACGCATCGGCTTCCGGCCAGTGGACGACTGCGTCGAGCTGGAGTTCACGGAGGCCAAAGTCGCCAAAGCGACGGATTCTTCCGGTTGACCACATCCTCGGAGGAGGTACGTTCAGTTCACACCCGTGTCCGCCGCCCTGCAGGCGCCTGTGGCGAAACTCGGCGGCCAGCCGTTCTGGTGGGACGCCCCAGCGTGGCCGCTGTCGCGCAGCACCGGTGAGCCGATGACGTTCGTCGGGCAGTTTCCCGTGCCGGGCAGCCCGGCACGGCTGGCGTACCTGTTCATGACCGACGATGACATTGCAGGCGGTGTCTTTCCTGAGACCTACCGACCCGATGTCGGCGAGAACGCGCTGCTGATCCAGCCGGGTGGCCGTGTCCCGTCGTGGCTGGCGGTCACCGAAGCGACAACCGGTCCTTCGCTGTGGCGACGCGAGCCCACCTGGCACGACCGCACGCTCGTTGAACTCGCGGTCGAATTCCTTCCGTTCGAACAGGAAGCAGAGGCCGTCCTCGACGCGGAGATCGCCGGCCAGGATGCCGAACGCCGTGGGACGCTGCCGGACCCGTCACTTGTGCCGCGTGAGGAGATTCTTCCGAACAGTTACTTGGGTGGCAGGATCCGCCTATGGCAGCCGACGGTGCTACCAATTGACGCCGGCTGGCGGTTCTTCTTCCAACTTGACGGCGGTGAAGGTTACGACGCCGCCGATCCGTACACGCTCAACTTCGGCGGTGGCACGGGGTACGCCTTTCTCAGCCCAGACCGTCGAGAAGGACGGTTCTTCTGGGACTGTGCATGAACTGCCGGCCCGCAGCTGTGACCAGACACCGGTCAGGCGCTCGGCGACTTCACCAGAGCCGACCCGCTGCTGCAGTTCGGGCCGCCCACACCGCGCTCTCTGGCCCCAGGCTGTTTGTTCAAACACCGTCAGGCTGAGCGGTCGTGATACGAATCAACTCGGGCGAGCCCGCCCGGCACAACCGCCTCCGATCGGCGCCTCTGGCGGCGCAGCGCTACCACGTGGCGGCTTGGCCATCGAGCCGTTGTTGTCGCCGTGATTATCAACGTCGCGGCAGTCCACCACTCCGTCGCTATGTCCGACGAGGGCCCGCTGCTCGTCGACGGCAGCCGCACGCTGTTCGCCGTCGGCCCGGACTGGGTCGAGGGCCGCGACTTCCCGGCCGGGACCGCCGACTGGAACGTCGGTCACATCCGGCTGGTGACCGACGGTTCCCTCGCAGACGCCGAGCGCGTGATCGACGAGCTGGCGGAGCAAGGGGTCGAGCTCGACCGGCTCGACGAGCCCGAGCGCAACCCGCTGCCGTTCGGCGAGGTGCTGACGGTCTGGGAGGACCTGCACGGCCAGTGGGACGCGGCGATCATCAGGCTCTGAGCCGGGCCTTCCGTGCTCACCTGCGGCAATACCGGCTGGGTTATGTGCTGGCCGTGTCTCGCGGTCACCGGGCTCCGCTCGACGGTGGCAAGACCCGGGTTCGCGCCGACCGGGTCGCCACCGGCCTATCCGACTCGGCATGGCAACGCCGCTCAGCTGGCACCGGGTCGAAGGGCCTCCGCTGCTACGTCCGGGCCTGGCTGGATGAGGTCACCACCGACGCCGATCCCGACGACGTCGGCCACCACGGCCTCAGTGAAGCCAGAGCGCCGAGCAGGATGAGGGCTGCCGCGATGAGCGCGCCCGTGCCGTAGGCCCATGCCGGGGTCGAGTTGTCCAGGACGACTCCGACAAGGGCAGAGGCCGCCGCCGCGCCCGCATTCACAGCGGTATTGACCCAGGTGTGTGCCTCCATGCGCGTCTCGTCGCCGGTCAGGGTGTCGGCGACGAGGTAGCCGGACACCATCGCGGGAGCGAGCGCGAGCCCGGCGACGATGAGGCCGAGTGCGAGAAGGGCGCCGGAGGGCAGTACGGCGAGGGCGGCGCAGGCCGCCGTCATCGCGGCCGCGAGGCCGAGCAGTCGCGCGCGTGCCGATGAGCGCCAGTTGCGCGCACCGTAGGTGAGGCCGCCGATGCCGCTGCCGAGCGCGAGAGCACCGAGCAGGAGTCCGGCGAGCGTGTCGTCGGGGACCACCTGTGCGGGGACGATGACGCCGATGCTTCCGACCACGATGCCGGTCGAAGCGGTCAAAAGGAGGGTGGGCACAAAACCCCGAACGCCGAGCAACCGTGGTCGGGCTGCGCTCTGTGACGCGGACGAAGCACCCGGCGGCGGGCTGGTCGCCTTCGCGGTCATGAGGAAGCAGCCGACAAGCGCGAGCATGGCAGAGGTCGCGAGGCCCGCCTGTGGGACGGTAAGTGCCATGACGAGCCCGGCGACGACCGGCCCGAGTGCGTAGACAACCTCCTCGCTGACGGCATCCAGGCTGTAGGCGCGAGCGACCTGGCCGGGGTCGGCGACCAGGAGCCTCCACCGCATCCGCATGGCCGCGCCCACGGGCGGAGCCGACAACCCTGCCGCCGCCGCACAGGTGACCAGGACGAACTCCGCCGCTCCTGACGTGGCGCTCACGACAAGGGCGGTGACTCCTACCGTGTAGCCGACCGCCAAGAGGCGAAGGCCGAACCGCTGCCCCGTGCGGTCCACGAGACGGGCGCGGAACGGTGCGGCGACGACATTGGCGAGGCCCAGCGCCCCGCTCGCGAGGCCTGCCACCGCATACGAACCGGTAACGTGGGCGACCAGGACGACGCAACTGAGTGTGACCGTGGCGAAGGACATCCGCCCCAGCGCCGAGGGGATGAACACACGCCATGCGCCCGATGCGTTCAGGATGGCGAGGTAGGAGCGACCCATCACGGCTCCCTGACGCGGAACACCGCGAGCGAGGCCGCCAGGCGCACGCTACCGTCGCCCGGCGGGCGCGCTCCGGCGTGCAGCAGTTTCCCCAACTCCCTTGCGAGTTCTACGGCGCGCTCAGCGGTATCGGCGTCGACCCAACCCTCGAAGTCGGTGAACACGGGCACCGAGTCCGGGGCCGCATCGAGCGCACGCCGCGCCAGTTCCTGCCCCATTCCCTGCGCGAGCAGACGGAAGTCCGCGTCCATTCGCAAGCGCTCACCGGATGCCGGGTTGTGGCGGTAGAGCTTCGCCACCCCGCCCCGGATTCGCTCCTCTCCGGCCAACTCGACCAGACCGGCCTCGCGGAGCTTGCGCAGGTGAAAACTGACGTTCGCCGCGCTCTCGCCGAGGCGCCGGGCGATCTCCGATGCACTGAGTTGTTCGCCTGACAGCAGCGACAAGATCCGAAGCCGCAGCGGATGGGCCACCGCACGTAGGCCGAGGCCCTCACTCTCAAACATATCTTTAAGGGTAGCGGATCGCGTCCGTTCACCGCCAAGGTCGTCAAGATCCCGGATAGGTACCGGCCTGGTCTCGCATGCCTTCGTCGCGCGTCGCGCTGTGGTACGGCCTTGGCCACGAGATGCTCATCGACGGCAGCCTGCTGACGGTCGAGGACCTGCGTCAGATCGTGCAGCGGACCGGTGCATGGTCGGTGCCGCTGCCGGACAACTACCGTCCTTCGGACGACGACCGTGAGTCACGGTGTACCGCGTTCCGTCGCCGACGGCCAAGACCTGACGGCATGCCGGCGGATACCCGAGCCAGCGGGTCTGCGGGGCTGGCGAGTTGAGTGCGCCAGCTATCGTCTTGGTGGCGGGCGTTGTTCTGGTGAGTCCGGCCTGCTGCACGGCCGTGCGCTCGGCGGTGGAGCGCCGCGCCGGTGATTTCGCCGCCACAAGCTTGTTCGATCCGAAGGGGAGCGGGGGGACTATTGAAGCGGGTACGGACATTCGGCGCGGCCGCGTCGGCTGTGGCGATGATGCTGGCACTGGCCGGCTGCTCGGACCAGCTCGGAGACCGCGGCGGCAAGGACGGTGCCGCCCCCGACAAGATCTCCGACGTCGACTACGTCGAGGTCTACCGCAACGCGGACAACTTCCCAAACGTGGCCCGCATCTGCATCCGTGGGATCGCGTTCGCGGCGACCTCCAGTGGTCCTCGCGGCGAAGACTCCAACGCTGCCCCGTCGTTGGTTCGAGTTCCCGAATGGGACCCCACCTGCCCGAGTGCCAAGTGACCCGGCGGCGCGGGCGGACGCTCGCCGCACTGACCGTCTTGTTGCTGGCGCTGGCGGGCTGCTCGGACCAGCTCGGCGACCGCGGCGGCAAGGAGGGTGCCGCCCCCGACAAGATCTCCGACGTCGACTACGTCGAGGTCTACCGCAACGCGGACAACTTCCCAAATGTGGCGCTGGTCTGCATTCGCGGGATCGCGTTCGCAACCACGGCCAGCCGCGAGGGCATGAGCGCTCCAGCGCTGATTCGCATGCAGGAGTGGGACGGACGCTGCCGCGCCGTTACCGGCGGAGCATCACAGTCCCCGGCGCCGGCTACGCCATCCGCGTCCACCACCGCAGGCAGCCCTTCCCCCGCCTCGTGACACAGCAGTGCGAGGGCGAACATGGGGGAGTCCGCGGGCACCGCGGCGCTGGTGCACGTCGAGCAGCAGGCGGACGTCCGCGTGCCGCAGTCGTTGCAGGAAGGACTCGCCGTCAAAGCCGTAGACGCCGATTGTCGCCATGCTGAGCACCGGAAATCACCCACCTGCTGCTCGTGCCGGTTCAACCGGCAGCCCTACCTGATGCGGCGAGGTCGCATCACGCGACGGCGGTCCCCTCGAGCTCGACCATCAGGGTGGGGATCGCCAGCCGTGTCACCCCGAGCATCGTGGTGGTCGGCGCTACCCCGGCGGCGCCCAACCTCGACGCCAGCACGCCGTAGTGCTCGAAGAGCCGATCGACGTCGGTGGTGTAGACGTTGAGCCGGACGAGGTCCGCGAGGGACATGGCGGCCTCGCCGAGAACGGCCTCCAGGTTGTCGAGGCTCAGCGCCAACTGTGCCGCCATGTCATCGGCATGCTGGGGCTTGCCGTCGCCGCTCATCGCGGTCTGCCCGGAGCAGTACAGGGTCCGGGTGTGCCCGGAGACGATCTCACCCTGGTTGTACCCCAACTCCACCGACCACGTCCACGGGTTGACCGGCGATCGATCCATTACGATCTCAGCTCCATTCGTCGAGAGCGTGGGCACGCTGGGACTCAAACCCACGTGCCGGTGAGCCTCTCAGCCAATCACGACATCCTGTGTCGTGTATTTCTGGCATAGTTTTCGTATGCGGGCCGACCGGTTGGTCTCGCTGGTGCTGCTGCTGCGCCAGCGCGGTCAGCTGACGGCGGCCACGCTGGCCCGCGAGCTGGAGGTATCCACCCGCACCGTGCTGCGCGACATCGAGGCGCTGTCCGCGGCCGGCGTCCCGGTCTACGCCGAACGCGGCCGGCACGGCGGCTTCGCGTTGCTGCCCGGCTTCCAGACCGAGCTCACCGGACTGAACCACGACGAAGCGCTCGCCCTGCTGGTCGCCGGATCGCGGCGCGGCGCGCAGGCATTCGGTCTCGGCTCCGCGCTCGCTTCGGCCATGCTCAAGGTGGTCGACGCGCTGCCCGAAAGCTATCGGGACACCGCGGCCGGCGCGATCGAGCGATTGCTCATCGACCCGGAGACCGACCTCCTCTCGCGCCGGCTGGTCGCCGAGGAGGTGTCCGACACCATCGTGGCCGAGGTTCGGCGCGCGGTGTTCGCCGGACACAAGCTGCGCATCCACTACGCGGCTGTGGGTCAGACCCCGAAGTGGCGCACGGTGGATCCGATCGGCCTGGTCACCGTGCGCGACCAGGGCTACTTGCTGGCGATGAAATCAGGCGTGGACCGCACCTACCGGCTGTCCCGGGTCTTGGCCGCCGAGGAACTCGCCGAACCCGCACAGCGACCGGACCGGGTCGATCTGGACCGGGCCTGGCAGGAACGCAGCACGCGGTTTCGGACCGGCGGCGACCAAGTCACCGTGCTGGTCCGGGTGAACCCGACGCGGCGAGAGGACTTGGTGGGCACCGCGCTGGCCGTCCACGCGGAGGAAGCCGACACAGACGGCTGGCTGCGGCTGGAGGTGACCTTCCAAGATCCGAGACACGCCGAATGGGCGCTGTGGCAGCTCGCCACGAACGCGGAAGCCCTGGCCCCGCAGTGGTTGCGCACCGCCCTGCGCAACCGCGCCGCCGCGATCGCCACCTGCTACGAAGTGTCAGCTGAGAGGTGAAGGGCGATGCACCTGCCAGGCGAGGAGTGTGGGATGACCGACTCCGCGGATCAGTACGTCTTGCTGGGGCGCCTGGACGTGCCGGGCGGAACCCGGTTGCGTGATGACCGGTGAGTTTAGGTAACGTTTGCGACATGTCGAGCCCTGAGGCATCCAAGGTGGGGGCTTTCGGTCACGCCGTCAGCCCCCTGAACCGCTGAGTTCCTAGCCTGCTTCCCAGCACTTCTCCGCTGCATGGGACATTCGCGCGCACCCTTGGGGCGCTGGCCGCGGTGACGAGACGTCTCCTCGTTCTCTCTCACCTCGGAGTTCTTGATGCCTCTGCCGCTGTACCTGCTTGCCGTGGCGATCTTCGCCATGGGCACCTCGGAGTTCATGCTCGCCGGCCTGGTGCCGGACATCGCCACAAGCCTCGACGTTTCGGTCGGGGCAGCCGGGCTTCTGACCTCGGCGTTCGCTGTCGGGATGATCGTCGGCGCGCCGCTCATGGCGGCGCTTGCGCGCCGGTGGCCTGCCCGCGCCGGCCTGCTGGGCTTTGTCCTGGTTTTCGCCGTGTCCCACGTCGTAGGCGCTCTCACAACGAGTTTCGCGGTTCTGCTTGCCACCCGGGTGGTCGCCGCCCTGGCCAACGCGGGCTTCCTGGCTGTGGCACTGAGCACGACGACCACGCTCGTCGCATCTGACCAGCGAGGGCGCGCGCTGGCGGTGCTGCTCTCGGGTACGACGGCGGCTACCATCGCTGGAGTTCCCGGCGGTGCGCTGCTCGGCACGGTGCTCAGCTGGCGGGCAACCTTCTGGGCGATCGCACTGCTCTGCCTTCCCGCTGCCGTCGGTGTCGTGAAGGGCATCCCGGCCCGTGTCGGAAAGATCCCTCGGGACGCTCCGGATGGCACGTCCCTTCGGGACGAGATTGCCCAGCTCGTGATGCCCAGGCTGGTCCTGGTCATGCTGCTCGGCGCCTTGGTCAACGCTGCCACTTTCGCCACGTTCACCTTCCTGGCACCGATCGTGACTGACACCACTGGCCTGGGCGAGCAGTGGGTCCCGGTCGTACTGGTGCTCTTTGGGGTTGGGTCTTTCGTCGGCGTCACCCTCGCGGGACGGCTCTCCGATCAGCGTCCCGGCATCGTGATCGCAGTCGGTGGCCCGTTGCTGCTGCTCGGCTGGGTCGCATTGGCGACCCAGGCTGCCCAGCCGGTAGCGCTTCTGCTCCTCGTGTTCGTGCAGAGCACGCTGTCCTTCGCGTTGGGCAGCACCCTGATCGCCAGGGTGCTCTACGAGGCGGCAGGCGCTCCCACCATGGGAGGTTCGTATGCAACGGCGGCGCTCAACATCGGTGCTGCTGGCGGCCCCGTCATTGCGGCAGCAACCCTCGGGGCCGGTGCTGGCGACCTCGGCCCGGTGTGGGTCAGCGGCCTCCTGGTTGCGGTCGCACTGCTCATCGCCCTACCGCTCCAGCGATTCATTACGCCCCGCGCCGGCCAGACGGTTCGATGACCTTCGAGGGACGGCGGCGACCCATCGAGCGCTGCTGAACCCGCCCGATCAGTTGGTCACGACGGAGACGGACTGAGCGCCCGCACAGAGACTGTGCGGGCGCTCAGGCTTCGCTAGGGGTTCTGCCGGGGACCGGTCAGACGCCGCGGACGTTCTCCGCCTGCGGACCCTTCTGCCCCTGGGTCACCTCGTATTCAACCTTCTGGCCTTCCGTGAGCTCACGGTATCCACCGCTAGCGATGGCCGAGTAGTGGACGAAGACGTCCGCTCCTCCGTCATCCTGCTGGATGAAGCCGAAGCCCTTTTCGGAATTGAACCACTTGACGGTACCGCGAGCCACACGTTCCTCCTGATAATGGTGGGAACGCGTCCGTCGCCAATCGCCGGCGACAAACTCCCACCCAGTCTTACCTTACCCCCTCCGTCATATGCCTGCCCATCTAGGCGTACGCCATCCAGAGGAGGACAAGTAGTCGCCGGCTCCCAGCCGTGCGCCGGAGGGCACCCAGGTGATGGGTGTTGGACAGGTTCACACTGCCGACGGGCGCTGGGACGTCACGGTGGCAGCGTGAGGCCGGACTGGACCGCTCCATCGTCGGAGCGACCGATTACCATCCACGCAACGATCTTCCGTCGACGCTGATGCCCTACTTGGTCGTGTCGCTCTCTCCCGTGTGCTTCTTGGCCTCCTGTACACCCTTGTCGATGTGTTCGGTGTACTTCTGGTCAGTGCGCTGGTCGGCCTGCTCGCCGGCCTTGTTCAAGCCTTTGTCGACACTGCGGTCGTGCTTGGTCAAGAGTTCCTTGGCCTTGTCCAGAAGCTTGCTCACGGCGGGAGTCCTCTCCTCATCGACGGTGGAAATCCATTCCCACGGCCGACGCCACGAGCACCGGCGGTTCACGGCCAGCCACGGGTGTGAACTCCGTCCGCTCGGGGCGACTGCTCGTTTTTGACGCTACCCCGGGATGCCTCGGCCATGCCTCGACGACCACGGCCAGTCACGACGTCGAGCCGGGCACGATGAGCGGGAAGTACCCGCGCTGTGCCCACAATCGAGGGGCCGTCTGCCAGCCACAGCACGGCCACATGGGGATGGGCTATCTGGCGGATCGGACGCGTTCACTCAGGCTGAGACGCACGCCCGGCCCGGCGGTCGGCGGTTGCCGCCTCTATGCCTGGCCCGCGCGCGGCGATGGCAGCCTGGATGCGCCGCGCGGTGCGTAGGGCCTTCTTCGCCGCGACGCGGACCTCGCCGTCGAAGACGGTCGCGCCGCGGTCCTCGGCCTGCAGACGCTCCAGGGTCGGCACGGCCCGCTCGTCGCCGGTCGAGCCGAGGGCGACCGCGGCCCAGTAGCGACGGTTCGGATCCGGGTCCGCGGCCGCCTCGACCAGCCGTGGGATGATGTCCGGCGTGAAGAGGGCCAGGCCGCTGGCGATGTAGCCGATCCGCGCGAAACGACGGTGCTCGAACTCGTCCCACAACGCCTCCAGGGCCTCGGCGCCGCCGATCTTCGCGAGCGCGTCGGCGGCACGCTGGCGCACCCACTCGGCGCCGTCGCCGAGCAGCGGGCGCAGCGCTGGGACGGTGGAGACGTCGCCGAGCACGCCGAGCGCCTTGATCGCCTCGTCCACGGCGATCCACTGCGGATGATCAAGGAGTTCGATCAGCTGCGGCACGGACTCGCGGACGTCCATCGCGGCGCAGCCCATCGCCGCCCAGGCCTGGCAGTTGTACCGCGTGTCGGCCAGCGCCTCGAGCAGCGGCTCGTGCAGACCGGGGTCCGCGAACACGGCCGCCTGATTCATGGCCCGGGTGTAGAGCGACCGATGGTAGTCGGGGTAGTCGCGAACCATTGCTCGTAGCGCCGCGATCGCCGACGGATCGCCGTGGTCGCGGGCCCGGTCGAGCAGCCGGTAGAGGTGCTCCTCCCGGGTGTCGAGGTCGCCCTTGCGCAGGCCGGCGAGGTCGGTATTCACATCGGTCCCTGAACCCGGCCGGCGAGTCGCCGCGCCATCTGTCCGGGGGATGCCGTCGTCGTAGCGGTCACCACCGGGATCATACGGCGCAGTTTTCGGACATCGGACTCCGGCGGGCTGAGGCGCAGCAGCGTCTACGCGTGAGCGAATCCGCCAGAGCATCCGCCGCCTGCCGGGCCCCGTCTTCGCCGGCTGGCGGGTCGAGATGCAGCCGGCGCGGCGCATCGGCATACACCTCCGGCGGTGCACCGTGCTGCAGGCCGAGCGTGATCGCGGTGGCGAGAGCCTCAGCTGCTGTTCCCGTTGTGGTGGCTCATCGCGCTACGCGGCCTGCCCGCGCGACGTCGATCTCGAGCACCCTTACCCGGCAGCTGCGGCGATGTCCTGGATCAGAAGGTAGCCGTCCGGCCGTTGACAACCCGGGACGCGGCGGAGACAGTCGTGATCTCCACTGTTCGGTGGGTTCATGGGGGAACGAGAGATGACGATGATGCCTGCCCGGACGGCGATCGCCGCCGTGCTCGTCGGGGTTCTGATCGGGGTGTCGGGTTGCGGTCTGCGCGTTCCCGGCGCCGACGGCGACCTGGTCGATGACTGGCAGCTGATGGCAACGCCGAAGTTCGATCTGCCGAGCGTCGGGATGTGCCTGGACAGTCCGTCGAAGATGCCGTTCGACCCGGCCTTCGTGCGGGCCGCACCGATCGAGTGCGACCGCGGGCACACGCTCGAGGTCGTGCTGATCGGCACGGTCGAGGGCAACGCCGCGCAGGCGTCCGAACCGCCCGCGGCGGGCAGCGAGGGGTTCCAGGCGGCGTATGCGGCCTGCAGCAAAGCGGCCAGTGACTACGCCGGCGGCGACTGGCACGCCGGCATGCTCGGCATCAACGTGCAGATGCCGACCCGGGCACCGTGGGAAGGCGGTCTGCGCTCCTACGTCTGCTCGATCTTCGCGTTGAGCAGCGCCTACGGCGTGATGTCCTTCACTTCCGGGTCGCTGAAGGGTTCGCTGACCGGGGACGCGCCGAAGGCGATCCGCTGCCTGGAGGTCGTCGGCAACAAGGCGTCCAACGGCTGGTGGGACCGGATCTCCGCGCTGACGCCGATCGACTGCGCGCAGCCGCACGAGGCCGAGTTCGTCGGCACCATCCAGGTCGGCGTCGGCGGCGGCGCGCTCCCCGCCGTCGCCGTGCTGGAGAAGTGGACGACCGACCACTGCTGGCCCGTGGTGGCCATGTTCATGGGTCTCACCGACGCCCAGTTCAACACCCGCGAAGACGTCGGGCTCGCCTGGGACGGCATGGGCAAGTTCCAGTGGGACTCCGGCGACCGCCACCAGCGCTGCTTCGCCCTGCTCGGCCCGGGCAAGAAGGTCCGTGCCTCGATCAAGGGACTCGGCAAGAAGCCTCTGCCGGTCTGATGAGGTCGGCTGGCCGTCCGCACTGCCTGATGTCCACAGCCTATGGGAAGCAACCTCCCCGCTGATCATATCCATGTGCGGTCAACCACGTCGATGCCGGTCTGCTGGACTGGGCCCGCGTCCACACCGGGATCGTCTTGGATCCCCGCCCGTCTTTTGTCGTACCCCTGGTGCAGACTGCGTGGCGTGGACCTGACGTTTGCGTTCGCCGTCCTGCTCGGGCGGTCCGACTTCCCTGCCGGCTCCTACGACGCCTACTACGGCGGCGACACCCTCGACGAGTTCCTGCTCCCGGCCAGCTGGCTCACCCCGGCCGCCCTCGCGTCGTCTGCCCCGGTCGCGTTACCAGCCGTCGACGCCTGCTATCTCGACGACGACCATCAGGCCCTCGCCTGGGAGTTCGACCTGGCCAATTCGCTGTTCGCGGTCGAGTGGGCCGACGACGTGCTGCCGGCGGCGTTCCTCGCCGACGTGCGGGCAGCCGATGCCGACATGCTCGTGCGCGGCGCCGACCTGGGCGTGCTGCTCGCCCGCCACGGCCTCGACCTGACGGCCCAGTCGGCGAAGCGGCTGAACTATCGCATCTCGGCGCTGCTGCGCCTGGCCACGGACGGCACCCTGCACGACGCCATGCGCATGGCGACGTTCACGCACCGCCTGCCGGCGCTGGCCTCGTTCGGCTCGGGAGGCCTGCGGCGGGTCGAGGAGGGCTGGGAGGCGGCGCTGGCCGCGGTCGAGCCGCCGGAGCTGCGTGACCACCTGCGCCTGCACTGCCTGGAGCCGTTCTGGTCGCGGGACGCGGGCGCCTGCTACCTGGGCGCGGACGAGTGGCCGACCGGCACCTCGGCCCTCGACGGCCGACGCAAGCTGCTGGCGGGCTGGGAGTTCGGCGAGTCTCAGTCGGGCGTGGCCGTGGTCGCCTGAGAGAGCGTTGTGGTACCTCGACGTGATCTTCGCTGAGCGTGTCAGCGAAGATCACGTCTGTGTCGTTGTGTCGGTAAACCGGCGTATGCGTCATCGCCGACTGATTCGCAGTGGGCGGTGATCGCACCGCTGTTGCCGGTGCGGGATCCGGCGGTCAGCTCCGGCGTGCACAGTCCGGCCGGCACGGCCGACAGCGAGGCGATCAGCGATGACGGTGATGCGGGCATGAGACGAGCGCAGTGACCAGTCCGCACCCATTGCCCTCCAGGAATCAAACGTTGCGTCTGGCCAGTCGGCGTCCGATCCCATCGCGACGCCAAGGATGCTGGCGGAACGTCCCGACGCGTGCCCCGCGGGCATCGCCGCCGAGGCCGGCGTTACTGAGCGACATGTCCGTCCTGCCTCAGCATTCGATCACGTTGACGGCCAGGCCGCCCCGGGACGTTTCCTTGTACTTGATGTGCATGTCGCGACCGGTGTCGCGCATCGTCTTGATCGCTTTGTCGAGGCTGACCTTGTGTGAGCCGTTCCCGTTCATCGCGAGCCGTGCCGCGTTGATCGCCTTCACCGACGCGATGGCGTTCCGCTCGATGCACGGGATCTGAACGAGTCCTCCGACGGGGTCGCAGGTGAGCCCGAGGTTGTGTTCGATGCCGACTTCAGCGGCGTTCTCCACTTGCTCGGGCGTGCCGCCGAGGACCTCGCAAAGACCGGCCGCTGCCATCGCGCATGCCGAACCCACTTCGCCCTGGCATCCGACCTCGGCGCCGGAGATCGATGCGTTCTCCTTGATGACGATGCCAATTGCCGCTGCCGTCAGGAGAAAACGGACGATGCCGTCCTCGCCCGCTCCCCGGACGAAGTTCCAGTAGTAGTGCAGGACCGCCGGGATGATGCCCGCGGCGCCGTTGGTCGGGGCAGTGACGATTCGTCCGCCTGATGCGTTCTCCTCGTTGACCGCGAGCGCGTAGAGGTTGACCCAGTCCATGACGTCGAGTGGGTCCTGCTTGGACGTCCTCATCCGCAGGTCGTTGTAGAGCCCAGGTGCACGCCGCTGAACCTTGAGGCCTCCGGGAAGCACACCTTCGTGCGCGCACCCTGCCCGAACGCAGTCCGCCATGACCTGCCAGAGCCCGAGGAGCCCTGCGCGGACTTCCTCCTCTGTTCGCCAAGCGAGTTCGTTCTGCAGCATCACGTCGCTGATCTGCAGGTTCTCGCGGGCGCAGATTTGGAGCAGTTCTCCAGCAGAGCTGAACGGGAACCGGATGGGCGTGTCGTCCTGGACGATTCGGTCGGCGCCGACGGCGTCCTCGTCAACGACGAACCCGCCGCCGACGGAGTAGTAGGTGCGCGCGCGAACCTCGTTGCCCGTTGGTCCGTAGGCGACGAACGTCATCCCGTTCGGGTGCGCCGGGAGTGCCTTTCGTCGGTGCAGGACGAGGTCGGTCGAGATGTCGAAGCCGATGGGGTGCCGGCCACCCAGCAGCAGTTTGCCGTCCCGCTTCGCGCGGTCAACTCGCCCGGCGGCGTGTTCGGTGTCGACCGTTGCCGGGTCTTCGCCTTCGAGTCCGAGGATGACTGCACGGTCCGAGCCGTGTCCGTGGCCGGTTGCTCCGAGCGAGCCGAAGAGTTCGGACCGCACTCGAGTCACGAACGCAAGCTCCCCGTCTGCGTCCAGCCCGTCGACGAACGTCTTCGCCGCCCGCATCGGCCCGACGGTGTGTGATGACGACGGTCCGATGCCGATGGAGTAAAGATCGAATGCACTCAGCGGCACGTTGGCCTCCGCTCGATTGCTTGCCGAAAGAGGCGGCCCGCGCGGTACGACGAACGCACCAGCGGCCCGGACAGCACACCAGCGAAGCCGATCTCAGTCGCCTCGGCCTCAAGTTCTACGAACTCCTCCGGCTCCACCCAGCGTTCGACCGGGTGGTGGCGCACCGAGGGGCGCAGGTACTGGGTGATGGTGACCAGTTCACAGCCGGCGGTGTGCAGGTCGCGCAGCGCCTGGCTGATCTCCTCGCGGGTCTCGCCCATGCCGAGGATCAGGTTTGACTTGGTGACCAGGCCGAACGCCCGCGCGTGAGTGAGCACGTCGAGCGAGCGGTCGTAGCGGAACGCCGGCCGGATCCGCTTGAAGATGCGCGGCACGGTCTCGACGTTGTGCGCGAGCACCTCCGGACGGGACTCGAACACCTCGCGGAGGAGGTCGGGGTCGCCGTTGAAGTCGGGGATGAGGTTCTCCACGCCGGTGTGGGGGTTCAGTTCGTGGATCGCGCGCACCGTCTCGGCGTACAGCCAGGCACCGCCGTCGGGCAGGTCGTCGCGGGCGACACCGGTGACGGTGGCGTAGCGCAGCCCCATCGCCTGCACCGACTCGGCCACCCGGCGCGGCTCGTGACGGTCCAGTGGCTGCGGCCTGCCGGTGTCGATCTGGCAGAAGTCGCAGCGCCGCGTGCACTGGTTGCCGCCGATGAGGAACGTCGCCTCCCGGTCCTCCCAGCACTCGAAGATGTTCGGGCAGCCGGCCTCCTGGCAGACCGTGTGCAGGCCCTCGGATTGCACGAGGGCCTGCAACTCGCGGTACTGCGGGCCCATCTTCGCCCGCGTCTTGACCCAGGACGGCTTGCGCTCGATCGGGGTCTGCGCGTTGCGCACCTCCAGGCGCAGGAGTTTGCGCCCTTCGGGACTGACCGCCGTCGCCGCACTCATCTCATAGCTCCGGATACAGCGGGAACCGCTTAGCGAGGTCGCCGACCTGGCCGCTGAGCGCGGCGGCGAGGTCCGGCGACATGTCTCGGCTGAGTGCCGTCCCGATGATGTCGGCCACGGTCCCGAACTCCGCCGCTCCGAAACCTCGCGTGGCGAGCGCCGGAGTGCCGATTCGCAGGCCCGAGGAGACCATCGGGGGTCGCGGGTCGAACGGAACCGCGTTGCGGTTGACGGTGATGCCGATCGAGTGCAGCCGGTCTTCGCCCTGCTGACCGTCGAGCGGAGAGTGCCGAAGGTCGACCAGCACCAGGTGCACCTGCGTCCCGCCGGTGAGGACCGTGATCCCCGCGTCCCGCACGTCGTCTGCCATGAGTCGCTGGGCGATGATCTGAGCGCCCTCCAGGGTCCGCTTCTGCCGGTCCCGGAACTCCTCGGTCGCGGCCGCCTTGAACGCGACAGCCTTGGCCGCGATCACGTGCTCGAGCGGGCCACCCTGCAGGCCCGGGAACACCGCCGAGTTGAACTTCTTCGACAGGTCCGCGCGGTTGGTGAGGATGACGCCGCCGCGCGGGCCGCCCAAGGTCTTGTGGGTGGTGGTGGTGACGACGTCGGCGTGCGGTACCGGGTTCGGGTGCAGTCCTGCGGCGACGAGGCCGGCGAAGTGAGCCATGTCGACCATCAGGTAGGCACCGACAAGGTCGGCGATGCGCCGGAACTCGCCGAAGTCGAGCTGGAGCGGGTAGGCGGACCAGCCGGCAACGATCATCCGGGGCCGGTGCTCGAGCGCAAGACGCTCGACCTCTTCCATGTCGACCTGGAAGTCGCTCTCACGCACGTGGTAGGCCGCGACGTTGTACAGCTTGCCGCTGTAGTTGAGACGCATGCCGTGCGTGAGGTGCCCGCCGTGTGCCAGGTCGAGGCCGAGGATGGTGTCGCCCGGGTTGAGGAGGGCGAACATCACCGCGGCGTTCGCCTGGGCTCCCGAGTGCGGCTGAACGTTGGCGTACTCGGCGCCGAACAGGTCCTTGACGCGGTCGATCGCGAGCTGTTCGATGACGTCGATGTGCTCGCAGCCGCCGTAGTAGCGGCGCCCGGGGTAACCCTCGGCGTACTTGTTGGTGAGGGCCGAACCCTGGGCTTCCATCACCGCTACGGGAGCGAAGTTCTCGCTCGCGATCATCTCGAGCGTGTTCTGCTGCCGGGCCAATTCGGCCCGGATCGCCGCGTGAACCTCGGGGTCGAAGTCGGCGAGGTTGTCGTTGAGGAGGGTCATCTCACTTACCCGCGATCAACGACTCGTAGGCGGCGGGCTCGAGGACGTCGACGTCACCGGCGAGTTTCATTCGGAACAACCAGCCGCGCTCGAACGGGTCGAGGTTGAGCACGCTCGGGTCGTTCACGGCGTCCTGGTTGATCTCGGTGACTTCGCCGTTCGCGGGCGCGAAGAGGTCGCTGACCGACTTGGTCGACTCGATCTCGCCGCAGGCCTCGCCGGCGGTGATCGTCGCGCCCACGGCGGGAAGGTCGAGGTAGACGACGTCGCCCAGGGCGTCGGCCGCGTAGGCGGTGATGCCGACGGTGGCGGTGTCGCCGTCCATGAGCAGCCACTCGTGCTCAGCGGTGTACTTGAGGTTGGTCGGAACGGCCATCTGTCTGATCTCCTAGTTCAGTTTCTTGTTGCGGCTGTAGAAGGGCAGGGCCACGACCTCTGCGTCGGCGCGGGTGCCACGGATGTCGACTGAGAGGGCGGTTCCCGGTGCGGTGAGCGAGGTCGAGACGTAGGCCAGGGCGATTGCGTGGCCGAGTGTCGGCGACGGCGCGCCACTGGTGATCACGCCGACGGTCTGCCCGCTCGTGTCCAGGACGGCGTTTCCAGCGCGCGGTGCGCGCCGCGAGTCGGTGACCAGGCCCACGAGTTGCCGGTGGGTACCGCTTTCCAGGCGAGCGGCCAGGGCTTCCCTGCCGACGAACGGGCCCTCCTTGTTGAAGGCGACGACACGTCCGAGGCCGGCTTCGAACGGGCTGAGCGTCGTGTTGAGCTCATGTCCGTACAGCGGCATGCCTGCCTCGAGGCGGAGGGTGTTGCGGCAGGCGAGACCGGCAGGCCTGAGGCCGTGCGGCTCGCCGGCTTTCTCCAGCTCTTCCCAGATCCGGATGGCGTCGCCGGGCCGGCAGTAGATCTCGAAGCCGTCTTCGCCGGTGTAGCCGGTACGGGCGAGCAGGACGTCGGCACCTGCGAGGAGGCACGGTTCGCCGGCGTAGTACTTCAGGCCGGCGAGCGGGAAGTCCGTCAGGGTGGCGACGATGTCGGGCGAGGTCGGCCCCTGGACGGCGATGAGGGCCCACTCGTCGCGGGCGTCTCGCACCTCGGCGTCGAACGACTCCGCGCGCTCCTGGAATGCCTGCAGGACAACCTCGGCGTTGCTGGCGTTGGCAACAACCATGAAGTGATCGTCGGCAAGGCGGTAGGTGACGAGGTCGTCGATGATGCCGCCGGTCGCGTCGCACATCATCGAGTACTTGGCCTTGCCCACCGCGATGGCCGAGAGCTTTCCGACGAGCGCGTAGTCCAGGACTGCCGCCGCTTCGGGCCCAACGATTTCGATCTCTCCCATGTGGCAGAGGTCGAACAGGCCGGCGGCCTTCCTGACGGCGTGGTGTTCGGCGATGTCGGAGGCGTAGCGGACCGGCATGTTCCAGCCGCCGAATTCGGTGAACGAGGCGCCGAGTCGTTCGTGGACGGCGCGAAGGGGAGTGTTCTTTGACATATGTGACTCAGCTTTCAAATGCGGACGGGTCGGGGCAGGTGCAGACCAGGTTGCGGTCGCCGTATGCCTGGTCGATTCGGCCGACGTGGGGCCAGTACTTGTCTTCGGCGACTCCGGCCGGGAAGACGGCGTGCTTCCGGCTGTACGGCCGGTCCCAGTCGCCGGCGAGGACGGCGGCCGTGTGTGGGGCGCGGCGAAGTGCGCTGTCCTCGACCGTGACGTCGCCTCGTGCGACCTGCTCGATCTCGGCGCGGATCGCGATCATCGCGTCGATGAATCGGTCGAGCTCGCGGAGATCCTCGCTTTCGGTCGGCTCGACCATGAGCGTGCCCGCGACGGGGAAGCTCATTGTGGGTGCGTGGAATCCGTAGTCGACGAGACGCTTGGCGATGTCGTCCACGGTCACACCGGTGGCTGCGGTGAGCGGACGAACATCGAGGATGCACTCGTGTGCGACCAGGCCGTTCGCGCCGGTGTACAGGACGGGGTAACTGTCGGCGAGACGGCTGGCGACATAGTTCGCAGTGAGGACGGCGACCTTCGTGGCCTGTGTGAGGCCGGCAGCACCCATCATCCGGATGTACGCCCACGGAATCGGCAGGATTCCCGCCGAGCCGAACGGCGATGCGCTGACGGCCCCGATCCCTCGGCGCCGGTTGACGTCGGGGTGCGCCAGGTGCGTCGGGAGGTACGGCTTGAGGTGCGCGGCCACGGCAACCGGGCCGACGCCCGGCCCGCCACCACCGTGCGGGATGCAGAAGGTCTTGTGGAGGTTCAGGTGGGAGACGTCACCGCCGAACTCGCCGGGCTTCGCCACACCGAGAAGGGCGTTGAGGTTGGCCCCGTCGACGTAGACCTGTCCGCCGTACCGGTGGACCAACTCGCACAGCTTCGTGATGCCCTCCTCGTAGACGCCGTGCGTGGACGGGTAGGTGACCATGACCGCTGCCAGGTCGTCGGCGTGCGCTTCGCACTTGGCCTCGAGGTCGTCGAGGTTGACGGTGCCGTCGTCGTTCGACGCGACCACGACGACCCGCATGCCGGCCATCACGGCGGACGCGGCGTTGGTGCCGTGGGCGCTGGACGGGATGAGGCAGACGTCGCGCCGACCCTGACCGCGGTCTGCGTGGTAGGCGCGGATGGCGAGGAGGCCGGCGAATTCGCCCTGCGAGCCAGCGTTCGGCTGGATGGACACCGCGGCGTAGCCGGTGACTTCCGCGAGCCAGTTCTCGAGCTGGTCGATGAGCTCGATGTAGCCGGCGACGTCGTCGACGGGTGCGAACGGGTGGATGTCGGCGAACCCGGCGAGCGAGACCGGCTCCATCTCGGTCGTCGCGTTCAGCTTCATGGTGCACGACCCGAGGGGGATCATTCCGCGGTCGAGCGCGAAGTCGCGGTCCGAGAGCTTTCGCAGGTAGCGAAGCATCGCGGTCTCAGACCGGTGGTCGTTGAACACCGGGTGGGTCAGGAAGCCGGTCGTGCGGCGAAGGCTCCTCGGGATGCCGCCTGCGGGGTCGTGCATCGCGACCTGCAGGTCGGCTGCGGATTCGCCGAACGCCTCGAGGACAGTCTCGAGGTCCTGAAGGGTTGTGATCTCCGAGCAGGCGATCCCGACGTGGTCGCCGTCGACCAGGTTGAGCAGGATGCCGCGCTCGTGTGCGGCCTCGGCGACCGCGGCGGCGCCGCCCGGGACGTAGATGAGGAGGGTGTCGAAGAAGGTCTCGTTCACGACCGGGTAGCCCTTGGCGCGGAGCGCGCCGGCGAGCTGCACGGCCTGCAGGTGGATGCGCTGGGCGATCCGGGAGAGTCCGTCGGGCCCGTGGTAGACCGCGTACATGGAGGCGACTACGGCCAGGAGGACCTGGGCGGTGCAGATGTTCGAGGTCGCTCGGTCGCGCCGGATGTGCTGTTCCCTCGTCTGGAGTGCCAGCCGGTAGGCGGGCCGTCCGTTCGAGTCGACCGAGACGGACACCAGGCGCCCGGGCAGGTGACGCTCGAGGCCGGCCCGGACTCCGATGTAGCCGGCGTGCGGTCCGCCGTAGAACAGCGGCACGCCGAATCGCTGGCTGGAGCCTACGGCGATGTCGGCGCCGAGCTCGCCGGGAGGGGTGAGGAGGGTGAGTGCGAGCAGGTCGGCCGTGATGGTCGCGAGCGCGCCCTTGTCGTGGGCGGCCTGGACGATCGGCGCGAGGTCGCGGATCTCGCCGGACGAACCGGGGTAGGACGCGACGATGCCGAAGTAGTCGTCGTCGGGCAGCGGAGCGTCGAGGTCGATGAGGACGACCTCGATTCCCATCGCGGTCGCGCGGGTCTGGATCACACCGACGGTCTGCGTGTGGGTGTCGGCGTCGACCAGGACGCGGTTCGACTTCGACGACGCGGTACGGCGCATGATCATGATCGCTTCGGCGACCGCGGTGCCTTCGTCCAGAAGCGACGAGTTGGCGATCGGCAGGCCGGTCAGATCACCGATCATGGTCTGGAAGTTGAGCAGCGCTTCGAGCCGTCCCTGGCTGATCTCGGGCTGGTACGGCGTGTACGCGGTGTACCAGGCCGGGCTCTCGAGAACGTTGCGGCGGATGACGGCCGGGGTGATGGTCGGGTAATAGCCGAGCCCGATCATCGGCGTGGTGACGTTGTTGCGGGCAGCGAGGGTCCGCAGTTCGTTCGCTGCCTCCAGCTCGGAGACGGGTGCGGGCAGGTGCAGTTCGGTTGCGGTGCGGATGCCTTGCGGCACGGCGGCGCCGATGAGGGCGTCGAGACTGTCGTAGCCGACGGCATTGAGCATGTGGAGTTGCTCGTCGGCGCTGGCTCCGATGTGTCGGTCGACGAACGCGTCCCGGGTGGTAGACGGGTACTGCGAATCGTGCATCGGGAGGCTCCCAGGCTTCGGGGTGCCGCCGACTGACGGCACCGTAGGTGGGTGACCTCCCCGCTCTGTCATCGGTACCTGAGAGCTTCACCGTCGTTTGGGACGGTTTGCACCGTTGGTGCAGGACTGCTTGGTCCTGTCTTTCCAGAGTTGCCTCACCGGAGCGGTAGCTGGGCCTGAGAGATTCGTGGGGAGTGTTGCTCCTTCGGCGCCCCGTCATTGGCTGACGGAGACTCTCCCGCTTCGGCTTGTGCGGCGTCTTCTTCAGTTGTGTTGGTGGTGCACTCTACGGCATCGGCTATCGGTATGAGGCCGTGGGTGGCTCTGGTGCTTCCGGCGGCTCGGCCGCCAACTGTGAGCGTCGATTGGTTCGGTCGGCTCGGCCACCGCGAAGCTGGTCTCGCCGGGCCCGCTGACTTGCGGGGTCCGGCACGGGTGCGGAGTTGATGAGGTTCTGGGTGTAGGGGTGCGCGGGGTTGGAAAGGACCTGGTTGTACGGGCCTTCTTCGACGATTTGTCCGTGTCGGATGACGGCGACCCGGTCGCAGAGCGAGTCCACGACTGCGAGGTCGTGGCTGATGAAGAGACATCCGAAGCCGAGATCTGCTTGGAGCTCCCGGAACAGGTCGATGACTCGTGCCTGCACGCTGACGTCGAGCGCCGAGGTGGGCTCGTCGGCGATGAGGAGGTCCGGGTCGAGCGAGATCCCTCGAGCGATTGCGACTCGCTGCCTCTGGCCACCGGAGAGTTCGTGCGGGTACCTGTCCCGCCAGCGCGGGCCGAGACCCACGGATGTGAGCAGCTCGTCGACGCGCTCACGCAGTCGCGTGCCCTTGAGCCCGAGTTGGGTCCGCAGCGGTTCCTCGAGCGTGTCGCTCACCGAGTATCGGGGATTGAGTGAGGTCAGTGGGTTCTGGAAGACCATGCCGACGTTGCGTCGAGCGTGCCGCAGCCTGCGGCGCCGAAGTCGGGTGATCTCCTCACCCGAGACCGTGATGGTGCCGGCGGCGATCGGGGTCATTCCCACGATCGCGCGCCCGATGGACGACTTTCCGCAGCCGGACTCTCCGACGAGACCGACGATCTCGCCACGGGCAACGGTCACGCTGACGCCGTCGACAGCACGGACGTTCTCCCGCCGCCGATTGGCGTACTCGATGACGAGGTCGGTGACCTGGAGAACCGGAGCAGCGGGAGCCTCGGGCCTGGTTGCGCGTGGCACTGCCTGACCGATCCGCGGAACAGCTGCGAGCAGCGCCTTGGTGTAGTCCTGCTCAGGAGCCGCGAACAGCTGATCGACCCCCTGGGTTTCCGCCACGCGCCCGTGTCGCATGACGACGACACGGTCGGCGATGTCGGCGACGACACCCATGTCGTGGGTGATGAGCAGGATGCTCATGTCGCGGGTGTCCCGAAGGTCGCGGAGGACCTCGAGGATCTCGGCCTGAACCGTGACGTCGAGCGCGGTTGTCGGCTCGTCGGCGATGAGCAGGTCGGGCTCACCGATGAGGGCCAGCGCGATCATGATGCGTTGGCACTGACCGCCGGAGAGCTGGTGGGGGTACTGGGTCAGCCGGCGCTCCGGTTCGGTGATGCCGAGCGTCGTGAGCAGCTCGACGGCACGCTGCTTGCAGGCCGCGGAGGTGAGGCCGCGGTCGTGGAGCTTGATCGCTTCGCACAGTTGCGAGCCGATCGTGAAGCTCGGGTCCAGAGACGCGCCGGGGTCCTGGAAGATCATCGCGATCCGGGAACCGCGCAGCTTGCGCAAGCGCTTTTCGTCGTAGCCGGACAGCTCGACGCCGTCGAAGACGATGGAGCCCGACGCGCGAGCGTTGTTCGGCAGCAGCCCGAGCATCGAGAGTCCGCTGACACTCTTGCCGGATCCGGACTCGCCGACGAGGGCGACGATCTCGCCGCGTCCAACGGTGAAGGACACTCCGTCGACCACGCATGCGGCGTTTCCGGCGGTGGTGAACTCGATGGAGAGGCCGTCGATGGAAAGCAGCGGGCCGCTGATGTCGCGGTGCTGGGCCTCGTCGGTCGTCACGAGGTGCGACCCCCGTCCCGGTTGACCTTGTACGCCTCCCAGTCGGCAAGCATCTGCTTGTGGTAGTTGATGAGCCACTGCATGTAGTCGCGGCCGTTGACGAGGCGGCGGCGGGCAGAGGCGACGGCGGGGTCGTCACCGTCGATCAGTTCCAGCTGTCGTTCGAACATCTGCGCCTGCGCCGCGAGGTGACGGCGTTCGCCTGCGAGCCAGCTTCCCCACATGTCGTCGTGGGCACAGAAGTAGTAGTTCCGGTCCCCAGGGATGACGTGCCGGCGAATGAACCCGGTGTCGAGGAGACGGCGCGTAGTCATGGACACCGAGCCGGCACTCGCGTTGAGCACAGCGGCCAGCTCGCTGAGCGAGATGTACGGCTCACGCATCACCATCAGGTAGCCGATGACTCGGCCCTCCATACGCGGACCACCGGTTTGTGACCAAGCGACACCGAACTGCTCGGCGAATTCGCGCCGCTCCAGCTCGCGTTCGTCAGGCAGGCTCGACCCTGCGGTCTCGGCGGCCTCGGTGTTGTCGGTCATCAGGTACTCGGCTCCTATGTCTGGTCCGGTGAGCGTGCGGTCGCGTCTAGTGGGACGCCACGAGGAGTGTGTCAGCGCTGCTGCCGGTCGTCACCTTGTCCACCGGCTTGAACGTAGTCCCTGCGACGCGGACCGACTCGACCGTGTCGTGATCGTCGAAGGCGAACTCGACCGATTCGCCGGTTCCGAACGAGCCGTTGACGCGAGGGAACTTGAACGTGGTCGGGCCCGCCTGGGCGAGCGGGAGTGCGCCGTCGAGTGGGTCGGCGTTGGCCGGCCAGATCATCGTGAGCCGGCCGTCGAGGACAGCCATGTCCACCACGTCCCAGATGCTCGCGTACCGGCCGGCGAATCGCTGGAGCTCGCTCGTGGTCGTGTCGTCGCCGGGGAGGTTGCGGATGCCGCGGCGCATCAGGGCGATGACGCCCTTGCAGATGCCGATGGCAGCACCTTCGATGGCGTTGACGAGGACGGAGACGGCGACGCCCGTCTCGGGGTCCCAGAGCGTCTGACTCGTGTGCCCCGGGTAGTTGCCGCCGTGGCCGTACATCGGCTTCTCGTCGACGATCAGGGTTCGAACTCCGTACCCGTACGAGACGACGTCGGAGCAGGGGTCGCTGACGGGCAATTGGCTCGTGATCAGGAGCTGCCTGGACTCCTCGTTGAGGACCTTGCTGTCGTTGGAGAACAGCGATGCCGCGATGGTGACGAGTTCCTCCGCGGTGCTGTAGAACCCGGTGGCCGAGGCGAGGGCCTTGGTTTGCACGTCCTGGGCGACGCGGCTTCGCCGACGGCTGAGATTGTCGCTGCCGTGGCCGAGCGCGAGCGGGCCGTCGTAGCCGGGTTGCACGTCGGCCCCGGTTCGGGTGAGCCCGAGCCGCTCCACGAGGTTCTCACGCATGTAGTCGATGTAGGACTGCCCGGAAGCGCGTTCGACGATGATGCCCAGGAGTCCATATCCGATGTTGCTGTACTTGTACTCCGATTCGATGTCGGTGACCCCGAACGCGCGGCGAGCCATTCCGAGGAATTCCTGCGCGTCCGGGAACGCCTTCATGAACTGCCAGTAGTCGGCGTCGAGGCCGTCGCGGAGGATGCCGCCGCGGTGGGTGAGGAGGTGCCGGACGGTCACGCCGGCGGTCCCGTCCTGTTCGGCGAGTTCGGGGATCCATCGGGTGATTTTGTCGTCCAGGTCGAGGGCGCCGGTCTCGCGCAGCTGGAGTACCGCGATGGCGGTCATCATCTTGGAGTGCGATGCGATTCGGAACTGGTGGCTGGTCGTCAGTGGCGTCTGCGCCTGGGTGTCGTCGTACCCGATGGCGATGGTCGCTTGCACGCGTCCGTCCAGCCAGATCGCCGCCTGGAGTCCTGGAACGTTGGACGCCCAGGCGCGGTATCCGAGCCACTGCTTGATCTGGTCAAGCAACGGTCCGTAGCTGGTCATGCGTGCTCCTGCTTTGGGTCGAGGGCGGCTCTGAGGCTGTCACCGAGGGTGATGATGCACAGGACGGTGACTGCCAGGAACGTGGCGGGGTAGATCAGAAGGTGCGGGTGCTGCTGGAACGACGATTGTGCTGCGGCCAGTTGCAGACCCCACGAGATGGTGGGTGGCTGGAGGCCGACACCGAGGTACGTCAGTGACGATTCGGCGACGATGATGGCGCCGACGGTTGTGGTGGCGACGACGACGAGCGGTGCGATCGAGTTCGCGAGCACGTATCTGGTCGAGAGTCGCCAGGTGCTGATCCCGATGAGGCGGCCAGCAGCGACGTAGTCGAGCGCTCGGACCGAACGGACCGAGGATCTGACGAGGCGCGCCATCATCGGCCACGCGAACAGCGCGAGGATGACGGACACGGACGCCACGTTGCGCTGCCGCACCGTGCTGAGCAGGACGATCGCGCCGAGGAGGAACGGGAACCCGAGGCAGATGTCCATGATGCGTGACACGAAAGCGTCGACGACGCCAGGGATACTGCCGGCGATGGTGCCCGCGATTGCCGCGGTGAGCGTTGCGAGCGTTGTTGTCAGGAATCCGATGGAGATCGAAGTCCTGGTGCCGTAGATGACGTTCGCGTAGACGTCGCAGCCTTGCACGTCGCGCCCGAACGGGTGCCCTGCGCTGGGTCCCGCCGCGCTGTTCAGGAGATCGCAGGCGCGTGGGTCGGCGTGGCCGAAGAAGCCGGCCGCCCAGCCGGGGAAGATCGAGACGACGAAGAGGCCCAGGAGCACGATTGCCGGGATCACGAATCCGGGCTTGCGGAGCAGGGTCCGCCAGAGTGCGCGTGGGCGCGGGCTGAAGTCGAGGTCTTCTGCCGGTTGCAGCAGAGTGGTCATTTCAGGCACCTCGAGTTCGCGGGTCGAGTGCGGCTTGGATGATGTCCACGATGATGCTCGTCACGAGGAAGATCAGGATCAGTGCGGTGGCGATGCCCACGACGGTCGGGCCTTGCTGGGTCCGGATCGAGGTGAAGAGCAGGTTGCCGATGCCGGGCAGGTTGAAGATTCCTTCGACGACGACGGCCCCGCCGAGCAGGTAGCCGAGGTCGGTGGCGAGGAACGTGACGGTGGGAATCATCGAGTTCCGCATCACGTGCTTGCCGATGAGGCTGGTGGGCGGGACTCCCCGGGCCTTGGCGGCGCGGATGTAGTCGGAGTGCAGGCTGTTGATCATGCTTTCGCGGGTCAGCCGGGATACTGCGGCCAGTCCGAACGCGGCGATCACGAGGGAGGGCAGCAGGTAGGCGCGAGGCCAGCCTTCTGTTGTGCCGGCGATGGGGAACATGTGCCACTTGACGCCGAACACCAGCTGGCAGGTCACTCCGACGACGAAGACGGGGACGGCGCTGAGCAGGACGGTCCCGGCGAGGATGCCTTTGTCGATCCAGGTGCCGCGCTTGACCGCGGCGATCGCGCCGAGCCCGATTCCGATGAGGAGCTCCAAGAGCCAGGCGGTCGACGCCAGTGCGATCGTGACCGGCCACCGCGACGCCATCTCCGAGCGGACGCTGTCGCCCGCGAACGTGGTCCCGAAGTCGAGGTGCAGCAGGTCCTTGAGGTAGTCCAGGTACCGCTGCCACAGCGGTTCGTCGAGGTGGTACTTGGCCCGCAGTGCCTCCATCACGTTTGCCGGGAGCGGGCGGTCGCCGGCCAGTGATGCGACCGGGTCGCCCGGCAGGGCGTAGACCGCGGCGTAGATGAGGAAGGTGACCCCGAAGAACACAATGAGGAACTCGAGCAGCCGCCGAGCTATCGCTTTGGTCATCGTCATCGGGTTCCCGTTCCGTGGTCTCTTCTGGTCTGCTCTGGCCGACGGTTGGTCGGGACGTCGGCCAGAGCAGCTTTCCTGGGGCGATGGTTCGCTACTTGCTGACGCTCAGTTGAGCGAGGATGGGAACGCCCAGCGATGCGGTCATCTTGGTGATCTTCGGGCTCGTGACATAGACGTACTTGGAGAAGAACGTCGGCACGACGGGCAGGTCGGCCTTGAGGACTTCCTGAGCCTGCTTGTACGCGGCGTTCACCTGGCTCTCGGTGGACGCCTGCTCTGCCGCGGCAAGGGCGCTGTCGACGGCCGGGTTGGTGTAGTAGCCGGTGTAGACGTTGCCTGTTCCGGCCTTGGTGAACAGTTGCCGGAGGGTGTTCTGCTGGCTGGAGTACAGCGCACCCCAGGTTCCGAAGTGCGGTCCTGCCACGGTCTTGCCCTCGACCGCGGAGTAGAAGTCGGACCAGCCGGTGGTCGGCTTGGCTACCGCTTCGACTCCGAGGTTCTGGCGGACCTGGTTGGCGTAGGCCTTGTACAGGTCGTCCACGTTGTACCCGCCGGGGTAGACGAAGGTGATGGTGCCGTTGAAGCCGCCGGCTTCAGCGAGAAGCTTCT
Source organism: Dactylosporangium fulvum (assembly GCF_025137375.1). Lineage (GTDB taxonomy): Bacteria > Actinomycetota > Actinomycetes > Mycobacteriales > Micromonosporaceae > Dactylosporangium > Dactylosporangium fulvum. Next base: position 4,276,637 of record NZ_CP073720.1, read on the forward strand.
TGGCCTCGGTGGGGTCGAACTTCACCTCGTCGTTGAGCAGCCCCTCGGGAGTCCCGGCCTCAGCCGGGGGAGTGAAGGCGGTTGCCGGGTCGTACAGGCCGCCGAAGATCGCCTTGTTGACGGCGGCTCGGTCGATCGACATGGAGATGGCCTGGCGGACCCGCTTGTCGGCGTAGCGTGGGTCCCACAGCGGAAAGCCGAGGTAGTCGATGCTCGGGGCGTCGTTGGCCCAGACCCGGTTTCCGAAGTCGTTCTTCGCGGCGCCGAACTTGGCCGGGGCGATGTTGGCGATGTCGGCCTGGCCGGCGAGCACATCGGTGTAGGCGGTTGCGTTGTCGGTGTACGGCCGGAAGGTGATGGTGTCGGCCTTGCCCTTCGGGCCCTTGTAGGCCTCGTACCGCTTGATGGTGTACTCCTTGCCCGGCTTGGTGGGAGCTGCCATCTGGTAAGGGCCGTTGCCGATCGGCTCGTCGGCGTACTTCTGCATGTCGGAGTAGGCCGATTCGGGCATCGGGTAGAAGCCGGTCTGCATCTGGGACAGCTGGGACGGGAACTGGCTGTCGGCCGACTTGAGCTGGACGGTGAAGGTCAGGTTGTCGACGACCTTCAGGCCGCTCATCTCCTTGGTCGCGGGCTTGTCCGTGGCGGAGTTGAGGTCGTAGCCGACGATGTTGGAGAGTTCGCCGCTGTTCTCGAAGGCGTTGGGGCCGTAGGCGACGTAGTTCCAGGCGTCGACGAAGGACTTGGCGGTGACCGGCTCGCCGTTGTGGAAGGCCCAGCCGTCCCTCAGCCGGATCCTCCAGAGCGTCTGGTCGTCGCTGTTGATCGAGTCGGCCTGGAGGTTGGTCAGGCTGCCGTCGGGCTCGACCCAGGTGAGCGACGCGAAGAGCGGGATCACCTGAGCGAAGCCCCCCAGAACGCGGCCTGGAACGAGTGTGTCAGGTACGCCTGCGTAGATGAAGGAGCCTCCGGCGGCGCCGTTCGAATCGCCGCCGTCCTTCGAGGACCCCGATGTACAGCCAGCGAGGAGAGACACCGACGCGATCGTGGCCGTTGCGGCCATCAAGAAACGGCGACAGGAGCCCATGCGCAGTCCTTCTGGTGATGAGGTGGGTGTCACACGCCCGAGGTGTTGGAGAGAGCATGCACCCCTGTGAACTCAATTGCAACTGAAAGTTTTGAAAATTCAGTAGCTACTTGGATCTGGGCGGACGGGTGCCACGCGCCGTGCGGGCGGGGTGTACGTGGCCGCGGGTCACGATCGGGATCCTTGTGCCTGCCAGCGCGTTCGGCCCGCTGCCGGCCCGGATGCGGCCGCAGGCGCACCGCTTCGGTCACCGGCCGTCGAGGTTGCGGACCGGCGGTGTTCGACGGCGGCCAGGATGAGCATGTGGGGGCAGGCGGGCGGCATTGACAGTGAGGACGGGCTGAGGGCAGCCACCGGGTGGTTGTCGGTGGTCGCCGTAGGCAGTGACGCGACTGCGGGCGGTATTGACTTCAGTGGGCTCGGCGGAAGGCCGCTGCCGACTGCGGGCGCGCTGCCGGCGCCAGGCGTGGTGAGACGAGCAGCAGCGCCAGCCCGGCCACGCACAGCGCCGCGCCGAAGGCGTAGGCCGTGCGGTAGCCGAAGTGCGCCGCCACGCCGAGCAGCGGGCCGGCGAAGATCGCGGACAGCGGAAGCGCGTTGCCCGCGAGGGTGGCGGCGCGGCCGGGCTGGGCGGGCAGCAGCTCCTGGACGTATGAGATGCTCAGGCCGCCGACGGCGGCGATGAGGCCCGCGTTGAGCAGCTGCAGCGCCGCGACCTGCCAGCTGGCCGTCGTGGCGGTGACCAGACCGTAGTACAGCGCACCGAGGCCGGCGCCGATGACGATGAGCGGCCGAAGCGGCCACTTCGTCGACAATGCGCCGAAGGCGAGCATCAGCGGGATCTCCAGCGCCGCGCACAGGCCGAGCACCAGGCCGGCATAGCTGACGTCGGTGTGCAGCACGTGGCCCAGGAACAGCGGCATGGCCTGGATGCCGAGCACGCCGGCGCCCTGCAGCAGGGCCAGCGCCGCCACCACGCGCAGGACGCTGAGGCGCGACGCTTCCATCGGCGGCTCGACGGGCGGGGCGGCGGCGTCCGGGGCCGGTGCCGGGCCGACCTCGTCGAGCCAGCACAGGACCACGACCGCGGCCACGGCGTACGTCAGCGCCGCGGTGAGGTACAGCAGCCGGAAGCCACCCAGCTCGACCAGCAGCGCCGCGACCGGCGGGCCGGCGACCCACGCGATCGAGAACACCATCCGCAGGGTGCTGATCGACATCGCGGCCCTGGTTGAGCCGCGCCGCTGGAGCACCTCCCGCGCGTAGGCGAACGCCTGCGGGAACAGGGCGCCGCTGACCGCGGTGACGGTGACGGTGAGCGCGAGCAGCACCCAGTAGTCCCGGACGAACGCGGTCAGGATCGACCCGGCGCAGCCCGCGGACGCGGCGGTGAGCAGCAGCGTGCGGCGTATCGAGCGGCGGTCCGAGAGCCATCCGATGAGCGTCGACGACACGACCATCGACAGCGGCCCGGCGACGAGGAACACGGCGACCCGGACCGGGTCGGCGCGCACGGCCGTGCTCAGGAACAGCGAGACGAACGGCCCGACGACGGCGGTGGAGAGCCCGACGAAGAAGAACATGAACCCGAGCGGTACGAGGGCTCGTCCGGTCTGCTGAACGGTGCTGCGCGCGGCGAACCGGACCCCAGAATCCACAGGTCGTCACCATACTCGCGGATGATCGCCGGAGGCTGTGATCAGCGTGGCATGCGACGATGCCCACAGGAGGTGGCGTCGTGATCGAGCGTATGCGCCGGTGCATGACCCACGTCAAGTCCTGATCCCCTCAGGCAGCCCCCGGCCCGGTCGATCTGAGGTCTTGAGTCGACGGGAAGGGCCTGAGGATGGGTGTACTGTGGGGGCGGTCCGGCCGTGCCTCCGGGCTCATGCTGACGTCCGCCGCCGTCCTTTTCGTCAGTGTTGTCTGGTTCGCGGTGAACCTGGTGCGGCCGGTGGGGCCGCAGGTGCTGCTCTGGCTGCCGACACCGATCGGTGCGGTGGTGCTCACGGCCGTATTCCGACGCACCGCCCGTACCGCCGAACTCTCCGAACCCACGAGGCGCTTCTGGCGGCATCTGAGCTACGCGGTGGTCCTGGTCGGGATCGCGGCCACGTCGCAGGCCGTCGACATGCTGCTGCACCCGGGCCGCGACGACGACTACAACGGGCCGGTCCTGCTCGTCCTCGACACCATCGCCATCGCGGTGATCGTCTATGCGCTGTACCGGCTGCCGTTCGGCTCGCTGACGCCGGGCGAGCGGCTGCGGGTGGCACTCGACGGCGGTACCGTCGTCGCGGGCGCCGCCGTGTTCATCTGGCACTTCCAGACCAGCCGGGCCGAGGGCGGTTCGGCGGTCGTCGCCTCGCTGGTCCTCACGGTGCTGTCCCTGACCGTCGTCCTCGCGGTCGCCAAGTTCGTCCTGTCCGGATACGAGTTCATCGACCGGTCCGCGCTGCGCTGGCTCGCGTTCGCGATCTTCTTCGGCGCGACGAGCCCGCTGGTGCAGCCGCTCCTGGATTCCGGGCATCCGCACCTGCTCCACACGCAGTACAGCATTCCGGCGGTGTTCTGCTTCGGTGCCTGGGCCGGTGAGCGGCAGCGCCGCGCCGCGACCGAGCCGCGCCGCCGGGTCGGGGCGGACGAGCGGCGGCCGTTCAGCTACGTGCCGTACGGCGCCGTCGTCGCCGTCGACGTCCTGCTCATCTTCGAGACGTGGTACGGCGACCACACCGACCTGCGGGTCGTCGTCGCCGGTGCGGTGGCCCTGACCACGCTGGTCGTGATCCGCCAGATCACCGCGTTTCGGGACAACGGCCGGCTCCTGGCCCGTCTCGACCACAACGCCACCCACGATGCGCTCACCCAGCTGCCGAACCGGGTGCTGTTCGGCGAGCGCCTCCAGAAGGCCCTCGCCGCGCCGGGCAGCCACCCGGTCGCCGTCGCGCTCATCGACCTCGACGATTTCAAGGAGGTCAACGACACGCTCGGCCACGAGGTCGGCGACCAGCTGCTCATCGCGGTCGCGCAGCGACTCGGCGGCTGTGTCCGGGCCGGCGACACCGTGGCGCGCCTCGGCGGCGACGAGTTCGTCGTGGTCCTCGACGGCGCCGACCCGGCGGCCGCGGACCTGGCTGCCGAGCGGATGATCGCCGCGCTGGACCGGCCGGTGGTGGTCGACGGCCACGAGCTGCCGATCCGCGCGAGCATCGGGATCGCCGACGGCCGTACCGGCGACGAGAGCAGCGTACTGCTGCGGCAGGCCGACATCGCGATGTACGCGGCGAAGAAGGTGCCGGGCACCGTCCGCCTGCACTACGACTGCGGCATGACGGCCGTGCTGGTCGACGGCGGGCAGCTGCGCGCCGCGATCGACGGCGACCACCTGCGTGTGCACTTCCAGCCGATCGTGCCCCTCGGCGGTGGCCGCCCGACCGGCGTGGAGGCGCTGGTCCGCTGGCAGCATCCGGAGCACGGCCTGCTCACGCCGGACGTGTTCCTCCCGGCCGCCGAACGCACCGGCCTCATCGTGCCGATCGGCCGCTGGGTGCTGCGCACGGCGTGTCATCGGTTCGCCGAGTGGACGCTCACGCACGGCACCGCCGCCCCGGCTTCCCTCCACGTCAACGTCTCCGCCCGTGAGCTGCGCGAACCGGACTTCGCCGGGTTCGTCGCGGCGACCCTCGCCGAGTCCGGCGTCGCCGCGGAACGCCTCGTGGTGGAGATCGCCGAGACGGAGCTGATGCAGGCCCCGGCGCCGCTGACGGCCGTGCTGGCCGACCTGAAGGCGCTGGGGACTCGTATCTCGTTGGACGATTTCGGTATTGGCACCGCCTCGCTGACCCTGCTCCACGAGTACCCGTTCGACGAGGTCAAGCTCGACCGTTCGATCACACGGACGGCTGTCGACGGCCGGCCGTCGATGGCGGCGACCGTGCTGCAACTGGCGCGGGCGCTGGATCTGCACGCGGTCGCCGTGGGTGTGGAGCAGGCGCGGCAGGCCGATCGGCTGTGGTCGCTCGGATACCCGGCGGCGCAGGGGTATCTGTTCGCCCGGCCGCTGCCCGCCGAAGAGCTGGCCGTGTGGCTGACCGCGTGTGCCCAGGTGCCGATCACGGCGTGAGCCGACCGGAACGGGGCGGCGGAAGCACGCGGAACCCGCTACAACTGGAACATGCGGTACACGCCACGGGAAGCGGTCGAGAAGACCGGCTTCAGCATCGACACGCTGCGGTATTACGAGCGGATCGGCCTGCTCGACGACATCAACCGCAACGCGGGCGGACAGCGGGTCTTCACCGACGACGACCTCGCCTGGCTGTTCATCCTGCGCTGCCTGCGCGACACCGGCATGCCGATCGCCCGGATGCAGCGCTACGCCGAGCTGGCCCGCGGCGGCGACGCGACGTTCGCCGAGCGCGCCGAACTGCTCGAGCAGCACAACCAGGACATCGAACTGAAGATCGCGGCGCTCCGGGAGGAGCAGTCGAGGATCCAGCACAAGATCGAGTGGTACCGGCAGGAGCTGGCCGCGATGCCGTCGGCGTCGACGGCGAAGGCCTGACCCGTCATTTGATCCGTTGCTTGACCTGGAGCGCGCTCCAGGTCGTACGGTCGCGGCATGCGAACGATCTCTCTGGGTCGCACGGGCGAGCAGGTCAGTGCGCTCGCCCTCGGCTGCATGTTGATGGGCACCAGCACCGACGAGGACACGTCCTTCGGGATACTCGACCGGTATCTCGGCGCCGGCGGCACGTTCCTGGACACCGCCGACTGTTACGCCTGGTGGACGTCGCCGGACGCCACCGGCGGTGAGAGCGAGGCGCTGCTCGGCCGCTGGTTCGCCCGCACCGGCCGCCGCGACGAGGTCTTCCTGGCCACCAAGGGCAGCGCCTGGGTGCGCGACCCCTCGGCGGTCCGGGAGGGCCGGTCCGCCGCCACCGAGCAATACGCGGGCGCGGGCGGCGACACGCTCCGCCACGCGCTCGACGCGAGCCTGCGCCGCCTCGGAGTCGACCACGTCGACCTCTACTACGTCCACGTCGACGACCTCGGCACCCCGCTCGAGGAGACCCTCTCGGCCCTCGCCGACCTCGTGGCGGCCGGCAAGACGAGGTACATCGGCTGGTCCAACGTCCAGACCTGGCGCCTGGAACGCATCCGCCAGCTCTGCGACCGGAACGGCTGGCCGGCCCCGGTCGCCCTCCAGCAGGAACACTCCTACCTGCGCAGGCACCCCGCCGCACGGACGGTGTCGGTGGTCGACGACGAGCAGCTGCGCTACCTGCGGGCGCACGACGACCTGACGCTGGTGGCGTACTCGCCGATCCTCAAGGGCGTTTACGACGACCCGGTGAAGCGGCAGGAGCATCACGTGATGGACTCCTACCGCGGTGCCGACTCCGACGCCCGCCTGGCGGTGATCGCCAAGCTCGCCGCGGACCTCGGCGTGACCGGCAGCCAGCTCGCCCTGGCGTGGGTGCTGCACCAGCGCGACCCGGGGAGAGTGACGCTGATCGGCCCGCGGACGCCGGCGCAGTACGACTCCTCGATGGCCGCCCTGGCGATCGACCTCGACGATTCGGTCCTGGCCGAACTGGACGCCGCCGGCGCGTGACGGCAGTCTGATCGCGCAGGGCTACGTGGGCTCGTCCGGCAGTTCAACGCCGTTCCCTGCGCCGGACAGGTGGGCGCGGAGGTGTTCGAAGGCGACAGCGTCGTCCCCTTCGAACACCTCCGCCTCCCGGCATGCGACGTATTCGCGCAGCGCGTCGGCCGCCGGTCCCCGGACGCTGCCGAGCGCCTCGACGGCGGTCCGGAAGTCACGCGGTGCCACCTGCGACCACGCCACTTCGCCGTAGGACGCGAGCGCCTCGAGCACTCCGGGCAGGAGGTGCGGTGCGAAGGCCAGCCCGGTGACCATCGACGTGGTGACATTGCCCATGCCGACGACACTCTGTGGGCCGGTCGTCAACGCCTCGCGCAACTGTTCCAGCATCGGCTCGACGTGCGCCGGATTGTCGCGGACCGCCGCCAGGGCCACCTGGAATTCGAACGGCCCGAGCTCCATTGACTGGAGTTCGTCGGTCAGCGCGGGGTTCCGCAGCGCGAATTCCGGACGTCGGACGGCGAGCGTGAACAGCATCGGCTGAACGGCGTTCGCCGGACTCCTGGCGCGCAGGAACTTGACCAGGCGGTCGACCAGTTCGGGTGGAAGGTGGGGTTCATCCGACAGGAGGCACGAGGCCAGAAGGGAAGCGGTGGCGAACGCCAGGGGTTCGCCGGACGCCTCCGCACGTGCCGCCAGCTCCAGATACGACGTTTCGTCGAAGGGCATCAGGCGGTCGCCCTCCGGGGCCGGCCAACGTGACGTGACCAGTCGGATGACCTCGGTGTGCATGTCCCGCTGGAATGGCGACACGGGCAGGGTTTCGGCGCCGTCGGGCGGCAGGTACCAGCCGCTGCGCCCGGTGTGAAGGACGGCCTCGGTGAACGTGTCGCCGATGAGCTGCGCCTCGCAGACCGGCAGCGACCGAGCCTCGACATATCTGGCCGTCAGCCGGTCATCGGCCCGCAGCAGCCGGCTGAACAGGCTGTTCTGGGCCTCGGTGTCCAGGCCGCTGCGCCACAGCCGGACGGTGGAGTTCAGGTCGGGGGCGTCGGGGTGGCCGCACAGGGCGTCGACGGCGACACCGTCCGGCTCGCACAGGGCGGTCAGGACCACAAGATTGGCGGTGTACGCGGCGAGACGGTGCACCACGTCGAATGGCGTCGGCCGGTACGGGATGTCCTCGATCCGCTTCCGGGCGCCGCGGAACAGTTCGAGCAGCGCCTGCCGCAGATCCGCCCGGGTGTCGGCGGGAAGCCGGTCGATCAGGCGGATCAGGAACGGCGTGACCTCATCGCCGTTGGTCAACGGCTGGTGGGACAGCAGCGCGCGCAGCACGCCGTTGTCCAGGCCGGCGCTGTAGGCGCGCCGGAGCGAGCGGCGCCAGTCCTCGGCGAGTTCCTCCAGCAACTCCACCGTGTGCTCGGCGACCAGGTACTCCGCGAAGGTGGCGTGCAGGAACTCGTAGGTGCGCCGCCCCGGGGCGCGGGTGTCGTCATCGGCCTGCGCGACGTGGACGAAGAAGAACGCGGCCACCGTTCGCTTGGCGCGTGTCAGCGGCTCGCCGAGGCGCGGCTCCGGCCGTTCGGCGCCGGGCTGGAGCGCATCGAGGTCACGTTCGAGGTCCTCCTCGCTGACGTACTGCCGGCCCCGGTTGAACATGGCGAACGCGGCGACCGCCAGATCGCGCCGACCGGCCGCCTCCAGTTCGCGGAACGCGCCCTCACCCAGGTCTGCCGCGGCCTTCTCGCGGATCTGCCGGCGGATGAACGAGTCGAGCAGCCGCCGGTAGAGGTCGTCCGTCGACAGGTCCTCGGCATCCAGGCGCCGGTCACCGTGCTCCGCCGCGTAGACGGCCAGCATCAGCAGCAGCAGCGGCTGGCCGGCCAGGTCCTCGTGGTGCCGTAGCTCCTCCGCGGTCAGCGGGCGGAACCCGGGATGACGGGCGTTCACCGCGTTCCATGCCGACGCCCACCGTTCGAGCTGCGCCTCGTCGAACGGCTCCAGCTTCACGACCACCGTGCCGTCCGGCACCGCGGTGCGGTCCATGACCAGTGTCCGGGAGGTGATCACCACCACGACCGGGCGCCCATTGACCCACTCGTCCTGCTGGAACCGGGCGGCCCGGTCGATGTAGTGGGACTGCGCGACACCGGTGGCCTGGACGAGTTCGTCGAAACCGTCGAGGAGCACGACCTTCGTCGTCGACGACGCGCGGCACAGCTCGCCCCACGACACCTGCTCCTTGACGAGCCGCTCCACGGTCGCCTCGACCTGCCGGTGGATGTCGGCGTCCGGATCGACCCGGCGCAGCGGGACACGGACCGTCGTGTACGCATCGGCGGGCAGGCGCGCGGCGAGAACCTCGGTGAGCAGCGACTTGCCGGCGCCGGGATGCCCGAGGACGACCAGCGGCCGCTGGGTGCACGACGGGTCGGTGAGGTAACCGGCCAGGAACGCCGAGAGGTCGTCGCGCTCCGGCTGGTCGTCCCACCACGACTCGTCGCCGAACCGGGCCTCCTTGTCCGCCACCGCGATCCGGAACCGCGGGCTGACGAACCCCTGCTCGACGGTCGGGAACGACAGGCCTTCCGGTGCCGGCACGTCCGACCGCCACAGCGGCCGTCCGAGGACCAGCGCGGCGTGCCGGGCCAGCCGTTGCTCGGTCTCGACCGCGGGCGCACCACCACCACGCACCGTCCGCGACAGCATCTCGGCCAGCCGGTCCAACGTCTCGGTCTGCCGGCGGACCTCCGTTCTGGTCGCCGCGTGCTCATCGAGCTGCGACCAGAACGCGAACTCGGGCACGTCGGCGGCGAGCCGTACGTACCGATCGCGGTACAGTGCAAGTGCCCGCTCGACCACCGGCTTCTCCGACGGCAGCTGCACGCGTGAGGCCGCGCCGAGGCCGCTCGCGAAGGCGACGAGCGCGCCGTGCATCCGGGTGAATGCCGACTCGATGCCGGCGGCGTTCTCCGTGAAGCCGCGTAGCGGACCCGGCATGGCCACAGCCGGCTGGCCGAACTGGTCGCGCAGCACGCCGAGCCGGCGCTTCTCGACGTCCGTCAGCTCCAACGCACCGAGCTGTTCGCCGCCGAGCTCGGCGAGCGCGTCGAAGAAGGCGGACAGCACGAGAACGGTGTGCGCGGCCTCCAGCAGTTCGTAGTGACTCTTCCCCCGCGCCGACCGGATCCGATCGGGTGCCGCGCCGACAAGGTCGCGGAGCAGCGCGTTCGCCTCGCCCTTGGCGTCGAACAGGGACAGCGCGGTGCTCACCAACGGTGACGCCAGCAGCAGTGCACCGCCGGCAAGCCGGCTGAGGACGGTGACTGTGTCGGCGCCGCCGGTCAGGAGCCGGACGGCCTCGGCATAGGTGAGACGCGATCGAGCCACAGATGTACCGTATCGACAATGATCGGCTGAGGTAACCGCGGTGGGAGCGCCAGGTCGGCGGGCCTCGACCTGTACCGTGACAAGCTGGGGTGTCCCGGGGACCGACAGCTGAGACGGAGACGTGGTGGGAGAGATCGTCTGGCTCGGCCGGTATCCGGTGAAGTCGATGCTCGGTGAGGACCTCACCGAGGCGTCCCTCGGCCCGGACGGCGTCGCGGGCGACCGGCGGTTCGCGCTGGTCGACGCGGAGACCGGGCTGGTCGCCAGCGCCAAGAACCCCCGCAAGTGGCGTGACCTGCTGCGGATGCGGGCGGCGTACGGTGCGGACGGCAGCCTGCGGATCACCGGCCCGGACGGCACGCCCGTGGGTGCCCTCGACGAGGTGGCCGGCCGGCCGGTCCGGCTGGTCGAGGAGCGGCCGGACGGCGCCGCCCTCGAGCGGCTCACGCCGCAGACCGAGCCCGGCGCCGGCACGATGACCACCAACCCGCTGGGTGCCGCGTTCCCCGGCCGGACGTTCGTGGACTTCGCGCCGGTGCACGTCGTCACCACCGCCACCCTCGACGCGCTGGGCGCCGACCACCGGCGGTTCCGGCCCAACGTCGTCGTGCGGATGTTCGACCCGGCGCCGTTCGAGGAGAACGGCTGGCCGGGGCGGGCCCTGACGACCGGCGACAGCGTCGCGCTGCGCATCGTCGTCCCGACGCCGCGGTGCGTGGTGCCGACGCTCCCGCAGGGCGAGGACCTGCCCGAGGATCCCGGCGTGATCCGCACTGCCGCGCGGCTCAACCGGGTGCAGGTGCTCGACCTCGGCAGGTTGACCTGCGTCGGTGCCTACGGTGCGGTGGCACAGGAGGGCACCCTGCGCGTCGGCGATCTCGTTCACATCGACGGTCCCGGGGTTGTGGGCCCGGCGTAATCCAGCCGGAGAAACCGATGTGATGTTCACGTAACGGAGCGCCGTTAGCGTACGGTGCGTGATGCAGACCCGCACGGTCTGTTCGTACTGCGGGGTCGGCTGCGGCATGGTCCTCGACGTGGCGACGGACCCCGACGGCCGCCGCCGTGTGGTCAAGGTGGCCGGCGACCGGCGGCACCCGGCGAACGCCGGCCGGCTCTGCACCAAGGGCGCCACCAGCGCGGAGATGCTCGCCGGACCCGGCCGGCTCGGCACCGCCCGGATGCGGCCGCGGCGCGGCGCCGAGGCGGTGGACACCGACGTCGACACCGCGATCGCCGAGACCGCCCGGCGGCTGCGGGCGATCGTCGACGAGCACGGCCCCGACGCCGTCGCCTTCTACGTCTCCGGGCAGATGACCCTCGAGGCGCAGTACCTCGCGAACAAGCTCGCCAAGGGCTTCGTGCGGACCAACCAGATCGAGAGCAACTCGCGGTTGTGCATGGCCAGCGCGGGCACCGGCTACAAGCTGTCGCTCGGCGCCGACGGGCCGCCCGGCTCGTACGAGGACTTCGACCACGCCGACCTGTTCCTCGTGACCGGCGCCAACATGGCCGACTGCCACCCGATCCTCTACCTGCGGATGATGGACGGGGTGAAGGCGGGCGCGAAGCTCATCGTCGTCGACCCGCGCCGCACCGCCACCGCCGACAAGGCCGACCTGTTCCTGCAGATCCGGCCCGGCACCGACCTGGCGCTGCTCAACGGCCTGCTGCACCTGCTCGTCGAGGGCGGCCACGTCGACGAGGCGTTCATCGCCGAGCACACCGAGGGCTGGGAGGCGATGCCGGCGTTCCTCGCCGACTACACCCCGGCCGCCGTCGAGGCGATCACCGGCATCCCGGCCGCGGACCTGCGCACGGCCGCCGCGTGGATCGCGGGCAGCACGGAGTGGATGAGCTGCTGGACGATGGGGCTCAACCAGAGCACCCACGGCACCTGGAACACCAACGCGCTGGTCAACCTGCACCTGGCCACCGGGGCGATCTGCCGTCCGGGCAGCGGGCCGTTCTCGCTGACCGGACAGCCCAACGCCATGGGCGGGCGCGAGATGGGGTACATGGGGCCGGGCCTGCCCGGTCAGCGCTCCGTCCTCGTGGCGCAGGACCGGGTGTTCGTCGAGGACCTGTGGGGGCTGCCCGGCGGCACACTGCGCACCGACGTCGGCAAGGGCACCGTCGAGCTGTTCTCCCGAATGGCCGCGGGCGAGATCAAGGCGTGCTGGATCATCTGCACCAACCCGGTCGCCTCGGTGGGGAACCGGCGGACCGTCATCGAGGGCCTGGAGCGGGCCGAGTTGGTCATCACCCAGGATGCGTACGCCGAGACGGAGACCAACGCCTACGCCGACGTGATCCTGCCGGCGGCGATGTGGTCCGAGATCGACGGCGTCATGATCAATTCGGAGCGTAACCTCACCCTGGTCCAGCAGGTCGCCGACCCGCCCGGCCAGGCCCTCGCCGACTGGGAGCTGATCGCGCGGATCGGCGTGGCGATGGGGTACGGCGACGCGTTCCGCTACGGCAGCGCCGCCGACATCTTCGCCGAGATCCAGCGGTTCTGGAACCCGCAGACCGGCTACGACCTGCGCGGCGTGACCTACGACCGGCTCCGCGAGGGCCCGGTCCAGTGGCCGGCCGCGCCCGGCGCCCCGGCGCGCAACCCGATCCGGTACCGCAACGACGGCGTCAGCCAGCAACTCCTCCAGCGCGCCGACGGCACCCGACCACGGCTCGCGTTCGCCACCCCCAGCGGCAAGGCGGTGTTCTTCCCGCGGCCGCACCTCGACCCCGCCGAGCTGCCCGACGACGACTACCCGTTCCTGCTCAACACCGGCCGCCTCCAGCACCAGTGGCACACCCTGACCAAGACCGGCAAGGTCGCCAAGCTCAACAAGCTCAACCCCGGCCCGTTCGTCGAGGTGAACCCGGCCGACGCGGCCCGGCTCGGCGTGGCCGACGGCGACGAGGTCGAGCTCGCCTCGCGCCGCGGCCGGGCCGTGCTGCCCGCCCGCGTCAGCGACCGGGTCCGGGAGGGCGACTGCTTCGCGCCGTTCCACTGGAACGACCTCTTCGGCGAGTACCGCAGCATCAACGCGGTCACGAGCGACGCCGTCGACCCGCTCTCCTTCCAGCCGGAGCTGAAGGTGTGCGCGGTGCGCCTGACGAAGGTCGCCACACCCCCGGCGAGGCGGGAAGGCCTGCTCGGCCTCGACCTCACGCCGCCGCCGCTCACCGAGACCGAACGGCTCTACCTGTCGGGCTTCCTCAACGCGCTCACCGCCGCCCCGCCGGGGACCGTGCCGGTGCTGCCGGCCGGTGCGCCGTTCGATCCCGGGCACGCGGCCTGGGTCAACGGCTTCCTCGCGGGCACCTTCGGCCGCACACCGGAGACGGCTGCCGTGGCGAGCACAGCCCGTACGATCCATGTGCTCTGGGCGTCGCAGACCGGGAACGCCGAAGAGTTCGCCGCCCTGGTCGGCCGCCGCCTGGCGGACGAGGGCTGGCGGGCCGAGCTGCGCGGCATGACCGCGGCGGCGGCCGATCTGCTCGACGGCGCGTCCGACCTGCTGATCATCACCAGCACCTTCGGGGACGGGGAGGCGCCCGACAACGGCACCGCGTTCTGGGAGTCGCTGGACGGTCCCGACGCGGTCCGCCTCGACGGGCGGCGCTTCGCGGTGCTCGCGTTCGGCGACTCCAGCTACGCGAACTTCTGCGGCCACGGGCGGCGCCTCGACACGCGGCTCGGCGAACTCGGCGGCGTCCGCCTCACCCCGCGCGTCGACCTCGAACCCGACTACGAGGAGGCCGCCCATGGCTGGCTGGACACCGTTCTCACCGCGCTGAGGACACCGGCGGCCGTCCCAGCGCAGCGCACCTCGTCGAAGCAGGCCCCGGTCACCGCGACCCTCACCGGCAACGACCTGCTCAGCCTCCCCGGCTCGGCCAAGGAGGTCCGCAGGTTCACCTTCGCCGCCGACCTCGACTACGCCGCCGGCGACTCCCTCGGCGTGTGGCCGACGAACTGCCCGTCGCTGGTGGCGGAGTGGCTGACAGTCACCGGCCTCGACCCGGACGCGACCGTCGACGTCGGCGGTGAGCTGCCGTTCGCCGAGGCGCTGCTGCGCCGGCTCGACATCACCCGGATCACCCCTGACCTGCTGCGGTTCGTCGCCGACCGCAGCCACGACCCGACGCTGAAGACCCTGCTGCGCCCCGACAACCAGGGCGAGCTGGCGAAGTACACCTGGGGCCGCCAGGCGATCGACGTGATCGCCGAGCACGCCGCGCGGGCCGAGCCCGCCGAGTGGGCCGGGGTGCTGCGGCGGCTGCAACCCAGGCAGTACTCGATCTCGTCGTCGCCGCTGCTCGACCCCGGGTCGGTGAGCCTCACGGTGTCGGTCGTGCGGTTCGACAACCCGCTCGGCACCCGCCGCAAGGGCGTCGCGTCCACGTTCCTCGCCGACGCCGCCGCCGGCACGGAACTCCCGGTGTACGTGCAGCGCGCCCCGCACTTCCGCCCGCCGGCCGACGACACCCCCATGATCATGGTCGGCCCGGGCACGGGTGTCGCTCCGTTCATCGCGTTCCTCCAGGAGCGCCGGGCCCGCGGCGCCCGCGGCCGAAACTGGCTGTTCTTCGGCGAGCAGCGTCGCGCGACCGACTTCTACCACTCGGCCGAACTGGCGTCGCTCGTCGAGGCCGGCACGCTGACGCGGCTGGACCTGGCATTCTCGAGGGACCAGCGGGCGAAGGTGTACGTTCAGGACCGCATGCGCGAGCACGGGGCGCAACTGTGGGCGTGGCTCCAGGACGGCGCGCACTTCTACGTCTGCGGCGACGCGACCCGGATGGCCAAGGACGTGGACCGTGCACTGCGGGACATCGCCGCCGCGCACGGCCACCTGACGGAGGACGCCGCAGCGGCGTGGGTGAAGCAGTTGGCGACCGAGAAGCGCTACCTCCGCGACGTGTACTGAGCGTGACTCGCCCGCCCAGGTTCTGCGTCAGCGAGGTCCGGCCGATCGCAGGAGCCACTGCTCGGGGTCCTGGCCGCCGACGAAGCCGAGGTACTCGCTCGCGGGTGCCACACCGGCGAGGCGGCGCAGCTCCGGCCCGATTGGGGGCGGCCGGCTCGACGGGCTCGGCGGCGTCTGGGTCGCCTGCTTCTGGTTCGATCGGCGGGGGCCGGTGCGTGCTGGCGCCGGCCCGGGTCCGGGCGGCCACTCGAGCGTCGGGCCGGTCGACCGGTCCGCGCTGGGCCCGGGTGAGCAGGTCATCGAGCACCCGGGCGATGTCGGTTTCGTTAGTGTCGTCGCGGCCCGCAGCAGCGGCGAGGCGGCGGGCATGACGCCAGGTGAAGTCGGCGAACGGCGCGGTGACCATCGGCAGGTGGGTCCACGCGGCGGTGATCCAGCCGTCCGGAGTGCGGATGAACACGCGGGACAGGTCGTAGGGATCGTGGTGGACCGGCCAGAGGCCGCGGCGGGCGGTGATGCCGGAGCGTTCACCGCGGTGGGGTCCGAGCGCCGGATCGTCGTAGGTGCGGTAGTCGATCTGGACGCCGCCGTCGCGGATGGCCCGCCAGGCCACCGGCAGCAGTTCGAGATAGTCCCGACCGGACAGCGCGAGCGGGAGGTATCCGGCGGCGGCGACCAACGCCGCGTACTTCTCGTTCGGCGACAACATGTGCCGGGGCCGCAGCGGATCACGCAGGGTATCGGAGGTCAGGTCGCCGTGGCTTCGGTCGCGGATGGGGGGCACCGAATGGTCGTCAGCTCGGGAACATGATCGTGCTGTGCTCATGATCCGTGGTCGCGAGAACTGACCGTAAGCATGTCATCGGTCGACGCTGTGACGCGTCGTCCTGGATCTCGGTCGGCGGACTTGCATCGGTCCGTTGAACGCACGTCTGTCGGATGTGGCTGGACTACGCTTTCGCCATGACCACCGCCATGATCGAGTTGAATGACGGTGCACGGTTACGCACGTGGACCGCGGGCGAGGTAACCCCGCAAAGATTTCCCGTGGTAATGCTCCACGGCGGGCCGGGTGTTCCCGACTATCTCTCACCGGTCGCCGACGTTATCGAGAACCTGTGCGTGGTTCATCGTTATGACCAGCGAGGCACCGGCGGATCGGCTTGGAAGGGCGAGCACACGCTCGCCCGCCATGTTCACGACCTGGCGTTGTTGCTCGACGCGTGGGGCCACGACAGGGTCGTCCTGGTGGGGCATTCGTTCGGAACGAACCTGGCCAGCTACTTCTTGTTGGCCCATCCCGAGCGCGTGGCCGGGTTGATCCAGCTCGCTGGGCCGTTCCTGGATCCGTGGCGGGAAGCGGACCGAGCAGCCCAGCTGGAGCGACGCACCGCCGAGCAGCAGAACAGGCTCGACGAACTCGAGGCGATCGAATGGCGCACCGACGCTGAGGAGATCGAGTTCTTGACGCTGTCATGGTTTACCGATCACGCCGACCGGGCCCGGGCGTGGGGGTGGGCGGCCGCGTCGGCCCGCGCCCTGCGGCCCATCAACTATGTGATGAACACCCAGCTCAACGCCGCGAAGAGAGCCGACCCGCTCGAATCACACGTGGACGAACTTCGCGAACTCCTGCCGACCGATGCGGTGATCATCGGTGGAGGCGGCGACAGCCGTCCGGCTGAGGCCCTGCGGCGTCTGGGAAAGAGCCTCGATTGCGAAGTCGTGATCATCGCCAACGCGGGCCACTGGCCGTGGCTTGAGGCGCCGGAGCAGTTCGGCGTTTCGTTCGGCGCTGCAGTGGACAGGCAGACCCGCATAGCCAGCTGAGGACCGCTGGGTTCTCGGCCGAGAACAGCGCCGGCCGGCGTGGTGTCGAAACTCGCGACCACGGACTTCACCCAACCGAGGCCGCGGTCCTCACCGACGGCCAAGCGGTGTCTTCACTGACGATCAGAGCCAGTCGCCGGATTGTGCTGGGCGATACGGGCTTCAAGGTCGGCGGCGCGCCGGTCCTGGAAGCGGAGGTTGGAGCGGGCGGCCTTGAGCCGTTCGTCGAGGGTGCGGTTGTCGGCGGTGAGCTGGCGGACGCGTTGCTTGAGGGTGGTGTTCTCGGTGGTGACCCGCTGGATGGCTTCTTCGGTCCATTCGGCTTGTAGGTCGCGGATTTGGCCGAGGAGTTCACCGATGCGGCGGCGCTGGGACTGGATCTCCGCGTGGGCGGCCTTGAGAGCGTCCTCGGCGTTGAGCGCGCGTTCACGCCAGGTGGCTTGGTGTTCCTCGTCCTGGCTGGCGAGCATGCTGGCGCGGCTCTGGCCCGTCTGCGTCATCGCGGCGGCGACCGCGTTGCGGGCCTCGGGGTTGTCGTAGAGGAAGGTGCGGGAGACGTCCGCGCGGCGGGCCACCGCGGCGACGCTGATGCGGGCCTTCTCCGTCGCAGCCGCTGCAGTGCCTCGTGGACGCGTTGGACGGCAACCTCAGTCCCGCGGGACCGTCATGAACGTTAGGGTGCTTCGGGGTGTCCGGCGCGGGTGGCGTCGGTGCTGCGGGCGTCGTACGGTGGCGTTGTCGGCGCTGCCCGTTCCCCCGTGCTGGCAGCCGGGGTTGTCACGACATGCACGATGACGTTCGGCCGTTCCTCGTCACAGGTCTCCGTCTGATGATCCTTGTATCCGACCCATTCGACCTTGCCCGGCTTGTGACTGAACCGGGCCTGCGGATCGTGCGGCGACACGACCTCCACCCCCGACCACGGCACCCGTGCAGGCTCCGGATCATCGTCGGGCGGCGTGCTGCTGGACCGCCGCCGCGTCGTGCCCTCCCGGCTCTTGCGAGCTCGGGACAGCTTCGCCTCCCGCCATCGCAGCTGCCCGGACTGGTCAAACCAGTACTGCTGCACCCAGACCTGCGCAAGACCAATTTGGTTGATTGTCTGTTTCTGCCATTGAAGTGGATTCGGGCATTACGCACAGTCATGCTGCGGGGTCATCGACGGTTCAGGCTGCTAGTGGGCCAAAGCAAGTATCGATCTTGAGACCGTCCAGGTGATTGACCGGCCAGTCGAGCGCTCCGTACTTTCAGCGCTTTACAGAGATCAACTGCCGGAGGCTGGTCAGGTCATGGACAACAGGTTCTGGCGACGACAAGGCGGGTTCATCGCCTTATCGCATACGTCGCGTCGAGGGTGGGGCCGCGCACTGACCAACGCCGTGGCGTTGGTACTGACAGTGACGCTCGTTGAGGTGGTTGCTCCGCCGGCACCGGTGCGGGCGGCACCGCCGGCGAAGGCGGAGTGTCCCGCCGAGCGTCCGGACCGTGTCGCCGCGGTGATGGCTGCGCGGTGGTGTGATGGGAAGGTTGAGGTTTCCGGCGAGCGGTCGGAGACGTTGCAGTTGTGGGCGAACCCGGATGGTTCGCTGACTGCAGAGCAGCACTCGGGGCCGGTCCGGATGCGGGACGGCAAGGGCGGCTGGAAACCGGTCGACGCGGCGTTGCAAACCGACGCCGACGGTTCGGTGTCGGCGAAAGCGCACCCGCGAGGCCTGAAGCTCGCCGGTGCGACCGGTGACGGCGAGCACGACCTGGTCAAGCTCGGGACCGGTGACGACGCGATCAGCCTGTCGTGGCTGGGCCGGTTGCCGAAGCCGGTCGTCGACGGGACCCGCGCCACCTACCCGAATGTGCTCGACGGTGTGGATCTGGTCATCGAGGCGACCCGCACCGGGTATGAGCAGTTCTTCGTGGTCAAGACCCGTGAGGCGTTGTCCCGGGCCGGGAAGCTGAACCTGCGGCTGAAGGCCCCCAAGCTGACCGTGTCGCCGGACGGCGCCGGTGGTCTGCTGTTCAAGGACGCGGCAGGCAAGGACGCGGGTCGCATCCCCCAGCCGTCGATGTGGGACGCCGCCATCGGTGAGCAGTCACTGGATCACCTGCGGGTTGCCGCGGTTGGGCTGTCGGCCACCCAGGTCGGGGCGAACATCACCCTTGAACTGACCCCGGACCCGCAGTTCCTGGCCTCACCGGACCTGACGTTCCCGGTCACGATCGACCCGACGATCAGCCCGACGTTCGACACCTTCGTCCAGAGTGGATACATCACCGACCAGTCGGGGTTGACCGATCTGAAGCTCGGCTATTCCGACGACGGCGGCTCGTGGACGGCTCGGTCGTTCCTGCGGTGGGACACCTCGTTCCTGGCTGGCGCCCAGGTCAACTCCGCAGCCGTGTACCTGTGGAACTACCACTCGTGGTCCTGCACGGCGGCGTCCTGGGACGTCTACGACACCGGTGCGGTGTCCACCGCGACCCGGTGGACGAGCCAGCCGAGCTGGGGCGCCATCCGCGGGACGTCGACGCAGACCAAGGGTTTCAACGCCTCCTGCAACGACGGCTGGGTCTCCGCGCCGGCCACTAGCTTCTTCCAGCTCGGGTCGACGAATTCCACCCTGACGATGGGGTTGCGGGCCACCAACGAGAGCAACCACAACGGCTGGAAGCGATTCCATTCCTCCGAGGGCGCCAACCCGCCGTATGCGGTGGTCACGTTCAACGGCACCCCGCAGGTCGGCAACCGCTCCACCGACCCGTCGACCGAGTGCATCACCGGCGCGAACCGGCCGTACATCAACAAGACCCAGCCGAAGCTGCAGGCGCAGATCACCGACCCGGAGGGTTCCCCGGTCTGGGCGCAGCTGGAATGGTCCACCACCGGCGGGACGCTGGTCGGGTCCACCACCATCGGCTCGCAGGCATCGGGTTCGAACTTCGAGCACACGATCCCGTCCGGGCAGCTCACCAACGGCAGCAGCTACATGTGGCGGATCCGCGGCACCGACACCGGCACCGCCGCCGGCGCGGGCCCGTGGACACCGTGGTGCGAGTTCACCGTGGACACCACCGAACCCACCGCCCAGCCGGGGGTGTCCTCCACGACGTTCCCGGAGAACACCTGGACCGGTCAGCTGACCGGCTACACCGTCAGCACCGTCAACACCGCCTACGTCGGCGGTTCGACCGTCCTCGCGCTGACCGGTGACGACGCCGTGCAGCAGCTGACGCTGCCGTTCCCGATCACTTTCTACGGCCAGTCGTACAGCACCGCCTGGATCGACACCAACGGCATGGTGTCCTTCGTCAACCCCAACGGCTCCCACCCCGACGACATCGTCCCGCTGCCGAACAGCGCGGAGCCTAACGCGGCCGTGTACGTCTTCGCCCAGGACCTCGTCGTCGACGCCAGCGCCAGCGTGCGGACCGCGGTCCTCGGTACCGCACCGAACCGGCAGTTCCTCATCGAGTGGAAGAACCCCTACCAGTACGGGTTCGCCTCACGCCGGCAGGACGCCGCGGTGCTGCTCAGCGAGACCGGCAGCACGGTCACCCTCAACTACACCAACATCGACAACGCCTACGAGCAGGGCTCCGGCGCACTCACCGGGGTCGAGAACGCCGACGGCACCATCGCCACCCAGTACTCGTACCACACGTCGAGCCTGAACAACGGCGTCGCGGTCGTCTTCACCTACAACGCCGGCACCGCACCGGTGTCCGCCGGGACCGCGGCCAATTTCACCTTTACCCCGTCCGGAGTTACCGACGTCGCCTCCTACCAGTACGGCGTCGACACCAACCCACCCTCGACCGTGGTCAACGCGGCGGCCCTCGGCGGCAACGCCACTGTCTCAATCACCCCCGACAGCGACGGTCCGCACACCCTCTACGTCCGCTCCCAGGACCGTGCCGGGAACCAGTCGCCGATCAAGGCATACCAGTTCAACGTCGGCCACGGCGGCGTGACCAGCCCCAAGAACGGCGACATCAGCGCCGGCAAGGTCGCACTGACCGTCGCCGCCAGCCCGGCCGTCGCCGGCGTCACCTACCAGTGGCGACGCGCTGACACCGACGCATGGCAGACCATCCCGCTCGCCGACGTCTCGGTCGCCGCCGGCGGCGGCGCTGTCACCTGGCCGGAACAGCGCACCAGCGGCCAGTTCGCCAAACTCAACTGGAACCTCGACACCACCCTCAACAACGCCGAGGCCGGACCGGACCCGCTCGACGGACCGCTCCAGGTCCGGGCCCTGTTCACCGGCGGCGCCTCGGTCCCGGTCAAGATCACCTTCGACCGGAATCAAGCGCTGGTCATGTCGCAGCAGGTGGGGCCCGGCTCGGTCAATCTGCTGACCGGCAACTTCGGGCTCAGCGGCGTGGACGTGACGATGTCGTCCTACGGCTCTGACCTGACCGTCACTCGCAGCTTCAACACCCGCCAGGCCGCGGTCACGGACAAGGCCAACATGTTCGGGCCCGGCTGGGTGTCCGGCGTCGTTGTCGGCGCGGCGGAGGCACCGTACACGGATCTCACCGTTACCGGCTCGCTGGTGCAGGTCGGCCTGCCGGACGGCAGCTCGCTGGGCTTCACCGAAACCACTGCCGCCGGTTCCGGTAAGAACTACGAGGCGCAGAACGGGTTCCAGCAGCTGCGGCTGTCCTATGCCACCGCGAGCAACACGTTCACGTTGGCCGACATCGATGGCAACACCGTCGTGTTCACCCAGGTCGCCGGGGCGACGGCAGGCACCTACAACCCGACTGCGGTCACCACACCCGGGGCAAACCAGACGACGTCGATCAGCTGGCAGAAGGTGACGGTCAGCGGCACCGATCTGGTCCGGCCGACCCGGATGCTGGCGCCGCTGCCCAGCGGCGTGTCGTGTGCAACGCTGGTGAAGGGCTGCCGGGCGCTGGACTTCAGCTACGCAAGCACGACGACGGCCACCGGCACCGGCGCCACACAATGGGGCAACTACGTGGGCCGGCTGACACAGGTGTCGTTCACCGCATGGGACCCGGACGCCGCCCCAGCGGCGATGCGCACCGTCGTCGTCGCGCGGTACAGCTACGACAGCAACGGCCGGCTGCGCGCGGTGTGGGACCCGCGTCTGGACTGGACCGACACCACCACCATGCCACCGACCACCCGAAACCTGGCCACCACCTATGACTACGACACGAACGGCATCGTCTCGGCGCTGACGCCGCCGGCCCAGCAGCCGTGGCAGTTCACCTACACCACAATTCCGGGCGACGCCGGGAACGGCAGGCTGGCGCAGGTGAGCCGGTCTGCGCTCACCGCCGGCACCGCCCGCCAGACTGTCGTGTACAGAGTTCCCGTGTCCGGCAGCGGCGCGCCCTACAACCTGTCCGCGGCTCAGACGGCCCGCTGGGGACAGGCCGAGCAGCCCGTCGACGCGACCGCGATCTTCGATCCGGGCCAGGTTCCTGCCGCCGACCAGAGCAGCGGCAGCCTGCCCGCCTCCTACGACCGAGCCGCGATCACCTACATGGATCCCAACGGCCGGCCGGTCAATACCCTCGAGCCGGGCGGCTACACCAACACCATCTGGTACGACAGCTTCGGCAACACCGTGCGTCATCTCACCGCGGGCAACCGGGCACGGGCGCTCGACAAGTCACCGAGCGACTCGGCGGCGGAGGAAGCGGCGCTCGCCGCGTCACTGTCGAACCTGAACGTCTACGCTGCCGACGGTCGCCTGCTGCTGGAGGTGTGGGGACCGGAGCACGAAGTGACGCTTCCGAGCGGCTCGACCGTGCGGGGCCGCTCCCGCACCAGGTACACGTACGATCAGGGCGCACCCTCAACCGGTGCCCCGTTCGACCTGATCACCACCGAGACGACGTCGTTGTGTTACGGCTCGGCGAGTTGTGCGCCGGTCGATGCACGCACGAGGACCGTCGGATATGACTGGACGCTGCGCGAACCGACCGTTTCGACGGTCGACCCGTCGGGCCTGGCGTTGAGCACCAGGACCGGATACGACGCCACCACCGGGCAGGTCACTACCGTGACCCAACCTGCGGGCGGTGCGACGACCAACACCCCGGCCACCCGGGCCACCGTGTACTACCGCGCCGGGACAGGCTCCGGCCATACCGAATGCGACAGCCGCGCCGAATGGGCCAATCTGCCGTGCCGGGTCCAGCCCGGCGGCCAGGCAGCCAGCGGCCCCGAACTGCCGGTTACCGTCACCACCTACGACATCTACCAGCATCCGCGCGTGATCATCGAAAAGACCAGCGCCGGCACGAGGCGGACCACGACCATCACCTACGACGGTGCGGGCCGCAACGTGACGGTCGCGGTCACCGGCGCCGCCGGCACGGGGCAAGCGGTGCCGACCACCCGCTCCGTCTACGACAACGCCACCGGTCAGGCAATCCGCACCGAGTCGCTGGACGCATCCAACAACGTCACCGCGCAGATCAGCCGCGTCTACGACACCCTCGGGCGGATCACGTCCTACACCGACGCCGACGGCACCCAGTCGACCACCGGCTACGACCTGTTCTCCCGCATCGCCGCGGGTTCCGACGGCCAAGCCAGCCGCTCCTACACCTACGATGGCGGTAGCGAACGGCGCGGCCTGCCGACCCAGATCGCCGATGGCCAAGCCGGCACCATGACCGCCACCTACGACGCCGACGGTCGACTCATCACCGAAACGTGGCCCAACGGCGTCGCGGTGAGCACCAGCTACAGCGAGGACGGTCAACCAGTCACGATCACATACAACCAACCAGGCTGCGGACTGAGCAACTGCACCCTCTACACCGAAACCGTCCGCGCCTCCGTCCACGGCCAGGCCCGCGACCGCAGCTCCTCACTGTCGACCCAGCGCTACACCTACGACAACGCCGGCCGGATCACCACCGTCAACGACACTGTCGACGGCGCCTGCACCACCCGTATCCAGGGCTACAACACGGCGTCCGACCGGGCCAGCCTCACCACCTACGGACCGGCCGTTGGCGGGGGTTGCCAGGCAACCACATCGCCCACCACGACCACGTGGACCTACGACACCGCCAGCCGGGTCAACACCACCGGCTACGCCTACGACACCCTGGGCCGCACCACCACCGTCCCAGGCGCCGACACTACCAACCTGGGCGCCGGGAACACCACCATGACGTATCACGTCAACGACATGGTCCGCACTCAGACCCAGGACACCAGGACCACTACCTACACCCTCGACGTGCTGGCGAACCGGTTCCGCACCTGGACCGAAAGCGACGGCGTCAGCACCCTCACCAGGACCAGCCACTACGGCGCCGACAACGACAGCTCCACCTGGATGATCACCAACGGCGGCGAGGTGCTCCGTCCCATCCGTACCTTCGGCGGCGTCGCCGCCATCTACAGCAGTACGACCGGCGTCAGCTGGCAGATCACCAACCTTCACGGCGACCTCGTCGCCGGCATCGCATCCACCGGATTCGGCCTGGCCTACGCAGACGACTTCACCGAACTCGGCCAGCCACATAAAGCCACTAGCGGGCAGCGCGGCTACGGCTGGCACGGAGCCGCTCAGCGTTGGTCGGACACGCCCGGCGGAATGATCCTGATGGGCGCCCGCGTCTACTCGCCGGCAACCGGCCGCTTCCTCAGCACCGACAGCGTCTACGGCGGCAACGCGAACCCGTACGACTACTGCTCAGGCGACGCGGTAAACTGCTCCGACCTCAATGGTGCGGCATCCTGCCGCCCCTTGTGGAAATGCTCCGTCAAAACCGCGGCCAAATATGCGATCTTCACGGCAGTAACGGCTCTTGTAATTGCATTGACAACCCTCTGTGCGGCCGCAACGTCGGGCATCTGTGCTGGGTACGGCGGCTTCGTCCTCAGTGCGGCGCTCGGCGGAGCCTACAACGTTTTCAACTGTTGGCTCTTCTCGAGTTGTCGCAGCTTCAGGGACTACGTCGAAACGTTTGTTCAAGGGTTCATTGTCGGCCTTCTCGGCGGGGTGATCGGAAGGTGGCTCGGGAAGTATGTGCCGATCAACCAGTTCTATCTTCGGGTTAAGGTCAAGATCGCTACCGCTTTCCTGGTACTTTCGAGGTGGTTCTAATGACTCTTTCTCAGCTTCTCCGGGGAATTCTGCGGAGGTGGCGCACAATACTCCCCGCTTTCCTTGCAAGCACTGCAATTTTGTTCGTTCAAAAAATGTTCTTTCCGCGCCTCGACCTCGTAACCCTTCTCGCTTTTATGGTGATCTGGCCCTACTGTATTCTTCGCCTTCTTGGCAAAGATTCGAATAACGGCCAGTAGTTTTCACCAGTGTCCCGTGGCGAGGTTGGCTGCAGCCAACCTCGCCACGGGCCATCGACCTTGCTTCGCGACGACGTGGAAGGTCGCCGCGAAGCTGTGGACGGCAGCCGAGGGTCCAACGCGTCGGGGAAAGTAGCCACGATCGTCGCGGGCGTGGTGACCGGCGCCGACTCGATCGACGACCTCGACATGCTGCGCCACGGCGGGATGCCGGCCCTGTTCGACAGCGTGTACGCACGGTCGACGCTGGGGTCGTTCCTGCGGACGTTCACCCACGGCCACGTCCGGCAGTTGCAGGCCGCAGGGCGGCAGTTCTGGTCCGGCTGGCCGGGCAGGCACCGTTGCTGCCCGGCGCCGGCGCGGTCACGTTCATCGACGTCGACTCGCTGCTGCGCAGGGTCCACGGCAAACAGAAGCAGGGCGCCGCGTTCGGTCACGCTAACCCGGGTCATTCGTTAAGACCGCATCTTGTTAGGGGTTGTTGCTGGTCAGGAGGTCCAGCTTGTGGGCGCGGCGGTGTACCTCGCCCAGGCGCGTCGCGACGAGGCGGCGCACCACGGGATGGGTCAGCCGGCAGCGGCCGTGCCGCCGCCGATCGCGGTGGACGTCCGGCGCGGGGCTGCGGGGTCGGCCCGCCGGCATCTACGCTGTGGTGATGGATCCTGTGCTGCACGGACCAGCCGCAGGGGAGGGGCCCGCGCCCCGGTTCGGGCCCGTCGACAGGGTCGCGGTGCTCTCCGACGTGCACGCCAACGTGCCGGCGCTGACCGCCGTCCTCGATGAGCCCGACGTGCGCTCCGCCGACCTCGTCGTCTTCTGCGGCGACCTCACCTGGGGGCCGGAGCCGCAGCGGACCGTCGAGATCGTGCAGCGCCTCGGGGAGCGGGCCGTGTTCGTGCGGGGCAACGCCGATCGTGCGGTCGTGGAGCTGGCGCGTGGCGGGCGGGAGGCCGAGACGCCGCGGGAAGCGTGGATGCCGGGGCAGCATTCCGCCGGGGCGGTCGACTGGGTTGCCGGGTTCCGGTTCACCGTGATCGTCGACGTTGTCGGGCTCGGCGCCGTCCGGTTCTGTCACGGCTCGCCGCGCGGCGACACCGAGATCCTCACGCCGGGCACGCCGGCCGATCGGCTCGCCGAGGTCCGTGCCTGCTTCGCCGAGCCGACGCTTGTCAGCGGCCACTCGCATGTCCAGTTCGACCGTACCGTCGACGGGCTGCGCAACGTCAATCCCGGCAGCGTCGGCCTGCCCTACCACGACGGGGAGCCGGGCACCGCCTACTGGGCGCTGCTCGGGCCGGACGTCGAGCTGCGGCGGACCGCGTTCGAGGTCGCGGCCGCGATCGAACGCTGCCGCAGTGTCGGCGACCCGGCCGCGGAGCGGATCGCCGGGCTGCTCACCGCGCCGCCGACGGTCGCGGAGCTGACCGCCCACGCGGAGGCGCTCAGGTTTTCCGACTGACGGCGACGGGCTGCGGGTGGGGGATTGCGGCGAGCGCCAGCCCCAGCAGGGCCGCGCCGGTGCCGATGAGGAACGGCAGGGACAGGGCGGGCTGGCCGAGCCACTCCCAGAGCGGGTGCCACGACGGGTGCGGCTCGTCGAGGTGGTGTGCCGCCATCGACGGTACCGCCACCAGCGTCGGCGCCCACCACAGTGCCATGGCCACGCCGAACAGCGTCAGCACCGAGCCGCGGGCCGGATGGCCGGGCTCGGTGCGGCGGCTCGCCCAGCCGAACAGCAGGAACGCGACCGCGGCGGTGAGGAGGCCACCGGCGACGCCGAACGGGTGCACGGCGGACGGCGTCGCCCGCTGGAACTGTGCCGTCATGAAGGTTGTGTCCACTGTGGACTCGAAGTTCACCTGCAGGGAGAACGTCGTGTCGCCGCGCTCGGCGACGATGGTCGTGGACGTGGGGATCGTGTCCGGGTCGCAGGGCGGGCCGATGCAGTCGTACAGGTTGTGAATGATCGGCGGGTAGACCGTCCAGCCCTGTGCGTGCAGGTTGTCGGTGGCCTGGTCGACGATCTGCTGCGGCGGCACGTCCGGCACGCCGTCGACCCCGCCGCCGACCGACGCGAGCCCGTATTCGCCGCCGTCGCCGAGCAGCAGGTCGTCGGCCGAGGTCCAACTCAGCGGCGAGCCGTAGATGACGAACATGGCGGGCGCGTCCTGGACCCCGGCGAACCGCTGCCCGGGCACGATCCCGGCGAGCATCGCCTCGGCCTCGGCGGCGCTCGGCAGCGGCCGGGCCGTCTCCCACGCGAGCCGGGTCGCGAACGCGGCGCCGAACACGCCGCTGATGACGGTGGCGAGGACGGCCCAGAGGACGACGGATCGGCTGGCCGGCCTGCCGATCCGGGCCCGTAGGCCGTGCCGGACCAGGTCGGCGGTCTCCCGTAGGGTCGGCCGGGTCCGTCCCGGCGGCGCGGCCTCGAGGAGTGTGCCGAGCAGCTCGTCGCCGCGCGATCGGCGGTACGCGCGAGGGTAGGCGAACATCCGCCGCCGGTACCGGCGGGCGAGCGGGCCGGTCATCACGCGGTCCGCGGGCGGGCGGCGCGGAGGCGGGCCTCGGCGGCGGTGGTCAGCTGGCGCAGGCGGGCGGTCTCGGCCCGCAGGGCGGTGAGCCCTTCGGTGGTGAGCCGGTAGTAGCGCCGCATCCGTCCGTCGACCTCCTCGTCGTGGTCGTGCTCGACCAGGCCCTCCGCGGTGAGCCGGTCGAGTGCGGTGTAGAGCGTGCCGGTGAGCAGCCGGACCCGTCCGCCGGACAGGTCGTCGACCTCCCGCACGATGCCGTAGCCGTGCCGCGGCCCGTCGGCGAGGGCCGTGAGGATGAGGAACGTCGGTTCGCGCATTGCCGCCACGCCAGCACCATACATAAATGATCAATCTATGTTCAAGTGTGAGACCGTAGGTGTGCTATCTTAGGACTACTAAGTTTTTTGTTAGGGGGTAAAAGGTCGGTATGCCGCGCCTGGGCCTGACGAGTGAGCGTGTCGCGGCTGCCGCAGCCGAACTGGTGGACGAGGTCGGGTTGTCGCGGTTGACCGTCGCGGCGGTCGCCCGGCACTTCGGGGTTTCCGACGCCGCGCTGTATGTCCACGTGCGCAGTCGCGACGCGCTGATCGAGCAGGTCGCGGTTCGCGCGGCGGCCGCGTTCGGCGACCGGATCGCGCTCGCCGTGGCAGGTCGATCCGGCAGGCAGGCCCTGGTCGGATACGCCGACGCCTACCGCGCCTTCGCCGTGGCGCATCCCGGGCAGTACGCCGCGACGCAACTGTCGCTGCCGCCCGAGGTCGGCAAGAGCTCGGCGGGCCACCTGCTCATCATCGAGCTGAGCTACGCGATGCTGCGCGGATACGGGCTCGACGAGCCGGGGCTGACCGACGCGATCCGGTTCGTGCGCAGCACGTTGCACGGTTTCGCGAGCCTCGAGGCCGCCGACGGCTTCGGGCACCCCCGTGACCTCGACGCGTCGTGGCGCAGCCTCCTCGAGGCGGTCCACACGACGCTGAGCAACTGGCCGACCGCAACAAAGGAGCAACGGTGAACAGCCCCGAGGGTCACGATCGGTACGTGCGGTCGGCGGACGGCACCCGTCTGGTGGTCCGGCAGGTGGGTTCCGGTGACCCCGTTGTCCTCGTGCACGGCTCCGGCGGCGGGCTGCACTCCTGGGTCACGGTCGCCGACCGGCTCGCCCCCGACCACGAGGCGTGGATGCCGGCCAGGCGCGGATACGGTCCCAGCGACGTCCCACCCGGAGTCAAGTCGTTCAAGGACGAGGTTGCCGACGTGGTCGCCGTCGTCGAGGCCGCGCGCGAGGCCACGGGCAGGCCGGTCCATCTCGTCGGCGTCTCCTACGGCGCGACCCTGGCGCTGCACACCGCGTCGACAGACCCGGGTGGCCTGCGTTCACTCGCCGTCTTCGAGCCCCCGCTCTTCGCGGCCGGGGCGGAGATCGTGCCCCTGCTCGACCGGTACCGTGCCGCCTTCGAGCGTGACGACGCCCCGGCGATGGCTGCGGCGCTGAACGAAGTGACACGGGTTCCGGCGGCGGTCGTCGCGGCGTTCGCGGCCTCGGCGGGTGACCGGGCGCCCGACCCGGTCGAGGCGCGGCGATCGGCGATCGGCTGGCTGCACGATCTCGAGGCGCTTGCCGGGGACGGCACGGACCTCACCCGGTGGTCCTCGATCACCGTGCCGACCCTGCTGATGCAGGGTGCCGACACCTGGGAGCCGGTGCCCACCACGATGAACGCCCTGGCGAAGGCGATGCCACAGGCGCGTCACATCATCTGGCCGGGGCAGTCGCACTTCGTGACCATGACGGCACCGGCGTTGGTCGCGGACACCCTGCGCCGCTTCTTCGCCGAGGTCGCAGCTGCGGCGCCGGAACACCGCCACCGATGACCGCACGCCGAGTACGGTGGGCTCACTGTGCGAATGCCATGCCGCACACCAGGTGAGGAGCAGCGCACCGGATGAGCATCACCGATACCGACCTCGCCCACCTTCGGCGGTGCGTCGATCTTGCCCGCGAGGCGCTCGACGACGGCGACGAGCCGTTCGGCTCCGTGCTGGTCTCGGGCAACGGCGTGGTGCTGTTCGAGGACCGCAACCGGGTCAAGGACGGAGATGCCACCCGGCATCCCGAGTTTGCGATATCGCGCTGGGCCGCCGAGCACCTGAGCCCCTCGGAGCGCACGAAGGCCACGGTCTACACCTCGGGTGAACACTGTCCGATGTGCGCCGCGAGCCACGGCTGGGTCGGACTCGGCCGGATCGTCTACGCGACGTCGAGCGCACAGCTGGTCTCGTGGCTGACGGAATGGGGAGTCCCTGGTTCGCCCGTGGCCGCGCTGCCGATCACCGAGGTCGTTCCCGCCGCGGTCGTCGACGGACCGGTCCCGGCATTCGCGGATGAGGTTCGCGACCTGCACCGACGGCGTTTCCTGCAGCCAGGGTGAGCCGTGCCGGAGCCGCGCTGCCCGTGCCGTCAGGGTGTCGGGTCCAGGGAGACCACGTCGGCGACGACACAGGCGATGTTGTCCGGGGCACCCGCCGCGTATGCGAGCGCGACCAGGTCGTCGAGCACCTCCTGCGGGCCGCCGGCGCCGGTCAGGGCCGCGCGCAGGTCGTCGGCGGGCACGACGGCGGACAGGCCGTCCGAGCAGAGCAGGTACCGGTCGCCGGCCGCCGCCTCGTGCAGCGAGTAGTCCGGCCGCGCGCCGCCGGCGCCGGTCAGCGCCTTCACCAGCAGGGAGCGCTGCGGGTGGGCGTCGGCCTCCTCGGGGGTCAGCCGCCCCTCGTCCACCAGCGACTGCACGTACGTGTGGTCCTCGGTGATCCGGAACAGCTCGCCGTCGCGCAGCAGATACGCGCGGGTGTCGCCGATGTGGACCAGCGCCAGCCGCGAACCGGCCCACAGCAGCGCGGTCAGGGTCGTCATCGCCGATCCGGACGGCGACTCGGCGGCGATGTCCTGGATCGCCCGGTCGGCGTCACCGACGGCGTCCGCGAGCGCGCCGAGCAGGTCACCGGCCGGGACCTCGAGCGTTTCCAGCGGCTTCAGCGCGTCGACCGCGGCGGCGCTGGCCCGGTCCCCGCCCGGGCCGCGCATCCCGTCGGCGACGGCGAGCAGGCGGCTGCCCGCATACGCGGTGTCCTCGTTGCTCGTGCGCACCAGCCCGGACTCGGACCGGGCCGCGTAGCGGATGCCCAGCGTCTGCGCGACGTCCCCCGCCGGACTCGCCCTGCCCGACAGGTGGTCGACGAGGAAGGTGGCGAGCCGGCCGCGGGCGGTC
This sequence comes from Dactylosporangium fulvum, assembly GCF_025137375.1. Lineage (GTDB taxonomy): Bacteria > Actinomycetota > Actinomycetes > Mycobacteriales > Micromonosporaceae > Dactylosporangium > Dactylosporangium fulvum. The sequence goes on from NZ_CP073720.1 coordinate 4,307,597, forward strand.
GTCTCGGTTTGGACCTCGTCCCAGTAGGCGGCGACCTCCTCGGCGGCGGCCGCCGGGCCGAGCGTGCAGACCGTGCGGATGCGGGCCAGCGGCATGCCCAGCCGGCGCAGCCAGGCGATGAGCCGCGCCTGGTCCAGCTGCGCCGGGTCGTAGAGGCGGTACCCCGACTCACCGTCGACCTCGGCCGGCGGCAGCAGCCCGAGCTCGTCATAGAGCCGCAGCGCCTTCGGCGACAGCCGCGCCGCCCGCGCGAACGCCCCGATCGTCAGCAAGCCCCGCATCGCCCCTCCTCGTCCGGTCGGATGCTGTGGCTTCACCCAGGGGGAAGGTCAAGCGGCGTGTTCTCGTACAGGGCCAGGTACCGCCGGGCGAGGGCGTCGTCGGCCGAGCCGATCGGCGACACGATGTTGTGGCCCAGGCCGAGTTCGGCCGGCAGCGTGTCCTGTACCAGTGTCGCCCCCGCCGCGGCGGCGAGGCGGGCCGGCACGTCGAACGCCGACCGGCGGTCGACGACCGTGTCGCCGGCCGAGACGGCGACGGCCACGTGGCGCAGTGCGCCCGGCCGCGGCCGGGACGGGTGGTCGGCGGCGATCCGCAGGTAGCGGGCGACGGCCCGGTACGAGTAGCCCCGGCTGTCGATCCGGTCGGGGAGCAGGCCCAGGCCGTACAACCGGATCAACGGCCGCAGGAGCACCGGCGGGATCCGGCCGGGGTGCGGGGCGTAGAGCGGCGCGAGGGCCAGCAGGCGGCTCACGGTGTCGCCGCGGTGGGCGGCGAGCCAGGTGGCGAGCACCGCCCCGCCGGAGACCCCGATCACCCCGACCTCGTCGCCGAGCGTGGCGGCCAGGTCGAGGGCGTTGCCGGCGTAGGCGAGCAGCCCTTCGACGGTGACGGCGGCGTGCGCGCCGGGCGTGGCGACGCCGTGGTGGGGCGCGCGGGGCACGCTGACGTTGTACCCCCGGTCGAAGAACAGGCCGGCGAGGACGTCCAGCTGTGCCGGGCTGTGCGTGTAGCCGTGCAGCATGAGGACGGCTCGCGGGCGCCGGTCGCCGTGGGTGAGCAGCCGGTCGGCGTGCCCCGGCGCGGCCCCGGTGGCCATCAGTTGCCTCCCAAGGGGACCGTCGCCCATCGTCCGGCGATGCTGTTCGCGCGGGCTGCGCCGGTGACAGGAGCAACTGGCGTCACTGTGAGCTCGATGGTGACTTGCGGACGAGGCCACTGAGGTGGTGCAGACTGCTCTTGATCGTTCGCGTCGAGCAGTGTCGTGTCGTGCGCAGATGCTGAAAATGGTCCGGTGCCAGCGGGGCGAGCAGTATGTCCGCCAAGGCCGGATCGGTCACGCCCGCCTCCGTCAGCAGGGTATGCACATGGGTTCGCCAGAACCCGTACGCACCGGTCGCGTACCTGCTGGCACCGATCTCCGCGCCCAGCGCGAGCGGAAGATGCCGTTCGAGTAGATCCACCATCGCGTCGAAGAACGCATTCAGCCGATCGTGCGGTGACGCGCCAGGTCCTAACGGGGGAGGGCCGGACAGGATCCGGCTCTGCAGCTCGCGCTCGTGCTCGTCCAGGAGAGCAACAGCGACAGCCGCGACACTCTCGTAGCGCCGATACAGCGTCCCCCGGCCGACACCCGCTGCCGCGGCGAGTTGGGCCATCGTCACCTGCTGTCCGTACATGGCGAACAGATCCTCTGCGGCGGCCAGGATGCGACGCCGGTTGGCCGCCGCATCCGCGCGCTCCACGGGACGCTCACCAAGCAGATTTTCCCTCATGCCCCGATCTTATCTGGACACCGCGTCCGGTTGCGCTACGCTGATAAGCGGACATCGTGTCCACATATGTTGAGGGAGTGACAGCATGCAGAACGTGATCGAGATCGCCGGACGAGAGGTTGGGCGGATCGGATACGGGACGATGCAGCTTGCCGGCCCCGGCGCGATGGGCCGGCCGACCGACGAGCGGCGAGCGATGGCCGCGATTCGCGCAGCCGTGGACGCCGGCGTGAGGTTGATCGACACATCTGGCTACTACGGACCCGCGGTGGCGAACGAGCTTGTTGCCCGAGCGCTCCGGCCGTATCCGAAGGACCTCCTCATCGCGACCAAGGTCGGCGCCAAGCGGACCTCCACCGGTGGGTTCGCGGCGGCGAGCCGCCCGGAGGAGGTGCGGGAGGCGGTGCTAGACAATCTGCGTCAGCTGCAGGTCGAGTCGCTGCACCTCGTGCACGCGCGATACATGCCGGACACGACCGTCCCGTTCGCGGAGACCGTCGCCGCGCTGGTCCAGTTGCGCGACGAAGGGTTCATCGAGCACGTGGGAATCTCCAACGTCACCGTCGACCTGCTGCGCGAGGCGAGCGAGGTCACTGCGGTCGCCTCTGTCGAGAACGAGCTCCGGCTCGGACACGCCATCGGGCGAGAGGTGCTCGACGCAACGACACGTGCGGGCATCCCTTTCCTGGCCTACCGTCCACTCGGCAACGGCGCCCTCGCCGCACCTTCCTCCCCTCTGGCTTCGCTGGCTCGCGTGTCCGGCATCGCGGCCGCGACCTTGGCGTTGACATGGCTGCTCGACCAGGCGCCCAACGTTGCGGTGATCCCCGGGACCGCGAACCCCGCGCACGTCGGCGAACTGGTCGCGGCGGAGACTGCGAAACTCGACGACGAAGTGCGGGCGGCGTTGGATGCGCTGGGAGGCGCGTGAGCGCCGTCATTGACGCTGGGCCGGGTGCGGCGCCGGTCGCAGCCCTGCCTTCGTCCACTCGGTGAAGCGACGGTGTGCCGTGGCGCGGGTGACGCCGAACATCGCCTCGGGCCTTCCACCACGAACACCCGGCCTGGACCAGCTCGCTTAGCGGCGCGGAGCCTCCCGTGATCATGAGCGATGGGGTTGTCGTGGTGGTTTCCGGCCGGTTTGTGGTCGTGATCGCGGCAAGTTCGCGATCACGGGTGCGGCGGTTGGGCCTGGCCGGGTGGTGTGGCTGCGGTGGGTAGATCAAGGGAAACTTCGGGTTGCCTGGGCAGCCAGATGTTTCCGATGATCAAGCAACCCGGGTCGGGCCATGCGCGGAGCGCGGCCAACTCCGCGCCATCGGGGCCACGGACGCCGCGGCACTACGGCGCGGCGCGGTCCGGCTCGGCGGCGCGGCCCGGCACTGCTTGACGTGATTCTTCATATGATCGCGGAGACTTGGTGCACCCCTGGAGCCTGTCGCGTAATTCGCTGGGACAGTGTTGGCGGCCCAACTACGCGCCGATCTTGGAGTTGTGGCGCCATGAACCTCCGAATTTGTCCGGATTTGTCAAGGACCACAACTCCAAGATCGGCGCGGTTGTCGGGGTTGACGCGCGAGGGATCCGAATTGCGCAACAGGCTCCCTGGCTGCATCAAGTCTCCGTGATCATGAAACTGTGGCGCCGCGCCCTCGTGATCGCGAACGTATCGCGATCACGAGCCGCAACCGGCCCGGGACCCGCGCGGCAACGCCGAGCGTCAGAGGGCATCGCTGAACGGTCAGGTGTAGAGACGGGCCGACGTGAGGGCTGAGAGGTGGAAGCGTCCCGTAGTTTCAGGTGATGTCGATCGAGATCGTCTTCGAGACCCCTGCTTGAGCGAGGACAACGAGCGTGGCATCGCGACCGGGTGGCTGCACGGACGCCTCTGTGCGCGCGGCCGTGTCAATGCCGCCGAGTTGGGCCGGCGGCGACGTGACGACGGCATCGCCGCGGTGTTCGCCTCTGATCTGCGCCGTGCGGCGCAGCCGCCAGTCACACGGGATCGGCATGTCGGTGCCGATCCCGTGTGACTGGCGGCTGCGCGAGTGATGAGAGCCATGGTCAGGCGATTCAGCGGGTGGCGGGGTTCCTCGCCGATCTGCCGACCAGGTGGGCCGGACACCGCACGACCTGTCGGGCCTTGGAGCAGGTGATCAACGGGCTCACCGTGCGGGAGTTGGTCGCAGCCGAATGGCGCCCCGGTTCCGCACCGCCGACTGACGTCTCGCAGCGGAACCATGCGGAGGAGACACCGCGGCTCCGAGCGACAACCTACAACGGCTCGTAGTTGTGCAGCACGACGCCGTTGCCGAACACGGTGGCGTCCTTGAGTTTCATCCGGATGTGGCCGAGGCCGTGGAAGGGCCGCGCCTCCTCGCTCCACACGACCGGGTGGACCCAGAAGTGGATCTCGTCCACGAGGCCGTGCCTGACCAGGTTGTACGCGAACTCGCCGCACCCGTAGGTCAGCAGGTTGCCCTCGTGGTGCGCCTTGAGCCGGCGCACCTCCTCGACGAGGTCACCCTTGACGAGCGTCGCGTTCCAGTCGAGCGGCCCGGTCGGGCTCGTCGAGGCGACGTACTTCGGGAGGCTGTTCACCCGGTCGGCGAACGCTCCGGTGGTCGCCGACCAGATGGGGGCCAGGGCCGCGTAGGTCTTGCGGCCGAGCAGCATCGCATCGGCGAGGCGGACCTCGTCCTCCCCGGCGGCCTCGTGCTCACCGCCGGGCTTGTACCACCCGATGGACGGGCCGATGCTCGCGTCCGCCGACATCTGCGCCGTGATGACGACCTTGCCCATGGCTCAGGAGAGCTTCGTGAGGTAGTCGGCCAGGGCCTCGTACGACACGCGGGAGCCTTCCTCCATGCCGGAGGCGGCCATGCCGTCGCGGTCCTCCTTGGTGTCGAACCGGGTGACACTGGTGACCGTGGTCTTGCCGTCCTCCTCGGTCAGCTCCAGGGTCTCCACGCACACGTGGCCGGGCATGCCCTCGAACTCGAAGGTCTGCACGATCCGCTCCGGGGCCTGGATCTCCCGGTACTCACCGCGGAACGCATACTGCTCGCCGTCCGCGTGCTCGACGAAGCGGTAGGTGCCGCCCGGGCGGAAGTCCATCGCGCAGTCGAGCGGGTTGCCCCGGCCCCACCAGTGCCTGAGGTGCTCGCAGTTCGCGTGCGCCGCGAAGACGAGCGCACGCGGCGCGTCGAACACGCGCACCATCTTGATCTCCAGGTCGGACGGCATGGTCACCGTCAGGTTGCCGCTCATCTCAGTTCTCCTTCTGCATCCGTCGCAGGTATTCGCCGAGTTGGTCGTAGCGCTGCTTCCAGTGCCGCTCGTAGCCGGCGACCCAGTCGGCCACCTCGCGCAGCGGCCCTGCGTCGAGGCGGCACGGCCGCCACTGCGCCTCCTTGCCGCGGGTGATCAGCCCGGCCCGCTCCAGCACCTTCAGGTGCTTGGAGATGGCCTGGAGGCTGATCGGGAACGGCTGGGCGAGCTGGTTGACCGTTGCCTCGCCCTCCGCCAGCCGGGCCAGGATGGCCCGCCGGGTCGGGTCGGCGAGGGCGCTGAACACTTCGCTCAGCCGGTCCACTGGCTTCACCCTTCTCAACCGCTCGGTTAATCAACTTGTAGGTTGAATATGCCCTGTGCCAAGCCTCACGTCAACCCTGCCAGCAAAATCGCGGACGGATGCCGTTTTATGGTGATCCGATGTCGTTGACTCTCTGCGTGATGCTCTGGGCGGTTGATGGCCGGCTCGACGACCTGGCGGCCTACGAGGACGACGTGCTTACGCTGCTCGGCCGCCACGGCGCCCGGCTGGTGGCACGGGTGCGGCACCGCGACGGGGGCGACGACCGCCCGGCCGAGGTGCAGATCATCGACCTGCCCGACGAGGCCGCGCTCGACGCGTACATGCGGGACCCGGACCGGCTCGCCATGGCACCCCGGCGCGAGGTCTGCGTGGCACGGACCGAGATCATGCGTGTCCAGCACGTCGCACCGCGCTGACGACGATCACGCCGTGCGCAGCGCGGCGGCCGCTGCCCCGGAAGCGCGGGTGGCGTCAGGCGCCGTTCCACACCGGGGGTGCGTAACCGGCCGGCTTGTCGCCGATGCCCAGGCCCGGGCTCACGATCCAGGACTGGTACTGCGGGGTGAACATCCCGTACGGCTGGATCGTGGGCGGTGCGCCGGCCTCGTCGAGCTTCCGGCGGGCCTCCGGCGGGAGCTCGAAGTCCAGCGCGGCCAGGTTGGCGTCCAGTTGCTCCGGGTTGCTCGCCCCGATGATGACCGAGCCGACGGCCGGCTGGGTGGCGACCCAGTTGATCGCCACCTGGGCCATGCTGCGGCCCACTTCGGCGGCCACCTTCTCGAGGACGTCGATCACCTGCCAGTCGCGGTCGCCGACCGGCCGGGGCGTGCCGCCGTCGCCGAGCCGGCCCGCGCCGGTCAGGCCGTCCGCGGTCCGGCGGTACTTGCCGGTGAGCAGCCCGCCGCCGACCGGGCTCCACGCGGTGAGCCCCAGCCCGAGCGTCTGGGCCATCGGCACGTACTCGGGCTCGATGCCGCGAGCGACGAGGGAGTACGGCAACTGGAGGTTGATCATCGGGGTGAGCGCGTGTGCCTCGGCGATGCTCTGTGCCCGTGCGGCGTACCAGGCCGGGACGTCGGACAGCCCGGCGTACCGGATCTTGCCGGCCCGCACGAGGTCGTCGAAGGTGCGGACCACCTCCTCGACGGGGGTGATGCGGTCCCAGGTGTGCAGCAGGTACAGGTCGAGGTGGTCGGTGCCGAGCCGGCGCAGCGACGCCTCCACGGCGCGGATCATGTGCTTGCGGCCGTTGCCGCTGGCGTTGGGGTCGGCCGGGTCGACGGTGTTGGTGAACTTGCTGGTCAGCACGATCCGGTCCCGGACGCCGGCGGCGGTGATCAGGCGGCCGAGGATGCGTTCGCTCTCCCCGGCGGTGTAGAAGTCCGCCGTGTCGACGAAGTTGCCGCCGGCGTCCAGGTAGCGCCGGAAGATGGGCTCGGCCTCGGCCTCGGTCTTGCCGTAGGCGGCGTGGAAGCCGTCGGTGCCGAAGTTCATCGTGCCGAGCGCGAGCCGGCTGACCCGCAGCCCCGAGCGGCCGAGCAGGTAGTACTCGTTCATGTGAGGTGTCCCGTCGCATTAATGGACTGTACGGTCCAACCCTGCCCTGGGCAGGATTGGACCGTCAAGTCCAAAATGCTCAGATGGCCTTCGTCACTACTTCCGCGATCCGGTTGAACGTGCTGTAGTCGCCGGCGCTCACCCGGTTCTTGGACACCGCGACCGCGATGCCGGTGGCGGTGTCCGCGTACGCCGCCGTGCCGCCGCTGCCGGCCATCCCGAACAGCGTCGGGCTGTCCAGCGGGCCGGGGAAGCCGATGGCGTACCCGAGGGTGCGGGTGCCCGGAAAGCCGACGACCTCGTCGGTGCCGCTGACCGCCGGCGCGGTCACCTCCTGCAGCCGGGCGGGACTGATCAGTCGCACACCGTCGACGTCGTCCATCAGCGCCGCGTACATGCGGGCGACCGCCCGGGCGGACAGCACCCCACCGGCCGGGATGTCGGCGGACAGCACGTCGGGCCGGTTGCAGTAGTCGGCGGTGGGCATGGCAGCCGGCGGCGCCGCCGTCCAGCCGTCCACGACCCGGAAGAACGGCACCTGCTCGGCCATCGCGGCGAACATCTCCGGCGTCATCTCCATGGCGCCCTCCGCCTCCTCCATCCGCGCGAGCCGGGGCTGCTCGGCCGCCGGCACCCCGAAGTACAGCTCGTCGGCGACCCCGAGCGGTTCGGCGACCAGGTCGCGCAGCAGCGCCGAGATCGGCCGCCCGGTGGCCCGGCGGGCGATCTCGCCGACGATGTAGCCGAACGTCTGCGGGTGGTAGCCCTGCTTCGTGCCCGGCTCCCACCACGGCCGGGCGCCGGCGATGAGGGCACACATGCGGTCCCAGTCGCACAGGTCCTCGGGCGTGGTGCCGACCGGCACCCCGGGCACGCCCACGGTGTGGGTCAGGGCGTGCCGGACCGTGGCGCGGTCCTTGCCGTGCACGCCGAACTCGGGCCACAGCTCGGCGATCCGCGTGTCGTAGTCCAGCTCGCCGCGCTCGACGAGCACGTGGATGACGGTGGACGCCACACCCTTGCCGGTCGACGTGGCGTGGAACGGCGTGTCGGATGCCACCGCCCGGCCGGTGGCCGCGTCGGCGACCCCGGCGACGGCGTCGGCGACCAGCTGGCCGCGGTGGTACACGGCCGCCTGCAGCCCTCGTTCGGCACCGGACGCGACCAGCTCGTCGACGGCCGCCTGCACCTGCTCCTGAATCTCACTCATCACACAGAACCTTCCGGGTTGATGTTGTGGTTGAAACGGAAGACGTTGTCGGGGTCGTAGGCCAGTTTGATCCGTGCCAGGCGGCGCAGGTTGGCCTCGGTGAAGGCGGCCGCGGCGCGGCTCGGGTCGTTGAGGAAGTTCAGGAACGACCCGCCGGTGGCGTGCTGGCGCAGCACCTGCGCCAGTGCGTCGTCGGCCGCGTCGATGACGATGGAGTACGGCGTGTCGCGGTGCCCGGCGGGCCCCGGGTCGTCGCCGGGGTCGGCGATGGCGCCGCCCCAGTGCCGGAACTCCACCGCGGCCACCGCCGGCTCGGCGCCGTCCTCGACGGCCGCCAGCACCGGCTTGACCACCTCGTCGGGCAGGCCCGCGTACAGGTCGGCCTGCCGCGGCGCGACGTCGCCGAGCGTGAAGCACCGCTCGGCGGTCAGGCGCTCGAACCCGCCGGTCACCGGCTGCCCGGCGACCTGCCGCAGCGGGTGCAGCAACCGCTCGGCGTCGGCCGGAGCTCCGAGGAACAGGCCGCGGACCGCCACCGAGCCGGGCTGTACCGCGACCACGACGTTCAGCTCCGGTGGCAGGCCGGGAGCGTGGTCGCGGTACCAGGCGAGGACGTCGCCGGTCCGCTCCGCCGGGAAGTGCAGGGTGCCGCCGTACGCCTCGGTCAGCGGGTACAGCCGGAACTCCAGCGCCGTCACCACGCCGAAGTTGCCGCCACCGCCGCGCAGCGCCCAGAACAGGTCCGCGTGCTGGTCCGGGCCGACCGTCAGCAGCCGGCCGTCGGCGGTGACCACCTCCGCGGACAGCACGCTGTCGGCCGCGAACCCGAACCGCCGCGAGAGCCAGCTGAGGCCGCCGCCCAGCGTGTAGCCGGTCACGCCGACGTCGCCGGCGGAACCGGCCAGCGGTACCAGCCCGTACCGCTGTGCGGCGGCGATCACCGCGGCCCAGCGGGTGCCGGGGCCGACCCGCGCGGTCTGCCGCTGCGGGTCCACGCGGACGTCGTCCATGGCCGAGGTCTTCAGCAACAGCGCGCCGTCGGCCGGCCGGAGCGTGCCGTGCCCGGTGGCCTGCACGGCGAACGGCAGGCCGTGATGCCGGGCGGTGCGTAGCGCGGCCACCACGTCGTCCGCGCCCGCGGCCTCGGCGACGATCGCCGGGTGCGGGTCCAGCCCCGGGTCGTGCGCCCGTCGGGCCAGGTCGTAGGCGTCGTCGCCGGGCAGTAGTAACCGCCCGGCGAACCGTGTTCGGAGTTCGTGCGCGGCGTCCGATGTCCCCATGACGCTCACCCTGCTGGGGCGGACTTACAGTTTCCTTACGCCGCCCTTTCTGCTGCCGGGTCGCCGGCGACCTGAGCGACGTAGGTGTTGAGGACCGCGTAGCCGCCGCGGTCCAGTTTGCCGTCCCGGTACAGGGCGGTGACCGTGCCGCGCAGCGCTCCGAGCCCGCGGGCCTCGCCGGCGGGGTCGCCGGTGGCGATCGACGCCGCGAGATCGTCGATCATGTGGTTCAGGTCCGCGGCGGTGTTCGCGTCCAGGTCCCCGGCGTCGGCCAGTTGCCGCACGGCCCGGCGCAACGCGACGATCCGGTCCGGCTGCGCCGGCGGCGGGGTGCTCGCCGAAGACACTGGCGAGGCGTCCGCCGGCGGTGACTGGGTGCGCGCCAGGGTCGTGGCGGAGCCTGCGGTCGGTGCCACGGTCACGTGGGTCGCGCCGGGCGCCGGGCCGTCGGCCGCCGGGGCGTTGCCGGTGGCCGCGGGCGGCGCCGCGGGCTCCGGTCCGGGCTGGACAGCCGGAGGCAGGAGCATGACGAGGGCCGCCGCGGCGAGGCCGGTCGCGCCGGTGGCCGCCGCGAGCCACAGCCGGCGTCTCCGGGGTCGCTGCTCGGCGGGTGGGGCGCCGGCGGGTCGGGCCGCCGTCACATCGTCGGCCGGCGCCGCCGTCCGCGACAGGATCGCCGACCGGGGCCGGGGGACCTGTGCGGCACGCGCCGCCGGATCTGCCGCCGCGGCGATCCGGGCACGGACCGCGGCGGTGTCCTGCGGGCGTTCGTCCGGCCCCTTGGCCAGCAGATCGGCGACCAGGTCCGCCACGGCGGGCGGCACGTCGGGACGGTGGACGTGCAGCGGTTGCGGTGCCTCGGTGAGGTGCTGGTGGACGATGCCGTAGCTGGTGCCGGTCGCGAACGGCGGACTCCCGGCGAGCATCGCGTACATGGTGCAGCCCAGCGCGTACAGGTCGCTCCTGGCGTCGACCGGTCCGCTGGTGATCTGCTCGGGTGCCATGTACTCCGGGCTGCCCACCGCGACGGCCGTCCCGGTGAGGGCGGTCTGCCCGGCGGTGTCCAGCAGCCGGGCCACACCGAAGTCGCAGATCTTCACCGCCCCGGACCCGGCCAGGATGAGGTTGCCCGGCTTGACGTCCCGGTGGATGATCCCGGCCGCGTGCGCGGCGCCGAGCCCGTCGCAGATCTGCGCGGCCAGCGTGAGCACGTCGGCGACCGGCAGGGGGCCGCCCGACAGCAGCTCCGCCACCGTCGGGCCGTCCATCAGCTCCATGACCAGGTACGGATCGCCGTCCTGGACGCCGAAGTCGTACACCCGGACGACGTTGGGATGCGAGAGCCGGCCCACCGCACGCGCCTCGCGCTCGAAACGCTCCATCGCCGTGGACCGGCCCAGGCCGCCGCCGGACAGCAACTTGATCGCGACCGGCCGGTTCAGCCGCAGGTCATGGCCGCGCCAGACGGTGCCCATGCCGCCGCTGCCCAGCAGCCCCTCCATCCGGTAGCGACCGTCGAGGAGCTGCCGCGCCGCCGCAACGGATTCACGCCGCGGGCCGAACCGACCGGGGGAACTGTTCACCGCACGCGCCGGCCGCGCCCGCTGGGTCCTGTTGAACGGTTGCGTACTGCTCATCTGATCTTCCCCGGCCTGCAGACATCGATGATCCACATCCCCCAACCGGTTGTCCGGCGTCGGGGTTACGGCTCGCCCGGTCGTTCGCTCCGTCCATGGGGTGAGCGCCGCGAGGGGCGCGGTGAACGGTATCCGCTGACCCGCGCCGCGCGCATCATGCCGTAACCGGCAGAATGGCCCGCATGGACGATGCTCAGCAGTGCCGGCTCCGGGTGCACGGCGCCAACCTCGACCTGGCCGGTCCCCCGGCAGCGTTGCGCGGCCTGGCCAAGGCGCTGCGTGGCGCGCCCGGCACCACGGAGGTCCGCATCCGCAACGGCCTGGTGGTCCAGGAGGTGTCCGCCGGCCCGCTGACCGTCCGGCTACAGGCGGGCCCCGCCCTGCACCTGTCCGGCGGCGACGACACCCTCGGCCTCGTGTGGGACGCGCTCGACGGCGTCGCGGGTGAGGCCGAGACCGCGACCGAGCGCGGCGTCGAGCGGCACCAGCACATCGAGTACCTCGGCCCGGACGACGTGTTCCGCTCGCCGGACAGCCAGCCCCTCGTCATCACCGCGGACTGGCCGGTCGCCGACCTCATCTGAGGGTGACGCCGCGGCCATGGCCTGGGTCGCCGCGGCGCCGACGACCCGCAGCCGCGTCGAGGGCCGGGTCCTCGACGCCGCGGCCGTGGCCGCGCTCGCCGCAGCGCAGGGTGGCGTCGACATCGTTACCTAGCTCTGGCCTGCCATCGCCGGGGTCGAGGGCTCCGCCGGCTCCACCGGGCGGCGCCGGCGGAGGGTGGCGTAGGCGAGCAGGCCGAGCGGGATGATCATCCAGCAGGACAGCAGGCGGTAGACGAACATCGCGGCGGCGGCCGGGCCCTGCGCCGCACCCGCCGAGACGAGACCCGCGAGCAGGGCGACCTCGACGACGCCGATCCCGCCCGGGCTGATCGGGATCTGGCGGACCAGTTGCACGGTGAGGTAGACGGTGGCGAGCCGGATCAGGCTCACGTCGATGCCGAACGCCGCGGTGGTCGCGGCGAGACAGGCGAAGTCGAGCCCCCAGTTGACGGTGGCGTGCAGCAGTGACAGCACCCACGAGCGGCGGGGGAGGCCGCGCAGGTCGGCGACCGTGCGGCGGACCGAGTCCCGGACGCCCCTGCCGCGTCGCTCGTGGGTGCTGTCACTGCCGGGGTGGTCGTCGTCGTCGGCTTGCGGCACACCGGGTGAGGAGCCCCGGCCGGAGCGCGGCGAGAGCCAGAAGTCGAACGCGAACACGAGCAGGGCCACGACCAGCAGGGCCAGGACCAGGACGAGCGTGTCGCCGTTGCCGGCGGCCCGGCCGCTGCCGAAGAGGGACGGGATCGGTACCACCACGGCGTACATGAGTACGAGCGCCACGCCGGACAGCACGGACGACAGGACCGCCACCGCGCCTGCCGTGCGGCGACTCGCGCCGGCGGTGCGGAACTGACGGAACGCGAACCCGGCGGACACCGCCGAGCCCGCGGGCAGGCTGAACGAGATCGCCGAGCGGGTGAACGTCACGGCGACGGCGCGCGGCACCGACATCGGCACCCCGAAGCCGGCGAGCAGCCGGCGCTGCTGCAACGCGAAGTGCCGCAGCGAGGTCAGCTCGGCCACTGCGGCCAGCAGCAGCCACCACGGATCCGCCGAGGTCAGCGTGGTGAGCATCTGTCTCGGGGCGGGCAGGTTGTCCTCGAGCGTGATGCCGGCGACCACCAGGACAACCAGGAGCGCGGCGATGCGCAGCACCCGCTTCCGGTTGCCCTTCATGACACGACTGTCCCACCTCCCGGTCATAATCTGTGCCCGTTCTCAGTCGCCCCTCAGTTGCGCTGATCACGCCGATCGAGCCGGAAGATCAGGTCGCGGGTACCTACGACCAGTTCGGCGTTGCGTTGATCGGTCTCCGTCGCCCGGGCTTCGGCCCCTTTTGCGCGCGCACCGACCAGATCTGGGGGCGGCCGTCGTCGTGTCGTCCCTGGTCACGGCGCTGTCCAGGATCGACGATGGCGTCGGTCTCCAGGTCGCCTGCCTCAGGTACACGCGCCGTGGTGGCCAGCGCGTCGATCAGCCAGCCCGGCCGGTCACCGCCGACCGCGGTACCGCACGGCGCGGCCTGGGTGATGACCGAGGTGAACACGTCGGGACGGGTGAGCGCCGCGTACAGGGCCATGCCGGCGCCGGCGCCGACCCCACTGACCGTGGTCTGTTCTGGGCGGACGGTGATGCCCAGCGCCGTCGCGGCCCACGGCACGATCTCCTCGCACACCGTGTCGAGGAAGCCGCTGTCGAAGAACAGTTCCCGCAGCGCCAGCACCCGGGAGCGGTGCCCGATGATGTGCGGGTGCGGGGTCAGCTGGAACAGCCCGCCCTCCTCCGGCAGCGGGATCAGCGTCCGTAGTGGACGACGCCGGCCCAGTCGGTCACGTCGCGGTCCAGGAACGCCAGCTGCGCCGCGCGGAGGGCGTCCACCGGAGCCAGGCCCTCGACCAGGAGGTACCGGTGGAACAGCACCATGAGGTCGGAGGTGGGCTGATCGGGAAGGCTCCGGTGTGCGGCGACCACCGACCCGGCACCACTGGCCAGGAACGTGGTGCTGAGGCTGAACGCCTCGTCCCAGCCGCGGCCCGAGACGCCGCTGCTGCAGGCGGCCAGGACGACCAGCGCGGGCCGGCGCGCCGCATGGGTGGCCATGGTGGCGGCGAGCCGCTCGGCGGCGAGTCGCCGGCCGCCGGCGAGGAGCAGGTAGGACGTGTCCTGGGTGCCGGCGCCGTCGATCACGACACCGTGACAGGCGAGGTGGAGCACGCCGCCGGGTCCTGCCGACCCGTCGGCGAGCCAGCCGAGCACCTCCTCCGGGGTGCCGGCACCGGCCGGGCTCGGGGTGCCGTCGGCGAGCCGCCCGACGTAGGTGGCGTCGCGGTAGAGCCCGGCGACGGCGAGCGCCTCGTCGCGTGCGGCCGGCAACGCCGTGGCCGCGCCGGCCGTGTCCGGGTCGCCCACGACGAGGGCCGGTTCGATGGCGGTGGCGGGCCGGTCGGCGGTCCGGCACAGCATCCGGGCGGAGGCGGCGTAGGAGAAGACGGCCCGCTCGATCGCGTACTCGGGCCGGCCGTCGACGACGTGCCGTGCGGCGTGCCAGGGCACCGTGGCCAGCTCGCCCATCGGCACCAGCACCAGGCGCGGTGCGGGCGTGCCGAGGGTGTCGAGCAGCGGGCCGATCGCCGCGTCCCAAGCCCAGTCGCACAGCGTCCCGAGCTGATTCGGCTGCCGCACGATCGCGGCCAGATCCCGGGCCGGGTCGGCGGCGGGGTCGGTTGCCGGGGTGCCCGGCAGGGTGGTGAGCCGCGGCAGGGGGAGGATCGTCGGCGGACCCGCCGCCGGGACGATCACGGCCGCGGCCGGTCCGGCGTCAGGAGGTACCAGATACACCAGGGCGTCCGCGCCCACTGCCGTGAGGGCCGCCCGGACCTCGGCTTCCGGCGGTGGGTCCAGCAGCCCCCCGGCTGTCGTGAGCCGTTGCAGGGCCGCGCGGCGCAGCTCGATCGGGACCTCGTCGAGCGCCCCGGGGTGTGCCCGCCACTGCGCGGCCAGCTCCTCGGCGCCCACGGCGGCGAGCCGGGTCGGCACGTCGGCGTATTCGGTGGCGGCGTGCAGGATGAGGCCGCGGCAGGCGTCGAGCGCCACGGCGGCGCCCGCCGCGTCGCCGTCCGTGATGTGCCAGCCGGCGACCGTCATCGCGTCCGGTGACGCGTACTTGACCGCGGCCGTCCGTGCCGCGGTGTCCGGCTGGAGCAGCGCCCGCCAGGCGTGGCCGCGTAGGCCGCGCAGGCCGACGTCACGTGCGTCGGCAGGGCGGCCGGCCAGCCGGTACGCGGCGCCGAGCGTGACCGCCGCCATCGACCAGAAGGCGTGCCCCGGCCACCCGGCGGTGTCGAGTGCCTCCTCCAGGACCGCGACCGCCTCGCCGACGTCGGCGCGGGCGCCGGCCCGTGGGCGCAGGGAGGGCCGGAGCAGCCAACGCCGCAGCGGCGTGGGGGCGGCCATGGTCGCCACGGCGCGTTGCAGCAGGGTGTCGCCGAGCACGGTGAGGTACAACGCCCGGTGGATGTCGCCGGCCGGCGACTCCCGGACCGCCCGCCGCAGATCGAGGACGGCCACCGAGAACAGCGCCGGGTTGTCCGCGCCCCGCTTCGCGTTGACGAATCCCAGCTGGCCCAGCAGGTTGGCCCGCTCCGGCGGGCTCAGCTTCCCGGTGACCGCCTCCCGCCGCAGCTTGGCCAGGTCGCGGTCGCGCACCGTCCCGCCGAAGGCGTCGCCCAGCACCGGCACCGCCGTGGCGAAGCCGGGCGGGCCCTTGAGCCGCAGCAGCCGCGGCAGCGCCTTCAACAGGTCGGCGGGCCGCCCGGTCGCGCTGAGTGCCATGAGCTCCGTCAGCGTCGCCAGTGATTTCAGGTCGTCCTCGTACGGCGAGTCCGGGCCCACCCGCTCGCGCAGCTCGGCGACGCGCCCCGGCAGGGCCGTCAGGGTCGCGAGGTCGCGGTCCTCGCGGGCGCGGAACATCTCGGCCGTGAGCCGGAGCATCTCCACGTGGACCAGCAGCTCCGGGTCGTCGACGGCGTGGCCGGCCAGCTCCTCGACGGCGGTGACGAGCCGGTGCGTGCCGGCTCCGCCTTCCGCCAGGTCGTTGATGGCGGCGCCCACCGCGAGCATGGCGCGCACCGCGGGTGTGTCGTCCGCGTCGCTCGGGCCGCTCAGGACACCTCGGGCAGTGTGCGGGGCCTCCTGCGCGTCGCGGTCAGCGATCGCCGATCCCGTGGACGAATGTCAGCGCCACCCATGCCGCCTTTCGTACGGACGTCTGGCACGTTTGTACCCCGCGTCACCCCGGGCGCCGTACTCGCCGAACGGCCGCAATGTTCCGCTGAGTGCCCGGTCGATTCCGGAAGTCCGCGACGGACGACCGGCTGGTCCAGGCGGCGGTGCAACGCTGCCGGCCCTGACGCGCACCACGGCAATCCGGTTGCGATGCCTCATACGGTGAGTGGGTGAAGGGTTTCCACGCACGCGCCTACCGTGCCGGCGACGCGGCGGCGGTTGCCGATCTGATCAACCTTGTCGCCGAGGCCGGTGGCGGGCGCGGAGGACTCGTCGCCGCCGAGATCGACGACGTGGTGAACAACGAGGTCAAGGACCTGGAGTCGGACACGCTGGTGATCACCGACGCGGAGGGGCGGCTGGTGGCCGCCGCGTTGGTGCCGCTGCCACCCGAGGGCGGCCACCGGGTCGAGTTGATCGGCGGGGTGCACCCCGACCGGCGCGGGGCGGGGATCGGCCGGGAGGTGCTGGCCTGGCAGCTCGACCGGGCCGCGGTGCGGCACGCCGAGGTCGCGCCGGACGCGGAGTGGCTGGCCCAGGTCGTCGCCGGTGTTGCCGACACGTCCGCGATCCGGTTGTACGAACGGTTCGGGTTCACCGTCGGCCGCTACTTCCTGGCGATGACGGCGCCCACTACGCCGCCGCCGGTCGTGACACCCGCCGAGGGGGTCCGGATCACGCCATACGATCCGGATCTGGAGCGCGAGGTGCACGCCGTGCACTCGGCGGCGTTCCGCGACCTCTGGGGCATCGACACCGACTAGGCAGTCCACAATAGACAGAAGGGCTTGCCGGCCGGTCGGCGTAGACCCGCCAGTTGGGGCCACCGCCGTCGAGACGGGTGGCGCCGAGCGCGAGGACGGCCCGGCCGGCCGCGTCGAGCTCAGCTCGCCGCTTGCTTCACGAGCGCGCCGATCCTCGCCTCGTTGTCGGCGGTCAACTCCGTCAGCGCGAAGGCGGTCGGCCACATGGTGCCGTCGTCGAGGTTCGCCGATTCGTTGAAGCCGAGCGTCGCGTACCTCGTCTTGAACTTCTGTGCGCTTTGGAAGAAGCAGACGACCTTGCCGTCCTTGGCATACGCGGGCATCCCGTACCAGAGTTTCGGCGTGAGGGTCGGGGCGCTGGCCTTGATGATGGTGTGGAGTCGCTCGGCCATGATGCGATCCGGCTCCGGCAGCTCGGCGATCTTCGCGAGCACGGCGCTCTCCTCGCCCACCTTGGCCGCGCGCGAGCCGCGACGCGCGGATGCCTTCAGCTCATGGGCGCGCTCCTTCATCGCGCTGCGTTCCTCGTCGGTGAATCCGTCGTACTTCGTGTCCTTCACGGCAGGCTTCCTCCGCTGCGGGTCTTGATCGGGCTGACCCTCATACTATGGAGCCCTCGTAGCAGCGACTTCTCCGAAACTGACCGTTTGCCGCCGGTGCTCAGCCGCCCTGCTGCTCCGTCGCGGACGGGGCGGGTCGATCGCCGACCGGCGCGGCTGCTGGACAGGGTCTTCCTTCAGCGTTTGACGGGAGCAGGGGGAGCGGCCGGGTCGGTGTGGCGGATCGGAATGGCGGCCGACAATGATGTCCCGCCGTCCGTAGGACTCGTGATCGTCATGTGTCCACCGAGTGCCACCACTCGGTCGATCAGGCCCGTGAGTCCGGATCCCTTGTCAGGGTTGGCTCCTCCGACTCCGTCGTCGCGGATCGCGAGCTGAAGCGTCTCGCCTTGGCGCTTTGCGACGATGTGCACGAGCGACGCGTGTGCGTGCTTCGCCGCGTTTGTCAGTGATTCCGACACGACGTAGTAGGCGGCCACCTCGACGCTCGAAGACAACCGCTGATCGAGCTGGATGTCAAGTTCCACCGGCACTGCAGAACGGCGGGCGAGCGACTTGAGTGCCGGCTCCAGTCCACCCGTGGTCAGCATCGTGGGGTGAATGCCGCGCGAGATTTCCCGCAGATTCTCCAGCATGCTTTTGAGCTCTGTCGAGACATCCGACACCTGTGCCTTGACTTGCTCAAGCGTCGTGCAATGCTCGGTCGCGCGCAGCTCAAGCCCGATTGAGATGAGCTGCTGCTGGGCGCCGTCGTGCAGATCGCGTTCAATGCGCCGACGTGCCTCGTCGGCGGCGGCGACGATACGGGCACGGGACGCGATGAGTTCGGCGCGGCTGTCGGCGTTCGCGATGGCGGTGGCGGCGAGGTCCGTGAAGTCCTTGATGCGTTCCTCCGCGTCGGGCGGCAAGGGCTCGGTTGGCTCTGACGAGACGACGACAACGCCCCACAGCCGGTCCCCGACGACGATCGGCGAACCGATCACCGCACGGATGCCCGGTTCACGCTCGCGGGTGCCGGGGCCGGCAGTGTCTTCGTTGTTGTCCATCCGGGCGGCGCGACCGGTTCGGCGCACCAGTCCTGCGATGTTGCCGTTGCTGGCCGGCCAGCGGCTGTGGACCAACGACATCAGTGTGGGCTGGTTGGTCGAGACGACGGTGACCGTGGCGTCGGGCTCGTAGCGCAACAGCGTCGTGTATCGCGCGCCCAGGAGTCGGCTGACCTCTGCCGTGACCGCGGCGAAGACCTCGGTCGGACTGGCGCCACGCGCGACGAGCGTCGCCACCCGCCGCAACGCGGCCTGCTGATGGGCGAGCAGCCGTAGCTCGTCGCGCCCTATTCTGAGGGAGTCGAGTATGGCCGCGCGCTCGCGGGCGGCGCGTAGCAGCGACTCGAGCGACGGGACGACCTTCTCCTGCAGGCGCCGCTGCGACGCCTCAGGCATGCCGGCAGGGACCTGCAGGGTCCCGAGCGAGGTCGCGCCGTCGCGCAGCGGAAATACCGAATGCTGCCCGTCGCCGGGGACGGCTTCGAGCGTGATCGCCACACCCGGCAGATCGAGCGCGTGCGCGATCCGTTGTGCGGCCGCGGGCAGCGCGGCGGCGACGTCGTCCGTGTTGAGCAGCAGACCGGCCAACTCGGCTGTGAGGTCGGATTCCTGGGCCTGTGCGACTCGCAGTCGGGATAGGTCCGCCAAGGCGCCGGTCACCAAAGCGACTCCGGCGAAGAGGGCGAGCATGACCCAGTCCCGGGTATCGGAGACGGCGAACCCCAGAATGGGTGGAACATGGAAGAAGTCATATGCCAGGACGCTTGCCGCTGATATGGCGAATCCCAGCGCCAGTCCCCACACCATCGACACCATGACGACGCCGAGCAGGTAGATCATGGCCAGGGACGGCCCTCTTGTGACCGTCTCGAGTGGATAGATCAAGAGGGTCTCCGCGGTGACCATGAAGACAGCGACCGCGATCCCCACTCCAATGGGTGGGGGCGCCGGACGCACCATTCGCAACAGGAAGTCCGAACGCATGATTCGATCTTATCCAGGTTGTTCCGGATCGTTCGAATGATCACCTTTGCGGTATTGCACCGGTGGCCGCACGGACCGGAAGGCCTCACCGAGGACCGGCGCCTCGGGTCCGACGCCCGCGAAGAGGCCCTCGGCGGCCAGGCCGATGGCGCCGTGGACGATGTCCGCCGTCCGGCCGGGCGACGACCACTGGCAGATGAGCACCGGTCCGACCGGCCCCGTCGGTCTGTGACGCAACGGGACGCGGTCGTACGGACCGCACGCGGCGGCACCCCGGCCGATTTGGTGTTGTAGCGACGTGCACCGCTCGGAAGCAACACAACAGGGATTGATCAGCGACGACGTTGATCCAAAAGGCGATTGGCACACGCCGCTGCGCAGCGCGTGGCCCAGGCATGAGTACGACCTGGGAGTAATAGGGGTCGACGTGGAGCAATGTTGAGGCTACGTTAGGTATCTCAGGATCCCTGCACGTGACGTTCGTGCAGGGATGGCGCTTGTTGGGCGGCACCAGGAACCTCCAGTGCCCGCCGGAGGTTACCGCGACACGACCTGTCGTCGGTGCTGGCCGGAGGGCCGCAACTGCATCTGGGCACGTACGAGCCTGTGCACGGGTCAGATTGCACAGCACGTGCAATGTCGGCTGGGTGGGTGATCTCCGGAGGTGAGCGACGTGGATGAGCTGCCCATCGGCCGCCGCGTGGCGTACTGGCGGAACCGGCGCAAGATGTCGCAGCAGGTCTTCGCCGATCGGCTCGGCAAGTCGAAGAGCTGGGTCGACAAGGTGGAGCGCGGGGTGCGCCGGCTCGACAAGTTCTCCGTCGTGTATGAGATCGCCGATGTGTTGCAGCTCGACGTGCAGCTGCTGCTCGGCAAGGATCCGGAGCGCCGTCCCGAGAACCCCAGCGGGGTCGACCAGGTCGAGGTCGAGGAGATCCGCGCGGCGCTGGAGCGGTATGACCAGATCAGCGCCTTCTTCTACGCCCCGCCGGAGCCGCCGCCCCTGGGTGAGATGCGCAAGGCGGTCACCCACGCCTGGCTGTCCTTTCAGCACGCGAAGTACGGCGCGCTCGCCCGGACCCTGCCCCGCCTCCTGCGGGAGGCGCAGGCCGCCGACACCGCCTACAACGACGGCCCCTACGCGAGGGAGGCCGCCCACCTGCTCGGGCAGGTCTACCAGATCTCCGCGGCAGTGCTGCGCAAGCTCGGCGAGCACGAGCTGTCCTGGATCGCCGCGGACCGCTCGGTCATCGTTTCGCAGCGTGCCGGTGACCAGTTGCTCGCCGGTGTGGCCACCACGCGGGTCGCGATGGCGCTGCTGTCCCTGGGGCGGGCACGGCCCGCGCTGGAGATCAACGTCAACGCCGCCAACCGGCTCGCACCTGGTACCGCCGGCAACGACAGCTCGCCCGAACGGCTCTCCGTCTACGGTCAGCTGCTGTTGCAGGGTGCCATGGCGGCGGCCCGGATCGGCGACGGTGCGACGGTCCGCGACCTGCTGGCCGGTGCCGAGGAGGCGTCCCGGGGTCTCGACGGCGACGCCAACTACTACCGGACGAGCTTCGGCCCGACGAATGTCCAGCTGCACCGTGCGGCCGCCGCCGTCGAGCTCGGCGAGGGCCGTATGGCGGTGGAGGTGCATGAACGGCTGGACCTCGAAGGGTTCAACGCGCTGCTGCCGGAGCGCCGGGCACAGCACTTCCTCGACCAGGCCCGTGCCCGGGCGCTGATCGGCGACATCGACGTGGCCAGCGAGATGCTGCTGGAGGGCGACCGGCTCGCCCCGTCCGAGATCCGTTGCCGGCCGCTGGCCCACGAGGTGCTCAGCGACGTGCTGCGCCGCACCCGGGGCACTCCGTCAGCTTCGGTTGCCGAACTTGCCGAACACCTGAGCGTCGGCGTGTAGGGGAAGTGCGCGCCGGCGCTACGACTTCGACGGTGACCCTACCGCCTACCATGGATCGGCGGCGGGCGTAGCGGCAGGGGCGAGGAGGCG
Source organism: Dactylosporangium fulvum (assembly GCF_025137375.1). Taxonomy (GTDB): domain Bacteria; phylum Actinomycetota; class Actinomycetes; order Mycobacteriales; family Micromonosporaceae; genus Dactylosporangium; species Dactylosporangium fulvum. The sequence goes on from NZ_CP073720.1 coordinate 4,328,893, forward strand.
CCGGTGCGGGTCTGGCTCACGACCGGGACCGAGATCGAGCAGGGCCTCGCCCGGCTCAACCCGAGGTTGTGCTACTACGTCGTCCTCGACGTCGCCGATGCCGCGGTGGCCGATGCGGTGCTGCGGCGCCAGCCCGTCGACCGGCTGCTGCTGGCCGGCGCGGCGGCCGGGCCGAGCCTCCTGCCACTGGTCCGGAACGCCCTCGGAGACGACCGCATCCTGAAGTACCTGCGCGGGGACTTTCCTCCGGCGACCGCGGTCCCGGACGTTCCGGTGCGGCTTGCCGAGGCGTTGCGCGGGCTCGCCCTCGGCGCGCCCGGCGACACTGTGGCGCACGGGCTGTTCCCGAGCACCGTCACCAAGCTCGCCCGGCTGGCGCTGACACTGCGGCACGAGTACCCGGCGGAGCAGGTCCTTGCCGCGGCGGAACACGCCTACGTGTCCGGCCGCCCGTACCACGCACACGACGCGGTCGCGTGTGCACTGGTACATCCCGACGTCGACACCACGGAACTGGTCGAGCGGTACACCAAGCCCGGCTACGACTGGCGCGGGTGGCGCTCGCGGCGCAAGACCGCCCGGATCGTCGCCTGGGCACGCCGCCACGGCTACGTCGCGGAGCCGCTGCGCTGCGAGTGCCGCCACGACCGGTTCGCGCCGCCCGTGTACAGCTGGGAGGCGGGGCGGACGCTCGGCAACTGGATCATGATCCGGCCGTTGCTGACGCTGGTGGCCCGCGATCCCGAGCAGCGGTGTGCCGTCTTCCGGTGCATCCGGTGCTCCCGGCTGTGGGCGGAGGAGGTCATCTCCATGCGCCACGGCGACCTGTACTACGGCTACCCGATCGCGGCCGCCGACGCGCTGGCCTGGCTCGCCTCGAAAGCCGCGGTGAAGCCGTAGCCGGGCCTGTCCGGTGCGCACGCATCGCGGGCCTTCCTGCCCGGGGTGGAGACGACTTCGGCGCGCCCCAGGACATCGGGGTGCTGGCCGTCGTCCGGTACCGGCTGGACCTGGCCTAGCAGATCGCCTGGACGTACGACGTCAAGGTCAACGACGGGCGAACGCGAAGCGCCGGTCGGGGCGGGTGCCGGAGATGGCGAGGTCGGCGAGGACCCGTCCGATCGCGGGAGCGAACTTGAATCCGTGGCCCGAGAAGCCCGTGGCCACGACCACGGGGCCGTGACGGTCCAGGACGAAGTTGGAGTCGGGTGTGGTGGTGTACGTGCAGCTGATGGGCACCAGCACGTCGGCGTCGACACCGGGCAGCCACTGGCGGGCGTACTCGCGCAGCGCGGCCAACTGGGCGGGCTCGGGGGTGAAGTCGCGATGGTCGGGATCGACCTCGGGGCCCACGCCGTGGAAGCCGATCTTGATGCCCTGGCCCGGCGTGGCCAGCCCGTAGATCCCGCCGAAGAAGGCGCCGGCCGCCGCCGATCCCTCGGCGAACCGATGGCCGAGGCTCGGCCAGCCGTCCTCGGACTCACGGGCAGCGAAGTGGGCGGGTTGTTCCTGGGTGACCCGCAGCGGCGGCAGGGGAGCGAGGCCGCCGAGGAGCTTGCTCGCCCAGGCGTTGACGGCCACCACGACCCGGCGGGCGCGGTAGCTGCCGTTGTCCGTGTGGACGAGCACCGCGTTCTCGCTGAGCACCTCGATCGCGGTCACCGGCGTCGAGTGCAGGACGACGGCACCGGACTTCTCCGCGGCGGCCTGCAGAGCGGCGACCGACCGGTCGGCGTGGAGGCGGCCGCTGTCCGGATGGAACAGCGCCCTGGTGTCGAACCGGATGCCCGGCCAGCGTTCGGTCGCTTCCTGCGGCGTGAGCCAGTGGTGGGGCACTCCCGCGGCGGCGAGCCCGTCGGCCAGCTCGTCCAGGTAGGGGTGGTCGCCGTGGTCGACGCCGCCGGTGACGGTGAGCAGCCGCGTGCCGGTGTGTTGCTCGAGCTCGCGCCACAACCGCCCGGCCTCCCGTGCGAGGCCGATGTGCACCGGATCGGGGTACGACAGCCGGAAGATCCGTGATGCGCCGTGCGAGGCGCCGTTGGTGTGTCCGGCGGCGAACCGCTCGAGCAGCACCACCTGGACGCGCTGGCGGGCCAGCTGCCACGCCGCCGCGGAACCCATTGCCCCGCCGCCGACCACGACGACGTCGACCGTGCCCGCTGTGCCCGCTGTGCTCGTCATCGCTTATCCCATGTTCGTGCGGCCCCGAAGCCGCTGGCCGGTCGACTCGATGTGTGGACCGGGCAACCGCCCGGTCCACACTGCGTCAGCTGTTGGACTTCGGCAGGCCGGGCGGGTTCGCCTGGGAGGTGTTCACCGCTTCGGTGTCGAGGTTGTACGCGTCGAGCCATTGCTTGTACTGGCCGTTCTGGATCAGGTAGTTGATCGCGTCCGCCAGAGCTTTGACCAAGCCGTTGTCCTTCTTGGTGGTGGCGGCGATCAAGCCCTGCTGGGTTTCACCGGCGCCCGAGTAGACCCCGGCGTTGCGGACGGCGTCGGCCGTGCCCTGGGTCGTGCTGATCTGGAACGCGATGCCCGGGTTCGGGCCGAAGTAGGCGTCGATCTGCCCGGAAACGATCGCTTTGAAGGTGTTGGGCGTGTCGGCGAAGTACTTGATCTCCAGGTTCTTGCCCTCGGCCTTCAGCTTGTCCTGCCACGCAACCAGGATCTTCTCCTGGTTGGTGCCGGCGCCGACGGCGACCTTGAGACCGGCGAGATTCTGGTAGTTCTTGTCGAAGTTCCAGGTGTTGCCGGCCTTCACGGCGAAGCCCAGGTTGTCCTGGCGGTATGAGGCGAAGTCGTACTTCTCCTTGCGCTGTTCGGTGACGGTGATGTTCGAGAAGCCGACCTCGGTCTTGCCGGATTCGATGCCGACGAACAGGTTGTCCCAGGTGTCGTTGCTGAACTCGGGCTTGAGGCCGAGCACCGCGGCGACGAGGCGGCCGAGGTCGGGCTCCGCACCGGTGATGGTCTTGTCGTCGTCGCCGACGAAGGCGAGCGGTGGGAAGCCGGTCGGCAGTGCGCCGATGCCGATGCGCAGCTTGCCGTCGGCCTTGATGGCGTCAGGAACCTGATCCGCGATGCTCTGCTGCTTGTCGACCTTGAGCTCGGTCGGCTTGGCGATGCCCTTTGCCTGGGTGCCGACAGTCACCGTGCCGACGCTGGACTCGGCTGCCGCCGAATCCTTGTCGCTGCTCGCGCAGGCGGCGAGCCCTGCGGTGAGCACAAAGGCGAGCGCTGCGGCCGCGACTGTCCGGCCGGTTGGTCTGACGGTGGACATGGTTCTCCTTCGGTAGTGACCCGAGCGGCGGGCAGCCATCGGGGGTGGTACGGGCGAGCGCCTCAGAGCACCTTCGACAGGAACTCCCGGGTGCGGGCCTGCTGCGGGTTGTCGAGCACCTGGAGCGGGGGGCCCTGCTCGACGATCACGCCGCCGTCGATGAACACCACGGTGTCGGCGACCTCGCGGGCGAAGCCGATCTCGTGGGTGACGATCACCAAGGTCGTGCCGCTGTCGGCGAGCCGCCGGATCACCGAGAGCACCTCCCCGACCAGTTCGGGATCGAGCGCGGAGGTCGGCTCGTCGAACAACAGCAGGTTGGGCTCCAGCGCCATCGCGCGGGCGATCGCGACGCGCTGCTGCTGGCCGCCGGAGAGCTGGCGCGGGTACGCGTCGCCGCGGTCGCCGAGGCCGACCTCGGCCAGCAGTTCGACTGCCCGATCGCGGGCGGCGGGCTTTGCGAGCCGCTTGTGCGCGACCAGCGGCTCCGCGACGTTGTCCCGGGCGGTGAGGTTGGGGAACAGGTTGAAGCTCTGCGCGACGAAGCCGATGCGGGTGCGCTGGTGCCGTACTGCCCGTTGGGACAGCTCGTGCAGCCGGGCACCGCGGACCTCGACGCCGATCAGCTCGCCGTGCACGGCGACGTACCCGAGGTCGGGCCGCTCGAGGTGGTTGATCGTGCGCAACAGCGTCGACTTGCCCGAACCGGACGGTCCGAGGATCGCGATGACGTCGCCGGGGCGGACGGTCAGGTCGACGCCCTTGAGCACTTCCCGTGCGCCGAAGGACTTGTGCACGTTGCGGATCTCGAGCGCCGCCGTGTCGAGCGTCGTCGTCATCAGAATCCCCTCCGGGTCAGGCGAACGCCGACGAGCCGGCCCCACGAGTCGACGCTGAAGCGCCGCAGCCGCTGGACCGGGGTGGGTGGTAGCGCGTGGACGCTGCCCCGGGCGAAGTAGCGCTCGACGTAGAACTGCACGATCGACAGTGCCGCGGTGAGGAGCAGGTACCAGGCCGCGCCGACGATCAGGATCGGCACGAGCGACTCAGGGTGCCGCGACTCCAGCACGAACACCGCGCCGAACAGGTCGAGCAGCGAGACGTAGTAGACCAGCGAGCTGGCCTTGATCAGGCCGACGAGCTGGTTGCCGTACGCCGGGACGATCGAGCGCAGCGCTTGGGGCAGTACGATCCGTCGCAGTTGCCGGGCCTTGGACAGGCCGAGTGCGTTGGCGGCCTCGATCTGGCCGTGTTCGACCGACAGGATGCCGCCGCGGATCACCTCCGCCGAGTACGCTGCCTCGTTCAAGCCCAGCGCGATGACGCCGATGGCCAGCGGCGTGAGGCTGCTGGTCTCGACTTCGGCGAAGACCGGCCCCCACGGAACGCCGACGCCGAGCCGCGGGTAGAAGTACGAGAAGTTGAAGGTGATGATCAGCAGCAGCGGCAGCGGCAATGCGCGGAAGAACCACACGTACGCCCACGCCAGGCCGGCGATCAGCGGGTTCGTCGACAGCCGGCCGAGGGCGACGATCACGCCGAGGAGGAGGCCGACCACCGCGCTCAGACCGACGACCTTCAGTGTGACCACGACGCCGTCGAGGATCGACGCACGGGTGAAGTACGGCCAGAACTTGTGCCACTCGTAGCGGGTGTTGGTGAAGATGCCGGAGACGACCTGGGCGAGCACCACCAGCACGACCGCGCTGACGATCCAGCGCCACGGGCGCAGCCGCGGCGTGACCCGGCGCCGCGCGACCTGCGGGTCGACCTGGCTGACGCGGCCGACGGCCGGTGAACGTTCGGGTGACGGTTTCAGGGCTACGGGCTCGCTCATCCGGGTGGCTCCATCGGGTGTGACGGCAAGCCCGCGCCGCCGGGGCGCGAGCAGGTGGAGATTCGGGGTGCGGGACGCCTTCGGCCTGCCCCAGGGGCGGCGGCCGTCAGGTGTGCGCGGGACGTGGGTCCGGGGTCAGCCGCGCCGACATGCGCAACGATGCGCGCTGCCGACACAGGCGAGGTTGGTGCAGCGGCGGGCGAGGACCTCACGATCGAGCCTGTGCGCGCTACTCATCGTGCCGCTCCTCTGCCGACAGATTTGCCTTGCTCCGCATCCGTTACTGGGCAACCTAGGGACCGTCGGGGTAAGTTGTCAATCCCTACCGGAAAACTAGTATTTAGCTCTCCGTGATCGTTTCCACCGGGCAGCCGCATCCACCTCGACGATCGGCGAATCTGTGATGGATCTCAATGACTACATCGTGCTCGACAAATCCGCCGGATCACTCTTCGGCGCCGGCGCGCTCCAAGGGCAGGCCGAGGTTGTCGCGCAGGGTCGGGCCGAGGTAGTCGTCCTTGACGATGCCGCGTTTGCGCAAGTGGTGCAGCAGTCCGTCGACGACGAAGTCGTGCTGGTGCGGGTCGGTCAGGCCGCCGACCGACAGCACGTCGAGCACGCCCGCCCGGAACCGCTCCTCGACGGCGTCGGCGAGCTGCTCGGGGGTTCCGGCGACACTCCAGTGCCCGGTGTCCTGGGCGGCGATGATGAGCTCGCGGAGGGTGTAGCCCCGGCGGATGTACCCGCTGAAGATCTCCACGCGGCCACGGCGGCGGTGCACGGAGGTCACGTCCGGCAGCAGGCTCTCGGGCAGCGGCGCGTCGAGCGGGGCCTCCGACAGGTCGACGCCGCCGCCGAGCATGTCGGCGACCAGGGCTCGGCCGGCCTCGAAGTCGATCGCCTCATGCCGCTCGCGGACCAGCCGCCGCGCCTCCGCCTCGGTCGCGCCGAACGTGGCGTGGAACGAACTGAAGATGAGCGGCAGCCCCGGCCGGCGGCCGAGCGCAACCGCCCGACCGCGGATCCGGTCGGTGTAGTCCCGTGCACTGTCCATGGTGGACAAAGCGGTGAAGACGACCTCGGCGTACCGGGCGCCGAGCTCGATGCCGGCTGCCGACTGCCCGGCCTGGATCAGCACCGGCCGCCCCTGCGGCAGCGGCGGGATGTTCAGCGGGCCGGCGACGGTGAAGTACCTGCCGGCGTGGTTGATCGGCCGGACGCGGTCCGGGGCGAGGGTCGCCCGCCCGTCCGGGCCGAGCCGCAGCGCGCCCGGCCGCCAGCTGTCCCAGAGCGCGTTGACCACGTCGAGCGTCTCGGCGGCCCGCGCGTAGCGCTCCTCCGGGCTGGGCAGGCCGTCCGGGCCGAAGTTCTCCTCGCCGATCGCCGACGTGACGAGGTTCCACGCCGCCCGGCCGTTGCTGACGTGGTCGAGCGTGCCGAACAGGCGGGCCAGGTTGTACGGGTGGTGGAACGTGGTCGACACCGTGGCGATGAGCCCGACCTTGGACGTCACCTGGCTCAGGGCGGACACGTAGACCAGCGGCTCCTGCGCCCCGATGGTGCCCTGCGCGCCGAAGGTGAGCAGGTCGGGCACGAAGAGCGCGTCGATGCGGGCCGCCTCGGCCAGCTCGGCCACCCTCCGTGCGGTGTCTACTGTGGACTTCTCCGGATCCAGCGCCAGCTCGTACGGGCCGGGATGCCCGCCCGCGCCGGTGACGATGGCGAGGGTGCGGGGTGGACGCGCCGTCATGCGGACACGATATTCCTATCGATCTGATAGTGAAAAGATGTCGGCCGTCACAGACGTTCCTGCCGTGCGGAGGTGCTGGCCATGCCGTCCGGCCGCTGTCGCCTCGACAAAACTCGACTGAATGCATAGGATTTATGGGGCGGCTGGGTGTCGGCGTGCGGCAGTGGAGGAGACCGGTGTCCGCTTCGCGCAAGGCCGTGGTGGTGACTGCCGCCGGCATCGGCATCGACCGGACGTCCGCGTGAAGACGATCGTGATCACCGGCGGCACGGACGGCATCGGCCGCGCACTCGCCGAGGAGCGGCTCAGCCGGGGAGACCGCGTCATGGTGATCGCGCGCGACCCGGCGAAAGGCCGGGCCTGGCTCGACCACGCCGCCGCGGCCGGAGCCGCCGATCGTGCCTGGTTCGTCGCGGCGGACCTGAGCCTGGTGGCCGAGACGCGCAAGGCCGTCGACACGGTGACGTCAGCCGTCGCGGCGGTCGACGCCCTCGTGCTGTGCGCGCGGCGCTACCGCAGCGAGCGGACGGAGACGCCCGAGGGCATCGAGGAGAACTTCGCGCTGTTCTACCTGAGCCGTTATCTCCTCGGGCACGGCCTCGCCCCGGCACTGGCCCGGGCGGCACGCCCGGTGGTGGTCAACGTGGCCGGTCCCGGCGCCGAGCTCGGCGTGGTGCGCTGGCACGACCTCGAGCTGCGCAGCGACTACCACGGCGGTGCCGCGCTGGGTCAGGGCGGCAAGCTCAACGACCTGCTCGGCGTCGCGTTCGCGCAACGCTACCCGGGGATTGCCTACGTCCTCGTACATCCGGGCGTCACCGCGACCGGCTTCTCCGGCACCTACGACGCTGCGACGCGCGTACACGTCGAAGCGATGCGCCGCACCGCGAAGCCGGTCTCCGCCGCGCTCCCGCCGATCCTCGCCGCGATCGACGAGCCGGCCGGCGCGCTGACCGCGTTTGTCGAGGGCCGCCGGATCGCCGTCGACGGACCGGACTTCGACCCTGGCGCGGCGGCCCGGCTGTGGGCGCTGACCAAGGACCGGCTGGCCGGGCCGGCGCCGGCCACGACCGCGTCGAGGACTCCGGACACGGTCAAGCCGGCTGGTTCTCCGGCACCCGCACCATGCTGAACGTGGTGCGGCGGCGCAGCTTGAAGCCGATGGACTCGTACAGCCGGATGGCGTTGGTGTTGGTCGCCGCGGCGTGCAGGAACGGTGTCTCGCCGCGGCGGCGGATGCCGGCGGCGACCGCCCGGACGAGCCGGGTGGCGAGCCCCTGCCCGCGGTGCGCGGGATCGGTGCAGACCGCGCTGATCTCGGTCCAGCCGGGCGGGTGCAGCCGTTCGCCGGCCATCGCGACGAGCGCGCCGTCCCGGCGGATGCCCAGGTATGTGCCGAGCTCGATGGTACGCGGCCGGAACGGCCCGGGCTTGGTCCGCTCGATGAGGGCGAGGATCTCCGGCACGTCGGCGGCGGTGAGCGGCACCGCCTCGGGGTCGTCGGCGACGTCGACGGCGACGTCGACCAGCTGGACGCCGCCGTCGCGGGCGACGACGTCCCAGCCGTCCGGCGGGGTCAGGCTGGTGCCGGTCAGGGCGATCGTCGCGCCCGGGCCGACGAGTCCGGCGAGGTCGTCCCACACCCGCTCGTCGGCCTGGCCGGAGACGGTGACGAACGGTGCGACGTCCGGGTGGTAGCGGGCGGCCTGTCCCCGGATTTCGGCGAAGGGCCGGTGGTGCGGCCCGGTGAGGGCCGCCCAGACGACGCTGTCGAGAATCTCGCTCGTGGTGCTGTCGGTCGGCGGGTCGGGCGGGTCGACCGCGGACGTCGGGGAGGACACCAGGCTCATCGGTGCCGACCGTGGTGCAGGGTGCCGTACCGGCCTGCGTGGTAGACCAGCGGCGGCGTGAGTTCGTTGTCGGCGTGCTGGCCGGCAACCGGTGCGGCCAGCACGATGGTGTGGTCGCCGGCGGTGATCCGGTCGGTGACCCGGCAGATCAGGCGGGCCGGCACGCCGTGCAGCAGCGGCACGCCCTCCGGGCCGGGTTCCCACGGCACACCCGCGGCGAAGCGGTCGATGCCGCTGGTGGCGAACGTCCGGGCGACGTGCTCGTGCTCGTGGCCCAGGACGTGGACGGCGACCGTGCGGGCGTGCTCGACGGTGCGCCACGCCGACGCGGTGCGGGAAAGGCTGAACGACACCAGCGGCGGGTCGAGTGAGACCGACGTGAACGAGGTGGCGGTGAAGCCGGCCGGGGGAGCGCCCGCGGCGGTGATCACGACGGCGGACGCGGCGTGGTGGCGCAGCAGCCGCCGGAACAGGTCGGCGTCGACAGTGGATGTCTCGGGTCGGACTGGGGCGACGGTCATCACGGACCTCCGAGCGTGATGTACGGACAGCACGGACCGCTCGGCCGGCGTGATGCTGCGCCGAGGTGGTCTGCTGTTGGTTCGACGGGGGAGTGGGCTGCCCGGACGTGCGGGAACGAAGGCGGCGAGGGCCGGTCAGGCCGGGCTGGGGGACGACCGCACGCGACCGACGTCGATGTGACCGCAGATCGCCAACCGTAACGCTGGTGCCATGGCGCAAGTGCAGCAGCACCCGTCGACGGTGTCAACGCTCAGTGGTCCGTCCTGTCGCCCTTGTCACGACCGCGGGGCAAACCATGGACTAATACATACTAAGTACATAGGATAGCTGGGTTATGACTGCTGCCAACCTGACGTCGGCGGGGCGGACGAGCTCCGCGGTCGACGAGGTCACCGGCCTCGTGAGCGACCTCATCCGCATCGACACCACAAACACCGGTGACCCGGCGACGCTCACCGGTGAGCGGGTCGCCGCCGAGTACGTCGCGGAGCGGCTCGCCGAGGCGGGCTACGAGCCCGAGTACGTCGAGTCCGGCGGCCGGGGCCGCGGCAACGTGATCGTCCGCCTGCCCGGTGCCGACCCCGGCCGCGGCGCGCTCCTGGTCCACGGCCACCTCGACGTCGTGCCCGCCGACCCGGCCGAGTGGACCGTCCATCCGCTCTCCGGCGAGGTCCGCGACGGCTACGTCTGGGGCCGCGGCGCCATCGACATGAAGCACATGGTCGGCATGAGCCTGGCCGTCGCCCGGCAGCTCAAGCGCGACGGCACGGTCCCGCCCCGCGACATCGTCTTCGCCTTCCTCGCCGACGAGGAGGCCGGCGGTTTCCAGGGCGCCCGTTGGCTCGTCGAGCACCGCCGGGAGTTCTTCGACGGCGTCACCGAGGCCGTCAGCGAGGTCGGCGGCTTTTCGCTGACCGTGCGCGACGGCGTCCGCGCCTACCTCGTCGAGACCGCGGAGAAGGGCATCATGTGGCTGCGGCTCAAGGTCCGCGGTACCGCCGGCCACGGCTCGATGCTGCACGCCGACAACGCCGTGGCCAAGCTCGCCGCCGCCGTCACCCGCCTCGACGCCCACCGCTTTCCGATCGTGCTGACCGCCCCGGTGCGCGAGTTCCTGCAGGGCGTCGGCGAGCTGACCGGCGTGCCGTTCGACGAGAACGACCCCGAGGCGGCCCTCGGTCGGCTCGGATCGCTCGCCCGGATGATCGGCGCGTCGCTGCGCGACACCGCCAACGTGACGATGTTCCACGCCGGCTACAAGTCCAACGTGGTGCCGTCGCTGGCCGAGGCGACCGTCGACGGCCGGATGCTGCCCGGCCGCGAGGAGGCGTTCGAACGGACCCTCGCCGAGCTGCTCGGACCCGACGTCGAGCTGGAGTGGGACAGCCTTCCGCCCGTTGAGACGACCTTCGACGGACACCTGGTGGACGCCATGGCGGCGGCGATCTCAGCCGAAGACCCCGGAGCGCGGGTGCTGCCGTACATGCTCTCCGCCGGTACCGACGCGAAGTCCTTCCAGCGGCTCGGCATCCGCCACTTCGGGTTCGCGCCGCTGCGGCTGCCCCCGGACCTCGACTTCACGGCGCTGTTCCACGGCGTCGACGAACGCGTCCCGGTCGACGGCCTGGAGTTCGGCACCCGGGTCCTGACGCGGCTGCTCCTGAGCAGCTGACGAGGAGCCCGATCAGCGACGTGCGACCCGGGTCATGGCCCTGTGTACAGGATCGCGTCGACCTCGATGTCGAAGCCGTTCAGCGCAACCGGGATGGTGGTGCGTACGGGCAGGTTCTCCATGCCGAAGAACTCGACGTACACCTGGTTCATCTCCGCGAAATCGGCGAAGTCGCGCAGGTAGACGCCGACCCGCACGGCCTGGCTGAGCTCCGCGCCGGCCGCCTCGGCCACCTTGGCGAGGTTGGTGAACGCGGCTCGGGCCTGCTCCAGGAACGTCCCCTGCACCCACGTCCCGTCGGGTCGCACCGGGCAGGCGCCGGCGAGGTAGACGGTGTCGCCGGCGACGACGGCCTGCGAGTACGGGCCGCCGGGCGGGGCGGCCTGGTCGGTGTGCACGATGTGCTTCGGCATGGCGTGGTTCAGCCTTCCTGATGGTGTCGGGTCAGTTTCGGGTAACAGGGAACTGCTCGGTGAGGCCGTCGGCGCCGACGAGCGGCGTGACGAGCATGGCCCGGAGCATGTCGGTGCGGCGGTTGAGGGCCTGGCGCTGCTCCGGGGTCAGTGGGATCCAAGGGCGGGGTGGCTCGGGGAGCAGTGGCGGGAGCAGGCGTCCGGCGATGTAGGTGGCCTCGTTGACGAGGCGCTGCTTGGCGCTGCGGCGCTGCTGGTGCACGTCGACGAGCTCGAACGGTCCGTCCTCGACGCGGAACACCGCCACGTCGGCGGGGGCGCCGGGGGCGAGGGTGCCGACGCCCTCGGGCAGCCCGAGGGCGCGCGCGGGCCGGATCGTGGTCGCCGCCACGACCTCTTCTACGGGCAGCCCGACGGCGAGGAGCTTCGCCATCGTGGTCGGCAGGTCGAACACCGGCCCGTACAGGCAGCGGGCGTGCAGGTCGGTGGAGATCGTGTGCGGCACGAGCCCGGCCTCCAACTGCGCCTCGAGGGTGTCGAAGGCGAAGCCGCCCGAGCCGTGGCCGATGTCGAGGAGGACGCCGTTCGCGTACGCGTCGCGCATGGCCGGGCTGACCCGCCCCGGACCTGCGGCGATCGCGGAGGCACAGTGGGTGATGATGTCGCCTGGGCGCAGCAGTGCGAGGACCTCGTCGAGCGACGGTGGCGCGGCGCCGATGTGCACCATCACAGGCACCGCGCACGCCTCGGCCACGGCGATGCCGCGCCGCAGCGGCGTGACCCCGTGCCGGCCGACGGTCTCCCGGTCGACGCGGACCTTCACGCCGACGAGGAGGTCGCGGTTGTCGCGCATGGTCTCGATCGCGAGGTCGACGTCGCAGTTGTCGAGCTCGCGGTTCTCGCCGGTGCGCCCGGTGAGCCCGACCGCGGAGATGTTGAGCAGGGCCGGGACGCGGACCCGCCGGTGCCGCAGCGAGGCGCGGAAGGCGTCGACGGAGTAGGCTCCGCTGGAGCCGGCGTCGACCCAGGTGGTGACTCCGGAATACCAGGCGACCGGGTCCGGGTCGATGCCCCAGTAGGTGGCACCGGTGTGGACGTGCGTGTGCATGTCGACGAGGCCCGGCGTGAGCACCTTGCCGGTGACGTCGACGACCTCGGTGGTCGCGTCGCGAGGCAGGTCCGGTGCGACGGCGGCGATTCGGCCGCCGTGCACGGCGACGTCGAACCGGCCCACGTGCCCGCCGCCCACGTCGATGACCCGGCCGCCGGTGAACAGCAGGTCACCGCTCACCGGGGACCGCGTTTCGTGCGTTGCCGATCTCGAGCCGGTAGAGCCGGGTGGGGCGGCCCTTGCGGTTGACCTGTGCGCTGCCTTCGGGGGTCACGAGGCCGTGCTCGCTGAGCTTGCGGATGAGCCGCCGCCCGCTCGGGTCGGTGATGCCGAGGGAGCTTGCCAGGTCGCCCGGTGAGATCGCTGTGCCGTTCAGGCTGCGCTCGAGCGCCGACAGCCGCGACAAGGTGGCCGGACTCAGACCGACTTCCCGCGCCAGGTCTTCCAGCGCTGGGCCGTGTTCGCGGTACGTGAAGGCGAGCGAGCTTCCCGCGGCACCCATCGGGCCGATCATGACGCCGCTGTCCTCGATGAGGTACGCCCCGGGGGAGCCGTCCTGCTCAGCGCGTGCGGCGGCGCGCTCGGCGAGGGCGACGCACGTGCGCGCCGATGCGCCGACGCCGAACCCGGCCACGACCCGCACGCCGAGGCTCTCGTGAGCCTGGGTCAGGACCGGAAGACCGACCCAGTTGTGGGTGACCGTCTCGAACAGGGCACGGTGCGCGAAGACGACAACGCCGCGGCGGTCGCGGTCCTCGATCCAGGCGTCGGCGAACTCGGGCGTGTTGAGCAGCATGTTCATCAGGCCGACGCGGGCGCGGTCGAGGTCCGGGGAGTGGCTGACGATCAGGAAGACACCCGCGGCGAACCGCAGTTCGCTGGCCCGCTTCGACTGGATGCGCAGCGCGAGGTCGTGCAGGTCGGCGCGGAGCGTGGCGATCCCGGGCAGGCCGCTGAGCACCGCTGTCTCGGCACCGAGCTCGGCCATCACGCCGGTGCGGACGCTGATCACGTACGAGCCGCCGGAGCGGGTCAGGAACTCCCGGTGGAACGCGACGATGTCGGTGACGGACTGGTCGGGGTCGAACGGCAGGCAGGCGATATCGGCGCGGTTGAGGCCGAGCGCGTAGGCGACCTCGTCGACCGTCTCCTGGGTGAAGGTGTCGATGCTCACCGGAGTCGCGGGCAGGCCCCGCGCGAGTGCCCGGCACCAGCTCAAGGCGAGGTCAAGGCCGGCCGGCCTGGTCACGGTGACCTGCAGGTCGGCCGGCAGGAGGTCGCGGCACCGGGCGTAGGGCACCGAGCCGAGGAGCAGGCCGTCGACGTGCCTCCGGTCGAGCAGGGCACGGACCCCGTCGCGGATCTCGCTCTCCTGCTCATAGACGACCCATTCGATGGTCACCCCGGTCAACGTGCGGGCGGCGTCCGCGAACAGGTCGCGATGACTTGCGTGGACGACGAGGCCGATCACCATCACCACCGGCACGTGGGTACTCCTCGGTCTGGTACATACGATCTGGTTCGTAAGTAGCTCGTATGAGCCGGTTCCAAGCGTGCGGCTTGGAACCGGGATGGTCAAGCACGGATTCTCGCGCAGGCGACCGGAAACGACAGGAAGGCACCACATGGACCTCGACTGGCGGACCAAGGGCTTCTGGCTGCCGGACGCCGCGACCGACGTGGCGACCTTCGCGGCGGCGGGTCACAGCCTTTTCGACGGCGGGTTCACCTGGCCGTTGCTCGTCGCACGCCGGTCGGCGGTCGAGCACAACCTGCGGACGATGGTCGCCTTCTGCGCTCGGCGCGGTCTCGCGTTCGCGCCGCACGTGAAGACGACGATGGCGCCGAAGCTGATCGCCGCACAGCTGGACGCGGGCGCCTGGGGCGTGACCACGGCCACCGCCAACCAGGCGCTGATCTGCCGGAACCTGGGCGTGCCGCGGGTGCTGCTGGCCAACCAGCTCCTCGACCCGACCGTGCTGCGGTGGGCGGCACGGCAGGCACAGGACGGCTTCGACCTGCTGTTCCAGGTTGACTCGAGGCAAGGTGTTCGGGCCGCGGCCGGACTGCCGCTGCGCGTCCTCGTCGAGTTGGGTCACCCCGGCGGGCGCACCGGCTGCCGTACCGTTGAGGAGCTTCTCGCGGTCGCACGGGCGGTCGACGCCGCGCCGGGCCTGACGCTCGCCGGCGTGGCCGCGTACGAGGGTGGACTCCCGGGGCTCGAGCAGGTCCTGGCCTTCCTCGACGGGCTGCGCGGCGCGGTCGCCGCCCTCGCCGGGCACGGGCTGCTCGGCCCGGAGGTGGTCGTGGCGACCGGGGGCAGTGCCTGGTTCGACCTCGTCGCCGACCGCCTCGCCGGGCAGTGGTTACCCGGACGTGCGGTGCGGCTCGTGCTGCGCAGCGGCGCGTATGTCAGCCACGACGACGGCTTCTACCGGGAGCGGACGCCGTTCAACCGCCTCGGCGGCGAGCGCCTTCGCCCCGCGCTGGAGATCTGGGCGCAGGTCCTGTCCACTCCCGAGCCCGGCCTGGCCATCGTCGGGATGGGCAAGCGCGACGTCTCCTTCGACGAGGGGCTGCCGGAGCCGGCCGCCGTCCGGCGCGCCGACGGCACTGTCGTACCGGCCGTCGGGATGACCGTGACCAGGGTGAACGACCACCACGGGTACCTGTCGACCGGGGGCGTCGAGGTCGAGCCGGGCGACCTCGTGCGGTTCGGGATCTCGCACCCGTGTACCGCCTTCGACAAGTGGCGGGCGATCCCATACATCGATGATGACGGAATGGTTACGGACGTGCTGCAGACCTGCTTCTGACCCGGCGACTCTTGACTTGCGGGTGATCCGCGTCTCACGCTAGGGGCCACGCTTCTACGAACTACTTACGAACCTAGCCCGTATTTAGGGAGACGCGATGCATGTTCGCCTGATGGGTGCGCTCGGCGCCCTGCTCTCGGCCGGGCTCCTCGTCGCCGGCTGCGCGCCGTCCACCGCGCCCGCGACCGGGGGAACCGAGGACAAGACGACCGGCACGCTGCGCGTGTGGCTGTTCGACGAGCCCAACCGCGCGCCGAAGGAGAAGGTCGTGGGCGAGGCCGTCAAGGAGTTCACGGCCGCGCACAAGGACGTGACGGTCGACGTCAGCTACATCGCCGTCCAGACGCGCAGCGAACGGTTCAAGGGTGCGTTCAACGACCCGGCCAGCGCACCCGACGTCGTCGAGTACGGCAACACCGACCTGCCCGAATACGTCGCGGCCGGCGGCCTCGCCGATGTGGGCAAGGACGTCGACGGCTGGGCCGAGGGCAAGGAACTCGGCGCCGACCTGCGGGGCAGCGCCACCGTCGACGGCAAGCTCTACGGCGTGCCGTGGTATGTCGGCGTCCGGGCCCTCTACTACCGCACCGACGTCTTCACCGAGCTCGGCCTCACCCCGCCGGCCTCGCAGGAGGAGTTGTTCGCCGCGGCCCGCAAGATCCGCGCGACCAGACCGGAGCTGCTCGGCATCGCCGTGGGCGGGAAGTACACCTTCGGTGCCCTGCCGTTCGTCTGGGACGCCGGCGGGGACCTCGCCACCAAGTCGGGGACCGGCTACACGGCGGCGATCAACTCGCCGCAGTCGAAGGTCGGCGTGAAGGCGTACACCGACCTGATCAAGCCCGACATCTGCCCGCCCCAGCAGTGTGCCGACCTCACCGGCGGCAAGACCGTCGAGCTGTTCGCCAGCGGTAAGGCGGGCATGGCCATCCTCGGCAACTTCAACCGCGCGGCGGTGGACGCCGGCGCGGCCAAGGGCAAGTACGCGGTCGTCCCGCTCCCTGGCGTCAAGGCCGGCTCGGTCGCCCCGGCGTTCGCCGGCGGCAACAACCTCGGCGTCATGAAGAGCACCCAGCACCGCACGCTCGCCGCGGACTTCATGAAGCTGCTCGCCGGCAAGAAGTACCAGCAACAGATGTACGACGCGATGGGCAACCTGCCGACGCTCACCTCGGCGCGGACCGAGCTGGCCGGCAAGGAGCCGTTCCTGAAGCCGTTCCTCGACACCATCGCCGCCGGCACCCGCTTCGTCCCGCTGGACGCGGCCTGGGGCAAGATCGACGCCCAGGCCGTCATCCCGACCATGCTGGAGAAGATTGTCACCGGACGCGCCACCGTCGATCAGGCGACCGAAGAGGCGGCAACCGCGATGAAGGCCGCGTTCGCCAAGTGACGACCATCCCGATGGCGCCGGCGGACCCGGACATCCGGGTCCGCCGCCCCGCCACGCGCGGCGCCGACCGGCGCCGGGCCGCCCGCCGGACCCCGTTGTGGCTGCTGCTGCCCACGGCGGCCGTCCTGCTGCCGCTGTTCGCCTACCCGATCTACCAGCTCGGTCTGCTGTCCGTGCTGGACTTCCGGCAGGCGCAGGTCAGCGGCGGCCAGCCGACCCGGTTCGTCGGGCTCGACAACTACCGGGCCCTCGTCGGTGACGGCACGTTCTGGTCCGTGCTCGTCGCCACCGTCGGCTTCGCAGCCGCCTGTGTCGTGGCCACCCTCGCCGTCGGCGCCGCCCTCGCCGTGCTGCTGACCAGGGTGAGCCGCTGGCCCAGGGCCGCGCTGTCGCTCGCCGCGATGGCCGCCTGGGCCGCTCCGGCGATCACCGGCTCCACTGTCTGGATGTTCCTCTTCGACGCCAACCTCGGCCTCGTCAACCAGGTGCTCGGCCTCGACGGCCACAACTGGATGTACGACCGGTACAGCGCTTTCGCCCTCGTCGGCGCGGTGGTCGTCTGGCACTCGTTCCCGTTCGTGATGGTCACGCTCTACGCCGGCATCCGCGCGATCCCGGACAGCACCCTGGAGGCCGCCGCCCTGGACGGGGCCGGCACCTGGCAGACCTTCTGGCGCATCGTCGTGCCGATGCTGCGCCCGCTGCTGGCCATCGTGGTGATCCAGTCGATCATCTGGGACTTCAAGATCTTCACCCAGATCTACGTGATGACCGGCGGCGGAGGCATCGCCGGGCAGAACCTCACCCTCAACGTCTACGCCTACCAGCAGGCGTTCGCCGCCTCCGAGTACGGCCTCGGCTCCGCGATCGGCGTCGTCATGATGCTCATCCTGCTCGGCGTCACGCTCGTCTACCTCCGCGCGCTGCGCCGCGAAGGCGAGGCGCTGTGAGGATCCGACGCCGTGTCGCCGACGCGACCGCGATCCTGGTCGCCCTGGTCACGATCTTCCCCATCTACTGGATGCTGCTGTCCGCGGTCAAGCCGGCCGGGGAGGTGCAGTCGTTGCACCAGCGGCCGTGGACCCTCGCGCCGTCGCTGGACAGCTTCCGGCGCGTGCTCGGCGTCGAGAACTTCGGACGGTACTTCCTCAACAGCCTCATCGTCGCGCTCCTCGTCGTCGCGCTCTCCGCCGGCATCGCGTTCCTGGCCGCGGTGGCGGTGACCAGGTTCCGGTTCCGGTTCCGCGCCACGATCCTCGTGCTGTTCCTGGTGGCGCAGATGGTGCCCATCGAGGCGCTGACCATCCCGCTGTTCTTCCTGATCCGCGACATCGGCAGCGCCGTCCCCGGGGTCGGCCTCAACACGCTCGGCTCCCTCGTGCTGGTGCATCTCGCGTTCACGCTCCCGTTCGCGATCTGGATGCTGCGCGGCTTCGTCGCCGCCGTGCCCGAGGAGATCGAGGAGGCGGCGCTGCTCGACGGCGCCAGCCGCTTCACGGTGCTGTGGCGGATCCTCTTCCCGCTCGTCGCGCCCGGGCTCGCGGCGACGAGCGTCTTCTCGTTCATCACCGCGTGGAACGACTTCCTGTTCGCCCGTACCTTCATCATCAGCGCGACCGACAACCAGACCCTGCCGATGGCGCTGCTCGTCTTCTTCAAGCCCGACGAGAACGACTGGGGCGGCATCATGGCCGCGTCGGTCCTCATGACCGTGCCCGTGCTCGTCTTCTTCGTTGTTGTGCGCCGCCGCCTCGTTGCGGGTCTCGGCGGGGCGGTGAAGGACTGATGATCCCAAGACCCTCCACAGTGGAGTACCGGCTCGGTGCGTTCGTGCTGTCCGACCGGACCGTCCTGCACGCCGAACCGAGGCTCGCCGGGGTCGCGGCGTGGCTGCGTGCCACGCTCGGCCCGCCGACCGGTGCGACGCTGCCGCCCGGCACCGTCACGCCGGCCGGCGCGGACGCCGTCGTGCTGCGATTGGACGGCACGCTGCCCGCGAGCGGCTACCGGCTCCGCGTCACCACGGATCGGATCGACCTCGCCGGCGGCGACCCCGCCGGCGTCTTCCACGGCGCGCAGACCCTCCGGCAGCTGTTGCCGCCGGAGACCCTGCGCCGCGCCAGGATCGGCGCCGGCCCGTGGCGGGTGCCGGCCGTCGAGATCACCGACGCGCCGCGCTTCTCCTGGCGCGGCTGCATGCTCGACGTCGCCCGGCACTTCATGCCCAAAGCCGACGTGCTGCGCTTCGTCGACCTCCTCGCCCTGCACAAGCTCAACGTGCTGCACCTGCACCTCACCGACGACCAGGGCTGGCGCCTGCCCAGCCGGCGCTACCCGCTGCTGACCGAGACCGGAGCCTGGCGCGCCGAGAGCATGCGCGGCTCCCGCCACCACGAACAGCACGACGGCCGGCCCCACGGGGGCTTCTACACCGCGGACGACCTTCGCGAGATCGTCGCGTACGCCGCGGAACGACACATCACCGTCGTTCCCGAGGTCGACCTTCCCGGCCACACCCAGGCCGCCGTCGCCGCGTACCCGTGGCTCGGCAACGGCGGCCCACCCGTGCCGGTGCGGACCAGCTGGGGCATCTCATCCCACGTCCTCAACGTTTCCGACGTCGCGCTCGACTTCTGCCGCCACATCATCGATGAGGTCTGCGACATCTTCCCCGGCCCGTACATCGGCATCGGCGGCGACGAGTGCCCCAAGGACGAGTGGCGGGCCAGCCCGCTCGCCCAGCAGCGGATGCGCGACCTCGGCCTGCCCGACGAGGAGGCGCTGTTCAGCTGGTTCGTCGGCCGGCTCGCCGCCCACGCGGCGGGTCACGGCAGGCGGATCTACGGCTGGGACGAGATCCTGGCGGGAGGCGCGCCGGCCGGCGCCGCCATCGCTGCCTGGCGCGGCCCCGAGATGACGGCGCTGGCCGCTCGTGCCGGCCACGACGTGGTCGCCTGCCCCGACATGTCCGTCTACCTCGACTACCGCCAGACCGACGACCCCGGCGAGCCGATCCCGGTCGGCACCGTGCTGTCCCTGGCCGACGTCCACGCCTTCGAGCCGGTGCCCGACGGGCTGACCGGCGCGGAGGCGGCACGGGTGATCGGCGCCCAGTGCAACGTCTGGACCGAGCACATGGATTCCACCCGCGCCGTCGACTACATGGTCTTCCCGCGACTTTGTGCCTTCGCCGAGGTCGCGTGGGGCCCGCGGGACCGCGACCACGACGACTTCCAGCGACGGCTGGCGGAGCACCTGCCGCGTCTGGACGCGCTCGGCGTCGAATACCGGCGACCGGAGGGCCCGCGACCATGGCAGACGCGCCCGGACGCGCTGGGCCGCCCACGGGCTGCGGACGAACGCCGTGCCGAGCTCCTGGAGCTCACGGCGTCCCTCCGCACACCGCCGCCCGGCGCGTGAACGGGTTCCCGCGCATTTTTCCGAGGTCCGACTCGTACCCGATACCTACGCCATTCGGTTGGTGGGGGAGTGGGCACCTGCTGGCCATCGTTGATGTGGGCGGTGCGGGACGTCACTGTTCGCCACCCTGCCGACCGATATCGGCTGCCGATGGCTTCACGTCGCATCGCAGATGTCCGGTGAGTGAGCGGCGCATCGCTGGTCCGCGAGTTCGCGTGATTTGCGCACCCTGCGGCTCTCAGCTCGGTGCACCTGCGGTCGGGCTGCGGCACAACTTCGTTACGGCGGCGATGTCCGCGTCGTTCAGGCCAGTTGCTTCGGCCTTGTTGTGTCGCTGCTGCACTGCGCTGGCTACTGATCTGTCACCCATGTCCTGAGACCCGGCAGAACCAACTCAGGTAACCCACCTACTCCGCCGACGGATCCTGCTCCCCAGCTAACATCCACGACCGCAGATCACTGAAATCGGGTCAGAGCCAGTTTTCAACCGTCGTTGACACACCGCACCTACCGCACGTGTCCGGGCGGTGGATCTCCACCCGGTCGGGCCGGTCCACCTGGCGCAGCCTGAACCCGGCCTCGCCGGGCTGCTTGCCCGGCGGGCGGCCTGACACTTCCCGCCGTGACCGTCGCGGCGCCTTGCCCGGCCCGTCTGATGACGGCGGTCTCGACGAGGTGCGGGAGTCCTTACGCAGCAACGCTTCCAGTTAGGCGACCCGGCGGGTCAGCGCCTCGCTCCGGGCGTCGTGTTCCACGATCGCCGCGTCCCGTTCGGCGAGAACTGTTTCCAGCCGCGCCAACCGCTCCAGCACCTGGCGAGAGGCAGCGAACCGGACACGCCGCCAGGATGCATCAGACCACCCGGCAAGATCAAGACCTACGCTGACTGGGAATCAGCTGAATGGATACGCCTCGGTGCTGTCGTCGGCCCGCATCGATGGCAAATGCTGCAATTTCTTTGATCGACGGACGGCATTGCATGCCTTGACGCTCTTCGATTGCCGTGCAAGCATCGATGAGTGAAACGGGGTTGAAGCGTTGATCTCCGACGTGCTTCCGCAATTCGATCATGGGGGTAATGTGCCACACGAAGCGACCGGCGTAGCCAGAGCTTGCGGATGCTGACGCATCGCACGGATCGGCTGTCTTTGTCTTAGGATTACGTGGCTGAATCTTGCGTTCGGCGTTGGCTGCCGCGCAGGGTCACGTTCGCGAATTCCGCATTCGCTCCACGTCCGGTTGCGATGAATCACGTTGCCCGAAATACGTTGGAGAATCGGCGGTCTGGCATCACCTTTATGCGTATTGTTGTGCGCCGCGCGGGGTCTGCCTTTCGGCCACCTCGATCGCAGTTCTTGAAGAGTTCAGCGTGCCTTGTGAACGGCAGGCGAACGTCTGCTGTTCTGCGAGCGTGCCACCATTACGAAACGGGTGAAGATGACGACAGGCCTCGTCCCCGCTTTGGGCAGCGGCTTCTGCAGGTTCGCCGAGACTGCGGCGGACCGGCCTGCGCTCGTGCTCAGTCAGCGGGTGCTCAGCTACGGCGAGTGCAACGACACGGCACGCAGATGGGCTTCGCTGCTGTGGGACGCCGCCGGTGACCGTCCCCGCAGAATCGGCGTCCTCGGGTACCGCAGCGAGATCTCCTATCTCGGGGTGCTCACCGGCGTGCTCCTGGGCGCCGCCTTCGTGCCGCTGAATCCGAACTTCCCGCAACGACGGACCCGCGCGATGCTGGAGAGCGCGGACATCGACGCGCTCATCGTCGATGACGCGGCGGCCGGGCAGTTGCCGGAGCTGCTGGATGGGCTGCGGCGACCGCCGGTCGTGCTGGTCCCCGGAGCGGTCGCGCCCGCGGCGGTCGATGGCCGGGCCCTCACCGCCGCCGACGTGGCCGGTGCGGGTCTGCTGTCCACCATACCGGGATCGGCGCCGGATGATCTCGCGTATCTGCTGTTCACGTCGGGCAGCACGGGAACGCCCAAAGGTGTGCCGATCACCGTCGGCAACCTGTCTGCCTTCCTCGGATACGTCCAGGAGCGATACGCCATCCAGCCGTTCGACAGGTTGAGTCAGACGTTTGAGCAGACGTTCGACCTGTCGGTGTTCGATCTGCTGATGGCCTGGGAGAACGGCGCCGCGCTCTGTGCCATGAAACCCATCGACCTGGTCAGCCCGTTCGGGTACCTGGACCGTAACAACGTCACCGTGTGGTTCTCGGTGCCGTCGGTGGCGGCGCTGCTGCGCAAACGCGGCACGCTGCTGCCTGGGTCGTTGCCGACGCTGCGCTGGTCGCTTTTCTGCGGGGAGCCGCTGCCGCGTGGCACGGCGGAGGCTTGGCAGGCGGCAGCGCCGAACTCTGTGGTCGAGAACCTGTACGGGCCGACCGAGGCGACCATCGCCTGCGCGGTGCACCGCTGGGATCCGGCCGTGAGCCCGGGGCTCTGTGTGCACGACACCGTTCCCATCGGACAGTTCTTCCCCGGCATGGAACCACTCGTCGTGGACCGCTCGCTGAGGCCCGTACAGGACGGCGCAGCCGGAGAACTGTGTCTCGCCGGCCCGCAGGTGACGTCGGGCTACTGGCGTGCGCACGAGCTGACGGACGTGTCCTTCTTCGAACACGGGGGCCTCCGATACTACCGCACCGGTGACCTGGTTCGGGCCAACGGTTGTGACTACGCGTACCTCGGGCGCGGCGATCATCAGGTGAAGGTCGGCGGGCATCGCATCGAGCTCGGCGAGGTCGAGGCGGTCCTGCGACAGGCTGGCGCTGTCGAGGCGGTGTGCCTGGTGTGGCCAGATCAGCACACGCTCACCGCCGTCGTGTCCGGGGGTTCGGCGACGACCCCGCAGCTGATTCACGAGGCGGCGCGGCAACTGCCGCCCTACATGACGCCATGGGTGGTCCGGCGCATCGCGCAGATGCCGCTGAACAGCAGCGGGAAGATCGACCGCGGCAAGCTGCGCGACTGGCTGGGTGACTCTGGTGGGCAAGGGCGCGACGGGCGGAGGTTCGGTGCCGCCGTCGTACGGGTCGACAGCGTCGAAGAACTCGTGGCGTGCACCTTGCGGGTCCCGCGGGAGCAGGTGACCGACGGCCTGTCGTACCAGTCGATCCAGGAATGGGACTCGCTGGGCCACGTCGCACTGATGGTGGCGTTGGAGGAGACCTATGGCAGGGCGGTGAGCCCGGAATGCATGACGGCACTGCACTCGATCGCCGCGATCAAGGAGTTCGTCGGTGAGGGCCTGGACTCTGCCGCCCAGCCGCTCACCCAACCGCTCACACAGCCGGCGGCCGTCCACCGGGGACTCGACGGCATCGTGGTGGACCGCAGCGAGATCACCAACGTCGACGGAGCGGCCGGGGTCCTGGAGTACCGCGGCTACAGCATCCACGATCTCGTCGAGCACGCCTCGTACGAGGACGTCGCCCACCTGCTGATCGCCGGTGACCTTCCGGGGCCGGACGCCCGGCGGCAGCTGCACACCGAGCTTGCGGCGGGACGCCGACTGCCACCCGCGGTGCTCGAACTGTTGCGCTCGCTGCGGTCAGTGCATCCCATGGACGCGCTGCTCGCCGCGGTGCCGGCGGTGCAGGCGTTCGATGGGGAGTACGGGGCGCGAACCGACGAGAGCTACGACGACGCCCGCACCGCGGGGGTGCGGCTGATCGGCGCCATCCCCATGCTGGTCGCGGCGCACCACGCGTTTCGCAGCGGTCGGGAGTTCGTGCCGCCGCCGGAGCGGCTCGGTCACGTCGACGCGTTCCTCACCGCGCTGACCGGCACGACACCGGCCGACGCGACGGTACGTTTCGTTACCCGAGGGCTGGTGATCCACGCCGATCACAGCTCGAACGCCTCGACGTTCGCGGCCCGGGTGGTCACCGGGTGCCGCAGCGGCATCCACAACGCGGTCACCGCGGCCATCGCGGCGGCCGGAGGGCCTCTGCACGGCGGAGCGGCCGAGCGGGTGATGCGCCTGATCGACGAGATCGGCGTGCCGGAGAACGCGCGTGACTACGTGGAGCGGACCCGGCGGCGCGGCGAGCCGGTGATGGGTTTCGGTCACCGCGTGTACCGCACCGAGGATCCCCGGGTCCGGTATCTGCGCTCGATCGTGGTCGACCTGTCTCACCAACGCGGTGACGATCGCGAGCTGCAGGTGCTCGACGCGGTGGCCGCGGCCATGGCCAGGTATCGGCGGCACGGCCTGGCTCCGAACGTCGACCTGTACGCGGGCCTCGGCTACCGGCTCATGGACCTGCCGGAGGACCTGACAGTACCGATGTTCGTGATCGGGCGGGCCGCAGGCTGGGTGGCGCATGTGTTGGAACAGCATCGGAACAACGTGCTCATACGGCCGCTCATGGAGTACGCCGGCCCTCAGGGGCGCAGCGTCCTGCAGGATCCCGGCCGGGTATGAGCACACCTTCCCATACCCGGCGGCGCGTTCGCGCCGCACCGTCCCGCTGCAGCCGCGTGATCCGCGACGCGCAGCGACGAGCCGGAGGCCTGGTATGTCCCGTGAATGGGATGCCCGCACGTACGACTCGCTGCCGCTGCCGCACACCAGGTGGAGTAGGCGGACACTGGCGCTGTTGACGTTGCGCGGGGACGAGACCGTGCTCGATGTGGGCGCCGGCACCGGGCGCGACGCGGCGGCGTTGCTCGACCTGCTCCCGCGCGGCCGGGTCATCGCCCTGGACGGCTCGGAACGGATGCTGCGCCAGTTGCGTGCGAACCTGGCGGGCCGCATGGAACGGGTCGACATCGTCCATGCCGACCTGAACGAGTCGTTCCGCCTGGACCGCACGGTCGATGCCGTGTTCAGTGTCGCGACGTTCCACTGGATCCACGACCACGCCGCCCTGTTCGGCCGTGTCGCGGCGGTACTGACGCCCGGCGGGCAGTTCGCGGCCGAGTGCGGGGGAACAGGATGCGTGGCCCAGGTCCGCCGGGCGGTCGAAGCAGTGCTGGGCCGGCCAGCCGACGCGGCGTACTACGCCGACGTCGACGAGACCGTGCGGGCGCTCACCAAGGCCGGGTTCGAGGACATCGAGGCGGAGCTGATCGACGATCCGTTCCGGCTGCAGCCCGGCGAGCGACTGCGGGCGTACCTGGGTGCCGTGGTGCTCGGGCCGTATCTGGACCGCATGCCGGCCGGCAGGCACGAGTGGTTCCTCGGCGAGGTGGAGGCGCGGCTCGCCGAACCGGTCATCGACTACGTCCGGCTGAGCCTGCGGGCCCAGCTGGCGCCCCGGGACAACCGGTGACAGGGTCGCCGGGCCCGGGACGCCCGGGAGTCCACCGATGAGCGGCCGGTGCCGCGTCGTGCTCATGACGAGCCCGCTGCTGTCCGACGACGTCTGGTCCGAGGCCCGCGACTATTTGGCGCTGGCGACCGGTCACGAGGTGGTCGTGCCGGGCTACCCTCCCCGGCCGTTCACCGCGCCGTACACCGGACGGTACTGCGAAGCCGTTGCCGCGCACGTCGACGCCGCCGCGGTGAACATCTTGGTCTGCCACAGCGGAGCGGGCCGGCTTGCCGGCGCCGTCGTCGACATCTGGCCGACCGGCAGTGCCGTGGTTCTGGTGGATGCGCGCTTCCCCGCGCCGGGCCGGTCGTGGTGGGACGGCTGCCCGTCGACGCTCAGGCAGCGACTCGGGCCTCCGCAACCGGGTGCGTCCGCGCCCGCCTGGGCGGACTGGTGGACGGCAGAGCAGAAATCCGAACTGTTCGGTGCCGAACTGAGCGAGGAGCGGCTGGAGCGTATGTCCTTCCCGATTCCGTGGGATCTGCTGCTGGAGCAGGTGCCGGCCTCCTCGGGCCTGGAGGGCGTCGTGGGTTGCTACGTCCAGCTGTCACCGGCCTACACGCACGAGGCGGCCCGCGCCGCGGCCCGTGGTTGGACCGTCAGCCGCGTGGACAGTCACCATCTCGGCATCGTGAACGACCTCGGCGTCGTCGGCGCCCCGTTGATCACCGCACTGGACGGAGTCCGTCGTGTCCTTGGCTAGCGACACCACGTGGCTGCGCGGGGTCCTGACGCCCGGCATGCGGGACGTCATCTATCCCAACGGGATGGTGGCCACGCCGTTCCTGGTGAATGCAGCCGAATACGCCAGGCTCGGTCACGACGTCGTCGCCCTCCGGCAGCTGCTGGAGGATCGCCTGGTCGCCGAAACCGGCGGCTGCTTCGAGACGCTCGCCGCCTCGCTGGGCTGTCCGCCGCGAGCGGCCCGGCTGCTGGCCGGCTTCCGCGAAACGGCGGCGGGGCTTCCGGCCAGCCCGGCGCGGGCCGACATCTTCCTGACCGTTGCTGGCCCGAGGTTGCTCGAGGTGAACATCACCAGTGCGCTCGGGGGGCTGGAGATCGGTGCGTGGAACGAGGCTTGGATGCGCGACCATGGCTTGTCGACGGGCGGGCAGGCGGTGGCGTACGACGAACCGTTCGCCTATGTCGTGGCCGCGTTGCGGACATGGATGGGCACGTTGAGCAGCCGCGCGGCCGGCGGGGTCGTCGCGCTGGTGGTGGGAAGGACGGCCGGCCCACGCGAACGCGCCATTCTGCAGTGCATGTCTGACCAGTTCGGCCGGCACGGCCTGGAGACGATCGTCTGCCAACTGTCCGACGTGAGGGCGACCGACACCGGCGTGACGGTGGCGGGCCAGCCCGTGTCGGGGCTGTACCGCATGTGGCTGCTGGAGACGATTCTCGATTCCCCGGCGAGCCTTGACCTGCTTGGCGACCTACTGCGACTGCAACGGGCCGGGCTGACCTTCGTTTACGCATCACCGGACGTCGACATCGCGGCCTCGAAGGGTGCCCTGGCCTTGTTGTGGGACCTGCACGACGCGGGTCGCCTGGACGAGCCGGCGGCGCGGATCCTGACCGGCCTCGTGCCGCACACGTTCGCCGTGCCGGGCCGCGACAGTGGCCGGACGCTGCCACGGTCGTTGCCGGCCGAGTGGATCCTCAAGCCGTCGTTCGGATACGGAAGTCGCGGCGTCCACGGCAACTGGGGTGCGACCAGCGGGTTAGTCCTGTCGGACGTCGTCGCGTCGCTGACCGCACCCTACGTCGCGCAGGAGCGGGTCGTTCCGGCGATGTACGGCCCGGTACCTCTGCTGCGCGGCGATGAGGCCGTGGACTTCAGATGGGGGGTTTGCAACGCGGGCCTGTTTCTGAACGCCACCGCGCCCTTAGGCCTGATGATGCGATTCGGCGGGACCCCGGACCAGGTGTCGATCAATACCAGTCACGGGTCGGCGCTCGGCTGCGTTTTCGGCGGCTCGGCCCGTACCTCGGCCAACACCATGACCTGGGTAAGACTGGCGAAAGGAGAAGCATGCTAGGGCAGATCTCGCCGAGCGGGCAGGGCCGCGTGCAGGAGGCGGCGAACATCCGGCGACAGTTCCACGGCAACAGCCTCGAATTGCACTCGGTGATCTATCCCATAGATTACTGCACGTCCGGCTGCACCTACTGCGGATTGAGCGCCATCATCCCGAAAGGCGCGCACACGGTGCGCGGCGCGATGCCTCCGGCGGACTTCGCATGGCTCATGGGCGAACTGCAGCGCCAAGGTTACGGAGTCCACGAACTGGTCTTCGGCACCGTCAGCGAGGACCAGGGCCGGCTCGCCTCCCGGGTGGCACGCTGGGTTGAACGGGCCCGCGCGCTCGCGCCGGACGCGTACCTGATCGTGAACTGTGACACCCTGCGCGAGGACGGTTACCGCACGTTGAAGTCGGCCGGCGCCGACGCGGTCTGGACCTTCATGGAGGTCATGACCCCACAGCTGTACAGCGATAAACATCGATATGGTTTGAAGTCCGACCAGCCTCAGCGCAAGGAGGCGCCGCAGCGTGCGCGGGCCGCGGGCCTGGCCGTCGGGAACGCCTTGCTGTGGGGGCTGGTCACCGACTGGCGCGCGGAGCTGGAGCAGTTCGTGGTGTGGGCGCACGAGGTCGGCGGCTTCGACTTCGTCGCCACCCCGGTGCACCGGACCGTCACGGTCACGCCGGGCAGTGTGGTGTCGCCGCTGATGGAGCTGACGCCGCCCTTGAACGTTGATGAGCCGCTCTACCTGGAGATCATCGCTCGGTTGCGGATCGCCTTCGCCGAGGCGCATCTGGTGGGCAACACCCGCCTGGACCCGGGGTTCGTGTACGGCCACGCCAGCGAGATCGTGGACATGTGCAACGGCTACGTGTACGCCGGCTCACGAGAGCACCCGTCCGAGGGTCTGGCCGGCGCCGGGCACATCGCGACGAACGGCGTGCAGATGGACTTCTTCAACCCGGGGGCGAAGCTGGGCGACATCCAGTGGCTGTGCCCGCCCACCATCCGGGTTGGTTCGTCCCTGCCGAGAACCCCGTAGACCCATCGGCGGCAGCACCGATCCGCTGCTGCCGGTGGGCTCCGCGACGGATCCGAGGAAGGGGGTGAGCCACATGGACAACCAGGACTTCTGGACTGAGATGTCGGAGGAGGACATGCACGACGCGCAGCTGCGCGAGGTCGTGTAGGTGTACCCCGGCGCGGCCGGGTGCCTCGGCATCCGGCCACGCCCACCGCTGACCGGACCGGCGAGGTGCTTGAGGTAGGGAGGTGGAGTGGGCGGTCCAGCGATTGAGCGCGGGCTCGAGCTTGAGGTGGCTCTCGTCAATATGCCCTGGGCGCGCAGCGACGCGCCGTCGATCCAGTGCGGCGTGCTCCAGACGGCCGTGACGGCGCACGGCTACCGGGCGAGCACCCTGTACTGCAACCTGGAACTGTCGCGCATGCTCGGTCCTGCCGTGTACGACGTGGTGGCGGAAGCGCCAGCCGAACGCGTCCACCTGTTCGGCGAGTGGCTGTTCGGCGTTGCCGCATTCGAGGCGAGCGACGACGGGGCCTACCGCGCGGAGTACCCGGAGGTGGAGGAGCTGTGCAAGTCTGTTGGATTGAGCTGGCCGGAGGTCCTGCGGCTGCGCTCCAGCCGCCTGCCCGCGTGGCTCGACGAGATCGCGTCGCGTCCGCTCTGGGGGCGCTTCGACGTCGTCGGTTTCACCTCGACGTTCGTGCAGAACGTCGCCTCGATCGCGTTGGCGTCGCGGCTGAAGCGGCATTGGCCGGACCTAACCATGGTGTTCGGCGGGGCGAACTACGACGGCGAGATGGGTGCGGAATACCTACGGGTGCTGCCCTGCATCGACTACGTCGTCAGCGGAGAGGGTGAGACCACCTTCATCCGTCTGCTGGATGCCCTGGCCCGCGGCGAACGGCCGGTCGACGTCGCCGGACTCCTGACCCGTGGGCCCGACGGGGCCGTCGCCGCAGCGCTGCCGGCGCTACCCGGGGCAACACTGGAGCAGGCGAAGATCCCCGACTACGACGACTACTTCGCGACGGTCGATCAGCTCGGCCGCCGAGCCGCGATCGGGTCGAAGAAGATCCGGCTATTGGCCGAGTTCTCCAAGGGCTGCTGGTGGGGGCAGAAGCATCACTGCACGTTCTGCGGTCTCAACGCCCTCAGCATGCAGTACCGGTCGAAGGGTTCGGACCAGGCCTTCGACGAGCTGGTCCACCTGGTGGAACGCCACGGCGTCAACACCGTCGACGCGGTCGACAACATCCTCGACATGAGCTACTTCCGAGGCTTCCTGACCCGGCTCGAACAGGCCGAATGGGACCTGGACATCTTCTTCGAAGTGAAGGCGAACCTCACCCGCGCGCAGGTCGGGCAGCTGGCCGCGGCGGGCGTGCGGCGGCTGCAGCCCGGCCTGGAAAGCCTGAGCACCAACGTCCTGCGCCTGATGCGGAAGGGCTCGACCCGGCTGCTGAACGTGCGGTTGCTCAAGTGGGCCCGCTACTACGGCGTGGACGTCGCCTGGAACATCCTGGCTGGCTTCCCCGGCGAGAAGGACGAGGACTACTACGAGCAGGCTCGGCTGATGCCGGCGCTGACCCATCTGGCGCCGCCCGGCGGCCTCGGCCGGATCTGGCTGGAGCGGTTCAGTCCCAACTTCACCGACGAACGGTTCCAGCACGTCGAGCCGCGAGGCGCATACCGGCACGCATACCCGATCGCGGGCGTGGACCTGAGCAAGATCGCCTACTTCTTCGACTACAAATCGCAGGACCGCGCCGTCGACGACGCGCTTGATGCCGTACGGGTGCAGATCGACGCCTGGCGGGAGGCTTGGTCGGCGCCGACCAAGCCACAGCTGGACTATCAGCGGGCGCCGAACCGGATTCTGCTGCGCGACCGCCGGCCCGGGCGCAGTGTCATGGCTCGTCTGGACGGGTGGCAGGCGCAGGCCTACGAACTGTGCGGCGACACGCCGCGTAGCGCGAGCCGCATTGCCGCGGCGCTAGCCGACAGCGGTACACCTGTGTCGGAGGATCGCGTCGCCGCGTTCCTCGATTTCTGTGTGAACGAGCAGATTTGCCTCGAGGAGGCAGGGCTGTATCTGGCACTGGCTCTGCCGCAGCGAAGGGTGAAGGTATGACAACGACCGAGGAGAGCATCGGGTCGGCGGTCGGCACGCGAGCTTTGAACAGTTACGACGACTGGTCGCCGCTGCGGGAGATCGTCGTGGGTTCCGCGGCCGCGTACCGCGAGCACGTACGGGACCTGTCCTTCGAACTGTTCTTCTACGACAACCTGACCGACGACAACCCGAACCGGCCGCACGGCTACTACCCACAGCTGACGGGCGGGACCGGCGAGCCGGGCGCCCCCAGACGGGAAGCGATCAAGCAGCGCTACGTCGACGAACTCAACGAGGACGTCGAAGGGATCGCTGACGTCTTGAGCGGCATGGGTGTCACCGTGCACCGCCCGATCGCGTTGCCAGCGCAGCGGCCGGGTGAGGTGCGCACACCGGCCTGGTCGGCTCCGGTACTGCCGCCGCTGAACATCCGGGACAACTCGCTCGTGCTTGGCGACGAGGTGATCGAGACGTCGCCGATGCTCCGCTCGCGGTACTTCGAAACCCAGCTCCTGAAACCGATCTTCATGCGGTACTTCGCGGGCGGAGCCCGGTGGACCGTCATGCCGCGCCCGCTGATGACGGACCAGTCCTTCGACCTGAGCCGCACCCTCGGCGGCAACACGGAAACGGTCTCTGCGTCGCGGCTGTCGCCGTACGACGTCGGCACCGAAATGATGATCGACGCGGCGCAGTGCCTGCGGCTGGGTCGCGACCTGGTGGTGAACATCGCGACGTCCAACCACGCGCTCGGGTGCGACTGGCTCGAGCGTCATCTCGCCGGCCGGTTCCGGGTGCACAGGATCTACAATCTGACCGACAGCCACATCGACAGCTGCGTCGTGCCGCTCAGGCCCGGCGTCCTGCTCGTGCGGTCCGCGCAGGTCATGGACCGCCTTCCCGCCGCACTGCAGAAGTGGACGACGATCGTCGCGCCCGAACCCGACGCGTCCATGTTTCCCGCGTACGACGACGACGATCTCATTCTCACGAGCCCGTTCATCGACCTGAACGTGTTGTCGTTGGACGAACACACCGTCCTGATCAACGAGGCAAACCCGGAACTGGGCCGGTTGCTGGAGCGGCACGGCTTCTCGACCGTGCCGGTACGGCACCGGCATCGCCGCCTGTTCGGCGGCGGCCTGCACTGCTTCACCCTCGACACCGTTCGGGACGGCGCGGGCGAGGACTACCTGATGTGACCTACTCGCCGTCCAAGGTTTCCGCGCCGCAGATTTTCGAACTTCACCCGGACGCGCCCAGCGCGCTGAGGAGCTGCACAATGCTGAACGACCGGATCCAGACCAGCCGCTGGGGCATTCTGGAACAGTTGTGGGAGACCATGACCGCCGACGTCGACCGCGTGTACTGCGGCACGGGGCCGGCGGGGTTGGCCGACCGCCACGTCATGGAACTGGTCAGGCTCGCGACCACGGGATCGATGTCCATCGCCGAGCTGGCCCGTTCGGTGGAACGGGTGCCCGCCAGGGTCGAGATCAAGGTCGGTGAGATGGCTTCGCTGGGTCTGGTGGCGGTGAGCGTCCCCGACGGCGGCGGCGCGCCGATCGTGGCTGTGACAGAGCTGACCAGACGCCTGGTGCCGCGGCTGCTGGCCGAATGGGAGGCGACGGAGGCGGTGCTTTCGGAACTTGAGCGCCAGGTTCCGTACCCGCTGCGCAGAGCCTTCGCCGACCTCGCCGACCGGCTGGAGCGTCGGAGCTTCCTGGCTCGCCTGTCGGACGCGCTGGCACCGGGCGCCCGATCAGTGGTGGGCGTGCCCGGCGGCGACGCCCCCGGCCGCCGGTTCCCCGACGGGCAGGCAGCGCCCGTCGACACCGCTGTGCCGCGGCCGGAGGAGCTGCCGCGCACGAGTCAGTGGCACGCGTTGCGGCTGGTATGGACACAGATCGGCGAGGACCTCGACCGGGCGTACGCGGCGATCGGATCGAGCGAGATCACGCGCAACACGGCCCCGCTGGTGCTCCGGCTGCACCTCGACGGGCCGCAGACCGTACAACAGCTGTCCGCCGCCGAGGTCCGCCCGCTGTACAAGGTCCTGAACGACGTCGAATGGCTGCGGGCGCACGGATATGTGACGACCGGTGCCCCCGACGAACCCTTCGGTGTCACGGCGGCGGGGGCGTGTCTGGTGCCGGTCATCGACCGGGTCTGGACGGCGAGGGAAGCCGTGATTGTCGAGCTGGAGAGGGAGCTTCCGTACCCGATCAGTCGCGTCGCCGAAGACCTGTGGCGCTGCGTGGAGGAGCGGAGCTTCCATGAGCGCCTCAGGGAGAAGCTGCTCGCGGACCCCCGGTGGGTCGCCGAACCGATCCAGCTTTGACCTGTGGTTGGTCATGGGAGGTCGGCGGCGGGTTCGGATTTGTCGGCGTGTCGGTAGGCCGTGAAGGCGGGAAGTTTCGCTGCGATGAGGCCGGCTCCGACGATGGCGGCGAGCCCACCTGCGATGGCGCTGATCTGGGGTGTGGTGGCGGTGGCCAGGAGGCCGGCGCGGAAGTTGCCGACCTGTGGGAATGCGGCGCCGACAACATATTCGGTCGAGTTGGTGCGGCCGCGCATGGTGTCGGGGGTGGCGAGTTGGACGATGGTGGTGCGGAAGACCACGCAGAGCATGTCGGCGGCGCCTGCGACGGCGAGGAGCGCGAGCGTGGCGGGGAGTCCGTGGACGGCGCCGAATCCGGCGATGGCCGCACCCCAGACGGCGCCGGTAATGAGCATGGCGCGGCCGGGGCGGGTGATGGTCTTGACGGGCCCGGACAGGGCGGAGCCGAGGAGTCCGCCGACGGCGATGGCGGTGCTGAGCAAGCCGAGAGTGCGGGGCGAGCC
The DNA here is from genome assembly GCF_025137375.1 of Dactylosporangium fulvum. Lineage (GTDB taxonomy): Bacteria > Actinomycetota > Actinomycetes > Mycobacteriales > Micromonosporaceae > Dactylosporangium > Dactylosporangium fulvum. Next base: position 4,362,289 of record NZ_CP073720.1, read on the forward strand.
GTTGAAGCGGTCGGCGTTGATGGCGGGAAACAGGGCGATGGGCATGGCGAGGACGGTGGCGCAGAGGTCGGCGAGCATGGCGCCGCGCAGCGCGGTGTTGCGGGCGATGAAGGTGAGGCCTTCGATGGCGGCGGCGAGGCTGCGTCGGGTGGCTTTGCCGTCGGGGTGCATGGGTGGGAGCCGGAAGACGCCGTAGAGGGCGGCACCGTAGCTGACGGCGTCGATGAGGTAGCAGATCTTGAGTCCTGCGGCGGCGGTGATGACGCCGGCGAGGGCAGGTCCGGCGATCATGGCGGTGTAGCCGGAGATCATGGTGAGGGCTGCGGCGGCGGGTACCAGTTCGCGGCGGACGAGCCGGGGCATGAAGGTGCGCCGGGCGGGCTGGTTGATGGCGTTGACGGCGCCGTTGGCCGCGGCGAGGGTGTAGAGCAGCCAGAGTGTGGTGTTGCCGGCGTATGCCTGTGCGGCGTATGCGGCGGATATAAGGGCCAGGACGGTGCTCGTGACGAGGACGAGCCGGCGTCGGTCCATGGAGTCGATCAGGACGCCGCCGGCGAGTCCGACGATGATCGCGGGGATGGCCGTGGACAGGCCGACGGCGCCGACGGCGGCGGACGAGCCGGAGATGTGGAACACCTGCAACGCGACCGCGAAGGTGGTCATCTGCCCACCGATCGAGGAGAGTGCCGAGCTCAGCCAGAGCCGCCGGTACTCCGGGGATTCGCGCAGCGGTTGTATGTCTGCCAGCAGACGGTGTCGACTCACGACCGGCCCTGGCTGAGGTCCAACACCAACGACATCACGACCGACAATCTTACCAGCCTTTCATGGACGTCATTGTGAGAGGACGGAAGTTCACGTAAGAAGACCGAGGAAGTCGTAATGAATGGCGCATTGACATTGGGCCCTTTCCTACCTGATCTTGCTGGTCAGGTGGGGTGTCATCGGTAGGGCATGGACCGGCGTCACACGGCGAGGCTTCCGGCAGGACGGCAATCGACCAAGGGCGTTGCTCCCGGTGGAGCATCTCGATGCCGTCCTACCCGTCGGCGATCTCGTTGTACGCCTGGAGCCTCAACCATCTCACCACCCTGCTCCGCGGCCATCGACGGACGCTACGGTCGCGGTGGCGGCGTCTCGACCCCGCCGGTCAGGCCCTGCTCGCCCTGGCCTACCTCCGCAACGGTTATTCCTGCGCTCAGCTCGCGGCCGGGTTCAGCATCGGCGTGGCCACCGCAGGGCGCTACATCCGCGAAGCGGTCGACCTGCTCGCCGCCTGTGCCGCGCCAATTCTCCGTGTAGGGCCTGTGAGCTGGTGTTTCTGGCTGTGGTCAGGCTGCTCGGCGGTACTCGTTCATCAGGCCCTGAAGGACTCGGCGTTTGTGTACCGGTCGGTCGAGCGGGATCACGACGTCCGGGTTGTGGCGGGGTGGGTGCTGGTCGAGACGCTGATGTGGACGGTGCTCGTTGAAGTGCCGGGCGTAAGCGTCAAGGATGGCGCGGGCGTGCTGTTCGTTGTAGATCATGATGTGGTCGGTGCATTCGCGGCGGACGGTGCCGATGAACCGCTCGGCGTAACAGTTCGCTCGCGGTGTCCGCGGCGGGATCCTGACCATCGCGACGCCCTCGGCGGTGAACACCGCGTCGAACGAGGTAGTGAACTTGCTGTCATGGTCTCGGATCAGGAACCGGAATGAGTTTGCCCGCTCGCCGAGGTCGACGATCAGGTTCCGGGCCTGCTGCGTGGTCCAGTCCCCGGTCGGGCTCGCAGTCACGCCGAGGATGTGCACCCTGCGGGTGACCACCTCCATCACCACCAACACGTAGATTCGCCGCAGCGCGATGGTGTCGAGGTGGAAGAAATCGGTGGCCAGCAGCCCGTGCGCCTGAGTCCGGAGGAAGCGTCGCCAGCTGGTGTCCATACCGCGCGGCGCTGGCCCGGTCCGTGTGCGGGCCAGGATCCGGCGGATCGTGCCGGCACCGACCCGGTACCCGAGGCCGACCAGCTCGCCTTGGATGCGGCGGTGTCCCCAGTCTGGGTTCTCCCGCGCCAGCCGCAGGACCAGATCCCGAACATCGGCGTTGATCGGCGGCCGGCCTGGCCGGTTCGGGTAGGTCCAACGGCGTTGGACCAGCCGGCGGTGCCAAGCCAGGAGCGTGGCGGGCGTGACGAGGCGATGCCCGCGCAACCATCCGGGCAGCAGCCGCGTCAACGCGGACAGCACTGCCCGGTCCGGCCACGACGGTCGCGGCCGGCCGACCTGCCGGCGCAGGACCGCGACCTCGTGACGTAGGACCAACAGCTCCGCAGTCTTGGCAGCGTCGCTGCGCGACAGCCACACCAGCCAGCCGAACACTTGAACCATGCTCAGGTACAGCAGCCGGAACACCATCACACGAGCATGCGCCCCGATCGGCGAAACCCGGCTCACAATCCGTGCGACGAGTTATGGCACGGCACACGGGTGGCGTCGACGTACTACAACATCAACTACGGTGCGGTGCAGTTCATGGAGGGTTCCTACCCGCTGTTCCAGATCGGTGTCGGCAACCGCTCCTTGTCCAACGCGGGTGGCAGCAGCTACCGCGCCACGTACGTCTACCGGTACTGCTGAACCCCGCTCGGACCAGTCGACCGGACCCGTCGACCGTGGTCCGACCGCACGCGCCACGTGTGCTGAGGCGGACGCGTGGTGATGGCGCGGGCCACTGTGGCGGCGTCGATGTCGGGTGGGGTCGCACAGCGGCAGGAGATCTGCGCGGGGTACACGGGTGCAGGCGTCGCGGCAACTCGCGGACCGAAGGCCCAGCGACCGCCCATGCCGTCAGAGAGCAGGGTGACATGCATCAACGACCGCCGGTGCGGCAGCGCCCGCGGGGACGTCCCGCATGCGACTGGGTGTGCTGCGCAGACGGCGCGGGAACAGCGGGCGGCGGACATGCGAAAAGAACTGCGTTTTGTGCGGGACGAGCAAAGGTGGGTGCCGTGCTGCTCGGACAGGTTCGGGGTGCCCGTCGGCGAACCTGTCCGAGCGGCACGGGTCAGGCCGCTGCGGCGACCGATTGGTTCTCGACGGGGAGCAGGGTCACGTGGTGCCGTGCGGCGTCGAGGTGACCGCGCGCTTCGGCGAGCGCGGTCTCGGCGGCCGCCACATGCCGGCCCGCGGCGGGCCGGAAGTCCCCCACGTACGGGCTGAGCTGGTGGGCGAGTTCGGTGAGCGCCGCGGTGGTGTCGGCGAGCGTCGCCACCGCGAGCTCAGGCGGGTAGTGCCCGTTTCCTGCGGCGGTACGGCAGGTGTGGCCGGCGACGTCGCGCAGGTGCCGTAGCGCGGCCGGTACCACCATCTCTTCGTCGAGATCGGCATCGACGGTGTGGATCAGGACGAACGCCTCCGCGGTGGCGGCATCTGGTGGGGCGACGTCGGGAATCGCGATGTCGGGTATGGGAGGGGCGTGACCTTCCGCGGCACCGCCCAGGTCGCTGACGTGCGCTGCCCCGTGGCAGATCGTGGCCGAACTACAAAGAACCTTTGAGCTCAGTCCTGACGGGGCTTGGGGGAATTCGACAGCCAGGTCAACGGCTCCCCGCCGATTGCAGCGTCGGCGAGGCGTAGAGCCGAATCGGTCTTGAGGGCCGCTCTGCAGTTGTCGATCCAGGACTGCACGGTCGTAATGCCCTGGTGCTGATACTCGACGGCCTGGATGAGGCACTCGAGCTTGTCCGCGTCGCGTGCGACGATCGCTTCAGGGGTCGTGGCGGCCTCGTATTCGGCCACGGCCGAGGTGATCGTGTCCACAACCGTCGGTGGGCATCCGGCGATCTGATCGGCGGTGATGCTCGGGTTGTCCGCAGCCTTGAGGTACCGCTTTCCGATGCGTGAGATGTCCCCGATTCGGGTCTCTTGGGTGTCGTGTAGCACGCACATCAGGGCGACGCGAGCTGGGTCGACGCCTTCCATCGCGGCGAGGATGGTGCCCGTGATGGCGGCTCGGAACGAGTGGTCGGCGATGGACTCCGGGTTGTTGATGCCAGCGATCCACCAGCCGGTGCGCTTGGCCCGTTTCAGCATGCCGACCTCGAAGAGGAAGCTCATGGCGCCGGCTGTGTCAGCGTCGGTCATCATCCCGTCCTTTGCTGGTGAACCCCGCTCATGCGGAGTCCGTAGAGGATGGACGTTAGCTCGCGTCGGGATTGGGCGGAAATCGTGTTGCTGTCGAGTACTTCAACGGCGCGGCGCAGCAGGTCGCTGCCGAGTTCGGGTTCGTCCTGTGCGAGTCGATGCCGGAGGGTCAGCAGTGCCCACAGACTGTGAATGTTCAGGTCAATGAACGGATGGCCTGCGTAGAGCCGGTCGACCAGGTGACGCAGGAGGCGGCCGCCTCGCCAGGACAGCGACTTGTCGGGCATGAAGGAATCGTCGCGCTGGCGGTGCGCTACGTCGCCGACCCAGTATGCCGAGTAGTTGAGGCCGCCAGTTCACAGGCGTCATCTGGATGAGCGCGGGCGATGAAGTCGCGTAGAGGCTGGGGGTCGCCTTGTTTGGCAAGGCTTGTGGCTACCGAGCGGGCATCTGGCCACAGCGGCGACCATGTGTGGAACGTCGAAGGCGATACCGACTTCTTCGCCGTTTGGCCGAGCCAGGAGGCTGTATGCCCTGAGGGGTCGATTCCCGCGAGGAAGCAGGCCTGACGGTGGAGAAGGACGCTGCCGGGACTCCGTTGTCCGGCGCGATCGGCGATGATCTGGAGGTTGTCGAAGAAGGCACGTCGTTCAGCTGACTCCAGCGACGGACTTGCGGGAACGGGACCTCGGCGTCCGGTCGGGCGGTGCAGTGCGCGGAACACGGCTGGCTCCTGACCGACGACGGCCCAGGCCAGCATCTCGGTCAACGAATGCGTCAACACGGTCCAGCCAAGTGGGTGGTGGTCGACGGCGTAGGTCTCCGGGTCCGCATCGAGAATAATGTCGAGGAGGTAGTCCGTCTCCGCGGCCTCGTCGAGCATGCCGAGCAGTCGCGGGTTGGCGCCGAGTCGAGCGAGCTTGTGGCGGACGGCGATGGCTTGACCGAACGTCACTGATGTGAAGGGCCGCCGACCGGACTCCCAGCTTTGCACTGTCGCGCGGTCGACGCCGAGGTCCGCGGCGACCCGTTCCTGGCTGGCCGGGATCGATTCCCGGATGAGTTTGAACATGTACCCGGTAACGGTGCCTCGATGCGCTGCCCGACGCCCGGAACGCATCTTCACCCCCAACACGTACTCGCGGTTGGCATTGAACCTAAATCGACGTGCCATGAGCGCCGTTGGTGCCTGGAACTCGTACCGTCAGTGAGTCCATTCACCGGCACGTCGATCGTAGCGTTACCGTCACGGATCGCACCAAACAGCCGCAGCGGCGCGGACTGTGTGGCCGGTCTCGTTCGACAGCGAGGGCGCTGGAACGCGCCGACCTGCGTCGGACAAAGCAGGGCTCCCCGCTGCTACATGATCAGCGAGCTGTGGCGGCGGGTGAAGGGTTGGGCGTGCCGTGCGGCGCGGGTCGCGCTGGGCGGTGTGGTTCGTGTCGTACGGCACGTCCTTCCCACACACGTAAGGAGATGACGGTGATGCCGGCCGGGTCAGTGGTGTTCGACAGTGGGGACGCCGGCCGTGCAGTTCGCCGGTGGTCGGGGTTCAACCTCCTGATCACCAGCGAGACGGAATGGTCGACGTAGCGCGTCGCCGTCATGCTTCGGGCCACAGTTTTGTGATGAGAGGGAGATGAGGGAAGGTGGCGCAGAAGCCCGCCGAGCTGATGCCTTTCGAGTCGCCTCAGCATTACCTCGGCGCTGAACTCCGTGCTTGGCGACTCCTGCGGGGATATTCCCTCGCGCGGCTCGGTTCTGCGGTCCACGTCTCCGGCGCACTGCTTGGCAAGATCGAGAAGGCTCAGCATTGGCCGAGCAAGGACCTCGTTGAACGCTGCGACGAAACCCTCAGCGCCGCCGGAACGCTCACACGCTTGTACGGCCTGGCCTGCACGGGGTTCCAAGCCGGCGAGGGACTTCATGGAAGCTCCTATGGCAGTGTGGGACGTGGCGACCAGAGCCCAGCCATGGCTGCGGACCCAGTGCTGTACTCGGACGCGCTGGCGGTCGTTGCGGACTTCGAGGTCTATCGGCGTCGGCGACTTGATGCCGTGCCTGACGCAATGTCGGCCATGACAGCGCCAGATGTCAGGTTGGCGAGAGTGAGAGGCGATACGAGAAAATGACGTCCATGGAGTTTCAGTCGATTGAGCGAGCCCCGGAGGCGTTCCAGCAGCCGATTGCCGAAGAAGACATCACGGCGATCTGTCGGCGGGTATTCGGCGCGCACGTTCAGGTGAGCTCTGCGGTCGAGTTGGGCGCCGGGATGTACAACAACACCTATCGTGTGCAGGTCAGTGGACAGGAACAGCCGGTGGTCCTGCGGGTCGCGCCGCCTGCCGCGAAGCAGTTCCGCAGCGAGCGGGAGTTGATGCGCAACGAGTACGCCACTGTGCCGTGGCTGACGTCGATCGCGTCGTTGATGCCCCAGGTGGTCGCCGCGGACTGGTCCCACGAGGTGATCGACCGCGACTATCTGGTGCAGACGCTCCTGGACGGCGTTCCGGCGCCTGATCACCTGGGCAGCTATCCGCGCACCACGTGGCCCCATTTCTTCCGGCAGTTGGGTGAGATCGCCCGCCAGGTGCACGCCATTCGTGGGCCGCGCTTCGGCCCGGTTGCCGGTCCTGGGTATGCGACGTGGGCGCAGGCTCTGCAGGCGAGCTTCGCCGATATCGCGGCGGACGTGGACAGCGTCGGGCTCGACGCCGCCGATCTGCGGACGATTGCTGCGCTGGTCGGCGAACGCAGTGTGGTGTTCGACGAGGTGCGGGTGCCGCGGATGCTCGCCGGCGATCTGTGGACGGTCAACGTGATGCTCGACGCTCACGCTGCCGAGCCCACGATCACGGGCGTGTTCGACCTGGACCGGACCTGGTGGGGTGATCCGGCCGCTGACTGGACCATGCACATGGCGCTGGCGAAGCCCGGTACCGAACGGGATGCCTTCTGGGACAGCTACGGACCGCTGGAGCGGTCTGCGGAGGCATCGCTGCGGGCGTTCGTCTACCAGGCGCGGCACATTGGCGCCATCCGGTTGGAACGGCACCGCTTGGGCAACGCCGAGGGCGTGGCGGGCACCTATGACGACATGGCGAGGGTCCAGGCGAGCTTGGGTTGAGCGAACACCGGATCGCTCAGCTGGCGACGGCGGTAACCGCGACCCTGTGGAGCAGGTGTGCGGTGGGCAGGCGCCGGGCGGCCTCTTGCTGCAGGCCGGCCAGGCCGAGGTCGTCGCCGGGATCGCCCAGTGTGAGGGCGACCTGATAGATGGCCAGGTATGTGGCGGTCCAGTCCGGGTTGGCGACGCAGCGGATCGGGGTGAAGCCGGCGCGGCGGAGGAGCTTCGGCCAGTCGGTGGTTCGGTGGCGTTGCGGGAGTCGGCGGTCGCCCGGTTTCCTGGGATGCCAACCGGTGAGGACGAGGCGTCCGCCGGGGCGCAGGATCCGGCGGGTCTCGCCGAGTACGGCTGCCGGGGCGGCGTACTGGAATGCGTCGATCGACACGGCGGCGTCGGCGCTGCGATCGGCGAGCCCGATGGCGGTGAGGTCGGCGACGATGAACCGGGCCGTTCCGTCCATGCCAAAAGCTGCTGCGCGGCGGTCGGCCTCGGCCGCCGCGACCGCGGAGAAGTCCACGCCGATCAGGCGCACCCGGGCCAGGTGAGCCAGCCAGAGGCCGGGACCACCGCGTCCGCATCCGAGATCCGTGAGGAGCTGCCCGCGCTGCAGGGCCAGCTCGTTGCTGAGATGGTGCAGCAGGTCGGCGGAGAGGAACGAGAACGGCTCGACGCGGATGGGCAGCAGCGGGTCGACGATGCGCATGACGGTCGCGACTCCGCCGCCGCCCGTCTGGCTGGAGTACAGGGCGTCGAACTCGGGTGCGGAGATCGGCACATGCCGTGTTGTGCTGGCGGTGTTCGGTTTCGGGTCGACCTCGATGCGGACGTCGGCCATGAGTTGATCGGCGTGCCGCTCGACGTGTTCGGCATTCGGGCCGGTCACGATCAGGTGGCCGATTCTGCTGCGGTTGTCCTGGGCTTTCCTGACGCGGTCGCCGATCGCCGTACGGATTCGGACGTCCGGGACTTCCGGGCTGCGCTGAGGTAGTCCGTGGACCGCTCGCAAGCGGCCGGCGTGTGGGCTGGTGAGGAACCGTACCGTGGCGTAGTGGCTCTGAGTCGCGTCGAGGGTGGCGGGCCGGCCGAGCGCGGTGTTGAGCAGCGCCGACCACGGGTTGATGCCGAGGGCGTGCTGGATGAGGAATCCGATCTGGCCGGCGCCGAGGCGGGCGCTGATCTCGATGACGGTGCATCGCCCGTCTTCGCCCACCATGACCTCGGTGTGGGAGGGGCCGTTGCGGATGCCGACGGCGGTGATCGCTCGTTCCACGGCGCGGTGGACGGTGTGTTCGATGCCGGGTGGGAGCGTGGCGGGCAGGCTGTGCCCGAGCTCGATCGGGTGCTGTCCCGAGGCGACCTGTTTGCGTGTGGTGCACAGGTGGCGGGTGTGCCCTTGTTGGGTGATCGATTCGACGCTGTACTCGGCGCCGTCGACGTGTTCTTGGATGAGCACTTGGGTGTCGAGGGAGATGCCGTACATGCCGCGTGGGGTGCGTGCCGTCCGCCAGGCTGCGGCGATGGCGGAGGGGTCACGGACAACCGTGACGCCCGCTGAGCCGGCGGCCTCGGCGGGCTTGACCACGCACGGGAACGCGATCTGGCCCGTCGCACAAAGGTGCCGCAGCTGCGCCTCGCTCGCGACCATCTCCGTCCGCGGCGTGGGCACCCCATGGCGAGTGAGCGCCTGGTGCATGGTGGCCTTGTTCCGGGCGGCCGGAGCGAGGTCGGGGTCGTTGCCGGGCAGGCCGAGGGCGGCGCAGGCGCGGGCCAGCAGTGGGGTCAGGTACTCGTTGGTGGTGAGTACCGCGTCGGCGCGGATCTTCCGCGCGTATGCGACGAGTTCGTCGAGTGAGGATGCTGGTCGGGAGAGATCGGTCAATAGACACCCGGACAGCGCGTTACGAAGGTCGGCGCTGTAGGTCGCGTAGTAGTCATCTTGGGTGAGGGCGTACACCTGATGGCCGAGCCCGATCGCGGTGGCAGCGATGGCCCCGGCTTCAGGGCCGGCGGCCTCCAGCAGCAGGATCCGGGCGGAGGTCATAGGTAGTCCTCGCAGCCGCCGGTGCGGTGGCAACACATCGAGATTGGCAAGATCGCACCGCGATCATCTACCACAGTCCATATAGGACGGCCCGACGACACGCACGCACCCGGAATCACAAGATCGTCGACAGAGTCAATTCCGGTGTCCGCGAGCCGGGACTCAAGACGGGCGTCCGACCTGGTCTCTGCGCAGCTGCGTCTGCTGGCGCTCGGCCATCCGCCGTCATGGGTCGTGGGCGCGGACGGGCCACTGCAGTCCATCGTCTCCCTCGCGCGTTCGTAGATGCAAATAGAGCAGGTTGCATGCAAGAACGAGAGGGAGTCTGCCACCTCCCTCTCGCGTCCCCGATCACCTCCTGGGGCATGATGCCGACCCCGTTCGCCGGCCCGGACGCGGCCCTCGACCTCACGTCGCTGGGCCGCGTCGTGCGCCGATACGTCGCGGACGGGTGTGACGGAGTGGTGGTCCTCGGCGTCGTAGGCGAGCCCGCGACACTGACGGAGGCGTAGCGCCGCGTTGTCTGTACGACGGCAGCGGCAGCGGGCGCGCCGGTGATCGCAGGTGCGCTCGTCGGTGGGCCCGACGGTGTTCTCGAGGACATCGAGCGTGTCGTCGTGCCCTGCGCCTCGTCGCTCACCGGTGTCATGGTGCCCGTGCATGCCGACGGCGAGGAGCCGGTCGTTGGCTCGACCTGGTGCACCGACGGTCCGGGCTGCCCGTGCTCGTCCAGGACCTGCCCCCCATCAACCGCAGCCCAGCCAGCCACCGATCCGATCTCGTCGAACGCTGAGGAACTGCACTGATGCCCGAGACCACTACCGATACACAGACCCGCTCCGGCGGCTGCCTGTGCGGGAAGATCCGGTTCACCGTCACCGGCTCACCCGACTATCCGCATGTGTGCAGCTGTGTGCACTGCCAGAAGCGTGCCGGTGGACCAATGCAGTCCTGGGTCGGGTTCCCCCTCGAAGGGCTGCGCTGGACCGGCGACGGCGGCGAGCCGACCTGGTACGACACCTTCCCCGGCCAGACTAGGCGCGGCTTCTGCGCCACCTGCGGCAGCCACCTCGCCGCGTTCGACTACGGCGACACCATCAGCGGCATCAACATGACCGCCCTCGACGACCGGACCGGCGAGGACCTCATTCCAGTCAACCAGTCCTTCCGCGGCGACGCGGTCGCCTGGCTGCCGCACGTGCCCGACACGAGCAGAGGGCCGGTTCGTGCCGAGCAGTGACTCGACATCGCAGGTGCGCTGTCGGCATACCTGGCGCCCTATCCGGCGAAGCAGCGTCGCCGGCCGAGCCGGTGCTGGCGCGGGGTGGGCTTCGCCTTGCGCAGGAACGTCTCGATGACCGGGCGGAACTGTCCCTGGAACCCTGCAGAATCCACTTACCGCCGTGGAGGGGTGGACCGAGGCGGCCGCTGACACCCTCGACGCCGCCGGCGACAGCCGCCCGGTCCAAGCCGCGCAGGACCAGCTATTGCGCGCGTGCTGGGGATCAATTGTCTCGGACCGCGCTTCCGCGGGTCGTACTAGATACGAGGCGCCCGACGGCTGCATCGGGCACGGGTGGCCTTGGACGGAGCCGGTCACGTAGCGCGGACCAGACCCGTCCGGCGTCCGGGGTGTGGCGGATCTGTTCGCCGACGCGTTGCGCCCCAGCGCGGTACGACACGTCGGTGAGCACGGTGCGGACCGCCGCACCGGCCCGGGCTGGGTCGTCGACGACGATGCCGGCCGCGGCGGCGACCCGCTGAGCATTTATCGGCTTCTCGGCTCCCTTGGGACACAGCACCATCGGGATGCCGTGGCTCATCGCGGCCAGGACGGTGCCGGCACCGCCCGCCGCCACCACTGCGGTTACGCCGGTGGCGAGCAGCTGCGCCATCGGCGTGAAGCCCACGAAGCGGACGTTGCCCCGGGCGCCGGTTTGTGGGCGGGTGCAGCCGGGCGGGACTAGCGCCAGCACGTCAACGTCGCCGAGGGTGGCGACGGCGTCGACGAGGGTGTCGAGCATGCCGAGGTCGAGCAGGACGGTGCCCAGGGTGACCAGCACCTGTGGCCGTCCGGGCGTGGACGGTGGCAGGTCCGGCGGCTGGCCTGGGGTTGGTCCGGCGTAGGGGCGGGCGCGGATTGGCAGCCGGTCGGCTGGCGGCGACCAACCTGGGCTGTGCAGGGCGGGCGGCCACGGGTCTACAAGCGCGACCCGGCTGGGCCGGGCCAGGCCCCGCTGTGCATAGCGAGGCGCGAGGAGGGCTTCCATGGCCGGCGACAGCGGCGGCGGGGCGACTGGTAGCCCGATCGCGTGCTGGACGAGCGGAAGCCCCAGCGTGGCGGCCACCATCGGCCCGGCCGCGTCGTACTCGTCCGCGACGATCACGTCGGCATCGAACGCCCGGGCTGTGCCCAGGATCGTGTCGAAGGCCAGATCCACTCGGGTTCCGGCGAAGAAGGATGCTACTGGGAAGATGTCGCGCGGATCGGCCATGTCGGCGCCGTTGGTGCGCTGGTCGTTCTCGGCCAGCAGTTCAGCCGGCTCCGGCCCGCCCGGCCACACCGGCAGCTCGCCGACGAGGTGTGCCATCGACGGCGGGACGGCGACGGCGGCTTCGTGACCGGCTGCGGCTACGGCTTCGGCGAGGGGCAGCAGCGGCAGGAGATGGCCGTAGATCGGTACCGCGGTGAACAGCACGCGCACGCCGCTCATTGTCGCGGCCGCGCCCCGAGTGCGCCTCGGCGGTTCGTGCGAGGCATTCCGACGTGGTGCCCGCGCCCTCGCCGTTGATCAGTGGCGCCATCAGGTGTACGAGTTGGCCGAGCGGACCCGGGCTGCTGCCGCCGCCCAGCTTGAGGCATTGGTCAACCTCGCCGTTGCCGTGCGTGCAGCGGAGGAAGCTGGCCCGTCAACGCGACTCCGCTCCGGCGGCTGGCTCGAGTTCGCCCCAGAGGTGACAGTCCTGCGCGAAGTCCTGGCGGCCAGGGTCGCCTGGGAATTTGCAGACGACGAAGGCCTCCGCAGGGAGGACGAGCGGAGCCGCCTGACGGAGCAGATCATCCACGCTCTCGAAAGCTCTGGGGTGCCACTGGCGATCCTGATTGACGAAACAAGATCGACGCTGAGCTGTCCGACCCGCCTACCGCCGTTGACGCCTCTTGAGGGAGTCACTGGCATCCGGCGGCGAGCTCAGCGTGAAGGAGCACGCCATCCAAACCCGTTGGTTCGGGTCACGCGCCGTCGTGTGGCCGTGGCGCAGTCCCTTGTGCATCGCGGTCGCTTTGGGGACATGGCGTGCGCGATCCATGGGACGGCGGGCGCTATCATCGTCGTGGCGGCCACGCCCGCCGCACTCCGAGCAGCTCCCGCCCACACCGGCCGCTGCGACGACGGACAAGCCGTCACCGACGCAGCGTGAGGCTGAACCCGTGGCTCGCTTCGACCTGCGGCGGGTGTGGGACGCTGCTGGAGGTCTCGATGAGCAGCAACAATCGGGCCCGTTCACGCGCAATCCGTGGTCGGATGGCCGCTTCCGGCGAGAAATACACGACCGCTGCTGCCGCGGTTGCCCGACCGCCTCGCCCAGCAAACCACCTTCGGGCCGTCTGTTTCGGCTGCCGCAAGGATATTGCTGCGGGCAACGGCGTGATCCACGTCTCGTACGACGAGATCGAGAGAGTGGAGCGTGCCAGGGCTGCGGCCGAGGAGCAGCGGTTGGCGAAAGCAAGTTCCGAAGGCGGGACCCGCGTCGCGGCGGACCTGGTCACCGCGAAGGAGTTGCTCGCGGCAAGCATGGCGGCTGAGTGGCAGGTTCACTGCGACGACTGCAACCCGCACAATGCCGACGGCTGCGGTGCCTGTTACTGGTTCGAGGTTGAACGATGCTCGACCTGGGCGCAGCTGGTGGAATGGACTGCGCAGCTCGCAGAGAAGTCCTGGCTACCGGCAACGAACTGGATGAGCTTCATCCGTTGACAACGTGGCGCACAGATCTTCCGAGGTCGGTCTGATCTGCCACCCTTCGGACCGGTACGAGGACGCCTAACGCAAACGTGGCGGGCATGGCCGGCGAGAGGCGTGCGTCGGCCGTGCACCGCGGCGTTGCGACTTCGGGCCGGTGGGACTGGCAACGCCGGCGACCCTCCCGGCCCGGCACCCGACGTGTCCGGGTTGAGGTGGTTGGTGTGGACGCGCCCTTGCCGGAGGTAGCAGGGCGGGCATGACCGGTTCAGAAGATCGTCGAGGTTCCTGCGCCTGTTGATCGCTTCCGAAGTGAGCCGTGCCCGCATCGCCGTCATCGCTGATCGCCTCGCTGTCGGCGGCGCCGGCCGGACTCTGCGCACCGCAGTTGGCTGCTGGCCTGCCCGCCGCCCTGGCGCACGTCTCCGATCCGCGCGCCCGTCGGGGCGTACGCCGTCAACTGGTCGTCGTGGTCACCGCAGCGGTCTGTGCGGTCGTTGCTGGCCTCTTCTCGGCGATCGCCGGCATGGTGTTGACCTTCGGGCTCGCCGGAGCGGGCGCGAGCGTGGGCGGCCCACTGCCGCTCGACATCGTCGGTGCCGTCGTCCTGGGCGGTGCCAGCCCTACCGGCGGGCGCGGCGGCCTGCCGTGTGAGCAGGCGATCGCCCGGCTCCCGCGGCGACGATCCGCCAGACAGATTGACAAGTTCCGAAATACACGATCGACGTATCTCGAAGGATTTCGTTACGTTCATTTCTGGCTGGTTGCCGCCACGTTACCTGCCGTTTTGATTCCCCATCTCGCCGCACCGCCAGCCGAGCTGGAAAGGAAACCATGGCTCGCATCCGCAGCCCTCACCGATCGACATCCGCCCCAACCGCGGCCCGCCGCCGACGCCGCGTGGTGGCTTGGATCGCCGCCGTGCTGACCACACTGGCCACGGCTTGTTTGATGGTGGTGTCCAACCTGTCGACGGCCGGAGCCGCCGCCGGCCTCGATCCCAGCCAGTTCAAGGGCGTGCACTGGTCCCGGCTGGGCGACAACTTCAGTCCCGACCGGCTGGTCCTGCAAGGGTTGTCGCCGAACGACGACTACAACACCACCCGGAGCAAGGCTGACGCGATGTTCGCGTCGTTCCAGAGCGGGCTGGGCGCCAACACGGTCCGGCTGCCGATCAACCCGGCCACCACGGCCTGGGCCTCCTACAACGGCGTGATCGACGCCGCTACCGCCAGGGGCTTCAAGGTGATCCTGTCCTACTGGTCCCAGGACGGCACCAACATGGTCCCCGCCAGCTTCCTGGCCACGTTCAACCAGATGTGGGACACCCTGGCCGCCAGGTACCTGAGCAACCCTCTGATCTACTTCGATCCGATCAACGAGCCCATCGGCTTCAACACCGCCCAGTGGCTGGACTTCGCGGCCACCTGGATCGCCCGCATGAACGCGGCCGGCCTACCCAACAACCGGATGTTCATCGAGGGCGCCCAACTCGACGGCGGCGGCTGGGGCAGTGACATTCGCCCGCTGTGCAACGACGCCCGCTTCAACGGTGTGTACCTCGCCCTGCACCGCTACGCCTTCCCGTACGGTTCGCGCACCTACGACCAGTGGGTCACCGACCTCACCACCCTGATCGGCAACTGCGCCGACCGCACGGTCATCGAGGAGTTCGGCGCGTCCGCGGACACCGGCGTCGACTTCAACGCCACGCCCAGCGGATCGACCGACAAGGAGGTCGCGTACCTGCGCGCCCTCACCGACGTCGTCCACAACCTCCACCTGGGCGCGATCTGGTGCCACACCATCGGCGGCCGTACGTCCACCCCGGACCACGACACGCTGAACAACCTGCGGCTCGGTACCGCGTTCGACGGAAGCCTCGGCAACACGCCGCTGTGGCAGCCCAACACCACGGCGGTCGATCGCCTGCAATACGCGTGGGGCGGGCCCACCCCGGGCCCGACAGGACTGCGGAACGTCGGCTCCAACACGTGCCTCGACGTCCCCAACTCGTCCCAGACCAACGATGTCCAGCTCCAGGTCGCGGGCTGCGTGGGCGCCACCAACCAGCGCTGGACCAGGCAGGCAAACCAATCGATCACCGTCTACAACGGTACGAAATGTCTGGACGCCTTGGGTTTCGGCAAAACCAACGGCACCCGCGTCGTCATCCATGACTGCCTGGGCGGCAACAACCAGAAGTGGCGGCTCTTCTCCGACGGGACCATCCGCGGTGTCGACTCCCACCTCTGCCTGGATGCCGACCCGAGCAACGCCCAGAACGTCCGGCTCTGGTCCTGCGGCAGCGGCACCAACCAGAAGTGGACGCTGGACGTCAACGGGACGACGCCTCCGCCGTCGCGAGTCGAGGCGGAGGCGTTCTCGTCGCAGCTCGGCACCCAGAACGTGGCGGATGCGAACGCGACCGGCGGCTTCCGGGTCGGCTACATCGACGGCGGCGACTGGCTCGGATTCGCGTCGGTGAACGTGTCCGGCGCGACCGGGATCACCGCGCGGGTGGCGTCGGGCGGCACCGGCGGCCAGATCCAGGTCCGGTCGGGCTCCCAGAGCGGTCCGCTGCTCGGCACGCTGAACGTGGCGAACACGGGCGGATACGGGACCTTCGTGGACGTGTCGGCCCCGCTGTCGGCCGGCTCGGGTCCGTTGTTCCTGGTGTTCGTGGGCACGGGTACCGGTGGGTTGTTCGACGTGGACAACTTCGTGCTGACCGGTGGCACGCCGCCTCCGCCGCCGGGGAACCTGGCGCTGAACCGGCCGGCGTCGGCGTCGTCGTCGTGCAATGCGAACGAGGGTCCGGCGAAGGCGGTCAACGGTACGGTCAACGGCGGCAACACCGACAAGTGGTGTGCGCTGGGCGCCACGAAGTGGTGGCAGGTGGACCTGGGATCGTCGATGTCGGTGAGCCGGTTCGTGGTGCGCCACGCCGGCGCCGGCGGTGAGAACGTCGCGTGGAACACCCGTGACTACGACATCCAGGTGTCGACGAACGGGACCACGTGGACGACGGTGTCGCAGGTCCTCGGCAACACCGCCAACGTGTCCACCCACACGATCGCTGCGGCCCAGGCGCGGTACGTGCAGATGAACGTGCTGGTGCCGACGAGCAACACGGACGCGGCGGCCCGCATCTACGAGTTCGAGGTCTACGCCAGCTGAACGGCTGTTCGCACGACGAGGGGCCGGCCCGTGCGGGTCGGCCCCTCGGCACGCGCGCAAGCAATGCGTCCTGCGGGCGCACGGCGGGATGTTGCACAGCGCCGTCCGCGACACCCCACTGCTGCAGGACTCTCGGGTAGGTGCCGTCGGCGAACAGGCGGGCCAGGGCCAGCCTGGACGACGTCGGCCAGGTCCCGGTCGGCCGCGTTCACCGCGAGGCGATCAGCGATGACGGCGATGCGGGCACGGCTCACTTCGGAAGCGATCAACAGGCGCAGGAACCTCGACGATCTTCTGAACCGGTCATGCCCGCCCTGCTACCTCCAGCAAGGGCGCGTCCACACCAACCACCTCAACCCGGACACCCAACACGACTTTGCCGGGTCCCTGCCGCCTAGTGCGACGTTCCTCAAAGGCGGTACACGAACTTGCGGCGGAGGGTGCGGGTGGGTGGTGCCGGTCGTCCTCACACCCAGGGTTGGCGTTTGTGTTGAGCTGGGTGGTGGCCATCTCGACGGCGTAGGCGATCTCGGCGGTGTCGACAAAGGACTGTCCGGCGAACGCGGCCCGGCGTAGCAGCCGCCACCAGCCCTCGGCCATGTTCAGCCAGCAGGCCCGTTTCGGGATGAATACCTGCTGGATACGGGGATGGCGGGCCAGCCAGCAGCGCACCTTGGCGCTGAAGTGGCTGGACAGATTGTCGGTGACCACCCGGATCTGGCCCCGCCGGTTGGCCCCGGCGACCTGGGCGAGGAGTTGGATCCAGCCGTCGCTGTTGCGGGAGGGTGCACAGCAGGTCACCTCGGCGCCGTCGCGGATGCGGAGCGCGCCGTAGACCCACAGCTTGTCCGTCCCGCGGGAGTATTCGAGGGGTGCTTTGATGCGGTGGCCGTCGGGCGACCAGCCCGGTGCCGGCGGGAACGTGCGCGCGATCACCGGACCCAGCTCGTCGGCGCAGATCACCGTGGTGCACGCCGGCGGGTGGGTGTAGAGCTCGACGACCGCCGCCCTTTTGAGACGAACTGCGGATCGTCGCTTTCCGCCCCAACTCGCCGCGATCATCTTCGCCCGCATGATCCAGTCCGCCGGAGCATGCCTGGCCCCGGCCAGCTTACGGACCTTGCGTTCCTCCTCCACATCCATCGGAGGACGCGCGTACAGCAACTTCGGCATGACAGATCGCCTCCCCACCAGCATCCCACCGCCGGACAGAAACGATCTACACCTCCAAAGAGGAACTGAGCACTAGGCGGTGTCCGCTGTCGTGGCACCCCCAATCCGAACATTTCGGGGGAGCGACCAGGAACTCGGCGCAGCGGTCGCCGACCATGCGGAACTCGCGGCGCGCCTCACACCTATGATCGACGCTCGTCTCGCAGCGCTGCCGATCGACGCCCACCCGACGATCTCCGGCAGCGGCGCGACCCCGGGCCCGCCGGCCTCGACCCATGCGGTCAGGTCGCCGATGACGGCGTCGTCGAGCAGGTAGCCGAGCCAGACGGGCCGGGCGCCGGCCCGCCCGGCGGCGGGCATGGGGTGCACGACGACGATGTTGGACCGCTCGCACGCGTCGAGGCACCCGCTGACCCGCACCCCCGCCTGCCCGAGCGCCGCCCGTAGCCGGGCCACCTGCCCGGCGTGGTCCACGTCCGGGTGCTTGCGGGGCGAGCCGCAGCAGCAGTCCCGGCACACGGTCACCAGCGGTTGATCCACTTCCCGAGCCTATGCCAGCGCCCCTGTTGTCCTATAGTCTTACTGTCGTAGGACAACAGAGAGGCGGGCCGGCGTGATCGAGTTCGTGCTGGACGGCCGGTCGAAGGTAAACACCTACGTGCAGCTCGTCCAGCAGGTCAAACAGGCCCTGCGGGTCGGGCTGCTGGTGCCCGGCGACCGGCTGCCGAAGGTCCGCGATGTCGCGCAGTCCCTGGCCATCAACCCGAACACGGTCCTGAAGGCCTACCGGGAGCTGGAGCTCGAAGGGCTCGCCGAGGGGCGGCCGGGGGTCGGCACGTTCGTCACCGGCACCCTCGCCGGCGACTCCCTCGCCAACCAGGCCGACCTGCGCGCCGAGCTGCTCGACTGGCTGCGCCGGGCCCAGGCGGCGGGCCTGAGCGACGAGGACGTCAGCGCGCTCGTCGACACCACGATCCGCGCCGCGCGGCAGGCCGACGCCCTGCTGGAGGAGCTGGCATGAGAGGACACGAGATGGAGCACGTGCTGGAGGCCGACGGGCTCGGCATGCGGTACGGGGCACGCTGGGCGCTGCGGGACTGCACTCTGCGGCTGCCGGCCGGCCGGGTTGCCGCACTGGTCGGGCCCAACGGATCCGGCAAGTCCACGCTGCTGCACCTGGCCGTCGGCCTGCTGCGCCCCGACGCCGGCGCGGTGCGGGTCTTCGGCAACACGCCGTATGAGAACACCGCCGCCCTCGCCGACATCGGCTTCGTCGCCCAGGACACCCCGCTCTACCGCGACTTCACCGCCGACGACCTAGTCACCATGGGCGGCAAGGTCAACCGGCGGTGGGACGCCACGCTCGCCCGGACCCGGCTCGCCCAGGCCGGCATCCCGCCCCGGATCCCGGTCGGCAAGCTCTCCGGCGGCCAGCGCGCCCAGGTCGCCCTGGCCCTGGCCCTCGCCAAGCGGCCCCGGCTGCTGCTGCTCGACGAGCCGGTCGCCAGCCTCGACCCCGTCGCGCGGCGCGAGTTCCTGCGGACGCTGATGGGCGGCGTCGCCGAGTCCGGCACGACCGTGCTGCTCTCCTCGCACATCCTCGCCGACCTCGAGCACTCCTGCGACCACCTCGTCGTGCTCAGCTCCGGCGCCGTGCAGCTGTCCGGCGCCGTCGACGACATCGTCGGCGAGCACCGGCGCCTGGTCGGCCCGCGGCACCACGGCGAGCCGATCGGCGGCGTCACCGCCGTCGTCCGGGCCCGGCACACCGACCGGCAGTCGACGCTGCTGGTGCGCGTCACCGGCCGGGTCACCGACCCGTCGTGGACGGTGCACGAGCTGACCCTGGAAGACCTGATCCTGGCCTACCTGTCCGACGGCGTCACGGAGGCCACCCACGAGGCATGGGGAGTCGCGGCATGATCTGGCTGACCTGGCGGCAGCACCGCAAGCAGGGCCTCTACACGCTGCTCGGGCTGGCCGCGCTCGCCGCGTTCATCGTGCCGACCGGCCTGGCGATGCGCCACGACCTCGACCGGCTCGTCGTGCAGCGCTGCGCGACCGGCGGCGAGCTGTGCGACCGCGGGGTCAACCAGTTCATCGACATCTACAGCCCACTGCTCTACGTCGCGGTGCTGCTCCTGGCCGTGCCGCTGCTGTTCGGCCTGTTCTGGGGTGCGCCGCTCGTCGCCCGCGAGATCGAGCAGGGCACCCACCGCATGATCTGGACCCAGGGCATCAGCCGCCGGCACTGGGCCTGGACCAAGGCCGGCCTCCTCGGCGGCGCGGTCGCCGTCCTCGCCGCCGGCTACGGCTGGGGCATCTCGTGGTGGTACGAGCCCCTGCAGTTCCGCGAGAGCCGCTTCACCGAGGTCTTCTTCGACGTCCAGGGCGTCGTCCCGGTCGGCTACACGCTGTTCGCGGTCGCCCTCGGCCTGTACGCCGGCACCGTGCTGCCGAAGGTCATGTCCGCGATGGCGGTCACCCTGCCGGCCTACATCGCCGCGCGGGTGGCCGTCGGCATGTACGCCCGGCCGCGCTTCATGGCGCCGCTCACCCGCAGCCTCGGGATCGACGACCGCGTCGACCTGATGGCCGGCGCCTGGCTGATGTCGACGGAGGTGCGCCAGGCGGACGGCACCCGCGTCACCGGCGGCATGATGGTCTGCCGGCCGGAGGGCGACGGCGGCCTGTGCGCCGCGGCCCGGGAGATGGGCCTGCGCCCCGGCGCCTACAACTACCAGGTGTACCAGCCCGAGGGCCGGTTCTGGACCTTCCAGTGGATCGAGACCGGCATCTTCGTGGCCGCGGCCGCGCTGCTCCTCTGGCTCGCGGTCCGCCGCGTACGCCGCATCGCCTGACCGCCGCCGGTGTGCGCGGACGTCGCGCACACCGGAACCGCTCAGCATCGAGTCAGTGTCGAAGGCCGGACACGGAATCGTCGCAACCGGCCGGGTGACGGCATGACGCGAACAACGACGCGGGCCGCGGCGCGGGTCGTTGTTCGCGTCATGCACCTGGACGACTACGACACCGAGCCACGCGTCACCCGGTCCCGTTCACCGTGCCGGTTCACCCGCGGCCTGCAAGTACGGGGACCGGCTTCTCCACCTCCTGCGTGCGGGCCGGCGGACGCAGCAGCACCAGGACCGCCACCCCGGCAACCGCGGCCAGGACGGCGCTGACCAGGAAGACACGGTCCAGGCCGGCGGCGTAAGCGGTGCGCAGCACTGCTGCGGACGTTTGTCCGAGCAGTTCGCGGTAACCACCGCCGGTAAGCTGTTCGGCCGTCGCTTCCGGCGCGGCGACGGTGCCGCTGCCTGCCAGGACGTGTCGGGCCTGGCCGGCCACCACGGTGGCGAAGACCGGCAGGGCCAGGGCATAGCCGAGTTGGCGGAAGGTGTTCGACGCGCCGTTGGCCATACCGGCGCGTTCCGGCGGCACCACGGCCAGCGCGGCGGAGGCCAGCACCGGCGTGCTCAGGCCTACCCCGAGGCCGGACACGCAGAGTCCGGGCACCAGCGCGGCCCAGCCCGAGTCCGGGCCGACCAGCATGCACAGCGCGGTGCCGACAGCGACGAGCAGCAGGCCCCAGCCGATGCTGTGCCGCGGCGGGACCGCGTGCAGCAGCCGGCCGCCGACGCCGGCGACCATGAAGGCGACCGCGGCCATCGGTGCCAGCACCAGCCCGGCGGCCATCGCGCCGAGGCCGAGCACCGACTGGGCCCAGAGCGAGACGAACACCAGGTTGGCGAAGGCGGCCGCGGTCAGTGCCGCCGAGCCGAACATCAACACGGAGAACGACGGCCGCCGGAACAACGCCAGGTCCAGCATCGGATTGGTCCGGCCCCGCTCCAGCAACAGGAACAGCAGGGTCACCGCCGCGCCGGCGGCCAGCACGCCGATCGTCGTCGGGTCGGTCCAGCCCGCGTCCCCGGCGCGGATGAGGCCGTACACGACCAACGTCGCGGCGACGGTGAAGCTTGCCACGCCGGGCAGGTCGACCCGTCCGGCGGCTGAGCCGCGACGGCCGGGTAGAGCCAGGCGGGCCAGCACCACTGCCACCGCGGCGACCGGCAGGTTGACCAGGAAGATCGACCGCCAGCCCACGTGCTCGGTCAGCACTCCGCCGAGGATCGGCCCGGCCGCGGCCGCCGCGCCGTTGGCCGCGCCCCACACGCCGAATGCCACCGAGCGGTCCCGGCCGGTGTAGGTGGCGCCAAGCAGCGCCGCGTTGGTGGCGTACATTGCCGCGGCACCGAGGCCCTGTACGCCCCGGGCGGCGATGAGCACACCGATGTTCGGCGCCAGCCCGCACGCGAGCGACGCGACCGCGAAAACAACCAGGCCGATGATGAAGACCCGCCGGTGACCGAGCCGGTCGGACAGTGAGCCGGCCGCCATGAGAAGGGCGGCCAGCACCAGCACGTAGAGGTCCACGGTCCATTGCAGCGCCGCGAACGACGAATGCAGTTCGCTGGCCAGGGCCGGCGCGGCGATGCTGACGATGGTCAGATCGATCAGCAGCATGAACGTACTCAACGAAACCGCGAGCAGGGGCAACCATTTGCGCATGACCGGAAGACTGCCCGCTGCCGGAGCTGTCAGGCGCCTACCTCGTCGAACACGGCGGAATCTGACACGTTGCTACTGTTCTGGGGTGGATCCACTCATGATCGACGAACTTGACCGTCAGCTCGCCCACGCCTTGCAGATCGACGGCCGCGCCTCGTTCAGCCACATCGCCACCGTGCTCGCCACCTCCGACCGCACGATCGCCCGGCGGTACCGGCGGCTGCGCTCGGCCGGCGCCCTACGCGTGGTCGGTCTACCCGACGCGGCGGCACTCGGCCATGTCGATTGGCTGGTGCGGATGCGGTGCACGCCCGACGCCGCTGTGCCCGTGGCCGCCACGCTGGCCCGCCGCGCCGACACGTCCTGGGTCACGCTCCTGTCCGGCGGAACCGAGATCAACTGCATCACCCGGACCCGCGCGCAGACCGACGAGGGCGAGCTGTTGCTGCAGAAGCTGCCCCGCACGCCACGCATCACAGCCGTCACCGCGCACTGCATGCTGCGAGCGGTCGCCGGCACCAACGGCTGGCCCGGCCGTACGGGCGCGCTCAACCCCGACCAGATCGCCGCTCTGCACCCGGCGCCGAGCACAACCGTGCCGCCCGACGAGCGGGTCGCGCTCACCAGCGCTGACAACCACCTGCTCACCGCGCTGGCCAAGGACGGCCGTGCCAGCAACGCAGCCCTCGCGGCCGCCACCGGCTGGTCGGAGACGACGGTCCGGCGCCGCCTCGAGCAGCTACGGCGCAGCCGCGTGCTGTACTTCGACGTCGAGATCGAACCGGCGTTGTTCGGCTACGCCGCGGAGGCGGCGCTGTGGCTCACCGTCGCCCCGGGCGCCTTGACCGCCGTCACCCGGGCACTCGCCACCCACCCACAGATCGGCTACGCCGCGGCCATCACCGGTCCGGCCAACGTCGCGGCGTCGGTGATCTGCCGCGACCTGGACGAGCTGTACGACTACCTCGCCACCGGCATCGGCTCGCTCGACGGCGTGTCGCGGGCGGAGACGGCGCCGGTCGTGCGGCGGATGAAGAGCGCCGGCACGCTCCTGGTGTCCTGACCACCGATGCCGACGACGACTCGTACGAACGGCGGCTACGCGTCCCGGGTTCCAATTTGGCCTTTCGCGCTGGGCCGCCGGCGGCTATCGTCGGGCGGCGAGTGACCCATGAGGAGCTGAGACATGCCCGGTCGTCCGAGCACGCGTTGACGCCGTAGGCCGTAACCGGCCTGTCATCGCGTGCTGCCCTTGCATTGCGCGGCACAGCGAGTCTTTTCCACCTGGACCGTCGGCGGATTTGCCGGACGGCCGTCGGTGGACCGTGTCCGCAGCGATCCAAGGGGTCATTGTGCCGTCCGCTTCTGATGATGTTCGACCCGTCACGCCCAGCCTCTGGCGCAACGCCGACTTCCGCAGCCTTTGGGCCGGTCAGACGGCCTCACAGCTCGGCGAGCACACGAGCCTGGTGATGCTGCCGCTGCTCGCCGTCCTGACGCTCAACGTCGGCGCGGATCAACTGGGCTTTCTGCGCGCGGTCGGGCAGGCGCCGCCGCTGCTGCTCGCGCTGTTCATCGGCGTGTGGGTGGACCGGTGGCGGACCCGCACCGTCATGGTCCTGGCGGACCTCGGCCGAGCCGTGGCGCTGGGCACAGCCGCCGTGGCCGCGCTCCTGGGCGGCCTCGGACTGCCGGTCCTGCTGGCCGTCGCCTTCGCCGTCGGGGCCTTGTCGGTGTTCTTCGACGTCGCCTATCAAGCTTCCCTGATCCGCCTGGTGCGACGCGAGCAGCTGCTGCAGGGCAACAGCGCGATCGAGGGAAGCCGGTCCGCGGCCCAGGTCGGCGGTCCCGCCCTCGGCGGGGCGATGGCGTCCCTGCTGTCGGCGCCGATCGCCGCCGCGTCGAGCGCTCTGTTCTTCGTCGTCTCGTTCGCGTCCATCGCCCGTATCCGCCACCGCGAGTCGATCTCCCTGCCTCCCGGCGGTCCGCAGCGTATCTGGCGGCAGATCCACGAGGGCCTCCGCTTCGTGGCCGGCAACACCGTGCTCCGCACCGTGTGTCTCGCCTCGGCCGCGTTCCAGTTCTCCCTCGCGGCCACGATGACCGCCTATCTGCTCTTCCTGCCGCGAGCTCTGCACCTGTCCGGCACCGTCATCGGACTGGCGCTCGCCGCTACGGGACCGGGCGCGCTGGTCGGTTCCCTGCTCGCCGCTCGCCTCCCGAGCCGCCTCGGTTACGGACCGGTGCTCGTCGCGGCGGCGGCGGTCGGTGACGGCGTGATGCTGTTCGCGCCCGCGCTGCACGGCGGCTCGATGGCGACCGTCTCCGCGCTGATCGCGATCAACCTGGTGTTCGGCGCCTTCGGTCAACTGGTCAATGTCACGATCATGGCGGTCCGGCAGGCCGTCACGCCGGACACGTTGCAGGGCCGCGTCGCCGCGACGATCACCTTCGCCGGCATGGGCCTGACGCCGGTCGGCTCGCTGCTCGGCGGCCTCCTCGCCGAACATTGGGGAATACGCACGGCTCTGCTGGTGACAGCCGCCGGCATGATGCTGTCACCCTTGCTGATGGCGCTGTCCCCACTCGCCGGCCTGGGCCGGACCCTTCCAGCACCGGACGCGCCCGGGTGAATCCGGCAGGTGAACGAACAGGTCCCGTCCGGGCGGGGACTGTCGGCCCTCCCGAACCGGGTCATGTGGCCCTGCCGCGTGCCGGTAGCCGAGTGGTCGGCTGTGGCCTGTCGTCGCCGTTGGTGCGGCGGGTCTGGAGGGTTCGCGTCAATGGCGGATGTTGCGGTGCCCACGTCGGCAGGCATCGGTGACGGGACCGCGGTGTCGGGTACGCTGACCGGCGACCGCCAAGGGCCGTGGCAGCGCCTCCTCCTGGTGCTGTTCATCGCGGTGCCGTCGCTGGCTGTGCCCGCCGCCGTGTGGATCGCGTGGGGCTGGGGCGTGCACTGGCGGGACATGGTGATCGCCGCCGTGTTCTACGTGGTGACCGGGTATGGGATCACAGCTGGATTCCACCGGCTGTTCACCCACGGCTCGTTCCGGGCCCGCCGTGGCCTGCGGATCGCGCTGGCGATCGCCGGCAGCATGGCGATCGAGGGCCCGGTGGTCCGGTGGGTGGCCGACCATCGGATGCACCATCAGTTCTCCGACCGCGACGGCGACCCGCACTCGCCGTGGCGATACGGCACGTCGGCCTGGGCGGTGGCGAAGGGGCTCGTCTGGGCGCACGTCGGCTGGCTGTTCGAGCCCGTGCAGGCGCCGCAGCGCCGGTACGCGCCGGACCTGCTCGCCGACCGGGACGTCGTGCGCGTGTCCCGGGCGTTCCCGCTCTGGGTGGCGGCCTCGCTGCTGCTGCCCGCCGCCTTCGGCGGGCTGCTGGCGATGTCCTGGCAGGGGGCGCTGACCGGCTTCTTCTGGGGTGGCCTGGTCCGCATCGGTGTGCTGCACCACGTGACCTGGTCGGTCAACTCGATCTGCCACGTCTTCGGCAAACGGCAGTTCGTCTCCCGGGACCGCTCCACCAACGTGTGGTGGCTGGCCCTGCCGTCGCTGGGGGAGTCCTGGCACAACCTGCACCACGCCGAGCCGACCAGCGCCCGGCACGGGGTGCTGCGCGGCCAGCTCGATCCCAGCGCCCGGCTGATCCGGATCTGGGAGGCGATCGGGTGGGCGTCGGACGTGCGCTGGCCCGACCCGGTCCGGATCGCGGCGAGGCGGTTGCCCTGATGCGGATCATCGGTACCGGCCACGCGGGCATGCTGATCGAGACCGCGGCCGGCAGCATCCTCTGTGACCCGTGGGTCAACCCGGCGTTCTTCGCCTCCTGGTTCCCGTTCCCGGACAACTCGGAGCTGGACTGGGACCGGCTGGGTCGCTGCGACTACCTGTACGTCTCGCACCTGCACCGCGACCACTTCGACGCCGAGAACCTGCGCCGGCACGTGTCGAAGCGGGCGACCGTGCTGCTGCCCGAGTACCCCACCAGCGACCTCGAGGACGAGCTGCGCGAGCTGGGCTTCACCTCGTTCCTGCGGACCCGCGACAACGAGCCCGTCACGCTCGACGGCGGGCTGACCGTCATGATCCAGGCGCTGGTGTCACCCACCGACGGGCCGATCGGCGACTCGTCGCTGTGGGTCGAGCACGACGGCGTTCGCCTGCTCAACCAGAACGACGCCCGGCCGCGCGACCTGACCACGTTCGCGGCGCTGGGCCACGTCCACGCGCACATGCTGCAGTTCTCCGGCGCGATCTGGTACCCGATGGTGTACGAGCTGCCCGAGGCCGCCAAGCGGGCGTTCGGCGTGCAGAAGCGGGAGCGGCAGTTCGACCGGACCCTGCGGTACATCGACGAGCTGGCGGCCGACTGGGTCTTCCCGATCGCCGGACCGCCGTGTTTCCTCGACGACGAACTGTGGCCCAACAACGACCTCGGCACCGACAAGGGCAACGTCTTCCCCGACCAGCAGGTGTTCATCGACCATTACGAAGGCCTCGGCCGTCGCAACGGGGTCGTCCTGCTGCCCGGCACGACGGCCACGGTCACCCCCGGCGACTGTGAGGTCACGCAGCCGGTGCCCGACGTCCGTGCGTTCTTCGCCGACAAGGAGACGTACCTTCGCGAGTACCAGCGGCGGCAGCGCCCGGTCATCGAGGCGGCCAAGGCGTCGTGGCGGCATCCGGAGATCGACGTCGTCGGTGAGCTGCGCCGGCGGCTGCATCCGCTGCTCGCGGAGAGCGAGCGCATCGTCGGCGGCATCGGCGGCCCGGTCCGCCTCGAGCTGACCGACGACGCCGGCCGGGTCACCGACCAGATCCTGTTCGACTTCCCCGCCCGGGAGGTTCGGCCCGCCGGCGACGAGAAGGTGCGCTACCGGTTCCGCACCGCCCGCCGCCTGGTCGAGCACCTGCTGCACACCGGTGAGGCCGACTGGGTCAACAGCCTGTTCCTGTCCTGCCGCTTCACCGCGGCCCGCATCGGCCAGTACAACGAATACCTCTACACCTTCTTCAAGTGCCTCACCCCCGAACGGTTGCACTACGCCGAGGCCTGGTACGCCGAACAGGACACCGACGACGAGGACATCACCCTCGGCGACTGGCTCGTGCAACGGCACTGCCCCCACCTGAAGGCGAACCTGGCGCGGTTCGCCCAGCTCAACGACACCGTCCTGACCTGCCAGATGCACGGCTGGCGCTTCGACCTGCCCACCGGTCGCTGCCTCACCACCGCCGGGCACTCGATCCGGGCCAGCCGCATCGGCGCCGATGTACACGCCGATGATGCCGCTGGAGGCGCCGCCTGACCGCCTTGACGCCGAAGCCGATCGTCACCCGCCCCTGGCCGGTACGTCAGGCACCCCGCGGCTCCGCGCTCGCCCGGCCGCAACTTCTGCCCACTCTGCGCTATGGCCGGAGGGTGGCGGCCTCTCGAACTGGGTAGTGCCCGGCAAGCCGATCAAGGGCATGGGGGAGCGACGGACCGGGGCCACGGCGCCCGCCGGGCGATCGTGCTGACGACGTGCGGGAGGTCCGGGCCCGGGCAGGACCTACGGCCTGTGATCCGGGTGGGGTGCGGGGCGACGGCACCAGGAAGAAGTCTGCGAGGAGGCGACTGAAGATGCGAGCGCTGGTTTATCACGGTCCGGGCCGCAAGAGCTGGGAAGAGGTCGCGGACCCGAGAGTACAGCAGGACACCGATGCCGTCGTCCAGGTGGACGCGGTCACCATCTGCGGCACCGATCTGCACATCCTCAAGGGGGACGTGCCGGCGGTCACGGACGGGCGGATCCTGGGCCACGAGGCCGTCGGCACCGTGGTCGAGGTCGGCGCCGGTGTGAAGAACGTCCGCGTGGGTGACCGGGTTCTCGTGTCCTGCATCACCGCCTGTGGCCGTTGCCGGTTCTGCCGTGGCGGCCACTACGGGCAGTGCGTGGGCGGGGGAGGCTGGATCCTCGGTCACCGTATCGACGGAACACAGGCCGAATACGTCCGGGTGCCGTTCGCCGACAACTCGACCTATCCGGTGCCGGCCGGGGTCAGCGACGATCAGGTCCTCATGCTCGCCGACATCCTCCCCACCGGGTACGAGGTCGGTGCGCTCAACGGTGCCGTCCGGCCGGCCGACACCGTCGCAGTGGTCGGGGTCGGCCCGATCGGGTTGGCCGCGATACTCGGCGCCAAGCTGTTCACGCCGAGCCAGGTGGTCGCGATCGATCTCGCCGCCGGACGGCTCGAGGCAGCCAAGCAGTTCGGCGCGGACGTGGTGGTCAACAGCAGCCGCGAGGACCCGGTCGCTGAGCTGATGCGGCTCACCGACGGACTCGGCGCGGACGTCGCCATCGAGGCGGTCGGCATCCCCGAAACGTTCGAGCTGTGCACCCGCCTGATCCGTCCCGGTGGGCGGGTGGCCAACATCGGCGTGCACGGCAAGCCGGCGACGCTGCACCTGGAAGAGCTCTGGAGCAAAAACATCACGATCACGACCGGCCTGGTCGACACGTACTCGACGCCGACACTGCTCGGACTGGTCGCCGCGCACCAGATCGACTCGGCCCGGCTCGTCACCCACCACTTCGCCCTCGGCGAGTTCATGCAGGCCTACGAGGTCTTCGCGCGGGCCGGCGAAACCGGCGCGCTCAAGGTCGTCCTCAACCGGTAACCCCGACCGACCCGGACCGCAAGCGTATGGTCGCCCGCCGTCGCTGTCCTCGGCGGTGCGGCGGGCGATCTGGTCCAGCGCATCCGGTTGCCGGACACCGGAGGGTGGGCATCACCGTCCGAAGTGGATGATGGCGGTGGAGACGCTCGACGCGCTGGCCGGGCAGGGATTGCAGGTCTGCGGCCATAGCAACAGTGTGCCGTTCAGCGGAACGATCCGATTGCTGCCGTTGTCGAAACACTCGACCCTTGTGCTCATGAGTGAGTCTCCCCAGGGTCGCATCGATTCGGCTGCCGTCACCGCGGCTGCCGACCGCCTCCGGGCCGCTGCCATGGAACGCCGGCCCACCCGGCCCGTGCGGGACCTGATCGGATCCGACAACATCGTCGCGGCCTACGCCGTCCAACAGAGGCTGGCGGCCGAACGTGTCGCCGCCGGCGCAAGCATCGTCGGCCGCAAGATCGGGCTGACCTCCGAAGCGGTTCAGCAACAGCTCGGTGTGGATCGCCCGGACTTCGGCCTGCTCTTCGACGACATGGCCTACGACGGCGGCGACACGGTGCCCTACGGCGCTGTCCTACAGCCGCGTGTCGAGGCCGAGGTCGCGTTCGCGCTCAAGGAAGACTTGGCCGACGGCCCGCTTGACGCCACTCAGGTGCGGAGCGCGATCGAATACGCCTCACCCGCGCTCGAGATCTGCGGCAGCCGCATCCAGGGCTGGGACATCGCCTTCGGTGACACCGTCGCCGACAACGCCTCGGCCGGGGCGTTCGTGCTCGGCCCGCTGCGCAAGAAGCTCGATCAGGTCGAGCCGAGGTCGGTCGACATGCAGATGGCCATCAACGGAACCGTGGTCTCCACCGGCAACGGCGCGGCCTGCCTGGGTGACCCGATCGATGCGGTCGTCTGGCTGGCGCGGCAGGCTCGCGAGTTCGGCGAGCCGTTGCGAGGGGGACAGGTGATCCTGTCCGGGGCGCTGGGGCCGATGCGGCCGGTCCGACCCGGCGACTCCGTCACCGCCACGATCACGGGACTCGGCAAGGTCTCGGTCACGTTCGGCCAGTAGGGCTGCGTACGCGGCAGCCAGTGAGGACAGTCATGATCAAGAAGAAGGTCGCCATCATCGGGTCGGGCAACATCGGGACGGACCTGATGATCAAGGTGATGCGGACCAGCCGACGTCTCGAGATGGGCGCGTTGGTCGGCATCGACCCCGACTCTGACGGGCTCGCGAGAGCGAGGCGGTTCGGGTTTGCCACGACGCACGAGGGTGTCGACGGACTCATCGGGCTCCCCGAGTTCGACGATATCGAGATCGTCTTCGACGCGACGTCGGCCAAGGCGCACAAGCACAACGCCAGCAAACTGCAGCCCTTGGGCAAGCGACTCATCGACCTCACGCCGGCCGCGATCGGGCCCTACGTTGTTCCGGCGGTCAACCTCGCGGAGCACCTCGACGCGCCGAACGTCAACATGGTGACCTGCGGCGGCCAAGCGACCATTCCGGTGGTCGCGGCCATCAGCCGAGTCGTCCCCGTGCCGTATGCCGAGATCGTCGCCTCGATCGCGTCGAAGAGTGCCGGTCCGGGCACGCGAGCCAACGTCGACGAGTTCACTGAGACCACCGCGGCGGCGGTCGTGGAGGTCGGCAGGGCCCGACGGGGGAAAGCGATCATCATTCTCAACCCCGCCGAGCCGCCGCTGATCATGCGGGACACGGTCTTCGCTCTGGTCGACGCATCCGACAAGAGCGTTCACGCTGAGATCCGGCACTCCGTCGAGAAGATGGTTGCCGACGTGGCGGCCTATGTGCCTGGTTACCGGCTCAAACAGCGGGTGCAGATTTCCGGGATCCCCGACGACATGCCGCTCGAAACTCTCGTCGAGCCCGATGCGCATCGACCGACGCACCAGGTGTCGGTGTTTCTTGAGGTCGAGGGCGCTGCGCACTACCTACCGGCCTACTCCGGCAACCTCGACATCATGACGTCCGCCGGCCTGCAGGTGGCGGAGCAGATCGCCGCTCGTCATGACCAGGAGGCAACCGCGTGAGCACCTCGATCTTCATCCAAGACGTCACCCTTCGCGATGGAATGCATGCCGTACGCCACCGCATCGGCACCGACGACGTGCGCCGCATCGTCACCGCGCTCGACGCGGCCGGCGTCGACGCCATCGAGGTCGCCCACGGAGACGGCCTGGCCGGCTCCTCGATCAACTACGGGCCCGGATCCCACACCGACTGGGCGTGGATCGAGGCGGCCGCCGACGTGCTGCGCAACGCCCGTCTCACCACCTTGCTGCTGCCCGGCGTAGGCACGATCCACGAGCTGAAGACCGCGTGGGACCTCGGGGTCCGCTCGGTCCGGGTAGCCACGCACTGCACCGAGGCCGACATCTCGGCCCAGCACATCGCGGCGGCCCGCGAGATCGGGATGGACGTCTCGGGCTTCCTCATGCTGTCGCACATGGCGCCGCCGGAGGAACTGGCCAGGCAGGCGAAGCTGATGGAGTCGTACGGCGCCCACTGCGTCTACGTCACAGACTCCGGCGGCCGGCTCACGATGAACGACGTCGTGGCGCGCGTGCGGGCTTACCGCGACGTGCTCGAACCAGCGACGGAGATCGGCATCCACGCGCACGAGAACCTCTCGCTCTCGGTCGCGAACTCGGTCGTCGCCGTCGAGAACGGGGTCTACCGGGTCGATGCGTCCCTCGCCGGGCACGGGGCGGGCGCGGGCAACTGCCCGATCGAGGCGTTTGTCGCGGTCGCCACTTTGTCCGGCATCGAGCACGGGTGCGACCTGTTCAAGCTGCAGGATGCGGCCGACGACATCGTCCGGCCGCTGCAGGATCGCCCGGTGCGCGTGGACCGCGAGACCCTGACGCTGGGCTACGCCGGCGTCTACTCCTCCTTCCTCCGCCATGCCGAGAACGCCTCCCGGCAGTACGGGGTCGACGTCCGGGACATCCTCATGGAGTGCGGCGCCAGAAGTCTCGTCGGCGGCCAGGAGGACATGATCATCGACATCGCGCTCACCCTCGCCGCCGACTGATCACGCGATCTCGTTCGAGGCACGGCCCGGCACGCCGCTGTCCGCGGCGTGCCGGTTGTGCCGGCTCCTCGGCCGTCATTCACGGCGACGGCGCACTCACCGCGGTCGTCGGATGAGGTGCGGATCGGATGGGCATCAAGGTCACCAGAGGTGTCAGTGGACCGCAGGCTGGGCGGCGAGGACCGATCCACGGCGCGCCGTTCAAGCGGTGGGAGCAGGGCGAGGTCACCACGGCCGTGACCCGTGGCCCGGCGCGGGTCGTGCAGAGCACGCGGTTGTGACGTCAGGGGACCGGGCGGCGGCGGGGCCTCCGGCCGGCTTGAGCCTTAACGCTTGATCAGTCCGTCGATAATGACGCGAAGTGTGCGCTCGGCGCTCGCATGGTGGTGTGCCGCGTCGACATTGGCGCGGGATTCGAGGGCGACGATCACACCGCTGACCAGGGTGACGAGGTCCTCGGCGTTGATGTCCCGACGAACGGAGCCGGCCGCTTGTGCTCGTTCGAGAAGCCTTCCCGCCGCCTTGACCACGAGCGCGTGACCCCACTCGGCGTTAGCGGTGGGATCGGTCTCCCGCAGACCCTGTGACATCAGGGTCGACAAGACTCCACGTGCTTCGATGCCCAATGCGACGAACTCGCGTAGCCACTGGAGCAGAGCCTCCGTTGGTTCCTCGACGCCTGTGAGCGCGAGGGCGTGCTCGGCGACGCGGGCTGTGCGGTCACGATAGACCCGTTCGAACAGGTGCATGCGGCTGGGGAAGTGTCGATAGAGCGTCGCGGGTCCGACACCCGCCTCGCGCGCTATCTCCTCCAGCGCTACTGAGGGGCCGTCCCGCGCGACGAGCAGTTCGGCCGCGCGGAGGATCTGTTCAACGCTGCGCTGCGCATCGGCGCGCGGGCGTCGCCGCCGCGTCGGTGCCGCGACGCTCTCCGCCACCAAACTTCTCCGTTCCGCTTGCGCTTGTGACTGACGCCACCCTACACTCCTCTACTCTACTCTAAGTGAGAGTCAACTCTCACTTATGGGTGGGGCTGCACGCTGACAGGGAGGATCGATGTCCAGTAA
This sequence comes from Dactylosporangium fulvum, assembly GCF_025137375.1. GTDB lineage: Bacteria > Actinomycetota > Actinomycetes > Mycobacteriales > Micromonosporaceae > Dactylosporangium > Dactylosporangium fulvum. Next base: position 4,395,266 of record NZ_CP073720.1, read on the forward strand.
CGAAGTCAACGGGCTCTCGCCGGACACCTCGGTTGGTAAGGGTCTGACGGTCCTGGACGCGTTGTCGCGCTCGCGCTCGCCGCTGGGAGTCTCGGAGATCTCATCGCGAACCGGCATGGCAAAGTCCACCGTTCATCGACTCTTGAACGCGATGATTGTTCACGGCTACGTCTCCAAGGAAGGCGAGCGGTACCTGCTGGCCGAACGCGTCTTCGAACTTGGGCATCGCGTGCAAGTGGGTCCGGCAAAAGGGTTGCGAGAGTTTGCCGCACCATATGCCGCCGAGTTGTTCGCGGCCACTCGGCAGACCATCCATCTCGCCGTTCTCAGCGGCACCGAAATCCTCTATATCGACAAGGTTTCCGGAGTGGGAACGCCGAAAATGGCGACCCGAATCGGAGGAAGGCGTCCCGCCTATGCGACAGGGCTCGGGAAGGTTCTCGTTGCCTTTGCGCCCGCGGTCGACGTGCAGCGAAATCTTGAAGGAAGATTCCGGCGGTTCACCGCGTACACGGTTCCGGACGCGCACAGAATGCAGCAGTCGCTGGCAAGAGTTCGGGAGACCGGTTTCGCCACCGACAACGAGGAGTCGTTCCTCGGTGTCACATGCCTTGCTGCGCCCATCTGGTCGTCGGACAAGAGTCGAGCCGTAGCGGCGATCTCCCTGTCATGCCCGGTAGCGGGCCATTCGCCGAGCCGGTTCAAGACCGCGCTGATGGGGACCGCGGACCAGCTCTCCGCCGCGTTGAGTCGAGGCTGAGCCAGGAGCGGAGGAGGTTCTGTTGCCGGCGGGTGCGTCCTGATTCTGCCTGATGGAACAACTTCGTTGCGCAGCTCCACCGGTGCGTGAACGATATCGGCATTCTGTAGGTCGTACTCTTTCCGGTGCTCTTGTCGGGAGTCACCGCCTTTTGTCCTCAGGAGGGGTCTCGTGGGATACATCAAAGCTCTCGGCTATATCGGAATTGGGGCGAAGGACCTTGATGCGTGGCAGGAGTTCGCCACGGAGATCCTCGGTCTCCAGGTCACGCGCGGAGAGGACGCCGAGAACGTCGAGACGCTGTTCCTGCGCATGGACTCCCGGCACCACCGAATCGCCGTACGTCCCGGAGACGACGAACTGACCTATGTGGGGTGGGAGGTCGCCGGTGAGGCTGACCTGGACGCCCAGGTCCGGGACCTGGAAGCGGCGGGCGTTGCGGTCACGGAGGACCCCCGGCTTGCCGAGCTACGAGGTGTCGGCCGGCTGGTTCGGTTGCAGGATCCGGCCGGTTTCCAGCTGGAACTGTTTTACGGCGCAGCCGTCGTGTCGGCACCCTTCCTCTCGCCCACCGGCGTCCGGTTCGTGACCGAGGATCCCAAAGGCAACGACCTGGGCCTCGGACACATCGTCCTCGTGGCGTCGAACCTCGACGAAATGCTCGACTTCTATCTTCGAGTCCTCGACTTCAAGGTGAGCGACTACATCACCTTCAAGCCCCTCGTCTTGACCTTCACGCACGTCAACCCCCGCCACCACTCGCTGGCCTTCGGTCCCGCCCCGGAGGGGCGCAAGCCGTTCATGGACCACGTCATGCTTGAAGTCGGCGACCTCGATGGGGTCGGTCGGGCTCTCGACCGGGTGCGGGCACGTGAAATCTCGCTGACAGCGAGCCTGGGCCGGCACACGAACGACGAAATGCTGTCGTTCTACATGCGGTCGCCCTCCGGGATCGGCGTCGAGTACGGGACGTCCGGCAAGTTGATCGACGACGACACCTGGACCGTCACCAACTGGGACGCGGCCCAGTTCTGGGGCCACGACCGCAGCCACACCCACTGAGTGTGGCGCCCGCACTCAACAGCTGCCCCACCCGCATGCGGCAGCTGATCGGACCTGCCCGTTGAAGGGAACGAACATGAAGGAAACCACGAGCCCGGCGGATCAGCTCGACGAGCTCGTCTCAGTCGAGCGTGGAGAGATCGACAGGCGCATCTTCAGCGACCAAGAGATCTTCGATATGGAGATGAAGCACATCTTCGGTCGCGCCTGGCTCTTCCTGTGTCACGAGACCCAGATCCCCAAGCGCGGTGACTTCTTCGAGGCACCGATGGGATCGGACAACGTGCTTGTCGTCCGCCAGAAGGACGGCAGCATCAGGGCCTTCCTCAACACGTGCTCGCACCGGGGAAACGCGGTGTGTCGCGCCGAGGAAGGCAACGTCCGCAACTTCATGTGCACTTACCACGGCTGGACCTTCGGCCTCGACGGCGAACTCATCGGCGTCCCGGGCAAGTCCATCTTCTACAAGGACAAGCTCGACCTGTCCAAGCATCCGTTGCGGAAGGTCGCGCAGCTCGACTCCTACCGGGGTTTCGTCTTCGCGACGTTCGACGAGACCGCGCCACCCCTCGAGGAATACCTCGGCCCGACCGGACGGCTCGGACTCGACCTCCTCGCGGAACGAGGGGACATCGAGGCGGTCCCGGGTGTCCAGAAGTTCGTTGTCAAGACGAACTGGAAGTTCACGGTGGACAACGTCTTCGACTACTACCACCCGCAGATCACCCACATGTCGGCGTTCGCGGTCGGCCTCATCCCGGCACCGGCCGACGACTTCGTCGAGGGCGGAGCGATGACGGAGACCGGCGCGAATCTCGAGGTCCCGTTCCTGCCCACGGATCTCCACAACGTGGTCATGGTGGGCGAGTACGGCCACGCCATCTCGGGACCGGACCAGGACTCCTTGGAGGTGACCGCCGGCGGCCGGGAGCCGTTCGCCTGGCGGTACAAGCCTGAGACGCAGGAGAAACTCGGTCATCACGGTAGCCGGGTCGCGGGTCACCCGCACATCTTTCCGACCACGTGGGTCAATGCAGGTGGGCAGCTGAGCCTTCGCGTGCCGCGGAGCCCCGGTGTCACCGAGATCTGGTGGTTCTCCTTCCGGGACAAGAACGCCTCGCCCGAGGAGAAGGCTGCGACGTTGAGCGCACAGATTCACTTCTTCGGGCCTGCCGGACTGCTCGAGCAGGAAGACGGAGAGAACTGGGCCCAGTCGACCCTGCAAACCCGCGGCACGGTCAGTCGTGAAGTGCCCCAGCTGCTCAAGATGGGCCTGGGGACCTCGGAGATCGTCAAGGACGACGGTCTCGCGATCATTGACGCTCCGATCAACGAACACGCCCAGCTCTGGACATACCACGCGTGGCGTGAGTGGCTCCGCAACCCGACGTGGGAGGAGCTGCGTCAGCGCACGATGCCGGGCGACAGGCTCTGAAAGGGAGAGATTGATGACTACAGAGGCAGCGGCCCCTGCCGCGAACCAGGCTCTGGAGGAAATGCTCCTGCAGCACGAGGTCGAGCAGTTCTACTACCACGAGTCTGCGCTGCTCGACAGCCATCGATACGAAGACTGGGTGCGGCTGTTCACCGACGACACCCACTACTTCATGCCACTGCGGCGGACCATGACCAGACGCCAGCTACACCTGGAGTTCACGCAACCCGGTGACATGGCCTACTTCGACGAGAACAAGCAGTTCCTTGAGATCCGCGCCCGAAAGTTCGCTACCGGGACGTCCTGGGCGGAGGATCCGCCGTCGCGGACCCGGCACCTGATCACGAATGTTCGGATCGCTGAGAAGTCGGGCGCCGAGATGGTCGTGCACAGCAACTTCATGCTGTATCGAACCCGTCTCAAGGAGGACGTCGACCAGTGGGTCGGGCGGCGTGAGGACACGCTGCGCCGGACTGAGGCCGGGTTGGCGATCGCCAAGCGCTTCATCTATCTCGACCAGACGATTCTCCAGTCGGCCAACCTGAGCAACTTCTTCTAGGCCGCACCTTCCGACGAGCCACGAACGAGAGTCATTCCACCGATGCCTTGGATCCGCGCATGTTCCGTTGAGGAACTCGATGACGGCGACGCGCTGCAACTCGAGACGACGCCCCCGATCGCCGTGTTCAACGTTGAAGGAGAGTTTTTCGCCCTTAACGACACGTGCACCCATGGTCAGTCGTCACTCGCCGACGGCTACGTTGATGGGGATCAGGTCGAGTGCGCATGGCATTTCGCAAAGTTCGACATCCGGACAGGCGCAGTGCTCACGCCGCCAGCCAGCATCCCGCTGTGCACGTACAAGGTCCGCGTCGAAGGCCCTGACGTGATGGTCGAGATGCCCGATGGGGACTGATGATCGAGGTGACCGGTGAACAAGCCGAGCTGCGTCATCATCGGCGCTAGTGCTGCTGGTGTCGCGACCGCCGTTGAGCTGCGCAAGCGCGGATACGCGGGAGCGGTCACTCTGGTCGACGCCGACCCGAACATTCCCTACGAGAGACCGCCCCTGTCCAAGACCCTCCTCGGCACCGGCTCCCGGGGACTGGTTCCGATTCAACCTGCGCACACGTATCGCGACCTCGACATCGAGCTGCGCCTCGGCGAGAGGGCGACAGCAGTCGACCCCGCGGCGCTTACGGTGCACCTCAGCGGAGGCGAGGTCCTTCCTGCGGGCCGCGTCGTGCTGGCTACGGGGCTGTCGCCGCGGCGGCTGCAGGTCGCTGGGGCCGACGCCGAAAACGTGCTCTCGCTGCGGGACGCCTCCGACGCGAGTCGAATCGCCGAAGGGCTGGCGAGTGGGGGCCCGCTCGTGCTCATCGGTGCCGGTTTCATCGGGTTGGAGTTGGCAGCCGTGGCCCGCGAGGGCGGCATTGACGTCACGGTAGTCGAGGCGCAGGCGCAGCCGCTGAACAACGCCGTCGGCCCTGACGTCGCGTGCCTCCTGACGCAGCTGCACCGCCGTCACGGCGTCAAACTCTTGACCAGCGCCACCGTCGCGGAGTTCGCCGGCTCGGCGGGGCGTGTCGAGGAGGTCCGACTCACCGACGGACGCCGCCTGCCGGCATCGACGGTAGTCGTTGGTGTGGGGGTGGAGCCGCGCAATGAGCTGACAGTCTCGGCCCGCATCGAGGTGGATTCATATGGTATCCCGGTGAACGAGTTCGGTCAGACGAGCCGAGCTTGGGTCTACGCGACCGGCGACGTGGCCAGTCAGCCGCACCCCGAGTTGGCTCGTCGAGGTCGCATCGAGCACTGGGATGCGGCGCAGCGACACGGCACGGCGGTCGGAGCCACCATCGCCGGCGCCCCCGCCAGATACAGGGAAGCACCCTATGCCTGGTCCGATCAGTACGGAGCCACCCTGCAGATTGTCGGGCGCCCTCGACCTGATGACGACCTGGTGTTGCGGGAAGGAGCGTCGCCGAGCGAGTTCTTGGCCTTCTGGATCCGTGATGGATACGTGGGGGCAGTCGCCGGCATGGAGGCATCCCGTGACGTCGGTGTCGTGAAAAGGCTGATGGCTGCACGGGTCCCGGTCGACCGCGCGGAGTTGGCCGGTCGCGACCTTGATCTGCGTGGACTCCTCAAGCAGCACCGGAACGGTGTCCGGGCGACCGCTGGATCCAAACTGGCCGGCTAGTCGTAGCAGACCGGTATCCGCGCCCGGACACGACCTGCTCGTCCGTCAACTACGCCCCTGCACGGTCGCGCGAGCCCGAACAGACATCCGTGCTGCGACACGTCCCGTCAGATTCGGCCCGGCCCGCGTCCCAGTGCGCCCATTGGAAGGCAGCTTCAATGACCGCAGAGATCACGTACGATGCAACCTACCGCCTCATCGACACCGCGGACTATCAGATCCAGGTGAACGAGGCGGGCGAGGGACACCCGGTCTTCCTGATCCATGGCACCGGACCAGGTGCCACGGGCTGGTCCAACTTCGAGCCGAACATCCGCGAACTGTCGTCCTCCTTCCGTTGCATCGCGGTCACGATGCCGGGTTGGGGTGACTCCAACCCGCAGAGCGTGAAGACCGGACGGGACCAGGGCCGCGCGGTGGTGCAGCTGATGGACGCAATGGGGATCGACCGGGCCGCTTTTGTCGGAAACTCCATGGGCGGCGCCGTCGGCATGGTGCTGGCGACCGAGCATCCACAGCGGGTCTCACACCTGGTCACCATGGGTTCCGGGATCTGGGGCGTGAATGTGCTGGCGCCGGCAGGTATGTCAGAGGGGATACGGACGATCTTCGACACCTACGAGGATCCGTCTCCCGAGAACTTCCAGCGGCTTGTGGAGGTCATGTGCTTCGACTCCTCGTTCGCGACGAGGGAACTCGCCGAAGAGCGGTCGCGCACGGCGCTGAGCAGGCCGGAGCACTTGCAGAACTGGCTTGAGGTGATGAGAGCCGGCGTGGGTGCCACAGGCTTCCTGGAGGCCGGCCAGAGGATGGCGCAGTCGCAAGTGCCGACGTTGATCATCCATGGCCGCGACGACCGCACCGTGCACTACGAGGTCAGCCTTCGTGCCCACGCCGTAATCCCTGATTCCAGGCTCCTCATGTTCAACCGCTGCGGCCACTGGGCCCAGCTTGAGCACGCGGCCGAGTTCAACGCCATGGTCAAGCACTTCCTGGAGCGCCACTGATGTCATCGTCGAACGCGGCGGAGGCACCCGGCACCGCCAGTACCAGATCCGGTCGCCTCTCTGGACTCTCCACGCTGGTCACGGGGGGCGGGTCCGGTCTCGGCCGGGCCGTCGTCGACCGCTACATCGCTGAGGGCGCTGTGGTGACAGTGCTGGAACGCTCGCCCGACAAGCTGCGTGACTTGGTCGCATCGCACGGTGACAGCGTCCATCCCGTGCAGGGCGACGTCACTTCCGGCGACGACAACGTCGCTGCCGTCGATGCGGCCCTGAAGGCCTTCGGGGGTCTCGACACCTTCGTGGGAAACGCCGGCTTGTGGGACTTCGGTAAGCCACTGCTACGCATGACCATGAACGACCTCGAGCAGGGTTACCGCGAACTGTTCGACGTGAATGTCAAAGGGTACATCGTAGGCGCGCGGGCTGCTGCCGAGGCGCTCGCCGAGCGGGGTGGCTCGATGATCTTCACTCTCTCGAACGCTGCCCTCTTTCCCAGGGGTGGTGGAGTTCTGTACACCGCTTCGAAGCACGCCGGCGTCGGGGTGGTTTCGCAACTGGCCTATGAGCTCGCGCCGCGCGTGCGCGTCAACGCCGTAGCGCCGGGTGGCATGGCGACCGACCTTCGGGGACCCCGGGCGATGGGGCTCGGCGAGCAGTCCATCACCGACATCCTGCCCGTTGAGGACCAGCTCAGGCAGTTCTCCGCCTTGGACATCGCACCCCGTGCCGAGGACTACGTCGACCCGTACGTCCTTCTTGCGGCGCGTAACGAGTCAAGGACCGTGACCGGGGTGGTATTCGACGTCAGCGCAGTCGGGACGCCTCGTCGTCCTGACGTCGACTCCGACGTGGCCAACCCAGGAACGAGGAAGCACACGACATGAGCAAACGCCGACCGAACCGGCACCGGACGGTCGCCGACTCGCTGGAGGAACCGGTACCTGTTGGCCGGGTATCGACGTGGGCACCCTTCGCTCACACGGCGTTCAGAGTTCTGTTCGTCGCCCAGTTGGTGGCCAACGTCGGACGGTTGATGCAGGCGGCGGGATCCGCGTGGAACATCGAGGAGCATGGTGGCTCCGCACTGCAGGTGTCACTCGTCCAGACAGCCACGTACACGCCGCTGGTGGTGCTGGGCTTCGTGGCCGGTACGCTCGCCGACCGCCTGGACCGCCGCCTGCTTCTCGTGGCTTGTCAGGCGTGGATGGCTCTCAGTGCCGCAGCCCTGTTCGCTGTTTCGCTGGCCGGATGGTCCGACCCGAACGTGGTCCTTGCACTTACCTTCGCGATCGGCCTCGGCACTGCTCTGGCCGCGCCGACGTGGGCGGCAATTCAGCCCGCATTGGTTCCACGGCATCTGATCGGCCGAGCGATCGCCCTGAACGGGCTCACGTTCAACGTTGCGCAGGCTCTTGGCCCCGCTCTTGCCGGCGTGGTCATCGTGGCACTCGGCACCGAGTGGGTCTTCGCGATCAACGCCACCACGCTGTCTTGCACGGTCGTGGCGCTCCTGGCGTGGAAGTCTCCGGTCGCGACACAGCGTCCGACGGAGTCGTTCATGGCAGCGTTCCGCGCCGGGATCCGTTTCATCGGCACCGCTCCACAGCGTCAGATCCTGACGCGGTTCGCGATCTTCTTCGTCCCGGCAGCATCGGTGATGGCACTGACGCCGGTGCTCGCCGGAGACCGCCTGCGCCTCGCCGGCGGAGGCTTCGGGGCCTTGATGGCGATGTTCGGTGCTGGCGCAGCGCTGTCTGTGGTGATCTGGCCTGCGGTCGAACGCCGCGGCGAAGAGTGGGGAATCGTGGCGTCGACCGTCCTGCTGGCTGTGGCGCTCGCTGTCAGTGCGGTCGTCACTCAGCCGGTGATCGTCGGCGCCGCGTTGTTGGCGGCCGGGATCGCGTTCACGCTCGGCAGCACCAGTGCTGTTGTGGCCGCCCAGAGAGTGGTTGAAGAGCCGATGCGGGCACGCGTGATGGCCGCCTACGTCGTCACGTCGGGGGCGGTCGTCGCCGCGGCGAGCGCCGCCTGGGGCGTTGTGGCGAAGCTCGGGGTGGAGAACGCACTTGGGATCGCCGCTGTCTTGGCGGTGCTCAGTCTCCTCGTCCAGCGCCGTTGGCCGCTTCCAGGCCGGGGTGAGCCGTCAGATGTGAGGATCGCGCCGAGCGGTGTCAGGCCGGCATCCGACGCGTCGCCTGGTACCGGTGCTGTGCTGCGGTGAGTTCCGCTTCGGCTTCGCCACGGTCTCGCCAGCCTCGCACGTCGGTGTGCTTGCCCGGTTCCAGGTCCTTGTAGATCTCGAAGAAATGGCCGATCTCGCTCAACTGGTATTCGGGCAGGTCGGCGAGCTCGTCGATCGCCTGCCAGCGGGGGTCGGCAGCCGGCACGCACAGCAGTTTCGCGTCCGGGCCACGCTCGTCGTGCATCCAGAACAGCCCGATCGGCCGCACCCGGACGCTGCAACCGGGGAAGGTGGGCGCGTCCAACAGCACCATCGCGTCGATCGGGTCGCCGTCCTCGGCGAGCGTGCCGGGGATGTAGCCGTAGTCGGCCGGGTAGGCGGTGGCGGTGAACAGGGTCCGGTCGAGCCGGATCCGTCCCTGCTCGTGATCCATCTCGTACTTGTTACGCGACCCGGCCGGGATCTCGACAATCATGTCGACGTCCATGGGACACCTCCACTCGGCCAACGGACTACCGCGTTGGTGCTGGCTGCAGCCGCAGCCGGTCGGCGCCGGCTCGCCACGGCGAACAGCGACCGCCCGTCCCGGGGGCGTGCGCTGCGCCGAGCGGCTGCCGGCGAGTGTGGGATCAGCGATGTGACCACGGTCGTCTCGCCGGTCTCCACCAGGGCGGCACACAGGGTGATCACCACCGGCCGCCGACACCGGACTGTGCTGCTCAGTCCAGTCTTGCCGCTCGTCGTGCGGCTCGTCTCGTTTCGTTTCGCGACCGGATCACCCCGGAGGCATTCGGTACTAGCGCAAATAGATTTGCTGTGGAAACCTATTGGCATGACCACTGATTCGGTACCTGCCGGTGGCCGCGATCCCCGCCGGCTGCTGTCGGAGGTGCGCGGCCTCGCCCGCCGGGTGCGGGTCGACCAGCGGGTGACCTGGTTCGCGCTGCTGGTGCTGGCCGCCGTGACGTTCGTGGGGATCCCGTTCGACCGGTACTTCCTCGTCTTCCACTGCGTCGGCGACGCCACCGCGTGCCAGTTCTCGCGTCAAGGCGTGCTGTACTACTGGCCGCTGGCGCTGCTGCTGGCGTACGCGGCGATCGCCGTCTGCTACGTGCGGGTCGCCCGGGCGCGGGGGCTGGGCGCCCGGGTGCTGCCGTATGCGCTCACCGGCGTCGCGCTGACCGTCCTGTTCACCGCCGCCTGGGTGGCGGCGCGCCTGTACTTCCCGACCCACCCGCACCGGTTCCCCTACTGGGTGCTCGTGCTGGACCGGCTGATCTCGCCGTGGGGCACGATCGGGGTGGCGCTGCTGGTGCTGGCCCGGCTGGAGCGCAACGTCGGGCTGCTGGTGTTTACCCTCGGCTACCTGACGGTGGCGCTGGTGCCGATCGACTTCGGCTGGCACTGGGACGCATTCCGCACGACGTTCCTGCCGCAGCAGATCATCAACGGCACCGTGCTGCTGCTGGGCGCGATCGGCTTCGCGCTGGCCGGCCGGCAGCGCCGGTGACCGCCGAGACCGGGGCCCCGGACCCGCACGAGCCAGCCGGCCACCCGGTCACCGGGCTGGACGAGGTGGTGCACCAGCGGGTCCGGCTGGGGATCCTCACCATCGCGCACGAGGCGCGCCGGGTGGAGTTCGGCTACCTGCGCACCCAGCTGGACCTGACCGCCGGGAACCTTTCCAAGCACCTGAGTGTGCTCGAAACCGCCGGCCTGATCGAGGTCGAGAAGGGCTACGCCGGGCGGCGTGGCCGGACCTGGATCACGCTCACCGCTGCCGGCAGCACCGCACTCACCGAAGAGATCGCGCGGCTGAAGCTGCTCATCGCGCGGGTCGAGACCACCGACACACCGGAGGACCAATGACCATCGCACTGACCCGTCGACACCTGCTCGCAGCCGCGCTCGCCACCGGGGTCGCCGTGCCGCTCGGCGCCGGTCGCGGGTGGGCGGCCCCGGGCGCGCCCGGCCCGGCCCGGCTCACGCTGCCCCCACCCACCGGGCCGCACCGTGTCGGCACCGTGTCGCTGCACCTCGTCGACCGGTCCCGCCCGGATCCGGTCGCCGGCCCGGGGCACCACCGCGAACTGATGGCCAGCGTCTGGTACCCCGCCGCCCGCGACGCCCGGCGTCATCCGGTGGCGCAGTGGATGACCGCCGCGCCGCTGCGCGCGCTGCTCGCGTCCGCCGGGTTCGACGCCGATGCCGCGGCGGCGCCCCTCACGGCCGGCCACGAGAGGGCTCCGGCGCTGCGGTCGCCCGGACGGCTGCCCGTGATCGTGTACTCCCACGGCAACGACGATCACCGTGCCGAGGCCACCATCGTGGTCCAGGAACTCGCCAGCCACGGCTACGTCGTGGTCACGGTGGATCACACGTACGACGCGTTCAGCGAGTTCCCCGACGGCCGGCTCACCGTCCCCGCCGACATGTCATTCACACCGTGGGACTCCTCCTACGACATCCGGTTCGTCCTCGACCGCATCGAGGACCTCGCCGCCGGCCGCAACCCCGACGCCGAGCGCCGTGCACTGCCGGACGGCCTGGGCGCCGCGCTCGACCTGCGGCGCATCGGCATGCTCGGCTGGTCGAAGGGCGCGACCGCGACCGCCCTCGTCATGAGCCAGGACCGGCGCGTCCGGGCCGGGCTCGGCTTCGACGGCCCGATGCAGTCGCTACCGGAGCCCACCGACCTCGACCGGCCGTTCATGCTGATGACCGCGGACAACACCCGCGCCGCCGAGCCGAGCGTCGAGCAGTTCTGGTCGCGGCTGCGTGGATGGCGGCTCAACGTGCACGCCGTCGGCGCGGCCCACTCGTCGTACATCGACCACCAGTGGCTGGTCCCGCAACTGGCGAGGATTATCGGGATGAGCGACGAGGACCTCGCCGGCTGGGTCGGCACCCTCGACCCCGCCCGGGCGGTGCGGATCCAGCAGGCATACCCGCTCGCGTTCTTCGACCTGCACCTGCGCCATCAGCGGCAGCGCCTGCTCGAAGGCCCGAGTCCGGCCTTCCCGGAGGTGCGGTTCATCCCCTGATCCGCTCCGAGCCGGTGTTCAGCGCCTGCGCAGCCACGATCGAAGGCCGGCGGACCGCTTCGGCTTGAGGTCGCAGGCGCATCGCTGGGACTCGGGAACACCGGCCAACACCTCGTCGACGTGGTTGCCGCACCCGGTATAGGTGACCTTGCCGCAGGTGCTACAGGTGGCGCGTCGACACATGGTGGAATCCTTCCTCCAGAACCGGTGTTTCGGTTTCGATCATCTCGCGCGCACGGGGCGGCGTGGCGTCGTGTCTCGGACGTGGACGGCTCATCGGTGACCGGCGCCGGTGTCCTGTCGCGCGCCCGGTGTGACGGGCAGACCCGCCTCGGCGGCGTTGGGGAACTCGTCGTCGACGGCGACGACGCGGCGTCCGGCGGCGTCGAGGATCGACGCGGCGACGGCGGCCCGGTAGCCGGCCGCGCAGTGGACCCAGACCTCGTCGTCGGGCACCTCGCCGAGCCGGTGCGGCAGCTCGTGCAGCGGGATGTGCACGACGTTGTCGAGGTGGCCTGCAGCGTGTTCGAGATTGCGCCGTACGTCCAGGACGGTGACCGGCCGGTGGTGGCGAACCTGGGCCAGGTCGGTGAACGTGGCGCGTGGGAAGGAGTCGAGCCGGCCGTCGACGGCCCAGCCGGCGGGATCGCCGACGGCGTGCGCGGCGGGCCGGTCGATGCCGATGCGGATGAGTTCCCGCTGGGCGTCAGCGACCTGCCGCGGGGTTTCCCCGAGCAGGGTCAGCGGGGTTCCCCAGGGAATGAGCCAGCCGAGGTAGGTGGCGAAGCTGCCGTCGAGGCCGAAGTTGAGCGTGCCGGCGACGTGCCCGGCGGCGAACGCGACCCGGTTGCGCAGGTCGACGACCCATTCGCCGGCGGCGACCCGCCGGCGCACCTGCTCGGCGTCGGCTCGCTGCGGCGGGGTCAGGTCGGGCTCGTCCGGTCCGGCAGTGTTGGCCGGGGCCATGTGGGCGTAGTAGGCGGGCCATGCGTCGAGGCCGGCGAGCAGGTCCTCGACGAACTGCCGCTCCGGTGTGGTCAGCGCCGGGTTGGTGCGCTTCTCCTGACCGATCGTGGAGGTGACGGCCTCGGACTGGGTAGCGGCGCAGAAGCTGCCGAACCCGTGGGTGGGGTAGAGCGCGGTGCCGTCGGGCAGGTCGGCGGCGAGACCGTTGGCCGAGGCGTACTGCCGGTGCACCAGCGTCTCGGTGTGTTCCGTGCCGAGCAGGTCGGGCCGGCCGACCGACCCGAACAGCAGCGACCCGCCGGAGAACACCGCGACCGGGCGGCTGTGCTCCTCCAGGACGTACGACAGGTGCGTGAACGTGTGCCCGGGGGTGTGCCGGACCCGCAGCCGCATGACCGCGCCGACGGCGACGACGTCACCGTCCCGGACCGGGACCCGCTCGAACGAGACAGGGTCGTCGGCGTTGACGTGGTACGCGGCGCCGGTGCGGCGGGCCAGGGCGAACCCGCCGGTGACGTAGTCGTTGTGGATGTGGGTCTCGAAGACGTGGGTGATGGTCACACCCTCGGCGTCGGCGAGGGCGAGCACGCGGTCGATGTCGCGCTGCGGGTCGACCACGAACGCGACCCGCCCGTCATGCACGAGGTAGCTGCGGTCGCCCAGGGGCGGGGTGTCGATCGGCAGGATCTTCGGCACGGGACCGGTCCTTTCACGTGCTGGCTGGTGCATGGTCTCGGCCCCGGGGCGGCTGCCGGCCGCCTCGCAGTTCCTGATCGCCTGTGTGGACAGACCGTGCCCGCGCGCCGGGTCGACTGGCCTCAGCCGATCACCGCCTTGAAGGTTGAGCCCTTCTGTCCTGCCAGTATCGCAAAGAAGTTTCCACCGGAGGTTCAACGATACTGTCGACGGCATGATGGCGGCCGACGAGAACCTTACGATCGAGCTCAACATGGCCGAACTGCGCGAGATCGCGGGCTATGCCGTGGCCTGCGCGGAGCCCGCATTGGCAATCTTCGAACGTGAACGCCCTGACGATCGGCGCCCACGGGCCGCGATCGACGCTGCGCAGGCGTTCGCGGACGGGGCCAAGCGGACCAAGGTGATCCGTGACAACGCGTGGGCGGCACACCGGGCGGCGCAAGAGACCCGCGACGCGGGACAGGCCGCGGCGAGCGACGCGGCGCGCGCTGCCCTCGGCGCGGCCAGTGCGGCGTTCCTCCACCCGTTGGCGAAAGCGACTCAGGTCGTACACATCCTCGGATCGGCCGCCCACGCGGCTCGAGCATTCGAGCTCGATGCCGGCGACGACCGTGACGTCGGCGCCGACTACATCGAGAAGGCACGAGGTCTAGCCGGCCCCACCGTGGTGAGCGTCCTGACGCGTTATCCGAACGCCCCGAGTGGTCGCGGCCGGGTGGGAGAGCTGATGCGGAGACTGGACGCGTCGTTGCGACAGCCGGCGACCGACCGCCGGCGGGCAGAACAACGTCGACCCGGTGGTTCGCGCCCCTGTTGACTTACATCTCGCGTGGCGATGTCAGGCCGACTGGTAGGTCAGGCAGTCCGCCGAACTTCCCTGGAAACCAACCGTGATGCCCGGCGCCCGGCACTCGAGGTCGACGTTGTGCACGCACCCGGACATCTTGCAGGCGCCGACGTGTCCGACAGCTGATCGATCGCCGCCTTTGACCGACGCGCCGAGGTAGGTGTCGCAGTGCGCGTGCCGTGCATCGCCGATGGTGATTGCCAGCGCGTGGCAGGTCTGGCCCAGGTTGTAGGCGCAGTCTTCGGCCGTACACGTGTTGACGGGGGGCATCTCCATGCCGGTGCCTCCGATTCACAATGGGTTGCTGTGGTTCACGCTAGGTCGCCCCACTTGGTTTGAAGTTCGTTCAGGCCTCTTCTCGACCGGGTTCACCCAGGAAGGATGAGCCGGAGCCGCGGTCCCGGCACGGTGTGGTCGAGGATCGCCCGCACCGGATGAGCGCCACCCGGTTCGCCGAGCTGTTCACTTTGCCGGAAAGGGGCAGGCCTGGTTCGGGTATGCGCCGACAATCGGGTACACCAACCGCCGAGCGGTGGCCGACGTCGTCGAGTCGTGAGGCCTCATGACGGGTCGGCGACGACCTCGATCATCTCGACGGCGGGCCGGCGGCGCGTTCTCGGTGGTTCCCCTGGCGCGGGTACGCCGATCCGGACGCCGATCGCCGGATGGCCGACGTCACCGAGCATGTGCCGCACCAGCCTGCGGGCGGGCACATGCTCCACGAGATCGCTCATCGTGGACGTGGCGAGCCCGTCGGCCGTTGCGGTGAGCAGGACCGCCGACAGCGCCTCGCCGGCCGTGAGCCATTCGTACGGCCCGTCGGCGTCGGTGACCACGACGGCGTAGCGGGCGTGGCGGTCGTCGAGGTCGATGCCGCTGTAGATGCTCGGGCCGTAACCCGTGCCGGTGAAGTCACGTAACGGCACCGGCCGAGCCCCCGCCGGGGCGATGGTGTCGAGGGGGAGACCGTCGCCGCTGCTGTCGTCCAGGCGGGCCCAATCGGACAGTTCGGCGCGGTAGTCCGGGTCGGCGAGCTGTGCCGCAGCCGCGTGTCCGGCGGCGACGGCGAGGCTGGTGAGGTCCTGGGGCCGGGTGATGTGCAGCCGTGCTCCGGCCTCCTCCGCGGCCTGCCGGAGCCGGTCCAGCAGCTCCTCCGGCACCGGGACACCCGCGAACGGTCGCCGGTCGGTGCATCGGGACGCGATCGCCTGGCACATCCGTTGCGCGTGGCCGGTCGGCTGTGTGATCCCGCGATGCCGGAGTACGGCCAGCAGATCCGGGTCGTCGTCCCATGGGAGTCGTGCCACCTCGACGCTCACCCCGTCGGCCTCGAGCGCGATGCGGGCGTGGTGCAAGGCGGCTCCGCAGCTGATGGTGAGCAACCGTCCGTCCGGGTCGATGGTGGCGAGTTGCCGGCGCCGATCGGCACGTAACGACGCCGTGTCGTGGTCGATGTGCCAGTGCCACGGCTGGGTGTTGAGGATCGAGGGTGCGTGCAGGGCGGCGAGGGCCGCGCGGGCGAGGCTCCGGCTGGTCGGCCCGACACGGAACGGCGGCTCCGAGATGATGCGTCCGGTGGATGCCATGGTCGGCCCCCTCAGTGCATGGCGCGGTCAGGGTCCCCTGCCCACTGCGCGGTGAGGTACTCCGTCAGGTCCCGGATCAGGAC
Source organism: Dactylosporangium fulvum (assembly GCF_025137375.1). Classification (GTDB taxonomy): domain Bacteria; phylum Actinomycetota; class Actinomycetes; order Mycobacteriales; family Micromonosporaceae; genus Dactylosporangium; species Dactylosporangium fulvum. Next base: position 4,411,140 of record NZ_CP073720.1, read on the forward strand.
CCGCGGTGGAACCGTGTGGCGGCGACGGTGCCGCCGCCCGTCCCGGGATGCCCGGGCAGGGACTTTCGGCACTGGGCGCTGTCGCGCGGACAGGAGATCGTGGACTGGAGGGAGGCGAGACCCGTGCCGGACAGCATCACAGCCGATCCGCGTGGTCGGCCCGAGCGGCTCCCGCGGCTGTGGGCCGCCCGGGAGGTCATCCTGTTCGCTGTCGTGATCCTGCTGCTCCTCGCCGGGACAGCGGCCGCTCTCGCGGGCGCGACGGAGTGGGCGTCGGCGATGTGGGCCGGGGCGACGTTGCTCGGGCTGGCGTACTCGACGATCACCATCGCGGTGGCACTTCGCCGCCACCAGCCGTCGGTGGACGTCATCGCGTGGCTGGCGCTGGCCGGTGCGCTGCTGGTCGGTGAGCCGCTCGCGGGAGCGGTGATCGCGGTGATGCTGTTCACGGGCGGCGTCCTGGAGGCGCGTGCGTCGGCTCGGGCCCGCCGGGAGCTCACCCGCTTGGCCGCCGGCGCACCACGGACCGCGCGCCGCGAAGGGCCGGACGGCGTGGACGAGATCCCCGCGGACCGGGTAGTGGTCGGTGACCGGCTGCTGGTCGGTGCCGGTGAGCTCGTGCCGGTCGACGGGAGACTGCTCGACGGCGGCGTGTTCGACGAGTCGGCACTGTCGGGTGAGCCGTTGCCGGTCGAGCGTCGCGCCGGCGACGACATCCGCAGCGGTGTCGTCAACGCCGGCTCGGCGACGCGGATGCTGGCCACCGAGACCGCCGCCGCGTCGACCTACGCGGGCGTCGTACGCCTCGTCGAGCAGGCGCAGGCGAGCAGCGCGCCGTTCGTCCGCATCGCCGACCGGTTCGCCCTCGCTTTTGTCCCGCTCACCCTGCTGGCGGCCGGGCTGGCCTGGGCGATCTCGGGCCAGGCCGTACGCGCGGTGGCCGTGCTCGTCGTGGCGACCCCATGCCCGCTGCTGCTGGCAGCCCCGATCGCGATCATGTCGGGGCTTTCCCGGGCGGCCCGGCACGGCGTGATCCTCAAGGGCGGCGCCGCCCTCGAGCGGCTGGCCGCCGGGCGGGTCCTGCTGTTCGACAAGACCGGCACCCTGACCCGCGGGCGGCCCGTGCTGACCGGGGTGATCACGGCCGGCGACGTGCCGGCCGACGAGGTGCTGCGGCTGTCCGCCTCGCTCGACCAGTCGTCGGCGCACGTGCTCGCGGCGCCCCTCGTCACCGCCGCCCGCGACCGCCGGTTGGCGCTCTCGCCGGCGTCGGGCGTGCGGGAGCGGCACGGCTTCGGCATCGAAGGCACAGTGGACGGCCGCCCGGTACGCCTCGGCAAAGCCGCCTGGATCGTCGACGGATCGGCCCCGGACTGGGTGCGCCGGGCGCGCCGCCGCGCCGCGCTGGACGGCTCGCTGACGGTGTTCGCGGCGGTGGACCGCCGGCCCGCCGGCGTATTGTTGCTCGCTGATCCGCTCCGGCCCGACGCGCCGCGGATGATGCGGACCCTGCGGGACGCGGGCATCAAACGCACGGTTCTGGTGACCGGTGATCGGGCCGACATCGCCGAGACCGTGGGACGCATCGTGGGGGTCGACGCGGTGTACGCCGACCGCGACCCCGCCGACAAGCTCGCCATCGTCCAGGCCGAACAGGCGACCGCACCGACGATCATGGTCGGCGACGGGGTCAACGACGCCCCCGCGCTCGCGGCCGCCGGTGTCGGCGTGGCCCTGGCCGCGCGTGGTGTCACCGCTTCGGCCGAGGCCGCCGACGTCGTGCTCACGGCCGATCGTGTCGACGGCCTCGCCGACGCGATCCTCATCGCCCGGCGCAGCCACCGCATCGCCCGCCGCGCGGCACTGCTGGGCATGGCCTTGTCGCTGGCGGCGATGGTCCCGGCCGCGGCGGGGCTGCTGACGCCGGTGGCCGGGGCGGTCCTGCAGGAGGTGATCGATGTCGCCGCCATCGGCCTCGCCCTGACAGTCCTGTTGCCGGGGCGCACGCACACCGTCACGCTGCCGGCCGCCGACCTCGCCGCGGCCCAGCAGTTGTACGCGCAGCACGCCGCCATCCGGCCACTCGTCGAACAGATCCGCGCCGTCGCCGACGACCTCTCGGTCACCGCACCCGATCTCAGTTCCCTGCGGAGGCTGCTGGACCGGCTCGAAGGCGACCTGCTCCCGCACGAGCGGGCCGAGGAGGCCCAACTGCTGCCGATCGTCGCCCGCGCCCTCGGCGGTCCCGACCCGACCGGGGCGCTCAGCCGGACCCACGCCGAGATCGAGCACCAGGTCCGCCGGCTGCGACGCGCGGCGCAGGACGTCGGCGACAGGCCGGAGCCCGAGGAGGTCACCGACCTGCGCGCCGGACTCTACGGCTTGTACGCCATCATGCGCCTGCACAACGCCCAGGAGGAGGAGAACGCGTTCAGCCTCATGCCTCCGGCGACCGTCGAGACCTGACTCGCAGCCGGATCGGTCGTGCCGCACGTTCGTAGTTGGGCACGGTCGCGGCAATGCACTTCGTCATCGCCTGGCTGACCTGTGTCTTGGCGGCCCCCGAAGATCGGACGCTCCCTCAGCGGTTGCCTTTCTGGTTACGGGATTCGGTGGTGGTGCGGGCAGGCGCGTTGCGGTAGGCGGCGACGATCGGGTCGGTTTCGTCGTCGAATTGGCCGATGACCTGTTCGAGGAGGTCTTCGAGGGCGACCAGGCCGATCGGGGTGTCGTGTTCGGTGATGATGGCGACCTGGGCGCGGTGTTCACGCATCGCGCGGATGGCCGACAGGGCGCTGTGCTGCGCGGGCAGGGTGTACGGGGCGGTCATCAGGTAGCCGGCTGTGGCATCGACGTGGTTGGTGGTGGCCTTGAGCGCGTCGCGGGCGTGCACGATGCCGACGATGCGGCCGTCGTCGGTGACGGGAAGCCGGGAGCGGCCGTACCGCAGGCACAGCTGTTCGACGTCGCGGGCGGTGGCGTCGGCGTGGACGGTGACGACCTGCTCGACGGGGATCATGACCGTCGCGACGGTGGTGCGCTGCAGGCCGAGCATCGCGGTGAGCAGCTGTTCGTCGGGGGCGGGCAGGGTGCCGTGCTCTCGCGAGGTCTGCAGCAGGATCCGCAGTTCCTCGGGGCCGTGGGCCTGCGCCAGCTCGTCCTGCGGAACGATCTTGAACAGTCGCAGGGTGGCATTGGCCATGGCGTTGAGCGCGGCGAGGGCGGGCCGGGCGAGGCGGGCGAACGCCCGGAACGGCAGGGCGAGCAGCACCGCCGAACGCTCGGGGTGCGTGATGGCCCACGACTTGGGGGCCATCTCACCGATCACCATGTGCAGGAACACCACCACCGCCAAGGCGAGGACAAAGGCGGCGACGTAGCTGGCCTGGGACGGCAGGCCGGTGGCGTGCAACAGGGGTTCGAGCAGGTCGGCCAGGGCGGGTTTGGCCAGGGCGCCCAGCCCGAGTGAACACAGGGTGATGCCGAGCTGGGAGCCGGCGAGCATGAGTGACAGTTCCCGGTTGCCGGCGAGGGCCGCCCGTGCGGCGGGCGAGCCGCCGACGGCGAGGGCCTCGAGCCGGTGGCGTTTGGCGGCGACCAGCGCGAACTCCGCGGCGACGAAAAACGCGTTGAGGGCCAGCAGCGCCAGTGAGGCGACCAGGGCCGTGGTGGTGCTCACGGCTGCTGCCGCACGGCGAGGTGGACGGTGGCGGCGACGTGCCGCTGGACGGACACGGCGGTCAGCCGGATCGGCTGCGCGGCCACGTCGGGTCCGGGTTCGGCCGACAGGTCGACGTGGTCGCCTTCGACCAGGACCCGGCCCAGGCGGTACAGCATGAGGCCGGAAACCGTGTCGTAGAGCGGATTCGTGGGCAGTTGTACGCCGGTGGCGTCGGCGATCTGGTCCAGCCGCCACCGGCCGGGAACGAGCCAGGTCCCGTCGGGTTGGCGTTCGGCGCCGGGTTCGGGTGGGTCGTCTTCGTCACGGATCTGGCCGACGAGCTCCTCGGCGATGTCTTCGAGGCTGATGACGCCGGCGAACCCGCCATACTCGTCGGCGACGATGGCCAGTTGCCGTCGCTCGGTCCGTAGCCGCTCGAGGACCTGGGGAACCCTCGCCGAGGCGGGCACTACGACCGGGGGCGCGGCCAGTTTCCGCACCGGGGTGTGATCGCGCTGGTCGGGTTCGAGGGTCAGCACGTCGGTGACCGAGACGATGCCGGTGACGTCGTCGACGCCGGTGCCGATGACCGGGAAGCGGGAATGGCCGGTGGACAGGAGTTGCACGAGCCGGCTGGCGGGTTCGTCGGCGTGGACGGTGACCACGTCGACGCGGGGGACCATCACCGTGCCCGCGCTGAGGTTGCGGAAGTCCAGGCCTGAGTCGAGCAGCCGTGCGGTGTCGACGTCGAGGTCACCGCGGTCACGGGCGTCGGCGACGATGCGTTCGAGGTCTTCTCGAGTGGCACCCTGGGGCAGTTCCTCGATCGGTTCGATGCCGGCGCGGCGTAGCAGCCGCGTCGCCGCGGCGTCGAAGACTCTGATCAGCGGCCCGGCGACGGCCAGGTACATCAGTGTCGAGCCCGACAGCCACCTGGCCAACGTCTCCGGCTTGGTGATGGCGAGGTTCTTCGGCGCGAGCTCACCGAGGACCATCTGCACCACGGTGGCGACCAGCAGCGCCGCCACCACGGACACCGACAGGCTCGCCGCACGCGGGACGCCGGCCGATCCGAGCAGCGCGGCCAGCCCTTCACCCAGGTACGGCTCGGCGACATAACCGGCGAGCAGGGCCGTGACGGTGATGCCCAGCTGCGCGCCGGACAGCATGAACGACAGCCGCTCGGTCACCTTCAGCGCCCGCACCGCCGCGGGGTCGCCGCCGTCCGCCGCCTGCCGCAGCGCGCCGCGGTCCACCGCCACGTATGCGAACTCCTGCGCGACGAAATACGCCGTCGCCGCGGTCAACGCGATGATCAGAACCAGCCCGACCAGGATGAGCGTCACCGGTGTTCACTGGCTCCGGTTCGTCCGCCGCGTCCGTGCGACCAGGGCCAGCGTTGTGTATGTCGGTCGGGATCACCCATGAACTGGACACTAGCACGCGTAGCTGTACGGTTCCTGGCGCTATGAACCTGGTGCGGTCGTCCTGCGGGTCCCGGTGATTTCAGGTGGCGTCGTCCCATGAGGTGCGCCCGGTCGGCTGAGTCGGCGACGGTGTCGCCCGCCGTGCCGGGGACCGGCTGGACAAGGTGCCGCGGTCGGCGGCCCCGACGGCTGCCTTGGCGCTCCGCTCGACCGCTCCGGCCACGCCCTGGACATCGTCGTAGAGGTCCTGCAGCGGTCTGCGGAGGGCCGCCTCGCCGGCCGCCGTGAGCAGATGCTGACGCAGCAGGGTCTTCGGGTGCAGGTCTTCCGGCCGGACGTCGATGCCGAACTCGCGGTGGAGATCGTCCGTCATGTTGTAGGCCATCTGGCGCACCTTGTGCACCATGCGCAGGCCGTCGCTGATCGCCTTCGGCAACCGATTCGGACCGAAGATCAACAGGCCGGCCACGATGAGCGCGATCAGATGCCAGCTGTCGAGGTTCTCCAAGCCCATCGTGCGGCTCCCTTGCACTCGGGCCAAGCCTACTCACCCACGACCCGCGCCGGGCAGGGCCGCGGTACCGATCCGCTCGAGCGGTGGAATGCGCCAGCCTTTGACGGGCCGGTCAGGCCGAGTGCAGGTTCATCCACCGCGAGAACATGCCGCGGACGGTACCAGCCGCGCGACCATCAGGGGATCCACGAGCAACGACCGCAGACCGGGCGGCGACGGCAGCGTTTGTGGACACCGCGCCAGTCGGCCGGTCAAGCGGTTTGCTAGCCGGCGCACCAGGTGCCGGTGACCTGGATCCCGGCGATGCGTCCGGGGTCGCTGCGCACCGGGTCCCGGTCGAGCTCGACCAGGTCCGCGGCGGCGCCGGTGCGCAGCACGCCCGCCTGGCCGGCTACACCCAGCGCCGCGGCGGCTTCCCTGGTGTACGCCGAAAGGGCCTGTTCGACGGTGAGGCCCTCCTCGTGGTGGACGACCGCGCCGCCGGCGACGCGGCGGGTGACCGCGGCCTGGATGCCGACCAGCGGCGGCAGCGTGCCGGCCGGGTAATCGCTGCTGGCGGCCACCGACACGCCCGCGTCGAGCAGCGTGCGCAGCGGGATGAGCTTGAGCGGCGCGGGCAGCGGGAGCACGGTCAGCTCCGCGCCGAGGTCGTAGAGGAAGGACGGCTGCGCGACCACGCGTGCGCCCGAGTCGGCGAGTCGGCGCGCGATGGCGGGATCGCAGACCATGGCGTGCTCGATCCGGACCGGGCTGCCGAGCCCGTCGGCGCGGGTTGCGCAAGTCCGCACCCGATACGCCGTGAGCTCGGCCCCTTGACGCGCCGGCGGTGCCGGAACGATGAGTCCGGCCGGTGACCGCGCACCGTCTCCTCATTCGGCCGGAGTGCGATGTTCACCCGCATGTTGATCGATTTCGTCAGGGTGTGCCTACCTGTTGCCTCAGTCAGGGAGACGTGATGGCCCGACCCGTACTCAGAACCCGGCATCTGCTGGTCGTGGGCGCCGCGGCGCTCGCGCTGCTGCCCGCCGCCGCGGTGCCCGCCGCGCAGGCCGGCGAGCCCGGCCACGGCCAGGCAGGGCATCAGACGCTCTGGCGTGGCGACTTCGACGGCGCCAGCGGTGCCTGGACGGTACAGACCGACGGCGCGCCGGCCGGCTGGCGCGGCTGGACGTTCGCCGCGCGGAACGACTGGTTCGCGGCGGCCGCGCCGGCCGGTGTCGGCTGTGACCCGGAGAAGAACCAGCCGCTCGACCCCCGCTGCTTCCTCGACGGGCGTAACCAGTTCTCCCGTTCGCGTGGCGTGCTCGCGGTGGCGGACAACGGTGTGGCGGCGGCCAAGGGCGCCACCGTTGACGGGAGCCACCCGGTCAACAGCACGCTCGTCAGCCCCGGTGTGCCGGTGGGCGGCAAGCGCGCGATCGAGTTGGTGTTCTCCTCGCACTACCGCCAGGCGCACAAGGCGGTCGGCCGCGTGACCGTGGCGTTCGACGGCGGGGCGGAGAAGGAGATCCTGCGCTACTCCGCGGCCCGGATCAGCGCGAACGGGGGCGGCGACGTCATCTCCGGTCAGGAGGTGATCCGGGTCGATGCGCCGCAGCGTGCCCGTACCGCGGTGTTCCGCTTCACGTACAGCAACAACCGCCCGCAGATGTACTGGGCGGTCGACGACGTGGTGGCCCGCACCCCGCTGCCGGCACTGTCCCGTGGTGCCAAGGCGACGACGTTCCAGGTGCTCAGCGACATTCAGGTGGAGGGCCTGCCGTACACCGACGGCGCGCTGGACCTGCTGCGGCGCGAGGCGCCGGGCGCGAAGGCGCTGCTGCTCGCCGGCGACATCATCAGCGGGCCGCGCGAGCAGACCCAGGAGCAGCAGGTCCAGGAGTACGCCGACGTGAGCGCCGCGTTCGCCCGGCACCGGCTGCCCACGGTGCTGCCCGCGATCGGCAACCACGACAGGCGCAGCCGGGTGTTGACCCCTCAGCAGCAGCAGGACAACTTCCTGGCGTTCGCCAACCGGTGGGGCGCGGGCATCGACAAGCCGTACTACGAGAAGGTCGTCGGCGGGGTACCGGTGATCGTGCTCGGTGAGGAGAGCGGCGTTGCGGAGCAGGAGAAGCAGTCCATCAGCGACGCGCAGGTGGCGTTCCTGACGCGGCGGCTCGCGGACTGGGCGCGCCAGGGCAAGCAGGTGCTGGTGATGAAGCACTACCCGTTCGAGTGGACGGTCTCCGGCACGTACGGCAACTTCTACGGCAACGGCCCGCGTGACTTCGAGCTCGAGGCGATCGTCGGCAAGTACCCGAACGTGATCTTCCTGAGCGGGCACACGCACTGGTCGCCGTACCGGCGGGACTGGGCGGCACGGGTCGTCACCCAGGGCGGGCACCCGGACGGCTACACCGCGGTCAACACCGGCGCGCTGGCGATGGAGTTCGCGCCCAGCCCGGAGGACCCGTGGGACGAGGACTCGGCCACCGACCGGCCCGAGTCGCCGTCGGTGCTCACCGTCGCCGTGTACCCGGACCGCACGATCGTGCGCGCCTTCGACGTGCTCACCGGCAAGCAGATCAACGAAGTGGAAGTGGCCAGGCCGGCAGCGAGCCGCTGACCGCCGCCCCGGCCCCGCCCGCACACCCCGGTGCCGTATCGGAACCGGGGAGGGCGGGGCCGGCCCACACGGTCCTCCGTTTCCCTGAGCGGGGTCAGCGGAGGCGGCCGGGGGAGATGCCGAATTCGCGTTTGAAGGCTCGGCTGAAGGCGGCTTCGGATTGGTAGCCGAAGCGGCGGGCGGTGGTGGAGAGGGGTTCGGTGGTGCGGGGGAGGTGGGCCCGCGCCAGCTGTAGGCGCCATTCGGTGAGGTAGCGCATCGCGGACTCGCCGACCAGGGTTGTGAAGCGGGCGGCGAAGGCCGAGCGGGACATGCCCGCCTCGCGGGCGAGGGACTGCACGCTCCAGTCGCGTTCCGGTGCGCGGTGGATCGAGCGTAGGGCCCGGCCGACCTGGTCGTCGCGCAGAGCGGCCAGCCAGCCCACGCGGGCGTCGGGCGCCGAATCCAGCCAGGCGCGGATGGCCTGGATGACCAGGATGTCGGCCAGGCGGGTGATCACGGTCTCGCCGCCCGGGCGCAGTTCGGCCGCCTCGCGGGCGATGAAGCGCAGGGTGCTGCCGAGCCAGCCGGCGTCGTCGGCGTTCCAGGAATCGAGGTGCAGTACCGCGGGAAGCTGCCCGGCCAGTCGGCGCGCGGCGACGTGATCGACCTCCATCACGCCGTACATGACATTGGTGCGCGCACCGCCCCCGCCGTGGCGCAGGATTTCGTAGCGCCCGCTGACCTTCTCCACCGGCAGGTCGAACAGCGGGTCGGCCCGAGCGTCCGGGTCGCTGCGCAGGCGGTGGGGCGTGCCGTGCGGGATGAGGCTCATGCTGCCCGGCCGCAGCAGCAGCGGCTCCTCGCCGTCGACCTCCAGCCAGGCCTCGCCGGCTGTCACCACCTGGAGCGTCATCACGCCGTCGAGGTGCGGGACGGCGACGCCCCACGGCGCGGTGCACTCGGCCCGGCAGTACAGCGTGCCGGTCATGTGCAGCAAATGCAGGGCCTCGCCGAGGGGGTCTCCGGCGGGAGGCAGCGGCAGGCTCGGCGTCGACACCCCAACCATGCTGCCGCATCGCTGGACGATTGGCAATGAACTGCGGATCAGCTGTGATTGATCGTCCAGTCGGCAGGGCGCAAGCTGGACGCATCGACGAACCCAAGGAGGAAGTCCCGATGTCCCTGCTCGTCATCGGCGCCACCGGCAAGACCGGCCGCCGCGTCGTCCAGCGGCTCGCCGAGGCCGGTCACGACGTCCGCGGCGTCTCCCGCCGCAGCGACCCGCCGTTCGACTGGGAGCGCCGCGAGACCTGGGTGCCCGCACTGACCGGCGTCTCCGCCGCCTACGTGACGTTTGTGCCCGACCTCGCCATGCCGGGCGCCGACGCCACGATCGAGGCGCTGCTGGAGACCGCGGCCGCGGCCGGCGTCCGGCGGATCGTGCTGCTGTCGGGCCGCGGCGAGGCCGGCGCCGTGCGCTGCGAGGAGGTCGTCCGTCGCGGCGACCTGGAGTACTCCATCATCCGTGCGGGCTGGTTCGCGCAGAACTTCAGCGAGGGCCACCTGCTCGAGCCGGTGCTGAGCGGGATCGTCGCGCTGCCGGCCGGCGACGTCGCGGAGCCGTTCATCGACGTCGATGACGTCGCGGACGTCGCCGTCGCCGCGCTGACCGAGGACAAGCACGCCGGTTGCCTGTACGAGGTGACCGGCCCGCGGCTGCTCACCTTCGCCGACGCGGCGGCCGAGATCGCCGAGGCGTCCGGCCGCGACGTCGCCTATCTGCCGGTCACGCCGGCCCAGTTCCACGCCGCGCTGCTGCCGCAGCTCGGCCAGGACGCGGCCGACCTGCTCACCAACCTGTGCGAGGAGGTCTTCGACGGCCGCAACGCCTCGCTCGCCGACGGGGTCGAGCAGGCCCTCGGCCGCCCGCCGCGCGACTTCGCCGACTTCTGCGCCGCCGCGGCCGGGTCCGGGGTATGGAACCGGTGAAGGCCGTGCTGTTCGTCGCCGGCCTGGTGGCGATGGCCGTCGGCGGCTTCGGCCTGCTCGCACCGGCGGCGTTCCGGGCCGGCTACGGCCTGGGCGCCGGCGAGATCAGCGAGCTGAGCGAGACCCGCGCGGCGGGCGGCGGCCTGCTGGCGGTCGGGGCGGTGCTGCTCCTGGGTGCGTTCGTCCACTGGCTGGCGGCCCCGGCGGCCCTGGTCGGCGCCGCGCTCTACGCCGGCTACGGCCTGTCCCGCCTGCTGAGCCTGGCCGCCGACGGCCGCCCCGACGGGGGCCTGCTCGTCGCCGCCGCTGTCGAGCTGATCCTCGCCGCGGCCTGCGCCGTCACCCTGCGCGCCGGCCGCCGGTAGCCCGGACTTTGTGGTCAGCCAACCGCGAGCGTGAGCTTTCCGCCGGGATGTCCGCCCTCGCTTTCGGCCTGCGCGGCGGCTGCCTCGGCAAGCGGGTAGCTCTTGCGGTGTGCGATGCGGACTCCGTGTTCGGTGACCCAGCGGGCGATCTCCTCGAGCGTTTCGCGGGTCAGGTCACCGCCGGTGGAGAAGGGGATTCCCAGCTCGAAGGCGGCGTTGTCGGCGATGGTGATGATTCGTTCCCTGGTTGCGAGCAGCTCGATCGACCCCGGCAGCATGCCGTGGCCGGAGGCGTCGTACACGGCGTCCGCGGGCTCGGGTGCGACGTCGCGGACCCGCTGCACCCAGCCGTCGCCGTATGACACGGGCACGACGCCCAGCGACTTCAGGTCGTCGTGGTGACGCGTGCCTGCGGTGCCGATCACCGTCAGTCCCTTGGCCAGCGCGACCTGGGCGGCGAACCGGCCGGTCGTTCCGCCGGCGCCGTGGATCAGCAGCGTCTCGCCTTCGCGGACCGCGAGCCGGTCGAGGTCGCGGACGGCTGCCGCCCCGGCGATCGGCAGGGCCGCGGCGTCCGCCCAGGAAAGCGCGGCGGGTTTGAGGGCGACGGTGTCGGCCAGGGCGTATTCGGCGTATGCGCCAGTGGTTGACCAGCCGAAGACCTCGTCGCCCACCGACAGGTCCACACCTGCGCCGACGGCGTCGACGACGCCGGCCAGTTCGAGGCCGGGGATGTGCGGGAAGGTGAGCTGGGAGTACCGCTGGAGTGAGCCGTTGCGCAGCTTCCAGTCGTGCGGATTGACCCCGGCGATCCGCACGGCCACGCGCACCTGGCCGGGGCCGGGCTCCGGGGCCGGAACCTCGGACAGTCTCAGGACGTCGGGCGCGCCGTATTCACTGAACGTGATCGCTCGCATGGGGTTGCTCCCGGGGTCGGGGACGTCTGGTGGTCAGGCGTCCTGGCAGGGACGAGTCAACGCACCGGAGAGGCGTGACGGCCTGCTCGAAGGAGCAGTGTTCGCTAGCCGAAGGAGCAGGTCATCGGCTCGCCCCCGGCCTAACCTGGGAGCCATGGATGACTGCTGGTCGGATCCGCGCTATGTGCTCGACGTCGTCGAGCGCTTGCTTTCCGTGCCGCGGGCCGATCTGTACGGTCTGTTCTCCGCCGAGCTGGGCAAGCTGATCCCGCACCGCGCGACCGCGATACAGACCGGTGACTGCGCCCGCAGCCCGCTGGCCGTCGCCGGTGACCAGGCGATCGCCGAGAGGGTGACGAGCGCCGAGGTGCTGCGGCTGGCCGATCGCAGCGAGCCGGGCACGGCAGTGCTGATCGACGGCGTCCTGGGCGGCGCCGAACGGCGTCTCGTCCTGCTCGCCTCGGCCGCGACAGTCGGAAACGGCTCGCTGCTGATCGTGGTACCGGAGGAGACCGAGCCGCCGACGGCCGCACTCGAGCTGGCGGCCCGGTTGTGGCGGGTCCTCAGCGCCGACCAGGGCCGGCGCGCGACCGATCAGGAGCCGGACGTTCTGGCCGGCAACCTTGCCGCGGCCGCCGCGCGCGCCGAGACCCTCGCCGATCTCGGCCAGACCTACGCGACGACGCTGACGACCTTGCTGGCGGTGCTCCGATCCGGCCGGGTCACCGACGACGTCGCCCGCAGGACCGGGATCGACATCGCCGCCGAGGCACTGATCAACCTGCGGGCCGTCGCCGACCGTGATCAGGCGTTGTCCTCGGAACCGGCAGCCGCTTCCTTCGCGATGCTGGAGAACCAGATCGCCGCCCTCGCACGGCACGCCGAGGCCGGCATCGAGCTCGTCGGCCCGGACAGCGACACTGCCATTCCGCAGGACATCGCCCATACCGCTCGCACCGTGACACGCGGCCTGGTGCTCGCCGCCGTCGACCGGCCGAAGACCACCCGGATACGGGCGTCCTGGCGACTGGACGGACCAGTGCTGTACATCACCGTCCGCGACGACTGCCCGGACCCGGCCGGCGCGGTCCTGGCTCACAGCCTGGCGCAGCGGCTCACGGCGCTCGGCGGACACTGGGAGATCGATGCCGCACCGGGATGGGGCACCACGACGACCGCGACCCTGCCCCTGGAGGTGGACGCCCCCGAGGCGATACGTCCCCTCGACCGGCTCAACCCGCGGGAACTCGAAGTGTTGTCAGGAATCGCCCGGGGCCTGCGCAACCGCACGATCGCCGAGCGACTGCAGCTCAGCGAGCACACGGTCAAGTTCCATGTGCGCAACATCCTCGACAAGCTGGAGGTGAGCTCCCGCGGCGAGGCCGCCGCGCTGGCGTCCTCCGGCGGCACCCGATCGCGGCAACTGCGGACAGGGTAGGTGTTCGGCCTCGCCCCGGGGCGCCTCCCTGTCATCCGGGCCGTAGGGTCCGCTCACCAATGTGGCACTGCTCAGGCCCCGTCTCGATGCGGGTGCCCGAACGTCACCCGGTGCGGTTCGGGAAACCACGCCTGACTCCGCTCGGGTGACGGGGGACAGGCACGCGGGTGAGTGCGACTCGGCCCGGACACGGCAAACGAAACCGCCCGCCGGGACGTCGGCGGCGGCCCCGATTCCGCTGCGGCGGGCGGTCCGGCCTCCGTACGGTGCAGGAAACCGCCGTCGCATCAAGGGGGAGACTTGCGCGCAGCTAAACGTATCCGCTCAGCCGTGGCGGCGTTCCGTCAGCCGAGTTGTTATCCGGCCGGCCACTACCACTCGCCGGTCTCGAGCGGGGCGGACATCCGACGAGCGCTGGCCCGCCTTGACAGTCAGCCGCACGGTGTCGATCTCGGCGAGGCCGAGCAACTCGCACTCGCCGATACCCTCGACATCCGGCCCGAGTGGCGCCGCTACGTGCCGGACAACAACATGTTCGGGCAGCCCGACGCCGCGCTCTACCAGGCGCTCCTCCGCAAGCACACGCCTGCTCGGATCATCGAGACCGGCTCCGGCTACTCGACCGTCGTCGCGCTCGACACACTGCCCGAGGTCGATCTCACCTGCATCGAACCCAACCCACAGCGGCTGCGCTCGCTGATCCGCCCCGGAGACCGGGTCACCATCATGGAATCCGGCGCCCAGCACGTGCCGGTCGAAACCTATCTTGCCCTCGAGGCAGGGGACGTGCTGTTCATCGACTCCACGCATGTCGCCAAGGCCGGCTCCGACGTCGTGTATCTCGTGCTGGACGTGCTGCCCCGCCTGGCGTCCGGGGTGATCGTACATGTGCACGACTGCTTCTGGCCGTTCGAGTATCCCGACGTGTGGCTCGAGGAACGGCGCGACTGGACCGAGCTGTACCTGATGCACGCCTTCCTGATCGGCAACGCCGACTGGCAGGTGCTGCTGTTCGGCAACTGGTTGTGGCGGCAACGGCCCGACCTGCGCAAGATGGTGCCCGGCCCGGATCCGTCGGGGTTGTGGCTGGTCAAGCGGTGACGGGCAGAGTCGACCTGCTCGACCACTGACGAGCCGCAGTGTCACAGTGGCCGACTTCCTTCATCGTGACCCTGCGTCGGCTGTGCGGAACCATCGCTCCAGTCTGTCGCCGAAGCCGTGCGGACGGTTTTGCTCAGTGTCGCCACGAGGGCGAGAAGCGTGAGCCATCCGGCCAGAAGGACGGTCAGTGCCGGTGCTCCGAGCAGCGCGATCAAGGCGCCGCTGGCCATGGTCCCGATCGCTGCGCCTCCGGTGGTGAGAGTGTCGATCGCGCTGGTGACTCGGCCGCGCAGGGCGTCGGGGGTGACGGCGAGCCGGTAGGAGTCCAGGGCGATGCTGTAGACCGGCGAGACCACCGACTCCACGAACGCCACGACCAGCAGCAGCCACCACGTCGGCGCCACCGCATAGAACGGAAAGGCCATCGCTTCGACCCACAACATCGTGACGGACAGTGCCCCGAGCGGAAACCGGCGGGTGAGCGAGGGTGCCAGCAGGCTGCCGAGCAGGGCGCCGGCGCCCGCGGCGGTGAACACCATGCCGACCTGGGTGGGGTTCGCATGCAGACCCCTGGCCAGCATGACGATGAGCAAATAGCCGGCGCCGTAACGCAGGCTGTCTGCCGCATCGAGCAGCGCCAGCGTACGGATCACCGGGTTGTGCCACAGCCAGGCCAGCCCGCGACCGATGTCGATCACGAGTGCGCGCGGTGAAGTCGGCGTCGTGGCCCGTACCTGCTGGAAGTCGGTGCGGATGCTGCGCAGGAACGCGGCCGACGCCAGGAATGAGACGGCGTTGAACGCGAACGGGAGCATCCGGCTCACGGCGAAGGCGACGCCCGCCACGGAGCCGCCGACGATGCGAAGCGCGTTGGACATCGCCCCGGCCGCTCCCAGCGCGCTGGGCAGATCGCTGGTGGTGACGATGTTCGGCAACGCCGAGCTGTTCGCCGCCCCGAACACGGTGCTGAGCACGCCGTTCAGCACCGCGACGGCATACAACTGGGGCATACCCAGCACTCCGAGCGCCGCAGCGACAGGAATGGTGGCGGTCAGCACTCCACGCCCGATCTCGCACCAGATCATCGTGGCCTTGCGATCCCACCGGTCGACCAGAGCACCCGCCACCGGTCCGAAGACAAGGTAGACCACGGTTTGCGAACCGAGCAGGACACCCGCCTGCGTCGAGGACCCGGTCAGAGCGATGACAAGCAGAGGCAAGGCAAGGAACTGCAGCGAGTCGCCCAACTGTGAAACCAGCCGTCCCCCGATCAGCAGTCGGAAGTCGTGCTGACGCCACAGGGGCCGAGGCGGCGTCGACGTGAGGTTGTCCATGGTGAGCTCCGGTCGATGAATGCGCCTGTTCGGCGCGCCGTCACGGGCTGGACAGACACGCAGGCACCGCGATGCACGGCATCGCAGGGAAGGCGACGGTCATCAGAGACCGATGATCACCAGAAGCCGCCGAAAATGGGCAGACTCCACCCGCGCGTCGAAGCCTGACAGCTAAACGTCACGGGGCGAGAACATGAGCCCAGACCGTACGGGGTGACGCGACCGCTGGCAACACGAATTCGTAGCGCAGCCGCTCAACGCCGTCCGCACGAGCTACCCGTCGGTAGTGCTCCGTGCTTTAAGGACGGCTTAGAAAGCTATCGGGTGCGGCCGGAGTGCGCCTACCATACCGGCGGCCGTGGTTGTCCGATCAGCTCGTCTTGTCTTGCTCGCTGGGGAGTGTCCGTGTCGTACACCGCGTTCCGCGAACCCGACGCGGGCCCGACGCCGCGTCCCGGCCTCCTGGGGCGGCTCGCCCGGGGCAAGCGGGGTATGGCGGCCGGCGTGGCTGTCGTCGTGATCGTCGTCGCGGCCGCAGTTGTATACCTGGCCGACGCTGCCGCCGAGCCCGAACCGTCGGACGCGGGTAACGCCCTCGAATACGCCCCGCCGCCGGCCGGACAGACGGAGTCGTTCGGCGCGTTGCCGTCCGGCTCCGCCGCTGCTGGGCCGTCGGCCTCAGCGACGCCTTCGGCCGCTGCCCCGCCGAAGGTTCCCGCCGGCGGCTGGATCCTGGTTGACCAGGCGGCCTGGAAGGCGCAGGTCGACGCGTACAAGGCAGTGGCGATCGACCCTGTCCCGGCCGGTGTGGGCAATCTGCCGGAGTTCCGGGCAGACTGCCAGTACAGCCACTCGCTGCCGGACGACCCGATTGTCGCTCCCGGCCTCCCGGGCGCTTCGCACATGCACTCCTTTGTCGGCAACAAAGCCGTCGCCGCGCACACCGTGGCCGAGGATCTGACGAAGTTCACGGCCACCACCTGCAAACCGGCTCAGGACCGCTCCGCCTACTGGGTGCCGACGCTCTACGACAACGCGACCGGCAAGCCGGTCGAGACCACGGGCTTCCGGGTCTACTACCGCTCGCTCATGAACAGTTCTACCGGCCAGATGCCGATGCCCAACGGTCTGCGCATGATCGTCGGCGATGCCAAGAAGAAGCAGCCGACACCGCGCGGCGCGACCGGCCAGTTCTACTGCGCCTTCTACGGCCCCGGCGACCTCGACGGCGTTGCCCGCAGCACCAACGGCAACTGGCCCATCTGCGGCGGAAACGCCACGCTGCATTTCATGATGCAGTTCCCGGACTGCTGGGACGGCAAGCACCTGGACAGCCCCAACCACAAGGACCACGTGGCCTTCGGTGCCGGCAACGCCTGCCCGCCCAGCCACCCGGTGAAGATCCCAGCGATCACCTTCGACATCCAGTACGGGGCAAAGGGCACCCCGGAGGGCTACTACCTCTCCTCCGACAAGGAGGGCAAGAGCGCCTCGTCGATGCACGGTGACGCGTTTGTGATGTGGGACGTCGACACCATGAACAAGCGCACCAAGAACTGCGTCCTCCAGCGCAGGACCTGTGACAACTACGGATACCAGAAGTAACACAGCCAGGTTCGGCGCCCCGGATCACGCCCAGGGCGACCAGTTCCTCGGACCCGTCGGCGCGGACCCCCGACGAAGCTACGGCGTCAGCACGATTTTTCCCCGCGCGTGGCGGGACTCGCTCAACTCGTGGGCGGCGGTGCCTTCCTCCACGCCGCTTCGGTCTTCGCCCTGCGGAGGTTCCGAGGCCGGCGAGTCGGCCACGTCAGCCCGGCCCACGATGCGGGTTGCATCCGCGCCGTGACGAGGCACTAGCTGAGCCTGCGCGCCAGCCACAGCCCTGTGGTCAGCTTCTGCTCGACGACGCCGCCGCGTGCGTCGACGAGGTCGGCCAGGGCTCGGTGCAGGCGGGACCGCTGCTGCTCGGGCAGCATCCGGTGCGGGGAGAACGTGGACAGCAGGGTCAGGTAGCGGGCGGTGTCGTACGACACGACCGTCTCGACCTGCTGCTCCTCGACGTCGGTGAACCACGATGAGCCGCGCAGTTCCTCGGGGTCGAACGCGCCCGGGTGGAGGGTGTGCACCGGCCGTCCCGGCCGGTCGGCGATCTCCGGCGCATGCTGCAGGTACACCGCGTGCATCGCTGCGCGCAGTCCCGCGTCGGCGAAGCCGAAGTCGTGCCCGAAGACCGCGAGCACCCCGCCTGGAACCAGCGCTTCGGCGGCCAGGCGGGTGCGCCGGGTGTGGTCGACCCAGTGCCAGGCCTGCGCGCTGGCCAGCAGGTCGACGCCGCCGGGCGGCGGATTCCAGTCCTCGAACCGGCTGACCACCACCGACACCCGGTCGTCGCCGTCGAAGCGGCGGGTCAGCAGCGCGGCCATCTCCGGGTCGGGTTCGACGCAGGTCAGCGGTACGCCGAGGCTGCGCAGCAGCACCGTGCCCTTGCCTGTCCCCGCGCCCGACTCCACCACGGTCCTCGGCATCCGGCCCGCGTATGTGGTGATCAGATCCAGGATCTCGGCCCTGTAGCCCGGCCGAACGTCGTCGTAGGCGTCGGCGACCTCGCCGAACACCCGCCGCTGCTCCCGTGGCATCGTCATGGGTGAACCCTACCGAGGGCCACGCGCCAAAGCCGTTCACCGGCACGTCGACACAGCTCGTACTGCCAGGCCGGGCTTGGCGTGGTAGAGCCTCTGGCCAACCGCTCAGGCGAACGGTCAGGTTCGCCGGCGGTGGCGCCGGGCCAGCAGGAACCACGCAGCCCCGGCCGACGCGAGGATCAACGCCGTGGTCGCGAGCGAGCCGGCCTTCAGCCCTGATTTCGCCGGGTGGGGTTGCTGCTCGGTGACGGCGACGGGGTCGAGCGTCCGGGTGTCCTGTGGCGGCGTCGTCGATTCGGCCGCGACGGGGCTGCCCACGATGACGCTCGGCTGATCTGGCCGGGATTGCCCGCCGTTGCTCGTTCTCTCCGCGACGGTCGCGGTCCACGGTTTGTCTGAGGTGGCTTTCACCTGCAGGTAGCCGAGGGAGACATCGAGGATGACAAGCTTGCCGAGGCTGATCCGCAGCCGCAGGGTGGCCGCCTCGGCGCTCACCGCCGAGTCGGTGACGGCCCGTTCGAGTTCACCGACGGACACGTTCACCGACAACAGTGACGGGCCGGTCGTCCTGCCGCGCAGCGACGCGTTGACGTCGATGCCCGCGGAGAGCTTCTGGGCCGAGACCTCCGCCACCGGGAGGCCCGCCGCAGTGACCTGCAGGACCGCGGGTTGGTAGTCCACGAGCGACCCGGCCGCGGTACCGGCGGCGATCACACTCAGCTTCGGCGCGCTGACCACCTTCACGGACACCTCGGCCCTGGTGCCTTCGAACAGCGACACGCCCGCCAGGGACGGGCCCGCCCCCGCGGCGACACCGACATGCCCGTCCGGCAGCCGCACCAGTTGTGTGATCGCCTGCGCGGCGCCGAGCGTGTCGACCCGCAGCAGACTCGCCGATGTCGCGGATCCGTCCGCACGGGCCGCCGTAACGCGACCGCTGGAACCGGGCAGCAGCGTCACCGACCCGAGGTTGATCAGCGAGCGGGTGAGCGGGCCGGTCTGTCCACACCGGTAGCCCGGGTGCCACGAGGCGTCCGACATCAGTGTGCCGGCCTGGGCGTTCAGCAGGCCGGGCACATCGACGGCCGTCAGCTGCTTCTGCTGCGGGCCCGCCGCGCCGGACGGGGAGGCGATGCTGCGCGACGTCGCCACCTCGGCGGGGTCGAGGCCCAGCGCCTGCGCCTCGGCGAACTCGGCGTGCGCGACGCTGGTGTTCTGCGCGGCGCGGCTGTCCACGGTGCCGCCGGCCGACAGGAGCTTCAGGCCGAGCAGGGGTTGGTCTTGCAACACCGGCAGGTCCAGTACCCGTAGCCGCAGCATGTCCGTCTGAGCCGATGCGGTGAAGCCGTTCGTGCAGCTCGGCGCCGCCTGCGCGACTCCCACCGGCGTCACCACTACGCACAGCCCCGTCACGGCCGCTGCGGCGGCACCACTCAGGCGTCGGGTCGTGCATCCTGTCATGAAGTCCGGACCTCCATCAGCATTTGGTTCCGACACCCGGCCAACGACGTCGCCCGATGCAAGATGCTTGCTGTTATCGTCTCGTTACATTGACGGCGCTTCATCGGACAGGGGGTCCGGCGGGAGCTTGCCCGTGCCGGCCGCTCGCTACGCCGATCGTGTTGGCGTAGCGGTGTCGTCGGCCTGGCCGGGCCCGGCCGCCGGGCTGCGCGACTTCTTCGCGTGGGCGGCAGTGCGACAGGTGATCGGCACGGCGAACTCCGGAAAGGCCGATGCGCATCCGTAAGGACCATAGGCGCTTGAGCGTGCATTTGTAAATCGCCCGTCGGACTTGACTGGCAAGTGTCAGTGTGTTTTGGTCTGCATCAGTCGATTGACAGGCGATGGCTAGCAACTCCACTCGACTGCTCACCCAGGGAGGAAGCCATGAACGATGCGGCGACGCACTTTGCGACGAGCCCGGGCGGCATGTCGGTTGACGTTGGACGGCACGTCGACCGTGCGGCGTTCGACGCGGTGGAGATCCTGCCGGGCCTTCGGTTCCAGCCGCTCATCGGCACGCCCGAGTGACGTCGTGGTCGTTCCGCGAATACCCTCGACGTGCTGTGCGTACAAGCCGACTCCTGCACGCTTCCGCGCCAGGCACTTCGCGAGCGATGGGCCTTCTCGCAAGACCTCGGGTCCGAGGCTCCAGCCACTAGCAGGCTCGCCGACCGATCGCGACGAATGACCGTTTCAGCTTCCTACCAATCACCAGGGTGTACTCCATGCATACGACCATCTTTCGCAACGCCACGATCCTGGATCCTGTCGAGGGTCAGCTCATCCCAGACCGGACGGTAGTCGTCGAGGGTGGACGGATCATCGACATCGACTCGTCGCGGCCTTCGCCGCGCCACGACGCTCTGGTGATCGACGTGGCGGGTATGACGCTCATGCCCGGACTCATCGACTGCCACACCCACCCGGCCGTCGTGGACATGGACGTCACGGGGATGGCCGAGTGGCCGCCGACGTACGTAGCCGCCCGCGCGGCGCGGGCGCTGGACGGAATGCTGCGACGCGGCTTCACCACCATCCGCGACGTGGGTGGCGGCGATCTCGGCCTCGCGCGTGCCGTGGAAGAGGGCTACTTCCCCGGACCGCGGGTCTTCTACGGGGGCAAGCAGCTCACGCAGACGGGTGGGGCGGGCGACTGGCGATCGCCCTCCAGGCAGGTCTACGACAGCAACTACTACGCACCGGCGATCGGCGTCATCTGCGACGGGGTGAGCGAGGTCCGCCGTGCGGTCCGTGAGGAGGTGCGCCGAGGAGCACACCACATCAAGGCCTACCTCAGCGGTGCGGTCGACTCACCCTCCGACAGGGTCGACTCGACCCAGTTCTCCCTCGAGGAGCTGCGGGCGATGGTCGAGGAATGCGCCGCCGCGAACATCTATGTCGCCGGACATGCGTACACCTCCCGAGCCATCAACCGTGGACTCGAATGCGGCGTCAGGACCATTGAGCACGGCAACCTCATGGACGAGAGCAGCATCCCGTTGTTCCACCAGTACGATGCGTTCTACGTGCCCACGATCGTGACGTACCACGCTCTGGCACGCGCGGGGGAGAAGGGTCACCTGCACGGGGATGTCGGTGCGAAGCTCCTCGACGTGCTCGACCATGCCATCGGCGCGCTCGAGCTGGCACACCGTTCCGGTCTCAAGATCGCCTATGGCACGGATCTGTTTGCGGACATGCATGACCAGCAGCTCGAGGAGTTCGTGATCCGTTCCGAGGTTCAGCCCGCCGACGCGGTCATCCGTTCGGCGACCGTGGTCGGCGCGGAGGTGCTGGGGCGGGCCGGGGAGCTTGGGGTCGTGACAGTCGGCGCCTACGCGGATCTCCTGGTGGTCGACGGCGACCCGCTCACCGACATCCGCGTGCTGACCACGCCGGAGACGAACCTGAAGCTGGTCATGAAGCAGGGGCATATCTTCAAGAACGAGCTCTGAGCAAGGCCCTGACTCGGCGCGGCTCGGTTCCGGTCCAGCGGCACGGTGCTGTTCGTCGCTCGGTTTGCGATTCGCTGCCCGTCGCGGGCTTGTCGAGCTTCAAGTCGGCAGGTCTGCCTCATGGCCTGAGCGGCTCGCCCCAAGCCATCTGTGGGGCGCCGGCTCGGAGTGAGCCTGTTCCTTGAATTTCATGATCCGGAAGACTTTGCGCTGCTATTCGGCGTCAAGTCTTCCGGATCATGAAAAGTTGGGTTGCCGACGCTGTCCCAGCGAATTGCGCAACAGGCTCCCAGGGGTGCACCAAGTCTCCGTGATCATGAAACTGTGCTCGGTGTGATCGCGAACGCATCGCGATCATGAGCCACAAGCCGGCCGGGGCCCGCGCGGCAACGCCGCGCCTCCGCGATCACGAGTCCGGCCGGCGACAGGCGGGGCGCCGACCGTGATGGGAGTCCGGCGGTCCGACGACCGGATCCGCACAATGATCAATGATCGTTAGACGCTCGATTCTCACTCGCCAGATGCGCTGACAGCGTCGGCGCCACCCGTTGGACCGCGGGGCGATCCGCGAGACCGCCTCCTTCGTCAGCCGTCCCTCCGGACGCTGGCCGGCGGCCACGTGGATGGCCACCGTGTTGTGCGAACTGAAGGCGTGGATCGGACCGTAGTTCCGGTGGCCTGGGGGAGCCGCGTCTGCCGTTCCCGGGGTGACCGGCCGGGAACCGGAGGCCGGCGAACGCCGACTGCAGAGCGGCCACGGATCAGGTCGGTCGAGGCATTGCGCACTGCTGGTGTTCGCGTCTAATCGCTGTCGATCGGGATTTCGACCAAGAGTGCCGTTCCGTGGCCGGTCGGGCTGACGATGTCCAGGCGGCCGCCGAGCGTTGCGACGCGATCGCGGAGGCCGATGAGTCCTGAGCCGCTGTCGGTACTGGCGCCTCCGATGCCGTTGTCACGCACCGAGATCCGCAGGCAGGTGTCGCCGGCTTCGAGGTTGATGCGGACGAGGCTCGCGTTGGCGTGTTTGGCGGTGTTCGTGAGGGCTTCGGACACGACGTAGTAGGCGCCGACCTCGACCGGTTCGGGGAGTCGCCGGTCGACGGCCAGGGTGAGGTCGACGGGCGTGGGACTGCGGCGGGCAAGGGCCTTGACGGCTGGGCCGAGTCCGCCTTTGGAGAGGATGGCCGGGTGGATGCCGCGTGAGAGCTCTTGCAGGTCGTGAAGGACGCCGGTCAGGTCGTCCACCACCTGCGACAGGTCGTGGCGAACGGAGTCGAGGCCGGCGGGCAGTGCTTCCTCCACGACTCGCATCTGGAGGCCAAGTGCGACGAGACGTTGCTGTGCGCCGTCGTGCAGGTCACGTTCGATGCGGCGGCGGGCCTCATCGCTGGCGGCGACGATGCGGGCGCGGGACGCGGTGAGCTCGGCGTGGGTCTCGGCGTTGGCGATCGCGGTCGCGATGAGTTCGGTGAAGTCGGCCATGCGGGTTTCGGTGTTGGCCGGCAACGGCTCCGGCCTCGTCGTCACGACGACGGCCAAGCCCCAGATACGGCCCTCGACCACGAGCGGGACACCGACTCCTGAGCGGTAGCCTTCACGGCGGGCGATTTCGGCGTTGGGCCCTGTGGCGTGCTCGTACGAGGCTATCCGGGCCGCGGCGCCGGTCCGCAGCACGATCGGGAAGAGCGACTCGCCCTGGACCGGGAATGACTGCTCGGCCAGGTTCAGGTCCTTCGTGCCGGCCACTCTGGTGACGGTGCCGTTGAGCTCGTAGCGGTACAGCGCCGTGGAGTAGGGACCGAGGACACGGCCGATCTCCTCGGCCACGGCGTCGAACACTTCGGCCGGCGCGGCCCCGTGCGCGACCAGCGTCGCCACCCGGCGTAGCGCGGCCTGCTGTTCAGCGAGGAGCGTGGACTGCTCGCGGCTCGACTCGCGCTCCCGCGCGGCACAGAGCACAGCCGCGAGTGTGGGGACGATCCGTTCTCGTAGGCGTTGCAGGGTGGGTTCGGGCAGGTCGGCCGGGAGCAGCAGGGTGCCCAGGGCGGTCATCCCGGAGTACAGCGGGAAGGCGGCCCGGCGACCGTCGCTGGTGCGCATGTCGAGTTCGATCGCGGCCCAGGGGATCTGGAATGTTCGGGCGATTCGTTGTGCGGCGGTGTCCAGCGCGGGGTATAGGTCATCGGTGCCGAGGAGCACGTGGGCCAGGTCGGCACCGAGGTCGGCCTCCTGGCGTCGGTCGGATATCTCGGCGGCGTGTTTGCGGGCGAGGTTTGCCAGACCGCTGACCAGCACGGCGGCCACCAAGAAGACAGCCACGTCCTGCAGGTCCTCGCCGGCGGAGAAATCGAACGTGCCGAACGGCGGGACGTGGAAGTAGTTGTAAGCGACGGCGCTGGCCAGCGCCGTCAGCACGCCGAGCGCGGCACCGCACACGGCTGAGACGATCAGGACGCCAACGAGGTACACCACACCCCGGGAATCCTGATGAGCGGTGCCGTGCAGCGGGAACAGCGCGAGTGTCTCCGCCCCGATCAGCACTGCGGCGAACAGCAACCCGAGCGGCAACGGCAGCGGCTCCGTACGCGCCGAGAACGACAGCAGGCGTGCCCGCATCAGCGGCCGCCCCCTCCAGCATCTCGCCACACGCGCAGAGGCCGCAGGCAGAACACCTCGCAGTCAGCGAGGTGGCGCGGATCGCGCGACGACGCGTTCTCGAAATGGTTCCGTGATGCTCTACAGGCTACCCTTGCGCCGCACCGTCTCCTGTCCTGGCTTGAGCGAGCGCAATTGCTTCGTCACGCCTCCATGTGCGGGTATCCGTGCGTGACCGGCGGCACGAACGTCTCCTTGATCGACCGGGGCGAGACCCAGCGCCGCAGGTTGTGACCGGCGCCGGCCTTGTCGTTGGTGCCCGACATCCGGGAGCCGCCGAACGGTTGCTGTCCGACGACGGCGCCGGTCGGCTTGTCGTTGACGTAGAAGTTGCCGGCCGAGCGGCGTAGGCGGGCGGTGGCGGCCGCGATCACCCGGCGGTCCCGGGCGAAGACGGACCCGGTCAACGCGTAAGGCGTCGCCTCGTCCGCCTGGCGCAGCGCGCCCTCGAAGTCGTCGTCCGGGTAGACGTGGACGGCGAGGATCGGCCCGAAGTACTCGGTGCTGAAGATCTCGTCCCCGGGATCGGCGCAGCTGAGGATCGTCGGACGGATGAAGTAGCCATCGGCGTCGTCGTAGCTGCCGCCGGCGAGGATCTCGATTCCGTCGACCGCGCGGGCACGATCGAGCGCCGCTCGGTTGCGTGCGAACGACCGGTCGTCGATCACCGCCCCCAGGAAGTTGCCGAGATCGGTGACCGGGCCCATGGTGAGCGCCTCGGTGGCGCCGATCAGCTCGTCCTTGAGGCCGGCCCACAGGGACGCGGGAAGGTAGGCGCGTGAGGCCGCCGAGCACTTCTGCCCCTGGTAGTCGAACGCGCCACGCAGGAGCGCGGTGATCAGCGCCTGCGGGTCCGCGCTCGAGTGCGCGACGACGAAGTCCTTCCCGCCGGTCTCACCTACCAGCCGGGGGTAGGCACGGTAGCCGTCGAGGTTGGCCGCCACGCTCCGCCACAGGTGTTTGAAGGTCGCCGTGGACCCGGTGAAGTGGATGCCGGCGAGTCGCGGATCGGCCAGGACGACGGAAGACACCGCCGCGCCGGTGCCGGTGAGCAGGTTGATCACCCCAGGAGGCAGGCCGGCCTCCGCCAGCAGCCGCAGCGTGAGGCAGGCGGCGAGTGTCTGCGTCGGGGCCGGCTTCCAGACCACGGTGTTGCCCATCAGCGCCGGTGCGGTCGGCAGGTTGGCCGCGATCGCGGTGAAGTTGAAGGGCGTGACGGCGTAGACGAAGCCGTCGAGGGGGCGGTGGTCCAGCCGGTTCCACTCGCCCGGCTGGTGCGCGGCCGGCTGTTCGGCGAGCAGTTCCCGGGCGAAGTGGACGTTGAACCGCCAGAAGTCCGCCAGCTCGCAGGCGGCGTCGATCTCGGCCTGGACCGCGGTCTTCGACTGGCCGAGCATCGTCGCGGCGGTCAGCGTCGCTCGCCACGGCCCGGAGAGGAGGTCCGCGGCCTTCAGAAATACGGCCGCGCGGTCGTCGAAGGGCAGTGCCGACCACTCCTCGGCCGCGTCGGAGGCCGTCCGGACGGCCTCCGTGGCGTCGGTCTCGGTTGCCTCGCCGAGGACGCCGAGGACCTGCCGGTGGGCATCGGGCCGGGTGACCTCGAAGCGGGTGCCGGAGCCGAGGCGACTCACCCCGCCGATCGTGCAGGGCAGGTCCGCGGTTCCGCCCTGGAGATCGCGGAGCGCCACTTCGAGGGCGACCCGTTCCGGACTGCCGGGCCGGTACTGGCGGACAGTTTCGTTGCGCGGTGCCGGGGGTGCGGTGACGGCGTCCAACGGTCAGGATCCTTCCGTAACGGTGACGAGCTCACGGGCCTTGGTCAGCGCTGCCTGGAGCGGGGTGGTGCCGGCCGTCCTGCTCTGCTCGACGAGCTCGCCGACCCGGTCGCCGATGCGGACGATCGCCGCGGTCGTCCGGGCGTCGTCCCAGCCGGACCGCATCGCCTGCACGTGGATGACGCCGCCGCCGTTGGCGACGAAGTCCGGGACGTAGAGCACGCCGCGGGCGTGCAGTTCGTCGGCGCAGCCCTCGTCCTCGAGGGTGTCGTTCGCGCCGCCCGCGACCACCTTCGCCGGGAGGTCGGCAAGGTTCTCGTGGGTGATCACGCGCGCGGTGGCGCACGGTGCGAAGACGTCGCACGCGGTTGTGGTGACCTCGCCCGGTGCCACGGTCCCGGCGCCCAGCCGGCCGGCGACCTCCTCCGCGCGAGCCTGGTCCACGTCGCTGACGAGCACGTCGGCGCCGGCCTCGGTGAGCAGCTCGGCCAGGCGTGCGCCGACATGGCCCACGCCCTGCACCAGCACCCGGACCTCGCCGAGGCCGTCGGTGCCGAGGTGGTGCCGGGCGGCCGCGGCGATGGAGTGGAAGACGCCCAGCGCGGTCCAGGGGGACGGGTCGACGTCGGTGCAGGAGACCTCCGCCCCCGCGGAGCCGACCGTGCGCAGGTCGTGCGAGCTGGTGCCCATGTCAACGCCGGGGATGTAGGTGCCGCCGAGCCGGGCGACGAACTCCCCGAACCGGCGGAACAGCGCGTCCCGCCCGCGCGGCGGCGGGCCGTCCTGGACGACGACCGACTTCGCGCCGCCGAACGGAACGCCGGCTATCGCGTTCTTGAGTGTCATCGCAGCCGCGAGCCGCTGCGCCTCGACACCGGCCGACCACAGGTCCGCGTAGGGACGGTAGCGGATGCCGCCGAGTCCGGGCCCGAGCACGGTGTTGTCGATGGCGATGACCGCGCGGAGGCCGGTCGACTCGTCCTTGCAGGTCACCAGCTGCTCGCTGGTCTCCAGCATCAGGGGCGGTGGAAGGGTCACTGCGGATGTCCTTTCGAGAGGCGTGCGGGCGCGGTTCGGGCGCACATCGATGTCCCTCCCGTGCCGGTGCGCGGGAGGGGCGGTCGTGGTGTCGAGGGAATGTCGAACTTCGCGTCCGTAAGAACAGTAGAGTGAGATCAAAACGTCTGTAAACCCCAGACGCCTGTTGACTGGCGAACGTCAGTGTGTAAGCCTCTCCGGGCACTCAGTTGAAAGGTCCCACCAACTCCTCCCAGACTCAGATCACGAACCCAGGAGACACTCATGAATGACCCGGCGACCCACTTCGCTGTCGAGGCGATCGGCACTCCGACCGAGACGGGTCGATACGTCGACCGCACCGCGATCGACCCGGTGGAGATCCTCCCGGGGCTGTCGTTCCAGCCGATCCTGGGCTCGAACACGCTGCTGAACTTCGTGACCTACGCGCCGCACTCCGAGGCGCCCCTGCACACCCACGAGGAGGAGCAGATTGTGCTCGTGCTCGAGGGCGAGCTGCACTTCCAGCTGAACGGGCACACCCGGCTGATGCGCCCCGGCGACGTCGCCGTGGTGCCGTCCTGGGTGCCGCACGGCGCGCACACCCTGGACGTGCCATGCGTTCAGGTGGACTTCTTCAACCCCCCGCGGCAGACCCTGCTCTCGCAGGCCGACGCGGCGATCGCCGCCTCCTCCGAACTGTGCGGCTAGGACTCGAGGGGCGCCGGGCCCTGGTCACCGGCGCCACGAAGGGCATCGGCTTCGCGGTCGCCCAGGAACTGGTCCGCGAAGGCGTCGACGTCACCATCTGCGCTCGCACCGCGGCCGACCTCGATGCCGCGGCCGAACGCCTCGCGGCCGACGGCGGCGGGCGGGTGCACGCCCAGGCCTGCGACGTCACCGACGCGGAGCAGGTGCGCGCGCTGGTCGGCGCTGCGGTCGCCGCGCATGGCGGTCTGGACATCGTGGTGAACAACGCCGGCGGCGCCACCGCGGGGTCGTTCGAGGAGCTGTCCAACGAGGCATGGCAGCGCGACATCGAGATCAAGCTCTTCGCCCAGCTCAACGTCGTCCGGGAGGCGATACCGCACTTGAAGAAGTCGGTGGCGCCCAGGGTGGTGAACATCGGCGCCGTCTACGCGCGCAATCCCGATGCGTCGTTCTTCGCGAGCTCGGTGACCCGGGCGGCGTGTCACAACCTGACCAAGGTGCTGGCACAGGAGTACGGCCCGGCCGGGATCCTGGTCAATGCCGTGAACGTCGGCCTGATCGCCACCCCGCAGTGGGACTCCTTGTGGCAGCGCAAGGCGCCGGACCGGCCTCGCGACGAGTTCCTCGACCAGCTGGCGGCGACGGAGATCCCGCTGGGCCGGTTCGGCGACGTCACCGAGGTGTCCGGAGTGGTGGCCTTCCTGGCCAGCGACCGGGCCTCGTACATCACCGGGACCGCGATCGACGTCGCCGGCGGGCTCGGGCGGTCGGCGTGACACGGAGTCCCTGCCGCCGCCACGAGCACTGCGACGCGCTCGCCGCGTCGGATCACACATATCAGCAGACACGCCTGCCTGGGGCGCGCATACGACAGGAGCGAGATTCTCGATGAGCAAGGTGATCTGCGGCGTCTCCGGCGAGGTCGGCCGGATCGCCCCCGGAGGCAGCCCTGAGGGGAGCTGACCGATGACGGACACGGTCCTTGCCGTCGCCAACATGAAGGTGACGCGGAACAAGACGGCGAACCTGCGGCGCATCCTCGAACTGGTCGACGAGGCCGCCGCGCAGGACGCCGACGTCCTGGTCCTGCCCGAGATGTGCCTGCAGGGCTTCGCGGACTTCTCCTTCGGTCTCGGTGACGAGCGGATGGTGGCGCAGAAGCGGTACTACTTCCACGAGTCCGAGCCGATCCCCGGCCCCAGCACCCAGGCCGTGCAGGAGCGAGCGGCGCGGCACGGGATGGTCGTCCAGTTCGGGCTGGCCGAGAAGGCCCTGCACGGCAACCTGGTCTTCAACAGCACCGCGATCGTCGGCCCGGACGGCGTCATCGGGTCGTACCGGAAGGTGCACAACCCGGCCGAGGCGGTCTACTTCGGACCGGGCGAGCGTACCCCCGTCTTCGACCTCGGCTTCGCCACCGGGGCGAGCATGATCTGCTACGACCTCGCCTTCCCGGAGCTCGCCCGGGTCTTCGCGCTCCAGGGTGCGACGGTGCTGCTGATGTCCACCGCCTGGCCGATGCGCGGCTCGGACCGGTCGAACGACTACCACGGCATCAGCATGGACCTGGCCGCGAAGGCCAACGCCTTCTTCAACCAGTCCTGGCTGCTTGTCTCCAACCAGTGCCAGACCGAGGGCGATCTCCACTACTGGGGGCACAGCCAGATCGTCGATCCGTTCGGCATCGTGGTCGCGGAGCTGGCCGACGAGGAAGGTGTGGTCACCTGGTCCGCCGATCTGGGGGAAGAGATCCTGCGCGCGCGCACCGAGGGTTTCTTCGGCCTCAATCTCCTCCAGGACCGCCGTCCCCAGCACTACGGGCTGATCTCCGACCCACGCGAGTACCGGGCCTCCACATGATCGGCTACGTGACCCGTCGGCTCGGGGCGGTCGGCGGCCTCCTGGTGGGTGTCTCCGTCATCGTCTTCGCGATGATCCGCCTCATCCCCGGCGATCCGGCCCGGGTGCTGCTCGGCACCAGCGGCGGTGACGCGGAGATGCTGGCGAGCATCAGGGATGAGCTCGGCCTCGACGACTCGGTGCCGGTGCAGTACTTCCGGTGGCTCGGGCGAGTGCTCCACGGCGACTTCGGCCGGTCCTTCAGCCAGCAGAAGCCGGTCTCGGAGCTGATCGTCGCGAACGTGGTGCCGACGCTGCAGCTCACCGTGGTCGCGCTCGTGGTGGCCTTCGTCGGCGGCGTCGCCGTCGGGATGATCGCGGCGCTGAAGCGGGGCTCGGTCGCGGATACCGTGCTGATGGGGTCCTCGGTGCTGCTGCTCTCGATCCCCTCGTTCTGGCTCGGACTGCTGTTGCTGCTGCTCTTCGGCGTGCAGATCCCGATCTTCGACGTGCTCGGCGGCACCGGCCTGTCCGGGGCGATCCTCCCGGGGATCACGCTCGGGCTGGGCGGCGTGGGCTACATCGGCCGCTTCGTCCGGTCCAGCGTCATCGAGGCACACCGGCAGTCCTTCGTGGTGACGGCACGCGCGAAGGGGATCAGCGAGCGCCGGGTGCTGACGCGGCACACCGCCCGCAACGCGGTACTGCCGGTGCTGACCATCACCGGCCTCCAGGTCGGCAGCGTGCTCTCCGGCACGGTCATGGTGGAGATGATCTTCTCTCGGCCGGGACTCGGGCGACTGCTGGTCGACTCGATCCTCGCGCGCGACTACCTGACGGTCCAAGCCGTCGTCCTGCTGACCTGCCTGATGTACGCGCTGATCAACCTGGCCGTCGACCTGCTCTATCCGGTCCTCGACCCCCGAGTCCTGCGAGGCCGCGCATGAGCCCGCCCACGTCCGGTCCCGTCCAGCCCGACCTCGCCCAGGGCGCGCTGCTGCCGACCGCGAGCGCTCCGGCCCGGCTGCGGGCGATGCTCGCGCACCGGAGCCTGTCACTGGGCCTGCTCATCCTGGGCGTCGTGTTGCTGTTCATCGTGGTCGCGCCGGTGTTCGGCCTGGCCGACCCGAAGCTCAGCAATCCGGGCAGCACCTTCCAACCGCCCTCGACGGAGCACCTGTTCGGCACCGACTCCTTCGGGCGGGATCTGCTCTCCCGGGTGGTCTACGGCGGCCGCGCGACGGTCGGCGCGAGCCTGGTCATCGTGATCCTCGGCGGGATCGTCGGAACCGCGATGGGCCTGGTCGCCGGCCTGTACGGCGGCCCGGTCGGATTCGTGCTGATGCGGATCGTCGACCTGCTGCTCGCCTTCCCGGGGATCCTGCTCGCCCTGGCCGCGGGCGCGGTGCTCGGTCCGGGTCTGCGCAACGGAGTCCTGGCCGTCGCGCTGGTAGCGGTGCCCGCCTACGCCCGGATGGTCGAGGGCGCCACTGCCGAGATCCGGCAACGCGCCTACGTCGACGCCGCGGTCGTGCTCGGCGCGTCGAAGCTGCGGATCGCGTGGACCCACGTGCTCCCCAACATTCGCTCCGGAATCCTGGTGATGACCACCACCTGGACGGGCTTCGCGGCACTGTGGATCGCCGCGCTCGGCTACCTCGGCATGGGCGTCTCGCCGCCGAGCCCGGAGTGGGGTGTGCTGCTCAGCGGAGGCCAGGACTACATCGCCTTCGCGTGGTGGCTCACGGTGTTCCCCGGCGTCTTCCTGTCCGCCTACGTGGTCGCCGTCAATCTGGTCGGCGACGGTCTCCGCGACGCGCTCGATCCCGCCCTGTCTCGTCGCTGAGGCTCCGAGACCCCCGCCTCGGATGTGTTCGACCAACTCCCCTCAACTACCAACCGTTGGGAATCCACATGTTCAGAATCCGCAAACAACTCATCAGCACGATGGGCGTCGCCGCGATCGCAGCCGCGGCAGCCGGCTGCGGCGGCTCCGGATCCTCGGACGGCCCGCTCACGACCTTGTCGATCGCCTGGGCCGACAACCCGGCTCCGCTCAACCCGGCGGTGACCAGTCAGGACAACACCGGATCGATCATCGCGAACATCTTCGACCGGCTGGTGTGGCTCACCCCCGACGCCGAGGTGACGCCCTGGCTCGCGACCAAATGGGAGATCTCCGCCGACCGGAAGACGTACACGTTCACGCTGCGCGACGACGTGACCTTCCACGACGGCACCAAATTCAACGCCGAGGCCGTGGTGAAGAACATCGAGTACATCACCGCCCCGGAGACGAAGTCGACCGTCGCCGTCCAGCAGCTCGGGACCTGCAAGAAGGCGTCCGCGGTCGCCGAGTTCGTCGTCGAGATCGCCTGCGACAAGCCGTTCGCGCCGCTGCTCACCAACGTGAGCTCGCCGTACCTCGGCATCCAGTCCCCGAAAGCGATCGCGGAGCACGGCGCCAAGATGTCCTCGGAGATGGTCGGTACCGGCCCCTACCGGCTGGACAGCTTCACCGCCAACGAGAGCGTGGTGCTGAAGTCGAACAAGGACAACACGTGGGCTCCCAAGGCGGCCGGGTTCGGTGACTCCGGCCCCGACACGATCGTGTTCAAGATCGCGCCCAACCCGCAGGCGCGGGTCGCCGCCCTGCAGTCGGGACAGTCGCAGATCGTGCAGAAGGTGCCCGGCGCGATCTACAAGTCGCTCGAGGGCAAGTACCAGGCGGTCGCCAAGGGCGCGCCGGGCATGGGCCACTTCGCCTCGATCAACACCTCGCGGTTCCCGACCGACGACCTGGCGGTTCGGCAGGCGATCCTCTATATGATCGACCGTAAGGCGGTCATGCAGCTGGCCGAATCGGGTGCCTTCCCGGCGAGCAACACCGTCCTGCAGCCCGGCACCTTCGGCTACGACAAGTCGCTCGAGTCGCTGTACCCGCACGACCCGAAGAAGGCGGCCGAGCTGCTCGAGGGTGCCGGCTGGCGCCGTTCCGGCAAGTTCTGGGAGAAGGACGGCAAGCAGCTGTCCCTGTCGATCGGCGCGTTCTCCGACGTCCCGCAGTACGTCAGCGTCTCCGAGGCGATCCAGGCGCAGCTCCAGGACGGCGGCATCGAAGCCAAGATCGAGCTGCAGGGACGTGCGGCGTACCTCGAGGCCGGCGACCAGGGCAAGAACAACATCACGCCGTCGTCCTTCGTCTCCCTCGACCCGGTGATCCTCAACCAGTGGTTCGTCAGCGGCGCGTTCTTCAACTGGAGCAAGGTCGCGGACAAGCAGCTCGACGCGCTTCTGGACGAGGCCGCGTCGACCAGTGACGTGGAGCGTCGCAAATCCCTCTACGTCGACGCCCAGAAGCGGATCCTCGAGCTCGGGCTGCTGCTGCCGGAGCGCCCCGAGCAGGACCTGATCCTGATGGACAAGAGCATCAAGGGCCTGGTCACGTCCGGTGGCGGCTTCTTCCACTTCGCCGGGGTCTCCCGATGAGTCCGCGCGCGGGCACGGCGGGCACGTCCTGGGTGGTCAGCGCCGATCGGCTCATCGACGGCACCGGGGGTGCCGTCGTCGACGACCCGGTGGTGCTCGTCGAGGACGGCCGGATCGTCGCCGTCCACCAGGGTCGGTTGCCGGACGGCGCGGAGCGCCCGGGAACGAGGGTCCTGGACCTCGCCGGCTGCACGCTGCTGCCGGGACTGACCGATGCGCACGTGCACCTGAACCTTCCGGGGGACGGGTCCGAGTTCGAGACCTGGTCGCGGGAGAGCGACGGCGTGTTCGTCGCGGCCGCCGACCATGCCGCCCGGATCGCACTGGAGGCCGGCATCACGACCCTTCGTGACACCGGCTCCCGGGGCAGCACCGTCTTCGACCTACGCCGGGCCGCCGAGCTGGGCCGGGGGCGCATTCCCCGGCTCCTCGTCTGCGGCCACCCGCTGACCATCTCCGGTGGTCACGGCTGGCCGCTCGGCGGCGAGGTGGACGGCGTCGAGGGGGTCCGGACGGCGGTACGGCAGCTGAAGAAGGCCGGCGCCGACTGGATCAAGGTGATCGGCTCGGGCGGAGGCACGAAGGGCACCCTGGTGCACCGGCCGGCCTTCACCCGGGCCGAGCTCAGGGCGATCGCCGACGAGGCGCACCGGCTCGAGCTGAAGGTGACCACCCACACCGTCTGCACCGAGTCGCTCGAGGACGCGCTCGAGGCCGGCGTCGACGGCATCGAGCACGGCCTGTTCCTGGTCGACTTCGAGCACCAGGAGTACTCGCCGCGGGTCGCCGAGCGATTGGCGGCGGCGGGCATCCCGGTGACCTCGACGCTGGTGGTCGGGCACGACGTGGTGCGGTCCGTGGACGCGATCGACAAGCCCGACGCCGAGCAGCGCCTGCAGCGGGACCGATGGGACCGGATGCTGGGCGACACGCTGGACCAGTTCGGGCGGATGCGGTCGCTCGGGGTGCCGTTCATCGCGGGAACCGACGCGGGCTGGCGCTTCACCGAGTTCGACAGCCTGCCCGACGAACTGTGGCTGATGACCGAAGGCGGCATGAGCGCCGTCGAGGCCGTCCATGCGGCGAGCGGGCTGGCTGCCGATGTCCTCGGCTTCGCGGACGAGGCCGGGCGCGTCGTACCGGGCCTGGCCGCAGACCTGGTGGCAGTGGCCGGCGATCCGCTCGGGGACCTGCGCAGGCTGCGCGACGTGGAGATGGTGATGCAGGCCGGGAAACTGCGGGTCGACCGGGGTGCCCGAGGGACGCGGTCCGGAGGCGCGCGGTGAATGGGCCCGCTCCCGTCCTGGACGTCGTGGACCTGGTGGCCGAGTTCCCGATGGGCCACGGGCACGTCACCGTCGTCGACGGGGTGAGCTTCTCGGTCGCGCCCGGCGCGAGCGTCGGCCTGGTCGGCGAGTCGGGCTCGGGGAAGAGCATCACCGCGATGTCGGTCGTCGGGATGATCCCGGCGCCAGGCCGGATCACCGGCGGTTCGGTCCGCTTCCGCGGCCAGGACATCACCCACGCGTCCGGGAAGTCGATGCGTGCGCTGCGGGGCAAGGAGATCGGCCTGGTCCTGCAGGACCCGATGACGGCCCTGAACCCGGTGCAGCGGATCGGCCCCCAGATCGTGGAGGCGATCCGTGAGCACCAGGACGTCTCCAGGTCCGGCGCGGCAGCGCGGGCCGTCGAGCTCCTCGGGCAGCTGGGCATCCCGTCGCCGGAACGGCGTTTCCACGAGTACCCGCACCGGCTGAGCGGCGGCATGCGGCAGCGTGTGGTCCTGGCGATCGCGCTGGCCAACGATCCCAGCCTGCTGGTGCTCGACGAGCCCACCACCGCGCTCGACGTGACCGTCCAGGCGCAGATCCTGGACCTGATCAAAGAGCTGCGTACCCGGGTCGGCACGGCGATCGTGCTGATCACCCACGACGTGGGCGTGGTGGCCGAGGTCTGCGACGACGTCATCGTGATGTACGGCGGGCGGGTGATGGAGCACGCGCCCGCCTCCCTGCTGCTCGCCGATCCGTTGCACCCGTACACGATCGGGCTGCTCGGATCCGTGCCCTCGGCCGGGACCAAGGGGGAGAAGCTCGCGACCATCCCGGGGGCGGTGCCGTCGCCGGCCGACATGCCGCGCGGCTGCCCCTTCTCCAACCGGTGCAAAAATGTCATGACCAAGTGCGAGGAAAGGCCACCCGTGGTCCAGTTCCCAGACGGACGATCGGTCGCGTGCTGGCTGCATGGAGACGCCGCCGGCGTCCCGGGCGCGGCGGTGCGGCATGTCTGAGGTCCCGCTCCTGGAGCTTCAGGACGTCAGGACGCACTTCCCGGTGAAGAACGTCGACGGCGCCGGCCGGTCGCGCGGCATCGTGAAGGCGGTCGACGGGGTGTCGTTCGCCATGCGCGCCGGCGAGACCCTCGGCCTGGTCGGGGAGTCCGGCTGCGGCAAGAGCACCCTCGGGCGCACGATCGTGAACCTGGAGCGGGCGACGTCCGGGTCGATCAAGCTGGAGGGCCGGGACATCACCCGGCTCAGTTCGCGTGAGCTGCAGCGGACCCGTGCGAAGGTACAGATGATCTTCCAGGACCCGATGAGCTCCTTGGACCCGCGGATGCGGGTCGAGCGGATCGTCGGCGAGGGCCTGGCCGTCCAGGGCGTCGGTCGCGGCGAACGGACCGAGCGGGTGGTGGAGGCGCTCGACCGGGTGGGTATGCGCCGCGACCAGCTGCGGCGCTATCCGCACCAGTTCAGCGGCGGCCAGCGGCAGCGTATCGGTATCGCGCGTGCGCTGGTGATGAATCCGAAGCTGGTCATCGCCGACGAGGCGGTCTCGGCTCTGGACGTGTCAGTCCAGGCGCAGGTGCTCAATCTGATGCGTGACCTGCAACAGGACCTGGGCCTGGCGTACCTCTTCATCTCGCACGACCTCGCAGTGGTCGAGCACGTGAGTGACCGTGTCGGCGTGATGTACCTCGGAAAGCTGGTGGAGTTGGCCGATGCGCACACGCTCTACGCGGACCCGCTCATGCCCTACACCGAGGCACTGCTCTCGGCGATCCCGTCAGGCGAGACCGGCGGGCGCGAGCGGATCGTCCTCTCGGGGGAACTGCCCAGTCCGCTCGACCCGCCGAGCGGTTGCAGGTTCCGGACTCGCTGCTGGAAGGTCCAGGACGTCTGTGCACTCGAAGAGCCCCTTCTGCGCGAGGTCCGGTCCGGGCACTGGGCCGCTTGCCACTTCGCCGCCGCATGATCCACGAGATGACGTGCATACTCAGCGGCGGACGATCGCATCTGCGAGCGGCGTGCGGCACGACATGAAGGAGATGCTGGTATGGCGAGTCCAGATTCCGCTGCGGGCGACCGAGAGCGAACCAACATGACCGAGTTCGTGCTGGGCGACTCCCAGAAAGCCGACCTCGACGCGATCGACCTCCGGCTGCTCAACCTGCTCGCCCGAGACGCCCGGGCCAGCCAACGCAAGATCGCCCGGGAGCTGAGCATCTCCGCCCCAACCGTCGGCGAGCGCATCGCCCGCCTCGAACGGGAGGGCGTCATCCGCGGCTACCGGGCCGAGGTCGACTGGGGTGCGCTCGGCTTCCCGATGCAGGTCTTCGCCTCCATCGTCGCCGCCTCCAACCAGGCAACCGTGCTGAAGTCGCTGCACGAGATCCGCGAAGTCGAGCAGGTCTCCGTGGTCACCGGCTCGATGGACCTGCTGGCGCGGCTGCGGGTGCGCGACTCCACCCACCTGCGCAAGGTCCTGCTGGAGGAGATCTGGGAGATCCCCGGCGTCGTTCGGGTCGAGACCCTGGTGAGCCTGGCCGAGACGAGACACAAGGACTACCTGCAGGGGATGATCGGCGTCCTCCAGCGCGATCACGATTCCTGACCGGCCGCCGCTACCTGCCGGCGTTCACCGACGGCGGCGACTGCTTGCGTTCCGGGTCGTTGCCCGCCATGCGCGGCACTTGACCTGATCCGCGGCGACGTCTCGGCGGACCTCAAGCCTCTCCGGCGACGTTCTCGGCGGCCCGGTCCCAGGAGTTCATCACGATCAGGGTCTTGGTCCCGGAGACCTTGCCGGAACGCCGAATCGCGTTCACGACCCGCTGCAGGTGGTCGACGTTCTCCACGCGGAAACGCAGCATCGCGTCCGGGTCGCCGGCGATGGTGAAGAACTGCCGCACCTCGGGGATGTCACGGGCGATCTTCTCGATCTCGGCGGTGTCGACGCTGCCGATCAGCCGGACCTCGGTGAACGCGTCCAAGCCGCCGACCGCCTGGTCGTCGACAACGGCCACGTAGCCCTTGATCACGCCGTTGCGCTCGAGTCGTTCGATCCGGCGTGACACGGGTGCGGCGGAGAGTCCGACCCGGCGGGCGATCTCGCTCACCGGGGTCCGCGCGTTGGTCCGCAGGACCTCCACGATGGCCCGGTCGACGTCGTCCAGCATTTCTGGTCTCCGCAAAGATCAAGCGCTGCGCGCACGATGGATGGCCTCCAGGGCAGTCTATCGGAAGGGAATGTGCATTCCTGATCGGACCGATGCGCGAATATTGCTCACGGCGCACCGGGCCGAAATCCTTCTTCCACGCACGCCTCAGCGAGGAGAAGACGATGACTGAACCGGACGGCGCGACGCACGATCCGTGGAGTGTCCTGTCCCCGGACGGACGGCTGACCCCGCACCATCGGGTGCCGACCGGGCCAGGCGCGCTCGACCTGCGCGGCGCTCTCCGGGACATGGTGCTCGCCCGCCGGATCGACACCGAGGCGATCGCACTGCAGCGCCAGGGCGAGCTCGGGCTGTGGCCCTCGATGCTCGGCCAGGAGGGCGCCCAGGTCGGCGCCGGCTACGCGATCCGGCCACAGGACGTCGTCTTCCCGACCTACCGCGAACACGCCGTCGCCTGGACCCAGGGGGTGGACCCGGTCAACCTGCTCGGCCTCTTCCGCGGCACCACCATGGGCGGCTGGGACCCGCGGGAACGGAACTTCCACCTCTACACGCTGGTGATCGGCGCGCAGAACCTGCACGCGGTCGGCTACGCGATGGGCCTGGTCCGGGACGGTGCGGTGGGCACCGGGGACGCCGACCGCGACCGGGCGGTGCTGGTCTTCCTCGGCGACGGCGCGCTGAGCGAGGGCGAGACCAACGAGGCGTTCGTCTGGGCCGCGACCCAGGACCTGCCGGTGGTTTTCTTCTGCCAGAACAACCAGTGGGCGATCTCCGCGCCGTACGCGACCCAGAGCAGGATTCCGGCGGCCGACCGTGCCCGCGGCTTCGGGTTCCCCGGCGTCCGGGTGGACGGCAACGACGTCATCGCCAGCCATGCGGTCACCACGGCGGCCCTCGACCGGGCCCGGCAGGGCGGTGGTCCGACGCTGATCGAGGCGGTCACCTACCGGCTGAACCCGCACACGACCTCGGACGACGACCTGCGCTACCGCTCCAGAGACGAGAACGAGTACTGGGCCCAGCGTGATCCGATCGACCGGCTTCGTGCGTACCTGACCTCAGAGGCCGCCGGCGACGCCCGCATCGACGAGGCGTTCCTGGCGGACCTGCAGGCCGAGTCCGACGCGCTCGGCGAGCGGCTGCGCACCGGGTGCCGCCGGCTGCCGGTCCCCGCGCCCGCGGACCCGTTCGTCAACACGCTGACCGAGCTCACCCCCGAGCTCGCCCGGCAGCTGGAGGCCCACCTGGCGTTTGTCGCGGCCGGCGAGAAGGAGCACGCGTGAGCACCACCGCTATCGCACATGCCTTGAACCGGGGCCTGCGTAACGCCATGGAGGCGGACGAAAAGGTGATGCTCATCGGTGAGGACATCGGCGCCCTCGGCGGTGTCTTCCGCGTCACCGACGGGCTGCAGAAGGACTTCGGCGCGCTCCGCGTCGTCAACGCGCCGCTGGGCGAGGCCGGCATCGTCGGCAGCGCGATCGGCCTGGCGATGGCCGGCTACCGGCCGGTCTGCGAGATCCAGTTCGACGGGTTCGTCTTCCCGGCGATGAACCAGATCGTCACCCAGTTGGCGAAGTACCGGCACCGGTCCGAGGGCGCGATCGCGCTCCCGGTCGTGATCCGGATCCCGGTCGGCGGCGGCATCGGCGCGATCGAGCACCACAGCGAGTCGCCCGAGGCGTACTTCACCCACACCGCGGGGCTGCGGGTGGTCTGCCCGTCGAACGCGCACGACGCCTACCACCTGCTGCGGGCCGCGATCCGGTCCGACGACCCGGTGATATTCCTGGAGCCGAAGAAGTCGTACTGGCTCAAGGGGGAGATCGACACCGCGGCCGCGCCGCCGGACCTGAACAGTGCCGCCGTGGTGCGTCCCGGCACCGACCTGACCCTGGTCGGCTATGGAGCGCTGGTACCGGTCGCGTTGAAGGCCGCGGACGCCTTGGCCGAGGAGGGCCGCTCGGTCGAGGTGATCGACCTGCGCTCGCTGTCGCCGATCGACGACGCGACGGTGACCGCCTCGGTGCGCCGGACCGGCCGGCTGGTGATCGCCCACGAGGCCGCGCAGAGCGCCGGCATCGGGGCCGAGCTGGCCAGCCGGGTGCTGGCCGACGCCTTCTACGAACTGGAGGCGCCGATCCTGCGGGTCACCGGCTACGACACCCCGTACCCGGCGAGCCGGCTGGAGGAGGAGTGGCTTCCCGGCCTGGACCGCGTCCTCGACGCCTGCGATGCCAGCTATGCGTACTGAGCGCCCGAACGCCGACCGGAGGAAGACGCCATGAGCACCGAGCAGTTCCATCTTCCCGACGTGGGGGAGGGCCTCACCGAGGCGGAGATCGTTGCCTGGCACGTCGCGGTCGGGGACGTCGTCGAGGTCAACCAGATCATCGTGGACATCGAGACCGCCAAGTCCGTCGTGGAACTGCCCTCGCCGTTCGCCGGCACGGTCACCGAGCTGTTGGTGGCGGCCGGGGAGACGGTCGCCGTCGGCACGGCGATCATCGGCATTACCACGGCGGTATCCGCGGAAGAGCCGAAGCTGCTCGTCGGCTACGGCGCCCGGGAGAGCGAGGGACGCCAGCGCCGCCGTGGTGGTGCGGTCCTTGGTGCCGTCCCGGCGGTCGTCCCGGCGGCGGAGAAGCCGCGTGCCAAACCCCCGGTGCGCAAGCTGGCCCAGGTGCTCGGCGTCGACCTCGCCGCGGTGGTACCGACCGGGCCGGACGGGATCGTGGCCCGCGCCGACGTGCTCGGGGCGGCGGAGAACGGAGCGGCCCCGGCCGCCCCGAGCCCGGTCCCGGACGGCGATGTCACCCGCTATCCGATCAAGGGAGTCCGCAAGCACACCGCGGCGGCGATGGTGGCCTCGGCGTTCACCGCACCGCACGTCACCGAGTTCGTCACCGTCGACGTCACGGAGACGATCCGCCTCAAGGACCGGGTCCAGCAGCGCCGCGAGTTCCGTGACGTGAAGCTCACCCCGCTGGCCTTCGTCGCGCGCGCCTACCTGATCGCCGTCGGCCGCACACCGATCGCCAACGGGCACTGGGACGAGGCGTCCCAGGAGATCGTCGTCCCGGCGGCGGTGAACCTCGGGATCGCCGCGGCCACCCCGCGCGGGCTGGTGGTGCCGAACATCCGGGCGGCGCACGCCCTGGGCCTGCGCGAGCTCGCGGTCGCGATCAACGAGCTGGCAGCCACCGCCCGGGCCGGCAAGACCCCGCCGGAGCGGATGAGCGGCGGCACCACCACGATCACCAACGTCGGCGTCTTCGGGGTCGACACCGGCACCCCGATCCTGAACCCGGGGGAGACCGCGATCCTGGCCGTCGGAGCCATCCGGCGGATGCCGTGGGTGGTCGAGGACGAACGCGGCGAACGGATCGAGCCGCGCTCGGTGCTCCAACTCGCGCTCTCCTTCGACCACCGGGTGATGGACGGGCAGCAGGGCTCCGAGCTGCTCGCCGACACCGCAGCCGTGCTCGCCGAGCCCGGTCTTGCGATCCTTTGACCTCCCGGACGCCCCGGCACAGGAACAGCCTCGAACAGCCCCGAACAGCCACGAACAGGAGGACTTCGTGCCCGTCGAACGGCTCATGCCGACCCAGGAGTCGGCGGATCTTGTCGACCTGACCCGCAGTATCGTCGAGCGGGACCTCCGGCCACGGGTCGACGCATGCGAGAAGACGGCGTCGTTCCCGCGAGACGTGTTCCGCACGCTCGGCCGTGCGGGTCTGCTCGGCCTGCCGTATCCGGAGGAGTACGGCGGTGCCGGCCAGCCGTATGAGGTGTACCTCCAGGTCGTCGAGGAGATCGCCGCGGCGTGGGCAAGCGTCGGCGTCGGCGTGAGTGTCCACACGCTCGCGTGCTTCGGGTTGCTTCACGCCGGCACGGAGGAACAGAAGCGGCGCTGGCTGCCCGACATGCTCGGCGGCGAACTCCTCGGGGCGTACTGCCTGTCGGAGGCGCACGCAGGTTCGGACCCGGCGGCGATGCGGACGAAGGCGGTACGCGACGGCGACGAGTACGTCATCACCGGCGCCAAGGCCTGGACCACGCACGGCGGCAACGCGGACTTCTACAAGGTCATGGCACGGACCAGTGACACGGGCGGCAAGGGTGTCTCCTGCTTCCTCGTGCCGGCCGACACGCCCGGCCTGACCGCCGACGTTCCCGAGGACAAAATGGGGCTGACGGGCTCGACTACGGCGACGATGCTGTTCGACGGTGTCCGCGTTCCGGCCGGGCGGCGCCTCGGTGTGGAGGGCCAGGGCTTGCCGATCGCCCTCGCCGGCCTGGATTCCGGACGCCTCGGTATCGCCGCCGCGGCAACCGGCGTCGCGCAGGCGGCGCTCGACGTCGCCGTGCGGTACGCCCGGGAGC
The DNA here is from genome assembly GCF_025137375.1 of Dactylosporangium fulvum. Classification (GTDB taxonomy): domain Bacteria; phylum Actinomycetota; class Actinomycetes; order Mycobacteriales; family Micromonosporaceae; genus Dactylosporangium; species Dactylosporangium fulvum. Next base: position 4,452,915 of record NZ_CP073720.1, read on the forward strand.
GCGAGACCTTCGGCAAGGCCATTATCGACCATCAGGGCCTGGCATTCCTGCTCGCCGACATGGCCGCCGCCGTCGAGTCGGCCCGGGCGACCTACCTGGCGGCGGCGCGTCTTCGAGACGCCGGACGGCCGTTCTCTCGGCAGGCCTCGATCGCCAAGATGGTCGCCACCGACAACGCCATGCGCGTCACCACCGACGCCGTCCAGGTCCTCGGAGGCGCGGGCTACACCAAGGACTTTCCCGCCGAACGCTACATGCGGGAGGCCAAAGTGATGCAGATCTTCGAAGGTACCAACCAGATCCAACGCCTCGTCATCAGCCGTAGCCTCGGCAGATACTGAATGGAGAGCCATGCTGCTCGACGACACCTCCGCCATCGTCACCGGCGCCGCGTCCGGGCTGGGCGCGGCCACCGCGGCCGCGCTCGCCGGCAAGGGCGCCCACGTGATCGGCCTTGACCGCAACGTCGCCGACGCGCCGCGTCTCGACGGCGTCACCTACGTCGCGGCCGACGTGACCGATGAGGAACAGGTGCGCGCCGCGGTCGCGCGCGCCGCCGACTCCGGCCCCCTGCGCACCGTTGTCAACTGCGCCGGCATCGGCCCGTCGGCACGCATTCTCGGCCGCAACGGCGTCCACGACCTCCGCATGTACGCTCACGTGATCCAGGTCAACCTCGTCGGCACGTTCACCGTCCTCGCACTGGCGTCCGAGGCCATCGCCCGGACTGAGCCCCTCGAACACGGCCAGCGGGGCGTCATCGTGAACACCGCTTCCATCGCCGCGTTCGACGGCCAAATCGGCCAGGCCGCATACGCGTCGTCCAAGGGCGGCGTGGTCGGTCTCACGCTGCCCGCCGCCCGCGACCTCGCGCAGTTCGGCATCCGTGTCAACACCGTCGCCCCGGGCATCGTCGACACCCCTATGCTGGCAACGGTGAGCGAGGAGTTTCGGGCCGGGCTGGCCGCCGGCGTCCCATTCCCGCCCCGCTTGGCCCGGCCGGCCGAATTCGCCCAGCTCGTCGTCATGATCATCGCGCACGACTACATCAACGGCGAGACCATCCGCATGGACGGCGCGCTGCGCATGGCACCCCGGTGACCACCCGCCTTCGCCCGCCGTGCGACCGCGACGGCGGGGCGAAGGTGGGGCGGCTCGGGCTGACGGTGCGGGATCAGCCCTCCGCTCGACGGTGTACCGGGCATTTCGGGTCGGGTTGGTCGAGCTCGTGCCAGGTGTCTTCGACGCGGCTGCCGTCAAGGAGATCCACGCGAGCGGTGCAGCGACTCCAATGGCACGTACATCCGGCTCCAAGAGCCTCGTCGTAATCCATGACCGGATTTTCCCGCGTCGCCGACAAGGCGGGACCGCCTCAAGGCCGGGCTCACACGCAAGTCACACTGGGTGCCCGCGAACCGGCACCCTGGACGGGTGACCGCCGCCCACACCGTCGCGCCGCGTCCCATGCGCCGGCCTACCGGCGCGGATGAGGTTGTCGGCACGGGCGTTCAGTTGATGGTGCTTTCGATCAGGTCGTGGCCGAGGTCGAAGTGGATACCGTCGGGGTTGGCCATGCCGTTGGTGTACCACGACAGGTCGGCTTCCGGATGGGGGCCGACCAGGCCGACCCGTCCTGCGCCGCAGGCGGTGATGACCGCGGCGGCGGCGCCGCTGTCGTAGGTGGCGAGCACGGTGGCGGGTGCGCTGCCTTGGAGCCGGAAATGCGCACCGTCCTGGAAGTACATGTGTCGCCGTTGACCCCGCCAGGTAACGCCGACGACCGTGCCGTCGGTTCCACGCACGCTGGCCTTGGCGCTGCGGATGTGGCTCTCGACGGCGACCCCGGTGAGCAGGCCGAAGCCGGGGTTGCCACCGGCGAGGTATGCCCCCAGGCAGAACCCGAGGTAGCGTCCGCCGTTGTTGACGAAGTCGCGGACGTCGTCCGAGTATGCGCGTAGGCTGCGCCAGGCCGACTTCACCTCCCCGCCGCCGGGTTGGGCGTAGATGGTGGCTGCGGCGAGCGCGTCGGCCGATGGTTGCACGTTCTCGTCGGGGCCGCAGAACTGGATGCGAAACCCGGTCGGCGCGCTGCTCAGGAGAGCGGCCACAGCCTCCGAACAGCCGGGATAGGCTGCGGGGCCACGGTAGACCAGGGCCAACGGCCGGTTCTTGGACGACGAGGCGTAGCCAACCCCGGCCCCGCTGGCCAGACCGGCCAGAATGCCGGCGGTGCTCGCGCTGATGAGAAAGTTGCGGCGTTTCATGGTCCGTACCTCGTTTGCCTTGTCCGTGCATGGCGGATAGTTCCACTAGAATCGATGCGTGTCTTCGGCTGGCTGGGTCGGGTCCTCGTCCGGGCCGACGTAGCGGACGTCGAAGCCCGCGGGCTGTAGCCGAGCTGTCACCTCGGCCTTCCAGGGTCCGGGTTGTCGAGTGTCAGCGCGGTGCTGCGGATCCCTCCGCCGCCCTTGGCGAGCTCGGTGGTGTCGAGCTCGACCACGTGCAGGCCGCGTTCGCGCAGCGCGGCGGCCAGTCGGGGCGCTCCCCGGGACATGGTCACGGTGGTGCCGTCGCTGATCAGGTTGAGCGCCAGCCGCGCCGCCTCGTCGACGGACACCTCGATGAGATCGAGCCCAAGGCCGCGCAGGCGTTGGCAGCTGGGATCGTCGAGCGCTTGCGGACAGTACGCCAGGGTGCGCGAGTGGTCGACGACCGCCACGGCCAGGTCGAGGTCGTACCAGCGGGAGCTGACGGTGCGCAACGGCACCACGTCGTAGCTGAGCTCGCGGGCGAGGACGGCGTGCATGCGCGGGTCGGTGCGCTGCCCGTAGCCGGCGAGCAGCAGGTCGCCGCAGACGAGAGCGTCGCCTTGGCCGCTGAACGGATACGACGCCTCGATGACGTCGTAGTCGCGGCCGGCCAGCCACTCCTGGAAATACGGCATTTCGGCCTTGCGCTCGGGCGGCGGGTAGCCGAGCACCGCACGGTCTCCGCGGATCAGGGCGGCATTGGCGGTGAAGACCATGTCCGGACACTCCGGCGCCGCGATCATGTATTCGACGCGGCGACCCGCCACCAGGTGTGCGACCACAATCGATGCGTGCTCGGCGGTCGCGGCGTCCTGGTCCGGTTGCATTTCGGTGTGCATGTACGGGTTGATCTCGTAGTCGATCCGGAAATGCGCCGGATCGCAGACCAGCAGTGCGGAGTTCACCCGGCGTTGTACTCCTTGACGTGTAGAAAACAGTCAGATCTCGATGGGGCGGCGTTGTAATCGGCCTCGGTGGGCAGCATCGGTGAACATGTATGGCTGGCCAGGAAACGCAAATATGCGCAGGTTGTGCCCGCGAAGAATCCTCGTGTCGATGGAGGCAAAACCGCCGCCGCGGCCCGGGCGGCGTGGCGCCAAGAAATGGCGTCGTCCCTGCTTGGCAGGGCGTACGGCGCCGTCCTGGCGCGAATTACACTCAAGCTCCATCGGGTTCGGCTTCGACACGGACTCTTTGTCGACCAGTTTCACGATCGATCTCGACGACCGACGCAACGACCTGACGACGTATTCACAACACGGAATTTCCGCAGGGCAGACGCCCTGGACCGGCCTCGGACCAATGTTGGCAGTTCCTGACCTGGGCGTGCGGCAATCGGCTGGGATTTCTCACCACGACATCACCCACCCGGCAGCGACGCCCACCTCAAGTCGCCTGCCGTGCCACGCTCCGACGTCCCCGGGACCTCACGCCCTCAACGACTGGGGGTCAACCGGCCGACGCGGGCGTCACCGCGTCGCTACCGCCCACAAACGGCTGAGTTCCGACGTATGCGTGTCTATCGGGCGAATGACCCACTGCGACAGCTGGATCGCCGGTGGGTCGCAGCATGGTGCCTGCAAGCTCTTGCAGATTTTGCAGGGATCATTCATTGTTCTCGTACCGGACGGCCGTCCATACCGCCAATGCGTCGTTTCGTCTCGGAAGGCCATTGCCTCATGAATCGAGCAAGACCGCACGTGCGCAGCCGGTTCCGCCACATGCTGCTCGCCGCCGCCGTCGCAGCTGCCGGCTTCACCACGCTGGCCACGGTGACCACCGCAGCGCCCGCCGGCGCCGCCGTCACGCTGAACGACAGCGAGGTGACGGCCAACCTCTGGGAGTGGAACTGGCGGTCCGTCGCCGCGGCGTGCACGAACCACCTCGGCCCGGCCGGGTTCGGCGCGGTGCAGGTCGCGCCGCCGCAGGAGTCGGTCAGCTTGCCGAACAGCAGTGACGGGGTGCACCCGTGGTACGAGGTGTACCAGCCGGTCTCCTACAAGCTGGAGAGCCGGCTCGGCAACCGCCAGCAGTTCGCCGACATGGTTACCGCATGCCACACCGCGGGCGTGCGAGTGTACGTCGACGCGGTCGTCAACCACATGGCCGGCGTGAACAACCCCGAGTCCGTGGTCGGGTACGCCGGCACCGACTTCTCCGGCCCGGGCTACAGCTTCCCCGGGGTGCCGTACGGGTACGGCGACTTCCACCACCCGGGCGACAATTGCCCGACCTCGGGCGGCATCAACGACTGGAACAACGAGGCCCAGGTGGCCAGCTGCGAGCTGCTGGCGCTGGCGGACCTGTACACCGAGAAGGAAAGCGTCCGCAACACGATCGCCGGATACCTCAACGACCTGCTCAACCTGGGCGTCGACGGGTTCCGCGTCGACGCGGTCAAGCACGTGAAGAAGGACGACTTCGCAGCGATCGTCGGCAAGCTGCGCAACACGGTCGCGGAGAACAAGCGCCCGTACGTCGCGCAGGAGATCTTCGACGGCGCCTCGAACGACGCGCTCAAGGCACGCGCCTTCATCGGCAACGGCGACGTGCTGGACTTCGCCTACGCCAAGGGCGTCAGGGCGCAGTTCCAGGGTTCGATCGCCAACCTCGCAAGCCTGCCGAGCTGGGATCTCGATGCGCCCAGCGCCAACGTGTTCGCCATGGTCACCAACCACGACCTGGAGCGCGACGGCGTCGTGCTGTCCTACAAGAACGGCACCGACTACACCCTGGCAAACTACTTCGTGCTCGCCTACCCGCACGGCAAGCCTTCGGTCTACGACAGCTTCACCTGGTCCAACCGCAACCAGTCACCACCGTCCGACGGCAATGGATACGTTACCGACACCGTCTGCGGGAACGGCTGGAACTGCCTGACCCAGACCACCGGGATCAAGGGCATGGTCGGTTGGGCCAACGCGGCCAAGTCCGTCAAGACCATCTCGGACTTCACGGCGGTCAACAGCAACGTCATCGGCTTCCACCGTGGTAACCGCGGCTGGATCGGCATCAACGACTCCGGCAGCGCCGCCACTGCCCAGTTCGTCACCGGCCTGGCCGACGGTGACTACTGTGATGTCATCTCCGGCACCGTGACCGGGTCGGGCTGCACCGGGACGGTGGTGAGCGTCTCCGCCGGCCGGGCCACCGTCACCATCCCCGCCAACAACGCGGTCGCCATCCACGTCAACGCCAAAGCGACCACCAACACCACGAAGGTCGCCACCACGTTCACTGTGACAGCCTCGCTGGCCGCCGGTCAGACGCTGCACGTCGTGGGCGACACCGCCGCACTCGGCAACGGCAACACCGCCGCCGCGTTGGCGCTGACCGCCAACGGCAACGGCACCTACGGGGCGACCGTCGACCTGCCCGCCACCACGACGGTCTCCTACCGGTACCTGGTCAAGGAGGGCGCGACGGTCGTCCAGCAGGAGTCTGCCGCCCGCACGTTCGCGACACCTGCGACCGGCACCGTCACCCGCACCGACACCTACGTGCCGGGGCCGGTCACGGACACCGTCTCCACCACCTTCAAGGTCACCGCCACCCCGGCCGCCGGGCAGGACGTCTACGTGGTGGGTAGCATCCCGGCGCTGGGCTCGTGGGCCCCGGCCAGCGCGATCAAGCTGACCGCGCAGGGCAACAACTCCTTCAGCGGCGTGATCGAGCTGCCCAAGTCCACCGCGGTGGAGTACAAGTTCATCAAGAAGACCGCCGCCGGTGCCGTCACGTGGGAGTCCGGCGCCAACCGCATCTTCACCACCCCGGCCAGCGGTACGCTCGCCATCACCGAGACCTTCCGCGGTGACACCCCCACGACCCAGGTCACCGCGTCCTTCAACGTCAGCGCCAGCACCTCCTGGGGCCAGAACGTCTACCTCGTGGGCAACGTCCCCGCCCTCGGCAGCTGGAACCCGGCCAACGCGATCCCGATGTCGTCCGCCGACTATCCGACCTGGCGCGCCACCGTCGTCCTGCCGCCCAACACCGCTGTCGAGTACAAGTACATCAAGAAGAACCCCGACGGCACGATCACCTGGGAGTCCGGCGGCAACCGCACTTTCACCACCCCGCCGACCGGCATCCGCACGAGCAACGACACCTGGAAGTAGCAAAACCGGGGGTGATTGAAGGGTCGTTGCAGATTCTTGCAAGAGTTTGCAACGACCCTCGACCGGCTCCGGATCGAAGGGCTGATCGAGGTCGACCGCGAAGAGGTGGTGGCGTCGCGGCTGCGCCGCTACTACCGGCTGACACGTGGACCGCGCCACCGCCGTCGCTCGATCCGGCCCACCGTCCAGTGCGGCTTCATGATGCGCACGTCAATTGGCCGAAGTCGTGGCTCGGGTACGTCTTCGAGCGCACATACACGTACGATCGGACCGCTCACGATCGCCGCAACGGTCCGCACAGACGACGGTCCCCTCGCATAGGAGCCTGGCCATGACCGAGATTGATGCCGAGCTTGCCTCGAAGCTTCAGATTGACGTGCCACATGCGGCACGGATGTGGAACTACTGGATGGGCGGTAAGGACAACTTCCAGGCTGACCGGGCCGCTGGGGACGCGGTGGCCGGGGTGTATCCGGAGATCGCCGTCATGGCGCGGCAGTCGCGGCGGTTCCTCATTCGTGTCGTGCGTTTCCTGGCCGCCGAAGCTGGCATCCGGCAGTTCATCGACGTCGGGACCGGCCTGCCCACTATGCAGAACACTCATGAGGTCGCCCAGGGGGTCGCGCCCGAGACTCGGGTCTTGTACGTCGACAACGACCCGATGGTGCTGGTGCACGCACGCGCGCTGCTGGTCAGTTCCGCCTCCAACGGGCCGATTTCCTATGTGGAGGCCGACTACCACGATCCGGACAAGATTCTCGCCGCGGCGGCGCAGACGCTGGACTTCCAGAAGCCGATCGCCGTGATGTTCATGGGTGTGATGGGCTACGAGCCCGACCTGGACGTGGTGCGCTCGATCGTGGACAGGATGATGAGTCCCGCCGCGTCCGGCAGCCACCTGGTGCTGTGGGACGGCACCGACACCAGTACGGCCGTGGTCGAGGGCGCCGATAAGCTGGCGGACAGCGGCGGAGTCCCGTACATCCTGCGCAGCCCCGAGCAGTTGGCAGCTTGCTTCGAGGGACTGGCGATGGTGGAGCCTGGCATGGCGCCGATCACCCTGTGGCGTCCGGATGACCCCCAAGCCGAGCGGATCGATGCCTACGGTGCCGTGGCCCGCAAGCCCTGATTGATCGGGTCCGGGTCCGAGAAGACGTGAGGTGATCTCAGCAGGAACTCGGTAGGTAGCGGTGTTCGAGGGTCGCCATGTTCGCCGTGCTGTCGCTGCTCGTCCGCGACTCCTACGATCCGGTGGCGCCGCCGTTCCTTGCCGGCCTGCTCACCCCGCTGCTGCCCAAATCGGTGCTCGTCCTGCTGGCCATGGTCACCGGTGTTGTGGTCGGCGGCACGCCGGGGGCGCCGCCGACGCCCGCGTACCGGGCGCTGGGTCCGGCGGTGGTCGCCGCCGGCGGTGCGGTGATCGGGCTGTTCCTGCTCGCGCTGTCGCGTGACGCCGGTAACGCGATCTCGGTCTCCGACGACTCGTATTCGAGCGGCGGCGATGTGTTCAGCCCCGGCGCCCTGTGGGTCGTTACCGGCGCCGCGGTCGCGATCATGCTCTTCGGCCTGCATCGCCGTGCCATCGCTCGTCCGCAGCGCTCGCGCCGGGGCGTGATGATTGTCGATGTCGGAGGCTGTGCGCTGATCCGGGCACCCGGCGCGAGTTCGGCGACCACGTCGTCGGGCGGGTAGCTGTTCGTGGCACGCACGAGCAGCACCGGCACGGTCACTATCAGTTGACCGCCGGGGTTGTGCGCGTCCCGATTGTTGGGCACAACGCGCAGCCCAGCGGCGTGTCGAGCCCATGTGGGTAGTCTGGGCTGAGGTGACGGAGTGCATTGGCACTCGCTGGAAGCGTACGTGAAGGATCGCTATGGGTACTTGTGGGGAGCCGGTCGGTAACCGTGCTGTCCGCCGTGCCCAGGCGCGCGATCTGGTCCGGCGCTGGTACATCGACACCTGCCGTGTCTCGACCATGGGCTGTCCTACCCACCATTGACCCGCCCATTGACCGACGGGGCGCGACGGTGACCGTGAGGCGTCGCCACCCGGCCAGCTTCTCCACCTGGTGAGTCCCGGCTCAACGCAGCTCGAGGATCAGGCCTGGCCGAGTCTGCCGGTCGTCAACCGACCCCGGCAGGCGTGCCCCCAACACAGGCAGGAACCAGCACCATGACCCGGACCCAGTTGCACGGCTTCGTACTGCGCGGCGTGCGCGCGCTGGACAGCCACGGCTACTTCTCCGACCCCGTGGACGTGGCGGTACGCGGCCAGCACATCGCGGCGGTCGCCACCAACCTGCCACGCTCCGCACTGTCCTGCGACATCGACGCCGAAGGCTTGTGGTTGATGCCGGGCGTGTTCGACTGCCACGCCCATGTCACGTTCGCCACGTACGACCCATTCGAGCTCGTGGTCAGGTCGCTGTCGGAGCGCATCCTTGAGACTGCGGCGATCTTGCGCCGGACGCTGGCGGGCGGTGTCACGTTCGTCCGCGACGCCGGTGGCGCCGACGCGGGGATCCGCGCCGCGCTGGAGGCCGGACACATCTCCGGACCGCGGCTCGCGGTCTCCGTGGTCGGGTTGAGCCGGACCGCCGGCCTCGGCGACGGTAACCTCAGCGGGCCCGGACTCGAGGCCCCGGTCGAGGTCACCGTCCCCACCTATCCCGGGCGCCCGAGCCACCTCGTCGGGCCGGGCGGGGTCCGGCACGCGGTCCGGGAGCTGGTGCGCGCCGGCGCCGACTGGGTGCACCTGTTCGGCAGCGGCGGGATCATGTCTGCGCGCCCCGGCGACCCGGACCTGGAGTTCAGCGCCGACGATCTCGCCGCGGCGGTGCACGAGGCAAGCACGTACGGGCGCGGGGTCATGGTGCAAGCGCTCGGTGCCCGGGCAGTAGCCGCCGCAGCACAGGCCGGGGCACGTTCCGTCGAGCACGGAATCGGACTGACCGAGCGGGAGGCCGGGCTGCTGGCGGCGAAGGGGGTCACGCTGGTGCCGACCTTGTCGATCTACAACGAGCTGGGCCGGCGAGCCGAGCGGGGCGAGCTGCCGCCGTGGGCGGCCGACCGTGCCCGGACCACCGTGGCGGCGCTGGGCGACACGATCGCCATCGCCCGCGATGCCGGCGTCAGCATCGCGCTGGGCAGCGACTTCGGTGATCGTGACCAGCACGGTGCCAACCTGGCGGAGATCTCGTACCTGCACCGGGCCGGCCTCACCGCCGCTGAGTCGCTGCTGGCCGCCACTGTCAACGGTGCCCGGCTCTGCGGCGTCGAGGACCGGCTCGGCCGGATCGCCCCGGGCTACCTGTTCGATGCCCTGTTGCTCGACCAGGACCCCGGCGACCTGACGCTGTTCGAGCGACCCGGCTGCGTGACCGGCGTCTTTTTGGGCGGGGTCCCGGTGCTGCCGCATGCCCGGATACCGGCAACGGCGTTGCGCGCCTGGGCAGCCGGAGGTGCGGCGCCTGCGAGCGCAACCGCGTCGCGTGTCAGGGCGGTCGACGACGCGGCGTCGGCCGGCGCGGAAGGGGCCGGTGTTGCCCTTGACTGATCGCTGGGCAGGTCCGCGTCACCGTCCCTGCTGCGGCCGACGAGGGCTGGGTTAGCCCAGCCGCTCCTCGCCGGTGGAGCCGCTTCAAGCATCTGCGTGCCTGGGCCGCGATGTGCGTTTTCGCAGGACACGGCACTGGTTCGGGTGTTGAATGAGCATGGAAAACGTGTATCAGCGCGGACCTTGCAAATGGGGGAAAATTATGCATCACACCGAAAAGATGGACAAGAGCATGCAGAAGGCGATCGAGGATTGCATGACGTGCTCAACGATGTGTGAGCAGACGATCGCGTACTGTATGGACATGCCGGGCGCCATGATGGACGCGCAGATGATGCGGATGATGATGGACTGCGCAGAGATCAGCAGGCTGTGCGCCGACATGATGTCTCGCATGTCGCCGATGCACATGGAAATGAGTGCGATGTGCATGCGGGCCTGCATGATGTGCGCCGACATGGCGACTAGCCGAATGCCGGACGACGCGCAGATGCGCAAGCTCGCGGAAATGTGCCGCACCTGTGCCGAGTCGTGCAGGACGATGGCGGGAGCAGCTGCCTGACCTCGGTGTTCGGCTCGACATCACCCGGTCGGCCTCACCGTAACCGGGTGCGTAGACACAAAGCACCCTCGCCGGCAACCGGCGAGGGTGCAAAAGCCCAGCTCGCAGGGTGTTCGCGAGCGTAGGCATCCGTGACCTGGCCACCTATCGGGCTGGATCCGGGCGATCCACGGCACCACCGGCGACCCGTTGGGCGAGTTCGGCCGCGTCCGCAACTGAGACGTTGGCGGCATCGGGAGCCGTGCCGTGGGACTGAGCGGCGATCCTCAGCGCCGGGCTGAAGGACAGCACGCAGGCGACCACGACGAGGCCGAAGCAGATGAGCAGGCCGTGCTGCAGGCCGTCGGCGGTGACGATCTGCAGGTCTGTGGTGAGTACAACACCGGTCACAAGTGCGATGCAGAACGTCGCCGACAGCCGTTGGGTCAGTTGCAGGAAGGCGGCCGCGACGCCGTGGTGGGTCGCTGGAGCGAAGCTCAGCGTGATGGCCCGCAGCGGCGGTTCGAGGATGGCCGAGGCGATGCCGATGATGATCTCGAGCGCGATGATCGCGGCTATGAAAGCGTTCCGGGTGAACGTCGTGCTCACGGCGACCAGCGCCGCCGTTCCGGCGACCTGGGTCACGAGTGCGACCGGCAGGGTCCGCACGCCGAGCCGGCCGAAGACGCGTGAGCTGACCGACGACGCGGCGATCCGCGCGAGCGCGCCCGGGATCAGGGCAGCGGCGACCACCAGCGGACTCCAGCCGAGGCCCTGCAGCAGGTAGATCGTCAGCACGGTGGAGTGGGCCAGCAGGCCGCCGAACCACAAGAGCGCGATCAGGTTGCCCACCACGAACCCGCGCGAGGTCATCAGCGCGGGGACGAACAGGGGAGTGCGGCCGCGGGCGGCGTAGCGATACTCCCAGGCGCCGGTTGCCGCCGCCAGGACGGCGCACGCGCCGACGACGGCCCAGAGCCGGCTGCCGTCGATGCCGGGGTCGATCACGGGCACGGTGACCAGCAGCACGAAGCCGGCGACCAGGATGATCGCCGGGAGATCGAGATCCACCCGTTGCGCATGCCGCGTTCGGCGTGGGATGAACCGGATCGTGAGCAGGAGCGTGGCCACGACGAACGGCAGGTTGAGGGCCAGCACGGCGCGCCATGCGAGATAGTCGGGTGCCGCCGCGAGCACGAGCCCGGCGCCGAGCGGTCCGACCACCGCGGCGGCGGCGCCGGCGGCGCTGTACGCGGCCAGCGCACGCACCCGCCGCAGACCGGTGAACTGGTCCTGGATGATCCCGAGCACCTGTGCGCTGATCAGTCCGGCGCCCAGTCCCTGGACGGCGCGTGCGGCGACCGCCCACCAGATGCCGGGCGCCGTTGCCGAGGCGAGTGCACCGATCGCGAACAGCGCAAGACCGAGCACGAACAGGACCCGGCGCCCCAGTGCGTCGCCCAGCCGCCCACCGGGAACCAGGCCGAGACCGAACGTCAGCGAGTAGACCGACAGAAACCACTGAACCCCGCTGGTCGGTGCTGCGAGTTCGGTTCCGAGGTGCGGCACCGCGTAGTTGACGACCGCCGAGTCCAGCAGCGTCGCAAAACCGGCGCCCGCGCAACAGGCCAGCACAGCCAGATCGGCCCGGCCGCCGCCCGGGGCGCTCAGACGGCGACCTCGGGCCACAGCGGGGTCTCGGCGACGTCCTCGGCGTCGCGCAGCACGCGCAGCACGTTGCGGCCGGTCAGGGCCTCCAGCTCCGCGGCGCTCCAGCCGCGCTCGGCCAGCTCGTGCAGCAGGCGCGGGTAGCCGGACACGTCGGCCAGCGCGGCCGGCTGCCAGTCGACGCCGTCGTAGTCGCCGCCGAGGCCGAGGTGCTCGACCCCGACCACCTCGCGGGCGTGTTCGACGTGCGCGACCACCTCGCCGATCGACACCTCAGGGCGCGGGTGCGCGACCAGCCAGCGCGCGAAGCGTTCGTCAGGGCTGCCCGCCAGGGCCCGCGCCCGGGCTTGCTCGGCGGCGAGGGCGGCCGCGTCCTCGCCCGGCCGCGGCGCACGCGGCCAGGTCCACGGGATTGCGGGCAGGCCGTGTCGGCGCCGCTCGGCGGCGGCCTCCTCGGTCCATTCGGCGACAGCCGGGGAGACGAAGGCCGGTACGAAGGTGAGCTGCAGGACGCCACCGTTGGTGCGCAGCCGCCGCAGCTCGGCGTCGGCGACGTTGCGCGGGTGGTCGTTGACCGCCCGGACCCCGGAGTGGCTGAAGATGACCGGCGCGACGGAGACGTCCAGCGCGTCGCGCTGGGTGGACGCGGCCACGTGGGACAGGTCGACCAGGACGCCGAGGCGGTTGAGCTCGGCCACGACGGTGCGGCCGGTGTCGCTGAGGCCGCCGGCGGACGGGTCGTCGGTGGCGGAGTCGGCCCAGGCGGTGTTGTCGTTGTGGGTCAGCGTGAGGTAGCGGACGCCCAGTCGGGCCAGGGTCCGCAGCACACCGAGCGAGCCGGCGATGCTGTGACCGCCCTCGACGCCGATGAGCGAGGCGATCCGCCCGCCACGGATCGCGCGCCGCACGTCCCCCGCGGTGTACGCGACCGCGAACACGTCCGGGTAGGCGGCGACGAGGCGGTACACGGCGTCGATCTGCTCCAGCGTGGCCACAACGGCCTCCGGCTCGGGCAGGTGCGAGGGCACGTACACGCTCCAGAACTGCCCGCCGACCCCGCCCGCGCGCAGCCGGGGTATGTCGGTGTGCAGCTCCGGGCGGTGCCCGTCGAGGCCTTCGACGCGGTAGCCGGCGGTGGCCCGCAGCGCGGTCGGCAGGTCGTTGTGCCCGTCGATGACCGGCATCGCGGCGAGTACCCGCTCGACCAGGATCTCGCTGCGGCTGGCCGGCGCCGCCTGGGTGCTCATCGGACCGGACCGGCGGGCACGGTGCGCCGGGCGCGGCGCTCGGACTGCCGGGCCGGGTCGGGCAGCGGGGCTGCGTCGAGGAGGCGGCGGGTGTACGGATGGCTCGGCTCCCGCATCACCCGGCGGGTCTCGCCGGTCTCGACGGCGACGCCGCGGTGCAGGATCATGACGCGGTCGGCGACCGCCTCGACGACAGCCAGGTCGTGGCTGATGAACAGGGCGGCGAAGTTTCGCTCGCGGTGTAGGCGCATGAGCAGCTCCAGGATCGTCGCCTGGACCGAGACGTCCAGGGCGGAGGTGGGTTCGTCTGCGATGAGCAGCCGCGGGCGCAGCGCGATGGCCCGGGCGATGGCCGCGCGCTGCCGCTGGCCGCCGCTGAGCTCGTGCGGGTACCGCGCGGCGTGCCCGGCCGGCAGCTCGACCAGGTCGAGCAGTTCCGTGACCTGGCCGGCCACGGCAGCCCGGTCCAGGTCACGGCGGTGTACGCGCAGTGGTTCGGCGATGCTGTCGCCGATGGTCAGCTGGGGGTTGAAGCTGCTCGCCGGGTCCTGGAAGACATAGCCCAGCTCGCCGGGTCCGGTCCGCACGTTCAGCGTGCCGGCCGCGACCGGGACCAGCCCGGCGACCGCCCGGCCGATCGTCGTTTTGCCGGAGCCGCTCTCCCCGACCAGCCCGAGGATCTCCCCGGCGGCGATGCGGAAGCTCACCCCGTCGACTGCACGGGTGCCGACCCGGCCCAGCACCCGCGGGTACTGCACGACCAGTCCTTCGGCTTTCACCACCGGCTCGGCCGCCCCGGCGGGAGCCGGACGCGGCGCGGCGTCGCCGAGCGCGGAGCGGCCGGGCACCGGGATCGCGGCCAGCAGCCGCCGGGTGTAGTCGTGCGCGGGCGCGGCGAACAGCTCGCCGGCCGGCGCCTGCTCGACCAGCCGTCCCCGGTGCATGACCGCGACCCGGTCGGCGACGTCGGCGACCACGCCCATGTCGTGGGTGATGAGCAGGATGCCGGTGCCGAGGTCGGTGGCGCAGCGGCGCAGCAGGTCGAGGATCTCGGCCTGGACGGTCACGTCGAGCGCGCTGGTCGGCTCGTCGGCGATGAGCAGCCGGGCGTCGAGGGCGAGCGCGGCGGCGATGAGCACCCGCTGTTGCTGGCCGCCGGAGAACTGGTGCGGGTAGTGCCTGGCCCGGCGGTGCGGCTCGGGGATGCCGACGGCGTCGAGGAGCTCGACCGCGCGGGCCCGCCGGGCCGCCCGGCCGCGCACGCCGTGCGCGCGCAACCCCTCAGCGATCTGCCAGCCGACCGGGTACACCGGGTTCAGCGCGGTTGCTGGCTCCTGGAACACCATGGCGGCCGCGGTGCCGCGCAGCCGGCGCAGTTGCCGGGCGTCGAGGCCGAGCACGTCCTGCGGCGCCGAGCCGTCCGCCGGGCGCAGCAGCACCCGGCCGGTGGCGGTGGCGCTGCGCGGCAGCAGCCCCAGGACGGCCTTCGCGCTGGCGGTCTTGCCGGAGCCGCTCTCGCCGACCAGCGCGACGATCTCCCCGGAGGCAACGGTAAGGCCGAGCCCGCGCACTGCGGCGACGTCGCCGCCACCGACGGCGGCGAAGCGCACATGCAGGTCCTCGATCCGCAGCAGCGTGGTCACCAGGCCTCCCGCAGCCGGGGGTCGGCGAGGTCGGCGAGGCTCTCGCCGATCAGTGTGAGACCGAGGACGGCCAGCACGATCGCGACGCCGGGCGGTACCGCCGTCCACCAGATGCCGGCGGTGACGTCCGGCACGGCCTTGTTCAGGTCGTAGCCCCACTCGGCGGCCGAGTTGGGCTCGATGCCGAAGCCTAGGAACCCCAGCCCGGCCAGGGTCAGGATGGCCTCGGAGGCGTTGATGGTGACCACGACCGGCAGGCTGCGCACCGAGTTGCGCAGCACGTGCCGGAACATGATCCGCCCGCGGCCTGCGCCGATGACCCGGGCGGCGTCGACGAACGCCTCGCCCTTGACCCGTACCACCTCGGCCCGCACCACCCGCAGGTACTGCGGCACGAACACCGCGGTCACCGACACCCCGGCCGCCGCGAGCCCGCCCGTCAGACTCGACCGGCCGTGGCTGACCGCGATCGCAACGAGGATGGCTAGCAGCAGCGACGGGAACGCGTACACGGCGTCGGCCGCGCCGACCAGCGCTCGGTCCAGCCGCCCGCCGACGTAGCCCGAGACCAGGCCGAGCAGCACCCCGGCCAGTAGCGCCGGGACCACCCCGAGGACGACCACCAGCAGCGCGGTCCTGGCCCCCCACAGCGTGCGTGACAGCACGTCGTAGCCGGTGACCGTGGTGCCCAGCGGATGGCCCGGCCCCGGGCGGACCTGCGAGCCGAACAGCACCCCGCCGGAGGTGAGCTCGGCGAAGCCGTGCGGTGCCAGCACCGGCGCCAGCAGCGCCGTGACGGCGAACAGCCCGGCCAGGGCCGCGCCGGCGACCAGCATGCCGCGCTGGACGCCGGAGACGTTCTTCAGCAGCGGTACGGCCATGTCAGTACCGCACCCTCGGGTCCACGAGCGCCGCGACGGCGTCGACGAGGAAGTTCGCCACCGCGACCACGACCGCGAAGACCGCGACGAGGGCCTGCACGGCGACGTAGTCCCGGGCGGTGAGGTAGTGCGCCAACTCGAAGCCGAGGCCCTTCCACTCGAACGTGGTCTCGGTGAGGACCGCCCCGCCGAGCAGCCCGGCGATCTGCAGCCCCAGGACCGTGATCACCGGCACCAGAGCCGGGCGGGTGGCGTGCCGGTTGCGCAGCCGGGCCTCGGTGACGCCGCGGGAGCGGGCGGCGGTGACGTAGTCGGCGGACAGCGTGCCGATGAGGTTGGTGCGCGCCAGCCGCAGGAAGATCCCGGCAACCAGCAGGCCGAGCGCGACGGCCGGCAGCACCGCGTGGCGCAGCACGTCGAGGACGGCGCCGCCGTCGCCGCTGCGCAGCGCGTCGACCAGATAGATGCCGGTCACGCTGGAGCGGTGTGCGAGCTCAAGCTGGACCTCGGTGCTGGCCCGGCCGGCCACCGGGAACCAGCCGAGCCACACCGAGAACACCAGCTTCAGCACCAGCCCGACGAAGAACACCGGGGTGGCGTAGGCCAGGATCGCCGAGAGCCGCAGCACGACGTCCGGTGCGCGGTCGCGGTAGTAGGCCGCCAGCCGGCCCAGCGGCAGGCCGACGACGAGCGCGATGGCCAGGGCGTAGCCGGCCAGTTCGAGCGTGGCGGTGCCGTAGGTGCCGAGCAGGTCGGCCACGGACCGGTTGTCGGTCGCGGTGCGGCCCAGGTCGCCGGTGGCCACCCCCTTGAGGAAGTCGAGGTACTGCACCAACAGCGGGCGGTCGTAGCCGGCCTGGTGTAGCCGCTGCTGCAACTGCGCCGGCGTGAGCCGGTCGCCGAGCGCGTTGGTGACCGGGTCCCCGGTGAGCCGCATCAGGAAGAACACGGCGGTCACCAGGGCGAACACGGTCGGGAAGATGAGCAGGAACCGAACGGCGAGGTAGCGGGCGAGTCCGGGCACCGGTGACCGCCGCTCAGCGCCGGCTGAGCTCGGCCCAGCGGAACTGGTACGCGCTGTCGAGCTGCTTGGGCACGCCCTCGATGCCGGCCCGGGTCACGATCGCGGTGGAGCCCTGCAGCAGCGGCAGGATCGGCACGGCAGCAGCGACCGTGTCCTGGATCTTGCGCAGCAGCTCGGTGCGCCTGGCCTGGTCGATCTCGGTCTGTTCCTGCTTGATGAGGGCCTGCACTTCCTTGTCGTCGTAGCCGTTGTTCACCCAGTTGTCCGCGGCGAAGAACGACCCGACGTAGTTGTCGGCGTCCAGGTAGTCGGCGTACCAGCCCAGCTGGTAGGCCGGATACTGGTCGGCGACGCGCTGCTTGCCGTACTGCGCCCACTCCGTCGACTGCAAGTTGACCTTGAACAGTCCGCCCGCCTCGAGTTGCGTCTTGATCAGCGCATACTCGTCCTCCGACGAGGAACCGTAATGGTCGGTGTTGTACTGCAGGTTCAACGCGACCGGCGTGGCCACCCCGGCGGCGCTCAGCAGCGCCGCAGCGGCCGCCTTGTCGGGCCCGCCCTGCTTGTCGCCGTAGAGCGGCTTGAGCGACTCGGTCGCGCCGGTGATGCCCTGGGGCACGTAGGAGTACAACGGCTGGAACGTGCCCTTGTAGACCTGCTTGGCCAGCTGGGGCCGGTCGACGAGCGAGGCGGCGGCCCGGCGCACCGCGAGTGCCTTGGCCGGATCGGCCTGCGCGGTCGCCGAGCCGTGCGGCTGGGTCTTGAGATCGAAGACGATGAACCGGATGCCGTTGCCGGAGCCGGTGTGCACGACGACGTCCGGGCGGTTGCCGAGGTCCTGCAGGTCGGGGATGGTCAGCGTGCGGTAGACGACGTCGACGGCCCCCTGCTGCAGGTCGAGCTTCAGGTTGGACGCGGCGGTGTAGTACTTCAGCAGCACGCCCTGGTTCTTCGGGGTGCCGAGGAAGCCTTGGTAGGCCGGGTTGGGGCGGAACGACACCAGGGAGTTCTTGGCGTAGCTGTCGATAGCGTACGGCCCCGACCACGGCTTCGCCGCGACTATCGCGTCGTCGTCGAGGATCTTGTCGGCCGGGAAGACCTCCTCGTCGACGACGAAGCCGGCCGAGGTGGTGAGGATCTGCGGGAAGAGCGAGTCGTTGGCCGACTTCAGCGTGAACTGCACGGTGGTGGGCGCCGGCGCAGCCACCGAGGCGAGGTTGTACAGCAGCGACGACGGCCCGTTCTTGTCGGCGATGCGCAGCTGCCGCTCGAAGCTGAACTTGACGTCCGAGCTGGTCAGGTCGTGGCCGTTGGCGAACTTGAGCCCCGGCTTGAGCTGAACGGTGTACGTCGTGGGCGCGCTCAGGGCGATCGAGCTGGCCAGGTCGGGCTTGACGTCGGTGGTGCCGTTCGGGGCGTTGAGCAGTGTGGCGTACACCTCGGACTCGACGGTGCCGGACCCGGCGTCCCAGGACCCGGCTGGGTCGATGCTGCTGACCTGGTCGGTGGTGCCGATGGTGATGCGCGGCGTGCCCGCGCCGCCGCCGTCGTCGGGCTCCGCGGTGGCGGTGGTGCATGCGGCGAGGCCGAGCAGCGCGACGGCGGCGGCCGCCAATCGTGGCGTTCGTGTTCTACGCATGCGGCTGATTAAACCATGTTTTCCCATCTGTAAAATAGGAAAAGGCATTCATTCTCGTTACTTCTTCGATGCCGCTAGAAGGCGGTTCGGCGACCGGCGTGGCCCGAGCCTTCGCGTCAGTCGGTCGCGGTGATCCGGTCGAGCAGTTCGAGCAGATGGTGATACGTGTGGCCGGTGGCCCGGGTCATCCCGATCTCGCAGGTGCGGTTGACCGAGGCGTGGGCGGCGCATCCGTCGCGGGCGACGGCCTCCGCCTCGGCGCGGGTCGCCGACGCGGTGAGCTCCGGGTGCAGCAGGCCGCGGTCGCCGGCGAAGGCGCAGCACTGCCAGCCGTCGGGGACGACGACGCGCTCGGCTACCGCGCCGGCGATGCGGGCGATCGCGGCGTCGAGGCCGAGGCGGGTGGAGGAGCAGGTGGGGTGCAGCGCCAGCGACGGCAGCCGCCGACCGGCGGGCAGCCGCGGCAGCACGTGCTCGGCCACGAACGTTACGGCGTCGACGACCTCGACGGCCGGGGTGACCTCGGCGAGGAGCCGGTCGAAGCCCTCCGTGCAGGAGGCGGCGTCGGTGACGACCGGGAGCCGGCCGTTGTCTGTCGCGGCGGCGAGGACGTCGCGGACGCGACGCCGCATGATCTCGTACCCGTCCGGCAGACCCTTGGACGACCACGGGGTGCCGCAGCACAGCTCGCCCACCCCCTCGGGGATGTGCAGCCGGACGCCGGCCCGGTCGGCGAGCCTGCGCACCGCGGCCATGACGCCGTCGCCGCCGCGGGCCGGGGCGAACATGGTGTTGAGGCACGAGGGCAGGTAGACGGCACCGGCGGCCGGATCGGGTGCGGCGCGGCGCCGGACGCCGCCGCGGGGCAGGTCGCGGCTCCAGGCCGGCACGACGTCGGGGTTGCCGATCCGGCGAGCCGCCCGGGTGGTGCCCTCCACGACGGCGGGTGGTGCCGCGGCCGCCAGGTCCAGGGCGAGGTTCATGGCCCGGGTGGTGGTGTCCCAGTGCTTCGCCGCCGTGCCCCACGTGCGCCGCGCCGCACGTCCGTGATGCTCGGCCCGCAGCCGCTTGGTGAGGTCGCCGGTGTTGATGAGGACGGGGCAGGCGGTCGCGCACATGCCGTCGACGGCGCAGGTGTCGACGGCGTCGTAGCGGTACTCCCGCTCCAACTGCCGGGCGAGTGCGGTGTCGCCGGCGGCCTCGGCGGCGGCGAGCTCGCGGCGCAGGACGATGCGCTGCCGCGGGGTGGTGGTGAGGTCGCGGCTGGGGCACACCGGTTCGCAGTAGCCGCACTCGACGCACCGGTCGACCTCGGGCTCGACGGTGACGACCGGCTTGAGGTGGCGCAGGTGGGCATGCGGGTCGTCGGTGAGCAGCACGCCGGGGTTGAGGGTGCCGGCCGGGTCGCAGTGCCGTTTGACCTCGAGCATGACGTCGAACAGCTCGTCGCCGTACTGCCGCCGCACGAACGGTGCCATGACCCGGCCGGTGCCGTGCTCGGCCTTGAGCGTGCCGCCGCGGGCGAGGACGGCGTCGACCATCTCCTCGGTGAAGTCGGCATAGCGCTGCACGTCGTCGCCGGCGCCGAACTTATCGTTGAGCATGAAGTGCAGGTTGCCGTCCTTGGCGTGGCCGAAGATGACGCTGCGCTCGTACCGGTGCCGGTCGAACAGTGCCGTCAGGTCGTCGCACAGGTCGGCGAGGACGGGCACCGGGACGGCCACGTCCTCCAGCAGCGCGACGGTGCCGGACGGCCTGGCCCCGGCGACGGCGGCGTAGAGGCCCTTGCGGATGTGCCACAGCCCGGCCCGGCCGGACGTGTCCCGGCTCAACCTGGCCGGGACGGCGAGGTTCCAGCCGCCGAAAAGCCGCTGCGCCTCGTGCTCGCGCTCGGTGAGCCGGTCGCCGTCCGGTTCCTGCCACTCGACCAGCAGCGCCGCGTGCCGGTCCACGGACAGGCCGGGCAGCGCCTGCGCCACCCGCAGCGACTCGGCGTCGAGCAGTTCCACGGCGGCCGGCGCGGCCGCCACGAGCTCGGGCATGACCGCCATCGCCTCGCGCAGCGTCGGGAAGACCACCAGCCCGGTCGAGGCGGCGGGCTGGACCGGCACGGTCCGCAAGACCGCCTCGGCGACGAAGCCGAGGGTGCCTTCGCTGCCGATGACGAGGTGGGCGAGGAGCTGCGCGGGTGCGGTGTGGTCGAGGAAGCTGTTGAGGCCGTAGCCCATGGTGTTTTTCATCGCGAACTGCGCCGTGACGCGCCGGACCGAGTCCGGGTTGCCGCGGACCCGGTCGCGCAGCCGCTCAAGGGCGGCGGTCAGGGCCGGCTCGTGGGCACGCAGCCGCTCGTCGGCGTCCGGGGCGGCGGTGTCGACGACGGTGCCGCTGGGCAGCACGAGCGTCATCGACTCCAGGGTCTGGTAGGTGTTGGCGTGGGTGCCGCAGGTCATGCCGCTGGAGTTGTTGGCGATGACCCCGCCGATCGTGCACGCCGACTCGCTGGCCGGGTCCGGACCGAGCCTGCGCCCGAAGGGGGCGAGGCGCGCGTTGACCTGGCGCAGCACCGCGCCGGGCTGCACCCGGACCCGGGCGCCGCCGTCGAGGACCTCAACCGTGCGGAAATGCCGGCGCACGTCGACGAGCAGATGCTCGGTGCCGGCCTGCCCGCTCAGGCTGGTGCCGCCGGAGCGGAACGTCACGCCGAGACCGAGCCCGGCCGCGGCGCGCATGAGCGCCGCCACCTGGCCGGCGTCCCGGGGCACCAGGACGGCCTGCGGGGTGAGGAGGTAGTGCGAAGCGTCGTGAGCCATGCCGAGCCGATCGCTGGCGCGGGCCCGGGTCGTGCCCGGCGCGACCCGATCCAGCGCACTCAGCAGCTCGCCGTCGACGGAGGCGAGCCGACTCCGGCCGGCGGGGTGCGAGGCGGTCGTCGGCGTGCTCACCCGGCGAACACCGTTGCCGGCATTTCCCTCACGCCCAAGCCGTTGCGCCTTCGAAGCCATCTGCGAAACCTGCGCCTTCTTCCAGACCAGCATCATGATCGACTTGGCACGGATTGCCTGCATAATGCCGCGATCCGCGGGCCACCAACCGCCACCGTGTGTCGGCCTGCCGGCTGTGTGGACCGGTAGCCGATGTCCACGCATCGGTCTTGATGGTTGAGAGTCATCGCGAGTTCACAGCACTCACCGCTCGGGCCAGCAGCTCCTTGATCGGGCGGCCGGTGGTGGCGGCGACATCGGCCAGATCGTCGTATTCCGGTTGAGCGTTGACGACGACGCCGCCGAGCTGTGCGTACTTTACGCGCACTCGATGGCCGTCCAGTTCCACGGTGCCCTCGGTACGCACGAGCGCCTGCTTCCGTACGAGTGTCTCGCGTACGCCGATCGTTGAGGTTTCGCGGAAGAGTGCGCCGCGAACCGCCATCGCCAGCTCGGGCGAGGTCAACGCCGAGACGGTGTGCGCAGGGCGACCCTTCTTCATGAGCACGGGCGTCAGCCAGGCGTCGTCTGCGCCGGCGGCGATCAGCCGTTCGAGGACGGCCGGCCACAGTCGTGGATCCAGGTCGTCGACGTTCGCCTCGAGCAGGACCGACCCGACGAACGGAATGTCGTCGTCCTCCATCGCGCGATCGCCGACGAGGACGCGCAGGACGTTCGGGGCTTCTGGGAAGTCAGCCGTCCCTGCGCCGGTGCCTGAGCTTGCGATTCGCATGGGAGGCATCGGACCCCAGTGGTCCACGAGCGTGGCGAGCAGCGCGGCTCCTGTGGGCGTGCACAGCTCCCGTGCGACCGGTCCTGCAGCGATCGTCGCTGCGGTCGCGCTCAGTAGCGACACCACCGCCGGGGCCGGTACGGGGAGGAGGCCGTGCGACGTGCGGACAGTGCCGGAGCCCACCGCTACCGTGTCCGCACCGATGTGGCGCAGACCGAGGTCCTCGACGGCTGCGCAGACGCCGACTATGTCGGCGATGGCGTCGAGTGCGCCCACCTCGTGGAAATGCACCTTCTCGGGAGGGACGCCGTGGACCAGGCCCTCCGCCTCGGCCAACCGCTCGAAGACTGCGACAGCGCGCTCCCGGACCCGGTCGGGCAGCCGGGTGCCTTCCAGCATTCGCCGAATCTCTGCCCACCTGCGGTGGTGGTGCGACTCCGCCGTGATGACGTGCGCCTTGATCGCGACCATCCCTGCGCGACGCACGGGCTGGAGGGTGATGTCGATCCCCTCTACCCCTAGCGCAGCAATCGAGGCGCGCACCGCGGCGAGTGAGGCGCCCGCGTCCAGCAGCGCGCCGAGGAGCATGTCACCGCTGGCGCCGCAGGCACACTGCAACCACGCGTCGGCCACGGCTCAAGCCCGTCGCAGCGGAGTATCGGCCAAGACCACCGCCGGGTAACCGGCATCGCGCACGGCATCGAGCACCCGCTGGTCCAGGCTCTGCGTTCGTACGCGCGTCAGGTCGTCGGCGCCGAGTTCCACCCGCGCCTGCCGCCCGAGGTGACGCACTCTCAGCTCGCGGAGGCCGAGGCGGCGAAGCGCCGTCTCGGCACGCTCGACGCGGGCGAGGACATCCACGGTGACTGGGATGTTCACCGCGATTCGGCTCGCCAGGCACGGCGCCGCGGGTTTGTCCCAGACGGGCAGTCCGAGCGCACGGGCGAGCGATCGCACCTGTTGCTTGCCGATGCCTGCGGCTGCGAGCGGTGACCGGACGCCGAGCTCCTCTGCGGCCCGCCGCCCAGGCCGGTCGTCGTCGACCTGGTCGTCGGCAGTGTCTCCGTTGAGCAGCAACTCGCTGCCCGTGGCGCGAACAGCGTCGGCGAAGGCCCGCGTATAGAGCTCGCGCTTGCAGAAGTAGCAGCGGTCACCACCGTTGGCGACGTAGCGGGCGTCCTGTAGCTCTTGGGTGGCTACCTCAACCAGCGGCACTCCGATTGCGGCTGCCGTCTCCTGTGCCCGTCGGTGCTCCGACTCGGCCAGACTCGGACTGACGCCCAGCACGGCGACGACGGAATCTCGACCGAGGAAGCGCGCGGCCAAGGCCGTGGTGAGCGAGGAGTCGACTCCCCCTGAGAACGCCACGGCGACGCTCCGTGCGGAGCCGAGTTGGACAGTGAACGCATCCGCCGCGTCGGCGTCGGCGCCGGTGAGCACGGCAAAGAGATCAACCACGCCGGTCCTTCCGATCACAGTGCCACTTCCTCCGTGTCCGAGACCCTGGCCAGCAACCGTGTTCGGACCCGCTCCAGGTGGTCCGTCATGGAATCTCGCGCTCTCTCCGGTTCCCCGGCGCGAATAGCCTCGATGACGGCCTCGTGCTCGGACAGGGCCTCGGCTGTTCGCTCCTGCTCACCAGCGAGCATCGCGAGTGACATCCGCTGCAGAAGTGGCGCCAGTGAGCGCACGAGCTGGGCATTGCCGGCCGCTGCGGCGATGCGGCCGTGGAACAGCATGTCGGCACGGATCACATCGGCAAGTCGCCCGTCGTTTGCCGCCGCCCGGTGGTCACGGTGGATCGCCGTGAGCTCCTCCAGCAGCATCGCGTCCCGCGCACGCACTGCCCGCTGCGCCGACAGACCCTCGAGGGCCGCACGCACCTCGTACAGATCCACCAGCTCCAGGACGTCAACGCTGGCAACCACCGCGCCTTTGTGGGGACGCTCTTCGCTGAGCCCCTCCTGGACCAGCCGCTGTACGGCCTCGCGCACCGGACTGCGGCTGAGGTCGAGCTCCTCGGCGATCGCCGGCACACTCAGGCGCTGCCCGGGCACGAGCTCGCGCGCGAGGATCTGGTCCTTGATCCACTGGTAGGCCTTGTCGGCGAGACGGGCCCGATCGAATACCACGACGCTAACGATTGCATGTAATGTGTAATCCACGCAACGATGGCGGGAGGCGGCCTGCATGCCGGACACGTCGGACCACCCGGAGACGGTGGACCTGGGTTGGGCACGACTCGACGTCGACCGGGCCCGCCGCACCGGCGACGCCGAGGTGGTGTACGGGCCAGGGAAGACAGTCGTGCAGGTCGTCAGCGCGCTCGCGGAGCTGCACGCGCGCCACCCGGACCGCGCGGTTCTGGCAACGCGCCTCGATGCCGGTGCCCGTGAGGCGGTGCGCGCCGAACTTCCCGGCGCCGTGATCGACAACGTCGCGCGAACAGCCGTCCTCGGCCCTCTGCCACCGCCTCGCGGCCTGGTCGTCGTGGTGGCGGCCGGCACCTCCGACGGACCGGTGGCCGCGGAGGCCGCGGTGGCGGCGCGAGTGCATGGTGCCGGAGTCGAACGAATCGACGACGTCGGCGTAGCCGGACTGCACCGTCTTCTCGCGGTCCGCGAACAGCTCGCGCATGCTGACTGCTTGATCGTGGTCGCCGGGATGGAAGGCGCACTCCCGTCGGTGGTCGCAGGACTGGTCGGCACACCGCTGGTGGGCGTGCCCACAAGCACCGGATACGGTGTGGCTGCCGGCGGTGTAACTGCCCTCCACGCCATGCTCAGCTCCTGTGCTCCGGGGGTCGTCGTCACGAACATCGACAACGGTTACGGCGCTGGCGTACACGCGGCGCGGGTGGCGCGGTCAGCCGCCCCGCGCTGCGTGCCGAACTCGTCGTCGATATGAACCAAAATCGATATGAACCCAACTGGACAACGGACCGGCCGGCACTCATCGAGACCGGGCACGTGCGACGCGAGAAGCCAGATCGGCCAGTGCCGCGGCGGGTTCCCTCAGCGCCCGCTCGACGCCGAGGGTCTCCACGAGTGAGTAGGCGGCGTCGACCCCCAGCGCCCGTACGTCGGCACTCTGCAGGTCGACCCGGCCGGCCAGAACCACGCACGGGCGGCCCGCCTCGGCAGCACGCGCCGCGACCCCCGCCGGAACCTTCCCGCCAGCGCTGGACCGATCAAAGGAGCCCTCGCCGGTCACCACCAGGTCGGCATGCGCCGTGCGCTCGGACAGCCGTACCGCTTCTGCCACAACGTCGACCCCGGAACGCCGCGCAGCGCCGAGCAGTAGCAGCGCGTGACCCAACCCGCCGGCGGCGCCCGCACCGGCGGCCGAGGCCGCCATCCGACCCGTCACGGTGCCGTAGGCCGCCAATGCCGCGTCCCAGCGCACCACCTGCGCCTCCGGGATCCCCTTCTGCGGGCCGAACACCTTCGTGGCACCCGTGGGCCCGACCAGCGGGTTGTCGACGTCGGTGGCGATCACCAATTCGGCACCGGGCGACGGCGGCAGGTCCACATGCGTCACGCCCTCCAGACCGGCCACGCCGGCGTCCAAGGGGCGGTCCGCGGTTGCGCCGAAGGCGGCCAGCAACCCTGCTCCGCCGTCGTTGCTGCCACTGCCTCCCAGGCCAACGACGACCCGGGTCGCGCCGGCGTACTGGGCAGCCAGCACCAGTTCGCCGACCCCGTAGGTCGATGCGTGCTCGGCGCGATTGGAGTCGGTCAGATGCCGGCCGCACGCGTGGGCCGACTCGATGTATGCCGTTCCACCGACGAGCAGGAAGCTCGCCGGTACCCGGTCGCCGAACGGCCCCCGCACATCAATCGTGACGACCTGACCGCCGAGACTGGTATGCAGAACATCGACGAATCCGGGGCCGCCGTCGGCCATCGGCGCCATGTCCACATGGTCGCCGGGTGCTTGCCGCTTCCATCCGTCCGCGATCGCCGCCGCAGCTTCCGGCGCACTCAATGTGCCCGCGAACTTGTCGGGGGCCACCAGAATCCGCATGCCTTCACTCCTGTGCAGTGGCGGCGACACGTCTGCCGCAGTTGTTCGCAGGGTCGGTGGTCGCGTTGTCGTTCCCGGCAATGGAGCGCATTCGGGCGTGACTCCAATTCCTAGAACGGGACCTCCTGCCCGATGGAGAAGAGTGTCTGTCCCTTTGTCGTCATGGCTGGGAAGTGCATCATCAGGACCACGCCGTCGCGGGGGGCGCCAATCGGCGTCGGGGACGAAGCCTGACTGGAGAAGTCGTGTAGGCGACCCACGATCTGGCCGGTGAAGACGTCGTCCCCAGGATCGATGAGCGGTTCCCAGATCCCATCGCTGGGAGCCGCGATGTAACCGTCGAGGGTTGCCGCCTCGATGAACCTGGTGGGCGTGGTACGTTCCGGCTCGATCCTGGTCACGGATCCGGAGAGCAGCCCGTAGTGACGAAGGACGTTCCGGACGCCCTCGTAGCCGTGCTGCACGCCACGGCGATCGACGGACTCGCCGTAGCCGAACTCCGTCCCGATAGTGATCTTGCCTGCGGCTTCCGCCTCGTCGGTCAGGAGGCCGGACGCCATGTCACTGGAGTAGATCATGACGAAGGGCGTGTCGAACAGCTTGGCGACGTCTGCCATCTCCCGGCGTTGAGGAATGTTCTCGACAGGATGGAACGAGGCGACAAACGGAAACCGGGTATCGCGTCCACCTGAATGAATGTCGATGACGACGCGAACGACCGGGAAAATGCTCGACGTCACGAAGTGGGCGATCCTGAACGAGATGCTCCCCGCGGGGTCACCTGGGAACGCTCGGTTCATGTTGACCCCGTCGAGCGGCGACCAGCGGGAGCTGGCGGCACATGCCGACTCGCTGAGCTGCGGGATCAGGACGATACGGCCGGCGAGCTGGTCAGGGTCGAG
The DNA here is from genome assembly GCF_025137375.1 of Dactylosporangium fulvum. Taxonomy (GTDB): domain Bacteria; phylum Actinomycetota; class Actinomycetes; order Mycobacteriales; family Micromonosporaceae; genus Dactylosporangium; species Dactylosporangium fulvum. The sequence continues at coordinate 4,480,182 of NZ_CP073720.1, forward strand.
GTCACGGCACAGACTCTTGACCGCGACCTGGCCCTCCCACTCGTTACCGTGTGTCCCACCGACGACCAGGACGTTGTCGTCGCTGCTTCCCCGGCGGCCGTTGATCACGGTGAGCGGGACGAGAGAGTAGCCCCAGCTGCCGTCGAGCGGGAACGCGACCTGGTAGTGATGCTTCCCGGGACGATTCCAGTCGATCGCGTCGGGATCGTAGACGACGGTCGGCCCGTCGTCGTGGATGTCAGACCTCATCAGTCTTGTCTTCTGGCGTTCGGACGTCTGCCTGGTCCGCGGATCGCGGCTCCAGCAGGACTTTGGCTGCTGGATGGCCGTCGAGGAGCCGCTCGTACCAGGCTTGGCCGTCAGCGAGCGGTGCCCGCACGACCTCGCCACGGAAGCGCAGGTGTCCCCGTCCGAGCGACTCGACTGCCTCGCTGAAGTCTGCCGGTGTGTACGCAAAACTGCCGGTGCACGTCACTTCCCGGCGAATCAGATCACGCCACGGCAGTACGCTGTCCGCGTCGTGAAGCCCGACGAAACACGCATCGCCGCCGGGTCGCGTCAGGGTGGCGGCGAGCAGCCGCATGGAGCTCGATCCGACGGCGTCGAAGACGGCGTCGGATCCCAGTCCGTCAGTCAGCTCATGCACCTGGCTGGTGAGTTCGGTGGGGATGTGGCTGAGTCGCACCGCCCCGGTGGCCTCGGCCGCAGTCGCCCGCGCATCGTTGCGCTCGGTGAACCAGAGCGACTCGACACCGTGGGCACGGAGCACCTCGAGAATCAGCAGCCCGATCGGACCGGCACCGAGCACCAGGGCGGAGTCACCCGGCTCGATCGTCGTCAGCGCGACAGCGTGCAGGGCACACGCGGTGGGCTCGGCAAACACGGTCGCGTTCGGGTCCGCGAGATGGTCGACCACGTGAACGGAGGCTGCGGGCACGACGACATACTCGGCATTGCAGCCGTCGACGTGCCCGCCGAGCAGCAGTCGTGATTGACAGAGCTGCGGCGACCCGAGCCGGCAGAGCCGGCAGTGCCCGCACGACCGGAGTGGGTTGGCCGTCACCGTGGCGCCGACGGCGATGACCCCGTCGTTCGGCACGGCTTCCCCCACCGCGGCAATCGAGCCGAGAAACTCATGGCCGAACACCAGACCGGGGTGTCGCAGGCCGTCGGTTCCCTTGAATCCGGCGAGCTCGGAGCCGCAGATACCTGCTGCCGTCACCCGTACCAGCACCTCGTGTGGACCCGGGTCGGGAGTCGGCCGCTCCTTGAGGGCGAACCGGTGTACCCGGTCCAAGACCAGTGCTCTCACCTGTACTCCTATCAATCGCTGATCGGGTGGCTAGTAGTACACGCGTGCACGGATGTCGCCGCCGGCATCGGGCTCCAGCGTGAGGGTCTCCGTGGCCGCGTCGTAGCGACCGGACGACACCGAGCGCGCACGGCGTCCTGAATGGTGCGGGATGCGCACCTGGACCTCGCGCGGCGCACGCTGAGGATCGAGATGGACTGAGATGTCGAGGAAGCTGCCGCCCGAGTGGACCTGGATCGTCGCGGCCAGTGGCCCGAAATAGCTGCGGACACCATTGAGCCTGATCCGCTGGCCGGGAGCCAGCCAGGCTCGCGGTGCGCCCGGGAGGAGCCGGAGCCGGTCGCCGTCCTCAAGATAGAGCATCCACCGCGTCTGCATGAGGAACCACGCCTCCTCATGGGTCTTGTGCGGGCTGGCGTGAAAGTAGTGCTCCCAGAACGAGTACGTTTCCGGATCGGCGAGGGTTGCGAAGGTTGTGTAGTAGGACCGCAGGAAGGCGTTGACCTCGCCACGACGCAGATGGATCAGCGGATGCGGGCTGTAGTACGGCTGGCTCAATGCGGTGTTGTCCTCGTGGAGGATCTCCGCGGCGTACGCCAGCAGTTCGGTGGTGAGCTGCTCGGACGGGTCGAGGACCTCCTGCAGAACCAGCCACAACGGGCCGTTCAGCGAGTCGCGCGCGAAGAAGGTGCCGTGGGTGTACCACTTCGATGTGTCCCGGCGGAGCGCTAGCGGCCCGCCGTGACCGTGCCACGGCGGCGCGGTACGGACCCAGGTTCCGTCACCGAGCGGCACCAGAGGTGAATGCGCGACCGCATCGGCGAACGCGGCTCGCACGTCGGCCTTGAGTTCCTCACTCGCTGCACGCCACCGGCCGGCGCGGTCGACGTCGACCGCGTCAGCGATCTCGGCGGCGCGAGACAGACCGAGAACGGCGTATCCGTTGAGCATGAACGACGCGAATGGATCCTCGGGATCGGACGTCTTGCCGACCAGGAGACCGTACGGCACACCGGTCTCGCGCGACTGTTCCCGGTTGCGAAGGATGTAGCCGACGGCCCGGTCGATCTGTGGCAGGACCGTGGCGGCCCAGGCGAGGTCGCGTGTGTAGCGGAAGTGCTCGCCCAACGACCACAGGGTCGCCTCGGTCTCCAGCATGTAGCCGCCGAAGTTCTGCATGAAGCCGTCATCGTGCTGCTTGTCCAGGAAATAGCGCAGTGACCGCTCCGCCAGGTCTGGGCGGCCGGCCGAGTCGAAGTACTGGATGATCGGTGCGCTCTCGGAGCCGATCGGGGCGTAGATTCCGATTGTCGGTGCGAGCGTCTGGTCGGGGTCCTCCCCGTAGGTCACGAGGTCGAGGTGCAGCAGTCCTGCGGCGACCATCTCGGTGATCCGGCGTTCGGGCACCTCGATCGTGGCGGCGGTCGAGAGCTTGTTCATCCAGAAGGCCTCGACATCGGCGAGGACGCCGTCGAACTCACGGTCGCGCAGGGCAGACGCTCGCGGCAGGGGAATCGGCCGGTGCGGCAGCCGGATGTCGAGCGTGGTCGACGAGCCCGGCTGCAGTAGCGATGCGACTTCCTCGGTGTGCAGCGGCCGATCGTCCAGCGTCGCCGTGTAGGCGACGCGCCCCGAGCCGAAGACCAACGCGCCGGCCAATGGGTCCAGGCCGCTGTCCAGCGGCTTGTCGATCGGTGTATCGGCGCCGGCCCGATGCGGCTCGGGTGCCTTCATGAAGGCGTATCGCGGTACCGCCGTGACGTTGGTGGCGTGCATGCGCACGAAGAGGACGAGTTCTTCAGCCGGCGCGTGGTCCGTCGTGAGCCGATCGAACTCGGCCTGTTGGGCATCGGTGAACATGTGGCCCGCGCTGTGGCCGTCTACGAGTAGGAAGGGCGTGCCGAGACTCGTCATGTCGTCGAGCGGCGTCCGCTCGGGAGCCACGAACGCCGTGAGGTCATAGCGGATTCCGCCGTCGTGTCGAGTGACGTCAAGAATGGGCAGGCACCCGCCGCGGAGCCGCCGCGTGGTCGAGTCGTGCGGGCCGAGGCCACGACCCATCATGTAGAGGTATCGGACCGGCAGTTCGTCCGACTCGGCGAGCGCCGTCGCCTCACCGTGCCATTGGGGCGCGATCCAATCCCAGATCCGTTCCGACGCGTTGCCGGAGCCGACACCGTTGAAGCCGAGCGCGAAGAGGCGCATGTCGCGGCTTAGCCCCAGCCAGGTCGGCGAGTGCAACCGGCGACCGCGGGAGGCCGCCGCGGTGTACGAATGCTCGTCAGCCGCATCGAGAGTCTGGAGGGCCGAGAGTCCGGATCGGCGTGTCACGTCGGCGGCGATCGCCAGGTAGTCGCGGTCGTCGTCACCGCACGTGATTGCGATGCCCAGGGTCGGCACCAGTACCGGGTGCTCGCGTGTGACCTGGTCAGCCCACAATGCGAATTCGGTGTCGTCGATGCTGAGCTGGACGAGCTCCGTTGGACGCTCATCCCAGGTCATTGTCACCCGGGACCCGCTGAACCGCGTTCCGGCGGACCCTGCAGACCCTGCAGACCCTGTCGAGTGGACTGCCGGACGGGCCTCCGCGCACCGGACGTGCCCGGTGATCGGCCGTCCGCTGACAAGCGTGAGCGAGAACACGACAGAGACTCCTCAGAAGACCGGCAGCTACTTGAGGCTGCCACTGATCGCAAGACCATCGCGGATATGGCGGTTGAAGACGAGAAAGATGATCGTCGTCGGGACGAGCACGACCAGAGAGCCGGCCAGCATGACCGGAAAGTCGGTCGTGTATTGCCCTCTGAAGTAGGTCAGGCCGACGGTTGGCGTCATCTTCTCGGGCGTGTTGAGATAGATCAACGGGCCCAGCAGATCGTTCCACGACGCGAGGAAATTCAGGATGGCCAAGATCGCGAGCGGCCCGCGAACCAACGGAAGGTACACACGAAAGATGGTTCCGGGGACGGAGCAGCCGTCGAGCGCGGCGGCTTCGTAGAATTCATGAGGCACGCTCATCAAGTGCTGTCGTAGAAAGAACACCGCGAAGGCGCTACCTGTACAGGCCGGGAGGATGAGCGCCCACGGCGAGTCCACCAAACCGACTGCCCGGATGATCGTGTACAGCGGGATCAGGGTGACTGTGCTGGGTACGAGCATGGTGAACAACACAACACCGAACAGTGGTTCCCGCCCGGCAAATCGAAGCTTGGCGAAGCAGAACGCGCCGACCAGGCTGGCCACGAGTCCACCGAAGGTCCCGAGTACGGCGATGAGAAGCCCGTTCAGGATCATTCTCCCCATGGGAATTTCCTCGAATACCCTGACGTAGTTCGAGAGGGTGAACTCGGTCGGCATCACCGACGTGGAGCTGACGTAGTCGGCATTAGTCCGTAGCGATGTGAGGGCGGCGACGAGGAACGGCCCGAGAATGATCACGACGGCCACAGAGAGAACGACGTACTCCCAGCCACGGACGCGACGGCCGGTGCGGTTGCGGCGAGCCTCCCGCCCAGGCGTCGCGTCGGGACGCCGATCCGGCTCAACGTTCATAGGTCACCCACTTACGCTGGAACCACAGCTGAGCACATGTGGCCGCCAGAAGGATCAGGATCAGGAAGGCTGACAGCGCCGCCGAATAACCCATCTCGAAGCCGGTGAACGCGCGCTCGTAGATGTAGCTCGTGATGGTCAAGGTCGAATCCATCGGACCGGCCAGGATGAAGACCTCACCGAAGGTCTGCAGTGACGTGATGATTCCCGTGACGACGACGAAGAACGTTGTCGGGGTCAGCAGCGGGAAGGTGATGGACCAGAACTGGCGCCATGCCGACGCGCCGTCGAGCCGGCTGGCCTCGTAGTACTCGGTGGGGATCGACTGCAGGCCGGCGAGGAACAGCAGCGCGACGTACCCGACGCCACCCCAAATGATCATCACGTTGACCGATGTCAGGGCATGGTCGGGCGACATCCACTTCACCGCGTCGAACCCCAGGGCACTGAGCCACGAGTTGAACAGACCGTTCGGGTCGTACAGGTAGACCCACAGGAAGGCGACGGCGACGACGGAGCAGCTGGTGGGGAAGAACAAGGCGAGGCGGAAGAAGCTACTCAGGCGGCGGATGCGCGAGAGCAGGATCGCCAGCCCCAGACCGATCGCCACCTTCCCCGGGACCGTCACCGCCACGATCTGGAGCGTGTTGCGAAGCGCCTTCCAGAACCGGTCGTCGTCCAGGATCTCGGCGAAGTTCTCGGTGCCGACCCACGTCGAGCTGGAGATGAGGTCCCAGTCCGTGAATCCGAGCGTCAGCCCGTACACGGCCGAGAAATAGACCAGTACGAGACCCACCGTGACCGGCAGCAGCAGGACGGGCAACCACGGTGCGGCGCCCGGTGTCACCCGCCGGGCGCCGCGCACCCGACGGGTCTGCGACAACGGGGCCATTACTTCGTTTTGTCCAGCGCGGACTGGACCTTGACGTTGAGGTCGTTCAGGATGCCGGGGATGTCGGAACCAGGATTGGACATGATGGCGTAGTTCGCATCGCCCTCAAGCTTCTCAAGCTCCGCGAACGCCGGCACGAACGTCCAGCCGGTGCCGTTCTCCGTCGCCTCGTCGATGAAGTACTCGTAGTGCGCCGGCTTCAGCTTGGCCTCGGACTCGATGCGCTGGGGGTCCTTGAGGTAGTCGTTGAGGACCGGCGCGCCGGTAGCCGCTATGAGCGTCTGCGCCTCCCGTTGGAAGACGGCGTACCGGACGAACGCGGTGGCGGTCGCCAGGTTCTTGCTCTTCGCGTAGACAGCGATGTGGTCCGGGCCGGCATAGTTCTTGGCCTTCTGCTTCCCCTCCGGGTTCGGCAGAATGTCCCAGTCGAACGCGGTGACTCCTTTGCGGAAGGTCGGGTTGCTCCAACTGCCGGCGAAGACCATACGCGCCTGTCCACTGGCGAATGGGTCCTTCTGTTTCGACAGCACATCGGGGCCGGGAGAGACCTTGTGCTTGTAGATCAGGTCACGGAGGAAGGTCTTGTGGGCGATCATCGCATCAGTGTTGTAGGTGGCGGTCTTGCCGTCGGCCGACACCGGCGACGCGCCGAAGGTGCTGGCGATGGCCGTCTCACCTGACACGCCGGGGACGTACAGTCCGAAGGCGTCGTGGGTGGTGAGTTCCTTGGCGGCGGCGACCAGATCGTCCAGCCGCCACGAGTCCGGTCGCGCGATTCCGGCTTCCTTCATGGCGGTCAGGTTCCCGTACAGTGAGTGCCCGACGAAGCGCCATGGCAGGGCGTACTGCTTTGTGGCGCCGTCGACCGTCGCCTGCCCGTAGCGGATGAGGGACGCCGGCAGCTTGCCGATGTCGGCGGACACCGCATCGGTCAATGGGGCGAGCAGACCGGATGGTCCCCAGACACGCGACTGGAACTGCATGCCCAGCACGTCGGGTGCATTGCCGCTGGCGAACTGGGTGTTGAGCTTGGTGTAGTACTGGTTGTACTCCAGCGGCTCGAATTTGACGCTGGCCTTGGGGTGGGCCGCAGTGAAGCCGGCGACGACCTGCTTCCACATGTCGATGTCACTCGACCCGAACCAGATGGAGAAACGGATCTCACCGGCGACCTCGCCGTCGGACCCGTTCGATTCAGTCGATGAGTTGTTGCAGGCGCCGAGCACTGCGATTGCCGAGACACCGAGCCCGGCCCCGAGAAAGGCACGTCGGGTGATTGCCATGGTCGTACTCCTCGTTTGGGTGTGTGGCGCTAGACGTGGCCGAGAGGCGGCAGATCGGGACGCGACGGCGGATAGGCCGGGACCTCGCGGAAGGCCTCCGCGAAGGCGACACCGATCTCGGCACCGCGGGTCGCTGCCTGACCTCTCATGAACTCGATGTAGCTCATGTCGAAGATGTGGGTGAGCCAGTCCTTCTGGCTGACGTGGGCGCTGAGCATGTCGGCCTTCACATCGATCACGTCGCTGATGTCGACGTGGACGTCGAGGCCCTGCTCGAGCTGCCCGACGGTGTCCATCGTGTAGAGCTTCGGGATCACGCTCAGCTCCGCGAGTGAGGTCTCGACGAGCCGGACGGCGGCCGGAATCCGCGCGTCAGCCGCCACCTGACCGGCCACCCGGTGGTCCGGGTGGTAGTCGCCGGTGGAGTGGGCGATCACGATGTCGGGCCGCGCCTGCCGATAGACATCGATGAACCGGGTACGCGTTTCGCGATCGTTGAACAGCCACTCGTCCTCGAAGCCCATCCAGATGAGGTCGGCGCCGATGACCTCGCACGCGGCCAGCGACTCCTGATGGCGGATCGCCGCGATCTCGGGCCGGCTGAGGGTCGTGGAACCGACGTCACCGTTCGTGGCGATCGCCACCGTGACCCGGTGGCCGGCGCGGGCGTACTTCGCCAGCGTCCCACCGCAGAGCAGATCGACGTCGTCGGGGTGGGCACCGATGGCCAGGATGTTCATGCGGCGATCTCCTCGTCGGCTGGTGAGACAACATCGAGGTCAGGCGTCCGGTAGAGGATCCGCTTCTGGACGCTGATCTCGACCTGTTGCAGGTAGGTCGCGATGGTCCGGCGGTTCGGCGTCACGCCCAGCCCGGGAGCATCGGGAATCCGGACGAGACCGTCGCCGTCGACGGGAATGTGCGTGGTCGTCAGGTCGTACGAGACCGGCCTGGGGTTGACGGGGTATTCGCACAGCCCCTCGGCACCGTGCCCGGCGAAGGGCTGGAGCGACGCGCTCAGGGCAAGGTGGGAGGTGAAGGTGTGGTTGAGGAAGGTGCGGCCCTGGGAGAGTGCGGCGTCGGCGACGTCCTTGGCCTCGGTGATGCCGCCGATCCGTCCGGCATCGATCTGCACGTAGTCCAGACCGGCGTGCGTCATCATCGTGAGCGCCAAGGGGACGTTGTGGCACCCCTCGCCCCCGGCCACCGCCACGCCGACCTGCCTCGCCGCGGTGCCGAACTCCCCGTAGGCGTCGAACTCTTCGGCAACGAACGGCTCCTCGATGAAGCGCACCCGGAAATCGTGCAGCGCCGGGATGCGTGCCCGTGCCTGATCGGGACGGCCGACCCAGGCCATGCCGGCATCGACAAGAAGGTCCACATCCGGCCCCAAGCCCTCGCGCGCGGCGGCGAGTTGGTCGACGTCGGCGGAGAGGGAACTCTCTCCGAATCCCATCCACCCGAACTTGACCGCCCGGAAGCCCATGCCAGCCAGCCGGGTAGCCTCGGCCCGCGTCTCGTCGGGCGTCGCCCCGAACAGGGTGGACGCGTACGGAGTCTTGGGTGACGCGGCGCGGACGCCGAGGAGTTCGTGGACCGGCACTTCGTATCTGCGGCCGAGCAGGTCGCACAGCGCGATGTTGATGCCCGAGAGCGTGTGTGCTGCCTGGAGCTGGTCGAACGAGTTGGCCCGGACGAGCGCGGTGATTCGCCGGACGTCGTCGATGCTGTCGATGGTCTGACCGAGGACGGAGCCAAGAACCGGCTGGCACGCGCTGTGCGACATCGGTGCGATGAGACTGGCGATGGAGACCAGGGGCGAGGCTTCGCATTCACCCCATCCCTCCCAGCCGCCGGCGCGTACCCGGACGAGCAGAACGTCTTGGCTCCCGTCGGCGACGTTCTCGACCGTGGGCATCGACAAGTAGTACAAGTCGACACTGTCAATCTTGGTCACAACGCTCCTAGGTCTGTGGCCTCACGTGGCAGTTCGGCATGCCACTAGCCTTGTGCTGGGCAGAAACCTAGGGCCTCGCACGGAACGTTGTCAATCACTTGTATGTTAAGTGTCCAGCTGATTGCCGCCAGCCGCTCGGTAGCGTTTGGAGTGCTTGTCGTACTAGAGTGGGCTGCATGGGCGACAAGGTGACCTCTGACGCGCGTGTTCCGCTGACGAGTGTCGTGTCTGGGCAGCTACTCCAGTTGCTACGCGATGAGGGTCTGGCGGAAGGCGATTCCATCCCGCCGACCGGTGAGCTGGCTGAGCGGTTCGGTGTCTCGCGCACCGTGATCCGCGAGTCGCTGGCCGAGCTGACCGGGCGTGGGCTGATCCGCCGGCAGCAAGGGCGCGAAGGCGTCGTCGCGCTCCCCGGCGGCGACCATCTGTCCTCGCTGTTCGAGACGCGGGTCAGCTACGACGGGATCTCCTTCGAGCAGCTGCACGACGTCCGGGAGGTGCTGGAGGTGGGGGCGGCTCGCATCGCGGCCCGGCATGCGCAACTCCCCGACATCGCTCGGCTCAGTGATCTGCTGCATGCGATGCGGACCGCTACTGACGACAAGCAGATGCTCGCCGTCGACCTGGAGTTCCACCGTGCCATCGCGAGCGCAGCCAACCCGCTGTTCGGGCTGATCCTCGACGGCCTCAGTCCGCTGCTGATGAAGTCGCGACTGGCCGTGTGGCAGTCGTACCTGGCACACGGCGGGGATCTTGAGGCGGCCATCACTCGACACACCGCCCTTCGCGACCGTATCGCCGCGCAGGACGAGGACGGAGCGGCAGCCGCGATGCGAGACGATTTGCAGGACACCCGGCAGGGACTGGCGGGGATCGAGTGAACGTTGCTGTCGTCACAGGTGCCGCAGGCGGCATCGGCGCGGCCACGGTACGTGCCCTCGTTGCGGATGGATGGGCTGTCGTTGGCGTTGATCGGGATGCGGCCGAGCTCGATCGGCTACCCGCGTCCGTGGCCAGAGTCGCTGGCGATGTGTCAGCACCCGCGACACACGAAGCAGCGGTTTCCCGCGCGTCCGACCTCGGTGAACTCAAGGGCTGGGTGAACAACGCGGCCATCCAGATCAACGGCTCGGCGGCCGAGGTTGAGCAGCAGAGCGTCCGGGCCCAGATCGATGTGAATCTCCTGGGTGCCGTCTGGGGCTGCGCGGCCGCGGCCCGGGCGATGACCTCGGGCGGAGCCCTGGTTTCGGTGGCGTCCATTCACGCGAGCCGCGGCTTTCCGGCGGCGTTCGTCTACGCCGCGACCAAGGGGGCGATCGTGGCGATGACCCGCCAGTTCGCTGTGGAGTACGGCCCCCGCGGGTTGCGGGCGAACTCGGTGTCTCCTGGTGCCATACGCACCCGGATGTGCACGGAGGAGTGGGACGCCGCCGCGGATCCGGTGGCAGCCCGAGCTGCCGACGAAGGGCTGCATGTGATGAACAGGATGGGTGAGCCCGAAGAAGTGGCCTCGGTCATCGCATTCCTGCTGTCTGATAGCGCATCGCTCATCACGGGCCAGGACATCGTCGTGGACGGTGGCGCTACCGCGCGTCCTCCATTGGGCGTGGGCCGGCTCGGGGAGCGGTCGTGACGACCGCAGGCCGGGACGTCGACGGTCGGACCGCCGACCGTGGCGTGACCGTGCAGGTCGCCAACGACCGTCGTTGCGTGCTGGGCGAAGGCCCGGTCTGGGACCCCGTCCGTCGACGGGTCATGTGGGTCGACATCAGTAACGGCCTCATCCTGAGTGGCACGTTGCATGACGACGGCACGGTGTCGACCGACGACGAGGTCGCGGTGGGCGGAACCGTCGGGGCGGTCGCGGTGTCTCCCTCCGGCGAGTGGGTGATCGCCGGGACGGATGGCCTGCTGTTCAGGCGACCCGGCGGCGAGATCGTTGCCGGTCCCCGCATCGTCGACGACGCAACGGTCCGCCGTCTCAACGATGGCAAGCCCGATCCTGCCGGTGACTTCGTCGTCGGGACACTCGCGCTCGATGATGCGGCCGCGGGTCTGGAGCGCCTTGTCCGGGTGGACGGCGCGGGGCTTGTCCATCCGATCGACGATGACCTGACGCTCTCCAACGGCCTCGCCTGGAGTCGCGACGGTGACGTCATGTACAGCGTCGACACGCTACGGCGCGTGGTCTACGCACGCCAGTATCGGCCCGGCGTCGGTCCGACGGGAGCTCGCCGTGACCACCTGAGGTTCGAGAACGGATTCCCCGATGGCATGTGCATCGATGCGGAAGGGTGCCTGTGGATTGCCATGTGGGGCCTCGGCGAGGTGCGCCGATACTCACCGGTGGGGGACCTCCTCTCCGTCGTTCACGTCCCCGCACCACACGTGTCGAGCGTCGCGTTCGCGGGTGACGACTTGAACACGCTTCTCATCACCACAGCGACAGAGGACCTGGACGAGGCCGACATCGTCACGTACCCGATGTCCGGGTGCCTCTTCACCATCAAACCCGGCGTCCGTGGCCTGCACCAACCACTCTGGAACGGCGTCGTCGCGACGACGCCGCGGAAGGCCAGGAGCCGATGATGACCACTGGACGGATCGAGACGGCCGGATCACGATCTTCGGCACACCGGTGCGCGCAGTGAGTCGCACCCGCCGTGTGCGCCTGGCCTATGGGCGCCACGGACTCGAGGTCGACCTGCCAGCTGATCGCATAATGGTGGTGGAGCCACGCTTCGCCGACGGGGCCGCGGATCAGGCGGCCGAGGTCCGCCGCGCGATTCGTCATCCCGTCGCCGGACCTCCGTTGCGCGACCGTCTGATCGCCAAGGGCGCCGGGCGCCACACCACCGTCGCCATCTCAGTCTGTGACGGAACACGAGCCCAGCCACGACATGTGATGGTGCCGGAGATTCTCGACGAGATCTCCGACCTCGTCGATCTCGCCAACGTGGTCGTCATCGTCGCGACCGGCACGCATCGCGGCAATACCGAGGCGGAGCTGCTCGACATGCTCGGCCCAGAGATTCTTCGAACCGTCAACGTGGTCAACCACGACGCGCGGGACGGTTCCGACCTGACCTGGTGCGGCATGGCGGGCGCGGGAGTGCCGGTCTGGCTCAACAGGACCTGGGTTGACGCCGACGTCAAGATCACGACCGGCTTCGTTGAGCCACACTTCTTCGCCGGGTTCTCCGGCGGGCCGAAGTTGATCGCTCCGGGACTGGCCGGCCTCGACACGGTGCTGGTTCTGCACGACGCGCACAGGATCGGAAATCCCAATGCGACCTGGTCGATTACCGAAGGAAACCCGGTACACGACGATGTCCGCGCCGTCGCCCAGATGACCGGCTGCGACTTCGCCGTCGATGTGGTGATGAACCGCAACCACCAGATCGTCCAGGCGTTCGCCGGTGACCTGATCGCCATGCACCGCGCCGCGTGCCGCACGGCTCGCGAATTGTCGATGGTCCGGGTGGATGCGCCGTTTGAGGTCGTCGTGACGACCAACTCCGGCTACCCATTGGACCAGAACCTCTATCAAGCGGTCAAAGGTATGTCGGCCGGAGCGACCATCACCAAACCAGGAGGGCGGCTGATCGTCGCCGCTGAGTGCAGCGACGGCTACCCCGATCACGGGTCGTACGTCGACGTGCTCACAAGTGCCGAGTCACCACAGGCACTACTCGACCAGATCGCAGCCCGGGAGCAAACGCTTCCGGACCAATGGCAGGTCCAGATCCAGGCACGCACCTGCACCTACGCCAGCGTCGGAGTGCATTGCGAGGGCCTTGACGCCCAACAGCTCGAGGCTGCCCACTTGGACGAGGTGCCCGACATCGGCGCGGAGGTCGAGCGTGCCCTGCATCAGGCCGGCCCCGACGCCCGCTGCTGCGTCCTCCCCGAAGGGCCCCAGACGATCCCGTATGTCGCACAGTGACGGAGGCTTGTCTGTCCTCGCCGGCGGATGCGTCCGCCCGACCCGCTACCACCGCGGAGATAGGCGTGCCGTAGACCGTCGTTGCTGACGCTGTCATAGCGTCATCCCGAGCCCACCGGTGTGCTCGGCCACTGACCGCGCCCAGCCCGACACGGGAGTGTACAACTCGTACCTCTGCCAGTTGATTTTGTCGGCAAGGATGACGGACCGCTCCGGCAGTTATCACACAAGATGGCGTGTAGTCGCACGCGTCCCAGGCCCGCCTTCGTGGCCGTCGCGGACGCGTGGCCGTCGCCGACCAGGGGCCCGAACCGGACTCCTTCGAACGACCGCAGAGGTGCGCCTGCCAGCATCAATGCTGGGCTGGTCACTTGCTGCACGGTGGCGCGGGTCCGGCTGACCTGCAGGGCGCACATGGCGCCACGAGACGCAACACTTCTCCTACAAGATCGGCGTTACGGAGCCTACTTCGGCTCGTCTATGTCGAAACACTTGACGTACAAGTGGGGTCGACTGAAGGATGGGCGCACGGTCACAGGGATCGATACCAGCGCGAGGAGGCGGACGCCGTCATGGAACTATCTCGACGCAAACTCTTGATCACGACGTTGGCTGTCGGTGGTGCGGCGGCACTCAACATCGGCCTTGATCCGCGCCGAGCACACGCCAAACCTCAGACCGTGTCCACCCCATTGGCTCCGCTAGCCTGGGACATCCACTTGCGCCCGATCGCAGCGCGGCGGTCCGGGTCGACGAGCGCCGTCTACGATGCGGCGAACAACGTGTGCACGTTCACCTATACCGAAGGCGGGCACACAGTCGTCTACACGGTCAACCTGGCCTCGCCCCAGGTGCAGAACGGGCTCATCGAAGTTGGCGTTCGAGTCGACAATCGAGGCCCCATCACCGCGGTAGCCGGTGCCGGCACCTACTATCTGCCACTGAGCGGCAGCGAACTGGCACCAGAAGGCCTCGCCAACGCCGCCACCACGTCCATGACGACGGCCTTCGCCAACCAGGTACTGACGTTGACGTACGTCGACAGCCTTGCGAGTGTCGACACCACCAAGACCTTCAGTTTCCAGCTGCTCAAGAAGTCGCTCATGATCCGCGCGACCAGCGACAGCTCACGCGGACGCGGCGGCTACACCGGCTTCGGAACGGGTCGGGCCGTCACCTCCTCGAGCCTCTCCCAGCACACGTCGGTGTTCGTCGAAGAGGTTGCGGTCACTCTGGTCGACCAGGCCTACTTCGTCTCCGCCTACCTGGACAAGGCGAAGACCGGTTCCACGCTCCTTGACAACTCCCCGGGCGTCACCTCAGGCGCGGCCACGCATGGCATGGTGGCGCACTATGAACTCAACTCAGCGGGCGAGACGAACCCACTGGACGAGACGATGTACGTCACAGCGTCCGCCGACCTGCTCGACTGTGTGTACCTGACCAATGCCACAAAGTCGGCCTACCGCGATACGCTCGACAGCCTGGTCATCTACGACACGTGGGAATACCGCCCGTCGTATCAAGAACGGAAGCGGCACTACCGAATGCTCCACGAGCGGTTCGGGATGGATGACCTGCTGCTGATCGACCACCGCTGGCAGCGGGACACGCTCGACATCTCGAACCCTGCCCACTATCCCGCCTCCACCACCTGGGGATCGGCAAAGAGCTTCGCGAACTATCTGGCGACAGCGCACAACCTCTCCTGGACCGTCGCGCTCCACGAGGATTACTGGTTCATGTATCCCTCGGCGACCAACCAGTACTGGAATGTACCCAACGTCGAAGAGAAGCTCGCGCAAGACGCCAACGGCAACCTGCGCCATGGATGGCTGACGACCTCATACGCGAACAAGTCTGACCAGATGCTCGAGTACGCCGAGATCGAGTCGAACCTGATCAAGAACAACTATCACACCAGCAGCGCATTTCTCGACGTCAACGGCGGCGTGGATCCGTCGGTGATGAACCAAGTCACCCTCAACGCCGATAGCTCGACTTCACGATCCCTCGCGCAGGTGGTCGCAGACAACGTCGCCCTCTTCGAAGGCATGAAGGGCATCTACCAGGGCCCCGTCATGTCCGAGGGGGCTCAAGGCGCACGAGCATTCGGCTCAGCGTACGCCGGCCATATCGACGCGACCGAGCGAGAGATCACCGGGCTGCAAAGCGGTCGGATCATGCCGGACTACGAACTGCGCCACATCCGCCCGCTCCAAGCAAACCAGGGCATGGGCTATCCATGGCGCTTCGACCCGGACGCCGCGAGGATCAGGTACGAACTCAGTGCCGCCAATACGGGAACCGGTGTCCCAAACCTTGCCAAACTCTCCACGGGCGCCGTCGGTGATCATGGGGTCTACTACTTCGCCGCGGCCGGATCGGGTCAGGGCACCACTCTCACGCTGATGTCGCGCGGGAGCGATACAGCGATGGGCGGCGAATACTGGTACCACGACGACGGGGCCGGACGGCGCTCGCTTGTCGCTCCGCTCCTGTACCCCGGCATCGGTGTCGCGGACCCGGGCAGCACCACCTACCCGGTTATCGGATTCAAGGCGCCGGAGTCCGGGTGGATGGTCGCCCGGTTCAGCGCAACCGCCTACCCGCAACCGGGTTCCGGCGGGTTCACACTGACCGTCTGTCACAACGGTTTCGGGCCCGAATGTGAGGTCTCCAAGGAAGCGGGTGACGAGTACTGGGCCAAGGTGCTCAAAGGGGACATGCTCTATCTCGTCTTCAGAACGAATGGCACGACCGTGCCTGGCGACAGATGCGGCTACTACGCCTGGGTCGCCTACGCCGACGTAGAGGAACCCGCAGTCCTCTCACCGGTGACGCACACGAACTACGAGCTGTGCGGATCAGATCCGACCAATCATTCGACCAACCTCGCACAGCTCGGTTCCGGCCTGCAAGATGACTACGGGCTCCAATACTTCGCCGCAACGGGCTCAGGCGCCAGCACCCACCTCACCAAGCTCCGGCTCGCACACGACGCCGACCTCGGTGGAGAGCACTGGGCCGACACAGACGGCCAAACAGCTGTCAGCATAGCCCCGCTCATGCACAGCGGCGTCGGCGTCGCTTTCGCAACCAATGAACGGTATCCGGTCGCAGCGTTCAGGGCGCCCGCGCCAGGAACTCTCTTCCTCGGATTCAACTTCACCGAGTATGTCGGCGCCAGTTCGGCCGGATTCACGGTCGAGGTGTTCCAGAACGGTTTCGACTCCTCGAATAAGATGAACCCCAACCAGCCCGGCCAATATTGGATATGCGTCGAGAAGGACGACCTGCTCTACTTCTCCTTCCGGCCTGACGGTAATCTTGCTGCTGGCGACCACGTCAGCTACTACGCATACATCGCGTACGCGGAGCAGACGACGTCATCCCGCCGGTGGCAACCCCACTCGCACGCCACGCCGCCAGGAACTGTCGTCAACTGCCAGACCGCCCTACCTCAGCCACTGCCAAGCGGCGCAGCACTCCAAGTGAGAGCAGGATTCTACTTCGACTTCGACCGGTACAACTCGATGGCCATCGCCTACGGACACACCGGCTTCATCGGCGAACTCCACCACGGCATGGTCGAGCAACAGGTCAACGCGTACTACATGTTCCGCGCCATCCAGTCGCAGTACCTTGACACGGCCGTGACCGTGGTCGCGATCACCTACTTCGGAGCCAACGGGACTTCCTTCGATGTGAACACGGCGATCAAGAACGGCTACAACTTCACCAAAGCGCGCCTGTCCATCGAGTACTCCAACGATCTGAAGATCTACCTCAACTTCTCCGACAACAACTGGACCGTGAATGTCAACGGAACGAACTACGTCCTGAACCGCAACGGTTATGTCGCCGTAAACCCGAGCGAAGCCTTCAGGCAGTTCAGCTGTCTCGTCAATGGGGAACGGGCCGACTACGTCGACTGCACCTCCTACACCTACGCGAATCCGCGCGGCCGAACAGTCGACTTCGGTGGTGGACTCGTGGTCTCTGAGATGACCATCCAACACAAGTAGCGCACCCTAACGACTTCCATGGCCGCCGCCGACCCCAAAGCCAGCGAAGTGGCAGGCAGAGGTCGGCGGTGGCCATGAATACGACTCGACTCCAGATTCATCGACGTGGCCGTCGAGAGGGAGCGGTGGGAACCGCCGTCCGTGGGTATCCCGGGCATCCTGGCGCACTGCACGGCAGCCTTCTCCGTGACGACCTCGCTGGAGCGGGCGTGGTGCGGACTCGTCTGACGTCGGCCCGTGCGGCTATCGGCGTACTCCGCGGCCTCGTCGCAGAGGCTGGCCCCGGCTCGGTCGGTCGAGTTCTCAAGTCCGCGTACGACAACGGACTGGTCGACCCAGTCCCGCAGCTCGCGTGCTACCTCAACCCCGACGGACCTCGCCGGGACCAGGTGCTCAGCGACAAGACGCGAGAAATCCTCGACGCGTTCATGGCATGCGACGTCCGCGAGATCGAGGGCTACCTTCTCTATGTCAGCCGTCAGTCGGGCTCGCAGAGCTGTCCGCGAAGGATCATGAGAACACCGCAAACGGCAAAGCTGTCCAGGCTCGGCCGGACCGCCGCGCCTGGTGAGGGGGACTGGTTGGCCCCGTACGGGGCCGCTGTCGGCGTCGGCAGCAGCGGCGTAGCCGGCGGCCGGGCGGGCAGCAGGTGGTGACGGGTGCCGCCGGGCTGGACGAGGTCGGGCAGGCCGTACTGGTGGCCTACGCCGCGACCGTCACGAGCGCACGGCGTCGGCAGGGTTGGTGCCTGGGCGGAGTCGGTGTTGATCGGCGGCCAGCAGGAACAGCCGGTCGCGGCGGTGGGCTGCGCCGATGTCGGATGCGCGTAGGCATGCCCAGCGCGTGTCGTACCCGATCTGGGCCAGGTCGGCGTGGACGGCGTCGAAGCCGCGGTGGAGGAGTGCGGCGACGTTCTCCACGAAGACGAGCGGGGGTCGAAGCTGGCGAACGGCGTCGGCGACGGCGGTCCACAGGCTGGAGTGTTCGCCGGTGATGCCGGCGCGTTTGCCGGCGTTGGAGATGTCCTGGCAGGGGAATCCGGCGGTGAGGATCTCGACTGGTTCGACGCTGGTCCAGTCGGTGGTGCGGATGTCGCCGAGGTTGGGGACACGGGGCCAGTGGTGGGTGGGGACGGTGCGGGCGTGCGGGTCGGTTTCGGCGTACCAGGCGAGCCGGCCGCCGAGCACCAGCTCGACGGCGAGGTCGAGCCCGCCGTAGCCGGTGCGCAGCGACCCGATCCGCGGCCCGGCAGCATCGACGCCTGCCCCGGCCGCGGTGGCGCGCTCGCCCAGCCGGGCGCCGGTGGGATGGTCACTCACGCCACCTCCCGCGACGCAGACACGCCGCCGGACTGCCGCTCAATGGAGGGCTCGGTGAAGGGCTCGGCGGTGGCGGAGGTGTCAGCGGGGTGCGGGCAGGTCCACGGCCCGCACCCCGGCTCGTCACCGTCCGCCTCGGCCGCCGGCTTGGGCCGCAGGACGACGCCGTCGCGGGGCACCCGCTGACGGTGCAGGAAGAACTGTCCGCGCAGCGGATGCCCGCCAGCGTTGGCCCGCGCCGACCCGCACCGGATCGCCCGATCGAAGGCGACCGCGTCGGCCCACTCGTCCGGGCTGCCAGCCTTGAGCCGGGCCCAGAAGGCGTCGTCGTGGAACGGGCACGTTATTGCGAATTCCGGTAACGATCGGCAGGTGCACCCTGCCGTGCCTGGCATCGAGAATTGGGTGCCTGCCGTAGGAGCTGCGCTCGTACTCTCTGTTGGTGAGCGATAGCAATGACTACGTGAGGTTGCGAGAGACCTTCAATGAGGACGCTGCACGGTATGACCGTGCCCGCCCTCGATACCCAGTGCAGATGTTTGATGATCTCGCTGCGGCCGGGGTAGCGCCTAGGGCAAGAGTGCTGGAGATCGGCTGTGGCACTGGGCAGGCGACTGTGCCGTTGGCCGAGCGGGGCTACCGCATCGTGGCTGTCGAGTTGGGCACGGACATGGCGGCTGTGGCTCGGCGAAATCTTGCCGCGTTCGACGCGGTGGAGGTCGTTACGGCGGCGTTCGAGGAGTGGCCCTTGCCCGGTGAACCGTTCGACGTGGTGTTCTCCGCTACCGCGTTTCACTGGATCGACCCCGCGGTGCGGGTGTCGAAGTCTGCTGACGCTTTGCGTCTCGGTGGCCTGCTGGCCACCGTGGGAACCCACCACATCGCTGGCGGCACCTGGACCGAGGCATTCTTCGTTGAGATCCAGAAGTGCTACGAGCGCTTCGATCCGTCGACCCCACCGGGCCTGCGTCTTGAGACTGCTCGTGACATCGTCGAAGACGATCGGGAGCTCACCTCGTCGGGGCGATTCGGGCCTGCGAAGTTCTACCGATACGAGTGGGAGCTGCCATACTCGACAGCTGACTACCTGGATCTGCTGTTGACCTACTCCGGACACCGTGCCTTGCCGGACGTGCAGCGGAGCGCACTGCTGAACTCCATCGCGCGGCTGATTGACGTCGACTACGGGGGTCAAATTGTCAAGCGCTACCTGACTGAGCTGAGGATCGCCCAACGAGTCCGGTGAATCGCTTCGACCAGTGGCGGTTGGATTCAGCAGAGCGCCCGTGCCCCCGCTGGGGAGCTGATTGAAGGGCAACAATGGCGCCCCGTGCAGGTCGGCCGCACGGGGCGTCCGAGATTCTGTGGGCAGCGCTCCCGTCACGGAGCCAACGGGCCGGGCGCGATCCTGCATGTGTGGCCGTATCTGGCCCTGGTGATGGCGTCGTTCCGCAGCCTGGGTGACAAGACACGGCTGACGACCGTGCACGAACTGGCGTGCGGTGAGCAGCGCGTCGTTGACCTCACCCGAAGGTTGGGGCTGGTGGAGTCGACGCGACGATCGCTGGCGCCGTTGCCGAGCACGTGTCGTCCGGCGTGGCTATGGCCGTGGCGGCGGTAGTATCTCCGCTGGTGAGGCTGGGTTTAGCCGGGCTGCGACAGCCCGCCGACATCGCCCGCTAGGCTGCGGCTGTGATCGTTGACGCAGCGCAGTGGTTCAGCCTTGATGTCGACGCCGCCGAATCGGTAGCGAGGTCGATCGCCGGGCGGTCCGGTGCCGAATTGGCCGAGGTCCGGCCGCATGAGTCTGCCGGTCGGCGCGGACCGGTCGCGCTGTTCGCGGTGGGCGGCGAGCAGTTTGCGTTCGTGCCAGGTGGTGAGGTGGCGGTCGGGTTCGACGGTGACCGGTTCGAGCCGACGCCGCAGCAGGAGGCGAGCTTCGCCGACAGCGCGGACGAATACGGCATCGAGGGCGACATCCGGCAGTTCACCGACTCGGTCACCTCCCCCGTGCGGACGGTCGTAGTGCCACCGTTACTGGTGGCTGTGGAGGCGGTCGAGGCGGGTGCCGTTGCTGTGCCGCCCGACCATCCGGACATCGTGCGGCGTGTCGACCGGACCCGCCGTCGACCCGGACCGGCGATGGAGCCTCCGCCGCGGCAGATCGAATGGTCGGGCGCCGCCCGCGCGATCCTCCGGCCGGACTGGACGGTCGAGGCCGCCTGGTTGCTCGGCTCGCCTTCCTTCGATGGCGAGGTCGCCCGGCTTGCCGCGCTCGGGCAGCGGCTGCTGACGCCGGACGAATGGGAACATGCGTGCGGTGCCGGCGCTACAACCCTGTTCCGATGGGGCGACGCCAACCCGGACAGCGACCCGTGGTCGGCAAAGACCGGACCCCACCGCGGGCCCAACCTGTTCGGCCTCCACATCGGTCAGGACCCATATTGCGAGGAGCGCACCGCCAGCCGTGACGTCGTGTGCGGCGGCGACGGTGGCAGTGCCGTGTGCGGCGGCGTTGGCAGCTTCCTTTCCTGGCTTACGATCGCCACGGCGTACCGCGATGTCCACTATGCGGCCGAGGTCGCGAGCGACGACAACTTCGGCACGATGCGGGTCCGTCCGGCGATTCCGCTGACGTAGAACGCCCAGCGCTGACGCCGCCTACGTCACCGCAATGACGCCCGAGCGGCCTACGGCGCCGTCGACGCCGCTGATGCCTGCTCGGCACGCTCCAGCAGCCGCCGCGCGCTATCTGAGCCAGCACAGACCCGTACCGGCTCGCGGACCGCCGGCAAGTGTCGGCGTACGAGTTCCGGTGCAAAGCCGCTTACACCAGGAAGTTCACAGCAACCGCCATACGAGCCCGCGGACTACGCAAAGTAGTGGTGAGCTGCCGCGACGGCGTCCGGATCTGCCGATGTGCGCTCAGCGGGATCACGCCTGGCCTGCGATATACCGCGTGATGGGTCAACGGTTGCGGCCGCTGGATGCGTCTGTTCGGAAGATGGACTTCCACGAGTACGTGTACGCCCGCGGGCCCGCGCTGCTTCGCCTTGCCTGCCTGCTGACCGGCGACCCGCACCGGGCCGAGGACCTTGTGCAGGAGGTGCTGGTCAGCGCATATACGAAATGGCAGCGGATCAGTACTGCCGACCGCCCCGACGTGTACGTGCGCCGCATGCTCGTCAACGCGAACATCTCGTGGTGGCGGCGGCTGACCAACCGGGAAGTCACGATCGATGCCGTCCCCGATCGCCGCGGCGGCGGCGACCATGAGCAGGCCGTGGCCGACCGGGACGCGATGTGGCGCCTCATCAGCGCGCTGCCGCCGAAACAGCGCGCAGTCCTGGTCTTGCGGTACTACGAAGACCTCGACGACGCGGCGATCGCCGAGATCCTATCGTGCTCCACGGCGACCGTCCGGACCCATGCCATGCGCGGGCTGGCGACCTTGCGGGGACATTTCTCGGCACCGAGCACCTCGACCTCTGGGAGCGTGACATGATCGACGAACTGCTGACCGAGACACTTCGTGAGCGGGCCGAAAGCCGGGCGGACCTCACCGTCCTGGCGCAGCGCGCCGCCAGGCGGGGCCGACGCCGGATCGCGACGCGCCGATTGGCCACCGGAAGTACCGCCTTGGTGGTGACCGGTGCCCTGGTCATCGGTATCGCGGTGTACCGCAACCACGGCGAGCCGTCGATGCCGGTCGGTGTTTCCCCGCTCGTCGTCGTGCCCGGCGTTCCCGGGCTGCCCACGACCGACGCGTCTCGCTTGCCGAGCCGCGCCGAGGTGACCGCCGGCGGCCCGGACGAGTTGCCGTTCGCACTCGATGCGATCCCTGCCGCGTACGACCTGTACGACGCGCGGTTCGGGCTGGAGCCGGAGCTGCGGCTCCGAGACGATCGGGGGGCCAGCGCCCAGCTGCAGTTGCTGGACAAGCCGACGCCGATCGAAGCCGCGGAATCGACGCAGGCGCTCACCGTGGGGCAGCGCACGGCGACGCTGTACCGCTCCGGCGACTTCCACCGGGTGGTGTGGGAGATCGCCGACGGTGCCGGGGTGTGGATGCACGTGACCGCCGGCAGCGATGCACTCGCCATGGAGCTGGCCGAGCACGTCCGCCTCGACCGTCGCACGCACTGCGCCGTGCCGGCCGCGCCCGTCGCCTTGCCGACCGGCTACGCCGTGGAGGACTGCGACGTCTCGCTGCGGTTGCTGCCCGAACAGCAGCGGGCGTCCCTGGACGGCGCGACCATCACCTACAGCCAAACCGGCACGGCGCACCGCATCATGATGATCGTCGTGAAACGGGAGCCGCGCACGAAGGACGACGAAGACGCTGCGCTGGACCGCAAGGTGGCCGGCTGGCCGGCGGCGTTGGTGCCCTTCGAGGACGGAGTGCAGCTGCAACTGCCGGAGTTCGGCGAGCTGACCCTGGCCATGACGACGTCCCGCGGCGCGACCGAAGCCGAGGTACTGGCGGTGGGCAAGGTTGTCCGGTCCGCCCCGGACATCTCGATGCCGGAGCACTGGCTTCCGGCGACGCCGGGCTGAGACCGTTTACCGGTTCGCCGGTGATCGCGCGCACGGGCTGCCGTGCGCCTGGTCAAGTCCACACACATGCCGCAATCCGAGCGCGTCCAGACTCTGCCGATAACTCAGAGTGATTAGCTGAACGGTGCCACTGGGGCGGCGTTAGCCGAGCTGATGCTCGAACTGGCCCGGTCAGAAGGTGCTGGTGGGGTGGCGAGTAGCTGACGTGCCGCGTCGGCGTAGCGCATGGCGGTGCGCTCGCCGATGCCGAACAGGGAGGCCAGGTGCAGCGCATCCGGGCCGTGGTTCAGAGCCTCCTCGAGCTGCCGGTCCATGCTGATCTGTTTGAGCGTCACGTTCAGCCCCTGCAGCGGTTTGTCAAGCCACCAGTCGCTGACGGGGCGCTGGTCGTGTCCGGTCTGCTCGCTGAGGAACAGGTGCCGGTTGAGGGTGTGCGGCCAACGTCGCTGCCGGTCGGCGAGGTACCGCTCGAGCAGGATCGCGGTTACCTCGTCGAGCCTGCGTGCGTGGCCGTTGATCGTCAGCCGGCGGCCTGGAAGGTCGACGTCGTCGAGCATCATGTCCCGCAATGCGACGGGCCGGGCTGCGTGGATGGCAGCCAACGCGAGCAGCAGCCGCTGCGCGGGCGTGGTGCACGCTCGTACTGCCTGGGCGAGTAGGCCGTCGGGAATCGGCATGGGTAGGCCGCTGCCGACGTTGCCGGCGCTCAGGCGTGCGGTCGGGTTCCGGAAGATGCGCCCGGCGCGTTTGCAGTAGCGAAACAGCGAGCGCAGCCCAACCAGGCAGCGTTTACGAGGCAGCCCCACCAACGTGTCGAGATGCTCGCGAACATCGTCGCGGGTGACCTCACGCAGGTGGCTGTAGCGCACGGACCACGAGATCAGGGCGGGCAGCGCGGCGCCCAGGTAGTTGCGCATGGTGGCTGACGCCCGCGGTCTGCTGCGTGGCCCTCCGTGACGCAGGTGGGAGGCCCAGGCCTGGACGTCCTCGGCGATGGCCGCAGCGAGCAGGGTAAGTTTCCCGGTCAGCCACCGGTCGGTGGTGTCGACCCGGTCGTCGTCGAGCAGCCCGAGGTGGGCGATCACCTCGGCGGTGCGGGAGACGTTGTAGCCGAGCCGGTCGACGTGACCGATCTCGGTGTAGGTCAGCCGGTCACCGGGTGCGTGCCCCGACAGCAGCACCACCAGCGCATCGTCGATTTCGTCGACGAGATGATGCGACCAGCCTCGCGCCTCGGCCAGGCCGCGGGCGACCGCCCGGGCGTGGATCAGCGCCGGGTTGCCGGGATTGGCGTGGGTGGCCCGGATGAACCGGGTGAAGTCGCGCGGCCAGCTGAACAGCGACAGCTGACCGGGCAGCTGCCAGGTCAGCGGAACGGCCACAGCGTGGCCGGTGACCTGCTCCTGCGGCAGAGGTGAGTGCACCTCATAGCCGAAGCCCGCCAGGAACAATTGCCAGTGCTCCAGCTTCACCCCGGCCGGGACCGGGCCCCGCAGCCGCATCTTCCCGAGTTGCGCGATGGCCTGGGTGCGGCACATTCGGCAGTGCTCATACAGCACGCGAACCCGGCGTTCGCAGCCGACGCAATGGCCGACCCTCCAGCCTTGGCGGCCTCTCGAGGCCGTCGCCGGGCGCCCGGAGCCCGCGGGCGGGACGCGGGACGCGGCCTGGCCCTATCACGGCGTCCCGGCGACCGTGCTCGTCGACGACGGCAGCACGCCAGGGTCGGAGCCGGGCTGCGCACCGGAGACGATCGTGGTCGATCACGGCAAGGTGTTCCTGTCGGCGCATGTCCGGGCGGTCTGCACCCGGCTGGGGATCTCGATCCAGCCGGCGCAGCCGCACAAGCCGACGGACAAGCCGACGGTCGAGCGGTTCTTCCGCACGCTGCGCGAGGGCCTGATCCAGCATCTGCCGGCCTACAAGGGCCCGGACATCTACTCGCGGGGCGAGCGGGTCGAGGACGAGGCGTTCCTGTTCCTGCATGAGCTGCAGGACGTGATCCGGGAGTGGGTCGCGACCGTCTATCACCGGGCGAAACACGACGGTCTGGCCGTCGCGGAGTGGCCGCATCTGCAGTTGTCGCCGGCGGAGATGTTCGCGGTCGGGATCGGCAAGGCTGGGCTGCTGCGCATCCCGGCCACGCCGGAGCTGGCGCTGGACTTCCTGCCGGTGGCCGCCCGTTCGATCCAGCACTACGGCGTCGAGGTGCACGGCCTGCGCTACAACGGGCCCGCTTTGGATGGCTACCGCAACGCCCGCAGCCCCTACGGCGGCGCCCTCGCGGGCAAGTGGCCGATCCGGGTGAACCCGGACGACGTCCGGCACGCCTGGTTCCAGGACCCGGCCGACCAGCGTTGGCATCGTCTCGACTGGGAACACGAGCCGATGCTCGGCACGCCGTTCTCGGCCGAGGCCGCCGCGCACGCCCGCCGGCTCGCCGCCACCGGCGCGGGCGGCTTCGACCCGGCGAAGGCCCTTGCCGAGCTGCTGCAGCGGTGGGACACGGGCCTGGTCACCTACCGTCGGGAACGGCGCATGGCGGTGCGGCTGGCCACCGAGTACGCCGCCCTGCCGGCCGCCCCAGCACCACCGACGCAGGTGCCGCCGCGCACCGTGGTCGAGCCGGTCGTGGTCATCGCCGGCGACGATGATGACGAGGCCGACCTGGACGCCGGGTTCTACGACGACGCGTTCGAGGTGCTCGGATGACCGGGGCCGCGCTCTACACCCTGTCGCGCAAAGAAGGCTGGCGCCGCTGGACCGACGCGGCGTCGCGGGTGCGCCCGGACCTGCTGACGCGCCGGCAGCTCGCCCGGCTCGGCGCCGACGCCCGCGCCGACTTCGACGATGCCCGCCACGATTGGCACGCGAACTTCGGCACGATCAAGACCCCGCAGCTGGCTGCGATCCACGACGAGCTCGACCAGATTGTCGCCACGAACCGGCAGGACCCCGACCGGGTCCGTGGCGCCGCGGTCATCGACGCGCTGCCGGGCCTGGGCAAGACCACGATCGCGAACACGTTCGCCCGCGACTTCGACCGCGTCCAGCGGCGCCGGCACGGTGAGCGCACCGCTGATGGGCACGAGCATCTGCCGGTGTTCCGGGTCGGGCTGACCTCGCGCACGACGCTGCGCACGCTCAACCGGATGATCTGTGAGTTCTACGGTCATCCCGGCACCGACCGCGCCAACGCCGCGCAGCTGGCCAGCTTCGCCGTCGACTGCGTGCTGTCCTGCCACACCCGCATCGGGATCATCGATGACCTGCACTTCATCGATCCGAACCGCCGTGACGGCGTCGACGTGTCCAACCACCTGAAATGGCTGGCCAACGAACTGCCCGTCACCTTCATCTACGCCGGCGTCGGTCTCGCCGAGCGGCGCCTGTTCGCCGAAGGACTCACCGGCGACAGCGCCGTCATGGCCCAGATCGCCACTTTCCGGCTCCACCTCGCCGGCTCGTCTGGCGCCCGTGTTCGTGAGAACGAGCGCCACTCGTTGACCCTTACGTGAGGAACAGGCCGAACCACCACAAGAACGCAGGGTCACTGTCCGTAGGCGTCGGCCGTCATGATGAACGATGCCTCCCTGCGCACATCTGCCGATGAGCGTTCACCTGAGCGTGCGGTCCTGCCGGCCGGCTCTCTCGGCCGCGGCGAGTTTGCGTCGCAGCTGTGCGCGCTCCGGTTCGGTGCTGTCAAGGTCGAGCGCCGCTCGGTAGGCCGTGACGGCTTCGGTGTATCGGCCGAGCCGGTGCAGTAGGTCGGCGCGCGCAACGAAGTAGGGGAGGTACCGGCGTAGTGCCGGCTCCTCGGCCATGTCGGTCAGCAGCGCGAGGCCGGCCTGCGGGCCGTCGCGCATCGCCACCGCCGCGGCTCGGTTCAGCGCGATGATCGGCGACGGTACGAGCGCCAGCAGTACTTCGTACAGCGCAACCACTTGCGGCCAGTCGGTGGTGGCGAGGTCCGCCGCCTCGTCGTGCAGCGCGGCGATTGCGGCCTGCACGCCGTAGGGGCCGGGTGGTCCGCCGGTCAACGCGACCGGCACCAGCGCGAGGCCCTCCTCGATCATCGTGCGGTCCCAGCGGCTGCGGTCCTGCTCCTCGAGCAGAACGAGGTCGCCGGTCGGACCGGTCCGGGCGGCGCGCCGGGCGTGGACGAGCAGCATCAACCCCAGCAGCCCGGTCACCTCTCGCTCGCCAGGCAGCAGCCGGCGCAGGATCCGGACCAGGCGGATGGCCTCCTCCGCGAGGTTGTCGCGGCGCAGGTGCGGGCCGGAGCTCGCCGTGTAGCCCTCGGTGAACACGGAGTACAGCACCTGCAGGACGGCCGGCAGCCGCCGCGGGAACTCCTCGGCGCTCGGCACGCGGAACGGGATGCGGGCCTCCCGGATCTTCTGCTTCGCGCGCGTGATCCGCTTGGCCATCACCGCCGTCGGCACCACGAAGGCGCGCGCGACCTCGGGCGTGGTCAGCCCGGCCAGGCAGCGCAGCGTCAGCGCCACCCGGTCGTCGGCCGCCAGCGCGGGGTGGGCGCAGGTGAAGAACAGCTGCAGCCGCTCGTCGGGCAGCTCACCCCCGGCGTCCGCGGCCGGGGCGGGCCCGGAGCGGTCCGCCTCGACCTGCAGCAGCGCGAGCCGGGCCGCGTAGGCCTGGTCGCGCCGCAGCAGGTCGATCGCCCGGCGCCGGGCGGTGGTCATCAGCCAGGCGCCGGGCTTGGGCGGGACGCCGTCGACCGGCCAGCGGGTCAGCGCCGCCTCGATCGCGTCGGACGTGACCTCCTCGGCCAGATCGAGGTCGCCGAAGCGGCGGACGAGCGCCGCGAGCAGCAGGCCGCGCTCCTCCCGGAACACCGCCTCGACGCTCGCCTCCGGCAGCGACTCGCCGGCCATGGCTCAGTTGCCGAAGTCGGCGACCGGCCGGACCACGACCGAACCGCCCCCGCGGGCGCCGGGGCAGCGCGTCGCCCAGTCGAGCGCGGCGTCGAGGTCAGGCACGTCGATCACATAGAAGCCGCCGAGGACCTCGCGCGTCTCGGCGAACGGCCCGTCGGTCACCATCGGCCTGCCGTCTGCAGCCACCCGTACCGTCGTGGCGGTCACCAGGTCGGCGAGCGACTCGCCGGCCACCCAGATCCCCGCCTCCTTCACCTGCCGGTCGTATGTCATCCACGCCTCGAAGCCGCCACCCTCGCCGGCCTCGTCGCCGTCATCCTGCGCGCCGGCGTGGATCAGCAACATGTACTTCATGATCGTCTCCTGTGCTGTCTGTCGCAACGTCATGCGGCTGGGCCGCCACACAAGTTCCCCACGAACGGCAGCCCGCCGGAAGGACACACCGGGCCAAAATATCGCCGCCGGATGCTGTGACGGACATCACACAATTCCGGTCGGCGGCTCGGTCCATCTTCGCCCGGCCGGCTCGTGGTGTTGGCAAATCCCAAGTTGTGCAAGGAGCGCTACGATGCCCGCCACCGCACCCCGCCACGACCGGTCCAGAAGGCTGCTGGTTGCCGGCCTCGCCGCCGGCGTACTGTTCCCCCTCGGCTCCTTCGCGCAGGCGTTCATCCGCGACGGCTTCAACATCCGCCGGCACGGGCTGAGTTCACTGACCCTCGGAGACCTCGGCTGGCTACAGATCGCCAATTTCATCGGCACCGGTGTATTGGCAATCCTGTTTGCCGTCGCCGCCCGCCGGACCATGCGCAACCCCGACGAAACTGGCCCGGCCGCAGCGGCGGGACCGCTACTGATCGCCATCTACGGCATCGGCATGATCGGCGGCGGCCTGTTCCACCCGGACCCGGCCCTGGGCTGGCCTGTCGGCACCCCGGACAAGCTGCCCGAGCATGCCACCCTCAGCAACAACCTGCACATCGTGTTCGCGGCCATGGCGTTCCTGTCGATGATCGCGGCCGGTCCGGTGTTCGCCCGGCGGTTCGCCCAGACCCGGCCAGCCTGGGCCATGACCAGTGCCGTGGCCAGCACCGCCGTGTTCGTCCTGACCGTGCTCCCGTGGAGTGCCGGCAGCGCCAGCCTACGCTTCGCCGCCGCTGCCGTGCTGGTGTCGGGGCTAATGATTACTGTGGCCTGGCGCCTGCGAGCCGACCATCCGTTTCGCCGACCCGACTGACGGGTCCGCCTGTAGGCCCACCGATGATCACTACGTCCTGGCTCCGCCGCCGCTCGCTGGGGCCCCACGCTCATGCCGCAGATCTCGCGCGGCGGCTCGCTGACGACACCGCCACCCTCGAAGAACTCCGCCACGAACGAGCACAACTCCCGAAACCGACCTGATCGCCCCACGCACCGACCCGCCGCGCACGCAAAGATGGCGAGTTGCTTGATCACGTTCCGCGCTGTGCCGTCGACCAACACGTCAGCGGCCGGAACTGCCGTCGCTCGCCGCAGGCCGCACGGACCCAGTCGCGCTCAGACCTGCTCTGTCGCCGGTCTGGCGCGGGTCGCCGCAATCGCCTCCTCGGCTCGGCCCGCGCGGATCAACGCCTTCGCGAACAGCATGCGGGACCATCCTTCGGCGGTCGGGCTGAGCATGGCGATGGCCTCGTCCGGTGGACCGTGGTCGGTCAGCAGGGCGGCCAGGCGTTCGCGGGCGTACCCGCTGCCCGCCTCGGGATCCGCTCGCAGTTCGGCGATCGCCTGCTCATAGCGGCCGCATTCGACCAACGCCTCGATCCATTCCAGGCGCAGTCTGACCGGGTCCGGCCAAACCTCGGCGACGACCTCGGCCACAGCGGCCTGTGCCTCGTCCAGGCGGTCGTGCTCGATCAGCAGCACGCACAGCGGGCGCAGCAGGGCCGGCTCCGCGACGGCCGCCGTCCGCAGCACGGTGACCGCCTCGTCGACCCGACCGTGCCGGGCCAGCAGGTCGGCAAGAAGGCACGGCTCGTCCTGGCGGACAACCCGCCCCAGTTCCGCCGCCGCGGCGTAGTGGGGCAGGCCGTGCTGCTCATGAATGCGGCATACCCGTGCCACGCGGGGCGCCAGCACCGCCACCGCGCTGTCGATGCGGCCCTGTTCCTCGTACCAGCGAGCGAGTCGATGCGCGCCGTACCTGCGTCCGCTGCGGTCATCACCGGCGGCGAACTGCGCGAGCGCCGCGGGGTCGTGACGGGCGAGCAGATCGGCCAGGTGTTGGGCGTCCGCGACGTTGTACGGCCCTTCGCGAAGGCCGTCGGACAGCGCGGCAATCGCCTCCTCCAGCCGGCCGTCGCGTTCCAGCACGGAGGCCAGCAGGCTCTCCAGGCCGAGCCGCCCGGCGTCGATCCGCGACCGCAGCAGCTCGATCACCTCGTCGTCGCGGCCCAGGCCGCGGGTCAGTTCGACCGGCACGTCGATCGGGTACATGTAGTCATCGAGGCCCTGCCGCAGCATGGCGAGCACGTCGTCGGCACGGCCCTGTTGGATCAGCAGCGTCCCGAGGCGTTCCACGGCCTCGGGATGGCCCTCGTCGGCGTACGGGCGCAGCATCACCATCGCCGCGTCGACGTCGCCGGACTCCGCGAGGTACCCGGCGTAGTCGTCCACGACCCGCGCTGCCCAGTCCGTACCGACGAAGGGCCGCAGCAACGTCAGGACTGTCGCCGGCGGCTCGCCGCGGGCCCGCAGCAGCCGTGCCAGCGTTTCGGCGCATTCGTAGTCGCCGTCGTCAGCCTCGCGGCGCAGCAGGTCCAGGTGTCCGTGCTCCGCGAGCAGCCGCACGACCATTCGCGGCAGCCCATCCCGTGGGGACCTGGCAGC
The DNA here is from genome assembly GCF_025137375.1 of Dactylosporangium fulvum. Lineage (GTDB taxonomy): Bacteria > Actinomycetota > Actinomycetes > Mycobacteriales > Micromonosporaceae > Dactylosporangium > Dactylosporangium fulvum. The sequence goes on from NZ_CP073720.1 coordinate 4,510,791, forward strand.
GTCCATGGGAGGCACCCTAACCTCGCGCCTTCCGTCAAGGATGCAGCGGTGCTGTGGCCGGGAACGGGGACCGTGCCGCAGCGGCTCACCGCCTGCGCGTGGACAAGCGAGCCTCCGCGAGGCGCTCGATCATGGCATCCGCACATGCCGCCGATCGCGTGCGGCGGCTCATCGACTATCGTGACGCTCCGTAGGCGGCTACGACCGCCAGATCTGCGGCCGCTGCCCACGCTCGTGGCGAGGTCAGTCCGCGCAGGTCGGCTGTATTTCTCATCGACCTCGCTCGGCAGTGGCTTGGGATGAGCATGCGGTCGAGACGGCGCAGGGCCCTGTCGTGGGATCCTCGACTGGGGCAACGTTCGCATGATTCACGTTCGGTGGAGGCAACTGGGCTTGCGCCAGCGTTCATCGTTCGATGGAGTCCCGCCGTGGCCAGGGCCTGCTGCCAACAGGTTCGGCCCGCGACGGCTCTTGTGGAGCGGTCGCGGGCCGTGGGGAAACGCCTGGGTCAGCCGAGGGAGGGGTCGCTGATGCTGGCGAAGCCGTTTTCCAGGTGTCCGGCGAAGACGCGGACGAAGCTGCCGGCGGTGACGGTGATGTCGTACCAACCACCGGCGTCGCGGGTGTCCAGGTCGGCGTACTTGCCGTTGCCGTGGAGTCGAACCGGCCCGGCGTAGGCGTCGGTGACGGTGACTTCGGCGGCGTCGCGTGTGGCGTTGATTTCCACTCGGAGCTTGCCCGAGTCGCCCAGTGGTCGCAGGGTGACGGCGACCCTGTCGGTGCGGGTGTCGCCGGCCAGTTTGCGGAAGAATCCGTTGGGGCCGTGCAGGTGCACCTCGTACGTGCCGGAGACCGGCAGCTGGGCGGTGAGCCGGTGGCCGGCGCCCACGGTGTAGCTGTGCGGTTGTCCGGCCGGGGTGATCAGCCGGGCTTGGAAATGTGCACCCAGGGTTCCGTTGTTCACGATCGTGAGATCCAGCGGGTTGCTGCGCTTCTCGACGACGTTCAGGTTGTATCCGAGCGGCCGGGCCGGGCGGGTACCGGGCTCCTGGGTCGGCATCTTCGAGCTGGCCGGACGGGGTGGGAAATAGGTCTTGTGCCGCAACCGGTCTTGCGGCTTCATCGCCGAGGTGTCTGGCAGGGCCGCGAGTCCGGTGACGCTGCGGGAGAAGTCGAAGGCCGAGGTCAGGTCGCCGGCGACGGTGCGCCGCCAGGGGGTGATCTGCGGTTCGGCGATGCCGAACCGCTGTTCCAAGAAACGGATCACCGAGGTGTGGTCGAATGTTTCGGAGCAGACGTGGCCGCCGGTGGACCAGGGTGAGACCACGAACATCGGTACCCGTGGGCCCATGCCGTAGGGGCCGGGCTTGGCGCGGCTGCTGCCGGGGTAGAACTCGTGCTCGGTGGAAACTGTGGAGGCGCCGGGGACGATCGGGGTGTTCGGGTGCGGTGGTACCAGGTGGTCGAAGAAGCCGTCGTTCTCGTCGTAGGTGATGAACAGCGCGGTCTTGGCCCACACGTCGGGGTTGCTGGTCAGGGTGTCCAGGACCTTGGAGATGTACCAGGCACCGTAGTTGGTGGGCCAGTTGGAGTGCTCGGTGAACGCCTCGGGGGCGGAGATCCAGGAGACCTGGGGCAGCCGGTCGGCTTTCACATCGGCGGCGAGGATCTCGAAGTAGTCCTGGCCCTTTCTGTTCTCGGTGCCGGTGCGGGCCTTCTCGTACAGCGGGTCGCCGGGCTGGGCGTTGCGGTAGGAGTTGAAGTACAACAACGAGGTGTCGCCGTAGTTGCCGATGTAGGCGTCGTTGTCCCAGCCCCAGGAGCCGGCGGCGTTCAGGCCGCTGCCGATGTCCTGATAGATCTTCCACGAGATCCCGGCCGCTTCCAGGCGTTCGGGGTAGGTGGGCCAGTCGTAGCCGAGTTCGTCGTTGTAGAGCACCGGTCCGCCGCCCTTGCCGTCGTTGCCGGTCCAGCCGGTCCACAGGTAGTAGCGGTTGGGATCGGTGTTGCCGATGAACGAGCAGTAGTACGCATCGCAGATGGTAAACGCGTCGGCGAGCGCATAGTGAAACGCGGCGTCCTGGCGCAACAGGTAGGCCATGGTGGTGGGTGTCTTGGCGGGGATCCACTGGTCGTAGTGGCCGTTGTTGACTGCCTTCTGGCCGCCCGGCCAGGCGTGGTCGAGGCCTTGCAGGAATGCGGCGCCCAGGTCGTCGACCTGCGGGTGGAAGGGGAGCACCTCGCCCTTGCTGTCCGCCTGGTGCCAGACGGACTTGCCGGAGGGAAGCTGCACCGGGTGCGGGTCGCCGAAACCGCGGACTCCGCGCAGCGAGGCGAGATAGTGGTCGAAGGAACGGTTCTCCTGCATCAGGATCACCACGTGCTCGACGTCCATGATCGTTCCGGTGCTGCCCTGCGGGGCGATGGCCGCGGCCCGCTGGACACTACCGAGCAGGCTGTAGGCCAGGCCCGCTGCGGAGGCCGCGCCGGTCAGCTTCAGGAATCGTCTGCGATCGATGTCCACCATCGTGATGCCTCTCGTTCGATGACGTCTGTGCAGGCACGACGTTCCTCGCCGGAGACCAATCCCGGGTTGCCGGTTCGTGGCGGGTCGCGGAACAGGGAGCAGCCGCGCGCGACCGGGCCGCGGCAGCAGAAAGGGGCTCCTTCTCGGTACGTTTCTGGGTATCGAAGCCAAGAACGTGAAGAAGGAGCCCGATGGCAGTGTACGCAGATCCGGATGGCGGGATGAGGTTTGAGCGGTCGCGGCAGCGGTTCGAGGCTGTACTGGGCTGGCTCGCCTGATTCAGCTCGTGGCCTGCCGCTGTTCAGGCAACCGTCGAACTACCCGTGTGACTCGCGGTGGTACGCCAGTTGGCTTGGGTCGATCGTGTGGCCAGGCACGGTGAGCAGTTTGCTGATCTCTGCGCCGGTGAGGGTGTCACGTACAACCCCGGTAGCGTCGACGTGGATCGCTCCGGCGTCGAAGAGGACGTGATGGTTCGGACATAGGCACAGGACGTTGCTCATAACGTCTGGACCGTTGTGCGGCTTGCCCAACGCGCGGATGTGCGCCGCCTCCGCGTAGGGCCCAGCCGCGGTCATGAGTTGGACCCCGCACACCTGGCACCGATAGTTGTGCTTCTGCTTGACGCCGTTGGCGACCACCGTGCTGCGCACCAACCGCTGGATGACCGTCTTGACTCGGTCGGCAGGTCCTCCGCCGAGCTCGTCGAGAGGCCGGAAGCCGATCGACGGCGAGTGAGCCGGGTCGCCGCTGGCACCGCGCACCACGCGGACCGGGTTGCCGTCCAGCTGGCTTCGGGCGAGCCCAGCGTTGCCGAGCGTCAACGTCTGGTCGGCGATCCGCCGCTTGGTGCTTGGGTCGTTCCCACCCTGGCCGGTGTAGACAATCTCGTTGCCGAAGTCTTCATCATCGACGTAGCCGCCCGAGACCACGATCGACTCCGCACCGTCCCTGCCCCCGCCTCGGGGTCGCCTGAATCGGGCAGGCGGGCACGGCGTGGATGAGCGTTCAGTTGCGGCCGTCGTGGTCGCTGAGGCTGGTGCGGAGCTGGGCGGCGAGGTCGACGGTGGAGTCGGCTGGTTCGGCGTCGAGGTCTTTGAGGGCCTTGGTGAGTGCCCGCAGCAGGGTCGTGATGCCGTCCGCGTCGTGTAGGGCGTGACGGGCCTGCATGGCCTTGCGGTACAGCTCTTCGTTGTAGCGGTCCAGACTGATGGCCTTGGTGAGCAGTTCGGACGCAGCGTGCGGGTCGGTGCTGAGCAGATTGGCTTCGTCCGTGACTGGACCCACCCATGTGGATGGAATGGCGGTCGGTGAGCCCAACACGGTCGAGTCGCCAGCGACGCCCTCTGCTCTCACCGGACCCAGCGGCGCTAGGTTCAAGTTTGTCGTAGCCGACTACGCCGCGTGGTGATGGCGGGCCTGGCGCAGTCCGCGCAACGCCACGGATCGCGGCATTAGTGGCTTCGTTCGCGAGAATGGGCACCACATGTTCGTCACTTCCGGCTCCACCTCGTCAGCCCGTATGGCGCCGATGTTCGTGAGATTGAGCGCCAGTTTGTTGACGATGTCTGAGGTCTCTGCCGAGGTGAGACCAGGGCGCGATGTCACTCTCCGTAGACATCGGCCGTCGTGACGAACTATGGGGCTATCCGCACATCTGCCGAGAAGCGTGCGTCCGCTTGGCGGTAGGGCAAAATGGTCGGGTGGAGCAGGCGGTGATCGATGCCATCCGGGACGGTGACGTGGCGGCCGTCCGTCGATACCTGTATAGCCTGCCGCATGAGGAGCTGTGGCAGGACGGAGGCCGGGCGCTGGCCGGCGAGGTGGCCCGGTCGGGCGGCCCCGGGTTCGCGCAGCTGTTCTACGGGTACGGCGGAGCCCTGCCGTCCGGGCCGTGGGGCGAGATCGACCCGCCGGTGTGGGCGGCTGACCACGGGGTCAGCGTCCTGTTGAAACCCCTGCTGCAAGACTACCCGGCACCAGAGGCCACGCTGCGGCGTGCGCTTGACGCGGCGCAGGCCTGGCTCGATGTCGACCCGGAAGCCGAGCTGCGCCGCCGGGCGGGTTTGGCCGACGGCGACGCGTTCACGGTGGCACGGGACCACATCACGATCGACGAGTACGAACCTCGGGCGCGGCGGATCCGCCTGAGCGCCGCCGACGGCCGGTGGGTGGAGGTCCTCGCCGAGCACCGGGCCGTCGTCACCGTCCTGGAGCAGTACCTGGACCTGTCGGTCTCACGCGACGAGCTGCTGACGCGGGCCCTGTGGTCGGCGGACCCGGAGTCGTGCACCTGGTCGGAGTCGCAGCACGCCGTCAGGGCGCGGTTCCCGGCGGAGGGAACCTTCCTGTGGGCGGCCGCCCGGCTCGCCGATGAGGACGTGGCGGTGCGCCGCTTCACCGCCGAACTGCTGCACATGTCAACGGTCGACGGGGAGGCCGCCGACACGTCGTACGCCGCCGACGCCCGGGCGGCGCTCTGGGCGCGGATGGCGGCCGAGACCGATACCGAGACGCTGTGCAGTGTGCTCGGCGCATACGCGGGCTTCAGCGAGCTCCACCCGACCCTGCACGAACTCCTGCCGTTCACCGCGGACCGTCGCCCCGAGGTGCGCCGCCGTGCGGCCCTGCATCTGTTCGACTACGCCGGCGCGGACGACCGGAGGGGGCCAATCCTGGAGACGATGCTGCGCCTGGCCCGGGACCCGGACCCGACGGTCCGGGCGACGGCCACGGCCACGCTCATCCACTCCACGATCGACACGCCCGCGCTGCGCGAGCTGCTCGCCGCCCAGTTGGACGGCGACGACAGGGCGTCGCAAATCGCCGCGGCGGTCGGGCTGGCCCTGCGCTGGGACGCGCACGCCCTGGTGCGGCTGCGCCAGATGAGCGACGAAGATGGATACGAGTCGCACGCCTGGAACGAGCTTGACAGGGTAGAGCGTGTGCTTGCGCAGCGGCCTGGACCTGAACCGAGCCACAAGAACCAGGCATAGCTCACCAACACGGCTTGTTGATCGGCGCTGTGAGTACGGCACGCCGTGCACGCATCTGCCGCAGACAACGCTCGCTGTGTTCCCGGCACTCGTCACGATGCGTGAGCGAAGTGCTTGCGCGCTGGTCGGCCGATCCTTGCAACTGACGGTGGGGCCCAAACTCGCGAACATCGAGACCGGCGAGATCTCGGTGGTGCCCAAACTCAGCGACATCCGGTGCCCGATCTCGCGAACAAAACCACATTAGCGTGCGCGGTTCGATCGCTGCTATCACGGCTGATCGTTCGCTCGGCGGCCGGACCGGAATTTGCCGTGCCTGCCGGACTGATGTGGTGGTTTACTGCGGCATGTCCACGGGCTTAGAGATCAGTTCAGAATGACTCGGCGTGGCGGATCGGGTTGCCGGTCAAGGTGATCGACACGCATGTGGTGTCTGACGCGGTGCTCACGGATGAGCTGTGGTCGCGGTTGGAGGCGTTGATTCCGGTGCGCCGGCGGCGATACCGCTATCCAGGCCGGGCGCGGACCTCGGATCGAGCTGCGCTGGAAGGGATCCTGTTCGCGGCCCGGACCGGAGTGTCGTGGAACGCGTTGCCGACGGCCGCGTTCGGTGCCTCCGGCGCCACGTGCTGGCGGCGGTTGAAGGAGTGGCATGAGGCCGGCGTCTGGCAGCAGCTGCACGAGCTGATCCTGACCGAACTGCGTGCCGCGGGCCGGCTGGACCTGTCGGCGGCGATCGTGGACTCCTCGCACCTGCGTGCGCTCAAAGGGGCAGCACACCGGTCCGAGCCCGGTCGACCGGGCAAGCTGGGCAGCAAAACATCACCTGATCACCGACGCCGCCGGCATCCCGCTCACCGTCACACGCACCGGCGGCAACCGCAACGACGTCACCCAGCTACTGCCGCTGCTTGACGCGATCCCGCAGATCCGCGGCGTGCGAGGACGGCCCAGACAACGCCCGCGCCGCATCTACGCCGACCGCGGCTACGACCACGACAAGTACCGTCGCCTGGTCCGAGCCCGCGGCATTACCCCGCACATCGCCCGTCGCGGCGCCGGGCACGGTTCCGGTCTGGGCAAGCACCGCTGGTACGTCGAACGCACGATCGCCTGGCTGCACGCGTTCCAGAAGCTCCGCCTGCGCACCGAACGCCGCGCCGACACCCACCAAGCCCTGATCAGCCTCGCCTGCTCAGTGATCTGCCTCCGGCAGCTCGTTCTGAACCGATCTCTTAGTCGCTGCGATGGCGCTGGTAGTGGCGGGCGACGCGGGCACGGTTGCCACACGAAGGTTTGCACCACGCCTGGCGTGGATCGTCCTGGAGAAAGTAGCGCACACAGCGTGGGGCCGGGCAGGCGCGTAGCCGGGTGACGTCAGGGCTGGCGAGGAACCCGGTGGCGGCCTCGGCCAGAACCGCGAGCAGGCGGCCTTCCGCGTTCGTCGCGGTGATCGGGTAGATCAGGCGCGGCGCGCTGTCGGGCGGCCACTGCAGCGTCGGTGGTCCGAGGCCGGCGGTGGCGGCGTTCAGCCGGGCGAGCGCCGTTTCGACGTCGATGAGGTTCCGGGCGTCGGCCCGGCTCGGCTCCAGCGGGTGGACCGCCCGGGCGAACAGCGATCGAATCGCCGCACGCAGCGCCGTCACCCGCAGGCGGAGCTCCTCGGTCGCGGCCGGCGGTTCGGCGCCGAGGTCTGGCGTCTCGGCCAGCCAGCCGGCCAGGCCGGCGACGGTGTCGAGGTCGTCCGCCACGCCGCCGTTGCCGTCGTGGCGGATCGTGCTGACCAGGCAGCGCGAGAGATCCCAGTACTCCACACCGGCCATCCTAATGGTTTGCCATCTTGATTGCATTTCGCCGCAAGGCTAGTGTGCCTATTATCAGATCTCCTTGATCCCATTAGTCAATCCAGGGGGTAGTTCGTGCTCCTGCTCGCGCACATCAGTGACCTGCACCTCGACGGCTCCGAACGCAGCCTCGACCGGGCCGGCAAAGTCATGGACTACCTGCGCGGACTGCCGCAGCCCGCCGACGCGCTGCTCGTCACGGGCGACATCGCCGACAACGGCGACGAAGCCGAGTACGAGGCCGCTGCCCGGCTCCTGTCCGTACCGTTCCCGGTCCTGACCTGCCCCGGCAACCACGACATCCGCGCCGCGTACCGCAAGGCGCTGACCGGTGAGCCGGTTGCCGACGGCCCGATCAACCGGCTACACCGCGTGGGTGGCCTGGCGGTCCTGATGTGCGACTCGACCATGCCCGGCCGCGACGAGGGACTCCTGGACGATGAGACCCTCGGATGGCTCGCCAGTACCCTCGACGAACTCGACGGCGCCCCGGCGGTGGTCGCGTTCCACCACCCGCCGGTGCAGCTACACCACCCGCTGCCCGACTCGATGCTGCTGCAACAGCCGTCCGCGCTCGCAGCCCTGCTCGGCACCCACCCCAACGTGATCGCCATCCTCACCGGCCATGCGCACACGGCGGCGGCGGCAATCTTCGCCGGCCGGCCATTGCTGGTGGCGCCGGCCGTGACCTGGACCCTGCGGCTGCCGTGGGAGAGCGGACACCTGGCGGATCTCGGCGCACCGCCCGGACTGGCGTTCCACGTCCTCGACGACGCTGGGAACCTCGTCACCCACTACCGCGTCGTGCTCTGATGCGCGCGGATGCCGTTGCCGCCTTCCTGGTGGCGATCCTGCCCCTGATCGCCATGCCCGGCGCGAGTCTGACACTGCTCACCCAGCGTGTCGCCCGCGACGGCGCGCGACACGCGTTGCCTGTCATCCTCGGCACCGTCACCGGCCTGTACGTCCACGCAACCCTCGCCGCCATCGGGCTGTCCGCGCTGGTGATGCGCTCCAGTGAGGTGTTCACCGCGGTACGACTTCTCGGCGCTGCCTACCTGATCGGGCTCGGCATCGTGACATGGCGGACCAAGCCCACTGCCACCGCCGCCGATGAACCACGACAGGCGCGGCGCCCGGCCTACCTGCAGGCGTTACTCGGCAACGTGCTCAACCCGAAAGCCGCGGCGATCTTTCTGACACTGGTACCACAGTTCCTCGACCCCGCCGCCGCCGTCTTCCCCCAGATCCTCGTCCTTGCGACCGCACAGGCCGCCCTGATCACCGTGTGGCTGCTCGGCTGGGCCGCGCTCATCAGCCGCGCCCGCCAGTCGCTGCGCCACGCCACCTCGGGCACCATCCTCCAGCGGATCGCCGGGGCGGTGCTCGTCGCCCTCGGCATCCGCACCGCGATAGCGTGAACCCCGGTACAGCCTGCCCGAAGCCCTGCCGTCCCGCCTGTCCGGCGGCCAGCAGCAGCGCGTGGCCATCGCCCGGGCCCTGGTCAACCGCCCGCGCCTGCTCTTGGCGGACGAGCCGACCGGCAATCTCGACTCGGCCACGGGCACGTCGATCGTCGATCTGCTCCTCAGCCTCCGCGACGACCTGGGCACCACGGTCATCATCACCATCCACGACCCAGCCGTCGCGGAGCGCTGCGACGCCGTCCACCACGTCCGCGACGGCCGCCTGTACGACACCGGTCGGAGACGGCAGGTCCTTGACCGCCCGGTCCGTCACCGGTTGCCGATCGAGGACAGCGGGATGCCGAAGACGCTGCGGCGGCCGTCGTACTCGGTGAGCGTCCACATCCGGCTGCCCTGCGGTTGGTAGGTCAGGTCCTCGGGGCCGCCCAGGCGGACGCTCGTGTACCGGCTCGACGTGCCGACCGTGGCGCGGTGGATCCACGCGGGCCGGCGGTTGAACTCGCTGCTGGTCAGCACGAACTCGGGCTTGTCGCCGTACGTGATCGCGCCGTTGACGTTGGCCCGGGACGTCACGTATGCGGCGCTGGACGTCGCAGCCAGTTTGCCGTCCTTGCCGAGGTTCCACCGCACGATCCGCGTGTTGGCCGGCCTGGGGGAGTGGACCCCGTCGCGGTCCTGCTTGTACTCCGCGGTGATGAGCGAGTTCGGCGAACTGGTGCGGTCCAGGCTGATCGACGAGATGCGAAGCGGACGATCGGGCGTGTAGTAGCCGATCTGCGGGATTGCGTACCGGTAGTCCGCCGCGTACGCCTTCCCGTCGTCCATGCCGATCTTCTTGTGTGAGCTGTCGGCCCGGGTGCGCCAGATGTTGTGCAGGTCGAAGACCCGGATCGCGTCGGTGTCGGCGACGTACAGCCGGTAGCCGACCCACGCGACGCCGCCGACGTGGGACTTCGCCGCGTGGAAGCTGCCGTCGCGGTCCGGGACGACGAGCAGCACGTGCCGGTACTCCGGCTTGCCCGGCTCGTCGTAGTTGACGAAGGTGATCCGGCTGCCCCGGTTGGTGCCGTCGACGCCGCGATCGTCGTACCAGGTGGCGGCGATGACCTGGTGGCCGTTCCACCGGCCGTCGGCGTCGGCGTCCCAAGAGCCGGTGAGTCCCTGCGGGATCCAGGTGGTGCCGGCGTTGTCCTCGTCGTTCCAGCAGAACCGGACCGAGTCGGCCGTCGGTGGCACCCCGCACGGCGCCTTGGCACTGTGGTTCACGTCCTGGATGACGTCGGTGAGGTGCACGTTGGGGATCTTCCCGTTGAGATCGGCAACGGCGTCGCCGAACGTGTCCGAATGGTCCTCCAGCCCGTAGGTCTGTACCGATTCGGAGATCTCGGTCGGCTGGAAGTCCACCCGGTCGTCGACGGTAGCGGTGTGTCGCACGAGTTCCCTCCCGGATGCGGGCGATGGCTCGGCCGCCGCTGCGGCGGCGCTGAACGCGGCGACTGCCGTCAGGCTTGCCGCTGCGGTGGGCGACACGAGGTGGTGCATGAGACTGCTCCGATGCGCTTACTGTTTTCCGCTGCGGCGGCTGATGTTGAGCGCGATCGCCGCGACGATCAGGATGGCGATGACGGAGATGATCCATCCGGCCTTGTCCATGGCGGCCCTTCCTGTCGGGGTCGGCTTCAACCCGGTCTATTACCCCAGCCGCGCGGAGCCATGCACAGATCCCTCGATCGAAGCCTTGGAGAGACCGTCAATTGGATCACTTGAGGCGGTAGGTGGTGGGCCTGGTCGACCAGCGGTACCGGATCCGGGCCTCGCGGATGAGTGCGCGGACGGTGACGAAGGCGGCGGTGAGATACAGGAAGAAGTCCACGATCGTGCTGTCGCGGTCGGTGCAGCGACGCAGCTTGCCGTAGCCGTTCATCCAGGCGGATGGGCCGGCCGCGCGGCGAGGTGCCAGCTGGGCTGGTCCTTTTCCGCACGGCCTCCCGCCGAACCGGACGTGATGGTTTCCCGATCACCCGGCTCTCCAGTGACTTCTGCGTGTGGTCGGTCAGGCTGTCCGGTGGATGTGGGCGTGGCAGGAAGAACAGACCACGAGGGTTTTGCGTCTCCGGTTCGCCATCGCCTTGGCTTACTGGGGTTGCAGCGGCCCGGGTGCGCCGAGGTCTGCAAGCTGGCGGACGTGGTGGTGGTGACGCTGCATCGAACCGCCGCCGGCGGGCCGGTCTGCCTCGCCGACCTGCGCACCGACGTCTGGGGCCGCCTCCACTGAGGGCACCGGCCACCACGCGACGGTCGTCGGCACCTGCCGCGCGCTCGGCGGCTTCGAGCTCTACCTGCGCCACCGCTCCAACGACGCCGACGTCCAGCTCTGGCTCGTCCGGACTACCGACGTCGTCGCCCTCATGCCGCCTCTGGCCCTGCCCGCGCACGACCCCGCCCTCGCCGTGTGCCCGATCGCCGAAGCCGAGCTGCGCCACCGCCTGTTCGTCGTCACCCGCGACGGACCGCACTCCCGCTTTGGCCGACTTTTCCTGGCTGCGGTCGCCGCAATCGCGGCCGGCCTTCCGTCGGACCGGGAAGAGCCAGGCTGAGCCCAGATCCGCTACACATCTGCCCCCGTTCCTATTTGAGTCTCCGTGCGCCATCACCCGCTGTTTGGTCAGCTGGATTCTGGCGCTGCACACAAGGTCTTTGCGAAAATGGCGAATCAGCATTGCCTGCTCGAACGGGAATGACCTAGGAACCTCAAGCGCGACGGCTTCAAGCATGAGGTTCCCAGGAACAAAAGAGTGTGAATCGGGCGGTTTCATCATGTGGCCAGAGCGCGGCGACGTGTTCGTCGCCATTGCCGCAGCTCAAGAAGCCCAGCGCTGGCGGTTCGCCGTCGGCGAGGATCTCAACACTTCGACCGCGCCGCTCACGCTCAGTGGCGGTGCTACCCAGCGCTGGCGGTTCGCCGTCGGCGAGGATCTCAACCGTTGCGGAGCCGCAGGGCTGTAGCGGTCCTGCCCGCCCAGCGCTGGCGGTTCGCCGTCGGCGAGGATCTCAACGGTTGATGGAGCGCGCTGACCTGCTCGTCGATCACGACCAGCGCTGGCGGTTCGCCGTCGGCGAGGATCTCAACACGATGTCCGGCACGGTGGCGGGCTCCCAGTTCGGGTCCAGCGCTGGCGGTTCGCCGTCGGCGAGGATCTCAACCCTCAGCGACAGATCGGAATACACGTAGGTGGTCACCAGCGCTGGCGGTTCGCCGTCGGCGAGGATCTCAACCTGCAGCGTTTCGGCAAGGCGGCCGTCGCGGTCGTCATCCAGCGCTGGCGGTTCGCCGTCGGCGAGGATCTCAACGTCGGTCTGCGGGAGGGTCGGCCGGTGATCGAACACGCCAGCGCTGGCGGTTCGCCGTCGGCGAGGATCTCAACTTTGATGTCGGTGTCGCCGCCGACGAGGACGTCGAACACCAGCGCTGGCGGTTCGCCGTCGGCGAGGATCTCAACAGGTGCGGCGCGACCGTCCAGCGCTGCCGCGACCGGCCAGCGCTGGCGGTTCGCCGTCGGCGAGGATCTCAACAGCGCGGTCGGCTGGGCGCTCATGGCCATGATCGCGGTCACCAGCGCTGGCGGTTCGCCGTCGGCGAGGATCTCAACACGTGCTCTTCTTGCCCTACGCGTCCCCCGTTGGCGTTGGCCCGCTCGTTGAGCATCCGGATTGGAACGCTCGATCGGCTCTCCCGTGCGATCCGTTCAGATGTGCAGCGGCATCGATTATCCATACGTGCACTGGCTTGATGGCTGGATGTCAGGTCTTGCCGTGAGCAGGTGCCGGTTCTTGTCGTACCCCTGTGGTTGTGTGCCGGGTGTTGGCGCATCGGAGGGGTTTCGTCGTGTGGGCACACAGCAAGAACCGGTTTGGGATCCGGCATCGCCTTGAGGACCATCTCCGCGGGACGGCGGAGTTGGCGCGTCGATTCGCCTTGCCGTTCGGGATGGGCGAGTTGGCGTGGTGGGCTGGGTTGGTCCACGACGGCGGCAAGTGCTGGCAGGATTGGCAGGACAAGCTGCTGTTGGTGGAGCCGACGAACGGCCGGGTGGGGCTGGACCACAAGTCTTTCGGGGTGCAGCTTGCTCGTCGTCATGGGTTGAAGCCGGTCGAGTTCGCGGTGGCAGGGCATCACGGTGGTTTGACCAACCGGGGCAAGGTCGACGATCTGTTCGGTGAGGACGACGCGTACGAGCAGTGGTTGCGTCGTGGGCCTTGGGCCGACGCGGAGCGGCGGCTGCGGGTCGCAATGCCCGAGATGTTCTCCCGGGTGCCGCCGCTGCCTGGTGAGTTCGGTGCGGACGGCGACAAGATGGTCCAGGAGTTCCTGCTGCGGTTTCTGTTTTCCTGTCTCGTGGACGCCGACGTGCTCGACACCCAGGCGCACAGGGAGAACACGGCCCCGCGAGTGGGGCCGGATCTGGATGCTCCGGCCGTGCTTGAGCGGTTCCTGACCCGTCGAGCGGACTATCTGAGCAAGCGCCCGCCGGGGTCGATGGATGCTCGCCGGGAACGTGTCTTTGCCGTCGCCATGGCCGCCGCCGAGCGTGCGCCGGGCATCTTCCGCTTGACCGCACCCACCGGTACCGCGAAGACGATCGCAGCCGCGGGCTTCGCGCTCAAACATGCGGCGCTGCATGGTAAGCGCCGGGTGATCGTCGTGGTGCCGTTCATCACGATCACGGAGCAGAACGCGGCGGTGTATCGGGCGCTGCTCGATCCCGACGATCCGGACGGTGTACCGGTCGTCCTGGAACACCACAGCCACGTCGAGATGACCGAGCCCGGCACAGGTGATCAGCACCATTCGTGGCAGCGCCTGGCGGCGGAGAACTGGGACGCGCCGTTCGTCGTGACCACCACCGTGCAGCTGTTCGAGTCGCTGTTCGGCCGCACCCAGTCCCGGATGCGCAAGCTGCACCGCATCGCCAACTCCGTGCTCGTGCTGGACGAGGTGCAGGCGTTGCCGCACCGGCTGCTGCCGCAGATCGCTGACGCGCTGCGCATCCTGTCGGAGCGGTTCGGGGTGACGGTGGTGTTGTCGTCGGCGACCCAGCCTGCGGTGCATGCTCTGGGCCCGCTGAAGGACCTGCGTGCGTACGAGATGCTGCCGGAGCCTGCGGCGTTCTTCGCCGAGTGCCAGCGGGTGCGGTTCGAGTGGCGGCTGGATTCGAAGCCGGCGCTGGGGGAGATGGTGACGGAGGCGGCCGTGTATCCCCAGGCGCTTATGGTGGTCAACACTGTCCGTGATGCGCGGACGGCATTCGAGCAGGCCCGGCAGGACAGTCCAGACGGGGCGGGCGTGCTGCACCTGTCCACCGGCATGTGCCCGGCACATCGGCAGCGCGTGCTCGCCACCGTCCGGCGTCTGCTCCGGCACGGGGAACCGGTGCTGCTGGTGAGCACCTCGCTGGTGGAAGCGGGTGTTGACCTGGACTTCCCGGTGGCGTTCCGCGCCGTCGGGCCGCCCGAGTCGATGGCCCAGGTTGCCGGACGATGCAACCGGGAAGGCAACCTGGGGGACCGAGGGGGCCTGGTCGTGATCTTCGGCCCGGCCGACGGTGGGCTGCCGCCGTCGTACCCCACGCAGATCCATAAGGCGTTGGTGCATTTCGGCCCGGACAAGGCTGAGCCGGAAGACCAGGCTGCGCTGGCCGCCTACTTTCCGGAGCTCTATCGGACTCTCGGCATCGAGGATCGCGGCAGCCCAGCCAAGGTCATCGCCAGCAACCGCCGGAAGTGGGACTTCATCGCGGTTGCTGACGGGCCCCTGAAATCCCCCGGCGGGACGCAACGGGACCGCGAGCGCGCCTTCCGGATGATCACCGACGACACCGTGCCCGTGCTCGTGCCGTACGGCGACGCCGCCGCTCGCCGAACCGTCCAGCAGTGTCTGAACAGACTGCGTGGGCCGCAGCCGGACATGAGCACGTTGCGGCAGTTGCAGCCGTACATCACCACCCTGCGACGCCGCACCACCCAGCGCGCGGACATCGCCGCTAACCTCGATCCGGTGATCGGAGACCTGCTGCTGTGGCGCGGCGACTACGACGACGGATACGGCATTGTGCTCGAACCCAGAGATGAGGACTACCTGCTGTGATCAGTTCCGTGCGTGAGCGAAGGCACCCACCGGTGGTGGTGCAGGTCAGGGCCGAAGGTGCCCTGTTCACCAGGCCGGAGCTGCGGGTTGAACGGGTCAGCTATCCGGTGATGACCCCGACGGCCGCGACCGGTGTGCTGGATGCCATCTTCTGGAAGCCGGAGTTCCGGTGGGTGCCCGTGAAGATCGAGGTGCTTCGGCCGATCAGGCAGTTCACCCTGCGCCGTAACGAAACCCACGATCTGCCCAGCCTCGTAGACGCGGTCGGCAAAGGCCGGCGGATCGACACGGTGGCCAACCGTGATCAGCGCAGCGCGCTGTGTCTGCGGGATGTGGAGTACCGCATCCACGCGCAGGTGGAACTGTTCGAGCATGCTGACAAGACGGAGGCGGCCTACCGGGAGCAGTTCCGGCGGCGGGTCAACCGGGGTGCGTGTTTCCAGCAGCCGTTCATGGGGGCCAAAGAGTTCCCGGCTGCGTTCTTCCCGCCGGACGAGCGTGCCCCGATCGATATCACCGACGAGCTGGGCATCATGCTTCACCGCGTCCATTACGGCCCGCCGGCCCGGTTCGACTGGTTCACTGCACGCCTTGAACGTGGGGTGTTGAACATTCCGGTGCAGGGCATCCCGGGCAGCGTGCCGCAGTCGTCCGGGGTGGTCTGATGCTGCTGCGCCGATTGGTCGGCTACCGCCGCCCGGCCGACGATGACGACGACGGTGAGCAGCGCCGTCCGTACAGCCGGACCCGTGTCGTCGGATGGGAGCTGAACCTCGACGGGGACGGCCACGTCACTGGGCTGGTGCCGCTCGCGGACGCCTCCCAGCGGTCGACGAAGTTCGGCCAGCCGATCCTCGTGCCGAACGCAGGACGCACCTCGGGCATCGCCCCGACCCTCGGCGCCGATGACGCGCAGTACGTTGTCGGCTGGGTCGACGACAAGGCGAAACCGCAACGGGTCGCCGACGCGCACCAGGCGTTCGCTGAACTGTCCCGCAGGTGGGCACGTGAGCATCCCGACGACCCAGCCGCGCAGGCACTGTGCGCGTTCTACGACCGCGCGCAGATGCCGCCGCCACCGAACGGCTTCAAATGGACGTCTCGGGATTTGATGGTCGTCGTTGTCAACGGCCGACGCGTTACCGGCTGCGACTCGTTGTGGGCCGTGTGGGCGGCGGTGGTCCAGGAGCGCAAGAGTGGCGGTGGGGCCGAGGGTGGCGGGCGCCGGGGGCTGTGCCTGGTCTGCGGCGAGCCGGACCGGCCGTTGCTGGACCGGATGCCGCAGGCGTTGCCGAAGGCGTTGATCCCGGGCGCCGAGCAGGAGATCGCCGTGCTGTCGGCGAACAAGCGCATCCACACGTACGACTTCAACGAGGGCCTGACCGGATCGCCGATCTGCGTGGACTGCGGCCAGGCGGCAGTCGCCAACCTGCACACCGTCTTGTCCGAGCCGCTCAACAACTTCGTCTACCCGCGCCAGCGCACCCGCCTGGCCTGGTGGGTCAGCGACGGGGCCAGCAGCGCCACCATCGCGATGCTCGACGAGACCCCCGAACGGATCGGTGAGTACCTCCACGCACTGGTCACCGGACGCCAGCGCCGCCGAGCCGACCGGCACACGTTCTGCTCGGTGACGTTGTCGGGCAACGTGGCGCGACTCGTCGTGCACCGCTGGCTTGAGATGCCGTTGGCCGATGCCGAGGACAACGTCCAAACCTGGTTCGACGACCACCGGATCTTGCCGCGGGGGCGGGACCGGCCGGTCGGCTACCCGATCTGGCTGCTGGTTGTGTGTGCCGGACAGTGGCAACCCGACCGGTCCGAACGCGGCGGCCGGTACATCCCGCTCGCAGACAAGGCCGCCGACCGCCCGGATGACCTGGCTCAGCTGCTGCTGCAGAGCGGGCTGCACGGCGACACGGTGCCGCCGCACGTGCTGGCGCACATGGTCCGCCGCATCCGCACTGACCTGCACCTCGACGGCCCGCGCGTCGCGCTGCTGCGGGTCGCGCTCCACCGCCACCCGCAACGCACAGCAGAAGGGCCCACAGCCGTGCTCGACGAGAAACAGGACAACCCCGCCTACCTGTACGGGCGGCTCTTCGCGGTGCTCGAGTCGCTGCAGTACAGCGCCTACCCCAAAGACGCGCAGCCCAACACCACCTTCTTCCACCGCTACTTCGCCGGTGCGGTGGCCAACCCCCGCGTCGCGCTGGTCCAGGGCAGTCAGCTCTACCCCGCCTGGATCAAGAAACTGGACAGCGCCGCCAACACCCCCGGCACCGACCCGGCCGGCCGGCAGGAGGCGGAGCGAGCCCGCCGGGCCGCCACGCGGTACCGGGCCCGGATCCGTGAACTGCAAGACCGGCTCGACGCGCCGGTCACGCCACTGGCCGACGCACAGAGCCAGTCGTGGTTCATCCTCGGCTACTTCCACCAGCAGGCTCACGACATCCGCATGGCCAAGGCCGGCAAGGCCCCCGAAGTGCCGATCGACCAACTACCCGACACCGACACCGACGAACATGCCGATGAGCACGCCGAAGACACCAACGAAGGGAACGACGAGCAGTGAAGCCCGAGACCATCGACCCCCGGGTCCGCCACGACGCGGTCATGTTCTTCGACGTCATCGACGGCAACCCCAACGGCGACCCGGATGGCGGCAACCGGCCCCGGGTCGACGAGGCCACCGGCCACGGACTGGTCACCGACGTCGCCATCAAACGCAAGATCCGTGACACGATCGGGCTCACCGCCGAACACCTCGGCTACCCCGCCGACCGCTACCAGGTGTTCGTCGAGGCCGGCCACGCGCTCAACACCCGCACCGCCGAGTCCTACACCGCCACCGGCATCGAACTGAAAGCCCGCAAGATCACCACGGAGCAGGCAGAGGCTGCCCGGCAGTGGATGAGCAACCGCTACGTCGACGTCCGCCTGTTCGGTGCGGTGCTGTCCACCGGCGACACCAAAGCCCTGGGCCAGATCCGCGGCCCGCTGCAGTTCGGTATGGCCCGCTCGATCGACCCCGTCCTGCCGGTGTCACACGCCATCACCCGGGTCACCCAGACCAAACAGGACGACATCGACCAAGGGCAGCGCACAGAGATGGGCAGCAAATGGACCGTGCCCTACGGCCTCTACCGTGTCCAGTTCCACTACTCCGCAGCACTTGCCACCAAGACCGCAGTCACCAGCGAAGATCTCACCGCGCTCTACCGGACCCTGCAGGTCATGTTCGACCACGACCGCACCGCGACCCGCGGCATCATGACTCTGCGCGGACTCTACGTGTTCAGCCACGCCGACGCGTTCGGCAACGCCGCCGCCCAAACCCTGCTCGAGCGGGTACAGGTAGAACCGGTGACCGGCGTCGACACCCCACGCGCATTCACCGACTACAAAATCACCGAAGATGTCAGCGAACTGCCCGCCGGCGTCACCTTCGAAGCTCTGCCCAGCTGAGGTGACACGACCATGACCTGGTGGCCTGACGGGGATGACAACGCCGGCCGCATCCCACTCTCGGCGCTGGAACACCACGCGTACTGTCCCCGCCAGGCCGCCCTCATCCACGTCGAAGGCATCTTCACCGACGACGCCAACACCGTTCGCGGCCACCTCGCCCACGAACGCGTCGACCGGCCCGGCGTGCGGGCAACCGCGGCACCCGGATACCGGCAGCACTACGCCGTACCCGTGTGGAGCGCCACGCTCGGGCTGTACGGCCGCTGCGACGTCGTCGAGATCGGCCACGGCACCGCCATACCCGTCGAACACAAGATCGGCCGATACCAGCCAGGCGGACCCGCCGACATCCAGGTCGCCGCACAGGCCCTCTGCCTGCGCGAAATGCTCGACCTCGACGTCCCCCACGGCGAAATCTTCACCCACGCCGACCGCCGCCGGCACCGAGTCGACCTCACCGACGAACTGCTCGCCGCCGTAACCCACACCGTCACGGCACTGCGAACCGTCCTGACCGCACCGCAACTACCCGAACCTGCCGCCGACCGACGATGCCGTCGCTGCTCCCTGCTCGACGACTGCCTACCCCACGCACTGACCGACCCGGCCGACCGCTACGCCCCTCGACCCCTCGGCGACTGGTATGCCTGAACTGATCAAGAACACGCTCTACGTCATGACCCCTGGCAGCAGCATCCACCTCGACACCGACGCCGTGCGGGTCTACCACCCCGACAACGGCGCCAAACGACTGCCGCTCGTGCGCATCGACCACGTCGTGGCATTCGGCGGCGTCACCGTGACCGACGACTTCCTGCACCGCTGCGCCGCCGACCAACGCTCGGTGACCTGGCTGTCCGGCAACGGCAGGTTCCGAGCACGCGTGATCGGACCACAAAGCGGCAACCCACTGCTGCGCGTCGCACAGCACGACGCACTGCGCGACAACCGGCGCCGGCTCGACATCGCACGAACCTTCGTCGCCGGCAAACTCCACAACACCCGCCAAGTCCTGCTCCGAGCCGCAGCCGACGCCAAAGGCACCCGCCAGCAGACGTTACGCACCGTGGCACACGCCATCACACAAGACCTCACAGGCCTGCCAACCACCGACAACATCAACGTCGTGCTGGGCATCGAAGGCCAAGCTGCCAAACGATACGTCAGCACATGGCGACACCTCCTCGCCGAACACGCACAGGTGACCGCACCAACGCACCGGATCAGCCGGCCACCCACCGACCCCGTGAATGCAGCGCTCTCCTTCGGCTACGGCATGCTGCGCATCGCCGTGCACGGCGCACTCGAACACGTCGGGCTGGACCCCTACATCGGCTACCTGCACGGCATCCGACCAGGCAAGCCAGCACTCGCGCTGGACCTGATGGAAGAGATGCGCCAACTGCTGGTCGACCGGATGGTGTTCACCGCGTTCAACCGCCGCCAACTCCTCCCGCAACACTTCGCGCACCACCCAGGCGGAGCCTGCGAACTCAACGACGACGGCCGGCGCACCTACCTCACCCTGTGGAGCGAGGCACGGTCACGCCCATGGCCACACCGCCAACTCGGCCGCGACCTCCCCGCCGCCGTCCTGCCCCTCATCCAGGCCCGGCTCCTCGCCCGGCACCTCCGCGGCGACACACCGCACTACAGCCCATGGAACCCCGCCTGATGGAATACCTCCTCACCTACGACGTCGACACCACCACCCCCGAAGGTCAACGCCGGCTGCGCCGCGTCGCCAAGATCTGCGAAGGCTACGGCATCAGGGTCCAGAAGTCCGTCTTCGAAGTCACCTGCACCACCGCCCAACTGCCGTCACTACGCCAACAGCTCACCGACGTCATCGACCACACACTCGACAACATCCGGCTGTACCGCCTCACCACGGGCACCCTGCAAACCGTCGAACGGCTCGGCGTCGCACAACTCGCACCCCACCACGGCGACCACATACTTTGAGAAAATGATCTAGGAACCTCAAGCGCGACGGCTTCAAGCATGAGGTTCCCAGGAACAAAAGAGTGCGAATCGGACGGTTTCATTATGTGGCCAGAGCGCGGCGACGTGTTCGTCGCCATTGCCGCAGCTCAAGAAGCCCAGCGCTGGCGGTTCGCCGTCGGCGAGGATCTCAACAGCAGACGCACTCCCCAGCCCTGGACCGCCCAAGCCCAGCGCTGGCGGTTCGCCGTCGGCGAGGATCTCAACATCGACCTGATCAGCGCGAGCACCACACCGCTGCGGCCAGCGCTGGCGGTTCGCCGTCGGCGAGGATCTCAACTGGCGCTGGTGTGGGACTACCGGCCCGGCGAGCATGTCCAGCGCTGGCGGTTCGCCGTCGGCGAGGATCTCAACAGCGAGAACATGGCGTCGATCGCGTTGAGCAGCGTCGTCCCAGCGCTGGCGGTTCGCCGTCGGCGAGGATCTCAACCCTGGCCGTGGTGATGTGGGGGCCGAACGCGACCTTGCGCCAGCGCTGGCGGTTCGCCGTCGGCGAGGATCTCAACCTCCAGGACGTGGTGTGTTGGTGGTTGCCGGAAACGGCCAGCGCTGGCGGTTCGCCGTCGGCGAGGATCTCAACAACGCCCTGCGTCTCGGCATCTCGATCAACGTCAACGGCCAGCGCTGGCGGTTCGCCGTCGGCGAGGATCTCAACGCGGAGGCGGGCGTGACGCTCGACCATCCGGCGCCGCCCCGCAGATGCCGCTCGAAGCGCAGTCCGGCACCGGCGAGGGCGGCGTGCAGCTCGGCGCGGCTGAGGCGGCGCACGGGGGCGCGCTGCTCCCACCGGGCACCGTCGAGGCGGTAGGTCGTGCGGCCGTGCAGCACGGTGCCGTCGAAGGACTCCACCTCGAAGCCGACCTCGACCGGCCCGGTCCGGCCCGTGAACGACACGGCCCTGTCGAACCACGACGGCGGCAGCCACTGCATGACGACCTGACCGTCCGGGGTGACGTGTCGGCGGCACGCGTCGAGCAGCTCCGCCCGCACCACGGGATCCGCCGCGTTGACCCGGGTGCTCGCCACGAGCACGACCGGGAAACGTTCGCCGAGCTCCAGTGCCGCGAGACCGGCCCGGACGGTCTGGACGGCCCGCGCGTCGCGGACCAGGGCCAGCATGGCGGCCGAGTCGTCGGCGACCGTCACCGGATGGCCCAGCGCGACCAGGGAATCGGCGAACCGACCGCCACACCCGCTGAGATCCAGGACCGCGGCGCCCGGCGCGACGTTCGCGTGCACGAAGGCGGGCTCGCCGCTGGCGGGCAGCACCGCATACAGACCGACGGGGCGACCATCAGCGGTGACCTCGGACATCGCACCACCATGCCACGCGCATGGCACCATTGCTGGCGACAGGACTCCGTTCGGCCTGTGAGCCATACCGCGGCTACCGCGGCAGCGCCGTGGTCATCCTGCACCAGATCCGCGACGGGGGTGCCGCGGCGGAGAACGGCCCGGGCTGCTTGGTCGGTGTGTCAGGGAAGAATGTGCCCGGCTGCCCGGTACAGGCTGTACCACTCGCGCCTGGTGAGCGGGAGCTCTGACCCCTTGGCCGCATCCGCGACGCGGGCGGGGTTGGTGCTTCCGATGACGACCATCGTGGGCTGCGGGAGGCGTGTGATCCATGCGGTCGCGACGGCGATGGGCTCGACGTCGTACTTCGCAGCGAGCAGTTCGAGCTCGCGGCTGAGGTCAGGGAAGCCGGCGGCGTCGAAGATCAGGTGTCCGTTGCCCTGGAACGGCGACCATGCCTGCACGGTGATGTCGTTGGCGCGGCAGTAGTCGAGCAGGCCGCCTCCGTCCACGACGTTCGCCTGGTCGATCTTGATGTTGGCGCTCAGCCCCTGGGCGAGCAGCGGTGCGTGTGCGGCGGAGAGCTGCAACTGGTTCGCGACGAGCGGCTGCTCGACCGCTGACTTCAGCACCTCGATCTGACTGGCGGTGTGGTTGGACACGCCGAACTGCCGGACTTTGCCGGATGCCCGCAGCTGGTCGAATGCGCGTGCCACCTCTGTCGGCTCCACGAGGGCGTCCGGACGGTGCAGCAGAAGCAGGTCGATGTAGTCCGTACGGAGGGCGCGGAGCGAGGCTTCGACCGAGGAGATGATGTGCTCGTAGGACGAGTCGTAGTACGGGGGGTCTTTGACGATCCCGCACTTGGTCTGGATGAACAGGTGCTCGCGTTCCGAGGAGCTGAGCTCGAGAGCTTCGGCGAAGCGCGTCTCGCACTCGTGGAGGCTGCGGCCGTAGATGTCGGCGTGGTCGAAGGCGGTGACGCCGGCGTCTCGGGCCGCTCGGACGAGCGAGCGGATCGCCTCGTCGTCGAGGTCGGAAATTCGCATGTTGCCGAGAATGATGTTGCTGACGTTGGCGGTGCCGAGAGGGATGTACTTCACCATCGTTCCTTGCTCTGTGTTCCTTGTTGCATGTGATGTACGAACAATGCACAAGATATGGTGAACGGCAATCAGAAATCCAACATCTAAAACCGATAACTGTCAGAAAGGGAACTGCACAATGGATGCGCGGCAACTCACCTACTTCCTGACTGTCGTGGAAGAACAGCAGTTCACGAGCGCCGCGCATGCGTGTGGCATCTCGCAGTCCGGGTTGTCCGCCGGGATCCGAGCGCTGGAGCGCTCACTTGGCGCACGTCTGTTCGACCGCAGCACGCGCAAGGTGCGCCTCACGAGCGCGGGTGAGGCGCTCGTCCCGCATGCGCGTGCGGTGCTCGCGGCCCAGTCGGCGGCGCAGTACGCCGTGGCTCGGGCGTCTGAGCGCGTCGAGGGGCTGTTGCGGGTGGGCACGGAGCAGTGCCTCGGAGTCGTGGAGGTCGCGCCGTTGGTGGAGCAGATGTCTCATGCGCATCCCGGCGTCACCATCGAGTTCTTCCAGCAAGGCACGCATGACCTCATCGCGATGCTGCGCGCGGGCCGCCTGGATCTGGCGCTGGTGTCGCACCCTGATGACATCGAGGGCGTCAAACGGACGGTGCTCGGCGCGCGCCGCAGGGTGTTCCTGGCCTCTGAGCCGATGGCACCGCCAGGCGAGGTGATCGGCTCCTGGAAGGAACTCGCGTCGTACCCGTTCGTCGACCTGCAGGAATCGTGGGCGATGCGCACTCAGAACGACCGGATGTTTGAGCAAGGTGGGGTCGACCGTCAGGTGCGGTTCGTCGTAAATGACGTTCACGCGTTGCTCGACCTGGTCCAGCGCGGCCTTGCGGCGGCCGTCGTTCCGTCGCACATCGCCGACAAGCCGCAAGCGATCGGTCTGGTGACGCGTGAACTGCCTGACGATACGCCGGCGTGGCAGGTGCACCTCGCCACGGGCGTGTCGCTGTCACCACCGGCGCGGACGCTTCTCGACCTGGTGCCACGCGCCAGCAGGTAAGCGAGGCCGCTCCAGCGGCCGACACGCGCCGCCGCCGTTGGGAGTCGTCCTGCCGAATACGGCCAAAACGGGATATTGGTCCGGGAATTCACCGGCGACCGCCAAAGCCACAAAACGGGTTATACCGCCCAAATCAACCGCCCAGGAAAATGTTGTTGCCTGCAGGTTGCATGTTTGTTTCCTCTCATGCATAGTCAGTTTCATGAGCGCGTCAGCAGCGGATGGTCAGAGTTCTCCCCAGGCGATGGGAGACATGCTTCGGCGGCTGCGCACCGCCCGGCGGCTCTCGCTTCGCGACCTGGGGGAGGCAGTCGGTCTGAGCGTGGGGTACCTCAGCAAGATCGAACGCTCTCTCGTCGAGCCGAGCGTGCCCGTCCTACGCCGCCTCGCGGCAGAGTTCGGCATCGAGTGGATCGACTTCTATCAGGCGCCGGCGGAGATGGGGCAGCTCGTCAGGAAAGCGGATCGACCGCTGATGGTGCCCGCTACGGGGCAACGGCACTACGCGATTACACGCACGCCCGGCTCCGATGTCGAGATCGGGGTCGTCGAGTACGAGCCGGGCGCGACCGTTGGCGACGACCGGTATACGCACGGCGATGTCCACGAAATTCTTCTCATTCTCGACGGCGAGCTCGAATTCACACTTGCAGGCGTCACGCATTTGATGGCGGCCGGGGACAGCATCGAGTTTCGGTCTTCCGTTCCCCATGCCGTGCGCAACGCGAGCGAACGCACGGCGGAGGCGCTGTGGGTCAGCAATCCGCCGGCGGGCACGGCAACGCGCCATCGCGGCGGCGATGCCACCGAGACCTGAGTCGTCGACGACTCATCCACGGATCACAGGAAGTCCTGTCATGAACATGCAGCAGTCAAGAAGGCTCGCGACGAGCGCCATTCTGGCGAGCGTCGTGCTGCTCGGAGCGTCAGCCTGCGGCGGCGAGGGCGATACGCGGCTCGACCAGGTCAGCTTCGGCGTATCGACCAACATGGGCGCCAACAACGCCCCATTGGCGGTCGCGGAAGCGATGGGGTACTTCAAGGCCGAGGGCCTCGACGTCAAGATCACGGTCACAGGCGAGGCGGGGATTCAAGCGACGGCGACAGGCCGGACCGACATCGGGAGCTTCACACCCGATGCGCTCCTGCAGACCCTCGCGAAGGGCGGTCCGAGCTCCGACCTGGTCATGGTCTACAACTACCTCCGAGGCCCGACATCGAGCCTCGCTGTGCTCGACTCAAGCCCGATCCGGTCGCTCGAGGACTTCAGAGGGGCAGTCATCGGTGGAAGCAGCGTCGCCTCGGCGAACCTGACGATGAGCGACGCGGTACTCAACACCGTCGGCTTGACGTTCCCCCGCGATTTCGGCCACCTCGGGGTCGGAACCGGGGCGGCCGCGCTGCAGGCCCTCACCTCTGGCAAGGTCGACGCCCTGTCGTTGTGGGACACCGAGTACGCGGCATTCGAGGCCGCGGGCACCAAGCTGCGATACTTCACGATTCCGGAACAGCAGGCGCTGTTCTCGACGACGTACTTCGTCACGAGCGAGTACCTCAAAAAGAAGCCTCAGGCCATCGAACGTTTCGGTCGCGCAATCGCGAAGGCGACGCTCTTCACGTCGACGAACCCGGAGGCGGCGCTGCGCATGTTGTACCACCTCTACCCGACCACCAGGGGCGCCGGCGTGAGCATCGAGGATCAGCTGAAGGTCGACCTCGTCGCCCTGACGGCTCGACTTCGGATCCTCAAGCCGGGTGACGGCCGATACGGCGAGTATGTCCCCGCGAACGTCGCGACGTGGGCGAGCTTCGCCCACGAGCACGGCATGATCACCAACAAGATCGCCGACACCACAGCCATCTTCACGAACCGCTTCGTGGACGCGTACAACGATTTCGACCAGGACGTCGTGATCAGCGATGCACGCAACTGGTCCGACAAAAAGGACTGACATGATCCGGCACACCGAGACCACCGCGGCCCGTGAGATCGGCCCGCCACGTTACACGGATGGCATTCCCGCAATCGACCACCACTCGCACGCGGGGTACCTGCGGCCGGGCGCGACCGTCGAAGGCATGGACGGCGTCGAACGGGAGATGGTTCTCTCGCATGTCGAGGCGAACCTGCCCAGCGATGTCTACCTCCGCTACGTCGAAGCCGAGCGCCATCGCGATACGGAGCAACTGGCCGAACTCCGCGGGCAATGGCCCATCGACTCCTTGTTCGAGGAGGGCCTGCGCTTTCGCGAGACCTCCATGCACACGGTGACGCTGTTCGACGGCGCTGCCCAGCTCTTCGGCGACATCGGGCGTGAGGCGCAGATCCACGCGAGTCTGGCCGGCCGGGTCGAAGCGCCGCAGGCTCAGTACGAACGGGCCCTTGTCCTCGCAGGCACCCCTGCCGTACTGACGGATGTGCCCGAGATTGACACGACAGTGTGGCCGGCCGAGAAGTACCGCCAGATCGCACGGATCGACCCCTACCTGTATCCGTTCGGACATCCGTCGTGGGATCGGCGCGGGTCGGACACACCCCGGTTCCGCCGGATCTTCGGCTTCGTCCTTGAGCGTCAGTACGAACTGATGGGAGTCTCGAACCGTCCGCAGACGCTCGACGACTATCTCGACTTCGTTCGAGCATCCCTTCGGCAGCGCGTTGCGGGCGGCGTCGTCGGGCTCAAGATCGCATCTGCATATGTCCGCTCGCTTCGCTTCGAGGACGTAAGTCGCGCGGATGCGGCCGAGGCGTACACGCGGCTCGGCGCGCTCGAAACGCCTGATCCGGGCCTCGTGAACGCGGTCGCGGACCACGTGGTCTTCGCCATCGCGGAAGAGGCGGTGCAGCTGAACCTGCCGGTGCAGGTACACACCGGCGTCGGGCATGCCGAGCCGGGGATCCGTGTGGACGATGCCAATCCGCTCCATCTGCAACAACTGCTCGACACCCCGCGATTGAATCAGCTCAAGGTGATCCTCATCCATGGTGGATTCCCGTTCACCGACTATCTGACGGCGCTGGCGTACACGCATGGGAACGTCTACCTCGATACATCGCTGCTCCCGCATCTGCACGGGCGACGTGCTGAGCGAGCACTGGAGGACTGGCTCACCTACCTCCCTGCGAACAAGGTCCTTTTCGGGACGGATACCGGGAACCCCGAGCATCACGTGACGAGTGCGCAACGCGCGCGAGCGGCCCTCGACACGGTCCTCACCGCCGGCGTCGCCAACGGCTGGTGGTCGACACGGCAGGCGCACTGGCTGACGGAGCGCGTGCTGCATCGCAATCTGACCGATGTGTACGGGGTGGAAATCCCGTGAGCGCAGCAGTTGTCGTACGCGACTTGGGCGTGGAGTTCCAGCTTTCCGGCGGGACCGGCGTCACCGCCCTTCGAGACGTCAACCTGTCTGTCGAGCCGGGACAGTTCGTCTCGATACTCGGTCCGAGCGGGTGCGGAAAGACGACGCTCCTTCGGGTCCTCGCGGGCCTGGAACATGCCACGAACGGCAGGGTCAGCATCGCGGGCGGCGACGACCGGAAAGACGGAGCTCGCGTCGGGATGGTGTTCCAGAGACCGATTCTCCTCCCATGGCGTTCCATCCTGCAGAACGTCCTGCTGCCGATCCAGGTGACGAGGCGAGTCACGAATGCGGACCGAGCGCGTGCGCGAACGCTGCTGGAGATGGTCGGTCTCGAGGATTTCGAGACCCGTTACCCGAATCAGCTGTCAGGTGGCATGCAGCAACGTGCGGCGATCTGCCGGGCGCTGATCACGGAGCCCGAGCTTCTCCTGCTGGATGAGCCGTTCGGCGCGCTCGACGCGATGACGCGGGACAACCTGAACGTCGAGCTCAATCGAATCTGGCGCGAGACCGGCAAGACAATCATCCTCATCACGCATTCGATCCCAGAGGCGGTCTTCCTCTCGGAGCGGGTGCTGGTGATGAGCCACCGTCCGGGGCGGGTTGTCGACGACGTCGACGTGCCCATCGGGTCCACGCGAACGCTCGACGTGCTTGGCATGCCGGCCTTCAACGACACAGCAGCACATCTGCGAGCTCACTTCGAGGTGAGGGCATGACCGCGACCACGAACGCCCCCATCGATTCCAGCCGCAGCGCGAGGCGACCAGCCGGGAGCCGGAACCGGAGGTGGCGAGGAGGACTCGGCCCGATCATCGTGCTCGTCGCGATCATTGGCGCCTGGGTCGCGCTCCCGTCGATGAGCGCGGTACCGCACTATGTCATTCCACCGCTCGCAGACGTCGTATCGGCACTCACGGATCCGTCGGCGTGGCCAAATTACGGTCAGGGCATTGCGGCGACAATGAGTGCGGTGGGTATTGGCCTGGTGATCGGGGTTGCCGTCGGGCTTGGTCTCGCCCTGCTACTGGCCGAGCTCCCGGTCCTGTACCGCGCCATCTTCCCGTACATCGTCGCCGTGGAAGCGATTCCCAAGGTCGCGCTGGCGCCGTTGTTCGTGATCTGGTTCGGCTTCGGTCTTGGTTCGAAGCTTGTCGTCGTCGTGTTACTCGTGTTCTTCCCGGTGCTCGTGAACACGGTGCACGGGCTGCGAGAGGTTGATACTGACCGAATCGACCTGTTCAGGGTTGCGGGCGCTTCCAAACTACAGCGGCTGTGGCGCCTGTCCCTGCCGACCGCTCTGCCGAGCATCTTCAGCGGGCTGGAACTGGCTGTGTCGGGTGCGATGGTCGGCGCGGTCGTCGGCGAGTTCGTGGGCGCGCAGCAAGGGCTCGGGGTGCAGATTCTCGTAGCGCAGGCGCGGATGGACACGGCGGGCGTGTTCGCCCTGCTCATCCTGCTCAGCGTGATTGGTGTCGCGTTGAACACGCTCGTGAGGGTGCTGCGACGACGGGTCGTGTTCTGGGTCAAGGCCCTCCCGGCCCAGACAGCCTAATCCGATCATGCGACGGCCACGTGTGGGTTCGCTGTTCGCGCGCTGAGGACAGACCCGATCGCTGGCCGGTGACCAAAATCTTGCGTCGTCGGATACGGCCAGCCGCCACCTATCCGTCGATGGGGCACGGCCGTGTCAGGACGCCGAGCCTGCGCTGGCCAGGGCGTGGTGGCGGCGCCGGGCTCGCGGTACTGTGCGCGATAGGGGTCCATGACCGGCCGGAAGATGTAGTGCCAGCCCAGCGCGGCGAACGTCGCGAGATAGGCTGCGCGGACCCAGGAGAGCTGGTCCCGGTTGGCGTCGTATTGAGCCACCTTGACGGTGAAGGTGACATCCGGGTTCGGGTCGGCCTGGTCAACGTACTGGTCGAGGGTGCACAGGTGCGCCGCCTGCTGGTCGGGGTGGTTCTGTTTGGGCACGCCGAAGATTTGCAGGCTGCCGTCGTCAGTCCATTGGATAGTGCCGCGCAGCGGGACGCCGCCCGCGTGGACGGTGACCGGCAGGGTGTGGCCGGTAGCCCGGCGGGCGGTGAAGTCTTCAAGGTGCCGGCGGCGCACGGCGTGGGCGTCCAGGGCGGTCCCGGCCGTGTTGTTGCACCCGGCGCAGGTCAGCAGCAGGCCGCGACCGCCGAGCGCGTGCGGCGGGACATGCTCCTCGGTGAGCAGTCCGGCAGCCCGGGGCCGGCGCAAGGGTCCGCACGAGCTGCGCGGGAGTTGCGACGGACGGACCGGTGTAGCTGGAGACCGTGACCAGGTCTGCCGTTGCCGCGTGCCGTCGGCAGACGTCAAGCCAGTCGGGCGTGGTCTGCCGTTAAGGCGTGAGCAGGTTCCATGGGAGGTACAGGTGCGGTCCCTTGATGTTACTGAAGCGCAGCGATCGCATCTGGCACCTCCGCAAGCGTACGTACCGCCGGACCGTCGTCCGTAGACGACGATGGCGCGTAGAGCAGAGTGTGCATGCCGGCCGAGCGGCCGGGAAGGATATCCATCTCCATCGAGTCACCGATCATCACCACATCGTGCGGATCGGCTGCCAGGCGCTCGAGCACGGCGCGGAACGCCTCCGGTTCAGGCTTGGCGACCCCCAACTCCTCGCTGACGAAAACGTGGTCGAGCATCGCGCCGAGTCCGGTTACGGCGAGCTTGCGGAGCTGGCCGTCGAGCGGCCCGTTGGTGAAGACATGACAGCGGATTCCTTGCTGCGCGAGAGAACGCAGACACTCGATCGCGCCATTCATCGGCGTGATGCGGTCGTTGACCTCCGTCATGAAGCGCCGGTTCATTTCGGTGACTATGTGGTCGACTACAGGCGTGGCTCCAAGCTGTTCCGCCGATCGATCGCCTCGGCTCGTTGCTCGGGCTCCAGAAGCGCGAACGCATGCTCCAGGCCGCGCCGCCGGGCATCGGCAAAATCGCAGAGCGTCTCATCCAGGTCGAACACCGCGTGCTGGATCATGTGACCTGGTCCAGTGGGCACACGGTCAGCGGAGCGATCAGCAGCCGGAAGGCGCGGTCGTCGGTGGTCACGATGGGATCGCTCAGGCCGTACTCCTCACCGGGGAGAGTCCATGAAGCCGGGCTACGGGCGGCGACGCGATGCTACGTTGATCACCTCGTCAAGGACGTCGCGGGAGTTGGTCAGCTCGGTGATCATCCGGTCGATGCGGTCCCGTTCGGCGGCCAGGTCGGCGGCCAGCTGCGGGGTGGCGATCTCCGAGGGGCCACCGTCGGCGTCCCGCATGCACGGAAGCAACCGCGCGATCTTCCTGCTGTGCAGCCCTGCGGCGAACAACTCCTGAATCCGGATGACCCGGTCGACCGCCTGCTCGGGATAGTCCCGATGGCCGCCGGACGTGCGGTCGGCCACCAGTAACCCCTGCTGCTCGTAGTAGCGCAACGACCGCTCGCTCACCCCGGTGCGCCGTGCCAACTCACCGATCCGCATCACACTTCCCGGGCTTGAACCTGACATCAATGTCAACTTATACCGTCCGGGCATGGCGAACACCAACCTGCCCGACACCGTGGAAAACACGCTTTTCGACTACAGCCCCATCACCGAACGGCCGGCGATCCGCTGGCCCGGCGGCGCCCGAGTTGCCGCCTATGTCGGGCTGAATGTCGAGCACTTCCTGCTCGACCGCCCATCCACCAGCATCTGGCCCGGAACGGCGGACCTGGTGCCGGACGCGCTCAACTACGGCTGGCGCGACTACGGCGTCCGGGTCGGGATCTGGCGCACGATCGACAGCCTGGACCGGCACGGCATCCGGGCAAGTGTCCTGCTGAACTCCGCGGTCGCCGACCACTACCCTCAGATCATCAAGGCTGGCCTGAGCCGGAACTGGGCCTGGCTCGCGCACGGGCGAACCAATTCGATCCTGCAGGCCGGGATGTCCCTCGACGAGGAGCGCCGCTTCCTCACCGGCATCGTCGACACCATCGCCACCGCCACCGGTCGGCCGCCGCGCGGCTGGATGGGGCCGGGGCTGACCGAGACGTTCAACACCCCAACCCTGCTCGCCGAGCTCGGCCTGAGCTACCTGCTGGACTGGACCAACGACGACCAGCCCTACCGGCTGAACGTGCCCGGCATGATCAGCGTTCCGTACTCCGTCGAACTCAACGACCTCCTGCTGTTCGGCAAGGGCACCACCGGACCGGAATTCGTTCAGATCGTCAAGGATCAGTACGAGCAGCTGCACGCCGACGCCGAACACAGCGGCCGGGTTATGGCGCTGGCTCTGCATCCGTTCGTCACCGGACAGCCGTTCCGGGCCAAGTACCTGGACCAGGCGTTGGCGTACCTCGCGGCGCAACCCGACATCTGGCTGACCACCAGCGACGAGATCGCCGAGCACTACATTTCGAACTGGTCGTGATGCATCGGCAAACGAAACCGGTCCGCGCCCGGCCGGCCTTCCCTCGGGTAGGCCGGCGGACGCCCGGGTGCCCCTGATCAGTGCGGGACGGTCAGTGGCGGTGCTGCTGGTCGGTGAGCTTGAAGGCCAAGCGGCCGTGGGCGAAGGCGGCTCCGAAAAGGGAAGTTTTCGATCGTGTCGTCAAGTCCTGGCAGGAGGTGAACGCCGACGCGACGTGCCCGCCTGGGACTGGCTCATCGGACGGGCCGGGGCAGGACCGCGCGAACCCGGCCGTCGTGGAGGACCGCGAACCAGTCGCCGACGACACGGGCGAGAGCGGCGTCGAGCGGCTCGCCGATACCGGCCGTCGGCAGGGCAGGGGCGACCAGGGGTTCCACGAGGTCGCCTTTCAGCGAGTCGCGGAACAACGCGCCAACGACGTCGCCGGCCGCCCAGGACGGCGACACCGAGGATCGGTTGACGACGACGAGCGCTACCTCGGCGCCGGTGCGGCCGAACACCTCCTGTGCCTGAGCCACGGTCGCCGTGACCGGCACGGCGGCCGGCGGCGGCGCGTCGGCCACGAGGTCGCCGAGCACCGGCCGGGTCCGGTCACCGTCGAGGAACCCGTTGCGCAACAGCCAGTCGTCGTCGAAGTATTTGGAGAGGTAGTTGCGGCCTGAGTCGGGCGCAACTACCACGACAAGATCGTCGGGGCCGAGACCGCGGGCCACCCGCAACGCGGCGGCCACGGCCGCGCCGCCGGACGCGCCGACCAGCAGACCTTCCCGGCGGGCGAGAGCCCGGGTCGCCGCGATCGCCTCGCGGTCGCTGATCCGCTCGATCGCGTCGAGCACTTCGCTGTGGTAGGACAGCGGCCAGACATCGTCGGCCGTGTCCGGGTGGAGGTAGTGGCCGATGCTCTCGACGTAGTAGGGGCTCCCGTCACCCCCGCCGTAGGTCGAGCTTTCGGGGTCGGCACCGATCACGCGGACCCGGCCGTCGCTGACGCGCTTGAGATGGGCGCCCGTGCCGGAGACGGTGCCGCCGGTGCCGATGCCGGCGATGTAATGGGTGACGCGGCCATCGGTTTGCGCCCAGATCTCCGGACCCGTGGTGTCCACATGCGCCTGGGGATTCGCCGGGTTGTCGTACTGGTTGGCGAACCATGCGCCGGGCGTTTCCTCGGCGATGCGCCGCGCGAGCTGGCTGACGTGCGCGGGGTCGTTCCGCGACACGCCGGAGGCGGTGACGACCACCTCGGCGCCGTAGGCGCGCAGCGCGGCGAGCTTGTCGGTGCTCGTCTTGTCCGGCACCACGACGATCGCCCGGTAGCCGCGCTGCGCGGCGACGATCGCGAGTCCGATGCCGGTGTTGCCCGACGTGCCCTCGACGATGACGCCGCCCGGCCGCAGCGTTCCGTCGTGCTCGGCCGCCCGCACCATGTGCCGCGCCGCTCGGTCCTTGACGCTGCCGCCGGGGTTGAGGAACTCCGCCTTGAGGTACACCGGCGCGCTGATGCCGTCGGTGACCCGGCTGAGCCGGATCAGGGGCGTGTGGCCGACCGCGTCGAGGGCCGACTCGTAAACATGTTCCATCGCGCTGGTGACCTCCCAGGGCCGGCTGTGCCCACTCATCATGAGGTGATGCGGTTACACATGTCCATGATTAATCATAGCTAACAGATGGGAATAGTTGTATTTGAACGCGTGGCGCGATACGGTCCAGATGTTCCGGGCCGCCACGCGGCCCGTGCGACCACGAGCGGTCCAGCGCGCATAGAAGGTGATCCACGATGTCGGACAGCCCTCTGCAGAAACCACAGGAAAACGGGTCGCCGGAGCCGGACCACGCTCCGGCAGGTGACGCTCTCGTCGAGGCCAACGTCGACCTCGACGCACCGCAAGGCGTCTCCCGCCGGCGCCTGCTCACCGCCGCCGGTGTCGGCGCCGGTGTGCTGATCGCGGGTGGTCTCGCCGGTTGGGCATTCGTGCGCAGCCGTGACAAGGACGCCAGCTCGGCCGACGGGCTGACCGTGACCAAGTCGTGGGCCGACCGCGAGCTCGCCATCACCACTCCCAGCGGCGTCTGCGAAGCACCGCTGGTGGTCGCCTACGAGAAGGGCTTCTTCCAGCAGGCGGGTCTCAACGTCGTGCTGAAGAAGGCCGGCACTGACGAGGACACCACCGCGGCCGTCGGTTCGGGCAAGTACGTCGCCTCCAACGGCATCTTCTTCAACTACCTCGGCCCGATCTACAACGGCACCCCTGTCAAGCTCAGCGGCGGTCTGCACCACGGCTGCCTCGACCTCTACGTCCGCAACGACGGCACGGTGCCCACGGTCGCCTCACTCAAGGGCAAGAAGATCGGCGTCAGCAGCCTGCAGGGCTCCGCGACCAACTTCTTCTCCCTCGACCTGCTCGACGCCGGCATCAACTCCAGCCCGGCCGCCAAACAGGTCGAGTGGGTCGTCATCGAGCAGCCACTGCTGCCCCAGGCGCTGAAGGACGGCAGGGTGGACGCCATCGCGACGGCCGGCGGCTACCTTCCGATCATCCAAGGCGTCCAGGAAGGCTGGGCCAAGGAGATCTCGAACAACCGGAACATCAGCGCCAACGCCAACCAGCCCTGCTGCGCGGTCGTGCTCAACAACGAGTTCGTGAGCCAGGACCCGGTCACCGCCGGCAAGCTCGTGTCCGCCTGGGCCCAGGGCTCCCGGTGGGCGGGCGCAAACCTCGAGGAGACCGCCGAGATCGAGTCGAGCAAACACTACGTCGCGGGCACACCCGACGAGATCCTGCAGGTGCTCAGGACCCTCACGTTCGACCCGTCGCCGAAGAACCTCCGCGAGTCCCTGCAGCCGGGCATCGCGAAGTACGTCAAGACGGGCTTCCTGCCGGCCGAGGTGGACGTCCAGGCGCTGGCCGACAAGGCGTTCGTCGACCTCGGCCTGAACTTCTGAGACGACCGTGGCCGCTGACACCACCACTGCCGCGCCGGCCTCGCTCAAGGCCGAGGCGACCGTTCAGGGTGCGGTCCGTATCCATGCCGCACTGGAGAAGGTCGCCAACCCGGCGCGGGTCAACCCGATCCTCATCGGCGCTGGCATCCTCGCCTGGGTCGTCTTCTCCGTCGTCGCATCGGCGGTGCCCAACAGCGACAAACTGCCGATGCGCGACACCCAGTCGATTCAGGCGACCACGACCTTCACCGTCATCGCGGGCCTCGTCGTGGCGGCGGTGTGGGTGGTGATCTGGGCCCTGACCGCTGCGCGCGGGCGCACGGGCGCCTGGGCCGTCGACCGGGTGTCGCACGGCGCCGCCTGGCTGTTCGGCTCAGGCATCTGGGTGCTGTTCTGGGAGATCTCGACGGCCAAGACGGTCGTGCTCGCGCCACCCTACTTCGCCGCTCCCCAGCAGATCATCGACCGGTTGTGGGACGACCGGGTGATCCTGTCCGAGAGCCTCGGCAACTCGCTGCTGCTGCTCGCCTCCGGCTTCGTCGTCGGGCTGGTCGCCGGCCTGCTCACCGGCGTGGTGATCGGGTGGTTCCAGGTGGCCAACTACTGGGTGCATCCGATCCTGGTGTTCCTGGGCCCGGTGCCGTCGCTGGCCTGGGTGCCGATCATCTTCGTGCTCTTCCCGACGGCGTACTCCGGCGCGGTGTTCCTGATCGCGCTGAGCGTGTGGTTCCCGATCACGGTGTTGACCCGGGCCGGGATCCTGAGCGTCCCACGCTCGTACTTCGACGTCGCGCAGACGTTGGGGGCGCGCGGCTGGTTCCTGGTGCTGCGGATCAGCCTCCCGGCGGCGCTGCCGAGCATCTTCACCGGCGCGTTCATGGCTCTCGGCGTGTCGTTCGTGAGCCTCACGGTCGCGGAGAACTTCGGCGTCAACTCCGGCCTGGGCTGGTACCTCAACTGGAAGAAGGGCTGGGGCGACTTTCCCGCGGTGTATGCCGGCATCGTCGTGCTCGTGGTCGTCTGCGGAATTCTGCTCACCCTGCTGTTCCGTGCCCGCAACTGGGTGTTGCGCTGGGAAAAGGAGCTGACCCGATGGTGAGTTCGGGTGCGGGTTCCGCGATCGACATCGTCCACGTGACCCAGGCGTTCCGCAGCGGTGGCCGGGACCTGCCGGTGCTCGACGACGTCTCGCTCTCGGTCGAGCCGGGCGAGTTCGTCGCCCTGATCGGCCCGAGCGGCAGCGGCAAATCCACCCTCATCCGGTTGCTGGCCGGTCTCGACAAGCCTCTGTTCGGCACCGTCAACGTCGGCGGCCGCCGCGTCAGCGGCCCCGATCCGAGCCGGGCGCTGGTCTTCCAGGACCCGACGCTGCTGCCGTGGCGCACCGTGCGCGGCAATGTGTCGATAGGTCCGCAAGCGCGCGGCCTGGCCGCCCGGGAGTCCCGGCACCGGGTCGACGAGTCGCTCGAACTGGTCGGACTTACCGAGTTCGCCGACGCCTGGCCGTCGCAGCTGTCCGGCGGCATGGCGCAACGGGCCGCGCTCGCCCGCGCACTGGTCAACGATCCGTCGGTGCTGCTGCTGGACGAGCCGCTCGGCAGGCTCGACGCGCTCACCCGCCGTGTGTTGCAGAACGAGCTGCAGCGGCTGTGGCGAAGCCGCGGATTCACCGCCGTGCTGATCACCCACGACGTCAGTGAGGCGCTGGCCCTCGCCGACAGGGTGTTCGTCTTCTCGCCGCGCCCGGCCCGGGTCCGGCAGGTGATCGACGTCGGCTTCGACCGTCCACGGGACCAGTCCGCCGGTGCGTTCGTCGCGCTCCGGGAACGGGTCCTCGGCCTGCTGGACGAGGAGGCGACGACACCGCCGGACGAACTCGTGCCCGCCCACTGACCGCCTACAAGGGAATGATCGATGTACAGGTTCGCGTTCATCGTGTCCGCCGTCCTCGTCCTGGCGCTCGGCCTCGCCTCGCCGGCCGGCGCCCACGTCACGGTGTCCTCCTCGTCGACGCAGCCCGGCTCCTGGGCGACCCTGACGTTCAAGGTACCGACCGAGTCCGACACCGCCAGCACGACCGGCCTCACGGTGCAGCTGCCCACGGACACCCCGTTCACGTCGGTGCTGACCCAGGCCGTTGCCGGATGGACGGTCAAGACGTACCGGTCGCCGTTGCCGAAGCCGCTGACGGACGACGACGGCACCACCATCACGTCGGCGATCACGAAGGTGGAGTGGACCGCGACCGATGGCGGCATCGGCCCCGGCCAGTTCGGCACGTTCGCGCTCGCCGTGGGCCCGTTGCCGGACAGCGGCACCGTGTACTTGCCGGCGATCCAGCACTACTCCGACGGCACGGACGTCGACTGGGTGCAACAGGCCGAGGGCGGCGCGGAGCCCGAACATCCGGCCCCCAGCATCGTCGTCGCCGCGCCGCCGCCCGCCACCGCGGTCTCGTCGGCCGGACGGGACGGGTGGGGCATCGGGCTGGGCGTCACCGGGATCGTGCTCGCGTTGCTCGCCGGGGCGTCGGGCGTCGCCCTCGCCCGAGGCCGCCGGTGACCCGTGGCGGGGCGGCGCTCGTGGCCCTGGCGACACCGTTGCTCGCCGTGCTCCTGTGGGCCGCGCCGGCCGAGGCCCACGCGTACGCGGTGTCCACCGACCCCGCCAACGGATCGCAACTGCAGACGGCTCCGTCCGCCGTACGGGTCACGTTCGACGAGCCGGTGACGCTGCCGCCGGCGCCCGACGCCGCGAGCGTGATCGGCGAGGACGGCGGACGCGTCGATACCGGGCAGGCCCGGTTGGAGCCCGGCCGCCGCACCCTCATCATCACGGTCCGCGCCGGCCTCCCGCACGGCGTGTACATCGTCAGCTGGTCGGTGGTCTCCGCGGACACACACCCGGTCGGCGGCTCGATGCAGTTCGGGTACGGCGTACCCGCGGCCGCGGTCTCCGCACCGACGGCCGGCAGCGCGCCGAGCACCGGGTGGGAGCTCGCGGTGGCCGCCACCAAGGCGCTGGTGTACCTCGGACTGGTCGCCGCCGTGGGGCTAGTCCCCGCGGCCCTCGTCCTGGGTGCCGAGCGACGTGAACGGAAAATCCTGTGGCGGGCGGCCCGCATCGGCGCGGCCGTGGCCGCCGCCGGTTCCGTGGCGCAGGTCGTGGTGCAGTACCAGTGGCAATCCTCCGCCACCCGCGGCGGGCCGAGTTGGACAGGCCTGGCCGGTTTCGCCGAATCCTCGTACGCCACGGCGGTCTGGGTCAGGCTCGCATTGGTGGGCGCCGCGGTCCTGGTGCTGCCGCCGTGGAACCGGCTCGCGCCCCGGCGGATCCGCTGGACGGTCGGCGGCCTGCTCGCGCTCGCCACGCTCGGCAGCGTGGTGCACAACGGCCACGGCGGCGGCGGGCCGTGGTGGCAGTTCGCGTCGACGCTGCTGCACGTCGCCGCCATGACCGCCTGGCTCGGCGGACTGGCCACACTCGGCTGGCTCCTGTTGCGCCGGCGCATCGCCGGCAGGCGATTGCGGCGGCTGCCGCTATGGTCGGTGTACGCCGCCGTGGCGGTGGCCGTTCTGCTGACCTCCGGCCTGGTCCAGTCGGTCGTCGAGGTCCGCTTTCCCGGTGCCCTGACCAGCACGACATACGGGTTCGTGCTGGTGGCGAAGGTGCTCCTCGTCTGCGTGGCACTGGCGTTGGGGTACACCGGCAACCGCTGGATCCGCCGGGAGATCGCCCTGGCCGGGTCCTTGGACGCCGACGCGCGGCCCGCTCCCGGGCAGACCGCCCGGCTGCGCGGCCGGGTCCGCCTGGAGGCCGCTGCCGGCGTCGCCGTCGTGGTCGTGTCCGGTGTGCTCTCCTCGATCACACCGGCCGAGGCGGCGTACGCCCCGCAACAGCAGATCCGCACCGCGATCGGCCCATTCGCCGTGACCATCGGCATCGCGCCGGTGCGGCGCGGTCCGCAGAGCTTCCGGATCACCGTTGCGGGGCGCACCGACGCCACCCCGCTCGCCCAGTCGCTTCAGCTCCAGCTGCGCCAGCCCGACGGGCCGGTGCGGGCGCTCGAGGTCCGCTTCCCGTATCGGCTTCCGGGCGAGATCCGGCCTGGCGTACCCACCCCGATCACGTTCCCCAGCACGACCGTCAACGTCCCGTCCGCCGGCAGCTGGACCGGCACGTTGACGGTCGTGGCCGGGCGCACGCAGCAGTACACGACCATCTTCGATTTCCGGGTGTACTGAGCGGTTGTCAACGTGTACGACGCGCTCGGCGGCTGAGCCGGCGCCTGAACCCATGCGGGTACGATCCCGAAGCGGGGTCGGCTCCCGGACTCCTACGCGGCATCGCGATGCTGGCGGTGGGGTTCATCGGCTTCGACGCCCGGACCGAGGTCCGCGGGCCCTTCGATCGGCTTGAGGAAGCCTCTGACGGCGGGTGCGAGCGCGCCGAGTTGGTTCATCTTCTTCGGAACCGCCCGACCGGCGTACCGCAGGTCGGTGTGGCCGTTGTGGTCGGGGGTCGCGAGCGGCTGGTGGATCTCCGTGAATCCACCGTGCGGCAGGCGCCGGATGATGCCGGTCTCCACGCCGTGTGCCAGCACCTGCCGGTCGTGCTGCTGCAGCCCCAGACAGATGCGGTGGGTGATCCAGTACGCCAGCGGTGGTAGGAGTAGCAGCCCGAGCCGGCCGGCCCAGGTCATCGCGTTGGTGCTGATGTTGAACGTGAGGGCGATGACATCGCCGGCGCCGGCGATGGTCAGCACGAGGTAGAAGGTGACGGCCATGGCACCCAGCGCGGTGCGGGTCGGAGCATCCCGCGGGCGAACGAGCAGGTGATGCTCCCGGTTGTCCCGACGCACCCGCGCCTCGATGAACGGGTAGGCCATGGGCACTGCGAAGAGGAGGCCGGGTAGCACCACCGCCGCCCAGAAGATCGGCGGGACGGCATACCCGTCGCCGATCGGGAGCGTGAGCTCCCAGGGCGGCATCAGCCGAACCGCGCCGTCGAGGAACATGACGTACCAGGCCGGCTGCGACAACGCCGACACGTCCGCTGCCCGCGCCGGCCCGAAGAGCCACACCGGGTTGACCTGGACCATGCCACCGAGCAACGCGATCACCGCGAAGACGAACATGAGCAGCCCGGCCCGCTGCATCGCGTACCGTGGGAACATACGCTCGCCCTCGACGGCCGTTTTCCTCCGGCGCGGATCCGGCCACTGGATCGGCTTCTGCCGCAGCCGAAGTCCTATTTGGACGAGCATCAGCGCCGCCAGAATTCCGGGCAGCAGCAGCACGTGGAGCAGGTACATGCGACCGATGATCACGTCGCCCGGAAACTCGCCGCCGAAGATCGACGACGCCAGCCAGGTGCCGGCCACGGGTATCGACAGCAGGATGCCCTGCAGGATCTGCATGCCGGTGCCTGACATGCCGTCGTCCATCATCATGTAGCCGGTGTAGCCGGTGACCAGGCCGGTCCAGAACACCAGCAGGCCGATGGTCCACTTCAGCTTCCGCGGCTTTCGGAATGCGCCGGTGAAGAAGACCCGCAGCAGATATATGACGATCGCCGCCATGAACAGCAGCGCTGCCCAGTGGTGCATCTGACGCATCAGCAGCCCGCCGCGGACGTCGAACGAGATGTCCAATGCGGAGGCGTAGGCCGCGGACATGTGCGTTCCCTGCAACGGCGTGTACGACCCGTCGTACACCACATCTTCCATCGAAGGATCGAAGAGGAGCGCCAGCAACGTGCCGGTGACAGCGAGCACGACGAATGAGTACAGCGCGATTTCGCCCAACAGGAACGACCAGTGGTCGGGAAAGACCCGGTTGAGCACGCCGCGTAACGGCGTGACGGCCCCTAGCCGGGAATCCGCTGCGCTACCGGTCTTGCCAGTGCTGCGCTTGTTCATGTCCAGGCCCCTGCTCGTGGAGTTGCGCCGCGCGGATCGTTCGTGCGACGTCCGTTCGAACATCAAGACGTGGGCGAGCCGAGGTTTGTGAGATCGCGGCCCCGTGACGCATGTCACCCTCCGCGGCCGCCGATCATGCGATGCGCTGTGCCAGGAGTGTGCATGCGTCGTCGCCGGCGGCGTCGAAGTCGAGCTGGCCGAGGACGGCCGCCGGCTGCCCACCGGCGATCCGGTCGGAGAGCAGGTCGATGCCCTCGTCCAAAGGGCCTCGCTTGATCAGGCCGTCGGTGTAGAGCAGCACCGAGTGCCCAGGGAGCAGTTGGTGCGACTGCTGTGCGAGCGACGCTGCAGGGAACACCCCTAGCAGCGGCCCCTGGGGGTTCGGCAGGCACGTCGTCGCCCGGTCGCCGTCCGCCAGCAGCAGCGGTGGATGTCCGGCGCGCGCCCAGCGCAGCTGACCCGTGCCCGGGCGGTACGTCGCGATGACAGCGGTGGCGGTTGTCACGGTGCCGGTGCGGCACAGCAGCATGTTGAGCCGGGACAGGATCGTCGCCGGTGGGTGGCCCTCGGTGGCGTACGCGGCCGTCGCGTACCGCAAGCCGATCATCGTCTCGACGGCCTCCAGTCCGTGCCCGATGGCGTCGCCGACGCCAGGAGCGGACCACCCCTGCGCACGCGGGGAAGACACGGCAAACAGCGCCAAAATGATGGTGCTCAAGGGACCCCCGCGTGCGCGGGGAAGACGGGCTCTCCGGACATCAGGGCCGCGTACGCGCAGGACCACCCCCGCGTGCGCGGGGAAGACAATGGCCGTGTGAACGTGGTCAAGGCTGCTGTAGGACCACCCCCGCGTGCGCGGGGAAGACCCCCGTTTCGGCGGGGTGGCCGCTATGGACACATGGACCACCCCCGCGTGCGCGGGGAAGACGTGATTGCCCGCCCGCGCCACACATAAGAGTCAGGACCACCCCCGCGTGCGCGGGGAAGACTGTCGGATGAACGTCGCCTGGCCGGTGACCTCGGGACCACCCCCGCGTGCGCGGGGAAGACCAGACCGGCACCGTCACCGACGGCAGCCACGTCGGACCACCCCCGCGTGCGCGGGAAAGACGTTACCCACCGCTACCTCCCCTTGGCCGCGTCTGGACCACCCCCGCGTGCGCGGGGAAGACGCGATCGTCTACGCCTGGACCCATTTCGAGGCCGGACCACCCCCGCGTGCGCGGGGAAGACGGACGAACCTCGGCGGTGAGGTCGACGCACAGCGGACCACCCCCGCGTGCGCGGGGAAGACGCCTTGAAGACGGAGGCCTGCGGGTCGTACGACGGACCACCCCCGCGTGCGCGGGGAAGACGCCGAGTCGAGCAGCTGCACGCCGTCCGCGCACGGACCACCCCCGCGTGCGCGGGGAAGACACCTGGCACGCCCACGAGGACCAGCCACGCGCGGGACCACCCCCGCGTGCGCGGGGAAGACAGCATCGGCCGCTTCCCGTCGTCGCCCCATCCCGGACCACCCCCGCGTGCGCGGGGAAGACGGCCGGCGAGTTCAGCGGGTTCGCCGACGACGCGGACCACCCCCGCGTGCGCGGGGAAGACGACGACGGGCTGCCGATGGCGACGAAGGGCGACGGACCACCCCCGCGTGCGCGGGGAAGACCCGCGCTGTTGTCGGCTGGCATGATCGGAGGCGGGACCACCCCCGCGTGCGCGGGGAAGACGTCCGCGACGTCGTCGCGGCCACCGACATCGACGGACCACCCCCGCGTGCGCGGGGAAGACCTGCTTTGGACCAAATGCGCGTGGTTCCGCGAGGGACCACCCCCGCGTGCGCGGGGAAGACATGACCGGTTGGAATCCGCGATCGAACGGTACCGGACCACCCCCGCGTGCGCGGGGAAGACTACGGCCCCATGTCGCTCGGGGGCATGCTGGCGGGACCACCCCCGCGTGCGCGGGGAAGACGGCCGAGCACATCCTCGCCCGACTCGACCGGCCGGACCACCCCCGCGTGCGCGGGGAAGACCAAAAGCTGATCGGCGCGCTGGTCGGGCTGCTGGGACCACCCCCGCGTGCGCGGGGAAGACAACGACCAGACGAAGCTGCTGCAGATGCAGCGCGGACCACCCCCGCGTGCGCGGGGAAGACGCGCTGACCGCCGAGTCGGTCAGCGATGCCACGGGACCACCCCCGCGTGCGCGGGGAAGACGCGACCGTTCAACGCCTCACGGTACGCGGCAGCGGACCACCCCCGCGTGCGCGGGGAAGACGCGGGCTCATTCACGATCGCGCAGGTCGGGCCGGGACCACCCCCGCGTGCGCGGGGAAGACGGACGCAGATTCTCGAACTGAAGGGCGGTGGGCGGACCAACCCCGCGTGCGTGTCGCCGATTTTTGAAATTTGACCCCTTTTGGGTTCCGGAATTTTGACCCCTCCGGTGGTTGGTCAGTTGTGGTTGGTGCGGTTGTCTTTGTTGAGGAGTTCGCGGCGTTGGCGGGTGCGGTAGGAGTCGCCGGTGAGGGTGAGGACCTCGGCGTGGTGGACGAGTCGGTCGATCATGGCTGCGGCGACGACGTCGTCGGAGAAGGTCTCGCCCCAGCGTCCGAACGGCAGGTTCGAGGTGACCATGACGGAGCCTTGCTCGTAGCGGGATGCGATGAGTTGGAAGAACAGGTTCGCGGCGTCCTGGTCGAACGGGATGTAGCCGACTTCATCGATGATGATCAGTTTGTAGCGGCGGATCTTCTTCAGTTCGGCTTCGAGACGTCCGGCGTGGTGGGCCTCGGCGAGGCGGGTGATCCAGTTGCTGGCGGTGTCGAACAGGACGGAGTGCCCGGCCTGGGTGGCTTTGACGCCGAGGGCGATGGCGAGGTGCGTTTTGCCGAGGCCGGGTGGTCCGAGCAGGATCACGTTCTCGGCTTTCGCGACGTAGGTGCTGGTGGCGAGGTGGGCGAGGACGTCGCGGCGCAGTGAGGGCAGGTGGTCGAGGTTGAAGTCCTCGAGGGTTTTCACGGTTGGGAAGTGCGCGGTGCGGATGCGCATGACGGTGCCTTTGGACTCGCGGTCGGCGACCTGGCGTTGCAGCAGCGCGGCCAGATATTCTTCGTGGGACCAGTTCTCGTCCCGGGCCTGACCGGCGAGTTCTTCCCAGAACGCGCCGATGGTGGGGGTCTTCAGGACCCGGGTGAGGTAGGCGATCATCGACGGCATCCCGTCCTTGATCCCGCCGCCGGGCCCGTTTCTGGGGCCGGTGGGCTGGGCTTGCTGGGATTTCGTCTTGGTGGTGGTCATTCGCTGCTCGCTCTCGTTGCTGTGCTGGTGGTTGGGTTGAAGTCGACGCCGAACAGGGCGTCGTAGTCGTGCAGGGCCCGCAGGGTGACCGGATGCCCGTCGCCGTGGTGGCGGGTGGCCGCGAGGCGTCGTTGGCGGTCTTCGGCGAGGGCGTGGCGCATCAGCTTCGCGGTCGCGGCGTGGCCCGGGTCGGTGATCACGCCGTGTTTGGCCCAGGACCGGTCGTGCCGGGCCACGACGGTGCCGTCGCAGGACACCGTCACCAGATGCGCCGTGGCGGTGACCTCGACGAACCGGCCGATGAAACGCGGGTCGACGGAGTAGTCGACGGTGTCGACCCGCACGTAGTAGTCCCGGCCCAGCCGGATCCGTTGCTGCAAACCGACTTGCGGCCCGACCGGTGGCAGCGGCAGCATCGCCGGGCGGTCCGTTTCGAGGA
Organism: Dactylosporangium fulvum; assembly: GCF_025137375.1. Lineage (GTDB taxonomy): Bacteria > Actinomycetota > Actinomycetes > Mycobacteriales > Micromonosporaceae > Dactylosporangium > Dactylosporangium fulvum. The sequence goes on from NZ_CP073720.1 coordinate 4,554,992, forward strand.
GGTCCACGGGCCGGCCATGGATCGAGCGGACCGTGCGGGTGTTCGCCGTGCTCCCCAGCCAGTCACCGAGCTGGGTGTTGAAGTCGGTGGGTGAGGTGAACCGCCTGCCGGGCAGGAACGACGTCTCCAGATAGCCGTTGGCGCGTTCCACCATGCCCTTGTATTCCGGGTCGCGGGGCGGGGCCAACTGGATGCGGGTGGCGAGGGTCCCGGCGAACGCCGCCGCCGGGGCGCTGACCCTGCCGGTCCCGCCGATCGCGGACTCCCGATCCCAGACCAGGGTCCGGGTGACGCGCCCGATCCCGCAGATCAGCAGCCACATCCCGGACAGGATGTCCCCGGCCTGCCGGGTCGGGATCATCGTCGCGGTCATGAACCGGGAGAACCCGAGCGTCATCACCAGCACCGGCAACACCCGGTCCTGACCCGCAGCGACCGGGATCCGCGGCTGCGGGAACCACAGATCGCACTGCGTGATCTGCCCCGGCTCATAGACGACCCGGTCGACCGGGTCGATCCCCACGTACTCCGGCCGGATCTGCGCCAGCCGCTTCTTCAACGGCGACAACGAATACGGCCAGCCGATCCGCTGCGCGATCACCGGAACCGGCATCCGCGGCCACTCACCCAGCAACACCCGGATCCGCGGCTCGAACGCATCCACCACCGACCCACGCGCCGGCCGCTCATACCGCGGCGGCCGATCCGACGCCAACGCCGCCCGCACCGTGTTCCGAGCCACCCCCAACCGCCGGACGATCTCCTTGATCGGCACCCCCTCCGCCCGGTGCAAACGACGGATCTCTGCCCAGTCCTCCACGCTCAACACCCTCCAAGATCATCAGAACGGAGGGGTCAAAATTCAAAAATCCGCTGGGGGTCAGTCTTCCGGAAGCTGCGACAGTGCGCGGGGAAGACTGCCGTGGGCGTCGACCGGATGGCGCCGGGCTGCGGACCACCCCCGCGTGCGCGGGGAAGGCGTCGGGGTGTAGGCGCCCAGCAGCGCGCTGACAGGACCACCCCCGCGTGCGCGGGGAAGACCGGTTCATGTGCCCGCCGAGCGTCTGCGCCGAGGGACCACCCCCGCGTGCGCGGGGAAGATTGATCCTGTCTCTGGTGCATGCTCCGCTGCTCAGGACCACCCCCGCGTGCGCGGGGAAGACCGGTCGACGGGCCTCGGCTTGTGTCAGGCGGCCGGACCACCCCCGCGTGCGCGGGGAAGACCTACTCGCCGCCGCCACCGAGATCCGCGAACGCCGGACCACCCCCGCGTGCGCGGGGAAGACCAGCTGCTCGACGTCGTCCGGCACGCCGAGGCCGGACCACCCCCGCGTGCGCGGGGAAGACGGCGGCAACGTCCTCGGCCTGTTCACCGACCTGGGACCACCCCCGCGTGCGCGGGGAAGACGGTTACTGGCGCCAGACCGGCGAGCTGGCGGGCGGACCACCCCCGCGTGCGCGGGGAAGACCCGGCTTAACCCAGATCGATACGGGTCGACACCGGACCACCCCCGCGTGCGCGGGGAAGACGGCGTGGTCGCGTCCCTCGCGGTCGCGGAGGTGGGACCACCCCCGCGTGCGCGGGGAAGACAACCAGCCGCGGACGGCCTCCAGGACCGGTTCCGGACCACCCCCGCGTGCGCGGGGAAGACAAACTGCCGAGCTTGTCGGAGATGTCGTCGATGGGACCACCCCCGCGTGCGCGGGGAAGACATCGCGCACCGGATCGCCGAGATCGAACGCGGTGGACCACCCCCGCGTGCGCGGGGAAGACGCGGCATCGAGGCCGATCGCCTCGAACGCCGGCGGACCACCCCCGCGTGCGCGGGGAAGACTCCTGCGGGCACCAGGCCGGACAGTTCCACCACGGACCACCCCCGCGTGCGCGGGGAAGACTGGCCCGGTTGCGGTCACAGCGCCCGCTGGACAGGACCACCCCCGCGTGCGCGGGGAAGACACCGCCTGCTCGTACACGGTGCGGCCGGCGCTGGGACCACCCCCGCGTGCGCGGGGAAGACCGCTCGACCGTTCGGCCGTCCCCCCGGTGGCGCGGACCACCCCCGCGTGCGCGGGGAAGACCTGCCGTTCGGGCCAGGACCGTTCTTTATGGCGGGACCACCCCCGCGTGCGCGGGGAAGACAAGGGGTGCCCGTGGGCGCCTGGTGGTGACTGCGGACCACCCCCGCGTGCGCGGGGAAGACGCGCTGTCCGACATGGCCGGCTACGGCCTGAAGGGACCACCCCCGCGTGCGCGGGGAAGACCGCTGCGGAGTGGCGCCGTACCGCTCACCGGCGGGACCACCCCCGCGTGCGCGGGGAAGACACCCACACCGCCACGGCCCATGTGAGCGGATGTGGACCACCCCCGCGTGCGCGGGGAAGACTGTCGGCTCTACCGGCTCACCGAGCAACACGGAGGACCACCCCCGCGTGCGCGGGGAAGACGGCACCACGGCCGGCAACGCCGCCGCTGTCACCGGACCACCCCCGCGTGCGCGGGGAAGACGCCTCTTCAGGCCCGGCCCCATCGAACAGGTCCGGACCACCCCCGCGTGCGCGGGGAAGACATCGGGCTGCGTGGTTTCACGTGCCGTATGGAGGGACCACCCCCGCGTGCGCGGGGAAGACGGCCGGTCGCCGTGGACCTCACCGCAGCTCCGGGGACCACCCCCGCGTGCGCGGGGAAGACAACCCACGCAACCTTTCCCGGCTCGGCCATCACGGACCACCCCCGCGTGCGCGGGGAAGACAGCCCACCGGAGAGGCAGGCGTTGCGGCCAGAGGGACCACCCCCGCGTGCGCGGGGAAGACGATCACAGCAACGGTCTTGATGTGGCGGCGCGGGGACCACCCCCGCGTGCGCGGGGAAGACGTGCTCCCCTGCTGGCTGAGTTTTTCTCTCCATGGACCACCCCCGCGTGCGCGGGGAAGACGAGACGTCGACGATGCCGTCGGAGCCGCCGCCCGGACCACCCCCGCGTGCGCGGGGAAGACTCCCGTACCCGTGTGGTCTGTTCTCCGCTTTCCGGACCACCCCCGCGTGCGCGGGGAAGACGCCGACGACGCGACGGCCGCTCGGCCTGTGATGGGACCACCCCCGCGTGCGCGGGGAAGACAAGCGCGGGGCCTTCGTCGTACCTACGTCATGAGGACCACCCCCGCGTGCGCGGGGAAGACTTGGGCCGGTCGGCGGGGAGCCGCCGAAGGTGCGGACCACCCCCGCGTGCGCGGGGAAGACGGAGATGGCTGTCAACGGCCTAGCACCCGAGGAGGACCACCCCCGCGTGCGCGGGGAAGACTAAACCAACGGACGACATACATCCCGTTTCCCCGGACCACCCCCGCGTGCGCGGGGAAGACAGCCACCAGGAAATCCCACCCAACAGCTATGAAGGACCACCCCCGCGTGCGCGGGGAAGACACTTGTTGACCTGCGGCGCTGGAGATCAACAGTGGCGTTTTTGTTCAGTTGCCTCTGGCGTAGCGGTCGTGCTGAACGGCCTTGAGCAGTCGCCGTCCAGACTGTTGTTGCAGGCGTGCATATGTTTCATCCCGTGAGACAGATGCGACTGACGGCGTCAGGTGCATGATGCCATGGGTTCGTCGGTCCATAGGCCCCTGCCTCCATAGTAGGCGCCGAGACCGGGATCCACCCTCTGGCCGTGGCCGCGCCTCATCCTGCCGAATTCGAGTCTGCAGGACGCTCCAGTTGCATCGATCCGGGGATGGCTCAGGCCGAGGACCGTTGGTGACGACGTGGTGATGGCGGTACGAAGAAGGGAAACCCGGTTACGACTCGTCTGACCGTGTTCGCGAGGGGTTGGTCCGACTCGATGCGTTCCGGTCGGTGCGGAGGGCAAAGGTGCCCGAGATGAGGCCGTCGTTGATCTCGCGAGCGAGTGTGGCCCCTGCTGTCGCCGCATGCTCTAGTCCTGCTCGGAACTCGGCCAGCTGACGGAATGCACGTCCGTACTCCTGTTGGTCTCGCAGTGCCAGCACCGGGATCGTAAGGCGTCTGAGGTCGATTCGCAGAGCGCTGTTGGTGGCGCTGGATGCTCGGCCGGTGACGCGTCGGTTGTCGGTGCGGGAGAGGACGCCGGCGACGAACCACGGATCGAACCGGGCCGGATCGATTCGCAGTACCTGCACGTCCGGTTCCGGTTCGGCGCCGACCTGGTCGGGAGTGGCGACCCGGGCGTTGATCTCGCGGCCCATGGCGGGGATGAGGAGGTCGCCGGGACTTATCCGTGATGCTTCAGTGCCGCGGGTGGCTGCGTCGGCCGGCTGGGTGCGGATGGGTGTGCGCAGGACCGACATGCTGCCGGCTCGGATGAGGTCGGCGAGGCTGGCCTGTGGTGCGGTGCCGAGAGTTGTTGCCTTCGCCGGCCGTACCTCAGGTAGTCCGTGTCGTAGCTCGGCGAGCAGTTGGTCGAGGTCTCGGATGTTCGCCTTGATCTGGATCGGGTCGGTGACGTGCTCGTCCGGCGGTGGTAGGTAGCGCTGGGGGGTCAGGTCTACCAGGTCGTCGAGGACTTCGATGGCGGGGACGGTGCGGTGGACGCCTGGCACGTCAGCGTGCCGGCCGGACCGGTAGTCGCGCCATACCGTCCCGATGAGATCGGTGAGTGAGCCGTTGCTGACGGCGGCGTTGACGAACAGCAGCCGGTCGGTGGGCGGCTGGTGTTCGTCGGGCTGGGTGAGCACCCAGATCTGCAGGCCGATACCGGCCGGTGGCATCAGGCCGGCGGGGAGTGCGACGACGGCGCGCAGGGCGCCGCGCCGGACCAGTTCGGCTCGGATGCGCCGGCCGGCTGGCCGTACGGCTGCGGCGGGTGGCATGAGCACGACGCTGGTGCCGCCGGGGGAGAGGTGGGCCAGGGCGTGCTGGACCCAGGCGAGTTCCGGCTCGGTGCGTGGCGGCAGGCCGTATACCCAGCGCGGGTCGTAGGCGAGCCGGTCGTGTCCCCAGTCGTGGATGCCGAACGGGAAGTTCGCCACGACGACGTCGGCCTGCAGGTCGGCGAATGCGTCGGCGAGCAGGCTGTCGCCCACGTGCAGCACGGGCGCAGCGGTGGGCTGCCCGGCCTGCTGTGCGCGCTGATGGACGAACCACAGACGTAGCAGGGCGATCAGCGCGTACTGCGGCTTGATCTCCTGTGCGTAGCAGTGGGTCATGGTTTCGGTGTGGAGTGCCTGGTCGGCGGCCATGCGCAGGATCGATCCGGTGCCGCAGGTGAAGTCGAGGACGTGCGTGCCGGGGCCGGCGATGGTGAGCATCACTTCCGCGACCGGGTCCGGGGTGCTGGCGAGGCCGGACATCGACTGGGCTGACGTGACGTACTGGCTGTGCAGATATTCGAAGGCGGTCTCCGCGTCCTGCTCCCGGCTCAGTTGGTCGACTGTGCGGAGCATCGCGGTCAGCTGCGGCCCCCACTGGTCGGGAAGCACGCCGCCGACCAGGGTTGCGAGCCGTCGGTCGACGGTGCGCAGCTGGGTGGTGAGTTGTTTCGGCGTGAGCAGGTTGTTGCCTGGGGTGGGCTGCGTGGCGCGAGCGAGCAGGTAGGACCCGGCGATGACCAGGGCGTCACCGATCTGCGCCGCCGGCTGGTAGCTCTCGATGTGGCGCCATGCCCATTGCTCGGTGCCGGTCTGGTGCAACTTGCCCTGACGGCGCAGCCACTCTTCGACGTCGCGGGCGTTGAAGGACGGGCTGCTGGGGGTGCCGCCGACCGGAGCTGGGAAGTCCGCGTAGCGGCGGCGCCAGTTGCTCACCGCTGCTCTGCCGACGTTGGCCAGCCGTGCGATGCCGCTGGCCGTGATGGTGGCGCCACCGATCACCGTGTCCTGCTCGCCTGCCATGCGTGAACGCTACCACGCCACATCAATTTTGTGACTGGTGTTCACAGTGACTTCCGTGTTAGCGTCGGCTGGTTCACAGGCGAGGAGGAAAGGCCATGGGACGGCGCGGGCACAGCACCACGATCGGGAAGTTCGCCAAGATCCATCACGCTCGCCGGGTCTCCGAGATTCGTGTGCTCGGTGAGCTGCTGCGCCGTGAGCAGCGAGCGGTGTTGACCGAGCCGGCTGCCTGTGACGTGTTGTCCGACGGGCCGGGCGCCTCCCACCCCGACGACTGAAGGAGGACCATGAACACGATTGCTCGCACCCACTCCGTCAACGGTCGCAGCGCCGCCGTTCGAGCCGGTCGCGTATCTGGTCGACGGTGCGCGTCGACTCGGTAGCCGGGCCCGCGACGCGGTGGCGTATCCGCGGGTGCGTCTCGACCCGGTGCTGGGTGGTGCCATCGCCAGCGCGTACATGACGGCGCCGAGCCGGGACGAAGGCGCCTTCGCCGCGTACGCGGCGTTCTGCGCGCAGACCGTGCGGCAGTACCACTTCCTGGTCGGCCGGGTGGAGTTCGGCGGGCTGGGCGTGGCGGTTCGAATTGTCGACGACGACCCGTATCCGGACGCCGAGGCGATGGTCGAGGAGGTGCGCCGACGGCGGCTGCGGGTGTTCGCCAGCGCGGCCACCGGCAATCCGCACCCGTACCTCAGTGACGGCGAGAACGACATGTTCCGCGCGGTGCACGACGCCTTCGGGCACGCGGCCAGCGGCCGTGGCTTCGACCCACACGGTGAGGAGGCGGCCTGGTTGAAGCACAGCGCGATGTATTCGCCGTTGGCTCGCCGTGCCCTGACCACGGAGGTCCGCGGGCAGACCTGTGCACAGCTGTTCCACTACGGTGGCGGCCGGTTTCCGGAGCAGAAGGCGGTGCTGCTGTCGCGACGGTTCAGCGATCCGCGGTCGGTGCGCGTCGACGGCGACGTCGGGTGATGCTCACGGGGTGGTGGGGTGCTCGGCGCGTAGCCGTGTGAGCTCCTGCCGGAGCTCGAGCACTGCCGGGTGGTCGGGGCCGTCGGCCCGGATGCGTTGTTCCAGCAGGGCGTCGAGCAGGCGGATTGCCCGGCTGTGCTCGCCGAGCGGCAGGTGGGCGCGGGCGGCGCTCTGCCGCCAGTCGAACACCTGGGGGTGGCCGGGACCGTACCGCTCCTCGTGCTGTTCGGCGAGTTGCCGCCAGCGTCGGGCGGCGGCCCGGTACTCACCTGCTGTGTACAGTTGCTCCGCCTGCCTGGCGGCTTCGTCTGCGTTGACATCGGGGGGTTCGGTCCGGGGCGAGGGCGCCGCGGTGCGCGCCGCGGGCCGTTGTCCGACGATGGCGGCGTAGGACCGCACCGGGTCGACACCGTCGCTGACCGCGCCGGGGATCGGCGGCAGGTTCCCGGCGAGCGGGGCGAGGGTGTTGTACACCTCGAGCGCGCTGGCCGGCCGATCCTCCGGGCGCTCGGCCAGCAGTGCGTGTACCAGATCGTCGAGCGCGTCTGGTATTTCAGGACGCAGCTGGGACGGGCGCGGCGGCGGGTCTTCCAGTTGGTGCCGCACGGTCGTCATGGTGGTGGCGCCGTCGAACGGTGGCTGGGTGGTGAGCAGGTGAAACAGTGTCGCGCCCAGGCCGTAGAGATCGGTGCGATGGTCGGTGGGGTCGTCCCGGATCTGTTCGGGCGCCATGTATCCGAGTGTGCCGACGCTCTCACCGGTGCGGGTGATCCGGGAGTACCGGTTGTCGTCGCGCACCACGGCCACGCCGAAGTCGAGCACCTTCACCGCGCCGCTCGGCTCCAGCATCACGTTGCTCGGTTTGAGGTCGCGGTGCACCAGTCCGATCTGTTGAGCGGCGATGAGCACGCTGCTGATCTGGGCACCGATGGCGGACACCCAGGCGATCGGTAGCGGATCCTGCTCGGCGGTCAGGTCCGTCAGCGTGATCCCTTTGATCTTTTGCAGGACGAGGTAGGGGCGCCCGTCGTGCTCGTCGAGGTCATACACGGTGGGCACGCCGGGATGGTCCAGTTGTGCGGTCAGCAGTGCCTCGCGGCGGAAACGGCGCACCAGGTCCGCGTCCATCGCGGCGAGATTGATCGTCTTGACGATCACATGGCGGTTGAGTCGCGAGTCCCAGGCCTTCCAGACCTCGCCCATGCCGTTGTGCGCCAGTGGGAGGCGCTCCACCACATACCGGTCCTTGAGGCGTGCGTCCGCCATCACGGGGGCCAGTTTAGCGGCCGGTGCCAGGTCCCGGAGTGCGTGACCTGTTCGGCGGACCACCCATCGAGCATTCATTCGTAAACGATATCAATCGGGGGATTGCTTGAAACTAATGTTCACAATACGCTGACGTCGGCCGATGGCTGCCCGTGCTCACGCCGGGAAGCTGGAGACGGGAGGAGATGGCATGGCCGAGCTGGCCATCGATCGGGAGTTTCTGCGCCACTATGCCAAGTTGCCCCGCCCGGTGCAGCGTGCGGTTGACGCAGCGATCGGCAAGTTCGCCGAGCACACCCACGCCGGCCTGCACCTGGAGAAGCTGACCGGCGCGCGCGACCCCAACGTGCGGACCATCAGAGTTTCGGACTTCTGGCGCGGGATCGTCGTGGCGCTCGGCGGCACCAGATACCTGCTGAAGGACGTGCTGCCGCACGACGACGCCAATGCCTACGCGGTGAGCCGGATCTTCTCGGTCAACCAGGCCCTGGGCATCCTGGAGGTCCGCGACCAGGAGGGCATCGACGAGTTCGCGCGGGCACTGCCAGCCGAGCCGCCCGCTGAGGGACTGCTCGACCACGTGCCCAACGCCGACCTGCGCCGGCTCGGCGTCAACCCCGTTGTCTTTCCGCTGCTGCCGCGGATCAACTCCGACGAGCAGCTGGAGAGCCTGTGCCAACTGCTGCCGGAGGCGCAGCGCACCGCCCTGACCGGACTGGCCGCCGGGATGTCCCCGGACGAGGTCATGCAGGAGGTGGTCGGGCAGATCCTCGCCGGCGAGGACCCCGGCGAGGTGGACACCCACGATCTGGCAGCGGCCGCCCGCCGAACGCCGGACCGCATCGCATTCGTCTCCGGCCCGATCGAGCTGGCCGCGATCCTGGCCCGCCCCTTCGACCTCTGGCGCACCTTCCTGCATCCGACCCAGCGTGATGTGGCCTACCGCGAGGTCTACAGCGGCCCGGCGTTGGTCACCGGTAGCGCCGGCACCGGAAAGACGGTCACCGGCCTGCACCGGGCTGTCTTCCTCGCCGGAAGGTTGCCGGACGACGGCTCGAAGGTGCTGCTCACCACGTTCACCCGGGCGCTTGCCGAGGCGCTCGGCCGGCAGCTGTACAGGCTCACCGACAAGCCGGCGGTCCGCTCCCGCATCGACGTGATCAGTATCGACAAGCTGGCGTACGAGATCGTCGCCCGTGACCGGAGGAAAGTCACCGTCGCCGACGACGAGGTCCTCAACCCGTTGTGGGAAACGGCCGCCGCGGCCGGACCGACATACCAGAACCGGGCCGGCCGGGTCACCAGGTTCAGCGGTGCCTTCCTGCGACGGGAATGGGAACAGGTGGTGCTCGCACAGCGGGTGACCAGTGTTGACGCATATCGGGAAGCCGGGCGCGCCGGTCGCGGTGCGGGACTGCGGGCAGAACAACGCGACCAGGTGTGGGCCGCGATCGAAGGCGTCGCCGGCCAGCTGAACAAGCGAGGCCTGCGCACCCACACCCAGCTCGCCGACGAGGCCGCCGAGATCGTCCGGCGATCGCCCGCACCGTACCGGCATGTGGTGGTGGACGAGGGGCAGGATCTGCACCCGGCCCAGTGGCGGCTGCTGCGCGCCCTTGTCGCTCCCGGACCCAACGACCTGTTCCTGCTCGCCGACCCGTACCAGCGCATCTATGACAACCAGGTGTCGCTGGCCCAGCTCGGCATCCAGGTGCGTGGCCGGACCCGCCGGTTGACCGTCAACTACAGGACCACGCACGAGATCCTGGACCTGTCGGTGCGGGTCCTCAACGGCGACCCGGTCACCGGTCTGGACGGTGAGCACGACACGTTGCGCGGGTACCGCTCGGTCACGCGAGGCGGTGTCCCCGAGGTGGCCGCACACGCCGATCGGAATCTCGAGCTCGACGCGTTGATCGAGCGGGTGGGCACCTGGTTGGACCAGGGCGTCGAGCCGCACGCGATCGGCATCGCCGTCCGTACCGGAAACCTCGTCAAGACCATCAGTCGGACGCTGGGCGAGGCCCACATCGACGTGGCCGACGACCGGCGCGGTGCCGACGGAGTGCGGGTGGCCACCATGCACCGGATGAAGGGCCTGGAGTTCCAGTGCCTGGCCGTGGTCGGGCTGGACGCCGGGGTCCTGCCCGCACCGAACGCGGTGACGTCCGCGGCCGAGGATCCACACGCACACCGCCAGGACCTGCAGCGCGAGCGCTGCCTGCTGTTCGTCGCGCTGACCCGGGCCCGCGACGTGCTGTACCTGTCGCACAGTGGCACACCCAGCACGCTCCTGCCTGAGACGCCGAAATGAGCAGCGACGGGCCACGACTGGGGGAGGCGGCCCGGTCCGTGTGGGGCAAGACCGACCGCAAGGGCACGTCACCGGTCGGCTGGCTGCCGCTGTGGCGGCACCTCGCCGACTCCGCCGACGTCGCCGGCCGGCTCTGGGACGACTGGCTCAGCCCGGCGGTGCGCCGGCTTGTCGCCGACGAACTGCCCGGCGGCGACACAGACGGCCGAACACTCGCGGTCTGGCTGGCCGGGGTGCACGACATCGGCAAGGCCACCCCGGCCTTCGCCATCCAAGCTCCGGCGCTTGCCGAGCGGATGCGTGAGCGCGGCCTCGGGTACCGCTCCGGGCAGATCAACGCCGATCGGCGTCTCGCACCGCACGCCACCGCAGGCCACCATGTGCTCGCCGATTGGCTGCAACGGCAGGGTTGGGAGGACCCGCACCCGTACGCCGTCGTGGTCGGCGGCCACCACGGCGTGCCGCCCACCGACGAGCAGCTGCGGGACGTGCGGATGCGTCCGTACCTGTGCGGCGACGCCGCGTGGGAAGAAGTGCAGCGGGAGCTGCTGACCTGGATGACCGAGCGGTCCGCGGCCGGTGACCGGCTGGCCCAGTGGCGGGACGCGCCGCTGTCGCAGCCGGCCCAGGCAGCCCTCACCGGCCTGGTCATCGTCGCCGACTGGATCGCCAGCAACGAGGACTTCTTCCCGTACGTCCTGGACAGCGCCGACGCCGACCGGCTGCGCGTGGGCTGGGAACTGTTGGACCTGCCGCTGCCTTGGCTGCCGGCCGCACCACCCGATGGCGTGGACGGGCTCTTCGCCGCACGGTTCGACCTGCCAGCGGGAGCGACACCACGTCCGGCGCAGCGCACTGTCGCGGAACTGGCCGCGGCAATGCCGGCACCCGGAATGATGATCGTCGAGGCCGCCATGGGCGAGGGCAAGACCGAGGCGGCGCTTGCCGCGGTGGAGATCCTGGCCCGGCGTACCAATGCGTCCGGCTGCTATCTGGCCCTGCCCACCCGAGCCACCAGCGACGCCATGTTCGGCCGGATGCTGTCCTGGCTGCGCAGGCTGCCGGACGCTCAGATCGGTCGCGGTGACCGGGAGGTTCGGCTCGCGCACGGCAAGGCGGCCCTCAACCCCGAGTACGACCAGCTCCGTTTCACGTCGCTGCCCAGCGGCATCGCCGAGGACGCCGGCGGCACCGACATCGGGGTCCACGCCTGGCTGGCCGGCCGCAAGCGCACAATGCTGTCCAGCTTCGTGGTCGGCACCATCGACCAGCTGCTGTTCGCCGCGCTGCGCGGCAAACACCTGGCGCTGCGCCACCTCGGCCTGGCCGGCAAGGTCGTCGTCATCGACGAGGCCCACGCGTACGACGTGTTCATGGGACGCTTCCTGGACCGGGCGTTGCAGTGGCTCGGCGGGTACGGCGTGCCCGTGGTGGTGCTCTCCGCGACACTGCCCGCGCACCGCCGGGCACAGCTGATGGAGGCGTACGACCGGGGCCGGCTCGGCCCGCCGCCCCCGCTCACTTGGCGCGACCGGGGCAAGCCGCGCACCGACCCGTACGCCGCGCTCCGCACCGACCTGCGGTACCCGCTGGTGACCGTGTCCAGCGAGCAGCGCGGCGCCACCGCGACCACCTGCGCCGACTCCGGCCGTGGCGTCGAGGTCCGGCTGCGCCGCCTGGACGACGACGTGCCGGTGTTGGCCGAACTGCTTCGCGAGCAGCTGTCCGGCGGCGGTTGCGCGCTGGTGGTCCGCAACACCGTGGCACGCGTCCAGGAGACGGCCGCAGCACTGCGCGCCATGCTCGGCCCGGACATCCCGGTGTCGGTGACGCACTCCCGGTTCATGGCCGTCGACCGAGCCGCGAAGGACCGCTGGCTGCGAGAGACGTTCGGGCCACCCGGCAGCGCCAACCGCCCGCAGCGGCACATCGTCGTGGCCAGCCAGGTCGCCGAGCAGTCCCTCGACATCGACTTCGACCTGCTCGTCACCGACCTGGCCCCGGTCGACCTCGTGCTGCAACGCATCGGCCGGCTGCACCGCCACCCGCGCGCCGACCGCCCGGCCCGGCTCGCCACCGCGACCTGCTGGCTCACCGGAGCCGACTGGAACGAGGAACCACCCCAGCCGGTGCCGGGATCGCGCCGCGTCTACCAGACCGCCACCCTGCTCCGCAGCGCCGCGGTACTGCTGCCGCACCTCGACGGCGCACCGCTGCGGCTGCCGGCCGACATCGCGCCGCTCACCCAGGCCGCCTACGGCGACACGCCGGTCGGCCCGGCGGCCTGGCAGCCGACGATGGCCGAGGCGGAAGCGCGGCGGCAGGACGAACAGGCCGCCAAGGAACAGAAAGCAAACGCGTTCCTGCTGGCCGAACCGGGCGAGACGTCGCTGATCGGCTGGCTCACCGGCGGCGTCGGTGACGCAGACGACCGCACAGCCCAAGGCCACGTCCGCGACACCGACGCCGAATCGCTGGAGGTCCTGCTACTCGTTCGGACCTCTGAAGGGCTCGTTGTCCCGCCATGGATCGACGGGGGTGGAGCGCTCGTGCCCACCGGCAGTGCCCCCGGCTGGCCACTGCAACGTCTGATCGCCCGTTGCACGCTGCCCCTGCCCCGGATGATGACCGACCCCGAGGCGATCGACGACGTCATCGCCGAGCTGGAGGGGCGGATCGATCTGCGGGCCTGGCAGGACAGTCCCTGGCTGTCCGGCGAACTCGTCCTTGACGTTGACGGTGACGGCCGAGCCGATGTGGCTGGCTTCAGCCTGCACTACGACCCGGACGAAGGACTGCGCGTTGCTCGTGCCGCCTGAGTCCACTTCGATCGCAAAGAGAGGTGATGCCGTGACCGGCGCACCGTACCAATCCGGGTTCTCGCTGGTGGATGAGGCGTGGGTTCCGGTGCTGGACGCCGCTGGGCAACGGCGCGACGTGTCGCTGCTGGACCTGTTCGAGCAGGCGGGCAACATTCGCATGATCGCCGGTGAGCTGCCCACACAGACGTTCGCGATCCTGCGGTTGGCGCTGGCGATCCTGCACCGCGCCACCGACGGCCCGCCCGGCGAAGCCGCCTGGCAGGCGCTATGGCGGGATCGACGGCCATTGCTGCCGGACGTCCCCGACTACCTCGGCGAATTCCGCGAACGGTTCGACCTGCTCCACCCGGACCACCCGTTTTACCAGGTCGCCGACCTGCGTGCGGCGAAGGACAACACGTACGGGCTGGAGCGGCTGATCGCCGACGTGCCCAACGGCATGCCGTTCCTGACGAGTCGCGCCGGGCCGGGGATGGAGTCGATCTCGCCGGCCGAGGCGGCCCGCTGGCTGGTGCACTGTCAGGCGTTCGACCCGTCCGGCATCAAGACCGGCGCGGTCGGTGACAGCCGGGTCAAGAACGGCAAGGGCTATCCCATGGGAGTCGCCTCGGTCGGTGCACTGGGTGGCGTTCATCTGGAGGGCGCCAACCTGCGCGAGACGTTGCTGCTCAACCTGATTCCGGTCGCGCCGGGCTGGCGGCTTGCCGACGACCGGGATCTCCCGGCATGGGAGCGGAAGCCGCAGTCCGCCGTCGAGGAGCCCGACGCAACCCGTGGCCCGTATGGTCTGCTCGGCCTGTACACCTGGCAGTCCCGTCGGATCCGGCTGTTCGGCGATCGCGACGGCATCACCGGCGCCATGATCTCCAATGGCGACTCCCTCGAGTGGCAGGATCGGCACCAGTTGGAGCCGATGAGTGTGTGGGGCCGCAGCGGGCCCAGGGAGAAGCAACAGAAGCGAACCCCGATCTACCTTCCCCGACCGCACGACCACACGCGGGCGCTCTGGCGTGGACTCCAGACGTTGCTTCCGCCGTTACCGCCTGGCAACGAACCACCGCAGCGGCTCTCGCCCCTGGTGCTGCAGTGGTTGGCCCGGCTCACCGTCACCGGCGTTGTGGGACAGGACTTCCAGGTGCGCCCGCGTGCGACCAGCATTGCTTACGGCACCCAGCAGGCAGTCGTCGACGAGGTATTCGGTGACGGACTCACGATGAATGTGCTGCTGCTGGTCGAGGGATCGCCGCTGCGTACCACCGCCGTGGATGCCGCCGCCGACGCCGAGGCCGCGGTCAGGGTGCTCAGCCAGCTCGCCAACAACCTGGTCCGCGCCGCCGGTGGCGACGCCGACAGCGGCGCGGGCAGCCGGGCGGCCGAGCGCGGGTACTCCCAACTGGACCGCCTCTTCCGGGACTGGCTGGCACGGCTGGGCCCGGACAGTGATCCGGCTGCCGAGCGTGCGTCATGGCAGCGACTGGTGCGACAGGCCATCGCGCGCCTTGGCCGCGAGCTGGTCCAGTCGGCCGGCCCGGCCGCCTGGGTGGGCCGTCTGGTTGAGGACCGCAACGGCAAGCAGGTGCATTACTCCAGTTACCAGGCCGAAGCGTGGTTTCGAACCGGGCTGGCCAAGGCGCTGCCGCTGGCCTTCGACCGCACGGAGCAGAAGCAGGAGGTTTCACAATGACCACGGTCGCAACGGATCAGGCACGCAAGGCCTCACCGGGACGCCGTCGGGACGGTCTGGGCAATCACGTCGCTCGGATCGTCGGCGCCCTGCAGGTGCAGGTGTTGCGTGACCCGCCCCGGCCGGAGGCGGTGAGCGCACTGGCCCGGCTGCGCCGTGGCATCGGCCGTGACCCCGGCTTCGACTACACCCTGGAGAGCTATCTGTGGGTTCCGGATGAGCTGCTGGGTCGCCGGCCGGCCAACGACGCTGAGGCCGCGGACACCGAACATGCGGTGCACGACTCGATCACCCTGTATGCGTTGCACCAGCAGTCCCGCCGGGAACCAATGCACGTCGACGGGCAAGGACTGGGCCAGGCCATAGCTCGGCTGGTGCACGCCGTCGACGGGCCGGACGGGGTGCGGCGGCGCTTCGCCGCGCTCGGTACCGCCAGCAGCTACCCGGAAGGGATCTATCACCTGCGCAGCCTCGTCACCATGCTGCGTGAACACCAGATCCCCCTCGACTACGGCCTGCTTGCCGACGACCTGCGACTCCTTCGTCAGCCCGCGAAACGCGCGACCGTACAGGCCATCTGGGGCCGCGAGTTCTTCCGTAGCCGCCCCGCCGACACTTCAGAGGAGAGCCCCGCATGAACCGCACCATCATCGACGTGTACGTGCTGCAGACCGTGCCCCCGAGCAACCTCAACCGGGACGACACCGGCTCGCCGAAGACCGCAATGTACGGCGGCGTGCGCCGCGCCAGAGTGTCCAGCCAGGCCTGGAAACGCGCCGTCCGGCTGGCCTTCGCCGACCTGCTGGACAGCTCCCAGCTCGGCGAGCGGACCAAGCGGGTGGGCGAGGCGCTCGCAGCCCGGATCAAGGCGCTCGACCCGATCCTCACCGGCGAGGCAGCGTCCGCCCTGGCCGCCGAGGCATTCGTCGCCTCCGGTCTGGCGAAGGCCGAGAAGAAGAAGGGCGAGGCGAAGGACGTCGAATCCGGCTACCTGCTGTTTCTCAGCCGCCGGCAGCTGGACAACATCGCCGCCGCCGCGCTGGAGGCGTCACGCAGCGGCACCGCTCTGGACAAGGCGCGGTTCAAGGCGCTGGCGAACACCGAGCATTCGGTGGACATCGCCATGTTCGGCCGGATGGTGGCCGACATGACCGACATCAACGTCGACGCCGCCTGCCAGGTCGCGCACGCCATCAGCGTGCACGCCGTCGACAACGAGTTCGACTACTTCACCGCCGTCGACGACCGCAAGCAAGACGCCGCGGAGGCCGGTGCGGGCATGATCGGTACCGTCGAATTCAACTCCTCCACCCTGTACCGATACGCCACAGTCGACGTGGACGCGCTGCACCACACCCTCGGCGACGCGGCAGCCACCCGGGCCGCAGTGGAAGCCTTCCTGACCGCATTCGCCCGCAGCGTGCCGACCGGCAAGCAGAACACCTTCGCCCACCGGACCCTGCCCGACGCGGTACTGGTGCGGGTCCGTGACACGCAGCCGATCAACCTGGTCGGCGCGTTCGAGACTCCGATCCGAGAGACCGACTCCTCCGGCCGGGTCCGGCTCGCTGCGGCCGTCCTGGCCAAGCACACGCTCGACGTCGAGAGCGCCTACGGTGAGCGGCCAGTCGGCAGCTGGGTCACCCACGTCGGCGAGCGGACCGCGGCGCTGGCCGACCTCGGCAAGGCGGTGAGCTTCAGTGAGCTCGTCACCGGGGTGGGGGAGCAGGTCACCGCGGCGCTCGGCCAGCCGGCATGAGCGTCCTGGTGCTGCGGCTGGCCGCCCCGCTGCAGTCATGGGGCTCGTCCAGCCGGTTCGCCCACCGCGGCACCGAGGTCGCGCCGACCAAGAGCGGCGTGATCGGGCTGCTCGCCGCGGCCAAGGGCATCCGCCGCACCGAACCCCTGACCGAACTCCTCGGGCTCGAATTCGGGGTGCGGCTCGACCAGCCCGGGCACGTCCTGCGGGACTTTCAGACCGCGCGAACGCTGGACGGGCGCGACAGCGCCCCCTTGACGTATCGCTTCTACCTGGCCGATGCGGCCTTCCTCGCCGTGGTCGGCGGCGACCGGAACCTGCTGACCGGCCTGGCGGAGGCGCTGCGCCGGCCGCGGTTCCCGCTGTACCTCGGCCGCCGGTCCTGCCCACCAGTCGGTCAGGTCTGCCTCGGTGTGCACGACGACACCCTCGACGACACGCTGACCACATGGCCGTGGGCCGCCGCCGACTGGCACCGCCGCAAAGCCGCGCGGTCCGTCCGGCTGGAGTTCATCCGGGATGCCCGACCGGGCGAGCCAGCCGCCGAGACGATGCACGACGAACCAGTCAGCTTCGATCCGGCGCATCGCCAGCACACCTGGCGGGCGGTCCATCGCGGGTATGTGAACGTCGACAACGACCTCGCCGAACGTGCCGGTGTCACCGAGCACGACCCGCTGAGCCTGCTGGGAGGCTGAGGATGTACCTCACCCGGTTCACCATCGACCCGGCCCGCCGCGGTGCGCGGAAGCTGCTCGCCTCACCACAGGCCATGCACGCCGCGGTCCGGGCCGCCTTCGCCGCACCCGAGGACCACGACCGGCCCGGCGCCCGAACCCTGTGGCGGCTGGACACCGCTGCGGACGGTGCCGTCCAGCTCTACATCGTCAGCCCTGGACAGCCCGACCTCGCCCACCTGGTCGATCAGGCCGGCCGGGCAGCGGCCGAGGCCTGGACGACCCGCCCCTACGACGGGCTGCTGGCGTCACTGCACCCCGGCCAGCGGTGGGCATTCCGGCTCACCGCCAACCCGACCCACAGCGGACGGAAGACCCCCGAGTCGAAGGACACGCAACGCTTCGGCCGTCTGCGGGTCGAGGAACAGGCGCAGTGGCTGGTCGACCGGTCTGCCCGATGCGGCTTCACTGTCGCGGCACAGCAGGACGGCGAACCCAACCTGATGCTGCACCGCCGCCAGACGATGACGTTCAAACGTGGTGCCCATGCGGTCACCCTCACCACGGTGACCTACGACGGCGTGCTGGACGTCATCGACGCCGATGCCTTCCGTCAGGCCCTGAGTCTCGGTATCGGGCACGCCAAGGCGTACGGCTGCGGCCTGCTGACGATCGCCCCGGCACGTTGAGACTGTGAAGATCCCCGGAGTGCCGCCGGCCGAGCTGCCCGATCTCACCCGCGCCGAGGACCGGATCAGTTTTCTCTACCTGGAACGCTGCGTCATCCACCGAGACAGCAACGCGCTCACCGCTACCGACGACCGGGGAGTCGTCCACATCCCCGCCGCCTCCGTAGGAGTGCTGCTGCTCGGACCCGGCACCAGCGTCACCCACCAAGCTATCGCCCTGCTCGCCGACCACGGCGCCACCGCCATCTGGGTCGGCGAGCGGGGCGTGCGCTACTACGCCCACGGCCGGTCGCTGGCATCATCAAGCCGGCTGCTCATCGCCCAGGCGGCGGCAGTCAGCCATCGTGGTCGCCGGTTGGCCGTGGCCCGCACCATGTACGCGATACGCTTCCCCGGCGAGGACACCGCCAACCTCACCATGCAGCAACTCCGTGGCAAGGAAGGCGCTAGGGTCCGCCGCATCTACCGGGAGCACGCCGCACGGACCGGGGTGGCGTGGAACCAGCGCCAGTACGATCGGGAGGACTTCGAGTCCGGCGACCTCATCAACCAGACGCTGTCCGCCGCGCATGCCTGCCTGTATGGCATCGTGCACGCCGTTATCGTCGCGCTCGGCGCCGCCCCCGGACTAGGCTTCGTCCACACTGGACATGAGCGTGCCTTCGTGTACGATATCGCGGACCTCTACAAGGCCGACATCACCATTCCGGTCGCATTCGACGTCGCGGCCAGTGACCCCACCGACATCAGCGCCGACACCCGCCGCGCGGTGCGGGACAGGGTGCACGACGGCGCGATCCTCACCCGGTGCGTGCGCGACATCCGAATGCTGCTGCTCCAGCCACAACCTACGGGAGAGATCGAGGAAGAGGAGTCCCTAGGCTTGTGGGACGACAACGGCTTCGAGGTGGCCGCGGGCCGCAACTACGCTGACGAGGACGTTGACTTCTGATGACAGTCATCATCCTCACGGCCTGCCCACCCGGGCTGCGGGGCCACCTCACCCAATGGCTGCTGGAGATTTCCGCCGGTGTGTACGTCGGACACATCAGCTCACGAGTGCGAAGCCGGCTATGGGCACGAGTGCAGGATATGGCCGGCCCAGGACGTGCACTGATGGTGTTTCAGATAGGCGGCGAGCAACGACTCTCCTTCAAGGTGCACGACCATCATTGGACGCCGGTAGACCTGGACGGGATAACGTTGATGCGCCGCCCCGCCGAACCCGTGTTCAACGCAGCGATGCCAGCGGGCTGGAGCAAGGCGGCACGCCGCCGTCGGTTCGGTCGTAGAGCTAGGCCTGCACAGCCGACGACGGAGAGCGAGTGAATAAAATCTGGTATCTGGATCTTCATTGCCCCAGGTGAACAAGTGTGCTCCCCGCGCACGCGGGGATGGTCCGTGGCCGGGGAGTAAGCGCGACTGACTGTGCGAGTGCTCCCCGCGCACGCGGGGATGGTCCCTCTTCTTCGAGGACCATGAACGCCCCTTCCTCGTGCTCCCCGCGCACGCGGGGATGGTCCCATCGTCGCGGTCGCGCGGAAGTTCGACGAGCAGTGCTCCCCGCGCACGCGGGGATGGTCCGAATGGGTTCGCGTTCAGCGGGGCGGTGAGGCTGTGCTCCCCGCGCACGCGGGGATGGTCCGCGGGTGAGCACCTGCAGCGTGGTCGGGGCCGTGTGCTCCCCGCGCACGCGGGGATGGTCCCGCGCGCTGCCGGTCCGCCTCCTGCCGTAGTCGGTGCTCCCCGCGCACGCGGGGATGGTCCGGAGGAGCGGCGGGCGGCCGACCGCCCTGGGATGTGCTCCCCGCGCACGCGGGGATGGTCCTCGTCACCGCCCTCGCCGACCGCACCCGCCACCGTGCTCCCCGCGCACGCGGGGATGGTCCGGCAGCGCCGTTGCTCAGGGCCGCTCAGGACGCGTGCTCCCCGCGCACGCGGGGATGGTCCCGCCCGGCACAGCGGCGCGAAGTCGTGTATCCCGTGCTCCCCGCGCACGCGGGGATGGTCCACACAGAGCGCGTCCTGGTGGACCGGTCCGCGTGTGCTCCCCGCGCACGCGGGGATGGTCCGCTACCGCGTACCGTGAGGCGTTGAGTGGTCGCGTGCTCCCCGCGCACGCGGGGATGGTCCCTAGTCCGTTCGGTCGAGGGTGAGTCCTTGCACGTGCTCCCCGCGCACGCGGGGATGGTCCTTCACCCTGTCACCCGTGTTCGCGTCGATGGCCGTGCTCCCCGCGCACGCGGGGATGGTCCGGAGGGCGGAGAACAGTCATCAGGGGTGCTGCTGTGCTCCCCGCGCACGCGGGGATGGTCCCTCCATGCTCACACCCTCCGGGGCAGAGGGAGCGTGCTCCCCGCGCACGCGGGGATGGCCCGTACACGCCCGCCGGCGTGCTGCAGATCCTGGAGTGCTCCCCGCGCACGCGGGGATGGTCCCCAACGTGATTTCGACGTACGCAAACACAAACCGTGCTCCCCGCGCACGCGGGGATGGTCCCTCCATGCTCACACCCTCCGGGGCAGAGGGAGCGTGCTCCCCGCGCACGCGGGGATGGTCCCGTGTGCCGGAACAGATGCGGGTGGATGTCGATGTGCTCCCCGCGCACGCGGGGATGGTCCTGAGCAACGGAGCATGCACCAGAGACAACATGCGTGCTCCCCGCGCACGCGGGGATGGTCCGGCCCAGTCCTTCCGTGGCCAGATCTTCCGCTCGTGCTCCCCGCGCACGCGGGGATGGTCCCGTGACGAGGCCATGGCGGCACTGGTGAAGAAGGTGCTCCCCGCGCACGCGGGGATGGTCCGAACTTCATCAGCACCGGCAGCGCGATGATCGAGTGTTCCCCGCGCAGGCGGGGGTGGTCCCGGGCGGTGGGATGGTCGTCGAAGCGGCGGTGGTGCACCCCGCGCTTTCGAGGATGGTACGTACGCCGACAGGCCGCGCCGCCGCCAGGACCAGTGGTTCCCGCGCGGGATGATCCCGAGTCCCACATAGACCCGGTCGACTCCCGACGCAGGCTCGCTGCCATGCGGTTTCGGTCCAGTGTGGAGCCTTCCTTGCGTGATGCTCGGCCCATGCGAGCACGGATGTGTCGATCGAGTCCGTGACGGACCGGGTCGGCTCTTCAGGTGCGTTCCCGGCGGTGTCGGCCATCGGATGCCCATTTCATGGTGGGCTGTGCGGCTGTGGCGGTGACAGCTACGTGCGTACCGACGGCTGGCGCGTACGGTCGGCGGCATAGAAAGATGTACATTGAGGCTTGAGGTTCTTCGGGTGATTGTCGGTTACGCTGACCCGACAACAGGCGATTGTGGAGTGTGTTCGGGATGGCGTTGTCAGAGCTTGCCGCAGTAGAGGCGGCGTATCAGGTGTTGCATCCGCTGGATGCGGCTGGCCGTCGGCGGGCGTTGCAGTGGTTGTCCGACGCGTTGAGCGCGGAAGGGCCGCTGCCAGAGTCCGCGCCCGGGACTGCCGGGTCGACAGGGCGGGCTGGCGGGGAGCGTGGTCCGAAACGCGCACCCGCTACCAGGTCGGTGTCGACCCGTGCCTCCCGAGGACGCGCCAGCGCCGAGGCCGCGGCGGCGGAGACTCCGGCGGGCCGTCCTCGGCGGGTCCGGGCCGCCAAACAGGCCGCCGCGCCGGCGGAGAGCCGGGATCGGGCGTACCGGCGGATGCCACCCGCCGAGGATGTCATGGCCGCCTACCGGCAAGTCGGCAGCGTCAGTGGACTCGCTGATCATTTCAACGTTCCCCGGTACACCGTGCAGGGCTGGGCCCGGCAGTTGCGCAAGCAGGGCCACGCCATCGGCCGGGTCAGCTGAACCACGCCACAAGCTGGAGCGGTCGATGGTCTGCGAGTAGGTGAATCATTCAACACCCATCGCCCGCATCGTTCGCTGAGCCAGCCGCGCCGCTGCGTGGCCTTCTGGGTGCGCCCTCGGCGCTCGCGAGTCCGATGCGAGCGTCGCGGGCGCCATGTCGGCCGGGCTGTGGGTGCCCGGGCTGGGTGCCGCCGCAGGTCGTCGTGGGCGAGGTGGGCCGCGCCTTGCCCGGCGCCACCGTGCACCGCATCTCTCGATCTCCAGGCGGCTGGCGCACCGCCTCACACAGCGCCGCCGACACCGACGGATGACGCGAGCCCCTGGCCGGCGCTGCCGCCGGCCGGGGGTTCCCCGACGAAGTCAGGCGTGCGGGACCACCGTGCCGCTCGACGCGTCGATGACCTTCCGGTCGTCGATCGGCCGGGACAGGGTGTGCGACGCCTCGGCGTGCACGCCGATGTCCACGTTGTCGCCCGTGTCGATGCGGACCCACACGGTCACCACGATCCGGTCGTCGTGCTCCTCGAAACGGGTGCGGGTGATCCGGTCACCGATGCCGAGGGTCAGGTTGACCGTGATCCGGGTGTCCTGCGGCCCGCCCCGATACGACACGACCTGGCTCTTGACGTCGAAGGGGGACCACCAGTGGTACCCCGTGCACGCGACGGCGACCAGCAGGAGCGCCGCGACGGCGATGATCACTCGTTTGCGCATGCGTTCCTCCTCAAACCGCTGTCGATCGGGCGTCAGCCGAGGCGCAGCAAGCCCCGCAGACCGTAGTAGGCCAGATAAATGTCGGTGACACCACCACTGCACGGGATCAGCGAAGTGCCGCCGCCCCAGCTCCAGATGCCCTTCGCGGCGACGCCACTCAGGGTGACAGTGATTTCTGTTGGCGCGCGTCCTGTCGTAGCCGAGTTGAGTCCGTCCGCTCACCGGCAGGCCGAAGTCGGCGGGCCGTTCGGCAACCTTGACTCTGAACGCAGTCTCTAGGGCCTCGTCTTGGGGGCCGAGATCATCTTGCCTGGACTCGGCGTGGTCACCGTCCAAGGCATGCTCAATGAGGTCTGCTACGAGCTCGGCGAGTTCCGGCAATCCGAAGTACCGCATCGCGTCCCTGGCTCGTTCCAGACGGAAGGGCTCGTTCACCTCGACAGTGAAGCCCAAGCCGCCACCCATCGCCGAGTTGTAGACACGCAGCAGTGCTAGTTCCATACGCGGTCGAGGAAGTTGGCGATGAGCGGGGCGATCTGCGGGAGGTGGGTTTCGAGGGCGAAGTGGCCGGTGTCGAACAGGTGCAGTTCGGCGTCAGGCACGTCGCGTAGGTAGGCGCGGGCGCCGGGCTCGGGGAAGAACGGGTCGTTGCTGCCCCAGGTGATGAGGGTGGGCGGGGTGTGCTTGCGCAGCCAGGCTTGCCAGCGGTCGTAACGCTCGACGTTGGAATGGTAGTCGAACGCCAACGCCACCTGGGCTTCCTTGCGGCCGGGCAGGTCGAGGAAGTGCTGGTCGAGGGTCCACCCGTCGGGCGGGATCAGGCCGGGGTCGGTGACGCCGGTCTCGTACTGGCCGCGGGTGCCGGCCAGGGTCAGCAGGTCGCGGATGGTTGCTTCGCCGCCGGGCGTCTCGGGGCGCAGGGCGATGAAGTCCCGGGCGCCGTCCGACAGGCCTTCGGTGTAGGCGTTGCCGTTCTGCACGACCAGGCCCGCGACCCACGCGGGGTGCCGCTCGGCGAGCCGGAAGCCGACCGGGGCGCCGAAGTCGAAGACGTACATCACGAACCGGTCGAGGCCGAGCCGTTGGACGAAGCCTTCGGTGAGGTCGGCGAGCCGATCAAAGGAGTACGTGAAGCCGTCGGGCGCCTGAGTGTGGCCGAAGCCGGGATAGTCCGGGGCGATCAGCCGGTAGCGGGCACCGAGGACGTCGATGAGGCGGCGGAACTGGTGGGAGGCGGACGGGAAGCCGTGCAACAGCAGCAGCACGGGCGCGTCGGGACGGTCGGGGAGTGACTCGCGGTAGAAGACGCGGACGCCGTCGACGTCCAGGTGGCGGTGGACGGTGGAGGCGATCGGAGAAATCGGCATCTCTAATGCCTTTCATTCGTGGAGATACGTTAGGTGTAGCGATCGCTGACCTAATGTGTCAACTCCGTGAGGTAGCATTAGCAGAATGAGCGATTTCGTCCCCCTGACCGGGGAGCTGCTAGCGCTCGACCTGGTCAACACGCGCCCGAGCGGCGCCGACCTGCTGGCCACCCCCGCCGACCTGCGCGCATGGCTGAACCTGCAGGCCGACCGGTTCCCGCAGGCGCGGCAGTTCGCCGCCGTCGAACTCACCGGCGCCGACCTGGCCGCCGTGCAACAAGTCCGCGAGCGCACGGCCCGCGTCCTCGAGCATGCCCGCCACCGCACCCGGCCGCCGGTCGGCGACCTGGAGGCCCTCAACCGGGCCCAGCGCGCCGCGCCCGCCATCAACGAGCTGGCCTGGAACGGTGACGTGGTCACCGCCGTCCGCAGCCGCACCGGCCCACCCGGAGCGCGGCTGGCGGCCTGGCTCGCCGAAGCCGCTGCCGAGCTGATCGCCGATTCGGCGGTCGTCAACGTCCGCCAATGCGAGGCCGACGACTGCGTGATGCTGTTCCTGCCCGCCCACCCGCGCCGCCGCTGGTGCTCTGCGGCCCGCTGCGGCAATCGCGTCCGCGTGGCACGCCACTACCAACGCAACAAACCCACCTGAGCGCCCGTCCTCGGGTGCGCGTCAGCTGACCGGCCATCAGCCGGACCATTGCGATCGTAATGAAGTCTTCGGCGTGCGCGGCAGTGCGTTCGTAGCCGTGGGTCTGCTCCATCACCCACCGGCGGTTCTTCCCGCGAGCATTGAAGGCCACGCCCGGTGGGGTGGTCACCGATGCGTCTGTCTCCCCGGCCGTGCTCGACGAGCTCGTGCCCTCGCCGGCCACACCTTCACTCGGAACATCCGCCGCGGCCGTTACGAACTCGGCGTTGACGTCCCGCCCACCCTGCGGGTCGTCGCGGCGTTCACCGCTCGAGGAGAAACTCAGCCGGGTTCGGTGCCGGTGGCGACCGGTCGGGTGGGGTCGGCGCTCCACTGGGTCCACGAGCCCGGGTAGAGCGCGGCCGGGATTCCGAGCCGGTGCAGCACGAGGATGCCGGTGGTCGCGCCGACCCCGCCGCCGCAGTACAGACCGAGCGGGGCGATGCCGTCGACTCCGTGCCCGGCGTAGAGGGCGCGCAGGCTCTCGTCGTTGCGGAGCAGGCCGTCCTCGTCGAGGTTGTCGGAGTACGGCACGCTCACCGCGCCCGGGATGTGGCCCTGGCCGGGCTGTTCCGCGTCACCCAGGTATGCCTCGCGGGGCCGGGCGTCCAGGAGCAGCCCGGAGCGGGCCAGCGCCCCGGCTTCGTCCGCGTCGATGGTCGGCAGCGAACCCGTACGCACCTGGAACGTCCCGCCGCCCGGAGCCGGCTCGTCGGTGGTGAGCTCTCCGCCGGCGGCCGTCCAGGCGTCCAGGCCGCCGTCGAGATACCGGACGTCCGGCACGCCCGCCCAGGTCAGCACCCACCAGGCGCGGGTGGCCGGCGGGGCGGCCCCGCGGGTGTAGACGACGACGGTCGACGACGGGTGGATGCCCCAGCCGGTCACCGCCGCCTGGATCTGGTCGTCGGTCGGCAACGGGTTCTTGCCCGATTCCGGCGTGCGGACGCCAGCGAGTTGCGTGGAGTGCTCGACGTAGTGCGCCCCGGGCAAATGCCCGGCCTCATATTCGTGCCGTAGTCCGCGGTCGGCGTCGCGGCGGATGTCGAGCAGTACGACGTCGGCGCCGGAGTCGAGCAGCGTTCTCAGCGCGGTGGCAGAAATGACAGCGTCGGGACGGGTGGTGGTCACGCGGATCCTTTCAAGAGGTGCCTGCGGAGGGCGTCGCGGGCGGTACGCGCGACAGGTCGCGGCCGCAGATGGTGATTGTGGGGGAGCCGGCGAAGCCGAGCCGGGCGAGCGCATATGGGCGGTGGTTGGCGGTGAACCCGACGACCGTCGCTGCGCTGGCCCGCGGATCGACGGTGAGGTCGCCACCGTCGGCGCGAGGCAGGGCGAATGACGCGACGACGTCTCCGACTGCGTACGTCATGGCCCTCCGTCCTGAAGACTGGTATTCCTATCGGCTTGATTGACAATAGCAGGCAGGACGGCACACACTTGATCACGTGGGGCGGGGGACCACTGCTGCTGACGCGCGAACTAGGCGTCGATCTGCGGCGGGTCTGTAGCGCACGCTGTTAGCGCCACGCCGCCGCTGTCGACGACCTCGTCGCGCCGTTGTGTCGCATCGCACCGTCTCACACACATTGTCTGGCGCCGGTCCATCGTCGATCGGGCTTCCGCAAGCCCTCCGATTCCGACAATTCCTATTTGCTAGTCCATAATGGAGGTACCTCTCGTGTCCAGTTTCCCGCGGCTGGCCGCCGCCTTAGCGTCCGTGCTTCTCGCGTCGACGCTCGCCGCGTGCGGGGAGGAGGCGCCGTCGGCTTCGTCCGGTGCGCTCGACCCCGCCAACCCGGTCAAGATAACCGTGGCCGACGCGGGGTACGCCAACGCCCTGGAAATCGCCAAGGCGAAGGGGTACTTCTCGAAGTACGGCCTCGACCCCAAGCTCACCCAGACCCAGAGCGGTGTGGCCACCCTCGCCGCACTGCAGGGTGGCAGCCTCGACATCGGCTATGCGGATTTCTACGCAGGCATCAACGCGCTCGGCAACGGCTTCGACATCCAGCTCGTCGCGAACAACAACACCAACCTGACGAGCCTGCCGTTCCTGGTGAAATCCGGCGGTCCGGTGAAGACCGCGGCCGACCTCGCCGGCAAGAAGGTCGGTGTGTCGCCGGTGCCGCAGTTCATCGTGAACACCCGCGGCTTCCTTGAGGCCAACGGGGTCGATTCGAACAGGGTGACCTTCGTCATCATCCAGGACGCGACCGGTGCGCCGCAGGCCCTGGAGCGCGGCGACTACGACGTGTGGGCCGGGCACTGGACCGCGGCCTACTCCAACGACGGCAAGACCGGCTACAACTTCACCACCGTCGGGGACACCTCGACCAAGGCGTGGTCCAACCCCGACGCCACGACGGCCGCGTTCTGGACCACCGGCGACTACGCGCGCAAGCACCCCGAGATCGCCCACGCGTTCGCCAAGGCCCTGTATGAGTTCCACGCGTGGTGGAACGCCGTGTCACCGTCGGAGCAGGCGGATCTCGTGCAGCAGTACTACAAAATCGACTTCAAGAAGATCGCCGGCGGGGACGACGCCAAGCTGCGCAACCTGCTGCCGACCTACTACCAGACCGGCCCGATCAACCTGGACGCCACGCAGTCCTGGTACGAACTCGGCCTGAAGTACGCACCGGACAAGATTTCCAAGGGCGTGGACTGGAAGTCGCACGTCTTCGCCTCGGCGACCCGGTCCTCAGCGGGCGGTGCACCGTGACGAGCACGGAGAGTCTTGCCGTCGACCGTGACATGCGAGCCCATAGTGGACTGTCGGGCGACATCGTGTTGGCCGGCGCCGGCAAGGACTACGTCGCTCTCGACGGCAACGTGGTGCGCGCACTGCGTCCGGTGAGCCTGACTATCGACCGGGGCAGTTTCGTGTCGCTGGTCGGACGCTCAGGCTGCGGGAAGTCCACCTTCCTGCGGCTGGTCGCCGGGCTGGAGGCGGTGTCGTCCGGATCGATCCACATCGGAGCCGACCGGGTCGACGGGCCGCCCGACAGCGCACGCTACGTGTTCCAGAACTACAACGAGTCGCTGTTGCAGTGGCGGACGGTCGGGGACAACGTCCGGTTCGGACTCCGCCACCGGCACGGGCCGCGCCGGGCCCACAGCCGGGCCGAGGAGAACGAGATCATCAACGGCTACCTGGCCGAGGTCGGACTTGCCGGGCAGTTCAGCCGGTACCCGGGTGAACTGTCCGGGGGCATGCAGCAACGGGTGGCCATCGCGCGGGCGCTGGCCGCCTCCCCCCAGGTGCTGCTGCTCGACGAGCCGTTCAGTGCGGTCGACGCCCTGAGCCGGTCGAACCTGCAGGATCTGCTCCTACGGATCTGGCAGCAGCACGACCTCACCGTGCTGTTCGTCACCCACGACATCGAGGAGGCGCTGTTCCTGTCGCAGCGCGTCATCGTGCTCCACGAGGCCGGCGCCGGTATCGCCCGCGACGCCACAGTGGACATTCCCTATCCGCGCACGCAGGTCGACGTCCGGGAGGACCCGCGGTACCTGCGGCTTCGGCGCGAGGTGCTCGGCCTCGTGCTGGGCTCGGAGTGAGCCGCACATGGCTGACCTGACCGAAGCCCGGCCTCCGGGCGCGACAACCGGGGACCCGCAGACCACAGGCGCGCCGACGACCGTCCCGCCGAAAGCCGGGACCGGGCCGGCCGAGCGGCCGCCGGCGTCGATCCGGTTCGGCCGGTCGCTGCTGCGCTTCCTGCGTAGCCGGGTGTCCGGCTGGACCCTGGTCGCATTGGTCATCGTCGTCTGGCAGATTTCGTCGGAGATCCATTTCGACCCGACCATCTCCGCCCCCGACCGGATCGCCCAGACCTGGCTCCATGAGATCACCCAGGGCGAACTTCTGCCCGAACTGGGCCGCACGTTGCGTACCATGGCCATCGGTTTTGCGCTTGCGGTCCCGCTCGGCGTTGGCATCGGGTTCCTGATGGGCCGCTCCCGCATCGTGTGGGGCCTGCTGGAGCCGACGGTCGAGGTCCTGCGCCTGACGCCGACGACCGCCATCCTGCCGATCTTCGTGCTCTTCCTGGGCATCGGGGAGTCCATGAAGATCGCCGTCTTCCTGGCCGCCGGCATCTTCCCAATGATCATCAATTCGTACGCCGGCGCGCGCGGAGTGTCCAAAGTGCTCAACGAGACGGCGCAGACATACCGGTTGACGTGGTGGCAGACGCAGCGGGAGATCGCCCTCCCGTACGCCACGCCGTTCATCCTCGTCGGGATGCGCCAGTCGTTGGGCATCTCGCTGGTGCTGGCCGTGGTCGTCGGCATGCTTGCCGGCAACGACGGAATCGGGTTGTACATCCTCAACGCCCAGCAGACCTTCAACATCAACCAGTTGCTGGCCGCGGTGGTGACGGTGGCCTTCGTCGGTTACGTACTCAACTCGATCTTCCTCCTGGCCGAGCGCCGCACCACCCGCTGGCGCCGGGTCGCGATCGGCGAGTGACCCAACATGACCACCGTGGACTCTTGGAAAGGACAGCGCCTGTGACCGCCAAGCCGTTCCGCCTAGGCTTCTTCACCCACGCCAACACTGCTTCGCCGCCGGCCGAGGCGAACGAGGAACTCATCCGGCTGTTCGTCGGCGCCGAGGAGCTCGGCTACGACATCGGCTTCCTGGCCCAGCACCTGCTCGTGCGGCCCGAACTGGGTTCGGCTCCGTCGCCGCTGGTGTCGTTCGCCCCGGTCGCGGTCCACACCCACCGGATCGGCCTCGGCGTGGCCGTAGTCACGCTGCCCCTGACCGAGCCGCTGCAGCTCGCCCAGGACGCGTTGACCCTCGACGCCATCGCCGGCGGCCGGCTGCAGCTCGGACTGGGCACCGGCGCGGCGAACATTGACAAGTACGCTGCGTACGGGGTGGACGCGTCGGATCCGGGCAAGCTCTTCGACGACCACCTGGGCGTGCTGCTCGACGCGCTCAGCGGGCGGCCGCTGCGGGGCACCGACCAGCGCATCCACGCCGACGGAACCGGTCTGGCCCAGCGGCTGTGGCGTACCCCCGGCAGTCCGGAGTCGGCCCGGCGGGCCGCCCGGACCGGGCTTGGCGCGTTGTTCGGAACGGCCACATTGGACGCGAAGACCGTGCAGCGCCCCATTATCGACGCCTACCTCGACGAGTGGCGCACGGTCGGTCCGGTCGAGGCCCCGTCCGAGATCGCCCCGCTGCTGACCCCCCGGCTGGGTGGCATCCGCAACATCTACGCCGGCGCCTCGCGCGCCGGTGCCCTCGATGACCTGAACCGCTTCCTGGAAAGCTCCCGCAAGCGCATCGCCGACGTGCGGGGTGTCTCGGCCGACGACCTCACCCTCGACGACATCATCGCCGGGGTGAACCTCAAGACCGGCTCGGCCCAGGACGCGGCCGAGGGATTGCGCGCCGACGCCGCGCTGCTGCCGGAGGTCGACTACATCATCGCCGTCACCGGATTGCTGGAGGCGGTCGAGGTCGGCCGGGGCCACCGGCACACGGTCGATGTGGCCCTGCGGGGCCTTGAACGCATCGCCCGTGACACCGCGCCGCTGCTGGGCTGGACCCCTGCGACCTGAGACCGAAGGAGATCCCGTGACCGACCGACAACTCGTGCTCAACCTCTTCAGCCCGCCGTTCGAGGCGTGGCGGCAACCCGACGTCGACACCGGTCGCGCGTGGAGCATCGACGCGCTGGTGCGCCTCGCCCAGGACGCCGAGCGGGCGCTGTTCGACGCCATCTTCCTGGCCGACAGTCCCAGTCTCGGCGAGGGGTACACGACGCCGGAGCCGTTCACCGTCCTGTCCGTGATCGCCGCCCACACGACGTACCTCGGTTTGGCGCCGACGATCCTCACCACGTACTCCGAGCCGTACAACACCGCCCGGAAAATCGCGACGCTCGACCAGCTCACTGGCGGCCGCGTCGGCTGGAACGCGGTAACCGGGTCGCAGCCGTCGGTGGCGCCGAACTTCGGACCGACCGCGCACCCGGAGCACGCGCTGCGCTACGAACGCGGCGAGGAGTACATCGAAATCGTCAAGGCGCTCTGGGACAGCTGGGAGCCCGACGCCTTCGTCGCCGGGCCGTGGCCGACGGCGACCTTGGACCATGGCAAGATCCACCCAGTCCCCTTCCGGGGTAAGCACTTCCAGCTCGACGCGCTGTTCAACGTGCCGCGCTCGCCCCAGGGTCGCCCGGTCATCTTCCACGCGGGTTCCTCCGACACCGGCCGCGATCAAGGTGCCCGGCACGCCGACGCCATCTTCACCGCCCAGCCCACCATCGAGGCCGCCCGCGAGTTCTACCAGGACTTCAAGCGGCGGGTGGCGGGCTTCGGGCGCAACCCGGCCCACGCCCTCGTGCTGCCGGGCATCCTGCCCATCATCGGCAGCACCGAGGCGGAGGCGCAGGCCGCCCTGGACGCGTTCAACGCCAACGTCGACCTCGACCAGGCGATCGTCCGCCTGCACCACCAGATCGGGCTCGACGTACGCGGGCTCGACCTCGACGCGCCGATCCCCGCAGCGGTGTGGGACGCGGCCGGCCAGAGCTTCACCAGCCGCGCCGCCGTCATGCGGGCCGAGGCCGAACAGGGCGGCTACACCGCTCGTCAGGTCGTGCTGCGGGCGACCGCGGCGTTCGGGCACCACCTCATCGTGGGTACGCCCGAGCAGGTGGCCGACGACATTGAGCTGTGGTTCCGGACCGGCGCCGCCGATGGCTTCAACTACCGGATCCCGGGCGGACGCGAACCGCTCGAACAGTTCATCAACCACGTGCTGCCCCTGTTGCAGGGCAAGGGCATCTTTCGCAAGGAGTACACCGCGCGGACGCTCCGGGGGCATTACGGCCTGCCGGTGCCGCCGCGATGAGCGTCGGCCTGCCGCTGGGCACATGCGACTCCGCCCGCTTCACAACCGCAGGTTCGGGAAGTCCACGCTGATCGAGGCGTACGGACTGAATCCGGAGGGCGGCTCGCGGGGTGCGATGCCCGGCTGGACCGACGGCGCGCCCGCCGACCTGGTCGCCGTTGCCGGAGTCACTGATCGATGAGGTGCTGGATGGCCCGGCCGTACCGGCGGATGACCTCCTCCGGTGCCGCACCTGCCGCCGGGGTGTGAAAGATCCGTGTGGTGGCGGCGAGCCCGGTCAGCGCCGCGACGACGAGTTCCGCTCGAATGTGGGCGTCGGCGTCGCCGCCGAGGCGTTCGGCGAGAGGTTCGAGGTAGCCGGCGGTGAACTGCTGATGCACGCTGTCCGGGTCGGGTGCGGAGAGCCGGAGATTCAGCGAGCGGGCGAGCGGCTCGATGGCGCCGCGATCCGAGCGGGTGAGGAGTTCCTCGACGAGGCGTGCGCCGAGTTCGGATCGCGGCACGTCGGGCAGGGGCGGCGGGGTGATCTTCGCGGAGCGGAGGAACAGCTCACGTTTGCTCCCGCCGCACTTCATGACCATGGCGGGGGACAGGTCGGCGCGCGCGGCGATGTCGCGGATGGTGACCTGGTCGTAACCGCGCTCTGCGAACAGCTCCGCGGCGGCGGCGAGGATGGCCCGCCGGGACGAACCGGGCGCCGGCTCGTCCGCGGCCGACGGGTGGGTGGCCTGCGTGACTGGTGCTGCGTCGTGGTTCATCGGAGGCATGGTTCCTATGCTGCCTCGGTGGCTTCCTGCCGCGCCGGGGCGGGGTGGGCTGACCCGTTGTCGCGGCTGGTCCGCAGTCGTATGTCGACCACGCGCTCGGCGCCCCAGACCGTGACGGCTCGTGCCTCGGTCGCCGCCCACGGCGTCACCACGGTCAGTACGTATCGCCCGCTCGACGGCAGCGGCAGCTCGTACCGCCCGTCCACCGCCGTCAGGGCGGCCTGCACCAACTCCCCGCTCAGCCGGGTCAGCGCCACGGTCGCGCCCACGATGTGGCCCTGGGCGTCGCTGACCTCGCCGGCCAGGGTGAGCCGCTCGCACAGGACGATAGGTTCGATCTCGTGCCCGGCGTGCAGCGTGGCGAGCCGTGACTGCGGCGCCCAGCCTTCGGCGGCTGTGACGATGAGGTAGCGGCCCGCGCCGGGGATCGCCAGGGAGAAGGAGCCGGCCGAGTCGGCTTGGCTCCAGTCGACCTGCTGACCCGACGTCGTGAGCAAGGTGACCACCGCGTTGCGGACGGTGTTCCCGCCGCCGGTGATCACCTGGCCGCGCACGACCGCCTCGGGTACGTATTCCGTGCTGGCCGACTGTTCGAGGTCTTGCCTCCTCGTCCGGAACAGCGGCAGCATGAGCAGCGCGGAGACGAGCGACGCGCCGGCGGCGATCCAGAATATGGTGGCGAGCGCGCCGAAGCTGGGGAGCGCGTCACCGTCGACGTTGACCACCGCCGTCGTAGTGACTGCGGCCAGGGCGGCGCTCGAGGTCGATGTGCCGACGGAGCGCAGTAGCGAGTTGAGCCCGTTCGCGGACGCGGTCTCGGTCGCGGGGACGGCGCGCATGATCAGGCTCGGCATCGCGGCGAAGGTCATCGACGTGCCGGCCGCGACGAGCGTCGAGCCGACGACGATCTGCCAGAGTCCATGGCTGAAGAAGACGCGGGCGGCGTAGGAGACGGCCATGATCATGGCCCCGGCCAGCAGGGTCGTCTGCGGGCCGAAGCGGCGGGTGACCGACGCCGACACGGGCGCCATCGCGCCGAAGACGACCGAGATCGGCGCCATCCACAGCCCGGTGTGCAGGATGTCCAGGCCCAAGCCGTATCCGGTGCGCACCGGTTGCTGCAGCAGCTGGGTCGTGGTGAGCATGTTGGCGAACATCGCGAACCCCGTCAGGACGGAGGCGATGTTGACCAGGAGTACCGCCCGTCGCGCGGCGACCCGCACGTCGACGAGCGGGTTGTGCACCCGCAGTTCGAGGGGCAGCCAGACTGCCACCAGGACCAGGCCCAGCACGGCGAGCACGATGGTCTGATAGGACAGCCAGCCCCAGTGTGAGCCCTTGGACAGGGCGAGCAGCAATGCCGTCGCCGCGGCGGAGAGCAGCAGGGCGCCCGGGAAGTCGAACGATCCGCGGGTACGCACGGGGGACTCGGAGACGAGCAGCGCCACCGCCGCGAACAGCACGGCGCCCGCGGCGACGCTGACCCAGAACACCGCGTGCCAGTTCATGTGCTCGACGATCAGCCCGGCCAGCGGCAGCCCGGCCCCGGCACCGATGGCGAGGGTGCCGCTCATCAGCGACACGCCAAGGGGGAGCCGCCGCGGCGGAAGCTCGTCGCGCATGATCGCGATCCCGATCGGGACGAGCGCGACGCCGACGCCCTGCAGGGCGCGGGCGGCGATGATGAGCGGCAGGGTCTGACTGAAGGCACCGAGCGCGGAACCGACGATCATGACGGCCAGCGCCACCAGCATCATGCGCTTCTTGCCGTACATGTCGGCGAGCCGCGACAGCGTCGGTGTGGCGACGGCCCCCGCCAGCAGCGTTGCGGTGATCAGCCAGGACGCGTTGTCGGGCGTGGTGTGCAATAGCCGCGGGAAGTCCGGCAGCACCGGCAGCACCAGCGTCTGCTGCAACGATACGGCGGTGCCACACAACGCCAGCGTGCCGACGGCGACTGCGCTGCGGGTCTTCTCGGCCGTGTCGTTGCCCGAAATGGTGGGCCGATCCACACAGCGCTCCTCATGCTACAACCAGGGTGAACAGCTGTTCACCGTGACACGAGTCAACCATCAACGCCCGCTGGGGGCCAGCCTTTGGGGACGCGAGGTCCGCCACACGCGCGGCCGGCGCTTTCCTTCCGCGATCATGGAGAACGCCGTCTGCCTTGAGAAACACGCCCAGCGCCTCGACCGCATTGGTCTCGCTCAAAATCTCGGGCTGGTGCACGCCTTCAGGGCGTGCCGGGCGCCTCGTCCCACGCGGTGTTGAGTGCCTGGAGGAACGCCTCGACGGGTTGCCCGCCGGAGAGGGCGTACTTGCCGCCGAAGATGAAGAACGGCACCCCGGAGATGCCGAGCTGCTGCGCCTGGCGGATGTCCGCCTGGACGTCGTCGTCGAACACGCCGGTGGCCAGCGCTTGCGCGGCAGCCGCCGGGTCGAGGCCGGTCTCTGCGGCGAGGCCGGCCAGCACGGTGTGGTCGCCGACGCTCAGGCCCTCGGTGAAGTAGGCCCTGAACAGCCGCTGCACCATTTCGTGCTGGCGCCCGGCCTTGGCGGCGAAGTGGATGAGCTGATGCGCCGCGCGGGTGTTGGCCGCGATCGCACGCTCAGAGCGGTATTCGAGGCCGATGGCCGCGCCGCGCGCGGCGATCTGCGCGTTCATCGCCTCGATCTGCTGACGCTGGAAGCCGCGCTGGCGCACCAGATACTCGGTCAGCCCGACTGCGGTGTCGGGTGCCAGATCGGGCATGAGCTGGTAGCTGTGGTGGCGGATCTGCGTCTGCTGGGCGTGCGGGAACCGCTCGAGGGCTTGCACCAGCAACGTGGTGCCCATGTAACACCACGGGCACATCACGTCGCTCCAGACGTCGATGACCAGATGCCCGGCTGCGCGGTCGGATGCTGCCCCGGCCATCAGGAACAGCCCCCGTTCAGGTCGCACACGCCGTACGCGTCATCAGCGCACAGGAAGGTCAGCAGTGGCTCCTCGGCACTGTCCTGCGTCAGGTCACCCTGCGACACCGCGTCAACGGGCGCCGCCTCCCGGGGGAACGGAGTTTCGGGCGTCACAGCCGTGCCATTGGTGGTTTCTGTCATAGTGGTTTTCCTCGACGTTTCCTATCGGGAGCGCACGTGGACTGCGTGCGCGCGGGCGCCGCATGCCCGCCGCGGCGGGCATGCGGTGAGCCCGGGACGCACCGGAGCCCGTCAGCGCGCGAGCGTGGCTTCGATGTCGATGCGGATCTCGACCCTGCGGCTTACGAGCAGGCCGCCGATCAGCGGCATGTCCAGCAGCTCCGAGCTGAGCCCGAAGTCGGCGCGATCGATGGAGCCGGTGGCGGCGATGCCCATCCGCGTCTTGCCGATCGGGTCGGGGGCGAGGATGCCGCCGGGTTCCAGCCACAGCGGAACCTGCCGGCTCATCCCCTTGAGGGTGAGCTCGCCGTCGAGTACGTAGCCGTCGGCGTCCTCGCGCAGGGCCGTTGAGCGGTAGCTCATCAACGGGTGGGCCGAGACGTCGAGGTACTCGGGGGCGCGCAGGTGCTCGTCGCGCTCGCGGTCGTTGGAGTCGATCGACGAGGTCTCTATGGCCGCGGCCACCGTGGACTCCAGCGGGTTCTCGCGGGTGACGACCTCGCCGGCGAACACGTTGAACCGGCCGTGCATCGTGTTGACGAGCATGTGCCGGACCGTGAAGGTCACCGCCGAGTTCGCCGGGTCGATGTCCCAGCGCCCCGCCGTGTAGCCGGGTATCGTCGCGGTGGCGCTCATGCGGGCTCTCCCAGGCCGAAGACCTCCTGGGTGCCGAGCATGACGAACAGCGCCTCGTCGAAGCGGGTGAAGCGCCAGCCCCCGGGGGTGCGCGCGACCGAGGCGTCGAAGGTGCCGAGGGACTCCTCGAACAGGCCCGCCTTGTCGCCGATGCCGACGTGGTAGGCCTTCACGCGTACGCTCGCCTCGGCGGTGTCCCCGTCGAACGAGACGCGGAAGTTCGACACCATGTGATGGGTGCGGCCCACTTTGCCGACCAGGTCGCTGATGAAGCCGATGACCTGCTCGCGCCCGTCGACCTGGTACTGCTCGAACCAGAGGGATTTCACGTCCGGCGTGAACAGCCCCTCGAGCCGGGTCCAGTCCTTGAAGTCCAGGGCGTCGGCGTACTGGTGGAAGAGATCGAGGATCTCCACGCGGTCCTCGATGCGAACGGCGTCGGCCATGATGGCCCTCCTTGGGTGTTGGTCGGCCGGAGAAAGAAGCGGTAGTTGTACTACCGGATAACTGGAGGTTAGCGAAGAAATGGTAGTGCTGCAACCGTTTACCGGCCCCGCGGACCCGCCTGGGCTTGCGGCGAGTCGCGGTAATGCCGCCGTCAAACGCGAGCCGCTGCCGTGAACGCAGGTGGGTCGTCCTACCCGAGGCAGGGAGCGGCCCCTGGACGCTGTCGGGCTGAGCGAGGCGGCGACGCGGCGACGCCTGCCGTGACCGGGTTGGCCCCGGCGGAGCGGCGGGATCAGTACCTGTAGGACTGGCCTCCATCGATGGTGATGACGGCGGCGTTGATGAACGGCGCCTCGCCGGACAGGAGGAAGGCGATGAGGTGGGCGACCTCGTCGAGGGTGGCGAAGCGCTTCATGGGGTTGTCGCTGAGGAACTTCCTGGCGGCCTCTTCGGGGTTGTCCGGGTCGAGCTGCCGCAGGTACTCCTCGACCATGGGGGTCAGCACGGCGCCCGGAGCGATGGCGTTGACCGAGACGCCGTACTGGCCGTATTCCACTCCGGCGTTGCGGGTCAGGCCCACGACACCGTGCTTGGACGTCGCGTAGGGCGACTGGAGGCCGGTGCCGCGGATGCCGCCGACAGAGGCGGTGTTGACGACGGCGCCGGAGCCCTGCTCCTTCATCACAGCCAGGACGTGCTTGAGGCCGAGGAAGACGCCGCGCAGGTTGATGGAGAGGACGCGGTCGAACTCGTCCGTGCTGGTGTCCTGGATCAGGTTCTGCGTGCCCTCGATGCCGGCGTTGTTGAAGAAGCCGTCGATGCGGCCGTAGGCGGCCACGGTGTCGGCGACGTAGCGCTCGACGTCGGTCTCTGACGACACGTCGGCGGTGACGGTGATCACCTCGGTGCCGGGTGAGGCCTTCTCGATCTCCTCGGCGGTGACGGCCAGCCCCTTGGCGCTGATGTCGACCAGCGACAGCCGAGCGCCCTCGGAGGCGAGCTGCAGGGCGGCCGCCCGTCCGATTCCGGAGCCACCGCCGGTGATCAGCGTGACCTTGTTGTCGAAACGTCCCATGATCGTGCCCTTTCGTGCATGGCGGCTGGACGCCGCCGGATGGTGCGGATGTGTTTCCAGCTCGGGGCCAGGCCCGAGTGAGCCGCTCCGGGTCCGGCCGGGCGTTCCTTCTAGGGATGCGGCAGGCCCGGGCGGCGCTCCTGGCGCCGTCGGTGCGGGGGCGGTGTCACGCAGGGGTAAGCGACAGCAGTACGCGGCCCACCGGCCGGCCGGGCAGGCTTCGTCCCGGCCGGCTCGGGTGAGGTCAGGCGACGCTCAGGACCGCCTTGCCGCGCAGGCGGCCGGCGGACATCTCCCGCAGCACCGGGCCGGCGCTGCTCCAGTCGCCGCGGTGGCCGATCTCGACCCGGAGCCCGCCCTGCGAGGCCAGGCTGAGCAGTGCCTCGATGTCCGCGGCGTCACGGCTGCCGTCGCCGTCGGCGTAGACGAAGTGCCGCAGGGTCAGCGAGGTGCCCTCCTGGAGTAGGCGGAAGAAGTCCAGGGTGATGGGGTTGCCGCTGGCCTGGCCGAACCAGAGGCTCTGGCCGCCGGGGCGGAGCTTGTGGATCGTCTTGGACCCGAGGTCGCCGCCGACGGACTCCAGCACGATGTCGAAGGCGCCGCCCTCGACGGCGTCGATGTCGAGGGCGATCCGGGCGCCCAGCGCCGCCATGTGCTCGGTCGGCTGGCCCGCCTCGGCGACGGCGGTGATCTCGGCCCCCGCTGCGACGGCGAGCTGGATGAGGACCTGGCCGACGCCGCCCCCGACGCCGGTGGCCAGGATTCGGCGCCCCTGGAGCGGGCCGGCCAGGGCGAGTATCCGCCGGGCCACCAGACCGCCCAGCGGGAGCGCGGACGCGGAGGCGGAGTCCACGTTGTCCGGGATGACCGCGAGGCGGTCCGCCGAGGCGGCGACGTACTCGGCTCCCCCTCCGCCCGCAGGAAGGTGCAGGACCACGCGGCTACCCGCCGACGGCCCGCTGCCGTCGGCGGCAGCCCTGGCGACGACCCCAGCGGCGTCGATGCCAGGGCGGAAATCGCCGGCGGGGCCGCTCAGGTACAGAAAGTCCGCCCGATTGAGCGAGATGTCGGTCACCCGGATCAGCGCCTCGTGGTGTGCCGGGGTGGGAAGGTCGACTTCGCCCAGTTCGGTCAGGGTTTCCGGGTTGCCGGTGGGGATGAGCGCGCGCATGAAAGCAAGCACCTTTCTTGTGAAGCGGTAGCATTACTACCTCTTCACCGTAGCGCGCAAAACGGTAGTGTTACAACCGGATCGCCTTTTCGCGGGTGGCGGCGCCGTCAGGCCAGCATCGAGAGCTGTCGTCATCGCGCTCACGGCGCTCACAGGGGCGGGCTGAATGCCGGCATCCGGGCCGGCGGAGGCGCCGACAGTGCGGCGCTCACGGAGGGCGCCGCCGGCGCGCCGTGGACCCGCGGTTTGACGAGGGAAACGAGCTGTGGCGCGGGGTTGATGATGCCTGCCGCCGCAGTCGTCGCACCGATTGCGCTGCCGATCCCGTCCGGAGCCGGAGGCCGCGGGCGAGTGCGCCGGACCATCCGGGAAGCGCGCCGACCCGGCCCGAGCAACGAAGAAGGATCCGGGCCGCGCGGCGTGGCCCGCCGTCGGGTCCCGCCGAAGTTCCGGAGAGGGGCGCCGCTACGCGGCCGGGACGCGCAGCCCGGCCAGCATCACCTCGTACGTGATCTCCCGCTGCCGGGGGGTTGAGGCCGAGTCAGCCATGCGCATGAGCGCCGCCACGTCCTCGGCGGTGACGTCCTGGCGCAGCCGGCCGCCGTCCCGGGCCCGGTCGGCGACCGGGGCGATCAGGGAAGTCGCGATCAGCTGGCCCTGCTCGGCCGCCTGCACGCTCGTCCGACACAGGGCGTCGAACAGGTGCAGCCCTTCCTCGTCGAGCGCGCATCCGCGGACGAACACCGTGCGGAAGGCCTCCCAGTCGTCGGCGACCGCGGCGGCCTCCTCCGCGACCTCGCGCGCGCCGCCCGCCAGGTCCTCCAACAGTTGCAGGACGAGGTCGTCCTTGGTCGGGAAGTGCCGGTAGAAGGTGGTCGCCCCCACCCCTGCAGCCCGGGCCACAGCCTCGATGCTCAAGTCGGGCCCCTGCTCTGCGAAGGCCTGGCGGGCGGCGTCGAGCAGCCGCCGCCGATTGCGGACCTGGTCTTTGCGCGGCGCGCGCTGTGACGCTGCAGTCAAAACGAGCTCCTCGTCGGGACGCCCGTCGATGCGGCAGCGGCAATCCGGCCTCGACGGGACGGTAAATTCGGTAGCTATACTACCACTTCAATCGACGGACGGTCATCCAGCAACGCACGACCGGCTGACTCATGACGCACCGACGGCTCGTGCGCGACTTGCGAAAAGCTTCCAGCCAGCCCAGAAGCCATGATCTATATCTCGATGATCGACAATCTCGCCAGGCGCATAACGGACGAGAACACCGTCACCTGGCGAGGAACATGCTGGGGCGAAAAGCCTGTATCAAAAGCCCTTTCAGAGGCCCGTCCGTGCCGCGCCGGCCCGCAACCCGCCAACCACGCCGGCGCTGGCCGACGGTAGATGAGCGCGCCGGAAAACACGTCGTCACACATTGGGCCGCAGCAGTCGCTGAGCGTCCGGATTCTCCTGTGACACGGAGTGATTGAGCTGGGATCGTGTACCGGTGACCGCCATCCGCTCTGTAGTCCTGGTGGGGCTGTTCTCGGCGAAGGACCGCGGCTACCAGGCGCGGCTCGACGCCCTGGAAGCGCGTGTGGCAGCGCTGGGAGGGCACGTGCTGGGACGCTTCGTCCAGCGCAGGGGCGTCTCCGACGGTGGGGTACGGCTCCTGACCGCCCCGTTGTCCCGGCGCTTCCTCGTCGGCCCGGGAAAGCTCGAAGAGATCGCGACGACCTGTTCGAGTCAGAGCATCGACGCTGTCGTGTTTGCCAATGACCTGAGCGCATACCAGCGCCGCTGGCTGTCGACCCGACTCGGGCGTCCGGTGCTCACCGCAACCGACCTCGACCAATCAGTGGAAAGCCTGACCGCCCGAACCGGATCTCAACCTCGGGGACCGCATGTGTAACGGGTCGTCGAGGAAGGCGGCGAAGCCGAGCTCTGCGGCTCCCAGCAGGGCCGCGTTCTGGCCGAGGATGCCGGGCCGCAGGTCGGTCGGCCGTCGGGTGTCAGGCGTGGCGTGATGGGCGATCCTCGCGTGCACCTGTTCTGCGGCGCCGGCGTATAGGTAGCGCAGCGTGCCGTCGAGGATGACGACCTGTGGGCGGATGAGGGTGATCAGGTTGGCGACGGCGATGCCGAGCCAGTCGCCTGCGATGGCGAGAGCTTTCGCGGCCGTATGGTCGCCTGCCGCAGCGTCACGCACCATCGCCCGGACAGCGTCGTGATGGCCGGCCTCGGGGTCACGTCCCGCGGTCGCCAGCAGGGCGTCGCGTCCGAGTCTGGTGTCGAGGCAACCGAGTGAGCCGCACGAGCATGGTCGTCCGTGCTGTGGATCGACCAGCATATGGCCGATGGTGGGCGTCTGTCCGTCGTGGTGTCCGAGTATCGCGCCGTCAACAATGATGCCGCCGTCCACGCGGTCGCCGCCCTGCAGGTAGACGACGTCGTGGAAACCGGCCCCGGCGCCTCGTTCTCGCTCGGCGACGGCGGCCAGCTGGGCCCGACGACCGACAACGACCGGTCGTCCAAACAGGCGTCGCAGGTCGGTCCCGATGGTCATGGGTTCGGCGTCGAGCGCGGCTCCCGCTCCTACGCACGCGGAGCCCGGTGTGGCGGACTGCTGTATCTGCTGGCCGAGTTCCGCAAGGACGTCACACATGTCCTGGCCGGAGGTGCGCGTGGGCGTGTCGGCTTCGCGGCGGTCCAGCAGTTGCCCGCCGAGGCCGACTCGGGCGGCTACCGACCGGTCTGTTCCGATGTCGAAGGCCAGGACGTAGGCGCGCTCCGGTCGCGGGCGGACGACCAGCGATGGGCGCCCGGCCCCTGAACGGGTGGCCGCATGTTGGTGCTCAAGTAGGCCCGCGGCGGCAAGTTCCCTAGTCAGGGCCATGATCGTGCTGCGGTTGACGCCCATCCGGCGGGCCAGAGCAGCGCGGGACATCGGACCGCTGCGATGCACATGCGTGAGCAGGGCGCCCAGACTCGGCCGGAATCGGCTCATGCTCGCCGGCCGTCGGGCTCGGGCTGTGGCCGGGTGGCGTCGATCACCTGGGCCGTCTCGGCAGGGCCGGTGAACAGGTGGGTGTGCAACCCGAGGCGTTCAGCGGCGTACACGTTCTCGGCACGATCGTCGATGAACAGCACACGATCGGGTGCCAGGCCGAGCTCGCGGCAGCACCAGAGGTACGCGTCGGCGTCCGGTTTCGCCCGGCCGATACGGCAGGAGAAGGCGACGAGGTCGAAGTGCCGCAGCCACCGCCCGTGGTGCCGTTCGTAGTAGGCGGCCAGGTCCTCGGGAATGTTCGACAGCAGCGCCAGGCGCACACCCGCCGCTGCGGTCCGTTCGATCAGAGCGACCATGTCGTCGTCGATGGCGCTCCAGCTTGCGACGTCCGCGGCGATGAGGGCGGTGACGCGGTCCTCGTCGAAGACGGTGCCCAGCGCGGTTGCGACCCATCGCCAATACTCGGCGCCGGTGATCTGGCCCAGGTCGTAGGGGGCGCGCAGCCGCCAGTAGACGTCCCAGAACGCGGGCGCCGGGACGCCGACGGTCGCGGCCACTGTGCGCTTGGCCGCTGGGGATTGCCGGCGGGCGATGACACCGAAGAGATCGAACAGGACGACGTCGGGCATGTCGATCACACCTTGTGGACGATGGCGCCGGCGGCGGCGAGGGCGGTCGTGTCCTCGTCGGATGCGTCGTCGGTGGTGACCACCATGTCGAGCGCGGAGACGGGCGCCACGAACGCCAGGGCGGTGCGGGAGAACTTGGCGGGGTCGGCGACCGCGATGACGCGGTGGGCGGAGGCGATGATCGCGCGTTTGATCGCCGCGTCGGCGAGGTCGTAGGCGGTCAGCCCGGCGGCGGTCAGCCCGCAGCAGCCGAGGATCGCGGTGTCGAAACGCAGCGCGGCCAGGGACGCCTGGGCGAGCGGCCCGGTCAGGGCGAGCTCGTCGGGGCGTGGTTCGCCGCCGGGCAGCAGCAGTCGGAGCTGGGGCGCGCCGACGAGGGCGTTGGCGGCGTGTACCGACAGCGGCATGACCGTGAGCCGGCGCGGAGTGAGCAGGCGGGCGACCTCCAGGCAGGTGGTACCGCTGTCGAGGACGACGGCCTCGCCGTCGGCGATCAGGCCGGCGACCGCCTCGGCGATGCGGCGCTTGGCGTCGCTGCCCTCGTGCATGCGCACGGCGAAGGGAGGCTCCTCGCCGCGCAGGGTGAGGCTGCGCGCGCCGCCGCGGTAGCGCTCCAGCATCCCCTGATCGGCCAGCTGCTCCAGATCCCGGCGCACGGTCATCTCGGAGGTGCCGGTCAGCTCCGCCAGTTGAGTGACACCGAGCTGGCCGGCCTGCTGCACGGCGTCGAGGATCCGCCGGTGGCGGTCACTGATCGTCATGCCGCCATTGAACACCAATGCGGTGGCAAACGCAACGTTCCGAACGCGTTTGATGTTAGTTATGTTTGAAGGCATGTTCGTTACGTTGCGGGCGGCCCGAGCTGCCACCTTCGCCTACTTCCTGCTGTGCGGCATCGTGCAGGGGGTCTGGGTCGTGCACATCCCGGCCGTGGAGCACCGGGCCGGGATCAGCCACGCGACGCTCGGCTGGCTGCTGCTCCTGCTCGGCGGCGGTGCCTTCCTCGGCATGCAGGTGCTGGGCCCGCTGGCGGACCGGTTCGGCGCCCGCCGGGTGGTGCCAGTGAGCGGAGTCTTCCTCAGCCTCGCCCTCGTCCTGCCCGCGCCGGCGACCAACGCCTGGACGCTGGGTGTGGCGCTGTTCGTGCTCGGGCTCGCGCACGGCTGCCTGGACGTGGGCATGAACGCCCACGCCGTCCAGGTCGAGGCCGCCTACCGGCGACCGGTCATGTCGGCCTTCCACGCCATGTTCTCCGTTGGCGGGGTCCTCGCCGCCCTGCTCGCCGCCCGCACGCTCAGCTGGGGCTGGAGCGCCGGTACGACCATGACGGCGGTCGCGGCCGCCGGAGTGATCCTGGCCCTGGCCTCCACCACCGGCCTGCTGCCCCGCGCCGAGCCCACGATCGCTGCGCGGCCCGCCACCAAGCCCGGCCGCCGCTCCACCCCACTGCGGATCTGGATCCTCGCCGCGCTCGCCCTGATGCTCATGCTCGGCGAGGGCGCGGCCGCCGACTGGAGCGCCCTGGCGATGCGCGACGTCCTCGACGCCGACCCGTCCACCGCCGCCCTCGCCTACGGCGCCTTCTCCACCGCCATGACCGCCGGCCGGCTGCTCATCGACCGCATCGCCGCCCGCGTCGGCCCGGCCGCCGTGCTGCGCTGGGGCTCCGCGCTCGCCGCGCTCGCCATGGCCCTGGTGGTCTGGTCGCCGTCGATCCCCGTCGCACTCGCCGGATGGACCCTCTTCGGCGCCGGACTGGCCGGCACTATCCCGCAACTGTTCAGCGCCGCCGGGCATACCGACCCCGCGGCCGCCGCCACCAACGTCTCCCGCGTCGCCGGCCTCGGCTACCTGGGCATGCTCGCCGGCCCCGCCGTCATCGGCGCCCTCACGCATATCGTGCCGCTCAACATCACCCTCGTGCTCCCGCTCGCCTTCTGCATCATCGCCGCCCTCACCGCGCCGGCGGTGCGAACCAGTCACAAGGCGGAAGCCGCCGAGACGGCGACCGTGTAACTCAGCGCAGATGCGGGTGGATGGCCGCGCGGACCTGCTCCCTCGTCATCGGATCGGTC
The DNA here is from genome assembly GCF_025137375.1 of Dactylosporangium fulvum. GTDB lineage: Bacteria > Actinomycetota > Actinomycetes > Mycobacteriales > Micromonosporaceae > Dactylosporangium > Dactylosporangium fulvum. The sequence goes on from NZ_CP073720.1 coordinate 4,599,435, forward strand.
GGCAGGGCGCTGTGCAGGGCAGGCCCTCGATGAACGCGTCGAGCTCGCGGGCTCACCTAGTCGTCCTCCTCCGCGGGCGAGTCGCCGAGCCGCCACAGCTCTAGCCGGTACTGCTCGACCCCGGCGTACCGGTCGAGGTCGGCCTCTGTGTACCCGCCCGCCGTCCGCAGGGCTTGCAGCGCCGCGACGGCCTCGTCCCGGCCGTGGGTGGTGACCCGGACGCGGTACACGCCGGGGCCACCCTCGATGTCGCCGCCGATCGCGCCGGCGCCGGGGTCGCCGAGGCGCACGGTGCCGGTCGGCAGGTCGATGTCGAACTCGAGCGGCTCGGCCGGGCCGGGCGTGCCCTCGCGGTACACCAAGCGGACGTCGACGGCGATGAGGTCCTGGGCGACGCTGATGACCACGCTCCAGTCGGTGGCCACGGCGATGCCGGACCCGGCCCGGCCGATGGCGTCGGCCAGGCCCTCGTCGGCGTCGGAGTCGGCGTCACACAGGATGATCAGCCGGTAGTCGGGTCGCAGTCGCAGTTCCATGAGGCAATCTTCGTATCGGCGCGAAGATCACGGGACGGTGGTCACCGTGAACTCGTCGCTGTTCTCGCAGATGCGGACCGACGCGCGATGGTTGCTGTCGATCTTGGACTGGTCCATGAGCCGGTGCAGGTGCGAGGGCGGGTTCTTGCCGACGAACGGTCCCCTTGAACTTGCCGCCGATCGGCGTGCCGGCGCTGTCGAAGCGCACCGCGTTCAGGCCCACGTCCTCGCCGTACGGCTCGGTGAGGACGTCGCGGTACTCGGCGAAGTACGAGATGCTGGCTTCCGGCAGTGTCCGGCGACGTGACGGTGACGATGTCCATCAGCGGCTGCGCGTGCCAGCCGGTGATGGTCTTGGTCCGCTCCTGCGGCGTGGTGCACGAGATGTCGGTGCGGCCCTGGCAGCCGGACAGCGACACCGTGACGAACGTGAGGTCATGGCTGCATCGAAGTGGTCTGGTGGACGTTGTCGAGACTGATCGTGTAGTCGACGCGCCGGGTGCCGTCGTAGGCGAAGGCGAGCACCCACAGGTCGAAGTCGATGTAGCCGAGGTGCTCGCCGGTGTACCGCTTGAGGTTGAGGTGAGCGGGCCCGGGCGATCAACCGCTCGGCGAGCCGAGCACGAAGATCCGCGGCGGACGTTGTCGCGCGGCCACATCGGTCACGCCGCACCTGCCGGGATGTGCACGACCTCGAGCCGGGACCCGTCCGGGTCTTCGACGAAGACCGCGTAGTACCCGGGCATGTAGTCGTAGAGCTGCGGTTCATGGACGACCGTGCCACCGGCGGCCACCGCGGCGCGGAACACGGCGTCGACCAGACCAGGCTCGTCGACCTCGACAGCGACGTGCTGCAGCCCGGGCCGGCCATGCCGGTGCGGCGCGGCATCAGCGCCCTCAACGGCGTAGACCAGCACGTCCGGGCCATCACCGCCATACACCAGCGGACTGCCGAGACCGCTGTGGCGTTGATAGCCGAGCGCAGCAAGCACCGCGTCGTAGAAGCGGCTGCTGCGGCCGAGATCGGCCGCGGTCAGCGCAATGTGATGGACTCTGTTCGGCACACAGCCTCCCCGTTAGGCTTCAGCGACAGCAGACGGCGCGGGGCTGACGACCAACGCGCCACTTCCAGTTCGGCGGATCATGGATCGACGGCGGCGCTGTCATCGATCCGCCCATCCGACGACGCGTCATAAGGTATGCGGTCGCGTGTCGTGGCGACAGCACCGACACGGCGAAAACCGAACACATGTCGGACGTGCTGTGAGTATGAGGTAGTACGCCGAACGAGTCGCTTGTTCGGTTGAAGGTGCGTTGGCTGCTGCGCGGATGCTGCAGGCCCGACCGGTTCAGACCGCGGTCAGGCCGGTGTTCATTGCCCCGACCTCGGGGAAGGTCTTGGGAGGTCCACGGCACGCCAGCCCAAGAGGACCGCGAGCACTGCCAGGGTGACGATGAGTGCGTAGGTGAGGGTGTAGCTGTTGGTGGAGAGTGTGGTGAGCATCAGTCCGGTGGCCGCGAGGAATGCTGAGGTGGCCATGCTCTCGGCGGCTTGCAGTGATGAGCTGTAGAACCCGTGTTGATCGGGCGGGGACAACTGCAAGGTGGTCGAGGTGACGACCGGGTAAGCGATTCCCATCCCCGCGCCCGTAGCGATGCTGCTGACTGCGATGAGCCAGATCGGCGCGGACCCCGCGATCACCGCCGTAGCCCCGATCGGTCCGACGAGGGCCAGGATGAAGGCGTATCGCAGCAGCGTCCTCGGGTCGGCGCGGCTTTCGAGCCGCCCTTGGGCAATCGCCCCTATCAGCCAGCCGATCGCTCCGACGGCAACGAGGAATCCTGCGACCGCGGGGCGCACGCCTTGCTCTGCCTGGAGGTACAGGGGGATGTACACATCGGTGGCGGCCACGGCGGCTCCGAGGATTCCGCGCAGCCCGATGAGCCGGGGCGCCCCTGCCGCACCGCGCAGCGTGCCGCGCGGGAGGAGGCGAACGGCGACCGCGATCAGGGCCACCACGCCGATCGTCGGCCAGATAGCCGCATGCGGCATCGGCTGGCCACTGCCGATGTGGAGGACCAGGAGCGCGGCAGCCGCGACCACCGCCCACCAGCCCCGCCGGCCGATCGCGGCCGTCGGGTGGGCCTCGGCTGGCCGTGGGATGTGCCGCACGGTTCGGAGTAGGCCGATCAGCGCGACCGAGGAGAAGAGCGCGACGATGAGGAACACCCAACGCCAGTGAGCGACTTCGACAAGTGTCCCGGCCGCGAGTGGGCCGACCATGGACGGGATGACCCATGAAGCAGTGAGCAAACCGAAGGCGCGCTCGCTGTGATGGGGCTTCCTTCATTCGCAGGCCGGCCCTTCTCCCATCGAGAGTGGCCTGTTGTCCTCGTGGCGTGAATCAGCATTGATGAGCCGACGCAAGTCCTCGACCGAGAGCACGCCGCTGACCGGTGGACGGTTTCGGACTACGAGGGACGGCACCGAGGTGACGCCACGGCGTTGGCCGAGGCGCTCGTCACTTCTCACCTCGGCCGTCAAGGCGTCGCCGGCGAGCATCGAGCGGATGTCGTCGGAGCTCAGCCCCGCCTGTACGCCGATCCTCTCCAGGACGGCATGGTCGGCGATGTTCAGGCCCTCGGAGTGATACCCGTGGAACAGGGCTTCCATCACCTCGTCAGCACGGCCTGAGAAGTCGGCGAGTTTCACCAGCCGATGGGCATCGAATGAGCTGACAGGCCGGGCGTGGTGCAGATTGAGCTCCAGACCCTCGGCGGCACCGAGTTCGCGTATCCGGGCGATGCGCGCCGCGGCGGTGTCTCCCCACCACGATCCCGCAGACATCTGCTCCGCTGCGGTCTCACCCGGTATGCGCCCAAGCTGTGGGGCGAGTTCGTAGGCACGCCATCTGATCGTCGGACGGGCATCCTCGACTTCGCGCGACACCGCAGCCCGCAAACGTCGGTGGCCGATGTAGCACCACGGGCAGAGCACGTCGGCGTGGACCTCCACGGCCATCTCACCGGTCACGAGGTTGCCGCCTCGACGCGGCGCAGAACGCGAAAGCGGCTGACCCGCGTGTCCGTCAGACCGGGCAGCCGTTCGAGCTCCTGCTGGATGTCAGCCATCACCGCCGGGTGATCGCTCGATGCCTCGAACGCGGCGAAATCCGCTTCGGACTCCCACCGCACGACACTGAGCATCTGACGACCGTCGAGGCTCGCGAAGAACTCTCCCGACGCGTAACCGGCACGGTGGGCGAGCCAGCGCTCATGGACACCCGCGAGCGCATCGGCCAAGGACCGCTGTGTGCCCGGCCCGTCGACACGGTGTTCGAGCACCGTGCAGAACTGCGCGCTTTTCATTCCCAACTCCATAGTTCGCATGTGAACGATTCGCGTCTCAAGAGTAGGAGCGAGAGGATTCGCATGTCAACTATTCACATGTACACTGGGGATGTGATCGGCAAGCAAGGCAAGGCGACGAGAGACCAGCTCGCGGCGTGGCGTGCGCTCTACCGAGCGGACTCGCTGCTGTTCGCGCACATCAACAACCAACTGCGCGCCAGCCTTGGCCTGACCTACTTCGAACGGGAAGTGCTCGCCGCCCTGGACCAATCCGGGGGGCGACTGCGGATGGCGCCGCTGGCCGACGAGCTGATGATCTCCCGCAGCGGCACGACCCGACTGGTCACGAAGCTGGAGAAAGACGGGCTGGTGCAGCGGGCGACGAGCACCGAGGACCGGCGGGCGACATGGGCAGAACTCACCCCTGCCGGACAGAAGATGCTCACCGATGCGCGGCCGATCATCGACGCGGTCGTCTCCACCTTCTTCGCCGACTATCTCGACACCGCCGATCTTCGCAACACAGCGAGTGTGCTGAGCCGTCTCGCCGACGCGAACCCCGGGATCGGTGAGTTTGAGTGCGGCCTGTAGGGCGGGCCACCGCGGAAGGACACCATTGCCAAGCGCCGTTGGCGCTGGTGGTGATCGAGTGCCGGGGCGAGCGGATCAGCGAGATCGTGACGTTCCTGGGTTGCGGTGACCGCTTCGCGGAGTTCGGTCTGCCGGAAGTCCTCGAAACCTGATTCCCGAGGAGCGATGAGTCCGGCCGCTGCCGGTCGTATAAGAGGCGACGCATCGGCTACCACCGGAAGGCTTTCGTTCATGTCATCGACCCAGACAGACCTCACGCCGCACGTCCGCGCCGAGCGGGAGCGACTGGTCGGTCTCCTTTCCGGACTCCAGGACGACGAGTGGGACAATCCGTCGCTGTGCCGGGGTTGGCGGGTACGTGAGGTCGTCGCGCACATCACCATGCCGTTCCGTACGAGCCTGCCCAGGGTGGTGGTGGGGCTGGCCGCGGCCGGTTTCTCGTTCAACCGGTACGCCGACCGGGCGGCCCGTAGGGACGCTGTCCGGATGTCGGGGGCCGAACTCCTGGCCGTCCTGCGGGCCAATATCGCCAACCCGTGGCAGCCGCCGGGCGGTGGCCCCGTCGCCGCGCTGAGCCACGACACCATTCACGGCCTGGACATCACCGAGCCGTTGGGTTTGCCATCGCCGCCGGTCGAGCGAGTGGCCCTGGTCCTGACGAACGCTAACCCGCGCAGCCTGTCCTACTTCGGCGTCGATCTGGCGGGCATCCAGTTGCGGGGTGCCGACGCCGATGTCCGGATCGGTGACGGGGAACCGGTCGAGATGCCGGTCAAGGACATCCTGCTGACCATCACTGGGCGGCGCCCGCTGTTGACCCGACCGAGGTGAGCGGCTCAACTTACGCTTGATCCATGACAACGCTCGCCCAGCTTCGCAAGGCTGCCCTCTCCTATCCCGAGACCACTGAGGAGGTCGTCGGCTCAGGAATCGTCGCATTCACGGTGCGCGACAGGCGATTCGCCTCGGTGGACAAGGACCGCCTGGTGGAACTCCGGCTTCCCGAGCCGGATGTTGAGGAGGTCCTTGTCGCGCATCCGACCGCGCAGCGGCTGGTCCGCGGTGCGGCACCGGTCGGCGTACGTGTCGCGATCGGAGACATCGACGGTCAACAGCTCAACCATTGGGTGCGTCGCGCCTGGCTGTCGCGGGCGCCGAAGCAGCTTGCCGCGCGAGTAGCTGCGGGGGACACCGCAGCACCCGGTGAGGTCGGCGACCTGCCCAAGGCTATCGGAGGGCCCGCCACCAGGGCCCTCACCGGCGCCGGCATCACCACGCTCGCCCAGGTGGCCGCCCTTACCGATGCCGACCTCCTGGCGATGCACGGAGTCGGTCCACGAGCTGTTCGCATCCTCCGTGAGACGCTCACCTGAAACCGCCCTGACGTTGGCCATAGAGTAGCGGGTCCCGGCCTTGATCATCCGCAGCCCTCGACTGGACGCGGCATCGGGCCTGTCACGGGCGCCAGACGGTGGTGTCAACAGCGTCCTGGCCGGCCGGCGGCGGTGATGACCCCTGCCGGGGTGGCGTCCTTACGGGCCGGGACGGTCGGGGTGAGAGCTGCCACCGCGTTGATGACGCCGTAGCCGTAGTGGTCGTCGTAGCCGGGGTCGCGCAGCCACCGCAGGATGTCCTGCGGTGGCTGCGGTCGGGTGCTTGACCGCGATGAGGGCGGCGACGCCGGAGACGAGGGCAGTGGAGTTGCTGGTGCCGGTGGCGGTGGTGTACGCCTGCGCTGCGGCGGTCACAGCGGCGGCGTCCCGGGCGGCGGCGGCCCGGATGCGCTCAGTCCGGCGGAGGCCGTTCCCCGGAGCCGCGGACGACGAGTCCCACGCCGATGGTGACGGTCTGGACCGGGCGGGTGTGGTCGTCGATGCGGTGCTGCAGCAGATCGATGGCGGTTCGCCCGATGGTGTCACTGTCCTGGGCGATCACGGTGAGACCGGGGTGAAGCAGGTTGGCGAGGGGGAAGTCGTCGAACCCGACGATCGCGGGCTTCGCAGCGGTGGAACCGAGGTGGCGCAGCACCTCGATGGTGGCGGATGCGTTGCCGGTGATGAGGGCCGTTGCGGGGGAGGGGCCGAGCAGGGCCGTTTCGAGGGCGGCGGCGATCCGGGCGGGTTCGATCAGGCCGGGGTGGACCAGTCCGGTGATGGATTCGCCGCTCGCGGCAACGCACGCACGGAATGCGGCGGCCCGCTCGCGTCCGGTGAAGATGCGTTCCGCGTCGCCGATGTACGCGATGCGGCGGTGCCCGTGGGTGCGGAGATGCCGGAACGCGGTGCCGATGCCGGCGGCGTTGTCGGAGATGACGGTGTCGACCGTGATCCCGCCGGCGGGCCGGTCGAAGGCGACGATGGGCACCCCGGCGTCCAATTCCCGGCTGAGGTACTGATGGTTCTCGCCGACGGGTTCCAACACGATGCCGTCGAGATGGCGCCCGAACATCGACGTCACCACCTCGCGCTCGCGGTCCTCCTCATCGGCGGTCGCCATGGCGAGCACAGTGAACCCGTGCTCACGCGCGGCGGCGTCGAGGGAGCTCAGCACCGGGTGACCGGCGGGGAGGTTGCGCACGGCGGCGCCGATGAGCCCGCTTCTGCGACCGCGCAACTGTCGAGCGCGCTCGTCAGGGGTGTAGCCAAGGGCTGCGATGGCGGTGCGGACCCGGTTGACGAACTCGGCACCGACGGTCGGATCGTTGTTGACCACCCGCGAGACGGTGCGCAAAGCGACGCCGGCATGCTGGGCCACGTCGATCATGGTTGGCCGCTTGCGGCGCGGCTGCGCCCGGTCGGCCATGCCACTCCTTTCGGATTTGCACCGGTGTGAGCGCGCCGGCGTGACGGCCTCGGAGGCTCGCGATGGGTGTCCGGCCGCACGCTATCGAATCGGCGAACTGGGCAATGCCGGTGCGCACCGGCGATGCATCCATCGTCACCGCATTCCGTCCTGCAGAAAACGTTGTCCGAACCTAACAGCCGTGCAACTGCAAGGTCAACTGTGTCCGGGGCGCGCCCGGGAACGAGCGCCTTCGGGCCGGGAGTGCTTGGAAGCCTGTGCGTCGGTGTGGTCCAGCCGGCCACTGGGTATTCATCCCATGACCGCGGTGTCCGGTTTCGCTGTCTATGTGGGCCGACCGGAGTTCGCCGCCGGCCTCACGAGCAGCCCATCCAGGACTGCGGTCGCGCGGCGAACTTGTGGCAAGGACCGCGCTGGCCGACGCGACAAATGATGCAGACAACGTTATCTGAGCCTGTTGACATCCGATGTTTGACCGTCCTAAGGTCTGCTCTGCCAGCCCATCCTGCTCCGGACCACCCCGCTGGAAGATCTGGCCCACCGGAAACCTAGGCCGGTCGGGTCAATCGTTATCTCTTCCGGACCCGCCCAGGAGGTTTCCGTGCACCGCACTCGTCGTTCGGTCCTGATCGGCGCGCTCTCGACCGCTGCCTTACTCGCCGTCGCCGGCTGCTCGCCCGGCGAGTCCAGCAACGGCGGGGGCACCACCCTGACGTTCCTCACCTTCGAGACCCCGGCGCTGACCGCGAAGTTCTGGGACGACTCCATCGCCGACGCGACGAAGAACCTCGACGGCGTGACCGTCAAGAAGATCGTCGCGCCGACCAGTGACCGCAACGCCTACGCCAAGCAGTTGCAGGCGTCCGGGCAGTTCCCCGACGTCCTGGCCTCCATCAACCCGAAGGACTTCCTCGACGCCGGGCTGCTGCAGCCGTTCGACCAGGCCTGGCTGGACGCCAACTTCCTGCAGCCCAACGGCAACGCCATCAACGGCAAGACCTACATCCCGCCGACCAACTCGCAGATTCTGCCGATGGTGTTCTACAACAAGGACATCTTCACCAAGAACAACATCAGCGTGCCGACCACCTGGGCGCAGTTCGTCGACGTGACGAGCAAGCTCAAGGCCGCCGGTGTCACCCCGATCCAGCTCGCCGGCGCCGAGCCGTGGTCGGCCAGCATGCCGCTGGTCGGGTTGGTCAGCGCCGACGTGCTCGGCAAGAACCCCAACTGGATCAAGGACCGTTACGCGGGCAAGGTGAAGTTCGCCGACCCCGACGTCGTCGCCGCCGTCACCAAGCAACGCGACCTGGTCAAGGCCGGCGCGTTCGGCAACGGCGCGCTGGGCGTCAACTACGCCGACGCGAACAAGCAGTTCCTCGACGGCAAGTCCGGCATGTACCTCATGGGCAGCTGGTTCATCGGCCAGATCTCCGCCGACCAGGCCAAGAGCTTCGGCGCGTTCCTGCTGCCGACCGACGACGGCAAGCAGATCGTGCCGTTCAACGTCGGCGGCACCACCAGCGTCAACGCCAAGTCGCCGAATGCCGGCAAGGCCGCCGAGTTCGCGAAGGCGTGGTCGGTGTCGCCGAACAACCTCAAGACGCTCATCGAGACCGACGGCGCGTTCCCGATGCTGAAGACTGTCAAGCTGGAGGACTTCGGGGCCAAGGTCACCCCGGTGTTCACGGACTGCTACCGGTTTGTCCAGGACAACAACACGAAGGTGAGCTCGATCGGCTGGGTCAACAACGACGACGCGCTACCGCCGGGCGTCTCGGACCTGTTCTACGCGCTGTCGCAGCAACTGTTCACCAACGACGACGTAAAGGCTCAGCTCGCAGCGCTGGACACCGCGTGGGACAAGGCCGCCAAGAAGTGACGGACAGCGGGGCCCCTCCGGCACTGAGGGGCCCCGCCGGAAGGCAGAACATGCTCCGACGGCACAGCCGCGGACTGGCTCCGATCGCCTGGCTCGCGGTACTCCTCTACATCCTGTTCCTGCTGTATCCCTTGGGCCGCAGCCTGGTGCTCAGCTTCACCAACCGCAACCCGCTCAAGGCCGACAGCAGCTTCGTCGGTCTCGCCAACTACACGGACCTGTTCCACGACGCCCGGCTGCTGGCCACCCTGCGGTTCACGCTGCTCGTCGTCGTCGTGGTGACGGTCGTTGCCAACATCTTCGGGCTGCTGTTCGCCCTGCTGTTCGCCCTGCTGCTCAACCGCAACACCGCGAACTACCGCGTGATGCGCACGATCATCTTCGTGCCGCAGGTACTCTCCGGCGTCATCGTCGCGTTCATCTGGCGCAGCATCCTGACGCAGAACGGCTTGCTGAACTCGGCCCTCTCGCAGATCGGCCTGGTCGGCGGCGACGGGCCGGTCGCCTGGCTCGGCAGCACCAACCTGGCGACGGTATCGATCTGTGCCGTCGTGAGCTGGATGACGATCGCGTTCGCCACCGTGGTGTACTCCGCGTCGCTGCGCACGGTCCCGCCCGAGCTCTACGAGGCGGCGCGGATGGACGGCGCCAACGCGTGGCAGCGGTTCCGAGCGGTGACGCTGCCAATGATCGCGCCCGGCATGACGATCAATGTCGTGCTGTGCCTGATCACGACGTTCAAGCTCTACGACGTCATCGCCGTGCTCACCGGCGGCGGCCCGGCGAACACCACCCAGTCGACGGCGTACTACCTGCTCGAGGTCGCGTTCACGCAGAACCTCTTCGGCTACTCCTCGGCGATCGCGATGCTGCTGCTCGCGCTCACCGCCGGCATCGCCTACACCGTCACGTTCCTGCTGCGCAAACGGGAGGTCCGGCTGTGACCCGGCGCTTGCATCCACAGACGGTGCTCGCCTGGCTGGCGACGCTACTCTTCTGCCTGCCGATCTACCTGGCGCTGGTCAACGCGTTCAAGGACCAGAAGCAGATTCTCGCCAACCCGGCCGCACCACCGGCGCCGTTCACCTTCGGCAACATCGCCCGGGCGATCCAGCGCCCCGACATGCTCATCCAGGTCGGCCTCATCAACTCGGTCGTGGTGACAGCGGCATCGGTGGTGATCCTGGTCCCGCTGGCGAGTGCGCTGAGCTTCTACATCACCGAGCGTTCGCCGCGGGTCAAAGGTGTGCTGCTGGCGCTGTTCGCGCTCGGGCTGATGGTACCGCCGCAGGTCGTGCTGCTACCGATCGTGGGCCTGCTGCAGACCGTTGGACTGCAGCACACGTACCTCGGGCTGATCCTGGCAAACGTGGGCGGCGGCTACCTGTCCTTCGCCGTGTTCGTCTACGTCGGCTTCCTGCGCGGGGTGCCGCGCGAGGTCATCGAGGCGGCCCGCGTGGACGGCGCCGGCGACCTGCGGGTGTGGTGGCAGGTGGTGTTCCCGATGGTGCGCCCCGCGACCGCGACCGTCGCCATCTTCCTCGGCCTGTGGGTGTGGAACGACTTCCTCAACCCGCTGTTCATCCTCGGCCCGCTGAAGGGGCAGACCATCACCACCGGCGTGTACCTGTCCCTCGGCACCTACTCCACCGACTACGGCCAACTCTTCGGCATCATGTTCCTCGCCGCGATCATCCCGGTGATCGGCTACCTGGTCAGCCAGCGCGAGTTCATCCACGGCCTGATGTCAGGAGCCTCGAAGTGACCGTGCCCCCTCTCGACGATCTCGCCGGCGGCTGGCTGGATCGCGCGGAGCTGGCGCACCTGCCGTCGCTGCGCAACCAGTGGGGTCAGGCGCACGTCAACGACGACCTCACCTCGCTGTCGTGGCTGGCGATGCCGCCGTTCAGCGGTGGCTACCACACCGGTGTGCTGCGCATCGACGGCCGTGCCGTGCGCGCCGACCGGCTGCGCTGGGCCCCGTGGGGCGTGCGCCGAGCTGGGCGGGCGGGCGGGCTTACTGTCGCCAGCGAGGTCCGGATGGGGTACGAGCAGCACGCAGTGTACTGGCGCACGCTCATTGGTAACCCCTCCCCGGAACCGGTCACCGCCGCCGTGGAGCAGGAGCTCTTCGCTCCGATCGCACACTCCACTGTGGACTGGGGATGGCTCTACGGCACGCCGTGGAACGCCGGGCACCACCACGACTACTACGCCACTGAACGGATCCGGGCAGAGGTGCTGGCCGGCGAGCCCCGCCACGCCCACCTGCTGGCTACCGACCCGCGCCGGATCCGGCTCGGCAGCCCCCGGATCCCGGGCATCCAGCGCGACGAGGACAACGCGCCGATGCTGCTGGAGGCAGAGCTGCCGGACCACTCCACAACGGACAGCGGGCGCACCCGCGCACCCTCCGCGCTGGGCACCGTGCGGGACATCACCGTGCTGCCCGAGACCGGCCGCCCGATGATCATCGACGGTTCGTTCGAACTCACCGACCCGGCCGGTGAACGGCGCCTGGAAGCCGTCGCGCTCGGCCCCGGAGCCGTGCTGAGCCTGGAGTTCCGGCCGGCCGTCGACGGACAGACCGGCGTCATCCTGACCCACGGAAACCATCCCGACTCCGTGCAATTCGGCCTCGAGGACGGCCAGCCCTGGCTGCGCATCGCAGGAGAGGTCGTCGCCGCAGACACACCGCTGCGCGTCGGGCAGTGGCACCGCCTCGCGGTGCGGATCACCGGAGACGGCGCCGAGCTGAGCGTCGACGGCACCTGCGTCGGGTGGACCCAGCCGTGGTGGGGCGCACAGCGCTGGACATCCACTGTGGACGGCAGCGCGGTCGTGGTGACCGACGGGCGCGGCGCGGCGGTGTCCGCCTACGCGTTCGCCTCCGCCCCCGGCGAGCTGCGGCTGCACGGCGGCGGCGCGGTCGCGCGCTGGTGCTTCACGGTCCCGCCCGGCGCAACGGTGGATCTGGGAGTGGTACTGGCGGTGTCGACCGACCGCGGCCGCGCACTGGACGCCGCGCGGAGTGCCGCGGCCCGCTTCGACGACGTGTTCGCCGAGATCGCCGACCGCTGGCGGGCCACCTGGACGAGCGCGTTCACGCCCGGCAACATCGAGTTCTCCGGGCACCTGCCGGTGCTCGACGGCGCCCCCGCGGGGCTGGCCCGCACGTACTATCTCGGTGCCCTGCTCGCGATCTACATGCGCAACACGGCGGTGAGCCCGATCGGTCCGGTGTTTTTGACCGGTGGCCCGCGGCTCGGCCCGACGACGACGTTCTTCTGGGACCAGTCGGAGTGGGCACACACCGCCGCGCTGCTGGAGCCTGCGGGTCTGCGGGCCTGGATAATCGCCGCGCTCGGCCAGCCCTACGAGCACTGCCACTCGTTCGACACCCGCAACCTGCTGCCCGTAGGCAATCACTACGCGGCCAACGACCACGCGCTGTTCCGTACGGTGCAGGCGTACGTCGGCGTGACCGGGGACCTCGCCCTGCTGACTGAGAAGGCCGGCGACGCGACCGTCTTGGACCACCTACGCGCGATGGCCTACCGCCCCCGCGAGCGGCGTGCCTCGTTCGGCGGAGGAGTGCTCGTCGACTTCGGCCGCGACCCGTGGGAGCTGCTGGAGTGCGTGCCGAACTACCGCGACGCCGTCGTGTCGTTCAACGCCGGCTACGCCGGGATGCTGCGCTCACTCGCCGCCCTGCTGCGCCGCCTCGACGGCAACGGCCGGGTGCCGCTCGCCGAGGAGGCAGCGCGGGCCGAGGCCGACGCGGCGGAACTCGCCGCCGCGGTCGTCGGGCAGTACGCGGGCGGCGGCCGGTGGAACATCGCGCATCCGGAGGGCGATGAGACGATCGGGCACGTGCTGGACTTCGCACTCGTCGCCGCCGAGCTCGCCGACGACCTCGGCGAGGACGTACGCACCGAGATGGTCCGCTTCGTGACCGGGCACCTGCTCGACGGCGACTGGATGCGGGCGCTGTCGCCCGACGACCCGGTCGCGCCCCGCTCCGACCGGCCCGACCACGGCGCCGCCGGCGCGTTCGGCGCATGGCCCGGCGCCACCGCCTACGGACTGTGCCGCCTCGGCCGACCGGACCTGGCCGTGGACCTGCTGTCGCGGATCCACGCGAGCACCTCCGGCGGGCTGTGGGGTCAGGCGATGGAGTCGACCGGCGGCGGTCGTTACCGGGTCGCCGAGCGCGGCGTCGCCAACCGGGACAGCAACGCCGGCATCGCCGCCACTGAGGCGATCCTCGTCGGGCTCTTCGGGCTGCGTGCCGGCTTCACCGGCCCAGAAACCAGGCCAGCGAGTGTCGACGTGTCAGGGATCGGCCAGCTACGCAACGTTCGACACCTGGAGAATTCGTGACCAACCGATTCGTGTCGCTGGACACCTACGACGTGCGGTTCCCGACCTCGCAGCACCTAGACGGTTCCGACGCGATGAACCCTGACCCCGATTATTCGGCGGCCTATGTGGTGCTGCGCACCGACGCGGTCGACGGGCATGAGGGGCACGGATTCGCCTTCACCATCGGGCGCGGCAACGAGGTCCAGACGGCAGCGATCCTGGCGCTGCGGCCCTATATCGTCGGACGTCTGGTCAAGGAGGTCCTCGACGACCTCGGTGGCCTCTGGCGGGAGGTTGTCCACGACTCGCAGTTGCGCTGGCTCGGCCCGGAGAAGGGCGTCATGCACATGGCGATCTCCGCGGTCGTCAACGCGCTGTGGGATCTCAAGGCGAAGCGGGCCGGTCTGCCGTTGTGGCAGCTGCTCGCCTCGATGACCCCCGAGGACCTCGTCGACCTGGTCGATTTCCGGTACCTCACCGACGCCATCACGCCCGAGGAGGCCCTCGACATCCTGCGCCGCGGCGCGCAGGGCCGCGAGGAGCGGGTCCGGACGCTGCTCGAGGACGGCTACCCGGCCTACGCGACGTCGCCGGGCTGGCTGGGGTACTCCGACGAGAAGCTCACCCGGCTGTGCCGGGAGGCGGTCGACGCCGGTTTCACCCAGATCAAGCTCAAGGTCGGCGCCGATCTTGAGGACGACCTGCGCCGGATGCGGATCGCGCGGCAGGCCTGCGGGCCGCACGTGCGGATCGCGGTCGACGCGAACCAGCGCTGGGACGTCGACACCGCTGTGGAGTGGGTGAAGGCCCTCGCGCCGTACCAGCCCTGGTGGGTCGAGGAGCCGACGTCACCCGACGACGTCGTCGGGCACGCCGAGATCGCCCGGCGTATCGCACCGGTCCCGGTCGCGACCGGTGAGCACGTGCAGAACCGTGTCGTGTTCAAGCAACTGCTGCAGCTCAACGCGGTCTCGTTCGTCCAGCTCGACGCCGCCCGCGTCGCCGGGGTCAACGAGAACGTCGCGATCCTGCTGCTCGCCGCCAAGTTCGGCGTCCCGGTCTGCCCGCACGCCGGCGGGGTCGGCCTCTGCGAGCTGGTCCAGCACCTCTCGATGTTCGACTACGTGGCCGTGTCCCGCTCGATGCACAACCGCGTCATCGAGTACGTCGACCACCTGCACGAACACTTCACCGACCCGGTCCGGCTACGCGGGGGCCGCTACCTCGCACCGCTGTCACCGGGGTTCAGCTCCACCATGCGGGCGGAAAGCCTGGCCGACTACACCTACCCGTCCGGTCCCCGGTGGCAGGCCAGCTAACCCCAACTTCTGGCAGTAACGCTCATCCTTCCGCCAACGAAGGAGCGAGCCCGGCACGGATACCGAGCATCCAAGCGCCGGATCAAGAACCCAGACGACCCGGCGCCGGGTCACGGGCGCGGCTTCGACAACGCCGTGGCCGAGGCCAGCTTTTCCACCATCAAAGGGCGCCCGGGCCGGCGGCAGGTGGGCACGCCGCCGGCCCGGGCGTTTGGATCACTCAGGGCGCGTTGATCGTGAAGCTGGCTCCGGCCGCTCCGGTGAACGTGACGACTCCGCCGCTTTCACTGTAGCTGACAGAACCGCCGCCGACGCGTGTGATGGTAATCGATTGACCAGGCCACGGGTTCTGGAATCGCACTTGCCCGCCCACGTGCGTGGTGAAATCGACGTACTGCACCCGGCCGCCCTGGATGCGGCTGGATACAACCACAGCGTTCTTCTCGCGGAGATTGACGAAGCTGGCGTCCTTGTTGGACGGCCACACCGGGAAGAGGCGGATGACACCGTTGCTGCTCTGCAGGAGCAGGTTGTTTACGGCCTCGATCGCGCCGGCTTTCTCGAGCCCGTGCGACGGATCATAGATCCGCAGGTTCGCGACCGTCCACTGGTTGATCTGATTCTTGAGCTGATCGATCAAAGCCTGGGCCGGATATCCCACCCGTGCCGCCTGTGTGAATACCTTGGGGAAACTGTTTTCCTGGCCCCAGGAGTTCATGGCGTTGATGGTGTTGATAGCCATCTGCCGGTCTGCGGCCGGCGAGTTGATGCCGAGAACCTCGCCTGGGTGGATGAACTCCAGATTGACGGTGTTGTCCCCGGGGTGGAAGGGCCTGGTGTCGCTGCCGGAGAATGTGCCCGCGTCTCCAAGAGCGAAGACCGTCTGGCCGTTGTAGACGGTTGTGGGGATGGGTGCGAGTTTGTTCAGAATGTCCTGCCAGGTAGCCCGCAGCCCGGCATCGACGTTCAGCGTGGAGCTTGCGTTTATGAGGGAGGTGAGTAGATAGCGGAGCAGGCCGAGGTCGGAACTCGAGTTCCGTGCCCACGTGCCCTCGTGCGGCCCGGCCCGCAGGTTGTAGCGCTGTGCGCCCGCGTCGAACTCCAGCCAGTTCTGGAAGAAGGCCGCGACCTCCTTGAGGAAGGGGTATCCCACGTTGGTGAGGAACGTGTTGTCCCTGGTGTAGTCGTAGTAGGCGATGTACTGCGTGGCCGCGAACAGCGAGTTCACGACCTGCTGATGGTAGGAGTCGTCTGCAACGGAACCGAACGGTGAAATACCGACGGGGAAGAGCAGTCCGCTGGGCATGCCGCCGGGGAAGCGAGTGGCGACGTAGTCGGCCTTGACCCGGCTGAGATCTTGCCGCGCCCTGCGGCGTGCTTCGGGCACGAAGTTCTGGATGGCGTCGACGTATGGAAGTGCCAGCTCGGGCCGGTTGCTGGAGTAGACGCCGTAGAAGTTGGCCTGGAAGTTGTAGTTGAGGTGCATGTCGCCGCTGAACCGAAGGTTGTCGCTCGTGGCCCAGATGCCGTACAGCCCAGGAGCGGTCTTCCCCGCTCGGACCGAAGATCCGAGCAGGTACTGGTGGCCGTAGTAGAACTTCTCCAGCACGTCGTCGTTCAGGTCGACGTACGACTGGAGCCAGTACGACTTCCACCAGTCAGTGTGCTGGGTATAAAGGCTGTCCACAGTGGAGCTCGACTGTGCATTGGACAATGTGAGCGCGGGGTTCACCGTGTTGGTCGGGTTCGTGCCGCCGCCCGCGACGGCAGTGACGATCCGGATGGTTGCGCCTGCTGGCAGGTCGACGGTGTGAGACGCGGTGGCACCGGAGCTGGTGACGGTGGTGGAAGCGCCGAGGACGCGGGTCGCCATCGACGCCTCGGACACCCACGCCGAGCTGGCCGGCGTGCGCCGTGTCGCCCACGTGGTCGTACCGGAAACGCCGGCGGTGTTGGTGAAACCGGACGCCGGCCGCGGCGAGCCCGCAGTCGTGTCGATCTTCAGCCGCACCGGAGTGGTGCCGGTGGACTGAATGGATGTGACGACCAGCGGGTCATTGGCAGCAGTCCAGGTTTTCAGCACGACAGGGACACCGCTGATCGTCATCGTGGTGTCGATGTCGCCCTTGAGGATGTTCTGCTCCTCCCGGAACGGGCCGGCGGCCGGCGGGCTCCCGCCTGGTCCGTAGACCTCGAGTTGTCCGATGCGGGCGCGGGGGTTGTTGATGGAGTCGCTGGTGGTGCCTTGTGTCGGTTCGCTGATGTTGAGGCGGATGTAGCGGGCGGTTACCGCTGTGATTGTGCGGTCGGTGGTTGCTGCGGTGTTGTTGGTGATGGTGTCGCGGACGGTCCAGGAGGTGCCGTTCTCGCTCGTTTCGAAGGTGAAGTTCTTGGTGTTGTTGGCGGTCTCGGCTGGGCGTGCGGCGGAGTCGTGCCGAACGACGTAGCGGGTGAAGGACTTCGGCGAGCCGAGGTCGACGACCAGCGACTGTGGCTTGCCGACCTCGGAGACCCAACCTTCGTAGCCGCTGGTCCAGGCACCGTTGACGGCCCGCGAAGGCGGAAAGGCCGAGTGGGAGCTCGACGCGGAGGCGGCCGCGCCGATCGCCAGATTCCCGGAGCCCGAGCTTGAGCCGCCGACGCCGCTGATGCTCACTGACCCCAGGGCCACGAAACGCGGGCTGTTGCTTGCCCAGAAGTTCCCTTTGGAAAGGTGGAACGTTTTGTAGCCTACGCCGCCACCGGAGGTGACACCGATGTCACCGTTGCCGGCGAGTGCTGTGTTCGGCATGGTGTCGCTGACCGCGCCCGAATAGTCCTGCGTGGTCCAGACGCCTTTGATGGGCGAGATGAGGTTTTGGACCTCGGTCCACTGCTGTGCCGGACTCGGCGCGGCAGCAGCCGCTGGATGCGGAACCGACAAGCCGGTCATGACCAGCGCTGTGATGACGGTACATGTGAGGATCCGTTTGAGCATGTTCACTCCTTTGGCGGTGGAGCGAGATAACGTTATCTTGACTGCGGCATCCGACGCCTGCGTCGGGACCGAAACATAGACCCAGGTGCCTTGGGTAGTCAAGAACCCGCAGTTGACTGTGATCGCGCCCGGCCATACGCTCCGAGTGTCCCTCTGAAATATCGTTATTTCGTCTGGGGGCCGCGAGCTCGTCCTGCTCTTGGGTCGGGAACGTCGTTCCGTCGGTGCTGGCGTCGCCGGCGCTGGACGATGCGTGGACGCGGCGGCCCGCGCACGGTGGTGGAGTCGGCGCTCTCACCGCTTTGGGCGAGTGAACGGCGCCCGGCGGCCGGTCTCTGCAGTCGCGCGGCCTGCCGATGCCAGGCGTTGGCAGTAGCCGATCGGGTGTGGACGTGCATCGAGGTGTGGCAATGCTCGCCCGAGGGCGTGCGGATGCTGCCAGGGCGCAGATGCGTTGTGGAATCGGAAGACGCGTTAGAGCCTGATGGCAAAGGGGATCAGGCGGGTGTTGGACTTGGAGCGCGGTTCGCGGTTGGCCCCACCTCCTCGTAGGGTGTCAATCGTGGGCGACATTGAAGTGGTCGACGGTGCTTTCGCCGGGTTGCGCGGCACGGTGCTGTCGCAGACCAGCCACGAAATCAACGTTGAGATCGCCTTGTTCGGCCGGCCGGTGCCGGTGAGCCTGCGACCCGACCAGGTTCGTGCCGCCGGCGCGGCTGGACCAGCAGTAACACCGAAAACACCCCATGAGATCTTGCGCGGCAAGATCGTCAGTGACCACAGCCGGCTCGCCGGCATCGACGCGTTCACCTTCTTTGTGGAGCGGGTCGCTGTCCCAGAGGACGACCTGGCCAGCGAGTGGGATGCGTACCTGCGCCGCTACAGCGATGCGCAGACCCGTGCCAGGACACTCGAGCAGGCCGCGCTCGACCGGTTCGACCGGGAGTTGGGCGGCCTGCCGGACCACGAGGCGCAGGCCGCCATCGACAGCGATGAGGCATACTGGCATCCGGCCCGAGTTCTCGCCAGGTCGCTCGAGCAGGCGGCGCGCGACCGGCCCACCGAGCCAACACCCGAGCTAGGTGACATCGCCCGATGGGACGGCGAGCAACCGGACGATCCGTTGGTGCTGGCCCGCGAGCGTCGGGACCGGGCCGAGCTGGCAGCACAGGGTCGCGAGCACGAACAATGGCGGGCGAGCCGTTCCCCCGACGAGTTGCGCGCCCTACCGGCCCGAGGCAACCCGGGACGGTACGCCTATGCGCAGCAGCCACACATCGAACAGCCGGACCTCCCCGAGCCGCCACCGGCCATACTGGACGCCTCACCACTGTTCGCCGCCGTCCTCGACGGCGGTGCGCCGATGCCGGCCGACCAGGCGGCAGCGTTGCTCGAGAAGTTCCACCAGACCGTGGCCGAAGTCTCCGTGGCGCACGCCGCAGACAACCCCGCGATGTTTACCCGACTTGTCGTGGTGCATCAACGGATATCTCGGACTATGGTGGCCTCGCGCCGCCTCGATGTGATCCAGGAGTTTGTCCGTCACGAGACCCGCAAGCAGTACAACGTGGTCGGCTTGCTGCTGGCCGGCGGGGTCGGAGATGTCGCGTTCCCCAGCAACCCCTGGGGCATCCCGGCCACTGCCGGACTGACTGAGGCCCTCCGGCTGGTGTGGGCGCCGATCGCCGTCAAGGCGCCCAAGTTCGTTGCCGCCGCGCATCACCGCACCCTGGCATTGGCACTACTCACCGGGCCTGACGGTGACGTCAACCTCGGCTATGTCACCTGGTGGCGGTACGATGACCACGACGAAGGGGTGCCGCCGACAAGCCTCGACTCGTTCGCGGCGGCGGACAGCGATTCGATAGATCTTGTCGTCGGCGCCGCCCCGCACCTTGCTGATCCAACCATCGACGTTCCGTCGCTGGCTGGTCCGGCACCCCGTCCGATCCGGGACCTCTGGGCGGTACATCACCGTTTGGCGCACACGGTCGGCGACGGGATCGGCGGAGATTTGGGTTCGAACATCCTGGAGTGGTTCGCCGACGAAAGCTGGCAGGTCGCCGGACACCGGATCGGTGACTTGCCACCGGACCGCTTCGTTAGCGGCCCCGGTGCAAGCAACTACGAGACCTACGTGTTCGATCTAGACGAACTCGACCCCGACGGTAACCCAATGGTTGGCTGCTGGGACAACAAACAATGGCAGATCTACGACCGCAAACCATACTGGCGTTGGCTCAACACCAGCGGGGCCGGGCTTGTCTGGCGTTGGCCAGACGATGGCAAATAGCGTGCCGCCGCTGCTCTACCAACAGGCTCTGAGGCCAGTGCCGGATGGGCAGTCAGATCGCTTGGGCGAGTTCGGTAGACGCCGCCGCGACCCGCAGCGTGGGCGGGGTGTCGATGGCGAGTTCGTGGTAGACCGCGGCGGCGCCGGCCAGCAGTGGCGTGAACCGCTGCGCTCACCGGTAGGCGGTGAAGTGATCGACCTCGACCTCGTCGCGATACGAGAGGTTGAAGCGCGGATACCAGCGGACCGCGGCCACGACTACCTCGGTCGTGAGCCCGGCCGGTGTTACCCGGCCGAGATCACCCGAACCGGGGTGCCCTGCAACCACGACACGATGTCTTCCACCGCGTCGCCGAAGAATCGCTGGTACATCGGTTCCGAGACATAGCCGATGTGCGGCGTCAGGACGGTGTTCGGCGCGAGCCGCAGCGGGTGGTCCGCCGGCAACGGCTCGACGGAGAACACGTCCAGGGCCGCGCCGGCGATGACTCCCTCCGACAGGGCCGCGGCCAGGGCATACTCGTCCACGATCGGCCCGCGCGAGGTGTTCACCAGATATCCGCGCGGGCCCAGCAGCTCCAGTTCGGGCCGCCCGATCAGGTTCGTCGTGCGTTCGCTCAGCTTGAGATGGACGGTCGCCACATCGGCGCGCTCGAACAGCTCCTGCTTGCTGACGAGCTTCACGCCCACCGCCTCGGCGCGCTCACTGGTGAGATTCTCGCTCCAGGCGACGACGTCCATGTCGAAGGCCTGCGCATACCGGGCGATCCGCGCGCCGATATTGCCCAGCCCGAGGATGCCGAGGGTCGATCCGGCCAGCTCAGGGCCGATCGTAGTCTGCCACCGCCCGGCACGCAGTGCGGCATCTTCCGCAGCTACCCGCCGAGTGACCGCCATGATGAGCGCCCAGGTCAGCTCGGCCGTGGTGTGCGGTACGGAGCCGGTGCCGCACACCACGATCCCGCGGGCATGTGCGGCCGCGACGTCGATTGCCGCGTTGAACGGACCGGTGGTGACCAGCAGCGCCAGATTGGGCAGCCTGTCGAGAATGGACGCCGGAAACGCCGTCCGCTCGCGCATCGCCACGACCACTTCGAACGACTCCAGCCGGCGCACCAGGTCAGCCGGGTCGGCGACGTGGTCGGTGAAGAACGTGACGTCGGCTCGGTCGCGCAGAGGCGTCCAATCGGCACTTGACTGGGCAGCACTCTGGTAGTCGTCAAGGACGGCGATTCGAATCGGCACCGCGCCAGGCTACCGGAGGCCTTGCCTGCAGGGTACGTAGCATCCGCTGTTGTCCGGCCGGAGTCGATCCAGGTCGAGGCCCGCACGGCAGCCGAAGACCTGCAGAGCACTGACGAGGACGGCGCCGGGAGACCGGCGCCGTCCTTCGTTTCCGAGAGCTAGTTGCGGTACCGGAAGAGGATCCGGCCCCTCGTCAGGTCGTACTGGCTGAGCTCGACCAGCACGCGGTCGAACGGCAGGATTTTGATGTAGTTCTTGCGGATCTTGCCGCTGATGTGGGCCAGGACGATGTGGCCGTTGGTGAGCTCGACGCGGAACTTGGCGTCGCGCAGGCACTCCAGCACGGTGCCCTCCAGCTGGATGCCGTCGGTTGCCTTGGGCATCAGTGGATCACCAGCTCGAGGTTGCTGCCGGTGCGGCGCGCGCCGGCGGCCTCGAAGAGGGCGATAGCCGCGGTGTTGGCCTCATGCACGTCTGCGGAGACCGTTGCGACGCCGCGGGCGTGGGTGGCGGCCAGGATCTGCGCGAGCAGGGCGTGGGCGATGCCGCGGCGGCGGTGGCCGGACCGGACCGCGATGAGGCCGATCCTCGTGTGCCTCGGCAGTAGCGCCAATCGGGCCAGGCCCACGTAGGCGTCGAGCTCGGCGGCGACCACGTAATGGGTGGGGTCGAGCGGTCGGGACAGTACCGCCGCCGGCATCTGATCCCAACCGATCGTGGCTTCGATCTCGGCGCGGATCGTCTGGTCCAGGTGGCGCAGCGGGTCCAGCTCGGCGGTGCCGATGGGCAAGAGCGCCAGACCCGGCGGTGGTACTGCACCGTCGCCGCCGCTCGACATGACGTACTCCCACTCGCGGCGGCGGGTGGTCAGGCCGGCCTGCACCCACCGGGTTCGCAGGTCGGGGTCGGCCTCGTCCACGACCGTGTACAGCGGCCGCGGCAGGGCGGCCAGCATGGCCTCGGCGAGGCGGGCGAAGACGTCGTCGTGCCAGGCGTCGATGCTCAGGAAGAGGCGGCCGTCCGGGCGGGGCGAGGCGTCGCCGCGGCCGACCACGAGGTCGTCGTCGAGGGCATGCCACTGCCGCTCGGCGACGCGCGTGATGACGAGTGTGTTCATCGGTGTCACCTTTCGGGAGATCCCAAAGAGACGCTCCCGGGCGGCGCCTACTGCAGTCGCCCGACCGTGACGGGAATGGGGAGCACCCACATCGCTACAACGGTCACGGTGCTCACCCCCACAGGCCGGACCACGGTCGCTGGAACGCTACCGCCGCCGCCCGCCATCCGTCCAGCGATTAAGAACGCCGGCTCCGTGCGATGCGCTGACGGGCAGCCTCGTAGAGCACCGCGGTCGCGGCGTTGGCAGCATTGAGTGAGCTGGCGCTGCCAGCCATGGGGATCCTGACCATATGGTCGGCCAGCGCACGCCAGGACGAGCTCAGTCCCTTGGTCTCGTTGCCGATCAGTAACAGCGTCGGACCGGTCAGGTCGAAGTCGAAGATATCGGCATCGCCATGCTCATCCGTGCCGACGACCTGCACCGGCGTTCCGGTTGCCCGGTGCGCGTCGAGCCAGACCATCACCTCTTGCGCTGACGGGACCCGGACGGTCGGCAGTGCGAAGAGGGACCCGGTGCTCGCCCGCACCGACTTGCTGTCGTAGACGTCGGCGGCATGGCCGGTCACGATGACACCATCGGCGCCGAAGGCGTCCGCGGAGCGGATGATGGAGCCGATGTTGCCCGGGCTCGTCGGCCGGTCGAAAAGCACACCAAGGAAGTCCCCGGATACCTTGATGCGGCCGAGGTTGTCGTCCGGGATCTCCATCACCGCGATGACCTCAGGCGCGTCCTCGTTCTTCTCGCCCAGCTCGACAAGAAGCTCGGGGGCCATGGCCACCTGCTCAACGCGAGTCGTGTGGAGGAGATCCAGGGCCCAGCCTGAGAGCTGGTGTTGCATGTCGAAGATCAAGGTCCGGATCGGCCAGCCCTGCTCGACGGCGACGCTGATCGGCCGCACGCCTTGCACGAGGAACTCGCGGGAACGCTGCCGCTTGTTCCGATTCGTCAGCAGCGCCTGCCACTGTTGGAAGCGGGCATTCCTCGTGGAGATCCGCTGTGCCAGCGCCACCCGCTCCTCCAGATCACGACTGCTAGGTGTTTGTCCGGGTAGCAACGGCCGCCGTCCCCCGCGTCCTAAGGCTACCGGTATGACCCGTGCCGCTGGCTTACTGCCTGTAGTGGACACCCGGGGCTCAGGCCGGGTCGTTGTCCTCGGAGGCAAGGCCGAACATGCTCACCCGGCCGCGATGATCGGCGGGGGTGGCGCCGCGGACGCCACGGTGTGCCAGAGCAGCCCACGACACATCGTCGTCGTACCAGGGCAGTCCCGACAGATCGTGGCCCATCCGGTCACGCTTGCTGCGCAGGTAGCGGAGGTTGTGCGGATTTGACCGGACCGGGATCCCGACCCGTCCGATGATCTCGAGTCCGTAGCCTTCCAGACCGGCGCGTTTGGTGGGGTTGTTGGTCAGCAGCCGCATGCTCCGCACCCCCAGGTCGACAAGGATCTGGGCGCCGATCCCGTAGTCCCGGGCGTCGGCCGGCAGGCCCAGTCGAACGTTGGCATCGACGGTGTCCGCACCGGCGTCCTGCAACGCGTAGGCACGCAGCTTGTGCAGCAGGCCGATGCCGCGACCCTCATGCCCACGGAGGTAGATCACCACGCCTCGCCCCTCCCGGGCGACCGCTGCGAGTGCGGCGCGGAGCTGGGCACCGCAGTCACAGCGTTGCGAGCCCAGCACGTCGCCGGTCAGGCATTCCGAGTGCACTCGGACGAGCACATCCGTGCCGTCCCCGATCTCACCGGTGAGCAGCGCCAGGTGCTCGGTACCGTCGATCAGGCTGCGGTAGCCGAGCGCGCGGAACTTGCCCGCGTCGAGCGGAAGCTCGGCGATGGCCACCCGCTCGACCTGCTGCTCGTAGCGTCGCCGGTAGCTGATCAGGTCGGCGATCGAGATCAGCAGCAGGTGATGGCGCTCGCAGAACGCGGACAGCTCAGGCAGCCGTGCCATGCTGCCGTCGGCGTTGACGATCTCGCAGATGGCGCCGGCCGGACGTAGCCCGGCCAGCCGCGCGAGGTCCACCGCGGCTTCGGTGTGACCGGCGCGGCGCAGCACCCCGCCCGGCCGGGCCTGCAGCGGAAACACGTGACCGGGACGTGCGATCGCGGTGGCTTTGGTGGTCGGATCGGCCAGCAGCCGGATGGTGCGGGACCGGTCGGCGGCCGAGATTCCGGTGCTGATGCCCTCCCGGGCATCGACGGACACGGTGAACGCGGTCCCCATGCTTTCGGTGTTCCGCGCCACCATCGGACCGAGTTCGAGCCGTTCGAGGGCGTCGGACTTCATCGGTACGCAGATCAGGCCGCGGCAATGGGTCATCATGAACGCCACCAGCTCAGGGGTCGCCAGCTCGGCGGCGAACACCAGGTCGCCCTCGTTCTCGCGGTCCTCGTCGTCGACGACGACCACCGGCCGGCCGGCGGCGATCTCCGCCAAGGCAGCGTCGATAGAAGCGAACGTGACCATCCAGCCACGGTAGACCTGATGCCGGGGGTTGCGTGGCGAACGGTGCCACTGGATGAGACACCAGAGTTGACCCGCGGTACCCCGGCGTGAACAGTGGCCGCAGGGCATCACGGTCGAGCCCATCGCCGAACGAGCATTGTCGAGGAGAGCCATGAGCGTCGATGTGCAACCAGGCACCCGTGTCGATGCCTTCCGGGAGCGGATCGCGGAGATGAAACTGCCGGCGCCCGCACCGGGCCGGGACCGGGTCCTGGCCCGGCTGGGCATGCTGCTCGCGCTACTGGGCATCGTGCTCGGCGTGGTCGGTTACTTCCTGTCCTACAACACCGACAACCCGCTGAACCAGAGCGATGCGCAGATCGTCGCGATGCTGGGTATCGCGTGCGCGGTGACGGGGTCCGGGGTGTTCCTGCGCTACTCCTTCGCACAGTTCCTGCGGGTGTGGTTGCTCCGCCTGATCATCGAGCAGCGGGAGCAGCAGGAGAAGTAGCCCACCGAGCTATCCATCGGCTTGCCGGTGGCCTGGCTGCTCGGGGCGTCCTGCTGGACGCACCGAGGGCGCCGGGTCACCGGCGGCTGCGGTCCGGCAGCGGTCTGGACACCGCCGACCAGTACCGCCGGCACCCGCGTGCGGCATGAACGCCCGTCGGCCGGCCAGCGCCACCTTCTGGTCATAGTGACAATGCGAGCGGCCACCGCGTCTGGATCGACGAGTTGGTGCAGATGCTGGCCGGGGACCTGGTCGACGTCCCAGCCGCGTACGCGGGCATCCTGCGCCATGTGGTCATACGACGGCCCGAACAGCAGATACCCACACGGCCGGTTGTCCCAGCCGTCAGGTACGGGAATCTGCTGCTCGTAGTAGCTATGCACAAGTACGAACGCGGGATCCACCCCTCCACAGTTCCATAGGCCGGCTGACGGCCGCTGCTCGGGTCGTTACACCCGAACAAATCCGGATACCGCCCGGCTTGCGTTCTCCGGTGCCGCTGGTGCGGTCGAGATTGCTGTGGTCCCGCCTGGTGGCACGAGGCCACCCGAGGCCGCGGTGACCGGCCGTACGGTCAGCCGATGGAATCCACCTACGCGGCGATCGCCAGGCTTGTGTACACCTATGCCGAACGGCTGGACAGCGGCGACCTCGCGGGCATGGCCGGCCTGTTCAGCAAAGCGACCCTGCGCACCTCTGGCCCGGCCGGCATTGTCACCTTCACCGGCTCGGACGAGGTGCACAACGCGTTTGCGAACTCGGTTCGCCGCTTCGAGGACGGTACCCCGTCGACGAAGCACGTGACGACCAATCTGATCGTCGACGAGGACCGGGAGGCCGGTACCGCTACCGGGCGGGCCTACTTCACCGTGCTGCAGGCGCGGCCGGAACTGGCGCTGCAGGTGGTGGCGGCGGGCAGCTACCGGGACATGTTCGTCCTGGACGCCGACGGCTGGCGGTTCGCCGACCGACTGATCCGCATCGAGCTGGCCGGCGATTTGAGCCGACATCTATCGGTTGCGCTGCCGACGTCCTGATCCCGGCCGGTCGCCGTGCCGCTGATTGGGATGTGTTGGTGGACAAGAACACTTCTCGATCGCAGAGTGTCCTAGAGCACCGCGCTGCCGGAGCTCGTCGCGAGGATCCAAGGAGGTCGGGCATGAGCCCGGACGACATGCTGGACAAGGCCCGCGCATTGGCACCCGTGCTTCGCGAGCGCGCCTTCGACACCGAGAACGCCAGGCGTATTTCCGACGAGACGATCAACGATCTCAAGTCAGCCGGTTTGTTCCGTTTGCTGCAACCGGCCGTGTACGGCGGCTTCGAGTACGACCCGCAGGTGTTCATGGAGGCAGCGATGATCATCGGCGCTGCCTGCCCCTCCACCGGCTGGGTGTACGCCGTCGTGGGGGTGCACAGCTGGCAGCTGGGGCTCATGCCGCAGCAGGCGCAGGAGGACGTCTGGGGCGCCGACCGCGACGTGCTGATCAGCTCCTCGTACACGCCGCGGGGCAAGGTCGAGATCGTCGACGGCGGGTATCGGCTGAACGGTCGGTGGTCATTCTCGTCCGGGTCCGACCACGCCGAATGGGTGATCCTGGGCGGTGCCGCGACCGAAGCGGACGGCACGGTGCGCCGGCTGTGCTTCCTGCTGCCACGCACCGACTACGTCGTCGACGACGTGTGGCACGTGGTGGGTCTGCGCGGAACGGGCAGCAACGACGTCGTCGTGGACAACGCCTTCGTCCCGCAGCACCGCACCCACCCGTTCACCTCCGGCAGTGTCACCAGCGAATCGCCGATCTACCAGTTGCCGTTCGGGTCGGTGTTCAGCTTCGGGATCACCGCGCCGCTGCTCGGTGCCGCGCAGGGTGCGCTGGACGAGCACATCGCCTGGACCGCCGACCGGGTCCGGATCTCCAAGGGCTCCCGCGTGGCGGAGGAGCCGTTCTCGCAGGTGCGGGTGGCCGAAGCCGCCGGTGAGCTGGACGGCGCCCGGCTGCAGATGATGCGCGATCTCGACGAGATGATGGCGCTCGCCCGTGACGGCAAGGAGATCCCGATCGAGTTGCGTGCACGCAGCCGTCTCGACCAGGTGCGCGCCACCCAGGTGGCGGGCTCCGCCGTGGACCGGGTGTTCACCAACTCAGGCGGACGGGCGCTGCACGAACTGAATCCGATCCAGCGGGCCTGGCGGGACATTCACGCCGGAAGCCTGCACAACAGCAATGTCGCCGAACCGATCCTGATGGCCTACGGCGCCCTGCAGTTCGGGTTGTCCATCGCCGATCAGGGCATTTGAGCCAGCCGGCAGGAGGATCGCCGCCCGCTCTCGGCCAAGACAGGCCGGCTCGAGGGCTCCATCGGGATGACCTGCCAGACGTTCTCGTTGCTGTCGCTCGATTCGCCGTGAACATCCTTGCGGCCGTACAGGAGCCGCTCAGCGCGCGAGCTCGAAGTACCACTGCTCTACTTCCGCAGCACCTACGGCACCTTCGATGGCTGAAGACGCGAAAGGAACGTGACCGATGGCAGGCATGCAGAGTATGCGCCCCCCGCGGAGCTGGAGTGCCGAGACCGACGTGGTCGTGGTCGGGTCGGGGTTCGCGGCGTTCGTCGCGGCCTCGATCGCACGTGGGCGCGGCTGCGGGGTGGTGATGCTGGAGGCCGACGATGAGGTCGGCGGCATGATGCGGATCTCGTCGGGGGAGTACTGGGTTCCCAACAACCCGCAGATGCGCGCGGCCGGCATCGCCGACCCCAAGGAGGACTGCCTGCGGCTGATGGCCCGGCTGTCCTACCCCTCTCGCTACGACCCGAACTCCAGCACCCTCGGCATCCCGGCGCGGACGTACCGGATGTTCGAGACGTACTACGACGTCGCGTCCGTCGCCACCGAAGAGCTCAACGAGATCGGCGCGATGGGCTCGGTGTTCAGCGACGGCGTGACGCCGGATGCGGTGTTCAACCCGCAGGGCCACATCGAATACCACAGCGAACTGCCGGAGAACAAGGTGGAGTACGGCCGCGCCATGATGGCCGACACCGGCGGGATTCACGGTCCCGGGCAGGGGCAGGCCACCGTCGACCTGCTCTACGCGCACAGCCAGCGTGCCGGTATCGAGGTGCGCACCGGACACCGGGTGGAGCAGGCCTTCGTCAACGCCGCCGGTGAGGTCGTCGGGGTCGCCGCGAGCACCGCACTGGGAACTGTCACGGTGCGCGCCCGCAAGGCGGTGATCTTCGCGAGTGGTGGCTTCTTCCACGACGAGGAGCTGCGCACCCAGATGCTGCGCGGCACGGTGTGGGGCGTGACCGCACCGAAGACCAACACCGGTGTGTTCCTGCGCATCGCACAGCAGCTCGGCGCCATGACCGAGAACATCGACAGCGTCTGGTGGGGCCAGATGGCGGTCGAGGAGGTGCGCGAAACCCATCGCTCCGACTCGATGGCCTTCTGGTTGTACGGCGACAGCATGGTGCTGGTGAACCGGCACGGGGTACGCGTCGTCAACGAGAAGGCACACTACAACGAGCGCGGGCGGATCCACACCGTCTACGACGCGACCACCAAGGCGTACGAGAACACCGTGCTGTTCCAGGTGTACGACGACGCGCTGGCGAAGAATCCCGAGATGGGCGTGAAGTACCCCGTGCCGTACCCGGGTCAGCCGTGGGACCTGGTGATCTCCGGCGACACCTGGGAGGAACTGGCCGAGGCGATCGACGAGCGGCTGGCCAAGCTCGCCGGTGAAACCGGTGGCCTGCGGCTGGCGCCGGACTTCGCGGCGAACCTCGCCGGGACGGTGGCGCGGTTCAACACCTTCGCGGAGAGCGGGCACGACGAGGACTTCGGTCGCGGCACCGCGCCGGGCGAGCGCGGGTACAGCGTGCTCGGGCTGACCCGCGGCGTCAACCGGACCATGTACCCGTTCGCGTCGACCGGGCCGTACCACGCGATCCTGATCGGCGCGGCGGCTTTCGACACCAACGGCGGGCCGTCGATCAACGAACGGGCGCAGGTCATCGACAGCAACGCCGAACCGATTCCCGGCCTGTACGGCGCCGGGAACTGTGTCGGATCACCGGGGCACGGCGCATATTGGTCCGGCGGCGCGACGCTGGGCAACGCGCTGGTGTGGGCGTACCAGGCCGGCGTTTACGCCGCCGCCGAGCCGGTCAAGGAGGCATGAGCATGGCTGACGGACGTTTCGCGGGGAAGGTGGTCCTGGTCACCGGGGCCGCTCGGGGGCAGGGCGCGGCCGAGGCGTGCCGGTTCGCCGCCGAGGGCGCCACGGTGATCGGCTGCGACGTGCACGACAGCGCGGAGATCGGCGACGGCGTCGGCTACGCCCGGCTCGACGTGAGCTCGCGAGCGGCCTGGGCGGGTGTGGTCGCCGACGTCGTCGGGGAGCACGGCCGCCTCGACGTCCTGGTCAACAACGCCGGCATCGGTGTGCTGGAAACGCTGGCCACCGTCACGCCTGAGGACTGGTCCCGGGTGATGGCGGTGAACCTCGACGGTGCCATGTACGGGATGCAGCTGTGCGCACCGGCGATGCGGGACTCCGGCGGGGGCGCGATCGTGAACACCGTTTCGGCGGCGGCCTTCTACGGCTTCGCGCTGCCGGCGTACAACGCCAGCAAATGGGCGCTGCGGGGGCTGACCAAGACGGCCGCGCTGGAGTTCGTCGGCTGGGGTATCCGGGTGAACGCGGTCCATCCCGGGCTCGTCACCTCGCCGATGTCCGACGGCGCCGCGGAGATGACCGAGAAGATCCGGCTGGCCACCCCGATGCGCCGGGGTGCCACGCTGGAGGAGATCGCGGCGCTGGTCGCGTTCCTCGCCTCGGACGAGGCGTCCTTCATCACCGGCTCGGATTTCGTCATCGACGGTGGCCTGCTCGCGGCCGGCGCGATGGGCGAAGTGTCCTACGACTTCGGCTCATGACCCGCGGCGATCGGAGCTGAGCGATGCGGCTGCGAACCCTTGGCCGGGGCGGGCCTGCCGTCTCGGCCATCGGGCTGGGTTGTATGGGCCTGGTCGACGGCTACTTCGGCGCGGTCTCGGCCGACCAGGCCACCCGGGCGGTGCATCGAGCGCTCGATCTGGGAATCACGCTGTTCGACACCGCCGACTCATACGGCGCCGGGGCCGGTGAGGAGCGCCTCGGCGCCGCGCTCGCCGGCCGCCGCGACGGCGTACTCCTGGCCAGCAAGGTCGGGCTGGTCGCGAACCACTCGGCCGCAGGGCGGGTGGTCGACGGACGTCCGGAGCACGTCCGGGCCGGTGTCGAGGCCTCGCTCGGCCGGCTCCGGACGGACGTCATCGACCTGTACCAACTGCACCGGGTCGACCCGCAGGTGCCCGTGGAGGAGACCGTCGGGGCGATGGCCACGCTGGTCGCCGAGGGCAAGGTCCGCTATCTCGGGGTGTCCGAGGTGACGCCGCAGCAGTTGCGCCGCGCGGCCGCGGTGCACCCGCTGGTCTCGGTGCAGAGCGAATACTCGCTGTTCGAACGTGGCGTGGAAGCCGGGATACTGGCCGAGTGCGACCGGCTCGGGGCGGCCCTGATCGCGTTCGCGCCGCTCGGCAAGGGGCTGCTGACCGGTCGCCTGCAGAGCGTCACCGGCTTCGCCGACTCGGATCTGCGCTCCCGGCTGCCCCGGTTCGGGGGCGATCATCTGCGCCACAACCAGCAACTGGCCGCAACGCTCGGCGAACTCGCCCGGGCACTGGACATCACCTCCGGTCAGCTCGCGCTGGCCTGGCTGCTCAGCCGCTCCGCCCTGGTCCTGCCGATCCCGGGAAGTACGAGCTCCGATCACCTCGCCGAGAATGCCGCCGCCAGTGACATCGACCTGCCGGCCGAGGTACTGGTCCGCATCGACGCGGTGCTCGCCGCAGATCCGGTGTCCGGCGATCGGTACCCCGAGGACTGGCGGCTACCGGGCGGCTGAGCGCCGCTCAACGGCATCGCCGCGCCTGCGGACGGCCGTCCGATTCAAGAGACTGCGCACCAAGTAAGGAGCGGGAATGGTAGCGGTCATCAACAACGAAGCGATCGAGATCGGCATCGTCGTACGCGATCCGGAGAAAGCGCTCACGTTCTATCGGGACGTGCTGGGCCTTCCGTACCTCGGTGATCTGGAGTTTCCGGGAACACATATGTGGCGGTTCGGGGCCGGCGGTTCGGTCGTGAAGCTCCTTGCCCTTGAACCAGCGCCACAGGATTCGAACCCACCCGGCACGGTGCCGGCCACCGGATTGCGTTATCTGAGCCTGTTCGTCAGCAATATCGAGGATCTGGTCAACGAGTGCGCGGCGTTCGGCTGCGCCATTGCGACACCGGTCACCGAATTCCGGCCGGGTGCCCGGTTCGCCTTTGTCGAGGATCCCGAAGGCAACCGGATCGAATTGCTCGACGTGGCCGGCTCGACCGCCGCCTAGAGGACCGAGACCGGCAAAAGAGAGGTATCGATGGATGACGACGAAATCACCGAACTGCGCCGCCGGGTAGCCGAACTCGAGGACGAACGCGCGGTGGCCCGGACCATGGTGCGGTACGCCGAATCACTCGACTACGGTGACAGTGCGACCTGGGCCGACACCTTCACCCCGGACGGGGTGTTCGACGTGCGCCGCCGGGGCGAGCCGATGTTCGTGCACACCGGCACCGAGAGCCTCATCGCGTTCGCCGACCAGCACACGTCGGCGCCGACCGTCTACCACAAGCACTTCCTGTCGGTGCCGTCCATCGCGCTTGACGGTGACCGGGCGGTCGCGAGCACCTACTTCACCATGCTGTACGAACGCGACACCGGGCCGATCGTGCTGGTGTTCGGCCGGTACCTGGACGAACTGACCCGCTACGCGGGCACCTGGCGCTTCAGCCGCCGGATCGTCGACATGGAAGCGCTACCGCCCGGTTAGCATCCGCGCCCGGGGGCGCGTGAGCGGTCAGGACCGCCTCAGGACCGCCTCTGTCCAGCGGCCGGAGCATCGCGATGATGCCCAGGAACCGTCGGCGACCAACTTTCCGAGGCGTTGCGCCGGCACAGATTCTCGACCTGATCCGCACGCTCGCGGTGCACTGGCACGCCTTGGGTCCTGCTGGTCACCCATGACATGGGTGGTCGTCGATGCGTGCGACCCGGGTGGTCGTGATGTACGCCGGGCAGGTGGGCGAGTTCGCGGACACCGCCCCGATCTTCGGCCGGCGCGACATCCCTACACCGAGCAAGCGAGTGGCCTCGGCTCGGCCACACTCGGTCATCCGGCAGCCGCGTAGTCGCGGAGTTCAGCGAACTCGGCGTGTTGACGCTGCGGGTCCGCCGATTCGGACCTCCGGGAGTTCGCCGTTGTTCCGGTTGCCAGCCATGCCATTCAGTGGAACGGGGGCATCTGGCGCCGAGCAGATTCAACGACCATCTGGTCATACACCGAAAGGGGTCAGCCATGCGACAGCGAACAGCGGCGTTGGCCGCCGTCACCGCATTACTGTTAGCGCTTGCCGCCTGTGGCGGCCATGGCGCTCCCAGCCCGACAACACAGAACAGCACGGCGCCGGCCGGCGCAACGGCGGGCGCATCGGCAGGGAGTTTCGGCACCCTGGGCGAAGTGTGCGGCCCCGGCGACGCCAAGGGCGCCACCGATGTCGGCGTCACCGACACCGAGATCCGGGTCGGCACCGTCGCCGACGTCGGCTGGTCGGCCGCTCCCGGCCTGCTCCAGCCGATCTTCGACGGGGCCGACGCCTTCGTCAACTGGTGCAACGCCGCGGGCGGCATCAACGGCCGCAAGCTGACACTGGACAAGCGTGACTCCGCGATGAGCAACTACCTGCCGCAGGTGAAGACGAGCTGCACAAGCAATCTCGCCCTGGTCGGCAGCATGGGCGTCCTCGACGACACCGGCGTGGACGCCTGGGTGGAGTGCGGGATGCCCAACTTCACCGCCGCCACCGTCGGTGCCAAGGCCGCCGACGCCAAGCTGATGGTTCCGCTCAACCCGATCCCGAGTACGCAGCAGAACGTCGGCGGCTTCCACAAGCTGTTCGCCGACAACCCCGGCATTCAGAACGCGATCGGCACCCTGTACGCCGATGGCGCCGCGGGTGCCCGGCAACAGCACACGTACAACGAGGCGATCACCAAGATCGGCGGGAAGCTCGTCTACACCGCCCAGTACAGCTCCGCCGGCCAGGTCAACTGGGGCCCGTACGTGCAGGCCATGAAGAACGCCGGGGTCAAGTTCCTCTTCGTCAACGCCACGGTCACCGCGGTCGCCGGCCTGCAGCAGGCCATGGCGACCCAGAACTGGTACCCGGACATCCAGATCTCGCCGCCGCAGCTCTACGACGCCACCTACCTGACGCTGGCCGGCAAGGTCGCGAAGAACCACTACGTCTACATCCCCACCACGCCGTTCGAGACCGCCGACACCGTTCCCGCGGTGGCGCAGTTCCTGAAAATCCTGAAGGAGCACGCGCCGAAGGCCAAGCTCACCTTCTTCAGCTCCACCGCCTTCTCCTCGTGGCTGCTGTTCGCCCAGTCGGTGAAGGCATGCGGGTCGCAGGTGACCCGGGCCTGCGTGATGACCGAGGTCGGCAAGGTCAAGAACTGGACCGGCGGCGGCCTGCAGGGTGAGATCACCCCGTCGGAGAACAAGACGTCCGAGTGCTGGATCGTCATGAAGGTCGAGGCGGACAAGTTCACCCAGGTCATCCCCAAGGAGATCGGGAAGTACGACTGCGACCCGCAGAACGCGCCGACCGTAACACCCTGATCCTCCGCAAGACGACGAGCAACCATCGCCACCCGGGACCGCGCGCTGCCCGGCCCCGGGTGGCGATCTGCCGGACCCGCTGTCCACTGCGTGATCTGATCACTTTTGACCGCCCGGAGGTCAACACCGGATGCATGAGCTCATCGCCTATACGATCTTCGGCCTGGTGACGGCAGCCATCTACTCGATCGCGGCCAGCGGTCTGGTGGTCACCTACACCACGTCCGGCGTGTTCAACCTGGCCCACGGCGCGTTCGGGATGTTCGGCGCGTTCTCGTACTGGCAGCTGCGGTTCGGCTGGGGCTGGCCGACGTGGCTGGCGCTGCCGCTCGTGGTGCTCATCCTCGCGCCGCTGTTCGGCTGCGGCCTCGAACGGCTGCTGATGCGCAAGCTGACCGACGCCACCGAGGCGACCAAGCTCGCGGTGACCATCGGCGTCATGCTGACCCTCGTCGGTGCGGCGCTGTGGATCTGGGATCCGCAGGTCAGCCGTCCCTTCCCGGCGTTCTACGCGGGGAACAAGGTCGACATCGCCGGCGTGTTCGTGACCTGGGACCAGCTGATCACGCTGGCGCTGGGTGTGCTGTGCGCGGTCGGACTGCGGCTGCTGCTCTACCGGACCAGGATCGGGCTGGACATGCGGGCCGTGGTCGACGACCGGTCGCTGGTGCTGCTCAACGGCGGCCGGCCGGACCGGGCCGCGATGACCAGCTGGGCCGTCGGTTCGATGCTCGCGGCGCTGGCCGGCGTGCTGATCGCGCCCTACCTGCAACTGGCGGTGATCCCGCTGACGCTGCTGGTGGTCAACGCCTACGCGGCGGCGGTGATCGGGAAGCTGCGGAGCCTGCCGATGACCTTCGCCGGCGCGCTCGTCATCGGCCTGGCACAGAGCTACGCGGTGGGCTACCTGCCCACGTCCACGGTGCCCTGGCTGCAGAGCTTCCCCACCACCATCCCCATCATCGTGCTCTTCCTGGCCCTGCTGGTGCTGCCGCACCAGCGGTTGCGTGGCCATGCGGCCCGGCGCAGCCGGGAGTCCTTCCCGGTGCCGACCTACCGCATGTTCGTCATCGGTGCGGGCACCCTGCTGATCGTGGCCACGCTGCTGGCCATGGTCCTGCCGACCCAACCGCTGTTCTCGATGAGCACCGGTCTCGGTCTCGGCATCATCGGGCTCTCGCTGGTGCCGCTGCTCGGCTACGGCGGGCAGATCTCGCTGTGCCAGATGACCTTCGCCGGGGTCGGCGCGCTCACCTTCGCCCACGCCGCCAAGGACGGCAACGTGCTCGGTCTGATCGCTGCGTTCGCCGTCGCGGCGATCTGCGGCGCGATCACCGCACTGCCGGCGATCCGACTGCATGGGCTGTACCTGGCGCTGTCGACCGCCGCGGTGGCCAGCTTCTGCGACCTCTGGCTGTTCGGCCTGCCGTCCATCACGGTGTTCGGCTACCGGGTGCCGCTGTTCGAATCCGGCTCGGTACCGACCGCCCGGCTGGATCTCGGCGGCGTCAACGTCAGCGACGACCGGATCTACTTCGTGGTCCTGACCGTCGTCTTCGCCCTGATGGGCCTGGGCGTGGTCGCACTGCGCCGGTCCAGATACGGGCGGATGCTGCTGGCGATGCGGGAGAGCCCGGCCGCGTGCGCGACGCTCGGGCTGCGACTGACCACGGTCAAGCTCAGCGTGTTCGCGTTGTCGGCGGGGATGGCCGGCGTCGGTGGTGCGCTGCTGGCCGGGCTGTCGGGTCAGACGGCGTCGACCCAGTTCTCGTTCTTCGCGAGCCTGCCGCTGCTGCTGCTGATGATGGCCGGCGGTGCCGGCATGGTCAGCGGCGCCCTGTTCGGCGCGGTGACGCTCGGCCTGTTCAGCACCTTTGCCCACCTGTCGTCCCTGTTCAACCGGGGCTCGCAGCTGCTGCCGGGCCTGGTCGGTCTCGGGCTCGGTGAACAGCCCAACGGGGTCGCCGCCGACATCGGCCGCGGGCTGGCGAAGCTGAGCCGGCGGGGTGCACCGGCGGCCCCGACGGAACCGGAGTCCGCTGACCACGCCGAGAACACTGCCACCATCGCCTGGGAATGGAGCGGCATGGACCAACCGCTGACCGATCATGAACGGAACCTGCTGGACGAGCGTCTGGGTATCGGGGCCGGGCGATGAGCACACTCCTCGAACTGCGCGGCGTGACCGTCCGGTACGGCGGCGTGACCGCCCTTGACTCGGTGTCGATTTCGGCCGAGGCCGGCCGGATCACCGGACTGATCGGCCCGAACGGCGCCGGGAAGTCGACCCTGTTCAACGTCGTCAGCGGCCTGGTCCGGCCCCGGACGGGAACGGTGCTGCTGGACGGCAGGGACATCACCCGCCTGGTGCCACACCAGCGGGCCCGGCTGCGCATGGCCAGGACCTTCCAGCAGCTGGAACTGTTCGGGGTGCTGTCGGTCGCCGACAACGTGCTCACCGCCGCCGAGCTGCGCCGCGGCTGGGCCCGCGACAACAGCGACCCGAAGGCCGAGACCCAGGCCGCCCTGGAACGCACGGGCCTGCTGGACGTCGCCGACGAACGAGCCGACGGCCTGCCCACCGGCATGGCGCGCCTGCTTGAGGTAGCCCGGGCGCTGGCGACGAGCCCGAGACTGCTGCTGCTGGACGAGCCGGCCGCCGGCCTGAACGAGCAGGAGTCCGCGGTGCTCGGTGCCCTGCTCGCCGGTCTGGCCCGCGACGGCCTGGCGATCGTGCTGGTGGAACACGACATGGACCTGGTGATGCAGGTATGTTCGACGATCACGGTGCTCAACCTCGGCCAGGTCCTGATGACCGGAACACCTCAGCAGGTGCGCACCGACCCTGCGGTACTCGCGGCCTATCTCGGATCGGCACCGGAGAGGACGGCATGACCGACATCGCGAGCCCGGTGAGCCTGAACGGCCCGGCAACCCACCCGTCCGGGACCGCCGCGGCGCGGCAGGAGGCGCCCGAGAGCCCGCCGTTGCTGGAACTGCGCGGTGTCCGTGCCGGCTACGGCGCCATCGAGGTGCTGCACGGCATCGACCTGGTGGTGCCGGCCGGTGGCATCTTCGCGGTCCTCGGCCCCAACGGTGCCGGCAAGTCGACCATGCTGCGGGTGATCGCGGGCCTGCACCGGGTCTCGGCCGGAACAGTGCTGCTGGCCGGACGCGAGGTCAACCAGGCCGCGCCGGACGAGCTCGCCCGGCGCGGCCTGTGCCTGGTGCCGGAGGGTCGTGGGGTGTTCCCCAACCTCACGGTCGAGGAGAATCTGCGCCTCATCACCCACCTGGGCCACCGACCCGCCGAGATCGAACAACGGGCGTTCACCCAGTTCCCCCGGCTGGCGAACCGGCGCAAGCAGCTGGCCGGCACGCTGTCCGGCGGGGAACAGCAGATGCTGGCACTGGCCCGGGCGGTGGTGGCCGATCCGGCAGTCCTGCTCATCGACGAACTGTCGATGGGTCTGGCGCCGCAAATCGTCGAGACGCTCTACGGCCTGGTGGCTGACGTCGCCACGCAGGGCGTCACGGTGCTTGCCGTGGAGCAGTTCGCCACCACCATCCTGGGCCTGGCATCCGCCGCGGTGGTCCTCACCACCGGACGGGTCGCCATGACCGGCACTCCGCAGCAAGTGGACCAGGAACTGTCCGGCCTCTATCTCGGAGCCACTCCGAACGTCTGACCATCATCGCTGGAGGTATGAGAATGGCGACCAAGGCTTCGGCCCGGCCGATCACGCAGGATCAGGTACCAGCCTGGGACATCGAGACCGACGTGGTTGTCGTGGGCTACAGCATCGCCGGCGTCTGTGCCGCGCTCGGCGCGTCGGAGGTGACGGACCGCGTCGTCGCGCTGGAGCGCGGAGGCGGATCGGAGGGGACCTGCGGCGGAATCCTCTACCTCGGCGGCGGCACCCCGATGCAGCAGGCGATGGGGCATCACGACACCGCCGACGCGATGTACACCTTCCTGCTCGCCGCGCTCGGTCCCGGCGTCGACGAGGACAAGCTGCGCCGGTACTGCGACGGCAGCGTCGAGCACTTTCGCTGGCTGTTCGAGTCGGGGGTACCGCTGATCAGTGGGCCGGACCGGGAAGGTACCCCGCTGGCGACCCCGGACCCGGACGGCTTCGTCCAGGTGGGAGCGCAGGAGTACGCCGGCGGCGGACTGGTCTGGACCGGGGGAGAGCAGGCACATCCGTTCAATCAGCTGACCGCGCCGGTTCCGCGCGGGCACATGCCGCGCGACCCGGACGGCACCGAGGACCTGTTCGAGGGCGCAGTGCTGAAGTGCCTGCTGGCCGCCGCCGAACGGGCCGGTGTCCGGACGGTCTTCAACACCGGGGTGGAGCGGCTGGTCGTCGACGACGCCGGCCGGGTGGTCGGGGTGGCTGCCCGCAGCTTCGGTACTGCCGTCTTCGTCCGCGCCGCCCGTGGCGTCATCATCACCACCGGTGGCTTCATCTACAACGACGAGATGCTCGGCGAGCACTGCACGCCCGCCGTGCACGGCGCAGGCAAGCTCGGCCACGGTGGGCAGGACGGTCTGGGTATCCAGATGGCGCAGATGCTCGGCGCGGACGCGATCCACATGGACGCGGTCGACGCGACCCTGGTCTCCACCCCGCACATCTCGTTCATCAAGGGGATCCTGGTCAACTCCCGGGGGCAGCGCTTCATCAACGAGGACACCTACTACGGCCGGCTCGGCACCGAGACGGTGCTGCGGCAGCACTCGGAGTGCTATCTCCTCGTCGACGACAAGATCTTCCTGGAGTCGTCGTGGCTGCGCCCGGCCTGGGCGTCGGACTCGCTGCAGGATCTGGAGCAGCAGATCGGGTTGCCCGATGGTGCGCTCCAGCAGACGGTGGACTACTACAACCGCGGTGCCGAGGTCGGCGAGGACCCGTTGTTCCACAAGGGTGTCCGGTGGCTGCAGCCGTTGAGCCCGCCGTATGCGGTGCTCGACCTGCGCCACCGGTCGTTTCCGATCCAGGCGTTCACCATGGGCGGTCTGCGCACCGATGTCGGTGGTCACGTGCTGGATGTCGAGGGCCGCCCGATCGACGGGCTCTTCGCAGCGGGCCGTGCGTCAGCGGGTCTGGCCGTGCACGGCTACTGCAGCGGCATCTCCCTCGGTGACGGAAGCTTCTTCGGGCGGATGGCAGGCCAGACGGCGGCCCGCAACCCGAGCCGGTAACCCCGTGGCAACGACGTCGCGGCGTGGTCGCCGCGGAACCGCTCGGGTTCGTCACGACCCGGCACGCCGAGGCCCGGCCACGCGGCTGTAGGCCGTGTGCGGTGTCCCCGCCGGAGGCATTCAGGCGGCGTAGCCGGCTCGGCAGCGGGTACCCCAGCTGTATGAGGCTGGGGTACGTCTTTGTCGTGCGAAGAGAACGGGCCGGCCGGCTTGCTCGAACGGGCCTCGGCGGCTGAGGAGGCCGGCTTCGAGGGGCTGTGGATCTCGGACCTGCTGGGGGTACGAGCTGGAGAAACCGTGCTCATCCACGGGGCCAGCGGGTCGGTGGGGACCATCGCCGTTCAGCTGGCTGTTGCCCGCGGCGCAACGGTCATCGGCACCGCGAGCGAAGACAATCAGGACTATGTCCGGTCGTTGGGCGCCATCCCGATGCTGTACGGCGAGGGCCTCGTCGACCGGATTCGTGCATCGTCCCGGCACGTCGACGCCGTGTTCGACGTGGCCGGCAAAGGTGCGCTCCCCGACTCCATCGTGCTGCGTGGAGGAACCGACCGGATCGTCACCATCGCCGACCCGGCTGCCGGGTGCCCAGCCCACCTCCACCGCCCGTCGCGGCCAGCCCGTACTGCCGCGTCGTGGACTCCCCGTGGATGCGGACCTGCACCACGCTGGACTGGCGGACGTACACCACCGCCAGCCTGCCCCGATGTGAGGCGGTGATCTTCGAGGTCGCCTTCACCGCGACCCGCCCGAGCCAGCAGCACCGCAGCGGTCATGTTCGCCACGGCCATCACGGCCTCGACCGGCTATTCGCCGGCGCCCACGCCTCATCCCCGTCCGCGCCGTCCGGCCGACCGATCTCACCGTCGACACATCAGTTGTGCCTGTCACCATGATGATCGACGAGGCGGGTGAGCAGGTCGATCAGGTTCCGCCGGTCGGCTGCGGGCAGCGGGGCGAGGTATTCGTCCTGGGCGGCGGCGAGTAGCCGGTCGAGGTGGGTGAGTTGCTTTCGGCCTGCCGCGGTGATGGTGATGATGTTGCGTCGGCGGTCTTCTGGGTCGGGTGCGCGCCTGAGGAGTTGCCGTTCGGCGAGGTCGTTGACGGTCGCCACCATGTCGCTGCGGTCGATGCCGGTGCGGCGACCGAGGGCGGCCTGACTGGCCGGGCCGTACTCCTCCAGCGCGGCGAGCACGGAGTAGTGGTAGCGCCGAACGCCGGCTTGGGCGAGCGCCTGATCCACGATCCGGTTGGCGGCCAGTGCCGCCTGGTTGGTCAACCTGCTAGGCAGCGCGCGCAGCCGTTGCGGCGGCGGCGTTCCCTCTGTGGTGTCCACAGGGTCAATCTAGCAAATAATTGGCCGCGCCCACGATTAGCTGTATTGTTGGGCGAACCAACGTTGGCCAGCCCAACATATTCGCTGTGTGGAGGTGCGATCTCTCGTGAGCACAGCCACTACCAAGGCGCCAGACGACGTGCCGGACAGTGCGCCGCCACTGCGTCGCTGGATGGCGCTCGGCACCGCGACCACCGGTCAGACCTCAACACTCAACCACGATGCAAGGAGATTCCTTGAGTACCGACGCCGGTACGACGCCCGCACCGAAGGCGACCCGAAGAGAATGGCTGGGCCTGGTGGTCCTCGCGCTTCCCACCATGCTCATCGCCATGGGCCTGACCGTCCTGCATCTGGCGCTACCCACGATTACCGCCGACCTGCGGCCCGGCAACACCGAGTTGTTGTGGATCGGAGCCTGGACCGGCTTCTTCGGGCTCGGCACGGTGATCGGACCGCTGGTCGGCGGCACGTTCCTGGAGCTGTTCTGGTGGGGCTCGGTCTTCCTGCTCGGCGTCCCGGTCATGCTGCTGCTGATCGTGCTCGGTCCGCTCGTGCTGCCGGAGTACCGGGACAAGTCGGTCTCCCGCCCGGACCTGATCAGCGCGATGATGTCCATCGTTGGGGTCCTCGCCCTGATCTTCGGCCTCAAGCGGATCGCAGAGGACGGCCTGCGCCCCGACTCGGGCATCGCCATCGTCGTCGGCCTGGCGCTGGCGGCGCTCTTCATCTCTCGCCAGCGCCGGCTCGAGCAGCCCCTGGTCGACCTCTCACTGTTCCGTAACGGCGTGTTCGGCACCGCCCTTGGCATGCTCGTGCTGGCGACCCTGCTCTCCGCGGCCTCGCAGTTCTTCGTCATGCAGTACCTGCAACTGGTACGCGGGCTGCCCCCGATTCAGGCCGGACTCTGGTCGCTGCCCACCACCATCGCGGTCATGATCGGCGCCATGGCGGCCCCTGGCCTCGCCAGCCGCATGAAGCTGAGCAAGCTGCTCGCCGGCGGCCTGGTGGTCACTGCGGTCGGCATGGTGGCGCTGACCCGAGTCAGTGGTCCCTCCGACCTCTATGTCGCGGTGACAGGGGCGGCCGTCATCGGGCTCGGGCTCGGGCCGATGGTCGCGCTGGGCACCGGACTGATTGTGGGAGCCGCCCCGCCCGAGCGGGCCGGTGCGGCGTCCGCGATGGCCTCGACCGGCACTGAGCTCGGCAGCGCGCTGGCCATCGCGGTGTTCGGCAGCATCGGCTTCGCGGTGTACAGGGCTCAGCTGGCCGACAGGCTCCCCGAAGGGCTGCCCGCCCCTGTCGTCGAGACGGCCAAGGACAGCCTCGCCGCCGCTGTCAACGTCGCCCGTGAGCTACCGGCCGCCCAGGGCTCCGGGCTGTTGTCGGTG
Organism: Dactylosporangium fulvum; assembly: GCF_025137375.1. Lineage (GTDB taxonomy): Bacteria > Actinomycetota > Actinomycetes > Mycobacteriales > Micromonosporaceae > Dactylosporangium > Dactylosporangium fulvum. The sequence continues at coordinate 4,641,595 of NZ_CP073720.1, forward strand.
GCCCGTGAGGCCTTTGTGTACGGCCTGCAGACGACCGCGATCGTTGGCGCGGTGCTCGCCATGCTGCTGGCCATTGCGGCCGCGGCCCTGCTGCGCAACGCCCGGACGCCGAGCCCTCCGCCGTCAGGGGAGCCGGACAACGCGGCGAAGTCCTTCGAGAAGCTGCACAACTGACTTCCTGGAAAGGGTGGAACTGCCATGCTGGATACGAACTCCGCGGCCAACGCGTTCCAGACTCCCGCGGGAGTCTGGAACGGCCTGGTGCACCACGACGACCGGACCGACTCCTTCACCATCTCGTTCGCACCCGACGGCACAGTTTCGTTGCGTACCTCCCGCAGCGTGGGCACCGGGGTCTGGAGCGCAGGGCAGCCCGGCCGCTTCTCCTACGAACTCACCGAGCTTTTCACTCCGGCCGCCGACCAGTCGGGCCGCGTGCAGATCCACGTCGAGGCTCACCTCGAAGGGGCCGCATATCGCGGGATCGGCACCGTCATGGTGTGCACCCCCGACGGCGTACCAGTGCACACCACCTCAGCACGGTTCACCGCCGACCACCTCGCCGGCGGGCAGGCGGCCTGGCACGACGTGGTGGGCCTGGCCGCGCCGATCCGCGGACGCACGCTTCACCCCGGTGACGACGGCTTTGAGGAGGCCTGCTCCGGCTGGTTGCTGACGGTCGAGCACAGGCCCGTGGCGGTCGTGGTCGCCGCCGACGCCGCCGACGTGGCCGCCGCCGTCCGGTTCGCGGCGGAGGCAGGACGCCCGGTCGCGGTGCAGTCGACCGGGCACGGCAAGTCGGTGCCTGCGGACGGAGCCGTATTCATCGCCGTCGGGGAGCTGCGCGAGCTGTCGGTGGACCCGGGTGCGGGCACGGCAAGGATCGGAGCCGGGCTGCGGTGGGGTGAGGTGCTCGCCGCGGCAGCCGAGCACGGCCTCGCACCGCTGTGCGGCTCCTCCGGCAACGTCGGCGTGATGGGCTACCTGACCGGCGGCGGGCTCCCGCTGGCCGGCCGTACGTACGGCTTCGCCGCCGACCGCCTCCGCTCGCTCGACATCGTCACCGCCGATGGCCTGCTCCGCACCGTCTCGCCCACCCAGGAGCCCGACCTGTTCTGGGCGGTGCGGGGTGGCAAGAGCAACTTCGGTGTCGTGGTCGCGGCCGAGATTGAGCTGCTGCCGCTGCGCACCATCTACGGCGGCGAGCTCTACTACCCGGGCGAGGACCCCAGACACGCCGCCCACGTACTCGGCTCCTACCTTGCCTGGGTCAAGGAGCAGCCGGAGGAGATGTCGTCCTCTGTGACGTTGCTGCGTTTCCCCGATGCGCCGCAGCTGCCCGAGGAGTTCCGTGGTCGCTCGTTCGTGCAGTTCCGGGTGGTCTACACGGGGGCCGAGGAGCAAGGCGCGCGGCTGGTGGAGCCGTTGCGTGCGCTCGGTCCGGAGACGGACACCTGCGGCGCGATGCCGTACACCCAGATCACCGAGATCTACAAAGACCCCAAGACCCCCGTCATGGCGCACCTGCGCAGCGCGTTGTTGCACGAACTGGACGACGCGGCCGTGGCGGAGTTGATCTCGTTGATCCACTCGTCGACGCCCGGCGGCCCGTTCCCCAACATCGAGCTACGCCACCTAGGCGGGGCGCTGAACCGGCCGCCCAGCCGTTCGCACGCCGTTAGCACCCAGGGTGCGGCCTTCCACCTGTGGCTGCGGATGCCGGCTCCGGCCGAGCGGGCCGACGCGGCACGCAAGGCCGCCGACGAGGTGCTGGAGCGGCTTCGGCCGTGGGACACCGGCGCCATGCTTCCAGGGTTCCTGTTCGACCACGACTCGGCTCCCGAGCGGGTCAGACGGGCCTACACTGAGGCGGACTACCGGCGGCTGGCCACGCTGAAGGCGGAGTACGACCCGAACGACCTTTTCCGCATCAACCACAACATCCCGCCGCTCAGCAACGGTGAGCGCACCCGATCCTGATCCGCGCACGACCTGAGGTAAGCATCGACATGCCAGTCTCGACGGGGAAAGTCGGCTTCGGTGATCGAGGCCGCCAAACTCGCCGGACGCAGGACGTACAGACCTGATACGGAGCGCCGGGTGGACCCCGGAGGTGATGCGGGCAGTAGTGACGGCCGAGCTCGCCCGGTTGCTGCTGCCCGCCCGCCAGGGCGGCGCGGAGCGCAGCCGGTCGACACTTACCACGGCAACGCGTTTATCATCTCAACCGCGTATTCAGCCGCGACGGTGGGCGCGTGGCCACCGGCAGCCTCGGCGAGAACGGCATTCGGCTGGGTACGGCGACCCGCGCGCAGGTCCGCGAGATCGTCACCGACCCCGCAGCGACCTCCGGACTGCCCCACGACGTCTCGGCGATCAGCTGCCGTCGTCCCGCAGGCGCGGGACCAGCTGCTCGACCATGGCCGATCATGCTGGTGCGGTGCGGCTCAGCTCGGCCAAACGTCGGCGTCGCGCTGAGCCTGGTCACCCAGCCGAACACAGCACTTCAGCTCGCGGCGCTGCTGCGCGGCCGGCCGAGCGTCCTCGGCGGCCCGGAGACCGCACCGACGGGAGAGTCGAACGTTGGACACCCGGGCGGACCAATCCGCGTCAGCGTCGAGCGTGTCCGGGCGGCAATGGGTCGGCCTGGCCGTCCTCGCGGTCTGCGTCGCCCTGTTCGTCGCCGCCTCGGCGCGCTGGCAGCACCAGTTCGACCTGCGGATCTACCACGGCGCGGTCCGTTCCTGGGCGCACGGCGGTGACCTGTACGCCTACCGCCAACCGGAGACCGTGCGGGTATTCGGCTTCATCTATCCACCGTTCGCCGCGATCGCCATGCTGCCCATGACGATCGTGGCGTGGCCGGTCGCCGCCGTTGCCCTCGCGATCACGTCGGTGTCGGGGACGCTGCTGCTCTGGCGACGGTTTCACCGGTGGGCACCGACGCTCGCCGGCGATGAGCATGGTGATGGTGGTGCCGGCGTCCGGATCATTTCCGGCGGGTGGGGCGGCGTTTGGGCGCATCCGGAATCGTGGTGGGGTGGTGAGCCTCCGTTGGTGGGCTGTCGTCGCAGCGGTCGCGGTCTCGGCTTCCATCGGCGTTTCGGTGGCAGCCGTCTGGCTCGGCTTTGGTGTTGCTGATCCGCCGAAGAGCGACCTGCGGCCGGGTGAGGTCCGCACCTTGGTCACCGGCCTGCAGATCCCGTGGGGCCTCGCCTTCCTCCCGGACGGCTCGGCGTTGGTCACGGAACGGAACACCGCACGGGTCCTGGCGGTGAGCAAGCGCGGTGCGGTCAAGGAAGTCCAGCGGTTCGCCGACGTGCACGCAACCGGCGAAGGAGGTCTGCTCGGCATCGCGGTGTCGCCGTCGTACCGGACCGACCAGTGGGTGTACGCGTACTATTCGACCGCGGTCGACAACCGCATCGTCCGGTTCCACCTCGGCGGCACCCCCGTTTCGGTGCTCACCGGCATCCCACACGCCGACCAGCACAACGGAGGCCGGCTCGCGTTCGGCCCGGACGGGATGCTTTACGCCAGTACCGGCGACACCGCCAACGGCGAGAACGCCCAGAACCGTCACACCCTCGCCGGCAAGATCCTCCGCATCACCCCCGACGGCAAGCCGGGTCCCGGCAACCCGTTCGGCACCAGCGCCGTCTTCAGCCTGGGCCATCGCAACGTGGAGGGTCTCGCCTTCGACCCTCACGGCACGCTGTACGCATCTGAGTTGGGCTTGGAACGCTTCGACGAACTCAACCGCATCGAGGCCGGAAGGAACTACGGCTGGCCGGTGGTGGAGGGCAAGGGCGGCGACACCCGGTTCGCGAACCCGATCGACGTCTGGGCACCCGAATACGCGTCGCCGAGCGGCATCGCGGTCACCGGTGGCCACGTCTACGTGGCATGCCTGCGCGGCAAGCGACTGTGGAAGGTCGGGCTGAACGGACAGCAGCCACAGGCGCTGCTCGTCGGCTCGTACGGGCGGCTACGCACCGTCGCCTCCGCGCCCGACGGGACGCTGTGGGTGATGACGTCCAATCGGGACGGCAGCGGCGCACCGATCAGCACCGATGATCGCATTCTGCAACTGCTGCCGTAGGCTCGTCACTCCTCTGTGCGTCCTTCACAGTTCCGCCTCCTGCGGCTCGGGTTCGTCGGCGAAACGATCGTCCTGGAAGATCACGCCGATCTGCCGTCGCCAGGACTCGACGGACAGCTCGCGCACGTCCCGCCCGTCGACCAGGAGGGGTGCCGCCGTCCGGTTCGTAGAGCCGGGCCAGCACCTTGACAATCGTTCGTAGTACGAACTAAATTGCTTCGCATTACGAACATTTCGTTTCGCGAACTAGGAGTTGTCATGGCGACGGCGCAGGAACGGTCGGACGCTGGGGGGACCGGAGCCCTGGTCGCGCTAGTGGTGGCTGTCTTCGGATACGCGCTTATGCAGACCGTGGTGGTTCCAGCACTGAAGCTGCTGGAGGTCCGATTGCACGCAACTCCCACCACGTCGGCCTGGATCCTCACCGCGTTCCTGTTGTCCAGTGCGGTGCTGACCCCACTGCTGGGACGGCTCGGCGACCAGTTCGGCCGGCGAAAGGTCACACTGGCAGTCCTGGTTGTCTACGCGATCGGGATGGCTGGTGCCGCAGCGGCGCAGAACATCGGCCAGCTCATTGCCGCACGTGTCGTCCAGGGTGCCGCGCTGGCGCTGGTTCCGCTGTCGATGGCCATCCTGCGTGAGGCCCTGCCCGTCAAACGGCTCCCGTTCGCGATGGGCTTGGTGTCGGGCGCGGTCGGCGCCGGCGGGGGTGCCGGCCTGATCGTCGGCGGGCTGCTGGCCGACCACCTGTCGTGGCGGTACCTGTTCGTCCTCGGCACGGCGATCGCCCTGGTGAGTCTGTTGTTGGCGGCGCTGTGGGTGCCCACCAGCACGTACACCGCCTCGGGCGGGACGGATGTTCCCGGCGCCGTGCTGCTCGCCGGCGGCCTGGTCGCGGTGCTGCTGGCCTTGGCGAAAGGCCCGTCGTGGGGTTGGTCGTCGGGTCGTGTGCTTGGGCTCTTCGCGCTCGGTCTGGTCCTATTCGCTGTCCTCATCGTCGTGGAACGGACCAGGAGCGACGCTCTGCTGGACGTCGGCGAGCTGAGCAATCGCCCGATGCTGATGACGCACACCGCTGCGTTCCTTTTCGGCGCTGGCTCGTACTTCTTCTACCTCGCGCTGCCGCTCTACGCGCAGTTGCCGAAAGCTGCCGGTGTCGGCTTCGGCTCCACTATCACGGTGGCCGGCCTGCTCATGCTGCCGGGGATGCTGGCCGTCGTGCCGGCGAGCATCGCGGTCGGCCGGATCGCCAGGGTGTTGGGGCCGCGCTGGCCGTTGGCCGGAGGCTGGGTACTGTTCGCCGTCGGATCGGTGCTGCTCGTCCTTGCCCACGACCAGATGTGGCAGCACGCCGTGTTCTACACGATCATCGGTTCCGGGACCGGGCTTGTCATTGGCTCGCTGCCCAAGCTGATCGCCGACATCGTGCCCCTGGCCCGGACCGGGACGGCCAACGGCATCAACAACATCGCCCGTACCGTCGGCAGCGCCGTGGGTACCGCTCTCGCCGCCGCAATCATCGCCTCCGCCGGTGCCGGCCCGTTGCCCGACTCCACGTTCACCAGCCTGTTCTGGCTAGCGGCCGCCGCCGCGGCGCTGGGCATCGCGGTCGGGTTCTTCGCGGTGAGAGGTGAAGCGACCGCCGCCGCCCCGACCGGCGAACTGGTGACCCAAACGACCGAATGAGCGGGGACCGATGGGCATCTTCAGTGCCGCCGAGCTTGCTTTCCTCCATGAGGATCGGTTCAGACTCGGAATCCGTGGCTACGCCGAAGCGATCCCCGGACCACCGGCCGTGATCCGTCTGGTCCCGAACGGGTGATCAGCTGGGGGCTACCCGAGGGCCGGACGGTCGAGGACACTTGCCGCGCCCGCGATATCCGGGACATCGCGGCCCGACACCCATGACGGGTCATGCTCGGACAAGATCCGCAAACACCCGTTGCACCAGATGCGACGTGCGCACCAGCGTCGTGACGACTCCCAGCCCTGACGCCGCATCCGCCGTAGTGGCCATAATGACAGGCTAATCGAAACTGATTCGTATTACGAATTATTTGGCCGGGGCATGCGGAGTCCGGCAGCGTCGGCGCCGACACTGCCGGGCCTGGGAGATCGCCGCCTTCGGCCCCACGTCAGCGCGGCAGCTTCCAGGGGCGGCCTGTCATGGCGGTGTGCGCTTGCAGCAGGCCTTGCAGCGCCGAAACGACGGTGCTCCGGACGGGCGCCGGGATGTCGGCTGCGAGTGCCTCGATGCGGGCCGTGATGGCGGCGTGGCAGTCGGCGGCGATGGCGGCGCCACTCGGCGTCAGTGCGAGGTTCCAGGCTCGGCGGTCATTGGCATCGGGCTGGCGCACGATAAGGCCGCGTTCCTGGACGCGATCCACGAGCCCGGTGAGCCCCGACTTCTCCAGGTGCAGCAGGCGGCCGAGCTCGCGCATCGGCAGCGGGCCGCGGGTGAGCATGCAGAGGAGCTGAGTGCGTTGCGGTGTGAGTCCGTGCTCGCGGCTCACCTCGGCGAAGACGTGGTTGATCAGGTGGGTGCAACGCACCAGGGTGTCGGCGAAGGTCAGGGTCTCGTCGGCCCCGAGCACTTCGGCCAGATCGGGTGACGCTGTCGCTCGTGTGACTCCCACCCCACCAGGTTAGTTCACGTTGACAGTGGTTCGCATCGCATACTAACTTGGTTCGCATTGTGGGTTATTCGCATTGCGAACCACTGTTGTTGTGGACTCATTATTCGAGGGATACCGATGTCTGCTTATCGGCGCCGATGGCCGACCTTGTTCGCCGGCCCCGCCCTTGCCCTGGCCGGGCTTCTGGCGTCGTGCTCCAGCGCCCCGTCCGACTCCGCGGACGCGGCGACTCCGCACGCCGGTGGCACCCTGCTGATCGCGGCCGGTGCCGACCCGGGCTGCCTGGACCCCCAACAGACCGGTCAGTTGCAGGCGTTGGACATCAGCCGGAGCCTGGTGGACTCGCTGACCGCTCAGGACCCCGGAACGGGCCAGATCGTGCCCTGGCTGGCGGAGTCGTTCACGGTCAGCGCTGACGCCCGCAAGTTCAGCTTCGTGCTCCGCGCGGGGGTCACCTTCAGCGACGGGACGCCCGTAAACTCACAGGCGGTCAAGGCGACCTTCGACGCACTGTCGAAGCTGCCGCCCAATGGCGCAGCCGCATACATCCAGGGCTACACGGGGACCGCCGTCGTCGACGACACGCATTTCGACGTCGGCTTCGCGCAGCCCAACGCGCAGTTCCTGCAGGCCACCTCCACGGCCGGATTCGGCATCCTGTCGATCGCCACCGCGGCCAAGCCCCTCGCGGACCGCTGCCGCGGCCAGGTTGTCGGTTCGGGGCCGTACGTGCTGCGAAGCTACACCCCGAACCAGGGCGTTGTGCTCGCGCAGCGTTCGGAGTACGCCTGGCCGTCGTCGTTGGCAACGAACAAGGGCGCCGCCTACCTGGATGAGGTCAGGTTCAACTTCGTCTCCGAAGCCGGCGCCCGCACCGGTGCGCTGAGCTCGGACCAGGCGCAGGTCGCCGAGAACGTGCAACCGACCGACCAGGGTCAGTTCGCCGGACGCGGCTTCCATCTGCTGGTCAAGATGGCTCCCGGGCTGGTGCCGCCGCTGTCGCTGAACCATCGCGGCGTGCTCGCCGATCAGAACATCCGCATGGCCCTGCTGCGGGGCGTCGACCGCGGCGCGCTGGTCAGCACCGTATTCAACGAGCACGTCCGGCCGGCGACCAGCGTGCTGGCCTCGACCACCCCGTACTACGTCGACCAGAGCGCCAAACTGGTCTACGACCCTGACGGCGCGCGGCAGTTGCTCACCGCGTCGGGCTGGACGCCGGGCCCCGACGGGATCCGGGTGAAGGACGGCCAGCAGCTCACGTTGCGGTGGCTGATCCCCGCACCGCTGCCACCGGCGAACGAGTACGTGCAGCAACAACTGCGCACGATCGGCGTGAACGTGGTGCTGGACGTGGTGCCGCCGGCGCAGTATGTGTCCCGGCAGTCGGCGGGGGACTTCGACCTCACGGCCGTCGCCGTCACCCGGGCCGACCCGGACGCGCTGCGCAACATCTTCTCCACCAAAGGCGCCAACCTCTGGCACCTGCCGCCCAGCCAGCTCGACACGTACCTCGAGGAGCAGGCCACCGCGACGACCGCCGAGGACCGGCAGACCGCGGTGACGAATGCGGTCGCCTGGATCCTCGACCACGCCGACACCGTCCCGCTCTACGAGACCGCGATCGTCCACGGCGTCTCCGACCGTGTGCGGGACCTGCGGGCGACCGCCTCGACCCAACTGGACCTGCACGACGCCTGGCTGCGCTGACGGCCTGAGCCCTGGCGGACATCACGAGGAACTCGATCGACGATGCGATTAGTGGTGAATGGGACCGGCAAGTATGTGGTGCGGCGGCTGGCGCAGGCGGCGGTGGTGGTCTGGGCGGCGTTCACGGTGACCTTCGTTGCGATCCGATTGCTGCCCGGCGACCCGGTGGCACTGATGTTGTCCGGTCGCAACGGGTTCTCCGCACCGACCCCGGAGCAGGTCGCCGAGACACGGGCCCGACTGGGTCTCGACCGCCCGCTGCTCGTCCAGTACTGGGACGCGCTGGCTGACGCGCTGCACGGCGACTTCGGGTCCTCGATCCAGACCGGCCGGCCTGTATCAGCAATGATCAGCGAAACATTGCCGGCCACCCTCCAGCTCGGCGCGGCGGCCCTCGTGCTCTCCCTCGTCGCCGGCACCGCCGTGGGGATCGCGGCCAACCTCGTCGGCTCACCGTCGGCTCGCCAGTGGCTGCGATCGCTGCCCGCGGTGGGGATATCCCTGCCGTCGTTCTGGGTCGGCCTGGTACTGCTGGAGCTGCTGTCCTTCCGCTGGCGGCTCTTCCCGTCGTTCGGCTCGACCGGGTTGACCGGACTCGTGCTCCCGGCGTGCACGCTCGCGCTGCCCGGAGCGGCACTGGTGGCGCAGGTGCTGGGCAAGAGCCTGCACGACACGCTGCTGCAACCGTACGCGGACACGCTGCGCGCAAGCGGGGCCGGCGCGTGGCGCCTGGTGGTCGGGCACGGACTGCGCAACGCCGCCATCCCCACGGTGACCGCGGCCGGGCTGCTGGTCGGACACCTCATCGGCGGTGCCGTCGTGGTCGAGACGGTGTTCTCCCGACCCGGCCTGGGCCGCATCACCCAGGCCGCCGTCGGCGAGCAGGATCTCCCGGTCGTGCAGGGCGCCGTCGTGGTCGCCGCCCTCGCCTTCGCGCTGATCAACCTGGCGATCGATCTGCTGTACCCGATCCTGGACCCGCGGATCCACGCCACCACCCGGACAGCGGGGACACCGGCATGATCGACAAATCGCCGATCGCCGCGCGGGCGCGCCGGGTGGCCGGTGCGGCGGCGCGCCGTCCAGGTCTCGTACTCTCCGCCCTGGTCCTGCTGCTGATCATGGGCTGGGTCCTGGTGCCGGATTGGTTCGGCGGCCAGTCGCCGACCGTCGGCGTTGCGCAACAGCGGCTCGAGCCCCCGAGCAGCCGGCACCTGTTCGGCACCGACCAACTCGGCCGGGACGTCTACGCCCGGGTCGTGCACGCCGCCGGGCTGTCGCTGGGGACCGCGCTCGCTGCGACCGCCATCGCGTCGGCCGCCGGTGTCCTGCTCGGGCTGGCCGCCGGCTACTTCGGGCGCACGGCCGACGTGGTGATCTCGCGGATCGTCGACATCACCCTGTCCATTCCGTCCGTGCTGCTGTCGCTGCTGATCATCAGCGCGCTGGGAGGCGGGACCCTCCACATCGCGGTCGCGGTCGCGGTGACCAGCATCGCCGGATTCTCCCGGCTCACCAGGGCTGAGGTACTACGGATCCGTACGGCGGTCCACGTCGAGGCCGCCGCCCTCGGCGGGGCCCGCTGGTGGCGGATCCTCGCCCGGTACGTCGCCCCCGCGGTCGTCGGCCCGGTGCTCGGGCTGGCCGCGCTGGACTTCGGCCTGGTCGTCCTGGCCGTGTCAGCCCTGAGTTTCCTCGGCTACGGACCCCCACCGCCCGCGCAGGAATGGGGTGCCCTCGTCGCGTCGGGCCGTAACTACCTGGCGACGGCCTGGTGGTTGAGCACGCTGCCGGGTCTGACCGTCGCGGTCGTGGTGCTCGCCGCGAACCGGCTGTCGCGGGCACTGGAAACCGAACGGAGCCGCGCATGACCGGTCCGGAGCGAAGCGAAGGGGCCGGTCATCGTGGGCTCAGTTCGGAGGTCGTGCGGCCGGAGCGAAGCGGAGGACGCATGACCGAGCCACGCCAGGTGCTGGAGGTCCGCGGCCTGCGGGTGACCTACCGGAGCCGGTCGGGTCGCGTGACCGCCGTCGACGGGGCCGCCTTGACGGTGACCGCCGGGCAGATCACCGCCGTCGTCGGGGAGTCCGGGTCGGGCAAGACCAGCACCGCACACGCCGTCCTCGGCCTGCTGCCCTCCACCGGGCGCGTTGAAGCGGGAAGCATCCGCCTGCGCGGGCAAGAACTCGTCGGCCTGAGCCGGCGAGCATGGCAGCATATCCGAGGAGCCCAGATCGGGCTGGTACCGCAGGACCCCGCCGTGTCGCTGGACCCGCTCACGCCGATCGGCCGGCACGTCGCCGAGGTGCTGCGCATCCACGGCCTCGCCACGAGAGCCACCGCGCCGGACAGGGCCGTCGAGCTGCTCGCCGAGGCCGGCATCCCCGACGCCGCCGCCCGGGCCCGGCAGTACCCGCACGAGCTCTCCGGCGGCCTGCGCCAACGGGTCCTGATCGCCATGGCCACCGCCGCCCGGCCCGCACTGCTCATCGCCGACGAGCCCACGTCCGCCCTCGACGTCACCGTGCAACGACAGATCCTCGACCACCTGGACGCCCTCGTGTCCACCGGTGACCTCGCGATCCTGCTCGTCACCCACGACCTGGCCGTGGTCGCGCAGCGCGCCCAGCACGTCGTCGTCATGTCCCACGGGCAGGTCGTCGAAGCCGGTCCGACCAGCGACGTGCTCACCGATCCCCGGACCGACTACACCCGCCGCCTGATCGCGGACGCCCCCGGGTTGCGCAGCCGGAGACTGCGGCCGTTGGCCCCAGCCGTGCCGCCGGCGGCGGAAGTTCCGGCGCCCGGACCGCTCCTGGCGGTCGACCACCTCAGCCTCAGCTACCCCGCCCACAGGATTCGCGGGCGAGATCAGCCGGCCCGGTTCGCGGTCGACGATGTCAGCTTCACCATCCCGGCACGCACCACGCTGGGCCTGGTCGGTGAGTCAGGATCCGGCAAGACCAGCCTCGCCCGGCTGATCCTGGGCCTGACCCGCCCCGACGCCGGCAGGATCCGCCTGGACGGGCGCGACATCACCGCGCTGCGACGGCGCGATCTGCGCACCGTGCACCGCCGCGTGCAGCTGATCTACCAGAATCCCTACGCGTCGCTGAACCCCTACTTCACCGTCGACGAACTCGTCGGTGAACCGCTGCGCAACTACGGCATCGGCGATCGGGCCGGCCGTTCACAGCGCATCGGGGAGCTACTGGACAGCGTCGCGCTGCCGGCCGGCATCCGCCGGCGCAGGGCGGCGGAGCTCTCCGGCGGACAGCGACAGCGGGTGGCGATCGCCCGCGCGCTGGCACTCAACCCGGACCTGCTGGTCTGCGACGAACCCGTGTCCGCCCTCGACGTCACGGTCCAGGCGCAGATCCTGCAGCTGCTGGTCGACCTGCAACACCGCTACGGCCTCACGTACCTCTTCATCTCCCATGACCTCGCCGTCGTCCGCCAGATCGCCGACCGTGTCGCCGTGATGCGCGGTGGGCGGCTGGTCGAGGTGGCCACCACCGACGACATCTTCGCCGCGCCCTGCCACCCCTACACGCGGGCGCTGCTCGACGCGATCCCCAACCAGAAGGACCCATCGTGGAACTTGGACTGATCACCTTCGGCAGCCTGCTGCCCGACCCCGCCACCGGTACCGTGCTCACCCAGCGGGAGCGCCTACGCGACGTCGTGCGGGCCGCGCCGATCGCCGAGGAGCTCGGCTTCTCCTGGTACACCGTCGGCGAACACCACTTCGGCGACCGGGACGTCATCCCGTCGCCCGCGGTCGTCCTGGCCGCCATCGCCGAACACACCTCGCGGATTCGGCTCGCGACCGGGACCACGCTGCTCGCCAACCGCGACCCCGTGCTGGTGGCCGAGGACTACGCGCTGGTGGACCTGCTGAGCGAGGGCAGGCTGGAACTCATCGCCGGCGGCTCGTTCTTCCCCGAGCCGTGGGCGGTCTTCGGACAGGACCCGCAGAGCAAAGCTGTCCGCAAACGCGAGGGCGTCGAGCTGCTGACGCGGCTCTGGCGGGAGGAGCGCGTGACCTGGACCGGGCAGTTCCGGCCACCGCTGAACGAGGTCCGTCTCCAGCCCCGCCTCACGCAGGACCGCTTGCCGTTGTGGATCAGCGCCGGCGTCGGTACCGATTCCATCGACCTCGCGATCGCGCACGGCCTGCCGATGGTGGTCGGCACCACCGCACGCCCGCCGCTGGACTTCGTCGACGTCTTCGCCGGGTACCGCCGGAGGTGGACCGGCAGCGGCCGGCCGGACGCGCCGGGCCGGCTCGGCGCGGCCAGCCACGCCTTCGTCGCCCGCACGTCCCAGGCCGCCCGGTCGCTGTGGCGTGACCACATCAACAGCTACCTGTCGGTCAACACGCCGTCGCACGGCCCGGCCCGCGGCCCCTTCGACTTCGACGCCTACATCGGCGCCGACGGGCCGGCCCTGTGCGGCAGCCCCGCCGAGGTCCTCGACAAACTCGGTCGGCTGCACGAGCTGTGGGGACACGACCTGCACCTGCTCGCCATCGACATCGGCGGCGTCCCGTACGCGGACGTGCACACCGCGATGGAACTGGTAGCCTCCGATGTCCTTCCGCACCTTACGGGCCCGGCGGGCGCCGCCGGCAGGGCCTCGACCCCGGCGGTGAGCGCGGGTGCTTGACCAGGACGTCCGCGAGCTCGCGACCGGCACCAACCTCGGCTTCTTCAGCACGCTCATGCCCACCGGCCAACCCCAGCTCAGCATCGTCTGGCCGCACGCCGACGACGACCACATTCTGATCGGTACCCAGACGAGCCGGCAGAAGTACCGCAACGTCCTCGCCGACCCTCGGGCCACGATCCTGCTCCTGGACGCCGCGAACCCTCGCCGGTACATCGAGATCCGCGGCCGCGTCGTCGGCACCGAGACCGGAGCCGCCGCCGTGCGGCTCGCCCACACCACCTTCACCAAGTGGACCGGCAGCCCCACGCTGCGCCCCGCTGACGGGGAGCGGGTGCTCCTTCGCCTGCGTCCGGAACACATTCATCGCAAGGAATGAATCAATCTTTTGAGAAGGAGTCGCCGATGAGCACCGACCACCCACTGACCCTCGCGGATCTCCGCCCGGTCGTCGACGCGGGCTGGCTACGCCGGTCCCTCGACCGCGTCGTCGTCGCCGACGTCCGCTGGTACCTCGACGGACGCAGCGGCCGGGAGGCGTACCTCGCCGGCCACATCCCGGGTGCGATCTGGGTCGACGTGGACACCGTCCTGTCCGCGCCGACGGACCCACGGGCCGGACGTCATCCCCTTCCCGACCCGGCCGAGTTCGCCCGATCCCTCGGCGCACTCGGCATCCCCGACACGATCACGGTCGTCGCCTACGACGACTTCGGCGGGGCCTACGCCGCCCGCCTGGTATGGCTGCTGCGCCGGCTCGGCCGGCCCGCGGCACTCCTCGACGGGGGCCTGGCCGCCTGGCAGGGCGATCTCGACACCGGACAGGTCACCCTCCCGCCGGTCCGACGCACCACCGTCGAGTGGCCGGCCGACCGGCTACGGACCGCGGACGACGTCGAGCGGGCCATCGCCGACGGTACCGCCGTCGTGCTCGACGCCCGTGCCCCCGAGCGCTACTCGGGCGACAGCGTGCTCCCCACCGACGTGCGCTCTGGCCACATCCCCGGCGCGAAGAACGCCCCGTGGCCGGCAAACCTCACACCGGACGGCACCTTCGCCGACCCCGACCGGCTGCGAGAGCACTATGGCACGCTCGGGATCGATCCCGGTGCCGAGGTCGTTGTCTACTGCGGCAGTGGCGTGACCGCATGCCACGACCTGCTCGCGCTCGAACTGGCCGGCATCGACAACACCGCGCTCTACCCGGGCTCGTGGTCGGCCTGGTCCGCTGATCCCGCCCGGTCGATCGCCACCGGCCCGCTACCGGCAGGTGTGGTGTGAGCGCCCTGTTCGAGCGGCGGCTGGTGTTCGGTGCCGGCGGGGCGGTCGGCGGACTGTCCGCGTCCCAGACGCTCGACCTCGCCCAGAGCGCCGACGAGCTCGGCTACGACCTGTTTACCCTCAGCGACCACCTGCACAGCCACCGACCCACGATCGAACCCTTCACCGCGCTCGCCTGGCTGGCCGGCAGGACCACCCGCATCGAGCTCGGCACCAACGTGCTCGCCCTGCCGTACCGCCCCCCGCCCGTCGTCGCCAAGACAGCGGAAACCCTCGACCGCATCAGCGGAGGCCGGTTCGTGCTGGGCCTCGGCGGAGGCGGATTCGACGAGGAGTTCCGCGCCTTCGGCCTCCCCGAGCGCACACCCGGTCAGAAGATCACCGGTCAACGCGAGGCGATCGCCATCATCCGCAGCCTCTGGACCCAGCCCACGACCACCTTCCACGGCAGCGAGTTCGACGTCACCGACGCGCGGATCGACCCCCGCCCCGAACACCGGATCCCGATCTGGCTCGGCTCGTACGGACCGCGAGCGCTCGCCCTCACCGGACAACTCGCCGACGGCTGGATACCATCCCTGGGCAGAATCGGGCTCGACCGGGCCCGGCAGATGCGGGCGGCCGTGCGTGCCGCCGCCACCGCGGCGGGCCGTGACCCTGACTCGATCGTCTGTGCATGCAACATCATCGTCCGCATCGATCCGTCCCTGGAACCGACGCCACAAGCCGTCGTCGGGAGCCTGGACGCGGTCGTCGCCCAGCTCCGCGAGGTGATCGCGGCCGGCTTCACCGGCCTGCTCCTGGCCGTCGCCACCGTTGCGGAGCAGGAGCTCATCGCCAAGGAGGTCATTCCAGCCCTGCGCGCCGAGGCCGCGTCAGAGACCGGTCATCTGCCGCCGTCGTCGACGGCACCCTGATTGGGACAAACGACGCCGCCGACCTGGGGATCAGGAGGCGTTGTGGGATTGGCGGACGCGGCTGGCCCGTGTCGGGTCCGCGGTCAGATCGCTTGGGCGATCTGCGCGGCGCTCATCCCGCCCGCTTGGTGCGGTAACCGAATCCAAACCCCGACGAGGCCATCCCGTTGGGACGTCGTCATGCTGTGATGAGCATCTATGCTTGCCGGGGCAACGGAAACCAACCTACTACGGTGCGTCACCGGCGAGCTTGAACGCCAGCACGCCGGAAGCGGCAGAATAGTGAGCCTGCTCGCGGCGGCAAGGGCGGGCGGCACGGACATTGAGATGGGGGACCGCATGGGCGTGCGCGGTCTGTCAGAGTGACGCGATGAACGTCGCGAGAAGCGCCGTCGAGGCTTGGAACGAGGAGTACAAGCAGGGCCGCTACGCCAATGAACCGCCTGTTGACTTCGTAGAGGACATCCTATCGGCCGCCTGGCGCGAGGGCATTTCTGCCGGCCTCTACATCGGATGCGGCAACGGCAGGAACCTGCTCCCTCTCGTCGACAGCGGGCTGGATCTTCTCGGCCTGGACGTGTCCGATGAAGCCATCCGCCAGCTGACGCAGGCCCGACCAGATCGAGCGAGTCATCTTGTTTGCGGCGATCTCGAAGCGTTGCCTGCCGGGCATCGGTGGCCACTGGTCGTCGCGATCCAGGTGTTCCAACACGGTAACCGTCATGAAGCACATGAACACGTTCGTGCGGCCCAGGCGCGGGTTGAGTCCGGCGGGCTGCTGTGTGTGCGAGTCAACGCCGTGGGAACCGATGTGTGGCCGTCACACGAGGTTGTCGAGCGTGATCCCGACGATGGCTTCTCCGTCCGCTACACAGCAGGCCCGAAGAACGGACTGACGATCCACTTCTTCAGCGCGGCGGAGCTGGACACCATGTGCACGGGCTGGACGCCCGTGCTTCCGCTGAGGGCACACCAGACCGAACGAACCCCACCGGGCATCGGCCGATGGACCCAATGGGAAGCCATCTGGCGGCGGTCATGACCTTGAGCCCAGAGCGTGCATCGGCCGCGGAACGGACAGCGCTGACATCGATTCACGATGCCGTAGGCACCTGGCCGGAGACCGCTACCGCGGTGGCGGTACGCCTCAACGCAGACGATGTCAGCGAAATCTGCGCCCCGCTGGGCGTCGACGACCTCCTCAACGGTGTCTGGCAGTGCAATCCTCGGCGCGTCACCATCGTGCAGTCCCTTGCCCGGCTTGAGCGCCATCAACCGCAGCTGCGGTGGCCGGGCATCACCGTCATACCGCCGGCATGAAATACATGCGGCTTTCCGCGCCGATCACCTGCATATCAAACAGATCCAAACGCCCGGCCGGCAGCTGGGCTTTAACGCTCTGTAGCGCTCGGAACGCGGCGGAGGCGGACATCCATTGCACGCCGGGTCGCAGCGTACTGCGTTTGCCCTAGCGTGCTCCCATGGGCGTGGTTGAGAACGGCGAGAGCGTACGTCTGTGCAAGGTCAAGCGTCCCGGAGGCGTCTTTTGGTTCGATCTCCAGCAGGTCCTCCAGGACCGTGACGGGACGTGGCTGCGGGGCCCTGTCGGTTCACCATGGGGCGCTCCGCATGACAGCGGCACGCTGTCGGTACCCATCATGGTGTTGCTCGCGCCGGGCCGTCCGTGGGTAGCGTGGTGGGTCGGTGATCCCGATGATCGACGGCTTGAGATTGATGTATGCCTCCCGCCGGAGCTTACCGAGGCAGGCTGGCGGTTTGTCGATCTTGAGCTGGATCCGGTGCTCCACACGCATGATTTGCGTGTAGAGATCGAAGACTGGGAAGAGTACGAACAGGCGTGCCGCGACGGCTGGATGAGTGCGGATGACGCCAAGCTCGCACGGTTCACGGCCGAAGATCGCACCGAAGCGCTCCGGCGCCGGGACGAGCCCTGGCAGGAGCGCGGATGGCAGATGCTTCGTTCCATTGTCGTATAATTGTTGACATCGAAATGTATCGACATCAGGCTAATTTGCCGCCTCCCACTACACTAGCCGGCTAGTGACGGCGGAGGTGGCCAGGAGTGCGGGATGCTCTGCTCGCGGATCTCGTGGGTCGGGTCCGCGATTTCCATGTGGACGGATCCCTGCAGCGGATACTGGATGACCAAGGGCTGGTGGTCGCGGCTGATCTGCTGCGTCTTGCGACCAACGAAGTGATCGACCGCGAGTCTGTCGACGCCGACGCACTGTACGCGGCTGCGGCGTATTACCACGCGCGATCCGTCGCCTGGCAGGACTTCGCAACGTCCGCCCAGCGCAACTCGGAGGCGGGCTCTGACAAAGACCTGCATGGTCGGGCCGAGACCGACCTTGCTAAAGCGCTCCACCTCTACGGGCTACTGTTCCTGGCCGACCACAGGCGGGTGCCACGAGACTTGTGGCCCTACGTCATTCGCGAGACCGGACACGACCCGTGGCTGGATCCCCTTGACCGCGCGGCTGACCTGATCATCGATGGGGAGGAATCAGGCAACCTCACTCTCGTCGATGAAGCGATCGTCCTCCTACGAACACTCGACGGTGCCAGCGGTGCCGGCTCCCGCGACGCCCTGCTGGGAAACGCCCTGCTGCTGCGTTCCAAGGCAACCGGCGCGCCAGCCGTCCGCCGGCGCGCCGACGCCGACGCGGCAGTCGAGGCACTGACGACCGCAGCGGCCAAGTGTGAGCCTGGTACCAAGCGCCGGTCCGCACGCCACACATCACTCGGCGACGCCCACATAGCCCGGTTTGCGCTCACCCAGGATTCCACGGACCTGCTGGCAGCTGAGTCGGCTTACCGCGCAGCGCTCGTCGGCGTGGCCGCCGACTCCCGGCAGTACGCCCACGCCTGTGCCGGGATAGGGACGACACTCGGGCGACGAGCCGAGGTCGCCGCGAGGACGGGGCAGAGGGCGGCGCCCCTGCTGCGGAAGGCTGCCAACTGGCTGCGCCGGGCCGCCGACGGGGATCCATCACGCAACGGTGAAATGGCCCTGACCAATCTGCGCCGGGTCACGGCCCTATGGATTCGCGAGAACGCTCGCGCGGCCCGTGCGACCGGTGAGGCAGACTCCGCCGACGTGCTGCGGGCACTTCCTGACACGGACAGCGATCGGCCGGCGCCGCACGCCGACGAGGCGGACATCCAGCAGGCCCGCGCACTGGTCCAGCTCAGCGAACAGGTCCGCGCCCGGGTACTGCCGGAGACCGAGGCGTTGCGGCGGGTCGCCGACCCGGCGTTGGCGCTCTCCGCCGCCGCTGTCGATCTGGTGGTTGGCGCAGCCTTGGCTAGGCACTCCGGCAACGCCACCGGCGACGTTGTGCTCCTGCTGCGGCTGACCTTGGCGGCTGCGGAGAGCCGCTGGGGCGCCACCAGGGACGGTCCCTGGTGGACGGTCGCGGATGTCTACGTCGAGGCGGTGCGGCACAGCCTGGCTGAGAACCCGAACGGCGAACGCCTCACCGACGCTCACACCGTGGTGACCCGGCAGCTCACGCTGCTGCACGCTGACGAACTCAAGGATCTCGACGAACTGAGTGGCACCCTGTTCGCTGCGGGCTTGTTGCACCTGACCCCGTACCTGGTGCACATGTCCGGGTTGTCGTTCGACGGGTCGTACGGGCTGTGGATGGCCCGGCAGCGGCGCCAGGCGATGGCGCACCCCGATGGGCCGCAGGAGGCCGACCCGAGCCCACTGCCATCGCCGATGGCCGCCGCCAACCAGAGCGTCGAGTACCTGCAACAGGCGGCTAACTTGGCTCGCGGGCACGAACGTGGCAGGGCGCTCAAGGCGCTCGCGGAGGCACGGTCCTTCCTGGCCGGGCTACGGCAGGAGTCGGCCGACGAGGAGATACGGCTCGCGTGTCGGGAGGCGTTCTCCCTCCTCGACCCGGCCCGCGACCCAGTCGGCTACCTATACCTGCTGCGGATCCTGCACAGGTTCGGCGAGGTCGGCCTACCCGACGACCTGGCCGACCTCCTACCGATCTCACTTGCCACTATCCGGGACCGGTACGGGCTGCGCGACGCCTCCTCCGCATTCACCGAGGCGCTCACGCTCGCTGCCGAGGCGAGGCGGCCAGACCTGGAGGCGGAACTGCTGGCAGCTGCGGACGAGGAACTGCCCCGGCTGTGGAACGACGCGCAGCGGCGCCAACGCTGGATGAGCGAGGTACATCTACTCAGGGACGGACAGCTACCCTGCTCCCCGGCGCTGCAGGGAATCCCGGAGCTGGTCGACCAGGTGCGGACCGTAGCGGCTGCGGACGGCTGGAACGAGTTGGAGCGAGCCGCTACGTTCATCCATCTGGCCGCGCATTCGCCCGTCGATGGGGCGCACCAACTCGGCCGGGAACTGGTGGCAGAAGCGTATGAGGAGGCGCCACAGTTGTGGGATCGGCACCAAGACGCCATCAGCTATCTCGACGCCGGCCTCGCGTACGACTTGGGCATGCAAGCTGAAAGCGCTGGTGCATACATGGACGCAGCGCGCGAATTCGGCGCCGCAGCACTGCACTACGTCCTCTGCGGGCAGCTCGACCTCGCGCTGCAGAGCCTCGGCGCCGGAGTGCAGCAGGTGCTTGCCTGCGACGACACCACTGCTGGCCGTGCTGCCGTCGCACTGCTGCCCGCCGCGGCCTGGCTGGGCGCTGGACCCGACGAGTCCGTGGCCTGGACGCTGCACGAGTTCTACCGAAGCCTGCTGTTCAGGTTAGTCGGTGCCAGCGTCGATGTCGGCGCCGTGGCGGTCGTCCACCAAGCCGCGAAGGGCCGCGGGTTCTCCTCGGCGCTGCACTCGCCCGGACCGTTGACCCTCACCCCACGGCTGCTGCAGGATCTGCAACGGGTGCTGGCCGACGAGGCGTTGCTGCCCGGCCCGCCGCCTGACGTCGAGTTGCCCGGCGGGGCGGAGACGGCCATGGTCTGTTACGCCGGTTCCGGCGAGGCAGAGACCGAAACAGACCCCGACGCTGTGCACCGCAACCGACAGCGGGCGGCCGATCGACGCGTCAGCGAGGAACTAGCCGACGCACGTAGTCCCTGGCGGTTGCCGCTGCTCGCGCTCGATGAGGTACAGGCGCTCCTGCCACCGGAGACCGTGCTGGTGTCCCTAATGCTCGGTGAAGGCCGTGCTGCGGCCGGCCCGCCAGTCGCCGCACTGCACGGGCTGGCAATCTCCCGTGACTGGGTCGAGCACCGCAGCCTGGTGGTCCCGCAATTCGCCGGCGGGTTGATCCGGCTTTACCGGGGCAGCCACCACCTTTCACTCTCCCCGTTCGCCCTGCGCGTCGTCGACCTCCGCCGCGCGATCACCGCTGACCCGCTGCACCGCGTCGTGACCCGCGACGCCCAGCGGGAACTGGCCGAACGGCCTAACCCGTTCCTCGCCGGCTTCCTTGACCGCATGCCGGACTGGTACGCCGAAGGCCGCCGGCACCTATGTGTTTGGGCCGACGGCCCACTCCACTACGTCCCTTTCCACCTGCTCGCTGCCGGCACCGGAACGCTGGCTGACGACTGGACCGTCACTCAGATCTCCAGCGCCGAAATGCTGCGCGGGCGCCGACCATCGGCCCGCCGCCGCTTCGTCGCGTTCGCCTCGGCCGCCGGTGGCACCCGATACGGCCTGCCGACGGAGGACGCGCTGGAGGTCCACGCCGTCCAGGTCGCCGAGGCGATGGCCGGCGAGGCGGTCCTGGGGTCCGCCGCCACCCCGCAGCGTTTCCTCGCCGCCTTGGCTGACGCCAAGTATGTCCACGTCGCCGCCCACGGTACCCACAACGAATGGGCGCCATGGTTCCAGTGCCTGTACCTGTCACCGGGCATCGATGACGACGGTCGCGTCTTTGCCCACGACATCCTGCGCACGGACCTGCGCGGTGTGGACTTGGTGACGCTGAGCGCCTGCGAATCAGCGCTGGGACGGTTCGACCTCAACGACAACCTTCGCGGCCTGCCCGCCGCCCTGCTGTCCGCTGGCGCGGCGGCGGTCATCGGTTGCCTATGGCCTGTCCACCCACAGGTGGCCACCGATTTCTTCGGTTATCTGTACCAGCGACTCGCCGTCGACCCTGACCGGCGCGCCGCGTTCCGCGCCGCCCAATGCGCCACCCGTAACCGCCATCCCGCCTACCGAGACTGGGGCGCCTTCGCCTTCATCGGCGATTGGCACACCAGGGCAACGACCGAGGAGCCATCCGATGAATGATCAAGCCACCGCATCAGTCCACGACGTCGACCTCGTCCTCGAGCCCCGGCTCCACGTACCCGGTGCGCCACCACGTATCAGTGGCCGCGTCTCTCTCGGTACTCCAGTGGTGCGTCCGCTGACCGCGGATCTGGCGACCACCGACCCGGACTGGCGGGCGTTCCTCGAAGCCGAGGCGGCGCACAGCGCGTACTTCGTGCTGAGCCTGTTCTGCACGTTCCGGGCCGCACCGGACGGCGATCCGATCGCCGATGCGGCGGTCGGCGTGAAGCTGCATGCACCGGATGCGCCCGCCGACCGGCAGCCGATCGCCTGGTCCATCGACCCGAAACGACGCGTTCGCCCAGTGCCCCGGACCGGGCGCATCTCGCTTACCGCCAAACTTACGATCGTCGAGTCGACCGTTGAGTACGCACCGGAAGGCAGTCGCGAGGAACTGTTCGTCGTTGGAATGGGCGAGCACGACAGCGACCCCGAATGGCGCTTCCGTGCGGTGAGCGGCTCGCCGCTGATCGGCGACGAGGAACTGACAGTTGTGGTCAAGGCACCGGCCGGTATCCTGGCCCGAGCGGACGTATCGGTGGCCGCCACGGTCAAACACCGCCGACTCGGGTTGATCCCGTACCGTGCCGACCTGCCGCCGGTCTTGCGGACCGTCGAACTGCCCGCTCAGGATGGGTGACTGACGACTTGTCTGGGCGGTTGATGCTTCGACAACCTCCACCTCGATGCCGTCGCTGCCGAGGCTGTGGCATATCGGGCCGGGCGCCGGACCAGTGCCAAGAGCGCTCGGCAACAGCGTGCCATCAGCGCCTGCCCGGCTCATCGCGCTGCGTTGCGCGCGGATCGCGGCATCACCGGACGTCGGCTGCGATCATCGGGTGCATGCAAGCACATGTCGTCATGGTGCATCCAGGTGTGCCGTCGTGGGCAACCATGCCGGACTGCTGTGACGCCGGCGAGCGCATACATCGGGGCAGAAGAGGGCGCCAAGATCGCGTCCGTTGACCGTCTGCCCGGCGAGGATCAGCCGTCCGCCGTGGCCGGGATGCGAGCTCGGGCGGTGACGACCGCGCCGAGTGCGAGGCCGGCGAGCGCCAGGAATATCGGCGGATCGAGGATGTCGCGGATGGTGAAGATCTCCTCGGCGTTCGGGTGCGGCAGCCCGAAGCCGGTGCCGGTTATCGCGGCCACGAACCACATCGGGGCGCCGGCCGGGTGGAGCCCGGTGTGGCCGAGGTAGGACACCGCCACGGCCACGGCCACGTCGGCCGCGATGACGGCGCCCACGATCCCGGCCAGCCACGCCTGCCGCTGCCGTCTGCGGTGAACCAGCCGCGCAACCACGGCCAGGATGAGCGTGAGCCCGGCACAGAACACTAGGTTTCCGAGGGCATACTGGCCGGACTTCACCACGTTGCTGGTGCCAAGAGCGCAGAACACGGTGTACAGCGCGCAGCCGGGCACGGTCACCGCGGGGATCAGCACGGTCACCGGCATCCGGCGCGGGACGGCGGTGCGGCCGAGCACCGCCATCAGCACCGCGCCGGCGATCGCCAAGAGCGGAAACCAGCCGCCGAGCGTGCCGACGGCCAGCGCCGCGACCGGCAGCACAAAAAGCAGCCGCAGCCCGGCCCAGGCACGGCGGGCGGTCGTCGCCAGGGAGAAGGGCCGCACCCGGGCGCGGGTAGCGGCCAGGCTGGCCGCGAAGCGCAGCATCGGCCAGTGCCGGCCCGTGCCGGCGAGCGTGTGCACCTCCGCCGACCACTCGGCGAGCATGTCCTCGCGCAGTTCGGCCGGCCAGCGCAGGGCGGCCAGGGCCAGCAGCAGCGCGGCGAGTCGGCGGGTCACCACGCCGGTCTCGGACTGCCGGCCTTGCCCGGCGCGTCGAGCGCGCCCGAGGTGTCCAGTTGGGCGCGGAGTTCCGCCAGGCATTGCCGGGCCTGGACCGCGCCTTCGGCGGTGAGCCGGTAGAACCGCCGCGCCGGCCGTCCGGCCGCGGCGGGGTCGATCTCCTCCCAGCGCCGCTCCAGCCATCCAGCTTCGGTCAGCCGGTTCAGAATCGGGTATAGCGTCCCGCTGGCCAACTCGGCGCGGTGCATGAGGTCGAGCCCGTAATGATCTGCGTGGGCTGCGGCAAGCAGCGCCGCCAGCACCCGCGCCGTCGGTACGGTGATCCGCATGCCCGCCACTATATCGACGCTCTACATAGGGGGGGCAAGTTCACGAGTACCGTCCCGCAGAGTGCGAGATCAGATGCACGCTCGTCGGCATGATGGAGCACCCTGCTTGATGGTTGCCGCTCGGACGGCCAGTACGGACTGTGACGGGGCTCCAGCAGTCGCTCACGACCGGCGGTAGATCCGCGCACGTGATCAGGTGTTCGACGTGGCCGGCACACGCCAGATCGGCGGCGGGTGAGGATGGGTGCGATGGGCATGGTGCGCTGGCCGGCGGCGACATGTCGACCCAGGGTTCGGGCTGGAAGAATGTCCTGGTGCCGGTCGAAGATCTGCGTCCACTGTTCACCGCGCGGTCCGCTGCCAAAGTGCATCCAGCGTTGGCCATGCGCTCGATCGATCGCAAACCGGGGCTGACGCTGGACTCGGACACGATCGGGCTGCTGCACGACGGGCTCGGGTTCTACGACATGGAGATCCGGTGGGTGGTCCATCTGGATGCCGCTGACGTGCTGCGGTTGTGGCGATCATGGACGGGCTACCAGATCTACGAGGCGCGGGTAGTACTTGACGCGCCGGGCGCCCGCGCGACCATCGAGGGACTGAAGGTGGAGCAGCACCCGGACCGGTTCACCAGCCTGCTGTTCAACGAACCGGCCCTGTTCGAGCGGGTACTGATCTCCACGGTGAACCACCTCCGGCGCTTCCGGGCCGGCCACACACCATATGGGCCGTCACCTTCCGCTGGGCCCGCGCCAGAACCATGGCCAGCGATCGAGACCGAGGTCGCCGAGTAACTGCCGCCGCGGGCCGCGGGCGCCCGACGCCCCGACCGTCCCGCCGGGGCAGGGTATTGCGTCCACTGTGGAGGCATCGTGGAGGCCACAACCGCTTGGAAGTTGTGGCCTCCGGCGGCCGGCTAGGCCGCTTGCGCGGCGCCAGCCAGCAGACGGGCGGTGATGGTCGCCAGCCGCTCCCCCTGGTAGCGGGCCGCGGCGAGGGTCTCCTTCGACGGGGTGCCGCCGCCGCCCGGGTGCGAGGTGCCGTAAGGGTTTCCGCCCGCCGGGTAGACGACCGGGTCGGCGTAGCCGGGCGCCACGATGATCGATCCCCAGTGGTGGAAGGTGTTGTACAGGGCGAGCAGCGTCGACTCGTTGCCGCCGTGCGCGTTGTAGGCGCTGGTGAAGCCGGTGGCCGGCTTGTTCGCCAGGGAGCCGGCCTGCCACAGGCCACCGGTGGTGTCGATGAACTGCTTCAGCTGCGACGCGATGTTGCCATAGCGGGTCGGCGAACCGAGCGCGTAACCGTCCGCCCAGGCCAGGTCGTCGAGCGTGGCGACCTCGACGTCCTGCGCGGCCGTGACGTGCGCCCGCCAGGCGGGGTTGGCATCGATGGCCGAGTCGGGGGCGAGCTCGGGGACCCGTCGCAGCCGGATCTCGGCGCCGGCCTTCTCCGCGCCTTCGGCGAGTGCCTTGGCGAGCTCGTGGACGTTCCCGGTCGAGGAGTAGTAGATGACCGCGATCCTGGCACTCATGGCGAAGCCCCTTCCCAGGCGTGAATCGGATAGCTATCCGGTTCGCTCGGCACCCAGTAAAGCGGATAGGAATCCGGTTCGCAACCCCCGAACCGGATCACTATCCGGTAACCTCGGGCCATGGCCCGCGCCGAGCTCCCCGTGACCGGTCAACCCCCGCTGGAGCGCTCGGACGCGGCCCGCAACCGGCGGAAGATCCTCGACGCGGCAGCCCGGTTGGTCGTCGAGCAGGGGCCGGAGGCGGTCACCATGAACGCGGTGGCGCACGCGGCCGGGATGGGCGTCGGTACCGTCTACCGGCGCTTCGGCGACGTGAGCCAGCTCCTGTTCGCCCTGCTCGACGAGGGCGAGCGGCGCTTCCAGGAGGCGTTCCTGACCGGCCCGCCGCCGCTCGGACCGGGCGCCCCGCCGGCCGACCGGCTACGCGCCTTCCTCCACGCGGTCGCCGACCGGATCGTCGAGCAGCGCACGATCATGAGCGCTGCCGAGGTCGCCTCGCCGAGGGCCCGCTATCACAGCGGCGCCTACCTCACCATGCACACCCACGTGTCGGTGCTGCTACAGGAGATCAACCCCGGCTCGGATCCGGCGGTCCTGGCGCACCTGCTGCTCGCGCCGTTCGCGCCGAGCCTGTTCGAGCACCTCATGAGCGAGCGCGAGGCGACCCCCGAGGAAATCAAGGCCGCCATCGACAGCCTGCTCGCGCTGCAGCCCGGCGGGACCCGACCCGGGTGTGGCCGCGGTTGATGCGGGCATCACCGATGCGTCCACCACCCGCAGCGCCCGCACTCCGCGCACCTTGAGCTCGCCATCGACGACTGCATCGGCGTCGGTGCCGATGCGGCAGGCGCCACCGGGTGATACAGCGTCTTGGCGATACGCCCCAGGAAGTCGACCGCAGTCCAGGCTGCCATGCCAGAGCAGGGTGAGAATCACCCGATCGAACAACCGCGCACCGTCGGAACGTAGCAGCCCTCCGCCTGGGCCCGTCAGCGGATTTCCAGGAGCTTGCCGAGTATCGCGGTGAGCTGCCTGCGCTTTGCCGCGGTGAGGTTGGCGAAGGTGCGGTCGAGGAACTCGGGCATTGTTGTCTCGGCTGCAGCGAGTCGCTTGCGGCTCACCGGGCAACCTCCTGGCTCGGTTCGTCCTCACGCCGTCTGACCCGTCGGCCACCAAACAACGCCAGAGCATCGACCTGTCCTCCACCGGCCTGCCTCGATCGCGGTCGCCGAAGGTCGTTGGGCGCAGAGTAACCACCGCGAACAACCCTGCCCTTCGACGGTTGAACCGCGAACGTCGGCCGCGCCACCGGGGGCGACCAGGTCGACGATCACGGATGCTGAAGTCCGCGCTCATCGGCTAGTTCAGGACGCCGGACGGCGCTGGGTGTCGCGCGGTGCGGGCGAACATCCACGCGTGGGCGCCCTCGGTCAGTACTGATGGCCTCGGTCGGGAAGGTCACGCACGATGCGGGGCGCATCGAAGTCACGGTTGTCGATGAGGATGTCCGCTCGTTCGGCGGGGCGGACCTCGGCCAGGTAGAGCTCCTCGCCAGGGATGTAGTAAGTGCGATACCGCTCGGCGGCGGCGTCCGCCGAGTCCATCCACGCCTGGTCGCGGGTCGTGCCGCGGTAGAGCACATCCGCTACTTCGATGTGGAGGTAGATGCGCAGGTCCCAGTGCCGTGACAGAGTCGGCTTCTGCAGGAAACCGCCGTCCGCGACGAGGATCGCGTCGTCCGAGGCCAGGTGGACGCCGGAGTCGATGGGCGTACGGCCGCTGAAATCCATGATTTGGGTGCGGTAGTGGCGGTTGCCGCCGGGACCGAGCGGTACCAGCAACTCATTGCGGATGGCGTCGACGTCGAACATCTCGAAGTAGTAGCTTTCCGGCGAGCCCGCCGGATACTGCGTACGCAGGTCGACATGCCGTTTGAAGTGGTCGACCGTGACTCGGAGCACGGGCCGCTCGGTCTTTTCACGCAAGATGGAGGCCAGTTCGTCGGCCAGGGTCGTCTTGCCGGCCGCGGAGTGACCGTCGATCCCCACACGTGCCGGGTGATCCAGCCGCAGCGCGAGGATCCGATGGGCCAACCCGTCGAGCACCTGCTGCCGCGGCGTGGTCATCGAAGGTTTGTTGTCAGAGGTCGGATCGGCACCGCCACAGAATGCCGCGCCACCGGGCAGGCCCGCAAATGGTTCGCGAAGGCGAAGCCCTCGTGCTTCCACGAAGACCCGGCACCTTGCGCACGCTCATCGGCATGTCCGCGCAGCTGGTGGGCCGACACATGGGACTGTTGGTAGCGCGCGCGGACCGCGGCTGACTCGAAAATGTGGCTCTCCCGGCATCAGTGTGGGTCGTTGCCCAGATCGGTTACCCGGTCGCGTCAGACCGAATAGCTGAGATCCTGGACCGTGATGGATTGCGCGGGCAACCGAAGCCAGACCGCTCCTGTCGCTGCCGGGTCGTGATAGAGGTAGCGGCGGAACCGCCCGTCCCAGCGGGTCTCGTCAGAGCCGAGATAACGGGCGAGCTTACGCCGACCTCGTGGTACATCGAATGGGAGCACCTCGCTGCGGCCGCGCGCGATTGGTGCGCACGACGTCGGTGAACACGTCGAGCGAGCCGGGCTCGCCGTCGCGGCCGACCAGTTGGATCGGGCCGCCCTTGCCGGCGCAGTACACGAGCGTGGGCAGCGGCGCGGCGGCCAGGGCGGTGTCAAAGGCAGGGGTGAACGTGGCGCCGAGTTCCTCGGCCACCTCGGCGCCGGCGGAGGCGGGCAGGTCGACGATGACGACGTGGGCGCCGGCCGCGGCCAGCGCGGTCGCAGTGGCCGGCGACCGGACCGCCTGAAGGGGCCTGCGGATCGGTCAATCCGATGGTTCGGGATCCGCGGCGGCGAGGGGCGGCCGGGTACGCCTGACGAGGCGGACGACCAGCAGCAGCGCCGCCGCCGCGACGACCGCGCTGATGCCGAGGGTCCAGAACGCCTCGGCGCGCGGCGGCCAGGCTGGCGCGTGGATCGCGGGACCGCCGAAGCGTCCCTGTTTGACCAGGTCGCTGGCCACGTCGAGCTGTTGTACCTCGCCGTCGGCCACGGACAGACGCGTCGCGGGTTCGCCGGGGCGGATGGCGTCGATCTCGTGGTCGTCCACGATCCACACGGAGTCGCGGCCGTACCAGCCGACGAGCCGGTCCGGCCAGCCGGCCCTGCCGGTCCGCGGTTCGTCGACGACGTTACCGGTGGCCGGATCGGCGAACTGCAGGTGCCAGCGCTGACGGGCGCGTGCGTCCAGTACGTGCTGGCGACTGGGCAGGTCCCGGGTGCAGGTGAACCAGTCACAGACCTCGGCGGCGACCAGGACGAGGTTGGTTCCGTCGGCGGTCCATCCCGCGAGCCGCTGACGGTCGGCGAGTGGCATCGTGGCTTGCACGGTACCGTCAGCCGCGTCGACGATCGTCACCTGCTGGGGTCCGGCGGACCTCCGCAGTACCAATGCGATCTTGCTGCCGTCGGGGGAGAACATTCCCTCGCTATCGAGGGCCTGCGGGTCGACGCCCGCGGGAAGCAACGTTCGGCCGCGCCCGCTCGCCGCGTCCACGACGACGACCCGAACCGCGTCCGACTGACCTTCGACCGGGTATGGATCGACAACTATCAGCACTTCGGTTCCCTGTGGAGACCAGTCGAGGACCTCCACCGTTGAGTGCCCGTGTTCGGTGATCTTGATGGTTCGGCCGGAGGTGAGGTCGATGATCCGGTTCTGGATGGCCAGCAGCCGCCCGTCGGGAGAGAGTCGCCCGCCGATGTGCGACATCGTGCGGTAGGAGCCGTCCTGGCCGATCACGGTCGTCGGTGGTTTGGGCAGGATCTCGACTGCCGAGTGGTTCTCGTCGACGAACGTCAGCATGGCTGGGCCGTTCGGGGACCGTTCGGCGATCTCCTGCCACGACCGCGCGAGGCCGAAACTGCTCGGCAGGACGGCGTTGCGGCCGTCGGCGACCTGGGCCGGTCCGGGGGTTGCGCGCCATGCGATTGGCAGCGCCACAAACGCCAGCAGCGTCAACAGGCAGCCGAGCGTCGCGGTGAACCGTCGCAGGCGACGCAGCCGACGGCCGCGCCGCCACAGATCGTCCCGGCTGTTCAGCGGCCGGGACTGCTCGGCCAGATCGGCGAGCACGCGGCGCAGGTCTGCGGTCATCGGGCCACCCTCACAACATCGGTCAGCGCAGGGGCGAGCTTGCGCAAGCGGGCCAGGGCGTCGCGGGTCTGGCTGCGGA
Source organism: Dactylosporangium fulvum (assembly GCF_025137375.1). Lineage (GTDB taxonomy): Bacteria > Actinomycetota > Actinomycetes > Mycobacteriales > Micromonosporaceae > Dactylosporangium > Dactylosporangium fulvum. The sequence goes on from NZ_CP073720.1 coordinate 4,671,154, forward strand.
CAGTGCCGACCGTGACGCCGAGGACGCTCGCGGCCTGCGTCTCGGTCAGGTCCTCGAAGTAGCGCAGGACCAGCACGGCGCGCTGCTTCGGTGCCAGGACGGCCAGCGCTTCGCGTACCGCGACCGTGGTGGTCACCCCACCGGATATGTCCGGCCCGGCCCGCTCCGGCACGATGCCGGTCGGCACCGCCTCCCGCCGGTACCGCCGGCGCCAGGAGAGGTGTTTGCGGTGCAGCACCTTGCGCACATACGGCTCCGGGTCCCCGCCGGCCAGGATCCGATCCCAGCGCGCAGCAACCTCGATCAGCGTGGCTTGGACGAGGTCATCGGCAAGGTGCGCGTCCCCCGTCAGGAGATACGCGATACGTGACAGCCCGGCGACCCTGGCGCGTACGTACTCTTCGAAAAGCTCCTCGCCGGACGAGGAGGAACGACTCGGGGGGGTTCGCACACTATCTACACGCTCGCCGGGCCCCGTTTCGAGGGGTGGGTCCGGATGAAACCCGCCCCTCGGTGGTACCGATCGTCGGTCTCCAGGTGCCATGCTTGCGTCATCGGACCTGGAGCCGGCACTGCTGGCGGCGAAGATGGCCAGCGCATGGGCATAGTCGTGCGTCCGGAGGTCGTCCTCATCGGCGGTGGGGTCGAAGGGTCGCGCGTTCGTGATGGGCGACGACGACCTCGACCTCATCCACGTCGGTCATTGTCGCGGGCATGGCCACCGACGTCACCGGGTTTATCGCGTGCGACTGCGCGGTTGACCGCGTCCCAACTCGCCGCGATCATCCTCGCCCGCATGACCCAGTCCGCCGGTGCATGCCTGGCCCCGGCTAACTTGCGGACCTTGCGCTCCTCTTCCGCATCCACCGGAGCACGCGCATACAGCAACTTCGGCATGACGGATCGCCTCCCACCAGCATCCCACCGCCGGCCAGAACCGATCTACACCCCCAAAGAGGAACTGAGCACTAGGCGGACTCTTCGCCCAGCACCTTGGCGAGCGGCACACCACGCAGGCTGAGCAGCACCATCGCGACGCACCCGCAGGCGAGTGCGATGTCGGCGACGTTACCCACGAACAGGCCGTAGTCGATGAAGTCCACGACGTGCCCGCGGGCGAAGCCGGGCTCGCGGAAGAGCCGGTCGCCCAGGTGGGATACCGCGCCGCCGAGCAGCGCGCCCAGTGCGAGCGCCCAGCCGGGAGAGGCCAGCCGACGCGCGGTGTAGAGGATGCCGACCACTGCGACTGCCGCCGCCAGGGCGAACACCGATGTCGCGCCGGTGCCTATGGAGAACGCGGCGCCGGCGTTGTACAGCAGCCGGAAGTGGATCAGAGGGGGGATCACGGCGACGCGCTCACTGTCGGACAGCGCGGAGACCGCCCAGAGCTTGGTGGACTGGTCCACGAGCAGGACCACCGCGGCCAGCATGAGCATCATGCCGTACAGCCGACTCGAACCCCGCTCTAACCGCATCATTTATGGCCTCCGTGCTGTAGCGATATCCGAACCAAGATTTCCCTGAGACTACCGGGGCGCATCCTGGGGTATCTGTGTGAATGCTCCATGATTGGTGAGAAATGCCCCAGGTTGTCTGAGATGCAACAGATCGGCTCGAAACGATCAACGAACGAGCAAACCGTAGTGGCAGAACCGCGGCACGAGCAAGATTCACTGACAAAAGAGGAAGATCGATTGTCGCGGGACAGCCGCTCGTCGTTGGAGCCGGCGAGTTGTGATAAGCCCTGGCGGGGGACTGGCCGGCAGCTTGCAACCTATTGTTGAGCGCCTGGCGACGGCCTGGACAAGGCCTCAGCGGCAGCCTCCGTGGGCGGTCCACCCGACCGTCCACGGCTCGACAGGCCGACGTTTGCGGTGGGCTGGAATAATGGGCTCGTGCGCATGACGCTTGCGGTGCTGTGGCTCGTCGCGGGCATGGCCCTGACCGTTGCCTCGTGGCACGTCCGCGGGGTGCTCGACTGGCCCGGCTGGCTCGGTGTCCCACTTACCATGGCCTTGTTCTTCGCCACAGGCTGGGGATTCGCCCGTATCCTGAGCACGTCACCCCGCGCCTGAATCTTCCCCGTGTTGGTTGACCTTGGAACGTGGTGGTCGCGCCATGGGGGTTCGAGATGGGGTACCGCGCGGCGAAGGAGTCCCCGGCCCGACCGTCCGTTTCGGACACGTACGTGTCAACTTCAGGTTGACGGCGGCGTCTCGGGAATCAGGGCGGCTCTGTTGCGTTGACCGTGGGCAAGATCGAGGCAGGCTTGAGCGCTGAAGCCCGCTGTGGGATGCGATGGCATGCTTCAGGATCTACTTTCGGCGACTGTGGAGCCCGGTCACCGGCCCGTACGGTGACCGCATGACAGCCGACGCGCCCACTCGATCGCCTGGGCCGACTACTCCCGCGGCCCGCGCCCTGGCGCCAGACCTGGCGCGTGGGTTCATGCTGCTGTTCATCGCGCTGGCCAACTCGCACTACTTCCTGACCGGCCCATCGGTAATGGGTGGCTACCCGCAGAACGGATCGGGTCTCGACGCGGCCGTCACCTGGCTGATCTCGACCTTCGTCGACGGCCGTGCGTTCCCGATGTTCGGGCTGCTGTTCGGGTACGGCGTCGCCCAGATCGTCCGCCGCCACGAGGCATCGAAACCTCGGGCGGTGCGCCGGCTGCTATGGCGGCGCAGCGCTGCACTCGTGGTCGTGGGTCTGCTGGACGCGCTGCTGTTCTACGTCGGTGACATCCTGGCGGCCTACGGGGTGCTGCTGTTCCTGGGGGCTTGGGCGGTGCGCTGGCGCGACCGCTGGCTGGTGCTGACAGCGCTCGCGTTCTTCGTGCTCACCTCTCTGCCGAGCGACGGCTCGCTCGTCATCAGCCTGGCCGGCCCCGACGCCGCAATGCTCCCGCCGGACGCGGGCACCATGGTGGCCGAACGAGCTCTGGTGGCGCTCTTCGTGGCGACCCTCGGCCCACTGGGCTTCATGTGCCCGTTCATGGTGGGGTTGTGGGTGGGCCGCCGGCGCATCCTCGAGCACCCGGAGCGGCACCGCATGCTTCTGGGCGTCACAGCGTCGATCGGCATCAGTGCCGCGGTGCTCGGCGCTCAGCCGGTCTCGCTGATGCTCGCCGGCGTGGTGACACCGCCGAACCAACCGACGCTCGAACTGCTGGGCTCCCTGCATGACACGACCGGGACGCTGGGCGGCTTCGGTTATGCCGCCCTGCTGGCGCTGATCGCGGCCCGGCTCCACGGCCGCCGACGGCCGGTCATCGACGCGATCGCAGCCGTGGGCCAGCGGTCGATGTCCTGCTACCTGATGCAGTCGGTGATCTGGGCCGTCGCCTTCACGCCCTTCCTGCTCGACCTCTCCGGCACCCTGGGCGTCGCCGGCACGGCGCTGCTCGCAACGGGAACCTGGATCGTGACGGTGGTCCTCGCCGATCGCATGCGCCACGCCGGCCACCGCGGACCGTTCGAAACGCTCGTCCGACGCGTCACCTACGGCCCCAGGGCGCTCGCCCGCACCTCAGACCCTGCCGGAGACGCTCGGCGCTCGACCGGACCTTGACCATGGCTCAGGACCACGGCGCGGTGGCCTCCCGGAAGCCCACCGTGTGCGGCCGGAACGCACCACGTGCCACAGACAAGGTCGTCTGACGCACCGGCAGGCCGCCGCCGATTCAAGCTGAACGGCGCTGTTGGTTCCTCAGCGAAGGGCAACTCCGCACACCATCGTCGCTGACTCGACCGAGGCGACCGTGACCGCGTTCGCGTACCGGCAACCAACCGCAAAGAGGGGAAGCGGGTTGTGATGGTCGAATACCAGCGCCGGGACGGGTCGGTGTGCAACTGGGCGACTTCGTAACGGCCGGGGCTTCGTAGATCCGGTTCGGGCCGACGCGGCGACGTGCCGTGCTGCGGAAGGCGGGCGCTCCCGGCGGGAGCCACCCATGTTGCCGCGTCGACCTGTGCCACTGTCTACCGTGTTCTGGGCGCCGCCGGGCGCTGATCGGCACAGATTGCCGGATACTGCACGAACGTCAACCGCCAGCCGCCGATCAGTTGGCCCGTTCCGGCCCCCGCGGCGCGAGGTGCCGGCGGGCAGGGCTCCGCCAAGCCCACCCGCCGGCTGTGTGCTGACCAACCCCCCGTAACCAACACACTGCCGGACGCTCGAGCAGGGATGCGGAGCCGTCCGGCACGGACGTGGCTACCCTCAAGCGCCCGCTCAAACCCGGCTCGGACCGCTGCCGACCTCCATGACGACGAAGACGTAGCAGCGCTTGAGGCTCACCGCGCAGTCCACGTGGAAGAAGTCGCAGACCAACACTGTTGTGGGCGATAGTCTGCCCAGGTCAACGACCGTCAGGACGTCTGGAACCCCGCAGGGTAGTGGCACCCCGGAGGGCATCGGCGCCGATCGACATCGGTCGCTGCTTGGGCGTGCGCCGTGTGTTGACCGACGCGGTGAGTGCGGGCTATTGGCGCAGCCGCAGCACGTTCATCTGGGTCAGTTGGGCGTCTTCGAAGGCGTCCACGAGCGGCAGCTGGTAAGCAGCGACAGTCTGCATGCGGTCGCGGGGCAAATGTTCCCGGCATGGATCACCGATGAGCACCTGGGCGCCGCGCGCCGCAACGCGTTCCAGGAAGGCCAGAACACGCTGAGCCATGAGCCCGGTGTAGAAGATGTCGCCAGCCAGGACCGTTTCGGCGTCACCGCCGTCCCCGTCGAGCAGGTCCGCGAGACATTCGGTAACGGGTACAGCGTTGACTTTCGCATTGAGTGTGATCGCGGCGACAGCGTATGGGTCTACGTCATTTGCGGTCACAGCGGCCGCGCCAGCCTTTCCTGCCGCGATGCCGACCAACCCGGAGCCGGCAGCCAGATCCAGGACCCGCCGGCCGGCGACTACCGCCGGATGGTCCAGGACATATCGGGCGATCGCCTTGCCGCCGGCCCACGCGGAGGACCAGAACGGAGGCGGTAGCCTCACGCCGGCCTGCGCTTCCATCCTGGCCCACCACACGATGGCGTCCTCAGCCAGATATAGCCGCACTTCGGGTACGAAGGGCACCTCGACGAGGCGGAGCCGGTCCAGGCCGGTGCCTGGCGTCGTCACCTCATGGCGTAGCTCGGCCAACGCCTGCCCAACCCGACTCATCATTGATGAAGCATGACGGATGAACGGGGCGGATCCCGGTCTTCTGCCATTGTTGACCAGCCATGTCACCCAACAGCCGCCTGCAGGTTTCTGTCGTCACCAGTAGGGTACGTCTGCCCGCACCAATGTTGGGTAGGGCCACCAATATCCAGGAGGAACGCGTGGCACGCGGTACTGTGAAATGGTTCAACTCGGAAAAGGGCTTCGGCTTCATCCAGCAGGATGACGGAGGCCCTGACGTCTTCGTGCACTACTCGGCTATCGCGAGCGGTGGCTATCGTGAGCTCAACGAGGGTCAGAAGGTCGAGTTCGATGTGACACAGGGCCAGAAGGGCCCCCAAGGGGAGAACGTTCGAGTCGTCTGACACTCGGTAAGCGTCGGAGTCCGCTGTTGTATCGAGCCATCACGCGCTCTCGGCGCCGCAAACCTTCCGCGAGTAGATTCTGGCCTGTGGGAGTCCAGAATGTCGTTGAGTGCGCTGAGCTGCAGCTTTACGCGGCTCGCTCGTATTCACTGATCAGGCCTTCGAGAACCAGCTGACGGGTGATCCGCTGCTGAGTGAGATCGACGACGGGACGCTGGGTACGGGGCGGGGGCAGTTCGAGGGAGCTATGTGGGCGCCAGCCGTTGTAATGCCGCACGTGCCGGCCGAGGACGTGGCGCAGGTGGCGCTCACCGACGACCGGTCGATTAGGCGGCGGTGCCGGGCCAGCACCGTCGCTGGGTGACCAGCCGATGCCGACGCAGCGGGGCCAGCAGTCGGTGGATCAACCCGGCCGGCAGGATCCGGTCGGACCGGTCTGACCGCGGTTTCGGGTTGGTCCGCCGTAGCACCAGCAGTTCTGCGTGCAGGCTCGCGCGGCTATGGGCGAGGAGGGCCAGATCCGGCAGAACACGAGGTATCCCCGCCGTTGATCACTCTCCAGGGATAGCAGTGAAAGTCACCACTTTTCCCTGCTCAACGAGCATGCTGGAGTTATAGCTCCCCACAGGGCTACATCGCAACCGAGCTCGGTGGCCACGACAACAGCCGTGGCCGCCCGGTCGAGATCAGCGCACGCAACATCGTCCGCATGGCCACCATTGGCCCCGATGGCCCCACGGGAACCTTCCAGGAAGACGACGGCGAACTGGGTTGATAACACCGATCATCCACATGGCTGAGCCAAACAGCTCCGACGCGTCGGCCCGACGCCAAGACCACGGTCCTCAGGAAGCTTTCAAGCGGAACGAACCGGCGGTGTCGCCGGTCAGCCGGACGGCTACATTACGGTGAACTCGATCTGCCCCTCGTTGTCGGCACCGGCGTCCAGCGTCTTGTCGTCGAGCACCTCGGTGGCCGTCTGGTCCAGGAACAGCCGGGCGCCGGACGCCTCCACGACCGCGTCGCCCTGTGCCGGGCTGGGCGCCAGGCTCAGCCGCAGCGACCCGCGGGTTTCGTCGGCGGCGATGCGCAGGCCGCCGCCCTCCGGTGCACCAGGCTGGGCGGTGAGGCTCTGGATGGCTATCACTGCGTTGTCGGTCAGCAAAACCATGACAAAAGTCGCTCCTCCAGATTTGGCAGCAATGCGAGGCACAGCGCCGCGGCTGTGCAGCAAGCCCGCCGTGCGGGGCCGCGGATGTGATGGCGGCCAGCCCTACCAGCCCAGACTTGCGCGGATTGCCGGATGTGTCAAACGCGGGTGCGAGTGAACTGCGCGCACGACGAATCCGCCCGGGCTCACGACAGGCCCGGACAGGTCGGCGAACCAGGTCGTCGGCGCTGGTGATCTCCCAGAGCGGCGACCAAAGCGCCGGAAAGGGTGAGAAGAATCCGGCCCAGCCGAAGACCCCCGCACCCCACCCACGACATCACCCCAGCGGCGGCCTGATCAACTAACTTCAGCGCCGAGGCCCAACAACTGCAGCGATTCGGCGTTGAACGACGACGGCTCTGGGGGTCCGGCGAATCTCGCCCTCCATCTGTCGTGAGCAAGCCCGCCAGGACGATCCCCGCCGAAAGCTCGCGCCATACGTAGGCGCCTGGCCTCATGCGGCGCCTCATCTACTACAACCAGCACCGTCTACATTCGACACTCAAACGGTGGGACTTCATCGCTCTTGGCGAACCGCTGCAACCGCTCACTCATCGACATCTGGCAGCGCAGCGTCAAACCGTCCGGAGTCGATGTCGGTCGGGAACATGATGCACAGTGACGTCGCCCGACCTGCCGGACGTGAGATCTGCAGGCGTCCGCCGTGTGCCTCCACCCAGTCGGTGAGGTCTACGAGCTCCGTGCCGAGGGCCAGGTCGGCTTCCCCGACACCGTCGTCGCGGACCGAGACCGCGAGGAGTTCGCGCCCGGCCGCGCGGTCGACGGTGATGTCGACGTCGACGTTGATCGAGGAAGCGTGCGCGTCCTCGGCCGCGTTCGCGAGCACCTCGCATACGGCGTCGTACGCGGCCACCTCGACGCTGCGGGGCAGCCGGCGCTCGGGACCCGGGCTGACCGTTACCGGGACGGTCGAGCGTCGCGCGAGCGCCTTGAGCGCAGGCATGAGCCCGGCCTGGGTGAGGATGGCCGGGTGGATGCCGCGTGTGATCTCTTGCAGCACCGTGAAGACGTTCGTCAGGCCTTCGGTCGTACGGCAGAGCCGCGCCTTGAGTTCGTCGAGTTCGTCCGGCACCATCGCCTCCGCCGCACGAAGCTCCAGGCCGAGCGACACCAGACGCTGCTGGACAACGTCGTGGACGCCGTGTTCGAAGCGGCGGCGGCCCTCCTCGACGCCGCGGACGATCCGGGCACGTGACGCGCCGCTCTCGATGTTCGCCACCGCGGTGGCCACGCCCTCGGCGAACTGTGCCAGCCGCTCCTCGGCGCCGGGTGGTGGTGGCTCCCAGCGGGACCACAGCACCACCAGGGAGCCCCACAGGCGGCCACCCACCGTGATCGGCGCGGCGACCGACGAGTTGAAGCCTTCGCGGCGCGCCAGGTCGGCGAAGGCACCGGGACGATCGTCATAGCTGTCGACCCTGGCCGGGCGGGAGGCACGCAGCACCGGCTCCGTGACGTCGCCTTCGACCTGGAGTCGCCGACCCAGCCAGGTCTCGGTGCCGGGTTTGCCGTACCCGGCGAGGACGGTGACGGTGCCAGCGGACTCATAGCGCATCAGCCTGGTGGCGTCCGCGTCTAGCAGCGCGGCGGCCTCGGCGACGACCCCAGCGAGCACATCGGCTGGCGGCGCACCGGACGCGACGAGCACCGCCACCCGTCGCAGACCCGCCTGTTCCGTCGTGAGGTTGTGCAGTTCGTCGCGGCTCGTCCGCAGGGACTCGGCCATCGCCTTGTACTCGGTCGCGACTGTCAGCAACGTCTCCAGTTGGGGCACCACGCGCTCGCGGAGGCGCTGCATGGTCGGCCCGGGCAGGTCGGCAGGAACGAGGAGAGTGCCGGGCTGCGAGCAGTACCGCAGCGGCAACGCAACCCAGCGCTCGTCGCCCGGGACGCTGTCGAACTTGATCGCGGCGAACGGCAGCCGCAGCTCCTGCGCCAGGCGGCGCGAAACCTCCGGCAGCACCAACCGCAGATCGTCCGCGCACAGCATGAGGCGGCTCAGCGCGGCAAGGAAGTCGGCCTCCTGGTATGCCTCCATCAGCGGTCCTTTTGCCGACCGGACGTATCGGCGCCCACCTTATGCCGGTCACCGGTGACCACCGGGTGAGGCGCCGGGTGACCGACCGACCGGTCGACCGGCCCGACCCCGTGGTCGCCCACGGCGTGGGGATGGCGTTCCCCGGTACAGGCCAATCTCCGGCGTAGTTGGCCAACTGCCGCCCAGTTCCTGGAATGTGATGCCGACGTCGCGGCTATGGCTGCCAGCCCGAAGTCCCGAGCCTTGTTGGGCGCCGATCGCGGTGGGTCCGGTGGAACCACCGTGACCTGGGACCTTTCAACCTCTGAAGTGCCCCCGCGTGCCGCTGGCCGCAGTGGCCGCGCCATCCCTGGCCAGCAGGCCCTCCATCATCAGGGTCAGGTAACGGTCGGTGAGGTCGGCCGACCCGAACGCCTGCCTGGCCGCCCAGGCCATCGCGTTGGCGATGGCCAGCAGTTCGCCCGCGTTCAGGTCGCGGCGTACCTGGCCGGCCCGCTGGGCCCGTGCCAGCAGGTCGGTCGCCGCAGTACGGAGGCCCTCGCATGAGGCGTGCAGGCGCGACCCTGGGTCATGCAGCGCCTCCATGACCGAGGCGGGGAGACCTTCGTACCGAGTTGAGGCGATCCCCAATCGGCGCAACCAGGTGGCCAGCGCATTGCCGGGGTCGGGTGCGTCGAGCAACTCCGCCGCCTCGGCGCGCAGCGCTTCGAAGCCCTGTCCGAGCAGCGCCTCCAGCAGCGCCTCCCGGGTGGGGAAATGCCGGTACAGCGTACCGATGCCCACCCCGGCGTGGCGGGCAACCTCCCGTAGTGAGGCGTCGGTCCCCTGCTCGGTGAAGATGGCCCGGGCGGCGGCGATCAGCTGGTCGTAGTTGCGCCGGGCGTCACTGCGCATTGAGTCCCCGGCGGGCTTGGCGGTCGCGTCCATCACCTCGACATCCTCCAACATCAACAGAAATTGCCAACCGGAGCAGTGCTCTGTATATTCGGAGCAGCGCTCCGGTTCATCCTCGGAGCTTACTCCCGTGACTCTGCCATCGAAGGTGGCCACCATGCCCAAGGAACTCGACGAGTGGCACGCCCGTTCGGGCGGCTACGTCCCGCGCCCCCGCTTCGAGAAGTACGCCGAGAAGTACGCCGACTACTTCGCGATGCGACGCCGTGACGGCATCATCGAGCTGCGGATGCACACGGACGACGGACCCGCCCAGTTCAATTTCGCGGTGCACAACGCTTGGGGCCAGGCCTGGCAGGAGATCGGCAACGACCCGGACAACGAGGTGCTGATCCTCACCGGAACCGGTGACCACTGGCTCGCCCTGCCATCCGCCCCCGCTCAGGCCAGCGGCAGCGAGGGCAGCGGCGACGCGGGCGAGGAGACCCGCAAGCTGATGCGCGAGGCACGCCCGAAGGACTTCGCCTACGAACACACCTACTACGACGCGGTCAAGCTGCTGGAGAACTTCGTCTTCGGGATCGACATCCCGACGATCGCCGCGATCAACGGACCGAGCATCGCGCACACCGAGTTCGCGCTGCTATGCGACATCACCCTGGCCGCCGAGACCGCCACCATCATTGATCCCCACTTGCCCGCCGGGGTCGCCCCGGGAGACGGCCAACAGCTGACGCTGCAGGAACTGATCGGCACCAAGCGGGCCGCGTACCACCTCTACACCGGCGAGCCGATCGGGGCACACCAGGCGCTGGACCTCGGCCTGGTCAACGAGGTGCTGCCGGCCGACCAGCTGCTACCGCGGGCCTGGGAGATCGCCGAGAGCATCATGAGAAGCCCACGCTCGGCCCGGCGCCTCACCCACGCCATCGTGCAGCGGCCCTGGAAGCGCCGACTGGTCGACGACCTGGGCTTCGGTGTCGCCCACGAAATGTTCGGCATCTCCGCCGACCGGCTCCGCGGCTGACGCGAGGTCCAGTGGCGGCGCCCAGGCCCAAGATCGACGCGACGTGGCGCTTCACGGTGTTCGGAGACAGGTGCAGAAAGCCGACCGTCATGGCCCGTCTGGATGACGCCGAATCCTGGACGCTCGGAATACGTGGCCCGGGTCGGCCCGATCCGGGACGAATTAGCCCTGAGGACCACACCGTGTCACGAACGATCCAGGTTAGGCGTCAGCGGCTCAAGGGTAGGCAGACCGGCCGAAGAGGGAGGTGCACCGGATGACCGTTCCGCCGATATCAGTACAGCCGATGTCGATGTGAGCGAAACCAACCACGGGCAGAGCCTTGGCCTGCGCCTTGTTGATGCCCTGACCTGGCTCACGACGCCGCTGTCACCCGACGACTACCTCGGGTTGATCAATCCGCTCTGGTCGTCGCGGGAGTTGCGTGGTCGCGTCGAGGCGGTGCTACCGGAGACTATGGACGCCGCAAGCCTGGTAATTCGTCCCGGGCGCGGCTGGACGGGCCATCGTGCTGGTCAGTATGTCCGGGTCGGCGTCGACATCGACGGCACACGTCACTGGCGCAGTTACTCACTCTCGTCACCGCCGGAGCGGCTGGACGGGTGCGTCACGGTCACCGTCAAGGCGGCTCGGGAGGGACTCGTCTCGCCGTACCTGGTGCGCCGGCTGACGCCGGGAGCGATCGTTCATCTTGCGTCGGCTCAGGGCGGGTTCGTGTTGCCGGAGGTGCTTCCGCCACGGCTGCTGTTTGTTACGGCGGGGAGTGGGATCACGCCGGTGGCGGGGATGCTGCGCAGCCTGGCCGCACGCGGTGAGATGCCGGACGTGGTGCTGGTGCACTCCGCGCCGACGCCCGAGGACGCCATCTTCGGCGCGGAACTACGGATGCTGGCCGCGCGGTTTTCGAGCCTGCGGCTCTACGAGCGGCATACCCGCGTCGGCGGCCGCCACGACCGTGGCCGGTTCACCATGGCGCAACTGTCCGACATCTGCCCGGACTGGTCCGAGCGGCCCGCCTGGGTGTGCGGGCCTGGCGAGATGGTTGATGACGCCGAGCGGCACTGGTGGTGCGCCGGGATCGCCGACCGGCTGCACGTCGAACGCTTCCGCCCCACGATGGTGTCCGGCGGCGGCACTCGTGGGCGGGTCCGTTTCGTTGCGAGCGGGGTGGAGATCGATGCCGATGGCGACACTCCGCTGCTCGCCGTCGGTGAGAACGCAGGCGTCCTCATGCCCAGCGGGTGCCGCATGGGGATCTGCTACAGCTGCGTGACGCGGCTGCGCTCGGGCCGGGTGCGTGACCTGCGCAGCGGTCGGGAGCACGGCGACGAGGGGGAACTCATTCAGACCTGCGTGTCGGCCGCGGTCGGCACCGTCGAAGTCGAACGGTAGGAAGCGAACACATGAGTGCCACTGCACACCTCACCGAGGTCGACATCAAGGAGATCGGCCGCGAGCTGGACCAGATCCGTGACGAGATCATCGCAGGCCGTGGCGACGACGACGCGCGCTACATCCGCCGGATCATCGCCGTCCAGCGCAGTCTGGAGGTCGGTGGCCGGACGCTACTGTCGATCTCCATCCTGCCGCCGGCCTGGCTGGCCGGCACCACCTGCCTGGCCATCTCCAAGATCCTTGAGAACATGGAGATCGGCCACAACGTGCTGCACGGGCAATGGGACTGGATGCGCGACCCCGCCATCCACTCCACCACCTGGGAATGGGATTCCGCCACGCCCGCCGACATGTGGAAGCACTCCCACAACGTCGTCCACCACACCTACACCAACGTGCTGGGCAAGGACCGCGACATCGGCTACAGCGCCCTGCGGGTCAGCCCCGAGCAGCAATGGCATTCGATCTACCTCACCCAACCGATCTACAACACGATGCTGGCTGTCTTCTTCGAGTGGGGCATCGCCATCTACGACGTCGAGCTCGAACGCGCCTGGCGTGGCGAGAAGAGCTGGCGCGACGCGCTCACCCAACTGCGCGGCGTCCTGCGCAAGGCCGGCCGCCAAGTGGTCAAGGACTACATCGCATTCCCACTGCTCGCCGGGCCGTCCTTCCTGCCCGCCCTGCTCGGCAACCTCACCGCGAACATTGCCCGGAACCTGTGGTCACACACGATCATCTTCTGCGGTCACTTCCCGGAGGGGTCCGAGATCTTCACCGAGCAGCAACTCGAAGGCGAGACGCGCGGCGAGTGGTACCTGCGCCAACTGCTCGGCTCCTCCAACATCGACGGTGGTCCGCTCTTCCACATCATGGCCGGCAACCTCAGCCACCAGATCGAACACCATCTGTTCCCCGACCTGCCCAGCAACCGGTACGCCGAGATCGCTCCACGAGTCCGTGACCTCTGCGAACGATATGGGCTGCGATACAACACCGGCTCCCTCATCCACCAGACCGCGAGCGTCTGGAGGCGCATCCTCCGCCTCGCACTCCCTGGGCCCGAGTCCCGGCCCGCCGACTCCGCGTAGGAGACGAACTCGGGGCCAGGCCCCGCCCGGATCCGCTGTGGCCCAGGCGGCGAATCGGCCGCCCGCGGTCGCGGAACGCGGACGGCCCACGTGTCACTTCAGCCGTGTAGCTTTGCAATAGCGGTCTCCCGTGCAGTGGGAGTTCGGTCGGCTTGCGTCAGCGCCGGTGAAATCCCCGTGATGTCGCCCGAAGGACGGAGCATCGGCCATGGAGTTCGACGTCATCATCGAGATCCCCAAGGGAACGCGCAACAAGTACGAGATGGATCACCAGACCGGTCGGATCCGGCTGGACCGCACCCTCTTCACCGCGACCCAGTACCCAGCCGACTACGGCTTCATCGAACACACGCTCGGCGAGGACACCGACCCGCTCGACGCACTGGTCATGGTGCAGGAACCGACCTTTCCCGGCTGCCTCATCCGTTGCCGGGCCATTGGCATGTTCCGCATGCACGACGAGAAGGGACCCGACCCGAAGGTGCTGTGCGTGCCCACGGCTGACCCTCGCCTCGGGCACCTGGGCGACATCACGGATCTGGAACACTTCTACAAGCTGGAGATCGAACACTTCTTCCAGATCTACAAGGACCTTGAGCCGGGCAAGAGCATCGACGTCGGCCGCCGGACCTGGGCCGACCGGGCCGAAGCCGAGGCGGAGATCAAACGCTCACAGGAACGCGCCCGCGCATCGCTGCCGGTCGGTTCGGCGACCGGGCGTGTTGCAGGGTGCTGATGAAGGCCAGGGTGGATTCGGCGCCCTGGTTGAGGTTGGGTCCGTGTGGGGTCAGGCCGTCGTATCCGCCGCCGGTGGTGGGATCCCACATCGCGGTACCTCCGTCGTTCTCTCCCAAGAACCAGGCGACGGCCTGACGCACGTTGGTGTCCCAGTCGGGTTGGCCGGTGACGGAGGCAGCGGTCGCGCAAGCGTCGGCGAAGGCGGCGACCTCGATCGGCTGCTGGTCGTGCCGGGCGCGCGGCGCTGCGGGCTGCCAGCCGCCAACGGCAATGACCGAGAGCCGGCCTTCGGTGAGCTGGATGTCCCGCAGCCAGGTCAGCATCCGTAGGCCGGCCACGAGTCTTCGCTCGTCGCCGCGGAGGGAGCCGGCCGCGACGACAACCTCCGCAAGCGCCGCATTGGCGTAGGTGAGACGCGGCTGTGGCCAGGGCCAGTCCGGGCTGTCACCGGGCATGCCGACGGCGTCGGCGGCATCGGACAGCAGTGCGCCGGCGACGGTGTTGTCCGGGTCGCCACGCAGGACCTCGGCTGCGCCGAGGCCCGCGAACGTCATGGCGCGCAGTGCGGTGGACCGGCGGCTCGCGGCGACGGTGAACGCCGTCAACGCCTCGACGCGGATCCAGGGTGCCGGGCTGCGGGCCGCTGCGGTGCCCAGGCCCCACAGCGCGCGCCCCCACCAGTCGCCGAGCCCGGGCTCGTCGGTCCAGCGCCGGTCGTGGGAGAGCCGGTTGTGGAAGGCACCGCTGCCGTCCTGTGCGTGGGTGAGAAACGCCAGGTAACACTCCGCGAGCCGCAGCACGGTGTCGGAGGGGTCGGCTTCCCGGCTGGTGACGACGAGTCCGCGGGCCACGTCGTCGGTGCAGTAGCCGTGCTGGCGGCGAGGGATGGCGTGCCGTGCGTGCTCGAACAGCCCGGTGTCGTCGGTCAACCGGGCCAGATGTGCGAAGCTGGGGGCGGGCACGGCCTTGCTGGCTATCGGCACGGTCACGCCCGCGCCGCCGTGGCGGCGACCGGACTGCCGGCGCTCCGGAGCCGTTCGGCGAGCGTTTCGTAGCGGGCCGCGACCGCGGGCCACAGCAGCGTCGGCGGCCGAGCGTGGCCGCTGAGAGCGAGGCCGCCCGGATCGGTGAGAACCCGTCGGATGCCGGCCGCCAGCGCCGCCGGATCGCGGTGGGGCACGAGCAGCCCGGGGCCGTTGGTGAGCAGTTCGACGGCGTGCGGGAAGGGCGTCGCGACGACGGGAACGCCGGCGGCCACCGCCTCGGTGAGGACGCCGGAGGTGACCTGTTCGGAGGAGTCGTACGGCAACACGACGACGTCGGCGGAGCGGATAAGGCGACCCAGAGCGGCCTCGTCGTGGTACACCGGCAGGTAGTCCACGACCTCGGAGATTCCCAGTAGCGTCCCGAGCCGCTGCAGACGGGTCCGGTAAGCCTCACCGTGCCGCTCGCGGACTTTCGGATGGGTCCGGCCGGCGACGGTGTAGGTCACAGCCGGCCGGAGATCCCGCAGACGGGCCACCGCCCGCAGCGCCCACTCGATGCCTTTGCCCGGACCGAGCAACCCCCAGGTGAGCAGGTGCGGGCGCGGGCGCGGGCGCGGCTCGGCGAGCGTGCCAGCATGGTCGGCGGCGCCGTGCGGGATGACACTTACCTTGGCGGCGTCCACCGCGTATCCGACAAGGAGCCGGTCACGAGCGGTGCCGGTCATGGTCACCACCGCACCGGCCGCGGCCACAAGCTGTTCCAGCACACGCTTCTGCCCGGCCGAGGGATGGGCAAGAACGGTATGAAGGACCACGATGCTGGGTGCTCGCAGCCGACGCAGCAGCGGCACGACATCGCCGCCGTCAGGCCCCGGATAGATGCCGTACTCGTGTTGCACGATCACGGTGTCGAAGCGGTCGAGGGCCGCGGCCGCGGCCTGCCAGCCGGCGATACCCGGCGTCGACCACGTGTGGACGACGGGCGGAACGGATGCTCCGGGACGCATGCCCTGGCCGGCGTCGTCACCGCCCACATCGACCCTCACGACGCCACCCGGCGAGTCGTCCGAGGTCAGGTGAGCGGCCAAAGCGGAGTTGAACGTGGCCAGTCCGCACTGCGTCGGTGGATGGGTGCTCAAGAAACCATAGCTGCCGGCCATCTACTGAACCTTCCGGGTCATTGGCCGCCTTCGCTCGGGAGCACTGGCGACCCCACGCGATGAAGGGCGCCCACCGGCTAGCGTGTGTAGCGGGGCGAACGAATCCACAGGCGGCCACCGCTGAGGCGGGACTTAGGGCCGACCAGGATATGACGCCGGATCTCGGAGATTCATCGGCGTCGCCAACACTAGCACGTCACGGCCGCTGGCAGCTCCTACAGATCAGAGGGCTCGCTGCTCGAGCCTTTTCGGGCGTGTAGCGCAAGCACTGCGGTCATCCGCTACCGGAATGGCGCGGTCGCACCGCGGCCGGGTGCGCGTCCTGCGCGCCGGACTCAGCGCGATGGCCTCGTGGGCAGCAGCCCTTCCTCGTGATCGAGTTCCCGTTCAAGCACGCGGAGGCCCTCATCCGGCAGTCTGCCGGCGTCACGCCACTGCACCAGTTCCTCCCGTTGGGCATCGATGACCTCCCGGCGGACGTACAACGCGGCTTCGTGTCGCGGCGACACCGGCACGTGGACCAGGTCGGTGCTGCTCAGCTGATCTCGTCGATCCTGATAATGAGTCAACTGGCCGCGGAGTTGTCCGCGCATCGTCTCGATCGCGTGGGTCTCGACGTCGTCGTGCGGTTGAGCCGCCAACTCGTCGAGCCTGGCCATGGCAGCCTCGACAGCGGCTGAGCGTGCCTCGTTGCGTAGCCGCGCCTGGTCGACCTCGTCGGCGCGCAGGCCGAGCGCCCGGACAAGCGGTGCGAAGGTGAGACCTTGACCCACCAGCGTGATCAGTACGACGACAAACGTGCAGAACAGCAGCAGATCGCGGTTCGGGAACGGAGCGCCGTTGGCGGTGACCAACGGCAGGGTGGAGATCGCCGCGAGGCTGATCACGCCTCGGGTGCCGGACCAACTGAGGGCTACGATGTCGCGGCCCGTGAGCCGCTGGGATACGCGATCGTGTGACGGTGCCACCCGCGTCTTGTCAGCCCCAGCGCGGTCGTCGTCGAAAGTCTGGCCACCCAGCCATGTGTGCAGCGATCGGGGCAGCGACTGGGTCAGCACCAGCCACACCGGGCGCAGCAGCAATACCACACCGACGGTGATCGTAACCGCGATGACAATCGTGGCCGGGTCGTACCGCGCGAGTCCACGCACGATCTCGGGCAACTGCTGCCCGATCAGCAGGAACACGAAGCCTTCGAGCAGGAATTCGACCAGCCGCCAGACCGCGCTCGTCTGCAGTCGGCTCGCGCCCGAGGCCGACCGTGGCCGGTGGTGCCCGACAATCAGCCCCGCGACGACCACCGCGAGCACACCCGAGACATGAACTTTTTCGCCGAGCAGGTAGGCCCCGAACGGGGTGGCCAGGGAGACGGCGTTCGCCATCAACGGGTCGCCGCCCAGAGGTCGCGTCAACAGCCGGACACCATAGGCGACCAGCGCTCCGGCCGCGACGCCACCAGCCGCGGCGATCAAGAACTGACCGAGCGCGGACGGCGCCGAGAAACCGCCACCGGTGGCTGAGGCGACGGCCACGCTGAGGATCGTGAGCGCCGTAGCGTCGTTGAGCAACCCTTCGCCCTGGATGAGCGTGAGAACTCTGGGTGGTAGGCCGACCTTGCGCCCGACTGCGAGCGCGGCCACCGGATCGGGCGGTGCGACCGCTGCTCCGATCGCGATACCGGTGGCCAGGGTCGCTCCCGCGACGAACCATTGGAAGCCGATGCCGATCATCACCGCATTGAGGAAGACCAACAGCACCGACAGGCTCACCACGGTACGGAGGTTGCGGCGGATCGCGAGCAGCGACGAGTCCAGGGCGGCGCTGTACAGCAGCGGTGGCAGGACGAACGCCAAAATGATGTCGGGGGGAAGGACGACATCGGGTCCCGGCAACAGGGCGTAACAGATGCCGATGATCGACAGAAGCGCCGCAGCCGGCAAGCCGGTCCGGTTTGCGACCCACCGCACCAATACGACCACAGCGACGGCGGCAAGCACGAAAAACAACATCGACTCGACGCTCATTGCGTCCATTCTCCCGGACCTGACCTACGAGGAGATGAGATGAGCGGCCCTACGCGGTGACCGCCGAGGCGTCGCGACACACCCGCTGACGGCACGGTCTGGAATCCGAAGAGGCACCATCGATGCCTACACGGTTCAGAACGAACCAGTACGCGTCTCACTGTACGGGGCCAGGCGCGTCCCGATGACGTGTGTGAAGTTCAGCATGGCGTCACAAACTTCTGTGTCTCGCCTTTGGGTTTCTGTGCCTTGGCGCGCCGCACCCGAGGTCCAAACCGCGTCAGCGTTGTGTGACCGCGTAGACATCCTCACCCTACGCCCGAATCGCACCGGGTCCAGGATGATGCGAGCCCCTCTCTCCTCCCCGCGCGATGCGCGATCTCGCATACCGCGAGGCGGCACCGTCTCGACGGTCTCGGTGGCGGCGATGTTGTACCGCCGCCTCTACGACGGTGAACGCGATGCCGCGCTCGGCAAGATGCCGGGCGCGGTGGCTCAAGAATCAACCTGGACAGGGAACACAGGTCGGCGGGTCAGGTGTCGAACAGATATGCTTCGTCGGTGCCCCGGCATCTGCGGCACTGTAGGCCAGCACCGAGACGGCGCGGCGCTGCGGGGAGCTACAGATGATGCCGATTCGGCTCGGAGACGCTGTTATTCGTGAGGTCCGTTTGGGTCTCGACCGGGTACCAGCGTCAGTCGGACGCCGTCTCGCAGTTCCTCGACGCGGAAACGTTCCGCTTGGCCGCTGTCGGGCAGCATAGCGTCGTAGAGCTCAGCGTTGCTGATCTCGATCGTGCCGCCCGCCCTGCCGATCAGGACGCTGAGAATGGCGCGTAGATTGACGTCGCTGAGGTACTGCACGTGGGCCGCCTCCACCCGTGAGACGACGTTCCTGGCACCGAGTGGTGCGCAGTGTGCCGTCCGGTCATCGATACTACCCGTTCAGGGCACCAGCGCCCCGCCAAGCGTTGACGGTGTTCGCCGTGGTCCTGCGGCAAGGCTCGTACCCACCCTGGCGGCGCTGTGGCTGTGATGCGTCGTCCCGGCGAACTCCGGGACGACGGCACGTAGGCGGTCTGTCGAATCTACCGGGCGGTCCTCACCGCCGTACTCACCCGCGGAAGGCCCGGCAGCGGTGGGGCCTCCCGCGGCGCGCGGCGTGTGTCAGGCGGCAACGGCGACCTGAACTTCAGGGGCGTTGAGGATCGAGGACCGGTCCTTGTGGCCGCGCTCGTGGTCCAGCACCGCGCGGATCTGGTCCTCGTCAACCTCCCGCAGCCGGGCACGGATCTCGCCCACGTTCATCTGGTCGTACCCCGGCCACGGCTCCGCGCTGTGCAGCTCCTGGATGGCTTCCAGGATCGGCATCCGGTTGTGCGTCGCCCACTCGTAGGCCTCGACGGTGGCCAGGTCCGACTGGGACAGCCGCGTCAGCCGGTCACGGATCTGCTTCACCGACAGATTGTCGTAGTCCGGGATGACGGACCGGGCTTCCTGCCTGACGGCCTCGCGCCGGGCGGACTGCAGTACGTCAGCGGCCCCGTCCCGCAACCGATGCATGCTCTCCCGCAACTGCGGCAGTCCCAGCATCTGCACCACGCCGATAGTTCCGATCTGGTACACCGGCTCGCCCTCGACCTCCTCGAGGATCACCGCCTCCGCGAGCCGGTCCAAGGACGCGTAGCACTCCGACAGCATCTCTTCGCTCTCCGCCTGTAGGTCGACAGCGAGCTTCGCGGTGCGCTCATCCCTGCCGGTGTGGGTGATCTGAGCCAGCGCCCGATAGTTGGCGTCCAGTACGGCCGTGGCCGCACACAGGTCACGGGCGTTCTTCAACACCCGCTCCTCACCACCCGGGCCCCGCAGCAGCTGCGCCGGTACCGTTGCCAACGCCACGGCCTGCCCGCCCGTCACCCGGACGATGTCCATGCCCAGATGCCGGATGCCGCGGCGGGCTCCCAGCTCACCCAGCCGGTCCGACACCCGGGACACCCGCTCACGGGACCGTTGCCGCTGCGACTCCAGCCGCCGTCGATAATCCCCCTCCGGGGTGACGGCGATGTTGACGGCGAGCATGGTGGTCAAGGCGTACTCCGCCGCGCGTGCGTCTTGCAGATACTGAACGACCTTCTCTCGGACAGTCGCCATGTCGTTACTCCTTGGAAATCGGCGAAATCGTGGTGAGATCGGTTCCGGATCGGCTGTTCCTGCAGACAGCCGGTTCCCCGGAGACGCCCGGCAAACCGGCCGGCCCCCACATCGGCACACGGCACGACCGTCATCACCCGAAATCCGGCCACGAACTGACCCGTCCGGGGCGTGTGAGGCAGCGTAGGCGCCGGCGCAGCATCGAGACCCATTTGGGCACAGCAGCAGCCGCTACCGCCGGGGCTACTGCCCACTCGTCGACGTTCGACGCGCGTGCCCGTGGCGATCAGATCCGCTCATGCTCCGGGACACGTTCCGCGCCACGGTCTCGGCCGTGTCGCAGGCGGTGGCCCGGTCCGTGTTGCGGTCGGTGCTACGCCGTGTTCCGCGGTGCTCCATCTCGGTCAGTGCGCGGTCGATCGTCAACCGCAGCGCCTCGTTCACCTCGTCCCGGCATTCCAGCGGAAGCATGTGCCCGCCCTCCGGACACACGACCAGGTGTGCCTGCGGGACGGCGGCGGCGATGTTGGTGGCGCAGGCGAGCGGGGTGAGCCGGTCACGGGCACCGACGAGCACCGTCACCGGGATCTGGGGCAGCGCTGCCAGTTCGGCTAGGCGCCGGTGCGTGTCAACCGCCGCACCGAACGCGCCGATGGTTCGCAGCGACGTCCGCGCCACGATGCTCGTCACCAGATTGAGGTCTTCAATCTGGGCAGGCGCACCGAAGGCCAGCCAACGCACGCTGCGGCGCAGCAACTGCCGGGGCATCCAATGGGGCCGCAAGTGGCCCACATGAGCCAGCAGCCAACACCCGGCCAGCTCACCGGCACGGACCGCCGGTGCCAACGCCGGACTGAACCCGTACGTGGTGTGCAAGGCACCCTCCGCGGTGGTGGACACCAGCACCACCCCGCACACGTGCTCGGCGAAATGCGCCGGATGGCGGTGTGCATACTCGATGATCGTCATACCGCCGAGCGAATGGCCGACAAGCACCACCCGATCGGTCGGCGTGACAGCACCGAGCACCTCAGCAAGATCATCAGCGAGCCGGCCCAGCGTCGCGGTGGTCCGCGTCACCGGCCCCGAACGGCCATGACCACGCGCGTCGTAGGCAACAACTGCGACGTCGCCGAGAGCATCGACCTGCCAGGACCACACACGCCGGTCCAGCGACCAACCATGCAACAGCACGACCGTCGGTGCACCCTTCGCAGGGCCGTGCCGTTCATAACTCAGGTGGGCCCCATCGCTGGTCACGAAGTCCATGGAAAACCGCCCCACAGTCTGACGATTCCAGCACGCCGTCTCAATCATGTCTCACTAGTTCGACACGCGAGCACCGGCGACTATTCCCAAGTTGAGCAAGGAGAAACCCAATCCGACATCGCGTGTGGGACAGCCTGCGGCACCATCCCAGGCACAAGCTGGCAGCGTCCGCGCGGCAAGCTGTCGCACGGTGCCCCGGTGATCAGCGGAAACCGCCCTGATCAGTGCATCGGGATGTGAGTCGTACCGGCGGCGGCGTAGCTTGGCAGGTGAGTACTGCTGTATGGCTCTTGCGCTGCGGTTGCGCAGGAGAGGAGGGTCGTCGTGGCCTTCGACAAAGCCTTCGACACAGTAAAGGCGTCCACGAAGCGCGGCCTGGCGTCAGGTCGGGCGCGTATGGAGCGGACGCGAGCCCAGCGGCAACGTGCCAAGCTGCTGCAGGAACTCGGTGAGGTCTGCTACGCCGAGCACACCGGCCAGGCGACACACGACGCCGTGGCCGACAAGCTCGACGCGCTGGATTACTACGAGCAGACGGTACGCGAACGACCGTCGGCTCGCCGGGAGCCGGAGCGGCAGGCGAGAGACATCATGCACCCGGACGCCGAGTGCGTCGACGAGAATGAGAGCCTGGCGACCGCCGCGCGGAAGATGCGCGACCTGGGCGTCGGCTCGCTGCCGATCTGCGGTGCGGACGATCGCCTGCATGGCATCATCACCGACCGTGACATCGCGGTGAAGTGCATCGCGGAGGGAAAGGATCCCAACCAGGTCACGGCGCGTGACCTCGCCCAGGAGACGCTGATCTGGGTCGACGCCAGCGCCGACGTCGACGAGGTGCTGCACCAGATGGAGGACCACCAGATCAAGCGGCTGCCCGTCATCGAGAACCATCGCCTGGTCGGCATCATCAGCGAGGCCGACCTGGCCCACAACCTCGACGAGCACCGGCTCGCCGAGTTCGTCGAGAAGGTCTACGCCACGTCCTGACCCCGACGAATCCGTCCATGACCATCGCCGACCGAGTCGGCGTATTCCTCGCTTCCGGCACACACCACCCAGGGCAGCGTCCTCGGGCGGTGGCCCTGCTGGGCGCGCTGGTCGGCCACGGCGCCGGCTTGATAGTCGGCCTGTGCCCGGCCCTGATCATTGCCGCTGTCTCGTTCTGGGCCGGCGCCGTGCTCACCCTGTCCACCATTCACCGCACCGCTGGCGTCTGGCGGTGACGGCAAGGCTGCGTCGCCGGCCGCTGGTCAGGTGAATTCGGCCGGTGTTCCCGCGGCGAGTCGGCCACGGCGGCGGCACTGCCGAGACATCGATGCTCAAGGACTCATATCAGTGGACGAGGTTGCTATCTACGGGCGGCCAGGGCGGGGATGCGGCCACCGGCGAGCAGTATGTTGATCTGCCGGGCGGACAGCCGGTGCCGGGCATGCAGGATCGTGTCTCGGGTGGCGTTGTGGACGGTGATGTCGGTGCCGGCGTGCAGGGCCTGCGCCACATCCCGCACGATGAGCCGGTCGCCGACCTCAGGTGTCCTGCCGTCATACTCCAGCGGCAGGACACCGAAGTTGATCAGGTTTTGCCAGTGGATGCGGGCGTAGGAACGGGCGAGGACGAGCCGGAGGCCGAGCGAGCGCGGCGCGAGGACCGCGTGTTCGCGGGAGGAGCCCTGACCGTAGTTGCGGCCGGCGACGATCGCGTGTGCGCCCTGGTCCCGGACGCGGGTGACGTATTCGCTGTCGACCCGGGCGAACGTGAATTCGGCCAGCTTCGCGATGTTGCTGCGGTAGGGCAGCGCCTCCGCGCCGGCCTGCAGGATCTCGTCGGTGGACAGGTCGTCCCCAACCGTGATCGCCACGGCCACCTCGAGGTCGTCGGGCATCGGGTCGAGGTCGGGCAGGGTGCCGATGCTCGGCGCCTTGTCCAGTTGGACCCGGACAGCCTCACCGGCAGGCCGCGGCGGTTCGAGCATGGCCCGGTTCACCGCCGATCGGCTCGGCAGGGACAGGGTCGGGCACGCGACGCCGACCTGCCGGGGGTCGGTGATCTCGCCGGTCAGTGCCGCCGCGGCCGCGGTCTCTGGCGAGCACAGCCAGACCCGGTCGTCGACGGTGCCGGAACGGCCGGGGAAGTTCCGCGGCATGGTGCGCAGGCTGTTGTGTCCGACCGCCGGCGCCTGCCCCATGCCGATGCAGCCCAGGCAGCCGGTCTGATGCAGCCGCGCCCCGGACTGGATCAGCGAGAGCGTTGCGCCCATGCCGGTGAGATCGGCGAGAATCTGCCGCGACGACGGGTTGACATCCAGCGATACCTGCGGATGCGCCTGTCGGCCGGCGAGCACCGCCGCTACCATCGCGAAGTCGCGCAGTCCGGGGTTGGCCGAGGAACCGACCACGACTTGGTGCACCGGTGTGCCGGCGACCTGTGCCACCGGCACGACGTCGCCAGGCGAGCCCGGGCGCGCGATCAGCGGCACCAGGCTGGACAGGTCGACCTCGTCGGTCAGGTCGTAGCCGGCACCGTCGTCGGCCGTCAGCTCCGCGAAGTCGGCCACGCGGTCCTCGGCGGCCAGGAACTCGCGCACCCGGTCGTCGGCAGGGAACACCGTCGTGGTGGCCCCCAGCTCGGCGCCCATGTTCGCGATCACGTGCCGGTCCATCGCCGCCAGCCCGGCCAGGCCCGGCCCGTGGTACTCGACGATCCGGTGCACGCCGCCGTCGACGCCGTGGCGGCGCAGCATCTCCAGGATCACGTCCTTGGCGCTGATCCAGGGCGGTAGTTCACCGGTGAGGCGCACGCCCCAGATCTCCGGCATGGTGAGGTACAGCGGCTCGCCCGCCATGGCCATCGCCACGTCCAGGCCGCCCACCCCGATCGCGAGCATGCCCAGCGAACCGGCCGCGCAGGTGTGCGAGTCCGACCCGATCAGCAGCTTCCCGGGCACGCCGAAGCGCTGCATGTGCGTCGGGTGTGACACCCCGTTGCCCGGTTTGGAATACCACAGCCCGAACCGCCGGCAGGCCGAGCGCAGGAACAGGTGATCGGCCATGTTCCGCTCGTCGGCCTGCAGCAGATTGTGGTCCACGTACTGCACCGACACCTCGGTGCGCACCTGATCCAGGCCGAGCGCCTCCAACTCCAGCATGACCATCGTGCCCGTGGCATCCTGGGTCAACGTCTGATCGACCCGCAGCCCGACCTCCCGCCCCGGCATCGGCTGACCCGCCACGAGGTGGGACCGGATCAACTTCTGCGCGACGTTCAGCGGAGCCATACGGCCCGGTTACCCGACGGACTCGACCTCAACCAGGCCTCGGACGCTCCCGTCGATCCGGGCACACGGCCGATACGTATCGAACCAAGTGTCCGTCGCCAATGATGTCGGGCATTCGAGGACGCGCCGGATGCGTGTCCGCAGCGCGGGCGGGTGCAGGCCGCCGTGCGCCGGCCAGGATTGTGGGTCCAACAATGGCAGGGCGCAGCGGGCGGTGGTGCCGGCTGGCCACGGCGATGCCGGCAGCAGCACTCGCCTCGATGCAGGTGTCCAACTGCACCCGGGCCGAGACTGTTGTGTCGATCAGCACAGCACCGGTACACCCATCCACCGCACGGCGTGCCGTCCGAGCAGGCCGAGCGCGCCGCGCTGCTCATGTACTACGGCGGTGACCTCGTCGACCTGGTGCTGATCGTGATGTGGTACCGCACGAGAATGCGACGTTATTCGTGGACGCTGCGGGGCATCTGGCGCACGAGAACTGCTGCAAGGAGGTTGCGATGAGCACGGTCACTGAGTCCATCGACGTCCATGTGCCGGTGCACACGGCATACAACCAGTGGACGCAGTTCGAGTCGTTCCCTCAGTTCATGGGCGGCGTCGAGGAGATCAGGCAGCTCGACGACCAGCACACGCACTGGGTGACCAGGATCGGCGGCGTCCGCCGAGAGTTCGACGCCGAGATCACTGAACAACACCCCGACCAGCGGATCGCGTGGAAGAGCACCGGCGGCGAAACCATGCATGCCGGCGTGGTGAGCTTCCAGCCCCTCGGCGAGCAGGACACCCGCGTTACCGTCCAGATGGGCTGGGAGCCATCGGGTATCGCCGAGAAAGCCGGCAGTGCCGTCGGTATCGATGAGCGACAGGTGAAGGCGGACGTCAGGCGGTTCAAGGAGTTCATCGAGCAGCGCGGCGACGCCACTGGCGCATGGCGCGGCGACATCCCACGTTCAGGCGCATAGCAGGCCCCGCCCGAGCCCGCTCTCGCCAGCGTGCGGGCGCGGGCTCCAGCGGTCATTCCTCGGAGAGGGGGCCTCGCCCGGGACTGGGCGGGCCACCTGCGCGACCGGCCCGGACTCTGCGCGCCGCGAACCATCCCGGGACTACCGTTCAGGCGGTCTGGCACACCAGGCGCCGCACTAAGGACAGACCCCACCACCGTCTCTGCGCCAGAGCCGATCTCCTGACAGGCCCGTCGTGACAACCCCGGCCCCGGAACAGGCCATCGGCCCGCGGCAAGCGTGTCGATGCGATCCATGCCGCACTGGCCGAGCAGCACATCGCACCGGCAGAGCACCTCCTCGACAGCGGCTACGTCACACCCGAAACGGTTCACCTGGCTGAGACTGCGCACGGGATCACCATTGTCGGGCCGGTCCGCCAGGATCCACATGCCGTCGAGCGACCCGGTTCGCGAAGGAAGACTTCCACATCGACTGGCAGACCGAGACCATCACGTGTCCACAAGGGACATCCAGTCCATGCTGAAACCGACAGCCGCGGACGGCAAATTGCGACTGTCGGTGCTGTTCCGGCGAGCGGACTGCCGCACCTGCACGGCCACCGGCACCAACATCGTCAGGCAGCGACCCTGACAGACCTTGTTCGACCGCGTCCACGGCTCACCCGCCATGGCATGACCCGAACCAGCCGCCCCACCCCGGGTCCAGCCACCACCACGGAGCATGCCGGAAACGCCGGCGGATCAACCACGCCTACCACAACAGACATCCATCGGCGCCATTCGGTCAGCCGATACGGTTGCCCGCACCAAGATCGTCGGTGGATCGAGGCGGAGTCCTGTTGGTCGGCCGACTCGACCCGGTCGACCGACGCGGTCTCCGGGATCTGGCTGGCGTCGATCACTTCCCAGCCGGCATCAGCCGTCGATGGTTGGCAAGGTCATCCGATGATCTGCAACCCCTTGACATGACGCTTGTCACGAAGGTTAGGTATATGGAACACCTGTTCCGTTCAACGGAACAGGCGGGCAGGTCGCGCGATCGGCACCTACAGATCGGGCGGGGTGAGTGTCGCTCTGCATCTGAGAGATGGGTTGGTTGTGACAACGAGAGATCCCACTACACGGGCACTTGAAGTCTTGCGGTACATCGTGGAGTCGGCCCAGGACCCGACATCTGCCCGCAGGATCGCCGCCGAGATCGGGATGCCATCCACGACAGTTCATCGAGCGCTCTCGTCATTGGTCGCGGTCGGCATGCTGGCCCACAATCCCACCACCCAGCTTTACGAACTGGGACCCGCGCTGCACAGGATGGCCCGGCTTGTGACGGCCCGGCATCCCCTCTCGGACTTGGTCGTTCCCTACCTGCAGAACCTGACGCAGCTAACCGGCGAGACGTCGCACATCGGCCAGTACGACCAAAGCCGCCACGAGATGATGTTCATCTCCCAGGTGCAGGGGTCCCGCGCCCTGCGGTACGTCGTACCACTGCATTCCTGGGTGCCGTTGTACCTCGGGGCGAGCGGCCTCGCGATCCTCGCCTTTCTCGATGGCGACAGTCAGAACCTGGTCATCGAGCGCGCATCGAAGGAGCTGGGCGGGAAGGTCACCGGACTCCGGGAGCGCCTGGCCGAGGTACGCCTGAAGGGCTACGCCATCTCGCACGGCCAGCGCCTTCCTGGTGCGGTCGGCATTGCCGCACCGCTGCGCGGTGCGGGCAGCTCGGTGATAGGCGACGTCGTGCTCACCATTCCCGAGGTGCAGTTCGACGAGGCCAAGACGGACGAGTACGCCCGTCTGGTCATGGAGTGCGCGCAGGAGATCACCACTGCGCTTGGCGGCCCCGCGGACCAGGACGGTTCTCCGCGGACGTCAATCGAGGAACCGGAGGAATGACAATGTCCACTGCCGCTCAGCTGTCCGGTATGCGTTGCACCGCCTGTGGCCAGGGGACGGTGCAAGCGGAAAGGTACTGCGCCCACGGCTGTGGCCAGACCATGGTCGAGGCTGACTTCTCGGCGACGGGGACGGTGTACGCCTCGACCCTCATCCACGTATCGGCGCCGAACCTGCCAAACCCGTACCACGTCGGCTACGTCGATCTGCCGGAGGGGGTGCGGATATTCGGGCACTTCGCGACGGCGGACCCCGTTCCGCCGGACTGCCGTGTCCGTGTGGTTGCGCACGAGCGTCCCGACGACCAGACCGGCCCGTTCGTGCGATTTCGCTTTTTCCTTGATGGACCTTCCAACGGGCGGAGGAACGAGAATGGGTGACGTCGCAGCCTGGATCAGCGGTGCGGGCAGTACGCGCTTCGTCGACGCCTCACCGGACACGTTCGAGGCGATGGGCCAGGAAGCGGTCGTCGCCGCAGCGGCCGACGCCGAGGTGGACCTGCGCGACGTGGACCTGTTCGTCTGCGGCACCGGCTACGGCGGTCCGCTTGCTGGGCAGCGGATCGCCGCGGGAATCGGCTTGTCCGGCAGGAAGATCGTCAATACCGAGAATGCATGCTCCAGTGGAAGCACCGCCCTGGAACTGGCGGTGCAGTCTATCGCGAACGGCCAGGCGCGCACCGCGGTGGTGCTCGGGATCGACAAGCTGAGCGCGCTCGGCAGGGGCGCGCTCCCGCTGTCGCAGGACGACCCCGAGGTCCAGCAGGGCCTGATCATGCCTGGTGTCTACAGCATGCGGGCACAGCGGTACCTCCGCGAGACAGGGGCAACCGAGTCCGATCTCGCTGCTGTGGCGGTGAAGGCCCGGCGAAACGGCGCTCTCAACCCACTTGCGAGACAGCAGACGGCGGTGTCCACCGAAGATGTGCTGAGTTCCCGTCCGGTCGCGGACCCGTTGCGACTGTTCATGTGCTGCCCCCGAGCCGATGGTGCTGCGGCGGTCGTGATCACCGCTTCCCCCCGGACCACCCCCGGTGTGCCCCGGGTCGGAATTCGTGCCCTGGTGCTGGGCGCTGGCCGCTTCACAAACGGCTTCCGGGACATGACGCGCAGCGAGCTTTCCGAGCGGATGGCGGCAGAGGCGTACCGGCAGGCCTCTCTCGGTCCGCAGGACATGCAGGTGGCCGAGGTCCACGACGCTTTCGCCATCGCTGAGTTGATGTACTACGAGTCCCTGGGCTTCGCCGAGCCGGGGGAGGGCTGGCGGCTGATCCGGTCGGGAGAGACAGACATCGGTGGCCGCATCGCCGTAAATCCCGGCGGAGGCTTGATCGCCCGCGGGCACCCAGTCGGCGCGACCGGGATCGTTCAACTGTGTGAGGCGTATTGGCAGATCACCGGCGGAGCCGGCTCCCGCCAGGTCCCTGACGTGCGGAACGTGATTACGCACTGCACCGGTGGCGGCATCGCGGGATTCGACCATGGCGCCTGTGCTGTGTCGATTGTGAGTGCCGCATGACCGCCAATCGATCCGACCCTGGTCACATGCTCGACGGGGTACGGGTGCTGGATCTGACTCAGTTCCTGTCCGGGCCGTTCGGATCTCAGATGCTCGCTGATCTGGGCGCGGAGGTCATCAAGATCGAGCCACGGGGTGGGGACAGCTCTCGGGCCATCCCTCCGCACTTCGTGCGCGGCGACAGTGCCTACTTCCACGCCGTGAACCGGGGCAAGAAGAGTGTGCAGATCGACCTGAAGTCTCCTGCGGGACGAGCGGTCTTTCTGGAGTTGGTCCGCACCGCGGACGTCGTATTCGACAACTTCCGTCCCGGAGTGCTCGAGCGACTGCAGCTAGACCACGCCCAGTTGGAGCGGGTGAATCCAAAGATCATTACCTGTAGCGTGACCGGGTTCGGGGAACATGGGCAGTACCGGGACCGTCCCGCCTACGACGCGATCGTGCAGGCGATGTCCGGCGGGATGAGCCTGACCGGACACGCCGGTGCCCCGCCGGCGCGGATGGGGATCCCGATCGGTGACCTATCCGCAGGAATGTACGCCGCGACCGCTATCGCGGCGAGCCTGGTAAGGCTGCACCGTACCGGCGCCGGCGACCACATCGAGATCGCGATGCTGGACTGCCAGCTCGCCATGTTGACGTACCAGGCGGCGTACTACCTCTTCAGCGGAGCGGTCCCTGGACCTCAGGGTAGCGGTCATGTCAGCATTCCCACTTACCGGTCCTTCCGGTGCGCTGACGACAGGTACGTCATGGTCACGGCGAACACCGAGGCGATGTGGAGATCCCTCTGCGCCGCGATCGGCGTGGCCGAGCTGGCCGATGACCCACGGTTCGTCGATGCCGGGGCGCGTCTGCGGAACCAGGTGGAGCTATGGGTGCGCCTGGAACCGGCCTTCCGGGAGTTGCCGGCGGAGGAGGCGCTCGCGCGCCTGGTCAACGCCGGGGTGCCCGCCGCGCCCATGAACACGGTGGCCGATGCGCTCGACGATGCCAACACCGCGGATCGCGAGATGCTCCTGGAGCTGATCAGTGCCGAGGGAGCGGTGGTCATGGTGAGTGGTAACCCGATCAAGAGCACCCGGGGTGGCTGCCGCGGCCCGCACGACCACCAGTTCCCACCGCGACTCGGTGGGCAGACCGCGGAGGTCCTGGCCGATCTCCTCGGATACGAGGCAGCACACATAGAACGACTGAGGCGTCAGGGCGCCGTCGGAGCGTTCGAGAGTGACACCCCTTCGAAAGGCCTCGCGAACTAGCCGGTTCGACTGACGGCATAGGAGCACGTATCCGCCATCGACGCAATTCTCTGGAACGGAGACCGAAGATAATGAAACAGGAGCCGAACGAGCACCCAGTCACCAGGTTACCCCTGTCGCGCCGCAGCTTCCTCCTCGGCGGCTCGGGCGCGCTCGGCCTATTCGCGCTCGGCGGTCCGCTGCTGTCCGGATGTGGCAGTGCTGCGTCAGCCGGTGCCAACGCGGCGACTGTGGCTCTCCAGGCGCCGATCGTCAGCCTCGACCCACCACTGATCAACAGTATTCCCGTGGCCGCTGGCGTCCGCCACATGCTGGAAAGCTTCGTCAGCCTGGACGCCTCAGGCAAAATTGTCCCAGCTCTCGCCGAGTCCTGGGAGGTATCGGCCGATCGTACGACGTGGTTACTCCACCTCCGGCAAGGCGTGACCTTCCACGACGGCTCCAAATGGACCGCCGAGGTCGCCAAGATGAACCTCGACCGCTACCTGGGGCGCCCGGCGGACTTTCCACGCGCGCAAAGCTACGGGTTCATCGACAAGGTCACCACCATCGACGAGCATACACTGCAGGTGCACACCGCATCACCTCAGGCCGGCTTCCTGAACTGGACAAGCTACTTCGCGCTGGGCTTCCACAGTGGAGAGTCGCTGGAGAAGTACAAGGACGAGGTTGCGCTGCGCGGCGTCGGCACGGGCCCGTTCAAGATGGTCAACTTCGTGCCGAACGAGCGCCTGGAGATGGAGCGCTTCGACGGCTACTGGGGTACCAAGGCCAAGCTGGACAAGCTGACCATCCGCACCGTACCGGACGCGTCCAGCCGGATCGCGATGGTGGAGACCGGCGAGGCGCATGTCGCGGTCGGCGTGCCACCGGCGATGGTACCGACCGTCCAGAAGTCCAAGTCGATGGCCCTGCTGTCGACGCCCAGCGTGCGCATGGTCTTCATCGGCATCAACAGCCAGCACGCCGACCTGAAGGACGTCCGGGTGCGGCGGGCCCTCAACTACGCGGTCGACGCGGCCAAGATCCTTGAGACCGTCCTGCACAAGCAGGGCACCCTCGCCAGGTCGGTCGTGCCGGAAATGATTCCCGGCTTCACCGCCCAGACCCCATACGGCTACGACCCGCAGCGGGCCGCCCAGCTTCTGGACGAGGCGGGCTGGACCGTCGGCGCCGGAGGCGTCCGGGCCAAGGACGGCCGACCGTTGAAGCTCACGATCCAGACCACCGACGGCTACACCCCGGGAGACCGTTCCACCTGCGAAGCCGTCCAGAGCTACCTGGCCGAGGCCGGGGTACAGGCCGACCTGTCGATCATCGACCAGAACGGCTACTTCGCAGCGATGCAGAAGCCGGCCTCGATCACGACGACGACCCTCAACTACTTCGCCTACGGCTCCAGCATCGTGGACCCGGGACACGCGCTCGGCGTGCTGGAGGGCTCCTGGACGAACATCAACAGCATCTACGCCCGCTACCGCAATGCCGAGTTCGACGCGGCGTACAAGAAGGTCGTGACCTCGGTGGACGACCAGGCCGCCCTTGCCGAGGCGGCGGCCGGCGCGCAGAAGGTCGCCTGGGACGACGCGCCGTGGATCTTCCTGTTCTCGCTGAACAGCCTGCTCGCCAATAGCGACACGATCGAAGGGCTCACCGACGCCCCGCACGAGTTCTACAACCTGACCGCGGCGACGATCCGCGCCTGACACAGGAGGTAACGACCATGGGCAATAAGGAGACGCAAGCGCCGACGCGGCGTGTCGTCAACCTGACCGGCATCCCCCAACCACTGGCGCACAAAAGCATGGCCGTAGTCAGCGGCAACACCATCTACGTCTCGGGTCAGCTCGGCAAGGGCGACGACGGCAAACCGCTGCCGACCCTCCGGGAACAGGGATACCAGGCCATGCGGCAGCTTGAGGCAATCCTCAAGGCGGCCGGC
This sequence comes from Dactylosporangium fulvum, assembly GCF_025137375.1. GTDB lineage: Bacteria > Actinomycetota > Actinomycetes > Mycobacteriales > Micromonosporaceae > Dactylosporangium > Dactylosporangium fulvum. Next base: position 4,703,549 of record NZ_CP073720.1, read on the forward strand.
TCCGATCTGAACCATATCCTCCGGATGGGCATCTACGTCACCGACATCAACGGTCTGATGACGATCTCGGACATCAAGAAGGAACTCATCCCCAACGACCCGCCAGCCAGCTTCGGGTACGAGGTCTCGGCGCTGGCGCTCGGGGCGCTCGTCGAGATTGACGCCATAGCGGTGGTTGCCGAGGGTGTGTAGGACAACATGAACAATGCGGTCGTACGTCGCTGCCTGCAGACCCTGCCGGTGCTGTTCCTGGTGTCAGTCGTCGTCTTCTCGACCATCCGGCTCATCCCCGGTGACCCGGTGGCCAACATGGTGGGGGCAGACGCCAGCGCGGAAACCATCGCTCGTGTACGGGCGCAACTCGGCCTCGATCAGCCGATCTACGTCCAGTACTGGGACTGGCTGACCTCGTTGCTCGGGGGCGACTTCGGCCAGTCGCTGTCCACGCGTCGGTCGGTGCTGGACGAGGTCGCGCCCCGCGCGCTCGCGACCCTGCAGTTGACCGGCGTGAGCATGCTCGTCGCGCTGTTGGGTGGCGTGCTCCTCGGGATCCTCGCCGCCTACAACCGAGGCCACGTCATCGACCGTATCGTGAGCGGACTTGGGATGCTCTGTGTCAGCGTCCCGTCGTACTGGGTCGGCATGATGCTCGTGCTGCTGATCTCAGTGCAGCTGGGGCTGCTGCCGACGGGCGGGAACATCCTGCCCGGCAGCATGATCCTGCCCGTGGCCGTGTTGACCCTGCCCCAGCTGGGCATGCTCGCCCGGCTGACGAGGGGCACCTTCATCGACATCCTCGAACAGGACTACGTCCGTACTGCCCGGCAGAAGGGACTGCCCGAACGGCGCATCCTGCTGCGGCACGCGCTGCCCAACGGCGGGGTGACAATCCTGACCTTCGCCGGAGTCCAGCTCGGGCACCTGCTGGCGGGGGCCGTGGTGGTGGAGGTGGTCTTCGCGTGGCCGGGACTGGGCCGGCTCGCCGTCGACTCGTTGCTGATCCGCGATCTGCCGGTCGTCCAGGCGACCATCCTGCTGTTCGCGCTGACCGTCCTCGTCATCAACCTCGTCACGGACCTGCTCTACACCATCGTCGACCCTCGGATCGGAGGCTGACCTGATGTCCTCCATGCCGCCTGAGTCCGCCCTGGCGGAGCCCGCGACCACTGCAGCGGCGACACCCGTCGACGGCCCGCCTTCCTCCCGCGGCGTCAGTCTGCGCCGGCTGCCGGTGCGCGCCCAGCTCGGCCTCGGCATGCTCGTTGCCATCGTCGTAGTCAGCACCGTGGTTCCGCTGCTGTCCCCCTACAAGCCGTTCCAGCAGAACCTCTCCGAGGCGTTCCAGGGCTTCAGCGCGGCGCACCCACTCGGCACCGACCAGCTGGGGCGGGACATGCTGGTCCGCCTCGCCTACGGCGCCCGATACACGATCGGGATCACCTTGGCCGCGACCGTTCTCGGCGCCGTCATCGGGATGACCGCCGGAGTGATCGCCGCCTACTACCGCCGCTGGCCAGAGACCATCGTGATGCGGGCAGTGGACGTCATGCTCGCGTTCCCCGGCGTCCTGATCGCATTCATCGTGATCGCGGTCCTCGGCACCGGCACCGCTCCGCTGCTTTACGCGACAACCATCTACTCGGTGCCGGTCTTCGCCCGCCTCGCATACGGGACCTCGAAGTCCATCATGGCCAGACAGTTCGTGGACGCGGCCCGCGCGCGAGGCGCGAGCGACGCCCGGATCATCTGGCGCCACATCGTGCCGAACATCGTGCCCGAGATGGTGATCCTCTGGACGCTACGCCTCGCCATCACCGCGATGCTCGTCTCATCCCTGAGCTTCCTCGGGCTGGGCGTGCAGCCGCCGACCCCGGAGTGGGGCGCCATGCTCAGCCAAGGCCGGGAGTTCCTGCGGGTCGAGCCGGCCATGGTTGTTGTCCCCGGCGTGGCCGTGAGCCTGCTCATCATCGCCATCAACCTGTTCGGCGACGGCCTGCGCGACGCGGTCGACCCGCGCCGCCGGTCAGCACGGACGAGAGGAACATCGTAGTGCGAGCAATTCAAGTCCGGCAGTTCGGCGGACCAGACGCGTTGGAGCTTGTTGATATCGCGCGGCCCGAGCCCGCCGCCGGACAGGTCCTGCTCAAGGTCGCGGCCGCAGGGGTCAACTATGCGGACACCCGCATGCGGGCGGGCAGCTACGTACGACAGCCGGCCCTGCCGGTCACACCCGGGTTCGAGGTCAGCGGGACGGTTGAGGTGGTAGGGCCGGGGGCGGCGGCATGCGCGATGGATCCATCGATCCTCGCAGCCGGCACCCCGGTCATCGCAGGCGACGCAACCGGCGGATACGCGCAGTTCGCCGTCGTGCCCGCGGATCTGCTGTTCCCGCTACCGCCCGGCAAGCGCCTGGAGGACGCGGCCGCACTGCCCGTCAACTACCTGGTCGCATGGCTGGCACTGCACCATAAGGGCGGCCTGCGCCCTGGTGAAACGGTGCTCGTCCATGCCGCCGGCGGGGGCGTCGGAAGCGCCATCACCCAGCTGGCCCGCCTCGCCGGCGCCCGCGTGGTTGCTACCGCCAGCTCTGTCGAGAAGCTGACCGTCGCCCGTACCGCCGGCGCCGACGTCACAGTGAACTACACCGAGACAGACTTCGTTTCGCAGATCAGGGACATCCTGGGCGAGCAGCAGCCCATTGACCTGGTGCTGGACTCCGTCGGGGGGCCCACCCTGGTGCACAGCCTGAAACTGCTGTCGCCCTGGGGCCGCCTTGTCGGGTTTGGCCAGGCGAGCGACACGCCGGCGTCCCTCGACGTGTATGCCTCGGCGATCCCCAACCACCTCGACCTGCGCTTCTTCGCCCGTGGCACGCTGTGCGGCTCCCGGCACCCTCGCGACAGGGCGCTGCTCTACGAGGCTATGCAGCAGGTCGTCGCCCTCTGGGCATCCGGCGACATCGATCCCGTCACCGTCCACCGGCTCCCTCTCAGTCAGGCGTCGCAAGCCCATCGGCGTCTGGGAGACCGATCCGCCATCGGCAAGATCCTGCTGGACCCGGAGGCATGATGAAGAGCAACCAGGACCTCTGCTACACCTCCGCCGTCGACATCGCCGAGGCGGTCCGCGCCCGGCGGCTGTCACCGGTCGACGTGGTCACCGCGCTTGCCGAACGAGCCCAGAGCGTCAATCCCATCATCAACGCGCTCGTGACAACCGACTTCGACCGTGCGCTGCAGGAGGCCAGAGCACTCGAGCGGGCGGCCACAGACAGCGAGCACCGCCCTCTGCTGGGCGTCCCGATCTCCATCAAGGATCTGACCGACACAGCGGGAATGCGCACCACCTACGGATCGCACCGTTTCTCCGACCACGTGCCGGCCGAGGACGCCGAGGTGGTCCGGCGCGTACGGAAGGCCGGAGCGATTGTCTTCGGCAAAACCAATACACCCGAGTTCGGCGCCGGCATCAACACGGTCAACGACCTGTTCGGCGCTACCCGCAACCCCTGGAACACCGACCGCAGCGCCGGCGGATCCAGCGGCGGGGCAGCAGCAGCGGTCGCGGCGGGCCTCGGGCCACTCGCCGAGGCTACAGACCACGGCTGCTCGGTGCGGCTTCCCGCGAGCTTCAACGGGCTGGTCGGCCTGCGCACCACACCCGGTCGGATACCGCAGTGGCCCAATGACTGGGTCTTCGACTCCTACGCGGTCACGGGACCGCTCGCCCGTACCGTCGCCGATTGCGAACTGCTCTTTCAAGTCATGAGCGGACCCGACAGCCGCGTGCCGATCTCGGACATGGAACCGTACACGCCCGCTGCGCCGGACAGCGGCCTCAGCGTGCGGGGTTGGCGAATCGCGTGGAGCGCCGACCTCGGCATCGCCGCTGTCGACCCTGAGGTCCGGACGATCTGCGGCGAAGCCGTCAAGGTACTGGACGAGGCCGGAGCAATCATCGACGAGCACGCCCCAGACTTCACGGACGTCCGTCGGATCATCGATCCGCTGCGGGCGGTCCGGCAGGTGGCGCAAGCGGAACGTACGACAGGCACCGCTGGGGGCATCGAGAACACATTCGTGGAGGCATATCTGCGCAAGGCCAAGGAGTACTCGGCGTACGACGTCGGTCGAGCCGAGGCGTTCCGCAGCACCCTCTGGCAGCGGCTCGATCACTTCTTCGCCACCTACCGCTTGCTCGTCACGGTCACGACGCAAGTCCCAGCGTTCCCCGTCGAGCGGCTGTTCCCCGACACCATCGACGGCCGCGAGATACACGACGTGATCGAGGCATGCCTTTCCTGCTACGCCATCACAGTCACCGGGCTGCCCGCGATCTCGATCCCCGTCGGATTCACCAGCGGCGGACTGCCGGTCGGTCTGCAGGTGATCGGCCGGCCACGCGACGAGGCAACCCTGTTCGCCGTCGCGCGTCTGCTCGAGACGATCAGGCCGTGGAGCTCGGCCCGTCCGCGCCTCACGTCCGGAGAGGGCCGGTCAGATGGGCGATAGACCTGTGCTCTGCGTGCGGAACCTGTCAACCGTGTACTACGCCCGCGGCCGGTCCGTGCACGCCGTCGATGATGTGAGCTTCGACGTACCGGCCGGATCCACCATGGGGCTCGTGGGGGAGTCGGGGTGCGGCAAAAGCGCTACCGCACTCTCCGTCATGCGAATGATCCCGCCAACGGCTGGTGAGATCGTCAGCGGCTCTATTCTCCTGCAGGGCGCCGACGTCATGCGTATGAGCCCCAAGGAGTTGCGCCGTGTGCGAGGCGGCAGCATCGGGTTCATCCCGCAGGATCCGCTGAGCAGCCTCAACCCACTGATGACCGTTGGTGAGCAGGTCGCCGAAGTGCTCCAAGCGCACCGCAACGCCTCCCGCAGCGCCGCCCGTCGGACCGCGATCGAGCTGCTGGACCGCGTGGGCATCCCGAAAGCCACCGACCGGCTCAAGGACTATCCCCACCAGTTCAGCGGAGGAATGCGCCAACGGGTCGCGATCGCTATGGCCATCGCCTGCGATCCCGTCGTCCTCCTGGCCGACGAGCCGACGACCGCCCTGGACGTAACGATGCAGGCGCAAATCCTGGAACTGCTCAAGAGGCTCTCTGCGGAGAACGGCATGGCGATCGTGCTCATCACCCACGACCTCGGGGTCGCCGCAAACATGTGCGACTCGATCCGGGTGATGTACGCAGGCCAGATCGTGGAAGAGGCCGAGGTGGACGACTTCTTCTACCGCCCGATGACGCCGTACGCGCGAGGATTGATGGCCGCGCTGCCGTCAGCGGCGCCGAGCACGAACGGGCGCCTGAACGTGATTCCGGGAACGCCGCCCTCGCTGGCCGATCTGCCGGCCGGCTGCCGGTTCAGTGCCCGGTGCGCGCACCGCCACACGGTGTGCCAGGAAACCGAACAGGTGTTGACGCAACGTGACCGTCCGGGTCACACCGCGCGTTGCGTGGGCACCGACCGAGGGGGCTGGATCTAGTGTCTGCTGGTGTTGCTTCCGCTCCTCTCGTCCGCGCCGCCGGTCTCTCGGTGCGTTTCCCCGTCGAGCGGCGAATCTTCCGCGGTCCCACCCGATGGGTCACCGCCGTGGACGGAGTGGACCTGGAGATTCATGCGGGTGACTCGGTTGGGCTGGTTGGCGAGTCCGGCAGCGGAAAGAGTTCTCTGGGACGAGCGCTCCTGCGCCTGAACGACTACTCGGCAGGCTCGGTCGTTTTCGACGGCACAGATCTAGGCTCGCTCAGCCGACAGCAGATGCGGTCCCTCCGGCGACGCATGCAACTCGTCTTCCAGGATCCTTACAGCTCCCTCAACCCCCGTATGAGAGTCCAGGCCCTTCTCGAAGAGCCGCTGGCCATCCACGGGATCGTGCCCCGCGCGGAGCGGGCGGACCGCGTCCGACAACTCCTCGAATTGGTCTCGCTCAACCCGGAACAGGCGAGCCGGTTCCCTCACGAGTTCTCCGGTGGGCAGCGCCAGCGGATCGGCATCGCACAGGCACTCGCCGTCGAACCGGAGTTCCTCGTCTGTGACGAACCCATCTCGGCTCTCGACGTATCAGTACAGGCCCAGATCATCAATCTGCTCATGGATCTGCGGGACCAGTTGGACCTGACGTTCCTGTTCATCGGGCACGACTTGGACGCTGTCCGGCGATTGTGCGACCGTGTCTTCGTCATGTACCTCGGCAAGATCGTTGAGTCCGGGACGACCGAGTCCGTCTATCAGAATCCCCGCCACCCGTACACACGGGCGCTACTGTCCTCCTCACCAAAGCCCGACCCGGTGGAGGAACGAACCCGGCAGCGGATCCTGCTGACCGGCGACCTGCCGTCGCCCGACAACATCCCGTCCGGATGCCGGTTCCACGGCAGGTGCTGGCTCTACGAGCAGCTCGCTCGACCCGCGCGTTGCCGCACAGAAGAACCGGCCGCAGCACGGATCGACGAGTCGCACACGGCGGCCTGCCACTTCACCGATCACCTTGACCGGCCGGGTCCGCCAAACGAATAGCGTTCGCGGGGGTGTCAAACGAACGGCTCTGGCGCAAGGACGGTGGGTGGTCGGGGCCCCGACCACCCACCGTGTTTCCGAGGTCGGTCAGCCCGTCGGGAAGCTGTCCGGGGTGCGGATCCGGTCGCGGACCCAGGCGCCGGCCGGCTTGAGGCGGGTGGTGCCCGTGTACGGGCCGGCGCCGCACGTGCCCGTCGTGAAGACCGCGCCGCTGCGGAAGTCGTCGCTGAAGTTCCAGTTCGTCCAGCTGATCTTCTTGCTGGCCATCAGGTCGAGGTATGCCTGCGCCTGCGCGAAGTTGTCCGGGCCGTCGCCCGACGCCTCCTGGGTGCCGAACTCCGTGACGAACATGGGGATCTGGTCGGCCGCCCGTGACAGCGCGTTGAGATACGAGCTGCCGTGCGAGGCCGCATAGAAGTGGAAGGTGTACATGATGTTCGTCGCGTTCACCTTGTTGTTGACGACCTCGGTCTCGCTGGCGCCGTCGGAGAGGCCGAGCGACGACCAGGCACGGGTGCCGACCAGGACGACGGCCTCCGGGTCCTGGGCGCGAATCACCGGGATGATCTGCTCGGCGTAGCTCTTGATCGCCGGCCAGCCGACGCCGTTGGGCTCGTTCGCCACCTCGTACAGGATGTTCGTCTTGGCGGCGTGGCGCTGGGCGATGGCGGTGAAGAAGGTGCGGGCCCGGTCCAGGTTGTGGTTGGGGTCGCCCGGGGTGAGCATGTGCCAGTCGACGATGACGTACATGCCACGCGCGGTCGCCTGCTCGATGTAGCTGTGCACCCGGTCGGTGAACAGCTGCGGGTTGGTCTCGTAGCCGCCCTCCTGGATGTACATCGACACCCGCAGGACGTCGGCGTTCCAGTCGGTCGCCAGGGCGTTGAGCGAGGCGTCGGTGACGCACTGCGAGTACCACTGGATGCCGTGCGTGGACATGCCGCGCAGCTGGATCGGCTGGTTGTACTGGTTGCACAGCCGCACGCCGCAGACGCGCAGCTGCCCGTTGATCGCGGCCGGCGTCGAGCCGGTCGGCGGGTTGCTGGTCGGCGGCACGCTCGGGCCGGTGCCGTAGACGTCGAACTCCCACAGCGAGTACCCCCACTGCGTGCTCCGCGCCGTGCCGAGCACCCGCACGTACCGGCCGGTGGCGTTCAGGCCGGTGATGGTGTCGACGCCGCCGTTGCCGGTGGTGGTGCTGTGGACGCTGCTCCAGGTCGAGCCGTCGGCGGACACCTCGACCCGGTACGCCGTCGCGTAGGCCGCCTCCCAGTTCAGCGCGACCCGGGTGATCGTCGACGGCGCGCCGAGGTCCACCCGCAGCCACTGCGGGTCGACGCCGGCCGTGCTGGCCCAGCGGGTGCCGGTGTTGCCGTCGACGGCGTTGCCGGCCGTCAGCGTGGTGTCCTCGACCGAGGAGGCGGTGGCGGGCTTGCCGCGCGACAGCAGCGACTCGGCCGGCGCGGCCTCGTAGCGGGTCGGCGCGGCCCAGGCCGGGATGGTCACGGTGATGACGAGCGTCGTGAGCGCGGCCAGCCCCGCCACGGCCAGGGCGCGCCACGGCCTGCTGCGGATCTTCATGCACGATCTCCTCTGCTGGTGGACCGGGTCATGAGGCGAAGCGCAGGCGGACGATGACGTTGGTGAGCACCGTCGGTGTGCCGCCGTTCATGTCGTTGTTGGTCGAGGTGAGCCAGAGGCCGCCGTCCGGCGTCTTGACCACCGTGCGCAGCCGGCCCCAGGAGCCGTTGAAGAAGGCCCGCGGCGTGTCGGTGGTGGCGCCGGTGATCCGCATGACCCACAGGCGGGTGCCGCGGACGGCGGCCATGTAGATCCAGTCGTTGACGATCTCGATGCCGCTCGGTGAGGCCGACGCGGTGCTCCACTGCCGCACCGGGTCGGTGAAGCTCGGGTTGCCGCAGGCGCCCTCGCAGGTCGGCCAGCCGTAGTTGGCGCCGGCGGTGATGAGGTTGAGCTCGTCCCAGGTGTTGTCGCCGAACTCCGACGACCACAGCCGGCCCTGCGAGTCCCACGCGAGACCCTGCGGGTTGCGGTGGCCCAGGCTGTACACGCGGGTGCCGAACGGGTTGCCGGGCGCGGCCGCGCCGGTGGTGGTGACCCGCAGGATCTTGCCGTTGAGCGAGCTGGGGTTCTGCGCCCGGCTGCTGTCCTGGGCGTCGCCGGTGGTGACGTAGAGGTAGCCGTCCGGGCCGAACCGCACCCGGCCGCCGTTGTGGAAGCGGTTCTTCGCGATCCCGGTGACGAGCGCCTCGCGCGGGCCGATGGCGCCGTTCTCGAACTTGAAGCGGACCAGGCGGTTGTCCGAGGCCGCGGTGTGGAAGGCGTACACCCAGTGGTCGGTGGCGAAGGTCGGGCCGACGGCGAGGCCCAGCAGGCCGCCCTCGCCGCTGGTGGTCACGGCCTCGGCGATGGTGCCGACGACCGTCTTCTGCCCGGCCGGCGTCACCCGGACGATCTCGAACCGGTCCCGCTCGGCGACCAGCGCGCTGCCGTCGGGCAGGAACGCGATCCCCCACGGCAGGTCGAGCTGCGTGTTGACGTTGCGATCGAAGATCGGGTCGCCGCCGCCCGCCTGCGACGACGTGGTCACCGCCAGCGCCGGGCCGGCCGGCGAGGTGTTGCCGTTGGCGTCGTAGGCGACCACCGTGTACCGGTAGGTCGTTGCGGCGGCGAGCCCGGTGTCCGACGCGGTCAGGTCGGGCACGTCCGCGATCTGGGTGCCGTCGCGCGACACCCGGTAGCCGCGGACGCCGACGTTGTCGGTGGACGCGTTCCAGGCCAGCGTCACCGTGCTCGCGGTGACGGCCGTGCTGCGCAGTCCGGCCGGCGTGGTCGGTGGCTGGGTGTCGGTGCTCGGCGGCGCCGTGACGGGCAGGTTGTTGCTGCCCTGCGACGGGTTGCCGGCCGCGTCGTAGGCCAGCACGCTGAAGACGTACGAGGTGTTGGGCTGCAACGGCACGGTGGCGGCGAGGATGTTGCCGCCGACCTCGGTGACCACGTTCCCGCCGTTGTAGACGACGTATCGGGCGACGCCGACGTTGTCGGTGGAGGCGTTCCAGGCCAGGTCGACGCCGGTCGGGCGGACCGCACCGACCACCCGCAGGTTCGCCGGCGCGCTCGGCGGCTGCCCGTCCGACGGCGCGGTGACTCGCAGCCGGTCCAGGTTCGGCCCGCCGTTGCTGGTGGTGGCCGCGGCCCGGATCGTGTTCGTGCCGGCCGTGAGGCTCGCGGTGACGGTCCGGTCGACCCACGTCGGCCAGCCGCCGGTGCCCGGGAAGGACACCCCGGGCGCGGCCGGCGCGCCGTTGACGGTGATGTCCATCGGCCGGTCGACGGTGGTGCCGTTGGCGTACCGCAGTGCCAGCGGGTACATGCCGGCGGCGGGCACCGAGACGGTGAACTGGACGTAGGAGCCGATCACGTTGTCGTAGTTGACGAAGCCGGTGCCGGTGTAGCCGGCGTGGTTCGACTCGACCACGCCCTGCGACACCGCCGCGCTTTCGGCCTGGTAGTCGGTGAACGCCGGCGGCGGCCCGCCGGCCAGGCCCCACTGCTGGCTGGCCACGGCCGGGTTGCAGGCCCAGATGTGCAGCTTGGCGGCGTCGGCGGTGCTGCCGCCGGCCACGTCGAGGCACCGGCCCGTGGCCGGGTTGACCAGCGTGCGGGCCGAGTCGCTGTACGTCCACCGCTGGTTGGGGTTGCCGTCGGAGCAGTCCCAGATCTGCACCTTGGTGCCGTTGGCGTTGACCCCGCCGGCGACGTCGAGGCACTTGTTGCCCGGGGTGCGGACCGTGCTGTCGGTGCCGACGGTCCACGTCTGCGCGGCGGTGCCGTTGCAGGTGTAGAGCTGCACCTGCGTGCCGTTGACGGTGGTCGCCGGGACATCGACGCACTTGCCGGAGGCGATGCCGGTGATCGGGCCGACGGTGTCGGCGACGGCCGGGGCGGCGGCCGCCACGACGCCTGTGGCGACGCAGAGCACGGCGGCGAGGCCGGCGATGATGTGTCTGACCGGTGGGGAGCTCATTGGGGTCTCCGTTCGTGACGCCCGGCCCCCGCGAGGCGACGGAGCCGGGCAGCGGTCGCCGCGCCGTCGCCGACCTTGGTTGTTAGTTAGACTTCCTTATAGATAGGGCACGATATTCACATCGATGAGTCTGGTCAAGGCTCAGCCGCGGCGGTGGATCTGCAGCGTGCACGTGACGGGTTCCCGACATCGGGTGCGAGGCCCCGCGTTTCACCCCGCACCGCCCCCGACACCCGCCGCGCACAGTCGCCTCATTCGTCGAACGACGCGAGATGAGGGTGTACCGATGACGCTGGAACTGGATCGCACCGGCTCGGCCACAGCTGCTCCTGCCGAGGGCACGCGCACGGTGCGGGGCACCGTCACGTTCGCCGGTGGGCGTGGCATCGCCGGGCGGACGGTCATCGCCTGGCACAAACGACTTCGCGGCGAGTCCGAACTCGGCCGCACGGTCACCGGTGCGGATGGCGGGTACGAGATCACGTACCCGCCCGGCGGCACACCGGTGGACCTGCTCGTCCGGGTGTACGCCCAGGACGGCACCACGGTGGCGGCCGAGTCACCGGTGATCTTCTCCGCCGGCGAGGTCGAGTCCGTGCCGCTGACCGTCGACGGCGGACCGCTGGCGACCTGGTCGGAGTACGAGCAAATGATGCAGGAGTTGCAGCCGCACCTCGGCGGCGTGCAACTCGCCGACCTCGCCCAGCGCACCGGTCAGCGCGACCTGAGCCTGCTCGCAGGGAAGGTCAAGCGACCGGCCGAACAGCTGGCCGCGCTCGTCGTGGCGCACAAGCTGGCCCGCCGCACCGGGCTGCAGCCGGAGGTGCACTACGGGTACGTCCGCCAGCAGTTGCCGACGAATCTCAGCGCGCTGCTCGCTACCGAGCCCGAGGTCCGCGTCCGGGCGCTGGAGGAAGCCGTCCGGCAGCGGATCGTCCCCGGCGTCCTGCACGATCGCATCGAGCAGATCGAGACGGCGTTCCGGGCGGCGGCGGCGAAGTACGGCGCGGGCCCGGCACCGATCGCGAAGCTCCTCGGCGGGCTCCTGGACCAGCCGGCCGACCGCGAGACGTTCCTCGCCCGGTACGCCGCACACGTCGACGACGCGGCCCGCGATCGGGCCGAGACCGACCCGGCACGGTTCTGGACCCAGCTCGCCGGCGATCCGCGGCTCGGGCCGAAGGTGCCTGAGCTCCAGTTCACGATGCAGGTCGCGGCACTCACCGGCGGGCACGCGCCGCTGGTGAACCGGCTGCGGGCGATGCGTAGCGCCGGTGAGGCGCCCGCGTTCCGGCACCTGGCCAAGCTCGGTGTCGCCGACTGGAAGACGGTGATCACCAGCCAGCCCGTCCCGGCGGCCGACCAGGTCCCGGCGGAGATCACCGGCGCCGACCACGCGACCCGGGTGACCCGCTACGCCGAGACCCTGGAGCGCATCGTCACCGACGCGATGCCGACGCAGGTGCTGGCCTACCGCGCCCAGGCCGACCAGACCCGCGCGGCGGGCCTGCGCGCCTTCTGGACCAACGTCACCGCCCGTGGCGTCGTCTTCGAACTCGGCGCGGTCAAGGTCGAGTCGTTCCTGGCCGCGCACCCGGAACTGCTCCAGGGCGTCACCGACACCGAGGCGGTCACCCGGGAACTGCGTGCCACCCAGCGGGTGTTCAACCTGACCCGCCGCCACACCGAGACGGCAGCGCTCCTCGACGCCGGTCTCACCTCGGCAACCGACATCGCCAAGCTCAACCACGACGACTTCGTCGAGCGCTACGGCCACGTCTTCCCCGACGCCGACCGGGCCGGGCAGGTCCACGCCCGGGCCGCCACCGTCGCCGCGTCGGCGATGGCGACCGTGGCCGCCTACAGCCCGCAGTACAACACCGTCGACGTCGCGAGCGTGCTGACGCCGAACGCGGTGGACGTGCCGACGCTGACGAGCCTGTTCGGGTCGCTCGACGCTTGCGCCTGCGAGCACTGCAAGTCGGTGGCCGGCCCGGCCGCCTACTACGCCGAGATCCTGGAGTTTCTCAGCCAGCGCGGCGCCGAGTCGCCGTTCGGCAATGCGCTGAAGGTGATGCTGGCCCGGCGGCCCGACCTCGGCGACATCGAGCTGACGTGCGAGAACACGAACACCGAACTGCCGTACATCGACCTGGTCAACGAGGTGCTGGAGCAGGCGGTGGCGCCGTTCGCGCCGTTCACCGTGCCCGTCGCGCTCGCCGCCGACCTGGATCTGCGCAAGGTGCCGGACCCGATCCGGGCGCCGTTCGCCCAGGCGGGGTACCCACTCAGCGCCGGCCAGGTGGTGTACGTGGTCCTGAAGGGCCAGCGCTGGCACCTGTCCGACGGCTCGGTGCGCTTCGACCTCTCCCGGGGCAGCACCATGAGCACGACCATCACGGTCACCGCGATGACGTACCAGACCGGCGCGGACGCCGGACGGCTGGCGGCGAGCCCGGAACACGTGAACACCCGGGCGTACGACGTGCTGCGGTCCTCGGTGTTCCCGCTGGACCTGCCGCTGGACCTGTGGCGGGCCGAGACCGCCGCGATGCTGGGTCACTTCGGCGCCGACCGGGCGAGCCTGCTCACCGAGTTCGCGCCGTCGTCGCCGTGGACCGCGTTCAACCGTCCCGAGGTGGTCGGCGAGCGGCTCGGGCTGGCACCCGCCGAACGGGTACTGCTGACCGGCGGTATGCCGGTGCGGGCCGCCACCACAGGCCCGCTGACCGCACTGTCGGACCTGCGGACCGTCGACGGCGTCGCACTGACCGCCGGGCAACTGGTGCTGGTGAAGGACCAGACCGACCAGTCGCAGAACGGGGTCTACACCGTCAGCGCCGGCGCTTGGAGCCGCGCTGACGCCCCCGGCCTGGTGGCCGTCGCGGAGGGTACCGCCAACCAGGTCACGACCTGGCGGCTGGTGCCGACGGCGACCGGCCACCGCGGCGAGCGGGTCATGCCCTGGCACTTCTACGGCCTGGCGCAGACCGGCAACCCGGTCGAGGTCTTCAACGGCTCGTCGATGCCGGTGGTCCAGCAGCTGGACTGGCTGTCCGCGCTCACCTGGGTGACGAAGGTGGTCGACCGGCTGGCGGTCAGCTACGAGGAACTCGTCGAACTGCTCACCACGCGATACGTCAACCCGGACGCGGCCGTGCGGATCGTCTCCGCGCAGTCGACCGACCCGACCACCGGCGAACTGTGGAAGCTGAAGCTGACCGGGGTCACCGAGACGTTCCTGGCCCGACTGCACCTGTTCGTGCGGCTGTGGCGCCGGCTCGGCTGGACCACGACCGAACTCGACGCCACGCTCGCGGTGTTCCAGGGCGCGCCGGCGCAGCCGTTCACGCTCACGGTGCTGCGCGGATGCCTGGCGGTGCAGCTGCTGGCGACCCGGCTCGGGCTGACCCGCGAGCAGGTGTTGACCTTCTGGTCCCCGCTGCCGGTGACCGGCCCGGATCCGCTGTACCAGCGGCTGTTCACGAACCCGGCCGTCGTCGACCCGGTGAACCCCGCGTTCGTCCCGGTCAACGGCGCCGTGTCCGTCGCGGCCGAACCACCGGCGAACCGCGCCACCCTCGCGGCCGCGCTCGGCGTGAACGACGGCGAACTGGCCATCCTGCTGGCCGCCCTCGCCCCGATCGGCCCGCTCGACCTGGCCAAGCTGTCCGGGCTGTACCGGCACGTGCTGCTCGCCCGCGGGCTCGGCCTGTCCGTGGGGGATCTGCTGACGTTCAAGGCGATGACCGGCCTGACCGACGTGTTCCTCCCACAGAACCCGCACAACGTACTGTTCCTCGCCGAGCTGCTGGACCGGGTCGCCGCGGCCGGGACGTCGGTCGCGGAACTGGACCATCTGCTCCACCACCGGGGCAGCGCGGCCACGACGCCCGCCGACTCCGCGATCACCGCGGTGCTGGACGACGTCCGCACCGCCGTGCGGGCGCTGCACGAGCAGGACACCGCGGTCGTCGACCGGGAGGGCACAGCGCTGCGCTCTCGGCTCGCCGCGTTGGGCTGGCCGGACGAGCTGATCGACGACCTGCTGGTGGCGCTGTCGCCGGACGCGGTGTACTCCGCGTCGCTGGCGAGCCTGCCGCCGGGCTTCCAGGTGCCGGCCGACCTGCGCGGACGGGTCGAGTGGGCGCAGGGGGTGCTGCGGGTGACCGGGCCGCTGACCGTCGCTGAGCGCGAACTGCTCAGCGCGGCCGCCCCGACGGCGACCGCATTCCTGGCCGCGGTCAAGCAGATCTTCGCCGCCGCCCGATCGGCGGTGACCCGGCTGGCGGTGCGCTGGCCGACGTTCCACGCCCCGCTCAAGGGGCTTCCGGCCGGTGTGGTGTTTCCCGCCGAGATCAAGGCGCGGGTGTTCTACGACGCACCGGCCCGGCGGCTGTGCTTCCGCGGCGCGATGACCGCCGCGGACCGCCGGCTGCTGCACTCGCTGTCCACCGAAGGGTTCTACCGGGCCGCGGTCGAGGAACTGTACGCCGCCGTGGCGCAGTACCAGCCCGAGCCCGGCAACGTGTTGGTGTCCACCGCGGATGCCGCCCGGTTGTTCGACGAACCGGTCATGATCCTGCAGCGGTACGCGATCGTGCTCGCCCGGGTGCTGGCGTTCGTCCGCGTCGAGCAGGGCACCGAGATCGTCGTCCAGCACCTGGCCGAGGCCCTTGCGGTGCCGACGCACACGGTCCGGGCGCTGCTGACCGGCACGCTGCACGCCGGGACCGCAGCCGAGCAGTTCGCGATCGCCGATCTGCTCGAGCCGGCCTACCTCGACAGCGAGCCGGAGACCACGATCACCGCCGCCGGGTTCCCGCACCAGTTCGCCACGGTCCGCCGGCTGGCCAAGACGCACCGGCTGACCGGCCTGCTGCGCCTGCAACCCGGCCAGCTGCACTGGCTCGGCATGCCCGGGGTGCCGGTCCGCCCGGCACACTGGCTCAGCGTCACGCCGGTGTCGACCGGCTGGCTGCACCCGGACGAGCTGGCGGTGACCGAACCGGTGGACCCGTCACCGGCCCGGTTCGCGGCCTGGCTGCGGCTGGTCGACCTGGCTGCCGTGCGCGACCGGGTCCCCGGCGGCGCGGACACGGTCGAGCGTATGTTCGCCGACGCCAGGGCAACCGGCGCCACGACCGCGACCGTTCTCGGTGGACTGGCCACCCGGACCGGCTGGGTCACGGCGGACCTGACGGCGCTGGCCGCCAAGCCCGTGCTCGACCTGACCGCGGTCGACCGGTTCGCCGACGAGACCGCGCTGGCCCGGCTGATACCGGCGATCGGCCGGATCACCCGGCTCGGCGCGAGCGTGGCGCAGACAGTGGCGTTCACCGCACCGGCGCTGACCGCGGCCGACGCGCGGGCCGCCGTCCAGCTCGTCCGGGCCCGATCCACGGTGGACGAATGGCCGCGGGTCGCCCGCCCGCTGCGGGACAGGCTGCGCGAGATCCAGCGCAAGGCACTCGTCAGCTACCTCGTCACGAACCCCGACCCGGCCAAGGGGCAGCACTGGCGGGACGCGAACGGGCTGTACGGGCACTTCCTCATCGACACCGAGATGAGCGCCTGCGCCACCACGTCGCGGCTCAAGCAGGCGATCAGCTCGGCACAGCAGTTCGTGCAGCGCTGCCTGCTCGGCCTGGAGACCGGGCCGAAGATGACGAACTCCGGCTGGCGGGACTGGCCGTGGATGAAGCAGTACCGGGTCTGGGAGGCCGCCCGGAAGGTGTTCCTGTTCCCGGAGAACTGGATCGAACCGGAGCTGCGGGCCGACCGGTCACCGCTGTTCCGGGCCGCCGAGGCCGAACTGGGGCAGGACGACGTCACCTCCGAGGCCGCAGAACGAGTCGTCGCCGGGTACATCCACAAGCTCAGCATGATCGCCCGGCTGGAGATCGCCGGCATCTACCGGGTCGGGTCGTCGGACATCCACGTCTTCGGCCGGGTGCCGGGGACGCCGACGCCGCTGTTCTACCACCGTCGGTTCCTCGGCGGGCGCTGGACCGCGTGGGAGCCCGTCGACCTGGACATCACCGAGCGGCACATCCTGCCCGTGGTGTGGAAGGACCGGCTGTTCCTGTTCTGGCCGGTGTACACCGAGACACCCGTCCCGGTGTACGGCGGCTCCGGGCCGGTCCCGGACCCGTCGCCGAACGAGCTGGACATCCAGCTGGCCTGGAGCGAGTACGTCGACGGCAAGTGGCAGCCCCGGCGCATCACCACGCAGCGGGTGCGGTCGGATCTCGGTGCGGTCGGCCCGCGCGGCGACCACCTGTTCTGGACCGAGAAGGGGTCGACGGATCTGCAGATCTGGTTCGACAGCAAGATCGCCGGAACCCCGCGGGACGGCTGGCGTTTCTCCGGCCCGGAGGGTTTCGTCCAGCCGATCGAGCACGAGCCGATCCGGGTGTACCCGCCGGCCAACACGCACGAGGACGGCACCGACTTCGTCCAGCTGGTCGAGCCGTACGGCTGGGACAACCTGTACCTGCCGAAGGACGACACCGCCTACCCGGACGCGACGTACACCCTGACGTTCAAGGAGACCCCCGGCCGGTACGCGCTGTCCTACCCGCACCAGTACCACGGCCTGCGGCCGGACCGGCCGTTCTTCTTCAGCGACGACGAGCGCACCTACTACGTCACCTCGCGGGCCGTCACCGTGAACCTCGCCCCGGCCGCCGACCCCGCCCGCGTCGACCCGGCCGCGATCGACCGCGTGCGGCGGCACTACTACCTGGGCCTGGACGAGGACCTGGAGGAGGATCTCGACGGCGCATCGGTGCAGGACCCGGCCGGGCACACCGTCGACGACGGACGCCTGGACGCGCCGCAGCAGCTGGTGGTCGCGGCCACCCAGCAGCGGCGGTACCTGTTCCAGCCGCACTTCCACGGCCGGATCGCCAACCTGGTCCAGGGAATGAGCAGCGGCGGCCCGACGAACGCGCTGAGCCGCACGATCCAGCTCGGTGAGACCGAGAACTTCGACACCCGGTACGACCCGACCGCGGTCGTGGACGCGCCGTACCCGGTGGAGGACATCGACTTCACCTACGGCGGCGGATACGCGCTCTACAACTGGGAGCTGTTCTTCCACCTGCCGTTGCTGATCGCCGACCGGCTCAGCGCGAACCAGCGGTTCGAGGAGGCACAGCGCTGGCTGCACCTCATCTTCGACCCTACCGACAACTCCACCCTGAAGGCGCCACAGAAGTACTGGCAGACCAAGCCGCTGCACAAGCTGAGCAACGCGACGATCCTCAACGACCGCATCGACAAGATCCTCAAGATGCTGGCCGGCGGGAACCCGCCGGACGGCCTGATCGACGAGGTCGACCAGTGGCGCGACAGCCCGTTCGACCCGCACGCGATCGCCCGGCTACGGCCGACCGCGTACGCCAAGAACGTCGTGATGCGCTACCTGGACAACCTCATCGCGTGGGGCGATCAGCTGTTCCGCCGCGACACCCTGGAGTCGGTCAACGAGGCCACCCAGCTGTACGTGCTGGCAGCCCAGATCCTGGGCCCGCGGCCGTCGCTGATCCCGCCACGGGCCGTCCCGCAGGTGCAGACGTACTCCACGCTGGAACTCGACCTCGGCACGCTCTCCAACGAGCTGGTCGACATCGAATACCTGTTCGGCTCGGTCCGGCCGGACACGGTCGTGGCCAACCCGAACACCCCGCCGGTGCCGCTGCCGAAGACGCTGTACTTCGGTGTCCCGGCCAACGACAGGCTCCTCGGCTACTGGGACACGGTCGCCGACCGGCTGTTCAAGATCCGCCACTGCATGAACGTCGACGGAGTCGACCGCCGGTTGCCGCTGTTCGAGTCGCCGATCGACCCGGCGCTGCTGGTGCAGGCGAGCGCGGCCGGTGCCGACATCGCCAACGCTGTCGCCGACGCGGCGGCACCACAGCCGGTCTACCGGTTCCGTGCCCTGGCGGCGAAGGCGGTCGAGCTCAGCCAGCACGTCCAGCAGCTCGGTGCGAGCCTGACCCAGGTGCTGGAGAAGCGCGACGCCGAGGACCTCGCGGCGCTGCGTGCCGGGCAGGAGACCACGCTGCTGCGCACGATGGAACAGATCCGCGTCCAGCAGGTCGAGGCCGCCACCCGGCAGCTGGAGACCCTGCGCGCCGCGCGGGACCAGGCGATGGTCCGGTACGTGCACTACCAGCGGCTGCAGGGCGTCGCGCAGCTGCACCGGCCGGGCGAGGGCGAGGAGATCCAGGAGGTGGCCGCGCCGACGAAGGCCGCCGTCGTCAACGGCGAGGGCACCAAGATGATCGCGTCCGAGCAGCAGCAACTCGACGAGCTGGCCACCGCGCATCGCTTCCAGGACAGCGCGCACGGCTGGGAGGCGGCCGCGATCCTGTCGTACTACATCCCCGACCTGAGCATCGCCACGCTGCCGTGGGGCGTCGGCGGCAGCGTCAAGCTCGGCATCTCCGGCTCCGCGCTCGGCCCGGCCCTGCAAGCGATGGCCAGCCGGGAACGGGCCGGCGCGAGCAAGCACGCCGACGGGTCGGCCCGGGCCGCCATCGTGGCCGGTCTGGTGCACCGCGAGACGGAAATGGTGCTCCAGCAGAACCTCGCCGGCAAGGAGCTCATGCAGATCGACAAGCAGCTCGCCGAGGCGGCCGTGCGCGTGCGCATCGCCACCGACGAGCTGGCCGGTCACCGGTCCCAGATGGAGCAGGCGCGCGGCACCGAGGAGTTCCTGCACAGCAAGTACACCAACGCCGAGCTGTACAACTGGATGATCGGCCGCACCGCGCAGGCGTACTTCGCCGGGTACCAGCTCGCCTTCGACGTGGCCAAGCGCGCCGAGCGGGCGTACCGCTTCGAGCTCGGCGTCGACGGCAGCTCGTTCGTGCAGTACAGCTACTGGGACAGCCTGCGCAAGGGGCTGCTCGCCGGTGAGGCGCTGCACCGCGACATCCAGCGGATGCAGGTGTCCTATCTGGACCTCAACCGGCGCGAGCACGAGATGACCAAGCACATCTCGCTGGCGAGCCTGCACCCCGAAGGGCTGGTGGCGCTGCGTCGCCAGGGCAACTGCTACCTGGAACTGCCGGAGGCGCTGTTCGACCTCGACCAGCCCGGGCACCACCTGCGGCGGATCAAGTCGGTCAGCGTGACCATCCCGTGCACCACCGGGCCGTACACCAACGTGACCGCCCGGCTCACCCTGCTGGCCAACCGGACCCGGGTGAGCGCGGCCGTCAGCCCCGGCTACGCCTGGACCGGGCCGGAGGACCAGCGGTTCCGCAGCGATTCCGGCGGCGTCCAGTCGATCGTGACCAGCACCGGCTACGAGGACGCCGGCATGTTCCAGACCAACTTCGACGACGAGCGGTACCTGCCGTTCGAGGGCGCCGGCGCGATCGGGGCGTGGCGGATCGAACTGCCCGACACGTTCCGGCAGTTCGACTACGAGTCGATCAGCGACGTGATCCTGCACGTGCGCTACACCGCCCGCGACGGCGGCGCGCAGCTGCGCGCCGCCGCGAAGGCCGACCTGGCGGCCGCCATCACCAGCATGCCGGTCGGTGAAGGTGCCGCCGGGCTGTACCGGATGGTGTCGGGCCGCACCGACCTCGGCGACGGCTGGCCGCGGTTCCTGCACCCCGACGGGGCCGCGCCGCACATCCTGACGGTGCCGCTGGGCCGCGACCGGTTCCCGGCACACGTGCGGGACCGGGCGCTGAAGGTGAACGCGGCGGCGGTGTTCGTCCGGCTCGCCGACGGCCTCACGTACGACCCGGCCGACCCGATCGAGCTGCGGCTCACCGGCCCGGCCGGCCCGCCCGCCGAGCTGTCGCTGGCCGTGTCACCGGCCGAACTCGGTGGCCTGCCCGCGGCCGGGACGGCGTTCGCCCAGGGGGTACCGGTGTCCGCCGAGACCCCGTGGCGGTTGGAGATCCGCTCGATCCCGGCCGCGCTGGCCGAGACCGTGACCATCGGCGGCACGACCGTGACCCGATTCAAGGAAGGAGTGCTCGCTGATGTCGGCGTCGTCTTCGGCTACACGTTCTGAGGCCGTTGCCCGGCCGGAATCCCCGGCCGCTGCTCAGGCAGCGCATCAGCCGCGCGGGTTCGCCGATCCACCGGCGGTCACGGTGCCGGCCGGCGGCGGCGCGATCCGCGGGATGGACGAGACGTTCGCGATCAACCCGGCCACCGGTACCGGCTCGCTCAGCGTGCCGATCCCGGTGAGCCCGGGGCGGGGCGGGTTCGGGCCGGCGCTGACGCTGCGGTACGACTCCGGGGCCGGCAACGGCGCGTTCGGCCTCGGCTGGAGCCTCGGCCTTCCCGCGGTGGCCCGCTCGACCGACCGGCGGTTGCCGGCCTACGGCCAGGACGACGTGTTCGTCCTGGCCGGGGCGGAGGACCTGGTGCCCGAACTCGACGGCACCGGCACCCCGGTGGTGCTGGACCGGCCGGAACATGCGCCCGGCCACCGCATCGACCGGTACCGCCCCCGGGTGGAGGGCGCGTTCGCACGGGTCGAGCGGTGGACCCGCCACGCCGACGGGGACGTGCACTGGCGGACCGCCGGCGGTGACGGCACCACGACCGTCTACGGGGAGAACCCGCAGGCGCGCATCGCCGACCCGGCCGCGCGGCAACGGGTGTTCAGCTGGCTCATCTGCCGCCGGTACGACGACCGGGGCAACGCGATGGAGTTCGAGTACCGGGGCGAGGACAGCCTCGGAGTGGACACCGGCGCACCGGCCGAACTGCACCGCACCCCGGCCGGGCGGGTCGCCCACCGGTACCTCAAACGCATCCGCTACGGCAACCGGGTCTCCCGGCTCGCCGACCCGCAGCCGGCCGCACCCGACTGGGCGTTCGAAGTGGTGTTCGACTACGGCGACCACGACCCGCAACACCCGACACCGCAACCCGACCGGCCGTGGCCGGCCCGCCTGGACCCGTTCTCCGATCACCGGCCCGGGTTCGACCTGCGCGTCTACCGGCTGTGCCGGCGGGTGCTGATGTTCCACCACTTCCCGGCCGAGCCCGGCGTCGGCGCGGACTGCCTGGTCCGGGCGACCGAACTGCGGTATCACGGCGACCCCGGGCGCGGGCAGCCCATCGCGAGCCTGTTGGCGTCGGCCACCGTCCACGCGTACCGCCGGTCGGGCGCCGGCTACCTGCGCCGGTCGATGCCACCGGTGGAGTGCGACTACAGCACGGCGACCTTCGCCGAGGACGTGCGGGAGGCCGGCCCCGACGCTCCCGCCGGACCGGCGGCCTGGGTCGACCTCGACGGCGACGGGATCTCCGGTGCGCTGGTGGAGTCCGGCGGCAGCTGGCTCTACCACCGCAACGACGGCGACGGCCGGCTGGCACCGGCCGTCGCGGTCGCCGCCCAGCCGGTCCCGCGCGCCCTGGCCGGGACGCGGCGGCAGCTGCTGGACCTGACCGGCAACGGCACCCTCGACGTCGTCTCGTTCGACGGCCCGGTCCCCGGGTTCACCGAACGCGACGGCGACGGCTGGGGACCGTTCCGGGCGTTCGAGCGGCTGCCCGCCGACCTGGACCGCGCCGACGCCCGGCTCGTCGACCTCGACGGTGACGGGCACGCCGACCTGCTGCTCACCGACACCGACGCGATCACGTGGTACCCGTCGCTGGGCGCCGCCGGGTTCGGTGACGCCCGCCGCCGCCCGCACCCGCTGGACGACGAGACCGGGCCGCGCCTGGTGCTCGCCGACCGGACCGGATCGGTGTACCTGGCCGACATGTCCGGGGACGGGCTGCCGGACGTGGTACGGGTCCGCAACGGCGACGTCTCGTACTGGCCGAACCTCGGCCACGGCCGCTTCGGCGCCCGGGTGCCGATGGCCGGCGCCCCGGTCCTCGCCCCGCCGGAGTCCTTCGACCAGCGGCGGGTCCGGCTCGCCGACGTCGACGGTACCGGCGTGGCTGACCTGCTCTACCTCGACGGCGACGGCGTGCGGGTGTGGCTGAACCAGTCCGGCAACGGCTTCGCCGCGCCGCACCACATCGCGCACGTCCCGCCGACCGCCACCGCGACCGACGTCACCGTCACCGACCTGCTCGGCAACGGCACCGCCTGCCTGGTGTGGCCGGCGCCGCGGCACGGGACCGCCGGTGACCGGCTGCGCTACCTGGACCTGATGGGCGGGGTCAAGCCGTACCTGCTCGTCGGCGTGCGCAACAACCTCGGCGCCGAGACCCGGGTCGGGTACGCCTCGTCGACCCGGTTCTACCTCGCCGACCGGGCCGCCGGGCGGTCGTGGGCGACCCGGCTGCCGTTCCCGGTGCACGTCGTCACCGAGGTACAGACCCTCGACCACGTCAGCCACAGCCGGTTCGTCGCCCGGTACACCTACCATCACGGCGCCTACGACGGCGTGGAGCGGGAGTTCCGGGGCTTCGGCCTGGTCGAGCAGACCGACGCGGAGACCGTCGGCACCGACGCGGACGTGCTGACCACGCCGCCGGTGCTGACCCGCACCTGGTTCCACACCGGCCTGCACGACCCGGGCGGTGCGACAGCCGGGCAACTGCGGCAGGAGTACTGGGACGGCGACCCGATCGTGCGCCTGCCCGCGACCACGCTGCCGGAAGGGCTGTCCGACGCCGATCGCCGGGACGCGGTGCGCGCCCTGCGGGGCACGATGCTGCGCCAGGAGGTGTACGCGCAGGACCGCACCGACCGGGAAGGGCTGCCGTACACGGTGACCGAACGCCGCCCCGCGCTCCGGCTGGTGCAGCCGCGCGGGTGCAACGACCATCCGGTGTTCCTGGTGCACGAGCACGAGACGGTCGACGCGGCGTACGACCGCGCCACCTACCACGCCGGTGACCAGACGGTCCCCGACCCCCGGGTCAGCCACGGCGTCACCCTGGACGTCGACAGCTTCGGCAACGTGCTGCGCGCCGTGCGCGTCACCTACGGCCGCCGGCACCCCGATCCCGATCCGGCCCTGAGCGAGGCCGACCGGGCGGCGCAGCACCGGCTGCACGTGTCCACCGTGGACCACCGGATGACCGCCGCGGTGACCGGTCCGGTCGCCCACCGCACCCCACTGCCGGCCGAGCAGCGCCGCTTCGAACTGCTCGGCCCGCCCGCCCAGCCCGGCCGGCTGTTCACCGCCGAGGAACTGCGCGTCGCCGCCGACGGGGCGCGTCGGCTGCTGGAGCACCGCCGCACCCTGTACCGGCGGGACGACCTGACCGGGCCGCTGCCGCTGGGTTCACTGGAGTCGCTGGCGCTGCCGTACGAGTCGTACTCGCTGGCGCTGACACCGGAGATGGTCATGCAGGCGTACGGCGACCGGGTCGACGACGCGGTGCTGGCCGAAGCCGGGTACGTCCACAGCGCAGACGCGGGCTGGTGGGTGCCGTCCGGGCGGGTGCACTTCGCGGCCGGCGGCACCCCGCAGGCCGAGCTGTCGCTGGCCCGGGCGCACTTCTTCCTCCCGGTCCGGTTCACCGATCCGTTCGGCGCCACCACGATCGCCGGGTACGACCCGTACGACCTGGCCGTTGTCGACGTGCGCGACGCGCTCGGCAACCGCACCACCGTCGGTGAACGGGACGCGGCCGGGCAGATCGTCGCGGGCGGCTTCGACTACCGCGTGCTGCAACCGCGGCTGGTCACCGACGCCAACCGCAACCGCAGCGAGGTCGCGTTCGACGTGCACGGTGCCGTCGTCGGCACCGCCGTGCGCGGCAAACCGGGTGAACCGGTGGGTGACTCGCTCGACGGGTTCACCGCCGACCTGCCCGAGGACGTGCTCGCGGGCGAGGTCACCGATCCGGCCGGGCTGCTCGGCGCCGCCACCACCCGGCTGATCCACGATCTGTTCGCCTACCACCGCTCCCGAGGCGACACCCAGCCGCAGGGGCCGGTCGTGCACACCCTGGTCCGGGAGACCCACGCCACCGACCAGCCGGCCGGGGAACCGGTCCGGATCCAGCACACCGTGACGTACTCCGACGGATTCGGCCGGATCGTGCAGACGAAGGCGACGGCCGCACCCGGCCCGGTCGCCGACGGCGGCCCGATCGTGACGCCACGCTGGATCGCCACCGGCTGGACCGTCTTCAACGCCAAGGGCAGCCCGGTCCGCGAGTACGAGCCGTTCTTCACCGGCACCCACCGCTTCGAGGCCGACCGCACCGCCGGGGTGAGCGCGACCCGGTGCCACGACGCGGCACAGCGGGTCGTGGCCGTGCTGCGGCCCGATCACAGCTGGGACAAGGTGGTCTTCGACCCGTGGCGGCAGGAGACCTGGGACGGCAACGACACCGTCCTGCTGGATCCGCGCACCGACCCGGATCTGGCCGTGTTCGCCGCGCTGCTGCCGGCCGGGGACTACCTGCCGACCTGGTACGCGCAACGGGTGGACGGCGGGCTCGGCGCCGAGGAACGCGACGCGGCGGTCAAGGCGGCCGCGCACGCCGCCACGCCCACGGTCACGCACCTGGACAGCCTGGGCCGGGCGTTTCGCACCCGGACCGAGGCCGGCGGGACGGAACCCGCCGAACTGACCCGGCTGACGCTGGACGTCGAGGGCAACGAACTCGAGGTCCGCGACGGGCTCGACCGCCTGGTCCTGCGCACCGACCTGGGGTTCGGCGGCCGGCTGCTGCGCCAGGCCGGGATGGACACCGGTGTCCGGCGGGTGCTCACCGATGTCGCCGGGCAGCTGCGGGCCACCTGGGACGACCGCGGGCATCGGGTGCGCACCACGTACGACGCGTTGCGCCGCCCGGTCGAGGCGCACCTGCTCGCCGGTACGGAACCCGAACGCGTCATCGGCCGGACCGTGCACGGCGAGACGCTGCCCGACGCCGAGGACCGCAACCTGCGCGGCACCGTGCACGCGGTCTACGACAGCGCCGGGCGCAGCACCACCGAACGCCGGGACTTCAAGGGCAACCCGCTGACCGCGACCCGCCGGTTCACCGCCGGTTACCGCGACGTCCCGGACTGGTCGGCCGATCCGCCGCTGGACACCGACACGTACACGACGCACACCCGCTACGACGCGCTGAACCGGCCCATCCAGCAGGCCGGCCCGTACTGCGGCGACCGGACCGACGTGGTGCGGCCCGGCTACGACATCAGCGGCAGGCTCACCCGGCTCGACGTGTGGACCCGCCGGCCGGTACCCACCGGCCTGCTGGACCCGGGCGGCGCGGACCTGCACGCGGTCACCGAGCTCGACCACGACGCGGCCGGGCGGCGCGCGCGCGTCGTGCACGGCAACGGGACGGTCACCACGTACACCTACGATCCCGCCACCAGCCGGCTGCGCCGCCTTGTGACCCGCCGCGCCGCCGAGGTGCTGCAGGACCTCCGCCACACCTTCGACCCGGTCGGCAACATCACGGCGGTACGGGACGCGGCACAGCAGACCGCCTTCTTCGCCGGCCAGGTCGTGCAATCCGGCGCGGACTACACCTACGACGCGCTGTACCGCCTCGTCGAAGCCGGCGGGCGCGAACAGCTCGCCGGCGCACCGGGAACCGGGCCGGACCTGCCCGGGCCCGCGATCCACCCCGGCGACGGGGCCGCGGTCGGCCGCTACACCGAGCGGTGCCGCTACGACCCGGTCGGGAACCTGCTCGAACTGGTGCACCAGTCGGCCCGGCCCGGTGCCGGGTGGACGCGCCGGCACACGTACACCGAGCACAGCAACCGGCTCGTCGCCACCAGCATCGGGTCCGGTCCGGAAGAGACCTACGAGCATGACGCGCACGGCAACATGACCCGGATGCCGCACCTGCCGCTGATGGCGTGGGACCACGCCGACCGGCTGCGCGCCGTCGCCCGGCAGGTGGTCACCGACGGCACGCCGGAGACGACGTACTACGTCTACGACGCCGCCGGGGAACGGGTGCGCGCGGTCACCGAGCGGTCAGCCACCGGCGCGGCGGCACCCACCCGGGCCGCCGAACGCCGGTATCTCGGCGGGTTCGAGGTGCACCGCAGCTTCGGCGGCGACGGCAGTACGGTGACCGTGGAACGCGAGCGCCGACACGTCACCGACGACCGGACCCGGGTGGCGCTGGTGGAGACGAGGACGGCCGGCACCGATCCGGGCGCGGCGCAGCTGGTGCGCTACCAGTACCAGGACCAGCTCGGCTCGGCCACCCTGGAGCTGGACTCCTCGGCGCAGGTCATCTCCTACGAGGAGTACCACCCCTACGGCAGTTGCGCGTATCGCGCGGTGCGGTCGCAGACCGAGACGCCGAAGCGCTACCGCTACACGGGCAAGGAACACGACGCGGAAACCGGCCTGTCCTACCACGGCGCCCGCTACTACGCGCCGTGGCTGGCCCGCTGGACCGCCGTCGACCCGGCGATGCTGGGCGACCGCGATTCCGGGAGAGCCCGGCCCGACCAGCCGTACGTGTACGTGGGGAACCGGCCGACGGTCGCGCACGACCCCGACGGCCGGATCGCCTGGCTGGTGGTCGCCGCGGCGGTCGTCATCACGGCGCTCACCGTCAACAGCGCGGCCAACGCCCCGCGCAACGCGCAGGAGGCGGCGCAGGCCACGCCGAGCATCACACCGGGGGAGTACGCCGCGCACGTGGCGATCAACGCGGGCGCCGGGGTCGGCAACCGGGCCGCGTCGGCGGCGTTCTCGGCGACCCGGTCCAGGGTGGCCGCGGCGGCTGCGGACGGCGCCGTGAGCGCCGCTGCCGCCGCCCCGCTCAACCGCGCGGTGTCGGACGTGGCCCAGGGGACGAGCAGCAGCGTCGGCGAGTACGCCACGGAAACGATCGAGGCCGCGGTCGGCGGCGCCACCGTCGGCGCGACGCTGGCCGTGGCCGGCAAGGTGGTCCGGTCCGCGGCCGCGCGGGTCGGTCGGCGCGGGACGGCCGGCCGGCACATCGGCAGCAGCAAGGACAACAAGGGATCGGTGACGAACCCGAAATGCCTCAACGACCACTGCGTCGCCGACGTCGGGGCGCACCAGGCGAACCTGCACCTCGCGCCGTCCGAGACGAAGCCGATCACCAACGAGGACTTCGTCAAGGCGGCCGGCCGCCCGGTCGGTGAGGTGACCGGCAAGATCACCAGCCTGGACGACGCCGCGTCCTTCCTCAACGCGGGGTTCGCCGAGCTGAAGGCCCAGGGCCGGATCGTCCGTGACATCCGGGCCGAGTCGTTCTTCGGTCTGGCACACCTGGAACCCGGTCCCTACCTGGGAACCGTCGACTGGGAGAACCGTGGCCTGCACGCGCTGCACGTCGAGGTCACCCCCGAACTGATCGGCACCAAGCACTTCAGCGTCAAACCGCAGCCGGGCGGGAAGAAGCTCCGCACCCCGATCCTGGAGTCCGCGATCGACGAGCACCTCGACAAGGGGATCGAGGTCGTCTCCGAGCCCGCCTACCGGATCAACTACTACGACCCGGCCAATGGGTGGGCGTGGCAGCAACCGGCTGTGCGGGGGTGGATCAAGTTCCGGTTCTGATACATGGCGTCGCGATGCCGACACAGCGGTTCCGGCCGCTCCTCGCATCGTGGTGATTTGGGCACTGACCATCACCACGATGCGAGGAGCGGCCCACCCGATGACCGTCGCAGTGACCGCACGCACCATGCTCGTCGGCCGCGCCGGCGACGTGGCCGACGTCGTGCGGGCGGTCGACGAGCACCGCATCGTCACGCTCACCGGGCCCGGCGGCAGCGGCAAGACCAGCCTCGCGCGGGCGGTCGCGGCGAGCATCGAGGGCGACGGGACACTGCCGGTCCGGTGGGTGGAACTGGCCCCGGTGGCCGGGCCCGGCGCGGTCGCCGCCGCCCTCGCCGCGTCCCTCGGGATCCGTGACACGGCCGGTGTCCCACTCGCCGAGTCCGTGGTCCGCCGGCTGCGCGACGAGCACGTCCTGCTGGTGCTCGACAACTGCGAACACGTCATCGCCGAGGCCGCCGACCTCACCGACCGGCTCGTCGACGGCTGCCCGGGGCTGCGGGTCCTGGCCACCAGCCGGGAACGGTTGCGGATCACGGGGGAGTGGTCCCGGCCGGTGCCGCCGCTGCCGGTCTGCGACCCGTCGGCGCTGCCCCCGCTGGACGAACTCGCGGACTGGCCCGCCATCCAGCTGTTCGTGCACCGGGCCGTCGCCGTCAACCCCGCCTTCGTGCTGTGCGAGCGCAACGCCCGCGCCGTCGCCGCGATCTGCGCCCACCTCGACGGGCTGCCGCTGGCGATAGAACTGGCCGCCGCCCGGGTCGCGGCCCTGCCCATCGAGGACCTCGCCGACCGGCTCGACGTGGTGTTCGGTCTGCTCGACACCGGCCGCCGCGGCGGTGTCGCCCGGCAGCGGACCCTCCAGTCCACAATGGACTGGAGCCATGCCCTGCTGGAGCCGGACGAACAGGTCGTCCTGCGCCGGCTGGCGGTCTTCGCCGGGACGTTCACCCTCGCCGCCGTGGAAGCGCTGTGCGATGACACTCCCGGCATCCTGTGGATCCTGCCGTCCCTTGTGGACAAGTCCCTGGTCCAGATTCGCGGCAGCGGCGGCGACGTCCGCTACTGCATGCTCGAGACGGTCCGCCGGTACGCGGCGCGAAAGCTCGCGACGGCCGGCGAGGAGCAGGCCGTTCGCGACCGGCACGCAGCCCTGATGGCCGAGCTGGCCGAACCAGCGGACCGCGGCACCGCGGTGTGGCCCGACCAGCTCGACGCGGCACGAGCCGACCTGGTCGCCGCGCTGGCCTGGTGTCACGCGAGCGCGGACCGTGCCCCGTCGGCCGATCGGCTGCTGCGCCTGTCGGTCGCGCTGTATCCGTGGTGGACACTGCGCGGCGCGTACGCCGAAGGGTTGCGGTGGCTCACCGCGGCGCTGGAGACCGGCGCCGGGCCGCAACGGCTGCGCGCGGCCGGCCACTCCGCCGCGGGTTCGCTGGCGATGCTGCACTGCCGGTACGACCTGGCCACCGACCAGCTGGACCGGGCATTGCCGCTGTACCGGGAACTCGACGACGCGGCCGGGCATGCGTCGGTGCTGTCGGTCCTCGGCGGCATCGCCCGGGAACGCGGCCGCTATGACGACGCCGAACGCCTGCTGCTGGAGTGTCTGCGCCGCCGGGAGGAGACCGGTGACACCGCCGGGGCCGCCGGCACCCGCAACCAGCTGGCGTTCCTGGCCTGGCTGCGCGGTGACCCGGGCCGGGCGGCCGTGCTCGCAGCCGGGCCGGTGGCGTACTTCCGCGGGGTCGGCGACCCGCGCCGCACCGCCGCCTGCCTCATCAACGCGGGGGCGGCGGCTCTCTACGACGGCGACTGCGACACCGCCACGCGGGTCCTGACCGAGGCGCTCGACCTGGCCCGGTCGGTCCGGTTCGCCGAGGGGACCGCCTGGGCGCTGGAACTGCTCGGCCGCGTCGCCCTGCGCGCTGATGACCGGGCGCGTGCGGCTCGCCTGCTGGCGGAGAGCGTCGCCGCGCAGTACGCCGTCGGCGACCTGTGGCGGACCGCCAGCGGACTGGAGGCGCTGGCCGCCGCACACCGGGACCCGGCCTTCGCGGCGCGGCTGCTGGGTGCCGCCGACGTTGTCCGTACGACGCTGGGCACGCCCCGCCCGCCCGTCGAGGACCCCGACGTCGCCGGGCTGGCCGCTTCCCTGCGCCGATCGCCCTTCACAGCCGATGCGTGGGCGGCTGCGGCAGCTGTTCCGCTCGCTGACATCGTCGCCTCCGTCGCGCGGCTTTCCGTGGCGTCGTCGTCCGCGCCTTTGGTCGTGGCGCCGGTTCCGGTTGCGCGGACGGGGGACCGGCTCCCCGCGCAGGTGCGGATCCTCGCGCTGGGGCAGGTGCGGGAATACGCGGAGCAGCGGCTGCTCGGGCCGGCCGACTGGACGTATCAGAAGCCCCGGGAACTGGTGCATTATCTGCTGTCACATCCGGGCGGCAGCAAGGAGCACGTGGGACAGGCGCTGTGGCCCGACACCGGCGGCACCGGGCTGCGCAACAGCTTCCACACCGCGGTCCGGCACGCCCGCCGGGCACTGGGCGGCGCCGAATGGGTGCGGTTCAGCAACGGCCGGTACGTGTTCAACCGGGCGCTTCCGCACCTGTACGACGTCGACGCGTTCGAGGCAGGCTTGGAGAAGGCGGCCGCGGAGGAATCGGCTGCCGGTGCGGTGCCGCTGCTGGAACAGGCGCTGGAGCACTACCGGGGCGACTTCCTGGCCGACCTCGGCGGCGGACAGTGGATCGTCGCCCGTCGCACCGAGTTGCGCAGGCGCGCCGAGGAGAGTCTGATGCGCCTCGGCGTGTTGCTGGTCGACGGCGGCGACCCCGGGCGGGCGGTGCACGCCTACCGGCGTCTGCTCGACCTGGACCCGCTCGTCGAGGCGGCGCACCGCTCGCTGATGTCCTGCTATGCCGCGTTGGGTGAGCCGGGCCGGGTCCAGCGGCAGTACACCGAACTGATCACCGTGCTCGGTGACGAACTCGGCGTGCGGCCCGCGGCCGAGACGACGGCGCTCTACGAGCGGCTGAACCAGGGCCGCCCGGCCCGCTCCCACCGGCGAACCGCACGATCCCCTGTGACCCGACCCCGGTGACAGCCCGATCCATCGGTTGACGGTGGGCTCGCCGGTGGCGAGGAAGGCGGCGGCGTATACCAGGAACGGGCCGATCAGTAGCAGCGGAACCTCCAGGACCCGCAGCACCAGCCGCCCGAATCCGCCGACAGGCGGGTTCGCCTGGCGCGGCCCGTGGTCGGCGCCCGACCGGATGAGCGCGCTCCGACCGGGCGCATATCCCCGAGGCGCCGTCGGCATGCCGGCACCCTAGCCGGCGTGATCAAGCCGGCCATGACGACGACCCGCGGTCCTCAGGGAATGACCTCGCCTCCAGCGAGCGCGGTGGCCTGCTGGAAGAGACAGACCTGGGGACCCGCTCTCGGCCACGATCCTGGCACGCCATCCACTGCTGGTCGCTCCGGCGAAGGCTGGTGGGCAATCCGCCCTGTCTGCCGCGAGAGCGACTGGAGAGCGACCTGGGCCTCGTCGGCGCGGTGCTTGCGCTGTCCCTCGA
Source organism: Dactylosporangium fulvum (assembly GCF_025137375.1). GTDB lineage: Bacteria > Actinomycetota > Actinomycetes > Mycobacteriales > Micromonosporaceae > Dactylosporangium > Dactylosporangium fulvum. Next base: position 4,735,182 of record NZ_CP073720.1, read on the forward strand.
TGATGATCGACCCGTCTGGGTCACCCGGGCGTCAGGCAGGTGCGGCTCGCTCTCTCCGGGCCTGGCCAAGGGGGAACGGGTAGCGTTGCACGTTCGTCTTCGCCGCGTCGCGGCGTGAGCGACACGGCCCTCCGCGCGCTCCTTGAATCAGCGTCGTACGGCTTCTCGCTGACCACGTTGACATACCGCTTTCAGTGCCCATACAGTGGCGCTTCTCAAGAATATGACAACGTGGACAGAGTCTGGAGGCCCGCGACCTGACGGGTGCGCTGGGCACACGATCGAAGGAGATCGCATGACCGGTGGGACGCAACTTTGGGATCCGTTCGACAAGGTCTTCATCGACGACCCGTTCCCGACGTACGCCATGCTTCGCCAGGAGCACCCCGTCTATTTCAACGCGGAGCGAGGCTTCTATGCGCTGACCCGTTGGGACGACGTCGTCGACGCCAACCGCGATTGGGAGACATACAGCAGCGCCGAAGGCATCGACCTGGACAAGACCGGCAGCATCTTCTTCGGCGAGGGCAACGTGGCGGAGACCGACCCGCCCGGCCATGACCTGTTCCGACTGGTGCTGAAAGACCACATCTCTCCCGGGTTCGTGCGCATGCAGGAAGAGGACGTGACCCGGCGCGTGCATGAGCTGAGCGAGCGGCTGGTCGGACGCTCCCGGGTTGACTTCGCCGGCGAGTTCTGCACCCGGCTCCCGCTGGGCGTCGTCTGTGATCTGCTCGGTATCGACCATTCGGATCACGACTGGGTCTATGGACGCTTCATCAGCATGTTCGGCCGGGAATCCGGCAACGAGGCAATCCCGCCCTCGGCGCTCACGGCCGCCGCCGAGGTTCGTGACTTCCTGGCAGGAGAGCTCGCCACGCGTCGCGGCAATGGAAGGGGCGACCTGCTCTCCGCCATCGCCAACGGTGTCGTCGGCGACCGGCCGCTCACGCACATCGAGCAGGTGGGGATGAGCACGCTCGTGATCGCTGCCGGCATCTCCACCACCAAGAACCTGCTCACGAACATCTTCTGGTATTTGGCACGCGACGAGGAACTCCGAGTGAAGGTGCAGGACGCGGCAGTGAAATCCGCGCCCGCGATGATCGAGGAGTTCCTCCGCTTCGACAGTCCGATCCAGAACTCCTCGCGCACTGCCACCCGGGACGTCGAGCTGCACGGTGTGACCATTCCCGAAGGCGCCACGGTGACGCTGGTCTACGGCTCAGCCAATCGCGACCCCGACCGGTTCGACGATCCGGATCAACTCGACATCAACCGGCGCGTCGGCAAGCACCTGGCGTTCGGCGGCGGCGTACACCTCTGCATCGGTGCTCCCCTCGCACGGCTGGAGGCGAAGATCGTTCTACAGCACGGCTTGCCGCATCTCGCGCCATTCGCGCTCGACGGCGAGCCCGAGCGCGTGCTGAAGATGAACGAGCGCGGCTTCGAGACGTTGCCCCTGGTGTTCGCGGCGTGACCGCGTCACCCGCCGACATCTCGTCGGCCACCCAGTGGCAAGACCTGACCGACGTGCTCACCCCCGATTCGACCGGTTGGGCCCATCCGGGGATGGCATATGACGACGGGACCTTCCTGACGACCGACGCCCTCGAACCGCGAGTCATCGCCTTCGACCCGACGGGAGCGACATCGTGGTCCGTTGCCGTCCCGGCGCGCGAAGTCCACGGGATCGCCGTGGACGGCGACACACTGTGGCTCGCCGATCCGGGAAACAAGGAGTGCCGCGGCGACGACGGCAACTACACCACCCACGCAGCCCGGGACGGCGGGCAGGTCCTCGCGATCGGTCGCGACGGTCACGTGCGAGCACGCATCGGACGCCCGGATCTGCCGATCTACCGGGAGAAGGTCTTCCGCCCGACGTCCGTGGTCGCCGCCGACGACATCTGGGTGGCCGACGGCTACGGCGCTGACCTCGTGCACCGGTACTCGCGCTCAGGAACGCTGCTCGGCACGATCGGACTCGGCGATGTCGACCTCGACAACCCGCACTCGATCGCCTGGGACGAGCGGCGCGGAGCCAGGCTGCTCATTGCCGACCGCGGGCACAGCCGCATCCTCGCGCTCGATCCTCAGTCCGCCGACGTGGTCGCGGTGATCGGCCAAGGCGAGGTCGACCGTCCATCCGGCATGACGGTGTGGCGGGACCACCTCGTGGTCGCGGATCTGCACGGCCGCGTGCTGGTGTTCGACGCGGAGGACCGCCTCGTCGTGCATCTGGGCGCCGGCGATTCGGCCGCACTCGACCGAGAAGGGTGGCCGAACGCGGTCCGTGCGGGAGTGACCGTGCGTCCCGATCTTTCCCCTGGCGCGTTCAACGCACCCCACGACGTCGCCGTCTCGCCGGACGGAACGCTCGTCGTGTGCGAGTGGATGATCGGGGGCCGGCTGACCGCGCTGGACCTCCGAGCTCTGCTCGCAACCCCCGTCAACCCCGCCACGATCACCCCAGAAAGGGGACCAGGACAATGAGGTCAGCACGCACAAGGATCGCCGCGTTGTTCGGCTCCGGCGTTCTTGCACTCACGGCGCTCACGGCTTGTTCGATGGAGGGCACCGACTCGCCCGCATCGGCCGCGTCCGGCAGCTGCGACCCCAAGAAGTTGGTCATCGGGTATGTGAACCCCTCGGTCACCAACCAGGGATGGATCATCATCGGCCAGGGCGCGACCGACGCCGCCAAGGATCGCGGCGTGAAGCTGCGATCCTTCGGCCCGCCGAAGGACGGAGACGCGGCTGGACAGGTGACTGTCGTCCAGGACGTCATCGCCGGGGGCGCGAACGCGATCGCGCTCGCTCCGGTCGATTCCTCGGCCCTGGTTCCCGCCGTCAAGGAGGCCAACGCCGCCGGTGTCCCGGTGGTCAACCTGGACTCGCAGATCAACGGCGGCGATCTGGCCTCGTTCGTCGCCACCGACAACTACGCCGCGGCGCAGCAGCAGGCCGAGGCGGTGGCCGAGCACATCGGCGGCAAAGGCAAGGTGATCCTCATCAACGGCTCCCAGGCCTACTCCACCGGTCGCGATCGACGGAATGGATTCGTCGACACCATGAAGAAGAAGTACCCGGGCGTCACCGTGCTCGAGGTGCAGACGGAGTGGGACGCGCAGGCCGCCCAGAAGGGCCTCGAAGATCTGCTCGCGGCCAACCCCGACGTGGTGGCGGTGGCAAACGCCTGGGACGGCTCGACGGTAGCTGCCGTGCCGGTGCTCAAGAGCCACGGCAAGCGCATCTTCCTCGTCGGGTTCGACGGTGCTCCCGACGCCATCGCGCTGATGGAGCAGGGCAAGGTCGATGCCATCGTGGCCCAGCAGCTCTACAAGATGGGCTACACCGCCATCGACACCGCGGTCAAGGCCGCGTGCGGCGAGACGGTCGAGAAGCGGATCGACACCGGCTCCGTCCTGCTCACCCCGGACAACGTCGCCAAGTTCATCGACAGCAACCCGCCCATCCTGCGCGAGTTCATCAAAAAGGCCTCCTGACCACGCGGGCCGGCGCAGCGCCGCCCCAGCCGACCCCCTGAAGGACCAACGATGACCACCCAAGTCTCCGCAGACGCAACGCCGGCGATCCACACACCCCTGCTTCGCCGACTCCCCGCATTCCCCCCGTGGGGGGCCGCGCTGATCGGCGCGCTCCTGGTAGCTGTCGTGATCGCCGTCAGCAACGACGCCTTCCTCACTCCCAGAAACCTCTCGAACATCTTCGCGCAGACCGCAGTGCTGGTGATCCTCGCCACCGGTCAGACGTTCGTCATGATCACGGCCGGGATCGACCTCTCCGTTGCGGCGGTCGGGGCGCTCTCGGCCACGCTGCTCGGCGTGCTGACCGTCGCCAACGACCTTCCGTGGTCCCTGAGTCTGCTGATCTGCCTCCTCGTCGGCGCCGTGATCGGTGCGCTCCACGGCGTGCTGGTAGGCAGAGTCCTCCTTCCTGCGTTCATCGTGACGCTCGGCGGACTGCTGGTCTGGCGCGGGGCCGCCCTGCAGCTCACCGGCGGCATCAACACCACCGGCCTCCCGGATCCCATCCGTTGGCTCGGCCGAGGACTGATAGCCGGCGTGCCGGTGCCCGCGGTGATCGCCGTGCTGGTGGCCGCGATCAGCGCCATCGTCATCGTCAAGACCAAGTTCGGTGTCGGGCTGCGGGCCATCGGCGGGTCGGAGGGAGCGGCCGCGCGCGCCGGTGTTCCGGTGCTGCGCTACCGCATCACGGCGTACATCATCTGCTCGATGCTCGCCTGCCTCGGCGGCATCATGCTCGCCGGCCGCCTCGACTCGGCGGGCGGCAACCTCGCCCAAGGCTTCGAGCTGCAGGTGATCGCCGCGGCCGCGATCGGCGGCGTGTCGCTGTTCGGCGGCACCGGCAGCCCGGTGGGCGCGTTCTTCGGCGCGATCCTCATCGGCCTGATCCAGAACGGCATGAACCTCGGCGGGGTCTCGCCGTTCATTCAGCAGATCGTCTCCGGCGCGATCCTTGTGCTCGCCGTCGGCGTCGACCAGTTCCGCAAGTACCTGGCCAGGAGGATCTCGTGACCACCGAGGCAGCGACATCCGTCTCGACCGGCAAGCATCCGCTGCTGGAGATGCGTGACGTAGGCAAGCACTTCGGCGGCGTCACGGCGCTCGACCACATTCAGCTGACCATCGGCCATGGCGAAGTGGTCGCCCTCGTCGGCGACAACGGCGCGGGCAAGTCGACGCTCAGCAAGGTGATCGCCGGGGTCCTGCAGCCTGACGACGGCGAGTTGCTGGTCAACGGCACGGCGCATCGCATCACCGGGCCCAGCCATGCGCGCAGCCTCGGCATCGAGGTGGTCTACCAGGATCTCGCCTTGGCGCCGAACCTCGACATCACCACCAACCTGTTCCTCGGGCGCGAGATCGTCCGCCGCGGACTGCTGGGCTGGCTCAACGGCCGCCGCATGCGGTCGGAGGCCAAGGAACACCTCGCCGCGCTCGACGTGAACGTGCCGTCGCTCAGCACCCCCGTCGAGCGTCTCTCGGGGGGTCAACGGCAGGCGATCGCCATCTCGCGGGCCACGTACGGCGGCCACCGGCTCATCGTGATGGACGAGCCGACCGCGGCTCTCGGCGTCCGCGAGACCGCGAAAGTGGAGGAGCTGATCATGAGGCTTGCGCAGCGCGGCATCTCCGTGCTGCTGGTGAGCCACAACATGGCGCAGGTAAAGCGGATCACCGACCGGGTGCTCGTGTTGCGCCGCGGCCGGCTGGTCGCCGAACGTCGCACCGCGGACGTGACCGCGGAGGACCTCGTGTCGCTGATCACCGGGGCGAGGGAAGGCGACTGAGGTGGTGACCGTCGCAATCATCGGCAGCGGACCGGCGGGCTGCTACACCGCCCAGTTCCTGCGTAAGCGCCTGCCGGACGCAGCGATCACCGTGTTCGACCGCCTCCCGGTTCCCTTCGGCCTTGTACGGTACGGCGTGGCGCCGGACCACCAGGGCACGAAGGCGGTGACGCGCCAGTTCGACCGGCTCTTCGAACGAGAAGGTGTCCGCTTCGCCGGCAACGTCGAGGTCGGAACCGACGTCAGCACCGATCAGATCGAGGCGAACTTCGATGTGATTGTCGTCGCGACCGGGCTCGACGACGATCGTCTGCTCGACATCCCCGGCGAGGACCACCCCAGGGTGATCGGTGCCGGCCGCATCGTGCGGATGATCAACGGGCATCCGGATTCCGTCGGCGAGGAGATTTGCCTGGGCGCGAACCTGGTGCTGATCGGCAACGGCAACGTGGCGGGCGATCTGATGCGCCTGCTACTCAAGCCGCTCGACGCGTTCGCGGACTCCGACGTCGATGACGGGGTCCTGCGTCATCTGCGCGGCGCCGGAGTCCGGCGTCTCGAGGTGATCGGACGCTCGCCGATGGCAGCAGCCAAGTTCGACCCCGTCGTCCTGCGGGAGCTTCGAGGACTGTCCGGCGTCCGCTTCGACGTCGACGTCGAGTCCGACGACAATCCGTCTCGCATCGCGGAGGTCATTCGCGAGCTGCGGGACTCGAGCGATCCGGAGGCCGGGACCACCGTCGTGCTGCGGTTCGGGTGGACTCCGCAACGAATCCTGGCCGACGGCGGTTCATGTCTGGTCGAGTTCGTGGCGCCAGGCGGCAGCCGGCTGCGACTCGGTGCGGATGCGGTGATCACCGCCATCGGATTCCAGCACTCGTCGAAGCGGCTCTACCCGGGCGACGACACGGGACCGGAGGTGATCTCGGCGCTCCCCAGCATCTACCGGACCGGCTGGTATCGCCGCGGTCCCCGTGGCACCATCCCCGAGAATCGGGTCGACGCGCGAGAGGTGGCTGACGCGATCGCCGCAGACGTCGAGGCCGGAAAGGTGCGCACGGGGCGGCCCGGATGGCCGGGCCTGCCCGAGCACGTGCGGGAGCGCGCCGTCGACTTCTCGGGCTGGCGAGCGATCGACGCCCACGAGCTCGCACACGCGAGTGCGGGAAGATTCCGCAGCAAGGTCACTGATAGGGAACAATTGCTGCGCTTGGCATCGCGCAACGTGGTCGCCGACGGCGATCGGATGGAGGTAGACAGGTGAGGGTCGTGATCCTCTTCGGGACGGAGTCGGGCACCGCGGAATTCGTCGCGAACGACCTATCGGACGCGATCGCCGGCTTCGACGACACCATCGAGGTCGATGTCGTCGACATGACGGATCAGCCCGTCGACACCATCGACGTCGCCGCGCTGCATCTCGTGGTCTGCTCGACGTACGGCGACGGAGAGCTGCCTGCCAGTGCCCGACCCTTCCACGCGGGCCTGGAGCGCGAACGTCCCAACCTCACCGGACTCCGGTACGCGATGTTCGGCATGGGTGACTCCAGCTACATCGACACCTACAGCCACGGCAGCGAGATCATCGACGCGACGCTCACCGGACTCGGCGCCACCAGAGTCGGTGAGTACGGCAGGCACGACGCATCCGGGAGGGACGCGGCGAGCGACGTCGCGTTGACGTGGCTGGAAGGGCTCCGCGCCAACGTGCTCCTGACCGCCTCCGAGCGATGAGCCGGTCGAGCCCATGACGAACCAGAAGGACGACAGCACCTCACCCGCGAAGCGCTACCAGCGCTCCACCATGCGCGATGTCGCCGCGCTGGCCGACGTCAGTCCGAAGACCGTGTCGCGAGTGATCAACGGCGAGAAGTACGTATCGGCGGAGATCGTAGAACGGGTGCACGCGGCCATGGAGCGGCTCGACTATCGCCACAATCTGGCCGCGAGCCAGCTCAGGGCCGGAACGACGTCCGCGGCGATCGGCCTCATCCTGGTCGACATCTCGAATCCGTTCTCGTCGACGCTGCATCGCGCCGTCGAGGACGTGTTCCGAACCCGCGGGATCGCAGTGCTGTCAGCGTCGACCGATGAGGACGCCGCGCGCGAACGCGCCGCGGTCGCGACCTTTGCCGCACGGCGAGTTGATGGGCTCATCATGATGCCCGCGAGCCGTGATCACAGCTACCTGAGCGCCGACGTCCGCGCCGGAACCCACATCGTCCTGATCGACCGGCCGCCCGCGTTCCTCAACGTCGACTCCGTTGTCTCGGACAACCTCGGCGGCGCGGAGGCCGGTGTGCGTCACCTCATCAGCCATGGGCATCGACAGATCGGATTCATCGGGGACTGGCCCGAGGTCGTGTCGTCGAAACTGCGCTACGACGGCTACCGACGTGCCCTCGAGACCGCCGGCATCCCGATCGACGACTCGCTCGTCGCGCGTGGTTTCTCATCCTCCGCCGATGTCGAGCAGACCAGTCGCGCACTGCTCCTGCGTTCCGACGCCCCCACGGCGCTGTTCGTCGCGCAGAACGCCCTGTGCGCACCGGTCATCCGCGCGATCCGCGCGCACGGCGCGCACGACCGCGTCGCCGTCGTGGGCTTCGACGGGTTCGAGGGCGCCGACCTGGTCGAGCCCGGACTCACCGTCATCACCCAGAATCCGCTCCGCATGGGAACGCTCGCCGCCGAGACGCTGGTCCAGCGGATGAGCGGCGCGAGCACGACTCCCGCGATGAACCACGTCCTCCCCACAGTCCTGATCGAGCGCGGCTCCGGTGAGCTGCCCGGACCCTTCGCCGCATGAGCCGCCCGGCACTGGCGATCGGGGAGGCGCTCGTCGATGTGATCGACTCGCCCAACGGGAGCATGAGCAGACCTGGCGGCTCGCCCGCGAACGTCGCGATCGGGCTGGCCCGGCTCGGTGTCCCCACGGAGCTGCTCACCGCGCTCGCCGACGATACATACGGTGAACTGGTCAAGGCATGGTTCGAGGACTCTGGCGTCGTCGTCGAGCGAAACTCCGCGCGCCTCGATCGAATGTCAATAGCCCGCGCCGTGCTCGACGCAGGCGGAGCGGCACGCTACGAACTTGACATCGTGTGGACCCTTCCGGCGGTTCCGCCGACCGCGATCGCCGATCGGCCGCTCGTCCATGTCGGTTCGCTCGCGCTGTTCCTCGAACCAGGCGCGAACGAGGTCGAGCGCATCGTCGAGCATGCGGCGAGCACGGACGTCCCCGTCGCCGTCGACGCCAACATCCGCCCAAGCGTGCTCACGGACCCTGCATCGGCTCGCGCGCGGTTCGAGTCGATCGCCGAGCGCGCGAGCGTTGTGAAGCTGAGCGACGAGGACGCGGCCTTCCTCTATCCGGACGTCGCCGAGCACGACGTGGTGCGTCACCTCCACGACCTCGGCGGAGCAACTCCGGCCGCCCGCCGCGTGGTGGCCCTGACCCTCGGCGCCCGCGGTGCGCTCCTGCGTTGCGCGGACGGCGACGTCCGCGCAACGGCACCGCAGGTCCGCGTCGTCGACACGATCGGCGCCGGGGACTCGTTCATGTCAGGGATGCTGGCGCGCCTGCTCAAATACGAACGGAGTGCATGGCAGAAGCTGCCGACGGTGGTAGACGTCGGCAGGTACGCCGCGCGATGCGCGGCGATCACCGTCGGCCGCGAAGGCGCCGACCCGCCGCGACGGAATGAGATGGTAGCGCCATGAGCGTGGTCGACCTGATCGCTCGCATAGCGACGACTCCGGAGACCTGAAGGTCACTCCATCATCAGAGCTCGGCCGTGAGCCGATACACCTTCGAATCGCGCAGCTGGAATCCTAACCGCTCATACAGCCGATTCGCCGCTTCCCGCGACGGCCGAGACGTAAGGTCGACGGTTCGGGCCCCATCGGCCCGGGCCAGCCGCACAGCTTCCCGAGTCAGGGCCGCGCCCACCCCCTGCCCACGCGCTGCCTCGCCCACGACCACGTCTTCGATCCACGCCCGCCACCCGGTCGGAATCGGAAACATCACCAGGGTCAACGCACCGACGATCTCACCGCCGGCGCGGGCGATGAGCAACCGATTGCCCGGCCAGGACACCAACGTCTGCAGTGCTTCGGCATCGAGCGGTTCAGCAGATCGCGACAGCTGCGGAAGCAACTGGCCGAACGCCTTCAGCACTTCGTCCGTCGCCTCTTGCACGACCTCGACGTCAACACCCATGTCCGAGACTCTAACCATCAGCGACAGCGCGCCCTCATTCGGCGCCACCGCCGGGGATTACCGCTTGGTTGGTCGTCGAACCCGGATCCGGCGGTCCTGGCGCACCTGCTGCTCGCGCCGTTCGCGCCGGGCCTGTTCGAGCACCTCATGAGCGAGCGCGAGGTGACCCCCGAGGAGATCAAGGCCGCCATCGACAGCTAGCGGCTGACCGCCTCGGCAGTCTCTGCGGTGTCCGCGGGCTTCAGGGCGACGGCGGGCACCGGGTGCTCGTAGGGGCGCACCAGCACGACCAGGCCGGCCAGCACGAGCGCGAGCACCGGGTACCAGGCGAAGCGGGCGACGACCCAGCCGATGTCGACGGGTGCGTCACCGAGGCCGGGCAGCGTGCCGAGCCGGCGGGCGACCTCCGAGACGCCGACGAGCGCCACCTGGTGCCAGCAGAACACGCTCATCGCGCTCAGGTTGAGCACGGCCACGGCGGCCCAGATCCGGGGCCGGCGCAGGAGCCGTTCGATCCGGTCGCGCAGCAGCAGTGCGGCGCCCGCCTGGATCGCGGCGAGGGCCGGGACCATCAGTGACGGCGGGTTCGAGTTGGAGCGGGTGGAGCCGGGCACGCTCACGATGCTCACCGGGTACTCCAGCACGGCGAGCAGGAACACGAACAGCGCCAGGCCCCCGGCGAGCAGGCCGCCCGCGACCCGCCGGTCGACGCGCCCCGCCGACCAGGCCACGCCCAGCTGGTACGCGAAGCACCAGGCCGGCAGCACGCTCAGGTACCCGACGGCGGCCGGCTCGACGTCCGGGCCGAAGCGCACCAGGTCCACCACGGCCACGGCGGCGGCGAGCGCCAGGACCACCCGGAGCCCACCACGCCGGTCGAGCCTGAGGGCGTACGGCGTGAGGGCGGTGATCACCGCGTACACGGCCATGAACCACAACGGCTGCAGGAACAGCACCACGGTGGTCCGCGCGGTACCGGCGCTGAGCCCGAGGACGCCGAGCAGCGGCAGCGCCACGGCCAGGATCATGGTCGCGGCGACAACCGGCCGCCCGAGCCGCCACAGCCGGCGGCGTACCCATTCGGCGTCGGTCTCGCCGCGCGCCCGGGCACGGCGGAGTCCCTGTGCCGCCGTGTACCCGCCGACGAGGAAGAACAGGCCCAGCATCTGGAAGAACCAGGTGGCCGGGTGGAGCCACGCCAGGTATCGCAGCGGGCTGTCGATCCGCAGACCGCCTGTCGGGGTCGCGACCAGCGCGCCGACCAGCCAGTGTCCACCCACGACGCCGAGGATGGCCAGGGCTCGGAGCCCGTCGATGAACCGGTCGCGCTGCTGCATGACGTTCCCCTCGTCGGTGTCTCGTGGCACCGACGTTATGAACGATCACGGCGAAGATCGATCCGGCTGGCATCCCGGGTGGGGGTAGGGAAAGCCCCCGGGCGAGGAGGCTCCGCAGCACCATGGCGGGCAACCCGCTCAATGCAGTCAAACGCCGACGGGTCTCGCCGCGACGCATCCAGATAAAAGGAAAGACTCTTTACAGTTAGCTGAATTTGCGGTATGAAAAACGTCATCGAGAGATCAGGGTCGATGTCCCGCCCGCCCCCTCACTCAGGAGCATCACCATGGACAGATCACGATCGGCGCGCCTGCGCCGGGTGCTCGTCGCGGCAGTCGCTGCCGTCCTCGGCGCCTTCATCCTCATCCCGGGCACCGCGGCCGCCGCGGGCACCGGCGCGATCACCGGCTACGGCGGCAAGTGTGTCGATGTCGCCGGCGCCAACGCCGCAAACGGCACCCGGGTCCAGCTGTGGACGTGCAACGGCACCAACGCCCAGAGTTGGACCGTGGGCACCGACGGCACGATCCGGGCCCTCGGCAAGTGCCTTGACGTCGCCGGCGGCTCAACGGCCGACGGGGCCAAGGTCCAGCTCTGGGACTGCAACGGCACCGGCGCCCAGCAGTGGGTCGCCAACGCTGTCCGCGACATCGTCAGCTCCCAGGCCAACAAGTGCCTCGACGCCACCGGTGTGAGCTCGGCCGACGGCACGCCCCTGCAGATCTGGACCTGCGCCGGCGGGGCCAACCAGAAGTGGAACGTCCCCGGCGGCACGAGCGGGGGCGGTGGGTCGTCGAGCGGCTTCGTGGTCAGTGAGGCCCAGTTCAACCAGATGTTCCCGAACCGGAACTCGTTCTACACCTACGCCGGGCTGACCGACGCGATGAAGAAGTACCCCGCGTTCGCCACGACCGGCAGCGACACGGTCAAGCGGCAGGAGGCCGCGGCATTCCTGGCCAACGTCAGCCACGAAACCGGCAGTCTGGTGTACATCCACGAGATCAACACCGCCAACTGGCCGACGTACTGCGACCGGAGCCAGCCGTACGGGTGCCCCGCCGGCCAGTCGGCGTATCACGGCCGCGGCCCGATCCAGCTGAGCTGGAACTTCAACTACAAGGCGGCGGGCGACGCACTCGGCGTCGACCTGTTGAACAACCCGGACCTGGTGGCGACGAATGCGTCGATCTCGTGGCAGACCGGGCTGTGGTACTGGATGACCGGCACCGGCGGCGCGGGCACGACGTCACACAACGCGATGGTGAACGGGCAGGGCTTCGGTACCACGATCCGGGCGATCAACGGCATCGAGTGCAACGGCGGGAACCCCGCACAGGTGCAGAGCCGGGTCAACCTCTACAACCAGTTCGTCGCGATTCTGGGCGTCCCCGCGGGCGGCAACCTGACCTGCTGACGCGGACGAGCACTGTCATCGACGGACCGGTCACGCCCGCGGCGCGACCGGTCCGTCGCATCTGTGACGCAGCGGGCGCCACGCGACCATGCGGAGAACGAGACGATGGCCTGGCACCTGCTGGATCCTTTCACGCTCCCGTGACGGCCCTATCGCGTGAACGGGCCGGCAGCGGGTAGGCGACAGACATGAAGATCAGTGTGATCGGCGCCGGCAAGATCGGCTCCACGCTGGCCCACCTGTACACCGCGGCCGGCGACGACGTCGCCATCGCGAACTCCCGAAGTCCGGACACCCTGCGCGACCTTGAGCATCAGCTTGGCCGTCACGCACACGCCGTCACCGCCGAGGAGGCGGCCCGCTACGGCGACATCGTGATCGTCGCCGTGCCGTTCGGCCACTATCGAGACCTGCCCGCCGAGGCGCTGGCCGGCCGAACGGTGATCGACGCGACCAACTACCACCCGGAACGCGACGGACACGACGACGAGCTGGAGCACGGCGATGTGACCAGCAGCGAGCTGCTACAGCGCCACCTCGCCGGCGCGCACGTGGTCAAGGCGTTCAACGCGATGCGCTGGGACCACCTGCGCGACCACGGCCGATCGGCCGGGGCGAACCGCCGGTACGGTATCCCGGTCTCCGGCGACGATCCGGACGCCAAGTGGCAGGTCTTCGACCTCGTCGAGCAGATCGGCTTCGAACCGGTCGACGCCGGCCCGCTCGCCGAGGGCGGCCGCAAGCACCAGCCCGGCACGGAGGTGTACACCGCCGACCTGTGGGCCGACACGCTGCGCGCCCGCATCGGCATCGAGGGCACCTGAACCTGCCGGTCAGGTCGGGACGGTGCTCATCAGGCCTGTTCGGTGGTGTTCCGCACCAGGGTGGTGATCCGCAGCCCGAACTCCAGCGGAGGATGTTCCCGGCCGAGTTGCTCACTGAGGCGCTTGAGCCGCTCGATCCGTTCGTGGACCCCGTCGAGCGGCTCACCCCAGAAGAGCTGGACGTCGGCCTCGGTGGCGGCGACCCGCTCGGCGGCATCGGAGGCGCCGCCGAAGTAGAGCCGCGGATGCCGACGGTCGCCCCGGACGACGGTTCGCGGGGCCACGGTGGAGTTGGTGACTCCGAAGTGCGCGCCGTGGTAGGTGACGTTGTCCTCGGTCCACAGCTTGCGCACGGTGGCCACTGTGAAGGTGTCGGGCCGTCCCCACCCGGTGCCGATGAGCGCGCCGCCCCATCCGTGTTCCTCGAGGGCCTTGGCGTGGCTGGTGAGGGTCTGCAGGCTGTTGTGCTCCGAGACGACGTCGTCGCCGCGGTGGCCGGGCTCGGCCTGGTTCGGGATGTACCAGAGGAACTCGAGGCTCATCGGTGCGTCGTCCTGTTCTGGTCGGTGGCGAATGCGCGAAAGTGTTGAAGCATGCGCCGGCAAGGGTCTCGTGCAGCCCCCCAAAGTGATCTGTGGCCTGCGTCACGACATAAATCATAGTAAGCCTATCGGTATAATCTAGATCGTGATCGGGTTCCTTCGATACTCCAGACGCGAGATCGACTTCGCGTTGTTCGCAGACCAAGGGTGACGCGCATGCTTCGCAGCCGGCCGAGCTCCGTCGCGTCAAGGAGCACCGATGACCTATAACGCAGCCGACGACCGCTACGAAAGCCTGGAGTACCGGCGCGCCGGGAACTCCGGCCTCGACCTGCCGGCGTTCTCCTTCGGCCTGTGGCAGAAATTCGGCACCGACTATCCCTACGAGACCCAGCGCGAGATCGCGCTGCACGCCTTCGACCTGGGCATCACACACTTCGACAACGCCGACCGGTACGGCCCGCCGCACCGAGCCGCGCAGCAGTTCTTCGGCCGGGTGCTCAAGCACGACCTGGCCCCGTACCGGGACGAGCTGATCCTGTCGACCAAGGCCGGCAACCCGATCGGTTCCAGCCCGTACCTCAAGGGCGGATCCCGCAAGTCGCTGCTCACCTCGTTGGAGCACAGTCTGCGTGACCTGGGCACCGACCACGTCGACATCTTCTACAGCCACAGCCCCGACCTGACCACACCGTTGGAGGAGACCGTTGGCGCCCTCGCCAGCGCGGTGGAGCAGGGCAAGGCGCTCTACGTCGGCGTCTCCAACTACGCCCCGGAGCGGGCACACGAGGCGGCCGTGCTGCTGCGCCAGGCCGGGGTGCCGCTGCTGATCCACCAGCCACGCTACTCCGTCTTCGACCGCCGCCCCGAGCTCAACGGCCTGCTCAAGCTGGCCGCCGAGGACGGATTCGGCCTGATCGTCTACTCGCCGCTGGCGCAGGGTCTGCTCACGAACAAGTACCTCGACGGCATCCCGGCCGGTGCGCGGGCGCAGAACAGCGCGTTCCTGTCACCCGACGTTATCGACGACACGTACCGGCAGCGGGCCGCGGCGCTCAACCGGATCGCCGAGCAGCGGGGCCAGTCGCTCGCGCAGCTGGCGCTGCAGTGGGTGCTGCGCCAGCCGCAGGTGACCTCGGCGCTCATCGGCGCCAGCTCGCCCTGGCAGCTGGACCACAACGTCAAGGCGCTCGACTTCCCGCCGCTGACGGAGGAGGAGCTGGCGCTGATCGACGAGCACGGCGTGCACGGGACCGGGCCGAAGCTGTGACGACCGGCCTCGCGGGTGCGGTGGGGGCCGGTGTCGAGGACGGCCGGCCGTTCCGCCTGGGTTTCCTGCTGCCGCCGACACCGCCGTCGACCTGGAGAACTTCGCCCACCTGGTGGTGCCGATCCTGCAGGAGCGGGGCCTGTTCCAGCACGGCTGCACCCGTCCCACACTCCGTGGCCGGCTCGGGTTGCCCTGGTGCAACCGGCCGCGCCCGGTCCTCGAGGAGGTTTCCGCCCGATGCCCGTCACCGCCCGCTACGGCGACCCCACCGCGACGCTCAGCGTGGCCAGCGACGTCCTCAGTCTGCAGCTTGCGCATCGCTCGGTGCGCAAGTTCGGCCCGCGTGAGGTCACCGACGACGAGCTGGCAGCGCTCATCGCGGCGGCGCAGTCCGCGCCGACATCCTCCAATCTCCAGCCCTGGAGCGTGGTGGCGGTACGCGACCCCGGGCGCAAGGCGCGCCTGGCCGCGCTCGCCGGCCATCAGGCCTTCATCGAGCAGGCCCCACTGTTCCTGGTATGGATCGCCGACCTCGGCCGTGCCCGCAGGCTCGCCGAGCGGGCCGGTGCGCCGGTCGCCGCCACCGACTACCTGGAGACGACCATCATCGGCTTCGTCGACACCGCACTGGCGGCCCAGAACGCTGTCGTGGCCGCCGCCTCGCTCGGCCTGGGCACGGTGTTCGTCGGCGCGATCCGCAACCAGCCCGAACAGGTCGCCGCCGAGCTGAAGCTGCCGCCGCACACGGTGGCGACCTTCGGGCTGGCGGTCGGCACACCGGACCCCACGGAACACGCCGGCATCAAGCCGCGGTTGCCCCAAGGTGCCGTGCTGCATCGGGAGCAGTATGACGCCGCTGCCGACGCGCACATCGCCGCCTACGACGAGCGGCTGGCGGCCTACAACAGCCGGTTCGGGCTGCCGGGCAACTGGAGCAAACGGGTGCTGGCCCGGCTCAGGGGCCCGGAGTCGATGGCGGGCCGCCATCGACTCCGGCAGACGCTGGGACGCCTTGGCCTGCTCTCGAGATGACGGTGCCGTGTGGGCCCGCGCCGGCGCCGAGCCGGGCGGCAAGGGTGTCGTGCAGCCGGGTCAGCGTGTCGATCCGGGCGCGCAGCTCCGCTAGGCGCTCGCCGGCCACCCGCATCGCCGTGCCGCACGTGGCCCGGTCGGCGAAGACGGCAGGGAGGTCACGGTCCAGGTACCGCAGGAAGACACGGATGTCGGCGACCGTGAAGCCGATCGCGAGCAGCTCCCGGATGTTGCGGACCCGCAGGACCGCCGTGGCCGGATAGTCGCGGTAGCCGTTCGCCGACCGGGCGCTGACGAGCAGGCCCTCCGCCTCGTAGTGGCGCAGCGCCCGCACCGTCGTGCCGGCCGCTGCCGCCATCTCTCCGATCCGCATGTCCCGACTATGCCGCGTCCACACGGACGAGGACCACACCCGCGTGGCGGCCGGCGAAGAGGTCGAGCAGCGCCTGCGGCGCCGCGGCGAGGCCGTCGATGATCGAGTGCGGCAGGGCGAACGGCCCCAGCTCTGCGAGCTGCGCGTCGAGACCGGGATGGTCGGCCGCGGTGAAGCCGTGCAACGACAGGCGTTTCCCGATGACCGCGGTCAGGTCCAGCCGCGGGTCGGGTGCGCCGCCCAGTTGCTGGGTCAGCGCCCCGCACAGTGCGATGCGGGTGCGCGGTCCGACGGCCTCCACGAGCTCGGCGACGCGACCGAGCGTGTCGAAGACGACGTCGACCGGGCCGAGTCGCGCAAGCCCTGACACAATCGACTCGGCCCGATGGTCGAACGCGGCGTCGAATCCGAACCCCCCGGCCGGACCACCGGCCGGATCGCCGGTCAGCAGGGCGACCTTGCGGGCGGAACCGGTGCTGCCGACGACCCGGCCGGCGCCGAGGGCCCGGGCGACCCGGCCTGCGGCGCTGCCGACCGCGCCCGCCGCGCCCGAGACGTAGACGGTCTCACCGGGGCGCAGCCCGGCGGCCCGTAGCCCGGCGAGGGCGGTCAGCGCGCCGCCGAGGCAGGACAACGGGTCGTCCGGATCGGCGGTCCGCAGCGCACTCGTGTCGGCGACCGCGTACGTGCTCCATGGGGAGCGGTGCAGCACTCCGGTACCGACGGGGAACGCGGGGTCGGTGGAGGCGGCGACCTCGCCGACCGCCCGGGCGATCAGGGTGCCCTCGGCGAGGAGAGTGCGCAGCACCGCGCCCAGTGCCAGATAGCGGTTGCGGATCAGGACCTGGCCGGGTCCGGGCTCGGGCACGGCGGCGGTGACGACCGCGAAGTCGCCGAGGCCCGGGACGCCGCCCGTCGAGTGGACCGGGTGGATCTCAATGTTCGTCACCGGCGCACGCTAAACCCTGCCGCATACGGCAGGGTCAAGTCACCCGCTCGCCGGTCGGCGGTTGACCTACGCGGCCGCCGCCTCATAGCGCGGCGCTGCGTGCCATGGCCACTCACCCGATTGTCGACTCGGTGGCGGTGGCCCGGCGGCTGCTCGAAACGTACCGGTAGCGATCCGAACGGGCGGGCCCGATTCGTGATCATGATGTGCGACGGAGATCTCAAAAGGGTGGACGGCTCTTGCAATTCCTACTGCGCTCGTAGGATTATCGGATCATGCCACGCACGGTCCTGCTGACCACACGACGCACCGTCGACCTGGTGCGCGTGGCGAGTGGCCTCTGTTCGTAACCGGCGCCCGTCCCCACCGAACCTGACACGCGACCGCTTCCGCCGGTACTACCGCCGGCTATGACGACGTGCTCTCGCTCCTGCCCGCATCCCCGATGCGCGGCAGCGATGCCGCATGGCCACGCCCGCCGACCGGGAGCTGCGAGCACCACTGGACACTCCAAGAACAAGGGATCCCCATGACCTGGACCACCCCTGCCGCAACCCCCCGCAGACCCAGAGGACTGGCCTTCGCCGCCGCGCTCGGCGCCCTCGCGATCACCGCATCCGCCTGCTCCTCCGACGCCTCGAGCGCGCCGGGCGGTGGCGGCGACACCACCCTCACCATCGGCCTGGCCACCGAGGCGGAGTGCTGGGATCCGCAGCAGGACAACTTTGGATACGGCCTCAGCATCGGCCGCCAGATCGTCGACTCGCTGACCGCACGCGACGGCAACGACCTCACGAAGATCGAGCCGTGGCTCGCGACGTCCTGGGAGGTCAGCCCGGACGCGACCACCTACACCTTCAAGTTGCGTGACGGTGTGACGTTCAGCGACGGCGCGAAGCTGGACGCGAGCGTCGTCAAGGCGAACTTCGAGACCTTGGCGAAGATCAAGGGGGCCAACGGTGCCGCCTTCGTGGCGGGCCTCAAGGAGATCACCACCCCCGACCCGCTGACCGTGAGCATCCGGTTCACCCAGCCCAACGCCGCGTTCCTCCAGGCCACGTCCAACTACCAGTTGGGCCTCGTATCGCCGGTGACCCTGGCCAAGACGCCCGAAGAGCGGTGCGGCCAGGGCGTGATCGGCTCCGGCCCGTTCGTGGTGAAGGAGGCCGTCCGTAACCAGCGGGCCACGCTCGAACGGCGCGAGGACTACGCCTGGCCGGCCAAGGTGTACAAGCGGACCGGACCGGCCGGCATCAAGACGCTGGTCTTCCGGATCGTGCCCGAGGCCAGTGTCCGCACCGGTGGCGTGAGCAGCCGACAGATCGATGTAGCTCAAACGGTCTCCTGGCAGGACGGTGCGGTCCTCGAGAAGGGCGCCAACACCCAGCTGCTGCGTGCGGTCAACCGTGTTCCCGCCGTCTCGCTGGAGGTCAACACCTCCCGGCCGATCCTGAGCGAGGAAGCGGTCCGGGTTGCGCTGACCCATGCCATCGACCGCAAGGGGCTCACCGAGACCGCCCACAACGGGTTCACCGTGCCGGCAACCGGCTCGTTGACCGCGGCATCGCCGTTCCACATCGACCAGTCCGACGCGCTGCGATACGACCCCGCGCTCTCCAAGGACCTGCTGGAGAAGGCGGGCTGGACGGTGGGCGGCGACGGCATCCGGACCAAGAACGGCCAGCGTCTGGTGATCACCGCCTCGTTCGCCGCCAACCCGGACAACCAGACGTTCCTCGAGGTCATCCAGCAGCAGGTCCGGGAGGTCGGCATCGAATTCAAGCTGCGACCGTTGCCCACCACCGATTTCAACAAGGCGCTCGTCGCCGGCGACTACGACGTGCACCGCTGGAGCGGGGCGCTGGTGGACGCGGACGCCCTGCGGATCCTGTTCTCCACCAAGACCTTGAACAAGGCGCAGCTGCCGCCGGACAACGACCTCGAACCGCTGCTGCAGAAGCAGGTCGGCCTCGCCGACCCGGCCGAGCGGCGCAAGGTCATCGATGACATCCAGCGGATCCTGGTCGAACGGGCGTACCAGATCCCCGTCTTCGACATGGTCAACCTGTGGGGGGCCAGCAAGAAGGTCACCGGCGTGCGGTTCGACGACAGCGCCATCATCCTCTACGAGGCGCAAGTCAATGGCTAGCTACGCGGCCCGGCGGCTCCTGCACGCCCTGCTCGTGCTCTGGGCCGCCTTCACCGCCACCTTCCTGTTGCTCTACGCCCTGCCCGGCGACGCCGCGCTGAACAAAGCCGGCGTCGGCAGCGACGGGTCGGTGCTGGACCCGGCCCAGCTGGCGCAGATCCGCGCCCAGCTGGGCCTGGACCAGCCACTGCCGCTGCAATACGGCAAGGCGCTGCTCGGTGCGCTGCACGGCGACTTCGGTACGTCCGTGCAGACCGGAAACCCGGCCGCCGCCATGTATGTCGAGGCGATCCCGGAGACGCTCAAACTGGCCGGCGCCGCCCTGGTACTGGCCATGATCCTCGGTGTCGCCTGGGCCCTGCTGGCCTCGTACACCCGAGTGCCCCTGCTCCGGCAGGCACTGGTCGCGCTGCCCGCCGCCGGCGTCTCGGTGCCGACCTTCTGGATCGGCCTGGTCCTGATCCAGTTCGTGTCGTTCAAATGGCAGCTGCTGCCGGCGATCGGTAACGAGGGCATCAAAAGCCTCATCATGCCGGCGGTGGTGCTGGCGATCCCCAGCGCCGCGATGTCCGCGCAGATCCTGTCGCGCAGCCTCGAGTCCACGCTCAACGCCCCCTACATCGAGGCCGCCCGCGCCCGCGGCGCCTCCCGGGCCCGGGTGCTGCTCAGGCACGCGCTGCAGAACTCCATCATCCCGGTCATCACCGCGCTGGCCATGACGACCGGACACCTCATCGGCGGCTCGGTCGTCATGGAAACCGTCTTCTCCCGCTCCGGAGTCGGCGCCGTCACGGTGCGAGCGGTCAACTACCAGGACACGCCCGTCGTGCTGGTGGCGGTGGTCTTCGCCGCGGCGACCTTCGTCACGATCAACTTTCTGGTGGACGTCCTCTATCCCGTCATCGACCCGCGGATCCGGGTGCGAGCGTCACGCCGGTTCCGCCTCCTGCCCGCCGGGACGGCGACATGAGCACGGCCACCGTCGCCGGACCGCGCCCGGCGGACACCGGCCGGTTCGCCCGGCTGCGGACGATCCTGCGGCAGCCCGGGCTGATCCTTTCCTGGGCGGTCCTGGTCACCGTCCTGCTCGCCGCCGCCGTGCCGTCCCTGTTCACCGACGCCGATCCACTGCGGGCGAGCGGCCCGCGGCTGACGGCGCCGAACGCCCAGCACCTGTTCGGCACCGACAACCTCGGCCGTGACGTGTTCTCCCGGGTTGTCCACGGCACCTCGGCATCGGTCGAGGCGGTCGCCGTCGCGGTACTGCTAGGACTGCTGATCGGATCGCTGATGGGTCTGCTCGCCGGCTACTTCGGCCGGTGGGTCGACGACATCCTGATGCGTGTCGTCGACGTTCTGCTCGCCGTGCCGGCGCTGCTGATCTCGCTGGCCTTCATCACGGCCCTGGGTTTCGGCACCGTCAACATCGCGATCGCGGTCGGCATCGGCAACGTCGCCGCGTTCGCCCGGGTGATGCGAGCCGAGGTGCTGCGCATCCGTGGCATGGCCTACATCGAGGCCACGACGTTCGCCGGCATCAGCCGGCTGCGGCTGCTCACCCGCCACGTCCTGCCCAACGCGGCCGGGCCGGTGCTCGTGCTCGCCACGATCGAACTCGGACTGGCCCTGCTGAGCGTCTCGGCGCTGAGCTTCCTCGGCTTCGGCGCGCCGCCGCCGGCGCCGGAGTGGGGCAGCCTCGTCGCCGGCGGGCGGGACTACCTGGCCACCGCCTGGTGGATGGCCAGCCTGCCGGGCGCGGTCATCGCCGTCACCGTGCTGTCGGCGAACCGGATCGCCCGGTCCGTCAACCGGCAGCAGTACGTGAGCGTCTGAACGGAGGTAACCATGACCGACCTGCTCACGATCGAGAACCTGACCGTCGAGTACCGGCTGGCGCGTCGGCGGGTGCGCGCCGTGGCGGACCTGGAGTTGTCCGTCAAACCCGGCGAGACGCTCGCCCTCGTCGGCGAGTCCGGCTCCGGCAAGAGCACGATCGCGCACACCATCATGGGCGCCCTTCCGCCGTCCGCGACGATCTCCGCCGGACGGATCCGGTTCGACGGGCTGGATCTGGCGCGACTGTCGCAGCGGCGGTTCAACGGCATCCGCGGGCGGTCCCTCGGATTCATCCCGCAGGACCCGATGGTCAGCCTCAACCCGCTGCACCGGGTCGGCCGCCAGGTGAGCGAGTCGATCCGCATCCACACCGGAACGCCACGGCGGGAAGCAGAACGTCGGGCCGTCGAACTGCTGGAACGGGTCGGGCTGCCGGACCCGGCCACCCGCGCCCGGCAGTTCCCGCACGAGCTGTCCGGTGGCATGCGGCAACGGGTGCTCATCGCCGCCGCCCTCGCCGGGCAGCCGAAGCTGCTCGTGGCCGACGAGCCGACCACCGCGCTGGACGTCACCGTGCAGAAGGTCATCCTCGACGACCTGGCCGACCTGGCCCGGTCCAGCGGGATCGCCGTTCTGCTCATCACGCACGACCTCGCCGTCGCGGCGGACCGGGCACACCACATCGCGGTGCTCAAGGACGGGCGGCTGGTCGAGTACGGCACACCGGGCACGGTGCTCGGCCGCCCGGAACACCCGTACACGCAGGCCCTGATCAGTAGCGTGCCGAGCCTCTCCGCACCGGCGCGGCCGGCAGCCGTGCGCGTCGCGGCGGGCACGGGCGACGACCGGCCGGCCGTGCCGCTGGTGCGCGTCGAGGCGGTCAGCAAGGAGTTCCGGCTGCCCAACCGTGACCGGCTCCGGGCGGTCGACGACGTTTCGCTCACCATCGGCAAGGGCGAGGCGGTGGGGCTCGTCGGTGAATCCGGCTCCGGCAAGTCGACGCTGGCCCGGCTGGTGCTCGGGCTGACCCGGCCGGACGCCGGGCAGGTCGGCTTCGACGGTACCGACATCGGCCGGTTCGGCCGGGCGGACCTTCGGGTCCTGCATCGCCGGGCGCAGCTGATCTACCAGAACCCGTACGCATCGCTGAACCCCCGGCTGACGGTGCGGGAGATCGTCGCCGAACCGCTGGACGGCTTCGGCATCGGCGACCGGGCATCCCGCCGCGAGCGGGTGCACGAACTGCTCGACCAGGTCGGTCTCGCCGGCGACTTCGAGACCCGCCGGCCGGCCGAGCTGTCCGGCGGGCAGCGGCAGCGGGTGGCGATCGCCCGCGCCCTCGCCCCGGCTCCGGACCTGCTCGTCTGCGACGAGCCGGTGTCGGCACTGGACGTGTCGATCCAGGCGCAGATCCTGCGGCTGCTCACCGACCTGCGCCAGGAGCTCGGCCTCAGCCTGCTGTTCATCTCGCACGACCTCGCGGTGATCCGGGCCGTCGCGGACCGGGTCGCGGTGATGAAGTCCGGCCGCGTGGTCGAGTTCGGCGACGCGGACCAGGTCTTCCTGCGACCCGAGCACGAGTACACCAAGCTGCTGCTCGACGCCATTCCCGGACGGGCGCTCGCGGAACGGAGCGTGGCGACATGAGCGCCGAGCCCACGATCCTCGACCCGGCGCAGCTCACGGCCGGCGGCGAGGAGGCGGTGCAGCACGTGCGGGTGCTCGCCCGGTCCGACGCCGGACTCGCCGCGCGGGTCGCCGCCCATCACAGTGCTCGCCTGCTGGCCGGACGGCTGGACGGGGGAGACGGGGGAGTGGCCGGCTGGTACGCCCACGCCGGTACGGTCGCCGCCACGCCGGTTCCCGGCGGCCGGCGCCTGCTCGGCGACGCGCCGGTTTCCGCCGGTGGCGCCGACGCGCACCGGGTGGTGCTCGCCGCCGGCGGCCGGGTGCAGGCTGTGGTGGACGTCGAGGATCCGGGTGTCACCGTCGTCCCCGGCGACCCCGGCTTCGGACTGCGTTCGGCGCCACCCGGGCGGATCAGCCTGCGCGACGTCACCGCGCCGATCCCCGCCGCCGTGCCGGTGCCCACGGCCTGGCGGCTCTTCGACGAAACGTTGCAGGTGGCCGTCGCGGTCGGCATCATCGAGGGCTTCCTCACCGCGGCGCGCGACTTCGTGGTCGACCACGCCCGCCCGTGGCACGAATCCGGCGCGGAACGTGCCGCCCGCGACCCGCACACGATCGGCACGTTCGGCGACGCCCACGCCCGGTCGCGGGCGCTGGCCCTGCTCTTCGGGGACGCCGCTGACGGCTTCCGCCGGCGCCCGGTCACGCTGGCCCGCTGGTACGCGCACCGGCACGTCGGGCCGATCATCACGGCCGTGATCGGCGTGGTCGGGGCGAGCGGCACGTCCGAGCGGTACGGCCTGGACCGGTACTGGCGCGACGCGCGGACCCACGCGCTGCGCCACCCGCCGCACTGGACTCTCAGCGACGCGATTCGCACCGACGCCACAGGAGCGCGCCACGATGGCTAGGCAACTGCACATCAACGTGAACATCATCGGGTCCGGGGCGCACCCGGCCGCGTGGCGGTCACCCGGCGGTCACCCGCGGGCCCTGACCGACATCGACTACTACCGCACCATCGCCCGTGAGGCCGAACGCGGACTGCTCGACGCCGTCTTCCTGTCCGACGGGGTGCTGCTGAAAGGCAACGTCCGCTCCGGGCCGCCGATCCACGGCATCGACCCGACCGTCCTGGTCACCGCCATGGCGCTGGCCACCGAACGGGTCGGCTTCATCGCCTCGGTGTCCACCACGTTCAACAGCCCGTACCACATCGCCCGGATCTTCTCGTCGCTCGACCACGTCAGCGGCGGCCGGGTCGGCTGGAACGTGGTGACCACCCGCGACGTCGACGGCGGACGCAACTACGGGCTGGCCGACCTGCCGCCCCGCAGCGACCGCTACGCACGGGCGGCCGAGTCCGTCGACATCGTCACCAAGCTCTGGGACAGCTGGGAGGACGAGGCGCTGATCGCCGACCCGTCACGCCGGGTGTGGGCCGACACCGACCGGATCCACCGCATCGACCACGAAGGGGAGAGCTTCTCGGTGCGCGGACCCCTGCAGCTGCCCCGCTCGCCGCAGGGCCGGCCGCCGCTGCTGCAGGCCGGTGGCTCGGCGGCGGGCCGGGACCTCGCCGCCCGCTACGTCGACGCGGTGTTCACCGCCCAGCACCTGCTGGGCTCCGCGCAGGCGTTCTACGCCGACGTCAAGTCGCGCGCCGGGGCGCACGGGCGCGACCCCGACGCCATCAGCATCCTGCCCGGGCTGAACCCGGTCATCGGCGGCACCGAGGCCGAGGCCCGCCGCCGGCAGCGCGAGTTCGACGAACGCATCGGCGACGAAGGCCTGCTCGCCGGGTTCGCCGGCCGGTTCGGACTCGACCCCGGCGACCTGCACCTGGACAAGCCGTTCCCGGCGCACCTGCTGCCACCCACCGGCGACACGTACGGCTCGACCGGGTTCGACGACGCCGCCCGGTCCCTGATCGGGTCCGGTGAGCTGACCGTGCGGGAGCTCATCGCCCGCGGGAGCGCCGCGCACCGGGTCGTCGTCGGCGCACCCGAGCAGATCGCGGACACGATCGAGGAGTGGTTCGTCCAGCGCGGCGCGGACGGGTTCAACATCCAGTGCGACATCTACCCCGGCGGACTGACGGACTTCGTCGACCAGGTCATCCCCGAGTTGCAGCGCCGGGGCCTCTTCCGCACCGAGTACCAGGGAACCACCCTGCGGTCGCACTACGGCCTGGCCCGGCCGGCGAGCCGCTACGCGGTGGCACCGGCCCTCGCCGGCGGAGCACGGAAATGACCACTGTGGACGGTTCACTGCGACCGGCGGCCCGCGTCCTGCACAGCGACGACGAGGCGGTCGCGGCAGCGCACGAGTTGGCCGCGGTCTGGCGCGAGCTGGGACCGCTGCGCGACCAGGATCGCGCCGTGCCCCGCACGGAGCTGGCCCTGCTGGCGCGATCGGGCCTGCTGGCGATGACCGTGCCGAAGCGGTTCGGCGGACCGGGCCTCGGCACCGGCACACTCACCCGGGTCTTCGCGATTCTCTCCGCGGCCGACGCGGCGCTGGCACAGGTACCCCAGAACCACTTCGGTGCGCTGTACGGCCTCGACCTTGAAGATGACGACGACGAGCGCAAGGCCTTCTTCCTCGCCGAGGCGATCGCCGGTGCCCGCTTCGGCAACGCGGGGCACGAACGCGGCAAGGGCGGACGCAGCCTGCCGAAGACCACGATCGTCGACGACGGCGACGGCTACCGGATCAACGGCTCCAAGTCCTTCTGCACCGGCGCCCTGACCGCGCAGTGGGTGCCGGTGAGCGCCGCCCACCCGGACGGCTGGCTGGCCACCGCCATCCTGCCGCAGGGGACACCCGGGCTGGTCATCCTCGAGGACTGGGACGCGTTCGGGCAGCGCGCGACCGTCAGCGGCAGCGCCGAGCTGACGGATTCCTGGGTGCCGTCACGGTACGTCTTCAACCAGTCCGGCCGGCGCAAGCCGGACACCGCGTTCCGGTACACCCGCAGCCAGCTCACCCACGCCGCGATCCAGCTCGGCATCGCCGAGGAGGTCCTGGCCCGGGCCGACCGGCTGGACACCGGCACTCTGGCACCCGCGGTCGCCGGCCGGTTCCGGGCCTGGCGGGACGACCTCGAACTGGAGATCGCCGCCACCGCGGCGCTGGTCGCCCGGGCCGCGGCACTGATCGACGAGGTTGTCGCCGCCGGCCGGGCGACCGCCGACTCCGCCCTCGGCGTCGGCATCGCGGTCGACGAGGCCAAATGCCTCGCCTACGACCTCGGCCCGGCGGCCACCGACGGGTTCGTCGAGTTCCTCGACGCCGGATACACCGACGCCGAACCCGGCTTCGACCGGCACTGGCGCAACGCCCGCACGCATTCCCTGCACGACCCGATCCGGTGGCGCCGGCACTACGTCGGTGACTTCCACCTCAACGGGACCCCGCCGCCGTTCATGAAATGGCTGCTCGAATCCGCCGGCGACGCGCCGCTATGAATGGAGGAGGCGAATGAAGCCCAGCTTCCACTGGTTCCTGCCGATGTACCGGGACAACCGCAGCTACGGCGGCGACCCGGGAGCCCGCGAGGCCACCCCGAAGTATCTGCGCGACGTGGCCCGCGCGGCGGAGGCCAACGGCTTCGAGTCGATGCTGCTGGCCACCGGGCACGACACCAAGGACACCTGGCTCACCGCGGCCGCGGTCGCGCAGCACACGGAGACGATCCGGTTCATCGTCGCGTTCCGCGCCGGCTACACGCTGCCCACGCTTACCGCCCAGATGATCGAGACGTTCCAGTACCTCTTCGCCGACCGGCTGGACATCAACATCGTCACGGGCAGCGACGTCGAGGAGCAGACGGCATACGGCGACGAGATCGCCAAGGCCGACCGGTACCGGCGGACCAGGGAGTTCCTGGAGATCCTCGACGCCGAACTGGCCGGCCGGCGCTACGACTTCGCCGGTGACTACTACCGGGTGAGCGGTGGCGGCCGGCCCGCCCCGATCTCCCGCCGGCCGACCATCTTCTTCGGCGGGCTCTCCGAGGAGTCCGCCGACGTCGGCGCGGCCCACGCCGACGTGCAGCTCATGTACGGCGAAACGCCGCCGATGGCGGCCGAGCACGTCGAGCGGATCTCGAAGCTGGCCGCCGCGCACGGGCGCAGCGTCGAGTTCGGCATCCGCATCCAGGTCATCTCCCGCGACCGCAGCGAGGACGCCTGGGCGGAGACGGATCGCATCCTGGCCAGGCTGACCCCGCAACAGGTCGCCCGCCGGCAGCGGGAACTGGCCGAACGCCAGTCGATCGGCCAGCAACGGGTCCAGTCGCTCAACCCGGGCGTCATCGACCCGGACCGGCTGCGGCCGTACCCGACGATCTGGTCCGGCCTGGGCCTGGTCGGCGGAGGCGGCGGCAGCACGGCACTGGTCGGCAGCCACGCCGAGGTCGCCGAGCGGATCCAGGAGTACACCGAGGTCGGCATCCGGCATTTCATCGTCTCCGGAGCACCGCTGCTGGAGGAGGCCTACCGCTTCGGCGAAGGGGTGATCCCGCTACTATGACCATCGACGACCTGACCCGCCGGGCCGAGGAGTACCTGCGCAAGGCACGCGTCGGCGCCGCTGACCGGGAACGCGACCGCGAACTGCCGCACGCGCTCGTGCGCGAACTGGCAACCGCCGGTCTGGGCAGCTTCCGGGTGCCCAAGCAGTACGGTGGTCCGGGCGCCACCGTCCGGCAGGTGTTCGAATTCATCATCGCGCTCGGCGCCGCCGACTCGAACATCGCCCAGTCCGTCCGCCCGCACTTCGGCTTCGTGGAGAGCCTCATCGCCTCGCCGGTCGAGCAGGAGCGGGTCCGGTGGTTCCCCCGGGTGCTCGCGGGCGACCTGTTCGGGCTGGCCAACGGCGAGATCGGGGCACCGAACGGCGTCATCCGCACCCGCGTCACCCGCGACGGCGACGGGCTGCGCGCCAACGGCCGCAAGTACTACAGCACCGGCACCCTCTTCGCCGACTGGGTCTCGGTCAGCGCCGTCGACGACGACGAGCAGCGGGTCAGCTTCGTGGTGCCGACCGACCGGCCCGGGTTGTCGCTGCTGGACGACTGGGACGGCATGGGCCAGCGGCTCACCGCCAGCGGCACCACCGAGCTCACCGACGTGGCGGTGGCACCGCAGGACGTCGTCGAACGGCAGCCCGCGCCGGGTCTGCGCAGCCTCACCACGGCGTTTCAGCAACTGTTCCTCGCCGGAGTCCAGGCCGGCATCGCGCGCAACAGCCTCGCCGACGCGGTGTGGTTCGCCCAGCAGCGGTCCAGGCCGATCAAGCACAGTTCGGCGACGCGTTCGGTCGAGGACCCGTACATCCAGCACGCCGTGGGTGAGATCGGGGCGCGGGCATACGCCGCGGAAGCGGCCGTGCTGCGGGCCGCCGAGGCGATCGACCGCGCCTGGCTGGCCGGTGAGGACCCGGCGCCGCGCACGGCAGCCGCCGTCGAGGTGGCGCAGGCCCAGTTCCTGGCCACCGAGTCGGCGCTGAAGAGCGCGGAGCTGATCTTCGACGTCGGTGGGGGCTCGGCCACCGCCCGGGAACACAACTTCGACCGGCACTGGCGCAACGCCCGAACCGTCGCCAACCACAACCCGCGCTACTGGAAGGCCGCCGTCGTCGGTGCCTTCCTCCTCAACGGCACCGAACCGCCGACCACCGGACTCTTCTAGAAAGGGACACGCATGTCATATCGGCTCCTGGGCCGGACCGGAGTCCACGTCAGCCCGCTCACCCTCGGCGCGATGAACTTCGGCGCCAACGCCAATCCCGACCACGCCGACGGCATCAGGATCATCCACGCCGCGCTGGACGCCGGGATCAACGTCATCGACACCGCCGACGTCTACTCCCAGGGCGAGTCCGAGGTGATCGTCGGCAAGGCGCTCGCCGGCGGGCGGCGCGACGACGTCGTCCTCGCCACGAAGTTCCACGGGGCCATCGGCGACGAGGTCAACCACAAGGGGAACTCGCGGCGCTGGATCCACCGGGCCGTCGAGGCCAGCCTGCGCCGGCTCGGCACCGACCACATCGACCTGTACCAGGTGCACCGTCCCGAGCCGGAAACCGACCTGGACGAGACCCTCGCCGCCCTCTCCGACCTTGTCCACCAGGGCAAGATCCGCTACTTCGGTACCTCGACCTTCGAGCCGCACGAGATCGTCGAGGCGCAGTGGACGGCCGAGCGGCGCGGCCGGGAGCGGCCGGTCACCGAGCAGCCGCCGTACTCGATCCTGGCCCGCGGTGCCGAGCGGGCGGTGCTGCCGCTCGCCCGAAAGTACGGCCTCGGTGTCCTGCCGTGGAGCCCGCTCGCCGGCGGGTGGCTCTCCGGCCGGTACCGCAAGAGCGAGCCCGATCCCGCACCGTCGATCCGCCTGCACCGGCAGCCCGGCCGGCACGACCCGGCTCTGCCGGCGAACCAGCGCAAGCGGGAGGCGGTCGAGGCGCTCACCGACCTGGCGGACGAGGCCGGACTCTCGCTGATCCACCTGTCGCTCGCGTTTGTCCTGCGGCATCCCGCGGTCAGCTCCGTGATCATCGGACCGCGCACCCTCGACCACCTCACCAGCCAGCTCGGCGCGGTCGAGGTCACGCTCACGGACGAGGTGCTCGACCGCATCGACGACATCGTGCCGCCCGGCGTCACGATCAACCCAGCCGACGCCGGATATGAGCCGGCGTCGTTGACCGATCCGGCCCAGCGCCGCTCCTGAAAGGTTCAGCATGCCAGCCATCGACATCCACGCCCACTACTACGAGCCCATCCAGCAGGTCGCTCCGGCCCCGGGCTGGTGGCCCGAGGAGCGGCGTGCGGAGCACGCCCGCAGTGTTGACGTGCTCAAGAGCTTCGACCGCATCATCGAGGTCGCCGACGAGGCCAAAGTGGACACGAGGGTCCTGAGCCTGCCGGCCGCGTCGCGGTTCGCCGACTTCGACACCACGCCGCCGCACCTGGACGAGATCTCGACGCTGAACGAGTACCTCGCCGATGGGGTGCGCAGCCATCCCGGGCGCCTGCTCGGTCTTGCCACCATCGACGCGTTCGCCGGCGAGGACGGTGCCGCCGAGGTGCGCCGCGCCGTTGACGAGCTGGGCCTGCCCGGCATCGTCGTCGACTCGGGCAAGGCCGACGTCTTCCTCGGCGCGCCGGAGACGGTGCCGACCCTGCAAGAGGCCGCACATCTGGGGATTCCGGTGTTCGTGCACCCCACGGGCACGAGCCTCACCCCCACACTGATCGAGCAGGCCGGCCAGCTCGGCTCCTCGTACGGCCGCGGCCTGGCCAACGGCGTCGCGCTACTGTCGCTCATCCACCGCGGCCTGCTCGACGACATCCCCAACCTGCGGGTGGTCTTCACCACGCTCGGCATCGGCTCGCTCGGCATCGCCGGCACCTGGCGGGCTCGCGGCGGCCTTGCCGCGGAGGACGGCCGCTGGCAGGTCTACTTCGACACCATGGGCTTC
Source organism: Dactylosporangium fulvum (assembly GCF_025137375.1). Taxonomy (GTDB): domain Bacteria; phylum Actinomycetota; class Actinomycetes; order Mycobacteriales; family Micromonosporaceae; genus Dactylosporangium; species Dactylosporangium fulvum. Next base: position 4,765,586 of record NZ_CP073720.1, read on the forward strand.
GACGCCCAGAACATCGCGTACCTTGTCTCCGTCCTGGGTGCCCGCCGAGTGCTGCTCGGCAGCGACTTCCCGCATCAGGTCGACGCGACCGAGGAGCGAGTCGCCGCCGCGTTGACCGGGGCCGGCATCTCGCCCGCCGACCAGGAACTGATCCGTGGCGGCAACGCCGCGGAACTGCTGACCCGCCAGCCGGCGGCACAGCCGGCCTGACCATGACCATCGACCAGATCACCGCGGGTAGCGTGCCGAGCCGGTTCGGCGCGCTACCCGCCCATCCGGTGCTCGACCGGTTGCGTGACGTCATCAAGCGGACGATCGCCCCGGCGGCGACGGCAACCGACCGCGACGCGGTCCCCGCCTCGCATCTCGCGGCGCTGGCCGGGACCGGTCTGTTCGGCCTGTCGGTCCCACCGCGCTACGGCGGACTCGGGGCGCCGCCCGACGTGGTCACGGAGGCGTACGAACTGCTCGCGGGTGCCTGCCCGTCGACGTACCTCATCGCTTCGCAGCACTCGACCCCGATTCGGTGGATCCTCGACGGTGGTGGTCCAGCGCTGCACGACCTGCTGCCGGCGCTGGCCGGCGGCGAGTTGCTCGGCGGTGCGGCGTTCGGGCATGTGCGCACCTGGCCCGGACGCCGCACCGCCACGGCCCGGCGCGTGGTGAACGGCTGGCGCTTCGACGGTGTCGTGCCGTGGTTCTCCGGCGCCGGCCTGGTCAACGTCGTGCTGCTCGCGGCCGTCGCCGAGGCCGAGCACGCGATCGTGTTCGCCGTGGTGCGGCTGCCCCAGCCCGATCGTGTCGAGGCGGTGCCGCTCGACCTGGCGGCGATCGCCGGCTCGCGCACGGCCACCCTCCACATCGACGACCTGTTCGTGCCGGACGACGACGTGGCGCAACTGGTCGACGTCGACGAGTGGAAGGTGGGCGACGGCCGGGAGGGTCCCGCGGTCGCGCCCGGCGCGCTCGGGCTGGCCCGTGCCGCGATCGAGTACGCCCTGATCCGCCAGCCGGATAATCCCGACCTGCTCGCCCTTGCGCACGAGGTCGCTCACCTCCGTGGAGCGCCGCCGGCCGGGGATCCATTCGCCCGGCGCGCCCGCTCGGTGAACCTTGCCATCCGGGCGACGAACGCGGCCGTCGTCGCCCGCGGCGGCGCGGCGCTGCTGGCCGACGACGTGGCACAGGTATGGGCGCGCGCCGCGCTGTTCCTTCAGGTACGCGGACTGTCGGACCCCCTGCGGGCGGCACACCTCCACGAGCTGGCCGGTGGCGCCCCTCGGTAACCAGGAAGAGCATCCCAACATTACCGAATCGTCCAGAATTGAAGCTGGGGACACCAGCAGCGTCCGGACAGTTCGGCGTCGATGGCGGGTTTCGGACGTTAGTCGGCGACGTCGCCGGGTAGCGCGGAGTGCCGCGTTCGTGCCGCGGCCAGACCTTTTGAGCGAACGGGCCGTGGGAGTTCGGGTTGACCAAGACCAGTGTGGAGCCGGTGGTTGTACCGCGGCCGGCTCGTCGTCGAGGGCTGTGGCTGCCTGTGGCCGTGGTGGTCGTAGCACTCGCCGCTGGCGGATTCATCACGTTCAGGCTGACCCGTCCGGTGCCGGTGCCGCGGACCGTGCAGACCGTACCGCAAACGTATGCAATCCCAGGCGATGCTCCGGTGCTGCCGTGGCCGCAGGCCGGGCAGGCGGCGGTTGAGATCGACGGACTCGGCCGACTGGGCACCTCCGGCGATTCACGATCCGTGCCGATCGCCAGCGTCACCAAGGTGATGACCGCGTACCTTGTCCTGCGGGACCATCCCCTGCGCCTGGACGAGGACGGCCCCACGGTGACCGTCTCGGCCGACGAGGCCGCCGCCTATCCGGCCCAGCTCGCCTCCGGCCAGTCGCTGGTCCGGGTCGTGGCCGGCGAGGTGCTCACCGAACGGCAAGCCCTCCAAGCCCTGCTACTGCCCTCGGCCAACAACATCGCCCACATTCTCGCCCGCTGGGACGCTGGTAGCAGCGCCGCGTTCGTGGCCAAAATGAACGAGGCCGCAGCCCGGCTCGGGATGGCGGACACGCGATACACCGACCCGTCCGGGCTCGATCCGGCGACCGTCAGCACCGCCGCCGACCAGGTCATTCTGGCCCGGGCGGCAATGCAGGTGCCGGTGTTGGCGCAGATCGTGGCGATGCCGGAGGCCACGCTCCCCGTGGTCGGGCAGGTCAAGAACGTCAACACACAGCTCGGCCAGGACGGGATCGTCGGCATCAAGACCGGCTCCACCGATGAGGCCGGCGGCTGTCTGCTCTTCGCCGCCGAGATCTCCGCGGAAGGGCGCCGGTTCAGGCTCTTCGGCGCCGTGCTCGCACCCGGCCCGAACTTGGCCGACGCCTTCGCGGCCAGCCGTCGCCTGATCCAAGCCAGCAGCGGTCTGCTGCACCAATATCGGGTCGTGCGCGCCGGCGAGGTCGTGGCGACCGTCCGGGGACCGATGGGCAGGAGCACAACGCTCGCCGCAACCGGCGACGTCGACGTGCTCGGCTGGCCCGGCTTGACGTACCGGATCGATACCCTGGCCACCGTGCCGGGCCGCGTCGCAGCGGGCACCGGCGTCGGCACGCTCAGGCTCACCGCCTCAGCCACGACCGTGACCACCGCCCTGCAGACCACCGGCGCGCTCGCACCACCCAGCTGGTGGGAGCGAATCACGCACGGGTGAGTGCCGGCCGGTCACAACAGGGCGGGCAGGAGGCACGCCGTAACCGGCGGATACGACATTTCGATGGTCGCGGATCAGGCCGTGGCGCACGAGGGTGCCGGCGGGATGCGGTCGTACGGACCGTACGCCGGCCGCACGACGGAGAAGCTCGTGATCGGGAGGAGACCTGGTCGGGCCGATCACGGAGGCCGGGTCGGCTGGTCCGCGGCGATCCGCCGCAGACCACCCCTCCAGCCGGCGCAACCGTTCCAGGCTGTCGGCCACCGGGTCGGGTCCGCTGAGCCGGGTACATTTGCAGCCGCGCGGGCCGGCTCCGAGCCGCGTGTGCCCGCGGAATGCTGTTGTGGCTGCCGTGGACGGGGGTGCAGAGGGAGTCGTGACGTCCGAGCACAGCAAGCGGCACGGTGTGGGTGCCGAGATCCCGGGTGGTGTCGCCCCGTCGGCGGGTGGGCGGCCGCCGCGCCGGCGCAGGCTGGGCGCCGTGCTGCGGGAGGCGCGCTCGCTGCCGACGGTGTTGCTGCTGGCGTTCTGCCTGTTGGTCGGCGTTCCCGCCACCATCGGGCTGACGCCGGCCCAGGAGTTGACGGTCGCCGGTCAGACCCTGTCGGTGGGCGCTCGCCTCCCCAGCCTCTCGGTGTCCGGGCCGGCCCGGCTGGTGCAGATCGGCAACACCCGGCTCGACATCGCGCCGTTGCAGGTCTACGGACCGCTGCGACCGCAGGTGACGCTCGGGCCGATCCAGCGCAACGAGGCGGCCGCCGCCGCGGTCGACCCCGCCACCGGGGCCCAGGTGCGGGCGGCCGCGGTGTCCACGGTCAGCACCGGGTTCCTGCGGTGGTACTGCTGGGCGACGCTCGGCCTGCTCGCCTTCACCCTCGCCGCGACCGCGGTCGCGGCCTACATCCGCATCCTGGTCATCCTCCGCCGGCAGAGCCGGATCCTGCACCGGCAGGTCACGGCGGCGGAGTTGTGGCACAGCGGCGCGGGACAGTTCCGCCGGATGGCGTGCATTGCGGTCGCGGTCACCATGATGTGCTGGGCCGGCACCGGGGCACTGGCCTATACCGGCACGGTGCACGGGCTGCAGAGCGTGCGGTCGCTGTCCGACCTGGTCGGCACCCACCACCTGTCGCCGTTGGCGGTGGGTCCGAAGGTGACCGGCTACACGGGTGCGGTGATCGGTGACTCGCGCGCGGCCCGCGTCGGGGGTGCTCCGGTCGCCGGCGCCACCGCGGACGACATCGCGTGCGGTCGCAGCGCCGACTCCCTCGCCGCCGAGATCGGCATGATGCGGGGCCAGCGGGTGTTGAACCTGGCCTGCTCCGGCGCCTCCGTCCCGCGCGGCCTGCTTGGTCCGCAGGCGCAGGGCGGGCGCACCCTGCCCAGCCAGGTCGGCCGGCTGAAGCAGGTGGACGGGCTGAAGTACGTCGCGGTGGTGATCGGGCCGAACGACCTGTACTGGGCGGACTTCCTGCAGTACTGCTACGCCGTCGCCGACTGCCAGGACCGGCTCACCCAGGGCGAGTTCGACTACCGGCTGGCCACGTTCGACCGGGACTACGGCGAACTGCTGCACAATCTCAACGACCTGCCCGGTCGCCCGCAGATCGTCATCGTGAAGTCGTACGACGTCTTCAACGCGGACGCGAGCTGCGCTGACGCCAGGGGACCGGCCGGCGTCAGCGGGCTGAACCCGAGCAACATCACGTTGCTGTCCAGTCGCAACAAGGCACTCAACGACGTGCTCGTCAGCGGCGCGCAGAAGTACGGGTTCAGCATCGCCTCCCCGCGGCTGGCCCCGCTGTGCACGGACAGCGCCGATCGCCTGGGGGCTGACATCCAAGGGCTGGACGGCACCCACCCGTTCCACCCGACCGGCATCGGATCGATGCGCCTGGCCTCGGCCGTGGTGCAGGCCATCAGGGCGGATACCGGCGCCTGATCCCGCTCAACTCAACCGCTCGCGGACCGATGTGGGGGAGTGGACAGGGACGCCAGGACGGAAAGCCTGGAGGCATGACTACAGAGACTGCTGCGTTCGCAGGGCAGTGTGAGCGGGTGGTACGTGAGGGGTGTCGGGCCGTGGTCACGGACGTCGGCGACGGCATGGCCGCGGAGAGCACCGGTGCCCGCGGCGAGCGGCTGACCGCAGGGGCCGCCGGGTTCGAGACGACCAAGAAGCGGGTGCTGTTCGTCGACGACGAACCGCGGGTTCTCGACGGTTTGCGGCGATCGCTGCGCGGCAAGCGCAACGAATGGGACATGGCATTCGCGACGAGCGGCGCCCAGGCGCTCGAGCTGTTGGCGGAGTCGCGCTGCGACGTCGTCGTGTCAGACATGCGCATGCCCGGTATGGACGGTGCGGAACTGCTGACCCACGTCAGCGAACGGCATCCCGAGGTGGCCAGGATCGTGCTGTCCGGGCACACCGAGCAGGAAGCGGCGATCAGGGTGGCGGTCGCTGGTCATCGTTTCCTCACCAAGCCTTCCGACGTGGGGAGCGTCGTCGCGGCTGTTGAGCAGTTGACGCACAGGACCTCGGCCGCGCACGGGGCTGCTGTGCGTCGCCTCGCCGGTGCGGTTCGGTCGCTGCCGACCCTTCCTGCGCACGTGGGCAGGCTGACGGCGGTGTGGGGGGCGGCCGACGTCGAGGTTGCCGAGGCGGCGCTGGTGGCTTCGCGTGACATCGGGTTCACCGCCAAACTGCTGCAGTTGTCGAACTCCGTCTTCTTCGGTGCCCGCGCCAGGGTGACCTCCGCCGAGAGCGCCATCAACGCATTGGGTCTGCCTACGGTCCAGGCGCTGGTCAATTCCGGCCATCTGCTGTGGTCGTCCGAGCGGTGGGGACCCGCGGTCGAGCGGGAGCTGGACGTCGTCTGGCGGCATGCCGTGGCCACCGCCCGGCTCGTCGGCCTGATGGCCTCGCCGGCCAATCGGCCCTACGCGCAGGCCGCCGCCTTGCTGCAGGACATCGGCTGGTTGGTCGGTCTCGCGCAGACGCGGAGCAACCCGGATCCCGCCGTCGATCTCACGGCGGTGGGCGGCCAGGGACCGACGCACCGGGAAGTGGGAGTCGAGCTGCTGCACCTGTGGGGTCTGCCGTACCCGATCGTGGCGGCGGTGGCCGAGCGCGATCTCCAGCACCGTCCGCGGTCCTCCGGCCTGGGCGTCGCGGCGGCCGTCCGGGCAGCGCATCTGCTCATCCAGCGGACCGACGCCCGGGGCCTACGGCTGGGCACGCACGACGACGAGTTGGCTGAGCTCTTGACACATCCGCAGTTGACGGCGGCTTCCACTGATTGGCGTCGGGCCGCAGAGGAGGTGTCCGAACAGGCTGGGCAGTCGTCCGCACGGTGAGCCACGGCCGCATCAGCGGTGGGAACGGCAGCACCGACGAGCCGAAGAGAAGAGGACGTGATGGCGCAGATCCTGGTAGTCGACGACGATCCGGCCATCCGGCAATTGCTCACCGACGTCCTGGAACTGGAAGGGCACGGGGTCCGGGTGGCGGCGGACGGGCTTGCCGCAATGAGCGCGTTCGAGGCGTTGCGGCCGGACTGCGTGGTGCTCGATCTCATGATGCCGGGCCTTGACGGCTACGGGGTGCTGCGTGGCATCCGCAGTCGCGATGAGGAGCCGGTGCCGGTGATCATGCTGACCGCCGCGGCCGACCGGGACTCCGCCGCACGGGCCTGGGTGGACGGCGCCGACTACTACGTGGCCAAGCCATTCGTTCCCGACGATGTGCTCGACCTGGTTCACCGGCTGCTGCACGAGGGGCCGGTAGCCGGTGCGGTGTGACGAGCGGGGCGGGTGGTGGTGAAACGGGTGCTAACCGGCTGATCGCTTGCGTGGCGGCTGATCGGTGACAGACCATTCCTGTGCACTGTTGGTAATTGGACTATTACTCTACGCGTGGGCGCGATCGACGGTCTCGCGCGGCCGTAGCAGGCTCGCACTGGACGGGAAGGTGAGTCCCAAGGATGGCACTGGACTCGACGGCACGGAGAACGCCGCCGCGCCTTCGACGGGCGGCACTGGCGGCGGTTGCTTCGGTGGTCGTGGCCGCTGTGCTGCCCGCCCCGACCGCCAACGCATCCAGCGGTGTGTGGCGCGACGTCGTGGTGACCGGTCGGAGCGCGGACGGCGCGGCCAGGGCCGTCTCGGCTGCCGGCGGGCGCGTTCTGGCGTCCTTGCCCGTGGTGCACGGTGTTGCGGCGAAGCTGCCACAAGATGCCACGCTGAGCCGGGAATGGGTGGTGACACCGCAACGCGAGTTGGGGGTGGCCTCCGTGCCCGCGGCGGCGGCCGGCACCGCGGTCTCGACCGTCCGCGGGACGCTCGGCCTGCCCGTGAACGGCAACGAGGGTTCGGGCGTCACCGTCGCGGTGGTGGACACCGGTATCGCCGACGTGCCGGATCTGTCCGGGAAGGTGCGGCACCGGGTAGACGTGACCGGTACCGGCGGCGGTGACGGCTTCGGCCACGGCACGTTCATGGCCGGCCTGATCGCCGGTTCGGGAGCCGCATCCGGCGGTGCCTACCGAGGCGTGGCGCCCGCGGCGAAACTCGTCGACGTGAAGGTCGCCGACGCGCAGGGCCGCACCGATCTCATCACGGTGCTGCGCGGCCTGCAGTGGGTCAGCGAACACGCCCATGAGGTACAGGTGCTCAACTTGGCGCTGTCGTCGGACAGCCCGCTGCCGTACCAGATCGACCCGCTGGCCCAGGGCCTCGAGGCGTTGTGGCGGCGCGGGGTCACCGTGGTGGTGCCGGCAGGCAACACCGGACCGAACACCGGCACGGTGACGTCGCCCGGCAACGACCCGGTGCTGCTCACCGCAGGTGGCCTGGTCGAGTCGAGCACCGCGAACCGCGGCGATGACGTGGTCGGTACCTGGTCGGGCCGTGGGCCCACCTGGCAGGCACACTCCAAGCCGGATCTCGTCGCACCGGGCGGGCACATGGTGAGTCTTCGCTCACCGGGCAGCGTGGTGGACAGATCGAACCCGCAGGCGCGGATCGGCAACGGCTACCTCCGCGGCTCCGGCACCTCGATGGCGACAGCGGTCACCGCCGGTGTGGTGGCCGCCGCGATCGCGGTACAGCCCAAACTGCGGCCGGACTCGGTGAAGAACTTGCTGACCGGCACCACGTACACGGCTGCGGGCCTGACCCGGGCGGCCGGTGCGGGCGCGGGCGGTCTGGACGCCGCGCGGGTGCTCGCCGCGGCACCCGGCTGGCGGGCGACCAAGTCCGAGGTGCAGTACGACCGGGACACCGACGCGATCGTCCGGGACGCGCCGCGCTGGGCGGAGCTGGAGAAGGCCGTCCTCGACCGCAACGGCGCCGCCGCTACGTCAGCGTGGAACAAGCTGAGCCCGGCCTCACGCGACTGGGCGACGCGCTCGTGGGCGCAGCTCGACCCGGCGGCCCGGTCCTGGGCGACACAGTCCTGGGCGGTCCGTTCGTGGGCCGGCGCCGGAGGCGAATGGGCCGCCCGGTCCTGGGCTGCCCGCTCGTGGGCGGCCCGCTCCTGGGCCTCCGGCACCTGGACCGCCCGGTCCTGGGCCGGTGCCGACTGGGCGGCCCGCTCCTGGGCCGCGCGGTCGTGGGCGCAGGCCGACTGGACGGCGGCCCGGTCCTGGGCCGGGGACAGCTGGGCGGCCCGCTCGTGGGCGGCCCGGTCCTGGGCCTCCGACCAATGGAGTGCGCGATCCTGGTCCTGGCTGCTCCAGCCGTGACCAGCCGTGACCGCGAGCGCGTCAGAGGCCGGCCGCCCGGGTGACACCCGGTCGGCCGGCCGCGTCCGCACATCGCCGGCCGACCCGGTCGTTCGCCTCGTCACCCGGCTGTGCCTGCTCGGTGGCTTCCTGGCCCTGGCAGTGGTGCTGCTGCTCCCGCATCGCGACAGTGTCCTGCGTGGCGTCGGACTGCCCGCGGTCTGGCTGTTGCCCGCGCTGATCGTCCTGACGGTCCTGGCCGAGATCACTGTGGTCCGGTTGCGCCACGGCGACGCGGTCGAGGCGCTCAGCCTCTACGAGGCCGCGCTCATCATCGACGTGCTGTTGCTGCCGCCCCGTCAGGCGCTGCTCGCCGCCGTGCTCGGGCTGGTCGTCGCCCTTGTCGTGCAACGGCGGCCGATCGTGAAGATACTGTTCAACCTGGGCAACTACACGGCTGCGGTGTCGGCGCTGATCATGGTCGTGCACGCGGTCGGCGGCACTCCCGGCAGCCTGAACGCACGGGTGCTGGCCGGGGTCCTGCTGGGCAGCGTCGCGTTCACCGTCGTCAACCTCGTCTGCATGGCGGCGATCCTGAGCATCGTCACCGGTGACTCGCGGTGGAGCATCATCCGCTCCGAAGCCCGGTTGTCCGCCTACATGGCCGTCGGGACACTGGCCACCGGCCTGACCACCACCGAGATCGGCCTGCACGCGCCGCTGCTGCTGCCGTTCATGGCGATGCCCGCGCTCGCGGTCACCTATGCGTACCGCACCGTGGCTCAGGAGGCTGACGAGCGCGCCCGTTCCGCCCGTCTGCTCAAGGTCTCCCACGCCCTTGCCGAGCGCAACGACCTGGAACGGCGCTTCCTCCACCTCGTCCGCGACGCGTTCGACGTCGACCTCGCGATCATGGTCCTGGACCCGGCCGGCATCGCGTTGACCGCGGACGCCGAAGCCCCGGGCGAACTGTCCACCGGGCCGGTCCCGCACCACCTGATCGACGCGAGGAACGTCGACACCCCGACCTTCGTGGTCCAGAACCTCCCGGCCGACATCCGCCAGTTGCTGGTCGTGCCGCTGGAGGCAGGCGATCGCCGCTTCGGCGTCGCGGCACTGGCGGTCCGCGGGCGGCGTGCCAGGCTGTCCACCCGTGACGTCACGCTGCTGGCGCCGCTCGCCAACGCCCTCGCCGCGGCCATGCGCGGCAGCGAGCACCTGGACCGGCTGATCGAGGAGACGAGCAAGCTGCACGCGATCGTCGAGCAGTCCACCGAGGGCATCTTCATGGTCGGCGGTGACGGCCGGGTCCAGATGTGGAGCCGCGCGATCGCCGAACTCACCGAAGTGAGCAATGCCGAGGCGGGTGGGCGACGACTGGTCGACCTGATCGACGTGCCCGATCCCGACGATCGCGGTTGGCTGTTGCCCGTCACGCCGCAGCACCCACGGGCGACGGTCGAGGTCACCATGCGCCGGCCCGGCGGGGAGCTCCGCCGGGTCCGGCTGGCCCATTCGGCCATCTTCACCGGCGAAACCCTCGTCCGGGACGTGGTGGTGGTGCGGGACATGACCCGCGAACACCGCACCGAACGGCTCAAGTCCGATTTCATCGCCACGGTGTCACACGAGCTACGCACTCCGCTGACCCCGATCCTCGGATATCTTCACCTGCTGCGCACCCGCGGCGACCGGCTTTCCGAGCAGAAGCGCCAGAACGCCCTCGCGCTCATCGCCGACCGGGCCGCGCACATGTCCCGGCTCGTCGAGGACCTGCTGCTCGCCTCGCGCATGGGCGACACCGACGACGACCTGACACCACACGTATCGGTGGGAACGCATGACCTGGCGGTCATCCTCAGGCAGGTCGTGAGCGACCTCGGCACGCCGCGGATCAAGGAAGATCTCCCCGACCACCCGGCGCCGGTGCTCTGCGACTTCGATCGGGCGCTCCAGGTGGCCAGCAACCTCATCGGCAACGCCCTCAAGTACTCGGCGGAGACCGAGGACGTCCGGGTGAGCATGCGGCGCGACGACGACCACGTACACGTCGACGTGTCCGACCGCGGGCGCGGTATCCCGGCCGACCAGCTGGAGAAGGTCTTCGAGAAGTTCCACCGCGTCGAGGACCCCATGACCATGAGCACCAGCGGCACCGGACTGGGCCTGTTCATCTCCCGCCGGCTCGCGCAGGCCATGGGCGGAACCATCGAGGTGAGGTCCGTGCTGAACGTGGGCTCCGTCTTCACACTCACCCTGCGACGCGCCGACCACACGGCCGTCGAGCCGCCCCGGGCGACGAACGCGGAATCCGGGCAGCCCGTTGCCGCCGACTAAGGATCGGCATGCCCCGGCCGATGGAAAGGGTACCCGGGTGCGGATGGACAGCGCGCGGTTCAGCGAGAACAGGAGACGCCGATGGAGGGGAGGCCTCGAGTCCTCTGTGTGGACGATGAGCCGTACGTCCTCGACGGACTGCGGCGATACCTGCGGGCGGACTACGACGTTCTGACGGCGACGCAGCCGCGGGACGCGCTCGAACTGCTCGGTGCCGCCGGAGAGGAACCGGTCGCCGTGGTCGTGTCCGACATGCGGATGCCGCAGATGACGGGTGTGGACGTCCTGGAACGAGTTCGGGAGATCTCGCCCGAAACCACCCGCGTGCTGTTGACCGGAGACGCTGACGTGCAGGGCGCCGTCGCCGCGATCAACGTCGGGAACGTATTCCGGTTCATGCTCAAGCCGTGTCCTCCCGAGGATCTCAAGGCGACGGTCGCCGCCGCCGCCGAACAGAACCGGCTGGTGCGCGCCGAGCGGGAACTGCTCGAGGCCACCCTGAAGGGCTGCGTCGATGCGCTCATGGACACCCTGGGGATGGCGCAACCGGCGCTGTTCAGCCGCGCGGGCCGACTGCAACGCCTCGTACAGCGGTTGTGCCAGCGACTCGAGGTCACGCACGCGTGGCAGATCGAGATCGCGGCCCAGATGGGCGAGATCGGAGCCATCACGCTGCCGCCCGAGACGCTCTCCGGCATGGAGAGTGGCATCCCCGCGAGCGCCGCCGACGCGGAGATGCTGGCTAGGCTGCCCCAGCTTGCCGACAACGTGCTCGCGCGAATCCCGCGCCTCGAGGCGGTACGCGAGATCGTGCGCCATCAGTTGCCGACCGACCGCAGCCCGATGTCGCCGCTGCGCCCGGACGCCCCCGAGGGAGCCTGGATCCTGCAGGCAGTGCGTGAGTTCGACGCACTCGTCTGGAGAGGCATGCCGCCGGATCTCGCGGTCGCCACGCTGTCCGCACGGAAGATATTCGCGCCGGAACTGGTACGCGCGCTCGCCGAAGCCGGCGGCATGCGGGTGCCGCGCGAGGCGGTACGGGAGATCGGCATCGACGACCTCGCGATCGGCCACGAGCTCGCCGACGACGTGTACAGCGCCAAGGGGATGCTGCTCGTGTCGCGCGGACAGGTCATCACCGAGCGGCTGCTCGTCAGGCTGCAGAACTACGAGATGACCACCGGCCTGAAGAGCTCCATCCTCATCGTTGATCTGCCGGGCCCCCGGTAAGGCTTCCGTCGGGGCTCGCGACGTGTGCCGCCGGTCCCATGTCCGAGGTTGAGGTGCGCCATGTTCGGAACGCGCGACGTGCGGAGCATTTCCGTCGAGGCCGACGGTCACGCCTTCGGCGCGGGCCTTGTGATCAGCGAGAACGATCTGCACTTCTTCGCCGACGCCATACCGCACATCATGTGGGTGGTGACGCCCGGTGGGTCGACGACATACGTCAACCGCTGGGGGCTCGAGTACACCGGGCTCTCCCCGGACGCGGACCTTGACCGGAGCTGGGAGGTGGTGCTCTCGTCGGACGACGCCCGCCGTGTCCACACAGCCTGGCAGGAAGCCAGCCGAACCGGGGATCCGTTCGAGTTGGCTTGCCGGGTCCGTCGCGCCGACGGCCGGCGCCGCTGGCACAGTTTCCGGGGTCAGCCGGTCCGCAGGCCCGACGGCCGCACCATCTGGTGGGTCGGTACCGCCACCGACATCGACGATCAGACCATGCTGCAGGAGAGTCTGCGCCGCTCGGACCAGCAGACCGCCGAGACCCTCACGTTGCTCGAGACGATCCAGTCGGCCGCGCCGGTCGGTCTCGGTTTTGTCGACCACGAGTTTCGGTTCGTCCGGGCCAACGAATCACTGGCGTCCATGATCGATCTTCCGCCGGCGCAATTGATCGATCATCCGGTTGCCGAGCTCGTGCCGGCGTTGTGGCCGCAGATCGGGCCCTATTTCCGCCGAGTGCTGGACGCCGGAGAGGCCGTCCGTTGTGTGGAGGTGACCGGGCAGACCGCCGCCGGTCCCGATCGTGTCCGCTTCTGGCTCGCCAGCTACTACCCGGTCCGGGTCGAAGGTGAGGTCATCGGCGTCGGGCTCGTGGTCATTGACATCACCGAACGCAAGCAAGCCGAGGCGTTCCGCTCGGTCGTGATGGAGACCATGGCCGATGGTCTCTACACGCTGGACGACCAGGGCCGGGTGACCTCCGTGAACCGAGCCGCCTCCGAGCTGCTCGGATGGACCGAGGCGGAACTGCTCGGCCGGAAGTTCCACCACGTCGTGCACTACCAGCACGCCGACGGCACGCTGTTCCCGGCCAGCCTGTGCCCGATGTTCCAGGCCCAGAGCGAAGGTCGACCGATCCAGGGTCACGATGAGGTCTACACCCGCAAGGACGGGTCGGTCTTCCCGATCTCGTACTCCTCGACGCCGCTGGACAGCGGGTCCGGAATCGGTGGCACGGTCGTGGTCTTCCGTGACATCACGGAACTGCGGGAGCGGCAGCGGCGTGAGATCGAGGCCCGGCACGGCCAGAGGCTGGAGTCGTTGGGGCAGTTGTCGGCGGGAATCGCGCATGAGATCAACACGCCGATCCAGTTCGTCGGCGACAACATCCGGTTCCTGGCCGAGGCCTACCAGGAGATGCTGGACCTGTTGCAGGTCTACCGGGATTGCCTGGACCCACCCAAGGGGCAGATTTCCTGGGAGGAACGCAGCAAGCGCGCCGCGACGGCCGAAATCGAGGCTGATGTGGACTATCTGACCGCCGAGGTGCCGGCGGCGGTCAGTCAGAGCCTGGAGGGTATCGAGCGGGTCGCGTCGCTGGTGCGGGCGATGAAGTCGTTCACCTACAAGGATTCCAAAGATCGATCGTATGCGAACCTGAACGAGGCGTTGACCACGACCCTGACGGTGGCCCGCAACGAGGTCAAGTACGTCGCTGACGTGGCGCTGGATCTCGGCGAGCTGCCGGACGTCCTCTGCCGCATCGGTGACCTCAACCAGGTCTTCTTGAACCTCGTGGTCAACGCGGCCGACGCGATGGCGGGCAAGGACGAGCGGGGGGTGATCCGCGTCGGCACCCGCACCGAAGGTCCGACGGCGGTGATCAGCATCGCGGACAACGGCTGCGGCATCCCGGAACATCTCCAGCAGAAGATCTTCGAACCGTTCTTCACCACCAAGGAAGTCGGCAAGGGTACCGGTCAAGGGCTGCCGTTGGCGCGTGCGGTGGTCGTCGACGGTCACGGCGGCACGATCGAGGTGCGCTCCACGCCCGGCGAGGGCACCGAGTTCACCGTACGGCTGCCGATCGACGGCAAGCGGCCGGAATCGTCGTAACCGGGGCGCATACGATCGGCCCGCGCCTTGGACGAGTGATAGCGGACCGCGACAGACGCGGCCGAAGCCGCTCGCCTCAGCCCGCTCGCGCCGACGCTCGCCACCCTGGCCGCCCATAGCGCCTGTCGTCGGCTCGCGGCCGTGCCGCGGGATCCTCTGGGCCCAGCGGACGTGGTCCGGCGCAACAGCGCGGTGGCCAGGTGTGGCCCCCCGGTCGGCCGCCAACGGCCCCGCTCTTCACGTCTGTCCCTGGCCGGCGCCGCAGACCAGGGTGGGACGGCCCGGCGCAAGTTCGTTGTCGTGACCTCTTCCCATGAGCGATGACACATGGTTTCCTTTCATGAAACCTGTGTGTCATGACCATGAACCCGCGCCGACGACGGTGAGGTACCAGTGTCGAACAAACGTCCGACTGTGAACGCTGACGGCCCCGACGAAGCGGTCGCGATGTTGGGCGCCCGCCTCCGGGAGGTCCGGCTGCGGCGGCGCGAAACACTCGACTCGCTGGCGGGCCGCAGCGGCCTGACCAAGAGCTTCCTGTCCAAACTCGAGCGCGGACACGCGTCGGTCTCGATGGGGGCACTGCTGCGCATCTGCGCCGCGCTCGACGTCCAGTTGGCCGAGATCATGAACGGCCCGGAGGGACGCCTGGTCCGCGCCGGTGCCCTCACACAGGTGGCACTCGGTGGCGAAGGCCTGACCGAGTATCAGCTCACGCCGGCCGACGAGCACCGGCTCCAGGTCCTGCTCAGCGAGATCAAGCCCGGCGGCGGCTCCGGCCAGGAGTACTACACCTTTCCGGTCGAAGTGGAGTTCGTCCACGTCATCAGGGGTCAGCTGACGGTCTCCCTGGAGGACGAGGTCTACGAGCTCGCGGCCGGCGACTCATTGACGTTCGTCAGCGTGCCGCATGCCTTCCACAATCCCGGCCCCGACCCGGCGACCGTGATGTGGGTGGTAACCCCGGCGCTTCCCACCAACCAACCTAGGAAATCCTCATGACCGTAACCGCGCAACGACGCCTGGGCTTTGCCGTCGGCTACGACCCGTCGGCGTCGGTGGCAGCCATGGCCACGCTGATGCAGCAGGCCGAACAACAAGGCTTCGACATGGGTTTCTTCTCCGAGACCTTCTACACCAACCGGGACTCCGTCTCCGCGATCGCGTCGTTCGCCGGAGCGACCGGCCGGATGGCGCTCGGCACCACGCAGGTGGTGCGGCTGCGCAGCCCGCTGGTGATGGCGCAGACCGCCGCCACCCTGGACGAGCTCACCGGCGGACGGTTTGTCCTCGTGGTCGGTGCCTGCACGGACAAGCACGCCGCTCGCAACGGCCTGCCCCCGCAGAAGCCGTCGGTGGTGCTCCGCGAATACGTGGAGTGTGTCAGGCAGTTGCTCACGGGCAAGCCGGTCACCTTCCACGGCCAGTTCGTCAACCTGGACGGCGTCGGCCTGAACTGGACCCCGTCGCGGAGCGACATCCCGATCTGGATCGCCGGCGCCAGCCCGCTGGGGCTGCGCATCTCGGGCGAGATCGGGGACGGTGTCCTGCTCGACGCCGGGACCTCACCGGAGTACAGCGCCAACGCGCTGGCCATCGTCCGCGAGGCACGGGCCGCCGCCGGCCGGAGCATGGACGGGTTCACCGTCGCGCAGCTCATCAACACCTCGATCGAGGAGACGAAGGCCGCGGCGCTGGACGCTGTGCGCTGGGAGATCGCGTCCAAGTTCAAGTATCCGTCCACGGCACGCGGGAAGGTCCTCGTCGGCGAGCCGAACATCAGCGCCGACGCGCCGGCCGAGCTCTCCGCCATCTTCCATGAGCAGGGGTACGACGCGTTGCTGGCGGCGATTCCGGACTCCTATGTGGACGCGCTGACGGCGTCGGGTCCCGTCCCGGAGGTCAGGCGGCGGCTGGAGTGCTACCGCGCCGCCGGTGTGGACGTGCCGCTGGTACGGGCCGCCTCCACCGCACAGGTGGACAGGCTGCTGGCCGCGGCCGGCGACCTGACCACGGACACGCACGGCTCGGAGGTCCCGGATGTCCAGTGACGGGAAGCTGTGGGGCGGCCGTTTCGCCGACGGCCCCGCGCCGGAGCTCACCGCCTTGTCCCGTTCCGAACCGCGCTATTTCGACCTGCTGCCGTACGACGTCGCGGGATCCCAGGCGCACGTCGAAGGTCTCCGCCGGCTCGGGCTCCTCACCGACGACGAGGCCGGGCGGATCGTCGCGGAACTCGACGCCATCGTCGCCGACCACCGCGCCGGCACACTCGCGCCGACGCCGGCGGACGAGGACGTCCACGGATTCGTCGAACGCGTTCTGGCGCAACGGCTGGGTGCGGTGGCGGGCAAGGTCCGGGCCGGACGCTCCCGAAACGACCAGGCGGCCAACAATTTGCGGCTCTACCTCCGTGACCAGGTGCGGGTGGTGCACGATCAGCTGCTGGACGTCGCGGAGGCGCTGGTCGGCCAGGCGCGCAGGCACCTGCACACCCTGGCCCCGGGCTTCACCCACCTGCAGCCGGCCCAGCCCGTCGTCTTCGGGCACCTGCTGGCCGCCCATGCCCAGAGCCTGAGCCGGGACGCCGGCCGGATCCGGGACTGGGACGCGCGAACGGCGTTCTCCCCGCTGGGTGCCGCCGCGCTCGCCGGTTCCCCGATCGTCCCGCACCCGGAGCACGCGGCACGACAGCTCGGCTACTCCGGTGTGTGCCCCAACTCCATCGACGCCGTGTCCGCCCGCGACCACGTGGCCGAGTTCCTGTTCGTGGCGTCGATGACCGGTGTCCACCTGTCCAGGCTGGCGGACGAGATCTGCATGTGGGTCTCCGACCAGTTCCGGTGGGCGCGCCTGCACGACTCGTACTCGACCGGCAGCTCCATCATGCCGCAGAAGAAGAATCCGGACATCGCCGAACTCACCCGGGGCAAGGCCGGCCGGCTGATGGGCAACCTCACCGGCCTGCTGGGCGCGCTGAAGGGCCTTCCGCTGGCGTACAACAGGGACCTCGCGGAGGACAAGCGCGCCGCGATGGACAGCGTGGACACCCTGTTGTTGACGCTGCCGGCGATGGCCGGGCTGATCCGTACCCTCGAGTTCGACGCCGACCGGATGCGCCGCGACGCGTCGGCCCGGTTCACGCTCGCGACCGAGGTCGCGGACTGGCTGGCGCTGCGTGGTGTCCCGTTCAGCGAAGCGCACGAGATCACGGGCCGGCTGGTGCGGCTGTGCGAGGAACGGGGGTGTGACCTCCCGGACCTGGATCCGGCCGCGCTCCGAAGCGTCGACTCCCGGCTCGTGCCGGAGGTGCTCGCCATCCTCGACATCGGGTCGGCCGTGGCGAGGCGCACCGCGCCGGGCGCGACCGCACCGGAGCGGGTCGCCGAGCAGCTCGATGCGCTCGCCGAGGAGACGTCCGACGCCCGCGGGTGGGCGGCGCGGTACGCCGGTCCGCGGACATGACCGCGGACACGTGGCCGGGCGGCGCCACCTCGTGTGTCGCCCTCGCCTTCGACCTCGACGGCCCGACCGGCGTGGGGATGATCGACGGGAGCATCTGGCGGTCGCCGCGACACTTCAGCCTGGGCGGGTACGACGCGTACCGTGCGCTGCCCCGCGTGCTCGATCTGTTGGAGCGCTTCGGGATCCCGGCCACCTTCTTCGTCCCGGCGGCGGTGGTCGAGCTGTGGCCGGACGCCTGCCGCGGCATCGTCGACCGGGGGCACGAGGTGGCCCACCACGGCTACCAGCACGAGTGCTACTGGGACCTGACACCGGACGAGCAGCACGAGGTGCTGACCCGCTCGCAGGCGGTGTTCCGCAAGCACCTCGGCGCGGCGGCCGTGGGATTCCGGACCCCGTCGGGTGACTGGCACCCGCAGACGCCGCGACTGCTGCTGGAGCACGGCATCTTCTACTCCAGCTCGATGCGGGACGACGAGCGCCCGTACCGGCACACCATCGACGGCGAGGTCACGGAGCTGATCGAGATCCCGGCGCGGGTCGACCTCGACGACTACGCCTACTTCGCCTACCACCGCGACCCCGACTTCCCGCGTGGCCAGGACCGCATCGCCAGTTACCGGCTGACGCTCGACAACTGGCGGCGCGAGTTCGACGGACACCACCGCGCCGGAGCCTGCCTGACGACCATCTGGCATCCGAAGGTGTCCGCCACTCCGGGGCGTGCGATCGTCCTGGAGCGACTGCTGGAGCACATGACGGCGTGCGGCGACGTCTGGTTCGCGCGCTGCCGTGAGGTGGCCGAATGGTGGCGGGCCCGGCCCGAAACCGGGCGGCCACCGGTCACCGGGGGCGTGGCATGAACGCCGAACGCGCGGCCACCGCGCCCGTGGTCCACGAGGACGGCCGGCCGCGGTGGCCCGCGGGCATGGCGTGCGCGGCACTGGTCACGGTGAACTTCGACGCCGAGACGCCGCTGCTGGCGCAGGACCCGGCGATGGCCGACCGGCAGAAGACCCTCTCCGTCATGCGGTACGGCGCGACCCGCGGGTCCCGGCGCCTCCTGGACGTGCTCGACGGTGCGGGCATCCCGGCCGCCTGGTTCGTGCCGGCAGCGGCGGCCGCCGGTCATCCTTCGGTCGTCCGGGACGTGGCACGATCGGGCCACTCGGTCGGGCTGCGCGGCGACGCCTTCGAGCGGCTCGACCGGTTGGACGCCGAGTCCAGGGTCGGGATGCTCAACCGTGCCGCCGAGTCGTTGGCGGCGATCACCGGCACGCCCGTACGCGGTTTCCGCCTGCCGACGGGCGAGTGGCCACTGCCGCTCGCCGCCGAGCTGGTGGACGCCGGCATCAGCTGGTCGTCCTCGTGGTTCGGTGACGACACACCGTTCGTGCTGCCCGCCGGCGAGGGCCGGTCGCTGGTCGAGCTGCCGATCAGCCATGCGCTCGACGACCGGGCGGCGTTCTTCTGGAACGTCAACCCGCCGTTCCCCGCCGGGCAGTCGAGGATCGCGCCCTACGGCGAGGTGCTGGACAACTGGCTCCTGGAGTTCGAGGGCTGCCGCCGTGAAGGACTCCTGTTCGTCCTGCAACTGCATCCCGAGATCTGCGGCACCCCCGGGCGTATCCAACTCGTCGAGGACGTGCTGTCCGCGCTGGCCGGCTCCGGGGACGTGTGGCTCCCCAGCGCCGACCGGATGGCCGCCTGGTGGGCCGACCATCACCCGCTCAACCCGGCCGGGCATCCGGCAGACGTCTTCTTCAGCAACGTCGTCACCACCCCCACAACTGAGAAGTACGGACCCCCGAAAGAGGCATGACATGTCGTTACGTCACCACGTGCGCCGGTCCCGGCCGCTCGCCTACCTCGCCCTGCTCGTCACGGCCGCCCTGACGGTCTCGGCCTGCGGCGACGACTCCGCCGGCACCTCCGGTACCGCCGGCACCCCGAGCGCCGCGCCCACCCAGACCATCCAGGTGACCCTGCCCGACGACATCCGCTCCAAGGGCGTGTTGCGCGTCGGTACGAGCTTCAACTTCCCCCCGATGAACTTCAAGAACGACAAGAACGAGTACGACGGCATCGAGCCGGCGCTGATGGACGCCCTCGGCCAGAAGCTCGGCCTGAAGATCGAACGCGTGGAGTCGAACTTCGCCGGCCTGCTGCCGGGCCTGAAAGCGGACCGGTTCGACATCATCACCTCCGGCATGAACGACACCGCCGAACGCCAGAAGGAGGTCGACTTCGTCGACTACCTGGAAAGCGGCTCGTCGGTGCTGGTGAAGAAGGGCAACCCGCGCGGCATCGACGGACCGGGCGACCTGTGCGGCACGACCGTCGGCGAGACGGTCGGCAGCGTCTACATCGAACAGCTCGAAGGCTTCTCCGCCACGTGCAAGGCCGAGGGCAAGCAACCCATCCAGGTCCAGACGTTGCCCACCGGGTCCGAGGTCGCCCAGGCGATCACGACCGGCCGGGTCGACGCGACCTTCGCCAACCACGTCGCCAACCTCTACTTCGCCAAGCAGACCGGCGGGCAGCTGGCGGTGACGGGGGAGCGGCTGAGCGCGGTTCCGATGGGCATCGCCGTGTCCAAGGGCGACACCGTGCTGGTCGAGGCGATCCGGGCCGGCCTGACCGCCATGATCGAGGACGGCACGTACGAGCGCATCCTCAAGGAGTGGGGAGTCGCGGACGCCGCCCTGAAGACGATCACCGTGAACGGGAAGGCAGCCTGACCGTGGTGCTGAAGACCCTTCGGTACCGCCGCGCCAGACCTGCCGGACTGGACGAGGTCGTGGTGCCCCAGCGGCACCCGTCGCGGTGGATCCTGGCCGCCGTCCTCCTGCTGTTCGTCGTGATGATCGGTGAGGGCCTGGTGACCAACCCGGCCATGCGCTGGGACGTGGTCTGGGAGTACCTGTTCTCGGAGCCGGTGCTCGAAGGCCTGCTGATGACGTTGCGGATCACCGTCGTCGCCATGGTGATCGGCGTCGTCCTCGGTGCCCTGCTCGCCATCATGCGACTGTCGGCCAATCCGGTGCTCGTCGCGGTGAGTGTCGGCTACTCGGCGCTCTTCCGCAGCATCCCCGTCCTGGTCCAGCTGCTGTTCTGGTTCTTCCTGTCGGCGATCCTGCCGAACATCGGCGTGGGCATCCCGTTCGGCCCGGTCTTCGCCGAGGCGGAGACCAACTCGCTGATCACCCGCTTCGGGGCGGCCCTGCTCGGCCTCGGGCTGGCGGAGGCGGCGTACATGTCGGAGATCATCCGCGCCGGCATCGTCAGCGTCCCTCGTGGACAGTCCGAGGCGGCCGCGGCTCTGGGCATGTCCCGCGGCAAGGCGCTGCGCCGGATCATCCTGCCCCAGGCGATGCGGTTCATCGTCCCGCCGACCGGCAACCAGGCGATCTCGATGCTGAAGATGACCTCACTGGTCATCGCGATCTCGCTGCCCGACCTGCTGACCTCGGTGCAGATCATCTATGCCCGGAACTTCCTGCAGATCCCGCTGCTCACCGTGGCGTGCATCTGGTACCTGCTGATGACGGGCGTGCTCAGCCTCGGGCAGTTCTACCTCGAACGGCGCTTCGGCAAGGGAGCCACAACATGACAGGAGAACCGCTGGTCCGCGCCCAAGGGGTCACCAAGAACTTCGGCTCGGTGCAGGCGCTGCGCGGGGTCGACCTGGAGGTCTTCCGCGGCGAGGTGGTGTGCCTGATCGGGCCGTCAGGCTCGGGCAAGAGCACGCTCCTGCGCTGCGTGAACCACCTGGAGAAGGTCGACTCCGGACGGTTGACCGTGGACGGCGAGCTGGTCGGCTACCGCCGGGCGAGAGGCAAGCTCTACGAGCTTCGTGAGAAGGAGATCTGCCGCCGGCGCGCCGACATCGGCATGGTCTTCCAGAACTTCAACCTGTTTCCCCATCTCACCGTCCTCGAGAACCTGATCGAGGCGCCGCTGCGGGTCCGCCGGGAACCCAAAGCACAGGTGGTCGACCGTGCCCGGGCCCTACTCGGACGGGTGGGCCTGGCCGACAAGGCGGACGCCCACCCGGCACAGCTCTCCGGCGGGCAGCAGCAGCGGGTCGCGATCGCGCGGGCACTGGCCATGCGGCCCACGCTGATGCTCTTCGACGAGCCGACCTCGGCCCTGGACCCCGAACTCGTCGGTGAGGTGCTGGACGTGATGCACGGGCTGGCCGAGGAGGGCATGACCATGCTCGTGGTCACCCACGAGATGGGCTTCGCCCGGGAGTCCGCCGACCGGGTCGTGTTCATGGCGGACGGTGCCGTGGTCGAGTCCGGCCCGCCGGGTGAGCTGTTCGGCTCGCCGAAGCATCCCCGCACACGTGCGTTCCTGTCCAAGGTACTGGCGTGAGCCGGTGCCCTTCCGATCCTCGGTCCACTGAAAGGCGTTGACTTCGTTGCCCCACATCTCGAAGGCCGGCCCGGCCGGCACCACCGAAGGCGATCCCGCCGTGCCCACCGGCCCGGTGGACGCAAGTCGGGTGCCCAGGTTCGCCGGGCCGGCCACCTTCGCCCGCCTTCCCCGGCTGGACCAGGTCACCCGCTACGACGTCGCCGTGGTCGGGGTGCCGTTCGACACCGGCGTGTCGTACCGGCCCGGCGCCCGGTTCGGCCCGGCACACGTCCGGGAGAGCTCCCGGCTGCTCCGGCCGTACAATCCGGTGCTCGACGTCGAACCGTTCGCGGCCATGCAGGTGGTCGACGCCGGAGACATCGCGTGCAGCCCGTTCGTGATCGAGGAGGCGATCACGGACATCGAACGCGGCGCCGACGCGTTGCTCGGCACGGACAGCCGGCTGCTGACCATCGGCGGTGACCACACCATCGCGCTGCCGCTGCTGCGGTCGGTGGCCCGCCGGTACGGACCGGTCGCGGTGGTGCACTTCGACGCCCACCTGGACACCTGGGACACCTACTTCGGCGCGGCGTACACGCACGGCACCCCGTTCCGCCGTGCCTCCGAGGAAGGCCTGATCGACCGGGAAGCCAGTGTGCACGTCGGCGTCCGGGGGCCGCTGTACGGACCGGACGACCTCACCGACGACCGGCGCCTCGGGTTCACCGCGGTGACCTGCCCGGACATCGCCGCCGACGGAGTGGCCGGTGCGATCGAGCGGATCCACGCGCGGATCGGCGACCGGCCGGTCTACGTCTCGGTGGACATCGACGTGCTGGATCCGGCGCACGCGCCGGGCACCGGCACGCCCGAGCCCGGCGGACTGACCAGTCGTGAACTGCTCGCCGTCCTGCGGTCGCTGCGGGACCTCAACATCGTCTCGGCGGACGTCGTCGAGGTGGCACCGGCGTACGACCATGCCCAGCTGACCGGGTTCGCCGGTGCCCACGTCGCGTACGAACTGCTGTCCGCGATGGCCTCAGGCGGGCCGGCGCGGGGCCGCGGCTGAGCCCGCGGTCCTACAGGTCGACGCCGGTCAGCACCATGACCCGCTCGTAGGTGTAGTCGGTCATCGCGAAGCGCACGCCCTCGCGTCCGACGCCGGAGCCCTTGACACCGCCGTAGGGCATCTGGTCGGCACGGTAGGACGGCACGTCGCCGATGATGACGCCGCCGACCTCGAGCTCACGGTGGGCCCGGAACGCCAGTTGGATGTCGTGGGTGAAGACCCCCGCCTGGAGGCCGAACCTGGAGTCGTTGATCCGGTGGAAGGCGTCGTCGGCGCCGTCGACCTGGTGCAGGACGACGACCGGCCCGAAGACCTCCTCGCACATCACCTTGGCGTCGGCCGGGACGTCTTCGAGCACGGTCGGGGCGTAGGTGGTGCCGTTGCGGACGCCGCCGGTGAGCAGCCGCGCACCGGCGGCGACGGCCTCGTCCACCCAGTGCTCCACCCGTTCGGCCGCCGCCGCGTCGATCAGCGGGCCGACCCTGGTCCGCTCGTCGGCGGGGTCACCGGTGGGCAGCGCCTCGACCGCGGCCACGAGGCGCTGCTTCACCTCCCCGTACACCGCCGCGTCGGCGAATACGCGCTGGACGCTGATGCAGGACTGGCCGGCCTGGTAGTTGGCGAAGGTCGCGATCCGCCCGGCCGCCCGGTCCAGGTCTCCCGGCCGGCAGAAGTCGGCGCCGACGTAGGCCGCCGCGTTGCCCCCGAGTTCGAGGACGACGTGCTTGTGCGGGACGGCCGCCGCGATGGCCGTACCGACCGGGCCGGAGCCGGTGAAGGAGACGATCGGCAGGCGGTCGTCGGCCACCAACGCCGGGGCCTTCGTGTCGGGCACGTTGATCACGCTCACCATGCCGGCGGGCAGCCGGAGCCCGGCGATGATCTCACCGAGCAGCAGCGCCGAGAGCGGAGTCCTGGGCGCCGGCTTGACGACGACCGGGGCACCCACCGCGATCGCCGGGGCGACCTTGTGCACGACCAGGTTCAGCGGGAAGTTGAACGGGGAGACGGCGAGCACGGGACCTTTGGGGACCCGGCGGACGTAGGCGAGCCGGCCCTCGGCGGCACCGTCCGTGTCGAGCCGCATCACCTCGCCCGACCAGACGCGGGTGGCTTCCGCGGCCACGCGGAACACCGAGATCGCGCGGCCCACCTCGGCGCGGGCCCAGAACAGTGGCTTGCCGCTCTCCGCCGTGATCAGCCGGGCGAACTCCTCGGCCCGCTCGGCGACGGCCCGGCCGGCCTCGGCCAGCGCGTCGGCGCGGGTGTGGATCGGCAGTGCGGCGGCCTCGTGGCGGACGGCGGCAGCGGCGGCGACCGCCCGTTCCACCTGGTCGTCGGTGGCGTAGCTCGTCGTGGCGACGAGGTGGTTGTCGTACGGGTTGCGGATCTCGAACGTCGTCTCCCCATGAACCGCAGCTCCGGCGATCCACAGCGGCATCAAGTCGGTCATGGCTGCCAAGCTAGGCAAGGCCGCAGTGATCACCATTGTTCATCGTGGCGAGGAACCGTCCGTTCGTTTGGCCGGAGTGGACAGCCTCCGCTGCCGGACGGTGATGGCGAACCAGAGCTCCATCCGGGCGTCGGCGGTGCCGAGATCGCGCTTGAGCAGCGCCTCCGCCTTCTGCACCCGGTACCGGAGGGTGTGCCGGTGGATGTGGAGGGCGGCCGCCGCGGGGTCGTACTGACCGTGATGCGCGAGCCAGACAGCCAGGGACGTCACCAGGTCGATCCCGGTGGTCCGGCAGTACTCGTCGATCGGGTCCAGCAGGCTGTCCGTGTAGGCCGACAGGACGGACAGGTCCATCAGGTCCACCACGCTCGTGCCACGGAACTGCTCGTAGTCGAGGACCGCCGGCACCAGGTGGCGGGCCCCGGCCGCGGCCTCACGGGCCTGGCGGACGGCCTGTGCCACCTCGGACGTGGTGTGTGCGCGGCTCGTGCCGGCCGCGACGGACCGGTCGCCGGGAACGCTTCGCATCAGGAGGTCCTGGTCGGCGCGGGTGGCCGTCACGGTGATCAGATCACCGTCGACGACGGCCGCGAGCACGTGGTCCCCGAGCCCGGCCAGCAGTTCGAACAGCAGCTCGTCGAGGACCGCCGGCTGGCCGGTCAGCGCCGTGACCCGGAGCGGCCGGCGGGCCAGCAGTGCCCCGCCGAGTCCGGTGAGCACCTCCTCGGTGAGGTCGACGCCGTCGAGCAGCAACCGCAGCAGTGCCGCCGACCGGAGCGCGGCCCGCTCAGCCCTCGCCTGCTCCAGATCGAACGACAGCAGCGCGGTCGCGACGTTGACCAGGGACCGGTCCGTGGTGCCCGGAGCCCGGTCGAGCCCCACGACGAGGAACTCGCGTCCACCCGACGAGAGGGCCAGCGGATGCACGACCACATGCGAATCACCCTCGACCAACGCCAGGGCGGCAGGCCGGCGTCCGCGCAGTCGGCTCAGCTCGCCGGCGACCGTGCCGGCCAACGCCTGCGCGGACGGCGGCGAACAGTGCCGGGTCTGCCCGTTGCGGTCCAGGAGCGCCACCCGCCCTCGCAGCAGCGCGGCGAGGCGGTTGACGACCCCGGGTGCCCGGCCGGTGACCGCCGCCCGGGTCAACGCCTGTTGCCCAGTGAATCCCCGGGTCACGTCGGCGTACAACTCCGCGGCGAGCAGGTCGGAGACCGCCTTGCTGACGGCGATGAACGGCGTCGGCTGGTCGACCTCGACGAGCGGCAGGCCCCGCTCGCGGGCCACCCGGACGAGCGTCGCCGGCACCGTGTCGGTGACGAGCCCGACGCCGTAGCCGAGGCCGACGACGCCGGCGTCGAGGAGCCGGTCGATGTAGGCGGTGATCCGTGCCTTGCCCCGTGGCAGGCGCAGGCCGGTGGTCAGCAGCAGTTCGCCGCCCTGCAGGTATGGCGTGGGGTCGTCGAGCTCGCTGGTCGCCACCCACCGGATCGGCACCGCGAGCGCGGCCGACTCCGGACCGGGATCGGTCAGCAGCCGCAGCCCGAGGTGCGGATTCGCCAGCAACGCGCCGAGAGTCGCGGGCACTGGCACCTCCACCGGCTCCGGGTTGTTTGTCCGTACTGTACAGGTGCCCGGACACGTCTTGTACCGATCGGAGAACGCTGCCCGATCGGCGGCCGGCCTACGGTGGCGTCATGTCAACGTCGATCGCCGGGGGACCCGAGCTGCCCCAGTCCCGCCGCCTCGTCACCGAGATCCCCGGTCCGGTGTCACGCGAGCGCTTCGCCCGCCGCCAACGGTTCGTCGCCGGTGGTGTCGGCACCACGCTGCCGGTGTTCATCGAGGCGGCCGGTGGTGGCGTGCTGCGCGACGTGGACGGCAACTCGCTGATCGACCTTGCCTCGGGCATCGCTGTCACCGGTGTCGGCAACGCGGCCCCGCCGGTCGCCGCGCGGGTCGCCGATCAGGTGCGGGCGTTCACCCACACCTGCTTCATGGTCACCCCGTACGACGGCTACGTCGATGTCTGCGAAGAGCTTGCCCGGCTGACCCCCGGCGACCATGCGAAGAAGTCGGTCCTGCTCAGCTCCGGGGCGGAGGCGGTCGAGAACGCCGTCAAGATCGCCCGGGCGCACACCGGCCGGCACGCCGTTGTCGTCTTCGACCACGCCTACCACGGCCGCACCAACCTCACCATGGCGATGACCGCGAAGAACATGCCGTACAAACAAGGATTCGGACCGTTCGCCGGCGAAGTCCACCGGGCGCCGATGTCCTACCCGTTCCGCGAGGTCACCGCCGTCGACGGGACCGACGCGGCCGACCGGGCCATCGACGTGATCGACAAGCAGGTCGGCGCGGCCAACGTCGCGTGCGTCGTGATCGAGCCGATCCTCGGCGAGGGTGGATTTGTCGTGCCGGCCAAGGGATTCCTGCCCCGGCTCGCCGAATGGGCGCGGAGCAACGGCGTGGTCTTCGTCGCCGACGAGATCCAGACCGGCTTCTGCCGCACCGGCGACTGGTTCGCCTGTGACCACGAGGGCGTCGTCCCCGATCTGATCACCACGGCGAAGGGCATCGCGGGCGGCCTGCCGCTCGCCGCGGTGACCGGCCGCGCCGAGATCATGGACGCCGTGCACCCCGGCGGGCTCGGCGGGACGTACGGCGGCAACCCGGTCGCCTGTGCCGCCGCGCTCGGCGCCATCGAGCTCATGCGGAGCCAGGACCTGAACGCTGCGGCCCGGCGCATCGGCGAGCTGATGTTCAGCAGGCTGCGAGGGCTGGCCGAGCGCCACCCGGCGATCGGTGACGTCCGTGGACGGGGCGCGATGGTCGCCGTCGAACTCGTCACCGCGGACGGGCGCACGCCCGACCCCGGGCGGGCGGCTGCGGTGTCGGCGTACTGCCACGCACAAGGCGTGCTCACCCTGACGTGCGGCACCAACGGCAACGTCCTGCGCTTCCTGCCCCCGCTGGTGATCCCCGAGCAGCTGCTCTCCGAAGGGCTGGATGTGCTCGCGGACGCCTTCGCGGCGACCGCGTGACCAGACCCCCGATACCGACGCTCGACATGGAGGCGAACACATTGACGAATCCAGGAATCCGGACCGTCGCCGTCCTCGGCGGCACCGGGCCGCAGGGGCGTGGTCTCGCGCGCCGGTTTGCCGCCGCCGGCCTGCGGGTGGTCCTCGGCAGCCGCACCGCTGACCGCGCGCGGGCCGCCGCCGGGGAACTCGAGGCCGCGACGGGCGGACAGGTGGAGGGTGCGGACAACCTCGCGGCGGCGCTCCTCGGCGAGGCCGTCATCGTGGCGGTGCCGTGGGAAGCGCACGCGGAGCTCCTCACCGAGCTGGCGCCGGCCCTGGCGGGAAAGCTGGTCGTGGATTGTGTCAATCCGCTCGGGTTCGACGGCAAGGGTGCGTTCGCGCTCCGTGTGCCGGAAGGCTCCGCGGCCGAGCAGGCCGCGGCCCTGCTGCCCGAGAGCCGGGTCGTCGCGGCCTTCCACCACGTCAGCGCGGTGCTGCTGGACGATCCCGCGGTCGAGTTCGTTGACAGTGACGTGCTGGTGCTCGGTGACGACCGCGAAGCCGTCGACCTCGTCCAGCAGCTCGTGGCCACCATCCCCGGCATGCGAGGCGTCTACGGTGGCCGGCTGCGCAATGCCCACCAGGTCGAGGCGTTCACCGCCAATCTCATCAGCATCAACCGTCGCTACAAGGCACATTCCGGCCTGCGTGTGACCGACATCTGATGTGCGGCAGGACTGTCCGAGCATCTTCAGGCGTGTGACCGGGGCTGATAGTCGTCGTCCGCCTGGCCGTTGCCGGTCGGCTGCGCACCGCCGCTCCGGCCACGCCCTGACACGGACGCTGTGGTGGCCGGGCCCGCTTCAAGCCTGGTCGAGATACGCGAGCACCGCCAGCACCCGCCGGTGGCCCTCGTCCGACATGGGCAGCCCCAGCTTGTTCATGATCGAGCTGACGTGTGCCTCGACCGTCCGGTCGGCGAGCCAGAGCCGGCGAGCGATGCCGATGTTGGTCAGTCCCTCGGCCATGAGGGCCAGCACGTCACGTTCGCGTCCGGTGAGCGAGGCGAGCAGCCGGTCGCTCCGCTGCCCGCCGACGAGCCGGCGCACCACCTCGGGGTCCAATGCGGAGCCGCCGGCACCGATCCTGCGCAGCGCGTCGAGGAAGTCGTCGACGTCGAGGACCCGGTCCTTGAGGAGATAGCCGAACCCGCCGTGCGCGACGAGTTCGACGGAGTGCCTGCTCTCGATGTGCTGGGAGAGCAGGACGATGCCGCAACCGGCCTGGGTCTCGCGGATCCGCCGGGCGGCGCGGGCGCCGTCGTCGGTGCGGTCCGGGGGCATCCGGATGTCGATGATCGCCAGATCGGGCCGCGCCAGCTCGACCGCCTCCAGCAGGGACGGAGCATCGTGGGCCTTCGCCACCACCTCGTGCCCGGCGTCGGCCAGCAGGCACGCCAGTCCCTCGCGGAACAGGGCCGAGTCCTCACCGATCACGATTCGCACGGCAGCACCGCCTCCACTGTGGTACCTCCCCCGGCCGGGCTCGCGACCCGAAGCCGGCCGCCGGCCGCGGCGACCCGATCGGCGAGACCGCCCAGACCGGACCCGGGGTGGACGGCCGCCCCGCCGCAACCGTCGTCGTGCACCCGGACGGTCAGGGAGCCCGTGTCGCGGCAGACGGTGACGCCGATCGCCGTGGGCCCCGCGTGCTTGACGGCGTTCGTCGTCGCCTCGGTGACCACGTAGTACGCCGTCGTCGCCAGGTCGTCGGGGATCACGCCGGCCGCTCGCAGATCCAGCGTCACCGGGATCGGTATCTGGCTCACCATCGCGCCGAGCGCGCGGTCGAGCCCGTCGTCGAGGCTGCTCGGCCGCAGCCCGTGCGCGATCTGGCGCAGCTCGGTGACGGCGTTGCTCAGCTCGGCCACCGACTGGTCGAGCAGGCCGTCGATGTCGAGCCCGCCGTCGTCGAGGTGCCGCTGGGCCAGCCGGAGCCGCATGCCGAGCGCGACGAGTCGTTGCTGGGCGCCGTCGTGCAGATCGCGCTCGAGCCTCCGCCGCTCCTCGTACCCCGCGGACAGCAGCCGGGCCCGGCTCGCCTCCGCCGCCTCCAGCGCCGAGGCCAGCTCGGCCCGTAGCCGGACGACCTCGACCAGCAGCGAACTCGCCGAGGCCACTTCCCGCAGCAGCTCCCGGCTCGCCGCACCGCCGGCCGCGATGATGCCGATGGTGTTGCCGCCCAACCGCACCGTGGCCGACCGGCCGGGGCGGGAGGGATCCGGCTCGACCGGCTGCCCCGCAGTGTCGAGCATCGTGGCCGATCCGGGGAGCCGGTACCCGACCCGCAGGCCGGGGTCACGAAGGGCCGTGCGCAGCACGCTCTCCAGCTGCTCGGGCCGGGCACTGCCGGCGTCGGTCCGCCTGCGCAGGTCCTCGATCGCGGCGAGGGCGGCCTGCCGGGCCGGGTAGAGCCGGTGGTCGACGAAGCGTTGCAGGCGGTTGCGCATCGGCGCGAGCGCGGCGGCGCAGATCGCCGTCGCGGCCGCGGCCGCGACCGGCGAGCCCCGGCCCGCGCCGAGGCCGACCACAAACGACGCGGCCGTGTAGAAGGCCAGCAGCATCGCCGTCGCGAGGCCGTAGGTGACCGTCGCGCTCAGTGCCCGGTCGACGTCGTACAGGTCGTGCTTGAGCAGCGCGATCGTGGTGGACGCCGGGATGGCGAAGTAGGTCGCGATCAGCCCGGCGAGGCCGAGCTCGGGCCGGTCGAACAGCAGGTAGCCGGCCCAGCAGAGCAGGAGCGTGATCGGCAGGAAGCTCGCACCCAGGACGAACCACTTGAGTTGTGCGCGCTCGACGGCGCTCCCGGTGCGGCGGTACCGGACGACGATCGACGCGAGCGACGCGACGAGCAGGCCGAGGAAGACCGGCAGCAACGCGAAGCCCACGACCTCGATGGCATCAAGCACCTCGGGCGGCGCGCGGAACGCTTTCGCCACACCGGGGTAGTGCGGCGCCGGGCCCGGGTCGAAGGCCGCCACGAGGATGAACAGCACCGGCACGACCAGCATCCCGACGGCGACCCAGCGCCAGCGCGGTCCCGGCACCCGCCCATCGGGTACCAGCAGGAACAGCAGGGCCGGTGGAACGTACAGCAGCATCCAGTCGCCGCGGGAGAGGTCGACGTAGACGCCCGACACCGGCAGGCGCGCGTCGACGGCCGCCGCGGCGGGGTACAGGTCGCCGACGACGACCCCGACGAACACGGCGCCGGTGCAGACGAGCAGCAGGCCGACCACGTTGCGCGGGCGGCGGGTCGCCACCACCACGCCGAGGAGAGCGGACGACAGTCCCAACAGGCCGCCCACCGTGACCTCCACGGCGGCCGAGGCGTTCCCGGCGACCACCGCGAGGTAGACCCCGAAGACGGCGGCCGCGAGCACCAACGCCCCGGCGAGGTACGCCATCAGCCGCTTCGCGTACATCGCACCACCGTAGCGGCGCCCGCCACCTGCGCGAATACGTGCCAGTACGGAACTACTCCGGGTGCTGGCACAGATCCGGCCGACGGCCACAACCTGCACGCTGTGCCCACTGGCATCCCGTCCCACGTCCGGAGGCGTCCTTGAAACGCTCAGTTCCGCTCACCGTAGGCCTGGTCATCGCCGGCCTGCTCGGCCTCGCCGACATCGTCTCGCTGCCGCTCGGCACCGACGGCCCGCCCGTCGCGGTGTTCGTGATCGGCGCTGTGCTCGGCCTCGGCACCCTCGCCGGTGTCGTGCTCGCGTGGCCGAACCGGTCCCGGGCCGGCGCCGTCACGGTCATCGTCACCCGGTTGCTCTCCGCGCTGACCGCGGTGCCCGCGTTCTTCGTCGCCACGGCGCCGTCCGCGGCCAGGGTCGCCGCCCTGGTCGGGATCGTCGTCACCCTGCTCTGCGTCGCCCTCGTCGCTCCCGCGCTGCGCGTACGCCCCGTCGGGGCGTCCTCCTAGCGCCGGCCTCGGCCGGCAATCCGATTGGAGAGTCATGCTGGACACCGCAACCGAAACCTCCACGACGCCGCGCCGCCCCACCGCGCTCGCGGCGGCGCTCTTCATCGCACCCTGGGGATTCGTCGTCGCCAACAGCGCGTACGCCTGGGCCACGCGCGACGGCGGCAGCGACAGCGACGGGGCCGGCGCCCTGGCGCTCGCCGCCGCGCATCCCGGGCTGACGCGGCTCTCCGCCCTCGCGGCGATGGTGGGCAGCCTGCTCGTCGTGCCCGCCGTCCTCGGCGTCAAGCGGCTCGTCGGCGACCGCAGCCGCAAGCTCGCCGGCATCGCTGCCGCGCTCACCGCGGGCGGCTACATCTGCTACCTCGCCATCGTCTCGGGCACGTTCGTCACGCTCGCCATGGCGCGGCGCACAGGGGCGACGGCCGAGTTCGCCGCGGTCCTCGACGAGGCGCAGGCCGACCCGTTGATGCTGTGGGTGTTCCTCCTGTTCGTCCTCGGCAACCTCGTCGGCACCGTACTGCTCGCCGTGGCGCTGTTCCGCAGCCGCGCGGTGGCCCCATGGGTCGCCGTCGCGCTGGGCGCCTGGGCGCCGTTGCACGTCACCGGCCTGATCGTCGGCACCGAGTGGTTCGAGGTCGCGGGGGCCGTGAGCCAGGCCGTCGCCCTGGCCGTCGTGGGCCGGGCATTGCTGAGCACACCGGCGCAACGCTGACAGCGCTCCGGGCGGTCTTGGTGGCCGCTCGGTGCGCGGAAGCAGGCAGATGAGCCCGTTGTCCGGCGGATCGAGACCGCTACCGGCGGCTGCCGGACGACGCCGGCAGCGGGACGGCCTGGCCGGTGGTGCCGATCGGGATGATGACCAGCAGCGACGTGCCGGAGCCGGGCGGGCTCGTCATCGTCATGTGTCCACCGAGTGCCTCGACGCGGTCCTGGAGGCCGGTGAGTCCCGATCCGCCGGCGGGGTTTGCGCCGCCGACGCCGTCGTCGTGGACGGCGAGTTGGAGCGTGTCGGGCTGGAATCGCACCTCGATGTGGACGACCGACGCGTGGGCGTGCTTGGCCGCGTTCGTCAGTGCTTCCGACACGACATAGTATGCGGCGATCTCGACCGCCCTGGGCAGCCGGCGGTCGTTGTCCAGGTGGAGCGTGACCGGGACCGCGGATCGGCGGGCGAGCGCCTTGAGCGCTGGTTTGAGGCCGCCTGTGGTGAGGACAGCTGGATGGATGCCCCGGGCGAGTTCCCGCAGGCTCGCCACGACGTCGTTGAGGCTGGTCGCCGCATGCGCCAGCTGTGCCTGTACCTGATCGGCCGGCGTGCTGGCCTCTTCGGCGGCACGCAACTCGAGGCTGATGGCGACGAGTTGTTGTTGCGCCCCGTCGTGCAGGTTGCGCTCGATGCGTTGGCGTGCCTCGTCGGCGGCGGTGACGAGGCGGGCGCGGGATGCGACGAGCTGGGCGCGGCTGTCGGCGTTGGCGATAGCGGTGGCGGTGAGGTCGGTGAAGGCCTTGACGCGTTCCTCCGCGTCCGGGGGCATGGGGTCGGGCCGCATGGAGGTGACGACCGCCGTGCCCCACAGGTGGTCCTCGACCACGATCGGCACCCCGACCGCGGCGCAGATGCCCAGCTCGTGTATGCGGGCCGCGTGGGGAGTGCCGGTGCAGCTGTCGATCCGGGCGGTTCGACCGGTGCGCCACACGAGCCCTGCGACGTCGCCGTCTGCGGGCCGGCGGCAGACGGCGAAACGTGTCGACACGCCCGGCTGGTTGGTCGAGACGATCGTGACCGTGCCATCGGGCTCGTAGTGCATCAGCGTCGTGGGACGGCCGCCGAGGAGCCGGCTCACCTCTGTCGTGACCGCGTCGAAAACCTCGGCCGGGTTGGCGCCGCGAGCGACGAGCGTCGCCACCCGCCGCAGTGCGGCCTGCTGACCGGCGAGCAGTTCCAGCTTTTCGCCGCGGACCGTGAGTGTTTCGAGCATCGCGCCGCGTTCGCGTGCGGCGCGCAGCAGCGATGCGAGCGGCGGCACGACCTGCCGCCGCAAACGCGGTTCATCCCGCTCCGACAGGTCGGCGGACACGCGCAGTGTCCCCAGCACGGTGTCGCCGTCGCCGAGCGGAAACACCGTCATCTCCGCACCGTCGGGGACGGTCTCGTCCGGTTCGCGACTCCCGGGTCCGGGTTGGCGGGCAGCCGTTGTGATGTCGACCGCCGTGGCCGGCAGATCGAGCGAACGCGCGATCCGCTGCGACACAGCGGGCAGCACCGCGGCGACGTCGTCGGTGTCGAGCAGCAGACGAGTCAGCTCAGCCGTGAGATCGGACTCCTGGGCCTGTGCCGTCCGCTGTCGGGACAGGTCCGCCAGTGCGCTGGTCACGAGTGCTACGACGACGAAGACGGCGAGTTGAACCACGTCTCGGAGGTCCGCGTCGACGAGGCTGCCGATGGGATGCACGTAGAAGATCAGGAATGCGACGACGCTCACCAGCGCTGTGACCACCCCGAGCCACAGTCCCCACAGCACTGAGATCGCCACGATGCCGAGCATGTAGATGACGCTCGGGGACGACTGTTTCGTATACGTCTGGAGCGGTCCGGCGAGCAGGGTCTCCACCGCGATGAGGAGGATGGCGACCATGATCCCCAACCGTCGGGACGGCGGCGTGGACCGTACCAGAAATGACAGCGGATCCGCACGCATAATGCAACTTTAGTACCGTTTTGTGAGCATCAGCTATTGATGATGTTGCAGTGGGTGGCGAGCAGGCGGGCCTGGTTGATGACCATGAGCCCGCTGGCGATTGTCAAGGGGGCGGCGATCCGGCGGACGGCACCAGAAAGGGACGATACGAGTGGCGTGGACTCCTCGTCGTCAGGCCGGGGGTTCGGCTTGGTGCAGCGGGAGGGTGATGATCAGCCGGGTGCCCTCGCCTCGTGGACTGTGCAGCTGCACGGTGCCGCCGAGTGCCTGGACGCGGTCGGTGAGGCTGCGGATGCCCGTGCCGCGGCCGGAGTCGGCGCCGCCGGCACCGTCGTCCTCGATACGCAGCCAGACCTTCTGACCGTCCTGGTGGGCGATGATGCGCAGGTGCGAGGCGTGCGCGTGCTTGGTCGTGTTCGCCAGTGACTCGGCCACGATGTCGTACACGCTGGTCTGCAGGACGGGCGGCAGGGCGGGGGACAGGTCGATGTGGCGCTCGATCGGGATGGGTGAGCGGCGTGCCATGGCGTCGAGCGCCGCCTCGAGCCCGCGTTGGGTGAGGATCGCCGGGTACACGCCGTGAGCGATCGTCTGGACCTCCTCGACCACGTTGGCGAGGTCGCCGTCGATGGTGGCGACCTGATCGGCGATCACCGGCCCGGTAGCGGTGCCACCTTCGGTGGCGTCGCGCCCGGTCATGTCGGCCTCGAGCATGCGCAGCCGCAGGATGACCGCGATCAGGTGATGCTGGATGCGGTCGTGCAGGTCGCGCTCGAGTTTGCGGCGCGTCTCGTCGCCCGCGTCGATCAGGCGGGCGCTGACGGCGGCCAGTCGGATGCGGGCCTCGACGGTGTCCACCACCAGGCCGGCGAGGTCGGTGAAGTCGGCGGTGCGTTCGGTGTCGTCGCGGCGCAGCCGGCCACCGGCCTCGCCGAGCAGGGCGAGTGCCCCCCATACCTGACCCCGCACCATGATCGGGGCACCCACGCCGCGCGTGCTGCCGGCCACGCCGTCCGCCGCTACCGGCATGTCCGGCCGTTCCCAGCCGACATGCCGGCAGAACGACTGGCGCAGCGCCCGCATCCGGCCGGTCGTGTCCCGCAGCGGCAACGGTGTGCGCTCGCCGACGAGCGGACGCTTGCCGGTGCGGTCGGACGGGTGGTCGCCGGCCCACGCCGCGAGGATCGTGCCTGCTCCGTCGCTGTCGTACCGGACGAGCAGCGCCGTGTCGGCCTCGAACAGTCGTCCGGCCTGCCCGGTGATGGTGTCGAAGACG
This sequence comes from Dactylosporangium fulvum, assembly GCF_025137375.1. Lineage (GTDB taxonomy): Bacteria > Actinomycetota > Actinomycetes > Mycobacteriales > Micromonosporaceae > Dactylosporangium > Dactylosporangium fulvum. The sequence goes on from NZ_CP073720.1 coordinate 4,801,047, forward strand.
GCGTCCGGTGCCTCGGTGCAGGCCATGAGGCTGGCGATGCGTCGCAGCGCCGTCTGCTCCACGACGACCCGGTTCAAGTCGTCGTGGTGGCGCTGCAGGGACAGCGCCATCGTGTTGAAGGAGCGCTGCAGCAGGCCGATCTCATGCGGTCCGTCCGTCGGCATTCGGCCCGTCTGCGTGCCGGCGGCGAGCTTGTCGGCCATGGCAGCCGCGGTCCGTACCGGCCGGACGATGACCCTGGTCGTGTAGGTGATTAAGACCGGTACGACGAACAGGCAGGTGATGATTCCCAACCCGGTCGCCGTCCCGGCTCGGGTGAAGGCGCGCTCAGCGCGGGTTTCCTGCGCCGCCGCATGACGGCGCTCGTTGCCGACGAATCGTTCAGCGGTATGGCGGATGGCGTCGAGCTGGTGCTGGTCGCTGGTCAGCCGGCCGAGGTCGGGAGCGGCTGTCGGCCCGGGACGCAGGGCCTTGATGGCGCTCGCCGGGTGGGTGTCGAGATACTGCCTGATCTGCTGGTCGAGTCCGGCCGCGAGTGTCGCCTGCGCCGGCCGGTCGGCCGTGAGGCGTGGCAACTGCGCGATGCGCGACTCGACCATGGCCCGGGCCCTCGCCCACGACCGCAGGTGTGCCGGGTCGCCGGTGACGACGTAGCGGTGCTCGCCGTGCTCCATCGCCAGCACCCCTGTGCGCACGAGCGCGGCGGTGACCACCGCCTGGTGTGAGGTGTGCGCGGCGCGCGCCTGCCGGCCACGATCGTCAAAGGCGGTCACTGCCGTGTGCAGCGCGACGCCGAGCAACAGGCCGGCCACCAGGCACAGGGCCACGACCTGCCACGCAAGGCCGGCCGGTGACGTCACCGACCACCGGCGCCGACACTGGCGCCGGATCGTCCTGCCGAACTCGACCAGGTTTGCCGTGAGTCCCATCGTGGCTGGTATCGATCGGATCTCCGTCGAGGAGATCGTTGTCCGAAGGGGCGCTGTTCCGCATCCCCTATGTCACGAGTGAAGGCTGCTTCGATGCGATTTACGCATTTCTCGGCGTGTCCCTGACAGCCTATATCGGGCGCGGTGCCGGATCCATTTTCGTAGGTGGCGAATAATAATGTGACCCGCAGTTGACCGATCTATTCGGCAATTATTCTTACGAGCGTCAGTGAGTGGCCGGCGTGGTCTCGTTCGTTCAGGGGGCGATCGGTTGCGGGGCACCTCGTGGTGGACCGGGCGGAATTCGCCTCACCCGGATCGCGTGGGCGCGTCACGCGAGGAAAGGCGTTGGTACACGACGGAAAACGTGATCGCGTCACCACAGTTCGGTGACCGCATCGGTATGGCGGCGGAGTTCGCTTCCGAGTAATTCACCGCACTCATCACCTTCATTGTCGCCGCGATTCGCGGACGGTTCGGACGCCGGCGCAGGTCCCGCACCGGCAACCGGCACACGAGCAGCAGGCAGCCGGCCACGTCGGCGCCACCCGCCGTAGACGGTGCCGGCGGCGGGACGTACACGCGATAGCTTCGGGCTCACTCCTTGACTGGATGGACGTGCGGGTCGAGCAGGGCGCGGGTGAGTGGCGTCCGGCCGGCGTGCCTCGGCCCACCCGCCGCATCGATCCCACGCACCTCGTGGGGCACCGGAGCGGACATCGGCGCGTCGGGCGGCCGGTCCATTGTGGACCGGCTGCCGTGCTTCAGCTCAGGCCCAGTGCGGCGCGTGCCTGTGCCGCGTCGTCGCGGGGGAGGACCTGCTGCGCCACGTCGGCGACGGCTCCCCGGACCGCTGCCGGAGCGGCGGCGAGGCCGGTGAGCCACGCCAGCCGGGCGGGACGCTCGAGCGCGGGCAGCAGCCATCGGATCGAGGTCCGGGTCACCGCGGCGGGCGTGGCGGCGAGAAACTGCTCACGGCAGGCCACCAGTTCCTCGTCGGTGCGCACCTGCCAGATCGCGGCCATGACGGCTGTCTCCTCCTCGTGCAGGTGGTGCAGCGTCGTCCCGACGTACCGGGCGAGGTCGCGGTACCAGGCGAGCCCGGCCGCCGGGTCGGCCCCGGTGCGCAGGGTGCCGAAGCGTTCCTGCAGGTCGGCCAGCAGGTCGTCGAGGTCTCGGTGGTCGTCCTCGGGCAACGCGAGCGCGGCCTCATGGCCGAAGGTCGGCGTGCGCAGCCGCAGCGAACTGGTGGCCGCCATCTACCACCGGCATTACGAGCCGCAGGCGGACACGGGTGCTCATCCCGGCCCGTACGGCTGGTACCTGGACCAGAACGTCGGTTCGCTGGTGTCGTAGCCGGCGCTTGAACCGCGTCAGGCGTGCGAGACCACGTCGGCGGCGCCCGCGTGGGTCAGGTTCTCGGGCACGACGATCCGCTGGTACGTCTCGTCGCTCACGCCCCGCCGCAGCGCCGCCTCCTTGAGGGTCAGGCCTTCGTCGATGGCCAGGTGTGCGATCTCCGACGCCTTGTCGTAGCCGATGACCGGGGACAACGCGGTGACCATCATGACCGAGCGTTCGACGTCGTGCCGCAGTTGGTCGCGGTTGAGCTGGACGCCTTCGACGAGGAACTCGCGGAAGTGGTCGGCGGCGTCGGCGAGGATGCGCACGGAGTGCAGGACGTTGTTGATGACGACGGGGCGGAAGGCGTTGAGTTCGAAGTTGCCTTCGTTGCCGGCGACGGCCACCGCGGTGTCCGATCCGAGCACCTGGATGCAGACCATGAGCATCGCCTCGGCCTGGGTCGGATTGACCTTGCCGGGCATGATCGAGGAGCCGGGCTCGTTGGCGGGGAGGCGGAGCTCGCCGAGGCCGGCGCGTGGGCCGGACCCGAGCCAGCGCACGTCGTTGGCGAACTTGAACAGTGCCGTGGCGATCCCGCGCAGCGCGGCCGACACGCGCACCAGCAGGTCGAGGGAGCCCTGGGCGGCGAACTTGTTGGGCGCGGTGACAAACGGCCGACCGGTCAGCTCCGCGATCACCTTGGCGGCGTCCGTGCCGAAGCCCGGCGGGGCGTTGAGGCCGGTGCCGACGGCGGTGCCGCCCATCGCCAGGCGGTACAGGCCCCGCGTGGTCGAGGCGAGGTGGTCGGCGGCGTCCTCGAGCTGGGCGGCGTAGCCGGACCACTCCTGGCCGACGGTGAGCGGGGTGGCGTCCTCCAGATGGGTCCGGCCGATCTTGACGACGTCCGCCCAGTCACGGCTCTTGACCGCGGTGGCGTCGTGCAGCCTGATGAGCGCCGGCAGCAGGTGCCCCTCGATCGCGGTCACGGCGGCGACGTGCATGGCAGTGGGAAAGGTGTCGTTGGACGACTGCCCCATGTTGACGTCGTCGTTGGGGTGCACCGGGGTCTTGGATCCCAGCTGCCCGCCGACGAGCTGGATCGCCCGGTTGGAGATCACCTCGTTGACGTTCATGTTCGACTGGGTGCCGGAGCCGGTCTGCCACACGTACAACGGGAACTCGCTGTCCAGCTCGCCGGCGATCACCTCGTCGGCCACCCGCGAGATCAGGTCCGCCTTCCACTGCGGCATCCGTCCGGCGCGGGCGTTGACGGTTGCCGCGGCCTTCTTGACGTAGCCGTAGGCGTGGTAGACCTGTTTCGGCATGCGATCGTCGCCGATGTCGAAGTGCACCAGGGAGCGCTGCGTCTGCGCGCCCCAGTAGTGGTCGGCAGGCACGGCGACCGGGCCGAGCGAGTCGGTCTCGGTGCGGGTGCCGGCGGCGTCGATACCGATCGGCACGTCCCGGATCTCGGGCGCGCCATGCTCCCCGGCCCGGTCGTCGCCGGCTGTCCGGCGTGCGGCCATCATCGTCACCCGGCCCTGACCGGACGGTACTCGGGCCGCCACATCGCGTCCTGCACCTGCTGGACAGGATCGGTCAGCTCGACACGGGCCAGGCCCTCGTCGGCGGCCTGCTTCGCGACCGCCACGGCGACGGTCGCCGACACCGTGCGCAGGTTCTCCACGTGCGGCAGCAGGGAGGCGCCCGGCGTGCTCACGTCGACGAGGCCGGCGACGGCCTCGGCGGCGGCGGCGAACATCCCGTCGCTGATCCGTCTCGCCCCGGCCACGACGGCGCCGAGACCGAGACCGGGGTAGAGCAGGGCGTTGTTCGCCTGCCCGATGCCGTGGGTGACGCCCTTGTAGGTGACCGGCGGGACCGGGATGCCGGTGGCGATCAGGCCGCGGCCGTCGGTCCACGGGATGAGCTGGTCCGGCATCGCCTCGATGCGCTCGGTCGGGTTGGACAGCGGGAAGATGACGGGCCGGTCCACGTGCGCGGCCATCTCCCTGACGACCGCCTCGGTGAACGCGCCGTGCACGGTCGAGGTGCCGATCAGCATGGTCGGCTCGACCCGGGCGACGACCTCGTGGAGCCCGACGCCGCCGTCGCGACGCCAGCCCGTGACCTCGCCGGCCGGCCGGGCGTACGGGGCCTGGTAGTCGCTCAGGTCGTGCATGTCGTCGGTGAGCAGCCCTTGCTTGTCGATGCACCAGATCTGCCGGGTCGCCGTGTCCTGGTCCGCACCGTCGCGGACGATCGCGTCGCGCAGCTGGTCGGCGATGCCCACGCCGGCGGTGCCCGCGCCGAAGACGACGATCCGCTGCTCCCGCATCCGGCTGCCGGCCACGCGTACCGCGCCGAGTGCTGCGGCGAGCACGATCGCGCCGGTGCCCTGCATGTCGTCGTTGAACGTGCAGACCCGGTCCCGGTAGCGCTCGAGGATCCGCCGGCCGTTGCTCGGTCCGAAGTCCTCCCAGTGCAGCAGCGCGTGCGGGAACAGCTTGGTCGCCGCCCGCACGTAGGTGTCGATGAACTCGTCGTAGCGCTGCCCACGCACCCGGGCGTGACGGTTGCCGAGATAGCCGGGGTCGTTGAGCAGTTCCTCGTTGTCGGTACCGACGTCGAGCGCGACCGGAATCACCCGGCCCGGATCGATCCCGGCCGCGGCCGTGTAGACGGCCAGCTTCCCGACCGCGATGTCGATCCCGCCGGCGCCCCAGTCGCCGATCCCCAGGATCTCCTCGGCGTCGGAGGCGACGATCAGGTCCACGTCGTCCGCGCCCAGCCCGACGTCGGCCAGCGCCGTCTCCACCCGGTCGGGTTCGTTGATCGACAGGAACACCCCGCGCGGGCGGCGGTATTCGTGGCTGTACCGCTTGATCGCCTCACCGACCGTCGGGTCGTAGACGACCGGCAGCATCTCCCGCAGGTGCTCGGCCAGCAGCCGGTAGAACAGCACCTCGTCGTTGTCCTGCAACATCGCCAGGAAGATGTTCCTCTGCAGGTCGGACGGCTGCCGGTGGTACTGCTCGTACACCCGCCGCAGCTGATCCTCCAGTGACAGCACCGCCGGGGGCAGCAGCCCCGCCAACCCCAGGGCCTCCCGCTCCTCGTGCGTGAACGCCGTGCCCTTGTTCAGCAACGGCGTGTCCAGCACCTCCACGCCACGCGCCGTCGTGACGTAGGCACCGTCCTCCGACCGGAACCTCCGCTTCGCGGCCACCCGGGTTCCCACCGTCATCGGAACACCGCCTCCCGGTTGTCATCGGTACGCCCGCCGACGGTGCTCCCACTACCCAGCACCGGTCGAGTAATCCCTGGCCGGACCGCTCGACGACGGATGCGGGCGCCTGTCCGCGCGTCAGGGTGGCCGGGCGCATGAGTTGCCCGCGGTCGCCGGCCCTGCGTCCTGGCACATGTCATAGCGTGCAGACGGCCCTCATTCCGGCCGCCACAACAGTTTCGCCATGTCCGGGTTCCCGGAGCGGCCCTCACCCGACGTGAGGGTACGGCAGAACGTTGGCCGCGGGATGCGCAGCGGAACCCGGACCGTACTCGGGAGAACTCCGTTGACCGATGTCATCGCCCGCCTCTGCGCGGTCGCCGTCGTCCCGTCCATCGCCGTCCTACCCGCACAGGCCGCCGGCCTGGCTCCGCCCGATACGCCGGCGGAGACCCGCTCCGTCGTCGACCGCAAGTCCGAGCCGGTGGTGTCCGGCGTGACGAAGCCGGACGCCGTCACGTTCAAGGCCGCCACGCTCAAGAACGGCGGGCCAAACAACGTGCCGAAGACCGGGCCCGTCACGGTGCCCGCGACCGGCCCGGCCGCCGTCGTCATCTCCTACGCGCTGGCCCAGGTCGGCAAGCCCTACAAGTGGGGCGCCGCGGGGCCCGGCGCGTACGACTGCAGCGGCCTGGTCATGGCCTCCTACGCCAAGGCGGGCATCAAGCTGCCGCACCAGAGCGGGCAGATCCCCCGCCGCGGCCGGAAGGTCCCCGCCGGGCAGTGGCAACCGGGCGACGTCATCGCCTTCCCCGGCCACGTCGCCCTCTACATCGGTGGCAACCGGATGGTCGAGGCCGCGAACAAGAAGTCCGGCGTGCGGATCGCGCCGACCCGCGGCGGCACGGCGTACCGCTTCCTGTAAGGCACCTCCAGCGTGCCTCGTGCGTGCGGGCTGCGTCGATGCGGGGCGCCGGATCGGATGCGGCCCGCTCGCACGCCGAAGGTCCCCGATGGGCCGGCCGTCGCCGCTGACCTGGTCAGATGAGGCCGGCGGCGGCGACTCCGGCAGGTCAGCGTGCGGCGGCGGCGACCGCCGCGGCGACGAGGTCGGTGACGCGGCCGAACTCCCCGGCGGCGATCGCCTTTCGGGGCACCATCCAGCTGCCGCCGACGGCGAGGACGGACGGCAGCGCGAGGTATCCGGCCGCGGACTCGGCGTCGATGCCGCCGGTCGGCACGAACGAGACCTGGGCGAAGGGCGCCGACAGTGCGGCGACGGCCGGCGCGCCGCCGGAGGTACCGGCGGGGAAGAACTTGACCACGGTGACGTCCTCGGCGAGGGCGGTCATGATCTCCGTCGCCGTGGTGGCGCCCGGCAGCGCGAAGACGCCGTGCTCCCGGCAGCGACGGACGACGGCCGCGCTGAACCCGGGCGACACGACGAACCGCGCGCCGGCCTCGACCGCGGCATCGACCTGCGCGGGTGTGGTCACCGTGCCGGCGCCGACGGTGACGCCGCCGTGTGCCGCCATCCGGGCGATCGCCTCGGCCGCCGCGTCGGTACGGAAGGTGACCTCGGCGATCGGCAGGCCGCCGGCGGCGAGCGCGTCGGCGAGCGGTTCGGCGGACGCGGCGTCGTCGAGGACGACCACCGGGACGAGGCGGTGCCGGGCGAACAGATCGGGCGTGATCATGGTGCTCCTGTCTACGGTTCGACGGTGCTGAGGTGCACGGGTCTGTCAGCCCGGCCGGTGGCGCCGAGTTGGGCGAGCGCGGTGACGCCCAGCACGGTGGCTTCGGGCTCGGCGACGAAGCGGAGCCGGCGGCCGGTCGCCTCCTGACGGAGCCGGCGCCAGGTCGGCCAGCCGGCGGCGACCCCGGCGACGGTCACGTCGGCGATGCCGGTGTTGCCCAGGTGGCCCAGCCGCGTGGTCGTGGCGTCGGCCTCGACCGCGAGACCCTTGAGCAGGCTGGCCATCGCATGCGCCCGGGTGACGTCGATCGGCATCGCGGCGAGCCGGGCGGTGCGGCGATCGGCGTCGATCCGCGCCGGGCCGACGGCGTCGACCACTTCGGCGATCTCCGTCCACATGACGCCGTCGCCGACACCGTCGAACAGCAGCTGGTGCCAGGCCTGGTAGTAACGGCCGGACGGGGTGGCGCGGTGCAGGTAGCGCAGCCCGCCGGCGACGAAGATGCCGGTGTCGACGCCCGGCTCGACCGTGCCGGGCAGTTCGTCGAGCAGCAGCAGCTGCGCCTCCGAGGTGCCGGCCGAGACGTACACGTCACCGGCTCGCCGCACGCCCGCTCCGAACGCGCCGCACATGTGGTCGTGGCCGCCGGTGACGACCGGCACTCCGGCCGGCAGCACGCCGGCGCCCGAGGTCCGGCCGACGACGGTGGCGCTGCCGACGAGCTCGGGCAGCGCCAGCCCGGTGATGCCGAGCCCGGGCAGCGTGTCGTCGCGCAGGACGCCGGCCCGCACGTCGAGCAGGCCGGTGCGGGACGAGTGGGACACGTTGAGAAAGACCGGCGCGCCACGTTCGGCGAGCAGGCCGCGGGCGACGAAGTCGGCGAGCGACGTGAAGGTGCGGGCGGCGGCCAGTTCGCCGGGCAGGTGGCGGGCGAGCCACAGCAGCTTGAAGACCGAGAAGGTGTCGTCGTCGGCGGCCCAGGCGGTCGCGGGTGTCCTGGTTTCCCGGCCGTGGCCGGCGAACCACGCCAGTACCGGTGCGGTGACCGACCCGTCACCGGCGAGCAGGACGACCTCCTCACCGACCGAGCCGACGCAGACCCCGGCCAGGTCGCCCGGCCGCACCGCCGGGTCGGCCAGCAGCCGCGCCAGCAGGTCGCCGACCGACGCGGCGACCTGTCCGGCGTCGCGCCGGCCGCCCCACGGGTCGTCCTGCACGGCGGTGGGCGCGTCGCGCAGCGCGACCAGGCGGCCGGCTTCGGCGTCGTAACAGCCGACCTTCGTCCGGGTGGTGCCGATGTCGACCCCGACGAACTGGCTCATGCGCTCTCCGCTGCGCTGCGGACCGGGGCGTGCCCGGTCACGGTGACCCGCTGCCGCAGCCGCGTGACCAGGTCCGGATCGACGTCCGGGACGAGCGCGGCCGCGTTGGCCGCCCCCATCGCCGAGGCCAGGCTCAACGCCGAGGCCGGTGGCTCGCCCCGGCCGAGGGAGACCGCGAGGCCGGCCAGGAACGAGTCACCCGACCCGGTCGCGTTGAGGGTCTCCACCTGCGGGCTGTCGGCGGCCAGCTCGTCCGCGCCGCCGATCCACAGCGCGCCGGCGGTACCGCTGGTCACGACGAACGTGGCCCCTGTGTCGGCGTGCAGCGCGCGCATCGCCGCGCCGGCCGCGCCGAGGTCCGCCAGGGGCTGCTCGAGGATGCCGGCGAGCTCGTGGATGTTGGGCTTGACCACGAGCGTGCCGGTCCCGATGCGGCGGGCCCGGGTGTCGGCGATGACCTGCGCGAGTGCGTCGCCGTGCGCGTCGACCAGCGCGACCGCGCCGCGGTCGAGCGCGAGCCGGGCGATGCGGGCGTGGAAGCCGGGCGCGCAGCCGGGCGGCAGGCTGCCCGTCGACACGACCACGTCACCCGGGCGTACGGCGGCGGCGAGCCCGGCGGCGAGCTGATCCTGCTCGTCGTCCGTGACCAGCGGGCCGCGCTCGTTGAGCACCGTCGAACGCCCCGTGCTCTGCTCGATGACGACCGGCGTCACCCGGGTCTCGCCGGCGATCTCGATGTGCCGGTCCAGCACACCGAGATCCTGGCAGCCCTGGCGGATCACCTGACCGACGACGCCGCCGACGAAACCGTGCGCCGTGACCGTGGCACCGAGGCGGCGCGCGCCGCGGCACACGATCAGGCCCTTGCCGCCGGCGAGACTGTGCACCGTCGAGACCCGGTTGACCTCGAACGGGTGGAACTGCGCGACCACCTGGAGCCGGTCGAGTGCCGGGTTGGGGCACACGACGTGCAGCGTGAACTCCGGCATGGGACTACGCGTCGATCTGGTACAGCGAGAGCAGTTCCTCGTCGCTCGCGCCCAGCACCTCGTCCTCGCGCTCGCGGAAGGTCTGCGCCGTGACCCGCACGAGCTCGTCGAGCCGGTCGGGCTCCGGCGGCAGGTTCATCGCGGCGTAGGGGTTGCCGCCGGCCCCGAGCGGCTCGGCCGAGCAGTAGTTGTCGCCGCGCTGGTAGCCGATCGCGTACAGGGCCATGATGACCACGTCGAGGTCGAGCAGGCCGTGGCCGAGGGCGCGGCGGTTGGTGTCGGCCAGGTGCAGGTTCAGCATCCGGTGGCCGTGGTCGAGGATCGTCGCGCCGATGTGCAGCTCGCCGCTGAGCATGTGGTACAGGTCGCCGTTGAGGTGCGCGATCGACGGGTGGTCGACCAGGTCGAGCAGGCGCAGCGCCTGCTCGAAGGTGTGCACGACGCTGGTCTCCTCGGGCCGGATCGGCTCGACGGCGCCGCGGATGCCGGCTGCGGCGAAGTCGTCGGCGACGAGGCGCATCGTCTGGGCCGAGCGCTCCAGCTCGTACGAGTCGAAGGCGACCGGCCGGCCGACCGAGGCGGCGCCGAACAGCAGGTACGAGCCGCCGACCGCCTGGGTGAACTTCGCCTGGCGCCGGAAGTACTCGATGGCGCGGGCCCGCACGTGGGGCAGGTTGTGCGCGAACTCCTGGTTGGGTGTCACCATGCCGCAGATGCCGGAGACGGTGATGCCGTGGTCGCCGAGCACCCGGAGGGTTTCGTCGGGGCGGTAGCCGAGGTCCTCGGAGTAGAGGTTGCCGTGCAGTTCGATGTAGCGCACGCCGTACTTCTCCAGCCGCGCCGCGGAGACCGCGAGCTCCTCGGTGCCGAAGCCCCAGTTGCTCCAGCCGAGCTTCAGTCGCGGCTCGTCCGCGGTGTGGCCGCGCCGCGCCTCGATGAACGCCCGGACGACACGCTGGTCGTGGGAACGGAAGGGTTGCGGTTTCATGGTTCCGGTCCTTTCGGGGGTGTACTGAGGGGCGCTCACGCGCCGGTACGGGCGAGGAACCGCTGGCGGAGCGCCTTGAGGCTGAGGTGCCGCAGGTTGCCCTGGCGCCCCTGGTCGAACAGCGCGGCGAGGACGATGACCAGGCCGATGCTGAGCTGCTGCAGGAACGGTGACAGGGCGAGCAGGATGAACGCGTTGCGCAGCACGCCGAGCAGGCAGGCGCCGAGGAACGCGCCGACGATCGATCCGCGGCCGCCGGAGAGGCTCGCGCCGCCGATGACGGCCGCCGCGATGACGTCCAGTTCGTACCCGGTGCCGGCCTGCGCCTCGGCGACACCGACCTGGGTGGAGAAGACGATGCCGGCCAGGCCGGCGAGCGTGCCGATGAGGACGAAGGTGAGGATCCTGGTACGGCCGACCGGGATGCCGCCGGTGCGTGCGGCGGCGTCGTTGTCGCCGATCGCGGTGACTCGCAGGCCGAAGATCGTCCGGGTGAGCAGGAGCTGGCCGATGATCACCAGCGCGACGAAGATGATGACGCTGACCGGGATGCCACCGAGGATCCGGCCCTGCCCGATGAACGACAGCTCGCTCGGCATGGTCTGGGGCAGCCCGCCGGTGATGAGCTGGGTCAGGCCGCGGGCTATGGACAGCATGCCGAGGGTCACGATGAACGAACTGACCCGGCCCAGCACGACGACGGTACCGACGGCGAGGCCGCACAGGGCGCCGACGCCGATGCCGACGATCATCGCCACCCACGGGTTCGCGCCGCTGCCGTACACGGAACCGGCGGTGACCGCGGACAGGGCGAGCACCGAGCCGACGGAGAGGTCGATCTCCTTGGCGATCAGCACGAACGTCTGACCGACGGCGATGACGCCGACCACCACGACCGTCTGCAGGACGTTGTACAGGTTGTCCTTGCGCAGGAAGTTCTCGTTGGCCAGGCTCACCAGCAGGCCGAGCACGATGATGACGCCGAGGAGGCCGGTCTCCTGGCGTTTGAAGACCGAGCGGGCGACGTCCTTGACGGAGCGCTGCCGGGCCCGGGCGGTGACGGTGGTGGCACTCATGTTGATCCTTCGGTTGAGCCCATGGCCGCGGCCACGATGGGCTGAGGTCCGGCGTTGTTGGGGGCGTCGAGGGTCACCTGTCCCTGCCGGACGACGACGACCCGGTCGGCAAGCTCGACCACCTCCTCCAGTTCGGAGGAGATGAACCAGACGGCAAGGCCCTCCCGGTGGGCCAGTTCGCGCAGCGTCGCGTAGATCTCGGCCTTGGTGCCGACGTCGACGCCGCGGGTCGGCTCGTCCAGGATCAGCACCTGCGGCTTGGCCGCGAGCGCCCGCGCGAGCAGGACCTTCTGCTGGTTGCCGCCGGACAGCGACGTGATGGGCGCTTCGGTGGAGGCGGCCTTGACCCCGAAGCGCCTGCTGAGGTCGCGGGCCGTGGCGCCGGCGCGGCGGGCCGACACCCAGCCGAGCCGGCCCAGGGTCGACAGGATCCGGACGGTGAGGTTGTAGCCGACAGTCTGCGCGTGGAAGACCTCGGTGCGCCGTTCCTCGGCGACGTAGGCGATGCCGAGCTTCTGCGCCCGGCCGGGTCCGGGGATGCGCACCCGGCGGCCGCCGACGACGATGCTGCCACGGACGACCGGGCGCATCCCGATGACCGTCTCGGCGATCTCGGTGCGGCCCGCGCCGACCAGCCCGGACATGCCGACGATCTCACCGCGGCGCACGGTCAGGTCGACGTCGGTGAAGCCCTCCCCGGTGAGGCCTTTGAGCTCCAGCGCGACCTCGGCGTCGGCGGCCGGTCCCCGGCGGTCGGCCGCGACCTCGGCGACGACCGCGCGCTTGCGCTCGCCGGCCATGAGCGCCACGGCGCGCTTCTCGTCGATCTCGTCGGGCGGGCCGGCGGCGACGAACGTACCGTCGCGCAGCACGATGACGTGGTCGACGATCGAGAACACCTCGGCGAGCCGGTGGCTGACGAGCACGACCGCGACGCCGTCCGCCCGCAGCCGCTTCACCACCGAGAACAGTCGCTCGGACTCCTCGTGGGTGAGGCTGGAGTTGGGCTCGTCGAGGAAGAGGACCTTCGGCTGGCGCGACAGCGCCCGCACGATGTCGACCATCTGCCGCGACGCGGCCGACAGGTCCCGGCACAGCGTGGCGGGGTCGGGCAGGTAGTCGGCCATTCCCAGCCGGTCGAGCAGCTCACGCGCCCGCTGGACGTTCTCGCCCCGGCGGGCGATCGCGTAGCCGGGGCGCTCGCCGAGGTCGTACAGGAAGAGGTTGTCGGCGATGGTCAGCTCGCTGATGAGCAGCGGCTCCTGGTGCACGACGACGACACCGGCGGCGATGGCCTCCAGGGGCGTGCCGAAGCTGACGCCCTTGCCGGCGAGCGTGAGCCGGCCCTCGTCGGGCCGCATCTCGCCGGAGCAGAGCCGGATGAGCGTGGACTTGCCGGCGCCGTTCTCGCCGAGCAGCCCGGTGACCTGGCCGGCCGGGAAGGCGAGCGACACGTCGCGGAGGGCCTTGACCGGGCCGAACGACTTCGCCAGGCCGGCGACCGCGAGGGCCGCCGGCGTGACGCCGTCACCGTGAGCATTTGTGGTCATGGGTGCGGGTGCTTTCCCGGATCAGGAGGCGCCCGGCGTGCCGAGCGGAACCGCGGACGGGTCGTGCCGGGCCAGGTTGTCCTTCGTGACGAACGGGGCCTCGGCCTCCTGGACGACCTGGTCCGGGTTGTTGCCGGTCACGGCGGCGTTGAACAGCTGGATCGCCACGTTGTAGCCCTGGCCGAACGCGTCCTGGCCGATCACGCCGTACATCGAGCCGTTCTTAATGGCGTCGATGTTCTCGGTGGTGATGTCGAAGCCGATGACCTTGACGGTGTCCTGCTTGTTGGCCGCGGCGACGGCCTGCGCGGCGCCGAACGGGCCGCCGGCGGTCGCGTAGATGCCGACCAGGTCGCTGTTGGACTGCAGGTAGTTCTGCGCGGCGGAGTAGGTGTTCGACGCGGAGTCCTTGGCCTCGACGCCCTGACCGACCAGGGTCAGGTTGGAGCCCTGCAGCCCGTCGACGAAGCCCTTGCGGCGCTGCTCCGAGCCGGGCGCGGTGAACTGGCTGACGATGACGCCGACCTTGCCGGCCTTGCCGCCGGTGGCCTTGATCATCTCTTCTGCCGCGGTCTTGCCGGCCTTGTACTGCTCCTGCGCGTAGTTGACGCTGCCGCCGGACTTGCCGACGCAGTCGAAGAGGGTGTTGTAGGCGCCCAGCTTGACGCCCTTGGCGGACAGCGTCTTGATGTCGGCGCAGTTGCCCTCGCCGGCGATGAAGAAGCCGATGCCCTTGTACCCCTGGGCGTCGGCGCCGCGGATCGCGCTGGACACCGTCTGCACGTCGATGTTGTCGCCGGCGACGATCCAGTCGACCTTCCCGTTGTGCGAGCCGAGCACGCGGTTGGCGTAGTCCGCACCGGCCTTCACGGAGACCCAGTACGGGTTGTTGGCGAAGCCGATCATGGCCACCTTGACCTGGCTGTCCGGCTTCTGGTCGGTCGGGGCCGGCCGGCCGGAGATCGCCTCGCTCGGGCCGCTCTCCGCAGCCTTGTCGCCGCCGCCGCAGGCCGCGGTGAACAGCGCAACGGACAGCAGTGCGGCGGCGCTGCGGGCGAAGACCTTGCGCCGGGTTCGGTATGTCATGGTTCCTCCAGGGGTGATGTCGGCGTCGTGGCCACCGGGTGGCCTGCCGGGAAGCTTCAGTCGTCCGCGAGCCGGACCTTCAGGCCCAGGCCGTGGAGCTCGTCGATGGTTGCGGGGTCGATGCCGCGATCGGTGACGACGAGGTCGATGTCCTCGATCGCGCCGTAGCGGCAGGCGGCCTGCAGGCCGAACTTGGTGTGGTCGGTCATGAGCACGGCCTTCTGCGCCGAGGCGAGAATGGCCGCCTTGACCGCGGCCTCGGCGGGGTCGGGGGTGGAGAGCCCCCAGGCCAGGTCGATGGCGTTCGCGCCGACGAACGCCACGTCGAACCGCAGTCCGGCGAGGCGTTCGAGGGCCCAGGTGTCGACCTCGGCGTAGCTGGCCGGGCGCACCCGGCCGCCGATGGTCATGACGGTGCTGCGGCCGAGGTCGGTCAGTTCGAGGGCGATCTGCAGGGCGTTGGTGACGATGAGCAGGTCGCCGCGGTCCGGCAGGAGTTGCGCAAGGTGGCCGGTGGTCGAGCCGGCCTCGATGAAGATGGTGCCGAAGGGCGGGATCTCCGCGGCGGCGACGCGGGCGATGGCGAGCTTCTCGTCGCGCCGTTCGGCGATGCGGTTGGAGACCTTTCCCTCGACGGCGAGCGCCGTGCGGGCGATCGCGCCGCCGTGCACGCGTCGCAGGTCCCCCGAGGCCTCCAGCACGGAGAGGTCGCGCCGGATGGTCTCGGCGTTGACCGCGAAGCGGGCCGACAGGTCGGCCGCCACGACCTGGCCCGCCGTGCGCACGAGATCGGCGATCTCGCGGCGGCGTGCGGACGCGTTCATGGCCACATCCCCTTCACCGATCCTGTGGGTTCCCACATGTTGCGTGGAGTCACACTACAAGCAGCCAGAGTGTTGTCAACGGGAGATTTGCCAAATATTACACAGCGATGACCTAGCCAGCTGGCTCGGTGTTGACGTTTCGTGCAGTCTGTCCGAATAAATCGGGCCAATAGCTCCCTCGATCCGGGGGAGGAGTCCTCGGCTGGATTGAGATTTTCGGATGTTTACTACATCCATGTCGTTGTGATCACGCCGAGGGTGACAGCGTCTTGTAAGTTTGCTACAAACAGAGACCGAAGACGGCGTTGCATTGGGTCAGCGCTACGGACGAGCAGAGGGAGCACGGTGTCCGAACCGCTGCCAGGACCGGCTCTCGTCATCACCCCGCACGGGATGACGGGCCGCACCGGTCGCTACGAGAAGAAGCTGTCCGACCTCGACGGGCTGTTCGCCGACGCCGAGGCGTACGCCGCACGCCTGGCACTGGAGCCCGACCGGGTGATCTACCACGTCGACGAGTTCCGCCCCTCAGGCGCGAACGGCGACCTCATCACCGGCATCTCCACGCTGTCGCCCGGCCGGGTCGGAGCCGAGTTCCACATGACCCGCGGCCACATCCACGCCCGGCAGGACCGCGCCGAGATCTACCACTGCCTGTCCGGCCACGGCCTGATGCTCATGGAGACCCTCGACGGCCGGACCGTGGTGACCGAGCTGCGCCCCGGCGTCGTCGCGTACGTGCCGCCGGTGCACATCCACCGCAGCGTCAACATCGGCGACAGCGACCTCGTCACCCTGTTCTGCTACCCCGCCGACGCCGGCCAGGACTACGGCATCATCGCCCGGTCGGGCGGCATGCGGCACCGCGCCGTCGCCGACGCCATGGCCTGGCGGCTGGAGGAGAACCCCACCTATGTCCCCCGCTGAACTGACCGGGCACGCCCTGGCCCGGATGATCGACATCAGCGCCGTGCAGGCCCAGCACGGGCGCACGGACGTCGAGGAGCTGGCCCGCCACGCCCTGGAGGGCGACTTCGTCGCGGCGCACGTGCTGCCGTCCTGGCTGCCGGTACTGCGCCCGCTGCTCGCCGGCTCCACCACGAACGCCGGCTCACCGGTCGGCTTCCCCTCCGGCGGCTCGGCCACCCCGGTCAAGGTCGCCGAGGCCCGCTGGCTGCTCGACGCCGGCGTGCAGGAGATGGACGTCGTGATGAACATCGGCCTGGTCCGCTCCGGCGAGCTCGCCGCCGCCACCCGCGACGTCGCCGCGGTGCTGGAAGCCGTCGCCGGCCGGGTGCCGGTCAAGGTCATCCTCGAGGTCGGCCTGCTCGACGGGGAACAGCTCCGCGCCGCCGCCCGGGCCGCCGTCGACGCCGGCGCCGCCTCGCTGAAGACCGGCACCGGTTGGCAGGGCATCCCCACCACCGCCGAACACGTCCGGGTGATCCGCGAGATCGCCGGGGCGGACCGCGAGATCAAGGCCTCCGGCGGCATCCGGTCGCTGGCGCAGATCCGGGAGCTGCTCGACGCCGGCGCCACCCGGTTCGGCATCAACACCGCCCACGCCGTCCGCCTGGTCGCCGAGGCCGGGGAGGACCGGGCATGACCCCCGAGACGCTGCGCCCGGCCGCGCGGCCCACCCTGTACTTCGTCGGCGTCACCACCGGCTCGTCCGCGATCCACCGCGTCTTCGCCGCCTGGCGGCCGCTGCTCGGTCTCGACGACGTCGACCTGGTCGGCGTCGACATCCCGGTCGGGGCCCACCCGGACGCCTACCGCCGCGTCGTCGAGCACCTCCGCGACGACCCGTTGTCACGCGGCGCCCTCGTCACGACCCACAAGCTCGACCTGTACGCGTCGTGCCACGACCTGCTGCGCGAGGTCAACGCCGACGCCGCCCGGCTGCACGAGGTCAGCGCGCTGGTGGCCCGCAACGGCTGGATCGACGGCCTGGCCCTCGACACGATCACCAGCGAGCTGTCGCTGCACGCCATCGTGCCGAAGCTGGTCGGCCGTGACGTGCTCGTCATGGGCGCCGGCGGCGCCGCCCTCGCGCTGTGCGACTACTTCGCCTACCGGGTCGGCGCCGACGCGCCGGCGCGGGTCGTCGTCACCGACGTCGACGCCGGCCGGCTCGGCGCCATCACCACCGCGACGGCACAGGGCGACCCCGGCATCGCCTGGCGGACGCACCGCGTCGAACCCGGCGACGTGCACGACGCGCTGCTCGCCGACCTCGCCCCGGGCGCGCTGGTGGTGAACGCCACCGGCATGGGCAAGGACCGGCCCGGCTCGCCGCTGAGCGACGCCGCCGTGTTCCCGCCCGGCGGGTACGTGTGGGAGTTCAACTACCGCGGCGAGCTGGGCTTCCTGCGGCAGGCCCGGGCCCGCGCCGAGGCCGACGGGCTGACCGTCGAGGACGGCTGGCGGTATTTCGTGCACGGCTGGACCCGGGTGATCGACGCCGTCTTCGACCTGGGCATCCCGACCGCCGGCCCGGGCTTCGACCGGCTCTACGACGCCGCGCAGGGGGTGCGGTGACGGTGCTCGCGCAGTGGCTGGGCCAGGCCGGCTTCCGGCTGACGCTGGACGACGCGCACCTGCTCGTCGACCCGTACCTGTCGGACTCACTGGCCCGCAAGTACGCGGGGAAGCGCTTCCCGCACGTCCGGCTGCGCCCCGCCCCGGTGACGGTGGACGACCTGCCGCCGCTGCTCGCGGTGCTGTGCTCGCACGCGCACACCGACCACATGGACCCGGACACCCTGGCACCGCTCATGGCCGCCCAGCCGGACGTGCGGCTCGCCTGCCCCCGCGCGGTGCTCGACGAGGCGCTGCGGCGCTCCGCGGCGGACGCGGCGCGGCTCGACCCGCTCGCCGACGGCGAACGCGTCGGGTACGGGCCGTTCACGGTGACGGCGGTACCGTCCGCGCACGAGGAGCGGGTCGTGGACGGCGACGGCAACGACCGGTTCCTGGGGTACGTCATCGAGGCCGCCGGCGTCCGGATCTACCACTCCGGCGACTGCGCGCCGTGGGACGGCCTGGCCGAACGACTGCGCGGGCTCGCCGTCGACGTCGCTCTGTTGCCGGTCAACGGCCGCGACGCGGACCGGCTCGCGAACGGGGTGCCCGGCAACTTCGACTTCGCCGAGGCGGTCGAACTGTGCGCCCACGCGGGTATCGGCACGCTCGTGCCACATCATTGGGGCATGTTCGCCTTCAACACGGCCGATCCGGCCACGTTCGACCATGCCCTCGCCGCCCGCCGCGGCGTGACCGTCCGCGTGCCCGAGCACGGCGGCACCCTCGACCTGGCGGGCCGCCGATGAGCAACGGACCTGGCAACGGACCGGTGCTGGAGCGCGTCAACCAGCGCCTGCCCGAACTGCGCCGCTCCGAGCGCAAGGTCGCCGACGTCATCCTGGCCTCTCCGCACGCCGTCGTGCAGATGACGCTCGCCGAGCTGGCCGAGGCCGCCGGCGTCAGCCAGCCGACCATCGTCCGGTTCGCCAACGCGATCGGCTGCGACGGCTTCCACGACTTCCGGATCCAGCTGGCGCAGAGCGTCGCGCTCGGCATCCCCGCCACGCAGTCGGTCATCGAGGCCGAGGACGACACCGCCACCACGGTCAGCAAGATCTTCGACTTCTCGATCACCTCACTCGACCACGTGCGGCGCCACCTCGACCTGTCCGCGCTCGACCGGGCCGTCGACGCCCTCGCGTCCAGCTCGCACATCGTTTTCATCGGTCTCGGCGCATCCGGCATCGTGGCGATGGACGCCGAGCAGAAGTTCCCGCTGTTCGGCGTGCCGTGCTCCGCGCCGATCGACACCCACCAGCAGTTCCTCGCCGCGTCCACCAGCACGCCCGCGACGGCGTTCGTGGCGATCTCGAACACCGGACGTACCGTTTCGATCCTCGACACCGTCCGGGTCGCCCGGGAGCGCGGCGCGACGGTCATCGGCATCACCGGTGGCCCGTCGCCCCTCGCGGAGCTGAGCAACATCGCGCTCGTTGTGGAGTCGCTGGACAACACCGACGTCTACACGCCGACGATCTCCCGCCTCGCCCAGCTCGTCGTCGTCGACGTCCTGGCCACGAAGGTGCTGCTGCGCCGCGACGAGTCCGCGCTGCGCGACATCCGCACCATGAAGACCCGGCTGTCGCGGATGCGCTCCGGCACATCCCCCGAGGCGACGGCATGACCGGCCCGAGCGAGGCGGCGCTCGCCTTCGACCTCGGCACCGGCGGATGCAAGGCCGCCCTCGTCGACCTCGACGCCCGGGTGGCCGGCACCGCGTTCGTCCCCTACCCGACGAGCTATCCGGCCCCGGGCCGGCACGAACAGCGCCCGGCCGACTGGTGGGACGCGCTCGGACGCTCGGCCCGCGAGCTGCTGGCCGCCGACGCCGGCCGGCACCGCGTCGTCGCGGTCGGGCTGTCCGGGCACAGCCTGGCGATGGTCCCGGTCGACGCCGACGGCACGACGCTGCTGGAAACGGTGCCGATCTGGTCGGACATCCGCGGCGAGGACGCCGCCGCGGCGTACTTCGCCGGCACCGACGAGACGGCGTGGTACCGGCGCACCGGCAACGGCTTCCCGCGCGGCATGTACACCGTGTTCAAGGCCGCCTGGCTGCGTGCCGAGCACCCGGACGTCGCCGCGCGGACGGCACACGTGCTGGGCAGCAAGGACTGGGTCAACGCGCGCCTCACCGGGGTCCGGCGCACCGACCCGAGCTACGCCTCGGGCAGCGGCGCCTACGACCTCGCGACCCGCCGGATGATTCCCGGCGTGTCGGCCGCGCTCCGCGTTCCCGCCGGGTGGTGGCCGCCGATCGTGCCGTCGGCCGGGGTCGTCGGCCGGGTCAGCGCCGAGGCTTCCGCCGCGACCGGGATCCCCGCGGGGACACCCGTGGTGGCCGGCGGCGTCGACAACGCGTGCATGGCCCTCGGCGCCGGCCTGGACCGCCCCGGCGAGGCGTACATCTCGCTCGGCTCGTCCAACTGGGTCACCGTCGCCGGCGCCGAGCCGGTCCTCGACGACGTGACCCGACCGTTCGTGTTCGACCACGTCCTGCCGGGCCTGTACATCTCGGCCCTGTCCACGTTCGGCGGCGGCAGCAGCCTGACCTGGCTGGCCGGCATGCTCGGCCGCGCGGACGACCTCGACGCCCTGCTCGACGAGGCGGCCGCCGCGCCGGTCGGCGCCCGCGGCCTCACCTGCGTGCCGACCCTGGCCGGCGGCACCGTCGCCGAGGGCGGCCCTGCGGTGCGCGGCGCGCTGCTGGGGCTCGACCTCGGACACACCCACGGCGACCTGGCCCGTGCCGTGGTCGAAGGGATCGGCTTCAGCCTGGCCGACGCGGCGCACACGATGCTCGCCGCGGTACCCGCCGCGCCCGAGCTCACCGCGACCGGCGGCGGCGCCCGCGGCGGCCTCATGCTGCAGGTCCTCGCCGACCTCATCGGCCGCCCGGTCAGCCGCCCCGACGCCGCGCAGCACGGCGCCGCGCTCGGCGCGGCGGCCCTCGCGCTGCTCGGCACCGGCGCCTGGACCGGCACCGGGCCGCTGCGCGCGGCGCACCGGGCCGCGCTGCGCGCCGACCCGCGCCCCGAGCTCGCCGCCGCCTATGACCAGCCGCGTGCCCGTTTCGCCGCCGCCCGCGCGGCGACGCGTGCCCACGCGGCCCGATCGTCACCCGGCGATCACCGCACAACCCCCTAGGAGAACCATGCCCCTCGCGGACCCCCGCCCCATCCTCGCCGCCGCCCGAACCGAGCGGCGCGGCGTCGGGGCCTTCAACACCACCCTGCTCGAACACGCCGAAGCACTCGTCGCCGGCGCCGAGGCGGCCAAAGCGCCGCTGGTGATGCAGATCAGCGAGAACGCGGTGCGCTACCACGGCGGCCTGCGCCCCCTGGCGGCGGCCGCGCTCGCCCTCGCCGAGGCGGCCGACGTGCCCGTCGTGCTGCATCTCGACCACGCCGAGGACGTCGCTCTCGTGCACGAGGCGGTGAGCCTCGGCTTCACCTCCGTGATGTTCGACGGCTCCGGGCTGCCCGACGACGAGAACCGGGCCACCACCCGCCGGGTCGTCGAGCACTGCCACGCCCACGGCGTCGCGGTCGAGGCCGAGCTGGGCGAGGTCGGCGGCAAGGACGGCGTCCACGCCCCCGGCGTGCGCACCGACCCGGAGCAGGCCCGCCGGTTCTGCGCGGACACCGGCGTCGACTCGCTCGCGGTCGCGGTCGGCACCTCGCACGCCATGGCGTCCCGCGACGCGGTCGTCGATCTGGACCTCGTCGCCGCCATCGCCGACCGGGTGCCGGTACCCCTGGTGCTGCACGGATCCTCCGGCGTCGACGACGCGACCCTGCGCACGGTGGTGACCCGTGGCATGACGAAGGTCAACATCGCCACCCACCTCAACAAGGTCTTCACCCAGGTGGTCCGCGAACGGCTCGGCGCCGACCCGAAGCTCATGGACGCCCGCAAGTACGTCGCGCCGGCCCGCGACGCGATGGCCGCCGAGGTCGAACGCCTCCTGCGGCTGCTCGACCCGCGCACCACGGCGGGGCAGCGATGAGCGCGCCCCGGGTCCTGGTCACGCCGCGATCGATGTCGGTCGCCGGGTCCGCCGCCGTGGACCGGCTCAGGGCCGCCGGCTACACCGTCGTCACGCCGGCACCGGGCCGTCAGCCGACCACCGACGAGCTCGCCGCCGCGGTGCCCGGCGTCGTCGGCTGGGTCGCCGGGGTCGAGACCATCAACGCGGACGTGCTCGCCCGCGCCGACGCGTTGCGGGTGATCAGCCGCAACGGCGCGGGCAGCGACGCCATCGACGCCTCCGCCGCCGCGGCGGCCGGCATCCGGGTGCTGACCGCCCGCGGCGCCAACGCGCAAGGGGTCGCCGAGCTCGCCCTCGCCCTGGCACTCTTGGGCCTGCGCGGGCTCCCCGCGGCCGCTGCCGCCCTGCGTGCCGGGAATTGGCAGCGCAGCGTCGGCCGTGAGGCGACCGGACGTACCCTCGGTGTCGTCGGCTTCGGCGCCATCGGCCGGAAGCTGTCGCACCTCGCACGCGGCCTCGGCATGCGCGTCGTGGCCCACGACCCGTTTGTCACCGACGCCGGCGACGTGCCGCTGCTGCCCCTGGCGGACCTGCTCCGCACCAGCGAGGTCGTCTCGCTGCACGTGCCGCCGTCACCGCACGGCCCGCTCCTCGGCGCCGCCGAGCTCGCCCTGCTCCGCGACGACGCGGTCCTGCTCAACACGGCCCGCTCGACGCTCGTCGACGAGGCCGCGCTGCTGGCCGAGCTGGAGTCGGGACGGATCGCGCTCTACACCGTCGACGCCTTCGACCGCGAGCCCCCGGAGCCATCCGCGCTGCTCACCCATCCCCGGGTCGTGCCCACCCCGCACCTGGGCGCCGCGACGGTGGAGAGCACCCGCCGGGCCTCGGATGCCGCGGTCGAGAACCTGCTGACCGCCCTCGCGGCCGAGGCCACCGGCGGCGCCGCACGCTGACCGCACTGCCGGTCCGGCCGGCCGAGCGCGGGCCGAGGTGGCGCGGGGTGGCTATCGTGCCCGCGCGGGCCCTGCAGGTGGGCTTATGTGCTTGAGCGCACCGCAGCGTCGGTCGCTCGGGGACCCGCTAGCGGTCGCTTGGTTGATCGTGCTGGAGCGCGGCCCAGCGCGGTGCCCGCTTCTCGACGAACGCGGCCATTCCCTCGGCGGCATCCCGGCCGGCGAGCAGGCCGGCCGTCGCCTCCCGGGCACGGGCCCGCAGCGTGGCCTGGTCGATCGCGATCGACCGGTACATCAGATCCTTGGTGGTGCGTACGGCCTCCGGCGAGTGCTCCGCGATCCGCTCGGCAAGCGCGATCGCGGTCGCCAGTACCTCCGGCCCCGGCACGACCCGATTGACCAGGCCCAGCTCGTACGCGCGGGCAGCGCTGAGCTTGTCGCCGGTCAGCCCGATCTCCAGCGCCACCGCCAGGGGGATCCGCAGCGGAAGCTCGGTCCCGCCCTCGGTGGCGGCGATACCCAGGGCGACCTCGGGCAGGGCGAAGTACGCGTGCTCGGCGGCCACCCGCAGGTCACAGGCCAACGCCAGTTCGAACCCGCCACCGACCGCCGGTCCGTTGATCGCGGCGAGCACCGGGAGCGGGAACCCGCCGCGCAAGAGGTGGAGCGGGCTGGTGGCGGGGTCCGGCATCCCGGCCTCCGCAACCGCCTTCAGGTCCAGACCGGCGCTGAACGCCCGCTCGCCCGTCGCGGTCAGCACGACCACGCGCACCTCCGGGTCGGCGGCCGCTGCTCGCAGGCCGCTGCTCACCTGATCGAGGGTGGCGTGGTCGAGGCTGTTGCGCCGCTGCGGCCGGTCGATGGTGAGCAGCACGACCCGGCCGCGGCGTTCCCGGTGTACCGGCATCAGCCGGTGCCGACCTGCTCGTGAGGCACCGACCACTCCGCCTCCGCGAAGAGTTGCCGGAAGGCCGCCAGCTGTTCGACGCAGTGGTCCACGCTGCGGTGGCGCAGCACGATGTTCATCATCGTGGCCCCCGCCGCGTGCATCTTCTCGACGTGGCGACGTGTGCCGTCGGCGTCGGCCATCGGGTCCAACGGCGGCGGCGTGAGGATCACGTCGAAGCCCTCCGGCGGGTCGACCGTGGCCAGCATGGTGGTGATCTGCTCGGGCGACAGGCCGAACGGGACCCACGCGTCGCCGAGTTCGACGGCCCGCCGCAGCGAGCGCCGGGTGTATCCGCCGATCCACAGCGGCACCCGGGGTCGGGGCGAGTGCGGGTCGATGAGGAAGTCCCGGAACCGGTAGTGCGTGCCCTCGTACTCGGGCACCGGCTGTCCCCAGGCGGCGCGAAGCGCCCGGATCGCGTCGTCGGCGGCGGCGCCACGGCCGTCGAAGTCGGCTCCCAGCAGCGCGAACTCCTCTTTCAGGCTGCCCACCCCGAGTCCGAGGACCACCCTGCCACCGCTGAGCCGGTCGAGGGTTCCGTAGCGCTTCGCGATGTCCAGCGGGTGGTGGTAACCGAGCACGAGGACATGGGTGGCAAGCCGGATGTTTGTCGTGCGTGCCGCGAGAAAGCCCAGGGTGGCGAGCGGGTCCCAGTAGGTGCCGCCGCCCCGCGCGGCGATCCTGGTCGGCACGCCGACGTGCTCGCTGCAGGTGAGATGGTGGTAGCCGAGCCGGTCCGCCGCCTCGGCGACGGTGACCAGTTCGGCGGTGCCTGCGCTGGTCTCCCAGGCGTTGAACTGCCCGGGCGGACGGAAGACGACGGGACTGAGGATGCCGAATCGCATGCACCAGCGTACCAAGCGCTTGCTTGGTTACGCGGCCCCGGTCAGCAGGGCGACCAGGAAGTCTGCGCCGGGTGTGAACGGGCGCAGGTCCCAGGTGCTCAGCAGCAGTTCGGGGGTGAGGCCGGCGGCCGCCGCGTCGGTGAGGAACTCGTCGTGCGTGTAGCCGCGGCCGGCGCCGAAGCCGATCGCGACGCGGCCGCGCTCGGCCAGATGGGCGCGGAACCGGCGGAGGATCTCCTGCCGGCTGGACGGGGCGACGAAGGTCATCACGTTGCCGGCGCAGACGATCACGTCGAAGCGGGCCGGGATGCCGGCGGACGGCAGGTCCAATTCGCTGAGGTCGCCGACGAGCCAGGTGGGGCCGGGCTGGTCGGCGCGGGCGGCGGCGATCAGCTCGGGGTCGAGGTCGACGCCGACCACGTGGTGCCCGGCCGCGGCGAGGTGGCCGCCGACCCGGCCGGTGCCGCAGCCGGCGTCGAGGATGCGGGCGCCGCGAGGGACCATCGCGTCGATCAGGCGCGCTTCACCGGCCAGGTCGGCGCCGCGCGCGGCCATGTCCCGGAACCGTTGGATGTACCAGCGGGAGTGGCCGGGATCCTCGGCGATCTTGCGGAGCCAGAGGTTGTCCTGCGTCGTCATGTCGTTCTCCATGTCGTTGCCCGTGGTGATCAGCGCACAAACGGTAGTCGGGACGCCGCTGTCACGGCGCCCCGACGGAATGGTGCTCTACCGTCCGGACGACACCGGCCGGCGGGCGGCGTCGCGGACCGCGGCGGGCGCGAGCGAACTCGCGGCCGATGCGGGCGGCGAGCGCGGCCGGCACTCCGGTGATGCGTTCCTGCCAGGCCGGGGTGTTCGGCGCCTCGGCGTCGTCGTAGCCGGTGGGCCACTCACCCGGCAGGTCGCCGCGCCGTACCCCGTACTGGGCCATCAGCAGGTCGAAGACGGTGGTGACGGCGTGAGCGCCGATCCACCGGATCGGCACGCCGCGGCGGATCGTGGCGCCGCCCTCGGTCTCGCCCACGTCGAACCGGGCGAAGTCGACCTCGACGGTCTCGCCGTCGGTGTCCAGGCCGATCGCCGGGACGACGGCACCGAGGTCGAGGTTCCAGCGACCGGGCTCGCCGTACCGGAAGCCCAGCGACCCGTTCGGAATCACGGGCTCGCCGGTCCGCTCGTCGATCAGGACGGTCTTGTGCTCGCCGTCCGCCTCGCCGAGGTCCGCGGCGGTGAGGAAGCGGTCCGCGGCCCACGCGTCGCCGGTGTTACGCAGTGTCACCAGGAACGGCAGATCGGTGTACCGGCGCACGTAGTCGAGGAAGTACGGCACCGTGCGGTCGCGGAAGAGCAGGAGCCGGTGCAGTTGACGCCGTGGGTGGAGCGGACCACCCGGTCGTAGCGCCACCGGTCGCGGTAGAACGACTCCCACTGGTCGCGGTCGACCTGGTGCAGCGTGCGCCCGTGGTCACCGACCGTCTCGCGGGTCAGGAAGCGCCGGGCGGCCAGCAGCGGGGCCACGCCGGGAACCTGATCCGTCGCCGGGGTCCGGGCGGTGTCCGGCGGGTGGAGTGCTGTCACGGCGGTTCCTTCGTCGTGAGGGCGACGACCGGCCGGCCGCCGACACCAAGGTTCACCGATCGGAACTCCCGTTCTCAGGTGCCGTGGTCCCCAATCGCACGGGACCAAGGTCCTGAACCGGAAACGGTCACACCGGTCGGCAGCGGCCACCCTCGTCCCGCCCGGTCCCGTGGAGCTCGTGCCCCTGGCCGAGGCCGCCGTGGTGTCACCCGGCCCGCTGACGGGTCAGGTCGGGCTCCTGCGAATCAGCTGAAGGGGTACTTGAGCACTACACCATCCATGGCATGTTGGAGGCCTGGGTCGGGTAGACGAACAGCGCATGCTTCAGCGCGTCGGCTCGGACGTCGGCTCGGATGGCAAGCGCGAAGAGGTTCGCGAGCTCGTCGGCCTCCGGGCCCAGCAGGTGAGCTCCGAGAATCCTGCCGCTGTCCTTCTCGATCAGGACCTTGTACATCGACGCCGGCTCAGCGACCCGCCGCGCTGAGTACCAGCCGGAGGTGTCCGCCTGCTTCACGCTGAACGACAGGCCCTTGGCGCGAGCCTCCTGCTCGGTCATCCCCACCGCACCCAGCGCGGGGATCGAATAGACCACACTCGCCATGCCCTGGTAGTCCGCCGTGTGCTGGTTGCCGTCCAGGAGGTTGTCGGCGACGAGGCCGCCCTCGTACTCGGCGAGGGGCGTCTCGGGCAGACCTCCGCTGCCGGCCGCGTCACCCGCCGCGTACACCGCCGGGTTCGAGACGCTCCGCAGGTGGCTGTCGACCCGGATCCCGTGGCGATCGAACTCGACACCGGCGGTGGACAGGTCGAGATCGTCCAGCTCGGGTGCGCGACCGGCCGCGTGGACAACCATGTCCGTCTCGAACACCTCAGGCCTCGAATCCGTCGAGGTCGTGACCCTGAAGTTGCCCGGTGCTCCCTCGACGCCCGTGACCGTCGTGCCGGTCCGGACGTCGATGCCCACGTCGTGGGTGCGCTCCATCAGCCGCGCCACGAGGTCCTGGTCGAAGTGTTTGAGCGGCCGGGCGCCCCGGTGCAGGATCGTGACTGTCGCCCCGGCCCTGGCCGCGATGTGGCCGAACTCGAAGGCGATGTAGCCGCCTCCGACAAATACGATCCGTCGCGGCAACTCCTGCAGGTCGAGAAACTGGTCGCTGCGGGTGAGGTGGTTCTCGCCCTGGATGCCCAGCCTGGCCGGCCAGGCGCCGGATGCCACGACGACGTGGTCGCCGACGAGCACGTCCTCGCCGACCTCGAGCGAACGCTCGTCAAGAAAGCGTGCACGCCCGTGGAAGGTTTCCACCCCTTCCTTGGCGAAGCTGTCCTCCCGCTGCCGGGGAAACGGGTCCGTGAACGTGGCCTTGAACCGGATCAGCTCAGGCCAGTCGATGCGCAGATCCCCGGCAACGCCCCGGCCCTCCATGCGGCGTTTCCGGTCGATGATCTCGGCCGCTCCCACCAACACCTTCTTGGGGTCACAGCCGCGCAACCCACAGGTGCCGCCAAAGGGCCGGGAATCGACGATCGCCACGTTCCGGCCAGCCGCTTGGCATCGCGTGGCCACCGTTGAGCCGGCTTCCCCTGTTCCGATCACGACGACGTCAAAGGACTTCTTCATGATCCATCCCTCTGGCTAGCCGTTCGATCAGGCGCCGTTTTGTTGACGGCACCAATCGTCTGACGCTGCCATGCTGCACACGCGTGGCAACCCGTGACTTTGCTCTGTGCTACCCGGGTCCATGAGTACGACACATCCGTCGGCGATCCCGTCGCGCAGGCCGATGATGGGGAGATGACCAAGGACATCACGTACCGCAGGATCTACGAGGAATCCTCGCCCGAGGACGGCAGGCGGGTGCTTGTCGACCGCATCTGGCCGCGGGGGATGCGCAAGGCGGACGCGCATCTCGACGAGTGGCTGCGTGACGTCGCCCCGTCCACCGAACTGCGCCGCTGGTACAGCCACGAACCCGGCCGGTTCGCCGAGTTTCGCCGCCGCTACCTCACCGAACTGCGCGAGCCTGCGCGGCGGCAGGCCGTAGACCATCTGCGAGACATCGCCGACCGCGACAAGCTGACGCTGCTGACGGCCACCCACGACGTTGAACACAGCCAGGCCGCCGTCCTCGCCGAGTGGCTGACCAGCGCCGGGAGATCCCGGGCCTGATCCGCCGCGAGCCGCGGCACCTTGCCGATGTGCACCGGTGCGGCCCGGACGGGGGCGTGCCGCTACGCGTGTGGCGGTTCGTGCACGTCGGTGCGCGAGTCGATGCTGAGCACGGCGGCCGGTGCGTCCGGCGTGGCGGGGCTGTCTCCACCGCAGGCGCACCCTCCGCAGCCGCAGCCGTGAGAGGACGGTGCCCCGTGGTCGCCGATGAGCTCGTGCATGCCGTCCAGCAGGCCGCCGAGGTCGACGCCTTCGGCGTCGACCAGCAGCGGCAGGGGCCGTGCTGGGGCTGCTCCCGGCGGTGGTGTTCGCGTTGCTGCTGTCCCGGGCCTGGCTGCTGCCGAGGCGTCGGCTCACCCCGAAGCAGGTGGGCGTCGTGGAGATCGCAGCCAGCGTCCTGGTACTGATCGCGGCGGTGGTCTGACAAAAGCCGCGTTGCGAATCGGTTGCCAGGCTGCACATTGAACAGCGGCTCTTGTCCTGATTGAGCAGCGCATAGTCGTTGTGTGATCAACGTGACGGGAGTGGGTTTTACGGTGGTAACGCCCGGGTAAGCGGTTCACATCGGCATGATCGCGCTGCCTGGGGGCGGGCGGAATGGAATACGGGCGATGACCCCCGCGAAGGGCCACGGGCATCACGGTGGCATCGGGGAGAGTGTCGCCCGGCTGGTGGCCACGGAGACGCGCAATCTCGCAGGTGCTGTGGCGGAGCGCGCCGCAGCGGCCCTGCGGGATCGAGTCAGCGAGCTCACCGAACGCCTCACCGACATCGCCGAGCACACCGAATCTCCGGCGGTCGCCGCGGCGGCGAAAGGCGCGCAGGAGTGGCTGGGCGGCGCCTCGCTGTTCAAGGCCGCGCTCAGCGGTGGGCTCGCTGCCGTCAAAACGCAGCTGAAGCAGCTGTTCGGCCTGATGAAGTCCCGCAAGCTCAGGCTGACGAACATCGTCGAGTACGTCGATGTCGGCGTGCCGGTCCGGGTCGCGTACGACCAGTGGACCGAGTTCGAGGACATCCCCCGCTTCACGAAGAAGGTCGAGAAGGTCGATCGCGGGACGGACGAAACCAAGCTCGCCTGGCGGGCGCAGATCTTCCTGTCCCACCGGAACTGGGAGGCCGACATCATCAAGATGGTCCCGGACGAGCGGATCGTGTGGCGCTCGAAGGGGGCGAAGGGCCACGTGGACGGCGCCATCTCGTTCCACGCCCTCACACCGACGCTGACCCGCGTCGTGCTTGCCCTGCAGTACTACCCGAAGGGCCTGTTCGAGCGAACGGGGAATCTCTGGCGGGCACAGGGCCGCCGGGCCAGGCTGGAGCTGAAGCACTTCGCGCGGCACGCGACGACCCAGACGATCCTGCATCCCGACAGCGTCGAGGGCTGGCGCGGCGAGATCCGCGACAGCAAGGTCGCGCTCGACCACAACGCGGCCGTGCGGCAGGAACGGCGGCAACGGGAAGCCCGCCAGGAGCCCGGCCACCGAGCCGAACGTCGGGACGGCGGCGGCCGCGACGACTCGGACAACCAGCATCGGGGACGACAGAAGGTTGGGAGCGGCCGAGAACGCCGTTCCGGCGAACACCGGCCGGCACGCCGGCCTGAGGAGTAAATGGGTAGGCCATGTCGATCACATCCGCAGCACCTACCGGTGGCGGCCAGTCCTCGTCGCTGGCCGACGTCATCGACACCATTCTTGACAAGGGCATCGTCATCGACGCCCACGTGAGCGTCGCCTTGGTCGGTATCGAGGTGCTCACCATCAACGCAAGAGTTGTCGTCGCCAGCGTCGACACGTATCTGCGGTTCGCCGAGGCGGCCAACCGGCTGGATCTCAAGGCCCAGGAGGGCCGCGGGCTGGGGGACCTCGTGGAGGGTGCCAAGGGCGCCGTCGCGGGGCCGATGAAGCGCCGGGCGATCGAACACACAGGGGAGAAGCTGCTGGAGAAAGCCGGCGAGGTCATCGGCGAGATCGTCCACCCGCCGGAGCACGAACGGCAGCGTGAACGGCGGGAACGGCGGGATTACTGACGTGACCACCACCGGCGTGCCGGCGGCTGCTCATGACGAGGAGCGATGAACGTGGGCCTGCTGACGACGATTCTCACGCTGCCCTATGCGCCGGTGCGGGCGGTCACCGCCATCGCCGAGATCCTGCTGCGGCAGGCCGAGGAGGAACTGTACAGCCCGGCCGGCGTTCGCCGGCAGTTGGAGGGTCTCGACGAGGCGGTCGCCCGGGGCGAGCTGTCCGAGTCTGAACGCCAGGCCGCGGAGGACGAGATCCTCGCCCGTCTCACCAACCGCTGAACGCGGAACGGACGAAACCGGCCCGCCGAAGAACGCTTCCACCCGTGCGGTCGGCATTGGGCGTCCGGCCACCCACGTCGATGCGCTCAGCACGGGGCGGGCCGATCCGGGAAGGGTTAAGGCGCAGGGATGCGGAAAGGTTGCCCCCATGCGCCCGCGCGGCCGGCAGCGCCGGACCGGCACCACCACGGCGCCCGATGATTCCCGGTGGGGCGGGAGCCGCGCGGCGATGCGACCGGCGAGCTGGTGGCCGGATCTCCTTGCCGCGGCCGCCTTCGCGGCGCTCACCGTCGCCCTGATCCGGGTGCCCGCGCTGCTGCGGCTCGACGTCGCGGTGCGCGACTGGGCCGACACGCACCGGTCGCCGCCGGTCGCGTGGACGACGCTGGTGATGGACCACCTCGGGCAGGGCGGTCCCGTCATGACCTTCACCCTGATCGTGGGATTCGTGCTGGCGTGGCGGAACCGCAGTGTCCGGCCCATCGGTCCGGCCGGGCTCGCGCTGATCCTGACCACCGCGTCGATCGTGCCGCTGAAGCAGTACACCCAGCGGGGCAGCCCGCATCACGGCCCGGTGGAGCTGTTCAGCGGTCCCGGTTATGTCGAGTATCCCTCCGGGCACGTCAACAACGCGGTCGTCTACTACGGCACACTGGCGTTGCTGCTGGCACCGTACCTGACCAGGGCCGCCCGCACCGCGTTGCGGTGGATGCCGCCGGTGCTCGTCGCGATCGGCACGACGTACGTCAGCTATCACTGGCTCACCGACGCGATCGCCGGTTTCCTGCTCGGTTTTGTGCTCATCCGGTTGAGCCTGCGGATCCCGTGGGGACGGATCCCGCTGCCCGCCGCGCTGGACCGGCAACCCGTCGCGCACTGAAATCGCGGTCTGCCCGGCGGCTCAGCCGGACCGCTCCGACGGGTCGCTGTCAGATCGGGCCGGCGACACATCGCGGGACTCCCGGCTGATGGCGGCGAGCCATATCCCGCCCGCCATGGCGAGCACGCCCAACACCTGGACACCGATCCGCGGCCACCCGGTGGCGAGCTGTTCGTGGAAGGCGGTCACACCGATCAGTACGCTGACGAACGGGTCCATGACGGCGATCGCCGTGAGCGGCACGGCGATCCGGCCGCTCTGGAACGCGTGCTGGTTGAGCACGACGGCACTGCCCCCGACGAGCACGAGCACGTAGAGCTGCGGTGTGGTGAGCACCGACAGCGGATCGGTGGCGAGATCGTCGGAGATGGTCTTGAGCAGGGAGGCCCCGAGACCGTACAGCAGGCCGGTGGCCACACCGAGCAGCGCGCCGCGCAGGGGGCCGACCACACGCCAGGCGACCATCAGACAGGCGACGAGGGCCGGTCCGGCCCAGATCGCGACGCCCAGCCAACCGGTCAACGACGGCTGGGCCACGCCGGCGCGCGGCTGCGCGGCGAGCAGAAAGACGACCAGTCCGCTCCCGCCGAGTGCCACCACACCGAAGTCCCAGGCGTACATCCGGCGCCGGTTGAGGGCGGCGGCCAGCGGTATGGCCAGAAACAGCCCGCTGATCAGCAGCGGTTCGACGAGTGCCAGCGGGGCCAGGCTGAGCGCGAGCGCCTGCAGACCGACGCCGATGCCCTCCGGGATCCATCCCAGCAGCCACCTCGGCCGGCGCGCCAGCCGGAGCAGCAGGCGCGGGTCGAGGTTCTGGGCCAGTTGCTCGCGCTTGGCCGCACTCTGCTCCAGCGCTGACGCTACGGCGAAGCAGACGGCCGAGCCGACTCCCGCGAGTATCGCGACGAAGTTCACCGCGCTGCCCGCTGGTGGTCGCCCCGCTGTTCGGTGCGGGCGACCGGCGTGCCGTGTCCCGCCGGCGGGACCGCGCTCGCTGTGCGCACGTGTGGTGTCCTAGCGAAGTTCGACTGCCCGCGCACCAGGTCGCCTACCCGTGCCACGACGCTTCACACCGGCCCGGTCGGCCGTGCCGTCGTGCCGGCGAGCGTGACGCCGGGGTGACGGGGTAGGTCGTAGAGGTGGTCGCGTGGCTGGATCGTCACCAGCACCAGCACACCGGCGTCGCCATCGGGATCGTGGCGTTGGTGCTGATGACGGTCGGTGTCTCCACCCTGGCCGCCACGCGCCTGATCGAGGCGCACCATCGTCCTCACCACCTCCCGCACCTGCCGTATCACTCCGGCCTTGGGCGATGCCGCCAAGCAGCGGGCCGGTCACCGTGGCTGTCCTCCCGGGGCTTGCAGGTGTTCGATCACGCCACGCGCGACGGCGACGGCCATCGC
Organism: Dactylosporangium fulvum; assembly: GCF_025137375.1. Lineage (GTDB taxonomy): Bacteria > Actinomycetota > Actinomycetes > Mycobacteriales > Micromonosporaceae > Dactylosporangium > Dactylosporangium fulvum. The sequence continues at coordinate 4,833,741 of NZ_CP073720.1, forward strand.
GTCCAGCGCGTCGTGGGTCATCGCCGCCATGTGCGGGGTGGCGAGGACCCGGGGGTGGTGCAGCAGCGGGTCGTCGGGGTCGGGTGGTTCGGGGGCGAACACGTCGACCGCGTAGCCCTGCAGCCGCCCGGCGTCGAGCGCGTCGAGCACGGCCGTACGGTCCACCACCCCGGCGCGGGCGGTGTTCACCAGGAGGGCGTCCGGCCGCATCCGGGTGAGTGCGTCGGCGCCGATCAGCCCGACCGTCTGCGGGGTCTGCGGCACGTGCAGGCTCACCACGTCGGAGTCGCGCAGCAGGTCGTCCAGCCCGACCAGGCGTACCCCCGGGGGCGGGGTGACCGCGGCGACGTCGTACCCGAGGACGGTCATGCCCAAGCCCTGGGCGCGGGCGGCGACGCCGCGGCCGATGGCGCCGAGCCCGACCAGGCCGAGGGTGCGGCTGGCGAGCATGGTGCCGGTCAGTCCCGCCGCGACGACCGAGGACGGCAGTGAGCGGCCGGCCGGGAAGGCGCCGCCCGCCAGCGCGGCCACGGCAGGCGGCAGCCGGCGGGCCAGGGTCAGCGCGGCCAGGACGACGAACTCGGCCACGGACTCGGCGTTGGCGCCCGGTGTGCTGACCACCGGGATGGCCAGCCGCTCGGCCGCGGCCAGGTCGATGCCGTCGAGACCGGCGCCGTGGCGGCCGACGACCCGCAGCCGCGGGGCCGATTCGAGCATGCCGGCCGTCACCGGGGAGGAGCGCACCACCAGGGCGTCCGCGGTGGCGAGCGGGCCGGCGGCGAGGACCGCCGGGTCGGTGACGTGGGCGACGTGCACCTCGCCTGCGGTACGCAGCAGGTCCATCCCGGCCGCCGCGATGGGTTCGGTGAGCAGGATCTTCATCACGTCGCCGTCACCAGCCCGTGTAGCAGGTCACCGGCACCGAGTAGAAGTCCCGGGCGTAGCCGCCCTGCTCCCGGGGGCCGTGGTTGGAGTCGCCGACGCCGCCGAACGGCAGGTGCAGCTCGGTGCCGGCGGTCGGTAGGTTGACCGTCACGATGCCCGCCCGCGCGTCCCGCTTGAACCGCTCGGAGGCGGACAGTGACGTGGTCACGATGCCGGCGGAGAGCCCGTACCGGGTGTCGCCGGCGACGGCGATCGCCTCGTCGAGGTCGTCGACCTTGATCACGCAGGAGACGGGGCCGAAGATCTCCTCCCGGGCCACCCGCATGTCGTTGCGCGCGCCGGCGAAGAGCGTGGGGCGCATGAACTGCCCGTCGTGTGCGCCGCCGGCCACGACGGTCGCCCCCTCGGTGACGCCGACCGCCACGTACTCGAGATTCTGGGCGAGCTGTTCGGGGCTGGCCACCGGGCCGATCTCGCTGTGCGGGTCGAGCGGGTCGCCGACCCGCAGCGCGGCGGCGGCCTCGGCAAGCGCCGCGACGAACCGGTCGTGGATGCCCGCCTGCACGATCAGCCGGCTCGACGCGGTGCAGCGCTGGCCGGTGCTGAAGAAGCTGCCGTCCAGGGCGCAGCGCACCGCGACCGCCAGGTCGGCGTCGTCGAGCACCACGAGCGGGTTCTTACCGCCCATCTCCAGCTGGAACCGCTTGTTGCCGTGGGCGAGGCACTGCCGGGCCACATGCCCGCCGGTGCCGGTGCCGCCGGTGAAGGACACGCCGTCGACGTCGGGCGAGGTGAGTAACTCCTCGCCGACCACCCGGCCCGCGCCCATGACCAGGTTGAACACGCCGGGCGGCAGGCCGGAGCCGGCGATGATGCGGGCGAGCTCACCGGCGGAGGCGGTGACCAGCTCGGCGGGTTTGAGGACGACCGCGTTGCCGTACGCGAGCGCGGGTGCCACCTTCCACGCCGGGATCGCGAGCGGGTAGTTCCACGGCGTGATGACCCCGACCACGCCGAGCGGTCGGCGGCGGACCTCGGCGTGGACGTTGTCCCGGGTGGACGCGTACACCTCGCCCTGCGGCTGCAACATCTGGTGCGCGTAGTAACGGAAGGTCTGGCCGGCCCGGGTGACCTCGCCGCGCGCCTCGGCGAGTAGCTTGCCCTCCTCCCGGGCGAGCAGGACGGCGAGATCCTCGGTGCGGGCCAGGATGGCGGTGCCGATCCGGTCGAGGATCTCCATCCGGAACGCCACGGGGCGGCGGGACCAGTCGGGTTGGGCGGCGCGGGCGGCGGCGACCGCGGCACGGGCGGTGTCCCGGTCGGCCTGGGCGTACTCGCTGACGACCTCGCCGGGCCGGGCGGGGTTGAGGTTCTGCCGTCGTTCGCCGTCGACCCACTCGCCGCCGACAAGGTTGCGATGGAGCACGGTCACCGTCCTACGGTGGTGGCGGCGACGGGCTCCTCGGCGTTCTCCGGGAAGTGGCAGGCGACCTGGTGCCCGGCCCCGGAGAGGGTCAGCGGCGGCGCCGTCGTCGCGCAGATCTCCTGGGCTTTCCAGCACCGGGTGCGGAACCGGCAGCCACTCGGTGGGCTCAGCGGGCTCGGGACGTCCCCGGTGAGGATCACGCGCTGCCGTTTGGTTTCCACGAGCGGATCCGGGATCGGTACCGCGGACAGCAGCGCCTTGGTGTAGGGGTGCCGCGGCCGGCGGTACATCTCCTCGCAGTCGCCCACCTCGATGACGCCGCCGAGGTACATCACGGCGATGCGGTCGCAGAGGTGCCGCACGACGGCGAGGTCATGGGCGATGAACATCATCGTGAGACCCAGCTCCTCCTGGAGCTGCTCGAGCAGGTTGACGATCTGCGCCTGGACGGAGACGTCCAGCGCGGACACCGGCTCGTCGGCAACGACGAACTCGGGGCCGCTGACCAGCGCCCGCGCGATGCCCACCCGCTGGCGCTGGCCCCCGGAGAACTCGTGCGGGTAGCGGTCGTGCCACCGGTCGCTGAGCCCGACCAGCCGCATGGTCTCCTGCGCCTTCTCCCGGCGTCCGGCGGCGGAGAGGTCGGAGTGCACCAGCAGCGGCTCCTCGATCAGCTCGCCGATGGTCATGCGGGGATTCAGCGACGCGTACGGGTCCTGGAAGACCATCTGCATCCGGCGGCGCATCGCCCGCATCCGCCTCCCGCGCAGCGTCGTGAGCTCGATCCCGTCGAAGGTCACGCTGCCCCGGCTGGGGCGCAGGAGCTGGAGGATGGCCCGCCCGGTGGTGGACTTGCCGCAACCGGACTCGCCCACCACGCCGATGATCTCGCCGCGCCGGATGTCGAGGTCCACACCGGACACCGCGCGCAGACGAGCCGGGAGCAGCGAGCCCCGCTTGGGCACCTTGAAGTCGACCGCGAGGTCACGCACCTGGACCAGCGTTGTCATCGAACCTCCACAGACTGTTCGGCGAACCGGTCCTCGTTCGACAGCCAGCCACCCTCGCTCGCCGGGCGCATGCCCCAGCAGCGGCTCAGCTGGCCCCGGTCCGGGACCTGGTGGGTGAGGACCAGCTCCGGCGCGCTGTCCTGGCAGGTTTCGCGGGCGTGCACACAGCGCGGCGCGAACCGGCAGCCCGCCGGCATCGCCGACAGCTCCGGCGGCCGGCCCGCGATGGGGCGCAACCGTCCGGCGCGGACCAGGTCCAGCCGGGGCACCGAGCCGAGCAGACCCCAGGTGTAGGGCATCTGCGGGCGGTGGAACAGGTCGACGGTCTCCGCCCGCTCCACGATCTGTCCCGCGTACATCACGTTGACCCGCTCGGCCATGCCGGCGACGACGCCGAGGTCGTGGGTGATGAACAGGACGGCGGTGCGGGTCTCCCGGGCCAGGTCCCGCAGCAGGTCCAGGATCTGCGCCTGGATGGTGACATCGAGCGCGGTGGTGATCTCGTCGGCGAGGATCAGCCGGGGGTCGCAGGACAACGCCATCGCGATCATGACGCGTTGCCGCATGCCCCCGGACAACTGGTGCGGATAGGAGCCGAGCCGGGTTTCCGCCGCGGGGATGCGCACCATCTCCAGCAACTCGACCGCCCGGGTCCGCGCGGCCCGGCGGCTGAGCCCCAGATGCAGCTGCAGGGCCTCGGTGATCTGCCGCCCGATGGTGAGCACCGGGTTCAGCGAGGTCATCGGGTCCTGGAAGATCATCGCGATGCCCTTGCCGCGCACCGCCCGCAGCTCGCGGCGGCGCAGCTTGAGCAGGTCCCGCCCCTCGAAGAGCACCTGCCCGCCGGTCACCTGTCCCGCCGGCGGGACGATCAGGCCCATGATGGACTGCGCGGTGGCCGACTTTCCGCAGCCGGACTCTCCCACCAGCGCGACCATCTCACCGGCGTCGACGGTGAACGAGACACCGTCCACAGCGGTCACCGAGCCCCCCGCCGCGCGGAATTCAGTGCGCAGGTCACGCACCTCCAACAAGGCCATCGAAACTCCCAAAAACTCGGTGCACGAACGCCGCCATTCGTCAACGGGGAGTGTTGCACAGGCGATGTTCGTCGTCTAGGCTCCCGCAAGCGACGAATTACGTCGATTGAGAGTTGGAGCCCGATGACATCCAAGAGCTCGGTCGCAAAGGATCGCAACATCATCCGGGAGCTCGTCCAGGACCCGAGGCAGACCAACGTCGCGCTGGCGGCGAAGGTCGGTCTCTCCGAGGGGTCGGTGCGGCGCCGGATCGAACGACTGCTCGCCGAAGGCAAATTGCAGTTCTCCGCGATCCCCAGCGCCGCCTTCATGGGCCGGCCGGTGCACACGATCTTCGAGATCCAGAGCGCCCCCGGCGCCACCGAGCAGCTCATCGACAAGCTCGCCGGCATGCCCGAGATGGCCTACGTCTACCACGCGACCGGACAGTTCGACATCATCGCGGTCGGCTACTTCGCCTCCACCAACACCATGCGGCGGTTCTGGACCGAGCGGCTGGGCCACCTCGAAGGGGTGATGGAGAGCCGGTCCGTCATGGTGCTGCGGGTGGCCAAGCGTGCGCACGAGTGGGCGCGCGACCTCGCCGTCACCGAGGACGAGGAGTCGGACTGGGACGCCGGCTCCGACCCCGAGTTATCCGGCTTCGAGCACTGACCGGGCCGGGAACCACACCATGCTGCGCATCACGCTGATCCGCCTGTTGACGGTCATTCCCGTCCTGCTCGGGATCTCGGTGATCTCGTTCCTGGTGATCCGCATGATCCCGGGCGACGTGATCAGCTCGATCATGGGCCAGGACTTCGGCGATCCCGCGGTCGAGGCGGAGATGCGCCGTTACTTCGGGCTCGACATGCCCGTGTACGAGCAGTTCCTGACCTGGTTCGGCGACCTCCTCCGCGGCGACCTCGGCACCTCGATGCGCACCGGCCAGCCGGTGCTCGACGAGATCCTGCAGCGCCTCCCGTCCACGCTGCTGCTGGCCGTCTCCGCGCTGCTGGTCGCCGTCCTGCTCTCCATCCCGCTCGGGATCCTGAGCGCCACCAAGCGCAACGGCCCGCTGGACGCGGTCGCCCGGGTCGTCTCGTTGATCGGGCTGTCCGTGCCCAACTTCTGGCTGGGCATCCTGCTCGTCTACGTCTTCTCCGTCACGCTCGGCTGGCTGCCCTCGCAGGGCGCCAGCGAGGAGGACGGCCTGCTCGCGAACCTGAAGCACCTGGTGCTCCCCGCCGTCACCCTCGGCGCCAGCCTCGCGGCGATCAACATGCGGATGACCCGGTCCAGCATGCTTGAGGTGCTCAACCAGGACTACGTCCGCACCGCCCGCGCCAAGGGGATGGGGGAGCGCGTGGTCATGGTCCGGCACGCCCTGCGCAACTCGCTGATCCCGGTGGTGACGGTGCTCGGCATCGAGCTGGGCGCCCTGCTCGGCGGCACCGTCATCGTGGAGCAGGTCTTCGCGTGGCCCGGGCTGGGCACCATGGTCATCCGCGGGATCAGCCAGCGCGACTACCCGGTAGTCCAGGGCACCCTGCTCTTCCTCGCCTTCTTCTACGTCGTTGTCAACCTCCTCGTCGACCTCGTCTACACCTACCTGGATCCGAGGCTGCGCAGTGGTCACTGAAGTCGAATCCCGCCGGCTGAGCCGCTTACGCGCGGTCGGTGGCCGCGGCGGCTCGCTGCTGCGGCAGCTGACGCGGGACAAGGTCGGCGCCGTGGGGCTGTTCATCGTCCTGCTCATGGCGGCGGCCGCGGCCCTCGCGCCGCTGATAGCGCCCTACGACCCCACCGCGATGTCCAACCAGCGGCTCGCCCCACCCGGCGGCACCTTCCTGCTCGGGGCCGACGAGGCCGGGCGCGACCTGCTCAGCCGGGCCCTCTACGGCGCGCGTACCTCGCTGACGGTCAGCCTGGTGGTGGTCACCTGCGCCGCCTCCGTCGGCGTCCTGCTGGGCCTGCTCGCCGGCTTCTACCGGGGCATCCTCGACGCGATCATCACCCCGGTCACCGACATCATGTTCGCCTTCCCCACCCTGCTGCTGGCCCTGGCGGTCGTGGCCGCCCGCGGGCCGGGCACGGAGAACCTCGTCCTCGCCCTGGTGATCGTCTTCATCCCCAGCTTCGCCCGCATCGTGCGCGGCACGGCGATGTCGGTGCGGCGCGAGCCGTTCGTGGAGTCCGGGCAGGCGGTCGGGCTGAGCAACACCCGGCTGATCTTTAAGTACGTCCTGCCCAACTCGATCGCGCCGATCGCGGTCCAGTTCACCACGAGCATCGCGTACGCGATCCTCATCGAGGCATCCCTGGGGTATCTCGGCCTCGGCGTGCAACCGCCCCAGCCCTCCTGGGGCTCGATGCTCTCCAACGGCAAGGCCTTCATGGAGATGTCGATCTGGCCGTCCGTCGTGCCGGGGGTCTGCATCATGATCGCCGTGCTGGGTTTCAACCTCCTGGGCGACACCCTCCGCGACGTTCTCGACCCGCGGCTGCGCGGCCGCACCAACCGCTGACCCTCTTTGGAGCCTCCGTCGTGGAATCGATCGACGAGCATCTGACCCGCCGCCTGTCCGAGTGGTCGGCGGGCCAACCCGTTCCCGCTGGTTCGGGCGTCGACGCCGACGTCGCTCCAGAGGTGCTGCTGGCGCTGCTGGACGCGCAGGTCCAGGCCCGCCAGCTCGACCTGGCCCTGCGCTGGCTGCAGGCGCAGCGCGAGGGCTTCTACACCATCGGCTCGAGCGGCCACGAGAGCAACGCCGCGGTCGCGCTGGCGCTGCGCCCGACCGACCCGGCGCTGCTGCACTACCGCTCCGGCGGGTTCTTCGCGGCCCGGGCGGGCCAGGTGCCCGGCGCCACCCCGATCGCCGACGTGCTGCATTCGGCTGCCGCCTCCCGGCGCGACCCGATCTCCGGCGGCCGGCACAAGGTCTTCGGCCACCGCGCGCTCAACATCGTCCCGCAGACCTCGACGATCGCGTCGCACCTGCCACGCGCGATGGGCCTGGCGTTCAACCTCGGCCGGGGCGCTGGCGGCTCGGTGTACCCCGACGACGCGGTCGTCGTGTGCAGCTTCGGCGACGCCTCGCTGAACCATTCCACCGCGGCCGGTGCGCTCAACGCCGTCGGCTACAGCGCCCACCAGGGCCTGCCGATGCCGCTGCTGCTCGTCTGCGAGGACAACGGCATCGGCATCAGCACCCGCTCGCCGCGGGGCTGGGTGCGGCGGGCCCTGTCGTCGCTGCCCGCGATCGACTACGTCCACGCCGGCGGCACCGACCCCGCCCACCTGCTCGCCGTCGCCGCCGCCGCGGCCCGGCGGGTGCGCACCGAGCGCCGCCCGATCGTGCTGCACCTCGGCACCGTGCGGTTCATGGGACACGCCGGCTCCGACGCGGAACTGGCCTACCGCGGCCGGTCGGAGATCCTCGCCGACTACGACCGCGACCCGATCCTCGCCACGGCGGCGGCGCTGGCCCGGCGCGGCATCCTCAGCCCGGCCGAGAGCCTGGCCCGCTACGAGCACGCCCGCAAGCTCGTCATGGATGAGGCGCGGCTCATGGTGGGAAAGGTCGAGCGGCTGGCCTCGCCGGCCGCCGTGACCGCGCCGCTGACCGCCCGCCGCCCGGAGGCCGTCACCGCGGCCGCCGCCCGCGCCGGCGCGGACCGTCCTTCGGTTTTCGGCGGTAAGCTCCCGGAGACGCGCGGCCCGCTCACCCTCGCCCAGTCGATCACCGCCGCTCTCCACGACGCTCTGCTGACCCACCCGGGCGCCCAGGTCTTCGGCGAGGACGTGGCCCGCAAGGGCGGCGTCTACGGTGTCACCCGCGGGCTGCGCAAGGCCTTCGGCGCCGGCCGCGTCTTCGACACGCTCCTCGACGAGCAGTCGATCCTCGGCCTGGCCCTCGGTGGCGCGCTGGCCGGCACCCTGCCCATCCCGGAGATTCAGTACCTCGCCTATCTCCACAACGCCGAGGACCAACTGCGCGGCGAGGCGGCGTCGCTGCGGTTCTTCTCCGACGGGCAGTACCAGAACGGCATGGTCGTGCGCATCGCCGGCCTGGCGTACCAGAAGGGCTTCGGCGGCCACTTCCACAACGACAACTCGGTCGCCGTCCTGCGCGACATCCCCGGACTCGCCCTCGCCGTCGCGTCCCACCCCGCCACCGCCCCCGCCCTGCTGCGCCAGTGCCTTGCCCTGGCCGAGCAGGAGGGCCGGGTGTGTGTCCTGCTGGAGCCGATCGCCTTGTACCACACGCGCGACCTGCACACCGAGGGCGACGGCGGCTGGCTGGCCCCCTACGCGCCGCCCCCGTCGTGGGGCGAGGCGCCCCTCGGCTCGGTCCGCACCGTCCGCGACGGCGACGACCTGGCGATCGTCACCTTCGGCAACGGCGTCCCGATGAGCCTGCGGACGGCGGCCGTGCTGGCCGGCGAGGGGGCGGAGACCCGGGTGGTGGACCTGCAGTGGCTCGCACCCCTGCCGACGGCCGCCCTGCACGCCGCCCTCGCCGGTGTCTCCCGCGTTCTCGTCGTCGACGAGACCCGCACGAGCGGCGGTGTCTCCGAGGCGGTCGTCGCGGCCTTGGTCGACGCCGGTTTCCCCGGCCGGATCGCCCGCGTGAACAGCGTCGACAGCTACGTCCCCCTCGGCCCGGCGGCCGATCAGGTCCTTCTCGGCGAGCCCGACATCCTGGCCGCCGCCCGCACCGTCCTCTCCTGACGAGGACCTGTGGTTCGTCCGCGCTGAGCGCGTTGTGGGGTAGGAAAACTTGGCCTATGACCCCAGTTTCCCTACACCTTGTTCAAGATCGGCGACTAGGCCCGGGACGGCGCGCGCACGGAAGGGCGGCGGCCCACCCGGGAGACATCGGGTGGGCCGCCGCAGGGGAACGGTCAGTAACCCAGGTCTGGCTGACGCTGGGTGCCGGCCAGGGGTTCGCCGGTGCGGTACCGGTCGAGATTGGCGCGGAAGTCGGCGCCCAGGCGGTGCAGGTTGCCGGAGCCGCGGAAGGACGTGTGTGGGGTGATGGTCGTGTTCGGCAGGTCCCAGAGCCGGTGTGACGGCGGCAGGGGTTCCTCCTCGAACACGTCGAGGACGGCGCCGCCGATCTGGCCGCCGTGCATGGCGGCGACCAGCGCGTCCTCGACGACCAGCGCGCCGCGGCCGACGTTGACCAGGACGGCGCCCGTCTGCATGGCCGCGAAGTGCTCTGCCCCGAAGAAGTACTTGTTCTCCGTTGTCAGGGGCATTGCCAGTACCACCGCATCGGCCTCGGAAACGAGGGCGAAATGGTCGGCGAACGGCACGACGCGCTCGAAGCCGGCGACCGGAGAGCCGGTACGGTTGACGCCGATCACGGTGGCGCCCAGGGCGGTCGCGCGCCATGCCACCTCGGATCCGATGCCGCCGGTGCCGAAGACCAGCATGGTGCTGCCGATGACGTCGCGGGCCACGATGCGCACCCACTCCCGGCGCTGCTGGGCCTCGCGCAGCGCCGGGAACGCGCGGCCGTGCATGAGCACGGCGCCGATGACGTACTCGGCGATCGGCACGTTGTAGGAGTTGGGCGATCGGGTGTAGATCAGCCCCTCGTCGAGGCGTCGCTGCCAGACCTCACCGCCCACCCAGTCGAAACCGGCCGCGGTGATCTGGACCCAGCGGAGCCGGTCGCACTTGCTCAGCAACTCCTCGAACGTGTCCTCGTTCATCGCGCTGCGGAGGATGACCTCGGCGTCGAGCCACTCGTCGCGGACCGGCTCGTCGTCGGGGATCGGCGTGAAGCGGCACTGCGGGTAGTCGGCCCGCAGGCCGGGGAGGAGCTCGGCGAGGTTCGGGGTGAGCAGTACGTGCGGGCCCGTCACGAGCTCTCCTGGGCCTTCTTCTTCCGGTTGTTGTACGTCACTCCGCCCTTGGCCCAGTTGTCGTAGGAGACCTCGTACAGCAGGACGTGGGTGTTCTCGCGCGGTGAGCCGTACTTGACCAGGACATCGGTCAGCTCGGCGATGATCGCTTCCTTGGTCTCCTGGTCGCGGTGGCCGATCTCGGCCCGGATGATCGCCATTGTGCTCAGTTCTCCTTCGTCGCCGTCGCGAAATCGGGGTTGCGGGAGTACTCGGACGTGACCGCCAGGTAGGCGAAGGCGTGCGTGACACCGGTCTTGAGCACGCCGTCGAAGACCTCGCGGGCCTTGTCGACGTCGCCGTTGTAGTAGTGCCAGTTCCCCAGGCCGTAGCCCTGTGTGACGGTCTTGAGGCTGTCGCCGTCGCACATCGCCCACAGCTGCTCGGGGGTGATCTCGCCGGTGTAGAGCCGCATCCGGCCCTCGTACCCGACGAGGTGGTCCTCCTCGACGAGAGTGATCTGCCGGAACCGGTCGAGCACCTGCTCGGCCTCATCCGCGCGGCCGAGCCGGCGCAGCGCCATGTACTGCCAGTCCTGCGACGCCACCACCCCCTCTTGGTGGCGGGCGGACCGCTCGGCCGCGCGGAAGCTGGGAAGGCAGCCCTCGAGGTCGCCGTCGAGGTACTGGGCGACGCCGAGGTGGTACCAGACGGACGTGTGCAGGGTGGTGTTGTACCGGGCCAGGGCGTCCGGGTCCGCGGCCGCCATGGTGTCGGTGAGGTGCTGCGGCCGCACGTCCTCGGGCCGGCCCAGGATCAGGCTGACGACGTCCTTCTCCACCTCGGGCTGGTACATCTCGTACTCGTCCTCGACCCCGTTGAGCTGGTCGGCGGCGGCGCGCAGGTCCTCGATCGCGCCCTGGTAGTCCCGGATCGAGATCCGCCGGTGCCCCCGGAACCGCAGCAGGCGTGGGCTGCCCGGCTCCAGTTCGAGTGCCTCGCTGAGCAGCGAGACAGCCTCGGCGTGCTTGTTGAGGTAGCCCTTGAGCCGGGCGGCGATGATATAACGATGGCTCAGGGGGACGGACGTCATGGTCCTGCCTTTCGTCGTGGGGCGGTTCGGAGGGGGCGCCCACCGGCGGGCGCCCCCTCCGGGCTCGTCATCGGTTGAGCCAGAGGTTCCGGTAGAAGCGGTACGTCGGGGTCGGGTCGCCCCGGTAGCCCATGACGTCCTTCTGCACGACGTCGAAGTCGGCGTTGAGGAACGTCATCGCCACCGGGCCGCGCTCGGCCAGAATCTTCTCGGCCTGCTGGTAGAGCGTCGCCCGCTTGGCCTTGTCCAGCTCCGCGCGGGCCTGCACGATCAGGCTCTCGTACTCGGGATCGCTCCAGTTGCCGTAGTTCAGGCCGCCGCCCTTGAGGAAGCTGGCGGTGAACCGCTCGTCCGGGTCGTAGGTCAGGCCGAAGCCGGACTGGTACATGTCGAAGTCGCTCGACTTCGTCTTCGTGTCGGCGATCGTGGACTCGACCGACTCGATGGTCACCTTGATGCCGATCTTCGCGAGCTGCTGCTGCTCCACCTCGGCCGAGCGCACCTGGAACGCCGACGTGGCGATCACCATGAGCTTCGCCTCGAAGCCGTTCGGGTAGCCCGCCTCGGCGAGGAGCTTCTTGGCCTTCTCGATGTCGGCCTTGCCGTAGATCGGGTCGGTGAGCGCGCCGTACCGGTCCGGGGGCAGGTAGCCCGCGTTGAGGGCGGTGCCGAAGCCGGAGTTGGCGACGTCGAGGATCTCCTGCCGGTCGAGCGCGTAGTAGATCGCCTGCCGCACCTTCACGTTGTCGTACGGCGCCTTGGACGTGTTGAGCCGCAGATGCAGCGAGAGCGAACCGGAGCCGCCGTACCACTTGAGCTTCTCGTCGCGCTTGAGCGCGTCGATGAACTCCGGCGCGGGCCGCCAGAGGAAGTCGACGGTGCCGTTGCGGACGGCGGCGGCGCGGGCGTTGTCGTCCGGGTTGAAGGTGAAGTCCAGCCCATCGAGGTACGGCAAGCCGGCCTGCCAGTACTGGCTGTGCTTGTCAAGCTTGATGGTCTGGCCGGCGACCCGCGAGGCGATCTTGAACGGTCCGCTGCCGCCGTCGACGGCGGTGTTGAGGCCGCCCTTCTCCTCGACCACCGTGCGGTCCACAATGGACGACGCGGCGGTGGAGAGCAGGGTCAGGATGGCCGCGTTCGGCTTGCTGAGCTTGAACACGGCGGTCCGCTCGTCGGGCACCTCGACCGCGGTGATGCCTTCGTAGCTGCGGGCCCGCGGCGCCCGGGTCGCCGGGTCCTTGATCCGCTCGATCGAGTACTTCACGTCGGCCGCGGTCACCTTGCGTCCACTGTGGAAGTAGGCGTTGTCGCGGAGCTTGAACGTCAGGGTGGTCCCGTCCGCGCTCTGCTCCCAGGACTCGGCGATGGCCGGCTTGATCTCACCGCGGTACGACTCCACCAGCGACTCGTAGATCTGCTCGTTGACGACGAAGGCCGAGGTCTCCGACATCTTGTGCGGGTCGAGCTCGTTGGCGTCCAGCCGGATCATGACCCGGAGCCGGCCGCCGGACTTCGGCGTGCCCGCGGGCTGGGACTCGTCCTCCAGGCGGACGTTCTTGGTCAGGCCGTCGTTGGTGTTGTCGCCGTTGTTGGTGGACGGTGGTTCGCCTCCGGAGCAACCGGCCGCGAGCGCCGCGACGGCGCCCACCGCCAGCACTCTGGTCAGGAATCGCGTTCTCATGGGTCTCCTTGGCTGATGTCTCAACTCGCGGTTACCGGCTGGCCGGCTTCCATGCCTCCCCCAGGACCCGGAGCCAGTTGCCGCCGAGGACCTTGGTCACGTCCGCCGGAGAGAACCCTCCGGCCAGGAGTGCCTCGGTGAAGTTCGGGAAGTGGGCGGCATCGTCCATGCCGATGGCCCGCCGCTCCTCCCACTTCCAGTCGCCGAGCAGGTTCCTGAACTCCTTCTCCTTCAGCTGCTCGGCCCGCATCGCCTCGGTGAGCGTCTCGTCGTAGTCGGTGGCGACGGCGACGTGGTCGACGCCGACGACCTCCACGACGTGGCTGACGTGCTCGACGAAGCGGGCCAGATCCGGACGCCGAGTGGGCTCTTCCGGGTAGTACAGGAATCCGGACAGGGTGGTGATGCCGATGACGCCGCCCTGCTCGCCGAGGCGGCGCAGGAAGGCGTCCGACTTCGCCCGGATGTGCGGCGACATCGCGTCACAGAAGGAATGGGTGACGACGACCGGTGTGGCGGACACCTCCATGGCGTCCAGCCCGGTGCGCTCGCCGCAGTGCGAGACGTCGACCAGGACGCCGAGGTCGTTCATCGCCTCGACGAAGATGCGACCCTTGTGGGTGAGGCCGGGGTCGACGTTCTCCCCGCAGCCGGCGCCGAGCAGATTCTGCCGCTGGTAGGTCAGCTGGAGAATGCGTACGCCGAGGTCGTAGAAGGTGCCGAGCAGGTCGAGGTCCACACCGATCATCTCGGTGTCCTGCGGGCCGAGGATCACGGCCTCCTTGCCCTCGGCCTTGGCTCGCTCGATGTCGGCCACGGTCAGGGCGAGCAGGGCCCGGTCGGCGTGCGCGTCGATCCACCGGCGGCACTGGTTGACCTGCCGCAGTGCGGTCGCGGTGTCCGCATACGGCGTGGTCACGGTGTGGTTGACGGCGGTGACGCCCCCTCGTCGGATGCGGTCGAGGTGGGCCTCGGAGAGCTCGATGACCGTGCTCCCGTCCACCACGGTGGAAGCGGCGTGCAGTTCGGTCGCGGAAAGGGCGGGACTTTCCTGGGCGGCAGTGTTCAACATCATCTCCAGGATCAGCGGAAGATTCCCGGACTCTACGAGGGACGCCACTTCCTGTCCATAGATCTTACGAACTCGTCATATAGAAGCTTGCAACCGACGAATTTCGTCACTTCGACGTTCACTTCTCGGAAGTCGACACGAAAAATGCTCAAATCGTCAGGAGGCCGTCACTCACGTCGTGCGGCGGCCCCGGGCGGCGGCGCGTCTTGCGGTCGCGGCCGGCGCGGCAGCGTCGGCCCTCGCATCACACCGGCCGTCGTATGCCGAGGTCGCGGAGTTCCGTCTTGAGATCATCCAGTGGCTCGGTGGGACCTCGATCTGGGCGCCCGGCGCGGTAACCACCTACGACCTGAACTGACGACGTGGATGAGCGGGACCACGACCCGACCCGACTGCGCGCCGGGCAGGCGCTGAGTCGAACACCAGGTCAGACGGTGGTCCGGGCCGGGTTGGACACTGGGTCGGACTGGGTGGGACGCCGAGCTGGGTCGGGTCGGATGCCGGGTGGCGCCGGATGGGCCGGGCGCCGAGATCGATGCGCACCGGGTCGCGGGCCGAGACCAGGCGCGGATCACTCCACGTTTCGCAACCGCAAAAGAGGCCAGCCCGTCGACAGCCCCGATAGAGGAGACATTCCCGACCTCTTGGTGCATCGATGACCGTGTATTAGTTCACTTTTTCCGTGATCGCGAAGACTTTGTGCTGCCTGGGGTACCGCAAGTCTCCGGGATCACGAGAATTCGTGGCGAATCCAATCGATGAATGACGATTTGACTTCCTCCAGCACACGCCAGGCACGTGGGAGGGCAAGCCGATGCCGAATGCGAACCGCAAGGTGACCAGCGAAAACAGTCTGACACCGAACATCAACGGTCGACCGGCCAGCCGGTAGGTGGAAGGTGGGCGGACGTTGACCGCGGTTACTGGACGTGCCCTGCTGGTTCATCCACGGCGAACAGGACCCGCGTCCAATCCGAACCGTCGCCGATCTGGCCGGCGTGATGTACGTGATAAACGGGGCTGACAACGTGCTGACATGCCGCCGGTCGCGCGCCGAGTGTTGGGACTGACTCGCGACCCGGTCGTTGCGGACGCACGTCGGCGTGAAACGGCTCCCGGACCCCGGCTCTCCCGGGTGCGGTCAAGGGTGCTTCCATGATCGGATGGGAAGCCACTCCGGGTCGGCCAACGGTGAGCCACGAGTCCCGGTGACCGAAGTCTTGCGGGGTCTCGAGGTGCACCCACTCGAGCCGGGCGAAACCGCTGTCGAGGCGTTCGTGCTCATCAAGGTTCTTGATTCGCAAGGTGACATCGCGTGGTCGTATCGCACGACGAACCGCCTCAGCCGAGAGGAACTGCTCGGGGCGTTGATCGTCCAGGTCGACCTCCTGCGCAAGGAGCTGCGTGACGAATGGGACGACAGCAGCGACTGACGCAGGCATCAACGCCGATGCGCTCGTTCCACCCGGACGGTTACCGTAGCCGGAGCCGTCTATGCCCCGGGTCGTCTGGGTGAGCTGACCCAGATCGTCGACTTCGACCTGGCCGATGCCGTGCTGGCGGAACCGGGGACGCGCTGCTGCGGCGGCTGTTCGAGACCCTGGCCGGGCCTGGTGGCGTGCCCGGCCAGCCGTGGCGGCTCAGGCCCTGCGGTTCGTGGACGAGAAAAGGAAGTTATCGGGTCAGCCAGCAGTCCAGTTCGGCGAGGATGTTCTCGATCTCCGGGCGCAACGCGTCGGCTATCTCGGCCGGGGTCTGGCCTTCGCGGGTGCGGCGGCCTGACTCGCTGATGATGATCTGGAACACGCCGGCGAGCGCGATGCCCTGCAGGCGGGCGATCTCCGGTGCGATCGGGATCGTGTCGCTGATGGCCGCGGCCAGTGCGGTGGCCTGGCGGGTAGACGTGCCGTTCGGACGCGCTTGGCACGTGTTCGCCCCTTGACCGGTCCGGCAACTGCCTGACGCATCGGCGTCGACGACGTGGCGGACAGAGGTGGTCCTGCGAGGGCAGGACCACCTCTGCGCCCGGAAGGAATCCGAGAGCACCCGCCAGATGCACCGCCTCGTCCGGGCCTTCGAGGTCCTAGGCGCCGGGCTCGACCAGCATCGGCCCGGTGGCCAGTGACGCGGTCTGCCGCGAAGGCATCAGCGTCATGAAGGCAGTGGCACTGCTGTCCACGTCTTGCTGTCGCCGGTCACGTACGCGGTGCCGGGTTTCCCCTGCTCCCAAAGCCAGACCAACCCGTGACCGGCGTCAATGCCGGGCGTGCCGCCGGTGATGAGGGCGGCCGGCCCGCGGGCGAAGCTGGCGCCGTCGCGGCTGGACCGCGCGTACCCGGATTCCTCGGCGGTCATGAGCGTGCCGTCGGTGTTGACGGTCAGTGGCGATGCCACACCATTGTTTGCCAGGTCGGTCTCCGTGGTCGTCCACGTGACACCACCGTCGGATGTGCGCAGCAGGCGCTCTGTCCGGTCGGCGCCGTTACGGCGGACGAACGGTACGTAGGCTTGGTTGCCGGGTCCGGCGGCTATCCCGGAGGGCATGTCATCGGCTTCGAACGGCCGGCTCTGCCACGTCGCGCCCCGGTCGGTGCTCCACGCGATCCGGAAGGCCGAACGGAGGCTCGTGTCGGCCAGCAGGGCCCACAGGCGCTCGCCGGCCGTGGTGTAGGCGACGACGGTCCATCCGGTCAGCTCGGTGAGCCGTAGCTGGTACACGGCGCCGGAGGCGGGGTCGATCGCGAACGGGGCGGCCGGAGGGAGCGGGATCCCGCACCGCACGCCGCACTCGAGGACCTTCGCACCGGGCGGGAACGCGTCCACAGTCGTGATGGCCGACGCGGCCGGCTGCCAGGTCGCGCCGCCGTCACGGGTGAGCTGCCAGGTGTCGTCCACCTTGACGCGGTACGTCCGCATGTCCAGGACCTGCAACCTCGGCAGCATGCTCGGCCGCTCGAGCGGATCGGTCGGGCAGGCCAGCGGCTCATGCGATGGCTGCTCCGCCGACCAGCTTCGCCCGCCGTCCGTGGTGACGGTGAACCGCACGGTGCAGCCGATCTCCCGCGCGGCGACCGCATCCGTGGGGGAGAAGAACACCAGCTGCTGCACACCCTGCACGTCCTCGATCGGCGGCCGGTCGGGGCCGGGTTGACCGACGGTGGACGGCACGAACAGGGCGACGCCCAACACCGGAGCGAGCGCCAGTGCAAATCCGGCCTTGCGCACGCGCCGACGAGTGCCGATCCGCGCATGCAGTTCGTCCAAGGCGGGCTGTCGAACAGCCTGGGCCACGGTGTTGGCATCGAAAGCGTGACGGAGGTCGGCGGCGAAACGATTCGGGTCGTCAGACATGCTGGCTCCTGTCGAGATGCAGATCGATGAGTAGCGCCGCGAGCGCCGCTCGGCCGCGCGAAAGCCGGGACTTCACCGTGCCGGCCGAGACGCCGAGCGTCAGTGCGACCTCCTCGACCGGCAGGTCGACGAGGTAATGCAAGGCGATCGCGTGGCGCTGCCCCACGGGCAGGCGGCGCAGCGCGTCCATGAGCGCGACGTGCTGTGGATTTGGGTCGGGGACGACCGGCGGTGGGCCGATCCGGTGCAGCAGCACCTCCAGCGTCCGGCGCCGCCGGTACCGGCTGCGGCTGACGTTGATGGCCACCCGGCGAAGCCAGGCTTCCGGATTCATCAGACGACCGAACCGCTTCGGCGCGGCGAGCGCCCGCACGAACGCTTCCTGCACCGCCTCCTGCGCCTCGGCGAGGTCGCCGGTCACCGCGTACACCTGAACCACGAGGCGCTGGAAAGACCCCGCGTAAATTTCGTCGATACGTTCGCCGTCGGACACCACCGCTCCTTTCTCCACTACACCCACTCGCGGCGCGACCGGAAGGTTCCCTGCGATTTCATCAAGATCAGGATGGGAATCGTGTGGGAGCGTTCGGCGAGCAAAGGCGACCACGGCATACAGTGGTCTTCCTCAATGATCCGGCAGGAACCGGGTGAGTCCCGTGCCGTCGAGTCGGTCGCAAAGACCGCTGGGAACTCGGGGTGCCAACGACTCGGATGCCTCCCGCCGACCGTGCGCGCTGACCGCTCGGCGGGCAGTCGCATACCGTAGCTGGCCTCCGTGCCGGCCCTGCATCCTGGAGCCGATGAGCGGATGTCCGGCGGCCGGTCTCGCGAGACTGCCGCTGATGGTCTCGTGGCGGATTTCCGGCTCAGCGTTGGTCGCTATCGTGCAAACCTGGAGCATGTGCCGTAGGAACGGCGACCTTCGGCGCGGTATCGGAGCGGTTCATGCCCATCCTGACGCCATTGTCCACCACGGCCATCAAAAGCGTCGGTGACTTCGTCGAAACCGGTGGCCCCGGCCAGCACGCTCGAGCTGACCGACGCGCTGGTCTCGGGCGTCGACAGCTGTCAGTGGGCGCGGACGCTGGTCCTCGCCGGCGGTGAGCACGCCACCATCGGCGCGGCTGCCCTGGCCGACATCGGCCTCGCCCCGATGGCGAGCGGCCGGTGAGCTGCACCTGGCGTTCGCCAGGGTCCTGACCACAACCGCTGACGGCGCCGGACGCCGCACGGCCGGCCACCGACCGGCCAGCGCGGCGGTCAGCCGGCGCGGGTGATCCGCAGGGTCAGGACGTCGGTGCGCACCGTGATGTGGCCGTGGAAGAGCGCCAGCTCCTCGGCCGTGTAGCCGATCTGGGTGGCGCTCACCAGCGGGTGGCCGAGCGGCACGCCGAGGCGGTCGACGGCCTCCTCGTCGGCCAGGACCGCGGTGAACTCGATCTCGGCTCGGCGGACCGGCATGCCGGTGGCGCCGGCCAGGAACTCGAACATGTCGTGGTCGATGCTGAGCAGGCCCGACGGGTCGAGGTCCCGGCCGCCGGCGGTGAGCGGGACGTGGTCACGGATCCAGGCCGCGGCCACCCCGTCGACGGCGAAGAGGCGGTCGACGCGCCACACCGGGTCGCCGGGCGTCAGGCCGAGGACCTTGGCGCAGTCGTCCGGGCAAGCGGTGCGGCTCACCGCCGCGTCCTGAAGGGCCGGGCTGTGGCCCGAGGCGGTGATGCGGTCGCGCAGCGCGGTGACGTCGCCGACCGAGACCGGGACCCGTTCGGCCGGCTCCCGGACGAACGTGCCGACGCCCCAGGTGCGGGTCAGGACGCCCTCGGCGGCGAGCTGGCCGAGGACCTCGCGCACGGTGGCGCGGCTGACCGCCAACCGGTCCGCGAGCTCCCGTTCGTTGGGTAGCTTGTCACCGCTCTGGAATTCGCTGCCGATCAACTCGCGCAGCTGCATCTGCGCGGCCTGCAGCGCGGTTTCGCGCCGAGCCATTCAGTCCCACCTCTCCGCCGTACAGAGTGTAGTAGCGGCAGTCGCTACCAGACCTGTTCGAGCACGCGCAGGGTGTTGCCCCCGATGACTTTGGCGATCTCATCGTCCGAATAGTCGTGTTTGACCAGCCAGCCGACGATGTTGCCGAACGCCTCGCCCGGGTTCTCCAGGCCGGAGACGTACTCCACCCGGGGGTGCGACGGCTTCTTCCCGCTGTCGTGGGCGTAGTTCCCCGCATACGTGTTGTGCACTCCGACGTGGTCGCCGAACATCGTGTCCGGGCCGAACGTGACGTGGTCGATGCCGACCAGATCGACACAGTACGTGAAGTGGTCCATCACCGACTCGATCGAGTGCTCCGGGTGCTTCTCCGACAGCGTGGTGTGCGGCGCCGCCTCGATGCCGATGACACCGCCCCGCTCGGCGCAGGCACGGATCACCTCGTCCGGCTTCATCCGCGCGGTGTCCCACACCGACCGCGCGCCGGCGTGGGTGATGAACACCGGCACCCGGCTGGCCTCGATCACGTCCAGGCAGGTCTGGTCGCCGCTGTGCGAGATGTCGATGGCGATGCCGAGCTTGTTCATCCGGTCCACGGCGCGCCGGCCGAAGTGGGTCAGCCCGCCGTCCCGCGGCTCGGAGAGCCCGCCGCCGAGCATGTTCGCCTGGCTGTACGCGATGCCGAGCTGCCGCACGCCGAAGCCGAACAGGATGTCGATGCGGTCCAGCTCGTTCTCGATCGGGCTGCAGCACTCCAGCCCGGCGACCAGGGCGAGCCGGCCGTCGCGCTTGGCGGCCCGGATGTCGTCCACCGAAGTGGCCAGGCGCACGTGGTCCTGCTTGTAGAGGTCGCTCATCCGCATCCCGAGCGCGTAGATCAGGTCGTTCCACTTCCAGCCGTTCTCGCTGGTCACGCAGGAGGCGCCGGCCATGAAGTTGTCGAAGACCGCGGTCAGGCCGGAGTGCGCAAGACCCTCGTACCCGGTCCGCTGGCGCGCGGTGCGGTTGTAGGCGCGCAGCTGCCGCACGTCGGCGGGGAGGACCACGGGGTGCTCGTGCAGCGAGATCGCGATGTGCTCGGCGAGGAGCCGGGTCACCCGCTGCCGCTGCGCGTCGGAGAGCCCGAGGTCATGTTCGGGCACCCGGCCGACCTCCAGGGCCAGGTCGAACTCCCGGTAGTCGAGGTGCGGCTCGAGGTACGAGTAGGACTTGTGGCCCTGGTACCGGGTCGCGGGTTCTTGCAGCACAGCACATTCTCCTTATGGGGCGGACAACGGATAGTGGCAGGCAACCGATCGCCCGTCGCCGGACAGCGGCGGCTCGACGCGGGCGCAGGTGTCGGTCGCCTGCCAGCAGCGGGTCCGGAACCGGCAGCCGGACGGCGGGTCGACGGGGCTCGGCGGGTCGCCGGCGAGCAGGATCCGCTTCCGCTCGGCCCGGCCCACGGGCTCCGGTACGGGGACCGCCGACAGCAGCGCCTTGGTGTAGGGGTGCTGCGGCGCGTCGTACAGCGGAGCCTCGGGTCCGGTCTCGACCAGCTTGCCGAGGTACATCACCGCCACCCGGTCCGAGATGTGCCGGACCACCGACAGGTCGTGGGCGATGAAGACGTACGCCACGCCGAGCTCGCGTTGCAGTCGCTCCAGCAGGTTGACCACCTGGGCCTGGACCGACACGTCGAGCGCGGAGACCGGCTCGTCGCAGATGATGACGTCGGGCCGCAGGGCGAGCGCCCGGGCGATGCCGATCCGCTGCCGCTGACCGCCGGAGAACTGGTGCGGGTAGCGGTCGAGGTGCAGCGACGGGTCGAGACCGACCAGATCGAGCAGCTCGTTGATCCGGTCCAGCCGGTGCCGGCGGTCCACCACGTCCGGGTGGATCTCGAACGGCTGGAGCAGGATGTCGCGCACGGTGCGCCGCGGGTTCAGCGAGGTGTACGGGTCCTGGAGCACGATCTGGATCCGCCGGCGGAGCTCCCGCAGCCGGCGACCCCGCGCGGTGTGCACGACGGCGTCGCCGAAGCGCACCTCGCCGGCCGTCGGCCGTTCCAGCCCCACCAACATCCGGGCGAGCGTGCTTTTACCGCAGCCGGACTCGCCGACGACCCCCAGGGTCTCGCCGCGCCGGAGGTCGAAGGACACCCCGTCGACGGCCTTGACCACTCCGCCGGACGTGAACGGCAGCCGGCCCTTCACCGGGAAGTGCCGGACCAGGTTGTCGACCCGGAGCACCGGGTCATCGGTGGCTGACATGCAGCAGCTCCTCCCGGTGGTGGCAGGCGCTGGCCCGGCCGTGCGGCAGCGGCGACAGCGGCGGCAGGGTGGCCCGGCAGGTGTCGTCGGCGCGCGGGCAGCGCAGGTGGAACGGGCAACCGGCCGGCAGCCGCGCCGGGTTCGGCGGGGCGCCGGGGATCGCGTACAGCTCCTCGTCGCGCCGGTCGACCCGGGGCATCGAGGCGAGCAGCCCTTCGGTGTACGGGTGGGCCGGACCGGCGAAGATCTGCTCCACGGTGGCCCGCTCGACGATCCGGCCGGCGTACATCACCGCGACGTCGTCGGCGACCTCGGCGACCACGCCCAGGTCGTGCGTGATGAGCAGCAGGGCCATCCCGCTGTCCCGCTGGATCTCGGCGATCAGCTCCATCACCTGGGCCTGCACCGTGACGTCGAGCGCGGTCGTCGGTTCATCGGCGATCAGCACGGCCGGTTCGAGCGCGACGGCCAGCGCGATCATGATGCGCTGCCGCATCCCGCCGGAGAACTGGTGCGGGTAGTCGCGCACCCGGTCCTTGGCGGCCGGAATGCGCACCCGGTCGACCAGCTCGACCGCGCGCCGCCGGGCGTCCGAACGCGACAGTCCACGCCGGACCCGCAGCAGCTCGCCGAGCTGCTCGCCGACCGTGTAGACCGGGTTCAGCGCGGCCATGGCGTCCTGGAAGACCATGCCGATCTCCTCGCCGCTGATCTTGTCGCGCTGTTTCGGCGGCAGCGTCAGCAGCTCCCGGCCGCGCAGCCGCACCGATCCGCTGACCTGCGCCGGGGGCGCGTCGAGGATGCCCATGACCGCTTGCGCGGTGACGCTCTTGCCCGAGCCGGACTCGCCGAGGATGGCCAGCGTCCGCCCGGGCTCCAGGGCAAGGGACACGCCGTTGACCGCCCGCACCGGCGCGCTGCCCGGCCCGGGGAAGCTGACCCGCAGGTCCTCGACCTCCAGCAGCGCCATCACACGACTCCGGCCTCGGCCAGGAAGTCCCGGACGGTCCGCTGGAACAGCTCCGGCTCCTCGAGCTGGGGGGAGTGGCCGGACTTCTCGAACACGACCAGCCGGGCGTCGGGGATCAGCTCCGCGATCGTCTCCGAGGCGGCCACCGGCGTGCGCCAGTCGTGCCGGCCGACGGTGACCAGGGCCGGGCAGGTGATCGACGGGAGCTTCGGCTTCAGGTCGTACCGGGGCATGTTCTGCCCGAACGCCGCGTTGTGCGTCCGGTAGTGGAACCGGGTCGCGGCCAGCTTCGCGGCGTCCTTCGCCGGGTCGTGCTGGTGGTCGTAGAGCGGCAGGATCGCCTTCCAGTACTCGCGGAGCTGGTCGTTGCTCTCGAACCGGCCGGTGCCGATCCGGTCGATCGCCCACTGCGGAATGACGGTCCGGTCGGTGGACTTCGCCCGCTCGACGGCGAGGTGGTCGTGTGCGGTGTCGGCCGCGGTGTCCCGCAGCACGAGCGCCGAGACCCGGTCGGGGTGGGCGATGGCGTACTCCAGCGCGATGAACCCGCCGTACGATCCGCCGGCCATGACGATCCGCTCGTGGCCGAAGTACGCGCGGATCGCGTCCACGTCGGCGACCCACTGCGCGTGGGTGAACGGCTCGTGATCGCTGGACTCGCCGGAGCCCCGGGCGTCGAAGACGATGACCCGGAACGTGTCGGCGAACGGGCCGAACGACCGCTTCGGCTCGGACCGGGAGCCGAGCCCCGGCGCGCCGTGGTGCACGATCATCGCCGGCCCGTCCTCCGGGCCGAACGCCTCGACCACCAGCTCGGCACCGTTGACGGTCAGCCGCTCATGGAAACTCATCGGACCTCCTCGATGATGGTGGACGCCAGGTCGCGGGGGAAGCTGGTGAGCCGGCGCGGCCCGGTCTCCTCGACCAGCACCGTGTCGGAGATGCGGTAGCCGGCGTGCCCCGGCACGTACACCCCGGGCTCGCTGGACAGCAGCATCCCCGGCGCCAGGACGGTGTGGTCGCCGTCCTCGACCCACGGCGGCTCGTGGTTCTGCAGCCCGATGCCGTGGCCCTGCCGGTGCCGGATGTAGTCGCCGAGACCGTGGCCGCGCAGCACGTCCAGGCAGATCCGGTTGACCTCGGCGCAGGTGCGCCCGGCCACCATCGCCTGGGTGCCGACCTCCTGGGCCTCCCGGTCGGCCTCGTAGTAGCGCTGTTGCTCCGGGGTCGGCTCGCCGATCACGAACGTCCGCTCGCTCTCCACGAACCGGCTCGCCACCGCCGCGCCGAGGGAGAGGATCAGGGTGTCGCCTGCCCGGACCCGCCGCCGGGTCGGCAGGCCGTGCGGCAGCGCCGAGTTCGGCCCGGCGTAGACCAGCCCGCCGGCCAGCTTGGTGGTGTAGACGACCAGGTCGTAATCGGCGTACATCCGGTCCGTGCCGTAGCCGATGACGTGCCGGGCGATCTCGTCCTCCCGGGGCAGTTCGTCGCCCTTGCGCAGCGCGTCGGCGATCAGCTCCCGGCCCGCGGCCAGCATCTCGTCGCAGATCCGTGCCGCCGCCTCGTGGAACGGGATCTCCTCGGGCAGCTTGCGCAGCCGCAGCTTGGCCACCGCGTCGGTGGTCTCCAGGGTGGTGGCCTCGCCGAGGGCCGTCGACAGCGCGCGGAACGCCCCGACCGACACGCCGGCGCCCACCCCGATCCGGCGGGCTCCGCGGCCGGCCAGTGCCGCGGCGAGCGTCTGCTCGGCGGTGACCACGCCGGGGAACTCGAAGTAGCTGACGGTCTCGACCGTGACCCGCTGCTGGGCCGCGTACTCCTCGTCCAGGCGGGGAATCACCAGCAGCGGGTCGCCCGAGCGCGGCATCCACAGGTAGACCGGCCGCTCGGTGGCGATGTAGAAGAACCCGCAGAGGTACGCCACGTCGGCGGGGGAGGTGGCGAGGAAGCCGTCAAGGCCGCGTTCGCCGAGCGCCTCGGTCAGTTCGGCGCGGACGGACGAGTAGAAACTGTCGGGCAGTCGCACGGGTCAGCCTCCGTTCCGGCGGGGGTCGCGGATGTCGTTGAAGCGCATGCCGGCCACGGTGGCGGCAAGGACGAGCAGCAGGATCGCCAGCGACGGGAAGAGCGTCTGCCACCAGGCGATGGCGACCACGCCGCTGCGCTGGGCGTTGAGCAGGATCCGCCCCCACGACCACGAGTCGGGGTCGCCGAGGCCGAGGAAGCTCAGCCCCGCCTCGGAGATGACCGCGCGGGACGCGGTCAGCAGCACGCTCACCACGATCAGCGGGACCACCGCGGGCAGGATCTCGCGGGTGACGATCCGCCAGCCGCTCGCGCCGAGCACCCGCGCGCCGTCGATGTAGGGCATCGCGGAGACGACCAGGCCCTGCGAGCGGATCAGGCGGGCCACCTCGGGCCAGGCGAAGACACCGATGATCACGGTGAGCGTCCAGACGCTCGGGTTGACGAGCGCGGCCAGCATGATCATCAGGGGGAGGGTCGGCAGCGCCAGCATCACGTCGGTGACGACCGTGCCGACGGCGTCGACCGGGCGGAAGTGCGCCGAGGCGAGCCCGATCGCGGTGCCGAGCACGATCGCGATGAGTGAGGCGGCCACGCCGATCAGCAGGCTGGTCCGGGTGCCCCAGACCACCTGGGCGAAGATGTCCTGGCCGAGGTCGTCGGTGCCGAACCAGTGCGCGCCCGAGGGGCCCTGGAGCACGTCGGCACCGGTGCCGGTGGGCTCGTCGGCGATCAGCGGGGCGGCGAGTGCGACCAGCACCATCACCGCCAGCACCGTCGCAGCGAGCAGCCCGGAGGGCTGGCGCAGGAAGGTGCGCCAGGCCGGCTTGGCGGTGGGTGCCGCTTCCGCCGCCGACTCCGGCATGAGCGGGGCGCTCACAGCCGGATCCTCGGGTTGAGCACGGCGTAGAGCAGGTCGGTGAGCGTGTTGGCAACCACGACGGTGATCGCGAGCATGATGAACGCTCCTTGCAGGACGGGGTAGTCGCGTTGCCCGACGGCCTCGTAGATGAGCCGGCCGACCCCGGGGTAGGCGAACACGGTCTCGGTGAGCACGGCGCCGCCGACCAGCGTGCCGAGCTGGAGGCCCATCAGGGTCAGCGCGGGCAGGATCGCGTTGCGCAGGGCGTGCTTCCACAGCCGGCGGCGACCGGAGAGGCCGCGGGCGCGGGCGGCACGGATGTAGTCCTCGCCGAGGACGTCGACCAGGTTGGTGCGCAGCGTCAGCGCGTACGGGCCGAGTTGCACGAGGACCAGCGAGAGCACCGGCAGCACCAGGTGGTGCGCCAGGCTGAGATAGGCGGCGGCGCCCCGGGTGTCGGGGTCGATCGCCCCGCCGATCGGGAACCAGCCGAGCCGGGCGCCGACGAAGACCAGCAGCAGCATGGCCACGCTGGGCACGAAGAGCGCGTGCCCGCCGATGCCGAAGACCTGGAGCACCTTGTCCGGCCAGCGGTCGCGGTTGGCCGCCGCGTACACGCCGATCGGGATGCCGACGGCGATGGTCAGGACGAACGCCGTGCCGGCCAGCAGCAGTGTCCACGGCAGACGGTCGAGGAGGATCTCGCTCACCGGCTGGATCTGCCGGAACGATATCCCGAAGTTGCCGTGCAGCAGCTCGCGCAGGTACGCGACGTACTGCTCGAACAGCGGCCGGTCCAGGCCGTACGTCTTGAGCAGGGCGGCCCGCATCTCCGGGGTCATGTCGCCCTCGACCATCAGGGTCGTGGGGTCCCCCGGGAGCAACCGGAGCAGGAAAAACGTCGCGGTGATCGCTATCCAGATCGTCAGTACGGCCTTCAGCGCCCGGTTGAGCACGAAGCGTGCCACGGGGGACCCCCTCCTTTCTTACTCTGGCGTCAAGCCGGTCAGCCGACCGGCTTGACCTGGGCGAGCGAATACGCGGTGACCATGCCGAGCAGGTCGGAGGGCGACGCGACGAAGCCCCCGAACTTGCTGGCGTTGTAGGCGAACTGGAAGTTCTCCACGTACAGCGGGGTCAGGTACGCCTGCTCGTGCACAACCTTGTCGATGTTCTTGATCTTCTCGACGAAGGCGGCCTGGTCGGTGGTGCCGGCGGCGTCGTTGATCAGCCGGTCCATCTCATTCGACTTGAGCAGGTTGTAGTTGATCCCACCCGGGTTGCTGGACAGGTACGTGCTGCGCAGCTGGTCCATCGGGTTGTCGAAGACGCCCCACTGCGACGCGTCGATGTCGTACTTGCCCTCCTTGGTGCGGCTCAGGAAGGTGTTCCGCTCGACGCACTCGTTCTTCAGCTTGATGCCGGCCTGTTCGGCGCTCTCCCGGAACAGCTGCACCACCCGGGTGATGTTGGCGTTCGACTGGTCGCAGGCGACGCCGAACTCCAGCCCGTCGAAGAAGCCGTCGCCGTTGCCGTCCTTGTAGCCCGCCGCGGTCAGCTTGGCCTTCGCTCCGGCCGGGTCGAACGGGTACGGCTGGATCTCCTTGTTGTCGTACTCGGCGAAGATCGGCGAGATCGGGCCGGCCATCTGCTGCGCGTCGCCCTGGAGTACCGAGGCGATGATCGCCTTGGTGTCGACCGCCATCGACAGCGCCTGCCGGACCTCCTGCTTGGCCAGGTCCTTGTTGTTCATGTTGTACGTCAGGTGGGCGAAGCCGAGCGCGCCGACCTTCTTCAGCTTGATCTTCGAGTCGCCCTCGAAGGTCTTCGCCGCCGACGTCGGCACCGGGGTGCCCATCAGGTCGATGTCGCCGTTGCGCAGCGCCAGCATCATCGTGTTGACGTCCGGGTAGATGCGGTACTCGACCTTGCTGACGGCCGCCTTGCCACCGGGCGCGAGCGGGTACTTGTCGTTGCGCTTCATCACGTACCGCTGGCCCTTGGTGGCGCTCTCCAGCACGAACGGCCCGGCGCCGACCCAGTTGGCGTCGTTGGCGAACTTCGACAGGTCGCCGGCGGGCTCGAAGACGTGCTTGGGCACGACCGACATCCAGAACCCGACGCCCTCGGCGAACGGCGCGTACGCCTGGGAGAGGTGGAACTTCACCGTCGTCGGGTCCGGCGCCTCGACCGAGGTGACCCAGGTGAGCTTGGCGGCGACGTTACCGAGCTTGTACTTCATGATCGACTCGGCGCTGAACTTGACGTCGTCGGCGACCACCGGCTTGCCGTCGGTCCAGACGAAGTCGTCGCGCAGCTTGAACACGGCGGTCTTGCCACCGTCCTCGTAGCTGTACTCCTTCGCCAGCTCCGGCGCCTTCTTGGCGTTCTCGTCGATCCGCAGCAGATGCGGGTACATCGTGTTGAGGATCCAGGAGTCGGTCTTGCTCAGCGACTGCAGCGGGTTGAAGTTGGAGACGTCGGTCGTGGTGCCGATCCGCAGCACCGCGTTGTCGCCGCCGCTGTTGCCGTTCGACGAGTTGTTGTCCTCGTTGAGCCCGCAGCCCGACAGGGCCAGGGCGACCGCCGCGCCGAGCGCGACGGCGGCCTTGCTCATCTTGCTCACCAAACCTCCTGAAGTACACGAATGATGTTGCCGCCGATGACCTTGGCGATCTCGTCATCGGAGTAGTCGTGCTGGACCAGCCAGCCGACGATGTTGCTGAAGCACTCGGCCGGGTTCTCGAGCCCGGAGACGTACGGCACTCGTGGGTGGTCGACCGCGCCGTGCGCCCGGCCGATCGCCAGGTGTCCGACAAAGCTGTCGTGCAGGCCGACGTGGTCGCCGAAGTTGGTGTCCGGCCCGAACGCCACGTGGTCGATGCCGACCAGTTCGACGCAGTGGGTGAAGTGGTCCATCACCGACTCGATCGAGTGGTGCGGGTGCTTCGCGGACAGGGTGGTGTGCGGGGCGGCCTCGATGCCGATCACGCCGCCGCGCTCGGCGCAGGCGCGGATCACGTCGTCCGGCTTCATCCGGGGCGTGTTCCAGACCGTGCGGGAGCCGGCGTGGGTGATGAAGACCGGCACCCGGCTGGCCTCGATCACGTCGAGGGACGTCTGGTCGCCGGAGTGCGAGATGTCGATGGCGATGCCGAGCTTGTTCATCCGGTCGACGGCGCGGCGGCCGAAGTGGGTGAGGCCGCCGTCGCGGTCCTCGGAGAGCCCGCTGCCGAGCATGTTGGCCTGGCTGTAGGCGATGCCCATCTGGCGGACGCCGAAGCCGTACAGGATGTCGATCCGGTCCAGCTCGTTCTCGATCATCGTGGCCGCCTCCAGCCCCGCCACCAGGGCGAGCCGGCCGTCGCGCTTGGCCGCGAAGATCTCGTCGAGGGTGGTCGCCACCACCACGTAGTCCTGCTTGGCGACGTCGGCGAAGCGGAGCCCGATGTCGTAGATGACGTCGTCCCACTTCCAGGCGTGCTCGCTGGTGACGCAGCCGGTGCCGTTCATGAAGTTGTCGAAGACGGCGGTGAGGCCGGACCGCGCGAGCCCTTCGAACCCGAAGGCGTTACGTCCGGTGCGGTTGTAGTCGCGCAGTTGCGTGACGTCGGCCGGAAGGATCTTGGGGTGCTCGTGCAGCGAGATCGCGGCGTGCTCGCTGAGCAGCCGGGCGACCCGCTGCCGCTGGCTGTCGGAGAGCCCGAGGTCGTGCTCGGGCACCCGGCCCAGCTGCGGGGCCAGTTCGAACACCTTGTAGTCGGTGTGGGGGGTCAGGTAGTCGAACGACTTGTATCCCCCGTACCGGGCGGCGGGTTCCTGCACGCGTCCACCTCACGTCGGCATGGTTTGAAGGCCTGAGGACGGAGGTCTGACCTCCGGCCACTGGCACCGTACGCGAGGCGGTGCGCGCTGGGAAAGCCGTCGTGACCGGACTGTTACGTGTAGCTTCACGACGCCGAGCGGTGTGCAATGCGTGTCGCACATCGACTCGGGATCGCATCCGTCGCCGCAGGCCGTCGCCGTGTGGCCAGGGCGCGACCGGCAAGTAGGCATGGTGCAGGGTGGCCGCCGCCATGCGGCCGAGTGCCCACGTGAACCGGCAACCAGTACTCCTGCCGCCCGGCTCCGGCGCGTCGGACGGAGCCGCCGGGAATTGTGGCCCGGTGCCGTCATCCGACGACGATCGTCACGTGCGGAATCGGACTAAACTGGCCAACATGCGTGCGGGTTCGCTGTCGCGGTTGGTGCGGCCGACGCCCCCGCGTTTGCTGTGGGGGATCGCGTTCGCTATCTGCATGATCGCGGTGGAAACCCTGCTGGCGTATCCGCTCAGGGCGATCAGCACAGAGGCTTCCCTGAGCGTGATCTACCTGATCGGCGTCCTCGTGGTCTCGACGGTGTGGGGACTGTGGCTGGGCGTTGCGACGGCAGTGGTCAGCGCCCTCGCGTATGTGCTCTTCCACGTCCAGCCCGCCGGACGCCTCGTCGTCGCGGACACGCGGGAGTGGGCCGCGCTCGCGGTCTTCCTTGCCGTCGCGGTGCTGACCAGCGCCTTGGCGGACCTGTCCCGGCTGCGGGCGGTCGAGGCCCAGGAGTCCGACCTCACCGCCGAGTTGGCCCGCCTGCTGCTGAACACCGACGATGTTGCCGTGGTGCTGCCCGCGGCCGCGCAACGCGTCGCGCGCGCGCTCGACCTGCCGGCCGTGGCGATCGAGCCGGCTGCCGTCCCCGAAGACGGGCGGCACCTGGCGTTTCCGCTGCGCGACCGCGGTGCCTGCTTCGGCACCCTGCGGGTGCCGAACGACGTGCCCGAGCGGACGGTACAGCGGCTGCAGGCGCAGGTCGTGCCGTCACTGGCGGCACTGCTGCGCGCTGGACACGAGCGCGCCGCCGTGCTGGATTCGCTGGAAGCAAGCCGGGAGCGTCAGCGTCAGCTTGCCACCGAGCAAGCCGCGCTGGGCCGGGTGGCGACGCTCGTGGCGCACGGTGCGGGTCCACCCGAGGTCTTCGACGCGATCACGACGGAGCTGCATTGGCTGATCGGCGAACACATCACGTGGCTGCTCCGCTACGAGCGTGACGACACGGTCAGCGTCGTCGCGACCAATCTGTCGGACCTGCGGCCGGATCAGATGCACTGGCCGATCGAGGGCGAGAACATCCTGTCGCAGGTGTGGGACGGTGGCCGGCCGGCCCGGATGGACAGCTTCGAGGACGCCGCCGGCCCCACCGCCGCGGTCGCACGTGAACTGGGCGTCCGGTCCGCGGTCGGGGTGCCGGTTGTCGTCGAAGGGCGGCTGTGGGGCGTTGCGGCCGTCGGGTCGGCGCGGCCTCAGCCCCTGCCGGCCGATACCGAAGCACGCGTCGCGGACTTCGTCGCCCTTGCCGCCATCGCCATCGCCAACGCCGACAGCCGGGCACAGCTCGCCGCATCCCGCGCCCGGCTCGTCGCCGCCACGGACCAGACCCGCCAGCGGATCGAACGCGACCTGCATGAGGGCGCACTGCAGCAGTTCATCGCCGCCGGGCTGCGGTTGGGTGCCGTGCAAGCCGCCCTGCCGCCCGAGCTGGTCCAGGCCAAGGCGGAACTTTTGGGCACACTACGCAGCCTGAACAGCGCTGTGGACAACCTGCGGGAAATCTCCAGGGGCCTCCATCCGGCCCTGCTCGCCATGGGTGGCCTGGCGCCCGCGCTCAAGGCGCTCGCCCGCAGATCGGCGGTACCGGTCGAATTCGACCTCGACGTCGGCCGGCGCATGCCGCCCGTGGTCGAAGTGGCTGCCTACTACGTCGTTTCCGAAGCGTTGACGAATGCGGTCAGATACGCCCACGCCTCAGCTGTGCGCGTTCAGGCGGCGACCCGGGGCGGCGCCCTGTGCCTGTCGATCCACGACGACGGCATCGGAGGTGCCGACCCCGGCCGCGGGACCGGACTCATCGGCCTGAACGACAGGGTGGAAGCGCTCGGCGGGCAGTTCACCATCACGAGTCCCCACGGTGGCGGCACGCTCCTGTCGGTCACCATTCCCATCCCACCCGCCGAAACAGGCGCCACCGAGCTGGTGACGACGAAGGCCGGGGGCAACGGGGCCACGCACCCTGGCGGTCGCAGCCGCCCATGACGGGGTCGAGTGAGGCTCCGGCGTCGACGAAGCCATGGAGCACTTCATCCGGCTTCGGGAGCGGTGACCGTCTCATGGCTCAACGTCCCAGCACCGTACCTCCGTTGACGCCCACCAACTGCCCGGTGATGAACGCGGCCTCGGGTGAGGCCAGGAAGCACACGGTGGATGCCACGTCCGCCGGCGTGCCGGCTCGCCCGACCAGTGTGCGGTCGACCCTGGCCTGGTGGAACTGCGGATTCATCCGCTCGCCGAAGAACTCGGTGTCCGGCACGTACCCGGGCAACACCAGGTTGGCGGTCGCCCCGGTCGGCCCGAGCTCCGCGGCGAGCCAGAAGATCCACGCGTGCAGGGCCGCCTTCGCCGCACCGTACGAGCCGCTGTAGCCACTGCCGAGTTGGGCGCCGATCGAGCCCACACCGATCACCCGGCCCTGCTCGGCCAGCTTCGGCCGCAGCGCGGCCACCAGCAGCACGGCAGTCAGCACGTTCTGGTCGAAGTCGGCCCGCCACTCGCGGGCGATCGCGTCCAGTTCGGACGGCACCGCCGCGCTGGTGCCCCCGGCGCCGGCCACGATCACGTGCACCCGGTCCACCGCGCGGGCCACCAGCGCGGCACCGTCCGCCGTGCTCAGGTCGGCGGCGACCCAGGTCGCCTCGGGGCCGAGCGTCTCCGCCACGGCGCGGAGCTTCGGCTCGCGCCGGCCCACCAGCACCACCCGGTCGCCACGCTCGACAAACGCCGCGGCGACCGCCCGGCCGATGCCGGTGCCGCCACCCGACACCACCACGGTACGGCTCATGGCAGCAACATCGTCTTGATGTGCGCCGACGGGCCCTGCATCAGCGTCTCGAACACCTCGACACCGTCGGCGAGGTCCCGAAGTTCCAGCCAGTCCTCGTCGACGCCGGCGACCAGCGGGACCGCCGCCGCGAACTCCGCGGCGGTGTAGCAGAAGCTGCCCAGGACCGCCTTCTCGCCCCGGATCATCGCTCTGCAGTCCGCATCGGACTCCGCGGCGTGCAGACCGAGCCATACCGTGGCACCGCCCGGATGCAGCAGGGCGACGGAGTCGGCCCGGGTTCCGGCCGTGCCCACGGTGTCCAGAATGACGTCGAAGGTGCCGGTCAGTCGCTGCCCGGTGTGGCCGGCGCCCGCCTTGACCGCGATCGCCAGCCGCTGCTCGACCAAGTCGACGACGTGGATATCGGTCAGGCCGCGGCTGCGGAGCACCAGCAGCACCGCGATGCCCAGCATGCCGGCGCCGATCACGCCGACCCGGGCGTTCGGGACGAGCCGGTCGGCGACCAGGTTCGCGGCGTGCACGGCGTTGGCCATGGGTTCGACGAACGCTCCGCGCTGCGCGGACACACCGGCCGGCAACGGGAGCACGTTGGCTCGCGGCACGGCCACGTACTCGGCGAAGCCGCCCGCCCGGTGGATGCCGAGGATGCTGCGGTTGTCGCAGATGTTCGTCTTCCCGCGCCGGCAGTTGCCGCAATCGCCGCATGCCACCAGCGGATTGACCGTGACCAGGGTGCCGTCGTCGACCCGGTGCCCGGCGAACTCGTGGCCCATCACCAGCGGTGGCTTGCGGAACGGGCTTTGGGTGGCGAAACCCTCCACCTCGGATCCGCAGACCCCGACCGCGGCCACCCGTACCAGCACCTCGTCCTCGGCCGGAGCCGGGACGTCGAGGTCGGTGACGACGAGTTCGAGCGGCCCGGCGTAGAGCAGTGCCTTCATGCGACGCGTACATCCTTCCGCGCGCCGATGCGCGCACCACTGTGGCTGTCAAACCAGCAGGCGCCGCTCAGGTCGAGCAGCACCCGGCATTCGTCGTCGACGGCGAGGCCGGCGTCACCCGGCAACTTCGCGTAGTGCAGGTCCCGCACGGCGGCCGCGCCGAACTCCTCGCTGTTGGGGGCGAGCCCGAGCCGGAAGCCGACCACGGTTTCGGCGCCCAGCCGTTCCACCACCGCCACCCGGGCCGGCATGCCGGGACCCGTCGCGGCGACCCGCACCTTCTCCGCCCGCACGCCTAGGAGGGCCGACCCGTCGGGTACCCCGGTGGCGGGCACGGTCGTACCGCCGTTTATCGTGGCCTGTCCATCCTGGACCGTGACCGGCAGCAGGTTCATGGCCGGCGAACCGATGAACCGGGCCACGAAGGTGTTCGCCGGCTCGTCGTAGATCTCCTGCGGGGTCCCGCTCTGCTGTACGACACCGTCGTTGAGCAGGATGATGCGGGTGCCCATGGTCATCGCCTCGACCTGGTCGTGCGTGACGTAGATGAAGCTCGCTCCCACTCGCCGGTGGAGCGCCGTGATCTCGGTGCGCATCTGTGCCCGCAGCTTGGCGTCCAGGTTGGACAGCGGCTCGTCCAGCAAGTAGACGGAGGGCTCGCGCACCAGAGCCCGGGCCAGTGCGACCCGCTGCCGCTGCCCGCCGGACAACGTGCGCGGCCGGCGGTCGAGGTAGGGCGTGAGCTCCATGGTCTCGGCGATGTGCTCGATCCTCGTGGCGATCGCGGGGTCGCGCATCGCCCGCCAGCGCGCGATCATTCCGACGATCGGAATGTGCTGCCACCAGCGGAAGCGACTCATCAACAGCGGGAAGGCGATGTTGGCCCGCACCGTCTTATGCGGGTAGAGCGCGTAGGACTGGAAGACGAACGCGATGTTGCGCTGCTTGGGTTCCAGGTCGTTGACCCGCTGGCCGTCGAAGAGCAGGTCACCGCCGGTGATGTCGATGAGCCCGGCGATCATGCGCAGCATGGTGGACTTTCCGCACCCGGACGGG
This sequence comes from Dactylosporangium fulvum, assembly GCF_025137375.1. GTDB lineage: Bacteria > Actinomycetota > Actinomycetes > Mycobacteriales > Micromonosporaceae > Dactylosporangium > Dactylosporangium fulvum. The sequence goes on from NZ_CP073720.1 coordinate 4,868,159, forward strand.
CCGAGCAGCACCAGGAACTCCCGGTCCGGGATCTCCGTGGAGAACTCGTGGATGACCGGCGTGTCGCCGTAGGACTTCCGGATGCCCCGGAACGTGATGGCTGGCATGCCTACCCCTTCACCGAACCGGAGGTGAGACCACTCACGATCCGGCGCTGGACCAGTAGGAAGAAGATGATGGCGGGAACGGTGAACACCAGGGCGGCGGAGAACACCGTCGACAGTGGAGTGATGAACTCCCCGATGAACGACGACAGGCCCTTGCTCGCCGGCCACTTCGCCGTGTCGCGGATGAACGTCGAGGCGAAGAGGTACTCGTTCCAGCCGTCGAAGAACGTGATGACGGCTGCCGCGGCCACCGACGGCGCCACCAGCGGCAGCGTGACCTGGGAGAAGATGACGAACCGGGGCGCGCCGTCGACCCGGGCCGCCTCCTCGATCTCGTAGGGGACACCGTCCACGGCCGACTTGATGATCCATGCGGCGACCGGCATGGCGAAGGCCGTGTTGGCCAGCACCAGGCCGAACAGTCCGTTGATCAGTCCCAGCGCCACGAACAGCGTGTAGAGCGGCACGATCAGCAGCGCCTCGGGCAGCATCTGGGTGGCGAACAGCGCGAAGCCGAGCACCCCACGGCCGTGGAAGCGCCGGTACCGGGACAGTCCGTAGCCGGCCAGCACGGCCAGCGTCAGGCTGAAGAACGTGGTGCCCGTCGCGACGACGGCGCTGTTGGTGAGCCAGCGCAGCAGCGGCACCCCGCTGTCGAAGACGTCGAAGATGGCGGGGAACCGGTCCAGCCGCGCCCACAGGCTCTGCCCGCTGAACAGTTCCTCGCGGGTGGCCAGGGCGGTGTTGAGCATCCAGTAGACCGGGAAGCCGGAGACCACGATCAGTGCCAGGATCGTGAGCCAGCGGCCCGGACCCGCTCCGGTCAGCCGCTTCACAGCGCCTCCCGCCGCGCCGAGTGCCGCTCGACGACGAAGTAGACGACGGTGACCACAAGGGACAGACACAGCCCCAGCATGCCCAGCGCTGCCGCCCGGCCCAGGTCGGAGTTCGCGAACGCCTCCCGGTAGACGTTGATGACCAGCGTGTTGGTGGCGTCGATCGGCCCGCCGCCGGTCAGCAGGTAGATGATCTCGAACCGCCGCAGCGACCAGATGGTCATCAGCAGCGCCAGGATGCGCAGCGTCGGCGCGATGTGGGGCAGCACGATCTCCTTGACCGTGGTGAACCGGTCCGCTCCGTCCACTCTGGCCGACTCCCGCACCTCGGCGGGCACCGACTGCAAGGCGGCCAGCACGACCAGCATGATGAACGGGAACACCTTCCAGACACTGACCGCGGTGACCGACAGCAGCCCCAGGTCGGGGTCGATGAGCCAGCCCTGTTCCCCGATGCCGAGCACGGCGAGGCTCCGGTTGGCCACCCCGTCACCGACGTTGAAGATCCAGGTGAACACGAGCACGACGGCGATCGACGGCACCGCCCAGGGCATCGTCAGGATCGCCCGTACCACCGCACGGCCGCGGAATCCGTCGTTGATGGCGAACGCCGCCAACGTCCCCAGCAGCAACGCCCCCACCACCGTGCAGGCGGTGTAGAGCACCGTGGTGAGCACCGACGACGCGAACCGCTGGTCGACCAGCACCTCGCGGTAGTTGTCCAGACCGACGTACTCACCCCCGTCCGGGTTGAGCAGCTTGGTGTCGGTGAAGCTGAGCAGTGCCCCGCGCAGCAGCGGGGTGGCGGTGAACACCAGCAGATAGACTGCCGCGCCACCGACGAACAGGTACGGCGCGAGCCGCGATCGGGTGCTCATTCCCCTCCTTCCGGTCGTTCGCGGTAGGTGCCGGAGCCCGGCACCTACCGCGTCGGGCGTGGGATCGGTCAGTTCCCGACCGCCGCCTTCGCCTCCTGGGCCGCCTTGGCCAGGGCCTCCTCGGGCGGGACGTTCTGCAGCAGCACCTTCTCGATCCACTGCAGGACGATGTGCCGGATCTGCGGGGTCTTGGCCTCGAACCCGACCACCACGGCGCCGTGCGAGTACGGCGCGTTCTGCCGGTAGGCGGTGACCCACGGGTTGGCCTTCACGAACGCCTCGGGGACGGTCGTGTCGACGGCCACCGTCGAGGCGTTGCCAATGACCTCGGAGAGCTTCTGCTGCGGCTCCGGCTGGACCAGCCAGCGCAGGAAGTCCTTGGCCAGCTCCTTGTTCTTGGAGTTCTTGTTGACGACGAAGTAGATGCCGACCTGGCTGGTGTTCTTGCCCGGGAACGGAAGCTTCGACGACATGATGGAGGTGCTCGGCACCTTGTCGCTGATCATCGCGGTCGGCGCGCCGGTCGCGTCGATCAGCATGGCCAGCTTGCCCTCCTTGAACTTCGTCCGGAAGGTCGAGGCGTCGTCGCCCACGGCGAATGCGCCGGAGGAGTAGACGGCCTTGTACGCCTTGAGCGCGGCGATGTTCTCCGGACGGTCGATGGTGAGGGACTTACCGTCGGACCAGCCGCCGCCGAAGCCCTGCGGCCAGTTGTTGAAGTCGATCCACCACGGGTTCTCCTCAGCGATGCGGTGGCGCACCGCGAAGCCGGTGATGCCGGTCTTCTCCTTGATGGTCTTCGCCGCCGTGACCAGTTCCTCGGGTGTGGTCGGTGGCTGGACCCCGGCCTGGGCCAGGATGTCCTTGTTCCACAGGAGGGCGTACGGCGCGATCTGGGCGGTGACGGCCAGCTGCTTGCCGCGCCACTTGCCGCCCTCGTTGGTGACGTTGAGCTTCACGTCCGGGCCGAAGACGCCGTCGAGCGGCTCCAGCACGCCCGCCTCGGCGAGCTCGGGCAGGAACGTGTCGGCGACGGCGAACACGTCGGGTCCGCCGCCCGCGGCGATCTGGGTCTTGATGGTGGTCTCGTAGTCGGCTCGGGTGATTTCCTGCTTGGTCAGCGTCGCCTTCGGGTTCTTCTGCTGGTAGCCCTGGAAGGTCTCCCACATCTTGGCGCCGTAGCTCGGGGCGAGCAGGTCCCAGTGAGTGATCTCGAGGGTTCCGCCGTCCTGGGCGGACTTGGCGGGTTCTTCGGTGCCGCCGCATGCGGCCGTCAGGCTCAGCGCGGCCACGACAGCAGTCGTCCAAAGTGCGCGTCGGTGTCTCAACATTCCTGTCCACCTCGAGTGGCAATCGGTGTGTCGGTGGGACTCGGGACTTGGTCCACGACTGTAGACGCGGTGGCCGGATATAGGAATCCCCGTTCATATATCTGAACACTTTGCCTGTTATTGCAGCTCACAGCCGTGCATTGCCTGCCATTGGGCGCGTATGGCACCCTTCTCGGGACCCATCGACGGAGAGAAGCGGTCTGGACATGGCGCCTACACCCCAACACCGGGAAACCGAGGAAACTGCGGCGGGGACCGGCTCGATCAAGTCGGCCGAGCGGGTCCTGCAGATCCTGGATCTGGTCGCGCGGCACACCGACGGGATCGACGCCAGTGGCATCCGCGCCGCCCTGAAGCTGCCCAGAAGCAGCCTGCACGGGCTGTTGCGGGTGCTGTCGGAGCGCGGCTACCTGTTCGTGGACCCGGACTCGCGGGTCTACCGGATCGGGCTACGCGCCTGGGAGGTCGGGCAGGCGTACTCGCACAACGAGAACCTCGCTGTCCTCATTGGACCGCAGATGCGGGCGCTGCGCGACGAGCTCAACGAGACCGTGCAGTTGGCCGTCCTGGACGGACTGGACAACGTGTACCTGGCGAAGGAGGACTCCGACCATCCGCTTCGGCTGGTCTCCGGAGTCGGTCTGCGGCTGCCCGCGCACACCACGGCGCTGGGCAAGGTGCTGCTGGCCGGCCTGCCCGCCGAGGAGGTGCGCCGCCGGCTGACAGGGGTCACGTTGCAGCGATTCACCAAGAGCACCGTCGGCGACAAGGCGGAGCTGCTCCGCCGCCTCGCCGCCGTGCGGGCCAACGGTTTCGCCGAGGACGACGGCGAGTACACCGTGGGCCTCTACTGTGTCGCCGTCCCGGTGCGCAGCGCGTCGGGGGCGGTCGTCGCCGCCGTGAGCTGTTCCACCCCCTCGGCCCGTGCGGGCGCTGCCGGCGACCGCGCCCAGCGGTACCTGCCGGCGCTGCGGGCCTGTGCCGGTCGGCTCGCCCCGCTGATGGCCCCGCTGTCGTAAGCGCCGATGCCGGCGGCGGTCGCGGGCACCCGCCGGCGAGGTCGTCAGTCACCCTCCACCGCCGCCACGCAGTCGATCTCGACGAGCATGCCCGCGGCCAGCGCCGATCCCACGGTCGTGCGCACCGGGTAGGGCTCGGACATCAGCCGGCGGTAGGTCCGGTCGAAGGCGGCGAAGTCGGCCAGGTCCGCCAGGTGCACGGTGACCTTCACGACCCGGCTGAGGGAGCTTCCGCCGGCCCGCAGCACCTCGTCGAGGTTGCGCAGGACCTGGACGGTCTGCTCCTCGACGTCCCGGCCGACCAGTTCCCTGGTGACGGGATCGGCCGGTCCCATCCCGGCGGTGAACAGCAGCCCATTGACGAGCAGTCCCTGCGAGTAGGCCCCGGCCGGTGCGGGGGCACGGTCGGTCCGAATCTGTTTCATCCCGTCTCTGCCTTCCGGTTGAGTGTCTGTTGTGGACGAACGTTGCTGGTCACCGGCCGCCGCCAGGCCAGCCGAGGTCGCGGGACATCGCGTCGCAGTGGCGGGTCAGCGTGTTCACCAGGTGGTCGCGGTGCGCCGGTCCCTCACCGAGCCGGACACGGGGGATGGAGCAGCTCATCGCGGCCACCACCCGCCCGGTGCCGTCCCGGACCGGCACGGCGACGCAGAAGACCCCGGGGGTGTACTCGCCGTCGTCCACGCCGAACCCGCGCTCACGGATCTCCTCGACCCGATCGGACAGTTGCTGCGGCGTGACGATGGTGTGCTGGGTGAACCTGCGCATGGTCACGCCCTTGAGGCGTGCCTCCAGGTCCGCCGGATCAAGGTAGGCCAGCAGCACCTTGCCGAGGCCGGTCGCGTAGGCGGGCAGCCGCATCCCGACCCGGGACACCAGCCGCAACGGATGGTCGGCCTCGACCTTGGCGATGTAGACGTTGTCGATGCCGTCGAGCACGGCCAGCTGCACGGTTTCGTTGAGCTCGTCGCGGGCCGAGCGCAGGTGCGGTTCGGCCCGGTGGGCGAGGCTGTCCAGGTAGGCGAAGCTCTGCGCGGTTTCCCAGACCCGCACCCCGATCCGGTAGCGCCGCCGCTCCTCGTCCAGATAGATCCAGCCACGGCCCACCAACGTGCCCAGCAGCGCGTGCAGGCTGCTCTTGGGGAAGCCCAGGTCCTGGCTGATCTGTGGGAACGTCGCGCCGGAGCGGTGCGCCGCCAGGTACTCCATGAGATCCAGCACCCGCTCGGCCGACTTGACGCCGGCCGTGGACCGGACGTTCGGCGAGGTGTTACGGGTGGCGGTCATGACGCTGGGCTCCTTGCGTGCTGACGTGTGAACGGCCGTCCCGCCCAGGCTCGCTCGGGAAGCGCGCCGCGTTGCCCCGGTCGAGCACTTCGATCAGCCGCTTCGCCAGCGCGGCTCCGTCGCCGTCCTGCAGCCCCATCGGGCTGACCACGAGCACGTTGCGCCAAGCGAGGTCCTCGCCGACGTGGATCCGCGGCGTGCCCCGGTCCAGCTCCCGCACCACCTCGTCGGCCTCGAGGCCGGACGCGGACAGGTCGATCTCGAGCACCGGCACGTCCAGGTGGTGCTCGTAGCCGTCCCGGACCGTGCACCGCGCGTCCGCCTCCAGCGCGGACCGGATGTCGGCCAGCTCCCGCTCCCCGTGCCGGTGATGGGCGTCCGGGTCCCGGACGAACGCCCGCAGCGCGACCAGCAGGCCGACGATCTGCTCGCGGCCCACCTTCATGCCCCGGCCGATGCCGTGCCGGCCGCGGACCGGGTCGGCGCCGGTCACCTCCGAGCGCTGCCAGGTCCGGGGCCGGATGTCCATGTCCTGGTGATGCAGGGCGACCGCGCCGATCAGGTCGGCCCGGCCGCAGAGGATCCCGGCCGTGTGCGGGCCGCGGAACGCCTTGCCGCCGCTGATCGCCACCAGGTCGGCACCGCCGTCGAACAGCGCAGCGAGCCGTTCCAGGGGCGGCACGTCCATCGCGGCGTCCACGAGCACCGGTACCCCGGCCCGGTGCGCCAGCTCCGACACCTCGGCCACGCTCAGGTGGTCACCGCCCCGCCCGGGCCGCCACAGCACCAGCGCGGCCCGCTCGTCGAGCTCACGCAGCAACTCGTCGGGGCGGGTGGAGCCCGGGTAGCCGATCTCCACCAGCTCCGCGCCCACCGCGGTCAGCGCGTGGTCGTACGGGTCCCGGTGCGCCCGCTGGATGATGACCCGGCGGCGCTGCCCGGACACCTCCGGCAGCACGTCGATCGCCGCGGGCCGGTCGCCGGCCAGGCAGACCGCGGTGGCGAGGCTCAACGCCGCCGCCGCGCCGCTGGTGACGTAGGCGGCCGGCGCGCCGAGCAACGCGGCGATCTCGGCGCCGGCCGCCTCCTGCAGCTCGTCCATGCGCACGTTGCGCGCGCCCGCTGCCCGCATGGCCTCGACGACCTCGTCGGACAGCGGCAGACCGCCCAGCCGGGTGGCCGGCCCGACCGCGTTGATGATGGTCCGGATGCCCAGTTCCGCGTAGATGTCCATGTGTGTCGATGTCCTTCAGTTCGAGGCGGAGTGCACGATCTCGCCGTTGCGGACGGTCAGCGCGGCCGAGACGGTGGGGGACGGGCCGTCGGTCACCCGTAGTACCGCGAGGTCCGCCGGCGCCCCGGGACGCAGGCTCCCCACGCCGGCGCCGTCCAGCCCGGCGACGCGGGCGGGCACGATCGTCGTGCGGCGGACCACCTCGGGCAGGCCGACGCCGAGCGCGAGGAACTTCGCCATCACGTCCGGCAGGCCCCCGACGATGTCCCGGGAGTAGGTGTGCAGGTCGGAGCTGATCGTGTCGGGCAGGAACCCGGCCGCCACGGCCGCCCGGGCCTGCTCCAGGTCGAACCCGCACATGCCGTGCCCGATGTCGAAGACCACGCCGCGCCGGCGGGCCTCGGCGATCAGGTCGACCAGCCGGCCGTGCTCGGTGAACGGCGTCCCGGACAGGCCGGTGAAGCAGTGGGTGAGGATGTCGCCCGGCCCGAGCCGGGCCAGGATGTCGGCCAGGGACGCCGGCGGCGGCCCCAGGTGGACCATCAACGGCAGCCCTTCGGCGTCGGCGACCTCACGGGCGCGGTCCAGGGCCACCACGCCGTTGTCGCCGGCCACGTCGGCGGACGCCCGGACCTTCACGCCCACGATCCGGTCCCGGTAGGCGTCGATCGCGGCGCGACAGCTGGCGGGGTCGACGTAGGCGAGGGTTTTCAGCTCACCGGAGAGCAGGATGCTCGTGGTGCCGACACTGGAGATGTTGATGAACGCCGCGATCCGGGTGCGGGCTCGTTCGACGGTACCGCGGACGAAGGCTCCGAACAGGTGCGCGCCGGCACTGCCGGTGTCCACCATGGTCGTCACCCCGCTGGGCGGGCCGACGACGTCCGGATCGACACCGAGGTCCTGCCCGACGAAGACATGCGTGTGCAGGTCGACCAGCCCCGGCGTGACCACCAGCCCGGACACGTCCACGATCCGGTCCGCCGCACCCGCCGTCGCGGGCGCGGCGATCCGCCCGTCCCGCACGACGACGTCACCCGGGGCCAGGGAACCGGCCTCCGGGTCACAGACCAGACCACCGCGCAACACGAAACCTTCGCTGTTCATGACGCGGTCACGATGGGCGCCGAGTACGCGAACGCCCGGGCGGGGTTGGTGACCGTCATGCGGTGGATGTCCTCTTCGGACACGCCCCGGCTGTGCAGCATGGGCAGGAAGTTCTCGATCACGTTGGCGTAGCCCGGTCCGCCGTACGCGGCGAGCTGGCCCAGCTCGCAGATGTCGTTGGACAGCATCAGCTGCCCGGCCAGTCCCATGGCGCACAGCTCGGCGACGTTGTCGGCCCGGAACGACAGGGGCGCGTAGCCCTGCACGAAAGCCAGGTTGTCGATGTTGAGCCAGGCGCCCCGTTCGGCGATCGGCAGCCACCACCGCACGCCGCGCCGGTCGCCCAGGTGCGACACGATCACGTGCGCCGGGTCGACCCTTTCCTCGGCGAGCAGGTCGAGCTGCTCGAGCGCCAGCTCGCCCCAGTGGGTGGTGTGGGTCATGATCGGGCAGCCGGTCTGCCGGTGCGCCCGGCCTGCGGCGCGGAACACCCGCTCCACGGCCGGGCTGATGTACCCGCGCTCGGTGCCGATCTCGCCGATGAACCCCGGCCGGATGCCGCTGCCGTCGACACCGTCGACGATCTCCGCGATCAGCCGGCCGGCCAGCGCCTCAGTGCTGTCGGTGGTGATGTAGTCGGGGTAGACCATCTCGCGGTACCAGCCGGCGCCCATCACGACGTTGACGCCCGTGGCCGAGCTGATCCGGTGCAGTGCCTGCGGGTCGCGCTTCAGCCCGATGTTCGTCGGGTCGCAGATCGTCCGGCCGCCGGCCGCCGCGAACCGCCGGACCTCCTCGATGGCGATCTCCTCGTCGTCGAGGATCGCCTCGTACAGCTGGCGCAGTCCCCACCCGTCGACCATCAGGTGGTCGTGGGTGAGGGTGTTGCCCATCGCCTCCGGCTCGATGGGCCCGAGGACGGTCATGACCTTCCCGGTAAAGCTCCCGGTCATCCGATTCCTTCCGTGGATACCCCCGCCTTCAGGCGGAGCCCTCCGGTCGGCCAGATGGTTCATATATATGAACCTGAGTTCTGAGTTGAGCATTCGTACCAGGCCGGCAGGGCACAAGCAAGAGGCCGTCCGATCGAGGTGGGGTCCCGGGTCCGGAACATGCCGTTCACGTCAGGTGCTGCCGTCTGGCCGGTATGTGGTGATCTGCCGGCCGTACCAGTCGAATCAAGGACCGGATCCGTGCAGCGGTAAACCATGCCGATGGATGGGGCGTCTGGGACATGCCATCGATCCCGACCCCTCTGGAAGGACGTCGCCATGTGGATGCCCAAGCTCCGAACCCTGTTCGCCCTCCTCGTTCTCGCCCCGGTGTTCGCCCTGCCGGGCACCGGGGCCGCGGCGGGTGACCTGCCCGCTCCGACGAGCGTCACGCCCCAGACGGGGACCGCGACCGTGCCGCCGTGGGACCCGCACCCGCCGACCCTGGTGGGCGTGCGTACCGGCAGGCACGAGCACTACGACCGCACGGTCTTCGACTTCACCGGCGGCACTCCCGGGTACCGGGTGGAGTACGGCTCACTCGTGAGTCAGGCCACCGGTACGACGCTGCCGGTGGACGGCGCGGCCACCCTCGTGGTCGTCTTCGACGGCGCGTACCCGTACGACGTCGCCACCGGCGCGTCCACCGTCGATCTCGGCACGGTCCACAACCCGCGGCTGCCGACGCTGCGCCAGATCAGGTCCGGCGGCGCCGTCGAGGGCAAGATCAGCTTTGGCCTCGGACTCGCCGACCGCGTCGGCTTCCGGGTGCTGCGCCTGACGAACCCGCCTCGGATCGCCGTCGACGTGGCCCATCAACCGACCCAGCCGTTCACCACCGAACGGTTCCGGGGCGGCGCCGGCACCGCGTCGCAGGTCCGGATCACCAGCGTGCGCACGGGCGCCCATCCCGGCTACGACCGGGTGGTCTTCGACCTCGGCACCGCCACCGCACCACTGATCAGCGTCGCCTACGCCGTCGCGGCGCCGACGACGATCCACGTCGGTTTCACCGCCGCGACCACGCAACCCGGCGCCGTGGCCGGGCCGAACCCCGTGCCGATCGGGCTCACGCAGGCACGGTCGGTCTCGTTCGCCGTTTACGACAACGGGACGGTGTCGGCCTTCGTCACGACACACCACCGCACCGGATACCGGGTGATGCTCCTGACGAACCCCACCCGGGTCGTCGTGGACGTCGCCTACTGACAGGCCAGGAACAGCCGCCGCCGCGTGACGACCGACATGTCGGCACCTGCCGGGTCCGCGGCGGACGGCTGTGCCGGGCGGCGACCCGGATCCGGTCGTGAACAGTGTCGCGACCAGTGCGCGCTGTCATCGGGCAGCTTCCTGGGCGTTCGTCTGGGTGTCTTTCGTGGCCTTGGCAACCAGCCGGACCGGCAGCGTGCGCAGTCCGCGTAGGTTGCCGTTCTGTCGCCAGGTCCGGCCCGGCAGCGGCGTGATCCGGGTGTATCGCTCGATCAGACGCTCGATGGTGAGCTGGGTTTCCTGCTGGGCCAGCGGCGCGCCGAAGCAGTAGTGGGCGCCGTGGCCGAAGGTCAGCGGCCGAGGCCCGGACCGGTCGAATCGCCGGTCGATCCGGACGCGGTCCGGGTCGGGAAACGCCTGCGGGTCCCGGTTCGCCGCGGCCAGCATGAGCACCACCGAGGCGCCGGCGGGGAGCGGACCGCCGGAGGGCAGCTCGATCGATGAAAGGAGCCGGCGGGCGGTGAACTGGGTCGGCGGGTGCAGTCTGGCGATCTCGTCGACGACTTCGGGGATCAGCTGCGGCCGGTCGTTGACGAGTGCCCACAGTCCGGGGTCGTCGGCCAGCGTCATGATCGTGTTCGAGATCAGGTTGGCGGTGGTCTCGGTGCCTGCGGTCACCAGCATCATCAGGTTGGCGATGAGTTCGTCCCTGGTCATGCCCCCGCTGCGCATGACCGACACGAGCCCACCGACCATCGTTTCGGGTGGCATCGTCTGTGCCTCGTAGCGAGTTACCAGTGCCTTGAGATAGGCCACCAGTTCGGCGACGACGCTCAGCAGCGCCTTTCGGTTGCCGGTGGGCACGTGCCCGGGTGCTGCGACCACGTCACCCCACGCGTTGAACCACCGCTGCACCGTCTCGAGGTCAACGTCCAGGTCCAGCAGGTGCTTGGTGACTCGAGTGGGCACGCTGGACGAGATCGTCGACACCACATCGACGACTTCCCGATCACTCATTTCCAGCAGCGTGTTGGTGACAGCCTGGGTGATCGGCTCGGCCAGGTCGGTGCGGACCCGCTGGATCTGCAGCGGCTCGGCCAGGGCGCGTCGCAGCCGGCGGTGGTCGTCGCCGTCGACGAACGACACGTGCAGGTCCAGCATGGCGAATGCCTCGTCGAGGCTGGCCGTGCCGAAGCGGGCCAAGCTGTCGCCGTGGTGCATCCGTGTCGAGGTGTCTGGGTGCGCGAGCAGGTGCTGCACGTCGCGGTGCCGGGACAACAGCCACGTCGAGAGGTAGGGATCGAAGTACACCGGTGCTTCGGTGCGCAGCGTCGCATAGAACTGTGCTGGGTCCGCGATGACCGCCGGCAGCGTGAGGTTGAACAACCCCAGCTGCCGGTTTCGGGCGGGGGTAACCGGCATGATCCTCTCCTGATCGGTGAGCTCTTCTGGGTCACGCGGCGATGCGAACAGCCCCGTCGTGGTGCGCCGCAGCAGGATGCGTTGATCCAGGCCGGCCGGTGATCATGCCGAGGCCGAGCAGCAGCACTCCCGTGTGCCGCACCGCCGCGGCGGTAACCGCGATGCACAACACCCCGAGCGTGCGGCCCAGGTAGAGATCACCAGGTCGGCGCTGGCCGCCTGGCGGTTGTCGCCACCGCTGAGCGCGCCGGGCACGGCGCCCGGCGTCGCCGCCAGTTCAGCGGCGACGCCGGTGCCGCGCCGCGTGTCGCGGGAACCGATGATCAGTAGGCCAGACCACGACCCTGCGGCCCGGTACCGCCGAGGACGCCGACGGTCAGCGCGGACACGTCGGGCAGGGCACGACGCTGGCCGGGCAGCGGTCCGGGCAGTGGTCTGGTTATCGGTCCGGGCATCGGTGCTGTTACACGCTCGGGCGGGTTGCGGCCCACCAGCCGACGGTGAACACCCCGGCGCCCCGGGCGGCGTCCAGTGCGCGTTTGGCGTCCTGGAACAGCTCACCGGACGGTCCGTCGTAGGTCAGCCACCGCTCCCGGTCCTCCGGCGGGGTGCTGCCCCAGCACAGCTGACCCTCGAACTCGTCCACGGCGTGGGTGACGTCGAACCCGGCCGTGCGCATCATCGCGGCATAAGTGTCAAGCGTGCCCAGGCCAGCCAGCCGGATGAGCTCACAGACCGGACCGGTGATCGTCTGGATCTGCTCGTCGGTCTGGTACTCACCCCATGAGCGCTGCAGCCAGTCCAGGCCGATCAGCCGGCCGCCGGGCTTGAGCACCCGGAAGACGGCGTGGAAGAACGCCTGCTTGTCGGGTAGGTGGCAGACGGACTCGAAGAACGTGACCGCGTCGAAGGTTTGGTCGGGCCACGCGGCCAGGGTTCGGTAGTCGTGGTCGCCGATCGTCAGGAACGCCACCTGCCCGTCCAGCCCCTCGGCGGTGGCCCGTTGGCGGGCCCGCTGGTTGAGCGTCTCGGTGTTGGACAGCCCGACGAAGCCGGCGCCGGTCATCAGCGCCATCTGCACAGTGGCACCCCCGGGCCCGGACCCGAAGTCCAAGGCACGCTGGCCGGCCTCGAGCCCGGCGAGGTCCATGAGGCGACGCTCCATGATCAGCGCAGCCTCAGCCACCGTCTTGCCGTTCTCCTCGGCGTCACGGGCGCCGTGGTGCCACACGTCGCCCATCAGCTCCGTGTAGGCCTGGCCTGCACCCTCACCGCCGTCGCTGTCGTCGTAGAAGCGCCGGACTTTCGCCTCGTGGGTCGGCTCGTGGGTCGTCTCGGTGGTCATCACGCCTCCTTGCTGGGTGGTTCGAGGGTGGTTCTGCCGGCCGTTGACGGCCTGGCATGCTCGCCGGGCATCGTCGACCGGTGGACTGGACTGGCAGATCTGGTGGCCGGTCTCGGGGCCGGTTCAGGGGCCGGGGCGGGTCGGTGCGGTGGCGCGCGCCACGACCTGGCCGAGGTAGTGGTCGGTGGCGGCCGGGGTCATGAACCAGTCGACGAGGTCGTCGGGGTCGGCGAACCCGTTGGCGAAGCGGCTGGCCACCTCGGGGAACTGTGCCGCCGCGCCGAGGATGCGTTGGACGTGCTCGGGTGGCGGCCGGAGCATCCCGTTGGCCCATGCGGTCACCTGCTGGGCGCTGGCCGTCCAGAACTGCTCGAAGGTGTGCTGCATCCAGGCGCGGTCGAACGGACGGTCGCCGTGGTCGAGGATCGCGTCCAGGTAGGCAGCGGCGCAGCGTGCGGCGGTGTTGGCGCCCTGCGCTACGAGGGGATCGTTGGCCACGACCACGTCGGCGGCGCCCAGGACCAGCCCACCCGAGGGCAGCTCACCGATCGGCCTCCGCACGGTTGGCGTGTACCGGCCGGTCAGTGTGGCGCGGGGGTCGGTCAGCTCCACCTGGGCACACCGCTCGTACAGCCACGGGGTGTACTCGCGAATCAGGCCGACCGCGCGGGCCAGGTGATCGGCCGGGTCGGGATGGTCGCCGAACACGTCCAGCGGCCCGTCGGGGATCGCCTCCCAGAACAGGATGTCGCACGGCCCGGTCGTGGTCAGCGCCGGGATGAGGATCAGCTCGCCGGCGCCGGGAACGACGGTGAGCGTCACGTTCGGCCACAGACTGGTGTGCGGGTCGCGGTGCATGCCGTGGACGTAGGCGGCGGCCAGACCGCGCTGCGGCGTGGTGTACGGGGAGCGGGACGGATCCCGGTCGAACAGCGCGGTCAGCTCACCGCGGCCGGCGGCGACGACGATCAGGTCGTAGCGGCCGGACTCGGCGATCTCGTCGAGGTCGCGGGTGCTCACACCCATGGTGTGGACGGTCCCGCCGCGCTCCTCGAACAGCTCCAGCAGGCCGGCCATCTTGACCCGCTGGTCGGTGCTCTGAGCCGGCGCGTCCAGGACACCGTAGATGTCCAGCCGGTCGCCGCCGGGCGGTGCCGCGACGGTCAGGTGCAACCCGGCGATGCCCGGGGTCTCGTCGGCCCACAGGTCCAGGCCGTATGCGCGCTCGATGGCGAGAGCGGGGCCGAACATTACCTGGGTGGAGGTCGGACGGGCCTGACGGATCTCGTCCGGGGTCCGCGCCGACAGGATGGTCACCTCGTAGTCGCCGGCCAGGAGCAGGCCGTGGCCGAGCAACAGCCCGCACTGGCCCGCGCCCACGATCAGAACTTTGCGCAACGCCGCATCCTTCCAGCGGTTGTGATCATTTGCTCATCGGCATGGCGAGGTCGGTGGCTCGCAACCGGTTGATCGCGTGCTGCAGCACCAGGATCAATGCGTCCTGCACCGAGCTGCGGTCACGGGCATCGACGCTGGTGACCGGCACCTCCGGGTGGAGCGCCAGCGCGGCGCGCACCTCGTCCAGCGAGTGCGTCAGCCGGCCGTGGAAGCGGTTGACCGCGACCACGAACGGCACGTCGGATTCCAGGTCGAAGTAGTTGACGGCGGCGAACGACTTCTCGAGCTTGAGCGTGTCGACCAGCACGAGCGCTCCCAACGCGCCACGGCACATGTCGTCCCACAACGGCCAGAACCGCGGCTGACCCGGTGTGCCGAACAGGAACAGCCTGAGACCGTCGGGCAGGGTGATCCGGCCGAAGTCCATACCGATCGTGGTGGTCGCCTTGTCCAGGCCGGGGTCCAGGGGATCCACTGCGGTGCTGGCAGCAGTCATCCACACGTCGGTGTTGACCGGGGCGATCTCCGAGATCGAGGCCACCAGCGTTGTTTTGCCCACCCCGAAGCCACCGGCGATGACGATTTTGGTGGACTGTGCCTCCTCGGCCGCCGCCGGTTGGACGGTGTTGTCAGAGCTGCTGGAGGCCACGGAGCACCCTCTCAAGGGTCAAGACGGTCGTCACAGACTCGGTTGCAGGATGGATCGTGATCAGGGTGCTGTTGGCGAGATCGCCGAGGATGACGCGGACCAGGCCGAGCGACAGGCCGGTGTGTGCTGACACCTCGGCCACCGACAGGCCGTGCCGGGCGTGCTCGTAGACGGCCCGCTCCTGCCGGGTCAGGTGCGCGGCGAGCGCCGGGTCGAAACGCGGCACCGACACCAGCGTGTGGACCAGCAACGGGTGGCGGGTACGGACCCGGGTTCGGCCGCCGGCCAGCACGAACGGGCGCACCTGCGGATGTGCGCGGTAGGCCCGGCGAGCCGCCTGGTGAGCCCGGTACGCGGATGAGGCCACGAAGATCCCCTATGTCCGTCAGTTGGCCGTCAGTTGGTGGACGGCGCTGCTGGCCGCGGCACCGGCGTGGGGCGTGCGTCGGGATTGAGCCGCGCGCCGACCGCGGTAACGAGCCGCTGCATCTGGTGACCGACGACGCTCAGGTTGCTGGTCCGGTCCGCCACTACGGCCAGCCCGGCCAGGTCCGCCACATGCATGAACAGGAAGTGCAAGCTGGGCGTGCGGAACGTCAGGATTTCCGGTCGTCCCGCGCCGTACTCCCGGCTGATCGCGTGGGCGATCGACATCAGCGACCCGGCGGTGGCGGCGGTCTTGTCGACCTGGTCGCGGTCGTAGCCGTCCGAGGCTGCCAGCGCAAGCCCGTCCACGGCCAGCAGCACCACATGGACAACGCCGGGTGTATCGGCGGCGAACTCGTTGATCATCCAGGTCAGCTCGTGCCGGTCCGACGACCCGGCTCGCGACACGGGTCCCAACCCGTGGCTGGTGGTTGTCATTGGAGGTCCTCCCGGATCGGCCCAGCGCCTCCGGTGGCAGCGTCGAACGCCACGATCTCGTCCACTGCATCGCCCAGATCGGCATTCGACCCAAGATGCGCACCGCTGGCGGGGACGGCTGGTTCTGGGTGCATGTCGCGCAGTCGCTGTGGCACCCGTATCGGCAACGGTGTCAGCCGCGACCCGCCAGCTCCCGCTGGGTTCGCCGATCGCTCTTGTCCTGCGAACGAGACCGGAGTCGGTGGTGGGACTGCAGTAGTTGTCGACCAGCCACGATCGAACCCGTGCGGTCGCTGGTCGTTGGCCGTGCCAAGGCCTGTGGTGTGGTCCTCGGTCGGGAGCTCGCACAGCAGCCCGGCGGGGACGTAGACCAGTGCGGTCGTGCCCTGTGGGGAGCGCCCTGTCAGGGACACGCGGATGCCGTGCGTGCGTGCCGCCTGCCGGACCACCTGCAGGCCCCACGGGATGCTGCCGTGGCCGGCAGCGGTTGACCCGGACACGTCGGCGCCGTGGAAGGCACCGTGCAACGCTGCGTTGTGACGGACCAGGTCGGCGTCGGTGATGCCGATGCCAGTATCCTCGACGCGCAGCAGGACACCGCCGTCATACAGCAGATGGCCCGAGGCCGTGACCGGCGCGGTCCGCGGTGAGTACCGGACCGCATTGTCCAGCAGTTCCGTGACCACGCGGATCAGATCGCCCGACACATGCTCAGCCACGGCGATGTCAGCGACACCGCCAACGGTGACCCGCTGCCAACCGGCAACCCTGCCCAGTGCGGCGTGGACGACGTCGCTGAGCGAGGTGACCTGACGATCGACGTCCAGCAACGGCCGGCCCCCGCCGAGGACGAACAGGTTCTCAGCAACGCGTTTGGCCTGACACGTCAGCGCATCCAGCCCGTACAGGCCATCCAGCACATCAGGATCGGCCTGGTCCCGCATCGCCGCGTCCAGCGACACCGACATCCGCTGGGTCAGATCCAGCAGCCGCAGTGCTGCGTCACTACACAGCTCGCGCCATCGCTGATCGTCGGGATCCGATGCGGTGACACCTCCCGGCCCCCGTGGTAGCAGGGAGGTGTCACCGCCAGGAGCCGCGGGTGCCGCCGGTGCCGACGGCGCCAGTTGTTGCGGACCCTCGTTGTGCCGACGTCGCCGCCGCAACCAGCTCATTGCCCAACCGCCGAGATTGCACCCATCTGCCATGCGCCGGCTAGCCGCATGGGCGGCTCCTCTCCTCGTGAGGTCCTCCGCAGTCTCCACAGCGGCCCGCCCGGCCCGCATCGGCACAACCGCGTAGCTGGTCACTCCCGGTCTACGTAGTTTTCGGTAACCGGGTCTCGGCGACCATCTATGTACTTTCCGGTAGCTCGCCACGCGCTCTGCGTCGGCGAGACGCGGCTGGCGCTGCGGGTCGCCGGACGAGGCCGCTGACATCGGCGGCGCCGGAGCTACACGCCGGCAGACGCAGTCCCCAGGCGTACGTAGACAGGTGGAGCATGCCTGCGGCGGACAGGCGGTCCAGGGTGGTCCGCAGATTGGCGGTGCTGGAATGAATGGGCCGATCGGTCGATTCCTTCCAGGCGCCCGGCGCATTTCTGATACACATCCGGTCCATTCCTTCCAGGCGGTCCGGCGCGTCGGGATTGCCTGGTCCCCGCAGTCTGCGCAGCAGCTCACCCGGCCCGCACTGGCGCATTTACATAGCCGCTCTCATAGCTGTTTGTAATGGGAAATTTGGTAACGCTGAACTAGTGACGGTCTATGTAGCTTTCGGTACCCTGCCCCGGGTGACCATCTACGTACTTTTCGGTAGCTCGCCCCGGATGGCCTGAACCGTGGCCCCGGTCGGGAACCTGCCGGTGGACATCGCGCTCTTCGTCGGCCGTGAGGAGGAACTGGCCCAAGCAGGTGGCCTGCTCAGTCGCGTCCGGCTGCTGACGCTCACCGGCCCGGGCGGCGTCGGCAAGACGCGGCTGGCGCTGCGGGTCGCCGCCCGCCTCCAAGAGGCGGTGCACGACGGCGTATGGATGATCGACCTCAGTGGCATCCCCGGGCCGACGCCGGACACACCGGAGCGCCTCTACGCCCACATGGCGCTGGCCCTGCGCATCCAGTACCACGGGCCGGCGGGCCTGGATGTTCTGGTCGACCATCTCCGTACCCGGCGGGTGCTGCTCGTGCTGGACAACTGCGAGCATCTGATCCCCGCCACCCACGTCTGCGTGACCGCGCTGCTGCGCGCCGCACCGTATGTACGCGTCCTGGCCACCTCACGCCAGCCGCTGGGCGTCGACGGCGAGCACACCCTCGTGGTGCCCCCGCTGCCGTTGGCGGACGCAATCGCCCTGTTCACCGCAGGCGCCACCGCGGCCGGGCACGCCGGCCGCGTCCCCACCGGGGCCGATGCGAATGCCGTCGCCGACCTGTGCCACCGCCTCGACGGACTGCCTCTGGCGATCAAGTTGGCCGCCGGCCGGATACGGACCTTGTCCGTCCGACAACTCCTGCACCGCCTCGACGACCGATTCCGCCTGCTCACCGACACCACCCTGCTCGCCGACAGCCAGCGACATTCCACCCTGGAAGGGGTCGTGGAATGGAGCTACGAGCTGTGCACCGAGGCCGAACAGCAGCTGTGGGCCCGGGCGTCGGTATTCGCCCGCGCGTTCGATGTTGATGCGGCCGAAGCGGTCTGCGGCGGGGCGGGAATCGACCCGTTGGACGTCATCGACCTGGTCACCGGCCTGGTCGACAAGTCAGTCCTCACCGTCGACACGACCGCGACATCGGTACATAGTCCGGCGCGCTACTACCTGCTGGACACGCTGCGCGAGTACGGGCTCCGCAAGCTCGCCGACGCCGGCGACGAGCAGCGGGTGCGCGGCAGGCACCGCGACTACTACCGCGACCTGGTGGCCGACGGTGCCTCCGCCTGGTTCGCGCCGCACGAGCTCGAGTCCATGGCGGCGGTGTACCGGGAGGTGCCTGACATTCTGGCTGCGATTGACGAGTCCGTCACCCGGGGCGACCTGCCGACCGCCCGGACCATGTGCCGCGACCTCGTCCGGGTAAGGGCGCCGTTTTTCTGGGGTTTTTTGGATCTGGCCGCTCAGCAACTCCGCCGTGTGCTGGACCTGTCCGACGCCGAGCGCGTGAACAGCGCCGAGGAAGCGGTCAACCTGTCATCCGCCGCGATGGCGGAGGCGTGGGTGGTGGCGACCCAGGGCAATCACGATCGCACCCGGACACTGTTGACGCTCGCCCACGACCTGCACCGCCGATGGGGACTCGACCCGACCGGGTCGGTCCTCTTCGTCGAGGGCGGCGGCGACGCGCTCCTCACCGGCAGTTACCGGGCCATTGCGTTGCTGGAGGCAGCTCGCACCGCGTTCAGCGGCGATCCAGCCACCGCCACCGACCAGCACCAGGCGACCATGATGTGGGCGATGGCCAAGGTATTTGCCGATGAGCCAGCGGCGGCTGTCGCGGCCAGCCAGGAGTACCTCGAGCAGTCCGAGAAGTCCCAGGCGCCATGGTCAATCTCCTGGGCGCTGTGGACCGCCGCCCTGGCAGCGCTGCGAGTCGGCGATCAACGGGCGGCCACCGACTTCATCAGCCGCGGCCTGCGACTCCAACGCGACATGGATGAGCAGTGGGGCCTGACGTGGACCCTCGAGGCGTACGGGTGGATCATCGCTGCCGGACTCGACCAGGCCGACGACCCGCAGGGCGAGGCGGAGCGCGCCGCGTGGCTGCTGGGCGCCTCCAGTGCTCGCCAGCGCAAGCTCGGTGTCACCCTCGCCGGGCTACGACCGCTGGCGGACCGGCATGCCGTCGCCCGTGCACAGATCACCGCGGTGCTTGATGAGCTGGCGGTCGTCGCGGCGATGGCGGCTGGTGCTCGCGGCCACGCCCGGGCGGTACGCGTCGCGTTGGGCGAGCCAACTCCCCGCCGACCAACCGCGTCAGGCACCGACAATCTCACCGACCGCGAGCGGGAGGTCGCCGTGTTGGTCGCCGAAGGCCGCACCAGCGCCCAGATCGGAGCCCAACTGCGCATCAATCCACGTACTGTCGATGTGCACGTCGGCAACATCATGCGGAAACTTGGTCTACGCCGACGATCCAGAATCGCGGCGTGGATAGCTGCCCAGCCGGGCGGGCACGACTGACGACCAACCAGCAGGCGGCTCAGTTGAACGCGGCGAACATGCCGGGCTCGTAGGAACCGCCCTTCTGGTGCACGATCACGGCCAGCCGGTTGGCCGCGTTGATCAGGGCGACCAGGGCGACCAGCGCGGCGATCTGGTCGTCGTCGTAGTGTTCGCGTACCCGGGCCCAGGTCTCGTCGGACACGCCGCGGCCGGCGTCGGCGAGCCGGGTGCCCTCTTCGGCGAGCGCCAGCGCGGCCTGCTCGGCCTCGGTGAACACGGTGGACTCGCGCCAGGCGGCGACCAGGTTGAGCCGGACCGCGGATTCACCGGCGGCCGCGGCTTCCTTGGTGTGCATGTCGATGCACCAACCGCAGCCGTTGATCTGGCTGGCGCGCAGGCTCACCAGTTCCTGGGTGGCCTTCGGCAGCGGCGACTGGTCGATCACCAGGCCGGCGTTGGCGAACCGCTTGGCGAACTTGCGGCCGATCTCGTTGGTGAACAGGTCGATGCGGGGTTCCATGACGTCGTCCTCACTCTTGTGTTGCGTGCTGCTGCACTGGACGAACACAAGATGCCGGCGACCCGATCCGTGTGACAGCACGGTGATGTGACGTGAGCCACCGGCAGGCGGACAGGCGAGGACCGTCCCGAAATCAGTTGTCGTACTACCACCAGCCTGCTCTCAGCAGTGCGTTTCGGTGGCGGTTCGGGGCCTACGACCCTGGCCGGGCCGGTCCGGCCAGGGTGCGCGGTGGGCGAGACGGGGAATCAGCGCACCGCGTTGCGCCAGATGACCTTCTTCGGCGTGATGCGGATGACGACCCGGTCGTTGTCGGCGTTGATCCGGGCCCAGCGGACCGTCGCCTCGTCCTCGTGGAGGTACTTGAGCAGCACCGGCCAGGACTCCTCGCGCACGGTCGGGCCGTCCACGATCTCGGCGGTGCCGAACATGGTCACGTACGTGCCGCTGATCTGGTCGTCCACGCAGACGCTGACCCGGGGGTCGCGGCGGATGTTGCGCACCTTGAGCGTCCAGCCGGGGCTGCTGATCCGGACGACCTGGCCGTCCCAGTGGTACCAGGCCGGGGTGGCCTGGGGGCTGCCGTCGGCGCGGTTGGTGGCGAGCACGGCGTTGCGCATCCGGGCCAGGAAGTCGGCCATCTGCTCGTCGCCGAAGGCGAACGTGGGCGGGGCGGCGGCCGCGGTGCGGGGTACCTCGGCGATCTCGAACTGGCTCATCGGGAGCTCCCTTCGACGGGTACGGGGACAGGGACGTGGCGTCGGCGGGTCAGCGCGTCGGGGGCCCGGCCGAGCGGGCTGGTCGCCAGCTCCGCGCTGAAGTGGCAGGCGGCCGACTGGTCCGGCCCGGCCGCCCGCAGCTCCGGCCGCTCGGCACGGCACCGTTCGGGCTGCCCGAGCTGGGTGTAGAGCCAGCACCGCGGGTGGAAGGTGCAGCCGGGCGGCGGCGTGATCGGGGACGGCAGGTCGCCGGTGAGCACGATGCGTTCCCGCACCCGCTCGGTCTCCGGGTCGGCCACCGGCAGGGCCGAGACGAGCCCGCGCGTGTACGGGTGGGCGCACGCGTTCAGCAGGGTGCCGGCCGGTGCCTCCTCGACGATCCGGCCGAGGTACATCACCGCGATCCGGTCGCTGACGTGGCGTACGACTGCCAGGTCGTGGCCCACGAACAGGTACGTCAGGCCGAGCCGCGCGCGCAGGTCGACCAGCAGGTTGAGCACCTGGGCCTGGATCGACACGTCGAGCGCGGACACCGGCTCGTCGAGCACCAGGAACGACGGGTTCACGGCGAGCGCGCGGGCGATCGCGACCCGCTGCCGCTGGCCGCCGGAGAGCTGATGCGGATACCGCTGGGCCAGGTCGGGCCGCAGGCCGACCAGGTCGAGCAGTTCCCGGACCCGGGCCGGGCGGTCGCGGGGCGGCAGCAGGCGGTGCACCGCGAGCGGCTCGGCCAGGATCGCGCCGATGCGCTGGCGGGGGTTCAGCGAGCCGTACGGATCCTGGAACACGACCTGTGCCTCGCTGCGCAGCTGGCGCAGGCCGCGGCGGGGCAGGCTCAGCACGTCCCGGTCGCCGATGCGGACGCGGCCGGTCGCCGGCACCAGCCGGAGCATGGCCTGCCCGAGCGTGCTCTTGCCGGAGCCGGACTCGCCGACCAGGCCCAGCGTCTGCCCGGCCGGGATGGTCAGGCTGACGTCGTCGACCGCGGTGAGGGTGCCCGCGGGCCGGCCCGGCAGGCCGGCGCCGGTGCGGAACGTGACCCGCAGGTGTTCGACCTCGACCGTGGCGCTCATAGCAGCCATCCTTCTGGTTCGGTGGCGTGGCAACGCGCGTCGTGACCGGTGCCGCGCCGGCTCAGCGCCGGCTCGGCCCGCAGGCACATCGGCCGCGCGTGGGAGCAGCGGGGGGCGAAGTGGCAGCCGTCGATGGCCTTGCCGAGGTCCGGTGGGCCGCCCTCGATCGGGACCAGGCGTTCGTCGTCGGACAGCGTCGGCAATGCGTCGAGCAGGCCCCAGCTGTAGGGCATCTTCGGCGTGTAGAACAGGTCGTCGACCGCACCGACCTCGACGACCTGGCCGGCGTACATCACCGCGATCCGGTCGCAGATCCCGGCCGCGATCCCCAGGTTGTGCGTGATCAGCAGGACCGCGGTGCCGGTCTCGCTGCTGAGCTCCTGGATCAGTTCGAGGATCTGGGCCTGGATCGTCACGTCCAGCGCGGTGGTGGGCTCGTCGGCGATGAGCAGCCGGGGCGTGCAGGACAGTGCGATCGCGATCATGACCCGTTGCCGCATGCCGCCGCTGAGCTGGTGCGGATAGTCGTCCAGCCGCAGCCGGGGGCTCGGGATGCCCACCCGCGCCAGCAGTTCGGCGGCGCGTTCGCGGGCGTCGCGCCGGTTGAGGCCGAGATGCTGCCGCAACGGCTCGGCGACCTGCATCCCGATGGTGTACACGGGGTTGAGGCTGGTCGACGGGTCCTGGAAGACGAAGCCGATCCGGTGCCCGCGGACGTCGCGCATGCCCGCCTCGGGCAGGGTGAGCAGGTCCTGCCCGTCGAAGACGATCTCGCCGGCGGTGACCCGGGCGTCGGCCGGCAGAAGCCGGGCGATGCTGCGCGCGGTCATCGTCTTGCCGCAGCCGGACTCGCCGACCAGGCCGAGGGTCTGCCCGGCCTCGATGCTGAAGCTCACGTCCTGCACCGCCCGGACCGGGGCCGGGCCGGAGCCGATCTCGGTGGACAGTCCGCGTACCTGGAGCAGGGCCATCTCAGTCTCCCCTCGTCCGCGATGTCGGGTCGATGAGATCGCGCAGGCCGTCGCCGAGCAGGTTGAGGGCCAGCACCACCAGCGCGACGGCGACGCCCGGCACCACGGTCAGCCACCAGCCGAGCCGCATGTAGGCCCGGGCGTCGCTGAGCATGACGCCCCACTCCGGGGTCGGTGGGGCGGCGCCGAGACCGAGGAAGGACAGCGCGGAGCCGATGAGGATGGCCGTGGCGATGGTGGTGGTGGTGAGGACGAGCATCGGCCCGAGGATGTTCGGCAGCACGTGCCGGAGCAGGATCCGCCGGTGGGTGCAGCCCATGGCGACGGCGGCCTTGACGTACGGGCGGACCATCACGCTGAGCACGGAGGCGCGGGCGACCCGGGCGAAGACCGGCACGGTGGCGACCCCGACGGCGATGATGACGTTGGTGACGCTGCCGCCCAGGATGGCCACGATGCCGAGGGCGAGGAGCACCGCAGGGAAGGCCAGCAGGATGTCCATGAACGCGACGGCGCTGAGGTCGACGGCCCGGCCGAAGTAACCGGCCAGGCAGCCGACGGTACCGCCGATGACCAGTCCGAAGAGGACGGCGAAGAGGCCGGTGGCCAGGGTGAGGTGGCCGCCGGCCAGGATCCGGCTGAGGATGTCGCGGCCGAACTGGTCGGTCCCGAACGGGTAGGACCAGCTCGGACTCTCCAGGCGGGCCCGCGGGTCGAGCGCGGTCGGGTCGTGCGGGGTCGCGATCATGCCGATGAGGCTGGCCACGACGACCACGGCGAGCAGCACCGCGCCGATGGCGAAGCTCGGGTGCCGCAGATAGCGTTTCATGACGCTGTACCCCCGTGCCGGATGCGCGGGTCGACCACGGTGTAGAGCAGGTCGACGACGAGGTTGATCAGGACGTAGCTGACCGTCGCGAACAGGACCGTGCCCTGCACGATCGGGAAGTCGCGGTTGGTGATGCCGGACAGCAGCAGTTGCCCGATCCCGTGCCGGGTGAAGATCGTCTCGACGACGACCGCGCCCGCCAGCAGGTTGCCGATCTGCAGCCCGACGATGGTGAGCACCGGGATGACCGCGTTACGCATGGCGTGCACGCCGATGACCCGCTGCTCCCGCATGCCCTTGCTGCGGGCGGCGACGACGTAGTCGTGGTTGAGCACCTCGAGCAGCGAACCGCGCAGGAAGCGGGCGATGATGCAGGCCGCCCCGATAGCCAGGGTCACCGCCGGCAGGATGATCGCGCCGGGCCGGTCGGCCCCGATGGCCGGCAGCCACCGCAGGTTCACCGCGAACACCAGCAGCAGGATCATGCCGAGCCAGAACGTCGGCACCGACAGGCCCAGCGTGGCCAGGCCCATCAGCGCGGTGTCGACCTTGGACCCGCGCTTGAGCGCGGACACCGTGCCGATGAGCGAGCCGAGGACCACCGCGATGGCCATCGCGGCCAGCATGAGCAGGATGGTCTGCGGGATGTTCTGCAGCACGAGGTCGAGCACCGGCCGCTGGTAGCGGTACGAGTAGCCGAGGTCGCCCTGCAGGGCCCGGCCCATGAAGCTCAGGTACTGCTCCCACAGCGGGCGGTCGAACCCGTACTGGGCGCGCAGCTGTTGGCGGGTCTCCTCGCTCACCGGCACGTCGCCGACGACGGCCGTGACCGGGTCGCCCGGGGTGAGGTACAGGCTCAGGAAGACCAGTACCGACACCCCGAGCAACACGGGGACCAACAGCGCGATGCGCTGCAGGATGTAGCGTGTCACGGGTTGAGCCAGAGATCGGCGTAGTAGGGATACGCGAGCACGTTGGTGTGCAGGTTGCCCACCCTCGAGCTGACCCCGTACAGGAAGGCGCCCTGGTAGATCGGGTAGATCAGGGCCTTGTCCATGATCGTGGTCTGGAGGTCGCCGAGGATCTGGTTGCGCTTGGCGACGTCCGTCTCGACCGCCTGCTTGCTCAGCAGGTCGTCGATCTGGGTGTCCTTGATGCGGGACCAGTCGAACCCGCCGTAGTTCTTCGAGCTGTAGAAGAGCTGGATGCCGGACGGGTCGCTGTCGACCAGGCCCGTGATGCCGCCCGTGCCCTCGCCCTTGCCGTTGGCGTCGGTCGCGGCGGCGGCGGCGCGGATGTCCACCGCCACATCGAATCCGAGCGGCTTGAGCAGGCCCTGGATGGCGGTGGCGATCGGGTTGAACTGTGCGTGGGTGATGATCTTCAACGCGAGGCGGGTGCCGTTCTTGCTGCGGAAGCCGTCGCTGCCCATCGTCCAGCCGGCCCCGTCGAGCAGGCTCTCGGCCTTCGCCTTGTCGTACGGGTACTTGCCCTCCACCGACTTCGAGTAGCCGATGGTACGCGGGGAGATCGGGCCCTCGGCCGGCGTGTAGATCCCGAACAGGGCGGTGTTGATGAGGTCGGTACGGCTGATCCCGTACTGGATCGCCTGCCGGACCGCGAGGTCGTCGGTCGGGGCGCGCTCGGTGTTGAGGAACAGCGACAGCGAGCCGCCGCTCCACGGTGCGGCCACCATGGTCAGATCGCTGCCCTTGCTCTTGAGCAGGGAGAAGTCGGCCGCCGGCATGTTCCAGGCGATCTGCACGTCACCGCTCTGGACGGCCGCCGACCGTGCCCCGTCGTCCGGCACGATCTTGAAGATGAGCTTGTCCAGGTAGGCCTTCCCCTGGTGCAGGAACGACGGCCCCCAGGCGTAGTCGGCCGTGCGCTGCAGGGTGACGTGGTCGCCGGTCACCCACTCCACGAACGACATCGGGCCGGTGCCCACCGGGTGCTGGCCGTAGCTGGCGCCGTGCTTGGCGACCGCCGCCGGGGACACGATCGCCAGCCAGTGCTGGCTCAGTGAGTTGAGCAGCGACGGGTAGGGCGAGGAGTACGTGAGCTCGACCGTGGTCGGGTCGACCGCGGTCACCGTCTTCAGTGGACCGAGCTTGGCCCGGGCGACCGGCGACTTGAACGAGGTGTCGAGGATCCGCTCGAAGTTGAACTTCACCGCCTCGGCGTTGAAGTCGGTGCCGTCCTGGAACTTCACGCCGGTACGCAGCTTGAAGGTCGTGGTCAGGCCGTCGGGCGAGGTTGTCCAGGACGACGCCAGACCGCCGACGTATTCGCCGTTGGACGGGTCGAGCCACACCAGCGGGTCGTAGATCTGCATGAACACTTGATGCGCGGCCGCTTGGGCGGCGCCGGCGGGATCGAGGCTGTCCGGCTCGGCGGAGAGCGCCACGCTGAGCGTGCCACCGTCGACGGGCGTGCCGCCGCCCCGGTGCTCATCGGTGGGATCTGAACTGCACGCGGCGGCGGTGAGCAGGACGGCCAAGCCGCCGATGACCATCCGCCGAAGTCTGTGCCACGAGCGAAGTGACATCCTCCAGAACCTCCTCGTCCGAGCCGTCGTGGGGGTCGGGACCGGCCCGAGCCCGACTCCGTACGCTGACGGAGGCGACCCGATATTCGATGACGAGAAGCTACTGTGAAGATGGAACGGTCTCAAGGCGTTCCGGGTCAAATTTCGAAAGTTGTTACCGCTGTCGAATAGACTCTTCGTCCGGATGTACGGGTTCGCGGGGGTTCGTGAGCCGGCGGACGCCAGCCGTCAGGGTGGCTGCCCGCCGGGCTCTCAGACGGTCAGGCCCTGGTGGACCGGGGCGTCGCGTTGGCTTCGCGGTCCGGGGTCAGGTCTTCGGGCGCGTTGGCCAGCAGGGCGCGTGTCGTGTACTGGATGTGGTCGGCCAGCACCCGCTCGGCCCGCTCCGTGTCCCGGGCCAGGACGGCGTCCCGCAGGGCGGTGTGTTCGCCCAGGATGTCGCGGTCGTTCTCGCCGCCCAGGTGGCGCGACCAGCGCCGGTACAACTCGGCCGCGTCCCGCAGCGATCCGGCGAAGTCGCGCAGCCGCCGGCTCGGGCAGCCCTCGAGCACGGCCGCGTGGAACGTCGCATGGGCCGCCGCCCAGTCCTCGTTCACCGTTGCCGGTTGCTCGTTCGCCAGTTCGGGCGTGTTGGCCAGGGTGTGGAACGCCGCCACCACCCGGGACTCCCAGGCGAGGTCGCCGTGGGCCATGGCGTGGCGCAGGCACAGCGTCTCGATGTCGACGCGGGTCGCGGTCAGGTCCAGGAGGTCGGCCTCGGACACCTGGGTGACCCGGTAGCCGTGTTGGGCCTCGGACTGCACCAGACCCTGTTCGACCAGGCGGGACAGCGCCTCCCGGAGCACGCCGACACTGGTTCCGTAACGTGCGCCCAGGTCGGCGAAGGGAAGTCGCTGCCCGGGCAGCAGCCGTCCGGCAAGGATGTCGGCCCGAAGGGCGACGTAGATGCGCTCGGCCCGAGTTTCACTACGTGGCATGGCTTGAGAGTGTAGGACCGTTTTGAGACGAAGCCACAATCTCGAAAGTTACGAGATCTTCGCCATGTTTCACAGTCGAGCTGTTCAGCCACAATATTCGAAAATCTATTGACAAGTCGAAGACCAGCGGCTCAGGGCGCCTCGACCTTGACGCAGCGCTGGCGCATGGTGCCGATTCCCTCGATCCAGCTGACCACCTCGTCGCCCGGCCGCAGGTAGATCGGGGGCGTCCGCGCCGAGCCGACGCCCTCCGGAGTGCCGGTGAAGATGAGGTCGCCGGGCCGGAGCGTGCACACCGTGGAGAGCTGGGCGATGAGTGCGGGCACCGACTGGATCATGTCGCTGGTCCGGCCGGCCTGCATGAGCTCGCCGTTGACCCGGCACTCCAGCCGGAGGTCGTCGGCGTTGTCGAACTCGTCCGGGGTCACCAGCCACGGGCCGGTCGGGCCGAAGCCCGGGAACGACTTGCCCAGGCTGAACTGCGGGCTCTGCCCGATCAGCTGGACCCGCCGCTCCGAGTAGTCCTGCCCGACCGTCAGGCCGGCCACGTACTGCCAGGCCTCGGCCATCGGCACCGACCGGGCGGTCGTCCCGATCACGACGACCAGCTCGACCTCCCAGTCGACGCGGTCGCCGGGGATCGGCAGGTCGGTGTCCGGGCCGGTGATGCAGCTCGGGAACTTGGTGAACGTCACCGGAACGTCGGCCGCGTAGCCGGCCTCGGTGGCGTGCGCGCCGTAGTTGAGACCCACCGCGAAGACCTGGGACGGGCGGGGGGACGGCGGCCCCAGGTGCGCCTCGTCGATCGGCACGTCCGCGACCGGCCCGTCGAGCCCGGCCGCCCACTCGAGGAAGTCCGGCCACCGGTCGAAGACCGCCGCCGGGTCGGCCGGGAACCGGGACCCGCTGGCCCGCTCGACGTCAATGCCGCCCGCGGCAGTGACGATGGTCAACCGGCCGGCGACGTTCGCGATACGCATGGAGCCTCCCCGGGTCTGGATGTGCATCGAGGATCGCCGGGCCAGTTCGACCAGTCAAGAGAATTTCGAAAATCAGTGACTTTTTCCTTGAGTGTTGGTGATAGCGAAAGCTACTGTGCCGGTCGAAGACTGAGGAGCGAGCCATGACCGCAGACCGCGCCCGAGTGGCGCTCAGCCGCCTCGCACGCCATGGCCTGGCTCGGCTCTCGGCGTGCCGTGCGTGCCGGTCGGCGTGGACAGCTTCGGCCAGTCCGGCTCGGCACCTCCACGCGCACCCCGGCGGACCGGCGAGTTGGTCAGCCGCCGAGCCGGGTGGCGACGGCGCTGCGCAGCTCTGGCAGGCGGTCGTGCAGGAGCCCGGGACATTGGGTGTTGTTGAAGTCCTTGTGCCCGTAGATCTCGTTGGGCGGGATGCCGTACTGCTGGCAGGTGAACGCGCAGAACCACACGAGGCTGTCCCAGAGCGCCTGCGGCGGCTGCCCGTCGAGGTAGGTGCCATCGTTCTCGATGCCGATGGCCTGGCTGTTCTGCCCGACGCAGTGCGCGCCCTGGACCATGGTCTGTCCGTGCAGCAGCGCGTGGAGGCTGCCGTGCCGGCCCTCGGTCAGGTGGCCGCCGCGGCTGTTGGTGAAGTGCTGGCCGGAGTCGAGCCAGCCGTTGGTGTCCATGTGCAGGTTCTGGATGTCCCGGGAGTTCTGGTAGGCGTGCGCCAGGCTGTAGTCGGTGGCGTTGGGGAACGCCGTGTGATGGACGATGATCTTGTTGGGCCGGCTCTGCACGACACTCACGTCGGACGAGGGTGGCCGGGCGGCCCAGGTCGCGCAGTTGGCGATCACCGGCTGATCGACCCGGGTCGCGGCAGCCCAGGCCGCGCGGCCGCCGCCGAACGGGGTCAGCGCGGTGGCGCCGAGCAGGACCGCGCCGCGGAGCACGGCCCGCCGTGGAACGGGGACGGACATCGGTGCCTCCTGTGTGGGGTGGGTGCCACCGGTGGCGGGCCCGGGGCGGACCCGCCACCGGAGCGGGTCAGCACGGTCCGTTGCAGGCGAGCACCTTGAGCCGGTCCAGGGAGCCGTTCCAGACGTTCTGGTCGCCCGGGAACGTGCCGGACGAGGACCACTGCCAGAAGGAGTACGTCGGCCAGCCGGCCGGCAGCGTGCCGACGCTGCTGGAGTAGCGCGCGATCCAGAGCGGGTTGTTGGCGGCGAACTGCGAGGTGTTGCCGGTGCAGGTGGACCACCAGTCGGTGGTGGTGTAGATGGTCGCCCAGCGTCCGGTGCGGGCGTGGTACTGGTTGACGAACGAGGCGATCCAGCTGCGCATCGAGGCCTGGCTCAGTCCGTAGCAGGTCGCGCCGTACGGGTTGTACTCGATGTCGAGCGCGCCGGGCAGGGTCTTGCCGTCCTTGGACCAGCCGCCGCCGTGGTCGACGAAATAGTTGGCCTGCGCGGCGCCGGTGGACCGGTTCGGCAGTGCGAAGTGGTACGCGCCGCGGATCATGCCGACGTTGTAGGAGCCGTTGTACTGCTGGGCGAAGTACGGGTTGGTGTACCCGGTGCCCTCCGTCGCCTTCACGTACGCGAACCGGGCGCCGTTGCTCCAGGCGGCTGACCAGTTGACGTTGCCCTGGTAGCTGGAGACGTCCATGCCGGGCAGGCCGGCCGGCGCCGCGCTGGCGGGTGTCGCGCCGAGGACGGCCGCGGCGGCGAAGGTGGCGGTGGCGAAGAGTGCGGCGGTGGCCGCACGCAGCGCCGATCGCAGGGGACGGTTCATCGTTCCTCCCTGGGGGTAGCCGCGTGGTGTGGCGCGGCTGGCGAAAAGAACCGTCAATATTAGGGCACACGTTGGAGATAAACTTCAATAGATAGATAGAAGTTTTTCGCTTGATGCCTCCGCTGGTGGTGCGCCATCGGCACAGCGGTGCCCGCGCCACTTGATAATGCGTATTAGTCAACAGCGCAAGACGGTAACAAAAGACGGCGTCACGCTTGACCTTACCTCCGGGAGCGGCGCACGATTCCAGCCCAGGAAGTGCCGATACGTATTATCCAAGGGAGTCGGGCGCATGAGGCGACGCGTCACGCAGCGCGACATCGCGCGGATGACCGGCGTCAGCCAGGCCACCGTGTCCCTCGTGCTCAACGACCGCGTCGACAGCGGCGTGCGGATCGCGCCCGAGACGCGGCAGCGCGTGCTCGACGCCATCCGCGCCACCGGCTACGTCGCCGACGTCGTCGGCCGGCGGCTCGCCGACCGCAGCAACCGGATCCTCGGCGTCTTCACGTACGAGCCGGTCTTTCCCAGCGCCGCCGCCGACTTCTACCACCCGTTCCTGGTCGGCATCGAGGAGCGCGCCGAGGAGCTCGGCTGCGACCTGCTGCTGTTCACCAGCACCCCGGTCGTCGACGGCCGGCGCCGGCTCT
Source organism: Dactylosporangium fulvum (assembly GCF_025137375.1). Lineage (GTDB taxonomy): Bacteria > Actinomycetota > Actinomycetes > Mycobacteriales > Micromonosporaceae > Dactylosporangium > Dactylosporangium fulvum. The sequence continues at coordinate 4,899,036 of NZ_CP073720.1, forward strand.
TCCACGGTGACAACCGCATGCGCCTCGCCGACGGCTGCATCCTCCTCGGCCGCTCCATCGACCGGGGTGAGCTGGCCCGCCTCGTCGCCGAGGGCCACCCGTTCGTGAGCGTCGGGCGGCGGGACGGGGAGCACGTCCCGTACGTCGGCGCCGGCTACGCCGCCGCGGTCGCCGAACTCGTCGGCCTGGCGCTCGCGAAGGGCCATCGCCGGTTCGCGTACATCGGCACCGGCGGGCCCGCCGAGTCGCACGCCGACCGGCTGCGCGGGTTCGCCGACGCGTGCCTGAGCGCCGGAGTGTTCGCGATGCACGAGCCGCCGGGCAAGCACGCGTTGGCCGACGCCATGGCGAAACAGGTCACGGCGATCCTGCTCGAGGAGCCGGCCGACGCCGGCGACGTGATCACGGAGCTGCACCGCAGCGGCAGGGACGTCCCCGGCGACGTGTCGCTGATCGTGCTCGGCGAGCCGACGAGGCCGGTCGCCGGGCCGCAGCCGCACGACGTGACCCGGTTCCGCACGCCGCGACGCGAGATGGGCTGGCAGGCCGCCGACCACCTCACCGAGATCGTCAACGGTGCATCGCCCGCCCAGCGCCTGCTGGCGTGCGAGCTGGTCCAAGGCGTAACCCTGAGTGAAGTACCACGATGATCAAGGAGTGCGTGTGAAGGAGATGGCGGCGGACGTCCTCGTCGTCGGTGGCGGGCTGGGTGGTGTCGCGGCGGCTCTCGCAGCCCTGCGGGCCGGCCGGTCGGTCGTGCTCACCGAGGAGTTCGACTGGCTCGGCGGCCAGCTCACCAGCCAGGCGGTGCCGCCCGACGAGCACTCGTGGGTCGAGCAGTTCGGCGTTACGGCGAGTTACCGCGCGCTGCGCGACGGCATCCGCGCGTACTACCGCCGCCACTACCCGCTGACGGAGGCGGCCCGGCGGTGGACGCACCTGAACCCGGGCGCGGGCGGGGTCAGCCGGCTCTGCCACGAGCCGGCTGTCGCCAAGGCGGTGATCGAGGCGATGCTGCTGCCGTACCGGAGCGCCGGCCGCCTCAGCGTCCTGCAGCCCTACAAGGCGACGAAAGCGGACGTCACCGGGGACCGGATCACCGCGATCACCGTCGCGAACGCCGATCATGAGATCACCCTGACCGCGAAGTACGTCATCGACGCCACCGAGACCGGCGAACTGCTGCCGCTGACCGGCACCGAGTACGTCACCGGATTCGAGTCCCGGTTGGACACCGGCGAGCCGAGCGCACCGGCGCAGGCGCAGCCGATGAACATGCAGGCGGTGTCGGTGTGCTTCGCCATCGACCACGTCGACGGCAACCACGTCATCGACAAGCCCGCCGGGTACGACTTCTGGCGCGCCTACACGCCCCCGTTCTGGGGCGGGCCGCTGCTGTCGTTGCGCTCCCCGCACCCGCGCACGCTCGAGATCGGTGAGCGTGGCTTCACCCCCAACCCCGACGACGACCCGCTCCGCGTGCGTGCCGACCAGCGGCGCGACCCGGGCGACGCGAACCTGTGGACGTTCCGCCGGATCGCCGCGCGGAAGCTGTTCCAGCCGGGTGCCTACGCGAGCGACATCACGCTCGTGAACTGGCCGATGATCGACTACTTCGAGGCGCCGGTCATCGACGTCCCCGACGCGGAAGCGCAGCTCCGCAACGCGAAGGAACTTTCCAGAAGCGTCCTGTACTGGCTGCAGACCGAGGCGCCACGGCCGGACGGCGGCACGGGCTTCCCCGGCCTGCGGCTGCGCGGCGACATCACCGGTTCGGCGGACGGGCTCGCGCAGGCGCCCTACGTCCGGGAGTCCCGCCGCATAGCGGCCGAGTACACGATCGTCGAGCAGGACCTGTCGTACGCCGTGCGCGGCGAAAAGGGCAGCGTCGTCTACGCCGACTCGGTCGGGATCGGCATGTACCGCATCGACCTGCACCCGTCGACCGGCGGCGACACGTACATCGACGTCGCGTCCAGCCCCTTCCAGATCCCGCTGGGCGCGCTCATTCCCCGCCGGATGGAGAACCTCCTGCCGGCGTGCAAGAACCTCGGCACCACGCACATCACCAACGGCTGCTACCGGCTGCACCCCGTCGAGTGGAACATCGGCGAGGCCGCCGGCGCTCTCGCGGCGTTCTGCCTCGACAACGCCGTCAGCCCGCGCGGCGTCCGCAACAGCCCGGACCGGCTGGCCGCGTTCCAGTCCCGCCTGACCGACAACGGCGTCGAGCTCGCCTGGCCCGACGTCACCGGCTACTGAACACACCCCCCAAGGAGACCCCGCCATGCGATGGAACATCACGGCGATCGTCGCCGCCGCGCTGCTCACGCTCACGGCCTGCGGTGGCGGCAAGGAGGCCACGCAGTCCGACGGGCCGGCGAGCCTGCGCATGACGATCTGGACCGCCAACGAGGCGCACCTCAAGCTGTTCAACGAGATCGCCGCCGAGTACAAGGCAGCGCACCCGGACGTCACCGAGATCAAGTTCGACTCGCTGCCGTTCGACACGTACACCACCGCCCTCACCACGCAGATCGCCGGCGGCAACCAGCCGGACCTGGCGTGGATCCTCGAGAACTCGGCGCCGGACTTCGTGAGCTCCGGTGCGCTCGTACCGCTGGACGACACGCTCAAGAAGGCCGACGGTTACCAGTTCGACGATCTGGCGGCAGGTCCGCTGAAGCTGTGGCAGGACAAGGGGAAGCTGTACGCCTACCCGTTCTCCACCTCACCCTTCGGCATGTTCGTCAACAACGACCTGGCGAAGAAGGCCGGGCAGCAGACCCCCGCCGAGCTGATCGCCGCCGGGCAGTGGAACTGGGACACCGCGCTGAAGCTCGCGTCAGCGGTCAACGCGGGCACCGGCAAGGCCGGCCTGGTGATCCGCGACTTCGACTACAAGACCTGGAACAACCTCGCGAGCTTCTGGGGCGGCTGGGGCGCGAAGGCGTGGAGTGACGACGGCAAGACGTGCGGCTTCGACCAGCCGGAGATGGTCGAGGCGATGACGGCCCTGCACAAGGCGGTCTTCGTGGACAAGGCGCTGCCCGGGCCCGGCGTCAGCGCGGACTTCTTCGCCGGTGACGCGGCGCTGACGATCACCCAGATCAGCCGGGCGTCGCTGCTGAAGAACACCTTCGGCTGGGACCTGGTGCCGCTGCCGCAGGGCAAGGCCGGCTCGTACGCGGTGTTCGGCCAGGCCGGCATCGGGGTGTTCAAGAAGAGCAGGAACGCGGCCGTGGCGCAGGACTTCCTGGCCTTCATGACCAACCCGGCCAACTCCGCCAAGCTCGCCGCCTACTTCCCGCCGCCGCGCACCTCGCAGCTCACCGCCGAGACGCTCGCCAAGACCAACCCGCTGCTGAAGCCGGAGCAGCTGCAGAAGGTCGTCGTGGACGGCATCGCCAAGGGCGCGGTCGGGCCCAGCCACGCCGGCTTCGCGGAGCTGAGCCAGACCGTCCGCGCGAGCCTCGACCCGCTGTGGCAGCCGCAGGCGGACGTCAAGGCCGTGCTGGGCGGCGTCTGCGCGAAGATCGCACCGCAACTGGCGAAGTCGTGACGCTGCGCCAGCGGACCGCCGATCGGCTCGTGGGGTACCTGTTCGTCACCCCGCAGCTGGTCGGCTCGGCCGTCTTCGTGTTCCTGCCGCTGTGCCTGGTGTTCTGGTACAGCCTGCACGAATGGAACGTGCTCGCCGACAGCTTCGAGTACGTCGGCGCCGAGAACTACCAGGCGCTGCTCGACGACCCGTCGCTGCCGTCCGTGCTGCGCGCGACCGGGCTGTTCTCCGTCGGGCTGGTGGTGTTCAACCTGTTGCTCGCGCTGCTGCTGGCGGTGCTGCTGAACCAGAAGCTGCGCGGCCTCACGGTGTACCGCACCCTCTTCTTCTCCCCGGTGGTCGTGTCGCTGGTGGCGTGGACCATCGTGTGGGGCTTCCTGCTGCAGTCGAACGGGGGCGTCAACGGCCTGCTGGCCACGATCGGCGTGGACGGCCCCAACTGGCTGCGCAACGGCACGTCGGCGATGGTGTCGGTGGTCGCCGTGCAGGTGTTCAAGAACGTGGGGCTGAACATGGTGCTGTTCCTGGCGGCCCTGCAGGGGGTGCCGTTCGAGCTGTACGAGGCGGCGCAGCTGGACGGCGCGTCGGCGTGGTCCCGATTCCACCGGATCACGGTGCCGATGATCAGCCCGACGATCCTGCTGACGTCGATCATCACGGTCGTCGGCTCGCTGCAGGTGTTCGCCCAGATCGCCGTGCTGACCCAGGGCGGGCCGGGCACGTCGACCACCGTGCTCGTGTACTACCTGTATCAGCAGGCGTTCCAGTTCCACCACTTCGGCTACGGTTCGACCCTGGCCATCCTGCTGTTCGTCATCGTGCTGGTGCTGACGCTGGTGCAGTGGCAGCTGCGCAAGAGGTGGGTCGTCCATGAGCAGTAAGTCCATGAGCAGCAGGTCCAGGCGGCTCAAGGTCGCCGTCTACGGGATCCTCAGCGTCCTGCTCGTCCCGTTCGTGTTCCCGACCTGGTGGATGGTCACCTCGTCGTTCAAGCCGACGAGCGAGATCTTCGCGTATCCGCCGCGGCTGCTGCCCGGGCACTGGCAGTTCGACGCCTACCGGCAGGTCTTCGAGCTGCAACCGTTCGCCCAGCAGTACTGGAACAGCCTCTACATCGCCGCGATCGTCACCGTCGGCACGATGGCGGTGGCGTCGCTGTCCGGCTACGCGTTCGCCCGTATCCGGTTCCCCGGCCAGAACGTGCTTTTCGTGGTGGTGCTCACCGGGCTGCTCATCCCGAGCGAGGTGACGATCGTCCCGCTGTTCCAGCTGTTCAACCGGTTCGGCCTCATCGACACCCACTGGCCCCTGATCCTGGTGCCGATCTTCGGTGCGCCGAGCGTCCTCGCCACGTTCATCATGCGGCAGTACTTCATCACGCTGCCCCGGGAACTGGAGGAGGCGGCCCGCGTCGACGGCCTGGGACGGTTCGCCACCTTCTGGCGGATCGGCCTCCCGTTGGCCCGCCCGGCGCTCGGCGCGGTCGGCATCTTCACGTTCCTGGCGAGCTGGAACCTGTTCCTGGAGCCGGTGGTCTACCTGTCCAGCAAGGAGAAGTTCACGCTGCCGCAGGCCCTGACGCAGTACGTCGACGCGTACGGCGGGCCGATGTGGGACGTGCAACTCGCGGCTGCCGCACTGACCGCGCTACCGGTGCTGGTCGTGTTCGTGATCGCGCAACGGCAGTTCGTCGAAGGGCTGGCGCACACCGGCCTCAAGGGGTGATACACAGTGCCGTATGAGCGGTTCCGGAGCGCAGCGGAGGGTGCATGAGCCGTCGTGTGACACAGCGGGACATCGCCCGGATGACGGGAGTCAGCCAGGCGACGGTGTCCCTGGTGCTCAACAACCGCACCGGCGACGACGTGCGGATCGCGCCCGAGACCCGGCAACGGGTCCTGGACGCGATCCGCAGCACCGGCTACGTCGCCGACCCGGTCGCCCGGCGGCTGGTGTCGGGCCGCAACCGGATCCTCGGCGTCTTCACCTACGAGCCGCTCTTCCCCAGCGGTGCGGCCGACTTCTACCACCCGTTCCTGGTCGGCATCGAGGAGCGCGCCGAGGAGCTCGACTGCGACCTGCTGCTGTTCACCTCAGGGCGGGGCCGGCGCGTCCACGACGAGAGCCGGATCGGCCTCGCCGACGGCACGATCCTGCTCGGCCGCCACGTGGACGAGCTGGACCTGCGGCGGCTCGTCGCGGAGCGGCACGCGTTCGTGTCCGTCGGCCGGCGCGACGAGCCGGGCGTGCCGTACGTCGGGGCGGACTACCCGTCGGCCGTCGCGGCTTTCCTGGACCGTGCGCTGGCCCTGGGGCACCGCCGGATCGGCTATCTGGGCACCGGTGGCCCGGCCGAGTCGCACGCCGACCGGCTGCGCGGCTTCGCCGGGTTCGACGTCGCGCACCTGCGGCCCCCGGCCGGCCTCGACGCGGCGCTCACGCGGGGGCTGACGGCGGTCTTCACGGAGGAGTACGCCGACGCGGTCGCGCTGATCGCCGAGGCGACGGCGCGCGGCCTGGCGGTGCCGGGCGACCTGTCGGTGGTCGCACTGGCCGAGCCCAGCGGCGGCGGGCCGGTGCTCGACACGCTGGCCCGGCTGGCGATCCCGCGGCGGGAGATGGGCTGGGAGGCCGTCACGCACCTGACGGCGGTGATCGAGGGCGCTGCGCCGGGGCAGCGCCTGCTTTCCTGCGGCATGGTCCCCGGCACAACGCTCGGTGACACCCGTCATGTGTCGTGACGGGAGGTCCCGCGCACCCGCGTCGCAGAGCAGGTCGCCACCGCCCGGCCCGGGCGGCTTGTCGGCGACTACTCCAGATCCGCACGCCACAGGTCCGGACCGAACACCTCGTACTGGATGTCCCGGGCCGGCACGCCCCGCTCGATCAGCGAGCTGCGCACCGCCCGCATGAACGGCAGCGGTCCGCACAGATAGTAGGCGGCCCCGTCGGGCAGCGGAACCTGCGCGAGATCCATCAGCCCGGCGAAGGCGCCGTCCAGCGGGAGCCGGGTCTGCGCACCGCGCTCGTACCAGGCGTACATGGAGCCGCGTGGCAGCGCGGCGACGTCGCCGAGGACCTGCCGGCGCAGCGCGAACGACGTTTCGTCGATGTCGGCGTGCAACACCATGACCTCCAGATGCGACCCGGCGGCCACCAGGTGTGACAGCATGCCGGCCATCGGCGCGATCCCGATTCCGGCGCTGGCGAACACGACCGGGCAGCCGGAGTCGTTGAGCACGACTTCGCCGTACGGCAGGGACATCGTCAGCACGTCGCCGACGCCGACGCGCTGGTGCAGCAGGGTCGAGACCTCGCCGTCGGGCCTGCCGCCGCCGTGCACCCACTTGACCGAGAACTGGCGGTGCTGTCCGTCGTCGGCGCGGGTGAGACTGTACTGGCGGGGCTGGCGCACGCCGTCGGGCATCGGCATCCGCACGGTGATGTACTGCCCGGGCAGCGAGGTCTTCACCAGCCGGTCGGCCCACATCAGGTGGTCGTGAACGATCCGGTACTGATCGGGCCGGATGCCGAGCGACGCATGCTTGTGCGCGACACGTGACAGCAGGCGCTCCGGCAGGTTGTCCGGTGTGTGGACCAGGGCGTCGGCGAACGCCGCCACCGCCCCGGCGAGCGCCTGCTGCTGGGCGCCGCTGGCCTGGTTGCCGCGGTTGAAGGTGCCGTCGAGCAGGTCCGGATGCTCGGTGAACATGTGGCGGTAGAAGCGCTCGGCGATCGTCCCGATGTTGTCCGCCACCGCCGGCAACGTCGCCTGCACGACCGGCCGGGCCTTGGCTGAGAGCATGACGCGCTCCGCGGTGAATGCACGCTTCGTCGGCGTTCCGTCTTCAACCGTAGCGCTGCCGCCACGGTGACACGGCGCCGGCGCGGGCTTGCCATGGTCCGGGCCTGCGGCTCATTGGCGGCGCGCGTGCGCGCGCAGCACCTGGAGCGCCCGGTCGGCGTGCTCGTTCATGCTGATCTCGCTGTGGATGACCGCGAGGATGCGCCGGTCGGTGTCGATGACGAACGTCATCCGTTTGGTGCTCAGCGGACCCAGCGGCAGGCGCCGCCGCACCCCGAGCAGGTCCGCCACGACCCCCTGGGGGTCCGACAGCAGCGGGTAGTCGAACTTGTGCAGCTCGGAGAATTCCCGCTGCCGCTCGACGGTGTCCCGGCTGATGCCGACGCGCTGCGCGCCGACCTCGGCGAACTCCGCCGCCAGGTCACGGAAGTGGCAGCTCTCCGCGGTGCAGCCACGGGTCAGCGCAGCAGGATAGAAGAAGAGGACCACCGGCCCGTTGCCGAGCAACTCGCTGAGGCGGCGGGCGGTGCCCGTTTCGTCGAGCAGTTCGAAGTCGTCGACCACGTCGCCCGGCTGTGCATCCTTAGCCATGTCACAACGATACGCAGGCCTCCTGACAGCTGCGTGCCGGCGCCGGTCCGGTCAGGCGATCACGATGCCAGCGACCGGGCCAGCAGCGCCACGCCCTCGTCGATCGCGCGCTCGCTCAGCGACGCGTAGCCGAAGATCAGCCCCTGCGGGCCGGGGCCGTTCAGGCGGTAGCCGCGCAGGCCGTACACCGCGACGCCGACCGTCGCCGCGGCGCGCTCGACGTCCTCCTCGGTCAGGCCAGGCGGTAGCCACGCGACCAGGTGCTGCCCGGCGGCGACGCCCACCGGGCGGAACCGCGGCAGGTGCCGGGCCAGGGCGGCGAGCAGCGCGTCGCGGCGCCGGCGGTAGAGCGGGCGCATGCGGCGCAGGTGCCGGTCCAGCTCGCCGGCGGTGAGGAAGTCGGCGAAGGCGAGCTGGTCGATGGCGGGCGAGCCACGGTCGGCGAGCACCTTCGCGGCGACGACCGGCGCGACGAGCCGCCGGGGCAGCAGTATCCAGCCCAGCCGCAGGCCCGGTGCCAGGGTCTTGCTGGCCGAGCCCAGGTACGCCACCCGGTCCGGCGCCAGCCCCTGCATCGCGCCGATCGCGGCCCGGTCGTAGCGGTACTCGGCGTCGTAGTCGTCCTCGACGACCAGCGCGCCGGTGCGCCGCGCCCAGCGCACCACGCCGGCGCGGGCCTCTGCGGACAGCACGCCGCCGGTCGGCCACTGGTGCGAGGGGGTGAGCACGAGCGCCTCGGCGTCCACGGCGTCGAGCGCGGCGACGTCGATGCCGTGCTCGCCGACCGGAACCCCGGCCAGGGCGAACCCGGCGGCGGTGGCCAGGGGCCGCACGTCGTCGTTGGCGGAGGGGTCCTCGACGGCGATGGGCCGGCGCGGGCCCGGCGCGGCGCCGAGGACGCTCACGAGCAGGGCGATGCCCTGGGCGTAACCGGCGCAGACCACGATGTCGTCGGGGTGGGCGACGGTGCCGCGGACCCGGTTGAGGTACGCGGCGAGCGCCGCCCGCAGCTGCGGGTCGCCCTGGCCGCTGGTGTACCCGAACCGCTCCGACGGCGCCTCGGTGAGCACCCGGCGCAGGGAGCGCAGCCAGGCCGCCCGTGGGAACTGCGAGACGTCGGTGCGCCCGTACCCGAAGTCCACGACCGCCGCCGGGCGCCGCCGCGGCGGCTCGGGTGCGGCCGGCGGCGCCGCCTCCGGACCCGCGCTCACCCGGGTGTAGCCGCCGGACCGGCTGGTCAGGTACCCCTCGGCGACGAGTTGCTCGTACGCGGCCACGACCACGCCCCGCGACACGCCGAGCGAGGCGGCCAGCACCCGGCTCGGCGGCAGCGAGCTGCCGACCGGCAGCCGCCCCTCCCGCACCGCGGCCCGGATCGAGTGCTCGATCTGCCGGTGCAGCGGACCGCCGCCCTCCCGGTCGAGCGCGCCGAGGTGCAGGTCGGTCGCGGCCCGCCCCGAATTGGTCCTGCTCATCGGCATGGAATCGGACCTCTCATGCAGTACCAAATCCAATGATGCTGTGAATATGACGACGACGGCGCAGAATCTCAACACGCTGAGCGCGGGCGACCCCGGATATGACGAGGCCCGCACGATCTGGAACGCGATGGTGGACCGCCGCCCCGAGCTCATCGTGCGGGCCTCGGGCACGGACGACGTGGTCGCCGCGGTGCGCCTGGCCCGCGAGCGCGGCCTGGAGATCGGGGTCCGCTGCGGCGGCCACAACGCGGCCGGCTTCGCGGTCCCCGACGGCGGCCTGATGATCGACCTCACCCCGATGGGCGCCGTGCGGGTCGACCCGGCCCGCCGCACCGCGTGGGTCCAGGGCGGTGCCTTGCTCGGCGCGCTGGACATCGCGGCGCAGCGGCACGGCCTGGCCACCACGGCCGGCAACGTCTCCCACACCGGTGTCGGCGGCCTCACGCTCGGCGGCGGCATGGGCTGGCTCGCCCGGCAGTACGGCCTGGCCTGCGACAACGTGACCGCGTGCCGGATCGTCACCGCGACCGGCGAGGTGCTGCGCGCCACCGCCGACGAACACCCGGACCTGTTCTGGGGCCTGCGCGGCGGCGGTGGCAACTTCGGCGTGGTCACCGAGTTCGAGTTCCGTGTGCACCCGGTCGGCACACGCGCCCTGGTCGCCGAGTACACCGCCGGCGCCGCCCACGCACCCGCCGCGATGCGCCACTGGCGCGACCTGGCCGGCTCCGCCCCGCGCCAGGCGACGTTGGAGGCGTTCTCGCCCGGCGACGGCTCGGTCAAACTGGGATTCGTCTGGGTCGGCCCCGGCGACCCGGCCGCACTGCTGGCCGAGATGCCCACGGCGCGGGTGACGAAGATGTCGTACCTTCAGCTGCAGACCCGCGACGACACGACCGGCGGCCACGCGTATCGCCGCTACTCCAAGGGCCACTACCTGCGCACCCTGCCCGACGCGGCGATCGAGGCGTTCCTGGCCCCGGGCCCGGCGTCACGCAGCCTGCAGACGTACGGCGGCGCGATCGCCGACGTCGCCCCCGACGCCACCGCCTTCGCCCACCGCGACACCGCGTTCGAGTTCGGCACCGGCATGCGCTGGACCGACCCGGCCGAGGACGCGGCCCGGATGTCCGAGGCCCGCGCCACGGCCGCGGCGCTGGCCCCGTACGCGGCGGGCGTCTACGTGAACGTCCTCAACGACGAGGGCGACGCCGGGGTGCGCCGCGCCTACCCGGCGGCCCAACTGGCCCGCCTGACCGCGGTGAAGGACGCCTACGACCCGGACAACGTCTTCCACCTCAACCACAACATCCGCCCCAGCTCCCGCCCCTGACCCCGAGTGCGGACGCACCGGCACTCGAAGCACCACGCGACGGGCGCTCGACCCGCTCGGCCGAGAACGCACGGCGCAGGCAGCGACTGACCCGGGTAGCGGCGCGGTTCAGGCGGGTCGCCGGCCCCATGCCGAGATCATGGGCGAGGTGGCGACGTCGAGGAGCCCGGTCGCAAGGTTGTCGAGATGCCGGTCGATCTCTTCGCCGGTGGCCAGGCCGGCGGCGATCAGCCGGTCGCGGATCTGCCTCACGGTGGCCTGCTCCAACAGGGCGCAGGCGGCACCGGTGATCGGGAAGAAGGCGTCGGCTTCGACGTCGGCCAGTCCGGCGTCGCGCAGCAACCGCGGTAGCGTGCGCCCGTAGGACAGGTCGACACCGCGCTGGGCCATCAGCGTGCGGAAGTCGTGCTTGAGCTTGTTGGCCAGCCGCTGGGCCGGGCCGGACTCGTCCGGGCAGGCCAGCGGCTGCATCATCGGGTCGGCCTCCTCCACCAGCAACCAGCCGCCGGGCCGTAGCGCCGAGGTCATGGCGGCGAGCGCCGCGGCGCGCTGGGGAACGTGGACGAGGACCAGGCGCGCGTGCACCAGGTCGAAGCCGTCCCCCGGCGGTGGGTCGGCACCGACGTCGTGGCGGTGGACCTCGTAGTCCGCGTCGGCGGCCATCCACGAGACGTCGATGTCGGTGGCGAGCACGTGCCCCGTCGGTCCGACGCGCTCGGCGAGCCAGGACGGCACGCTCGCGCCTCCCGCGCCGACTTCCCAGCATCGCCAGCCTTCCGCGACACCGAGCGCGTCGATGTGCCGAAATGTGGAGGGGTTGAACAGCGTCGCCAGGGCGTCAAATCGGACACCTGCCTCCGCTTGTTGATTGTCGAGCAGATAGCCGCCGCCGTCAGTCACGTGGGCATCATCTCAACCGCTGACGCCCACGCTCAGCTCGGCCGTACGAACTCGTTACAGTTGCCGATATGTATCGGTTACCGTAATCTCCGGGCATGGCTGCAATGCGGGAACCGACGTTCCTCATCCTCACCGCCCTCGCCGCCGGGGCCCGGCACGGCTACGGCCTGATCCAGGAAGTCGGCGCGCTGTCCGGCGGCGACGTCGTCCTCGGCGCCGGCACGCTGTACGGCGCACTGGACCGTCTGGTGGAGCAGGACCTCATCGCCGTCGACCGGGACGAGGCGGTCGACGGTCGCCTCCGCCGTTACTACCGGCTGACCGACCGGGGCGCCGGTGCGCTCGCCGCCGAGGCGGAGCGGTTGCAACGCAACGCATCGGCCGCGGTCGCCCGGTTGCGCCACCGCGCGCAGCCGGGTGCCGGCCCGGCCCTCGGCGGGGTAACGGCATGACCGAACACCGGCCCGTTTCGCCCGGGCTGCGCCGCCGGTACCGCCGGCTGCTGCTGGCCTATCCCGGTGCCTACCGCCGCCACCACGGCGCGGAGATCCTCACCACGCTCATGGACGCCGCCGGACCCGGACGTGAGCGGCCCACCGCCGCCGAGGTGCGTGACGTCGTCGCCGGCGGGTTACGGCAGCGCTTCCGCTTGCCGGTCGGCCGGTTGATGATGCTCGCCGCGCTCCTGACCGCGTTGACCCTCGGTGGCCTCGGCGCCTCAGTGGGCTCGGCGATCGGGTGGTCCACCGCCCAGCGCCCACCCACCGACGCGGCCGTCGGCGAAATGATCGACCTGGCGACGGGAGGCTCGGTCCGGCACAACGTCTCGCGCCATCCGGGGCCGCTGGGCCAACGGTCGCAAGTCATCGCATCCACCGCGGACTTCACCACGGTGTGGTCGCCCGAGCAGGCACGATCCCGGCTCGCGGCTGCGGGCTGGCGGGTGAATCCCGCCGCGACCGGGCAGACGGAGTCCTACCTGGACGCGGACGGCGTCGTGACAACGATACCCATGGACGCGACCAGCATCGTCGCGGAACGCGACGGCATCACGCTGAAGCTGACCATCGGGACGTACCGAGGTGGTCCGCCCTACCTGGACGGGACGAGCAACGCGATGCTTGTCGCAATGCCGGCCGAACCGGTGTCCGTGCTTCCCCTCACCGTAGTGGGTTTGCTGCTGGGCCTGCTCGGCGGCTGGCTCCTCGCCGCCCGGGCCGGATACCGGCTGCGCCGGGCCGCATCGTGGCAGCGAGCACCGATCAACGGTCTCACCGGCGCGGCGGTGCTGCTGCTCGCCCCGTCGACAATCGCAGCCTGGTACTTCGCCGGCCGGGCCACCGTCGCCGCGGCCGGGTCCGGACCCGCCGGGTTCGATCAGCTACCCGTGCCGCCGGCGTACGTGGCCTACATTCACGACCTCACGCCAGCCTGGTACACCATCGCCGCGCTGGTGGCAGGAGCGATCGTGCTCGTACTGTCGATGACCGTTCGCCCCCGGCCGGCGCTCATCCAACCCTTCGGAGAGCCCGGCCGGTAGCCCGACTGCTCACACCTCCTCGCCGGTGCCTGCGCTGTCGACACCAGCGCAGGCGCCGCGCCGAGATGGTCGAGCGTGGTCGTCGGTGATGAACCGTACGATGTCGTCCCGCGGAAACGGATCATCGCCGCCGACCGCGACCGCTCACCGTGCGCCGTTGCCCCCGGTCAGTTCGGCTTTGCGGCGCATCAGCGCTGCCCTTGCCCGGCGGGCCGACCGCAGGTTCACGGCGGCCAGTACGCCCACTGCGAGCACAACGCCCAGCAGTGACGGCTCGAGCTTGTGCCGCAGGCCACCTTCGTGCGCGGCGGTAGCCCGGGCTCGGTCGCCCAGAGCAGGCTGATCAGGGCGCTGTCGGTGAGACCGGCGAGGGCCAGGATCAGGTAGCCGATCCGCTTGCGCAGCGACAACGGCGCGTCGAGTCGTGCCAGGATCTCTTCCGGAGTCACGCTTCGTACCCCTTCCGCATCAGTTCGTGGCGTAGCAGCCCGCGTGCCCGGTTGAGCCGCGACTTGACCGTGCCGACGGGCACGGCGCAGATCTGCGCGCAGGCGTCCAGTGGCAGGTCCTCGAGGTAGAACAGCAAGAGCACTTCCCGTTCCCGGACGGGCAGCGCCGCCAGCGCGCCGACGAGCATCTCCCGGTTGACGACGCCTTCTGCCTCGTCGTCGCCGGGGATGTCGTCGATCGGTTCGGGTTCCGGGCTCGTGTACGTGTCCCGCAGCCGGTTCATCACTGCCCGGCGGGCGATGACGAACAGCCAGGGGGGTGAACCGGTCCGGCCGCCGCAGTCTCGGCAGCCCTTCGCAGACCGCCAGCCAGATCTCCTGCACCACATCGTCGTCGGATCCGCCGAGCATCCGCCTGACGTACCGCTCGACCGCCGGATGCCAGGCCCGCACCAGTTCGGCGAAGGCTTCCCGTTCACCCAGCTGGCAGCGGACCACCAGTAATTCATCGCTCATCGGCCCTCCTTCGCCAGTTCAGTCGGCGTGAAGGCCCGGCGGGTTCATTTTCGGCGATGGTCCGTGCGCGTCGACCCTGTTGTGGACGGGCCGGTTCCGTTCCCGGGTGGCGGGAACGGAACCGGCCCTGCTGCTCGGAGCGGTCCGGCCGGCGTGCTCGAAGGTCTACCAGCCGTTGCCGATCTTCACGGGCGCGACGCTGCTCGGGCCGCGCCGGCTCTCGCCCGGGTAGAGCCACAGGTCGCCGGTGGCGTCGTGCCTGGCGATGAGGTCCTTGTTGCAGAAACGTCGTACGTCAACGGAAATGCACTGGCGGTCCCAGTCGGCCGCGCCGAACGGTGATCTGCCGGACCAGCCGCTGCCGATGCGCACCCCGGGGTCCCAGCCGTAGCCGCGCACGCCGCGGCCGGGGTAGAGCCACAGATCGCCGGAGTCGTTGTATCTGGCGAGAATGTCCTGGCGGCCGTCGCGGTCCCAGTCCGTCACGCCGAACGGCGTAAAGGCGTTCCAGGTGTCACTGATCTTCACCCAGGGCAGCACCATCTCGCCGCGCTGGCTCGCGCCGGCCCAGAGCCACAGTTCGCCGGTGCTGTCCTGCCGGGCGATCAGGTCTTGGTGGCCGTCGCGGTCCCAGTCGGCCACGCCGAACGGCGTGTAGCCGCTCCAGCCGCCGCCGAGACGCACCGGCAGCGCGCTTCCGGGACCGCGCCGGCTTTCGCCCGGCTGGAGCCACAGTTCGCCGGTGGGGTCGTGCCTGGCGAGAATGTCCTGGTGGCCGTCGCGGTCCCAGTCGGCAACGCCGAACGGCGTGTAGCGGCTCCAGCCGCCGCTGAGGCGCACCGGTGGCGTGCTGCCGTAGCCGCGCCGGCTTTCGCCCGGGTAGAGCCACACTTCGCCGGTCGAGTCGCGCCTGGTGATGATGTCCTGGTGGCCGTCGTGGTCCCAGTCGGCGGTGCCGAACCAGGTGTACGGCAGGCGCGTGATCTGGCTGAGGATCCAGTCACGGTTCCCGCCGGCGCCCACCTCGCTGTAGGACCCGGCACCTCCGCAGCTCGCGCCCTTGACCACGCCGGCCTGCACCGTCGTTCCGTTGGCCCGCACCAGCAGCGGGCCGCCGCTGTCGCCCGGGCACGGACCGCGGTCCACCATGATCCTCTTGATGCCGAGGTCGTCCACCTCCGGTGGCGTGATGTTGACGACCGCCACCTGCAGCTGGTTGGGAAGGGCGCCACTGGCGTCGCGTCCCCAGCCGATGGCCAGGCCCTGGTCGTACTGTGTGAACGGGCCGGACTGGATGCCGTCCCACAGTCCGGCGTCGGCGGGCGTGGCCAGCCGGACCGGTGTCACGGTGGTCACCGGTGAGCTGAGCTCGAGCAGTGCGACGTCGTTGTGCCCGCCCTGATAGCCGGGGTGGCGCACGATTCGGGTGATCCGGCGCAACTCGCCGCCGGTGGCGGCCGTGGTGTTGCCCACCCGGGCGGTCACGTCGCCGACCGACGCCGGCGCCGCGCAGTGTGCTGCGGTGAGCACCCAGCTCGGGTGGATCAGTGAGCCGGTGCACAGGGCGCCCACCGCCGTGTTGCGGATCTCGGCGACGAACGCCCACTCGGCTGTCGTCACGGCGGAGCCGCCGTGGATGGCCTGGGCCGGGGACGCTACGACGCTCGGCACGGCGACGCCCAGCAGCGCAGCGGCCAGTGTGCCGGTGAGTCGCGCACGGCGGTGCCTGCCGCGTTGCGAGGCAGGCGGGCGGACAAGGGTCACGCTCATGGACACAGATCCCTTCCTCGTGTACGACGCGGGCCGCGTCGTGCTCCTGCGGTGCGGTGATGCGCGTCGTGCACCTCAACTTCGGTATCACGGCGGATATTGATTAAACTAATGGCTATCGAATATGCGCGGCGCTATCACGTCCGATGGGCGACACATCGATCCGGCTGTATCGGGGCGTATGCGAATCTGCGGAGTCGCGATGCCGCTACGAAGACTGGGTCAACGCCGGCCTGCCGGCGCAGTGACGCTGCCCGGCTCAGGGCCGAACCGGCGGCCTTCCCGACCTCGGCCGCACCGTTGCTTGCCGGTACTTGCTGGTGGGCCGGACGCCGTTGAAGGTGTAGGTGCAGCAGGAACAGTGCCAGCGTAGAGCCCGCGACCCCCGTGCCCGCGGCACCGGAGCATCGTGGGAAGCCGCTCATCCGCGAGCGGATCCTGGTCGCCGGCGCGGTAGCGTGAACCGGTGGCCATCGTGACGGATCCGCATCTCGCGCTGCACTTCCCGACGTCAGCGCTCATCACCATCGACGTGCAGCGCGACTTTCTCTCCGACGCGCCCTACGGCATTCCCGGCACCACCGAGGTGCTGCCCGAGGTCGTCGCCGCCGTGGAGGCGTTCCGGGCGGCCGGCCGCCCGGTCGTGCACGTGATCCGCCTGTACGAGAAGGGCGGCGGCAACGCCGACCGGGTCCGGCGGGGGCTGCTGTCGACCGGCGTCGAGCTTGCCACGCCGGGCAGTCACGGCAGCCGGCTCGCCCCGGGCATGCTGCCCGAGCCCGCCGCGGACCTCGATCACGAGCTGCTGCTCGGCGGCGGCGTGCAGCAGGTCGGCCCGGCCGAGTTCATCGTCTACAAGCCGCGCTGGGGCGCGTTCTACGAGACGCCGCTGCAGGACCTGCTCACCGCCCGGGGCGTCGACTCGCTCGTCTTCGTCGGCTGCAACCTGCCCAACTGCCCGCGCGCCAGTCTCATCGAGGCCAGCGAACGCGACTTCCGTGTCGCGCTCGTCCCGTCGGCGGTGTCCCGCACCAGCGAGCAAGGGCTGGCCGAGGTCGCCGGACTGGGCGTGCTGCTGCTGTCCCTCGACGAGATCCGCGCCGGACTCGCGGCGGCGTAAGCCCACCGGGGCCGGGCGTCACCACCCGGGGGTGCCCGGCCCTTCAGGTCGCGTGGAGGTACGTCGACGCCGCCGCTCATCCGGCGACGGTGTCGATGAATCGGAGCGCGGCGCCGACGTTCTCCAGGCGCCAGGCGAGCAGGACGCGGCCGAAGCCGGTGGCGTCGGCCTGCTGCCGTTCCAGTGCCTCGTGCACGGGCGTGAGGACGTCGCGTTGAGCGGCGAGCAGGTCCGTGCTGTCCAGCCTGCGGCGTGCCAGCAGCGCGAGCTTGGCCAGCAGTGCCGAGCGCATGTCGCGGACGTGTCCCACCGGTTGGTGCAGCCAGGCGATGACGGCGGCGTTGCCGGCCGGGGTGGTGGTCAGCACGGAGCGCTGGGGGCCGCGGCTGCCGGCCTCGGTGGCTTCGACGCGGATGAGGCCGAGGCCGGTGAGCCGGTCCAGGGAACGGTAGACGATCGGGCGGGGCACGTGCCAGATCCGCCCGAGGTCGCCGTGCTCGGTGGTGAGCGCGGCGATCGCGAAGCCGTGCGTGGGTTCCTCGTCGACGACGGCGAGGACGATCCAGTCGGCCAGCGACAGCGCCGGTAGCTCACCCATCCGATCAGCCTACGGTTCGGGGTTCCGCCGATACCGCAATCTCGGTAGTCTCACTGTGACTACCGAGCGGGGGGTGTTGCCGTGGCGGTCACCGCCGGCCGATCACCTGGGCGTGACGTCGGTGTGGTCGGCCGGTTGGCCGACGGCACCGCGTATTTCGCGCCGACGGGTCGCATGCTCGGCGACGGCGACCGGGTGTGCTGCCACCTGTGTGGCCGCTGGTTTCTGTCGGTGGCCAGCCATCTGCGCGTCCACGGCTGGTCGAAGGTGGACTACGTCGCGGCGTTCGGGCTGGAACTGGGCAACCCGCTCGCCGGCCCGGGGACCCGTCGGCGACGTGCGGCGGCGCTGCGGCTCCGGCAGGATCGCGAGCCGGCCCTGCGTCAGGCGCAGGGCGAGGCGAGGCAGCGCGCCCGGAGCGGCGCCCTGACCCAGGCCGCCGCCACTGCCGCCCGGGGGCGCCCGCACCCGGCGGAACGGCGCGAGAAGACGCTCGCCGCGCTGTCCGCCGTCCGGCCGGCAGCGCGCGCGGCGGGCAACCGGCGCAGGGCTGAGCGCCATCGCGACGAGGTCGCGGCCGCCGTTGCCGCACGTTTCGGCTACGCCACCTTCGTGGCGTATGTCGGCGCCCGCCTCGCCGCCGGGTGGAGCATGGCGGCCGTCAGCCGGGAAGCCGGCCTGCACAAGGACTGGGTGTGCCGGCAGTTGCCGGCCCTCGCACCGGCCCTCGCCGCGGGGCGGACGGTCGTGCGTCCGCATCCGGGCGACGTCCGGTTGTCGCCGATCGCCCGGTCCTTGGGGCACGCGGACGTCGCGGCGTACCTGCACCACGCCCATCTGCGGGAACACCGGACCGTCGCGGCGCTGGCCGCGCAGGCGGGCGTGTCCCGGTCGACGGTGCTCGCCGCGATGCGCCGCCATGGCATCACGCCCATGCCGCACGCCAGCAGCCGGCATCGAGCGGACGAGCGCGGCCTGGCTGTCGCCGGGCCGTTCGGGTTCGGCTCGCTCGCCGCGTATGTGGCGCACCGCCGCGGCCAGGGCATGACCTGGCGCGCGCTGGTCGCCGAGTCCGGCTTGGCCGAGTCCACGCTGCGTCGGCACGGCCGCCGGGCCGCCGGCTCCCGGGCCTGCGCCGCGTGACCCTCCCCGGCCTCCGGCAGGCGGCTGGACCAGGCATCCCCGGCGCCGTTGTCCAGGTCGGCGCGGAGCCGTTCGACGGCGGGCTCGACGGTCCATTCCGGATGGTGGTTCAGGCGGGGTAGGCGTGGGTTTCGGTGGCCTTGACCGCGGCCCAGACCTCCTGGCCGGGGGTCAGGTGCAGGTGGGCGGCGGCGGCCGGTGTGACGTCCGCGGCGGCAGCGATCGGGCCGGCCAGTTGGACGCGGAGGTTGTCGCCGTGGCGCTGGATGCCGGTGATGGTGGCCGGCCAGTTGTTGCGGGGGCTGCCGTCGGGCCGGCGCGGGTGCAGCGCGACGGCGGCGGGCGGGAAGACCACGAACACGTCGCCGGTGAGCCGGTCGTCGCAGGTGAGGGTGAATCCTTCGGCCAGGTGGACGGTGTGCCCGTCGGCGCGCCCGCGGTACAGGTTGAGTCCGACGAGGCGGGCCACGTAGTCGGTGCGGGGCTGGGCGGTGACGGTGGCGGCGTCGCCCTCCTGGACGACCCGGCCCTCTTCGACGATGACAAGGCGGTCGGCGAGCACGAGCGCGTCGAGCGGGTCGTGGGTGACCAGCAGCGTGGCGCCGGGGTGGGCGGTGAGGTGACGGTGCAGTTCGGCGCGGGTGTCCAGGCGGGTCCGGGCGTCGAGCGCGGCGAGGGGTTCGTCGAGCAGCAGCAGGACCGGGTCGAGGGCGAGGGCGCGGGCCAGTGCGACGCGCTGGGCCTGCCCGCCCGACAGCTGCCGAGGTTTGCGGCGGCCGTATCCGGCGAGTCCGACACGGGTCAGCCATTCGTCGGCACGGGCGCGTGCGGTGCGCCGGTCGAGGCCGTGTCGGCGCGGGCCGAACGCGACGTTGTCGAGCGCGGTCAGGTGCGGAAACAGCAGGTACTCCTGGAACACCACACCGATCGGGCGGTCCTCCGGCGGTGTCCACAGCCGGCGGTCGGGTCGGTCGAGGTCGGTCCCGTCGAGGGTGAGGTGCCCGGCGGTGAGCGGCTGCAGCCCGGCGAGGGCGCGCAGCGCGGTGGTCTTGCCGGCACCGTTCGGGCCGAGCAGCGCGACCACCTCGCCGGCGGCGATGCGCACGGCGATGTCGAGGCGGAACGTGCCGCGGTCGACCACCAGCCGCGCGTCCAGCACCGGGCCGTCCGCCGCGGCGGACGGCCCGATGACGGGCTCGGGCACGGCGGTCATGGGGCGCTGATCCAGCGGTCGCGGAGCCCGGCGAGGATCGCCACGGACACGGTGAGCAGGATGAGGCTGAGCACGATGGCGGCGTCCAGGTCGGTCTCCAGGGCCAGGTAGACGGCCAAGGGCATGGTCTGGGTGGTGCCCGGATAGTTGCCGGCGAACGTGATCGTGGCGCCGAACTCGCCCAGGGCGCGGGCCCAGCACAGCACCGCGCCCGCGGCGATCCCGGGTGCGACGAGCGGCAGCGTGACGTGGGTGAAGGTGGTCCACCGGCCGGCGCCGAGGGTGGCGGCGGCCTCCTCGTAGCGGCGGTCGGCGCCGCGCAGCGCGCCCTCGACCGCGATGATCAGGAACGGCATCGCCACGAACGCCTCGGCGATCACCACGCCGGTGGTGGTGAACGGCAGCGTGATCCCGAACGTGCTGTCGAGCCACTCGCCGACGAGTCCGCGACGGCCGAAGACCAGGAGCAGCGCCACGCCGCCCACGACCGGTGGCAGCACGAGCGGGACGGTGACGAGCGCGCGGACCAGACGGCGGCCGGGGAAGTCGACCCGGGCCAGCAGCCAGGCGAGCGGGACGCCGAGGGCGAGGCAGAGCAACGTCGCGAGGGTGGCGCACTGCAGGGACAGCCACAGGGCGGTGAGCACACCCGGCTGGGTGAGCCGCTGCGGCAGCGTCGTCCACGGTGCCCGCACCAGAAGACCGGCCAGCGGCAGGATCAGGAACAGCAGCCCGAGCGTGGCGGGGAGCAGCAGCGCGGCGGGCACCCGCCGACCGGGGGAGCCGCGGCGGGGCGGCACGGTGTCCGGCCGCGCCGCCACGGACTCGTCGAGGTCGGCCACGGTCAGGGTGCCTGGAAGCCGGCCTCGGTCAGCACCGCTTTGCCCTTGTCGGACAGCACGTAGGCGACGAACGCCTTCGCCCCGGCCGGGTTCTTGGCGCCCTTGAGCGCGACGATCGGATAGTCGTTGATCGCTCCGGCCGACTCGGGGAACTCGAGGCCGTCGACGTTGTTCGCGGCGGCCTTGGCGTCGGTGCGGTAGACCAGTGCGGCGTCGACCTCGCCGAGCCTGACCTTGGACAGGGCCGCCTTGACGTCCTGCTCGAGGGTGACCGGGGTGAGCTTGACGCCGGCGGCGTCGAGCGCCTTCTTGGCGGCGGCGCCGCAGGGGACCTGCTCGGCGCACAGGGCGACTTTCACGCCGGGCTTGGTCAGGTCGGCCAGGCCCTTGACGCCCTTGGGGTTGCCCTTCGGCACGGCGATGACGAGCTGGTTCTTCACGAACGTGGTCGGCGTGCCGTCGGCGCCGCCGGCGTCGGTCACGGTCTTCATGTTCGCCGGTGCCGCGGAGGCGAACACGTCCGCGGGAGCGCCCTGGTTGATCTGCGTGGCCAGGGCCGAGCTGCCGGCGAAGTTGAACTTCACCGTCGCGCCGGGGTTGGCGGCCTCGAAGTCCTTGCCGAGCTTGGTGAACGACTCGGTCAGCGACGCCGCGGCGAAAACATTGACCGTGCCGGTCACGCCGGTGCCGGTGCTGGCGTTCGTGCTGGCCGGGGCGCCGGCGTTGCCGCTGTCGTTGCTGCCGCAGCCGCTCAGAGCCAACAGGGCGGAGGCCGCCAGTGCTGTCACAGCGATGCGCATGCGATGCGGGTTCACGTTGTGGTCCTCCCCTTGGGTGCCACGGCGGGGGTGGACCGCTCCACCACCACCGTGGTCGACTTGATCACCGCCACCGCGACCGAGCCGACCCGCAGGTCCAGCTCGTCGACGGCCTCGCGGCTCATCAGCGACACCAGCCGGAACGGTCCGGCCTGGATGTCGACCTGCGCCATGACCGTGTCCTTCACCACGGCGGTGACGATGCCCCGCAGCCGGTTGCGGGCCGACGAGGCGTCGGCACGAGCGTCCGGTTCACCCGCTTGCGCACGCACGAACTCCGCGAGCTCGACCCCGTCGATGAGCCGGTGGCCGTGCTCGTCGCGGACCGCGGGCAGCCGTCCAGCGTCGATCCAGCGCCGGACCGTGTCCGGACTCACGCCCAACAACTCCGCCGCTTCGCCGATCCGGAACACCGTCACGCCGACCACCCTAATGTCCGGCATCTGCGAAGGAAAACCGGTCGCACAGTTCGCATCTTCGGTCGGCGGTGGCCTTATCGGGATCGCATCTGCATGATGGATGCATGAGCGGCGAACCGGGGGACCGGCATGTCCGATGGGCCACCGTGCTCAACCACCTCGCGGCCGCGTTGCCGGAGGAGACCGCCCGCGTCGTCGTCGACGGCACCGACGGCGGCGCCGCCGCCCTTGCCGATCGGCTCGCCGAGCGCTTGCGCGCCGCCGGCCGGCAATGCGTGCGGCTCACCGGTGACACCTGCGCCGCCGAGGAGGACGGGTGGCACGCCCGGACCGCGGGCATGGTTGTCGTCGCCGATGGGCCCCGCTGGCGCGATCGGCTCCCCGCTTCCTCGTGGCACCTCACGGTGTGGGTGCGGACCCCACCGGCCCGCACCGCGTCCGGCGGCTACCGCGGCGAGGACGCCGACGCGATCGTCGACCTGCACGACCCGGCCTGGCCGGTGATCCGCCACCTCAGTCCGCGGCTCGTCCCCGGCGACCGGTGGTACCGCACCGAGTCGCAGGCCTTCTTCGCCGCCCGCGCCGCCACCTGGGACAGCAAGTTCGGCGACGACCTGCCCGCCTACACCACCGCCGTCACCGAGGCCCGGCTCAAGCCCGGCGGAGTGGTGATCGACGTCGGCTGCGGCACCGGCCGGGCCCTGCCCGCGCTGCGCGACGCGGTCGGCCCGCAGGGCACCGTCATCGGCGTCGACCTCACCCCGCAGATGCTCACCGCTGCCCGCGACCGTGCCCGAGCCTGCGCCGCGGTGCTGCTGCTGGCCGACGCCCGTCGCCTGCCCCTCGCGGACGCCGTCATCGACGCCGTGTTCGCCGCCGGACTCGTCACGCACCTGCCCGACCCCGACGCCGGCCTGACCGAACTGGCCCGCATCACCCGCCCCGGCGGCCGGCTGGTGCTGTTCCACCCCTCCGGCCGGGCCGCCCTCGCCGCCCGCCACGGCCGCACCCTGCGCCCGGACGAACCGCTCGCCGAAACCGTCCTGCGCGCGTCGACCGCCCGCACCGGCTGGCACCTGACCAGCTATGACGACCCGTCCCACCGGTTCCACGCCGTCGCGGTCCGCCGGTAGCACCGGACCTGGATCCGGGCGCTGCGGATCCCGCTGACGGCCGCGACGGTGACCGCCGCGATGCGATCGGCGTCAGCGGACGACGACCAGGTTGGCCATGTCGACCACCGGCCGGTAGCCGAGTGCGGCGTAGATCTTGTTCGAGGTCGGGTTCGCCTGGTCGGTGTACAGGCACACCCGTGCACCCCCGGCCCGGATCCGCGCGGAGACCGCGGCGACCGCGCTGCTGGCCCAGCCGCGCCCACGCTGAGCCGGCGGCGTGTACACCGGGCCTATGCGCGTGACCCCGAACGACGGCGGCTGGGCGCCGGTGAGGTGCACCCGCTGCCCGGTCTCGTCGACCCAGAACCACAGCCATCCGGCTCGGAGCCGGTGCAGCATCTGCGCGCGGTCCGGTACTTCGTGCGCACTGGCGCCGCGCGGGCGGCCCGCCTGCTCGTCGGCGTCGCCCATGAACGCACCGAACCACTCCGTCACCAGGTCCACGTCGTCCTCGGTCGCGACCTGGAGACCGCCGGGCACCGGTGCCGGCCACACCAACTCGCCGAGCTCGTGCAGTCGTGTGTGCTGGCCGACCTCGACCCGGCCGCCGCCGAGCCGGGCCACCTCGGCGGCGCACAGCTCAGCGGCGGGAAGGGCCCCGTTGACCGCGAGCACCTCCTCCCCGCGCTCGTGCAACGCGCGGGCCAGGGCCACGGCCGCCTCGTCGGGCATCGGCAGCAGGAACGGCGGGTAGGGTGCGTACGGCGCTGTCCGCATCCCGGCGCCGACCACGGCGCCGGCCCCGTCCCTGACCACCAGCCACCAGTTGCGGTCGGGCTGCGCGATCTCGTCGGCCTGCTGCGACACCAGCCGGTGCGCGATCGTGGTCACGACCGTGCTGACGACCGGGTCGGCGGCCAGATGGTCACCGGCCGCGGCGAGGAACTCGCCCGGATCGGTGCAGAAGTGCAGGCGCGGTCCGGCCGTCGGGATCGGGCTCATGCGCGCAACTTAGCCACCGCACCGCCACATCAGCACGCGATTTTCGCGCAGCGTTCCGGGGCGCCGGCGTCTGCGCCGCGCAGGTCGGGCGTTGGTTGATGCGGTGGACCGCTACAAGTGGTCTGCCACCTTCCCGCGGCTGCCGGCGTCGGCGGTCATCCGCCCGCGCGCCGACTGATCGCCCAGCAGCGCCCAGCGCAGGAAGTCACCCGTCACCGCGGCCACCACGTCGAAGTCACGGTCCGGCCCGAGGTACGGCGCCAGGTGGTCGCCGTTCGGCAGGTCCAGCAGCGCCTTGGGCCAGGCGAGCGGCTCGTACGCCTCGGTGCAGCCCTCGAACCTGACGACGGTGTCCTGGCGGCCGTGCACGAACAGGATCGGCGCCGGGGCGCCCGAGTAGCCCACGCCGAACGGCCACTGGCCGCCGGCGAGGACGATGCCCGCCTTGAGCCGGTCGTCGCGGTGCTTCGTGAACATGCCGACGGTTGTCATGCCGCCCAGGGAATGCCCGGCCGCGGCGACGGCGTCGCGGTCGATGCGGTCGGCCAGCGGATCACCCTGGGTGGTGTCGAGGGCCAGGACGGCAGTCAGGACGGCCGCGTTGTCGCCCGGCTGGTTGACGATGTCCCTGTCGTCGAGCCGTTTCGAGTCGCGGGCCGAGTGCGGGAACGTCGGTGCGGCGACGATGAAGCCGGCCGCCGCCCAGGCGTGGAACAGCCGAAGATAGTCCTCCGGGCGGCGGGTGTACCCGTGGCTGAACACCACGACCGGGAAGCGGCCCCCGGCCGTCGGGTGGACCAGCAGCGTGGGCAACGGCCGGTCGGCGCCGTTGGCGACCTGCAGCATCCGCTCCGTGACGGCCCCGGGCGAGACTGCGGCGCCGGAGGCGGCGGTGACCGGATCGCCGCGGCCACATCCGGCAAGCAGGCCGGTCATGAGGATCGAGCAGGCGAGCAGCAGGTGGACAAGGCGCACGGCGCAACCTCCGAAGGTCGTGGCCGCCGGGGTGCCGAGCCCCGGCCGGCCCTGCACGCGGGTCATGGCCAATGATGATCGTGACACCGCCGGACGTCGATGGAAAGTGACGCTACGCCCACGAACGGCCGGCAGCCGGTCTGTGCCGCACATCGTGGATCTCGTACCGGGCAGGAACGCGTGGCACGCCGGCTGATCGGCGCGGTGTCACTGCGGCCGGCCGGTGCGCAGGCTGACCCACCTGGTCCGGCCGTCGACCGTGGCGCCGAGCCGGGCCTCGGCACCGATCGGCACGCTGACGACGACGATGGAGCCGGCCGCGATGGTGTTGCGGTCGTTGCCGTGGACGAGCGGGCGCACCGTGCCGCCCACCTCCACCTGCCAGCTGGTGAAGAGCGTGCTGTACCCCCGTTCGGGCTCGGGCAGGTGCTGGTCGGCCGGCACGTGGGCGAGCACGAGCTCGTGCCCCTCGGCGGCACGGTGCTCACCTCGGGAGTCCCGGCTGACGTCCTCGGGAAGCAGCCCGTAGGCAGCCTGTGCGAAGACCGTCCCGTCGAAGTGGCGGGACGTTCCCACGGCGTCGAACGCCACCCCGTACGTCGGACCGACGAGCCGGGCGGTGGCGGGCGTGACCGGCGTGACGCCGCCGGTTGCCAGCGTCTCGAAGACCTGCCGGCTGCCCTCGAGGATGCCGGAGTAGTCGGCGCCGAGCACCACGACCGACGGTGGATCGTCGGACCGCCACACACCGCACCCGAGGGTCGCCGCAACGGCCAGTACCGCGGCGAACCGGGCGACGAGCGACGTGACCATGGCGAGAGCGTGCCACGGGTGGTGCGCTGCGGACGGCTGAGTGTCGATCATCGGACCGCGGCACGCCCCGGGCGTGTGCGGCCGTCTGCGGTGGCAGGCGATGTCTCAGCGCCTCAGTTAGCGGGTGTCTCCTGTCCGGGGGTGATCCCGGCGGACCGGTTCCGCATGCGGCCAGGACGACCAGGAGCCGCCGGGGCCGGCGCCGCCCGGCTCGATGACACTCGCTGACCCCAGCGGGTCCGGCCCCAGGGCTTGACGACCGACAGGACGGTCGCGGTCCACAGCGCGACGGTGAAGCTGCCCAGGCAGGCGGCCAGTGCGATGCCGGTGGCGCCGGGCCGGCCGGCGGGATCGACGGTGCGAAGTGCGAGCTCGTCGGCCAGTGCGTTCTCGACGGTACCGGCGACCAGCGGGATGCTCACCGAGATGGCGAACTTGGTCAGCACCCACCGGTACCGGACCAGGCCCCACTTCGTGCCGAGCGACACGACCAGTCCCGTGACGATCGACAGTGCCATCGACGGGATCGCGACGGCGAGGTCGACCACGTGCAGCACCTCGTACGCGCCGCGCCGCACGGCGTGGGAGTCCGCGGCCCAGCCGGTGACGGCCAGGGCGGTCATCGTGAGCGCGACGCCGAGCCAGCCGACGCTGAACCCCACGTGCAGGGTCAGCCAGACCCGGCGGGTCCGCGGCGACATCAGCGGGAAGCGCGGCTTGCACCGGGCGAGGATCGTGAGCGAGAGCGGGATGCCGACCAGCGCGATCGACTCGGCGATGCTGAAGACGAACTGCAGCGGCGCCAGCGCCAGGTGCAGGCCGATCGCCAGCCGGCGGCCGAAGGCGTGCCACCGCAGCGCGGCGACGACGGAAAGCACCGCTCCGGCGCCGTAGCCCACGATCGCCATCAGCCGGAACACGGTCGCGTCCGAGCCGTTGAGCAGTAATCCGACGTTCAGGGCGGCGAAGGCGGCGAACGCCCACTGCAGCATGCGGGCGAGGTCACGGCGTGCGGGTTCCATGCCCCCGACGCTAGGTTCCGGCTCCCCGGGCGGGCATCGCGCGATGTGCCCGGAGCCGTGCGTCCACGGTCGGTGGTCCGGGCCGCGGGGGACACCTTTCGATTGCATCGATCGGCGGGAGCCCGTGAACAGATGTCCTGCATAGACTCGCGTCATGACCGTCAGCCGGGCACCGTGGCCGCGCCCGGGCCGGGTGGTCGACGGCGTGCTCGCCGTCGTGTGTGTCGTCCCGGGGGTGTGGCGCGACCTGCAATCCGGCCTGTTCGACGGGTCCCCGCTCGTCAACCACCCGGCACCGCTCGGCGTCACCGCGGCGCTGGGGGTGGCCACGGGGCTGGCCGTGTTCGAGCGGCGGCAGCGGCCGCTCCTGCTGTATGCCGGTGCCGTCGCGTGCTGGCTCGTCGCGGGCGCCTGGCCGGCCGTGCCGTTGGCGCAGTACGCGATCGGCGCCCATGCCCGCTCGCTGCGGCTGCGGGTGTTGCCCACCGCGGCGATGGTGGCGGCGGTGTCGACGCCGTTGTGGCTGGTGTACGGCGCTGACGCCAGCCTGCCGATCAGCCTGGCCATGTGCATCCTGCCGGCCCTGGCCGGGCTGTACGTGGCGTCGCGGCGAGCGCAGGAGCGGCTGCTCGTCGAGCAGGCGCGGGCCGAGGAACGGGCACAGATCGCGCGGGACATGCACGACGTCGTCACCCATCGGGTGTCGCTCATGGTGTTGCACGCGACCGCCCTGGCGGCGGCGGAGGGACGCGGCGCGGTGGAGATCGCGGGCCAGATCCAGAACATCGGCCGGGCGGCGCTGGAGGAGCTGCGTACGCTGGTGGGCGTGCTCCGCGACGGCGGCAAGGCGCCGCTGCGACCGCAGCCGGGTATCCCCGACCTGGCGGAGTTGGCGGACGCGTCCAGGGCGCTCGGGCTCACGGTCGAACTGTCCGTCGAGGACGGTCTGCGGGCGCCGGCGCTGGTCGAGCACGCGGTGTACCGGGTGGTGCAGGAGGCCCTGACAAACGTGCACAAGCACGCGCGCACCGCGCGGACCACGGTGGTCGTGGCGTCCGACGGCGACGGCGTGCGCCTCGCCGTCCGCAACGGTGCCGGCGTGTCGGCCGCCGCCGGCGGGACCCGCGGCGGGCACGGCCTGCTGGGGGTCGGCGAGCGGGTTCGGCTGGTCGGTGGCACGCTGAGCACCCGCCGGCTACCGGACGGCGGCTTCGAGTTGACGGCCCGGATACCGGTCGCGGCGGACGTGGGGGAGGCGGGCCGGTGATCCGCTTGTTGATCGTCGACGACGAATGGATGGTCCGCGCCATGCTGCGGACCATCATGGCGGCCTATGACGACATCGAGGTCGTCGGCGAGGCCGGCGACGGCGACCAGGCGGTCCGGGAGGCGCGAACCCATCGGCCGGACGTGGTGCTGATGGACATCCGGATGCCGCGCGCCGACGGCTTGGCCGCCACCGAGGCGCTCGCCCGCTTCCCGGACCCGCCGAAGGTCGTCGTGCTGACAACGTTCGACCTGGACGAATACGTGGAGACGGCGCTGCGCCACGGCGCGGTGGGCTTCCTGCTCAAGGATGCCACCGCGGACCAGATGGCCGCCGCGGTGCGCAGCGCCGCCGCCGGCGACGCGATGCTGTCGCCCCGGGTCACCCGCCGCCTGCTGCACCGGTTCGCGGAGCCGAGCAGCCCGCACCGAAGCGACGCGCTGCGCCGCATCGACGTCCTCACGGACAAGGAGCGGGAAGTGCTGGCCGCCGTCGGTGAGGGGCTGTCGAACGGCGACATCGGCAGGCGGCTGCACCTCAGCGAGGCGACGGTGAAGAGCCACGTCAGCCGGTTGCTGGCCAAACTGCAGCTGACGAACCGGGTCCAGGCGGCGATCCTGGCGCACCACGCCGGCCTGGTGCGCTGACCGCGCCCGGCCGCCGGAACGTCACCGGTCAGAAGGGCCGGACCCCGAAGCGGGTCGCCGTGGCGTACACCGGTCCGCGCCAGGTGCCGACAACCGGATGGTGGCCCGGCTGGCCGGCCGGCGGCCGCCCGTCGGCGGCGGCCGCCTCACCGAAGCTCAGTGCTCCGCCGACGGCCAGCGCGCCCACGCCGGCGGCCAGGCCGGCCGTGCGCTGGAGAAGGTGCCTTCGGTCAACGTCGTTACCAGTCATGGCGACGACGCTAGAGCGGCCCGCCGCGAGGGACATCGCCCGTCGGGCGCTGCCGGACGCGACCGACGGCGCTTCGTCCGCCGGCCGCATCCGCCTGTCGGATCAGCCGCCCGGCACTCCCCGTCAGCGCCGGCGCCGGCCGCCGGGGGTGTCGCCGAACTCGCGGGCGTAGGCGGCGACGAACGCCGACGCGCTGGCGTAGCCGACCCGGTGCGCCACCTCCGTGACGGGCCGGGTCTCCAGCAGGGCCCGGGAGGCGCGCAGCCGTAGCTGGGTGCGCCACCGGGTGTACGGCACGCCGAACTCGCGCTCGAAGTCGCGCTGGAGCGTCTTCACGCTGATGTGCAGGCGCTCGGCCCACTCCTCGAGCCGGGTGTCGTCGGCCGGGTCGCGGGCGAGTTCACGGGCGACGGTGAGCGCGAAGCCGGGCCCGCCGCCGCGCCGGCCGGCGGTGTCCCGGGTCGCGGCGCCGAGGCCGGCCATGATGCGTGCGCGGGCCTCGAGGGCGGCGTCCTCGCCGTAGCCGTTGCGGGCGATGGCCTCGATGAGGGCGGTGGCCTCGCGGTTGATGGCCGCCGCGCCGACCCGCAGCCGGTCGAGCGCCGGCGGGATCTGGCGCAGGCACACCCGGTAGGCGGTCCAGCCGTCCGCGGCCCGTACTTCGTGGGTGACCGCCCGGCGGACCCAGAAGACCTCCGACGGGCCGACGTACTGCGTCTCGGTGCCGTGCCGGACGGCCAGCAGCCCGTCGGGGGACCAGTAGAACTGGTGGAGGAGGTCCTGCCGGCTCTCGCCGAAGTCGAGCAGGCCCGCCGACCGGTACCGCAGCACGAGGATGCCGTCCGGGCGGCCGAGCCCGTACCCGTATTCCTCGCACGTGACCGGGTCGTCACCGTACGGATCAGTGACCGTCAGTGACTGGCGTCTGCGCGACATGGAATGTCCTCTCAGCGACATAGCGACGAACGAAGGTAAGGCTAGCCTTACCTCTCATGTCTGGTGGAAAGACCCTGCGTCTGGCCGGTGTGGCGGCCCTGGCGCTTACATTTGTGGCGGGCTGCTCGTCGTCCGGGTCGTCCGAGTCGAACTCGGCGTCCGGCGGCGCGGCGACCCGCGTCTTCGCGGCCGACAACGGCGACATCACCATCCCGGTCGACCCCAAGCGCGTGGTCGCGACCGGCTACGCCGTGCCGGTCCTGCTGGAGGCCGACGCCGCCCTGGTCGGCATCTCGAGCTGGAAACGCGGCATCGCCATGATGACGCCCGAGGACAAGGCGAAGTACGACAGCCTGAAGCAGATCGCCGGCGAGACCGCCGCCGAGACCAACTACGAGGCGATCGCCGCCGTCGAGCCCGACCTCATCATCATCGGCGTGCCCAAGCCGGTGCTCGCCGACATCGACCTCAAGCGGCTCGAGTCGATCGCGCCGGTGGTCGCGATCGGGCCGACCGTCCCGGACGCGTGGCGGGAGCTGTCCCAGCGCCAGTCCGACGCGGCCGGCCGCGCCCAGAACTTCAAGGCCGCGAAGGACGCGTACGACACCAAGGCCGCGGGGCTCAAGGCGAAGTACGCGACGGCCGTGTCCGGGCTGCGGTTCGGCCACGTCGGCGGGTACGGGCAGATCAAGCCCGGCACGTTCCACCGCGAGTTCGCCGGCTCGTGGGGTACCAACATCGCGCGGGACATCGGCCTGACCTACTACGGCGAGGTCAAGCAGAAGGGCGGCGGCGGCCTCGACGTGTCGGAGTACCCGGCGCTGGAGGAACTGACCGCCAGCCTCGGCCAGGCCGACGTGATCACCTACTCGCTGCAGCCGGACGGCACGCCGGCACCCGCGGTACAGGCCGTGCTCGAATCGGCGCTGTGGAAGAACCTGCCGGCGGTCAAGGCCGGCAAGGCGTTCGGGATCCGGTACACGGAGGCGGCGACGTACGAGTCGGCGACCAAGACCCTCGACGCCCTCGACCAGGCGCTCGCACCGCTGCTGTCCGGATCGTGACGGGAGACCGCACGGACCCCGGGTCGCGCGTCGCCGTTCACCAGTCCGGTGGCAGCGGCGTCGCCCGGGTGCCGTACCCGATCGGCGTGCGGCGGGTCGCGGTCGCCGCGCGGAGGTACCTGACCCCGCGGATGGTGCGGCTGACGCTCGCCGGGCCACAGCTCGCCGGACTGCACACGTACCAGTGCGACGACCACGTCCGGATCGTCTTCCCCGACCCGGACGGCACGCGGCGCGACCCGGTGCCCAACGACCGGGACATGCTCGACTGGCCGCACCCGATGCCGGTGACCCGCAAGTACACGATCCGGCGCTTCTGTCCGTCGAAACTCGAGCTGGATCTCGACGTCGTGCTGCACGAGGGCGGGGTGGCCTCGACGTGGGCCGCGGGGTGCGCGGCCGGCGACCCGGTGACGGTCGCGGGGCCGCCCGGCGCGAAGGTGTTCCCGCACGCGTACGAGCACTACGTGTTCGCGGTCGACGCGACGGCGCTACCGGCGGTCGCCCGGTTCCTCGACGAGGCGCCGGCCGGGGTGTCGGCGGACGTGGTCGTGGAGACCGGCGACGGCGATCTGGCCGCGGGCTACCCGTTGGCCCGGCGGGAGCGGGTCGCGGTGCGATGGCTGCCGCGGTCGCCCGGCGACCGGTCGGCGCTGGCGGCCGCCGTGGCGTCGTTGCCGCTGCCCTCGTCGCGGGTGTTCCTGTTCGCCGCCGGGGAGACCGGCGACATCGCGCCGCTGCGGACCTCTCCACTGGACAAGCTGGTCACGGGATATTGGAAGCGCGGAGTTGCCGAGTTTGACCACTGACCCGCGCCGCCGGGTCGCGATTCTCGCGGGTGCCGTCGGGCTGCTGCTCGCGGCGGCGGTGGCCGGGGTGAGCGTCGGTGCGCGCCACGTGCCACCGGCCGAGGTGTGGCGGGCCCTCGTCGCCTACGCCGGCACCGACGAGCACCTCATCGTCCGGGACATCCGGCTGCCGCGCACGGTGCTCGGGATCTGCGTGGGCGCGGCGCTGGGCTGCGCCGGGGCCCTGGTGCAGACGCTGACCCGCAATCCGCTCGCCGAGCCCGGGCTGCTGGGGGTGACGGCCGGCGCGGCGTTCGCGCTGAACGTCGGCGTGTTCGCCGGCTGGACCGCCACGCAGGCCGGGCAGCTCGGCCTCGCCGTGGCGGGATCGTGCCTGGCCGCGGTGGCCGTGTACGCCGTCGGGCGGACGTCGCCGCTGCGCCTCGTGCTCGCGGGGATGGCGCTGAGCGCGGTACTGCTCGGGATCTCGCTCGGGCTGCGGCTCACGTTCCCGGACGTGCTGGACGCGTACCGCTTCTGGTCGGTCGGTGCACTGGCCGGCACCGAGCGCACGCCGCTGGCCGGGCCGGTGCTGGTGGTCGTGGTCGCGCTCGTGGGCTCGGTCGTGGTGGCCGGACCACTGGGTGCGCTGGCACTGGGGGAGGACGTGGCGCACACGCTCGGTGCGCACGTGTCACGGACCCGGGTGGCGGTGCTGGCACTCGTCACGGTGCTGACCGGAGTGGCCACGGCGGTGGCAGGACCGGTCAGTTTCGTCGGGCTCATGGTGCCGCACCTCGCCCGCCGGCTGGCCGGCGGCTCGACCCGGTGGCTGGTCGCCTACGCGGTCCTGCTCGGGCCGGTGTTGCTGCTGATCGCGGACGTGAGCGCACGGCTGCTGCTGCCGACCGGTGAAGTGCCGGTCGCGGTGGTGACCGCCTTCCTCGGCGGGCCGGCCCTGATCTGGGTGGTACGCCGATACGGGGCGGCCGCGCTGTGAGCACCGTCGTCCTGCGGGTCCGTGGCCTGTCGGCGGCCGTCGAGCGCCGGACCGTCGTCGTTTCGGTGTGCCTGGCCGTGCTGGCACTGGCGCTCGCGTTCCTCGGTCTCAGCCAGGGCGCGAACTGGTCGACGCCAGGCGAGGTGTTCGCCTCCCTGACCGGTGGCGAGGGCGGCTCCGTCGTCGTGCGCGAGTGGCGCCTCCCGCGGGTCACGGCCGCGCTGGTGTTCGGCGCGTCGCTCGGCCTCGCCGGCGCCGTGTTCCAGAACCTCACCCGCAACGCCCTCGGCAGCCCCGACGTAATCGGCCTCGACGCCGGCGCGTACACCGGAGCCCTCGTCGCCCTGACCATCCTCAGCGGAACGTCGGCGCAGTTGGCCGCCGGAGCGGTGGTCGGTGGTCTGCTGGCGGCGTCGGCGATCTACCTGCTCGCCCTGGACTCGGGCCTGAGCGGCTTGCGGCTGGTCGTCATCGGCATCGCCGTCAACGCGATCCTCACCGCCGTCAACTCGTGGATCGTCCTGCGTGCCGACCTCGACATCGCGATCGCGGCGACCGGGTGGAGCGCGGGTTCGTTGAACGGCGTCGACTGGGACGAGCTGCACCTGCCGTTGCTGGCCATCGGTGTCCTCGTTGTCGTGCTGGCCCTGCTCTCCCGCGGCATGCACCAGAGCGGCCTCGGCGACGAACTCGCCGTGACGTCGGGCATCCGCCTCGGCCGGCTCCGCCTTCTGCTGATCGTCGTCGGCGTCGGGTGCACGGCGACGGTGACGGCCGTCGCCGGGCCGATCGTGTTCATCGCGCTCGCCGCACCGCAGATCGGGCGCCGGCTCGCCCGCTCCGGTGTCGCCCTGCTGCCGGCTGCGCTCACCGGCGCCGTCCTGCTGCTCGCCGCGGACCTGGTCGCCCAGCTGCTCCTCGCGCCGGCGGCGCTGCCGGTCGGGGTCGTCACCACGGCGATCGGTGGCTGCTACCTCATCTGGCTGCTCGTCCTGGAGGTGAAGAGACGTTGACCACGCGCCTCGCCGCCCGCAACCTCACGCTCGCATACGGTGACCGGATCGTCTCCCGCGACGTGAGCCTCGACCTGCCGGACCGGGCGTTCACCGCCATCGTCGGCCCGAACGCCTGCGGCAAGTCCACCCTCCTACGCGCGCTCGTGCGGCTGTTGCCGCCGGCCACCGGCGCCGTGCTGCTCGACGGTCGCGACGTGGCGGCCCACCGGCCGAAGGTGTTCGCCCGCGAGGTCGGTTTCCTGCCGCAGGGCCTGGTGGCACCGGAGAACGTCCCGGCGCGCCGGCTCGTCGCCCGCGGCCGGTACCCGCACCAGCATCTGCTGTCGACCTGGTCCGTGACCGACGAACAAGTGGTGGAGGACGCGATGGCGGCCGCCGGCGTGACGGACCTCGCCGACCGGCCGGTCGAGGAGCTCTCCGGAGGTCAGCGCCAGCGCGTCTGGGTCGCGATGGTGCTCGCCCAGCAGACGCCGTACCTGCTGCTCGACGAGCCGACGACGTACCTCGACGTCACCCACCAGTACGAGCTGCTGGCACTGCTCGCCCGCCTGCGTGACGAGGGCCGCACGATCGTCGCCGTGCTGCACGACATCAACCAGGCCTGCCGCTTCGCCGACCACCTGGTCGCCATGAAGGACGGCCGGATCGTGGCCGAGGGACCGCCGGCCGAGGTGGTCGACGCGTCGCTGATGCACGAGGTGTTCGGCCTGCCGAGCCTCGTCATGCCCAACCCGGTGACCGGCACACCGATGGTGGTGCCGACCGTCTGACGGCGCGGCCGTGCGCAGGCCGGCGTCGGTGGCCGCCGGCCTGCGCGGGCCTGTCCGTGCTATCGGCTGCGCATCGGCGTCCTGGTGGACGCGCCGCCCGCGACGACCGGCGGGAGTTTGCGGCCGTACCTCCGGCCGCTGCCGCCGGCACCGGTCAGCAGCGTCGCGATCGCATCGCTGCGTGGCGGTACGTCGTCCTTGCCCTCCAGGCGTCGCAACAGTTCCAGGCCTTCCGCCCGGATCGCGGCGGCGTCGTAGGACCGCTCGCGGCGCTCCAGCATGCCGGCGTGGTGGATCAGGGTCAGCGCCAGCCGGCTCCGGGGCGCCATGCGCCGGCTCCGTTCCCCGGTGACGAGTTCCTGGATCGTGGCCAGGGCGGCGTCGCCCCGGCCCGCCTCCTCCAGCGCCACGGCCAGGGCCAGCAGGTCCCAGTCCGGGCCGTCCCGCTCGTCCGCCGCGCGGCGCTTGCGCTGCCGCACGACGACGTCGGTGAAGACGTCCACGGTGCCCGGCCCGACCAGCTCCCGGGCCCACATGCGCAGGCTCGTCGCCGCCTCCGCCAGCAACGTCTGGACCGCATCCGCGGGAGCGGCATCGGTGAAGCCGTCGACCAGGTCGCCGAGCGCCCGGGCGAGGCGCGGGCGGTACACCTGCGGACGCACTGTCGTCAAGATCCGGTACGCCTGAACCAGTTCGTAGCGGCGCGGGTGGTCCTTCAGGAGCACCACACGGGCCCATGTCACCATGCCGGGATCGACCAACACATTCCTCCGAGTCGTCGGGAGCGACGAGCGTACGACGAAGAAACCCCAGCTCAACAGGGCTGTTCACCCGAGTGGCCGGCGGTGGTGACTGCGGTATGCTGATCGTGGTCTTACCCCGGGAACGCGGAGCGGGGTTGACGGCATCTCACGCATGCGGCGTGGGACTCACCGCGAAAGTCCCGGAAGCGGGTCGCCGGGGCGGCCCGTGGAGCCGGCATGTGACCGACGGGCGACCGCTCGCCCCTGCGGGTGATGTCAGGTCAGCGGCTCGCCGCCGTCGATGTGCAGCGTCGTGCCGGTCAGTGGCGTCAGCCGCGGACGACGACCATCTTTCCGCGGGCCTCGTCGGCCTCCATGACGCGGTGCGCCTCGCGGATGTCCTCGAACCGGAACACGCGTGACGGCTTGGCCTTGAGGCGGCCGGCTGCCACCTGTTGCGCGATCGCCTGCAGCGGCACGTCCGACAGCGGGAAGCCGGGTCTGCCGAACACGAAGCTGCCGAAGAAGGTCAGGTAGACGCCGCTGGCCATCTGCAGCAGCGGGTTGAAGTCCCGGATCGGGTCGAGGCCGCCCAGCCAGCCGGCCAGGCAGGCCCGGCCGCCGCGGCGCAGCATGTCGAGCGAGTCGAGGATGGTGCTGTTGCCCACCAGGTCCAGGACCGCGTCGAGCTGTTTGGCCTCGGCGATCCGCGCGGAGAGGTCCGACCCTTCCAGCTCGACGCGATCTGCCCCGAGTTCTTCCAGCATGCCGAAGCGTTCGCGTTTCCGCGTGGTGGCGATGACCCGCACGCCGGCGTTCACCGCGAGGTTGATCGCGGCCTGGCCGAACGAGGAGGTGCCGCCCCGGATGACCAAGGTCTGCCCCGGGGTGATCTCCAGGTTTCGGAACAGGCAGGTCCAGGCGGTCGCGTAGGTCTCCGGGATCGCGGCGAGCTCGGCCCAGGACAGGTCGGACTCGATGAGCGCCACGTTCGGCACGGGCGCGCGGGTGTACTCGGCGTAGCTGCCGTTGATGGTGCGCCCGAGGCCGCCCATCAGCGCCGCCACCTTGGCGCCGACCGGGAACTCGCCGCCGGGGCAGGCGTTGACCAGCCCGACGCACTCGATGCCGCTCACCTCCGCGGCCTCGGCCCACTCGCCCCGGCGCATGTGCATCTCGGCGTGGTTGAGGCCGAACGCCTTGACCTCGATGACAACCTGACCGGGCACCGGCTCCGGGTCGGGCAGGTCCTTGTAGACCAGGCAGTCCGGTCCGCCGAACCGCTCGATGACGATCGCACGCATCACGACTCTCCAGACGTCCTGCAGCAGGCCGCAGGTCGTGGCTTCCCGGTCGCGCCGGGGATAAACGCCCGAGCGACGAACGCGTGGTACATTCGTGCCGCGCCCCGAGCGACGAAGGAGGTGAGCGCGATGGTGTTCCGTCCGTCTGTGCTCCCGACCCGTCCGGGCGACCGCTGAATCACGGGAGCACGCCGCTTCTCCCGTAGAGGATGTTCCCCGTGACCGATCTGGTCATCCGCCCGCTGCGCGCGGGCGAGCACACGCTGTTCCTGTCCATGCCCGAGCCGCCCACGGTCGGCACGGCGCTGCTCGGCCGCGACTTCGCCGAGACCATGGCCGCCCGCCAGTACCGTCCCGAGTGGACCTGGGTGGCCCTCGACGGCGGCACGGTCGTCGCGCGGGCCGCCTGGTGGGGCGGGCCCGACGACCGCGCCCCGGTGGCGCTGGACTGGTTCGATCCCGGCGCCGACCCGGCGGTGGGCGCGCGGCTGTTGCGTGCCGCCGGGTTCACCGTCGACTATCACCTCATGCTGCCGCCCGGCTGGCGCGAGGTCCCCGAGGCGCACCGCGCGGCGCAGCTGCGGATCACCGCCGCGGGCGCCGCCGGGTTCGTCCCGGTCCTGGAGCGGCTGCGGTACCGGTGGACGCCGGCCGACGGCCTGCCCGAGCGCCCGGCGCGGCTGACGTACGAGCCCGTCTCGGACGAGGCGGTCCTCCACGACGTGCTGCGCCGCGTCCTGACCGGCAGCCTCGACTTCCACCAGCGGCAGGCGATCGAGCGGGCGGGCGTCGAGGCGGCCCTCGCCGACGACCTGGCGTTCCTGGATTGGCTGCCGAGCCCGCGCGAGTGGTGGCGCCTGGCCCGCGACGCGGCCGGCAACCTCGCCGGCGTCGTGGTCCCGGGCCGCAACTACGCCTCGCCGATCATCGCCTACGTCGGGGTGCTGCCGGAGGCGCGGGGCCACGGCTACGCGTTCGACCTGCTCGTCGAGGGCACCCACATCCTGGTCGAGCAGGGTGCGGAGGCGATCACCGCCGACACCGACGTGACGAACACCCCGATGGCCGCCACGTTCGCCCGGGCCGGCTACCCGGTGTCACAGCGACGGCTCATCCTGAGCGGATCGGCCTGACGGGTGTATCGCCGGACAGGGTCGGGGGGCGCCAGGTCGTGGTCGGTGCGGTGCCCGCCGGCTCGCCCGCATGGGCTACCGTGCGCACCGTGCAGAACTCGATCGACGCCCCGATCGTCGCGGTCACCGTCTACCCGGCACAGGCGCGGGTCACCCGGCGCGGCCGGACCACACTCGACGCGGGTGAGCAGGTCGTCGAGGTGGGGCCGCTGCCGATGAGCCTGGACGCCGATTCGATCCGGGTCAGCGGGCGCGGGCCGGCCACGGTCCTCGGCGTGGATGTCGCGCTGCGCCGCCGCGACCGGCCGTCCGACGCCGCCGTGACGGCGGCGTCGGACGAGCGGCGCCGGCTCACCGGGGAGATCGCGGAGATCGACGACACGGAGACGGTACTGCGGCAGCGCCAGGCGTTCCTGACGACGCTGGGGGAGCGGGCCAGCGGCACGTACGCGCGGGCGCTGGCCACCGGCGCGGCGGCGTCCGACGCGGTCGCGGCGTTCACCACGACGATGGGCGGCGAGCTGACCGCCGTGCTGGCCGGCATCCGTGCGCTCCAGCAGCGCCGCACGCAGGTGACCGACCGGATCGCCGCGCTGGACCGGCAGCTGGCCGACCTGTCCGGCAAGCGCGAGCCCGACGCCGGGTACGCCGCCGTCGCGCTCGCCGTGTCGGCGCCGGGCGCGGTCGAGCTCGACGTCTCCTACCAGGTGCCGGAGGCCGGCTGGCGGTCCACGTACGACGTGCGCCTGACCGGCGAGACCCTCAACGTGACCTGGTTCGGGCTGGTCGAGCAGCGCACCGGCGAGGACTGGCCGGAGTGCGAGCTGGCGCTGTCGACGGCCCGTCCGTCGGGCGTCGTGGCGATCCCCGAGCTGCAGCCGTGGTACCTGGACCCGTTCATGCCGCCGCCACCGCCGCGGCCCTATGGGGCGTACGGCAGCGCGCCGGGCTTCCCGTCCGCGGCTCCCGCGGCGGCGGCGCCGGCCGGCCCGCCGCCGCAGATGCTCGACGACGCGTTCGGCGGGGCCGCCGAGGTGGAACTGGCGCAGGCGCGGGTCGAGGAGGGCCCGGTGGCGGCGACGTACCGGCCGGCCCGCGCGGTCGCGGTGCCGGCCGACGGCACCACGGCCCGGGCCACGATCTCGGTGCTCGAGCTGGCGGCCCGGCTGGACCACGTCACCGCGCCGGCCCGCTCGACCGACGTCCACCTGCGGGCCGTGGTGACGAACACTTCGCAGCACACACTGCCGCCCGGGCAGGCGTCGGTGTTCCACGAGGCCGACTTCGTCAGCCGGACCGGGCTGTCGACGTGGGCGCCGGGTGAGGAGCTCGAACTGGCACTCGGCCTCGACGACCGGGTCCGCGTCGAACGCGAGCTGACCCGCCGCACCGCGACCCGCGCGACGCTGGGTTCGAGCCGCCGCCGCGAGGTCGAGTACCGCACCACGATCGGCAACTACACCGGCCGGCCCGTCCGGATCACCGTGCTCGACCAGGTGCCGGTGAGCCGCCACGACGCGATCGCCGTCAAGGAGACCGTCCTGGAGCCGCCACCGGCCGAGCGTACCGACCTCGGCGTGCTCACGTGGCGGCTGCTGCTGCCGGAGGGCCAGGCCCAGGCGCTGCGGCTCGGCTACCGTGTCGAGACGGCCAAGGGCATCGAGCTGTCCGGCTGGCGCGAGTAACGAAGGCCTGTGCGGCGAGGTCCTCATCCGGGACCTCGCCGCCGCCGGCACCTCCACCGCGGCGCGGCCGCCCACCACAACACCGACCTGTGGCGGTTCACCACGCCGGTCCCCGGCGACCCGCAGTGGGCGAACTGGCCTTCCGCGCTGCTCAGGCCCGCGCGGGTGCGGACTATCGGATGGACCGACCGGAGACGCTGCCGATCGCCGTGGACGCGGAGGGATACTTCACGTCGACGTCGGATTCCGAGATTGCGGTCGACAGGCATCTGGGAGCGGCCATGAAACGGCGTAAGTTCGACCGCCGGGCTGTCCCGGCAAACGCGGCCAACGGGCTCGACGAACGGTTCCAGGCGGCCACCCCGCTGCGTCGCCTCTTCAACAAGGTCTTCCCGGACCACTGGTCGTTCCTGCTGGGTGAGATCGCGCTCTACTCGTTTGTCGTCCTGGTGATCAGCGGCGTCTTCCTGGCACTGTTCTTCGACCCGTCGATGCGGGAGACCGTCTACGACGGCAGCTACACGCCACTGCGCGGCGTGGAGATGTCGCAGGCGTACAACTCCGCGCTGGACATCTCGTTCGACGTGCGCGGCGGCCTGTACGTGCGGCAGATGCACCACTGGGCGGCCCTGCTGTTCATGGCCGCGATCCTGGTGCACATGTTCCGGGTGTTCTTCACCGGCGCGTTCCGCAAGCCGCGTGAGGCCAACTGGATCGTCGGACTGATGCTGTTCTGGATGGGTTTTGTCGAGGGCTTCGCCGGCTACTCGCTGCCCGACGACGCGCTGTCCGGCACCGGCCTGCGGATCGCGAGCGCCATCATGCTGTCGATCCCGGTCGTCGGCACCTGGGTGACGACCTCGCTGTTCGGGGGTGAGTTCCCGGGTGAGGTGATCCTGGACCGGCTCTACATCGTGCACGTGCTGCTGGTCCCCGCCGCACTGGTGGCGCTCATCAGCGTCCACATGGGCCTGCTGGTGAAGCAGAAGCACACGCAGTGGCCCGGCCCCGGCCGGACCAACACCAACGTGGTCGGCGTGCGGATGTTCCCGGGCTTCGCGGCCAAGGCCGGCGGCTTCTTCATGATCGTGTTCGCCGTGCTCGCCGCCCTGGCGGGGCTGGTCCAGATCAACCCGATCTGGCTGTTCGGCCCCTACAAGGCCGCGGTCGTCTCGGCGGCGAGCCAGCCCGACTGGTACGTCATGTTCCTCGACGGCTCGACCCGCCTCTTCCCGGCCTGGGAGATCAGGTTCCACCTGTTCGGCAACGGCTACACGCTCCCGCCGATCTTCTGGCCGACGGTCGTGCTGCCCGGCATCCTGACGGTGCTGCCCATGCTGTATCCGTTCCTCGAGGCCAGGTCCTCCGGGGACAAGTCGATCCACAACCTGCTGCAGCGGCCGCGGGACAACCCGTCGCGCACCGGGCTCGGCGCGATGGCGATCACGTTCTACGCGATCCTGCTGATCTCGGGTGGCAACGACGTCGTGGCGGACAAGTTCCACATCAGCCTCAACGCGATGACGTGGGCGGGCCGCATCGGCATCCTGGTGCTGCCGCCGCTGGCCTACTACGCGGCGTACCGGGTCGCGCTCGGCCTCCAGCAGCACGACCGTGCGGTGCTGGCCCACGGCGTGGAGACGGGCATCATCCGCCGTATGCCGGACGGCCGCTTCGTCGAGGTCCACCAGCCGCTGCCACTCCCAGCCGGCGCGCGCCGCGGCGAGGAGGAGTACGCCGGCTGGGTGGTGCCGAAGAAGATGAACCGGCTGGGTGCGCTGGCCCCGCCGGTGAAGGGCTTCTTCCTGCCGATCGAGAGGCCCGCCCCGCCGCCGGAGCCGACCGGGCACGAGGCGGAAGAGCCCGGCGAGATCACCACGCGTCACTAGCGCCCGCGCGGCCGGCTCGGCGACCGGGCCGTCGCCGAGCCGACCCGCTGAGCGGAGGTCAGGTCACCGACTGGTGCTCCGGCGCGTCCTCCCGGTCGCTCCTCGACTCGCTCCGCGCCGCGGGCAGCAACTCGCCCACCACCGTGTCGGCGTCCTCGAAGTCCGCCGCCACCTGCGGCTGGCCCACCCAGAGCGCGCGCATCTGCTGCTGCATGAACGAGGTGAGGCGGGCACGATACTCGTGGTCGAACTCCTCCAGCGACTCGATCTGCTGCTGCAGCGCCTGCCGCTTGGCGGTCAGGCCGCCGACGACGTCCTCATAGGTCTGCTCCGCGCGCTGCTTGATGTCGTACGCGTTCTCCTGGGCCTGCCGGACGATCTGCTCCGCGCGGCCCTGCGCCTCCGCCAGGACCTCACCCGCGTGCTGTTCGGTGTCGCGGGCGAACGCCTCGGCATCCCCGGCGACCTTCTCCGCCGACATCCGCGCGCGGGTCAGGATCTTCTCGGCATCGCTCCGCAGCGTCTCCGCCTGGGCCTGCGCGTGCGCGACGATCTGCTCGGCGGCGGTGCGGGCCTCGGCGCGGATGCGGTCCGCCTCGCGGCGCGCCCCGTCGATGTGCTCCTCGGCCGTCCGCTGCGCCATCGTCAGCACCAGCAGCGCCTTGTGCTGGTCGTTCGCGTCGGGCCGGGAGGCCGGCTCCGCGGGCGCACCGAGCATGGCCTGGCCGTTGCCAAGGTGGTCGTCGTACTGCCGGATCTGGTGCTGTGTCATGTCCTTGCCCTCCTCAGCGCCCGTCCCGAAGACCGGCCGGAACT
Organism: Dactylosporangium fulvum; assembly: GCF_025137375.1. Classification (GTDB taxonomy): domain Bacteria; phylum Actinomycetota; class Actinomycetes; order Mycobacteriales; family Micromonosporaceae; genus Dactylosporangium; species Dactylosporangium fulvum. The sequence continues at coordinate 4,941,371 of NZ_CP073720.1, forward strand.
CGTCCCGGCCCACCCGGCCCGGAATGCCCCGCGCACGATACCCGTGAAGGCGGCTCAAGGGGAACACCGCGAAAGATCAGTTAACCTGGGCCACAGCGGAACCTAATTCGTGTTGCTTTACAGTGGGCACGGCGACGAACTGACGCGAGGTGCCCCGGAAACGGGGAGAATCTGGGAAGCCGGTGCAAAACCGGCACGGGCCCGCCGCGGTGATCGGGGAGCCGCCGCCCACGTCCGAAGTGGACAGCCACTGGCCGTCGAGCCGGGAAGGCGGGCGGTCCGGCGTCGATCCGAGAGTCCGAAGACCGGCCTCGCGTGACGATGCCGCTCCGGCCGGGGCGGCCGAGGCAGCGGGAGTCTGTCCGAAATCATGAGCAACGACCTCTATGACGTCATCCGCCGGCGGCGGGACGTGCGCGCGCAGTTCACCGGTGGTCAGATATCCGACGAAGTGCTCGGGCGCGTGCTCGGTGCGGCGCACGCGGCGCCCAGCGTCGGGCTGTCCCAGCCGTGGGACTTCATCCTCGTTCGCGACCTGACGACGCGGCAGGCGTTCTATGAGCACGTCCAGCGGGAGCGGGCCACGTTCGCCGCCACGCTGGACGGTGACGCGGCGCGGCGGTTCGAGCGGATCAAGATCGACGGGGTGCTGGAGTCGAGCCTGTCCGTCGTGGTCACCTACGACCCCTCCCGCGGCGGACCGGCGGTGCTGGGCCGGCACGCGATCGCCGACGCCGGGCTGTACTCGGTCTGCCTCGCCATCCAGAACCTCTGGCTGGCCGCGACCGCGGAGGACCTCGGGGTCGGCTGGGTGTCGTTCTATCGCGAGGAGTTCCTCCGCGGCCTCATGAACATGCCGGATGTCGTACGGCCTATCGCATGGCTCTGCCTGGGCCCGGTGACCCACCTGGAAGAGGTGCCGGACCTGGAACGCCACGGCTGGCGCCACCGCACCCCGCTCCGCGACGCCGTCCACCACGAGCGCTGGTAGCCGGGCGCACGGCCGGCTCAGCGTCGGTGGAGCACCGGGCAGCGCCTGCCGTGGACCCGGAGGCGGCTCGGGCCGTGCACGGTCGGGTCGTGGTCACGCCACGACAGGGCGTCGTCCGCCAGGGTCAGCGTGGTGAACGTGTCCAGCAGGGCGTCGAGGGCCGAGCCTGTGGTGAGCCGGGTCAGCGCGGCGCCCGGGCAGTAGTGCGCGCCCAGGCCGAAGGACAGGTGCGGGTTGGGGGTGCGGCGCAGGTCGAGCACGTCGGGATCGGGGAAGCGTGCCGGGTCACGGTTCGCGGCGGCGACCATCGCGACGAGCTCGGCGCCGGCCGGGATCCGGGTGCCGGCCAGGGTGACGTCGTGCGTAGCCCGGCGCAGCACGCCGAGGACCGGTGGGGCGAAGCGGGCAACCTCCTGGACCGCGCTGGTCAGCAGGGTCCGGTCCCGGCGCAGCTCGGCCCAGTGGCCGGGGCGGTGCAGGAGGGCGTGGACCGCGTTGGCGACGAGGTTCTGCGTGGTCTCCACGCCGGCGAACAGCAGCATGAGGCTGTGCGCGCCGACCAGGTCGTGGTCGGCGCCCCAGGCCGCGCGGAGCGCCGCCGGCACCGGGGGCAGCGCCGTGCCGGCCTGTGGCCGCGGGCACGAGGCCGCCTCCGCCATGGCGGTCAGGCCGGCACGGCGGGCCGCCGGGTCGCGGGCGTTCGCGGCGGCCCGCTCCAGCGTCCGGGCGCGGGCCAGGAACTCGTCGGTCTCCGTGCCCGGCGCACACAGCAGGCCGGCGACCACCCGCGCGGCGAGCGGGTGCGCGAAGTCGGCCACCAGGTCGAACCCTGCCGCCGGGAGCTCGGCCAGCAGCCCGCGGGCGAGGGTGTCGACGTGCGTCGCGAGGCCGGCGACGGCGCGTGGGGACAGGACCCGGGCCAGAGGCGCGCGGCGGGCGGTGTGCTCCGGCGGGTCGAGGAAGAACAGCCACCGCGCGGACCAGTCGGTGAAGGCGGCCAGCCGGGCGCGGTCAGGGGGCGGCACCTGCGGGATGACGGCGGAGGAGAAGGTGCCGGTGTCGTGCAGCACGGCCGCGACGTCCTCGTAGCGGGTCAGGACGAAGCGGTGCAGCCGCCCGCTCCAGAACACCGGTGCCGTCGTGCGGAGCCGCTCGAAGCACGGATACGGGTCGGCCGCGTAGCCCGGCCCGGCTTCGGTCATGCCGCGGGCCGCGCCAGCAGCGCGTCGACCGCCTCGACGGCGCGGGCGAAGCGCTGCTCGTGGTCGCCGGCGATCGGCACGTACGCGCGGCCGAGCCGGGTCAGCTCACGCTCGCAGCGGGCGTGGAAGTCGGCGCGTTCGGCCGGCTGGTTGTACTCGTCGATGCCGCTGAACGGCACGTCCGGCGCGGTCAGCAGGTACAGGTCGATGCCGTCGTCCTCACCGGCCGTACGCATCCAGTCCGCAGCGGCGTCGAAGAGCCGTTCGCTCCACAGCCGGAGCGACAACGGGTTGGTGTCGTAGAACAGCACCCGGCTGGCGCGCCGGGCCAGCAGCGCCGCCGCGGTCTGTTGCTGGTGCGCGAACAGCGGAATGTCGGACGGCTTGAAGAAGCCGGAGGCCGGGCGGGCCGGGTCGGGCACGTACACCGTGCCGTAGTGCTCCGCCAGCCGGCGGGCGAGGGTCGACTTGCCGGTGGACTCCGGCCCGATCAGGCACACGCGGCGCACGTACCAGGCCCGCACACCCGGCGGCAGGTGCCGCTCCCACGCCCACGGGTCGGCGCGCACCTGTGTGCCGGACACGGGGATCGCCTGCCGGTCGACCCGGACGAACTGAGCCTCCAGGAGCGATGCCATGAACGCGTCGCGGTCCTCGCCGGCGAACACGTAGTCGGGGTTCACGTGCGCACGGATCTGCTCCGCCCAGCGCGGCGCGTTGTCCGTCGGCGTGCCGGGTCGGCTCTCGACCGGCACGACCGTCACGTCCGGGAACAGTTCGGTCAGCCAGTCCCGGCGCACCGGCCACGGGATCGGATCGTTGCCGGCCCGGACGAAGGCGAACACCCGTCCGGCGTACGCCCGGGCGTACTCGATCAGGTAGCGGTGCCCGTCGTGGACGGGAAGGAACCGGCCGAGCACGACGCCGCTGCTGTCGCCGCCACCGGGGCGCGGGCCGAACTGCTCGGGCGAGAACCGCGCCAGCCGGTCGGCCCGGCGCCCGGCCGCCGCCGCGTTGAGCTCGGCCTCAGTCGGCGCGGGGTCTTCCTCGTAGTAGGCGAAGCTCGACCCGTACCAGGCCAGCGGGGGAGGGGAACCGAGGACGGTCACCACCGCAGGATACGGCCCGGCCGCCTCCGGACGACCTGCCATGCCGCGGTGAGCACGGCCGCGTCCGCGGGGCCGACCAGGTCGGGGGCGCCGCGGGCCATGGCCGCGTCCAGCAGGGCGGCACCGGCGGTCGACCACGGATCCTGCAGCACCTCGTCGTACTCCTCGTCGCTCTCCTCGTCGACGGCGAACGCCGCTGCGCCGGCACACCGGCGGGCGCTGTCGGTCACGCAGGTCCAGAGCACGGTGAGGCCGTTGCCGACCGGTGAACCGGGCCGGCCCGCCCCGGGTATCGACAGCACCCGGCTGTGGTCGTGGCTGCGGTACCGTGTGCCGCCGGGCCGTGTGTCCAGCCAGCGCTGCCACACGCGGGTGTATGCCCGATCCGCGTCCGGATGCCGCGCGGCGGCCAACTCGCGCGCGGCGGGTTCGGTGAGCCGCCGGGCGTGCTCCAGAATCTCGACGACAGCGTCGCCGTGCGGGCCGAACAGCGGCCCGGGCGGCAGTTCGGCCAGGACGTCCACGGTGAACACCCGGCTGTAGGGCACGTCGGTGCGCCGGTTCCGTTCGACGCGAGCCAGGGCGAGTCGTTCCTCGTCGCTGTCGGGCGGGACGACGGCGACCCGGAACAGCCGGCCCGGCCACCGGGCCACGATCACCCCGTCGAGCTCATGGTCGACGACGATCCACGGCGGATCCCAGGACGGCGTCCTGACCCGTGCACCGACCCGGGCGCCGGCCATCGGGCCGGGCCGGTCGTCCCTGACGTACACGAATCCCTCGGCCATGCCCGGCACGGTACCGGTCCGTCACTACTCCGTGGGGAGTACGCCGTGCATGCCGGTACCACACGGGGAGCAGCCGGAGTGCCGCCGCCGAGCGGAGGTGAGGCCGGGCCCGGCACCGGCACCCTGGTTTCGCCAGGGAACACCGGACTCGCACCCAAAGGGAGATCTGATGAGGGCCATCGTTCAGGACCGGTACGGTTCGCCGGACGTTCTGCAGCTCAAGGACATCGACACACCGGCGCCCGCCGACAACGACGTGCTGGTGCGCGTGCGCGCGGCCGCGGTCAACGCCTACGACTGGCACATCATGCGCGGCGACCCGTACGTCATGCGCCCGACGGTCGGGCTCCGCGGGCCCAAGCGGAAGGTCCGGGGCCGGGACGTCGCGGGCCACGTCGAGGCGGTCGGCGACGCCGTCACCCGGTTCCGTCCCGGTGACGAGGTGTACGGCGACCTCGGCGAGGTCGACGGAGCGTTCGCCGAGTACGTGTGCGTCCCGGAGGACCTGCTCGAGCGCAAGCCCGCCAACCTGACGTTCGAGCAGGCGGCGGCGATGCCGCTGGCCGCCGGTACCGCCCTCGTCTGCCTGCGCGACGCGGCGCGGCTGCAGCCCGGACAGCACGTCCTGATCAACGGCGCCTCCGGCGGCGTGGGCACCTTCGCCGTCCAGCTCGCCAAGGCCTGCGGCGCGGACGTGTCCGCGGTGTGCAGCACCCGGAACGTCGGCCTGGCCCGGTCGATCGGCGCGGACCACGTCGTCGACTACACCGCCGACGACTTCACCCGCGGGACCCGCCGCTACGACGTGGTGGTCGACCTGGTCGGCAACCGGTCGCTGACCGAGCTCCGGCGGACACTGACCCCCACCGGGACGCTCGTGCTCTCCGGGGGCGGCGTGTCCACCGGTGGCAGCATCCTCGGACCGTTCGGCCTCTTCGCCGGAGGGAGACTGCTGTCCCGCTTCGTCCGTCACCGGCTGCTCGCGCCCTCGGCGACGCCGAACCGGCACAACCTGGCGACACTGCGGGAGCTCGCCGAGGCCGGCAAGCTCACCCCGGTCGTCGACCGGACCTACCCGTTGAACAGGACGCCGGAAGCCATCCGGTACCTCGAGGTCGAGCACGCGCGAGCGAAGGTCGTCATCACCTGCTGACCGGCAGAGGGCGGGAGCTGAGCGCCGGACTACCGTGTCGGCATGAACGGGGACGACTGGCTGGTGGACACCCGCACCTCCTACGACACCGTCGCGGTCAGCTACGCGGACCAGATCGGCGGCGTGCTGGCCGGAGAGCCCTACCTGCGGGCGGCCCTGGCGTTGTTCGCCGAGTTGGTCCGCGACGCCGGCGGCGGGCCGGTGGCGGACGTGGGCTGCGGGCCGGGACACGTGACCGCCCACCTGCACGGGCTGGGCGTCGACGCCTTCGGGATCGACCTGTCGCCCGGAATGGTCGACGTGGCCCGGCGTGACCACCCCGGCCTGCGGTTCGAGGTGGGGTCGATGACGGACCTGGGGCTCGCCGACGCCTCGGTCGCCGGCCTGCTCGCGTTCTGGTCGTTGATCCACGTCCCCGACGACGCCGTCCCCACGGCCCTCGGCCAATTCCGGCGCGTGTTGCGCCCCGGCGGGCCGCTGCTGCTCGGCTTCCACGTCGGCGACGGATCCCGCCTGAAGACGCAGGGCTACGGCGGCCACCCGATGCGGGTGTACGTTCACCGCCGTCAGCCCGACCGGGTGGCGGCCTGGCTGCGCGACGCCGGGTTCACGGTCGAGGCCCAGATGCTGCTCGACCTCGACGGGAGCGTCCCGGGAGCGGCCCTGTTCGCCCGTTGCGGAAGCATGCGGGCGTGAACGCGCTCGATCGTCTCGTGCCGGCCCGGGAAGCGATCGCCGAGCAGTATCCGCTCGTCGACGCGCAGGACGCCGGCCCGCACGCGCTCGCCGCGTTCCGGCAGCGGCTCGTCGACCTCTTCGCCGATCTCGGTGTCGCGGACGCGGCCGGCCGGATCGCGCTGCCCGCCGACTGCGAGACGCTGCTGGGCCTCGCCGGCGGTGCGAACACCCACGAGGCGGACTCCTTCACCGATTTCCTGGTGTCGCTGCGATAGCGACGGATAGCGGACCGCACCCTTGATCTTGCGGGATGCGGGTCAGCACAATGCCGCGCGTGGAACAGGACGAAGCGCAGGCCAAGCGGCGGGGCTGGTTCGACGGGGCGCCGAGCTGTGATCTCGGCGGCTGCGACGGTTGTGACGGGTGCGACGGCTGCGACTGCAACCCGTTCATGCTGAGCTCGATGCTGCTCGGCGCGATCGCGCTCACCGCCCCGGCACGGAAACCGCGCCGGGGCGCCACCGGGCCGGGGCGGGCCGGCGTGGCGGCCATCCGCGGTTATCAGCGGTGGTTGTCGCCGCACCTGCCGACCCGCTGCCGGCAGGTGCCGACCTGCAGCAACTACGGTCTCGAGGCGGTCCGCCGCTACGGGCTCGTCACCGGCTCCCGGCTCACCGCCGCCCGCATCCGCCGCTGCAACGCGTCGACGCCACGGGGCACGCACGATCCCGTGCCGTAAGCGCCGTTCACTCGCCGGTGACCCGGTAGCGGGCGTCGATCCCATCAGGTGCTGGCCCGCACCTCCGGCGCCAAGCGCTACCGCCCCCGGTCGTCGGTGAGCTGACACTCACGGATCAGGCCCTCAAGCTGCCGGACGAGAGGGGCGGAGCGCCCCGCACTGAGCTGCGCCTTCGTGCGTCCGTGCCCCGCGGCGGCGGACCGACGCCGATTTTTTGTCGGTGGGTGCCGCTATCGTGTCGCCACCGCAATCCGGGTGACCGGGGGACCATCGCAGGAGGCTCTGGTGTCCAGTGTCGAACATATGTTCGAAGTGCCGTCGTCGTGGGTGCGGCACATCGTCCCTCGGCGGGGCGGCGTGCCGGGGCCGGAGCTTCCGCACAGACCCGTCCTCGACGCGGCCCTGGCCGAGGAACTGGCCCGGGTCGTGGTGCGGCTGCCGGTGATACTCGGCCATCCGGAGACGCCCGCGGAGGTGGCCGTCGCCGGCAAGGCCTACGTGGAGGACGCGGCGAGCGCGCCGCTCGGTGACGCCGTCGCGGCCGCCGTGCTGATCCGGCGGATCGGCCGCTCCGCCCAGGTGTCCTTGGACTCGCTGGTGGACACGTGGGTGGCCGGCGCCGGCGTCCGGCACGCGGCGTGGGCGGTGGCCGAGCTGGCCGGGCTGTATCTCGGGACCGACCGGACCGGCGCGACCGACCTCGTCACCTGGGCACACCCGGACCGTCCCCGGCAGGCGTTCCTGCGCGAGGGCTGGATGCAGCTCGTCCTGCGGCTGCGGGCACACCTCGCCGTCGCCACCGGCGACGAGCATCGAGCGGTCGTGGCCGACCTCGCCGCGCTGCGGGACGACCCACGCCTGCTGTGCCGGCTGACCGCGACACTGCTCGCGCCCACCGAGACCGGCTGGGTCGACGAGGACTGCGCGGCCTTCGCCGGCCTGCGCGACGAGATGCTCTGCCGGCTTCTGCTGCCGGCCGTCGGCACCCGCCGTCAGCTCGACCTCCTCCTGCAGGTCATGGCGCCGGAGTGGGTGTTCTGGGACGAGCCGACGATCCTCACCCTGGCCGCGGAGATCGGGCCTGATCTCGAGCCGGTGCTCGTCCACTGGCTGGCCACGGGGGCGCTGACCGCCGCAGCGGTGGCGTGGACGGCGACGATCCTCGCCGCGATCCCGACCGACACGGCGTTCGACGCCCTGGCGCACCGCTCCGGCTGGCGGCAGGTGCAGCCGGCACTGGCCGAGGCGATCCACCGGTTCCCGGAGCGGGCGCTGCGCAGGCTCGCCGAGGGCCCCGCGCACCCGATGGCCGAGGTGCTGCTCACCAGGCACGTCCGGGCCGACCGTGGCCGTGCCGCCCGGCTGCTGCCGGCGCTCGGCGAGGCGGCTGCGGCCCGCGTCCGGGCGGTCCTGCAGGCCGACGCCGGCCCGGAGGCTCCGGCCGATGCGGTTCCCGCCGTCCTCGCGGTCCCGCCGTGGACGGCCCGCCGGCCGGACGCGCCGGTCGTCGCCGGCCTGGTCTGCCCGGATCCGCCCGCCGTTCCGCGCCGGGGGAGCGGCCCGTGGGCGGCGGCGAGCGCCGACGCGCTCCTGGACCGGGTCGGGCCCGACGTCGCCGGCTGGATGGCCGGCTGGCTCGCCCGGTCCGAGCAGGCCCGGCCGGTCGCCCGGGAGTGGCTGCGCCGCCACCCCGACGGCGCCGCCCGTGCGCTGATCCCGGCCGCGCTGGCCCGTCCGGGCACGGCCCGCCGTGACGCCGAGCGCGCCCTGCACCTCATCGTCCGATGCGGACACAGGGACGTCGTGCTGGCCGCCGCGGAGCAATACGGTCCGCCGGCCCTCGACGGCGTCCGGGCGCTGCTCGACGGCGACCCGCTCCACGTGCTGCCGGCACGGATTCCGGCCGTGCCCGACTGGGCGGACCCCGCGTCCCTGTCCCGGCCCCGGCTCCGTGCCGGCGGCGTGCTTCCGGCCGGGCCGGCACGTCATCTCGTCACGATGCTGGCCATGTCCACGCTCGACGAGCCCTATGCGGGTGTCGCCCTGGTCCGCCGGGCAGGTGACCCGGCGAGCCTCGCCGAGTTCGGCTGGGCGCTCTTTCAGAGCTGGCGGGCGGCCGGTCGACCGGCGGCGCACCGGTGGGCGTTCACGGCACTCGGATTGCTCGGCGACGACACCACCGTCACCCGGCTCGCACCGATCGTGCGTGACTGGCACGCATACGGTGAACACGCCAATGCCCGTGCCGGTGTCGACGTCCTCGCCGCCCTCGGCACCCCGGCCGCGCTCCGTCAGCTCCAGCGGCTCGCCGGTCAGCCCGGCACCGCGCGGCTGAAGGAGCACGCCAGGCGCAAGGCCGCCGAGGTCGCGGCAGCCGCCGGGCTGAGCGCCGACGAGCTGGCCGACCGGCTGGTCCCCGACTTCGGTTTGGCCGCCGACGGGAGCCTGTCGCTGGACTACGGGTCGCGGCGCTTCACGGTGTGGTTCGACGAACAGCTGAGGCCGTTCGTGACGGACGCCGACGGCAGGCGGCGTAGGGATTTGCCGAAGCCGGGTGTGAAGGATGATCCGGTGGTGGCGGTTGCGTCGTATCAGCGGTTTGTGGGGTTGCGGAAGGATGTTCGGACGGTCGCGTCGGATCAGGTGCGTCGGTTGGAGCTGGCGATGGTGTCGCAGCGGCGGTGGAGTGGTGCGGACTTTCGGCGGTTTTTTGTTGGGCATCCGTTGTTGTGGCATGTGGTGCGGCGGTTGGTGTGGGCGGTGTATGGCGTGGACGGCTCGGTGGTGACCGGGTTTCGGGTGGCTGAGGATCGGACGTTCGCTGATGTGGGGGAGGAGGTGGTGATGCTTGCCGATGATGCGGTGGTGGGTGTGGTGCATCCGTTGCAGTTGGGTGACGCGGTGTCGGCGTGGGCGGAGGTGTTCGCCGATTACGAGATTCTGCAACCGTTCCCGCAACTCGGCCGCGACGTCCACACGCTGACCGGCGACGAGCGCGCCGCGCAGAGCCTCACCCACCTCGTCGGGCGCAAGACCCCGACCGGCAAGCTGCTCGGCCTGGAGCGGCGCGGCTGGCGGCGGGAGGAGCCCCAGGACGGCGGCCACCAGGGCTACATCTCCAAGCCGGTGCCCGGTGGCTTCGAGGTTGTCGTCGACCTGAATCCCGGCATCGCCATCGGCAGCATCGACATCTTCCCGGAACAGGTGTTGCAGGACATCTGGGTCTGCGGCTCGCAGGAGAGCCGCTGGCACCGGCAAGGCCAGCACCGCCTCGGTGACCTCGACCCGGTCACCGCGTCCGAGATCATCCGCGAGCTGCAGGAGGTCACCTCATGACCACGACCGACGTTCCGGCGCCGGAGGCGGACCCGGACGGCCGGGTGCAGCGGCCGCCGGCCGAGGTGCGCTACGCCGGCGAACTGGCCCGCCTCCGCGAGACCGACACCGGCGAGCGGCCGCCCGGCTGGGCGCTGAGCCTCCAGGCCGCGCGCCGATTTGTCGTCGGCGACGAGCGGCTCGGCATCACCCGCAAGTTCGTCGGTGACCCGTCGCTCATCGACCGCGCGCTCGTGTCGCTCGCGACCAGCCGCGGGCTGATGCTCGTCGGTGAGCCCGGCACCGCCAAGTCACTGCTGTCCGAGCTGCTCGCCGCCGCGGTCAGCGGCACGTCCACCCTCACCATCCAGGGCGGCGCCGCGACGACCGAGGACCAGATCAAGTACGGGTGGAACTACGCCCTGCTGGTCGCCGAGGGGCCGTCCACGCGGTCGCTCGTGCCGGCGCCGCTGCTGCGCGGCATGGCCGAGGGGAAGGTGGTGCGGTTCGAGGAGATCACCCGCTGCCCGCTCGAGGTCCAGGACTGCCTGCTGTCGCCGCTGTCCGACCGGGTGCTGGCCATCCCGGAGCTGACCGGCCCGGACGCGATGGTGTTCGCCCGCGAGGGATTCAACGTCATCGCCACCGCCAACACCCGCGACCGCGGTGTCAACGAGATGAGCGCCGCCCTCAAGCGCCGCTTCAACTTCGAGACGGTGTTCCCGATCGCCGACTTCGACACCGAGCTGGCCCTCGTCGAAGCCGAGGCGGGTGCGCTGCTGCGCCGCTCGGGCGTCGGCGCCGCACCCCGCCGCGACGTGCTCGAGGTGCTGGTCACCACGTTCCGCGAGTTGCGCACCGGGCAGACCGCCCGAGGCGACACGATGGACCGGCTCTCCGCGGTGATGAGCACCGCCGAGGCGGTCACCGTCGCGCACGCGATCGGTCTGCGGGGCTGGTTCCTGCGCGGCGAGGCCGGCACCGCCGAGGACTTCGTGTCCTGCCTCGCCGGCACCGCGGCCAAGGACAACCCCGAGGACCTGGCCCGGCTCCGGCGCTATCTGGAGCAGCAGGTCCGGGGGCGCTCCGGGCCGCAGTGGCAGGCGGCTCACGCGGCCCGCCACTTCCTGCCGGGCTGAGCCGTGCCCGCCACGTTCATCGGGGTGCGGCACCACAGCCCCGCCTGCGCCAGGCTCGTCGGCGCGACCATCGCGGCCCTGCGGCCCGCCCACGTGCTGGTCGAGGGGCCGGCCGACATGAACGACCGCATCGACGAGCTGCTGCTCGGCCACGAGTTGCCGGTGGCCGTCTTCAGCAGCTACCGGGACGCCGAGCGGCACCAGGGCTCGTGGGCGCCGTTCTGCTCGTATTCCCCGGAGTGGGTCGCGCTGTCCGCCGGCCGCGCGGCCGGTGCCGCCGTGCGGTTCATCGACCTGCCGTCGTGGGACAAGGCGCTCGCCCGCCTCGAGAACCGGTACGCCGACGCGGAACATCGCTACAGCGACGTCGTCGATCGGTTGCTGGCCGCCTTCGCGGTCGACAACGTCGACACACTGTGGGATCACCTGTTCGAGATCGAGCCGGACGACGGGCTGGCCGAGCGCCTCGACACCTACTTCGACCTGCTGCGCGGCGAGACCGAAGCCGGGGCCGACGACACGGCCCGCGAGGCGTACATGGCCCGGTGGGTGCGCGCCGCCGTCGCCGACGCCGGTGACCGGCCCGTCGTCGTGGTCACCGGCGGCTTCCACCGGCCGGCCCTGATCCGGCTGGTCGCGGAGGCGACCGGCGGGGACGACGCGGCATGGCCCGAGGTCCCCGCATTCCCGGACGGCGCGGTCGGCGGCAGCTACCTCGTGCCCTACTCGTTCCGCCGGCTCGACGCCTTCGACGGCTACCAGTCGGGCATGCCCTCACCGGAGTACTACCAGCGACTCTGGGAGCACGGGCCGGAGCTCGCCGCGACCCACCTGGTCGAAAGCGTCGTCGGCCGGCTGCGCGCACGCAAACAGCCGGTGTCGACCTCGGACCTGATCGCCGCCCGCACCGCCGCGACCGGCCTCGCGCTCGTGCGCGGGCACCGGCACCCGGCCCGCACCGACGTCCTCGACGGCCTCGCCTCAGCCCTGGTCAACGAGGCGCTCGACGTGCCATTGCCGTGGGCGACCCGCGGCCGGCTCAGCGAAGGCACCCACCCCGCCGTGGTCGAGATGATCGCGGCGCTCAGCGGCACCCGCGTCGGCCGCCTGCACCCGGACACACCGCTGCCGCCGCTCGTCCACCACGCCACCGCCGAGCTGGAGCGGCAGGACCTCGACCACCGTCCGGGCGGGCGGGACGTGAAGCTCGACCTGACCGCCGACACGGACCGCAGCCGCAGCCGGACCCTGCACCGCCTGCGCGTGCTGCACATTCCCGGCTTCGTCCGCGAGCACGGACCGGCCACCGGCGTCGACGCGGTGCTCGACGAGCGCTGGACGGTCGAGCCGCACGAGCAGCAGCTCACGGCGCTCATCGAGGCCGGCAGCTACGGCGCGACGCTCGACGAGGCCGCGGCGGCGGTGCTGGCCGAGCGTGTGCGCGCGGCCGACCGCGACGTCGAGCAGCTCGCCGGCACGCTGTTCGACGCGGCGCTGTGCGGCATCGACATGCTTTCCGACCGGGTCCTCGACGACATTGCCCGGATGATCGGCACCGCACCCGACCTCGGCCCGCTCGGCCAGGTCCTCGACGTCACCCTTGCTCTGTGGCGGCACGACCGGCTGCTCGGCACCGCCCGCAGCGCCCCGCTCGCCGCCGCCATCGCCGCGGCCGCCGATCGCGTGTTGTGGCTCGCCGAAGGCGTTCGCGGCGGCAGCGCACCCGCGGAACCGCGCCGGATCCGCGCGCTCGCGGCCACCCGCGACGCGATCGTCCACGCCGGTGCGGTGCTCGGCCTGGACCGCGACGCCGCGCTCGCCGTCGCCGGTCGGATCGCCGACGATCGGGACGCGCCCCCCGACCTGCGCGGCGCCGCGTTCGGGTTCGGCTGGTCCCTCGAGCCGGCCGCCGCCGGGGTGACCACGCGCCGCGACCCCGTCCGCGCGGTCCGGGGTGCGGCGGCACCGGAGTCCGTCGGGGACTGGCTCGCCGGGCTGTTCGCGCTCGCCCGGGAGGAGGTCCTGCACGCCACCGGCGTGCTCGACGTCCTCGACGAGCTCGTCGCCGGCTTCGGCGACGAGGACTTCCTCGTCGCGCTGCCCGCCCTACGGCAGGCGTTCGCCTACTTCCCGCCGCGCGAGCGCGAGACGATCGCCCGGCACGTGCTGGCCCGGCGCGGCCTGGCCGGCTCCGGACGCGCCCTGCTGCGCCTGCCCGTCGGCGCCGAGATCGTCGCGGCGGGCACGGTCCTCGACGCGCGGGTCGACGCCGTCCTGCACCGGGAAGGCCTGCTGTCCGCCGACCGACCTGCCGAGCCCAGTGAGGTGGAGCAATGACCGAACCGGCCCTGGAACGCTGGCGGCTCGTTCTCGGCGAGGCGGCCGAGGACGGACTCGGCGGCGGGCACCTCACCGCGCAGGGACAGTCCCGGGACGCCGCGCTCGACTGGCTCTACAGCCGGGACGAGGACCTCGACCGGCGCGGTGTCCGCCGGCCCACGTCCCGGCACGGCGGCGACGGACCGTCGGTGCTCACGACCGTCGACTGGCTCGACCAGATCACCCGGCTCTTCCCGAAGGAGACGATCGAGCGGCTGCAGCGGGACGCCGTCGAGCGGTACCAGATCCACGACGTCGTCACCGACCCGGCCGTCCTCGCCCGGGTCGAGCCGAGCGCGGCCCTGCTGCGGGCGGTCCTGCGCACCAAGCACCTGATGAACCCGGAGGTGCTGCGACTCGCCCGCCGTATCGTCGAGGCGGTCGTGCGCGAGCTGATGGAGAAGCTCGCCACCGAGGTGCGGCAGGCGTTCTCCGGGGCGAAGGCCCGCCGGCCCAGCCGGTTCAAGCTGGCCCGCAACTTCGACGTGCGGCGGACGCTCCGCGAGAACCTCCGGCACTACCGGCCGGACGAGCGCCGGGTGTACATCGAGACCCCGCACTTCGTCTCCCGCACCCGCCGGCACCTCGACCAGTGGCAGGTGATCCTGCTCGTCGACCAGTCCGGCTCGATGGTCGACTCGGTGATCCACTCGGCGGTCACCGCCGCGTGCCTGTGGGGCCTGCCCGGGGTCAAGACCCACTTGGTCGCGTTCGACACCGAGATCGTCGACCTGAGCGGCGAGGTCGACGACCCGGTCGACGTGCTCATGCGGGTCCAGCTCGGCGGGGGCACGGACATCGCACGCGCCGTCGCGTACGCCGCACAGCTCGTCGAGCAGCCGCGCCGGACGATCATCGCCCTGATCACCGACTTCTACGAAGGCGGTGATCCGGAACGACTGATCCGCCTCGTCCGCGACCTCGTCCAGCAGGGGACGAAGGTCCTCGGGCTGGCCGCGCTGGACGAGGCCGCCAACCCCGACTTCGACCGGGGGACCGCCCAGCGGCTCGCCGGCGTGGGCGCGTTCGTCGGCGCGATGACCCCCGGCGAGCTGGCCGGCTTCGTCGCGGAAAGCATCGGCCGATGAGAACCGACCTGCTCGCGCTCACCCCCGACGCTCTCGCCGCGCTCACCAACCGTGGCCTGGTCAAGCGGGCCACGAAGGAGGTCGAGGCGGCGCCGCCACCGGTCGACGTGGACGCCGACGGCACGATCCGCTGCACCTTTCCCGACGGGGCCACGCCGAGCCTGCCGACGGGCGGGCTCGACGCCGGCAAGTGCACCTGCGGCGCGATCGGCACCTGCCGGCACGTGCTCGGCCTCGTGCTCGCCTACCAACGGCAGGCGGCGACCCCGGCCGGCGCCGCGACCTCGGCCGGCGCCGCGACCCCGGCCGGCGCCGCGACCCCGGCCGGCGCCGCGACCCCGGCCGGCGCCGCGGCGTCCGGCGCGGCCGATCCGGTGCCGGGTCCGGCGCCGGGCCCCGTGTCGGGTCCGGTCGGCGCGGTCGGCATGGACGGCACGGAGGGCATGGACGGCTTCGAGGCGGCCGGACCCGCTGCGGCCCTGTCGGCAGGGAAGACACCCGCACCGGCCGGACCCGCTGCGGCCTCGTCGCCAGGCGAGCCACCGGCATCGGTCGGACCGGCGCTGCCTGCCGGGGACGTGCCGGAGGCGGCCGGGACAGCGGGCAGCGCGCCGGTCCTCGCCTGGTCGCCCGGCGACTTCACCGACGCCGACCTCGAGGCACGGATCGGCAGCCGGCTGCTCACCGCCGCCCGGCGGGCGGAGCGGGCCGGCTACGTCGCCCGGATCCACCGGCCGTCCGCCGTCGAGGGGGCGCCGCGGGTGGAGCTCGGCTCGGCCACGGTACGGTTCCTGGTCCCGCACGACCTCGGCTTCGTCCACACCGACGCGGTCGCCGGCACCCGTGACGACGTGATCGCGCTCGCCGTGTGGGCGTTCCGGGCCGCGGACGAGGTCGCGCCCGGTGCGGCCGAGGCGCAGGTCGAGGTCGGCGGCCGGCCGGCGGAGGGCGGCGGCTCCGGGATGGAGCCGGTGCTCGCGCTGGCCGACGTGATCCTGCGGGACGGTGCCGTCCATGCGGGGCAGGGGCTCGGCGCCGCGACCGCCGACGTGCGCCGCCGTCTGGACGCGGCCGGCCTTCGCTGGCCGCTGCTCGCCGTCGGCGACCTCGACGATCAGCTTGCCGCCTATCGTGACCGCAGCACGCGGTACCGGCCGGAGACGACCGCCGACCTGCTCGCCGAGCTGCACGCCCGGCACCGTGCCGTCGTCAACCGGGGTGCCGGGCTGCGTTCGCGCGTGCTCGGCACCGAGGAGGCGGCGGAGACCCCGCTGCGCCGCGCGCGCCTCGACGGCCTGGGCTGCCGTGTGCGGGCGGTCGGTGAGGAGCGGGTCGCCGAGTTCTACTTCGCGCACGGTGACAGCGCGACCGTGCTGGTGCTGCGCAGGGGATGGGCGGCCGACGAGCCGGGCGCGGTCCTCGCCCGCCGCCGGCTCGCCGGGACGACCGTCGCCGCGCTCGCGGCGGGCAATCTCGTCACCGAGTCCGCCGTCCGCAGCGCCAGCCGCGCCGTACGGCTGGCGACCGGACGGGTCGCGCAGACCACCGTCACGCCGTCCCGCGGCGCCTGGGACGACCTGCCCGACCGGCTTGTCGTGCGCGACCTGGACGCACTCGCCGCCGAGCTCGACGCCATGCCGCCGCGGATGGTCCGGCCGCGGGTCGAAGCCGAACTCGTGCGGGTGGTCGCCGTTTCGGCGGTCCGCGCGCTGCGGTACTCGCCCGGGCACCAGCGCCTCGACGCCGTGTTCGAGGACGCGGCCGGCACACCGGCGACGATCACCGCGACCTATTCGCGGGCGGCGCCCGGTGCCCTCGACGCGATCGCCCGGGCACTCGCCGGTGACCACGGCGAGGTGCGGTTCGTCTCCGGCGTCGTGCACCGCACCGGCGGCGGCATCGTGGTCGAGCCGTTCGCGTTCGCCGTCGACGGGGTGCTCGTCGTGCCCGACCTCGCGCCGGCCGACGCGAACGCGGCGCTCGACGGCGGTGCGGCCCCCGAGCCGGATCCGATCGTCGCCGCGCTGGACGGCGCCAGGACGGTGCTCGCCGAGGTGCCGCACCGCGGGCTGGCGCACCTTCCCGCGACGTACGGTGGCCGGCTCCGCAACGCCGCCGAGGCACTCGACGCGGCGGGCCTGCGCCGGGCAGGTGAGGCGCTGACCGTGTTCGGGGCGCTGATCGGCCCCGACCCGGGCGAGCCGGCGGTCCGCGGCTGGGTCGACGCCTACCTGCGGATCGCCGTCGCCGCCGACCTCCGGTAGCCTCGCCGGAACACCCGCGCCCGCAGATGACCCGGCCGGACCGGCAGTCGCTCGACGGGGCACATTCCCCGGCGGCCGCTGGGATCAGCCGGACACGTTGACGCCCGCGACACCGGGCAGCCGGCGCAGCGCCTCGGCGAGCTGCGGCAGCGAGGCCGTCGTCGGTGGCCGGGCCGTCACTTCGATCACCTGCTCGTGCTCGGCGTACGTGACGCGCAGGACCTTGGCCCGGGGCAGCACCCGCAGCATCTCGTGCTCCACCTCGTCGAGCGAGACACCGTTTTTGAGCGCCACGCACAGCACCAGGTTTCGCCGGAGTTGCAGGAAGTGGCGTTCGGCCTGCTTGACCAGCCACAGCACGGCGACCGTGAGCGCGGTGACGGCCACGGCAGCCTGCCACGCGCGCAGCCCGACGGCCAGACCGATGGAGGCGGTCACCCACAACGAGGCCGCCGTGGTCAGGCCCCGGACCGTGACGCCCTCCTTGAAGATCGCGCCGCCGCCGAGGAACCCGATGCCGGTGACCACCTGCGCGGCCACCCGCGTCGGGTCGGTGTGCGGCAGCCCGGCCCCGGCGAGCGTGAAGAGGGCCGCGCCGAGTGAGACGAGCATGTGGGTGCGCAGCCCGGCCGGCTGCGCACCGAGCTCCCGTTCCACGCCGACCACGGCGCCCAGCACGGCAGCGAGCAGAATCTGGCCGAATGCCACCAAGCCGTCCTCGACCACGTCGGCCCCCTCGCGATCCCCGGCAGTGCTACCCGGTCGGACATCCGCGACACCTGCCCGGCACCGGTTACGCCGATCCCCTCATGTGACGGCATCTGCCGGCCGCGCACCCGTCATCGTGTCCTCGGAACGACGAAGGAGCGTGCATGAGGTGGTCTGTTCTGGTCGTCGGCGTCGCAGTGGCGCTGGCGGCCGCTGGTTGTGGCGACGGCGGCGGTGCCGGCAGCGGTGACCAGCGCGAGCCGTCACCGCAGGCCTCGGCCGGGTTCCGGCTGACCGCCGACGAGCTCTGGGACCGGTACCCCGCCGGCGCGGCCTGGCAGACCACGGGCCTGCTCTCCGGGACCATCGCCACCATCCGGGTCACCACCGGCAGCGAGATCCCTGCCTGCGGCAAGCAGAAGGTGCCGACGCCGGCGAGCGCCGGTGGTCACCTCGAGTCGGGCATGACCGACAAGTACCTGCGCACGTCCTCCTTCGGTGTGGTGCTCCCGGACACCGCCGCGGCCGAGGCGTTCCTCGCCCAGCTGAAGACGACCGCCACGGCGTGCGAGTCGGTGACCGCGGCGACCCGGACCGCCGCGGCGGGCGGTACCGATGCCCAGCGGGCGGGACGGACGCGGTGGGGCGGCTTCGACGTCGAGTTTCCCTACACGGGCGGGCGCGGCGCGCTCGGCTTCCGCCAGCGCGGCAACGTCGTGGTCGCCGTCTTCGTGTCGACCAGCGAGACCAGTGGCCACGCGGCCGAGATGACCTTCGACACGCTCGACACGAACCTCGGCATGCTCCTCGACCGGATCGACGGCACCGCCGTCCCGCGCAAGGTGCCGGTCGGTCAGGTCGACGCCGACGCGGTCTGCGGAATGGTCGGGAAGGACACGCTGGCCACGCTGGCCGGCGGGCGGATCGACCAGCGGGTGATCACCACGGACGTCGGCGTCGGCTGTACGCACACCAGCGCGAGCGGCACCAAGGTCCGCATCACCCGGCTGCAGACGGCGGCTCCGAAGACGGGCGTGTTCACCACGGACGACGGGGTCGGCGTGAGCAAGGGCGGGACGGTGGTGGCCCTGACGGTGACGCCGAAGGCCGCACTCACCGCCGAGCAGTGGACCAAGGTGGGCGAGGAGATCTCCGGGAAGCTGTGACCGCCGAGCCCGGATGACCGTCGAGGCCCTGCCCGGGCGGCTTTCGGTGCCGGACCTGTCGGGCGGCGGGAGCAACCGAACGGATCTCCGCCGCCCGGCACCGCCGTCGTTATGCTCGCCGCATCAACAGGACCTACCCGAGGCCCGGTGACCGGCCGGCCCTCATCACGGCACCCCGATGACGTCGGGCACGTCCCCGGCCATCCGCCGGCTCTGCCTCGCGGTCGACGTGCAGCGGTACAGCGCCCTCGACAACGCCGGACAGCTGCGGGCGCAGGCGGTGCTCAAACGCCTGCTCGACCAGGCGCTCGATGCGGCCGGGCTGCGCCGGTCCAGGGTGGAACGCCAGGACCGCGGCGACGGCCAGCTCGTCCTGCTGCCGGCGGCGATCGACGAGGGCGCCGCGATCGGCGCCGTCGTGCGGCGGCTGACGGACGGCCTGGCCGAGGCGAACCGCGCCGGCGGCGACCGGCTGCGTCTCCGGCTGGCGTTGGCCCAGGGCGTGACCCACCGTGCGGCCACCGGCTTCGTCGGCAAGGCCGTCGTCGACGCGTGCCGCCTGGTCAACGCGTCCGAGCTGCGCGCCGCGCTGGAGTCCGACGCCGGCCGGGACCTCGTCGTCGCGGTCACCGACGACCTGTTCCAGGACGTCGTCGTGCACGGCTACGCGGGGCTATCCGGCGCCGGCTTCCGGCGCGTGCACATCGACCTGCTCGAGAAGGCGTACTCCTCGTCGGCGTGGCTGTCCCTGCCGGACGCCGGCCCGCCCGCACCTTCCGCCCGGCCGCGGCGACGGCGCGTCCGGCTGCTGGCGGCGGCAGCCGCGCTCGTGGCCGTCGTCGGTGCCGGGCTGGTTTTCCTGAACCGGACTCCGGTGACCCCGCCGGAGTCGCCGTTCGCGTTCGCCGACCACGGTCCGGTCGGCTCCTGCGAGATCATCACCGGCACCGGCCTGGTGCCCGAGGGTTTCGAGTTGCGGTTGTACGCCAGGGGCGGTGACCTCTACTACGTCACGGCGCTGGCGGCCGAGGCCGACCGTGACCGCCGCACGTGGACGATGCGCCAGGTCGCGTTCGGCGACGGCCGGGCGGGCGAGCAGGTGACCGTCTACGCGGCGCTGCTCACCGAGGCCGAGAGCGCGCGGATCACGCGCGACTACGAGACGACCTGGGCGTCGCCGCAGTTGCCGGAGCGGGTCGTCGCGATCCACGTCTTCACCCGCTCGGGCGTCCGCAACACCTGCTGAACAACTCGCCGCGACACCGCCGACTCGTTGCTGTCCGGTGTGATGCCGTTCCACACGGCCCCGGCGTCACAGCTCCTGGCCGGCGATGACCGACAGCAGTCGCAGCTTCTCGTGGCTCTCGCTGCCCGGGGTGGCGGTGAAGACCTGCAGCGACTGGGAGTGGTCGGGATCCAGCAGGACCTGGCAGTGTAGTTCGAGCAGCCCGACCTGCGGATGCTGGATGCGCTTCGGTGCGCAGTACGGGCCCGGGACCGGATGCGCGCGCCACAGGTCGGCGAACTCGGGGCTGCGGGCGAGGAGGGCCTCGACGATGTCCCCGGCCCGGGAGTCCTTGCCGTCGCGGGTGTAGGCACGGTGCAGGTCCGACGCGAAGAGCCGGCTGTGCGCCGGATGGTCGTCCTCGACGTAGTGGCGCCGGGCATCGGGGTCGGTGAACCAGCGGTAGTGCAGGCTGCGGGCGAGGCCGGTGTGGCCGGTCTCGTCGCCCAGCAGGGCGCCGGCGAGCCGGGTCTGCCGCAGCGTCTCGCCGAGGTCGCTCACCACCTGGGCGGCGGCCTCGCCGAGGCCGTCGAAGATGCGCATCATGCCGGGGTTGATGTGGTCGTTGCGCCGCACCCGTTGCGGGGTGGGGTAGCCGCCGAGCCGGAACAGATGGTCCCGCTCCTCCAGGGAGAGCCGCAGGCCGCGGGCGATCGCGGCGAGCATCTGCTCGGACGGGTGCGGCCCGCGCTGCTGCTCGATCCGGCTGTAGTAGTCGGTGGACATGTCGCTGAGCGCCGCCACCTCCTCGCGGCGCAGCCCACCGGTGCGCCGCCGCCGCTGGCCACGAGGCAGGCCGACATCCTCCGGTTGCAGCGCCTCACGCCGGGTCCGGAGGAACTCCGCGAGTCGCGCGCGGTCCATGGTCACCTCTCCTGCAACAACGCTCTGGCCGGCCGTGTTTCCGCCGGGCGCCAAGCGTCGCAGCGGATGCCCGGAACAGCCAGGGATCGTCAGGCCCTGGCTGCGCCGATCCCGCCGGCCGAGAGTCGGACCCATGACCGAACATGCACACAGCGCGGCCGGCCACTGGATCGACGGCAAGGTCGTTCCCGCCGGTACCGCCGAAACCATCACCGTCCTGAACCCGGCGGACGGGGGAGTCGTCGCCGAGGTGCCCGCCGGTACCCCCGCCGACGTGGACCGCGCGGTCGCCGCTGCCCGCGCCGCCCTCCCGGGCTGGGCCGCGACCGTTCCGGCCGAGCGTGCCGCCGTCGTCCGGCGGATCGGCGACGGCCTGCGGGCCCGGACCGAGGAGATCGCCGCCGCCGTCACGGCCGAGATGGGCGCCCCGCTCACCTTGTCCCGCACCGCCCAGGTCGGCTTCCCGATCGCGGTCGTGGAGTCCTTCGCCGGGCTCGCGACGGAGTACGACTGGACCGAGGAGGTCGGAAACTCACTGATCGTGCGGGAGCCGATCGGCGTGGTGGGCGCGATCACGCCGTGGAACTTCCCGCTGCAGCAGATCGTGTCGAAGCTGGCGCCCGCGCTGATCGCGGGGAACACCATGGTGTTCAAACCGTCGGAGGTCGCGCCGCTGACCGCACGGATCCTCGCGGAGGTGACCGCCGAGGCGGGCCTGCCGGCCGGGGTCTTCAACGTCGTCTACGGCACGGGAGAGGTCGTCGGCGAGGCCATCGCCGCGCACCCGGACATCGACATGATCTCGTTCACCGGCTCCACCCGGGCCGGCCGGCGGATCGCCGCGGTCGCCGCCGCAACCGTCAAGCGGGTCGCGCTCGAGCTCGGGGGTAAGGGCGCCAACCTGATCCTCGACGACGCCGACCTGCCCACCGCGGTCGAGACCGGGCTGCGGATGGTGTTCATCAACGGCGGCCAGGTCTGCGGTGCCTGGCCACGCATGCTCGTGCCGGCGGCGCGCCAGGAGGAGGTCGTACAGCTGGCGCTCGCCGCCGCCGCGCAGTACACCGTCGGCGACCCGGGCGACGAGGCCACCCGGATCGGCCCGATGGCCTCCGAGGCCCACCGCGAGAAGGTCAACGGCTACATCGAGCGCGGCATCGCCGACGGCGCGACGCTGGTCCTCGGTGGTCCCGGGCGGCCGGAGGGACTGGAGAAGGGTGCGTACGTCCGGCCGACGATCTTCGCCGACGTCGACCCGGACTCCGTCATCGCCCAGGAGGAGATCTTCGGCCCGGTGCTGACGATCATTCCGTACGCCGACGAGGACGAAGCCGTCGAGATCGCCAACAGCACGATGTACGGCCTCACCAGCGGTGTGTTCGGCGAGCCCGAGCACGCGCTCGCGGTGGCGAAGCGGCTGCGTGCCGGCCAGGTCGACGTCAACGGCGGCCATTGGAACCCGCTCGCCCCGTTCGGCGGCTACAAGCAGTCCGGCAACGGTCGCGAGTTCGGCCGCCACGGTCTCGAGGAGTTCCTGGAGACCAAGGCCATCCAGCGCTGAGCGACGTGACGGGCGGCGTTCAGGCGGCAGACCCGGCGGCCAGGAGGGTCGCGAGGCGCTCCGCGGAGTCCGGCCGCTACGCTGTCGGTGGCATCGTGGATCGGTGCCACCGGCGGTGGGGCCCGCCGACCCCCTGTCCGGGGTGAACTGCGACGACGCCAACGGTCCCTGCCAGTGAGCTGTTGTGTGCCCTGGTAGGGGAGGGACCGGTGTGAGCGAGCGCAATCCAGCCGCGGTGGATCCGGATGTCGATCTGCACGTGCCCGCGGACCGGGCGGAGCTGCGGCCGAGTCCGGTGCCGGTGCTGGCGGCCATCTCCGCGGGCGGGGTGTGCGGGGCGCTGGCCCGCCACGGGTTGTCGACGGCCTGGCCGCATCCGGCGGGCGGATTCCCGTGGTCGACCTTCGTGGTCAACGTGTCGGGGTGCCTGCTCATCGGTGTGCTCATGGTGGTGGTGACCGAGGTGGTCCCCGGCCGGCGGCTGCTGCGTCCGTTCCTGGGTGTCGGGGTGCTGGGCGGCTACACCACGTTTTCCACCTATGCGGTCGACATCCACCGGACCGCGGAGGCAGGGTCGCCGTGGGTGGCGCTGGCCTACCTGGGCGCGACCGTGGTCGGTGCGCTGCTGGCGGTGTGGGCCGGGGCGACGGCGACCGCCCGTGTGGTGGGACGGTGGCGCGGACAGGCCGGCAGGAAGGCTGGTGCGTGGTGACGCTGCTGCTCGTCGTCGTCGGTGCCGCCGTCGGCGCGCCACTGCGGTATCTCGCGGATCGGGCGATCCAGGCCCGGCACGACTCCGCGTTCCCATGGGGCACGCTGACGGTGAACGTGGCCGGGTCGCTGTTGCTCGGGCTGCTCGTCGGCCTGCCCGCGAGCCCGGCGGTGGCGGCGGTGCTGGGCACCGGGTTCTGCGGTGCGCTGACGACGTATTCGACGTTCAGCTACGAGACGTTCCGGCTGGTCCAGGACGGGGCCCGGTTCTACGCCGTGATGAACGTGATCGCCTCGGTGGTGGCCGGCCTCGGTGCTGCCGCCGTCGGGCTGCTGCTGGCCCAGGCCTTCCGGTGAGGTACAGCTGCATTCGTCGCCGCACGGCGCAGCCCTACGTGTCCGTCCGGCGGCGGTCGTCACGGTCGATCCGCAGGTCCCGTTCCAGCTCGTGGAGCAGTGTCCGCAGGTCGTCCAGCCGCTGGCTGATGACGATCCGGTCGATGTCGTCCGGCACGCCGTCGCCGTCCTCGTCGAAGTCGGCGGCCAGCCGTTCGGTCATCTCCAGCCGGCGGGCCTCCTCCATCGAGTTGACGATGACCGCGATCAGGATGTTCACCAGCAGGTTCACGGTGATGAGCACGAAGCTGACGTAGTACACGAGCGTCCAGGGCGACAGCGCCATGCCCTGCTCGATCAGGTCCGGCAACGTCTCCAGCGACAACAGCACGAACAGGGTCAGCGCGGCCTGGCCGATGGTGCCGTACTCTTCCGGATAGGTATTGCCGAAGATCAGCCAGCCGGCCATCCCGTAGACGTACAGGGTCACCAGGGCCAGGGCGAGGAAGCCGCCGACGCCGGGCAGGCTGCGCAGCAGCGCGGCGACGATCGTGCGCAGCCCGGGCGAGAAACGCACCAGCCGTACCACCCGGGCGATGCGGATCACCCGCAGGGCCGTGGAGTCGCCGTGCAGGCCCGGGATGAACGCGGCGGCGATCACGACGAAGTCGAAGACGTTCCAGCCCTGTTTGAAGAAGTCCTGGGGCCGGTTGCCGTGCGCCAGGATCCGGATGGTGATCTCGGCGACGAAGACGATCCGGAAGAACCACTCCAGCCCGTTCAGCAGTTGGCCGGCCGTCCCCAGGTGCGGATACGTTTCGATGCCGAGTACCAGTGCGTTCGCGCCGATGACGACGACGATCAACGCCTCGAATGCCCGTGACTGCGCGACGTTCGCGGCCCATCGCGCCGTGCGGGAGATGCGGGACGCGGGACCATCGGGCGAGGGGGTCCGCCGCCGGGTTGCAGAATCTTCGGTCACCTGAAGATCTCAGCGTGTGCACATCGCCGCTGGCAAATGGGTGGCAACCACAGAGCCCTGGAGCCGCAGATCTGTCACGCAACCGTTACGTGATCGCGGGATGACCGCCACATCGCGAACGCACGCTACTTGCGGCTCGTTCAACCGGCAGGCTCGATGCATCGGTGGGAAACGGCTCGCCGGATTGACCCAGGACCGGCGGTGGAGCGGTTAAAGGGCCCCCGTCTGCGCTCCACCGCCGCCACCGTGGCCGCGGGCCGCCGTTCCTCGCCGACCGTCACACGACTGTCACAAGACCGCGGTAGTTCGGCCACACTCGCCCGTAATCGTGGCATCGGCGCGCTCGAACTGAGAGGAACGTCGATGACCGCACTGTTGAGCCGGGACGGCACGAACTTCAGCCTTGCTTGCGACGGCTGCGGCCAGTTGGTGACCGGCCTCGCGCCCACGATGGGCACCTGGAACGTCGCGTGGAGCCTGTTCGTCGAGGACGGCTGGCGAGGCGCCGACCTGCCGACCGGTCCGCACGCCTGTGGCCGATGCGCGGACTCCAACTCCCGCAGGAGCATGGTCGAGCAGTCCTTCGAGCGGGAGACCCGGATGCCGGCGGGCCGCGGGTCGCAGCGGCTCAGCGTGAGCGAGGTGGCCGGCGTCGTCCTCATCGAGTTCAAGGGCGATCTGCACCTCGCGGCCATCGCCCGGCTCTACGACGTGCTCATGACGAACGTGCGCCCGATGCAGCACGTCCTGTTCGACGTCACGAGCGTGCCCTCCATCGACTCCGGCACGCTCGCGGTTCTGGTGCGGGCGCAGGCCCGTGCGGCCCGGCACGGTGCCCGGGTCTGTCTCGTCGGAGCGTCGCAACGTGTGCTGGACGCACTGCGGATGCTCTCGGTCGAGCACCTGCTGCCGAACTTCGCCGAGCGGGCCGAGGCACTGGGATGGCTGCGCGCGGCCACGCCGACGACCGTCGCCGGCTGACGGCGTCCGGGCGTCTACTGGTCGGCCACCAGCCCGGCCCGCAGGGTGCACCTGGGGCAGCCGTGAGGGCCGCAGGACGAGCGCACACCGATCCAGCCATGCCTTCTGAACAGGCTCCAGACGAGATCCCAGTTGTGCAGGCTGGCGCCGAGGTGGTGTACGGTCATGCCGCACCCGTCGCACACGAGGCTGAAGTCGGAACCGTCCGGGACGTGCAACACCGTCATGTCCAGCTCCTTCGTCGCCTGCCCGCCCTGTCGTCATCGTCGTCGGGGCTCATGGCGGCGATTCCGCGGAAGCGTGACAATCCGACGACAAACCCCGGTTCGGGCGCGTCGATCTTGCAGTTGTGGTGCCTAACAAACCCGGACGTCGCGGAAGTGTCGCGGCACCACAACTACAAGATCAACGTTGGTGGATCGCGCTAGCCGCGCAGGCCGGTCATGCCCGCGGCGCTGATCTTGGAGAATCGCAGCGACTGGCCGGGGTCGCCGTTGCCGCCGGGGGCGTTGTCCTGCTCGTAGTTCGAGTTGTGGTAGCCCTTGGCGCCGATGTTGCTGTAGAACCCCTTGTAGTTGATGTCGCTGCGGGGGTCGCCGAACGGGATCCACGAGTAGCCGTCGCCCACGCCGGGGGCCTGGCCGGTGGCGTCGCCGTCCTTGGCGTGGAACAGCGCGTACCGCTTGGTCTGCTTGGCGACCTGGGCGGTCGGGTCGAAGATGTCCTCGACGCGGTTGCCCTCCCAGTCGTAGCGCCAGCGGTGCTGGTGCTGAGCGACGTGGGCCCAGTAGACGTCCATCTCGATGACGACGAGGTCGGGGCTGGTGATGTCGAGGTAGTGCTGCATGAGCCGCTTGCCGGACTCGCCGCGGACCTGCCTCGGCGTGATCGGCGCGCCGGTGACACGGTCCTGCGTGATGGTGACCATCGGACCGTCCTGCAGGAAGTTGTACGCCGGCGAGTGGTTGTGGGTGTACATGTGGATGCCCCACTGTCCGACGCTGATCTCGTTCAGCGCCGACCACTTCTCGCCCGCGACGGTCCACGGCTCGATGTTGCGGTTGTTGGCGCTCGTCGGGTCGTTGCCCGTGCCCATGTACGGCATGCCGAGGATCGACGCGAACTCGAGCTCGGTCTGCAGCCGCTCGTAGTCCTGCGTGGACATCGCGCCGCCGGCGCTGCCCGGGCCGTTCCAGGTGTTCGGGACGAACCCGTGGTTGCCGATCGCCTGCAGCCCGAAGGCGTCCAGGAACCCGCGCAGGGTCCGGGCGTACGCCAGGTAGGCCGCACGCGACTCCGGCGTGGTCGTGCCGCCCGGGGCCGGGTTCGGCGCGGCGCCGCCCGGGTTCGAGGCGTGCTGGCCGTAACCGGCGAACTCGATCTGCTTGAAGCCGCACTTGGCCAGGAACTCGAACAGCTCCAGCCAGCCGCCCGGCAGCGGCACCAGCGGACCGAGGTCGGTCGGGTCCTTCGGGAAGTTGGGGCCGCCCAGGTAGCCCATCGTCGGCGCCACGCCGAGCGCGGCGCTCGCGGCGATGCCGATGCGGGTCGGCACGTCGCGCTGGCTGTAGGTGATGGTGCCGAGCTTGCCTGGGGGGATGAGCCGGCCGTTGGCGGCGCTCGCGGACGTCGGGGAGAAGACGGACGCGGGGCCGAGCGGGGTGAACGCGGCTGCGGCCGTGAGGCCCGCGCCGGCCAGTAACCGGCGCCGGCTGATCTTTCCGGACATGCGTTGCTCCTTCTGCTGTTTTGTGCGTGTGGTTCTGACCGGGGGCGGAGTGCGCCGCATGCGGGGCCGGCGCACTCCGCCGCGGTGGTGGTGCTAGGGCGCGCTCACGCCCTGGCCGCCGAACTCCACCCAGTTGAGGTTGAAGAAGTTGTTCGTCGGCCCGCCCGCGACGGGACGGAACACCAGATAGATCCGGTGTGCCCCGCCGGGGTCCGTGATCGGGAAGGTCTGGCTCTGATAGGTGGTCTGGCTCGCCGTGGCCGCGATGGTGACCGTGGTGAGCACCGGCCCGTCGACAGCGTCGAGGCGGACCTCGACCGCGCCGGTACCACCGGACGTGCGGAACGTCAGCGAGTTGATGTTTTTAAGATCGATCGTCCCGTTGAGGGCGATCCAGTCGCCGTTGCCGAGGCTGCCGCGTTGCAGCCCGCCGCCGGTGTCGGTGGTCGCCGCGGTGTTCGTCCCGGACTGGTCGATCGCGAACTCGACCTCCTGCTTCTTCTGCCGGATGGTCGCCTGGTCGACGGTGCTCAGCGCCGGGATGCCGCCGGGACCGCCCAGATCCGTGTACGACGCGCTGATCACGCCGAACACGTTGCCGCCGTGGGAGACGTCCTCGGCGAAGGTCGGCAGCGTTCCGGAGCAGCCGGTCGCGGTGGACTCGGCGTGGCCGTGGCTGTCGTGCCCGAGCACGAACGTCACCTGCACGCGGGAGCAGTCGATCGCTCCGTCCTGCGGATCGCTGACCGTGACGTTGAACGGGATCGTGTCGCCGAAGGCGAACAGTCCGCCCTCGATCGGCACGGTGACGTTGACCGTCGGTGCGGTGTTGCCGACGGTGATCGTCGTGTTCGCCGACGCGGTCTTGCCGCTGGAGTCGGTGACGGTCAGCCGCGCCGTGTACACCCCGTTGGTGGTGTACGTGAAGGTCGGGTTCGGATCGACCGAGTCGGTCGTGCCGTTGCCGTCGAAGTCCCAGGCGAACTTGATGGAGTCGCCCGGGTCCGGGTCGTTCGAGCCCTCACTGGAGAACGCGACGGTCAGTGGCCCGACACCGTCGGTCGGGGTGGCGGCGAGCTTCGCGATCGGTGCCCGCGTGCCCTTCACGTAGCTGAACTTCACCAGTGCGGCGTCGGGGTTGGCCGTGAAGAAGCCGTCGCCGTAGGTCAGCAGGTAGAAGTTGCCGTCCTTGCCCCACTTCATGTCCATGGGGTTGTCGCACAGGAACGGGCGTGCGGTCGTCGGTGGGCCCTGGCCGCAGCTGAGCAGGTCATTGATCTTGAAGACCTGCCCGGAGGAGTCCAGGCGGATCTCCCGCAGGTAGTCGCGGGTGAACTCGCCGAAGAAGATGGACTGGTCGTAGTACGCCGGGAACTTCGTCGGATTGGGGTTGTTCGCGTCGTACTCGTACTTGGCCGCGCCGTGCGGCCCGACGCCGCCGGTGCCGAGCTCCGGGAACAGCTGCGGGCACTTGCCGGGCGGGTTCTGCGTGTAGTAGGCCGCGCAGGGCGTGCCGAGCGGGTTGGCCGCGTTGTTGTCCTGGAAGGAGTACCACAGGTCCGGCTGCGCGATCGGCGGCGCGTAGGTCAGGCCGGTGTTCCACCGCGAGGTGTTGGCCGGGCCGTGGTCCGGGTTGTTGCACTCGAACGCCTGCGGCGGGTTGTCCAGCGGCGTCGAGGTGTTGAAGTTCCACCGGTAGTACGGCAGGTCCGGCGAGTAGCACAGCGGCCAGCCGTAGTTGGACGGTTTCCGCACGATCTCCAGCCGGCCGGTGCCTGCCGGGCCGCGGAACACCTGCGGCGTCGACGAGTCGGGCGAGTAGTCGGTGACGTAGGCGACGCCGTCGCTGTCCACGGTGATGCGGAACGGGTTGCGGAAGCCCATGGCGTAGATTTCGGGCCGGGTCTTGCCGCCGCCCTCCTCGTTGCCGGTGAACAGGTTGCCCGCCGGGACGGTGTACGAGCCGTCGTCCTGGACCTTGATGCGCAGCACCTTGCCGCGCAGGTCGTTCGTGTTCATCGCCGAGCGCCGGGCGTCGACGTACGGGGCGTTGTACAGCCCGGTCGTGGTGATCATGTCGTTGAACGGCCCGAAGCCACCGGAGTTGCCGCCACCCGCCGGGGTGTCGTCGCCGGTCACCATCCACAGGTTGTTGTCCTTGTCGAAGGTGATGTCACCCGCGACGTGGCAGCAGGCCCCGCGGTCGACCGGCACCTTGAGGATCTTCTGCTCGGAGGTCAGGTCGATGGTCGGGTCGGGCCCGTCGACGAACTTGAACCGCGACAGCTGGAAGTAGCCCTTCCACGGATCCCAGACGCTCGGGTCGGCACCGGTCGTCGGGGAGTTCGCGGTCGGCGTCGTCTGCGGGAACGGCGCCTCCTGGGTCAGCGGCGAGTAATACAGATAGACCCAGTGGTTGGTGGCGAAATTGTTGTCGACGGCCGGGCCGTACAGACCGTCCTCACTCGCCATGTAGACCGGGATCTGGGCCAGCACGTGGCTGGCGTTCGCAGCCGGGTCGTGCAGCCGGAGGATGCCGCGGCGGTCGGTCTGCAGGACCCGGCCGTCGGGCAGCACGTCGAAGCCGATCGGCTCGCCGACGTTCGG
This sequence comes from Dactylosporangium fulvum, assembly GCF_025137375.1. GTDB lineage: Bacteria > Actinomycetota > Actinomycetes > Mycobacteriales > Micromonosporaceae > Dactylosporangium > Dactylosporangium fulvum. Next base: position 4,971,146 of record NZ_CP073720.1, read on the forward strand.
CGGGGCCGCGATGGTGTCCATCTGGTAGTTCGCCAGCACGGTCGCGCCGCAGTCGCCGTCGGTCGTGCCGGAGGCCCACTGGATCGCGCCGCCGAGGTGCGCCCGCAGGTCCTGGGTGCCGAAGCTGGCGGGGGTGTCGCCGAGCCCGGTGTAGAACGAACGGCCGCCCTGGTAGTCCTTGCACCAGGTGATCGGGTGGTCGAAGCCCATCGTGCCGCCGGCGTAGGTGCTCTCGTCGACGGTCGCCAGGACGTGCGACTTGCCGCGCACGTTGGAGGTGAAGTTGTACCACTGGTCGGTGCGCTTCCAGGACTCCGGCAGCGTCTTCGACGCCGGATGGACCCGGTCAGCGACCTTGATCGTGGCCTGCGTGACCTCGGACGAGCCGGCCGCCCTGGTGCCGAGCACGTCGGTGAGGAACGACCAGTCCGTCTCGGTCTCGATCGCCGAGTGGACGCCGACGAAGCCGCCGCCGTCACGGTAGTACTCCTCGAACGCGGCCTGCTGCGCCGCGTCGAGCACGTCGCCGTAGGTGTTGAGGAAGACGACGACGCGGAACTGCTTGAGGTGCGGGGCGTCGAACTTGCGGGCGTCGTCGGTCTCCTGGACGGTGAACCGGAGCTGGTTGCCCAGCTGCTTGATGGCGGCGACGCCCGCCGCGGTCGACGGGTGTTTCGTGCCGATCGCCTTGGTGAAGACCAGGACCTTGTACTGGATGCCGTTGCTGGCCGGTGCGGGTGCGGCGACCGCCGGGGCGGACGCCGACCCTGCCCCGACCAGGACACTGGCGGCGAGCGCGAGCAAACCGGTGAACGCGGTGAAGCGACGACCGGGAGCGCTGTTCATGGAACCTCCTCCGCGGGGAATGCCGGACGAACGGACCGCCGAAAAACCCGGCCCAGCAGGCGTCGGCGGACGACATCCGGTGGGGGAACGGTGCGGGTGGGTGTGGCACGCCCGGAGGGAAGCGTGCGGCAAGTCGGTCGCGATGGTGGTGCTGGCGGTAGCGGTGTGCCGGGCTGCGCCTCAGTGCTCGCCGGGATCCCGCTCACGCGGGACGAGCGACTGGCTCGGTTCACCGATAGCGCACACCCTATATCCGCGATGCTATCGAAAGATAGAGCGAACTCAGCAAAAGTTGGCGATGAATATGCGGAACTTTTATCGAGACACAAAAAAGTTCGGGACCGGCCGGCAATGGCGACGTTCCCGTGAGGGCACCCTCGGATGCTCGGTGGTTGTGCGCTCAATGAAGGAGCGAACGGTGGGCCGCCCGTGTTACTCACCGGCGGCGGGAATCACGCGCGCATCGGGTGGCCTCCGGTGCGGCCGGGAGGATCCCGTCTCCCGACCGCACCGGCCGACCGCTCCGTCCCGCCCTTCTCGGCCGCGTTGCGCATCCGCGGCCGAGCCCTCTGCGTGGCGTTGCCGGAGAGCTGGGGTACCGTCGCGCGAGCCGCCCGGACGGCGGCGCTTCCTTCGACGGGCATCCACATGCGGCGCGTCGGCGAACGGCGCCCCGGGTCCGGATCGTCCACATGACCGAAGCGCCGTTGTGCCGTGCGGGACACGCTAGAAGAGTTCCGCTCACCCTGTCCAGAGCTTCGAATCTATCTGGTCCAACTTTTGATGGATGGAGTAAAAGTTGGACCAGGCCGGGTCAAGGCGTCGCCCTGTCCGTCACTGCGCGCTGAGCCGGTCCCGCACCTGCTGTGCCTCAGGGACGTCGAGGTCGGTGTACGCGGCGAGGGCCTGCCGCCAGTGGTGGGCCGCCGCGGCCGGGTCGGCGGTGGCCTGGTGGACGTCCCCGAGGCCGGTGTGGGCGCGGGCCTGGCTGAACAGGCTGCCGATCTCGATGGCGACCTCGAGCGCCTCGCGGTGGCAGGCCTCCGCCTCGGCGGGGCGGCCCAGCCGGAGGACGGCCTCGCCGACGGCGTTGAGTGCCGACGCGGTGGCAGCACGGTCGCCGGTCTCGCGCAGGATCGCGAGGGCGTCGCAGGCCTCGCCGTACGCCCGCCCGTCGTCGCCGCGCTGGTGATGTGCCCGGGAGATATTGATCAGAGCGATCGCCTCACCGGTACGGTTGCCGAGGTCACGGTGGATCGCCAGCGCTTCACGCAGGTGGCGCAGGGCCGCCCCCTGGTCGCCGCGCTCGACGTGCGCCACGCCCATGTTGCCCAGGATGCGGGCCTGCGTGGCCCGGCTGTCCGCGGCGCGGGCGGCGACGAGCGCCTCGTCCAGCAGGGCGAGCAGTTCGTCGTAGCGACCCTGCCGCTGGAACAGGATGCCCATGTTGTTCAGCGCGGAGCCGACGGCGTTCTGGTCGCCGATCCGCCGGGCGATCCGCACCGCGTGCCGCATCTGGATCAGCGCCTCGTCGTGGCGGCCCAGCTGCGCCAGCGCCCAGCCGAGCAGGTCGCGCCCGCGCGCCTCGCCGAGCCGGTCACCGGCCTCGCGGGCGATCGCGACCGCTTGGCGCAGCTGCCGGGCCGCCGCCTCGAAGTCGCCGCGGCGGTTGTGGCTGTTGCCGACGAACAGCATGATCCGGGCCTCCCACACCCGGTCGCCCGTCGCCCGCGCACCCGGCAGCGCCTGCTCGGCCAGGGCGAGCATCGCCTCGGTGCGGCTGGTGATGTCGAGATGGCGCCACACGGTGGCGGCGAGGTGGACGGCGTGTGCCGGCCAGCCGTTGTCGGCGGCGTGACCGGCGCCGGCGATCAGGTTGGCGTGCTCGGCCTCCAGCCAGGCGCGGGCGCCGTCGGCGGTGCCCAACCCGGGAACCTCCGGACCGGCGGGCGGCGGCGGATCCGGGCGCAGGCCCTTGTCGGCCGGGTACAGCGTGTTCATGGCCATCGCGGCGGCGTGCAGGTAGTGGTCGAACAGGCGGGTCAGTGCCGCCCGGCTCCGGCTGGCGGGCTCGTCCACCGCCGCCCGCTCGGCGGCGTACGCACGGACCAGGTCGTGGAACCCGTACCGGTCCGGCCCGCGGCGCTGGACCAGGTGCGCGGCGGCGAGTTCGTCGAGCCGGGCCCGGGCCACCGCCATCGGTTCGCCGGTGAGCGCCGCGGCGGCGTACCCGTCCCACTCCTGACCCGGGTGGAGCGCGAGCAGCCGCAGGGTGCGCCGCGTCTCCACCGGGAGGTTGCGGTCGGACATCGTCAGCGCCGCCCCGATCCCGCCCTCCATCGCGAGCGTCGTCAGTGGACGCAGATAGTCGGTGAGCAGCCAGTCGGGGTGGTCACGCAGATGGCCGCCGACGATCGCGAGCGCGAGCGGGAGGTGACCGACCAGCTCCGCGATCCGGGCGGCGGTCTGCGGGTCGGCGTCCACCCGTTCCGCGCCGGCGACCTGCCGCAGCAGCTGGCGGGCCTCGTCGGCGGCGAACGGGTCGAGCCGCAGGTGGACCGCGTCGGGCAGGCCGGCGAGGGTCCGCCGGCTGGTGACCAGGGTCAGGCAGGTGGGGTGCCCGGGCAGCAACGGGGCCACGCCCCGCTCGTCGTACGCGTTGTCGAGCACGATCAGCGCGTGCCGACCGTGCAGCAGCTCGCGGTACTTCGCGATCCGCCCGGCGAGAGTCGGCGGAACACGGTCGCCCGGCACGCCGAGGTGGCGCAGGAAGTCGGCCAGCACCGCGGCCGGGTCGGCCGGCGGCGAATCGGTGTCGAAGCCGCGCAGGTCGACGAAGAGCTGCACGTCCTGGAAGCGGCCCCGGGCGAGGAGTTGGTGCGCGGCGTGCAGCGCCAGGGTGGTCTTGCCCACGCCGGGCATGCCGCGGATCGCGGACACCACGACGGTCGCGCCGTCCGCCGTGAGCAACCGGTCCAGCTCGTCGCGCCGGCCGACGAACGTGCCTGTCCCGGTCGGCAGCCGGGCCGCGCTGTCCACCCAGGACGCGGCCGTGGCGCGGCTGCGAATCGCCCGCACGGCGGCCCGCCAGTGCTCCGCGTAGCCAGCGTCGCCGCCGAGCGCCTCGGCGATGGCGGCCAGCAGGTCCTCGTCGAGCCGGCTCCGGCCGGCGCTGAAGTATCCGGCCACCGTGCTGCGCCCGGGCAGCTCGCTCGCCGGTCGGCCCGCCCGTGACCAGCCCTCGGTGATCCGTTTGGTGATCACCGTGTAGGACGGGTCGCCCGCCCACGCCTTCAGCAGGCGCAGCCGCGCAACCAGGTCGTCCAGGTCGGCGGCGCCCTCCGGGTCCGGCCGGCCCACACATCCCTCCGTCCGAGAACGTCCGAGTTAGCGATCGCCGGCGTCCACGGCAGCGACGATGTTGTCGTCGATCGTAGTCGTCGGTGACAAAGGCCTGTCGATGGCGGCTCGTTTCCGGGCACCCGAGGAAGGGGAGAGCGTGCTCCGCAGAGCGTTCAGCCGAGCGTACGGCGCCGAGTCCCTCAGCTACTTCGGCGACGACAGCAGCATGCCGGACACCCTCTTCACGCTGAGCGAACACCCGGGGTACCGCGGGTGATCGCGATCCGGGTGGCCGACTTCGACTGACGGCCGCCCGAACGGGGGACGCCCTCCTCGGGGTCACACCCGAGGAGGGCGTAGCCGTGCCGGACGACCGCCGTCTGCGATGCCGGCACGCTGCGGACCCAATCCGGAAGTCGAACGTCCGCAATGGCTTGTAGGGTCCCGAGGTCACCGGAAAGACAGGGAGATCGGCATGGCAGAGGTGCTGTTGCTGCACCACGCACAGGGGCTGACCGAGGGCGTCCGGGCCTTCGCCGACCGGTTGCGGCGGGCCGGGCACATGGTGCACACACCGGACGTGTACGACGGCAGGACCTTTCCGACGCTGGACGAGGGCGTGGCCTATGCCGGCCGGGTCGGCTTCGACGAGGTCCGGCTGCGGGGCGTGCGGTCCGCCGACGGGCTGCCCGCCGAGCTGGTCTACCTCGGCTGTTCGCTCGGCGTGATGGCCGCGCAGCAGCTGGCGCAGACCCGGGCCGGGGCCCGTGGCGCGGTGCTGCTCGAGGCCTGCGTGCCGCCCGCCCAGATCGGCGCGCCGTGGCCGGCGGGCGTGCCGGTGCAGGTCCACGGCATGGACGCGGACCCGTTCTTCGCCGGGGAGGGCGACATCGACGCCGCCCGCGCGCTGGTCGAGGAGGCCGACGACGGGGAGCTGTTCGTCTACCCCGGCGATCGGCACCTGTTCACCGACGGTTCGCTGCCGACGTACGACGCCGGCGCGGCCGCGCTCGTCACCGAGCGAGTGCTCGGCTTCCTGGCCCGCCGCTGACCGGTGCCGCGAGCGGGCGGCGGGCCAGACGGCCGTCGACGAGGTCGTACACCTCGTCGACGTGCTCGAGGCCGTCGCGGCGGTGGGTCAGCAGCAGCACCGTGCGACCCGAGGCCGCCGCCAGCAGGTCGGTCATGAGCGCGGCCGCGGCCGGCTCGTCGAGTCCTTCGGTCGGCTCGTCGAGCACGAGCAGTGCCGGGTCGGCGAGCAGCGCCCGGGCCATGGCCAGGCGTCGCCGCTGCCCGCCGGAGATGGTCGTGCCGCCCTCGCCGAGCCAGGTGTCGAGGCCGGCCGGCAGGGTGTCGAGCCACGGCCCGAGGTGGGCGCGGGCGAGCGCGGCGCGCAGCTCGTCGTCGGTCGCCGACGGGCGGGCCAGGCGCAGGTTGTGCCGCACCGTCGTGGCGAAGACGTGGTCGGCGGCGTCGCCGACCAGCCCGACGTGGCGGCGGACCGCGGCGTCGGGCAGGGTCTGCAGGTCGGCACCGCCGAGGCGGACGTGGCCTTGCCGCGGGGCGAGCAGGCGGACGAGCACGGACGCGAGTGTCGACTTGCCGCTGCCCGAGACGCCGAGGACGGCCACCCGCCGCCCCGCGGGCAGGTCGAGGTCGACGTCCCGCAGCGCCGGGTCGCGGTGCGGGTCCCAGCCCGCGGTGAGCCCGCTGACGGTGACGTCGACGGAGGACATCGGCGGGGCCTCGGCTCCGGGGTTCGCCGTGGCCGGTGGGGCCGGGCAGGGCTCGGCCGCGATCGCCTCGAGGCGCCGCCGGGCACCGGCCGCGCCACGGCGTGCGACGGCCGCGTCCGGCAGGGTCAGTACCGGCTCCGCGAGCGTGACGGCGCCGAGCAGCAGGACGGCGGTGAGCTCGGCGTGGTACGGGCCGGTGGCCGCGGCGAGGGCGATGCCGACGACCGCGGCGCCCCAGCCGAGCTGTGCCAGGGCCGCCGCGGCGCCGGCCGTGGCCGCGGACCTGGCCTCGAGGCGTGCCAGGGCCCGGCTGCGCCGGTCCGGCACGGCGAGCGCCGCCGTCGTGTCCCGCGCGGCGAGATCGTCGACGCCCTCGACGGTCTCGACGACCGCGTCGTGCAGCTCGGCGCGCGCCCGGCCGGTCGCGGCGTCGGCCCGGGCCGTGTGGCGGGCGGCGAGCCGTGGCGCGACCACGCCGGCGACGGCCAGTCCGGCGACGAGGGCCGCGGCGACCGCGGGAGCCACGAACGCCGCGGCCGCGACCGTGACGACGATCGCGACCCAGGCGGCGACGGCCGGCAGCTGACCGCGCAGCACACCGTTGACGCGCGCGTCGACGTCGTCGACGACCCGGGTGAGCAGGTCACCGCGGCGGCGGAGCGCGGGACCGGGCACGCGCGGCACCAGATCGGCGTAGACCTTGGCGCGCCAGGCGCCTAGCCGCGCGAATCCGACCTCGTGCGAGACCAGCCGCTCCAGGTACCGCAACAGCGGCCGGGCGACGGCGCTGGCGCGCACCAGGACCACCGCGGTGGACAGGGTGAGCACCGGCGGCAGGCTGGACGCGCGGACCAGCAGCCAGACCGCCGCGCCGGTGAGGGTGATGCCGGCCAGCCAGGACGCCGCACCCAGCGCGACAGCCGTCGCCGGCCGCCGGCCGAGGGCGCGGGCGAGCCGTACGATCCGGCTGCCGGCCGGGCCGCGGTCGTCGGCGGCGGGTTCGCCGGAGCCGGCACGCGCGGGCCCGGGCGCTGTGACCGGGCGGGTCTCGGCGGGCGGCTCGACCGGCACCGTCCGGTCCACGGCGGCGAGGACCGCCGGCCGGTGCGCGACGACGAGCACGGCGCAGCCCCGGTCGGCCATCGCCCGCAGCTGCGCGACGACGAGCTGTTCGGCGCCGGCGTCGAGATGGGCGGTGGGCTCGTCGAGCAGGACGACGCACGGACCGGTGCGGGCCTGCCGCAGCAGCCGCGCCAGGGCGAGGCGTTGGCGCTGGCCCGACGACAGGCCCTGGCCCCGCTCGCCGAGCGGGGTGTCCAGGCCGTGGGGCAGGGCGGCGATCTCGGCGTCGAGCCCGACGGTGCGCAGCGCCTCGACCAGGGTCCGTTCGTCCGGGCGTGGCTCACCGTCGAGGGTCAGCGCTTCGGCCACGCTGCGCACGTGCGGCAGGGTCGGGTCCTGCGACTGGTACAGCGGACGGCCGCCGGTGACCACGACGGTGCCGGCGAGCACCGGCTGCAGTCCGGCGAGCACGCGCAGGGCCGTGGTCTTCCCGGCGCCGGACGGGCCGCGCAGCGCGACAAAATCTCCACTGTGGACGGTGAGGGTGTCCAGGTGGAGTGCGTCGACGACAGCGCCGGTGTGCCGCACCCGCACGCCGGCCGCCGCCACGGCGGGCCGCTCGGCCGGCGCGTCTGCCGATGCCGGCCCGTCGCCGGTGTGCAGCAGGATCTCGTCGACGTCGGCGATGACCGCACCGGCGTCGGCACTGGCGTGGAAGCGCGCCGCGACCTCGCGCAGCGGCCGGTACGCCTCCGGTGCGAGCAGGATCACCAGCAGCGCCGGGCCGAGGTCGAGCCGGCCGGCGGCCACCCGCAGCCCCGCCTCGACCGCGACGAGGCCGACCGACAGGGTGCCCACCAGGTCCAGCGCGGTCGAGGACAGGAACGCGATGCGCAGCACCCGGACGGTCGCCGCGCGGTGCCGGTCGGTCATCCGCTCGACCACCCCGGCCTGCCGTTCGGCCCGGCCGAACAGGCGCAGGGTGGCGATGCCGCGCACCGCGTCGAGGAAGTGTCCGGCGAGGCGGGCCGCGGCCTGCCAGCGCTCCTGCGCGCGGCGCTGCGTGGCCCAGCCGACGAGCGCACCCAGCAGCGGCACGAGCGGCAGGGTCACGAGGACGATCACCGCCGACATCGGATCGACGACCAGCATCGTGACGACAACGAGCAGCGGCAGGGCCGCGCCGACGACCAGCGAGGGCAGGTAGCCGCTGAACCAGGGGCGCAGCGCGTCGAGGCCGCCGGTGAGCACCGCGGCCAGCCGGCCGGTGCCGAAGCCGGCGACCCACGCGGGTCCGCGGCGCAGCGCCGCGTGCAGGACGGAGCGGCGCAGCTCGTCGGTGACGGCCGCGGCGGTCCGCTGCCCCACCACCTGCTCGGCCCACGTCAGCGCGGCCCGGGCGGCGAACACCCCGGCGAGCGCGGCGAGCAGCAGCGGCGCGGGCGCACCGGTACCGTCACCGGCACGTGTGCCGGCGAGCGCGACCACGACGCCGGCCAGGACCACGGCGAGCACGATCGTGGCGACGGCCTGGGCGGCGCCGATGACGGTGAGCACCGCGATCCCGGCGCGGCTCGTGCGGGCGTGGCGCAGCAGCCGCGGGTCGACCGGCCCGCGGGCGGTGCGGCTCACGTCGTGATCCGGTCGCTGGCGACGCGTTGCCGGAACACCCGGTACGACCACGCCTGGTACACGAGCACCCCGGGGAGCACGACGAGTCCGGCCGCGCTGATGACCCGCAGCGCCGAGTCGGCGGCGGCCGTGCCGTCCATGGTGAGCGACCAGGCGGGGTTCAGGGTGCTGGGCAGCACGACGGTCCCGTTCGCGGTCAGCACGGCGACGACCGCCGCGGCCACCACCGCGGTCGTGAGCCCGAACGCGAGGGCCTCCCGCCCGGCCGCGGGCCGCCGGGCCAGCACCGCGATGCCGGTGAGGGCGCCGGCCACGGCCAGCGCGACCACCGCGGTCACCGTGGCACCGGCCGGTGCGGCGACCAGGGCGACGACGAGCCCGGCGGCGGCACCACCGGTGGCCACGCGCCGGGTGAGCCGACCGGCCCGGGCCCGCAGCGGTCCCGTGGTGCGCAGCGCGAGGAACGCCGCGCCGAGCAGCACGGCCATGCCCAGCGCCAGCAGCGCCCCGAGTCCCGCGACGGGGGTCAGCAGCGGCGCCACGGTGCGGCGCAGTCCGCCGCCGACGACCTCGCCGTCCGCGCCGAGCGCGAGACCCCGGACGAAGACGGTGAGCACCGCGCCCCACAGCAGCACCACGCCGGCGGAGCACCCGGCCAGCACGGCGTCGCACCGGCGGCGCCAGCGCGGATCGTCGTGCTTGCCGCGGAACTCCAGCGCAACACCGCGCCCGGCCAGCAGCAGCAGGATCGCGACCATGGGCAGGTAGAGACCGGACAGCAGCGCGGCGTACCACGCGGGGAAGGCCGCGAACGTGACGCCGATCGCGGCGACGAGCCAGACCTCGTTGCCGTCCCAGAACGGGCCGATGGTCCGCACGGCGGCGGCGCGCTCGTGCTCGTCGCGGCCGAGCAGCGGGCTGAGCAGCCCGACACCGAAGTCGAAGCCCTCCAGGACGAAGAACAGCACCCAGCAGAGCACGACGAGTCCGTACCACACGGTGACCAGGTCCATCGGGTGCTCCTCAGTAGGTCAGTGCCAGGTCGGCGTCGGCGGCCGGGTCGGCGGGGTCCGCGGGATCGGTGCGGTCCGGCTTGTCGGTGTCCGGCGGGCTGCTCAGGGGTTTGCCGGACAGGTGGCGCACCAGGCGCAGCCAGACGACCGCGAGGATGCCGTAGACGGCGGTGAAGGCGAGCAGGGAGACGAGCACCTCGCCGCTGGTGAGTCCGGGTGAGATGCCGTCGGCGACCTTGGACAGCCCGAACGCGATCCACGGCTGGCGGGCGGTCTCGGTGAACAGCCAGCCGAAGGTGTTGGCGGCCGCCGGCAGGAGCGGCACGAGCACCGCGGACCGGACCAGCCAGGGCGCGGGCGTGCGGCCGCGCCGGGTCCGCCACAGGTAGGCGAGGGCGAACAGCATCGCGAGCATTCCCACGCCGATCATCGCGCGGAAACTCCAGAACGCCACCGGCACCATCGGGATGTAGCTGCCGGGGCCGTAGGCGGCGGCGTACTGGGCCTGCAGGTCGTTGATGCCCGCGACGGTGGCGTTCGGGTCGCCGGTGGCGAGGACGGACAGCAGCCGGGGCACCTCGATGCTGAAGAACGGTTCGCCGCCGCCGGGGCGGCCGACCGCGAACAAGGAGAACGGCGCGCCGGTCGTCGTGTTGTACAGGGCCTCGGCCGCGGCCATCTTCATCGGCTGCACCCGGGTGATGACCTTGCCGAGGTGGTCGCCCGTGAGGGCGGTCAGCGCGCCGCCGGCCAGGGTCATCCAGGCGCCGAGGCGGCCGAGCGTGGCGAACGCGGGCGCGTCGCGATGCCGCTGCTCCTCGTCCGGTGCGGCGCGCCGCGGCCAGGCCCGCCACGCGCCGACGGCCAGCAGCAGCGCCCCGCCGACCATGACGGCGCCGGCCGTCGTGTGCGGGAAGGCCGCGAGGTTGACCTCGTTGAACAGCAGCTCGCGGAAGCTGGTCAGGTGGGCGCGGCCGGTGACCGGGTCGAGCTCGTAGGCGACCGGGTGCTGCATGAAGGAGTTGGCCGCCAGGATGATGAAGGCCGACAGCAGGGTGCCGACCGCGACCACGACGATCGTGGCCAGGTGAACCCTGCGGGGTAGCCGGCCCCACCCGAAGTACCACAGGGCGAGGAACGTCGCCTCGAGGAAGAACGCGAGCATGCCCTCGACGGCCAGGGTGGGGCCGAAGACGTCGCCGTAGAAGCGGGCGAACTCGCTCCAGGCGAGGCCGAACTGGAACTCCTGCACCAGACCGGTGACCACCCCGACGGCGAAGGTCACGATGAGCAGCTTGCCGACGAGGAGCGTCAGTTGCCGGTACCGGTCGTCGCCGGTGCGCATCCACGCGATCTGCAGTCCCGCCGTGGTCGCCGACAGACTGATCGACAGCGGCACGAACAGGTAGTGGTAGATCGTGACCACGGCGAACTGCAACCGGGTCAGGTCGAGCACGTCGAGCCCCATGGGTTCCCCTTCTCCCTGCTACGACAGCCTGTAGTAGATACTACGTGTTGTAGTACTACGCGCTACGTAACCTGGCTTACACTTGACGCATGGCCGGACTGGGAGAGCTCGAACGCGACATCATGGCGCAGCTGTGGGACGCGGACGGCCCCCTGACCGTCCGGCAGGTCCACGAGCGGCTCAGCCGGCACCGCGACATCGCCTACACCACGGTGATGACCGTGCTCGACCGCCTCGCGAAGAAGGGTGTCGTCGCCCAGCAGCGGGCCGACCGGGCATACCGCTACACGGCTGCCCAGACCCGCGAGGAGATGACCGCGGCGCTGATGCTCGACGCGCTCAGCGCGACCCCCGACGGCCCGGCCCGCGACGCGGCCCTCGCGCACTTTGTCGGACGGGTCGGTCCGGCCGGAGCGGCAGCGCTCGCCGCGGCGCTCAAGGCCGCCGAGAGCCGGTGACCGCGGTCCTGCTCGGCGCGCTCGGCCTGACCCTGTCGCTGGTCGTGCCGGGACCACTGGCCCGTGCCCGCTGGACCGCGCGGGCACCCGTCGCCGCGATCGTGCTCTGGCAGGCCGTCACGCTCGCGGCCGTTTTGTGCGCCCTGGGCGTGGTCCTGGCCGGCCCGGAGGAACTTGTCCGCGCCGTGGGCGCCGGCGCCCACCTGGCCGTCGCCGCGCTCGCCGGCGCCCTCGCCGTCGCCGTCGTCGTCGTCCTGCGCCTGCTGGTGTCCCTGGCGCAGGTGGCGTACCGATCGCGGGTGCGCCGTGCCCGGCACCGTCTCCTCGCCGACCTGCTTCACCGGGCCGAGGAACACGGCACGTTCGACGAGGACGTCCCGCCCGGCGCGTTGCGCGTCCTCGACGGCAACGTGCCCTTCGCGTACTGCCTGCCGGGACGATCGCCCCGCATCGTGCTCAGCCAGGGCACCCTGCGGGTCCTGACCACACCGCAGGTGGCCGCGGTCCTGGCTCACGAACGCGCCCACCTGCGCGCCCGCCACGACGTCGTGATGGAGTCGTTCACCGCCTTCTACCGGGCCGTGCCCGGGCCCCTGCGCAGCCGTGCTCCGCTCGACGCCGTGCACCTGCTGCTGGAGGCCTGTGCCGACGACGCCGCCCGCCGGCGGCACGGCACCGCGGCGCTGCGCGACGCGCTGCTCGCCCTCGGCGGCTCCACCGACGCGCTGATGGCCGACGTCGACCCGGACGGCCAGGGCCGCGACGCGGAGCGGGAACGCCGGTGGCGGCTCGACCGGCTCGCACCCGGTGTCCCAGGCTCGGACCCGCTGCTCAGCGTCGCCGTGTGCGCCCTCGCCGCGGCGATCCTCGTGCTGCCCACCGTTGTGCTGGTCGTGCCCTGGCTCGACCGGGCACTGCGGACCTGGCCGCTGTGACCGCCGGCCCGTCGTCGACGTGGCCGGCGGCGCCCGCACCGGGATGCGGGCGCCGCCGGGCCGGGTGGCTCAGCCGTTGAAGATGTCGTACGTGTCGGCCGGTGCCTCGATGACGGCCTTGCCGGTGGGCTTGGCCGGCACCGTGGCGGTGCCGTACTGGTTCACGGTCAGCTTGAGCTGGTGCGCCTTCTTGTCACCCGCGGCCGGCACGTCGATGAGCAGCTCGGTGAGGTGCCCTTCGGCGTCGAGAGTCGCGGTGAACGGCACGCTGGCCGCCTTGTCTCCCAGTGCCTTGACGACGTCCTCGTCGGTCATCGGCGAGTTCTCACCCTTGGCGAGGTCGAGCGTGCCGCCGTACTTGCGGTCGCCGGCCTGCTGCACCGACTGCGCGCTCTGCAGCAGCGCCTTGAGGTCGAGCATGTCGGTCTCGTTGGCGCCGAGGACCAGGCTCTTGGCGTCTTTGATCTTGGAGCGGTCGACGTGCATCCACGTCTTGCCGTTCAGCGCCTGCATCCCGGGCAGCTTGGCCAGCTCGCCCATGTCCATCTTCACGTAGGCGTCGGGCTCGATCAGCAGCACCTCCATCGTGAACTTCGCGTCCGGGTCGGTGGAGATCATCTTTATGTACGCCTGCTTCTTGGGCCCGTCGATCACGGCCTGCCCGGAGCTGTCGAGCGCGGTGAAGTCCACCGCGTACACACCCTTGTCGTACTCCGACAAGGAGCCCAGCAGTACGTCCTTCGGCTCGGGCGCCTTGGAGCTGGTCGCCGCGGCGCCGGGCGTGCCGCTGTCGTCGCTGCTGCTGCCGCACGCACCGGCCCCGAACATGACAGAAGCCGCGACGATCAGCGCCGCGGCCCGTCCCCATGCAAGTTTCATTGAGTTCTTCCTCGGAGGGGATATGGCCGGCAGATCGTACTGTGCGACGTCCGTGCCGATCCGCTCCGTTCTGGTCATCTCTTGGTCACACATGTCCGTACCATCGGATGAACGCGCCCCGGCATGAGGCCACGCCTCACGGTCGCGAAGCGCATCGGGGTCGATGCCGCCCGTCCACGTGCCGACGTGATCCGCGGCGCCGCCGTCACGAAGCAGCCCGCCGCCGTGCCCCCGATCGCCTCCCTGTCCCCGGGCGGCGCCGGCCTGCGGGATGCGTGACCGGTTCGCCCCGCCGGTCGGTCGCCACGCGTCCCGGGGCCGCTGACGTGCGGCAATGTGTTCGGGTGGCTTTGCGGGTGATTCTCCGGCCCGTACACTCGGCGGAACGTTGCCGGGGCTCACGGGCGTCCTTCGGGCCTGTGGAACTGCCCGGCGGCGAGGTGGCCGGTCGGCACTTGCCGACACCTTCCCGGTGCACCGCCGCGGGCGAGGCCCGCTTCCCTGCCCGCCTCGTGGCGTGGAGTCGCCCGCACGTTTTCCCGGTCAGCGACCGAAGCCGAGAGAGATTTTATGAGAAAACCAGCTGTTATCGTGGGAGCGGTGAGCGCCGCACTCATCGCGTTCGCGTTCGCCGCCGCCGCGCAGCCGGCCCGGTCGGAGCAATCGGAGCCGTCGGCGCAGCCACGGCAATCACGGCAATCGCCGCAGGACGGGGTCGGCCTGCACGTCAGCGGCAGGAACATCGTCGAAGCCAACGGAAACAGCTTCGTCATGCGCGGCGTCAGCCACCCGTATGCCTGGAAGAAGGAACAGCGCCGGTCGTTCGCCGACATCAAGCAACTGGGCGCCAACTCGGTGCGGGTGGTGCTGACGAGCGATATCGGCGCCGACGAGGTGTCCGACGTCATCTCGACCTGCAAGCAGCACCGGCTCATCTGTGTCCTGGAGAACCACGACACCACCGGGTACGGCGACAACGACGGCGCCATCACACTGGACGAGGCCGCCGGCTACTGGACCGGGCTGAAGAGTGTGCTTGCCGGCCAGGAGGACTACGTCGTCGTCAACATCGGCAACGAGCCGTACGGCAACAGCGACACCTCCGGCTGGGCCGCCGCGACGAGCGGAGCGATCAGGAAGCTGCGCGACGCCGGTCTCAAGCACCTGATCATGGTCGACGGACCGAACTGGGGACAGGACTGGTCGGGCATCATGCGCGGCAACGCCGCGTCGGTGCTCGACAGCGACCCGCAGCGCAACATCGTGTTCTCCGTCCACATGTACGGCGTGTACGACACCGCCTCGAAGGTCACCGACTACTACGACGCCTTCCAGAGCGCCGGCCTGCCGCTCGTGGTCGGCGAGTTCGGGTGGAAGCACACCGACGGCGACGTGGACGAGGACACCATCATCAACGAGGCGCAGTCCCGCGGGATCGGCTACCTGGGCTGGTCGTGGAGCGGCAACAGCGGGGGCGTCGAGTACCTCGACACGGCGATCGGCTTCGACGCCGGCCGGTTGACCTCATGGGGCGGGCGCCTCTTCAACGGCGCCAACGGCATCAGGGCGACCTCGAAGGAAGCCACCGTGTACGGTGGCTCGGCGGCCGACTGACCCGGCCACGCACACGAAAAGGGCCGGGGCTTCACACGCCCGGCCCTTTTCGCGTGCCCCGAGGTCATGACGGCTTCGCGATGACCATGAACTTGTTCTCGGTGCGCCGGACGAATTTCACAAATCCGCGCAGCCCCGGGAGACCCTCCATCAGCCCGAACATCGGGATCAGCAGAACCACGGCCAGCGGCTCCCACCACTTGCGCCGCTCGTCACCGGACACCCTGGCATTGATCCGCAGACCTTCCCAGTACATCCAGACCGTGTAGGCCATGTTCAGCGCCCAGAACGGAATGACGACGAGCGTCACCGGAGATGTGTTGGAATGGGCGACAAGAATGGCGATGAGCAGAACTACCCCGACGTTCTGGATCGGGCCGACCACCCACGACATCACCGAGTATCCGAGCAGCAGCCGGTTTCGCAGTTGCAGCGACCGGTCGAACACCAGGGCCGCCAGACCCCAGGACCAGCGCTCGCG
The DNA here is from genome assembly GCF_025137375.1 of Dactylosporangium fulvum. Lineage (GTDB taxonomy): Bacteria > Actinomycetota > Actinomycetes > Mycobacteriales > Micromonosporaceae > Dactylosporangium > Dactylosporangium fulvum. The sequence continues at coordinate 4,986,612 of NZ_CP073720.1, forward strand.
CTGGTGGAAGAAATCGTGCAGGTTGGCCGGCGACGCGCCGTAACACCGCCCGCCGAACCAGGCGCTGCGGCCCTCGTAACGAGCACTGAAGATCAGTGCGAACTGGGCGTCCTCGACAAGGCTCCGAGGGCCGAAGTCCCAGCCGATCGTCGCCTCGATCGAGGCCCGCACCAGCAGGAGTTCACCATGCACGCCCGCGCGCGGCGTGCCACTGCCGGTCCAGGCCGAGAAGCGCCCCACGTCCTCGGCGGGCCGGACCGAGTCCGCGAGCCAGATGAGCCTGTTCACGGCGTATTCGCGCGGGTACGTCAGGATGCCCTGGGCCAGGTGCTTCGCATCGCGGCCGGCGTTGCACTGCTCCTCGATGAACCGGGCCATGGCCAGGGCGGTGTCGGGGCCCACACCCGTGTCGTCATCCATGTGCAGCACCCACACGTCGTCGCAGTTCTCACGCTCCCGGATCCGCAGTTCATGCGAATAGTGGGTGGCACGTGCCTTGAACCTCGTGCCGTTGGCAGTGCGATACCGCCTCGGCACGGTGACAAGCCGAATCAACTCGCTCCCGGCGGCCAGCCCGGCGATCCGGTCTGCCGCCTCGCATCCCTCGTCGATGACGATGTCGACCCTGAGCCGGGGGAAACACCTGGGGAGATAAGCGATGTAGGACAGGACCGAGCGCTCGAGCGCGGGGTAGGTGTCGTGCCGGCCGATGGTGGGGACGACGACGATCAGGAAATCATCGCTTCTCGTCAGTCCGTGGCCGGACCATCGGACCTCTGATTCGCGTAGTGCCTTGCGCGTCCGTCGTATGCCGACAATTCCGGTGAGCGTGGTAAAAATTGGCCACGTCCACAGCACCGTCAACGGCCAGCTGAGCACGCCGGTGAATTCGTCGGTGAACCAGAAGTCAACCACCACGATGACCAGATAGGAGAGAACGAGCGGCCAGTAGGCGGGCCTCCAGCGAGTGAGCCTGCGGTGCAGTTCTCGCGCCTGCCACGGGCCGAACACGGTCGGTGCGACCCGGGTCTGCCCCGTGCTCGGCGCTTCCCGGCCCGCGGCCCAGGCGTCGCAATCAAGCCAGGCGTCCCAATCAGGAGGGACAGCTTTCGGTCCTCCCATTTTCGTTTCTCCCCTGCGCTCGTAGTTGTCGCCGGGCAGTGAGAAGCTACCCGTGGACAGTTCGGCCAATCCGGTGCGGGGGAGCCGAGCACTTCACCCGCTCCGCCAGGTGTGCAGGCCGGGTTCCTTTCGTGAGGGCGTGCCGAGAAATACCACGCAGATTCCTGATCCGGGACTTCGGAATTGGTGCGCGAATCCGGTATCCTGGCAGTCGCGTCAGCGGGAACGAAAAAACCGCGCGCAATTTCTCGACGTGCGTTGATCAGGATGCCAGGCGGCGTGCGGCGGCGGCCACGCCTGTCCGGCCGACCGTGTCGAGCTTGTCCGCCAGCCTGTGCAGGTCCTCGCCCACCGCGATGCCGGCGTGGTTGCGGGAGATCGTCGCGTACACCCGGACCGTGCGTCGCCACCAGCTCGCGCTGCCGTCCGCGTCGGCCAGGTCGGCGTACCGGTCGCCGACAAGCTCGAAGACGTGCAGGCAGTGGTGCGGGAACCGCGTCCCGTCCGGGTCCAGTCCGATCAGCATGCGGCCGAGATCCAGCGCCACGTTCAGGGCCTCCTGCGGCTGCCCGGCCCGCGTGTGCAGCGAGGACTGCAGGTCCACGGACTTGACGAGCTCGGGAAGGTGGGAGGTCGGCTCGGTGTCGGCGAGCCGGCGGAACAGGCCGGCCGCCTCGCTGGTCGCCTGCAGGGCCGGGGACACCATGCCGAGCTCGGCCCGGACAGCGCCCAGGTTGATGAGCGCGGACGGCAGGATCTGGTCGGCCCTGCGGTCGCGCGGGGCTGCGAGCCGCCGTGCCACCTGGACGGCTTCGACCGCGGCCTTCAGCGCGCCGGGGAGGTCGTCGGCAAGCCGGAGGCAGGAGCTGAGGTTGGTCAGCTTCCCGGCGAACATGCTGCGGTAAAGGCCCGGATCGGCGGCGGCGAGCTTCCGGTACACGGCCACCGCCTCGCGCACGACCGGGACCGCCCTCTCCCCGTCGTCGAGCAGCTGGTACGCCAGGCCGAGGTTGCTCAGGCAGTCGGCCAGCGCGGCCGGGTTCGGCTCCCCGTGCCGGTCGGCGACCCGGTGCAGCTCGATGGCCTCCTCCGTCGGGCCGACCGCCTCGGCCGGCTCCTCGAGTGCCATCCAGCAGGCGCCGAGGCTGTGCAGCGTCGCGGCCAGCTGCCGCAGGTGGGACCGCTCGTCGGCCGCCGTGAGCTTCCGGTACAGGCCGACGGCCCTGGTGAGCAAGGGGAGGGCCTGATGCGGCCGCCCGAGGCGGGTCCAGCAGGTGCCGAGGCAGTGCAGCGCGGAGGCGAAGTCCGACCGGCGCACATCGGGGTTGGCGTGGAACCACGTCAGCGCCCGTTCCAGCGGGCCGATCGCATCTCGGAGCCGGCCCATGTCCCGCAGGATCTGGCCCAGGGTGGCGTGCGCCTTGGCAGCGAGTGCGGCGAGGTCGGGATCGTTGCCGGCCGCGGTGTCGAGCAGCGTCGCCGCCTCAGCGGCGGCGTCGTGCGCGGCCGGCAGGTCCCTGGCATCTTTCAGCAGTACGGCCGTCATCAGCAGCCGCAGCCCCAGCTCCCGCGTGTGTCGGCCCGGATCGTCGTCGGCAAGCTTCCGGTAGGCGGTGACCGCCCGCCGGTAGGTCGGTAGTGCCTCGCGGTCGCGCCGCAGATCGAGTTGTGCGTCCGCGAGCCGGGTCAACGCCTCCGCGAGCAGGACGCCGAACCGGGGGTTGCGTGCCGCCGCGGGTTCCTCGCACAGCCGAACGGCCTCGAGCGCGGGCGCCACGGCGGCCGAACGTGCCAGGACCCGGCTCTGCTCGATGAGCATCGCCACGAGGTCCGGGAGGTAGCGGTGGCGGTTCGCCGCGACGAGGGACCGCGCGAGCGCCACCGCACGCTCCGCGGCAGCAGCGGCCGACCGCTGGTCGTCCAGCCGGTCGCGGCACCGGGCGAGATGCGCGAGGGCCCGCATGAACTGCCAGGCGTTGGCGTCGCGGCGCTCGGCGGGCAGCCCGTCGAACAACGCGACCGCCCGGGACAGCACCTCGACGGCCTCCTCGATCCGGTCGAGCGCGGCGTAGCAGCCGCCGAGGTTGTTGAGCGCGATGCCGAGGGCCGCGTCGTCCCGGAGCATCGCGGCGGCCTCCTCGGTCACCGCCACGGCCTCCGGATACCGCTTCAGGTCCGCCAGGCAGGCGCCGAGGTTTGCAAGGCCGGCAGCCAGTCTCGGCACGTACTGCGGGTGTGCCCCGGCCAGGTCGCGCAGGATTCGGGCAGCTTCCTCCAGCTCGGGGAGCGCGCGCCGGGGTTCGCCGGCGTTCACCCGGGTCGTCGCGAGCGTCAGCAGCGCACCCGCGAACGCGGCACCGAACCCGTCGATGCCGGCGATGTCCGTCGCCGCCAGGCGCCGGTAGCCGTGCACGACCAGCTCACTGAGGGAGACGCCCAGCGCGCCGAAGAGCGGGTCGGTCGTGTCGACGTCGTCGAGCGCGTCGCCCGCGGCCCGGGCGAGCGTGCCGAGCCGTTCGCCGTAGGCGGTGCAGAGCACCACGGCGGCGTTCAGGGCGCCGATGAGCTCGTGCTCACCGGACTCGACCGCCTGCTTCACCAGCCGGCTCAGGTTCGTCGCGAGCAGCTCGACGAGCACCGTCCGGGTCGCGGCGTGCTGCTCGGCCGCCAGGCGGACCGCGTTGATCAGCTGGGCCTGGCGGTCGGCATCGAGGTCAGGCAGCGCCAGCACCGACTGGGCGATGCCGCCGAGGTCCGGGGATTGGGCCAGAAACCAGTCGACGACCGGGTCGGGACCGATCCGGTCGAGACGGCCGCCGGGGGCGAAGAGGCCGGTGAGCCAGGCGGCGACGGCGGCGAGGCGCTCGTTGCGGGCGTCGCGGAACTCGTCGAGCAGGCGCAGCGGTTCCGGCAGCCGGGCCGGCGCGGGCGACGCCAGCAGGGTGACCAGGATCGCGCGCTCCGGCAGACGAGTCGAGCGCAGTTGCCTGGCCGGCGTCGCCTCGGCGGGGAAGCCGCGGTACCAGTGCCGCTGTTCACGACCGAGGAGCGTCGTCAGCAGCCGGGTGCGCAGGTGGCCGGGGGTCGCGTCGTCGACGGCCTCGCCGCGGACCGCGAGCAGCGCCGCGATCAGCACGAGCAGCGCGCTGTCGTATTCGTCCGAGTCGACGTCCACCGGCGCGGGGACGGGCAGGCCGATCCGGTCGGCGAAAGCCGTCGCCGCGGCCTCGGCGTAGGTCGCCCGGTCGGCGCCGTCGAAGGGTTGCTCGCCGAGGTCGAGCACGAGCGCGTCGCCGCGCTGGGTGCCGGCGATGACCGCCGGGCGGATCCAGTCCCACCAGGAGCGGTGGTGCCGGGCGAGCAGCAGCAGGCGGACCGTGCCCGTCCCCGGCCGTTCGGCGAGCGCGGTGACCAGTTCGCGGAGCGAGTCGGGGTCCTGGTGTTCGGCGTAGTCGACGACGAGCAGCGTCCGGGCGCCGAGCTGCCGCACCGCGACGGTGACGGGGTCGTCGACGCGTCCGGTCTCCCAGCCGGCTGCCCGGAGCCGGTCGCACGTCTCGGCGGCGAGCCGGGTCTTGCCCGTACCGCCGGCGCCGACGACGAGCGCCACCGCGAACGGGTCGGGCTCGTCGGTCCACTGCCGCAGCGCCGTGTCGAGGACCGGGCGGTCGATGTACGGGACCACCCCGAACTTCGGCAGCAACATCTGGATGTCGGTCATCGCCCTCGGTGGGAACTCGTACATCGGGCGCAGGAACGGATGCTCGGGCAGCACCGCCAACGCGGCCGGGCCGGCGCCGACCAGGTCGGCGAAGGCGGGATCGCTGAGCAGGTACGCGACCGGCACGGCCTCCAGGCGCGACGGCTCGAAGCCCATCGGGTCGTCGGTGAGGACGCCGAGCACCTGGCGGCCGTCCTCGGTGAGCACCGCCGCGCCGGACAGGCCCGACCAGGGCGAGTCGGTTCGCTTCGGTTCGTAGGGCAGGGCGCTGGTGACGTTGATCGCGTACCGGCCGATCCGGTGTCCGGTCGCGGGCATGATGAAGCCGGCGACGGCCTCCTCGACGCGCGTGCCGTCGTCGGCCTTCTGGACCTTGGGGTAGCCGATGGCGGTGCACGGCACCGCACGCACACCCGAGAGCGTGGCCCAGCGCGTGTCGATGCCGTCCCAGGGCCGGGCCGGCACGCGCACCAGCGCCGCGTCGAGCGTCGTGTCGCGCCATGCGACGGTTCCCGGCAGCTCCCCGTCGCCGCCGCCGACCCGCACGTCGGTGTCGTCGGCGACGACGTGCGCTGCGGTCAGGACCAGGTCGGCGGCGACGGCGTAGCCGGTGCCGCGGCCGGTGCCGCCGGCGCGCCGGACCTCGACCACCCGCGCCTGAACGTCGCGGACCATCTGCCCGTTCAGGCGTCGCTCAGCTTGAGCTTGCCGTCTGTGCCGTCGAGCTCCGGCTTGAGGACGAGCTTGACGACGTGCGTGGCGCTGGTCGCGTGGTCGACGCCGCCGCCGACGGTGACGACGCTCCACAGGCCGGCCTTGGCCTCGCCCTTGCGGGTGTTGGTGACGACGACCTGCAGCTGGACCTCGACACTCTCACACGAGAAAGACAGGTCCTTGCCCTGAGCGCGGTCGACCGCCTCCTTGAGCTGCTCCCGCAGGCTCTCCAGCGCGTCGGCCAGCAGCAGGTCGCCTTGCACCAGTCCGCCCTGGGCAAGCGTCTCCGAAGCATCCACATCGACCTTCTTACCGTGTCCGTGATCGGACGGCAGCAGCCGTTCGGACGGTGCCGGTCGCAGACGGGTGGTTCGCGCCGACCATCGGTCTCCGTACGGTGGTCGTCGATGAGCGGGGCGCCGACGCCTCCGCCCAGGTGCGGTTGCGCCGCGACGACGGTACCTACCGCTGGCTCGACATCGTCGGGGTGGCCGGTGCCTGGCTCAACGTCGGCGCCGCCACCGGCTCCACCGGCGACCTCGACCGGCTGCTGCGTGACGCCGACGCTGCGATGTTCCGCGCGAAGATCGGCCGCAAGACCGCTGCCGGGGCCTGACAGCCGTCAGCGCGGCATCGGCCAGGGCAGGTCCGGCTCCACCGGCCTGCTGTAGTCGATGCCGGGCACGTCGAATCCGTAGAGATTGCGGTACTGTGTCCGGAACCAGTCGACGTCCGCCAGCTCCGTGACGGTCTCGGACGTGATCGACGCCCACCGCTCGGCGACCTTCGCCTGCACCGCCGGATCCAGTTCCCAGCGGTCCAGCCGGATGCGTCCCGCCTCGTCCAGGTCGAAGGGGCGTGCGCCGGTGAGCTGATCCCACAGTTGGATCGACTGCTCGACCGGTGACTGGAGGCGCTCCGCCAGCACGGCGCGCAGGACGCCGACATACAGCGCGATGCCGGGGATCGCGGTCGAGGCCTGCGTCACCGCCGCCCCGTTGACCGACGTCAACGCTCGACCGCCCACGGCCGACAACCTGTCGCTGAGGCCGTCGGCGGTGGCCTCGAGGTGCGCCTTGGCCGCGCCGATCGTGCCGTCACGGTAGATCGCCGACGTCAGGGTCGAGCCGATGTAGGACAGGGCGACCGTGCGGAATCCGTCGCGCAGCAGATCCCGCTCGGCCAGCGCGGTGATCCAGCGGGACCAGTCCTCGCCGCCCATGACCTGCACCGTCGCGGCCGCTTCGGCATCGTTCGCGGGCTCTGCACCGATCTCCCGGAGCGTCGGCGTGCCCTCGCTGTCGAACTCCAGGGTCTTGGTGGTGTGCGCCGCGCCCAGCGGCTTGATCACCGACTGATACGTGACCCCGGTGCGCGGGTCGGTCCGCCGAGGGGCGGCGACGCTGTAGACGAGGTAGTCCAGACCGCCGAAGCGCTTGGCGATGAGGTCCAGCACGTCGGTCTTCGTGGTGTCGGCGAACGCGTCGGCGTTGACGAACGAGAAGTCGCAGCCGAGCTCACCGGCGATCGCATCGGTCGCGATGGTGCGATACCAGCCGGCTGTCGCGGTGCGCCGCCCGGGCGGCCGCTCGAAACCGATGCCCACGCCGCGGATGCCGTGACGCGCCAGACCCACGACCGTGGCGGCCAGGCCGTAGCCCGCGCTGGATCCGATGACCAGGGCAACAGGCCCGTCCTCCGGCAGTTGCGCCCGCTGACCGGCCTCCGCCCGCATCTGAGCGACGCTCCGGAAACAACCGGTGGGATGCGAGTCGAGCAGGAGGAAGCCACGTCCGGCTGGGCTCACGATGCGTTCAGACACGGGCGACCCTTCTGACTGAGACAACAAGCAGCCACATAGTGCCATGACAGGTCACAGCGGCGCGCCGATACTCAGGTGAGAACGCCGCCACAGCCCGATGCCGGACGCCGTGGCCACCAGCGCGACGAGGGCGACGGCGAAGATCACCCCCGTGCGTCAGGCCGCGAGTGAGGTATCCGCTGCCGGTGTGGTCGATCGCGACAAGCAGTGCCAGCACCGCCCTGAGGGCCGGTCCCAGGGTCATGATGAGGGCGACGGCACCATACCCGGCGTCATGCTGGTCGAGCCGGATGAGCGTACGGCAGCGACAGCACCGCACCGACCGTCCACAGCTCCACGAGGCGGCCGAGGACGAGGGTCCCGGCCGGTTTGTGGCTCGTGATCGCGATGCGTTCACGATCACGAGGGGGCACGGGCGGCTGCTGTTTCATGCTCACGGAGCGTTGGTGTAGCCGGGGGTGCACCAAGTCTCCGTGATCATGTGAAGAGTCGTGTCAAGCGGTGCCGCGCCGCAGGGCCGGTTACAGAGCCGGGCCGCGGTGTCGGGCCGTGGCGTCCGTGGCCCCGTGGTGGGGGTGGGGGCGTGCTCCGCGCTTGGCTTGACCCGGGTTCCTTGATCGTCGGAAACATCTGGCTGTCCAGGCAGCCCGAAGTTTCCCTTGATCTACGAACCGCAGCCGCACCACCCGGCCAGACTCAACCGCCGCACCCGTGATCGCGAACAGATCGCGATCACGGCCACCAACCGGCAGGAACCCACCACGACAACCCCCATCGCTCATGATCGCGGAGGCTCTGCGGGACTCTTGACGGTCCCGGCTCCGCCGCGACCGCAATCATGAGTGCCGCAGTCGGGCGGTTCGGCCACCGTTGCATGATCGCGGAGCGTTTGTGCCCCCCTGGAGCCTGTCGCGCAATTCGGATCCCTCGCGCATCAACCCCGACAACCGCGCCGATCTTGGAGTTGTGGTCCTTGACAAACCCGGACAAATTCGGAGGTTCATGGCGCCACAACTCCAAGATCGGCGCGTAGTTGGGGCGCCAACGCTGTCCCAGCGAATTGCGCGACAGGCTCTCTGGCTACACCAACGCTCCGGGATCATGAAACTGGCCGCTCGGTCCCGTGCTCGCCGGTCGGTGCTTGGCCATGATTGCGGCAAGTTCGCGATCACGGGTGGCAGACTGGTCGCCGTGATCCCACCCATGTGTCATGTCTGCGGTCTGGACCTCTGGGCGGTGTCCGGGCCGGTGGACGAGCACTTTGTGCTGGTGCACTTCGGCGGCGACGCGCCGGTTCCGGAGGGATGGGTCGGTCATCCGCCCAACGCGGTCTGGTTCTGCCGCGAGCACGCCTCCGTCGCGCTGGAGCGTGCGGCGATGCCCTATCAGGCCGCGCTGGCCGAGATCGACGCCGTGGTGGGCAGATCGGTCTCGTAGGCGGCCCCCGCAGCGCGGCGGGTTAGCGGCCGGGTGGTTGTGCGCTCCGGCGCGGAGACCGGCCGTGGCTGGCGGCACGATGGTGCGGTGGAGGAGTATCGGGAGATCGTGTCGGACGTCCTCACGACCGCCGGCGGAGCGCAGGCCTGGGTCGAGATGAACCTCTCCGGGTACCTCACCGAGCGGTGCACCGGATGCGGCGCCAATGAGGATGCGGTCGCGCTGGTGGAGGCGCTGCAGTGGCTGACCGAGCACGCGCCGGCGTGCGCCGCCCGGCAGTAGCGCACCCTAGGGATGGGTGTGGTGCTCGTGGTCGGCATGGCCGGCCGGCTCGAGCTGGAACGTGGAGTGCTCGACGTCGAAGTGTCCGGCCAGGCAGGCCTGGAGGGCGTCGAGCAGTTGCGGGGCGTGGCCGTCGTGGAAGCAGGAGTCGTCGACGACGACGTGTGCGGTGAGGACGGGCAGTCCTGAGGTGACGGCGTGGACGTGCAGGTCGTGCACGCCTCGGACGTGGTCGAGGCCGGTGATGTGGGACCGGATCCGGTCGAGGTCGACATCGGCGGGTGCGGCTTCGAGCAGCACGTTGACCGCCTCGCGGAGCAGTCGCACCGCACGCGGGACGATGACGAGGCCGATGAGGATCGACACGATCGGGTCGGCGCGGGTGAATCCGGTCACGGCGATCACGATGGCGGCGGCGAGGACGCCGACCGACGTCGCGGTGTCGGTGGCGACCTCGAGGAACGCGCCCCGCAGGTTGAGGCTGGCGTCCCGGACCCGGTAGAGCAGCGCGACCCCGATCAGGTTGCCGAGCAGGCCGACGACGGCGAAGGCCGCCATGCCGCCGGGCTCGACGGCGGGCGGGTCGAGCAGGCGGCGGACGCTCTCGACGGACACGTAGACGCCCATCCCGGCCAGCACGAGGCCGTTGACCGCGGCGGCGAGGATCTCCGCGCGTGCCCAGCCGAATGTGCGCTGTCCGGAGGCGGGCCGGGCCGCCAGCAGTGTCGCGCCGAGTGCGAGGGCGACCCCGCCGGCGTCGGCCAGGACGTGCCCGGCGTCGGCGAGCAGGGCCAGGCTGTCGGTGACGACCGCGCCAACGACCTGGACGGCGAAGATCACCACCGACACCGCGAGTGCGCCCGCGAGGGCCCGCCGGTGCCGCCCGGTCGCGGTCACCGGCCGGCCGTGATCGTGTCCGTGGCCCATCAGCGGTCCGTCCCCGGAACGGAGGCCGGAAGAATCATGTTCACATGCGCATATTAATATGTGTTGGGCTCACATCGTCAAGGTCATGCGGCGGCCGCGGTGCGAGGGGGAGCTCGGCGCGCAGGCAGGTGCCTCGACCGGCAGGACCCGAGATCGTGATGGATCCGCCCAGCGCGTCGATCCGGTCGGTCATCCCGATGAGGCCGTCGAGGACCGTCGCGGGTGATGCGCACGTGCGAGGCGTGGGCGTGCGTGGCGGCGTGCGTCGTCAGGGCGGGATCGCACGGTGGAAGGTTGGCGGGCCGCCCGCCGCGCCGCTTGGTGACGTGCGGCAGCACGGCGCTTCCCGAATCCTGACCGGTCCGGTCAGTGCACCTGGGCCGGGAGCCGGGCGGACCGGATCGGCTCGGCCAGGGGCCGGCCGACGCGGAACACCGCGAGTGGCCGGCCGCCGATCCGGTCGGTGAGCCGGGCGGCGGTCTGCGGGCAGTCGAGGAGCTGGCTGAGCGGGTGGACCGCCAGGCCGTGCCGGGCCAGTGCGAGCCATGTCCGCAGCAGGCGCCGGCCGGCGGTGACCCGGTCGGTGCCGTCGGCGAGCAGGACCAGGACGCTGCCGTCGTACCGCAGCAGGCTCCGGCCGCTGGTGGCCAGGAGCGTGGCGAGGCCCAGCCGGCGGGTCACCGGGTACGCGTGGAGCGCGGTCGCCAGGAACCGTGCCTCGAAGCGGGACAGGACGAGGGCGCGGTCGGTGAGCCCGTCCAGGTGGTAGCGCGGATGACGCGGGTCGAGGCGCAGCCAGTCGCGGAGCTCGAGTGCGACGGCCGGGGTGCCGAACATCCACCGGTCGGCGACCGCGAGGTCACGCACGAGCTCGCGGGCGGGGACGTGAGCGAGGCCGGGCCCGAGCTCGGCGAGCACCGCGGGGTCGAGGGGCCCGGGGGCGTACCGGCCGCGCGCGACCCGGCGGGCCTCGACATCCGCGATCGTGAACGGGGTGGAGTACACCTTCGCCGCCGGAACCAGGCGTGGACCCGGCACGGCGGTGACGGCCAGGCCCAGGCCGGCGGAGACGATCAGGCACGTCTCGACGAACGCGCCGATGCCGAGGTCGAGGTCCCGGCCGGTCGGATCCGAGTCCGGCAGCGAGCGGGCCGGATCCACCGTGACGGCGACCTCGTCGGCGTGGTACTCGAGCTGCCACGGCTGCGTGTTGTGGGCGCTGGGCGCCCGCCGGAAGACGGCCTCGTGCGCCCGCAGCTGCTCGACCCAGGTCATGCCGGAGCGCCTTTCTCGTAGAAGGTGTAGCCGTGCAGCGGCCGTCCGCCGGCCCGCCGGTACTGGGCGGCCGAGGCGGTGTTCTCCCGCTCGACGAAGGTGCTGCGCAGGGTCCGGTAGCCACCGGCTGCCAGGTTGCGGTGCAGTTCCCGGGACAGCAGCGTCAGGTATCCCTTGCCCTGTTCGCCGGGCACGGTGCCCTTGATGATGAGCACCGCGTCGCGCCGGTACCGGCCGCGGGTGGCGAGCAGACGGAGCTGGTTGAGCAGGCCGAGCCGGCCGCCGACCGCCATGAGGAACTCGGAGATGTCCGGCACGGTCACCACGAACGCGACCGGCCGGCCGGCCTTCTCCAGCCAGAGCAGCAGCGCCTCGTCCAGCAGGTACGCCAGACCGTCGGTCTGCTCGGCCAACTGCTCGGCGGAGATCTCGGTGTAGTAGCCGAGCTGCGCGAAGCTGGCGTTGAGCATCTCCCGCAGGATCGGCAGCTGGCCGCGGAAGTGCCGCCGCGAGCCGTGGCGGATGACGAGCCGTTCGGCTTCGACGCGGGTGTCGTCGAACCCGAAGGCGCCGTCGGAGAAGCGCTCGACGAGCCAGGTGTCGGCCTCGAAGCGGCGCTGGAAGCCGTGCCGCTCGTACATCGCCGGGTAGTACGCGGGGTTCCAGGCCGAGTCGACGAAGCCGCGCTCGGTGAAGCCCGAGGTGATCACCCCGCCGGTCTGGTTGGGCAGCAGCGCGACCGGACCGAACAGCGGCCGGCCGCCGGCCCGGGCCTCGACCGTGTCCATGACGGCCGCGAAGACGGCGTCGTCGTCGACGAACTCGGTGTGGCCGAACAACTGCCGGGGCCCGACCTTGGCGTCGAAGGCGTCGCTGCGGTGCACGCTGGTCCGCCCGACCACCGCACCGCGCCGGTCGCGGACCAGGAACAGCTCCGCGGCACGCCGGTGCGCCGCGATCACCGAGCTCAGCAACGGCACGTACCTGTCGGTGGGGTGGAGCCGGAGCGGGAACCCGGTGAACGCCCGCAGGTCGGCCCGGGACTCCACAAGGGACACCTTCATGCGCGGTGCACCGGCGGGCCGGCCGTCTCGGTGGACAGCGGCGTGAAGGTCGGGATGTGCGCCATGCCGTCGCCCTCGGCCCGCCAGACACCGTTGCTGTAGCCCTCGGGCTCGGCGTTGTACAGGCGGATGTAGCCGCCCGTCGCGTTGCGCGTGCCGTGGTCGGTGACCCAGCACATGAGGTCGCGGTGGTGCCGGCTGCGGGCGAACTTCAGCAGCGCGTCGCGGTCGCTGAAGAACGCGATCGTGCCGAGCGTGAACGGGAACTGGTAGTACACGGTGTGCCAGCGGTACCCGTCCATCCGCTGCATCTGCCGGACCATCTTGAACCAGGTACGGGTGAGCGTGAGGATCGAGCGCGGCCCGCGGTACCGGGTGGCGCCGACGAACATGGCGGTCGCCTGGCCGACCGGCGGCGCGGCGGAGAAGTCGGAGGTCCTCATGATGTCGTGCCTTTCACCAGGTACACATTCTTGATTTTGGAATCCGTGCCGGTGAACGGTCCGGTGCCGTAGTCGTGGACCCTCACCCGCAGGTCGGCGGCGGACGGATCCTCGGCCAGCGACTCGGCGAAGTCCCGGCTGACCTGGGTGAGGTGGCGCAGCACGCCGTCGCGGCAGGTGTCGGCGAGGGCCTGCCGTTCCCCGGCGCTGAGCGTCAGGCGTTCCCGCAGTTGCAGGTTGATGACCGGCCGGCTCTCCAGATCCGCCTGCTCCGCCAGTTCCAGGCAGAAGCTCTGCACCAGGTGGGCGAGGGGATTGCCGGTGTAGATGCCGTATTCGACGTCCTGCGGGTAGATGTTGGCGCCCATGTACGAGATCGTGCTGTCCTTGCGGCCGAACAGGAACAGCAGCGGCAGCCGCATCCGGTCGGTCCGCCAGGCGCGCTCGGCGTCGGCCCGCGCGGCCGGGTCGCCGATCGCGGCCAGCGCCTCCGGGAACGTGACCAGGCGCCCCTCGTCGCCGATGTTGTAGCGGACCTTCGGGGTGAGCACCGCCGTCGAGTTGATCGTGCAGAGCACCTCGTTGTCGGCGTTGGTCTCCAGGTATGTCTCCAGGGGGTTGTACTGGAAGATCATGGGCAGGCGGTGCTCGTCGGCGCCGAGCAGCGCGGCCCGCAGGGCGGCGTCGGTGCGCAGCCGGCGGCGGATCCACACGGTGAAGTCGGTCTCCCCGGCGACGCCGATCGTCAGGTCACTGGCGCCGTAGCCGGAGCGCACCTTCAGGAAGCGCTCCTCCAGGTAGTCGCGCAGCGCCTCGGTCATCCCCTCGCCGCCGACCAGCCCGCTGATGCGGTACTCGCCCCAGGGGAAGTCCTCGGCGTCGAGCTTGTCGCGCAGATGCTTGAGGAACGGCGGGTAGGCCGTGACGATGTACTCGAAGCCCGGCCCGAAGTACCGCAGGGTGTCCGCGATCTTCTGCAGATCCGGGCCGGTGTTCTTCACCATCGCGATCTTCGCCATGGCGATGCCGGTGTTGGTACCGGTGGCCCAGGCGCCCATCGAGTAGGCGTTGATGACGAACCGGCGCGGCGAGGGGAACACCATGGTCGCGTAGCCGGCCAGGTTCTTGTGGACCGAGCGCAGCTCGCGGCGGCTGCGGACCCAGTTGAACGGCTGCCCGGACGACCCCGAGGACTCGTCGACGACGCTGCCGGCGATCTTGATCTCGCCGTGCCGGCAGCGCTGGTCCTCCGGGTACGCCTTGACGTACGACTGCTTGTCCGTGGTCGGATACGACGTGAGGTCGAACCACCGGAACCGCCAGTTGTTGCGGCGCAGGAAGTCCCCGTACGCGGGCACGTCGATCGCCGCGAACTGGCAGGTCATCCACGCGTGCAGGCGGGCGAAGCGGCCCATGTGCGGACGGTAGTTGCGAGCCATGAGCCGCCACACCGCCGGATGAATCCGGTACAGCGTGTAGAGCCAGGTCAGCGCGAAGCTGGTGAACCGCAGCGTCCACTGGCGAACGAAGGTCATCACCATGGGTCGACTGTAGTGGATCTTCAATGTTGTTCCCTGAGTGTCAGTACTCAACCGTCACTGAGTGCGGATGCTCAACCGGCGTCACTGCCAGAAGACGACCTGTTGCTCGCCCTTGTAGCGGTTGACCGTCGGCACCGGCATGGTGACCCGGGCCGACCGGGTACCGCAGTCCCGGATATCTGGGCGCACCGTCGGAAACCGGACCGTCCCGGACCCGCCGGTCGCCGATGATGGGTCGTCGGACCCGGGGCGGTGGCGGAGGTTGATCGGGAGTGTGGTGGCGGGCGGGGCGGCCGTGACGGTGGCGGAAGCGGCCCCGGCGATCCGGGCCGGGCACCCCGCCGTGGCGGTCCTCGTCGTCACGGTGCTCGACGACGACGACTCCGTCTACGGCGCGCTACGCGCGGGCGCCTCCGGCTACCTGCTCAAGAGCGCGTCCCCCGGAGGAGATCGAGCGCGGTATCCGCGCCGCCGCCAACGGTGAGGTGCTGCTCGGCCCGGCTGTCGGCGCCAGAGCGGTACGACTGATGACCGCCCGCACCGGGGCGGCGCTGCCGTTCCCGCAGCTCACCGATCGGGAGCGGGAGATTTTGCGGTACGTCGCCCAGGGGCTCGACAACACGACGGTGGCGCGGCGGCTGGCGGTGAGCCCGAAGACGGTCCGCAACCACCTGTCCAGCGTCTTCGTCAAGCTGCAGGTCAAGGACCGGGCCCAGGCCATCGTCCGGGCCCGGGACGAGGGCCTCGACCGGCTTTGACCACCGTCTCGAGCGACCGCGCGCGGCCGGTCGGTAGCGGCTGAGCCACTGCCGGTTCCCGGACGGTTGGGACAGCTGTCCCTGGCGGCTCGGGACTGCGAGCCCGTCTACTTGCCGCGAAGGACCCGCCCACGGAGGGAGTTTCCGTTGCGGCGGGGACAGGCAGCTGCCCGTTGTGCCGAGCGCCGTCGCCCGACCGCCGTTGTGGTCGTCGGGACGGCGCCGGCGAGCGGTCGACCGACGGAGCGGCTGCCGTGGCCAACCGTCCACAAGGGACCGTGACGGTCGGCCGTTTCCGCGACCGCGCTCACCGAGGAGTACATGTTCCATGAGAAAGATATTCGCCCGCACCGGCGTCGCAGTGCTGCTGGCACTGACCGGCGCCGTCGCGGCGTCCGGCGCGCCCGCTCACGCGGCGTCGCTGTGTGACCGGCCCGAACCTCCGCCGAGCTGCAACGGCGGGGGCGGCGAGGACCCGGACCCCGGTCCCGTCGACACCGCGCCCCGCGGCGCGTTCGACACGATGACGTTCGTGGGCAACGGCGTGCACGTCACCGGCTGGGCCGCCGACATCGACACCGGCGGCCCGCTGCTGGTCGACATCTACGTCGACGGCGCGTTCACGCGGACGCTGACCGCCAACACCTACCGCCCCGACGTCGCCGCCGTGTACCCGTACTTCGGCGCCTACCGCGGCTACGACGCCTTCGTGCCGTCCGGGCACGGCGCCCACACCGTCTGCGCGTGGGTGATCAACGTCGCCCCGGCCGGCGCCACCCCGCTGCCCAACCGGCAGCTCGGCTGCAAGTCGTACGACGTGCCGGCGGTGGCGAACATCAAGTCGTCCTACGCCAACGGTCAGTGGACGATCGCCTTCGACGACAACGTCGTCGGCGAGACCGGCTTCCAGGTCCGCTGGGACTACTACGTCCTCTCCACCATTCCGGGCACCCACCAGCAGTGGCCGAGCTACCGGTACCTGACCTACACACTGCCGGCGCACGCCGGGACCGGCCGGGTGTCGGTGCCGGCGCCGTACGGGCGTCCGGCCAACACGACGAAGCTCACCGTCACCGCACCCGGCTCCGGCAGCGCCAGCACCACCGACGTGTACTGATCCGTCACCGGCGGCCGGTCCGCACACCCCGGCCCTGGCGGGTCGCCGCCAGGGCCGGGGCCCAGCCGGCCGCGCCGCACTTCCCCGGGCGGAACGGGCATGAGCCCGCGCGCCCCGGGTAGCTGGTCGTGGATCGGCCGCGGCCCGGGTGCCGACCGGCCGGTGGATCCGTATTGCGCACCGCTGACCGGCGACCCTTCGCGGGAGGACTCGGATGAGTACGCGGACGGCCCGGCCGACCACCGGGATCACCCCGAACCTGTTCGGGATCTCGTACGGTCTGTCCGGTCTCGCCAACTGCTGGGGCTACGCCGCAGTGCTGGGGCTGGCACCCAGGCTCGTGGCCGATGTGCTGTTCATCATCGGCGGCGTGGTGTGGCTCGTGCTCATGGCCGGCTATCTGCCGGCCGTGCCGCGCCGGCCGGGAGGCTGGCGCGCCGAGCTGGCCGACCCGGTGATGGCGCCGTTCGTGTCGCTGATCCCGATCGTCGGCATGCTGATGTCGATCGGCCTCATGCCGCACGCGCTCACCGCGGGACGGTGGCTGTTCGGGGTGTCCGCCGCCGTCACGATCGTGCTGGCGGGCTGGCTGTCCGGCCAGTGGATCGTGGGAGAACTCGACCGGGACCGGCTGCATCCCGGATATGTGCTGCCCGCCGTCGCGGGCGGGCTGATCGCCGCCATCGGCGCCGCGCTCGCCGGCTGGCCGGGGGCAGCGCGCACGTTCTTCGGGTTCGGTCTGGTGGCGTGGCTGCTCATCGGGTCGGTCATCCTCGCCCGGCTGTACTTCCGGCCGCCGCTGCCGCCGGCGTTGCAACCGACGCTGGCGATCGACGTGGCGCCGCCCGCGCTGGCCGGGCTGGCCTACCTGTCCGTCACGCACGGCCGGATCGACGCCGTGGCCTTCACCCTTGCCGGCTACACGCTGCTCGCGGCCCTCGTCCAGGTGCGTCTTGTCGGCCTGTACCGGCACCTGCACTTCGCCGCCGGGTTCTGGGCGTTCGCGTTTCCCTACGCCGCCGTCGCGACCTTCGTGCTGCACTGGATCAACTATGCGCACCCGCCGGGGTACCGGGTCTGGGACTGGATCGTGCTGCTCGCGATCACCGCGTTTGTCGCCGCCCTCGCGGCCGGGACCGTCCTGGCGATCGCCCGGCACCGGTTCCTGCCAAGGCCTTCCTGATCCCGCCGCGTCGCTTCCCGCCCGGCAGGTGGTGCGGGTCCCGCGCGTAACGACCGCTCCCGGCGCGGGCTCGTCACCGCCGGATGGGCATGCATCCACGGTGGTCGATATATTGTCCTGGTTTGCCGCGTTAGTCTGATGCGTGGCCACGATCATTCCACCCCGACCAGACCTCACCCGCGGCACGAAAGCCGGCGGGTGGTGATGGCCGACCCCGGGCACGCCGACAGTCTCATCGTGTGGTTGCAGTGGGCCGCGATCCTGGGCGCGGGCTTCTGGGCAGGCATGATCAACGTTGTCGTCGGCTCCGGCACCCTGGTGTCGTTTCCCGTGCTGTTGCTGTGCGGGTATCCGCCGCTGGTGGCGAACATCTCGAACAACATCGGCCTGGTCGGCGGCAATCTCTCCGGCACCTTCGGCTACCGCCGGGAACTGCGCGACCAGCGCGGCGCCGCTCGCGTGCTCCTGCCCGCGTCGACCGCGGGCGGCATCGTCGGCGCGGTCCTGCTGCTGGTCCTGCCCGCCGAGGCGTTCAAAACGATCGTTCCGGCGCTGATCGCCGCGGGTGTGCTGATGGTGGCGGCGGGCCCGATCGTGCAGCGCCGCGCGGCACGCCGGCATCGCGCCGACGGCGGGACGGGCGAGGCCCCTGCGCCCCGCCTGGCGGCCGTCGCCGTCGGGATCTTCGCACTCGGTGTCTACGGCGGCTACTTCGGCGCAGCGCAAGGGATCCTCGTCGTGGGCCTGATGAGCCTGCTGACCAGCGAGTCGATGCAGTCGCTCACGGCCATCAAGAACCTGCTGGTGGCCTCGGTCAACACGATCGCAGCGATAACCTTCATGCTGGTCGCCTGGGGATCGATCGACTGGCCGGCGGTTCTCCTGATCGCGCTCGGCGCCACCCTCGGCGGCGTGGTCGGCGCGCGGTTCGGCAGGCGGCTGTCACCGACCCTCATCCGCGCCCTGATCGTCGCCATCGGCACAGCGGCGATCGTCAACCTGGTGTTCTTCCAGTGACGTCCGGCGAGCCGTAGCGGCTCAGGCCGTGGCCGCCAGCGCGGCGCGCACGATGCGGACCGCCTCCTCGGCGTCGATGCCCAGGCCCGCGATCACCGCCGCGTAGTCGGCGGCCGCGCGGCGGGCGCGCTCCCGCGCCTCCTCACCCCCGGCCGCCACGAACGAGCCCGCCCGGCCGCGAGTCTCGATCAGCCCGGCCTCCTCCAGCTCGCGGTAGGCCCGGGCGACGGTGTTGACGGCGAGCCCGAGGTCGGCGGCGAGGTTGCGCACGGTCGGCAGCCGTGTGCCGACGGCGAGGCTGTGGTCCCGGATCTGCCGGGCGAGCTGGGTGCGCAGCTGCTCGTACGGCGGCATGCCCGAGCCCGCGTCAATGACGATCATCCAGACACCATCGCCGGTTCCTTCGCAGGTATCAAGCGGCACACCGGGCGATCCGCCGGGTGTCACAGCGACCTCCGTCCGTCACCGCGGCGGCCGGGCGCGGTTACATGAGCCGGCGACGGGAAGGGATGTATCCTCCGCACCGGCCGTCATCGGACGGCATCACCCGCTGCTGGGAGTGGGCGTCATGGCCAGACGCACCGTAGCCGACCAGTTCGTCGAGATCCTGCTCGCCGCGGGCGCACGCACCATGTACGGCATCGTGGGCGACGCGCTCAACCCGGTCACCGACTCCGTCCGGCGCCACGACGGCATGGACTGGATACACGTCCGCCACGAGGAGAGCGGCGCGTTCGCCGCCGGCGCCGAGGCGCAGCTCACCGGCCGGCTCGGCGTGTGCGCCGGCAGTTCCGGCCCGGGGCACGTCCACCTCGTCAACGGCCTGTACGACGCGCACCGCAGCCACGCTCCCGTCCTCGCGCTGGCCGCCCACGTGCCGAGCACCGAGCTGGGCACCGGCTACTTCCAGGAGACGAACCCGACCCTGTTGTTCGCCGACTGCAGCCACTACTGCGGGGTCGTCACCCGCCGGGAGCAGCTGCCCCGGGTGACACAGATGGCGGTCCAGTACTCCCTGGGCCGGGGCGGTGTGTCCGTCGTGGCCCTGCCCGGTGACGTCGCGGGTGAACCGGCGAGCGCCGCGTACCTCGAGCACACCTACCGCGTCGGTCAGCGGCCGGCCGCCCGCCCGTCGGAGCCGGTGCTCGACGAGTTCGCGCAGCTGGTCAACGACGCCCGCCGGGTCGTGCTGTTCTGCGGGCGCGGTGTCGCCGGGGCGCACGACGAGGTCGTCGCGCTGGCGGCGAAGCTGAAGGCACCGGTCGGGCACGCGATGCGGGGCAAGGACTGGGTCCAGTACGACAACCCGTACGACGTGGGGATGAGCGGACTGCTCGGCTACGGCGCCTGTTACGACGCGATGCAGGAGTGCGACCTGCTGATCCTGCTGGGCACCGACTTCCCGTACGTGCAGTTCATGCCGAAGGAGTCGAAGGTGGTCCAGGTCGACATCGCGCGTGAGCGGCTGGGCCGGCGCTCCCGCCTGGACCTCGGGGTGTGGGGCGACGCCCGGGAGACCGTCCTGGCGCTGCTGCCCAGGGTCGCCGAGAAGGGCGACCGGACGTTCCTGGACCGCATGCTGCGCCGGCACCGGGACCTGATGGAGCGGGTCCACGTGTACGCCGACGGGGTCTCGGGCCGGCGCCCCATCCACCCGGAGCAGGTGGCGACCACCATCGACGAACTGGCCGCCGACGACGCGGTCTTCACCGTCGACACCGGGATGTGCAACGTCTGGGCGGCCCGCTACCTCCGCGCGACCGCGCGGCGGCGCTTCCTCGGCTCGTTCAACCACGGCACCATGGCGAACGCGCTGCCGCAGTCGGTCGGCGCCCAGCACGCCGACCGCGACCGGCAGGTCGTCGCGATCTGCGGCGACGGAGGGTTCACCATGCTGATGGGGGAGTTCCTGACGCTCCTGCAGCACGACCTCCCGGTCAAGGTCGTCGTCTTCGACAACGCCTCGCTGGCGATGGTGGAGCTCGAGATGCTCGTCGCGGGCCTCCAGCCGTATCAGACCCGGATGCGCAATCCCGACTTCGCCGCCGTAGCACGGGCCGCCGGCGCGACCGGCATCCGCATCGAGGATCCGCAGGACGTCCGCGAGGGTCTGCGGGAGGCCTTCGCGACTCCCGGCCCGGTCCTCGTCGACGCCGTCACCGACCCGAACGCGCTGTCCATGCCGCCGAAGATCACCGCCGAGCAGGTCAAGGGGTTCGGGCTGGCGTTCAGCAGGATCGTACTGTCCGGTGACTTCGACGCCGCCCTGGAGATGACCCGGGCCAACATCAGGAACATTCCGCGGCCATAGGGTCGCGCGTCCAGCTCGTCGATCCGCACTTCCTGGCGGCCCGGTGTCCGTCCGCGCTCCGGCTGCCACGCCGCGCTGTACAGCCTGGGGCGCCTGGACGAGGCGGACGAGGAGTGCCGCACCATCGCGGCACTGTGCACCGGCGTCCTGGACTGCGCGGACGCGACGGTGGTGCAAACGCGGAGCCTGACGCATCGCAACCGTCTTGCGGAGGCGATCGAGCTCGATGGGTTCCGCGCACAGCTCGACTGTGCCGTCGCCGGGGCGACCGGCGCGCTGGACGAACTCCGTGAGATAGCTCGGGGCATCCACCCGGCGATCCTGTCCGAGGGCAGCCGCGGCCCGGCACTGCGCACGCTCGCCGGCCGCTCGCCGATCCCGGTCGACCTCGACCTGCGCACGCAGGGGCGGCTGCCCGAGCAGGTCGAGGTCAGCGCGTACTACGTCGTCGCCGAGGCGCTGACCAACGTGGCCAAGCACGCGCACGCGTCGGCCGCCACGGTCACCGTCGAAGCCGGCACCGCCGGCGCCGTGCTGCGCCTCGCGGTCCGCGACGACGGCGTCGGCGGCGCCGACTTCGCCCGCGGCACCGGCCTGGTCGGCCTCAAAGACCGTGTCGAGGCGTTCGGCGGCCGGATCGTGCTCGACAGCCCGCGCGGGGCGGGCACCAGCCTGCGCGTGGAACTGCCCGTCACCGAAGCATTTGGTCCCGGCGGTCTTGCGGCGCGATCGTGCCTGTGATCGGATGACGGCAGCATCGCGTGCCGGTGGCGGACCGCGCCAGGCATGGAGGTGCGGAACCGAAACGGACCGCCGTCATTGGCCTCCCACGACCGCGACCGCGCAGTCGCGCTCAGCCTGCAACTCGCGCAGGCACATCAAACACTGCGCCGGCAGATCAACCAGCTCAAGGCGAACCTGGGGCGCGACCGACCCGGCGACGACGTGCTCGTCACGCACTGCCTGGCGTTCTGCGCCGCGCTGACGGCGCATCACGAGGGCGAGGACGCGGGGATGTTCGCCGAGC
This sequence comes from Dactylosporangium fulvum, assembly GCF_025137375.1. Taxonomy (GTDB): domain Bacteria; phylum Actinomycetota; class Actinomycetes; order Mycobacteriales; family Micromonosporaceae; genus Dactylosporangium; species Dactylosporangium fulvum. The sequence goes on from NZ_CP073720.1 coordinate 5,008,373, forward strand.
TGTTGCGGCACCGCCCCGACCTCACCAAGACCGTTTCGAACCTGGTCGAGGACCACGGGATGATCGCGGCGATCCTGTCGCGGGTGGCCGACCTCGCCGACGCCGCCGCCGGCTCGCGTGGCAGCGCGCTGGAAGCGATCGGGCGCGAGCTCGACGGACTGTCGGCGATCATGGAGTCGCACTTCAACTACGAGGAACGGGCGATCAGCGCGGCGCTGGACGACGGGGTGCCGGACACCGGCTGGTCGGGCATGGTGTTCGGCTTCCGCGACGGCGCGCGCTGACCCGCTGACACGGCGGGCCCGACCGTTCAGGAGGACCCGGCGCGCGGCGGTTCGCCGGTGGTCGAGTGCCGGCCTCCGTAGGAGGCGACCAACGCGTCCGCCACGGTCGCCGCGTCCGCCTCGGCCACGGCTGCCGGGTATTCCGGCAGCAGGTCGTCCCAGACGACCATCCACGACCCGTACAGCTGGGCCTGTCCCTCGGGCCGGGCGAAAAACCAGATGTGCAGGTGTGCGCCACCGTCCCCGATGCGGTAGACGTGGGCCCGCGCGATGTGCGGCAGCGCCTGCATATGGCGGCCGATGTGCGCGGTCAGCACCCCCAGCTCGGCCGCCAGCTCGTCCGGCAGGTCCGCCAGGTCGTAGTGGTCACGCGGATGCAGCATGAGGACGAGCGGCACGCCGACTCCCGCGATCCGGGTCAGCCGCCAGCGGTCGTTGAACCAGATGCCTTCGTCCCGGCCGCGGCACGAACCACAGTCCGACGGGTCCTCGCCGTGCCGCGGCGGCTCGGGCAAGACCGGCGGGCGCAGCGGCGCGACCCGCAGTCCGTCCGGCTCGAACGGGCTGATGTCCCACCCCGTCATCCGTGCCAGCGGGAGCCGCCGCTCGTCGTCCGCGGCGGCGACTGCGTGGTCGTAGAACTCGTCCGGTCGCAAGGCCATGACCCGCAGGGTAGTACGCGGGCTGCTCGTCGTGATCCATGGTGCTAACGGCAGTGCACCACGCGTCGCGGTGCGGTCCGGCTCAGAGTTCGCTGCCGTAGTCCGGCCGGCGCCCGCCCTTCCCGTAGGCCCCGAGGCCGGATGCATGGAACGGATCCGTCGCGGGATCGTCGGGGTCGACGGGCGGGACCGGCGGCTCCACGGTGACCCGGCCGCCGATCAGCTGGTGGACGGCGGCCGTCGTGCCGCCGAGGCCGATGGCGGTGAAGATCCCTCCGAAGATGAGCTGAACGGCGAGGCTTCCCCCGCCCGAGCCGGCGATCGGCACCACCCCGAGGAGCGTCAACGCGCCGGCGGTGGTCACCCCCACGCACAGCACCGCCATGAAGACGACGCCCACTCGCTCGGCCGGTCTCATGGTTCGTGTCGTCCGCGGCTGCATGGATCGAAGCTACGCGCCGATCCGGCGTCCGGTCCCGGAACCGCCGGGTATCTCGCAGGTGGCGCCAAACGATCTCTCCCGGCCGGAGCCGTCCGGTCCCTCTGGTCAGAACGCGAGGCGCCGGACCCGCCGGAAGACCAGTGCATGGTCGTCAATCGGAGGCGGGACTTTGCGGTCGGCCCGGCCGCGTTTCCTCCGGCTCCTCCGGTCGGGGAACGGCGCCGGCCGGTTCTGGAACTGATTAGTTCCGAAACTTTGGAGTTTCGTTAGGGTCGCCGGGTGTGGCACCATGACGCGATGCGCCACGTGTCCGACGACGAACGACGCGCCCGGCTCGCCGTCCGGCACGCCCTCGCCCCGGCGTTCCGCGTCGACTCCCCGGAGGCCGCCACCCGGGCGATGACCGCGTTGCACGCCACCGAGCCGGCAACGGTCTACCTGTCCTGCTGGGCGCGCGTCGGATCACTCGCGTTCGCCGACGTCGACCGGGCGCTGCACGACGAGCGCACCCTCGTGAAACAACTGGCCATGCGCCGCACCCTCTTCGTGTTCCCGCGCGACCTGCTGCCCGCGGTGTGGCCCAGCGCGTCCGCCCGGGTCGCGGGCAACGAACGGGCCCGCATGGCGAAGGACGCCGTCACGGCGGGGCTCGCCGCCGACGGCAACGACTGGCTCGACCGTGCCCGTGCCGAGGTCCTCGCAGCGCTCGCCGACGCACCCGAGGGCCGTTCGGTCCTCGACGTTCGCCAGGCGGTACCGATGATCGACGTCAAGGTGGCGGTCACGCCGACCGACCCGTGGTCGGCATCCCGGGTGCTCACCCATCTCGGCGCGACCGCCGACATCGTGCGTGGCGCCAACACCGCCCGCTGGTACACCTCACGGCCGCGCTGGACCCTGATGCGGCACTGGCTCGACGCCGTCCCCACGCACCTGAGCGCCGCCGACGGCTACCGCGAGATCGTGCGCCGCTGGCTGTACTCGTTCGGCCCCGGCACCGAGGACGACCTGGCGTGGTGGCTGGGCGCCACCAAATCGGTGGTGCGCACGGCACTTGTCGGCCTCGACGCCGTTGCGGTCTCGCTCGACCACGGCGCCGCCGGCTGGATGCTGCCCGACGATCTCGGCGAAACACCCGACCCCGGCCCGTGGGTGGCGCTGCTGCCGGTGCTCGACCCGACCGTCATGGGCTGGCAGGGGCGCGACTTCTACCTCGGCCCGCACCGCGACCAGCTTTTCGAGCGCCGCGGCAACGCCGGCACGACCGCCTGGGTCGACGGCCGGGTGGTGGGCTGCTGGGTGCAGGACAACGCCGGTGCCGTGCAGGTGCGGCTGCTGGAGCAGGTGTCGGCCGCCGCGCGCCGAGCCCTCGACGCTGAGGCGTCGCGCCTGACCGCATGGCTCGGCGGCGTCCGTGTCCCGACCGTCTATCTGTCGCCGGCCATGAAATCCCACCCGGCCACCACACCGGTCTGAAGCACCGTCGGGGGTGCCGGGTGAAAGTTGACCGGCCTACCAGCCGAAACGGTGACGCCTACGACCGGTCAGTCGCTCGGCGACGTTCACGCCCTGACGCAGGAACCGGGTGGTCCGGGTCGAGCCGCGGCGGGCCTCGATCCGCTGGCTGATCTTCCTGGCACCGGCGATCGCCAGGGGCACCGCGACCGCGGCGACCGCCCACCGGGCGAGCATCTTCGGCAGCATGGCGGCCCTCCCATGGAACGCACTGTCGTGACTACCGACAGTCGGGTACCCGGCCGGCGGGGTCGTCAACCACGCCGGACGTTCGTCGGGTGATGTCGCTGATCGGCGGGCGGCCCGCTGCGCCGTGGACGCGGGCGTGCACCCATGCGGCGGGACCGGGAACCCGGCGCCGCTGCGGTGACTCGTCAGCGCGTGAGAATCCCGCTGATCGTCTCGGCCGTTGTTGTCCTCCTCGCCGGCTGCACGGCGGAGGGCTCGCCTTCGCCATCGGCCCCGCCTTCACCGTCGGCCTTGTCGGCACAGGCGGCGCCCGGGCCGGCCCGGACAAGCTGTGGCTCTCCGGTCGAGACCGGCCCGCTGCCCGAGTGGGCGCGAGCCGGGTTCTCCGGCGACTCCAGCATGCCGCACGTCATGGGCGACCGCGGGGACATCGTGGCCGCGGTCTTCGGTTATCCACTCGCGGTCGCCAGAACGGACGGCGCGTCGAACAAGATTCTCTGGGTGTCCAAGGCCCCGACGCCGCCCGGCGACCTCGTGATCGAGGCGAAACTCGACGGCTCGGAGGTCGCTGCGAGCCGCCGCGTTCCCGGCGGACCGGGGCCCTCCATCATCGATCTCCCGCAGCCTGGCTGCTGGCGCCTGACCCTCACCTGGACCGACCACGCCGACACCATGGACCTCGTCTACGGATGAGGAACGCCCGACGATCGTCTTTCCGAAAATTCGCCCGACAGGTTCGTCGAAAGCGGCGCGTCCCGGTCGACGCGTTGGTGACGGCCGGTGCAGCGCCGGCCATGACGACCGCAGAACAGGGGAGCGCATCATGGGCAAGATCGTGTCGTACTTCTTCATCTCGCTGGACGGCGTCGTGGAGGCGCCCGACCAGTGGCACTTTCCCTACTTCGACGACGAGATGGGCGCCGCCATCGGCCGTGGTGTGGAGAAGGCGACCGCGCTGCTGATGGGCCGCCGGTTGTACGACCAGTGGGCGCAGTACTGGCCGAACCAGACCGGGGGCGACGACGCCGGCTTCGCGTCGTTCATCAACGCCGCCCCGAAGTACGTGCTGACCACCACGCTCACCGAGGCGACCTGGCAGAACACCACCCTGATCTCGGGTGACACCGACCAGGTCGCGGCGCGGCTGCGGGAGGTCAAGGAGCAGACCGAAGGGGAGATCAACATGTCCGGTAGTGCCACGACGGCGCGCTGGCTGCTCGCCCAGGGGCTGTTGGACGAGCTGCGGCTGATGGTGCACCCGATCGCGGTGGGCCACGGGCAGCGGCTGTTCGAGGACACGCCGACCCACCCGCTGCGGCTGGTGGGCCACGAGACCTTCAAGAGCGGGGTGGCTCAACCTCGCCTACGCACCGGAGCAGCGCGTTTCATAACTTGGGGCGTGGTGCCCCCGGGCCAGGACGGGGCTGACCGGCTGTTGGCCCGGGGCGGTTCACCGAAGCCTGGCGCCCCGGGTCTCCCGGCGGCGGACGCGGACCGTCCGCGGCGGCAGCGCGCCGAGGACGAGGCCGGTCACCGTGACGGCTCCGGCCGCCACGAGCAGGACGGTCCAGCGCCGGTGTGCTGCCGCCCACCCGGCCGGATCGTTGACCGGCGCCAGGAGGGTCAGCCGCTGCGGCAGCAGCGTCACCGCGGCGGCGGCGACGAGCAGGGCGGGCGCGGCGACGGTCCCGGCGACGCCGCGCGGTGTCCGCGCCCAGCCGAGCACGGCGAACGCCAAAGCCAGCACCGCCGCGGCCGCGGCCTCGAGGGTCAGGTCGCCCACCGGGAGGGCCTCTCCGGCGCCGTCCTGGGCGCCGGCGAGGGTGACGGCGACCGTGGCCGCCCACCCGGCTGCGGTGGCGATCAGGCCGCCGGTGGCGCGGACGGCGCCACCGGCCCAGGCCGGCACCGGTGTCGTGGCGGTGCTCGGCTTCGCCGGATCGTCGAGGACAAACGCGACCCCGACGGCGAGGCAGAGCGCCGCGAGCCGCAGCAGGAGGACGAGGTCGTCCGGCCTGAGCACGGCGTCCGCCGCGGCCGGCACCGCCACGATTGCCAGACCGACGCCGCACGCACCGACCAGCGGCCCGCGCCGCACAGCCCGCAGGACCGGCCCCGCGAGGGCGCCGAGCAGGATCAGCCGCCGCACGTGGGGCGCTCCTCGACCGGCACCGACGGGACCGGCACGCCGAACAGCTCACCGACGCGTTCCACCGGCGTCTGCGGCGCGACCAGCTCGGACCAGTGCTCGGCGACCGTCCGGGCGACCTCGTCGCGGGAGCGTTCCAGCAGTGTGAGTCCGGGGGCGGCGTCGCGGTCGGGCACGCTGATGCCGGTGTTGAACCCGACGTTCGTGAACGACAGCGCACCCCAGCTGTAACGGTCCAGCTCACGGATGCCGTCGCCGGAGCGTGCCGTGGCCTGTCCGGCCAGCCAGACCAGGATCGTGCCCCGCGCGCCACAGATCAACCACTCGTCGCGGATCGCGCGCCCGGCGATCAGGCGATAGGCCACCGCCGCGGCGAGCACCGCCTCGTCCCGCGGCGACCCCCAGACGGTGCTGGTCGTCACCGCCTCCGGTGTGCCCGCGGCGGCGTCGGCCTCGGCCCACCGGGTCAGCCGGGCCGTCTCCTCGGCAGCACTGGACGCCGAGCCGTTGACCTGGTAGCCATCCGCCCACACCCGCTGCCGCACCGCCGGCGGCGGGCCGGTGCGGGCCGTGGCCGGCACCAGCGCGAACACGCCCTGCACGACCTCGTCCCAGCCCGCGATCCACGGTGTGAAGTCGCCGAACGCGCAATACGTCACGCCGTTGCGCACCCGGCACGTCTGCATCGGCGCCGGGTCGGCCGTGGCCGCGATCCGGGCCCGGCGCGCCGCGTCGTCCGGGACGAACTGCGCCACACCGCCGGCCACCGTCACCGCGGCGGCGGCCACCAGCGCCACCACGACCCGCCGCCCCCGGGCCCCGGACCGGGCCAGCGCGGCGACCGCGAGCAGTGCGACGATGCCGGCGAGATACATCAGGTGCCGCCAGGCCGGCCGCGTGGACAGCTCGGCCGGGACCGCGAAGGGCAGGTCCGGGAACACGACCGGCAGCAGGAAGCGCCACCTCGCCTCGATGAACACGACGGCCATCGTCGCGAGCGAGGCCACCGCGACCATGAGGATGGCGAGCGGCGCCGCCACGGCCGAGCGGACCAGCCGGGCGAGCAGGACACCGAACGCGCCGAGCAGGACCGCCAGCACCGGGGTCGTGAGCACCTCGGCCGGATGGGGCAGCCCGGCGGCACCCGGCCGCAGGGCCGCCCGGCCGACCACGATGCCGACGAGGAGCCCGACCACCGCCCCATACGGCAGCAGCGCCAGCAGGAACGCGCCGGTGCGCCACGGCGCGGGCAGCACCAGCACGTCATACAGCCGGTCGGTGCGATGGCGGTGCGCCCGCAGCACGCCGAGGTTGGCCACCACCATCGCCGCCCCGCCGAACAGGAGCAGGCCGAAGATCTGCACCGTGACCGCCGTGTCCGTCGGCACCGGGTATCGGCTGGCACCGCCGGACACCTGGCCGTAGAGCCACGGGCCCATGAACAGCAGCGCGGCGGCGATCGACACCGGGTGGCGCAGCATCCGGATCAACTCGACGCGGGCCAGGGCCAGCATCGCCCGCCGAGGCGTGCCGGTCACCGGCGCCGCCACCGGAGGGTCGGCGAGGACGGCGGTCACCGGTTGCCGCCCTGTGCACCGGCGAGGTCGACCAGCGTCAGGTAACCGTCCTCGATCGTCGGGGCGAGCAGCTCGGCACCCGGTGGCGGGTCACCCACATGCCGGTACAGGCCGGTGCCGGTCCGCCACGACGCGAGTGCGTCCGGCTCCCGCCCCGCGCTGGTCCAGACCCGGCCGTCGGCAAGCGCGGCGAGGTCGGCCGGGGAACCGGTGAAGCGCACCGCGCCGTGGTCGATGACGACGACCTCCCGGCACAGCGACATCACGTCCTCGGTCTGGTGCGTCGACAACAGCACCGTCCGGCCGTCGCCGAGCTCGGCGAACAGCTCCCGGAAACGCATCCGCTGCTCCGGGTCGAGCCCGACGGTCGGCTCGTCGAGGATGAGCAGGGCCGGGTCGCCCACGAGCGCGGCGGCCAGCGCGACCCGCTGCCGCATCCCGCCGGACAGCGCCCGGATCCGGGTGCGCCGCTGACCGTCCAGGCCGACCGCGGCGACGACCCGCCGCACCTCCGCGTGCCGCTCCCGCCGCCGGTCGAGCTCCTTGAGGATCGCGACGTAGTCGACGAACTCGAAGACAGTGAAGCCGGTGTGGAAGCCCGGGTCCTGGGGCAGGTAGCCGAGGCGGCGACGGACGGCCAGCCGGCCCGGGCCGGTGCGCGGGTCGTGCCCGAGCACGGTCAGCTGCCCCGCGTCAGGGCTGATGGCGGTGGCGACGATCCGCAACAGCGTCGTCTTGCCCGCGCCGTTGGGGCCGAGGAGGCCGGTGACCCCGGTGCCGAACGTGAGCGAGACGCCGTCGAGGGCGGTCGTCCGTCCGTATCGCAGGGTGAGCCCGGTCGCACGGACGGCGACGCCGGTGTCGGGGGTGACCGCGTCGACGGTCATCGGAACCTCCTGATGGTGTTGGCACGGGGGAGCGGACGGGCGGTGTCGAACGCGGACGCCCGCCGGGTGAGCACGGCCGCGGCGAGGACGACGGCACCGGCGAGCGAGGCCTGGCCACCGGCGGTGAACAGGGCCCCGGCGGTCGCCGCGACCAGGACCGCCCAGGCAGCGCCGACCGTGGACGCCGCCACGACCGGGCCGAGCCGGGGCGACAGCAGCAGCGCGGCCACCGTGAGGACCAGCGACGGCAGGAACCAGCCCGCCGCCCGCGCGCCGAGGTCCGGCAGCGTCAGACTGGCCGCGGCGCACAGCACCGTGTTTATCGACAGGACCGCCACGCACCGCAGCATGAGCAGCCGGAACGCGTGGAACGGCGCGACCACCGTGATCTCGTGCGTCGGGTCGATCCCCGGCCCGAACGACGCGGCCACGCCGGCCAGCGGCAGCAGCGGCGCGACCGCCAGGAACACCAGCGGCCCGGCGAGGCCGGCGGTCACCGCCGTCATCGCGAGCGTCAGCGCGACCGCGGCCAGCCAGGACAGGCGCAGCGCCGGGGTGGCGGCGAGCAACCGGGCAGTGTGGTCCGGCACGCCGACGGCCATGAGAAGCCGCTCGACCGGGCCCGGCACCGGCGCGTCGAGCTCGGCGTCGATCCGCGCCCAGCCCTCGTCGACGAGTGCCGGTCCGGCCAGCGCGGTGAGCCGGCCGCGGCAGCCGGCGCACGCGGTCAGGTGCGTCTCGACCGACCACGAGGCGGGTGCGACGAGTGTCCGCGCGGCATAGCGCGCGAGGTCCTCGTCCGGGACGTGCCAGGCGCGGCCGGGGACGGTGGGCCGGGGTGTGGTCATCGGATTCCTTCCGTGGATGCTCCGGCCTTCAGGCTGGGGAGGAAACGGAATCCCTGCGGAGCAGGGCAGGGAAAGCCGATCCGCCGCCAGGGCGGATCGGCGTGTACCAGCGTGCCGCCGCAAGGCTCACCAGTGAGACCACTATTGTGTGAACCATGACCAGGGCCGTGAAGCGGGCGTTGAAATACCGCTTCTACCCGAACCCGGAGCAGGCCGCCGAGCTTGCCCGGACGTTCGGCTGTGTCCGGCTGGTCTACAACATGGCGTTGCGGGCCCGCACCGAGGCGTGGACGCTGCGCCAGGAACGGGTCAGCTACAACACCACCTCGGCGATGTTGACCGCGTGGAAGAAGACCGAGGAACTGGCGTTCCTCAACGAGGTCTCCTCCGTGCCGTTGCAGCAGGCGCTGCGCCACCTCCAGGTGGCGTACACGAACTTCTTCGCCAAGCGGGCCAAGTACCCGACGTTCAAGTCCAAGAAGAAGTCGCGCCGCTCGGCGGAGTACACCACCAGCGCGTTGCGGTACCGCGACGGCCGGCTCACCCTGGCGAAGATGACCGAACCCCTGGACATCGTGTGGTCCCGTCCACTGCCGGACAGCGCATCGCCGTCCACAGTGACCGTGTCGCAAGACGCCGCAGGCCGATGGTTCGTGTCCCTGCTCTGCGACGACGTGATCGAGCAGGCCCCAGCCCCGGCCACGGGTGTGGTCGGCGTCGATGCCGGTCTGGACAGCCTGCTCGCCCTGTCCACCGGGGAGAAGATCACCAACCCGCGCCACGAGCGCCGCGACCGGGCCGCACTCGCCCGCGCCCACAGGAACCTCACCAAGAAGGAGCAGGGCTCCGCGAACCGAGCCAAGGCCCGCCTCAAGGTCGCCCGCGTCCACGCCCGAATCACCGACCGCAGGCGCGACCACCTGCATAAGCTGACCACTCGACTCGTTCGTGAGAACCAAACGATCGTGATCGAGGACCTGACCGTGCGCAACATGGTCAACAACCACAGCCTGGCCCGCGCCATCAGCGACGCGGCATGGCGGCAGTTCCGCACCATGCTGGAGTACAAGGCCGACTGGCACGGCCGCACCCTGGTCGTCGTGGACCGCTGGTTCCCGTCGTCCAAACTGTGCTCCGCTTGCGGTGCCCTCGCTGAGCGGATGCCGCTGAACGTGCGGTCGTGGACGTGCCGATGCGCACGTACCCACGACCGCGACGTGAACGCGGCCCGCAACATCCTCGCGGAGGGGCTCTCCGTGATTGCCTGTGGAGGCGGTGTAAGACCTCAACGAGAGTCCTCTCGGACGGGGCGGTCGTCGGCGAAGCAGGAACCCCCCGGGGCGACCCAGGGAATCCCCGTCCTTTAGGGCGGGGAGGATTGTCAAGTCAGCTCCTGCCGCAGTTGCCGGCGGGCACGCATTGCCCGCGTCTTGACGGTGCCGGGCGGGATGCCGAGCAGGACGGCGGCCTCGGCGGTGCTGAACCCGTCGAGGACGGTCGCCTGCACGACCGCCCGCAGCTCGGGCGAGAGCCGGTCGAGCGCGCCGGCGAGGTCGCCGTGCTCGACGCCATACAGCACCTGGTCCTCGGCCGAGGGCTCGTCGCGGCCGCGGAACCGGCCGAGCAGGCGGGCGAGGCGGTCCCGGGAGCCGTGCCGGCGCAGCGCGTCGACCAGCCGCCGGGACCCGATCCGCCACAACCACCCGGCGACGTCGCCGCGCTCGCGGTATCGTGCGGCGCCGCCGCGCCACAGGTCGAGGAACGTCTCCTGAACGACGTCGTCGACCAGGGCCTCGTCGGCGCACCGGTGCCGCAACCGCAGGACCAGCCACGCGGCGTGACGGCGGTAGAACGCCTCGAACGCAGCCCGGTCCCCGGCGGCGGTCAGCGCCAGCAGGTCGGCGTCGCTTCGGGTGTCGCTCACACCCCATCATCGGACGCCACCGCCCCGGCGGTTCACGTCGCCGATCAGCAGGTCGGTGCGACCGGCATGCGGTTGACCTTCAAGTGGGTTGAAGGATCAGGATGGGCGTGTGGGTGAACGGGACGACCGGATGACGATCGGGGTGTTCGCGCGGGCCGCGAACGTCACGACGAGTGCGCTGCGGTTCTACGACGACTGCGGTCTCGTGCGGCCTGCCTCGGTCGACGCGGCGACCGGGTACCGGTACTACTCGCTGGAACAGCTCGACGAGGTCGTCCTGATCCGCCATCTGCGGGACGCGGGACTGCCGCTGGGTGACGTGCGGCGGCTGCTGGCCGGCCCGGTGGAGGCGGCCGAAGAGCTGCTGGCCGCCCGGCTGCGGACGATGGAGCAGGCCGTCGAGGCCGCCCGTGCCGCGGCCGCCGCCGCGCTGCTCGCGATCCGGGACCGGGAGCGCGCCGTCGTGTCACTGCCCGGCCGGGTCCTCGCCGAGGCGATCGGTCAGGTCGTCGCCGCCGCCGACGTGACGGGCGACATCCCTGTGCTCGGCGGCGTCCTGATCGAGGCGGCCGCGGCGGAGCTCACGCTGGTGGCGACCGACCGGTACCGGCTGGCGGTCAGGTCGATGTACGCCGAGGTCCGGTGCCACGTGCCGGCGGCGGCGGTCGTCGCGGCCGCGACGCTGGACGACGCACGGCGGTGGATCGGTGCGCAGGACAGCGTGGAGCTGCGGTTCGGCGATGCGCACGTCCGGCTCGCCGGGCCGGGTGGCGAGCGGAGGCTGTCCACGATCGAGGAACCGTACCCCTCCTACCGGGTCGTCCTCGAGGAGCTGCCCGAGCCGCTGACCCGGGTGGTCGCCCCCCGCGGCCTGCTCCTGTCCGCCATCGGCGACGACCCGGAAGCGCGCCTCGATCTTGCCGTGGACGGCGGCCTGACCATCAGGTCGTCCGCCGGTCACGAGCCGGCGGCGGTCCCCGCCGACGTCGCCGGCGAGCCGGTGGCGATCAGCTTCATGTTCAGCACGCTGCACCCGGCCCTGACGGCCGGGGTCGGTCCCGACGTGATGCTCCGGATCAGCCGGCCCGACCTGCCCGTCGTCGTCCGCTCGGCCGACGACGGCGATCTCACCACCCTGGTCATGCCCGCCAAGGCGGCGACGCCGCACGGACACCGAGGAGCATCGTGAACCAGCACGACGAGACCATGGCCGGCATCGTCGCCGCGGTGGAGCTCGGCCGGTCGGGGCAGCGGGCCCGGGCCCGTGACGCCCTCACCGCACTCTGGGAGCGGATCGGTGCCGACGGCGACGCCCTCCACCGCTGCACCCTCGCGCACTATCTGGCCGACCTCCAGGACACCGCCGAAGCCGAGCTCATGTGGGACGAGCGCGCACTGGCGGCCGTCGGCGGCCTCACCGACGAGCGCGCCCGGCAGTACCACTCCTCGCTGCAGGTCCGGGGCTTCCTCCCGTCGCTGCATCTCAACCTGGCCGACGATCACCGTCGCCTGGGCGACCCCGAAGCGGCCAGGGAACACCTGGCCGCCGCCCGGGACCTCAGCCGGCACCTGCCCGGCGACCAGTACGGCGACCTCGTCCGCGACGGCATCCGCAACGTCACCCGGGCGCTCGACGCCGGCTCGACGCAACGCCTCGACTCCCACCCGTAGCAGCGGCGGCTACCGGCCCTCCTTCGGCCTTGCGCGGCGGTGGCCGTACCGCTGCCGGTACTGCTCCTGCTCCGGCGCGAGCCGGTCCCAGCTGTAGCCGCCGCCGTCCGCGTCCTCGGCGATCGTGACGCAGCACGTGTCGAGGCCGCCGGGCGGTATCTCGTGCACCGCTGTCACCCGGGCCAGGCCGCCGTGGAAGTCGTCCTCGGGGTGGCCGATGAACAGCCGCGACGGCACGTAGATGTCCTCGCCCACCCGCGGCGGGGGCGGCGGCGGCTCCGAGCGGAACGAACGCTTGAGGATCTGCTCCAGGCTGCCCTCCCGTACCTGTCCGGCGCGGGTCGGCACCGACGGGTCGGCGAGTTCCAGCGAGCTGTGCACCCCGAGCGCGGCCATGAGCGCCTCGCCGTCGAGGTGCCACGCCCGCCGCGGCGGCGGCGACCGGTCCCCGTCGAGGGTGCGGGCGACCCACCCGGCGACGGCGGCCGGCTCGGGGACGAGGTCCTGCAGCCAGTACACGTGGCCGCTACGCCAGACCTCCGGCGGAGAGCGGTCGGGCACGTCGGCGGTATACCACCAGCCGTTGGAGCAGTTCCAGCCGATGCCGAACGACCGCGCCCGCGGAAACGCCCGCACCGCGGCGGCCAGGTCGAGCGTGAGCTGGCCGAGCATCACACCCGACGTCTCCACCCGCCGCGCGACGACCGGCAGCCCCCGCCCGGCGAGCGCCCGCTCGACGGCGAGCACGTAACCGTAGTGCGGGTGCCGCCGCAGCGCGTCGGCATGGTCCTTCACCGCGTCGCCGTGGTCGCGGACGTGCTCGATGCCGGCGGCGGCGGAGGCGAGCTCGGACAGTGTGCCGGTCCAGCCCGCGTCGTAGGCCCGCTGCGCCAGTGCGAGGCGGAACGGGCTGCCGGCGAGGCGTGGCTCGGCGAGCAGCAGCATGGCCTGTGTCCGTTGTGCCGGTGTCAGCGCCGTGGGTGCCGGCTCGGTCATGCGGACCTCCTCGGGTGGCCTGACATCGTACGGCCCGGATCTACCGGGGTCACTGCTGGTCGAGCAGCGACCGCACGAGGTCGCGGGGCAGCCCGTGGGTGTCGTGCAGGAACCGGTAGTCCGCGTCGGTGAGCGGCCCCCGGCGCCGCTGCCGCCGTACGATCGGCCGGCCGCGCTCGACCAGCCGCCGGAACCGCCGCTCCTCGTCCAGGAGCACGTCCCGGATCCGCCCGGGCTCGTCGCGCTGCTCGAACACGTCGAGCGTGTGGGAGTACACCCACAGGGGCAGGTCGGACAGGGACCGGGACGGGTCGTCGCGCCACAGCGTGGTGAGCGTGCGGCGCAGGAGGCGGCGCAGGACGTACCCACGGCCGGTGTTCGACGGCGTCACCAGGTCACCGACGACGACCGTGCCCGAGCGAAGGTGGTCCACCACCAGCCGGTGCGGCCCCGGGTCGAGCGGCCACAGCCCGGACACCGTGTCCGTCCACGGCCGCAAGACGTCGCACTCGTACACGTCGTGGTGGCCCTGCAGCACCATGAGCAGCCGTTCGAAGCCCATCCCGGTGTCCACGGACGGCCGGGGGAACACCTCCAGGCCGCCGTCGGAACGGCGGCGGTACCGCATCGAGACGTGGTTCCACACCTCGACCCAGCGGTCGTCGGTCGTCGGCGTGCCGGTCGGCGGGCCGTCCCCGGTCCACACGAAGATCTCCGAGTCGGGGCCGCACGGGCCGGTCGGGCCGTTGGACCACCAGTTGTCCTCGCCGGTCGGCTCGACGGGCAGACCGAGTTCCTCCCACACCCGCCGTGACCCGTCGTCCGGCGGCACCTGCCCGTCGCCGCCGAACACGGTGACGTGCAGCCGGGACGGGTCGACGCCGAACCCGTCGCGCAGCAGCTCGTACCCCCAGCGCAGGCTCCGCCCGTGCGGGTAGTCGCCGAGGGACCAGCTGCCGAGCATCTGGAACGTGGTCAGGTGCGTCCGGTCGCCGACCTCCTCCAGGTCCGTCGTGCGCAGACAGCGCTGCACGTTGACGAGTCGCCGGCCGAGCGGGTGCGGCCGGCCCTCGAGGTACGGCGTCAGGGGGTGCATGCCGGACGTGGTGAACAGCACCGGGTCGCCCGGCGGCGGCAGCAGCGTGCCGCCGGTCACACGGCGGTGGCCGCGCTCGGTGAAGAAGTCGAGAAACGTGTCGCGCACGCTGCGGTGCGAGGTGTCCATGGTGAGTTCCTTCCGGTCGGACACGCGGGGACCGGAAGACGGGCGCACGACGGGATCGGCGAACCGTTTCCGGTCGCCGGCGCGGGGTCGAGGGCGCGGGTCAGCAGGCGGCGGCCGGCGAGCGGAGAGCTCGCGCGGCGGCGGAGAAGCCTCGGCTGATCTGCATGCGCTCCAGTGTGCCCGCACGGCCCGCCGGTCGCCAACCGTTTCGCCACGGCGGCGTACTGTGCACGGCTGTGACGGACCTGTTCGAGATGATCCGCCAGGGCGACGTCGCCGCCACCGCCGCTGTGTTCACGGGACTGGACGAGGCGCGCCGCCGGGAGCTCGGCGCCGGCCTGGTGGCGCGGCTCAAGCGCGACCGCGGCGCCTGGTGGCACGACCGCCCGGCCGCGGCGCTGGCCGTGGCCGTGGTGGCGGGCCTGCCCAGCGCCGCCGCGGCGGCGCAGGTTCTCGACCACCGGTCGTTCGGTGCTCGCTCAGGCCGGCTTCACCCGCTCGGGCTCTCGGGACGGGGCGAAGGCGTCGTGGAGGTTGCGCATGGCCAGCAGTGAGGAGCGCACCTCCTGCAGCAGCTCGGTGGTGCTCAGCGGCCGGCCCCACTCGCGCATCGCGAGGTCGTCGAAGCCGATCGTCTCGATGCCGCAGCCGTAGCGGCCGCCGAGCAGGCGGACGGCGTCGCAGTGCTGGTGCCGGACATACGGGGCGTTGGTGACCAGCAGCACGCGCTCGGCCGCGGTCGGGGTGTGGACGTGCTCGGCCCAGCCCACGAGCGTGTCGGCCGTGTTCGCCCGGCGCGGCGGCCGGGTCGACGCGGCGGCGAGCACGTGCACCTCCTCGACACCCGGGCGGGGAGCGGCCCAGACGCGGTGCCACCAGCCTTCGCCCTCACGCACCGTCGCCGGCTCCGGAAGGTCCAGGAACCGGCGCAGCCCGACCGTCATCATGTCGGCCTCGGTCTCGAACGGGTCGAGTCCGAGGCGGATGCCCTCGCGGTGTTCCCGGTCGTCGCGCCACCGCAGGCTGCCCAGTCCGGTGAGGGTCCGGACGCGCAGGCCGCCGGCGAGCAGGCGGGCGGTGTAGTCGGTCCGGCCGAGCGCCACCCGGATGCCCCCGCCGAGCACGAGGACGTGGTCATAGGAGTCGTACGCCGGGTGCTCCCGCCCGTCGAGGCCGAGCGCGTGGATCAGGGCCCGCAGCCGGGGATCCAGGTCCTGGCCGTAGTCGACGCGGGCGGTGTCGAACCGTTCCCTGACCCCGGCGCGGAAGTCCCAGACCTGCGAGAACTCCGCCACCCGGTCCAGCACCGACCCGACCGGGCCGTCCGGCACCGCACCGCCGAAGTGCCCGACCAGCTCCGCCATGGCCGGCGACGTCACCCACTCGCCGATCGAGGCCGCCACCGCCGCCGGGTCGGGTCCGCCGGGCTCGCACGGTGGCAGCGCGTACGGTTCCGTCACCGCGCCGGTACCTCCTCGCCGCATCAGGACCAGCAGCCTACAAGACGGCCTCGCCGGAGCGGTGCCTTGCCGCCGTCTGTCATGATCGGGACGGTGACGACGAAGCAGCCCGCCAGGACCCGCACCCGCGTCGTCGGCGCCGTCGTCGGGCTCGGCGTGGTCGCCGCCGTCATCGCCGCCGCCGTGGTGATCGTGCCGCTCCTGCGGCCACCGGGCCCCCGCCCGGCCTTCCAGCTGCCCGTCCCCTGCGGCGAGACCTGGCAGCTCGGCACGTACCCCGGCCACGACGACTTCGACGTCGACCTGTTCCCGACCGTGGGGCAGGCGTGGGGACGGCCGGTGCTCGCGTCCTACGCCGGCGCGGTCACCGCGGCGGGCGTCAACGGATCGGTGGGCGGCCGCACGCCGGAGGACCCGGACGGCCCGCGCGGCCGTGGCGGCGGCTACTGGGTGGAGATCGACCACGGCGGCAGGTGGGAGACGCAGTACCTCCACCTGCTCGAACCGCCGATGGTCCGGAAGGGCCAGCGGGTCGAGCAGGGGGACCAGCTCGGCAAGGTCGGCAGCACCGGCAACTCCGGCGCGCCGCATCTGCACTACGAGCAGCGCCGGGGCCGGGAGAAGGTCGAGACGTACTTCGACGGTTCACCCTCCGGCATCACCCACGACGACGCCGAGTACACGGTCACCCGAAAGAGCAACAACTGCCCGCCCGCGTGACCGCACCGGTCGCGCCCGTTGATCGACGGGGTCGTCGACACGGCGGGGTTCAGCGTGGAGCCCGCGACGGATCGGAAAACCTCACTGGAGAGCGCCACGGCCGGCATCGAGACGCAACCGGTTGAAGACGTCGTCGAGGAAGTCCGCGCCGGCCTCGGTGAGGGTGCCGACCTCGACGGAGGCGCCGGTGAAGACGTGACCCGCGCCTTCGACGGGCAGCACGTCACACCGCACACCCTCGGCTCGCAGCGCTTCGGCGAAGCGGACGGCCGCCGCGAACGGAACGGTCTCGTCCTCGGTGCCATGGACGAGCAGGAACGGCGGTGCGTCCGGGTGGATGTTGTGCAGGGGGCTCGCGAGCCGCGCGAAGGCCGTGCGCTCGCTCAGCGGCCCACCGAGAAGGATCGCCGGATTCGTGAACGGGTCGTCCTGGTCTCGCAGGGTGGAGAGGTCGGATGGGCCGTACCAGAGGATGACGGCCTGGATCGCGGTGTCACCGGTGCCGGTGAGCCCGGCGATCGCCGCGAGCTGGCCGCCGGCTGATTCACCCAGCACGGCGAAGCGGCCCGGGTCGATCCGCAGCGCCGAGGCGTGGTGGCGCAGCCAGTGGATGGCCGCGTCGATGTCAGCCTGCTGCGCGGGGTAGGTGGCCTCCAGCGCCAGCCGGTAGTCGACGTCGGCGACGGCGTAACCTCGGGCCACCATGCGCTCGTGGAACTGCTGATCCACGGTCCATACCCGACTGCCGGTCATCCAGCCCCCGCCATGGAGCCAGAGCACCACCGGGAACGGGCCGTCGCCTGGCGGCACATGCAGGTCGAGGTGCAGCGGGCGGTATCCGAGCGGGGTCGAGACCACGCAGTTGGCGTGGGTGAGCGTCTTGCGTGGTTCGGGGATGGGATGCAGATCGGTCATCGGCTCAACTCTCTCGTTGGGGACGATCATCGGACGAGGTGCCGAGGTCGTCGTCGCGTCCGGCCGTGATCCGTGACCACTGGGCGGTCGGGCGGCCGTCCAGCCGAAACTGGCCACCTTTGGAACCCCAGCGCTGCGGCCAGCCCTCCGGCGAGTCCTCCCAGAACTCCTGCCGGCCGTAGACGGTCAGATCCAGCAGCCCGTACGACGGTGCCATCAGTTCGTTGCCGCGGCCGGTGGTCCAGTAGGTCTCGTAGACCTTGTCGTCGTCCCGGAGATAGCAAACCAGGATGCCGAAGTGCCGGTTTGCGACCAACCGGTCCACGGCGTCCTGCGGCACCGAGTACCAGGGAATCGTCCAGCCCATGAAGTCGCGATAGCGCGAGCTCTCCTCATACGGCCCCTGGCAGAAGGTTGCGTAGCTGACGTCCCGCGAGTGCAGGTAGGACAACTCGTTGATGTGGGTCGTGGAGAAGGTGCAGCCCTCGCACTGCTCCGCCGCGGGCCTACCGGTGTGCCACATCTGGAAGTAGGCGATCAATTGGGACCGGCCGTCGAAGATGTCGATCAACGGCACCGGACCGTCGGCTCCGATCAGCGGAGTCTGCGGATCGACTTCGACCATCGGCAGCCGACGGCGTTCGGCGGCCAGTGCGTCGCCGGCCCTGGTGTGGGCCTTCTCCTTGACCCGGAGTTCGTCGATCTTCGCCTGCCAGGCCTGCCGATCGGCGACCTGCGGAAGGGGGTGTCCAGCCGCTGACGTCTGTGCCATACGACCCTGTCTAGCCTAATTCGAGAGTGCGGCACAACACCTTTGACTGATCATGGAAATGCCAGAGCTGTCGTCGTCGCGCTGGGCCGAACAACACCAGCGATACGTTGCGCCTCACTGCGGTGGCCAGTTCCGCAGGACGGCGTCGAGGGCGTCCAGGGCCCTCGACCACGAGTCGTCGGCCGGGCGTGGGGTGTGGCGGAACCCGCCGGCCCGTTCCAGGCTGACGTAGCCGTGGAACATGCTGTGCAGCATCCGTACCGCATCCGTCTGATCCGGCTCGGGCAACCGGTATCCGCGCAGGATCGCCCGCGTCATCTCCGAGTGCCGGCGGGCGGCGCTCGCGGCGGCGGTCTCCGCGTCGAGCTCCAGCTGTGCCGCGGCGTATCTGCCCGGATGCTGCTTCGCGTAGTCCCGGTAGGCGTTGGCGAAGGCCACCAGCGCGTCCTTGCCCGCGCGACCGGCGAGCGCGGCGCTGACCCGGTCGGCGAGCTCCGCCAGGGCCAGCACCGCCACCCGGACCCGCAGATCGTGCGCGTTCTTGATGTGGAAATACAGGCTGGCGTCCTTGACGCCGAAGTGGCGCGCCAGTGCGGAGACGGTCACGTTCTCGAAGCCGACCTCGTCGGCCAGCTCCGCCGCGGCCAGGGTCAGGCGTTCCGCGGTCACCCCGGCGCGTGCCATAACCTAATGGTACTAGGTTGGTCCCCGCGGTCGGCGGTCAGCGCACCTCGACGAGGCGGAACCGCTGCAGCACGGCCGGGGTGTCGTCGTCGACCGTGAAGTCCGGCCTGCCCAGCCAGCCCTGGTAGTCCGGCCCGTGCCAGAAGTTCTCGTGCCCGGCCCGCCAGGCGGCGACCGAGTCGTGGCCCTCGCCTTCGTCGCGGGCGTGGTCCACGTCGACGTCGCCGAGCCGGATGACCCGCACCTCGGTCAGTTCGATCACCGCGACCGTGCGGCCGGCGGAGTCGACCACGGCCGCTCGGGTGCCGACGACCGGCAGCGGCTCGCCGTCGATCTCGTAGTCCTGGAGCAGCGCGGTGGTGGTGGTCTTGGATCCGTCGAGCACGGCTGCGACCAGCTTGTCACGCAGCGGACCGGGGAAGGCGAACTCGAACACGGGCGCGTCGTCGGACACCCGAGGAGACTAACCCGCTCCGTCCGCCATGAAATCGGTGGTTTGCCGGAGCCGCGTCGGCCCGCGACGTCGGGCTCTGCCCGTCAGGAGCCGGTGTGCAGCTTCTTCACCAGGTCGACGTACTGCTGTTGCGCGTCCTCCTGGGCGGTGCCGGCCAGGCCTTTCCACGCGTCGTACTTCGCGCGGCCGACCAGATCGAACACCCCGGGCCGGCTGCCGGTCACGTCACCCTGGCTGCCCTGCTTGTACAGGGCGTAGAGCTGCAGCAGGACGCTGTTGTCGGGACGCTGGGCGAGTTGCTTGACGTCGACCTGGGCCTGCCGGAAATCCTCGGTGAGAGACATCCCGGCAGCTTACCCGCGCAGGGGCCGGAGCGAACCGGCGTGATCGAGGGCTGCCGGGAGACGGCGAAGGAGCGGAACTGGAGCCGGCCGCCTCATGCTGGCGAGTTGTGCAACGCCTGGCGGATCGTGGCGGCGACGTACTCGGGGTCGCGCTGGTCCTGCAGGACGATGACGGTGGTGCCGCCGCCGTCCGCGGCGGCGTGGCCGGGCCGGGTGAACAGTGAGACGACCTGCGCCATGGCGGCGTCCAGCTCGGCGACCGGGTCGGTGGTGTCGCGGCGCAGCCAGCGCCGCAGGACGTGGTTGTGGGCCGACACGACGGCGGCGGCCATGAGCTCGGCCCGCAGCGCCGCGCCGGGGGATGGCTCCATCCACTCGGCGATGAACTCCCGGAACAGGCGCTGGTACCGCGCCACGCTGGCGATCTCACGGTCGCGCAGCGTGGCGACCCGGCTGGTCAGCTTGTACCGCCGCCGGGATCGGCCGCCCTCCTCGACGTAGTGCTGCAGCACGAGCCGCACGGCCTCGGTGACGGCGACGATCGCGGTGTCGGCGGTGGAGGTGGCGAGACGGTCCTTGACCGCCGCGAGGAGCCGGTCGTGATCCGGGAAGATCACGTCCTCCTTGGACCGGTAGTGCCGGAAGAGCGTGGTCCGGCCGACGCCCGCGCGGTCGGCGATGTCGTCCACGGTCGTCTGCTCGTAACCGCGTTCGTCGAACAGGTCGAAGGCGGCGTCGACAAGGCGGTCTCGTACGGGAATCCCGGTCACGGTTGTCATCCTCGCGCATCGGCGTGGCCAGGCCTTCCGGCCCCCGGGTGACGGTTGCCCTCAAGACCTGGTATCTAGTACCGTCTGAATGGTACTCAGTACCAAACCCGCCCGCTCCCGGAGCCGGGGTCCTGTTCAGGAGGACTCATGACGGTCACGTATCCCGCCGGCCCCCTCTCCCTGCTCGCCGGCGATCCGGTCCTGCACACGACGGATCTGTTCCACGGTGCCGACCTCGACCTGGCTGTCGAGCTCGCCGACGAGTTCGACACCATGGACGCCGAGCGCGGCACGGTGCTGTTCGCCGAAGGCGACGCCGGCGACCGTCTCTACACCGTCCTGTCCGGCAAGGTGAAGCTCAGTCGCCGCTCCCACGACGGGCGGCAGGGCCTCATCGCGCTGCTCGGCCCGTCCGACCAGTTCGGCGAGCTCGAGCTGATCGACGGGGGACCGCGCGTCGTCACCGCCACCGTCGTGTCCGACGCCCGGCTGGCCTACCTGCCCAAGACCGTCCTCGACCACTGGATCACGCAGCGCCCGCACCTGGCCGAGCAGTTGCTCCGTGTCATCGCCCGCCGGATCCGCGGCCACCGGGCCTCGGTCGACGACCGGCTCTTCAGCGACGTGCCCGGGCGCGTCGCGGGGCGGCTGATCCAGCTCGCCGACCAGTTCGGGGTCGTCGAGGACGGCAACACCCGCGTGGTGCACGATCTCACCCAGACCGAGCTGGCGCAGTTCGTCGGTGCCTCACGGGAGTCCGTGAACAAGGTCCTCGCCGAGTATTCCAACCGGGGCTGGCTGCGCCTGGAACACAAGTGCGTCGTCATCCTCGAGGGCGCGCCGCTGGCCCGTCGCGCGCAGCGCAGACGACGCCGCTGAACCCATCGGGTGCATACTCACCCGGTGGCTGTCGACACCCCCGCGTTGCTGGCCCGGCCGGACAACGACTTCGGCTGGTCCTCGTTCCCGGCCGCGGAGACCGCGCTGAGCGAGATCGACGGGATCGCCGCCGACCTCCGGGGCGGCGGCTCCGGCACCCACCTGCGGCACCGCGTCGCCGGGACGGGCGCGGCATGAGCACGGACCTGTCCGCGCTCGTGCGGACCATCATCGATGGCAACCTGTACCTGACGCTGGGCACCGCCGACCGCGACGGACGGCCGGGTCAGGCGGGGCCGGTCCAGTCCGGCGGCTCGGCAGGGTGGAGCCGCGGGTCGTCCGCGGCGAACGTGCGCACCGGTCCGGGCCCGGTGCGGGGGCCTTCGAAGCGGACGGTGACCCGGCCCCGCCCGCTGCCCCACACCCAGCCCGGGCCGTGCTCGTCGTGGCACACGTCCTGGCCGGTCCGCCACTGCGAGCCGGCCGGTGCGGTCGGTGCGGCCGGCTCGGGCGCACCGCTGTCGTCGCCGGCCGGCGCGGGCCGGTCGGCCGCCGGTGTGAGCAGGGAGAGCAGGTCGTCCTGGGCGAACTCGGTCAGTCCGGACACGCCGACGCCGAGCAGGCGCAGGCCGCCGGTGACGTCGACGTCGGCCAGCAGCCGGCGGGCCGCCTGCGTGATGACCTGCGGGTCGTCGGTGGGCTGGGTCCGGGTGGTGGACCTGGTGATGGTGGTGAAGTCGAAGTAGCGGGCCTTGAGCGTGATGGTGCGCCCGGACAGTCCGGCGGTGCGCAGCCGGCCGCCGACCTGGGTGGCGAGCAGGTCCAGCTCGACACCGAGCCGGGACCGGTCGGCGATGTCGGTGGAGAACGTCTCCTCCGCGGACACGGACTTGGTCTCCCGTTCGGCGACCACGGACCGGTTGTCGTCGGCGCGGGCCAGCCGGAACAGGGCGGTTCCGTGCGCCTGGCCGAACCAGTCGAGCAGGTCGGCCGGGCTGACCGCCGCGAGGTCGGCGACGGTGTGGACGCCGGAACGGCGGAGCCGCTCGGCCGTGGCCGGCCCGACGCCCGGCAGTTTGGTGACCGGCAGCGGGTACATCAGGTCCCGCTCGGTGCCGGGCGCCACCACGGTCAGCCCGTCGGGCTTGTGCAGATCCGAACTGATCTTGGCGACGAGCTTTGAGGTGCCGGCGCCGACTGAGCCGGTGACCCCGCCGGTCGCGGCCGCGATGCGGGCCTTGAGGCCGGTGGCCAGGGCGGTGACCCCGGCGACGGTCAGGTCGTGGTCGCCGGCGGCCAGATCGACGTACGCCTCGTCGATGGAGACCGGCTCGACGAGCGGGGACAGCTCGGCCAGCAGGCCCATGACCACCTGGCTGGTGCGCCGGTAGGCGGGGAAGCGCGGGGCGAGGTACGCGGTGCCGGGTGGGCAGCGGCGGCGGGCCTCGGCGATCGGCATCGCGGAGCGGGCGCCGTAGGCACGGGCCTCGTACGAGGCAGTCGCCACGACACCGCGGCCGCCGATGCCGCCGACGATGACCGGCCGGCCGCGCAGCGACGGCTTGTCCCGCTGCTCGACGCTGGCGAACATCGCGTCGAGGTCCACGTGCAAGATGCTCGCGGTCGTCCGCACGTGCTCACCCCCGTCCATGGTCGCCACCCGCCGACCATGGACGTTACCCGGGCCGGGCGGCCCGGGACGCTCCTCGTACCGGCGCCTCACCGGTGGCGCGGCGGCCCATGGCCACCGCGCCACCGTGCTGCGGGCGCGATGCCGGAGCTACACGCGGAACTGCCCGACGAGCTCACGCAGCTCGGTGGACATGCGGGCCAGTTCCGCCGTGGTGTGCCGCGACTCGGTGATGCCGACGTTGGTCGTCTGCGCCGCGCCGGCGACGCCGAGGATGTTCTGCGCGATCGTGCTCGACCCGATGGCGGCCTCGGCGATGTTGCGGCCGATCTCCTGGGTCGTCGCGGTCTGTTGCTCCACCGCTGCCGCGATCGTCGTCTGGAACTGGTCGATCTGGCCGATCACCGAGGAGATGTCGGCGATCGCGTTCACCGCGCCGCTGATGTCGTTCTGGATCGCCTCGATGCGCACGGCGATGTCGTCGGTCGCCTTGGCGGTCTCCTGCGCGAGGTCCTTCACCTCGCTGGCGACGACCGCGAACCCCTTGCCGGCGTCGCCCGCGCGGGCCGCCTCGATGGTGGCGTTGAGCGCGAGCAGGTTGGTCTGCTCGGCGATCGACGTGATCACCTTGATCACGTTGCCGACCTGTTCCGACGACTCGCCGAGCTTGGCGACCGTGGCGTTGGCGGCTTCCGCGCTGTGCACGGCGGTGCTGGCCACCCTGGCGGCGTCCGTGGCGTTGCGGGCGATCTCACTGATCGAGGCGGTCATCTCCTCGGAGCTGGCGGCGACGGTCTGCACGTTGGTCGAGACCTGCTCCGCCGCCGACGACACCAGGTCGGCCTGCCCGGAGGCGTTGTTCGCGGCCTCGGTGATCCGGTCGCCGGTGGCCGTGAGCTGCGCGACGCTGTCGACCAGGGTGTGCGCGGTCGCGTTGAACGCCTGGATCACGGTCCGGGTCCGCGCGTTGGCCCGGTCGAGCGCACCCGCCATCTGCCCGATCTCGTCCCGGCTGGTGATCCCCGCCGTCTCGGTGAGGTCACCCTCGGCCACCCGCTCCAGCAGCGCCGACACGCGGCGCAGCGGGCGCACCACGAGCCGGGTCACGAAGTACGCGAGGATCAGGCCGACCAGGATGCCGGCCGCGAGGATCGTGACGACGAGGCTGCGCGCGTTGACGTACGCGCTCTTCGCCGCCGCGACGGTCCGGGTCGCCTTCGCCTGTTCGGCGACGCTGGCCTTGTCGAGGAACTCGAGCGCGTTCACGGCCAGCGGCGCGACCTCATCGGCGCTGACCCGCACGAACGTGGCGTAGTCGTTCGTGTCGGCCGTGGGCAGGAGCTTGGTGTTGCGCAGCTCCTGGTACTGCTTCCACAGCGCGGTGAACCGCTCGACCTCCGCCGGTGCGGCGGAGCGGGAGTGGTACACGGCCACGGTGGCCTCCAGCTCCCGGTCCGTGTCGTGCATCCGCTGCACCGCCTGCCGCGTGGCGGCGTCGTCGACGGCCAGCACCGCGTCGCGGAGGTACAACCGGCTCTGCATGGCCAGGTCCCGCACCTTCGCGAGCTCCAGCGACGGCTGCAGGCTCTGCTCGTTGATCTGCTGGCCCTTGAGGTACACACTCGCCAGGCTGCTGATCGAGATGGTACCGACGACAACGGCGGCGACGGCCAGCACCGCCACGATGAGCCCGATCTTGGCCCCGGTCCGTAAATCCGCGACGACCTTCACAGAGCATTCCTACTCGTCCGCCGATGCTGCCGGCGGCGACAAAAGATCTTGCACCCGAACTGCACCCGCTGTCCCGCTTGACGACGGAGGAATGGCCGCGGACCTCAGCGGCCGGGCGGGCTCGACGGTCCGCAGTTGCGGCTCGTGCGGTCCTGGTCCCGGGACACCGGCCCGTCGACGCGGAGCGGGCCGGTCGCGGCGCTGCCGTCGCTGGTGATGCCGGACGGCACGCCGTCGAAGACGGACTCCACCTTGTCCTCCACGCCGCGGGTCCGGCTCGGGTCGCGGGTGTCGTCGTGCTGCTCGTAGTGCAGGTGGTCGATCCGCGTGGCCCCTGTCCGGCCGACGTGGCCGAGCAGCTGCCCCTGCCGCACCGCGTCGCCGGTCCGCACCGCCGGCCAGGTCGTCAGGTGGCCGTACAACGTGAACCAGCCGCCGCCGTGGTCGACGATCACGCCGAAGCCGAGTCCGGAGCGTGTGCCCGACGTGCCGGGCTGGGCCGCCGTGCCGCTGTCGAGCGTCGCGCTCCAGCCGGCCCACGCCACCGTGCCGGCAGCCGAGGCGACGACAGCGCGCCCGGCGCTCGGCCCGCCGACGAAGAAGAAGTCGACGTCGTAGTCGTCGTGTCCGGCGTACGTCGTCAGGCGCCACGTCTCGCCGCACGGAAACGGCAGCTGGAACGCCGGGCGCGGGCCCGCCTGCACGGGACGGTCGTGCATCCGCCGCGTGATCACGGTGTACGAGACGATCACGCACACGGCGATGATCAGCAGCACCGTCAGCCGGTAGACGCCCCTCGCACTCATCCTCGCCCGCAATCTACGCGACCGGGACCCGGACAGGTCGAGCACCGCCGCCGATCCGCACCGCCCCGGAGGTTTGCGGAGCGTCCACGGGGAACCAACTGCCGGACACCGCCCCTCGGTCTCCAAGGAGCGAGCGCCATGACGACCGCCCGACAGAAGGTCATCGAGTATCTGCAGGACGCGCGGGCGGCGGAGTACGCCCTGACTGCCCTCCTCGCCCCCACCATCGCCCTCGTTCCGGAAGGGGACTACCGCCGGTGGCTGGAGTTCCAGCGGCGCCGTTCCCGCGAGCGGGCCTACCAGGTGTCCGACCGGCTGGGTGACCTCGGTGCCCGCCGCGGCCTGCGGCACCTGGGCATGGGCGTCGTCCGCGTGGCGGGCGGGCAGGCCGTGGCGATGGCGGAGGCGCCGCTGCAACTGCTGCGCGGGCAGGACAGCGAGGAGCGGGTGCTGAAGAACACCCGCGACCTGTGTGCCGCCACCGCCGTGGTGGACGCCAACTACCGGGCGCTGGAGCAGATCGCCCATACCTGCCGGGACGAGACCACCGCCCGGCTCGCCGTCGACCTGCGCGTGGAGAGCGAGGTCACGCTGTCGGAGTGTTTCACGGCCCTGGACCGGCTCGCCGAGGCGGTGGTCTTCGGCGACGCCGAAGGGGAACTGGTCCAGCAGGCGCCCGGCACCGGCGCGGTCCAGATGCTCCAGCTGCCGCAGCTGCGCGAGAGCATGTACCGGCTTCGGGACGAGGCCGTCGACGTGCTGCGGTCCGCCCGGGGTGAGGCCATGCGGATCGAGGTACGGACCATCAACCCCGACTACGACAACCTCTCCGTCGAGCAGGTCCTCGACTGGCTGACGCAGCTTTCGCAGGCCGAGCTGGCCACCGCGGACGCCTACGAACGGGCGACCCGCAACCGCATGCCGATCCTCGAGGCGATCCACGACCTCCAGGTCCGCGAGCCGTGGCAGGAGTACGACAGGATGAACGTCGCCGCGGTCCGTGCCCGCCTGCGGGAGGCGGACGAGGACCAGATCCGCTCGGTGCTGGACTACGAGCGGACCCACAAGGACCGGTCCTCGATCCTCAACGCGCCGGAGGCCCAGATCGTCGTCGCCGTCTGACCACGGCGGTCACGCCCGGTCATCGACGTCATCGTCGGCGAGGCGGCCCCAGGAGGTGAGGTCGCGCCAGCTGTACCGCCGGTTCGGGGCCACCGGCGGCGGCTGGGCCGCGGCGGCGTGGCCGAGGCACACGATCAGCTCGGGGCGCCACCCGGCGGGCAGGTTCAGCACCACGCCGACGGCGGCCCTGCTGAACGAGGTGACCGGTCCCGAGCCGAGACCGAGCGCGTGGGCGGCCAGCAGCATCGTCTGCGCGGCGGTCCCGACGTCGATGGACAGACCGCTGCTCGTCTCCCGGAAGCCGTACCCGGCGGCGCGTGCCACGTCGACGCAGATGACGACGGCCGCCGCCGGGCGCTGGAGCATGCCGGGGGAGACCATGCGCAGCACGCGCAGCGTCGCGGCGTCGTCGACCGCGACGAACCGCTGCAGCCGGCGGTTGCCCGCGCTCGGCGCGTGCGCGGCGGCGTCGAGGATCCGCTCCACCTGGTCACGCGGGACCGGCTCGTCGGTCATGGCGCGCACGACCCGGCGCGTCCTGATCACCTCGAGCGCGTCACGGTTCACCGCAGGCCCCGATCGAGGCCGTACCGCGCGACGAGGTGCTCGGCGACCGCGCGGCACACGGTGTCCAGCGCGGCGGCGTACCCTTCCGGGTCGGCCGACCGCGTCGCCGTCTGCGGCACCCGTGGGATCGGCCCCTCCAGCAGCGCCCGCGTCTCGGGCGACACCCGCGGCGCCATGAACCCGGCGAGCCGCTGCGCGGCGGTCAGCAGCCGCAGGGGACCGTACTCCGCGGCCTCGTCGACCTGCGTCCGGGCGGCGGTGACCAGGTAGGCGAGCAGCTCGAGCGCCTCGTCCTCGGTGAGCACCATCGCCGTTGCCACTACCCGCGAGGTTCCGTCTACACCTCGGGCGAGGGCGACGCCGGGCGGTCGATGATCAACAGATGTTCACGCCCGCTTCTTCTGGTGCTGGCTGAGTGAAGCCTGTGCGTTTTCCGAAAGCTCGGCAGACTCAGCCGGTCGCGTCTCGGAACCCACAGACCTGGAGTGGTCGGCCTTGGCCTCAAACGGACGGCGGTGGCGCTGCCCGGCGGGCGCTCTCGCGCTGGTGGCCTTCGTCGTGGCCGTGCTCGCCGCGCCCGCGCCGGCCGCGGCGCACCCGTTCGGTGACCCGCAGACGGTGGCCGTCGCGCTCGACCAGGAGCGGCCCGAGGTCGTGCGGGTGCGGTGGAAGGTCGGCGGCCTCGACGACCTCACCCTGCTCGGGGTCGCGCTCGGCCTGCTGCCGCAGGACCGGGTCATGCTCGACGGCGCGGTCTTCTACCACGACGCCGACGCCGCCGCGATCGGGCCGTCCGACAAGTTCGCGGCCTACCTGCTGCGGCAGATCACCGTCGCGAGCGGCGGGCGCTCGTGCGCCGGCGCCGTCGAGCCGCCGGCCGACCTGGCCCGGACGGGTGTGACCATCGCCTACACGTGCCCCGGACCGGTCGCCACGGCGTCGGTCGCGGTACGGACGCTGACCGACCTCAATCCCGCGTACCAGACCCTCGCGACCGGCCCCGACGGCG
Source organism: Dactylosporangium fulvum (assembly GCF_025137375.1). GTDB lineage: Bacteria > Actinomycetota > Actinomycetes > Mycobacteriales > Micromonosporaceae > Dactylosporangium > Dactylosporangium fulvum. Next base: position 5,036,605 of record NZ_CP073720.1, read on the forward strand.
AACGCGCGGTGTACCGGTCGGACGCGGCCTCCCACGACTGGGCACTCGGTGACGCACCGGCCCGGGGCGGCACGGACCTCGGCCGCAGCGCCGCCGTCCAGGTCGGCGGCGTGCTGTTCGCAGGAGCCGCCGGGGGAGCGCTGATCTGGTGGCTGCGGCGGCGAAGGGCCCTTCCATGATCGGCGCCCGGTCGCGCGCCGTCCTGCGCCTGGCGACCCGTGTCGCCCCTGTCCTCGCCGCCGCCGGCAGCACCCTGTCCGGCGCCGGTCCGGTCACCGTATCCGCGATGCATCTCGTCACCGTCAGTTAAGGAGACACCGCACCATGAGGCAACGACTGCGGCGGGCGGGTGGGAAGTGGACGCACGTGCTCGTGCCGCTGCTCGCCGTCACGCTCGTCGGCGGATCCACCGCCGCGATCGTCCCGACGACGGCGGGCGCCGAGAACGCGCCACCGCCCACCTCCAGCGCACCGGTCCTCAACCTGACCGAAGGGCAGACACTGGAGGGCACCGTCAAGGTCAACGCCGAGCCGACCATCGAGAACGACTCGGTCGTCGCGCTGACGGTCGACGGCCACGCCGTGGCCGCGAAGGCGACCGCCGGCACCGCGCACTTCGGCTTCGACATGGGCGGCAACGGTACCGAGGCCAGGTACCACAACTACATCACCGTCAACGACCACACGTCCGAGGCCGACCGGATCTACTTCCCGGACATCCCCGGCGGGCGCGCCGGCACCCTCGACTTCCCCGGCGCCTGGCTGCACCCCGGCGTCAACACCGTCACCGTGCACGCCGGCTGGAACTGGGTCGACACCACCAACGCCGCCGCCACCGGCGTCGAGCAGCTGCCCAACGGCGAGGGCCTGCGCTGCCCCAACTACGACGACTTCCCGCTGAGCAGCATCAGCCTGAGCCTGCTCGGCGTCGTGGCCGACGGTGAGCAGAACAACTTCAGCTACACCTTCGGCGACGGTACCTGCGGCAGCTCGCCGCGTGCGCTGAAGCAGGACCTGACGTTTGTCATCTCGGGCGAGCCCGGCAGCACCGCCGGCCTCGGCGCCGACCTGGACACCACCAAGCTGGCCAACGGCACCCACGTCGTCGCCGCGACCACCAAGTCCGGCGCCAGGACCAGCGTCACCGTCCGGATCAACAACGCACCCGCCGGCGCGCCGAAGGTGTCCCCGGCCGACGGTGCCGTCATCCGCGGCCTGCGGCCGGTGACCGCCGCCCTGCCGACCGGCAGCACCGGCACCGTCGAGTCGCTCGCGATCGACGACAGCCCGGCCGGGAACGCCGAGACGCTCGCCGCGGGCACCGCCACCTTCGCCCTCACGATCGAGGCGGGCAACTCGGTCGAGGCGAAGTACCACAACTACCTGCTGGTCAACGGCAACCGCGTCGCCCTCGGCGGCGACTACGGCGTCACCGGCGCGGAGACCGCGACGCTCAAGTTCCCGAACCGGTTCCTGCGCCCCGGCGACAACGTCATCCAGGTCAAGACCGGCGACTACAACGGCACGCTGAACGGCGCGACCTGCGCCAACCACGACGACTTCAAGGTCACCCGCAGCTCGGCCAGCCTGGCGATCAGCACCGCCGGGACGGTGACCGCGGGCACGACCTACCTCGTCACGACCAACGGCACGACGGTGACGAAGGAGGCGACCACCGCCGCCTCGCTCGCGCTGGGCGACGGCACCTGCGGCGCCAACAAGGAGGCCGAGTTCCACTTCGACATCACCGGGGCGCCGACGACCCGCACGATCGAGACCCTCGGCTCCGGCGGCGACGCGCACCTGCGGGTGTTCGTCGGCGGCAACGGCGCGGACAACGGGTTCGACAACACGGTGCTCATCAACGGCATCCCGCTGAGCCTCGGCGTCTGGGAGAAGGAGGTCGCCGACCTCAGCTTCCCGAACGAGTGGCTGGTGCCCGGCGTCAACGTCGTGGAGTTCGTCGCCGGCAGCGACCACGGCAGTGCCACGCCCGGCGGCTGCGACAACTACGACGACTTCACACTGCGCGACTTCCAGCTGGCTCCCGTGGGTGCGAAGGCGACCCAGCTGACCAGGGAGATCGCCGGCAACACCGTCACCATCGGGTCGGCGAGCTACCCCGCGGGCCAGCCGGTGACCGTCTTCATCGGCGACGGCACCTGCGGCAGCAGCCACAACGCCGTGCTGAACAAGACCATCCTCTTCGACGTCACCACCGAGTCCGGTGCGGTACCGGCCGCGCTCGGCCGGCGGGCCGACGTCGACAGCACCAAGCTGCGCGACGGCGAGCACACCATCACGGCCGTCGTCGGCGACAAGACCTCGACCCGGCGGTTCACCGTCGACAACACCGCACCCGAGATCGAGAACAGCGTCCCGGCCGAGGGCCAGCGGCTCACCTCCACCGTGGCGCTCGTCGTCACCGTCAAGGACGCCTCGGGCGTCGCCGGCAAGCCGGTGATCACGCTGGACGGCAGGGCCGTCGCCCAGGGCGACCAGATCGGCCACGGCCTGCCGGCCGGGGCGCACACCATCACCGTCACCGCGACCGACACGCTCGGCAACACCGCCACCCGGGAGATCCGCTTCACCAGCGCGAGCATCCCGGACGTGCCGGACGCGCTCAACGCGGCGGTGACCGGTGACGACGCCACCCTCTCGGCCAAGGTGCCCGGCGCGGCCGGCGTGCCGCTCACGGCCACCTTCACCAAGGCCGACGTCGTCCTCCCGACCGCCGGCTACCAGGGCGAGGCGACCGGGGTACCGACCACCCTCGACGTGGCCCACGACGCCACCGTCAAGGTCGACTCGCTGCGGCCGCTCGACGGCAAGACGATCGACACCCCGTCCGGACGCGACGTGGTGTTCCAGCGGTACGACCTGAGCCTCGGTGCCACCGAGACGCCGATCCTGCGCTGGGAGGGCACCATCGACCCCGACCGGGTCGTGGCGCTGCGCGTGTGGGACCCGTCGGGCAAGCGCTGGGTCGCGCTCACCAGCTCCCGCGGACAGGCGGGACGCAGCACCGTCCTGGCCGCGCAGCTCGGTGCCGAGTACCGCGCCGGCGGCACCGTCCACGTCCTGGTCACCGGCGAGGACCCGTTCGCCGACGACCTGTCGCCGCGCGACGCGACGGCGCAGCAGGACAAGGACCGCTTCGAGGACCCGGCCACCTACGACTTCGCGCTCGCGCACTTCACCGACACGCAGTACCTCACCGAGGGCGCGGCCGGCGGCGCGTACGACAACTGGAACGGCAAGCAGGAGCCCTCCGACGTCGAGACCATCGAGGAGCAGGCGATCTGGGCGGCGGCCTACAAGGACACCACCCAGTGGATCGCCGACAACGCGGCGGGCCGCAAGATCGCCTACACGGCGCACACCGGCGACATCATCGAGAACGACTACTACGACCCGCTGGCGAAGAACCCGGACGGCTCGCTGCAGCGCCCGGGCCTCAACGAGGAGGTCGACAAGGAGCTCGCGCTCGCCTCGGGCTACCAGAAGATCCTCGACGACAGCGGCGTGGTCAACCAGGTCATCGCGGGCAACCACGACAACCAGCTGGGCGCCGAGACCGGGCCGAACTCCCGCTTCGCCCGGACCTTCAGCGCCGACCGGTACTACCAGGTGGCGAAGGGGTGGCCGGCCGGCACCGAGTACCACGCCTGGGACGAGCAGGTCAACGCCGACGGCACGGTGAAGCCCGGCAAGGACAACCAGAACAACTACGTGCTGTTCTCCGCCGGCGGCCTGGACTTCGTCGCGGTCGGCCTGTCCTACGGCGTCACGCCGCAGGAGGCCAAGTGGGCCGATTCGGTCTTCAAGCGGTACAAGGACCGCAACGGCATCCTGCTCTCGCACGATTACCTCAAGCCGTCGACGAACCCCGACGGCCGCGGGGCGGCCTTCTCCGCGCCGGACGGCTCGCCGCTGTACAAGCAGGTCGTCGAGGCCAACCCGAACGTCTTCCTGGTCCTCGCCGGCCACGAGCACGGCGTCGGCACCAACCTGAAGTCGAAGGTCGGCGTGACCGTGACCCACGACGTCGTCGAGCTGCTGGCGGACTACCAGTTCTACACGGTGTCGGCCGGCGAGCTGTGGCCGAAGCTGGTCGACGCGAACGGCAACATCGACCTCAACGGCGACGGCACGCCCGACCACAAGGCGACCGACCGGCTCCAGTTCGGCGCGAGCTTCCTGCGCCTGCTGCAGTTCGATGTCAAGCGCGCCGTGATGCACATCGACACGTACTCGCCGTTCCTGAACAACTTCGGGGCGACCGAGTTCGACATCCGCAAGGACGGCAGCCAGCCCAAGCCGCGGTACAACGGCGCGGAGGACAACCTGACGCTGCCGGTCGACCTCACCAGCCGCCGGACGTCCTTCGCCACCGACTCGCTGGCGCTGTACGTGCCGTCCGGCGTCATCGGCACCGACGAGGTCACGGCGAACGGGACGGCCACGGTGACCTGGCGGGGCCTCACGCCCGCCACGTCGTACGCCTGGATCGTCTCGGCGAAGAGCGCCGACGGCGGCGTGGCGGTGGCCCGGCCGGCCGTCTTCCGCACACCCAAGGGCGCGGCGACGGTCACGGCGACGGCCGCGCCGGTCGACTGGGGCACGTCGGCGACGGTGACGGTCACCGTGACCGCGGGCGGCGTACCGGTGGCGGGCAGCGTCGAACTGCGCGAGGGCACCACGGTGCGCGGTTCGGCCACCCTGCCGCCGACCGGCACCGCCACCTTCCCGCTGCCACCGGGCCTCGCGGCCGGCAGCCACACGCTCACCGCGGCGTACTCGGGCAACGACACCTTCGACCCGGTCCAGGGCACCGTCACCGTGACGGTGAACCTACCGCCGGCGTGGAGCCCGGCGGTGCAGTACAAGGCCGGCAACAAGGTCAGCTATCAGGGCAAGCCGTATCTCGCCGCGTGGTACAGCCAGAACCAGAAGCCGGGCGCCGACCCGAACGGCGCGTGGCAGGAACTGGCCATGACCGAGGACGGCACCACGCTGTGGACGGCGTCGCGGATCTTCAACGCCGGTGACGTCGTGAGCTACCAGGACAAGAAGTTCCGCGCCCGCTGGTACGCCCGCAACCAGGCCCCCGGTGACCCGAACGGTCCCTGGGAGGAGGTCGCGCCGCCGGCGCCGGGCAACGGCCCGCCGGCCTGGACACCGACGACGGTCTACAACACCGGGGACCGGGTGACGTACCAGAACCATGTGTACGAGGCCAAGTGGTACACCCGCAACCAGTCGCCGGGCGACGCCAACGGTCCCTGGAAGCGGATCAGCTGACCCTGCCGCACGGTGAGCGCATGCCGGTGGCGGGCGGCCCTTGAGAAGGACAGCCGCCCGCCACCGGCGGAGCTGTTCGCGTCGGCCGTGTTGCGCTCGCCGCGAACGGGGCTTCCCCGGACCGGTGCCCATCCGGTGAGGTGGGTCGATGACGCAGCGGGGGCAGGCGGACGACGTCGACGCAACGGCACCGGCCGGCATGGTGCCCGGCCGGCGCGGGCCGGGCCGGGGGCTCGGCAGCGGGTTCAACCGGCTCTGGGCGGCAGCCGCCGCGGGCCAGTTCGGCGACGCGGTGTACCGGGTCGCCATCGCGCTGCTCGCCGCGCGCCTCACCACCGATCCCGTGGCGTTCTCGGCGCTCAACGCGCTCGGCTACCTGCCGTGGCTGGTGCTCGGGCTGCCGTCCGGCGCCCTCGTCGACCGCTTCGACCGGCGGCGGCTCGCGCTGCTGGTCGGTGCCGTCCGCACCGCCACGATCGCGGCCCTGCTCACCGCCGTCGCGCTCGACCGGGCGTCGCTGTGGCTGCTGTACGCGGTGGTCGTCGTGCTCGGCGCGTGCGAGACGGTCTACGACAACGCGTTGCTGTCGATGCTGCCCACGGTGCTCGGCGACCGCGAACGGCTCGAGGCCGCCAACGGCCGCCTGCAGGGCACCGAACTGCTGGCGCAGGGGTTCCTCGGCCCGCCGGCGGCCAGCGCGCTTTTCGCACTGCTGGCGAGCGCGGCGTTCGGTCTCAACGTCGCCTGCTACGCCCTGGCGGTGCTGCTGCTGATCGGACTGCCCGGCACCTACCGCGCCCAGGGCGGCGGGCGGACGCCGATGTTCCGGGCGATGGGGGAGGCCGTGCGGTTCGTCCGCGGCCACGCGATGCACCGCGCCCTGCTGTCGGTGGTGCTCGTGCTCGGATTCGGAAACGCCATGGCGACCGCGCTGATAGTGCTGTGGACCCGGGAGGTCCTGGGCGTGCCGGAGGCGGCGTTCGGCCTGTTCCTGCTGGCCGGCGGTGCCGGTGGGGTCATCGGCAGCCAGACCGCCGCCCGGCTCGCCGGCCGGATCGGCCGCGGCCGGGCCATGGTCCTGTCCGCCGTGGTCACCGGGCTGGGTTTGGTGCTCGCCGCCGCGACCCGCTCGCCGTACCTCGCCGCCGGGGCCTACGCGCTGACGGGCTGGGCGATCCTGCTCTGGAACGTCGTCTACGGCTCGCTGCGGCAACGGCTGACCCCCGATCCGCTGCTCGGCCGTACGATCGGCATCTACCGGGTCGCCGCCTGGGGCGTCATGCCCCTCGGGGCGCTCGCCGGCGGCGCGCTGGCCGACACCGGCGGCCTGCGCGCGCCGCTGCTCGCCGCCGGGATCCTGACCCTCGCCGCCGGCGGGTATGCCGCGTTCCGGCTCACCAACGCCCGCGTCGACGCCGCGATCGCCGAGGCCGACGCGAAGGCCACGGCGTGAGCGGCGGTCAGCCGGGGCGCACCAGGCCGGCGCGGTAGGCGAGCACGACCGCCTGCGCCCGGTCCCGCGCGCCGATCTTGGCGAGGATCCGCTTGACGTGGGTCTTCGCGGTGGACTCGGCGATGACGAGCACGTCCGCGATCTCCGCGTTGGACAGGCCCTCGGCGACGAGCCGCAGCACCTGCCGCTCACGGTCGGTCAGGGCCGCCAGTTGCCGGCCGGCCGCGCCGGCCTGCGCGAGCGCGTCCGGTGAGCCGGTCGTCGCCAGGAAGTGGCTCACCAGGTCGCGGGTCACCGCCGGGTCCAGCAGCGTGTCGCCCGCGGCGACGGTCCGGACCGCGTCGACGAGCCGCTCGGGCGACGCCCGCTTGAGCAGGAACCCGCTGGCGCCGGCGTGGAGCGCGCCCCACACGTACTCGTCGTGGCGGAACGTGGTGAGGACCAGCACCCGCGTCGCCAGGCCGGCCGCGACGATGCGACGGGTCGCCTCGATGCCGTCGATGCCCGGCATCCGCACGTCCATCAGTACGACATCCGGATCGAGTGAACGGCACACCTCGACGGCGCCGATGCCGTCCGCGGCCTCGCCCGCGACCTCGATGTCCGCCGTGCTGGCGAGCACGACGCCGACCCCGGCCCGCAGCAGGGCGTCGTCGTCGGCGAGCACCACCCGGATCGTCGTCATGGCAGTGGAAGCACCGCGCGGACGTGGAAGCCGGTGCCGTTCCCGCCGTGCTCGACGGTGCCGGCGAGCACGGCGACCCGTTCGGTGATGCCGAGCAGGCCGCGCCCGGGCTGGTACCCCGGCACCGGCCCGCGGCCGTCGTCGCGCACGTCGACCTCCACCGCCGTGCCGTCGGTGCGGACCAGGACGTCGGCGGCACCCGCCCGCCCGTGCCGCAGCGCGTTGGTGAGCGCCTCCTGCACGATCCGGTACACCGATCCGTCGAGGCTGCGCGGCAGTTCCTGGTCGGGCGGCTCCAGCCGCACCGTCACGGTCATGCCGGCCTCCGTCATCCGCTCGGCGAGCCGGGCGAGGTCGTCCGTGCCGGGCTGTGCCCCGGCGGTGCTGCGCAGGGCGCCCAGCAGCAGGTCGAGCTGGTCGAGCGCCTCCCGGCCGGTCTGCTCGAGGCCGGTGAGCATCTGCCGCGCCTGCTCGGGATCGCGCTCCAGCACCACGCGGGCGGCCCCGGCGCGGACCAGCATGACGGTGACCGCGTGACCGACCACGTCGTGCAGCTCGCGGGCGATCGACGTCCGCTCGTCGGCGACGGCCTCCCGGCGCAGCCGCTCCCGCGCCGCGGCCTGCTGCTCGCGGCGCCGCGCGACGCCGTACCCGGCGGCCCAGGCGAGCAGCCACGTGAACATGACGCCGGCCGGCACCGTCTGCGGGGTGTCGGTGCCGGCGAAGTATCCGAGCACACCCGCCAGCGCGATGAACGGGCCCCACAGCGAACGGCGCCGGCTGCCGTACTGGCCCAGCGAGTACAGCCCGATCAGGTTGGCGTACGGGGAGAGCTGGCCGGGCGCGATCCACAACGCCTCGGCGACGAGCGCGGCCGTCCCGATCAGATAGCCGGTCAGCGGCGCCCGCCGGCGCAGCGCGAGCGCACCGCTGATCAGCGCGGTGAGCACGAGCGTGCCGGCCGTCGGTGCCGCTTCGGAGCCCGGCACGGCGACGAGCGCGACGAACGTCGCGACGGCCAGCCCGCCGTCGACCACGGCCGCGGGCGCCCGGCCGGCCGCGTCGGCGACCCGGCCGGACACCCGGCGCACGCTGCTTCCGATCACGCGGTCATCCCATCATGCCGGTCGCCACCGGCCCAGCCTCGGTCCGGGCAGGCTCCGCCGGCGCCCGTGCCGGCCGCCGCACCTGCCACGCGGTGACGGCACCCACGACGAGCAGCGCCGCCAGCCCGGCCACGCCGAGGACCGCCATCGCCGGCGTGGGCGCGGTCCAGGCCCGTCCGGCGTACGCGGTGACGGTGAGCGCGGCGAACACCGCCGCGTATCCGGCGACCGCCACCGCCACGAGCCCGAGCCGCTGCCGCTCGCGGAGCCGGGTCGTCCCGAGCACGACGGCGAGCAGCCCCAGGACCTGCAGGCCGTGCAGGCCGGCGGCGTGCGCGAGCTTGGCGCTGCCCGCGGCGCCGAACACGACCCCGTCCGGGACGGCGCCCGTCGCCGCGTAGACGGCCTCACCGGTGGCCGCCATGCGCTGCCCGACGGCGCCGGAGGCCAGCACCGCCACGAGCCCGGCAGCGGCGGCGAGCCGGGTCGCCGCGCCCCCGCCGGCCCGCACCAGCACCCAGATCAGCAGGACGAGCACGGCGAGCACCGCGAGCACGATGGACATGCCCATGACCGACCAGACGGCGGCGTCGAACGCGGTGTCCGCGTTGAAGTGTGACGGCACGCCCCGCCAGCGCTGCAGCGTGATGAGCGCGACCTCGACGACGGAGGTGCCGGCGAGCAGGCCGGCCGGCAGCCAGCCCCACCGGCGCTCGGGGAGCAGGCGCAGCACCCAGCCGGCCGACCACAGCAGGATGCCGAACGACAGGCCGAACACCACGGGCTTGCGCCACGTGACCGCGCCGAGCCACGGGCCGCCGTCCACGACGGCGACGACGGCGTGCACGGTCCCCGACGCGACAAGGAGTGCACCGCACCACCACAGGAGCCGCTGCTGTGCGGTCACCGGCCGGACCGCCGCCCAGACGTGGCGGGCGAGGAGCAAGAGCATCATGCCGGTGACGGTATGGCGGCCGCGGACCGGCGCCGTCCCTCCGCCGAGGTCACCTGCCGTACCCCAGCGGGGGTACGGCAGGTGACGCCGTTACTTGCGCTCGCCCAGCCCGTCCACCAGGTACGGGTGGCTGGACGGGCAGTTCGCCTGCGACGGGAGACCGCTGCTCGTGCCGCGCCACGGGCCCCAGACGTAGAGGCCCCAGCCGCCCGGCGTGTTCGAGCAGTACGCCATCGCCCGGTAGTAGCCGGAGCCCGAGTCGCAGCGGTACCAGACGTAGCCCGGCACGTTCCACCCCTTGCCGATGTGGCAGCTCGACGGCGCCGCCGCGGCCGGGCTCGCGGTCGCCAGCACGCCCGTGGTGACCAGCGCGCCGGACATCAGCACGGCCGCCGCGGCCGTCCGCGCACCGCGCGCCACCCTGTTGCTCAATCGCTGTCCCCGCACAGTGCCTCCCCATATGTAATCCGCGCCGCCGTGCGGCACCGGGCCGAACGATGCAGCGACGGTACCCGACGGATCGGTCCGCGCGCCGCCCCGCACTCGCGGGTGCCGCGCCGATGGCAGGATTGGTCCATGACCGAGCACGGGTTCACCCTGCCCGGCACCCCGCACTACCACTGCTGTCCGACGCCGACCTCACCGCTCAGGTCCTGGCCGGCGCCCGCTATGCACCTCCTCCATGGCCGGTTCAAGATCGACGACTGACCCTGCCGGCGGTCCCGTTCCGGGGTACGCTCACCGTCGGATCGCGGAGGAGTCGTCATGGAGGAGCAGGTCCGGCAGGCAGTCGCCGCGTGGAACGCGCAGGACTGGGAACGGTCCGCGGTGCTGTACGAACAGCTCGCCACCCAGACACCCGACGACCCGAGGGCCGGCGGCTGGTGGTATGACGCGGCGTTGGCGCAGAAGTTCCGCCGGAACTGGGCGGAGGCGTACCGGCTCGGCATCCACGCCGCCGCGCACGCCGCCCGTGGCACGCAGGACCCGGCGTTCTGGAACCTCGGCATCGCCGCGACGATCCAGCGGGACTGGGCGACCGCCCGCGACGCGTGGACCGGCTTCGGGATCACCCTGCCACCCGGCGACGGCCCGATCGACGGCGACTTCGGCCTGGCCTGTGTCCGGCTCGACGGCGCCGAGGTCGTCTGGATCCAGCGGCTCTGCCCGACCCGTGGCCGCGTGATGAGCGTGCCGTTCGACACCTCCCGCCGGTACGGTGAAATCGTCGTCCACGACGGTGAGCCCAAGGGCGACCGGGTCGTCGACGACCGGACCTACCGGGTGTTCGACGAACTGATGCTCTTCGAGGCCTCCGACCGGCCCACCCTGACCGTCACCGTGACGGCCGCCGAGCCGGCGGACCTCGACGCGCTCGCCGAACTGCTCGACGCGGACGGCTTCGGCTTCGAGCCGCTGCGCAACGGGGTCGTGCTGTGCAAGTGCTGCAGCGAAGGCACCGTCGACCAGCGGGCGGTCGAGCTCAGCGGCGAGCAGCGCTGCCTGGTCGCGGCGCCGCTCGACCGGGTCCGCGAGGTCCTCGACCGCTGGCAGAACTCGGCGACCCGCACCTGGACCGACCTGCACCCGGCGACGTGATGCCGACGTGATTCGGTCAGCCGTTCCGTAGCGCGTCCTCGACCCCGGTCTCGTGACGGCCGAGGTGGACCGGATCGCGGCCGGAGAGCACGTCGAGGGCCGCCTTGACGCTCGCCACGTGCTCACGGGCGGAACTGGTCAGCCAGGCGACCCGGTGGTGCTTGACAGTGTCGTCGCCGACGCCGTTGGCATCCAGCCCGAGCCGGCGGCACACCGCGATCGCGCGCGGCAGGTGGAAGCTCTGCGTCACCACGATCGTCTTCTGCACGCCGAAGATCCGGCGGGCACGGGCGCAGGAGTCGTACGTGTCGAAGCCGGCATAGTCCAGCACGATCCGGTCGGCGGGCACGTCGTGCTCGACCAGCCAACGTCGCATCGCGGTCGGCTCGTCGTAGTCGTGGCGCATGTTGTCGCCGGAGACCAGGATGACGCGCACCTTGCCGGCGACGAACAGCCGGCGGGCCACCTCCAGACGGGCGGCGAGGAAATCCGACGGTACGCCGCTGTCGTCGACCAGCGTGCCCAGCACCAGGGCCACCGGCGCCTCGGGCACCGTCTGCTCGGTGAAGATGTGGTGGCCGGCGCTCGACCGCACCCACACATCGCTGGCCGTCGTGACCACGACCGCGGCCACCGAGGCCACCGTCGCCCACACCCTGATGCGCCGCGACCAGCGCCGGAACTTCGGACCCGGCCGCCAGGCCATGAACGATGGCTTCCGCACGCGCTCCATGATCCCCGCAGATGTCAACCGGCGGGTACCTCGACCGTGGTGGTGACCCGCCCGGGCGAGCCGGATGGTCATCTACGCTCGCCGCTGTGACGTATCCTCCGCATCCTCAGCAGTATCCGCCGGCTCCGTCCTTTCCGGGTGCGCCCGGTGCCACAGCAGGCCCTGGGATCAACGGGCTGGCGGTCGCGTCGATGGTGGTCTCGATCGCCGGGCTTCTCCTCTGCTGCGGCGGCGTGTCGGGTGTCGTCGGTGTTGTGCTCGGCCACGTCGCGCGGCGGCAGATCCGCCGGACCGGCCAGGGTGGTGCCGGCATGGCGCTGGCGGGCATCCTCGTCGGCTGGATCGGGTTCGTGATCTTCCTGCTGGTCCTCACCTGGCACATCCTCTTCAACGTGATGGCGGTGAAGATCCCTGGGTTGTGACCATCGGATCGTTTCGACGGGTGACATCTGTCAGCGGTGCCCGGCCTCGCGCGGAGCTACCGTCGGTTCCCGGAACGGCCGGAACCGGCCGCCGGGCCGGCCGGCGGCACGGGCGCTGATGACCGCGGGGCGGGCATCGCGCGAACCGGCACGCATCCGGTTCGCGCGATGCCCAGCTCGGTCCGGAACGGTCAGGCCACGTCGAACCGGTCGAGGTCCATGACCCTGGCCCACGCGGCGGCGAAGTCACGCACGAACTTCTCCTTCGCGTCGTCGCTCGCGTAGACCTCCGCGAGCGCGCGGAGGATCGAGTTCGAGCCGAAGACGAGGTCGACGCGGGTGGCGGTCCACTTCACCTCGCCCGTGCCGGTGTCGCGGCCCTCGAACGTCTCCTCCTCGTCCGTGGTCGGGGTCCACGTCGTGCCGAAGTCGAGCAGGTTGACGAAGAAGTCGTTGCTCAGCACCTCGGGCTGCGACGTGAGGACGCCGTGCTGCGACTGCTGGGTGTTCGCGTTCAGCACCCGCAGGCCACCCACCAGGACGGTCAGCTCGGGGGCGCTGAGCGACAGCAGCTGGGCCCGGTCGACGAGCAGCTGCTCCGCCGGACGCCGGTGTCCCTTGCCCAGGTAGTTGCGGAACCCGTCGAAGGTCGGCTCCAGGACCGCGAAGGACTCGACGTCGGTCTGCTCCGGCAACGCGTCCGTGCGGCCCGGCGTGAAGGGCACCTCGATGTCGAACCCGGCGTTCTTCGCGGCCCGCTCGACGGCTGCGGATCCGCCGAGCACGATCAGGTCGGCCAGCGAGACCTGCTTGTTCCCGCCCGCCTGCGCGTTGAACTGCTGCTGGATCTGCTCCAGGGTCTGCAGGACCTTCGCCAGCTGGGCCGGGTCGTTGACCTCCCAGTCGTTCTGCGGCGCGAGGCGGATGCGCGCGCCGTTGGCCCCGCCGCGCTTGTCGGTGTACCGGAACGTCGACGCCGCGGCCCAGGCGGTCGCGACCAGCTCGGAGATGGACAGCCCCGAGCCGAGGATCGTCTCCTTCAGCGCGGCGACGTCCTCCGCCCCGACCAGCTCGTGGTTGACCGGCGGGACGGGGTCCTGCCAGATCAGCGGCTCGGCCGGGACCAGCGGGCCGAGGTACCGCGCGATCGGGCCCATGTCGCGGTGCGTGAGCTTGAACCACGCCTTGGCGAAGGCGGCGGCGAACTCCTGCGGGTTCTCGTAGAAGCGGCGCGAGATCTCCTCGTAGATCGGGTCCACCCGCAGCGCGAGGTCCGTCGTGAGCATCATCGGCGCGTGCCGCTTCGACGCGTCGTGCGCGTCCGGCACCAGGTCACCCGCGGCCGGGTCGGTCGGCTTCCACTGCTTCGCGCCGGCGGGGCTGGTGGTCTGCTCCCACTCGAAGCTGAACAGCGTCTCGAAGAAGCTGTTGTCCCAGGTCGTCGGGGTCGGCGTCCACGCACCCTCGAGACCGCTGGTGATGGTGTCGCCGCCCTTGCCGGAGCCGTGGGCGTTCTTCCAGCCGAGGCCCATCTCCTGGATCGGCGCGGCCTCGGGCTCCGGGCCGACGTTGCGGTCCGGGTCGGCGGCGCCGTGGGCCTTGCCGAACGTGTGCCCGCCGGCGATCAGCGCGACGGTCTCCTCGTCGTTCATCGCCATGCGGCCGAACGTCTCCCGGATGTCCCGGGCCGCGGCCAGCGCGTCCGGGTTGCCGTTCGGGCCCTCCGGGTTGACGTAGATGAGGCCCATCTGGACGGCGCCGTACGGCTTGGCGAGCTCACGGTCGCCGCTGTAGCGCTGGTCGCCGAGCCAGGTGTCCTCGTTGCCCCAGTTGATCTGCTCGGGCTCCCAGACGTCCGCGCGGCCGCCGGCGAAGCCGAACGTCTGGAAGCCCATCGACTCCAGGGCGCAGTTGCCGGCGAGGACCAACAGGTCGGCCCACGAGATCTTCTTGCCGTACTTCTTCTTCACCGGCCACAGCAGGCGCCGCGCCTTGTCGAGGCTCGCGTTGTCCGGCCAGCTGTTCAGGGGCGCGAAGCGCTGGTCGCCGGAGCCCGCGCCGCCGCGGCCGTCGCTGATGCGGTAGGTGCCCGCGCTGTGCCAGGCCATCCGGATGAACAGCGGGCCGTAGTGGCCGTAGTCGGCGGGCCACCAGTCCTGGGAGGTGGTCATCACCGCATGGATGTCCGCCTTCAGCGCGTCGAGGTCGAGGCTGTTGAACTCCTCGGCGTAGTTGAACTCCGCGCCCATGGGGTCGCCCGCGGGCGGGTTCTGGTGAAGAGTGCTCAGGTCCAGCTGATTCGGCCACCAGTCACGGTTCGTCCTGGCCTTCGGCGGGCGCGCGGGGGACTCACTCGTGATGAGGCCGTTCTTCTCAGTTTCCACGTTGCTCTCCTTGAGCTCGGCAGCGGTGCCGGCCGCAGACGTCACGCTGAGACCGGGCAGGTCGGTTACAAGGTCAGGAATCGGGCGAGATGGGGCAGGCCGGGCGCAGGCGGGCCCGCGACTCGTTGCGGGCCGCGGAGCCGGCCGGCTCGATGCGCCGCACCGGACCCGCGGCGGTCGGCGCCCACGGCACGTCGGAGGCCGCCTGCGTGGACACGTCGCCGAGCTCCCCGCGCGCGACGCGGACGATCGCGTCCGTGTCGGTGTGCGGGTGCTCGCGCACCGCGGTCAACGCCGCCACCCGAGGGCGGGCCACACGCAGGGTGGCCCCGCGCAGCAGGGGTTCGGCGTCGAACACACTTCGCACGGTCCGTAGTTTGGACACTTTTCTGGAGTGAGTCAAGAAAATCTTGAGGGTGGTTTCTCACCCCTCGTGGCTCAACCGTACCGACGCGCGGGGGATGCGGCCGGGCCGGCAGATCGGTGATGGCGATGCAATCGGGGGAGTCCGCGTATTTGCACGCGCGGGCTGTCGTGCCGTCGGGTGTGGCGCGCGGCACCTTCGCCCGGGATCGGCACGGTGGGACCGGCGGGCGTCAGGCCGTTTGCGAGGATCGGAGCATGTCCGATCACCAGCCTGCCTTGCCGACGCGGTCGGGAGGGCCGCACAGCGGCACCGCCGCGGTTGCTCCCGTGGCGGACTCCGGGGACGGCTCGGCAGCCGCCGCCACGAGACGGCGGAGGCGGCTGACCCGCCTGATCGTCTTCGCCGCCGTCGTGACGGGTCTCGCCGTGATCGGCCTGCACGGACGCCTCCCGGCGCCGCGGGACGTCCTCAAGGCGCTCGCCGGCGCCGGCTACCTCTGGATTCTGCTCGCCGCGTTCCTGCAGGCCGCTTCGATCGGCGCCTTCGCGCTCCAGCAACGGCGCCTGCTCCACAGTCTGGGCGTGCACCTGCGGCGCGGCCGCGCGTTCGCGATCATCCTGGCCAGCACGGCGCTGTCCATCAGCCTGCCCGCCGGGCCCGCGCTCTCCACCGCGTACACCATCCGGCAGTACGAGCGTGCCGGTGCCACGCGAGAGATCGCCGCCGCCTCCGCGATCGTGTCCGGGCTGGCGTCCATCGGCGGGCTCGCCCTGCTGTACGTCGGCGGCGGTGCCGCGATCGTCGCCGGCAGCCCTGCGGCGTTGCTGAACTGGCGACCCCTGGTCGTCGTCGTCGGGCTGGCCGTGCTCACCACCGCGGTCGTGCTGGCCGGACGCCGGTACTCCCGCAGGCCGCCGGCGAGCCGGTCCGGACGGACCGGCGGCCGCGCCGCGCGGTACGTGCGGATCGCGCTGAACTCGGCCCGCGAAGCGTGGCGGGCGGGTGCCGGCCTCCGCACCGTCGACTGGGCGGCGGCGCTCGCATACGCCACCGTCAAATGGCTCGCGGACCTGCTGTGCCTGATCGCCGTCGCCCGGGGGCTCGGCCTGCCGGTCGGCGTGGCGGCACTTGCCGGCATCTACCTCAGCGTGCAGATCGTCCGGCAGGTGCCCCTCACCCCCGGTGGCGTCGGTGTCGTCGAGACCGCCCTGATCGCCGGGCTGACCGCCGCGGGCGCGACTGGGATCGGCGCGGCCGCCGCCGTCCTGCTCTACCGGCTGCTCTCCTGCTGGCTCATCATCCCGGTCGGCGGCCTCGCCGCGCTGCTGCTCCGTCGCGAGCCGTCCCGCGACCGTGCCGTGAAGTGACTCCCGCCGCGCGTGACGACGGATGCCGTCACAAGGTCAGCTCACGGCGGCCGGCGGGCCGGTCTCCGTGAGCCGGCCGTCGGCGAGCAGCAGCCAGCGCTGCACGCCGATCTCCGCCAGGAACCGGTCGTCGTGGCTGACCACCACGAACGCGCCCCGGTAGGCGTCGAGGGCCCGCTCCAGCTGCGCGACGCTGGTCAGGTCGAGGTTGTTCGTGGGCTCGTCGAGCAGCAGCAGTTGCGGCGCGGGCTCGGCGCACAGCACGCACAGCAGCGTCGCCCGCAGCCGCTCCCCGCCGGACAGCGCGCCGACCGGCAGGTGCGCCCGCTCCGCCCGGAACAGGAACCGGGCCAGCTGGTGCATCATGTCCGACGCCGGCATCCGCGGCGCGAACGCCCGCAGGTTCTCCAGCGTGCTGCGGTCGAGGTCGAGCAGGTCCAGCCGCTGCGAGAGGTACGCCACCCGCCCGTCGGCCCGCGCCGTGCGGCCCCCGTCGGGCTCGAGCAGCCCGCCGAGGATCCGCAGCAGCGTCGACTTGCCGGTGCCGTTGGCGCCGGTGAGCGCGATCCGCTCCGGGCCGCGGATCGTCAGCGTCACGCCGTCGCCCGCGAACAGGTCGCGGACCCGCAGCCGCTCACCGTCGAAGACGGTGCGGCCCGCCGGCACGGTCGTGTCCGGCAGTGACAGCGCGAGGGTGTCGTCCTCGCGCAGCGCCCGGTCCGCCTCGTCGACCCGCGCCCGCGCCGCCTCGAGGCGCTGCGAGTGCAGCTCGTTCGCCCGGCCGGCGGACTCCTGCGCGCGGCGCTTCAGCCCGCCCTGGATGATCCGCGGGATGTCGGCGTTGGTCCGCGCCCCGGTGCTCGCCCGGCGCGCGGCCCGCTCCCGGGCCTGCTGCAGCTCCCGCTTCTCCCGCTTGAGGTCCTGCTCGGCGCTGCGCAGCTGGCGCTCCGCGACGTCCCGCGCGGCGCGTTTGGCGGCCTCGTACTCGGCGAAGTTGCCGCCGAACATGCGCACCTGGCCGTGGTCGAGCTCGGCGATGCGGTCCATCCGGTCCAGCAGCACCCGGTCGTGGCTGACCAGCAGCAGGCACCCGGACCAGTCGTCGAGCACGGCGAGGAGCCGCCGGCGGGCGTCGCGGTCGAGGTTGTTGGTGGGCTCGTCGAGCAGCAGCACCGACGGCGCCTTCAGCAGCTGCGCCGCCAGGCCGAGGGAGACGATCTGGCCGCCGCTGAGCGAGCCCAGCCGCCGGTCCAGCGCGACGTCGCCGAGGCCGAGCCGGCTCAGTTCGGCGCGGGCGCGCTCCTCGACGTCCCAGTCGGTGCCGATGACGGTGAAGTGTTCCTCGCTCGCGTCGCCGGACTCGATGGCGGCCAGCGCGCGCACGACCGGCGCGATCTCCAGCACGTCGGCGACGGTGAGGTCGCCGGACAGCGGCAGCGCCTGCGGCAGGTAGCCGAGCACGCCGTCGACGGTGACCGAGCCGCCGGTCGGCCGGTGCTCGCCGGCGACCAGCTTGAGCAGCGTGCTCTTGCCCGCCCCGTTGGGCGCGACGAGGCCGGTGCGGCCGGTGCCGACGGTGAACGTGAGGTCGTCGAAGACCGGGGTGCCGTCCGGCCAGGAAAAGGACAGACCGGTGCAGACGATGGAAGCCTTGGACATTGGGCAGCTCTCATGCGCGACCCGGGCACACCTGTGCCCGGAAGGAGGACAGGGGAAGGAAACGACGAACGCAGCACTCCGGGGTCACCCGGAAATGTCGTCGTCCTCTGTCCGCATCGGAGCTCGAACTCCCACCATGTCGCGATCAACTGCCCGTCGAGCATAGCAGCCCGCGCCGACCGGCCACCCGGCCCCGTGCGGCGCCGGCACACCCGTCACCGTCGAGGGCTCGTGGCCGCACGACAAGGTCGTGCTGATGGCGTTCGAGGACCGGGCCGCGTTCGAGCGGGTTGCGACGGCGTCGTGCTCACCGTGCAGGGCTTCTGATCACGGCGCGGCGTGGGCCGTCGTGTCCCGGGACCGCCCACGCCGGTTCGCCAGCACGGCCGGACCGTGCTCGCCGACCCAGCCGATGAGGGCGTCGATCGTGTCCACCAGCGTCCGGCCGAGCGGGGTCAGACCGTACTCGACCCGCGGCGGCACCTCCGCGTAGACGCTCCGGCTGACGAGGCCGTCGCGCTCCAGGTCGCGCAGGGTCTTGGTCAGCATGCGGTGGGAGATGCCGGCGACGTCGCGCTGGATGGCCGTGAACCGCTGGTCCCGCTCGACGAGCGCGGCGACCACCGCGAGCGTCCACTTGTCGCCGATGGTGGTGAGCAGGTCGCGCACGACCGCCCGGAGCGACTCGTCCCCACACACCGCCGCCGTTCCGGCAATGTCCGGCTTCGTCATTTCGGGATCCTTTCGTATCACGCACTTGAAAGTGCGTATCGCACTATTTAGTGCGGATGCGGGACTGGGAATCAACCACTTCGAGGCACTGCTCACATGGTCGGAACGCAATTGCCGTTCATTTCACGACGTCCAGTGTTAGGGAGTCCAGAGCGTGACAAAGATCGCCATCATCGTGGGCAGTGTGCGGCCGGGCCGATACGGCCGCGGTGTCGCCGACTGGGTGCACGAGCAGGCGTCGAAGCGCACCGACGCGCAGTTCGAGATCGTCGACCTTGCCGACTTCCCGCTGCCGCACCTCGACGAGCCGATCCCGGCCTCCGCCGGCAGCTACGCCAACGAGCACACCAAGGCGTGGTCGGAGCGGGTCGCCGGCTTCGACGGATACGTGTTCGTCTCACCGGAGTACAACCATTCGACGAGCGGGGTGCTGAAGAATGCGCTCGACTATCTCTACGCCGAGTGGAACAACAAGGCGGCCGGTTTCGTCAGCTACGGCGTGGTCGGCGGCGCCCGGGCCGTCGAGCACCTGCGGCTGATCGCGGCCGAGCTGCAGCTGGCCACGGTGCGGTCGCAGGTCGCGTTGTCCTTCTACACCGACTTCGAGAACTTCACCGCGCTGACCCCCGGCGCCCACCAGTTCGACGCCCTGAGCGCCCTGCTCGACCAGCTCGTCGCCTGGTCCGACGCGCTCGCACCACTGCGCAAGTAGCGGCGTCCTGACCCCGGCGGCCGTCCCGGCCGCCGGGGTCGGGTTGCGCAGGGCCGCACGGGGTGGGACTCAGGTGAGTTCCGGGCCGCCGTCGATCGAGAGGGCACGGCCGGTGAGCCACGGCGTTGACGCGGATGCCGTCGGCGGCGGGTCGGTTGCGATACCGG
This sequence comes from Dactylosporangium fulvum, assembly GCF_025137375.1. Taxonomy (GTDB): domain Bacteria; phylum Actinomycetota; class Actinomycetes; order Mycobacteriales; family Micromonosporaceae; genus Dactylosporangium; species Dactylosporangium fulvum. The sequence goes on from NZ_CP073720.1 coordinate 5,056,253, forward strand.
GATGCTCGGCACCGAGCCTTGCTCACGCGGCCGCTACGTGATCGAAAAGAGCCGGTCAACGGGGTCCACGACGGCGGCCAGCAACGCGCCGGGCACGAGGGCCGGGTCGTCGGCGCGGATCGTGTCCGCCTCGAACGTGGCGAACCCGGGCCCGCTGATACGCAGGTGGAGTTCCAGCCCAGGATCCTCTCCGTCCAGGTGGTTCGCCACCGCGAGAATCTCCGCCGTCGCGGCGACACCAGCGGCGGACAGCCGACGCGCGTCGCGGCGCGAGCGGGTGACCAGCCGCCAGCCGAAGACGCCGAAACCGACACCGACGCTCGTCGCCAGTACGCCACCGGCGAGCAGGCCCCAGAAGTCCGCGGGCGACCGCAGCGGGTCCAGCGTCAGCGCGACGGCGAGCAGGACCGGTCCGGGCAGGCAGATGGCCAGGAACATCAGTCGGCAGAGCAGCGCGCCGATCGGACCGATGCGCGCTTCCGCTTCCCGGGGGCTGCTCGTCACCCTCGCACCGTAGTGCAGCGCCCGACGTGACTGACCGACTCGTCAGAGCGGCGTGTTCGCGTAGCCGGCCGGCGTCCGCCGCGGCCTCGTCCGGGTGACCGGCGTCCCGCAGGACCTCGCCGTCGCGGACCGGCGACCAGTACCGCTGCCAGGCCCGTCCCTGGTCGCGGGGCGCGGCCCACGGCGCTCCATCGACGCATAGCATCCCGCGCCACGGGCGACAGCACCTCGGGTGTGGTGAACGCGTGCGGTCCCGGCACTAGGCTCTCGGCATGGCCGATGGCGTGCCCGGTGCGGAGGACCGCGTCGCACCTGTGGTGCGCGAGATCCTGGCGCTGATCCCGGCGGGATGCTCGTGGCTGCGGCCGGTCCGCGACGGCGGCGGCCGGGTGGTGGACTTCCGTATCGAGGCGGTCAGCGGCCAGGTCAGCGACATCTACGGGCGGGGCGTCGAGCGGGTCGGGGCACTCGTCGGCGAGCTGTATCCGGCCATGATCGGCGGCCCGCTGTGGCAGGCGTACCACGACGTGCTGGCCACCGGCGCCGCCCGCTGCCTGCCGGCCTACCGGTACCGCGGGAGCAGCGCCGGTGTCGTGGCCGAGTCGACGTTCGAGGTCAGCGTTCACCGGGTCCTCGGCGGCGTGCTCTCGTGGTGGCAGCGGCTCGACGAGGAGCAGCGGCGGCTGGAGCGCACCGAGCAACTCGGCCGCCTGGGCTGGTCCGAGTACGACCTCACGACCGGGCGGATCGACTGGTCCCCGGGCATGTACCACATCTTCGAACGGGACCCCGCCCTCGGCCCGCTGTCCCGCGCGGAGCAGACCGCCGCCATCCTCCCCGACGACCGGGCACTGCCGGAGACCGTCTGGCAGACCCTCGACAGCGGTGCCACGTCCGACGTGACGTTGCGGTTCCGGGCCGGTGCCGGCGTGAAGTACCTGCGGATCCTCTCCGACGTCGCACGCGACGCCGACGGCGCGCCGCTGAAGATCTACTCCGTCATGCAGGACGTCAGCGCCCGCGAGGACTCGCGGACCGCGATCCAGCGGCTCCGCGACCTGCTGCGCACCCGCGAGACGACGGCGCTGGCCGAGCACCGGCTCGCCGCCCAGCTGCAGAACATGATCCAGCCCGTGCCCCGCGAGCCGTTCCCGCTCGCCGGTCTGCAGGCGACCGTCAGTTACATGCCGGCGGAGTGTGCGGTGCAGGTCGGTGGCGACTGGTACCACGCGCAGACGCTCCCCGACGGGCACGTCGCCCTCGGCGTCGGCGACGTCGCCGGCCACGGCCTCGAAGCCGCCAGCGGCATGGCCCACCTGCGGTTCGCGCTCGTCGCCTGGCTGTCGATCGGCATCCGCGACCCCGGCGTCCTGCTCGGCCACATGAACCGCCTGAGCGCACAGCTGCGCATCACCGGGACCGCCGTGATCGCGATCTTCGACCCGGCGGCGCGCACCCTGTGCTGGGCGCGCGCCGGTCACGCGCCGCCGCTGCTGACCCGCGCCGGCGCGGCCGACGAGCTCGACCCTCCGCCGGGCCTGCTGCTCGGCGCCGCCGACGACGCGGGCTACCCGGTCGCCGTCGTCCGCCTGCAGCCGGACGACCTGCTGCTGTTCTACACCGACGGGCTCGTCGAGCGGCGGTCGGCGAGCGTCACGGAACGGCTCGACAAAGTGCGCCGCGACCTCGTGGACGTCTGGGCCGAGCCCGGCGAGCCGGCGCTGGCCCGGCTCCGCGCGCTGCTGTACCGCCCCAGCCCCGACGATGACACCTGCACCCTCGCGGTGCGCGTCCTGCCCGACTGACGCTCGGCCGATCAGGCGCTGAGATCAATGGAGGTCGAGGCGCATCCGCACGACGGTGCCGCCGGGGGCGGCGAACGCGGTCACCTCGTCGCAGATCCGTTCGACGATCGCCAGGCCGCGGCCGCCGGGCGCGTCGGCCGGTGGCATGTCCCGCCCGAACGTCCGCATCGGCCCGCCGTCGAGCACCTCGCAGTACAACCGGCCCGCCTCGGCCCACAGCCGGACGGTCCCGCCGCCGGAGGCGTGCTGCAGCGTGTTGGTCGCCAGCTCATTGACCGCCAGCACCAGCAGCTCTGCCCGAAGCGGCGGCAGGCCCAGGGCGACCGCGCGGGCGCACACGAACGTGCGCACCACCGTCAGATCGGCCGGTGCGGTGTAGGAGGCCGTGTCCGCGCGGCGCGTGCGGGCGGCCGGATCTCCGGGGTGCTGCTCAGGCATGGTCGGCGTGCCCGCTGTCCGCGGTCGGCGGGCTCAGCAGGTCGGCGACGCCGGTGACTTGCAGCACGTGCGCGACCACGCCACCCGCGTTCACCAGGTAGAGCCGGCGGCCCTCCTCCTGCGCGGCCCGGTGCGCGGTGACCAGGCCGTGGACTCCGCTGGAGTCGAGGAACTCCAGCTCATCGGCATCGACGACCACGACCGGCGCCGTGTGCACGGCCGACATGAGCACGGCTGTGAGCTGCTCCCGGCTCGCGAGGTCGCACTCGCCGGCGAGCGTCACGACGACACGGCCGGGCTCGACCGACATCCTCGACTCGAAGCGCGCCATGTGGTCGTGGCCTCACTTCCTCGCACCGGGGGCGATGTCCGGCACCATCATGTCATCGATCGTCCGTCAGCGTGTCAGGGAGTTACCCGCCTGCCACGCTGAGCGCCGCGGGTGCCGGTCAGGTCCCGGGCCGGGCCCGGCGGCTGGTCACCGGCAGCCGGTGGAACGGGATGGGCCGGTCGGCGGACCAGGGTGCGGGCGGGGCGGTCGTCAGCGAGGCGAACCGCAGCAGCACCCCTTCGTAGCAGACCCGGCAGGCGGCGAACTCGCGCCACGCCTGGTCACGGTCCGTCCTGAGCTGCGCGCCGGCGGCACGGAGCCGGCGGCACGCGTCGTCGTACTCCTCCCGGGTCACCGCGATCGGGGCGTTGCGCCGCCCGCCCGCGTCGTACGGCATTTCGTAGGGCATGTGGAAGTAGTCGCCGATGCGCCGCAGCGCGAGGTGGCCGGCGCGCACGCACAGGCCGGCGTGGGACGGCTGCGTCCCCTGGGCGATGAACGTCGAGGAGACGAGCGCGGCGGAGTCCAGGACGGCGCCGGCGGCGGTGACCCAGTGCCGGTCCGGTGAGGGTGAGCGGAAGAAGACCAGGATCGGGTTGGACGAGTGCGTCTCCTCCAGCTCGTTGAACCACCTGGTCCAGTCGTGCCAGTACTCGTCGAGCAGCTCGACGCCCTTGGCCCGCAACAGTCGCTCCAGCAGCTCGGTGGCCGACGGGGGCGTGCCCGCCTCGACCTCCAGCGCGGTCACGAGCACCTCCCGCCTGGAGTAGCTCGAGTACAGGGCCGGGAGGTAGTTGATCACCATCGCGAGCAGGCCGAGGCCGACCATCGCCTCGACGACCTGCACCGCGCCGGTCGCGAGGCCGCTCGGCTGGTGGAAGCCGAGCGTCAGCAGCGACGAACCGCTGTCCAGCAGCGCGTCCTGCCAGGGACGCACGCCCAGCGACCAGAACACCGCGGCGAACCCGGTCAGGATGAGCGCGAGCCAGGCCACCGGCAGCGCCAGCACCGTGACCGGGCCGAACAGCACCAGCACGTGGTCACAGTCGTGGTAGGTGCGCGCCCTGCGCAGCCGCAGGTCGAACAGCGCCCGGACGGCGACCATCACCCAGCGCGTGATCAGGACCGTCGTGCCGCGCGGCACGACCAGGGTGCGCGCCGCGGAGAACGCGGTGGCCAGGACCGTCGCCGCGCCCAACAGCCCGACCAGCAGCGCGAGGATGTCACGGCCCATGACGGTGCCCCGGAAGTCGAACTTCAGCGTGACCTCTCAAGGTACCCCGGCAGCGAGCGGGGCCGGGCTCACCCGGCCGCCCACCCCGGGGTTCACCCCCCACGGGTCCGGAGCGGACGTATGGTGGTAAGTGGCCTGCAAGACAAGCGGGAGAGCAAAACTGGTAAAACAGTGGAGCTGAGACGTCGAAAGGCTGATCGGTCGAAAGACCGAGAGGTTGGACGACGATCCCCACTACCTGATCCGGGTAATGCCGGTGAAGGGAAATTGCCTTGCAGGTCATGGAGGCCGCGACGTCCGACCAAGACGCCGCGGCCTTGTTGTGCGCTCAGCCCGCCGTGCGATCGGCCGGGTGGCCGGCTACGCGACCGGGAAGTCGAAGTACGTGCGCGGGAACGGTTCGCCGCCGAGCGTGTAGTGCCACCACTCCTTCGGGTAGTTGGCGAATCCGCCCGTGGCCATCAGCCCGGTGAGCAACGCCCGGTTGTCCCGGACCGCAGTGCTCAGTCCCGGGGCGGCCGTGTGCGCCAGCGGGTCGAAGCAGTCGAACCCGGTGCCCATGTCGATGCTGTTGTCCGGGAACCGTTGCCCCGCCGGTGCGGTGCAGGCGACGAGCGGCCGGTCCGGCGTGTACGAGGGCTGGTCGCGGGGCGGCGTGGCGACCAGTGTCAGATCCACCGTGCTGCCCCGGCTGTGTGCGGTGGGCCCGCCGATGTACCCCTCGTCGAAGAGCACGGACTTGTCGACCTCGGGGTAGAACTCCGACTTCATCCGCTGGTCGCGGTCGCCCGCCCAGCGGATGAAGTCGTCGACGCCCTGCTGCGGGCGATAGCAGTCGTACACCTTCAGGCTGTATCCCCGGGCGAGCGCGGCGGTCTGCACGTGGTGCAGCGCCTCCGCGGCCTGCCGGGTGAGCAGGCAGCGCGGCTGCCGGTAGCCGGCGACCGGCCGGCCGACAAAGTTGTGCGCGGTGGCGTACCGGATGTCGGTCAGGATGCTGGGATCCACGTCCGGCAGCGCGACGAATCCCGGCGGGACCGGGGCGAGGGACGCCCCGGACGGGCTGGCCGGTGCCGGCGGCGACGGCTCGGCGGCTGACGGCGACACCGTCTGGGCCGGTGACGAGCCGGTGGCGGAGTGTGGCGGCCGGGCCGATGGTGCCGACCGGGCAGGCCCGCCGCAGGAGGCGGTCAGGGCACAGGCCGCGGCGGCGACCAGGACGCGGACGACGAGGTGCATGCCCAGATTATTCGGCTTTGTACGCAGATCGATGCTCCCCGGGGCGCGGATCACGCCGTACGGGCAGGCCGGGATGCAGTAGCCGCAGCCGTTGCAGATGTCCTCCTGGACGACAACCGTGCCGAACTCGGTGCGGAACAGCGACCCGGTCGGCACGTACAGCCAGCCCTTGCCGTCGCCCTGCTGGACGAACGGGTCGTCGCCGGCGATCGCCTCCGGGCCGGTCGCGCCAGGCGGCGGCCGGTAGCCCGGCGGCTTCGTCCGCTCGAAGTCGGGCACGTCCGGCCCTGCCCAGACCCCGCGCTCGGCGTCCCACCAGACGTACCGCTTGCGGTCGCTCCACGGCCGGCCCTCCGGATCGGCGGAGGCCCGGTTGTACATGAGGCGCCGGTTCAGCGGCCAGGCCCAGCCCCACTCGAGCGCCACCTCGTCCTGCTCGGTGCGCGGCTTGCGGCGGGCCGCCTGGTTCACCCCGCCGGCGTACACACCGGCGTAGATCCAGCAGCCGCCCGCCGTCGTACCGTCGATGCGGTACTCGGCGAAGCCCGACAGCGGCCGCCGGGTCGCGGTCTCGTAGCCGTTGATCTCCATGAGGACCGCCTCGGCGCTCGGCTCGTCGTGCACGCCGTGCACCGGGTAGTCCCAGTCGAGGTCGAGCAGCGCCCGGTCCCGCGGCTCGGTGGACCCGGCCAGCCGCTCCCGCATCCGCCGGCCGAGGTGGTAGAAGAACCACAGCTCCGAGCGGCAGTCGCCCGGCGGGTCGAGCGCCTTCTCCCGCCACTGCAACAGCCGCTGCGTCTGGGTGAAGGTGCCCTCCTTCTCCACGTGCGAGGCGGCCGGCATCAGGAACACCTCGGTCCGGCAGTGCTCGGGCACGATCTCGCCGGTGCGGACCTCGAGGCTGTCCTTCCAGAACGTGGCGCTCTCGATCTCGTACAGGTCGCGCACGACGAGCCAGTCGAGGTTCGCCATGCCGAGCCGTCTTCGCCTACGAGTCCGGGCTCATCCGGCCGGGCGAGGACCGATAGCGACGGTGTTCCGGTTGGTGGCTGCCGGTGCGGGTACCGCTCCGCGGTGCGGGACCGACACCGGAACCCGTTCACGGTCGGCCTGCTGGGGGTGGCGGGCGCGGCGGCCTTCGGCCCGCCGGGCGCCGCCGCGATCGACATCCTGCTGGACCGGTCATGACGCGGGCCCGGCCGCTGCTGTGCACCGGCAGGCCGGAGTGACCGGCTTCAAATGGCTGCACCAGGACCCGCCGGGCCTCGTACCGGCCTGGTACCTCCCCGGTGGCGACCTCGCCAGCGCCCTCGCCGCCGCCGGCGGACCGGCAGCCAAGGCCAAGGTCCTGCTCAGGGCCGCGACGCGGCTGCGGCTCGCCCCGCTGTACGTGCTCGCCGTCGCGGTCATCGGGTTCCTCCTCGACCGGGCCGATCCGCAGACGCGGAACCACCTGATCGCCGCCAACTCCACCAACGTGGCCAACCTCGACCAGCACCGGGTCTGGACGCTGGTGACCAGCGCGTTCATCGTCACCGAGCCGCTCGGTGTGCTCACGGTCGCCCACCTGCTGCTGCTCACCGGCGCTGCCGAGCTGCTATGGGGACGACGGCGGCTGTTCGAGGTGTTCTTCCTGACCCACGTCGTCGCCAGCTGCCTGGTCTACGCCCTGCTGCGGACCGGGATCCGGTACGAGTGGGTCGAGCGCACCGTCGCCACGGCCAGCGACGTCGGCACGAGCTACGGCGCGCACGCGGTCGGCGGGGCCCTCGCGTTCAGCCTTCCGGTGCGGGCCCGGCGGGTGCTCGTGCCCCTGGCGCTCGCCGCCGTGCTGCTGCCGCTGGTCGGCGAGCGTACGTTCACCGACGTGGGCCACCTGCTGTCCACCGTCATCGGCCTGCTCGCCGGCTGGCAGATGCGCCGCCGCCCGCTGGCCGGGCGCCTGCGCCTCCCGGCGCGGATGCGCGACGACCGGCCGATGGCGTTCGCGTTCGGCACCGAGGAGGAGGCCCGGACGGCGCTGGCCACGGTGCTGCACCTGCAGGAGCACCATCTGGTGCACCTAGCGGACGCCGTCGTCACATGGTCCGACCGGGCCCACCGCATCCACGAGCGGGAGACCCGCGACCTCGGCGTCCTCGACGGCGCCATGGCCGGGACCGCCTGGGGCGTGGTACTGGGCACCCTCGCCGGGTTCCCGGTGGCGGGACTGGTCGCCGGTGCGGGCGTCGTCGCGGTCGTCGCCGGCCTGCACGACGCCGGCCTGCCCGACAGCACGGTGGTCCACAGCGCACGTGCCGCCCCGCCCGGCGGGGTGGTGCTGGTCCTGCTCACCGATCGGGCCGACCGGACGCGGCTGACCAGTGTCCTCGCCGGCGTCGGCGGCGCGCCGGTCGGGCCGTAGGCCCGGTGCCGCATGGTGCGGCGGAGCGCGGGTACAAGGTGCTCGTCCATTCGATGACCGCCCCGCCGGAGCGCGTGATGACCGACCTCAGGAAGCTGCCGACCTGGCTCAGCGAGCAGGGTGATGTCCTGGCCGGACCCGTGGTCGACGCGGTCCGCCGGCGGCGGTTCGGCCGCCTGTGGACGGGTCCGGCGGCGGCGCTGATGGTCGCGGGTCTGGCGCTGGCGGCGCGGACCGGACCGGGACACGCCTTCGTGTCCGGCTTCGCCATCACCCATCCGGGCGACCCGCTCCTCGTCACCCTGGCCAAGCTGCCCCTGTCGATGTTCGCCCCGGCGGCGCTCCTGCCGTTCTGGTTCGCCGTGCTGCAGGTCGGCGTCGTGTTCTCCCTGGTGCAGGCCGCGGCCGGTGCACGGTGGACGCTCCTGGTCGCCGCGCTCGGGCACACCGTCGCGACGCTGTCCGCCCGGCTGTGGGTCCTCGCCGGCCCACCCGTCGGCGTCGCGCACGGGCTCGGCCACTTCGGCGACGCCGGCCCCTCGGCGGCGGTGGTGTCGCTGCTGGCGTACGTCGCGGTCCGGCGCCGGGCCGGCTGGCTGGCCCTGGGCCTGATCGCGTACCACACGATCGAGGTCGCGGTCCTCAACGGCCTGACGCAGCGGGAGCACCTGGTCGGCACGGTGACGGGAGCAACGGTGGCCCTGGCCGCCGCCGTGTGGGCCGCCCGGCAACGGGTGCCGCTGGCGGACGTCGCCGTCGCCGGATCACGCGATCGCCGGCACTAGGGTGGGTCCATGCTCGATCACCTGTCGATCCAGGTCGCGGACGTCTCGGCGGCAGGATCGTTCTACGACACCGTGCTCGCCCCGCTCGGCGGCCGGCGCCTCCTCGAGTTCGGCCCGGTCGTCGGCTACGGTTCGGACCGGCCGGTATTCTGGCTGGGCCCGGTGACGACGGGCGGTGCGGCGCGCGAGGCGCACATCGCCTTCACCGCGGCGGACCGCGCGTCGGTGGTGGCGTTCTTCGAGGCCGCCGTGGCGGCGGGTGCCGAGGTGTTGCACGAGCCGCGGCTGTGGCCGGAGTATCACGCGAGCTACTTCGGCGCGTTCGTCCGCGACCCGGACGGCAACAACGTCGAAGCGGTGTGCCACCGCCCGGAGTGACGCTCCCGGCGGGTGCCTTGTAGACAGGCTTCGGCCGGCAGGGCCTCGGCTTGGTGAGCTTTGGTCATCGGGCCTTAGTTGGCGCTCCCCGGCCGGCGGGCTCTGATTGTTGGTGCGTTGGTCGTCGTGCCCCGTTCGTCGTGCCCCGGTCGTCGGGCGCGGGCTGGTCGGGTGCTGGTCGTTGGGTGCTGGTCGGGCGCGGGCTGGTCGGGTGCTGGTCGTTGGGTGCTGGTCGGGCGCGGGCTGGTCGGGTGCTGGTCGTTGGGTGCTGGTCGGGCGCGGGCTGGTCGGGTGCTGGTCGTTGGGTGCTGGTCGGGCGCGGGCTGGTCGGGTGCTGGTTGGCAGGTGCTGGTCGGGCGCGGGCTGGCAGGTGCTGGTTGGCGGGTCCCGGTCGTCGGGTGCTGGCTGGTGGTGCCTCGGCTTGGCGGGCTCTGGTCATCGGGCCTCGGCGGGGCTGGGGCTGACGGGCTCTGGTCGTCGGGGCTTGGGTTGGCGGGTTCTAGGTGCTGGGCCTTTGGTTTGGGGTTGCGTCCCCGGCCCACGGGCCTTGATCGGCGGGCCTTGGTCGGCGTGGGCAGCTGTGGCTTTGCGTGAGTGGCAATCTTGCCGGAGTGGTGCCCGCTTGTCGCCACTCGACTGCCACGCGCGTCGGACATTCCGGACATCACGGTGCATCGACATCGATGCATATGTGCCCTTTTTCATGATCCCGAAGACTTTGCGTCGCCAGCGGTGCCACAAGTCTTCGGGATCATGAAATCCGCCGAGACAAGCATCGGCGATATTCGATTGATTCTCGCAATGTGGGCATTTTGGCGGTGCTCCCGGCGGAGTTGGTCGAGGCTGTGGCGCTCGGTGACGGGGACTGCCTCGGTGTGCTCGGGCGGCCTGCCGGCAGGGGGTCGACGGGTCGGTCTGGCCTGCCGGTCGACCTCCCGGCATGTGGCGGGCTGGCAGGCGAGTGCGCCCGGGTTGGTGGTGCGCCCGGGTTGGTGGTGTGTCCGGGCTGAGGTGGGCCTGACGGGTGGCTGGCTGGTGGTGGCCTCGGCTGGCGGGTGCTCGGCGCTTCAGGGCTCGGCTGGTGGTGGGCTGGGCTGGTGGTGCCTGGGCTGGTGGTGTGTCCGGGCTGGCGGGCGGGTGTCGCAGCTTCCGGAAGACTGACCCCCGGTGGATCTTTGAATTTTGACCCCTCCGTTCTGATGATCTTGGAGGGTGTTGAGCGTGGAGGACTGGGCAGAGATCCGTCGTTTGCACCGGGCGGAGGGGGTGCCGATCAAGGAGATCGTCCGGCGGTTGGGGGTGGCTCGGAACACGGTGCGGGCGGCGTTGGCGTCGGATCGGCCGCCGCGGTATGAGCGGCCGGCGCGTGGGTCGGTGGTGGATGCGTTCGAGCCGCGGATCCGGGTGTTGCTGGGTGAGTGGCCGCGGATGCCGGTTCCGGTGATCGCGCAGCGGATCGGCTGGCCGTATTCGTTGTCGCCGTTGAAGAAGCGGCTGGCGCAGATCCGGCCGGAGTACGTGGGGATCGACCCGGTCGACCGGGTCGTCTATGAGCCGGGGCAGATCACGCAGTGCGATCTGTGGTTCCCGCAGCCGCGGATCCCGGTCGCTGCGGGTCAGGACCGGGTGTTGCCGGTGCTGGTGATGACGCTCGGGTTCTCCCGGTTCATGACCGCGACGATGATCCCGACCCGGCAGGCCGGGGACATCCTGTCCGGGATGTGGCTGCTGATCTGCGGGATCGGGCGCGTCACCCGGACCCTGGTCTGGGATCGGGAGTCCGCGATCGGCGGGACCGGCAGGGTCAGCGCCCCGGCGGCGGCGTTCGCCGGGACCCTCGCCACCCGCATCCAGTTGGCCCCGCCCCGCGACCCGGAATACAAGGGCATGGTGGAACGCGCCAACGGCTATCTGGAGACGTCGTTCCTGCCCGGCAGGCGGTTCACCTCACCCACCGACTTCAACACCCAGCTCGGTGACTGGCTGGGGAGCACGGCGAACACCCGCACGGTCCGCTCGATCCATGGCCGGCCCGTGGACCTCCTCGAAACGGACCGCCCGGCGATGCTGCCGCTGCCACCGGTCGGGCCGCAAGTCGGTTTGCAGCAACGGATCCGGCTGGGCCGGGACTACTACGTGCGGGTCGACACCGTCGACTACTCCGTCGACCCGCGTTTCATCGGCCGGTTCGTCGAGGTCACCGCCACGGCGCATCTGGTGACGGTGTCCTGCGACGGCACCGTCGTGGCCCGGCACGACCGGTCCTGGGCCAAACACGGCGTGATCACCGACCCGGGCCACGCCGCGACCGCGAAGCTGATGCGCCACGCCCTCGCCGAAGACCGCCAACGACGCCTCGCGGCCACCCGCCACCACGGCGACGGGCATCCGGTCACCCTGCGGGCCCTGCACGACTACGACGCCCTGTTCGGCGTCGACTTCAACCCAACCACCAGCACAGCAACGAGAGCGAGCAGCGAATGACCACCACCAAGACGAAATCCCAGCAAGCCCAGCCCACCGGCCCCAGAAACGGGCCCGGCGGCGGGATCAAGGACGGGATGCCGTCGATGATCGCCTACCTCACCCGGGTCCTGAAGACCCCCACCATCGGCGCGTTCTGGGAAGAACTCGCCGGTCAGGCCCGGGACGAGAACTGGTCCCACGAAGAATATCTGGCCGCGCTGCTGCAACGCCAGGTCGCCGACCGCGAGTCCAAAGGCACCGTCATGCGCATCCGCACCGCGCACTTCCCAACCGTGAAAACCCTCGAGGACTTCAACCTCGACCACCTGCCCTCACTGCGCCGCGACGTCCTCGCCCACCTCGCCACCAGCACCTACGTCGCGAAAGCCGAGAACGTGATCCTGCTCGGACCACCCGGCCTCGGCAAAACGCACCTCGCCATCGCCCTCGGCGTCAAAGCCACCCAGGCCGGGCACTCCGTCCTGTTCGACACCGCCAGCAACTGGATCACCCGCCTCGCCGAGGCCCACCACGCCGGACGTCTCGAAGCCGAACTGAAGAAGATCCGCCGCTACAAACTGATCATCATCGATGAAGTCGGCTACATCCCGTTCGACCAGGACGCCGCGAACCTGTTCTTCCAACTCATCGCATCCCGCTACGAGCAAGGCTCCGTCATGGTCACCTCGAACCTGCCGTTCGGACGCTGGGGCGAGACCTTCTCCGACGACGTCGTCGCCGCAGCCATGATCGACCGACTCGTCCACCACGCCGAGGTCCTCACCCTCACCGGCGACTCCTACCGCACCCGCCAACGCCGCGAACTCCTCAACAAAGACAACCGCACCAACCACAACTGACCAACCACCGGAGGGGTCAAAATTCCGGAACCCAAAAGGGGTCAAATTTCAAAAATCGGCGACAGCGGGTGCGCCCGGGCTGGGTGGGCCTGGCTGCTGGCTGGCTGGGCTGGTGGTTGCTCGGCGCTTCAGGGCTCGGCTGGTGGTGGGCTCGGCTGGTGGTGGGCTGGTTCGGGGCTCGCTCGGTTGATGGTCGGCGCCGCTGGTGGACTGGACTGGCTGGAGGTTCGGCCCGGTCTGGGGTGGTTGCGGCGTGTGCGCCGCCGTGCGGGCCGGCGAGGTTCGCAGGTCTGGGTTCATCGCGTCCCCCGTGGTGGGGGCCGTCCGTAAACAGGGTTGCCCGCAGAAGGCTTTCCGTATAGCTTTTAGAAAAGCTTTCACGGAGGAGATCTTCATGCGGTATCTGGTACAGGGTGGGCATGTCGTCACCATGGAGCCTGGGGTTGGGGAGCTGCCCGGGGCTGACGTGCTCGTCGACGACGGGCGGATCGTGGCCGTGGGGGAGGGGCTGGACGACGCCGGTGCGGAGGTCGTCGACGCGCGGGGGCTGGTCGTCGCGCCGGGCTTCGCCGACACGCACCGGCACGTCTGGCAGGCGCCCCTGCGGGGTATCGGCGCCGACATGAGTCTCGGCCGGTATCTTGCCGAGGTGCTCGGGCGGATCGCCACGCGGTACAGCCCCCGGGACATGTGGCTCGCCACCTACCTCGGTGCCCTCGAGGCCCTCGACGCCGGCGTCACCACCGTCTTCGACTGGTGCAACGCTACCCAGTCGCCCGAGCACGCCGACGCCTCACTCGACGCACTCGGGCAGGCCGGCATCCGGGCGCTCTTCGGGCACGGCGACCCCGACGACGAGGCCGGCGTGCGGCGGCTCGCCGGGACCCGGGGCCTGGTCACCACCGCGATCGCGACCACGGGCGCGGAGTTCCTGCCGTTCGACCTCGCGAGCCGGCACCTCGCTCTGGCGCGTGAGCTGGGCATGGTCGCCTCCATGCACGTCGGCGTCGGCACGCACGGGCCCCGGGTCCGGGCCGTGACCCGGCTCGGCGAGGCCGGCCTGCTCGGTCCCGACCTGCTGCTCGCGCACTGCAACACGCTCGGCGACGACGAGGTCCGGATGGTCGTCGGCAGTGGCGCCGGGGTCAGTGTCACGCCGGTCGTCGAATGCATGATGGGCCACGGCACACCCGCGTACGGCCGGTTCGCCGCGGCCGGTGGCACCCCGTCGCTCGGTGTCGACGTGCCCGTCGGCGCCCGGCCCGACCTGTTCGAGCAGATGCGGGCCGCGCTGGTCGTCGAGCGGATGCACGCCAACCGGCGCAGCCTTGACGCCGGCGCGGACCCGGCCACCGTAGTGCCGGCCGCCGCGGACCTGCTGCGTGCGGCGACCGTCGACGGCGCGCGGGCGCTCGGCCTGGCCGGCCGGGTCGGCTCGCTCGGCCCGGGCAAGCGCGCCGACGTCATCCTCGTCGCCGGACTGGAACACCTCGCCGGCGGCGCACCCGTCGCCGGAGCGCTCGTCGCGGCCGGTGCGGCGGTGGACGTACGGACCGTGTTCGTCGACGGCCGGATCGTCAAGCGCGACGGCCACCTGGTCGCCGACCTCGCGAAGGCCCGTGTCGAGGCCGAGGAGGCAGCCCGACGGATCCTGGCAGCCTGAGCCCGATTCTCAGCTGATGCTGGTTGGATTTCGGTTGTGCTGTACGGCTACGCCGTGGCCGCGGTCGCCGGCGACAGCCTCGGCTACCTGATCGGCCGGTCCGGCGGCCTCCGGCTGGTCCAGCGCTACGGGCGGTACGTCGCGCTCACCGAGTCGCGCCGGCGCCGGGCCGAGTCGTTCATGGCCCGGCACGGCCCGAAGGTCGTGGCGGTGGCGCGGTTCGTGGAAGGCCTGCGCCAGCTCAACGGCGTGGTCGTCGGCGAGCCGCGTGGGTGGCAGTGTGGACCGCGATCGGCTACCTGGCGGGCGACCACATCTCCGTGCTGGAGTCGGCCCTGCACCGCTACGAGTGGTACGCGGTGGCCGCCGCCGCGGTCCTGGCCCTCTCGTTCGTGGTGCTCCGCCGGATCCGCCGCCACCGCTGACCGCATGAACGGGGCTGCGGCGGGCAGCACATTCCGGCACGCAAACCCGAGCCCGCACCCAGGGAGCCGGACATGACCAATCAGAAGCCCAGCTGGCCGGCCTTGCCGCTCGGCGAGTGGGAAGCGACCTACGACACCCTGCACATGTACGCCCAGATCGCCGGGAAGGTGGCCCTGGCCCTGCGACCGATGACGAACCACTGGTGGCAGGTCGCCCTCGAGCTGTCCGCCCACGGGCTGACCACCGGCGCCATTCCCTACGGCGACCGTACCTTCAGCGTCGAGCTCGACCTGATCGAGCATGTCGCCCGCATCGACACCAGCGAGGACGAGCGGCGCACCGTCCCGCTCGGCGGGCCGGTCCGCGAGTTCTACGCTGGCACGATGGCCGCGTTCGCCGACCTCGGCATCGACGCGCCGATCTGGCCGAAACCGGTGGAGGTCGCCGACCCGATCCCGTTCGACCGGGACGACCGGCACACGACCTACGACGCCGGTCAGGTCGAGCGGTACTGGCACGTGCTGCGCCAGGTCGAGCCGGTGTTCGAGGAGTTCCGGGCAGGCTTCACCGGCAAGGCCAGCCCGGTGCAGTTCTACTGGGGATCGTTCGACCTGGCCGCGACCCGCTACTCGGGCCGGCCCACCGACCCTCCGCCGAACGCCGACGTCATCACCAGGTTCAGCTTCACCGCCGAGCAGAGCGCGGTCGGCTTCTGGCCCGGCGGGACCGCGGCCAACGGCGCGCGGGTCGACGAGCCGGTCTTCTTCGCGTACACCTATCCCGAGCCGCGCGGCATCCGCGACTACCCGGTCGAGCCGGCCGCGGCGCGGTTCCATCCCGATCTCGGCGAGTTCGTCCTCGCCTACGAGGACGTCCGCAAGACGCCCGAGCCGGCGCGGGCGATCCTCGACTTCGCGCAGAGTGCGTACGAGGCCGGGGCGCGCCTGCAGGACTGGCCGCGCGAGCTCCTGGAGTGGACCCCGCCGATGCCGCCGACCCGCCGCCGGGCCCTCGCGCACGCCGGTGGTCGATGACCCGGATACCGGGCACGACCGTCGATGGTTCGGTACTCTGACCATACGGCGGTCTGGGTCGCACTCCTGCGGGGCGTCAACTTGGGCGCCCGGAACAGGGTCGGCATGCCGCAGCTGAGGGTCGCGCTCGGCGAGGCGGGCTTCGCCGACGTGCGGACCCACCTGCAGAGCGGCAACGTCGTGGTCGAGTCGGGCGATGCCGCGGCCGACGAGGTCGCCAAGCGGGTCGCCGACGTCGTGCGCGAGGGCTTCGGCCTCGACGTGCCGGTCGTCATGCGCAGCCCGGATGAGCTGCGTGCCGTGCTGGACTGGTGCCCGTTCCCGGAGGCCGCCGAGCAGGACCCGAGTGCCGTGCACGTCCTTCACCTCACGGACAAGCCGGCACGGGCCCGGGCGGCGGCCTTCGTCGCAGACGACTGGTCGCCGGACGAGGTCGCCTGGCGCGGCCGTGAGCTCGTCATGCGGTACGGCAACGGCATGCGCAACAGCCGTCTGCAGTACGCCCCGGCACTCAAGCGGCTCGGGGTCGACGGCACCGCGCGCAACTGGCGCACCCTGAAGGCACTGGTCGACCTGACCACCTGACACACCGGGATCCTCGGCATCGTCGGGCTGAACCGGACCACGTTCAGTCGAAACACAGGGTCCGGTGCAGCGACACCTGCCCGCCCAGCGCGGAACAGGCGGCGACCGTCGCGGCGACCCTCTCGGCGTGGTCCGGGTCGTCGGTCGCCAGCAGCACGCCCAGCATCGTGCCGCTGTGCGCGGCCGCCACCCCGAGCGCCCCGACGTCGCGCGCGACGGCCCGGACCGCGTCCAGCGTCCGCTTCGGCCGCAGCATCTGGTTCATCTCCGCGCTGCGCGTCGCCACCGCCCCGACCTCGGCCAGGTCCCGCGCCGCCACCGCGGCGGTGATCCGGTCGAGCAGGCGGGCGTACTCGCGCCGGTCCGCGGCGGTGAACGGCTTCTCGATCCGGTTGAACGCCACCGTGTCGACCGTGCCGCCCTCGTCGACGGCGACGATCGTCATGGTCGGCAGCGAACCCAGGACCGCGCGCAGCCGCACCCGGCGGTGGTCGAACGCGACGACCGCCTGGTAGAGCACCCCGTCGGTCGGCTCGATCCGGCCGAGCAACTCCTCGATCTGCCGTGGGGTCACTTCCAGGCGCAGCGCGTTGGCCACGGCCCGGGCGGTCGCCACCAGGTCGGCGGACGAACTGGCCATGCCCTTGCCTTCGGGCAGCCCGCTGTCGATGGTGAGCAGGCCGCCGCCCGGCACTCCGAACCCGGCGAGCATCGTCTCCACCAGGTGCCGCGCCTTCGTCTTGTGCGCCGGCCGCACCTCGACGCCGCGCCCCGCCGGGTCGACGCTGAACGACGCCGTCGTCCAGCGCGCCACCGGGAGCGTGACGAGGAAGTCGCCGTCGGGGGCGGGCAGCACGCCCTGCAGCAGTTCGCCGAACGTGCCGAACGCCGTGCTGACACCGGTGGCGCCTTGGTGGCCGCCCGGGCGGGGCCGCGCCGTGCACGACCCCGGGAACGTCCCCGCGCCGCGGACGACCGTCATGGCGGCCCGCTCAGCCGACCGCGACCGGCGGCGCCGCGGCCGGCAGCCCGGCTGTCACGACGGCCGCGACCGCGTCGGGCCGGGTCCGGACGGAGGAGTGCCCGCCCTCGTTGAAGACCCGCACCACCGTGCCGACCGGGGTGCGCAGCGGCCACGGCCCGGGATCCTCCTGCACCGCGACGAGGTATCGGTTGGTGGAGCACACGTCGTGACGGTACGCGGCCCCGACGACGTCGGAACGCTCGGCCTGCTGCGCGGTGATGCCGGCGCTGTCCATGGCGCCGACGGCCGGAACCGCCCCACAGCGCGTCCGACATCACCTACCGGTAACGGCCCGTTCCCGTGCGTCAGTGGCTGAACGGCTCCAGGCAGCCGAACTCGGCGGCCGAGCCGGTCACCGACGCCCGGACCTGTTCCGGGCGCACGTCGCCGATGACGCAGCCGCGGGTGCCGACGCGGACGCCGTACGCGGCGCCGGGCACCGACGGGTCACTCATTCCCCTGACCTGCACCCGGTCGGCCGGGAAGCCGAGGCCGGTGAGGGTGGCTCCGGTCGTCTCGGGGCTGACGTCACCGGCCTGGCGCTGCGCCTCCAATGCGGTCCGGATGCGCCCCGCGGCCTCCTCGCTGAGGCGGTTGTCCTCGGCAGTGAGGTCCGGGCGCTGCTTCCAGGCGTTGTTGTCCGCATGGTTGGGCGGGCCGTCACCCGGCCCGGTGGTGGCGACCGTACCGGCCGTCGGTCCGGCCGTCGTGCCGGCTGCCGCGGTGGCGCTGACCCCCGGGTCGCCGGGCAGGGGCTCGTCGCCGACCGCCGCACCCGGGCGGGCGCAACCCACCAGTGCCAGCATCACCATCGCGACCGTGGCCGCGCGTACTGTCCCCGTTTTCATGGGCCAATTCTGCCCGGCCCGGCGGCGCCGGCCATCGGCTGTGCTACTCAGGCGGGCTGAGTAGCGACGGGCCGGCTCCCTGAACGTGTGGTCAGGCAAATCGCCCGGTACGAAGTCTGCCCGGCCGACCGTGTAACTGCGGGTGCACACGCTGTAGGGTGTCGGAGTCGTCGTTCATCGTGAGTTCGCGCGGGAGTCAGCCATGCCGATCACCGGACAGCGAGTGGTCCGCCGGACACTCGGGCGGCGGATGACCCGGTTACGGCTGGCGAGCGGCAAGAGCCGCCGCGAGGTCGCCGAGGCGAAGCTGGGCATCTCCGAGCCGACCCTCCACCGGATCGAGACCGGCAAGGTCCCGGTGTCCCCGGCGAACGTGCGGGCCCTGTGCTGGCTCTACGGCGCCGACCAGAGCATCACCGACGCGCTGGCCGAGCTGGCGCTGGGCACCTCGCAGGAAGAGTGGTGGGACGCCAACCCGGTGATCCCGGACTGGTTCAAGCTCTACGTCGGGCTGGAGGCCAGCGCCAACCAGATCAGCACCTACGACGGCGAGATCGTCCCCGGTGAGCTGCAGACCGAGCAATACGCGGTGGCGGTGTTCGCGGCCGAGCAGCCCGCCGACAACGAGGCGGCGCAGCGGCACGTGAAGCTCCGCATGCAGCGGCAGCAGGCGCTGTTCAGCCGATCGCCGGTCCCGCGGCTGGCGACCGTGATCGGCGAAGGTGTCCTGACCCGGCAGGTCGGCGGCAAGGCCGTGCTCGACGGGCAGATCGAGCACCTGCGGCAGATCGCCGGCCGCGGTCTGGTCGACATCCGCGTGTTGCCGTTCGCGGCCGGTGCGCATGCCGCGATGGCCGGCGCCTTCCGCATCCTCGACTTCGACGACCCGGACGACCCGGACATGGTGTACATCGAGTCGCACGTCGGCGCGATGTACCTCGAGGAGGCGCACGAGATCGCCGAGTACCGCCGCATCTTCGAGCTGGTCCGGAAGGCTTCGGTGCCGCTGGCGGAGTTTCGATAACCATCGTTTTGTACGGGCCGGGTATGATCACGCGGACGGGGCGTGATCCATGGGAATACGCCGACATCCCGACCCGAGGGTGGTAACGGTGGCAGGTGTGGGAAGCGGCGGTGAGCCGAAGCCGGCGACCGCGGCCCGGATCTACGACTATCACCTCGGCGGCATCCACAACTTTCCCGCGGACCGCGAGGCCGGCGACGCGGTCGCTCGCTTGTTCCCGCTGGTGCCGGCCCTGGCGCGGACCAACCGCGCCTTCCTGCGCCGCGCCGTCCGGCACCTGGCCGAGTCGGGCGTCCGCCAGTTCCTCGACATCGGCTCGGGCATCCCGACGGCCGGCAACGTCCACGAGGTGGCCAGGTCGGTCGTCCCCGACGCGCGGGCGGTCTACGTCGACATCGACCCGGTAGCCGTGTCCGAGAGCCTCGAGATCCTCGCCGGCGACGAGCGCGCCGGCGCCGTGCGCGCCGACGTGCGCGACCCGCAGGCGATCCTCGGCCATCCGCAGGTGCGTCGCCTGCTCGACTTCGGCGAGCCCGTGGGACTCCTGCTCATCGCGGTCCTGCACTTCGTCCCCGACGACGAGGCGGCCCAGGCCGCGGTCCGGCAGCTGCGGGAGGCCCTGGTGCCCGGCAGTTACGTCGTGGTGTCGCACGCCGCCTCCGACGGCGTGCCGGACGACGACTCCGGCCATCTGGCCGTCGCGAAGGACGTTTACCAGCGCAGCACCGCGACCCCGTTCCACCTCCGCTCCCGCCCGCAGGTGGAGCGGTTCTTCGAGGGCCTGGAGCTCGTCGAGCCGGGCGTGGTCTGGCTGCCGGAGTGGCGCCCCACCCCGGACGACCCGGCCGACTTCGTGCAGGACCCGCCCCGCAGTGCCGGCCTGGCCGGCGTCGCCCGGGTCCGCTGACCTCCACGCGCCCCGGCGACGGGCCGGCGGCGGTCCCGGGGCCACACCGGGGCGATGTCGCTGCGGCACGCGTTGACGGTGCTCGGAGCGTGGCGGGAGGTGCTTCCGCCGCTCACGGCGTCGCTGTGGACACCGGCCGGTGGCCTGGAGCGGGCTTGGCCGACCACGATCGGGCGGTGCTGTCCTTCATGCTCTGGTCGGTCACCGACCGCGGCACGTTCCGGAACGGCCACGAGGGACCGGATCGGCCGTCGTGGGGGCGGCCCGCGAGAACGCGTTGATCGAGGCGGCGTTCGTCGCCCCGCGGGCGGATCTGTTCGCCACCGTGCAATGGATCGACCGGGCAGACGTCTGAACCCGGCGCTGCGGGTTTGCGTCGCCGGCTTGGCGGCTGCACTGCCGCGGCCGGCGACGCTCCATGCGAATCGTTCGCGGTCGGCTCAGCCGTTGAGGAGCTGGTCGAACTCGCCCCGCTTGGCGCCGAAGAGGAACGAGTCCCATTCCTCCGGGGTGAACAGCACGCTGCCGGCGCCGGGGTTCTTGCTGTTGCGGACCTCGATCAGGCCGTTGTATCGGCGCGCTTCGACGCAGCTGCCGCCGTTCCCCGTCGAACGGCTGGACATGATCCATTCAGTGTGTTGCATCCGTTACTCCTCGCTGTGGCGCGACGTCAAGCGATCGTCGGCGGCTGGCGGTGTACCGCTGCGAACTACGTCACACACTTACTCTGAGTAGTTGCTCACCAACCAACCGCCATGGACTCTGGAACGTCTTGTGCCTGGTGGTCCACTATCTGTGCACTGCCGGTGCCGCCGTTGCATCTTTCACCATGAAACCGCGGCTGACATAGCGTAATGGAAATCCGCTCGTGTGCATGTTCTCCCGGTGACGATTTGTCGCCGTGAAATCTTGCACAGGGCTTGCTGCGCTGACATGCTCATCGGCAGAGAAGCGTCGGCGGTTACGGCGGCCGGCGATCTCGAACCGCGACCTGCGCGTCGATCTGCACGGGAAGGAATGTCGTGTCCGCACAGCCCGCCGCCCCGCCGCATACGGCCAGTTGCGGGCACCGCTGGACCGACGCCAGGGCGTGTCAGGCCGGTGACGAGCATCGCTGCACGAGGGCGAGTCTCGAGCACCGTTCCCACATCTGCGCGTGTCACGCGGTCCAGCTGCGTGCCGCCTGAGCCCAACCCGTCGGCGCCCGTCAGGCAGGGCCGCTCGACCGGAATTCGACGGAGGTGAACATGTCCGCGCCAAGCCGTTTGAGCGCGCCGCAAGCGTTCAGCCCGGGAGACCGGGTCTGGGTGCCGAAAGCGGGAGTCCAGCGCCCCGGCATCGTGCTGTGCTCCTCGCCCGACGCCGCCACCGTGCGGTACCGCCCGAACGACGGCCGGGGGACCGGCGTGGACACGGTGACCGCCGTCAACCTGACGACGCGCAACGACGCCGACCCGCTGCTCGACAGCACCCTGGACTTCGCACTGAGCCGGCGCATCCCGGCCACCGAGCGAGTGGCCTGAGCGCGCCGTCTCCGCGGTCCGGCTCAGCCGGGCTGGTTGACCCGGTCGTCCGGTGTCACCGTCTTCAACGCGTCGGTCAGCGCCGCACGTGACGTGATGCCGAGCTTCGGGAAGACCCGGTGCAGGTGGGCGCTCACCGTCCGGTGCGACAGGAAGAGTCGCTCGCCGATCTGCTTGTTGGTCAGGCCCGTGGCGGCGAGCGTCGCGATCTGCCGCTCCTGAAAGGTCAGCTGCGCACGGGCGACGGGCTGCTGCGGTGCCCGGGCCACACCGGTGGCCCGCAGTTCGTTGCGCGCCCGCTCCGCCCACGGCTGCGCGCCCAGCTGGTCGAGCGTCTCCAGCGCCGCGCGCAGGTGCAGCCGTGCCCGGCCGGTGTCGCGGGTGCGGCGCAGCCACTCGCCGTACGCGAGCTGGATCCGCGCCTGCTCGAACGGCCACCGTTCGCTCTCGGGCGACCGCAGTGCGATCTGGAACAGCGCGTCGGCCTCCTCGTCGGACGCGGCGAGCGCGGCCGCCCCGGCGGTGATGAGCGCGGTCCGCGGCGAGATCCGCCCGATGCCCTCCCGCTTCGCGGCGGCGACGTGGTCGCGCGCCTGATCGGCGCGACCGGTCCGCATCGCCGCCTCGACCAGGTCCATGACCATCCAGCGGGCGGGGATGCCCGGCGAAGGCATCCCGGGCGGGTTGATCAGCGTCGCCTGCACGTACGCCTCCTCGAAATCGCCCTGACCGAGCGCGGCGACGGTGCGGGCCTGCCGGACGAGCGCCTGCGTCAGGCCCACGCCACGGGGCGCGGCCCACCTCGTGATCTCGTCGGTGAGCGCATGACAGCGTGCGACGTTGCCGCGGGCGGCCTCGAGGAACGCCAGATGGCTCAGCAGTTGGCCCTCGAACAGGTGGTATCCGTGTGCCACCGCCAGGTCGAGCCCCTCCCGCAGCAGGCCCTCCGCCTCGTCCCACCGGCCGTGGTACGAGGAGTCGGCGCCGAGCATGAACAGGCCGGAGAGGACGAAGCTGACCGCGCCGCCGTCGCGTTCCCGGTCGACCATCCGCCGGATCGCGTGCCGGAACGGCGCCAGGGCGTCGACCCGCAGCGCCGCGTACGCGAGCGGGGTGAAGTGCCACGAGCCGGCGTCGCACGACAGGCCCTCGATCGTGCGGATGATGCCCTCCCGCACCGGATACGGCGGGCGCGCCGGGTCGGTGATGGCGTCGTAGCACAGCCGCAGCGGGGTGACGCCGTCCGGCTCGTACCGGTTGATCGTCTTGTCCAGCAGGTCCCACAGCTCGCGCCGGGCCCCGTATTCGCAGACGAACAGCAGTGCGCTGAGCGTGTCGTCGATCCATTCCCGCGACGCCTCGGTGCTGTCGGCGCCCCGGTCCAGCGCCTCGGCGAGGAGGCGGTGGCCGGTGTCGATGTCCCCCTCGGCGTGGATGAGGCCCAGCGCGACCGCGGCCGCGGTGAAGACCGACCCGGTCGGGCTGTCCTGGACCTGGCGTGCCTCGGCGAGCAGCTGGGTCGCCCGGCCGAGCGGGCCGGTCACGCTCGCCAGGGACGCGGCCTCGACCAGCCGCCGGAAGCGGTCCGCCGGCTCCGGGCTCAGCTCGCTGGCGCGGACCAGTGCGGACACGGCGGCCGAGGCGCTGCCGCAGCGCTGGGCGGCCCGCGCCGTCTGCTGCAGGGCCATGGCCACCTCCTCGTCGGGTGCCGCCGCGGCCTCCGCGAGGTGCCACACCCGCCGGGACGGGTCGCCGGCCAGGGCGTCGGCCAGTGCCCGGTGCGCGGCCCGCCGCTCGTCCGGCGTCGACAGCTGGACAAGCGCGGCGCGGACCAGCGGGTGCCAGAACGTCAGGGGGTCGTGGACCGTGCCGGCGCGCACCAGGTGGGCCGTCTCGGCCGGTTCGAGGTCGTCGACGCCACCGTCGGCCGCCGCGCGGACGGTGCCCAGCGGCGCTGCGGACTCCAGCGCGGCGAGCAGCAGCAGGTGCCGGGTCCGGCGCGGCAGGCCGGCGATGCCGGCACCGTACACGTCGAGAAGCCGCCGGCTGAGCCGCGGCGGGTCGGGCAGCAGGTCCTGGCCGGCGTGCTCCCGGTCGGTGAGCGTGCCGACCAGTTCCTGCAGGGCGAGCGGGTTGCCGGCCGCCTCGGTGATCAGGCGCCGGCGGACCGCCGCGGCCAGGTCCGGGTGCAGGCGCTCCAGCAGGGCGTCCGCAGCCGGCTCGGCGAGCGGGCCGATCTGCCGTTCGGGCAGCCGGACCTGGTCGAACGGGCTCTCCGCGCAGGTGCGGCCGGCGGCCAGCACCAGGATCGGCGCGCCGGCGAGCCGCCGGGCGACGAACCCGAGCACGACCGCGCTGTCGTGGTCGACCCACGGCACGTCGTCGAGCACGATGAGCACGGGCCGCTCGGCGGCGACGTCCTCGAGCAGGGTGAGCACGGCGGTCGCGACGATGAGCGGGTCCGTCTCTGTCCCGCCCATCCCGAGCAGCCGGTGGAGGGCGGCGCGGTGGCCGGGCGCGAGGCGGTCGGCGTGGGCCCGCAGCGGGTGGAGCAGTTGGTGCAGGGTCGAGTAGCCGATGCCCGACTCGAACTCGACGCCGGAGACCCGCAGCACCCGCATCCCGGCGTCCCGGGCCTTCGTGGCGGTCGCGTCGAGCAGAGCCGTCTTGCCGATCCCGGGCTCGCCGCGCAGCAGCAGGCTGCTGCCTCGCCGCTCGGCGCGAACCTCGATCAGAAGCTCGTCGAGGAGTTCCAGTTCGCCGGCGCGCCCCACCAGGCTTCCCGGAACGGTACTGGTCACAGCGACGTACTCCGTTCTGCGGCTTTCAACCGGTTTGGTAGCCGCTTAGGCATTCGTCCGGTGTCCGGCAAGCGTAGTCCGCGGATCCGTGTTGCCAACCGTTTCCCGGGTCCCGCGGTCGGAAATCCGGTGACCGACGCCACCCCTCGGCGCACCGCCAATGCGGTCAAATGACCCATGCCGGGTGGACCGCGCCGATCGCAGGCTTGCTTCGTGTACGGGCCGTACAGACACCGGCCACGAGCGAACCTGGAGCAGTGATGAGCACGATGTCGACAACCGTCGCCGAGCCGGCGCCGTGCGGCGCCTCGCACACTGTCGTCCCGACCGCACTCGACCTGCCGGGCCGGTGCCGCCCGGCACCACGCCACCGCAACGTCCGCGGGGACGGCCCCAGCGACCTCACGATCCGCGGCGGGCCCCTCGGCGAGACGTGGCTGCGGCTCTACCGGCCGGCCGGCGTGCCCGGCCCCCTGCCCGTCATCGTCCACGTCCACGGCGGCGACGCGCCCTTCCGCGACTCGGACACACAGCGGCTGGCCTCCCGGCTCGCGGCGGAGGTGGGGGCCGCCGTGATCCTCGTGGACTACTCGCTCGCGCCCACGGCCCGCGTGCCCATCGCGCTCGAGGAGGACTACGCCGCCGTGCGCTGGGCCGCCCGGCACGGCGCCGAGCACGGCCTCGACGGCACGAGGATCGCCGTCAGCGCCGATCCGTCCGGCATGGAGCACGCCGACGAGCTGATGCTGGTCAGCGACCGGCGGGGCGGGCCGAAGCTGTCGGCCCACGTGCTGAACAGCCCGGGCGCGGCGGCGGTGCTGCGGGCCGCGCTGGCGGCGTGAGGAACCCCTACGGAGACCATGCGGCCGGACCGGCCGAGCGCGCGATACTCCACGCGCTCACCATACCGGCGATCGCTGCATACCGGCCCTGCGTGAGGTGGGGCCACGTGTGACCCGCAACCGAACCTCCACAGTGGACCATCGGCGGGTGGCGCCCAGGCGATCGATCATCGTCGGCTACGATCGGCGCGCCTGGCTGGTACATCCCTTGACGTCCGGAAGCAGGAGGCTGGCCGCATGATCTCGGTGGCCGAGCGGGTTGTCGTCGCGTTCTCCGGTGCGGGCTCGGGCACCGGCCCGCTCTCGTGGGGTCAGCAGGACATCTGGCAGGCGATGGTGCGCCAGCGGTCGTGGCTGCCCAACGGCGCCTGGGGGCCGCTGCCCGCCGGCACCACGGTCGACGACGTCGCCGACCGGCTGCGCTACCTCATGAGCCGCTTCCCGACCGCCCGCACCCGGCTGCGCTTCGACGCCGCCGGCCGGCCGGAGCAGGTCGTGCACGACACGGGGGAGACCACGCTCGAGATCGTCGACGCCGGCGCCGCCGACCCGGCGGAGGTCGCCGAGGCGCTCCGGCTGCAGTACCAGGACGCCGACTACGATTTCGTCACCGAGTGGCCGGTGCGGATGGCCGCGGTCCGCCACGGTGGCGCGCTCACCCACCTCGTCGTGGTCATGTGCCACCTCATCACCGACGGCTTCGGCTCCCAGGTGCTGCTCGACGAGCTCGACACCCGCCCGGACACGCCGATCCCCGACCTGCAGCCGCTGGAGCAGGCCCGCTGGCAGGCCTCGCCGGCCGGGCAGCGGCAGAACAGCCTGGCGCTGCGGCACTGGGACGGCATCCTGCGGGCCATGCCGCCGCGCCGGTTCCCCGAGTCGGCCGACAAGCGGCAGCCACGGCACTGGCGCGGGGAGTTCACGTCGTACGCGCTGGCTCCCGCGCTGCGGACCGTCACCGAGCGGACCGGCGTCGGTTCGGCACCGGCGCTGCTGGCCGTGTTCGCGATCGCCCTGGCCCGGGTGACCGGCGTGAACCCGGTCGTGGTGCGGCCCATGGTGAACAACCGCTTCCGGCCCGGCCTCGACCGGGTCGTGTGCATGCTCGCGCAGTACGGCCTGTGCATGCTCGACGTCGCCGGCGCGTCCTTCGCCGAGGCGTTGGACCGGGCCCGCCGCAGCGCGCTGACCACGTACAAGCACGCGTACTACGACCCGGCCCGGCTCGACGAGCTGATCGCGCGGGTCGTCGCGGAGCGCGGCGACGACCTCGAGCTGCCCTGCTACTTCAACGACCGCCGCGGCGAGCCCACCGGCGCCGTGCCGGAACCGGCGCGGCTGCGTGCGGCGCTGTCCCGGGGCGAGTTCCGCTGGACGACACAGCAGGACGTGCCGTTCGAGCCGCTGATCGTCCACGTCGACGACGTGCCCGGCGACGCGGTGCGGGCCATCCTCTTCATGGACACGCACGTCGTTTCGCCCGGCGACGGCGAGGCCCTGCTGCGCGGCCTGGAGGCCGTGGCCGTCGAGGCGGCGCTGGACCCGTCCGCCCCCACCGGCGTTTAGCGAGCGTTGTCAGCGGATCGCGGGGGCAGAGATCGTGAAATCTCGCTAGACGACGTTGCGGCGGGCCGAGTCGCGGGCCCGGGTGCTCCGCGGCATCCGGGACCGCTCCAGCCACTCGCCGGTCTCGCAGCCGCGGCAGATGCGCACCGCGCCGACCGCCTCCGGTGCGGTGCCGTCGCCGCTGCGGGCCATCTCGTGCGTCTCGGCGAGGGGCCGGCCGCAGCGCGGACAGCCGTCGGTGTTCGTGGTGATCGAGGTGTACGCCACGTGCTCCGTCGTGTATCGGATCGTCGAGTAGCCCTGCCCGTCGCCGATGTGCAGGGCCGGGTTGCGCGGCGCGCCCGCATACGGGCCCATGTCGGCGTGCGAGACCGCGTTCGCCGCCCCGCCGAGGACGCGGAACCGGCGCCGCAGCCAGGCCATGAACGCGGACCGGCGCTCAGCCGGTCGGTCGTCGTCCGTCATCGGGTCCTCGCTTCCGGAAGCAGTACGTCCAGCAGGCCGGCCGAGACGCCGGCCGCGTCGGTGGCCGGGTCCGTCGCGGCGAGCAGCGCCAGGCCGCCGCCGAACGCGCCGAGGGCCACCACGAGTTGCGGGACCGGCATGGCCGGGCGGATGCCCAGGCGGCGGCAGTGCCGCGTCAGCAGCGCGGCGAGCTCCCCGTCGAGGCGCCGTTGCAGCGCCGCCAGGGCGGCCGCGTGGGCGGGCTGGGCGGCGACCGCGGCGAGGTACTCGGCGGACGTGAGCGTCCAGCGGGCCGCCTCGTCGTCGCGGGCGAACGCGCCGGGGTCGAGGGCCGCGAGCAGCTCCGCCCGCGAGCCGGCCCGGTCGAAGGCGTCGCGCAGTGCCGCGAGGCGCACGCCGGCGACGGCGTCGACGATCGCCTGCCACAGCCCTTCCTTGCTGCCGAAGTGCTTGTAGACCGCGCCGCGGGTGTAGCCGGCCTCGGCCGCGATCTCCTCGACCGTCGCCGCCAGGAACCCGCGCCGCAGGAACACGGCACGCCCCGTCGCGAGCAGCCGCTCGTGCGTGCGCTCCTGCGCCTCGGCCCGGGTCAGCCTGACCAACCGGATCCGCCCCTCAGTGACGTCGTGTTTCTGGAAACAATACGTCACCGAGTTGGCCGGGGAGGCCCGCCACCGCGGCCTGGCGAACGTGGCCTAGGCCGGGACGACCGACACCGGGAGCTTCGTCGGGGTGAGCATCACCCACGGGTTGCGGTACACCGACGCGGCGGTGTCGACGGCGATCTCGCGGTACCGCCGCAGCAACACCTCCATCGCGATCCTCGCCTCCAGCCGGGCCAGCGGCGCACCGATGCAGAAGTGGATGCCGTGCCCGAACGTGAGGTGCGGGTTCGGGTTGCGGCGGATGTCGAAGCGCAAAGGGTCGGCGAAGACCCGGCCGTCGCGGTTGGCGGCCGCGAGCCAGGCGACGACGACGTCACCCGCCGGGACCGGCAGGCCGCCGATCACCGCGTCCGTGGTCGACCGCCGCGCCAGCCGCGGGAACGGCGTGCGCAGGCGCAGCACCTCCTCGATCGCGTCCGGCAGCAGTGCCGGGTCGGCCCGGACCTCGGCCGCCGCGTCCGGGTGCTCGTCGAGGCTGGCCACCGTGTTGCCCAGCGTCGCGGTCGTCGTGATGTGGCCGGCGAGCAGCAGCAGGCCGACGAACCCGATGATCTCCTCGTCGGAGAGCCGCTCGCCGTCGGCCTTGGCCTGCACCAGGTTGCCGGTCAGGTCGTCGCCGGGCGTCGCGCGGTGCGCCCGCACGTGCTCCAGCAGGTACTCGTTCATCTCACGCATGACCGCCGCGACCGCCTGCACGCTCCGGTCGTCCAGCATCCGGGTCAGTGGCTGGTCCGGGCCGGCCTCCGGCCGCTCGAACAGCGCGTCGGCCCACCGCCGGAACACCGGCCGGTCCGCTGCCGGGATGCCGAGCAGTTCGGCGATGACGATCACCGGCAGCGGGTACGCCAGGTCGTCGACCAGGTCGAACCGCTCCGCGCCGGCCAGTTCGTCGAGCAGCTCGGACGTGACCGTGGTGATGCGCGGCGCCAGGCCGGCCACCACCCGCGGCGTGAACGCCCGGCTCACCAGCCGCCGCAGCGAGTCGTGGCGGGGCGGGTCCATCTGGACGAAGTTGCCGCGCTGGAACAGGTCCAGGTCCTCCTGCCGGGGCTGCAGGTCGCCCAGGTCGGAGGAGAACGTGTGCGGGTCGCCGAGGACGGCCGAGACCTCGGGGTGCCCGAGGACCGTCCAGCAGCGCTGCCGCTCGTCGTAGTGGACCTCGCCGTCGCGGCGCGACTGCTCCAGCCAGGTGAACAGGTCGGGCAACGTGGGGGCCGTCATCGCCGATCACTCCCCTCCGGGGTTCGTCGGCGCCGCCTACCCGCCCGGCGGAGCGTCAAACCGCGTCGTCGCGCAGCACGGTCTCCAGGACCCGCGCGATGCCCGCCTCGGACACCGGCGCCGCCGGGTCGGTCGTGTACTGGTGCAGCGCCTGCGGGATCGCGGTGAGTGACGGGTCACGCTCCAGCGCCCACCGGGCGGCGGGCGTCTTGGCGCTGTGCCTGCCCTCCACGGCGAACAGCCAGATGCGGCACGCGGTGAGAACCATGTGCGCGGCGTCCTCGGTGTCGCCGGTGCGTGACTGCCACTCCCGCAGCCAGTGCCGGCCGCGGTCGCGGACCCACGCGGCCGGGACCGGGCCGAGCACGTCGGCCGGGGCGGCGCCGAGGACGGCGCGGCCGTCGGCACGCGCCATGGACAGCTCCGCCGGCAGGTCCGGTGCGGCGGCCACCCGGCGCTCGACCTCGACGCCCACGGAGCTGCCGTCATACCGCCCGACGTGCAGCTCCAGCGGTGGTGCCGGGGACGGCGCGGAGGCCACGGCGGCGGTCACGACGTGCAGGTCGATGCCGCTCGCCGGGCCGGGATCGGTGTTGCGCACCAGTCGCTCCAGCGCTCCGGCGGCCGTGTCCGGCAGCGGTCCGCCGACGACGAGCAGCAGGTCGATGTCGCTGCGGCCGGGCAGGAAGTCGCCGGTGGCCACGGACCCGTGCAGGATCGCCGAGCGCACCGGCACACCGGCCGCCGCGGTGGCCGACCGGGCGAGGCCGGCCGCGATCTCCTCGATCGGCGCCACCCCTCAGACGCCCGGGCGCTGCGGCGGCTGGGCGAAGTGGCCGGGTGGCGGCGGGAGCTGCGCGGGCCGGGCCGGTCGCCGGACGAGCGCGAGCACGGCGCCCGCGAGGGTGAGCAGGACGACCGGAACCCGCAGCCCGATCAACGTCGCGTCGGACAGGGGCGTCACCGCGTCGATCATCCGGCGATGCTACCGAAATCCCCCGATGAGTTCCGGCCCCGCCGCCGTGCCCACTGCGGAGCGCGTGATGCCCGCGCGCCGGGCAGGAGGGCACGATGACCGGGGACGATTCGAACCGATCCGCGCGGCGGTGCTGTCGGCCTGGGATCGGACCGCCTGGTGCCGCTGCGACCAGGTTCACCCGGGCGGCGACCGGCCGACCACACCCCGGTCCGCCCTGCGACGATGCCCGGCATGACTGATCGCGAGCGGAACGGCTACCTCCTCACCACCGAGCCCGGCCGCGTCGACGTCGACCGGGTCCACCGGTGGCTGTCGGAGGAGTCGTACTGGGCGGCGGGCCGCGAACGGGACGTCGTGGCCCGCTCGATCGCCGGCTCGGTGCCGTACTCGGTCTTCGACGGCGCCGAGCAGGTGGCGTTCGCCCGGGTCGTGACGGACGGGGCGACGTTCGCCTGGATCTGCGACGTCTTCGTCGACTCCGGCCACCGCGGCCGGGGGCTGGGCGGCTGGCTCGTCGACAGCATGATCGAGGACCTGTCCGCGACGGGCGTCCAGCGGTTCGTCCTCGCGACCCGCGACGCGCACGAGGTGTACCGGCGCTCCGGCTTCGAGCCGCTCGCGGGCGCGGAGCGGTACATGGAGATCGACCGCCGTCCCACCCGTGCCGCCATCCTCGCCCACCTGACCCGTGCGGAGGAAGGCTGAGCGCGGCCGGTACGCTCGCCGGGTGGCCAGCCCGGTGCCGTGGGCGGAGCTCTCCGCCGGCCAGCTCGAGCGGCTCGTCGCCGCCTGGATCGTCAGCACGCATCCGGGCGCGTTCCGGGTCGAGGGCAGCGGCGGTGACGACGGCGCCGACGTCCGGCAGCCCGTCGACGGCGGGCAGCGGGTCTTCGAGATCAAGAGCTTCGACGGGCTGCTCTCCGCCGGTCAGAAGCGGCAGATCCGCGGCTCCCTGGAGACCGCCGTCCGGCGCCAGGCCGGGATGGTCCACTGGACCCTCGTCCTCCCGCACGACCTGACCCCGGCGGAGATCCGCTGGTTCGAGACCGAACTGGCGCCGCGGACCACCGCGCGGACCGACTGGATCGGGCGGACCGCGCTGGACGCCGGACTCAGCGGCCGTCCCGAGCTGCTGAGCCTCGTCCCCGGCTCCGCGGAGCGCCGGGCGATCGACCTGGTCGCCCGGCTGGGGCTGCCGTCGCTGCGCAGGACGCTGGTATTCGTCGTCGCCGCGCTGTGCGTGGTGACCGCGATCGCCGTGGCCGCCGTGACGTGGACGGCTCCGCGTGGGTCCGATCCGGCGGCGACCGGCGGACCGGGTGTTCCGGCCGCTCCTTCCGGGCCGCCGGTCGCGGCCGTGAGCTCGGTCGCCGGGGTCAGCTGCCGCTCCGGCTGGGTGGTGCCCGACCACGGTGCAGCGCCGATCCCGTACCTGTCCGACCGGGCCCCGGACGGCGGCGTCGCCACCGGCGGTGCGGAGGCCACCGTGACCGTGCAGGGCCTGACCGGCCGGGCCGTGATACTGCAGTCGATGACGGTCGAGGTGGTGCGGCGCCGCCCGCCGCTGGCCGGCGTGTACCTCCCGCTCGGCTGCCAGGGCGGGGTGACGCCCCGCAAGTACCGGCTCGACCTCGATCCCGCGGCGCCGCGGATCGTGCCGGAGGCCGGCACGGTGACGTTCCCGTACCGTGTCGACCAGCTCGAACCGGAACAGTTCCTGATCACCCCCGACGTGACGACGGGAGACGTCGAGTGGCGCCTGCTGCTCAGCTGGACCTCCGGAGCCGACAAGGGAACGCTGGTCCTGCCCGAGGCCGGCAAGCCGCCGTTCCGGAACACCGCCACCACGGCCGCGCGGGAGTTCTGCGCCGACCTCACCGCCTGGGTCTGGAAGCCGTCCTGCTGACCGCGGCGCTGGCCCTCACCGCCTGCACGGCCGACCCGCCGCCGCCCGCACCCGCACCCGCGCCGGCGTTCGAGCCTCCACAGTGGACTCGGGGACCGGCACTGACCGGACTGCCGTCGCCGGGCTCCGGGCTGGCGGCGTGGGACGGCGGGCTGCTGCTCGGCAACGGTGTCGTCGGCGTCCACGGGTACACCGAGGTCTTCGCCTCGGCCGACGGCCGGACATGGCAGCCGTCGGCACCCGAGGCCTCGATCCGGCCCGCCTCGTGCTGCCTGCGCATGGTCGCCGGCCACGGCTCCGCCGCGTATCTCGTCGGCTGGGGCTCCCGCGGCCTGACGGTGTGGCGGACCGAGGACGGCCGGCAGTGGACGGCGGCCCAGCTGCCGCTCGGCGGCACCCGCGTCCGCGACCAGTTCGACCTGGAGGTGACGATCGCGGCCGGCCCGCGCGGGGTCGTCGTCGCCGGCATCAGCATGCTCAACCCGCCGCGCTTCCCCGGCGTGTACGTCTGGAGCTCGCCCGACGGCCGCTCCTTCGTCCCGCCGGTGCACGTCCGGTCCGGCCCCGGGACGACGACGCTTCCGGTCGTGGAGGTCACCGCCACCGGTTTCCTCCTGGCCGTGTCGGTCGACGGCCAGGGGACGACGGTGTACGAGTCGGCGGACGGCACCGGCTGGCGGGACATCACGGCCGGCCTGACCGGCGTCCCGGTCGTGGGTCACCTCGCCGGCAACGGCACGACGACGGTGCTGCTGCCGGACAAGGCGCGGCCGGGGGAGCCGCAGGCCTGGTACCGCCGGGGCGACGGCGGGTGGCAGGCGGGGACGATGGATCCGGGCCGCCTGCCGGACGCCGGGGTGGTGCCCGCCGAGGAGCGCGAGGTCAACGCCGTCCACCGCTGGGGCAACGGCTTTCTCGCGGTGGGCAACACGTATGCCGACGAGGGCCGGGAACGGTCCGTCATGGTGTGGTACACAGTGGACGGTGCACTCTGGACCAGGATGCCGGTCCGTGCGAACGGCTTCGACTCGGCCGCGATCCTCGAGGACGTGGCGTCGAACCGGGAGCGGACCGTCCTGCTGGCGGTGCCGGCCGACTTCTCCGAGCAGCTGCTGACCTGGCAGGCCCCCGCCCCGCACAGCTAGGCACCGGCTCGGCGCCCTGCGGTCGGACCGTCGAGCAGTGCCCCGTCGACCAGGTGGCCGGCGGCGCCCGTGTAGCGGGACGGGTCGCACAGGTCGTCGAGGTCCAGCGCCTTCGTCGCCGGTTCGTCCGCCAGCACCTCGGCGAGCGGCAGGCCCCGCCGGTCGGCCTCCGCCGCCGCCCGGGACAGCAACCGCCGGGCCTCCGGCTTGCCCAGCGCCGGGGTCAGCACCGCCGCCAGGCGTTCCGACACCACCTGGCCGCCGGTGCGGGCCAGGTTGTCGCGCATCCGGTCCGGGCGCGGCTCCAGGCCCTCCGCCAGGGCCGCCGCCGTGTGCGCGGCGCCGCCGGTCAACCGTAACGCCTCCCGCAGCAGCGGCCACTCCGCGTGCCAGCCGCCCGCCGAGCGCTCGTCCTCGCCGAGCAGCGCCTGCGTCAGGCCCGTCGCCAGCACCGGCACCTGCAGGGCCGCGGACCGCACCAGCGTCGCGAGGACCGGGTTGCGCTTGTGCGGCATCGCCGAGGAGGCGCCGCCGGCCGGCTCCACGACCTCGCCGATCTCGGTCCGCGCCAGCGTCAGCACGTCGACCGCGAACTTGCCCAGCGCGCCCGCGGTGAAGCCGAGCGCCGCGCCCAGGTCGGCGACCGGGGTGCGCAGCGCGTGCCAGGGGAGGGCCGGGCGGGCGAGGCCGGTCTCGTCGGCGAACGCGGCCGCCAGGTCGGCTGCGTACGACGCGGGCGCCCCGCCGTCGACACGCGCGTACTCGAGGTAGCCGGCGAGCGTCCCGGCGGCGCCGCCCAGCGAGACCGGCAGGCCGCCGTCGAGGAGCCGGGCCAGCCGCGTGTCGGCGTCCAGGACCAGCTGCCGCCAGCCGGCCGCCTTCAGCCCGAACGTCGTCGGCACCGCGTGCAGCGCCAGGGTCCGGCCGGCGACCGGGGTGTCGCGGTGCGCCGCCGCCAGCGCGGCCAGCGCACCCGCGGTGCGGGCCAGGTCGTCGCGGACCAGCCGCAGCACCCGCGCCGCGACCAGCATCGCGCCGGTGTCGAGGATGTCCTGGCTGGTGGAGCCGCGGTGCACGTACTCGGCGGACGGCGGGTCGACCTCGGCCACCCGCGCGGTGAGCGCCGCGACCAGCCCGACGACCGGGTTCGCGGTCGCCCGGGCCGCGACCGCGAGCGCCCGCGTGTCGAACAGCTCGGCACGAGCCGTGCGCGTGATGACGGCGGCGGCCTGCGCCGGCAGGCGGCCCAGCCGGGCCTGGGCCCGGGCGAGCGCCGCCTCCGCGTCGAGCATCGCCTGGAGCCAGGCCCGGTCGCTGACGAGCGCCTCCACGGGCGTCCCGGCGCTGACGGGGCTCAGCAGGCCCGTACTCACACCACCACCCCCGTGAACGAGGGAGCGGACCGCGGCACGGACGCCGGCGCCAGGTCCCGGACCGCGGCCGCGATCGCGTCGGCGTCGCCGAGGGTCACCGAGTCGACGCCGGGCCGGATGCCGGCCGCAGTGACCCAGTGGACGGACTCGGTCGGCACGCCGTACGCGAACCGGCGCGGATGGGGCTGCCCCTGCCCGTCGACGACGTGGTACGGGCGCCGGGTGACCGCGAGGCCACCGGTCTCGTGGAAGCCGCCGCCGGCACACGGGATGCGGTACGGCCGGCACTGCTCGGTGTCGAGCATGTGCCGCAGCAGCGGATCCGCCGTCCGGCGCAGGTCGACGTCGTGCAGCCGCGCCTCGACGAGGGCCGCGGCCCGCACCGGCTCGTCCGGCACCGCCGCCGACACGGCGACGAACGCCGGATCCTCGGTGTCCACGAGGATCTGGGTGCCGGGCCCGGTCAGCTCCACCACGCCGCTCTCGATGACGGCGGCGAGCTCCTCGACCCGCGACGCGGGCGGGCCGATCGACAGGAACGCGTTGAACGGCGTGTACCAGGCGGTGAGCTCGTCGCGGTACGAGTCGCCGTCGAGCCCGCCGTGGTCGACCACGAGGCGGATCTCGTTGCGCAGGTCCCGCAGGACGTCCAGGGCGGCCTTGAGCGGCCCGCTGACGTTGCCGAGCCGGGCCTGCCCGACGTCGCGCGCCAGGTACTCCAGCGCCCAGGCGCGGAACTCGGCCCGCCCGGCGAAGCGGCGCCGCCCGGCCGGCCGGGCCAGCCGCTCCCAGTCCCAGCGGTCCGCCGCCGCGACGCCGTGCTCGTCGAGCAGGCCCGCCGGGTCGGCGAGGTATCGGGCGGTGAACGCCGCCCGGTCGCCGGGCTGCAGCAGCGTCGCGTAGTACACGCTCTCCACCTCGGCGGCGACGAGCGGCCACAGGTCGCGGCCGAACCGCAGCGTGCCGTGCCGTTCCCGCAGCCGTGCGATCACCTCGGGCGTGAGGACCCGCGGCGTGTGCCGGCCCGACGCGCCCTTCTCGTTCTCGCCCCGGGCGTGCGACGGCACCCCGCGCCGCGAACCGGCGAACAGGCGCGGCTCGCGGCCGCTCGGGACGTACCGCAGCCGACCGCCCTCCCGCTCGAAGCGCCCGCCGCGGCCGGCCGTCAGCAGGGCCAGGTAGTCGAAGAAGTTCAGCCCCAGCCCGCGGATCAGCACCGGCGCACCCGGTTCCAGGGCGTCGAGGTCGACGTCGGCGGGGTTGGCCTGGGTGAGGTACGTGAGCCGGTGGACCCGCGCGAGGCTCGCCGCACGGGCCTGCGCCGGCGGCAGCAGCGACGGCACGTGCCCCTGCGCCAGGACGACCGCGTCGAGGTGGTGCAGCCGGGTGCCGTCGGCGAGGCGCACGCCCTGCGGCCCGCCCGGCACGCCGCTGGTGTCGGCGATCGCCACCGCCCGCGACCGGTGCACCCGGACCGTCACGTGCGCCGGGGCGGCCGCGACGACACCGGCGAAGCTGTCGGCGAGGTACCGGCCGTAGAGGGCCCGGCTCGGGTAGTCGTCGGGCCCGAGTCGCTGCGCCTCCGCCAGGGTTCTGTCGTCGGCGCCGCCGATCGGGCCGAGCAGCGCGAGCTGCCTCGCCCAGTCGTAGAGGCTCGGGCCCGGCTCGATCGGGCCGTCGATCCGCGCGGTGCGGTCGGTGTAGACGGTGATCTGCGCGGCGACCGTGTTGGTGAGCAGCAGCCGCGACTGGTCCGTGCGCCAGACCGCCCCCGCACCGGGCTCCGTCGCGTCGACGACGTGCACGGTCACGGCCGTGAACCGCGGCTCGTGCCGCTCCTGCGCGCACAGCCGCTCCAGCACCGACAGCCCGCGGGGCCCGGCGCCGATGATGCAGAGATGGAACCGTCCGTCGTTCACCGCACCGCTCCGATCCGTTCCTCGTGCATCCACGCGACCTCGTCGTGCAACTGCTCGGCCGTCATCGCGGCGAGCAGCCGGTTGCGGGCCGCCGCCGCGTCGCCGGCCGGGTGCCACAGCCGGATGCTCTCCCGCGAGATGCGCTGGATCGCCGCCGTCCGGCCGCGCCGGCGGTCCCGGTACTCCGCGAGCCCTGCCGGGCCCCGCTCGACCAGCTCCGCCAGCAGTACCGCGTCCTCGAGCGCCTGGCAGGCACCCTGGGCCGCGTAGTGCAGCATCGGGTGGGCGGCGTCGCCGAGCAGCGTCACCCGGCCGTCGCACCACTCGTCGACCGGCTCGCGGTCCACGAGCACCCAGGCGCGCCAGTCGCGGCCGAGGTCGAGCAGGTGCCGGGCGGCCGGCAGCCGGCGGAACTCCCGGCGCACCCGCTCGGTCGTCGCCGGGATGCCGGCGAACGCCTCGGTCACGCCGTCGTCGCTGCTCGCCGCGAGGTTGAGGAACCGGCCGCCGCCGATCGGGTAGTGCACGAAGTGGCACTTCGGCCCGGCCCACCAGGTCACCGCGGCGGTCCGCAGCGGTGCCGGTACCTCTTCGATGGGGATGATCGAGCGGTACACCGTGATGCCGGAGACCCTGGGCTCGCCGTCGCCGACGAGCTGCTCGCGGATCGCGGAGCGGATGCCGTCGGCCCCGACGAGCACGGTGCCGGTGACCCGGGCGCCGGTCGCGAGGACCGCGGTGGCGCCGGTGGCGTCCTGCGCGTACCCGACGACGGGGCTGGCGGCGCGCAGCTCGACGCCGGGGGCGGCGCGGCAGGCGTCGAGCAGCAGGCCGTACAGGTGGCCGCGGTGCACGACGACGTAGGAACTGCCGAAGCGGCGCTGGTACTGCCCGGTCAGCGGCATGCTCACCACGTGCGCGCCGGTGACGCCGTCCATGAACCGCAGCTCGTCCATCGGCGTGGCGATCGCCCGCACCGCCGTGCCGAGCCCCAGCCGGTCCAGTGCGTGGATGCCGTTCGGCGCCAGCTGGATCCCGGCGCCGAGCTCGGCGAACTCGGCGCTGCGCTCCAGCACGGTCGCGCGGTGGCCGCGGGCGGCGACGGCCAGCGCGAGCGCGAGCCCGCCGATCCCGCCACCCACGACGACGACGTGTTCGCTCACCGGTCCGCGCTCCCCAGCAGGCGGGCCAGCTCCAGACGCTTGATCTTGGTGGTGGCCGTCTGCGGCAGGTCGGCGAGGCGCCACTGCACCGGCTCCGCCATCGCCGGCAGCGCGGACACCGCGGAGCGCCACGCGGCCCGGTCCAGCGGCCGGTCGTCCTTCGTGCACACCACCGGGACCGGCGCGCCGTCGGTGCCGGGCACGATGATGACCTCGGCGAGCTCGTCGAGCCGGGCGAAGAGGTGGTCCTCGGCGGCGAGCGTGCTGCCGAAGCCGGGGATCTCGTCGACCTCGCGGTCGAGCAGGTGCAGGCAGCCCCAGCGGGTCCGGTAGCCCAGGTCGCCCATCCGCCACCAGGAGCCGTCGCGCTGGCCGTCGTAGCGTTGCTGCTCGCCGAGGTACGTCAGGACCCGCCCGTCGGTGCGCACCTCGATGAAGCCGGGCGACGACGCGGTCACCCGCCGGCCGTCGCGGCTCACCACCCGCACGTCGGTCATGCCGGGGAAGGGACGGCCGACGCACCGGCCGTCGGCGTCGAGCGCGCGCTGTCTGGTGAAGGCGCGTGCGACGACGGGGCCGACCTCGCTCTGGCCGTACAACTGCCCGAACACCGGGAACCGGTGACCGGACGCACCCAGCATGCGGTGCACGGTCCGCGGGTGGATCGCGTCGAACGTGCTGCTGAAGTACTTCACGCTCGCCAGCGGCCGGCGCGGGTCGTCCGCGAGCTCCTCCCACCGCATGAACGTGTTCGGGTGCGCCTCCAGCACGCCGGGGCGCACCTCGGCGAACAGGTCCGCGACCAGGCGCGGGTCGTCGTCGGCGAGCACGACGAGCGGGAACCCGCGCAGCAGCGTGATCGAGAGCGCGGTGAACAGCCGCGAGTGCACGAACGACACGTGGATGGCGACCGGCCGCCGGCGGCGGACGAGCGCGGCGACCGACGCCTGCGGCCGGTGCCGCGCCTGCAGCGTCCGTCCGGTGTGGACGGCCAGCTTCGGCACGCCCGTCGTGCCGGACGTGTGGGTCACCAGCGTGGGGTGCTCCGGCGGTACCGTGACCGCCGGCTGCTCGGGGACCTCGGCGCGCTCGAACAGCCGCACCGCGTCGAGCACCCCGCCGGCGTGCGCGGCGATGTCGGACGGGAGGTCGTGGTCAAGCTTGGCCCGGTCGGTGAGCAGGAACGGCCGCTCCACCCGGCGCACCAGCTCGGCGACCGTGGCGCCGTCGAGCTTCGGGGAGAGCAGCACCGGTACCGCACCGATGCGCGCGATGGCGCAGGCGAGCAGGGTGATGTCGAAGCCGTTGGTCTTGTAGACCACCACCCGGTCCCCGGTGCGCACACCCGCCGCCCACAGCCGTGACGCCGCGTCGGCGACGAGCCCGGCGATCTGTGCGACGGTCGTGCGCCGGCCGAGATGCGGCGCGATGGCGAGGTCGTGGTCGAGGACCACGACGTTGTCGGGGTGGCGGTGCGCGGCCCGCTCGAACAGCGTGCCGAGCCGGATGCCGCGGTTGCCGATGCGCTGCAGGAACATGCGTCCTCCGTCACGCCTTCTCGATGACCACTTTGACCCGTTGCAGGGTGTCCGCCAGGTCCGACTGGACCTTGGTACCCCACTCGGCGAAGAACCGTGTGCGCTCCGCCTCGTCCATGTCCGCGGTGATCTTGCGGATGCCCTCGGTGGGCCGCCCCATGCGGAAGTGGTGGACGAGCGTCGACCCGTCCCCGTCCGGCTCGACCTCGAACGACCACACGCTGTCCTGCGTGCGACCGGCGCTGTCCCGCATCGCCCAGCGGAAGGCCTTGCCCGGCTCGGCGGCGACGACCTCGGCCTCGGTCGTCCAGGTGCCCCGTACGACGGGCGCCCAGGCGACGACGTCCTCGCCGCGCAGGTTCTCGCCCTGGAAGACGGCACCGACACTGCCCGGCGTGCCGGCGATCCAGCGGCCGCCGGTGCACTCGGTGCTCCATTCGCCGCTGCGCGGCAGATCACTGACGACGGCGTAGATTTCTTCGGGCCGCGCGGCGACGTGGAGATCGGCGCGGGCCTGGAAAAGCGGTGGACCGCTCAGAGTTTCGGCCATGC
This sequence comes from Dactylosporangium fulvum, assembly GCF_025137375.1. Lineage (GTDB taxonomy): Bacteria > Actinomycetota > Actinomycetes > Mycobacteriales > Micromonosporaceae > Dactylosporangium > Dactylosporangium fulvum. The sequence goes on from NZ_CP073720.1 coordinate 5,095,866, forward strand.
GAAGATGTTGTGGGGCAGCGTTTTGTGCGGTCAAAGGCCCGGCCGCTGGTCCGTCAGGTCCGCGCCGGCCGATCGAAGCGCGACGAAACCCGTCAAGCCCGCGGCCGCCGATCGGCCGCGGGCTCAACGGGTCCGACACGTGCTACGGGAGGAAGTCCGCCGCGTGGTCGTGGGCCCACTCGGCGAACGTCCGTGCCGGGCGGCCGGTCACGCGTTCGACCACGTCCGTCACCTCATACGGCACGCCGTCCGTCGCCGCCCAGTAGCCTATCGTCGCCTCGATCACCCACTCCGGCACGATCCGGGCCAGCTCGGCCCGGCCCTGATCCGGGGTCAGTTCCGCCACGCGGACCGGGCGGCCCGTCGCCTCGGCGATCAGCTCCGCCTGCCGGCGCTGGGTCACCGACTCCGGGCCGGTGATGAGGTACCGCGCGCCCTCGTGGCCCGGAGTCGTCAACGCCGCGGCGGCCACGGCGGCGATGTCGCGCTCGTGGATCGCGTCGCTGTGCGACTCCGGATACGGGAACCGGACCACGCCCTCGGCCCGGATCGACCTGTCCCAGCCCCACAACAGCACGTTGCTCGCGAAGTTGTCCGGCCGCAGATACGTCGTCGCCAGACCTGAGGCGTCCAGCGCCTGCTCGACGACGCGGTGCATGTCGGCGATCGCCTTGCGGGCCGGGATCCGGTCCAGCACGGTGTCGGACGACAGCAGCACCACGTGCTCGACCCCGGCGGACCGGGCCGCCGCGACGAACGCGTCGACGCCCTGCGGCACCGCGTAGAGGAACACCTTGCGGACGCCCGCCAGGGCGGCCGGCAGGCTCTCGGGGACGGTCAGGTCGGCGCGGACGGTCTCGACGGCGGCGGGCAGCTCGAGGCGGCCCGGGTCGCGGCCGGTCGCCCGGACCCGGACACCGGCGGCGAGCAGCTCGTCGACGACGGCGCGGCCGACCTGGCCGCCGCCGCCGAAGACGAGGACGGGATCGGTGACGGTCATCTGCTGGGACCTCCTGAGTGCTCGACGGTGAGAGCGGGCTGCCGCTGCTGCGGCACGACCGCGGCGCGGCGGGCGGTGGAGAAGCGGCGGGTGATCGGCCGCTCCACGGCGGTGTAGAGCAGCGCGGCCAGCGCGATCGACACGGCGAGCTCGGCGGCGAGCAGCGCGATCGCGGCCGGGGTGCCGAACGTGCGGCCGAGCAGCGACCGCCCGGCGGCCAGGACGATGAAGTGCAGCAGGTAGAAGGCGAAGGAGATCTCGCCGAGCCAGCGGGCGGCCCGGCCGCGGAACGGCGTGAACCGGCCCTGCGCGTCGGCGGTCGCCGCCGCGGCGATGAGCAGCACGATCGGCACGATGGTGACGGCGCGTTGCCCGTACAGGTACGGCACGAACGACGCCAGCGGCACGGCGACCGCCAGCAGGAGGGCGGACCAGCCGAGCCCGACGTCCCGCCACCGTCCACTGAGGACGGCGCGGGCGACCAGGATGCCCAGCGCGAAGTCGAGCAGCCGCACGGGCGGCAGGAAGTACGCGAACCAGTACTGCGACTCGGACGCCTCCCACCCGCCGGGGACGCCCGGGGTCGACGGGAACACCAGGTAGGCCACGAGCGGGGTGGCGACGACCCCGGCGACGGTGCCGGCGATCCAGTACTTCAGCCGGTCCTCGCGGATCCGGTTGGCGAGCACCAGCAGCAGCGGGAACGCCGCGTAGAAGATCGCCTCCGTGCCCAGCGACCAGCTCGGCGGGTTGACGCTGATGTTGACGAAGAAGTCGGGCACCCAGACCTGCAGCATGAACAGGTTGAGCACGGCCTGCCACGCCGGCGTGTACGCGGCCGCGAACACCACCATGGCGAGGATCCACGCGACCACGTAGTTCGGGTAGATCTTCACCAGCCGGCGGCGCCAGAACGCCCTGGGCGTGTCGTGCTCACGCGCCGACCAGGTCAGCACGAAGCCGCTGAGCACGAAGAAGAACGTGACGCCGAGCGCGCCGAGCTGGGCCCCCGCCGTGGCGAAGCCGCCCGCGAGGCCCTGGTCGGCGAAGAGGCTGGTGCTCGGCAACTGCAGCGACGCGTGGTACACGAAGACGAGCAGGGCCGCTGGGAACCGTAAGCCCGTCAGCGAGGGCAGCCGGGAGGGCCGGTCGGGGGTGGTCATCGATCACCGTCCTGTGTGGAGGGCTGTGAATGGCAGGGGTGGCAGGCCGAGCCGGGCCCGGAGGGTGCCGTGCGGTGACCGGGCACGCTCCGGCAGCAGCGGTACGACCTGTGCCGCGAACTCGGCGACACCGCACCCGCCGTGCGGGTCGAGGACGAACCCGGCGCACTCACCGGCCGCGACGCGCTCGACGAGCCGCGCCGCGACGGCCGCCGGACCGCCGGCCGCGGCGAGGTCCACCCGCAGCGGGGCGAAGGCGAGCGGGTGCGGCCGGTCGCCGAGGACGACGTCGGCGAGGGGCGTGACGTGCGGCCCCGCGCCGGCGGGGACGAACAGCACCGGGCGGCCCTGCGGGCTGCGCGGCACGTTGAACTGCCCGGTGATGTCGAAGTCGGCGTCGCGGTGCCGGAACGCGCCGACGTCGGGCCGGGTGACGTGGACGCCGCGGGCGCGGTCGGCGACGACCTCGTCGCCGTGCCACGCGTCGAGCAGCGTCCAGGCCGCGCCGACGAACCGCGCGGCCCGCTCGGCGCCGCCCTGCGCCGCGGTGCCGCGGCGGAAGTCGCCGGGCCGGAACAGGTCCCAGCGGGCGAGCCAGCCGGCCCGGCCGCCGCTGAGGTGGTCGAGGCTGGCGAGCTGCCGGGCCACCTCGTACGGCTCGGTGAAGTCCGTCGACACCGCGGCGACGAGCCCCACGTCACGGGTCGCGCCGGCGAGCGCGGCGAGGAGGGTGAGCGGCTCCGGTCGTGCCGCCCGGTCCGGGTCGTCGTCGGCGAGGACGAAGTCGAAGCCGGCCCGATCGGCGGCGACCGCGTCGGCGTGCCAGTCCTCCGACAGCCGCGCGGCGAGGCGCACCACGGTCATCGCGCACCTCCGGCCGCCGGCAGGTGCAGGGCCTCGCGCAGCGTCCCCGGCGGGTACGCCGTTTTGAAGGCGCCCCGGCGGCGCAGCTCCGCGGTCAGGTCGCGGGTGATCGCCACGAGGTCGTCGGGGATCGCGCCGGGGCGCAGCCGGAACCCGGTCACCCCGGCCTCCCGCCACTCCTGCATGAGGTCGGCGAGGTCGGCGGGGGAGCCCGCGAAGACGAGCGTGTCGGTGGCGAACTCCGCACCGGCGAGCTCGTCGAGGTGGTCGCGGCGGCCCTTGTCGAGGAACACCACGAGGTCGCCGAAGATGTGCAGCGGCCGGTCGCCGCGCCCGGCCGCCACCTGCGCGGCGCGGATCTCGGCGACGATCTGCCGGACCCGGCCGGTGTCGAAGGCGGTGATCCAGACGACGTCGGCGGCGCGGGCCGCCAGCCGGTACGGGATCGTGGCGTGCGCGAGGACCATCACCGGCGGGTGGCCCTGGGGCGGCCGGGGTGGCACACCCGGCCCGGCGACGTCGAACCAGCGGCCGGTGAAGCCGACCGGCCCGCCGTCCCAGAGCCGCCGGACCACCTCGACGTGGTCGCCGGTCTCGTCGAACAGGGCCGTGACGACCGGGGCGATGTCCGGCCGGTCGAAGTCGGCGATGGTGAACCGGGGCAGGGTGCGGCGGCCGAAGTGCGCGGCCTCGTTGGCGCGGTTCGACGCCTGGGGCCGCCAGCCGGCCCGGCCGCCGCTGAGGTGGTCGAGGGCCGCGATCGACCGGGCGACGTGGAACGGCTCGGTGTGGGTGACGGTCGCGGTCGGCACCAGCCCGATCCGGGTCGTCGCCGGGGCCACCCGCGCGGCGACCAGGACCGCGTCGAGCCGGCCGCGGACCTGGTCGACACGGCCGTCCGGGCCGTCGTAGTGGGAGGTCTGCAGCCCGACCGAGTCCTCGATGGTGACGAAGTCGAGCAGGCCGCGCTCGGCCTCGCGGACCAGGTCGACCCAGTAGTCGGCGGTCAGCAGGTCGCCGGGGCGGGCGGCGGGGAGCCGCCAGGCCGCGGGGTGCCAGCCGGCGCCGTCGAGCGCGACGGCGAGGTACAGCGGCGGCTCAGCCAACGCTGATCGCCCGGATCTTCTCGTAGAGGTACTGCGACGCCGAGATCTCCGGGTACTCCACGCTGCCGATCGGCGGGGCGAGGGAGGCGATGCGCGCGTCGCGGTCGCTGACGTAGAAGAACACCAGCGAGACCAGGTCCTCGTCGGGCGCGCTCGCCTGCGGCGGCAGCACCCGGTGGCGGGTGGAGCGCCAGCGGTCGCCGGTCCAGCGGGCCATCAGGTCGCCGATGTTCACGGTGAACGCGGCCGGGTCGTACGGCGCGTCCTCCCATTCGCCGTCGGCGGTGAAGACCTGCAGGCCGCCAACGCCCGGCTCCCGGTCCAGCACGGTGACGGTGCCGAAGTCGGTGTGCGGCCCGATCCGGAACTGCCCGTCCGAGGGCGGCCCGACCTCGTCCAGCGGCGGGTACCGGTTGATGTTCAGCGTGTACTTCGGGTGCCGCGTGTGCGTGGTGAAGTGGTCCGCGGGCAGGTCGAGCGCGGCCGCGAAGATCGTCAGCAGGTCGTCGGACAGCGCCCGCATGCGGTCCATGTACTCGCGGGCGGCGGCCTCCAGCTCCGGCACGCCGGTCGGCCATACGTTGGCCGGGTGCCAGTCCAGGTCGGCCGCGGGGTCGTCGGCCTCGACGGACGAGCCGACCGAGTAGGACTCCTTGAGGTCCGGCGGCGACTCCACGCCCTCGAGGTAGCCGTTGGCCTCGACACCGGGGGCGAGCCAGCCGCGGCCGCCGACCGGCACCGCGTACGGCCGCTTCTGCGCCTCGGGCAGCGCGAAGAACCGGCGCGCGGCGGCGCGGGTGCGGTCCCGCAGGTCCGTCGGCACGCCGTGCCCGGTGACCAGCAGGAAGCCCGACACCTGCAGGGAGCGGTCGATCTGGGCCGCCACGGCGGCGCGGTCGGCCGGCGAGCCGGAGAACCACGGCTCCAGGTCGACCAGGGGGATGCTGCTCATCTTGTCGCCTCCTTCGTTAAATTCCTATTACTCCTACCGGAGAAATAGGTTGTACGGCATGCGCCGCCCCTCCGGGCGGGCCCGTCAGGACGGAATCAGGACGTGCGGGTCTGCTCCTGCAGGCCCGGGAACAGCTCGCGGCCCACGACCCGCAGCAGCTCCAGCTGCTTCGCGTTGTGGCTGCCGGGCGGTGCGGTGAACAGCAGCAGGTGCTGGTCCTCGGCGGGGGACAGCAGCTGCTCGCAGTTGAGGTCGATCAGCCCGACGGTCGGGTGGATGACCCGGACGTTGCCCTGCCGGCGCACGCCGACCTCGTGCCGCTCCCAGAGCGTCGCGAACTCCTCGCTCGCGACCCGCAGCCGCCGCACCAGGTCGAGCGCGGCCGGGTCGCCGCTGCGGCGGGCCAGCGCGGCGCGCAGGTCGGCCACGTGCAGGCGGCTGTAATACGCCTGGTCCTCGACGGGATACGCGGCCCGCACGAACGGGTCGGTGAACCACCGCCAGACGATGTTGCGGTTCTGCGGCTGCGTCGAGCACACGCCCCCGAACAGCGACTCGGCCAGCGTGTTCTGCGCGAGCAGGTCGCCGATGTCGTTGAGGATCTGGGCGGGCGCGTCGGTGAGCCGGTCGAGCAGGAACAGCAGCCCGGGACGCACGTGGTCGCCGGCCTGCCGGCCGATCGGCGGCCGGTGCCCGGCGAGCAGGTAGAGGTGGTCGCGCTCGTCGTCGTTGAGCCGCAGGGCGCGGGCCAGCGGCGCGAGCAGCTGGGTCGACGGCTGCGGGCTGCGGGCCTGCTCGAGCCGCATGTAGTAGTCCGCCGACATCCCGGCGAGCTGCGCGACCTCCTCACGGCGCAGGCCGGGTGTGCGGCGCCGTGCGCCGGCGGACAGCCCCACGTCCTGCGGCTGCAGCCGCTCGCGGCAACGGCGGAGGAAGTCGGCGAGTTCACGGCGGTTCATGCTGCCCATGATGTCCCGAGCCCTTCGAATGTAGCCAAGGATCGTTGGTCCTAGTCATGCCGCGGTCCGGCGTCGCTGCAGGTCCGGGCGAGTGACGACGAGGAGATGTAACACAGAGCGTACTTGAGTGGCTACGGATGCTGGTGTTAGCTCATGAGGGGCATACAGCGACGCACATCCATGCCCGTTGCCGGTGGCCCGCCCGTCCGGCGAGCGCGACGCTGCGCCGCCGTGGACCGGGGGTGCGGCACCGTTCGAGCCAGCTGACCGGAGGTGCCAGTGGTTCCGCGCTTCGCGCCGGTGCAGGACGACACCCGGGCGGACGCCCACCGGGGGCTCGCCGCCCTCGTGGACGCCGCGCACGATCTCACCGTGCCCAGCGACCTGGAAAGCCTCTTACCCGTCGTCGCGCGGCAGGCGCGCCGGCTGCTCGGCCTCTCCCTCGCGTTTGTCGGCGTGCTCGACGACGAGCAGGGCACGGTCACCGTCCGCGCCGTCGACGGCCTCGCGTCCGGCCTCGCACCCGGGTTCCGGCTGCCGCGCGACGAGGGTCTCGCCGGCGCCGCGCTCACCGGCGCGGGCCCGCAGTGGACGGCCGACGCGACGGGCGCGCTCGACCGGACCGACCGGCCTCCGCAGGCCGGGCGGGCGTGGCCGGCGGACGTGAACGGCGCGGACGCGGGAACCGCGCCGGGGTGGGCCGCCGCCGGGGAACACGGCGACCCGTTCGCCGCGCTGGTGCGGGCCGAGGCACTGCGCGCGGTGATCGCCGTCCGGCTCGGCCACGGCACGGGACGCTTCGGCAAGCGGCCGTTCGGCGTGCTCTGCGCCGCCGACCGGCGGGCGCGCCCGTTCACCGCCGACGAGTGCGCGCTGCTCGGCTCCCTCGCCGAGCTGGCGGGTGCCGTGATCGAGAAGGCGCGGCTGCTCGACCGTACCGCAGCCCGGCTGTCCGGGCTGGAGAACACCACCGCCCGCACCGCCGCCGACCTCGGGCGGGTCCGGGAGCTCGGCGCCGTGCACCGGGCGCTCGTCGACCTCGCCGTGTCCGGCGGCGACCCGCAGGAGCTCGTCGACGAGGCCGGCCGGCGGCTGCGCGGCGGGGTCCGCCTGTACGACGCGGACGGTCGGACCCTCGCGACGAGTTGCGAGGGCCCGGCCTGGCCGGACGACGGGCCGGCCGATCCGCCGGTGAACGGCACGGCGGGCCGTGAACCGGTGGCGCTCGACCCGACGACCTGGCGGGTGCCGGTCGTCGCCGGGGACCGGCCGCTCGGCACGCTCCTGGTGCGCACCGGGCGCAGCCTCACCGGCGTCGAGCGGCAGGTGCTGCCGCTGGTCGCGCAGGCCGCCGCCGTCGTGCTGCGCCACCACGCGGGCAGCGCCGCCGAGGAGCACGCCCGCGAGGACCTGCTCGACGACCTGCTCGTCACGCCACCGCGCCCGCGCCGGCGGCTCGACCGGGCGGCCCGGCGGCTCGGCGTGGACCTCGACCGGCCGTACGTGGTGCTCGTGGCCCGGCCGGAGGACGCCGCGCGCGACCCGGGAGCGCAGCGCCGGCCCGGCCGTGCCGCGATCTGGGCCGCCTCGCACGCGCGGCGCACCGGCGGCCTCAGCGGCACCCGCGACGGCCACCTCGTGCTGGTGCTGCCCGGCACCGACCCCGGCGCGGCGGCCCGCACGGTCACCGACGAGCTGTCGGCGCTGCTCGGCACGCCGGTCACGATCGGCGCCGCCGGACCGGCCTCCGGCGCGGCGGCCCTCGCGGCCGGGCACCGGGAGGCGCTGCGCTGCATCGACGCCCTCACTGCGCTCGACCTCACCGGCCGCGGCGCGTCCGGGCGGGAGCTGGGTTTCCTCGGTGTCCTGATGTCCGGCCGGCAGGGCGTCGACACGTTCGTGGACGCGGTCCTCGGCCCGGTCCTCGACCACGACCGGCGCCGGTTCACCGACCTCACCCGCACGCTCGACGCCTACTTCGAGGCCGGCGGCAGCCCGACCAACGCCGCGGAGCGGCTGCACGTGCACCCCAACACCGTCGCGCGCCGGTTGGAGCGGGTGAAGGAGCTGCTCGGGCCGGACTGGCAGCGGCCGGTGAAGGCACTGGACGTACAACTGGCGCTGCGGCTCTTCCGGTTGCGCGACACGCTGTCCGGCGAGCCGCGCGGCCAGCGCCGGTGACGGGCGCTCAGGACGGCCTGAGCACCACGCGGCGGCCGTGCAGCTCGCCCCGCTCGATCATGCGGTGGGCCTCCGCGGTCGCCGACAGCGGCAGGTCCACCGTCGCCCGCGGGCGCAGCCGCCCGGCCGCGAGCAGCCGGTTGATCGTCACCGCGGCCTCGGCCAGCTCACTCGCCGTGGCGTGGGAGATGACAAAACCGGTGACGGTGCGGTCGTGCATGTAGAGCGCACCGGCCGGCAGCACCGGACGGGTCGCGGCGCCGGCGACGAGGACGACCCGCCCCCGGAACGCCAGCAGCTCCACCACGGTCTCCAGGTCGTTGCGCCCGGACGTGTCGAGGTAGAGGTCGATGCCGTCCGGGCAGGCCCCGGCGAGCCGGTCGGTCAGGTCCGGCGCGCGGTAGTCGAGGACCTCGGCCGCGCCCAGGTCCGCGCAGTACGCGGCGTCGGCCGCCGCGGCGGTCGCCACCACCCGCGCGCCGGCCTCCACGGCCAGCGCCACCAGCGCCGTGCCCACGTTGCCGGCGGCGCCCTCGACGACCACCGTCTCGCCGGCCCGCAGCCGCCCGTGGGTGAACAGCCCGAGGTAGGCGGTGCCGGCCGGGTGCACCGCCGTCACCGCGGTCTCCGGCGGCACCCCGGCCGGCAGGCGGTACAGCCGCTCGACCGGCACCACGGCCTGCTCGGCGGCGGCGCCCTGCCGGCCCGCGTGGCCCAGGCTGTTGCACCAGACGAGGTCACCCGGGGCGAACCCGGCCGCGCCGGCGCCGGCCCGGGCCACCGTGCCGACCAGGTCGCGGCCGACGACAAACGGCATCGGCAGCGGGGTGCGGAACAGCCCCGAGCGGACGAACGTGTCGACCGGGTTCACCGTCGTGGCGATCACGTCGACGAGGACGTCGGTCGGGCCCGGGACGGGGGCGGGCAGCTCGCCGTGCCGGATGACCTCCGGCGGCCCGAGCCGTTCGATGTAGGCGGCGCGCATGATTGCGGATTCTGCCCGCCGAGGCGGCGCTTTCTCATCGCGCCGGGCGCCGTTCCGTCAAGTTCACCCGGTTACCCCAGGGTTGCGGGTCCTAGGCAAAACGGTCCGATTCTCAGTGCCCGCCGGTAGTGCGACGGTCGTCTTGTCCGGATTCTCACATCATCAGGGAGCGACAACCATGCCACGCGCTGTGCGATTCGACCGGTTCGGCGGCACCGAGGTGCTGCAGGTCGTGGAGGTGGACCGGCCCGTGCCCCCGGCGGGCACCGTGCTCGTCCGGGTGCGGGCCGCCGGGCTGAACCCGGTCGAGTCCGGCATCCGCGGCGGCTTCCTCGACAAGGTGTACCCGACCACGTTCCCGGCCGGCCAGGGCCGTGACCTCGCCGGCGTGGTCGAGGAGGCCGGGCCGGGTGTCACGGAGTTCGCCGCCGGCGACGAGGTCCTCGGCTGGACCGACGAGCGCGGCACCCAGGCCGAGCTCGTCGTCGTGCCCGTCGGCAACCTCACCCGCCGCCCCGCGGAGGTCTCGTGGGAGGTCGCCGGGGCGCTGTACACCGCCGGTGCCGCCGCCTACGCCGCGGTGCGCGCCGTCGCGGTCGGCGACGGCGACACCGTGGTCGTCGCCAACGCCGCCGGCGGCGTCGGCTCGATCGCCGTCCAGCTCGCCCGCCACGCCGGCGCGACGGTCATCGGCCTGGCCGGCGAGGCGCACCACGACTGGCTCCAGCAGCACGGCGTGACGCCGGTCGCCTACGGCGAGGGTGCCCTCGACCGGGTCCGCGCCGCGGCCGGCGACAAGATCGACGCGTTCGTCGACGCGTTCGGCGCCGACTACGTCGACCTCGCGCTGCAGCTCGGCGTCCAGCCGGACCGGGTCAACACGCTCATCAACTTCGCCGCGGCCGCGCAGCACGGGGTCAAGGCCCAGGGCAGCAACGACGCCTCCACCCCGGAGGTGCTCGCCGAGCTCGCCGACCTCGTCGCCAAGGGCCGCCTCGAGGTGCCGGTGGAGCGGGCGTTCCCGCTGGAGGGCGTCGCCGAGGCGTACGACCTCCTCGAGCGCCGCCACACCCTCGGCAAGATCGTCCTGGTCCCGTAAGGAGTCACGATGACCGAACCGCTCGACCCATGGGGCATGGCCTGGGTGCACCAGGTGTACCGGCGGGAGCTGCGCCTGCTGGCCACGCTCGTCGCCGGGGTCGCCGACGGCGACCGCGACCGGGCCGCCGTCGTCGGCGAGCACCTGACCGACATCACCGCCTCGCTGCACGAGCACCACGTCGGCGAGGACGAGCTGCTCTGGCCGGTCCTGCTCGACCGCGCCGGGCCGCAGGCCGACCTCGTCCACCGCATGGAGAAGCAGCACGGCGCGCTGCACGAGCTGCTGGGCGAGGTCGCGGAGCTGACCCCGCGCTGGCGGGAGACCGCAACCGCCGCCGACCGCGACCGGCTCGCCGGCGTCGTGCGGCGGGTCTCCGAGACGACCGACGAGCACCTCGCCGACGAGGAGGAGCACGTCCTGCCGCTCATCCGGCAGCACATCACGCCCGACGAGTGGCAGGCCTTCGAGCTGCGCGGCCACGCCTCGATCCCGCAGGAGAAGGCGCTGGTCTTCCTCGGCATCGGCCTCGAGGACGCGACGCCGCACGAGCGGGCGAAGTTCACCGGCGGGCTGCCGCCGGAGGTCCAGCAGTTCTGGGAGGGCCCGGGTCAGCAGCAGTACGCGCAGTGGCGCGCCGACCTGCTGGGCACGGCCTGACCATGGCGGTCCGGCTCAACCACACGTTCGTGCACACCCGGGACGCCTGGCGGTCCGCCCGCGACCTGGCCGACACGCTCGGGCTGCCCGAGCCGGGCTGGTCCGGGCCGTTCCCCGCGGTGCGGCTCGACGGCGGCGTCCTGCTGGAGTTCGTCCAGGTCGAGGGCGAGGTGACCACACAGCACTACGCCTTTGAGGTCACCGCCGCCGAGTTCGACACGATCCTCGGCCGCATCCGCGGCGCGGGCCGGCCCTACTGGGCCGGTCCGCTGCACCACGGGCCGGGCGTGGTCAACTCCTGGGGCGGCGGGCGCGGCTTCTACTTCGACAGCGTCGACGGCCACGCTTTCGAGGTGCTGACCCGCCCCGCCGGCGGCGCCGACAGCCCGGCGCACCTCGTCGAGCTCGTCGCCCGCGCGTACAACGACGGCGACGCGGAGGCCGCGCTGCGGCTGTTCGAGCCGGTCGCGGTGCTCGTCACGCGGCCCGGCGAACCGGTCACCGGGGCTCGGCTGCGCCAGTCGATCACGGCCTTCCTCGGCCAGGTCCGGCAGATGGAGATCCGGATCCGGCACGTCTACGAGGCCGACGGGATCGCGCTGCTCGTCACCGACCACGACACCGAGCTCACGGGGCCGGACGGCGACCCGGTCCGGGTCGCCGGCACGGCCACCGACGTCGCCCGCCGCGGCCCGGACGGCCGGTGGCGATACCTGCTCGACAACCCTTCCGGTACAGCTCCCTGAAAGGTCCACGATGGACGCCACACCGCCGCGGCGCGCCGGCCTCGTGCTCGCCCTGCTCGGCCTCGCCCAGCTCATCACCTCGATCGACTACAACATCGTCTACGTCGCGCTGCCGGAGATCGGCGCCGATCTCGGCTTCTCCGCGCAGAACCTCCAGTGGGTGGTGAGCGCCTACGCGGTCGCGTTCGGCGGCTTCCTGCTGCTCGGCGGGCGCGCCGCCGACCTCGTCGGCCGGCGCCGCGTCTTCGTCGCCGGGCTCGCGCTCTACGCCGTGTCGTCGCTCGTCGGCGGCCTGGCCGGTCATCCGGGCCTGCTCGTCGCCGCCCGTGCCGTGCAGGGCCTCGGCGGCGCGCTGCTGTTCCCGGCGACGCTGTCGCTCGTGGCCACCTCGTTCGAGGAGGGTCGCGACCGCAACCGGGCGTTCTCGGTGTGGGCCGCGGCCGGGGCCGGCGGCATGGTCCTCGGCTCGCTGCTCGGCGGCGTGCTCACCCAGGCGTTCGGCTGGGAGGCCGTGTTCTTCGTCAACGTCCCGCTCGCGGGCGTCGCGATCCTGCTCGCATACGTGCTGCTGCCCGCCGACGGCCCGCGCGTCACCGGTCGCGGCTTCGACCTGCCGGGCGCGGCCACCGCCACCGTCGGGGTGACCCTCGTGGTGTTCACGCTGGTGCAGGGCCCGGCCCTCGGCTGGACGTCGCCGCTGCTGCTGGCGACCGCCGCCGGTGGTCTCGTGCTGCTGGCCGGGTTCGTCGCGATCGAGGCCCGCACCGCCGCGCCGCTCATGCCGCTGCGGCTGTTCCGCAACCGCAACCTCAGCACCGGCGTGAGCGTGACGCTGCTGTTCATGGCGACGTTCGGGACGCTGCTGTACTTCCTGACGGTCCACTTCCAGCAGGTGCTGGGCTACAGCGCGCTGCAGACCGGGCTGGCGTACGTGGTGCCGATGTGCGCCGGTGCCGTCGGCTCGATGCTCGGCGGGCGGCTCGCGACCCGGTTCGGCAACCGGGCGACGCTGGTCACCAGCCTCGCCGTCGGCGCCGTGTCGACCGTCGGGCTGGGGCTCGGGATCGGCGCCGGTGGGTCGTACCTCGCGCTGCTGCCCGCCATGGTCGTGCTGAACGTCGCCCAGGGCGTCATCTTCACCACGATGTTCGCCGCCGCCACCACCGGCACCGCCCTGTTCGACCAGGGCATCGCGTCCGGCATCGTCTCGACCGGGCAGCAGGTGGGCTCGGCGGTGGGCCTGGCGGCGCTGGTCGCCGTCGCCAACGCCGGCACGGCCGGGCTGACCGGCCCGGACCTGCGCGACGCGACCGTCTCCGGCCTGCGCGACGCGGTGCTGGTGGCGGCGGCCGGCATGCTGGTGACGATCCTGGTGGCGCTGAACCTCCGCCGCCACCGGGCCCCGGCCGAGGAGCCGACCGAGCCGGCGCTGGCGTCGAACTGAACCCTTCCCGTCGCCGCGGGGCGGCGTCCGCCGGTCAGTAGCGGACGCCGCTCTGGACGCCTCGCGCCGATCTTGGAGTTGTGGCGCCATGAATCTCCGAATTTGTCCTGGTTTGTCAAGGACCACAACTCCAAGATCGGCGCGGTTGTCGGGGTTGACGCGCGAGGGATCCGAATTGCGCAACAGGCTCTCCAGCCCATCGGAAGCTCCGTGATCTCAAGCGGTGCCGGGGCCGCGCACCCAGCCGTGCCTGAGCGGTGCCGGGCCGCGGCGTCCGTGGCCCCGTAGTGCGGGGCCGGCCGTGCTCCGCGCTTGGCCTGACCGGGGTTCCTTGATCGTCGGAAACATCTGGCTGTCCAGGCAACCCGAAGTTTCCCTTGATCTATCAACCGCAGCCACACCACCCGGCCAGGCCCAACCGCCGCACCCGTGATCGCGAACTTGCCGCGATCACGGCCACAAACCGGCCGGAACCCACGACGACAACCCTCCCACCATTCATGATCGCGGAGGCTGCGACGCGAAACCTCCGTGATCATGCCGCCCGCGGTCGCCCGGGGGTGGAGTCAACCGGTGGATGCAACGCCCGGGGTGGTGATCGTGGAATGTGGTCGGGGCGATTGGGTGTTGTGGACGCGTTGTGGGGCGGGGGCAGGCCCGGCGTCGAGCGGGTCGCCCCGCTCTCAGCGGCGTGGGTGGTGCCCGGCCACCTTCGCGGGGGTGGCCGGGCACCGCGGTGTCAGGTCGGTGCCGGGGTCAGCCGGCCGCGTTGCGGAACACCGGGTAGTAGCCGCCGGCCTGACCGGCGGCCGTCGGGTGGTACGAGATCCCGATGTTGAGGTAGTTCAGCGCGTGCAGCCACTTCTCCCCGTAGCTGCACAGCTGGTGGCCGACGAAGGTCGACCGGACGTCGGCGAACTTGAACCCGGCCGCGGTGGCGGCGGTCCGGATGATGTCGTCGATCAGGTTGATGCCCTCGTTGATCTTCGTGCGGGAGTTCGCGCTCAGCCCGACGCAGACCGTGCCGAGCTGGTAGAAGACCGGGTAGCCGACGACGATCACCCGGGCCGACGGGGCGCGGCTCTTGATGCCGTTGTAGACGGCGGCGAGCTTGGCGGGCAGTTCCGTGCGGGCCTTGTTCTCGGCCGTCTGCACCGCGGCCACGCACTCGGTCTCGCCGTAGAGCACGCAGGTGGTCATGATGGTGGCGAAGCCGGCGTCGTTGCCGCCGACGGTGACGCTGACCAGCGTGGTCGACGTGGACAGCGCGGAGAGCTGCTTGTTGACGACGTCGGTCGTGGTCGCGCCGGAGCAGGCCACCGAGCGGTACGAGGCGGGTTTGACGTTGGTGTTGTACAGGGCGGAGTAGGCGTTGGTGCTGCGCTGGCAGGAACCGCTCTCGGCGGTGTAGCTGTCCGCGCCGACACCGGAGGCGTACGAGTCGCCGAGGGCGACGTACCGGTCGGTGGCGGCGGCCCGGGCGGGCGTTGCGATGGCGAACGTGACGCCGAGGGACGCCACGACGCTCAGGGCGAGGGTCGCGATACGGGATCTCCGCACGTCGCACTCCAGGGGGTAGGAAAGCGGGGGTGGAGAGATTGATATCAACGAATCGCTATCGCATGGAAGATCGACTATTCGCACCCAGCGCGAATAACTACTTATGTCGGTAAACCAGGAAGAAGCCGTCTATAGCCACACATGAGGGATGCTCGGCACCCACCATGCCGGCCGGGTTCCACGGGCCCCCGGGCGCAGCCGATAACCTGTCGGTATGCAGGAGGCCCTCGATGACTGACGCCGACGACGTCCGGCGTCTGGCGCTCACGCTGCCGCACGTGGTCGAGATCGACAGCGACGGCTTCGACTTCCGGGTCGCCGACAAGGGGTTCGTGTGGTCCTATCCCGAGCGCGTCCCGGGCAAGCCGCGCGTCATCCGGACCGACGTCGCGGTGCTGTACGTCGGCGACGAGGCCGAGAAGCAGGCGCTGCTGCTCGGCGAGCCCGAGCGGTTCTTCACGACGCCCGCCTACGACGGGTTGCCGCTCGTCATGCTCCGGCTCGAGCGGGTGGACGTCGACCGCTTGAGGGAGCTCGTCACCGACGCCTGGCGCATGCGCGCCCCGGACGAGCTCGCCGCGGACCTGCCCGGTCCGGGCTGACCGCGGCCGCCGGGCGCGCCGCCGCCACCGTGCGCCGGTGGGTCCGGACGCCTACCGGCGAGACGTTCGCGGCGGCGGTCGGGCGACATCCGGGGCGGTTCCCCGGCCGCAGGCTCGGGTAGTGCCCGTGCGGAGCCGTGCCGGTCTGGTCCAATAGGCGCATGAGCCGAGTGACCTCGCGCGACGGCACATCCATCACCTTCGACCGCGCGGGCGGTGGGCCCGCGGTCGTCCTGGTCGGGGGCGGCCTCGACGAGGGCGCCGAGAACGCGCCGCTCATGCCGCAGCTCGCCGAGCATTTCACCGTCTACAACTACGCCCGCCGCGGGCGCGGCGGCAGCGGCGACACGCCACCCTACGCCGTCGCCCGCGAGCTGGAAGACCTCGCGGCGATCATCGCCGACGCCGGCGGGACGGCGCACCTCTTCGGGGCCTCGTCGGGCGGGGCGCTCGCCCTCGAGGCCGCCGCGGCCGGCCTTCCGGTGGGGCGGGTCGCCGTGTACGAGGTGCCGTACAGCACCGACGACCACGTGGTGGCCGCGTTCCGGGAGTATGTCCGGCAGCTGCACCGGGTGCTCGCCGAGGGACGGCGTGGCGCGGCCGTCGAGCTGTTCATGCGTCTCGCCGGCGCCGGCGAGGACGACATCGCCGCGGCCCGCACGGCGCCGGTCTGGCCGGGCCTCGAGGCCCTCGCGCCGACCCTCGCCCACGACGCGGCCTGCCTCGGCGACGGCAGCCCGCCGCTCGACCGGCTCGCCACGATCACGCAGCCGGTGCTCGTGGCGACCGGCGGCCTGCCCGACCCGCACACGGGCGCGCTCGGGCCGGGCTTCTTCGACGCGGCCGCCGATGCGATCGCCGCCGCCGTCCCGAACGCCGAACGCCGGGTCGTCGACGGGCAGACCCACGTCACCGACCCGGTCGTCCTGGCGCCGGTCCTGACCGCGTTCTTCACCGGCCGGAGCGGATGACCGTCTTCGTGCGCATGAGGAACTCGCCGAGGTACGCGTCGTGCGGCACGCCCGGGCGCAGCCAGTACGTCGGATGGTCGCCGACGTAGACGTTGCTGATCGTCGGCTCGTCGAGCAGATCGGCGACGAGCGAGTCATCGTCGGTGAACACGGTCAGCACGAGCGTGTCGCGCAGCGGGGCCAGGCCGTCGGCGGGTGACCACGGCGCGACCCAGACGCACGGGAACGGCAGCTCCACGCGGGTCTGCGGCGCGTCCGCCCGGTCGACCTGGTGCACGGCCGGGCGCAGCGCGGCGCTGCCGTCGCCGAGCTCGTCGACGATGCCGTCCCCGCCGAGCCACGCCGTCGTGCCGCGGGCCTGCCCGAGCAGGAACGCCTCCAGCGCGCGGGCGCCCGCCACCGGCTGCACGGGCAGGACCGCCTTGTCGCTGTCCGGCGGCAGGCTGGGCAGGGCGGCGAGCCGCTCCGCGATCGCCTGCGCCAGCGGCGCCGGGTCCCCGTCGACGAGGACCGCGGTGGCGTTGATGCACGCCACGCCGCCCTGGTGGCTGATCGAGTCGACGATGGTGTCCAGGTGCGCCCGCCAGTCGGCCCCGGCGGTCAGCAGGATCTTCGATCGGCCCGGGCCCTGCGGCAGGATCCGGGATCCGGTGGCGTACTTGCGGACGACGTCGTCGCCGCCGTAGACGAGCCCGAGGTCGGCGCCGTGCAGCACCTCGTCGGCGGCGTCGTGGTCGGTGGGCAGCAGCACCACCTGGTCGTCGCCGAACCCGGCGGCCCGCAGCGCGGTGATGAGCCGGTGCGGGGTGAGCGGCTCGCGGCGCGACGGGCGGACCGCCACCCGGTAGCCGAGGGCGAGCGCCTCCAGCCACAGCGAGTGCGGGCCGGGATGGTTCCCGGCGGCGTGGACGGCGAACACGTCGCCCCGCCGGGTCCACACCGCGTTGCCCCGCAGCGTCTCCGGCGCCCGCCAGTCCTCCACCGCGCCCTGCGGCCGGGCCAGCCCGGTCGTCTCGCCGGCCAGGGTCGCCGCCTCGGCGATCGCGGCGGTCGCCGCCCGCACGACCGGCAGCGGCACACCGGAGACGCGGCTGACCGTACGCTCGTAGTCCCCGAACGACAGCCCGGCGATCTCGTCGCCGGTGAACCGGGCCGCCGCCTCGGCCAGGGCCGCGATCCGTCGCTGGTGGGGCAGCGGCCGGGCGGCCCGCAGCGCGGTGAGGGCGCGGCTCACGAACAGCTTCGGCACCAGGCTGAGCGTCACGGCGGGTGCGCCGGTGACGTCCGTGACGTCGAGGCGTTTGCGCGCCCGGTAAGCACCGGCGGGGCCGAGCGCGTCGATCTGCACCGGTGCCATCAGTACACCCCCTCGATGACCGTCTCGTCGTCGAACCGCGCCACCGGGGCCACGTCGGCGACCGAGTCGCCGGCCTGCCCGGCGGGCGGCGCGACCCGCGTCGCGTAGTCCCGTTCCAGGTTGTTCGGCAGGAACAGGCTTTTGCTCACGTGGTTCATGACGACCTGGCCGCGTTCGCCGTACGGCACCGTCACGCCGGTCTCCGGGTCGACGACGCGGAACGTCATGTGCGGCGAGAACGGGTCGTAGACGCACGGGTCGTCGTCGGTGAGGCCGGGGCGCTCGCTGGCGTTGCCGAGGATCATCGTGCTGCCGAATCCGCTGTAGAGCACCACGTCGGGAAAGACCTCGGTGCGGTAGAGGTGCCGGGTGTCCGGGTCCATCTGGGTGCCGACCCAGTTGATCGCGCGGACCTTGTCGTTGACGAGCTTGACGAGGTCGTCGCGGCGGGCGAGCCGCTCCAGCACCGGCGGCGTGATCATCAGCACGCCGACGTCCTGGCTCTGCAGCACGTACGCGACCTGTTCGATGAGGTGCTCGCCGTAGGCGGCGGCCTCGCCGAACTTGCCGTCGGCGATGAGCCGTTTGACCCAGCGGGGGTCGAGGTCGACGCTGAACGCGAGCCCGCCCCGGAACGCGGCCTGCTGCGCGATGATCGGGCCGACCATGTGCGGCCCGGACGGCACGACCGAGAGCCAGTTGACGCCCAGCGGGACGCCGTGCCGGTCGAGTTCGGCGCTGCTCCACGCCAGCAGCCGGTCCAGCCAGTCGCGCAGCAGGACGACGCGTTTCGGCGCGCCCGTGGTGCCGCCGCTCTCGTAGACGCCGACGACGTCCGGCCGGGGCCCGTACCCGCGCGGGATCAGGTCCTCGACACGGACCGTCCGCAGCTCGTTGGCGAGATTGGGGAAGCGGTTCAGGTCCGCGAACGTCGTGACGTCGGTCAGCGGGTCGAAGCCGAGGCTCGGGGCCCGCTCCAGCCAGAACGGCGATCCCGTCTCCGGCGAGAAGTGCCAGCGCAGCGCCGCCCGCAGGTACTCGTCGGGATCCGGCGCGGCGTCCGGCGGCAGGTCGAGGATCGGGTCGTCAGCACGTACCACTGCGAACTCCTGAGGTCAGTCGAGCGTGATGCCGGTGGTGCCGCCGGCCGGGACGAGCGGGTCGCGGGGCAGCCGGTCGAGGTCGAATCCGAAATGCTTGCGGTAGGCGGCGAGGACGGCCGCGTCGTCGGTCAGGTCGGTGCGCGTGCGCTCGCCGCCGGCGTCGACGGTCAGCCGCCGGCCCTTCAGCGTCACCCGTCCGTCCACTGTGGGCAGCGAGCAGAACACGTCCTGGAGGAAGGGGGAGTCCGGGCAGGTCCGCCACCACCACAGCGTCGGGCGGAAGTCGTCGAGGGCGGCGGGGCGGTCGTCGAGGCGGTACAGCGGCTTGCCGTCGAGCGTCACCTCGCCGCCCCGGACGTGGTACGTGCCGTGCGGATCCGGCTGGCCGTCCTCCGTCGAGAACCGCAGCGGCAGGCGGCTGTTGCGGCCGAACCCGGTGTCCACGAGCCACGGCTCGCCGCCGACGGTGACCCGCAGCGCGAGGTGGCAGAACGGCGGCCCGAGGCCGGTCGGGCGGTACACCCGGCCGGGCAGGATCTCGACCTCGTAGCCCAGGGTGGTCAGCAGCAGCCCGAACGCCGGGTTGGTCTCGTAGCAACCGCCGCCGCGCCGCTCGCGGACGATCTTGTCGATGACCGCGCCGCCGAGGTGGATCTCCTCGCCGAGGTGGTAGCCGAGGTTCTCGAACGGCACCGAGAGCACGTGCCGCTCCTGGAGATGGCGCAGGCCGGCCAGGTCCGGGACGGCGGGGCGGCGGGCGCCGATGCGGTGCAGGTACTCCTCGACGGTCTGGTCGTCGAGCATCAGGTGGTCCTTTCCGTGCGGGGCCAGCGCAGCAGCGCGAACCCGGCCGACATGCCGCCGCCGAAGCCGGCGAGCAGGACGAGGTCGCCTTCGCGCAGGCGCCGGCGGGTGTGGTCGAGCGTCACCGGGACCGAGGCGGCGCCGGTGTTGCCGAACTCGGCGCCGGTGACCGCGATCCGGGCGGCCGGCACCCCGACCGCGGCGGCGAGGTCGGCGACGAGGTTCGGGTTCGCCTGGTGCGGCACGAACGCCGCCAGCCGGTCCGGTGCGGCACCGGCGTCGGCGAGGAACCCGCGGATCGCCGGCGCCACCGTGTCGAGGACGAAGTCGCGCACCGCGCGGCCCTCCATCGCGAAGTGGTGCAGCCCGGCGTCGATCGACCCGACCGAGGCCGGGATGCGGCTGCCGCCGGCCGGCACCCGGATCAGCTGGTGCGCCTCGGTGAACGTGGCGAGCCGGCTCGCCACGACGGTCGGCCGGCGCCCCGGGCCCAGCACGACCGCGCCCGCGCCGTCGCCGAACAGCACCGCGGTCCGCCGGTCGGCCGGGTCGAGGATCCGTGAGTAGACGTCGGCGCCGATGACGAGGGCATGGCCGCCGGCCGCGCGCAGCAGGCGCTCCGCGGTGCCGAGGGCGAAGACGAAGCCGCTGCAGACGGCGTTGAGGTCGAACGCGGCGGTGCCCGGTTCGACGCCGAGCTCGTCGGCGACCAGGGACGCGGTCGGCGGCTGCGGCGAGTCGGGCGTCGAGGTCGCGACGAGGACCAGCGACAGCTGCGCCGCGCGGATCCCGGCGTCCTCGAGCGCGGCCCGCCCGGCGGCGATCGCGAGGTCGGAGGTGGCCTCGTCCGGCTTGGCCCAGCGTCGCCGCCGGATGCCGGTGCGGGCCGCGATCCACTCGGCGGTGACCCCGGCCGGGCCCGCGACGGCGGTGTTGTCGACGACGTGGGCCGGCAGGCACGATCCGGTGCCCAGGACGGCGACCGGCGGCCCGGCGGTGTCGTGCAGCGTGAGCACGGTGGGGACTCCTTCTTCCTAGCCCGCTTCGCGGAGTTCGTACGGTGCGGCGCCGTGCAGGGCGACGAGCGCGTGCGCGGCGGAGGCGAGCGTGACGTGGCGGTGCCAGCCGGCGAACGACCGGCCGGTGAAGTCGCGCAGCCCGACCCGGTCGCCGATGCCGGCGAGGTCCGTGTAGACCCGTCCCGGGAGCCGCGCGAGGCGCACCAGGTCGGCGAGGCTGTGCCCGGTGAGGGTGGAGAGCCACACCTCATCCGGCCACCGCGGGCCCGGCCGGCCGACGCCGAGCAGCACCAGGCCGTCGGAGCGGCCCGGGCCGGGCAGCCGGACGGCGCCGGTGGCGGCCAGCGCGGCACCGGCGCCGAACACCGGGCGCCGGGTGTGCCGGACCATCGCGAGCAGCCGCGCCGCGGGCAGCGGTCCGTCCGCATGGCCGGGGACCGGCGGGTCCGGGCACAGCGGCGTCGTGGCGTCGATCCGGGCGAGGACCGGTGCGCCGGCCGCCCGCAGCCGGCGGACCACGGCCGGCGCGTCGACGTCCCGCGCGTCTAGCACCACCGGCAGGTCCCGGTCGGCGGCCAGCTCCAGGTACGTGTCGACGAGGCACTCGTCCACCGGCTGCGGCACCGTGCCGGCCGGGATCGCGGCCCGCCGGCACCGGTCGGCGTCACCCAGCCAGGTCGCCGACAGGTGCAGGCGCCAGTGCACCGGGCTGGTCCAGCCGGGCGCCGCCGCCCACAGGCCGATCGCGTGCTGGGCGCTGAGGAACGAGCCGCGGGCACGGCAGTACCGGCGGCCGACGCCGACCGTGTGCTCACCCGTCTTCGGGATCATCATCGACCGGACGACCCAGGCGAGCGGCGGTGCCGACCGGAGCAGGTGCGTCCGCAGCGCCCGGCGGACCGGCATCCAGTCCCACGTCGAGTCGCTGACGAAGTGGTGCAGCCGCTGCTCGTTGGCCTGCCCGGCGATGTTGCGGATCGACTTGCGCCCCGGTGTGCGCAGCAGGCCGTGCACGTACTCGACGCCCCGCCGCCGCTGGTCCTTGCGCGGTAACCCGGCGAACAGCTCGTCGCACAGCTCGGCGACGGCCCGGTCGGTGTCCTCCGGCATCGTTCCCCCTCGGCGTCTGCGGGTGTGCGAGGTCCACCGTGCCGGTGCGGGCGCGGCCCTGCCTAGGTGGCCGGACCACCGTGCTGCGCGGTGCGGCGGTGGTCCGGGCCGCACGTGACGTACTCGTCCGGCGCCCGTTGCCGGTGCCGGATCGCCGCGCCGACGATGGCGGCCGACAACGGCATTTCGCGAGGAGTACCAAGGCAATGACCAACGTCACCGTCATCTTCTATTCCTCGACCGGCAACGTGTTCCGGCTCGCCGAGGCCGCCGCCGACGCCGCGGTCAAGGCCGGCGCCGACGTCCGGCTGCGCCGCATCCCCGAGCTGGTGGCCGAGCCCACCGTCACCGACCGGGACGCGTGGCTGCGGCACACGGAGGCCACCCGGGACGTCCCCGAGGCCACGCTGGACGACCTCGACTGGGCCGGCGCGATCCTGGTCGGCACGCCGGTGCGCTTCGGCCTGCCCGCGCCGCAGCTCATGCACTTCCTCGACACGACCGCGCCGCTGTCGATCGGCGGCCGGCTCGCCGGCAAGGCGGTCGGCGCGTTCACCTCCGGCTCGGCCCCGCACGGCGGTCAGGTGAGCACGATCCTGGCCCTGCACAACACGTTCTGCCACTGGGGCGCGGTGATCGTGCCGACCGGCTCCACCGACCCGGTGCTGTTCCGGCCCACCAACGGCAACCCGTACGGCGCGAGCAACGTCTCCCGCAACCAGCCGGGCAACGTCACCGACGACAACCTCGCCGCTGTGGAGTTCCAGACCCGGCGCACCATCGCGGTCGCGGCGGCGCTGGCGGCGGGCACCGATGGATGACATCCGCGGCGAGCTGCGGGCCCTGCCCGCCCGGCAGCAGCCCGACTGGGACGATCCGGCCGGGCTCGCCGCCGCGCGTGAGGCCCTGACCCGGCGGCCGGCGCTGGTCCGGGCGGCCGACGTTCTCGAACTGCGCGCCCAGCTCGCCCGGGTGGCGGCGGGGGAGGCGTACGTCGTGCAGGCCGGCGACTGTGCCGAGGATCCCGGCGAGTGCGCGTACGGCGACGTCACCCGCAAGGCCGGCCTCATCGACATGCTCGCCGGCGCCCTGCAGGTCGACACCGGCCGCCCCGTCCTGCGGGTCGGCCGGCTCGCGGGCCAGCTCGCCAAGCCCCGCAGCCAGGACACCGAGACCGTCGGCGGGCGGGAACTGCCGGTCTACCGCGGGCACCTCGTCAACGGCCCCGAGCCGGATCCGGAGCGGCGCCGCCCCGACCCGGCGCGGCTGGTCGCCGGGCACCGCACCGCCCGCGACGTCCTCGTACACCTCGGCTGGCAGGCCCGTCCCGGCACCCCGCGCCTCGCCCCGCCCACCTGGGCCAGCCACGAGGCGCTGCTGCTGGACTACGAGCTGCCCCAGCTGCGCCGCACCGCGTCCGGGCGGCTGCTGCTCGCCTCGACGCACTGGCCGTGGATCGGCGAGCGAACCCGGCAGGTCGACGGCGCCCACGTCGCGCTGCTGGCCGCCGTCGTCAACCCGGTCGCCTGCAAGGTCGGGCCCGGCACGAGCACCGACGACCTGCTCGCGCTGTGCCGGCGCCTCGACCCGCACCGCGAGCCCGGCCGCCTGACGCTCATCGCGCGGCTCGGCGCCGCCGCGATCCAGCAGCGCCTGCCGGCACTCGTCGCCGCGGTCCACGCCGCCGGGCACCCCGTCGTCTGGCTCGTCGACCCGATGCACGGCAACACCGTCACCACCCCGCACGGGCTGAAGACCCGGTTCCTCGAGACCGTCGTCCGTGAGGTGCGGGCCTTCCAGTGCACGGTCCGCGAGGCGGGCGGCGTCGCGGGCGGGCTGCACCTGGAGACGACCCCCGACGACGTGACCGAGTGCGTCACGGACGCCTCGTGCGCCGATCGCGTCGGCGACAAGTACACCACCCTCTGCGATCCGCGGCTCAACCCATCGCAGGCCATGTCGGTGATCTCGGCATGGAGCGGCTGAGGAGGTTCCTGTGCACGACAAGATCGCCCTGGTGACCGGGGCCGCCGGCGGCATCGGCGCCGCCGTCGTCAAGGCACTCGCCGGTCAGGGCGCGCTCGTCGCGGCCCTCGACCGCGACGCCGGACGGCTCGCCGACGAGGTCGCCGGGCTGACCGCCGAGGGCCTGCGGGTCCTCGCAGTCCCGGCCGACGTGACCCGCCGCGACGAGGTCGAGGCCGCCGTGGACGTCGTCGAACGGCGCAACGGCCCCATCGACTACCTCGTCAACGCGGCCGGCGTGCTGCGCCTCGCGGACGCGGCCCGCCTCAGCGACGACGACTGGTCGGCGACCTTCGCCGTCAACACCACCGGCGTGTTTGTCGTGTCGCGGGCCGTGGTCAACCGCATGGTGCCCCGCGGGCGCGGCGCGATCGTCACCGTGGCGTCCAACGCCGCCGAGACGCCACGGCAGGGCATGGCCGCCTACGCCGCGTCGAAGGCGGCCGCCACGATGTTCACGAAGTGCCTCGGCCTCGAGGTCGCCGGCCACGGGATCCGGTGCAACCTCGTCGCGCCCGGATCCACGGACACCCCGATGCTGCACGGCATGTGGCCCGACGAGCACGCTCGCCGGGCCACCATCGACGGCCGGCTCGACGCGTACCGCGTCGGCATCCCGCTGCGGAAGCTGGCCAGCCCGGAGGACGTCGCCAACGCCGTGGTGTTCCTGCTGTCCGACCGGGCCGGCCACATCACGATGCACGCCCTGACCGTCGACGGCGGCGCCGCGCTCGGCGTCTAGGAGGACCCATGGCCATCGCTCCGATCCCGCCCTACCCGCTGCCGGCGGCGGCCGACCTGCCCGCGAACGTCGCGACCTGGCAACCCGATCCACGCCGTGCCGTCCTTCTCGTCCATGACATGCAGCAGTACTTCCTGAGGCCCTTCGCCGACGGGTTCCGCCGCGAGCTCGTCGGCAACGTGGCCCGCCTGCGGCGTTCGTCGGGCCTGCCGGTGGCGTACACCGCGCAGCCCGGCGGCATGACCCCGGCGGAGCGCGGCCTGCTCGCCGACTTCTGGGGCCCCGGCATGCGCCTGACGCCGGCGGACCGCGAGATCGTCCCGCCGCTGGAGCCGGCGCC
The DNA here is from genome assembly GCF_025137375.1 of Dactylosporangium fulvum. Taxonomy (GTDB): domain Bacteria; phylum Actinomycetota; class Actinomycetes; order Mycobacteriales; family Micromonosporaceae; genus Dactylosporangium; species Dactylosporangium fulvum. Next base: position 5,120,658 of record NZ_CP073720.1, read on the forward strand.
GGGCGACTGGGTGTTCACAAAATGGCGGTACAGCGCGTTCTTCCGCTCCGACCTGCTCGACCGGATGCGGGCCGCGGGCCGCGACCAGCTCGTCGTCTGCGGCGTCTACGCCCACGTCGGGATCCTCGCCACGCTCGTCGAGGCGTTCACCAACGACATCCAGCCGTTCCTCGTCGCCGACGCGGTCGGCGACTTCTCGGCCGCGGACCACCGCCTCGCCGTGGACTACGCGGCCCGCCGCTGTGCGGTCGTCACCACGACGTCGGCCCTGCTCGTCGGGGCCGGCGTGTGATGGAGCCGTTCGCGCTGCTGCACCGCCCGTCCTCGGTGGACGGGGTCGAGATTCTCTCCGGGCCGCTGTCCACCGCGGCCACCCTCGCCGAGCTGCCGCCGGCGCCGGTACTCGTCGTCGTGCCGTTCCGGCAGGTCGCCGAGCGCGGCTACGAGTGCGTCGACGACGGCGCGCCGCTGCTCGCGTTGCGGGTGGCCACCCGGTCGGTGCTGCCGGTCGGCCTGGTCGCCGGGCTGCTGCCGGACCTGCCGATCCCGCTGTCCGGGAGCGGGTTCGGCGCCGACGACTACGAGTCGTCGGTGCGGCGCATCGTCGACGAGGAGATCGGCGCCGGCGAGGGTGCGAACTTCGTCATCCGCCGCGTGTTCCGGGCGTCCATCGACGGATACGAGCTCGCGCACGCGTTGGCGTTCTTCCGGCGGCTGCTGGTCGGCGAGTCCGGCGCCTACTGGACGTTCCTCATCCACACCGGCGACCGGACGTTCGTCGGCGCCACCCCGGAGCGGCACATCAGCGTCCGCGCCGGCGAGGCGGTGATGAACCCGATCAGCGGCACGTTCCGGTACGGCCCGTCGGGGCCCACCGTGCCCGGCGTGCTCGGCTTCCTCGCCGACCGCAAGGAGACCGACGAGCTGGCCATGGTCCTCGACGAGGAGCTGAAGATGATGGCCCGCATCTGCCCGGAGGGCGGCCGGGTCGACGGCCCGTACCTGCGGCAGATGACCCGGCTCGCGCACACCGAGTACTTCGTCCGCGGCCGGACCTCGCTCGACCCGCGTGAGATCCTGCGCGAGACGCTGTTCGCGCCGACCGTCACCGGCAGCCCGCTGGAGAACGCGTGCCGGGTCATCGCCCGGCACGAGCGGCAGGGCCGCGGGTACTACAGCGGGGTGGCGGCGCTGATCGACCAGGACGAGCTGGACTCGGCCATCCTGATCCGGACCGCGGAGATCGACCGCGGCGGCCGGCTGAGCATCGGCGTCGGCGCCACGCTGGTGCGCCACTCGGACCCGGCCGCGGAGGCGGCGGAGACCGAGGCGAAGGCGTCGGCCCTCCTGGCCGCGCTGCGCGGAACGGCCTCTTCGGCTGCCGCCGCGCCGGCGCCCGACCTGACCGCGGACGGCCGGATCCGGTCCGCGCTCGCCGGGCGCAACACCGGCCTCGCCGGGTTCTGGCTCACCGGCGCCGCCGAGCGGCCGGTGTCCGCCCTGGCCGGTCGCCGGGTGCTCGTGGTCGACGCCGAGGACACCTTCACCCGGATGCTGTCGCTCCAGCTGGGCTCGCTGGGCCTGGCGGTGACGGTCCGGCGGTACGACGAACCGTACGCGCTCGACGCCCACGACCTCGTTGTGCTGGGCCCCGGCCCGGGCGACCCGCGCGACGGCTCCCATCCGAAGATCGCCCACCTGCGGTCCGCAGTGGACAGTCTGCTGGCCGGGGCCCGGCCGTTGCTGGCGGTGTGCCTGAGTCATCAGGTGCTGAGCGCGCGGCTGGGGCTGCGCCTGGCCCGCCGCCCGGTGCCCAACCAGGGCCTGCAACGCCGGGTGGACCTCTTCGGCCGCCCCGAGCTGGTGGGCTTCTACAACACGTTCGCGGCGTACAGCGACGAGGACAAGGTGGAGCTGCCGGGCGATGGTGTGGTGGAGCTCAGCCGCGACCCGGCCACCGGCGAGGTCCACGCGCTGCGCGGTCCGACGTTCGCGTCGATGCAGTTCCACCCCGAATCGGTGCTCACCCACCACGGCGTGCGCGTCGTCGCGGGGCTGATCACACCGCTACTGGGCGGGTGACCAGCCCAGTAGCGGCGCCACCGCGTGGACGACGTCGTGCAGGATCTGCTCGTAGTCGCGGGCGTCGAACTCGTACGGCAGCTCGAGGCGGAGCTCGTCGACCGACTGGACGGCGGCGTCGGAGCGGAGACGGTCGGCGATCTCGTCGCCGGTGCCGACCACGTCCGGGGCGAACAGGGTGCGGCGTTCGCCCTGCGGCTTCAGGGTGCGCTCGTGGCGGGACTCGGCGTAGCGCAGGTACCGGCGGCGGGTCGCGGCGTCGGCGCTGTCCAGCGGGACGACGACCCGGCCGATCGCGATCCGGGCCGGCCGGGTGGCGGCCGCGCGGTACGCCTCGATGAGCCCGAGCTGTGCGGTCATGAAGTCGTCGGTGCCCTCGCCGGAGACGATGTTGCCGGTCAGCAGGTTGAGGCCGGCCGACCCCGCCCACCGGACCGACCGCAGGCTGCCGCCGCCGTACCAGAGCCGGTCGACGAGGCCCTTGCTGTAGGGCTGCAGGCGCGGGCGCTGGACGTTGCCGGGGGAGTGGATCACCGTGTCCGGGCCGCCGAGGAACTCCCCGCGCAGGTTGTCGCGCAGCCGCGCGATCCGGCCGTACGACAGGTCGAAGCTGCGCCAGTCGCCGTCGAAGACCAGCTCGCCGATGAGGTCGGCGTGCGGCGGCGTGCCCGCGCTGAACCCGACCTGCAGCCGCCCCCGGGACAGCACGTCGGCCATCGACAGGTCCTCGGCCAGGCGGAACGGGCTCTCGTAGCCGATCGGGATGACGGCGGTGCCGAGCTGCAGCCGGCTGGTCCGCTGCCCGGCCGCGGCGAGGAACACGGCCGCCGAGCCGACGCCGTGCTCGAGGTGGCGCTGGCGGATCCAGCCGCCGTCGAATCCGAGGCGTTCGCCGTACTCGAACAGGCGCAGCGTCGCCTCCAGTCCCTCGTACGGGTCGTCGTCGGGGAAGTTGCCCGGGGTGAGGAAGGCGAGCGTGCGCATGGCCGCAGAATACCCATTAGCCGATAGGTTTACTAGGAGATGTCGAGCACGGCCTTCCCCGGCACCCGGCGGGCGAGCAGCGCGTCGACCGCCGCCGTGACGGTGTCCCAGGGGCCGCGCCAGCCGACGTCGACCCGCAGATGCCCGGCGGCCACGAGGCCGAGCAGGGTGGTGAGGTCCGCGGCCGGGCGGGAGGCGTCGCCGAACGACATCAGTGTCTTGGCGGGGCCGTGGGCGAAGATCGAGTTCGGCGGGAACACCGCCGGGGCGTCGGAGGCCCAGCCGATGCTCTGGAGCACCCCGCCCGGCCGCAGCAGTGCCCAGGCGTCGATGAGATGCCGGCCGCCGACATGTTCGAGGACCACGTCGACGGCCTCGCCGACCTGGTCGAGCGCCGTGACGACCTCGTGCGCCCCGAGGCCGGTCAGCCCGTCCGTCCGGCCGGCCGCCGCGACGACGTGGGCCCCGCCGAGCCGCGCCAGTTGGACGGCGAGCCGGCCGACGCCGCCGGAGGCGCCGGTGACCAGCACGCGCCGGCCGACGATCGAACCGGCCGCCCGGACGGTCCGCAGGGCCGTGATCCCGGCCAGTGGCAGCGCGGCGGCCGTGGCGAGGTCCACGCCGTCGGGAACGACCGCGACGCTGTCGGTGCCGAACGCCGCCCGCTCCGCCCACGCCCCGGCGCCGAAGGCGGCGACCCGTTGCCCCTCCCCGGGTCCGCTGCCGTCCCGTGCCGCCCGTACGACGACCCCGGCCGCGTCGTAGCCGAGCACCGTCCCCGCGGGCCAGGCGGCCGCGTAGCGGGCCTCGCCGTAGTTCACCGAGGCGTGCCGGACCGCCACCACGACCTGGTCCGGCGCCGGGTCCGGCTCGGGTGCCGTGCCCAGTGCCGGCCCGCCGGGTCCCGCGATGATCGCCTGCATGGTCTGCTCCTCACAGTCAGATAACCGGACCGATGGTCCGCTTGTGGTCCGCTACTATACGGACTGTCGGTCCGGTTATGGAAGGGGGTGTGCGGATGGCCGAGCGTGCCGACGCGGCGCGGAACCGGCGGGCGATCCTGCGCGTCACCGAGGAGCTGCTGCACACCGAAGGCCCCGACCAGCTCACCCTCGACCGGGTCGCGGCCGCGGCCGGGGTGGGCAAGGGCACGGTGTTCCGGCGGTTCGGCAGCCGGACCGGGCTGTTCCAGGAGTTGCTCGCCGACCGCGCCGCGCGGATCCGTGCCGGCGTCGAGGCGGGGCCCGCGCCCCTCGGTCCGGGTGCGCCGCCTGACGAGCGGCTGTTCGGGTTCCTCGACGAACTGGCCCACCTCGCCGCCCGCAATGTCGCCCTCATCGCCGCCCACGAGCAGGCCTGCGCCGCCGACAAACACCTCGACCCGACGTACCGCCGCTGGCACGCCCATCTCGTCGACCTCGTCGGCCGGCTCCGCCCCACCGCCGACGCCGACTTCGTCGCGCACACCCTGCTCGGCGCGTTCGACGCGGAGCTCGTGCGGCACGTCCTCGCCGACGGTGGCCTCACCCGCCTCCGCCGCGCGGTCCGTGACCTGGCCGAGTCGTTGGTGACGGCACCGCGCTGACCCGCCGGGACCGTCCACAGTGGTCAGCGGATCGGCGACCGGAGCGCGGTGGCGGCGGCCGGTCGGTGCCGCCACACGGTCCCGCCGCAGACCGTGTCACCCGGTGTTGTGCGAGGTCCGAGCCTGCCGGCTGCCCGCCGGAGGGCGTGCCGGTGCGGGATGTGTAGGCTGCCGACCCGTGGACAGCACGCCGAATGCGGTGTCCCGGCTGGCGGCTGCGTGCCGCACGCTGGTCGGCGCCTCGTGGTTCAACGTCGCCTCGTTCTCCGTCATCGTCGCCAACGCCCTGGTCCTCGGCCTCGAGACCTACCACAGCGCCGTCGACACGGCCGGGCCCGCCTTCCGCGTCCTCGAGTACATCTTCCTGGCCTGTTTCGGTCTGGAGCTGCTCGTCCGCTTCGGCGCGCACCTGACCCGGCCCGGCGGGTTCTTCCGCGACGGCTGGAACCTCTTCGACCTTGCCATCATCCTCGCGCCGCTCGTGCCCGGTGTCCGCGAGAACATCACGCTGCTGCGGTTGCTGCGGCTGGCCCGGATCGTCCGCGCGTTCCGGCTGTTCCCCAGCCTGCGGGTCATCCTGGTCGGCATCCGGCGCAGCCTGCCGGGCCTGGGCAGCTTCCTGCTCGTGACGCTGCTGGTCCTCTACGGCTACGCGATGCTCGGCTGGATGGTGTTCGGCAAGGCGTATCCGGAGCAGTACGGCACGGTCGGCCAGGCGATGCTCACGCTGTTCCTGCTGCTGTCGCTCGACGGCATCACCGACACCCTGGAGGCCGGCCGCGAGGTGACGGAGTGGGGCATCGTGTACTACCTGTCGTACATGATCGCCGCGTCGTACCTGCTCACCAACCTGCTTGTCGGCGTGGTCCTCAACGCACTCCAGGAGGCGCACCAGGTCGAGCGCGAGGCGGCGGCCCCACCACCGGCGCCCCCGGCCGGCGTCGAGGAGCGCCTGGCCCGCCTGCGTGCCGCGCTCGACGACCTCGAGCAGGAGTACACCCGCAGCAAGGAAGCCGAGCGGGTGCCGGTGGACGCTGGTAGCCTGCGCTGATGCGGCGGCTGTCGTGGCCCGAGTGTCGCAACGTCCGTGACGTCGGTGGTCTGCCCACTGTGGACGGTGGTGCCGTGCGCGCCGGCGCGTTGGTCCGGGCCGACTCGCTGCACCGGTTGACACCCGAGGGGCTCGCGGCACTGCGGGCACACGGGATCCGCCGGGTCGTCGACCTGCGCTCGGCCGACGAGGCGCGGGAGTGCCCCGGGCCGCTGACCGGCGACCCGATGTACCGGCTGCTGCCGCTCATCGACCCGGTCGCCGACACCCGCCGGGTCCCGGAGGACGAGCCCACCCGCGCCCTGACCTACTGCGGCAGCCTGACCCGCAACGGTTCGTACATCGCCGCCGGGCTGGCCGCCGTCGCCGACGCGCCGGAGGGCGGGGTGCTCGTGCACTGCGCGGCCGGCCGGGACCGCACCGGGATGGTGGTGGCGCTGGCCCTGCGGGTCGCCGGGGTGGCCGACGAGGTGATCGCCGAGGACTACGCGTATTCCGGGGAGTGCCTGGACGATCCGGAGACCAGCGAGCCGGAGACGATCCTCACGATGCTCCGCCACCTGGACGCGACGTTCGGCGACGCGGCGGCCTACCTCAGGACGCACGGTCTCACCGAGGACCAGGTGACGAGCCTCCGGCAGCGGTTGCGTTAGCAGCCCTCGAGCCGCTGCGCGCACCGCTCGGCGGCGGCCGGCGCCAGCGTGCCGGCCACGCCCGACCCGTCCCTGCCGATGGCCATGTCGTTGAGCCACAGCACCAGGTCGCCGCGGCGGACGGCGACGATCTCGGCCGTGACCGAGAGGTTGAAGTCCGTGGTGCCCACCATGCGCAGGCCGACGACCTGGTCGCCGAGCGTCGCCGCCGGCCTGGTGGGCGTCAGGTCGAACCGGACCGTCACGCCGGCCAGCTGCTGCGAGAACGACCTGCACGACTCGACCGTGCCCGCCAGCGTGGTCATCGCCGCGGTGGCCTCGCCCGCCGGGAAGCGGATGACGGCGTGCGTCACGTAGGGGCCGGTGACGCCCTTGCTGAACGTCGTGGCGGCGGCCGTCGTGTGCTCCGTGGTCATCGGCTCCAGTGCCGGGCAGCCGGGGAAGTCGCCGCCGCCGATGTTCACGGTGCCGTCCGCGTCGGTGACCGTGGTCATCTGGATGAAGCCGGCCGGCAGGTCCGCCTGCGTCAGCAGCGCGGGGCGCAGATCGGTGGCGGACGGGGCCGCCGCCGACGGCAGCACCTCCGCCCGGACGTACCGCGGGGCGCACCCCGCGAGCGTGAGCATGACCAGACACAGCGCTGCTGCCGCCGACCTGCGAAGCATCCCCCGTCGCCTCCTTCGTCCACGGTCGACGGTACGGAGCGTGACGGCCGCATCCGGTCGGTACGTCAGGCAGGTAACCCGTTCGGGGGAGGGGCGGCGCCGTCGACCACGTCGCGGGCGAGCCGCCGCAGGGCCGGCACCGCGGGGTGGCTCACCGGCTCGCGCCAGGCCAGATGGACGTCCACGGCCGGGGCGTCGGTGAGCGGCACGTACCGCACCGACGGATTGGGGTGGACCGCCGCGGTCGCCGAGACCGTCACGCCGACCGCGTCACCGGCCGTGATGACGGCCAGCCAGTCGTCGGTGTTCTTCACCGTGAGCACCTGCGTCGGCGCGCCGCCGGTGGGCCACAGCGCGAGGGTCGTGCTGCCGGTCACCGTGTTGAGCGCGAGGGGCTGCGTCGCCAGGTCGGCGAGGGTCAGCGAGGCGCGGCCCGCGAGCGGGTTGTTGTCGGCGAGGGCCGCCATGCGCGGTTCCGCCGTCAGCCGCTCCGACCGTACGCCCGGAGCGACGATCGGGCTGCGGATCACCGCGGCGTCGACGAGGCCGGCGGCCAGGCCGGCCGTGCGGTCATCGACCCGCAGCAGCTCGAGGTGCGTCTCCGGATGTCGCTGCTTCCAGCGGCGCAGTAGCGTTGTCGTGTGCGCGCCGAGCGCCGACCACGCGTGCCCCAGCCGCACCGGCCACTCCCGTGACTGGGCCGGGTCGAGGGCGTGGTCGACGGCGGCCACCGCGGCGGCCGCGCGCCGCCGGAACGCGTGCCCGGCCGGGGTCAGCACGAGGTGGTGGGTGGAGCGGTCGACCAGCCGCCCGCCGAGGTGTGCCTCGAGCTGCTGGAGGGTCCGCGACAGCGCGGGCTGGGTGATGTGCAGCCGGGCGGCGGCCCGCGTCAGGTTGCCCTCCTCGGCGATGGCGAGGAAGCCCCGCAGGTGTCGCACGTCGATGGTCATGCCTACAGAGCATAACCACTGCCGAACCGGCATTTCCGGGACGTCCGGGCCGTGCATAGCGTCGGGATCATGGCCGATGTCCTGACCGCCGGAACCGTCGACGCCCCGCGTGACATCGCCCGCGAACCCCGCCGCGGCGGCGTCTGGCTCGTCCTCGGCAGCCAGTCGTCGATCCACTGCGGCGCCGCGGTCGCGACGATGCTGTTCCCGCTGGCCGGCCCCAGCGGTGTGGTGACGCTCCGGCTGGTGATCGCCGCGGTGCTGATGCTGGCCGTGTTCAGGCCGGCACTGCGTGGCCACGGGGCCCGGGACTGGGCGCTGGTCGGCGGCTTCGGGGTCGCCCTCGCCGGGATGAACCTGCTGTTCTACGAGGCGATCGAGCGTATGCCGATAGGTCCGGTCGTGACGCTGGAGGTGCTCGGCCCGCTGGCGCTGTCGGTGCTCGCGGGACGGCGGCGCGGCAGCTGGTTGTGGGCGCTGCTGGCGCTGGCCGGCGTGGTGCTGCTCGGCAGCGGCGGGCTCACCGCCGGCCGGCTCGACCCGGTCGCGGTCGGATGCGCGTTCGCCGCCGGCGCGGCCTGGGCGGGGTACATCGTCCTCAGCGCCCGCATCGGCAGCCGGTTCCCGAAACGGGACGGGCTGGCGCTCTCGATGGGGGTCGCCGCGCTGGTCGCGCTCCCGGTCGGGGTGGCGCAGGCGGGCACCGCGCTGCTCGACCCGGTCGCGCTCGCGCTCGGCGCGGCGGTGGCGGTGCTGTCCTCGGCGCTGCCCTACACGCTCGAGCTGTCCGCCCTGCGCCGCCTGCCGACCGGCACCTTCTCGGTGCTCATGAGCCTGGGGCCGGCGATCGCGGCGCTGGCCGGCTTTGCCATCCTGCGCCAGGCGCTGACCATGCTGGAGGTGATCGCGATCGTACTGGTGGTGGCCGCGAGCGCCGGCGCCGTGCGCACGGGCACGGCTCAGGGGCGCCGGACGGCCGACGGCGCCGCCAGCATCGCCGCCAGCCCGTCCAGCAGGACCCGCAGGCTCAGCTCGAAGATCGCGTCCAGGTCGAGGTCGTAGCCGCCGGTCTCGGCGAACGCCGCCATGAGGCGGGCGAAGCGCGGATACCGGCCGCCGGCGGCCAGCCCGGCGAACGCGGCGCCGTTGGCGGCCAGCCACTCCTCCTCGTCGAGCCCGGTGGCGGCCTGCGCCCGCGCCTCACCCTCCAGGTGCACGGCGAGGCCCTGCACGTGGCTGTAGACCAGGACCTGGAGGTCCTGCAGCGCGACGGGGTCCAGGCCGAAGCCCTCGAACGCCTCCAGCATCCGCTCGCCGTGAACGACCAGGTTGGGCAGGGGGAGCGGGCGGGTCAGCGGGGTCACGTGGGCGAGCCAGGGGTGCCGCCGGTAGAGCGCCCACATCGTGCGGGCGGTGCGGGCCAGGACGTCGCGCCAGCTCGCGGGCCGGTGCGGCGCGGCGTCGACCTCCTCGCCGAACGCGGCGTCGGCCATGAGCATGACGAGCTGGTCCTTGCTCGTCACGTGCCGGTAGGTCGACATGGTGGCCACGCCGAGCCGGGCCGCGACGCCGCGCATGGACAGCGCGTCGATCCCCTCGGCGTCGGCGATCTCGATCGCGGCCCGCACGATGTGCTCCCGGGAGAGCAGCGCCTCGGCCTGCTCCGGCCGGTGGTGGCCGGCCGCGACGACCGTGCCGACCCGCGGGCGGGACACGACCACACCCTGCTGGCGCAGTGCCGTGAGCGCCTTCGTGGCGGTGGCGAGGGCGACGTCCCAGTCCTTCGCGAGCTGCCGCGTCGACGGCAGCCGGTCGCCCGGGGCGAGCCGGCCGTCGGCGATCCGGGCGCGGATATCGGCGGCGATGCGTTCGTACTGTGCTAGCACAGGCATGCCTGTCATAGTACACATTTTTCCTTGTCAGAGCCTGTATGTACGACGTACATTCAGGGCGTACGAAGTACATCCACGAGGGGGAATCCCATGAAGGTTCTGATCTCCGGCGCGAGCGTCGCCGGCCCGGCCCTGGCTTACTGGCTGCGTCATCACGGCGCGACCCCGACCGTCGTCGAGCGGGCCCCCGCGCCGCGCACCAGCGGCCAGGCGATCGACGTGCGCGGCGCCGCCCTCACCGTCGTCGAGCGGATGGGACTGCTGGAGCCGCTGCGCGCGGTCCGCACCCGGATGCGCGGATCGTCCATGGTGGACGGTGACGGCACCGAGCTGTGGCGCTCGACCGAGTACGCGCCGAGCAGTGGCCGCTTCGACAGCCCCGACCTCGAGGTGCTCCGCGAGGACCTCACCGGGCTGCTCGCCGAGCGGACCGCCGGCGTCGAGTATCGTTACGGCGACGAGATCACCGGGCTGCGGCAGGACCCGGACGGGGTCGACGTGCGGTTCGCCGGCGGCGGCGCCGAGCGGTTCGACCTCGTCGTCGGCGCCGACGGCCTGCACTCCGAGGTCCGGCGCCGCACCTTCGGCGACGAGTCGCAGTTCGTGCGCCACCTCGACACGTACCTCGCCGTGTTCTCCGCCGACAACGTGCTCGGCCTCGACAACTGGCAGGTCTGGGTCCGCAACGACACCGCCGGCGCCGGCGTCTACCCCGCCCGCGACAACACCGAGCTGCGGGTCAACGTCGGCTTCCGGTCGGCGCTGCTGCGGTTCGACCGCCGCGACCTCGACGCCCAGCGAAGCCTCGTCGCCGAGCGCGCCGCCGGCCTCGGCTGGGAGATCCCGCGGCTGCTCAAGGCGATGTGGCAGGCCCCCGACTTCTACTTCGACGCGATGGCGCAGGTGCACCTGCCCACGTGGTCGCGGGGCCGGGTCACGCTCGTCGGCGACGCCGGCTACTGCCCCTCGCCGCTGTCGGGGCAGGGCACCAGCCTCGCGCTCGTCGGCGCATATGTCCTCGCCGCCGAGCTCGCCGCCGGCGACCACGTGACCGCACTCACCCGTTACGAGGAGCGGATGCGCCCGTTCGTCACCCGCAACCAGGCCCTGGCCACGAAGAACGCCGACGGACCGGCCCCGGAGGCGTCCATGGACGGGGCCAAGGACGCGATCTCCCTCTGAGCCGCGATCCGGCCGCGAACACCCGGGCCTGGCCCGGCGGTCGGCAACGGTCCGCTTTCCTATCGGAAGGGTAGGTATTCTACCCAGTGTGGCGCCGGATGTACAGGCAGTGCCAATCGGCCTCGGCCGCGGGTAGCATCCGTTCCATGAGGACCGCAGCCCACCGAGCGCCGGTCGTCGATACGGGCGCCGCGATACGGCGGATCGAGGACGCGGAGGGTTACATCGCGTCGATCTGCTTCAAGACGGGCCCGCCCGCGTCGACCGGCGTCGAGATCGAGCACATCGTCCACACCCCCGACCACCCCACCCGGCCGCTCGACACCGCGGCGCTCGCCGCCGCCCTCGGCGGCCACACCCCGGCCGCCCTCGACCCGGCCGGCCCCCACCGGGCACTGCGCCACGGTGGCCGCCTCACCGCCGGACCCGGCGGCCAGATCACCCTCGCCGCCCGGCCGCAGCCCACCCTCGCCGGGCTCCACGCCACCGCCGGCGCCGAGCTCGCCGAGCTCACCGGCCTCCTCGAGCGCGGCGGCCTCCACACCGCCGGCACCGGCATCGACCCGCACCGCGCCCCCCGGCGGGTGCTGTCCTCCCGCCGCTACCACGCGATGGCCGTGTCGTTCGCCCGCCGCAGCAGCGACGGTCGCACCATGATGTGCAGCACCGCCGGACTGCGGCCCAACCTCGACGCCGGCCCCGCGGCCGGGCTCGCCGACCGCTGGGCGGCCGTGCACGAGCTGGGCCCTACGCTCCTCGCCGTCTTCGCGAACTCCCCGGCCCACGCCGGCCGTGACACCGGCTGGGCGTCCACCCGCATGCGCGCCTGGTACGGCATCGACCCGGCCCGGGCCGGCACCGTGCCGACCGGCTCCGACCCGGCCGCCGCCTGGGCGCGGTACGCGCTGCGGGCACCGCTGCTCTGCGTGCGCCGCCCGACGGGCAGCTGGACCGTCCGGCCGGGTGTCACGTTCGCCGACTGGATCGCCGGCGCACTGCCCGGCCGCCCGACGTACGACGACCTCGACCACCACCTCGGCACCCTGTTTCCTCTGGTCCGCCCTCGCGGTCACCTGCAGGTCCGATATCTCGACGCCCAGCCCGGCGGCGACTGGTTCGCCCCGGTCGCGATCCTGTCCGCACTGCTCGCGGACGGGTCGACGGTCGACGCCGCGCGGGACCTGTGCGCGCCCGCGGCCGACCGCTGGCTCGAGGCCGCCCGCTACGGCCTGACCGACGCCGTCATCGCGGCCGTCGCGCCCGCCGTGCTGGAGCTCGCGCTGCGCACCCTCGGCCGGGACGGGTTGCCCGAGCCGCTGCGCGACGAGGTGGCGGCCGTGGTCGAGGACCGGTTCCGCCGCGCATGGCCGCACCTGCACCGCCCATAACGGTGGCGACCCCGCGGGCGCCGGCCTGATCGCCCGTCGTCCTCAGCCGGCCGGCGGGCCGTTGTCGTGGTGGTAGCGGTCGAGCCAGACGCCGAGGTCGCTGAGGTCGACCGAGCGGCGCATGTCCTCGGGCACATGGTCGACCAGCGGGGCCATCGCATCGAGCGCGGCGAGGATCTCGCGGCCCACCTGCTCGACCGGGCGCATGGCGTCGACCGACACGAGGATGCCGCGCTGCCCGTACCACGCCAGGATCGGCGTCGTCGCCCGGCGGTACAGGTCCAGGCGCTGGCGGATGACCACCGCGTTGTCGTCGGAGCGGTGCTCCCGGGAGGCCCGCTCCAGCAGCCGCTTCGTGACCTCCTCGTCGTCGGCCTTGAGGTGCAGCGCGACGTTGACGGTCATGTCGAGCTCCTCGGCGATCCGGTACGCCGCCTTGGCCTGCTCGAGCGTCCGGGGGATCCCGTCGAGCACGTAGCCCGTGCCGGCCGCCTTCGCCGCGGCCAGTCCCTCCCGCAGGATCCCCATCACGATCTCGTCGGGCACCAGGTCGCCGCGGTCGAGATACCCCCGGACGAGGTGGCCGAGTTCGGTGCCGCGGGCGACGTTGTCGCGGAGCTTGGCACCGATGGCCAGATGGGGAATACCGAAGTGCCTGGCGATCAACGCGCTCTGTGTCCCCTTGCCAGCACCAGGCGGCGCGACCATCAGTACACGCATCGGCATCCTCCTCGTGCCTCGCTGCCGGCTCGTCGAAGCCAGAGGACCAAGGTATCGCGACCGGGTCGATACGCCGGCCCGCCGGTTGCCACAACGTGCTTTCACGGCGTCCGGCAGCGGGAGTACGGCCTGCTGGCACACGGACGCCGCGCGTCACCCGGGCCTGGTAGCTTTTCGGCTCGTGACAACCCCGGTCAATGTCCAGTCCCCGGACGCGGTGTCGCCTGTGGTGGCGGATGGCGTCTCGCCCGTGGTCGCGGGCATGGTGTCGCCCGCGGTGGCGGATGGCGTATCGCCTGTGGTGGCGGGCATGGTGTCGCCTGTGGTGGCGGATGCCGTCGCGCCCGTGGTCGCGGGCATGGTGTCGCCCGCGGTGGCGGATGGCGTCTCGCCTGTGGTGGCGGACGCCGTCTCGCCCGCGGTCGCGGATGCCGAGCAGACCGTCGCCGGCGAGTTGCGGCTGCTCGCGATGCTCCTCGGTGCCGTGCTCGGCACCTTCGTCGCATGGACCAGCCCCGGCCACCAGGGCGAGCCCCGCTGGGTGCTGTTCGCGGTCCTCGCCGCGGTGCTCGGCGCCGCCAGCGGCGAGGCGTTCGGCTTCGGCGCCGCTCGCTGGCGGGATCTCGGCACCGTGCACCGGGTCCGCCTCTACCAGGTGCTGCACCTGGTTCTCGCGTCGGTCGCGGTCGCCGTCGGCCTGGTCGCCGCCACCCCGTACGTGCTCGGCGAGCAGGGCCTGACCGGTCGCGGCGTGGCGTTGTCGGCGATCGCGATCTGCGGCGCCCTGCCCTCGGCGGCCACCCTCGGGGCGGTACACCGCGTCGCCCGGCGGCCGCTCGCCGGCACGCCCGGCGAGCAGCTCAACACGCTGCTCAGCCTGCGCCGGCTCGTCTCGCGGCTGCTCAACCAGCTCGGCCTGCTGGTCCTGCTCGTGACGCTGGTCAACGGCGCCGCCACCGGCTGGGGCGCCGACCTGCCGAAGGTCGCGGTGCTGTTCTCCGGCGCGGTGGCGAGCTTCGTCGTCGGCGTCATGTACGTGCCGGCGTCCACGACGCTGCGCCGCCGCAGCGCCCTCTTCGTCGACCGGTACTTCCCGCTGTCGGCGGTGGACCTGTCCCAGCTGGTGTCCGCCGCCGACGACCGGGCCAAGCTGGAGAAGTTGCTCGGCATCGACCAGACCACGTTCGGCGAGCTACGCACCGGACTGGTGATCGTCAGCCCCTTCGTGGTGAGCGCGCTCGCCGCCGTGATCCCGAAGTTCTAGTCAGGCTTGATCGATGGCTGCCCCGGGCACGTGGCCCTGGCCGCGGGTTTCGATCAAGGCCGACGTTCTCGGTCAGGTCCGCCGCAGCGGCGACCGACGTCGACCGTTGCGCTCCGCACGGTTCCGCACGGTCCGCACAGTTCCGCACACATGATCGCGAACTTGCCGCAATCATGGCCAAGCACCGTGGCGGAAGCGCACAGGACCAAGGGGGTCGCGTTTCATGATCACGAAGACTTGGTGCACCCCTGGAGCCTGTTGCGCAATTCGGATCCCTCGCGCGTCAACCCCGACAACCGCGCCGATCTTGGAGTTGTGGTCCTTGACAAACCCGGACAAATTCGGAGGTTCATGGCGCCACAACTCCAAGATCGGCGCGTAGTTGGGCCGCCAACGCTGTCCCAGCGAATTACGCAACAGGCTTCCTGGCTACACAAACGCTCCGCGATCATGAAACTGTGGCCGCCCGCTCTCGTGATCGCGAACGTATCGCGATCATGAACCGCAGCCGGCCGGAGCCCACGCGGCATCGCCGAGCCTCCGCGATCACGAGTCCGACCGGCGACCGGCCCGGCGGGGCGCCGACCGGATCTGCCCGTTGATCGATGATCGTTAGCCTTATGGCTTTCGGGCCACGCCGCAGTACTCCGAGGCGGGGGTCTCGTCGTTGCCGTCCGGCCGCCAGTGGGAGACGGTGACGACGCCCGGATCCAGCAGGTCGAGCCCTGCGAAGTACGACTCGATCTCCTGCGGCGTGCGGACGGCCATCGGGGCGGCACCGCCCGCGTTCCACATCTGCACCGCGCGGTCGACCGCCTCCGGGTTGACCTCCCGCGTCGGGTGCGAGATGACCAGGTAGCTGCCCGACGGCACGGCGTCGACCAGCGTCCGCACGATCCGGGCGGCCTCCTCGTCGTCGACGACGAAGTTGACGATGCCCAGCAGCATGATCGCGACCGGCTGGCTGAAGTCGAGCGTCTCGGCCGCTGCCGCGAGGATCTTGCCGGTGTCCCGGATGTCGGCGTCGATGTAGTCGGTGGCACCCTCCGGCCGGCTGGTCAGCAGCGCCCGGGCGTGCACCAGCACCATCGGGTCGTTGTCGACGTAGACGATCCGTGAGTCGGGCGCGACCGCCTGCGCGACCTCGTGCGTGTTGTCGGCGGTCGGCAGCCCGGTGCCGATGTCGAGGAACTGGCGTATCTTGGCCTCCCCGGCGAGGTGCCGCACGGCACGGCCGAGGAACTGGCGATTGAACCGGGCCGACTGGACCAGTTCCGGCATGAAGGCGAGCACCTGCTCGGCGGCCTCACGGTCCGCGGCGAAGTTGTCCTTGCCGCCCAGCAGGTAGTTCCACAGCCGGGCCGAGTGCGCAACGGTGGTGTCGAGCTTCGCGATCTCGTCGTTGGTTGCCATGTCCATCCTTGGACCAGTGGGGTTGATGCGACACAGCATAGGCCCGGCGCGCCGGTCGCCGTCCGCAGGTGATCGATTGACCGGCGGAACCGTTACCACCCGGCCGGCTGTGGCCGAGCGTCGCCGCCCCGTCCGCCGCCCCGTCCGCTGCCCCGTCCACGGTCTCGTCCGGGACGGGCTCTGCGCGTCGTGGCCGGGCATTTCGCCTGCTGCCCCGCCAACGTCTGGAACGCCGCCAGGGATCGGCCGCCGACGCGCAGAGCCTCATCGGGCGCCGCTACAGGCCGTTGTCGAGTGCGGTCATCAAGCTCCCCGAGGCGGTGTCGCCGGACATCTCCCAGATCATGCCGCCGAGCAGGTTACGCTGCTTGACCCAGGCGGTCTTCTGCGCGATCGACCAGGCGTCGTCGAAGGTCCACCACTGCCCGTTCGCACCCGTGTAGCAGTAGGTCGCCACCGACTGCGTGTCGTGGTACACCGTGCAGCCGGGCACCGTGGCCACGAGGTTGGCGTAACCCCGCGTGCCGGCCTCCTCGGCGAACTGCCCGGGTGCCGCGCCCGTCGCGGTCTGCCACTCGCCGTTGACGCCGCCGGCCGCGACACCCTGCCAGCCCCGGCCGTAGAACGCGAACCCGACGGTGAGCTGCCGCGGGTTCACCCCGGCGTCGGTGTACGCCCGCACCGCCCGCTCGACGCTGAACGTGAACGAATAGGGGTCCTGCGGGTCGTCGAACAGGTTGCCCTGGTGGCCGGTGCGGTTCGGCTCCCACGAGTTGTCACTGCCCGCGCCGTGGAAGTCATACCCCTGCACGTTGGCGAAGTCCAGCGAGTCGAACACGCTCGGCGTGCCGTCGGCCCGGGTGATGTCCCAACCGGCGGCGATCTTCGCCGGGTCGGCCGGCGTGAACGCGGTCAGCAGGTGCCGCTTGCCCTGCGGCGTCCCGAGCGCGTCGAGCTGGCGGCGGAACTCCGCCAGCAGCGCGGTGTTGTTCGCTTTGTCCTGCGGTCCCCAGTGGTTGCCCGGGTGACCCTCCGCGCCAGGCCACTCCCAGTCGAGGTCGATGCCGTCGAAGATGCCGGCCGCCGAGCCGGGCCCGCCGGCGCCGTTGTAGGCCGGCAGGTTGCCCTTGATGTACACGTCGATGCACGACCGCACGAACTTCTCCCGCGACGCCGGGGTCGCCGCCGCGTCGGCGAAGAACTTCGAATAGGTCCAGCCGCCGATCGAGATGAGCACCTTCAGGTCCGGGTATTTCGCCTTCAGCTTCCGCAGCTGGTTGTAGTTGCCCCGCAGCGTCTCCCAGCCGGTGTCGGCGACCCCGTCGACCGACTGCGCGGCGCTGAACGGCCGGCCGTAGTCGGCGTCCGCGTCGCCGGCGCCCGTGCCCTGATCGGGATCCTGCGGATTCTGCGTCGTGCCCCGCGTGACGCCCTGCAGACAGGTCAGGTTGACCGGATCGAGGTTGGCGAAGGCGTAGTTGAGGTGGGTGAGCTTCGCCGCGGCGCCCGACGTGTCGAGGTTTTTCACGAAATACTGGCGACCGTAGATGCCCCACTGCACGAAGTAACCCACCTTTGCGTATTCGCCGCTCCCGACCACGTCGTCGGTCGTGACCGTCACCGGGGCGCTCGCCGCCGACGTGTTGTCGTATCCGTCGCGCGCCTTGACGGTGAAACTGTACGGAGTCAGTGGTGACAGCCCGGTGACAGTCGCGCTCGTCCCGGTGGCACTCGCCGCGAGTTCCGTCCCGCGGTACACGTCGTAGCCGGCGATCCCGCTCGGGTCGGTCACCGCGTTCCAGGCCAGGGTCACGCTGGTCGAGGTCTTCGCGGTCGACCGGAGGTTGCCGGGCGCGGGCGGCGCCGTGGTGTCGTCGGCCGGATCGAGTGTTGTGGCGCCGATCGGGGTACTGTCGGCGGAGACGTTGCCGCGAGTGTCCCTGGCGCGGACGGTGAACGTATATGCCGTGTTCGGCGTCAGGCCGGTGACGGTGGCGGCGGGCTCGGTGGTCGACGTCTTCAGCGCACCGCCCTGGAAGACGTCGTAGCCGGCGATCGGGAAGTCCGTTGCGGTGGCGGCGGTCCAGCGCAGCGAGACGGTCCGGGTGGTGCGCCCGGCGACGGCCAGGCCGGTGGGCGGGTTCGGCGCGCGGTCGGCGCTGCCGTCGCACTTGTTGCCGTTGATGCGGCAGTTCAGCGGCTCGGTGATGGTGCCGGTGGCGATGAACCAGAAGCTGTACGGTTCGGTGTTGCCCCCGGCGGCCACGGTCCCGTTGTAGTGGGCGTTGACGACCGTGACGTGGTTGCCGATGCGGGTGACGGTCCCGTTGTAGCCGGTGCCGATGGTGAGGCCGGGCGGCACGTCGAACTCCAGCGTCCAGCCGGTGATCGGGGTGCCGGTGGGGTTGCTGACGACGTACTTGTCGACCCAGTAGGAGCCGTAGTTCGTGGCGGAGAACGCGGCCGTGAGGCCGGCCGGTGCGGCGTGGGCGGTGCCGGGCACGCCGACGGCCGTCGCGGCAAGGAGCAGAAAGTTTCCTATTAGTTCCGCGCGGGTTCGTCACAAAGTCAAGAACGTCGATGTGTCGGTACCGGCTGTGGCCGCGCATGATCGCGGTGCCGATCTACGTCTTCGGCTTCGACGGCTCATGTGGGTGAGCCGTTGATCGTGGAGTGCTGTGGCTGCCATGGCGACCACAGCACTCCACGATCAACGACGCGCAAGCCGGGCGACGCCGAACGTGGGCCATGCGGTTGTCGGTATATCGGACAATCCAGGAGTTTCTCGGCTCTGATGCCTCGGGTCGTCTGGTGCGGCCATGATCATGGGAAACTTCTCGTCGTCGGGGCAGCACGAAGTTTCCCTGGATCATGGGGTGCGAGCCCGCGCCGGGCGGGTGGCGCGAGTCCGTGGATGCGAAGTGCGCCCGGCGAGTGGCCCGAACCGGGAGACGGCGGCGCAAGCGACGGTCAGCGGTGCGGCCCGGGGATGGCGGCGTGGGTCAGGTCGGCGGCGCGAGTCGCCAGCGGCGCGGCCCAGAGAGGCCGCGCGTCGCTAACGGGGCACGGCCCGGGATGACGGCGCGCCTCGGGCCGGCGGTGTAAGCCGGGGGCACGGAGCGACGGCCGAGGGTCGGCGCGCGGGCCGCGCTGGGCCGGGCCTATGCGAACAGGCCTCGCAAGGGTTCCGGCGGCATCGGTGGGCCGAAGAAGTGGCCCTGCGCCGCGTCGCAGTCGAGCGTTTGCACGCGCGTCGCCTGCTCTTGGGTCTCCACGCCCTCGGCCACCGCTTCCAGGCCGAGGCCGTGCGCCAGGTCGACCAGCGTGGACAGCATGACGTCGGGGCTCGCCAGCAGGCTGCGGTCGATCTTCAGCGTGGTCACCGCCGCGCGGCTCACCTCGTGCAACCGCGCGAAGTTCGAGTATCCCGCCCCGAAGTCGTCGACCGCGAACCCGGCGCCCAGGGCGGCGACCGCGGCCAGCGTCGCCGTGCCGGGCTGCGGATCGGTGACCGCCTGTTCCGTCACCTCGAACGTCAGCAATCCCGGCGGAAGGCCCGTCGCGTCGAGGGCGGCGCCGATGATCGCGGGCAGTGCCGGGTCGGACAGTTGGGCCGTCGACAGGTTGAGGTGCAGGCGGACCGGGCGGCCGGGCCGCTGCCACGAGCGGGCGTGCGACGCCGCGGCGCGCAGCTGGCTGTCGATCATCCGGTTGAGCAGCCCGATCCGCTCGGCGAGGGGGATGAACTCCGCCGGGCCCACCGTGCCGTGCTCCGGATGGTCCCACCGGGCCAGCGCCTCGACCGCCACGACACGGCGGTCGCCGAGCCGCACGATCGGCTGGTACGCGAGGTGGACCTCCCCGCGATCGAGCGCCGCCGGCAGGTCGCGGGAGAGGGCGTGCCGCCGCTGGTCGGCGTCGTGCCGGCGCTGCTCGAAGACCGCATACGACGTCACCGGATCGCCCTTGGCCCAGGTCAGCGCCATCTTGGCGGTCCGCAGGACCTCACCGGGCGAGGCGCCCGCGGTGCGGCGCTCCAGCAGGCCCGCCTTCGCGTCGAGCTGGATCGGGTGCGTCGCCGGGCGCCAGGGGTACGCCAGCGCCTCCCGTGCCAGACCGAACATCTTGATCACGTCGTCGATACCGCGGGTGTCCGGCCGGACCAGGACGAACTCGTCGCCGCCGAGGTGTGCGGCGTAGAGGCCCTCGGCGACGGTGAGGTCGCGTATGCGCAGCCCGACCTCGCGCAGCAACGCGTCGCCCTGCTCCATGCCGAGAGCGTCGGTGAGCTCGGCGAACTGCACGAGGTTGAGCACGCACACGCCCAGCCGCCCGGGCCGTGGAGCGGCGGCGAGCAGCGCGCCGAGGTGCTCCAGCAGCGCGTGCCGGTTCGGCAGGCCGGAGATCTGGTCGTGCAGCAGCGCGTGCTGCCGCTCGTGCTCGGCCCGGCGGACCGCCCGGTGGGCCTGGGCGCGCTCGTGGCGGCGCACGTCGTCGGTCTCGGTGAGCGCGATCGCGCGGACCGCCTCGGTGAACGCCTCCGTGAAGGCGCCGAGCAGCGGCCCGGTGCGCGCCGCGGCGTCGGGATGGCCGACACCGAGGTCGTCGCGCAGCCGGCCGTGGATCAGCTCGACGCTGACCCGCAGCGCGGCCGGCGACCACAGCTGCGCCTCGACCATCGCGGTGCCGGCGCGGTGACCGGCTGCGGGATCGGGCCGGTCGCCGCCCAGTGCCGCCGCGAGTTGGAGGCTCAGGTCCTCCAGCAGCGGGATCGTGCGGCTCAGCCGCCGCGGCACGAAGCAGACCTCGTGCAGGTTGTGTGCCCAGGCGCGGGCGAACGCCCTGGCCGGTGGCTCTTGCTCGGCGCTCGTTCGCGCCGACGGCTCACGCATGGAGTGGAGTATGTCCCTATGTCGGCGCCTCGCGCTAGCTTCGTGCCGGTTTGTAACCCATCGCGGCAAGGACCGCGGCCTGCTCCGGCTCGCGCTCCTCCTCGGGGTCGGGGTGCCACGCGGTCGCCGGGACCACGCCCGGCTCGACCAGCTCGAGGCCGCCGAGGATCGTGGCCACCTGCTGCGGGGTCCTCGCGCGCACCGAGGTCGGCGTCTGGTCGTACAACTTCGTGACCTGGTCCTGTTCCTGGTCGAGACCGGTGGTGCGGGTGAAGTGCGAGACGGCGACGTAGCTGCCCCCGACGAGCGCGTCGCTCAGCTCGCGGACGATCCCGGCCGGGTCGTCCTCGTCGGCGACGAAGTGCAGGACCGCGACGAGCAGCACCGCCACCGGCTGGCCGAAATCGAGCAGCTCCTGGACCCGCGGGTCGGCCAGGATCCCCTGCGGCCGGCGCAGGTCGCCCTGGACGGCGGCGGCCCGGGTGTTGCCGGCGAGGATCGCCTGGCTGTGCGTGACGGCGACCTCGTCGATGTCGACGTACATCACCCGCGCCTCGGGCGTGAGCGCCTGCGCGACCTCGTGGACGTTGCCGAGCGTCGGAATGCCCGAGCCGATGTCGAGGAACTGCCGCACGCCCGCGTCGACGAGCCACTCCACGGCCCGGCCGAGGTAGGCGCGGTTGGCATACGCGACCCGGCCGATGCCCGGCCATGCCTTCATCGCCTGCTCCGCGAACTCGCGGTCGACGGCGAAGTTGTGGTAACCGCCCAGCGCGTAGTCGTACACCCTTGCTGCGTTCGGCACCGTGGTGTCCACCCCGTCGGGTGCCCAGTCCGGCAGACTCACGACTCTCCCCATCCGTCGCTGTGGGTAGGTGACGGGTCAGCCTACCGTCGTCTTGCGGTCGTCTCCTATCGTGGTCGTGTGACCGAGCAGACCGCAGCGCCCGACCGTCCCGACAGCGACGACGGGCCACCCAGCGGTCTGTGGCAGAAGATGAAGGCCGACCCGGAGTATGCACCCGAGCACCTCGCCCTGGAGGCGGTGACCCGGCTCGGCCCGAAGATGGTGCGCGAGTTGGAGAAGCTCAAGGGTCAGAACCCGGGCGCGCCGGCGGACGCGCTCGCCGACATGATCGTGTACCGCTACGTCAACCAGTCCCGCCTCTCCGGTGCCGTCTCCGGCGCCGTCCCGATCGCCGGCGCGGTGCTCGACATCGGTGTCCTGGCCTGGACGCAGGCGCGGATGGTGCTCATGCTGGCCGCGAACTACGGCATCGACCCCGCGCACCCGGACCGGGCCGCCGACCTGCTGGTGCTCCAGAACGTGCACAAGTATGCGCAGACCGCGCGCACCGCCCTCGCCGTGGCCAAGGGCCGGGAGAACATCGGCGCGCTCGTGCCGGAGGATCGTCCGACCGTCGGTCGGGTCATGGTCAAGCTCGGCCTGAAGCTCGCGCAGATGGCGGGCGTCCGGGCCGCGAAGAAGATGCTGGCGAAGGTCGTGCCGGGCGCGGCGATCATCCTGGGCGGCGTCGCCAACGGCAACGCGACGAAGGCGCTGGGTGGCCGGGCGATCGCGCTGTACCGCCGCCCGGCCGGGCCGCCGTTCCCGCACGCCCTGCCCGCCGCGCCGCCCGGATACGCGTATCCGGCCGTCGCGCCTGCCGGGCACGCGTATCCGGCCATCGGGCCCGCCGGACACGCGTATCCGGCTACCGCGCCGGTCGGACACCCGGGTGCGGCCGCCGCTCCGGCCGGTTATCCGGGTGCGCCCACGGCGCCGCCCGGACACGTCGGCGCGGCCACGGCGCCGCCCGGACATGCCGGCGGGCCCGTCGCGCCGTCCCCGGGGCACCCCGGCGGCCACGCGGGGCACCCGGCGACGCTCGAGCTCCCGGCCGCGCCGCCGGGGTATGCCGGGCCGCCGCCGTCCGAACCGCGGTAGCTACACCGCGGCCCGGACCGCGAGCCGCTGAAACTCGGTGACGGTGCCGTTCCACAGCACGTCGGACACCTGGGTCAGCAGGACGCAGACCCGGCCGGAGTCCGGATCGTTGCACCACGACGTGCCGTAGCCGCCGTCCCAGCCGTACCGCCCGGGCGGCGACACCTCGTCGGGCTCGACGGTGACCGACGTCCCGTAGCCCCAGCCATGGCCGCCGAGCAGCATCCCGCCGCCCGCGATCTGCTCCGGCGTCAGGTGGTTCGTCGTCATGCGCGCCACCGACTCCGCCCGCAGCAGCCGCGTCCCGTTGTGGACACCACCGGCGAGCAGGAACCGGCCGAACGTCAGCACGTCGTCCACAGTGGACGCCAGCCCGCCCGCACCCGACGGGAACGCCGGCGGCCGGGCCCACTCGTCGGGCCGGGAGACCTCCTGCCGCTCGCCGCCGAGGTAGTACGCCGGCAGGCCGTTCGCCAGCTCGGGCGGCAGCGAGAAACCGGTCTTGGTCATGCCCAGCGGGCCGAAGAGCCGCTCCCGCATGACCGTCTCGAGCGGGCGCCCCGCCGCGCGGGCGACCAGCACACCGAGGACGAGGGCGCTGGAGTTGTACGTCCAGTGCGTCCCCGGCTGGTGCAGCAACGGTAGCGTGCCGAACAGCTTCGTCCACTCGTCGACGCCGTGCGGGGTGCGCGGGTCCGGCTCGGCCAGCGTCAGCCGCAGCTCCTGTGCGGCCCGCACGACCGGGTACGGCGGGTTGACCGGCGGGTCCGCCGCCGGGTCGAGCAGGATCCCGTGGCCCATCCGGAAGGTGAGCACGTCCTCGACCGTGATCGGCCGCGCGGCCGGCTCGGTGTCGTCCAGCGGTCCGTCGGGACGGCGCAGCACCCGCCGGTCGGCCAGCTCGGGCAGCAGCCGGTCGACCGGCTCCGCGAGCGCGAGCGCGCCGTCCTCGACGAGCATCATCGTGACCGCGGCGAGCATCGGCTTGGTGACCGACGCGATGCGGAACACCGTCTCCCGCCGCATCGGCTCGCCGCCGCCGAACTCCTTGACGCCGATCGCATCGACGCGGATCGCGCCGCCGGCGGTCGCGACGGCGTACACCAGGCCCGGTAACTCTCCGTCGTCCACCCGTGTCGCGAGGGCTCTTCGCAGTTCGTCCATGTCGTCCACCCTAGGTACTATGTGCGGCGGCCGGCACGCAGACGGCACATCGGAGGGGGACCGGTGGGACAGTTCGACGGTGCGCGCATGCACGAATTCTTGTTGGGGGAGCTGGGTTCCGGACCGGACCGCATCGACGGGCGTGATCCGGCCGGCATGGTCTCCGCCGTTGTCGACCCTATCGGCAGATTCATCGACATCCATCTCGCAGGCGGCTGTGCCGGGCGCGTGGGCACGGCCGGGCTCGGCCGCGCGGTGGTCGAGGCGCTCGCCGACGCCCGCTCGAAGGCCGCCGTCGCCGCGATCGTCCGCGCCCGCCACGGCCGGCAGGCTCCTGCCGCACCGCCGGCCGCCGAGCAGCCGGCCGCCGTCGAGCAGCCGCCCGCCGTCGAGCAGCCGCCGGCCGGGGACGACCGCCGTCGCGTCGCGGACGCCCACCGCCGGCTCGATCGCCTGGAGCGCAGCCGTCCCGCGCGCGCCGAGCCGGTGCCGGACACCGTCACCGGCCCGTCGGGCCTCGTCCGGCTCCGCCTCGACCGCGGCGACGTGACCGAGGTGTGGATCGATCCCGCCGCACTGCCCGCGTCCGGCGCCGACCGGCTGACCGGTGAGCTGCGCTCCGTGCTCGCCGGCACCGCCCGGAGGTGACCGTCGATGGGTGACAACGGCTACGACTACTACTCCGCACCGGCGATCCGGGCCGCCACCGCGGCGATCCGTGCCGAGGCGGCGAAGTGGGACGACTTCGGCGACCGGATGGACGGGGTCCGCGCCGGGATGGCCGGCCTGGGCATCCCGCCGTCCGGGTTCGCGGTCGCCGACGTCTCCGGCGCCGTGGGCTCCGCCGACCAGTCCCGCGTCTACGAGACCATGCGCGCCCACCTCACCACGCTGTTCACCGACGCGACCACCGAGTTCCACGAGATCGCGGCCGTGCTGCGCAGTTGCGCCGACTGGTACGAGGACGCCGACGACCATAGCGTGATCGATCTCGACGCGCTCTGGCACGCCTGACCCGGATCGAGACCATGACATTCCCGGACCCGAACCAGCAACACGCCGAGGCGACCCTCGGCGTGTTCCGCCTGGCCGTCTCGGCCGTCGAGCGGGGCGTCGCCGACGTCCGTGCCGAGTGGGAGCTGCTCGCGAGACGGGTCGACGACGGCATCCACGTCGTCGAGCGCTGGCTCGGCGGCAACAGTTGGTGGGACTCGTTCGTCGAGTGGGTGACCGACGACGCCAAAGACGCGCTGCGGCGCATCCGGGAACTGCTCGACTCGGTCCGCCGGCAGGTCGACGAGGTCCTCGGGCGCGCCGAGTCCGCGTTCTCCCGCTCGCTGCCGGTGCTGTCGCTGATGGACACCGGCCTGCGGTATCTGCCCGTGGTCGTCACCCCGGTCTCCGACATCGCCGCCGACCTCGACCCGCCCGGCAAGAACCTCGCGTACTGGGACGGCCCGGCCAGGTCGGCGTATCTCGGCGTCGCCCGCGAGCAGCTCGACGCGCTCAACCAGTCGATCGGCAAGGCCAGGACCACGAGCGGCTGGCTGGTGGAGGTCGCCGCGGCCAACACCGGCTACATGGCCAGGCTGGCCGACCGGGTCGCCCGGGTCGCCGAGGGCCTGGCCACGACCTGCCTGGAGGGCAGTGCCACCGCGGCGGGTGTGGTCACCCAGTTCCCGGCGTCGCTGCAGGACTTCGCCGAGCTCGTCGGCACCGTGGTCGGCGAGCTCATCGGCTACTCCGCGCACCTCGCCGAGCGCCTCGCCGAGGTCGTCGGGAGCGTCCAGAGGCTCGCCGTCGAGATCGCCGACCACAGCGAGATCGGCGGCGGTCGCTGGCCCCAGTCGGTGGTCAACGCATGAGGCGCCCGGTGTTCGTCCTCGCGGCCGTGCTCGCCGTGAGCGGCATCGCCGTGGCGCCGGCGCGGGCCGACGTCGCCCGGCCCGGCGAGGCGTGGCACGTCGAGCTGCTGCGCCTCGCCGAGGCGCACAGGCTCAGCCGGGGCGACGGCGTCACCGTGGCGCTGCTCGGCGACGGCGTCGACGACCACCGGGACCTCAAGGGCGCGCTGCTGCCGGCGGTCGACGTGGCCACGGTGAAGAGCACCTCCGGCGGCCACCGCAGCACCCACGCCGCCGGGCTGATCGCCGCCCGGGGTGACGGCGGGACCGGGCTGCTCGGCATCGCGCCCCGCGCGAAGGTCCTGCCGGTCCGGGTCGGCGCCGGCACGAAGGAGCGCGACCCGGCGGCCGTCGCCCGGGGGATCGACGCCGCCGTCGCCGCGAGGGCCGGCGTCATCGCCCTGCCCGATCCGAACACCGAGGTCACCGGCGACCTCCGCCGCGCCGTCCGGGCGGCCGTCGCGGCCGGTGCGGTCGTCGTCGCGCCGGCCGGCCTGGCGTGGCCGGTGCTGCCCACCGTCGCCGCGCTGCCCGGTGTCGTGTCCGTCGTCGCCACCGACCGGGACCGCAGGCCGGTCGCCAACAGCCAGACCGGCCTCGACCTCGACCTGGCGGCGCCCGGCGACAACCTCGTCAGCGTGGCGAGGCTCGCCTCCGGCGACGGACACCTCACGTCCGCCGGCACCGACCTCGCCCCGGCCGTCGTCGCGGGCGTCGCCGCGCTGGTCCGCGCGAAGTATCCGGACGCGAGCGGGCCCGACGTGATCCGCCGGCTCCATGTGACGGCCCTCGGCCCCGTTCAGCACAACCCACAAGTGGGCTGGGGCCTGGTCGACCCGGTCACCGCGCTCACCGCGACGCTGCCCGTCCTGCCCGCCGCCGTCGCGCAGGACGGCGGACCGGCCCGCGACCAGCAGTGGTATCTCGACGCGTTGCGTGTGCCACAGACCCAGCGGGTGACGCGTGGCGCCGGCGTCACCATCGGTTTCGTCGGCAACGGCGTCGACGCCGGCCACCCCGATCTCCAGGGTCAGGTGTCGTCCCCGGCCTGGTACGACGGAAAGGGCGGCGACGTGCGCACCGACGCGCCACCCGGCCCCGTCCGTGACGCCCTGGCCGTCGACGCCTCGGGCCACACCGGCGTCGTGTCCGTCATGGTCGCCAAGGGCGGGACCGGCCTGCTCGGCGTCGCGCCGGAGGCCGAGGTCGTCGCCGTCGGCGGGATCGGCGGGGCGGACGAGCTGACCGGGCCGGCCGTGCGCTGGCTGACCGGCCGGGGCGTCCGGGTCATGCTCATCCCGGGCGGTCCCCTCGACCAGGGTTCCGTGGAGGCGGTGGCCGGCGCGGTGCGGCGCGGTGCTGTCGTCGTGCGGCCGGCCCATCCGGAGAACCCCGACCTGTCCGGGGTGCTCACCGTCGGCGCCGTCGACGGCACGGGCGAACGCCGCGCCGCCGCCGCCGACCTGGTGGCACCCGGCGAGCCCATGCTGGTCGCGGCCGCCGGTCAGGGCGGGTACACCGGAGCGGTGGAACCGGACACCGCCGCCGCCGGTTACGTCGCCGCGGTGGCCGCGCTGATCCGCGCCGCCCGGCCGGATCTCGACGTCGCCGGCGTGCTCAACCGCCTGCTGCGGACCGCGAGTCCCGCGTCCGCGGTGCGGCCGCGCATCGTCGACCCGTTCGAGGCGGTCACCGCCGACGTGCCGGCCACGGACCGCAACCCGATCGGCGACCCGGGCCCGGTCCACCCGGACGCGGTGTTGCCGTCCGAGGACGGGCCGCTCCCGGCCGTGGCGACGGCGGCGGCGCTCCTGGTCGCCGCCGCCGCGGTCACGGTCGTGCTGGCCCGCCGGCGGCGCCGGGTGTGACCGCTGTCATTTGCTCGGTGACGGGGAGGCGGAGCCCCGCGGGCCGCGGCCGCCGCCCTTGCCCGGGCCCTTGTCCGGGTCGCCGTCCTTGTGCGTGCGCAGGGCCGCGTCGACGATCGACGTGGCGGTCGCGGTGTCGCCGGACACGACGCCGACCACGGTGACCGTGTCGCCCACCTTGACGTCACCGATCGTGCTCGAGCCGTGGTTCACCTTCGTGTCCGTGCCGACGGTGAACGTGGTGCTGTGGCCGTCCTCGCTCTTCGCCGTGATCGACGTCGAGCTCACCGCGGTCACGGCGCCCGACTGGAGGCGCTGCGTGACGTACTTGCCGCTGCCGTCCTTGACCACGAAGTCGCCGTGCAGCGCCCCTTTGACGCCGCCGCGTTCGACACGGCCGCCCCGGCCGCCCGGCCCGTCGCCGCCGTGGCCCGGTCCCTGCTGGGCGACGGCCCCGCTGGTGCTCGCGGCGTTTGCGACGGCCACCCCGCCACCGACCACGATCACGCCCGAGACGGCCGCCACGATGGCGACCTTGAGCTTCGAGTGCCTCGAGCCGCCCGGCCCGCCGTCACCGGGCGCGGTGGCCGGCGGCGCCGAGGGTGCCGGCCCGGCACCGTATGTTGCGTCCTCGGTCATGGATGTCCCCTTCGGTACGTCCTGTGGTCGTTCTCCTGCCGACGGTGCGGTCACAACCTGGCACCGCAATCCCGTGGATCTGCCAATACCCTGTGAATCCGCCGCTCGCCGCCGACAGCCGGAACACGTCGCACCCCCGAGACGCCGGAGGCGGAGGGGCGGACCGCGGTGCGCCGGCGCCTGCCGCCCAAATCCGATACGACGTCGTGGCGTGGCCGGAGCCGGCGTCCGCGGGGCGGAGTGCGATCGTGCGCCGGCGCCCGGCTACCGTCGTGCGATGACATCCGCGGCGGACGAGGTCGTCAGGTTCACGAGCGAGCTGATCCGGATCGACACCACGAACACCGACGACCCGGCGACGTGCGTGGGGGAGCGGGCCGCCGCCGAATACGTGGCGGAGCGGCTCACCGACGCCGGCTACGACCCGATCTACGTCGAGTCCGGCGGCAAGGGCCGCGGCAACGTCGTCGTCCGGCTGCCCGGTGCCGACCCCGGCCGCGGTGCCCTGCTGGTGCACGGCCACCTCGACGTGGTGCCGGCCGACCCCGACGGGTGGACCGTGCACCCCTTCTCCGGCGAGGTCCGCGACGGGTACGTCTGGGGCCGCGGCGCGATCGACATGAAACACATGGTGGCGATGAGCCTCGCGGTGGCGCGGCGGTTCAAGCGTGACGGCGTGGTGCCGCCACGGGACATCGTCTTCGCCTTCGTCGCCGACGAGGAGGCCGGCGGCTTCCAGGGTGCCCGCTGGCTCGTCGAGCACCGGCCGGAGCTGTTCGAGGGCGTGACGGAGGCGGTGAGCGAGGTCGGCGGGTTCTCGCTGACGGTGCGTGACGGCGTCCGAGCGTACCTCGTGGAGACCGCCGAGAAGGGCGTGATGTGGCTGCGGCTGAAGGTCCGCGGCGCGGCCGGGCACGGCTCGATGATCCACACCGACAACGCCGTGGCGAAGCTCGCCGCCGCCGTGGCCCGGCTCGACGCGCACCGGTTCCCGGTGGTGCTCACCGAGCCGGTGCGGGAGTTCCTGCAGGGGGTCGCCGAGCTGACCGGGGTGCCGTTCGACGAGGACGACCCCGAGGCGGCCGTCGCGCGGCTCGGCTCACTCGCGCGGATGATCGGCGCGTCGTTGCGCGACACGGCGAACGTGACGATGTTCCACGCCGGGTACAAGGCCAACGTGGTGCCGGCCGTGGCCGAGGCGACGGTCGACGGCCGGATGCTGCCCGGGCGGGAGGAGGCGTTCGAACGCACGCTCGCCGAGGTGCTCGGCCCCGACGTCGAGCAGGAGTGGGACACCCTGCCGCCCGTGCAGACGACCTTCGACGGGCACCTGGTCGACGCCATGGCCGCGGCGATCTCGGCCGAGGATCCGGGGGCGCGGGTGTTGCCGTACATGCTCTCGGCCGGTACCGATGCCAAGTCCTTCCAGCTGCTCGGCATCCGGCACTTCGGCTTCGCCCCGCTGCGGCTGCCCCCGGACCTGGACTTCACCGCGTTGTTCCACGGTGTCGACGAGCGGGTGCCGGTGGACGGCCTGGAGTTCGGCGCGCGGGTCCTCGACCGGTTCCTCCGCGGCTGCTAGGCGGCCTGCTGGAGCCGGCCGAAGGTGCTCTGGTGGAACACCAGCGGGGCAACGGCGCGGTCGGCGTCGAGGTCGTGGACGCGCAGCAGGACGATGTCGTGGTCACCGGCCGGGATCTCGCTCTCGATGCTGCAGTCGAGCCAGGCGCAGGCGCCGTCGAGCAGGATCTCGCCGTTGTTGCTGGCCCGCCACGTCGCGCCGGCGAAGCGGTCGCCGCCGCGGGCGCTCAGCTGGCGGCCGAGATGCTCCTGGTGCGCGCCGAGCACGCTGACCCCGAGCCGGCCGGCGCGGCGCAGGACCGGCCAGGTGGTCGAGGTCTTGGCGACGCAGACGGACACGAGCGGCGGGTCGAGCGACACCGACGTGAACGAGCTGGCGGCGAGTCCGGCGGGTGTGCCGTCGACGAACGCGGCGATGGCCGTGACGCCGGTCGGGAACGCGCCGAAGACCCGGCGCAGCTCGGTGGGGTGCAGCACCGCGCCCATGCTCATCTCGCTGGCCTGCCTTCCGCCACCGGGTCGAACTGCGCCTCGGCCTGGCGGGCGATGCGGCGCAGCGTGCGCTCCGTCGCGAGCTCCGCCCAGGGCAGCGGCTCGGGTGGTCCTTCGGCGCCGAACCCGACGAGCCGGTGCGTGACCCGGACGATCCGGTTGAACACCCGTGTCAGGACGAGCTGCGGCACGATCCGCCGGGACTGGTACGCATGGCCGTTCACGAAATCAGTCTATCAGTTTTCCTACTACTCCGATAGGATTCATTTGCGGGTCGGCACGGGCGACCGCGACCACTCGGGTGGTGGTTGGTGTGGTCCGCGGCGGGGCGGCCGCGGACCACACGCCGCTCGTGAACGCCCGGCAGCCGCGGTGGGAAGCAGGGTTCCGGGTGCTCGCCGGGCTCGCCGTCGGGTGGCGGCCGGCGCTGCTGGAGCGCCGGTGGGTCAGCCCGGGAAGCGCTGGTCCGGATAGCGGGTGACCCGGGTCGGCTCGGCACTGCCGTCGACGCGGAACGTCAGGCGGGTGCTGCCGATGACGATCTCGTCACCGGGGTTGAGGGCCGCCGTCGCGACGCGCCGGCCGTTGACCAGCGTGCCGTTCGCCGAGCCCAGATCGGTCAGCACCACCCGGTTGCCGTCGTAGTCCAGCCGTGCGTGCTGGCGTGAGGCGCGCACGTCGGGCAGGCGCACCGTCGCCTGGTCGCCGCGGCCGATCACGGTCGAGCCGACCGGCAGCAGGTAGTTGCCGCCCTCGTCGGTCACCAGCCGCACCCCGAACGCCTGCCGGGCGGGCGTCTCACCGCCGGTGTGGACGCTCGCGACGATCCGGAACAGGCCGGTGTCGAGGGCCTCGCCGCGGTCGACCTCGACGAACACGTCGCCGTAGACGGCCCAGCCCTGCTCGCCGATGTACTCCGCCTGCGACTGCGCGAGCTCCTGGGCGAGCGCGGACGCGTACGGCGCCAGGCGCGAGTGGTCGTTGGGTGAGAGCTCGATCACGAACCGGTTCGGCACGAGGATGCGGCCGCCCGGCACGGTGGTCTTGTGCGCGTCGGCCTCCCGCTGCATGGCATTGAGGATCTCGACGGGGTGGACGACCCCTTTGAACACCTTTGCGAAGGTGCCCTCGACGATGCCTTCCAGCCGCTTTTCGAAGCGTTGCAGCACGCCCACTGTGCGTTTCCCCCTCTGGCCCGGACCGGACCCACTGTCTACCACGAGTGTGCATGCCGGACTCGCGGGGTGATCGAAACTGTCGGTGATCCGGAACTGCAACGTCCGGCCGTACTGCACCCGTCTTAGCGACGGAACACGAGGGAAACCTGTGGTGGCGCGCTGGGGGTGCACGTGACGAGGAGGCAGGCGAGGAGCGGCAGGTCCCGGAAGGACCCGCTGTGGGCCCGGCTGTCGCTGCTGTTCGGGGCGCTGCTGCTGGTCGCCAGCGGCGGGGTGCTGGTCGGCGGCAAGGTGCTGCTGGATCACTACAGCGGCCAGATCACGCACGAGGGCGGCCTCGGCGACGCGGCGGCCGAGGGCGCGTCGATCGACGGCCCGATCAACCTGTTGCTCGTCGGCATCGACGAGCGCGTCGGCAACGAGGCGATGGGTGTGCGCGCCGACTCGATCATCATCGCGCACGTGCCGTCGTCGCACGACGCCGTGTACCTCACGTCGATTCCCCGCGACACGCGGGTGCAGATCCCGTCGTCGCCGAAGACGAAGTACGACGGGGGCACCGGCAAGATCAATTCGGCGTTCCAGTTCGGGTACCAGAACGGCGGCGGCCGGGACGGCGGCCTGGAACTACTGGCCAGGACGGTGAGCAGCCTCGTCGGCGGGCTGAAGTTCAACGGCGCCGCGATCGTCAACTTCGACGGCTTCAAGGGACTGGTCGACGCGCTCGGCGGCGTTCACATGTGTGTCGACGAGAAGGTCACCTCGGTCCACACCGGCTGGGACACGCGGACCGGGAAGGAGGGGGTGCCGTACTACTTCAACGCCGACGGCAACCCGACCGGTCTGAAGCCGAACATGCGCCCGCAGATCTACGAGGTCGGCTGCTACGACATGGCGGCGTGGGAGGCGCTCGACTACGTCCGCCAGCGGGACAAGATGGCCAACAACGACGGCGACTACGGCCGGCAGCGCCACCAGCAGCAGTTCATCAAGGCGATGGCGGCCAAGGCCACGAGCGCCGGTGTGGTCGCCAACCCGATCAAGGTCAACAAGGTGCTCAACTCGGTCGGCAGGGCCGTGTCGTTCTACGACAACAACGTCGAGCTCGCTGACTGGATCTTCACGCTCAAGGGCATCAAGCCCGACCGGATGGTCACACTGAAGGTCAACAACGGGAAGTTCAACTCGCAGTCCATCAACGGCCAGTGGTACGAGTTCCTCGACGACACCGCCAAGGAACTGCTGACCGCGATCGCCACCAACCAGGTGGAAGCCTTCGTCGCCGCGCATCCGGAGCTGATCAGCAACGACGCCGCCCAGCCGGCGACGTCGCAGCGCACGGGCGGCTAGCGGCGGCGGGCGCAGCGGGTCAAGGAGCGGGCGACGACCAGGCCGCCGCGCGCTCGACCGCCTTTCGCAGCCCTGAAGCCTGTTGCGCAATTCGGATCCCTCGTGCGTCAACCCCGACAACCGCGCCGATCTTGGAGTTGTGGTCCCTGACAAATCCGGACAAATTCGGAGGTTCATGGCGCCACAACTCCAAGATCGGCGCGTAGTCGGGCCGCCAGCGCTGTCCCGGCGAATTACGCAACAGGCTCCCTGAAGCTGCAACAGCTGAGCTACCCGTGCGATCGCGGTGATCTCCGAGAGTGTGGTGCGGGACGGCCCGATCTTCGTTGCGATCTGCCCGCGGGGCCGAATTTCTCCGTCAACGGTCCGGCCGAATCTTTCTCCAGCAATGAGATCGAAAATACATGATTTGGTACCGCACGAGCCTGGCCATGCGGTCCGTGTCGCGGCAAAATCCCAGTAACCATATCGGAACAGTCGGGAAGGCGGTGCGGTGGCGCTGACCGGAGTCCGCGAGCGTCCGGAGGTCGCGCACCGGCTGGTTCTGGTGGCCTGCCTCGGCGCCGGCTTCACCACCCTGCTCGACCAGTCCGTCCTCAACGTCGTGATGCCGGCGCTGCGCGGCTCCCTCGGCGCCGCCGACGCCCCGCTCCAGTGGATCATGGCGGGTTACTCGCTCACGTTCGGCCTCGCGCTCGTCCCCGCGGGACGGCTGGGCGACATGTACGGCCGGCGCACGCTCTTCGCCGCCGGCCTCCTCGTCTTCGCCGCCGGCGGGATCGTCGCCGCACTGTCCGGCGAGGCGTGGCTGGTCGCCGCCGCCCGCCTCGTCCAGGGCGCCGGCGCCGGGGTGGTCAACCCGCAGATCATCGGCCTGTTCCAGGACCTCTTCACCGGCGCCGACCGGGTCCGCGCGCTGGCCGCCTACGCCGTCGTCGGCGGCGTGGCCGGGTCGGTCGGGCCGCCGATCGGCGGGCTCATCCTGCACCTGGCCGGCCCCGACCCGGGGTGGCGGCTGGTCCTGCTGCTCAACCTGCCGTTCGCGCTGGTGACCGTACCGCTGGCGCTCAAGCTCCTGCCGAGGGGGCGGCCGGACGGCCGGCGCACCCACCTCGACCTGCCCGGCCTGGTGCTGCTCGCCGCCGCCACGCTGTGCCTGCTGCTGCCGCTCGTCGGCACCGGCGGCGGCTGGTGGTGGGTCTGGGCCGCCGCGGCCCTCACCGTCGCGCTGCTGCGCTGGGAACGCCGGTACACCGCCCGGGGCCGTACCGCGCTGCTGCTGCCCGCACTGACCCGCAGCCGCGGCTTCGTGCTCGGCACGCTCGTCGCCATGTGCTACTTCGGCGCCACCCTCGCCCTCAACCTGGTGCTGTCCCTGTTCCTCCAGGACGGCCTCGGCTTCTCCCCGCTGGCGGCGGCCGCGCTGACCCTGCCGGGCGCGGCCGGGTTCGCGGCGTCGTCGACCGCCAGCAACCGGCTCGTCAGCCGGTTCGGCCGGCACGGGGTGACCGCCGCCCTCGCCGTCGCCGCCGTCAGCATCGGCGCCGCCGCCGTGTCCACCGCGGTACTGCCGCCGAACGGGGTGGTGCTGGCGCTCGGGATCAGCCAGTTCGTCACCGGTGCGGCCGGCGGGCTCATCAACGCGCCCAACCAGGCCCTCACGCTGACCCACGCGCCGCCCGGCGCGGGCGGGCTCAGCGCCGCGATGCTCCAGCTGTCGCAGCGGCTGTCCGCCAGCGTCTGCATCGCCGCCGTCACCGGCATCTTCCTGCACACGGCGGCCGGGCCCGTCCCGTCGTACCGCACGGCACTGACCTACGGCACGCTGCTGTGCCTGGGTCTCGTGCTGCTCTCGCTGCTGTTCGCCGTCGCCGACGGCGCGAAACGCCAGCCGTCGCCGGCGGCATGAGACCGAGGAGGTCCCCCTATGAGTGCACCCCCGCAGCTGCACCTCGCCGTCGAGCTCGACGGCGTCACCGACTCCGTCCCGGCACTGGTCGCCGCCGTCGAGCGGGCCGAGGCCGCCGGGTTCGCGCTGGTCACCCTGGACGACGGGCCGCTGCCTCCGCCGTCCGGGACGCGGATCGAAGCCGGGGTCCGGGCCGCGTACCTGTCCCGGCGCACCACCCGCGTCGGCCTGGCCCCGGCGCTGCCCGTCACGACCACCGAGCCCTTCCACGTCGCGACCCAGCTCGCCAGCCTCGACCACGCCTCGCAGGGCCGCGCCGCCTGGGTGGTCACCGCGCCGAACGGTGCCGGCGAGCTCGCCACGGTCGGCCGCACCCCGCTCGCCGACGCCGACCTGCGCCGCGAGACCGCCGACGTCGTCGACGTCGCCCGGCGGCTCTGGGACTCCTGGGAGGACGACGCGGTCGTCCGGGACGTGGCCGCCGGGCGGTACCTCGACGCCGACCGCGTGCACCACGTGCACTTCGAGGGCGCCTCGTTCACGGTGACCGGACCGCTCATCACGCCCAGGCCGCCGCAGGGCCAGGTCGTCGTGCTCGCCGCCGACACGCTCGGCGTCACCGGCCGGGCCGACGTGGCCCTCGTCGGCGCCGACGCCTCGACCACCCTGGCCGACCGGGTCGCCCGCGCCCGGGCCGAGGGTGCCCCGCTCGTCTTCGCCGAGGTGGACGCCGCCTTCACCGGCGCGGGGCCGGTCACCGCGGAACGGCTCCGGCCCGGCGGGTCCGTCGCCGCGCTCCGCACACTGCTGGCCGACCTCGCCGGCGTCGTCGACGGCGTCCGGCTGCATCCCGCCACGCCGGAGGACTTCGCGGTGCTGGCCACGCAGATCGCGCCCGGCCGCCCCGTCGACGGTCCCACGCTGCGCGACACGCTCGGCCTGCCCCGCCCCGTCAGCGTCTACGCCCAGTCCGCCTGAAAGGGATCGCCATGAGTCCTCGGCTGCACCTCGGCTTCTTCCACACCGGCGTCGGGCCCAACCTGCTGTGGGCCGCGCCCGACGCGGCGCCCCACGTCCACATCGACACGTTCGTCAGCATCGTGCAGACCCTCGAACGCGGCCTGTTCGACGCCTTCTTCCTCGGCGAGGGCCTGCGGGTGCGCGAGAACCGCGGGCGCGTCCACGACCTCGACGTGGCCGGCCGGCCCGACGCGATCACCCAGCTGGCCGCGCTCGCCGCGGTGACGTCCCGCATCGGGCTGGTCGCGACGCAGAACACGACGTACAACTTCCCGGCGGATCTCGCCCGGCGGCTCGCGAGCCTCGACCTCGTCTCCGGCGGGCGCGCCGGCTGGAACGTCGTCACCACCGACAACGCCTGGACCGGCGAGAACTTCCGGCACGGCGGCTGGCTGCCGCACGAACGCCGCTACGAGCGGGCGGCCACGTTCGTCGAAGCGGCCAAGGAGCTCTGGGCGTCCGAAGGGGTCGTCGAGCGCGACTCGGACCTGGTGACCCTGCGCGCCAGGGCGACGGTGCCCGGCGCCCGGCCGGTCA
This sequence comes from Dactylosporangium fulvum, assembly GCF_025137375.1. Lineage (GTDB taxonomy): Bacteria > Actinomycetota > Actinomycetes > Mycobacteriales > Micromonosporaceae > Dactylosporangium > Dactylosporangium fulvum. The sequence goes on from NZ_CP073720.1 coordinate 5,156,969, forward strand.
TCTTCCAGGCGGGGGACTCGCCCGGCGGCCGGGACCTCGCCGCCCGCCACGCCGACGTGGTGTTCTCCGCGAACACCGACTACGACAAGGCCGTCGCGTACGCCGCCGACCTGCGGCAGCGGCTCGCCTCGTACGGCCGCTCACCCGACTCCCTGCGCATCCTGCCCGGTGCCTCCGTGGTGCTCGGCGACACGCCCGCCGACGCTGAGGAGCGTGCCCGGTGGATCCGCCGCGAGCAGACCACCGGGCCGCGCGCGATCGCCTACCTGGAGCAGTTCTGGGGCAAGGACCTCTCCGGCTACGACCCGGACGGGCCGCTGCCGGACGTCGAACCGGCCGAGGGGGAGCTCGACCCGTCGCGCGGCACCATCCCGATCGAGCTGCGCACCGGCAAGCTCGACCGGGTCCGGCAGTGGCGGGAACTGGCCGCCGCGCGGAACCTGTCGATCCGCGACCTGGTCATCGAGGTGTCGCCGGCGCACAACACGTTTGTCGGCACGCCCGGGCAGATCGCCGACGAATGGGCGCGGTACGTGCGGGACCGGGCCGTCGACGGCTTCAACCTGCTGCCGCAGCTCATCCCGGGCACGGCCGAGGACATCGTCGACCGGCTGGTGCCCGAGCTGCAGGAGCGCGGCGTCTACCGCACCGCCTACGAGGGCACGACCCTGCGCGAGCACCTCGACCTGGCGGACGCACCCTAGCGGAGGGGAGGGTCGACGCCCCGCTCGGACTCGGGGCGCGGGCCGAAGATACGCCGCTGGGCGGGCTCGATCGGCACGTCGTTGATGCTCGCCTCACGGCGGCGCATGAGCCCCTCGGCGTCGAACTCCCACAGCTCGTTGCCGTAGCTGCGCCACCACTGCCCGGCGGTGTCGTGGCACTCGTACTGGAAGCGCACCGCGATCCGGTTCGCGCCGAACGTCCACAGGCTCTTGCGCAGCGCGTAGTCGAGCTCGCGGGCCCACTTGGCGCGCAGGAACTCGACGATCTCGTCGCGGCCGCGGATGAACTGGTCCCGGTTGCGCCACACCGAGTCGGCGGAGTAGGCGGCGGCCACCCGGACCGGGTCCCGGGTGTTCCAGGCGTCCTCGGCGGACTGGACCTTGGCCAGGGCGGACGTGCGGTCGAACGGTTCCATGCCCGCATGGTGCCCCGCCGCCGGGTGGCGCCGGTTCACCCCGGCACCGCGGTCCTACGCCGGTCCGGCGCGACGGGACAATGCTCCCGGCCCGGCGGGACCGCCGGCCGGTCCGGCCCGGGTCGCACCGGCGGCACCGTGTCCGCCATGACCACCACTTTCCCCGAAACTCCCCGCCGCGTCGGGCGCGGCTGGGCACTCAGCGGCGCCCTCGGCGGCCTCGTCGGCCTGGCCGGCCTCCTCGTCGGCGCCGACCTCACCGCCACCGTGGGCGACGGGATCAAGGACAACACCCTGGTCGTCGCCGCCATCGCCGACCATCGGGCGTACGTCTGGGCGTACCAGGTCGTGTGCTCCGTCGCGGCGGTCTGCATCCTGATCTTCGCCGCCGGGCTGCGCCGTCACCTCGGCGCGCAGGAGCCCGCCGGCAGCCTCGTCCCCGGCGTCGCCGCCGCCGGCCTCGGTCTCGTCGCCGCGACGCTCGTCGTCGGCGGCGGCATCAGTACCGAGCTGTACTGGGCGCTCGGCGAACCCGAACGCTGGGACCCGGACACCATTGCGAGCCTCGTCGAGATCTACAACACGATCGCGTGGCTGTGGGTGGGTGCCGGGGTCAGCGCGGCCGCCGTCGCCGTCGGCGGGTTCCGGCACGGCTCGGCGAGCCGTTGGCTGGCCGCGGTCAGCGCGCTGCTCGCGCTGCTGGTGTTCGCCACGCAGGTGTTCCCGGCGCAGTACGGGGCGCTGTTCCCCGGCGGCCTGTGGGTGTTCGTGGCCGGCCTGGCGTTCCTGTTCGGCGGCCGGCGCGGTTCGGCGGGCCGGCGCGGCTGAAGCGGCCGGCGCGGTGAGAATCCCGATCCGGCCGGGACACCGTCCCGCGTCACCGGGACCGGGTGATCGTTACTGTCGCTGACGATGAACATCGCGCGGATCGCCTGGCCGTTGTGCGGCGCGAGCCTGGTCCTGGCCGTCGTGGCCGGCTGGCTCGCGCTGCGCAACGGCGCGTCCGTGGCCGACGTCAGCCACCTGCCGTCGGTCGCCGCCTGCGCCGTCACCGGCGGGCTCATCATGCGCCGCCGCCCCGGCAACCCGGTCGGCCCGCTGCTGCTCGGCAGCGCCCTGGGCTTCGCCCTGCTCGAGTGCTGCGGCCAGGCGGCGGTCCGCACCGGCAGCGCCGTGCTCGCCTGGCCGCAGACCTGGCTGTGGGTGCCGAGCAACCTCGGCCTCGCCCTCGTGCCGGCCTACTTCCCGGACGGCCGGCTCCCGCAGCGGTGGCGTCCCGCCGTGTGGGGCCTCCTCGTCGTGGCCGCCGTCGCCGCGGTGACCGGCGCCCTGCTGCCCGGGACGAACGACCAGGTCCGGCCGCAGGCCCCGGCCAACCCGCTCGGCGTGGCCGCGTTCGCCGGCGTCGCACCGGTCGCCGAGGCCGTCTTCACCATCGCCGCCGGGGTCGTGTTCGTCGTGGGTGCCGGCGCCGTCGCCCTGCACACCCGGACGCTCACCGGGGCCCGGCGGCAGCAGGCCCGCTGGCTCGCCTACGCGGTCGGGCTGGTCGCGCTCGTCGTGCTCGGGCGGCTCGCCGCCGGTCTGCTCGACGCCCGGCCCGACCGCATCTGGCCGCTCGCCGACGAGCCCTGGGACGTCGTCGGCGGGCTGTCGATCGTGCTCATCCCGGCCGGCATCGGCATCGCCGTCCTGCGTCACCGGCTGTTCGACATCGACCTGCTCATCAGTCGTACCGTCGTGTTCGTCGCCCTGTCCGCCGGCGTCGCCGGTGCCTACCTGCTGGTCGTCGGGGTGCTCGGCGCGTCCTCGGTCGTCGCCGCCGTGGTGGCCGCGCTCGTCTTCGGCGCGCTGCGCCAGTGGCTGCAGCGGCGGGTCAACCTGCTCGTGTACGGAGAGCGCGACGACCCGTACACCGTCCTGGCCCGGCTGGGGGAGCGCCTGGCCCAGGTGCCCGACCCGGGGGCGATCCTCGAGACCGGCACCGCGACGGTCCGGGAGGCGCTGCAACTGTCGTACGTCGGGATCGAGGTCAGCGGCGGCCGCTCGTACGAACTGGGCACCCGCCCGCCGAACCCGGCCGCGCTGCCGCTCGTCGCCGGTGGGGAACCCGTGGGCACGCTGCTGCTCGGCCCCCGACCCGGCGAGGCGGCGCTCGGGCCGCGGGACCTGCGGCTGCTCGAGGACCTGGCCCGGCACATCGGCGTCGCCGTCCAGGCGGTCCGGTTCTCCGCCGACCTGCGCCGCTCCCGCGAGCAGCTCGTCGTCGCCCGCGAGGAGGAGCGCCGCCGGCTGCGCCGTGACCTGCACGACGGCCTCGGCCCCACTCTGGCCGGGCTGACCATGCGCGCCGAGGCCGCCCAGGAGATCGGCGGCGAGGAGGCGAAGCGGCTGCTCGAGGAGATCGTCGCCGACGCGCGGACCGCCGTCGCCGACGTGCGGCGGCTCGTCGAGGGCCTGCGCCCGCCGGCACTCGACACGCTCGGCCTGGTCGGCGCGCTCCGGTCGCACCTCGCCGGCTGGTCCGGCACCGGCGGGCCGCGGGTCACCGTCGACGCGCCGGAGGACCTGTCGGGCCTGCCGGCCGCGGCCTTGCTGCCCGCCGCGACCGAGGTGGCCGCGTACCGGATCGCGCTCGAGGCGCTCGCCAACGCGCGCCGGCACGCGGGGGCCACCGCGGTACGCCTGCGGCTGCGGCTCGACGAGGGCTGGCTGGTGCTGGTCGTCACCGACGACGGCCACGGCACGCCGACCGTGGCACCGGGGGCGACCGTGACTGGTGGGGTGGGGATGCATTCGATGCGCGAGCGGGCCGAGGAGCTCGGTGGCACGCTGAGCGTCACGTCGTCGCCGTCCGGGACGAGTGTCTCGGCGCGGCTGCCGCTGGAGGTGGGACCGTGACCGATGCGGTACGGGTGCTGGTCGTCGACGACCACGACCACTTCCGGGCCGGCCTGCGCGCGCTGCTGGCCACCAGCCCGGAGGTGGAGGTGTGCGGCGAGGCGGCCAGCGGCGAGGAGGCGCTGACGGCGGTCGCCCGGCTGCAGCCGGACGTGGTGCTGCTGGACCTGGCCATGCCGGGCATGGGCGGCATCGCCGCCACGGAACGGATCGTCGCCACGACCCCGCACGTCCGCGTGCTCGTGCTGAGCATGGCGGACGACGACGACTCGGTGTTCGCGGCCCTGCGTGCCGGCGCCCGGGGCTACGTGCTCAAGGGCGCCCGCCGGGTGGAGATCATCCGCTCGATCAAGGTGGTGGCCGACGGCGAGGCGATCTTCGGCCCCGCGATCGCGACCCGGTTGATGGGATACTTCGCCGGGTTGGACAAGGCGGCGCCGGAGCCGTTTCCCGAGCTGACCCAGCGGGAGCGCCAGATCCTGGCGCTGATCTCGCAACACCTGACGAACCCGCAGATCGCCCAGCGGCTGGCCCTCAGCCAGAAGACGGTCCGCAACCACGTCTCGAACATCTTCACGAAGCTCCAGGTGGCGGACCGCGCCCAGGCCATCATGCTGGCCAGGGACGCCGGCCTGGGCGACCAGCCTGCCCGCTGACCTGCGGTGCGGTTCCGCGGAGCCGCCCCCGCCTCATCCACGCCGCCAACCTAACCCCCGCGTATGACAAAACCCGTGGCAGAAGAGAGCTGCAACGGGTGGAGGTTTGACCGACGGCTGTCGGGAGAAACCTCGCCGGGTGTCCGACGTCACCGTCGTCATCGCCACCCGGAACCGGGCCGCCGCGTTGCGGCGGACCGTCGGGCGGCTGCTGGAACTGCCCGAGCGGCCGCAGGTCATTGTCGTCGACAACGGGTCCGTCGGAGGGCCGGCCATCTGCCCGCCCGACGTGCTCGTCCTGCCGCTCGGCCGGAACCTCGGCGCCGTCGCTCGGAACCGCGGTGCCGCCGTCGCCGACACGCCGCTCGTCGCGTTCGCCGGCGACGACTCCTGGTGGGCGCCCGGCGCGCTCGACCGCGCCGCCGGGATCTTCGCCGAGCATCCCCGCCTCGGCCTGCTCGCGGGGCACGTCCTCGTGGGCGATGACGAGCGGACCGACCCGGTGTCGGCGTTCATGGCGACGGCGCCGCTCGGCACCGCCGACGACCTGCCGGGGCCGCCGGTGCTGGGGTTCCTCGCCTGTGCGGCCGTGGTGCGGCGGGAGGCGTTTCTCGGCATCGGCGGGTTCGACCCCGTGGTCCGGTCCATGGGTGAGGAGGCACGGGTGGCGTACGACCTGTTCACCGCCGGCTGGGGACTCGCCTACCGGGCCGACGTCGTGGCGCACCACCACCCTCAGGCCGGCGCGGACGACACCGGGAAGCGGGTCCTCGCGGCCCGCAACCGCGTCCTGACCGCCTGGCTGCGCCGGCCGCTGCGGGTCGCCGTCGGTGAGACCACCGCGCTGCTGCGGGCCGCTCCGGGTGATCCCGTCGCGCGGCGGGCCGCCGTACAACTCGCCGCACGACTGCCGCGGGCACTGGCCAACCGGCGTCCCGCCGGCCGGGTCCTGGAGGCCGCGATCGAACACCTGGAGGCCGGCACTACCGCGCCGACCAGCTCGCCCAGTGCACCACGTCGATCGCGATCAGCCTCCCGGTGAGCCGGAACCGGGGATAACGTTCGGACAGCAGCGCCACGGCGCGGCGGCCCTCGGCGCCGTCCGGCTCGACGTCGCGGGCCATGCCGTCCGCCCGCACCCACCACAACGCGGACCAGTCGTCGGCGTAGTGGTCGACGAGGACGGAGGCCTTGGGGTTCGCGGCCAGGTTCGCCAGCCGGCGCAGCTCCGTGCTGCGTTTCGGCTTGGCGTCCACACCGTGGTAGATGGTGTCCTCGATGAGCACGAACACGATCGGCACCAGGTGCGGCTGCTCGCCGGGCCCCATGGTGGCCAGGCGGGCCACCGGCGCGGCCGCGAACCGCTCACGGAAGTCCTTCATTCGCCCTCGAAGGTGGCGATCGCCGCCTCCCATTCGTCGAGGGCCCGCTCGACCCGGCTCTTCGGCGCCGACGGCAGCCACTGGCCGGCCCGCTGCACCCCGGCCTCGTGGAGTCGCTCCAGCACCTTCGGATCCGACGGAACGCTGAGCACCTGCACGTCGATCGGCCGGTCGGCCCGGGACCGCAGCTCGGCGATGCGCGGGAAGATGCTCTCGTCGTAGTTCGGGAACCACGCGTCGCCGAAGGACAGCACCCGGTCGAGGACGCCGGGACCGGTGCCGCCGACCAGGATCGGCGGATGCGGCCGCTGGACCGGCTTCGGGTAGCACAGGATGCGGTCGAAGGACACGTGCCGTCCCTGGTACGACGCCTCGTGGTCGCGCCAGATCACCTTCATCGCCTCGACCCGCTCGCGCATGACCGCCATCCGCACCCGTGGGTCGGTGCCGTGGTTGCGCATCTCCTCGCGGTTCCAGCCGGCGCCGACGCCGAACTCGAAGCGGCCGCCGGACAGGTGGTCGATCGACGCCACCTCCTTCGCCGTGATGATCGGGTCCCGCTCGACCACCAGGCAGATACCGCTGCCGACGCGCAGGGTGCTGGTCGCGGCCGCGGCCGCGGTCAGCGCGACGAAGAGGTCGAAGGTGTGCCAGTACCGGCGGGGAAGCTCGCCCTCGCCGCCGCCCGCGTTGTACGGCGTGTCGCGGCTGGCCGGGATGTGCGTGTGCTCCGCGAAGAAGACCGCCGACTGCCCGCGCTCCTCGACGAGCCGCGCCAGCGGCCCCGGAGCCATGGCGTCGTGCGTGGGGAAGTATCCGACACCGAAATCCATGCCCTCTGTCTACCCCGCGCGGCGGCCGGAACGGGAGACATCGCGGTAACCTCGTCCGGTTCGAGCGAGTCGCGCCGGGTAAGGGCCTACGGAACGCCCCGAGGAACACTCCCGTCACCTCCGGAGGCACACCATGGACGCGTCGGCGACCTTCATCGGTACGGCGACCGTGCTGCTGCGCATCGGCGAGTTCACAGTCCTGACCGACCCGAATTTTCTGCACGCCGGGCAGCGCGCGTACCTCGGCTACGGCCTGTCGACGAAGCGGCGGACCGATCCGGCCATGGGGATCCGCGACCTGCCGCCGCTCGACGGTATCGTGCTGTCCCACGTGCACGGCGACCACTTCGACCGGGTGGCCAGGCGCGGGCTGCCCCGCTCGCTGCCGATCGCCACGACCCGCGAGGCGGCGCGCCGGCTCCGCAAGTGGCGCTTCACCGGGGCGGTGGGACTGCCGGACTGGGAGCGGACCACGTGGCGGCGCGGGAACGAGGCGCTGCGGATCACCGCCGTGCCGGCCCAGCACGGCCCGGACGGCATCTACCGCATGATGCCGGAGACCATGGGCAGCGTCATCGACTGGGAGGTCGACGGCGTCCGCCGGCTGCGGCTCTACATGAGCGGCGACACCCGCTTTCGGGCGAGCGTGCTGCGGGAGATCCCGGAGCGGTACGGCGACATCGACGCGGCGTTCGTCCACCTCGGCGCCACCCGCCTCGGCGGCGTCCTGTTCACCATGAACGGCCGTGAAGGTGTCGAGCTGACCAGGCTGATCCGGCCGCGGCGGGTCATCCCGATCCACTACGACGACTACAAGGCGTTCCGGGAACCGCTGTCGCGCTTCCTCGACATCGCCACGAACAGCGGCCTCGGCGACCAGGTCCGCCCGATCCACCGCGGCGAGACGATCGACCTCGCCGGTGTGGTCGGCCGCCGATAGTGCCCCACCCGGAGGGGTGGACCGGCGCAGGACGGGGTAACCAGGCGGTATGACCAACGAGGACGAGCGTTACACCATGGGCACCACCGGCACCCCGGGCCGCTCCGGCGCGGACGCGATCGACGAGGCCGACGCCGTCAACGGCTCGGCCATCGGCACGCATACCGACGTCGGGCTCGGCGGCGAGCCCGACGACCCGGCGCTGCCGTTCGACCACCAGCCCAACTCGGACGACAAGCTGCACCTGCCCCGCGACGCGGTGCAGCGCGGCGACTGACCCGCCGTCCCGCGCCGCGTGGCCGCGCGGCGCGGGGTGACGTTGGGGATGAGCCGTTCCGGCGGCGACTTCTGCCGGACGGTGCGGCACCGGCGGCGGGCTAGCGTCGATTCTCGAGTGCCGGACTCCCGACTGGAGGAACGCGATGTCAACAACCGTCGTCGTCGTCATCGCCGTGGTGGTCGTGCTCGTCGTCGTCGCCGTCGTCCTCGGGCTGTGGCAGGGGCGGCGCCGTTCGGCACTGCAGCGGCGGTTCGGGCCAGAATACGAGCGGGCCGTCTCCGGCACCGGCAGCCGCCGAACTGCCGAGCGCGAACTGCGCGAACGCGAGCGGCACCACGCCGAGCTCCCGTTGCGGGACCTCGACCCGCACCAGCGCCTCCGGTACGCCAGCCAGTGGGAGGAGACCCAGGCGCACTTCGTCGACCAGCCCGAGACGGCGACCCGCGAGGCCGACCAGCTCGTCACGCAGGTGATGAGCGACCGCGGCTATCCGGTCGAGGATTTCGAACGGCGGCTGTCGGACCTCAGTGTCGAGCACGCCAGCACGCTGGAGCACTACCGCGACGCCCACGAGATCAACCTGGCCAACGAGCGCGGCCAGGCCAGCACCGAACAGCTGCGCCAGGCGCTGGTCCACTACCGCGTCCTGTTCGCCGAGCTGCTCGGTGAGCCCGGTGGGCGCCAGGTACCCAAGACCGGCTGACACACAGGGAGCTTCACGATGGACCAGCATGCCGAGAACTACACCGAACCACTGCGCGACGTCGCCCCCGGGCCCGCTCCCGGCGCCGCTGCCGAGACCACTGCCGGCGCCGCTGCCGGCGGGCCGGCCGGGACGCCCGCGGACACCGCCGCCCAGCGGCCCGACGACACCGCCGGGGAAGGCCCGCTCTGGGACCCGGCGAAGGCCGAGGAACTGCGGGGCCGCTGGCACGACGTGCAGACCAGGTTCGTCGACGACCCGAAGGGCAGTCTGAGCAGTGCCAAGGCCCTCATCGACGAGGCGGTCCACGGTCTGGAGGACGGCGTCCGCGACCGCGAGGAGGCGTTCGGACGCAGCGGAGCCCGCATCTCCGACAGCACCGAGGGCATGCGCGCGACCATCCAGCAGTACCACCACCTGCTCGACCGCCTGCTGTCCGTCTGACACATCCGGCTACGCTTCGGCGCGTGCAGCGTGCCGTGGTGGTCGGTAACAGTGACGGGATCGGGCTGGCGTTGACGCGGCGGCTGCTGGCCGACGGCTGGGCCGTCACCGGCATCTCCCGGCGGGACAGCCCGGTGTCCCACGAGCGGTACGAGCACCGCACCGTCGACGTCACCGACCCCGCCTACCCGGCGGCCGTCCCGGCCGACGTCGACCTGTGCGTCTACGCGGCGGGCGTCGGCGAGCAGTTCGACCCGGCCGACCTCGCCGCGCAGACCCGGGCCTTCGAGGTCAACCTGCTCGGTGCCGCGCGCACCCTGGAGGTTGTCGTCCCGGCTATGGTCGCGGCCGGCCGTGGGCACGTCATCGGCCTGTCCAGCCTCGCCGACGTGCTGATCTCGCCCGACGCGCCCGGCTACGCGGCGTCGAAGGCGGGCCTCTCGGCCTACCTCCTCGGCCTCTCCACGGCTCTGCGCCGCCACGGCGTCGCCGTCACCACCGTCCGGTTCGGCTTCGTCGACACGAAGATGGCCAAGGGCGGCGCCGCCAAACCGATGCTGCTCACGGTCGCCGAGGCCGTCGAGGTCATCATGCGGTGCGTGCGCCGCCGCCCGGCCGTCGTGTCGTACCCGCGTCGCATGTCGGTCGCCGCGCGCGTGCTGCGGGTGGTCACGCGCGCGACGTTGCGGTAGCGCGCCCGGCCGGGCGGCGTTTCGGCGGGACGCCGGAGGGAACGGTTCCACGGCCTCGACCGCACGGCCGGGGTCGACGGCTGCGGCCGGAATAAACCGTTGACGCCGGGCGCTAATCTCGACGTAGATCACTCGAGTGGAGGGAGCCGGCCGTGCAGTACCGCACCGCTGTCGTCGTTCCCCGCTCGCAGTTCGAGGTGATCCTCGTGTCTTGGTCGCTCCCGGTGCCCGCACGCGCGGCGGCACTGGGACGTCCGTGACGGCCGTCTGACCGCTGACCCACCAGACTCACGGCCTGCCGTCGCGGGCGGAATCGCGCTGTCCTCCGACAAGAACTCCCCGAAGGGGCTCTCGGACCGTGCGTACCGACCGAAACCTTGACCACACCCGCAACATCGGCATCCTCGCCCACGTCGACGCGGGCAAGACCACCACCACCGAACGCATCCTCTTCGCGACCGGCGCCACCTACAAGCAGGGCGAGGTCCACGACGGCACCACCGTCACCGACTTCGACGCGCAGGAGCGCAACCGGGGCATCACCATCTTCGCCGCGGCCGTCAGCGTCACCTGGGACGGCCACCGCCTCAACCTCATCGACACGCCCGGCCACGTCGACTTCGCCGACGAGGTCGAGCGGTCCCTGCGCGTCCTCGACGGCGCGGTCGCCGTGTTCGACGGCGTCGCCGGGGTCGAGCCGCAGAGCGAGTCGGTGTGGCGGCAGGCGGACCGGTACGGCGTGCCGCGGATCGCGTTCGTCAACAAGCTCGACCGCACCGGCGCCGACCTCGACGCGGCCGTCGCCTCGATCCGCGACCGGCTCCACACGACGCCGCTGGTCGTCCAGCGGCCGATCGGCCGTGAGGACGGCTTCCGCGGCGTCGTCGACCTCGTCGGCATGCGTGCGCTGACCTGGTCCGCCCAGGGACGCGCCGACGAGGACGCCACCGGCCACCCGGCGGCCGTGGCCGCCCGGCGCGACCTCGAGGAGCGGGTCGCCGAGCTGCACACCGGCGCGCTGGAGGAGTTCGTCGACACCGGCCGCCTCAGCGACACGAGGCTGCGCACGGCGCTGCGCGAGCTGACCCTCGCCGGCACCGCCGTCGTCGTGCTGTGCGGCTCGGCGTACCGCGACAAGGGCATCGAGCCGCTGCTCGACGCCGTCGTCGCGTATCTGCCGTCACCGGCCGACGTGCCGGCAGTCCGCGGCGAGTGGGACGGCACCGTCCAGGAGCGGCCCGCCGACCCGGACGCGCCGTTCGCGGCACTGGTGTTCAAGGTGCACGCCGCGCCCACCGGGCGGCTGACGTACCTGCGGGTCTACTCGGGAACGATCGGGAAGGGAGCGGTGGTGACGGACGCCGGCACGCGCCGCACCGAGCGGGTCAGCCGCATCCTGCACGTCCAGGCCGACCGGCACACCGAGCTCGACCACGCCGCCGCCGGTGACATCGTGGCGGTGGTGGGGCTCAAGCACGCCCGTACCGGCGCCACGCTGTGCGCACCCGGGGCACCGCTGGTGCTGGAACCGCCCTCGGCCGTGACGCCCGTCGTGTCCGTGGCGGTGGAGGCGCGCACCCGCACCGACACCGACCGGCTCGCCGGCGCGCTCGCCCGACTGGTCGAGGAGGACCCGTCGCTCGTCGTGCGCAGTGACCCCGAGACCGGCCAGACCGTGCTGTCCGGCATGGGCGAGCTGCATCTGGAGGTCGCGGTGGAGAAGATCCGCCAGACGCACCACGGTCTCGAGGTCAACGTCGGCCGGCCGCAGGTCGCCTACCGGGAGACCGTCGTCCGCGGCGTCACCGGCCTGCTGTACCGGCACGTCAAGCAGGAGGGCGGCGCGGGGCAGTACGCCCACGTCCTGATCGACGTGGCACCGTCCGATGAGGACTTCGGGTTCGCGTCCACTGTGGTCGGTGGCCGGGTGCCGAAGGAGTACGTCCGCGCGGTCGAGGCCGGCTGCCGGGACGCGCTCACGACGGGCCCGATCGCCGGTCACCCGGTGACCGGCGTGCGGGTGACGCTGACCGACGGCGCCACCCACTCGAAGGACTCCTCGGAGCTGGCCTTCCGCACCGCCGGCCGGCTCGCACTCCAGCAGGCGTTGCGGGAGTCCGAGACGGTACTGCTGGAGCCGGTGGTCGAGGCGACCGTGACGGTACCCGAGGACGTCGTCGGCGGCGTGCTGGGCGACCTCGCCGCGCGCCGTGGCCGGGTGACCGGCTCCACCGTCCGCGGCGGCACGGTTGTCGTCACCGCGACGGTGCCGCTCGCGGAGCTGTTCGGCTACGCGACCCGCCTGCGCAGCCGGACGCAGGGCCGGGGCACGTTCACCACCCGGCCCACCGGCTACCAGCCGGTGCCGTCCGGCGTGTCGGTGTAGCGGGTGCCGGGGGTGCCCCTTTCGCGTGTTGTCGCGGCGGGGGCACCCTCGGAGCCGCCCTGGTGTTTCCCGCACGACAGCGCCGGGTAGGAGGCCCGTTCTAAGCTGGGGGTTTCGGAGGGTGGGAGCGGATGCGGCTGGCAGTGCTGGACGTCGGGTCCAACTCGGCGCATCTTCAGGTCGTCGATGCGCGCACGAGTGAGGCCCCGCTGCCGGTGTTCCGGCTCAAGGCGCCGACGCTGCTCGCCGAGTCCGTCACCCCCGACGGCGCGCTCACGCCGGACGCCGTCGAGCGGCTCGTGTCCGCCGTCGCGCGGACCGTCGAGGCGTCCCGCCGCCACGCCGTCGCCGACCTGATTCCCCTTGCCACGGCGACGATCCGCGACGCGACCAACAACGCCGAGATCCGCCGCCGCGTCCGCGAGGCGACCGGCGTCGAGCTCCGCTCGCTCAGCGGCGAGGACGAGGCGCGGGTGACGTTCCTGGCCGTGCGGCGGTATCTCGGCGCACACCCCGGGCAGCTGCTGCTGCTCGACATCGGCGGCATGTCGATGGAGTTCGCGGCCGGCGCCGGTGAGAACCCCGACGTGGCGGTGTCACTGCCGCTGGGCGCCGGCCGGCTCACCCGCCAGCTGCTCCCGCACCACCCGGCCGGCCCGGGTGCCGTGGCGGCGGTCCGCGACCACGTCCACGCCGCGGTGCGTCCGATCGCCGCGCAGCTCACCCGCCTGCCGCGCCCGGACCGGGTCGTCGGCACGTCGAAGACCTTCAAGCAGCTCGTCCGCGTCGCGGGCGACGGCCGCCGCCTGACCCGCCACCGCCTGCGCCGCTGGGTGCCGCGGCTGGCCCGGATGAGCGTCCAGGAGCGGGCGAAGCTGCCGGGTGTGGCCGCGAGCCGTGCCCGCCAGCTCCTCGCGGGCGCGGTCACCGCCGCGACGGCCATGGAGCTGCTGGACGTCCCCGCGCTGGAGGTCTGCCCGTGGGCCCTGCGCGAGGGCCTTCTCCTGCGCCGCATCACCGAACTGTCCGTCTAAGCGGGTTCCCTGAAGTTCTGCGCGTAACTGTGGGGCAGCCAGGGTGAGGTCCATGGTGCGGCGGTGGTCAGCATCTGGTCGGGTGTTCGTCGTCGGAAGAACACCCGTGCCTGGTGGATGCGTTCGATCCAGGTGACCGCGGTGTTGGCCAGGTCTGCTTTGAGCGAAGCCCAGATGCGTTCGACCGGATTGTCGTGTGGGCTGTACGCGGCGGCGTGGATGAGCCGGAGCCGGGGGTGGTCGCTGACCCATCGCCGGACCGCCGCGGCGTGGTGGATGCCGTCGTTGTCGCAGATCACCGCGACGGCGGGGGCGTTGGGGTAGGCAGTCAGCAGGAGTTGCAGCATGGCGATGAAACCCGTCGCGCGGCGGCGGGCCCACAGGTACCACCAGGTGCCGGTGGTCAGGTCGAGGGCGCCGAAGATGGTGGCCCGGCGGTTCTTGCCCGGGGTCATCACGTGGTGGCGATGCCCGCGCAGGGTCCAGGTGGCGCGCACTGCGGGCAGGAGATCGAGGTGGGCCTCGTCTTCGGCGATGACAACCGACCCGGCCGGGAGTCGGGCGATGCGGCGGCGGATGCCCGCCAGGGTGTGGTTGTGGTCGGGGTCGCCTCGGGCGATGAGGCGGGGTCGTCGCCAGTGGGCCACGGTGCGGGTGTAGCGCCATAGGGTGCGCGGGCTGATCGCTGGTCTGCCCAGGTGCTGCCAGAGCCGTCGGATGGTCCACGGTCCCGGTGCGGTGAGCAGGGCGGTGATGCGGGTGGTGAGGGCGGTCCCGCCCAGGCGGGGTCGTCCCGGTCGGGGTCGGTCGGGCAGGCCGGGGATGCCTTCGGTGCGGTAGCGGTGCAGCCAGCGGCGCACGGTGGCGGGGTGGTAGTCCAGCAGGGCGGCGATCTGGGCCGGTGGCATGCCGGCGGTGGACAGTACGACCATGATCAGGCGGGTGGCGGTCCGCCACCGGCCGTGCAGCAGGTCCATGATCTGGGCCCGGGTGCCACCAGAGACCTCGGCGAACACACAGACAGGGCGCATAATGGACACGACCTTGCCGGTTTTGTTGAGGTGGTGTCTCTTCTTCACCAATCATCAACGGCCGGCAAGGCCGTGTTGTCTTCGCCCCCGGTGACCTACCCGGGCCCAGTTACGCGCAGAACCTCTGTCAACCCGCTTAGGCCCTGTCCCGCCGGGCTCACCGCGGACCGACGCCGGCAGCCGGACCTGATCGCCCGCAAGCTGCCGGGCCGCTCCGAACAGGAATTGTTCACTAACTTTACTGAAGGCATTGACAGGTGCGCCGGCCATCACCGAGGCTTCCGTGACGGCTTAATTCAAGTCGCGAAGTTGTGCGCGAGCCCGTGCCCAGCGGCGCGCACCGCTCCCCGCCAGGAGACCCGCATGGCCTTCACCCGCCATCTCACCGCCGCGCTCGCCGCGGCCCTGCTGACGGCGCCGGTCCTCGTCGCCGCGCAGCAGGCCACCGCGGCGGCGACCACCGTCCAGGTGTACTGGAGCTCCGAGTCCCGCACCGCGGGCTACGAGCCGAAGAACGGCAACTGGTACACCAATCCGGCGACCGGCCTGGCCGGCACGCCCTACCAGTTGTCGCGGCAGGGCGACATCACCATCGGCGCCGCCACCGGGACGCCGACCATCACCGTCGACACCAACACGAGATACCAGACCGTCCTCGGCATCGGCTCGTCCCTGGAGGAGTCGACGGTCTACAACCTCTCCCGGATGAGCGCCGCGGGCCGCGACCGGGCGTTGCGCACGCTGGTCGACCCCGCCACCGGAGCCGGTTTCAACGTCGTCCGCATCACCTTCGGCACCAGCGACTTCACCTCGCGCGACTTCTACACGTACGACGACGGCCCCGCCGACCCGTCGCTGTCCCGCTTCTCCATCCAGCGGGACATCGACGCCAACATCATCGCCACGCTGCGGCAGGCCCTCGCCATCAATCCCAACCTGAAGATCTTCGCGAGCGCGTGGTCGGCGCCGCCGTGGATGAAGACCAGCAACAACATCATCGGCGGCAGCCTCATCAGCAGCCACATCCCGACCCTCGCCACGTACTACCGGCGCGCCGTCCAGGCGTACACCGCCCAGGGCATCCCGATCCACGCGCTGACCCTGCAGAACGAGCCGCTGTTCTCGCCGCCGGACTACCCCGGCATGCTCGTGAGCGCCGACCAGGAGCGGCAGCTCGCCAAGGCGCTGCGCACCGAACTGGTGAACAACGGCCTCGGCGGCACGAAGATCTGGGCCTTCGACCACAACTTCAGCGAGGGCGTCTCGTACGCCGCCGGCGTCCTCACCGCCGACGCCCGCTCCTCGGTCGACGGCATCGCGTTCCACGACTACGCCGGCGACCCGTCGGCCATGGCGCAGGTCAAGGCCACGTACCCGGACAAGGACGTGCTCATGACCGAGCGTTCCGTGTGGGGCACCTCCGGCGCCGACCGGATCGTGCAGTACTTCCGCAACCAGGCCACGCTCTACGAGGGCTGGGTCAGCATGCTCGACCAGAACCGCTCGCCCGAGCGCTGGACCGGCTCGCCCGACCCGACGATGCTCGTGCAGAGCACCACGAACCGCGACACGTTCTGGGCGCTGCCGGACTACAACATGGTCGCCCAGTTCTCGAAGTTCGTGCAGGCCGGCGCCCAGCGCGTGGCGACCGGCTACGGCTCCACCGGCACCGTCACCAACGTCGCGTTCCGCAACCCCGACGGCACCGTCGTCACCGTCGTGGTCAACCAGACCGGCGCGAGCCAGGCGTTCACCCTGCGGGTCGGCACCCAGCAGATCAGCAGCACCCTGCCCGCGAAGACGGTCGGCACGTACCTCTGGGCCGGCGCCGACAGCGGCACCCCGACCGGCCGTACGGGCCAGATCACCGGCTACGGCGGCAAGTGCGTCGACGTGGCCGGGGCGGCCACCGCCAACGGCACGAAGATCCAGCTCTACACCTGCAACGGCACCACCGCGCAGCGCTGGACGATCGGCGCCGACGGCACGGTCCGCACCCTCGGCAAGTGCCTCGACGTGGCGGCGGCCAGCTCCGCCAACGGCACGAAGGTGCAGCTGTACGACTGCAACGGCACCACCGCGCAGCAGTGGACCGCCGGCGCGGACGGCAGCCTGACCGTCCTCGGCAAATGCCTGGACGCCGCCGGCCCCAGCTCCGCCGACGGCACCCAGCTGCAGATCTGGTCCTGCACCGGCGCCGCCAACCAGCGCTGGACCCTGCCGTAGCCCGATACGGCGAACGGGGGCCCCGCACCGCGGGGCCCCCGTCTCCGGCTCACTGGATGACAAACGTCGTGAAGTACACGTCCATGATGAGCTTGGTCTTCTTCTCCGTGTACGCCTTCACGATCTTCTCCTTGAGCTCCTCCTTCGACCGCTCCCGTTCGCCGTTCGACATCAGCTCCGCCATGTCGCGGTTGCTGTAGAGGCCGATGGCGATGTCGAGGGCTTTGGAGCCGTCGGGGGCTTCGCCGGCGTCGGCGGTGGCCTGGAGGCTGAGTTTGAGTTTGAGGTAGTGGCCGCCGGTGAGGTTGATGGTGATGGCGTCGAGGACGATGACGGCGCCGGGTTCGGGTTCGGGTTCGGCTTTGGTGGTGGTGGGGCGGAACATGAAGTAGCCGCCGGCGCCGCCGCCGATGAGGGCGGCCAGGGCGATCGCCAGGATCATGACGAGTTTTTTCTTGCCGCTCGGCTTCGGGGTGTCCTCGGTGGTCTTGTCGGTGTTGGCCATGGTGGGTGCTCCCCTCAGTTGGTGGCTGCCGAGGGCAGCAGTGTCCGGGTGTCGGCCGGTAGGTTGGACAGGACGATGATCTCGACGCGGCGGTTCAGGGCTGCGGCGCGTGGGTCGGTGGCGGGGTAGAGGGGTTTGGTGTCGGCGAACCCGGCGGCCATGAGCCGGGTTTCGGGGATGCCGGCGTCGGTGTGTAGCAGGCGTAGGACGCTGGCGGCGCGGGCGGTGGACAGTTCCCAGCCGGAGGGGTAGGTGCCGGTGCCGCCGGCGAGTTGGTTGGTGTGGCCGTCGACTTCGATTTTGTTGGGGAGGCCGGCGATGGCGGGTCCGACGCCGTCGATGATGCTGCGGCCGGCGGGTAGCAGGGTTGCTTCGTTGCCGTTGAACACGATGCCGCTGGTGACGATGGTGACGACGAGGCCGCGTTCGTCGATGCTGTAGCGGACCTGGTTCTGCAGGTCTTGCCGGGTCAGGTTCTCGGTGATTTTCTGTTTGATCTGTTCGAAGTTCTGGACTTCCTGCTGGGCGGCGGTCTGTCGTTGGGAGGCCTGGGCGCGTTCCTTGGCGGCGACGGCGTCCTGGACGGCGGTGGCGTCGCTGGTGGTGCCGCCGATGCCGGAGGACAGGTCCATGGGGGAGTTGCTGTCGGAGGATTCCATCAGGCTGGCCTCGCCGCCGTTGAAGGCGACGGAGGGGTGGCCGAACCCGACGGCGAGGCCGTTCTTGAGCTCGGCGAACTTCTTCTGGTCGACCTGGGAGATCGCGAACAGCACGATGAACAGGACCATGAGCAGGGTCATCATGTCCGCGTAGGACACCAGCCACCGCTCGTGATTCTCGTGCTCTTCCTCCTCGTGGCCCTTTTTGGGCCTGCCGTGCCCGCCCCCCTTGGCCGCGTGCCCGCCACCGCTCACCGCGGCCTCCCTCCGTGGGTCTGTACTGCCCTCGGAGGAGACATCGGCCCGACCGGCCGACACAACAGTTGCCGTCCGGTGCAGCGCGGGAGCTAACGGTTTTCGTTCAGGATCCGCACGACGTCGCCGATGCACTCGCGCATCGCCGCCGCCACCGCACCCGCCGCGGCGGCGAGGGCCAGCTCCTCGTCGAGCAGGTCGTCGGGCGCGCCGTCCCAGATCAGCAGGCGCGGGGTTGCGTTCACAGGGGTACCACCGTCATCATAGGCACCATGATCACTGCAATGCGAAAGGGCGCGATCGCCCTGGCGCGATGACCGCGCTCGCGCGGCGTCCCGCCGCACCAGCTCCGCTGGCAACGCGAGCCCCGGCTCGCATCGTCGAACACTGGCACCGCACGGTGCCGATCAGGCGCGAATGGCTCACCGCCGGTCTGTCCACCGACCCCGCCGACCGCGCCGCCGCCGAGTCCTGCATCACCCGGATCTACGAGCGGCACTCCCGTCCCAGGCCCACGTTCCGCTGGGTCGACTCGCCCCGTGGGGCACTGCCGCACCTGACCGGCCTGCCGGACCACGAGGTCCTGCAGCGGTGGATCTCGGCCCGGCCGCCGCGCGGCGTGCCGCCGATCGCCAGCGACATCGCCGCCGGCCTGTCCCGGCTGCGCAGCGCGCTCGACGCCGCCGCCGACCATCCCGACCTCGCCGCCCCGCCGCGGCGGCCCGGCAAGGGCCAGCAGCCGTGGCCGGTGCTGCCGCCGCTCGAGGCGCTGGACGCCGGGGTACCCCTGCGTGAAGTGCTGCGACACGGTGTGCGGGAGGCGCTGGGCACCAGCCTCGCGGCCGGGCTGGCCTGGCCGGTCCGAGCCGCGCTGGGTCCCACGCGGACGCTGCCGATCGGATGGTACGGCCAGCAGGACGCGCCCTGGATCGCCTACCACGACGTCCTGCGCAGGCTCGGCCTCGCCACCTACCGGCTGGCCGACGAGGACGTGTTCGAGGACTGGGTGCTTCTGGCCCGCTCGACCGGTTGGTGGTGGCCCGGCGAGGACGTGTGCGTGATGGTGGAACGCCCGGCCCTCGTCGACGCCGACCCGGTCCCGTCCGGCCGGCACGACGAGGCCCGGCCGCGCCTCGTGCGCTACCGCGACGGCTGGTCGCCGCCGCTGCACGGGTAGCGACTCCGCCCGCGGGTGCCGGTGACCGCCGGCACCCGCCCTCACACCGCGGGGCGGCCGCGCAGGGCGTAGAAGCCCGCCGCGGCCGTCCCCGCGCACAGCGCCGCGGCGCTCAAGCCCAGCGACCAGTGCACCCCGATCGCGGCACCGAGCACGCCGACCGTGACGCCGCTGCCGGCGCGCAGGCCGTTCGCGGACACGCCGTAGACGCCGATGACCCGCCCGCGGTCCGCCGGCGGCGCGAGCAACTGGACCACCGTCTGGCCGATCGACATCGACGCGAGGTTCGCCACCCCGCCGACAATGAGCAGGACGACGGCGAGCGGATAGCTGGCGGTGACGGCGAAGAGGAAGGTCGTCAGCCCGTACACGGCCGTGCTGGCCACCGCGGCGGTGACGTTCGCGGGAATCCGGCCGGTCACCTCGAGGAGGATGCCGCCGAGGACGCCGCCGGCGCCGTTGGCGAACAGCAGCACCCCGTAGGCCGTCCCGGCGCTGCCCGCGCCCAGGTCCTCCGCGAAGATCGGCATCGCCGACTGCAGCGCCGTGCCGAGGAAGAACGAGCCCAGCCCGGCCAGGACGATCATGCTCACCAGCGTGTGGTTCGCCCAGACCTGGCGCAGAACCCGCACCGAGTCGAGCAGGCCGACCCGCGCCCGGGAAACGCCGTGGTCCCTGGTGTGCCCGGTGAACCTGGTGCGGAACAGGAACAGTGTCAGCGGCAGGTAGAACGCGATGTTGGCGAAGATGCCGGCGGTCGGGCCCAGGCCCAGCAGCAGGGCCGACCCGACGGCCGGGCCGAAGAGGACGCCGAGGCTGCGGAACGTGGCGTTGAGTCGTACCGCTGAGGGAAGCTCGGCGTCGCCGACGAAGTCGTGCAGCATCAACTGCTCGCCGGGGCCCCACAGCGAGCCCGCCACGCCGTGCAGGATGAGCAGCGCGCACGCGTGCCAGACCTGCAGCGAGCCGGTGAGGAAGAGGACGCCCCAGGCGGCCGAGACGAGCATGAACAGCACCTGCGCGGCCTGGATGACCCGCCGGCAGTCGTACCGGTCGGCGAGCGCCCCGAAGTACACGGAGAAGAACAGGAACGGCACCCAGTGGCTGATCACCTGGAAGCCGGCGAGTGCGGGAGAGTGGAACTTCTCCCACAGCACCCAGTACGTGATGACATGCTCGACGTTGTCGGCCATCATCGCCAGGGCCGCGCCGAAGAGGTACGGCCGGCAGTCCGGGTTGCGGAGCGCGGCGAACCGGCGGGGAGCGGCGTCGGCAGTCATGATCCGCAGCCTGCTCCCCGCCGGGGCGGCACCGCAGCACGGGCGGCGCCCGAGTGACCGGCGCCACCCGGCCGATACGGACCCTCGAGCCAGCCCTCGCTTCCGAGCATGAACGAGCCGACCTTCTGCGAGTGGTCGCCCATGCACGCGGTCGATGTGCACCCCGCTGTCGGAACTGGTCATCAGTCACGTCCTCCCACGTCGTTCAGAACGCTGCTCGGGTGGACACGCTGATGAGACTCATAACAGATGGCAAAAGGTTTCGAACGACCGATGCGTCGCCAGGAGCGGCGGCCTGTCCGGGTTCGGCTCGCCGCTGATGGGGCACCGTCGGCGCGACGCCCAACAGTGCGAAAGCTGGAGTGAGCGGCCGGCACTGGCCACGCGATGGCGGATTTCGGACATGTCCATGATCCCGAAGACTTGTGGTACCCCTGGGTGCGCAAAGTCTTCGGGATCATGACGATGTCCGAAATCCGCCATCGAACATCATCGACTCAGACGATGCGAGCCCGGTTGGCGGCCTCCAGAGCGGGTCCGGCTCCGGCTGCACGGTGTCCAGCGAGTGCCGGGCCCGTTCGAGCCTTGCTGCCAGGTTGAGCCGCCGGCGTCCGGCCGCCGCGCCATCAGTTGAGCCGGACGCGACCGTGGCAGTCGACGCGACCACCTCCGGCTACGGCACCCGGTCGGGCTGCGCGATGCGCGGCCGGATTGCCCGGGCGGTGTCGCCCCGTGCGCCAGGTCGCGGGATCGCTGATCCCGCCAGGGTGCGCCACCGACGGCGCGCTCGCCCAGTGCCGTGGCCCCTGTCTCGCGACGGGTGACGGCTGGGGCTCCGCCGGGGGCGGGCGCGACCGGCGGAGCCGCCGCCGACGATGCGCAGGTCTTCGTTGTCCGCACCCGTGACCGGCTTGCCGCCGCTGTCGCCGGTGACACCCCGAAGATCGTGCTCGTCGCCGGGAAGGTCGACGCGAACGAGGGCCGCACCTGCGACGACCACACCGATCCGCACTACAGCCTCGGTGCCTATCTTGCCGCCTACGGCCCGGCCGTCCGGGGGCGCTCCGCGCGCAACCAGGGCGACACGATCAAGATCAACTTCGGCGGCAACCTGTTGCTCACCAATGTCAGCAACGTGATCATCCGCAACGTCACGTTCGACGCCGCCGACTGCTTCCGGGCCTGGACCCCGACCAACGTCTGGCTCGACCGCGACACGTTCACCGACGGCGCGAACCAGGACGTCGGCCGGCCGGTCCACTTCGGCCGTCCGTACCAGATCCACGACGGTCCCGCCGACGTCATCCGCGGATCCGACTACGTGACCGTGTCGTACAACAACCTCTTCGAGCACGACAAGTCTATGCTCATCGGCTCGACCGACACCCCGGTGTCGACGTGGGCAAACTGCGCGTCACCCTGCACCGCAACCGCCTCGCCAACCTCGGCCGGGTCTCACCGGCGAGGACACGTTCAGCTACGCGTTCGGGGTCGGCGTCCAGTCGGCCCTCCACGCCGAGAGCAACTTCGTCCTACGCGGCGCCGGCATCCCGCTGGGCGACCTGGTCTGCAACTGGGGCGGGCCCGATCGCCGCGGCCCACGACCCGGACATCGCGCCCGACGCCGGCTGGGTGCCGGCCCCGAGTGGCCCGGCCCATCGGAGCAACATCTTGACGAACATAAATATAGATGATTGTCTGCACGGCATGGTGTCCGCCCGGCTCGCGCTCGTGTCCGCGCTCTCCGTCCTCGCCCTGGTCGTCGGGGCCGCGCCCGCGTTCGCCGGCACCGGGCAATCCGAAGGGGCCGGCGACCCGTCCAACACCTGGAGCGGGGAGCTCACCGCGGTCGGCGCGGACGACGTCAACGTTGCCTGGTCCGGCACCGCGCTGCGCATCGCCGACCCGGCCGCCGTGCCCGCCGGGCAGCGCTCGCCGATCGTCGGCGGCATGCTCGTCCTCGCGCCGCACGCGCTCAAGACACCCGCCGACCGGGTGCGGGCGATCACCACGGCGGCGACCACCGGCGTCGACGTCGAGGTGCGCGGCGAGTCGGCCGAGGGCGTCTGGACCGAGTGGGCGCCGGCCGGCACCGCGCTGCCGGCGACCGTGCCCACCGTGCAGGTGCGGATCGTGCTGACGGGTGCGTCCGCGTCGCTCGGGGCGGTCGTGCTCGTCGCCGACACCGTGCCGGCCGCGAGCCTCGCGATCACCGCCGCCGGCAACACCTACCGTATCTTCGCCACCCGTGAGGGGCTCGTCGGTGGCACCACCGCCAACGGGCACGTCATCGTCAGCCGTGACCACTTCGTCGCGCTGCCGTCGCGGCGCGGCCTCGCCCCGAAGGGCACCGGCGACTACACGGTCAGGGTGTGTACGACCACCGGTGCCCGCTGCGAGTTCGCGCCGGTCTGGGACGTCGGGCCGTGGAACACCACCGACGACTACTGGAACCCGTCCGCCACCCGCCAGTCCTGGAAGGACCTGCCGCAGGGCCGGCCGGAGGCGCAGGCGGCGTACCAGAACGGCTACAACGGCGGCAAGGACCAGTTCGGCCGTACCGTCGCCAACCCGGCCGGCATCGACCTCGCCGACGGCGTGTTCTGGGACGGCCTCCAGCTGACCGACAACTCCTGGGTCGACGTGACCTACCTGTGGACCAGCAGCGGGGTGCGCGGCGTCGTCGGCAGCGGCCCGCTGAACATCCGGGCCGGTGCCGGGTCGAGCTTCGCGAGCAAGGGCTACGCGGCCACCTATGCGCAGGTGCCGATCGAGTGCTGGGTGACGGGCCAGTCGATCGCCGGGCCCTACGGCACGACGACGCGCTGGGACCGGGTCGGGCCCGGCCAGTACGTCAGCCACGCCTACATCTCCGGCACCACCGGCGGGTCGGCGCCGGCCTGCTGACCGTCAGGCGGGCTCGGCCTCCAGCAGGAGCGCGGCCAGCACGTCCTCCAGCCACGCCGCCAGCTTGGCCCGGCCCCATCCGCGCTCCTCGACCAGCAGCGCGACCGCGTGCCACGTGACGAGCGCCCACAGGGTGTCGGTGGCCCTGCCGACGGTGAGTCCCTGCCGCAGGCCACCGGCGCCGGCGACCGCCCGGACGACCTTCTTGATCCGGGCGCGACGGTGCCGCTCGTGCTCCTGCCACGGCTCCCGCAGCGCCGGCTCCGCGGCCGCGGCCTGCTCGAACGCCCGGTGGATCGGGTAGAGCCGCAGCAGGGTGCGTGCGCCGGTGTGCGCGACGGCCCGCACCCGGGCGGCCGGGTCCGGCGCGTCGAGCACCGCGGTCGTGTCCGGGGTCATCCCGCCGGTCGCCTCGGTGACGGCGAGCAGCAGCAGCCGCGGCTTGTCGGCCAGGGTGTACACCGACTTCGCCGTGACGCCGGCCTCCTCGGCGATCGCCGCGACGGTGGTGGCGGCGTAGCCCTGCGCCGCGAACAGCCGTCCCGCCGCGTCGATGATCGCCGCCCGGGTGGCGGCGGCCTGCTCGGCCCGCCGGGGGGAGTGTTGGCCTCGGCCGGACTTCACTACAGTCATGCTCACCTCACTTCACCATCACTATAGTGGACAGCCTTGTGTCGTCCTGCCTGCGGGTTTGTTTGATCGAATCGTGCGGCAGCACTGGCACGATGTCGCAGCGGCTTTCCTTGTGGCGCCGGATCGGCCCGACATCGTCCACAATGGACGATGTCGGGAATCTGTGCGGAAGGCCGGTAAACATCGGCTGAACGGTTCGTATCTGGCGGAAACCCTGTGCGGATCGGAAATCTGGCCCTAGTGTGAAGACAGAGGTTGCCTAGGGGAGGTGGAACACATGGCGAAGAAGTCGAAGAAGGACAAGAAGGGGAAGAAGGGCAAGAAGAAGTAGCCCACCCCGCACGGTGGCCCGGGTCAGGCTCTTGCCCGGCCCGGCACACCGCCGTGTATGCAACGTTGCGGCGCCGGCTACCGTTCGGCGCTCTTCGCGACGGCGTCCGCCGCGCGCGCCGTCGCCCGGCGCAGGGACTGCAGTGAGACCACGGCCCACACACCCTCCAGCAGGAGGAAGCCCCCGGAGCCGACGAGGTTCAGCACCGCGTAGAGGCGCGCCTCCGGCCGCAGTGGACGAGGACGTGGCTCGTCCCGGGACGGCGCAGGTGCGCGCCGACACCGCTCCACCTTCTCACATTCCGGGCCGGTCAGGCGGATGGTCATGCGCGTTACCAGGGATTCGTCGTCCGCGAGGCGAAACGCGAAGTGGCTGGGACCGGTGAACCCGCCGCCGTGCTGACCGACAACGAGCGGGCCATGCTGGGCGAGTGGCTGGACCGCATCGCCGATGCGGGGGCGGCCCGGTGAAGGCCTACCTCGACGCCGTCGTCACCACGCTGCGCGGGCTGCTCGGCGACCGGCTCGTCGGCGTCTACCCGGCCGGTTCGCTCGCCTTCGACGCCTACCGGCCCGGCCGCAGCGACGTCGACCTCGTCGCCGTCGCCGACGACCCCGATCCGGCACCGGTCGCCGCCGCGCTGTCCCACGAGGCGCTGCCCTGTCCCGCGACCGGCCTGGAGTTCGTGCTGTACGACCGTGCGGTCCTCGCCGGACTCACCACCGAGGCGGGCTTCACGCTGAACCTCAACACCGGCCGCGAGCTGCCCCCGAAGACGGAGACCGACCCCGGCGACGGCCCCGCGTTCTGGTACGCGATCGACCGTGACATCGTCCACCAGCAGGGCCGCACCCTGGTCGGGCCGCCGTTCGCGTCGCTCGTCCCCAGGGTGACCTACGGGGTGCTGCTGCCCGTGGTCGTGTCGTCGGTGGCGGCGCAGGCCGGTCCCGGCGGCGGCGACAACGCGGTCCTCAACGCCTGCCGCGCCCTGCGGTACCACGCCCTGGGCTCCTGGGCCGCCAAGCCGGACGCGGGCGCCTGGGCCCTGGACCACGCGCCCGCCCACCGCGAGGTGATCGCGGAGGCGCTCGCCAGCCACGCCCGGGACCGGGCCGCCGGCACGCGGATCGACGCCCCGCGGGCCCGCGCGTTCCTGGACCACGTGCTGGGGCGGATCAACGGTTCGTGACGGCGGCGGCACGGGCCGGGTGCGGCGTACCCGGCCCGTGTCCGATCATCCGGTGCTCAGCCGGCGGTGCAGGTCCGTCCGCCGCCCGGCGACGGGCTCGTGGACCGGGAGGGGCTGACCGAGCGTAGCGCCGCGCCCGTCACCACCAGCGACAGCCCGGCGACGACCATCAGCGCGACGCCGGTGCCGGTGACCGGCAGCGTGCCCCCGCCCGGGACGGTGGCCGGCGGCGTGCCCGCGGCCGGGACGGTCAGGGCCAGCTTGAGCGAGTGGGCCACGCCGTCCGGGTCGACGCCGAGGGCGACGAACGTGTGCTGCCCGGCCGGCAGGTCGCCCGGCACGGTCACGGACGCGGAGAAGTTCCCGGCGCCGTCGGTGGTGACCGTGGCCAGCACGGCCGGGTCGGAGTAGACGGTGATCGTCACCGTCGAGTACGGGGCGAACCCGGTCCCGGAGACGACCAGGCTCTGGCCCGGCGCGACACTGCTGATCGGCCCCTGGTCGGTGATCAGGGTGAGATCGGTGTCCGGCGGGGCCGCGGGTGGCTCCGGCGTGGTCGGCCGCACCGCGGCCGACGGCTGGCTGGGCGCGGAGTCGCCGCCGTGGACGCCCTTCGCGACGACCGTGACGGTGTACGTCTTGCCGCCCTCGGCGCCGAGCACGCAGCTGGTGCCGGTGGCGCTGCCGGTCGTGCAGGTGGCCGGGCCGGGCGCGGCGGTGACGAGGTAGCCGGTGATGCCCGAGCCGGGCGGCGGCGCGGTCCAGGACACCGTGATCGAGGCGACGCCGGCCACGGCGGTGACGCCGGTCGGCGCGCCCGGGGCGACGCCGGGCGTGACCGCTGCGGGGCCGCTCGGTGCGGAGTCGCCGGCGGTTGAGTGGGCGGTCACCGTCACGCTGTACGCGGTGCCGTTGCCGAGCCCGGTGATCGTGCACGTGGTCGCGGCGGCGCCGGTGGCCGCGCAGGACTGCCCGCCGGGCCGGGCGGTCGCGGTGTAGCCGGTGACGCCCGCCGCCGAGTCCGGGGCCGACCAGGTGACGACGGCGCTCCTGTCGGCCGGGGTCGCACTGCGGACCACCGGCGCGACCGGCGTGGCGAGGGCGGTCACGGTGTTCGACGGGCCGGACGTCGCCCCCTCGACACCGCCGCGGATCGCCGTCACGGTGAAGGTGTACCGCGTGCCGGCGGTGAGGCCGGTGACGGTGCAGGGTCCGGTGACCGGCGCGCTTGCGCAGGTGCCGGCGGTGACGGGGGAGTGCGGGCCGCCGGCCGCCACGGCCACGCGGTACGTGTCGGCGCCGCCGCTCGGCGCGGCCCACGGCACGGTGACGGTCCGGTCGCCGGTGACGGTCACGGTGCCGATCACCGGCGCGTCCGGTGCCGCCACGGCGACCACGGCGGCCGACGGGGCCGAGGCGGCGCCGTCGCCGGCGGCGTTGCGGGCGGTGACGCGGAACCGGTACGACGTGCCGGCGGTCAGCCCGGTGACCGTGCACTCCGGGACCACCGCGGCGGCGCAGTCCCCGACGGTGACGGCGGTGAAGGGACCGTTGCCGGCGGCGGCCTCGACCCGGTAGCCGGTGACCGGTGGTGCGGGCGGCGTCCAGGCCAGGCGTACCGACCGGTCCCCGTTCACCGTCGCGGCGGGAGTGCCGGGCGCGGCCGGGGTGGTGATCGCGGTGACCGGCGCGGTGGGCGCCGACCGCGGGCCCTCGAGGCCGCCGACGACGGCGGAGACGGTGAAGGTGTACTCGACGCCGGGCGTGAGGCCGGTGACGGTGCACGGGCCGGTGGCCGGAGCGGCGGCGCAGGTGCCGGCGGTGACCGCCGTGTACGGGCCGCCGCCGGAGACGTACACGCGGTAGCTGTCCACACCTCCGGCGGGCGGGGTCCAGCCGACCTCGACGGTCCCGGGGCCGTGGACGGTGGCGGCGCCGATCACCGGCGCGTCCGGCGGGACCGGCGGGGTGGTGACGTCAACCGGGCCGGTCTGCTCCTGGCCGCCGACAACGGCCCGCACCGAGCCGGCGCCGACGGCCGTGGCCGTGTACGTGGCGGTCGCCGTGCCCCGGCCGGCCTGGATCGTGCCCTGCTCGGCGGACAGCGTGCCGCCGGTCGTCGACCAGGTCACCGGCAGGCCGGCGACCGCACCGAGCTGGGCGGCGGGGACGTCGCCACCGGCGGAGTCGGTGCGGAACCCGGCGGTCGCCGTGGCGGTGCCGCCGTCGACGACCGAGGCGGGCTCGACCGTGACGGTGAGCTGCAGGCGCGGCGCGGTGGTGAGGGTGCCGCCGTCGGCGGTGTCGCAGCCGGCGTTGCCCGGGCCGGCGTTGCAGCCCCACCAGTTGCGGGTCGCGGTGAGCGTGCCGCCGCCGGCGTGGTGGACGGCGCCGCCGCTGTTGCCCGTGATCCGGCTGCCGGTGACGGTGGCGCCGCCGGCCACGTAGAGCGCGCCGCCGAGGGCCTGTGCGCCGCCGCTGCCGGAGACGCTGTTGCCGGTGAGGACGGACCGGGTGATGACCGGTGCGCCGGAGTGCACGTAGACGGCGCCGCCGCGCGCGTCGGCGCCGCTGCCGCCGCCGGTCGCGGTGTTGCCGGCGAAGGTCGTGTCGCTGACCGACATCGTGCCGCCCGGGGTGTCGGCGCGCAGGGCGAGCCCGGCCCCGCCGTTGGGTGCGGCACCCGGGCCGGTGGCGCTGGTGTTGGCCGTCGTGTTGCCGTCGAACACGCTGTCGTCGATGCGGAGGTCGTCGGTGGCGTGCTGGGCGGAGAAGTACACGCCGCCGTCGGCACTGCTGCCGGCGCTGTTGCCGCTGATGACGCAGTTGTCGACGGTGAGGCTGCCGCCGGCCATCGCCACGCCGCCGCCGGGGGCGTTGGTGCGGGCCGTGGCCGCGTCGTTGACGTTGCCGGTGATCCGGCAGTCGGACAGGGTCAGCGTGTCGGGGCTGCCGGCGTCCGGCGCGCCGGCGAGGATGCCGCCACCGCCGTAGCCGTCGGCCGGGCGGCCGTTGCGCACGGTCAGCCCGGACATCGTCACGTGCACGCCGCCGGACTCGGACGGGTCGAGGTTGAACACGCGGTCCGCGGCCGCACCGTCCACAATGGTCGAACCGGCGCCGGCCCCGGTCACCGTCACGTCGACCGGACCGGCGCCGCCGTCGACGACGAGCGCGCCCAGGCTCAGCACGTACGTGCCGGCGGGCATCGTGACCGTGCCGGCGCCGGCGTTGCGGGCGCGGCACAGCGCCTCACGCAGTGACAGCTCGCCGTCGGCCCCGGTGCCGGTGGTGATCGCCGGGTCGGCGCAGGCGCCGAGGTCGTCGGTGTCCTGTGGCGTGGTCACCGTGTGTGTGGCGGCGTACGCCGGTCCCGCGATCGCGGTGACGGCGAGCGCCGGCCCGCACAGCGCGGCGAGCGCCAGGGGCACCCCCGCCCGCGTGACGCCGGCCCTCATCCGCGGCTCGACCCTGGAAGTCATCGGCAACCCAGCTTCCCCCGTGCATGCGACTTTCCCGTGCATGCGACCGACCGAATCTACCGCAGATGACTACGCTGCGTGTTAGCGTACGGACACTCGGTAGTTGTCTCGTATGTCCGGGGGGTTCAGTGCTGTCCCGCCGACAGGCCCTCATCGCCGGCGTCACCGCGGCCGGCCTCACCGGTGCCGCCCCACCGCTCGCCGCGTCCGCCGCGCCCGGTCGGCCGCTCACCCGGGACAGGTTCGCGCCGCTGGTCGGCACGGCGTTCGAGCTGGAGCCGGCCCGCCGATCCGGCGCCCGGCACACGGCGACCCTGATCGCGGCGCCCGGCGCCGACCACACGTTCGCACTGCGGTTCGCCGCCGCCCGGCCGGTGCCGCAGGGCATCTACCGGCTGCACCACCCCGCCCTGGACACCGTCGAACTGTTCCTCGCCCCGGCCGGTCCGATTCCCGGCCGGCTCGAGGCCGTCGTGAACCGGGCGAGTGCATGACGGCCACGGCCACCGTCCCGGCCGTGCCGGCCCGGGTCCGTCCGGCGACCCTGGCCGACGAGCCGTTCCTGCGTACCGTCCACGCCGCCGCGCGCGCCGAGGAGGCCGCGGCGTTCGGCTGGTCGGCACCCCAGGTGGACGCCTTCCTGGCCATCCAGTTCGACGCGCAGCACCGCCACTACCGCACCGTCTGGCCGCATGCCACCGACGGCATCGTGGAGGCCGGCGGCACCCCCGTCGGCCGGCTCTACGTCGACCGCGGGCCCGGCGCGTTCACCGTGCTCGACATCGCGCTGCTGCCGGACCGGCGCGGCGCCGGCCTGGGCGGCGCACTGCTGCGCGGGCTGCAGGCCGAGGCCGCCGCCCTCGACGTCCCTGTCGATCTGCGCGTGCTGCGCACCGGCCGGGCACTGCGCCTGTACCAGCGCCTCGGATTCCGGCCCACCGGCGGCGACGAGCACCGCCTCGCGCTGCGCTGGGACCCGCCGGGGCCCGCCCGGTGGCAGTCCGTCGCCGGCACCTCGGGCACCATCGGCGGCCTGCCGGCCCTGCTCGCCGCTTGCACCGACGTGTCGCACGCCGGGGGCTACGAACACTTCGGCGTCACCCTCCGGGTGCCTGCGGACGCGACGGTCGAGCAGGGCACGTACCGGTTCGAGCACCCCGCGCTCGGCGCGCTCGACCTGTTCGTCGTGCCGACCGCCCGTACCGCGGAAGGGCTGGCCCTCACGGCCACGTTCACCCGGGCGGTCCGGCCGGCGGCGGAGCCGGCGCCGTGAGCGACGCGTTCGTCGGCGAGATCCGCATGTTCGGCGGGGCGTACGCGCCCGTCGGCTGGCTGACCTGCGACGGCAGCCTCATCGCGATCCCCGACTATGAGGTGCTGTTCAACCTCATCGGCACCACCTACGGCGGCGACGGCCAGACCACCTTCGCCCTGCCCGACCTGTGCGGCCGGGTGCCCCTGCACCAGGGCACCGGCCCCGGCCGCACCGGCCGCACACTCGGCGAGACCGGCGGTGCCGAGACGGTCACGCTGACGACCGCCAACCTGCCTCCGCACACCCACCGGCCCGCCGCGGCCACGGCGAGCGGCACGCTGGACGGCCCGGCGGGCGCGGTCTGGGCGACCTGGCCGAACACGCCCTACGCGGCCGGACCGGCGACCCGGGTGCCGATGCACCCGGCCGCGCTCGCGCCCGCCGGTGGCGGCCAGCCCCACGACAACCTCGCGCCGTACCTGACGGTCACCTTCATCATCGCCACCGGCGGCATCTACCCGTCCGAGCCATAGGAGCGGCGCATGTCCGAGCCGTACGTCGGCGAGATCCGGATGATGGCGTTCGGGTTCCCGCCGCGGCACTGGGCACTGTGCGACGGCCAGCTGCTGCCGATCACGCAGAACGTCGCGCTGTTCTCGATCCTGGGCACCACCTACGGCGGCAACGGCCAGACCACCTTCGCCCTGCCCGATCTGCGCGGGCGCCGGCCGGTCCACGTCGGGACGGCCTACAACCTCGGCCAGACCGGCGGCGCGGAGACCCACACGCTGGGCCTCGCGGAGCTGCCCGTGCACACGCACGTGCCCCGGGCGACGGCGACCGGCGGGCAGCACACACCCACCGGCGCTGTCTGGGCGCCGATGCCGGGCGGCTACGCCCCGACTCCCGACACGCACATGGCGGCGGAGTCCGTCGCCGTCGTGGGCAACGGGCAGTCGCACGAGAACATGCCGCCCTTCCTCACGGTCAACTTCGTGATCGCGCTGCAGGGCATCTTCCCGTCCCGGCCTCAGGAGTCCCCATGACCGAGCCGTACATCGGCGAGATCCGCATCTTCGCGGGGAACTTCGCGCCGAACTCCTGGGCGCTGTGCGACGGCCAGGTGCTGCCCATCGTGCAGAACACCGCGCTGTTCTCGATCATCGGTACCGCGTTCGGCGGCGACGGCCAGACCACGTTCGCCCTGCCGGACCTGCGCGGCGCCGCCCCGGTCGCAGCCGGGCAGGGTCCCGGGCTCGGCCCGTACACCGCCGGGCAGCGCGGCGGCTCGGCGAGCGCCACCCTGACCGTCGCCGAACTGCCGCCGCACACCCATACCGCGACCGGCGCGCCGGTGCGCGGCGACCGCAACAGCCCGGCGGCGGCGTCGTGGGCGGAGGCCGGCCTCGGCCGCGTCGACGACCGCGACTACGGGAGCGCGCCCGACAGCACCACGATGCACCCGGCGGCACTCACCCCGGCCGGCAACGGCCAGCCGCACAACAACCTGCCGCCGTACCTCGTGGTGAACTTCATCATCGCGCTGAGCGGCATCTTCCCGCAGCGGCCGTGACCGCGCCCGCCGTGGCCGGGTCGCGTCATGCGGTGGGGTCGGTCGCACCGCCGGCCGGCGCGTGGGTGGACGTCCGCGTCGGCCGCACCTCACGTCACGTCGTCCAGCTGTGGTGCGGACGGCCATGAGGCCGTAGAGGCACCGGGCGTACGCTTGGGCGGAGCTCGAGTGCTGGGATCACACATGTGCCTCGAAGGCCGAGCAACCGCTTCTTCCGGTCGGACGACCGGCATCACGTTGGGATGTCGTCAGTTTCGGCACGCCGCAACCTGCTGGAGATCCTGCTGCCGGTGACGCCGCCGCCCGTGGGGCTCGGGCTCCTGCTCGCCGCGGTGCTGATCGTCGCCGAGACCCTGGTGCTGTTCGCCATCGACGGCTCCTCCCCGGGCGGTGCGCGGGGAGCGCTCTACCTGGTCGGTGTCCTGGTCGTGGCGAGCGTGTGGGGGCGTGTGCCCGGCATCGCCACCGCGGCCGTCAGCACGGTCGCCTTCAACTACTTCCACGTCGCGCCGACCGGGCGCCTGAGCCTTACGCCGGAGGGCGACCTGCAGGAGCTGGCCGCCTTCATGGTCACGGCGCTCCTTGTCAGCGGCCTCGCCGACCTCGCCCGCTCCCGGACCGTCGAGGCGTTGCGCCGGGAGGCCGAGTCCGACCTCGCTGCCGAGCTGGCCCGGCTCGCGCTCAGCAGCGAGGACCTGCGGTCCGCGCTGGAGGTCACGGCGCAGCGCCTGGCGAGGTGGTTCGACCTGCCGCGCGCCTCGATCGACCTCGACGACACCGCCGGTGACGATCGAGATGTCGCCCTGCCGCTCTGCGACGGACCCACCTGCCTGGGCACATTGAGGATCCCGGCCGACACCCCCGCCGCGGTGCTGGAACGCATCCGGGACCGGCTCGTGCCGCCCCTGGCGGCCGTCCTCCGCACGGCCCGGGACCGTCAGACGATCATCAGCTCGCTCAGGGCGAGCCAGCAGGAGTCCGCGTCGCTCCTGGCGGAGCAGGCCGCCCTGCGGCGGGTGGCGACACTGGTCGCCTGCGGCACCGCGCCGGCGGAGGTGTTCGCCGCGGTCGCGGCCGAGCTCCACCGGCTCTTCGCCGGGTTCAGCACGGCGCTGATCCGGTACGAGACCGACGGCACCGTCACCTCGGTGGCCGGGCTGGACGAGTCCGGCAGCGCGCGGCTCCCCGTGGCGAACGCCCCGATCGACGGGGACAACGTGTCCAGTGCGATCCTGCGCACGGGTAACGCATCGCGGATCGACAGCTACGAGACCGCCACCGGCCCCATCGCCGAGTACATGCGCCGGATGGGCATCCGCTCGGGGGTCGGCGTGCCCGTCCTGGTCGAGGGCAGCATCTGGGGCGTGGCCCTCGTCATGTCGTCGAAGGCGGATCCGATCCCGGCCGATGCCGAGGAACGCCTGCGGGCCTTCACCGAACTCATCGCCACCGCGATCGCCAACGCCGATAGCCGGGCCCAGCTCGTCGCGTCCCGTGCCCGTGTGGTCACCGCGGCCGACGAGGCCCGGCGCAGGATCGAACGGGACCTGCACGACGGCGCGCAGCAGCGGATCGTCTCGCTGGCTCTCGAACTGCGCATGGCCGCGGAGTCGGTCCCGGCCGAGCAGTCGGCGGTCAGGCAGCTGCTGTCGCACAGTGTGCAGGGCCTGACCGAGGTCCACGAGGGCCTCCGCGATCTCGCCCGCGGGATCCATCCGGTGCAGCTGTCGCAGGGTGGCATCTGTCCCGTGCTCAGGACGCTCGCGCGCCGCAGCACCGTGCCGGTCGAGCTCGACCTGCACATCGGGCGCAGCCTTCCCGAGCGGGTGGAGGTGGCCGTGTACTTCGTCGTGTCGGAGGCGCTGACCAACGCCGCGAAGCACTCCCAGGCCTCGGTGGTGCACGTCACGGTGGAGACGGACACGTCGGCGATCCGGCTGTCCGTCCACGACGACGGTACCGGTGGCGCCGACGTGAGCGAGGGCACGGGGCTCATGGGCCTCCGCGACCGGGTCGAGGCACTCGGTGGCCGTCTGAACATCGTCAGCCCGCCCGGGCAGGGAACCACGCTGACGGCCGAGATCCCCATCGACGACGTCGACATGGCCGACCTCGTCCCGCCCGGGGCCGAGCGGCGCAGGAAGTCCGTCTGACGCCATGCCCGTGCCGGGCCTGGTGGGGCTCCCGCGCCGCGATTCAGCGCTCCCGGCGATCGGGTGCATCGGTTCCTGCTGTTGGACAGCGGGATCCGGGTCCAGCAGACTCCGGGTTGGATCACGTCGAGGGAGCAGACCATGGAGTACCGCGCCTTGGGCAGCACCGGCACGGTGGTGTCCGCGCAGTGTCTGGGCACGATGACGTTCGGCAAGGAGAGCAGCGAGGACGTCTCGCATGCCCAGCTCGACCGGTTCGTCGAGCGCGGCGGGAACTTTCATCGACACCGCCGACGTGTACTCCCGGGGCGTGTCGGAGGAGATCGTCGGCCGCTGGCTGGCGGCCCGGCCCGGAGCGCGCGACCGGGTCGTCATCGCGACGAAGGGCCGCTTCCCGATGGGGGACGGGCCCAACGACGCCGGCCTGACCCGCACGCACCTGTCCCGGGCGCTGGAGGCGAGTCTCCGGCGGCTCGGGGTCGAGACCGTCGACCTCTACCAGGCGCATGCCTGGGATCCGCTGACCCCGATCGAGGAGACGCTCGGCTTCTTCGACGACGCGGTGCGGGCCGGCAAGATCCGGTACGTCGGGGTCAGCAACTTCGTCGGCTGGCAGCTGCAGAAGGCGGCGCTGCTGACGCAGTTGCGCGGGCTCGCGCCGATCGTCACGCTGCAGCCGCAGTACAACCTCCTGGTGCGTGACATCGAGTTCGAGCTGGTGGACGTGTGCCGCAACGAGCGGATCGGCATCCTGCCCTGGTCGCCGCTGGCCGGCGGCTGGCTGACCGGGAAATATGCCCGTGACCACGCGCCGATCGGCGCGACCCGCCTCGGCGAGGACCCAGGGCGCGGCATGGAGGCGTACGGCCCGCGCAACGCGCAGGAACGCACCTGGCACATCCTCGACGCGGTGCGCCAGGTCGCCGACGAGCGCGGCGTCTCCATGTCGCAGGTCGCGCTGGCCTGGGTGGCCGCACGCCCCGCGGTGACGTCGGTGATTCTCGGCGCTCGAACGGTCGAGCAGCTCGACGACAACCTCGGCGCCGCCGACCTGCGCCTGTCCGAGAAGGAGACGGCACTGCTGACAGAGGCCAGCACCCCGATCGTGGCCGACTACCCTTACGGCGCCCCGGGTGTGGCCCAGCGCGCCCGCACGCTGCCGTAGCGCCCGGCCGTGTCCGTCTCGTCGATTGTGGTGCCGTCTCCCGTCGAAGCGTTCGGTCGTCTGCTGGACCGGTCGATCGAGCAGATGGCGAGCATCTCGGTGGATGCCCGCGACTTCGACGCGCAACGCATCTCCACGGTCGCCGACGTGTGGGACAACAGCCTGTTGCCGTTTGTCCGTGCCGCGACTGCGGGCGTCGCGTGGCACCGCGGCCGCCTTCGACGGGGTCCGTCTGCTGGGGACTACAACGGCAGGCTCACCGCCGGTGAGGGTCTCGCCGTCGGATCGTCCTCCTGACGTCGATGAGGCCGGCCGTCCAGCGGCCGGTGCGAGCCCCGTCCGCGCTGCTACCACCGTCAGCCGCAATTCGTGTGGAGCGTGTCATCGGAACGTGACCTCGACGTCGAGCCCGCCCTCGGGTCTGGCCCGCGCGGCCAGGTCGGCGCCGTGCGCGCTCGCGACGGCCCGCACGATCGCCAGACCCAGGCCGTGCCCCTCGCCGTGCCCGAGCCGCCGGCCGTGCAACCGCTGGAACGGCTCGAACAGCCGGTCGACCTCGCCGGGCGGAACGACCGGGCCGGTGTTGCGGACCGTGAGCCGTGCCCGGCCCTCGACGGCCGCCGTCGTGACCTCGACCCGCCCGCCCGGCACGTTGTGCCGCAACGCGTTGCCGACCAGGTTGGCCACCAGGCTCCCCACCAGCTGCGGATCACCGGCCGCGGGCGCCGGTGCGAGATCCACGACCAGCCGGACGTCGGCGACCCGTTGCTCGGCGCTGGTGCCCTGACCGGACTCCAGCACGTCGCCGGCCACGTCGGCCAGGTCGAACGGCTCGCGCTGCTCGACTCCTCGCTCGCCGACCGCAAGGGTCAGCAGCGCCTCGATCATCCGCTCCTGGGCCGATCCCAGCGCGAGCACCTCCCGGCAGGCGGCCCGCAGCGACTCGGTGCTCGCGTCCGGGTCGGCCAGGGCGACCTGCAACAGGGCCCGCTCGGCGGTGAGGGGCGTGCGCAGCTCGTGCGACGCGTTCGCGACGAAGTGCCGCTGCGCCGTGAACGCCGCCTCCAGCCGCTCGAACAGTTCGTCGAGCGTGCTCGCCAGCTCCGCGAACTCACCCCGGCGATCGGCCGGGCCGAGCCTTCGGTGCAGGTTGCTCGCCGAGATGTCCCGCGCGGTCGCCGTGATCTCCCGCAACGGCTGGAGGAACCGGCCGGCGACCACCCAGCCGAGCACGATCGACACGATCAGCAACACGGCCATCGAGACCGACCAGGTGTCGAACGGGAAGGGTGTCGACGTCACCGGCTGCGGCGCGGGCGCGGGCACGGTCCCCACCGGAGCTGTCTCCTTCAAGCCCATCAGCGGGACGGTGAGCAGCGCGGCACCGGCGACGCAGAACGGACCGGCGTAGAGCAGCATGAGCTGCGTGCGCAGGGTCAGGCGGCGGATCACGACTCGCCCACCCGGTAGCCGCCCTCACGGACCGTATGGATCACCGGCGGATCGCCGAGCTTGGTCCGCAGCCGGCGGACAGTCGTCTTCACCGCCGTGGTGAACGGGTCCGCGGCCTCGTCCCACACCCGCTCCAGCAGTTCCTCGGCCGGCACCGGGCGCCCGCCCGCCGCCAGCAGGCACTCCAGCACCGCGAACTCCTTCGGACTGAGGTCCAGGCGCCGCCCGCCACGCGACGCGACCCGCAGCCCGGTGTCAACGGTCAGGTCGCCGGACTCCAGCACCGGTGGCACCAGTGCCGCGGGGCGGCGGGCCAGCGCTCTGACCCTGGCCACCAGCTCGGCGAAGTCGAACGGCTTCGGCAGGTAGTCGTCGGCGCCCAGCCCCAGCCCGTCGACCCGGTCCTTCACGGTGCTCGACGCGGTCAGCATCAGCACCCGGCTGCCCTGCTGCGTGGCGACGATCCGGCGGCACACGTCGTCGCCGTGCGTGCCCGGCACATCGCGGTCGAGCACGACCACGTCATAGCGGGTGACCGCGAGGTGCTCGAGGGCGTCGTCGCCGTCGAGCACAACGTCGACCGCCATACCCTCACGCCGCAGCCCGGTCCCGATCGTCCGGGCCAGGATCTCGAAGTCCTCCACCACCAGCACGCGCATGCCCCAACGATGCCAGGCCGCCGGTGACAGCCAGGTGTCATCCGCCGGCACCGTGCTGACACCGCCGCCCGCGTAGAACCGGACCCATGATTTCCGTGAACGGACTCCGGAAGCGGTTCGGCGCGACGACCGCCCTCGACGGGATGACCTTCACCGTCCGGCCAGGGCAGGTGACCGGATTCGTCGGCCCCAACGGTGCCGGCAAGTCCACCACCATGCGGATCGTGCTCGGCCTCGACGCCGCCGACGCAGGTGAGGCCCTGGTCGGCGGAAGGCCGTACCGCACACTCAGTGACCCGCTGCGACACCTCGGCTCACTCCTCGATGCCGCCGCTCTGCAGCCCGGCCGCACCGCCCGCAACCACCTCCTGTGGCTCGCGCACTCCCAGGGCCTCGGCGCGCGCCGCGTCGACGAGGTCCTCACTCAGGCCGGCCTGAGCGCCGCCGCCCGGCGCCGTGCCGGCGGGTTCTCGCTCGGCATGCGGCAGCGGCTCGGGATCGCCGCCGCACTGCTCGGCGATCCGCCGGCGCTCATGCTCGACGAGCCGTTCAACGGCATGGACCCCGAGGGCATCATCTGGATGCGCCGCTTCCTGCGGGCCCTCGCCGCCGAGGGCCGCGCCGTCCTGGTCTCCAGTCACCTCATGAGCGAGCTGCAGGACACCGCGGATCATGTCGTCGTGGCCGGGCGCGGGCGCGTCATCGCCGACGCGAGCGTCGCCGAGCTGCTGGCGGCCGCGTCGGACGGCCGGATCACGCTGCGTTCCTCGTCGGCGGGCGCCGCGGCGGTGCTGACCGAGGCCGGTGCATCGGTCACGCCCGGCACCGACGGCACGCTGACCGTCAGCGGCCTGCCCGCCGAGACGGTCGTCGCCGTGCTCAACCGGCACCAGGTGCCGTTCTCCGAGGTGACCGCGTACCGCGCGTCGCTGGAGGACGCATACCTGGAGCTCACCCGCGACGCCGTCGACTACCGCGCGGAGGAGGTCCGATGACCGGGTTCTGGAGATGCCTGCGGTCCGAGTGGACCAAGTTCCGGACCGTCCGCGGCTGGGTCGCCGCGGCCGTCGCCGCCGCCGGTGTCGTCGTGGCGCTCGGGCTCCTACCGGGCCTGCAGGGCTCGTGCGGGCGCAACGGCCCAGGGTCGGAGTGCGTGCTGCCGGTCGGGCCCGGCGGCGAAGAGGTCAGCGACAGCTTCACGTTCGTGCACCGGCCGCTCACCGGCGACGGCAGCATCACCGTGCGGGTCGCGGCGCTCACCGGCCGGCTGCCGGGCAGCGAGCCGGACCGGTCGCGGCCGGGCGTCGTGCCGTGGGCCAAGGCCGGTCTCATCGTCAAGGACGGCACCGGGCAGGGCTCCAGTTACGCGGCGGTGATGGTCACCGGCGGCCACGGTGTGCGGCTGCAGCACGACTACGTCCACGACCGCGCCGGGAGACCGGGCGGTGTCACCGCCGACGCTCCCCGCTGGCTGCGCCTCACCCGAGCCGGCGCCACCGTCACCGCCGCCGAGTCCGCGGACGGGACCACGTGGACCGCGGTCGGCAGCGTCCGCCTCGCCGGGCTGCCGGCGACCGTGGAGGCCGGGCTGTTCGTGACCTCGCCGCAGTACACGGAGGCGGTCGACGACGGGTTGCTGTCCGGCGCCATGGGCGGGCCCAGCGAGGCGACCGGCACCTTCGACCACGTCGGTCTGGCCGGCGGCTGGTCCGGGACGGCGTGGCGGGACGACCGCATCGGCGGGCCGGGCAACGGCCCGGCGGCGGACGGCGAAGGCGTCACGCACAACGGCGACGT
Organism: Dactylosporangium fulvum; assembly: GCF_025137375.1. Classification (GTDB taxonomy): domain Bacteria; phylum Actinomycetota; class Actinomycetes; order Mycobacteriales; family Micromonosporaceae; genus Dactylosporangium; species Dactylosporangium fulvum. Next base: position 5,196,090 of record NZ_CP073720.1, read on the forward strand.
GGTCCAGGTGACCGGCTCCGGCGACATCGCACCGGCAGTGCCCGGCGCGGGCGGCATCGGCGCGACGGTCACGCAGACGCTCGTCGGCACGTTCGGCGGCCTCATCGTCGTGGTCGTCCTCGGCGCCGTGTTCGTCACCGCGGAGTATCGTCGCGGGCTCATCAGGACGACGTTCTCGGCGGCGCCGAGCCGGCTGCGGGTCCTGGCCGCGAAGGCTGCCGTCGTCGGCGTCGTCACGTTTTTCAGCGGGCTTGCCGCCGCGGCCGTCGTGGTCTCCATCGGCCAGCGCGTGCTGCGCGCCAACGGCGTCCACGTCCACCCGGCGTCGACGGCGACCGAGCTGCGGGTCGTGGCCGGCACCGCCGCGCTGCTCGCCGTGGCCGCGGTCCTGGCGCTCGGACTCGGCGCGCTGCTGCGCCGCGGCGTCATCGCCGTCACCACGGCCGTTGTTGTCATCGTCATGCCGTATGTGCTCGCCATGACCGTCCTGCCCGCCGACGCCGCGCGGTGGCTGCTGCGGGTCAGCCCGGCTGCGGCGTTCGCGCTCCAGCAGGCGGCGCCCGAGTATCCGCAGGTGGCGAACCTCTACACGCCCGCCGACGGATACTTCCCGCTCGCGCCGTGGGCCGGGTTCGCCGTCCTCGCCGGATGGGCCGTGCTCGCGCTCACCGCGGCGGCGGTCATGCTGCGCCGGAGGAACGCATGAGGTCCGCACTGCACGCGGAGTGGACCAAGCTGCGCACCGCTCCCGGCACCTTCGCGCTGCTCGTCGCCGTCGTCGTGGCGACCATCGGGGTGAGCGCCGCCGCGTCCGCCTGCGACGGGCCGGGCTGCGGCGCGGACCTGCCGCGGCTGAGCCTCACCGGCGTCCAGCTGGGCCAGGCGGTCGTGGCGATCCTCGCCGTCCTGGTGATGGGCAACGAGCACAGCACCGGCATGGTCCGGGTCACGCTCACCGCCCTGCCGCGCCGTGCCAGGGTCCTGGCGGCCAAGGCGGCGGTTACGGCCGGCGCGGTCGCGGCCGCCTCGGTGGTCGCCGTCGCCGGTGCGGTCGTCGTGAGCCGCACGCTGCTGCCTGCGCACACGTTCGTGCTGCGGCCGGCCGCCGGTTCGGTGCTGTATCTGGTCCTCGTCGGCCTGCTGAGCCTCGGCGTCACCACCGCGGTCCGCAGCCCGGCGGCCGCGATCGGGGTCGTCCTCGGCCTGCTGTATGCGCTGCCGATCGTCACGACCGTGGTCACCGACCCGGAGTGGCAGGATCGGCTGCGGCGGTTCGGCCCGGCGACCGCCGGCCTGGCGGTCCAGGCCACCACCGGCGAGCCTGTCATCGGCCCGTGGAAAGGACTCGGCGTCCTTGCCCTGTGGGCCCTCGGCACACTCCTGGTCGGTGGCGTGCTGTTCGCCCGGCGTGACGCATGACGGGGCGCCCACATCGTGAAGGGATGACGTCGATGATCGAGCAGCCGTTGCGGGGCGGGTTCGTCAGCGGCCCCGTCCGCGTCGGGGACACCGTGCGGAAGCCGCCGCCCCGCGACGCCGCCTTCGTCCGCCGCCTGCTGGACCACTTCACGCGGCTGGAGTGGTCCGGCGCGCCCCGGTTCCTCGGCGCCGACCCGCAGGGCCGTGACATGCTGAGCTTCATCGACGGTCACGTGCCCTGGCAGCACGGGCGGCAGCCGGCCGAGGTCCGGTCCGTGGAGAGCCTGGCCGGCGTGGCGCGGCTGGTCCGCCGGTTCCACGACCTGACCGAGGGCACGGCCCTGGCCGGCGACGACGAGGTGGTCTGCCACAACGACCTGTCGCCGAAGAACACCGTGTACCGGGATCACGGCGCCGGGCTGCGGCCGGTCGCGTTCATCGACTGGGACATCGCCGCACCTGGGCGGCGGGTGCACGATCTCGCGCACGTCTGCTGGCAGTATGTCGGCCTCGGCCCCGATCTGCCCGACGCTGCGGAGGCGGGCCGGCTGGTGCGGGTGGTCGCTGATGCGTATGGCGGTGACGACCGCGCCGAGTTGGTCGACGCGATCCTGTGGTGGCAGGAGCGGTGCTGGCGCGGGATCGAGGCCGCCGCGGACGCGGGCGAACCGGCGATGATCTGCCTGCGCGACCAGGGCGCCGCGGACGAGGTGCGCGCCGCGCACGAGTGGACGGCCCGCAACGCGGACGTGCTGCGGCGGGCGCTCGATGTGCCGTAGCCGACCCGGCCGGCGGCCGGCGTGGACCGGTTCCGGCCCATCATCCCGCCGGATCACTCGATCCAGCGTGATTCGTACAGGTGATCGAAATGTGCTGTATGCTGCGGCAATGGCGACGTCGGACAGCGGCATCAGCGGCCGTCAGCAGCGCATCCTCGCGATGATCCGCAGTTGGATCGACGAGCACGGTTATCCGCCCACCGTGCGGGAGATCGGTGCGGCCGTCGGGCTCGGGTCCACCTCGTCCGTGGCCCACCACCTCAAGGCCCTCGAGCGGCAGGGACTGCTGCGCCGGGCGGCACGCGGACCGCGAGCGGTCGACGTTCGCGGCGCCGGGCACGGCACCGGACCCGGCGGCACGCACGCCGGTGGACGCGATGCGGGTGTGCGGGTGCCGGTCGTCGGCACGATCGCCGCCGGTGGGCCGATCCTCGCCGAGCAGGTCGTCGACGACGACCTCACGCTGCCGTCCACCCTGGTCGGTCACGGCACGTTGTTCGCGCTGCGCGTCAAGGGTGATTCGATGATCGAGGCCGCCATCTGCGACGGCGACCTCGTGGTCGTGCGGCAGCAGTCGGTCGCCGAGAACGGCGACATCGTGGCGGCGATGCTCGACGGCGAGGCGACCGTGAAGGTGTACCGCACCCGCGACGGCCACGTGGAGCTGGTGCCGCGCAACCCGGCGTATGACGTGATCCCCGCCGATGGCGCGGTCGTCCTCGGCAAGGTGGTGTGCGTCCTGCGCCGCATGTGACACGCCACTGCGGGGCGGTGGTCTTCCCGGGCGAGCGGATCGGGGTGTCAGCGTGGCGAGGCGTACGCCAGCGGCACCGGTGTCGGCTGGTCCGCCCAGGTGCCCGTCAGGCTTGCCCGGCCCGACGGTCCGGCAGGCGCCGCTGCGCCGCCGGCCAGGTCCAGGGCGCGCACCACGGCCAGGGTCACCGTGTCGGTTTCGATCAGCGTCGGATCGCCGTCGACGACTCGGCGGACAGCCCCGGCGGCCAGGCCGGGGCCGCCGGGGGCGGTGACCGTCATACTGGCCGCGCGCTGCTGCAGCTGGCCGTCTACCTCGAGATACTCCACCGCTTGGCGGGTGTCGCCCAGGATCGCGCTCGCGAGGACGGTGGCGTAGAGGGAGTCGCCGCAGGCGTCATACACCCAGCGCTTGCCCAGCACCGAATGGTCCGTCGTGCCGATGAGCCACGCCTCGGCGGCGGCGAGCGGGGCGCCGCGATACGTGAGCGGGACCTGGAAGACCGCGCCGTCGCCGGCGCTCACCAGCATGGCCTCGATGCCCACCTCGCCGGCGGGGTCGTCGAAGCGGTACGCCGCCACACGGGCCAGGGCGCCGGCGTCGCGGTCACCGTGCCAACCCTGGGCGGGCAGCCAGCCTGCCAGCAGTTCCAGCTTCGAGGGAGTCAGCTCAGCCCGGTGCAGCAACGCCATGTGGTGCATCCTAGGGGCGCCGCCGCCCGCCTCGATCGGCGAGTGCTCGCGAAGCCGGGGCCGGGGGAGCAGCGCCGAAGCGGTCGGCAGCAGTTCGGCCGCGCTGCCCGCCAGGCCGTGCAGCAGCACGACAGGTTCGCCGCCCGCGCCGCCGTGCAGACACGACAGCCGCGCCGGGCCGTGCAGCTCCACCCGCTCCGGCACGGCGGCCTCCCTCCGGTGCCTAGCCGCGCGGCAACTCGTCCTCCACCACGAACGAGGCCCAGCACTTCGGACCCATGAGGTTGATGCTCATCACGACTCCTTGGCCGGGCGGTTGAGCCACCGCTCGACGATCTGCTCGAGCGGTGCGGGGTTGACGGAATGGAACTTGTAGCGCCCTTCCCGCCGCGACACGACCAGCCCGGCGGCCTCCAGCAGCTCCAGGTGCTGCGAGATCGCCTGCCGTGACGAGGTGATCCGGTGCTTCATGGTCAGGCGTGAGCAGATCTCGAACAGGGTCTGACCGTCGCGCTCGGTCAGCTCGTCGAGGATCTTCCGGCGGGTCGGGTCGGCGATCGCCTTGAACACGTCACCGTTCTCCACGGCATCGATTATATGCAAGTAGTCGCTTGCCTATCAAGGTGGGCAGACTCGCGCCGTTCCGGTGCCTCGCCCTCGACTACGTCCCGGCGGCTCCGTCGGCCGGGTTCGACAGCTGGGAGCAGCGGCTGCGTCACTTCGCGGTGCCCGAGGACGAGTGGGACGACGGCGCGGCGATCGAGGACCCGTCCGGCACCGGCCGCGGATCTCGTTCTGACGACGGGTTGTCCGCCGCGGATACGCTTGCGGCATGCTGCAGGCCAGGAAGACCAGTGTCTGGCGGAGCCGCTACGAGGTCGTCGCCGACGGCCGCCCGGTGACCACGTGGGACGGCGCGTTCTGGAACAACGGCGGCGACTTCACCCTCGACGGCCGGCGTTACGAGGTGCGCGGCAACGCCTGGGGGAGCCGGTTCACCATGGTCGACGGCAGCGGCGCGCAGCTCGCCCGGGCCGAGCGCGTCGGCCGCAAGCGCTGGACCGTCGAGGCCGGCGGCCGGGTGCACCACTTCCAGCGCGCCTCGGTGTTCGGCAGCGAGCAGGAGCTGGTCACCGACGGCCGCCGGGTCGGCTCGGTGCGCTGCACCAGCGTCTGGCGCGGCGACGTCACCGCCGACCTGCCCGGGCTGCCGCTGCCGGTGCAGATCTTCGTGCTCGGCGTGGCCGTCGCGATGTGGAACGCGCAGGCGGCAGCGTCTGGCGCGGGGGGCTGACGGCCGCGTCCGCAGGAAGCGCGCCGCGGTCGCCTCGGGCAGATGACGCAGGCGGAGCGCGGCTCGGCGACGGCGGCGGACCGCACCTGCGCGGCCTCGCCCGGCAGCGCCGCGCACCGCGGCCTCGCCCGGCAGGCGGTCCGCCGGTCGGACACGCCGCGGACCTCGCCGATCAATGCCATGTATCCCGGTATGGGCGATTACGATCGTTTCGTCCGGAGTGGGCGCTGAGTATCTTGGGGGACCCCATGCGCGGTGGTCGTTCGTTTGTCGTCGTCTCGACGGTGGCGGCGGTGGTGGCGGGAACGGCGACGACGGCCGGTGCCGCGGCGCGGAACACGGTCGCCGTGTGGCAGATGAACGAGTCCGCCGGCGCGCGGACGATGGTGGACAGCGGCGGCCGCGGGCTGCACGGCGCTGTCGGCGGCGAGATCGTCACCGGCGTGCGGACCGGCGGCGCGACGGGGTACCACTTCAGCCGCCTGGCACCGGACACCCCGCCGCCGCACCCGCGGCACCTGGTGACCGTGCCCGACAACGCGGCCCTCGACCCCGGCACGCGCGACTACGCGGTGACCCTGCGGCTGCGCACGACGGGCAAGTTCGGCAACCTCGTCCAGAAGGGCCAGGCGACCGTCGCCGGCGGCAACTTCAAGCTCCAGATCCCCAGCGGCAAGGTCCAGTGCCTGTTCCGCGGCTCGTCGGGCTCGGTCATCGTGACCGCGCCGCGGGCCATCAACGACGGTCGCTGGCACACGGTCCGGTGCGAGCGCACCGCGTCGGGCCTGACGCTCGCCGTCGACGGCCAGACGGTGGCGCGCCGTGCCGGCCGTACCGGCGCCATAGCCAACTCCTGGCCGGTCTCCATCGGCGGCAAGACCAGCTGCGACCAGATCGACGTCGGCTGCGACTACTACTTCGGCGACCTCGACTACATCGCCATCGAGGCGGGCTGACCGGCGAGGGGAAGCCGCTCGCGGACGGCCCGTCCCGCCGGGTGGCCGGGCCCGTGCGCGGTCTCGGTGACGAGCAGGGCGGCGGCCACCACACCACCTGCGGCCGCCGGCCGTCGTATCCGACCCGTGCCGTCGATGGTGCCAGGGCGCCGCCAGGTGCATAGGGTGTCGTCGTGGACGACACCCGGGCGGATGCCTACCTGGAGCGGATCGGTGTGGACCGGCCCGCCCGGCCCGACCTCGACGCTCTACGGCGGCTGCAGCGGGCGCACCTCGGCGCCGTGCCGTTCGAGAATCTCAGCATCCACCTCGGCGAGCCGGTCGTGCTCGAGGAGGCGGCGCTGCTCGACAAGATCGTCGACCGGCGCCGCGGCGGGTTCTGCTACGAGCTCAACGGCGCGTTCGGTGCGCTGCTGCGGGCGCTCGGCTACCGGGTGACGCTGCACTCGGCGCGGGTCTGGGGCGGCGGGCGGTTCAGCGCGCCGTTCGACCACCTGGCGCTGCGGGTCGAGCTCGACGCTCCCTGGCTCGTCGACGTCGGGTTCGGCCGGTTCTGCCACCATCCGCTGCGCCTCGACGCGCGTGGCCCGCAGTCCGACCCCGGCGGCGTGTTCGAGGTCGTCGAGCACCCGGGCGCCGCCGGGCCGCCGGACCTCGACGTGCGCGGCGAGAGCGGCTGGGAGTACCGGCTCGACCAGCGGCCGTACGACCTCTCCGACTTCGTCCCGACGTGCTGGTGGCACCAGACGTCGCCGGCGTCGCACTTCCCGCGGTCGCTCACCTGCTCGCGCCTCACCGCGTCCGGCGGCCGCGTCACGTTGAGCGGCACCACGCTCATCACCACCGACGGGGAGACGCGCAGCGAGCGGGTGCTGTCCACCGAGGAGGCGCTCAGCGCGTACGACTCGGAATTCGGCATCGTCCTGGACCGCCTGCCGGTGGTGGACCGGTGAGCCTGGAGCTGCACCGCAACCGCCGGTCGCTGGCGCTCGGCGTGCTGGTCGCCCTGGCGGGCCTCGTCGGCCTGTTCTGCGCGTGGAACGCCGCCAACACCCTGAGCACCGTCTTCTACGCGATCTTCGGCGGGCTGGCCGTGCTGCTCGGCGCCGGGCTGGTCCGCGAGGAGTTCCGGCCGTTCCGGTTCGGCGTCGGCGCCGAGGGCCTGACCCTGACGGGCGGCACGGTGCCCTGGCCGGAGGTCGTCTCGGTCGCGCTCGACGAGCCGGTCAGCGGCCCGGGCGGTCCGTACGTCCGCCTGGTGACCACCGACGGCGACGAGCGTGTCGTGCTGAAGCTCGACGACGTGCGGGAGTCGCGGGCCGAGGTGGCGGAGGTGCTGGAACGCCACGGCGGCGCCCGCTTCACCGACGCGCCCCGGGAGCGCCGGACCCGCCTCGCGCTGCCCGACTTCCGCATCGTGCTGCGGGGGTACGAGCGGGGCCACGTCGACGCGCTGCTGCGCCGCGCCGGCGACGCCCTCCTGCCGGGCGGCGAGCACGACCGTCCCGCGGTGCGGGCGAGCATCGACGAGGCCCGCCTGCCGGTCGCCGGCCGCGGCTACGACCGCGAACAGGTCGACCGCGCCCTGCGCGCGATCACTGTCAAGCTGCTCGGCGAACCCTGACGGCCCGGCGCCGCGCGGCGCCGGGACCGTGACGGTCACTCGACCGGGGCGTCCGCGGCCCACACCCCGAGCGCCACGATCAGCAGGATGAGCGCCAGCACCGCGCCGGCCACGATCGCGCCGGGCCGCAGCAGCACCGGCTGGCCCGGGTCGAGCGGCGCCGGCAACTCGGCGGCGACGCCCGGGGTCGGTTGCGGCGGGGCCAGCCGCAGCACCTTGCGCAGCCGGATCCGGTCGATGAGCAGCACGACCGGGATGCCGAGCGCAGCGACGCCCCACCACCCGCCCAGCAGCGTCCGATTGGCCCGGCGCCGGAACGTCGCCAGCCCACAGGAGCGGCACATCCAGCCCCGGTTGAACGACATGACGTAGAAGATCAAGATGCTCATGATCGACTGGAACGTGACGCGGACCGCCGGATGCGAGCCGCAGAACTGACACTCACCCGCGGCGGGAGGGCGGAGGCCAGCCGGAGCCATGGGAACGGACATGCTCTTTTCCCCTCGTGACTGCCGCATGATCTTCGATGCGGCAGCGGAGACCTTAGCGCATGTCCAGCCGCTGCAGTGTCCCGTCATCCTCGGCACCGTCGAAGAAGCGGTCCAGCACGCGCCGGAACACCGGCTGGTCCGGCTGCGCCCGGTGGAACAGCGTCATCGAGGAGCCCAGCTTCATCGCGTCGATGCCGCCCAGGATCTGCCCGGCGGTGTGCTCGGTGTCGGCGAGCAGCAGCCCGGCGCACTCCACGAGGCGCGGGCCGAGCACCGGATGCCGCAGATACGCGCGGGCCTCGTCGAGCGACGCGATGGCGTAGCGCCGCGCGGTCGCGCTGCGCCCGAGCCCGGCGATCTGCGGGAACACGAACCACATCCAGTGGCTGCTCTTCCGGCCCCGCCGCAGCTCGGCGACGACCTGCGGGTAGACGCCGTCCTGAGCGTCGACGAACCGGGACAGCTGGTACGGATCGTCCATGACCCGACCCTACGTCGGGCGGCTCCGCCATCATCGGCGGCCCGCTGGACCATCCGCGATCCGCTCCGCCGGCGCGGTCACCGGGTCGTCGTCGAGCTCGGGCACGGGATCAACCGGCCCGGTCCGGGACCGGCCCGAGGATCGCCGCGAACCGCTCCTCGGCCAGGTCGAGCTGGTGGAAGATGTGCTGCTTCACCAGCCGGGACAGCGGTGTGTCCGGCCGGCCGACGAGCTCCCGAAATACCGGGACCAGCGGCCGGTACTTCGCCGCCGACGTCGCCACCTTCGGCCCGGTGGTGTGGATGACGCCGACGCCGTTGTCGGTGAAGTCGGAGACCTTGATGACCCGCGCCCACGGCTCCCGGTCGAGGCTCTCCTGCACGTGTTCGCGGTACTGCGCGTTCTTGTCCCGGCCGGGGTCGTACTCCGGGTTGGTCACCGCCTCGACGAGCCGGGCGGTGCGGGCGCCGAACCGGGTGGCCAGGACGGCGACGGCCGCGCCGGCGGGGGCGCCCGGCCGGCCCGCCAGCTCCTCCGGGTGGTCCTCCACCGAGTCGTGCAGCAGCCCGGCGGCGATGACGTCGACGTCGTCGACCTCGTAGTGGTGCATGATGCGGATCGCGACCCGCAGCAGGTGGTTGAGGTACGGCTCGCGGACCCGCCGGTCGTCGCGGTGCAGGTCGGCCGCGAGCGTGAACGCGTCGCCGAGGCGCTGCCGGGACGCCTCGTCGAAGCGCTGGATCTCCAGGCGGAACCGTTCGCGGAGCCCGGCCTCCCCGTAGATCTCCGTGATCGCGTGCATCGGCATCGTGGCGAGGTACGACGGGAAATCCATCATCAACGTATAGCGGATCTCCGCAAGGCGAAGCGTTGCAGGCCGACCGTCGCGGCCTGCAACGGCTCTGTGTCAATCAGTCATCGGCGTCACGGCCGAAGCGGAGCGCCGCCTCATGACAGGGCAACCGGGGCGCCGAGCTTGGAGAGCGAGCTCGCGGCTTTGGTGGTGCCCCAGTCCAGAACTCGGCCGGTGTTCGCCTCGACGACCGCGATCAGCTTCGTTCCGGTGACCGACGTCGTGCCCTGCAGCGCGCGCCGTGAGAAGGTGCCGTCGACCTCGACGACGTAGACCGGCTCGTCCGTGTCCACCTCGGCGGACATGACCGAGCGGGCTGCCTCCCGGCGGGTGCTTTGGACAAAACGCATCGCACCTGGTGCGGCGTCACCGGCGACCCCGGCAAGGCGTCGAGCGACAGCCGGAAGCGCTTCCCGGGCGGTGCCAGGCAGTGACGCGTCCGTCTCAGTCGCGGAACTGGGCGGAGGACCGCCGCATGCCCACCGTGGTGTCCAGGCGGCGACGGAGCCGGATCCGACGCTGGCGTTCAGGACGAGTGGGTCGCCTTCGATCGAGCGGTTCGGTGAGACAGTCCCCCAGATGCCTTGAACACGGTCCCGGTACATCCAGTTACGCGCAGAACCGTCCAGCGCGACGCGATCTGTCGTCGCCTCGGCGCCGATGGACGCCACACCCGGGTATGCGCCGACGGAGGACCCGCCCACACGCCGGCCGCCGTTGTAGACGCCCCACCAGCCGTTTCCCTCCCAGTAGAAGCTGACGTTCGTCCACGTCCGAACGTACGCCGGGCCGATGTAGTGCTCGTAGTAGGCGGCACCGACGTTGTCGGCCCAGAACCAGATGAAACCCTGCTCCTTGCCCGGGCTGTAGGTCAACGTTCCTGCCGTCATGCCGATTTCGACCCACGCGGGTATCGACGTGTTGACCTGTGTCCGGAGCCACATCTCCAGGTTGATGAAGTCCCGGCGGCGATCTTCGACGTGCAGGCAGTTGACGTAGAGGTCGGCGCCGATCGCATGCAGGTTGTCGTACTGATTGAGCACGCCTCGGGCGTAGCAGCGGCTGGACCCGTCGTGTCTCGGGCAGCCACTGCCGGCCGACGCCGGACCCGCGGAGACCAGCAGTACGGGAATCGTGGTCGCCAAGAGGGCAACCAGCTGCAGCATGGCTGTCCTCCGGAAGGCGGCCAGTCGCCGTGTCGTCAGCCGTCCACGCCCGCGTCGGGCAAATAGCCGGCTCGCCGAGCAGCGTCCGCGGCCTTTTGATGCCGAACCGTCACTTCGACGTCGCACGTCTGTCCGGTCCTCCTCGTTCGTGTCCATGGTCGACAGGATCGATCCACGACCCTTCGGAATTCCTTCACCGGCCATGCATCAGCAGGTCGAGCCCGCGTCAACCACGTGTGCGGCGTATGTGCCGACGGTCTCGCCCCGGCTGATGAGATCGACCTCGACGGCATCGAGAGTGAGGATGCACCGATGGTCGGTTTCGACGACGCGATCGCTCATGAAGTGCAAAAGATGGATGTGTGCGTCCTCGGCAAGCTGGAAGTCGCTTCCGGCGGACGAATGGTCCATCTCGGCCATCCTCGGCAGCAGGTCGTCATCGCGGCGTTGGCCGCGAACGCCAATTCGTTCGTCTCCGTCGACGAACTCATCGAGCGCGTCTGGTGGGAATCTCGACCACAACGTCCGCGTGACGCCCTCCACTCATACATCAGTCGGCTCAGGCGTCTGCTGCGCGCAGCAGACGCCGTCACGGTGGATCACCAACCGGGCGGATACCGGCTGACCGTTGCGGCGGCTCATTTCGATCTTGCCCGGTTCCGCCGCAACGCGAACCACGCCCGCACCGTCAGCGACGGCGAAAGCCTGCGTCTGTTCGACCTGGCGCTGGACGAATGGCGCGGTGAGGCGTTCGCCGGCATCGACGCGCCCTGGTTGGACGTCCTGAGGGGGCAGTTGGCCGAGGAACGTCTGGGCGTGTTCCTCGACCGCAACGAAAGCGCGCTGCGTTTGGGCCGGCACGCCAATCTGCTCCCACAGCTCATTGGATACGCCGAGCGGTACCCGTTCGACGAGCGGGTGGCCGGGCAGCTGCTCATGGTGCTCTACCGGGCCGGCCGGCAGTCCGAAGCGCTGAATCGGTACGAGAAGCTACGTCGAGCGCTCGTCAAAGAACTCGGCACCGACCCGGGCCCGTCACTTCAGGAGCTGTACAAGCGCATACTTTCCGCCGATCCGTTGCTGTTCGGCCGTGCGACCATCCCCAAGGCGACCGTCCGCCAACTGCCGACGGCGCCGGCGGTGTTCGTCGGACGCGCGAAACCTCTCGAGCAACTCACGCGCGTCCTACTGGATTCCGGGGTGGCCGGCAGTTGCCCAATCGTGGTGATCACCGGGCCCGCGGGCATCGGCAAGACCTGGCTGGGGCTGCGATGGGCCCATGACAACCTTGACCGGTTCCCAGATGGACAGATGTTCCTTGATCTACGCGGTTCGAACCCTGCCGGCCCACCGATCACGCCCGAACTCGGGTTGAAGGCGTTGCTCAGCAGTCTGGGAGTTCCGCAAGACGCTCGCGCGCCGGACCTTGCGGCGCAAGCCGCACACTATCGCTCCGCTCTGGCAGGTCAGCGCGTGCTGCTCGTGCTGGACGACGTCGGAAGCGTCGACCAGGTGCGGCCTCTGTTGCCGGGCTCCGACGGCTGCGCCGTCGTCGTCACGAGCCGGGCCGGACTTCACGAACTGTCGGTACACGAAGGGGCGCAGCCGGTCCGTCTGTCCGGCATGCCGCACGAGGAGGCGATTGCTCTTTTCGCCAAACGCCTGGGCGGTGACACGGTCGCTGAGGCGACGCCGTGGGTCGAGCGTGTCGTCACCGACTCCCTCGGTGTGCCCCTGCTCCTGGCCCAGGCCGCCGTGCGGGCCTTCACGTTGCGAGCGTCACTCGCCGAGAACCGCAGCAAGAACAGCCGCCCCTCGCCGCTCGCCGACCTGCTCGGCCGCACCCGCGGCGCCCTGTCCGCGCGGCTCGCCCCGATCGAGCGGGCCGGCCGGAGCGCCCGCCGGCAGCTCGGGCCCGACCGGCGCCGGGTGGAGGTGCGCCTCACGGCGGAGGGCAGCGCGGCCTTCGAGCGGCACGCGAGCGTCAAGGGGCGCGGTGCGACGGCGCTGCTGTCGGTCCTGACCGCCGAAGAACGGCAGACCCTGGCGGACCTGCTGCGCAAGCTCGTGGTCGCGGCCGAGTCGGGCGACGGGACGGCCACCGGCGGGTAGGCGGTCACCCCGCCGGTGCGGGGTGGCCGGCCTCCGCCGTGGCGACGATGGGCACATGACGACTGCGCAGCGGGCACCACGGACGGTGATCGTCACGGGCGCCAGCCGTGGCATCGGCGCGGCGATCGCCCGGCGGATGGCCGACGACGGCTACGCGGTGATCGTCAACTACGCCGTGGACGCCGGCGGCGCGGAGTCGGTCGCGTCCGCGATCAAGGCGTCCGGCGGGCGGGCCGTCACCGTGCGCGCCGACGTCGCCTCGCCCGACGAGGTGGCGGAGCTGTTCCGCCGCGCCCGGGACGAGCTCGGGCCGCTCGCCGCGCTGGTCAACAACGCCGGCACGGCCGGCGCCGAGGCACGGGTCGAGGACCGGGACGCCAACGAGCTCACCCACCTGATGCAGACCAACGTCGTCGGCCCGGTGCTGTGCGCCAAACATGCGATCGAGGCGATGTCGACGCACCGCGGCGGCGACGGTGGCTGCATCGTCAACATCGCCTCGATCGCGGCGCGCACGGGCGGCCTGCCCGGCCTGGTCCCGTACGCGGCGACGAAGGGCGCCCTGGTCACCCTGACGAAGGGCCTCGCCAACGAGGTCGCCGACGACGGCATCCGGGTCAACAGCGTCTCGCCCGGCCTGGTCGAAACCGAGATGGCACACCGGCCGGGTGCGGAGGCGGCCGTGGAGGCGACCCCGCTGGGCCGGATGGGCCGCCCCGAGGAGGTCGCGGCCGCCGTGTCGTGGCTGGTCTCGCCGGCCGCCTCGTACATCACCGGCAGCGACATCACGGTCTCCGGCGGCCGCTGATGCGCACGCCGCCGGTGACCGTCGCCACGCACGAGGTGCACCGCCTCACCGTCGACATCGACGCGTCGTACGACGACTTCCGCGCCCGCTACGAGGAGGCGGTCCCGCCGCTGGACGAGCGTGTTGTCCAGCTCATCCAGCAGGGCGCCGGCTGGTCCACCGTCAGCGAGGCGACCCGTGCGAACGCGCCGTACGGCTTCGTCCGGTACTGGCGGATGGACGTGAGCCCGCTGATGCGGCTGGCCGGCCACGACGTGCCCGGCACGGAGTACCTGATGGGCAACCACCTGATCGCCGAACGGATGTACGCCGAGGAACCGGCGATCCTGCTCCACGCCCCGCTGCGCGCCGCGATCCACGGGACGGCGGGCGGCGCGGCCCGCTTTGTCATCGACCAGCCGAGCACGATGTTCGCCAGTTTCGGCAAGCCCACCGTCACCGAGTGCGGCAGGACCCTGGACCGCAACCTCGCCGTCCTGCTGAACCACCTCGGCGCCCCGGTCCCCGCCCCGCTCACCGCCTCGTGACGCCGCGGGCCGCCGGGATCAGCCCTTCGCCTGCTGGTTGAACCGCAGCATGTTGCCGGCCGGGTCGCGGAACGCGCAGTCCCGCACCCCGTACGGCTGGTCCATCGGCTCCTGGAGCACCTCGGCCCCGCTCGCCGCCACCTTCTCGAACAGCGCGTCCACGTCGTCGGCCTCGAAGACCAGGCCGCCCAGCGACCCCTTCGCGAGCAGCGCCTTGACCGTCTGTGCGTCCTCCGGCGACCGGCCCACGCCGGCGGACTGCAGGACGATGCCGAGCTCGGGCTGGGCCTTCGGGCCCACCGTCAGCCAGCGCGCGGACTCCATCGCGACGTCCTGGCGCACCTCGAGGCCCAGCGTGTCGCGGTAGAACGCGAGCGCCGCCTCGTGGTCGTCGACCTCCAGGAAGGTGTAATGCAGTGTCAGCTCCATGCCTCGAAGGCTACGGGGCCGGGTTGACCGGTGCTTCTTTATTCCTGCTCGGTCTGGTGACGAGCTTGACCCAGCACGCCGGGACGACCGCGAGCGCGCTGTGGTTGCGCGCGCGGTATGCACTCGGACTCTCCCCGACCAGCTCGGTGAACCGGGTGCTGAACGAGCCGAGCGAGGTGGCGCCGACCGCCATGCAGACCTCGGTGACGGACAGGTCGCCCCGGCGCAGCAGCGCCTTGGCGCGCTCGATCCGCCGGGTCATCAGGTAGGAATACGGGGTCTCGCCGTAGACCGTGCGGAACTGCCGGGCGAAGTGGGCCGGGGACATCAGCGCGGTGCGGGCCATCGCGGGCACGTCGAGCGGGCGCGCATACTCCCGGTCGATCAGGTCGCGGGCCCGGCGCAGGTGCTTGAGGTCCTCCGGGGTCACCTCGCCAGCATCCCACACGGACCGTCGGCGCGACGATTCCGGCGACGCGGGGTGCACGCACAAGGTCCTCCGGAGACACTGAAGCCTCTGCGCTCCTGCAAGGGAAGTCAAGGACCTTGCAGAAAGTCGCCGGACGCCTTTCTGTAAGGCCAGTTGACCAGCAGAAATGTCTAGGAAGTCCTGCCGTTTCTTGCAATGATCCACACCGTGGCGTCGTTGGGAAGCATGTCCCCGTCGAGCGCCCCGCTGCCGAAGACCCACGCCTCCTCCCCGCGTTGATCTTGCAGTTGATCAACGCGGGAGGTGGGGAGGGGGATCGGGGTGCCGGAGAGGTTCACGACGCAGCGCAGGCCGTCGCGCTCGAAGTCCAGGACGCCCGGCGGGCTCTCCCGCCACCGCAGCGGGCCGGTGAACGTGCGGCGCAGGCGCAGTGCCTCGCGGTACAGCTCCAGGGTCGACGCGGGATCGCCCGCCTGCGTGTCGGCCGCGAGCGCGGACCAGGCCGGCTGGGGCAGCCACGCCGCGCCGGTGGGGGAGAAGCCGAACGCCGGCGCCGCCGCCGACCACGGCAGCGGCACCCGGCAGCCGTCGCGGCCGGGGTCGGTGCCGCCGGAGCGGAACCAGACCGGGTCCTGGCGGGCCTCGGCGGGCAGGTCGAGCACCTCGGGCAGGCCGAGCTCCTCGCCCTGGTAGAGGTACACGGAGCCGGGCAGCGCCAGCATGAGCAGCGCCGCTGCGGTGGCCCGCTGCAGGGAGCCCAGGCGGGTCACGTGCCGCTGCACGTCGTGGTTGGACAGCACCCAGGTCGTCGGCGCGCCGACCGGGTCCGCGGCGTGGATGCACGCGTCGATGACCCGCCTGAGCTCGGCGGTGTCGTCCCACGGCGCCTGGAGGAAGTCGAAGTTGAACGCCTGGTGCAGCTCGTCGGGCGCCACGTACCGGGCCAGCCGCTGCGGCGTCGACGCCCACGCCTCGGCGACCGCCATGCGCTGCCCCGGGTACGAGTCGAGGATCTTGCGCCAGGCGCGGTAGATCTCGTGCACGCCGTCCTGGTCGAAGTACGGCAGCTCGTCCTTGCCCAGCAGGCCGATCTGGCCGGTCCGGCCGACCGGCGGGTACCCGGCGCGCTTGGCCATCCCGTGCGCCACGTCGATGCGGAAGCCGTCGACGCCGCGGTCGAGCCAGAACCGCAGTACCGACTCGAACTCCACCCGGACGTCGGCGTTGTCCCAGTTGAGGTCGGGCTGGGCCGGGTCGAACAGGTGCAGGTACCACTCACCGTCGGGCACCTGGGTCCAGGCCGGGCCGCCGAAGACCGACTCCCAGTCGTTCGGCGGGCCGCCGTCCGCGGCCGGCGGGAGGAAGTGATACCGCTGGCGGGCCGGCGATCCTGGAAGATCTTGCAACGCTTCCACGAACCACGGGTGCTGCGCGGAGGTGTGGTTCGGCACCACGTCGATGATCACGCGGAGACCCAGTTCGTGGGCGCGGGCCAGCATCGCGTCGAAGTCGGCGAGGGTGCCGAGCGTCGGGTCGACGTCGCGGTAGTCGGACACGTCGTAACCGCCGTCGACCATGGGGGAGCGGAAGAACGGGGTCAGCCAGACCGCGTCGACGCCCAGGTCGCGCAGGTACGGCAGACGGTCGCGCAGCCCGGCCAGGTCGCCGATCCCGTCGCCGTTGGCGTCGGCGAAACTGCGGACGTAGATCTCGTAGATGGCGGCGGTACGCCACCAGGGGGTTTCAGGCACAGCAGTGTCCTCCGATAAGGGGTATTTCGGATTTGTCGCTGCGGACGGCGCGCCGGACCGCCACCCCGGGGGTGCCGACGAGTCGCAGCGGTGTCAGTCGCGCCTGGCGATGCCCGTCGAGCCGCGCACCACGAGCTCCGGCACGAAGAGGTACTCCGAGTGGGGGCTGGGCTGGCCGTTGATCGCGTCCACGAGCGACTGGGCCGCCGCGTTGGACATGGCCCGCACCGGCTGGCGCAGCGTCGTCAGCGGCGGGTCGGTGAACGCGATCAGCGGTGAGTCGTCGTAGCCGACGACCGACACGTCGCCCGGCACGGACAGGCCGCGCGCCCGGGCGGCCCGCACCGCGCCGAGCGCCATCAGGTCGGAGCCGCAGACGAGGCCGGTGACGCCGCGTTCCAGCAGCCGGTCGGCGGCCGCGTGGCCGCCCTCGACCCCGAACAGCGACAGTTCGACCTGCTCCGGCAGGCCGTGCCGGCGCATCGCGGCCCGGTAACCGGCGAGCTTGCGCTGCACCGGCAGATACCGCTCCGGCCCGCTGATCAGGCCGATGCGGGTGTGCCCGAGCGAGGCGAGGTGGTCCACCGCGAGCTCGCTCGCCCGGGAGTCGTCGCAGGAGATGCCCGGCGCCTCGAGCCCGTCGACGTAGCCCGTGACCAGCACGATCGGCAGCGGCCGGTCGATGAGCTTGCGGTAGCGGTCGTGGTCGGCGCTGGAGTCGGCGTGCAGGCCGGAGACGAAGATGATGCCGGCCACCGAGCGGTCCAGCAGCATCTCCACGTATTCGTCCTCGGTGACGCCGCCGGGCGTCTGGGTGCACAGCACGGGCGTGTAGCCGTGCCGGGACAGTGCCGACTCGATGACCTGCGCGAACAGCGGAAAGATCGGGTTCTCCAGCTCCGGCGTGACGAGGCCGACGAGGCCTGCGCTGCGTTTGCGGAGCCGTTCGGGGCGTTCGTAACCGAGCACGTCGAGTGCGGTGAGCACGGCGTGCCGGGTGTCCGCACTGACCCCGGGCCGGTCGTTGAGCACCCGCGAGACGGTCGCCTCGCTGACCTCCGCCTGTCGGGCGATGTCGGCGAGGCGTGCTCGTGGAGCGTCCATGGCCATGCGACGACTGTAAGCGGCGAACGGCGGTTTTTGAAAGTGAGATGGAAGCTCTTTCATTCCATGCAAGTTGTTGCTACGGTTCCGAGCCACCGGCAATCGATCGACACCCCTGCACGACCGCCGGGCACCCTCCATCAACGCGGCACGCGGCCCTGCGGGTCGCGCGCTGCCTGCTGAACAGGAGTCCCTTCGATGCGCATCCGTATCGCGGGTGTGTTCACCCTCGCCGCATTAGTCCTCGCCACCGCCGCCTGCGGCGGGGGCGACACGCCCGCCGCGTCCGAGTCGCAGAAGCCGGCCGGCGGCACCCTCACCATCTGGGCCGACGACCAGCGTGCCGCCGCCCTGAAGCCGTTCGCCGAGACGTTCGGCAAGACCAACGGCGTCACCGTCGAGGTCCAGGCGATCTCGAAGGACCAGCAGACCACCTTCGTCACCGCCGCCCAGGCCGGCAAGGGCCCGGACATCGTCGTCGGCGCGCACGACTGGATCGGCAACCTCGTGCAGAACGGCACCATCGACCCGATCCAGCTCACCGACGCGCAGAAGGCCGGCTTCGCCGACATCGCGCTCAAGGCCGTCACCTTCAACGGCCAGCTCTACGGCGTGCCCTACGCGATCGAGAACCCCGCGCTGATCCGCAACACCGACCTCGCCCCCACGGCCCCGGCCACGATCGAGGACCTCGTCGCCGCCGGCAAGGCGCTGAAGGACGCCGGCAAGGTCGGCAACATCCTGTCGGTGCAGGTCGGCCAGACCGGCGACGTCTACCACATCTACCCGCTGTTCAGCAGCGCCGGAGGGTACCTCTTCGGCACCAAGCCCAACGGTGACTACGACCCGTCCGACGTCGGTCTGGACAAGCCCGGTTCGGTCGAGGCGTTCAAGAAGATCGCCGCACTGGGCGAGAAGGGCTCCGGCGCGCTGACCCGCTCGATCAACGGCGACAACGCCATCCCGACCTTCACCAGCGGGAAGGCCCCGTTCCTGATCTCCGGCCCGTGGGCAATCCCGGACATCAAGAAGGCCGGCATCAAGTACGAGATCACCCCGATCCCGGCGTTCGCCGGAGGCAAGCCGGCCCAGCCGTTCGTCGGCGTGCAGGCGTTCTACGTGGCCAGCAAGGGCAAGAGCAAGGCCCTCGCCAACGAGTTCATCACCAACTACCTGACCAAGGCGGACCTGCAGGTGGCGCTGTACAAGGCCAACCCGCGCCCGCCGGCCCTCAACGTCGCCATGGACCAGGTCAAGGGCTCCGACCCCGACCTCGAGAAGTGGCTCGCCGCCGGCAAGAACGGCGCGACGCTGCCCGCCATCCCGGCCATGGCGGCGGTGTGGGACCCGTTCGGCAAGGCCGAGGCGGCCATCATCGGCGGCGCCGACCCCCAGCCGGCGCTGACCTCCGCAGCCAAGACCATCACCGACGCGGTCAACAAGTAGTCCCGATGCCGAACACGCACCCCCGGGGCACCCTGGTGAAGATCGTGGTGCTCGGGCTCGCCCTCGCATTGGCGGTCTACGCCGCGTTCCCGCTCGTCGACGCACACGCCTGGGGATGGCTCGCCGTCCTGGTCGTGGTCACCGGGCTGATCTTCGCCGTGTACCTCACGCCGGTCTCGATCCCGGCGAAGTACCTCGTCCCGGGGGTGCTGTTCCTCCTGGCGTTCCAGGTCGTCCCCGTGCTCTACACGGCCACCACGGCGTTCTCGAACTACGGCGACGGCCACCGCGGCAGCAAGCAGGACGCGATCGTCGCCGTCCAGAGCGCGTCCGTGCAGCAGGTGCCCGGCTCCCCGGAGTACACGCTGAGCGTCGCGGACGCCGAGGGCAGCCTCGTCTTCCTGCTCGTCGACGGTGACGGCACACCGTCCGCGGGCACCCGGGACGGGCTTCGCCCGCTCGACCCGGGCCGGGTCACCGTCACCGACGGGCGCATCACCGCCGCCGACGGGTACACGCTGCTCAACCTCGCCGAGGCGAGCCTGCGCAACGACGAGATCCTCGCCTTCACCGTGCCCACCGCCGACGGCGCCGTCCGGGCGTCCGGCCTCACCCGCGCCTACGACGGCCGGGCCACCCGCTTCTACGACAAGGCCTGCGACTGCGTCACCGACCGCGGCACCGGCAGGCGCTGGGTCGCCGATCCGGACAGCGGCAGCTTCGTCGCCGCCGACGGCGAACGCCTCGCGCAGGGCTGGAAGGTCGACGTAGGCCTGACCAACTTCACCCGCGTCCTGACCGACACGCGCATCTCCGGGCCGTTCCTGTCCACCCTCGCGTGGAACCTCGGCTTCGCCGTCGGCTCGGTCCTCGTCACGTTCGCGCTCGGCCTCGGCTGCGCCCTGGCCCTCAACGCCGACCGGCTGCGCGGGCGCACCGTGTACCGGATCCTGCTCGTGCTGCCCTACGCCATGCCGGCGTTCGCCATGCTGCTCGTCTGGCGGGACCTGTTCAACCAGGACTTCGGCCTGATCAACCGGGTCTTCGGGCTGCACGTCGACTGGTTCGGCGAACCGTGGACCGCCCGGCTCGCGGTCATCCTCGTGCAGCTGTGGCTGGGCTACCCGTACATGTTCCTCGTCGCCACCGGCGCGCTGCAGGCCATCCCGAAGGAGATGGGCGAGGCCGCCTCGGTCGACGGCGCGACCGCCGGCCAGCGGTTCCGCCGGATCACGCTGCCGCTGCTGCTGGTGGCGCTGTCGCCGCTGCTCATCTCGTCGTTCGCGTTCAACTTCAACAACTTCAACGCGATCTACCTGACCACCGAGGGCGGCCCGTTCCCGCCCGGCAACTCCAGCGTCGGCGCCACCGACCTGCTCATCACCTACACGTACCGGCTCGCGTTCGGCACCTCCGGCGCCCAGTTCGGCTTCGCCGCGGCGATCTCGGTCTACATCTTCGCGATCGTCGCGATCATCTCGGTCGTCGGCTTCCGCCGCAGCCGCCGCCAGGAGGAGGTCTACGCATGACGCTCTGGCTCCGCCACACCGGCTGGCGACACCTCGTCGGCATACTCGCCGTGGCGTTCTCACTGTTCCCGATCGTCTTCGTCGTGTCCGCCGCGGTCAACCCGCTCGGCTCGCTCAGCTCCACGTCGCTGCTGCCGACCGGCGCGAGCCTCGGCAACTTCGCCGACCTGTTCGGCAAGACCGCGTTCGCCCGCTGGTACCTCAACTCGATCCTCATCGCCGGCACCGCCGCCGCGGCCAGCGTCTTCCTGTCGCTCATGGCCGCCTACGCGTTCTCCCGCATGCGGTTCCGCGGGCGCCGCGTCGGCCTGATGGCGCTGCTGCTCATCCAGATGTTCCCGCAGTTCCTCGCCGTCGTCACGATCTACCTCATCTTCACCGAGGTCGGCGACTTCTACCCGGCGTTCGGCCTGGACAGCCCGTGGGGTCTCATGCTGCTGTACCTCGGCGGCGCCCTGGGCGTGAACACCTGGCTCATGAAGGGCTTCCTCGACACCGTCCCCCGCGAGCTCGACGAGTCGGCGGTCATGGACGGCGCCACCCACGCACAGGTCTTCTTCCGGGTCACGCTGCCGCTGGTCGCCCCGATCCTCGCGGTCACCGCCCTGCTCGGCTTCATCAGCACCATCAACGAGGTGTTGCTGGCCAACGTGTTCCTGCGCAGCGACGGCTCGAAGACCCTCGCCGTCGGCCTCTACGGGCTCATCGCCGGGCAACGCAACGCGAACTTCGGCATGTTCTGCGCCGGGTCGCTCCTCACGGCGATCCCGACCGTCCTGGTGTTCCAGACACTGCAGCGGTACATCGTGTCGGGCCTGACGGCAGGGGCGGTGAAAGGATGATCCACCACGACGGCTCCGCGCTGTACGTGCCCGACCAGAACCCCCGCCTCGGGTCCACAGTGGACTTATGGCTGCGGACCGCGCCGGGCACCACGTCCGTCCACGTCCGCTCCGTCGAGGACGGCGAGCCCCGCTTCACCGAAGCCGTACCGTCGCCCCGCGGCAACGAGATCTGGTGGCGCGCGGCGGTCCACGTGCGCAACCCCGTCACCCGCTACCGGTTCCTCGTCGACGGCGACTGGTACACCGCCACCGGCCGCGCCGGCCACGACGTGCCCGACGCCACCGACTTCCGCCTCGTCACCCACCCGGCACCGCCGCCGTGGACCCGCGAGGCCATCGTCTACCAGATCTTCCCCGACCGCTTCGACCGCGCCGGCTCGGCACCGGCCCCCGACTGGGCCGAGCCCGCGGACTGGCACGAGCCGGTCCGCCACTCGTCCACCCAGTGGTACGGCGGTGATCTCGACGGCGTCACCCGCCACCTCGACCACATCCAGGACCTGGGCGCCGACACCGTCTACCTCACCCCGTTCTTCCCGGCCCGCTCCAACCACCGGTACGACGCCGCGAGCTTCGACCACGTCGACCCGCTCCTCGGCGGCGACCGGGCGCTGCGCCGCCTCGCCGACGCCCTGCACACCCGCGGCATGCGCCTCATCGGCGACCTCACCACCAACCACACCGGCGACACCCACCCGTGGTTCGCCGGTCCGCTCGCCGAACCCGACCTGTACTACACCACCCCGGACGGCGGCTTCGAGACCTGGATGGGCGTCCCGTCACTGCCGAAGCTCAACTGGGGCTCGCCGCGGCTGCGCGAGCGTCTCGTCACCGCCCCGGACTCGGTGGTCAAACGCTGGCTGCGGTACCTCGACGGCTGGCGGATCGACGTCGCCAACATGACCGGCCGGCGCGGCGCCGACGACCTCACCCACACCGTGTCCCGCCTGCTCGCCCGCGAGATCCGCGCCGTGCGCCCGGACGCCCTCCTCCTCGCGGAGCACGCCCACGGCGCCGGCGGCGATCTCGACGTCGACGGCTGGCAGGGCACCATGAACTACGCCGGCTTCCTCCGCCCGCTCTGGACGTGGCTGCACGGCCCGTCGTTCGACCCGCCGGACTTCATCGGTGTCCCCGGCGGCATCCCCCGCCGCGACGGCACCGCCGTGGTCCGGACCATGCGCGCGGTCATGGCCACCATGTCGTGGCGCTCCTGGACCCACTCGTGGAACCTGCTCGGCAGCCACGACACCGCCCGTATCCACACCGTGACCGGTGACCCGGCCCGCAGTGAGGTCGCCATGGGCCTGCTCGCCACCCTGCCCGGCGTGCCGATGCTCTTCGCCGGTGACGAGTTCGGCCTGCACGGCACGAACGGCGAGCTGTCCCGGACCCCCGTGCCGTGGGGCGCTTCGCCGCTGCGGTGGTACGGCGACCTGCTGGCCCTGCGCCGCAAGCACGCGGCGCTGCGCAACGGCGGCCTGCGGTTCGCGCACGTGGACGCCGACCGGATCGTGTTCTGGCGGGAGACGGCGGACGACCGCATGCTGGTCCTGGCCGCGCGGGCCCCTGGCGCCCCGGTGCCGCTGCCCCTCCCGGCCGACGCGACGAACCTCTACGGCGGCGCCTCGGTGCCGGACGCCCTGCGCGGCGACGGCCCGACGTTCCAGGTCTGGTCCGTCCCGG
The DNA here is from genome assembly GCF_025137375.1 of Dactylosporangium fulvum. Lineage (GTDB taxonomy): Bacteria > Actinomycetota > Actinomycetes > Mycobacteriales > Micromonosporaceae > Dactylosporangium > Dactylosporangium fulvum. Next base: position 5,219,266 of record NZ_CP073720.1, read on the forward strand.
CCTAGCGAAGGACCTGGTATGGCGCGTGCCGGCCCCGCCGGGCGACCGTCCCGGCGGGGCTGCGCGGCAGCCTGCGCTCACCGCACCGCGAGTTCCGGCTCCTGCGGCGTCGTCGGCAGGGTCGCCGTCCGGAGGGTGCGGCGGGCCGACGGGATCAGCAGGGCCACGGCCACCGCGACGGCGGCCGTCGCGGCCAGCACCGCGAAGGCCGTCGTGTAACCGGACTCCTGCGGGAGGCCGTCGGGGCGCAGGTGGCCCGTCACGACCGTGCTCACCACCGCGGTGCCGATGGCGGCGCCGATGGTGCGGAGGTTGGCGTTCATGCCGCTGGCCACGCCGGTCTGCTCGACCGGGACGCTGTGCACGATGAGGCTGGTCATCGCCGCGTACGCGAGACCGACGCCCGCGCCGAGCACTCCCGCCGCGACGGCGACCTGCCACGGGTGGTCGTGCTCGAAGGCCAGCAGCGCGCAGGCGACGGTCGCCAGGACCGAGCCCCAGAGCACCTGGGCGCGGCTGCTCAGCCAGCGGGCGGCGGGGCCGCTGAGCACGCCGGCGACCGCCATCGTGACGAGCAGGGGCAGCATCAGCAGGCCGGCCTCGCTGACGGAGGCCCCGAAGCCGTAGCCGGTGCCGGCCGGCACCTGCATGAACTGCGGCAAGAACGCGAACACGGCGAACATGCTCGCGCCGAACAGCAGCGCGACGAGGTTCGTGGTCCAGACCGCGCCGAGGCGCATCATCCGCATGTCGATGAGCGGGCCGCGTTCGGCGCCGTCGGAGCGGACCTCGACCAGCACCCAGGCGGCGAGGAGCACCACGGCCGCGGCCAGCAGCCCGACGACCGCCGGCGACGTCCAGCCCCACGAGTTCGCCTTGCTCAGCGGCAGCAGCAGTGCCACCAGCCAGCCGGACAGCAGCGCCGCCGCGAGCCAGTTGACCCGCCCGGCGGTGCGCACCGGCGACTGCGGGACATACCGGTAGGTGAGGACGGCGGTCACGAGGACGACACCGAACGGGATCCAGAACAGCCAGCGCCAGTCCAGCGCGGCGACGACCGGGCCGGCCAGGACGACGCCGGTCCCGCCGCCGACCGCGATGACGGCGGACATGGCGCCCACGGCGGACACCATGCGGGCGGCCGGGAACTCGTCGCGGATGATGCCGAAGGACAGCGGGAAGACGGCGCCGCCGAGGCCCTGGATCACCCGGGCCGCGATGAGCACCCCGACGTTCGGGGCGAGGGCCGCGACCAGGCAGCCCAGGGCGATCGCGGCGAGCGCGACGAGCAGGGTGCGCTCCTTGCCGATCATGTCGCCGATCCGGCCCATGAGCGGCGTGGCGACGGCCGCGGCGAGCAGCCAGGCGGTGAGCACCCAGGTGACGGTGCTCGCACTGGTGTGCAGGTCCTCCCGGATAACCGGGAGGACCGGGCTGACGAGGGACTGCAGCATCGAGAACGCCCCCGCCGAGGCCGCCAGGACGCCGAAGGTGAGCCGGTGCGAGGTCCGGGTAACTTGAGGCACGCCTCCACCCTACCGGAGGTATGCCTCCGGTAGGGTGCGAAAAGTGTGGGCTGTGCCGCAATCCGGGGGAATTCCGCCGGGGCCTGCGGGTCGCCGAGCGTGACGCCGTGCCGTCGCACCGTAGGACCGCGAGGTGGGGCATCGGACGGTGGGACAGGTGCCGATGAGCCGTCCGGCCAGATGCTGCGTCGAAAGGTGTTCGAGGGGATCTTCGCGTGTCACGCTGCGGCGGGAACCGCGACCAGCGTGGAGGCAGGTTTGAGCAGCAACCTTGACGTCGCCCTGAAGAACGCGATGAGCATCGACGGCGCGCTCGCCGTCGCGCTCGTCGACTACACCAGCGGCATGACCCTCGGCACCCTCGGTGGCGGGCCCGACTTCGACATCACCGTCGCGGCGGCCGGCAACACCGACGTCGTCCGGGCCAAGTTCCGCACCATCGAGATGCTCGGCCTGCCCGACCGCATCGAGGACATCCTCATCACGCTCGACAACCAGTACCACCTCATCCGCCCGCTGGGCTCCCGCAACGGGCAGGGCCTGTTCCTGTACCTGGCCCTGGCCAAGGCCCGGGCGAACCTCGCGCTCGCCCGGCACCAGCTCCGAAGCATCGAAACGAGCCTCGAGCTGTGATCGACGGACTGCCGCGGCGCGAGGGCGGGCCGACCGGTGCGGGCGCGGCGCCGCACGCCGCGGGCCCGTTCGGGTCGCGGCAAGACCCGCACGGCGCCGCTCTCGCCGCGGTCCGCGCGCAACTCACCGACCTGCGCCTGCGCGTCCCGGGTGTGCGCGGCAGCGTCCTGGCCGGCGTCGACGGCCTGCTCATCACCCACGACCTGGCCACCGGCGGCGAGCCGCACGACCTGGCCGCGCTGGCGGCGACGACGTTCGGGCTGGGCCGCCAGTCGGCGCTGGTCCTGGGCCAGAGCCCGTTCCGCGATGCCACCATGCGCAGCCAGGGCGGCTACTTCACGGTGTACGCCGTCGACACCGACCGGCTGATGGCGGTGCTCGGCGACGACGGGCTCAACGTGGCCCGCCTGCACCTCGAGGCCCGGCCGACCGCCCAGCACCTGGCCGACCTGCTGGCGTGAGGCGAGACGGCCACCGGATCCGGATTGGCCGCACCGCACGCCCCGCGCCGGGTGCATGATGCCGGGGTGATCGAGTTCGACGAGCTGTCCACGCCACTGATCGCCGACGCCTGCGTGCGTCACGGGGTGTCGTTGCGGGTCGCGCCGCCGGGCGTCGCGCCCGTCGTGCGCGGGCACCGGCTCGCCGGCCGGGTCCTGCCCGCGCGGCACTACGGCAGCGTCGACGTCTTCCTCGAGGCGTACGGCGGCGCCGAGCCCGGCGACGTCCTCGTCGTCGACAACGGCGGCCGGACCGACGAGGCGTGCATCGGCGACCTGACCGTCCTCGAGGCGGCCGCCGCCGGCGTCGCCGGGCTCGTCGTGTGGGGCCTGCACCGGGACACCCCCGAGTTGGCCGGGATCGGCGTGCCGGTGTTCAGCTACGGCAGCAACCCGGCCGGCCCGGTGCGGGTCGACGATCGCGAGCCGGAGGCGCTGACCTCCGCGCGGTTCGGCCCGCACCGGGTCGGCGCCGGCGACCTGGTGTTCGCCGACGACGACGGGGTGCTGTTCGTCGCGGCTTCGCACGCGGCGGCGGTACTGGCCACCGCGCGCGCCATCCGCCGCACCGAACGCGAGCAGGCCGAGCGGATCCTGGCCGGGCGGACCCTGCGCGAGCAGACCGCCTTCGCCGACTACCTGGCCCGCCGGGCCACCGACCCGGCGTACACCTTCCGCAACCACCTGCGCCGGATCGGCGGCGCGATCGAGGAGTAGCGAGGGGATCGGGCCGCGACGCGCGCCAGGCGAACCGTGGGGGACGGCAAAGGGTTCGCGACCGTTGACGGTTATATCCGTCGATGTGATGGTGCCATCACACATCGACGGGCGGCGAAGTGCTCCTACCGGCGCACGCCGCCCCGCGCGTACCCCGGAGAAGGGATCCCCCATGCGCAGAAGACGGGCACTCGCCATCGGCGCGGCCATCCTCGCCGCCGCCGCGAGCGTCGTCACCAGCCCGGCACCGGCCCACGCGGTCCAGGTCACCGGGCTCGCCGCCGCCATCGCCCTGAACAACTGCTCGGGCTCGCTGGTGCGGTACCCGAACTCGGCCGACACCGACCGGGCCATGCTGCTCACCAACGGCCACTGCTACGAGAACGGCTTCATCAACGCCGGTCAGGTGCTGCAGAACCGGACCAGCAACCGCACCGGCACACTGCTCGGCGACACCGGCAACGCGCTCGGCACCGTGCGCGCCGACATGCTGCTCTACGCCACGATGACCAACACCGACGTGGCGCTGTACCGCCTCAACGAGACCTTCGCCTCGATCAGGACGAAGTACAACACCACCGCGCTGACGATCGCCGCCAACCGTCCGGCCGACGGCACCGCGATGACCATCCCGTCGAGCTACTGGAAGCAGGTCTGGACCTGCTCGATCAACGGCTTCGTGCCCACCCTGCGCGAGGACCAGTGGACGTGGCACGACGCGATCCGGTACAACACCGGCTGCCAGACCACCCACGGCACGTCGGGCTCGCCGATCGTCCGCGCGTCCGACCGGCAGATCATCGGGATCAACAACACCGGCAACGACGACGGCGCCAGCTGCACGCTGAACAACCCGTGCGAGGTCGACGCCAACGGCAACGTCACCGTCAAGCAGGGCCAGTCGTACGGTGAACAGACCTACTGGTTCACCACCTGCCTCAACACCAGCCAGGTCATCGACCTGTCGATCGCCGGCTGCCTGCTCACCAAGCCGCCGGGCAGCGGCAACACCGTTACCGTGACCAATCCGGGCGCGCAGACCACGACCGTCGGCACGCCGAAGCAGCTGCAGATCTCGGCGAGCTCCTCCGGTGCCGGCCAGACGCTCACCTACTCGGCGACCGGCCTGCCGGACGGGCTGACGATCAACGCGAGCACCGGCCTGATCTCCGGCACGCCCACCACCGCGCAGACGGCGACCAGCACCGTCACCGCCCGCGACACGACCGGCGCGACCGGCACCGCGAGCTTCTCCTGGACGGTCACCGGCGGGGGCGGCGGCACCTGCACCGGGCAGCGGCTGGCCAACCCCGGCTTCGAGTCGGGCGCCGCGTCGTGGTCCGGCACCACCGGGGCGATCGGGCAGTGGGGCGGCCAGGGCCAGCCGGCGCACGGCGGCACGTACAGCGCCTGGCTGCTGGGCTACGGTTCGACGCACACCGAGTCGGTGTCGCAGGCGGTGACGATCCCCGCCGGCTGCAGCGCGACGCTGACGTTCTGGGTGCACGTCGACTCGGCCGAGACGACGACCACCACGGCGTACGACAAACTGACGGTGACGGCCGGCTCGACGACCATGGCGACGCTGTCGAACCTGAACAAGGCGGGCGGGTACGTTCAGAAGTCCTACAGCCTGAACGCGTTCGCCGGCCAGACGGTGACGCTGAAGTTCACCGGCACCGAGGACTCCTCCCTGCAGACCTCCTTCGTCCTGGACGACCTCGCCGTAACCGTCAGCTGACGCTCCCGGTCCGGGCCGGCCTCGACGTCCCGAGGCCGGCCCGGGTCTCAGTCGTAAGTCAGAGGTTCGGTGCCGCTTGCGTCGATGTACTGGACGAGATCCACGCGTCCATAGTCGCGGAAGATCTCGGAAATCTTGGAACTGAAGTACCTTGCTTCCGTCGCGCTCAGGCCCTCGATGAACTGGGCGAACGCGACACCGAGCCGAACCTGGGCATGAAGCGGCGAGTGGTTTGTCATCTCGCTGATCAGGCGGTTGAACCCAGAGGCCGGATCAAACGCCGTCTCCGCGAGTGACGGGTGTCGCACCAGGACGTAGGCCCGTGCCAGCGCTGGGTTTGCCAACACCCGGTGGGCGAGATGCTTGAGTTCCTCCATTTCGGATTGTCGCCGAACCTCGCCGAAGACCAGTTCCGATTGCTGTCTGTGCAGGCGTTCCTCGGCGGCTAGGTCGTACTCCGCAACGCTGACGCGGATGTCGGCGTCGAGGATGCGCACCCCTCTTCGCGTGTGGCGATCGCCGGCCAACCAGTCGGCCGCTGCGGCTTGCGCAGCGGTGTGCCGTGCTAGTTCGAACCTGGCTAGTATCGGCTGCATGCCACACACGATGTGGTTTACCGCGAGATCGGCCGGCTGTGACGGACAACGATGGACTGGGCGAACCGCCCAACGAGCGGTGACGTCAACACTGAAGCTGAAGCCGGCGGTCCTGGCCGGAAGGCGGTCGGCGTATCGTGCCAATCCTCTGCGCCCTGACCGCGATTGTGACGGCCAGCGCATCTCGTCACTGCCCCTGGCTCACGGCGCCCGGCTCAGCGAGCCCGCGATATTGTGCCGAATCAACGCCGAACAGCGCCTCCGTGATCGATTTGCGGATCCGGAGTTCGATCGAGGTGGGCTGGTCTTGGTGATACAGCCCTTCGCAGAGATGGATGATCCTGCTCGTCCGGCCTGGCCGGTCGGCGTCCTCGGCCGCGTCGATCAGGATCTGCGCGATCGGTAGGGCCCAGTTGTTGTCGCGATTGGCATGCTGCAGCCACAGGAGCACGATCCGCTTGGTCTCGGCTGCGCGGTCGCCGTTGGTCAGCAGCGAGGACCACGCGGCGATGAGCCAGCGCATGTCGCTGTCGCGGCCGGTCTCGGTCAGCACCGAAACCATGCCGTCCGGCTCCGTCGCACCCAGTATCGCAAGCGACAGCTGCACGGTTCCCCGTGTGTTCGCAGTATGGTCATGTTGCCGCGACGTCAGTACTCGTGCGAAGGCCTCCCGTGCCTTCGACGAACCAATGAGCTTCTGTACAGCATCGGCCACCGCGTTACAAACTCGGTCATCGTCATGCATTGCGAGATGTTCGAGCCGCTTGACCACAATCGACATGCCGGCCTTCTCTAGATCGCGTCCGCATGCGATGGCAACCGTGAGCGCACGCAGCGAACCTGTCCCGCTACGTCCACTGTTGATGACCCACTCACGAGTCTCGTCGCGAACCTTCCGGCCGAATGTCGTGTCCAACGCGCACGACGTCACTAGATCGGCGGCTGCCGTGATCAAACTCGGATTCTTCGCCCATTCGTCGACCGCGCGCCGAAGCAGAACGAGATCCCGCCGGGCGAGCACCGTCCGGGTCAACAGGTCGATGGCCAGGTCGCTCATTCGTTGCCGGTCGTCGTCTGAGACCTCTGTGACGCCATGGATCGCTGACGGCAACCCGATCAACCAACCCCGGAAGCGCGGCGCCAGATCGGGACGGTTGCGCTGGAAGAAGTTGACGACGGCGGATGGATAGCCCGGCTTGCCGAACGCAATGCAGTCTGCGGCGTCAACGGTTGCGCCGACCTCATGGGCAAGCTCGATGATGCCAGGAGCGGCAAGGCCGGTTGAGACTGCGCCTGGATCGAGGTCTCCGGCGAGGCTGGCTGCGACGGTGTACACGACCTCGGCCGGGCAGCCCGGAAACACCGCCGTCGTGAGTAGAAAACCATGGGCTAGAGGACCGGGCTTTCGACGGTGCCACTCGACGAGCTCCTTGCGCCAGTTCTGCAGTGCCGCAAGGACGGCGTCGACCCGTGGGTCGGTCGCGTTGGGAGATCTGGAGGCTTCAGTGGATGGCGCCGCCGCCTCCGCCTCATTGACCAAGCCGGCCACATGGACGGCGTATGCCGCAGTGGTCCGTGTGAGCGCCTGCGCGACTGGGGTCGTCAGCCAGTAGGTCGCTCGCGACCTGTCGTTGAGGTATTGCTCGAACACTTGTGCAGCAGGCGGACCCGTAAACCTGATCTCATAGGCCTGTGCGCCCGCGCCGACTCTTTCCCACAGGGACTCGGACGCCACTACCACGAGGAACGATCGCGCCTCGCGCAGTTGTGCGCTGAGGTCGTGCAGTGAGCGGCCGAAGGCCGGCGTGATCACCTCGTCGTCGGCTCTCGCGTCAAGGACGTATCCGACCTCCTCAGCGAGCCGTATTCCGGAGATGTCAAAGACCTCGTTGAATCCGCGACGTATCTCACGTAGGCGAAGCGGTCGATCTGGCCTCGCGGGCCATTCGGTGCGATGGTGGAGGGTCGCGAGGGTACATACTGCGCTAGTGAAACGTCCAACGCCGCGCGCGCCGACGAGCACCGTGACGTGATGTTCTGCCAGAAGATTCAGGATATCCGGTGTCTCAATCGGTTCGCAGTACGTCAGCTGCATCTGCTGCACCAGATCGGGCGGCACGCTGTGGTCATCGAGCATGCGCTGAACGTACGTGTTGTGGAAGGCGTGGCCCTCCAGTCGTTCGATGTACTGGCCGAAGTTGGTGAGGGGCATCCGGCGCCCGGCGTCTTCCGCAGCGGCCGCCTCGTCGGGTCGAGCCACGTCATTGCCGTCCATTGCCGCCCCTACGGTGGTCGGGCAGAGCGGAACCTGCGTGAAAGACGGCGTTGCCTGCCACATGGTCAATGGCCTGGCCGTAGTTGGTGTCGATGTGGCGAGATGACGCCGTCGCGGCCGAAGCCGGCGTGCTGGGCGCCTGCCCGGTCGGCGATACCGGAGCTGGCGACATCTGATCGACGAGCGGGTGGATGCCATGGGTGAGGAGGAGCCCGGATGGCCGCGGGACGTAAACGTAGCCAGCAGTTCCGAACTCCTTGCCGGACACTGTGGCCTGAACCTCGACCAGTTCGGAGGGTTGCACAGTGCAGCGCTCGGCCTCGACGGCATCGTTCATCGCCCGAGCCGACAACATCGCGGCCACACACGTGACCCGGCTGTCGGAACGGCGCAGCACCTGCTTCAACTGGTCGCTGTCGAGCAGACGGTGGACGAGGACTCGGCTCGTGCCGCTCCCGTCACGCTTTGGGTCGCCCGACGAGTAGACGGGACCGACGTGCACCGCGACCCGCACGCGCATCAGCGGCGAGTATCGATCGGTTTGGGTATTGCGATCGGCCAGAGCGATCTGCAGGTTCGGCAGGAGTCCTTCGACGATGCGCGGCGTGAATTCGGGCGGGTAGCCGAACACGTAGCCGTCGCCGGCCGGATCGGGAAACATCCGTTGTTCCCAGACGTGTGCTAGGCCGGATTTGTGCATCGCTTGACCCAGCAGACTTTCGAGCTCCACGCCGAACTCGGGCAATCGCACATCCGAGTTCTTGCTGAATTGCTCGGCGTCGACCGCGAGCAGTCCTAGGTACGGTGGGACGTTCAAAGATGGCCTCCTCCGTTGGTGCCTGAGACCAGCCTGATCGCGGAGGAAACCGTGTTGTGTAACCTAGCTGATACTTTCGACGTAACGACGCTCACGAACTGAGAGCTGGAATCGGCCTTGCCCGGAACCCATTGATCGACGTAGTTTGAGTGATTGCCGTTGCGCTCTTGGTGGCATTTCTCGCGCCCAGGTACTTGCGTGGACCGAATGATCGCCGCGATTAAGTTCTTGTCACAAGACCGATCTCGGGGGCGTTGGTGACGCTCGTGTGGCGTTCGGGCCGGTTGATGAAGCCGAAACCTGTTGCGTCCATGAAGATGGTGCAAGATCGTCAGCCTGGCGATTGTGGAAGTGCTCCATCTGCTCCAGGGTGCATACGCGCCGGCCGGTTGTCCGGGTGCCGAGGCTGCTGTCGGGCACCAGGGCCTATCGGCCTGGGGACTAAGTTGTCGTGTATGGCGTGGATTGCTGGCCGGGCAGGGTGAGGACGTCGGGCAATCTGCGGTCCCCACCCCGCGAGCGGTCCTGCGTCAGGAGTCCTGCGCCTTGCCCGTCGTGACGCGGGCGAGGATCAGGGCCACCAGGATGATCAGGCCGTAGACGGCCTGGATCCACTGGGCCGAGACACCGGCCAGGGTCAGGATGTTGTTGATCAGGCCGAGCACCAGGACGCCGCAGAGGGCGCCGAACAGGGTGCCCTTGCCGCCGTCCATGCTCACGCCCCCGATGACGGCGGCCGCGAAGACCTGGAAGATCATGCCTTCGCCCTGGGCCGCGGCCACCGAGCCCAGGCGGCCGGTCATCAGCAGCCCGGCCAGGGCCGCCAGCAGGCCGGCCACCATGAACACGATCCAGATCACCCGGTCGCTGCGGATGCCGGCCGCCCGTGCCGCGTCGATGTTGCCGCCGATCGCGTAGACGGCGCGGCCGTGGCGGAACCAGCCCAGGGCGGCGATGCCGGCCGCGAACAGGGCCGCGCAGATCCAGATCGACAGCGGCAGGCCCAGCCAGGCCGTGTTGCCCAGGTACAACACCGACGGTGGCACTTCGAAGACGCTCTGGCCGCCGGTGATGCCGATCTGCAGGCCCCGCAGCGTGATGAGCATGCCCAGCGTGACGATGAACGCGGACAGCCCGAAGCGCAGGATCAGCAGGCCGTTGAGCGCACCGACGGCCACGCCGACGAGCAGGCAGATCGGCACGGCGAGCGCGTAGGGCCACTCGGTGCCGATGCCGTTGCTCGCGGCCGGGATCACCAGCGCGACGCCGAGCGCCGGGGCCAGGCCGACGGTCGACTCCAGGGACAGGTCGAACCGGCCGCCGATGAGGATCAGCGTCTCGGCCAGGACCAGCAGCGACAGCTCGGTCTGCTGCTGCAGGACGTTGACGAGGTTCGCGCGGGTCAGGAACACCGGATCGATCAGCGCACCCACGATGAGCAGCACGATGATCGCCGGTACGAGCGTGAGGTCGCGCATCCGGGCGAGCCGCGGCACCGCGCGCCGCCGCACCGGGGTCGGGGCCTGGACGGTGGTGGTCATGACGAGACTCCTTCGACGGCGGCGACCACGTCGGTGTCGCTCCAACCGGCCTGCAGTTCGGCGGTGACCCGCCCGTGGAACATGACGAGGACCCGGTCGCAGTGGCGCAGGTCGTCGAGCTCGTCGGAGACCATGAGGACGCCGGTGCCGGCGTCTGCGGCGGCGCGCACGGCGCCGAGCAGCGACTCCTTCGAGCGCACGTCGACCCCGGCGGTCGGGTTGATGAGCACCAGCACGCTGGGGTCGGTGCTCAGCGCCCGGGCCAGCACCACCTTCTGCGCGTTGCCGCCGGAGAGGCTGCCGACCGGCGCTTCGGGCCCCTCGGTGCGGATGTCGTAGCGCGCGATGAACTCCTCGGCGACGGCCCGGCGCCGGCTCGGCACGATCGCACCCGCGGGACCGAACCGGCCGGCGATCGGCAGGGTCGCGTTCTCGCCGACGGACAGCAGCGGGATCAGCCCTTCCCGGTGCCGGTCCTGCGGCACGAGCCCGATGCCCGCGGCGAGCGCGGCCGGCACGCTGCCGGGCCGGACGCCGACCGGTCCGACCGAGATCGATCCGGCGGTGGGCCTGCGCAGCCCGCCGACCGTCTCGGCGAGCGTGACCTTGCCGCTGCTGCCGGAGCCGGTGACCCCGACGATCTCACCCGCCTTCACCTCCAGCGACAGCGGGTCGTAGGCACCGTCCAGCGCCAGGTCCCGCAGGCGCAGCGCGGGGGGCACGGAGGCCGGGACCGGTGGGCGCGGCTCGACCGACGTCAGCCCGACCGCCTCGCCGGTCATCGCCGTGACGAGCGCGTCGTGACCCACGTCGGCGACCGGCTCGGTGAGCACCCAGCGGGCGTCGCGCAGGACGGTGACGGTGTCGCACACGTCGTACACCTCCTGCAGGTGATGGGAGATGAACAGCATCGTCACGCCGGTCGCCGAGAGGGCGCGGAGCCGGGTGAACAGCCGCTCGATGCCGGTGGCGTCGAGGCGGGCGGTCGGCTCGTCGAGGATGATGAACCGGGCGCCCTGCGACAGGGCCCGGGCGATCTCGACGAGCTGTCGCTGCTCGACGTCGAGGTCGCCGGCGAGCGTGCCGGGGCCGACGTCGACGGCGTACTCGTCGAGCAGGTCGCCGGCCCGTTGCCGCAGTGCCTTCCAGCGGATCGGTCCGCCGCCGGCCTGCCGGTTGAGGAACAGGTTCTCGGCGACGGTCAGGGTCGGGATGATCGTGGAGCGCTGGAACACGCAGGCGACCCGCTGCCGCCAGGCGGCCCGGTCGGCGGCCGGCGGTGCGGCGGCGCCGGCGAAGCGGATCTCGCCGCCGTCGGGCCGGTGCAGCCCGGTGAGCAGCGAGACGAGTGTGGACTTGCCGGCACCGTTGCGCCCGACGAGGGCGTGGGTGGAGCCGGCGGCGATGCGCATCGTGACGCCGTCGAGGGCGGTGGTGGCGCCGAAGCGCTTGGTGACGTCGACAGCCTCCACCGCCGGGTGCGTCGGTGCGCCCCCGGCGGTGGGCCGATCAAGCTGATCGAAGGACATCATTTGCCGATCTGGTTTCCCCACAACGCCGGGTCGTCGACGTTGTCCTTGGTGACGAGCGGAGCGGGCAGCTGGTCCTCGAGGACGCCGTCGCGGACCTGGACGATCGTGCTCTCGTGGTCGGTCTTGCCGGGCTGGAACGTCTTGCCCTCGACGGCGGCCTTGGCGTAGAACAGCGCGTACTTCGCGTAGAGGTCGGCCGGCTGGGACACGGTGGCGTCGATCTCGCCCTTGCGGATCGCCTCGAACTCCTGCGGGATGCCGTCGTTGGAGACGATGAAGATGTGCTTCGGGTCGGTCGTCGGCACCAGCAGGTTCTTCGAGCGCAGCAGCTGCAGCGTCGGCGCCAGGAACACGCCGCCGGCCTGCATGTAGATGCCGTTGATGTCCGGGTGCTGCGCGAGGCGGGTCTGCAGCGCCGCGGACGCCTTCGCGCCCTCCCAGTCGGTCGGCTCGGCGAAGACCGTGATGCCGGGGTACTTGCTCTGCATGCACTCGGCGAACGCCTCGGAGCGGTCCCGGCCGTTCACCGACGACAGCGCGCCCTGGAACTCGATGACCTTGCCCTTGCCGCCGAGCTTCTCGCCGAGGAACTCGCACGCCTTCTGGCCGTAGGCGCGGTTGTCGGCGCGGACGACCATGTAGACCTTGCCCTTGTCGGGCCGGGTGTCGACGGTGACCACGGGGATCTTCTTCTGCTCCAGGGTGGTGAGCGTGGTGGCGATGGCGCCGGTGTCCTGCGGTGCCATCACGATCGCCTTCGCGCCCTGGCTCGTCAACGCCTGCGTGTTCGCGACCAGCTTCGCGATGTCGTTCTGCGAGTTGGTCGGCGTCATGAGGTTGATCCCGCTCTCCTTGGCGTACTGCGGGATGTACTTCGCGTAGGAGTTCCAGAAGTCGGAGTCGGCCCGGGGCAGGTCGACCGCGATGGGTGCGCCGGCACCGGCGCCGCCGGAGGCGGAACCGCTCGGCTTGTCGGTGGATCCGCAGGCCGCGAGGGAGGCGACCAACGCGGCGGCGATGATCGGTTGCAGCAGTCTCATGGCGAGTCCTCTAGGGGGTGTCGGAATTCCAGATGGGGCCGTCCGGATACGCGTAGCGGGCGCGACTCTCCGCCCGCATGGTGGAGCTGAACCCCGGTGACAGCGGTGCGAGGTAGCGGCCCCCGCGTAGCCGGACCGGGTCGGTGAAGTGTTCGTGCAGGTGGTCGACGTACTCGATGACGCGGTTGTGCATCGAGCGGGACACGGCCACGTAGTCGAACATCGAGAGGTGCTGGACCAGCTCGCAGAGGCCGACCCCGCCGGCGTGCGGGCAGACCGGGACGCCGAACTTGGCGGCGAGCAGCAGGATCGCGACGTTCTCGTTGACCCCGGCGACGCGGGCGGCGTCGAGCTGGACGAACGAGACCGCGTTGAGCTGCAGCAGTTGCTTGAACACGACACGGTTCTGCACGTGCTCACCGGTCGCGACCGGGACCGGTGCGATACGCCGGGCGATCTCGGCGTGCCCGACGACGTCGTCGGGTGACGTCGGCTCCTCGACCCACCAGGGCTGGTACGGCGCGAGGGCCTTCACCCACTCCACAGCGGTGTCGACGTCCCAGCGCTGGTTCGCGTCGACCGCGATCCGCACGTGCGGCCCGCAGGCCTGCCGCGCGATCCGCATCCGGCGCAGGTCGTCCTCAAGGTCGGCGCCGACCTTGAGCTTGATCTGGGTGAAACCGGCGTCGACCGCCTCCCGGCACAGCCGGGTGAGCTTCTCGTCGGAGTACCCCAGCCAGCCCGGCGACGTCGCGTAGGCCGGGTAGCCGTCCTGAAGCAGCGTCCGGACCCGCTCCTCGCGGCCCTGCGCGCCGCGGCGCAGGATGTCGAGGGCCTCCTCGGGCGTGATGGCGTCGGTGAGGTACCGGAAATCGACCAGGTCGACGAGGTCCTCGGGGGTCATCGAGGCGAGCAGCTGCCACAACGGCAGACCGGCCCGCTTCGCCTTGAGATCCCACAGCGCGTTGACGACCGCGGAGATCGCCATGTGCATGACGCCCTTCTCCGGGCCGAGCCAGCGCAACTGCGAGTCGTGGACAACCTCCCGCCAGAGGCCACCGAGGTCGTCGAGGACCTCCTTGACCAGACGTCCGACGATATAGGGCCGCAGCGCCAGGATCGCTGCCGTCTGGACCTCGTTGCCGCGCCCGATGGTGAAGGCGAATCCGTGCCCCTCATGCCCGTCGACCGCGTCGGTGCGCAGCACCACATAGGCCGCCGAATAATCGGGGTCAGGGTTCATCGCGTCGGAACCGTCTAGGTGCTGCGAGGTCGGGAACCGCACGTCGTAGGTGTCCAGCGACACGAATCGGTTGGTCATGGCCCCCGTCCTTCTCTCGGCCGACCATGTGAAGGTCGGATGTACTGGAGACATCCGATGTTTAGCAGGCCCGAGCGGCCCACCGCAAGAGCAAAATCTTGGAGCCTGTCGCTTTTGTTGTCCGGAACAGAAGTTCGGCAGTGTTCTTGACTAAGTGAGACCTCGGATGTTCACTCATGGTCGAGGGTTGTCCATGGTTCGATGAACGGACCCACCGTTCGAGGCCTGCGGACAGCGCCCTGCGATGCGACGCCGACGCGGAGCAGGGTGGGTGCCGGCCGCTGGGCGCCCGGCGGCCGGCACCAACAAAGCCCGTGCGTTTGTCATCGAACTTTCTTCCGTGCCCGCGCTTCAGTGCCGCCGTTTGCGACCGGCTCGTACTTTCATGATCGCGAAGACTTGGCGCACCCCTGGAGCCTGTCGCGCAATTCGGATCCCTCGCGCGTCAACCCCGACAACCGCGCCGATCTTGGAGTTGTGGTCCTTGACAAATCCGGACAAATTCGGAGGTTCATGGCGCCACAACTCCAAGATCGGCGCGTAGTTGGGCCGCCGGTGCAGGGCCGCAACATCCGGACCGAACCCCGCCGTCGCGGTGGCCGGGCTCGCACGGTCGGGCCGAGCGCCGTGGCGGAGACGCCCAGGTAGCCGCGTCGGATCGCGTGCATGGAGTGTCCTTCCGTGACGCCGGGGTGCGGCTGGCGGGCCGCACCCCGGCTCGTCGGGTGTTACGGCGCGATCAGGTCGAACTTCTCCCACGGTCCGATCGCGTCCCGGTTGGCGATGAGCGCGGCGGCGCCGGCGTTCTCCGCGACGACGTACTTGTTGTTGACGGTCGCCTGCAGGCTGACGCTGCCGTCGGCGTTGCGGATCAGCCGGAAGCGTTCCCAGGCGCCGACCGCGTCGCGGTTCGCGATCAGCGGGTTGGCGCCGGCGTTCTCCGCGCAGACCCACTTGTTGTTGGCCCGGGCGCGCAGCGCCACGACGCCCCCGCCCTGGTCGACGATGTCGAACCGCTCCCAGGTGCCGATCGTCGCCTTGTTCGCGATCAGCGGGCCGGCCCCGGCGTTGTCGGCGCTGACGTACTGCCCGTTGGCCTGGGCGCGCAGGCTGGAGCCGCCGGCCGGTGGGGTGCCGCCGGTGAGGATCCGCAGCGCGTCGACCATGCCCACCGACGTGGTCTTGTTGACGATGCGGATGGTGTGCGTGCCGTTCGCCAGGCCGGTCTTGCTGTAGACGACCTGCTGCGCCTGCCGGGCACCCGACACGTTGAGGTTGACGTTGGCCTGGAACACGTTGTCGATGTAGACGTCGACGTTGCCCATGTCGCTGAAGCGCTCGGACAGGTACTCGACCCCGGTGCCGGTGAACGTGTAGCTGGCGGCGGCGCCGACGGTGTTGCTGTGGTGCGTGTCGTCGTTGTAGTCGCCGTAGCCGCGGCCGGTGGTGTGGAACCAGCCGGCGTCGTAGGTCAGGGCGGTGTCGTTGACGAGGCCGGGCGTGCCGGGGCCGCCCGTACCGAGCGTGGAGGCCGTGCCGGACAGGGACTTCACGCCGTTGTTGGCGGTGCCGTTGAGCGAGGTGCTGGTGTAGGAGGTCAGCGGCTTGGCGGTCCGCTCGACGATGTAGACGGTGTTCGCGGCGGTCGCGAACGTGACCTCACCGGCGGTCGTGGTCGTCAGGGTCGCGTTGTCGGAGGCCCGGCGCACCCGGATCTCCTGCGAGCCCCACGGGTTCACGACGCGGGCCTGCTTGCCGTGGAGCGACTTGACGCCGACGTACTTCGTCTCGTTGCCCTCCCGCTCGGAGGAGACGAGGAAGCCGTCCTTGGCCAGCAGCGTGAACTTGCCGACGAAGTTGGCGTCGTTCGGCGCCGCCGGGAAGACCCGGATCTTGTCGTTGTACGACTGCATGAGCGCCTCGTTCATCGCCGCGAGGTGCACGCCGAGGTACTCGAAGACGCCGTTGGTGTTGTTCGTCATGCCGTTGGGGTAGTTCTGGTACCGCTGCAGCATCAGCTTCATGCCGGACAGCGCCTGGTCGCCCAGGCCGAGCCGCGCGGCCTGCACGGCGTCGTTGGCCCACACGTTGCTGTAGGGGTTCGGCCGGGTGTTCCAGCTGTTGAGTCCGGTCTGGTAGTCGGGCGCGCCGATGCCGGTGAGGTCGTAGGGCCAGATGAGCTCGGCGGTGACGTTCTCGCCGTTGCGCTGCTGGGCGGGCGCCGGCGGGTCGTGCGGCAGCCAGGCGCCGTTGGACACCTGGTACGGGTGGAGCCGGTTGACCAGGTCCTGCCACTGCGTGCGGAGCCCGCTGTCGACGCCGAGCTGGGTGGCGACCTGGATGGCGATCGGGGCGAGCAGCCGGACCGCGGCGAGGTCGGTGATCGCGTTGCGCACGTCCCAGTAGGTCTCGTGCGCGTTCGAGGTGGGCATGACCCACTCGTTGTTCTGCAGCTGGAAGCGGTTCTGGTAGAAGCGCAGCACGTCGCGCATGAACGGGTAGACGGTGTTCTGCAGGTACGCGGTGTCGTTGGTGTACCGGTACTGCAGGTACATGTTGTAGGCGGCCTCGGTGCCGGTGGAGTAGATGTCGTTGACGTAGTCGCTGTTGATCGTGCCGCGGGCGTTGCCGTCCCAGCCCATGGTCTCGGGCACCCACAGCGCGTCGGCGACGCCGTACCGCGTCTGCGTGTACGCCTTCAGGGCGTTGTAGTTGCGGCTGTACAGCTTGTTCTCGGTGGCGAACAGGTCGACGTGGTTGGAGGCCAGGAACGAGTTGTAGACGTCGCGCTGGTTCCAGAACCAGTAGCCGTTGCTCCACTTCGTGTTGTCCTGCGTGGCGCGGAAGACGCCGTTGATGAAGTGGAACGGGTAGTTGCCGTAGCCGCCGGCGGCGATCATGTACGTCGCCAGGTAGTACACGTTCTCGAGGTAGTCGCCGGTCCCGGCCGCCCCGCTGTACTGCACGAACGACTTCTGCCAGAAGGCGTGCCACCAGTTGCGGTAGTTGTTGAGGTTGGTCACGTAGCCGGCGTTCTTCGCCGCCGTCAGCTGGCTGCGGGCCTGCGCCACCGGGTCCTGGCCGGGGGAGTTGACCCGGCTGGCGGCGGTGAACCAGATCGTGTAGCTGCCGGTCGGCGTGATGTTGAGCCGCACGCGGGTGC
The DNA here is from genome assembly GCF_025137375.1 of Dactylosporangium fulvum. GTDB lineage: Bacteria > Actinomycetota > Actinomycetes > Mycobacteriales > Micromonosporaceae > Dactylosporangium > Dactylosporangium fulvum. The sequence continues at coordinate 5,236,668 of NZ_CP073720.1, forward strand.
CGTTGACGACCTGCGTGGTGAACGCGGCACCCTCGACGGTGGCGGCGAAGGTGTAGCCGAAGCCGTTCGGGTCCTGCAGGCCGCGGCTGAACCCGGCCACGTTGGCGTCGTTGAACGTGTTGACGGTCCGCCACGTGGTGAGGTTCGGCACGTCGGCGCTGTTGGACACCGAGTTCGGGTCCCACATGCTCAGGTCGAGCGTCGTGGTGCCCAGGCCGGTGCGGCTGTCCTCAACGTGGATGCCCATCACCTCGGACCCCGGCACCCCCATGACGGTGACGGTGCGGTTGTTGTCGTACTTCGTGGTGAGCGTCCCGTCGTACAGCGACAGCCGCTGCTGATAGGTGGTGTAGCCGGTGTCCAGGCCGGGGCTGGTGTTGAGGTTCAGCAGGCCGGCGGCGTAGGCCGACTGCTGCGACAGGTCCACGTTGGACACCTGCATGGTGAGGCCGTTCTGGTTCCACGCCATGGCGCCCGTCTTGCCGTTGCCCACCGTCAGGCCGTGCAGCGGGTTGGTCTGCGGCGAGTTGTAGACGATGTCGTGCTTGGACAGGTAGCCGGCGTAGTCGACGTCGAGTGTGCCGGTGCCCGGGTTGAAGGCCTCGTCGGTGGTCGACGCGGTGGCGCTCGTGCCGTGCACGACGGCGACGAGCGTGCCCAGCAAGGCGGTGGCGGCCGCCAGCAGGGCGAGTCGGCGGGGCTTGCCCACGGTCATCTCCTTCTGCGTCTGCGTGGACCACTCGCGCCGTCGAGTGGTCCACGGTCATCTCTGTGATGACATTGGTCGATGCGCCGGACATCGACGGTAGTTTGTGACATGCAGTTAACATTGGACCTCTGCGTTCGTCAATGCTCAGTGCCAGCGAGCCGACATCGGCCAATTACGCCAGTTTGGCCACGGTTCGCTCACCCTGACGACCACTCACCCGGCATGGTAAGACATTGGATGATTCGGGCTCCCGAGGTCGGCTCAGGTCGGCGGCCCGGGCCCGCCTACCCGACCGGTCAGTCGCCGCCCGCACCCGTCTCCTCGAACTCGCCGGCCATTGTCACGTGTCCAGCTGGTCACCTATCGCGCGTGCGGCGATCGCCGCCTGGACCCGGCTGCGCAGGTTGAGCTTGGCGAGGATCCGGCTGACGTGGGTCTTCGTGGTCGCCTCGGCGATGCCCAGCCGGTCCGCGATCTCCGCGTTGGACAGGCCCGCCCCGAGGCAGCCGAGCACGTCCCGCTCGCGCTCGGTCAGGGTCGCGAGGTCCGCGGGCGATACGGTGTCCGGCGCCGCCGGCACCGACCGGGCGAAGGCCGCGAGGACCCGCCGGGTCACCGCCGGGGCCACGATGCCGTCGCCGCGCGCGACCGTCCGGACGGCCTCGACGAGGTCGGCGGCGTCGGCGTCCTTGAGCAGGAAGCCGGCGGCACCGGCACGGAGGGCGCCGAAGAGGTACTCGTCGAGGTCGAACGTGGTCAGCACGAGCACTCCGGTGACGCCGGCCGCGACCAGCCGCCGGGTGGCGGTGATGCCGTCGACCCGGGGCATCCGCAGGTCCATGACCACGACGTCGGGGCGCAGCTCGAGGGCCCGCTCGACCGCCTCGGCCCCGTCGGCGGCCTCCGCGACGACCTCGAAGCCGGGCACGGCGCGGAGGATGAGCACCAGCCCGGCGCGGACCGCGGCCTGGTCGTCCGCGACGAGCACCCGGATGCGCGGCCCGGGCCCGTGCACAGGGTCGGTCATGGGGCGGATCACCCGGCCGTGACCAGGGGGAGACGGGCGGAGACCAGCCACTGGCCGCCGGACGGGCCGGCCTCCAGGGAGCCGCCGAGCAACGCGGCCCGCTCCTGCATGCCGACCACACCGGACCCGGCCCCGTCCGGCGCCGCCGTGGTGCGGGCCGGGGTGGAGGTGACGCGCAGGCCGATGGCGGACGGGGTGTACTCGAGGTCGAGCCCCACCCGGCCGCCGTCGCCGTGCTTCAGCGCGTTGGTGAGCGACTCCTGCAGGATCCGGTACGCCGCCCGGTCCACGCCGGCCGGCAGTTCGGCGGGCTCACCCCGTACTGTCAGATCCACCGCCAGACCGGCGCGCCGTGCCCTCGCCACCAGGTCGTCCAGGGCGGACAGGCCGGCCACGGACGGGTCGTCGGCCTTGACGGGGTCGCGGAGGTAGCCGATCATCTGCCGCATCTCGGCGAGGCCCTGCACGCTGTTCTCCCGGATCACGGTGAGCGCCTGCCGCGTGCCGTCGGGGCCGAGGTCGGTGCTCAGGGCCGCGGTCGCGTGGATCGCGACGGCGCTGAGGTGGTTGGCGATGACGTCGTGCAGCTCCCGCGCCATGCGGGCGCGCTCCGCGGCGACCGCGTTGGCCCGGTCGGCCTCGGCGAGGCGGGCCAGCTGCCGCGCCGCGCTGGCCTGGTCGCGGTGGTGACGCACGTGGATGCCGGTGAGGACGGGCACGACCGTGACGAGCGCGAGGATCACCGCGAGGCTGAGGCTGCGCACGTGGGGGTCGAGCACGAGCGCGACCGCGCCGGTGACCACGCAGCCGACGACCGAGACGGCGAGCAGCACGCGGGTCAGGGCCGCGCGGCCGTGCGTGCAGGCGTCGTAGAGGACCTGGGTGTAGACCAGCGGCGTGGCCAGCGACGGCCCGAGGACCACGTCGGCGGCGACCGCGGCGGTGCCGACGAGCACCGAGGCCACGGGCGCGGTGCGGCGCAGCAGCAGTGCGCCGCTGCAGACGGCGAGCGGCACCAGCAGGACCGCGTGCGGGAGCGTGTCGAACGCCGCGTGGTACTGCCCGGTGGCGAACATCAGCATGCCCGCGGCGAACGTGCCGCCGGCGAGGACGACGTCGACGGTCCGGCCTTTCACGGCTCCGATTCCACCATCCGCGTGTTCGGAACGGTATGCGACGAAGGATGTACGGCCGGTTTCGTCATCGCTGCCGAGGTTTGCCCGCGCCGCGGCATCGACGCTGGAAGGCATGATTGTCGGAGTCATCGTCGCGTGTGAGATCGCTTTCTGGGTGCTGCTGGTCGCCGGACTTGTCGCACGATATCCCCTCAAGCTGCGCAGGACGGGTGCGGTGCTGCTCGCGTCCACCCCGCTCGTCGACGTCGTCCTGCTCGCGGTCAGCGCCGCCGACCTGCACGCCGGCGGGACGGCCGGTCAGGCGCACGCGCTCGCCGCCGCGTATCTGGGCTTCTCGGTGGCCTTCGGGCACAGCATGATCCGCTGGGCCGACGTGCGCTTTGCGCACCGCTTCGCGGGCGGGCCGCCGCCGCACAAGGTGCCGAAGAAGGGCCCGGAGCGGGTGCGGTACGAGTGGCGCGAGTGGTTCAAGGCGCTGCTGGCCTGGGCGATCGCGTGCGGGCTGCTGCAGACGGCGATCTGGTGGGTCGACGACCCGGCGCGTACCGGCGCCCTGCGCGGCATGGAGGGTTCCCTCAGTCTGGTGCTGGTTGTGTGGTTCGTCGGTTGGCCCGTGTGGGTTTCTGTGGCGCAGCTCTTGACTCCCAACACAATCGGGCGTAAACAAAGCACAAGCAAAATGAAACGGCGGTGAAACCACATCATGTACGCCGAAGAGCGGCAGCAGGAGATCCTCCGCATCGCCCGGGCCAAGGGCCGGGTCGAGGTGGCCGGTCTGGCCGACGAGCTCAACGTCACGTCGGAGACCATCCGGCGCGACCTCACCATGCTGGAGCGGGCCGGGGTCCTGCGTCGGGTGCACGGTGGCGCGATCCCGGTCGAACGGATCGGGTTCGAGCCGGCCCTCGCCGCTCGTGACGCCGTGCTCATCGAGGAGAAGGAGCGCATCGCCAAGCTCGCGCTCAGCGAGGTGCCCGAGGAGGGCGCGATCATCCTCGACGCCGGCACCACCACCGCGCGGCTCGCCCAGCTGCTGCCCGCCGACCGCGAGCTGACCGTCGTGGTGAACTCCCCGGTGATCGCCACGACCCTCGGCACCCGCCCGAACCTCAACGTCCTGCTGCTGGGCGGGCGGGTCCGCGGCAAGACCCTCGCCACCGTCGACGACTGGTCCCTGCGCCCCCTGGCGGACCTCTACGTCGACGTGGCCTTCCTCGGCACCAACGGGATCTCGGTCGAGCGTGGGCTGACCACGCCCGACCCGGCCGAGGCCGCGGTCAAGCGGGCGATGATCCGCGCCGCCCGCCGCGCCGTCCTGCTGGCCGACCATACGAAGATCGGCAACGACTACCTGGCCCGGTTCGGCGAGCTGGCCGACCTGGACCTGCTCGTCACCGACACCCGCGCCGACCCCGACCTGGTGGGCGACGTGGAGGCCGCCGGCGTCCGGGTGGTCCGGGCATGATCGTCACGGTCACCCTCAACCCGAGCCTCGACCGGGCCGTCGAGATCGACGCGCTGAACCGGGGCGAGGTCATCCGGGCCACCGAGGCCCACCTCGACCCCGGCGGCAAGGGCGTCAACGTCTCCCGCGCCCTGCTGGCCAACGGGGTGGCCTCCGTGGCGGTCCTGCCGTGCGGCGGCGACGACGGCAACCAGCTCGTCCGCCTCCTCGAGGCGGAGGGGGTGGAGGTCCTGGCGGTGCCGATCGCCGGCCGGACCCGGTCCAACATCACCCTCGCCGAGCCCGACGGCACGGTCACCAAGATCAACGAGCCCGGCCCCGCGATGGTCGGGGCCGAGTTCGACGAGGTGACCGATCGCGTCCTGACCCGGGCCGGCAGCGCCGACTGGGTCGTGCTGTGCGGCAGCGTCCCGCCCGGGCTGCCCGCCGACGCGTACGCCCAGCTGTGCCGGAAGCTGCGAGCCGCCGGCATCCGGGTCGCCGTCGACACCAGCGGTCCCGCGCTGCGGGAGGCGGCCCTGGCCGGGGCGACCCTGCTCAAGCCCAACCGCGACGAGCTCGCGGAGGTGGTCGGCACCCCCCTGGCCGACCTCGGCGACGTGGTCGCCGCCGCCCAGAAGCTGCGGGAATGGGGCGCGGGCACGGTCGTGGCCAGCCTCGGCGCCGACGGGGCGGTCCTCGTCGACGACGAGGGCGTCGTCACCGGCACCTGCCCGGTCGCCCGGCCGCGCAGCACCGTCGGCGCCGGCGACGCGCTGCTCGCCGGATTCCTCACGGCCGGTGCACGGGGTGCGGCCGCCCTCGCGGAGGGCCTCGCCTGGGGCGCGGCAGCGGTGAGCCTGCCCGGCAGCAGGATGCCCGGCCCCGCCGACCTGATCCGCCACAACGTCACCGTCCACCCCCAACCGGACGCGCTCCGCCCGTTGCTGCGGTCCGGTCCACCCTCCTGAAGGAGTGATCCGTGTCGACCTACACCCCAGAGGTGACCGGAACAGGGTTCCGCGCCTCCGTGCAACGCGTCGGCGGCTACCTCGCGGCGATGGTCATGCCGAACATCGGCGCCTTCATCGCCTGGGGCCTCATCACGGCCCTGTTCATCAAGACCGGCTGGACGCCCAACGCGAAGATCGCCCTGGTGGTCGATCCGATGATCAAGGTGTTGCTGCCGGTCCTCATCGGCTACACCGGCGGCCGCCTCGTGCACGGCCAGCGCGGCGCCGTCGTCGGCGCGGTCGCCACCATGGGCATCGTGGTCGGCGCCGACGTGCCCATGTTCCTCGGCGCGATGATGATCGGCCCGCTCGCCGCCTACGTGCTGAAGCTGTGGGACGGCCTCGTCGAGAACCGCATCCGCCCCGGCTTCGAGATGCTCGTCGACAACTTCAGCGCCGGCATCATCGGCGGCGCGATGGCGATCGGCGGCATGTACGGCATCGGCCCGATCGTCGAGTGGCTCACCAAACAGGCCGGCAAGGGCGCCGACTGGCTCGTCGGGCACGACCTGCTGCCGCTGACCTCGGTCGTCGTCGAGCCGGCCAAGGTACTGTTCCTCAACAACGCCATCAACCACGGCGTGTTCGGCCCGCTCGGCGTCGCCGAGGCCGCCGACAAGGGCAAGTCCATCCTGTTCATGATCGAGTCGAACCCCGGGCCCGGCCTCGGCCTGCTGCTCGCGTTCTTCCTCTTCGGCCCCCGCTCGCTGCGCCCCAGCGTCCCGGCCGCGATCATCGTGCAGTTCCTCGGCGGCATCCACGAGATCTACTTCCCGTACGTGCTGATGAAGCCGAAGCTGATCCTCGCCATGATCGCCGGTGGCGCCGCCGGTGTCGGCACCTTCATGGTCACCGGCGCCGGCCTGGTCGCCACCCCGTCGCCGGGCAGCATCTTCGCCTACATGGCGGTCACGCCCAAGGGCGGATACTTCGGGGTACTGCTCGGCATCGTCATCGCCGCCGCCGTCTCGTTCGCGGTCGCCTCGCTCCTGCTGGGCTTCGGCCGCGGTGAACCGGCGCAGGACGACGGCATCGGCCCCGCAGCATCGGCCGACGTCAACACAGAGCTGACCCGACAGGAGGCGTGACCCGCCATGCCCACCATCAACGGCACCGAGATCAAGAAGGTCGTCGTCGCGTGCGACGCCGGCATGGGCAGCAGCGTGATGCTGGCCAGCACGCTCAAGCGGCAGCTGTCCAAGAACGCGGTGATCGTCGAGCACACCCCGGTCAACTCGATCCCGGCCGACGCCGACGTGGTCATCTGCCACCGGGGTCTCGCCGCCCGGGCCCGGGTCAGCGCGCCCGACAAGGTCATCGTGCCGATCCAGGTGTTCATCGGCGATCCGGCCGTGACGAAGGTCGTGAACGCCGTACAGCGTGGTGGTGAGCTGAGTGGCTGACCTGCTCGGCCGCGACGCGATCCGGCTCGGTGAGCGGGCCGGATCGCGGGACGACGCGATCCGCCGGTGCGGGGAGGTGCTGGCCGAGATCGGCGCGGTCGACCCGATGTACGTGGACGCGATGCTCGCCCGCGAGCAGAGCGTCTCCACGTACATCGGGGAGGGCGTCGCCATCCCGCACGGCACGCTGAACAGCAAGGAGTCGGTGAAGCGCGACGCCCTCGCGGTGCTGTCCTTCCCCGACGGCGTCGACTGGGACGGCAACGACGTGCGGGTCTGCGTCGCGATCGCGGCGGCCGGCGACGGTCACGTCGACATCCTGGCGCAGCTGGCGACCATCCTCATGGATCCCGACCAGGCCGCCCGGCTCCGCGGTGCGGCCACCGTGGATGAGATCCTCGATCTGCTCGTTTTGGAGAATCAGTGAAAGTCGTGCGATTCCACGCTCCCGGCGACGTCCGCATCGAGGACGCGCCGGAGCCCGCGCCGGGGCCCGGCGACGTGAAGATCCGGGTCCGGGCGTGCTCGACGTGCGGTACCGACGTGAAGATCTTCCGCTTCGGACACCACCACATCGTGCCGCCACGGGTCATGGGGCACGAGATCGCCGGCGAGGTGGTGGAGGTCGGCGGCGACGTCACCGGCTGGCAGCCCGGCGACCGGGTGCAGGTCATCGCCGCCATCCCGTGCGGCAGGTGCGCGGAGTGCCGGCGCGGCCGGATGACCGTCTGCCCGAACCAGGTGTCGATGGGGTACCACTTCGACGGCGGCTTCGCCGAGTACATGATCGTGCCCCACAACGTGCTCGACGTCGACGGCCTCAACCGGATCCCCGACGGGCTCAGCTTCGCCGAGGCGTCGGTCGCCGAGCCCCTCGCCTGCGTCCTCAACGGGCAGAACCTCGCCGGCGTCGGCGCGGGCGACGACGTCGTCGTCATGGGCTCCGGGCCGATCGGCTGCCTGCACGTCCGGCTCGCCCGGGCCCGGGGCGCCGCCCGCGTGTTCCTCGTCGACCTCAACCGCGAGCGGCTCGACCTCGCGGCCGGCCTGGTCCGCCCCGACGCGGCCATCTGCGGCGCGGAGACCGACGTCGTCGACGCCGTCCTCAAGCTCACCGAGGGCCGCGGCGCCGACGTGGTCATCACCGCCGCGGCCTCCGGCCAGGCGCAGGAGCAGGCGGTGCAGATGGCCGCGCGGCAGGGCCGGATCAGCTTCTTCGGCGGCCTGCCGAAGGACAAGCCGATCATCTCCCTCGACGCCAACCTGGTGCACTACCGGGAGCTGACCGTCGTCGGCGCCAACGGCTCCAGCCCGGAGCACAACAAGGAGGCGCTGCGCCTCATCGCGAACGGCTCCGTGCCGGTCTCCGACCTCATCACCCACCGCCTGCCGCTGGACCGCGCCCTCGACGCCTTCGACATCGTGGCGCGCGGCGAGGCGATCAAGGTGACCGTCGAACCATAGGAGGAGGGTCCCGTTGCCCACCAGGACAGTCGTCGTCGGTTCCGCCAGCGGGCTGCACGCCCGTCCCGCGGCGCTGTTCGTCGCCGCCGCGGCGAAGCAGCCGGTGCAGGTCACCATCCGCACCGGCGACAAGAAGCCGGTGCCCGCGCGCAGCATGCTCTCCGTGCTGTCGCTCGGCGCCAAGAAGGGCACCGAGGTCACCCTGGAGGCCGTCGACGGCGACGGCGCGCAGGCCGCCGTCGACGCGCTCGCCGACCTCCTCGAGCGCGATCTGGACGCGGACGATGCCTGAGCTGCAGGGGATCGGCGTCAGTCCGGGCAGCGCGGCGGGGCCGGTCCAGCGGCTGGCCCCGCCGCCGGCCATCCCGCCGCGCCGGGCCGTGATCTCCGCCGAGGACGAGAAGGCGGCGTTCCGGGCTGCGGTCGCGTCCGTCAGCGCCGACCTGACCCGGCGCGCCGACACCGCCCGCGACGAGACCGCGGCCGAGGTGCTGCGCGCCCAGGTGTTCATGGCCGAGGACGAGACCCTCGTCGACGCGGTGCTCGAACTCGTGGACGCCGGCGCCGACGCACCGCGCGCCGTCACCGACGCCCTCGCCGTGCACCGCGCCGCGTTCGAGGCCGCCGGCGGCTACCTCGCCGAGCGGGCCAGCGACCTCGACGACCTGCGGGACCGGATCGTCGCCGCCTGCCTCGGCCTGCCCATGCCGGGCGTGCCCGACCCCGGCCACCCGTTTGTGCTCGTCGCCCGCGACCTCGCGCCCGCCGACACCGCCGGCCTCGACCCGGCCACGGTCCTCGGCCTGGTCACCGCCGAGGGCGGCCCGACCAGCCACACGGCCATCCTGGCCCGCACCCTCGGCATCCCGGCCGTGGTCCGCTGCGCGGGCATCCTCGACCTGCCCGACGGCATGCTGGTCAGCCTCGACGGCACGTCCGGCACCGTCGAGACCGGCGTCAGCGCGGGCACCGCCGCCGGGGTCAACGCCGCCGAGGTCGCCGCCCGGGCGCGCCGCGCCGCGTCGACCGGCCCGGGCCGCACCGCCGACGGGCACCCCGTGGCGCTGCTGGCCAACATCGGGTCGGCGAAGGACCTCACCGGCGAGGTCGAGGGCGTCGGACTGTTCCGCACCGAGCTGCTGTACCTCGACCGGACCGAGCCGCCGTCGCGCGCGGAGCAGGTGGCGGCCTACCGTTCCGTCTTCACCGCCCTGCCCGGCCGCAAGGTCGTCGTCCGCACCCTCGACGCGGGCGCCGACAAGCCGCTACCGTTCCTGCACATGGCCGGCGAGCCCAACCCGGCGCTCGGCATCCGCGGCCTGCGGGTGGCGCGGCAGGCGCCCGACGTATTGTCGACGCAGCTGTCCGCGATCGCGGAGGCCGCCGAGGGCACCGAGGCGGACGTCTGGGTGATGGCGCCGATGGTGACAACGCCGTCGGAGGCATCAGACTTCGCGGCGTCGTGCCGGTCCGCCGGCCTGCGCACGGCGGGCGTGATGATCGAGGTCCCCGCGGCGGCCCTGCGTGCCGGCGCCGTCCTGCGCGGCGTGGACTTCCTGAGTATCGGGACCAACGATCTGAGTCAGTACACGTTTGCGGCCGACCGCATGTGCGGCGACCTCGCGGAGCTGCTCGACCCCTGGCAGCCGGCGCTGATCTCCCTGATCGCGGCGTGCGCCGCCGCGGGCGCCGAGGCAGGCAAGCCGGTCGGCGTCTGCGGAGAGTCCGCGGCGGATCCCCACTTCGCGCTGGTACTGGCCGGGCTCGGCATCTCAAGCCTCTCGATGGCACCGAGGAGCATTCCCGCGGTGCGCGAGTCCCTTGCGGCGCACACGCTGGACGAGTGCCGCCAGATAGCCAAGGCGGCGCTGGCGGCGGACAGCCCGGAGTCGGCAAGGGCGGCCGCCTACCGCTGATGACCGGCCGCGCTGTCCCTGTGGTCGTCTGGACCGGCTTCGGTGGTCTTGTATGCCCGCTCGGCCGCTGGGGTTTCCCTCGGCCGCTGGTTTCCCTCGGCCCGTCGGCGGCCTCGGCTGGGTGAGTTTCGGGCGGCCGTGGGGACCGCTTGGCTGGGCTTCGGCCCGGGTGGTTTTCGAGCGGTTTAGTCTGTTCGGGCGTGATTGGGTGTTTTGGAGACTCGCCTTCGGGTTGGCGTCGGCGGATTCGGCCCGCGGGTTGACGGCGGGTGGTTCGTGGGTAGTCGGGGCGGGCGGATCAGCCCCGTGCGACCGTGCGTGGCGTGGGCCCGCACGGTCGCGCGGCCCGATCCGCGCCGACCTTGGGGCGATGGTGCCGGTGGTGCTCCGCCTGCTCCCCGGCATTGTGGGACCACTGGCGCAAGGTCGGCGCGTTCTCCTGCACCCCGAACGAGGCTCCTTTGCGTGATCCACGGCGGCTGGCCCGAAGGGGAGCTACGTCCAGTACCAGATGTCGGGACTTAATCGACGTTCGTGAGATCGATTCGGGGTGTTTTTCATGATCCCGAAGACTCTGTGCTGCCTGGACGACCACAAGTCTTCGGGATCATGAAAAACGGAACACATCGACAATTGTGGATGCACCAAGATGTCCGGAATGTCGCTGGAGCCGAGCTGGTGCACACAATGCGGTGGTAGCCGCAGCAGCGCTGAAGGGAGGGCCGGCCACGCCGGCTCCGTCCGCGCTGGCGGGGTTGCCCGCTCGGACAGAGCCGCCCGGTTTGACGGCAATGGCGAGGCGGACGCCCACGCCAGTTGGGCTAGCCGCGCTGATGGGGACGGTCGTGCTGGCTGTGCTGGCCGCGCCGGCGGGGACGGTCGCGCTTGTCGGGCTGGCCGGGCTGGCTGCACCGATGGGGGCTGGCTGCGCGGATCGGGCTGGCCGCGCCGGTGGGCTGGCTGTGCTGGCCGCGCCGATGGGGACTGCTCGTGTGGGTGGGCTGGCTGTGCTGGCCGCGCCGATGGGGACGGCTCGCGCGGGTGGGCTGGTCGTGCCGGCGGGTTGGTCTGGCTGGTTGGGCAAAATTAGCTGCGCCGGTCGGGCTGGCTGGGCTGGTCGGGCTTGCCGCGCCGATGGGGACGGCTTGCGCCGGTGAGTTGATCCGGTTGGTCGCGCTGGTCGCGTCGGTGGGGCTGGTCGCGCCGGCGGGCGGCTGGGATGGCCGATCGGGCTTGTCGGGCTGGCTGGGGCTGGTCGCGCCGGTCGGGCTGGTCGCGCCGGTGGGGCGGCTCGTGCCAGTGGGTTGGTCGTGCTGGTCGGGCTGGGATGGCCGATCGGGCTGGTCGGGCTGGTCGCGTCGGTGGGGCGGCTCGTGCCAGTGGGTTGGTCGGGTTGGTCGCGCCGATGGGGACGGCTTGCGCCAGTGGGTTGGGTCGCGGTGGTCGGGCTGGCTGGGCCGGTCGGGTTGGTCGCGCTGATGGGGCGTTGTGTTGGCATGGCCGGCTGGTTCGGTGTGCGCGACCGCCGAACCGGAGATGCACTATGGTGTCGCGCCGTGGCCGGCCGAATGCGTGCCGGGTGGTGTGCGCCGATGCCAGCAGGTGGGGCGGGGCGCCGGAGGGGAGTGGGGTCAGTCGGGGCGGTGGTCGCCGGTCTGGCCGTCCAGCAGCTCACGTGCGATGTCGACGTGCCCGGCGTGGCGGGCTGTCCCCTCGATCATGTGGATGAGGACCCAGCGGAGGGTGACCGTGCTCCTCGATCACCGAGTCTGACGCGGCCTGGGCGCGAGCGTCGAAGGCCAGGATGTCCGCCGTCGACTCGTCGGGGGCGATCCGCAGGTCGGCGTCCGGGTCGTTGTCGTCGAACGGCAGGGGCTCGGTCTCGCGGCCGAACGTCCGGCAGAACCAGCGGTATTCCACCGCCGCCAGATATTTCACCAAGTCCGGCGCGCAGGCTAAGGCACCCGAACCGTCACGCCGCGAACCTGGCAGCGAGGTACGACAACGATCCCGGGATCTCCGCGGCGGGAGATCCCGGGAACGGGTGCTCAGGCGGACCGCAGCGCCGCGGACACCACGCCGCGGGCCTCGTCCTGGATGCGGGCCAGGTGGTCCGGGCCCTGGAACGACTCCGCGTAGACCTTGTAGACGTCCTCCGTGCCCGACGGGCGGGCGGCGAACCAGCCCGACGCCGTCACCACCTTGAGGCCGCCGATCGCGGCGCCGTTGCCCGGCGCGGCGGTGAGCTTCGCGGTGATCGGCTCGCCGGCCAGCTCGGTCGCCGTGACCTGCGCCGGGGAGAGCTTGCCGAGCACGGCCTTCTCCTCGCGCGTCGATGCCACGTCGACCCGGGCGTAGGCGGGCGCGCCGTGGCGGGCGACCAGGTCGCCGTAGTGCTCGCTGGGGGAGCGGCCGGTCGTGGCGATGATCTCGGAGGCGAGCAGGCACAGCAGGATGCCGTCCTTGTCGGTGGTCCACACCGAGCCGTCGCGGCGCAGGAACGACGCGCCCGCGCTCTCCTCACCGCCGAACCCGACCGACCCGTCGAGCAGGCCGGGCACGAACCACTTGAACCCGACCGGCACCTCGAGCAGGGTGCGGCCGAGGTCCTCGGCGACCCGGTCGATCATCGACGAGGAGACGAGCGTCTTGCCGATCGCGGTGCCGGCCGGCCAGCCGTCCCGGCGGCGGTACAGGTAGTCGATGGCGACGGCGAGGAAGTGGTTCGGGTTCATCAGCCCGGCGTCGGGCGTGACGATGCCGTGCCGGTCGGCGTCGGCGTCGTTGCCGGTGGCGACCTGGTAGTCGGCGCGCTTGCCGATGAGCGAGGCCATCGCGTGGGGCGAGGAGCAGTCCATCCGGATCCGGCCGTCCCAGTCCAGCGTCATGAACCCGAACGTCGGGTCGACCACCGGGTTGACCACGGTGAGGTCCAGCTTGTGCCGGTCGGCGATCTCCGCCCAGTACACCACGCTCGCCCCGCCGAGCGGGTCGGCCCCGATGCGCACCCCGGCGGCCCGGATCGCCTCGACGTCGATCACCGACGGCAGGTCGTCGACGTACGCGCCGAGGAAGTCGAACCGCTCGGTGGTGCCGGCGGCGAGCGCCCGCGCGTACGGGATCCGGCGCACCCCGCGCAGGCCGTCGGCCAGCAGGGCGTTGGCGCGGTCCTGGATCCACTTCGTCGCGTCGGTGTCGGCCGGGCCGCCGTGCGGCGGGTTGTACTTGAAGCCGCCGTCCTCCGGCGGGTTGTGCGACGGGGTCACCACCACCCCGTCGGCGCCCCGGTGCCGGTTGCTGAGGATCGCGTGGGACAGGGCGGGCGTGGGCGTGTATCCGTCGCGGCTGTCGATCAGCACGGTCACCCCGTTGGCGGCGAACACCTCCAGCGCGCTGACGGTCGCGGGCTCTGACAGCGCGTGGGTGTCCTTGCCGACAAAGAGGGGGCCACGGTACCCCTGGTGCTCGCGGTACTCACAGATCGCCTGGCTGACGGCGACGATGTGGTCCTCGTTGAACGAGCGGCGCAGGCTCGACCCGCGGTGGCCCGAGGTGCCGAACGCGACCTGCTGCGCCGGGTCGGCCGGATCCGGGTGCTCGGCGTAGTAGCTGGTAATGAGGCGTGGTACGTCGACGAGGTCGGCGCGCTGCGCCGGTTGCCCCGCGCGGGGATGGACGGACATGCCGCCTACGTTGCCATGCCCGCCCCGGCGCTGCGACAGGACGGGGGCATCGCCGGAACAATTCGGTCGCCACGGCGTGAACTTTGCGACGATCGACGGTGTGACGTCCTGGACCGCACCGCCGCCCCCGCCCTTCGGGGGGTCGCTCGTCGCCGACGAGCGCACCCTGCTCGAGGGCTTTCTCGACTGGCAGCGCGCCGTGCTCGCCGGCAAGTGCACCGGCCTGACCGGCGAGGAGCTGGCGCAGCGCTCGACACCGCCGTCGACGCTGTCGCTGCTCGGGCTGCTCCGGCACGTGACCGACGTGGAGCGCGAGTGGTTCCACCGCCGGTTCCGCGGCGAGCCGGTGCCGTACCTCTACCGCCGCGACGACGCGAAGGACGCCGCGTTCGACGAGGCCGACCCGGTGGCCGCCGAGCAGGACTACGACCGGCTGATCGCCGAGTGGCGGTCCTCGCGTGCGGCGGTGGCGTCGGCGGCGCTCGACGACGCCTTCGAGGACCCGCAGCGCGGCCCGATGTCGCTGCGCGCGGTGTATCTGCACCTCATCCAGGAGTACGCGCGGCACAACGGCCACGCCGACCTGCTGCGTCAGCGGATCGACGGCGAGACCGGCTGAGTGTGCCGCCCGGTCACGCGGGCTCAGGCAGTGCGTGCCGCCCGGTCGAGGCCGGCTCAGGCAGTGCGTGCCGCCCGGTCGACGCCCGCTCGGGCTGTGCGTGCCGCCCGGTGGGCGCCGGCTCCGGCGGGGCGTGCCGCGGGGCCGGGATGGAGTCGGGTGGGGCGTGTCGTGGGGCGTGGACCGGCTCCGGCGGGGCGTGCCGTGCGGCCGGCTCCGGCGGGGCGTGTCGCGGTGTCGGGACCGGCCCCGGTGCGGTGTGCCGTGCGGCCGGGACGGACTCCGGTGGGGTGTGTCGCGGTGCCGGGACCGGCCCCGGTGCGGTGTGCCACGCGGTCGCGGCGGGCTCCGGCGCGGCGTACCGCGCGGCCGGGGCCCGATCCGGCTCCGCGTACCACGGGGTGGCCAGCGGGGGCCGGGCGCTCGGCCCGGGCGGCAGGGCACGGGTGGGGATGAGCACCGCGCGGCCGGCCCGGTGCCGTCCGTGTGTGCTGGTGCCGGTGTGCCGCAACAGCCGCAGCCCGGGCAGTTCGACGCCGTGGTAGACGATCAACGAGGCGACCACGCTCAGTGCGAACACGGACAGCGTGGCGAGCAGCGCCTCGAACGGGTCCACCGAGCGCGGCAGCAGGCCGAACCGCTCGAACGCCACGAACACCAGGTAGTGCACCAGGTAGAAGGCGAAGGACAGATTCCCGAGGTACACCATCGGCGACCGCGACCACAGGGTGCGCGTCCCCGCCAGGTCGGCCCGCGCGGCGGCGGCCACGACGAGGGTGACCGGCACGAGCGTCAGGGCGTGCTGGTTGACCGGGAACGGGACGAACAGGCCCGCCGCGGCGGCCGGCGGCACCAGCGCGAGCGACAGCCGCAGCCCCGGGCCGCGCCAGGCGCCGGAGCGCACGAGCAGCGCCGCCGCGACGCCGAGGGTGAACTCGGCCATGCGTACGGGCGGCAGGAGGTATCCGACGAAGAGCGCGGTCGAACGGTCGAACGCCACGAGGTTCGCCGTCACGGCGATCACGATCTCGATCATCATGACCGCGACCGCCCAGAGCCCGGGCGTGCGCAACCGGCGCAGCGCCGCGAACAGCGCGGGGAAGCACAGGTAGAAGAACGCCTCGCAGGCCAGCGACCAGCTGACCGGGTTGAGCGCGCCGAAGACGTCGTGGCGGGGCACCCAGCTCTGGGTGAGCGTCAGGTGGGTGACCAGTTGCAGCGGCCCGGCCGCGCCGACGAGCACGACCGCGGCCAGGGTGGTCACCAGCGTCGCCGGATAGATCTTGGTCCAGCGGTGCCACCAGAAGCGGATCGCGCTCTCGCCCGGCCGGGCGGACCAGGCCAGGACGAAGCCGGACAGGACGAAGAAGAACGACACACCGAGGCCGCCGGCGTTCACCAGCACGGCCCACAGGACCGACCTGACCTGTCGTGGCGCGTCGAGGTGCGGGTCGATGAGCCGCTCCAGCAGGTGCTGGCCGAAGACGGCCAGGGCAGCCGCCCACCGCAGCCCCGTGAGCGACGGCAGGCGGTTGTTGCGATCCACCCTCGTTGTGTAGCGGACCTCGGCAGACGTTGCATGCCGGGACCGGCGTATTTCACCTCGGAGTGACCGGGAGCGGGCCGTCGGGCCGGCCCCCGGTCACGCGTATCTCACCTCTGGGCCGGGGTCTCGCGGAGCTGGCGATGCGGCCGCGACTTGCCGAGGCCGGGCAGCCGCATGGTGATCAGCCCCAGGGCCGCCGTGATCGCGCCGACCACGATGTTGCTCGCGAGCATGCCGCCGGTGACACCGCCGCCCGCGACAACCCACGGTGAAATGATCGCCCAGATGCCCAGGACCACCGGCACCCATGCCAGGCCGTGCGTGCGGCCGTAGGCGGAGGCGAAACCGATGGCCAGCAGGCTCACGGCGATACCGCAGATCAGGTTGTTGACGGCCAGGTTCCGTTGGGTGGCCGCGAAGCCCACCACCCACGGGGAGATGGCCAGCCAGACCCCAGCAAGCATCAGCGCGCCGTCGGCAAGGAACGCGGTCGGCGTTTCGGCCGCCCGGTCGTAGCGGGCGCGCAGCTCGGCAATATCCGGGTGCGCTTCGAGGTCTGATATGGGCCGAACCATGACGACCCCCTTTCGTTGCGGATCACCGAGGTCTAACCCGTTTTGCGAAGAACTAACCCATGGCTTTCGGGAGGGTACGGCGGCGGCGCTGCGGACACCGGCCGCCGTGCCCCGGGTTCGCGTGGGAGCCGCGAGACAGGGGGGTCGGCATCACCTCCAGGGGGTCGATGGGTGCGGCGACCATAGCCATCAGCGGTACGGTCGGGAACCGTGACCAGGGATGAGCTGCTCGCGCACTGTCTGGCCAAGCCCGGGGCCTGGCAGGACCAGCCGTGGGAGGGCGACGTCGTCGTCAAGGTCGGTCCGAAGATCTTCGCGTTCGTCGGGTCGGCCGAGCAGACCAGCGTCGGGGTCAAGTGCGCGCCCAGCCGCGAGGCGGCCGACGAGTGGCTGCACCGCTATCCCGGCGACGCGTCCGTGATGCCCTACATCGGCCGGTCCGGCTGGAACAGCCTGCGGTACGGCGGCGCGATCCCTGACGACGAGGTCCTCGAGGCGGTCGACGAGTCGTACCGCTGGGTCGTCTCCAAGCTGCCGAGGAAGGACCGCCCCGCCGGCTGACGCCCCGGGCCGTCCGCGCGGCCTCGAAGCACCTGCGTGGATGAGCCGGTGCCGCCCGGACCGGGTCGCCGGCTCCGGCGGCCGTCAGGCGACCGCGCGGTCGGTCGTGGTCTGCACCCGGCCGGGGGCGGTCGGGCGCTTGAAGGCGCGCTGGAGCTGCACGACGATCGACCACGTCACCTCGCCGACCGGGCGGGCGCCGTTGACCTGGATGAGCAGTTCCCGCTGCGCGTAGTAGTCCAGCAGGGGGCGGGTCTTCTGCTCGTACACCTTGATGCGGTGGCGGATGATGTCCTCGGTGTCGTCGGCGCCGCGGGCCCGGGCGAGCATCCGGCGGATGAGCTCGTCCTCGGGCACCTCGAGGTGGATCGCGATCTGGACGCCGACGCCGAGGCTGCCGGCTGTGCGGTACGCCGCCTCGGCCTGGTCGACCGTGCGCGGGAAGCCGTCGAGGACGTAACCGCCGGCCTCGCTGGCGGCCATGACCGGCTTGCGCAGCATGTCCATGATGATCGTGTCGGGGACCAGCTCACCCTTGTTGACGTAGGCCTCGACGGTCCGGCCGGTCGTGGTGCCCTCGGTGATGTGGCGGCGCAGCAGGTCACCGCTGGCGACGTGGGTGATGCCGAACTGTTTGGCGATGAGGTCGGCCTGGGTGCCTTTGCCGGCGCCGGGGGCGCCGATCATGAGGATTCGCTTCGCCCGCGGATTTGCCGACTGCATCGTCATATGCACACCCCTTCGTATGCTCCATCGGCCACCCGCCGATGGTCCAGCATCGCATCTGAATGCTTCACGGGGCCTGTGCGCCGCCTGTGAGTTTCCGCATTCCCCGATGTGGGATCCGTGGGAATGCGGATCCCACATCGCGGGAGCTTGGTCAGCGGGTGCCGAGCAGGTCGACGACGAAGACGAGCGTCTCACCCGGCTTGATCAGGCCGCCGCCGGCGCCGCGGTCGCCGTAGCCCAGGTGCGGCGGGATGACCAGCTTGCGCCGGCCGCCGACCTTCATGCCGGCCACGCCCCGGTCCCAGCCGGTGATGACCTGGCCCGCGCCGAGCGCGAAGTCGAACGTGCCGCCCCGGTTCCACGACGCGTCGAACTCGCGGCCGTTGGACAACGACACCCCGACGTAGTGGACGCTGACCTGCTGGCCGGGCGCGGCCTCCGGGCCATCACCGACGGTGATGTCCTCGATGACCAGGTCGGCGGGCGGCGGCCCCTCGGGCAGGGTGACTTCGGGCTTGCTGAGCGCCATGCGTATGTCTCCTCGGCGTATTCGGTGCAATCGGTCACCGACCATCCTGCCTCATGACGCACTACGCTCTGCGCATACACCCGGTCCGTGCGGCCTTCTGGCTGGTGGTGGGGTGCGTCGCGGGCACCGCCGCGCACGCGGCGTCGCCCCGGTTCGACCGCACCGCCGCCCCGGTGCCGGCGATCGGGTTGTCCGTGCATGTCGAGAACCGCCCGCAGGCTCCGACCGGTGGGCATGAAGAGGAACAACGCCGCCTGGATCGGCCTGGCCGTGCTGGCCCTGCCCACCCTGCTCGTCTCGATCGACGTGTTCGTGCTGCTGCTCGCGTTGCCGACGCTCAGCGCGGACCTCCACGCGAGCAGCACCGAACAGCTGTGGATCCTTGACGTGTACGGGTTCCTGCTGTCGGGCCTCATGATCACGATGGGGACGCTCGGCGACCGGATCGGCCGGCGCCGGCTGCTGCTCATCGGCGCCACCGCGTTCGGGCTGGCGTCGGTCGCCGCCGCCTACAGCACGAGCCCGGAGATGCTCATCGCCGCCCGCGCCGTCCTCGGCGTCGCCGGTGCGACCCTCGCCCCGTCGACACTCGCGCTGATCAGCAGCATGTTCCCCGACCCGCGCCGGCGGGCGCTCGCGATCGGGGTGTGGATGACCTGCTTCATGGGCGGCGCCATCATCGGCCCGCTGGTCGGCGGGGCGCTGCTCGCCCACTTCTGGTGGGGCTCCGCGTTCCTGCTCGGCGTGCCCGCCATGGTGCTGCTGCTCGTCCTCGGGCCGATCCTGCTGCCCGAGCACCGCAACCCCGATGCCGGCCGGCTCGACCTGCCCAGCGTCGTGCTGTCGCTGGCCACGATCCTGCCCGCCGTCTACGGCCTCAAGGAGCTCGCCCGCTCCGGCTGGCACGCCTCCGCCGTCGTCGCGCTGCTCGCCGGCCTGGCGGTCGGCGCGGTGTTCGTCCGCCGCCAGCGGACCCTCGCCGACCCGCTGCTCGACCTGCGACTGTTCGGTGACCGCGCGTTCAGTACCGCCCTTGGGGGCATGTTCACCGGTACCATGCTCACCGGCGCGATGATGGTCTTCATCACGTCCCACCTGCAGCTCGTCAAGGGCCTGTCGCCGGCCGCGGCCGGGCTGTGGACGTTGCCCGCCGTCGTGGCGACGGGGCTGAGCTTCCAGCTGTCGCCGCTCGTCGCGCGCAGGATCCGCCGGGGGTACCTCATCGGCGGCGGCCTGCTGGTGTCGGTCCTCGGCCTGCTGCTGGTGACCCAGGTCCCCGCCGGCGGCGGCCCGCTGCCGGTCGTGGTGGCGTTCGTGATCATCAATCTGGGCATGGGCCCGCTGGTGACCCTGGCGACGGACATCATCGTGGGCTCGGCGCCGGTGGCGAAGGCCGGCGCGGCGGCGTCGCTGAACGAGACGAGCGGCGAGTTCGGCTTCGCGCTGGGCATCGCCGCCCTGGGCAGCCTGGGCGCCGCGGTCTACCGTGGGGTCGTCGACCTGCCCGCGGGCCTGTCCACGCAGGCCGAGGCCGACGCGCGGGACACGATCACCGGCGCCACGACGGCGGCCGCGAGCCTGCCGGACGATGCCGCCGCGGCGGTACTGTCGGCGGCGCGGGACGCCTCCACCACGGGCATGCACGTGGTGGCCGCGGTGAGTGCGGTGCTGCTGCTGGCGCTGGCCCTGCTGACGCTGCGCATGCTGCGCCACCTGCCCCCGCTCGGCCCGGCCCGCTCCGCCGAACCCGCCGCCGACCCGGCCCCGGTGTCGGGTTCCCCGTCCGCGTCGGCGGTCTCCGGGGCAGGCTGAGCGTGCCGTCGGGGACGTGTGTGGAGTGTTGTGGTTGCCGGGGCGACCACAACACTCCACACACCGGCTTCACCGGGCACGATCGGGTTGAGACGCCGACTGCACTGCGGCGCGGGCGGGGCGGTGTGCGGAGCAGCTCTGGGCAGCGGCGCGGACGGACGACAAAACAGCTGGTCAGGCGCAGTCGCAGGCCGGCGTCGCGCCAGTGGAGAACGTCACGGGACAGGCCTGCGTGCCGTCGGCGGGGGTCCGGTCGGCGAGGGCGCCGGGTCCAGGGGACGGGACGGGTTGCCGCGCGCGGCCGCGGGCACCGCGGAGGGCGCGCTAGGTTCGATGCGTGACTCAGACGCCAGACCAGCCCCTGGACCTGCCACGCACCGTGGGAGAGCTCCGGGCTACCGGCCACCGGTTCCGCACCGTCAAGGAGGAGCTGCGCGAGAACCTCCTCGCCCGGCTGCGCTCCGGCGAGCCGCGCTTCCCAGGCATCGTCGGCTACGAAGACACCGTCCTTCCCGAGCTCGAACGGGCCATCCTCGCCGGGCACGACGTCGTGCTGCTGGGCGAGCGGGGCCAGGGCAAGACCCGCGTCATCCGCGGCCTGGTCGGCCTGCTCGACGAGTGGACCCCGGTCATCGCCGGGTCCGAGCTCAACGAGCATCCTTTCGCGCCGATCACCCCGGCGTCCAGGCGCCTGACGGCCGAGGCCGGCGACGCCCTGCCGGTCGACTGGCTGCACCGGTCGTTGCGGTACGGCGAGAAGCTCGCCACCCCCGACACCAGTGTCGGTGACCTCATCGGCGACGTCGACCCGATCCGCGTCGCGCAGGGGCGCACGCTCGGCGACCCGGAGACGATCCACTTCGGCCTGGTCCCGCGGACCAACCGCGGCATCTTCGCCGTCAACGAGCTGCCCGACCTCGCCGAGCGCATCCAGGTGTCGCTGCTCAACGTGCTGGAGGAGCGGGACATCCAGGTGCGTGGCTACCAGCTGCGCCTGCCGCTCGACCTGCTGCTCGTGGCCAGTGCCAACCCGGAGGACTACACCAACCGCGGGCGGATCATCACCCCGCTCAAGGACCGGTTCGGCGCCGAGATCCGCACCCACTACCCGCTCGACCTCGAGCTGGAGATCGACCTGGTCCGGCAGGAGGCGCAGCTCGTCGCGCAGGTCCCCGACCACGTCCTCGAGGTGCTCGCCCGGTTCACCCGGGCGGTCCGCGAGTCGCCGTCCGTCGACGCCCGCTCCGGCGTCTCGGCCCGGTTCGCCATCGCCGCCGCCGAGACCGTCGCCGCGTCCGCGTTGCGCCGGGCCGGGCTGCTCGACGAGGAACTGCCGGTCGCGCGCATCGGCGACACGGTGTCGGTGACCAGCACCCTGCGCGGCAAGGTCGAGTTCGACAGCGGCGAGGAGGGGCGGGAGATCGAGATCCTCGCGCACCTGCTGCGCACCGCGACCGCCGACACGTTCCGCGGCCGGCTCGCCGGCCTGGACCTGTCCGGCTTCACCGACCTCGTCGCCGAGGGCCAGGTCATCGAGACCGGCGAACTGTCCGGCGCCGACGACATCCTCCGCCAGGTCGGCACGGTGCCCGGCCTGGCGAAGGTGCTGGAGCGCCTCGGGCTCGGCGACGCGCCCGGCCGCGGCGAGGCCGCGGCCGGTATCGAGTTCGCGCTCGAAGGGCTGCACCTGACCCGCCGGCTCAGCAAGGATCTCACCGAAGACGGCCGCACCGTGTACGGAGGCTGAAACCTTTGCGCCACAACAGGTTCCGCTACGGGGCATGGCGCGGCGGGCCCGACCCGCTCGCCCCGCCCTACGACGTGCGCGCCGCCGTCGACGAGGTCGGCGCCGAGGTTCTCGGGGGCGGCAGCCTGCGGGAGGCGCTGCGCAACCTGTTGCGCCGCGGCCCGCAGGGCGGCCGTGGCCTCGACGACCTGCTCGCCCGGGCCCGGCGCCTGCGCCGCGACGCGATGCGCCGCGGCGACCTCGACGGCGCCGTGACCCGGGCACAGCAGCTGCTCGACCAGGCCCTCGCCGCCGAGCGCGACGAGCTGGCCCGGCACGACACCGACGAGGCCCGCTTCAACGAGACGGTCCTCGACAGCCTGCCGAGGTCCACCGCGCGGGCCGTCGAGGAGCTCTCGCGGTACAACTGGAAATCCGATGAGGCGAGGGGCCTCTACCAGCAGATCCTCGACCAGCTCCGGCGTGAGGTGCTCGACCAGCGCTTCCGCGGCCTGCAGCAGGCGCTGCAGGACCCGGCCGCCAACGAGCGGACGCGGGAGATGCTCCAGGATCTCAACGCACTGCTGGAGCGCCACGCCCGCGGCGAGCACACCGACGACGCGTTCGCGCGGTTCATGGAGCGGCACGGCGAGTTCTTCCCGGAGAAGCCCGCCAACGTCGACGAGCTGATCGACGCCCTCGCGCGGCGGGCGGCGGCGGGGGAGCGGCTGATGCGGTCGCTGACCCCGCAGCAGCGCGACGAGCTGCAGTCGCTCATGGAACAGTCGCTGGGCAACCTCGCCGGGGAGATGGGGCGGCTCACCGACAACCTGCGGGCGCTGCGGCCCGACCTCAACTGGGGCCGCGGCGAGCGGGTGCGCGGCCAGCGCGACCTCGGCTACGGCGAGGCCGCCGGCGCCCTCGAGGAGATCGGCGACCTGGACGACCTGCTCGACCAGCTCGGCCAGGAGCACCCGGGAGCGACGCTGGACGACGTCGACGTCGAGGCCGTCGAGCGGCAGCTCGGCCGGTCCGCCGCCGACGACCTGCGCCGCCTGCGCGAGCTGGAGCAGCAGCTGCGCCGGCAGGGCTGGGTCACCCGCGGCGGCGACGGCCTCACACTCAGCCCGAAGGCGTTGCGCCGGCTCGGCGGCACCGCGCTGCGGACCGTGTTCTCGCAGCTCGAGGCGGGCCGGCAGGGCCAGCACGACCTGCGTGACGCGGGTGCCGCCGGGGAGCTGACCGGGGCGTCACGGCGGTGGGCGTATGGCGACGAGCAGCCCATCGACGTGGTCCGCACGATCGGCAACGCGGTGCGCCGCCAGGCGACCGGCGGGGCCACGACGCTGCCGATCCGGCTCGACGTCGAGGACTTCGAGATCGCCGAGACCGAGCGGCGCGTCTCGGCCGCGGTCGCGCTCTGCGTCGACCTGTCGTTCTCGATGATGGCTGACGGCCGGTGGGGCCCGATGAAACAGGCCGCGCTCGCGCTGTCACACCTGGTGGCGACCCGGTTCCCGCAGGACGCCCTGCAGATCATCGGCTTCGGGCGCTACGCCATGAAGCTGTCCCAGGAGGAACTGGCGGCCGTCGAGCCGGACATGGTGCAGGGCACCAACCTGCAGCACGCCCTGCGTCTCGCCGCGCGGCACCTGCGCCGCCACCCCGGCTCCGACCCGGTCGTCCTGGTCGTCACCGACGGTGAACCGACGGCGCACCTGCTGGACGACGGCTCGTCGTACTTCATGTGGCCGTCCACCCGCGAGACGGTGTCCGCGACGGTCCACGAGGTCGACCAGCTCACCCGGTTCGGCGCGGTGCTGAACTTCTTCATGCTCGGCGAGGATCTGGGACTGCGCCGCTTCGTCGACGCGGTCGCCCGGCGCAACGGCGGCCGGGTCTTCACGCCCGACGCCGACGACCTCGGCCGATACGTCGTCTCCGACTACATCCGCGCCCGCCGCGCCCGCCGGGGCTGAGGGGTGTTTCGGATTCCGGGTCCGAGGGGTACCAGACGTATGTCGATCAGTACCCCTCGTACCGGGAGTCCAAGATGCTCATCCTCGGTTTGGTCCTCTTCCTGCTCGGGCTCTTCCTGCATGTCGGCATCCTGGAGACGATCGGCATCGTGCTGCTGATCATCGGGGCCGTGCTGTGGATCCTGGGTGCCGTCGGCCGCCCGCTCGCCGGGCGCCGGCACTATTGGTGAACGGTCACCTTCGCGGCGGCCCCCGCGCCTGACGCGGGGGCCGCCTGCGCGCCGCCGAAGGTCCAGAAGCGGTACAGCAGGTAGTTCCACACGAGGTTGGTCCCGCCGGCCAGGACCCGCGCGGCCAGCAGCGGCATCCCGAGGGCGTGCAGCCCCTCCACCGCGCCCAGCGTGAGCAGGAAGTCGCCGAGCACCTGCACCGCGAACCGGGCCACCTGCGGCCCCACCGGCCGGTCCTGGGCGTGGAAGGCGAAGTACCGGTTGAGGACGAAGTTCAGCGCGTAGGTCACCCAGAACGCGATGCTGACCGCCGCCCACACCGGCAGCGGCGTGAACGCCTTGAGCAGCGCCAGCAGCGTCAGGTCGAACGCGAAACCGACCGCACCGAACGCCAGGAACCGGGTCAGCGTGTGCCGCAGCAGGCGCCGCAGGGTGCTCATCGCGACGAGAACCACTTCCGCCGCTTGCGGACCGGCGCCGCCGGTGGGCGGCCGGCCACCTCGCGGGCGAGCGCCGTCACCTCCGGTACCATCTCCGGGGTCATCAGGACGATCCCGGCGAGGGAGTCACGGATCGTCACGGCCCGCCGCTGCGACGCCTCCACCGCGGTCACGAACCGGCGGCCGACGGTCCCGGCGACCTCCGCCCGGCACGCCGGGTCCAGCCAGGCCGCGACGGCCAGCGCGAAACACGCCGCCTCCGTGGTCCAGTCCTCGACGCCGAACGCGATCTCCGTCAGCAGCTCCCGGGCGCGGCCCGTGTCGCCGGGCGCCGCTCCCGCCCGCAGCTCGTCGCAGTGCAGCAGGCCCAGGCAGGCGAACACCTGCGCGGACCGCTCCCACCAGCCGTCGGGCAGCTCCCGCGCCGGCGCGGGCGGGTGGACCAGCAGCGACAGCAGCTCCTCGGCCGGCAGCTGCCCCAGCGGCAGCGCCCGGTCGTACGCGCCGACCGGGTGCGGCCACGCCGGCGCGGCGACGCGGGCCAGCAGCTCCCGGCCGCGCGCCGAGGCCGGCTCCACCGTCGGGTACGCGTCGAGGCCGTCGTAGCGCCACAGCACCCGGCCCGGCCGCAGCGGGGCCACCAGGTCCGCGGGCGGCGGCCCGGCGATCTCGACGGCCAGGCGGGGCATCCGCCGCCGCAGCAGGGCGAGCGCGCTCGGTACCTCCAGCGCCGACAGCCGCATCGCGCCCTCGGTGTCACGCCGGTCCGTCGGGACCTGGGCGAGGAAGTTCACGCAGGCCTCGGTCGGCCCGGCGGCGATGCCGAGCCACGGCGTGCCGCCGCAGGCGCCCTCGAGGTCGGTGTGCTCGTGGCTGTACACCGGGTGGGTGCGCATGAAGTCGACGAGCCCGACCAGGTGCCGCACGTCGTCGTCGCGGCCGAAGCGCAGCCGGGCCGCGGTGTGGGCGGCACAGTCGAAGTCGGGCGCCGCGCGGGTCGCGAGGTCGAGCAGCTCCAGGGCCTCGTCGAGCCGGCCCGCCTCGCCCAGCCAGTTCGCCATGTCCGCGCACAGGTCGATGTCGGCCGGCGAGGCCCGCCACGCCGCCCGCATGACCTTCAGCGCGGTGTCGAGGCGGCCGTCGGCGCGCAGCGCGTACGCGTACCAGACCGAGGTGAGCTTGTCGGGGTGCAGCCGGTGCCCGCGCCGGCCCCAGCGGACCGCCTCGGCGACGTGGCCGGGGAACCGCCGGGCGAGCCCCGCCGCGGCGCCGTGCAGCATCGCGTGGTCCGGGTGCGCCGCCGTCGCCCGGCGGGCGAGGTCGAGGTACACCTCGTTGGCCTTCGCCACCTCCGGGCCGGCCGGGTCGCCGAGCCGCTGCATCACGCCGATGAACAGGCGGGACAGGTCGTCGGGGTCGACGCGGGCCACGTCGAGCGCCCGCACCCAGCTGACGTCCGCCCACGGCAGCGCCGGCTCGTGCTTCGTCGCCTGGACGAGCAGCTGCAGCGCCTCGAGCGGTGCGATGGCGGCCTGCAGGTGGGCCCGCGCCACGACGGTGCCGATGTAGGCCGGCTCCTCGAGCGGGAACAGCGCCATCGCACCGCGGCCGGCGCGGCTGGCGAGCGCGGCGAGCACTTCGTGCACCTCGGGCAGTGCCGGGGCCCACGCGATCGCACCGGCGAGGTGGTTCGCCGCGTGTGCCAGGTCGTCGTCCGCGAGCGCGACCCGGGCGAGGGACAGCTCGCCGTGCGCCTGCGCGACCGGATCCTCTTCAGTCACAGCCACGCGGGCAGGGTATTGCAACGTCCGAATGCCGCAGCTGGCGGGTGCTTCACCCGTTCGGGTCACCCTCGACGGACCACGATGATCGCCGATGAACGTCGACTGTCAGCCGGGCCGGCAGGTGCCCAACACCCGTGTGACCGTGACCATGATCACCACGCGTGCCGGGTTGACCCGCGGCTGCCGGTAGCGGCTGGCGTACCGCTCCTCCGCATCCCGTACGACCTCGGGATCCGTATCGACGACGGCCGTCCCCTCCAGGGTGCTCCATCGGCGCCCGTCCACCTGCGTGATCGCGACCCGCGGGTTGTTCCGGACGTTGCGCACCTTCTGCGACGTCCCCGAGGTGATCACCCGCGCGACGCCGGTCACCGGGTCGTAGGTGGCGCCCACCGGCACCACGTGCGGCGTCCCGTCCCGCCGGAGCGTCGTCAGCGTGCAGAGATGCCGCTCGGCCCAGAACTCCTCGAACGGTGTCACACCGTCACCTCCGCTGTGCTCCGGACCGTTCACTGTTCACGCACCTGCCCGTCCGTGACCGCGACGTGCCGGTTGGTGTGCACGGCCGCCAGCATCCGCCGGTCGTGGGTGACCAGCAGCAGCGTGCCGGGGTAGCCGTCGAGGGCCTGCTCCAGCTGCTCGATCGCCGGCAGGTCGAGGTGGTTCGTCGGCTCGTCGAGGACCAGCAGGTTGACGCCCCGGCCCTGCAA
The DNA here is from genome assembly GCF_025137375.1 of Dactylosporangium fulvum. Taxonomy (GTDB): domain Bacteria; phylum Actinomycetota; class Actinomycetes; order Mycobacteriales; family Micromonosporaceae; genus Dactylosporangium; species Dactylosporangium fulvum. Next base: position 5,263,703 of record NZ_CP073720.1, read on the forward strand.
CAGCGCCAGGGCCGCCCGGGTGCGCTCGCCGGGCGACAGGCTCTTCGCCGGGCGCAGCACGTGCCCGGCGCGCAGGCCGAACTTCGCCAGCAAGGTCCGCACGTCCGCCGGATTCTCGTCCGGTACCTGCTGACGGAACGCGTCGAGCAGCGTCGCGTCCCCTTCGAACATGCGCCGGGCCTGGTCGACCTCGCCGACGACCACGCCGGGACCGAGGTGCGCCGTGCCGGTGTCGAGCGGGATCCGCCCGAGCAGCGCGCCGAGCAGGGTCGTCTTGCCGGAGCCGTTGGCGCCGGTGATCGCCACCCGGTCAGCCCAGTCGATCTGCAGGTCGACCGGGCCGAGGGTGAACCCGCCGCGGCGCACGGTCGCATCACGCAGCGTCGCCACCACCGCGCCCGCCCGCGGCGCCGCGGCGATCTCCATCCGCAGCTGCCACTCCTTGCGTGGCTCCTCGACAACCTCCAGGCGCTCGATCAGCCGGTCGGTCTGGCGGGCCTTCGCCGCCTGCTTCTCCGTCGACTCGATCCGCTTGCTCTTGCCGATCTTGTCGTTGTCGGACTGCTTGCGGCGGGCGTTCTTCACGCCCTTCTCCATCCAGGCGCGCTGGGTGCGGGCACGGGTCTCCAGCTCGGCCTTCGTCTCCGCGTAATCCTCGTAGCGCTCCCGGGCGTGCCGCCGCGCGACCTCCCGCTCCTCCAGATAGCCCGCGTACCCGCCGCCGTAGTGGTTGACCTGCTGCTGCGCCAGGTCCAGCTCCAGGATCCGGGTCGCGGTCCGGGCCAGGAACTCACGGTCGTGGCTGACCAGCACCGCGCCGCTCTTGAGGCCCCGGACGAACCGCTCCAGCCGCTCCAGGCCCTCGAGGTCAAGATCGTTGGTCGGTTCGTCGAGGAGGAAGATGTCGTACCGGCTGAGCAGCAGCGACGCCATGCCGGCGCGCGCCGCCTGACCGCCGGACAGCGCCGTCATCGGCAGGTCGAGGTTGTCGGCGATCTCCTCGGCCCGCTCGTCGAAGTCCGCGCCGCCGAGCGCGAGCCAGCGCTCGAGGGCGGTGCCGTACTCGTCCTCCGCGGCCGGGTCGGTCGCGAGCGCCTCGGCCGCCGCCTCCATCCGGCGTTGTGCCTCGGCGACGCCTGTCCGGCGGGCCAGGAACTCGCGGACCGTCTCACCCGGGCGGCGGTCCGGCTCCTGCGGCAGGTAGCCGATCGTGGCCGTCGGCGGGTTCAGCTGGATGCCGCCGTGCTCCGCGGGCAGCAGCCCGGCGAGCGTGCGCAGCAGCGTCGACTTGCCCGCCCCGTTGACCCCGACGAGCCCGACGACGTCGCCCGGCGCCACGACCAGATCGAGATCCGAGAACAGGGCCCGGTCGCCGTGCCCGGCGGCGAGACCCTTGGCCACCAACGTTGCAGACATCCGGATAGTGTGCCTCAGCGTGTCCGGGCCGGCCGCGGGGAGTAGCTTGATTTTGAAACGCGAACGGCTCGAAACAGGAGTGACGTCTTGAGCGCACCAGCGCCAACCGGCGACCAGACCCTTTCGCACCGGCAGATCGTGACGATCCTCGCCGGACTCATGATGGCCATGTTCCTGGCCGCCCTCGACCAGACCATCGTGTCGACGGCGATGCGGACGATCGCCGACGACCTCCGCGGGTTCTCGATCCAGGCGTGGGCCACCACGGCGTTCCTCATCACGTCGACGATCGCGACGCCGCTGTACGGCAAGCTCTCCGACATCTACGGCCGCAAGCCGTTCATCCTCTTCGCCATCGGAATCTTCATCATCGGCTCCGCGCTGTGCGGCCTGGCGGCGTCGATCTACCAGCTCGCCGCCTTCCGCGCCGTCCAGGGCATCGGCGCCGGCGGCCTGTTCTCCCTGGTGTTCGCCATCATCGGCGACGTCGTCCCGCCGCGCGAGCGGGCGAAGTACCAGGGCTACTTCCTCGCCGTCTTCGGCACCTCCAGCGTCCTCGGCCCGGTCCTCGGCGGGTTCTTCGCCGGCGCTGACCAGATCCTCGGCGTCACCGGCTGGCGCTGGATCTTCTACATCAACGTGCCGATCGCCCTGGCCGCGTTCCTGGTCGTCATGCGCGTGCTGCACATCCCGCACCGCCGCACCGACCACCGCATCGACTGGCCGGGCGCGCTCGCGCTCGTGGTCTGCCTGGTGCCGCTGCTGACCGTCGCCGAACAGGGCCGCGAGTGGGGCTGGGGCTCCGGCCGGTCGGTCGTGTGCTACGGCATCGGCGCCGCCGGCCTCATCCTGTTCGTCGTCGCCGAGTACTTCTACAAGGACGAGGCGCTGCTGCCGCTGCGGCTGTTCCGCGGCCGCACCTTCTCGGTCGCCTCCACGGGCAGCTTCATCCTCGGCATGGCGATGTTCGGCGGGCTGCTGACGCTGCCGCTGTACCTCCAGATCGTCAAGGGCGCGACCCCGACCGAGGCCGGCCTCATGCTGATGCCGCTGGTGTTCGGCATTATGACCGGCTCGATCGTCTCGGGTCAGGTGATCGCGCGCACCGGGAAGTACCGGAAGTTCCCGATCATCGGCTCCCTGCTCATGATCGTGGCGCTGTTCCTGTTCTCGCGCATCGGCGCCGACACCCCGCTGTGGCGGACCATGCTGGTCATGGCGCTGATGGGCCTCGGCCTGGGCGGCAACATGCAGCCGGTCATCACCGCCGCGCAGAACGCCGCGAACCCGCGCGAGATCGGCGTGGCAACCTCGACGGTGACGTTCTTCCGCTCGATGGGCGGCACCCTGGGCGCCGCGGTGTTCCTGTCGATCCTCTTCAGCCTGCTGCCGGACAAGATCAAGTCGGCGTTCACGGCGGCGAGCGCGACGCCGGAGTTCCAGGCGGCGGCGCGCGCCAACCCGCAGGACATCCAGACGATCCAGTCGGCGGCGACGTCGGGCAGCGCCAGCTCGCTCAACGACACGTCGATCCTGGACCGCCTGGCGGCCCCGCTGTCCCACCCGTTCAAGGTCGGCTTCTCGGACTCGATGAGCGTGGTATTCCTGGTGGCGACGGCCATCATGGCGGTGGGCTTCGTGGCCATCCTGTTCCTGCCGGAACTGCCGCTGCGGTCGATGTCGGCGGCCCAGCAGCGGGCGGCCGAGGACGCCGCGGCGGCCGGCACCGCTGCTTCTGCTCCCGGCTCTCCCTCGTCTTCGGACGCCGCCGTTCCCGGTGGGACGCCGGCGTTCACCCGCAGCGCCGCGGTGCCGGCCAACGGCGGCTCCCGGCTCCCGGCGGCATCCGACTCGGCCGGGGGAGCCCACGAGGCCGAGGACGTGGCCGATCGTGGCTACGGCCACGTGCCGTCCCACGCCGCGGGCGCCCACGAGTCGGACGGCGAGGCCGAGCCGTCCGACTCGGAACCCCGCCACGCCCGCTGACCCGTCGACGTCCCCCGGCGGGCGGGAACTCGCCCAGGAGTTCCCGCCCGCCGTGACGATTCACCACGCCTGTCCCGGGGCCGCACCGCGCCCGAAGTCTGCGGCTTCGGTTGGGCGGCTTCGACCCTTTGGCCCCGGCACCGTGGCTGTGGCTGTGGCTCAGCGACTTCGGCTTGTGGTAGCTCCGGTCGAGGCTCTCGCTTGGCAGCTTCGGCTTGGCAGCTTCGGCTTGGCAGCTTCGGCTTGGCAGCTTCGGCTTGGCAGCTTCGGCTTGGCAGCTTCGGCTTGGCAGCTTCGGCTTGGCAGCTTCGGCTTGGCAGCTTCGGCTTGGCAGCTTCGGCTTGGCAGCTTCGGCTTGGCAGCTTCGGCTTGGCAGCTTCGGCTTGGCAGCTTCGGCTTGGCAGCTTCGGCTTGGCAGCTTCGGCTTGGCAGCTTCGGCTTGGCAGCTTCGGCTTGGCAGCTTCGGCTTGGCAGCTTCGGTTTACTGACGCCGGCGCCGTGGCTTCACATTGGCAGCTCCGCTCGGTGGCTTCGGCTCAGCGGCTCCGGTGCCGCGGCGTCGACTCGGCAGGTCGGATCAGCGCATCGAGTGCGGCGGACCGGCCGCAGTTCGTGGCCGCCCCGGGCCCAATCAAGTCGGCCAGGCCACTCGCTCGAGGCAACCAGTCCAATTCTCAGCAGTGAAGGCCATCGCGGGGTCACCCCTGAGCCGGACATTCCAGACATCACAGTGCATCGACCGTAATCAACATTCATGATCGTGGAGCTTTGGGATGCCGGAGAGCCTGTTGCGCAATTCGGATCCCTCGCGCGTCAACCCCGACAAAACCGCGCCGATCTTGGAGTTGTGGTCCTTGACAAATCCGGACAAATTCGGAGGTTCATGGCGCCACAACTCCAAGATCGGCGCGTAATTGGGCCGCCGACGCTGTCCCAGCGAATTACGCGACAGGCTCCGGAGCGCCGCAGGAGCTCCACGATCATGAAATTCACCGCGAGCCCGACCGGTCTCCCGCCGTTCTGTCCCGGGAAGGACCGGCATGAGCAGCGCAATGACAGACACATGCCGGCACGTTCGGCCGGTCCGCACGAACCGCACCCATTCCGCGGCCGTTGGTGAAGCCGACGAGCGGCATCCCATGCGTCCACGGCGGCGCGCCAACCGCCAAAGTACTGACCTAGCTTCCTAGGATGCCGTAGAGGGCGTGGCTGGCGCCACGCTGAAGAGCACATTCCAGCCGCTACGCGGCAGATTTTCGTTTTTCTCGATGTCCGAGGTGCACGCTTGCCACGCGCGCCGGACGGCGGAGATGCTGTGGATCAGCGGGTAACCGGTACACTTCGGGCCATGCGCGGCGAGTCGGAGCACGGTCGGGTGGCCTACCTGGCCAGGCCGCACCGGCCTGCGCTCGTCGCCCGGACGCTCGAGGAGCTGCGCGGGCCGGTCCACGGCACCGTCGAGTTGCCGCAGCGGCTGATGTGGAATCCGCAGCGGCGGTTCGACCTCGACAACCGTGACCTGCTCCTTTGGATGTACGAGAACGTGCTCCGCGAAGCCATCCGCCACGACGAGCTGCGGCGTTTCCTCAACGGGCGGATGCTCGTCCGGGTGTGGCCCGACCTCAACCTTCCGCACGCCGTGCGGCGCGCCTGGGAGGCACGGCACCCGCGGCTGCGCGCCGCCGGGTGAGTCCCGACCCGTTCCATACGGACGTCGCCCGGATCGCGCTCGCGGTCGCCGAACGGCACGGGTTCGTGCTCGGCGGCGGGTTCGCCTGGCTCATGAACGGGCTCGTCGAGCGGCCCACCGAGGACGTCGACCTGTTCACCGACACCGACGGCGCGGCCGGGGCGGCCGCCGACGCGGTGTGTGCGGCCCTGCGCGCCGCCGGGTACACGGTCCACGTCGAGGAGGCCGACGACCTCCTCGAGTTGTTCGCCGGCTTCGACCAGCGGGAGTTCACCGTCGGGGACGGCACGCGCACGGTCCGGCTCACGCTCTCGCGTCTCGACCGGCGGGAGAGCCCGGTGATGATGGACGTCGGGCCGGTGATGCACCTTGACGACCTCATCGCCACCAAGGTTGCCGCCCTGGTGAACCGCCGGGAGGTCCGCGACTACATCGACGTCGCCGCGGCCCTGGACCGGTACACGGTGGAGGAGCTGCTCGACCTGGCCCGCCGGCAGGACCCGGCCCTCGAGGACGAGGACGTGGTCGCCGCGGGGCGATATCTCGACCGCCTCGACGACGGCCGGTTCACCTTCTACGGCCTCACCGCGGAGCACGTCACGACGCTGCGCGGGAAGCTCAAGCACTGGCCGAGGTGACCTCACGCGTGCTCGCGGCGCCAGAGGTCGAGCAGGGCCGGCACGCCGAGGCTGGCGCCCAGCCCGACGAGCGGCCCGGGCGGCAGTCGGCGTAGGCGGGGTTCGCCGAGTACCACTCGTCGCGGTCGCCGGGGGAGAGCAGGACCACGTGTTCGGCGGGGAACAGCCGGGAGAGTCCGGCGGCGCGCTCGTCCTCGGGGCCGTCGTGGGCGAGGCGCACGATGCCGCTCGGCGCGCCGGCCGGTGCCGCCGAGGGCCGTCACCCGCAACCGCGTCACTCACGCACCGTAGGGCAGATGATCGTTCGGCGCGGGACTGACCGGCGACGGCGGCGCCTCCGGCATCACCAGCCACAGGATCGGGTACGCGAGGACGGCGGTGCCGCCGGTCAGCAGGATGGCCAGCAGGTACACGGCGCGGATCATGGTCGGGTCGGCGTCGAGGTATTCGGCGATGCCGCCGAGGACGCCGGCGACGGTGCGGTCGGAGCGGGAGCGGCGCAGCCGCTTGATGTCGGTCATGCCTGCAAGGTTGCCCGCCGCGACGCCCCGGCGGCCTCGGGTGACGCCCTGAACTAGCCCTGAGTAGGTGACCCCTGCGTGGTGCCCGGCGAACCGGCCCGGGAGTCTCTACCCTGGCGCGCATGACGACCCCTCCTTCGCCGGACGGCCCCACCGCGGAGGCCCCGGCGGCCACGCCGGAGCGTTCCGACCCGACCGTCGGCGAGCTCACCTCCATCGAGCGCACCAACGTCACCGTGGCCCGTTTCGCCGACTACGCGTCGGCCCAGCAGGCCGTCGACTACCTGTCCGACAACGGCTTCCCGGTCGAGCGGACCGCGATCATCGGCACCGACCTGCGGCTGGTCGAAACCGTGCTGGGCCGGCTCACGGTCGGCCGGGCGGCGGGTGCGGGCGCGCTGAGCGGCGCCTGGTTCGGCCTGTTCCTCGGCTTCCTGTTCATCCTGTTCAGCAACGAGAACTGGATCGGCGTCCTGCTCGCCACCGTGCTCATCGGCGCGCTGTGGGGCGCGGTCTTCGGTGCCACCGGGCACGCGCTCACCGGCGGCCGCCGCGACTTCAGCTCACGCAGCTCGCTGCAGGCCGGGCAGTACGCCGTCCAGGTCGACGCCGAGGTCGCCGACGAGGCGCGGGTGCTCATCACCCGGCAGAACTGGCGCTCCGCGAACCCCTAGCCGGTCACCGCAGGGGCCCGCGGCGAGAGCCCCTGCGCCGACCGGCGGGTCCTGGCGGCGGTTGGCTACGATCGCGGCTGTGCGACGATCCCGGTCGATGTGCCGTGTGGCGGCGGGGTGAACCCGGCAGCCGTGGAGCAACGGATCAGGGTGGCGTTCGCCGCCGGTGACCGGATCGCGGTCGGCGGTGCGGCCGTGCCCGCCGCCCTGCTCGTCGAGCTGCTCACCGGCGACCCGCCCGGCCGGCGGGCGGCGCTGCGGCTGCGGCGGGCGCGGGTCACCGGGCGGCTCGACCTGGCCTTCGCCGAGGTGGCCTGCCCACTGCTCGTCGAGGACAGCGTGTTCGAGCAGCGCCCCGATCTGTACTGGGCGAGGCTCGGCTTCACCAGCTTCCGCGACTCGGTGTTCCCCGGCCTGGTAGGTGCCGGGATGACGGTCGCCGGCCACCTGCGGCTCACCCGAGGCCGGTGCACGGACGTGCTGAACCTGAAGGGCGCCAAGATCGCCGGCGGTCTCCTGCTCGACGGGGCGCACCTGACGGGCCCGGCGGGTGTGGCGCTGGCCGCGGAACGCCTGGAGGTCGCCGGCGACCTGGTGGCCGAGAGCGGCTTCCGCGCGCAGGGCACGGTGCGGCTGTTCCAGGCCACGATCGGCGGCGGTGTCCACCTCGACGGCGCCGTCATCACCGCACCGCCCGCCGACCCCGGAACCGCCCCGGTCGCCGACCCGGCCGCGGCTGGCTCCGCGGCCGGTGACGGGACCGGCAGGCGCGGGACCGGCCACGGGATCGACCTCGACAGTGCGAATGTGCGGGGCGGGTTCTTCGCCCGGCGGGCCGACGTGCGGGGGGAGATCAGCCTCCGGCACGCCACCCTCGGCGGGGCCGCCACCTTCACCGGGGCCACCCTCGCCAACCCCGCGGCGGTGGCGCTGCGCCTCGACCGTGCCGACGTCAACGGAGGGCTGCACCTCCTCGGGGGCTGCCGCGTCGCGGGGGAGACCCGCATGCTCGGCACCCGGGTCGGGCGGGTCCTGCGGATGGCCGGCGCCACCCTCGACAACCCCGGCGGGCACGCGCTCCTCGCCGACAACTGCGCCGTCGACGGGCTGGTCGACTGCCGCGACGGGTTCACCGCCCGCGGCGAGGTGTCGCTCATGGAGGCGCGCATCGCCGGGCCGGTGTTCTTCGACGGCGCCACCCTCGACAATCCCGGCGGCCGGTCGCTGCGCGCCACCGGCATCGTCACCGCGTCCGTCCTCAACTGCTGCACCGGCTTCACCGCCACCGGCCGGGTCTCGGTCACCGCGGCGAAGGTCGGCGGCCGGCTCTGCTTCGACGACGCCCGGCTCGCCGCGCTGCGCTGCACCGGCACCGAGGCGGCCGAGGTGTCGCTGCGGTTCGCGGCCGCGCCCACCGGCGACGTCGACCTGCGACACGTCCGCACCGCCGTGGTCCGCGACGAGCCGGCGACCTGGCCGGACCGGCTGCGCCTCGACGGGCTCACCTACCAGGCGCTCGAACCCACCCTGCCACCCGGCTGGCGGCTCGCCTGGCTGGCCCGCGACGGCGAGGACACCCCGCCGCCCCAGCCGTACGAGCAGCTCGCCGCCGTCTACCGCCAGCTCGGCCACGACGACGAGGCCCGCACCGTGCTGCTCGCCAAGCAGCGCCGCCGGCGGCGGACCCGGCCCTGGTGGACCTGGCCGTGGAGCTGGCTGCAGGACGTGACCGTCGGCTACGGCTACCGGCCGCAGCGCGCCGCGCTCTGGCTCGTCGCCCTGCTCGTCACCGGCGCCGTCGTGTTCACGCTGCATCCGCCGCAGGCGGTCGATCCCGGTCAGCTGCCCCGCTTCAACGCGGTCTTCTACACGCTCGACCTGCTCCTGCCGATCATCGATTTCGGTCAGGAGTCGGCGTTCCGGGCCACCGGCGCCGGGCAGTGGCTCGCCTACCTGCTCATCGCCGCCGGCTGGACACTCGCCACGACGGTCGCGGCGGGGTTCACCCGCGTGCTCAACCGGAGCTGAGCCGGGCGACCCCGCCGCGGATGCGTCAGCGGCTGTCCTGGCGCGGGATCACGACCTCCCGGACGATGAGCTGCACCGCGGCCACCACCGGGATCGCGATCAGCGCGCCGACGACGCCGAGCAGTGCCACGCCGAGCAGCACCGACAGGATCGCGGCCAGGTCGGTGACCTTCACCGCGCGGCGCATCACGTTGGGGTAGATGAGGTAGTTCTCGACCTGCTGGTAGATGATGAAGAAGATGACGCAGGCGATGCCGACCTTTATGGACGTGGCGAACCCGACGACGCTCACGACCACCGCGCCGATCGTGGCGCCGATCTGCGGGATGAGGTCGGTGATGGCGACGAGGACCGCGAGGGCGTACGGATAGGCGACGCCGACGATCAGCAGGAACACGAACGAGGACAGCCCCGCCACGACCGCGATCGCCAGGGCACCGCCGAGGTAGGCGCCGACCTTCGTGAGGATCTCGTCACCCAGCAGCCGCACGCGCTCCCGGCGGGACGCCGGCACCAGCCGGTACCCTCCCTCCTTCAGACGGTTGAAGGCCGCCATGAAGTAGAGGGTGAGCACGACCACGGTCAGGATGTTGAACAGGGCACTGAACGCGACCTGGACCCCGCCCCACACCCCGCCGAGCGCCTTCGTGACGTTGCCGGCGGTCGCCACGTGCTTGAGCTGGTCGAGCAGCTGGTAGTCCTCGTTGAGCTTGTTCAGCTGGTCGTTGCGGCGCAGGTTGTCGATGTAGCCGGGCAGGTTCTCGACGAGCTCGCCGGTCTGCTGCACCAGCGGCGGGATGAGGGCGAAGATGCCGCCGCACAGCAGGAGCATCGAGCCGATGCCGACGGCGGCCACGGCGAGGCCGCGGGGCACGCCCCACTTGGTGAGCCGGACCACAGCCGGGTTGAGGCCGATCGCGAGGAACATCGCGATGAAGATCAGCATGAGGATCGAGCGGACGTTCTGCACCGCCAGATAGGCGCTGTAGGCCAGCAGCAGGCCGAGACCCGCGGTCAGGCCGATGATCAGCGGCGAGCGGCGCATCGGCGGCCCCGGCTTGCCGAACCGCGGCGCCTCGACGACGACGATGTCAACGTCGACCGCGACGTCCGGCGCCGGTGCGGGCGCCGGCTGGCGCGGTGGCGCCGGTTCCGCCGTAGCCTGCTCCTCCACCGGAGGTCGCGCGACCTCTTCCTGCACTGCCGACCCCCTCCAAAACGAACGACCTTGAGGCAGGGTACCGGGTGCGTCCCAGCTTCGGTCGGTAGCGTTATGGGATGGCAGATCTCGTGTACCCACCGGTCATCGCGTTCGCGAAGACCTTGTTCCGCGTGCTCAACATGAGGATCACGATCGAGGGCGCCGAGCACGTGCCGACCACCGGGGGCGCGGTCATCGCCTGCAACCATGTGTCCTACCTCGACTTCATCTTCTGCGGGCTGGGCGCACGGCAGTCGAGGCGGCTGGTGCGGTTCATGGCCAAAGAGTCGATCTTCCGACACCGCATCGGCGGCCCGCTGATGCGGGGCATGCATCACATCCCCGTCGACCGCGACGCCGGCCTGGCGTCCTACAAGGCCGCCCTCGCGGCGCTCAAGGAGGGTGAGGTCGTCGGGGTATTCCCCGAGGCCACGATCAGCCAGTCGTTCACCGTCAAGGACATGAAGAGCGGCGCGGCCCGCCTCGCCGCCGCGACCGGCACCCCGCTGGTGCCGATGGTCCTGTGGGGCACCCAGCGGTTCTGGACCAAGGGCCGGCCCCGCAACCTCACCCAGCGTGGGGTGCCGGTCACCATCATCGCCGGGGAACCGTTGCACCCGGGGCGCCGCGACAGCCAGGACGCGGTGTCCGCCGAGCTGCGGGCCCGAATGTCGGCGATGCTCGACCGGGCCCAGCGAGAATATCCGCAGAACCCGAAAGGTCCGGACGACGCGTGGTGGTTGCCTGCCCATCTGGGCGGCACCGCGCCGGAGCCGGAGATCTACGAGCCGGAGGCCAAGTGACCCACCCCGAACCCACCGACCTGCTCGTGCTGCTGCGCGAGCTCGAGCCCGTCGTCGAGGAGAACCTCAACCGGCATCTCGCCACCGCCAAGGAGTGGTTTCCGCACGAGTACGTGCCGTGGAGCGAGGGCCGCGACTTCGACGGCGTCCTCGGCGGGGAGCCGTGGGACCCGGGGCAGTCGCGCCTGTCCGAGGTCGCCCGCACCTCGCTCGTGCTCAACCTGCTCACCGAGGACAACCTCCCCAGCTACCACCACGAGATCGCCACGATCTTCGGCCGTGACGGAGCGTGGGGCACGTGGGTGCACCGGTGGACCGCGGAGGAGGGCCGTCACGGCATCGCTATCCGTGACTATCTGCTCGCCACCCGGGCCGTCGACCCGGTCGCCCTCGAGCGGGCCCGCATGCAGCACATGGAGGGTGGCTTCAGCAACTCCTACGACGGGCTGATCGAGTCCGTCGCCTACGTCTCCTTCCAGGAGCTCGCCACCCGGGTCTCGCACCGCAACACCGGCGCGGCCAGCGGCGATCCGGTCTGCGAGCAGCTGCTGACGCGTGTCGCCGCCGACGAGAACCTGCACATGATCTTCTACCGCAACCTGCTCAACGCCGCGTTCGACCTGGCGCCGAACACGGCGATGCAGGCCGTCGCCAAGGTCGCCGCCTCGTTCCAGATGCCGGGCCACACGATCGAGAACTTCGGCCGCAAGTCCGTCCAGATCGCCAAGGCCGGCATCTACGACCTGCGCCTGCACCACGACGACGTGCTCGTCCCGGTGCTGCGCCAGGTCAAGGCGCTCGACCGTGAGCTGTCCGGCGACGGGGCCGCGGCGCGGGACGAGCTGGCCGCGTTCATGGCCGATCTGGACGCCCAGGCGTCACGCTTCGTGGAGCGCCGGGAAGCCGTGCGGGCCAAGGAGATGGCGCGCGCCGGGGCCTAGTGGGAGCCCCGGACCGGTTGCGGAGAGCGATCTCCCGGACGGTACGCTCCAACGACCGTTCCGTGCCCGTCACTGCCCGTCTGACCGTTTTGCAAGCGATCAGGCGGGCACGCTTCGGGTGTGGATGTTCACCCCCCGTACCGGAAGGCAGCATCGCCATGGCCAGACGCGTGATCCACGAACTGATCGACGACCTCGACGGCGGCCTCGCCGACGAGAGCGTCAGCTTCGGCCTCGACGGCGTGCAGTACTCGATCGACCTGTCCACGAAGAACGCCGCCGAACTGCGCGAAGCCTTCGCGCCGTTCGTCGCCGCCGCCACCAAGGTCGGCCGCACATCAACCGGACCGGCCACGGCGCGTGTCGTCGGCCGACTCCGGCCGGTCCTCACGGCCCGTGCCGAGCGCGAGCAGAACCGCGCGATCCGCGAGTGGGCGCAGAGCAAGGGCATCGAGGTCTCCGACCGCGGCCGCATCCGTGCGGATCTCGTCGAGCGCTATCACGCCGAGGCGGGTCGGTAGAACCGGGGTGGAACCGGCCGAGGGCGCTCACTGTCCGCAGTGGGCGCCCTCGGTGCATGTTCCGGCAGTTGTACGGCCTGTGCCCGCCGGCCGACCCGCTCTGTGCGTTTCATAATCGCGGAGCTTTCGTGTCGCTCCAGAGCCTGTTGCGTAATTCGCTGGGACAGCGTCGGCGGCCCAATTACGCGCCGATCTTGGAGTTGTGGCGCCATGAACCTCCGAATTTGTCCGGATTTGTCAAGGACCACAACTCCAAGATCGGCGCGGTTATCGGGGTTGACGCGCGAGGGATCCGAATTGCGCAACAGACTCTGGAGCGGCACGAAGGTTCCGTGATCTGTGAAGGGTGTTGTCAAGCGGCGCCGGGTCGCGCACCCGGCCGCGCCCTCGCGGTGCCGGTTCGCGGCGGCCGTGGCCCCGTGGTGCGGGGCGGCCGTGCTCCGTGCCTGACCTGACCCGAGCTGCTTGATCGTCGGAAACATCCGGCTGTCCAGGCAACCCGAAGTTTTCCCTTGATCTACGAGCCGCAGTCGCACCACCCGGCCTGGCTCAGCCGCCGCGCCCGTGATCGCGAGATGTTCGCGATCACCGAGCGCGGTGGCTGGGGCTGGCCGCAGTTGCGGTCGGCCTCCGCGGCGGCTGCGATCGGCGGGGCGGCCTTGGTCGAATGCTGTGGCCCGGGCGAACTGCCGGCCTGCTTCATGATCGCGGAGCGTTTGTGCACCCCTGGAGCCTGTCGCGCAATTTGGATCCCTCGCGCGTCAACCCCGATAACCGCGCCGATCTTGGAGTTGTGGTCCTTGACAAATCCGGACAAATTCGGAGGTTCATGGCGCCACAACTCCAAGATCGGCGCGTAGTTGGGGCGCCGACGCTGTCCCAGCGAATTGCGCGACAGGCTCCCTGGCTACACAAACGCTCCGCGATCATGAAACTGGACGCTCGGTTCCACGCGCCTTGGTCGGTGCTTGGCCATGATTGCGGCAAGTTCGCGATCATGTGCGCTGGACGCGGCGGGTGCGGTCGATCGGGCGAGGTTCGTCGCCGCCGTGGCCGGGAACGTGGCCGGGGTGGCCGGTGGCCGTATCCACCGGCCAGCACCGGCCAGCACCGGCCAGGCCGGTCCCCGCCGGTCCCCGCCGGTCCCCGCCGGTCCCCGCCGGTCCCCGCCGGTCCCCGCCGGTTTGTTGCGCGTCGATCTTGCAGGTGTGGTGCCTGGCGAACCGGGCATTCAGGGAGTGTCTCGGCGCCATAACTGCAAGATCGACAAGGGTGGGGGCGGTCGACGTTGGTGGACATTGCGCTAGGCGGTGGCGGGAGCTTCGGCCGTGCGGCGGGTGCGGACCAGGGCGGTCAGGGCCGCCAGTGCCAGGACCGCGGCGGCGGCGCCCGAGGCAAGGCCGATCGCCGGGGCGGCGACCACCGCCGGCAGGAACCGCACGGCCACCGCGCCGCCCAGGGCGCGGGTCGACGCGCTCCAGGCCAGGACCGTCGTCGCCGTGCCCGGCCTCGCCTCCCGGGCCATCCTCGCATCCATCATGCCCTCGAGCGCAGTCATGCTCAGTCCGGACAGGAACTGCGCGAGGAACAGGCCGGCCAGGTGGGCGGGGGCCAACAGCCAGCCGATCAGCATGCCGACGCCCCACAGCGGCCAGGTGACCGCACCGGACAGGCGGAGCCGGGCGACCGCGTCGACGGCCGGGGACGACAGCAGGCAGCCTACGCTGAACGCGGCGGCGGCACCGGCCACCGCGGCCTGGCCGTGCAGTTCGCTGGCCAAGGCCACCGACAGCAGCGTCGGGCCCGACCCTAACAGCGTCACGAGCCCGCCGGCCGTGAGCACCGGCACCGGCAACCGCAGGCTGCGTCGGGCCGCGGCCTGCTCCCGGCGCCGCCCGACCCGTGTCGGCCGCGCGCCGCCCTCCGCCTCCGGGACAGCGGCCGCGGACAGTACCCGGGCGCGGCGGGCGGTGAGCACGGTGGGGACGAGGCTCAGCCCGTACACGCAGAAGACCGCGACCAGCGCGCCGTGGTGCAGCGGCAGGAGGGCCGCCACCCCGGCGCCGGCGGCCTCGACCGCGGCGATCGACAGAGCGTAGCGGGTCATGGCCCGCGGGCGGGCGTCGACGGCGGCGACCTCGGCCCGCATCGCGGCGAAGCCCGCATAGGCGGCGACGTGCATGATCATGACACCGGCGGCGACGATCCAGGTATCGGCGCCGGCGAGCAGCGCCGCGAGGGTCGCCACGCGAAGGGCGGCCTCGGTGCAGCCGGCCAGCACGAGCAGGGTGCGGCCGTTGAGGCGGCGGGCGAGGCGGCCGGTGACGGGCGCCGACAGTACGACACCCGTCAGCATCGCGGCGTTGAACAGCCCGGCCATAGCCAGGCCGCCCCGGTCGGCCGCGACCAGGTTGAACAGGGTCCAGCCCAGGGAGAGGCCGAACGAGTCGACCACGCCGGAGACCAGCAGCTCCCGCAGGCGGCCGGCACGCCGCCGGCCGCCCGGCAGGAGGCTGCGATGGGACGCGGGGCGCGACCGTTGCGACCGCCCGGCCGTAACGGTCGCCGCCGTCAAGGGGTGTCCCGCCGGGCGTGCGGGGCGCCGACGGACACCGGCTCCGGCGGCGGGAAGCCGTTGAAGCTCGAGGCGTAGCTCAGTGTGTACGCACCGGCGGAGCCGATGTAGAGACGGTCGCCGACGTCGATCGTCGAGGGCAGGTTGACGCCGTAGAACATGGTGTCGGAGCTGTCGCACGACGGGCCGGTCACCGTGAACGGCAGGTGCGGCACGAGGGCGTGGTCGGGCCGGGAGGTCCACAGCGGGAAGCGCCACTGCTGCACCGTCTGCTGGGTCTCCATCATGCCGTTGTAGGCGCCGACGTCGAGGTACAGCCAGTTCTCCCCGGCGCGGACCTCACGGCCGAGGACGCTCGCGACCATGACGGCGCTCTCGGCGACGAGGTGCCGGCCGGGCTCGGCGGCCAGCAGCGGCGGGCGGTAGGGCAGCAGCTCGTCGAGGGCCGGGTTGACGGTGTCGGCGATCTGGCCGAGCGACGGGACCCGCTCGACGTAGCGGGCCGGGAAGCCGCCGCCGAGGTCAAGCATCTCGAGGCGGACGCCGTCCTCGGCGAGGGCCGCCATGAGCCGGCCGGCGGCCGCGATCGCCTGCCGCCAGGCGCTGGTCGTGGCGCACTGCGAGCCGACGTGGAAGGTGACACCGTACGGGCGGAGGCCGACCTCCCGCGCCAGGAGCATGAGCGCGCGGGCCTCGTGCGCCTCGGCGCCGAACTTTCGCGACAGGGGGAACAGGCTGGTGGAGTCGTCGACGCGCAGGCGGACGTAGACGGCGGCGCCGGGCGCGTGCTGGGCCAGCTTGTGCAGCTCACCCTCGGAGTCGAAGCTGAAGCGCCACAGCCCGGCCCGGCGGGCCTCGACGATCGCGGCCGGCGGCTTGATCGGGTTGCTGAAGAGCACCTCGGCCGCGTCGACGCCGATCTCCCGCAGTATCCGCAGCTCACCGACGGACGCGACCTCGAAGCTCGACCCGAGCGCGGCGAGCGTGCCGAGGACGTCGGCCGCGGAGTTGCACTTCATGGCGTAGAACGTCGACACGCCGGGGATCGCGGCGGTGAAGGCGGCGTACCGCGCGGCGACCGTCGACAGGTCCGTCGCCAGGAACGGCGTGGCCGCGTCGAGCTCGGCGAGGGCACGCGGGCCGAGCGCCGCCGGCCAGTGGCCGGGCAGGTCGAGCCGTGCCTGGTCGGCGAGGGCAGCCGTCATCGATGGCACTCCAATCAAGGGAGATGTACTGCCGGGGTACCTGTCCGGCTCAGGCGGCGACGGCGGCCGGGTCGCGCAGCAGCGCGACGGCCTCCTCGGCCGGCAGCGGGCGGGCGAAGTAGTAGCCCTGGCCGAGGTCGCAGCCCATCCGTCGGAGGGCGAGGAACTGCGCGTACTGTTCGATCCCCTCGGCGACGGTGGCCATCCCGAGGCTCTGGCCGAGCTGCACGATGGTCCGGGCGAGGGCCGCGTCCGGGGTCGTCCCGCCGAGCCGCTCGACAAACGACCGGTCGATCTTCAGCGTGTCGACGGGGAACCGCCGCAGGTAGGCCAGCGAGGAGTAGCCGGTGCCGAAGTCGTCGATGGCCAGCCGCACGCCGATCTCCTTGAGCGACAGCAGGACCGCGAGGTTCTCCTCGGTGTCGGTCATCAGGACGCTCTCGGTCATCTCCAGGCAGAGCCGGTCGGCGGGCAGCCCCGTCTCGGCGAGCACCGACGCGACGACCTGCGGCAGGTCGGGCTGGTCGAACTGCCGGCCGGACACGTTGACCGCCATCGTCAGCGGCTTGTCGCCGCCCCACTCGACGGCCCGCCGGCACGCCTCGGCGAGCACCCACTGCCCGAGCGGCCGGATCAGCCCGGTCGACTCGGCCAGGCCGATGAAGTCGGCCGGCGGGATCATCCCGCGGACCGGGTGCCGCCAGCGCACGAGCGCCTCGAACCCGACGATGTCGCCGGTGCGCAGCTCGACCGTCGGCTGGTAGTGCAGCTGGAGCTCGTCGCCGTTGTCGAGCGCACGGCGCAGGTCGGCGGCGAGCTGGAGCTTCTCGACGAGGCCGGAGTGCATCTGCGGGTCGTAGCGGGCGTACAGGCCGGACCCGGCGGACTTCGCCCGGTACATCGCCAGGTCGGCGTTGCGCATCAGCTGGTCGGCGTCCTGCGCGTCGGGGCCGGTCAGCGCGATGCCGATGCTGCCCTGGACGTGGATCTCCTGGTTGTCGATCAGGAACTGCTCGTCGAGTGCGTCGATGACGCGGGCGGCGATCTCGTCGGCGGCGCCGGCGTCGGCGACGGCGTCGACGAGGACCGCGAACTCGTCGCCGCCGAAGCGGGCCACGGTGTCGCCGGGGCGGACCGCGTCGCCGAGTCGGGACGCGACCTGCACCAGCAGCGCGTCGCCGGCCGCGTGCCCGAGGCTGTCGTTGACCTCTTTGAACCCGTCGAGGTCCAGGAACAGTACGGCCATCTCGCTGCCGCCGCGGCGGCGCAGCGCGGCCTCGACCCGGTCCTTGAACAGCGCCCGGTTGGCGAGTTTCGTCAGCCCGTCGTGGAACGCCTCGTGGACGAGCTGGTCCTCGAGCTCCCGGCGCTCGCTGATGTCGCGGGAGTTGAGCACGATGCCGTGCACGTTCTCGTCGCCGAGCAGGTTGGTCATGGTGACCTCGACGATGCAGGCGTGCCCGTCGGCGTGACGGACCGGGAGCTCGATGACCCGGTTCGCGTACGGCGTGCCGCTGATCGCGTCGACGGCCGCACGCAGCCGGGCGCCGGCCTCGGCGTTCATGATCTCGGGCAGCCGCTTGCCGATGGCGTCCTTCGGGTCGTAGCCGAAGACCCGTTCGAGTGACTCGCTCTGGTAGCTGACGGTCCCGTCGCGGTCGATGACGGAGACCACGTCGGAGCTGTGCTGCACGAGCGCCTGGAAGCGCTGCTCGCTCGCGCGCAGCTGGGCGGTGCGCGCCTCGACGCGCGCCTCGAGGTCGCGGGTGAGGGAGCGGTTCTCCAGCAGCGTCAGCAGCTGCCGGCCGACGATGAGCAGGATGATCGCGGAGCGGGTCCACGACACGACCGTGTCGTGCATGCCGTGCCGGAGCACCTCGACCGTGCTGGTGACGAGCGACCCGAGCACGGCGAGGTAGGGCAGCATGACACCGAGCGGGCGGGTCAGCGCCTGGGGGTCCTCGGCGGCGGCACCGGTGCCGGGCTTGCGGGCGGCGAGCAGGATCAGCGCGAAGCCGGCGAACCAGCCGAGGTCGAGCACGGCGCCGGAGCCGTAGCTGTCGGTCAGGGTGAGGTAGGCGTACCCCGAGTCGGAGACGGTGAACGCGGCGAGCCCGACGCCGATGAGCGGCAGCGACATCGGGCGGGGGCCGCCGCGGCGGACGCGGGCGAGCACGAACAGCACGATGGTGAGCACGACGACGTCGCCGGCGGGGTACCACAGCGTGACGAGCAGCGCGAGGCTGCTGTCCGCGCCCTGCGCGACCAGCGGCCCGAGGATGATCACCCACGTGATGAGCAGCAGCGACGCGGCGATCATGAGACCGTCGAGGATGCTGCGGGCCTGCTGGGCGACGCTCTGCCGGCTCGTCGGCAGCAGCAGGAGGCCCGCCGCGGTCAGCGGCATCATCCAGAAGTACCCGGCGTCGGCCAGGGACGGGAACGGTACCGCGGTGCCGAGCACCGTCTCGTACCAGATGCAGAACATCTGCCCGACGCCCCAGGACAGGTTGCCGAGGCCGATGAGCGCCCACGCCCAGCGGACCCGGTGCCTGTCCGCGCCCCACGCCCGGACGAGGCAGCCCCACGCGGCGGCGAGGGCGCCGGCGAACAGCGCGACGTTGGACAGGTTCTGGGCCACGAGCGGGCCGCCGACCCCGGTGACGAACGCGGCGAACAGCGCGACGGTCGCCGCGGCCACGGCCGCGCACAGGACCGCGTGGCCGCGGGTCGGCGCGGCGGTCCTGAGCAGCCTCCCCAGCCAGCTCAGCATCGTGCCTCCCGGTTCCGCGGCGGTTGCGTGACGCTCAGATCGGAACCGGGGGAGACGATGTGAGCCGGGCCGGTGCGCGGCAACCGGGCCGCACCCGGGTTGCGCTGTTCCCGGGTCGCCCGGGCGCGGTCAGGCGGGATCGAACAGCGGAGGGCGCCGGACCGGTCAGGGCGGATCGAGCGGGTCGGCGAAGAGCGGCTCGAAGGCCAGCTCCGCGGCGCCGAGCAGGGCCGCGTCGTCGCCGAGCTGCGGGGTGCGGAGGCGGACGTGCTCGCGGCAGGCGGGCAGCCCGTTGCGGTTGAGGCGGCTGCGCACCTGCGCGGCGGAGGCGAGGTACACCTCCCGCAGCGTGCCGCCGAAGATGACCATCTCCGGGTTGAAGATGTTCACCAGGTTGGCCACGCCGAAGCCGAGCCAGTCGCCGACCTGGCGGACCGCGGCCTGGGCGGTGGCGTCGCCGCGGGAGGCGGCGTCGACGACGGCCAGGATGCCCTCCCGCCCGGCGGAGGGGTTGCGCCCGGCGGCGGCGAGCAGGGCGTGCTCGCCGATCTCGGTCTCCCAGCAGCCGTGGGAGCCGCAGCTGCACGGCTTGCCGACCGGGTTGACGACCATGTGGCCGACCTCGCCGCCGTAGCCGCCGTGGCCGGTGACCGGGCGCCCCGCGGCGATGATGCCGCCGCCGACGCCGGCGTCGCCGTAGAGGTAGACGACGTTGTCGCAGCCGACGGCGGCGCCGCGGGTGTGCTCGGCGAGCGCGGCCAGGTCGGCGTTGTTGCGCACGGCGACGGGCCGGCCGTCGCCGATCACCTCGCCGATGGCCTCGCCGAGCGGCTGGTCGACCCAGCCGAGCTGCGGGCCGAGCCGGACGAACCCGTCCTCCCGCCGCACCATGGCCGAGACCGCCGCGCCGCTGCCGATCAGCCGGGCACCGGGGGCGTTGGTGTCGACGCCGGCCTGCACCTTGCGCACGAACTCGGCGATCGGCGCGACGACCGCGGTGGCGTCCTGCTCGCCGCGGCCACGGGCGGCCTCGTACCGGTCGAGCAGGACGCCGCCGAGCCCGACCCGGGCGGCGACGATCCGGTCGACCTCGACCGCGAACGCGTAGACGTAGACCTTCTCGGACTCGGGCCGGACGACCAGCGAGGGCCGCCCGGCCCGGCCGCGTTGCTCCTGCGGCACCTCTTCGCTCACCAGTCCGGCGGCGGCGAGGTCGGCGGTCAGCGCGCCGATCGTGCTGCGGTTGAGCCCCAGGCTCGTGGTGAGGTCGGCACGGGACATCGCGCCGTGAAGGTGCACGGAGCGCAGGAGCGCACCGAGGTTGCTCCGGCGGATCTCCTCCTGGCTGGGGCCAACGCGCATGCTCGGCTTTCTGTCGAGGGGCTGTATGAGACTAGCCTTCGGGGGCGTTATCTCAGGCCGGCGGCGGAGGCCCGCCTCCGGGACAGCGCGTCGACGCCGGCCGCCGCCAGCAGCACGATGCCGGTCACGATGAACTTCTGGCCGGCGGAGTACTGCATGAGCGCCATGCCGTTCTCGATGACGGCGACGACGGCGCCGCCGAGGATCGCGTCGAGCACCCGCCCCTTGCCACCGAAGAGGCTGGTGCCGCCGATGACGGCCGCGCCGACGGCGTAGAGCAGCACGTTGCTGCCGCCCGTGTTCGGGTCGACCGACGCCTGCCGGGAGGCCAGGATGATGCCGCCGACCGCCGCCATGGAGGAGCAGATCACGAAGACCGAGATGCGGATCGCGTCGACGTTGATGCCGGCCCGCCGGGCGGCCTCCTTGTTGCCGCCGACGGCGTAGATGTGCCGGCCGTAGGCGGTGCGGCTGAGCACGAACGTCCACAGCATCAGCAGCAGGCCGATCAGCAGGACGACCATCGGGACGCCCTTCTGGGAGAACAGGGCGTTGCGGCCGCGCTCGAGGTTGAGCACGTAGACGGCGGCGCCCATGAGCACCGCGATCGCGCCGATGCGGACCGCGATCACCGAGAGCGGCTCGATCGCCAGGCCCTTGCGGCCCCGGCTGGTGCGCTTCCACAGGCTGAGGGCGAGCAGGCCGGCGATGGTCAGGGCGTACAGGATCCAGCCCTGCGCGGGGGTGAACCGGCCGTCGAAGTTGATCTTCTTGATGGTCGGGTCGTCGACCGCGATGATCGTGCCGCCCTTGACGAGCAGCAGCACCGTGCCCTGGAAGGCGAGGAACGCGGCGAGGGTCACCACGAACGACGGGATGCCGAGCTTGGCGACCAGGGTGCCGAGCGCCAGGCCGATGACGACACCGGTGACGACGGCGCCGAGGATCGCGACGTACCACGGGAAGCCGTGCGTGGTCAGCAGCGTGGCCAGGACCGCGGCGCACACGCCGCTGGTGAAGCCGGCCGACAGGTCGATCTCGCCGAGCAGCAGGACGAAGACCAGGCCCATGGCGATGACCGTGACGGCCGCACCCTGGCTGAGCAGGTTCGCGAAGTTGGTCGCGCTGAAGAACACCGGGCGGGCGATCGAGAATATGATGGTGAGCACGACCAGGCCGAGGATGGCGGGCAGGGCGCCCATGTCCCCGCCGCGGACCTTGGCGAGGTAGTTGCTCGCGTAGGTGCCCAGAGTGACCGGCCGGCCGGCGGCCGCCTTCTCCTCCGGGGGCACGGTGGACACGGTCATACCGTCGCTCCGTTCTGGCGGAGGCCGAGGTCGCCACTGCGCCCGGCGGTGATGAGTTCGACGACCTGCGAGTGGGTCACGTCGGTGGCCTTGACCTGGGCGGCCATCTGCCCGAGGAACAGGGCGGCGATCCGGTCGGCGACCGCGAACACGTCGTTCATGTTGTGGGAGATGAGCACGACCGCGAGGCCGTTGTCGGCGAGGCGGCGGACCAGTTCGAGCACCTGCGCGGTCTGCGCGACACCCAGGGCGGCGGTCGGCTCGTCGAGGACCACGACCCGGTTGTTCCACAGCACGGCCTTGGCGATCGCGACGGTCTGCCGCTGGCCGCCGGAGAGGCTGGAGACGTGCTGGCGCACCGACTTCACGGTGCGCACCGAGAGGCCGGCGAGGGTCTCGGCCGCCTTCTGCTCCATCGTGATGTCGTCGAGGACGAGCCCGCGCTTGATCTCGCGGCCGAGGAACATGTTCTGGACGATGTCCAGGTTGTCGCAGAGGGCGAGGTCCTGGTAGACGATCTCCACGCCGAGCGCGGCGGCGTCCCGCGGGCCGTGCACATGGACCGGCCTGCCGTCGAAGAGGTAGTCGCCGGAGTCGATGGAGTAGATCCCGCCGAGACACTTGACCAGGGTGGACTTGCCCGCCCCGTTGTCGCCGACGAGCGCGGTGACCTGGCCGGCGTAGGCCGAGAAATCCACGTCACGCAGGACCTGGACCGGTCCGAAGCTCTTGTTGAGCCCCCGAACCTCCAGCAAGGGTGTGTCGGTCACGATGCTCCTTCTCCATGTCCGACGTCGTCATGTCGGCCCTGTCCGGGTCCGACTTCGTCCAGCCCGCGGTGTGGGGTCCGGCGGGCGTGCTCACGGCCGAGGCCCGGCGCCCACAGAGTCGAGGCTGTGGGCGCCGGGCCGGCGGAGCCGGTGCCTACTTGATGCCCGCCGCGGCGCACTTCGCGGCGAAGTCACCGGTGCAGAGCTCGGCGACCGTGACGTAGCCGTCGTCGACGACGTCCTTGACGTTGTCCTTGAAGATGGCCTTCGGGGTCAGCAGGACCGCGTCGACGTCACGCTTGCCCTCCGGGTCGGTCACCTTCTGCGAGGTGGCGCCCTTCTCGCCCTTGGCCAGGCCGATCGCGAGCTTCGCGGCGGCGTCGGCCTCCTGCTTGACGGCCTTGTAGACGGTCATGCACTGGTCACCGTTGAGGATGTTCTGCAGGCCCTGCACGGTCGCGTCCTGGCCGGTCACCGGGACCTTGCCGTTGCGGCCCTGCTTCTTGAGCACGTTGATCGCGGCGTTGCCGAGACCGTCGTTGGCCGCCAGGACACCCGCGATGTTCGGGGTCGAGGTCAGCATCTGCTCGAAGATGGTGCCGGCCTGGGTGTTGTCCCACTCCGGAACCCACTGGTCCGGGCCCTTGACGTACTCGCTGGCGTCGTACTTCGCCTTGAGCACACCGTCGTAGCCCTGCTTGAACAGGGTCGCGTTGTTGTCGGTCTGCGAGCCGTTGAGCTCGGCGATGATCGGCTTGCTGGCCTTGGCGTCGGTGAGGCACTTGACGAGACCCTCGCCCTGCAGCTTGCCGACCGCGACGTTGTCGAACGAGACGTAGTACGACGCCGAGCCGCCCAGGGTCAGGCGGTCGTAGTCGATGGTCGCGACGCCCGCGGCCTTGGCCTTGTCGAGGACGGCCTTGCCGGTACCCGAGTCGAGGTTGACGATCATCAGGACGTTGACGCCACCGGTGATCATCTGCTCGGCGATCGTCTGGAACGCGCTCTTGTCGTTCTGCGCGTTCTGGATGTCGTAGTCGACGTTGGCGGCCTTGAAGGCGGCCTCGAGGTACTTGCGGTCCGCGGTCTCCCAGCGGGCCGAGGACTTGCTGTCCGGCAGGATGACACCGATCTTCGGCTTCTTCCCGGCGTCGCCGCTGCCGGGGTCCGACGACGAGTCATCGCCGCAGGCGGTGAGTCCGCCGGTGGCGATGACACCTACCGCGAGCAGGGAGAGGATCCCTTTGCGCATTTGCACGGGTCCTTTCGGATATGCGCCCTTGCGGGTCGCGAGGAGGTTCAGGGCGGAGTTTCACCGTCGGGGTGTGTCCGGGACGACGGTGATTGTTGTGCCCGGCAACGTATTCCTCCGTGGCCCATGGGCACAAGGGCGCCGAGGTCCAGACTTTGTTGTTGCCGGTAACAATTGCGCAACGCGCCGGCAAACCGCTTCTGCTCCAGCGGCGGTGGCGGGGTTTGGCCGAAGTGTGCGCCCTTTCCATCCGCGCCGTCGCCGGTGACCAAGCAGTGGGACGGCAACCGGCGACGCGGGGCAGGGCGTCCGACTCATGGACGACGAGTGGAGGTGCCGATGACGGAGACGGCCGGACGCAGCCGGTGGAGCGGGTGGAGCCGGCGACGGGGGCGGTGGCTCGCCGTGATCGCCACGCTCGTCGCGTTCGTGTTGCTGTTCCACCGGCTGGTACCGAACGCCGTCGTGCGGCTGGGCAGCCTCCTGGAGGCGTTCCTGCCGTGGCTCGGGCTGGCCGTCCCGGCACTGCTCGCCGCGGCCCTGCTCCGGCGGTCACTCCCCGGCCTGGTCGCGCTGGTCCTACCGGTGGCCGCGTGGACCGTCCAGTTCGGCGGGCTGCTGCTGCCCGCCGCCGGCGGGCCGGCCGACCTCGTCGCCGTGCAGCACAACGCGAGCGACGAGAACACCGACCCGGCCGGCACGGCACGGGACCTCATGGCCGCCGGGCCGGACCTCATCGCCCTCGAGGAGGTGACGCCCGAGGCGCTGCCCGCCTACGTCTCGGCGCTCGGCGCGCGGTACCCGCACCACACGGTGCACGGCACCGTCGGGCTGTGGTCCCGGCATCCGCTCACCGGCGCGCGAGCGGTGGACATCAAGCCGCGCGGGATCCCCGACGGCTGGAGCCGCGGGCTGCGGGCCACCGCGCACACCCCGCTGGGCGACGTCGCCGTCTACGTGGCGCACCTGCCGTCGGTCCGGATCAGGGCGACCGGCTTCGACACGGCCTGGCGGGACGAGAGCGCCCGGCTGCTCGGCGCCGCCGTCGCCGCCGAGCCACTGGACCGGCTGATCCTGCTCGGCGACCTCAACAGCACGGTCGACGACCGCGGGCTCGGCCCGGTCAGCTCGCAGCTCACGTGGGCACCGGCCGGGTTCGCGCTCAGCTGGCCCGCAGCGCTGCCGCTCGCCCGGATCGACCAGGTCATGGTCCGGTCGGCGACCGTCACCGAGATCCGGTCACTGCCGGCGACGGGCAGCGACCACCTGCCGGTCGCGGCACGCGTCCGGTTCTGACGGCGGGCTCAGGGCCGGCGGCCGCTCAGTAGCGGCCCAGCGCGGCGGTCGGGGAGAGGACGATCCTCGGGTTGGCGGCCGGGTCCAGCCAGCGCAGCACCGACACCAGGTGGTCGCGGGCCAGGCTGACGCAGCCCAGGGTCGCGTTGCCGTTGCTCTGGTGCAGGAAGATGCCGCTGCCGCGGTGCGGGGTCGCCGGCATGTTGTAGCGGATCACGGCCAGGTGCGTGTACTGCGGGCTGATCTGCCACAGCGCCTCGCTCGGGCCGCCCGGGTCCGGGCCGTGGTGGAAGGTGTTGTAGCCCGGCGAGTCGCTGTTCTCGTTCCACCAGTCGTCCGGGCCCACCCGGTGGTAGGCGAACTTCGTGCCCGGGTTCGCCGCGATGCCGTACATCGTGGCGTCGAACGAGTACATGCCCGTAGGGGTGGTGCGGTCGCCCTCACGCTTGTCGTCGCTGAGGCCGTTGCCGCCGATCCGGGCCGGCATCGCCGGGAACGCGGGCCGCCACGCCCCGCCCGCCTTCGCATACGCCTGCAGGGTCGCCGTCGTCGACGACCTGCCGGGCGTCTGCACGATCACGACCTGGGTCGTGTTCGCCGGCAGGGTCCGCAGTCTCGACGCGTCGTTCTGCGCGACGGTACCGGCTGTGCCCGCCGACCGCGCCGCCGCCGCACTCGGCGGGCGGGGTGCGGCGGACGTGGCGGACGTGGCGGACGTGGTGGACGGCGACGGGGAGACCGCCGGCGACGGGGAGACCGCGGCCGGCACCTCGACCGGTGCGACCGGGGACTCCGGCGCCGACGGCGGCGCCGTCACCGGGACGGGCTCGGGCTTCGTCGAACAGGCGCCGAGGCCGGCCGCGAGGAGCAGCGTGAGTGTCAGGACACCGAACGTCACCAGCGTCGGGCGTCGTCCATCCTGGTCAACCGGCACGCCCCATAGTATCGGCGGATGACCGTACGTGATCGGATGCTCGCCGCCACCGCGCTCGTGTCGGTGCTCCTCGCCGGCCCCGGGCTGGCCGGCTGCGGCGGGACCGGGCCTGCGCCGGCCACGGCGGCGGCAAGCGGCGCCGCATCGCCGGGCGTCCCGTCGCCGGTGGCGGGCACAGCCGGTACGACTCCCGCCGAAACGCCGCCGGCGGACTCCGCCGAACCGTTGCCGCCCGACCTGCGCCAGGCGATGACCGGGGTCTCGTGGCGGCCGGGCTGCCCCGTCGGCCTCGACGACCTGCGGCTGCTGCGGCTGACCTACGTCGACTTCGCCGGCACCGAGCAGCGCGGGCAACTGGTCGTGCACAAGGACCTCGCGGAGGCCACGCTGCGGGCGTTCGCGAAGCTGCGGGCGGCACGGTTCCCGATCCGCGGCATGCGGCTCATCGAGGCCTACGACGGCAGCGACGACGCGTCGATGGCCGCGGACAACACCTCGGCGTTCAACTGCCGCAACGTGCCGAACACGAAGCACTGGTCGAACCACGCCTACGGGCGGGCGATCGACATCAACCCGGTCGAGAACCCCTACCTGCCGAAGGGCCAGATCATGCCACCCGCCGGCAAGGACTACCTCGACCGGCGCACCGTCAGACCGGGCATGATCGTCGCCGGCGACCCGGTCGTCACGGCGTTTCGCGCCGAGGGCTTCACCTGGGGCGGCGCCTGGCGGTCCGGAGTGGACTATCAGCATTTCGAAAAGCCCCGCTGACCGGACGGGTGAGCCGAGCGGTGTGGAATGGTCGCGCCGTTCGGGGGAACAGTTTGCCGGAGGGCATCGACATACTAGGCGGCATGTCACGCACGGGGACGTTCCGGTTGCTGCTCGCGGGCGCGCTGGCGCTGATCGTCGGTGGTCTGGCGACCACCGCATACGCGCTGCGCAACAGCTGGACCGACCTGTCCTCGTCGCCCGCGGCCGAGGTCGAGTCGGGTGCGGCGGCGCCGCCCTCGTCGGCCACGCCCGCGTTTGTCGGCTGGTCCGACCCCGCACTGGTCGGCAAGCCGTGGGGCACGAAGGTCACCGGCCTGCTGACGTTCCGCGGCAACCCGACCCGCACCTACTACGGGCAGGGTCCCGTGCCCCGGACGATGCCGAACCACAAGTGGCAGTTCCCGAAGTCCGGCGGCATGTGCGCGATGTCCGAGGACAAGGGCAAGACGACGCAGTGGTGCGGCAACGGCTGGACCGGCCAGCCGGCGGTCTTCGAGCGCGACGGCCGCACCTGGGTGGTGTTCGGCGCCTACGACCGCAACATCCACTTCCTCGACGCCGCGACCGGCGAGCGGATCATGCCCGACTTCAAGACCGGCGACATCATCAAGGGCTCGGTGACCGTCGACCCCGACGGCTACCCGTTGCTGTACTCCGGCTCGCGCGACAACTACTACCGCGTCATCGCGCTCGACCGGGACGTGCCGACCGAGCTGTGGAAGCTCTCCGCCGACGCGGTCAAGCCCACCATGTGGAACGACGACTGGGACGGATCCGGCCTGATCATCGACGACTACCTCTTCGAGGGCGGCGAGAACAGCCAGTTCCACATCGTGAAGCTCAACCGCGGGTACGACGCCAACGGCAAGGTGACGGTCAACCCCAAGCTGGTGTTCAACACGCCCGGCTGGGACGCGCAGCTGCTCAAGGACTTCGGCGACACCAACGTGTCGATCGAGAACTCGGTCGCCATCTACAAGAACACCGTGTACTTCGCCAACTCCGGCGGCCTGGTGCAGGGCTGGGACATCAGCGGCCTCAAGGAGGGCAAGGCGCCGACGCGCACGTTCCGGTTCTGGACCGGCGACGACACCGACGCGTCGATCGTCATCGACGAGGACGGGTTCCTCTACGTCGGGTCGGAGTACGAGCGCGGCAACGCCCGCTCCCGCGAGGTCGGGCAGATGCTCAAGCTGGACCCGTCGATGCCCGACAACCCGGTGGTGTGGTCGGTGAAGGACCAGGGCAGCAAGCCGGCCGGCATCTGGGGCACCCCGGCGTTGCACAAGGACATCGCCATCTTCGACACCACGGGCGGCGACGTGCTCGGCATCGACCGGACGACGGGCACGGTGCGGTGGAAGTTCCGCGTGCCGGGCAACGAGACGTGGCAGTCCCCGGTGGTGGTGGACGACACGCTGTTCATCGGCGACTGCTCGGGCGTGATGCACGCCTACGACGTGGCGGACACGTCGGCCCAGCCGAAACTCCTGTGGGAGATGAAGATCGGCGGCTGCATCGAGGCGACCCCGGCGGTCTGGAAGGGCGCGATGTACTTCGGCACCCGAGCCGGCGCCTTCCACGCCCTGTCGGTCTCGTAGCTCGCGGTGCGCCGGTCGTGATCCAGGGAAACCTCGTGTCGTCGGGGCGGCCCGGAGTTTCCCTGGATCACGGGGCGCGCTAGCTCGGCGGGGCGTCCTTGACGAACACGATCCCGTCGGTGCCGGCCACGTGGGCCGGATCAAGCGGGGCGTAACCGAACCAGGGGGACACCCGGGCAGCGGGCGTCATGTCGGCGAGGGCAGTGGCCAGCCGGCGGGCGTCGACGATGCAACGCTCCTCCGGCAGCGCGTACAGGAGCCCTTCGATGGTGTCCGGCGGCGGGGTGTCGACGCCCCGGTGGCGGATCGTGCCGAGGGCTGTGGCGAGGAAGGCGTACGCCTCGCCCAGGTGGGCGCTCACGATCGCGCCGGCGCTCCACCATTCCACCGGCCGGCCGCCCATCCGCATGCTGCTCTTGTCCCGCTGCAGATGGCCGTTGTGGGCGTTCACCAGCGTCGGGCCCCGATCGGCGAGGGCGAGCAGGTTGGCGGCCATCATCGAGTCCCGCACGCCGAGCAGCCTCGCCATGCGGCCCGGTGACGTGTCGGCCGTCCAGAAGTGGTAGCGCAGCAGGCCCGCGGCGGTGCGCCCGTACAGCAGCGCCCGGTCCCACTCGTCCGGTGCGGACGCCGCGATCAGGTGTGGCGTCTGCGCGTCGAGCAGCGCCACCAGATCGTCGGCGAGCAGTCGTAGCTCGGTGGCCTCGGGCGTCCTCCCCACCGACCGGGACGGGTCCGTCATCGCGGCGGGGTTGGTCCACCGGTCGTCGGCGCCGAGCAGGCGGTCGAGCGTATCGGTGGTGCAGGGAAGCAGGCCGGTGTCGACCCGGGCGGTGAGGTAGGCGTGGAGTGCGGTGAGGGCCTGCCGGGGGCTCGCGGCGCCGGCGGTCTCCAGCGGGCCGTCGAAACCGGCGAACCGCACCTGCTCGGACGCGGCCCGGCCGGTGTTGTACGCGCGCATCCAGCGCACCAACTCGCGGTTGGCCGCGAAGGCGCCCCACTCGTGGCTGAAGCCGCGCTCCATGACGTCGTCGAGGATGCCGGAGCCCGACGTGACGTAGTCGTCCACGACCAGGCCCATCATGCAGTCGCTCTCGATGGCGATGGTCCGGTAGCCCTCCTGCTCGACGAGTTGCCGGAAAAGATCGTTGCGCAGCTCGAGCAGAACGTCCTCGCCATGGGTCGGCTCACCCAGGGCAAGCAGGCGCGGCCGGGCCGGGAGCAGCCCCACGACGGTGGCCGCGTCAACGGCATGGGCGGTGTTTGTGATGCCAGCAGTCATTCCTTGAACGGTATCGTTGAACCTTCAGTTGAAACTTTTCCGCGATTTGGGCAGGAACATGGGGCGAAACCTTCAAGACGACGGACGGCTGAGGCCGGTCGATCTGGCGCGCGGTCACGGCCTGTCCACACAGGCGATCAGGAACTACGAGGCGGCCGGCATCCTCCCGGACGCTGAACGCAGCCCCCACGGCTACCGCACCTACACGCCGCTGCACGCGAAAGCCCTGCACGCGTTCCTCGCCCTCGCGCCCGGGCACGGTCACCAGACGGCCACGTCGATCATGCAGGCGGTCAACCGGGACGCGACCGGGGATGCGCTCCGGCGCATCGACGAGAGCCACGCCCAGCTGCTCGACGACCGCCGCACCCTCCAGGCCGTCGAGGCCGCGCTTCGTGACCTCGAGCCGGTGCCGCAGGAACGCGGCGACACGTTTGTCGGTCCCCTGTCGAGAAGGCTCGGCATCCGCCCGGCCACCCTGCGCAAGTGGGAACGTGCCGGCCTGGTCCAGCCGCGCCGCGACCCGCGGACGGGCTACCGGGTCTACAGTGCGGCCGACGTGCGTGACGCCCTGCTCGCCCACCAGCTCAGACGGGGCGGCTACCTGCTGGAGCAGATCGCTGCGCTGATCGCCCAGGTCCGCACCGCGGGCGGCGTCGCACCGCTCGAGTCGATGCTGCGCGACTGGCACGCCCGCCTGTCAGCCAGGAGCCGCGCCATGCTCACCGGCGCCGCGGCGTTGGACGCCTATCTCGGCTACCGGG
This sequence comes from Dactylosporangium fulvum, assembly GCF_025137375.1. GTDB lineage: Bacteria > Actinomycetota > Actinomycetes > Mycobacteriales > Micromonosporaceae > Dactylosporangium > Dactylosporangium fulvum. Next base: position 5,294,017 of record NZ_CP073720.1, read on the forward strand.
CGGCCGGCGATCGCCGCTGACCAACTCGCCACCCGGCACTCAGGTCATTTCCTAGCATCCTAGGACGCCTTAGAGTGCGTGGCTGGCGCCACGCTGAAAAACACACCCAGCCGCTACGCGGCAGACTTTCGTTTTTCTCGGTGTCCGGGGCGGACCGTGCGCGCCGTGCCGGTCGTCCGGTCGTCAGGACGGACGGGACACGGACTGGCAGGCGACCACCGCGTCCAGGTGCCAGCCCAGGCTGTCGTAGGAGCGGAACGTCAGCACCGCCACCGTCTTCGACCTGCTGTCGAACCCTATGTCGACGCGTTTGTCGTCCTGGTACAGCCGGCGCTGGCCGGACGCCAGCTCGGCGGAGCGGGCGCGGGCCCAGGCGTCGGCGAGCTCGGTCGGGGTGCGGGTCTCGCGGCTGGTCGGGGACGCGGTGGCGTGCGCGCCGGAGATGCGGCCGGTGTCGCCGCAGCTGAGCCGGCCGGTCGGGTCGCCGGCCTGTTTGGCGTCGCGGTCGCTGACCCAGTTGACGTACGTGACGAGCGCCGCGGCGGCGAGGCTGATCCCGAGGAGTTTGACGATGGTGCGGCGCACCTACTCAGCGTGCTCTTTCCGCCACCATTCGGCGCCGCTTTCCGGCAACGTGTCGATCGGATCGTAGTACGGGTAGCTGCGGTCGAGGTCCATGGAGGAGTCCTCGATGGAGGTGCGGTAGTTCTTGGTCCAGTAGGTGATGCCGCGTTCGCGGTCGTATTCGGTGACCATGTGGACCCAGCGTTTGCCGACGAAGGGGACGTCGCAGACGATGCGCGGGGTGGCGTAGCCGGGGAGGTAGCCCATGATGTCGTGCTGGAGTTGCTGGGCCTGCCAGACGGCGACGCGCCAGTGTTCGGCGTTGGGGATCATGTCGCACATGTAGAAGTAGTAGGGCAGGATGCCGGCTTCTCCTTGGAGGGCGAAGCAGAGGTCGAGCAGGTCGGCGGCGGTGGCGTTGACGCCGCGCATGAGGACGCCCTGGTTGCGCACGTCGCGGACGCCGACTTCGAGGGCGGTCTGTGCGGCGCGGGCGACGAGCGGTGTGAGTGACTGCGCGTGGTTGACGTGGGTGTGGATGGCGAGGTTGACGCCGCGGCGGGCGGCGGTGCGGGCGACGCGTTCGAGTCCTTCGACGACGTCGGGCTGGAGCCAGTGCTGGGGCAGGCCCATGAGGGCTTTGGTGGCGAGGCGGATGTCGCGAACGGTTTCGATGTCGAGCAGGCGCATGAGGAAGGACTCGAGGTGTTTCCAGGGGACGTTGGCGACGTCGCCGCCGGAGACGACGACGTCGCGGACGCCGGGGTGGGCGCGCAGGTAGGTGATCATCGCGTCGTAGCGGTCGGCGGGTTTGCGGGTGAGGCGGAGCTTGTCGACGGTGGGGGTGGAGTTGCCGACGAGGTCCATGCGGGTGCAGTGGCCGCAGTACTGGGGGCAGGTGGAGAGCAGTTCGGCGAGGACTTTGGTGGGGTAGCGGTGGGTGAGTCCTTCGGCGACCCACATGTCGTGTTCGTGGAGTGAGTCGCGGGTGGCGTACGGGTGGGAGGGCCAGTCGGTGAGGCGGTCGCTGGCGACGGGGAGCATGTAGCGGCGGACGGGGTCGGCGTAGAGGGTGTCGGTGGTGATTTCGTCCGGGACCATGGTGTTGATCATCTGGGGTGGGACGAGCATCGACATGGTGGCGTGTTGTGCCTGGTCGGTGGCGAGGTCGGTGTAGAAGGACTCGTCGACGAGGTCGCCGAGGACGGTGCGCAGCTGGTTGATGTTCTTGACGCAGTGTGCGCGTTGCCATTGGGCGGATTCCCACTGTTCGCGGGTGGTGTCGTGCCAGCCGGGGAAGCGGCGCCAGTCTGGTTCGACGAGTTGTCGGCGTTGGTAGACGTATGGCTGCATCCTAAGCCTCCCCGGCGAAATACTTCCGCGATACACGCACCATAGCCGGATTTCTTCTCGAATTCGACGCTAATGGAGAAGATCTTACTGTCTGTCGGCTGGCTGGGTGGAATCCGGGACCGGTGACCCGACGAATTCGGCGGACCCGTGTGCGTAGGTTGGCGGCTCCGAGGCCGCAACCGAACCGCACCCGAGGTCCGATGAAAAACCGATGGTCCATCCGCGCCAGGATCACGGCGATGCTGGCGATCCCGATCGTCATGCTGGTCGCGATCTGGCTGTTCGCCGTGAGCGTGACGCTCGAGTCGGCGCTGGATCTGCGCAACTCGAAGCTGACCGGCGACAAGGTGACCGAGCCGGCCGAGGCGATGGTCGAGCAGCTGCAGGTCGAGCGGCAGCTGACGACCGTGTACCTGGCGGGTGGCCGGGCGGACGCGGCGGCGGTGCGTGAGCAGCGGGCGAAGTCGGACGTGGAGATCGCGGAGTTCCGGGCCCTGGCGACGGACCGGGACCTGCAGGACGTGGCGTCGGCGGAGACGAAGCGGGCGATCGTGACGGTGACGGAGGCGCTGGACGGGCTGGCGCAGCTGCGGAGCCTGGCCGACGGCGGTGGTGCGGCGGGGACGGTCCGGCAGGGGTACAGCGCGATCATCATGGCGACGTATGCGATCGGTGAGTCGGCGACGAACCACCGGGACTCGGACGTTGCCGAGGAGGCGCTGGGCGTCTTCGTGCTGGGCCTGTCTCGGGACCTGTTCTCGCAGGAGGACGCGCTGGTGGCGGAGGCGGCGACGAGCGGGCAGTTCACGGGGGCGGTGCACACCGAGCTGGTGACGGTGATCGGGCAGAAGCGTCTGGTGCTGCCGTACGGGGTGAGTCTGCTGCCGGAGGAGGCGCAGCAGCGGTATCAGGCGCTGGTGTCGGGTGCGGCGATGCGGCGGCTGGCGGCGCTGGAGGATCGGTTGCTGGCGACGGCGCCGGGGTCGGCGCAGGCGGCGGGGATCGACCTGGGGCAGTGGCGTGCGGCGTTCGACCCGGTGAACGAGGAGTTGAAGGCGTTCCGGTCGCAGATGCAGCGGCAGAACGTACAGGCGGCGCGGGACGCTTCCGATGCGATCTTCCTGCGGCTGGGTGTGGCGGGTCTGGCCGGCCTGGTGGCGGTGGTGCTGAGTCTGGTGTTGTCGGTGCGGATCGGCCGGTCGCTGGCGCGCCGGTTGGACGGGCTGCGGGTGGCGGCGCTGGAGCTGGCCGACGAGCGGCTGCCGTCGGTGGTGTCGCGGCTGCGGCGGGGGGTGGCGGTCGACGTGGCGGCGGAGGTGCCGCCGTTGCGGCTGGGCACGGACGAGATCGGTCAGGTGGGTGAGGCGTTCAACTCGGTGCAGCGTACGGCGGTGGCGTCGGCGGTGGAGGAGGCGTCGGTCCGGCAGGGGATGAACGAGGTGTTCCTGAACATCGCGCGGCGTTCCCAGACGTTGTTGCACCGGCAGTTGTCGCTGTTGGACGGGATGGAGCGGCGTACGTCGGAGCCGGAGGACCTGGCGGATCTGTTCCGGGTCGACCATCTGGCGACGCGGATGCGGCGTCACGCGGAGGACCTGGTGATCCTGGCGGGTGCGACGCCGGGGCGGGGCTGGCGGAATCCGGTGCCGGTGGTTGACGTGGTGCGTGGTGCGGTGTCGGAGATCGAGGACTACGCGCGGGTGCAGGTGCTGCACGTGGGTGACGGTGCGGTGGTCGGCCGGGCGGTGGGTGACGTGATCCATCTGCTGGCGGAGCTGGTCGAGAACGCGACGGTGTTTTCGCCGCCGCATACGCGGGTGCGGGTGTCGGGGCAGTCGGTGCCGAACGGGTTTGTGATCGAGATCGAGGACCGTGGTCTGGGGATGGTGGCGGAGGCGATCGCGGAGGCGAACCGGCGGTTGGCGGAGCCGCCGGAGTTCGATCCTGCGAGCAGTGCGCGGCTGGGGTTGTTCGTGGTGGCGCAGTTGGCGGCGCGGCACGGGGTGCGGGTGGTGTTGCGGCCGTCGCCGTACGGCGGGGTGACGGCGGTGGTGTTGCTGCCGGTGGATCTGGTGGTGGCGCCGGCTGCTATGGAGGGGGTGGCTGCGGAGTCGTTCTCGTGGCTGCCGGCGGGTCCGGCTGCGGTGCCGTCGGTGCGGCGGCCTCTGCCGGTGGCGCCGGATCCGGATGTGGTGGCGGTTGAGCCGGATTCGCCGGGTCCGGACGGCGGTCCGGACGGCGGCGGGGACGGGGGCAGGGGCCGGCAGGGGTTGCCGCGGCGGGTCCGGCAGCGCGGCCTGGCGCCGCAGTTGCAGGACGATTCGACGGTCGTGATCGGCGCGGAGGAGCTCGAGGCGCCGGCGCGGTCGCCGGAGGAGCTGCGCCGGATGATGGCGTCGTTCCAGGCGGGGACGGTGCGTGGCCGGCATGCGAGCGCCGGGGACGCCGGGGACACGGGCAGGGGTGTGTGATGACCGCGCAGGGGCACGGCGGTGGTCTGCGCTGGCTGCTCGACGACCTGGTGGCGCGGGTGCCGTCGGTGCGGCGGGCGGTGGTGCTGTCCGTGGACGGGTTGCTGATGGGCGCGTCGGAGGGCCTGTCGCAGGAGGACGCGGAGCATCTGTCGGCGGTCGCGGCCGGGTTCCAGAGCCTGGCGCGGGGTGCGGGGCGGCATTTCGGTGGCGGGCCGGTGCGGCAGACGATCGTCGAGATGGAGTCGGCGTTCCTGTTTGTGACGGCGGCGGGGCGGGGTGCGTGCCTGGCGGTGCTGGCGGAGGCGGATGCGGACATCGGTCTGATCGCGTACGAGATGGCGTTGCTGGTGCAGCGGGTGGGGCAGAACCTGTCGGCGTCGGCGCGGCCGGCGGGTGCGTGATGACGGATCCGCCGGGGCGGCACGCGGCCGGGTTCTCGCGTGAGTTTCCGCTCGGGGAGCCGGCGCCGGTGTACCGGTGGCCGGAGCCGCCGCGGGAGGATCTGCGGGCCGAGCGGTGGGTGGAGCATACGTGGGTGGACCGGGAGGCCGGGCCGGTCGTGCGGCCGTATGCGATGACGGGTGGCCGGGTGGTGCCGTCGTCGGGCGGGTTCGACGTGGTCGCGATGGTGGTGGCGCAGCGTGGGGCGTTGTCCGGTGGCGGGTTCGGGCTGCAGCCGGAGTATCGGGCGATTCTCGTGTTCGCGCGGGAGCCGGTCGCGGTGGCCGAGGTGGCGTCGCATCTGGACCTGGCGCTCGGGGTGGTGCGGGTGTTGCTGGGTGACCTGCTGGGGCAGGGTCTGATCGAGATGTATCACCCGCCGGTGGCGGGTGACTTGCCGAGTGAGCGTGTGTTGAGGGCGGTGATCGATGGACTCCGGGCGCTCTGAGGGGTTGGTGCCGGCGGCCGTCAAGATTCTGGTGGCGGGCGGGTTCGGTGCGGGGAAGACGACGCTGGTCGGGGCGGTGAGCGAGATTCGGCCGTTGCAGACGGAGGAGTCGCTGACGGTGGCCGGGGTCGGTACGGACGACGTGACGGGTGTGGAGCGCAAGTCGACGACGACGGTGGCGATGGACTTCGGCCGGATCACGATGGGGTCGGAGGTGGTGCTGTACCTGTTCGGGACGCCGGGGCAGGACCGGTTCTGGTTCCTGTGGGACGAGTTGGCGCTGGGCGCGTTGGGTGCGGTGGTGCTGGCGGACACGCGGCGGCTGGCGGACTGCTTCCCGTCGATCGACTACTTCGAGCGGCGGGGTACGCCGTTTGTGGTGGCGGTGAACTGTTTCGACGATGCGGTGCCGTATTCGGCGGCGGAGGTGCGTGAGGCGCTGGATCTGGATGCGCATGTGCCGTTGCTGCTGTGTGACGCGCGGGATCGTGCGTCGAGCAAGGCGGTGTTGATCAGTCTGGTGGAGCATGTTCTGGCGCTGTCGGTGCGGCCGAGGTGAGACAGGGTGAGGCGGGGTGTGCCGGGGGTGTGCCGGTGAGCGGGTTGCGTGACAGCCGGAAGGCTTGAAGAATATCCTGTAATCACGCTACTGTGCCGGAAATTATCCGGTTGACGTTGGGTGGTGCGGGAAATGGGTTCGCCGATCGGGTTGCATCGGGTCGTCGCGCCGGCCGGGGTCCTGCCGCAGGCCGCGCAGCGTCTCGACGCCTCGCCGGAGATCGGCGACGACGAGGTCCGCATCCGGGTGGAGCGGCTCAATCTCGACGCCGCGAGCTTCCGCCAGCTGACCGTCGAGCACGGCGGTGACGGCGACAGGGTCCGCGCCGCGGTCCTGGCGATCGTCGAGGACCGGGGGAAGATGCACAATCCGGTCACCGGCTCGGGCGGCATGCTCATCGGCACCGTCGAGGCGGCCGGTCCGGCCTCGCCGCTGGGCCTGCGCCCGGGTGACCGGGTCGCGACCCTGGTGTCGCTGACGCTCACCCCGCTGCGGATCACCGACGGGCTCAAACGCTGGGACGGCCGCGGCGAGCAGGTGCCGTGCGACGGCCACGCGATCCTGTTCGCCCGGTCGATCGCCGCGGTGCTCCCCGACGACCTCGACCCGGAGCTGGCGCTGGCGGTCCTCGACGTGTGCGGTGCCCCGGCCCTGGTCGCCCGTTCCCTGCGCGGCATCGTCCGGTGCCGTGCGGTGGACGATGGCGTCGATCCCGCGGTTGTGGTGCCGGGCCGCGTGCGTGACGAGGTCCGGGTCGCGGTGCTCGGCGCGGCCGGCAAGAGCGGCTCGTTGGCGCTCGCCGCCGCCCGTGACGTCGGCGCCGCGCGGACCGTCGGGGTCGTGCGGGACGACGCCGAACGGCGGCGGCTCGAGGCGGCCGGGCTCGCCGACACGGTGGTCGTCGCCGACGCGCGGGACGCGGTCGGGCTCGCGGCGGCGCTCGGTGCGGCCGGTGGGCCGGCGGACCTGACCGTCGTCTGTGTCGACGTGCCGGGCTGCGAGCACGCGGCGATCCTGGCCACCGCGCCCGGCGGCACCGTCGTGTTCTTCTCCATGGCGACGTCGTTCCCGGCGGCGGCGCTGGGCGCCGAAGGGCTCGCCGCCGACGTGACGATGATCATCGGCAACGGTTACGTGCCCGGCCACGCCGAGTATGCGCTGGGTCTGCTGCGATCCGACAGCGCCGTTCGTGCCCTGTTCGAGGCCAGGTTGGCAGACTGGGCGCCATGAGGACCCTCTTCCGTGGTGGCCGCGTCCTGACCCCGGCCGATCCGTCCGCCACCGCGCTGCTCGTCGACGGTGACCGGATCGCCTGGCTCGGGCCGGACGCGGACGTGCCCGCCGGTGGCGCGGACCGCACCGTCGAGCTCGGCGGGGCGCTGGTCACCCCGGCGTTCGTCGACGCGCACGTGCACACCACCGCGACCGGGCTGGCGCTGCGGGGCCTCAACCTCGCCGGTGCGCGGTCGGCGCGGGAGGTCCTCGACGCCGTGGCCCGGCACGCTGAAGGGCTGAGTCCCGACGCGGTTGTCATCGGGCACGGCTGGGACGAGTCCGGGTGGGCGGACCAGACGACCCCGACCGCGGCGGAGCTCGGCCGGGCCGGCGGCGGCCGGGCCGTGTACCTGTCGCGGGCCTGCGTCCACGCGGCGCTGGTGTCGACGCCGCTGCTCACCGGCGCGGTGAAGGCGGCGCCCGGCTACGACGGGTCCGGGTGGCTGCGCCGCGACGCGCACCACGTGGTGCGGGAGGCGGCGTTCGCCGGGGTGACGGCGGCGCAGGTCCGTGACGCGCAGCGCGCCGCCCTGCGGCGGGCCGCCGCCCTGGGCATCGCCGCCGTCCACGAGTGCGGCGGGCCCGGCACGTCCGGCGAGGACGACTTCACCGCCGCGCTGTCGCACGGCCCCGAGTTCCCGGAGGTGTACGGGCTGTGGGGCGAGCCGAACGCCGCGGCGAAGGCCAGGCAGCTCGGTGCCAGGGGCGCGGCCGGTGACCTGTACGCGGACGGTGCGCTCGGTGCCCGTACCGCTCACGTGGGGGACGCCTACGCGGACGGTGACCGCGGCCATGGGCACAGCTACCTGACCGCGGCGCAGGTGACGGAGCATCTCGTCGGCTGCGTGCGGCACGGGATGCAGGGCGGGTTCCACGCCATCGGTGACCGGGCCATCGCGACCGTCCTGGACGGGTTCGCGGGTGCGGCCAGGGTTGTCGGGGTGGACCGGCTGCGGGCCGGGCGGCACCGCATCGAGCACGCGGAGCTGCTGGACAAGCGGATGATCGCGCAGCTGGTGGAGTTCGGGGTGGTGGCGAGTGTCCAGCCGGCGTTCGACCGGCTGTGGGGCGGTGAGCACGGCATGTACGCGCAACGGCTCGGCGCCGCCCGTTCCATGGCGGCGAACCCGATCGCGTCGCTGGCGGGGGTGGGGGTCATGCTGGCGTTCGGGTCGGACTCGCCGGTCACCGACCTCGACCCGTGGGGCACCTGCCGGGCGGCGCTGCGCCACCACAACCCGGTGCAGCGGATCGGGGCGCGGGCCGCGTTCGCGGCGCACAGCCGCGGCGGGTGGCGGGCCGTCGGCATCGACGACGAGGGTGTGCTGAACCCGGGCTGGTCGGCGACGTTCGTGGTGTGGGACACCCGGGACGACCTCGCCGGCGTCCTGGCCGGTGACGAGACCCCGGCGGCCCGGACCACGGTGCTGCGCGGCCGGGAGATCCACACCTCATGATCAACGCGAGTCGGGGAGACGCGGAGCAGGAAGCGAGGCGGCGGTGAGCGGGAAGCTCGGGCTGGACCGGCGGACGGTCGACACGGCGCGGCAGCTCGCGGCGCGGGCCGGCGCGTCCGTGGTCGAACTGGCCAAGGCGCACACGACGGTGTCGGTGGAGCGGGCCACACTGCGGCTGGCCGGGATCACCGGCGCCGACCCGGACGGCATCCCCTGGGTCAACCGGCTCGTCGACGCCGTCCGCGCCGACGTCGGCCTCGGTCACGGTGTCGCGCTGCCGGTGTTCGACGCGCTGTGCCGGGAAGGGCACGCCGACCTGACGCTGCTGGCGCAGAAGGCCGCCGCCGGCAGCGTCCGGTTCGAGGTCCCGAAGCGCACCGGGCAGGCGGCCCGGGCGGCGCGGCGCGCCGTCACCGCCGGGATCCGGCGCGTCGACCAGCGGCGCCGCGAACGGGAACGGCTCGTCAAACGGCACGGCGACCCGCCGCGGCGGCCGTGGGTGTATCTGATCGTCGCGACCGGCGACATCTACGAGGACATCCCGCAGGCGCAGGCCGCCGCCCGCGCCGGCGCCGACGTCATCGCCGTGATCCGGTCCACGGGCCAGTCGCTGCTGGACTACGTGCCGGAGGGCGCGACCCGGGAGGGGTTCGCCGGCACGTACGCGACGCAGGAGAACTTCCGGCTCATGCGGGCCGCGCTCGACGACACGTCGAAGGAGCTGGGCCGCTACATCCGGCTGACGAACTACGCGTCGGGCCTGTGCATGCCGGAGATCGCGGCGCTGGCCGGGCTCGAACGGCTCGACATGATGCTCAACGACTCGATGTACGGGATCCTGTTCCGGGACATCAACCCGATCCGCACGTTCGTCGACCAGCGGTTCTCCCGGCAGATCCACGCCCGGGCCGGGATCATCATCAACACCGGCGAGGACAACTACCTCACGACCGCCGACGCGGTCGAGGCCGCGCACACGGTGACGGTGTCGCAGCTGCTCAACGAGTACTTCGCGCACGAGGCCGGGCTCGCGGACCGGCAGCTCGGGCTCGGGCACGCGTTCGAGATCAACCCGGACCTGCCGGAGTCGTTCCGGCTGGAGCTCGCGCACGCGCTGCTGGCCCGGGAGCTGTTCCCGGACGCGCCGCTGAAGTGGATGCCGCCGACGAAACACATGACCGGTGACGTGTTCCGCGGCAACCTCCTCGACGGGTTCTTCAACCTCGCCGGGATGCTCACCGGGCAGGGGATCCTGCTGGTCGGCATGATGACCGAGGCGGTCGTGACGCCGTGGCTGTCGGACCGGGACATCGCGCTGCAGAACGTGCGGTACGTGCAGCACGCCGCCGGGAACCTCCACGAGGACTTCGTGCCCGGCCCGTTCATCCGGCAGCGGGCCGCGACCGTCCTCGACGAGGCCGTCGAGCTGCTGCGGCGGATCGAGGCCGAAGGGCTGCTCGAGGCGATCGCCGACGGCACGTTCGGGGTCATGCGCCGCCCCGCGGACCGCGGCAAGGGCCTCGACGGTGTCGCCGCCCGCGAACCCGGCTACTGGAACCCGGCGCAGGAAGTCCTCGAGGCCGGGAAGGAGACCTCGTGAACGACGTCGTGCGTCCCTACGGGGACACCACCGGCGACGGCATGGTCCAGGTGTCGTTCACGCTGCCCCTGCCGGCCGGCAAGCGCGGTGAGGGCGCCGCGCTGCAACTGGCCGGGAAGATGGGCATCGACCCGGCGATGGTCGTGCACAGCCGCGCCATCGGCGACCAGCACACGTTCTACGTCGTCTACGGGCGGGTCAACCACCTCGTCGAGCCCGGCAAGGTCGTCGTCGCGGAACGGGACTACCCGCTGCTGTCGGCGAAGGAGATCAACGCCGGGATCCGGTCGCGGCTGCGGCGCAAGCTCGTTGTCGTCGGCGCCTGCATCGGCACCGACGCGCACACCGTCGGCATCGACGCGATCCTCAACGTCAAGGGCATCGCCGGGGAGAAGGGCCTCGAGTACTACCGGGAGTGCCGGGTGCTGAACCTCGGCGCCCAGGTGTCCGTCCCCGACCTCGTCGAACACGCCCGCGCCGAGAAGGCCGACGCGGTCCTCGTCAGCCAGGTCGTCACGCAGCGCGACGCGCACCTGCACAACACCCGCGAGATGTCCGCGGCGTTCCGGGAGGCGTTCCCCGCCGCGCGGCGGCCGCTGCTCGTCGTCGGCGGGCCACGGTTCGACGAGCGGATGGCCGGCGACCTCGGCGTCGACCGGATCTTCGGCCGGGGCACCACGCCCCGTGAGGTCGCTTCATATCTCGTACACGCGGTGGGGGCCCGATGACGGAGAAGGTCGGCACGACGGTGGTGCACCGCCGGTACGTGCCGTACGCGCACGCGCACTACGCCGGGAACCTCGTCGACGGCGCCTACAGCCTCGCCCTGTTCGGCGACGCCGCCACCGAGGTGTGCATCCGCACCGACGGCGACGAGGGCCTCTTCGCCGGCTACAGCGGTGTCACCTTCCACGCGCCCGTCCACGCCGGCGACGTCGTCGAGGTGACCGCCGTCGTCACCCGCGCCGGGAACCGCTCCCGCACCGTCGACTTCACCTGCCACGTCGTGTGCCGCGGCACCCCCGACGTGTCGGCGTCCGCGGCGCGGGTCCTCGACCCGCCGATCCTCGCGACGTCCGCGACCGGCACCGTCGTCGTGCCCGCCGCCGCCCCGTGACCGTCACGTGACGCTGGTAGCCTGCCTCGACGTCGGGTCCACCGACACGAAACTCGCCGTCGTCGACGTCACCGACGGGCGGCTCGCCGCCACCGCCACCCACCCCACCACCGCCGGCACCGACGTGCTCGACGGCGTCGACGCGCTCCTGGCCGCCGCCGCTGCCCGGGTCGGTCCCGTCGAGCACGTCTACTGCTGCTCGTCCGCCGGTGGCGGGCTCCGCCTGGCCGTCGTCGGGCAGGAGGCCCTCGTCTCCGCCGACGCCGCCCACCGCGTCGCGCTGTCCGCCGGTGCCCGGGTCGTGCACGTCGCCGCCGGCCGGCAGACCCCGGCGCAGCTGCGTGACGTCCGCGCCGCCCGGCCCGACGTGCTGCTGCTCGCCGGCGGCACCGACGGCGGCGACCCCGACACGCTGCTGCACAACGCGCGGCGGCTCGCCGCCGCGCGTTGGCGGGTCCCGGTGGTCGTCGCCGGCAACAGCGACGTCCGCGACGAGGTGGCCGGCCTCCTCGCCGCTCGGGGCCTGCCCGTCACCGCCACCGGCAACGTCCTGCCCCGCATCGGCGTCCTCGACCCGGCACCGGCCCGCGCCGCGATCCGGGAGGTGTTCCTGCGGCACGTCATCGGCGGCAAACGCCTTTCCCGCGGCACCCGGTTCCAGCGGATGGTGTCGGCCGCCACCCCCGACGCGGTCCTCACCGGCGTGTCGCTGCTCGCCGACCTGCTCGCCGACCAGGGGGACCTGCTCGTCGTCGACGTCGGCGGCGCCACCACCGACGTGTACTCGGCCCTCGTCCCCGACGAGTCCGCGACCGTCGCCTCCGGGGTCGCGGGCACCGGGGTCGCGGGCATCCTGTGGCGGGCCAGGACCGTCGAAGGCGACCTCGGCGTGCGGTGGAACACCGACGGGATCACCGCCGCCGCGCAGCGGGAACGGCTCACGGTCCCCGACCCGGCCGGCGGGGCCCTCGGGTTCGCGGCCGCCGCGGCGGCCGTCGCCGTGCGCCGGCACACCCGCACGGGCCGGGATCTGCGAAATGTCGTGTCGGTCGTGGCGTCCGGCGGCGTGTTCCGGCATGCTGAACCCACTGCGGCGAACGCGGCACTCGCACCGACCCTGCACGACCACGCAGGCGGCTGGGCCCTGCCCCGAGCACCGCACGTCGCCGTCGACCGCCGATACGTCCTCGCGCCGGCCGGGCTCCTCGCCGAAGATCACCCGGGAGCCGCGGCGGCGCTCCTGCGACAACTCCTGCACAGATAGTGAGCGCGAGGGTGAACGTCACCCGACACGCCAGGGCGACACGCCGCCGAGACGAACCTGCGGCCCGGACCCGGTTGACAGGGCCCGGGCGCCAACGCGTAACGTCGTCCCGTCCTACTTCGGGAAGGGTGACCGCGGTTCACTTCTCCCCAACGTCAGCTGACCGGACGTCCACGTCAACCGACGGGACGCCGCCAGGTCCAGCCGGCGGGGGTCGGCGGGGGCCGTGAACGGGCATCCACCGGTGGCGGGGCAGGGGGGCTCACGCGACCAGTAGACAACGGCACGACCCGGGCAGCCAGCCCGCGCCGCACCGGAACGAAGGCCGCGCACGAACGTCACTGCCGCACCGGCCGGACACAGGGCCTGGGAGCGCGGGGCGCGACTTCGGTCGCGCCCCCAATTTCAGCTCGGCCCGCCCCGACCGCGCCCCGCGCCGCGCTTCACGCCCGCCGGGCCACCTGGATCAGCCGGTGCCGGAACGGCCGGAATGCGGCCCGCCAGGTTGCGGTCCGGACACGGTCCAGCCACATCCCAGCACATTCCCAGCCGGCCGTGGCCTCTCGATTCCACGTCCAGGCGACATACCCCGCATAATTGGCGCCGCGAGACGTGCAACCGCACAGCAAGCCCACAGACACCCACAGGGATGGCGCAGGTGACGTTGGTCGAAGCGGAGTCGACACCGGCCGAGCCCGCCGAGGAGCCCGCCGACGAGCCCACCGCGGCGCCGGCCACGCAGCCGGGCGCCGGGCGGCCGCTGCTGCCGCTATGGGCCGCGGCCCTCGTCGCCGCCGGGTCCGGACTGGCGATGCTCGTCGCGTTCCCCACCTACGGATGGTGGTGGGCCGCGCCCGTCGCCGTCGCGCTGTTCACCGTCGCCGTCCACGGCCGCCGGCCGCGGGCCGGGTTCGGGCTCGGCGCCCTCAGCGGCGCCCTGTTCTTCACCCCGCTGCTGTCCTGGACCAACCTGCACACCGGCGTCGTGCCGTGGCTGCTGCTGTCCGGCCTCGAAACGCTCTACTTCGCGCTGCTCGGCGCCGCCACCGCCTGGGTGACGCCGCTCACCGGGCGGTGGGGGCGATGGGGGCGTTACGGATGGGTTCCGCTCATCGGGGCGCTGTGGACCGCCCAGGAGGCGCTACGGGACCGCACCCCGTTCGGCGGGTTCCCGTGGGGCCGGCTCGCGTTCAGCCAGGACACGTCGCCGCTGCTGCGGCTCGCCGTGGTCGGCGGCGCACCGCTCGTCACGTTCGCGGTCGCGCTCACCGGCGGCCTCCTCGCGTACGCGATCATCCGCGGACTGACCGTCCGGGTGAACCCGCGTCTCGCCGCCGCGCCGCTCGTCGCCGCCGCCATGGTCGCCGCGGCCTGGCTGATCCCGCTGAGCAGGCCCGCCGGGCCGGCCGTCTACGTGGCTGTCGTCCAGGGCAACGTGCCCCGCCTCGGCCTCGACTTCAACGCCCAGCGCCGTGCCGTGCTCGACAACCACGCCCGCGCCACCATCGACCTGGCCCGCAGGGTCACCGAAGGCACCGCCCGCCGGCCCGACCTCGTCGTGTGGCCGGAGAACTCCAGCGACATCGACCCGCTGCGCAACGCCGACGCCGCCGCCGTCATCGACAACGCCGCCCGCGCCATCGGCGTGCCGATCCTCGTCGGTGCCGTGCTCAACAGCGCCGAGAACGGCGTCGAGAACGTCGGGCTGGTGTGGGTGCCCGGCCGGCAGGCCGGTGAGCCCGTCGCGCAGTACACGAAACGCCACCCGGTGCCGTTCGCCGAGACGATGCCGTTGCGTGGCATCGCCCGGATGGTGTCGAAAGAGGTCGACCGGGTCACCGACATGACCGCCGGCGACCGGCCCGGGGTCCTGCCGGTCGGGCCCGCCACCGTCGGTGACGTGATCTGCTTCGAGGTCGCCTACGACAACCTCGTCCGCGACACCGTCGACCACGGCGCCCAGCTGCTCGCCGTGCAGACCAACAACGCCACGTTCGACGAGTCCGAGGCCCGCCAGCAGCTGGCCATGGTGCGGCTGCGGGCCGTCGAGCACGGCCGGGACGCGCTCATGGCCTCCACCGTCGGCATCTCCGCGTTCGCCGACGCGACCGGCCGCACCCACGACGAGACCAGCTTCAATGCCGCAGCCGTCATCCTCGGTGAGCTGCGTCTCGGTTCAGCCCGTACGCTTGCTACAAGACTCGGCGTGATTCCCGAATACGTGATCGTGGCGGTCGCCCTCGCCGGGCTCGCCGCCGTCGCCGAACTGCGCCGCCGCGACCGGCGGGCCGTGAAGAACCCGACTGTGGGCACCAAGGAGGACGTGTGAGCACAACCGACCGAGGCGTGAACCAATACCCCGGGGTCGGCAGGGTCCTCGTCATCATCCCCACCTACAACGAGGCCGACAACATCCGCCTCATCGTGGACCGGGTCCGCAAAGCCACCCCCGCCGTCGACATCCTCATCGCCGACGACAACAGCCCCGACGGCACCGGCGCCGTCGCCGACGAGCTCGCCGCCGCCGACCCCGCCGTGCACGTGCTGCACCGGCCCGGCAAGCAGGGCCTCGGCGCCGCCTACATCGCCGGGTTCGCGTGGGGCGCCGAGCACGGCTACGACGCCGTCGTGGAGATGGACGCCGACGGCTCCCACGCCCCCGAGGAACTGCCGCGGCTGCTCGACCAGCTCGCCGACAACGACGTCGTCCTCGGCTCCCGCTACGTGCCCGACGGCAAGACCGTCAACTGGCCCGTGCACCGGCAGGCGATCTCCCGCAGCGGCAACCTGTATGTGCGGATGGCGCTCGGGATGCCGCTGCGCGACGCGACCGGCGGCTACCGGGCGTATCGCACACCGATCCTCGACAAGATCGACGTCGACTCGGTGTCGTCGCAGGGCTACTGCTTCCAGGTCGACCTGGCCTGGCGGGCGTACAAGGACGGCTACCGCGTCGCCGAGGTGCCGATCACGTTCACCGAGCGGGAACGCGGCAAGTCGAAGATGAGCTCCTCGATCGTCCGGGAAGCCCTGTGGCGGGTCACCGTGTGGGGTGCCACGGCCCGCTGGCAGGCACTCAAGCGGGCCGTCTCCGGCAGCGGCCCCGACAAGGCCCGGGCCAAGCCGGGCCGTTAGGAGGCCGTCATGGGTCCGCTGGGCCTGACCGCGATCGGCGCGTTCCTGCTGGTGATCGCCGAGGTCGTCGTGTTCGTGCTGGTCGCCCAGGTGATCGGATGGGGCTGGGCCGTCCTCATCGGCCTGGCCACCATGCTCATCGGCGCCATGCTGCTCAAACGCGAAGGGGTCCGTGCCTGGCGGCGGTTCCGCGCCGCCGTCGGCGAGGGCCGCCCGGCCGGCACCGAGGTCAGCGACGGCCTCACCGGCCTCCTCGGCGCGTTGCTGCTGCTCACACCCGGGTTCATCACCGACGCCGTCGGGTTGCTGCTGCTCGTCCCGCCGGTCCGGGCCCTCGCCGTGCGGCAGGTCCGCAACGCCACCGAACGGCGCATCTCCCCGGCCGCCGCCGGTGACCTGTTCGGCCCCCGGTTCGTCCGGGCCCAGCGCGACACGGCACCGGCACAGCACACCGGCGGCGCGTCCGTGACCACCGGCGGCGCCGGCGGCACAACCGGTGGTGGGGAGGTCGTCGAAGGCGAGATCGTCGACCCGCACCCCCGGCGGCCGTGAAAGCGCAGCCGGTCACCCTCGAAGCGCTCGTCGACGACCTGATCAGCCGCATCGACCGGCTCGACCCCGCCGCCGCGCCGCGGCCCCGCATCGGCGTCGACGGGCCCGCCACCGCGTTCGGTGACGACCTCGCCGCCCGGCTCGTCGCCGCCCTCCACGACCGCGGCACGTTCGCGCTGCACGTGCCCGCCGACGGGTTTCTGCGTGCCCGGTCGCTGCGGCTCGAACGGGGCCGGACCAACCCCGACGCGTTCTACGAGGACTGGCTCGACCTGCGGGCCCTCACCCGTGAGGTCCTCGCGCCCGCCGGGCCCGGCGGCACCGGCCGGGTCCTGCCGTCGCTGCGGGACCCGGTCACCGACCGCGCCACCCGCGCCGGCTACGTCGAGATCCCCGACGGCGGTGCCGTCGTCGTCTCCGGCACCCTGCTCCTCGGCGCCGGCCTCGACTTCGACCTCGCCGTCCACCTCACCCAGTCCGACGCCGCGCTGACCCGCCGCACCCCGCCCGACCAGCAGTGGCAGCTGCCCGCCTACACCCGCTACCGCGACGAGGTCATGCCCGAATACCTCGCCGACCTCGTCGTGCGGGCCGACGACCCCCGCCACCCGGCGCTCGTCGTCGATGACTGACTTCCTTCCCGGCCTCGAGCTCTGCGGCGTCTTCTACACCGAGGCGGTCCGGCCGCTGCTGGACACCGCCTACCCCGGCCTGCCGCACGCCGCCGCCCGGATCGGCGCCGGCTCCGACGTCCTCGGCTACGACACCGCCCGCTCCACCGACCACGACTGGGGCCCCCGGCTCACCCTGTTCCTCACCCCCGACGACCTGGCCCGCCACGGCCCCGCCATCGACACCCTGCTGCGGGACCGGCTGCCCAAACAGGTACGGGGCTGGCCGACCCACTTCGCACCACCCGGCGAACGGGTCCGGGTCATGACCCCGACCACCGGGCCCGTCGCGCACCGCGTCGACCTCACCACCGTCGCCGCGTTCAGCACCGGGCACCTCGGCCTGCCCGGCGGGCCCCGCACCGCCCGCGACTGGCTCGGCATCCCCGGCCAGCGGCTCCTGGAGACCACCGCCGGCACCGTCTACCACGACACCACCGGCGAGCTCACCACCCTCCGGCAGCGGCTCGCCTGGTACCCCGACGACGTGTGGCGGTACCTGCTCGCCGCCCAGTGGACGGTCGTCGCGCAGGAGGAGGCGTTCCCCGGCCGGGCCGCCGAAGCCGGCGACGACCTCGGCAGCCGGATCGTCGCCGCGCGGCTCGCCCGGGCCGTCATGCGGCTCGCGCTGCTGCTCGACCGGCGCTACCCGCCGTACAGCAAATGGCTCGGCACCGCCTACGCCACGCTGCGGCTGCCGTGGCCGCTGGCCGGCGCGCTCACCACCGGCGACCCCGGCCGGCGGCAGGAGCTGCTGTGCGACGCGTACGAGGCCGCCGGCCGGTGGCAGAACGACCTCGGGCTCGCCGATCCCGTCGACCCGGGCCGCCGCCCCTTCCACGACCGGCCGTTCCCGGTCGTCGACGCCGCCCGGTACGCGGCCGCGCTCACCGCCCGCATCCGTGACCCGCAGCTGTCCGGCCTGCCGCTGATCGGGGGCATCGACCAGTACGCCGACAGCACCGACGTGCTGATGCGGCCGCAGCTGTGCCACGCCCTCATAGCCGCCGCGTACCACGCGGAGGGTTTTTCGGCTCTGCGCTGACGGGGCGGGCAACGGCCGGCCCGGCGGATACCGTCGGAGCGGTGAAGACGTTCTGGCTCGACCGCGACCACCACCGGTACCGGGACCGGGTCCGCGCCGGGCAGGAGGCGTTCGCGGACACCCTCGGCGACATCGCCCCGGTCGCGTTCGCCTGCGTCGCCTGGACCCTGGCGATCCCGCCCGCCCTCGACCCCGGTTACGTCCGCTGGCACCGGCGGGTCCTGTCCGCCGGCTGCGACCGCAACCCCTTCGACGGCGGCCTCACCGCCCGCGTCGAGCTCGTCTCACCGCTGCCCGCCGAGCTCACCGCCAGCCGCACCTGGTGGCGCGACCGCGGCTGGCGCGGCTGGCCCGAACTGTTCGGCCAGTTCGTCCAGCCCACCGACCGTGACCTCAGCCGCAACCCGCACCTGCGGGCCACCCTGCTCGTGGAGGCGCCGCTGCCGCTCGACGGGCTGCCGGCCGCACCCGAGGACCCCGCCGGCGTCGAGGCCGCCGCCGAGCTGGCCGTCACCGTCCTCGTCCGTGACCTCGACGACCTCATCGGGCCGGTCCTCCAGCAGCTCGACACCGACCGCGCCGTCACCTGATCGCGCCAACTGGCATTCGTCCACCTGGAATAGCGCTTGTGCATCCACCGGTGAAGTTGCGAAGGTCCACCGGTGGACGTTCGACCCCTGACCGGCGACGACTGGCGCCTCAAACGCGACCTGCGGCTCACCGCGCTCCAGGACAGCCCGAAGGCGTTCGCCAGCACGTTCGCGCGGGAGGTGCACCGCACCGAGGCCGAATGGCGCGACTGGCCCCGCCCCGGCGCGTACTTCGCCGCGTTCGCCCCGCAGGACGGCGCCGGTGAAGTGCCGGTCGGTATCGCCGGCGCCTGGGTCAGCGCCGTCAACCCGGACACCACCCACCTCATCAGCATGTGGGTCGCCCCCGAGGCCCGCGGTCGCCGCGTCGCCGCCCGCCTCGTCGACGCGGTCGTCGGCTGGGCCCGCGACAACGGCGGCGCCGTCGTCGAGCTCGAGGTCGCCCCCGGCAACGACGCCGCGATGGCCGCCTACCTGCGGTACGGCTTCACCGTCGTCGACCGTGAGCCGTACACCCCGGGCGGCACCGTCCTCCAGCGCCCCGTCACCCCCTGACACCGCTCCCCGGCCGGACGATCGTGCCGACATCCGCGCCCGTAACCACCCGTGCTGATAGGACGGGTGTCGAGAACGCGGCGCCGGCTCCGTCCCAGGGGCACGAGCGGCCGTGACGGGCCGCGTGACGACGAAGGAGCACTACCGTGAAGTACCTGCTGCTGAAGCACTACCGAGGTGGCCCGGCCCCGGCTGTCGACTGGACGCCGATGGACCGGTGGACGCCGGAGGAGATCGACGCGCACATGCAGTTCATGCGCGACTTCGCGGCCCGCCTGGAGGAGACGGGTGAGTTCGTCGACGGCCAGGCACTGGCGCCCGAGGGCGCGTTCGTGCGGTACGACGGCGAGGGGCGCCCACCGGTGACCGACGGTCCGTTCGCCGAGACCAAGGATCTCATCGCCGGCTGGATGATCATCGACGTGGAGTCCTGGGATCGTGCGGTCCAGCTGGCCGGGGAGCTGTCCGCCGCGCCGGGGGCCGGCGGCGAGCCGATCCACGAGTGGCTCGAGGTTCGACCGTTTCTCACCGAGTCGCCCACGGTCACCGAGTGACTGAGTCGCTGCTGCGGGAGCTCGTGCCCGCGGTGATCGGTGTCCTCGTCCGGCGCGGAGCCGACTTCGCGTCGGCCGAGGACGCCGTGCAGGAAGCCCTGATCCGGGCGCTGGAAACCTGGCCGGACGATCCGCCGCGTGATCCGAAGGGATGGCTCGTCGCGGTCGCGTGGCGCAAGTTTCTCGACGCCGCCCGTGCCGAGGCGTCGCGGCGGGGGCGGGAGCTCGCCGTGGAGGCCGAGCCTCCCGCCGGGCCGGCGCCCGCCACGGACGACACGCTGCGGCTCTACTTCCTGTGTGCGCACCCCACCCTGCCGCGGACCTCGGCCGTCGCGCTGACGCTGCGCGCGGTCGGCGGCCTGACCACCCGGCAGATCGCGACGGCGTACCTCGTCCCCGAGGCGACCATGGCGCAGCGGATCAGCCGGGCCAAGCGGCGGATCGCCGGGCTGCCGCTCGACCAGCCCGGCGATCTCGGGACGGTGCTGCGCGTGCTCTACCTCGTCTTCAACGAGGGGTACAGCGGAAACGTCGACCTGGCGGCCGAGGCGATCCGCCTCACCCGCCAGGTCGACGCCCTGACCGACGAGCCCGAGGTCGCGGGGCTGCTCGCGCTCATGCTGCTGCACCATGCGCGCCGCGCGTCCCGCACCGGCCCGGGAGGTCGCCTGGTGCCGCTCGGTGAGCAGGACCGATCGCGCTGGGACACCGGCCTGATCGCCGAGGGGGTGACGATGCTGCAGGCCGCGCTGGCCCGCGACCGGCTGGGCGAATATCAGGCGCAGGCCGCGATCGCCGCCCTGCACGCGGACGCCCGCAGCGCCGCCGAGACGGACTGGGTGCAGATCGTGGAGTGGTACGACGAACTGCTGCTCCTCACCGGCAGCCCGGTGGTGCGGCTCAACCGCGCGGTCGCGGTCGGGGAGGCCGACGGACCGCAGGCCGGCCTGGCGGCGTTGGCTGACGTGAGCCCCGACCTGCCCCGTTACGCCGCGGTGACGGCATATCTGCACGAACGCGCCGGTGACCTCGAACGTGCCGCCGGGCTGTATGCCGAGGCCTCCCGTGTCGCTACCAGCGTGCCGGAGCGTGACCACCTCACTCGAGAGGCCGCGCGGGTGCGGCAACTGCTGCGCCGGTGAGGGCGGATGGCTCTTCAGCGGTCGACGTCTGGCTGAACGGGTGAGGCGTTTTGCATGATTCGCGGCATTTGGCTACATATCGTAATCGCGTCATTACGACACGAGGGGGAGTCAATGATGCGAAACACGCAACGGATCCTGGCCCTGGCGGGCATGACGCTGGCCGCGGGCGCGGTCCTCGGCATGAACGCCACCGTGGCATCGGCCGCCACCACCAAGGGCGGCCAGGTGACCGTCGCGCAGCCGGGTCCGGGCGACCGGGGCGGCGACGGCCGCAACGACAACCGGGACCACCGCAAGAAGCGGGACCGCCACTGGACGGTCGGCCACTACGCCAACAAGAAGCTGTGCAACTGGGTCGGCATGGCCGGCGAGTGGCGGGGCCGCTGGGACGACTACGACTGCTACAAGACCAAGTCGCGGAAGGGCTACGTCCTGGTCGCCCACGACTACCGCGGCCGCGGCGACCGCCGATAACGCACGTCACAGCGGGCGGCTTCCCGAGGTCTCGGGGGGCCGCCCGCTGCGCGTCCCGGCCGGCGACGCCATCCGCTGAGCGGCGCGGGCCGGCGCGAGCAGCAGCGCACCCAGCGCGGCCGCCGCCAGCTGGCTCACCGCGAGCGCCGCCGCCAGGGCCGCCACCGGCGCATCCGCGAACAGCGTGAACACCGCCGCGCCCAGCGACGCCGCCGTCAGCTTGAGACCGGCGCCGAGCGTGAAGACCTGCGTCCGCGTGTGCGGCGGGGCCTCCGCCGAACGCACCTGCAGTACCGCCGCCAGCAACGGACCGTCGAAGAACCCCGCCACGGCGAACAGGCCCACCAGCAGCGGCCAACCCTCCGCGAACGGCACCGCGGCGAGGACCACCCCGCCCGCCACCAGGCAGGCCAGCACCACCCGATGCGGCGCGGACCGCACCGGCCGGCGCGCCACCAGCAGCGAACCCGCCAGCGCACCCGCCCCGAGCGCCGTCACCAGCAGGCCACCGCCGGCGGCGTGCCCGGCCCGGCTGCCCAGCAGCACCGCGACCGGCGTCAGGATGCCGAGCCCGAACGACGCGACACACGTCGCCGCCGTCACCGCCCGCAGCGGCCGGCTCACCACGATCGCCCGGAAACCGTCCCGCAGGTCGTCGGTGAATCGGGTCTGCGGACGCCGCCCGGCCCGGCCGCCGACACTGAGCAGCAGTGCCGCCGCCGCGAGACACACCGCCGTCAACGCCCCCGCCGCCCACGGCACACCCAGCGTCGCGACCAGCGCCGCACCGACCGCCGGGCCGGCGATCTCGGCCACGTTGTACGTCGCCGCGTCCAGCCCCCGCGCCCGCGCCCGGCCCGGCTCCGGCACCACGTCGTCGAGACGGCTCGACAACCCACCGAAGATCATCGGGCCGCAGCAGCCGGTGACCAGCGCCAACACCAGCACCACCCCGATCGGTGCCCGGCCCAGCGCCAGCAGCGCCCCGCCGAGCGCGGCGGCGAACAGCGCCGCGAACCCGGCATGGACCAGCCGGGGCCGGCGCGCCCGGTCCGTGACCAGGCCGACGAACGGGCCGGCCAGCACGTGCGGCACCAGCATCGCGGCCAGCGCCAGCGAACCCGGCGCCGGGCTGCCGTACACCCGCACCGCCGCCAGCACGATCACGACCGCCGCACCCGCGTCCGCCGTCCGGGCCAGCGTCGCCGCCGCCAGCAGGCGCGGCAGGGGTCCGATCACCGGCCCACCGTAGAGGATCGCCGGTGCGGTGTTCATGCGAGTTCGCGCCCGCGGGCGGACGATCGGAGCATGGATGTCGCAGTGAGCAACCGGAAAGACGGCACCGTCTTAGTGACGGTGTCCGGCACGATTGACATCGACACCGCACCCGCGCTGCGCTCAGCGATGGAAGGGCTGCTCGACGACGGCCGCAACCGCATCGTCGTCGACCTCAGCGGCGTCGACTTCTGCGACTCCGTCGGGCTGGGCACTTTCGCATACAGTCACAATCACTGCGTCGAGCACGGTGGGTTCCTGCGGCTCGCGGCGCCGTCACCGTTTCTGGCCCGGCTGCTGGCCACCGTCGGGCTGGCCGGGCGGATCCCCGTCCACGCCACCGTCACCGACGCGCTGCCGACCTGACCGGCCCCGCCGAGCCCGCCCAGTGTGCCGGGCGGGTCAGCCGCGCCGGCAACCGGGTCGCGGCGTCGCCTCGGGCCGCGTCGAGCTGCGACTGGATGAGGAACAGCGCCCCCTCCAGGTCCGCGCCGCGGACGTCCGCGCCGCGCAGGTCAGCGCCGATCACGTCGGCCCGGCGCAGGTCCGCGCCGCGCAGGTCGGCACCGACGAGCAACGCACCCCGCAGCGCGGCGCACTGCAGGTCGGCGTCGCGCAGGTCGGCACCGATCAGGTCACCTCCGCGACGCTCCACGATCCGCCGCCCGTTGCGTCGGCGCGTGCTGGCCGGGCGTGCCGCCCGCGCCAGCTCACTGGCCCGCCGCAGCAGCGGCACGAACCCCGCCCGGTGCCGCTCCACGTCGACGGCCAGCAGCGCCTCGGCGTCGCGGCCGGTCAGCTCCGCCGTCGCGGCGACCGCGGCGTCGAGGTCCGACCGCAGCGGCCCCGCCTCGGGCAGGTCGCGGGCCTCGGTGAGATACCACAACAGCTCGTGCAACTGCCGCATCACGGCGAAGACGCCGAACATCTGCCGCGCCGAACCGGGATGGGTGCGCCAGTCCCGGCCGCCGAACGTCACCTGCGCGACCCGCTGCCCGGCGCCGAAGCAGTCGAAGACCGTGCAGCCGGGAAACCCCCGCTGCCGCAGCTCGGTGTGGATGCCGCAGCGGAACCCGTCGCCGAGATTCGGGCAGGCGTGCCCTGCCGGCTTGTCGATCGCGAAGTCCGCGGACCGCGCGAACGCCGGCGCGACGCAGCACAGCCCGAAGCAGCGGCCGCAGTCCGCGCGGAGCGGGTCGGTCACGGTGCTGTGGTTCCTTCCCTCGGATGTCCGGTGCCGTGTTCAGGGCGAGGCCCCGGCGACCTGGTGCGGGTCGCCGGGGCCTCGCCCTGAACAAACGGTGCGGCTACGCGGAACGACCGCGGCGCATCCGGACCTCTTCGAGACGCTCGTTGAGAATGTCCTCGAGCTCCGCGATCGAGCGGCGCTCGAGCAGCATGTCCCAGTGTGTGCGCGGGGGCTTGGCCTTCTTCTGCTCCGGCTCGCTGCCGTCGACCAGCCGCGCGACGCTGCCGTCGAACTTGCACTCCCAGGTCATCGGGACCTCGGCGTCGACAGCGAACGGCACCTCGAACTGATGCCCCTTGGCGCACAGGTATTCTCGGGTCTGACGCGGAGCCAGCTCGGTGTTGCGGTCGGACTCGTAGCTGACGGCTCCGAGACGGCTGCCGCGCAGCATGCGCTCGCCCATGGTCGGTCTTCCCCTTCGAATCGTGTTGCGCTTCGCTGTAACCAACGACGCCACGTGGTCTGACGATTCCCACCGCGGGCGGGCAGATTACACCACCTACCCGGGACAGCGGTAGGGGAGCCGCCGGGTCGGTACCCTGATTTTACGTGGAGTTTCCATGATCGACCAGTTGCCTGGAATCGTGTCGAGATTCACCTCGGGTAGTTTCGGCAGGTCACCCGCGTTGTTGACAGTTCTCACCCGTCGGCGGACGGTGCGGTTCCCGACACCGTCAGCCGGGTGAGCGCCTCCGTGAGCCGGATGACCTGGCCACGCAGGTCGTCCGCCCAGCCGTTCACCCGGTCCACCTCCGCCCGCAGCCTCGTCAGCTCCTCCCGCGCCGCGATCAGCGCCGCCTCCGCGCCGGCCGCCCGGGCGCCCTCCGCGTCGAGCCGGCGCTGCAACCGGTTCTCCGCCTCGGCCCGCTCGCGCAGGGCCCGCTCCACCGCGGTGTGGGCGACGTCGCGCTCCCGCAGCGCCGCACCCGCCGCGTCGCGGGCCGTGTCCCGTTCCCGGTAGGCCTCCGCCCGCAACGCCGCCTCCGTCGCCGCCTCCCGGCGGGCGGTGTCCCGCTCGACCGTCGCGACCGCCCGGGCCGCGTCCGCCTCCCGCGCCGCGGCCTCCGCGGCGGCGACCTCGGCACGCGCCCGCTCCTCGGCGGCGGCGACGGTCGCCACCGACCGCTGCTGCGCGGCCTCGACCTCCCGGGCGGCCCGTTCCCCCGCCTCCCGTGCCTGCCGTTCGGCGGCGTCGCGCTGCTCCCGCGCCGCGGCGACCTCGGACTCGGCCCGTTCGCGGGTCTCCCGGACGGCCTGCTCGGCGTCGGCCTCCGTCTGCCGGGCGCGGGCCTCGGCCGCGTCGACCTCCTGCTCGGCCCGGGCGCGGTCGGCGGCGGCCTCGGCCAGCGCCGCGTCCGCGCGGCCCTTCTCCCGGGCCGCCGTCGCGCGGGCCTGAGCGGCGGTGTCACGGGCGTCGTCGCGCTCCGCGTGGGCGGCGACGAGCCCGGTCGCGGCCTCCGCCCGGGCCTCCGCGATGCGCCGCTCGACCCCGGCCGGGGACAGCTCGGCGTGCAACGCCTCGACGAGCGTCTCCACGACCTGGTCGAGCCGCTCCGCGACCTCGAACGCCCGCGCCACCTGACCCGCCAGCCCGGGCGAGGTCCGCTGCCGCATCCGCGCGTTGCGGGCGTCACGCTGACATTCGCCGTTGTTGTCGCGGCAGTACCGGAAGGGCCTGCCGGCCGAGTTCCGCTGCGGCACCGGCCGGCCGCAGTGGGCGCAGGGCCGCTCGTCGGCGGATTCGGCGTCCTCGACGGGCGGCTCGACGACTTGCTCGATGAGTGGCTCGGCGGAGCGCTTGCGGGGGGTTCTGGTCCGTTGCCTGTCGTCGTCGATCCGCACGTCGATCCGGGACTCGTTCACGCGGGCGAGCGTAGAACCTCCGCCGCATCTTCCCGGCACGACACGCCGGTGATTACCGGATTTTCATTACCGATAATTCAATAAACCCCTCGGAAGCAGGTACACCATAATGACTGTTATGCGCGCGTGAGGGCTTCCGGTCGCCCAGGAGCCTGTTGCGCAATTCGCTGGGACGGCGTTGGCGGCCCAGCTATGCGCCGATCTTGGAGTTGTGGCGCCATGAACCTCCGAATTTGTCCGGGTTTGTCAAGGACCACAACTCCAAGATCGGCGCGGTTGTCGGGGTTGACGCGCGAGAGATCCGAATTGCGCAGCAGGCTCCCAGGCGACCCGAAGTTCCCCTGGATCACGGGGCCTCCCGTTCGGAGCCGAAGAACGACGCACACCTGGGCGCGATCGAGCGAAGCCGGGGCAGCCGTGCCGGTGGAAGGTCCGGCGGCACGGGAGCGGGCGGGTCGCCGAACGCTGGCCCGGAATCGGCGACAGCGGCGTGCCCACCACGTCGACGCCGGTCACGATGAGGGCCGGGTCCGTGGTTCACGCGGACCGTCCGGGACATCGGCCGGCCGCGTAGCGAGCCGGTACCGACGACCGGCGCCGGCAGCACGGGCACGCACCCGCCGCGGACCGGGTCATGGCGGCCGCGGCGGCGACGCGCACGGATCTCCGCCCGGGCACGCGGGGCCCGGGCTCGCCGAAAGACCTGGCGGTATCGCCCGGCCGGCGGGTCAGGCCCCGCGTTCATGGGTAGGGTCGAGCCCCGTGACCGATGAACGACTGGCCGCCAGGATCCACCGCGCGAGCCACCTGACCGGCGAGTTCGTGCTCCGGTCCGGGCGGGTGGCGACCGAGTACTTCGACAAATACCTGTTCGAGGCCGACCCGGTCCTGCTCGACGAGGTCGCCGCCGGCATGGCAGCCCTGGTGCCGGACGGCACCGAGGTCCTGGCCGGGCTGGAGATGGGCGGGATCGCGGTCGTCACGGCCCTGGGCCGGCACACCGGCCTGCCCTGCGCGTTCGTCCGCAAGACCGCCAAGCCTTACGGGACGCGCAGACTGGCCGAGGGCGCCGCCGTCGCCGGCCGCCGGGTCCTCGTCGTCGAGGACGTGGTCACCTCCGGCGGGCAGGTCGTCATCTCCACCGGTCAGCTGCGCGACCTGGACGCGCAGATCAGCCACGCCCTGTGTGTCATCGACCGGCAGGAAGGCGGCACCGAGGCCCTCGCCGGCGCGGGGATCACACTGCGGTCCCTGCTGACCCGGGCCGACCTGGAGGCGGCGGCGCGGGACTGAGCGCCACCACCGGCCGGACAGGGCCGGCGGGCTGACGCGGGCCCGCCGGGCGCTCGAAGCGGTGGAACAGTGCCCAGCACAGCAGCAGCGCCGCGGCGAACACCGGGAGCCAGGCCAGCCGGGGGAGCAGCCAGCCCGCCGTGACCGGCGCCGTGTGCAGGCCCGGAAGCGGGTGACCGGCGACCAGCAGGGCAGCACCGGTCGTCGTCAGCATCGCCGTCTGGTGCCACAGGAACACCGTCATCGCCGACAGGTTCACCAGCGCCACCGCCGCCCAGACGGCCGGGCGGCGCAGCAGCCGGCGCAACGGGTCGAGCAGCAGCAGCGCCAGGCCGACCTGGGCCACGCCGAACGTCACCGCGGCCAGGGTCGGCGGATTGAGGTTCGACACGCCCTCGCCCGGCACGCCGACCATCGAGGCCGGGTAGCCGCCCCACCGCACGAGCACGGCCGTCGCCGTCGCACCGCCGATCAGCAGCAGCCACGGCGAGGCGACGGGACGGCGGGCGCCCAGACAGTACGGCACCAGCCAGCCCGCCGCCAGGTTGAGCCAACCGGTCCAGCCCGGCAGGTCCAGCACGAACCGTCCCGCGTCGACGAGCGCCACCGCCAGCAGCGGCCAGCCCGGATGCAGGCGCATCGCGAGCGGGGTCGCCGCCGTCAGGGCCGCGAACACCAGCAGGAACCACAGCGGCGACAGCACCAGCTTGACCAGCGTGCGCACCGTGCCCGTGTCGAGCCCGGCGGCCAGCAGGACCGCGCACGCCACCGCCCACACGAGCAGCAGCACGGCCACCGGCCGGAAGAGGCGGGCCAGGCGGAAACGGACCCACGGCCCATCCGACCCCCGGTAGGAACGTCCGGCGACCAGCCCGCCGACGAAGAAGAACACCGCCAGGGTCTGCAGCAGCCAGGTCGCGGGCGCCAGCCACGGCAGGTGCCGCAACGGGCTGCTGGTGCCGTGCACCGCGCCGCCGTCGACGACCAGGGCGGTCACCAGCCAGTGGCCGAGGACCACGCCGAGGATCGCGAACGCGCGCAGGGCGTCGACACCCCGGTCCCGGTCCTTCGGGGTAGCGGCCTCGATGCGGTCGATGAGCATGCCCGCAACCGTAGGAAGACCACCCCGCCCGCCGCGTCACGCCGCAGAGCCATCTCATGTAGCTCTGCGGTACTACTGAGGGCATGACACGACTGATGGTCACGGGTGCCACCGGACATCTCGGCCGGCGGGTCGCCGCCCGCGCCGCCGCGGCGGGCTGGGCGGTGACCGGCACCTACCTGAGCCGGCCCGGCGAGCACGCCGACGAACAGCTCGACGTCCGCGACGCCGACGCCGTCCGCAAGAGCGTCGAACGGATCCGCCCCGCGGTGGTCGTCCACGCCGCCGCCGGCCGGGACCGCGACGACTGGCGCACCAACGCCGACGGCGCCGCCCACGTCGCGGTCGCCTGCGCCGCCGCCGGTGTCCGGCTCGTCCACGTGTCCAGCGACGCGGTCTTCTCCGGCCGCGCCGTCGACTACGACGAGTCCGCCGAGCCGGACCCGGTCTACCGGTACGGCGCGTCGAAGGCGGCGGCCGAGACGGCAGTACGCGCCGTGGTTCCCACCGCCGCCGTCGTGCGCACGTCGCTCATCGTCGGCGGCGGCGACGGCGGCCACGAAACGCTCACCCACGACCTGGTGGCCGGACGCGTCACCGGCGCGCTGTTCACCGACCAGATCCGCCGCCCCGTGCACGTCGACGACCTCGCCGACGCCCTGCTGGAACTGGCCGCCGGGGACTACGCCGGGGTGCTCAACGTCGCCGGCGCCGACGTCCTCAGCCGATACGACCTGGGCGTCCTCGTCGCCCGCCGGGACGGCCTCGACCCGGCCGCGATCCCGGCCGCCCGGGCCGCCGACGTGCGCCCGGGCCTGCCGACGGATGTGCGGCTGCGGACCGAGCGGGCCGCCGCGCTGCTGCGGACCCGGCTGCGCGGCGCGCAGGAGTTCATGACCGCAGCATTCTGAGGACCAGCGCCAGCGGCGGCCAGCCGCTGCGGCCGCGCCTGGTCACCGCGTAGGCGCGCATCGTCACCGCCGGGTCGGTGAGCGGCACCAGCGACACCCCCGGCAGCAGCGGCCAGTGCTCCGGCAGCAGGCCGACGCCGAGCCCGGCGGTGATGAGGTCCTGGACCAGCTCGAGACTGTCCGCCCGGTGCGCGATCCGCGGCTCGAACCCGGCCAGCGCCGCGATCGTCCGCACCACCCGCTCGTCGGCGGTGTTGCGGCTGTTGACGATCCAGTCGTGGTCACGGAACGCGGCGAAGACGGCGACCGCGGAGCCGCCCGCCGGCGCCGCGGTCGGCACGCCGAGGCCCCACGCGGTCGTCCACAGCGGCACCGCGTGCACCGCCGGGTCGAACGTCGCGGGGGCGAGGTTGTAGCCGTACGTCAGCGCGAGGTCGACCTCGTCCGAGGCCAGCAGCGCGAACGCCTCCGCCGGCTCGTGCTCGTGGATGAGCAGCCGCACGTCCGGATGGTGGCGGGCGAGCTCACCGACGATCGGCAGCAGCGACCGGCGCACCGCGGTCGCGAACCCGGCGACCCGCACCGTCCCGGCCGGTGTCGCGCCGGGGGCCAGGTCGAGCCGCGCCGCCTCGACCGCCGACAGGATCGTCACGGCGTGCCCGGCGAGGCGGTGCCCGGCCGGGGTCAGCCGCACGCGCCGCCCGTCGGGCTCGACGAGCGCCGCCCCGGCCTCCTTCGCCAGCAGCGCCAGCTGCTGCGACACCGTCGACGTCGTGACGTGCAGCGCCTCGGCGACCAGGCGCATCGAGCCCCGGTTGGCCAGCTCGACGAGATAGCGCAGGCGGCGGGTGTCCACCCCGAGATTGTTCAGGATTCATGAACGGTACGTCCAGAAAGCCGACGTGGACGTGAACGGTCCCGGCATGCCCTACTGGCAGGCATGACCCCCACCCGCACCGGCGCCACCCTGGCCCTCGCCTCCGTCGTCATCGTCCAGCTGGGACTCGCCCTGTCGGTCGGACTGTTCGACGAGCTCGGCCCGGAAGGCGCCGCCTGGCTGCGACTCGCCTGGGCCGGGGTCATCTTCCTGGCCATCGCCCGGCCCCGCCCGTCGCGGTTCACCCACACCGGGTTCCTCGCCTGCGTCGCCCTCGGGGTCACGACCGCCGGCCTGACGATGTTCTTCATGGCGGCGATCGCGCGGCTTCCGCTCGGTACCGCCACCGCCCTGGAGTTCCTCGGACCGCTCGGCGTCGCCGTCGCCCGCGGCCGCGCCAAGCTGTGGCCGATCCTCGCCGCCGCGGGGGTCGTGCTGCTCACCGAACCCTGGCACGGTGTCGTCGACCCGGCCGGGGTCGGGTACGCGCTCGCCGCCGCCGCGTGCTGGGCCGGGTACATCCTGCTGACCCAGCGCGTCGGCGACGAGGTCACCGGCGTGCGCGGGCTCGCGGTGTCGATGCCGGTCGCAGCACTCGTCGCCACCGTGGTCGCGGGCCCTTCCGTCGCCGTGCGGCTGACCTGGGAGCTGGTGCTCGTCGGGGCGGTGCTGGCCGTCGTGCTGCCCGTCATCCCGTACACCCTGGAACTCCTCGCCCTGCGCCGGCTCACCACCGCCGCGTTCGGCACGCTGATGGCCCTCGAACCGGCCGCCGCGCTCGTCGTCGGCCTGCTGCTCCTGCACCAGGTCCCCGGCCCGGCCGCGATCGCCGGCGTCGCGTTTGTCGTCGTCGCCGGCATCGGCGCGGAACGCACCGGCGCCCGGCCCGCCGCCGTTTCGCCGGTCGCCGAACCGTCCAGGGCATAACGTCGCTCGACCGCGCCGGGCTTCGGCGCGACCGGAGCTTCCCGCCAAGGCGCCGGAGGGTCGCTCCATGATCGTGGGAACGTTCGGCTGCCCCGGCGACCCGAAGTTTCCCACGATCAATGGGGCGGCGGGAAACATCGTTGACGGAGTGAGTACTCACTCCGTACGGTGGCGGGTATGAAACGAGCTCCCGCCATGAGTCCCGACCAGCGCCGCGCCATGATCGTCGCCGCGGCGCTCCCGCTCGTCGTCGAGCACGGCGCCGCCGTCACCACCGCGCAGATCGCCCGCGCCGCGGGCATCGGCGAGGGCACCGTCTTCCGCGCTTTCACCGACAAGGAGACGCTGCTGGCCGCCTGTATGGCCGAGGCACTGCGCCTCGACGACACCCTCGCCCACATCCGCTCCATCGACCTCGACCAGCCGCTCGAAGCCCGGCTCACCGAGGCCGTCGAGACGCTGCGGGGCTACCTGACCCGGATGGGTGCCGTCGCCGGCGCGCTGCGCGCCACCGGCGGGCTCACCCGCGGCGAGCGGCCCCCGGACGACACCCGCCAGCAGGCCCTGGGCAGCACCGCCGAGGCCCTCGCCGGACTGTTCGCGCCCGAGCGGGACCGGCTGCGCCGCAGCCCCGAGCAGCTGGCCAACGCCTTCCAGCACCTCATGATGGCCGCCGGCCGGATGCCCGCCGACGAACTCATCGACCTGTTCCTGCACGGGGCACTGCGCGCATGAGGCACCGGGTGGTCGTCCTCGCGCTGCTCGCCTGCGCCTTCCTCGCCCTGCTGGACGGCACCGTCATCGGCACCGCCCTGCCGCGCATCGTGCACGAGGTCGGCGGTGACGACACGTGGTATCTCTGGCTCGTCACCGCGTACCTCATCACCAGCACGGTCAGCGTCCCGATCTACGGCCGCTTCGGCGACCTGTTCGGCCGCCGGCGCCTGCTGCTCGCCGGCCTCGCGGTGTTCCTCGCCGGTTCCCTGGCCTGCGGCGCCGCCGGCGACATCGGCACCCTCGTCGCCGCTCGCGCCGTCCAGGGCCTCGGCGCCGGTTCCCTGCTGGCCCTGGGCATGGCCGCGATCCGTGACCTGGGCGCCGAGGCGGGCAGCGTGCGCATGCAGACCCTGCTCGGCGGCATGGTGGTCGCCGGGATGGTCGGCGGGCCGATCCTCGGCGGCCTGCTCACCGACCACGCCGGCTGGCGGTGGACGTTCTGGGTCAACCTGCCGATCGGCGTCGCCGCCCTGGCCGTGATCGCGGCGCGACTCCCCGCCGACCGCGCCCGGCACGGCACCGATCGCCGCCTCGACGTCGCCGGGATCACCCTGCTGACCGGCGGGCTCACGCTCGTCCTGCTGGCGCTGAGCCTGCAGCGGTACTGGCTGATCCTGGCCGCCGGCGCCGCCCTCCTGGCCTGCCTCGTGCCCGTCGAACGGCGCGCCGAGGTGCCGATCCTGCCGCCCGCCGTGCTGGGCAGGCGCAGCTCCGCCGCGCTGCTCACCGGCGGGTTCTGGTACCAGGCCGCGGCCCTGCCGGCGGGTGTGTTCCTGCCGTTGTACCTCCAGCACGACCGCCACTTCTCCGCCACCACGTCCGCGTTCGTCCTGCTCCCGATGCTGATCGGCATGGCCGCCGGCAACCGGCTCACCGCCTCGGTCGTGCTGCGCACCGGCCGGACCCGGCCCGTCCTGCTGACGGGCGCGGTGCTGGTCACCGCCGCCGGCATCGCGCTGCTGCTCAGCCCGGCGGGGGCACATCCGGTACACCTCGCGGCACTGACCCTCGTCGCGGGGCTCGGCCTCGGCCCGGCCATGGGCGGGCACACGATCGCCGTGCAGCGCAGCGTGCCGCACGCCGACATGGGCACCGCCACCGCCGCGGCGATCCTCACCAAACAACTCGGCGGCCTCGTCGGGCTCGCCGCCGCGCAGCTGCCCGCCCTGCCGGCGCTGCGGGCCGCCGGCTGGTCGGGTGCGGCCGGCGGGGTCCTCGCCTTCGCCGCGCTGCTGGCGTTCCGGGAAGCCGGGCCGGAACCGGCGCCGGCGGGCACATCGGTGGACACCGCGGCGGCGCGTTGACATGCAGCCAATCGGCTGCATATTTTGGATAGGGTGATGGACGAGGTGTTCAAGGCTCTCGCGGACGACAGCCGGCGGGAGTTGCTCGACCGGCTCAACTCGCGCAACGGGCAGACGCTGCGCGAGTTGTGCGAAGGGCTGGGCATGGCCCGGCAGTCGGTGAGCAAGCACCTGGCCGTGCTCGAGGCGGCCGGGCTCGTCACCACGACCTGGCGCGGCCGGGAGAAGCTGCACTACCTCGACGCCGCGCCGATCAACGCCATCGCCGAGCGCTGGATCGACCGCTATCACCGCGGCCACGCCCGCGCCCTCGCCGACCTGAAACGCGCACTGGAGGACCCGATGGGCAATCCCGTCTTCGCCTACACGACGTACATCGCGACGACCCCCGAGCGACTGTGGCAGGCGCTCACCGACCCGGAGTTCACCCGGCAGTACTGGGGCGGCGTCGCCCTGCACTCCGACTGGCGGCCCGACTCGCCGGTCCTCTGGCAGGACGCGCCCGGTGAGGAGTTCAAGGACTACGGCGACCGGGTGCTGCGGGCCGAACCGCCACGACTGCTGTCGTACACCTGGCACACCTTCCGGCCGGAGCACGCCCAGCACTTCGGCTGGAGCGACGAGGAGCTCGCCGAGCGGGCCCGCGAGCCCCGCTCGAAGGTCACGTTCACGATCGAGCCCGCCGGCCCGCAGACGGTGAAGCTCACGCTCATCCACGACGACTTCGTGCCCGGCAGCGTGATGCACGAGGCGATCAGCGGCCGGCTGGAGGGCAGCGGCGGCTGGCCCGAGCTGCTCGCCGGCCTCAAGACCCTGCTGGAGACGGGCGTGCCGCTGCCCGCGTAGCGGCCCCTGGCGGGCGGTGGGCCGGCGAGATCACCACGGGCATCCGGCGCCGGGGTGGTGCCCGGCCTCCCACGTAGTTACTCTTCAGTAGGTGAGCACTGAGGCTTTCGTTTACGATGCCGTCCGCACGCCGCGGGGGCGGGGCAAGCAGAACGGGTCGCTGCACGGCGTCAAGCCGGTCTCGCTGGTCGTCGGCCTGATCGACGAGTTGCGCCGCCGCCATCCCGGGCTCGACCCCGCCGCGATCGACGACGTCGTGCTCGGCGTGGTCTCGCCGCTGGGCGACCAGGGCGGCGACATCGCCAAGACCGCCGCCGTCGCCGCCGGGCTGCCCGAGACCGTCGCCGGCGTCCAGCTGAACCGATTCTGCGCCTCCGGCCTGGAGGCGGTGAACATCGCCGCGCAGAAGGTCCGCGCCGGCTGGGAGGACCTCGTCCTCGCCGGCGGCGTCGAGTCGATGTCGCGGGTGCCGATGGGCTCCGACGGCGGCCCCTGGGCGATGGACCCGGAGACCAGCTTCGCGACCCGGTTCGTCCCGCAGGGCATCGGCGCCGACCTCATCGCCACCATGGAGGGCTTCACCCGCGAGGACGTCGACCAGTACGCGCTCGAGTCGCAGACCCGTGCCGCCAAGGCCTGGGCCGGCGGCTACTTCGCCCGCTCCGTCGTGCCGGTCCGCGACCGCAACGGCCTCGTCGTCCTCGACCGCGACGAGCACGTCCGCGCCTCGACACTGGAGGGCCTCGGCTCGCTGCCCCCGTCGTTCGCCACGATCGGCGAGCTCGGCGGCTTCGACGCGGTGGCACTGCAGAAGTACCACTGGGTCGAGCGCATCGACCACGTCCACACCGCCGGCAACTCGTCCGGGATCGTCGACGGCGCCTCCCTCGTGCTCGTCGGCAGTGAGGCCGCCGGGCAGGCGGCCGGGCTGACGCCCCGCGCCCGCGTCGTGGCCGCCGCCGTCAGCGGCGCCGACCCGACGATCATGCTGACCGGCCCGGCACCCGCCAGCCGCAAGGCCCTCGCCAAGGCCGGCCTCACCGTCGACGACATCGACCTCGTCGAGATGAACGAGGCCTTCGCCGCCGTCGTCCTGCGCTACGCCAAGGACATGGGCCTCAGCCTCGACAAGGTCAACGTCAACGGCGGCGCCATCGCCATGGGGCACCCGCTCGGCGCCACCGGCGGCATGCTCCTCGGCACGCTCGTCGACGAGCTCGAACGCCGCAACCTGCGGTACGGACTGGCCACCCTGTGCATCGGCGGTGGCATGGGCATCGCCACGATCGTGGAGCGGATCTGACCATGACCGAGTCTTCCGGAACCATTCGCTACGACCGCGGCGAGGACGGCGTCGTCGTCCTCACCCTCGACGACCCGAGCCGCTCCGCCAACACCATGAACGAGGCGTTCGTGCGGAGCATGGACGCCACCCTCGACCGGCTGGAGGCCGAGAAGGCCGGCATCACCGGCGTGGTCATCACCTCCGCCAAGAAGACCTGGTTCGCCGGCGGCGACCTCGACATGCTCGGCAGCATCGGCCCCGACCGGGCCGCCGAGACGACGGCCGCGGCCAAGCGGGTCAAGGACCAGCTGCGCCGCCTGGAGACGCTGGGCCGGCCGGTCGTCGCCGCGATCAACGGCTCCGCACTCGGCGGCGGGCTCGAGCTGGCGCTGGCCTGCCACCGCCGGATCGTCGCCGACGACCGGAAGATCGAGATCGGCTTCCCGGAGGTGACGCTCGGCCTGCTGCCCGGCGGCGGCGGGGTCGTGCGGACCGTCCGGCTGCTGGGCATCCAGGAGGCGCTGCTGACCGTACTGCTCAAGGGGCAGCGGCACCGTCCGGCGAAGGCCCTGGAGGCCGGCCTGGTGCACGAGGTCGTGCCGGCGGACGAGGTGCTCGACCGGGCGCGGGCCTGGGTCGCCGCCAACCCGGACGCGGTCCAGCCGTGGGACGTCAAGGGGTACAGGATCCCCGGCGGCACCCCGAGCAACCCGAAGTTCGCGGCCAACCTGCCCGCGTTCCCGGCGACGCTGCGCAAGGAGCTCAGGGGCGCGCCCTACCCGGCGCCGCGCAACATCCTCGCCGCCGCCGTCGAGGGCGCCCAGGTCGACCTGGCGACCGCGTTCGACATCGAGGGCCGGTACTTCGTCGAGCTCGCCACCGGGCAGACCGCCAAGAACATGATCAAGGCGTTTTTCTTCGACCTGCAGGCGGCGAACGCGCGGGGGTCGTCGGCCGCGCCGTTTGCGAAGGTCGCCGTCCTCGGCGCCGGCATGATGGGCGCCGCGATCGCGTACGTCTGCGCGCGGGCCGGCATGCAGGTGGTGCTCAAGGATGTCACCGTCGAGGCCGCCACGAACGGCAAAGCCTATTCGGAGCGGCTCGTGCGCAACGGTCGCGGCGGCCCCGACCTGCTCGACCGGATCACCCCGACCGCCGACGCGGCCGACCTTGCCGGCGCCGACCTCGTCATCGAGGCCGTCTTCGAGGACCCGGCGCTCAAGCACAAGGTGTTCGCCGAGATCGAGGACGTCGTCGCGCCGGACGCGCTGCTGTGCTCCAACACCTCGACCCTGCCGATCTCGCTGCTCGCCGAGGGCGTGCGCCGCCAGGCCGACTTCGTGGGCCTGCACTTCTTCTCCCCGGTCGACAAGATGCCGCTGGTCGAGGTCATCCGCGGCAAGGCGACCTCGGACGAGGCCCTGGAACGGGCCCTCGGCGTGGTCCGGCAGCTGCGCAAGACCCCGATCGTCGTCAACGACAGCCGGGGCTTCTTCACCAGCCGGGTCATCGGCACGTTCACCGGCGAGGGCATGATGATGCTCACCGAGGGCGTGCCCGCGCCGTCGATCGAGCAGGCCAGCCTGCAGGCCGGCTACCCGGCGCCGGTGCTGCAGCTCATCGACGAGCTGACGCTCACCCTGCCGCGCAAGATCCGGCAGCAGTACGGCGACGCGTGGACACCCACACCGGCCGACGCCGTGCTCGACCGCATGATCGACGAGTTCGGGCGGCCGGGCCGGGCCGGCGGCGCCGGCTTCTACGACTACGCCGACGGCAGGCGCGGCCTGCTCTGGCCCGGCCTGCGGGAGCACTTCGCCCGGCCCGACGTGCGGATCCCGTTCGAGGACATGCAGGAGCGGATGCTGTTCGCCGAGGCCGTCGAGTCGGTGAAGTGCCTCGACGAGGGCGTGCTCACCTCCGTCGCCGACGCCAACGTCGGGTCGATCCTCGGCATCGGGTTCCCCGGCTGGACCGGCGGTGTGCTGCAGTACGTCAACCAGTACGAGGGCGGCCTGCCCGGCTTCATCGCCCGGGCCCGGGACCTGGCGGCCCGCTACGGCGCACGGTTCGAACCGCCGCGGCTCCTGCTGGACAAGGCCGCCCGCGGGGAGCAGTTTCTGTAGGCATGCGCCTCGTTTCGCTGCTGCCGTCGGCCACCGAGATCGTCTACGCGCTCGGGCTGTCCGACCAGCTGGTGGGCGTCACGTTCGAGTGTGACGAGCCGGCGGCGGCGCGCAGCGAGAAGACCGTCGTGGTCGGCGGCCGGGACACCCGCGGCATGTCGCCGCGGGAGATCGACGACTACGTCAAGGGTGCGACGGCCGTCGGCCGCGACCTCTACACCCTGCACGCCGGCGCGCTCGCGGGGCTGGACCCGGACCTGATCCTCACCCAGGATCTGTGCCGGGTCTGCGCCATTCCGTCCGGGCACGTCCAGGACGCCCTCGGCCACCTCGGCTGCCGCGCCGACGTGCTCTCACTCGACCCGCACACGCTCGACGAGGTCCTCGGCACGATCCTCGACGTCGGGGGCCGCACCGGCGTCCCCGGCCGCGCTCACGGGCTGGTCGCCGACCTGCGGGGCCGCCTCGAAGCGGTCGCGCGGGCCGTCGCCGGCCGGCCGCGGCCCAGGGTCGCGGTAGTGGAGTGGGTCGAGCCGCCGTTCACCGCCGGGCACTGGGTGCCGGACCTGGTGTCGGCGGCCGGCGGCGAACCGGTCGCGGCCCGGCCCGCAGCGAAGTCCGTGGAGACGACCTGGGCCGAGTTCACCGGCGCCCGGCCCGACGTGGTGATCGTGGCGCCGTGCGGGTTCCACCTCGACGGCGCGGCCCGGCAGGCGTCGGCTGTCGCCGCCCGGTTCCCGGACGCGCAGGTCTGGGCCGTCGACGCCGACGGCATCGTGGTGCGGCCCGGCCCGCGGCTCGTCGACGGCGTCGAGGCGTTCGCCGCGATCCTGCACCCCGGCGCCGTGCCGGAGCCGCCGCCGGGCGCGGTCACCCGGCTGCGGTAGCGGAGAAAACTGTCGTACCCCGGTGCGATGATCCGGCCATGCGGTACGGCGTGGACATCTGCACCCTCGGCGATCTCGCCGAGCCCGCCCGGGTCGTCGACCTCGCCCGCGCGGCCGAGGACGCCGGATGGGAGGCGGTGTTCCTCTGGGACCATCTCGCCTTCGCGTGGGGCGTGCCGTCGGCCGATCCGTGGGTGCTGCTGGCCGCCGTGGCGCAGGCGACGACCCGCGTCCGGCTCGGCACCGCCGTCACCCCGTTGCCGCGGCGCCGCCCGGCGGTCCTGGCGAGCACCGTGGCCACCCTCGACCGGCTCAGCGGGGGCCGGGTGGTCCTCGGCGCCGGGGCCGGCGGGGTGCCGGACGAGTTCACCGCGTTCGGCGAGCGCGGCGACGGGCGGGAGCGGGCGGCCCGGCTCGACGAGGCGCTCGAGGTCGTCGCGGCGCTGTGGGAGGGGCGGCCGGTCAGTCACGCCGGGGAGCACTACACCGTCGACGGGGTCACCCTCGCGCCGCTGCCGATCCAGCGTCCGCGCGTGCCGATCTGGGTCGGCGGGCACAGCCGCGCGGCGCAGCGGCGGGCCGCACGCTGGGACGGCTGGCTCATCGCCGGCGACGACGAGCAGGGCGCGATGACGATGCCACCCGAGCGCGTGGCCGCCGGCCTCGCCCGCATCGCCGGGCACCGCGACGGCGGCGCACCGTTCGAGGTCGCGATCACCGGCGTCTCCGCCGGACCGGACGACGAGCGATTCGGGCGATACGAGGCAGTCGGCATCACCTGGTGGCTCGAGCATCTCCACGGCCGCCGCGCGCCCTACGAGCAACTGCTGGCCCGCGTCCACGCCGGACCGCCCAGACCGCCCGGACCCTAATGTGCCGCGCCGCCGAGGTTCAGGATCACCACACCGGCGATGATCAGGCTCACCCCGACCACCTTGACCACGCTGAGCGGCTCGTGCAGGAACACCGCGCCGATCGCGACGATCGCCGCCGTGCCGAGCCCGGACCACATCGCGTAGGCGACGCCGACCGGCACGGCCTTCACCGCCTGGGACAGCAGCACGAACGACAGCGTGTAGCCCGTGAGCACGGCGACCGTCGGCCACAGCTTCGTGAAGCCCTCGGTCGCCTTGAGCAGGCTGGTCGCGACGACCTCGACGGCGATGGCGACGAACAGGAACACGTAGGCCACCGGTCACCCCTGTCCGGTCACGGCGCGATCATCGCGCGCCGGGCGGCCCGGGAACGACGCACGCCGATCACCCCGACGGCGATCATCAGCACGCCGAAACCGCCGATCCCCGCGACGATCCAGGTCACGTCACGCAGCGAGAGCCCGTCGAGGAACGAGCGGGACTTGCCCGGGCCGGGCGCGGCGGCCGGTGCGGCGGACGGGCTCGGCGGCGGTGGCGGAGCGACCGGCGTATACCGCAGGATGGTGCTCGTCTTCGGCTGGTCCGACGCCGTCACGAACGACTTGCCGTCGGGCGTGTAGGCGATCGCCTCACCCTGCGGCTCGTTCGGCAGCGGGGTGATCCGCGGCGTGCCGCTCGTGATCGCGGCGACAACGTCACCGTCGGTCACGTCGAACTCGTACGCGTCCGACATCGTGCGCACCACCGCGCGTTTGCCGTCGGGGCTCACCGCGCCGCCGGTCACCACGCCGGTGCCCAGGATGCCGTACGGGTTGGCGGTCCCGGTCGTCCTCGGCTTGAACGACCCGACGCGGCGCAACGGAACCCCGCTGGTGTTGTTGGCCGCCAGCGGCCCGTCCGGCACGTACACCTCGCCGACCGGGTCCTTGGTGACGATGACGGGGGTGCCGTCGCCGTTGAGCAGCAGCGCCTCGGCGTCGCGGGGTTTGCCGTCGGGGTAGACGAGCCGGTGGATGACCGGCACGGTCGCCTGCGGCGCGAGGCTCCACAGCGCGACCGTCGAGCGGCGGTTGCCGGACCCGCCGGTGGCGGTGGTGTTGTCGCCGATGTCGGCGACCCACAGCGTGCCGTCCTCGGCGACCGCGAGGTCCTCGGGGTCCAAGGCGTTCGACGGGTAGCTGACGCTGCGGGTCAGCTTGCACTGACGGTCCAGAAACATGATCTTCACCCGGGACCGTTCGATGTTGCTGTCGTTGACCACGACGTAGCCGTCGTCGGTCGCGACGAGCCCCGAGACCTCGGTGACCTGCGGGTCGCTGATCGTGCACACCGGTGTGCCGGGCGTCGCCGGGCCCACCGAGGGGCCGGTCGACGGCGCGGCCGACGGCGCGTACGCCACCGCGGGTGCTGCTGTTACCCCGATCACAACGGCCGCCGCGACGACGCCCCCGATCCGCTGCCACATGCGCGACAGTGTGGCAGACGGCCGCGCGGCATGGTCAGGCGCCTGTGTCCGGGCTAGATTCGGAACGGCGAGCGGTTGCGACCAAGGGGAGGGCGCGATGCGGCCACGGGTGTCTTCGGAGTTCGGCCAACGGCTCGGTCTGGCCGGCATCGCCGCGCTGACCGGCGGCTGGTTCACCGTCTCGTGGCGGGTCATGGGCAAGCCGCTCGTCGACGCGGTCGGCGAGACCGTGGGCGGCGTGTCCGTGGTGCTCCTCGGCATCGCCGTGATCAGCGCCGCCCGCGCCTCGCGCTAGACCCGCGCCTTCTCGGCCGGTGCGGGCTCGGGTCGTATGGTCCGGGCCGCCGGACGCAGGATCAGCGCGGCGACGGCGATCGACAGCACCAGCAGGGCGGCGCCGATCGTGAACGCCAGGCGGTAGCCGGCGGTGAGCGCGACCGGCTCGGTGCGGCCGGCCGCGAGCAGGTCACCGGTCCGGGACGCGGCCACAGTGGACAGTGCGGCGACGCCGATCGCCATGCCGAGCTGCTGCGTGGTGTTGAACAGGCCCGAGGTGAGCCCGGCGTCGTCGTCGCTCGCGCCGGACATGCCCAGGCCGGTGACCGCGGGCAGGACCAGGCCGGCGCCGGCGACGAGCAGCACCACCGGGAGCAGGTCGGGCAGGTATCGTGCGTCGACCGGCAGCCGGGTCAGCCACCCGAGGGCCGCGCTGAGCAGGACCAGGCCGGCGATGAGGACGGCCCGCTCGCCGAACCGCGCGATGACGCGGGCGGAGACGCCGAGCGA
Organism: Dactylosporangium fulvum; assembly: GCF_025137375.1. Taxonomy (GTDB): domain Bacteria; phylum Actinomycetota; class Actinomycetes; order Mycobacteriales; family Micromonosporaceae; genus Dactylosporangium; species Dactylosporangium fulvum. Next base: position 5,335,138 of record NZ_CP073720.1, read on the forward strand.
CACCGTGGCGATCGCGAGCGCGGCCGGCAGCATCGCCAGGCCGGTCCGCAGCGCGGTGTAGCCGAGGACGCGCTGCATGTACAGCGTCATGAGGATCTGGAACGAGAACATCGCCCCGACCATGAGGATCTGCAGGACGTTGGCGCCGGAGACCTGGCGGGAGCGGAAGATCCGCAGCGGCATGAGCGGGATGCGGGCCGTGGCCTGGCGGATCACGAACGCGACGAGCAGCACCGCGGCGGCACCGGCGGTGAGCAGGCGGTTGCCACCGGTCTGCACGACGGCGTAGATGGCGGTCACCAGGCCGGCGGTGACGAACAGCGCGCCGAGGACGTCGGCGCCGGCGCGCAGGCCGCGACCGCGGTCGGCGGGCAGGTAGTGGACGGCGAGCGCGAGGGTGGCGATGCCGATCGGCACGTTGATGAGGAAGATCCAGTGCCAGCTCAGCAGGTCGGTGAGCACGCCGCCGAGGACCTGGCCGATCGACGCGCCGGCGGCGCCGGTGAACGCGAAGATGCCGATCGCCGTGGCGCGCTCGCGGGGCTCGGGGAACAGGGTGACCAGGATGCCGAGGCTGACCGCGCTGGCCATGGCGCTGCCGACGCCCTGCAAAAACCGTGCGGCGACGAGCATGCCGGCGCTGCCGGAGAAGCCGGCCAGGGCGGAGGCGGCGACGAAGACGACGGTGCCGGCGAGCAGCATCCGCTTGCGGCCGAGGAGGTCGCCGAGGCGGCCGGAGAGCAGGAGCAGGCTGCCGAAGGCGATGAGGTACGCGTTGATCACCCAGGTCAGTCCCTCGGGCGTGAAGCCGAGGTCGCGCTGCATGACCGGCATGGCCACGGTGACGATGCTGCCGTCGAGGACCACCATGAGCGTTCCGGCGGCGACGACGGCGAGAGCGAGCCATCTGTGCTTGGTAGGCATGGTGGAACCGTAGCAGATCGTCTATTACGGAACCATCTTGTTGCGGAGTTTTATTGTCGTGCGCGTCGCACGCCCTGCACCTCGACCGGCGTCCCCAGGTGCCCCTGCGTGAGCCGCGTGAGCGCGCTGACCAGCACCGACCGCTCCTCCTCCGGCAGTGCGTCGAGGACGGCGGCGTGCACCGAGTCGGCGATCTCCCGGCTGCGGCCGGCCATCTCGGCGCCGGCCGGGGTGACCGCGATGATCCGGGCCCGCCGGTCCGTCGTCGACGGGCGCCGCTCCGCCAGGCCCGCCTTCTCCAGCGCGTCGACGGTGACGACCATCGTGGTCTTGTCCATGCCGCCGATCTCGGCGAGCTGGATCTGGGTGCGCTCCTCACCGAGGGCGTGCGCGAGGACGCAGTGCATACGCGGCGTGAGCCCGACCTCGGCCAGCGCGGCGGTCATCCGCGTGCGCAGCACGTGGCTGGTGTGGTCGAGCAGGTAGGAGATGTCGGGCGTGATCGCGGCGGCCATGATTCCAGGATAGATAATCCGCCAGCAGATCGTCTTGCTCCAGCCGGGTCGCGGCCGGAGCAGAAACTCTCTACACTGTATAACGTGATTGACGCGAAGCACATACGCAAGCGCTACGGGGACAAGGCCGCCCTCGACGGGCTGGACCTCAACGTCCCGGCCGGCTCGATCCACGGGCTGCTCGGGCCGAACGGCGCGGGCAAGACCACCCTGGTGCGGGTGCTGTCCACGCTCGTCCGGGCGGACGGCGGCACCGCACGGGTCGCCGGCTTCGACGTGGCCCGCCAGCCCGACCGGGTCCGCGGCGCGATCGGGCTGGTCGGCCAGCACGCGGCGGTCGACGAGGTCCTCAGCGCCACCCAGAACCTCGTCATGTTCGGCCGCCTCTGCCACCTGCCGGCCGCCCGCGCCCGGCAGCGGGCCGCCGAGCTGCTGGACCGGTTCGGGCTGGCGGACACCGGCGACAAGGCGGTGCAGCACTTCTCCGGCGGGATGCGCCGCCGCCTCGACCTGGCCGCCGGGATGGTCCTCGCCCCGCGGGTGCTGTTCCTGGACGAGCCGACCACCGGCCTCGACCCGCGCGGGCGGGCCGAGGTGTGGGCGGCGGTCCGCCGGCTCGCCGCCGACGGCACCACCGTGCTGCTCACCACGCAGTATCTCGACGAGGCCGACCAGCTGGCCGACCGGATCTCCGTCGTCGACCGCGGCCGGGTCGTCGCCGACGGCACACCCGACGAGCTCAAGTCCCGGCTCGGCGACGACCGCCTGGAGGTCGTCGCCCGCCACACCGCGGACGTGGCGGCGCTCGCCGACGCGCTGGCCGCGTTCGGCCCGGTGACCGTCGACCCGGACCGCCGCCGGGTGACCGTCTCGGTCCACGACCGCATCGCGGCCCTCGGCGCGGCCATGCGGTTCGACGTCGAGGACGTCACACTGCGCCGCCCCACGCTCGACGAAGTGTTCCTGCACCTGACCGGACAGGAGGTCGCCACCGCATGAAGTGGGCACTGCACGACGGCTGGGTGATGACCCGCCGGGAGCTCGCGCACCTCGCCCGGCAACCCGCCCAGGTCCTCCTGACCCTGCTGTTCCCGGTCCTGCTGGTGGTGATGTTCGCGTTTGTCCTCGGCGGCGGGATGAGCGTCGCCGGCGGGGGAGACTACCGCGAGTACCTCCTGCCCGGCATGTTCGCGATGACCATGCTCTTCGGGGTCGAGTCGACGTTCCAGGCGATCGCCACCGACCTCAACCGCGGGGTGACGGACCGGTTCCGCTCGCTGCCGATGTCCCCGTCCGCGCAGGTCCTCGGCCGCAACCTCGCCGACCTGCTGACCTCCGCGCTCGGCCTGCTGGTGATGATCGGCTGCGGGCTCGCGGTCGGCTGGCGCTGGCACAACGGCCTCCTCGACGCCCTGGCCGCGGTCGGCCTGCTGCTCCTGCTGCGCTTCGCCGTGCTGTGGGTCGGCGTGTACCTCGGCCTCGTCAGCCGCAACGCCCAGCTGCTGATCGCGGTCCAGATCCTGGTGTGGCCGTTCGCGTTTCTGTCCAGCGCGCTCGCGTCGCCGGCCGACATGCCGTCCTGGCTCGGCGCGCTGTCGGCGTGGAACCCGCTGTCGGCGACCGCGGACGCGGCCCGGGCCCTGTTCGGCAACCCGGGCGGCGGCGGCACATGGAAGGCTGTCGTGTGGCCGCTCGCACTCGTCGCGGTCTTCTTCCCGCTGTCGGTGCGGCAGTATCGGAGGTTGTCCCGATGAGCGGCGGGTGGGCTATCGTAGAGCGTTCGGGCAACAAAAAAGACGCCTTGCGGCGTCCGACTGCAACGAAATATAGCCGACTGGAGACGGATTGTCAAACTCATCCGACACAGCCGACCTCGCCGAGGAGCAGGAGCACGTCACCACGCTCTACAAGCACCTCGACGTCCTCCGGGAGGAGGCATCGGCGCAGCTGACGAGGGCATTGCTGCAGAGCGGCGGCACACCCGGCGACCGCTCCCACCGGGACTCCGCCACCACGATGTACAGCGAACGCGTCGCGCAGTACGGCGCGGTGGAAAACGGCCTGTGCTTCGGCCGGCTCGACTTCGCCGACGGCGAACGGCGCTACATCGGCCGTATCGGCATCTTCGACGAGCAGCACGACTACGAGCCGCTGCTCATCGACTGGCGCGCCCCGGCGAGCCGCCCCTTCTACCTGGCCACCGCCGCCGCACCCGACGGGGTGCGGCGCCGCCGCCACATCCGCACCGAGCGACGCCGGGTCACCGGCCTCGACGACGAGGTCCTCGACCTCAACGAGACCCACGGCACCGGCCGCGGCGCCCACGACGGCGTCACCGGCGAGGCGGCCCTGCTGTCGGCGCTCAACGCCAGCCGTACCGGCCGGATGAAGGACATCGTCGAGACCATCCAGGCCGAGCAGGACCACGTCATCCGCGCCGACCTGGGCGGGGTCCTCGTCGTGCAGGGCGGGCCCGGCACCGGCAAGACCGCCGTCGCGCTGCACCGGGCCGCGTACCTGCTCTACACCCACCGGCAGATGCTGTCGTCGCGGGTCGTGCTCATCGTCGGGCCGAACACCACCTTCCTGAAGTACATCTCCCAGGTCCTGCCCTCCCTCGCCGAGACCGGCGTGCTGCTGGGCACCATGGGCGACCTGTTCCCGGGGGTGGTCGCGCACCGGGAGGAGCCCGCCGAGATCGCCGAGATCAAGGGCCGGGTCGAGATGGTCGACGTGCTCGCCGCCGCGGTCCGCGACCGCCAGCGAGTGCCCGACGAGCCGCTGACCCTGCGCCTGGAGATGCTCGACGGCGACCGGGTCCTGCTCGAGCCGGCCGTCATCGAGGACGCCCGCGAGCGCGCCCGGCGCTCCGGCAAGCTGCACAACCTGGCCCGCCCGACGTTCGACACCGAGATCATCCACGCGTTGTCGCTGGTCGTCGCCGACACGATCGGCGTCGACCCGTATGCCGACGATCCGCTCGGCGGCGACGACGCACCCGGCGACCCGCAGATCCTGGACGAGGCCGACCTCGCCGAGATCCGCCGCGAGCTGCGCAACGAGCCCGAGGTGCTCGGCGCCCTCGACTGGCTGTGGCCGATCCTCACGCCGCAGCAGCTGGTCGCCGGGCTCTTCGCCGCCGACGCGCGGCTCGCGGCGGCCGGCGCGTCGCCGCTGCTGAAGCGGTCGCCGCGGAAGGGCTGGACCGCGGCCGACGTGCCGCTGCTCGACGAGGCCGCCGAGCTGCTCGGCGAGGACGACACCGTCCGGGAGATCATCGAGGAGCGGCGCCGCCGGCAGCGCATCGCCTACGCGGAGGGCGCGCTCGAGATCGCGTACGGATCACGCTCCATCGACCTGGAGGACGAGGACGACCCGGAGCTGCTGTCCGTCACCGACCTGCTCGAGGCCGACCGGCTCGCCGAGCGCCACGACGAGGGCGAGGCGCTCACCCCGGCCGAGCGGGCCGCCGCCGACCGCAAGTGGGCCTTCGGGCACATCATCGTCGACGAGGCGCAGGAGCTCTCGCCGATGGCGTGGCGGCTGCTGATGCGCCGCTGCCCGAGCCGGTCGATGACCGTCGTCGGCGACGTCGCGCAGACCGGCGACCTCGGCGGCGCGGCCTCGTGGGGCGGTGCCTTGGCGCCGTACGTCGGGGACCGCTGGCGGCTGCGGGAGCTCACCGTCAACTACCGCACCCCGACCGAGATCATGGCGGTCGCCGCGCGGGTCCTGGCCGACATCGACCCGGCTCTGGAGCCGCCGCGCTCGGTCCGCGAGGCCGGCACCGAGCCGTGGATCCGCGGTGTGGCGCCCGCTCGGCTGGCCGACGCCCTCGCCGAGGCGGTCGCCGCGGAGGCCGAGGCCGCGGGGGAGGGACGGCTGGGGGTGATCGTCCCCACCGGGCTGCTCGATGAGTTGGCACCGGTTGTGCTGCGCACCGTCGGGGACGCCGCCGTCGGCGACGAGCCGGAGCTGTCGTCCCGGGTCGTGGTGCTCACCGTCAAGCAGGCCAAGGGCCTGGAGTTCGACGGTGTCGTGGTGGTCGACCCCGAGCGGATCGTCGAGGAGTCACCCCGCGGCGCCAACGACCTCTACGTCGCGCTCACCCGCGCCACCCAGCGGCTCGGGATGCTGCACCCGGGCACACTCCCCGACTCGCTGCATGCCGTGGTGGGAATATAACGTTGCCGGGTGCCCCCGTTTGACGTGCTCGCCGAACCGACCCGCCGCCGGATCCTCGACGTGCTCCTGGAAGGGCCGCAGCCGGTCGGCGCGCTGACCGAGCGGCTCGGCCTGACCCAGCCCGGCACCTCGAAGCACCTGCGGGTGCTGCGGGAGGCCGGGCTGGTCGCCGTGCGGCAGGACGCCCAGCGTCGCTGGTACGAGCTGCGGCCCGAGCCCCTCGCGGAGATCGACGCCTGGCTCGCGCCTTATCGACGCCTGTGGTCGCGGCACCTGGACCGCCTGGAAGCCGTCCTCGACGAAGACACGGACGGCTGAAGCAAAGGTGGGAGCGTGATGGGTCGGACTCCAGCACGCTCACCGAACCGACGTGAGCGTAGCAACCCCCGAAATGCCCCCTCCGAGGGCGGGGTCCACCTGTGCCCGCCCTCCCAGCCGCCCCGGTCCCCGACGGTGGACCCTGGTCGCGTTCCGGCGCCCGTTTTCATGATCGCGGAGCTTTCCCTGGGTTCCAGGAGCCTGTTGCGTAATTCGCTGGGACAGCGTCGGCAGCCAACTACGCGCCGATCTTGGAGTTGTGGCGCCATGAACCTCCGAATTTGTCCGGATTTGTCAAGGACACAACTCCAAGATCGGCGCGGTTTTGTCGGGGTTGACGCGCGAGAGATCCGAATTGCGCAACAGGCTTCCAGGCCCCGAAAAACTCCGCGATCGTGAACGGGCTCAACGACGGGCGGTGACAGCTCGCGCAGCTGCGCGGAGGGGGCCCGCCGTGACGTCGGCCGCTCGCAGGCATGCCGAGCCTGGGGCGGCAGGCCCGGCGCATGATCACGGACGTTTTTGCGGGGTTCCAGCCCACCAGAAGCTCCGCGATCACGCACCGGGCCGCTCGCCGCTCGTGGTGCTGCCGGTCCCGGTCGCGCGCCACCGCCCCACGGCCGCACCGCGCTGCCGGGAGCGTCCCGCTGCTGCGGGCGGCCGGTCGTGCGGAGGCTCAGGCGGCGACGTCGCGGCGGACCGCGGCCGCTGTGTGTGAGTGCTCGGCCTTGAGCAGCTGCTCGGGGGTGCCCTCGAAGATGACCTGGCCGCCGCCGCTGCCGCCCTCCGGGCCCAGGTCGATGATCCAGTCGGCGTTTTTGATGACGTCGAGGTTGTGCTCGATGACGATGACCGAGTTGCCCTGGCTGACGAGGCGCTCGATGATGTCGAGCAGGTGTTTGATGTCGGACATGTGCAGGCCCGTCGTGGGCTCGTCCATGACGTAGACGGTGCCCGACTTGTACAGCTCCGTCGCGAGTTTCACCCGCTGGCACTCGCCGCCCGACAACGTGCTCAGCGGCTGGCCGAGCCGCAGGTAGTCGAGGCCCACGTCGACCATGGCCCGCAGGATCGGCTGGAGCTTCGGCTCCGGGAAGAACTCGGCCGCCTCCTCCGCGGTCATGTCGAGCACCTCGGCGATCGACCGGCCGCGCAGCTTGTGCCGCAGCACCTCGGGCCGGAACCGCTGGCCCTCGCACTCCTCGCACGCCGACTTGAGCCCGTCCATGAACGCCAGGTCGGTGTAGATGATCCCGAGGCCCTGGCAGGCCGGGCAGGCACCTTTGGAGTTGAAGCTGAACAGGCCCGGGCTTACCTTGTTGGCCTTGGCGAACAGGGACCGGATCTCGTCCATCATCCCCGTGTACGTCGCCGGGCTCGACCGGATCGACGCGCCGACCGCGCTCTGGTCGATGACGATCGCCTCCGGGTGCTGCGCCAGGAACGCCTCGTTGACCAGGGAGCTCTTGCCCGAGCCGGCGACCCCGGTGACGACGGTCAGCACACCGGTGGGGACGTCGACGGTGACCTTCTTGAGGTTGTGCACGGCGGCGTCGGCGACGGTCATGACGCCGGTGCCCTGCCGCACGCCGGTCTTCAGCGGGAGCTTGTGCCGCATGTACCGCCCGGTGAGCGTCGGCGCGTCGACCAGCTCGGCGACGGTGCCGGCGAAGACGACCGCGCCGCCGTGCGCGCCGGCCCTCGGGCCGATGTCGATGACGTGGTCGGCGATGTCGATGACGTCGCGGTCGTGCTCGACGACGAGGACCGTGTTGCCCTTGTCGCGCAGCTTACGCAGCAGCGTGTTGAGCCGGGCCACGTCACGGGCGTGCAGGCCGACGCTGGGCTCGTCGAAGATGTACATCATCTCGGTGAGCGCGCTGGACAGGTGCCGGACCATCTTGATCCGCTGTGACTCGCCGCCGGACAGCGTGGCGGTCTCCCGGTCGAGGCTCAGGTAGCCCAGCCCGATGGTGACGAGGTTGCCGACCCGGTCGATCAGGCTCTCCACCATCGGCGCGCCGACCGGGTCGCGGAACGTGCCGAGCACCTCGACGAGCTCGGTGGCCTCCATCGCGGACAGGTCGACGATGGAGTGGCCGTCGATGCGGCAGTCGCGGGCGGCCTCGTTGAGCCGGGCGCCGTCGCAGGCCGGGCAGACCCGCTCGGTGACGAACCGCCGGATCGTCTGCCGGCTACGCTCGGACAGCTCGGAGGTGTCGCGCTTGATGAAGAGCCGGTTGAACTTCTCCACGGCGCCCTCGTAGGCGGCGTTCATCGGGGCGCCCTGCACGTCGATCGGGATCTTCGTGCGGGCGTGGAGCAGGTTGTGCCACTCCTCGTCGCTGTACTGCGACAGCGGCTTGTCCAGGTCGAAGAAGCCCGAAGCGGCGAACATCCTGAAATACCACGTCGAGGGCTGGAAGTCCGGGTGCAGCAGCGCACCCTCGTTGAGCGAGCGGCTGCGGTCGAGGAACGCGTCGAGGTCGAGCGTGGTGGTGCGGCCGAGGCCCTCGCACTCGGGGCACATGCCCTGCGGGTCGTTGAACGAGAACGCGTTGGAGTGCCCGACGTGCGGCTGCCCGATCCGGGAGAACAGCAGCCGCAGGATCGCCGAGATGTCGGTGATCGTGCCGACCGTCGAGCGGGACCCTCCGCCGAGCCGCTTCTGGTCCACGACGATCGCCGCCGACAGGTTGTCCACGGAGTCGAGGTCGGGCTGGCCGTACTTCGGCAGGCGTGCCCGGGCGAACGCGGTGAACGTCTCGTTGAGCTGGCGCTGTGCCTCCGCGGCGATGGTGTCGAAGACGAGCGACGACTTGCCCGATCCGGAGACGCCGGTGAAGACGGTGATCGCGCGCTTGGGCACCTCGACCGTCACGTTGCGGAGGTTGTTCTCCCGGGCTCCGACGATCCTGATCCGGTCCATGGTCCGGTCCAACGTGCTGTCGCTCCCTCGGGTCGGTGAACAGGCAGATCTAATACTATACACTGTATGACATTGGGATGGTGAGCTCCGCCACGACCGCCCGGTGGTCGCTGCCCGGGGTGACCCTGGTGGCGACGGCACGCACCCCGATCCGCCGGTCGACCAGCACGTGGTCGATGGTCACCGGCAGCAGCCGCAACAGCCGCGTCGCCCCGCGGAACGGCCAGGTCGGCAACAGGCCCCGGCCCCGCCCGGCGGCCGCGTCGCGGTAGCCGGTGCGTAGCAACCGCCGCAACGGCCCGTGGTCGAGCGTCGAGTTGAAGTCACCGAGCAGCACCCGCGGTGCCGGACCGGACCCGGCAGGCGGCTGGGCGGCCAGGTCCCGCGCCCAGCCGCCGGTGCGGCCGGGATGGGGTGCGCACGGATGCGCCGACTCGACGAGCACCGGCCCGGCGCCGGGCACCAGCACCGTCGCCATGGCCTGCTGCACCCCGGACGGGAGCCGCCGCACCGGCTCGTGCCCCGGATCGGACACGATCGGATGCCGGCTGAACACCGCCGAGCCGAAACCCCGCGACTTCGGACACGCGGACCGGAACGGCAGCAGCCCGCCGACCCCGGCCCGGTCCAGCTCCTCCAGCGCGCCCCGGCTCAGCTCCTGCAGGGCGAGCACGTCGACGTCGTCGACCTTCGCCTGCTCGAGCAGCGCCCGCACGTCACCGCGGTCGTAGAGCAGGTTGGCCGTCATGACCCGCAGCCGCACCCCCGCACCGGCCCGCCGGCCGGGCATCAGCCGCGGCACGACGACCGCCGCCAGGATCGCCCCGCCGGCCAGGCACACGGCCGCCGGTGCCCAGGCCCCGTCCAGCGCGGCGGCCGCCCCGGCGAGCAGCGCCGCCACCGCCGCATACGGTGTGTAGGCCAACAGCTGCACCAGCGGGGTGCCCCGCTCGGCGCCGGTCAGCCGCACCAGCGCGAACCCGGCGACCAGAACCGCGATCACCCACCACAACACCGCCACGATCCGAACCGTACCGGCGAGGACTGACAATTCCTGACCGGTATTCGGGGGACTTCGGACCCGCTCGACGCCGGTCACACTCGACGCCGGTCACGCCGAGAGGCGGCGCTCCAGCGGCGTGCGGAACCGCGGGGTCACCCGTACCCCGTCGAGCCACCCCTCCAGGTCGGCGGCGGCACCGCCGACGGCCCGGCGGACCGCGGCCGGGACGTCCTCCAGCAGCTCCACGGCCACCTCGCCGGACGGCCGCTGCGCCCACCCGCCCACGACCCGCCCGCCGGCCCACACCGTCGGCCCGGGATTGCCGGAGCGGTCGAACAGCGCCGGGGCGTGCGGCCCGAGGTACCACTCCCGGCTCGTCCAGCCCATGACGGTCGGGTCGAGCGCCGGCAGCAGCGCCACCCAGGGCTCCGGCTCGGCGACCGGGTCGACGTCGTCGGCCAGCACGTATCCGGTGTCGCCGCCGTCGAGTGTCACCGGCACGGCGGCCAGCGCGGCGAGCGCGGCCTTGACCTGCGTCAGCGTCCAGCCGGTCCACCACTTCAGGTCGGCGGCGGTGCCGGGGCCGTTGCGGGCCAGCCAGGCCCGGACCAGCTCGGTCCGGGCGGCGGCCGGATCCAGGGCCGGCAGCCCGCCGTCGGGCAGCCACCCGTCGGCCGTCGACCACAGGTACTGGCTGGACAGCCACGAGCCGACCGGCCGGCCCCGCACGATCCGCCCGTCGGCGGCGAGCAGGAACAGCACCCGGCTGGTGACGTACTGGCTGCCCTGCGGGAACACCATCTGGCTGCGTAGCCGCGGCTCGTCGACGGCCAGCTGCGCGGCGGTGGCGGATCCGCGGGCGGCGAGCGCACGGTACGTCGCCTCCTCCACGTCCGCGAGCCAGTCCGCGTCGCCGACGCCGGACTCGGTGAGATGCCGCACGAGCAGCTTCCGCTGGTCGGCGGCGACCGCCCGGGTGGCCGCGGCCTGCACCACCGGCGCGAACCCGGTCGGCACGACGAACATGGTGCGTCGCATGCCGAGCATCCGCAGGAGCGTTCGCCGCTCGTACAACGCCTCCTCCACGGTCTCCACGAGCGGCGCGTGCAGCCGGGCGGCGACGGCCAGGTGGACGGTGGCCGCGTCGGTCGCGTGCAGCGCCACGAGGTCGGCGGTGACGTCCTGCGGCCCGCGGTCCGGCGGGACGGGTCCGGCGAGGGCGTGCCGCCACGCCAGCCGGGCGCGGCGCTGATCGGTGCTGATGTGCGGGGTCATCGTGTGTTCATACCGTGCCGGGGCAGCCGGCATCGCCACGCCATCCCGTTCCGGGCGCGTGCAGAGGAGTCAGGCGTCGTCCTTGCGGCGCCACGAGTCCACGTACAGGGCGATCAGGATCAGCACGACGGCCGCCAGGCCGAGCATGATCCAGACGAAAACGGCATTGCCCCCCATGTATCGACGGTACCGAACCCGCGACGAACGGGCGTCGCACGCAGGAGTGACAGCCCGGCTTGATACCGTCCGGGCGATGACCATCTCCGTGTCCACCGAGTTCGTCCTGGCCAACACCCGCCTCGCCGCCGTGCCGCTGGCCCCCGAGGTGCGCCTGCACCTGGCCGAGGAGGCCATCGAGCTGTGGCAGCGGACCGAGGCCGGCCAGGGCGGCGCGCAGCTGCCGCCGCCGTTCTGGGCGTTCGCGTGGGCGGGCGGGCAGGCCCTCGCCCGGCACGTGCTCGACCACCCGGACCTCGTCGCCGGCCGGCGCGTGCTCGACCTGGCCGCCGGCTCCGGACTGGTGGCGATCGCCGCGATGCGGGCCGGCGCCGCGCACGTCACCGCCGTCGAGATCGACCCGCTCGCGGTCGCCGCGATCGAGGTCAACGCCCACGCCAACGAGGTGGACGTCACAGCCGTGCTCGGTGACGTCCTCGACCGGGACGCCGACGCGGAAGTCGTACTGGCCGGCGACGTCTTCTACAGCCGCGAGATGACCACCCGCGTGCTCGGTTTCCTGCGCAGGGCCGCGGCCGGCGGCGCGACGGTGCTGGCCGGCGACCCGGGCCGGGCCTACCTGCCGAAGGAGCACCTGAGCCTCGTGGCCACCTACGACGTGCCGGTGCCGCAGACACTCGAAGACACGCCGATCAAGCGCACCACGGTCTGGCGGGTGAATCCCTAGACTCTGCGGCGATGTCCACCCCGCTGCCCGTGCCGAACCCGGCTGCGCCGTCGGGTGGCCTGACCGACTTCACCGAGGGCTGGCTCGCCAACCGGCGGCTGTCGGCACACACGAAGGCGGCCTACCGCCGCGACGTCCAGCAGTTCCTCGCCTGGTGCGCCGCCCGCGACCTCGACCCGCTGCGCGCCTCGTTCCTGCACGTCAACGCCTACGCCCGCGATCTGGAATCCACTGTGGACGGCCGGACCGGCCGGATCCTCGCCCCGGCGAGCGTGGCCCGGAAACTGTCGGCGCTGTCCAGCTGGTACCAGTTCCTGCTGCGCCTGGAGGCGGTGACCAGCAACCCTGTCGGCGGCGCCGACCGGCCCCGGGTGGCCCGGGACGTGTCGGCGACGGTCGGGCTGAGCGCCACCGAGGTCGACGCGATGCTCGCCGCCGCCGCGCGGCTGGCCGGCCCGACCGCCGCCCGGGACCGCGCCGTGCTGGCGCTGCTGGCCGACCTCGGCCTGCGGGTCGGTGAGGTCGTCGCCCTCGACGTCGACGACGTCGGCGCGGAGCGCGGCCACCGCACGGTCCGGTTCACCGGCAAGGGCGGCAAGCCGCGCCGCCGGGCGCTGACCCCGGCCGCCGTGCACGCCCTGGAGGAGTACCTGGCGGTGCGCGGCGGCGCCGACGGGCCGCTGTTCACCACCGCGACCGGCGGCCGGGTCGACCGGCACGCCGTGTTCCGGCTGGTGCGGCGGCTGGCCCGGGACGCCGGCGTGCCCGCGTGGGAGCGGCTGTCGCCGCACTCGCTGCGCCACGCGTTCGCCACCGCCGCCCGCGACGAGGGCGTGCCCCTGGAGGACGTGCAGGACGCCATGGGGCACGCCGACCCGCGGACCACCCGCCGCTACGACCGGGACCGGCACAACCTGGACCGCGACCCGGCCTACGCGCTGGCCGCCGCCCGGGCCCGCCGCCGCCAGGCCCGCTGACCGGGCCTGTTGACCGGGTCGGCTGGTCAGACCAGCTGGTCGAAGTGTTCGTGCAGGTCGGGCGACACGTCCGACTGCCCGAGTCTGCGCAGCGTCCACAGCGACGCGAGCAGCGCGGGCCGCTCGTCGCCGCGGTCCAGCGCCCACGCCGCGTGCTCCAGCAGCAGCGCCGCGGTCAGGGCGTGGCCCATCCGCAACGCCAGCTCCCGCGCGCCGGCCACGACCCGCGGCGAGCGGGGGTCCGCCGCCGCGGTCTCCACGTCGGCGGCGAGCCGCCGCGCCGCCGCGACCAGCGCCTCGGCGACGCCCGGCAGCCCGGACGCCGCCGCGTCCGCGGCGATCTCGAACCGGTGCAGCAGCGGCCGCGCACCCTCACCGGCCGCCAGCCCACGCAGCACGTCGACGGAGAGCACGTTGGTGGTGCCCTCCCAGATCGGCAGCACCTGCGCGTCGCGCAGCAGCCGCGGGACGCCGGTGTCCTCGACGTAGCCGGCGCCGCCGAACGACTCCAGGTACTCACTCGCCGACGCCACCGCGAGCCGGCCGGTGACCAGCTTCGCCAGCGGCGCCACCAGCCGCAGCTCGGCCGCGGCGGCGGCGTCACCGGTCTCGGCCCGGCCGAGCAGCGCGAACGCGTGCGCGGCGAGCGCGAACGCACCGGCGGCGTCGACGGCCAGCCCGCCGAGCGTCGCCCGGTGCAGCGGGTTGTCGAGCAACCGGCCGCCGGCCACGGCCCGCTCGGCGGCGTAGCTCAGCGCGTATTCGAGGCCGCGGCGCATCCCACCGGCCGCCGCGGCGGCGTTGTGCAGCCGGGTCACCACGACGAGCGTCATCATCGTCGCCAGCCCGGGACTCGCCGGGTCGCCGAGCGGGTAGGCGACCACGTCGTCGAGGCGCACCTCACCGGTCGGCACGGCCCGGGTGCCGAGCTTGTCCTTGAGTCGCAGCACCTGCAGCCCGGCCGCCGGGGAACGCCCGTCGGCGCCGTAGCGCGGCACGAGGAACGGCACCAGGTTGCGGCTGCCGGGCCCGGCGCTCTCCGGCCGGGCCAGCGCGACCGCCATCGCCGAGTCGATCGCCGAGCAGAACCACTTGTCGCCGGTGAGCAGCCAGCCGCCGCGCCCGTCGGGCCGCGCGGTCGTGGTCGACCGGGCGATGTCCGACCCGCCCTGCGACTCGGTCATCCACTGCCCGGACGTCACCGCCACCGCCGGGTCCGTGGTGGTCAGCCGTTCCAGCCATGGGAGGTGTACCTCCTGTGCCGTGCCCGGCAGCGACAGCAGCGCGGCGGCACCGTCGGCCATGGCGACCGGGCAGGTGAACGTCGCGGACTCCGGCCCCCACAGGTGCAGCAGCGCCTGCTGCACGACCCGGGCACCGGCGCCCCAGGCGGCGCGGGCCTCGGGCAGGTACGGCAGCGCGACCACGGCGTGGCGGGCGGCGGAGGCCCGCAGCGTCTGCCAGCCGGCGGACGTGTCGATCCGTTCGACCCGGTTGCCCCACGCGTCGAACCGGGTCAGCACCGGCGGGTGCGTCTCGGCGTCGTGGTGCGCGGCGCGCAGCGGCCCGAGGACCTCGGCGGACAGCTCGGCGAGGCGTCCCTTGGCAGCGGCGTGGCCGTCCTCGCCGAGCAGCCGGTCGAGCCAGCCGCGCAGCTGCGGGTCGCCGGTGTACGGGTCGCGAAGCACCGGCGGGTTCTGCACGAATCGCGTCATACCGCCGAGGTTACCGCCCGGTACGCCGGGGTGGGGGCTCAGACCAGCCGCAGCTGCCCCTCCGCGCGGGCCGCCGGGCCCAGGTCGCCGGTGCGGTGGTGACGGCGGCACAACACCTGGTAGTGCACGTCCTTGTGGTCGGTTTCGGTGTCGGCGTCGGTCGTGTCGCCGATGACCACCTGGTCGCCCTCCCGGGCGATCGTGCCGTCGACGACCCGCGCGTTGAGCAGGCCCGGCCGGCCGCACCAGCACAGCACCTCGACCTGGACCCGGGTCACCTCGTCGGCCAGCTCGAACAGCCGCTGCGCGGCCGGGAACAGGCTGGTGCGGAAGTCGGTGGCCAGCCCGAACGCGTAGACGTCGACGTCGGACGTGTCGACCAGATCGGCGAGCTGCTCGATCTGCTCGACCGTGTAGAAGCTCGCCTCGTCGCAGATGAGGTAGTCGACCCGGATCCCCTTCGCCCACCGCTCCCGCACCAGCAGCCGCAGGTCGAGACCCTGGTCGACGTCGACGGCCTCCTTGCCCAGCCCGATGCGGGTGCTCAACCGGCCGGGCCCGGCCCGGTCGATCGTCGTCAGGACCAGGCCGTGGCGGCCCTGCCGGGCGTGGTTGTAGTCCATCTGCAGCGCGAGGGTGGACTTGCCGCAGTCCATCGGCCCGTAGAAGAACTTCAGCGAGCCACCGCGCCGCAGCCGGCTGTCGCCGGCGGCCACGCAGGAATCGGGATCGTCGTTGGGTGGGGTCACGACGGCTGAGCCTACTTCAGCCGCCCCGGCGCGACCCGCAGCCGCTGCTCGGCGACCGCCGGGCCGGTGGGTCCGGTCGCTACAACCGTGCCGGCGGGGTGTTGCCGGCCTGTTCGATCGCCCGGCGGATCGGCACCGCCAGCAGCGCGAAGAACCCGACGACGAAGAACACCAGCAGCGAGATGATCGCCACCCGGTAGCTGCGGGTCATGTCGTAGGCGAGGCCGAACAGCAGCGGCCCGAGCCAGCTGGTGCCCTTGTCGGAGATCTCGTAGAGCCCGAAGTACTCGCCTTCCTTGCCCTTCGGGATGAGCT
Source organism: Dactylosporangium fulvum (assembly GCF_025137375.1). Classification (GTDB taxonomy): domain Bacteria; phylum Actinomycetota; class Actinomycetes; order Mycobacteriales; family Micromonosporaceae; genus Dactylosporangium; species Dactylosporangium fulvum. Next base: position 5,350,947 of record NZ_CP073720.1, read on the forward strand.
GCGAGAACAGCGACCGCGACAGTGCCTGGCTGCCGCCGAGGACCAGGCCGATGCCGCCGCCGAGCGCGACGAACGGCACCGCCTCCTTCGCCGGCAGGAAGTACGCGATGAGGACGATCACCGTCCACAGCACCAGGCTGAGCAGCAACGTCTTCCAGGCGCCGATCCGTTTGGCCGTCCAGCCCAGCAGCAGCGCCCCGGCGAACGCCAGGAACTGCACCATGAGGATCGTCGGCACGAGGACGTCGTCGGACAGGCCCAGTTCCTTGGTGCCGTACTGGCTGGCCAGCGCGATGACGGTCTGGATGCCGTCGTTGTAGATGAGGTACGCGACCAGGAAGGACAGCGTCAGCGGGAACGCCTTCAGGCTTTTCAGCGTGTGCCACAGCTGCCGGAACCCGTCGGTGAGCACCGAGCCGGTGCCGGCGCCGATCGACGGGTCGAGCACGACGGGCCGGTTACGCAGCCGCAGCAGCGGGATGGTCGTGAACCCGGCCCACCACAGACCGGCCGAGACGATGCTGTACCGCGCGATGTCGCCGGTCGACATGCCCAGGCTGTCCTTCATCAGCACGGCGACGACGTTGAGCAGCAGCAGGAGCCCGCCGCCGAGGTAGCCGAACGCCCAGCCGAAGCTGGAGACCCGGTCGCGGTCCTCCTCGTTCGAGATCTGCGGCAGGAACGAGTTGTAGACGACGACGGACGCGCCGAACGCGATGTTCGCGATCAGGAACAGCGCGGCGCCGAGCAGGTACCGGTCGCCGGTCAGGAACAGCATCGCGGCGGTCGCGGCGGCCCCGATGTAGGCGAACAGCGCCAGCAGTTCCTTCTTGCGCGGCGACCGGTCGGCGACGGCACCGACGACGGGCAGCACGAACACGGTCAGCAGCACCGACAGCGACACCGTGTACGGGAACAGGGCGCCGGGCGCGATCGCGATGCCCAGCGGGCGGATGACGGCGTCGTCGCAGGCGTCACCCTCGCAGCCGGCGGCCTTCTCCGCGATCGACGTCAGGTAGGGGCCGAGGAAGACGGTGACGACCGTGGTCGAGAACGCGGAGTTCGCCCAGTCGTAGAAGTACCAGCCGACCCGTTCGCGCCGGGTGCTGAGCTGCGGCGTCTTCTCCACAATGGACACGGGTCGGCCTTCCTCCGGGCAGGGTCAGTGCCAGATGCCGCGGCGGAGGTAGACGTCGCGCAGCACCTCGATGTGATCGGTCATGATGCCATCTACGCCGAGGTCGAGGAAGTGCTCGATCTGTGCGGCGTCGTCGATGGTCCACAGGTGCACCTGCAGTCCCAGCCGGTGGGCGTAGCGGACGAAGCGCGGGGAGGCCAGGCGGATCGAGCCGTACCGCGGCGGGATCTGGGCCGCCACGACACTCTCCGGCAGCTGGACCGGCCGTCCCGTCACCGACGCCGCCCACAGCCGCGCCACCTCGGTCATCCCGAGCGACGTCGCGACCCGCGGCCCCATGGCGCGGCGGATCCGGGCCAGCCGGGCCGAGGAGAATGACGCGAGCAGCACCCGGTCGTGGGCGCCGGTGCGGCGGACCACGTCGAGGGTGGGGTCGACGGCCGGGTCGGTCTTGGTGTCGATGTTGAACCGTGTCGCCGGGTGCTCCTCGAGCACCTCCTCCAGCCGCGGCACGGCCGCCGCGCCCCCGACCCGCAGCGTCCGCAGGTCCGTCCACCGTAAGTCGATCATCCGACCCGGATGCCCCAGGAGCCGTCGCAGCGTGTCATCGTGGAACACGACCGCGACCCCGTCGGCGGTGGCGTGTGTGTCCGTTTCGATGTACCGGTAGCCGAGCTCGACCGCACGAGCGAACGCCGCTGTCGTGTTCTCGTCACCGGCCGCCGCGCCGCCGCGGTGGGCGAAGCCCAGCGGTCCTGGCGCGTCGAGGTACGGGCAGTGTTGCCTCACGCGGCCAGTATGCAGCGGTCTTCGGCAGCGCGGTGCAACGGCGGGTTACGGCAGGCTTGACGGCCGACGCAGAGCGTGGAACGGCAAAGGTAGGGTGACGCACATGCGCGTGCTCGGCATCGACTTCGGCACGTCGAACACGGTCGCGATGGTCCGCAGCACAGCGGACGCCCGGATGCGACCGCTGTTGTTCGACGGCTCTCCTTTGCTGCCCTCTGCCCTGTACTTCAACACCGACGGCAAGGTCCTCGTCGGCCGTGACGCCGAGCGTAACGCGCGGCTCGACCCGGCCCGGTTCGAGCCGAACCCGAAGCGCCGCATCGACGACGGGGAGGTGTTCATCGGCGACCACCCCATGCCCGTGCCGCGCCTGTTCGCGCACGTGTTGTCGCAGGTCAGCATCGAGGCCCGCCGCCAGCTCGGCGCCGCGCCCGAGGAGGTGCGCCTCACCCACCCGGCGCGGTGGGGCGAGCGGCGCCGCTCGCTGCTGATCGAGGCGACCCGCATCGCCGGCCTCGGCACGCCCCGCCTGATCGCGGAGCCGGTCGGCGCCGCGTCCTACTTCACGGCGGTCCTCGGGTCGGCCGTTCCGGTGGGCCGCAGCCTCGCGATCTACGACCTCGGCGGCGGCACCTTCGACGCGACCGTCGTGCGCCGCACCCAGAGCGGGTTCGAGGTCCTCGCCGAGGACGGCCTGCCCGACGTCGGCGGCCTCGACTTCGACCACGCGATCATCGAGCACCTCGGCAAGACGTACTCCGACGGCCGCAGGGAGAAGTGGGAGGCTCTGGCGAACCCGACGGACGCCTCGGACCGGCGGCTGCGCCGGATGCTGTACGAGGACGTGCGGGGCGCGAAGGAGATGCTGTCGCGGACCGCGTCGACGGACATCCACCTGCCGTCGATGGACATCGACGCGCACCTCACCCGGGAGGAGCTGGAGACCCTCGTCCGGCCCTACCTGGAGCGGACCGTGTCGTGCCTGTCCCGGGCGATCGAGTCGGCGCGGCTGCAGCCGAAGGACCTGGTCGGCATCTTCCTGGTCGGCGGGTCGTCGCGGATCCCGCTCGCCGCGCACCTGATCCACACCGAGCTGGGGGTGGCGCCGACGACGCTGGAGCAGCCGGAGACGGTGGTGGTCGAGGGCGCGTTGTGCATCGGCGCCGCGGTGACCCCGGTCCGCGCGTCCGGCATGCCCCGCACGGTGACGCCCCCGCCGCAGCCGCAGCGTCCGGTCCCGCCGGTGCAGCGGCCGACGCCGCCGGTGTCGGCGGTGCCGATGTCCCCGGCGACGCACGCTCCGGTGTCGGCGGCTCCCATGTCGGGTGTCCCGGTCTCCCCGGCGGTGCAGCGCCCGCCGGCCCAGCCGGTTGTGCAGCCGGTCGTGCAGCCGCAGCGGCCGGTGACCCCGCCGCCGGTGGCCCGCCCGCCCGTGCAGCCGCCGCCGGTGCAGCAGCGTCCCGCGGTGCAGCCCCAGCCGGTGTTCCGCCCGCAGCCGCCGCCGGTGCAGCCGCAGCGCCCGGGCCCGTTCCCGCCGCAGACGGTCCGCCCGACCCCGCCGCAGCCGGACGACGACGGCAGTGAGCGCAACTGGATCGCCGTGATCGTGGTGGTCCTGGTCCTGGTGGTGATCCTGTTCGCGGTGCTGCTGAAAACCGCGTTCTGACCCCGGCCAGCAGTCGTACGTGACCCGCGTACCGCCCGCGGCCCCACCGGCCGCGGGCGGTACGCGGGTGTGTTACGCCTGCGGGGCCCAGTAGTTGGCCAGCGTGCTGGTGGCCGGGTCCTCGGAGCCGAGCAGGAAGCTCCACGGGTCGCCGCCGTCGGGGACGGCGGCGCCGTCGTAGGTGGCGAGGTCGGCCGGTGGGGCGGGGTCGTCGATCACGACGGCCGGGTCGAAGGCCGCGGACAGGTCGTGGTCGGGGCCGCCCAGGACGTCGACGTCCGTCCAGGGGTAGCCGTCGACGGGCTCCGGCGGCCCCTCCAGGTGGAGTTCGGCCGGGAACGGCACCTCGTGCCAGGCCGGGTCGTCGCCGAGGGCGTCGACGTCGGGGTCGGTGCCGAACGCCGCCGGGTTGTCGACCGGGTCGTCCCCGGCCGGGTCCCCGGCGTCGCCCACGTCACCCGGGTCGCCGGTGCCGGCGTCGAACCCGGTGGAGGTGAGGTCGGCGGGCTGGTCGTGGTGGCCGTAGTCGGCGGCGACGCTGTGGTCGTAGTCCTCGGCGGCGTGCTCGGTGCCGAGCGGCTCCTCCAGGTCGTCGGCGCCCGTGTGGGCGTCGTGGTGCCCGCCCAGGTCGCCGTCACCGAAGCCGCCGTCACCGAACTGGCCGCCGAGCTCGGCGCCGAACGTCTCGTGCCCGAGTCCGCCGCCGAGTTCACCGCCGAGTTCGTGGCCGCCGCCGTCAGCGCCGAGGTCGGCGGTGTCGGCGGTGTCGCCTGACTCGGACCATTCCCAGTGCCCGTCCATGGTGGAACCCCCTACGCCTCGGCCTGCGCGTCGGCCGCGTCAGCGGGTGCGCTTGGCGCCAGTGCACGTACCCGCACGAGAACCTCGTCAACCTGTTTGATGCGGGAGCGCAGCGCTTCCCGCTCGGTGTTCAGCGCGGCTTTGCGCTTGGCGCGTTCCGCCTTGTCCTCGGCGAGCGACTTGTCGATGTTGGCGATGTGGGCGTCGAGCTGCTTGAGCCGCCGTTCGATCGCCTCGTCGAGGGCGAGGGTGAGCGCGTACTGCAGGTCGGTGAACCGGTGCATGATCTCGTCGGACAGCGCGGCCCGGGCCTCGCCCAGGACCTCCCGCAGCCAGGTGCGGGTCTGCTGCTTGTCGGTCATGCTCTTCCGCTTGAAGATCATGTACGCGCCGGCGGCGAGACCGAGACCGATGCCGATGACGGGGATGACGAGCCCGGCACCGGCGACGCCGGCGAGACCGATCGCGCCGGCACCGGCCATCGCGCCCCGGCCGGCCATCATCGCCATACCGGCCGACGACATGACGACCATGGCGCCGTCGCCGCCACCGCCGTCACGGCGGGGCTTGGTGCCCAGGGCGTGGCGCAGCTTCGCGTTGAGCTGCCGCAGCACGTGCTGCAGCTCGTTGGGGTGGAACACCTGCGCGAGGACCCGCTCGCCGACCTTGCGGAACCGGAACTCGAGGTCGTGGGACAGCCGCACGGACAGCGCGTACAGCGCCTTGTCGACCTCCTGCGGCAGGTTGTTGACGTCGCTGCGGCCGCCCTTGTCGATCTTCTCCATGAACTGCTCTTGCAGCTGCGTCATGTAGCCACGCAGCCGCGTGGTGGCCTCGACCCGGGCCCGCTGCGTCTCCGTGGACAGCGCCAGGGACCACTGCCGGGACTCGGTGCGTTTGCGGGCGGCGACCTGGGCCCGTTCCTCCTTGGCCCGCTCGGCGTCCTTCGGGTCCGGGTCGGTGGCCTTCATGCGGTCACCGATCTCCTGGTCGATGCGGATGTACTCGGACCGCACCGAACGCAGCACGTTGGCCTGCTGCATGAGGTGGCCCTTGCTGGCCAGGTTGATGAGGGCGTGCTGCAGCTCGGCGATCCGCGACTCGCGGATGAGCTCGCCGGCGGCGTCCTTCGGCAGGGTCATCGCCAGCTCAGCCAGCCGCGCCGACACCGGATACCACGGCGCGGTACCGAACCGGGGCGCGTGTGCCTGCAGCTGGCCCTTGTTGTCGGCGAGGATGGTGCGCCAGCCGGGGTACGCGTCGACCTTCGTCAGCGCGAACAACACGAAGTTGACCTTCTTGCTGGCCTCGATGAGGAACGACATCTCCGGCTTGGAGAACGGCGAGGACGAGTCGACGACGAACAGCAGCGCCGTGGCCTTCTCGACCGCGTCCATGGCGACCTCGGCGTGCATCGAGTCGAGGCCGCCGGTGCCGGGGGTGTCGATGAGCGTGAGGTACTGCAGCAGCGGCGCCGAGTGGTGGACCTCGATCCGCCGCGGCGGGCGCATCCCGTCGGGCAGCCGGCCCAGCACGGTGCCCCAGTCGCGCAGGTCGCCGAGGCCCAGCGGGATCGGGTCTTCCCGGCCGGGGACGTACGCGCGGGCGCCGTGCTGCGCGTTGTGCTGGAACTCCAGGTAGGACGCGGTCGCGACGGCCGCGTCGACCGGGGACAGGTTCGGCACGCCCATGAGCATGTTGGTCAGCGAGCTCTTGCCGCGTTTGGTCTCGCCCACGATGACGATCCGGGGGCGGGTGACCTCACGGCGCCGCTCGGTGTCGATGTCGGCGGCCGCGTCGGGGTCGATCTTGCGAAGGTACGCGAGGCTGCCGTCGACGCCGGCCTTGAGCAGCTTGCCGAGGGCCGCGGTCGCGTCGGCCGGTTTCTTCGCGGCCTGCCCGGCGGGGGCCGCGTCGGAGGTCTGCGTCATCGCTGCTGCCCTTTACGTGGTTGCTGTGCGGTGGTGCCCGCCGGTCCGGTGTGGTGCGCCACCGTCGGGTGCGCGCCGGTGGGGCCGCCGGCGTTGCGGGCGGCCTGGTAGACGGTGACGATCGGGGCGCGCAGGACCCGCCCGTCCCGGTCGACGTAGCCGGGGACCTCGACGGCGGCGATCGACCCGATCAGCGACGGGTCGTTGCTGGGGGTGGCGCCGCCGGCCTCGTGGTGCGCCGGGTCGAACCGGGCCCCGACGGGCTCGAGGATGGTGACCCCGGCCTCCTGCAGGGCGGTGCCGAGCCGGTCGCCGAGGGCCTTGCTGGTGACCCGGTCCCGCACGTAGATGCACGCCTGGACCAGCGCCCGCCGGTCGGCGGCGCCGGACCCGCCCGTCCCGCCGGCGGTGGCCGGGGCGGCGGGGCGGCGCGCCGACAGCAGCATGAGCAGCAGCAGCGCGGCACCGACGAACAGCGCGCCGACGAACGCGACGAGCGCCGCCCGGATCCCGAACGCCTCCTGCTTCGTGCACGCCGCGGCCGGTGCGGCCTGGTCCTGCACGATCGGGGCGGTCTGCTTCTGCTCCGGCGGCTGGTTCGGGGTGTTGACCTCGTCACCGATCCCGACCCCGCTGCCGGAGTTCTGGGCCGGCGCGGTCGTGGCCACCGGGGCGGGCGCGGCGGGGCAGTCCGGCGCGCCGCTGAGCAGGCCGGTCGCCACGCCGGTGAGCACCGCGACGGTCAGGGCTACGGCAACCGCGATGAGGCGCAGGCTGCTGTTGGAGGACATCTTCGGCTCCTGGGGGTCGGGGCCACGAACAGGGGCTGGACGGTTCGCTGGATAGGACTGGGACCGGCTACCGGGCATGGGCCTGGCCACCGCGGATGCGCTGGGACAGCAGGTAGAACCCGCGGTGCGCGACGAGCGCGACCCGCGACTGGGACGGGCTGGCCCCGGCGACGGCGTAGGCCCGCCAGCGGGTGGCGGCGTCGAGCGCGGCCCGGACCATCTGGTCCCGGTCGGCCTGCGGCAGGTTCAGGATCCAGCCGGGGTCGTTGGACAGCGCGAGCCGGGTCAGCTCGCCCTCCATCTGGTCGGGCAGGTCGACGGCGCCGGTGGTGACCAGCTGCGCCACTTCGAGCAGCCGCAGCCGGTGCGACTCGGGCTGCTGCAGGACCCGCTCGATGGCGTCGCGCAGCAGTTCCCGGTCGTGGGGCCGCTCGGCGTGGCTGGCGATCTTCTCCAGGCTCGACAGCGCCCACCCGGCCTTGATCGCGTCGGTGCGCCACCGGAACGCGTGGTCGAGGGTCTGCCGCAGCCGCGGGAACCCGGACGCCTGGAACAGCATCCGCACCAGCTCGCCGGTGGCGAGGGTCGGCTTGGCGACCAGCTGCGCGATGGCGAAGCTGATGCCGTAGAGGTCGAGCAGCCGCAGCAGCCGTTCCCGCGACTCGCGGGTGATGCCGCACTCCCGGGACGTGAACAGGTCGACGGAGGCGAGCAGGACGGTCCGCTCGCCCTGGGGCAGCGCGGCGAGCTGCCGCAGCGCCTCGCAGTCGGCGGCGGTCAGCCGCCCGGCTTCGGTCGTCTCGGCGAGCAGCCCGACCACCGGCACGACGTCGGAGACCACCCGGCGCAGCACCTTGGACTGGTCGGAGGCGAGCGGCGCGACGATCGGCCAGGGGTCCTGGCCGCCGCCGGCGAGCTTGTCGACCTTGTTGAACAGGCCGAGGGAGTTGATCGGGTTCGACGACAGCCGCGCCGAGATCGACCGGAACGCCTCGAGGGCCTGGACGTCGTCCTCGCGGACGGACTGGGTGAACACGTAGATGATCGCCTCGGCGCCGGAGAGCGCGCCGGCGGAGTCCGAGTCGAGGTCGTCGTCGATCGGCGCCTCGGAGAACAGGAACCGGCGGGCCTGGTCCGACACGGACGTGTTCGCCGACGACAGGCCGGGCGTGTCGACGACGGTGAGGTCGCGCAGGTGGTCGCTGGTGAGGGTGACGTCGACGTAGGCGACCTCGTGGCGGGCGACGCCGAGCCGCTGCGGGATCATCCCGGCCTCGTCGAGGGGGAGGCTGACCCGGGCACCGTTGCGTTTGACGACGTCGACCCGGTCGGAGGTGCCGTAGCGGAACTGGGTCACGATCCGGGTGCACTCGCCGACCTCGGTCGGCGCGACCCGCCGGCCGATGAGGGCGTTGACGAGCGTCGACTTGCCGGACTTGAGCCGGCCGGCGATCGCGACCCGCAGCGGCTCGCCGAGGCGCCGCCGCACGTCGACCACCTGTGCCTGGGCGGCGCCGCCGAGACGGTTGCCGACCTCGGCGCACAGGTCGGCGACGCGGGAGCTGAGTGGTCCTGGAGCCACGGGGTCAGCCCCGGTTCGGCGTCGCGCACAGACTGATCACCGACTGCGCGAGGCCGGTGGGTTCAGCCACAATGCCGACGTACCCTCGGGTGTCCAAGGGGTGGACCTCGCTCATTATTCGCTCCTGGATGGAATCAGAACCGTCATGTCACGCACGTACGGCACACACATTACGAATATCCTGCGCGCGCAGGATCCCATGTTCGTGCCACGAATGGAGGCGACCCGTGCCTGAGGCACCGACTGATGAGCCCGAGACCGGCGCGCCGGTGGTCGGCCGGGCGACGGTGGGTGCCGCGGTGTGGCCGCCTGCTGACCTGGTCACCGCGGCGGTGGACGCCCTGCGTAACCCGGGTCTCGTGGTCATCGCCGGGGCACCCGGGACGGGCCGCACAACCGTCCTGAAACGGCTCGGGGAGACGTTCCGCGGTGCCGTGTTCACCGGCGGCGCGCTCGCGATGCTGCGGGGTGTGCCGGCCCTGCCGCTGTCCCGCGCGGTGCGGGTGCGACTCCCGTCACACGAGGCGCCGCTGCTCGCCGAGGCCGTCCGCTCCCGCGTCCGTCACGGCCTGTTGCTCCTCGACGACCTGCAGTGGGCGGATCCGCTGACGATGGCCGCGCTGCCCGCCATCGCCGAACACTGTCGGATAGCCGTCACCTTACGCACCCCGCACCGGCTGCCCGGCGACGCCGAACAGGCGCTGCGCCGCGCCGCGGCCGCTTCGGGCGCGTGGCTCAACACGCCGGCGATGCCCGCCGACGCGGCCGCGGCACTGGTACGGCAGATCGCCCCGTCGGCGAGCGCGACCGTCGTCGCCGACCTGGTCCGCCGCGCCGGTGGAGTGCCCCTGGCCGTGACCGCGCTCGCCAAGCACGTCGCGCAGGGCGGCACGCCCCGCGACACCGGCGACGGCCTCGACAAGGGCCTCGCCTACACCGTCGCCGGCGCCCTCGCGGACCTGACCCGCCCCGCCCGCACCGCGATGGCCGCCCTCGGCCTGCTCGGCCGGCCGGTGAGCGCGTCGGTCCTCGGCGAGGGCCTCGCCGAGCTCACCTCGACCGGTCTCGTCGACATCGACGACGGCATCGCCGCACCCGTCTCCCCGTACACGGCGGAGGTCGCCGCCGGCCTGCTCGACCCCGCCGAACGGGCCGCGCTGCACCGCCGCCTCGCGACCCTGGTCCCGCCGCGGGAGGCGGCCCGGCACCTCGCCGCCGCCGGCGCCGGCGCCGAGGCCTACCAGGTCGCGGTCCGCGCCGCCGCGGCCGCCGAGTCCTCCGGCGACCGTGCCGAGCTGCTGCTGCTCGCCTGCGACCTGCCCGGCGTGACCGCCGAGCCGCAGGTGCGCATCGCCGCGGCCCGCGCCGCGCTCGCCGCCGGCCGGCCCGGCTCCTGCCTGCGGGTCGTCGACCCGGCCACCACCGACCCGGTCGCCGCGGTCCTGCGCGGCGAGGCGCTGCTGCAGCAGGGCGCCGCGGCCGACGCCGCGGCCGCCGTGGCGGCGGTCCCCGACGACGCGCCCGCCGACGTCCTCGGCGGCCGGGACCGGATCCGGCTGCTGAGCATGCTCACCACCGACCCCGGCGGTGCCGTCGCCCGCGCCGAGGAACTGCTGAAGGTCCACGGCGACGCACCCGCCCACCCGGGCCTGCGCGCCGCGATCGCCGCCGTGCGGGCCGGCACCCGCCAGCCCGGCTGGGAGTACGGCCTGGCGTCCGCCGCGTCCGCGGCCGGGCAGGCCGGTGACGCCCTCGCCGCCCGGTGGAGCGCCTGGCTGCTCGTGGAGACCCTGACCGCCGACGCCCGCCTCGCCGAGGCCGCCCAGGCCGCCACCGCGGCCGCCGCCGCCTGCGCCGGGGACCTCGCCTACAGCTGGCAGACCCGGTTCATCGCCGCGCAGCTGTGGTGCGACGCGCTGCGCGGCGAGGAGATCGACGAGGTCGTCCGCCGCGCCGGTGACCTCACCGACCGGACCCTGCCGGCCGTCGCCCGCGGCTACGCCGTCGCCGCGGCCAGCCTCGCCGAGGCCGACGGCGGCCTGCTCGCCCCGGCCCGGGCCCGCCTGGAGGCCCTGCCGAACCGGCCCGCGACGACCGGCCCGGTCCTCGACTGGGTGGCCCGCGAGGCCGCCTGGCTCGACGGCCAGCCGGACCAGGCGACGACCCCCGCGACCGACCCGGCGCCGCCCCTCGTCGACGGGCTGCGCCGCATCACCGCCCGCTGGGCCGCCTACGACGCCGGGGTCACCGGCGACGGCCCGCACCCCGGCGACGCGACCCTGCCGCCGGTCGTGGCGACCCTGGAGGCGTGGAAGTCCCCGGACCGCTTCGCCGAGGCCGCCGCCGCCTGGCGCGACCTCGCCCGCCGGGAGGAGGTCCGCTGCCTGCTCGCCCGGGGACTGCTCGAGGAGGACGCGGAACAGGCCGTACCACCACTGCTGGAGGCCGAACGCCTGGCCGAGGAGGCCGGTCTGGTCGTCCTGCTCGGACGGGCCCGCCGGGCACTGCGCCGGCACTCGATCCGCCGCGACACCCGCGGCCGCCGCGCCGGGGACGACCTCACCGACCGGGAGCGGGACGTGCTGCGCCTCGTCGCCAACGGGGAGCCGACCCGCCGCATCGCCGGCCAGCTGGGCATCTCCCGGGAGACGGTGGAGACCCACATCCGGTCCGGGATGCGCAAGCTCGGCGCCCGGACCCGCACCGAGGCCGCCGCCCTGGCAATCGAGGAGCTTGGATGACGCGGGTGGCGGTCCCGCGTGTGGTCTTGTGTCGGACGGCACCTTCATCGCATGGTGGGCGAATGCTTTCGCGGATGGGCAGCTGATGGCCGGCGACCCGGCGCTCGCGCCACGATACGTCGTGGCCTCCGGCGGTGACGCCACCGCGGTCCTGCGCCGCCTGGCCCGTGCCGGCTGGACCACCCGGGAAGGCTTCGCCCTGACCGACCAGCAGTGGGACGTCTCCGAGTCCCGGCTGGCCCTGTTCGGCCGGGTCACCGACGCCGACACCGCCGAGCTCGCGCTGCTCGCCGCCGCCCGCGGCGCCGGGATCGTCGCGATCAGCGACGTCACCGGCGACATCGGCCGGGCACTGCTCGCCGACCTGGGCCGGATCGGGCCGGTGTCCACCGACCCCGACGCCGAGCTCGGCACCGCTGCGGAACCCGCCGCCGGCGGCCCGCAGCTCGCCCCGGAGCAGCGGGCCCTGCTGGAGCGCCTCGCCGGCGGGGAGACGATCGCCGCCGCGGCGGCGGCGGAGTTCCTGTCGCTGCGGACCGCGAACCGGCGCATCGCCGAGGCCCGCGAGGTCCTCGGCGTCCGCACCACCCGCGAGGCCGTCCTGGCATACCTGCGGCTGCGCCGCGAAGGCGGCTGACCCGGTTTTCGCCGCCGGCCCCTGGGGGCCCCGTCCGCGGCCACGGCCCGGGCCGCGCGCACCCGGTGCCTCCGGTGCCCCCGAGTTCCTCCTGGAGCCGGTCGGCGACCCCCGCGTTCCGCCGTCGCCTGGGGGCACGGTCGGGTGCGCGCGGTCCGTCGGTCGCGCCGACCTTGATCGAGGGAAACTTCAGGCTGTCCCGACGACCTGGAGTTTCCCTCGATCAAGGAACCCTGGTCAGGCCCTCGTCCTCCACCGGCACCGATCCGTCGTTCCCCTCTCGGCACCGCCCGGGCATTCCCGGGTTCGGAACGGTTGCGGGACGCGGCAGACTTGTGCGCATGCAGACGGCGCTGATCGTGGTCGTGCCGGAGGCCGAGCCGGTGGTCGGCCCGCTACGGGCGGTGCTGGACCCGGCCGCGTCCTGGGGCGTGCCCGCCCACGTCACGGTCCTCTACCCGTTCCTGCCGCCGCACCGGGTCGACGGCACGGTCCTCGCCGCCCTGCGGGACGTCGTCGGCGCCACACCGCGGTTCGGGGCCGCGCTCACCCGCGTCGCCTGGTTCGGCGACACCGTCGTGTGGGCCGCACCGGAACCGGACCAGCCGTTCCGGGACCTCACCACGGCGGTGTGGCGGCGGTTCCCCGAGACACCCCCGTACGGCGGCGCGTACGACGACGTCGTCCCGCACCTGACGATCGGCGACGGCGCCCCCGGGCCGCGGCTCGAACACGCCGCGGCCGCCGTCGCACCCCACCTGCCGATCCCGTTCACCGTCGGCGCCGTCCGGCTGATCAGCGGCGAACCCGGCGAACTGTGGGAGACGGTGACCGAGTTCCCGCTCCGCTAAGCGGGGTTCCGCGGAACGTGCCGGCGCTGCGTGGTCAGCGGCCGGATCGGGTCGACATACCGCGGCAGGCGCGGCTCGTCGGCCCGCAACGGCCGCAGCTCGGCCGTGATCGCGTCGATGATCCGGTCGGTGGCCCTCTGCGCCGCCCCCGGCGACACCGGGTCAAGACCGGACAGGTCGACGACGCCACCGAAATGGACCCGGACAACCGGCCGGCGCACCAGCGACCGGCACACGGTGCGGACCGTCGGCCCGAACCCGCCCCACGCCGCCACCTCGTGCGCACCCCACTGCGCGACCGCCACGACCGGCACCTCGGTCCGCAACGCGATCCGCGCCATGCCCGTCTTGCCGCGCTCCGGCCACATCCCCGGGTCGAGTGTGATCCGCCCTTCCGGATACCCCATGACGTGCGACCCGGCCGCGAGCGCCCCGACGACGTCGTCGACCGCCTCGGCCACGTTCGCCTGCCGCCGGTTGATCCGGATGTGCCCGGCCGCCCGCATCACCGACCCGACGACCGGCGCCCGGAACAGCCCACCGGTGGCCATCAGCCGCGGCGCGACCCGCATGACCCGGCACGCGGCGGTGATGGCGATCGGGTCGAACGGCCCGATGTGGTTGACCGCGAAGATCACCGGCCCGGTGCGCAGCTCGGCGGGCACGTCCCCGGTGACGCGGAGCCGGGCGATCGGCATGACGACGAGCCGGGCGAGGAAGAGCAGGAACCGCCAGGTGCGCGGCGCCCGCCAGGGACCGACGGGCACGGCGGGCCCGGTGCCGGCGGGGCTGCCGGTGTGCGGCGCGGTCTGTGCCGCCGGTGGCGGCCCCGGTGGCGGCGGCGCTGTCGGGGCGTCGGCCGCGGGCGGCTGGGTCCACGGCTCGGTCCCGGCCCCGGGGACCGGCGGAGTCGACGGTGGCGTGGCCAGCGGTGTCGCGTCAGCTGGGGGCGGCGTCGTGGGTGCCGGTGCCGTGACAGCAGCGGCACCTGACGGCGCCGAGACGGCCGGCGTGGTGCCGTTCAGCGCAGGGGCGGACGGCAGGGCCCCGGCGGCAGCGCCCGGACCGGGGCCGGTCACGGTGGTGCCGTGTGCTGCCGAGGTGTCGGCCGTCTCGCCGTCGTTCACGTCAGTCCGTCCTGCCGACCCTGCTCAACCGCCGACCCGGGGTGAGTCGACCATGGAACGGTAGCGCCGCCGGCAGGCGGCGCAACCGTTCCCTCGGCTCGTCCCTGTCGCGTGCCCGGCCCCCGGCGGCTGCCAGCGACCCTGCTGTGCCGCTACTCCGCCGCTACTCCGCCGCTACTCCGCCTCGCGGAGCTCCGCCAGCCGGGCCTCGATCTCGGCGAGCTCGGCCCGCAGCCGCTCGGCCTGGGTCTCGGCCTCGGCCCGCGCGGCGGCGACGATCTCCTCGACGGCCTCGTGGACGCCGGGGACGTCGAGCATGCCGACCATCTTCAGCGCCTCGCTGGCCTTGATGATGTACGGCTTGGCGAGCGACTTCGCGCCCTGGTTGGCCGCGACGGTCCACTCACCGTCGGCGTAGGCGAGCGTGACGGTCAGACCCGCGGGGGCCTTCGCCTTCGCCACGGCCTTCTTCGCCGGGACCGACTTCGCGGCGGGCTTCGCCGGCTCCGCGGCCTCGGGCTTGTCGGACTTCTCCTCGGCCTTCTCCGCCTTGTCGGGCTTCGGGGCGGCCGCCTGAACTTCCGGCGCGTCCTTCGCCGGGGCGGGAGCGTCGCCGGTCGGAGCGGCCGCGGTGTCGGTGGCGCCGGCGGTGGACAGGGCTGGCACTGGGGTCTCCTCACGAGGGGCTGGAACTGCGGGGGCCTTCTTCGCTGGCGCCTTCGGAGCGATCGCCAGGTCAGTGGGGGAGAAGGGCAGCTCGTCGCGGCCGAACCGCACGACGACCCACTCGTCGGACAAGTCGGGGTCGGTCAACGCCACGACCTGCCCCAACTGCCCGGCGATCTGCCCGGCGGCCTCGGTGAACACGACCTTCGGTTTCCGGCCGGCCGCGAGAGTGTCCCGGATCTGCTCCAGATCCACTGTCGACAACCCCTTGGCCGCGGTCCGCGCGGCAACCATGGCATCCTCCAACCCCGAATCGAACATGTGTCGGAATGTTCATACCAGCCACCACCGACATTTTCCGAACGCGACACACCGTACGGCAGGGGAGAAGCACAGAATCAGGGGAGTTCGTCGATCTCGGCGTGCGGGTCCAACGACCGCAGCATCTCCGCCCGGTCGGTGACGATCGCCCAGCCCGGACGGGCCTGCGCACGCCGGACCACGTGCGCCGCGGCGACCAGCGCCGGCCCACCCTCACCGGCGAGCAACCGACCGCTGTCGACCGCGTCCGCCGCGGTCAGGTCGTCGACCACGACCACCGGCAGGGTCAGCAGCACCTGCAGCACGTCATAGTCCTTCGGAGACGTCTGCGCCCACGCCTCGGCGAGCGCCGCCGCCGGCACGGCCAGCACCACACCCCGGTCCACGGCGTGCCACACGATCGCCGACGAATACGGCTTGCCCGCAACGAACCCCAGGATCGCGGAACTGTCGAGGATGCGCCCGCCGACCGCGGTCACGACACCGTCCCGCCGGTAGGTGCCACCCCCAGCACCTCCCGCGCCCACGCGTGGTGCTCCGGGTCCAGCCGCACCCCACGCTGCGCGTACAACTCGTTCAACGCCAGCAACGCACGGTCCCGGGCCAACCGGCCCCGCACCGCCTCGGCCACATACGCCGACACCGACTCGGCGCCGCCCGCGTCGACGAGCCGCCGCACGGCCGCGGCCTCGTCCGCGGGCATCGTCACGGTGACCCGCTCCTTGCGCACCTCACGCATACCATCAGGGTACCGGCCGCATACACCGATCACCTAGCGTCGTGCCACCTCACCGGGTGACATCCCTGCCACCTGCACCGACACGACACCAGCGTCCGACGGTCGATGACCCTACGTCGCTGCGCGTCGACATTCGCCGGCGTCCGATTTTCAAGGCCCTGGCGCGGACTCCTCGTACCGTCGGTGCCCGTGGCACCTACATTCAACGCGATCGGCCTTGCGGTGGCCGACATGGCAGCATCCCTTTCCTTCTACCGCCGGCTCGGCCTGGAGTTCCCGGCCGGTGCCGAGCAGGACCCGCACGCCGAGGCGACAGTCGCCGGAGGCATCCGTCTCATGTGGGATACACACGCCTCGTTGCAGTCCTTCGACCCGGACTACCAGCCGGGGCCACCCTCCGGCGGCTGGGCCTTCCTGTGCTCCGATCCGGCTGAGGTCGACAGCTCCTACGCCGACCTGGTCGCCGCCGGGCACCCGCCGGTCAAAGCGCCCTGGGACGCCCCGTGGGGACAGCGTTATGCACAGGTGCGAGACCCGGACGGCAACGTCGTGGACCTTTTCGCCTGGTCAAAGTCATCGGAGTAGGGCGCTGAGCGGCACGCGTGCAAGATGGGCCTGGTCGGCGTAGCCCGCGTCGGCCGACACCGTCGCGAACGGCTGGCCGGCCCGGGATCCACCAGGCGTACCGGTGTATGCAGGCCCGCTTCGGTCAGCAGCCTTGATCGATGACGTCATGGAGGTACTGCACGGCGAGCTTCTCGGCATTGTGGCGCCGTTCAACGATCACTCCGCCGGCATCGGACCATCGGCGGTAGAGATCGACGGCGGCGTGGAGCATGTCCGCCGACGGCGCGGGCGCATCCGCGACAAGATTTTCCGCAAAATTGCCCCGCAAAACCTGCGCGAAGCGCAAGCCGCCGTGGCTCCGGTCGTCCGGGAAGGAGGTCACCGAACACCACGAGACGCCCTTGGAATCCGTATCAACCGGCCGGCCGGCCGAACGGGCGGAGAGGGCACTCCCGACGGGAAGCTCAAGACGTTCGATAATGCACATTATGTCAACCAACCTGGGTTTCGGCCGTACCACCGCAGAGACGGACCGCTGCCAGATCCGGCGGGACGACCGCACTCGGCGCGGCCGTCTGCGCGGATGATGAGGACCGACGGTCAAGAGGTGCCCGAGGCTAGACCGCTCGGTTCAATCGAGCCGCCCCGCAGGGCGGCGGCGCCTGAACAAGCAGCTCGTCGTGCAGATCCGCCAGTCCCTACCGCGAGACCAACTCGCCGTCGTTCATCTTGGTCTGTTTGCTGGGCATAGAGTGGGCCGCATGGCGCTGCGACTTGTTCAGGCGAATTTTAAGGCCCGGGATGACGCGGCGCTCGGCCGGTTCTGGGCGGAGGCGCTCGGGTGGGTTTCCCGCTCGGGGCACGGTGCGACCAGCGCTGCACCCGTGGGCTTCGTCTGGACGGACCCCGACGCCCCTGTCTGCGTCGATGTCATCGCCGTCCCGGATCCCGAAACGGTGAAGTACCGCGTACACCTCGAACTCGCCACCACCTCGGCGGCCCATCAGACAGAGTTGATCGCGCGCCTGAAGGAGCTCGGTGCGACACCCGCCGATGTGGGCCAGGACGACGTCCCCCGGACGGTGCTGGCCGACCCTGAGGGCAACGTGTTCTGCGTGCTGGAGCCTCGGGAGATCTACCGGGACACCGGGCCGATCGCCGCGGTGGTGGTCGACTGCGCGGACCCGCGGGCCATGGCCCGGTTCTGGGGCGAGGCGATGGACTGGACCCTGCACGAGGTGACCGACGATCATGCGCTGCTGCGCTCCGCCAAGGATGTCGGGCCGTATCTGGAGTTCCTCCGCACGCCCCACCTGAAGGACATCCGGCACCGCGTCCATCTCGACGTTGTGCCGTATCGCGGCGACGATCAAACGGCGGAGGTGGCCCGGCTGCAGACCCTCGGCGCGACGCCCGCCGACGTCGGCCAGGGCGACGTCCCGTGGATCGTCCTCGCCGACCCGGAGGGCAACGAGTTCTGCGTCCTCGCCCCGGCCTGACGCGGAGCCTCCCCCGCCCGCGTGCCAGACCAGACGCACCACGCTGCCGTAGATCACCCGATTGGATCGGCGGCGTCCCGGCATCCCGTAAGGTGATAGATCTATCCGCTTTCGTGTACGGTGGAGGTGCCGAAGAGGTCGTGGAGTAAGGAGTGCCCGTGTCACACAGGCTCCGGCTGCGCCGGGAAGGAGCCGCCGTACCGCCTGCCTGCAGGGTCCGGCACCTCTCGGTGCTGGACGTCGTCCCGGTATGACCCAGGGCACCGGGCGTCCGCTGCGGGCGGACGCGGAGCGCAACCGCCGGCTGGTCCTGCAGACCGCCGGCCGGATGCTCGCCGAGCGCGGCACCGCCGTCACCCTCAACGAGGTGGCACGGGAGGCGGGGGTCGGCGTCGGCACGGTCTACCGCCGCTTCCCGGACCTGCAGGCACTGATCAACACGCTGTACGCCGAGCGACTCACCACCTTCCGGCAGCTCGCGGCGGACGCGGCACAACAGGAGGAGCCCGGCCGGGCGCTGCGGCACTACCTGCTGGCGGCGGCCACACGGCGGGCCGAGGACCCGGCGCTCGAGCTGATCCTCGAGCACGCGAGCCTCGACCAGCCGGAGATCGCGGAGATGGCGGACGAGCTCGGCCGCCGCGTGGACGGACTCGTGGAGCGGGCGGTGGCGGCCGGGGCCGTGCGCGCGGACTTCACCAGCTCCGACGCGTACAACCTCCTCTACATGCTCGGGACCGTCTCCGACCGCACCGAGCAGATCGCCCCCGGCAACTGGCGCCGCTACGCCGAGGTGCTGCTCACCGGGTTCGGCCTCCAGGCCAGCCCTGCGGAGCGGACCGAGGCGATGACCGACGAACAGATGCGGCAGGCCGTCTGGCCGAGGCAGCCCTGACCCTCCCCCGCACCGCGACGACGCGAGCCGCCAGAACCCGGCTTGCGCCTATTCACCTCTCCAGGAGTACGTACACCATGTCTCAGCCGATCCTGCGAACCGAACGAATCCACCTGGTCCCGCTGTCCGTTGAGCACCTCAAGCACCAGATCGAGCTCGACGCCGACCCCGACGTGATGCGCTACGTCGGCGGAGCCCTCACCCCCGAACAGGCGGAGCAGGCGCTTCGCGAAGGACTCGCGGACGCCGAGCGGGGCCCGGGCCTGGGGTACTGGGCCGGGTTCGTCGAAGGAAGCTTCGCCGGCTACTGGATCCTGCGGCCGCCGGACTCCGACGGCCAGGACCCGATGGAAGGCCAGGGCGAGCTGGGGTACCGGCTCCTCAAGCGCTACTGGCGCCAGGGCCTCGCCAAGGAGGGCTCGCGCGAACTGCTCCGGTACGGGTTCGAAGACCTCGGCCTGACCAGGATCATGGCCATGGCGGCGGCCGCCAACGAAGCCTCCCGGGCCACGATGGCCTCCGTCGGCCTGCACCACGTACGCGACTTCACCGCGGACGCCGGCCACTTCCCGCCGGGCACCGACCTGCGGGGAGTCGAATACGCCCTCACCCGGGGACAGTGGAACGCCCGGAACTAGGGCCGGGGCTTGGGGACCAGCGCTCGCCAAAACGGCGCTAGAGATGATCTCCGGTCGTGAGCAAATTTCTTACTACTGCCGAAGAGGCGGTCTACGGGTGTTTCACCGGTCCCCCGGACCAGTCGGTGCTGGAGCGGTTCTTCTTCCTGGATGACGCCGACCCGGACCTGGTGGCGAAGCGGCGTGGTGATCACAATCGTCTCGGTTTCGCTCTCCAGCTCGTGACTGTGCGTCACCTGGGGAGGTTCCTGGAGGATCCTCTTGACGTTCCCACCGTGATCGTCGACTACGTGGCGTCCCAGGTCGGAGTCGCGGACCCGTCGTGTGTGAAGGCATACCTGGAGCGGGCCAAGACCAAGTTGGAGCATCACCGGCGGCACGTCCCGGCTTACCGACCTGCACGTCTCCGTCGCCGCACTGTTGACGGCGCATGCACTCAACGTCGGCATGTCCCCGGTGGTCGACGACGAGGTGCCGGCGCTGACCCGTGACCGGCTCGCGCACATCGACCAGCACTATCTGCGGCTGGAGAACTACATCGCCGCGAACGCGGTGCTCACTGGAGGCGGTGTCCCGCGAGATAGCGTGGGCCGAGATGATGGAAGCGCCCTGGGCTGTCGGTGACCAGATCAGTCCGCTTCGGGGCATGATGTTGTCTGACGCGGCGACCCGTCCGCAGGCAGGATCAATGACATGAAGAAGCGAGCACTCGTCGTCATCGACGTTCAGGAGTCCTTCCGGCAGCAGCCGATCTGGGCCGCGATCTCCAACCCGGATATCGCCAAGCAGGTTTACCGGCTGGCCGAAACGTTCCGTGCCGGCAACGAGAAGATCATCTGGGTGCTACACGCGGAACCCGGCACCGGCAGCGCCTTCGATCCCGCCTCCGGCTTCGTCCGGCTGATCGACGGACTCACCCCGGCCGAGGGGGAGCCGGTGATCGCGAAGACGTCGCACAACGCCTTCACCACGACCAACCTGCAGCAGATGCTGACCGAGGCGGGCATCGGCGAAGTAGTGGTTTGCGGCATCCGGACCGAGCAGTGCGTCGAGACCACCGCGCGGGTCGCTTCGGACCTCGGCTACGCCGTGACGTTCGTGACCGACGCGACCGCCACCAACCCGATCGAGCACCGGGACGCCCCGGCTGGGCGACCGGTCGACGAGATCCTCGCCGATCCGCGGACGCTCGGCGTCGACGAGATCCTCGCGCGCACCGAGTACGCCCTGGCGGGCCGGTTCGCCACGATCCGCACCGTCGAGGAGCTGACAGGCGCGTGACCACCGTCGTCTTCCTGCTCGCCCCGCACGTGCACCTGCTCGATCTGGCCGGACCCGCCCAGGCGTTCTCGTCCGCGTCTGACCACGGCCAGCACTACGAGCTGCGCTATGTGGGCGAGCAGGAGGACGTCCCGACGAGGCAGGGCGTGCCGCTACGGGCGGCGACCGAGTGGCCAGCGCTGACCGCAGACGATCTCATCGTCGTGCCGGGCTGGCGTGCAGGGACATCAGATCACCGGGTGAAGTTCGGGCCACGGACGCTAGAACGGCTGCGCGAACACCACCGCCGGGGCGGGACAGTGGCCAGCGTCTGCGCAGGAGCGTTCGCCCTCGGGGAGGCCGGGCTGCTCGACGGGCGCCGCTGCACCACCCACCACGACCTGCAGGACGAACTGGCCACCGCCTATACGGCCGCGGTCGTCGTCCGCGATGTCCTCTACGTCGTCGACTGCCGCGTGGGCGCGGTAGTCACCTCCGCGGGCATCGCCAGCGGCATCGACCTCGCCCTGCACCTGCTTGCCCAGCGGCACGGGCCCGCGTTCGCCGCGCGCATCGCCCGCGAGATGGTGGTCTACGTGCGGCGCAACGGCGACGAAAAGCAGGAAAGTGCGATGTTACGGCACCGGACCCACGTCAGCGACGCCGTGCATCGGGTCCAAGACGTCATAGACACGCGGTACGCCGAAAGCCTCCCCCTGGCGGAGCTGGCCGCGTCCGGTGGAGTCAGTGAACGCACGCTGACCCGGCTATTCGGTCGGGCGCTCGGCATGACGCCGTTGCGCTACCAGCAGCTACTGCGGCTGGAACGCGCCGAGCACCTCATCGGGCACGGCGCCACGGTGGAGGCAGCGGCCCGGGCGGTCGGCTTCGAGGACGCACGGATGCTGCGGAGGCTGCGCAGCCGCGTGTGACCTTCGGAGGTCTACGCGCTGAATCTTCGCCGGTAAGTGGCGGAGCGCTCGAAGTCACAGCGGCAGAGAGCGCCGCTTGGTTTGGGCCGGTCGGCCGTTGTTGAAGGCCGTGATGTACCCGGCCGGCGGGTGCCAGTTGGACGACCAGGGGTGTTCCTTGACGCCTTGGACGAAGCGCTTGAGGTGTTCTACCTCGTCGGCGTTGTGGGTGAGGCAGAACTGCAGCTCGTGCGCGGCCTGAAAGACGCCGTAGCCGCTGCACTCGAGCGACATTCGGGCGGCGCGGCCGAATGCCAGCGCTGGCGCGATGTCCTCGAAGAAGTACCAGTGCCCGTTGGGTCCGAACCCGACGCCGTATCCGCGCCGGACGATGCGGTCTTCACCGCTCGCGCCGCGAATGCCCGCGCCGTCGCCGAGGCCAAGGGCCGCCCCGTCGCCCACCCCGCCGACAAGATCGAGTACGCGCGGCTGCTCAAGGCACAGGGCGCCAGCCTCGGCACCATCGCCACCAAGACCGGCATCCCCAAGACCTCGCTGCACCGCTACCTCGTAGACGACACGAGTGCGACCGTTCAGAGCTGAGCAGCCTGCATCCTATCCGACCTTGAGGGCCAGCTTCCCGACGTAGTGATCGTTCAGGGCGCGATGCGCATCCTCGACGTGCTCCAACGGGAAGGTCCGGGCGACGTGGACCTCGAAGGAGCTCGCCTCGATGATGGCGTTCAGTCGATCGGTGGCGGTGCGGCTTCGATCCCCGTCGTAGTAGGACACCGTCGCGCCCAGCGACGCCACGGGCACGGGCAGTACACCGTTCGGCCAGGCGATCCGTCCCGAGTTCTTGATCGCGCGAAGAGACCGTTCGGCAGCCTCGCCTCCCACGGTGACTAGAGCCGCATCGAGCCCGCCTGGTGCGAACTCGGATGCCGCAGCTACCACATCGTCTTTGCGACCGTCGATGGCATCGTCGGCGCCCAGTCGCCGGGCCAGGGCGACACCGTCGTCGCCAGAGGCCACGGCCAACACTCGGATGCCACTGTGCCGCGCCAACTGCACGGCCATGTGCCCGATTCCCCCGCTGGCCCCGAAGACCATGAGCGTCTCGTCCGGCCGCAGGCCGAGCAGATCGAGGCCGCTCAGTGCAGTCAGGGCATCCCAAGCCATTGCGCCGGCCTGTTCAGTCGGCATCCGGTCGGGCACGCGCGCCACGAACTCCGCCTCGACGACGCCGTACTCGGCGTAGAAGCCGCCACGCGGCGCCGGCATCGTCGCAGCGTAGACACGCTCGCCCACGTCGAACCGGGTGACGTTGCGTCCGATCGCGGCCACCGTGCCCGCCGCGTCCCAGCCGAGGACATAGGGGAAGGTTGACACGACGCCGAAAACGCCGTCGTAGTTCCCCTCCCGCTCGACCGCGTCCCAGGACGCGGCCCCTGCGTACTCCACCCGGATGAGGACGTCGTCGTCGCCGACCTCCGGGAGCGGTATCCGGCGCGTCGAGAGTTCGTCGACTCCGCCGAACCGGTCGAGGACGACCGCGTTCATTAGCGGCTCCACGATCCCGCCGCCCGCTGTGCGCTCGACTCTGCTGTCCATCGGCCCTCCTTCTTTACTTGAGTGAATCAAGGATTATTGGATCACAGCTATTTGAGTGAATCAAGTAACTCCTCTAGGCTGGAAGCCATGGCGTTGCCGAACGGACCCGTAACCGCCTCATCCGAGGCCGAGGCCATCTTGTTCGACCTGGTCGACGTATACGACCGCGCCTACGAGGCAGCCGCGGCCGAGCTGTCGCTCAGCTCGGCGCAGGCATGTGTGCTCGGGCGACTCGATGAGCGCCGTGGCATGGGCGCCTTGGCCGAGGAGCTCGGCTGCGACGCCTCCAACATCACCCAGATCGTCGCGCGTCTCGAAGCGCTCGGCCTCGTGGCCCGCGAACCGAATCCCCGGGACCGCCGCGCACGACTCGTCGCGCGAACCCCCCGAGGAGACGAGATCAACCAACGGTTCGCAACAGCCTTCACCTTCGCCCGCACGGCGGTCGGACGACTCTCACCCGACGAACAGGACCAGTTGACGGCGCTGCTGCGAAAAGCACTGGGCTGACACGCACCCGCGGCCACCCAATCAAGGTGGATCCAACGACTTCATGGGTGCTGGCTGCAGCAGTCTCTGATTGTTCGAGTCTCTGATTGTTCGCCGTCACACTGCGGAGCTCAAGGCCGCCAGCCGGCCCGTTTTGGGGAGCACTGGTCCCCAAGCCCTCGGCCCTGCCCCTGCAGACAGCGCGTCAGTCCTCCGCCCGGAGCAGGAAGCCGTGCACCTCTCCCCCGGCGACGCTCAGGTCGAGCCCGTCGAGGGCGCCCGAGACGGCTCTCAGATCGCCGGACGATAGAAAAACGTCCGCCGCCGGGCCACCCGCCCACCACGAAACTCGAACCAGTCCGCGAAAATCTCGTTCAACGGCACACCCGCATGCGACACACCGTCGAACCGGCCCCAGCAGAAACCCTGACCATCCGCCGACACACACCGGTCCACCTGATGCCGGCCCGCCGCCACGATGTACCGCCGGCGATAGAACCCCACGAACGCGTCCACACCCTCGATCGGCGGACACCCCGGCCGGAAGTACACCACATCATCGGTCACGAGCCCCGACAACGCCGACCAGTCCCGCCGATCGATCACCACCAACAAACCGGAGATCAACCCCGCAGTCGGCACCACCAGCGACCCGTCGCCCATACATCCATCGAAAACGCCCAACCACCCCAGGTCAACGACCCGACCACGCTTCTTACACCCCGAAACCGGACCGTAACGCCACCTCAACCCATCCGCGCCGCCACCGACGTCCCGAACCGCTGCGCCATCAACCGCTTCAACCCGTGCGGAAACCCCGACTTCGCGGCCACATGCGGACCGCCCAGCCGCAACTGTGCCCCCGCATCCCCCGCCCACGCCGCCAGACAATCCTCCGGCACCACATTCGCCACCGCCAGCATCGCCCCCGCCGCACCCAACGCACCCGCCGTCAACGTCAACACCGACGAACCCACATACACCGCACCGTCCCACTCCGTCAGCACCCGCACCAACCGCTCCGCGTCACCCGACGAATCCTTCAACCCCGCCACCGGCAACGAACCCAACACCTCCACCGGCACCGCACCACCCGCCACCGCCGGGAAGTGATACGCCAGCACCGGCCGCCCGTCCGCCGCCGCACCCACCCGCGCGAAAAACGCCCCCAGATCCCCCGGCCGACGCGGCGGCGCCACCAGCACCGCATCCGCACCCACCGCCACCGACGCCGCCACCAGCTCCGCGGCCGGACCCGCCCACGCCCCGCTCGCCCCCGCGACCACCGGCACGTCCGGACACGCCTCCCGCACCGCCGCCACCAACGCCACCCGCTCACCGTCGGTCAGCGCATCAGCCTCACCGGTCGACCCCGCCACCAGCACCGCCCGCACACCCTCACCCACCACACGCCGCGCGTGCGCCGCCGTCCCGGCCACATCCACCGACCCGTCATCGGCGAACAACGTCACCAGCGCAACCGCCACGCCGTCCCACAACCGCACCCGTTCGTCGACCATGCATCAGACCCTAAGCGCTGCCCGAACCCGCCAACCACAAGGCAGACTGGAAGCGGGTGCGCCGGCCGTCGGCGTGCCAGCGCACCCACCGCACGGACACACAGAAAGCGCCGTCGACGGCGCACAACACACGCTCAGGCCGTCACATCGACGTGGTTGCCGTCGTCCGAGGCCTTCGCGACCTGCTCCACCGGATGCGCCGCAGCCGTCCGCGACGCCGCGAACGCCATGATGAACGACCACGGCGGCACACCGCCCACGTTCGTCACCGCACCGGTCGGCGACAGGTGATATCCCGTCGCACCCGCGATCGCCGCACGCTCCCCCGGCGTCAACTTGCTCAGCACCTGCTGCGATCCCGGCAGGCTGCCCCTCG
The DNA here is from genome assembly GCF_025137375.1 of Dactylosporangium fulvum. GTDB lineage: Bacteria > Actinomycetota > Actinomycetes > Mycobacteriales > Micromonosporaceae > Dactylosporangium > Dactylosporangium fulvum. The sequence continues at coordinate 5,376,496 of NZ_CP073720.1, forward strand.
GTGGCGGCACCACCGGCTCCACCTGCGCCGAGCTTGTCGCCGCACGCGGCGCCGCCACCGGATGCGCGCCACCGGCCGGCAGGGGTCGAATCTCCATGTCGAGCCTCCCGAAGCGTCCGTGCTCCAAGCTGATCCTCGCGTACATCACAGCATTTCCGCAGGTGAACCAGCAGCCATGCGGTCGGCGGCGAGATCTTCGACCGAACAGACGACGCCGGTCCCAGCCCCCTCTCGAGCCCCGCGCTCCCCTGTCGTAGACAGGGGTAAAAGGGCGTGGCGTCAGCCACGTCGCCTAAGGCATCCTAGGAAGCTAGTATTGCGTCGTGACCGCGCCAGCGCCCGACGAGGCCGAGACCCTGCACGCACTGCGCCGGCACCGGCCCGACCTCGTCGACGGGTTCGGTGCCGCGCTGCCGGCGGCCCGGGCCGCCGTCCTGCACCGGCTCTGGGGCGCCCTGTGGCGCGAGGGGATCGTGGCCAGGGACCGCCTCACCGGCCCCGAGCCCGCACTGTTCGGCACGCCGGTGACGGCCGGACCCGGCCGCCGCCACGACAGCGCGCTGTTCACCGTCGTCGCGGACGGCACGCGGTACGGCCACCCCACCCGGCTCCTCGACGGATTCCGCCTCGGCGGGCACAGCGCCAGGCTCGCCCGGGAACTGGACAACAGCGTCGCCAACCTGGCGCTCGCGCTGGCCGCCGCCGGACCGGACGGACGGCCCACCGGCCTCGTCGACATCGAACAGGCCGTCGTCGACGGGCATCCGCTGCACCCCTGCTGCCGGACCCGGATCGGGATGACGACCCTCGACGTGCTGGCCTACGCACCCGAGCACCGGCCCCGGGTCGACCTCGCCGTCGTCGACGTCGACCCGGCCCGCTGGCGGACCTCCGGCACCCCGGTCCCGCCCCGCCTGCCCGTCCACCCGTGGCAGCTGCCCAGGGCCCTCGCCACCGGGCTCGTCCGCGACACCGGCGCCCGGCTGCCCGCGCACCCCCTCATGTCGCTGCGGACCCTCGCGCTCGGCGGCGATCCGGCGGTACACCTGAAGACCGCGGTCGAGGTGCAGATGACCAGCGCCGTGCGGACCCTGTCCGCGCCCGCCGTCCACAACGGGCCGCTCGCCTCCGCCCTCGTCGCCCGGCTCGCCGAACGGACCACCGGGCTCAACGTCCTGCGCGAGACGACAACCGCGACCGTCCTCGACGACGCCGGCGACCCGCAGCGGGCCCTCGGCGCCGTCTGGCGGCAGGCCCCGCCCGCCGATGCCCTCGTCGTCCCGCTCGCCGCCCTGCCCGGCCGGCCCGACCTGCTGACCCCGGCGTTCTTCACCGGGCTCGTCGACCTCATGCTGCCGCCGCTGCTCACACTGCTGCACCTCGGCGTCGCGCTGGAGGCGCACGGGCAGAACACGCTCGTCGAGATCAGCGGCGGCCGCCCCGTCCGGCTGCACTACCGCGACCTCGGCGGCCTCCACGTCCACGCCGGGCGGCTCGCCGCGGCGGGATACGAGATGCCGCCGCTCATCGGCGCCCTGCCGACCGACGACGAGGACACGCTGCGCACCAAGCTGTTCGCCGCCGCGTTCGCCACCGTCCTGGCGAGCCTCGTCGCGGCCCTCGGCAACGAGCAGCGGCTGTGGGACCACGTCGCCGCCGTCGCGCGCAAGGCCGCCGGGAACCGCGACGACGAGCGTGCCCTGTTCGCCGCCACCTGGCCGCTCAAGGCGACCACCGCGATGCGGCTCGCCGACGACCCGCTCGAGGACCGGTGGTGCGCGATCCCCAACCCGATCGGTTAACGCCAGACGGGCGGCCGGCCGGTGTCGACGAGCTTCCAGTCGCCGTTGTCGTACAGCACGTTGTCGTAGTAGAAGACCGTCGGCGGCAGCAGGTCACCGGCGGTGAACGCCTCCCGCGCCGCCGCGTGCAGCGCCGCCTCCGGCACGCCCCACCGGTCCCGGGCCAGCCCGGCCACGTAGGACAGGGCGTGGTGGCCCATGAAGCTGTCGTACGTGAGGCTGAAGACCTCCTCGGCGGCCATCGGCACGTCCCGCGGGATCACGTTCGCCGGCGGCAGCCCGTCCGGCAGCCCCGCCCGCTCCCGCAGTGCGCTGTCGACGTAGATCGCGCAGTCGCGGTACAGCACCCGGGTCGTACGGTCGGCCACGGAGAACGCGAACAGTGTGTTCTGCCCGTGGGTCTCCAGCGGGCAGCCGGTCTCCCGGGCCACCTTCGCCCACAGCCGGACCATCGGCACCACGACCCGGCGCGCGACGAACTCCGCCGGGTCCTCGCCCCAGAGTGCGACGAGCTGCTCGAGCAGCGTCGGGTCGCCCGGCGCCCGCAGGTCCCCGCCGTACAGGGCGAACAGCGGCACCGTGTGCTCCGGGGCGGGCTCGACCGGCCGCGCCGCGCGGACCAGGAACCCCCACGCGTCGTCGCCGTCGCCGATCCAGCCGCCGCCGACCTCCGGCAGCACCGGTGCCCCGATCCGCACCAGCTCGTCGGACACCCACAGCTGCAGCTCGATCACCGGGCGGCGCAGCCGGCGGGTGAACCGCGACAGCCGCCGCGGATAGTGCAGCTTCACGAAGTGCGGCGGCACGGCCACACCGTCGACGGCCGACACGAACACCGTCCGCGCGTTCGCCGACGGCACCACCGTCAGCCGCGGCCCGCTCGCGCGGCGCAACAGGTCGTCCCGCAGGAGCAGGTCGGGACAGTCCAGGGCGTTCGGGTGTACGGGCAGCAGGAACCCGTCGCCGTCGGCGTACAGGTCGTGCAGGGCCGACGGCACGCCCGCCCGCAGGTAGGTGCCGAGCCCGGCCGGGACGCGGAACGTCGGCAGGTCGAACGACGCCACCCCCCGCTGCGGGTGGTACTCGTCGGCGATGTCCAGGTCGGCGGCGTACGGACTGTACGTGCGGGTGCCGACTCCGAGATACCGTTCCGCGTACTGCCACAACGCGATCGGATCGTGGGCGTCATTCAGGCGCATCGCGCTGAGCCTACTGCCCGGTGCGCCGACGATTGAACGGAGTGCGGTGCGACTTCCACCACGCGTGACCGATGCGGTCCTGGCCTCATCCCGCCCCGTCTACGTCTACGACCTCACCACGGTCCGCGACAACGTCCGGGCGCTGCGCGGCACGCTGCCCGCCGGGGCGCGGATCGCCTACGCGATGAAGGCCAACGGCAACGACGGCGTCGTCGCCGCCGTGCTGCGCTGGTGCGACGGCCTCGAGGTCGCCTCCGGCGGGGAGCTGGCCGCCGCGGTCGCCGCCGGTTCGCCGTTCACGCTGTTCAGCGGCCCGGCGAAGACCGACGGCGATCTGCGCGCGGCCGTCGCCGCGGGTGCGGTCGTCAACGTGGAGAGCCTCCACGAGTTGCGCCGCCTGGTGCACGTCGCCGGGGGCCGGCCGGTGCGGGTGTGCCTGCGGGTCAACCGGGCCCACGCCGCCCTGCCCGGGTCGCACCGCATGTCGGGGGCGGCGACCGCGTTCGGGATCGAGGAACCGCTGCTCGCCGGCGCCGTCGCCGCCGCCCGTGCCGGTGGGCTCGACGTCGCCGGGTTCCACCTGCACGCCGTGTCCAACAACCTCGACGCCGCCGCGCACGCCGCGTTCGTCACCGACGCCGCCGGGTGGGCGGCGCGCACGGCGGCGGCACTGGACGTACCACTGGAGATCATCAATGTCGGGGGCGGGTTCGGGGTCGATGTCCTGGGCCGGGAACGGTTCGACCTGGGGGCGTTCGCGGCCGGGCTGGCCGGCCTGCCACCGGAGCTCGGGTCCCGGCTCGTCGTCGAGCCCGGACGGTTCGTGACGGCGACCGCCGGGTGGTACGCCGCCGAGGTCGTCGACGTCAAACGCAACCACGGCCGCTGGTTCGCCGTGGTCCGCGGCGGCACCCACCACTTCCGGCTGCCGGCGTCGTGGGGGTACAGCCACCCGTTCACCGTCCTGCCCGTCGACGACTGGCCGTATCCGTTCGAGCGGCCCACCGTGACCGGCGCGCCCGTCGACGTGGCCGGCGAGCAGTGCAACCCCCGTGACGTGCTCGCCCGGGACGTGGCGGTGGCGGCGGTACGGGCCGGCGACGTGCTCGTCTTCGCTAACACCGGCGCCTACGGGTGGGAGGTGGCGCACCACGACTTCCTGCGCCTCGGCCACCCGTCGTTCGTCCTGCTGGACGCGGACCTCAGCGCGGGCTGAACGCCGAACGCACGGCCCGCAGCGCCTGGCGGCGGGTGTCGCCCTTGAGCGTGTCGATGTACAGCCGGCCGTCGAGGTGGTCGGTCTCGTGCTGCAACGCCCGCGCCAGCAGGCCGGTGCCGGCGACCCGGACCGGCTCGCCGTGCTCGTCGACGCCCTCGACGACGGCCCGCATCGCCCGCGGCGTCGGGAACCCCAGCCCGGGGATGGACAGGCAGCCCTCGTCGTCGTCCTGCTCGCCGTCGAGCTCGACGATGCGCGGGTTGACGACGTAGCCGACGACCTGGTCGGCGCCGTAGGAGAACACGCGGGCGCTCACGCCGATCTGCGGCGCGGCGACGCCCGCCCGCCCCGGCTCACCGGTCAGCGTGTCGAGCAGGTCACGCACGAGCTGACGCAGCTCGGCATCGAATGAGGTCACCGGCTCGGCGGGGGTGCGCAGCACCGGGTCGCCGAGCCGTCGGATGGGGCGAATCGTCACACGTCACAGGCTACTTCGGGGCCGCACGGACCCGCCGTGACGAGGGCCTACACTTGGCCGACTTCCCCACCCCCGGAGGCACCCCATGGCCTACACGGCCGACCAGGCGGACGTGCGGTCACACCGCCGAAGCCCAGCTCAGCGCCGGTTCCGGCGCACGCCGTGGATCGCCGGCGGTCTCGTCGCCGCGCTCGTCGGCGCCGGCGGATTCATCGTGTGGAACCAGTTCGTCAAGCACCGCTGCACGGGCTCGGTCACCGCGACGATCGTCGCGTCGCCGAGCACCGCCACCCTCATCGAAGGCCTGGCGGCCAAGTGGGCCGACACCGGCCCGACCGTGGCCGGGCAGTGCGCCCGCGTCGCCGTCTCCGCCCGGGACACCGCGACGACGGCGCAGGCGCTCGGCACCGAATGGGACGACAAGACCGGCCTCCCGCCGGACGTGTGGGTGCCCGACTCCACCGCCTGGGTGCGCCGGGCCTCGACCGCGGCGATCGCCGAGCGGATGATGCCCGACCTGCAGCCCAGCCTGGCCCGCACCCCGTCGGTGCTCGCCATGCCGAAGCCGATGGCGGAGGCGCTCGGCTGGCCCGGCGGCGAGCTGTCCTGGCAGGACGTCATCAACAAGGTCGCCGCGGACCCGCAGGGCTGGGCGAAGTACGACAAGCCGGAGTGGGGCGCCTTCAAGTTCGGCATGAGCGACCCGCTGCAGTCCACCGCCGGGCTCCTCGCCCTCATGGCGATCCTCGACGGCAACGACGACGGTGAGGTCACGCCCGACGAGCAGGCCACCCTGGCGAAGCTCAAGCAGGAGCGGGCCGTCTACACCAGCACCACGTCGCAGCTGCTCGACGGGCTCGGCCAGGCCGACCGGCAGAGCGCCGACGCGGCCATGCGGTACGTCTCCGCGTTCCCCGCCCTCGAGCAGGACGTCCTGACGTACAACCGGGCCGACCCGAAGGTGCCGCTCGTGGCGGTCTACCCGTCCAACGGCAGCGCCGACGCCGACAACCCGTACCTGATCCTCGACGCGCCGTGGGCGCAGAAGGACCGGCAGGACACCGCGACGTCGTTCCTGGCGTTCGCCCGCGGCCCCGAGGGGCGCAAGGTGTTCCTCGACGCCGGGTTCCGCGACCCGAACCGGGTCGGCGGCGAGCCGCTGTCGGGCAACGCCGCGTTCAGCGTGAAGCTCAGGACCGTGCCCCGGGCCGTCCTGCTGCCCGAGTCGGTCAAGCAGTCGATGGACTCGTGGACGGCGCTGACCCGCCCCACCAACGTGCTGCTCGTGCTCGACGTGTCCGGGTCGATGGCCGAGCAGGTCCCCGGCACCGGCAAGACCCGCATGCAGCTGGCCAAGGAGGCCGCCCGCGGCGCGGTGCAGCTGTTCGACGGCGAGGTGGCCGCCGGCCTGTGGGTGTTCTCCACCAGGCAGAACGGCGTGCAGGACTACCGGCAGCTCATCCCGATCGGCCGCGTCGCCGACCAGGTCGCCGGCAAGCCCCGCCGCGAGCAGCTGACCGCCGCGATCGACAGGCTGACCGCGGTCGGCGACACCGGCCTGTACGACACCGCGGCCGCGGCTCAGCAGGCGGTCGTCGAGGCGTACAAGCCCGGCGCCACGAACCTCGTCGTGCTGATGACCGACGGCAAGAACGACGACAGCACCGGCGGCCTGACCCTCGACGCCCTGCGGACCAGGCTGGAGGCCAACGCCACCAGCGACAAGAAGGTCCCGATCGTGACCGTCGGCTACGGCAACGACGCCGACTTCGCCGCGTTGCAGGAGATCTCGCGGGTCAGCGGCGGCGCCCTGTACACCTCGAAGACCGCGTTCGACATCAACGAGGTCCTGATGACCGCCATCTTCGGCAAGATCTGACGGCTCCCGCCGGTTGACCTTACCGGTAGCGCCGCGCGGGTAGGGTCTGAGCGGTGATCGTCGTCCACGGGCTGGTGAGCCGCGACGGGAGGCTCGCCTGCTGGGCGGAGACCACCGCCGCGCCTCCGGCCCGATCCGCGCACCGCGGCGCCAGGGCGATCCCGCACCCGTTCGCGGTCGCCCCGCCGGTCCCCGGCGAGCTCGGCACCGCCGACCTGTCCCTGCCGACGGCCGGTGCCCACCCGGCCGCGTCCCCGGAACTGGCCGCCCTGACCGCTCTGACCGCCGCCGGCCGCGGACGCCCGGTCGTGCGGCGCATGCTGCCGTGGACGGTGCCGGTGGTGCTCCTGCCCGCGGGCACCGATCTGGAAGCGCTCCTGGAGGGCCCGCCGGACGGCCCCGGTCTGCGGGCCGGCACCTCCGTGGGGCACCTCGCGGACCTCGTCCGGTTCGCCGCGGACCTCGTCGACCGGGGCCGGGTCGTCCCCGTCGTGGCGCCCGGACCGCTGGCCCGCTGGCGGCCCGTGCTGTGGCGCGCCGACGCGGCCACCTTCGAGTCGCTGTGGCGGGCCATGCCCGGCGTCGCCCACGCCGGCGCGGCCTGGTCCGCCGAGGAGGCGACCCGCACGGCCCTGGAGGCCGAGGTCGACGCGCTCGTCCGGGCCAGGCTCGGCGGCCATCCGCTGCTCGCCGGCGGCACGGTCCGCCAGGACGGCGCGGTCCGGTCGTGGCTCGCCGCCCTGACCGCCCCGGACATCGCCGACGCCCGCCTGCGGACCGCCGCACCCCTGGACCCGGCGAGCCCGGACGGGGCGCCACTCGGGGAGACCGGCGACGTCGCGCGCATGCGGGAAGCCGTCGGGCGGTGGGTCGACAGCGGGCAGCCGGCGCCGCTGCGGACCTGCTTCCGGCTCTCCTACGTCGAGGAGTTTCCCGACGACGAGACGTCCGGGTGGAGCCTCGAGTTCCTGCTGCAGCCGGCCGAGGAGCCGAGCCTGCTCGTGCCCGCCGAGGCGGTCTGGCGGGACGGCGCCTCGCCGCTGTTCCGCTGGGCCGACTACCCGCAGGACGTGCTGCTCGCCGACCTCGGGCGGGCCGGGCGACTGTGGCCGGACCTCGACGACGCCCTGCACACCCCGCGGCCGTCCGGGATGCGGCTCGACGTCGCCGGCGCGCACCGGTTCCTGACCCACGCGACGGTGCTGGAGGAGGCCGGCTTCGGGGTGCTGCTGCCGGCCCGGTGGCAGCAGCGCCAGGACCTCGGCCTGACCCTCACCGTCCGTCAGGCCCAGCCGGCCAGCCCCGTGCTGCGGGACACGACCGCGAACCGCGCGGCCGTCGTGCGCTTCCAGTGGGGGCTCGCGATCGGCGACGACTTCCTCAGCGAGACCGACCTCGTCGAGCTCGCCCGCGCGAAGGTGCCGCTGGTGCGGCTGCGCGGGCGCTGGGTGCACCTCGACCGGGACCGGCTGCGGGCCGGGCTCGCGTTCCTCGCGCGCGGCGGCCGGGGCGAGATGACCGCCGGCGAGGCCATGCGCCTGACCCGGCTCGTCCCGGACGGTGACCTGCCGCTGCCGGTCACCGGCGTGGACGGCAGCGGCTGGCTCGCCGACCTGCTGACCGGACGGGCCGTCGAACGGCTCGAGCTGCTCGAACCGCCCGCGTCGCTCAAGGGCAGCCTCAGGCCCTACCAACGCAGGGGCTTCTCGTGGCTGGCCTTCCTCGACGGCCTCGGGATCGGTGCGCTGCTCGCCGACGACATGGGCCTGGGCAAGACGATCCAGGTCCTCGCGCTGGAGACGCACCTGCGTGAGCGGGGGCCCCGGCCGCCGACGCTCGTCGTGTGCCCGCTGTCGGTGCTCGGCAACTGGCGGCGCGAGAGCGAGCGGTTCACGCCGCACCTCACGACGGCCGTCCACCACGGCAGCGACCGGGTCCTCGACACCGGCGCCGACCTGGTGCTCACCACCTATCAGGTGGCCACCCGCGACGCCGACCGGCTCGCCGCCGTGAGCTGGGACCGGGTCGTGCTCGACGAGGCGCAGCACGTCAAGAACAGCACCAGCGCGACCGCGCGGGCGGTGCGGCGGTTCCCGGCGCGGCACCGGATCGCGCTGACCGGCACACCCGTCGAGAACCGGCTCACCGAGCTGTGGTCGATCGCCGACTTCCTCAACCCGGGCGTCCTCGGCCCGGCGAGCATCTTCCGGGCCCGCTACTCGGTGCCGGTCGAACGCTACGCCGACAGCGACGCGGCGGGCCGGCTGCGGCGGGCCACCCGGCCGTTCCTGCTGCGGCGGGTCAAGACCGACCGGGCCGTCATCGCGGACCTGCCGGAGAAGCTCGAACGCAAGCAGTGGTGCAACCTCACCCTGGAACAGGCGAGCCTCTACCGGGCGGTCGTCGACGAGCTCTTCGTGAAGCTGCGCGAGGGACGGGCCGGCGCGCAGCGCAAAGGGCTCGTGCTGTCGGCGATGACGAAGCTCAAGCAGGTGTGCAACCACCCGGCCCACCTGATGGGCGACGGCACGCCCCTCGCCGGGCGGTCGGGGAAGCTGGCCCGCCTGGAGGAGATCCTCACCGCCGCGCTCGACGCCGGGGACCGGGCGCTGGTCTTCACACAGTTCGCACGGTTCGGCCACCTGCTGGCCCCGTATCTCACCGAGCGGCTCGGCACCGAGGTCGCCCTGCTGCACGGGGGCACGCCGAAGGGCGCCCGCGACGCGATGGTCGAGCGTTTCCAGGGCGGGGCCGGGCCGGGGGTGCTGCTGCTGTCGCTGAAGGCCGGCGGGACCGGGCTCAACCTGACCGCGGCCAACCACGTCGTGCACGTCGACCGCTGGTGGAACCCGGCCGCCGAGCAGCAGGCCACCGACCGCGCCTTCCGCATCGGGCAGCGCCGCGACGTGCAGGTGCACACCTTCGTCTGCATCGGCACGATCGAGGAGCGGGTCGACCACATCATGGCCGAGAAGCGCACCCTCGCCGGGGTCGCGGTCGGCAGCGGCGAGGGCTGGCTGACCGGCCTGTCGACGGACGACCTGCTCGACCTGATGACCCTCGCGCCGGAGGCCACGGATGCCTGAACGCGCCGCCGGCCACAGCAGCAGCCGCAGCTGGTCCCACCAGTTCATCACCATGCTCGAATCGTTGCGGATGGGTACGACATTTCAGCAGGGCCGCCGCTACGCCCGCGCCGGGCACGTACGCTCCGTGACCATCTCGACGAGTCTCGTGACCGCGCTCGTGGTCGACGAGGACGGCGAGACGTACCGGTCCCGCGTCGCGGTCCGCGCGTTCTCCGCCGCCGACTGGAGCCGCATCGAACGCGCGCTCGCCGGCGAGGCCATCCACGCCGCCCGGCTCCTCGCCGGGCACCTGCCCGACGACCTCGACACGATCCTCGCCGGGTTCGGGCTGTCGCTGTTCCCGGAGAGCCTCGCCGAGATCGTCCTGGACTGTTCGTGCCCGGGCTGGCAGAAGCCGTGCCGGCACCTCGCCGCCGCCTGCTACGTCCTCGCGGAGTCCTTCGACGCCGACCCGTTCGGCATCCTCGCCTGGCGCGGTCGCGGCCGCGACGAGCTGCTCGAGGCGCTGCGCGGCCACCGCGTGTCGGCCCAGCGGCACATCGCCGAAGGGCACGCCGCACCGGCCGCGGACGTCGCCGGTACCGCCACCTTCTGGACCGCCGGGCCGCGCCTGAGCCCGCCGCAGCCGCTGGTACCCGGCACCGTCCGCTACCCGGACGCGCTGCTCGACCAGCTCGACCCGCTGCCCCTGACCGTCGGCCGGTTCGAGGTCACCGACGTGTTACGGGACGCCTACCGTCGGCTCGCGACGGGGTTGCCGGACCCCTGACCCAGCCGGTACCGTCAAATCCTGGCGGCGGAGTTCCGCTGCCGGTCACGGCCGAGAGGCGCTGCGACGGTCCGGTCAGGACCGCCACGCTCGGCCGGAAGACCTCACCCTTGACCTAAGGGCGCCTCCTGTCACCGGGAGGTGACTTCAGGCATGGTCCATGACGGACACCCGTTCCTGCAGACCCGCAACGGCGTCGAGTTCGCCGTTGCGGATCTCTCCCTCGCGGCCGCCGGCCGCACCCAGATCCGGCTCGCCGAGCACGAGATGCCGGGCCTGATGGCGACCCGCGCCGAATACGCGGCCAGCCAGCCGCTGCGCGGCGCCCGGATCGCCGGTTCCCTGCACATGACGGTGCAGACCGCGGTGCTCATCGAGACACTCGTCGCGCTCGGCGCCGAGGTCCGCTGGGTCTCCTGCAACATCTTCTCCACCCAGGACGAGGCGGCCGCCGCGGTCGTCGTCGGCCCGCACGGCACCGTCGACGCTCCGTCCGGCACGCCGGTCTTCGCCTGGAAGGGCGAGACCCTGGAGGAGTACTGGTGGTGCACCGACCAGCTGTTCCAGTTCTCCGGCGGGCTCGGCCCCAACATGATCGTCGACGACGGCGGCGACGCCACCCTGCTGGTGCACAAGGGCGTGGAGTTCGAGACCGCCGGCCGGGTGCCGGAGGCCACGGCGGAGGACGGCGAGGAGTTCGCCCTCATCCTCGACACGCTGCGCGCGAGCCTCGCCCGCGACCCGCAGCGGTTCACCCGCATCGCGGCCGGCATCCGCGGCGTCACCGAGGAGACCACCACCGGCGTGAACCGGCTCTACCACCTCGCCGAGGCCGGTGAGCTGCTCTTCCCGGCGATCAACGTCAACGACTCGGTGACCAAGTCGAAGTTCGACAACACCTACGGCATCCGGCACTCGCTGCTCGACGGCCTGAACCGGGCCACCGACGTGCTGCTGGCCGGCAAGCTCGTCGTCGTCTGCGGCTACGGCGACGTCGGCAAGGGCTCCGCCGAGGCGCTGCGCGGCATGGGCGCCCGGGTCGTCGTCACCGAGATCGACCCGATCTGCGCGTTGCAGGCCTCGATGCACGGGCTGCCCGTCGTCCGCCTCGACGACGTGGTCGAGCAGGCCGACGTGGTGATCACCACGACCGGCAACGTGGGCGTCGTCAGCGCCGCCCAGCTGGCCCGGCTCAAGCACAACGCGATCGTCGGCAACGTCGGGCACTTCGACAACGAGATCGACATGGCCGGTCTGGCGAAGATCCCCGGCGTCACCAAGACGGAGATCAAGCCGCAGGTCCACGAGTGGACGTTCCCGGACGGCCACTCGATCATCGTGCTGTCCGAGGGCCGGCTGCTCAACCTCGGCAACGCGACCGGCCACCCGAGCTTCGTGATGTCGAACTCGTTCACCAACCAGACGATCGCGCAGATCGAGCTGTTCACGAAGCCCGACGCGTACCAGCGGCAGGTCTACCGCCTGCCGAAGCACCTCGACGAGAAGGTCGCCGCGCTGCACCTCGACGCCCTTGGCGTCCGGCTCACCGAGCTGACGAAGGAGCAGGCGGAGTACATCGGCGTCGACGTCGCCGGCCCGTACAAGCCGGAGCACTACCGCTACTGACCGTAAGGCCCGGCGAGGGCATCCTCCGGGTTCACAGTATTCCGCTGGGGAATTCAGCATTCCTCAGCGGAATACTGTTCAGGAGGGGGAAGCCGCCCGGCGATGATTCCGGCACCCGCGGATCGTCAACAGCACATGGCAAAAATTCTGTACTCCGTGACCATGTCCCTCGACGGGTTCATCGCCGGCCCCGGCGGGGACATGTCGTGGCTGACCCCCTACCTCGGGCCGAACGAGCTCGTCGACGAGCTGATCCCGCAGATCGGGGCGCTGCTCGTCGGCAACCGCACCTACGGCGGCGACGACCCGCACAAGGGCACCGAGCAGGAGGGCGAGCCGTTCGGCGGCGGGTGGAGCGGCCCGCAGTTCGTGCTCACCCACCGCCCGCCCGCCGTCCCGCGGCCGGGTGTCACGTTCGTCACCGACATCGGCAGCGCGCTGGCACAGTCGGCGGCCGCCGCCGGCGACAAGTACGTCAACGTGCTCGGCGCCGAGACCGCCCGGCAGTGCCTGGCGGCTGGCGGCCTCGACGAGGTCCTCGTGTGTATCGCCCCGGTGCTGCTCGGCGACGGGGTCCGGCTGTTCGACCGGCCCGGCGGGACACCCGTGCCGCTGGAGCGGATCAGCGTGAGCCACACCCCGCTGGCGACGAACATCTGGTACCGCGTCGTGCGGTAAATCGGTCGCCCGGGGCGCGACACCGCGCGTACAACACTCGCGTGTTCCTGCTGCGACCGTATGCCATCGGCCTGACGGCCGCGAACCTGCTGGTGCGGCTCTCGGCCGGGGCGGTCACGCTCGCGCTGGTGCTGTTCGTGACCGGCGCGCGTGGCTCGTTCGCAGCGGCCGGGCTGGTCGCGGGCGCGTTCGCGGTCGGCACGGCCGTCGGCGGCCCGCTCGCGGGCCGCCTCGCCGACCGGGCCGGCCCCGCGCCGGTGCTGCTGGGGACCGCCGCCGTGCACACGGCGGCGCTGCTGGCGGTCGTCGGGCTGCCGGCGGCGCCGCTGCCGGTGCTCGTGGCCCTGACCGCGCTGGCGGGCTCGGCCCGGCCGCCGGTCGCGGCCGTCATGCGGGGCGTGTGGATCACCATGCTGCGCGACGACGAGCGGCAGCTGCGGGCGTCGTACCGCTTCGAGAGCGCCCTGCTGGAGGTCGGGTTCATCGCCGGTCCGGCCGTCGCGGGCCTGGTCGTGGCCCTCGGACGGCCGGCACTCGGGCTGGCGCTGACCGCGGCGCTGGCCGGCGGGGCGACCGCGGTCTTCGCGCTGCTGCCGCCGGCCCGCACCGGACGACCGGCCGGCCGCGGCGAGCGCAGCCTCCTCGGGCCGCTGCGGTCACCCGCGATCCGGTCGCTCGTCGCGTCACGCACAGCGCTCGGCGTGACGATCGGGGCGGTGCAGGTGGCCGCCGCCGCGTTCGCCGCGGCGCAGGGGCGGGCCGGGTTCGCCGGGGGTGCTGCTCGGCGGGTTCGCGCTGGGCAGCCTGGTGGGCAGCGTCGGACCGCGGATCGGCGAGGCGGCGCTCTCGGTGTGGTTGTGCGCGGCGACGGTACCCCTGGTGCTCCCCGTCGGCCTGTGGTGGCTGGCCGCGCTGTTCGTCGTCGCCGGCGCGCCCGTCGCGCCGCTGAACGCGATCGCCTACGAGCTCACCGACCGGGCGGCCCCGGCGGGAACGGCGACCGAGGCGCGGATGTGGACCGGGACCGCGACCGCAGCGGGCACGGCGCTGGGCAGCGCGGTCGCCGGCGCCGTGGTGGACGCCTCGGCGGCCCGGTCGGCCTGTCTGGTCGCACTGGCCGGGGCGGTCGCCGCCGCGCTGGCGAGCGCCGCGGGCCGGCGCCGGCACGCCGGAACGGCCACCGCCGGCGTCACCGGCACCGTCACCGGCGCTGCCACACCGCCGCGTCCTGCGTCCACCGCAGCGTCGTCACCGCCTGCAGGACCAGGCCGCCGGTGAGCGCCGGCGTCAGGTAGAGCTCGTCGGCGAGGGCGCGGATGATGTGCAGGCCCCGGCCGTGCTCGTCGAGCAGCCCCAGGTCGAGCGAGGCCAGCTCACCGTCGCTCATCCGCGTCGCGAGGACCAGCCGGGCCGGGTCGATCACCGAGCCGGCGTTGATCACGTGGATGACGCACCGCAGCTCGGTGACCTCGATGGTGATCTCGTAGTCGTCGGTCTCACGGGCGTGCTCGATGACGTTGGCGCACGCCTCGGTGAGGATCAGGCCGACGTCGTCGCGGCAGGCGGGCTCCACGCCCAGGGTGCGCAACGCCTGGTCGAGCATGCGCCGGGCCATCGGCACCGTCGCGGCGTCCCGGGGGAGGTTGAGGGCGAGCCGCAGCGCTATCGACACAGTGCGACGGTACCCGCACGGCCCGGCGCGTGCCCCTCGGGCCGGTGTCGCCTCTCCCACCGGGGCCGGACCGGGCGCCGGTCATCCGCAACGAGCGAGGGTGGGCGCCGCCACACGGGGAAGGCGGGTGGTCGTGCGCCGAACAGTGTGGATGCTCTCCCTCGCGGCCGGCTACGTCGACGGTATCGGCCTGCTGTACCTCGGCGGTGTGTTCTGCAGCGTGGTCACCGGCAACCTGGTCGTCCTCGGCATGACCGCCGTGCAGCACGTCACCGACACCGCCGAACGGGCCGCGCTCGCCGTCGTCGTGTACGCCGCGACGGTGGTCGTCGCGCGGAAGCTCCCGCCGAACCGGTGCCTGCTCGCCGAACTGCTGGCGCTGTGCGCCCTGTGCGGCGGGTGGGTGATCACCCACCACGACCCGCGCGGCCTCACCCAGCTGCCGCTGCTGGCCATGGCGGCGATCGCGATGGGGCTGCAGAGCGCGGCCATGCGCGACTCGGACGTGCCGACCACGTACCTGACCGAGTCGGTGACCCGCCTGGCGACCGGCAGGTTCGACCCGCTGCTGCTGGTGCCGTTCGTCGCGATCCCGGTCGGCGCGGTCAGCGCCGCGCTGCTGCTCGATCGGGTGCCGTGGCTCGGCCCGCTGCCGGCCGTGGTGCTCGTCGCCGCCGCCTGCGTCGCCCGGATGGTACCGCCACGATCCCCCGCCCCGGCCCCGCAGCCCGCGCACCGGGCGCCGGCGCACTCCTCGCGGTGACCGGCATGCCTCGTGTCACCACGCCGTACGGCGCCGCCACCACCCCCGGTGAGGTCCTCACCGGGGTCTCGCTCGCCGGCCGCCGCGCCGTCGTCACCGGTGCCACGTCCGGCCCCGGCCTGGAGACCGCCCGTGTCCTCGCCGGCGCGGGCGCCGCCGTCACCCTGGCGGTCCGCGACCGGGCCGCCGGCCTGCGCGCCGCCCGGCTGGTCGGCGGTGACGTCACCGTCGCACCGCTCGGCCTCGCCCACCTCGCCTCCGTCCGGGCGTTCGCCGCCGCGTGGGAGGGACCGCTGCACATCCTCGTCAACAACGCGGGCATCAGGGCGGCGCCGCTGGCCCGTACCGCCGACGGCTGGGAACTGCAGTTCGCCACCAACCACCTCGGCCACTTCACCCTGGCCACCGGGCTGCACGACGCACTCGCCGCCGCCGGCGACGCCCGCGTGGTCTCGGTCAGCTCGGACGGGCACCTCGCCGGCGGCGTCGACTTCGACGACGTCAACTTCGTGCGCCGCCCCTACGACCCGTGGGTCGCCTACAGCCAGTCCAAAACCGCCAACATCCTCTTCGCCGTCGAGGCCGCCCGCCGCTGGGCCGGCGACGGGATCACCGTCAACGCCGCCGGGCGCGGCGCCGCCACCGTGGCCCTGCTGGCCGGCTCACCACTCGTCGGCGGCGTCACCGGCCGGTACTTCGAGGACTGCAACGAGGCACTGCCACAGGTACACGGCGTGCGCCGCGGCGTGGCCCCGCACGCGCTGGATCCGGCCGCCGCCGCGCGGCTGTGGACCCTGTCGACCACGTAGAGTTGCTCCAATGGGGATGGTGCACACCGTCGGACTGGTCCTGCATCCACGCCGCGACTCGAAGGCGGCGATCGAGGCCATCATCGACTGGGCCAAGGCCCGCGAGGCCACGGTCCTCGGCCTGCCCGACGAGGTCGACCGCATCGACTGCAGCGCGGTCGCCGTCAACGCCGACGAGCTCGTCGGCCGCGCCTCGCTGGTCGTCAGCCTCGGCGGCGACGGCACGATGCTGCGCAGCATGCGGCTGCTGTCCGGCAAGCCGACCCCGGTCCTCGGGGTCAACCTCGGCCGGCTCGGGTTCCTCGCCGAGATCAGCGTCGAGGAACTGCCGGACGCGCTGTCGGCGATCGACGCGCACCGGTTCACCGTCGAGCCCCGCATGGCCGTGCGCACCCAGCTGCCCGACGGCACGTCGGTGACCGCGTTCAACGACATCGCGCTGGTCCGCACCCCCGGGCACGGCCTCGCCGCGATCGCCATCTCCATGCAGGGCTACCCGTTCGTGAGGTATTCCGCCGACGCCCTCATCGTCGCCACGTCGACCGGGTCGACGGCCTACAGTTTCTCCGCCGGCGGACCCATCGTCTCCCCCACCGTCGAGGGCATCCTCGTCGTGCCCGCCGCCGCGCACTCCGCGTTCAACCGCGCCCTGGTGCTGTCCCCCAACGAGGATCTCGACCTCGAGCTGCTGCCGACCAGCGGCCGGCTCGTCGTCGAGGTCGACGGCGAGGTCCTCGGCGAGCTCAACGCCGGCGACACCCTCACCGTCTCGGCCGCACCCGCCGCGGCCAAGGTCGTCCGGCTCGGCTACACCACGTTCTACGAACGGGCACGCCGCAAGCTCCAGGTCAACGGCAGCCTCGAGGTTGAGATCCCGTTCAGCTGACCCTGCTGCGGCAGGCGTCGCTCCGGGGCCCGGAGCTCACCGAGCGGACGCGGTTCGTACGCGGCTTCCAGCCGACCACGGCACCGGCCCGTCGCGGTCGCCAGCCAGATCATCGCCACCGTGACGGGGACCCGCGGGCCGACGGCCGCCCAGCCACTCCACCGTCGCCGCGTCCGGCCGAAATCCGAGCGCCACCGCCCGTCGTGAGCATCTGCCCCGTGGTCGTCCTGCCGGCGCCGTTCGGCCCGAGCGGCGGGAAGACCGTGCCCTCGGCGGCGCGTGGTCGACGAACGTGTGCGGTTGCGGGACCATGATCGCGCCGTGACCGGACAGGGGTGACCTGCTCGCCTTCCTGGGCCGGACGTGGCCCTCGCGGCCACGCCCGGCCGGGATCGTGGCCGCGACCGCAGTCGCCGCGGTTTTACCGCGAATTCACGGCCCGCCCGGGGCCGTGAACGGCGTCAGCCGTGCGCCCGTGCCGGCAGGCCCGACACACGCAGCAGCGCTTCGTCGGCATAGCACCACACCCAGTCCTCACCCGGCTCGAACGACTGCACGAGCGGGTGGCCGTCGGCGTGGAAGTGGGCCGTGGCGTGCTTGGCCGGCGACGAGTCGCAACAGCCGACATGACCACAGGTCAGGCACAGCCGCAGGTGGACCCACCGGCCGCCGACGGCGAGGCAGTCCTCGCACCCGTCGGCGCTGGGCTGGACGTCGTTGATCTGGTCGAGGTGCTCACAGGGGTCACTCACGATCACACCGTATCCCGTTCCGACCGACTCACTCCGGGTGTGACGCGCGGTTCGTTGCCGGAGCGTTCGCGTGGTTGGATTGGTGTCATGGCCAAGCCCGCGATCTTGACCGTGGACGACGACCCGGCCGTGTCCCGGTCGGTTGCCCGCGACCTCCGCCGGCAGTACGGCGAGGAGTACCGCATCGTCCGCGCCGACTCGGGCCAGGAGGCCCTCGACACGCTCAAGGAGCTGAAGCTGCGCGGCGAGCAGGTCGCCGTGCTGCTCGCCGACTACCGGATGCCCGGCATGAACGGCCTGCAGTTCCTCGAGGCCGCGATGGACCTGTTCCCGCGCGCCCGACGGGTGCTGCTCACCGCCTACGCCGACACCGACGCCGCCATCCAGGCGATCAACATCGTCGACCTCGACCACTACCTGCTCAAGCCCTGGCACCCGCCGGAGGAGAAGCTCTACCCGGTCATCGACGCCATGCTGGAGGCGTGGAAGACCGCACCCGACCGGCCGATCCCCGACGTGAAGATCGTCGGGCACCGGTGGTCCGCACCGTCGTTCCGGGTCCGCGACTTCCTCGCCCGCAACATGGTCTCCTACCGCTGGTTCACCACCGACGACGCCGAGGGCCAGCGCCTGCTCGCCGCGGCCGGGGTCACCGGGACCGACGTCCCCCTCGTGATCACCCCCGAGGGCAAGACCCTCGTCGCCCCGAGCGAGGCCGAGCTCGCCGTCCACGTCGGGCTCACCACCACCCCCGCCGCCGACTTCTACGACCTGGTCGTCGTCGGCGGCGGACCGGCCGGGCTCGGCGCCGCCGTCTACGGCGCGTCCGAGGGCCTGCGCACCGTCCTGCTGGAGGAGCGGGCCACCGGCGGCCAGGCCGGGCAGTCCAGCCGGATCGAGAACTACCTCGGCTTCCCCGACGGCGTCTCCGGCGCGCAGCTCACCGACCGCGCCCGCCGGCAGGCCATCAAGTTCGGCGCCGAGTTGCTCACCGCCTGCCGCGTCACCAAGCTCGCCGTCCAGGGCTCCGCCCGGGTCCTGCACTTCGAGGACGGCACCACCGTCGCCGCGCACAGCGTCATCCTCGCCACCGGTGTCTCCTACCGCCGGCTCGGCGCACCCGGCCTCGCCGACTTCCACGGCCGTGGCGTCTACTACGGCTCCGCCTCCACCGAGGCGCCCAGCTGCACCGACCAGGACGTCTACATCGTCGGCGGGGCCAACTCCGCCGGGCAGGCGGCGATGTTCTTCTCCCGCTACGCCCGCCGCGTCCACCTGATCATCCGCGCCCCGGGCCTCGAGACGTCCATGTCCCAGTACCTCATCGAGCAGATCAGCGCCGTGCCGAACATCGAGGTGCACCCCTGCACCGAGGTCACCGCGGCCCACGGCGACGAGCACCTCGAGCGCATCGAGCTGCGCCCCGTCGACGGCGGGCCGTCCCGGACCGTCGACGCCTCCTGGCTGTTCATCTTCATCGGCGCCGAACCGCGCACCGACTGGCTCGACGGCGTCGTCGAGCGCGACGACCGCGGTTTCGTGCTGACCGGTCCCGACCTGCTCACCGGCGAGAGCCGCCCGCAGGGCTGGCAGCTCGCCCGCGACCCCTACCACCTCGAGTGCAGCGTCCCCGGCGTCTTCGCCGCGGGAGACGTCCGGGCAGACTCGGTGAAGCGTGTCGCCTCAGCCGTCGGCGAGGGCGCGATGGCGGTCTCGCTCGTCCACCGGTACCTCGTGGAGGGTCAATGACAACACCAACGGAAGGACGCCGGCTCGACCGCGAGGAACTGCGCAAGCTCTTCCTCTTCGAATCCCTCGACGACACGCAGCTCGACTGGCTCGCCGAACGCGGCTGGGTCGTCCGCCGCCACGCCGGCGACAACGTCTACACCGAGGGCGACCCCGCCACCTGCTTCGTCGTCGTCCTCAGCGGCACCGTCAGCCTCAGCCGCAACGTCCGCGGCGACGACGTCGAGGTCAGCCGCACCGACCAGGTCGGCGTCTACGGCGGCGCCACCCAGGCGTACCTCGGCGACCAGGTCCCCCAGCTCTACCTCAACACCATGCACGCCATCACCGACGTCGAGATCTACGAGCTGCCCGCCGCCGAGTTCGGCAGCGCCATGCGCCAGTGGTTCCCCATGGCCATACACCTGCTCGAAGGCCTCTTCTTCGGCATGCGCAACAACCAGAACGCCGTCGCCGAGCGCGAGCGCCTTCTCGCCCTCGGCGCCCTGTCGGCCGGCCTCACCCACGAGCTCAACAACCCCGCCGCCGCCGCGGTCCGGGCCACCGCCGTCCTGCGCGACAAGGTCGCCGGCATGCGGCACAAGCTCGCGCTGATCGCCGACGGCCGGCTCGACGGCGAGCGTCTCCACGGCCTCGTCGAGCTCCAGGAGACCGCCGTCAAGAAGGCCGCCAACGCCCCCAAGCGCTCCGCCCTCGACGCCAGCGACGCCGAGGACCAGGTCGGCGACTGGCTCGACGACCACGACGTCAGCGGCGCCTGGGACCTCGCGCCGACCCTCGTCGCCGGCGGGGTCGACGTGCCCTGGCTGGAGGACGTCGCCACCTGCGTCACCGACCTCGACCTCGAGCCGGCCGTCCGCTGGCTGGCGTACACCATCGAGACCGAGCTGCTCATGGGCGAGATCGAGGACTCCGTCGCGCGGATCTCCGGCCTCGTCGGCGCCGCCAAGCAGTACTCCCAGCTGGACCGCGGCCCGTTCCAGGTCGTCGACGTCCACGAGCTGATCGACGCCACGCTCATCATGCTCAACGCGAAGGTCCCGCAGGGCATCCGGGTCGTCACCAGCTACGACCGCGACCTGCCGCCGATCCCCGCGTACGCCGCCGAGCTCAACCAGGTCTGGACGAACCTCATCGACAACGCCGTCTCCGCCATGCAGGGCAACGGCACCCTGACGATCACCACGTCCAGGGACGGCGACTGCCTGGCGGTGGAGATCGCCGACACGGGCAGCGGCATCCCGCCCGAGATCCGCCCCCGCATCTTCGAGCCGTTCTTCACCACGAAGCCGGTCGGCGAGGGCACCGGGCTGGGGCTGGACATCTCGTACCGGATCGTGGTGAAGAAGCACCACGGTGACATCCGCGTCGACTCGGAGCCCGGCAACACCCGGTTCACCGTGCGGCTCCCGCTCGAGGAGCGCCCGGCCACAGCCTGACGCGCGACTCTCGCGACTCGGTCATGATCCGGAAGACTTGACGCTGAATACCGGCGCCAAGTCTTCCGGATCATGACCGTGTGCCAGGCCCCGGCGGCCCGCGGCATGCCGATCGTCCGCCCTCGACTCGCTCTTGATCGTGGGAAGGATCCGGTCGTCGTGGAGCCTGTTGCGTAATTCGCTGGGACAGCGTTGGCGGCCCAACTACGCGCCGATCTTGGAGTTGTGGCGCCATGAACCTCCGAATTTGTCCGGGTTTGTCAAGGACCACAACTCCAAGATCGGCGCGGTTTTGTCGGGGTTGACGCGCGAGGGATCCGAATTGCGCAACAGGCTCCGGGGCAGCCGAATCCTTCCCACGATCAAGAGGGGCCACGCGCGTGCGGCTTCGCCGCACAGAATTTCTGCTGTGGCTACGCCACAGCCTCTAGGGCATCCTAGGATGCTAGGATGAGGATGGCCGACGGGTGACCGGCACGGCCTGCGGGGCGCCACTCGGAATGCCCGAGTCCGCGCCACGGCGGCGAGGGCACAGCCACGGGACACGAGAGCTGCGCCGCCGCCTCGAGGGTGCCCGTCCGGCACGGCGGTCAGTCCGGCAGCAGCGGCACCGTCGGGCCCTGCTGGCGGCCGAGCAGCGACGCCCGCGTCAGGGCCGCCGAGCCGAACCGGTCGCGGACCGCGTCGAGCGCCGTGTCGAGGGAGTCGCCCGCCGCGACCTCGAGCGGCAGCTCCAGCTGCACCCCGCCGCCGGCGTCGAGGTTGCCGACCGCGATGCCGACGAGGGTCAGGCCGCGCCGCGCGATCGTCGGGGCCGCCGCGGTGTGCAGGCGCCGGACCGCGTCGAGGATCGTCCGAGTGTGCCAGGTCGGGCGGCTCAGCGTGTGTGAGCGGGTGACACGGGTGAAGTCCGCGAACCGCAGCCGCAGCGTCACCGTGCGGCCGGGGCGGCCGCCGGCGCGCATCCGGCGGCTGACCCGGTCGACGAGCTCGGCGAGGACCGCCTCGATGAACGCCGGCGGGTGCGGGCCGCGGCCCAGGGCCCGCTGCGCGCCGACGGAGCGGCGGCGGCGCCCGGTGACGACCGGGCGCGGGTCGCGGTTGTGGGCCAGGGCGTGCAGGTGCCGGCCCGCCCACTCCCCCAGCATGGACACGAGCGTGGCCTCGCCGAGCCGGGCGACCTGCCCGACGGTGGTGATGCGTCGTTCTCGCAGCTTGGCCGAGGTGACGGCGCCGACGCCCCACAGCCGCTCGACCGGCAGGGCGTGCAGGAACTCGAGCTCCCGGCCGGGCTCGACGAGCAGCAGGCCGTCGGGCTTGGCGACGCCGCTGGCGACCTTGGCGAGGAACTTGGTCCGGGCGACGCCGACGGTGATCGGCAGGCCGACCTCGCGCAGGACGTCGGCCCGGAGCCGGGTCGCGATCGCCAGCGGGGTGCCGGCGATGCGGCGCAGGCCGCCGACGTCGAGGAACGCCTCGTCGATGGAGATGCCCTCGACGACGGGGGTGGTGTTGCGGAAGACCTCGAAGACCGCCTTGGACGCGGTCGAGTAGGCCTTCATGCGGGGCGGGACGACCACCGCCTCCGGGCACAGGGCGCGGGCCTGCCGGCCGCCCATCGCCGTGCGCACGCCCCGCCGCTTGGCCTCGTAGCTGCAGGCCAGGACCACGCCCCCGCCCACGATGACCGGGCGGCCACGCAGGCGGGGGTCGTCACGCTGCTCGACGGACGCGTAGAACGCGTCCAGGTCCGCGTGCAGGATCGAGGCCGACACGAACACATGTTCGCATGGACCTCAGGACGCGCGCAGGGCCTTGATGGTGTCGCGGTACCAGTGCGCGGACGCCTTCGGGGTGCGCTCCTGCGTGTCGTAGTCGACGCGGACGATGCCGAAGCGCTTGTCGTAGCCGTACGCCCACTCGAAGTTGTCCATCAGGGACCAGGCGAAGTAGCCCCGGATGTCCGCGCCCTGCTGCCGGGCGAGCGCGACGGCGCCGATGTGCGAGTCGAAGTACGCGATGCGGTCCTCGTCGTTGACGAAGCCGGACTCGTCGGGCTCGTCGTCGAAGGCGGAGCCGTTCTCGGTGACGACCATCGGCAGGCCGTAGTCGTTGTGCAGCCGGACCAGCAGCTGGGTGAAGCCCTCGGGGACGATCTCCCAGCCCATCGCGGTGATCGGGCGGCCGGTCGGGATGGGCCGGCTCACCGGGCGGCCGTCGACGTCGGTGGCGTTGCCGTCCTCGTCGACGCCGGAGACGGTCTCGCTGAAGTAGTAGTTGACGCCGAGGACGTCGATGGGCGTGGAGATGATCTCCAGGTCGCCGTCCTCGACGGGCAGCGTGACACCCTGCGCGGCGAGGTCGTCGACCAGGTCGGCCGGGTAGCGGCCGTGGACCAGCGGGTCGAGGTAGATGCGGGTGCCCAGCGCGTCGGAGCGGCGGGCGGCGTCGCGGTCGGCGTCGCTGTCGGTCTCCGGGGTGGAGACGCCCATGTTCAGCGTGATGCCGAACTCGTGGCGGCCGCCGCTGGCCTCCTGCATCCGCTGGGTCGCCAGGCCGTGGCCGAGCAGCAGGTGGTGCACGGCGCGCATGCTGGCGGCGAAGTCACGCCGGCCCGGGGCGTGGGCGCCGTAGGCGTAGCCGAGCATCGCCGAGCACCACGGCTCGTTGAGCGTGGTCCAGGTCTTGATCCGGTCCTGGAGCGCGTCGAAGACCATCATGCTGTAGTCGGCGAAGCGGAACGCGGTGTCGCGGTTCGGCCAGCCGCCCGCGTCCTCGAGCTCCTGCGGCAGGTCCCAGTGGTACAGGGTGATCCAGGGCTCGATGCCGTTGGCGAGCAGTTCGTCGGTGAGCCGGTCGTAGAAGCCGATGCCGGCCGGGTTGACCGGGCCCCGGCCGTGCGGCTGCACGCGCGGCCAGGCCACCGAGAACCGGTAGAGTTCGACGCCCAGGTCGCGGATCAGCGCGACGTCCTGGGGCATGCGGTGGTAGTGGTCGCAGGCGACCTCGCCGGTGTCGCCCTTGTCGATCGCGTCGGGCACCTCGCAGAACGTGTCCCAGATGGACCGGGTCCGACCGTCCTCGTCGACCGCTCCCTCGATCTGGTACGCCGAGGTCGCCACACCCCAACGAAATGAGGGTGGCAGCGTGGCGATCGGATTCTGAAGATCGAGGGGCGTCACGGTCGTGTCCATGGTTCTCCTGGTGTTCCGCTGGGACGTGGTGTGCGTTCGTGCCGCTCTAGCCGGCGGTGACCGGGTGGAGCCAGCACGCGACGGACCGGTGCGGTCCGACGTGGTCGTCGGGCTTGCCGAGGATCGGCAGCTTCTTGTCGCACGGCTCGAACGCCTTCGGGCAGCGCGGGTGGAAGGAGCAGCCGGTGGGCATGTTGCGCAGGTCCGGCGGCGATCCGGGGATGCCGGACAGTTCGCGGCGGGCGCCGCGCAGGGCCGGGAACGAGCGCAGCAGGCCCTCGCTGTACGGGTGTTTCGGCTCGCGGTAGATGTCGGCCGACGGGGCCTCCTCCACGATCCGGCCGCCGTACATGATGGCGATCCGGTCGGAGAACTCCACCAGCAGCGACAGGTCGTGGGTGATGAACAGGACGGAGAAGCCGAGCCGCTCACGCAGCTCGACGAGCTGGCCGAGGATCTGCCGCTGCATGACCACGTCGAGCGCGGTCGTGGGCTCGTCCATGATGACCAGCTGCGGCTCCAGCGCGAGCGCCATGCCGATCATGACGCGCTGGCGCATGCCGCCGGAGAGCTGGTGCGGGTAGCTTTCGAGGCGGTCCTCGGCGATGCCGACGAGCTTGAGCAGCTCCTTGGCGCGGGCGAGCCGGCCGGCCTTGCTCATGCCCGGGTCGTGGGCCTTGATGACGTCCATGAGCTGGGTGGAGACCTTGTGCACCGGGTTGAGCGAGTTCATCGCGCCCTGGAACACGATCGAGGTCTCCGCCCACCGGAACGCCCGCAGCTCGTTCGGCGAGAGGCTGAGCACGTCGAACGGGTCGCCGGTCGGCGGGTGGTACGTGACGGAGCCGTTGGCCACGACGCCGGGCGGCGGCAGGAGCCGGGTGATGCCGTACGCCAGCGTCGACTTGCCGCTGCCGCTCTCCCCGGCGAGGCCGACGACCTCGCCGCGGTGGATGGTCAGGTTGACGTCGCGGACGGCGTGGACGGCGTCGCCGCCCAGGCCGTAGTCGACGTCGAGGTTGCGGATCTCCAGCAGCGGCCGGGTCAGGACCTGCGTCATCGCGCGACTCCCTCGGGGTCCTTGATCTTGATCTCCGGGGCGGTCTCGGCGCGGCCGCGGATGACGGGGGTGAAGCCGACCTTCATCTTGACGCGGTCGCCGCTCGGGGTGCGGTAGCGGCCGGTGCCGCTGGAGCGCAGCCGCGGGCTGACGAACTCGTCGATGCCGAAGTTGATCAGGCTCAGCGCGGTGCCGAGCAGGGCGATGGCGAGGCCGGCGGGGACGAACCACCACCAGGCGCCCTGTGCGAGGGCCTGCTGGCTCTGCGCCCAGAACAGGATGGTGCCCCAGTTCCACGACGACACCGACGAGATGCCGATGAAGGCGAGCGTGATCTCGGACAGGACGGCGAAGATGACGGTGCCGACGAAGCCGGAGGCGATGATCGCGGTCAGGTTGGGCAGGATCTCGAACAGGATGATCCGCCAGGTCTTCTCGCCGGTGGCGCGGGCGGCCTCGATGTAGTCGCGGCGTCTCAGCGACAGGGTCTGGGCCCGAAGTACGCGGGCGCCCCAGGCCCATGACGTGAACCCGATGACGAGGGCCACCACGATGTCGCCGGCGTTGGTGATCGTCGACGTCACGATGATGATCAGCGGCAGGGCCGGGATGACCAGGAAGACGTTGGACAGCGCGGACAGGCCCTCGTCGGCGGCGCCGCCGAGGTAGCCGGCGGTGACGCCGATGAGCACCGACAGGATCGTGGCGACGATGCCGGCGATGGCACCGACGACGACCACGCCGCGGGTGCCGGCCAGGATCTGGCTGAAGATGTCCTGGCCGAGGTGCGAGGTGCCGAACCAGTGCTTGGCCGACGGGGGCTGCAGCAGGTCGGCGCTGCGCGCGTCCGGGTCGTACGGCGCGACCCACGGGCCGATGATCGCGAACAGCACGTAGATCGCGATCATGATGAGCCCGGTGGCGGCCTTGCCGTTGGCGACGAACCGGAACCGCTTGCGCTTGGCCTTGGTCGGCTTCACCGACGGCTGGGCCGTCGAGCCCTGCTCCGGGATCACCTGCTCGATGCTTGACGGGGTAGCAGTCATCGTCAGCCACTCTTCCGGGTGCGGGGGTCGAGCAACAGGTAGGCGACGTCGGCGAGCAGGTTCGCCACCAGCACGGAGATCGTGATGATGAGGAAGATGCCCTGCATCAGCGGGTAGTCCTTGGCGCCGACGGCCTGGAACAGCTGGAACCCGACGCCCGGGTACGAGAACACGATCTCGACCAGCAGGGTGCCGCCGACGATGAAGCCGAGCGACAGGGCGAAGCCGGAGACGTTGGGCAGCAGCGCGTTGCGGGCGGCGTAGCTGAGCATGACCCGCCGCTCGGACAGGCCCTTGGCGTGCGCGACGGTGATGTAGTCCTCCGCGGAGACGGTGACCATCATGTTGCGCATGCCGAGGATCCAGCCGCTCATCGACGAGATGAGGATGGTCGCGGCCGGCAGCACGCTGTGGTTGATGGCGCTGCCGATGAAGTAGTGGTCCCAGGCCGGCACCAGGCCGGGCGTGTAGCCGCCGGAGGACGGGAAGTAGCTGCCCGGGCCGGTGAAGAGCGCGATCGCGACGAGGCCGAGCCAGAAGTACGGCACCGAGGACAGGAACGTCGTGGCGGGCAGGATCGAGTCGATCCACGAACCGCGCTTCCAGCCGGCGCCGATGCCCAGCAAGGTGCCGAGGAAGAAGCTGATGATCGTGGTGATGCCGACCAGGCCGACGGTCCACGGCAGGCTGGAGCTGATCACCTCGGAGACCGGCGACGGGAAGAAGGTGAAGGACATGCCCAGGTCGCCGTTGAAGAGCTGCTTCCAGTAGCGGATGTACTGTTCCCAGAGGCTCATGTTCTCGTCGAGGCCGAACAGCACGTAGAGCGACTGGACCGCGTCGCTGCTGAGCCGGCCCTGGTTCTTGGAGATGAGCGACTTGACCGGGTCGCCCGGGATCATCCGCGGGATGAAGAAGTTGAGTGTGATCGCCGCCCACAGCGTGAACAGGTAGAAGGCGATGCGTTGCAGCAGAAACTTCATCGTGCCTCCTCCGTCAGGTGCAGGGCCGGCGGGGTCTCGACCGCCGGATCGGCGCCGGCGAGCGAGCCGGGGCTCTCCTTCGCGACGGTCTCCGGGTCGTAGAGCCAGCAGGCAGCCCAGTGCCCGGGCCGGTCGCCGATCTCCAGGCGGGGCGGCAGGTCGACGGTGCAGCGCGGCATGGCGTGCGGGCAGCGCGGGTTGAACCGGCAGCCGGCCGGCGGTTTGATCAGGCTCGGCGGCTCGCCGTTGCCGCGGTCCTTGACGGTCGCGTCGGCGATGCCGGCGATGCGGTCCGGGTCGGGCGCGGACTCGATGAGCAGGCGGGTGTACGGGTGCGCGGGGTTCTGCGTCACCGTCTCGCTGTCGCCGCCCTCGACCATGCGCCCGGCGTACATCACCATCGTCTCGTCGGCGAAGTACCGCGCCGAGGCGATGTCGTGCGTGATGTAGAGGATCGCGAGGTTGAGCCGCTCCTTGAGGTCGCGCAGCAGGTTGAGGATGCCCAGGCGGATCGAGACGTCGAGCATGGAGACCGGCTCGTCGGCCAGCAGCGCCTCGGGGTCGGCGCCCAGGGCCCGGGCGATCGCGACGCGCTGGCGCTGGCCGCCGGACAGCTCGTGCGGGAACTTGTCCAGGTAGCGCTCGGGGGGTGTCAGGCTGACCCGGGTCAGCAGCTCGCCGAGGGCGCGCTCGAGGTCGGCGGCGGTCTTGCCGGCGTTGCCGTGGATCCGCAGTGCGCGGGTCAGGTGGTACCGCACGGTGTGCACGGGGTTCAGCGACGCGAACGGGTCCTGGAAGATCAGTTGCACGCGGCGCACGTAGGCGCGGAAGCGGCGGCCGCCGCGGACCTTCGTCGGCCGGCCGTGCAGGAGGATGTCGCCGCCGGTGCGGGGGTAGAGCTGCGCGAGCAGGCGGGCCACGGTGGACTTGCCGGAGCCGGACTCGCCGACCAGCGCGGTCACCTGGCCGCGCCGGAGCTCGAAGGACACGTCGTCGACCGCGTGGACGCTGGCCGGATTGCGGGAGAAGAGGTCACGCAACTTCCGGCGGACCGGGAAGTGCTTGGTGAGCCCGACGGCCTCCAGCACCACCTCGCCGACCGGCGCCGCCGTGCCTTCGCTCAACGTCGTCATGCCGAGATCCTGTCTTGGGGGGTGTCTTCACCTGTGGGTGCCGCTCCCCGGGCGGCCGGTTGATCGGCCACCCGGGGAGCGGTGTCTGTGCGCCGGTCGGAACTACTTGGCCGGCTTGAGGTGCAGGATCACGTCCAGCGCGTTGGGCTGGGTGGGCTGGCAGGCGCCGTAGGGGTTGGCGTCGTCCGGCCATCCGGTCCAGTTCTTCGTGCTGTACGCCCCACCGACATTGTCGGCGCCGACCGGGATCATCGGCATCTGCTCGACGAAGATCTTCTGCAGGGTGTTCATCGCGGTGGTACGGGCGTCGGCGTCGGTCGCCGTGGCGTAGGCCTTCAGCGCCGCGGTCGCCTCGTCGCTCTTGAAGCGGCCGAAGTTGCCGGACGGGGAGGCGGTGCCGATCGGCTTGAGCACGGAGCCGTCCATGACGGTGCGGTAGATGTCGTACGGCGTGGCGCCGCCCTCGGTCCAGCGGAAGCCGGCGTCGAAGTTGCCTTCTTCCATGTTCTTGAACCAGGCGTCCTGGTTGGCCTTGTCGACCGTGGCCGCGATGCCGATCTTGGACAGGTTGTCCTTCACGATCTCGAGGCTGGTCTGGTAGTCCGACCAACCGGCGGGGTCGGTCAGCGTCAGGGCGACCGGCTTGCCGGTCTTGTCCTTGAGCACGTTGCCCTCGAGCTTGTAGCCGGCACCGGTGAGCAGGGTCTTGGCGCCCTCGACGTCGACCTTGTGCTCCTGGCCCTTGAACTCTGGCGAGATGAACGCGTCACCGGCCGGCGACGGCAGGCCCGTCACGCTCTTGACCAGCGGGTGGAAGTAGCCGGCCTCGGCGGTGTTGAAGATATCCTCGCGGTTGATGACCATGTTCATGGCCTTGCGCAGGACCGGGTCGTCGAACGGCGCCTTCGTGGTGTTGATGTAGAGGCCGTGGATGCCCAGGACCGGCGGCGCCCAGATCTTGTGGTTGGCCGAGTCCTTGCCGATGAAGACCGTCTGCACGTTCGGGATGAAGACGAAGCTCCACTCCGACTCGCCGTTGGCCAGGGCGGTGGTCTGCGCGTTGTTGTCGGTGTAGGAGGTGTAGCGGATCTCCTTGACCTGCGGCAGCGCCTGCCAGTAGCCCTTGTCGCGGACCACGATCGTGGTGGTCTGCGGGGTGAAGGACTTCAGCGTGTACGGACCCGAGCCGACCGGGTTCTTGTTGATCTCGGCCTTGGGGTCGCTGACCTTCTCCCAGATGTGCTTGGGCACGATCGGGATCCTGGCGACAGCCTTGTGCTGGTTGACGAACTGCGGGCTCTTGAACGTGATGGTGACGTCCGAGCCGCTCACCGTGGCGTCGGTGATCGGCACGCCCTCGCCGTTGAGCGCCTCGTTGTCACGGACCAGCTTGTACGTGAACGCGACGTCGTCGGCCGTGACCTTCTGCCCGTCCGACCAGGTGGCGTTGTCCCGGACGGTGACCTTCACCGACGTGTAGTCCTTGGCCCAATCCGCCTTGGTGGCGAGCCACGCCTTCATCGGGTCGGCCGGCTTGACCGGGTTCCACATCATCAGCGGCTCGTACAGCGCCCACCGGTAGCCCAGCGACGCCGACGACGACGTGGTCAGGAACGGGTTGTGGTTCTCGGTCTGCGGGCCGTTCGGCATGCCCACGTTGAGCGCCGTCACGGCCTTGCCGTCGTTGCCCGCGTTCGGCGAGTCGCCGCACGCGGCGAGACCGCCGGTGGCGAGCAACCCGGCGAGGCCGAGCACTACGGAGCGTCTGGTAAGCACGGGGGTGTCTCCTTACGTACCTGGATCGACAGGTGGGGCGGGCAATCATTCGGGGTATGACGACGGGACCCAAGGGGTGCGGTCCCGCCCGTTGGTGCGGCGAAACTGGTACGGGTCGGGCTACGTCGTGGCGGTCGAGCCGCGCACGACGAGCGTGGTGGACAGGATGTTGGGCTCGCACGTCAACGGCGTGCCGTCGAAGTGCGCGATGAGCCGCCGGGCCGCCATCTCCCCCATCTGGCGCATGGGTTGGCGGACGGTGGTGAGCGGCGGCTCGGTGTGCGCGGCGTAGGTGATGTCGTCGAAACCCACCAGCGCGACATCGCCGGGCACGGAGCGGCCCGCCATGCGCAGCGCCTGGAGGGCGCCCGCGGCGGAGAGATCGTTGTGCGCGAACACGGCGTCGAACTCCAGGCCGTCGGCCAGCGCGCGCTGGACGGCCCGGGTGCCGCACTCGTAGGTGAAGTCGCCCTCGACGACCCTGCGCGGGTCGATCGGGTGACCGGCGGCGTCGAACACGTCGGCGAACCCGCCGAGGCGGTCCTGGGTGCAGCCGAACTTCTCCTTGCCGGTGATCACCAGCGGGTGTCGCCGGCCGATCTCCACGAGGTGCCGGGCGGCGAGTGCGCCGCCTGCCCGGTTCGTGGTCCCCACCGACGGCATGAGCGGCTTGTCGCCGCGATCGTCGATGAGCACCACCGGCAGTCCGCCGGCGTAGAGGTCGGCGAGATAGTCCAGGGTGCCCTCCGGTTCGATGGCCAGCAGGCCGTCGAACGCCTTGCCGGAGACCTGCGCGGAGAACTGGCGCATCGACTCGGCGCCGCGGTTGCACGTGAACAGCAGCAACCCGTATCCCTCCGCTTCGACGACGTCCACCGCGCCCTGCACGACCTCACCCATCCACGGCCAGGTCAACGACGGCACCAACATCCCGATCACCCTGGTGTGCCCGCGGGCGAGATTGACCGCCCGCGCGCTGGGCACGTAGCCCAACTCGTCGATGACCCTCCGCACACGTGCCGCGGTCGACTCGTCGACCTCCCCCTTGCCGTTGAGCACACGCGAGACGGTGGTCTTACTGACCCCGGCTCGCGTCGCTACATCGGCGATGGTGATCGGCACGTCGCGAATCCTCTCTGTGAGAGCGCTTTCTGGCAAGAGAGCGTTTTCTGGAACCGGTTTCGGAACCGGTTCCGGCGAAGTTAATCGGATCGCGGACAGCAGTGTCAATAACACGGATGTAACGAAACTTAACGTCGGCGCAACCCTTGCCAAGGGCCATGTCCATGGTGTTTGCTCGGGTCCACCGTCGATGCGTTGCGGTCCGCGCCGACGGCTCAGACGCGCTGTCGCGCGCCCGCCCGCGAAACCCGTGGCGTGGACGCGCTCTCACGGCTGCCGGCACCCTTCCGGAGCCGGTTCACCCCAGCTGCCGGGACCTCCGGGAAATCAGCGCAGCCGGATGGTCTTGCCGCCGCTGAGCGGATGCTCCTTGACCCGCAGCTCCGCGAGCGCGACCCCGGCCGGCACGTCGAAGACGAGCGTGCCGGTGACCGAGTTGCCCGGATTGATGTCGCTGAGCAGCGGCCGGGTCTTCTCGTAGTAGATCCACGAGAGCTCGTCGGGCGAGTACTCCCGCGCGTCCACGTCACGCAGGTGCTGACTGCCCAGCCAGACCCGCGCGTTGCCGTCACCGACGTTCTCGACCTTCAGCTCCACCAGGCAGAACTGGCCCTGCGCCTTTTTGGTGACCGGCCATGGACCGAGTTCGGTGGTACCGCAGGAGAGCCCCGCGACGGTGAACCGCAGCTTCCCGTCCGCGGCGACCGGGCTCGGCTTCGGCGGCTTGGCCGTCGTGCGGGCCGCGCCGGGCGTGGCCCCGGCGCCCGGTTCGCCGTCGCCACCGTTGTCGTCGCCGCCGGCCGACTCGGCGAGCTTCAGCACCCCCAGCAGGCAGGCCAGGACCGCGGCGAGGGCGACGCCGGTGAAGACCGCCCGCCCCACACGGCGCGGCCTGGGCCGCGGCGGCGGCGGGACCGGCGGCAGGGGCCGCGAGCGGAAGCGCGCGTCGGCGGCCGCGCCGGCCGGGCTCCCCGCACCGGTCAGGATCGGGCCCGCCATCAGCGCGTCGGCCACCGTGGGGTCGACCGCCGTCGGGCCGACCGGGCGCGGGCTCACCGGGGCGGCGCCGGGCGCGAACCGCGCGCCGTGCCGCCCGGGGCCGGCCGGATGCCGGACCGTGGCCCCGGTCTGGTCCCGCTCCACGCGGGCGGTGGCAGCGGCACCGGTCGGGGGCGGCATCCGCACCTCGGCCGGGTCGCGCTGGCCGACCAGGGCGAGCAGGACCTGCTCCGCGCGCGGGCGGGCCGCCGGGTCCGCGCGCAGCGCCCGGCCCACCACCTCCGCCAGGGCCGGGTCCAGGCCGTCGAGTTCGGGCCGGCCGGCCTCATCCGCCGGCCCGGCGAACGGCATCCGGCCGGTGCCGGCCCAGGCGACCAGCAGGCCCCACGCGTACACGTCGCTGGCCTGGCTCGGCGGGCCGCCCCGCCGCTGCTCCGGGGCGAGCCAGCCCGGCGTGCCGAACTGCTGCCGGTCGGCCGGGCCGGTGTGGCCCAGCAGGCGTGCCACGCCGAAGTCGATGACCTTCGGGCCGAACGGCGACAGCAGCACGTTGCGCGGGCTGAGGTCGGCGTGGACCAGGCCGACGGCGTGGATCGCGGTCAGCGCCGCCGCCACGCCGACGGCCACCGCCGTCACCTGGCCCTCGAGCGGGCCGTGTGCGGTCGCGTAGTCGTGCAGGGACGGCCCGGGCACGTACTCCGTCACCAGGTACGGCGCCGGGCCGTCGAGGGCCACGTCGAGCACCCGGGCGGTGCAGAACCCGGCGACCCGCGACGCGGCGGCCGCCTCGGCGGCGAAGCGGTGCCGGAACAGCGGGTCGCCGTGCAGCGCCGGATTGATCACCTTCAGCGCGACGTCACGGCCGCCGGGTGCGGTGGCGAGGTAGACGATGCCCATCCCGCCGACGCCGAGCACGCCCCGCAGCCGGTACTGCCCGACGGTCGCCGGATCGGTGTCGCGCAGCGGTGCGGGCGGGTCCCCCATGCCTGCCATCGTGCCCTACACACGCACGCACGGGTCACGCGGCGGCGGCTCTCCGCCGGGCGAGGAGGGCGGCGCCGACGATGCCGGCGTTGTTCTGCAGCGTCGCCGGCACCACGCGGGTGGGCACGTCGACGTGGTGCAGCCACCTGTCCGCCTTCTTGCTGACCCCGCCGCCGACGATGATCAGGTCGGGCCACAGCAGGGCGTGCAGGTGCCGCAGGTACGTCTGCACGCGCTCGCCGAACTCGTGCCACGGCAGTTCCTCGGCCTCCCGGACCCGGTCCGAGGCGTAGTCCTCCGCGTCGCCGCCGTGCAGGTGCAGGCCGCTCATCTGCAGATGGCCGAACTCCGTGTTGGGCACGAGCTTGCCGTCGATGAACAGCGCGCTGCCGATGCCGGTGCCGAAGGTGACCATGACGACGAGGCCGCCGACGCCCTTGCCGGCGCCGTACTCCACCTCGGCGACCCCGGCCGCGTCGGCGTCGTTGAGCACCGTCACCGGCCGGCCGAGAGCCTCGGTGAACAGCCGCTCGGCCGGCGCGTCGACCCACGAGCCGTCGACATTCGCGGCGGTCTTCGTGACGCCGTGCTGGACGACCGCCGGGAAGGTGATGCCGATGGCGGACGCCGGGTCGAACTGGCCGGCGACCGCCACGACCGTCTTCACCACGCTGGGCACGTCGGCCGGCTGCGGCGTCTCGATCCTCACCCGGTCACTGGTGAACTGGCCGGTCGACAGGTCGACCGGAGCCCCCTTGATGCCGGAACCGCCGATGTCGATGCCCAGGACGACCACCGCTGCTCCTCCGCGCCGATGAACTCTCTCTTGCCCAGAACCCAATCATGGCGCGGCCGCCCCTGGATCACCCGGGGTATGCCCCCACCGAGTCGCGAATCTCGAACCCGGCCGTGGTGTCCCCCGAGCGGGCGCAGTGCGCGCTGCAGTAGAAGCGGCCGGACACCTCCGCCCCGTGCCCGACGATCCTGGTGCCGCAGTGCTCGCACACCGGCGCGAGCCGGTGGATCGCGCACTCGAACGAGTCGAAGACGTGCACGCCGCCCCCGACCGTGCGCACCTCGAAGGTCATGTAGTAGTCGTTGCCGCAGGTCTCGCAGACCGCCATCGCGCTGTCCCCCGTCCGTCGGTTTCCCGCAGCGTCCGGGGACACGGGCCGGGCCCGCAACCGCTTCGGCCGGAACTCACCCGGACGCGTCACCCGCCGGCCCGCGGCGGATCACCAGCAGCGCCACGTCGTCGTCGCGCGAGTCGGCGCTCAGCGTGGCGAGCAGGCCGTCGCAGAACTCCTCCAGGTCACCGGCGCCCACCCCGGCGGCGGCCGCGCAGAGCCGCTCGAGGCCCTCGTTGAACGTGTGCCCGCGCGCCTCGATGAGGCCGTCGGTGACCAGGACGAGCGCCTCGCCGGGCGCCAGCGTGAACGCGACCTCGGCCTCGTGCGGCAGCGCCACCCCGAGCAGTGCGACTCGGCCCTCCTCGACCGCCACCCGGCCGTCGAGGACCCGCACCGGCGGCGGGTGCCCGGCGTTGGCGAGACGGGTCTCGCCGGTGGCAGGGTCGATGCGCAGGAGGCACATCGTGGCGATCTCCTCCGGCAGGAACCGCAGCATCATGCGGTTGAGCCGCTCCATGGTGCGGCCCGGCGCGTGGCCCTCGACGAGGTAGGCCCGCAGCGCGTGCCGGACCTCGGCCATGATCGTCGCGGCCCGCAGCGAATGCCCGGCGACGTCGCCGATGGCGGCCACGAGATACCCCTCGACGGCCACGACCTCGTAGAAGTCGCCGCCGACCGAGGCGTGCTCGCTCGCCGGCTGGTAGCGCACCGCGATCTCGTAGCCGTCGAACGCCGGCAGGCTGGCCGGCAGCATGTTCTGCTGCAGGGCCAGCGCCGTGCGGCGCTCCTCGTCGTAGCTGCGCAGCGCCTCGACCGCGAGGGCCATCGCCTGGCCGAGCTGGCGCAGCAGGTCGGAGTCGTCCTCGTCGAACCCGGCGGCCGGCACCGCGATGTGCAGCGGTTCCCGGCCGGCCTTGGCACGGGCGACGACCCGCCACACCGGCGCGTCCCACCAGGGGCCGCCGTCCTGGTGGAACAGGA
Source organism: Dactylosporangium fulvum (assembly GCF_025137375.1). Classification (GTDB taxonomy): domain Bacteria; phylum Actinomycetota; class Actinomycetes; order Mycobacteriales; family Micromonosporaceae; genus Dactylosporangium; species Dactylosporangium fulvum. The sequence continues at coordinate 5,411,713 of NZ_CP073720.1, forward strand.
CGGTGCCGACCAGCCCCTCCAGCGGGTCCTCGGCGAACTGCACCGGGTGCGCGGGCCGGATGGCCGGGAGGCCACCCACCCCGTCGACCTGGACGGCGAGGGCGCCGGTCGCGTCGGACGCCGCCGCGACGGCGGCCGGGCCCTCGAAGACGCTGGCGGCGCCGCTCGCGCCGACGTGGAGCAGCCCGGCCAGCGTGGTCGCGGCGTTGATCGCGGCGGTCGTCTCGACCAGCCGGGTGAGCCGGCCGGCGAGGCGTTCCGCACGGCGGCGCGCCCGGTAGTACCGCAGCATCGCCTGGACCGTGGCGAGCAGCTCGTCGGGATCGATCGGCTCCGCCAGGTACGCGTCGGCGCCACGGCTGAGGCCCTGCGTGCGGTCGACGACGTGGACGGCGGTGGCCGAGACGTGGATGACGGGCACCGCCGAGGTCCGCGGGTCCGCCTTGATGCGCTCGGCGACCTCGAACCCGTCGATGTCGGGCAGCCGGACGTCGAGCTCGGCCGGGTGCCGGGCGAGCAGCTCGAGCGCCTCGGCGCCGGTGGCGGCCTCGGTGACCCGGTGCCCGTCGCGGCGCAGCCAGCTCGTGATGACGTACCGCTTCGAGGGGCTGTCGTCGACGACGAGGATGTCGGCGGCGGCCCCGGCGCTCCCCGGGCTCACCGGACGATCCGCGTGAGGACCTCCGCGACGGCGCGCCGCGAGAGCTGCTCCTTCGCCAGGACCGCGGCCGCGCGGTCGAGGCCGGTGAAGTCCGCGGGGTCGGCGGCGGTGACCACGACGACCGGGACGGCGGACAGGTCCGGGTCGCCGGCCGTGGCGGCGAGGAACCCGGTGCCGTCCCCGCCGGGCATCCGCAGGTCGAGGAAAACGACGTCGGGCCGCTCGCGCGCCGCGATCGCCAGCGCCGACCGCACGTCGGCCGCCTCGGCGACCTCGTCCGCCATCCCGGTGAGGGCCTGGCGGAGCAGGCGCCGGGCCGCCGGGTCGTCGTCGACGAGCAGCGCCCGGCCGACCCGCGGCAGGTCGGCCTCGTCCGGCGGCGGCGGGCGCAGCGGCAGGGACAGCGTGAAGGTGCTGCCCTCGCCGGGCTCGCTGACCATGGTGAGCACGCCGCCGAGGAGTCCGGCGAGCCGCCGGGCGTAGGGCAGGCCGAGCCCGGTGCCGCCGGTCTGGTGGGCGCCGCGGACCTGGTGGAACTCCTCGAACACCCGCGGCTGCTCGGCGGCCGGGATGCCGATGCCGGTGTCGGCCACGGCGATGTTGAGCCGGTCCCCGGCGACCCAGCCGCCCATGGTCACGGTGCCGCGGCCGGTGAACTTCAGCGCGTTGGTGAGCAGGTTGCGCAGGATCTGCGTGAGCAGCAGCTCGTCGGTGACCAGGCCGGCGGCGGGCGGCTCCTCGACGACGAGCTCGACGCCGGGCTTCGCGAGGGGCCGCAGGGTGCCGCGCAGCTGCCCGAAGACCGCGGCGAGGTCGGCCCGCTCCCAGTTCACCTCGATCCGGTTCGACTCGGCCTTGGCCAGGTCGAGCAGGTCGTTGACCCGGTCGAGCAGGTCGGCGGCGGAGCTGCGCACCAGCTGGAGCTGGTGGTTCTGCTCGCCGGTGAGCGGGTCGGAGCGCGGGTCGAGCAGCAGCCGGGTCAGCCCGATGATCGCCGTCACCGGGGCGCGCAGCTCGTGGGACACGTTGGCCAGGAACCGGCTCTTCGCCTCGTTGGCCTCCCGCAGCTGGGCCGAGCGCTCGTCCAGCTCCGCGTACAACGCGACGACGCCCTGGTTGGTCTGCTCCAGCTCCTCCGACAGCTGCCCGTACAGCGCCATGACGCCCTTGTTGGTCTCCTCCAGCTCGGCGTTGAGCTGCAGCAGTTCGTCCCGGTGCGCCTGGACGTCCTCCAGCGCGGCGACCAGCTGCTGGTTCTGCACGCTGAGCTCGTCGAGCGCCGTGGTGGGCGCGCTCGCCGCCAGCTCCTGCCGTGCCGCAGCCAGCTGCTCCGGGGTGTTCCGGCCCGGCAGCCGCCGCGTCAGGGTGATCCGCTCGTCCTCCACCCGCACCTCGTCCATCAGCCGCGCGGCCGCCGCCACGCCGTCAGGTGTCCCACTACCCCATCCGACCTCAGAGACAACAATCATCAACTGGGGCCGTGGCGTGTCCGTCGTGGAGAACGTCACGGTGGCGCCGGGAACCTGACGGCCGATCTCGCTGAGCGCGGTGGCCACCCGGACCTGGTCCTGGTGCTCCATGCCCAGCGCGGCGGCGACCTCGCGGCCGCGCTGGCGCAGCACGAACACCGCTTGCTCGTCGCGCAGCGTCAGGCTCAGCAGCGGTTCGACGCTCATCCGGGCACCGACGCCCGGGCCACCGCCACACAGGCGTCGTCGCGGCGCACGCCGGCGTCACGCAGCAGCGTCGCGGCGACCAGCAGCGGGTCCTGGCGGGACAGTCCCGGGTAGTCGGGCAGGCGCCAGCGGTCCGACACGCCGTCGCTGTGCAGCACCACGACCGCTTCGGGCGGCAGGTCGTAGGCGAACTCGCGCACGCCGCGCGACTGGTGCCCGACGATGCCCGGCATGGCGACCATCCCGCGCCGCTCGCCGCCGGGAGACGCGATGCTGCCGGCGACGTTGCCGAGCCCGGCGAACCGGACCGTGCCACCCTCGATGCGGGCGACCGACGCGGCGGCGCCCCGGGTGTGGGAGACGGCCCGGTGGAGGTGCTCCACGATCGCGCCGGGCGCGTCGAGCGCGGTCGCGTGGAACGCGTCGACGACGGCCGCCGCGGCGGCGCCGGCGAGGGCACCGTGGCCGAGGCCGTCGGCGACGAGCACGAGCAGCGCCCCGCCGTGGAGCCGGGCGGCGTACCGGTCGCCGCACACCTTCTCGCCGGTGATCGGCCGGCTGAGGCCCGCGACCGGCGGCTCGCCGGCGACGACGGCGCCGGCCGGCCAGAGGCGGGCGGCGAGCACCGTGCCCCGGCCGGGCACGGAGAAGCCGCCGGAGCTGTCGGAGAGGCGCCGGACGGCGCCGAGGCCGATGCCGAGCGTACCGGCGGTGGAGTGCCCGTCGACGGCGCTGAACGGCAGGTCGGCCATGCCCGGCCCGCTGTCGACGGCGACCAGCTCGATCCCGCCGATCTCGCCGCGGCGCAGGATCCGCACCGACAGCGCACCGGCGTCGGCGTGACGGTGCAGGTTGCTGGCGAGCTCGGCGGCGACGATCGCCACCTCGCCGGCGCGCTGCTCGGTGAAGCCGAGCCGCCGCGCGCCGTCGCCCGCCAGCCGCCGGGCGATCCCGGCCGCGCCGCTGTCGTCCACCGCCACCCAGCCGAGCTCCTCGACGGCCGGCGGCGCCGCGGCGGTCACCGGGCCCACTTGGTCACCGTGATGCGTGTGCCGTCGCCGGGAGCCGATTCGATCTCGAACTCGTCGACCAGGCGGCGGGACCCGCTCAGGCCGAGCCCCAGCCCGCTGCCCGTGGTGTAGCCGTCGGTGAACGCGAGGTCGAGGTCGACGATGCCCGGGCCGGTGTCGACGAACTCGGCCCGCACCCCGGCCCGCCGGCCGTTGTGCACCGGGCCCACGGTGGCGTATCCGCCGCCGCCGTGGATCAGCGTGTTGCGGGCCAGCTCGCTGGCCGCGGTGACGAGCTTCGTCTGGTCGACCAGCGGCAGCTTGGCCGCGACGGCGACGACCCGGACGGCCTGGCGCACCCGCACGACGTCCTTGTCGTCGGCGATGTCCAGCCGGGTGGGTGCCTCGGGCGGCGACTCAGGCCGTGTCATCGTCGGCAACCGCGAGCACGCCGACGCCGTGAACCTGCTTGGTCTCGGCGAGGATCTCCAGGGCCTTGTCGACGTTGAGGGCCGTGCGCACCCCGTTGAGCGACAGGCCCAGCTCGACCAGCGTGATGGCGACGGCCGGGCGCATGCCGACGACGACGGTCTCGGCGTCGAGGACCCGCGACACCGCGGCGATCGTCGACAGCATCCGGCCGATGAACGAGTCGACGATCTCCAGGGCGGAGATGTCGATGACGACCCCGTGGGCGCCGGTCTCCACGATCCGGTCGGCGAGGTCCTCCTGCAGTTGGAGGGCCGTCTGGTCGTCGAGGTCGATCTGGATCGACACCAGCAGGATGTCGCCGATCTTCAGGACGGGCACCCGGTCCATCAGGCCGCCTTGCGCTTCACGAGGTCGACCCCGCTGGCCCGCAGCGCGTGCTGGAGCGCGTCGGCGAGGCTCGCCTTGGTGACGATGTCGCCGAACTCGATGCCCAGCGCGACGACGGTCTGGGCGATCTGCGGGCGGATGCCGGAGATGATGCACTCCGCACCCATGAGCCGGGCCGCGACGACGGTCTTGAGGATGTGCTGGGCGACCTGCGTGTCGACGGCCAGCACGCCGGTGATGTCGACGATGGCGAAGCCCGAGCCGGTGTCGACGAGCGTCTGCAGCAGCTTCTCCATGACGACCTGCGCGCGGGCCGAGTCGAGGGTGCCGACGAGCGGCACGGCGACGACACCGTCCCACAGCTTCACGACAGGCGTGGACAGCTCCAGCAGCTGCTCGGTCTGGTCGGCGATGATCGACTCGCGGGCCTTCGCGTAGGTGTCGAAGGTGAACAGCCCCATCTCGTCGACCAGCAGCGACAGCACGAGGAAGTCGGCCGGCACCTGGTCGGCCTGCCCGCCGTCGGCGAGGCCGAGGACGACCTCCTTGACCGTGAAGACCAGGTTGGCCGTCTCGATCGGGGTGAAGCCCTGCCTGGCCCAGTCACGCGACAGGTCGGCGAGCGCGGCCCGTGACTCGGCCCCGGCGGCGCCCGCCAGGTCGCCGTCGGCCTCGGCCTCGAGCATGGCGAGCAGTGCCCCGTGGACCTCCTGCACCTGGCGGTGCAGCTCCGCGTCGGTGAGCCGGCCGCGCAGCGTGCGCGCCACGATGTCGGTCCACCGCTTCACGACCTCGTCCTCGTGCGACCGCAGAAGCGCACTGAGCCGCTGCCTCGCCTCGGCGTTCACCTTCACCCGTGTCACTCCCGTCTGCCCCTCGTCCACGTCGGACCAGACGGTACCGCCCCGCGACGGCCACGGCGAACGCGGACACTGTTTGACGTGTTGCAAATGTCAACCGAGAAATCTCACACCAGACTGCTGAAGAAGGCGCGGATGTCCCCCACCAGCAGGTCCGGCGCCTCCAGTGCGGCGAAGTGACCGCCCCGGCCGAACTCGGACCAGTGGGTGATGCGGTTGGCCTGCTCCGCGTACCGCCGGATCGGCAGGTCCTCGGCGAACACCGCGACGCCGGTCGGCACGCCGGACGGCACGGGCCAGTTCCCGCTGTGCATCTGCTCGTAGTAGAGGTTGGCCGCGCTGCCGGCGGCGACGAAGAGCCAGTAGAGCATGGTGCCGGTGAGGATCCGGTCGCGGTCGACCGGCTCGACGGCCCACTCGCGGAACTTCTCGAGGATCCAGGCGAGCTGGCCGACGGGTGAGTCGGCGAGCGCGTGCGCGATCGTCTGCGGGCGGGTCGCCTGGAGCTGGAAGTAGCCGTTGCCGTCGGTCATGAAGCGTCCGATTCGGCCCAGCCGCACCCGCTCCGCCTCCGTCAGGTCCTCCTCGTCCACGTCGCCGAACGGGATGAAGCCCATCGTCGCGGCGTTGACGTGCACCCCGACGACGTGCTCCGGATCGACGCGCGCCAGGTCGGGCGCGATGAGGGCGCCGAAGTCGCCGCCCTGCGCGCCGTAGCGCTCGTAGCCCAGGCCGGCCATGAGCGCCGCGAACGCCCGGGCGATCCGGCGGCAGTCCCAGCCGGGCCCGGCCAGCGGCGTCGACGGGCCGAACCCGGGGATCGACGGGATGACGAGGTGGAACGGGGTGTCCCCGTCGCTCGTGAGCGGCGCGACGACGTCGAGGAACTCCGCGACCGAACCCGGCCAGCCGTGGATGAGCAGCAGCGGCAGCGCGTGCGGGTGCGGCGACCGGACGTGCAGGAAGTGGATCGTCTGGCCGTCGATCTCCGAGGTGTACTGCGGGTGCTCGTTCAGCAGCGCCTCATGCTTGCGCCAGTCGTACCCGTCGGCCCAGTACTCGGCGAGTTCCCGCAGCTGCGCCACCGGTACACCCTTGGCGGCCTCCGCGTCGGGAAGCTGGACGGCCCACCGGGTGGCGCGGATGCGCGCGCGGAGATCGTCGAGGTCGGCCTGCGGGACGGCGAATCGGAACGGTGTTGTCATGGCGCAGACGCTACGGACGATCGCGGACACTTTCGGTCCGCGATCGCGGACATACTGTTGTTCATGCCCGCTGCCCGGCTGTTACGGCTGCTGTCCCTGCTCCAGACCCGCTCCGAGTGGACCGGCGCCGAGCTGGCCGCGCGGATGGAGGTCACCGACCGCACGGTGCGCCGCGACGTGGAGAAGCTGCGCTCGCTGGGCTACCCGGTGCGGGCCACCCCCGGCGTGACGGGCGGCTACCGGCTCGGCTCCGGCGGGGCGCTGCCGCCGCTGCTGCTCGACGACGAGGAGGCCGTCGCGGTCGCGGTCGGACTGCGCACGGCGGCCGGGTTCAGCGTGGCGGGCATCGCCGAGACCTCGGTGCGGGCGCTGGCCAAGCTCGAGCAGATGCTCCCGTCGCGGCTGCGCCACCGCGTGCGGCTCCTGCAGGAGGTGACGGTGCCGCTCGCCGCCGGCGGCCCGGCGGTCGACCCGGACACGCTGACCGCGCTGGCCACCGCCTGCCGGGACCACCACCGGCTGCGGTTCGACTACCTCGACCACGACGGCGTGCCGTCGGTGCGCACGACGGAGCCGCACCGGTTGGTGCACACCGGCCGGCGGTGGTACCTGTTGGCCTACGATGTGGAGCGGTCGGACTGGCGGACGTTCCGGGTCGACCGGCTGCGCCCGCGGACACCGACGGGCCCGCGCTTCGTTCCCCGCGAGCCACCCGCCCCGCCGGCGGAGCAGCTCTCGCAGTCGGTGGCCTCGGACGTGTACCGGTTCCGGGCCCGCATCCTGATGCACGCCCCCGCCGAGGTCGTCGCGGACCGGTCCTCCCCCACGGCCGGCCGGCTGGAGCCGCTGGACGACGCGCGGTGCGTGCTGCACACCGGGTCGAACTCGCTGGAGCAACTGGCGCTGTACGTCGCGCTGAAGGGCATCCCGTTCGAGGTGCTCGACCCGCCCGAGCTCGTGACGGTGATCCGCGGCCTGGCGCAACGCCTGACGGCAGCGGCCTCCGAGCGGCCCATTACATGATCACGGAGTTTCCCGGGAGCCTGTTGCGTAATTCGCTGGGACAGCGCCGGCGGCCCAACTACGCGCCGATCTTGGAGTTGTGGCGCCATGAACCTCCGAATTTGTCCGGGTTTGTCAAGGACCACAACTCCAAGATCGGCGCGGCTTTGTCGGGGTTGACGCGCGAGGGATCCGAATTGCGCAACAGGCTCCCGGAACCCCCGAAAACCTCCGTGATCATGCCGCGGCTTCGGGTGCGCGACTCCCACCTCATGATCACGGACGTTCCGTGGTGCCGGAACACCCTGGAACGTCCGTGATCTGTGAAGGATCTTGTCAAGCGGTGCCGGGCCGCTCACCCGGCCGCGCCCTCGCGGTGCCGGTTCGCGGCGTCCGCGGCCCCGTCGTCCGGGGCGGCCGTGCTCCGCGCCTGGCCCGACCCGGGCTGCTTGATCGTCGGAAACATCCGGCTGCCCAGGCAACCCGAAGTTTCCCTTGATCTACCAACCGCAGCCGCACCACCCGGCCTGGCTCAGCCACCGCGCCCGTGATCGCGAGATGTTCGCGATCACCGAGCGCGGTGGCTGGGGCTGGCCGCAGTCGCGGTCGGCCTCCGCGGCAGCTGCGATCGGCGGGGCGGCCTTGGTCGAATGCTGTGACCCGGGCCGAACTGCCGGCCTGCTTCATGACCACGGAAACTCGGTATTGCTGGAACAGCACCGAGTTTCCGTGGTCTGTGGGACTGGCCGGAGGGGCCGCCCCGGCGGGGTGCACGTGGAGCGGGCAAGCCCGGAACGGCGAGGCCCCGAGCCGAACCCCGCGCCGCCTCGTGCGCCCCCGCGCCGCACTGCACCCCACCTCGCACAACGCGCAACGCGCCACACTTTGCGCCCGCCTCGCGCCGCACCTCGCACCGCCTCGCGCGCCCCCGCGCCGCACTCCAGCGCCTCGCACCCCGCGCCCGGTCGCACCGCACCACGCCGCCGCGCCACGCCACGCGTCGCACACGCTCTGCGGGCCGTGTCCTTCTGGCGCCGGCCAGTCGGGCCGGAACAGCACAGCGCCCCCCGGACGGAGCCGAGGGGCGCTGTCGCGAGCAGGGAACGGTCAGATCAGGCCGAGGCGCTCGACCGCCGTGCGCTCCTCCGCCAGCTCCGCCACCGACGCGTCGATGCGGGAACGGGAGAAGTCGTCGATCTCCAGGCCCTGGACGATCTCCCAGCGGCCGTTGCGGGACACCACCGGGAACGAGGAGATCAGGCCGGCCGGGACGCCGTAGGAGCCGTCGGAGACGATCGCCGCCGAGGTCCAGTCGCCCTCCGGGGTGCCGTTGACCCAGTCGTAGACGTGGTCGATGGCGGCGGAGGCGGCCGACGCGGCCGAGGAGGCGCCGCGGACCTCGATGATCTCGGCGCCGCGCTTGGCGACCCGCGGGATGAACTCGTCGGCGATCCACTGCTGGTCGCCCACGGTCTCGGCGGCGTTCTTGCCGGCGACCTCGGCGTGGATCAGGTCAGGGTACTGGGTGGCGGAGTGGTTGCCCCAGATCGTCACCTTGCTGATCTCCGAGACCGGCACGCCGAGCTTGGCGGACAGCTGGGCGACGGCCCGGTTGTGGTCGAGACGGGTCATCGCGGTGAACCGCTCGGCCGGCACGTCGGGGGCGTTGCGCTGGGCGATGAGCGCGTTGGTGTTCGCCGGGTTGCCGACGACCAGGACGCGGATGTCGTCGGCGGCGCCGGAGTTGATCGCCTCACCCTGCGGCTTGAAGATGCCGCCGTTGGCCTCGAGCAGGTCGCCGCGCTCCATGCCCTTGGTGCGGGGGCGGGCCCCGACGAGCAGCGCGACGTTGGCGCCGGAGAAGGCCGCCTTCGGGTCGTCGAACACGTCCACGCCGGCCAGCAGCGGGAACGCGCCGTCCTGCAGCTCCAGCGCGGTGCCCTCTGCGGCCCGCACGGCCTGCGGGATCTCCAGCAGCCGCAGCTTGACCTTGGTGTCGGCGCCGAGCAGCTGTCCGGACGCGATACGGAACAGGAGGGCGTAGCCGATCTGGCCGGCCGCGCCGGTCACGGTGACGTTGACGGGCGTGTCGCTCATGAGACTTCTCCAGCAGCAGTGGCGGGTGGGCTCTTCCGCATCAAACTATCGCGGCCCTCGATCACGGGAGCATTCGATGAGGTACCGCGTGGTGTGTGCCACGAAAGGCCCGGAGTCCACGATGCGCTCGTGCAGAGCTTCCAAGCGGCGACGGTACCGGCTGACGGTGAACCCCGGGACGATCCAGATCACCTTCCGCAAGTACACCACGACCGCCGCGACGTCCGAAAACTCCATCCGCAGCGTCGCCTCGCGCAGGTCGACGACCCGCAGCCCGGCGGCCTCGGCGGCGGCGACGGCCCGCGCCGGGCTGCGGACGTCGCTCACCGGCTGCGGCCCCATCATGAAGTCGGTGAGCTCGCGGGCCGTGCCGACGCCGACGTGCTGGGCGAGGTACGTGCCGCCGGGGGCGAGGACCCGGGCGATCTCCGGCCAGCCGACGAGCACCGGGTGGCGGCTGCTGACGAGGTCGAACGTGCCGTCGGGGAACGGCAGCGGCCCGTCGTCGGGGACCTGCGCGACCTCGGCCCGCCACGGCGCGAGGGCGGCGCGGGCCAGGGCCGCGTTCGGCGGCCAGGACTCGGTCGCCGCCAGTACCGCCGGATGGGCCCGGGCACGTTCGAGGGCCTCGCGGACGACCTCGCCGCCGCCGGTCTGGACGTCCAGGACCGACCCCGCGCCGGCGAGCCGGCCGGCCAGCAGGCGGACGTAGCCCCAGGGCGGCCGCTCCTCCGTGGCGCGCCCGTCGAACCACGAGAAGTCCCATCCCTCGACCGGGACCGCCTCCCCCTCGGCCAGCAGCTCGGCGAAAGTCCGCATGGTTGCACCCTCCGCCGTCCGGGCATCACCCGGGAATGACGATCATTCCGCAGAACGTCCCGCTGTGGCTGGCCACGAGCGCGGACGACGAGATCATGGCCGGCCGGGTGGTCGGCTGGGACACCGAGCACGTCCAGCCGTTGCCCCTGGTCGCGTGGACCGACGAGACCGGCATGCTGCGGCGCGTGGGCACGCCGACGAGCTCCGTGGTCTGGCTCGGCGACACGCGCGGCGAGGCGGTCGAGACGGCGCAGCGGGAGACCCGGCCGGCCGTGTCAGGCAGCCGCGTGTAGCCGTTCGCCGGTCGCGCGGATGATCTCGGCGAGCGGGGCGACCAGGTCGGGTCGCTCGGTCATGAGGTCGGTGAGGCGCACCCGGTATGGTCCCGGCATGACCGGTAGCGGAGGGCACATGGCGGCAGTGGCCGGACCCACGATCCAGTACGTCGCCCGCGCCGGGATCCTCGACCTGGGCTGGGGCCATCCGCATCCGGCGGCGCTGCCGGTCGACGAGTGGGGCGAGGCGACCGCGGCGGCGCTGCGGGAGCACGGGTGGCGCGGGCTCACGTACGGGTACGCGGCCGGCCCCGGCGAGCTCGTCGACTGGCTGTGCGCGCACCTGGCCGGCACCGACGGGCGCGGCCCGCGGCCGGCGGAGGTGTTCGTGACCGCCGGGGCGTCCCACGCCCTCGAGCTCGTCTCGTCGCTGCTGGTCTCCCCCGGCGACACCGTCCTCGTCGACACGCCCACGTACCACCTCGCGCTGCGGGTGCTCGCCGACCGGCGGGCGGACCTCGTCGGGGTGCCCTTCACCGACCCGGCCGCCGTCGCCGAGACGGTGTCGCGGCTGCGCGGGGCCGGGCGGACCGTCCGGCTGGGCTACGTCGTGCCGACGTTCGCCAACCCGACGGGCGCGTCGCTGCCCGCCGACCGGCGCCGGGAGCTGCTGGCGGTGGCGGCGGCGTACGACCTGCTGGTGATCGAGGACGACACGTACCGGGAGCTGTCGTACGCCGGACCCGCGCCCGCCTCGCTGTGGAGCGCGGACCACGGCGGGCGGGTGGTGCGGATCGGGTCGTTCGCCAAGACCGTCGCGCCGGGCCTGCGCCTGGGCTGGCTGACCGGCCCGCCGGAGCTCGTCGGCGCGCTCGCCGACCGCGGGTACGTCGACAGCGGCGGCGGGGTCAACCACACGGTGGCGCTGACGATGGCGACGTTCGGGGCGTCCGGCGGGTACGCGCGGCACCTGGCCCGCGGCCTCAGCCGGTACAGCTCCCAACGCGACGCCCTCGTGGCAGCCCTGCGCGCCGAGGGCCTGGACCCGCCACTGCCGGACGGCGGCTGGTTCGTCTGGCTCCCGCTGCCGGACGGCCTCACGGCGTCGGCGCTGCTGCCCCGGGCGGAGGCGGCCGGGGTGTCGTTCATGTGCGGGCGGCGGTTCCACGCGGGCGGCGGACCGGACGGCCACGTGCGGCTGTCGTACTCGATGCTCGGCCCCGGCGAGCTGGCCGAGGCCGCCCGGCGGCTCGCCACCGCCGTGCGCGGGCTCAGTCCTCGTCCAGCAGCTCGATGAGCTCGGCCGCGTTGCGCTGGGCGTGGTCGGAGTAGCAGTTGTTCATGAGCACGTGGGTGCTCGAGGCCGTGGCGGCGACCTCCCGCAGCTTCGGCACCCACTCGCGCAGCTCGTCGACGCTGTACTCGTAGCCGAACTTCTCGTGGATGTCCTTGCTCGTCCAGCGGTCGCTGCGGCCGTGGAACCGCATCATCGCCAGGTCGGCGGTGGCCTCCAGCACCGGCGGGACCGACGAACGGTGCCCCTGCGGCATGTCGACGCCGACGAACGGCAGCTCGTGCGCGCGCAGGAAGTCGAGCGTCTCGGTGGCGTTGTCGCCCTCGAACCACGACTTGTGCCGCAGCTCGACCGCGACCGGCAGCGGGCTGCACCGCCGCCGCACCTCCAGGAGGTACTCCTTGTTGGAGCGGCGGATCGTGAACCACGGCGGGAACTGGAACAGCACCGCGCCGAGCTTCCCGGCCTCGACCAGCGGGTCCAGGGCGGTGAGGAACCGGGTCCACAGGTCCTCGTACGCCTGCGGCGACAGGTCTGCGGGGTACAGGTTCTTCTTGTCCGTCTCCGGGCGCAGGTCCTTGAAGATCGCGGACGGCTTCGTCGGGTGCCCGGTCAGCAGGCTGAACGCCTTGACGTTGAACAGGAACCCGTCCGGGGTCCGCTGTGCCCACAGCCGGGCGGTCTGCTCGCTCGGCGGGTGGTAGTAGGTGGCGTCGACCTCGACCAGCCCGAACTGCGACGCGTAGTACGCCAGCCGCTGCTCGGCGGTGCCGGCGTCCGCCGGGTACCACCCTGATTCCAGCAGCGTGGGGTCGGTCCACGATGCCGTGCCCACGCGGATGGCCATACTCTGCATTGTGCTCTCTCTCAGCTGGCCGCACGTCCTGAGCTGGCGCTGCCGGCGACAACTCCTCCACCGGCCCACGCCCGACCCGCTCGCGGTCGTGCGGGCGCTGGCCGGCGTGCAGGCGCAGGTCACCTCCGCCGCCGAGCAGGCCGTCGCCGTCCGCCAGCCGGTGCCCGACCCGGCGTCGGTCCGCGCGGCCGTGGCCGCCAAGCGGCTGGTGAAGACGTGGTCGGCCCGCGGCACGCTGCACCTGCTCGACGTCGCCGAGGCCCCCGCCCACCTGGCGCTGCTCGCCGCCGCCCGGACCTGGGAGAAGCCGTCCTGGCAGAAGACGTTCGTCACGGCCGGGCAGCTGGAGCAGATCAGCGCCGCGGCGTGGGAGGCGCTCGACGGTACCGTCCTGAGCCGCGACGAGCTCACCACCGCGATCGTGGAACACGCCGGCGACCCGGGCCTCGAGGAGCACCTGCGCTCCGGCTGGGGCACGGTGCTCAAGCCCCTCGCCTGGCAGGGCCTCCTGGTCTACGGTCCGCCCGACGGCGGCAGCGTGACCTTCACGCGCCCGGACACGTTCCTGCCCGGCTGGGCGGGACTGCCGTCCGCGGAGGATGCTGCGCGGGTGGTGATCCCGGCGTACCTCGGTGCGTTCGGTCCGGCGTCACCCGCCACGTTCGACCAGTGGCTGATCCGCGGCCTGTCGAAGAAGGCCATGCTGAAGGGCTGGTTCAAGGCCCTGCTGGCCGACGGCGTCGTGACGGAGGTGGAGGTCGAGGGCGAACGGCTCTACGCCCGGACGGCCGACCTGGACTCCCTGGCCGCCGCGGACCCGGCCGACTTCGGCGAGGTCCGGCTGCTGCCCGCGTTCGACCAGTTCGTGCTGGGCCCGGGCACGGCCGACACCCGGGTGGTCCCGCCCGGCCGCCGGCCCGAGATCAGCCGCACGGCGGGCTGGATCTCCCCGGTGGTGGCCCATCGCGGCCGGGTGGCCGGCACCTGGGACCGCACCGACGGCAAGGTGACCGTGAACCTGTTCCCCGAGCACGGCGAGGTCCCGGCCGCGTCGCTACGCGAGGAGATCACCCGCGTCACGACGTCCTGACCCACCCCTTCGCGCAGCACTCGTCCGTTTCATGATCCAGGGAAACATCCGGTCGCCACGGCAACACAGTGTTCCCCTGGATCACGAACACCCCGACGACGGCGACACCATGCCGACCCGGCACCGGGAACGCCATCGACAACCGGCTAGAACAACCACAACTCGTGATCAAAGCTGGCTGCTCGCCCCGATCCACGATCTCGAGTCCACGATCCCGCCCCTCGCGGTCACACAAGGCTGACCTTGGAGCACTGTGGCCCCCATAGGGACCCAAATCCTCCAAGATCAACCGACCCGGCACACCCAGCTGACGCGGACCAGCCGCGAAACAGGCGGGCAACCGAAGCAGTGCAGCGCGACCCAAGCAGCGCGACCCGGACAAGACGACGGGCCACCCAACCCGCGGGCCGCGCGACCAGGCACGAAGACCAGGCACGAAGACCCGGCAGCACGACCCGGCAGCACGACCCGGCGGCCTAACCCGCGGCGCGGGCAGCCCGATCGGGCCCAGGCCGGGCTGGAAGCCAAATCGGGCGGCAACCAGGCCGCACGCGGGCGACCGCACCCGGCGGGCAACCATGGCCCCCGGCGAGGGAGAGTGCTACTTGAGCAGGGCGCGGGCCTCCTCGGGGTCGAGCTCGCCCTTGACCGGCGGGCCGGCCGACGGGCACTCCGCGAGCAGCGGGCAGGCGCCGCAGGCGGGGCGGCGGGAGTGGCAGGTGCGGCGGCCGTGGAGGATCAGCAGGAGGTTGGCCGGGACCCAGTCCTTGCGGTCGAACAGGGACCGGATGGCCTGCTCGACCGCCTCGACGTCCTTCTCCTCGGCCCAGCCGAGCCGGTGCGCGACCCGGCCGACGTGGGTGTCGACCGAGACCGCCGGGGTGCCGAAGGCGTTGCCGAGGACCATGTTGGCCGTCTTGCGGCCGACCGACGGCAGGGCGACCAGCTCGTCGACCGTCCGGGGCACCTCGCCGCCGTGGCGCTCGACCAGCGCCTCGGCGAGCTTGATGACCGATGCCGTCTTCTTGCGGTAGTAGCCGACCGGGACGAGGATGCGCTCCATCTCCTCCGGGTCGGCGGCGGCGAGGTCGGCGGCTGTCGGGAAGCGTCCGAACAGGACCGGCGTGACCGCGTTGACCCGCTCGTCGAGTGCCTGGGCCGCGAGGACCGCCGCGACGAGCAGTTGCAGCGGGGAGGCGAAGTCCAGCTCGAGGCGCGCGTCCGGGTATCGGGCGGTGAGCAGCCGCAGGATCCGCCGGGCCCGCCGCTTCAGGGCGAGATCGGGACCGGACGGCTGGGCGACGGGTTCGACGGCTGTTGCGGAGCGACGTGACGACGGCACGAGACGACCCTACGTCCGGGGTACGACAAAAACGGCACGACAAGAACGGGTGCGACCCAAGACCCGGTGCGACCCAAGACCCGAAGAAGGCGGTCCCACGGCGGCAGCGGCGGGGCACTAAGGTGTGCGCCGTGGAGTTCGATACGTCGACCGCGCAGCCCGCCCGGCGGTACAACTACTGGCTCGGTGGCAAGGACCATTTCGCCGCCGACCGTGAGTCCGGTGACCTGATCGCCAAGGTGTTCCCGACGGTGCGCACGATGGCCGTCGAGAACCGGGCCTACCTGCGCCGCGCGACCCGTTTCCTGGCCGCGGAGGCGGGGGTCCGGCAGTTCCTGGACATCGGCTGCGGGCTGCCCGCGCCCGACAACACCCACGAGATCGCGCAGGCGGTCAACCCGGCCGCCCGGGTGGTCTACTCCGACAACGACCCGATCGTCATGGCCCACGCGCGTGCACTGCTCACCGGCACGCCGGAGGGGCGGACGGCGTATGTCGAGGCCGACGTCACCGACCCGGCCGCCATCACGGGTCACCCGACCGTGCGCGAGACGCTCGACTTCGGGCAGCCGGTCGGCGTGCTGCTGCTCGCGGTCCTGCACTTCATCGAAGACGACGACAAGGCCGCCCGGGTGGTGCGGGAGCTGATGGCCCCGCTGCCGCCGGGCAGCTACGTCGTCGTGAGCAACTCGACCAAGGACTTCTCCACGCCCCAGGACGCGGCGGCCTACGACGCGATGCTCGCCGCACGCCGGGTCGACGCGTGGCCGCGCGACCGGGCCCGGTTCACGGCGCTGTTCGACGGGCTGGAGCTGGTCGAGCCGGGTGTGGTCGGCGTGCCGGACTGGCGCCCCGAGAGCGGCACCCGCCCGGCCCCGTCCGAGGTGGCGCTCTACGGAGCCGTGGCCCGCAAGCCCTGAGACGAGGACCGGGCCCGCCCCGGGCAAGGGGGCGGGCCCGGTCGAAACCGATCAGGCGACCGAGACCAGGTCCGGCACCGCCGGCTCTTCGGCCGGGCGCAGCGCCAGGGCCAGCACGTCGGCCACGTCCGTCAGCGCGTGCACCGTCAGCTGGCCGCGGATCTCCTCCGGGAGGTCGTCCAGGTCCGGCTCGTTGCGCTTCGGGATGATGACCTCGGTCAGGCCCGCACGGTGGGCGGCGAGCAGCTTCTGCTTCACGCCGCCGATCGGCAGGACCCGCCCGGCCAGGGTGACCTCACCCGTCATGCCGAACTCGGGCCGCACCGGGCGGCCGGTGGCCAGCGACGCCAGGGCGGTCACCATCGTGATGCCCGCGCTGGGGCCGTCCTTCGGCACCGCACCCGCCGGGACGTGCAGGTGGATGCGGCGGCCCGCCAGCTCGTTCGGGTCGATGCCGAGGCGCCGGCCGTTGGAGCGCAGGTACGACAGGGCGATGTGCGCCGACTCCTTCATGACGTCGCCGAGCTGACCGGTCAGTGTCAGGCCGGGCTCGCCCTCCATCGAGGTGGCCTCGATGAACAGCACGTCACCGCCGGCGCCGGTCACCGCGAGGCCGGTCGCCACGCCGGGGACGGCGGTGCGCTCGGCGGACTCGGGCGTGAACCGGGCCCGGCCCAGGTAGCGCGCCACGTCGTCGACGTCCACGCGTACGGCCTCGGGGGACGAGGCCAGCGCGACCGCGACCTTCCGCAGGATCTTCGCCAGGGCCCGCTCCAGCTGCCGCACGCCCGCCTCGCGGGTGTG
The DNA here is from genome assembly GCF_025137375.1 of Dactylosporangium fulvum. Classification (GTDB taxonomy): domain Bacteria; phylum Actinomycetota; class Actinomycetes; order Mycobacteriales; family Micromonosporaceae; genus Dactylosporangium; species Dactylosporangium fulvum. The sequence continues at coordinate 5,428,443 of NZ_CP073720.1, forward strand.
CTCGCCGGCGATCACGGCCAGGGCGGCGTCGGTGATCGAGAACTCCGACGCGTCGAGGCCGGCGCGGTCGAGCTGCCGCGGCAGCAGGTGGTCGCGGGCGATGGCGACCTTCTCCTGCTCGGTGTAGCCGTCCAGGGTGACCAGCTCCATCCGGTCCAGCAGCGGGCCGGGAACGGTCTCCACCACGTTGGCGGTGGCCAGGAACAGCACGTCGGACAGGTCGAGGTCGACCTCGAGGTAGTGGTCGCGGAACGTGTGGTTCTGCGCCGGGTCGAGGACCTCGAGCAGGGCCGCCGCCGGGTCGCCGGCGTAGCCGACGGCCAGCTTGTCGACCTCGTCGAGGAGCACGACCGGGTTCATCGAGCCGGCCTCGCGCAGGGCGCGGACGATCCGGCCGGGCAGCGCGCCGACGTAGGTGCGCCGGTGGCCGCGGATCTCGGCCTCGTCGCGGACGCCGCCGAGCGAGACCCGGACGAACTTGCGTCCGAGGGCGCGGGCGACGGACTCGCCGAGGCTGGTCTTGCCCACCCCGGGCGGGCCGGCGAGGGCGAGGACGGCGCCGGAGCCGCGGCCGCCGACGACCTCGAGGTGGCGCTCCGCGCGGCGGTTGCGCACCGCGAGGTACTCGAGGATGCGGTCCTTCACGTCGGCGAGGCCCGCGTGATCGGTGTCGAGCACGGCCCGTGCCTCCGCCAGGTCCGTGTTGTCCGTGGTGCGCACGTTCCACGGCATCTCCAGTACCGTGTCGAGCCACGTGCGGATCCATCCGGCCTCCGGCGACTGGTCACTGGCCCGTTCGAGCCGGCCGACCTCCCGCAGCGCGGCCTCACGGACCTTCTCGGGCAGATCCGCTTCCGAGACCCGGGCGCGGTAGTCGGCGGAGCCGTCGGGCTCGTCCTCGCCGAGTTCCTTGCGGATCGCGGCCAGCTGCTGGCGCAGCAGGAACTCGCGCTGGGTCTTCTCCAGGCCCTCGCGCACCTCGTGGTTGATCTTCTCGTTGACCTCCTGCTCGGCGGCGTGGGCGCGGGCCCACTCGACGAGCAGTTCGAGGCGGGCGGTGACGTCGGGCGCGCCGAGCAGCTGGATCTTCTGCGCGAGCGTCAGCCACGGCGCGTAGCCGGCGGAGTCGGCGAGCTCCGACAGGTCGGTCATGCGCTCGACGGTGTCGATGACCTGCCAGGCGCCGCGCTCCTGGAGGACCCCGATGACGAGGGCCTTGTACTCACGGGCGAGCTCACGGGCCCGGCCGGCGGGCGCGGGCTCGTCGAGCACGGTGGCCTCGACCCACAGGGCCGCGCCGGGGCCGGGCACGCCGGCGCCGATGCGGGCGCGGGACAGGCCGCGGATGACGGCCGCCGGCTCGCCGCTGGGCAGCCGCCCGACCTTGTCGAGGGCGGCGATGACGCCGTAGGAGTTGTATTCGCCGTCGACGCGTGGGACCGCGAGGACCCGTTTGTCGCCGGCGGCGCGTGCCGCGTCGACGGCCGCCTGCGTGGTGGCGTCGAGCGTGACGGGAATGACCATGCCCGGGAGCAGGACGTCGTCGTTCAGGGGAAGAACCGGGAGCGTTGCCATGCGAGACACACCTGCCTTGTAGTTGAGCGTGCCTGACTTAAGTTACAAAGCGTTCCCCATGTTCCCGTCGGTGCCCTGCGTGTGACCCAGGCCACTACCGGTACGAGGGAAGGCGCATCGCCGTCGCCGTGCGGGTGGCCATGTGCCGGAACAGCCGCTTGACCGGCGGCAGGTGGCGCAGCGAGCGGAAGAACCGGTCACGCTGGGCGATCTTCTTCCATGACGACCTGCGCCGGCGCGCTCCATCGCCGCCAGCAGCTCCGGCACCCGCCAGCCGGCACCGGCGAAGACCGCGGCGACGTCACCGCGGTCGCGCACCGCCCCGTCCGCCGTGAAGTAGAGCGCCACGACGGCGTCCCGCCCGTGCGGCACCGCGACGGAGACGCTGCGCCCGGGCTCGGTGTACATGAGCCCGGCCCGGTCCAGCCCGAACACGTTGGGCATCGTGAAGACGCAGCCGTACATCCCCAGCGGCCGCTCGACCGCGGGGTCGTCGCCGAAGACCAGCCGCCGGACGTTCGAGTGCACCCCGTCCGCGCCCACGACGAGGTCGAACCACCCTGTGGAGCCGTCGGTGAAGGTCACGTCCACGCCGTCGGGGCGCTGCCCGACGGATTCGATCGAGACGCCGAAGCGGTACGCCGTGTGCCCGCGCGTCGCCTCGAACAGCACCTCGGCGAGGTCGCCGCGCAGGATCTCGAGGTCGCCGCCGAACAGCACGGACGGCATCGTGGCGACGGGCCGGCCGGTGGTGTCGACGACGGTGACGCGGTGACCGTGCCGGTGCAGGCAGTGCGCGAGAGCGGGTCCGGCGACGCCGGCTCCGGAGACCAGGATGTCCATGCCGGGCAATATACGCACGTCTTATACGCTTGTATAGGACGACTGTATAGTACGATCTTCGCCCATGGGACACCGCGAAGACCTCCTCGACGGTGCGGTCCGCTGCCTGTACGAGAAGGGCTACGCACGCACCACCGCGCGCGACATCGTCGCCGCCTCCGGCACCAACCTCGGCTCGATCGGCTACCACTACGGCTCGACCCAGGCCCTGCTCAACGCCGCGCTCGGCAAGGCGATCGACGACTGGGGCGGCCAGCTGGCCCAGGCGCTCACGGCCTCGCCCGGCGCGCAGCTCACCGGCCTCGCGCGGTTCGAGGCGTACTGGACGAACGTCCTCGACACCATGGCCGCGCACCGGCCCGTCCTCATGGCGTCGTTCGACGCCGTCCTGCAGATGGACCACGCGCCGGAGCTGCACCGGATGCTCGCCGAGGGCATGCAGGACGCCCGGAAGCTGTGGGCGCAGGTGTTCCACCAGATCGACGCGGCCGTCGAGCGGGAGAAGGCGCACCAGCTCGGCTCGTTCTACCAGGCGCTGCTCAGCGGGCTCATCGCCCAGTGGCTGATCGACCCGGAGCACGCCCCGTCCGGCCGTGACCTCGCCGAGGCCCTGCGGATGATCGCCGCGGACCTCTCGTGAGAAAGCTGCTCATCGGCATTCTGCTCATCGGCGCCGTCGGCCGGGCTCCCCTGACCTCCGTCGGGCCCCTCGTCAGCGACGTCCGCGCCGACCTCGGCCTGTCGTCCGCCGCGGCCGGCCTGCTCACCACCCTGCCGCTGCTCGCATTCGCCGCGTTCTCGCTCATCGCGCCGCTCGTCGCCGGCCGGCTCGGCCTGGAGCGCAGCCTCGGGATCGCGCTCGCCCTGCTGGCCGCCGGCATCGCCGTGCGGTCCCTGCCGACCCAGCTGTGGACCGGCACGATCGCCGTCGGCGCCGCCATCGCCTGCTTCAACGTGCTGCTGCCCAGCCTCGTCAAACGCGACTTCCCGGCCCGGGTCGCCCCGCTCACCGGCGGCTACTCGGCAACGCAGAGCGTCGTCGCCGCGATCGCCTCCGGCACCGCCGTCCCGCTCGCCGCGGCCTTCGGCGGCTGGCGGATCGCCCTCGCCGCCTGGGTCGTCCTGGTCCTCGCCGCCGCCGTGGCCTGGGCGCCGCGGATGCGCATCGCCGACCACGAGACCGTCAACGGCACGCGGGCCCCGATGCCGTGGCGCAGCGCGCTCGCCTGGCAGGTCACCCTGTTCATGGGCCTGCAGTCGCTCGTGTTCTACGTGCTGATCGCCTGGCTGCCGACGATCGAGCGCGAGCACGGCATCCCGCCCGCCGTCGCCGGCTGGCACCTGTTCACCTACCTCGCCGCCGCCGTCGCGGCCAACCTGCTGGTGCCGGTCGTCATGCGGCGCCTGCCCGACCAGCGCCTCGTGGGCCTGGCCTGTGCCGCCTGCATCGGCGCCGGGGTGGCGGGCCAGCAGTGGCTGCCGTGGACGCCCTGGTTCGCGTTCGCGTCGGTACTCGTCGCGGGCTTCGGGGCGGGCATGGCGATCGTGGTCTGCCTGTCGCTGTTCAGCCTGCGCACCACCGACGCCCCCGCGGCCGCCGCCCTGTCGGCGATGGCCCAGTCGATCGGCTACCTGCTGGCCGCCGGCGGCCCCGTCCTCATCGGCGCCCTCCGCGACGCCGGCGGCTCGTGGACCCTCCCGGTCTCGGCCCTGTGCGGGCTGACCGCCGTGATGGCCGTCTTCGCCGTCCTCTCCGGCCGCGCCCGGACGGTCGCCTGACCAACGCCCACGCACGTCGATCTAGCAGGCGCCGGCGACGGACTTCTTGCCGTTGGGGCACAGGACGTCGACGTACGTCACGTCGTCCAGGCGGGCCCCGTCGAGGCGGGCGCCGCGCAGGTCCGAGTCGGTCAGCTCCGCCCCGCGCAGGTCGGCGCCGCGCAGGTCGGCCTTGCGCAGGTCGGACCGGCGGAACGTGGCGTCCCGCAGGTCGGCCCCGTGCAACCGGGCACCGTCGAGGCCCACGTCGGTGAACGCCGCCCCGCTCAGCTGCGCGTCCCGCAGGTCGGCACCGGTGAGCCGCACGCCGTCGAGCACCGCCCGGCGGCCCTCGGCCTCGGTCAGGTCCGCGCCGCTGAGGTCGACGTTCGACAGGCCGGCACCCTCGAACCGCACGCGGTGGAGGTTGGACTCCCGCAGGTCGGCCTCGCTGACCACGCCGTCGAGGGTGGCGCCCTCGAGGTTCGCGCAGCGCAGCTTGCGCGCGCTGAGGTCGGTCGCCGGCACCTCGCGGTCCGGCAGAAGCACCGCCCCCGGTGCCGTGCACCGGCGGCCGTGCCGCTCCTCCCGCTCACCCGTCAGCGTGAGCACCGCCGCGACGACGGCCAGCGCCAGCAGGTACACCGCGCCCACTTTCCGCGGGGACATGCGCTGGCCTTTCCGCGGGGACATGCGCTGACTCTGCCCGCCTCAGAGGACGGCAACCACGACCGCGGTGGCGTTGTCCCGGCCGCCGGCCTCCAGGGAGGCGGCCACGAGCGCCGACGCGATGACGTCCGGCGGTGCGCCGGAGCCCAGCGTCTGCTCCATCCGCCGATACGGCACCTGCTCGGCGACGCCGTCGGTGCACAGGCAGTACACGTCGCCGGGGAACATCGTCACGCTCAGCACGTCGGGCTCGGGCAGCCCCGGGTGGCCGATGAACCGGTGCAGCTGGTAGCGCGCGGCGGCCGCCTGCGGCGAGTCGGCCGGGAACCAGCCGTGCACCGCGCCCAGCCACGCCTCGGTGTGGTCGATCGTGAGCAGTTCCAGCAGGCCGCCGCGCAGCCGGTACACCCTCGAATCACCGATCTGCGTGACCCACGCGCCCGTCGCGTCGGCGACCAGCGCGGTCAGCGTGCAGCCGGTGAGCTCCCGCAGCTCCTGCCCGGCGGCGCGGACCCGCCGCTGCGCGTCGGCGACCGCGGAGAACAGGGGCGACGGGTCGAACGGGCCGCGATGGTCCTGGATGGCGGTGGTGAAGACGTCGACGGCGGTGCGTCCGGCCGTGCGGCTGCCCTCGCCGGCGCCCATCCCGTCGGCGACCACCGCGCACAGCCCCGGCCGCCGCCGCAGCTCGGTGGCGTGCAGCACGTCGAAGTTGGCCGGATACCGCCGGCCGACCTCGGTGGCGGAACCGACCCGCAGCCTTCTCCCGGCGGCCTGGACCTCGATGCTCATCGAGTCCAGCCTATCCGGTGGCCGATCACCCGGGTGGCCCACCGTTCATCGGCCGTTCAGCCGCCGGCGGCCCCGGCGATGCCGTGGGTCAGCGGCGGGCATAGACCTGCCAGGTGCCGTCCGGACGGCGGTCCCAGCCGTCGATCTCGCCGCCCACCTCGGCGAACATGATCACCCGGTCGTAGATCCAGTCGGCGAAGTCGTCCTGCTCGGCCTCGTCGAGGCCGGCCCGGACGACCGCGCCGAACGTGATCAGGCCCGTCCCCTCCAGCGGCGAGGCGCCGAGAACGCCGATGACCTCTTCGGGCTCGACGTCCTCGCGCTCCTCGACCTCGAGGTAACCGCCGTCGGGCATCTCCACCAGGAACGCCAATGTCGTCTTCCTCAGCGCGTCGCTTCCGCCAGACCGGCCCGGACACCGTCGGCGTCGCGGTTCGTACCGTACACCGGGGTGTCCGGCTGCTGCCGCCAGCTGTCGTCGAGGTCACCCGCGTCGACCGGATCGAACCCCAGGTCGTCGACGAGGGTCATCACGGTCCGCTTGGCGACCGCGTCGTCCCCGGCGACCGGCAGCCCGATCCGGCCCGGGCTGCCCGCCGGCCGTCCGTTGGCGAGCAGGTATCCGGCCTGGATGTTGTTGAACGCCTTGACCACGCCGGCGCCGGACAGGTGCCGCGCGGTCCAGCGGCTCGACGTGGTGCCCTCCTCGATCGGGGCGATCCGCCCGTCGCGGCCCGGGTAGTAGTTGTCCGCGTCGATGACGATCTTGCCGGCGAACGGCGCCGACGGCAGGTCCGGCACGGCGTGCAGCGGCACGGCGAGCACCACGACCTCGCCGGCGTTGGCCGCCTCCTCGACCGTACCCGCGGTCGCGCCGGTCTCGGCCGCCAGCCCGGCCAGCGAGCCGGGCCCGCGGGAGTTGGCGACGGTCACGTCGTGGCCCAGTTCCCGCAGGCGCCGGGTGAGCGTGCCGCCGATGTTCCCCGAGCCGATGATCCCGATCTTCATGCCTGAATTCCCCCCAGTAGGCGTGGGTGATGCGTCGCGTGCCGCGATACCCGGCCAACCCGCAGGTTACGCACGGCTTCGCGGCCGGTGGCGCCGCCAGGGGCGAACCCACCGTGCGGGTGGCGCCGTCCCGCCGTCCGGACCGTCCTTTCGGCAGGTGAGGCCGCCGTTCCGGCGATGCCGGGAGGTCTACGGTCACCGGTACATTCGCCGGATGGATCCCGCAGCCGCGAGCCACACGGCGACGCTGCCGCGCCCGCTGACGTCGCTGGTCGGCCGCGACGCCGAGGTCCGCACGGCCGCGCGCCTGCTCACGCCCTCCGGCACCCGCCTCGTCTCACTGGTCGGAACGGCCGGCTGCGGCAAGACCCGCCTGGCGATCGCCGTCGCCGCTGCCGAGGCCGACCCGGTCCTGTTCGTCGACCTGTCCACGATGGACCCGGCGACCGGCGCCGCCGGTTTTGTCCTCGACGTGCTCGGTGCTGCCCGCCGGCCCGACCTCGACGTCACCGACACCCTCCTCGAGACGCTCGGCGCCGGGCCGGCGCTGCTCGTGCTCGACAACTGCGAGCACGTCGCCGACGCCGTCGCCGGCCTCGCCGAGCGGCTGCTGGCCGCGAAACCGGCGCTGCGGCTGCTGGCGACGAGCCGCCAGTCGCTCGCGGTCGCCGCCGAGACCGTCCTCGCGGTGCAGCCGCTCGACCCGGGGACGGCGCTGCGGCTGTTCGAGACCCGCATGTACGAGCGCACCGGCCGGCCGCTGCCCGAGACCCACCGGGCCGCCGCGGCCGCGATCTGCGACGCGCTCGACGGGCTGCCCCTCGCCGTCGAGCTGGCCGCCGCCCGCGCCGCGCTGCTGTCCGTGCCCGAGGTGCGCCGGCTCCTCGCCGACCGCTTCCGCGTGCTCGCCGACACCAAGGCGGGCGGCCCCGAGCACCACCGCACGCTGCGGGCCGCCCTCGACTGGAGCTACCAGCTGCTCTCCCCCGACAAGCAGGCCCTGCTGCGGCAGCTCGCGGTCTTCCAGGGCGGGTGGACCGCCGAGGCGGCCACGGTCCTGCCCGGGCACCGGCCCGACCTCGTGGCCGCGCTGACCGACCGGTCGCTGGTCCTGGCGGACCGGGACCGCGGCCGGATGCTGCAGACGGTCGCCGCCTACGCCGCCGCCCGCCTCGCCGAGACCCCCGACGAGGCCCGCGCGGCCCGCGACGCGCACGCCGCGCACTTCCTGGCCGTGGCCGAGCGCGCGGCCGCCGGCATCCGCGGCCCCGACCAGCGCCGGTGGCTGCGCCTCCTCGCCCTCGAACAGGACAACCTCCGCGCCGCCATGGCCTGGCTGTCCCGGCGCCCCGGCGGGCACGTCGAGGAGGACCTCCGGCTGGCCACGGCGATGGCACCCTTCCAGCACTTCACCGGTGTGTACGACCTGGGCCGCGACTGGCTGGCCGCCGCCCTCGACCGGCGCCCGGACGCGCCCGCCCCGATCCGCGCCGCCGCCGCCTCGGCCGCCGCGACCCTGGCCATGCTCGCCTGCGACTACCCAGCGGCCGCGGACCTCGCCCACCGGGCCCTGGCCCTCGCGGCCGACGACCGGGTCCGGCTGCTCACCCTGCTCGGCAGCGTCGAACGGGAACGCGCCGCGTACGACCGGTCGCGGGAGCACCTCGACGAGGCCCGGGCGCTCTACCGCGCGGCCGGGGACGCCTGGGGCGAGGGCCGCGTCACCCAGCTCGCCGGTGCGACGGCCTGGCTCTCCGGCGACCTCGACGGCGCCGCCGCCCTGCTCGCCGAGAGCCTCGCCGCGTTTCAGGACCTCGCGGACGACGAGTCCGCCGCGTCGTCGTCGACCCACCTGGGCGCGGTGGCCCACTTCCGCGGCGACCAGCTCACCGCCCGCCGCCACCTGGTCGACGCCCTGGACCGCTTCACCGAGCTGTCGTTCCCGGAGGGCATTGGGTGGGCGCAGGACCTGCTCGGGAGGGTCGACCTCGCCGAGGACCGGCTGCTGTCGGCGACCGAGCGGCTGCGCTCCAGCCTGACGATCCACCGCCGGGTCGGCGACCGCTGGCGCTCGGCGAGCGTCCTCGAGGCCCTCGCCGAGGCCCGGCGCAGGAGCGGCGACCCCGCCCACGCCGCCGCGCTGCTCGGTGCCGCCGACGTGATCCGCGAGGAGATCGGCGCACCCACCCCGGCCTGCGAGCTCCCGTCGCGGCAGCACACGGAGGCCGCGCTGCGGGCCGCGCTGCCCCTGGAGACGTTCGCCCGCGCCCACCGCTTCGGCGCCCGCACCCCGGTCGACGAACTGCTGCCCCTGTCGTCGGCCGCACCGGTGCCCGCGACGCTGTAGGACGCGGATACCGGCCCGTGATCACCACGGTGGGATGACCCGAACGGGTGAATCGCGCCCCCGGCGAACCGGGTCCGGCACGCGTGCCCGTATCGCATCTCCGGTGCAGGATCCCGACTTTCCGGAGATTCCAGCCGAATGATCGCCATCCGCCCTATTTTCGGCTCATCTGCCCCGACTGCATGGAGGTGCGATGAGATTCCGGAGAGGTGTCGCCCTGACCGTCGCCGCGGGCGCGGTCGCCGCGGGCGCCGCGGTGCAGGCAGGCCCGGCGATCGCCGCCGACCAGGGCATGGCGCGCGGAGTCGTCGCCATCACCAACAGCGTCCGCGCACGGGCCGGCTGCGGGCCGGTCACCCCGAACGCGCGGCTCGACCACGCCGCGTGGCTGCACTCGCGGGACATGGCCGGCCGGGGGTACTTCGCGCACGGCCAGCCCGGCCTCCGGGTCCGGGCCGCCGGGTACCGCTGGTCGGCCTACGGCGAGAACATCGCCTGGGGCCAGCGCAGCGCCGGCGAGGTCATGCGCGACTGGATGAGCAGCCCCGGCCACCGGGCCAACATCCTGAACTGCCGCTTCCGCAACGTGGGCGTCGCCGTGGTCTACAACGCCCGCGGCGTGCCGTTCTGGACCCAGGACTTCGCCAGCCCGCGGTGAGCGAGCGACGGCGGCCGATCAGTACCGCGGAGGGGCAGCGGCACCCAGCGGGTTCCCATCCAGTGTTCATCGCGCGTTGTCCTGAAGCGCTGGACAGAATGCCCCGTTGGCCCCCTAATGGAATGCACCTCGCACCGGCACCCGCCCGCCGGTCGGGCCCGCGTCCCGCAGTACCGCCGCAGCACTCCGCCGCACGATCACCATTCCTCGCCGCACCACCGTCCTGGGTGGCGTGCACCCTCGAACCGGGAGGCCGCCGTGAACGACATGACCTTCGCCGACGCGCCCCTCACCGAGGCCACGGCCACCGCCTACGTCGCCGCCGCCGGGTTCCGGGTCGGCCCGGTCGGCCGGGTCGGCGTGGAACTGGAATACTGCGTCCGCGATCCGCGCCGCCCGCTGCACCGCCCGGCCCCGGCGCGGGTCCTCGGCCTGCTCGCCCACCTGGGCGACCCGCTGCCGGGCGGCAGCGGGATCAGCGTCGAGCCGGGCGGGCAGCTGGAGCTGTCCTCGGCGGTCGGCGCCGGCCTGGCGGACTGTGTCGCGGCGCTCGCCGCGGACCTCGCGCTGGTGCGGCACGAGCTCGCCGTGCACGGCCTCGTCCTGGACGGCACGGGGTTCGACACCACGCGGCGGCCGCGGATGGTGACGGACCACCCGCGATACGTGGCGCTGGCCGAGTACCACGACCGTTCGGGGCCGAAGGGCCGCGCCGTCATGTGCAACTCCGCCTCGATCCAGGTGTGCCTGGACGCCGGGACCGAGGAGGACGACTGGACGGACTTCCGCCGCCGCTGGTGGCTGGCGGACGCGATCGGGCCGGTGATGATGGCGGCGTTCGCCAATTCGCCCCAGGTGACCCGGTCGGGACGGCGGTGGGTGTCGTACCGGCAGGCGCTGCGCTTCGGCACCGACGCGAGCCGCACCCGGGCGCCGCGGCGCACCGACGACCCGCGCTCGGCGTGGGCGCGGTACGCGCTCTCGGCCCGGGTCGCGATGATCGCCGACCCCGGCCCGGCGCCGTGGCAGGTGCCGTCCGGGCTGACCATGCGCGACTGGCTGCGCGGCCACGGCCCCCGGCCGGTGACCCTGGAGGACCTGGAGCGCCACCTCGGCACGCTCGTGCCGCCGGTCCGGCCCCGCGGCTACCTCGAGCTGCGCATGATCGACCAGCAGCCGGGCGACGGCTGGGTCGTGCCCGCCGCGGTGGTGACCGCCCTGCTCGACGACCCCGAGGGTGCGCAGGCCGCCGCCGACGCCGCCGAGCACCTGCGCGCGCCGCTGCGCCGGCACCGCGACTGGACCGCCGCGGCCCGCGACGGGCTCGCCGACCCGGCGCTCGCCACCGCCGCGCTCGCCTGCTTCACCGCCGCCGAGGAGGTGCTGCGCCGCCGGGACGCGCCGCTGCCGATCCGCGACGCGGTGGCCGCCTTCGTCGACCGGTACGTCCTGCGGGGGCGCTGCCCCGCCGACGACGTGCGGCGTGAGCCGCGCCGGCGCCTCGGTGTGGTATCAACGGGGTGATTGTTCACCCTCTGCGAGGAGTCGTGCCCGTGCGGGACATCGCCGTGTTCAGTGGCAGCGCCCACCCCGAGCTGGCCGAGGAGATCTGCGCCCAGCTCGCGGTGCCCTTGCTGCCGGTGCGGATCGACCGGTTCGCCAACGACTGCCTCGAGGTGCAGCTGCAGGCCAACTGCCGGGAACGTGACGTGTTCCTGATCCAGCCGCTCGTACCACCCGTGCAGGAGCATCTCGTCGAACTGCTGCTGATGCTCGACGCGGCCAGGGGCGCGTCGGCGGCGCGCACGACGGTGGTGATGTCGCACTACGCGTACGCGCGGTCGGACAAGAAGGACGAGCCGCGCATCTCGATCGGCGGCCGGCTCGTCGCCGACCTGCTCAGCGCGGCCGGCGCGTCGCGGGTGCTGACGCTCACGCTGCACTCGCCGCAGGTCCACGGGTTCTTCAGCGTCCCGGTCGACCACCTGCACGCGCTGCGGGAACTGGCCGGGCACTTCCGCGGCGACGACCTCACCAACAGCGTGGTCGTCTCGCCCGACCTCGGCAACGCGAAACCCGCCTCGGCGTTCGCGCGGATGCTGGGTGTACCGGTGGCCGCCGGCGCCAAGCAGCGCTTCAGCGACGACCGCGTCGTGATCAGCACCGTCATCGGCGAGGTCGAGGGCAAGGACGTCATCGTCCTCGACGACGAGATCGCGCGGGGCAGCACGGTCGTCGAGCTCATCGACCGGCTCCGCGAGCGGGGCGTGGCGAGCATCCGGGTGGCGTGCACGCACGGCCTGTTCACCGACGGCGCCCTCGACCGCCTCGCCGCGCAGCCGGACGTGCTGGAGATCGTCTGCACCAACAGCGTGCCGATCCCGAAGGAGAAGTGGGTGCCGAAGCTGCGGGTGCTGTCGATCGCTCCGGCGATGGCCGAGGCGATGCGGCGCATCCACAACGGCGAGTCGGTCAGCTCGCTGTTCCACTGATGCTCTCGGTCGGTGCCTTAGGCCCGTTGCGGGCCACGCTGGACGGTGCCCGCCTCGATCTGGGCGGTCCCCGGCAGCGTGCCGTCCTCGCCCGCCTCGTCGCCGCGGGCGGCCACGTCGTGCCCGCCGACCGGTTCGTCGACGACCTGTGGCGGGGCGAGCCGCCGCCGAAGGCCCTGGCGGCCCTGCAGGTCTACGTGTCGAATCTCCGGCGGGTCCTCGAGCCCGGTCGCGCGCCGCGGACCCCGGCGACGGTGGTGGTGTCGGCCGCGCCGGGGTACGCGCTGCGCCTGCCGGTCGGGGCCGTCGACGCGTGGCGGTTCGAGGACCTGCTGCGCCGCGGCGGTGAGCTGGCCGGCGACGACCCGCGTGCCGCCGAGCCGCTGCTGCGCGAGGCCCTCGCGGTCTGGGCGGGGCCGGCGTTCGCCGAGTTCGCCGACGAGCCGTGGGCCGTGCCGGAGGTGGCCCGCCTCGAGGAGCTGCGCCTCGTGTGCGTGGAGACGGCCGGGCAGGTGGCGCTGCGGCTGGGCGGTCAGCTCGCCGCCGCTCTCGCCGTGCCGGAGCTGGAGCGCCACGCGCAGGCCCACCCGCTCCGCGAGCAGGCGGTGCACCTGCTGGCCACGGCCCTGTACCGGGCCGGTCGCCAGGCCGACGCCCTCGCCACGCTGCGCCAGGCCCGGGAGCGGCTCGCCGACGAGCTCGGGGTCGACCCGGGCCCGGCGCTGCGTGCCCTCGAGGCCGACGTCCTGGCGCAGGCACCGCACCTGGACACGGTCGCCGACGCCGCCGGGACCGCACCGGTCCCGGCGGTCCCGGCACCCGCCCCGGCCACGGCGCCCGCCGGGGTGGGGCGGGACGCCGAGCTGGCCCGCCTCCGGCAGGTGGCGGCGGCGGCCGAGCAGACGGGGCTGCGGGTCGTGTGGGTCGGCGGCGAGCCCGGCGCCGGGAAGACGACCCTGCTGCGGATGTTCGCCGCCGAGCTGCGGGACCGGGGCTGGCGGGTCGCGTGGGGCCGCTGCCCGGAGGTCGACGGCGCACCGCCGGCCTGGGCGTGGAGCGAGATCCTGCGGGAGCTCGCGGACCTGCCGGACCAGCCCGGCGGCGAGGCCCTGGCGCCGCTCCTGGCCGGTGAGGCGTCCGCGGGCAGCCAGTTCCGGCTCGCGCAGGCGGTCGGCGACCGGCTCGGCGACGCCGGGCCGCTGCTCGTGGTCCTCGACGACATCCACCGCGCCGACGGCGAGACGCTGCAGGTGCTGCGCCACCTCGCGGCCGCGCTCGCCGAGCGGCCGCTGCTCGTGGTCCCGACCCACCGGCCCGGCGAGGCGCAGCCGCAGCTCGACGGCGCGCGGGCGGCCCTGGCCGGGCCCCGCTCGACCGACCTCGACCTCGGCGGGCTCGACGCGGACGCCGCCGCCGCGCTGCTGCACGCGCACCTCGGCGCCGCGCTCGACCCGGAGACGGCGGTCCTGGTGCACCGGCGCACCGGCGGAAACCCGCTGTTCCTCATCGAGACCGCCCGGCTCATCTCGGCGGAGGGGCCGAGCAGCGCCGTGGGCGCGATCCCGTCCGGCATCGGCCACGTCCTGCGGCGGCGCCTGGCCCGCCTGCCCGCTGCGGCCCAGACCCTCCTGCGGCACGCCGCCGTCGTCGGCCGCGACGTCGACATCGACGTGCTCGTCGCGGCGAGCGGCACCGACGAGGACGCCGTGCTCGACGGGCTGGAGGCCGGGGTCCTCGCCGGGCTGCTGGAGGAGCCGGCTCCGGGGCTGGTCCGGTTCACGCACGCGCTGCTGCGCGACGTGCTCTACGACGACATGCCGCTGCTGCGCCGGCGCCGGCTGCACGAGCGGGTGCTCGCCACGCTGGAGACCAGCCGGCCCGGCGACGCGGCCGCGCTCGGCCACCACGCGCTCGCCGCCGTCACGCCGGCGTCGGCCGCCCGGACCGCCGGTCACGCGGCCGCGGCCGCCCGGCAGGCCGCGGCGCTCCACGCGCACCGTGAGGCGGCGGCGCTGTGGCAGGGCGCCCTCGACGCGCTCGCCCTGCTCCCCGAACCGGATCCGCGGCAGCGCCTCGACCTGCTGTGCGGGCTGGTGTCCGCCCGCGCCAACGCCGGCGACGTCGCGGGCGCCCGGACCGCGCGGGACGAGGCCGTCACGGTGGCCCGGACCCTGCCCGGGATCGCGCCGCTGCGGCGGGCGTTGTCCACGTTCGACGCCCCGGTGTCCTGGTCGATCCGCCGGGCGCGGTACGTCGACCGGCCGCTCGTCGCCCTGCTGGAGGACGCCCTGGCCGCCGACCCGGCGCCGGATCCGCGGCTGCGCTGCCGGCTGCTGGTGGCGCTGGTGTACGAACTGGAGGGCGACGACCTCGCCCGCTGCGCCGGCGCCAGCGCGGAGGCGCTGCGCATCGGCCGGGACAGCGGCGATCCGTGGCTGCTCTGCCAGGCGCTCAACGCGCGGTACTTCGCCGTGCTCAACCCCGGCCGCCGCCACGAGCTGCCCGCGGTCGGGGCGGAACTGCTCGAGGTCGCCGAGCGGGCCGGGCTGCCGGGCTTCCAGACCCAGGCGCACCACGTGCTGTTCCAGGTGGCGCTGGAGCGCAACGACTTCGCCGCCGCCCAGGACCACATCGACCGGGCCCTGCAACTGTCGACCTCCGGGCAGCTGGACGCGACGCTGTCGGTGATGCTGATCTTCGACGCGATCCGGGCGCTGTTCGCCGGGGACTTCGCCGAGGCCGAGCGGCGCTACGCCGAACTCGCCGAGCGCATCGAGCGCGCCGGGCTGCAGAACGCGAACCACGTCGGCCTGGTCGGGGTGTTCCACGTGCGGACGGCGCAGCGGCTCGCGCACACCTGCCTGCCGATGCTCGAGCCGCTCACCACGATCGCGCCCGACGAGAGCAACGACCTGATGGTGCGCGCCCTCATCGACGGCGGCCGGCTCGACGAGGCGCGGATCCGGTGGGCACAGCGGTCCCCCGGGATCCGCGAGGACTACTACTGGCTGGCCTGGACGGCGCTGCGGGCGGAATCCGCGGTCGTGCTGGGCGACCGGCCGGAGGCGGCGGCCTGTTACGCGGCGCTGCTGCCGTGGACGGGGCAGTTCGCCGGTCTCGCCAGCGGCACGATCGCCGGTCCGCCGGTCGACCTGGTGCTCGGCCTCCTCGCGGCGTTCCTCGACGACCCGGCGGCGGCCCGCCGGCACTTCACGGACGCCCGGGACCTCGCCGGACGGATGGGTGCCGCGCACTGGGCCGCGCGGGCCGCCGAGCACCTGTGACCCCGCGCTATCCGAAGATCACCTTCTCGCGGCGCAGGAAGGCCGGGCGGACCAGCGCCAGCATGAGCCGCAGCACCGGCCCGGCCATGCGGTACAGCTCCGCCAGTTCGTCCCCGGTCGCGTACCGCTCGATCCTCGGCAGCTCGAAGCTCATCGCGGAGCCCTTGCGGACCGCGGCCTCGACGCGCTCCCACTCGGCGTGCGACACGTACCGCATGATGACCGGGAAGACCGTGCGCTCCTCGTCGTCGATGTGCTCGTCGAGCAGGTCCCGCAGGGTCGTGAGGGTCGCGGCGAGGCGCGCGGCGGCGGCCCGGTCGTGCGGCGCGGCCGACAGGGCCCGGGCCTCGGCGCGCAGCCGGTCGAGCAGCGGGTCGAGCTGGGCGTGGTCGTCGGTGAGCTCGGTCAGGTCGACCTCGGCGCCGGCGGCGGCCTCGAGCACCGGCCACAGCACCTCGTCCTCGGCCTGATGGTGGTGGTGGATCCCGGTGCAGAGGCTGGTGAGGTACCGCTCGACGGCGCGGGCGCGGGCGGGCGAGCTGACGGTCGTACCGTCGGCGATGCTCTGCACCAGGGCGGCGAACCGGCGGGCGTCGCCGCGCATGGAGCGGTGGTTGATGGTGATGCCGAGCAGGTTCGGGCGGGCGTCGGTGGCGGTCATGGTGGTCGGTCTCCTCCGGTCGGTTCGTGACACTGTCCAGGGGACGGCACCGCGCTTACCGGCCACTTAATGCGCGCTTGGTGAACACCACCCGCCGCACGGGATCACGGCCGTACCATCGATTCGCTACGGTGAATCAGTGACGACGACGCTGTTCACGCAGGAGTTCTGGAACAACCCCTTTCCGGTGTACGCGGCCCTGCGGGAGCAGGCGCCCGTGCACTGCGTGACGCTGCCGACCGGATCCGACATCTGGCTGGTCACCCGTTACGCCGACGCCCGGGCCGCGCTCGGCGACCCGCGCCTGTCGAAGAAGCAGGGTGCCACCGACAACGCCAAGGCGATCACCGACAACCAGGTCAGTGCCCCGCTGACCCGGCACCTGCTCGCCAGCGACCCGCCCGACCACACCCGGCTGCGGCGGCTCGTCGCGAAGGTCTTCACCGCCCGCCGGGTCGAGGACCTGCGGCCCCGGGTCGAGAAGCTCAGCGCGGCCCTCGTCGACGGGATGCGGCCGAAGGGGCGCGCCGACCTGGTCGAGGACTACGCCGTCCAGCTGCCGATCCAGGTCATCTGCGAGCTGCTCGGCGTGCCGGTCGAGGACCAGGCGGACTTCCGGCGGTGGACCGGCGTCATGGTCGCCGGCTCCGCCAGCACCGCCGGCATCCCGGAGGCGGCGGCCGCGTTCCTGGGCTACCTGCGGGCGCTCATCGCGACCAAGCGCGCGACGCCCGCCGACGACCTGCTGAGCGGCCTGATCGCGACCCGGGACCAGGACGACCGGCTCAGCGAGGACGAGCTGACGTCGATGGTGTTCCTGCTGCTGGTCGCCGGGCACGAGACGACCGTCAACCTGATCACCAACGGGATGTACACGCTGCTGACCCGCCCCGACGAGCACCGGCGCCTGATCGACGACCCGGCGCTGATCCCGGCCGCCGTGGAGGAGTTCCTGCGGCTGGAGAGCCCGGTCGAGACGGCGACGTTCCGCACGGCCGTCGAACCGGTCACGTTCGGCGACGTGACGATCCCGGCCGGGGCGCTGGTCGCCATCTCGCTGCTCAGCGCCGATCGCGACCCCGAGCGGTTCCCCGACCCGGACTCGTTCGACCTGTCCCGCCCGGACAACCAGCACCTGGCGTTCGGGCACGGGATCCACTACTGCCTGGGCGCGCCGCTGGCCCGGCTCGAGGCGCAGATCGCGTTCACCGACCTGCTGGCCGCGTTCCCGGACATGCGGCTCGCGGTCCCGGCCGCCGAGCTGACCTGGCGCCCGGGCGTGCTGATCCACGGCGCGACGGCGCTCCCCGTGACGCTGCGGCCCGCCCGGTAGGGCCCCGCGTTCTGTCCGGCGCACACGAAAGCGGCGGCCTTCCCACGGAAGGCCGCCGCTCTCTCTCACACCCCACGTGAGAACGAACTACGGGAGGGTCCACCGCTGGTTGGCGCTGGCGAAGCAGTCCCAGATCTGCAGCCGCGCACCGTCGGCGGAGCTGTTGTCGGTGACGTCGAGGCACTTGTTCGACACCGGGTTGCGCAGGGTGCCGTTGGACTGGCTCTGCCAGACCTGGGCGCCGGAGCCGTTGCAGTCCCAGAGCTGGATCTTGGTGCCGTTGGCGGTGCCGGCGCTGGTCACGTCCATGCACTTGCCGAGGGCCCGCAGGGTGCCGTCACCGGCGACGGTCCAGTTCTGGGCGTTGGTGCCGTTGCAGGTGTACAGCTGGATCGCCGCCCCGTTGGCGGTGGAGGCCCCCGCGATGTCGATGCACTTGCCGGCCAGGCCGGTGATGCGGCCGGTGCGGCCGGTCGGGGGCTGGCTGGTCGGGGGCTGGGTGGTGCCGCCCGTCGCGGTCTGGTAGGCGGCGTTGATCAGTGAGTTGGCGCCGGCGGCGTCCTGGGACAGTTCCCAGAACATGATGCCGCCGCCGTTGGTCATGGCCCACTGGGTCTTGCGGCGTACCGTGGTCAGGCTGTTGTAGCACTCGTTGGAGCCGTTGACGGTGGTGCAGTCCCGGTTGGCGTTGGCCGGGTCGCGGGAGACCAGGTCGGCGAAGGTGTAGTAGCCGGGCCGGGAGTAGATCGGCACGCCGATGACGGCCTTGCTGGCCGGCAGGCCGCGGCCTTTCCAGAAGTTGACCGCGTTGACGGACCAGTCGTAGCTGGAGTGCGGGTTGCCGCCGTCGTAGGTCATGATGTTGAGCCAGTCGACGTAGCCGAACACGGCCGGCTGGACACCGTTGGCGGTGCCGCCCTCGGAGACCACGGCGGCGGTGAGCAGCTTGCCCCGGCTGTGCATCGCGGTGCTCAGCTGCGACATGAGGGCCGTGTAGTTGTTACCGGAAGCGCCCGGGTCCGGGTACTCCCAGTCGATGTCGACACCGTCGAGGTTGTACTGGTTGATCAGGTTGACGACGTTGTTGACGAACGCGGTCCGCGCGGTGGCGTTGCCGGCGAGGGCCTCGAACGCCGAGTCGTTGCCGTCGTTCCAGCCGCCGATCGAGATCGACACCTTGACGTTCTGGGCGTGGCCCAGCGACACGATCGACTGCAGCTTCGCCGGGTTGGGCAGGCCCTGCAGGCTGCCGTTGCTGTTGGGCAGCACAAACGCGTAGTTGATGTGGGTGAGCTTGTCGTACGGGATGGCGTTGGCGCTACCGGCCCAGGACGGCATGTAGCCGATGTTCTTGAAGCCGTTGGGCAGCACCGCCGCATCAGCCGAAGGCTGGACGGCAAGAGCGACGAACGCGCCCGCGGCCGCCGTAGCGACCGCGAGAGCCCCGGCCACAAGGGCCGAACGGCGTGACCGGTGACGTCCGGGACGGGCGGCCCCGGACTCCGACGGGGAGGACATGAGTGCTCCTTCGGGTGGGTCGACCGGCACACGGGCATGGTGGGCGGCCCGCGGACGCCGCGGCCGCCATCTGGCAAGGATGGTCGGGGGTGGCCGCGTCGTTCGAAGAGCGCCGGTGCGATGACAGGTGGCTGAGACGATAGGAAAGTTAACTATTAGCTGTCAATGTAAGTCTTGATTAAAGTCGATAAGGAAGCGCTTCCACGCAGGCCGACCAGCCCAGAGACCCTCGAGTCGGCAGCGCGGAACACCGCTACGGAAGCACTCAACCCCGGCACCACACCCCGGACCGCGACCGACACCACGGACCCCGGCGCGCAGGGCCGCGAAACGACGGCGCGACCGCCGTGCCGGCGGTCACGCCGCCCCAACTACGCGCCGATCTTGGAGTTGTGGCGCCATGAACCTCCGAATTTGTCCGGATTTGTCAAGGACCACAACTCCAAGATCGGCGCGGTTTTGTCGGGGTTGACGCGCGAGGGATCCGAATTGCGCAACAGGCTCCCGGGGCAGCCTGGAGTTTCCCACGATCGAGGGAGTCGGGTCAGGCGAACTGCTGCAGGCCCACCACCGCGAGCAGCGCCAGCTTCTCGGCCGCGTCCGTGCCGGGCTGCGGGGTCAGGACCAGCAGGAACTGGCGCTGGTCGGGGGTCATCAGCGTCTCGCAGTCCACCCGCACCGGGCCCACCTGCTTGTTCAGGATCGTCTTCCGGTCGGCGCGGCGGACCGCGACCTCGTGCTCGTCCCACCGTGCGGCGAACTCCGGGCTCGCCGACCGCAACCGGCGCACCAGGCCCTCGACGTCGGCGTCGCCGTGGCGGCGGGCGGCCGTCGCGCGGAGGTCGGCCACCACGGCGCGGGTGTGGTGCTCGGCCTCGTCCGCCGGGTAGGTGACGCGGGACTCCGGCTCCATGAACCACCGCCACGGATGGTAGCGCCGGTCCCCCCGCATCCCCAGATGGCCACCCGTGAGCAGGACCGACATGCGGTTCTGCGCCAGCGTCTCCCCCAGGTCCGAGGCGATCGTCGCCGGGGTGTCGCCGAGCAGGTCCAGCATCCGCATGAGGCCGGCGCGGGCGTGCGCCTCGGCGCCGCCGGAGACCGGCGGGCGGTGACCCGCCAGGTGAAACAGGTGGTCCCGCTCGTCGTCGCTCAGCCGCAGGGCCCGGGCGAGGGCGGTCAGCATCTGCGCCGACGGCTGGGCGCTGCGGCCCTGCTCGAGCCGCACGACGTAGTCGGTGGACATGCCCGCGAGCAGCGCGACCTCCTCGCGGCGCAGGCCGGTGGTCCGCCGCCGGGGACCCTCGGCGAGACCGACGTCGCCGGGCTGGAGGGCCAGCCGACGGCGGCGCAGGAAGTCGGCGAGGTCGTCACGCTGCATGTCCCCCATCGTCCCCTCCGCGCGGAGCCGCAGCCAGGGAGCGGCGCTCCTACGAAGAACGCTCCGCTGTCACAGGCCGCCGCGCGGGGGCATGGTGCAGGAAAGGCACGGCACATCACGTACAGGAGACACCAGATGCGCATCACGAACCTCGGCGCGACCGGGCCCGGGGCGCCACGGTCGCACAGGTCGCGATCGCGTGGGTCATGGCTCAGGGCACGGACATCGTGCCGGTCGTCGGCGCACGCACGCGGGAGCGGCTCACCGAGTCGCTCGGCGCGGCCGACCTGACCCTGACCGCCGACGATCTCGCCACGATCGAGCGGGCGGTCCCCGAAGGCTCGGCCAAGGGCGACCGTTACCCGTCCGCGATGATGGGCACGCTGGGCACCCGCTGACCGTTCCCCGGTCCACGGCCGGCCCGGTGTGCCGCCATGGGTGGACGGCGCGCTAGTCGTCGGGCATGTGACCGCCGGCGCCGATCAGGAACGCCAGCAGCGCGCAGAAGCCGACCACGATGAGCGCGAACGTCGTGAACCGGCCGACCGGCTCGGCGACGGTGACGTTGAACCAGCCGCGCGGGTCGACCCGGACCGGCAGGCGCTCGCCGACCTTCGGCTCGCCGTCGAGGAACCGCACCCCGCCGAGCTCCTTGCCGGTCGCCGAGTCACTGACGTGGAAGACGGGAGCATCGCCGTTGCTGATCCCGGTGACCACCGCGTCGACGGGCCGTCCCTCGACGGACATGTAGACCGGCAGTACCACCAGCGCCGCGAGCCATGCCGTGAACGTCAGCACCAGGAACATCACGACCCTGGTCGCGGCGGTGTGGTCGGGCGCGCCGGCCCGGTGGACCAGGTAGCCCGGGACGGCGGCCGCCAGGGACAGCACCGAGCCGACGAGCAGCCAGGTGAAGCCCGGCCGGCCGGCGATCAGCCCGGTGATCGCGACGAGCACCGCGGTGAGGACAAACGCAGCCGTCGTGCGCCAGATCCCGGTCCACAGGGCGTGCCACGGATAATGCCTCACGACGGCCACCGTAGGCGATCGCGGGCGCCCGCGCTGCCCCCCGCCGCGGCGGGCGGCACGGGCTCAGACCTTGCCGGCCACCCGCGTCACCGCGTCGGCGTAGTCGGGCACGTCCGCCATCGCCGCGGCCAGGCGCAGGAACGGCAGCGCCTCCCGGCCGCGGTTCTGCCGCTCCAGGGTGCGGCCGAGCAGGTGACACGCGTAGTGGTCGGTCGGGTCCCGGTCGACCAGGGTGCGCAGGTGGGTCTCGGCCCGCTGCAGCTGCGCGGACGCGAAGTAGGCGCGGGCCAGCCACAGGCGCACCTCGGCGTTGCCGGGCTCCTCGTCGAGGACGGTGGCGAGGATCTTCGCCGCCTCGATCGGGTCACCGGCATCGAAGTAGAGGACACCCCTCCGGTACTCGGCGATCAGGTCGTTCGTTTCGCTCATGGGAGCTTCCAACGCCCGCACATACCCGCAATGTTCCCTAATGGGCCTTGAGCCAGCCGACGAGGTCGTCGAGGACCTGCTCCTGCTCCGGCTCGTTGTAGACCTCGTGGTGCAGGCCCTCGTACACGTGCAGGGTCAGGTCGGCCGATCCGGCCCGGGCGGCGATCAGGCGGCTGCTCTCGGCGTCGACGAGGCGGTCCTCGGCGCCGTGCAGCACGAGCGCCGGCAGCGTCAGCTCGGGCAGGCGGCGCTGGAAGAGCGCCATCTGGGTGAGCATCGCGCCGCCGAGCCCGGCCGGGATCTTGCCGTGGTGCACCAGCGGGTCGGCGTCGTAGCGGGCCACGACGCCGGGGTCCTTCGAGATGTACCGCGAGGGCAGCGACTGCACCGGCGCGCCCGGCGCGATCCGGCCCAGCACCTTCGCCACCGCGATCGCCGGCTTCGGGATGCCCTTGCCGGGCAGGACCGGGGTGCCGGACAGGACCAGCCCGCGCAGCCGGTCCTGGTGGTCGAGCGCGTAGGCGAGCGCGATCATCGCGCCCATGCTGTGGCCGATGAGGAACGGCGCCCGGCCGGGGTGGCGGCGGGCCACCTCGCCGAAGAGCACGTCGAGGTCGGCGGTGTACTCGGCGATCCGCCGGGCGAGGAGCCGCTTGCCCGACGAGCGGCCGTGGCCGCGGTGGTCGGGGGCGTAGACGACCAGGCCGAGCTCGCCGAGGCGGGCCACCACGTGGTCGTACCGGCGGGCGTGCTCCCCCATGCCGTGGGAGAGGACCACGGCACCGGCCGGCTCGCCGCCGGGGGTCCACACGTCGTAGACGATGGTGGCGCCGCCACCCCCGGTCAGCCTGAACTCGTCGCGCTGCATGGCAGCATCGTGCGGTGCGGCGGCCGCACCGCGCAAGCATCCGGCGTCAGCCGGCGCACTCGGCGACGCTGCGCCCCACGTAGAACTTGTTGCCCTCGGGGCCGGCGAGGGTGGCCCGCGGTCATCCGCCACACGAACGGCCGTCGCCGTTTTCGACACAGGTGACCCGGACCGTGCTCCAGGCCGTGTTCATGTAGCCCGACGGGTTCCAGACGTGCTCGACGCGCTCGGGTTGCACGGCGGCGCTGTCGTCCCAGGCACGGGCGGTGATCTCCGCCGTCCCGGGCGGAAGTCGTACGGTCAGCCGCCACCGCCGCCAGGCCCAGGGCCCGGCGGGTTCGCCGAGGTCCGCCTGCCGCCAGTGCCGGCCGCCGTCGACGGACACGTCCACGCGGGCGACCGCCCGGCCGTCGCCGGCGGCGGCGTAACCGCTGACCCGCACCGGCCCGGCGGGCAGCGTGCGGCCCTCCTGCGGGCACAGGACGGCGGCGTTGAGCGCCGCGACGCCGAGGGAGAGGCCGTGTCCCTGCGCGGCCTCGGCCGGGTCCGCGTCGGCGGGCAGCAGCCGGTAGTCCCGGGCCTGGAACCGGTTGTCCGACGGCCGCTCCTGCGCGGTGACCCGCCGGAGCCACTTGACGCTGCGGGCGCCGATGTAGCCCGGGACGACGACCCGCAGCGGCCCGCCGTGGACCGGCGGCAGCGGCGCGCCGTTCATGCCCCAGGCGAGCAGGACCTCCCGGGCGGTGGCCTTGGCGACGGGGATCGACCCGCCGAACGCCTCGGCGCCGAGGAACGCGACGTGCCCGGCCTCCGGCCGCAGCCCGGCGGCGGCGAGCACGTCGGCGAGCGCGGCACCGGTCCACTCGGCGGTGGAGACCGCGCACGGTCCCCACGGCACCTGTCCCGGGATGTCCCGCGCGGCGGCCAGTTCGGCCCTCCGGTTGCCCGCGCACTGGAGGGTCGCGACGACCGTACGGACCGCGAACCGCTCCCGGAGGCCGGCGAGCGACAGCCGGAGCGGCCGCTCGACGAGCCCGTCCACGTCCAGCCGGAAGGCGTCCGGGTCGAGCTGCTGGATGTCCGCGTGGTTGCGGCTGAAGAAGGTGTCGACGGGCGTGACGTCGTGCCGGTCGAGGGCGTCCGGGACGGGCTCCGCGTTGAACGGACGCTCCTCGTGCACCACGGTGTCGTCCCGCTTGCCCCACAACCCCACGCCGCCAGCCTATGGCGCGGCGGCGCGGGGCGTGGGCGGGAACCGGCGGCTCACCCGCGGCTGGTCACGCGCTCGTGGCGGCCGCCTCCTCGGGGGTCAGGCGCAGCGGGACCACCGCCGACCGTGCGGCCGCCGCGGGTGGGGCCGGGTCCGCCGGGCGGCGGGTGTGCCAGTCGGTCACCGCCTGGTAGGCGGCGGCGACCTCCAGCAGGCGGTCCTCCTCGTACGGGCCGGCGCCCAGGATCGTGCCGACCGGCACCGCCGGGTTGGCGCCCGCCGCGGCGAAGCCGATCGGCAGGCCCAGTTCCGGCAGGCCCAGGATGTCGAACGGGACCGGGCCGGTCTGCAGCAGCACGTCGCACTTCGACAGGACCCCGTCGAGGACCTCGCGCAGCAGATGGTGCTTGGCCCGCTGCCCGGTCAGCCACTCGTCGCCGGACAGGAACAGGCCCTGCAGCCAGCTCAGCAGCGAGACGCCGAACAGCTTGGGGTCCCGCTGCAGGTACGGCAGGAAGGGCTCGGTCCGCTCGCTGAGCCGGATGTTGTTGAAGGTCCCGGTGAGCAGGCCCCAGTCGGCCGGATACGTCACGTCGACCAGCTTCGCGCCCGGGACGGACGCCAGCGTGTCCAGGAACGCGCGGCGCACCGTGGCCTGGCCGCCGGTCAGGTAGTCGGGCGGCACCCCGATCGTCGTGGCGCGGCGCAGCACGACCTTGCCCTTCTTGCGCACCGGCAGCGCCGCCGTGACGAGATCCGGTACCGCCGGCAGGCCCAGCGTGCGCGGGTCGTTCGGGTCCGGGCCGGCGAGCACGGCCAGCATGACGGCGGCGTCGAGCGCGTCGCGGGCGAGCGGGCCGGAGTGGTCGCGGGTGTACGACAGCGGGATGACGCCGTAGATGGAGGTGCGCCCCATCGTCGGCTTGAGCCCGGTGAGGTTCTGCTGGTTCGACGGGTTGACGATGCTGCCGCCGGTCTGCGTGCCGATGGAGGAGGACGCCATCCGGCCGGCCACCGCGGTCGCGGGACCGGTCGACGAGCCGCCCGGGTCGACCGACGGGTCCTGCGGCGTCCACGCGTTGACGGTGGTCACGGTGCCGTTGGGGCTGGTGGCGCGGGTCGTCGCGAGCGGGCCCATCTGACCCTTGCCGACGACGATGCCCCCGGCCGCCTTGAGCCGGGCGACGGCCGTCGCGTCGTACTTCGGGACGAAGCCCTCGAAGATGAACGAGTTCGCGGTGGTGGGCACACCGGCGGTGAAGTAGTTGTCCTTGACGCACAGCGGGATGCCGGCGAGCGGCCCGGTCCGGCGCCGGTCGGCGGCCTTCGCCGCGGCCCGGGCCGCGTCCGCGGTCGTGGCGTTGAACGCCCGGTAGGTGCCGTCGAAGCGGGCGATCCGGTCCAGGTGCGCCTCGACGAGGGCGGCGGCGGTCAGCGCGCGGTGCCGCATGAGCGTGACGGCCTCGGCGAGCGTCGCCTCGGTGGGGTCCTTGCGCGCCTCGGGCCGCACGGCGACGTCGGGCACCTCGACGGGCCGCTTCCCGCCCTGCGTGAACGCGGGAGCCGCGCTCGCCGCGGTCACCGGCAGCGCGGTGGCGGCGGCGGTACCGGCGGCGACGGCCGCCGACCGGGCGAGGAACGTCCGGCGGTTCAGTTCGCGGCTCATCGCCCACCCACCCGTCCGGTCCAGGCCTCGGTGATGGAGGGGTACTCGAGGGGCGGTGCGAGCTGCTGGCTCTGCGCGGGGTCGCCGTCGCCCGGCCGCCAGCCGTTGACAGCGGCCGGGTTGTTCAGCACGAACGACCGCAGCGAGGCGAGGACCTGCGCCTGGGTCGGCGCGCCGGTGACCGGGTCGGGCGTGGTGGGCAGGAGGTTGATGTCGACACCGGAGATGGCCAGCCGGGCGACGACGAACGCGTTGAGCTGGTCAGTGGACAGGGATGATGGGCCAACGGTCATGTGCACACTCCGCGACGCGATGGACGCGGCGGCACGGGCCGCCGCGTGAAGATCGCATCCGGTGGCGGTTTCCCCGCCGCGACACGGCCGTAACGATCTTGTTTACATCCGTCATCGCGGCTGCATTTCGAGAGTGTTGGCGTTCTCATGTCTGGCGTCAGGTCTCGGCCGTCGAAAAAGTTGCCGGACGGAGACACTCGGTGGCACACAGTGGCGCCGGTCGAGCCGGGCGGCGTAGCGAGGATCAGGCGGCGCCGGGGCGGGGCGGTGCGGTGCTGCGGCGGTGGACCAGCGTCGGGGCCACCCGCGGGTCGGGCTCCGGGCGGTCCGGGCCCTCCCGCAGGTCGGCCTCGACGACCCGCAGCAGGGCGGCGATGCAGCGGCGGCCGACCTCGTCGAAGTCCTGGCGGATCGTGGTCAGCGGCGGCGAGAGGAACTCGGCCTCGGGGATGTCGTCGAAGCCGACGATGCTGACGTCGTCGGGGACCCGGATGCCGTGCTCGTGGAAGGCGCGCATCATGCCGAGGGCCATCTGGTCGTTGCCGGCGAACACGGCCGTCACGTCGTCGCGGCCGGCCAGCTCCAGCCCCGCCGCGTAGCCGGACCGGGCGCTCCAGTCACCGGTCATCAGCTTCGGCGCGGCCAGGCCCGCCTCCTCGAGCGTGGTGCGCCAGCCCTCGATGCGGCCGTGGGTCTCCAGCCAGTCGCGCGGGCCGGACAGGTGCCACACCTTGCGGTGGCCGAGCTCCAGCAGGTGCCGCACCGCGAGCCGGGCACCCGTCACCTGATCGACCGAGATCGCCGGGATCTCGCCGCCGGTGTCGGACTCCACGGCGACGGCGGCCATGCCCATCGGCATGTTGTGCAGCGCCGCGGCCGCCGCGGTCTGCGGCGCGATCACCACGACCCCGGCGACGGACTGGTCGGCCAGCGCGCTGAGTGCCGACACCATCCCGGCGTGGTCGACCTGCTCCAGGGTCACGATGCTGACCCCGTAGCCCGCGGCGCGGGCCGCGCGCTCGATGCCGAGGAGGGTCGAGGCGGGCCCGTACAGGATCGTGTCGAAGCTGACGACGCCGACGACCCGGGACCGCCGGCCGGCGAGGCCGCGGGCCATCGCGTTGGGCCGGTAGTTGAGCTGGCGGACGGCCTCCAGGACCCTGGCGCGGGTCGCGGGGCTCACGCTGGGGTGGTTGTTGAGGACCCGGGAGACGGTCTGATGGGAAACGCCGGCGAGCCTCGCCACGTCGTTCATGACAGCGGCCCTGTTATGGCCTGTCACACGCATCGCCCACCCCCGGTGTTGATGTCAGCGCTGCCACGATAGGCCGCCGGCGCCGGGATTGCGTACGGTGACCTCCATGCGAGCGAAGCAGACCGCGCGCCTGACGGCGGTCGCGTTGACCGCCACCAAGACCGTCGACCGGGACGGCAACGTCGTCAGCGGCTGACCCAGGCCCCCGGCCAGGTGCTGTCCCTGGCCCAGACGATGCCCGGGCCCCCGGCGCCGGGGATCGCGCGGGCCGCCGGGAGGTCGGGGTCGGCCAGCAGCATCCTGGCGAGCACCCCGGTCACGGTGGCGGCGGCGAACGAGGTACCGCTCCAGGCGGTCCACCCGTGGCGCCATCCGGCGTCGGCCGGCACCGGGGCTGCCGCACGCCACCGCCGAGGTCGCCGCCCTCGCGCGGCGGTCCCCGGGGGCGCGGCGGCGCACCGGCCGGCGGGCCACCGTGGAGGCGGTGCTCGGCGCCCTCGACGGCGCGGACCTCGCGCACGTCGCGGCACACGGACTGTTCCGGTCGGACAACCCGCTCTTCTCGGCGCTACGGCTGGTCGACGGCCCGCTGACCGTCTACGACCTGGAGCGCCTCGCCCGGCCGCCCCGGCGGGTGGTGCTGTCGGCCTGCGAGTCGGGGCTTTCCGCGGTGCACCCCGGGGACGAACTGCTCGGCCTGACCGCCGCCCTGCTGGGGCTGGGTGCCACGAGCCTGGTCGCGTCGGTGGTGCCGGTCCCCGACGCGGCGACCCGCCCGTTCATGCTGCGGCTGTACCGCCACCTGCGCTCGGGTGCGGGACCCGCGGCGGCCCTCGCGCGGGCGCGGCGGGACCTGGCGGGCGCCGACCCGGCGGCCCGGGTGGCGGCGGCGGGCTTCGCCTGTTTCGGCGCCGGATTCGCCTGACGGCGGCTGCCGTCAGGCGGGCGCCGACAGCACCGCCTCGCGCAGGGCGGCGGCGAGCCAGTCCCGGTAGCGCTCCTCGGGCCAGCCGCTGTCGAGCACGAGCGCGGCGTAGTGCGCCGGGTCGTTGAGCAGCCACACGAGGTCGACCGACCGCTGCTCGTCGGGCAGCGGGGTCAGCTCGGCGGCCCGCCGCACGACCATCGTGGCGCCCGCCCTGCGGTTGGCGCAGAGCGTCCGCCACAGCTCGGCGATGTCGTCGGCGTCGTCGGCCGCACGGCGCGCGGTCTCGAACAGCCGCGCGGCCCGCCGGGCGATGATGAGGCACACGTCGGCGTACGCGCCGAGCAGCTCTCCCGCCGTCGCCGCCTGCCAGATGGGGGCGAACCAGGGCCGCTGTGCGACCGGGACCGGCTCGTCGTCGCCGGCGAGCGCCTGGTCGAGCACCTGGCGCAGCAGCGCGGGCTTCGAGCCGAACGCCGCGAACACCGTCGGCCGGGCCACGCCCGCGGCTGCGGCGACGTCGGCGAGGGACGTCGCGGCGTAGCCCTTCGCGACGAACAGCTCGGCGGCGGCCTCGACGACGGCACGCCGGGTGCGCCGCGCGCCCTCCTCACGGACCGCGGAACGGTACTGGCGCTTTCCCTTGACTTCGTCCATCGGTCCGCCATACTAGCGAAGTATTCAGTAGACGTCGGTATGTTCAATCCGGGGAGCGGTCATGGAGACGACGACAAAGGCGTATGTCCGCCGGGACGGCGACGGCGAGGCCCTGTGGTTCCTGGGCAGCCTGGTGACCGTCAAGGCGGCCGCCGAGCAGACCGGCGGCCGGCTCACCGTGGTGGAGTTCGTCAACCCGGCGGGCTTCGCGCCGCCGGTGCACAAGCACCTCGACGAGGACGAGATGTTCTACGTGCTGTCCGGCTCGGCGCGCTTCCGGTGCGGCGACGACACCTTCGAGGCCGGCCCGGGCGACTTCGTGCTCCTGCCGTCGGGCATTCCGCACACGTTCCTGGTCGACGCCGGTGCGCCGCTGCGCACGCTCCAGCTCACCACCCCGGCGGGCTTCGAGCGCTTCGCCGCCGAGGTGGGCGCCCCGGCCCCGGAGCGCCGCCTGCCCGACCCGGGCCCTGTCGATCCGGCGGCCCTCGCGGAGATCGCCGCCCGCCACGCCGTCGAACTGCTCGGCCCACCCCCGTCGGAGCTCCCCCTCTGACGGGCCACCGGCACGGGCCACCGGCGGGAAAGGTCTGACCGCCAGGGACCCCACCTGCACCGCAGCGGCACCCCCGGTGCGGTGCGGTTCCGCTCAGGACGGGCGGGGCCGCACCGATCATCGGGCCATGTCGGAGATGGCGCTGGAACGGCACGAGGGTGATTACCGCGCCCGCCAGGTCAGGCTGGCCACCGGGATCGGCGTCGGTGTGATCCTCATCGGCGCGCTCCGGGTCTGGTACGACTGGCACGGCGACCCGTGGCTCGTCTGGCTCCTGGTCGCCGCCGCGGTCGTCCAGGGCGCGCTCGCCGCGCTGCCCTGGCGCCGGATCATCTTCCGGTCGTGGACCAACCAGCTGTTCATCGCCTGGTGGCTGACCAACGTCGTGCTGCTGCTGGGGTTCGCCGCCTACGACACGGCCGCCCTGGCGATCTACCCGGCCGGGGTCACGCTCGTGCTCGCCTCGACCGCCGCCGTGGCCTCCGGCCGGGCCGCCGCCGGCATCGGCGCGGTCTCGCTCGCCGGATACCTCTGGCTGGCCACCAGCCGCGATCATCCGGTCGACACCACCCTCGCGGCGCTCACGGCCGCGCTCATGATCGGGGTCACCTGGTTCGGCGTCCGCACCGCGGGCGACCGCCGCCGCCTGGACGCGGCCCGGCGCCTGGCCGAGCGCAAGGTGGAGGCCCTGCTGGAGAACTCGTCCGACGCCGTCATCGCGGTCATGCCCACCGGCGGGGTCACGTACGTGAGCCCGTCGGTCCGCACCGTCCTCGGGTACGACCCGGACTACATCACCGGCGACGTGCTGGCCGACATCACCCACCCCGACTACCTGCCGACCCTCATGGAGTGGTGGGCGGCGGTCTGCGCCGCCCCGCCCGGTGTGACCGAGCGGGCCGAGTCCCGCGTCCGCCGCGGCGACGGCAGGTGGATGCACGCCGAGGTCACCGGCACCAACCTCCAGCACGACCCGTCGCTGGGGGCGGCCGTGCTGAGCATCCGCGACATCACCGCACGCAAGGAGCTCGAGGAGGAGCTGACCCGGCAGGCGTTCGCCGACTCGCTCACCGGCATGCCGAACCGGGCGCTGTTCCGCGACCGGCTCGAGCACGCCATCGCCCGCAACCGGCGCGGCGGTGGGCGGGTCACCCTCCTGCTGGTCGACCTCGACGACTTCAAGCTCGTCAACGACAGCCTCGGGCACAACGCCGGCGACCAGCTCATCGCGACCACGGCGCTGCGGCTGCACCAGCAGCTGCGCGCGTCGGACACGCTCGCGCGGCTCGGCGGCGACGAGTTCGCGGTCCTCGTCGAGGACGTCGACGAGCTCGAGGCGATGGACCTCGCCGAGCGGCTGCTCACCGCGATCCGCCGGCCGTTGCGGCTGGGCAACCGCGAGGTCGTCACCTCGGCGAGCATCGGCGTGGCCACCGCGAAGGCCGGCGACGGCGACGACGGGCCGGACCCGGGCGAGCTGCTGCGCAACGCCGACCTGGCGATGTACGCCGCGAAGGGCGACGGGCGCGACCGGTACGCGCTGTTCGACCCCGCCATGTACGCCGACATCCTGCGGGAGGCGGAGGAGCGCGCGGAGCTGGAGCGGGCCCTGGCCCTCGAGGAGTTCGTCGTCCACTACCAGCCGATCGTGGACCTGCCGACCAGCCGGCTCATCGGCGTCGAGGCGCTGGTGCGCTGGGAGCACCCGGTGCGCGGGATGCTCGGGCCGGGCGCGTTCATCCCGCTGGCCGAGTCGACGGGCCTCATCGTGCCGCTCGGCCGGTGGGTGCTGCGCCAGGCGTGCGAGCAGCTGGCCGCCTGGCGCACCGAGTTCGACACGGCGTCCGGCATCCGGGTCAACGTCAACCTGTCGGCGCGGCAGTTCCAGCACGAGGGCCTCGTCGAGGAGGTCGCCGGGATCCTGCGGGAGACCGGCGTGGACCCGCACCAGATCGTCCTGGAGATCACCGAGTCGCTGCTGATGCAGGACACCGAGTCGACCATCGACACCCTCGGCCGGCTCAAGGCGCTCGGTGTCCGGCTCGCCATCGACGACTTCGGCACCGGATACTCGTCGCTGTCGTACCTCAAGCGCTTCCCGGTCGACATCCTGAAGATCGACCGCTCGTTCGTGGACGACATCGACACGGTCGACGGCGACGCGACCCTCGCCGAGGCCGTGGTCCAGCTCGGCCGGGCGCTGCAGCTGCAGACGGTGGCGGAGGGCATCGAGACCGCCGAGCAGTGGTCGACGCTGCAGGACCTGGGCTGTGAGTACGGCCAGGGGTACCTGTTCGCCAAGCCGGGCGCCGCCTCGGAGATCTCGTCGATCCTCGGCGGCGCCCGGGTCTGAGCCGCTAGGCCGGGATGGTGTACGGGTCGCCGTAGACCTTCCAGGTCAGCGGCGGGTCGAGGTCGAAGTTGCGGTTGTTCAGGAACACCCGCTGGGCGGTGTCGACGCGGCTGGTGTCGCTGTGCGCCTCCTCGGTCTTCATCGCCGCCACCCGGGCGTCGAGGAAGGCGTGCAGGTACGTCGCCTCGTCGCCGCCCTGCGACGGCGGCTTCGCCTTCGCCGTCGCGGCCCGGCGGATGCCGCCGAAGCTGACCGCGCTGTTGCCGGGGCCGTGCATGACGATCGCGTCGTAGTAGATGAACTGGCCGAGCGCCCGCAGCCCGTCGGCCTTGGCCTGCTGGACGGACGGGTTGAAGTACACCCGGTCGCGCTCGTCGTCCTGTGCCCTGGTGAACTGCGGATCCGCGGCGGCGGTCCGCCAGTCGCGGGTGAAGTTCGGATCCAGGCCGGCGTGTGAGGCGGTGCCGTTGACGCCGCGCAGGGCGGGCAGGTATTTCGCCAGGACGTTGCCGGGCACCCGCTGCGTGTAGCGCTCGACGAGTTCCAGCATGTCGCCGGTGCCGGAGCAGAAGCCGATGATGCCGGCGGTGTAGCCGCGGCCGTCACCGATGTCCTCGATGTACTTGTACTGTGCCTTCCAGTCCAGCGACGAGTTCTCCGCCGAGGACACCAGCTGCATGGCGATGTCCTTCTTGCGCGGGTCGGTGAGGTCCTTCCCGGCGGTGGGGCTCTTCGTCGGGCTCGGGCTCGTCGCCGGACCGGTGCCGGGGCCGCGGGACGGGCTCTGCGACGCTGACGGGCCCCCTGACGGACCTGCGGACGGGCTCGACGACGAGGTCGGTGACGGCGACGGGCCGGTGCTCGTCCCGTACACCTTGAACTCCCACAGCGAGTAGCCCCACTGCGTGCCGCGCGCGGTCCCGAGCAGGCGCACGTAACGGCCCGACCCGGTGAGGCCGGTCAGGTCGTCGGTGGCGCCGTTGCCGGTGGTGGTGCTGGAGATCGTGGTCCAGGTGGTGCCGTCGTGCGACGTCTGGAGCTGGTAGGCCGTGCCGTAGGCGGCCTCCCAGCTGAGGTTCACGTGCGTGACGGCGCGGGTGGCACCGAGGTCGACCTGGATCCACTGGGGGTCGGAGCCTTCGGCGCTCGCCCAGCGGGTGCCGGTGTTGCCGTCGAACGCCTGCGCGGCGCCGAGCGACGCCGTCTCGACCGACGACGAGGTCGCCGGCCTGCCCTGCGACAGCAGGGTCTCCGCCGCGGCGTCCGCACCGCGGGTGACCAGGAACGTCGTCACCGAGCCGGCGACGAGCAGGGTCGCGGCGCCCAGGCCGGCCAGCCTGAGTGGGTGGTTCACGAGGCGCCTCCAAACCGAGACTGTCAGGCAACTTGCCTGACAGATCTTCGAATTCGGCCGTGTCGATGTCAAGGCTCCTTAACCAGACCTAAGTTCGCGTTATGGTTGCCGAATGCGCGCCTTATGCCCGAATTCACCATAGTTTAGGTGTTTTATATGCTTATGCTCGGATCGGACCACGATCCTGAACGTGAGCATGCCCGGGATCAACGGAATCGAGGTGTGCCGGGCGCTGCGCGGGACGCCGCGACCCGTTCTCCCGCGCCCGCAACGACGAAACGCCGAGCGACGGAACCGCCGCCGCCCCGGCCGCGTCGGACCGGCATGGTGCGAAGCAGCTGGATCGGTGTGCTCGCGGCCGGGGCCGGGACCCTGGCCGCCGTCGGAGTCGTCGTGGCGGTGCTGCACCGGCCGCCGGCCGATGCGGGGCCGTCGCCGGTCGCCGAGGCGTCGGCCACCGGCCGGGCGGTCGACCCGGCCGCGCTCGTCGTCCGCGACGGTGCCCGGGTCGAGGCGTCCGGACAGGTGATCCTGACGCCCGGCAAGCCGGCCCGGTTCTGCGCGCCCGCGCCGACCGACCTGATGCTCCGCGACACCGCACCCACGTGCTCGCTCGGGGTCGACGTCGTCGGCGTCGACCCCGGGGCGCTCACCGACCCGCGGCAGGACCACGGATCCCGGGTCGGCAGCGCCCTGCTGCGCGGCACCTGGCGGGACGGCACGCTGACCGTCACCGAGCAGGCGGCGCCACGCGCCGAGCCGCTGGAGTTCGACTGGCGCGTGCCGTGCCCGGCGCCGCGGGGCGGCTGGACGGCCGGCGACGCCGACGCCGACGGCAACCGCCTGTACGAGTACATCCACAACGAGCACCCGGAATGGTTCCGCGAGCCGCGGGTCGGCTATCCCGGCGGCGCCCCGACCGGAGCGACCGACGGCCCGCAGCCGACCCGGGTGATGATCGTCGAGATCGTCGCCGGGGACGCCGGCGCCGTCGACCGGGAGCTGCGCGAGCTCTTCCGCGGCAACCTGTGCGTCGTGTCCAGCCCCGGCAGGTCCAGCATCGCCGACCAGCGCCGGCTGCGGGCGCAGGCCGACGCGGTGCTCGACCCGCTGATGCGGGACCCCGCCAACGGCATCTACACGGTGGGCGGCGACAACGAGATCACCGTCGAGCTGGTCGTGCTCACCCCGGCGCTGCTCGAGAAGCTGCGCCCCGCCGGCCTCGACAACCTCGCGCTGAGCCCCTGGCTGCGGCCGGTGTCGTAAATCGGTTCCGCCGACCGGGACAATGGACGGGTGACGCGGAGTATCGAGGACGACTGGGTCGCGCGCTTCGCCGACGAGGTGATCGCCGCCGCCCGGGAACGGGCGCCCGGCCGGCCGATCGTGTGCGCGTCGGGGCTGAGCCCGTCGGGCCCGATCCACCTGGGGAACCTGCGTGAGGTCATGACCCCGCACCTGGTCGCCGACGAGATCCGGCGCCGGGGCCACGACTGCGTGCACCTGCTGTCGTGGGACGACTACGACCGGTTCCGCAAGGTGCCGGCCGGCGTTGAAGGCGTCGACGAGTCGTGGGCCGAGCACGTCGGCCGCCCGCTCACCGCTGTGCCGGCGCCGCGCGGGAGCGCCCACCCCAACTGGGCGGAGCACTTCAAGGCGGCGATGGCGGCGTCGCTGGCGCAGCTCGGCGTGCGGTATCGCGGGATCAGCCAGACGCGGATGTACACCGGCGGCGCGTACACGGACCGGATCCTCCTGGCGATGCGCGAGCGCGCACACATCGACGGGGTGCTCGCGAAGTACCGCACGAAGCTCACGCCCGAAGAGGCCGGCGACGACGGCGAGGGCGCGGCGGGCTACTACCCCTACCGGCCGTACTGCTCGGTGTGCGGGCGCGACACGACCACCGTCACCGCCTACGACGACACCACCACCGCGCTGGCCTACACCTGCGCCTGCGGGCACCGCGAGACGGTCCTGCTGTCCGAGCACCGCGGCGGCAAGCTGGTCTGGAAGGTGGACTGGCCGATGCGCTGGGCGTTCGAGGGCGTGCAGTTCGAGCCGTCGGGCGTGGACCACACGTCGCCCGGCTCCTCCTTCGTGGTCGGCGGCCAGCTCGTCACCGAGGTGTTCGGCGGATGGCCGCCGATCGGCCCGATGTACGCGTTCGTCGGCATCGCCGGCATGGCGAAGATGAGCAGCTCGCGCGGTGGCGTGCCGACCCCGGCCGACGCGCTGCGGATCATGGAGCCGCCGCTGCTGCGGTGGCTCTACAGCCGGCGGCGGCCCAACCAGTCGTTCAAGATCGCGTTCGACGACGAGATCCAGCGGCTCTACGACGAGTGGGACACGCTGGGCCGCCGGGTCGCCGGCGGTTCGGCGGCACCGGCCGACGCCGCCGCGTACCACCGGGCGGTCGGCACCGCCGACGGGCCGCTGCCGGCGACGCCGCGCCCGCTGCCGTACCGCATGCTGGCCTCCGTCGCCGACATCACGGTCGGCGACCCGGTCCAGATGCTGCGGATCCTCGCCGAGGCCGACCCGTCCGCCCCGGTCACGTCCCTCGACGAGGTCCGCCCGCGGCTGGACCGCGCGCTGCACTGGGTCACCGAGCAGGTCCCGCCGGACCAGCGCACCCACGTCCGGACCGCACCCGACGCCGAGCTGCTCGCGTCGCTGCCGGCGGCCGAGCGCGACGCGCTGCGGCTCCTCGCCGCCGGCCTCGAGGAGCACTGGTCGCTCGAGGGCCTCACGACGCTCGTCTACGGCGTGCCGAAGCTCCGGCTGGGCCTGCCCCTCGACACGAAGCCCACCCCGGAGCTCAAGGCCGCGCAGCGAGCCTTCTTCAGCCTGCTCTACCGCCTGCTGGTCGGCCGGGAGTCGGGGCCGCGCCTGCCGACCCTGCTGCTCGCCGTCGGCGCCGGCCGGGTGCGCACGCTGCTCGGCGCGGGATCAGCCGGCGCCGGCCAGTAGCCGGGTCGCCAGCTCGTCGAGGTCACGGATGCGCAGGTCGGCGTCGAGGCCGCGCAGCGCGGCGACCGTCGCGCCGGCGGCGTGGCCGGCGTCGATGCCCGGCCGGGAGTCCTCCACCACGAGGCAGGCCGCCGGGTCGACACCCAGCAGGGCGGCCGCCGCGAGGAACGGGTCCGGAAACGGCTTGCCGCGGGGCGTCTGCTCGTAGGTGACCAGCACCGGCGGGTCGATGCCCGCCGCGCCGAGCCGGGCCCGGGCCAGCCGCCGGTCGGCGCTGGTCACGACGGCCCAGGGCAGCTCCAGTTCCTTCAGCGCCTGCAGGAGCCGGGCGGCACCCGGCGTCGGTACGACGTCGTCCACGTCGTCGTACTGCAGGTCGAGCTGCCGCTGCGCCGCGGCCGCCACGCCCGCGTCGTCGAGGTCGGGCCGCAGCGCGCGGATCGTGTGCTGTGCCGGGGCGCCGTGCATGCGCGGCATGATGTCCTCGACCGCGACGCCGAACTCCCCCGCCCAGCCGATCCACGCCCGCTCGACCGCCCTGTCGGAGTCGACCAGCGTGCCGTCCATGTCGAGCAGCACCGCAGCGAACCGCTTCATGACTCCTCCGCCTCCGCGAACCGGGCACCGATGAAACTCGAAGCACGAGCATATTTCGCTGCGCGCCTTCGCCGTCCGCACGCGGGTGCCGGACCCCTAGACGTCCGCCAGGTGGACGTACGCGACGACCTGCTCGTCGCGCATCAGCGGCTGGCGGCGCACCGTCACCCCGGTGTGCCCGGCGTTGATGATCTCGCCGTCGCCGACGTAGAGCACCACGTGGCCGCCGTTGTTGGTGAACACGAGGTCGCCGGGCCGGAGCTGCTCGCGGGTGACCCGCGTGCCGACCTTGATCTGGTCGTACGTGACCCGTGGCAGCCGCACCCCCGCGGCCTCCCAGGCCCGCATCACCAGGCCCGAGCAGTCGAACGTCTCCGGGCCGGCCGTCGCGAACCGGTAGGGCTTGCCGACCTGCGCCTCGGCGTACGCGATCGCCAGGGCCACCTTCCGCGCCCGCGTCGCCTCGGACAGGACCAGCGTCTGGCCGATCCGGATGAGGGTCGACGTGCCGAGGTTGTTCAGGCGCTGCAGCTCGGCGACCGTGGTGCCGTTGCGGCGCGCGAGGCTCCACAGCGTGTCGCCGGGCTGCACCACCACCGGCTGCGGGTCGCCGGCGGGCGGGTCCGCGGCCGCGGCGGGCACGGCCGGTACCACAGCGAACACCACGGCGAGGGGCACGGTCAGCCATCGACAGCTCATCATGCCAACATAACGAACAAAATTCGCGTCAGTCGCCAATCGGGCGAATCCGCGAGGTAACCCGCACACCGATCGCACGGTGGACGAAGGCGGGCGGCAGGTTCGCCCAGACCACCCGGGTCCGCTCGACGCTGCGGAACCGCACGGCGAGGTCGTCCGCGAACCGCCGGCCCGGCGGCGTCCACGCGGCATGGACGTAGGCGAACGTGGTGAACCCGCCGTCCTCGGCCAGCACGGCGCCGACCGCGTCGAGGATCCGGCGGCGCACCGGCGGCGGCATGACCGTCCACGGCAGGCCCGAGACGACCGCGTCGACCGGGGCCGGCACCAGGTCGGCGAGGCGGTCGGCCGAGGCGTGGATCACCTCGACGGGCCGGCCGCGGTACCGGCGGGCCAGCCGCTCGGCGAGGTGCCCGTTGCGCTCGACGGCGATGAGCCGGGCGCCGGCCGGCATGCGGCGCAGGATGGTGCCGGTGACCGCCCCGGCCCCCGGGCCCAGCTCGACGACGGTGCGGGCGCCCTCCAGGCGCAGCCCGTCGGTGAGCACACGGGCCAGGGCGGGCGAGCTGGCGGCGACGGCGCCGGTCATGCGCGGACGGCGCAGGAACTCCCAGAAGATCGACATGGGCGGACGCTATGAACGGCACGCGTCGTCGGGCGTCCGCCCGCACGGCCGACCGGGTCCTCCCACAGGCTGAGTCCCTGCTGTGGAACGGTCGGTCCGGGGCGCCGGGCGCCGCTACGGTGAACTCATGCTCTGGGTGCTCCGGCCCCGGTGGGTGCTCGATCCGCTGCTCGTCGCCGTGCTCGGCGGGACGTCCGCGCTGGCGCTGCCCGACGGGCGGCCGCGCTGGGTGCAGCTGTCGCTCCTCGCGGTGCTGCTCTCGGCGGTGCTGTTCCGGCGGCGGTACCCCGGGACGGCGGCCGTCGTGGTGGTGTGCGCCGCCTGGGCGGGCCTGGCCGGGGAGGTCTGGCGGGAGCACCTGCCGCTCGCGCACCTGGCCGTGGAGATCATGGCCGCGACGCTGGTGATGCGCCGCCGGCGGCGCGCCGCCGCGCTGGTCGCCCTGGCGGGGAGCGGGTTCTTCGTCGCGTGGGCGCTGCGGTGGTACGCAGGGGTGGATGCCCTGTGGGGCGCGGTGGGCTTCTGCCTGTCCGTCGCCGCGGCGTGGCTGCTGGCCGAGGCCGTGCTGGCCCGGCGGGCGTATGTGGCGGCGGAGCGGCAGGCGTGGGCCCGGGCCGCCGCCGCGCGGGAGCGCGCCCGGATCGCCCGCGAGGTGCACGACGTGCTCGCCCACAACGTCGGCGCGATGGTGCTGCACGCCGAGGGCGCCCGGCTGGCCCGGCGGACCGACCCGGCGGTCGTCGACCGGACGCTCGACCTGGTGAGCAGCACCGGCCGGGCGGCCCTGGACGAGCTGCGCCGCCTCCTCGACGTCCTGCACGACGCGGCCGCCGCCGAGCCCGGCGGTGCCCCGGCCGGGTCCGCGCCGCACGAGGTCCAGCGCATCGTGCAGGAGGCGCTGACCAACGTCATGAAGCACGCCGGCGCGGACGCCGCCGCCGAGGTCCGCGTCGAGGTCCGCAACAGCCGCGGCGCCGGCCGCCTGCCCCGCCTGCCGTCCGGCGGGCACGGCCTGGCGGGCATCCGCGCCCGGGTCGCCGCGTTCGGCGGCACCGTCGACGCGGCGCCCACGCCCGACGGCGGGTACCGGGTGGCGGCGACGCTGCCGGTCGGCGGCGCGCGTGCAGGTTGCCGGGATGACGACCTTCCGGCACCCGGGGCTGTACGACGCGGACCGGCTCGCGGCCTGGCCTGAGCCGGCTTTCCCGGCACAGCGGGCTCTCAGGGTCGGCGGGACATCATGGTGCCGTGACCGCGCGCGTAGTTGTCTGTGACGACCAGGAACTGATGCGGGTCGGGCTGCGCATGGTGGTCGACAGCCAGCCCGACCTGACCGTCGTCGGCGAGGCGGCCGACGGTCTGGCGGCGGTCGAGCTGGCCGGCGAGCTGCGCCCCGACGTGGTCCTGCTCGACGTGCGGATGCCGGGCCTCGACGGGGTGGCGGCGGCCGCGCGCATCACCGCCACCGTGCCGGAGACGCGGGTGCTCATGGTGACGACGTTCGACCTCGACGAGTACGCCTACGCCGCCCTCCGTGCCGGGGCCGCCGGGTTCGTCGTGAAGGACGCACCCGCCGAGGAGATCCTTGTGGCGGTACGAGGTGTGCTGCGCGGCGACGCGATGGTGTCCCCGTCGGTGACCCGCCGCCTGCTGGAGCGGTACGTGGTCGGCAGCGCCCCGCCCGAGCCGGACGACCGTGCCGCGGTGTTGACCGAGCGGGAGCGGGAGGTGCTCGGGCTGATGGCGCGCGGGCTGAGCAACACGGAGATCGCCGGCCGGCTGTTCCTCGGCGAGACCACCGTGAAGACCCACGTCGGCCGCATCCTCACGAAGCTGCGGCTGCGCGACCGCGTCGGCGCGGTCGTGTTCGCCTACGAGAGCGGCCTGGCCCGGCCGGGCCACTGATCCCCCGTTGGCCGTCGCCAGGCCCGTGGCCTGCGCGGATACTGGCCCGATGGAACGCCCCAGCATGACCAGGCTGCTGCACCCGTCCGTCCCCGCGCAACCCGGCGGCACGCCCGTCGTCTCGCCGATCTTCCAGACCAGCACCTACGAGCTGCCCCGCTCCCCAGTCGCCGCCGAGATCGCCGCGGCCGTGGCGCCGACCGGCTACTACACCCGGTACGGCTCGCCGAACGCCCGGGAGGCCGAGGTGATGCTCGCCGACCTGGACGGCGCCGAGGCCGCCCTCCTCGTGGGCAGCGGGATGGCCGCG
This sequence comes from Dactylosporangium fulvum, assembly GCF_025137375.1. GTDB lineage: Bacteria > Actinomycetota > Actinomycetes > Mycobacteriales > Micromonosporaceae > Dactylosporangium > Dactylosporangium fulvum. Next base: position 5,468,466 of record NZ_CP073720.1, read on the forward strand.
ATCAGCGCGGCGCTGCTGTCCAACGTGCGGGCCGGTGCCGAGGTGGTGGCCCAGACCAGCCACTACACCGCGGCGCTGACGCTGCTGCAGACCGTGCTGCCCTCGTTCGGCGTGGACGTGCTGCTGGTACCGCAGGAGTCGCTCGCCGACGCCGTCAGCCCCTCGACGGGCGTCGTCTACGTGGAGACGCCGAGTAACCCGGCCATGGCGCTGACCGACCTCGCCGCGGTGCGCGCCGCCGCGCCGCACGCGGTCCTCGTCGCCGACAACACGTTCGCCACGCCGTACAACACCCGCCCCGTCGACTTCGGCGTCGACCTGGTGGTGCAGTCGGCGACGAAGTACCTCAACGGCCACAGCGACGTCACGGCCGGCGTCGTCACCGGATCGGCGGACCTGGTCGCCCGCGCCTGGGAGACCGCGCGGGTCCTCGGCCCGGTGTGCCACCCGTTCGAGGCGTGGCTGCTGGCCCGGGGCCTGCGCACGTTCCCGCTGCGGATGGCGCGGCACAACACGTCGGGCCTCGCGGTCGCCCGGTTCCTGGCCGGCCACCCGGCGGTCGGCGCGGTACACTATCCCGGGCTCGAGACGCACCCGCAGCACGACCTGGCAAAGCGCCAGATGGCCGGGTTCGGTGGGATGCTGAGCTTCACGGTCGGGTCGGCGGAGGCGGCGGCCCGGGTCCTGGGCTCGACGAAGCTGGCCCGCAACGCGGTGAGCCTCGGCGGCACCGAAACACTCATCACCCACCCGGCGTCACTCGTCTTCGCCCACCAGAACCCCGAGGAACTCGCCGCGTCGGGCGTCGACCCGGCCCTGCTGCGGCTGTCGGTGGGCCTGGAGGAGCCGGAGGACGTCATCGCCGACCTGGACCAGTCCCTGTCCGCGCTCTGACGCCGGAGCGGCTCAGCGGCGGTGCGACGCGAGGATCTCGCCGAGGAACTCCCGGCTGTACGTCGCCACCGTGTCGAAGTCGCTCTCCAGCAGGAAGTGGCCGCCGTCCCGGAGGTGGATCTCCGCGTCCGGGACGTCGTCGCGGAACGCCAGCGCGCCCGCCGGGTCGAAGATCTTGTCGTTGCGGCCCCACACCGCCAGCAGCGGCGGGCGGCGGTCCCGCAGGTAGTCGTGCAGCAGCGGGTACACCTGGAGGTTCGTGACGTAGTCGCGGAACAGGGCGAGCTGGATCGCGTCGTTGCCGGGGCGCTGGAGCAGCGCGTGGTCGTGCAGCCAGGTGTCGGGCGCGACGACACTCGGGTCGGGCACGCCGTGCAGGTACTGCCACCGCACCGCGTCGAGCTCCAGCGCCGCGCGGACGGGCGCCTCGGTCCGCGGGTTCGGGTCGGCGGCGTACGCCCAGATCGGCCCCCAGAAGTCGGCGTTGAACCCGGCCAGGTAGCCGTTGCCGTTCTGGGTGACGATCGCGGTCACCGGGTGCTCGGGCAGCAGCGCCAGCCGCCAGCCGACGGGCGCGCCGTAGTCCTGGACGTAGACGGCGTACCGGTCGACCTCGAGCAGGTCGAGCAGGCCGGCCGTCAGCCCGGCGAGGGCGTCGAAGGTGTACCTGAAGTCCGCCGGCGCGTCCGACAGGCCGAACCCGAGGTAGTCGGGGGCGATGACGTGGTACCGGTCGGACAGCGCGGGGATCAGCCGGCGGAACATGAACGAGCTGGCGGGGAAGCCGTGCAGCAGGACCACCGCCGGGGCCGCCCGCGGGCCGGCCTCGCGGTAGAACAACCGGTGCCCGCCGACGTCGGCGAACCGGTGGTGCGTGGGATAGGCCATGCCCGCATGGTGCGCCGCGACCGCCCGGGGTGTCTCCGGGTGGCCGGACCGGTCACCCGGACTGTCGCCATCCGCGGGTGGTCGCGGCGCGAAAGGCAGGTTGCCGGCGCCGGCCGCCGGGCGGATCCCGATTCGTGACGCAACCATGCCGATGCGTCGACGGTCCCCGTCTGTATGCGTAGCCTTGCAGTGGTCTTCAGCCTGCTCCTCCTGGCCGGGTGTGCCGGTGACCCCGCGCCCGCACCGGAGGCGTCCGCCGCACCCACCGCGGCCGCGGCGCCCAGCCCGACCGACCGCCGGTGCGTCGATCCGGAGCTCAACGACAAGCAGGTGACGTTCGCCGACACGAACGGGGTGTACCTCACCGGGTACGTGCTCGGCACCGGTCGGACCGCGCTGGTGCTCGCGGCGCAGGCCGCCGCCGACTCCTGCTCGTGGCTGTCATGGGCCAAACAGCAGGCGGCCGCCGGCTACCGGGTCCTCGCGTTCGACTTCAACGGCGAGGGCCGCTCCCGGCGCGGCCCGGACTCGAAGGCGTCCGGCGACGTCGCCGCGGCGGCCGCGTTCGCCCGCGCGCAGGGCGCGACCGGCGTGGTGCTCATCGGCGCGTCGCGCGGCGGCACGGCCGTGCTGGTCGCCGCCGCCGGGCTGACGCCGCCGCCGACCGCGGTCGTGGGCCTCTCCCCCGCGCCGAAGTACGCCGGGGAGAACGCCCTGGAGGCGGTGCCGCGGCTGACGGCGCCGGTGCTGTACGTCGCGGCGGCCGGCGACAGCGGCTTCCCGGCCGACGCCCAGGCGATGTACGACGCCACCCCGGGCGACAAGCGCAAGCTGGCGATCGTCCCGGGCCGCCTGCACGGGACCGCGTTCGTGACGATCGCGGCCGCGGGCGCGCAGGAGGCGGCCGCGGCGGTCGACGCGTTCCTGAAGGCCCACGCCCCGGCCTGAGGGCCGGCGCGCGGAAGCGCAGCGACGCTCAGGTGGCCTTCGTGTAGCGGTAGACCGAGAAGACGAAGTCGGGGCAGACGAGCTGGCAGGCGGTGCAGCCGGTGCAGCCGTCGTGCAGCTCCGGGTAGCGGTAGCCCTGCTCGTTGACCGCCGCCGACATCGACAGGACGTCGGGCGGGCAGGCGGCGATGCACAGCTCGCAGCCCTTGCACAGCTCGACGTCGATGACGAGCGTTCCCCGGGTGCCGCGGCTCATGCGTCCTCCGCTTCGCTCCGGACCGGTCATGTGTCCTCCGCTCCGCTCCGGCCGCCTGACCTCCAGGCTGCGCTCATGATGACCGGCCCCTCCGCTTCGCTCCGGATCGGTCATGCGCCGTCTCCTTCCAGCACGCGTGCGACGTCCGTCCACTCGGGGGTCCGCGTGCCGGACGGCGGGAAGACGCCCCTGCGGCGCAGGGCCCGGACCGCGTTGTCGGCCGTCAGGCGCAGGTGCGCCAGGGCCGCGGCACCGGCCGCCGCGACGTCGCCGTCGCGCAGGGCGACGTACTCGGCGTGCAGCGCGGCCCGCTCGTCGGGCAGGGCGTCGTCGATGGAGAAGCGGGCGGCGGCCGGCACGAGACCGCTGAACGTGCGCAGCAGCGCCCGCAGGTGGTTGCCGGCCCCGGCGACGTTGACCACGCGGCGGAACTCGCGCGCCAGGGCCTCGAACTCGCCGGGGTCGTCGCAGCCCGCGAGGGCCTCGTCGAGCTTGCCGAGGGCCTCGGCCACGGCGGGATCCCGGCGGGCGGCGACGCGGCGGTTGGTGAGGGCGCTCAGCATCCCGTACAACTCGAAGGCCTCGCGCACGGTCGAGTCGTCGAACTCGGCGACGAACGCGCGGCGGTAGTGGGCGCGCTCGACCAGCCCGTCGCGCTCCAGCTGGATCAGGCCCTCACGGACCGGGACCCGGCTGACCCCGAGCTCGGCGGCGATCTCGTCGAGGTCGAGCCGCTGGCCGCTGCGCAGCCGGCCGGTGAACAGCTGCTGGAGGATGTGGGCGGCGACCGCCTCGCTGGTGTTGGCGCGTTCGAGCGTCATGCGTCCTCCGCTTCGCTCCGGCCGCATGCCTTCCAGACTGAGCCCATGGTGACCGCCCTCCTCCGCTTCGCTCCGGAACCGGTCACGGTGTCACCAGCTCGCCGAGCGGATAGGTCGCCTCCATCGTGCCGTGCTGGTAGGAGGGGCCCTCGGCGGTCGGCACGAACCAGCCGGTCGGGCACATGGTGAGGATCTCCACCAGGCTGAACCCGCCGCCGGCCAGCTGTGTCTCGAACGCCTTGCGGATCATGCGCTTCGCCTGCAGTACCGATGCCGCGTTCGACACGGCGCCGCGGGCCACGTATCCGACGCCCTGCAGCCCCGCCACGAGGTCGGCGACCGGGATCGGGTAGCCGTGCGCGGCCGGGTCGCGACCCTCGATGCTGGTCTTCGTGCGCTGGCCGAGGACCGTCGTCGCGGTCTGCTGGCCGCCGGTGTCGCCGAAGACGCCGTTGTTGAGCATCACGCAGGTGATGTTCTCGCCGCGGGCGGCCGCGTGCAGCACCTCCTGGAGGCCCTCGTTGGCCATGTCGCCGTCGCCCTGGAGCGTGAACACCGCGACGCCCGGGCGCACGCGTTTGATGCCGGTGGCGCAGGCCGGCGCGCGGCCGTGCAGGCACTGGAGGACGTCGACGTCCATGATGCGCACGAAGCTGCCGTAGCAGCCGTGGCCGACGACGCCGATGGTCCGCTGCACGATGTCGAGCTCCTGCAGCACCTCCAGCAGGATCCGCAGGGCGACGGGCTCACCGCAGCCGGGGCACAGCGAGTGCTCGCCGAGGATGAGGTTGGGCCGGAAGTCGGCGACCTGCCGGGCGTCGCGCAGCGGCGGCTGGCTGGTGTCGATGGTCACGTCGCCTCCAGGATTCGTCGGCGGATCACGGGCGCGTCGAGCAGCGGGCCGTACGACAGGCCGGACTCGGCGATGCTGACCCCGCCGATGAACCGCACGGTCCGCCGGTCGGCGGCGTGCATGCGCACGTCGTCGAGCATCTGCCCGGCGTTGAGCTCGAAGACCAGGACCCGCTTCGCGGTGCGGGTGGCCTCCTCCAGGGCGTCGCCGGGGAACGGCCACAGCGTCACCGGCCGGAACCAGCCGATGCGGTGCCCCTCGGCGCGCAGCTCGCCGACGACGTGCTCGACGAACTTCGCCGCGGAGCCGAACGCGACGACCACCGTCTCGGCGTCCGCCACGTCGGACTGCTCGTGGCGGGCCTCAAGGCCGGCGATCCGGTCGAACTTCTCGGCGATCGCCCGCCAGTGGCCGTCGGGGCCGGGGCCCGGGTCGGTGGCCTTGCCCATCGCCCAGGTCCACACCTGCCTGCTGCGGCCGGTGCCGCCGCCGGTCCCGTCCAGGGCCCAGTCCTTCGGCGGCAGCTCGCCGTGGTCGATCGGGTGGATGTCGACGCCGACGCGGGTCTGCGCGAGGAGCGGGTCACCGTACAGCATCACGGGTGCCCGGTGCTTGTCGGCGAGGTGGAACAGCAGCTGGGTGTGCTCGACCGCCTCCGGCACGTCCTTCGGCGCGAGCGTGATGGTGCGGTAGTCGCCCCAGCCGCCGCCGCGGGTGGCCTGGAAGTAGTCCTGCTGGTTGCGGGCCAGGTTGAACACGACGAACGGCGTCTCGTTGAGCGCGGCCTCGGCGATCGCCTCCTGCATCAGGGCGATGCCCTGGCCGCACGAGCCGGTCGCGGCGCGGGTCCCGGCCGCGGCGGCGCCGAGCGTCATGTTGACGCCCTCGATCTCGCTCTCCGCGTTGAGGCACACCCCGCCGGCGGCCGGCATGCGCCGGGACATCTCCTCCAGGAGGCCGGTGAACGGCGACATCGGATAACCGGCGAAGAACCGGCAGCCGGCGGCGATCGCGGCCTCGGCGATGGCGGCGCCGCCCTCGAGCAGTTCGAGCGTCATCGGGCGGCCTCCGTGAGGGCGGCGGCGCCGGCCCGCAGGGCGCGGACGTTCGCCTCGGCGTGCTGGCGGCGGTACGGCGGGAGCAGCTCGGTCATCGCGTCCTCCAGCGACTGCGGCGCGACGGTCCGCGTGACGGCGTTGTAGGCGCCCAGCAGGACGAACCCGGCGGCGTTCGGCGCCTCGGCCTCCTTCGCGACGCGCCTGGCGTCGACGGTGACGATCCGCAGGTCGTCGCGGAACGCGCCGGGGTCGACGAGGGGCACGTTGACCACGACGAGGGCCCCGGGCCGGAGCCGCTCCTCGACGTGCTCGGCAAACCTGTGGTGGGCGAAGATCGCGGATCCGGCGGACGGCAGGATCGGCAGGGCCCGCAGCGGCTGGTCCCCGACGACGACGGCGGCCTTGGACGGCCCGCCGCGCATCTCGCCGCCGTAGTCCGCGGCGAGCATCGCGTATCGGCCCTCCCTGGTGGCGGCGAGCGCCAGGGTCTTGGCGAGCAGCTGGATGCCCTGCCCGCCGATCCCGGTGACCATCAGCTCCCGTTCGGCGGACCCGCTGTCCGGGCGGGTGTCCCGCACGGTGGGCTCGTCCTCCATGCGGCCTCCCTTGACGTGGTTTAGATATTGAATACAAAATCTGATTCCACCGTCAAGAGAGCAACCGAGGGGAGGTCGCGGGATGCGGGCGCTCGTCATGCGTGGCTTCGGCGACGTGGCCGTCGAAGAGGTGCCCGACCCCGTGCCGGGGCCGGGCGAAGTGGTGATCGACGTGGCCTGCGTGCAGCCGAGCGTCACCGAGTGCATGCTCCTCGCCGGCGAGCCGGTCGCCATGCACGCCGTGCTCGCCGCCCGGCTCGCCGAGGGCCCGACCCGGTTCGGCGGCCACGAGTTCGCGGGCGTGATCCGCGACGTCGGCCCGCCCGGTGACGGCCACGCCCCACCGGGCGGCGGGCCGCGGCCCGGTGACCGGGTCACCGCCGTCGAGACGGCCGCGTGCGGCCGGTGCGCCGCGTGCCGGCGGGACCGGCCCGACGCCTGCCCCCGGTCCCAGGTGCTCGGGTTCAGCACACCCGGGGCGTTCGCCGAGCGGGTGCTCGTGCCCGCGAAGACCGTCGTCACCGTGCCGGACGGGGTCAGCGCCTCGGAGGCGGCCGCCGTGCAGCCGCTCGCCGGGGCCGTCCACGGGCACGCGCTCGCCGACGTGCGGCCGGGCGAGACCGTCCTGATCCTCGGCGCCGGCGTCATGGGTCTCCTGCACACGCAGGTCGCCCGGCGTGGCGGGGCCGGGCTCGTCGTCGTGACCGGGCGGAGCGCCGCGAAGCGCGACCTCGCCCGGCTGGCCGGAGCCGACCTGGTCCTGGACGCCGCCGACGACGTCGAGGCCGCCGTCCGTGACGCCACCGACGGCATCGGCGCCGACGTGGTCTTCGAGACCGCCGGCGGCGCGCCGGACGCCGGCCTGGCCGGGACGTCCACCCTCGACCTCGCCGCCCGCTGTGTCCGCCGGGGCGGGCGTATCGTCATGGTGGCGGTACTGCCCGAGCACGCGCCCGCCCCGCTCGGCCTGCTCCGGGAGCGTTCGGCCGCGCTGCTGCACCCGCGGTCCGGCGCGGGCGGCTACGCACCGGGCAGCGGCGCCTTCGAGCACGCGCTGCGGCTCGTGCGCCGCGGTGACGTGGACGTCGCCGGGCTGGTCACGCACCGGCTCGACGGGATCGACGCGCTGCCGAAGGCGCTGGAGATCACGCGGGACAAGGCGGCGTACGGCGCGCTCGGCCCCGCCCAGGTGGACCTGTTCGACTGGACGCGCGCATGAGCCTGCTGATCGGCGACATCGTGACCCTGGCCGCGTTGACCGCACCCGGCGAGCTCGCGGCGACGCTCGGCACCGAGCAGATCACGTTCCGGGAGCTGGACGAGGCGGCGGACCGCACGGCCAACGCGCTCGTGGGGCTCGGCATCGGCCCCGGGGACACCGTCCTGTGGTGTGCCACCCCGACGCTGCGGGCGCTGGACGTGTTCGTGGCGTGCGCGCGGGTCGGCGCGGTGTTCGCGCCGGTGAACCCGGGACTGCCGGTGGCGGAGCGGGACCGCGTGCGGTCCTATGTCGACCCGAAGCTGGTGGTGTCCGACGCGGACTTCACCGAGCCGTGCCTGCGCCCGGCGGACCTCGACGGCGGTGCGCGGGCCTTCGCGCGGCGGACGCTGGACGACGGCGATCCGCACATCCTGTACCTCACCAGCGGCAGCACCGGCCGGCCGAAGGGCGCGCTGGTGAGCCACCGGGCCAGCTGGCTGCGGGCGGCACCGGGCGGCGGCACGTTCACCACGGGGCTGCGCGGGCACGGCGGCGTGGTGTGCACGTTCCCGCTGTACCACTACGGCGGCTGGCACTACGTGATGGAGGCGTGGCAGCATCGGACCGCCGTGCACCTGGTCCGCCGGGCCGACGCCGCCGACATGATCGACGTCGTCCAGCGGCGCCGCCCCTCGGCGCTGTACTGCATCCCGGCGGTCTGGGAACGCCTGCTGGACCCCGAGCACCGCCACGCCGACCTGCGGTCGCTGCTGCACGCCGACACCGGCACGTCGAGCGTCGCCGCCGACCTGGTCGAGCGGATCAAGGCCCGGCTGCCCGGGACGACGACCACGATCCTCTACGGTTCCACGGAGGCCGGCCGCATGGCGGCGCTGCACGACTGGGACCTGGCCCGCAAGCCCGGCAGCGTCGGCCGCGCCGCGACGCCCAACGCGCTGTGGGTCGCCGAGGACGGCGAGGTCTGCGTGCGCGGCCCGGCGGTGATGTCGGGCTACCTCGGTGCGGCGCCGCTGGAGGGCGAGTACCGCTCCGGCGACCTCGGGCAGCTGGACGACGAGGGATACCTGTACCTGACGGGCCGCACGCGTGAGGTCATCCGCACCGGTGGGGAGGCGGTGGGCCCGGCCGAGGTCGAGCACGCGCTGCGCGACCTGCCGGGCGTGCTCGACGTGGCGGTCGTCGGGGTGCCGGACTCGAAATGGGGCGAACTGGTGTGCGCCGTCTTCGTGCTGCCGGACGGTTCGCCGGCCCCGTCGGTGGCGGAGATACGGTCGCACGTGGCCGGCCGCCTGGCGTCGTTCCAGGTGCCACGGTTGGTGACGACGGTGCGGTCGATCCCGCGTACCCCGGCGACCGGCCAGATCCAGCGCACGCGCCTGCGCGAGGAGGTGCTGGCGGCCTGTTCCGACCCGGCGCCGAAGTAGGTCCGCCGGTCCAGGGTCACGGCCCTCATCCCTGGTGCGGCGGGGCGACGCCCCAGCCCCACCGGGGCCGCCGGGACCTGGGCACCGTGCCGCCTCACGCAGGCCCGCTACGACCGGGGCGCCGCACGGGCCGCCCGCACCGGCGTGCCGATGCGGGCGGCCGGCGCGGCGCCCGTGACGGCACCGGCGAGCCGGGATCAGGAGCGGTTGAGCAGCTTGCGAAGCTCCGCCTTGGCAACCTTCCCGCCCGAGCCACGGGGCAGGTCGGCCACGAACTCCAGGCGCTCCGGCCAGTTCTCCCGCGAGACGCCGCGGGCGTCGAGGTGGGAGCGCAGCGCGTCCAGGGTCAGCGTGGCACCGTCGCGCAGGACCACAAACGCGCACACCCGCTCGCCGAACGTCGGGTCCGGCATGGCCACGGCCGCCACCATCGCCACCGACGGGTGCGCGCCTACCTGATCCTCCACCGCGGCGGCGCTGATGTTCTTGCCGCCCCGGATGATGAAGTCCGACTTGCGGTCGACGACCCGCAGGTAGCCGTCGGCGTCGATCGTGCAGATGTCGCCGGTGAGCATCCAGCCGTCGGGGGTGAACAGGGCCTCGTTCGCGGCCGGGTCGGCGAAGTAGCCGAGGCACGTCGCGGGGCCGGCGCAAGCCGCCTGCCCGGGGCCGCCGGCCGCGGTCACGTCGGTGCCGTCCTCGGCGAACAGCCGCACGTCCATCACGTCGATGATCCGGCCGGCGGTGCGCAGCCGCTGGTCCTCGGTGTCCCGGACCGAGGTGCGCGACAGCGCGCCGGTCTCGTTGGAACCGAAGAACTGCAGCACCTTGGCGCCGGTGCGCCGCTCGAACTCGCTGGCCCGCTCGAACGGCACCGCCTCGCCGCCGGTGAACATGCACCGCAGCGACGACAGGTCCACCTCGGTGATCAGCGGCGAGTTCAGCATCATGATGAACTGGGTGCTGACGCAGCACACGACGGTGACCCGCTCGCGTTCGATGAGCCGCAACGCCTCGTCGGCGCTGAAGCGGGGCATCACCACGGTGGGCGCGCCGAGGATCGTCGGGGTGAAGTTGGCCGTCCACTGCGCGAAGCCGTAGGGCGCCGGGATCAGCGTCAGGAAGACGTCGTCGGGGCGCAGGTCGCCGCACTCGACGGCGAGCTGGTGGTAATAGAACCAGCGGTTCTGGTTGTGCACGACGCACTTCGGCATGCCGGTGGTGCCCGACGTCGAGTTCAGCAGGTGGATCTCGCCGAGGCCGAGCTCGGCACGGCCGGGCACCGGGTCGGAGGCGGATCCGAACGACGAGGTGAGCACCAGGTGGGTCGTGATGCCGAGGCCCTCGACGATCGCCTCGACCGGCTCGTCGCGGTGGTGGGAGAGGCTCACGAGCGCGGTCGCGCCGCCGACGGTGAGCAGGTGGCGCACCTCCACCCGGCCGGCACGCGGCCCGATCGCGACGACGACCACCCCCGCCTTCATCGCCGCGAGGTAGACGACGTGGACCGCGACGCCGTCAGGCAGCAGGACGCCGACGCGGGCGCCGCGGGGCAGGCCCGCGTCGGCGAGCCGATGCGCGAACCAGGTCGACCACCTGTCGAACTCCGCCCAGGTCATGCGATCGCCGCCGGCCACGAACGCGATCCCGTCGGGCTGCGTGGCCGCGTGCCGGCGCACGACGTCGGGGAGCGTCTCCGTGCCCCATCGGCCGATCTCGCCGAGACGGTCGGCGACGTATCGCTCGTGGACGCTGCCGGCCGCCGGAGCCGTGCCGGGCGGGAAGAACGCTGCGAGGTCCTCCACCAAAACACCTCTCTCTACCAAACAAGCGCTTGGTTGTGTCATTCTGTTCCCGGCCGTTCGATGGTGTCAAGGTGGGAGCGGAGCTGTGGACGACGTGTGGGAGGCGCCGATCGGCGCCGAGGTGGCGGTGGCGGTGCCAGCTGACGGCGCCCACGTGGAGCAGCTGATATGGCACGGCGACGACAACACCGCCGGCGGGGACCTGACGGTCGTCGTCGCGCGACGCTCCGCCGACGTGGTCACCCTCCGGCTGCGGCGGGGCGAGCGGCTGGTCGCCGACATCCGGCTGCGCCGCGGCGACGCCCGGACCGGCCGGCCGCACGGGCTGCTGCGCACCGATCCCGGTCCCGGCACGTCCTGCACCCGGCTGTTCCCGGTCACCGCCGGGGTCACCACCGACCACGTGCCGGACGCCGAGCCGGTGCTGAGCACGCCGTCGCTCATCGCGTTCATGGAGGACACCGCCGCCGCCGTGCTGCGCCCCCGCTTCGGGCCCGCCACGGCGGCGCTGGGCACCTGGATCGGCATCCGGCACACGGGCCCGGCCCTGCGGGGGCAGACGGTGTCGGTGACCGCGGTGCTCGCCGAGGTGCGCGGCCGCCGGTACCTCTTCGACGTGGAGGCCACCGTGGACGGCCGCGCGGTCGGCGACGGCCAGGTCGCGCAGACGCTGATCAGGCTCGACTAGTGGTGGCGGGCGGCGGCGCGGGGGTTGCTGCCGATGGCGCCGAGCGCCGCCGCGAAGACCACGAAGGGCAGCTCGGCGGTCATCGCCGAGCCCCGGTCGCGGCGATCGGCCGGCAGTCGCTGGAGTTACCTCGGCAAGAGTTCCTCCGTGCCGGTGAACCGCCGGGCCGCGTCCGCGCGGAGCGACGCCTTGTCGACCTTCCCGCCGGTGCCGACGGGCAGCCGGTCCAGCGGCACGAGGTGCTCGGGCCAGTTCTGCTTCGACACCCCGGCGGCGTCGAGGTGCTCCCGCAGTTCGTCGAGGGTGAGCGGCGCCCGGGTCACCACATAGGCGCAGGCCCGCTCCCCCAGCACCGGATCCGGGGCGGCGACGACCGCGACCTGCGCCACCGAGGGGTGGCTGCCGACCGCCTCCTCCACGACGAGGGCGCTGACGTTGTGCCCGCCGCGGATGATGAAGTCCGCGACCCGTCCGGTGACGGACAGGTAGCCGTCGTCGTCGAGCCCGGCCAGGTCACCGGTGACGAGCCAGCCGTCGGGGCGGAACAGGGCCGCGTTCGCGGCGGCGTCGTCGAGGTAGCCGGGCGTGCAGCCGGGCCCCCTCGCCGCCACCTGGCCGTGCTCCCCCACCAGGCGCACGTTCATGGCGGGGATCGGGCGGCCCGCGGTGCCGAGCCGGCGTTCCCGCGGATCGTCCACGGTGGTCACCGAGATCGGGCCGGCCTCGTTCGAGCCGTAGAACTGCAGCACCGCGCAGCCGGTGCGCTCCTCGAACTCGGCGGCCCGCGACAGCGGCACCCGCTCGCCGCCGGTGAACAGCACCCGCAGCGACGACAGGTCCGCGGCGGCGAACTCCGGCGCGTTGAGCAGCATGATGAACTGGGCGGTCACCGCGCACAGCACGGTGACCCGGTGCTCCTCGATGAGCCGCAGCGTCTCGGCCGCGTCGAACTCGGCGGTGAGGACGGTCGGGTAGCCGTACATGGCGGGCACGACGTGGGCGCTCCACAGCCCGAAGCCGTACGGCGCGGGCAGCATGCTGGCGAACACCTCGTCGGGGCCGAACCGTCCCGCGGCGTGGGCGAGCGGGCCGAAGAACTTGCGGTTGTTCATCGTCTGCCGCACGCACTTCGGCACCCCGGTCGTGCCGGAGGTCGAGTTGAGGAAGAACAGGTCGTCGGGGCCGAGCCCGCGCGGCTGCTCCAGCCCGTCCGGGGGCAGCGCGTCGAGGTCGAGCAGCACGTGCCGCCGGGCGCCGCACTGCCGCGCGATCGCGGCCCCGGAGCGTCCGCGGTGGACGTCCCGGGTGGCCAGGCCCGCGGCGCCGGTCGCGCGCAGCAGGTGGGTGACCTCGGCGTCGCCGGCCCGCGGGCCGATCCCGACCGTGACGAGGCCGGCCTTCTGCGCGGCGAGGTAGGCGATGTGGGTGAGTGCCCCGCCGGTGAGCAGCACGGCGAGCCGGTCGCCCGGCGCGAGGCCGCTGTCCGCGTAGGACCGGGCCAGCCGCGACGACAGGTCGTCGTACTCGCCCCAGGTGAACGTGCCCTCCGGCGCCACGAACGCGACCCGGTCGCGGTCCTGGCGGGCCACGAGGCCGGCGATCGTGTCGGCGGTCCAGGCGCCGTCGGCGTAGTGGCGATCGACGGTCCGCCGGGGGAACTCAGACACCGGACCCTCCGTCGATGCGCAGCACAGCGCCCGTGGCGAACCGGGCCTCCGCGGAGCCGAGATACGCGATGGCCGCCGCGACCTCCGCCGGGTCGGCGACGGGCGGGTCCACGAGCGCCCGCCCGTGCTCGAGCAGTCGCGGATCCGGATCCGGTACCGGCTGCAGCCCCGCCTTCAGCGGCGTGTCCACGGAGCCGGGACAGACGCACGCGACCCGCACCCCGGACGGCGCGAACTCCACGGCGAGGGACCGGGTCAGCGCGACGACGCCGCCCTTCGCCGCCGAGTAGGCGGCGCTGTACCGCCAGCCGCGCACCCCGGCGAGCGAGGCCACGTTGACGATCGCGCCGCGGGCGGCGACGAGGTGCGGCAGGGCGGCCCGGCAGACGAGGAAGGTGCCGGTGAGGTTCACGGCGAGGATCCGGTCCCACTCGGCGAGGGTCACGTCGGCGGTGTGCGCGTACGAGGCGACGCCGGCGACGTTCGCGACCAGGTCGAGCCGCCCGCCCCAGGCCGCGACCCGGTCGACGGCGGCGCGCACCGCCTCCTCGTCGCGGATGTCGCAGCGCACGCCGAGCACCCCGTCGAGCTCCCCGTCGAGCTCCCCGTCGGTGTCGACCGGCGCGGTGTCGAGGCCGGCGACGCGGGCGCCCTCCTCCAGCAGGCGCAGGACGGTGGCCCGGCCGATGCCGGAGGCCGCGCCGGTCACCAGGGCGACGCGGCCGCCGTACCGCTGCGGCATCAGCGCGCGCCGTCGCGCATGGACCGGGCGTCGTGGCCGGCGAGGGAGTCGGTGCCGATCTCGGCGTTGTGGGCGTGGGCGACGTGGTGCAGGCCGAACACCGAGTCCATCCCGGCGCGCAGGCCCATCAGGTCCTCGGCCTGGTTGACCGCCTTCTTGGTCAGCGCCAGGCCGAGGCGCGGCATCTGCGCGATCCGCCGGGCGATGTCCATCGTGGACGTCTCCAGCTCGTCGCGGGGCACGACCCGGTTCACCATGCCGAGGGCCAGGGCCCGCTGGGCGTCGACGCGCTCGCCGAGGAACAGGAACTCCTTGGCGAAGCGCGGGCCCATGACCCACGGGTGGGCGAAGTACTCGACGCCGGGGATGCCCATCTTCACGACCGGGTCCGCGAAGAACGCGTCGTCGGCGGCGACGACGAGGTCGCAGCACCAGGCGAGCATCAGGCCACCGGCGATGCAGGCGCCCTGGACCATGGCGATCGTCGGCTTCGGCAGCTCCCGCCAGCGGCGGCACATCCCGAGGTACACCTCGGACTCGCGGGCGAAGCGGCTCTCCGCGCCGGGCTTGCCGACGTGGTCCCACCACAGCCCGGCCCGCCGCTCGAACGTGGTGTCGATGTCCCGGCCGGGGGTGCCGATGTCGTGGCCGGCGGAGAAGTGCTTGCCCGCGCCGGCGAGCACGACGACCTTGACGTCGTCGTCCTCGGCGGCGCGGTAGAACGCGTCGTCGAGCGCGTACGTCATCTTCGAGTTCTGGGCGTTGCGGTACTGCGGCCGGTGCATCGTCACGACGGCGACGGGACCGTCGGTGCGGTACAGCACGACCTCCTCTTCATCGCTCATGACGATGTCTCCTTCAGGTCGAGGGATGTGGCGAGCCGGTCGAGGCGGGCTCCGGTGTCGCAGGACGCCTCCAGGGCCCAGGCGCGTTTGGCGTAGCGGTGCAGCTCGTACTCGACGGTGTAGCCGATCGCGCCGTGGCACTGGATCGCGGCGCGGCTCACCGCGTGCGCCGCGTCGGCGGCGAGGACGACGGCACCGTCGACGGCCCGCTCGGCGTCCACGTCGTGTTCCATCGCCCAGGCCGCGGCGAGCACGGACGGCGCGGCGAACTCCAGCGCGAGGGTCGCGTCGGCGAGGTGGTGCTTGACGGCCTGGAAGCTGCCGACCGGGGCGCCGAACTGGTGGCGCTGCCTGACGTAGCCGACGGTGAGGTCGAGCATGCGCCGGCCGAGACCGATCAGCTCGGCGGCGGCCGCGAGCCCGGCGCGCCGGGCGGCCGCGGCGACGAGGGCGGGGTCGTCGGTGAGCGGGGCCGCGCCGGTCGAGGCGGCGCCGAGGACGGCGGCGAGGGTGGTGTCCACGGTGGACACCGGCGCGCCGGCGGCCGGTCCGAGCCGGGCGACGCCGCCGTCGAGGTGCAGGACCAGGTCGGCGTGGCCGCCGAACGGGGTGAGCCCGCCCGGACCGGCCAGCGCGATCCGGGTGCGCCCGGCCACCACGTCCGCGAGCCTGGGATCGTCCGTCGCGGCCAGCAGGGGTGCCGCGACGAACGCCGTCGCCGACACCGGGTGCGGGACCGCGGCGGCCCCCACCTCCTCCAGGACCGCCACCAGGTCGGTCTCGGCGAGCCCCAGGCCGTCCCGTTCCGCCGGGACCAGTGCGCCGAACAACCCCAGCTCCGCGAGGGCGTCCCAGCCTTTCGACAGCGGCTCCCGGACGGCGTCGCGGAACGCCAACTGGTCCTCGGTCAACGCGAACCGCACGGTTGCGCTCCCCTCACGCCCTGGGCAGGCCGAGCACCCGCTCGGCGACGATGTTGCGCTGGATCTCGTTGGTGCCGGCGTAGATCGGGCCGGCGAGCGAGAACTGGAAGCCGCGGGTCCACGGCGAGTCGAGGATCGCGCCGGCGCCGAGCAGCTCCAGGGCGATCTCGTGCAGGTCGATGTCGAGCCGCGACCAGAACAGCTTGTTGAGGCTCGACCGCGCCCCCGGCGGCCGGCCCTCGACGAGCCCGGTCACCTGGTGCAGCGTGAACAGCTGGTACGCGCGGGCGCCGAGCCACGCGCGGGTGACGCGTTCCCGGGTAGCGGGCCGCAGCCGGTCCCGCTGCGCCGCCGCGAGCGCGACGAGCCGCTCGGCGGTGTGCAGGAACCGCCCCGGTGAGCGCAGGGTCAGGCCGCGCTCCGACCCGGTGGTCGCCATCGCGACCGGCCAGCCCTGCCCCACCTCGCCGAGCACCGCCGACGACGGCACGAACACGTCGTCGAAGAACACCTCGGCGAAGCCCTCGTCGCCGTCGAGTCGGCCGAAACCGCGCACGGTCACGCCGTCGGTGTCGAGGGGGACGAGGAAGTACGTGAGGCCGCGGTGGCGGGGCGCGTCCGGGTCGGTGCGGAACAGCCCGAACAGGTGCGTGCAGAACGCGCCGCGGGTGGTCCAGGTCTTCTGCCCGGAGAGGCGCCAGCCGCCGTCGACCGGCACCGCCCGGCTGCTGATCGCGGCGAGGTCGCTGCCGGCGCCCGGCTCGGACCAGCCCTGGCACCAGAGGTCCTCGGCGGCCGCCATCCGGGGCAGCAGGGTGTCCTGCTGCTCGGGGGTGCCGAACTCGAACAGCGTCGGCGCGAGCAGGAAGATGCCGTTCTGCGTGACCCGCTGCGGCGCACCCGCCGCGTAGTACTCCTCCTCGAAGATCAGCCACTCCCACAGCGACGCGTCGCGCCCGCCGTACCGCTCGGGCCAGGACACGACGGCCCAGCGTGCGTCGAAGAGCCGCCGCTCCCACTCCAGGTGCGCGGCGAAGCCCTCCCGGGTGTCGCCGGACGGCAGCGGGGTGGCCGGGACGTTGGCGCGAAGCCACGCCCGGGCCTCCGCCCGGAACGCGGCCTCGGCCGGGGTGTCGGTCAGGTCCACACCGGACACGGTGCTCACGCCGCTCACCGCCCGAAGTCGTCGCGGACCTTGTCGGCGACGCCGGTGAGGTTGAGCTCGAAGGTGAAGCCCTGCTCGAAGCGGTAGCTGCGCTTCGGATCCCAGGGGTCGATGCCGTTGAGCGACTCCTTCGCGGCGCGGATGACGGCCGGGTCCTTCGCGGCGATGTCGTGCGCGACGGCGAAGGCGGCGGCGCGCAGCTCCTCGCGCGGGACAACCCGCAGGACCGAGCCGAACGCGTGCAGCTCGGCGGCGGTCGCGGTCGCCGACGTGTACATCATGGCGCGCATCTTGTGCTGCGGCACGAGCCGCGCCAGGTGGGTCGCCGCGCCCAGCGCGCCCCGGTCGACCTCCGGCAGCCCGAACGTCGCGTCGTCGCTGGCGACGATGACGTCGGCGTTGCCGACGAGGCCGATCCCGCCGCCGAGGCAGAAGCCCTGGACCGCCGCGACGACCGGCACCGGGCAGTCGTAGACGGCGGCGAACGCGGCCGCGCAGCCCTTGTTCACCCCGACCAGCGCCGCGAAGCCCGTCGCCGCCTGCAGCTCCTTGATGTCGACGCCGGCGTTGAAGCCGCGGCCCCCGGCCCGCAGCACGACCGCGCGGACCGCCGGGTCGGCGCCGGCGTCGTGCAGCGCGGACGCGAGGTCGAACCAGCCCTTGACCGGCAACGCGTTCACCGGCGGGTTGTCCATGACGATCTCCGCCACGCCCCGGTCGTCCACTGTGGACTCGATCATGCCGTCTTCCCATCGGTCGCGAAGGTCGCCCAGCCGTACACGGCTACCGTGCCGTCCTGGGTGGTGCAGGTCATTTCCAGGTCCACGAGGTCCTCGTCGCCGGCCCGGCGGCGGCGCACCTCAACGCCGTCGCAGGTGACGGTGTCGCCGGGGAACACCTGGGCGGCGAACCGGACACGGAAGCCGCGCACGTTCGCCGCGCCGTACCGGTCGGTGGCCCACGTGGCGAGGAACCCGGCCTGGAGCATGCCGAGCGCCAGCGGCGCCTTCATCCCGGCCGCGCGGGCGAACTCCTCGTCGTGGTGGATCGGGTTGAAGTCGCCGGACGCGCCCTGGTACCGGACCAGGTCGGTGCGCGTCAGCGGCCCGACGGTGAAGGCGGTCATGCGGTCTCGACCCCCGTCAGGCGGGCGGTGGCGACGAGCCGGCCGGTCTCGTCGTGGAACTCGGTCACCATGACCGCGAAGGTGAGCGTGCCGCTGCGGCCCTCCTTGCGGGTCACCGACTCGATCCGGGAGCGGCCGGTCAGCCGCGTGCCGGCGCGTGGCGGCGGGCCGTGGAAGACGTACTCCTGCTCGGCGTGCAGTCCCTTGCGCTGGTCCATCGCGACGGCC
The DNA here is from genome assembly GCF_025137375.1 of Dactylosporangium fulvum. Taxonomy (GTDB): domain Bacteria; phylum Actinomycetota; class Actinomycetes; order Mycobacteriales; family Micromonosporaceae; genus Dactylosporangium; species Dactylosporangium fulvum. The sequence continues at coordinate 5,486,615 of NZ_CP073720.1, forward strand.
TCCCACGGGTCGCTCGGACCGGACTGCCAGAAGAAAGCGGTGGTGAGGAACGTCGGCGGCACCACCGGCCGCTCCGCCTCCAGGTAGTCGGGGTTCTGCGAGCGGACGGCACGCGCGAACTCGCGGATCTTGCCGCGCTCGACGTCGAGGGTGAACGGCTCGCCCACCCTGCCGGCGGCGCTGTCGTCGACCATGTCCGGTTCCTTTACGGGTGCTGGCTGCTGACGGAGACGACCTCGCCCGTCATGTACGAGCTGTACTCGCTGGCGAGGAACACGATCACGTTCGCGACCTCCCAGGGCTCGGCCGGCCGGCCGAACGCCTCGCGCCCGGCCAGCTCGGTGAGGAGCTCCTCCGTGGTGACCTTGGCGAGGTGCGGGTGCATCGCCAGGCTGGGTGCCACGGCGTTGACCCGCACCCCGGACCTGGCCGCCTCGACGGCGGAGCAGCGGGTGAGCGCCATGACCCCGGCCTTCGCCGCGGCGTAGTGCGCCTGCCCCTCCTGCGCCCGCCAGCCGATGACCGAGGCGTTGTTGACCACCACGCCGCGGCCGCGCGGGATCATGTGCCGCAGCGCGGCCCGGGTGCAGCGGAAGGTGCCGGTGAGCGTGACGTCGAGGACGGTGCTCCACTGTTCGTCGGTCATGTCGACGACGTTGGCGGTTCCGCCCAGCCCGGCGTTGTTCACCAGGACGTCGAGGCCGCCGAAGCGCTCGGTGACGGCGTCGAAGAGGTGCTGCACCTGCGCCTCGTCCGTGACGTCACAGGGCACCGCGAACGCGCCGATGCGCTCGGCGGTCTCGGCGAGCCTGCGCTCGTGCCGGTCGCTGATCGCGACGGTCGCGCCCTCCTCGACGCACCGCTCGGCGGTGGCGAAGCCGATGCCGGTTCCGGCGGCGGCGGTCACGAGCACGGTCCGTCCTTCGAGCAGGCCGTGCCCACGGGTCCTGGTCGTCATGACCTCACTCTACCAAGCGCTTGTTTGGTTTCATAGGGGCGTCGTGTTCCTCGCCTGATCGAGCGGGACGGCGGCGGACACGGAGGTCGGCAGGACCGGGCGGTCCGGCTCGGCCTCCGTCAGGGGCCGCACCTCGTGCAGGGAGGTCAGGCACCGGGCCGCCAGCTGCTGGTACACCTTCGTGCCGTTGGCCTTCCAGGCCAGCTCCTGCGGCGTCAGCTCACGCACCACCCGCGCCGGTGCGCCGGCGACCAGCGTCCGCGACGGCACCACGAAGCCCGACCGGACGAACGAGTGCGCCGACACGAACGCGAACGCTCCCACCTGCACGTCGTCCATCACCACGGCGTTCATGCCGATGAGCACGCCGGGCTCGGTGACGCAGCCGTGCAGCACCGCGCCGTGGCCGACGTGACCGTCGCGGCCGAGGACCGCCACGGTGCCCGGGAAGGTATGGAACACGCAGCCGTCCTGGAAGTTCGATCCCTCCTCCAGGACGATCCGGCCGAAGTCGCCGCGCAGGCTGGCGAAGGGGCCGACGTAACAGTGCGGCCCGACGTGGACGTCGCCGATGAGGACGGCGGTCGGATGGACGTACGCCGTCGGGTGCACGACCGGCACGACCCCGTCGATCGTGTAGGCCGGCATCAGCTCAGCCGCTTCAGCGCGTCGGCGGCCTCGGCCATGATGCGATCGAGCAGCTCGGCGCAGCTGGGCAGGTCGTCGATGAGGCCGGCGACCTGGCCCGTGGCCATGACCCCCGCGTCGGGGCGGCCGTCGACCATGGCGGCGCGGATGAGCATGGGCGTGTTCGCGGCGAGGAGCACCTGGCCGTACCGCAGGCCGTGCTCGCGGTGCATCGCGCGGCCCTCCCGCAGGAGGCTGATCCAGGACCGGCCGGACAGCTTGCGGAACGCGCGCGCGTTGCCGACGGCGCGGGCGAGCCGCCGGCCGCCGGTCAGACGGTCGAGGAAGGGCGTGCGCAGCACCCGCTGCGGGACGCCGTCGAGGGCGGCGGTGACGACGGTGTCGTTGACGGTCGCGGCGAGGTAGCGCTGTTTCACCTCGACCGGCACCGGGCTGTCGCTGGTGAGCAGGAACCGGGTGCCCATCGCGATGCCGGCGGCGCCGTACGCGAGGGCGGCGACGAGGCCACGGCCGTCGAAGTAGCCGCCGGCGGCGATGACCGGGATGTCGACGGCGTCGACGACCTGCGGCAGCAGCAGCGAGGTCGGCACCGGGCCGGTGTGGCCGCCGCCCTCGCCGCCCTGCACCACCACGGCGTCGACACCCCACGCGGCCACCTTCTCGGCGTGCCGGCGGGCACCGACGGAGGGCACGACGACGGCGCCGGCGGCCTTGAGCCGTTCGATGAGCTCGGGTTTCGGCGCGAGCGCGAACGACGCGACCCGCACCTGTTCACGGATGAGCAGGTCGACCCGCTTGCGGGCGTCGGGCGCGTCGGCCCGCAGGTTGACCCCGAAGGGCTGGTCGGTGCGCCGGCGGACCTCGGCGATGGCCGTCTCCAGCTCGGCGTACGAGAGGGTGGCGCTGGCCAGGATCCCGAGACCGCCGGCGTTGGCGGTGGCGGCGGTCAGCCCGGCGTCGGACACCCAGCCCATGCCGGTCTGCACGATCGGGTACCGGACGCCGAAGAGATCACACAGCGGCGTCCGCAGCCCGGTCAACCCGCCACCTCGCGGGATCTCACGTTCTGCGGGTCGATCACCTCGCGGATGAGCGTGAGCTCGTCGTCGGTGGGCTGGCGGGTCGTCGGGACCTCAGCCGGTACGACCAGGTCGAACGCCGTCGCGTCGACGACCTCGTCGACCGTCACGCCGGGATGCAGCGACACGAGGCGCATCCGGTGGTCGTCGGTGTCGAAGTCGAACACCCCGAGGTTGCTGACGACCCGGCGCAGCTCGTGGAAGCGGCCCGCCTCCGGCACCGCCGCCACCCGGTCGTAGCCGACGCCGCTGACCATGTCGACGGCGGCGACGAACGAGCGCCGGCCGTGGCGCGGCACCCAGTAGCTGGTGGGGTGGCTGACCGTGTTGCCGGGCGCGCCGCGCACGCCGAGCAGGGCGCGGGTCGGCCGGGCGAAGTCGCCGATCGCGGAGATGTTCGTGTTGCCGTAGCGGTCGATCTGGCTCGGGCCCATCATGACGTGCCGGCGGCCCCGGTAGAGCAGGTCGAACACGGCCCGGAACGGGATCCAGCCCTCGATGACCGGCGGGGTGCCGCCGATCGCCCAGGTGCCCCGGGTCAGGAACGCCTCGCCGTCGGAGAGCAGCAGGTCGGGGGCGAACGTCGCGCGGGCGAGCCGCGCGCCGATGCTCGGCACCACGCCCATCGGGCTGGCGAGGATCTCGCCGTCGCCGCGCCACGCCTCGGCGCAGGCGACGACGCAGATCTCGGCACGGGTCGCGGTCACGCTGTTCTCCCCTGTCGATCCGAATTGAAGCAGCGGCATGCCCGCCTCCGCCGCGCTGCGGTGGTCATGCCACCTCCACATAACGCTCGTAGAAGTTCGCCCACGCCTGCGGGTCCTGGGCGGCCTCGACGTAGCTGCGCTGGAACGCCTCGTCGCGGCCGTAGTCCGGTTCGCAGGACGTGAAGTGGGCCCCGCGGGGCGCCTCGACCACCCCGTGGACCATCCAGCGCTGCAGCAGCAGCGTCTGCACGGGCGCGTCACGGGTCAGTTCCTCGGTCGGCACGATGCGCTCGCAGGATACGTACGCCTTTTCGGCCGCCGTGCAGAACAGGTCGTCGAAGTACGGGTCGGGCCCGAGGTACTGGGCGTTGCCGTGCTCGTCGGCCCGGTTGAGGTGGACGAGCGCGACGTCGAGGGACAACGCCGGCACGGCCAGAAGTTCCTCGCCGCCGTAGGGCGAGGCGACGGTTCGCAGCTCCGGGTTGACCCGCAGCACGTCCGAGCCGAGCCCTGCCCGGCTGGGCATGAAGGGCAGCCGGCAGCTGGCGGCGTAGAGGCCCCAGCGCAGCATGCCCTCGTCATACTCGGTCACCTCGACCGCACCCGCCTCCCGAGCCGCACGGAAGTGCGGCTCGAGCGGTATCGAGTCGAGGGACACGAAGCCGTACACCAGCCGGCGCACCTTCTTGGCGGCCAGCAGCAGGCCTATGTCAGGCCCGCCGTAACTAACGACGGTCAGGTCCGTCAGGTCGGAGCGCAGGATCGCCCGGATCAGGGCCATCGGCTTGCGCCGCGAGCCCCACCCGCCGATCCCGACCGTCATGCCGGAGCGTAGCTGTGCCACGACCTCGTCTTCGGTCATCCGCTTATTTGCCATCGCGCTTCATCGCCGCCTTCTTGAGCCGCAGCACGGGTTGCCCGCTGACCGTACCAAGCGCTTGCTTGATTACGCTACACTCGCGAACGAGCCGTATCTCACGGCGCCGGCACACGTACACTCCTGGTGCCGAAGACACATCGACAAGGAAGCACGGGATGGCGCGAGAGCCTGGGGATCGACGCGAGCGAATTCTCGCCAGCGCCGCGGCGCTGTTCGCCCGCAAGGGGGTGGCAGCGACCACTGTCCGCGAGATCGCCGACGAGGCCGGGATTCTGTCCGGCAGCCTGTACCACCACTTCGAGTCGAAGGAGGCGATGGTCGACGAGATCGTGACCTCCTATCTCGAGGACCTGCGCACGCGGTACAAGCGCGTCCTGGCCGGCGACGCCGACCCGCGCACCCGGCTCCACGATCTGATCGTGGCGTCCCTCGAAGTCGTCGAGGCGCACCCGCACGCCACCGAGATCTACCAGAACGACGTCAACTACCTCACCCAGATCGAGCGGTTCGGATACCTCCGCAACGCCGGCAAGGAGGTCCAGGCGACCTGGCTCCAGGTGATCGAGACGGGCGTCGCCCGGGGCGTCATCCGCGACGACCTCGATCCCAAGATCCTGTATCGCCTGATGCGTGACGCGGTGTGGCTGTCGGTGCGCTGGTTCAAGCCCACGGCGGCCTACCCGATCACCCGCCTGGCCGAGGACTGCACCTCCCTGTTCCTCGACGGCCTGTCCCGCCCCTGACGGTGCGCGCTCTACGTCGCCGGTCGCGCCGCGGGGGGCGGCACGACCGGCGACCCGCCTTCTGACGCCTACACGGCTTCGTGGTGGGTGGCGCGCAGCGTGGTGGCGAGATGGTCGGCGGCGTCGCGGAGGGCGAGGAGCGCGTCGGTGCGCATCGGGTCGGTGCCGGGGTGCTCCAGCAGCTGCATCAGCGCCCCGAGCGTGGTCGACACGGTGTCGGAGACCGGGTCGGGCCGGACGCCGCGGTCCCGGGCGACCGCCTGCTGCACCCACGCCAGCCGGGCCAGCTGCAGCGCCGTGGTGGGCCGGCCGCGGCCGGCCGTCTCGCGGTCGGCCCGCCGGTGCAGGTCGGCCCGGTCGTCGACGTCGAGGCCAGCCAGGGACTCGAGCGCACCGAGCTGGGCGACGACGCCGGCCGCGATGTGGGCGAGCAGCGCCGCCCGGCGCCGGTCGTCGGCGTGGTCCTGCATGATGAGCAGCGGGTCGCCGGGGATGCCGAGGATCGTCATCACCCGGAGGAGGTCGTCGGTGCCGGGCAGTGGTTCCACCGGCCGATCGTAGGCACCACGGCCCGGCCGCACCGCCGGGTTGTTCACCTTGTCACTGTCCTCGCCGTTCGAGCACGCCGCGGAGGAACGCCGCCTGGCCGACGTGCTCCAGCCCTTCGACGAGCACGCCGACGAGACGCTGCTGGACCGGCACGGTGTCGCCGAGGGTGGGGCTGGTCGCCAGCCGGGCCGGGTCGCCGGCCGGGGCCGCGTCGAGATACGCCCGCAACCGCGTCACCACGGCCCAGTGGTAGGCGCCGATGACCGCCGGCTCCGGGCTGTGGAAGGCCGCCACCTGCTCGGGCGTGTGCCGGTACCCGGTCTCGTCCGGGTCCGCGGGCCGGCCGAACCGGACGTGCCACCCGTCGGTCACCCACAGTTGCGCCTGGCCGGACAGCTCGCTGATGTTGCGGTCGTGGCCGCGGGTGAGGTGCCACAGCAGCCAGCCGATCGAGTTGGTGCCCGGCTCGGCCACCGCGTCGAGCAGTTCCGGGTCCAGCCCGTCGAGCACCCCGCGCAGGTCGAGCTCGATCCGGTCCGCGAGATTCCGCACGAACGACTTCCAGGTCCGGTCCGCCATCCGATCAAGTCTGCCCGAACCGCCGGGAGACGATACGGTCGGCCCCGCCGGGCTCGCGGCCGCCGTGCCCGGGCCGGCATCACCCGCCCGGGCGGGTTCACCGCCGAGTTCGTGTTCCGCCGCTGCCCGGTCTGCCGGACCGGCCCGGCGTAGGTCAGGACCGGTGCAGGCCGACCGGGCTCAGCGGGCCCACCTCGCCGGCCGCGAACGCCGCGGCCACCGCGGAGACAGTCCACTGTGGATTGCGGGCGCCCGTGCCCTGGACGGTCGGGTGGGCCATCATCGACAGCTCGTCGCCGTCGACGCGGACCACCTGGCCGTGCAGCGCCGCCGACGCGTCCGACAGCAGGTACACGACCGCGGGGGCGTTCTGCTCCGGCGTCTTGTGCAGGTTCTGGCCCTGCGCCGCCGTGCCGAGATACGCCTCGAACGTCTCCGCCATCCTGGTGTGGGCGTTCGGAGACACGGAGTTGACCCGCACGCCGGTGCCGGCCAGGTCGGCGGCCCAGCAGTAGGTGAGCGACGCGACGCCGCCCTTGCTGGCGCCGTACGCGCCCATCGCGGCCGAGCCGGCGTGGGAGCCCGAGGTCACGTTGACGATCGAGCCGGTGCCGCGCGGGAGCATGGCGCGGATCGCGTGCAGCCCGCAGTACGCGGAACCGAGCAGGTTGACCTCGATCGTCGCGCGGAAGTCGTCCGGGTCCTGCTCGGCGGGGTTCGCGAGGCGGAAGATGCCGGCGTTGTTGACCAGGCCGTCGATCGCGCCGAACGCCTCGACACAGCGGCCGACGATCTCGCCGGCGCCGTCCCAGGTGGCCACCGTGCCGACCGCCGTCTCGGCCCGGCCGCCGGCCGCGCGGATCCGGCCGGCGACCGCCTCGGCCAGGTCCGCGTCGACGTCGTTGACGACAACCGCGGCGCCCTCGGCGGCGGCCAGCTCGGCGTAGGCGGCGCCGAGCCCCCGCCCGGCCCCGGTGACGACCACGGCCTTGCCGCCCAGAGCACCGGTCGGGCGCCCCCCGCTCCGCTCCGGACCGGTCATGACAACCGCTCCAGGACCATCGCCATGCCCTGGCCGCCGGCCGTGCACATCGTCTCCAGGCCGAACTGGCGGTCCTTATGCACCAGGCCGTTGAGCAGCGTCGTGGCGATCCGGGCGCCGGTCATCCCGAACGGGTGCCCGACCGCGATCGCGCCGCCGTGGACGTTGACCTTGTCCAGGTCGGCGCCCATCTGGCGGTACGACGGGATCACCTGCGCGGCGAACGCCTCGTTGATCTCGACGAGGTCGATGTCCCGGATCGACATACCGGCGTTGGCCAGTGCCCGCCGGGTCGCCTCGACCGGGCCGAGGCCCATGATCTCGGGGCTCAGCGCGGACACCCCGGTGCTCACGATCCGGGCGAGCGGGGTCAGCCCGAGCTCGGCGGCGCGGGTGGAGCTCATCACGACGAGGGCCGCGGCGCCGTCGTTGAGCGGGCAGCAGTTGCCGGCGGTGACCGTGCCGTCGGGGCGGAACACGGGCTGGAGCGCGCTGACCTTCTCCAGGGTCACGCCCGGGCGGGGGCCGTCGTCGCGGCGCAGGACCGTGCCGTCGGGCAGCTCGACCGGCGTGATGTCGAGGTCCCAGAACCCGTCGGCCTGCGCCTTCTCCGCGTTGTTCTGGCTGCGCACGGCGAACTCGTCCTGCTCGTGCCGGCTGACGCCGCACAGCTGGGCGACGTTCTCGGCGGTCTCCCCCATCGCAAGGTACACATCGGGCAGTTCACCGCGCTCGCGCGGGTCGGACCAGTGGTCCGTGGGTGCGAAGGCGGGCCAGCGCGGGTTCTTCGTGTCCGGCATGCCGTCGGCCCTGCCGGCGGGGTAGTGCGAGACGACCTCGGCGCCGGCGGCGACGAAGGCGTGCCCCTCCCCCGCCTTGATCGCGTGGAAGGCCATCCGGATCGCCTGGAGCGAGGAGGCGCAGTAGCGGTTGACGGTGGCGCCGGGCACCATGTCGAAGCCGAGGTGCATCGCGACCTGGCGGCCGAGGTTGTAGCCTTGCTCGCCGGCCGGCTGGGCGCAGCCGAGGATGAGATCGTCGAGCGTGGCGGGGTCGAGGGCGGGCACCTTGTCGAGGGCCTTGCGGACGATCTGGGCGGCGAGGTCGTCGGCGCGCACCCCGGCCAGCGAGCCCTTGTACGCGCGCCCGATCGGGGAGCGGACCGCGGAGACGATCACGGCATCCGGCATAGGGGACCTTCTTTCATTGGGACACGGTCCAGCCGCCGTCGACGGGGAGGAGCACCCCGTTGACGTAGGCGGCGGACGGCGAGAGCAGGAACAGCACGGCCGCGGCGACGTCCTCGGGACGGCCGGCGCGGCGCATCGGGTTGCGCTCGACGAGCGACCGGCCGAGCGGGGTGTCGGCGAAGCCGGCCATCCGTGGGGTGGCGATGAAGCCCGGCGCGACGGCGTTGGCCCGCACACGCGGCGCGATCCGCGTGGCGAGGTGGCGCGTGTAGCCGGCGATGGCGGCCTTGCCGGCGCAGTACCAGGCGGAGTCGGTGCCGACGAGGTTCCCGGCGACGGAGGCGACGTTGACGACCGCGGCACCATCAGGGGGATCCGTGGCCAGCCACGCGGAGGTGACGAGTTCGACGGATCCGACGGTACCGGCGACGCCGTCGGCGAACGGCAGGCCGGAACTGCTGGCGGGGCCGGCGTTGTTGACGAGGTACCGCGCGGGGCCGACCTCGGCGAGCGCCGCCTCGACCGCCTCGCGGGAGCGGACGTCGACGATCATGCCGCCGGGGCTGAGGTCCCAGACCACGGCCCGCAGGCCCTGCTCCGTGGCGAGGCGGGCGATCGCGGCGCCGATGCCGCTGGCCCCGCCGGTGACGATCACGGTGTCCATCAGCGGCTCCGGAGGGTGGTCTTGAGCACTTTGCCGCTGGCGTTGCGCGGCAGTTCGGGGACGAACACGAACTCGCGCGGCACCTTGTAGTTGGCGAGGCGCTCCTTGCAGTAGGCGGTGAGCTCGCCGGGGTCCGCCGGCCCGCGCGTCACCACGAAGGCGCGGGCCACCTCGCCGAGCCGCTCGTCGGGCGTGCCGACGACCGCGACCTCGGCGACGGCCGGGTGCCGGGCGAGCACCTGCTCGATCTCGGCCGGGTAGGCGTTGAACCCGCCGACGATGAACATGTCCTTGAGCCGGTCGGTGATGCGCAGGTAGCCGCGCTCGTCGAGGACGCCGACGTCGCCGGTGTGCAGCCAGCCGTCGGCGTCGATCGCGTCGGCGGTGGCGCGGGGATCCTCGAAGTACCCGCGCATCACGTTGTAGCCGCGGACGAGCACCTCACCGGTGTGCCCGTCGACGCGGACCTCGACGCCGGGGAGCGCGGTGCCGCAGGTGGTGGCGACGGTGTGCGGGTCGTCGTCGGGGCGGCACATCGTGGCCGTGCCGCAGGACTCGGTGAGGCCGTAGGCGGTGAGGACGGTCCGCAGCTTGAGCTCGTCGCGGAGCCGTTCGATCATGACCACGGGCACCGTCGTCGCGCCGGTCACGGCGACGCGGAGGCTGGACAGGTCGAAGCGGGTCCGGTCGGGGTGGTCGAGCATCGAGGTGTAGAGCGTCGGCGGGCCGGGCAGCACGGTGATCCGCTCGCGCTGGACGACCTCGAGCGTCTCGCGGACGTCGAAGACCGCCTGCGGGACGACGGTGGCGCCGCGCAGCAGGCAGGCGATGACGCCGGCCTTGTAGCCGAAGGTGTTGAAGCACGGGTTGACCAGCAGGTAGCGGTCGCCCTCGACGAGGCCGGCGAGGGCGCTCCACGTCACGTACAGCTCGGTGCTCTGCCGATGGGTGAGCATGGCACCCTTCGGCTGCCCGGTGGTGCCGGAGGTGAAGAACAGGTCGGACAGGTCGTCGGGGGTGACGGTCACGTCCGGCCCGGCCGCTCCCCCGCTTGCCGCACCGCCCCCGACAAACTCCTCCCACTGATCAAACGTCACGATATCCGGCAGATCTGATGTACCGGATTCGTGCGTTTCGGCCGCCGCCGTCAGCGACTCCACGTAGCGGTTGCCGAGGAAGCCGTCCTCGACCAGGAGCAGGCGGGCGCCGCCGCGCCGCAGGATGTAGCCGGCCTCCGCGCCCTTGAACCGCGTGTTCAGCGGCACGAGCACCCCGCCGGCGGTCACGATGCCCAGGGCGGCGACGATCCACCGCCAGCTGTTGGGCGCCCACAGCGCGACCCGGTCGCCCTTGCCGACGCCGCGCGCCGCGAGGGCCGCCGCGAAGCGGTTGACCTCCTCGCCGAGCTGCGCGTAGGTCAGCCGGACCGCGCCGTCGACGATCGCCTCCCGGTCGCGGAAGTGGACGGCACCGGCCCGTACCAGATCCGGGATGGTGCGGGCGGCCAATGGTTCCATGCCGAGCACCTTACCAACCAAGCGCTCGCTTGGTAAGGTGTCCGGCATGACCTTGTCCGATGCGTTCATCGTCGAAGCGGTCCGCACGCCGGTCGGTCGGCGGGGCGGCGGGCTCGCCGGCATCCACCCCGCCGACCTCGGCGCGCACGTGCTGACGGCGCTGATGGAGCGCAGCGGCGTCGACCCGGCCGCGGTCGACGACGTCGTCTTCGGCTGCGTCGACACGATCGGCCCGCAGGCCGGCAACATCGCCCGCACGTCGTGGCTCGCCGCCGGCCTTCCCGAGCACGTCCCGGGCGTCACCGTCGACCGCCAGTGCGGCTCCTCGCAGCAGGCCGTGCACTTCGCCGCGCAGGCGGTTCTGTCGGGCACGGCCGACCTCGTCGTCGCGGGCGGCGTGCAGAACATGAGCGCCATCCCGATCTCGTCGGCGATGCTCGCCGGCCGCGAGTACGGCTTCGACGACCCCTTCGGCGGCTCCGCCGGCTGGCAGGCCCGCTACGGCGACCAGGAGATCAGCCAGTTCCGGGCGGCCGAGCTCATCGCCACGAAGTGGTCCCTGACGCGTTCCGAGATGGAGTCGTACGCGCTGGGCAGCCACCGCAAGGCCGCCGCCGCCGTCGACTCCGGGCGCTTCGCGCGCGAGATCGTCCCCGTCGGCGAGCTGCGCGACGACGAGGGGCCGCGCCGCGACACCACCCTGGAGAAGATGGCCGGCCTGCCGACCCTCACCCCCGGCGGCGTGGTGACGGCGGCGCTGGCCAGCCAGATCTCCGACGGCGCCGCCGCGCTGCTGGTGGCCTCGCCGCGGGCGGTCGCCGAGCACGGCCTGCGCCCCCGCGCCCGGATCCACCACCTCAGCGTCCGCGCCGACGACCCGGTCTTCATGCTCACCGGCCCGATCCCGGCCACCGCCCACGCGCTCGAGCGGGCCGGGCTGACGATCGGCGACATCGACCTCGTCGAGATCAACGAGGCGTTCGTGCCGGTCGTGCTCTCCTGGCAGCACGAGACCGGCGTCGACCCGGCCCGTGTCAACGTCAACGGCGGCGCGGTCGCGCTCGGCCACCCGCTCGGCGCGACCGGGGCCCGGCTGATGACGACGCTGCTGCACGAACTGGAGGCGACCGGCGGGCGGTACGGTCTGCAGACGATGTGCGAGGGCGGGGGGACGGCGAATGTCACCATCATCGAACGGCTCTGAGGCCCGGGCACCGCGGTCCGCGATCGTCACCGGCGGCACCCGCGGCATCGGCCGCACCATCGCGGTCCGGCTGGTCGAGGCCGGCTACCAGGTCCTCGTCTGCGGCCGGCGCACGCCGGACGACCTGCCCGAGGGCGTGGCCTTCACGGCCGCCGACGTGCGCGAGCCGGCCGAGGCGTCGGCCCTGGTCTCCGCCGCGGTGTCCCGCTTCGGCCGCCTCGACCTGGTGGTCAACAACGCGGGCGGCTCACCCCCGGCGCCGGCGGCGACGGTCTCGCCGAACCTCGTCACCGCCGTGGTCCGGCTCAACCTGCTCGCGCCGTTCTTCGTGGCGCAGGCCGCCAACGCGGTGATGCAGGACCAGCCCGGCGGCGGCCTCATCGTGAACATCGGCAGCGTCTCGGCCATCCGCCCGGCCCCCGGCACGGCGGCGTACGCGGCGGCGAAGGGCGGCCTCGAGGTGCTGACGCGGGCGCTGGCGCTGGAGTGGGCGCCGAACGTGCGGGTCAACCTGGTCACGGCCGGGGTGGTCCGCACCGAGGAGAACGCCGCGCACTACGGCGACGAGGAGGCCCTGGCGGCGGTGGCGGCGACGGTGCCGATGGGCCGGATGGCCACCCCGGACGACATCGCCGACGCGGTGCTGCTGCTGGCGTCCCCCCTCGCCGGCTACATGACCGGCGCGGGCCTCCTGGTCGACGGCGGCGGCCAGCTCCCCCGTTACGCCGACACGGCCCGCCCGTCACCCGCCGGCTGAGCGGCGTTCCGCCCCGCCGTCAGCGGCCGGCGAAGGGCACCGACGCGGCCTCCGCCTTCGGCGCCGCGGGGTGGTGCCACAGGCCGCGCGACCGCAGGATCGGCAGCACACCCTCGCCGAACCAGTACGCCTCCTCGACGTGCGGGTGGCCGGACAGGACGAACTCGGTGATGCCCAGCCGGTGGTACTCCTCGATCCGGTCGGCCACCTCGGCGTGGCTGCCGACCAGCGCCGTGCCCGCCCCGCCGCGGACCAGGCCGACGCCCGCCCACAGGTTCGGGGCGACCTGCAGGCCGTCGCGCCTGCCGCCGTGCAGCGCCAGCATGCGGCGCTGGCCCTCCGACTCGCTGCGGGCCAGGCCGGCCTGGACCCGCTCGATCGTCGCCGGGTCGATGCCGTCGAGGAGCCGCTGCGCCTGCGCCCACGCCTCGTCGGCGGTGTCGCGGGTGATGACGTGCAGGCGGATGCCGTAGCGCAGCGTGCGGCCGCGCTCGGCGGCGAGGTCGCCGATCCACGCCAGCTTCTCGGCGACCGCGTCCGGCGGCTCGCCCCAGGTCAGGTAGGCGTCGACGTGCTCGGCGGCGACCCGGCCGGCCGCCGGTGACGAGCCGCCGAAGTAGATGTCGGGCACCGGGTCGGGCAGGCGCTGCAGCTGCGCCTCGTCGACCCGCAGGTGCTTGCCCTCGAAGGTCACGGCGTCGCCGCGGAACAGGCCGCGCACGATGTGCAGGAACTCGTCGGTGCGCTCGTACCGCGCGTCCTTGTCGAGGTGGTCGCCGTAGGCGCGCTGCTCGTGGCTCTCCCCGCCGGTGACCACGTTGAGCATGAGCCGGCCCCCGGACAGCCGCTGGAACGTCGCCGACATCTGGGCGGCGAGGGTCGGCGAGACGAGCCCGGGGCGGAACGCGACGAGGAACTTCAGCCGCTCGGTCACCTCCACGAGCATCGCGGTGCTGATCCAGGCGTCCTCGCACCACAGCCCGGCCGGGGTCAGCGCCCCGACGAAGCCGAGCTGCTCGGCGGTCCGGGCGATCTGCCCGAGGTAGCCGACGGTGGCGGGGCGGGCGCCACCGGCGGTGCCGGCCGGCAGGCCGTGCCCGCCGCCGACGATGTCCCGGCTGTCGCCGTACGTGGGCAGAAACCAGTGAAAGATGAGCGTCACACCACTAATCCTAGTCATCAGGTAGGTGTAATGGGTATAGTGCACGCCACCATTCACGAACCACTATGGGAGCGTCTTCGATGCGTCGACTCTCGGTCGTCCTGGCCGGCGTCCTCGTCCTGCTCGGCACCACCCTCACCGCCGGCTGCGCGGACGGCGGCAAGGAGCCCGCCGCGGCCGCACCGGGCGCGCCCGAGGAGCCGCTGCGCGTCGGCTACCAGCGCTTCGGCGGACTGAGCCTGGTCAAGGCACGCAAGGCCGAGGCGCCCGGCACCACCTGGTCGCTGTTCGAGAGCGGCCCCGCGCTCACCGAGGGCCTCAAGGCGGGCGCGATCGACATCGGGCAGGTCGGCGAGGCACCGCCGATCTTCGCCGCCGCCGGGAAGATCGACTTCCGGATCATCGGCACCTCGCAGCCGGTCCCGAAGGGCGAAGCGGTGCTGGTCAAGGAGAGCAGCGGGTTCAAGACCTTCAAGGACCTCAAGGGCAAGAAGGTCGCGCTGAACAAGGGCTCCAACGTCAACTGGCTGCTGGTCCGCCTCCTGGAGGCCAACGGCATGACGATCAAGGACATCGACGTCCAGTACCTCAAGCCCGCCGACGCCCGGCCCGCCTTCGACAACAACCAGGTCGACGCCTGGATCATCTGGGACCCCTACTTCGCGCTGGCCGAGACACCCGGCGTGAAGGTGCTCGTCGACGCGACCGGCCTGGCCAACAACCGCGAATACCTCCTCGTCTCCCCGCAGGCGCTGAAGTCCAAGCCCGGCAAGATCCGGGAGTTCCTCAAGACCTACCGCGAGGTCACCGACTGGGGCATCGGCAACCCCGGCGAGCGGGTGAAGATCCTCGCGCCGGAGCTGAACATCCCGGAGGACGTGGCCCGCCGCGCCCTGGACCGCAGCGCCCAGCCCCTCGCACCGATCACCCCGGAGGTCGGCGACGAGCTGCAGAAGATCTCCGACGGCTTCACCGAGCTGCAGCTCATCCCGGTGAAGGTCGACATCAAGGGCCGCATCGACGAGCAGTTCTCGGACATCTTGCGATGACCCTCGTCGAACGCCGCGCCCCGGCCAGCGCGGGCACCGCGCCGGTCGTCCGGCGGGTGCGCCGGCGGCGGTGGCTGCGGGCGGTCACCCCGCTCGCCCTGGTCGCCGCCTGGGAGGGCGGCGCACAGGGCGGGCTGCTCGACCCCGACAAGCTGCCGCCGCCGAGCGCCGTACTGAAGGTCGGCTGGCAACTGTCGGCCGACGGCACGTTCGGCGCGTACCTGCTCGACTCGGTCCAGCGGGCCGTCCTCGGCCTGCTGATCGGCGGGCTGCTGGGCCTGGCGCTCGGCGCGGTCGCGGGGCTCGTCCGGCTCGGTGACGACCTCGTCGACCCGAGCGTGCAGATGGCCCGGATGCTGCCGCACCTCGGCCTGGTGCCGCTGCTCATCATCTGGGTCGGCATCGGCGAGTCGCTCAAGGTGACGCTCGTCGCGCTCGGCGCGTTCTTCCCGATCTACCTCAACACGTACGCCGGAATCCGCGACATCGACGAGCGCCTCGTCGAGGCGGCCCGCACGTGCGGGCTGACCGCGCTCGAACGGGTGCGGCACGTCGTCGTCCCGGGCGCGCTGCCCTCGCTGTTCCTCGGCGTGCGGCTCGCGTTCGCGGCCGGCTGGCTGAGCCTCGTGGTCGGCGAGCAGGTCAACGGCCAGGGCGGGCTCGGCTTCATGATGATGGAGGCCCGCGAGTTCAGCCAGACCGACGTCGTCGTGCTCGGCCTGGTCGCGTATGCGCTGCTCGGCCTGCTGTCCGACCTGGCACTGCGGTTCGCCGAGAGGAGGCTGCTGGGATGGCGCCGGGGCTTGCGGGCGACGTGACGACGGCGACCGGCGTGCGCCGCGTGTTCGGCACGACGGTCGTCCTCGACGGCGTCGACCTCACGATCGGGCGGGGCGAGGTCGTCGCGCTGCTCGGCGCGAGCGGCTCGGGCAAGAGCACCCTGCTGCGCGTCCTGGCCGGCCTCGACGACGAGGCGACCGGCACGTACACGACCCACGGCTCGACCGCGGTCGTGTTCCAGGAGCACCGGCTGCTGCCCTGGAAACGGGTCAGCGCCAACGTCGCCCTCGGCGTCCGCGGCGGTGACCTGCGCGCCCGGGTCGAGGAGGCGCTGCACGAGGTGGGCCTGACGGAGAAGGGCCGGGCATGGCCGGCCGAGCTGTCCGGCGGCCAGTCCCAGCGGGTCGCGTTCGCCCGCGCGCTGGTCCGCCGCCCCGACCTCCTGCTGCTCGACGAGCCGTTCGGCGCGCTCGACGCCCTGAACCGGCTGCGCATGCAGGCCCTCTTCGGCCGGCTCCGCGCCCGCCACGACTTCGCCGCCCTGCTGGTGACGCACGATGTGGACGAGGCGCTGCTGCTGGCCGACCGGGTGCTGGTGCTGGACTCGGGCAGGATCGCGGAGGACCGCAAGGTCCCGCTGCCCCGCCCGAGAGCCGTGGACGCGCCGGGCTTCGGCGCCGAGCGGCGCGCCCTGCTGAGCCTGCTCAACGTCGAGTCGTAGCGGGCTCACCGGGCGGCGGTCAGCCGGGGCAGGACCTTGAGGGCGGTCTGGCGCTCGACGTTGAGGTTGGCGGTGTCCGAGGACTCCGAGGACACGTAGACGTCGACGGCCAGGCCGTCCTCCCAGACGTACAGGTGGCCCGCCAGCGAGTAGGCGGTGTCACCGATGCCGCTCACCGGCTTCGACTCCTTGTTGCGCGTGTCGAAGCTCCCGCGGTCCTCGAACACCACGCTCACGGTCAGCTGGCCCTGGCTGAGCTGCCACTGGCAGTACCGCGAGGCCGGCGAGCCGCCGCCCTCGTCGGTCATGAGGGTGACCTGCTCGCCGGTGAGGCCGGTGACCTCGGCCTTCGACAGCAGGGTGCAGATGTCCGGCAGCGCGTCGGCCTTCCGCGACGCCGGGGCGGAGGCCTTGCCGCTGGTCTTGCCGGACGGCGACGCCTTGGCGCCCGACGGCGACGGCGACAGCGACAGCGCGGCGGAGGCCGCGGACGAGGCGGGGGCGGCGGACGGCTGTGCCGAGGTCCCGGACCCCAGTTGGCCGCACCCGGCCAGCGCGAGCGCGCCGAGCGCGGCGGCGGTCAGGGCGGGAAGCTGCAAGCGGCTGCGACGCGACACGGTGTGCTCCTCGGGTGGTGTGATCCGCTGGTACAACGACCGTGCGGCACAACCCCGCCCCGTGGCGCGCCGTCCGCGAGACGTGGCACACATCCGGGACCTTCGCGGCGACCTCGGCTACAGGCCCCGCACGACCAGGGCCCGGCGCAGGTCGGCGGCGGTGGCGAAGCCGATCTCGGGCCGGTCCCGCAGGGCGGTGTCGATGACCTCGGCGAGGGGCTTCGGCAGGCCGGGCAGCCGGTGTCGTACGGGCACCGCGTCCGTCTGCAGTACCACCTGCCAAGGGTCGCGACCGGGTGGGAACTCGCGCGGGTAGTCGCCGGTGAGCAGGTGGTACAGGCAGGCGGCGAGCGCCCACACGTCGACCGCGGGACGGGCGTGCCGGAAGTTGACGACCTGCTGGTACGGCATGAAGTACGGCTTGCCGGCCGCGGTGCCGGTGCGGGTCAGGCCGCTCAGCCCGGCCTGGTCGAACGCCTTGGCCAGCCCGAAGTCGGCGAGCTTCACCGTGCCGTCGGCGGCGAGCAGGATGTTGTGCGGGGTGAGGTCGCGGTGCACGACGCCCTGCCCGTGCGCGTACTCGAGACCGTCGAGGGCCTGGAGCATGATCGGCACCGCCTCGTCGGGCGTCAGCAGCCGCTGCCGGGCGCGGGCGGCGAGGCTGCCGCCGGCGCAGAACTCGCTGGTGAAGAAGAACACGCCGGCGGCGCTGCCGGCATGGTGCAGCCGGGCGATGTTGGGGTGGTCGAGCGACCGCGTCACCGAGATCTCGCGCATGAACTGCGCCCGGGCGTGCGGGTCGGCGGCCACGCCGGGCAGCATGATCTTCAGCGCCACCTGCTCGCCGGTCCCGCGGTGCCGGGCGAGGAAGACCTGTCCCATGCCGCCCGCGCCGAGCTCCCGCTCCAGCACGTAGTGCGCGACGGGGTCATCGTCGCCGGCCCGCTCGATCAGGCCCTTGGCGAGTTCCTCGGGGCGGCTGCGGCAGTCGGCGCAGACGTACTGGCCGTCACGGGCGCCGACCTCGTCGCCGACGTCCGTGCCGCAGTTCGTGCACCGGGGCACCACCTTCGTGGCGTCGGGGCGGACGCCGGTGACGCCGACGCGCAGCACCGTGTCGCCCAGCCGGATCTCGTCGCCGTCACGCAGGTCGTGCTCGGGGAACGGGGTCGCGGCCGCTTCCTCCGGCGCCTGCCCGGCCGCCCGCCGCCCGATCCGGGTGCCGTTGAGGTAGGTGCCGTTGAGGCTGCCGAAGTCACGGACGCGGATGTCCGGCGGGTTGATGTCGAACAGGCAGTGGTGCCGGGACACGGTCCGGTGGTGGTCGTCGTCGGGCAGCCGTGGCGTGCAGTCGGCGGCGCGGCCGGCGATGCAGGTGGCTCGCTCGGCGAAGACGAAGGTCCGGCCGTCGAGGGGGCCACGGGTCACCGTCAGGGTCACGGACGCGGTCACCGCGCCATCCTGCCGGGCGGGCGCGGTGCGCCGCCACCCGGCCCCGGCTGTCCGCCCGGCACGGCCGGTGACAGGCGGGCCGCCCGGACCAGGAGCCGGACGGCGCCGAGCTCGGTGCCGTCGCCGCGGAGCCGGGTGCCGTGCACCGGGAGCCACGGCTCGCCGTCGAGGACGACCTCCTCCGCGTGCTCGACGCGCTCGACCCGCAACCGGACCGGTCCGGTGCCGTAGCGGTAGTCGTTCTCGGCGAGGACCACCACGGGCTTGCGTTCCATCACCCGACGGTAGTCACGCGATGACGCAGGCCGCACCGGTTGATCGGTCGCGGAATCCGGGCCTGCGGCGCGCGAAGCCCGGCCCTACGGTCACCGCCCGGCGCCGATCCAGCGGCGGCCGCTGCCACAACGACGTTCCCCGTTCCGGTTTTTCGCCGCGAACCGCCGGGCTACCGTCCGCCGCCGAGACCGGCGCGGGCCAGCAGGAGCCGGCGCAGGGCGACCGGATCGAGGGCGAGCAGCCGGTTGGCGGTGGCGCGCTTGAGGTACCGGTGCGCGGGATGCTCCCACGTGAAGCCGATGCCGCCGAGGAGCTGGATCGCCGCCCTGGTGACCGTGTACGCGGCCTCGGTCGCGGTCAGCTTCGCCAGCGGCGCGGCGACCGGGAACTCGTCGGTGCCGGCGGCCCGCAGCGTGTACCACACCGTGGAGGTCGCCTGCTCGAGGAGCACGTGCAGGTCGGCGACGCGGTGGCGCAGCGCCTGGAAGGTGGCCAGCGGGACGCCGAACTGGCGCCTGGTCCGCAGGTGCTCGACGGCGAGCGCGAGGGCCGCGCGGGCGACACCGACGGATTCGGCGGCCAGGGCGGCGTGCAGCAGGTCGAGCGCGTGTGCGGCGCCGCCGGCGGCGGCGAGGTCGGCCGGCGCCCCGGTGAGCGTGAGCGTGGCCTGGCCGCGGGTCTGGTCCAGCGTCGGCTGCGGCCGGACCTCGCACTCGCGCACGAGGTAGAGGTCGGCCCCGGCGGCCACGAGGAACACGTCGGCGGCGTCGCCGTCGAGGACGTGCTCGACGACGCCGTCCAGGACGTACGCGCCGCCGCCGGGCCGGGCGGTGCACGAGCCGCCGAGGGCGAGCGCGGCGATCGTCTCGCCGGCCGCGAGCCGTGGCAGCAGGTCGGCGGCGGCGCTGCGGGCCGGGTCGAGGGCGGCCGCGGCGGCGACGGTGGACAGCAGCGGCGCGGCCAGCAGCGCCGCGCCGGCCTCCTCGAGGGCGATGCCGGCCTCGACGAGCGAGGCGCCGAAGCCGCCGAACTCCTCGGGCACGGCCAGGGCGGTCAGGCCGAGCTCGCCGGTGAGCCGCGCCCAGCTGTAGCCGGGGTCGGCGAGGAACGCGCGAACGGAGTCGCGGAGGGCGACCTGTTCCGGGTCGAGGTCCACTGTGACGGCCTCCTACCGCTGGACGCGGCCGAGCAGGCGGTCCGCGATGATGTTGCGCTGGATCTCGTCGGCGCCGCCGTAGATCGTGTCCGCGCGGGTGAACAGGAAGAGGCGCTGGGCGTCGGTCAGCTCGTACGGCGCGGCCTCGATGACCGTCGCGGCCGCGCCGCCGACCGTCATCGCGAGCTCGCCCAGGCGCTGGTGCCACCCGGCCCACAGCAGCTTCGCGACCGAGGCGCCGGCCGGGTCGGGCTCGGCCGCGCTGAGCGTACGCAGCGCGTGGTGGCGCAGCCCCTGCAGGCCGGCCCAGGCGTCGACGATCAGGTCCGCGACCAGCGGGTCGTCGAGCGCACCGCGGTCCCGGGCCTGCGCGACGATCGCGTCGAGCTCCTGGGCGAAGGCCATCTGCTGGCCGAGGGTGGCCACGCCGCGCTCGAAGGCGAGGGTGCCGGTCGCGACCCGCCACCCGTCACCGGGCGCGCCGACGACGAGGCCGGCGTCGGTGACGGCGTCGTCGAAGAAGACCTCGTTGAACTCGGCGGTGCCGGTGAGCTGGACGATCGGGCGTACCTGCACGCCGGGCTGGTCCATCGGCACGAGCAGGTACGACAGCCCGGCCTTCTTCGGCGCCGAAGGATCGGTGCGCGCCAGCACGAAGCACCAGTCGGCGACGTGCGCCAGGGAGGTCCACACCTTCTGCCCGGTGATCCGCCACCGCCCGCCGTCGAGCACGGCGCGGGTCTGCACGTTGGCGAGGTCGGAGCCGGCCTCCGGTTCGGAGTAGCCCTGGCACCACAGCTCCTCGGCCCGCGCGATCGGCGGCAGGAACCGGCGCCGCTGCTCGTCGGTGCCGTGCGCGATGAGCGTCGGCGCGAGCAGGTGCTCGCCGATGTGGCTCAGCCGGCCGGGACCGCCGGCCCGCGCGTACTCCTCGTGGAACACCACCTGCTCGGCGATGCTCGCGCCGCGGCCGTACGGAGCCGGCCAGCCGAGACCGATCCAGCCGGCCTCGCCGAGCACCCGTTCCCAGCGGGCCCGCAGCTCGAGGTGCTCGTGCTCGCGGCCGGGCCCGCCGCTGCCGGCCAGCGGCGCGAACTCGCCGGTGAGGTGCTCGGCCAGCCACTGCCGGACCTCGTCGCGGAAGTCAGGCGCCATAAACGGCCGCCGGTTGCGGAGCCCGGGCCAGCAGGTCGCGCACGACGGGGCCGAGCTCCTCCTGGTCCCAGCGGCGGCCCGCGTCGCTGACGTCGCCGTGCTGCCAGCCGTCGGCGACGCCGATCCGGCCGCCGGAGACCTCGAAGACCCGGCCGGTGACGTCGCCGGCCCCGGCGCTCGCGAGCCACACGACGAGCGGCGAGACGTTCTCGGGCGCCATCTCGTCGAAGCCCGACTCGGGCGCCCGCATGGTGGCGGCGAAGACCTCCTCGGTCATCGGGGTGCGCGCGCTCGGGGCGATCGCGTTGACCGTGACGCCGTGGCGGGCGAGCTCGGCGGCGGCGACCACGGTGAGGGCCGCGACGCCGGCCTTGGCGGCGGCGTAGTTGACCTGCCCGACGCTGCCCTGCAGGCCGGCGCCGGAGGTGGTGTTGACCACCCGCGCGGCGACCGGGGTGCCGGCCTTGGCCTGCGCCTTCCAGTACGCGGCGGCGTGGCGCAGCGGCGCGAAGTGCCCCTTGAGGTTGACCCGCACCACGTCGTCCCACTCGGCCTCGGTGACGTTGGTGAGCATCCGGTCGCGGACCAGGCCGGCGTTGTTGACGAGCGCGTCGAGCCGGCCGAACTCGGCCACGGCCCGGTCGACGAGCGCGGCGGCGAAGTCCCAGTCGGCGATGTCGCCCGGGACCGTGACGACGCCGGGGCCGAGCTCGGCGGCGACGGCCTCCAGGTTCGCCGCGGACAGGTCGTTGAGGACGAGCTGCGCGCCGGCCGCGGCGAAC
The DNA here is from genome assembly GCF_025137375.1 of Dactylosporangium fulvum. Taxonomy (GTDB): domain Bacteria; phylum Actinomycetota; class Actinomycetes; order Mycobacteriales; family Micromonosporaceae; genus Dactylosporangium; species Dactylosporangium fulvum. The sequence continues at coordinate 5,508,282 of NZ_CP073720.1, forward strand.
GCGAGCGCGTGTGCGCGGCCGAGTCCCTGCCCGGCGCCCGTGACGATCACCGTTCTCATGCCTTCATGACCTCTCGTTGGTATCGGCGCACCTTGTCGCGCACCCCGACCGGGTCGTCCGCGTCGGCGCGGATCACCACGCGGGCCACGCCCTGGGAGCGCAGGGTCTCGAGCTCGGCCCGGCTGCCCGGGGCGCGCATCGTGATCTCGACCTCGGCAGGGTCACGGCCGACGGCGCGGCACTCGGCGCGGAGCTGGTCGAGCAGCGTGGTGAACGCGTCGCCGTGGACGCCGAGGGGGTACCAGCCGGCGCCGAACCGGGCGGCCCGCCGCACCGCGGCGCGGCTGTGGCCGCCGACGTGGATCGGCACCGTGCCGTTGACCGGGCGAGGCTTGCTGTGGACGGCGTCGAACGAGACGAACCGGCCGTGGAAGGTCGCCGGCGAGCCGGTCCACAGGGCGTGCATCGCCGCGAGGTACTCGTCGGCGCGCGCGCCACGCTCCTCGAACGGCACGCCGACGGCGGCGTACTCCTCGCGCAGCCAGCCGACGCCGACGCCGGCCAGGAGCCGCCCGCCGCTGAGCACGTCGACGGTGGCGAGGCGCTTGGCCAGGTCGACGGGGTGGTGCTCGGGCAGGATGAGCATGGCGGTGCCGAGCCGCAGCGTGCTCGTGTGGGCGGCGGCGAAGGTGAGCCAGTGCAGCGGGTCGGGGATGTCATCGTCCGCGCCGAGGCTCATCCGGCCGCTGGTGTCGTAGGGATACGGCGAGGTGTAGTCGTCGGGGACGACGACGTGTTCGACCGCCCACACCGACTCGCAGCCGAGGTCTTCGAGCAGCCGCACGAACCGCGCGGTCGCGGCCGGATCCGCGGCGCCGGCGCCCTTGAGCACCGGCATGACGCCGAGTTTCAGCTCCACGGCGGCTACTCTACCAAACGCTTGCTTGGTAGAGTAGCCGCCATGTCCTCCCGCGACTTCCTCTACCGGCCCGGCGCGGCACTGGTGACCGGCGCCACCGGTGGCATCGGCGCCGCCGTCGCCCGCATGCTCGCCGCCCGCGGCGCCACGGTGGTGCTCGCCTACCGCTCGTCGGCCGCCGCGGCCGACGAGCTCGCCGCCGAGGTCGGCGGCAAGGCGGTCCGGGCCGACCTCACCGACCCGGACTCGTGCGCCGGACTGCTGTCCGCGGCCGGCCCGATCCACACCCTGGTGCACGCCGCCGGACCGCACGTCCCGATGCTGCACCTGAGCCGGGTCACCCCGGCGCAGTTCCACGAGCAACTGACCCAGGACGTCGCCGCCTTCTTCAACGTCGTGTCCGCCGCACTGCCGGCCCTGCGCGCGACGAAGGGCAGCCTGGTCGCGGTCACGACCGCGGCGACCCGGCGGTTCCCGGTGCGCGACGGACTGTCGGCGGTCCCGAAGGGCGCCGTCGAGGCCCTCGTCCGGGGCATCGCCGCCGAGGAGGGCCGCTTCGGCGTGCGGGCCAACTGCGTCGGCCCCGGCATGCTGACCGACGGCATGGCGACCCGGCTGATCGAGAGCGGCGACCTCGACGAGCGGGCGCTGGAGGTGACCCGGTCGAACATCCCGCTGCGGACGTTCGGCACGGCCGAGGACATCGCCGAGGCGGTGTGCTTCCTCGCCAGCGACCGGGCGAGGTTCATCACCGGCCAGAAGCTCGACGTCGACGGGGGCTACGCCGCCTGACCCGGATGCCCCACGCTGCTACACATGACGCGGTTGCGTGGCATCCCGTACGACGCGGTCTGCGTCGGCCTGCTCGTCGTGTCGGCGGTCGTCGTGCTGGCGACCTCGAGCGTGTCGGCGACGGTGCCGGGCCTCCTGCTCGCCAATCCCCTGATCTGGTCACGGATGCTGCCGAGGCGCTCGGCGATGCGGGTGTCCGGCGGGCGGTTCGAGGTGCCGGCGGCCCGGCTGCCGCCGACCGCTCACCTCGTGCTGCTGCTCGCCTGCGCCGCAGCACTCGTCGGGCACCGGGGCGACCTGCCGCTGTTCGGCCCGGTCGTGTGGGTGGTCGTGACCGCCCTGGTGGCGGCCGCGCTCACCCTCGCGACGGCGGTCGTCCGCGGCTGCGGGCGGCTGGTGCTGCACCCGGACGCGCTGCGCGTCATCACCTTCCGCCGCACGGCGGTGGTGCCGTGGGACACGGTGGCCGTCGGGCCGGAGCCCCGGCCGGGCCCGCTGGACAACAGCCGGCTGGTGACCGCCCGGCCCCGGGCGGCGTCATGCTGCCGCTGCAGCTGACCGGGGCCCGGCGCGAGTTCGTCCTCGACGTGATCAACTTCTACCTGCGGCACCCCGAGGAGCGGGCCGCGATCGGCACCGCGGCCGGCTACGACCGGCTCCTCGGGGCGCTTGCGGTCAGTGGGCCGCGGTCTTGAGCACGCCCATCTTCGACTGGTACACCGCGTCGAGGGCCTTGCCGCCGTCCTCGCACGTCGCGACCACCTCGCCGCGGACCAGGACGTAGCCGCGGGCCACCCCACCGCGGACGGCGCCCAGCGCCGGCTCGGCCATGAGCACCGCGACGCCCTCCGCCGCCAGCTGGGTCACCGTGCGCAGCAGCTCCTGCACGATGAGCGGGGCCAGGCCGGTCATCATCTCGTCGAGGAGCAGCACCCGCGGGGAGCCCATGAGCGCGCGGGACACCACGAGCATCTGCTGCTCACCGCCGGACAGGACACCGACCAGGCTCTTGAGCCGGGTCCGCAGGATCGGGAACCGGTCGATCGCGATGTCGACCGCGGATCGCGGCAGGCCCAGCAGTTCCGCCATGACCTGGAGGTTGTCGGCGACGTTGAGCTTCGGGAAGAGCTGCCTTCCCTGCGGTACGACCGCGATACCGGCCCGCGCACGCGCGGCGGCCTTGAGGCGGCTCACGTCCTCGCCGTCGAGGAAGACGCGACCGGTCGACGGCACCGAGCCATACGCCGCGAGCAGCGCGCTGCTCTTCCCGGCGCCGTTCGGGCCGACCAGAGCGGTGACCGTGCCGCCGGGTGCGGTCAGGTTCAGGCCGGTGACCGCGCTGGCGTGCCCGTAACGGACCGCCAGCCCTTCGAGGCGCAGCTCATGAGACGACATGCGGGGACTCCTCGACTTCCGCGACGCCGAAATAGACCTCTTGCATCTGCGGGCTGTCCAGGCACTCGCGCGGACCGCCGTCGAACACGGCCCGGCCGCGGTCGAGCAGCATGATCCGGTCGACCAGTCCCGCCACCAGGTCGACGTTGTGGTCGACCAGGATGACGCCGTGACCGCGCCGCTGCACGGTCCGGACCACCTCGGAGATGCCCGCGACGCCGGACGCGTCGGAGCCGGCGAACGGCTCGTCGAGCAGCAGCACGAGCGGGTCCTGGCCCAGTGCCCGGCCGACCTCGACGAGCCGCTGCTCGCCCAGCGACAGGTCGCCGGCGGGGCGGTCGAGCCGGTCGATGCCGAGCTCCTGCGCGATCGCCTCGACGGCGGCGGTGTCCGACGCGAGCCGGGGACGGAAGGCGCCGCTGAACGAGCCGGCGATCATCTGCCAGACCGTGCCGTGGCGCCGGGCCACCCGCCCGAGCAGCAGGTTTTCCGCCACGCTGAGCTCGAGGGCGAGCTGCGGGTACTGGAAGGTGCGCGCGAGCCCGGCCTTCGCCCGGCGGGACGCGGGGCCGGCGAGCCGCTGCCCCCGCAGGGCCAGGGTTCCCTCGGTCGCCGGCTGGGCGCCGGAGATGAGGTCGACCAGGGTCGTCTTGCCCGCGCCGTTCGGCCCGACGAGGCCGAGGATCTCCCCCGCGTCCAGCGAGAACGACACGTCCTGCAGGGCGGTCACCCCGCCGTAGCGCTTGGTGAGGCCGGATCCGACCAACAGTCGCTCAGCCACGTCGTCCCCCTACGAGTCGCACGAGTCTGCTCGCGTAGCCGATCACGCCCTGCGGCGCGACCAGCAGGATCACCAGCACGCCGAGCGCGAGGATCAGCGTGCCGCTGGTCTCCACCGCCGGGAAGTTCAGCGTCAGCTGCACCGCGATGACGGCGCCGAGCACCGCGCCCCACGGCGTGGCCGAACCGCCGATGAGCGGCATGAAGATGGCCAGGAACACCAGGTTGAGCGTAAACGTGTCGGGGGTGACGCTGCCCGCCGAGTAGGTGAACAGCCCGCCGCCGACGGCCGCGATGGCGGCGCCGATGGCCAGCGACACGAGGTTCATGACCGGCACGCGCACGCCGGCGGCCTCGACGGCGCGGGGCGCGTCGCGCATGGTCCGCACGATGACACCCCACGGCGACATGCGCATCCGGTCGAGCAGGAACGCGATGACGCACACGACGACGACGGAGCCGACGACCACCTGGTAGTGCGACGGCTCCCAGCCGAAGATGTTGAGCTTGCGCAGCGAGCCGAGACCGCCGGAGCCGCCGGAGATCCCCTCCGCGTCGACGAGCAGCGCGGTGAACGCCATGCCGAACAGCAGCGTGACGGCGGCGAGGAAGAACCCGGAGAGCCGCCGCGTGGCGAGGCCCAGCAGGACGGCGACCGCGGCGGCGACGACCGGGCCGGCGATCCAGGCGAGGACGAGCGGCAGGCCGCTCTTCGCCGAGATCAGGCCGACCGCGTAGCCGCCGATGCCGGCGTAGGCGCCGTACGCCATGGAGAGCGAGCCCGCCATGAGGTACGGGACGTACATGCCCAGCGCCACCAGGGCGTAGGTCGCCGTCGTGGTGATGAGCGTCTGCTTGTAGCCGTCGGCGCCGACCCACAGCAGGAGCAGCACGCCACCGACGATCCCGCAGAGCAGCCCGAGCGAACCGGGGACGCGTTTCGTCATGCTCTGACCCTCCTCACGAAGAGCCCGCTGGGCTTCAGGGCGAAGAACAACAGGGCGACGAACAGCAGCCCGTAGACGTGCGACTGGCCGCCGAAGTAGTACGGGACGAACACCTCGACGGCGCCGAGGACGAGGCCGCCGACGAGCGGGGCCCAGATCGAGCCGGTGCCGCCCACGACCATCGCGAGGAAGCCGGACAGCGCCCAGCTCAGCCCGGACAGCGAGCTCACCCCTGCCTTCGAGGCGAACAGCAGGCCGGTGATGCCGGCGAGCAGCCCGGAGAGCAGGAACGCGATGAGCCGCACCCGGTTGACCGGCAGGCCGAGCAGGCCAGCGGCGTGGGTGCTGTCGCCGACGGCCCGCAGCAGCCGGCCGGTGCGGGTGTAGCGGATCCAGGTGGCCAGCGCGGCGAACGCCACGACGGCGAAGCCGAGCAGCAGCACCGTGCTGGGCTGCACGACCGTGTCGCCGACCGGCACCGGGTCGAACGTCAGCAGGGCCTGCCCCGGCAGGGTCGTGTAGCCGAAGAGGTACCCGGCGAGTTGCTGGATGGTGAAGAGCACCGCCGCGACGGCGACGAGTGCCGGCAACTCACCGCCGCCGGAACGGCGTTGCACAGGTCGTACGATCGCTAGCTCCGTGACCGCGGCGAGCGCTCCCGCCGCCAGGACCGCCACCAGGGCGGCGGCCCACACGTTCATCTCCTCGTAGATGACGAGGTAGGACGTGCAGAGGCCGCCGACCATGGCGTACGGGCCGATCGCGAAGTTGAAGAAGCCGGCGCCCACGAGGACCAGGTAGTAGGCCAGCGCGAGCAGGCCGAAGAAACACCCCATCTCGAGGGCGGACAACCACAGTTGTAGTTGGCCCATCGGTATGACTCCCAGGTCAGTAGGTCAGGTGGTCATTTCTTGCACGGAGGCTGGTAGGTCGCCCATGGGCCCTTCGGCTTGTTGTCCGAGCCGAATTCGACGAGGGACAACCCGCACGGCCCGTCGGCGCCGAGGTGCTTGTCCGCGCTGAAGCTCAGCGTGAAGTTGGCCTGGCCGAACGTGGCCGGGTACCCCTGGATGCTCTGGATCGCCGCGTTGAGCTTCTTCGGGTCGTCGGGGCCGCCGGCCTTCTCGATCGCCTGCTTGAGCAGGTGGACCGCGTCCCAGGCCTGCGCGTCGTAGGCGGTGATGTCGTAGTCCTTGCCGTACTTCGCCTGGAGCAGCGTGATGAGCTCCTTGGTACGGGGGTTCTCGTTGTTGATGGAGCCCATGAAGATGAGCCCGTTGAGCGCGCCGGGCGCGGCGAGCTTCCACGACGAGGGCTGGTTGCCGATGGAGGCGAGCGAGAACCGCTTGGTGCCGGCCATCTGGTTGCCCAGCGTGTTCTGGGCGAGGACCTCGAACGCGCCGCCGACGCTGGTCACGAGTACCGCGTCCGGTTTGGCGTTCTTGATCCGCGCGACCTGGGCCGACAGGTCGCTGGCGTTGACCGCGCCCTTCTCCGTGGCGACGAACTCCACGCAGCTCATGCCGGCGAACAGGGCCTTGTTCAGGCCGGCGATGGTCGTGGTGTCGTCGGTGAGCACGCCGATCTTGGCGATGTTCGCGGCCTTGAACGCGCCGCAGTACACGTCGGCCCAGTCGTTGGTGGTGTTGGCGAGCATGTAGATGAGCTCGTGGTCGGGCGGGGCCACCAGGGTCGCGGTCACGCCGGTGGGGGCGATGGCGGGCAGGCCGAGCTGGGTCAGGGTCGACTTGGCCTGGAGGACGGCCGCGCTGCCGCTCTGGAGGAGCAGGGCCTTGGCGCCCTGACCGGCGAGCTTCTGGAGCACGGCGGGAACCTTGGTGGGGTCGGACTCGTCGTTCTCGACGACCAGTTGGAGCGGCCGGCCCATGACGCCGCCCTTGTCGTTGATGTCCTGCACGGCCAGCCGGATGGTCTTGCCGGCGATGGTGCTGTACGAGGCGCCGGCGCCCGTGCTGTCCTCATCCAGGCCGATGATGATGGGTGCGCCGGTTGCGGTGCCGTTGCTCGGCTTGTCGTCACCCGCCTTGTTGCCGCAGCCGGCGACGGCGAGCGCCACCAGCGCGAGGCAGCCGACGATCCGACTCGTCGATGAAACGCCCATTTGTACCCCTGTCACGCAATTATACGAATCGTCAGCCTCGAGTGTCGTGATCGCGGACGTAGCCGCCAGAGTGCCCGCTCCAAAACCTAACAAGCGCTTGGTTTTTACATCTTGGCGACGGCCGCTCGGCGTGTCAAGGACGCGGGGAGCACCTGGACGTAACAGAACCGTCAAACTCGCGCCCTGCTCACGGCGTGTCGGAGCAGGCACTGACCGCAACGATCCAAAACCCCGACGCACACCCCGCACGGGCGCGCGCCACCGGCCGGCCAGACCGCCCGACGCGGACACCCAGCCAACCGGACCGCCACTCAGACACCGGACGGCCCAACTACGCGCCGATCTTGGAGTTGTGGCGCCATGAACCTCCGAATTTGTCCGGATTTGTCAAGCACCACAACTCCAAGATCAGCGCGGTTGTCGGGGTTGACGCGCGAGGGATCCAATTGCGCAACAGGCTCTCCAGCAACACGGAATTTCCACGATCCCGACTTCGGCGAGGTTCGGCAGCCGGCGAGCCGCACGGAAGTCGGACATTCCCGACATCTTGGTGCATCGACATCGATCGATCAGCACGGTTTTTCATGATCCCGAAGACTTGTGGCACCCCTGGCAGCACAAAGTCTTCGGGATCATGAAAAACTGCCGGACATCCAATCGGGATACATCGATTACTTCCCACCAAATGGACCACCGGCGGCCTTCGCGCCTGGACAGGCCGATCGAGTAGCGAAAGGCGGCTGCTCGGGCTCGAAAACACCCCGGCCTGCCTCAGGAGCAACCCGGCCGGACACCTCGGCAGCTCAGCCCGCAACAGGCCGACAACGTGCCGGCAGACCGACTGACAAACGGCCCAAAGACCGGCCCCCGCCGACGAATCGACCAGCCGACCGGTCGCCGGCTCGACCGGCAGCCCGCGAATCGAGCCGCCCCGCACCCGGCCAGCGCTTCGCTCAGGCCACCACGACAGCCGGCGCCCGCCCGCCCACAGGCCAACCGGAACCGCCGGACAGGCCAGCCGGAACCGCCGGACAGGCTACCGCCCCCGCCCCCAGGGAGCGGCCAGGCCCGGCAGCACCGGCCCCCGGCGCGTGAACGGAGATGGAAGAATCGGGCCCCTATGGAACCGAGCAGGGTCCTCGCCGCGCTCGCCGACCTCGCACCGGCCGGTCGGGAGCGCACCCTCGACGTGGCCAAGGGGGACCAGCCGCTGGTCTGGCTCGACGAACCTGACCGGGCGCCGAAGCAGCGCGCCGTCGACCGGCTCGCCGCCCTCGACATGCTGCACCGGGACGAGCGGATCCTGCGCCGCGGATGGGCGTGGTTGCTCGGCGTCGCCGAGATCGACGGCACCGTGCGCAAGCTGCGCCTGCCGCTCGTCGCCGAACCCGTCCGCCTCGAACGCGCCACCCGAGCCTACCGCGTCGTCCCCGCCGGCGACCTCGAGCTCACGCCCCTCGTCACCGACCGTGACCTCGCCGCCGTCCTGGAGGCCGCGCCCGGGCTGGGGACGGCGGCGTGGCTCGACACCACCGGTACCGCCGCCTGGGTCACCACCGCCGCCGAGGCCGCCGGGCTCAAGCCGGACCGGGTCGCCAGGGACGCCGCACCGATCGCCAAACTCCCCACGAGCGAGCTGCTCGGGCAGGCGATCGCCGGGCTGTACGTCGCCCGGGACGTGTCGTCGGCCGGCCTGCGTGACACCCTCCGCGCCTGGGCGGCCCGGACCGGCCTGGAGCACACAGCCCTGGCCACCGTGTACGGCACCGGGCCACAAAGCCGGGACGGCGCCGGAACCGAGGACGTCGTCTCGCCCCTGCCCCTGAATCCGGCCCAGCGGGAGGTCGTCCGGCGGACCCGGCACGAGCAGGTCGTGGTCGTCTCCGGGCCGCCCGGCAACGGCAAGAGTCACGCCGTCGTGGCGGCGGCCCTCGACACCGTGTACCGCGGCGGGTCGGTGCTCGTCGCCACGCAGTCCGCGCACGCGGCCGAGGTGCTCGGCGAGTTGCTCGGCCGGTACCCGGGACCCGAACCGGTCCTGTTCGGCAACGCCGAGCGGCGCGACCGGTTCGCGGTCACGCTGACGTCGGGCCTGCCGGGCGGTACGACCGCACGGCAGCTCCACGCCGACGAGGCCGCGGTCGCCGCCGCGCGGGCGGCCGTCGACGCCGTCACGGCCGGCCTCGGCGCCGCCCTCGACCTCGAGCGCAAGGCCGCGTCGCTGCGCACCTGGGAGCCGCTCCTGGCCGGCCTGCGCGCCGAGGCGCCGCGGGTGTTCGCGCCCGGCTTCGACGTCGGCGCGGCCCGGCGGCTGATGCGGCGCGGGGTGCTGCGGCGCTGGCGGCTGCGGCGCATGACCGGTGCCGACGAGGCGCGGTTGCCGGCGCTGCTCGACGCCGTCGAGGCCGACCGCGCGGCCGCGACGCTGGCCGTCAACGGCGGCACCGACCTCGGCCCGGCGTGGGCCGCGCTCGCCCGTGCCGACGCCGACCTCGCGACCGCGATCGGCACCGCGATGCGCCACGCCGCCGTCAGCGCGCGGCGGTGGGACGGCGGCGCGCGGCGCAGTACCGCCGCACTGGCCGCGGCCCTGCGCGCCGGACGGAACCGGCGGCGGGAGGCCCTGGCCGCGCTCGACGGGCCGGCGCTCGTCGGTGCGCTGCCGCTGTGGATCGGGACGGTCACCGACGTCGAGGACCTGCTGCCGCCCACGCCGGGCCTGTTCGACCTGGTCATCCTCGACGAGGCGGCGCACATCGACCAGCTCCGCGCGGCACCGGTGCTGGCCCGGGCGCGCCGCGCGCTGGTCGTCGGCGACCCGAACCAGCTGCGGTTCGTCAGTTTCGTCGCCGACGTCGACGTCGCCGCCACGCTCGCCCGGCACGACCTCACCGACCGGGTCGACGTGCGCCGGTCGAGCGCGTTCGACGTCGCGGTCGGCGCCGCGCCGGTCACCTGGCTCGACGCGCACTACCGCTGCGCGCCGCACCTCATCGACTTCTCCGCGCGGCGCTTCTACGCGGGCCGGCTCGCCCTGATGACCCGCCATCCGCGCACCGAGCGCATCGACGCCATCGACGTCGTCCACGTGCCCGGCGCGACGGTCGCCGACGGCGTGAACCGCGCCGAGGTCGACGCCGTCCTGCGGACCGTCCGCGAACTGTCCGCCGCGGGCGTGACCGGCGTCGGCGTGGTGACCCCGTTCCGCGCGCAGGCCGACGCGATCGAGTCGGCCCTGCTCCAGCAGTTGCCGGTCGAGGAGATCGAGCGGCTCGGGCTGCGCTCCGGCACCGTCCACGCCTTCCAGGGCAGCGAGGCCGCCACGGTCGTCGTGTCGCTCGGCCTGGTCGACGGCGACTCGCCCGCCCGGCAGCGGTTCGTCGCCGACCCCAACCTGTTCAACGTCATGGTGACGCGCGCCCGCGACCGGCTCGTCGTCGTCACGTCCCTGACCGGCGGTGCCGGCCTGGTCGCGGACTACCTGGCACACGCCGAGGGCCCGCGGTCCTCTCCCGCCGACACGGATCCGGCGGCGGTACCGTTTGTGCGTCGCCTGGCGGCCGAGCTCACGACGGCCGGTCACGACGTGCGCGTCGGCTATCCGGTCGGCGACTGGCGCGTCGACCTCGTCGTCGACGGGGTGGGGCTGATCTGCGGCCCGCACCTCGACGGCAACGCCGCGCACATCGAGCGGCAACGCGCACTGCTGCGGGCCGGCTGGACGTTGCGCGACGCGTTCGCGAGCCGCTGGGCCGGCGACCCGGTCCGCGCCGCGCTGGACCTGTCCGGCGAGCTGACCGGGGCACTACCGGGAATCTCAGGGTAGGACCGCAGGTTTTCCCCGAGGTCGCCGGGCGGTTCACGGCGCAGACTGGACGCATGTCAGTACGTCGCACACTCCACGCCGTCGGCGCCGCGCTCGCCGGCACGGTGACGGCCAGCGGCGCCGAGGCTCCGCCGGCCGATCCCCGTGAGGTCCGCGCCCTGCTGGTCGAGATCGGCATCCTGCGCCCGGACGCGTTCGAGGCCGAGGTGCCGCGGGCGCTGCGCCGCTTCCAGGTCCGCGCCGGGCTGCTCGTCGACGGGGTCGCCGGCCCGCGGACGGTCCAGGCCCTGGCCCGGTCCGCCCGCGAGGCCCGCCACCTGCGCGCGCTCGGCGTCGCCGCGTAGGAGGCGGGCGACCCGGCGGGTCAGCCGAGCGTGTCCCGGTAGCCCCGGTCCAGGAATCGCGTCTCCGGCTCGAACGGCGCGCCGGCCGACCGCGCGAACTCGCTGGCCAGCAGTTCGCCGGTCCGTGTGTCGAACACCAGGGACTGCGTCCCCTGGTCGCCGGGCGTCGGCATCGGGCCCTTGCCCGTCGGCGCCGTCACCCGGATGCCGGTCCGGCCGTCGGCGCCGGTCTCCTCCCGGCCGCAGGTGACACCGTCGGTCGCGGCGAGGAACCGAAGTATCGCGGCCCGGTGCGCGGCGTCGACGACCCGCTCCCTGTTGAAGTCGGCGACGCCGATGAGCGCCTGCGACGGCCCGTTCTCCCGCGGCTGGTAGAGCGCCTCGGCCATCGCCGCCGGGTCCGCGGCCGGTATCGGCCTGACCGAGAACTCCCCCGGCGACCGTTCCTCGGTCGTCACCCCGCGCGGCCGAATCGTCTCCGGGTGGTCGCGGAAGTACTGCTGGGACGCCTTGTCGGCGAACGCCGCCTCGCCGCGGTCGACGGTCAGCCGGCCGGAGCCGTCCGCGGCGCTCCACTGCTCGACCACTTCGGTCCAGGTGGCGCTGGCCAACACGTCAGGCTTGCCGATGATCTGCGTCGTCATCCCGCTGCGGCCTTCCGTCTTCACGTACTCGTACCTGCCCGAGCGACCGTCGTAGGGCGCGGGCTGGAGTCGGTCCGCCAGCGCGGCCAGGCAGGCGGCCGACCCGCTCGGCCAGGTCACGCCGGGCGCGATCGACGGCGGCGCGGCCGGCTGCCCGTCGGTGCCGCCCAGCAGCACCGCCGTGCCGCCCCCGAGGACGACGAGTGCCGCGAATCCCGCGGCGACGACCAGCGACGCGCGGTGGCGGCGGGTCGGCGGGGTCGCGGCCACCCCGTCGTACGACGTGATGTCACGTGCGGCGCGCTCCAGCACCGCGTCGACGTCGCCCTTGCCGACGGGCATCCCGGCGGCCGGATCGGTCTCGGCCAGCAGGTCCAGCAGGTCCATGCTCATCACTTTCCCCCTCTCACGGGTACTGTTGCCGGCTCCGGCCGGTCGCTCAATTTCGCGGCGAGCCGCCGCCGGGCACGGTGCAGCCGCACCTTCGCCGCCGTGATCCCGCATCCCAAGACGACGGCGGCCTCGCCGACCGTGAGCTGCTCCCAGGCGACGAGCCGCAGGATCTCCTGGTCGTCCTCGGACAGCCGGCCGAGCGCGGCGCGCACGTCGATCAGCCCGGCGACCTGCTCGTGCGGGTCCCCGGTGGCCATGTCCGGCAGCGGTACCCGCTGAGGCCCGGCGCGTTCCGCCCGCCAATGGTTGGCGAGCAGGCGGCGGGCCACGCCGTACAGCCACGGCAGGGTCTTCGGCGGCACCTCCCACCGGCGGCGCCAGACGACGAGGAACACCTCCTGGGCCAGTTCCTCGGCGGCGCCGGGCGTGGCGAGGCGCCGCAGCCCATACCGCACGACGTCCGGGTAGTGCCGCGCGTACACCGCGCGGAACCACTCGGCACCGCTATCCTCGACGACGTTCATACCCCTGCTTGTGTGCGCCGGCGTGGGATGGTTACACCCTCAGTAGCTGAACGTGGTGCGTCGCCATGACGCCCCCGACGAGGGAATCGCCCGGGCCGGCTTGCGGCCCGCGCCCGGCGGCGTGGAGGATGCGGCCGTGCGGTTCCTCGTCGGCGGGCAGGTCGTCGTGCTCGCCTACGGCGGTGCGGTGCACGTGGTCCAGCTCGCCACCGGCGGCTGGCCGCCGTATGCGTGGGCGCCGGCGTGGCTCGCCGGGTACTTCACCGCGCTCACCGTGCTCGACCCCCTCGCCGCGGGCCTGCTGTGGGCGCGGCGGCGGGCCGGCCTGGTGCTGTCGGTGACCGTGCTCGTCACCGACGCGGCGGCGAACGGCTACGCCACCTACGGGCTCGGCCTCGACGCGCCGGCCGCGCGGATCGCGCAGGCGGTGATCAGCGTCCTCGCCCTCACCGCCCTCGTCACCGCCCCGGCGGTCTGGAAACACCTGACATTGACCAAAGATCGATAAATCTACATACTTCCATACGTGCAGAAGAGACTCGGCCGGCTGATCGCCGCCGCATTGCTCATCCTCGGTACCACGGGCGCGACCATCGTCGCGTCGCCGTCGCCCGCCCTCGCGGACGGCTGCTACACCTGGAGCGGCATCCTCTCGCAGGGCTCGTCCGGCGAAGGCGTCCGCCAGCTGCAGATCCGCGTCGCCGGCTACCCCGGATCCGGCGCGGTGCTGACCATCGACGGGGCCTACGGTCCCGCGACGAAGGCCGCCGTGCAGCGCTTCCAGTCCGCATACGGCCTGTCCGCCGACGGCGTCGCCGGACCCGCCACCTTCAACCAGCTCTACGCGCTGCAGGACGACGACTGCACGCCGGTGAACTTCTCGTACGCCGAACTGAACGACTGCAACTCGACCTGGACCGGCGGGAACGTCAGCGCCGCGACAGCGAAGGCCAACGCGCTGGTGACGATGTGGAAGCTCCAGGCGCTGCGGCACGCCCTCGGCGACCAGCCGATCCGGGTGACCAGCGGCTTCCGCAGCGTCGCGTGCAACAACGCGGTCGGCGGCGCGGCGACCAGCCGGCACCTGTACGGCGACGCCGCCGACCTCGGGGCGGGGCCGCACTCGCTGTGCACGCTCGCCCAGGCCGCGCGTAACCATGGCTTCGCCGGCATCCTCGGCCCGGGCTACCCCGACCACAACGACCACACCCACGTCGACGGCCGCCCGAGCCGCTTCTGGTCCGCCCCGAACTGCGGCGTGGCCGGCCTGACCGGCGGCATGGACCCGCTCGGCGACAACTGACCCTGCCCACCCCCACCCTGCGTCGATCTTGCAGTTGCGGTGATGACAAACTCGCGATCCGGGCACCACAACTGCAAGATCAACGCGATCGGGGCGCCGTGCGGGAGGGTGGCTGGCGAACTGGTCCAGCGCAGCCTCGACCAGTACAGTCATATTTGGTCCCTTTTGTCCGCTCCGTCAGTGTAACGGAGCCACCGCCCGGCGGGTGGCGATTGACACCCGGCTGGGCCACCCATACGGTTCGAGCCACCATGACGCACCTCGGCGGATCATCCAAGCTGCTCAGAGCCATGAACGACGCGGCAGCGCTCAGCCACGTCCTCGAGCGCGGGCCACTCACCCGCGGTGAGCTGCGGGAACTGACCGGCCTGTCCAAGCCGACCATCTCCGAGGCGCTGCGCCGGCTCACCGAGGCGCGGCTGGTGACCGTCGTGGGCTATGTGAGCGCGGGGCCGGGTCCGAACGCGGAGGTCTACGCCGTCAACCCCGACGCGGCCTACTCCGTCGCGATCTCGGTCCGCGACCGGGGTGACAGCGACACCCCCACCGTGACCGCCGCCGTCACCGACCTCGCCGGGACCGTGCGCGGCCGGCTCGAGTCGGCCGTCGACTTCACCCGGACCGACCCGGTGAGCGCGGTCGTCGACACCGTCGAGGACGTGTGCAAGGAGGCCAGGGTCGCCCGCGATCCGGTCGCGCAGGTCCAGATCGCCGTCGCCGGGTCGTATGACGCCCGCGGTGACGTCCTGCACCACGTCGACGTGCCCGGCTGGGGGCGCCCCGGCCTGATCGAGGACCTGCGGCGCCGGCTCGGCGTGCCGATCGGCGTCGACAACGACGTCAACCTGGCCGCCGTCGCGGAGCGGTCGCACGGCGCGGGCCGCGACGCGGAGAGCTTCGCGCTGCTGTGGCTCGGCGAGACCGGCCTCGGCCTGGCCATCGACCTCGGTGGCACGCTGCTGCGCGGCGCGCGCGGCGGCGCCGGCGAGATCGGCTACATGCCGATGATGCTGCCCGACCCGGCCGACGGGCGGGCGCTCACCGGCCGGGTCGACTTCCAGGACCTCGTCGGTGGTGGCGCGGTGCTCGACCTCGCCGCCGAGTACGGCATCCGGGAGGCCACGGCGGCCGGGACCATGGCGGCCGCGGTGGCCCGCGCGGAGGACCGCGACGAGGCCGCCCGCAGTTTCGTCACCGCGCTCGCCGGGCGGATCGCGATCGGGCTGTCCGCGGTGGTCGCCGTGCTCGACCCGCCGCTGGTCGTCATCGGCGGTGAGGTCGGCCAGGCCGGCGGGCCGCTGCTCGGCGCCGCGGTGGCCACGGCCCTCGCCGAGGCGGCCCCGCTGGACACGACGATCGCGACCACGACCCTGCACGACGACGCCGCCCTGCTCGGCGCGCAAGAGGCCGGGCGCGCGACCGTGCGGGAGGACATCCTGGCCGCGCTGCGCCGCCCGTAGCCGACGGGCTTGTTCGCCGCCGTTCTGGGCAGAGTCCGCGGATGACGAATCCGGTCGTACTCATCACCGGCGGCCTCACCGGTATCGGGTGGGCCACCGCGCAGGCCTTCGCCCGGCAGGGCGCCGACGTCGTCGTCTCCGGGCGGCACGACGAGGAGGGCGAGGCGCTCGCCGGGGAACTGCGGTCCGCCGGGGTGCGGGCTGCCTACGTGCACACCGACGTCCGCCGCGACGACGAGGTACGGCGACTGGTCGACGGCACGATCGAGCGGTTCGGCCACCTCGACGTCGCGGTGAACAACGCCGGCACGCAGACGCCCACCGGGCCGCTGCAGGAACAGTCGCCCGACACGTACGCCTCGACCTTCGACACCAACGTCCTCGGCGTCATCCTCAGCATGAAGCACGAGCTCAGGGCGATGCTCCCGCAGCACCGCGGCAGCATCGTCAACGTCTCCTCGGTCGCCGGGCACATCGGCATGCCGGACGCGGCCGTGTATGTGGCCAGCAAGCACGCCGTCGAGGGGCTGACCAAGTCGGCGGCACTCGAGACGGCCACCGAGGGCGTGCGGGTCAACGCGGTGGCGCCGGGCGCGACGCAGACCGGGATGCTCGACCGGTACGTCGGGACGCCCGAGGGCAGGCACGCCTTCGAGGATTCGGTGCCGGCCCGCCGGTTCGGCACCCCGGACGAGATCGCGCAGGCCATCGTGTTCCTCGGCTCCGACCAGGCCAGCTACATCACCGGCCAGGTCGTGTCGGTGGACGGCGGATACTCGGCCCGATAGATACGTCCCGCGCCGGAACGTGTACCTTCCCTTCGACTTCAGTCGAAGGGAAGGTGAGCGCGGGACATGCATATCAACGACTTCTTGAGCGCGATCCCGATCGGCCTGTTGATCGGCGTGCTCGGGCGGCTCGTCCTCCCGGGCCGCCAGTCGATCGGCGTGTTCATCACGTTTCTCATCGGCGTCGGCGCGGCGCTGCTCGGCACCCTGGTGGCGGAGCTGGTCAACCTCGACGACAAGGCGGTCGTCAAGGTGTGGAAGATCCAATGGAGCTGGTGGGAGCTGGGGATCCAGGTACTGTTCGCGGCGATCGGCATCGGCCTGGCCAACATGCTGACCTACACGAAGCTGGCCTCGAACGCCGACCGCCCGCGCCGCCGCCCCGCCCGCAAGCGCCGCACGAAGGCGTCGTCCAACAAGGACTGACAACCAAGGACCGGCCTGGCCGCCGCGCGCCCGGGCCGGCCAGCACCGCCGTGGTCGATCGTGCTGGTCTGCGCGATGTCAAGCGCGGCCATCCGTGTCCTCACCTGTCGTCTCGCTCGGCTCCACCGGCCCGTCGCCGCCGAGGGTCCGCACCGCGGCGGCGATCGCCTCCGGCGTCAGTGCCACGGCGAAGGGCACCACCTCGAAGTACTTGACCGAGCTCCCGTCACGCGCCGTCTCCAGCGCGCCGCTGACCAACCCGGCCGCCTCCAGTCGCCGCAGATGCATGTAGAGCAGCGGCCGGTTCATCTCCAGCCGCCGCGCCAGCTCGCTGACGTAGGCGCGGCCGTGGGTCAGCGCGGCGACGATCCGCAACCGGTGGGGGCTGGCCAGGGCAGCCAGCACCCGTAACAGCTCAGCGCCGGAGGTGGGGGTATGGCTCATCGCGGTACGGCCCCAATGCTCGGACCGACGGTGTCAGATTATTCTGACACCCATTCCGACGTGCGTAAAAGTCCCTGACAGGAGAGGCCGCCCTTTCCAACGCCCGCACCGCGAGGGATGGTGGAAGGCGGGGAGGCGTGGAGGGGGTGCGCCATGCAACTGGCACGGAATCCGATCGTGGTCGGCGTGGACGGGTCGACCGCGAGTCTCGGGGCGGTGCGCTGGGCCGCCGACGAGGCCGCCAGACACGGATGCACGTTGCGGGTCGTGCATGCGATGAGCTGGGAAGGGCCGGCAGACGGGCAGGGCGTCGTGCTCGACGCCGCGGCGGAGGTCCGCAACTGGCAGCCCGGCATCGAGATCGAGACCATGACCATCGGCGGCTCGCCCGCCAGCGTGCTGCAGGACCAGTCGCGAACTGCGTCGCTCGTCGTCATCGGCGGGCGGGTGCACGAGGGCGGCCTGCTCGACGCTTCGGTAGGAGCCCACCTGTCGGGGTTCGCCCACTGCCCGGTCCTGGTGGTGAACAACGGCTGGCGGTGGGCCGACCCGATGAGCTCCCTCCCGCAGCACGCACCGGTGGTCGTCGGCGTCGACGGTTCACCGTCGAGCCAGCGGGCGCTCGCGTTCGGCTACGGCGAGGCGGCGGCACGCCACGTGCCACTCGTCGCCCTGCACGCCGGGCGGACCCGGCCGCACGAGGCCGTGGCCGCGGAGATGGAGCCGTGGCTGCGCCGCCACCCGGAGGTGGAGACGCGGTTCACCAGCCGGGACGCTCCGGTGCTCGACGCCCTGACCGAGGCCGCCCGCACGGCGCTGCTCCTGGTCATCGGCGCACACCGCGTCGGATGGTACGAGCACCCGCGCCCGAACCCGGTGACCCAGCTGATCGTCCACCACGCCGCGTCGCCGGTGCTCGTCACCCGCAGCGTCTGACCGCCGTATCAGGCGCTACGAAGCGCTGCCCTCCCGCGCGGGCTGGAACACGTCCGCGGCCGCGAGCTCGGTGATCACCGCGTTGAGGTCGTCGATCTGCTCGTCGGTGTTCGCCGCCGTCACCTGCACGCGGAAGCCGACCTGGTCGCGGGGCACTCCCGGATACGGGGCCAGGGTGACGAAGAGGCCGCGTGCCCAGAGCAGCTCCGACACCTCGACCAGGTCGCGGTCGAGGGCGATCGGCAGCTCGATGATCGGGGTGTCGTCGGTGTTGGGGGTGAAGATGCCGAGGCCGCGGACGTGGTTGAGCACGCGCATCGACATGCGGTGGAGGTCGGCGCGCAGCTTGTCGCCGCGCTCGGCGTTGACGTCGAAACCGGCGAGCACCGTCGCCAGCGACGCCGTCGGGGACGGGCCGGAGTAGAGGTACGGCGCCGCGGACGCCTTCAGCCGGTTCTTGAGGACCGTGGGCACCGCCAGGAAGGCGAGCAGCGACGAGTAGGCCTTCGAGAAGCCGCCGACGAGCACCACGTTGTCGTAGTCCTCGCCGTGGTAGCGCACGATGCTGTTGCCGTAGCAGCCGTACGGGCTGGTCTCGTCCTCACCGCGCTCGCCGATGACACCGAAGCCGTGCGCGTCGTCGACATACAGGACCGCGCCGTGCTGCCGGCAGAGGTCGAGGTATCGCGGCAGGTCGGGGATGTTGCCGGTCATGCTGTTGACCCCGTCCGTGCAGACCAGCACGGGGCCGCGCGCCGCCGGCAGGAGGGCGGCGAGCTCGTCGAGGGTGCGGAAACGCTTGAGCTCCGCGCCCTGCGCGCGGGCGAAGACGCACCCGTCCCAGATCGTCTTGTGGGCGCGGCTGTCGACCAGCAGCGTGCCCTGCTGCGCGAGGGCCGGGATGACCGACAGGTGGATCTGCGTGATCGTCGGCAGGACCAGGGTGTCGGGCGCGCCGAGCAGCGCGGCCAGCCGTTCCTCGATCTCCGGGTAGAGCCGCGGGTTGCCGAGCATCCGCGACCAGCTGGGGTGGGTGCCCCAGCGGCGCAGCTGGTCCTCGACCACCCCGATGATGTCGGGCTCGAGGTCGAAGCCGAGATAGTTGCACGACGCCCAGTCGGTGAGCCAGTGGTCACCGACGCGGATGCGCCGGCCGTCGATCTCGTCGATCACCGCGTCGTAGAACCGGCTGTGGGCGCGGAGATGGGCGATGCCGCTGTAACGGGGGTCCTCGTCGACGGCGGTGGCGAGCTGCTCGACTAGCACAAACGTCCTCCGGGGTGTTTTCAGGCCGCGGTGCGGCCTCCCCGTTGAAGCCCTGACGCATCCTCCAACAACCATTGACTTGCGTCACGGTAGCTCAACGGGCGTGAGAACAAGTAACCCTGCCCATGCTTGCTACCCATCGTCACGAGTAGATCACGCTCCACTTCTGTCTCGATGCCTTCGGCCACGACCTCGAGGTTGAGGATCCGCGCGAGCTGGACGATCGTGTCGACGACGGCGTGCTGCTCCGTCGACGACGCAATGGTGTCGATGAAGCTCTTGTCCAGCTTGAGCACGTCGACGGGGAGTCTGCGCAGGTAGGACAGCGACGAGAAGCCGGTGCCGAAGTCGTCGATGGCGATCCGCACGCCGGCCCGGCGCAGCGCGGCGAGGGCGGCGGCGACCTCGCCGTCGTCGTGCAGCAGCAGGCTCTCGGTCATCTCCAGCTGCAGGCAGCCGGGCGGCAGGCCCATCCGGTCGATCTCGTCGAGCACCCATTGTGCGAATTCGGGCGTGCGGAACTGCCGCGCCGAGACGTTCACGGAGACATATGTCTCATACTCCGGATACGCGATCCGCCACTGCGCGGCGGCCCGCACCGCGTTGGTGAGCACCCAGGCGCCGAGCGGCACGATGAGGCCGCTCTCCTCCGCGACCGAGATGAAGTCGTCCGGCGGGACCATGCCGCGGGTGGGGTGGTCCCAGCGCACGAGCGCCTCGAAGCCGTGGGTGCGCCTGTCGGTCAGCGTCACGATCGGCTGGAAGTGCAGCAGGAACGCCTCGTCGGCGATGGCCCGGTCCAGGTCGGCGCGCAGCCGGTGGCGCTCGACGACGGCGCTGTGCAGCGACGACTCGTACCGCCGCCAGCGGTCCCGGCCGGCCTCCTTGGCCACGTAGACGGCGAGGTCGGCGTGGCGCAGCAGCTCCTGGGCGTCGGCGGCCTCGGCGGTGGTGGCCGCGCCGATGCTCGCGGTGGTGGTGACGGTACCGTGGTCGAGCTCGAACGACGCCTTGAAGCTCGCGAGCAGCCGCTCGGCGACCCGTTCCACGTCGGCCGGGCTGCCGGCCCGCCGGACCAGCGCCGCGAACTCGTCGCCGCCGAGCCGCGCGACGGTGCCGGCCGCACCGTAGGAGCCGTCGACCGACCGCAGCGCCTCGGTGAGCCGCTGCCCGACCGCGACGAGCAGCGCGTCGCCCGCGCTGTGGCCCCACGTGTCGTTGACGACCTTGAAGTCGTCGAGCTCGACGATGAGAACGCCGACCGTCGCGCCGGTCTCCGCGCCGGACCTGACCGCCTCCTGCACGCGGGTCAGGAAGACCTCCCGGTTCGGCAGGCCGGTGAGCGCGTCGAAGGTCGCCCGCTGGTAGAGCTGGGCCTGCAGGCGGCTCCGCTCGGTCACGTCCCGCAGGGTGACCACCACGCCGCTGACGGTCGGCTCGTCGCCGAGGTCGCGGAAGGCCGCCTCGACGAGCGCGGGCGTCCCGTCGGGGCCGATGACGGTGAGGTCGTCGCCCGGCCGGTCGGCGCCGCGGGTCCGCACCTCGCGCAGCCTGCGGTCGACGACGCCCACGCTCTCGTCGGCGAACACCATGGGCAGCGGCGTGCCGACCAGGTCGGCGGTGCCGAAGAGCGCGTGGGCGGAGGGGCTCGCGAACCGCACCCGGTCGTCGGCGCCCACGATGAGGATGACGTCGGCGGTGTTGAGCACGAGCGTGCGGAAGTACGCCTCGCTGTTGCGCCGCCCGATCTCGTCACCGAGCGCGATGCGTTCCAGCGCCATGGCGGCCTGGGTGGCGAGGATCTGCGCGGCCTCCTGGAGGCCGACGAGCAGCACCTCGTCGGCGGCGACGAACAGCGCCCGCTCGGCCGCCCGCCCGTCGGCGAGCGCCAGGGGGCAGCACAGCGTGACCTCGAAGCCGCCGAGCTCGGCGGCGAGCGCCGGCTCCAGCGTGCGGGTGTAGGGCATCGACACCTGGCCGTCGCCGACCGGGGCGATGACGACGCGGTGGGCACGGCCGGGCGGCAGCAGATCGGCGACCGCGTCCCGTACCGTCCCCGCGACGGCGGCCTCGTCGGTCGCCATCAGCAGCGCCGCGCCGGCGCTGCGCAGCCGCCGCTCGCGTCGCAGGGTGCGCCGCTGGGCGCTGACCGCCCGGCCCAGGCGCAGCAGGACCAGCCCGGACAGCAGGGCGGACACGATCGCGATGACGGCGGCGTCGCGGACGGCGCCGGTGCGCATCTCGAGGAACAGCACGGTCGGCGCGACGAACAGCGACAGCCCGAGCAGCAGCATGCGGCCGACCCGCTCGTCGTCGGCCCGCACGACCTTCGGCTCGGTCAGCTCCCGCATCGACGGGTGCAGCGCGGCGACGCCCCACAGCACGTAGAACGCGGCCCACCCGGTGTCGACGGGGCCGCCGGTGGACCAGTCGCCGTTGAGCTGCGCCAGCCCGTACCCGACGTCGGAGGTCAGCAGCCCGACACCGCCCGCGGCCAGCAGCGCGACCGCCGGCGTGAGCCGGACCGAGGCGATGAGCCGGGCGCCGACGGCGAGCACGACGATGTCGGCGAGCGGGTAGGCGATGGAGATGGTCCGGTCCAGCGCGGACAGGTCCGGGTTGTCGACGTAGGGCCGGATCAGGAAGATGTACGAGAGGAGGCCGAGTCCCGCGGTCAGCGTCAGCGCGTCGAACAGGCTCGCCGGGTCGCGGCGCACCACCCCCAGCCGGTAGAGCCAGACCAGGGCGGCGGCGATCAGCACGTAGACCGTCAGGTAG
This sequence comes from Dactylosporangium fulvum, assembly GCF_025137375.1. GTDB lineage: Bacteria > Actinomycetota > Actinomycetes > Mycobacteriales > Micromonosporaceae > Dactylosporangium > Dactylosporangium fulvum. The sequence continues at coordinate 5,530,369 of NZ_CP073720.1, forward strand.
AAGAAGTCCGCGATCGACGGGAAGCCCTGCCGGTGCAGCAGCCGCGTCAGCACATCGGCGGTGACGTCACCGGCGATGAACGAGCCGACGGCGGCCGCGAGCAGGAACCACGGCGCCCGGCGGCGCGGCCGGTGCTTGTGCACGCCGAGCAGGATCGCGGTGACACTCGCGATCCCGATGGCCGACCACAGCACCAGATGCAGTCCGGGCAGCGCGAAGTTGGCCGTCACAAGGACGGCCATCGCCCCGACGTACCCCTTCAGCACGAGGCAGACGCTACCCAGTTCGTTGCCGAATGAGGAGTACCTGGCAGGATCGTTCCGGGCCCGCTCGCCCAGGCGGTTCACCGCCTTTCGCGACGTTTGCGACATTGATGGTACTGCTGGATCCGACCGATCTCTACAGGGCGCAACCGGCAGTGACACGCTCGGCGACAAGTACCGTCCATTCATTCATGTGTCGCCGAAAGTTTCAGGTCGTTCATCGACGTCTCCGCAGGTCAGCGCAGTCACCACGATTGATTTCCGCGGCCGGCACGCAGGTCTTGCCTCGGCTTCCCGGCACCCTGCGTCGTCCTGGAAGGAATCACCGTGCGTGTTTTCGCAAGATGGCGGTCGCCACCGTCTGGCTCGCCGGCGGTGCCTCACGGGCCGCGCTCATCCGCGACCGCATCGGCGACCGGGCCCAACCGGCTCGTCGCCGCGGGCGTGCGCAGCGTCCCTTCGCGCCGCCACGCGCCGTCACCCGCCGGGCGGCGGCGCCCCTTCCCCCGCCGCGTCCTTCCGCGCCGCCAGCGGCACCAGGGCGAGCACGCCGGTCAGCGCGGCGACGAGCGTCAGTCCACCGGCCGCCCAGGCCGCGAACAGCGCCAGCGCCGACAGCTGGGTCGCGAGCGCGGCGACGGACGTGACGGTGGCCCGGGCGCGGCTCTCGATGACACGCTGGAGCCGCGCGTCGACGAGGACCAGCACCAGCCGGTACAGCCCGTAGAACCCGGCGACGAGGAGCATCCCGCTCGGCACCTGCCACCATCCCGCCACGGCGAGCGCACCGGCGGCCACGACCATGAGCAGGCCCTGCCCCGGCCCACCGAGCCGCCCGGCGCGCCCCGCGGCCCAGGCCCCGGCCGCTCCCCCGACGGTGACGACGAGCCCGACGACAGGGTTGAGCCCGGTCGGCACGTCCCACGCCGCGGCGATCAGCGGGAAGTACTCCTCGACAGCATCCAGCCCGGCGAGTGCCGCCAGCGCCAGAACCGCGGTCCGGACCGCAGGCACCCCGGCCGCTTCCCGGACCCCGTCCCGCAGGGTGGCCAGGTACCCACGCCCACCAGCCCCCTCAACGATGTCCGGCTGTATCCCCGGTTCTGCGTCCAGTCCTGTTCCCAGCCTTGTCTTCGGCTCTTGTGTTCCGGGCCTCTCGGCTGTTTCGGGGAGCCGCAGCGCGAGGAGCACGGCGACGAGACAGATCCCGACGCTGACCCAGCCGACGAGCGCGAACCCTCCAACGGGAAACAGCACGGCAGCGGCCGCTGCGGCGGGCACCTGGGCGACGAGCCCGGCGGCGTTGACCCGCCCCGACACCTGGACGTACTCTCGCTCGGCCCCGGCGGCGGCCAGCCCGTCGTACAGCAGCGCCTCGAGCGCCCCGCTGGCCAGCGCTCCGCCGACGCCCCACAGCACGAACCCGGCCGCGAACCCCCAGAACCCGGGCAGCCCGAGCCACACGGCGAACCCGGCGCCCTGCACCAGGGCCGACACCACGAGCGCGTTCCGCCGCGACCACCGATCCGCGAGCGCCCCGGTGGGCACCTCGGCGACGATCCCGACCCCCGACCACAGGGCGAAGAGCAGCGACACCTGCCCTTCGGTGAGCCCGGCGTCGACGAAGAACAACGCGTACAGCGGATAGAGCGGCAACGCGTCGGCAAGCAGCGCCCACCCGACCGCCGTCCGGCTCAACCGCCGAGCGTCGCGCGAGACTGTGTCGGCCGAACGACGTCAACCAAACTTCATACGCCGCACGCTAACACCGCCCCCACCCCGAGTCGCACCGATTTCCCCGCCGCGCCCCGTGGTAGGAAAACTGGGGTGATAGGCCAAGTTTTCCTACCACCTGACCCGCGTCCGAGTCCCGCGGAACCAACCCGACCCCGGTGTCCCGTCCCGACCGGCCACCGTTCGCCACGTCCAGCGCCCCGCACCAGCAAACGCCACCCAGCCACACCACCCACGCCCGCACGCAAACCCCGCCCACACTGACCACACCCCGCACGGACACCGCAACGAAGACTGAACGACCCGCACGCAGACCCCGACCACACCAACCGCGGCCTAACACAGAGACCGGCCAGCGGCCACGACCCGCACGCAGGCCTCAGCCACAGTGGCCACGACCCGCACGGAGATCCCGGCCACGCCTCATGGCGCGGCTCGCGCCACACCCCCGCAGTGCCCGGCGACGCGGCCCCCGGAGGCCGGCCGTGCCGGTCCGGCCCGCGACCGCCGGCGGACGGCCGTCGCACGGTTGCCCAGGCAGGGGCTATCCAGGCAGGGGCTACCCGGGCAGGGCGGCCAGGAACGCGTCGGCGATCGGGGACGTGACGTCCTGGCCCGCGCCGTCGACCCACACGCAGTACGCGATGTCGCCCCGCACGCCCACCGACATGCCCGGCACGGTCAGCGTGCCGGGCACGGCCGGGCCCTCCGGTCAGACAATTTTGGGGCTGCGCCGCTCCAGCAGCATCACGTCACGCCATGTTCCGTGATGGCGGCCGACACGTTCGCGGATCCCGATGGTGCGGAAGCCGACCCGGGCGTGCAGGGCCAGGCTGGCCGAGTTCTCCGGGAAGATGCCCGACTGGACGGTCCAGATCCCGGCCTCCTCGGTCGAGTCGATGAGCATGTTCATGAGCGCGAGCGCGACGCCGCGGCCGCGGACCGCCGGGTCGACGTAGATGGAGTGCTCGACCACGCCGCGGTAGACCGGCCGCGGCGAGACCTGCGAGACCGCGACCCACCCGGCGACGGCCCCGTCCACGACCGCGACGAAACGGTGCGCGGGCAGACGGGACGCGTCGAAGGCCTCCCACGACGGCGCGGTGACCTCGAAGCTGGCATGCCCCGAGTCCAGGCCGGCCTGATAAATCGACAGTACTGACGCCGCGTCGTCGGCGACGAGGGGGCGGATCTGCAGGCTCACGCCAGTACCGTAGCCAACTCCTCGGCGATCGAATCCATCACCGCTGTCGAAACACGTGACGACTCGGCTACGCCCAGTCGCGAGAAGATGCGCGGGCCGATCTCCTCCCCGGAAATGTCAGACCCCCTCGGCACGATGTGGAAATGGACATGACCAAAGCCCGGCGCCTCGGCGAACTGCACCACGTAGGTCTTCACGCAGCCCGTGACCTCGTGCAACGCCCGCGACACGCGCACCTGCCACGTGCCCAGCGCCGCCGCCTCCCCGGGCGTCAGGTCGGCGACCGCGGTGACGTGCCGCAGTGGCAGCAGCACGAGCCAGCCCGGCAACGACGTCGTCGTGACGTGCGCCACCCGCCAGTGCGCGTCGACCGCGATCCGCTCGCGCAGCGGCTGCGAGGCGAGTGATGCGGTCAGTGAGCAGGTGCGGCAGTCGGTCATACCGACAGCCGCGACACGGAGCGCATCTTGTTCATCGCGTCCAGCGCCGCGACCTTGTAGGACTCGGCGAGCGTCGGGTAGTTGAAGACGGCGTCGACGAGATAGTCGACGGTGCCGCCGCAGCCCATCACCGTCTGTCCGATGTGGACAAGCTCGGTGGCACCGGTGCCGAAGACGTGCACACCCAGGATCCTGCCGTCCTCCGGCGACACGATGATCTTCAACATACCGTAGGAGTCGCCGATGATCTGGCCGCGCGCCAGCTCACGGTAGCGGGAGATGCCGACCTCGAAGGGGATGTTGTTGTCGGTCAGGTCGTCCTCGGTCCGCCCGACGAAGCTGATCTCCGGGATCGTGTAGATGCCGATCGGCTGGAGCTGGTGCATGCCGCGCACGGGCTCGTCGCAGGCGTGGTGCGCGGCGAGCCGTCCCTGCTCCATCGACGTCGAGGCCAGCGCCGGAAAGCCGATGATGTCGCCGACCGCGTAGATGTGCGGGACCTCGGTGCAGAAGTGCTCGTCGACCGCGATCCGCCCGCGGGTGTCGGCGGTCAGGCCGGCCTTCTCGAGGCCGAGCAGGTCGGCGGCGCCCTGCCGGCCCGCGGAATACATGACGGTGTCGGCCGCGATCCGCTTGCCGCTGGCCAGCACGGCGACGGCGGTGCGGCCGTGTCGCTCGACCGCCGCGACCGACTCGCGGAAGCGGAACGAGACGGAGAGGTCCCGGAGGTGGTATTTCAACGCCTCCACGATCTCCAGGTCGCAGAAGTCGAGCATGCGGTCGCGCCGCTCCACGACGGTGACCTTGGTGCCGAGCGCGGCGAACATCGAGGCGTATTCGATGCCGATCACCCCGGCGCCCACGACGACCATGGACGTCGGCACCTTGTCGAGGTTGAGGATGCCGTCGGAGTCGATGATGGTGACGTCGTCGAAGTCGACGCTGTCCGGCCGGGCCGGGCGGGTGCCCGCGGCGATGATGATCTTCTCGGCGCTGACGTGCTGCTCGCGGCTCTGGTCGTCCTCGACCGCCACGGTGTGCGGGTCGACGAACTTGCCGGTGCCCTGCAGCAGCCGCACCCGGTTGCGGGCGAGCTGGCTGCGGATGACCTCGATCTCCCGGCCGATGACGTGCTGGGTGCGGGCGCCGAGGTCGCCGACCGTGATGTCCTCCTTCACGCGGTAGCTCTGCCCGTACATCTCACGCTGGTTGAGGCCGGTCAGGTAGAGGACCGCCTCGCGGAGCGTCTTGCTCGGAATGGTGCCCGTGTTGATGCAGACGCCGCCGATCATGTGCCGGCGTTCAATGACGGCGACGCGCCGGCCGAGCTTCGCCGCCGCGATCGCCGCCTTCTGCCCACCCGGACCGGACCCGAGCACGAGGACATCGAAGTCGTACATGCGGACAGTCTTCCTGCCGCGCCGGAGCGCGTCCAGATCGTCACGGCTATGGTCGTCGGCGTGAAACGACTTCTTCAGGCCGTGGCCACACGACTGGGCATACGCGGCACCGCCCCCGCCCAGCGCACACAGCCGGTGCCCGGTCCGCCGCCGTCGGGCCGCACGGTCCCGAGAGCGTCGCAGCCGGGCCGGCCGGTGCCGGGCCCGCCGCCGGGCCGGCCGGTGGCGCGGCACAGCACGGCGCCGCCGGACCGGAGGGCGACCGACAAGCTGCTGGTGTACTCCCCGCAGCTCGACGGCGACGCGGACCCGGGCGAGATCGTGTGGACCTGGGTGCCGTACGAGGACGATCCCTCCCAGGGCAAGGACCGTCCGGTGCTCGTCGTGGGCCGCACGGGCAACGACGTGTTCGGCCTGATGCTGTCCAGCCAGAGCGACCGCGACGGCCAGCGGCACTGGTTCGCGCTCGGTCCCGGCAGCTGGGACCGCGACCAGCGGCCGAGCTGGGTCCGCCTGGACCGGGTGCTGACGGTCGACGCCGACGGCATCCGCCGCGAGGGCGCCGTCCTCGACCGCAAGCGGTTCGACCTGGTCGCCGCGCAACTGCGAAAGGGGTATGGCTGGTCGTGACCACCCGCTGACCAGAGCCACGGCCGGGCCACGCCGACGGCGACGAGGTCGCGAACAAGCGGTCCGGCCCGGTCGTGACGCCGTGGAGTCGGAGAAGCCGACCTTGAACAGTTGCGGCCGTAGCGACCGGACCGGCGGGCCGCTCGCTCGCGGTGGACTATTGCTGGGCCTGCGCCGAGGGCAGCAGCATCGTCGCCAGCTCGTCGCGCACCAGGGCGGCAGCGGCGTCGAAGTCGGCGGCGGCCGACGCTGTGCCGTCCACGCCCACGACGGTCCACGTCCCGTCCGCCGCCGCCGACAGGGCCGTGCGGGCGGGCTGGACGCCCCGGGCGAAGTCGAACGCGCTGGTGGCGTTGAACGTGGCGACCGCGGGCCGGTGGCGGTGCAGGAACCGGTCCGCGACGGCCAGCAGCGGATCGCGCACGTCGGTGTCGGCGGCGATCGGCGTGATGTCGTAGCAGCGGTAGGCACGGCCACCGACCAGGAAGCGGAACCGGTCCGCGTCGATCAGCAGCGCACCGTCGGCATGGTCGTCGGCGGTCAGGCCGACCTGGACGAACGCCCGCGGCCGGTGCAGGGCGGCGGCGACGGCGGCCACCGCCGGGGCGAGGTCGATCCGGTTGCCCTCGACCGGAGCCGCGAGGTGCCGCAGCAGCAGCGAGCCTATCCCGGCGCTGAGCACGGCGTCGGCGCGGTCGGCGTCGGTCAGGCCGAGCAGCCGGGGCGCCTCCCCCGGCCGGTCCCCGCTGGCCAGTAGGAACGACAGTTCGGCGGCGGTCATGCTGAACTGATCGGTGGCGGTCCCGTCCATGGTTTCCATCCCGTCGCGCTGTCGTGGTCGAAAGGCTCAACGGCGCGCACGGCGAAGGGGTCACGCACTCACTTGTGCGACTTCGGGGACTTGTCGGGCTTCTTGTTGTCCTTCTCGACCGTCGGCGCAGGCGCCGAGCCGGCCGGACCGCCCGACTGCCCGTTCGACTGGCCGCCCGACTGGCCGCCCGACTGGCCATTGGACTGCCCGTTCGACTGGCCATTGGACTGGCCGTTCGACTTGCCATTGGACTGCCCGGGCGGGCCCTGCGACTTGCCCTTGCAGAACGCCTCGATTTGCTCCTCGCCCTGCGCCAGGGCCGCCAGCTCGCGCCGCTGCGCGTCGGTGAGCTTCTTGCCCTTGCCCTGCTGCCAGGCGCGGCAGAGCTCGTCGACCCGGGCGGGCGACGCCGTCGTGGACGACGCGGGCCGGCCGGCCGAGGTGGGCGCCACCGACGGGACGCCCGTTCGGCTGGACGCCTGGCTCGGCGGCGGCGCCGGCGGATTCGCGTCCGGCACGCCGACCCCGGAGAACCAGTCGTGGGCGGCGCGTTGCAGTGGTTCCGGCAGCCGCCCGCTCCCGGCCGCAGCCCCCGTCCCGGCGATGAGCAGCGCTGCCGTGACCGAGCCGGCCAGCGCACCCACCCGCCGTCCGCGGCGCGGCACGGCGGGGACGGCGCCGGTGGCCTGGTGGCGCTGCCGGAACGCCGCCAGCACGGCGTCCTCGCCGGCCAGTTCGTGCGGGCGGGCCGGCCCGGCGGCGGACCGCAGCAGCCCGGCGAGATGTTCGAGCCCGGGGTCGGCCGACGTCGTGTCGAGGAGTCGCTCCGCCTCGTCCGCGGTGATGCGGGGCTGCCGGCGCCGACCGCGGAACCAGCGGATCACGTCGCGTGCCCTTCGGCCGGCCGCGCAGCGGCGCCGCGCCGCCGCGGGACATCGGAGCCGCCGGCGGAAGCGCCGACAGCAGGGGCGTCGGCGGAACGGGCGGCCGACGCGACGATCTCGGCCCGGCGGGACTGGACCTGCGGGTGCGCCGCGAGCCGGCGCAGTCCCCGCATCGCGGCCACGCGGACGGCGCCGGGGCGCTTGCCCAGGACGGCCGCCGTCCCGGCGACGTCGAGGCCGGCGACCACACGGAGCAGTACCGCCTCCGCCTGATCCCGCGGAAGCTCACCGATCAGGCGCAAGGCCCACTCGGTGCCGGCGTGTTCGAGCACCTCACCGCTGACGTCCGGCACGGCCCGCGCGTCGGACGCCTCGATGCTGTCGCGGCTCTCCTCGCGGCGGCGCCAGACCCGCCGCCCGTCGTCGATGCCGCGGTGGCGGGCGATGCGGAACAGCCACACCCGGAAGGCGGTCGCGTCGCCGGTGAACTTCGGCAGGTCGCGGGCCACCTGCAGCCAGGTCTCCGACGCGACGTCCTCCGCCGCTTCACCGCAGACGGCGTGCAGGTACCGTAGGACGGCCGGCTGCAGCGAGCGCCACAGCGCGGCGAAGCCGGCCTCGTCGCCGTCGAGAGCCGCCCGCAGCGGGGCGGCGAGTTCGGCGTCACGCACCGGCATCCGCCCGTTCGCGGGTGGCGGGCTGTAACGTGGCGCGATGCCGCCGCGCCCCTCGTTCGAGGAGCACGCCGGGTGCACGACCGAGGGGGACCACCGTTGACGCACCGACCAGCGCCGCAGGAGCGGTCATGACCGAAGCCATCGCAACCGAGGCGGTCGACGGCTGCATCGTGGTCACCCCGACCGGTGCGCTGGACGTCGTCACCTCACCACCTTTGCACACCCGGCTCCACCAGTCCTTGGACGAGGGGGCCACGCGGCTGGTGCTGGACCTGTCGGCGGTGGAGTTCATCGACTCCACAGCATTGCGGGTCC